>CP036163.1 GCA_019056595.1 Pectobacterium atrosepticum | reverse complement strand
CCGCTCAATCAACGCTGTGAGCTAGACAACATTTGTCCGAATAAAGCCTTTATCTCTGCGGCGGGTATCGAACTTAACGCGGGCGCGACCTGCTTTAACTTTGCCGAGCTGGGCATGAAGCAACGCGCGATGGCGACTGCACAGCGCATCATTATTGTGGCAGACAACAGTAAATTCGGTCAGATCAAACGCGCCTGTATCGGCCCGATGACGCTGTTTGATACGGTTATTTCCGACAGCGCCCCGAGCGAACCCTACCTACGCTACTTCTCCAACAACGGCATTCAGTTAATCCATCCCGGAAATTAACCGAATAACCCACCGAACCACTGCTGCACCTTCATCATCACCGTATCCCAGAGGCGGCTAAAGAAGCCGGCTTCGGGGATATCATCCATCGCCACCAGTTGGCGCTGTCCGATGCTTTTACCGTCTAGTTGGAAGTCGATAGTGCCGACAACCTGATTCTTGGTTAACGGTGCGGAAAGCTGCGGCGGATTTAGCGTGAAGCTAGCCTTCAGGTTCTTCATTTGCCCTTTCGGAATGGTCAGCGCAGCATTCTGTGCAACGCCAAGCCGCGCTTCTTTTTCTGTGCCAAACCACACCCGCTGCGTAGTAAAAGGTGCATCCGACTTGATAGGCGTTACCGTTTCAAAAAAGCGGAAGCCCCATGTGAGTAGTTTTTCGCTTTCACGAAAACGAATGGAATCCGTTTGCGCCCCCAGCACCACGGAAATCAGGCGCATATTACCTTCCGTTGCCGAGGCCACCAGATTGTGCCCCGCCCCGTTGGTATGGCCAGTTTTCACGCCGTCCACGTTCAGGTTCGTGCTCCATAGCAGACGGTTGCGGTTAGGCTGACGAATATTGTTGAAGGTGAACTCTTTTTCTTTGTGCAATGCATACTCTTCGGGCACGTCGCGAATCAGCGCCTGCCCTAACAGCGCCATATCGCGCGCGGTGCTGTACTGCCCCGGCGCATCAAGGCCGTGCACGGTAAGGAAATGCGTATTCGTCAGGTTAAGCGCCTTCGCATAATTGTTCATCAGGCTGACAAACGAATCCTGACTGCCCGCCACGTAATCCGCCAGAGCGATACTGGCATCATTGCCTGACTGAATGACAATACCTTTATTTAACTCAGAAACGGGGATGCGATCGCCTGGCTTAAGGAACATCAGCGACGAACCGCGTAGCGCCGGATTACCGGTTGCCCAGGCATCTTTTCCCACCGTGACTTCATCCGTCGGGCGAATTTTACCGGATTTGAGCGCCTGTCCAATCACATAGCTCGCCATGATTTTTGTCAGGCTGGCGGGATCAAGGCGCTCATCGGCGTTGCTCTCCGCTAGCACTTTACCGCTATCGTGATCGATCAGGATAAAGGCCTTGGCATCAATCTGCGGCACGGCAGGCAACTGTTCCGCATAGGTGAATGGCACTGCACCAACAAGCAGTACCGTACCTACAGAGAAAGACGTGAGTTTGGTCAGGAAAGGAGTTGTTTTCATGAGTTCGCCGCAATATCCATCAGTCGTTAAAAATTATTAATTTTCAATATGTTTTGAAAACTTTAGTAACATACAAAGGTAACGCGTCACCTCTTGGATGAAAACCGTCCTTTCTGTAAAGATAGTCAAAGAAATGAAAGCCTCTAAAAAAATGCAGATAAAGAAAGGACTTAGGGGAAATAAGGAATATCTGAAAATGTTAGCGGCAAGACACAATCAGAAAAAATAGAGAATGGCACGAGGAGCCATGGCAGTACAGCCTCCCCTCGTGCTTGAGCCTAGCCTCTAGCGCCGTTCGCGTTTATCTGCACGCTTCGATAACCCATCACCCAGCGTCTGCACTACCTGCACCAGAATAACCAGTGCAATTACGGTAATCACCATCACCTCGGTTTCATAACGGTAATAGCCGAAGCGGATCGCCAAGTCGCCCACGCCACCGCCGCCGACAATACCTGCCATCGCCGAATAGCCGATGAGGCTCACCAGCGTAATCGTCAGGCCACGCAATAGCCCTGCTTTCGCCTCTGGCAAGAGCACCGTGCCGATAATACGCATCGGACTGGCACCAAAAGCTTCGGCAGCTTCCACGATGCCGGGATCGATCTCACGCAGTGCGCTATCCACCAGACGGGCATAAAACGCAATCGCTGCGACAGACATCGGCACCGCCGCCGCCACAGGTCCAATGGTATTGCCCAACAGAATCTGCGTAAGCGGCAGCAGCAACACCAGCAGAATAACGAAAGGAATAGAACGGATGATGTTCACCAACACGGTGCCAAACAGATAAACGGCGCGGTTTTGCCAGAACAGATTCCTGTCCGTAACGTAAATCAGTAGCCCCAGCGGTAAACCACCGATCACGGCAAACAGCGTGGAAATACCCACCATCTGGAATGTTTCACCGAACGCCGCGATCAGATCGATCCATAAATCAGCCATGTAACACCTCCACGTTCGCCGTTCTTACCTGAATATGTTCCACCGCTTCCGCCACTTTTTCAGGGTCAGATGGATGAGTCAAGAGCGCCACGAGTATGCCTAGCGCACGGTTGCCGATGTATTCGATCTTACCGTGCAGGATATTGACGGACACGCCAAAGCGCGTCGCCACGTCCGACAACACCGGTTGCTCGGCGGATTCACCGACGAACAGAATCTTCAACAATGTGCCCTGCAAATCTTCCAGTAAACGAGGCGGCAATGCGAGATCGAGCGTATGGGACACCAGTTGGCGGGTAAACGCGTGCTGCGGCGTAGCAAAGATATCGAAAACATCGCCCTCTTCCACAACCCGACCGCCCGTCATCACCGCGACCCGATCGCAGACGGCCTTAATCACGCTCATCTCATGGGAAATCAGCACGATGGTAATGCCCAATTTCTCGTTAATCTCTTTCAGCAGCGCCAGAATGGCGGCTGACGTTTCCAAATCGAGCGCCGAAGTCGGCTCATCGCACAGCAACACTTCAGGATCGTTGGCAATCGCTCTGGCGATGCCCACTCGCTGTTTCTGACCGCCGCTGAGCTGTGCCGGGTAAGACGACGCTTTATCCGACAAACCGACCAGACTCAGAATTTCCGGCACGCGCAGAGTGATTTCTGCATTCGATTTTCCCGCAGCCTTCAGGCTGAAGGCGACGTTTTCTGTCACAGTACGCGTCTGCATCAGGTTGAAATGCTGAAATATCATGCCGATTTTTTGCCGCTGTTCCCGCAGTGGCTGCCCTGCTAATTTGCTGATAAGCACGCCATTAACAAGCACACGGCCGGAGGTCGGTCGCTGCAAGAGGTTGATGGTTCGCAGCAGCGTACTTTTCCCCGCACCGCTGGTGCCGACAATCCCGTAAACCTCTCCGCGCTGGATGTGCAGCGACACGTTGTCTACCGCGAGATTTGATGGTTGCTTCCCTTGTGAGAAGTCAACGCTTACCCCTTCTAACTGAATCATTATCCGCAAACTCCTAGCCTGAGCGGAAAAGAAGAAAGCCGGTCATAGACCGGCCAAATCGTATTCGGTGCAGCTTAACGCTTACTGTGCGGGCGCTGGCGTTTTCGCCTGCATCCACTCAGGTTTCTGGAATTGGCTATACATCAACGCCGGATCGTTGATCACAGCGGCATACGCAGGTGATTCTACGATCGCTTTTGTGTCTTTCACGAATGGCTTATCGAGATCGTCGGTACGCACAGCAATAATATTCTTCAGATTTTCATCCAGCGTTTCCAGCTTGATGGCCGATGACAGTTTCATGCCCGATGCCAGCGCAAAATTACCGTTCACCAGCGACGCCGCCACGCTATCCAGCGTACGAGGCAGCTGTGCCGCTTCCATCGGTTTGAAAACTAACCCGCGTGGGTTTTCAAGAATATCTTTCTCGGAAGCCTTGGTTGGATCAATGTCGGCCTTAATCGTAATCAAGCCCATTGATTGCAGGAAACGCAGGCCACGCGCCAGATTGGTTGCGTCGTTAGAGAGCGTAATTACGTCCCCTTTTTTCAGTTCATCCAGCGATGTGATTTTCTTCGAATAGAAGCCCATGCTGGCCGTCGGTACCACGATGAGTGGAGAAATTTTTAACCCTTTATCGGCGGCAAATTTCTCCAGATACAACGTATGCTGGAAGAGGTTGGCGTCGATGCTGCCGTTGGCCAGTGCCAAATTGGGTTGAACGTAATCACTGAACTCACGCACGACGACCTTGTAGCCTTTTTTCACCAACTCAGGTTTAATCGCCAGATTCACCATATCGCCATACGGCCCCGGTGCCACGCCAAACGTGATCGTCTGCGGATCGCTGCTGGCCATAGCAAGTTGCATACCGGCAGCAAACAGCGTGATGCCCAGCGCGGCGCGAACAGAATGCGTCAATTTCATTGTGTAACTTTCCTGTCTAAATGTAACTTGCTGTCATTATTAAGAATGACAAGTTAAATCATAAAGACTAAAAAGGCATATCATTATTTCTCATCAACTGTCGCAAACATCTGAACATCCTTTATGCAGAAAGAGGTAGCTATGATAACGATTTGGGGTCGTGACAATTCGACCAACGTCAAGAAAGTCCTGTGGTGCGCGGAAGAGCTTGCGCTGCCTTACCAACACATTGCGGTTGGCGGGCAATTCGGCCGTAACCATGATGCCGATTATCTGGCTATGAACCCTAATGGCCTCATCCCCTGTTTACAGGACGACGATCTGGTACTGTGGGAATCCAACACTATCGTGCGTTATCTGGCGGCACAGTACGGCCAGAATTCGCTGTATTTCGCTGATGCGGGCGAACGTGCGGGTGCAGAAAAGTGGATGGACTGGACGAGCTCGCTTGCGGCTTCTTTCGGCCCCGTGTTCATTAATATGGTGCGTGTCGCGCCGGAAAAACGCGATATGGCATTGGTACAGAAAGGCATGGCCGAATGCGAACGTCTGTTCGGTATTGTCGATACGGTTCTGGCTCGTCAGCAATGGCTATCCGGCGATCGGTTTGGCGTTGGTGATATTCCGTTAGGCTGCGTGGTCTACGGCTGGCTGAATATGCCGATTGAACGTCAGACACATCCTCATCTGGAGCGCTGGTATCAGCAGCTAACCGAGCGTCCGGCTTATCAAAAACACGTCATGACCCCGCTGTCTTAAGTGAATACAGGCACCTTGCGGTGCCTGATTTTTTACTCCAGCCCGACTTTCAGCAATTTGCCATTGTCGTGATCGGTTAGCAAATAGAGGTAGCCATCAGGCCCCAGCCTTACGTCGCGGATGCGTTCACCTCGGTCATTCAGCAAACGCTCTTGTGACGCGACCTTGTCGCCATCAAGCGTCAAGCGAATCAGGTTCTTTTCTGCCAGTGCGCCGATGAAGACCGAATTTTTCCACTGCGGAAAACGATCGCTGTTATAGAAGGCCATTCCGCTGATACCCGGTGATTTTTCCCAGTAGAAATCAGGGTTCGCCATCCCGGCGATCTCTTTTCCTTTCGCTTCTGGAATTTGCAACCCAGAATAGTTAATGCCGTGTGTCGCAATCGGCCAGCCGTAATTTTCACCCGCTTTAGGGATGTTGATTTCATCGCCGCCTTTCGGACCATGTTCATTTTCCCACAGCACGCCAGACCAGGGATTAATCGCCAATCCCTGTGGGTTACGGTGTCCATAAGACCAGATGTCCGACCGCGCATTAGGTGTGTTAACAAACGGGTTATCGGACGGCACCTTGCCATCTACCGTCAGGCGAACAATTTTACCCTGTAATTTATCCAGATCCTGTGCAGTCGGGCGCTCGTTGTTTTCACCCAATGCGATAAACAGATGCCCCTGTCGATCAAAGGCCAGCTTGCCGCCAAAATGGTTACCCGTCGACAGCTTCGGTTCCTGACGGAAGAAGACCGTGAAATTCTCTAACCGTTTATTATCCTCAGAAAGTTTGCCATACCCGACAGCGGTTCCCGCTTTGCCATCGCTCCCCTCTTCAGCAAAGCTCAGATAGATGCGCCGATTCTGTGCAAAATCCGGCGATAACGCGACTTCCAACAACCCGCCCTGTGATTTAGCGTAGACCTTCGGCACGCCAGCGATGGGGGCAGACAACGCGCTACCCGCTTTCCATAAGCGTAAATTCCCGGCACGCTCAGTAATCAGAATGCCCTGTTCTTCCGGCAAAAACGCTAATGACCACGGGTGATCCAGCTTATCCTGCAATTCCGTCACCTTCGGTTCCGCCGCCAATAACTGGCTGGAAAACAGCAACGTTGCGCTAAGCAGCAGCCAGTATGGCGCAGCAGAAAATCGTCGTAACACAGTGTGTGAAGCAGAGTTTCGAGGCATCAAGCAAGCGGACATAGCGTTGTCTCCATCCAACAAAAGTCCTGTAAATTTAGGCGGCAGGCGGTGTTTGTGCAAAAAAACGGTGCGAGGTTTACATTTATTGAAGAAATTAAAGGCGTAACGGTATAAATGATCACCTGCGCCGACGCCAACCGAATAACGCTGGAGACCGCTGCATTTACATGATGAAATCCTTTACGAATTTATAAGACAGCGTTTTATGGAGAGCGAGTTTTTTAGCTAAAACAAACATCAATCCTGATAGCGCATCTTTTAACGCTTCATGACGTGTTTTCACGCCCATAATATCTTTAGTTATCCGAAATTGAATAAACGCTAGCGTGTCATCTTTATAAGGATAGGGGGCCCCTAATCTGTCAGCAATAACCATACCGGACACTACAGCACCCTCATGCCCAGCTAGACTGGTATCTACCCCGCAAAACCACAGGTTATCTTTACCCTGTAACTCGCGTAATCGCATTTTATGCATGAAATCCGCAGGTCGCTGTTTGGCTGCACGCCAATGACACGTTTTCACGACCTTTTCATCGTGAATAGGCTGCGTAGGATCAAGCGTCACCAATAAAGGCTTCGTAATATTCTGATACGCCATTAACGCATTGTTCACTCGTGTCACACTGCCGAATAAGTGAGTATGATGTGCTTGGGTGCCAGTAAACTGGCGAAAGTTGAAATAATGTGATGGGGTGTCTGTGTTAAGGTAGTCAGTATCATGGTGCGCGACGCTGGTGATATCGTGGTATTCAAACGAGGATAATATTTCCTGTTGTCTGTGCGTTGGCTCAGCAAGTAAAGATAATGTGACTTCCGCCGAAGTGGCAAAAATCACCGCATCGAACGAGACTTCCCGATCGCCATAGCAAACCCTAACCTTCCCTCTGCACGGCTTCACCGACTTCACCGCGGTATCAAGCTTTATGTGTTCTCCCAGCGTCTCGGCGAGCACCTGCAAATAGCGTTGCATCCCACCGCGAACTTTTCGCCAGTATCCTGGAGAAAAAAACGAAACCAGATTGGCATTAAATGAGATTGCAAAAAACATCAGTGGGTATGTGCGTAGATCGACATTGCATCCCGTAGAAATACTCATCATGGGATACAGAGCCTGATAAATAAACGTCTCAGAATACCCTTTTTCACTTAAATACTCCTCAATTGTCATCGCTTTATACCGAGGGTCACCAGAGCTCATCACTTCAGACATGCCGAGTTGGAAGCGACTGCATTCCTCCTGTATGGCCTGACGCAACGGGCCCTCCAATGTGACGTTGCTCCAATACTGTTTCTTACTGGGAAAATATGCATGGAAAGAGGAAGGGGCAACATAGCTGCCGATACCTAACTTTTGTAATATATTGAACACATTGGGAGAAATACGTTCGTTAAAATATTCAACCCCCATATCAATAGGCACACTTCCCCCTTTTCCTATATCAACTCGCTGCGTGTAAACATGGCCTCCAATATAATTATTGGCCTCAAAGAGAGTGACGTTGTGCGTGTTTCGTAATCGCCATGCGGCAACCACTCCCGCAGCGCCACCACCAATAATAGCCAGATTTTTCTTCTTCATAGTCCCTTCTCCGACCGGGTCGAGCAGTGCCAACTCATACATCGTTTCACTCCCAAACGATTCTGCATGAATTTGATTTCTATTAGCTTTAAAGACCATATTGGACGGGTAATGACACGGCTAAGCGGGTAACGCTGATAATAACGCGCACGGGCGATGCCCTCCTGCTCTGTCGACAGCAGCGATGCAACAGCATGATATTGCAAGCCTTTCAGTTGCATCAGTGAAATGTCAGATCCCGTAATCGTACCTGAAACCTCCGGCGCCTTAAGCATAAGACTGGCATGGCGTGTGGTAATATCGCTCATGACATACATTGTCATTTCATCTTGCTGGAAATGATAAAAACAACTGGCAGACCACACTTGCCCTTCTGCCGCAGCGCTCAACGTTAATAGGCGTTCCTGATTCATGAAGTGACATATTTCATGTAGTTGTTCTTCGTTATTCATTTTTCCTCCCTTCGCACAAGCATGACGCAGAGTGGCACTGGCATCGCCCTGCCCCAGACGAGACCTTACTGCTCGGTATACAGTATTTTTTCCGCGATCGCTTTAGGGCTTTCTAAAGCAGCAATCAGAGCAACGGGCACTTTTTTCTCCAATCTTGCGCCGATCATCCCTGCGGAAATCACCGCCAGTGCAGAGTTTCCACCCAGATCGAAAAAATTTGCTGTCTCATGAAAATCGGCTTGACCTAGGGTGGTCGAAAACACGTCACAGATGATGGCCACCACTGCGTTAAAATGTGCGTTACGATGGACAGAGCTCCCGTCATGCGTTTCATGGTGCAAGGTGTTATCCCACGTTGGTTCGGGGAGTGATTTCCTGTCGAATTTTCCATTCGGGTGCAAAGGGAATGTGGCGAGTACAACAAATAAATCAGGTACCATATAGGCAGGAAGCACCTTGTGAAGCGCCTGCTCCAGTTCCGCTTTTGACGGTGAGTTCTGACTGATCACATAGGCTGTCAGCATATCGTCGCCGTGTCCGGCAAAGGGTTTGGCGGCGACGACAGCGCCTGCGATACCGGGAAGATTTTCTAAGGCATGTTCGATTTCTTTTACACCAATACGATTCCCCCTGATTTTGATCTCTCCATCCCCTCTGCCCAACCATTCCAATTTTCCCTGCGGGTGCATCCGCACTCGATCGCCTGAGCGATAGATTTTTACACCGCTTTGAGGATGGGTGAAGAAAGCACTCGCCGTTCCCTCTGGGTTGCCGTAATAGCCCAGCGCCAGACCAACTCCTGATAGATATAACTGGCCTTCTGTGGCGGGTTGAAGATCCTCATCCAGAACATGTAGCTGCGTATTTTCTAAAGGTTCACCGATAGAAATAAAGGTCGCGTCTTTTTCGACGCATCCACAGGATGTCCAGATCGTCGCTTCAGTCGGTCCATAAAGATTCCATAAGCGCCGACATGTCTGATTCAACTTCCTTGCCACTGGCAAAGGTAGTGCCTCTCCACCAGACAAAATCGTCACAGAGGCATTAGGGCGCCACCCTGTCGCCAGCAGAATCTTCCACAAGCTCGGCGTAGCCTGCACAAAATGGCTTCTGGCGATCAGCGGAAGCAGACGGTCAATCTCGTTCACGTCGCTATTGCTCGCCAGCAGAACCGTCCCGCCAAGCGTTAAAGGATAAAGCAGTTCAAGAATCGAAATATCAAAGGCCACCGTCGTGTGCGCCAGAAAAACGTCCGAAGCCTGCATTTGCAAACGCTTGCCGATCGCCGAGAGAAAATTGCCCAACGCCTTATGCCCGATACTGACGCCTTTGGGCTGTCCCGTTGAGCCACTGGTGAACAAAATATAGGCAGTATCATCCTGTTGTATATCCAGACACACCCAATTCCCCTCGACTCCTCGTTCGGGATAGATAACGCTATCGTGAAGTTCACGTGCCAATGCGCCATTATCTGGGTGGCTGAGCAGCAACGTCGGTCTGGCGACTTCAACGTACTGCTGCAATCGGGATAAGGGATAGGAGGGATCTAGTGGAACAAAGGTTACGCCCAGTGCCAAAGCCGCCACCATACTCGGGACTAACCATTGATCGCGGCATAAAAGTAGCCCAATAACATCCCCTCTCTTAACGCCAGACGTCATCAACGACTGTTGAACCGAGACAACAAGCCGTTCAAACTCCGTGTAATTGACTGCGAATTTTGCGTTAATTAGCGCTGTTTTATCTGCGTGATGCGAAAAAGCATCAAGAATCTGCGCTACCGCATTCGCGGTTTCTTTATTTCGCCTACAAACATTCCCTGCCGTCATATTCGTATTATCACCTGACATGATTCCTCCTGGTTTTGCGATCAAATGGCCTACGCCGCCGGATAAATGTCAGTCACCCATTTCTCATCCCAAAAAGAAGCAGGCATACCAAAATCCATGTTCAGGCTGCGAAGAAAAGGACCAATACACACTGTCTCAACTGCGCCCAGGCGCTGTATCTGTTGAATCATGGTAGGCACAGACAACCGCTCCGTTTCGCCACGCACACTCATGACCTGTACGCCGTCGGGATCGTTCACGACATCGAGCCCATCCAGACACGTCACTATCGGGTAACGCGGGGACAGCAATTTTTTCGTCTCCAGATAAGCTTGTACCTGCTGGGCAATTCGCTGCCGATATGGCGTGTGGTAGGCAGACTGACAGAGCGAGGGTGGAAGTACCTCCAGCATCCCCGACCCTTCCTGCCCTTTCCCTTCCAACACCCGGCGCAACCCAGACACCATTAACAGCGAGCCGACCCCTTGTTGGATTAAGCCATAGTCCACCGAAATCCGCATTTCAGGCGGCTGATGGTAAAAATCACGATCGCCTTCTTGCGTGGACAGGACGAATCCTACGGTCTCATCCTCCGTTTCTGGCCGATCTACCCGTAAGTGGATGAGCGCAACCGCATCATCGATCGTCAATGCGCCGGAAGCACAAAGCGCCGCGACTTCACCCAAGCTAATACCGCCTGCACAACATGGTTCACCGCGCTGTGCAACGACGCTATCAGCAATACCCAACATGCCGGCAAGCAAACCGAGTGACACGACCTGAATGCATGAAAAATCGTCAGGAATCGGTGCCTGGCGAAGAATTACCGCCACGCTCACGTCCGCCACGCTGGCAATATGTTCAAACCGGGCGCGAACCTGTGGATGATGTGCATAGAGTTGCTGCATATCCGCCATCATGTGTGAAACGTCTGCGGGTCCAAAGATTAATGCATAAGGTGTTGTCACTGTTTTTCCCCTGTAGTGGTTACGTCATCCCAGAATGCATTCACACGCACCCCACGGCTGCACATCAGAAATGTGCAGAGATAGTCATCATGCGGAACCAGCAATGACATCCAGGTTGTAGGAATAGCGCCGATATAAACATTACTGATACTGGATTCATCCAGTACCGGCCTGAGTAGTTTCTGTTGGCGGGAGAAAACGGTAACGACCAGTGACCCCGCCAACATGGATATGCTTTTCGTCGCGAGGTAAGGCGCCACGAAGACACAGGGAAATGGAAGTTCTTGCTGAAGCCGGGGATCGTCGAATTCGCTAAGCTCGATAACGGCCGGCTGAAGAAGGTAACCAAACGGCGTTAGCGGAGCGTCGAACGGATGATGAATGCTATCGCCCGATACGCGTGATAATTGCTCGACAGTTTTGGCCGATCCGAGAGGTAAGCGATGCGCGGGGATATGCTTCAGCGCCAACCGCAGCCTCTGACAAAAATCCGTGACGTCACCTTCAACCAGTACAGCACTCGTTGATACACATGCGGCACCACCGAGATCGGTCATGGATTTTGCTACCAAGGCAACCGCTTCATCACGATCGGCATCCGCGCCAACAACGATCTTGGAACGCCCGGGGCCCTGTATTCGCACCGTCGGATGGTGTCGGTATTTTTCTACCATCTCCGAACCGCCATAGGCCAATGTAAAATCCGTTGAGGTAACCAACGCATCGGCGCCTCGATAATCGGTGGGAATGAACGCGACGTAATTTTCCAGACCTGACATGGCTAGTGCGGAAATAACACGCTGTGCAGTGAACGGTTCCCGTGATGATGGCCTGACCAGAACACGGTAGCCCAGTGCCACAGCTTGCGGCCACAGTGCATGAATGCCAGGTCCATTACCCGCTGCAAGAACCGAAAATGTGTCTCCTTTACGGCTGAAAAGACTGCATCCTGCCAATGCATCAGGATCGCGCCAGGACCACCTAGCCCCTCTCGGCATCCCAATGTCGAGTGTTTCAGGCATTATTCGCAACGCGTTGGCAATTGACGTCAGCGCTTCCTGAATGACGTTAGACGGTAAGCCCGTGGTGCGGTGCACCCGTTGGCAATATTCATCGGGGGATAAGCCCTCAAGTATGCCGAACTGGAACCGTTCCGCCGCCTCAGTTATCGCTGCATGAATCTCTGCCAACGGCAAAACCGGCGCAGACTTCATCGCATCGATCGTATTGTGGATATAGATAGGGGGGGCGATGCTCATGTCTGCAACAGGAACATCCAGCAGATCGTTAACCCAGATACGCCGTTGTGTAACATAGCGGCGCCCTAATGCTGAAGCATCGATACCATAATCGGTTATGGCCTTTTCAGGCGTCACCACATGTGAAGAGGGAGAGACGTCATTCATTAATATACCCCCTCTATCACCACATTCCCGGCAACCGTCGACAGCGGCGCAACCTGACTGACTGCAGCACCGGGGAAGTTATCTTCTCGTGGCATGCGAATCGCGGTATCGCGTTCAAGAATATTGGGAAAAAAGGCATAACAGCTGAGATGATGCATAACCACCTGGCCGCGCGAGCCAAACGCAACAGGGGTGCGGGTCTGCGCGTCCTGAACATCAAAGAGAACGTAGGGAGCAAAACTATCGAAAATCGCTGGCGTGGCGATATCAGGCACGTTTCGTGATTTAGCTTCACCTAAAATCATCGTACTGCCGTAGCTGGCTCTAATGGGAACAGAAGGAAAGACTTCCGCTTGCAAAAACAGCTGGGTATCGGAGTCCATTTGCGTCCCACCCCAGGTGATTTCTTTCAACGTTTGATTCATTCGGGTAATTAATGCAGGACGTCTTGCCATATATTCAAGAATAGGCGGTGTGGCAATAAGATATTGAATAGACTGAGTGAAAAGAATATCTTCCGCCTGTTCGATAATATGTTCAGCATAGGCTTGCTTACTCCCGACATCATTTTTCTGGATACATTTCTTAACCCAGCGGGGATCGAGATCGACGGTAAAAAACAGTCCGCCTTTGGCTGACGCCCGACAGCGATTGATCGCCCCGACGACATGTGGGCCTGTGGGGACAAGCGCCAGCGTATTACCCACATTTTGTTCGCCATCAGGATGTGGTTGATCCAGCCGCCACGCCACCAATTCATCGAGCCAGGACTGGAATACCACAAGCCGTTTAGCCTTACCGGTAGTGCCCCCACTTTCAAATACGCCCGCTATTTTCTCATCACGCAAACCACGTGGGATAAGCCGCTCGACAGGCACGTCACGTAGCAAATCAGCGACATCAGGAAAACGTGCCAGATCGTCGAAAGTGTTGATGTCTGTTAACGGATCAAAATCCAATGTCTCTCGCCTTTCCAACCAGAAAGGCGTTCCTGTCTGCGTAGAAAAATGCCATTGCATCATGTGCTTCAGATGAGCATCAAAATTCGGTAAATTTTTCATTGTGTCCCTCTGCTACGGCTGCAACCAGGTACTACGCCATTCGTCTTGCCCACGTTCAACACGCAGGCGTCTGTGCAGACGATCTGAACTTGACGCCCAAAACTCAATGGATTGAGGGATAAGCTGATAAACAGAAAAGCGCTCTGGACAGGGAAGCGGCCCTTTATTCTCAAGCTCCTCTGCCGCAGCCCAGAGTTTATGGCTATCCAGCAATGGTTGGCTTTGGTGCGACACCGTTGACATCGCGTGCAATGGAACAGGACGTTGCTCCCACACTTCAACGGCGACCTCATGTGGCATAGCGATCACGTGACCGCTGACTGATAATTGTCTGCCGAGTTCTTTCCAGTAAAAATGGCCGCACGCGTGGGAATTACCTTGAATGTCCTGAATTTTCCGGCTACATCTGTGTGTCGCGAATAAAATGCCCTGCTCCGCGAAATCGAGAATAGCCATCACTCTTGAGCTCATCTCACCTTGCTCATTCGCGGTGGTTAATACCATCGCCCGGGGCTCTCGGACCTTTTCGTCCATGGCTTCTTTCACCCATGCCTGTGCGCGTGCTATAGGGTCGTGTAATGCGGCATGAAAGTGCAGAAAGTCGGAATTAGCCTTTCCGCTCATGCTTTCAAAATCACTGCTGCCCATCATGATTCCCCTTTAAATGAAATAGGTTCCCTGCGCGACTTGTATCGCATGTCCACCAGCGTATAGCCGATATTTCTCTCCATCAGCCTGTGCAAGACCGTACATTTTAGATGGGTGTCCCATCTCCACGCCCTGTAAAATTTCCAGTGTTCTGCCGAAACGTGTGACACCATGCCTGGCAAGATGCAGCGCCAAAGGCCCGGCGGCA
Source organism: Pectobacterium atrosepticum (assembly GCA_019056595.1). Taxonomy (NCBI): domain Bacteria; kingdom Pseudomonadati; phylum Pseudomonadota; class Gammaproteobacteria; order Enterobacterales; family Pectobacteriaceae; genus Pectobacterium; species Pectobacterium atrosepticum. The sequence goes on along the minus strand of CP036163.1, from coordinate 4,908,895 downwards.
GAGCCCGTCGCTGCATCTTCCACCACACCATAAGCAGGAGAAAACATACGCATACGCCACGCATTACCGGTACCGCAAAAGCAAAGTGCGGCCATGTTTTCATGCCGAGAGAGCGCACGCTGATCGGGCACAAGTGCAGAAAGCATTTCCAGCGTTTCAACGCCGACAAAGACATGCCGCGGACCGACGTCATACATTTCAACTGGCAAGGTGCTGCACGGCACACCCAATGCGTGTAATAGCGCGTCAGTCTGGGTATACATCTGAATCATCGGTTCAGGCTGAACCATATCAATATGCGCGACGACAGCGTCTCCTAGCCGTTTGGGGTATTCCAGAGTAAAAGGAAAAATGCCTTTCGCGGTTTCAATGTTCAGCGTGCTTTTCCCTAGACGCAGGGACAAAGCGAGCGCCGTTCCCAGCAGCGGATGTCCTGCAAAACCCAGTTCATTGACGGGGGTAAAAATGCGGACATGGACATCACCGCCATGTTTCGGCTGGGATACAAATGTTGATTCTGACAGCCTCATTTCAGCCGCAATGCGCTGCATGATATTGGTTTCCAGCTCATCGCAGTCAAAAAAGACAGCGACCGGATTCCCTGCCAGCGGCCTATCGCTGAACGCATTTACGATGGCATAGTGGTGCATAAACCCTCCGCAAATAGAGAAGCAAGCGGAGCCAGGTGCGATTCATTCAGACAACAGGCGGCGACGGTAAAACTCATACGCTTATCCGGCGCTCGCCCGATCATTTCAGTCGAACGATTCGGCGGTAAATCTGCCAGGGCGGGTTTCTTTTCACGCCACAGCATGATCGCCCCCCAACGCGTGGGTGAATGATTCATCACCCAGTATTTCTCCTGAAGTGCCTCCACCGAATGCCAGGCAATCACATCCCGTTGCGTAAGTTGCTCCCGTAGATCTTTGATATCGGGATCGTTTTCTGTGAGTTCCCACCACACCCATTCCATCATCATGACATCACCATCTGTTGTATTGATTCATAGAGAATTCGTGGCCCATCAAGGGTCAAGACCGACTCTGGGTGAAACTGCATGGAGGAAAAACGCGGCCCGCGGAGGCCAAAGATATGCCCTGTGATCTCATCACGAGAAACACGAATTTCCCCCTGAAAACCTGGCGGAACGTTATGATCATCAATGGCGGTGAAGGTGTTGTAGAACCCCACTTTCTCTACCCTGCCAAAAAAAGAAATCTCTTTTTGAATCCCCTGGTTAGGGTAGTCCAGCGCTGCAATGGGGTATCCCAGTGAGGCGCACAGAATCTGGTGGCCAAAACAAACGGCAATAAACGGATGGCACTGTCGCATCGCATTCAGCATCAATTTACGACTTCTAATCACTCGTACATCGCTAAGGTCCCTCGGATCGCCGGGACCGGGGCCAATGATCAAGAGTTCGTTCGGCTCAATGCGAAAAGAGGAGGAATAATGCACAAGACGAACACTCAACCCCATAGCGCGAAGCTGATATTCCATCATCGAGGTAAAGGCGTCTTCGTTATCGACCAGTAGGGCATGTCCTGTATCACCCGTTTTTGAACGTGCTGCTGAGTGATTATCGAGCCAGAACGCGGCAAGGCGTTGGTTATGCTTTTGCAACGCAGCCGTCACCTGCTCGTCTTGAAAAATAGATTTTGAACAGTTAGTTAGCCCCATAGCACACTGAAATGCCGCAGCCTTAGCTCTCGTCTCCGCCGCTTCCGAAGCAGGATCTGAGGTTCTCACTAGTGTCGCACCTAGCCCCATGGTCATAGTTCCAGTCCGATCAATTTCGGTCGTCCGGATCAAAATGGCCGAGTCAATCGAGGGCTTTCCAGATGTTTGTCCCAGCAGTGCGGCAAAACCGCTGTAGTAGCCTCTGCCGGATGATTCATACTTCTCAATAACCCGCGTCGCGTTTTCGAGAGGACTGCCAGTTACCGTCGGTGCAAATAAAGACCGTTGAAGAATCGTGGGGACAGAGAGCGAAGAATGCCCTTCAAGTCGGTACCCTGTATGCACCAAACGTGACATCGGCGTTAAAAACGGGCCAAAGGTTTTTACATCCGAGTCGCAAATTCTGGTCATCATTTTCAGTTCTTCATCAAGAACCATTGACAGTTCATCTTCCTCTTTCTCATTCGATAAAAAGTCAATAAGCCCTTCGAGAGTCGGACCAGTCGGCGGGTAACGGTAAGTGCCGCTGATGGGTGTCATGGAGACACGTTGTTCATCCAGCGTGATATGCCGCTCAGGAGAGGCGCCTATTAATGTCATATCACGGCACTGAATAAAGAACGTCCAATACGCGCCGTTCTCTTGTAGCAGCAGATTTTTAAAGATGGTTAATCCCATCTCCGAGCTGTAGTCGGTTAGCGTCGCGTTATAAGCGCGGCGAATCACGAAATTTGCGCCCTGTCCGGTTCCAATTTCGTTCTGGATAACCTCAGCGACCGTGCGGGCGTACTCCTCATCAGACGGCGTGAAATGCGCATTTTTGACATCCACGGCGACACTGGGCAAACACGTTAACGCCTTGTGTAGCGGTACGGTGTTGTAATCCGTAATGGTGATCGCAATCAGGGGTTTATGGTCGTCAATCGCGGAATAGCCCCGCTCTATAATCTGGCGATAGGGGGCAAGGAGTAATACATCTTGCGTTTCCTCCCCCTCTTTTTTCACCAGAAGATCGTTTAAATCATTCAAACACGCCAGTTGTTGCTCATCGCCCTCTATTATTTCGATTTCGGGATAAATGTTTCTCTCTGGCCGGAACAACAATGCAAATGAATGATTTTCTCTGCCTATACAGTGCTTAAGCAATTCAGTGATGCTGGCTTCCGTATTCATTTCAGCACCTCTTCTACAGGCAGAATAGAAGCGCAGCATGAAGCGGCATAAGTCAACATGTTCTGATGCAGCGCACACGAAAAATCAGCAATGCCGTCCTGAACGAGGAAAACCTCAATATCACGAGAGTATGCATCGAGTGCCGTTGTCAAAATCCCTATCTGCGCATAGACACCACATATAATTATTTGGTCTTTTTGGTTACGATTAAAAATTTCATCCAACGGTGAGGAGAAAAAAGCGCTATATCGCCATTTTTTCAATACATGATCTTCAGGCTGTGGGGATAATGCCGACGTAATCTTAGTATGAGCAGGTTCGGCATTCATGCCGGCGCCCCAGAAATCATAAAGCAGGCCACGTTCTTTCGGCGTCATATTTCCTTTCTGTCCGGTATAGACAATAGGAATAGAGTGCTTTCTTGCCCAATCAATTAATTTTTCACAATTTTTTATTAGTGTATTACGCAGCATTGTTGGCAGCGGAGCGAGGAAAAAATCCTGCATGTCATGAACTAAAAGTAAAGATCGGGAAGGTTCAATATTCCATGAGACGCTATTTTTTACCGACAGCGCTGGAGAACCAAGATCGTACTCTTCTATCTGGGGTATAGCCATGTCATATCCTCTTCAATATTTGAAGCGTAAAAGACCATCGCATCATCATGCGATTGACATAGAAATAATAAAAATGAAATTAAGTGGGAATGCCTACACGCATTATCTTTGGAACAGGTATTCCAAGCGCACGAAATTGTTCGCAAGGATTCATAAATTCCTTTTGGATAAAAATTTTTCCATTTTTAAATTGAAAGTAATGAATAAAATGGTTTTCATAATATCCTTTTGGATATCCTTTAAAATTAATTTCGCCTTTCCCATCACATTCCACCCAGAAAATATCAGGGTCCTGGGTATCGAATATCTGGACGTTATACCATTGCCAATCGGGAAAACAGGCTAATGACCACACCGCATGTTCAGCTAACCGCTTTTTAGTTTTAGTGACAACTGGCTCTCCTGTATCTGTAGTCCATAATCCACCGTACCCTTCATCATCAAAGAGCTCATGTCTTGATAGCCTAGTCTGCCCTAAAGTTTCCATGTACTGCTTAACTGTTTTCCGATTGTTTTCACGCGTATCGCTATGCTTCATGATATTTCCTTATTCCTTATGAAGTAGGGTTTTTATAATCAATACATTATATAAATTCAGCCAGACGATGCTGCCCATTTTTTAAAATCAGCGTTTTTAACCCTTCCCCTAATAAAATTCGCAACGGTGGTTTAGTCGCGTCAACCAATTCCATCATTGGCTGTGCCACACTTTCCGGTGCAGCAGGAATTAATCGGGGCCAACGCTGCTGCATCTCCTCCAGGGTAGGATAAATGTCACTATGAGGCGGTCGGGTAGCAGAGCAGCCAATCCAGTCGGTTAAATGTGGGCCGGGCTCAACTAACGTGACATGAATACCAAATGCGTCGACTTCACCAGCCAATGTTTCAATTAACCCCTCCACGGCCCATTTAGTCGCGTTATACATCGCCATGCCGGGGAAGGCCATTAAACCAGCAATGCTGGATATTTGAATAATGTGCCCTTTCCTCTGCTCTCTTAATAACGGTAATACGGCTTGTATTACCCATAGGGAACCAAGAAAATTCGTTTCAATAATTTTCCTAGCATCAGATTCTGGAACCTCCGCCACCGGGCAGAAAAGCGCATATCCGGCATTATTGATGACCACATCAATCCGGCCAAACTTATGAACACCCTTTTCTACCGCCTGCACGGCTGCCGCCCGATCGCACACATCCAACGTAACCGGTAACAGTCTGTCATCGAATAACTTACATAAATCTGCTAATTTTTCTGGTTCACGCGCAGCGGCAATGACGCAATCTCCACGTCGCAATGCCGTTTCCGTCCATATACGGCCGAAACCACGGGAAGCCCCCGTAATAAACCATACTTTTCCCACATTATTCTCCTCAGTATTTGGGACAGATATTCATTTTCATGGAGTGGCAGGCAGGGTCATATCGCACCGATAAGTGCTTTTTATAATTTATTTAAGATAAATAAACTGACTTTATTCCAAAGAATGTAATATAAAAAGAATAAAGCCAGTCGGTAAATTACAGTTTTTCAATACCGCTAGTATCTGTCGCGCAAAGGCGAATTCGATGTCCGTCCGGGTCGAGTGCAACAAATGTATAACCAAACTCTAGTCTGGTCGGCGTCAACGCCATAGGAACATTACGGGATGCAAAGTCATTATAAATAGCATCGACTTCCTCAATTGAAATGTCACTTAGGCACAGTTCAAATCCACCAAAGGCAGGTTCAGGTTTAGGCTCAATATCGTGCTTTGTCTGTAACCCCAGGATAAACCCATCTTTCAATGAAAACACAGAAAAACCGGGGAAAGCTTCAATAGGGCCCTCTCCAAAAATAGACGTATAAAACGTTGTACTGGCATCGACATCATTGACATAGAGAATGACACTGTTTGGTTTAAACATATCGCTATTCCTTATTCATATAAAAAGAACATTTAAAATACTCACACTAGAAACAAGGAGAAAACCTTTAAACTCTATTATGTTAAGTCTAAAATCATATTTGTTATTTTAACGCGCTGATTTTTAATGGAATAGAGTCTGTGTGTACAAACACCATCGGATGATGATGCCAAAACTTAGGCATGCTTATGCATTTTAGACCAGCGGAGACAGTTTTTCTGACATTGAACTGACTCGTATACAGATAATCTGTTCCTTCACTGGCCATTAGACACCTTTTATCGTTATAAGCAGAAAACCCTAAATGCCGTAAAATTCACTTAAACATCAAACAAATAAATTTAATGGCGTTATTAGAAATTCATTAAAACAACATACATAAGACTTAATTAATTTAATTAACAAGTAAAAATTAGAATCAGTCTTATTGATAAAAGTGAAAACAGTTATTTATTTCTGTAATAAGTATGCATTAGCTTTTTTATCATTCCTAGCTAAAATTCATAAGCCAAATAAAAATTTGACTTAAGTCACAATTATCGTTCTCTTTTTAACCACGGCTATTTTCCTCTTGCTTAATTCCAGGCAAAAGTCTATTACTATTTGAATATTGCCATCGAAGGATAATGTAGGGGCAAGAATGAAATCGACATCGCCAATACTTACTGGATTTAAAAAAGAAAGCCTGACGTTACTCAGTAAGATAAAAGAAGAAAACAGCAAAGACTGGCATGATGAAAATAAGGTTTTTTATAATAAGGCCTTGTTAGAACCTTTCCAAAAATTAGTCGTCTCATTGTCAGCGACGATACGGGAAATCGATCCTACGATTGAAATAAGACCCGATATAGGAAGGACGATTTCTCACATATATACCCTAAATAATTCGAGTTTCAGGACAAGACGTCAGCGTTTTGAACAACACAAAGCGTTGGCCCGCTAGGGCGTGGCTCATTTATGGGCCTCGTAACGCGGCAAGGGAAGGTCAAATTCGTCGGGAACAGATTTGACCAGCCACATGATCTATTCAATAAACAGCTTGCAACTACATTGAGGGACGCTTTTATCTTACCTGCCCCGCTATACGCCTTCCTTATCAAGGTTGAAAAGGAAAAAAGGCAGCTGCCTCCCCCTTCATCACTTGATACGCTAATTGACGAGATGAGCCAATGCGCGAACGACCTGGCGTAGATTGGTACCAATACATGGCAGCAGTATCCCTCATCTTCTTGTAGGAATTTGATGTATGCATCGGTACAATCGCTGCCCTAACGAACCCTAATCTGACTATTTCTTTATCATTATGAGCAATATTTCCACCCCGCAACCACGCATCGGCTTTGTCTCACTCGGCTGCCCGAAAAATCTCGTCGACTCCGAGAGGATTCTGACCGAACTGCGTACTGAAGGTTATCAGGTCGTGCCACGTTATGACGACGCTGAACTGGTGATCGTCAATACCTGTGGTTTTATTGACAGCGCCGTGCAAGAGTCGCTGGAAGCCATCGGCGAAGCGCTGAATGAAAACGGTAAAGTCATCGTGACGGGCTGTTTAGGTGCCAAAGAAAATCAAATACGCGAAGTGCACCCTAAGGTTCTGGAAATTACCGGCCCGCACAGCTACGAGCAAGTGCTGTCACACGTACATCAATATGTCCCTAAACCGACGCACAATCCGTTTACCAGCTTGGTTCCTGAACAAGGCGTAAAACTCACGCCGCGCCATTATGCCTATCTGAAAATTTCAGAAGGCTGTAACCACCGCTGTACGTTCTGCATTATTCCCTCCATGCGTGGCGATTTGGATAGCCGCCCAATCGGTTCAGTGCTGGATGAAGCAAAACGCCTGGTAAATGCTGGCGTAAAAGAGCTGCTGGTCATTTCTCAGGACACCTCGGCGTACGGCGCAGATGTGAAGCAGCGCACCGGCTTTTGGAACGGTCAACCGGTCAAAACCAGCATGGTCAGCCTGTGTGAGCAACTGGCATCGCTAGGCGTGTGGGTGCGCCTACACTATGTCTACCCTTACCCGCACGTAGACGATGTGATCCCATTAATGGCAGAAGGCAAAATCCTGCCTTATCTGGACATTCCGCTCCAACACGCCAGTCCGAAGATTCTCAAGCTGATGAAGCGTCCGGGCGCGGTAGAAAGAACGCTGGAACGCATTAAGCGCTGGCGCGAAATTTGCCCTGATTTAACGCTGCGTTCGACCTTTATTGTCGGCTTCCCCGGCGAAACGGAAGAGGACTTCCAGATGCTGCTCGACTTCCTGAAAGAAGCCAAACTTGACCGCGTGGGTTGCTTCAAATTCAGCCCAGTCGAAGGCGCAGCGGCAAATGAATTGCCCGATCAGGTGCCGGAAGAAGTCAAAGAAGAACGTTTCCACCGTTTCATGCAGCTTCAACAGGCGATTTCCACTCAACGCTTGCAGGATAAAATTGGCCGTGAAGTACTGGTACTGATCGATGAAATTGACGAAGAAGGCGCAATTGGCCGCAGTATGGCTGACGCCCCTGAAATTGATGGCGCAGTTTATCTGAACGGCGAAACTGGCGTGAAAGTCGGTGACATCGTCAAAGTGAAAGTCGAACACGCAGATGAATACGATCTGTGGGGTAGTCGCGTTTAATACGCTTATCACGCCAGCTTTTCGGCTCGAAAGGCTGGCGTTTTATTTTCATGCCATATTGGGCTGAATGCTGAAAATTCAATCAATAAACCGCCCGTTCCTCTCCTGCATCTTGCGTCCCCCTGTCAGGTAAAGTAGCCTTGAGGCATGATTAGTCTACTCGCCTTACCTGAGGCATAAGCATGTGGAAACGCCTGACATTCGGTTTGTTAGCCCTCATTGGCGTGCTGCTGCTCTCTGCTTTTGCGCTCGATCGCTGGATCAGCTGGAAAACCGCACCATTCATTTACGATGAACTTCAGACCTTGCCGAAACGTCAGGTCGGTGTCGTATTGGGGACAGCAAAGTACTACCGTACCGGCGTGATCAATCAGTATTACCTGTTCCGTATGCAAGGGACGATTAACGCTTACAACAGCGGTAAAGTCAGCTATCTGCTATTAAGCGGTGATAACGCGCTGCAAAGTTACAATGAACCGATGACGATGCGCCGCGATTTGATCGCTGCGGGCGTTCCGCCTTCGGACATCGTGCTGGACTACGCGGGGTTCCGCACGCTGGATTCCATCGTCAGAACGCGCAAGGTGTTTGATACCAACGATTTCACCATCATTACCCAGCGTTTCCACTGCGAGCGTGCGCTATTCATCGCGCTGCACCTTGGTATTCAGGCGCAGTGTTACGCCGTACCTTCCCCCAAAAATATGATGACCGTGCGAGTTCGTGAATTTGGCGCTCGTCTGGGCGCGCTGTTCGATCTGTATATTCTCAAACGCGAGCCACGCTTTTTAGGCCCACAGGTGCCGATTCCAGCAGAGCATAAGATCCCAGAAGATGCGCCAGACTACCCTGCTGTTCTGCCGGAGCAGGTGCTGACCTCACCAGTTAATCAGACTAAGCCTTACCAACAACCGACGAGAACAGCATCGGAACCTACGCAGCAGAACGAGAAAGTCACTCCGTAGCGTATTTTTCTACGTGGCTTTCGCTATCGCATTGGTGAGTTTACGCCACAGCCATTCAAGCGGCCCCTGACGGAAATAACGTAGCCAGTAGTGAGAAAAGACCAGATTGACGACCCAGATAGCGGGAACCAGCGCCAGCAGTTGCAGGCGGCTGAAGGCCATAAACAGGCCAAGCTGGTTAAACAGCACCACACAAATCAGTGTTTGCAGCAAATAGTTGGTTAGCGCCATACGCCCGATATCTGTAATCCAATACGTGATTCGCCACTGGCACAGCGTGGTCCAAAAGCCATAACACAGCGCAAGATACCCTATCGCCTGTAATGGTGAGCTCAACTCACGTGGAATCTGCAATAACAGCCCGCTCCAGCGATACTCCCAGCCCACCAGCCACTGACCCACCACGCCAATACTGTTAATTGCCACCCCCAGCGGAATTAGCCACAGGGCAACGTTGCGATAATGGGCGGTACTGAACTCACCTTTTAGCCAACCGCTGCGCATCAACCCTGCACCGAGTAACATCGATCCCGCCAATAGCCAGCCATACTGCACGCCCAGCGATAACAGGCTTTCCGTTAACAGATCAACGCGATTCTCCCACGCCACGGGCCCACCTAAGGCCCGCCAGTAAACCTCATAGGTGATATCCGCCATGCCCGGCAACCAGAATCGCCCCGGTTGCAAATTCAGAATCTGGCTCAGCACAAACAACACACTGATCCCCACCAGATACAGGAAAGCCCCAGTACGCATTAGCAATCGACCGCTCTCCGCATGGCGAATCATGCCGTAACACACCAGCCCAATCAGCGCATAGTCGAGCAAAATATCGCCATCCCACAGAAAAATGGCATGAATTAGCCCGATGACCATCAACCAGAACAAACGTGCATGTACCCAGCGTTTCCCCCGCGAGAGCAGAAGCTGTAATCCCGCACCAAAAAGAAGAGAAAATAGCGTCAGAAATTTTGCCTGCGCGATCAGATCCATCGCCGCCCAGGTTAAGGCATCAGATAATGTCGCTTGTCCCTGCCAGGCAGGATTCAGATATGCCGCATGCGGTAAACCAAACGCCGTAATATTCAGCAGGAGAATGCCCAAAATAGCGATGCCGCGCGCGAAATCCAGCGCAACGATCCGCGAGGGTGGAAAATGAGGTGACGGTATAGTGTGAGAAGGCATACAAATTACATTTTCAAAGCATCGAAGTAGCGATTGTATGCACAGACGGGGAAAAAGCGAAGATGCTTACTGATTTAGCGATAATCAGTTTGGCGATGACAACCTGTACTTGCCTCATCATCGCCAATAAAAGAGGCTTAATTGTGGTGGCGTACCGCGCGCAAGAATTCCTGACGCGTGTTCTGGCTGGATTTAAACAGTCCGCCTAACGATGTCGTGGTCGTTGCGCTAGTCGCATCACGAATACCGCGTGCCTTCACGCAGTAGTGCACTGCATCAATCGAGACCGCAACATTGTTTGTTCCCAACAGCGTTTGCAGCGCAACCAAAATCTGCTGAGTTAAGCGCTCCTGCACCTGAGGACGCTGAGAGAAAAACTGAACGATTCGGTTGAGCTTCGACAAGCCAATGACGCCATCTTTTGGAATATACGCCACCGTAGCTTTCCCATCGATCATCACGAAATGGTGTTCGCAGGTGCTGGTCAATGTGATATCACGCACGGTGACCATTTCATCGACCTTCATTTTGTTTTCAATGATGGTGATTTTGGGGAAGTTGGCGTAGTCCAAACCGGAGAATATTTCATCAACGTACATTTTGGCGATACGAGTCGGTGTTTCAGCCAGGCTGTCATCGCCCAGATCGAGGCTCAGCAAATTCATAATTTCCGTCATATGCTCGGCAATACGTTGCTTACGCGTATCCCGATCCAACAACGCCCCACGCAGCGGCGTTTCCAGACCGCGTGCCAGCAGCGCTTCGTGCACCATAACGGCTTCTTTACTTAGTGATGACATTATTATTCTCCTGCAGGTGTAACTATGCCTATCGTATTATCACGGTCTTGGTCAGACCCTAGCGCCGTCAACACTCTAGTTGAGAGAGTAACGATTATCCAGTGATTGTATGTCATGATTGTTGAAATAGATTCAAGTTATCAAGCGCTACGGTTGTGCCTGTACGCAGGTCGTACGCACAGAGAAACCACCATTCAGTAGTAATATAGATGCTCAGTAATAAATGTTCAGCGATAAAAAAAAGCACCGAGAAAATATCCCAGTGCTTTTAACGATAAATCAGCTGATTTTTTCGGCCGTCACTGTCTCGATGCCGTTTGTCATGGAATTATCAGAAAGTTTCCCAGTTGTCGTTGGCGTTGCCTTTCTTACCGCCAGCGGCCGCGAGTAACATCGGCTTCTGCGCTGCTGGCGCTTTCTCCGCCAGACGCTGTTGAGGACGACGAGGTGCCTCTGCGGCCGACAGTTGGAACACCGATACGGCTTCAGTCAACTGACGAGCCTGATCTTCCAGCGATGCAGCAGCGGCGGCAGATTCCTGAACCAGCGCGGAGTTCTGTTGCGTAACGCCATCCATCTCGGTAACAGCCAGACCAATCTGGCTAATACCGCGACTCTGTTCATCCGACGCCGATGCAATTTCACCCATCAGATCGTTCACACGAGTAATCGCAGAAATGATGGAATCCATCGCTTCGCCAGTCTGTGTGACCTGATTTGATCCCATGTTGACGCGTTGAACTGATTCCGCAATCAGGCTTTCAATTTCTTTCGCCGCCTGAGCACTACGCTGAGCCAGATTACGGACTTCACCCGCAACGACCGCAAAGCCGCGACCTTGTTCACCGGCTCTGGCTGCTTCTACTGCCGCATTCAGCGCCAGAATATTGGTCTGGAAGGCAATACCGTTGATCACGCTGGTGATGTCTGCAATTTTCTTCGAGCTTGTCGTAATACTCGCCATCGTCGCCATTACATCTGCCGTGACCTCACCGCCTTTTTTCGCCGCTACAGAAGCGTCCTGTGCCAACTTCGTCGCCTGATGAACGTTATCGGCATTCTGTTTCACCGTCGCACTCAATTCTTCCATACTGGCAGCCGTCTGTTCCAGTGCGGCAGCCTGCTGCTCGGTGCGTGCGGACAGATCGTTATTGCCGCTTTTGATCTCGCTTGAGCCCTGATGAATCGATGCAGAACTATCGCGAATAATTGAAACCGTATTAACCAGACTTCCCTGCATCTCTTTCAGGTAAGGGATCAGTTGCCCAGCACAGTTACGGCCAAATTCATCAAGCGGGTGACCAAGCTGCCCGGCAGCCAGAACTTGGAAATAGCCTTTGATCATATTCAACGGCTTGACCAGATAGTTAACCAGATAACGATCGGTCAGCAGCAGGATGAGCAACCCAATAATCACCGCAGCCAGCAGGATATAATTACTCCAGTCAACCAGATCGTAGACCTCTTTCATTGACGTCTCTGACGACGAAATAATTGCGGCCTGATATTTATCCATACTACTGCCAAACGCGACGCTCAGCGGCGGGTACGCTTTGCGGAAAAGCTGACGAAACTCCTCCTGACGATTATCACGCGCGGCGTTCAACATTGGCGTCAACCCGTTATCCAGCAATTGGGTCCACGACGCGATCATATTGTCTGCCGCTTCTTTATCGACGCCGACATGTCCAGCGGCTTTAAACGCCGCCAGTTGATCTGACGTGTTTTTAAACGCCGTTGTCGCTGACGTAAATACTTTTTCTGCTTCCGCAGTTTCGCCCGTTTGCTGGAAGTCCATCGAACGCAACAAGCGAGTAACCGTACGAAAATACTGGTCATTGCCTTTTACCAGCATCTCTACGTTTTTACGCTGAGTTTCGCCGGACTCCAATAGTTTGGTCATGCTGCTTAATGAGGTGGAGGTAAAGAAAGATGCTCCGCCCCATACAACTAAAAACAGCCCCAATATTGTTAAAAGCATTGCCCTGATGGTGATATTTTTTAAAAAGTTCACAGAAAACTCCTATAAATTATCTGGCGATTTTCCTCTGCGCTTTCTACAAGATGGCTGCACATTTTTAATTGGAAATACGCCGAGTGTTACGTCACTTAATGAAGAGCTAAGGCTCTCATTAGTTAGAGTTATTTTCCTTTAATGACAAAAAGATACACTTCCTTACAATAACGATAAGGTATTCCTACCATACATTAACATTATCGGCACTTTGGCCGGGCACTTTACGCCCTTGCATCAACAAATGCGATCAAAATAAAGAATTGCGATAGTTTTTGGCTATTGCTTAGTTACAACTATTTACCTATACATTTAACTGTTTATTTTAATTATCTATTTATTTTTCTCTTTTGCTATTGTATCAGGAGACAATACGATTTTATTTTTCTGTGATTATTCTTAATTTTTTCATTCGAGTCTCTTCTGTTAGGAAATATTCCCCTATTCACTGCAATAGTTGATTTTGGTGCTATTAATTCAGGCCGCGATCATTTTATCGCTTCCTTCTTTTTCTAAATCCAAATATTAATCTTGATGATAATTACGCCCGTAATTTCCACCATTCCGGTATGTTTCATCGCGTCAGATTTAGGTTGAGTTCGCTATCTGAGTGATCCACACCTGTTGCGAAATGCACAGCTTGCCGCTACACTTCACAAAAAATGAATAATCAAACACCAGTTCATTACGAAAAGAGAAAACCATGGATTTGACTCAACTCCGCATGTTCTGTCTCGTCGCCGAAACGGGATCCGTCGCCCGCGCCGCAGAGCAGCTTCACCGAGTGCCCTCAAATCTGACCACGCGGTTACGCCAGTTGGAACTGGAACTCGGCACCGACCTGTTTATCCGAGAAAAACAGCGCCTGCGTCTATCGCCGATTGGGCACAATTTTTTGTGCTATGCACAGCGCATTCTGGCGCTTAGTGAGGAAGCGATCAGCATGACGCGTACGGGTGAACCCGCAGGTAATTTTGCGCTAGGCTCGATGGAAAGCACGGCGGCGACTCGTTTGCCTACGCTATTAGCGGCTTATCATCAGCGCTACCCCAATGTCTCGCTGTCCCTGAATACCGGTACATCGGGGGAAATCATCGAGCGCGTCCGGGCGGGAACGCTGGCCGCGGCGTTAGTTGATGGCCCCGTAGTGTACGATGAACTGAATGGCTGTTCGTGTTTTGCAGAACAATTAGTGCTGATATCCGATCCTTCGCACTCGCCAATTACCCATGCACGAGATGCCAGCAACGATACGCTGTTTGCCTTTCGCCCCAGCTGTTCCTATAGAAAACGCTTAGAGAACTGGTTCCGTCAGGATGGCGTGGTGCCCGGCACCATCATGGAAATTCACTCATACCACGCCATGCTTGCCTGTGTAGCCAGCGGTTCTGGGCTGGCTATGCTGCCCTATGCCGTCCTCGAATCGTTGCCCGCAGGCGCACGTGTTCAGGTACATGAGTTACCGCCTGATATCGCAGCCGCTTCAACCTGGCTGGTATGGCGGCGCGACGCTTTCGGCCCCAATGTCGAGGCACTCAAAAAGCTCATTATTGAGCAGTCCGCTCAGTCGGAATGAACATTTATTTTTAGTGAACGACCATTTTCAAGAGGGACGACACCGTGATGAACACCGACGTCCTATCATTTAACTTACAACCCATAACGGTATGCCATTAGGAGCCACCACCATGCAAATGATTAAAACCCGCGCCGCCATCGCTTGGGGTCCAAACCAACCTCTTTCGGTTGAAGAAGTGGATCTGATGCCACCGCAGAAAGGTGAAGTGTTGGTGCGCATCGTCGCCACTGGCGTATGCCACACGGATGCCTATACGCTGTCAGGTAAAGATCCTGAGGGTGTATTCCCAGCGATTCTGGGCCATGAAGGCGGCGGTATTGTGGAAGCGATTGGCGAAGGCGTGACCAGCGTTGCCGTTGGCGACCACGTTATTCCGCTTTACACCCCGGAATGTGGCGAATGTAAATTCTGTCGCTCCGGCAAAACAAACCTGTGTCAGGCTATTCGCTCCACACAGGGCAAAGGCTTGATGCCAGATGGCACCACCCGCTTCTCTAAAAATGGCCAACCGATTTTCCACTACATGGGAACCTCCACGTTCGCCGAGCACACCGTCGTGCCTGAAATTTCGCTAGCAAAAGTGAATAAAGAAGCGCCGCTGGAAGAAGTCTGCCTGCTGGGCTGTGGTGTCACCACCGGCATGGGTGCCGTTCTGAATACCGCAAAAGTTAAAGCAGGCGATACTGTTGCTATTTTTGGCCTCGGCGGCATCGGTTTGTCGGCGATTATCGGCGCACACATGGCCGGTGCAGGTCGCATCATCGGTATCGATCTCAACACCAGCAAATTCGATCTGGCACGTAAACTGGGTGCTACCGATCTGCTCAACCCGAAAGATTACGACAAGCCAATTCAGGACGTCATTGTTGAACTGACCGATGGCGGCGTGGACTTCTCCTTCGAATGTATCGGTAACGTTAACGTTATGCGTTCCGCGCTAGAGTGCTGTCATAAAGGTTGGGGTGAATCCATCATCATCGGTGTGGCCGGTGCAGGCGAAGAAATCGCCACGCGTCCGTTCCAACTGGTAACCGGTCGCGTATGGCGCGGTTCTGCTTTCGGCGGCGTGAAAGGCCGTAGCGAACTACCGGGCCTTGTCGATCGTTACCTAAAAGGCGAATTCCCGCTGAATGACTTCATCACCCACACCATGGGGCTGGACGACATCAACACCGCATTCGATTTAATGCACGAAGGCAAATCGATTCGCACTGTGATTCATTTCGGTTAATTGCGCCACTGTCAGGAATAAAAAGGAGGCTGTACAGCGATGAACCCATCACTGGAACTGCTGGAAGAACACCGTATGTTTGGCGGCTGGCAACAGCGCTATCGCCATGTGTCAGACACACTGAACACCGCCATGACGTTCAGCATTTATCTGCCACCAACACAGGATGACACTCCACCGCCCGTGCTTTACTGGCTGTCTGGGTTAACCTGCAATGACGAAAACTTTACGACGAAAGCAGGCGCCCAGCGCGTTGCCTCCGAGCTGGGTCTGGTTCTGGTGATGCCGGATACCAGCCCGCGCGGCGATGGCGTAGCGGACGATACTGGGTACGATCTGGGTCAGGGTGCAGGATTCTATGTGAATGCCACACAGGCTCCTTGGGCAGCACACTACCGGATGTATGACTACATCAGCACGGAATTGCCGGCACTGATCCAGCAGCATTTTAACGTGAATAGCCGCCAGTCCATCAGTGGACATTCGATGGGCGGCCACGGTGCGCTGATGCTGGCGCTACGCAACCCGGAGCAATTTCTGTCTGCATCGGCGTTCGCGCCGATCGTTAACCCAAGCCAGGTTCCGTGGGGGCGTAAGGCGCTTACCGCTTACCTTGGTGAGGACGAAACACAGTGGTTGCAGTATGACAGTTGCTATTTGCTAGCAAATAGCCAGAAAAAACTGCCAATGCTGGTCGATCAGGGGGATTGCGATCAATTCCTTCCCGACCAATTGCAACCGGCAAAACTGGAAGCGCTAGCAAACCAGTATGCGTGGCCGCTGACACTGCGGACGCAGTCCGGCTATGATCACAGCTATTTCTTCATCGCCAGTTTTATCGAAGATCACCTGCGCTTCCACGCCCAGTACCTGTTTGAAGAAGAGTCGCTCACACGATAGTTGTTCGAATAATGGTGCTATGCTTATCTCGTTGAGAGCAGCGCTCAGGTACGCCCTGAGCGCTGTTTCTCTTTCTTGTTAGAACGCAGTCGCATTAAAATATTCGATTACACACCTGCCCTGAACCAAATTACCGGAACCAAGACAAACAAAAAGGAGCAATGGATGATACACGTTCATCACCTCGAAAAATCCCGTTCGACCCGAGCGACCTGGCTGTTGGAAGAACTGGGCGTTGACTATGAAATTATTCGCTACGCACGTGACCCCAAAACCTTTAGCGCCCCAACATCGCTCAAGCAGATTCACCCGCTAGGGAAATCGCCAGTGATTACCGATGGCGAATTGACCATTGCCGAATCTGGGGCCATTGTGGAATACCTGATTGAGACTTACGGTAATGGCAGATTTCGTCCACAGAGCGGACAAGCGTTGCTGGATTATCGCTTCTGGCTGCATTTTGCCGAAGGTTCGCTCATGCCGCTTCTGGTGATGCGTCTGGTATTGGCGAAAACAGAATCCGCACCGATGCCGTTTTTCATCCGCCCGATAGCACGCAAAATTGTGCAAAGTATCGAACAGGCCTTTATTGTGCCGCGATTGACCACTCAGCTTCAGTTCATCGAACAGCATCTGAGTAAACAAAACTGGTTTGCAGGAGAGTCGTTCAGCGGTGCCGATATACAAATGGCAGTACCGCTGGTTTTGGCGAAAACGCGTCTGGATTTCAGCCTCTATCCACACATTCAACAATACATTGAGCGGATAGAAAACCAGCCAGCTTTTCAACGGGCTCTTGCTCAGGATTAACCATGCAATAGGGATATCGCCTCATCGACCACGAACAACAAACTGCCCGATAAACGACAGAGCAAGAATTCTGTGAGCGTTTACTGATTATTCATAACTTAATAAAGATATGCTGCTATCTAACACGGATATATTTCGAGCTATACCCAAAATAATTCGAGTTGCAGGACAAAACGTTAGCGTTTTGAACAACGCACAGTGTTGGCCCTTCAGGGCAAGGCCCACCACGGGCCGAGTATTTGAACGCGGCCAACGCACATGCAGCTTGAAGTATTACGGGTACATAACACGATATGGCTAGAAAGCTCGAAAGGCGTATATCGTCAGGATGCGGTATTGATACGTTGGGAGTGGTTAATTTTGCAGAGAAAACGCGTTTCATCAACAGAGTTGTTTTCAGTCGGGTACGATGCAGAAAAAAGTCAGTTGGAGGTCGAGCTGCTGAACGGGAGCATCTATCTCTACAACGGCGTAGCTCGTATGATTTATGAAGAGCTGATGGCAAGCAAGGCGAAGTACCGTTACTACGCCAGCTATATCAAAAACTCATTTCCCTACGAGAAAACACAGTAGTTTTTAAAGATAAAGAATAGTCTTTAAGGGCGGAGAATTCCCTCCGCCTATTCCCTACTATTTATTTCCCGCTCAACTCAACGGTGTTAAACGCTGCCAGCAAGACGTCTTCATTTAACGACAATGGCAGATAATGAATGGATTCCCCCGCTTGCAAAGTACGTGCAATCACGGCCTGAAGCGCAGCACGATCGTGAATATCCACATCCAACTCAGCCAGCGATGTAGGTAAACCAAACACCTTGAACGCCGCTTTCAACTGGAGCAACGTTTCGCTATCTCCCAGCAAGGCGCTTTGCACCAGAATGCCATAAGCCACTTTGGTGCCGTGCAGAAAGCGTTCGGTTTGCGGCAACACCGTCAAGCCGTTATGAACCGCATGTGCCGCCGCCACGCGAGTATATCGCTCTCCCAACCCACCAACCATGCCGCCCCCGGCAATGATCGCATCTACCACATCCAGAAAATCCTGCGTCAACTCGCCACGCTTGACGGCTTCTAACGCAGCCGCACTTTGTTGCAACAAGACATTGCGGATATCTAGCGCAGTCTGTAAGCCCAAACGAACAGAAAGAGGCAGCGTTTCAGGCTGGGGGCTGAGAACCACGGCTTCATACCACTTCGCCAGCGTATCGCCGACCCCTGCCAGTAGGTATTCCACCGGCGCTGCGAGCATAATCCGCGGCTCCACCAGTACCAGATGGTTAGCATCGGGAAAAATTTCAAAACGCAGTGCCTGTCCGGCATCGTTATACCAGACGGACAGCGGCGTCCAGGCTGCACAGGTTGCCGCAATAGTCGGAATGGCTACCAGCGGCACGCCGATATGACGCGCAGCGACCTTCGCGGTATCCAGTACAGCGCCGCCGCCGACACCGATGACAACCTGACAGTCATCGCCCGCTTGCGCGACCAGTTTTGCCACTTCACCCTCACTGCAATGCGCACTAAATTGAACACGTCGGGCTGAAGGTGCTTCAAACTCGGCCGGTAAATAGGGCCGAGCCGCTGCAATCGCACGCTCACCATAAATCCACAGCGCGTTTTTCAGCACCTCTGGCGGGTAAAACTCCAGCAACTTATCGATAGCACCGGGAAAGGAAAAATAGTTGGCAGGGCCAACCTGTACGCGAACGGTCGTTGTGTGCATGTTTGAACATTCCTCGCCGCCACTTATCTTGAGCACGGCTCTTATCTTATGTTTGCTACTGCTCTACCCTTTTGATAATTCCATTTTATTCACTTGCTTGCCGCAGATTAAGAACTTTTTTATTTAATTTATGCCTTTTCGTTCATAGCCAGCGACTCTCAAACACGTGAAGCTGTATTAAATTCTCTGGGATATATGCTACCTTTCTTTTCCGTTATTTCATGACCTTAACCGCCAAGAGCGTTGCCGACCATGACCTCTACCTCCCAAAGCCGACTGGAGATGCGCAACATTTCCATCTCCTTTTCTGGTTTCCACGCCCTCAAGCAGGTTAACTTCACATTGGAAGGTGGTTCGATTCATGCCCTGACCGGCGCAAACGGTGCGGGAAAATCCACGCTGATGACGATCCTATCGGGCGCTTACGATCACTATCAGGGCGATATTCTGATTAATGGTAAGCTGGTCGATATCCATTCGCCGCGTGATGCCAAGCGGTACGGCATTCATCTGGTGCAGCAGGAAGTCGATGTCGCGTTGGTTCCCACGCTGTCCGTGGCGGAAAACATTATGCTGGATACGCTGGCACAGGACGGGCATCTACTGAATTGGCCGCAGATATACAGTCAGGCGCAGGCGCTGCTTGACCAACTTGGCGTTCCCCTCAATGTTCGCCAACGTCTGGATACCTGCTCGCTGGCCGAAAAACAGCAAATTCTACTCGCCCGTGCGTTATCCCACGAGTGTCGCTTCCTGATTTTAGATGAACCCACCGCCCCGCTGGATCAGGCTGAAAGTGCGCGTCTCTTTCAGGTGGTTCGTCGCTTACAGGCCGATGGCATCGGGATCGTATTCATTTCCCATCGTATTCATGAACTGAGCGAAATCTGCGATACCTTGACCGTTCTGCGTGACGGCGAGTTTGTTAGCAGTGGCGTGATGCAGGGGCTGAGCGGCGAAGAGATTGTAGAGAGAATGCTGGGGCATCGGCTTGACGATATCTTCCCACCGCGCCGTACCACACCTTCAGAAGAGCCGCTGCTTCAGGTCATCGGTTTGCACGACGAGACGCTGCTGCACAATATTTCGCTCACGCTGCACAAAGGGGAAATTCTGGGCATTGCCGGGCTGGCCGGTGCGGGTAAAACCGAGTTGTGTAAAGCACTATTCGGCGCAGAACCCTGCCAGATAGCGCAAGGTAAATATCGCGGCAAACCCTGGCAACCTCATTCGCCTCATCAATCCGTCGAGCAAGGTCTGGCACTGGTTCCTGAAGAGCGGCGCAAGGAAGGCATTTTTATTGATGAATCCGTCACCATGAATCTCAGCATCACGGCCACAGACAGCTTTTCCCTCTGGGGAATATTCAATCGTGGCAAGGCATTGCGCTGGGCGAAACAGATTGTTGAGCGGCTTGCGGTTCGCACCACCGGCCCAGCGCAAAAGCTCGCACGCCTGTCGGGTGGGAATCAACAAAAAGTCGCCATTGGCAAGTGGCTACGCAGTGAAGCACAGGTTCTGATTTTTGATGAACCCACCAAAGGCGTCGATATCAAGGCCAAGCAGGACTTGTTCACGCTGATTGACGGCCTCGCACGACAGGGTAAAGGCATTATTTATGCGTCGGGCGAGTTTTCCGAACTTGTCGGTCTCTGCGATCGCATCTGCGTGCTATGGGATGGCCGGATTGTCGCAGAGCTAAACGCCGCTGAGATTGACGAAGAAACCCTACTTTTATATTCAACTGGAGGAACTCCCACGTGAGTCACCCACTTTCATCTAACGGGGCGATCCCCTTCCGTCACCACGTTTTCGAGTTTCTCTATAAGTGGGGCATGCTGATCACGGTCGTCGCACTGATTGCACTTTTTGGACTCGCGTCGGAAAATTTTCTCGACCCGTATAACATCATCAATATTTTGCGTTCTATCGCCATCGTCACGGTGATTGCGATTGGCGTCTCCATTTCACTGTCCGTTGGCGGGTTTGACCTTTCCGTGGGATCAACGGCATCGTTGGCCAACGCTCTGGTTATCTCCCTCTTTGTCTGGCATGGGTTCGGCACCACTGGCGCGATTGTTTTGACGCTCCTGCTGTGTACGCTGGTCGGGCTATTCAACGCTTTTCTCATCGTTGTGCTGAAGATTCCCGATATGCTGGCGACGCTCGCCAGTCTGTTCGTCATTCAGGGCGTGGCGATGACGTACAGCTATGGCGGTTCCATCACGCAGAACATGGTGTTGCCCAGTGGTGAAATGGCAGAAGGTGTCATTCCTGAGTTCTTTGCCACGCTAGGTCAGGTGCCGGTGATTGTTGTCATTATGCTGGCGGTGACGGTACTGGTGCAGTTGTATCTGTCCCTTACCAAGCACGGTCGCCGGATGTATGCCATCGGCGGCAACCCAGAAGCCGCTCGACTGGCGGGCATTCGCACAGCGCGTTATCGGGTACAGGCGTATGTATTCTCTTCCTTACTCGCAGCGCTGGGCGGCATCCTACTCGCATCACGCATCGGTTCTTCACAGGTCAATGCTGGGGGCGGCTATTTAATGGATGCTGTTGCTGCGGCATATATCGGTTTCTCACTGGCGGGATCCGGTAAGCCGAATGCGCTGGGTACACTGCTCGGTGCCGTCATTCTTGGCGTCTTGCAGAATGGTCTTGTGATGCTCTCCGTGCCTTATTACGCCATGGATATCATCAAAGGTCTGGTTCTCGCGCTCGCGTTGGCAATGACGTATATCCAGAAACGCTGAGACTTCTCGCTTCCGCCCCATTCATCCGAATTCGGGGCGGATTCGCCATTCAGCCCGCTAATACCGTCCCTCACTAAACGAATACCCATCGTTTAAGCACCGAGATACACGGGGAAACAGGCTGGTTGCCGCAGACAAAAGTCACCACATACATGACATTATTTACTTACGTTATTATTTATAGGTGAGCATTTACTATAAAAATAAAATTAACATAAGAATAATCACAAAGGATAGATCGCTACATTAATACAGGCGCATCGCTATTCCCATCTTCACTGGATATAAAAAGTTAAGCAGACAATAGATTACGAAAGATTCGCCCCGCTAAAACGTTCAATTTTAGTAATGAATTAAAATTGATGAATATCATATTTTAGCTGCCGGGAAATATTCCCTCATACCCGGCTAAATCAAATTACCTCTATACCCTAAATAATTCGAGTTGCGTGAAGGCGGCAACCGAGCGAGCCCCCAGGAGCTTACACAAGTAAGTGACTGGGGTGAGTAAGGGCAGACAACGCACAAGCAGCTTGAAGTATGACGGGTATATTTATCTATGTCCGTTCTGCTGAACATACTCATCAATATTTTCAATCGTCTTTTCCATCAACAATTGCAGCGATGAGGCGGACGTCCAGGAGATATGCGGAGTAATCAGAAGATTAGGTAGGGTTTTCGCCGCAACCATCAACGGATTGTCTTTTTCCGGCGGCTCCTGCGTCAGACAGTCTAGCGCTGCGCCAGCAATGCCACGCTGGAGCAATACCGCTGCCAACGCGCGCTCGTCAATTAACCCGCCTCTGGCGGTGTTAATAATAAACGCGGTTGGCTTACACAACGCGAGCGTCTCTGAATTAATCAGATGCTGCGTACTCGCATTTAGCGGGCAGTTGAGTGAAATCACATCAGCCAGCCGCAGAACCTCCTCAAACGGCAGATACCCAGCACGACACAGTGATACCCCTCTGTGCTCGGCAAAAATCACCTTCATCCCCAGCGCCAGAGCAAGACGTGCAACTTCCCGTCCAATCGTCCCTGCACCGATGATGCCAAGCGTAGAGCCTGCGATATCCTTGACCGGATGATCAAAGTAAGAAAATTGCGACTGGCTGGCCCAGCGATCGCTCAATTGATCGCGGTACCATGCCATAATGCTGTGCTTCAGCGCGAACATCATGGCAATAACGTGCTCGGACACGGCTTGCGTCGAGTAGCCCGGTACGTTTTTGACCGTGATCCCCAGTTCTTTAGCAGCCGCAAGATCGATATTGTCGGTTCCTGTTGCTGTCACAGCAATCAGCTTCAGCGCAGGCAACGCGGCTAAGGTCTCGCGCGTTAATAGCGTTTTATTTGTGATGATAACGTGGGTGTCTTTTGCTCGGGCGATAACTTGATCGGGTGAGGTATGGCTATATTCAATCCATTCATGGCGGCATTGTGGACGCCTAAAACTCGTCTTTTTCAGGAAAATGGTTTCAGGCAGTGAGCCTTTATCCAAAAAGGTAATTTTTAACATCATCGCGCCCTGGTTGCTATTCATACATCGATCTCCGATTGCAGATATCAAGGGTTCCGCAGTCGGCAATCACGACAGGTATTCTCATACAAAAATAATGAATTAAATTCTCTGTATGACACAAGACAACGAACGTATTAATAACGTTACACTTCCTGCCTCATCGGAAATCCATCACTCCCTAACGTGAAGCGTAGTCAGCATTAAAGCAATTAACAATACCTAATATAATGAATTTCATTCATCGACATTGTTATCGTCGATATTCAGAAATATCACAAAAAAATAAGTGCTGATGATATTCACTCATTGTTCTCATGATGCTGGCAAAGGGAGGGAATAATAAGGGTGATAGCAAAACCTGGTCGTTAATCAGCAAGAATAAATGCGCGAGAAAAACCTCAGAAATGATGCAGTGTCTTTAGAGGGGGAAGGAAGCGGAGTGAGAATCATTATACCCCGGAACGAGCTTGACTCATTCCGGGGCGCTGTTTCATCAGAAGTTGACGTTTACCGATACCCAGTAATTACGACCTGGTACTACGGAACCTGTAGTGACCTGACTTGATGTAAAGTAATCACCCGCTGTTGTCGTACCCGTTCCGACCGGGAGGACATAGGTCTTGGTGAAATCTTTGTCCAACAGGTTATTAACCGATCCGTTCAATGTTACATCTTTGGATATCTTATACGATCCGCCGAGGTTCACGACGGTGAATGATTTGAAATCCGAGCCAAGATTGTCATGAACAACCTTGTTTGCATCACTGAGTTGGTCATAATTTTCCGTGAAACGAGCCGTTTTGCCTCGATATTCCGCTTTAAGCCAGGTACTCAACTGCTCGTTCACACTCCAGTTTAAACGCGCATTGGCCATGTGCTTAGGCGTATTGGTCAAACGGGCACCGGGATTTTCTCCGCCTTTCTGCTCGCTGTCAGTAAAGGTGTAATTCACGTTCAGCGTCCAGTTGTCTGACCATAGAGGGATAGTCGATCCCAACTCCAGACCTTGCGTGTTCGCTTTACCAATATTGCGATAGCTAGACGTTACCGTATCAATTTCGTAACTATCGATCTTATTACGGAAGCGGTTATGGAAAAGCGTAGCGTTAGTAGAGAAACCACTAAAATGCTCATAGTATGCCCCCAGTTCCGTATTCACGCTTTCTTCCGGCTTCAGGTTAGGGTTACCAATCGTATTGATCGTACCCTGCCCCGTTACGCCACTTATGCCGTTATGTAACCGAGCCAACGATGGCGTCTTGTAGCCTGTGCTCACCCCACCTTTAATCGTTAATTCATCCAACGCATTCCACACGAGATAAGCACGTGGGCTAACATGGCCACCGAACGCTTCATGATGCTCATAACGAGCGCCTGTGGTTAACGCTAGCGAATCAACAATGCGCCATTCATCTTCAGCAAAGAGCGACCACGAATTCTGTTCGAATTTCTCACCCGTATTCGCCAGAACAATTCCATCTTTCATGACGGCATTCCAGTACTGCCCACCCAGCGTCACTAAATGACTGTCACCTAGTGGGCTAACCAGTTTCGTATCAAGAATGTAGTTGGTATTTTTTAGCTCGCGCTTTTGCCCTGAGGCTGTTGACCCTGCCGGCACCGTAGAACGAGGAATCAACCGTCCCTTGTTCTCTGTCTGGTTGAAGGACAAGCTCGAATTCCATGTACCAAAATCGAGCTGATTATCGCTACCCAGCGTAACCTTGCGACGCTCATAACGCAGTGTATCTTCATAACCGCCGCCCCGAGCCGCAGTACCAGCTCCCAGCGCACCGAGTTGTTCTTCCTTGTTATCATATTTCTGGTTGGAGACTTCACCATCCAGCCACAGGGTATTACGACTATCCAGCAGCCAGGATAACTTACCACCCAAAAGGTAATTGTCAGACTTAACTGGATTCGGACCACGCATACTGAGCTCCTGTCCGGTTGAGGACGAACTAACTTCTGATGCATCGCGGCGTAAGATGTTGCCGCGCAGGGCGAGCCCCAGTTTGTCTTCGATCAACGCACCGCTGGAATAAATCGAGAACTTGGACGCGTCACCATAGTCTCTGTCCTCCTGAAAAGTATGATCCAGAGTGATATTTCCGACCCACTCTTTCGACGCTTTTTTGGTGATGATATTTACCACGCCACCCATCGCATCAGAACCATATAACGTTGACATCGGCCCGCGGATAACTTCAATACGCTCTATCGCCGCCAACGGTGGAATAAAGCCGGTGTTCATTGTACCAAACCCATTCGGCGTGACATCTGATGAGCCGTTCTGGCGAATACCATCAACCAGAATCAGCGTATAGTCACTTGGCATACCGCGAATGCTGATGTCTAGGCCACCTGTTTTACCCGTTGAGCTTCGTACATCAACTCCTTCTACGTCACTGAGTGCTTCACCAAGATCGTTATATTTACGTTTAGTCAGTTCATCATGACCAACAACCGAAATACTCGCGGCCGCTTCGGTGATTTTTTGTTCATAACCCGAAGCCGTCACAACCATCGTATCGTCCTGTGCGGCGATAACGGGTGTCGTTGCCATTGTAACCAGCGCCAATGCCACCGATTTTCTTATATTTATTGCCATGCGTCTGTGTCCTCAGAACGGATGATTTACATTGAGTTTTTTTGTTCAACACATTGTAATGAGCAAATAATAATTGTAAATGAAAATTAAAATCATTTGCATGCGCAATAAGGAATGAAATTGATGTGGAATTTATTCATAAAAAACAAATAATTAAATTAAAAAAACAATTATTAAATCGAGTTAATGTAAAATAACCCGGTAAATCAAGGTGAATAAATTTGATATAAATCAACACATCAATATAAGAGGAAGTATGAAGGACAGTGCGAAAACGAAAAAAAATCAATAAAAAAGGCGACCCCCATCAGGGAATCGCCCGTTAACGGTATGCTAGCGATTAGTCTTTATGATCCGGGAACGTCATATCCTGATACTTGATGAAGCCCGTTCCACGATACAGCTTATAGCCGAACCAAATCAGCAGGAACAACGGAATGCCGATGTAGGTTGCCGTGACGCCATACCAGTCGATGTTGTCTTGCAGAAACGCCTGATAATTCTGCCCCAATGTGATGATCAGGCAGAGCACAAAGGCGAAGATCGGCCCTAACGGGAAGAAACGCGACTGATAAGGCAGACGGTTCAGATCGTGGCCTTGCATAACATAGCCGCGACGGAAACGGTAATGGCTGATCGCGATCCCTAGCCAAGCAATAAAGCCGGTCATTCCCGAGGTATTCAACAACCACAGATAAACCGTTTGGTTACCATACAGAGAAGACAGGAAACACAGCGCAGCCACCACGGTTGTTGCATACAGCGCATTACGTGGCACACCCCCTTTTGACAGCTTAGCGAAAATACGCGGCGCTTTACCTTCCGATGCCAGCGTAAACAGCATACGTGTAGAGGCGTACATCCCGGAGTTACCCGCCGACAACACCGCCGTCAAGATGACCGCATTCATGACCGCAGCGGCAGACAACAGACCCGCATTCTCAAACACCAGCGTGAACGGACTCACCGTAATGTCTTTCACATCATTACGCAGCAGGTTCGGATCGGTATACGGAATGATTAAGCTGATAATCAGAATCGCGAAGATGTAAAACAGCAGGATACGCCAGAAAACCTGACGGATGGCACGCGGAATGTTTTTGCTCGGTTCCTGGGACTCCCCAGCAGCCACACCGATCAGTTCCGTTCCCTGGAAAGAAAAACCCACGATCATCGCCACGCCGATCATGGCGGAGAAGCCACCAGCAAACGGTGCATCGCCAATCTCCCAGTTGTGGAATCCAGCATTTTCCGCACCGCTCATGATGCCCGTAATCATCATCACACCCACAGCAATGAAAATAATGACCGTCGTCACTTTAATCAGTGAGAACCAATACTCGGCTTCGCCAAACCCTTTCACGGAAATGTAATTAAGTAGGAACATCAGCGCCAGAAACAAAGCGCTCCAGATCCAGCCGGAGACTTCAGGGAACCAATATCCCATCACCAGTTGCGCAGCGACCAGATCGACCGCAATGGTCACCGCCCAGTTGTACCAATAGTTCCAGCCCAATGCGAAGCCGAAACCTTCCTCAACATAGCGAGATCCGTAGGTAGAAAATGAACCAGAAACTGGCATGAATGCCGCCAGTTCGCCTAGGCTCGTCATCAGGAAGTAAACCATCAGCCCAATCAGGGCATAAGACAGGAGTGCACCACCGGGACCCGCTTGTGAAACCGTCGCACCAGAAGCGACAAATAACCCGGTACCAATCGATCCGCCAATGGCGATCATCGTTAAATGCCGCGCTTTCAGTTCACGGCGCAGGGTCGGTGCGCCCTGTGTAGTTTGTTGAATATCGTGCTGAGCCATTGTTATCCTGCGTGCTCGTGCTAAAAATCGAGGCGGGATTGTAGCAAATAGCGTTGTACTGGATAGTTAAGATCGTCGAGTTATAAGAGAGCTTAATAACTCACGCCCGATTATTAGCAGCAGAAAATATTTTCACTATGGCATTTCACAGCAATAACTCAGGAAACGCTGTAACACATTTGAAAGATGTTTCTGTCGGTGGTGTACCAAATACAGCGTCCGCGTGAGTTTAGGCAACGGCACCTTCAATTCCACCAACGAGCCTGACGCCAGCTGTTCAGCAATCACATGCCGTGACAGGCAACTGATACCAATTCCATGGCGAACCGCATGTTTAATTGCCTCCGAATTACCTAATTCCATCACCAGATGGAAATGTGACAGGTGCGTCAACAACAGATGATCCAGCACTTCACGCGTGCCTGAACCGCGCTCACGCAGGATCCAGTGGGCATCCGCCAGCGCCGCTAATGATACCGTCCCCCGGCTGAGCGGATACTCGGGAGAACAAAATACCACCAGTTCATCTTCCAGCCAGGGCTGCGTAATTAAATGAGGGTGATGGCAAGGGCCTTCGATCAAGCCCAAATCGACACTAAATTCAGACACGCGGGTGATCACATCTTGCGTATTGCCGACATGCAGTTCCAGCGGAATTTCAGGGTAGTCATGGCGATAGCGGGCAATCATCGCAGGCAATAGATAGTTGCCAATAGTACTGCTGGCATAAATACGCAGTGCTCCATTATCACGCCGGAAGAGCTGCTCAATTTCTATCGACTGTTCAAGCAATGCCAGCGCCTTGGGGTACAGCAGGCGGCCATGCTCATTAACAACCAGACGTTTACCCACGCGGTCGAAAAGTTGAACACCCAGCTGCCCTTCTAAATCCGCCAGAGCAGCGCTGACTGCCGATTGAGAAAGTGAAAGCACAACGGAGGCCTGTGTCGTTGAACCACTTTTCAGGACTTCGGCAAAGACTTCCAGTTGACGTAACGTGATATGCATAGTGCGCTCTTTATCTGAAATACTTATAGGTTATAAATATATAATCAATTTCTCTTTTAATCTCATGGATTATAAGCTGGCTTCTCAATTCGGTACGGTCAGAATAGGCACCAAACCCATGGCTCTTCCTGCGACATTACAAGCGATAGCACCACCCAATGGAGCAAAAGCGCGATTACCTGGCCTGTTGTTAGTAAGTTTAATAACTTTTTCACTTCTCTGGCTGGCAAATATTCCGAAAATCGCCCACTGGGGACCCGGCTCACTGACATTAGCGATCCTAACTGGGATCGTGCTGGGGAATAGCGTTTATCCGCGAATTCATCCTCTGTGCGATCCCGGTGTGCAGTGGGCCAAGCAGCACTTACTCCGCTGGGGCATCATACTTTATGGTTTTCGTCTCAGCTTTCAGCAAGTTGCTGCCGTCGGCTTTACGGGTATCGCCGTCGATCTTACCGTCGTCACGCTAACATTTTTGCTCGCCTGTTGGATTGGCAAGCGCTGGCTGAAGCTCGACAATGAGACGGTGATTCTCATCGGTGCTGGCAGCAGCATCTGCGGTGCGGCGGCGATAATGGCAACAGCCCCCGTTGTTAAAGCCGCTGGCAATACTATTGCCGTCGCGGTTTCCACCGTGGTGATCTTCGGTACGACAGCCATGTTTTTGTATCCGTGGCTCTATCAACTCAATCTCGAACATCAGTGGATTGAAGCTACACCGCAGATCGTCGGCCTGTATTTTGGTTCAACAATACATGAAGTCGCTCAGGCCGTTGCCGCTGGGCATGCCGTTGATGGCGCGACGGAAAACATCGCCGTTATCAGCAAAATGCTGCGCGTGATGATGCTGGCACCTTTCCTTCTCATACTCGGGTTCTTCCTGAAAAAAAACACGCAAAAACGTGATGCAGAAGACGCTGTTCCACTGATGTTCCCGTGGTTTGCCTTGGGATTCATTGCCGTGGCCGCCTTCAATTCTTTCCCGCTACTTTCTCCGACACTCGTCACCCAGTTAGTTCAACTTGATAATGTACTACTGACGATGGCGATGGTGGCGTTAGGCCTGACTACCCAATTCAGCGCCATCCGTCAGGCAGGAGCAAAACCGCTACTGCTGGCACTTATTCTGTTTATCTGGCTGGTGATCGGTGGTGCGGGAATCAACCTGTTCTTCGAACACTTATTCAGCTAACGATAAATTATTTACCCATTAACGTCTGATTAACCCATACCCTAAATAATTCGGGTTGCAGGCAGGCGGCAAGTGAGCGAATCCCGATGAGCTTACTCAAGTAAGTGATTCGGGTGAGTAAGCGCAGCCAACGCACATGCAACTTGAAGTATGACGGGTATGCATGACGATGCCATAATGTCTTCGTTATAGAGGAGACCAACATGAAATACATCGGAGCGCACGTTAGCGCAGCAGGCGGTGTCGATCAGGCCGTGATTCGCGCGCATGAGATAAAGGCGACCGCTTTCGCCTTATTTACCAAGAACCAGCGCCAATGGCAGGCTGCCGCACTCAGTGCAGAGGTCATTGACCGTTTTAAAGCCGCGTGTGAACAGTACGCCTATACGTCGGCACAGATTCTGCCCCACGACAGCTATTTGATTAATTTGGGTCACCCAGACGAGGAAGCGCTGGAGAAATCACGCATCGCGTTTATTGACGAAATGTCCCGCTGCCAACAGCTTGGGCTGAGCCTGATGAACTTTCATCCCGGTAGCCATCTGAAGCAGATCGAGGTAGCGGACTGTCTGGCACGTATTGCCGAGTCCATCAACATCGCGCTGGCGGAAACGGACGGTGTCACCGCCGTAATTGAAAATACCGCCGGACAAGGCAGTAATCTGGGTTTCCGTTTTGAACATCTGGCGGCCATCATCGATGGCGTGGAAGATAAAAGCCGTGTCGGCGTCTGTATCGATACCTGCCACGCCTTCGCTGGCGGGTACGATCTGCGAACAGAAGCGGATTGCGAAGCGACCTTTGCTGAGTTCGATCGCATTGTTGGGTTCCGCTATCTACGCGGAATGCATTTGAATGATGCGAAAAGCGCGTTCGGCAGCCGAGTTGACCGACACCACAGTCTCGGAGAAGGTAATATTGGCAAAACCGCTTTCAGCTACATCATGAAAGACACCCGTTTTGACGGTATTCCGATGATTCTGGAAACAGTCAATCCCGACATCTGGGCCGACGAAATCGCCTGGCTCAAGTCTGAAGCCCAGTACTGATTATACTCTAAATAATTCAAGTTTCAGGAAGGCGGCAAGAGAGGGAATCCCGATGAGCTTACTCAAGTAAGTGATTCGGGTGAATGAACGTAGCCAACGCACATGCAACTTGAAGTATGACGAGTATATACATAAAAAAAGCGCCAATTGGTGAATACCAACTGGCGCTATCTCATCCACATCCTTGTGTTATGGCAGTACGCTTTCTTCACTTTGCAGGTGTGACGGTTAACTTTCCCCGCTATCATCCTGCATCGTGAAATTTATAACGATAATCAGGCTTATGCCGCTTTCGCCAGTTGCTCATCAGAGCGTTTCAGCAGTGCATACAGCACACCAGCTACCGCCGTTCCCGCAATGATCGCTAACAGATAGCCAATGACCGGGGT
The DNA here is from genome assembly GCA_019056595.1 of Pectobacterium atrosepticum. NCBI lineage: Bacteria > Pseudomonadati > Pseudomonadota > Gammaproteobacteria > Enterobacterales > Pectobacteriaceae > Pectobacterium > Pectobacterium atrosepticum. The sequence goes on along the minus strand of CP036163.1, from coordinate 4,877,335 downwards.
AATCGCACCAGGAATCAACAGTACGAACAGACCACCGTGTGGTGCCATTAACTTAGCACCCACCGCCATAGACAGTGCACCGGTCAGTGCACCACCAATGATACAGCAAGGCAGAACGCGCATTGGATCACGCGCGGCGTAAGGAATCGCCCCTTCGGAAATAAAGCACAGGCCCAGCACAAACGCTGCTTTGCCGCCTTCACGTTCGGTCGGGTTAAATTTCTTGCTTGCCAGCACGGTTGCCAGACCCATCGCCAACGGTGGCACCATACCCGCAGCCATGACAGCTGCCATCGGCGCGTAAATCTGGCTACTGAGTAAGGTGGTACCGAAAACGTAGGCCACTTTGTTAACCGGGCCGCCCATATCCGTACACATCATCGCACCCAGAATCGCCCCCAGAATCACCGCATTCGCCGTGCCCATAGATTGCAGCCAGCCAGTCAGGCCAGTCAGGATTTTCGCCACCGGGGTACCGACGACGTAAATCATGATAAGACCGGTGATCAAGGTAGCGAACAGCGGAATGATCAGGATCGGTTTTAGCGCAGTCAAACTTTGCGGCAGAGTCAATTTATTGTTGATTGCTCTGGCAATGTAACCCGCAAGGAAACCGGCAATGATACCGCCGAGGAAGCCCGCACCTGTACTCACCGCCAACATCCCGCCAACCAGACCCGGCGTTAAACCCGGACGATCCGCAATGGAGAAAGCGATATAGCCTGCCAACACCGGCACCATCAGCGCAAAGGCAGAACCGCCGCCGATCTTCATCAGCGCTGCTGCCAGCGTACCTTCCTGTTTAAAGGCTTCAATACCAAAGACAAACGACAGTGCGATACACAGGCCGCCCGCCACCACCATAGGCAGCATGTAAGACACGCCGGTCAGCAGGTGACGATACGGGCCTGCTCCGCCTTTCTGACCAGACTCGCTCGCGCTTGACGCGCCAGCTTGCCCGGATGACTGATACACTTTAGCCTCAGCCTGCGCTTTATCTAATTCTTGCGCCGTCTTTTTCAGTGCCAGACCCGTCGACGTGCGATACATCTTCTTACCGGCAAACTTCGCCAGATCGACTTCAATATCCGCAGCGACGATCACCAGATCGGCCTGTTCCACTTCTTCTGGGGTAATCGTATTACCTGCGCCAACGGATCCGCGTGTTTCAACCTTAACCCACCAGCCGCGTTTTTTTGCTTCGCTTTCAATCGCTTCTGCCGCCATAAACGTATGCGCGACGCCAGTCGGGCACGCCGTTATCGCAACAATACGCTTGGCTGCAACGGGTGGCTGAACGGAAGCTGACGCGACGGCCTGATACGCCGTTGCTTCAGCCTGCGCTTTCGCCCAAAAGGCTTCCGGCTGCGAAACAGCCAGTTCGATATCACCGACATAAACCTGCTTGCCATTCAGTGCGCTGTCCGCCGCAGCGGATGCACCCAGAACGATCGCCAGTTCAGCATCGTTAGCGTGTTCTGTAAACGTCACCCCTGCTTTCGCAGCGGCAGCGCCGAGTAGGTTCTTCACTAGTTGGCTTCTCGCCAGGCCCAGTGATTTATCCAAAATCAGCAGCGTTTTCATTGTTTGTCTCCTGCTGTATCAGTTAAAGGGTTTTAGGTCGACACGCGCCATCATTGCGGCCAACTGAGGACGATCGGTAATACCTACATTACTTTGGCTGACGGCCAGAGCCGAAACCGCCGTAGCCAAACGCAGAGTGTGCTCACTGGACTCACGCATTAATAAGCCATAAATCAACCCCCCAACCATGGAGTCGCCCGCCCCTACCGTACTTACCACATCACAGGCAGGTGGTTTTGCCAGCCACGCGCCAGATGCATTCACCCACAGCGCACCTTCCGCACCCAGTGAGATCACAACATGCGCGATACCCTGTTCACGCAGCGCGTGAGCGGCATCCACCACATCAGCCAGCGTAGGTAATTTACGCCCAGCCCATATTTCCAGCTCCCGGCGGTTCGGTTTCACCAACCAAGGAGAGGCCTTCAGTCCCGCCACCAGCGCTTCACGGCTGCTGTCGAAAATAATGCAAGGACACTGCGTGCGCAGACGAGACATCCAGTCGGTAAATGCATCAGGATCGACGCCAGCAGGCAAACTACCGCTCACCGCGACCATGTCGAACTGTCCGAGCCAGCTCAGCGAATCATTGACGAAACGCTGCCAATCTTGCTGTGTCACTTCAAAACCGGAAAAGTTGAAGTCGGTTACATCGCCATCTTTTTCCGTTAATTTGACATTAATACGCGTACGTCCTGGCACAACCTGGAAACGGTTGGCAATGCCCAGCTCGCTGAACAATTGCTGAAAACCATCCTGATTGTCTTTACCCAGAAAGCCACCTACCGTGACATCAATCCCGAGATCTTTCAGCACCTTGGCAACGTTGATACCTTTACCTGCGGCGTGCAGACCCGCTGTCTGAACCAGATTGACTTCGCCTTTCTCAACTTCCGGGCAATAGCCAACCAGATCGTAAGCTGGATTCAGGGTGATTGTGGCTACTCTCCTGCTCATGCTGCCCCCTCGCCCAAACCGGACGTAATCGCGTCGCCAATAGCGGCAAGTGCTTGCTCCGCATCGCTACCGCTGGCGGTGAAACGCAGTTTGTGACCTTTTTTCACGCCCAGCGCGACGACTTTCATCAGGCTGCGGCCATTTGCCGGTTTGCCGGTACCATCCAGATTGGTCACCGTAATCTCACTGGTGAACTGTTTGATCACGTTCACCAGCATGGTGCCCGGACGGGCGTGCAGGCCGTGTTCGTTACGAATGGTAAATTCTGCCGTCAGCACTTCGCTTTCTTCCGGTACGTCGCTGGTCAAGAGTGCCAGCAGCGTCGGCGCATCAGCCGTCAGCAGGCGTTCCGCTTTTTGCGTAATCAGCAAGTTGCTCAAGTAATCGATAGGCGCAAAAGCCTGATCGTCAGCCGCTGCAACCGTCACCAACAAGGCCACGTTTTCACCGTCAACGCTGAAAGGCGCAGCCGGACGTGCCACCGCAGCCGCGCTGCTGAGGTTACCGATAGCGCTATCGCTGAACCACACTCCTTGTCCCAGATTCAGCGGTTTGTTGCTGACGGTAGTGCTGACAAAGCTGGCATCAGCTGCACCGACCTGCTGAAGACGACCGGCGTTCAGCGCCTGAAGTGTCAGCAGATTATCGGTCGCTACATCTAGCGCAATCAGCGAGGTGTCAAAGCGGAACTCCGCCAATTGCTGCTCGCCCATCAGCAGGCTACGCAGTTCTTCTGCTGAGGTTGTGCTTGCCAGCAGTGCCGCTACGCGATCGTCGCTCAGGACGTGAGTCAGCTGACGCAGTAAAGCCAGATGCTCATCAGAGCGGGCTGCAATGCCTAATACCACATAGGCGGTTTGGTCTTCACCCCAGGCGATACCCTGAGGAAACTGAAATACTTGAACTCCGGTCTTCAATACCAAATCGCGGGTATCGGTTGTACCGTGAGGGATAGCAATGCCGCTTCCCAAATAAGTAGATGTTTGCTGTTCGCGCTGTAGCATGCCGTCGACATACCCTGCGTTAACGCACCCGGCAGCGGTCAGTGCTGAAGCAACAAGCTGGATAGCTTCCTGCTTATTACTTGCCGCTGCGCCCAAATGAATATCTTGCTGTGACAACTGGAACATGGCGCTCCTCTCTTGCTGAAAGTTGAATCGTTTCAGCTTTTATGAGAAAAAAATGTGGTGATGATTAGGGCGTTTCAAAAAAAATCCCGCTGAAACGTTTCAAAAGTCTCATTCTATTACGTCCTTTATGCAAGCTTTCTACGCTACTGACGTAACAAAATTTTGACATCACGCACATTTTAACGTGGATGACGCACTGCCCGCCAACAAAAATCCTCAAATGGCTGAAGCCGTGCTGACGAAAAATAATGAAACAAGATTTCTGTTTCATTATAAACCCGCGTACTATGTCGCGCTCGACAGCCTCTGCCTATTTTCCAAGCGCTATCAATTTATGTTCACTCCTGCAAACACAACACGACGCCCGCTTGACCTGACATCGTCAGCATTTTTAATCATTGCCTTTCTGACTGGAACGGCCGGTGCCCTGCAACTTCCCACACTCAGCCTCTTTCTTTCCAGCGAAGTACAGGTTCGTCCTTTTATGGTGGGCATGTTTTATACCGGCAGCGCGGTTATTGGCATCGTCGTCAGCCAAATGCTGGCCACGCGTTCAGACCGTCAAGGCGATCGTAAATCGTTGATCTTCGTCTGCTGCCTGCTGGGTGCATTGGCCTGCATGCTGTTTGCGTGGAACCGTAACTATTTTATTCTGCTCTTTATCGGCGTTTTACTGAGCAGTTTTGGCTCGACCGCGAACCCGCAACTTTTTGCGCTGGCGCGCGAGCACGCGGATAAAACCGGTCGTGAAGCGGCAATGTTCAGCTCCATCCTCCGCGCCCAGATTTCTCTCGCCTGGGTTGTCGGCCCGCCTATCGCGTTTGCGCTGGCACTAGGATTCGGCTTTACCACGATGTATCTGACCGCCGCAGTCGTCTTTATCTTGTGCGGCATTTTGGTCAAATTCTTTCTGCCCTCCATGCCTAAAGCGGTGGAAAAAACCACCTCCACGCTGGAATCACCTCGTCGCAACCGTCGTGACACGCTCTTGCTATTCATTGCGTGTACCTTGATGTGGACCTGCAACGGGATTTACCTCATTAATATGCCGCTGTATCTGGTGCATGAGCTTCATCTGCCAGAAAAGCTGGCGGGTATCATGATGGGCGTTGCCGCTGGGCTGGAAATTCCGGTGATGTTGATTGCAGGTTACGTTGCCAAACGCTTCGGTAAACGTTTCCTGATGCGGCTTGCCGTTGCATCTGGCCTGCTGTTTTTCGGTGGGCTGTTGTTCTTCAACGGAGAAACCGCACTGCTAGCGTTACAGGTGCTGAACGCCATTTTCATCGGGATTCTGGCTGGAATCGGTATGCTCTACTTTCAGGATTTAATGCCTGGACAGGCAGGGGCTGCGACGACGCTGTTTACCAATACCACGCGCGTTGGCTGGATCATCTCCGGCTCACTGGCCGGTATCGTCGCTGAAATCTGGAGCTATCACGCCGTTTTCTTTTTCGCACTGCTGATGATCGTCGGTTCCATCTATTGTATGTCGCGCATCAAAGATGCCTGACCACCGCAATTCAAGGCGCGGTGTCAGCTTCCAGTTTGAGCAGGTAAATCATCGCCTCATCCCGATGGCTGAAACACATATCCGCACGCGGTTTTAGCCCCGCGCAAACCGCAGGCCGCAGAGGGGAATGGAATAACCCACAGCGCATCGCCTCATCAAGATGAATACAGGGCGTGTTTGCTGGCTTGCCGTGCGGCAGGCCCGGCATAGGCGTTGAAATCGATGCCGCGATGCAGCAAGCACCGCAATGAGGGCGACAGTCCATCAGTAAGCTCTCAGGTGGGCTGACAAGAGATAAGAGAGCGCCACGATAGCAGCCCGATAGCAAAAAACCAATATCAGACCCATTCATCTTATACTCTAAATAATTCGAGTTTCAGGAAGGCGGCAAGGGAAGGAATCCCGATGAGCTTACATAAGTAAGTGATTCGGGTGAGTGAACGCAGCCAACGCACATGAAATTTGAAGTATGACGAGTATCTACTTGCCTGAATTCTCCGGCGCGAGTAACGTGTCGCCACAAAAATCACACTCCTTATAACAGGTAATTTTTATGGCAAGAGCGAACGAGATTAAACGCGGAATGGTCGTTAACTATAACGACAAGTTATTGCTGGTAAAGGACATCGATGTCCAGAGCCCCAGCGCCCGCGGTGCTAGCACGCTGTATAAAATGCGTTTTTCTGACGTCCGCACGGGTTTGAAAGTGGAAGAGCGTTTTAAAGGTGACGATATTATCGACACCATCACGCTGACACGCCGCACGGTGACCTTCTCTTATATTGACGGTGACGAATACGTCTTTATGGATGATGAAGACTACGCCCCTTACCTCTTCAAAAAAGATCAAATAGAAGAAGAATTGCTGTTTATCCCTGAAGGCGGAATGCCGGGGATTCAGGTATTAAGCTGGGACGGCCAAATCATTGCACTGGAACTGCCGCAAACGGTAGATCTGGAAATCATCGAGACGGCACCGGGCATTAAAGGTGCTTCGGCCAGCTCACGCAACAAGCCAGCCACCATGAGCACCGGTCTGGTCATCCCAGTTCCAGAATACCTGAGCGCAGGTGAAAAAATCCGTATTCACATTCCAGAACGTCGCTACATGGGCCGCGCAGACTAACAACAACCTCGCACCATTAGCACGATACGTGTCGCCGGATGAGATATCCGGCACATTTCAACCGTCCATTCATATAGGAGCCTGCCATGCTAACGAAAGTCAATTTGATTACGGGGTTTCTGGGTAGTGGAAAAACCACCACAATTCGCCATCTTCTGTCGCAAAAGCCTGAAGACGAAGTCTGGGCAGTGCTGGTCAATGAATTCGGCGAAGTGGGCATTGACGGTGCCTTACTGGCGGACAGCGGTGCTGTCCTGAAAGAAATTCCCGGCGGCTGCATGTGCTGCGTGAATGGTTTGCCGATGCAGGTTGGCCTGAATATGCTGCTGCAACAGAAAAAACCACATCGATTACTTATCGAACCCACGGGGCTCGGCCACCCGAAACAAATTCTCTCATTGCTGACGAGTGACATCTATCAGCCCTGGCTGACATTGCAGGCCACGCTGTGTCTGCTGGATGCGCGCCAGTTAAGCGACTCTCGTTACACGGAAAATGAGAATTTCCGCGATCAGCTTGCCGCCGCTGACATTATTATCGCCAACAAGCGCGATACCTACACCACCGACGATCTCGCAGCCTTACAACAGTGGCAACAGGCAAACAGCGATGGTCGGCAAATTATCGAAACCAGTCAGGGAAACCTTGACCGACAGCAGCTCGACCAACCGCGACACCCTTTATCGCAAAACCGTGTACGCGAACTGCCGGACGGCATTCACCACCACGCACATAAGCCAAAAAATGGTTTGGCCGCGCTGCAATTACCGAGTGGGCAATCCTGGCGACGTTCTCTTAATCAGGGACAGGGCTACCATGCCTGCGGTTGGATATTCGAGCCTGAAACCGCTTTTGACACCGCCACCTTGCTGGACTGGGTTCGCCTTTCCCCCGTGAGCCGGGTTAAAGGGGTTATGCGTATCAAAGAAGGGACGCTCGTCGTCAACCGTCAGGGACTCGATCTTCATATAGAAACCCGATCGGCGGCACCGATTGATAGCCGTATCGAAGTCATCAATGAAACACCGGCAGAATGGAATACGTTGCAAGCCTCATTGTTAAAGGCTCGTTTACCTAACGTGGACTAAACTGGAGTTTTTCGTATTTGGATGCTTTGCCTTATGTCATTTGCTCGTATTTCTTCTATTTTAGTGCTCAATGTGTTGGGTATTGGTCTGTTTTTATCTTGGTACCTGCCGGAAAATCATGGTTTTTGGCTCACGCTCGACAGTAACATCTTTTTCTATTTCAACCGCCTTTTGGTTGATAGTCCGGCATTTTTACATCTGGTAGCGATTACCAATAACCGGGCTTTTGACGGCTGTGCGCTTATTGCGATGGGGTTGCTGTATTTGTCGTTTTATCTGAAAGCCTCCCCCATAGAGCGCCGCCATTTGTTAATCATTGGCTTCATCATGCTGTTAACTGCCGTAGTGCTGAATCAAGCGGGACATTTGCTGCCCGTTCAACACGCCAGCCCGACGCTCTATTTTAGTGACGTCAACCGCGTTTCAGACTTAACGGGTATACCTACCAAAGATGCTTCATCGGACAGTTTCCCCGGTGACCACGGTATGATGTTGATGATCTTTGCTGCCTTTATGCTGCGCTATTTTACCCGCACCGCTTTCGCTATCGGCGTGGCCATCACAGTAATCTTCTCATTGCCTCGCATCATGATCGGTGCACATTGGTTTACCGATATTGCCGTCGGTTCGCTCTCGGTTGTTCTGGTCGGCTTGAGTTGGTGGTTATTAACGCCAGCAAGCGATGCCGCTATTGCCCTGTTAAACCGACGATTACCTAAGAAATCGACAGTATAAATTCATATGATTTCAGCTTTTTTACATCGACATTTTTTAGCTGAATACATCATTAAATCTTATAAATAAATTAGTTAAAACTACTCGCAATCCTACTGCTGTTGCGGTAGTCTCGTTGAAGTTTGCTTTTTAGCGCATACTGAACTAGTAGCGACAAGAAAAATAATGTGCATTCTGGCACACTTTCGTTGATGAGTATTTGGCTAAGAAGAAACTCTGATTTAGTCTGACTCTCGTTTTCGTTTGGCATTTATGCCCCAGTGAAATGGGGATACTACATAGCGATATTTATCGTTAAGGACAGCAAGGGAACACAACAATAATGGTCAAGTCTCAACCGATTCTGAGATATATCTGGCGGGCAGTGCCTGCCGTAGCGGTAGCAATGATGCTCTCCGCATGTGGAAGTAATAGTGCATACAACCATAAAGCTCAAACTGATATGCATGCAGTTAATGATAAAGATGGTCTTTTACTGCAAGCCTCTCAGGATGAATTTGAAGCACTGGTTCGTAACGTGGACATCAAGTCCAAATTGCTTAACCAATATGCCAGTTGGAAAGGTGTTCGTTACCGCTTAGGCGGTGATAGTCGCCGTGGCATTGACTGCTCAGCTTTCGTTCAGCGCACCTTCCGCGAACAATTTGGCATGGATTTACCGCGTTCGACCTATGAACAGCAAGAGATGGGCCAGCAAATTCAGCGCAACAAACTGCGCGTTGGCGATCTTGTTCTGTTCCGTGCAGGTTCAACCGGACGCCACGTTGGTATTTACCTCGGCAACGATCAGTTCGTCCACGCATCAACCAGCAGTGGTGTCATCATCTCCAAAATGACAGAAGACTACTGGAATAAGCGTTATCAAGAAGGACGCCGTGTTCTGAGTAAAGGAAAAACCAGCTAAACAATATCTGTCCCTTGCTGTGGTATTGTTTAGTTAGCCAACGAAACGAGATGACACTAACGCCGCTTATAACCTAAGCGGCGTTTTTTTATGACGAACATCCTTATCCGTCACCCTACGGGCCGTTGCTGCGCAACGTTGAAAAACGTTCCCTATGTTTTTTTATGCCTGCCTCCCTCAAATACCACTTCGTTCCTCCCCTTCTGCGGCATATTGCACAAAATATGACTGACTCAACAATCTGAAACATTAACAGGCCGTGATTAAGGTAGGTTTATCACCTAATTTCATGATAAAAAGAAAACACGCAAGTTCCCGATGGGAATGTTAATTATTTCAAGAACTTTATGCCGAAGAAATCGGTATCGCCGACGTTACGGTATGACGTGTCTACACTCGTCGCCCAATCAGATAACGTCCGCTCGCAGGAGATTGCCGTCAGATGTTAAAACGCGTTATCGCTGCCGTATTGCTTTGCACGACCCAATTTGGGCTGCATGCCGAAACGATTGAAAACAGCACCCGCTTTGCGCTTTTGGGTGAACCCAAATATGCTGAGAACTTCAGTCATTTTGACTATGTCAATCCTGATGCCGCCAAGGGCGGCAGCATCACCCTCAGCGCACTGGGTACCTTTGACAACTTCAACCGTTTCGCGCTGCGCGGCGCGGCGGCGGCACGTACTGAACGTCTCTACGATTCGCTTTTCACTTCTTCTGATGACGAACCCGGCAGTTATTATCCGCTGGTCGCGCTGACGACACGCCATTCGGCGGATTTCCGCTGGATTGAAATAGAGATGAATCCCAAAGCACGCTTTCATGACGGTACCCCGATCACTGCGGCCGACGTGGCGTTCACTTACAATATGTTTATGACGCAGGGCGTGCCGCAGTTTCGCATCTATTTTAAAGATGTTACCGCCAAGGCCGTTGCACCGCTGACCGTACGCTTCGATTTTCCCGTGTCCGACAAAAACCGCATGTTCAGCCTGCTGACCTTGCCCATCATGCCGGAAAAATTCTGGAAGAATCATAAGTTCAGCGAACCGCTATCCTATCCACCCCCGGCTAGTGGCCCTTACCGCATCACCGCCTATCGAACGGGGCAATATGTTACCTATTCTCGCGTGAACGATTATTGGGGTGCCGATCTACCAGTCAATAAAGGCCAGTACAATTTCGATAAAATCCGCTACGACTATTATCTGGACGACAGCGTCGCACTCGAGGCCTTTAAAGCGGGCGCCTTCGATCTGCGTGAAGAAGGATCGCCAAAAAATTGGGCGACCCAATATCAGGGTGGCAACTTTGCGCGTGGCTACATAATTAAACAGGATCAGGTTAATCAATCCGCTCAGGATACGCGTTGGCTCGCGTTCAATATCCAGCGGCCGCTGTTTCAGGATCGTCGCGTTCGTCAGGCGTTATCCTTGGCATTTGACTTCAACTGGATGAATAAGGCGCTGTATTACAACGCCTATCAACGTACCGACAGCTATTTCCAAAATACTGAATATGCCGCTAAAGGTGAACCCAGCGCAGAGGAACTGGCCTGGCTGACGCCACTGAAGGACAAAGCCCCCCCCGAAGTCTTCGGCACGGCCTACAAACCGCCCTCCTCCGACGGCAGCGGATATGATCGACAAAACTGGCTTAAGGCAATCAAGCTGCTGGAAGAGGCCGGCTGGGAATTGAAAGATCAGAAGCTGGTTAATCGCAAAACCGGACAGCAATTTACGTTTGAACTGCTATTGCCAAGCGCCGGTAATTCGCAGTATGTCTTGCCTTTCCAGCAGAGCTTGAAAAAGTTGGGCATCACCATGAACGTGCGTAACATCGACAGCACGCAGTTCAACAACCGCCTCCGTAAGCGGGATTTCGATATGCTGGCAACGGTATACAGCGCATCGCTCTACCCCAGTGCTGACCTGCAAATTCGCTGGAGTTCGCAGTATATCGACTCGACCTACAACAGACCGGGAGTCAGCGATCCCGCGATTGATTCGCTCATCGAAGACATCGTTAAGCATCAAGGGCAAAAAGTACCCCTGCTGTCATTAGGCCGCGCGCTGGACAGGGTATTGACCTGGAACCAGCTCATGATTCCGATGTGGTATTCCAACCATGACCGCTTCGCCTATTGGAACAAGTTTGCCATGCCTGCTGTACGCCCGGCCTATTCACTTGGTTTTGATGGTTGGTGGTTCGATACCAAACAGGCAGCTACGCTGCCCGCAGAGCGACGTTAAGGAATCAAAATGGGAACGTATCTGTTACGCCGCCTCTTGCTGGTCATTCCAACCCTGTGGGCGATTATCACGATTAACTTCTTCATTGTACAAATTGCTCCCGGCGGCCCTGTCGATCAAGCTATCGCAGCGATCGAAATGGGACACGGAAGCGGCTATACCTCCAATAGCGGAATGGATGCAGGAATGGCACGCACTGGCACCAGCGGCGCGCCCAATATCGAAAACGCTTACCGAGGCTCACGCGGGCTTGACCCGGAAGTCATCGAAGAAATCACTAAACGCTATGGCTTCGATAAACCAATCCATGAGCGCTATTTTAAACTGCTGTGGGATTACGTACGTTTTGACTTCGGCGACAGCCTGTTTCGTGGCTCTTCGGTGATGCAGCTCATTAAGGAAAGCATGCCGGTTTCGATTACGCTGGGGCTATGGAGTACGCTGATTATCTACCTGGTTTCCATTCCACTTGGCATCAAAAAAGCGGTGAAGAACGGCACACCGTTCGATACCTGGAGCAGTACATTAATCATCGTCGGGTATGCCATTCCGGCGTTTTTGTTTGCGATTATTTTAATTGTGCTGTTCGCAGGCGGCAGTTATCTAGACTGGTTCCCACTTCGAGGACTGATCTCCAGCAATTTTGATACCCTGCCGTGGTACAGCAAGATTACCGATTATTTGTGGCATATCGCGCTACCGGTAGTAGCTTCCGTGATTGGCGGTTTTGCTACCCTCACGATGCTCACTAAGAACTCCTTTATGGATGAGATTCGTAAGCAATACGTTGTTACCGCACGCGCTAAAGGGCTGGATGAAAAAAGCATCCTCTATCGGCATGTGTTCCGTAATGCCATGCTGCTGGTGATTGCTGGCTTCCCTGCCACGTTTATCAGCATGTTTTTCACTGGTTCGCTGCTGATTGAGGTGATGTTTTCTCTCAACGGGCTGGGTCTGTTGGGCTATGACGCCACGCTGCAACGTGATTATCCCGTCATGTTCGGCACGCTGTATATCTTCACGCTGATCGGTTTATTGTTGAATATCGTCAGTGACATAACCTATACACTGGTGGATCCGCGTATCGATTTTGAGGGACGCCAATGAGCCGATTAAGCCCGATCAATCAGGCGCGCTGGGCGCGTTTTAAAAGTAATCGTCTCGGTTACTGGTCGCTGTGGATTTTCATGGTGCTGTTTATTCTCAGCCTGTTTTCCGAACTGATCGCCAATGACAAACCGCTGCTGGTGAAATATGACCGTCAGCTCTATACGCCTGTCCTTATTGATCACAGCGAGAGAACGTTCGGCGGACAGTTAGATACCACGGCTGATTTTCGTGACCCTTATATCGCCGAACGTATCAGCAACCACGGTTGGGCCATCTGGCCACTGATTCGCTACAGCTATGCCACCATAAACTATGCCACCACGGTGTCTTTCCCATCGGCACCCTCCTGGCAGAATTGGCTGGGTACGGACAGCCAGGGGAAAGACGTAGTCGCACAGGTACTTTATGGCTTCCGTATCTCACTGCTGTTCGGTCTGGCGCTCACAATACTGTCGAGCGTGATTGGTATTATCGTAGGCGCAACACAGGGCTATTACGGCGGACGTTTTGACCTATGGGGCCAACGCTTTATCGAAGTCTGGTCCGGCATGCCGACGCTGTTTCTCATCATCCTACTGTCCAGCGTGATTCAGCCGGACTTCTGGTGGCTACTGGCGATTACCGTACTTTTCGGCTGGATGAGTCTGGTTGGTGTGGTCCGGGCAGAGTTTTTGCGTACTCGAAATTTTGACTATATTCGCGCCGCGCAGGCAATGGGCGTCAGCGATCGTGCCATTATGTTCCGCTGCATGCTGCCAAACGCGATGGTTGCGACGCTGACCTATCTGCCCTTTATTCTCTGCGGCTCGATTACCACACTGACATCGCTGGATTTCCTCGGTTTTGGTCTGCCAATGGGCTCACCATCATTAGGTACTTTATTGCTGGAAGGGAAAAATAACCTTCAGGCACCGTGGCTGGGTATTACCGTGTTTATGGTACTTTCCATCGTGCTTTCCTTACTCATTTTTATCGGCGAAGCGGTGCGCGACGCCTTTGACCCCAGCAAGGCGCATTAATATGTCCAGTTCACCTTTATTGCAGATAGATGATCTCAGCATTGCCTTCCGCAAAGGCGATCAGGAGCAGCGTGTTGTCGACCAGCTTTCACTGGCGGTGAATGCGGGTGAGACGCTGGCGCTGGTCGGCGAGTCAGGTTCGGGGAAAAGCGTCACTGCACTGTCGGTTTTACGCTTGCTCCCTTCCCCACCCGTGGTTTATCCGCAGGGAGATATCCGCTTTGCGGGGCAATCGCTGCTACATGCCGATGAAAAAACACTGCGTCAGATACGCGGTAACCGAATTGCGATGATCTTTCAGGAACCGATGGTGTCGCTTAACCCCCTGCAAAGCATTGAGAAACAGCTAATTGAAGTGCTTTCGCTCCATTGTGGCATGCGCACCGAGGCGGCCCGTAGCGAAGTCATCTCCTGTCTGGATCGCGTGGGTATTCGGCAGGCTAAAAGCCGATTGAATGATTTCCCACACCAGCTTTCCGGCGGGGAACGCCAGCGCGTCATGATTGCAATGGCGCTGCTGACTCAGCCCGATTTACTCATTGCTGATGAGCCGACAACAGCACTGGACGTTACCGTTCAGGCGCAAATACTGAAATTGCTGAACGAGCTGAAGCGGGAAATGGGGATGAGCTTACTGTTCATCACCCACGATCTGAATATCGTCCGTCAATTGGCGGATAACGTGTCGGTTATGAAATCGGGTAAAGCCGTGGAGCACAACAGCTGTCAGCAGCTTTTCAGCGCTCCGCAGCATCCTTACACACGCCAATTACTGGACGCAGAGCCATCAGGCGAGCCGCTTCCGGTAGAGGATGACGGTGGCCCCCTCCTGCGGGTGGAGCATTTGCACGTTTCATTCCCTATCAAACGCGGCCTTTTGCGCCGTACCGTTGACGAAAAGCAGGTCGTTAATAATATTAGTTTCACCTTACGGCGCGGTGAAAGCCTGGGTTTGGTAGGGGAATCGGGTTCAGGGAAAAGCACTACCGGATTAGCGCTACTTCGCCTGATTCAATCACGCGGTGATATCTGGTTTGATGGTCAACCCTTGCAAGGGCTAACCCGTAAGCAAATGCTGCCCTTCCGTCACCGGATTCAGGTCGTTTTTCAGGACCCGAACTCCGCGCTGAACCCACGGCTGAATGTGGAGCAAATCATTGCTGAGGGATTGATCGTTCATCACAAATTGAGTAAAGAGGCGCAAGAACAACGCGTGGTGGCGGTGATGCAGGAAGTCGGGCTGGATCCCACCACTCGTTACCGTTATCCCTCCGAGTTTTCCGGCGGTCAGCGCCAGCGTATCGCTATCGCTCGGGCACTAATACTGCAACCGGAACTGCTGATTCTCGATGAACCTACGTCGTCGCTGGACAGAACGGTTCAGGCGCAAATTCTGGCCCTGCTGAAGTCATTACAGGAAAAGCACAAAATCGCCTACCTGTTCATCAGCCATGATTTACAAGTTATCCGCTCACTGTGTCATCAGGTTATCGTGTTACGACAGGGTGAAGTCGTCGAACAGGGGGAGTGTAAACAGGTATTCACGCATCCTGCCGAGCATTACACGCGGGAGCTGCTACAGTTTTCATCTGGCATGACGGAAACGCAATCGGCATAAACGAGGAAGTGCCGCAGCGCCAGTCTACTGGCGCTGCGGTTTAAAAAGGATACTGTGCCGATACAGATTCAGCAATAGCGACACCGACATTTTTCAGACGGCACATTGCTGTACTTTCATCATTGCGATGTAAAAACAGACACGGTTCGCTTTCCCATTCCAGAACGGCGCATTCAACCTGTATTTCAAACAGGGATTGATTCAGCTGGCGCATGATTTCCCATGCGATATCGCCATCATGACTCAACAATTTGAGACCAATCAGGTTATTGTCTTCTTCTCTGCCGCTCAGCGGAATCGGTTCAACATTGATACCTGCAAAACCCGATAACCAGCGATAACTTTGCGGCAAACGATGAACCACCGAAAGTTGAAAACTGTCCACTACTGTTTTCCTCAGGTAAAAATTCACAAAATAGCAACATATTTATCATAGTAGCGTGTTCGCGCCATTTCCCGCCACTTTTCGTGAACAAAAAAACAACAAACACATATTTTGCATATCGTGGTAGTGGCTAACTAACCTGATTGCAAGCGCTATTAATGCCAAACTGATCACGAATCGCTCTTCTTTTCCGGCTATATGTAACCTTTTCCATTTAATATCTCAACTCCTTTCAGCTTATTTATTCACTTTTTAGTAAAATATTTTACATTGGCAAAACAAAGGAGAATGGCAGGCTATCGCTGTCAAAAGGAAAATGAGGAATATAAGAGAAGAACAAACTCAGGTGCAGGCACATCTTACCTGCATCTGAAAAGAAGGGGAAAATCAGGACCCTGGGGAACGGTGCGCGTACAGATACAGCAGAAATGCTCCGATCGAACAGAGCGCCATAGATAGTACCATCGGCCAAGCGCTGCTGAATGAAGCCAGTGAGAGGACAACACCTACAATCGCACCAAGACCAAAGCGTAGCGTGCCAGCCAACGACGATGCCGTCCCTGCCATATGAGGGAAATCATCAAGAATAACTGCCATCGCATTCGACGCCACCATCGCAATACAGCCAACAAACAGCGCCACACCAAACACCAGCGGTAAGAAGCCGAGATCGAACAGACAGACAACCACCAAAAATATTCCCATCACAAACTGAATGACCAGCCCTGTGCGGAACATCGCCATAGCACCCAGTCGTCGTACATTACGGCTGTTAAACAGCGTCACCACGAACAGAAAAATGACGTTCAGGGCAAAGTAATAGCCAAAATTCTGAGGAGAAACGCCATACAGGTTGATGTACACAAACGGCCCGGCACTCAGGAAGGAGAACATGCCGCAAAACGAAAGCCCGCTCGCCACCATATAGCTAAACACCCGCTTGTGGCGGAACAGAATAGCGAAATTCCCGATGGTGGTGCGCAGATGAAATTTCTGTCGTTTCGCTGGCGGTAAGGTTTCTTTGATAAAAAAGAAAATCAGCGCTGACGCCAGAAACGCCGCGGCAGAGATCGTCCAGAAAATGGAATGCCAGCTAAACCACAGCAGCAACCAGCCACCGGCAATCGGTGCAATTAAGGGGGCAACAGTCATCACCAGCACGACAAACGACATCATGCGAGAAAAATCATCCCGCGAGAACATATCGCGCATCAGTGCATTAATAACAACCGCCGCGGCGGCGGCAGAAACACCGTGCAGAAAACGCATATAGATCAGCTGCTCTACCGTTTGCGCCAGCGCACAGGCCACGCCTGCGAACGCAAAAACCAGCGTACCGCCGAGAATGACAGGTTTACGCCCTAGGCTGTCCGCCATCGGTCCGTAGAACATCTGGCCAATAGCAAAACCCAACACGTAAGCACTGAGCGTCATTTGGACATGCCCATCGCCCACGCCAAACTCGTTAGCAATGGTCGGCAACGCCGGTAAATACATATCGATAGCTAACGGCATTAGCATCGAAATCAGGCCAAGAATAAAAATCAGCCCGAGATGAGAAGAACGGCGTAATTGCACTAATAACTCCAGATTAGAAAGAAGGTCGTTCTGAATAGTATTATTTTACGCTGGCGACCTCTTCAGCACTTAACTCGCGGAATTCTCCCGGTTCCAGCTCGCTATCCAAACAGATACCACCGATCCGCTCACGGTGTAGCTCCACAACGCGATTGCCCACCGCAGCAAACATCCTTTTCACCTGATGATAGCGACCTTCGCTAATCGTCAACCGAACAACATGATCCGTTATCTTCTCAAGCGTAGCGGGTTTAGTAAGATTCTTCTCGTTATGCAGCTGTACACCCACCGTAAATTGCTCTGCGGTATCCTCAGCCAGCGGCAACTCCAGCGTCACCAGATAGGTTTTTTCACACTCATGTTTAGGTGAGGTAATACGATGCGACCATTGCCCATCGTCAGTTAACAGCACCAGCCCTGTGGTATCGATATCCAAACGCCCTGCGGCATGCAGTTTGTACGCCACCGGCACATCCATAAAATAAAGAATGGTCGGATGATCGGGATCGTCAGTTGAACAAACGTAGCCCTGAGGCTTATTCAACATGAAATAACGTGGGCCGTTTTGCTGTTTCAACGGGTTACCATCAAATTCAACGTTATGCTCAGGGGATAACTTGAACGCACCGCTTTTTACCACTTCGCCATCTACGGTAACACGCTGTGCGTGGAGCTCGCGCGCCACCAGTGAACGACTAATTTCCAGCTGTTGGGATAAAAATTTGTCCAATCGCATTAAAACTGACTACCTATTTCAAAGAAATGCCGGTCTCAAATTGTGAGGCCCTAAATTGTGAGAGGATAGTATACCGAGGCTTTGCCCGCTCGTCCTGCAATTCACCGCCTGTATGTTGCTCTTTTTAGCCAACCCTCATGCTGCGCGCCCCTCGCACTGGGTACTATCAACAGGCATAATAAGGGCAATTTTTTACATTTTAAGGACAATCCTCATGTCATCTATTCACGGCCATGAAGTTTTGCAAATGATGCTCGCGTCCGGTGAGTCATTTACCACTGAACAACTGATTACCACCATAGAAACCCGCTTCGGCAACGCAGCGCGTTTTCATACCTGCTCCGCCGAAAACATGACAGCCTCAATGCTGGTGCAATTTCTGTCTGAACGCGGAAAATTTATCCCGCACGATGCTGGTTTCACCACCAGCGCCAGTAAAATCTGCCAGCACTAGCGATGTCATTCACACTACGGCCTTACCAGCGTGAGGCTGTTTCCGCCACACTCGACTATTTTCGGCATCATACCCAACCGGCCGTCATCGTTTTGCCCACCGGCGCGGGGAAAAGTCTGGTCATCGCCGAACTGGCGCGGCTTGCTCGTGGTCGTGTGCTGGTGCTCGCCCACGTCAAGGAACTAGTCGCGCAAAACCACGCCAAATACTGCGCCTGGGATTTGGAAGCGGATATATTCGCGGCGGGGCTGCAACAGCGAGAGAGCAGGGGAAAAGTGGTCTTTGGCAGCGTGCAGTCCGTCGCACGTAACCTCGATCAGTTCGATAACGCCTTCTCTCTGCTGATCATCGATGAATGTCACCGTATCAGCGACGACAATGATAGCCAATATCAACAAATCATCCAGCACCTGCAAAAAACCAATCCACAGCTGCGGCTACTCGGCCTAACTGCGACGCCCTATCGGCTTGGCAAAGGCTGGATATATCAGTACCACTATCACGGCATGATGCGTGGCGACGAGCGTTGTTTGTTCCGCGACTGCATCTATGAGCTACCGCTGCGCTATATGATCAAGCATGGCTTTCTGGTGCCGCCTGACCGACTGGATATGCCAGTGGTGCAATATGATTTCAGTAAGCTTGTCGCCCGCAGCAACGGATTATTCAGCGAAGCTGACCTAAATCTCGAACTTAAACGCCAACAGCGCATTACGCCGCACATCATCAGCCAGGTTGTCGATTATGCGCAAACGCGACGCGGTGTGATGATTTTTGCGTCTACCGTCGAGCATGCCAAAGAAATTGCAGCGTTGTTACCCGCAGGTCAGGCTGCACTGGTCAGCGGCGATACCCCACCTGCCGAGCGTGATGCGTTGATTGACGCCTTTAAACAGCAGTCGTTGCGATACTTGGTCAACGTGGCGGTACTGACGACCGGTTTTGATGCCCCACATGTCGATCTTATCGCCATTCTACGTCCGACAGAGTCCGTAAGCCTCTATCAGCAAATTGTCGGGCGCGGTTTACGTTTGTATCCGGGAAAAGCAGACTGTCTGATACTGGATTACGCAGGTAACCCACACGACCTCTACACCCCAGAAGTAGGCAACAGCAAACCCCATGCTGGCAGCCAGCCGGTGCAAGTTTTCTGCCCTGAGTGTGGTTTTGCTAACCTGTTCTGGGGCAAAACCACCCCGGATGGCGATATCATCGAACACTATGGCCGCCGCTGCCAAGGCTGGGAAATGGCAGAAAACGGCCAACGTCAGCAGTGTAATTTCCGGTTTCGGTTTAAAGTCTGTCCACACTGTGGGGCAGAAAACGACATTGCCGCACGGCGCTGCAACCAGTGCGACGAGGTATTAGTCGACCCCGACGACATGTTGAAAGCCGCACTGAAACTGAAAAATGCGCTGGTTTTACGCTGTAGCGGCATGAGCTTCGAACAGGGGCAAGATGCAAAAGGTGAATGGCTGAAAATAACCTACCATGATGAGGAAGGTGCTGACGTTAGCGAGCGTTTCCGCCTGCACTCCACCGCACAACGCCACGTTTTCCTGCAACAGTTTTTACGTGTTCATCAACGCGCACCGGGAACGCCATTTAACTGGCAGAATGCCGCCGACGTCATCGCACAGCAGATATCTTTACGCGCACCCGACTTTGTCGTCGCGCGTAAAAACGGGAGATTCTGGCAAATACGTGAAAAGCTCTTTGATTATCAGGGGCGCTTTCGCCGCGCCAATGAACTCCGCGGCTAAGGTATACTCTAAATAATTCGAGTTTCAGGCAGCCGGCAAGTGAGGGACAAATTCGTCGGGAACGAATTTGACCAGCCAACAGCTGGCCTCCGGTGAGAGACAGGATGTCTCTCATTTAATCCCGATGAGCTTACTCTGGTAAGTGATTCGGGTGACAGAACGCTGCCAACGCACATGAAACTTGAAGTATGACGAGTAATGTTGGGATTCATTTGCCCACGAAGCCATATTCCGCTAGAATTTAGCCCGCTTTTGTCCGCAAAAGCTGGATAACCCAACCTGCTGCTGGGTCGCCTGTAGCAGGATTACTTTATATAAGTAGAGAAGAAAATGATTACTATCAAAGCAGAAGCACGTCAAGGTCAGGGTAAGGGTGCGAGCCGCCGCCTGCGTTCCGCTGGTAAATTCCCAGCCATCGTTTACGGTGGTTCAGAAGCACCAGTATCTATCGAACTAGATCACGATTCAGTAAAAAACCAAGAAGTGAAAGAAGGCTTCTACGGTGAAACACTGATCCTGTCTATCGATGGCAAAGAAGTTCAAGTTAAAGTTCAGGCTGTACAACGTCACGTTTACAAGCCTAAACTGACTCACATCGACTTCGTTCGCGTTTAGTTTGCACTGAAGTCGTTTTCCGGGACGCCGGGAAAGAAGAACGCCGCTTATGCGGCGTTTTTTTTATAAAAATTTATTCATTCACAAAGGAATGTGAACATGTCTCGAGATATCTCTCAGCGACTTCTCGCTATCGATGCTCTGCGCGGTCTGGTGATGGTACTTATGCTACTAGACCATGTGCGCGAAACCTTTTATTTACACCTGCAACTCGCCGATCCCATTGATGTCACCAGCACTGATCCTATGCTATTCATCAATCGTACGCTGGCGCACCTGTGTGCTCCCGTGTTTGTCTTTTTAACCGGACTCTCTGCGGCACTTTATCATCAGAAAGTGCAAAATCGTCGGCAAACTGCCCTCTTCCTGTTCCAACGCGGCTTAATTCTCATTCTTCTTGAAGTCACGTTGATCAACTTTGCGTGGACGTTCCAATTCCCACCGCAGGTCATCTATTTGCAGGTGATTTGGGCAATCGGCATGAGTATGCTCGCTCTCAGCGCGCTAATCTGGCTACCTGCTAGCTTGGTTTTCATATTGGGTATTGTTATCGTGGGTGGGCATAATCTGCTGGACCCTCTACATGCTTCAGCAGGTTCCATTTGGTCCATTCCCTGGGCAGTTCTGCACGATCGCGGTTGGATAGCAATCAGCGAAACGTTCCGTATGCGTACTTCATATCCGATACTTCCCTGGATTGGCGTCATTTCACTTGGCTACGCGGCAGGATCACTATACCGAAAAGACGTCTTTCCGCTTCAGCGGCAGAAAGTCTTGCTCGCTCTAGCCGGAACCACGTTAGCGCTGTTTTTCATACTACGTAGTATCAATCTGTATGGCGATAAACCCTGGCAACAGAGTGAAACCATCACGCAGACACTCATGAGTTATTTCAACATCACGAAATACCCGCCATCGCTGCTGTTTCTCTGCCTAACCCTTAGCATAGGGTTTTGCCTGCTCGCTCTGTTTGAGCGTCAGCAACAGAAGCGCTGGCTTGTTATGTTGGCGAATTTCGGTGCCGCACCGATGTTTTTCTACTTATTGCATCTTTATGTTTTAAAAGGCATGTATTTAACCGCTGTTGCGATCTGGGGGGAAAATCAAGGTGAATGGTTCGGCTTTTCCGCCGTTTGGCAATTGTGGGTTTGTACCTTGGTGCTGATGGTCGCGTTATTTTCGCCCGTTCGTGCGTTTGCCCGTTTAAAAGCCCGCCGCAGAGACATCCGCTGGCTCAAATATTTCTAATTGTTATCATTTCCAAACGAGATCAGCTACTGCCCTTTTCCTGACGATAAGAAAAAGGGCAGCGTCGCCTTTTGGCTCGATTTCTACTGCTTACCACCACTCGTCCGACGCTGTAACTGATCGCGTAGATTCGGCGGCGTGCCTTTAATCGTCAACGTATCTGTAGCCGGATCCCAGAAAATCCGCTCGCCAAGTAATAAGGCATCAAAGTTCAGGCTAATGCCGCCACCGCTGCCAGCAAATTTGGTCAACTGACGCAGTGTCCCGCGATCGGCAGGGAAGCTCTCTTCCAGCTCATAGCCCTGATCGGCTGAAAACTGCTGAAAGGTTTTCTCGCCCAGGGGTGGCAGTTCCTGAGACAGCGATGCCAGCTCGATTTCCTCACCAGACTGCAACTGCTCAGTACAGTAGCTATGCACCTGCTGGCGATAATTCTGGCGCTCGTTTTTATCTAACTGCGCCTCATCACAATACTCATCAACCGCTTTCAGCAGGCCACGGTTTTGTGCTTTGGTATCCAGCCCTTCTGACGCGGCCAGGAAATCCATGAAAAAGTCAGACACTTTACGCCCGACGCGCCCTTTCAGGAACGTCAGATAGCGTGTGGATTCAGGGTTAGTTTCCCATTCAGTCAGATCGATACGAGCAATGATATCCGCGTGATTGATATCCAGATAGTGTGTGGTGCTGATATCCAACTGCTCATTAACCCGCATGCTGTTGCAGCTATTAAGCACCGATATCAGCAAATATTCGACGGCAAGATAGCGGTACTGGCAGAACAACACGATGCCACCTTCGGCAAACGGGTACTTCGCCAGTTCGTCACGCAGACGCCCAGTCGCGGCGCGTGAGAAACTCAGAAAGTCCTCATCCCCTTTGCGGCAAGCCCGCAGCGCATCCGCCAGCTCGCTTTGTTCATTAAACAGCCCGTAGGCCTTACTCTTGGCGCTGTAAACGCGATGCAGTTCAGCCATCATATCTTCTACTGCCGCATTGGTCGGCAGCAGAGAATCTCGCAACACCATGTCCAGCGTTTGTTCGTCACGTTTAATTAGCTGATGCAGGGCAATCTGGGCGATATCCAGACTCATGATAAACTCTCCTTTTGGCAAGGCGCGTATTCAAACACTGATACGAGCGACCCGCAACACATAAAGCTGCCCCTTTGCACCTGTACGCGCGCTGAGCGTCTACACTATTTAGTGATAAAAGTACGTTAATGATAAAAGTGCGGAAAAGCATAAGCCTATACGGTAAGATAAGCGACTTTATCCGCTTGAGATACGCCATTTTATGCCACAATCATCCCGCTATAGTGACGAACACGTTGAACAACTGCTTTCTGAGATGGTCAATGTTCTGGAAAAGCACCACGCTCCGACCGACCTTGCTTTAATGGTGCTCGGTAACATGGTGACGAACCTGATTAACACCAGCATCGCACCAGCTCAACGTCAGATTCTGGCGCGTTCTTTCGCTGAAGCCCTACAGGCTTCGATTAAAAAAGCCGATAAAGCTCACTAAATTTTGACCAACGTATGGTAACCAACCGTCAGCGCTACCGCGAAAAAGTCTCCCAGATGATCAGTTGGGGACACTGGTTCGCCTTATTCAACATTTTGCTCACTTTGGGGCTGGGTAGCCGCTACCTGTTTGTTGCCGATTGGCCAACCTCCCTGTTCGGTCGAATTTACGCGCTGGTTAGCTGGCTTGGCCATTTCAGTTTTATCGTCTTTGCCGCCTATCTGCTCGTCATCTTCCCGCTAACATTCATTGTGATGTCGCAACGCCTGCTGCGGTTCCTGTCTGCGGCGCTGGCTACAACTGGGCTGACGATACTGTTAGTCGATGTTGAAGTCTTTACGCGTTTTCACCTGCACCTCAACAGCACCGTTTGGGAGCTCGTCGTCAACCCAGGACAAGGGGAGATCGCCCGCGACTGGCAGTGGATGTTTATAGGCATTCCGTTGATTTTTATGGCGGAGATGTTGTTCGGCACCTGGTGCTGGCAAAAATTACGCAGTCTGAATCGCCGCAACTTTGGTAAACCACTGGCGGGCGTTTTCATCTCGGCGTTCTTCGCGTCGCACCTGATGTACATCTGGGCCGATGCGAATTTCTATCGCCCGATTACCATGCAACGCGCCAATCTACCGCTATCTTATCCAATGACGGCACGTCGGTTTCTGGAAAAACATGGCCTGCTGGATGCGCAGGAATATCAGCGCCGATTGACGCAACAGGGTAATCCTGAGGCGATGACGGTAGAGTATCCGCTCAATAACATCACCTTCCGCGACAACGGCAGCGGCTACAACCTTCTGATGGTGATGATCGACGATACCCAGCCTGAAGCCATACAAAACCGTATGCCTAACTTGTCGCGCTTCGCCTCAGAAAACGTGCGTTTCAGCGATCACTACGATTCGGGTTCTCAGCCAGACGCCGCCTTGTTTAATCTGTTTTACGGCCTCTCGACAACCTATATGGATGGTATCCTGAGTGCGCGTAAACCCTCAGCGTTGATCGCCGCATTAAGCCAGCAGGGTTATCAGTTTGGGCTATTTTCAGCGAACGGCTTCAACAGCCCGCTCTATCGTCAGGCGCTGCTTTCTGATTTCTCCTTGCCCGCGCCACAGCAGCAAAGCGGCGATGCCATCATCACGCAGTGGCAAGAGTGGCTCAATCGCGATAATAATCCCGCGCCTTGGTTCTCTTACGTTGAGCTGAGCAGTGCACCGAAAAATACATCCAGCAAAGACGCAGAGCCAAGCAGCCGAATGAATATTCAGGACGTTGACCGCCAGATTGGCCAAATCATTCGAACTTTGCAGGAAAAGAACATTCTGGATAACACGGTCATCATCGTGACAACCGCACAGAACCAGAATGCCAATACCAGCAACGCGGCACGTTTCACTCGCTCGCAATGGCAAACACCGCTTATTGTTCACTGGCCGAATACGCCGGCACAGACCATTACGAAAATGACGGACAACAAAGACGTCATGACTACGCTGATGCAGCGCCTGCTTCATGTTAAAAACGGCACGGATGATTATTCACAAGGTGAAGACCTGTTCTCTGCCCAACGACGCTATCCGTGGTTGATTAATGGTAATAGCGGCACGCTACTGATCACAACGCCGGAACAAATCATCGTATTGGAAAGCAACGGCAACTACCGGGCTTACGACATGGCGGGAAATCGACTGAATGATGAAAAACCGCAGCTTGCCCTGCTCTTGCAGGTACTAACGAACGAAAGGCGCTTTATTGCCAACTAACTGCTTAAATCTAAAGCAGTCGTTGTAGCTAGCTATTGCAATAAGGTCAGGAAAATGTAGTATAAATGCCATAGCATCGGCACGTAGCGCAGCCTGGTAGCGCACCGTCATGGGGTGTCGGGGGTCGGAGGTTCAAATCCTCTCGTGCCGACCAAATACAACTTCGGTTAGTATCGTTTACTACCGGAAACCCCACAGAAACCCGCATTCTCACTGAGTTTGCGGGTTTTTTGTTGCCTGTTATCTATCGGGATACCCCGTTTACAGCCGGAAATTTTGGGACTACATTTGGGACTATATTAGCGTAGTCCCATAAAACCGTAGTCCCAAAGGTAACGATCATGGCAATTCAGACAAAGCGCCTCACAAACACGGAAGTCAAAGCCGCTAAAGCAATAGACAAAGAATTGTCACTGCATGATGGAGGCGGGCTGCTATTGTTCGTCAAACCTTCCGGCACAAAGACATGGCGTTTTCGCTATTACCAGCCACAAACTAAAAAACGCACTACGTTGACGTTTGGTAGCTATCCGGCAATTTCTTTGGCTGATGCCAGGCAAATGCGGGAAGCAGCCAAAGCACTCTTAGAAAAAAGTATCGACCCACAATTCCACCAGCAACAGCAGCGCGAACAAGAACAAGCCATCAACCTAAATACATTCGCTAAAGTCTCCGCTGACTGGTACGAATTAAAAAAGTCTCAACCGCTGGCCGAGAACACCATTAAAGATATTTGGCGTTCGCTAGAAAAATACGTGTTCCCGTTCATCGGAACCTTACCGATAACCCAGCTTACCGCTCGTCACTTCATCAGCGCGCTGGAGCCGATACAGGCCAGTGGCAAACTGGAAACCGTCAAGCGGGTAAGTCAGCGAATTAACGAGGTGATGGATTATGCGGTTAACTCCGGGCTAATTCCTGCGAATCCCGCCGCCAAGATCCGCAAAGCGTTTCAGACGCCGGTGAAAACTCATATGCCGACCATTCGGCCAGAGGCATTACCTGGCTTGATGAAAACGCTATCGGTCGCCAGCATTGAGTTACAGACCCGCTTATTGATTGAATGGCAGCTACTCACCGTTACCCGCCCTGCCGAAGCCGCTGAAACCCGTTGGAGCGAGATAAACCTTAAAGATAACACCTGGACGATCCCCGCTGGCCGCATGAAGATGCGCCGTGATCACATTATTCCTCTGCCCCCGCAGGCATTAGCCATTCTGGACGCCATGAAGCCCATCAGCGGACACAGGGAATACCTGTTTCCTTCCAGTAAAGATCCCAAGCAGCCGATGAACAGCCAGACCGCTAATGCCGCATTGCGGCGTATGGGTTACAAAGGTGTACTGGTATCCCACGGCCTACGCGCCATATTCAGTACCGCCGCCAATGAAGAAGGGTTCCCGCCAGATGTGATCGAGGCCGCCCTCGCCCACGTAGACACTAACGAAGTGCGCCGTGCCTATAACCGCTCCACCTATCTGGAACAACGCAAGGTGTTGATGTGCTGGTGGGGCGAATTTGTCGAAACAGCCGCAACGGGGAAAGTGATGGCGTCGGAAGGAGCCAGAGGCTTACGCGTCGCGAATGGCTAATACTGTATTTATATACAGTTAGTTATTGATTCCTGTTAGTTGCCCTCCTAAAATGTGGTTATCCGGTGAAAACAGGCAGAACCGAGAATCCCATACCTGAATACTTTTCTCCGCAACTGGCACAAGATTCACGGATAGGGAGCATCATGAAAAAGCTGTTTAAGCTCAAAGAGTGGTTAACATTAGAAGAAACTGCCCGCAGGTTGACAACCAGCTTTCAAGAAGAAGTATCCATTGCAGACTGTCTTCAACTTGCACTTGATGGTCACATCATCATTTCAGCGCTAATAGAAAAAAACCGCTATGGTATGTGGGCTGAAAAAAGAAGCCCTCTTAGCAAAGAGCTTTTAGCAGGGTTTAACAAATTCTTATTAGAGAAAGGAGTGCTTAAGGAAAATCCTCACGTGCTGGATGATGCAGTTGAGGCAATATCAAATAGGATGCCTATACGCATGTCTCGATATGGGGAAGTATTTCGCCTTGAAACAGGCATCTATGATCTACCGATGATAGGGGCTGAAGTATTGGATGTTTTGCACCTTTGTTCTATTCACCAAGGAAGAGAGCCAGCAACCTTTATTAATCTGGATGGACCGTTTTTAATTGATGACGAACGATATATCAGCATAGTCGAACCTTTCATTGAGAAAGCTGTTGGATACAAAATGGATGACGCAGGAAAGCTAAGATTATTTGATGAAAAAAGAAAAGAATTCGTAACACCAGATAATTATCACTCATCGTTTTATCCCGCAGATGGATTACGTGATGTCGAATTTGTATTTCGGCGCGTAAATATTGAGCAGTTTGAAAAGCAGCAGTTGGATGAATATACCGATCTCAATCTGAATGAAAGCCTTTTCGTCATTGGCGCGATTATTGATGCACTAAAAAATACATCGACCAAATCAAAAAGATGGACACAAGATAGCCTGAAGCTGGAAATAGTCGAGAATACGGAGAACATCAAAAACCGCACTCTGGACAACTACTTTTCAGAAGCGAATAAGTTCTATAAATCAAACTGTTAAGTTTGCAGCGAAAATCAATTTTTCGTTGCGATGCCAATTCCCTCACTCTGTTATTGAATAGCCTCATCGACCGGATACGACCGGTCATTGATGAGGTATATCGCTATGAACCTGTTAGACAGAAAAATCCTGTTAAAGAAAGAAGTGAAAGCCATTCTGCGCGTTAGCTCAGACAGCAGCTTTCAGGAAATGATCAATGCCGGAGAATTCCCAAAAGGGTTTCGGGTTGGCTTACGGCGCGTAGGATGGTTCGAGGATGAAGTTAGCGATTGGTTAAGGCAACGCATTGCCGAACGTGACCAGCAAACCGAAACCGCATAAGCCGACACATACATTATTATTGCCGCGATAGCGGCATATCGGAATCAAAAATATGATGTTCCAAAAATCTGGCACTGGCTGGAACGGGCATTGTTACGCCCAAAATCAGCACTCCAGCTATTTAGAAAAACGCTCAAATCACGGTTTTGATTTATCGTCTTTTTCCGCTTCTAACTTACGTCCGCAGGCATCCAATACCCACGCAGAAAAATTAGCGTTGGGGTTGCCTACTTTTTCACGCGCTACGCTGGCATCAATTTCATCAATAAGTTCGTGTGGGAAACGGATTCCCTTTTTAGTGGATTTACTATTGTTATTGCCTGTAGCCATGCCTAACTCCGTTAAAGACACTGACGGTACTATGCCTGAAAAATTGAAATTTAAAGTGCTTGACGTGTGCGCACACCAAGAATTATC
The DNA here is from genome assembly GCA_019056595.1 of Pectobacterium atrosepticum. NCBI lineage: Bacteria > Pseudomonadati > Pseudomonadota > Gammaproteobacteria > Enterobacterales > Pectobacteriaceae > Pectobacterium > Pectobacterium atrosepticum. The sequence continues at coordinate 4,848,870 of CP036163.1, read as the reverse complement.
CTGTGCGCACACCTTGATTAAATTCAAGGTTAACATAACGAAACCCGGCAGTGCAGCAACACGTGCCGGGCTTCTGACCACAGCGTTAAAAGGAGTAACGTCATGGCTGATTCACAGTCTACCCAAACTCGCCTTAAATTTCAGTATCGCTTTCTGGTACACCCCTACTCTCCGCAGGCAAAAACATTTTGTCGTCTATCCGTTGAAGCCTATTCAGAGCAAGAAGCACGGCAAATGCTGTCTCCGTGTTTTGCATTTGCTTTCGCTGCTCGTATTCCCGTGCAGGAGGTGCGCCATGTTTGATAACACACCGCTGGAACAGGAAGAACTGATCGATCAGTGTCGTGCATTGGCTTATGCCATCGTGGAGTTAAGGGAACCACAGGCAAAAGAGATCCTGATGTTCATTCTTGCCGAACGGCTTAATGCGCTCCACCGAGCGCAGGAGGACGAAGCCGCATGAGCAACACGTTTATTCAGGACGTGCGGGCAAAAGCCAACGGCCATTGGGAAGGGATTTTGCAGCGATTAGGCATCCCGACCAATCGGCAGGAAAGTGAATGCCCCAACTGTGGCGGGAATACCCGCTACCGTTTTGACGATAAAGAAGGTCGTGGCACTTATTTTTGTTCTCACTGCGGTGCAGGAACCGGGCTGGATCTGGTGATGAAAGTGAATAAGTGTGGTGCAAGACAAGCAGCGGAACAGGTCGCCGAGGTGCTGTCGCTTCCGTTGCCCGTCATTACCCCCGCCAGTGAGAAGCCTGATAATCGCACGATTACCGAACGGGTGAATTCGCTGGTGGCGAAATCGGTATCCGGTCAATCTAACTATCTACTGAATAAGGGGCTGCAACGCCCCTCACTACTCTTAGATGATGATTCCCTGTTGCTGGTGCTGCAAAACATGGACGGAACCACCACTGGCGCACAGCTTATCAAACCTAATGGTGAGAAAAAGCTGATTGCCGGTAGCCACAAGAAAGGCGCATTCATTCCCGTTAGTACCCTACCCGAACACACAGACACGGTGATCATTGCCGAAGGATACGCCACGGCGCTTACGACATCGTTACTGATGCAAGGTGTCGCTATCAGCGCGTTAGACAGCGGGAATCTGATTCACGTTGCGCGGTCTTGTCGTACAGTCTGGCCGGACACCAAAATCATCCTGGCTGCGGACAATGACAACAAACCTGATGGTAGTAACACCGGAAAAATCGCGGCTGAAAAAGCGGCACTAGCGGTAAACGGTTGGGTGACACTCCCGCCGACAACTGAAAAAGCTGACTGGAATGATTACTACCAGCAGCATGGCGCGGCGGTATCGATATCGGCTTTTGCTGCTTCACTTTATCAGCCAGGACAAAAACAGCAGCCATCTTCCGCTTCCCCCTTAAAACCTTACGCAGATATTCGTCATGGTGGGCTGTATTGGGTAGAGCCGAAGACTGACCATGACAGCGGCGACATTATCGCGCGTGAAAGCTGGCTGTCTGATCCTATTACGGTAGCGGGTATCGGATCGGATGAATCAGAGCGTTATCTGGTTTTAAGCTGGACGCCAAGCGGTGAGAGCCAATCCCGCACCGAAGCCATTCCAATGCGAGATATTGGCGAACGTGAAGGCTGGGCGCGATTACGTGCGGGTGGGCTGGCAGTCACGGCCAAAGGCGGGTTACGGGCAATACTGGCCGATCACTTGTGTCGCAGTCATGCGGGTTGCCGCTGGGCAATCGCCAGCGCCACCGGCTGGCAACATGGGGCATACCTGATGCCGGATGGTTCCGTTATCGGTACACCAAGTATTCCCGTCTTGTTCAACGGTAAATCAGGTGCAGCCAGAGGTTATGCCACCAGCGGAACGGCGCAAAGCTGGCGTGAAAACGTCGCAGCACTGGCACAGGGTAATCCCTCCATGATGCTGGGGATCACCTGCGCCTTTGCCGCACCGCTTATCGGGCTGGTAAACGCGGACGGGTTCGGCGTCCACCTGTTTGGCGGTTCCTCTGCGGGCAAAACCACCACCGGCAATATCGCCTCTTCCGTCTATGGCGATCCTAACGCGCTTAAACTAACGTGGTATTCCACCGCGTTGGGGCTGGTGAACGAAGCCGCCGCCCATAATGACGGCTTTATGCCGTTGGATGAAATCGGGCAAGGCAGCAATCGTAAAGCCGTGGCCGATGCCGCCTATGCGCTGTTTAACGGCGTGGGTAAGATTCAGGGAGCCAGAGAAGGCGGCAACCGAGAGCTAAAACGCTGGCGGGCAATGGCGTTCAGTACCGGCGAGATCGATCTTGAAAGCTATATCCGCGCTGACGGGGGGCGGGTGAATGCCGGTCAATTGGTGCGCTTGCTGAACGTCCCAATCACCAAAGCAGCGGTATTTCATGGCTATCAGGACGGCAAAGCCCATGCCGACGCAATCCGGGATGCCAGCAACGCCCATTATGGCGCAGTTGGTCGGGCGTGGATCGCCTACCTTACCAGCCAGAAAGAAAATGCGCTGGCAACCTACCGTGAAACAGAGCGGCGCTGGTTATCACTCTTACCCGATGATGCCAGCGAACAAGTGCGGCGTGTGGCATCACGTTTTGCCGTACTGGAAGCCGCTTTGTTGCTCTCAGCCTCTTTTACCGGCTGGACGGCGCAAGAATGCCACGATGCGTTACAGCATAGCTTCTATGCCTGGGTAAATGAATTTGGCATGGGCAACCGTGAGGCCAAAGCCTGGGTAGAACAGGCCGATGCTTTTTTGCACCAGTTTGGCTACAGCCGTTATTTACCTCACCCCAACCCTGATCCACGCGATTTACCCATCAAGGATCTGGCGGGGTATCGGGTGAAAAAGCCGGGAGCCGATACACTGGTGTTTCACACCTTCCCCGCCGTGTTCAATAACGAAATTGCCGTAGGTGCGAATGCCGCCGCGTTTGCGCAGGTGCTGGCCGATGCCGGAATGCTGGATAAACCCGCCAAAGGAATTACACGTAAATCACTGCGCATTGACGGCAAGCAGCCGCGCTTTGTGGTGCTAATGACGCTCGACGACGAGGAAGAGTAAATTACGCGTAAGGTAAAATAAGGTCGGTTCGGTAGGTTCAGTCGGTTCATTTTTTTAATACATTGATTTATCGTTATTTTTATTTGAATAGTGAACCGACCCTGAACCGACTTTAGCCATTTTGAACCGACCTAACCAAACACCCCTTTTCTGGCTGGCTTGGTGAACCGACTTACACACCGCGTGAACCTACCCATAGGTCGGTTCAATTCTGAAAATAATTATCCTATCTATCAATCAGTTGATTGCGTGAACCGACTGAACCTACCGAACCGACCCACTTTTGCTTATCTATAAGAATTTGCGCACACAAAAATCATGATGGGTCAAACCATTGCCAGCAAGAAAATGCGCAAAACGGCACTGAACAAGTACGGAAAAATGCGCAACATGGTACGCAGTTGTGCACATTGCTGTGCGAACTGCGTACCTCGCTGCAACCCGCACCACGCCTCATTTTATTCAATTTGAAATCAATTTTTTGGTCGGTACGCATGTATAGAAATGCTAAGGTTTTTTGCGCAGTCGGCACGGCGGGATATGGTATGGGGAACATGCTTAAAATAGTAGATTGGGGACGGTTTCGATCTATGACCGAGTCAAACACTACTAGAGATCGGCTAAACTCGACGGTCTGCTATGTGCCCGAAGCAAACATTGATAATATTCTCGGGGGTTATATCTGTGATTGTTTTAGATAATACTATATAGCTAGACTTAAACTGGCATACTGTTTATCTTGTATTATAAATATTGCCATATGAATTTAAAACTAATCGAGAGATGACATGGATACTTTTCATAATATTTTATTTGACCACATAGAGAGTCTTTTTAATGAGAATTCTGATTTATCTAGCGACATTGACATCGAAAAGGTTATTAATATTCTAATTCCCGAAATGGCAACCATCGTTAAAAAATCTCTTATTGGCTCTACTAATACAATGCTTAGAGAACATCGTTCTCTTTCAGATGAGTTTGTTGCGAGAAATATTTCAAGATGGGCAGAAGCTTTTGATTTGCTCGAAACACTCATAGTGATATGTACGGAGTCCGGTGAAGAATTCAATAACTCTTATAGACCACAGGCTGCCTCTGAAGATGATTTAGTTTTTGATTTAGTCGTTCGACATCATGCCAGAGCTTGCCATATCGCCAACGAAATATTGTGTCTACTAAAAAATGGATTCGCAGATGCTGCTCATGCGAGATGGCGAGCACTTCATGAAGTAGCGGCTACAGCTATGTTTATAGCAAAGCATGGAAAAGAGTGTGCTGAGCGCTTTTACCAACACGAAGTGGTTGACTCATACAATGGAATGGTGGAACACAAAAAGTACGAGCACCGGTTACAAGAAAAAGGTCCAACTATTGAAGAAGTAGCTGAGTGTAAAGTTCAATTTGATCTATTAATAAAAAAATATGGTAAAAAATACGCAGATAATTATGGATGGGCATCTTATCTTTTCCCTAACCATAATAAAGTAGGATTTGGAGCCATTGAGAAAGATGTTCAGTTAGAACACATGCGTCCTTATTATAAGTGGGCGAGTCAGAATATACACACTGGCTCTAAGGCGATGAGAAATAGGCTTGGTCTCTGTGAAACTGATGAGGATATATTACTGGTCGGTCAAAGTAATTCAGGAATGACTGATCCAGCCCATGCTACTGCTATTAGTTTGATGCAGATTACTGTGACAGTTTTATTTTTAAAACCAACCATTGACCATATCGTCATTTCAAAAATAATACAGAATTATTCTCATGAAGTTGGAAATATTTTTCTTAAAATTGATAAGGGCAATTAAAAATTGCAAAAGTGATAATATGTTCTTTTTTTTTCACTAGTAATTAAATGTTTTTAAAGTTACTAGCTCACACCTATCGAACGTCCGCGCCTCGCTTAACAGACGCCAGCGGCTAATCCATACCTGCAAAGAGAACAACATTCCAGCTACCATTGAGTAGTCACTTGCCTCTCTCTTCTCACCTTATTACAATGTATACAAAACACACAATGTAGTGAGGCAACTGTATGGGTGTCATGTCCGTTCGATTGAATGATGAAACAACCGCGCAACTTGATGCGCTGGCTAAAGCCACGGGACGTACCCGCTCTTTTCTCGCTGGACAAGCCATTGAAGACTATCTTGCGCGGGAAGCCTGGCAGATAGCAGAGATCGAGCAAGCTATTAAAGAAGCCGATGCGGGCGATTTCGTCTCATCAGATGAGATGAACAATCTGTTTAAAAAGTTAGGTACGGCAAGACATGGAAATTAAATGGCTGCGTAAAGCCGCGGCCAATTTGGAAGCCGAATACTTCTATATCGCGCAAGACGATCCACAGGCTGCCAGCCAGTTTGTAGATGAAGTCCAAAGGTTAACGGAATTACTACCGCAACAGCCAGCAATGGGAAGGCCAGGCCGTGTGCCAGGAACGCGTGAGCTAGTGTTAACGCACTATCCCTACATCATCCCCTACCGCGCGAAAGATAATATGATCCAGATTCTACGCGTCTTTCATACGCACAGGCGTTTACCATCAAAATGGTGACAACCTTTAACGAACGTACATCCACCGACTAACCGCCATGCAACCATGAAAAACGACAAAAAACACACCCAACAATCAAGATCGTCTGGCTGGGGCGGGAAACGTACCGGCGCAGGCGCTCCCATAGGTAATACCAATGCAGTGAAACATGGGGAACGCAGCCGCCAGGCATTCTTTCCGTTGGCGGGTGATAATGGGCAATTCACGCAGTTGCAATTGCTACGAGTAAGAAACCTACTCCTTGCCGAACGTGTCGGCGAGTTGATGCACAGATCTCTTTCTTTGGGCACGGCCGAGTGGCGTGAATTTATGTTGCTAGATGGGATTTTATGGCAACACACCCGAAAAATGATGGTGTTGGAGCGTCGTAAAGCAAAATTAAATTTACAGCACAGCCAGCGCTAAAACCAGCGTATACAACGGGCGAGACATAGCCATTTTTAAACTGACTTTTCTCTATGGGACTACGATTGGGACTATGATGTAAAAACTAAAAACACAAATTATTTAAAAATCATAACATTAAAAAACAAATTCAATTTCTCTCGTGGCATTCTCACTGAGTTTGCGGGTTTTTTGTTGCCTGTTATCTATCGGGATACCCCGTTTACAGCCGGAAAATTTAGTTATACGCTTAGTTATACCGTCTCATATAACTACAAAAGCGTATAACTACCCCACTGACCAATACCGAGATCAAAGCCGCCAAACCTGCCGAGAAGGAATACACGCTACAGGACGGAAAAATGAGTACATTGCCACATCGAGGTTACTTTGCTCGAATCTCTTCCTGCCACAACGCCCGTTTTAAAGTTCAATTCCGATAGACACGATCGCGCACTCCTGAATAGTGTAGAAATATAGTCGGCACACCAGTTAACCATGCTGCCTGTAATGATTAAACATCGATATCAACAACCTATTTATAAGCGAGTTCTTCCCTTATCCATCAAAGGATTGAGCGTGTCTATATAGTATTTTTTCGGTTTCAACGAACGTGAATCCAGATGAGATGATCTAACTAAAATCGAGGGCTACTCTCCGTGATTCCGAGTTAGCCCCCTGACATCAATCGACAACAAACAGTTTAGCACCCGTCTCGGTGTAGGAACGGTGAGCTTCCGCGTTATCCGCAACCTGATAGCTCATTCCCGGCTTGAGAACAAAAACACGACCGTCGTCTAATTCCGTATGGAGTTCACCCTCAAGGCATAGCAGGATATGTCCTTTTGAGCACCAGTGATCTGCTAAATATCCGGGGGTGTATTCGACAATCCGGACTCGAATATTATCAAAATGCTGTGTCCGCCAATACGCAATCCCCGACTCACCCTTATGTTCAGTGGGTTCTATTTGTGACCAATCAGTCGTACCAAACGGAATGTTCTTCATGTCCATGTTACTGCCCCTATTCTTCTAACGTTGTTAGTTAACACTCCGCGGACTATCCCGGCAAATCAGCGTTTGGCACCACCGTTCCACGGCATCTTCATTAACAATTTTGCCATGCCGCAAAAACCTGTAATTCCAGCAAACAGCAGCCCTACCCCTACAAAACCAGAGAGCAGGAAGAACGTGCTGTTTACGCTGTAACCCAGTAATACACCACTCAGAATAAGTGCGCCAGCGGCGATTTGGACCTGTCGCATGATTTCAATTGGTTGTTTATTATTGATTTCTGTTGGAAAACCCGCCTTTTTCCAGGCAGTCATTCCACCATTAAGTAAAAAAGCCGTTGCAGGAAACACAGACTGCACCAGAATCTCAGCATTCTGTTCTGAACGCATGCCAGACAAACAATGAAAAATCACAACCTTCCCTTCCCTATCCTCTCCAGTAAGAGGATATCCAGCGGAGGAATTTAGCGGGTGCGATTTCGCCTGCGCAATGTGCTCGCGGGCATACTCTTCCGGCTGGCGAATATCGATAAGTATCGCGCCTTCATCTAACAATTTGTGAGCCTGAGCGGGTGAAATGGCAAGTGGTGTTGACATGATCGTGAGCCTCTTTTGAGCCGTTGAAACCCGTCATAATGCATCACTCAACACGGTGTTCCGTCGGCAAGGAAGGTGATATCGCAGATTGTATGCGTGCCACCATTAATTTAGGTAAACCTAATTAAGTAAAATCTAAATTAAATAATGACTACATGCAACAACTTTCCATGCTGGGAAAGCAATCCAAGCTGGACATCAATTTGCCGGCTGATACTCTGTAAATAGAAACGTCATTTTAAAAATAGCCATGCTGCACCGATCGTACAAAATGGATCAGTAACGGTATGGATAAGCACCGTGCAGAAATAACGCTATTTGCGAGCCACCTTATGGCTCTGTTTACCTTGCCGACTGGGAAACTTGAGATCTATCCAAGACCGTTTCATGAAAAAATTAAAAGATACAGACTGGTATAAAAAGCGTTACTCCAACCGCGTTCTCTTCTGGAGAGAAATCTCGCCGCTAGCCTTCCCCATCTTTATTGAAGGTCTATGCGTCGTGCTCATGGGGGTTTTCAGCACTTTCCTGGTCAGTTGGTTGGGGAAAGAGGCCATGGCAGCCGTCGGCCTGGCTGACAGCTTCAATATGGTTATTATCGCCTTCTTTACCGCTGTCGCCTTGGGGACCGCCGTTGTTGTCGCTTTCAGTCTGGGCCAGCGCAATAGAAAGCAGGCACGTTCTGCCGCTCGCCAATCAATGTCATTACTCGTCCTGTCATCATTTCTGTTAGTTGCTCTGGTTGAATTCGCCGGTTCTGCAATCATCGATCTGATCGCAGGACAGGCCGATGAACAGGTGAAGGTGCTTGCTCTCACGTTTCTTCGCTGGACGGTATGGGGATATCCCGCTGTCGCCGTTGCGCTAGTCGGCTGCGGCGCACTGCGGGGCGCGGGTAACACTAAATTGCCTATGGTCATCAACATTGGGATGAATATCCTCAATATTGCCATCAGCAGCCTGCTAATCTACGGCGCATTTTCCTGGGATGGTATCGGCTTTATTGGCGCGGGCATTGGTATTACCATTTCACGTTACATTGGGGCGGTACTTGTTATTCTGACGCTGATGCACGGTTTTAACGGTGCGTTGCGCATTCCCTTCAAGTCTTACTTTGCACCTTTTACCCTATCGATCCTCTATGAAGTGCTCAGCATCGGCATTCCCGCCAGCATTGAATCCGTGATGTTTAATATCGGCAAGCTCATCACCCAGCGTTTTGTGGCAGGTATGGGGACCGAAGTCATTGCCGGAAACTTTATTGCCTTCTCCATCTCAACGCTGATCAATCTTCCTGGCAATTCGCTCGGTGCAGCCGCCACTATCATCGTTGGCACACGATTAGGGAAAGGCCAGATTATGCAGTCTACTCGACAGCTGAAGCACATCTTCTGGCTGTCCAATATTGGGTTATGTACTCTTGCCATACTGTCGGTGCCCAGCGCCAGCTTTTTGGCGTCGTTTTACACCAATGAGCCAGAAGTGATCGAGGTGGCAAAACACCTTCTGTGGCTCAACGCACTATTTATGCCAATCTGGGCTGCATCCTGGGTGCTACCCGCCGGGTTAAAAGGCGCGAAAGATGCCAGTTACACCATGTGGGTGGCGATGGCAGGAATGTGGGGATGCCGTGTTATCGCGGGATACATCCTCGGCGTGATGCTCGGCCTTGGCGTGATCGGCGTGTGGATGGGGATGTTCTTTGACTGGATTGTACGCGGGTTCTTCTATTACCGCCGTCTGATGAGCGGGCGCTGGCTATGGCGCTATCGCCCTCCGACTGATTCATGATAGCGAGCGGAAACCCGCTCGCTTACAACAAAAATATATCGCTCAACGACTCGGTTTTTTCAACGGAGCAAAACGGGTCGCCATGATAATCAATACGCCCATGCCAACCGTCATAATCATCCAAGCTTGTTCCAGACCCGCCGTATGCTGGCGTATAAACCCGGCGAGTAACGGCATCAGGCTGGCGAGGATGTAGCCACCGCCCTGAACAAAGCCCATTAACGAACCCGTTTTATGTGGTTCAGTCACCTGATCCAACGCCACGATTAGCGACAGTGGGAAGAGCGCCCCAATACCCATTCCCAGCATAATAATGATGGGATAGGTAAACGCCAGCGGAGCCACAATCAGCCCGATCATCCCCACCAGCATCACGAGCAGGATAGGAAGCAGTAGTTTGCGTCGATCGGGAAAACGATTAATGAACGTTGACACCAACAGGCCGGAAATCACTTCCGTCAGCGTTAATCCGCCCAACATCAGGCCACTTTGCGTCGCATCTAACCCCAGTTGCATGTAATACGGCGGTAACCATGCTAGCACCAGAGTATACGCGCCCGTCCCAATGCCAAAGAACACCATCAGCATCCAATCCATTCCCGTTCGGCGCGTGGCTGAAACAGCCACCGTATCCTGCTTCGCGGTATAGATTTTAGGGATACATCGCCAGGCTACCGCTGCAACCAACGCCACAATCCCCCAGCACGCCAGTGCACTTTGCCAGCCCCACGCATTTGCCAACGGAGAAACCGATGAAGCCGCAAACGCCGCACCGGTCATAATCGCCGTGGTATAAAAACCCATAAGGAGGCTGCTATGACGACCAAAGTGAAGTTTGATAAACGACGGTACCAGTGCTTGAATTAAGGCAATTCCGATCCCCGCAAGCGCAGCGCTAACCAGCAGAGCAATGCCGCTATTCAGCCACCAGCGGGCACTACATGCCAGAGCAATCACCACGATGCCCAGCGTGATTCCCCGATATTCGCCAAGGCGCTTCTGCAACTGGCCGCCATATAATGCGCACCATCCCATAGCGAACACGGGAAGCGTGGTTAACATCCCCGCCATGCTGTCATCCAAACCTGTTGCGGCCTGAATTTGATTCAGCAACGGGCCAATTCCCGCCAAAACAGGGCGTAGATTCAATCCCAATAGAATAATTGTGAAGAACAGAAAAGCCCGCGTGCGGACCGTTGATGTCACTACCATTTATAACCTCAATAGCTTGAGCAAATTACTGCTGCCTGATTATCATTATCTTCACACAAAGAATCTTAACGTCAAGATAAAATCGTATGGCAGACTGGTTACAGCATGCATGTGATCCATGGCGGCAAGCATGACCAGATACCGATCGGTTAGAAAATTACTGGATAAACTCGGTGCTAGCTTAGACAAACAGGCATAAAAAAATCCGCCCTAAAAAGAGCGGATTCTTTCGACACAGCTAACACCAACGCTGAGGGTAAAAACCCTACAGGGTTAGATTAGAAGCGGTAACCCACGCCAACAGCCCAGGCACCAACATCAACACTGCGGATACGGCTTTGTTCGTAACCAACATCCAGAGCAACGTCTTGGATTGGGTTGAACTGAACACCAGCACCGTAAGTGAAGCCGTAATCGTCATTGCTGGCGTTATCCTGGCCGTTGGTGTTGTTGCTTGTTACTTTACCATGGCTGAAACCGACAACGCCGTACAGGCTTGCCCAGTCATTCAGACGGTAAGCAGGACCAGCAGTGAAGCCCATGTATTGGCCTTTGCTGTAGAAGCCGTCATCACTACCATTTTTTTCCAGGTAGGTGAACGAGCTAATAACGCCCAGTGGGTTATTATCTTGCTCATAACGATATTTCAGGTTAAAACCTTTAACTTTATTTTGTACGCCCTGAGCATCACCTTGAGCATAGCCTGCAGTTACAGTACTTTGACCAGCAAATGCAGAACCTGCGCCAACGGCTAATACACAAGCCAGAGCGGAAAGACACGCGATTTTTTTCATATTTACAGCCTCAAATTCATTTTATGAAAGACTAACTAACGCAGTAAATATAACAAAGAAGTTCGGAACTTGCCGCCCTATAAATATTTATCAATTAGCCTTTAGATGTAACAAATATTGTCAAAACCTATCTATCACACTAATTATATTGAATTTTTTATTGTGACAGTTAGATTAAAAATAAATTCACCACAGGGTGGTAAAACAGACAAATCTGAATTTCTCGCTCAGTTTCTATGCTAATAGTGCTATAAAAGAATAAATCAATTAAATGATGCGTAAATAAAGGTCAACAAAAGTCAATTCATACCAGACAAATTGTTTACAATTGGATATAATAGCAACGGAATGTTATACCTGTTTTAAGGCCACAAGAATGACCTTATTTTCCCACCGCTCGTCTTCATTCGTCCCTGTGTTGCTCATCATTATCTCGATGCTTTCTATCCAAAGCGGAGCCGCTCTGGCAAAAAGTCTGTTTCCGCTCATCGGGGCAACGGGCGTCACAGCATTGCGTCTGGGAATTGGGACGATCATTCTGTGTATCATCTTCAAGCCGTGGCGTATGCGCTTTAGCAGTAACCGCCTACCGCTGCTGGTTTATGGCATTACGCTGGGTGGCATGAACTTTTTGTTCTACCTCTCATTGCAAACGGTGCCGCTCGGCATTGCTGTCGCACTGGAATTCACCGGTCCGCTTGCCGTTGCTATGTTAGCCTCACGTAGACCTATTGATTTTCTATGGGTTTTTCTGGCTGTTGCGGGGCTGTGGTTCTTATTGCCACTGGGTCACAATATCGGCAATGTTGACTTGACCGGTGCCGCTTGCGCCGTGGGTGCAGGCGCCTGCTGGGCGCTCTATATTCTATTTGGACAAAAAGCGGGGGCAAATCATGGGCCAGGCACCGTCGCCGTCGGATCCTGTATTGCGGCGCTGATCTTCTGCCCTATCGGTGTGTATTACGCGGAGAGCACGCTGTTTTCGTTCTCGATACTCCCACTCGGCATTGCCGTCGCCATCCTATCCACCGCACTGCCTTATTCTCTGGAGATGGTGGCCTTAACCCGTCTGCCCGCCAGAACGTTCAGCACGCTGATGAGCATGGAGCCCGCTATTGCCGCCTTATCTGGCATCCTCTTCCTCGGTGAGCATCTGGCATTCATACAGTGGATGGCGCTGATGTTTATTATCATTGCGTCAATAGGTGCAACGTTGACAATAAAATCAGCGGGCGCGACCAAAGCGACAACTCAAGCAGAATGAGTGCGTATTTCCTTGGGAAGGTGTTGCAGAAAGGTTTCACATTCCCGAGGAGAACGCAGCGTAATAAAGCGGATATGGCGATAAAGAGGGTTAGCTAAATCCGCCAAATACCGTTTCCGATTTTTTGAATAGGTTTTTATTGTCCAGAGGATAATCGAATCACGACTGAAGAAACTGCGGAGAAAAAATTCTTTATTACCGGTACCACTCCAAAGTTCTTCTTTGTGCCACGCCCGAAGATAGGCGCGTCTTACCGCCTGAAAAAGCGTGCGGGTAAAGCAATAATCGACCCAAATCACGACCTCAACATTGCGCCATTTTATATCTCGCGTTCGATTATAGTTACCATCCAGCACCCAACTGTCTGGTTCTAGCGCGTCTTCAAGCCGTTGAAAAAATTCGGCATCCGTTCTTCCTTGCCAGTCGCTCAGCCAAAACAACGCATCCATTTCAACATAGGCCGTATCCAACTTTACAGACAAACGACGAGCGAGCGTAGACTTACCACTTCCGCTGGTGCCAATAATATTGATTCTCATCATTCATGACGCCCTTTAATAACACCTAATATACTTTAAGAGAAAAGCAGAGAATAATAACCATTTCCACCTAAGCAGTAATGATATTTATCAATATGTGAGATTATGTTACGGAGACAATTAAAATATTTCCCTTGCATCACTATTCCCACATTATTGATATCAGATAAATCCCGACCACAAATAACCACAATGTCGTTATGCTATAGCTATTCATTTGATAGGTAATTCTTTTCAATATTAATTTTCACCACTGCTATAATTAGTCACGTTGAACAGTCAGACTATGAAATTAAAGAGAGGATAACTACTATGTCTACCGCCAAACTCGTGAAATCAGCACCGTCCGAACTGCTTTACACTCGCAATGATTTGGACGATAGCGTTAAAACCTCGACTATCGCGCTGTTAAACCAACTGGTTGTTGATTTCATCGATCTGTCGTTGATTACCAAGCAGGCGCACTGGAACATGCGTGGCGCAAATTTTATCGCCGTTCATGAAATGCTTGATGGCTTCCGCACCTCGATTATTGACCATCAGGACACCATCGCCGAACGCGTCGTGCAGATAGGCGGTGTCGCGCTGGGTACCGTGCAAATTGTGGGTAAACAAACGTCGCTGAAAAGCTATCCGACCACTATCCATAGCGTTCAGGATCATTTGAAAGCGCTCGCCGAGCGTTATGCGATTGTCGCTAACAACGTACGTCAGGCCATTGGTAAAACGGAAGATGAGGCCTCTGCGGACATTCTGACCGCCGCATCACGCGATCTGGATCAGTTCCTGTGGTTCATTGAATCAAACATCGAGTAATCGGTGTTGTAGTCCCGGAACGCTTTGAAGGCTGCTTAAGCAGCCTTTTTACTCATTAATAAATCCACTCAATCCACCCTCTTTCTTCGTGTTACCCGCACAAACCACGCATTTTATCCGTTAAGACGCTCAAAAAATTAGCTTTTGTCTCCATTAATTGGCCATAACGCTAATCAACGGTTGTTTCCCTCGTATAAATCAGTTAATCATAACAGCGCCTTGCCTAAGCGAATTGGAGATGAAAATTTCACCACTAGCAAGGTAATAAAATAAAAACAACAGGTTAAGCACAACGCATGATAACTGACCTAATGTTCTAATGGGTTCCACTTTCGTACTATGCTTAAAACGCCTGTAAAACAAAAAGCTCCCACAACCGCTAAATAGGAAGGATTTGATGAAATCACTACTTAAGGCCTCTTTGGCTGCATTGACGCTGATGATGAGCGTATCCAGCTATGCCGCTGAGAAAGAACTGATTGTCGCAACAGACACTGCTTTCGTCCCTTTTGAATTCAAACAAGGCGACAAGTACGTCGGTTTTGACATCGACCTCTGGGATGCTATCGCTAAACAACTCAACTTGAAGTACACCCTGAAGCCAATGGACTTCGGCGGTATTATTCCTGCCCTGCAAACGCGTAACATCGATCTGGCGCTCGCAGGCATTACCATTACCGAAGAGCGTAAAAAAGCAATCGATTTCTCTGACGGTTACTACGACAGCGGCCTGCTGGTGATGGTTAAAGCAGACAACAACGATATCAAAGGCGAGCAGGACTTGGCTGGTAAAGTGGTTGCGGTGAAGAGCGGCACAGGTTCCGTGGATTACGCGAAAGCCAATATCAAAACCAAAGATCTGCGCCAGTTCCCGAACATCGACAACGCCTATATGGAACTGGGCACCAACCGTGCTGACGCCGTGCTGCACGACACGCCAAATATTCTCTACTTCATCAAAACCGCAGGCAACGGCCAGTTTAAAGCGGTAGGTGATTCCATTAAAGCTCAGCAATACGGCATCGCGTTCCCGAAAGGCAGCAACGAGCTGCGTGAAAAAGTGAATGGCGCCCTGAAAACACTGCGTGAAAACGGCACTTATGCTGAGATCTACAAGAAGTGGTTTGGCGTAGAACCTAAGTAATTGCCGATTTAATCTGGAGATATTCCATGCAGTTTGATTGGAGTGCCATTTGGCCTTCTCTGCCCCTCCTGTTGGAAGGGGCAAAAATGACGTTGTTGATTTCTGTTCTGGGTCTGCTTGGCGGCCTGGTGATTGGCGTGGTTGCGGGTTTTGCCCGCGCCTACGGCGGCTGGTTTTCCAGCCGTATTTCGCTCGTTTTTATTGAAATTATTCGCGGTACCCCCATTGTTGTGCAGGTGATGTTTATTTACTTCGCCTTGCCGATGATTTTCACGTCCGTGCGGATTGACCCTTTTGCCGCCGCCGTAGTGACCATCATGATTAACTCTGGTGCTTATATCGCGGAAATTACCCGTGGTTCGGTATTATCAATTCATAACGGCTTTCGTGAAGCGGGTCTGGCGCTTGGGCTATCTCGTAGCGCGACGTTACGTCATGTGATTGCTCCACTCGCCCTGCGTCGTATGCTGCCGCCGCTGGGTAATCAGTGGATTATCAGTATCAAAGATACCTCACTGTTTATTGTCATCGGCGTGGCTGAACTCACGCGTTCGGGTCAGGAAATCATCGCGGGCAACTTCCGTGCGCTGGAAATCTGGACTGCGGTTGCCATTATTTACCTGTGCATCACGCTGGTCCTCAGCTTTATTCTGCGTCGTCTGGAAAGAAGACTTAAGATTATATGATTGAATTTAAAAACGTATCCAAACACTTTGGCAAGACACAGGTCTTACACGATATCGATCTCACCATCGGTCAGGGTGAAGTTGTCGTCATTATCGGGCCTTCAGGCTCGGGTAAATCCACGCTGCTGCGCTGCATCAATAAGCTGGAAGAGATTACCAGCGGTGAATTGATTGTTGACGGCCTCAAAGTGAACGATCCTCGCGTTGATGAGCGCTTGATCCGTCAGGAAGCAGGGATGGTTTTCCAGCAGTTTTATCTGTTTCCGCATCTTACCGCGCTGGAAAACGTCGCGTTCGGTCCGATCCGAGTGCGCGGTGCGAGTAAAGCGGAGGCTGAGAAACTGGCGCTAGAATTGCTGGCGAAAGTAGGTCTGTCAGAACGCGCGCATCACTATCCTTCCGAGCTTTCCGGTGGCCAACAGCAGCGTGTAGCAATCGCCCGCGCGCTGGCCGTCAAACCGAAGCTGATGCTGTTTGATGAGCCGACGTCTGCACTGGATCCAGAGCTGCGTCATGAAGTGCTGACCGTAATGAAAGATCTGGCCGAAGAAGGCATGACGATGGTTATCGTCACCCACGAAGTGGGCTTTGCGCGTAAGGTGGCTTCACGCCTGATCTTTATTGATAAAGGCCGCATCGCAGAAGATGGCGACCCGGAAACGCTGACTACGAATCCACCCAGCGATCGCCTGCGTGAATTCCTGCAACACGTATCCTGATCAACAAGGGGGCTTTCGCCCCCTTACTTCTTTTCAGCCTTATATCTGTGAACGCGGATATTCCCGCTCAATAAACGCCGCAAAATCCTGGCACATCTTCTCATCACCCTGTTCATTATCCGCCAGTACACGGCTACCATCGACCACCCGAATACGAGCGGACAGATCGAAATCCGCTTCAGGCTGAGGACGACGAGCGGCCTGCGCCATCGTGCCTTCCGCCTGTTTCCAGGCTTCTTCCACCGTCAGGTTACAGGCCTGTGCCAGATAGGCGGGATTGAATCCTTCACCCGTCAAACTACGCAGTGTATCGTCATGGCTCACGCTATTACCTGGCAACCAATAGTGCTGCGCCAGATCGGGGCCAATAGCTGGGTTGTCCGTCAAATAGCCGTCGCGTTGCAGAAAGTAGCTCCGCGTCTGTTCCACCGCCATCAGCGCCAGCAGATATCCCTGATAAGAACATGCCGATTCCATAGACAGTAGATGCGGAATCGCTAACGTTGGACGCGGGCTACCGCTAGTGCCCAGAATACGCTGCTCGGTGTCGCGTGCCAATTTGGTCATCGCTTCCGGCGTGCGTGCTTCGTCATCCCACGAATAGAGCTGCCACTCAAAATACGGCACCAGCAGGATATGTCGATCGTTGAAGGCTCGCATCGGCTGCTGAGTACTGATATCCGCACGGATCAACTCATCAGGAATCGTCTCTCCCTGCGCATTCTTTGCATAACGTTTTAACCAGTCAGCATCGCCCAACAGGCTGTCGCAGAACATCGACTGTGTTTCAGCGTAGGCCATCGAAGTTGGCGGAAACTCCTGTGAAAAACAGGGGGCATTCTGCCGAATATTGGCAAAATGCGCGGCGTGTCCACCTTCATGGAACAGCGTATTAATACCGCTGGCACCGCTACCAATTTGATCCGGTTTTGCCAGACTGGTGAAATTAATCCGCGCAGGGACCCATTTCCCTTCCTGCACAAACGGCGGTACCGGACCGTGCATAAAGCCGTTCTCGTATTTGCCTTTCCGCACCAATAAATCGAGCTGCATTTCTGCGCCATTAAACCCGATACGCAAACGCTTAAAGCTATTAATCCAACGTTCAAGCGACGCAGAAAATGGGAAATAAGGATCGAGCTGGCGCGTCACATCACCCGCGCTGGCATAGCGAATATTCCACGGTTGCAGCGCATCTTCGCCCTTTTCATCCGCCAGATTTTTCAGGCTGCGGGCAGTCGCTTCACGGGTCTGCTCTTCGAAAGGATCGAGGATGGCAAAGAGCTGTTCCGGCGTCATCTGCTCCGTTTTATTGACCTTATAGTCAAAATAATTCCGATAGCCCATCTGACGAGCAAAGCGGTTACGCAGTGAAATCAGCTCAGGGAAACCGTTCTGCAACAGCCATTGCTCCAGGGAGCGCAGCGCCTGCTGAGAACTCTGACGATAAGCTTCGGTATCATTGGTCGCCTGATTGGTCAGCAGTTCTCCGAGCGAGGCGGAAACACGTTCTCCCTTGGCATCCAGATGCGTCATTTCATAGGATTTACGCTTGGCGTATAGCGCGCTTTCAGCTGCAATAATCTCATCCATCAACACCTGAGCCTGCGGATCTTCAATCACATTGCAGTCAAAAAACCGATACCAACCTTGCAAGCCATGTAGCAGCGCCTGCTGTTGTTCATCACGCGGGCCATTCTCCAGTGTCGCGATATGCGTTCTCAACTCGGCCAAACGCTGCGGTTGCGAAATAAAGCGCTTATATGCGCTCTCTGCGGCGGAGAAACGCTCAGACACCCCATCGTTTCCCGTTCCCATATACAGTTGCCAAAACAGTTCTTCTTTCGCCTGATGGACCGCAAGATAGTCACGATTCAATGCATTAAAATAGTCCGCTACCTGTTGCATGCTATTCCTTCTCTCTTCAAATGACAGCCGTCTGGCTGTGTGAAGTGACGCAGTAACCCGCGTCTGAACCCGCCCCAGCAGGCCAATCAGCCAAGGCGCTTCTTAATCGTTGCGACAGCCTGTTCCATTGTCGCGGCTTCACCGGCAGCAACCAAACAGCACGCCAGTTGCAGACGAATCGCCTGCGGTATAGCAATTTCACCCGTCAGGCACTGTACCGTCCAGCGCGCCGTGGTTGCAGCATCCCTCGCAATAGGCAGAGCATCGGGCGCGACACTGATATCCTGCCGAAGTTGCAGCACGTTAGTATGTTGCTGGTGAATAAAATGGATTTCCGGGCAGCGCTGCGGGTTGGCATAAACCTCCCCTTCCGTGCCGTGCATCAGAAGCGCGCGCCCATTGATATCGTTAAAAAACGTCCCCACGCGAGAAACGTATTCAGGGTGGGACACGCTGGCGACGCGCAACGCCTCGCTTTCACCAAACGGTGTCGCCACCTTGGCAAGCGTATGACTACTGTTACGAACCCCCATACGCCAGCGTAACTGTAGCTGACGATCGATGGCAGGGCACAGCACAGAGACGGGAATAAATACCGGGCTACCGTTATCAAGCTCCTGTTGAGCCTGCTCGGCATTCTCCGCAATTGTCACGCCAAGGTTACGTAAAATCTCGGCGCTGGTAACACGAGTCGGGTCTTCACTTACGCCATGCACTACCACCGGAAAACCCAATTTTGCCAGCAGCAGCGCCAATAGCGGCGTCAGGTTAGCCTGCTTGCGCGCCCCATTGTAGCTAGGAAGCACGACTGGCATAGGAAAGCCCGCAGGCGGACTCAAGCGCAACACATGCTCGTCCATTGCCTGATAAAAGCCCAACATCTCAGCCTCGGATTCGCCTTTGATGCGAAACGCAATCAATAACCCGCCGAGCTCCAGATCTGGCACGTCACCGCGCAGCATCGCGCTATACAGTTCATAAGCCGTTGCCTGATCGATATCGCGCGCATGATTTTTCCCGCGCCCCACTTCTTTGATAATTTTGGTGTAATCCATGCTGGCCTCTCATTTTCGGCGACCTAGTAAAGAACTTATCAATGAAAATAACATGTTTGCTGAGGTTCTGGTCACTCTGGCGCAGAGGAAATTGCTATTAGGCCGCTTTCCCTGTGGTGCCGTACCAATCAACCCAATTACCGCAGATTTGACGGTCTTCACCGGACGAGCACCGGTTTCAACTTCAATCGTTTCTACACCATGTAAATAATTAGCGGCCAAGTGTCACCTCCGTTGCGCTATCAACCAGATTCTGACCCGCGACAGGCAGCAAATAGCCCAGCGCGATCAGTGTTTTCACGTACTCATGATCTGCTGGCAGTTCAGTCACCTGAGCGGGCCAAAGCAGAATTTCCTGACCATCTGCCAGCGTGACGCCGCTGGCGGGGCCGGTATAGCGATACTTCATGCGTCTTTCTCCTCATAATTAACCGTGGTAAGCAGCGGACCATCCGTCTGCTCGCGGTCTTCGATAAAAAGGGTTTCTGTGGTGCAATCGATGGCGTAATGCCAACGACCTTCGGTGTAACCAACATAGCGATCGCGCACTAACCGGATACCGCGATGACAGTCAGGCAGTCGGTATCCTCCCAGCGCCTGACGAATGGTATCGAGCGTGGCCAGCACGCCGTCTTCGCCATCCAGATCCGCCAGCAGCACGGCAACCATCAACTGCGGTCGCTGCGTCTGAACCGGAGAATCCACATCTTCCGGTGCGGAAAACTCAGAACCGCGATACCCCACCAGCACATCGCCAGGTGTCAGAAGATCTGGACTGATCAGAATATTTTCTGGACAGGACGCGATCCGCCGTGCAGGTAAATGCTGTTGGAGGCGGGCTATCACCGCATCGATAATTGGTTTGGTATTCATATCCGTTCACCCGCTGTGTTGATGGCTTACTGTTTTAGTGGCACATCGTGTTGATGGCGCTAGTATCCGGATAACGACTGGCTGCGGCTTTTAATCTGTTTTAGAAAAAAACAGCGATATGCTTTATTGATAAAAAACGTCTAATCACATGAAATATAAAAATTACTTCGATAAAAAAACGCCAGCACAACCGTGCTGGCGCAAAGGAATATGACGATACCGATAAAGAGAAAATGCAAAGAGAAATTAAATATTACGGAGTTACCGATCCCAGTACTTTTCTGGCCGGGCAATGCCAACCATACCGTCAACCGCATATTCCACAACGTCCACACCCAGGCGGGTCAGATTCGCTAGCCAGACACCTCCCATCTCTTTGGTCAATACTGCCATCTTGCGATCGGCCAGATAATCCAGCGCCTGACGTAACTCCGGTTCAGAAGCACCTGCATATAGCCGCTGCATCACGGCCAATAAAAACATTTCATTCGCGGTATAAGGACGTGTTTTATTTAATGCGATGAGCAAATGCCAACGCATCGACTCCTGTCGGATACACTGCGTATTAGCCATGATGTCCTCCCGAATACCGCTGTTGTACTAACTCCAGTTTGTTATAAAGTGCATCCAACTTGGCCTCTATTACCGTCTGACCACGGATATAATCCTCACGTCGCACGTAAATCAGCGGTAAATCGGCACGAAACTCCAGAAACTCACGTTCTAGTCGCGTCCATCCCTGTTCGCTCTTTTGTCGCGCATTTTCCAGCGCGGCAAAACGCTCGTTCAGCCGCTTTTCAATCTGGGTAAGTAGAATCCGCCCGGCGGCAAACAGGAAGCTCATAAACGACAGCAGCAGGCCGACCAGCGACCAAAATTCCACTTCAATCTTCACGTGTTACCTCCCCTGCCTGTTGTAATGCTTCGATGTAATCCAACAGCGCATTAACCTGCGCACTTAGCGCCTGATAGCGCTCTCCGTTGTCGCTGATGTTGGCGAGGATATCGCGCTGGGAGACGCCTGAAGGCTGTAATTCGGCGTCAACGGTTGTACCGAAACTGGACGCTGCGCCAGTGCGGCGGGCAACGGCGGTAATGTCTGAGGCACCGTCGCCGTACAGACCGAAAGCGGCGTTGTAGTACTGCACGAAGCCACGAGTAAACACGCACTGCACAGGCTGAGCCTTGCCTTTTTCGTCAATGTATTGCTGAGTAACATGGTCGATTTTCCTTTGCAGAGCGACGTTATCCGCCGCCAGTTTTTGACGCACTGCCACATAACGCTGTTCGAGTTGATTCCCACGCTCTACCTGCTGCTGGTATTGTTCCGCCGCCGCACGTAATAGCTGATTTTGGGTTTCGGCCTGCTGCTGCTGGAGTAAATTAAATGCCGCCAACTGCTTCGCCAACGCGGCGTCCCCCAGCGCTTGCGCCAGTTGGTAACCCTGATTACGGCCGGTTAGATAGACGGCGAGTAGTAGCACAACGGCTAGTAGGACAGCGACCACGCGCGGCGAAAGAAAGGATTTCAGGCTAGTAATAAACAGACTATTCCACACAGCTCGCCCTCCCCCAGACCAAATAACGTGGTGCCAACTGATGCAAGATGCGGTCGGGATAATGGCGATTTTCACGCCAGTTGGCGGCGCTGCGTCCGGCATTGACGGTTTCCACATGATCGAACCAGCGAAGTATGTCCTTCTCGGCGGCCTTCGCGCGTTGCTTATCCCGTTGTAACCAGCCAAGTCCGCCGTTGTAGGACGATAAGGTCATTGCCATGCGTTCACAGTCGTTACTGGCGCTAATTCGCGCCCACAGCCAGCGATCGTAGCCCGTCAGCGCACGGATAGCCCACGCGGGGTTAAACGGTTGATTTGTCCGAAGCTCAGGAACAATACCGCTGAACCAGTCGGCTGTTGTCGGCATAAACTGTGCCAACCCCTGAGCACCGACGGGCGAGACTGCCCGTGGATTCCAACCGCTTTCCTGATGCAGCTGTGCTGCAAAATCAGCAATCGGGGCATTCATGCCCCAATCCAGCCGTGCGCTGCGGATCACATCACTACGGTACGCCTGCGCGGCACGAGGGATCGTGTCAGCACAGGCCACAGCACTAAAGAATATTAAATTTAAAAACAATGGGATAAAAAGGTGTCGCATATCACAGCCCCATCGCTACGCCGATGCAAACGGCTGACACAATCAGCGCTCGTCGTAACATCGCTGCGGCAAATACCGTGTGGTGACCGTCCCGAACGGGAAAACGTCCACGTGGTACAGGTTCATCACCTTGTTCAAGGAATAAGCCGGGGCGAGCTTTAGGAAACAGCGAACGATCCAGCCAATAGCCTAATACGGCAGCGAGTGAGATAAGCGAGAGTTTATAGACGGTGACGGGAAGCTGTTGTGGTGAAATCAGCCCGATAACAGTAAAGAGAAAAGCCGATGTCATAATCCAGCCGGTAAGACGTGGTTTTTTGATTTTTTTCACGATAAAGCCTCCTGATAAGAATGGAGGCCATTATGCAAAACGGGAAGATTCGATGATTTTAAAGGAGTTTAAGTATGACGGAGGCGCAATATCCTACAGAATTGAACCATTTAAAATGAGGGCTTGCCAGCAGGCTGAAACCAGGCCGCCAATTCCAAAATATCTTTCTCGTTCAGCGTGCCAGCCGTATAGCGTAGTAATAGCCATGCCTGAAGCCAGCTGTATTTCGCTTCCGCCAGCTCTCGTCGGGCGTTATACCAGTCTTGCTCAGCTAGCAGAATATCCAGATTAATGCGTTCGCCGCCCGCGACGCTCAACCGTGTTGCCTTGACAGCTTCCTGCGCCGACGAGGCCGTCATTTGCCAGGCTTTAATTTTCGCCGATCCGTTGTTGTACAGGTTGTAGTACTTTTTCAATTCAGCCAGCGTTTGCTTAGTTTGATCGTCCAACTCCGCCTGACTTTGCTGGTATTCCGCCGCCGCCTGCCGCATCGATGCCGAGACGGAACCACCGGAATAGAGCGGGACATTCAGTTGCAAACCGACGCTTTGTGTGTCGTATTTCTGATTGTAGTTATATTCACTTTCGGAACGGCTATTACGCGACGATGCCACCAGCGACAGCGTGGGTAAATGCCCGGCGCGACTGCGTTCGATTTCATAGCGGCTGACCGCCAATCCTTCTCGCTGCGTCGCCAGTTTGGCATTGTGTTGCACCGCAAGATCGCGCCACTGCGCCAGCGTCTGCTTGACGGATTCCGTAGACGGAAGTTGCGTGAGCATCAGAGGATGCAGCGCAGCGATATCGAGCACCGTGCCCGTCATATTCTCTAAATCGGTGATCGCAGAATCCAGATTATCCTGCTGCTCAATGCGCTGTGCTTCAATCAGCGTAAACCGCGCTTCCGTTTCCCGCACGTCCGTTAGCGTCCCTTCGCCTGCTAGCAAGAGACGTTTATTCATCGCCAACTGCTCCTGATAGGCCCGCTGCTGCGCATCCAACAATTGTAGTTTTTCCTGCGCCAGCAGCGCACTGCTCCAGGCTTTATACAGCCGCACCATCAGATCCTGACTACGATCGCGAAAACGCTGATCGGCCATCAGCGTGCGGGCAGCCCCCTGCTGATAACGAGCCCAGGCCGCATAGTCCAGCAGCGGCTGGCGCAGCGATAGCGTTGACGTGTAGCTGTTGTAATCGCGTTTTAGCGTGTTATTGCTGACGCTATCTGTTTGGGTGACTTTGGAATGGCTGCTATTGGCGCTATAGCCGTACTGGAGATTAGGGAGCAGATTGGCACGCCCGATCGTCTCCTCTTCCTGACCCGCCGCGCGCTCAAAACCCGCCGCACGAAATTGCGCATCGTTACGCAGCGCCAGTTCCCAGGCATCAAGCAGCCCTAATGCGTTAGCGCCCGAAGAAAGCAGCCCAAACAGCACGATTATCGCGATCCTTTGCATGATTACTCTTCCGTTAATGCCAGATGCAGGCGATCCATTAAAGGCTTAAATAGATAATTGACGAATGACCGCTCTCCGGTACGAATGAATCCTTGTACCGGCATACCGGGTTTAATCTCCAATCCTTCCAGCGCGCGTTTTCCTTCATCATCCACCTGAACACGCAGACTGTAATAAGGCTGACCATCTCTGTCGTCCAATAGACGGTCAGCCGACAACAGCTCGACCGTTCCCGCCACGCGTGGCGTGGTGCTTTGGTTAAACGCGACAAACTGAAGCTCTACGGGTAAACCCGGCCAGACTTTATCGACCAATTCAACAGGAAGGTGTCCATCCACCCGCAAAGGCTGATCGTCCGGCACGATCTCCAGAAGCGTCTGTCCCGGCGCAATCACACCGCCTTCCGTGAACACTTTCAACCCCACCACCGTACCGGAAACGGGCGCACGCATCTGGATATTCGCCAGATTGAAATCGGCCTTTTCCTTCTTGCTGCCCACATCGCTCAATAGCGCCTGCACTTCCGCCAGCTCGCTGTTAACCTCTTTGTCGTATTCTTGCTGGCGCTGGGCCATCAGCAGCGTTTGTTGCTCAATATCACGACGAGTACGATTAATATCCCCTGTCAGTTGTGCGATATCGCCGTTTAGCTGCGCCAGCAGGCGTTCGTTCTCCAGCATTTTGTTGCGTGGTACATAGTTTTCCGCCGCCAGTGAACGCAACCCCTGCAGCTGTTGTTCCAACGTCTCTCGCTGCTTCTGCTTGCTGGACATCACCTGACGTTGGGCGCTGAGTGACGCTTCCATTCCTGCAATACTCGAACGCATTCCTTCCGCCTCAAGCTTGAGAGACTGCTGACGGCTGCGCAGTAAATCGCGCTGTAATGCCGTAATCACGCTCATCTCCGGCCTTTCGGCTAGCGGTTGCAGGCGAGGTGTCATAACCATATCACTCAGGCGCTGCTGCTCAGCAAGCAAACGACCTTCTCGCGCCACCAACTGTAAATACTGACCATCCAGCCCTTCGCTTGCCGAACGTGCATCAACCTCATTCAACGTTAATAGAATCTGCCCAGCCTCAACCTTGTCGCCGTCTTTCACCTGAATTTTATCAACGATACCGCCCTGATTGTGCTGCACAACCTTGCGATTACCGGAAATCACGACGCTGCCATTAACCATGACGCCTTTATCCAACGGCGCAAACAGTGCCCACAGGAGAAAACCGCCGAATCCGGCAAGCACCAGCAACCACCCCAGACGCACGGCACGTTTCTCATCGCGCCGCGCAGTCTGGTTCATATTCTCTTCACTTAATTCAGATGCGGACATGTCTTTCCCTGTTTTCTTTCATTCCCTGTTACTGCTGGACAGCGGCAGAAGGTGTCATTTGTGCTTGGTTCGCAGCACGACGCGGCTGCAATTCGTTCAGAATGTCGCGCGCAGGCCCAAATCGCTGTTGCTTACCCTGATTGAGAACCAGAATTTTATGCGCCAGCGTGGTTAATGCAGGACGATGGGTAATCAGTACCACCGTCGCTCCCCGCTTCTGAAGGTGTGAGATTGCCTGCGCCAACGCGACTTCGCCTTCGTTGTCGAGGCTGGAGTTTGGCTCATCGAGTACCAGCAGGCAGGGAGCGCCATACACCGCGCGCGCCAGTGCGATACGCTGCCGCTGCCCACCCGATAGCCCGTTGCCGTCAGCGCCGAGAGGCGTGTCATACCCCTGTGGTTGGCTAAGAATCATCTCATGGACGCCAGCCAGCTTCGCCGCCGCGACGATTTTTTCCGCGTCATGATCGCCAAAACGGGAAATATTTTCCGCCAGCGTGCCTTTAAAGAGCTGCACATCCTGCGGCAGGTAGCCCATTGCCGGGCCAAACACTGTTTTATCTACCTGACTGAGATCGGCACCATCCAATCGAACCTTGCCACGCGTCGGTGTTTGCGTCGCGACAAGTAAACGTGCCAACGTCGATTTACCTGAACCCGATGCGCCCAAAATTGCCAGCGTTTCCCCCGCCTGAAGCGAGAAATGGATATCCTGCAATCGTGACGCCCCTTGCGGGGTCTGTAATAACACATTCTCGACGCTGAGCTGACCCACTGGCGCGGGCAACGTCATCGTCTCGCTTCTGGGCGGATAAGCCGTCATAATTCGATTCAGCCGATGCCACGCTTGCCGCGCACTACTCAACGGTTTCCAAATACCAATAAGCTGATCGATTGGGCTCAGCACGCGTCCAACAAGAATTGACCCCGCAATCATCATCCCCGGCGTGATCTCGCCCTTAATCGCTAGCATTGCCCCCACACCGAGCATCAGCGATTGTAAAAAGATGCGGGAATGTTTTGACGCCGCCCCGACAACCGCAGCCCGTTCGCTGGCCAGATTTTGCAGGGTAATAAAGCGATAGTGTTGCCCCAGCCAACGGCGACGTAAATTAGATAACATTCCCATCGATTCAATCACCTCGGCATTACGCAGTTGCGTATCTGCAAGATGGGTCGCCTGTAACGCCTCGTGGCTCGCCTTTTCTAAAGTCGATGTGGTGAGATACTGATTCAGCCAGGCCAACAGCACCAGCACCACCGTTCCCCCCAGCGCCAGCAGGCCAAGAACCGGATGGATTAGGAACAGCACTAATAAAAAGAAGGGGAACCAGGGGATATCGAAGAAGGCAAACAGTGAGTTGCCCGTAATAAACTGCCGCAGTTGCGTGAGATCGTTCAGTGCCTGACCCGCTTTTGCCTCACCGGCTTCCAGATTGCGTTCAAACGCAGCGTTGAAGACCTGTTGATTCAGTTGCAGATCGATCCGCGTACCGAGTCGGACGACAACCAGACTCCGCACCCATTCAAGCGCCGCCATGAATATCCCCAACCCGGCAATCAGCAAGGTGAGCATTAGCAATGTCGTGCCATTGCCCGAAGCCAGTACGCGATCGTAAACCTGAAGCATGTAAATAGAAGGCGACAGCATCAGTAGATTAACGATGGCGCTGAAAATCCCAATGCTCCAGAAGCTGCGCCGGAAAGGACGCAGTATACTCAACAACGAACGTTCCTTATTTGATAGTTGACTCACTGCGTTTGCCTCTCCTGTCAGGGCTGCTTATGCAACGTACGTGTACTGCCATCAGGCAATATCAGCGTATAGCCCTCTTTTTCCTTGCTAAAGAACGCTACAGATTGGCCCTGTTCTTTCGTCAGAGTGATACCGTCCGGCGTCGGCCGCCAGCCGGCAGGAACATCGGATAGCAGCGCTTTTAAACACTGCGCATCACCGTCAAGGCGCCAGATGTTGTCCACTAACTGCGTGTTGTGCAGTACAACCTCACAGTGTTGTTCTCCACCACGCAATTGCCATGCACCGCTTAGTTCACTTGCTGAAGGCAACTTCAGACTACTCGCCATACATCCTCCGCTTATTGCACTTAACAGCGCCGCGATGATTAATTTTTTCATAGTGGCCCCAAATCGATAACAGAAAAGGACGGGTTACCCCGTCCTTGCTACATCACACGATAAAATCGGTGGCCGCAGAGGGCTGACCAACAATATGTACAAGAAAGTCTGGTGTGGTCTGGCCTGCAAAATTCAACCACAGATTGGTCGTGTTGCTACCCGCATCCCAGTCAAGCAGTGCTTCATTGCCAAGTCCGGTGAAAGAGTCGACAAACTGCAAGTCTTTATTTTGATTCAGCGCTGACAGATCGATCTTGTCTATACCGCGTTGGAAATCCGTGATGGTGTCATAACCTGTGGTATTGGAAGAATCACTCGCGCTGGCGTAGACAAAAATATCTTTGCCTGCACCGCCTGTCAGCGTATCGGCACCAGCACCACCTTGCAAAATATTATCTGCACTGTTACCGATAATAATATCGTTGCCGGAACCACCAATCGCGTTTTCAATCGTCACACCGTGAGCGATAGACACGTTACCTTTCAGGCCGCCAACATCAGAAAAACGACCTTCATTCAGATCGATAATTTGATTGTCCTTGTAGCCAGAGAAATCAAACGTATCGTTGCCGCCCGCATCCCAAACGGAGAAGATCAATTTTTGGCTATTGCTGTTGGTGGTATAGAAATCACGACCGGTATTGGAATTGAAACCGTATACCGTATCACCGGTACGCGTGTCCATATTCGCGCCGTACAGCAATTGAATCGCCGCGATATCATCAATTAACGGACCAGCAGCATAGTGCCCCTTGAAATCACCGCCGGTATTCTGCTCACTCCAGTAGCTCATCAGACTATATTGGCGCGTATCTTCTGCGTAGGTCACATCGCGGTAAGTCGGATTACCTTCACCCGCATTGTAATCACCTGGGTGATTCAGGCCCAGCGCATGGCCGATTTCATGCGTCAGCGTCTGCTTGCCGTATTCCGTCGCTGGGTTACGCACCGTGTCAGCGTTGTAGTTAAACCAAGCGCTGCCCGCCGCTGAGTGGTTACCCGGCATATAAGCGTAAGCCTGAGTATCGTAGTCCATCCGACCGCTTGAATCACGGGTATAGTTACCAAACGTGATAGTGGCTTTTTGGGTAGGGCTAACCTGAGTAAACGTGAGATTGGCAACATCTGACCACGATTGCAGAGACAGTTTGGCTTGTTGTTCCTGGGCTGCGCTGAATTTCACAAAGCCCTGATCGCCAGAAGGGATAGACTTCACGTTCTGTAAGAACGAATAGGTCAAATCCGCAGATTTACCAAACACATTTGTACCGTTCCACGTCAAACCATCGCGAACTATTTGCCAGCCAGCCTGCTCGCTGGTGAAAGAAGGTTTTCCCTTCAACACCACATCATCACCACGAACATGGTTATAAAACAGCGGTGCTACATCGCTAAATCCTGTACCAGCCGCATCCAATGCGGATGTTGCGGTGTCTTCATCTTGCAAATCTCGTAAAGCCATCTTTTCTTCTCCATAAGTCTGATCAGGATGATCAGAATCCTAAATCCCTTCATGCAATAACCCTACTGAACTACATTGCACGATGCCGTGCATGGCTGCGGTTTAATCGTCTCCTGAGTATTCCCGTCATACTTCAAGCCGCATGTGCGTTGGCTTCTCTTAAGTACTCGGCCCGCCGTGGGCCTTGCTCTAAAGGGCCAATGTTTTGTCCTGAAACTCGAATTATTTAGAGTATAAAGGGTGCTTACCCAAAAATATTTATATCCAAAAAACTCATATAAATAAAAATTATCTCTATAAGGAAATAATTAAGAAAAAATTCCAATTATTTTCGTTATTATCAATTAATAAATAATAAAGTTAGATGACTACTTTTTATTATTGGTATGGACAGTAAAGGGATCTGATGCCAAACGGCATTTGTTTTTGAAAAAGAAGGGGGTTTTATTAATTGTATTAATTCTCATCATGTCACCAATCCCTGGTTGATAAAACCGCACTGCGTAATGACACACTTTGCCACACGTATTAACGGCATCCTTGCTGTTCCGAGACAAATCTAACAAATAAGAATAAAAAAATATAGCGCTAAATAAGAACTAATTACCCCCTTATTAGACGAACAGATATAGAGAAATTTGTTATGGCATATCTCGCTGTTCAATCGGGAAAACCGGCAGCGCCGCCAGCAACTGTGCGCCATAGCCTTTGGTTAACAGTCGCCTGTCGTAAATGACAATTTCACCAAAACAACTATGGCTGCGAATAAGGCGTCCAACCTGTTGGATGAGGTTAAACGAGGCGCTGGGCAAGCTTTGTACGATAAACGGGTGCCGTTTGAGACTTTTTAGCCACTCGCCTTCCGTCAAAATCACCGGACTGTCGATGGGCGGAAACGCTATTTTGTGAATATGCACCTGAGAGAGCAGTTCACCTTTCAGATCCAGCCCTTCCGCAAAGGACTGTAAGCCAATCAGTACGCTGGTCTGGCCTTCTTGTACCCGCTGACGATGTAATTCAACCAGCCTATAGCGTGGTTTATCTCCCTGAACCAGCAACATCAGGCGTAAATCGGTCACCTGTGTCAGAAAGAGCTGCATGGCACGCTGGCTGGCAAACAGCATCAACATACCTTTATGCTTATCCTTCTGTAATTCTGCTCGAAAAAATTGCGCCATCTCGGCAATATGCTGCGCCTCAGACTCCATCAGCGGTTCATGACGCATTTTAGGAATCACCAGACGCCCCTGCTCACGGTGGTTGAACGGTGAATCCAGTGCGATAAACGTATCGCCTTCCTGCTCGCTCAGACCGGAAAGCTCCTGTATGCGCGCAAAACTGTTCAGCGAGCGCAGCGTTGCCGAGGTCACCACAACATGCGACACCTTACCCCACAGTAACCTTTCAAGCTGATCGCAAACGCGAATTCCCGCACAGTGCAGGTGAAGATGCGGCTGGTTATCGCGCATTTCCCGCGTGATCCATTTGGAAACTGGCGCGTTCGAGGATTTTTCCATCGCCGCCAGTCGCCACAGCTTGCTCATAGACTCCAGGTAGCTCTGCTGGCGGCTCATTTTCAGCAATGCGTGATAAACCCGTACCACGTCATGCTTACCCGTTTTCTCGCTGAGATCGTTAAGCATATATTCCACCAACGCCCGCAGCGTGTCGGTCAGTTTGAACAACCGCACACAGAGTTCGCGCATTTCATCTGGCATTTTGCCCATCGCAAAACGGTACTCGGTTTCCTGCCCGTCATGCGGAAGGAACAGCGCACACATTTGCGAGAAAGACAGCACGCACTCGCGGATCTCCTCACAATGGCTGGTTAACCGTTCACTGTTCGCAAGTCGCGGCGGCGATTTAGGCGCGAATTGCGCCATACACTGCCCGATGAGCTGCACCAGCTGTTCCAGTTGCGTCATCATATAGGCGGGATGAATATCGCCAGACATCTCCAGCGTATCGCGGGCAACGTCGGGAATGTGGTGCCCTTCATCGAGCACCAGCAGTAAATTCTTAGGGGGAGGAAGTACCGACTCACTTTCCATCGCCGCCATCACCAATGCATGGTTAGTGACGACAACATCGGCCTGCTCGATCTCACGCCGCGCGAGGAAGAACGGACACTCGCGGTAATAATGGCAGTTGTGCGCAAGGCAGTTTGCTTTGTCCGTACTCAGTTTTTGCCACAGGCTATCGGCTATCGAATCCTGATAATGATCGCGCAGCCCGTCCCAAGCGTGGCCTTGCAGTGCTTTTTCAAGCTTTACACAGACGCGTTCTTCTTCCTTGCTGGCAGACACCCGTTCATCATCCAGAAAGAGCGGTAAATCCCCCTGCGCGTCGGGATCGGTTGCCAGCATCGCCAAATTACGTGGGCAAATATAACGACGGCGACCAAATGCCGCGGTAAATTTCAATTCGGGAATAAATTTCTGCAACAGAGGCAAGTCTTTACTGTAAATCTGATCCTGCAATGCCACATTCGCGGTGCTCACCACCAACGTTTTATCCTCTGCACGCCCCACTGCAATACCCGGAATAAGGTAAGAAAGCGTTTTCCCGACGCCGGTTGGTGCTTCGATGGCCAGATGGCGCGGGTAATCGCCCGCCAGCGTTTTCGCCACTTCGGCAATCATCTGTCGCTGGGAAACGCGGGAAATAAAATCTGGGATTTGCTCTTGCAGGGCCTTATACCATTGACCAATCTGCAATTTTATTGCGGGGGACAGCGTCATGCATACTCTGTATCTGCGTAATCTGGTCGCCATTGTCCCACAGACGTCCGGCGACGTCAGCCGATATCACGTCCGCGATGATTCTGCTCTCGACAATCTTCCGCCCAGCGATTAGGGTAAAACCCTATTTTTGTCGCGAGCGGTAAACGCTATCTTAGGTAAATTATGTCTTCGGTCCACGCCATTAACCAATCGTACTGGTTTTCGACACAATTACCGCATGTTGAAAGCCGCACCACGCGCAACAGCAGCCACGCCTATAAAACACACAGCCATGCGCAATTCTCAATTGGGGCGATCGAACACGGCGAAACACTGTGCCATTACCGCAACGAAACGCATCACTTACAGGCTGGCGATCTGATCTTTATCGATCCCCAACAGCCGCACAGCTGTAATCCACCTCCAGGGAAAATGCGCAGTTATCACATGCTTTATCTGGATACTGCATGGTGCCTCGACCAGATCGCTGTCCACTGTAATTATCAGGCGGATAGCTTGCGTTGCAACCGTGTCGTCTTACGCGATCCCACGCTATTTATTCGTTACCAGCATCTTATTACGCTGCTGCATCGGGGAGAAATCACGTCGGCAGACAGCCTACTCAACGCGATGCTGACACCCGTTTGGCAGCAATATTGCCTGCCTGAGCCAGCATTACCCCATCAGGCGTTACAAACCACGACGCGGCACGTACGCGAGCGTTTGCTGAATAATCTTCAAGAATCGCCCTCGCTGGAAACGCTGGCGGACGAGTTGAACCTACGACGCGAGACTATCGTGCGGCAGTTTCGTCACGATACCGGTATTACACCCATGGCATTTCTTAATAATGCCCGTATTGAGTATGCTAAATCACTCCTGAAGCAGGGCACGCCGCTGGTTGATACCAGTTACCAAAGCGGCTTCTGCGACCAAAGCCATTTCCATAAAACGTTTGTGCAATATACCTCCGCGACACCGGGTCAGTACGCGCGATCAATATTTGACAATAAATAGCCGAACACCTTGTCTAGACTGGCGTCGATTACTTATCGAGGTCAGAAATATCATGTTTATCAATCCCCTTTTTTCCGCCGATTCTCTCTTTCCTGCCCATTTTCCTGCTCTGGCACTGGCGCATTTTGTGGCGCTATTGAGCCCGGGTCCGGATTTCTTTCTGCTGACGGCCTACGCCATTCGCTACCGACTGCGCGGCAGCGCGGGAATCTGTCTAGGCATCGCGTTGGGCAACGGTATTTATATTCTGCTGGCGGCGATCGGCTGGGCTGGTATTCAGCACTCGCCGACGCTTTTTACCGCCATCGAATTGGCCGGTGCCGCTTACCTGATCTGGATTGGCTATCAGTTACTGAAAAGCCGTTCTATCCCGTCGTTTCAGGCCGAACAGCAGTCCGACAGTTGCCCAACGCTGCGTAAACAAATCCTATTGGGGCTCGGTTCGTCGCTGTTGAATCCTAAAAACATGCTGTTCTATATCAGCCTGATGACCAGTATCCTTGGGCCACAGGTAACACCAACACAGCAATTCGTCAGCGGTAGCTGGATGTTTTCTATCGTGCTGGTGTGGGATCTGCTCATCGCGGCACTTATCGCTCGCCCATTGATTCAGCAGCGTTTAACACGCTGGCTTAACCCGATTGAGCGCGGTGCTGGCGTCATTTTGCTCTTTTTCGGTCTGCTGCTTTTATTTCGGTAATGAGGTTTATTTAAAAAGTGAGGCGCGTTTCGGCCTTGTTTCATGGGCGGAAGGCTTTATAATTCGGGGCAATTAACAAAAGGATAACCTGATGACTCTTCAAAAAATCGGCATTATCAGTCTCTTTGCCCTGCTCGCCTTAGGTGGCATGTCTGGCATGATGCTGGTGGGTTACATTATTATCGAGCACGCAGGCTGAGGCTTTCGACCTACCTTTCCCTCCTACTGCACGCTGCATGAACAGTGCCGCACTGAAACGCGGCAATTATCGCAGCGGTTCAGACTAACGCGATTGCTCAGACTTGAACGCCTGCCAGTAGTCTGGAATACGGGCAAAAGTCAGTTGGAACCAAGCCGTAAACTGCTCAGGCGTCATCATCATCCGCTGCGTAATCTCGTCTATCGACTGGTATTCATAGCTCGATACTTCATCAGGATTGATCTGCGGAACGTCATCCGTCACGCCAAAATACACATGCCCCAGTTCATGCTCAATCAACCCATTATCCAGTTGCAGACGATAGGTCAGCGTAAACATCGGCGTCAGCGCACAGCGTAATCCCATTTCTTCATACAAACGACGATGTGCCGCTTGTAACGTCTCTTCACCGGGTGCAGGGTGGCTGCAACAGGTGTTGCTCCATAAACCGCCGCTGTGATATTTCTCTTCTGCCCGCTGCTGTAATAACAACTGCTGGCGAGAGTTGAAAATATAGACGGTAATCGCACGGTGTAACTCTCCTTTTACGTGCGCTTCCTGCTTTTCCATTACGCCTGTTGGCTTGTCATTTTCATCAACCAACACGACTTCAGTCAACGGCATACTTTCCTCCTGCAATACCCTACTCTCCGATAATCACACTTTATTTAGAAACTCACACTGCATCTAGGTAATCACCCTTCGTGGATTCGCCGCCGGGAATATCGGCGGCGAGACGAACATCATTATAGCAGGGTGAAGCTGTCGCTTTTCACGCGTTGAGAATCCAGACCGATCATGACATCGAACTTACCGGGTTCTACTACCTGCTGCATGCGGGCATTGTAGAACTTGAGTGCATCCTGATCGAGCGTGAAGGTGACCGTGCGGGATTCTCCCGGCTGTAGCATCACTTTCTCAAAACCACGTAACTCTTTCAGCGGACGGCTGATGGAAGCCACCACATCATGCAGATACAGCTGAACGACCGTTTCCCCAGCACGGCTACCGGTGTTTTTCACCGTTACGCTGGCGTTGATCGTCCCGTTACGCTTCATTGTCTGGCTGGACAAACGCACGTCTGACACGCTGAAAGTGGTATAGCTCAGGCCGTAACCGAACGGATAGAGCGGCCCGTTGGCTTCATCATAATAGTGAGACGTATATTTGCCTGGGTTTTCCGGCGTGTAAGGACGGCCTGACGGCAGGTTATTGTAATAAATAGGGATCTGCCCGACAGAACGTGGGAAGGACATCGGCAGCTTGCCAGACGGGTTATAGTCACCAAACAGTACATCAGCGATTGCATTGCCGCCTTCCGTACCACTGAACCAGGTTTCCAGTAACGCATCAGCCTGCTGATCTTCACGCACCAGTGCCAGAGGGCGGCCATTCATCAGCACCAGAACCAGCGGTTTACCCGTGGCTTTCAGCGCCGCAATCAGGTCACGCTGGCCTTGCGGCAAGTCGATGTTCGAACGGCTGGATGCCTCATGCGCCATCCCCGCCGCTTCACCGACGACCGCGACCACCACATCCGCTTTCTTCGCGGCTTCCACAGCTTCATCGATCATCACCTGCGGTGGGCGTTTGTCCACCTGCACGGCATCTTCATACTGATTCAGGAAATCGATAATGCCTTTGTGATTACTGACGTTGGCACCTTTGGCATAGAGAATCGTGGCTTTATCGCCGACCGCATTCTTCAGGCCCTGATAAACGGTAATCGTCTGTTTCGTGACGCCCGCTGCAGACCAACTGCCCATGGTATCGCGCTGGCTATCAGCCAATGGCCCCACGACGGCAATCGTGCCCTGCTTTTTCAGCGGCAGCGTTTGCAGACGGTTTTTCAATAGCACCAGACTTTTACGCGCCACATCGCGCGCATCTAAACGGTGTAAGCGGCTTTCCGCATTGGTATCCACCGGATCGGAACTCGCGATGCCCAGATGACGATACGGATCTTCAAACAGCCCCATATCATATTTCACGTTCAAGACCTGACGGCAGGCATCGTCGATCTCCTGCACGCTCACCGCACCACTTTTCACCAGCTCTGGCAGATAGCGTACGAAATACTCGTCGCTCATGCTCATCCCGATACCGGATTTAAGCGCCAGACGTGATGCATCGCGTGGATCGCTGGCAACGCCATGCTTAATCAGCTCTTTAATCGCGCCGTGGTCGGTAATGGTGATGCCTTTGAAATTCCACTGATCGCGCAGAACCTCTTTCAGCAACCAGCTGTTAGCGGTGGCTGGCGTACCGTTGATTGAGTTGAGCGCGACCATCACGCCGCTACTGCCGGCGTCAATCGCCGCTTTGTAAGGCGGCATATAGTCCTGGAACATGCGCTGAGGGCTCATGTCTACCGTGTTATAGTCACGCCCGCCTTCAACAGCGCCGTAGAGTGCGTAGTGTTTTACGCTGGTCATCAGCGAGTGGCGTCCGGTTACGTCGTCGCCCTGAAAGGATTTTACGACCACACCGGCAATTTTACTGGTCAGCCAGGTATCTTCACCGAAGCCTTCAGAAACGCGGCCCCAGCGCGGATCGCGGGTGATATCCACCATCGGCGCCCAGGTCATGTTCAGGCCATCTTCCGTCGCTTCATAAGCCGCCACACGCGCGCTTTTCGCAATCGCGTCCATATCCCAACTGGAGGCTAGCCCCAGTGCAATAGGGAAAATAGTGCGTTGACCGTGCACCACATCATAGGCGAAAAACAGGGGAATTTTCAGGCGGCTGAGCTGCATAACCTGATCCTGCATTGCACGAATATCCTGGCGGGTTACCGTATTAAAAATCGCACCAACCTGGCCATTTCTAATCATTTCCCGGATGACTTCTTTCGGGTTATCCGTCCCGACGCTGATTAATCTGAGCTGGCCGATCTTCTCTTCCAGCGTCATTTTCTTCAGCAGATCCGTGACAAACGCATCACGCTGCTGATGTGAAGGCGATATTGATGCTGGCACAGACGTCAATTCCTGCGCAAACGTCGGATTACAAGCAAGTCCAATTGCTATAGTCAGTGAAGTAAGCCATTTCATTCGTTATAAAGACCCAGTCAATCCAGGCGTCAGAGCAGAACAAGGCGCTGAAGCACAAGACAGGTTGAAGATTCCGGCGGTCACATCCCTTCTCTGACAAGGCGAAAAACACCTTCCCCCTGCCTTAAGCGAATAAGGCTTCCCGATAGTGGTTGCCGCACCGACGCACTCAAATGCACAGCGCGTAATATAGTGCATTTATTGAGATTTCATTTAATAAAAACTGCAAGAATAATGCTAGGCGATACGCATAATTCACATTCCCCGCCTTCCGTTTGCATAATAATCCCAGCAACATTGTGCCAAACCGCGGAGCAGCTACGGTGAGGAAGATGATTTCTACTGTCTTTCGTGCTAATGCTAAGGCTTCGTTACTAAAGGAGCCTCAGACATGTATCAGTTGTACATCGCCAATAAAAATTATTCGTCCTGGTCACTGCGCCCGTGGGTGCTGTTGAAAACACTGTCGATTCCTTTCGAAGAAAAGCAGGTTGTTTTTGCGCCGGGTATGGCACAGCCGGCCTTTAAGGCCTTTTCGCCGACGGCAAAGGTCCCCTGCCTGATCGACGGCGAAACCACCGTATGGGACTCATTGGCGATTACCGAATACCTGGCTGAACAGCATCCCGGCATCTGGCCTGCCGATGCCAACACTCGTGCCTGGGCACGCTGTGCCGCCGCCGAAATGCATTCAGGCTTTACCGCATTACGCAATATCTGCGCCATGAGCTGCGGCGTGCGCGTCAAGCTGAACGAGATGTCTCCGGCTCTCAGCAGCGACATTGCCCGAATTAGTGAGCTGTGGCTGGAAGGATTAACACGATTTGGCGGGCCATTTTTGGCGGGAAAAGCGTTTTCGGCGGTAGACGCGTTTTTTGCCCCGGTCGTCTTCCGTATCAAAACCTATCAGCTTTCCGTCTCGCCGGAAGCCGCCGCTTACTGCGAACGCTTGCTGGCATTGCCCGCGATGCAGCAATGGCTAGGAGAGGCATTAGCAGAAACATGGCGTGAAGCGGCGCACGAGGAAGATGTGACAAATGCAGGTGAAGTGATAGAAGATTTTCGCGCTCGCGCGTAATACCATCGCAGGCGGTGGCCCGTTCGGCCACCGTGAAAACGTCCCCCTCCCAAATCAGTGGGAAAGGGGAACCTGTTATTCGGTTTCGATATTCGCCATGCTCTGCGGTTGATGAGAAGCCAGCGATTTTTGTTTCTTATAGCTCAACGCAGCGGCTGGCACTTCACTGACCTTACCGGTTTCAATCCACTTACGCAGGCGGTTAGCGTCCGCAAAATGCGTGTACTTACCGAAGGCGTCCAATACCACCAGCGCAACAGGTCGCTGATTAATAACCGTACGCATCACCAGACAGTGTCCCGCCTGATTCGTAAAGCCCGTTTTGGTGAGCTGAATACTCCAGTCCGCTTTATAGACCAGATGATTGGTGTTTCTGAACGGCAGGCTATACGCCGGATGGGTGAATGTCGCCGTTTTCTCCTGCGTGGTACTGAGCTGGCTCAGCAGCGGATATTGCTTACTGGCAATCAATAGTTTAGTCAGGTCGCGGGCGGTCGAGACATTATTGATGGACAAGCCGGTCGGCTCCACATAACGCGTGTGTACCATACCTAGCGCACGGGCTTTGGCATTCATCGCGTGGATAAACGCCTGATAGCCGCCCGGGTAGTGATGCGCCAGACTGGCAGCTGCACGATTTTCGGATGACATCAGCGCCAATAGCAGCATGTCACGACGGCTGATCTCACTGTTCAGGCGAACGCGTGAGTACACCCCTTTCATTTCTTTCGTCTGGCTGATATCTACCGAGATGATTTCATCCAGTGGCAGGTTGGCATCCAGCACGACCAGTGCCGTCATCAGCTTCGTCACCGAAGCAATCGGCACGACGACGTCAGGATTACTGGAATAAAGGACATGGTTATCGCGTAAATCTACCACCATGGCGCTACCGGAAGCGATTTCCTGATGCGCATTCCCAGCGGAATACGTCGGCGCTTTCGCCACAGCCTGAGGCAACATCACAGCATGGGTTGACAGTATCAATAGGCCAAAAAGAGAAAGCTTAAAATTTTTAGTCATTCTTCAATAACTTAAACAGTATTCTGTTAAATGAAAGGAATAGGCGCTGGCATTATAATTTACCGCCCTTCCCCGCGCACTCATGCAGCATAAAAAGCTTTGTGACAAATTTTGACAAGCGATTTTAGCAACATACTGTTTTTTCTAGCATTATGTCAAAGACGGTCTTATTTTGCGCATCTGGTTAAGCAAACGCAGGCTAACGCCGCTGAATATTCCGGCGGTAATCCCGCTCGCCGCACCGGACAACAAGCAGAAAACAGGGTCATGCGCCAACGAGGGAAACTGGGCCAGTTGGACGGAAAAATAGAAACGAGAACAAAACGTCAATAGCATCAAGACCAGCGGCCACCACGATCCGGTACGTTGAAAACAGCGCGGTTCTGGCAGGTAGGTTCCTGAGATCGCTCCCCACATCCACCCAATACCCAGCCCAATCATCAACATCAGTAGAAACCCTCCAGCCGCTGCAAGCGGGAGCATCAGCGTGTGAAAAATCGAGCTAATGCCCCACACCATGAAAACTGCTGGCACAATTAACATTCGCGCCAGCGGTTGTCGTCTCGGCTGACTGGCTTTTACGCCAGCATAAATCAGGTAACCCAAAACGGCCCACACCCAATAAGGCGTGTGGCGCAGAATAATCAGCAGGTTTTCCACGGTAGAGAGATTCCTTCATCAATGGTGCATTCATCAACAGTGCCTCATCAACGGTGATAGTCACTTTCCTGTTCAATCACATTCCAGTTCGATCACGGGGTAACTTTTGCCTGTTCCAGCGCCTGTTTCACCGCGTTAATCACGCCCTGACTCGATAACGTTGCCCCCGTTACCGCATCTACCTTGTTAATATCCTGCTTCTCAATAAGCTCAGGCACGATTTGATCCGTCGCACTCAGCATCATCGCTTCAGTATCCCCATGCTTCAGCACCTCAGCGTTAGCGATCTTTCCTTCTTTAATGCTGACGGTTACCTCAACCTCTGCTGCCTTACCCTGCGCTTTACCGATGTAGGTGCCATCTTTATATTGCGCCACATTACTGCCATGAACGGACAGAGAAAAAGCCATCACTAACGTGGCCAGCAGCGCCGGAATAGATTTCTTCATCATTTCCCCATGTGTAAATAAAACAATAAAAGCAACAATTCAATAACCAGAGAAGAACAATCAGTTAAAACCTAATAATTGGTAATAAGACTTAGTTTCAATATTATCCAATGATAATTGAAGCCGTAGCGCACACTCTATACACCGATCTCTGAGTGTTTTCAACTGGGTTTCATCATCGGTCATCACCGATATTTCCACGAAATAACCAAGCGATTCAATATAATCGAGCGTAATATGGAAGGCGTTTAAAAAATAGATGCTGCGGATTTTATGAATGTCAAAAAGGGGCTTATACCCTAACGTTTGTAGCATGCTGTCGGTTTTTTCAAAGGCTTCGACGTTAACCGCTTCGCAGCGATCGGTCCCAGGCCCTTTAACAATCCAGAGTTTTATCCCCGATGGTTCCATGCGACGCACCAGCATTTTGATATTTTGCTGTTGCAATCGTCTCTCTGTGTCATCGTAATAAATATCATGTTCTTTATTTTCAAAGACAAAAGCCTCTGGGTGAAGACTAAAAAGCGTATTTCTGAAAACGGCTATATCTTCGATGCGGAATTTAAGTTCAACTTCATATTTCCCTGTGAAATGTTCAACCATGTTCTTTCCCCTCACTGGATTCCCTGAAATAAAATTGACTCTCCGCCACATCGATCAGCGTTTTATTTCGCTGCCATACGGAAATTCAAAATAATAATGGTTCAGTCATCCGCAAAATAGATCATACAGGTAACATAATATGGCCGAATGGCCGTCCTATAATCCTCCTTGATTAACATCCTACGTCCTGTCACATCCTGGCACCACGATAGCATTAACTCGATAATCATGCCGCGTTATTACCTTACAACGTCAAATATCCCGGGCGCAATTTTCTGACAACGATTACCTGCAAACAAATGCCATCACCGATTTATCACCAAAAAAATGCGGTCAGCGTCGCACTGGACGCTGACCGCCGTTAATAGTAGCTGAGAAGGAAGAAACCGCTAGTTCTTCACGCAGTAACCACAGGTAATAGCAAGATCAGTGCAGAATCGAAGCCGTGATGGTGCATAAACTCACGTAAAATGAGCAACCGGGCGGAGAAAGCATTCTCTAGCGGAATGCCCTCCCAAGCGGCTGGACTCCCCATCATGACGCGTTCCAGACGTTTAAAGGTTCGCTCCATGTCATCCTGCGGCAACCGCCACCCCGCGTCCTCTTCTTCTACTCCCGAAATCTGTGCGATAGCCATCAAGGTAGGATCGAAAGAAAATAGAGCAGAACCTGCTGGGATGTCGTGGCGAATACGCGTCACTTCATCTTCTACCGCCATGATCGCCAGTTCCATCTCGTCCGGCGTCGGAGGAAGATGTTTGAAAAACGTCGCTGCTGTTTTGTCAAAGCCAATGGTCAATTGCAGTGTTGCAGACGGCTGTAATGCCGTCCCGCAGATAACGGTTGTCTGCTGTTCGCCAATACACAGCACCGTCACTGGCACATCGGGTGCAACACGCTGTCTGGCAAGCGAGTACATATGTTGCAGATTTACATCATTTTCCATCACGGCATCCCTATACGAGTACTGACTCTACTGCTGACAACAGCGTGCGATACCGGCGATGTCGGCAGGCGTCGTTCGGCAACAGCCGCCAATCAAACGCGCCCCTGCTGTCTGCCACTCGGGCAGATACGCTGTCAGCGAGCATGCGGTATCGTGAGCGCTGCTCCAGGTTTTGGTTACGGCATCATACTGCTCGCCGGAATTGGGATAAACCACCAAAGGCAAATCCGTTAACGAAGATAGGTGCATTAGCGCCGGTGTTACCTTTTCCAACGCAATGCAGTTGATACCAACGGCAACCACCTGCGAACAGGCATTGACCCGTTCCAGCACAGTGCGCAATGGCGTACCGTCACTGAGGTGTTCGCTGTCACGCAGCGTGAAGGAGAACCAGGCCTGCGCCTGAGGGAATTCGGCCAGCAACGCAATCAGCGCCTCTATTTCCGCAAAAGACGGCAGCGTCTCGCAGGCTAGAAGATCCGCACCCGCCTCATGCAGCGCCGCAATACGCGGCCGATGAAATGCCATCATCTCAGCCTGTGGCAGCTGATAGTCGCCACGGTATTCTGAACCATCCGCCAGATAGGCACCGTACGGCCCCACTGACCCCGCCACGAGAAGCGTCCCAGCCTGCGGATTATCGCGGCGATAATCATCCCGAGCCTGCGCCGCCAACTGTACGCTTTTGGCAATCAGCGCCAGCGACTCCGCTTCGCTATACCCACGAGCCTCAAACCCTTGCGGCGTTGCCTGATAGCTAGCGGTAATCGCACACTGCGCCCCAGCCTTGAAATAGTCGAAGTGCACCTGATAAATCAGCGCCGGATTCTCAACCAGCACCTTCGCCGACCACAGGGGATCCGTTAAATCACAGCCGCGCGCTTCCAGTTCGGTCGCCAACGCACCGTCCAATACAATCGTTGATGCTGTTGCCAGCATTTCGGTAATCCTGTTTTTACGCAATGTCTTCTACTCCCGTTAATCCACGTTTCTTCACCGATTGCGTGAAATAATAAGCACCGTAACACAGTGCGACAAACGGAATGCCACACCACAGTGCAATCCGCTGGCTTGGATCAAACACCAGCCCGACGCAGGCTAACAGGCATAACAGGAAGCCAAGAATCGGCGTTATCGGGAACCAGGGCGCGCGATATTGCAGCTCGGAAAGTGATTTTCCGGAGCGAATATGATGACGGCGGAACATATAGTGCGAAGCGCAAATACTCAACCACACCGCCACCACGGCAAAGCCGGAAATGGCGGATAGCGCTACGTAGACGGTATCGGGCGCGACCACGCTAGAAAACAGCGCCAGCAGCCCGCCCAGCATACTGACGGAAATAGCAAAGAGCGGAATACCACGGCGCGTCAGGCGAGAAAAACGACGCGGCAACGTCCCTTCGTTAGACAGCGACCACAGCATACGTCCCGAAGCATACAGCCCTGAGTTCGCGGCCGACAGAATCGCCGTCAAGATCACGAAGTTAAAAATGTCTGCGGCGTAAGGAATACCAATTTTTTCAAACACCAGCACAAACGGACTTTTGGCGATACCGGCTTCTTCCATCGGGATGATGGCGGCTAGCACCAGCACCGTACCAAGGAAGAAGATCACCAACCGCGCGACGGTCGTGCGAATCGCCATCGGTACAACCTTCTGCGGATTCTCGGTTTCTCCTGCCGCGATGCCGATCAGCTCTGTACCAGAGAAGGCAAAATTCACCGCCACCATCGTCATCAATATCGGCAGGCCGCCGTGTGGGAGCCAGCCAGAAGCGGTAATATTCTGGAAGAACGGCGCGGGAGAACCGTCCTGCATCGGAATAAAACCAAACATCGCGCCCGCACCGAGCACAATAAAGGCAAGAATCGTAACCACTTTAACAATCGAGAACCAGAATTCTCCTTCGGCAAAGAAGCGGGACGAGACGACATTCAGCAGATAGATCAGCGCACAAAACAGCAGGCACCACGTCCAGACTGGCACCTGCGGGAACCAGTACTGCATGCAAAAACCAGCGGCAGTGAGGCTGGAACCGAGCGCGACCGTCCACGTCAGCCAATACAACCACGCCACGGTATAGCCCGTTGCCGGGCTAAGATAACGGGATGCGTACACATGGAACGCCCCAGTTTCCGGCATCGCGACAGACAGCTCACCCAGGCTAAGCATCACCAAGTACACCACCAACGCACCGATCAGATACGCCAACAGCGTCCCGGCCGCACCCGTCGTGGAAATAATGTAGCCCGTATTGAAAAACAGGCCGGTACCGATGACGCCGCCAAGCGAAAGCATCACCAAATGGCGAGCTTTCATGGTGCGCTTAAACTGCCCTTCCGAGCCAGATGCGTGTTGTTCCATGATGACCTTTCGTTATCAATAAACCCGTACTGCTTGATATCGCAG
Source organism: Pectobacterium atrosepticum (assembly GCA_019056595.1). Lineage (NCBI taxonomy): Bacteria > Pseudomonadati > Pseudomonadota > Gammaproteobacteria > Enterobacterales > Pectobacteriaceae > Pectobacterium > Pectobacterium atrosepticum. Next base: position 4,804,707 of record CP036163.1, on the reverse strand, counting down.
GACGGTAATAGTTCCTAAGCGGGAGTAGACGTTTAGACTTCCAGATAGATGGAGTGTTATACCGTCAACCGATTCGTAAAGTAAAGCGCAGGCCGCTGAAGAGCGATGAGGTGAGTTAAAATTGAGCAGAAGTAAAAGAATGCGGTGAGCGCCTATGGCTCACCAATCACACGTGCGATATCCGTTGAGGTCTTCAACGTGCGAATCTCGCTGAATAACTCGGTGGCATCGTCGTACTCTTTACGCAAATAGCCAAGCCACTGCTTGATACGCGCGACATGATACATCCCCGTATCGCCCTGCTTTTCCAGTCGCACATATTTTTGTAGCAGTAACATAACCTCAGGCCACGGCATACGCGGTTCGTTATATTTAATCACGCGGCTCAGGTTCGGCACATTCAGCGCGCCCCGCCCGAGCATGATCGCGTCACAGCCCGTTGTCGCCATACAATCCTGCGCACTCTGCCAGTCCCAGATTTCGCCGTTGGCAATCACCGGAATCTGCAACCGCTGGCGGATTTCCCCGATCGCCTGCCAGTTAATGCACTCAGCCTTGTAGCCATCTTCTTTCGTGCGACCATGCACGGCCAACTCGCTGGCACCCGCCTGCTGCACCGCATCGGCAATTTCAAACTGGCGAGCACCGGAATCCCACCCCAAACGTATTTTCACCGTGACCGGTAAATGCGCTGGCACCGCCTCACGCATGGCTTTTGCCCCCTGATAAATCAGTTCCGGATCTTTTAACAGTGTCGCACCGCCTCCGCTGCCGTTCACCAGCTTTGACGGGCAGCCACAGTTGAGATCGACGCCATACGAACCCAGCTCAACCGCCCGCGCTGCGTTCTCCGCCAGCCACTGCGGATATTGCCCCAGCAGTTGCACGCGCACCAGCGTGCCGGACGGCGTGCGGCTAGCATGCTGTAGCTCTGGGCAAAGGCGATAAAAAGATTTAATCGGCAGGCATTGATCCACCACGCGTAAAAACTCGGTGATACACAGATCATAATCATTTACTTCGGTCAGCAGCTCTCGCACTAGTGAGTCGAGAACCCCTTCCATCGGGGCAAGCAGAACACGCATAACGCTACTCAATAACTCTTCGATCGTGAATGATAGCCGTAAATAACACAGCCAAAAAGCAGGCAATATTAGGATAATACAGGTCACGTAAGCCCGTTGTTAGGGACATTGTACGGATAACGCAACGGGAAAGATAACGCCAGATACGCCCAGAGGTTGCCTCTCGTGGGCATATCATCAATAATTCGTTGCGAATTTGTGATGCTACGTCCTTACGGACCACAACGAAGTGACTGTTTATTTATGTCGAATGTCAAAACCGCAGAATTTAAACGCCCGCAGCTTTCATTGCCACATAGCGCAGACAAACTGCTGCTGCATTCCTGCTGTGCGCCTTGCTCTGGTGAAGTCATGGAAGCCATCACCGCTTCAGGCATCGACTACACCATTTTCTTCTATAACCCCAACATCCACCCGCAGCGTGAATATCTGATCCGCAAAGAGGAAAACATCCGTTTCGCCGAACAGCATAACGTGCCTTTCATCGATGCAGATTACGATTCAGATCACTGGTTCGAACGAGCCAAAGGTATGGAGTGGGAACCCGAACGTGGCATTCGCTGCACCATGTGTTTTGACATGCGTTTCGAGCGCACGGCGCTGTATGCAGCGGAAAACGGCTTTAGCGTAATTTCCAGCTCACTGGGAATTTCCCGCTGGAAAAACATGCAGCAGATTAACGAATGCGGCCAGAACGCGGCGCAGAAATATCCTGGTGTCACCTACTGGGATTATAACTGGCGCAAAGGTGGCGGTTCGGCACGGATGATCGAAATCAGCAAGCGTGAACATTTCTATCAGCAAGAATATTGCGGCTGCATCTATTCCCTGCGCGATTCCAATAAGCATCGCAAATCACAGGGGCGCGATATTATCCGCATCGGTAAGCTGTATTACGGCGATGAAGCCGAATAACCGCATGGAACCAAAGTCCGGCACAGTGTGCCGGACTTTCAGCTTCTTACTTCTTCACATCGACCTGATAAAAAATATGCTTACCGAACGGGTCAACTTCATACCCGGTCACTTCTTTGCGCACCGGCTCAAAAATGGTGGAATGCGCAATCATGACGGCCGGAGCCTGATCGTGCATCATCTGCTGCGCCTGTTTGTATAGGGCGATTCGCTGTTCATGATCCTGTGAAGCTCGCGCGTCGATAATAAGTTTATCAAACGGGGCGTAACACCATTTTGCAGAGTTAGAGCCGCCATTGGCCGCCGTACAGGTAAACAACGGCCCGAAGAAGTTATCAGGATCGCCCGTCGCCGTTGTCCAGCCCATTAGCGCCGTCTGATGTTCACCACCTTTCACCCTTTTCAGGTATTCGCCCCACTCGAAGGTGACAATTTTGGCCTGCACGCCAACTTTCGCCCAGTCGGCCTGAATCATCTCCGACATACGACGGGCGTTCGGGTTATACGGACGCTGTACCGGCATCGCCCAGAGTTCGATAGCAGTACCCTCCACCAAACCGGCTTCTTTTAGTAACGCCTTCGCCTTCTCGGGATCGTAGTCATAATCCTTCAGATCACTGTCGGCGCTCCAGACGCCCGGCGGCAGGAGGTTTTTCGCTGCGGTGCCAGTGCCCTGAAAGACGGCTTCAATAATCGCCGCTTTGTTAATCGCCATCGTCAGCGCCTGACGCACTTTCACATTATCCAGCGGTGCCTTTTGGGTATTGAACGACAGGAAACCGGTGTTCAACCCAGCCTTTTGCATCAATACGATATCTTTATTCTCTTTCATGCGCGGCAGGTCTGCGGGATTAGGGAATGGCATCACCTGACACTCATTTTTCTCCAGCTTGGCATAGCGCACGGAAGCATCTGGCGTGATAGTGAAAATCAACCGATCCAACTTGGCCTTGCCTTCCCAATAATCTGGAAACGCTTTAAACAAAATGCGCGAATCTTTCTGATACTGCGCTAACTCAAAAGGTCCGGTACCAATCGGATCCATATCAACACGTTCCGGCGTGCCAGCTTTGAGCATCGCATCGGCATATTCAGCAGAGAGGATGGAAGCAAAGTACCAGGCTAAATCGGCCAGAAACGGCGCTTCCGCATGGGAGAGCGTAAAGCGCACCGTGTGATCATCCACCTTCTCGAGATTCTTGATCAGTGAGCCAAAGGACAAACTCTCAAAATTGGCATAAGTGCCTTTCGAGACACTGTGGTAGGGGTGCTGCGGATCTTTTTGCCGCATGAAGGAGAAAATCACGTCGTCAGCGGTAAAATCACGCGAGGGTTTGAAATATTTGTTGCTCTGGAACTTCACCCCTTTGCGCAAATGAAAGGTATACACGCGCCCATCGGCACTGATGTCCCAGCGTTCTGCCAGACTCGGCACTAGCTCTGTGGTACCAACTTTGAAATCCACCAGACGATTATAAATCGGCACGGCGCTAGCATCCACGCTGGTGCCGGAGGTATAAAGCTGCGGGTTAAAGTTTTCCGGCGATCCTTCAGAACAATACACCAGTGTATTCGCCGATGCCGCTGAGGCAACCGCCAGCGTCAACGCAGCCAATGTGAATCGTATTCCTGCCTTTCTCATCCCAGACCTCGCTTGTTATTTGTGTTTCACCACACTGCTATAAAAATCATGACGATAAAATGACAAATAAAACCCTCAAATGAAATAATTTCTACGTTAGGATAACAATCATGGCTCTTACTGAATAAAAAGGATTCGTTATGACAGACAGTCTGGCTCATCAACTCAGCAATCGGTTTTACCGTTATCTCGCCGTCACCAGCCAAAGCGATGCCAGTTCCACAACATTGCCCAGCACGCCGGAACAACATGAGATGGCGCGTCTGCTGGCGGACGAGTTGCGTACGATAGGCCTACAAGATGTGGTGATTGATGAGCACGCCACGGTAACCGCCGTAAAGCCGGGCAACTGTCCATCCGCGCCGCGCATTGGCTTTATTACTCATATCGATACGGTTGACGTCGGTCTGTCGCCGCATATTCACCCGCAAACGCTGCGCTTTACCGGTGAAGACCTGTGCCTGAATGCCGAACAGGACATCTGGCTGCGCACAGCGGAACATCCAGAGGTTATACCGTATGTCGGGCAGGACATTATCTTCAGCGATGGCACCAGCGTACTTGGTGCGGACAACAAAGCCGCCGTCACCGTGGTGATGACGCTCATGGAGAATCTAACCGATGCGACGCCACACGGCGATATCGTAGTGGCCTTCGTGCCAGATGAGGAAATTGGGCTGCGCGGTGCGAAAGCGCTCGATCTCAAACGCTTCGATGTTGATTTCGCCTACACCATCGACTGCTGCGAGCTGGGTGAAGTGGTGTATGAGAATTTCAATGCGGCCTCGGCGGAAATTCGTTTTACTGGCGTGCCCGCGCACCCGATGTCGGCGAAAGGCGTGCTGGTTAATCCCCTGCTTATGGCACATGACTTTATCAGCCAGTTCGATCGCCAACAGACACCGGAACACACGGAAGGACGCGAGGGCTATGTCTGGTTTAACGATCTGACGGCGAATGCCAATGAAGCAAAGCTCAAAGCCTCTATTAGGGATTTCGATTTAGCCACGTTTGAACAGCGTAAACAGCAGATTGCCACGATCGCAGCGAAGATTGCCGCGCAGTACCCGATGGGCACCGTGACCTATACGCTCACCGATATCTACAGCAATATCAGCAACGCGATTACTGACGATCGTCGGGCAATAGACCTGCTGTTTGCCGCATTGGACACGCTGGGTATTGAACCTAAGGTGACGCCAATGCGTGGCGGCACGGACGGCGCAGCGCTATCCGCTAAAGGGTTGCTAACGCCGAACTTCTTCACTGGTGCGCACAATTTCCACTCACGCTTTGAGTTTCTCCCTGTGCCGTCGTTTGTGAAATCGTATGAAGTGGCATTGAATTTATGCCTGCTGGCAGCGAAATAATCGCGTTGAGAAAAGAGAGTTTGATAACGATTAAATGGATTGATACCCGTGATGCATTATTTACGATCGGGCTTTAGCCGGCTATCAAACTGGAACGGTATAATCTCTGCCATCTGAATGATCCCGTAGAAATCTGGGTGTTCAGGGTTTAACAGGTAGTTATACTCTACAGGCGATAGGGCGCTGGGGACTCGCAACGCTATCGAACCTTTGGTAAAGATCCATGCATCACCGTATACAGCCAGATCTGGCGGCGCTTCTTCAGCAGCCCAGTTGTCTGGCAATTCGTCCATATCGGCACTCTGAATCTGATCCTCAGGCACATCGATACGCATTAGCGTGTAATAATCCAGGATCTGCGCTGCATGCAGATGTACCAGCGTCTCCAGCATGGCAAGCGATGCGGTTTCTGATACATAAACCATCGAGGTGCCAATACTATTCCAGCGGCCTCCAGCCTCTTTTGCTCCGTATCCCGTCCAGGCTGTAGAAAGATACTTTGTCTTTGTAAGCCGATAGAGAATCAAGAGTACACACCATGTTCCAGGCGCGTGAGCAATTTCATGACTTCGTAAGCCCCGGTTTCGGATACCATCAGTTCTGCTGGCACTTTCCCGCCAAGCGCTCGGTTTGGCTCATTCAACCATTTTTGAGCCTCGTCCTTATCACCTTCGAACAGTTCTACCGCCCGATCAATGACACGGATGATACGCACCAGCCGTTCACTTTGATCGGCGCTAAATCGCGCTTTGACGCTGCGGCTAAACGTCGTTGACGGAATGCCGGACATTTTACGCAGGTCGTTTTGCGTTATCTTCGCCCAGTCAGCGATAAGGTTAGCAACCTTGCCCTCAAGGCCTTCGTTAATCTGTCCCAGAAGCGCCACACCATCAGAATTGTTTAATCCGGCCACCTGCCATAAACGGGGCGGCCTGGTCTGAGTCGTGGATAAGCTAAATGTTTTCATAACAAACCTCCATTTGGAGTTTTTATTATACCCAAATGGTAATTGGTGCGCAAATAGTAGACACCTACTGGCGACCCAACGCGCTTGTCGGCCTGCTGCTGATGCTAGCGGGCAACGCGGTGATGTTCTACCGTCCACACAACCCAACGGCACAACCTGCGACGGCAAAATAACGTGACCAACAAAAAGGGAGCCAGTGGCTCCCTTTCGATTTTACTTGTCCGCTGGCTTGCTGCGGTTTTGCGGTCGCGGTGCGCGGCGTTGTCCTTCGCCACTGCCCTTACCGCTATTCCCTTTTCCGCCAGTACCCCATGGGCTATCGCTATTACCGCCCGGTTTACGCGGCTGACGATTAGCATCGGCTGAACGGCGCTCGCCCTGACCTTGACTACGTTCGCTGCGCTCGGACTGACCGCGTGGTGCGCCAGACGGTGCACGAGGAGACGCACTACGCGCACCACCACTACTACCACCACGGCTGCCCTGACGGCCATTCACAATCGGTTCTGCCTTGATGGACGGATCCGGCTCGTAGCCTTCAATAGCGATACGCGGAATTTCACGCTTCAGCAGACGTTCGATGTCACGCAGCAGCTTGTGTTCATCCACACACACCAGCGACAGCGCTTCGCCCGTCGCTTCTGCACGACCGGTACGGCCGATACGGTGAACGTAATCTTCTGGCACGTTTGGCAGTTCATAGTTCACAACGTGCGGCAACTGGTCGATATCCAGACCGCGCGCGGCGATATCTGTCGCGACCAGCACACGGATGCCGCCGTCCTTGAAGTTGGCCAGCGCGCGAGTACGCGCACCCTGACTTTTATTACCGTGGATAGCCGCAGCGGTGATACCATCTTTTTCCAACAGCTCGGCCAAGTGGTTAGCCCCGTGCTTGGTACGGGTAAAGACCAGTACCTGCTGCCAGTTGTTTTCACCAATTAGCTGCGACAGCAGTTCACGTTTGCGGCGCTTATCAACAAAATGTACATGCTGCGTGACCAGTTCAGACGGCGAATTACGACGCACGACTTCGACCGAAGCCGGATTGGTCAGCAGTTTGTTCGCCAGCGCTTTGATCTCATCAGAGAAAGTGGCGGAGAACAGCAGGTTTTGGCGTTTAGCAGGTAGCTTCGCCAGTACACGGCGAATATCGTGAATGAAGCCCATATCCAGCATCCGGTCTGCTTCATCCAGCACCAGAATTTCGATCTGAGACAGGTCAACGGCACGCTGATGTTCCAGATCGAGCAGACGTCCCGGCGTCGCCACCAGAATATCCACGCCGCCACGCAGCTTCATCATCTGCGGGTTGATGCTCACGCCGCCGAATACGACCAGTGAACGCAGGGGTAAATATTTGCTATACGCCTTCACGTTCTCATCAATCTGTGCCGCCAGTTCACGGGTCGGCGTCAGGATCAGCGCCCGTACTGGACGGCGCCCTTTCCCTTTATTCTGCGCTTCGCGACTCGTCAGCAGTTGCAATAACGGCAGCGTAAAGCCCGCCGTTTTACCCGTACCCGTTTGGGCACTGGCCATTAAATCGCGCCCTTCCAACACGACAGGAATTGCCTGACGCTGAACAGGGGTAGGATCGCGATAACCCTGCTCTTCAATCGCGCGCAGAATATCGGCACTCAGGCCGAGAGAATCAAATGACATAAAAAGAACAACTCCAGATCCGCTCTGACCGGACAGTAGCCGGTGTAGTTTTCAGAGGGTCAATAAGACGGGTTTGGCGGGCCACTATTAACGTAACAACTAATGTAACACTTCACGTAACAACGACATACGCAACAACCACGATGAACGAGCACAACTACGGTGCATGACTGCCGACGATTGTAGCAGAGATTCTGACCACTAAGGGATTTTTATCTGTGTCGGCCCGTTTTTCTGGCGGAGCGTAATAATCGCCCACTGCGGTGCCGTCAGACGATTAGCCGACATCAGCCGCTGCTTCACGTCCAAACGGAATACACAGCGGCGTGCCGAAAAACGGATCGTCAATGATGCGGCAATTCAGGTTAAACACCGTTTTTACCGTAGCTTCGGTAAGGATATCGCGCGGATTGCCCTGTGCAAACACCGTCCGGTCATGTACCGCCACCATGTGATGTGCGTATCGGCAGGCAAGATTCAAATCATGCAGCACCATGACGATGGTTTTCTGCTGCTGGAGATTCAACTCCCTTAGCAAATCCAGCACCTCCATCTGATGCGCCAGATCGAGGTAGGTCGTCGGCTCATCCAGCAGGACGATATCGGTATCCTGCGCCAACGTCATCGCGATCCATACGCGCTGGCGCTGGCCGCCGGACAGAGAATCGACTGCGCGATCCTTTAATGCCAGCACGCCAGTACTACGCAACGCCTGAAGCACTTTTTCCTCATCCGTTGTCGACCACTGCTTCAGCCACGACTGGTGCGGGTAACGCCCCATTTTCACCAGTTGATAGACCGTCAGGCCTTCCGGCGCGGTCGGTGTTTGCGGCAAAATCGCCAGGGATTTCGCCACCTCAACGGTGGATTGCCGATGGATATCCGCCCCGTTGACAATAATCGTTCCACTCGTTGGTTTCAGCAGGCGGGCGAATGACTTCAATAACGTGCTCTTACCGCAGCCGTTACTGCCCACCAGCACCGAAATTTTCTGCGCTGGCAGCGAAATATCCAGCGCGTCAATGACGATCTGCTTATCGTAACTTAGCGTCAGCGACTGACTGGCAATCGCCTCGCGGGAATCGCTACTTGTTGGAGGCACATTCTTTGAAGACACGTTTTCTGAAAACATAACCTGGCGATCTCAATAGCGTTGCCGAAGCAATAAATAGATAAAGAAAGGCGTCCCGAGCACCGAGATAAAGATGCCGGCAGGTAAATCCAGCGGCAGGAACGCGGTACGACCCAGTAAATCGGCCACCATCACCAGTAAACCGCCTGTCAACGCCGACACCAGCGCCAGTCCGGGAAATGAACGACTCGCCAGCTTTTTCGCAATATGCGGTGCTAGCAGGCCGACAAACGCCATCGCACCGGCGTAGGCAATCGCCGCGCCAGCCAGCGCGACGCTCAGCGTCAGCAGTGCAAGCCGGATACGCCCGACAGATTGCCCGACGCCGCAGGCCAGCGCGTCATCCAGTTCATGTACGTTGACATGCCGCGCCAGCCCCACCAGAAACGGGGCGCCAAGTAGCAACCAGCCCGCCAGCGCTGACACATGCTGCCACTGTGCGCCGTAAATACTGCCCGTCAGCCACACATAGGCCGTCAATGTCGTGCCTATCGGGCTAAACACCAGCATCATCGTAACCGCCGCGCCCATAATGGCAGACAGGCCCACGCCGACCAGCACCAACCGCAGCGGTGATGCGCCTTGTTTCCAGGCCAACAGATAAATGGCGATCGCCGTAATCCACGCCCCGCCCATTGCCGCCAGTGGGAGCCAACGCTGGCTTATCGTTGTCGCCAGAAACGAGAGAAAGAACACCGCTGCCGCCGATGCACCGCTGGTAATCCCCAGAATATCCGGCGAGGCCAGCGGGTTACGCACAATGCTTTGCAGAATCAAACCGGATATCGCCAGCGCCCCACCCACCAACAGCGCCAGCAGCGCACGCGGCAAACGCAAGTCGTTGACAATAAAGTGCACGCCGCTGTCTGCCTTTCCCAGCAGCGCCGACATCACCTGCGTGGGCGACAGCACAATCTGCCCTAGCGACAGCGAGAGGAATACGACAGCCAACAGCACCAGAAGGAGCGAAACCGCTACCGCTGAGGTACGTAAATCAATCTGGCGCGAAACGCTCCCTATGCGCACGGTACACACCTTACCCATGTCGCAGCCCCCTTCTCGCCAGATAAATGAAGAATGGCGCTCCTAATAGCGCGGTCATTGCCCCGACCGGAACTTCCTGCGGCACAATTAGCAAACGCGCAGCGACATCGGCCAGCAGCAGCAGCGTCGCACCGAAAATTGCACAACCGGGCAACAGCCAACGGTGATCGGCAGACAGCATGCGACGCACGATATGCGGCACGATTAGCCCGACAAAGCCGATATTTCCGGCTATCGCCACCGCTCCCCCCGCCAGCCCAATCACGCACAGCCCAGACAACGCACGGACTAGCGCGGTACGCTGCCCCAGCCCTTTGGCGATCTCGTCACCCGCCACCAGAATATTGAGGTGACGCGCCAGCAGCAGCGTGAGACATAGCGCGATAACAAAGTACGGCAGCAGCGGCAACAGCATCGACAGGTTGCGCCCGGATACCGAACCGGCTAGCCAGAACAGCATGCTATCCAGCCCATCCTGATTGATCACCAGCAGCGCCTGCGTAAACGAAATAAACAGCGCGCTGATAGCGGCACCGGCCAGCACGATGCGTAAGTGGCTGGAACGCGCATTGCCCAACGTTCCCAACACGTACACCATGACGCCAGCAACAGCTGCGCCGAGATAGGCCGTCCATGCCAACGCAACCTGCGAGGAAAAGGTCAACAGCGAAGACAGCAGCACGACGGCAAACATGGCTCCGGCATTAATGCCAAATATTCCCGGCGAGGCTAGTGGGTTACGCGTCAACGCCTGCATTAGCGCCCCGGCAACGGCAAGGCTGGCACCGACAACGAGAGCAATCACCGTCCGCGACAGGCGGGTCGTCAACACCAGAATGTGATCGATCTGCTGCGGATCGTAATAGAATAGCGCCCTGAACACGGCACCAAATGAAATCGTGGTTTGCCCCAGCATCAGGCTAGCGACGATACTCAACAGCAGCAGTGTAATACCCGCTGCCATCACGATGCACTGTCTCATCGCGTCTGACTCTCCTCTACGACATCGCTTTTTTTGCTCGCAGGTTCTGCCTTGCCAGCGAACTGCCGTTCGATATCGTCCAGCATGTTATTTGCGCCCAAAATACCGCCAGACAGGCTCCAGGCCACGTTATCTACCGGATACACCTGCTGCTGGCGAGGGGCATGCAGCCGCTGCCAAAGCGGGTGGGCCTGCCAATCTCGATAATTCTGCACCACCGCAGGTTTGTCTGAACGCAGCAGCACAAAGAATAGATCGGCATCCACCACGGGAATACTCTCTTTGCTCGTAAGCTTTTGCATTAGACCTGACGTGTAGCTTTCCGGCCGCGACCAGACAAAGCCGATTTCCGACAGCACCGACCCGGCAAAGCTGGCGGGTAGATAGCTGCGCATGTGATCCTCACGGAATTCGAGAATGGAAACGCTGAGCGGCCAGCGATCGCCAAATCGCGCCTTTAGCCTGTCACGCAGCGAATTCACGCGTCGATCCCAGTGGGATAAAATCTCATGCGTCTTATCTTCCCTGTTAAGCGCTACGCCCATCATCTGTACCGTGTCCTTAAATTCAGACACCCTGTCCAGCGCAATCGTCGGCGCAATCTGCGACAGCAGACCGTAGATCTTTTCATGCCGAAAGGTAGACGCCACGATGAGATCGGGCTTGAGTAACGCGATCGTTTCCAGGCTAGGCTGCGTTTCCAGCCCAACCAGCGTCACGCCCTGCAACGCGGGGCGAAGATAGCGGTAAATCGGCTTCTCCGCCCATGATTCCACCACGCCAATCGGCTTAATTCCCAGTGCAACGGCAGCGTCAGTCGCGCCCTGAAACAGCGTCACTATGCGCAGCGGCGTCCCTGTCACGGTGGTCACACCCAGCGCATGCCGAACCTGACGCGACGGTTCTGCCGCCTGCGCCAACGTCACCAGCAGAAAAGACAACAACACGGCCAGCGAAAAACGCTGCCGTGTTGCTGATTTTTGGACATGGCTAAACTTAGACATGGTTAAACAAGGTAATTTTAGAAATCAATCGAATAACCCAATGTCATCGTGCGACCACGCCCAGAGAAATAGCGCGTATCGTTAACAAGGGCAGCCTGCGAATAGTAGGTGATGTACTGCTTATCCAGCAGGTTAGCCACCGCGACATTGAGACGACCATATGGCAGCTTGTAACCCACGGCAGCATCCATCAACAGGTAGCCATCAAAGGCCATACCCGCATCGTCAAAACTGCGGCCAAAGGCATAATTCGCCTGTACGAATGAGCTCCAGTTATCATTCCAGTTCGCCGACCAGCTAGTGATAAGACGATCCGGAGCAATATTCAGACCGTTGAATTTTTTATCCACCTTGCCATCGCCGTTATTGTCATACTTCCCTTCACTGTGGGCGTAAGAGGCATTAATTTTATGCTGCTCGTTAATTTGGTAGCCTGTAGTCACCTCTACCCCTCGGATCTGCGTACGCTGACGATCGGACAAAAATACGCCACCGCTCTCTCTAACACGCTCACCCAGTTTCGATTTGGACTCAAAATAACTGGCTTCGAAGTCAAACTTATCACGTTTAAATCTGAATCCCGTTTCTACGTTATCCGTCACAATCGGCTTAAAGCCGTCGAAATTTTTCAGGCTAACACCCGGACGGTTAATGGAACGTAGCGCACGGCCCACATCCGGCATACCAAACCCTTCCGAGTAGTTAGCGAACAGGCTCAGGGAATCTGTTGCCGCATAAACAATACCGGCGTTATACAGCGTCTCATTAAATTTTGGGCTACCGCCCTCCACTGTATAACCGCCATTGGATGCCAGCGTTTGATAGTCACCGACCTGTAGCTTAGCGATTTCATGGCGTACGCCCGCGTGTAGCGTTACCTTATCCAGCAGTTGATATTCTCCCTGAATAAACGGTGAATAGTTGGTGTATTCCATCTCCGGCACGTAGGTACGCTTGGTCAGGTAGAGATCCTGTTTCCCTTTATCATACAAGGTATCGAAACCCACCGTGACCTTCAGCGTGTCATCCAGCAAGTCGTCTTTGGTCAACGCAAGCTTGGTGCCGTACTTATTGGCGACGGATCGTGACTGCTCATAAAGCGTACCTCGGGGAGCAATCGCCGGATCCTGGAAAGTATTTGAAATCGTTGCGCCAAACAGCGCTTCATAGCGTTGATTAAACACCAGAGCGGACAGCTTCATCCCCGCCAAATCGTGGTGCTCGTAGGTTAATCCCGTCGTCCAAATACTGTTATTTGGCGCTTCGCCCGGCGGTGTGCCGCGCACTGACGTCGTAGGGATGCCCTGATCGCGGATACCATCCACGCTAAGGTAGTTATTTTCGTTTTTAATGTGGTAGCGATTTACGCTCAGTTGAATACGCTGATAGTCATCCAGCCAGTATCCGACTTTCGCCATGATGTCATAGGCGCGAGAGTCCATGGTGTCGCCCTGCGTATTATCCACGCCAACGGGACGATTGTTGCCATCCAGATACAACCCCTGATTCTCGTAGCCAATCGCGAACAGATAATCGAGATAGTCTTGACGTCCATCCACCCGATAAGTGGTTTTATAGCTGGCAGTTTCGCCACGAATCTTTTCAGTCGGAATCGTGGTCTGCACACTGACATGTTGATTAAACGAACCGTTTTCCGGGCGACGGGTAATGATGTTAATCACCCCACCTGTCGCGCCCATGCCATTGGTGGCGTTGGCACCGTGAATCACTTCAATACGCTCGACCATCGAATAGTCGACCGTATGCATCTCACGTCCGGTGGGGCGCAGCGGGTTAGATTGGGGAATGCCGTCGATCATCACCAACGCTGCACGACCACGGAAAGTTTCGCCGCTGCCGCTCATTTTCTGACGACTGGGGGAGAACGAAGGAAGCAGATTGCTCAGAATTTGCGATGAGTCGGAGGTAACCTGCATCTGCTGCTCGATTTGCTCCTTAGTAATCACCGTAACCACCTGCGGCGCTTTCTGCTGCTGGATATTCGAGCGTGAGGCGGTAATCACCATCTCATCACCGCTCGAATCACCCTTTTTGGTCGTATCATCCTGTGCATACGCCGGAGCAATCAGCACGCATGGCATCAATGCAAGTAAAGTGCGCATCTGGTTCACTGTCCTTCCCCTTTGGTTATATATCCAACCGTGAATAAAAATCATCGCCTGTGGCAGACCACTCACCGCAGCACAGACAAAAAAATGCCAAAATGCTTCGTCTTACGCGAAGCACTTTGGCGGATCACTATCGGCTCTGGCATTGAACGCAGGGTTTACACCCTATGGCACAACGTCAATGCTGGCAGGCCATTATGTCAGTACCAGTAAAAATGCAATTGCTAATGGCAATTATTATCATTCAATGAAATTAATTACAATAGCTACCGCTGATAAACAAGGACTTCAGCATTATCTGGGGCAGTTTATGGCCACTGCTCATCATCATGCTGACCACGGGTTCAGCGGCTTACGCTATTTTTCGACGGAATATCGCGTAATTAATAAGGAGGGGAAATACGGGAAGGCGTTATCTGGCGCGAGGAATCGCGCCAGATAGGAGCGTAAAATTAACGACGATTACCGAAAATACGCAGCAGCATCAGGAACAGGTTGATGAAGTCGAGGTACAGCGTCAACGCGCCGACGATGGAGTATTTGCGGAAGCTATCTTTGTCATCAACAGACAACTGCTCGCCGATATTTTTCAGTTTCTGGGTGTCATACGCGGTGAGACCGACAAACACCACCACACCGATATAGGTTACTGCCCACATCAGCGCTTCGCTTTTCAGCCACAGGTTCACCAGCGAAGCCAGAACAATCCCGATCAGCGCCATAAACAACATGCTGCCGAAGCCGCTTAAATCACGCTTCGTGGTGTAGCCGTACAGGCTCATCGCCCCGAACATCCCTGCCGTAATCACAAAGGTGCTAGCGATGGACTCACCAGAGTACATGATGAAAATGCTGGAGAGCGTCAGCCCCGTCAACGCGGAATAAAGCATAAACAACGACGTGGCAACCGTGCCGCTCAGGCGCTGTACCATGCCGGAAATGACAAATACCAGCCCCAGTTGGGCAATGATCAGTCCAAAGAAAGTGATCTGGCTGGAGAAAACAAAATTCAGTACGGCGGGCGTATTCGCCGCATACCAGGAGACGAATGCCGTCAGCAGCAGGCCACAAGTCATCCAGCCATAAACCTGTGCCATATAGGCCTGTAGACCAGACTGCGAGCGCTCAACGATTGAACCAGAGCGTGGATATCTGTCCATGATGTTACCTTTGCATAAAGTTATCTGATTAACGCGGCGCGAACCGCCTGATTGGGGGATCGAGACTGAATATTCTCTCCCCGCCATCCTTTTATCCTAACACAGAAATCAACTACCAGCGCTGCGCGGCCTGTTTATCACTGTCTCGCGATTCAATCCAATGCTCACCTTCCGGCGTGGCTTCTCGCTTCCAGAATGGCGCGCGGGTTTTCAGGTAATCCATGATGAATTGGGCGGCATCAAATGCCGCGCTGCGGTGGGCGGCACTGACGCCAACAAACACAATTTCATCGCCCGGATAGAGTGCGCCTACCCGATGAATCACGCTCACACGCGGCAGTTCCCAACGTTCGCGTGCCAGCTCGACAATCTCTGCCAGCGCTTTTTCCGTCATGCCGGGATAATGTTCCAACGTGAGTGCGCTGACGTCTTTCGCCAAATTGTGATTACGCACCTTACCCGTGAACGTCACGACTGCGCCGTCTTCATCACACTGTGCCAGCCACTGATACTCATCACCTACGTTGAAGTTCTCTTCGCCGACCTGAATACGCGTTTCTGCCACGATCAACCTCCCGTTACCGGTGGGAAAAAGGCGACTTCATCACCGTCCTGTAGCGGGTGCGTCAACTCAACCAGCGACTGATTTACTGCTGCCAACAATTTGCCGGCTTCCAATGCTAATTCCCAACGAGCACCACGTTGGCACAACGCCTGTCGAACCTCCTCTACGGTGGCATAATCAGCGGGCAGCGACAGGCTGTCTGTTTCGATCAATTCACGCACCTGCGCAAAAAACAGAATCTTAATCATGATCCCTCCGCCGTAAAACCCCCAGATTTTCCGCCGCTCTTCGCCAACAGGCGCACCGGGCCAATCACCATATCTTTCTGCACGGCCTTGCACATGTCATAGATGGTCAGCGCGGCAACGGAAGCCGCCGTCAGCGCTTCCATCTCCACGCCCGTTTTCCCCGTCAGTCGACAAACGGATTCGATACGAACCCGATTGTGCTCCGGCTGCGCTTCCAGCTCGACAGCGACTTTGCTCAGTAATAGCGGATGACAGAGCGGAATCAGTTCCCAAGTACGTTTCGCAGCCTGAATTCCGGCGATACGCGCGGTGGCGAACACATCGCCTTTATGGTGGCTACCGGCAATAATCATGGCCAGCGTCTGCGGGGCCATTTCAACGAAGGCTTCCGCGCGGGCTTCACGCACGGTCTCCGCTTTGGCAGAAACATCCACCATTGCGGCTTCGCCAGCGGCGTTTATGTGGGTCAATTGTGGCTTAGATGATGACATAGTGAATAAGGCTTATCGTTAAGAGGATTTCTTTAAGTGCGGGTAAAAATTGCACGGTTTCTGACGCGCATCCAGCTGTTCCTGAATGATACGTTCCCACGCCGTTCGACAAGCGCGCGTCGAACCCGGCATGGCGAAAATCACCGTCTGATTAGCCAGACCGGCAAGCGCACGGGATTGCAGCGTCGCTGTGCCAATATCTTCATATGACACCATGCGAAACAGTTCGCCGAAGCCTTCAATTTCCCGATCGAACAAGACGCCAATGGCTTCCGGCACCACATCCCCTGCCGTAAAGCCCGTGCCACCGTTAATCAAAATACCCTGTACTTCATCGCTGGCAATCCACGCCGAGATCTGTGCCCGAATCTGGTACAGGTTCTCTTTCACGATAGCGCTGGCGACAATACGATGCCCTGCGGACTGTGCCGCTTCGCGCAGATAGTCGCCGGAGGTATCGTCTTCCGCAGTACGGCGTTCGGAAACGGTCAGTACTGCTAGATTGAGAGAAACGAATTCGCTGCTGACTTTGCTCATGTCAGGTTCCTTTAAGAATCAGTGATATCGCGGATTAACCGCCGATAAATGACAGATTTTGCGTTATGCCGCTATTGCCTTCATGCAGGAAGTGCGTCTGCTTCTTCGTCGACAACCCGCCCGAGATACGCATTTTCAAATCATTGAGATGACGATCGTCAGCCAGCAAATCGCGCAGTGGAATGCCCTGCTCGCCAAAGAGACACAGATGCAGGTTACCGATAGCAGACACACGAAGACGGTTACAGCTCAGGCAAAAATCTTTCTCATACGGCATGATCAGCCCGATTTCGCCCTCGTAGTCTGGATGGCAGAATACCTGAGCAGGGCCGTCGCTGCGTGCACGTTGCTGCTGTTGCCACCCTTGCTGCAATAGCTGCTGGCGAATCACCTCGCCGGAAACGTGGTGACGGCGGAACAGCTCGCCCCCCTCTCCCGTTTCCATCAGTTCAATAAAGCGGAGTTGAATCGGTCGGTGTTTAATCCAGTCGAGAAAGGTTTGCAGGCTGCCTGCGTTCACATCACGCATCAGCACGGTGTTGACCTTAACCTTGGCAAAACCGCAGTCAAATGCCGCATCGATACCGTCCATCACTTGGCGGAATTTATCCTGTCCGGTAATCGCATGAAACTGGCGAGCATCAAGGCTGTCGACGCTAACATTCAGTGCTGTTAGTCCGGCATCACGCCATTGAGCCACGTCACGTGCCAGACGGTAACCGTTGGTGGTGACCGCCAGCGTACGAATAGCTGGGTTTTCACGGATCGCAGCAATGATATCGACGAAGTCACGACGCAGAGACGGTTCGCCGCCGGTAAGACGGACTTTTTCCGTCCCCAATTCAGCAAAAGCGCGGCTGACGCGACGAATCTCATCGAGTGATAAAAAGCGATGTGGATTGGTGCCATTGGCTTGATAACCATCCGGCAGGCAGTAGGTACAGCGAAAATTGCAGACGTCTGTGATAGACAGACGCAAATAGTAAAACTTGCGCGCAAACGCATCAGTCAGTTGACTCACCATAAACACCTTTCCAAATACGGGAGATGCAGGCATTTCTACCTCGCACCCTGGTGACCGCGAAGGCCACGGCCAAGGCGCCGTATCACGCGCAATAAGCGCATCACTTAGGCACCAAGGCTAGGAGTTTGATTCTCATCGGGTATCCGTCAGACAACGGCAGGATAACCAGTAAAGAACCGTGATTTCATTGAGCAGTTTACTGCGAAAAAGCACCGCTAACCACTCTCAAAATCGATATATAAGATAATATATAGCGAATTTTCAATATCTTATACTGCACAGCATACGGGAAAATGTGCGGCAGAAATTGTCTCAGGTCATGCCAGTGTGAGGATTTTTCGCGTTTTAAGGTGAAATCAGCTACCTTAGCGGCGATTGTTATACCCTAAATAATTCGAGTTTCAGGAAGGCGGCAAGGGAAGGACCCCCGATGAGCTTACTCAGGTAAGTGATTCGGGTGAGTGAACGCAGCCAACGCACATGCAACTTGAAGTATGACGGGTATACACGCTATTCATATTCCTCTGGCTTATTCATAAGGTTCTCTATGCGCAATCGCACGTTGGCCGACCTCGACAGGGTTGTCGCGTTAGGAGGCGGACACGGTTTAGGTCGTGTCATGTCTTCGCTATCTTCCTTGGGTTCACGGCTAACCGGCATTGTCACGACCACGGATAACGGCGGTTCTACCGGCCGCATCCGCCGCTCCGAAGGTGGCCTTGCCTGGGGCGATACGCGCAACTGTCTGAACCAACTGATCACCACACCCAGCGTAGCCTCTGCGATGTTTGAATACCGGTTTAACGGTAACGGCGAGCTTGCCGGGCATAATCTGGGTAACCTGATGCTAAAAGCGCTCGATCACCTGAGCGTGCGCCCGCTGGAAGCCATCAATCTGATTCGCAATTTGCTCAAAGTGGACGCCTTTTTAATTCCGATGTCCGAGCATCCTGTCGATTTAATGGCGATTGATGAGCAGGGTAACCCCGTTTATGGCGAAGTCGAGATCGATCAGTTGGCGGCTCTACCGCAAGATTTGATGCTGTATCCAACCGTACCGGCAACACGTGAGGCCATCGATGCCATCGCTAAAGCCGATCTGATTTTGATTGGCCCCGGCAGTTTCCTGACCAGCCTGATGCCGTTGCTGCTGCTGGAAGACCTGACACAGGCGCTCCGCCGCACGCCCGCTCCCATGGTGTACATCGGCAATCTGGGCAATGAACAAAGCAACCCAGCAGCCCGCCTGACGCTGGCAGAAAAATTGTTCTGGATTGAACGCAAAGTGGGGAAACCGGTTATTGATGCAGCAATCGTCGGCCCAAAAGTTGATGTCAGCCAGATCGGTAACCGTCTGGTCGTACAGCAGCCGCTGGCCGCGGAGGATGAGCCACATCACCACGACCGTCAGTTACTGCGTCAGGCTATCGATCGTGCACTACAGCTACTAGGTTCTTAATCCCGCAGCCACGGCGTATAAGTCACGCCAATCAGAATCCCTTCGGGGCTCAGGAAACGCGTTACTTGCTGGCCCCAAGGTTCAAGACGATTTTCGACCAGCAGCGCATAACCCTGTACTTTCAGCGCCTCTGTCGCTTCCGCCATATCAGCCACTTCAAACTCCAGCCAGCTTTGCGGTTCAGGAAGATCCGCAGGCCAATTTCCCTGCCCAAAACAGGATTCACTGGCGTGTGACAGTGGCCACAAGGCAAAATGCTTCACGCCATCCATCACATCGCTCACCAGATAGTCGCTCCCTTCCGCAACAGGTTTTAGCGGTAACTTCAACGTATCCACATAAAGTGCATAGCTGGCAGGAAGTGATGTCACGATAGGGCCAAAGCCCGCGACAAACAGCACATCCACGCCCGGTATAGAAGGGGTCATCATGATTCCTTATCAGAGTGCCGCATCGCTATGATGCCGCGATAACTACAATTCTGCGATAACTACGATATCGCGATAAATTGCGCGCGTAATACCTGTACCTCATCGCGCAGGGAAGCCGCCTCTTCAAATTCAAGGTTCTGCGCATGTGTCAGCATCTTACTTTCCAACTCGCGAATTTTCAGTTCCAGCGCCTTCGGCGTCATAAGTTCATAACGCGCTGCCGGTTCTGCCGCTTTACGATTACCTCGCCCTTTGCCTTTGTTCGCAGACTGTCCGAGTTGCAAAATATCGGAAATCTTCTTATTGATCCCCTGCGGCACAATCCCGTGTTCAGTGTTGTAGGCTTCCTGCTTCTCGCGGCGGCGTTCCGTTTCGCTAATCGCTTTCGCCATCGACGCCGTAATCCTGTCGCCGTAAAGAATGGCCTTGCCGCGCAGGTTACGCGCCGCGCGGCCAATCGTCTGGATTAGGGAACGTTCGGATCGCAAAAAGCCCTCTTTGTCGGCATCCAGAATCGCCACCAGCGACACTTCAGGCATATCCAGCCCTTCACGCAGCAAGTTGATGCCCACCAGCACGTCAAATTCACCCAGGCGCAAATCACGGATGATTTCCACACGCTCGACGGTATCAATATCCGAGTGCAGATAACGTACCCGCTCGCCGTGTTCTTGCAGATATTCCGTCAGATCTTCCGCCATCCGCTTGGTCAACGTCGTCACCAGCACACGTTCGTTAATCGCTGCACGCAGGCGAATCTCGGAAAGCAGGTCATCCACTTGTGTCCCGACAGGCCGTACTTCAATGATCGGATCGAGCAATCCAGTGGGACGGACCACCTGATCGATAACGTCACCGCCCGATTTTTCCAGTTCATAGTGACTCGGCGTCGCAGACACATAGATCGTCTGCGGGGCCAGCGCTTCAAATTCTTCAAATTTCATCGGCCGGTTATCCAGCGCGGAAGGCAGCCGGAAACCGTATTCGACCAGCGTCTCTTTACGCGCACGGTCGCCGCGATACATACCGCCGATCTGGGGCACAGTGACGTGAGATTCATCAATGACCAGTAGCCCATCAGCAGGAAGATAGTCAAACAGTGTCGGTGGCGGTTCACCGGGGCCACGTCCAGAGAGATAGCGTGAGTAGTTTTCGATGCCGGAGCAGTACCCCAGTTCGTTCATCATCTCCAGATCAAACTGCGTGCGCTGGCTCAGTCGCTGCTCCTCCACCAGCTTATCGTTCGCCAGTAGTACCTTCTTGCGATCGGCCAATTCAACTTTGATGTCTTCCATCGCCTGCAAAATACGCTCACGCGGCGTCACATAGTGCGTTTTCGGGTAGATGGTATAGCGCGGCACCGTTTGGAGGACATGCCCCGTCAGCGGGTCAAACAGCGACAGGCGTTCCACTTCTTCATCGAACAATTCAACGCGCAGTGCGATTTCGTCAGACTCCGCAGGGAAGATATCGATCACCTCGCCCCGCACGCGAAACGTACCGCGCTGAAATGCCTGATCGTTGCGGGCATATTGCAATTCAGCCAAACGACGTAAAATGGCACGCTGGTCGATCAGCATCCCCTGCGTCAGGTGCAGCATCATTTTCAGATAGAGATCGGGATCGCCCAGACCATAGATAGCGGACACCGAAGCCACGACGATCACATCACGCCGCTCCAGCAGCGCTTTTGTCGCGGAAAGACGCATCTGCTCGATATGTTCGTTAACAGACGCGTCTTTCTCGATAAAGGTATCCGAGCTCGGAACGTAGGCCTCAGGCTGATAATAGTCGTAGTACGAGACGAAGTACTCCACGGCATTCTCGGGGAAGAATTCTTTCATTTCGCCGTACAGTTGAGCTGCCAGCGTTTTATTCGGTGCCAGCATCATCGTCGGCCGATTGAGATCGGCAATCACGTTGGCTATCGTGAACGTCTTACCTGAGCCTGTTACCCCGAGCAGCGTTTGGTGCGCCAACCCGTCCTCCAGACCTTCCTTTAAACGACGAATGGCCTCAGGCTGATCGCCTGCCGGTTTAAAGTCGGAATTCAGTGTGAATGCTTTACTCATCGTTAAACACGCTACTTATCGTTATTACTCATCGCTAAATACGATGTTCGTGGGTGGACGCACAGAGGCAGGTAAAAGACATAGACTGACGATTTTCGTCACAGGTTGCGTCGTCACAGACACAACCCATCGTACAAACAAGCATCGCCCTACAACGTTAAACACGCGATGCTTTATTCTGAGTGCCAATGGCGAAATTTGCCACCATCATGATACTGGATATAAAAACAGCATCAAGAAAATTATCGCTGAATTGGATGATTAATCGACAAATGAATTTGCTAGCACATTCATATTCAATCTACCAGATAAAACCATCATGATTTATCCCCAGATTTGGTAAAAATGTAACATGCAGGGATAACCAGCGAGGTTAATTTATGCAACTACGCACCGTTGATGTTCAAGACACTTGATTTTATTTAAGTGAATGATAATAAATAGATTAACAAAACCGTGGAGAATAGCGCCAACCTGGCGAAAACCCGCGCCAGCTCTCGGCTAGGACACGTTGTCTATCTATAATGCACATAGTTATCCACAGAAATGGTGGATAACTCCCACAACCCCGCATCAGCACTGAGTTAGAGAAATACCCGCTTCATTGGCGATTCCCCCTGATATGGATTTTCTTCACACTCTTTCTGTGATTTATCGCATAAGTATTAGACGGAAAAAGACTAAAAACAGCTGAGGACTAAAATGCCACAATTCAGTTATGGCGGGGTGTTAGAGGAAAACTCAAGAAGGTTTTATCTATTAATTTTGATAAAAATGCAGACTTTATACTCATGAAAGAAATGTTGGTAAAAAACAACAAAAATCGTTGCGATTAGTAAACGCAGGTGATGGCTTACCAACAATCCTCATCAGCATAATGGTGGCGCAGTATCCCTGTAGGCCGACCCTCATTTCATTGATCTGATTTGAGAGGTCTTAATGACTTCAATTACTCCGCTATACTCCAAATAATTCGAGTTGCAGGAAGGCGGCAAGAGAGGGAATCCCGATGAGCTTACTCAGGTAAGTGATTCGGGTGAGTAAACGCAGCCAACGCACATGCAGCTTGAAGTATTATGGGTATAATAACCCAATATCAATATACTGCCCCAGATTATGCTGAGGAAGATCCGATAAATAAGGAATTTCACCCAGCATCGGCGCAGGCAAGCGCTGTCGCAGCGTTTGCAGATACGGCTGGTGCCATTTCCCTGGCGGGATGACGTCATTAGCGATCCAGCCGCCAAGATGCAAGCCAGCGTGCTGAATAGCATGGGCGGTGAGCATCGCATGATTGATACATCCCAGTTTGATACCAACCACCAAAATCACGGGAAGCTGTTCCTGTACCACCCAATCGGCAAACGTGTCCTGCTCCGACAGCGGCGTAAACCACCCGCCAGCCCCTTCGACCAGCACCCAATCAGCCTGAGTTTCTACTGCCCGTAGCCCTTCTGACAGCGTCGAGAGATGAATAGGTCGCTGCTCCACCGCACTGATAATATGCGGTGAAGTCGGTTCCATAAACGCCAGTGGGTTAATCATCTGATAATCAAGGTGGACGCTGCTATTGGCCTGAAGCGCCAGCGCATCGCTGTTGCGAATGCCGTCAACCGTCATCTCACAGCCGGACGCCACAGGCTTATAGCCTGCGGTACGGTATCCCGCCTGACAAGCGGCCTGGAGTATTGCCGTGCTGGCGACCGTTTTCCCGACTTCGGTATCCGTGCCCGTTATAAACCAGCGTTCAATCACGATAAATCACTCCATAAACCAGTTGGTAGCTGAGCGGGTAGCCGCCCTGTTCTTGTGGATAGCAAGCAGATAGTGCCGCCAGACGTGCCCGACTCAATAGCCCTGGCGTACGTCCTTCATGTAGCCACGTCGCGCCAATCCCCTTCAGCGATTTCATCAACGCCAGCACATCGGGAAAAAGACACACTTCACGTTCCTGTAGCAGATGATGACGATAAGGCTGGCAGGCCGCATCGATAACTGAGTGCGGCAAAAAGCGATTCGTCCGCTGCGTACCGTCGAGCCGTTGCCACGCCTGCGACAGTTCGCTTAAGGAGCCGTCCGCTAACGTCGCAAACGCAATAACGCCCCCCGGCCGCGTGATCCGATACAGCTCTCCCAGCGCGCGTGGCAGTGAATCACACCACTGCACTGCCAGATTGCTGTAGCAGATGTCCACGCAGCTATCCGCCAGCGGCAGATTTTCGATATCCCCTTCCAAATAACGATCTGCAGCATGCTGCTCACGGGCATACGCCAGCATTTCCGCCGACAAATCCAGTGCAGTTACATTTCGACCAGCCTGACGCCAGTAACGGCTAAAGTGTCCTGTCCCGCAGCCCGCATCCAACACCTGTAAACCACTATGCGCAGGCATCAGCGCCAGCAAACGTTCTCCGCTGGTGCGTTGCAATTCAGCAAAGCGGTCATAGCACCCCGCCGCACGCCCAAACGCCTGCGCAATCGCCTGCTTGTTATAGTTTTCTGTCAGCATGATGCAATACCGTAAGCAAGCGATTGATATCTTCCGGTTGATGTTCCGCCGTCAGTGTAATCCGCAGACGTGCACTGCCGGGCGGCACCGTCGGTGGCCGCATCGCACTCACCCACACGCCCTGCTCACGCAGATGGTTCATCAACGCCAGCGCTCGCGCGTTCTCGCCAACAATCAGCGGCTGAATCGCGCTCTGCGAATTCATCAGTTGATATGACGAGTTCGAAAAACCCGCGCGAAACAGCGCTATGTTACGTCGTAGCGCATCACGCCGCGCACCGCCCTGCCGGACACAGTTAACCGCCGCGCTCAGCGCACAGGCCTGCGCCGCCGGCATTGAGGTGCTGTAAATCAAATGACGGGCGAATTGCAGGAAGTATTCGGCCAGCGGTTCGGTGCATAGCACTGCCGCGCCGCTGACGCCAAACGCCTTGCCGAACGTGACAATCAGCAGTTCTGGCTTGATATCCTGCTGCCAGCAACTCCCGCGCCCTTCATCGCCCAACACGCCAATCCCGTGTGCATCGTCCACCATCAACCAGGCATCGTGCGCCCTGCACTGTGCCTGCAACGCAGGCAACGGTGCAGTATCGCCATCCATGCTGAAAACGCCTTCGGTCACCACTAGCGTCTGGCCATCTGTCGGTTTCTCCAGCAGCGCTTGCAGACTATCCGCCTGATTGTGTTTAAAGCGCCGCAGCGTCGCCGGTGACTGTGCGGCAGCTTCCAGCAGTGAAGCATGGCTGAGTTTATCGGCAAAAATCCGATCTTCCGCCTGTGCCAGCGCAGCCACCACAGCCTGATTCGCGGCATAGCCGGAAATAAACAGCAGCGCACGCGGGTAACCCAGCCAATCGGCAAGCTGGTTTTCCAACGAGGCATGCGCATCGGTATATCCCGTCACATGCCCGGAACCCCCACTGCCGATACCGTATTGCTCTGCGCCCTGCTGCCAGGCACGCACAATCTCGGGATGATGGCTCAGCCCCAGATAATCGTTGCTGGAAAAATTCAGGTAGCAACGATCGCCTTGTATCAGCCAGCGTCCGCTCCCCCCCTGATTACTCTGCCGTACGCGGTAGGCATCATCATGCTGACGCTGTACCAACGCAGCTTCAATACGTTGCTGCCAGCTCATGATTGCGCACGCCCCATGCAGCCGTTTGCGTACAGGGCGCTATACTGCAGCATTATAAAATTGCTCGCTATCAGCATTAATCAGTTGTTCTGCCAAGCGCTGCTGCTGTTGGTTGTCGCCAAATTCGGTCCCTGTTTGCTGAGGATTCAGACCTAACTTGAGGAACAGCGCCAGATCTTTATCTTCTTTCGGGTTTGGCGTCGTTAAGAGTTTGCAACCGTAGAAAATGGAGTTCGCGCCAGCCATAAAACACATTGCCTGCGTTTGTTCACTCATCTGCTCGCGTCCGGCGGACAGGCGCACATAAGAGGCCGGCATCATGATACGCGCTACGGCAATGGTACGAATGAAATCAAACGGATCGACGTCCTCATTATCCGCCAATGGTGTCCCTTTCACCTTGACCAACATGTTGATCGGCACGCTTTCCGGCGGCGTCGGCAAATTAGCCAACTGCACCAGCAGCCCGGCGCGATCGCGCACGGTTTCACCCAGCCCAACAATGCCGCCGGAACAGACTTTAATGCCCGCACCGCGCACTTTATCCAGCGTATCCAGACGCTCCTGATAGGTACGGGTAGTGATAATGCTGCCGTAAAACTCTGGCGAGGTGTCGAGGTTATGGTTATAGAAATCCAGCCCGGCAGAGGCCAAACGCTCAGCCTGATCGTGGTGTAGCATCCCCAGCGTCATACAGGTTTCCATCCCCATCGCTTTGACGCCTTGCACCATCTGTTCCAGATAAGGCATGTCACGCTCGTGCGGATTTTTCCACGCTGCGCCCATACAAAAGCGCGTCGACCCAGCGGCTTTCGCCTGACGGGCGGAATCCAGCACTTGTTCGACCTGCATCAAGCGCTCGGTATCAATCCCCGTCCGATAGCGGGAGCTCTGTGGGCAATATTTGCAGTCTTCAGGGCAGGAGCCGGTTTTAATAGACAGTAACGTGCTCACCTGCACCTGACGGGGATCAAAATGCTGACGGTGGATCTGCTGTGCTTCAAACATCAGTTCCAGGAAAGGTTTATTAAATAAGTCTTGCGCTTGCTCAAGCGTCCAGTAAATGCGGTCAGCCATCTCGGCATCTCCAAACTAAAAACGTTTCGTCAGTGTAAATTAACCCGATATACTGTCAACCAAATAGAATCCATTTTGGTTTACGAAAGATCATCATGAGCCCGGAAGACATTACTTTTGACCAGCGCCATATTTGGCATCCCTACACCTCGATGACCAAACCACTGCCCTGCTATCCGGTCATAGCAGCCAGCGGCGTCGAGCTACAACTGGATGACGGACGTCGCTTGATTGACGGAATGTCATCATGGTGGGCGGCGATTCACGGTTACAATCATCCGGCGATCAATCAGGCGGTGCAGAGCCAACTCAGCCAGATGTCGCACGTAATGTTTGGCGGAATCACCCATCCGGCAGCGGTTGCGCTGTGTCGTCAACTGGTAAACATCACGCCGGATGCGCTGGAATGCGTTTTTCTGGCGGATTCAGGATCGGTGGCAGTCGAAGTGGCGATGAAAATGGCGCTGCAATATTGTCAGGCGCGCGGTGAAACCCGACAACGCTTTCTCACCCTGCGTCACGGCTATCACGGTGACACCTTCGGTGCGATGTCCGTATGCGATCCACAGAATTCGATGCATAGCCTGTATCAGGGTTACCTGCCGACTCACCTATTTGTCGATGCGCCACCCTGTGCTGCTATCAACGAAAGCGGTTTTACCGACGAGTGGCAGGAAACCAATATCGCGCCATTGCAGGCGATGCTGTCGGCGCATGCTCACGAGGTCGCTGCTGTGATACTGGAACCTATCGTACAGGGTGCTGGCGGGATGCGTTTTTATCATCCAACCTACCTACGCCGAGTACGGGAACTGTGCGATCAATGGGGGATCTTGCTGATTGCCGATGAGATCGCCACCGGATTTGGTCGCACTGGCAAGCTGTTTGCGTGCGAGCATGCGGGAATTTCGCCGGATATTATGTGTTTGGGAAAAGCGCTTACTGGCGGCTATATGACACTCTCAGCCACGCTGACCACCCGAACGGTGGCTGAAACCATTAGTAACGGTGCAGCAGGCTGTTTTATGCACGGCCCTACATTTATGGGTAACCCGCTAGCCTGTGCAGCAGCCAATGCCAGCCTGTCCTTGCTGGCAGATAACCGCTGGCAGCAGCAAGTGCAAAATATTGAGCGGCAGTTGCGAGAAGCGCTGCAACCCTGTGCGGATTCCCCACTGGTGGCGAACGTCCGTGTGTTGGGCGCTATCGGCGTAGTGGAAACACATCGTCCGGTCAATATGGCGCGGCTACAGCGTTTCTTTGTCGAGCGCGGCGTCTGGATTCGACCATTTGGTCGACTCATTTATCTGATGCCGCCGTTTATCATTCAACCTGATGAACTGCGTAAGCTGACGGATGCGGTTTGTGCGGCCATCCATAACGCACAGTTATTTGAATAATCGTTAACCCAAGGCGCACGCTCCTGTGCGCCTCAAAACCATGGCGCTTGATTTTATTTCGTATTATCGATATTCATTACCGTTCTTATAATTATTTCATGAATAAGATTTTCATTTCATTCATGACGTATGAACTGAATTATGCTGATATAGAATAAAACAATAACAATTGTTAAGTACACCACATTTTATATTTAATCAGACATGCACACTGACTGAATACGTGCTAGATTTCAGAGTGAAAAACCCCAAGCATATATTAAAAGGAGATTTATTATGCTTACAGTGAATAAGAATCCACAGCGTATTTTCCGTACGTTATTCCCCGTATTATTTTCTGCCTTGTTACTCTCGCCCCTAACCGTTTCTGCGGTCAGTTCATCCAAAGACGCAGACAAACTCTATTTTGAGAATAATAAATATTACGTATTCAATAACGTCTGGGGGAAAGATGAAGTAAAAGGATGGCAGCAAACGGTTTTCTATAATAGTCCCACCAGCATGGGGTGGAACTGGCACTGGCCAAGCAGCAGCTCCAGCGTTAAAGGTTATCCCTCATTGGTGAGCGGCTGGCACTGGACTGCGGGTTATACTGAAAATAGTGGATTGCCGATAAAGTTATCCAGTAATAAAAGTATTACCAGTAATGTCACTTATTCCATCAAATCTACCGGCACGTATAATGCAGCTTATGACATATGGTTCCACACCACCGATAAAGCCAATTGGGATTCCACGCCTACCGATGAATTAATGATCTGGCTAAATAATACCAATGCAGGCCCTGCCGGTGATTATATTGAAACAGTTTTCCTTGGCGGCAGTAGCTGGAATGTATTCAAAGGTTGGATCAATGCGGGTAATGGCAAGGGCTGGAATGTCTTTTCCTTCGTACGCACTTCCAATACCAACAATGCATCACTCAATATTCGCCATTTCACCAACTATCTGGTAGGAACCAAGAAGTGGATGAGCAATACAAAATATATCAGTAGCGTTCAGTTTGGCACCGAGATCTTTGGCGGTGATGGACAGATTGACATCACCAAGTGGAACGTAGACGTAAAATAACGCGTCGACATTCTTCCGGTTCAACCCCCAATCCAGACTGACGCGGGGTTGAACCGAATTTATCTCACCCGTTTCTCGTTTCATTTTCAGCCTGAACTGGGTATCGCTCATCCTTCAGGCCGACTCACCTTCCTTAACAAAATTCGTGATCTGTGGCACGTAAATTCCATTAGCGTTATGATAATCCCCTCTGCTAATCAGGAATTTCCCATGCGTAATACGTTCATCGTTTGCTGGCAGTATTTACGCGCTTTCGCATTGATTTATCTCTGCCTGCTGGCAGGCAATGCGGTATCCGCGTTACTTCCGTTCACTATCCCCGGCAGTATCATCGGCATGCTGGTCTTGTTCACACTCCTCGCCTCGCAGATTCTGCCCGCGCAGTGGGTAAAACCGGGCTGCTATCTCCTTATTCGTCACATGGCGCTACTGTTCGTTCCCATCGGCGTCGGCGTTATGAATTATTACGATCTGGTCAATCAGCAGTTTGGCCCCATTGTGGTTTCCTGTCTGATCAGCACCTTTATTGTCATGTTGGTTGTGGGTTTCAGTACCCAGATTATGCAGCGTGAGCGAGCCACGGCTGGCGATCGCACGCCGCCGAAGGATAATGAATAATGTTCAGCTATTTGTGGTGGTCGCTGCCCCTTACTCTGCTGGTCTTTTTCGCCGCACGTAAACTGGCCGTACTGACCAAGCTTTCCCTGTTGAACCCGCTACTGGTGTCGATGGCGATTATTATTCCACTGCTGCTGGTGTTGAAGATTCCCTACGAGCACTATTTTCAAGGCAGCAAAGTGCTTAACGACCTGTTGCAACCAGCTGTGGTCGCGCTGGCGTTCCCACTATATGAACAGCTACACCAAATTCGCGCGCGCTGGAAGTCGATCATCAGCGTGTGCTTCATCGGTAGCCTGACGGCGATTATCTCCGGCACGCTGGTGGCACTGTGGATGGGCGCATCGCCAGAAATCGCCGCCTCAGTGCTGCCAAAATCTGTCACTACCCCCATTGCGATGGCCGTCGCTGGCGCCATCGGCGGTATTCCGGCGATCAGCGCCGTCTGCGTGATTTTTGTCGGCATCCTCGGTGCTGTATTAGGCCACAGCCTGTTCAACGGTGTAGGAATCAAAACCAAAGCTGCACGTGGGCTATCGATGGGCACCGCCTCACACGCACTCGGCACGGCGCGCAGCGCAGAGGTCGATTATCAGGAAGGCGCGTTCAGTTCACTGGCACTGGTTATATGTGGGATCATCACGTCGCTGATTGCTCCGTTAGTGTTCCCCGTACTCTTGCACTTTGCTGGCTGAAGCCTGAGGGGAACGATGCGTACCCACATCGTTCCCGCTATAAAATTGAGATACATCTCGCATTTAGTAGTTAATTTGCATTCATTTCATTCAATAAAGAGATTCCGATCACAATTTATTGCTACTCTGCTACCTAACATGACGTCATTGACGGGTAAAAAGAGTAAGCCGACATGCATACACGATTTGAAAACGCCTTCCAGCAATTATCTGCCAGTCTGCAAGACGCGCTCGGCCCATTGATCGATAAACCGGATTTCGCCGCCATGCTAACCGCTGACGAGGTGAATGCGGTCTGCGAAGCCAGCCAGCTAGACGTCGATGCGTTAGCCTTTGCGCTATTGCCCCTGGCTGCCGCCTGCGCGCAAGCCTCTATCTCAAATTTTCAGGTTGGTGCCATTGCGCAAGGGCTCAGCGGCAATTTCTACTTTGGTGCCAATATGGAGTTTACCGCCGTTCAGCTTCAGCAAACGGTGCATGCAGAACAGAGCGCCGTCAGCCATGCCTGGCTGCGTAATGAGCGTGGATTGCGGGCCGTGACCGTGAACTACACGCCATGCGGCCACTGTCGCCAATTTATGAATGAATTGCGCAATGCCGCGTCGCTGCGTATTCAACTGCCGGGCCGCCAGCCAGCCGTACTCAGTCACTATCTGCCGGATGCCTTTGGCCCCGTCGATTTGCAAATCGATACGCTGCTGATGGATGACATCAACCACGGCGCGACCTTGCAGAATGTGAATGCGCTCACGCGTCAGGCGCTGGATGCTGCCAACCGTAGCCACGCCCCCTACAGCAAAGCCATTAGCGGTATTGCGCTGGAAACGGCGAGCGGCAACATCTATACCGGACGCTACGCAGAAAATGCAGCATTCAACCCCAGTCTCCCACCTTTGCAGGCCGCATTGAATCTGATGAACCTTGCAGGCGAAGATCCGAGCACCATTAAGTACGCAGCTGTCGTTGAACGCCGTAATGCGGTGGTCAGCCACTGGGCAATCTCACAAATTATGTTGGCCGAGCTGGGTTGCACCGACGTTGAACACCACTTTATTGAGGAATAACAGCAGAGATAGGCGCAAAATTTAAGCGGCGTGCGGGTGAAAAAAGAGAGGTGAATCGATAAAGCCTGTATTTCAGCTAAGATGCAAGCCATCTGTAACTATTTAAATTAACATTTTCTGTACATATTCTCTGGGTAATTTAAGATCCTCAGCAGTTTTTCATCGACAACACCTGAGTGTCTTTTCTGTTACCCGAAGAGTAAAAAGTCATGGAATTAGAATACGAAAGCAAACGTCCTCTCTACATCCCCTATGCTGGTCCGATCTTGCTCGAATTTCCCCTGCTGAATAAAGGCAGCGCGTTTACTGAAGAAGAACGCGCTGATTTTAACCTTGCAGGCCTGCTGCCAGAAGCCGTTGAAACTATCGAAGAACAGGCAGAACGCGCTTGGCGCCAGTATCAGGAATTCAAACACGATATTGAAAAACACGTATACCTGCGCAACATTCAGGATACCAACGAGACGCTGTTCTACCGCCTGCTGGACGGTCACCTCAATGAGATGATGCCTATCATCTACACCCCGACCGTTGGCGAAGCCTGTGAACACTTCTCCGATATCTATCGTCGCGCCCGTGGCCTGTTTATCTCCTACCCTAACCGCGCAAATATCGACGATATGCTGCAAAACGCCACCAAGCAGAACGTGAAAGTCATCGTTGTCACCGACGGTGAACGAATTCTCGGTCTGGGCGATCAGGGTATCGGCGGTATGGGGATTCCGATCGGTAAGCTGGCGCTGTACACCGCCTGTGGCGGCATCAGCCCAGCCTACACCCTGCCAGTCGTTCTGGATGTAGGTACCAACAATCCGCAGCGTCTGAACGATCCGCTGTATATGGGCTGGCGTCATCCGCGCATCACCGACGACGAATACTATGCATTCGTTGACGAGTTCATTCAGGCCGTGAAGCGCCGTTGGCCGAACGTGCTGTTGCAGTTTGAAGACTTCGCGCAGAAAAACGCCACACCGCTGCTGAATCGCTATCGTGATGAAATCTGTAGCTTCAACGATGACATTCAGGGCACCGCAGCCGTCGCTATCGGTAGCCTGATTGCCGCCAGCCGTGCAGCAGGTACGCAGTTACGCGATCAGACCGTTGCCTTCTTGGGTGCAGGTTCCGCAGGCTGTGGTATCGCTGAGCAAATCATCGCACAGATGAAGTCAGAAGGGCTGAGCGAAGAAGAAGCACGCGCACGCGTCTTCATGGTTGACCGTTTCGGTCTGCTGACAGACAAACTGCCGAACCTGCTCGATTTCCAGAGCAAACTGGTGCAGAAAAGTGAACTGCTGGCTGATTGGGATTGTAACAGCGACGCGATTTCACTGCTGGAAGTGGTACGCAATGCCAAGCCGACCATCATGATCGGTGTATCCGGCCAGCCTGGTCTGTTCACGGAAGAAATCATCCGTGAAATGTACAAACACTGCGCTCGTCCTATCGTGATGCCACTGTCTAACCCGACATCTCGCGTGGAAGCGCGTCCAGAAGATATCATTCGCTGGACAGAAGGCTCCGCGCTGGTAGCGACCGGTAGCCCGTTCTCTCCGGTTCACTATCAGGATAAAGTCTTCCCTATCGCGCAGTGCAACAACTCCTACATTTTCCCAGGTATCGGGTTAGGTGTACTGGCGTCAGGAGCCAACCGTATCACTGACGGTATGTTGATGGCCGCCAGCCGCGCTCTGGCTGACTGCTCGCCGCTGGCGAATAACGGTGAAGGCGCTCTGCTACCGGACCTGTCCGATATCCAGCAGGTGTCCAAGCGTATTGCACTGGACGTGGGTAAAGCCGCACAGCTGCAAGGTGTGGCCGTCGTAACCTCTGCCGATGCATTGCAGAAGGCGATTGACCATAACTTCTGGCAACCACAGTACCGCAGCTATAAACGTACTTCGTTCTAAGGGCTAGCGCTCTTACTGCTGAAAAGCGCGGCACTCGTTGTCGCGCTTTTTTTTACTCAGCTTTTCAATTTCGGGTCGAGCGCATCGCGCAGGCCGTCCCCCAATAAATTAAACGCCAATACCGTCAGAAAGATCGCCAGACTGGGGAATATCGCAACATGCGGTGCAATCACCATGTCCGATCGCGCTTCGTTCAGCATCGCTCCCCACTCGGGCATCGGTGGCTGCGCGCCCAGCCCTAAAAATGACAGGCTAGCTGCGGTGATGATCGACATTCCAATCCGCATTGAGAAAAACACCACAATAGAAGATACCGAACCGGGCAGAATATGACGAAAGAGAATTGTCCAGTCGTTGGCACCCATGCTGCGGGCAGATTCGATATAGGTAAGCTGCTTCAGCACCAGCGTATTTCCCCGCACCAGACGGGCGAAAGCCGGGATGCTGAAAATCGCAACAGCGACAACCACATTTGCCATACCGCTGCCCATAATCGCCACAACAGCAATCGCCAGCAAAATGCCGGGAAAGGCAAACAGCACATCGCATATACGCATGATGATTCGGTCTGCCCACCCTTCGTAGTAGCCCGCCAGCAGACCCAATGTCGTACCGATCATCATCCCCACCAGCACCGAGAAAATACCCGCTGCCAGCGAAATACGCGTCCCCATCAGGATCCGACTGAAAATATCACGCCCTAATGAATCCACGCCCAGCCAGTGTGCCGACGAGGGGCCTTCATTCAGTCGATCATAATCGAAATAGTTCTCGGCATCGTAGGGCATCAGATATTGAGCCCAAAAAGCGATGGCAATAAGCAGCAGCACAAACAAGCCAGCAGCGACCGCGACGTGCTGCCGAAGAAAACGCCGCCAGAATTCACGCCACGGCGTACGAACGGATTTATCCCTAATGACAGGGAGCGTCGCCAGCATAGCTTTACGTCGCCAGTGTCTCATTCCCTTTCCTTATTTATAACGAATGGCTGGATTAATCGCGGCATACAGCATATCGACCAGCAAATTAATCAGAATAAACTCCAGCGAAAACAGTAACACTTCCGCCTGAATCACCGGATAGTCACGCATCTCAACCGAATCAACCAGCAACCGCCCCAGCCCCGGCCAGTTGAACACCTTCTCCACGACGATGGAGCCACCGAGCAAAAAGCCAAATTGCAGCCCCATCATGGTGACCACTGGAATCAGCGCATTACGCAGCCCGTGTTTCAGCACAACCAGCGATTCGCGCACGCCTTTTGCCCGCGCCGTACGCATATAATCTTCCT
Source organism: Pectobacterium atrosepticum (assembly GCA_019056595.1). NCBI lineage: Bacteria > Pseudomonadati > Pseudomonadota > Gammaproteobacteria > Enterobacterales > Pectobacteriaceae > Pectobacterium > Pectobacterium atrosepticum. The sequence goes on along the minus strand of CP036163.1, from coordinate 4,770,015 downwards.
GCAGTACATCAACAAACGACGCACGGGTGAAACGCGCCATCACCGCCGCTACCGCCGCACCTAACGTCAGCGAAGGCAAGATGTAGTGCAGCCAGGTATCCGCTCCCACTGTCGGCAGCCAGCCTAATTCAACGGAAAAAATCTGCATTAACAGCATGCCAAGCGCAAACGCAGGGAAAGAGAGGCCGGATACCGCCAGCGTCATCCCGATTCTGTCCGGCCAGCCATTACGCCACACGGCGGACACGATGCCGATCGCCATGCCAAAAATTACCGCCCACGCCATGCTGCAAACCGTGAGCCAAAACGTTGGCATAAAGCGCAAGGCGATCTCTTGCGTGACAGGCCGTTTCGACACCATCGACGTTCCCAAATCCCCTTGCAGAATATTGGTCAAGAAGTGCCAGAACTGGTGCGGCAGCGGCTTATCCAAGCCCAAATCCTGACGTACCATTTCGATCACAGCCGCATCCGCTTCCCGTCCGGCCGCTAAACGCGCCGGATCGCCGGGCAGCAGATGAACGAACAGGAACACCAGCACCATAACGATCAGGAGCGTGGGGATCAGCCCCAGTAACCGTTTAATAAAATAATTCAGCATGAACGGTTTTCCACATACATGTGTCAGGCTCTCCTATAAGTAGACGCGTGTTGACCACAGCGGGTAGCCTAACGGCCACCCGACTCCCTGGTCATTCTTGTGCGGTGAGTTATTCCGTCAGATCGGCATCCTCAAAACTGAACAAGGTATCTGGCATGACGTAGAAACCCGTCAGTTTCTTGCTATTAGCCGACACCAAACGCTCTGTCGCCAGGAAAATCCACGGCGCATCAGCCCAGATTTTATCCTGCGCATCCTTGTACAGTGTCTGCTTTTCCGCTCGATCCGTCGTTTTCAGCGCATTAGCCAAGTCCGTATCAACTTGCGGGTTGCTGTAAAACGCCGTATTGAATTGTGCTGGTGGCCATGAGGCCGTAGCAAACAGCGGCGATAGCGCCCAATCTGCCTCGCCCGTCGATGCCGACCAGCCAGTGTAAAACAGACGAACGCCCGTTTCTTTAACGCCCTTACCTTCCACTTCAGCAGCGCGTTGCCCCGCATCCATCGCTGTCACCTGCACTTTCACTCCAACCTGTGCAAGCTGCTGCTGCGTGAACTGCAAGACTTTCTGCGCCGTACTGTGGTTATGTGACGACCAAAGCGTGGTGGTAAAACCATTCGGGTAGCCCGCTTCCTTCAGCAGCTCGCGCGCCTTGGCCGGATCGTAAGGCCATGGATGATATTTTACCGAATAATCGATGCTATTCGGCAGTGGCCCTTCGGCTGGCGTCGCATAGCCGGAGAACGCCACTTTGATCAACGCGTCTTTGTTAATCGCGTAGTTCAGCGCCTGCCGAACTTTCGGATTATCAAACGGTTTCTGCGTAACGTTCATGCTGATGTAGCGATGCAGAATCGACGGTGACGCCACCAGCGCCAGCTTGTCATTCTTCTCCAATACCTTGGCCTGCTCAAACGGTATCGGATAAGCAAACTGCGCTTCCCCCGTTTGCAGCAGTGCCGCACGCGTATTGTTATCCACCACCGGACGCCAGGTAATGCTGTCTAACTTAGGTAACCCGGCTTTCCAGTAACCGCTGAATTTCTCAACTTTGACAAAATCGGTCTGATTCCAGGCCACAAAACGATACGGGCCGGTGCCTACCGGATGGAAGCCAATCTCCTTGCCGTACTGCGTTAATGCCGCAGGCGAGATCATCACCGCGGCTGGGTGCGCCAGATTGTTAACAAACGCCGAGAACGGCGTCTTCAGCGTGATTTTCACCGTCAGATCGTCCACTGCTTCGGTTTTGTCGATCATCTTGAACAGGTTATACCGCTTCAAACGATTGTCTGGATTACTGGCGCGATCCAGATTCACTTTAACGGCAGCGGCGTTAAACGCCGACCCATCGTGAAACTTAACGCCAGGATGCAATTTGACGGTGTACGTCAGGCCATCTGAGCTGATGTCATAGCTGTCCGCCAGCACGTTGATCAGCTTCATGTCTTTATCGAAGCCAAACAACCCCTGATAGAATGATTTCGCCACCGTTTGCGATAGCGAGTCGTTGGCATCATAGGGATCCAGGCTGGTAAACGTGGAACCCACGGCAATAACCGCATCTTTGGCAGCCCAAACGGGTGATGCCACCATTGCTGCAGTTACCCCTGCGGCCACTAACCAGCGCCGCTGTATCGTCATTACGCTCATGCTACGTTCTCCTTATGAATCCCTGTCAATAAGCACCTGCAATCGGGTGGTGCGCCACAAAGTGTCGCTTGCCAACCTGAACCAGAGGCGCCGTTGTCGGCTCATCGCCAATCGCCCGAATCGGGCTGGGTATTTCATCAACCAACAATACCTGCTCACGCTGGCGGCGTGAGGGATCGGCAACCGGAACGGCCGACATCAGCTTGCGGGTATAGGGGTGCTGGGGTCGTTCGAATACGTCTTGACGCGGGCCGATCTCGACAATCTGCCCCATATACATCACCGCCACGCGATGACTGATGCGTTCGACCACCGCCATATCATGTGAAATAAACAAAAATGCGATGCCAAACTCACGTTGCAGTTCCAGCATCAGATTGATGATTTGCGCCTGAATCGACACGTCCAGCGCCGATACTGCTTCATCCGCAATGACGACCTTGGGGTTCAGCGCGAGCGCTCTGGCGATGCAAACACGCTGACGCTGACCACCAGAAAACTCATGCGGATAGCGCCGAGCGTGTTCCGGCTCCAACCCTACGCGTGACAACAGCCACGCCACGCGTTTCTCCGCTTCCTGTCGGCGGCAAACATTGTGTACCAACAGCGGTTCCATAATCGAGAATCCAACCGTCAGACGGGGATCCAATGAGGCGTACGGATCCTGGAAAATCAGTTGAATATCACGCCGCAGATGCTGTAACGCCGCGCCTTTCAACTGATGGATACGCTGGCCATCAAAGGTAATGTCGCCCTTCTGACTTTCAACCAGTTGGAGCAACGCACGGCCAGTGGTTGACTTGCCACATCCCGATTCCCCCACCAGCGAGAGCGTTTCGCCCGGCCAGAGATCGAAGCTGACTTTTTCTACCGCATGCACCTGCCGGGTTACGCGGTTCAGTAAACCGCTGCGAATCGGAAAGCGCGTCACCAGATTACTCACTTGCAAGATTGGCTCCGCATGTGCAGGAACAGTATCCTGCGGCACGTTGTCCACAATGCGTGCCGTGTTTTGATCCAGCAGCGGAAATTTTGCTGGAAACGGTTGTCCGCGCATCGATCCTAACGCCGGTACCGCCGCTAAAAGCCCCTGTGTATATGGGTGCTGCGGCGCAGCAAAAATCTGCCCCACGCTTGCCGCTTCGACGCTTTCTCCACGGTGCATCACTAATACACGTTCAGCCACTTCCGCCACCACGCCCATGTCATGGGTGATGAAAATCACGGCCATGTCCATTTCTCGTTGGAGCACACGGATAAGTTGCAGAATTTGCGCCTGAATAGTGACATCCAGCGCAGTTGTCGGTTCATCGGCAATCAGCAGCGACGGTTTGCAGGAAAGCGCCATCGCAATCATGACCCGCTGGCGCATTCCGCCAGAAAGCTGGTGGGGATAGCGATCCAGCACGTTGCGCGCTTCCGGTATTCTGACCAGATCAAGCATACGCAACGTCTCTGCACGCGCGGCACGCCTGTCCATTCTCTGATGCAAACGAATCGACTCGGCTATCTGTTCACCAACGGGGAAAACCGGATTCAGCGACGTCATCGGCTCCTGAAAAATCATCGCCAAATCCGCACCACGCAGCGTTCGCATCACCCGCTGGCGGGCACCACGAAGATCTAGCACCTGCCCATCACGACGACGGAATAGCATATCACCTTGATGAATCACCCCACCGGCATGTTCGACCAGACGCATCAACGCCAGCGATGTGACAGATTTGCCCGATCCCGACTCCCCGACGATAGCCAGCGTTTCGCCCCGATCGACAGAGAACGTCAAATTACGTACCGCATCCGTCCGCTGCCCTTGCTGCTCGAAATAGACACTCAGGTTGCGCACCTCCACCACCCGTTTTTCAGGCAACATCAGCCCCGGGACAGGGGAAGACAACGAGGAATAATGATCCTGTGTGGGCGACATGAACGGCGAATCTCCATATAAATGCGGCTGGAATCAGCGCAGCGCGATCAGGGACAAATTATCAGCGGTTTTCGACTATATTTAGCGCAAGGTATGATGTAAAGCAGAAACTGAAATCAACACAGTGAAAAATTCTTTTTATAACATTAAGTTAACCACTAGATAGACGCGCCATCATGCGTGAACTCTCACGCAGATACACTCACATTTACCCGAAATGGTTCACGTTGTGGACAAAAGACGGCTGTTTTTAACCATCCGTCGGTTGCTTAGTACCTAACCGGGGTCCACACGTCAAAAGCCGCATTCCTTGACCTGCATACATTCACCCACGTTACGAACTCTGACATAATTAATATTGGCATAGGAAACCGATTTTCGCCCGTAAACAACGCGTCGGCGAAACACGATTCTTATTGATGTAATCAGTCGTATTGATGAAACAAACTGTATTGATGAAAAACGGTGGAGTGAAGATGGAAAGCGTTAACTCAGGTTTACTGACTCTTGAACAAGCTCTGGAAAATATGTTTGCTCAGGTTCCTTCCCTTACCGAGACAGAGCGCGTATCCCTGTTCGACGCCGCAGGACGGATCACCGCCCATGCTATCGCCTCTCCGATCAACGTCCCGCCTTTCGCCAATTCCGCGATGGATGGCTATGCCGTACGCTACGCTGATTTGTCCGCTGCCGCACCGTTGCCATTGGCGGGTAAAGCATTCGCGGGCGCACCCTTCACGGGCGAATGGCCTGCCGGAACCTGCATTCGTATCATGACCGGTGCACCGATTCCCGCAGGCGCAGACACGGTGATCATGCAGGAACAGGCTGAAGTCAGCGAGGACGGTATTCGTTTCTCCCATGAGGTAAAACTCGGCCAGAATATTCGTCTGCCAGGAGAAGACATTCAGGCGGGTGCCAGCGTGCTGCCCGCCGGTTGCAAGCTGGGCGCGGCGGAACTGCCGCTGCTGGCTTCACTGGGGATTGCGCAGATTGACGTGGTGCGCCGTCTGAAAGTCGCGGTGTTTTCAACCGGTGATGAACTGCAACGCGTCGGCGAGCCGCTGGAAGACGGCCAAATTTATGACACCAACCGTTTCGCCGTGCGTTTGATGCTGGAACAATTGGGCTGCGACGTGCACGATCTGGGCATCATCCGCGACGACCCAGACGCACTGCGTGCCGCATTCCATGAAGCAGACCAGCTTGCCGATCTGGTCATTAGCAGCGGCGGCGTTTCCGTTGGCGAAGCAGATTACACCAAGCAAATACTGGATGAACTGGGTGACATCCATTTCTGGAAGCTGGCGATCAAACCCGGTAAACCTTTCGCCTTCGGCAAGTTACACCACGCCTGGTTCTGCGGTCTGCCGGGGAATCCGGTTTCTGCGGCACTAACGTTCTATCAGTTGGTTCAGCCGCTGCTGGCTCGCCTGTCTGGCTATACACAATGGCACCAGCCACAACGTGTACGCGTCAAAACCACCAGCGCACTGAAAAAAACGCCGGGACGCACCGATTTTCAGCGCGGCATTTTCAGCCGCAACGCGCAGGGAGAGCTGGAAGTGAGAACCACTGGGCATCAGGGTTCGCACGTTTTCAGCTCTTTCAGCCTCGGTAACTGTTTCATCGTGCTTGAGCAGGATCGTGGGCGCGTTGCCGCTGGCGAATGGGTAGAAATCGAACCTTTCAACGCGCTGCTGGGACACTGAGTATGTTGCCGGAACTGAGCGATGAAGAAATGCTGCGCTACAATCGACAGATTGTACTGCGCGGCTTTGATTTTGACGGGCAGGAAAAACTCAAGGCTTCACGCCTGCTGATTGTCGGGCTAGGCGGACTGGGCTGTGCCGCCGCTCAGTATCTGACTGCGGCGGGCGTAGGCCATTTGACGCTGCTGGATTTTGATACCGTCTCTCTGTCTAACCTACAACGTCAGGTTCTGCACCGCGATAACCGTATCGGGATGGCAAAAGTCGAATCGGCGCGTCTGACGTTATCCGACATGAACCCGCATATTTCGTTTGATACGGTTGATAGCGATCTCGATGACGACGCATTGAGCGAGCTGGTCAGCCAGCACGATGCGGTGTTGGACTGTACCGACAACGTTGCTATCCGTAATCGCCTGAACCGTATTGGCTTTCAGCTCAAAAAGCCGCTGATCTCCGGTGCAGCAATTCGGATGGAAGGCCAAATCAGCGTCTTTACCTATCAGCCCGATGAGCCTTGCTACCATTGTCTCAGCCGCCTATTCGGAGCCAATGCGCTGACCTGCGTCGAAGCGGGTGTGATGTCGCCGCTGGTGGGGACGATCGGGAGCTTGCAGGCGATGGAAGCCATTAAGCTGCTAACGGGCTATGGCAAGCTGACCACCGGTCGTTTGCTGATGTTCGATGCGATGACGCTGCAATTTCGCGAAATTACGCTGCCGAAAAATCCCCGCTGCGACGTCTGCGGCGGGTAAAGCAGAAAGTGGAAAGATTGGCATCCGGCACGATAAGTCATTGAACACAGGAAAAATCAGTGACACAGTATCAAGGTAAGTCATCATGTAAACTGAGGAACACACCATGAGTAATGCTTTTTTGCAGTCAATCAAGGCCCGTCGTTCAATCTATGCCATCGGCGATAAACTTCCGATATCAGAAGATCAGGTTACCGCCCTCATTACCGAAGCCGTTAATGAAAGCCCCTCCTCTTTTAATTCACAAACTTCTCGCGTTGTCATTCTGTTCGGCGAGCAGCACCACAAACTGTGGGATATTGTTAAACAGCAACTGAAGAAAATTGTGCCTGCGGACGCTTTTGCCCCGACAGAAGGCAAACTGGCTTCGTTTGCCGCCGGTGCGGGAACCGTCCTGTTCTTTGAAGACACCAGCGTAATTGAAGCGCTACAGGAAAAGTTCGCGCTTTATGCCGATAACTTCCCGGTTTGGTCAGAACATTCAACGGGTATCGCCCAGTTCGCCGTATGGTCGACGCTGGCGCAGGAAAAAATTGGTGCCTCACTCCAGCACTACAACCCGCTGATCGACAATGATGTCAAAGCACAGTGGGATCTGCCTGCCAGTTGGAAACTGCGTGCTCAAATGCCATTCGGTTCCGTTGAGCAACCCGCTGGTGAGAAAACCTACATTGCCTTTGAAGAACGTTTCCGCGTATTTAAATAATCCACTGAATCATTCTTTATGAACAAACAGGGACGCTGCACGGTGTCCCTGTTTTGTTTACGCTCTATCCATTATCACCATGCACCGGCGGCGCAAAAACCTGAATCGCCTTTTCTCTGATCCCAAACACCGCTGGCGTTTTGCCGATTAACTCGCCGTCCGCATTAATATCGTGTGGCCTTGAGGTACTCAGCGTCAGTTGTTTGGCGGAAAAAGCGCGGACTTTACGCCAGCGACCGTGCGTCCCCCGTCGGATAAAGGGGATGAGCGCCACTATTTCCCACCAGTGGGAAACCTCCAGACTATACACATCCAGCCGGCCATCATCGGGCGCGGCACTCTGTGCTACCGCCATGCCACCGCCGTAGAAACGCCCGTTGCCCACCGATACCTGCACGGTTTTAACCCGCTCTTTGATGCCGTCATGCTCGATCTCAACGCGGAAAGGACGACTTTGTTTCAGCAGCTTAAAGGCCGCCAGCGCATAGCCTAATGTGCCCCAGCGCTTTTTGGACTTGGCCGACAGCCCGCGCGCCAGTGCCGCAGAAAAACCGATGCTGGAGACATTAAAGAACAGATGTCCGTTAACGTCCCCCAAATCAACCGCACGCCGCTGGCCGCTGACAATAATCTGAATGGCCTGCCGAATATCTCTGGGAATCCCCACCGTACGAGCAAAGTCATTTGCCGTTCCTAATGGCAGCACGCCCAGCGGCAATCCGGTATCGACCAGACCGGGAGCCGCTGAATTTAACGTGCCATCGCCACCGCCGACAATGACGAAATCAACCCGATCCGCATAGGCACGTATAATATCGCTGTATGAGCCCGTGTCTTTTTCATCTGGCTCGACGAGGGTAATCTGGCTTTGCTGTAATAACTGCTTCACATCGCGAGCAGAGGAATCACCATTCCGCGCATGCTTATTAATCAATAAAAGCGCTGTTGGGCCTGATTCCTTCGCTGCTGAATAATGGCTCATGGTCATCTACCCGACATTATTGTTTGCTTGAATCTAACCATAGGGATGATCAAACCAACAAGAGAGCTTTAACAAGCCCACAATACAATACAAAACATTACGTTCCGGCAATCTGCTCTAATACTTCCACAATGTAACCACTATACTGAACCCTACGAGTCAGCGATTCATTTACCCTACGATGCTACATCGTCAGTCCAGTAAAATGTTGCACCACCATTTTTAGGTGAAAGCAGAGGGTTATTCACCTATCTCATCAATGATTCTCTGGGGAGATTATTTTGCAGACTGGATTCATCAATAACTCACGCTGGCTTGATAAAACACGCGCAATCATAATCCTCGGCACTATGCTGCTCGCGGCATTCCTGGTGATTAGCTGGACCAGTTATGAAGTGGCTAAAGAATCATTAGAAGAAGAAATCGAAGAGAATACTCTGCCGCTGACCAGTGATAACGTCTATTCTGAAATCCAGCAAGACTTATTAAAGCCTATCTTTATTTCGTCGCTGATGGCGCACGACACCTTCCTACGTGACTGGGTGCTGAAGGACGAAAGCGATCCGCAAGCCATGTTTCGCTACCTGCGAGAAATCGATCGTCGCTTCGATACCGTATTTTCTTTCTTCATTTCGGATAAAACCAAGCGCTACTACGATCCTCAGCGCATCCTGAAAACCGTCTCAGAGGATTCACCAGACGATCAATGGTATTTCCAACACCGAACGCTATCAGACGAGATGCCTTACGTTGTCGATCTCCGTGTCGATCCTGAAAAACGTACTCGTTTGGACATCTTCATCAACCATAAAGTCATGGATTATGAAGACAATTTTATTGGCATTACCGGCGTGGGTATCCCGGTTGAGCGGGTTAAACATCTTATTGAAAAATACGAACAGCGCTATAATCGGACCATCTATTTTATTGATAAAGAAGGTAATATTACCTTACATGGGGAAACGTATAACCGCCCCCTCAAGATTCAACAACAGCAGGGAATGAACCGGATCGCGACCACGGTTTTGACCTCCCCCGGTGGCGCTTATGAATATCAGTCAAAGGGGGAACATATTTTCCTCAACACCCGACTAATCCCTGAATTTGGCTGGTATTTGATGGTAGAGCAAACCAGTCACCCCAGTGAAAAACGGCTGTTCGCCACGTTGCTAAAAAATCTAGGCATCAGTACGTTCGTCAGCGCCCTTTTCCTACTTCTGCTGTGGTTGACCATTGGCGGATATCAACGCCGTCTGGAACAAATGGCCACGACCGACAAATTAACAGGCCTCATGAACCGGCAAGCGTTTGATTATTTATTCCGCCGTCTCGGGACGAAAAATGCCTTACAACACAAGTCACTCTCCATTCTTCTCATTGATATTGACCACTTCAAAAAAATTAATGACAAGTATGGCCATAACGTTGGGGATCTGGTTTTACAAGAAGTTTCCGCCATATTGTCGACCAACACCCGCTCCAGCGATCAATCTTGTCGTTGGGGAGGTGAAGAGTTCGTCATTCTACTCGACGATTGCGATATCAACGCCGCGCAACAGCGCGCCGAAGCGCTACGCCACAGTATTGAAATAGCGCACCTTCCCTACCGTGAAGGGATCATTCAGGTGACGGTCAGTTGCGGCGTCGCTGAATATCGGGATGGTGAGACACTCAGTATGCTGATTAACCGCGCCGATATCGCGCTTTATCAGGCCAAACAGCAGGGTCGCAATCAGGTAATGCGGGCAATATAGTAACCAGAATAATAACGACAGGGACAATATCAACAAGAACAAATCAACAAGCGTGGTGCCTGCATTATGCATGCAGGCTCATGTAGACAGGAAGCGAGCAGGCTTCAATAAGGTACAAGCGGATTACGTTCGGTTTCCCGTTTGGCGTTTAAGCGTAATGGAGCAGGTATATCGGTCTGCTGGATGGATCGATACCGTGGTTTCAAAAACGTTTCCCGAGCGGTCAAGATAATGGCGTACGATTTTTAATGCTGGGTAGCCTACGTCAACGCCCAGCGTTTTCGCTATTTTGGCCGGAACACCAACGGCAGAGATCGTCTGGCGCACTTCTTCCCCTTGCACGCCATAATGCTTTTCAATCAAATCGCTAATCAACGCAAATGGATCGCTGCGTACCAGACTTTTGACCTTGGCATAATCCGGGCTAACGTAGCTATCAGTCCAGCATATCGGGGAGTCCTTTTTCTGGCTGTCTTCACGAATACTGGCAATATGCAACCAACGATCGCCCGGCTTGCCGCCAATAATCTTTGCCAGCTCAACATCCGCCACGACTTCATCAATCTTCTTCACTACGCGCAGGTTGGTTTTTGCCAACACAAACAGATCCTCAAGGCTAGCCAGAGGATGGTTACGTTCCCGCTTTTCATCATTATCGACAACAACGGAACCCACGCCCTTGCGACGGGATAGCAAACCCGCCTCTGTTAGATCGCGCAGCGCCTCCCTGACGGTATGGCGGCTAACCTGATACTGCTCACAGAGCTCCAGCTCGGAGGGAATCAACGAGCCAGTTGGGTACTGGCCTAGCGTTATATTCTGGCTGAGTTCACGGGCAATGCGCTTATACAAAGGTTCTTTCATCGGCTCACGCTCTTAATCAAGATTGATGCCCTGCATCACAAAATAACATTTCACTGCTTCCCTAACTTGTCCGGACATGTTTTTATAAATACAACATGTCCGAACATTTGAACATGTCCGAACATTTAAACCTTCAGGCCATACCGCTCATCAGCGGTAAACACGCTTCATTTTATCGCGGATATGGTCTGCATCTTATCACCAATACATTCGCTTCAGGAGGCGTTATGGCTTCGAATGTGCTTGATTCAGTTCTATTCCGTGATTCATTTGGTACCCCAGCAATGCGGGCAATCTTCGATGACCGAGAACTCGTCCGTAAGTATGTGGAAGTAGAGATCGCACTGGCCAATGCGCAAGCACGTTGTGGCGTGATTCCAGAAGAAGCTGCCGCAGAAATCACAGCCAGCTGTAACGCCGACACGCTCGATTTTGAGCTGCTGCGCCACGAAACAGAAATTGTGGGCTACCCTATCCTGCCGCTAGTACACCAGATTTCCAAGCAGGCCGGCCAATCTGGCGGCTATGTACACTGGGGCGCAACGACACAGGACATTATGGATACGGCCGTGGTGCTACAAATCCGTGATGCATTCGCGTTAATTGAAGCAGATATCGACGCACTACGTTCTATTTTAGCCAGACTGGCCGTGCGTTACCGCAATACGCCAATGGCTGGGCGTACCCATTTACAACAGGCGCTACCGATTACATTCGGCTACAAAGCGGCCATCTGGTTGGATATGTTCGATCGCCATGCCGAGCGCCTCGCACAGCTACGTCCTCGCGTGCTGGTGGGAGAGTTCGCGGGTGCAGCAGGGACACTCGCCTCATTGGGTGACAAAGGGCTCGCGGTGCAAAAAGCACTGATGGCAGAGCTTGGACTGGGTGTACCGACCTCAACCTGGCATGTGGCTCGTGATGGGTTTGCCGAAGCCGTCAACCTGCTAGCGGTAATCACCGGTTCATTAGGGAAAATTGGCTATGACGTCATGCTGATGGCCTCCAACGAATTCGGCGAACTGTATGAACCGTTTGTCAAAGGCCGTGGAGCCAGCAGCACCATGCCGCAAAAGCGTAACCCTATTTCCAGCGAACTGATGCTGGCCTGTTCCAAAGGCGTTCGTCAACAGGCTGGGTTAATGCTGGATGCGATGGTGCAAGATCTGGAACGCGCCACAGGCCCCTGGCATGCGGAGTGGATCGCCATCCCGGAAAGTTTCATTCTCTCCGCAGGCGCACTTCATCAAGCCAAGTTCATGCTAGACGGCCTCATTGTTGATGAGAAGATGATGCTGAAAAACCTCAATATGACCAACGGCCTGATTGTGGCAGAAGCTGTGATGATGGGGCTGGCACCGTATATTGGTCGTCAGGAAGCGCATGACATCGTCTACGATGCCTGCCGTATCGTAAATGAGAAAGGCGGCACGCTGGCCGATGTTCTCAATGCTATGCCAAGCGTCGCTAGCCGCCTCGATCCCAAATTAATCGAAGACCTGACCAACCCCGTCAACTATTTGGGGAGCGCCCCTGAAATGGTTGACCAGGTAGTAAATAAAATGGAAAGAAAATAGTCATCACCGGTAATTATCCGGTATCTCCCTAATTCACAAACTGAGATCGATATTCCCCAGACGCAAGATAATAACGCGTCTGGGTAGGCTCTCTGTTGCCGGGAACGATAACGGATAACCATTGCTTGCACGATTAAGGGGACGCTATGTCATCCGAATCATCCACCAAGAAAAAAATAGTCGCGGTTATTATTCCTCTCCTGCTGGGCCTAATTATCTGGTTTTCTCCGGTCCCTGATGGCCTTACGCCACAGGCATGGCATATGTTCGCGATTTTTGCCGCCACTATCGCAGCAATATTGACGCAGCCTCTGCCGTCGGGCGCGATTATGCTGCTTGTCCTTTGCATCACCATTTTCACGGGAACATTAACAGAAGCTAAAGCGCTGGCCGGTTTTTCCAGCGGCACCGTCTGGCTCATCTTTTGTGCCTATATCCTCTCACTGGGCTTTGTCACATCCGGCTTAGGAAAACGCATCGCCTACAAAATGCTGTCGCTATTCGGCGGAAGCAGTTTGGGGATCGCTTATTCACTGGGCGTCTCCGACCTGATCATGGCGCCCGCTATGCCATCCGTCACCGCACGTTCGGGCGGAATTATCTTTCCCATCGCGCGTTCAATTAATGAAGTATTAGGCTCAACACCCGGCGTTAGCGGTAAAAAGATCGGGGATTTTCTGATCATGGTCTGCTTTCAGTTTACGCCGATCACCGGCGCGATTTTTCTCACTGGCATGGCCGCCAATCCGCTGGTTGGCAGCCTAGCAAAAACCTCATTAGGCGTGGACATTACCTGGGGCGGCTGGTTTATTGCCGCTGTCGTACCTGCAATGTGCTGCTTCTGCCTCATGCCACTGCTGGTTTACAAAATTCTGAACCCGGAATTGAAAAAAACACCAGAAGCCAAGGAGATGGGACGCCGGTCACTGGTGGAATTGGGGAACATGAAATCGGCAGAGAAAAAAGTGGCGTTTGGTTTTGTGCTCGCGCTGCTCGGCTGGGGCACCAGCCTGATCACCGGTTTCTCTGCCACGTCCGTCGGGCTGGCATTAGTTGCCTACCTGTTCGTCACTCAGGCCGTCCAGTGGAAAGAGGTACTCAGCGATCGCGCGGCCTGGGATACAGTCATCTGGTTCAGCGTCATTATCAGCCTCGCCGCAGGGTTGTCTGACCTTGGCTTTATTAAGTGGATGACCGTCAAGCTGGGTAACTCCATACAGGGCTTCGGCGCGATGGAAACCTTCGTTATTCTCGGCATCCTCTATATCTATGTGCATTATCTGTTTGCTACCGCCTCTGGGCACGTCGCCGCGCTTTATGCGCCCTTCGCTGCCACCGCAATAGCCGCAGGCGCCCCGCCCATGATGGTTGCCATCTGTTTTGGGATTTTTAGCAACCTGATGTGGGGAAATACCGAATACGGCGGTGGCCCCGGCCCTATCTATTTTGCTCAGGGATATTTTGAACGGCACCGTTTCTATAAAATCAATTTCTGTATCGTCACGTTTAACGTCGCCCTGATTTTTATCGTCGGCTTAGTCTGGTGGAAACTGATTGGCTATTATTAATCGCCTGTCCTGTATGTTCGCAAAAAATAACGGGGAGGCATGTTGCCTCCCCGTTATTTCATCATGATCGTCGTTCAGTTTTTTCAGCCATTAAATTCCATCGTCTTTTGTCTGCACCCAAAACGCATGCACCAAACCGGGAAAATAACCCAACAGCGTCAGAATAATATTCAGAATAAACGCGCCACCAATTCCTTTCCCCAATAACACGCCCAACGGTGGTAAAAGAATAGTCAGTACAATGCGCCAAAATCCCATATCGACCTCCGTAACGTGATAATTACTTATGAAAATAGTTCAGCACTCGGGATTTGTCAGCATTCATCGAAATAATTGAGACTAATCTTCGCAGATAAAATGAAAGTGCGAGTTTCACGCAGCGTATCACTCCCTGAACCGCACTGTAATCCGTCAAAAAATGGCTACAGTGCGGTTTATCCATACGTTACAACGTTAAATTAGAAGGTAACATTCACCTTCGCCCAGTAGGTTCTACCCGGCTCGTTTACGGATGTGTTGGCTGAATAACCGAAACTGCTATTACCGGCAAGGTTGAGATGTTCACTGTAAGTGGTGTTAAACAAGTTATCGACACCCGTACTCAGTTTGACGTATTGGTTAACACGATACGCCGCATTAGCCGAGAAAATCGCAAAGCCGGGGCTATTATCAAAGTCTTTTCCGACAACGTTACCTTCGCTAATCGCCACCCTATTTTGCTGACTCACCAGACGCAGCAAACCCGTGCTACTCCAGTTACCTTTTTCCCACGATAATCCCAAGCGCGCTTCCAGCGGAGGAATTTGCGGCAGCGGCCGATGGTCATCCGTATTCTTCGCCCAGGAATACGCTAGGCTGGCGTCCGTTTTCCAGCTATCCGTTAATTTATAGCTGAATCCCGTTTCGCCTCCCATGATGGTCGCATTAACATTATCCGCCTCGCTGACCCTGGCATTCATCGGATCATAGCGGAACAGGATAAAATCATTAACCCGTCCCACATAGGCAGAGACCCAACTGTTCAGACGTTCGCCGCTGTACTGCGCGCCAATATCAAGCTGGGTCGTTTTCTCGGTTTTAACATGATCGAACGCACTCTGCGTTCTGCTCGGCCCATAGGTTGGCGAGAAAAGCTCCCAATAATCAGGAAAGCGCTCGGTGTAGCCAACGCCTGCGTACAGCATTACTGGGCTATCGGCCAGCGTATGCTCCACGCGGATAAAACCTGCTGGTAACGTATCGTGCCGTTCGCTCGCGCCAGTGCCCGTGTCATTCTCGACCTTGGTTTTATCCATGCGCGTTCCCCCTATGACCTTACTCTGCCCAGTGGCCTGCCAGGTAAGTTCGCTGAAGACACCATAGGTGTTAAATTGCGCATCTTTCTTCCAGCTATCATTCCTCCAACGGCGATGCGTATTCGTCTGCATGTCCGCCCCGCTTTTCAGCTCATAATCGGACCATATCCACGTTGCCATCATCCGTCCGCCAACCGTTTTTCTATCCAGTTGACTGGCCATTGGCATGCTCATCATCCCCATACCACCCGGTGAGCGCAGCGTGTAATTATCCATAACGTGATCGGCATAGTTGTAATACACACTCGCTTCAAGCTTATCGAATACGTTCCCTATATTGGATTTCTCGGCACGTAGACCCAAACTCTCACGCTTAAATTGCGAACCATCCATGCCACGCCCAGCGTAGCGCGCTTCTCCATCACCTTTGCCTGCGGTCAGCTCCAGCAGTGTGTCGCTGTCTGGCGTCCAGCCGAGCGCCACATCCGCATTCCATTTATCCCACTTTGATGCCACGCGTTTTCCATCACCCTCTTTGTAATCGCCCGACTGTGATTTATTACCAATGAGTCGAACATAGCCCTCTTCACTCCCGAAGCTGACATCAGCATTTTCATCATGACGATCGTTTGATGCAGCCAATACGCTGGCGTTGCCCTGTATTCCCGGTTTATCAAAACGCGGCTGTGTCCGCTCAAATCGCACGGTTCCCGCTGAATTTCCCGCGCCCCACAGCACGGTCTGCGGTCCTTTGGTAAAGGTTAACAGGTCATAGCTTTCGGGCGAGATGTACGAACTCGGTGCATCCATGCGTGACGGGCAGGCGCCCAACATCTCACCATTATTAGAAAGGATGCGTAGTCTCGATCCAAACATGCCCCGGAAAACAGGATCGCCATTGGTTCCACCGTTGCGTATTTGCGAGAACCCGGGAATGGTTTTCAGATAATCCGAGCCATCGCTGGCCGGTACTGGCTGTCGCGGGGTTTTCGGCGAGGTCACCAGCGTAAGAGGAGAAGTATCGGGGGCAGTCACCACCATCACGGCATCATCATTCAGCATAGCGTGAGAAGCGGAATGATCGTGATCGCCCTGTGCCATCACGGGTAAAGAGGATAGCGCCACCAGCACCAAAGAAGCGGCGGGCGTGTATACAAATTCAATTTTTTTCATCGTGTTGCCTTACGGTTTCTTATGCCATAACAACATGCGGCAGAACGCCTATGGAGGGATCGCCCGACCATAGGAAGTACGCCGACGGATGTCGTTATTAAAAGGATTCAAAGCAAAGAAACCGTCTCGGGAGGCGCACGGGCACGCTGTGGGCAATAGGGTCGGAATAACGTTGGGCAAACAAAATTAGGGGAATACGTCGGCCGGTGTGCGGATAATAGCAACCAGAGCAATGGCAATATGACAGAAAGAATGAACGGTAAATGCACAAGAAGCTGGCAGTATCCGCAGGCAATGTCCTCCATCGGCGAAAGACCGATGCTGGACATCATCAGATTATGCGGCGTACTGCCGCGATGACATGTCTCATGATCATCTACGCCATGGTGATGCTGAGATGCAGCAGGCATGTGATGGGCGGATACCTGACAGGCCGATAGCTGCACCAATGATCTTGAAATCAAGGGGGCAATAAACAGCATCATCATAGAAAAAATGGCTAGGCAGGCTGCTACTCGTTTAACGTTCACGCCGAATAATTCGCTAACGTACCCCATTGATAAGATGGTCGAAGTGTATCGCACCCGCCGCAGAATTGTCTCATTTGGCTGAGAATTACGCGAAGCCGCTCACGAGGCAACATCGTTATTTGTATACCAAACGAGCGCGATATTCATGCCCATCGTCACTGACTCAATGGCTGAGGCATAATTAAGCGTGTATGTGGGGCGATTTCGGTGTGGAACTCAACATCAAACCCTTTCCAGAAGAGTAAAGTCGGGTTAGCATTCATGGCAGCAGTCTGGAGGTTTAGGGCGTTTTTTGGCAAATACAAACCTAAACGTTCTTACTGCCGTTTTCTATTCTTTCACGCTAACCCGCGATGAACCATAAATAAGCATGATCGTCGACAATGCGTCATGCAGTAAATTTTTTATACTTTGATCTTATTTTACACAAGGGAGGAACAAGCATTGCAGCGACAGCAGGTTTCATCGTCACGAATTGATTCCATTGGGTATGACCCACAGACGCACACCCTTGAGATAGCGTTTCATAACAAAGATATCTATCAATATGTTGGCGTACCTGAATCTATCTACAAAAAGTTTATTTCTGACTCTGTCGTCTCTAAAGGTCGTTTCTTTGATGGCGTGATAAAAGATAAATTCTTATGCCGAAAAAACAAATAGATAAAAATCTAGTAACAGCAGTTTTGCTATTTATCGCCGTCTCTTAACGGCGATTAAAAGAGTGATTTTCTGTAACATTAATCTGCCATATCACCCGCCAACCCGCCTTCCAACATCTCAACTAATCATGTGAATCAAATATATCTGTAGATGTATCTTCACGATAACATCCCTTCATACTATATGGTTATATATCCTGTCGAACGAAGAAGAGTGCATATGATCACATCGGACATTCAAGGAGTTAATGCTCTATTTACCCAAGCCAGCAACTCGTTTAATTACAGATGCGGTCGTGGATGTGCATCTGTAGTCTATCGAATGCCTATTCTAACGCTATACATTAGGCTGTCAGTGATCGAGACACGGCTCGCCTCTTAGTGCCATCAGCGTTGTCGCTTGCCAAATCATCAAGCAAAAAATCCAGTAACGTCCGTGTGCTGGTCGGTAAATATTTACGTGAGCTGTATAACGCATAGACACCCAGTTCCGGCAATAAATAGTCCGTCAAAACGCGAACCAGTGCGCCGGTGCGAAGATAAGGATCTGCCGTAAAAGCGGGTAAATGAACGATACCCCCGCCCGCCAGCGCAGCATGCAAAAGCACCATACTATCATTCGCGGCAAAGTTGCCCGTGACATCCACTTCATCCATCACCAAATTTTCCCCCTTAGCCGACGGGCGCTGAAAACGCCAGACGTTGCCAAAACGCGTGTGGTGCAAGCAGTTGTGTTGCCTGAGATCGTCTGGCCGTTGGGGCGTTCCATTACGTGCCAGATAATCGGGTGCAGCACAAACGACAGAAGCACATCGGGTCAGTTGGCGTGAAATCACACTCGGATCGAGCTTGTTACCAACATGAATAGCCAGATCAATCCGCTGTTCCACCAGATTAATTGATGCATCCTTCAACACCATTTCAATAGCAACCTTGGGGTATTGGGAAGCATAGCGCCTCATCGCATCGGCCAGATAGGATTGACCGAATGAGATACTGCTCGCAACCCGAATCAAGCCGTTAGGCTCTTGGCTCTTACTCTCAAGGGCCGCACCAATATCATCATTTAGAGCTAAAATTTGTCGGCAATAGGACAAAATTTCGCTCCCAGCACTGGTCAGCCCCAAACTGCGACTGGAACGATGCAATAACCGAACGCCAAATGATTTCTCCAATGATGCGATATACCGCGTAGCCATGGCCCGCGAGATATCCAGTTTGTTCGCTGCGGCAGTGAGACTTCCTAACTCAACCACATCAACAAATACCTGCATGGCAACAAAGCGATCCATAAGCCCTCATATTGTCCGAAATATGCAACGTTAGTTTGCATTACTTCGTATTTATTCATCCGATTTCTGCAACTATAGTCTGGGTTTTACTATCCAGACAAGAGATAAAGAATGAAAAACCAACGTCTTACGCCCCTAGCAGCTTTCTTACTTTTAATCAGTGTGGCTGCTACGGCTCACACTCTCCCATCACAAGGTACAGAAACAAAAGGTGCAGAAACAAATAGTCCCGCCATCACCTCACTGACAGGGTGCGGTCCATCCTCAGCTATCAACCAATTTTTCAACCAATTTGGAAGCAGCGGTAAAATGCCTGCCGAACTTGGACGTTGGCTGAATGATGCAAAGGCCCAGGCCGTCGAACCCTATCAGGTATTTGACAATGTTTATTATGTCGGCATTTGTTGGGTCTCAGCCTGGCTCATCAAAACCAGCGAAGGCCCAGTACTAATAGATACGCTGTATGGAGAATTTACAGACCAGCTTATGGATAACATTAAAAAAATCGGCGTCGAGCCATCAGATATCAAAATGGTACTGCTAACACACGGACATTTTGATCATGTAGGCGGCGTATCTAAACTCAAGTCGTTAACCAACGCACGTTTTGTCATGTCTGAGGAAGGATGGAAGGAAGCGCAGGCTGATGCAAAAAAAACACTGGGGAAACCTAGCGCATGGGCAATGCCTGACCCAGCCACCACAGATATCTTGGTGAAAGACGGCGATGCGTTGACGGTGGGTGATACTACATTTCATGCCTACATTACCCCAGGCCACACTTGGGGCACCACATCTTATGTGCTTGATGTCAAAGAGAGGAATAACACCTATCACGCGATTACTATTGGCGGATTAGGATTAAATGCTATAGACGGTCCGCAACAGGTTGAGGCCTACATCCGAAGCATAGACCGTATTAAGGTGATGGTGGAAGATTCTAAGCACCCCATTACAGTCCATCTCACCGCGCATCCTTTTAGTAACGGTCAAATTGAAATGCAAAATCAACTAAAAGTACATCAGCCTGACCAACCACACCCCATGGTAGATGCAAAAGGGCTCCTCAAACAGTTGGCGACACTCCGCGCAGGAGCAATAGAACGACTGGCCGTTGAACAGGCACGGATTCAAAAATAGACGTTCTGATGAGGGATAAAGACCTTTATATTCAGGGGCTATTAGCAGAAAAATAGTCAATATCAGGACACTTGACCATCGGCAGTGACAGACTGATACAACTGTAAAATGCTGTTCGTTCTAGTGAACTGGTGGTCAAAATAGTGCATATCTAGCACTGACAAAAAAATCATATTAGGAAAGGGATTTTCAGGCATAAAAAAACCACCTTGCGGTGGCGTATAATATTATATAACTAATTGTTTTTATTAGCTTAAATCAATGGTGCCGGGGCGGGACTTGAAAAACAAACCCATCTTATTGAAAATAAAGACACATCATAAGTGAACATAGACGATATATCCTCATTTGTATACTCAGTCTTTTTCCCTTCACACCAGTGACTACTCGCCACACAATTCAACAGTGATGTTAAAAATGTTGCGATGCAAAATCTGATGTATAAATAACATCAGTACAACTTCATTCAGCGGTTAGATGCTATCGTGGTTTAATGTAGATAGCAAAACCGTTATCAAGACAGCGAGTGCATTTCTGGCAATCGGTTCACCGCTATCATCAGGTCTGGGGGGCTTTAGGTTGCTCCCTGTCCTCCATAAAATCAGAAGTGGCATCCTCGGTAGCAAACCAACCATCCCAGCTCTCCCCCGATGACGTAGTGATACGTGAGTGATCGATCGCTGTCGTATCTGCGTCTTTCACATCATCGGTCAATGCAGCAGTTTTTGAGATACTGCTATTCCCTTTTCTCATCATCGCCCTTCTCCCGCCAAACGATACGTGGCACATAACATGTCGTATCCCCCTTTTACATTACCAGACTAACATTACCATCACCGTAGCAACGAGATAGGTAACCTCCATCCAGCCCCCTAGCCTGTCGATAATCACCTTGCCGCCAACATCCCTGGATAATGTTTGGCAATTATATCGTTCATCTGATCGATCAGGTCAGGGCGTTTAAAGGTGAGATGCCCAGTGCCTTTCTGAAAGTAACGCACACTAAAGAACTCATCTTCGTATTCCTGCTCGTGAGGATTATCACGGATATGGTCCATCAACCGGATGGTTACATCGCCCCGATTGTCGGGGAGCGGTTTACCATCCAACAGATACAGCATTCTTTCCAAATCAGCCAGTTGATCGCGTCGCCAGCCCCAATTCAGGCCAAAGCCCCAACGGTTGTATGTCACCAGATTGCTGATGATGATTTTCTTGCCAAAGTAGCAAGGGTGATTGGTTTTGTAATCCCACGATAGCCCTTTGAATACGTTAATAACACCTCGCTCAAATACCTCCTGTTTACTTTGGTGGAGTTGCTCAAAGGTGCTGAGTATATTGGCTTCGCTGATGACCGGTAGCTCCCCCTCATCCAGATTTTTATGCCACTGGCTACGCGCTTCAGCATCCATCAGCGTCAACATGCCGGATTTCAGCATCAGGTCGCGCCAGATATTACGATCCAGTGTGCGGGTAATGGCAGGCATCGCTTTGCCAGGTGTTTCTGTCAGCCAGCAGTCGTAGCGATGCCCTTGCTTTAACGCCCAGTCTTCAGCGGTGCCGCCACCAATAGTCGCTGTTAGTGTTGAGATCGCCCGTAGCTGGTTGAGGAGCTGTTCTATCTGTTGCAGCGCGGTATCACGTCCGGTAACGATACGTTCGATATTGGTCGAGCAAATCAGCTCGGTGTGTTCGGTCAAAACCTCGGGTTCAATTTGCATCATTTGTGGTCCATAGATAAAAGCAAATGCGCCAGCCGGTAAGGGCTGGCGCATTATGCATCGGGGAGAAGGATAAATAGATTTGGTCTGGTATTACTGGAAAGCGGCTCGCAGTCTTTATGCTTTGAGCAAGCCGGTAGCACGTCTGGCACGGAGAACATCAACGGCAGTGAGAAACGGCGATTGCTCCTGCCAGTTAAAACCGTCGCGATCGATGCGCACCAGTTCGTATTTTTCCACCAGAAAATTCACGGCATTGACCAACGTGACGCCAGCATCGATATGCGCTTGAATCACGTTTTCCTCACAGAATGGTGTATCGTTCAGCGTCAGGCCGTAGTGCTTTTCCAGCAGGTAGGTCAGCAGTTGCTGCCAGACGGTTATAGGTGACGGACAGGGGTTATCCTCCCGTGGCGGGATTGCAGGTGATGTTTGCATGGGAATACTCTCTACAGGTTAAGTCGTTAAAATCAGGAAAATGCTCAGGATGGGGGAGAAGTTGCAGGTTATTCTGCTGCTGCCGAAGAGGGATAGATAACAATATACACGTAGCCAACACTGCCCAGCGTATCGGCTTCACAGATCCATTCGTTGCAATGCAGCGTGACGCAGTTCTGCTGACGGGGATTCAGTTCCCCCATGCGTAGCTTCTGCTCCAACAGCTTAATTAGCTCAGGGAAGCAACGCTCCAGATTTTGGGCTTCTGTTTTGCTAAACGTACCGACAATGCTGGCCCGGTCTGCCAGATAGTGCAGGCGGTGACCTTCCTGAACCAGCCTGGCTCCGAATCGCGGCGTGACAGCACATTTTAGTCCCCATTCAGGGGTATTCGATGATGGCATGATGGTTTCCTTATAAAAGTGCGGTAGTAAATGTGATCATCACAGCCAGCCACGTTCAGCAAACGACACCACATCAGCGCCGCCGACAACCAGATGATCGAGGACTCTGACGTCGAGTTGTGACAGTGATCCCTTCAGCTTGTCGGTGATATGGCGGTCAGCCTGACTGGGCTCGGCACAGCAGGAAGGATGATTGTGTGCCAGTATCACGGCGGCGGCGTTATGGCGCAGTGAGGCTTTGAGGATTTCACGTGGATGCACTTCGGTACTGTTGATACCACCCAGCGCGATAACTTCCTTTTCTATCAGACGATGCTGGTTATCCAGATACAGCACCATAAAGACCTCGCGATCCAGACCGCTGAGCTCCAGCATCAGCCAGCTTTTGGTGTCCTCCGAGGTTTTGAACTGTCGCGAATTTTTTCGTACCCGTTTTTCCAGCAGGCATAACGCCATCTGGATAATGCGCTGCTCTCTGGACGCGATGCCGCCTGCCAATGAATTACATGACATGGTGATTCCTTATCTAAATGATGGATGATGAAAAAGAAGGATGAAATGGATGACAAGAACACAATAAATACAATGCCTCGCGCAGACGCACGAGGCATCGGAACCGTGAATAAGGTCAGTCGTTATTCCACCTGGAATTCCCATATGCCCTGATCGGTCTCGACAATGATTTCAAGGACATTACAGGCGGCTCCCCAGTTTTTTGACTTAAACGTTGTTTCAAAAGAGCTGCCGAAGCGGAGTCGAACGGGCTTCCAGGATGCTTCGGAAAGATGCTGGCAATTTCCCCGATTAACCGCAATGTCTTTGACGACGACAGAATCTGTCAACGCTGTCACGGATATCCTTGGATAATAGGGACCGGCATACCAGTTCCCTGAGGCAATACGGGTTTGCACTCTGACAGGCGCTTTTTCTGC
Organism: Pectobacterium atrosepticum; assembly: GCA_019056595.1. Taxonomy (NCBI): domain Bacteria; kingdom Pseudomonadati; phylum Pseudomonadota; class Gammaproteobacteria; order Enterobacterales; family Pectobacteriaceae; genus Pectobacterium; species Pectobacterium atrosepticum. The sequence goes on along the minus strand of CP036163.1, from coordinate 4,746,328 downwards.
AAAAACGCTTAGCGAACACAATCCCAGACAGAGTGCGACAAATGCTTTTTTCATGATATTTTCCTTTACTCGACAGGCTCGAAGCCTTCCGATGACCAGAGGCGGTAACACTCAACGATGGCTGAATGTCAGCGTGTCCTTTTTGCCGTTGTAGTGAGTGAGGTTAAGCGTGGTGTTGTTGGCATCATGGGTACTGTCAACCTTCACGATTTCACTGCAATCCTTGAGGTCAATCGCCTTGATTTCAGGCGCGGGCGTCGTTTTATTGACGGCATACCAGCTCCCTGCCGGGCAGGCCATCCCGGCACTTTGCACCAGAAAGGCGTAATACGGCGTATCGGTCAGACGGGTATAAAGGCTGGCGGTATCCGCGCCCTGAACCAGCACATCCTTGCCGTTGTCACCGCAATTCCGGCAGAAAAGCTGGTCCTGCGTGTTTCTCAGTATTTGTGCCTGATACGCCAGAATCTGGTTATTCATCTGGAAACGGTTTTTCTCTCCATTCTTCCAGGTGACAGTGAGCAGCGTGTTGTTTTTGTTTTCCGTCACCGACACCTTAGCTACAGCCGATAAATCAGAGCGGTCATCGTCAAACTCAATAAAGTGAACGGTGGGCGACGCGGCATATTTATCGATGTAATAAAAATCGGGTGTCCGGTTAGCGGTGTAAGCAGGAATGGCATCATTCAGCAGGATGGTATAGCGCGTCATGTCCCATAACTTGCTGTACTGATCCGTTTTATTTTTATAGCCCTGTGGATAGTCAGAAATAAAGAAACTGTCTTTCCTGTCGGGTCCACAGAGATGGCAAACCATGTGCCCTTCGCTGTCGGTGATAATTTGCGGTTCATTGTCAGCAGGCTTTGCTTGTGCAGACAGAATGGGCAGAACCATCAGAGAGGCCAGCAGCAGTCCGCTGCATGGCAGTGCAGGTTGTGTTTTCATTGTGGTTTTCCTTCGGAAGGGCTCTCGGTTAAAAGCCGGCCCATCCGCCAACGGTATTGATGATAAAAAGCAGGCAGGCCATAAAAATCACCAGCGTGATATACCAGCGCATAAAGCGGCCAAACAGCTTCAACAGCGTTCGCATATTATTTTTCTCTGCAAATCAGGTAATACAGCAATCCGGCCAGTAACGGGTCGATGACCATACCCAAAATGAACCAGCCCCAGAACGAGCGACCGCTGCTGGATGCCACGCATCCCAACACGATTGCCAGCCCCACCCAAAGCAGTAACAACGGCATCATTGCCCTCCAGACGCATACGCGTTACATGAACATGTTATTGATTCGTAAAAGTAAAAAAGTCTCAGAATGGAAAATCGATTTTATAGCGGGGAGAAATGGCGGTATAACAAATCAATTCGATCGGTTCGATCGACAAAATCGATCGGTGACGATAAAGAAACCTGATGGGAAGCAGCAAAAACGTTAGTCAAAGAAGAAAGACCACACCGCATTTGCCACTCTGGCAACGGAATGGGTGACGCCATGCAGCACCTGTTTTGCTACCTGAGGCAACGGCGCGTGGTCAATAACCCAATCCACCGCACTGACTACCGTGTCGGAAAATCCAGCCCTGGCCTGCTGTATCGCGCTTTCGGTTTGGTGCTCAGCACGTAAATGAGGAATGACCGGACTGCGAGCCTGCTTTGGGAGAAGGGTTATCATCGCCTCCACCATCTTTCCCAGTTGATAACGGCCTTTAACGGAAAGCGGTAAAATGTTCTCTGCCACGATACCGAGTTGTTGCCCGATAGCCGCCTGCTTTTGTGCCATATGTTCCCGTTGCCTGGATGACGGCTGCGCAGAGGCCCAGTGCCATTCTTCACTCGGTTCAATCTTGTCGACCTGATTGAGCAGCCAGAGTATCGGCGTGTGCTCACCGTTCACGGAGCCGAACACATCCCGATAAAACTGCTCCTCGGCAGAATAGGCGCGGTCATCCGCCTTCAATACCCACAGCACCATATCCAGCTCCGGCAACAGGGATTGATACAGTGCGCGATATTCCTCATCCCGCTGCTGACTTTCACCCACTCCGGGTAAATCAACCAACGTAAGATAATGACGCCCAAAACGCAGACGAATGCGTTGTGGCTCACGGGTACAGGCTGCGACAGCATTCACTGCGCAGACTTCGCTGCGAAACAGCGCATTACATAAGCTCGATTTCCCTACGCCGGTTTTGCCCATAATGCCAATCACCGGTTCATAGGTAACCAGCCGGGTCAGCTCCTGCATAAGGGCATGACGTAACGAACGGGGATAGCGCCGCAGATGGCGGCGGATCAGGGAATAACCTGACGATTTTTTCATATCAGCCTCAGAATGAAAAAGGCCATCCGGGATGGGTGGCCTGATGAATTGGAATTGGGGTAACTCAATGATGTGATATATAACTGAGATTTTTTTATTTTTTCTGATTCATTTCTGCCCATGCTTTATCTATCAGAAATTCGATCACATCAGCCCTGTTACGGTTAAGATATTTCTCAAGTTTTACCAGCGTCTTTTTAGAACTGTCAGAAATACGAATATTGACCGGTGCTTTGGTTGCAACTTTCTTACGATGCTTCATATTTGCATAGCGTTTTCGCAACGTATTTAGAAAAAGTTGTTTTTCTGCCGGTTCTTCATTCCAGAGATAATATATTGCAGGAATGGCAAAACCCTGCATCTCAGGAATGATGTTGACATCTCTGAAACCCCTAAATATGCGACGTTCCGAAAAAAATTGCTCCATTATCCATTCAATATTTTCTTTTCCTGCATCGACCATCCATGAGAAATCCTTTCTGAACATTTTTTTGTTATTTAAGTAATCATTTTTTATTTCAGACGTAATTGAGTCATTTTTGCTTGTCTGGGTCAGTAATATATCGAGAATAGACAAGGTAGCTAGATAACATTGTTCAGGTGTGTCAGGTATCGCCGAAGGCAAATACTCACCTATAAGCCAGAGATGCCTTTTTCGACGAAAATAATATTTTGGGTATATATCATCCGCATCTCTAGGGTAGAAATCCACATATTCTTTTATTAACCGTAACCAAAAATATATACAGCCATACTGATCTTGCTTAAGCCATACCAGTTGTGATTCATCGACGCTATGGTCACAGTAAATTGTGCTATACCAGAGTACATGCTTTGTAATGCGCGTGGCTCCGTTACTCTCCCGCACCTCAGCATCAATAATCTTGTTAATCTTCTCATTAATCAACTGTACGTTTTTCTGTGTGCCGAATGAAAATCGTCTTGCATCTTCAGAATGTCCCATCCGCCAGAGAAGATAAACCCCCTCCCTAATGGACTTAACTTCAATATACCTAACCATCTCCTACCCTCCATTGCTGGTGTCTTCATTTTTTAATGACACTACTACAAACATCATCAAAAAACTGTGATTCATGATACTAAAATCAGGTCATCTAAAAGCATGGAAAAGGCATGTTTTCTTGCGAATTACTGATACATACAGTAGTGTTTTTTAGGTTATTTATGTGTGATTCATGGCAGATATCATACAATTTTATTTAAAGTAAAAACTATAAAATCAAATGGTTATAGATTTTAAATAAACTTATGGCATGTGCTAATTTAGTACTATTTGATTGATTTGTACAAGCATTTATATAAACCGGCTATATGACATGAGGGGGATTCGTCGCTGATGTGGTTCATTAAGGAATAAAGTATTATTTAATAAATCCAGTCATCACGGATAGATAAATAATAGCATCATTCGCTTAGTGAATAGACGCATTATTAAAAACATTCAACCCCGGATGTATGGCTATAAAAAACCCGTCAGGCATACTCCATGCATTATTAAAAATTAACGCACTGAATAATTATCATGAGATAAATTCACCGGAATAGACATCATGAAAAAACGTCAGTGTAAAAGCATCAATCCAAACTATCAGCATGACATGCATCTGAACCAAAAACTTAGAGCACATCAGGAGATGTTGTTCCTGCGTTACTCAAAGTTACTGATGCTGCGCGTAGACTTTGCATATATTAAAACGAGTTACGAATTTAAACACTCAGATAAAAATACCATTGTAGGGGACATGGTTAAGTTACTCCAACAAAGCGTGAGTATAAGAGGACTTGTAGGGTACGTGTGGGTACTGGAATATACCGAACTTCATGGTTTTCATATTCATGCTGCATTTTATCTTAACGGCCAAAAACACCGTAAGACATGGAATACGTTTCTTTCTGTAGCTGAACTCTGGGATGATATTACCGATGATGCGGGTTATACACATTGGTGTAACCCCAAGGAATATTATGAAGTACGGGGGGAGCGTGTTACCTCCTGGGACAACAATACCGGTCGAGACGACATGCTGTATATTCTGAGTTATCTCAGTAAAAAGAATCAGAAGACAGACAAGATTATTTTTCAGTGCAGCGATATTCCTTCCCGATGTAAAAGTGGGGGACGTAACAGAAACAGACGCCGCACCCATTTGTAAAAAATTACTCCACTGACGAATCGTTTGAAGGAGTTCGCCAATTTCCATTTTCCGGCTCCTTCTCCCATTTATTCAAGGAGAAAAACGATGAGTACCGCTGCTGATTACCGCCTTCTTAACGACCAGTTCGTCGATATGATCTTCATCACCCAGTTGACCGGATTAACCGACAAATGGTTTTACAAGCTGATTCAACTGGGTGAGTTTCCGAGGCCGATTAAGCTGGGCCGCAGTTCCCGCTGGCTGCAAAGTGAAGTCGAAACCTGGTTACAGCAACGTATCGATCAGTCTCGCCAATAGCCACACGTTCTAAACATGACTCATTTTCCTGCCAACAGCGTTGGGACAATCGCTTCCACTAAGCTCGTTATCGTCAGGAATGGAATCAATTTATGCGCTTTCTAAAATGCTATCTGGCTAACAACGCCAAAAATCGTTTTGTTAATGCAACTGAGGCTAGCCGCCTGCCCCTGGGTCACTGGACGTGTGCATCCTGTGGCTGTACGTTAACTCTGCATAACGGCTCTCAATATCAAGAAGCCTGGTTTGAGCATGATCGGTTCAGTATAGATTCAAGAAAACTGAAGGCATGTGCCTACCGGGACCCCGAAGAGAAAGAAGAAGAGAGGATTAAAAAACTGCGGGAGAAGATCCGTGCCAGCTACGTTCCTCCTGAACCGAACACCTGGTATTGCGTGTTGTGCCAAAACCGCTATACAGGAAAGAAACTCTGCCCGGCGTGTAAAGACGGAATCTACAGTGTAGTCGTTGAAGATAATGGCTATGTACCTGAAGAAGAAGGTCATCGGAATAGTTAATTCAGGGCCGCTGCTCGTATCCCATCATTCCAGCCAGAAACGACGCCTTTCAGTTCACCCCCCTTAATTAATTATTCCCTGAATAACAGGCAGCCGTCCGATCCTCCGGAGAATATCGTCTGTCTGTTATTCAGCATGTTGGAGACTTTCCAAATGACACGCCACACGACACTATCCACGTTGCTGGATAAATACCAAAACCATCTTGACAACAGTGCTGCACACGCCATCCATCAGGGTATCAGTACGAGAAAAATTCATACTTTCCATCGGTTGAGATTGACGGCAGTTTCCCTGCCAGACCAGCATAAGGCGCATCTGATTGCCCCCGCGAAACTAGTGCAGAAATCAAGAGCATCGCGTATTGAGGCTACCAGCAGAGCCACTCTGCCAGTGGAGGCCAGCCGATACCTTCGATGGTATCCAATGCTGGGCGGCATTCTAATCAGCGAATGTGACCGGCTGCATCTGGATGAATTGAGTTACACCCTTCAAAGACTATTTGATCGGGAAAATGAACCCGGCATTCAGGAAACGTTAATACTACTGTGCTGGTCTGAACTACTTAACGGCCTGTCTTATCGTGAATGGACATCACTGGCTGATAAAACCGACAGACAGATTCAGATGTGGATTAGCACCCGCCTACGCACTCAGCCAGCACGTCGGGCAATGATTGACGAATACGTTTTCTTTGCCTGCTTTGGTTACTGGGCAGACTACCGACCTGCTTAATTTTCATACCGTTACGTGAACACTGATTCAGAGCGCTTTTGATCGGTAACGCCGATCGATACGATCGCATCGATCTATCAAAACGATTATCTTTTGATCGCTACCGTCGATAAGCTATTGCCGAGAATAACCATAACATAATGTTTTATCTGTTTTTATTTCCATTATCGGGAAGGGCTGACTATTACCTGTCATCCGATAAATCAATAATCGGCAGATAAAAGCCATCCCGTTGCTTTTGCCAAATCAGGACTGATGCGCAATGACCCCGATTACCTCTCTGCATTTAACGATACTGAATCAACAGGATAAATCGGCAACACGATTGAGCCAGGCGATTGAACGGCTTTCATCGGGTCTGCGCATCAATGGTGCGAAGGATGATGCCGCTGGTCAGGCTATTGCCAACCGGATGACCGCTAATCTGAATGCCAACAGCGTCATCACTAACGGAATGAAAGATGGCCTCAGCCTAATGCAAACGGCTGAGAGCGGGCTTAATGCCATCAATAATCTGCTACAACGTGGCAGGCAACTCGCGGTGCAGGCGGCAAATGGCACGTTGTCAGATACCGACCAGACCAGCCTGAACGGTGAATATCAGCAGATTAGGGAAGAGATCGACCGCATCGCTTCATCGACTCAAATCTTTGGTCGTTACCCGCTGGCCCCCACTGAACCAGGCCCCCGGCCTGCCAAACTGGGCGATACGGTGCCACTGGCTGAAAAGTTTCCTGTCCCCAATATCAATCATCAATTTCCTTCTGGGGTGATTTCGCTGGCTTACATTCCTGCTGGCGCAAAAAATATTACCATCACCATCGACTCATTAAGCGCCGATGACGATATCCAGCTCTTTGCGCGAGATGGCAGGCATCTGGCCGGTACACCCGCAGAAGGAGCAGACGCCGATATCGTCTGGTCAGCAAACGGCGTAACGGATGAAACCACCATGAACACCGCCGTGATTACGCAAGATAACGGTTTTTTACCTGGAGCCACCTACTCGGCAGATTCGCTGCTGCAAGCCGGGGAATACAATATCAATACAGGGGCGCAGACCACTTATCAGGGTATGACCATCACCTACAGCGGTGATGGCGACCGTTTTGAAGATGCCAACACCGGGGGCTTTAACGATGGAAATGTGGGCGCAGCAAACCGACTGGAAAAAATTCATATTGATGAGGTAACAGAAGATCTGATTGTCATTGTGGTTGGCAGCGGCGTATTCAATAGCAGCGCAAGCTGGGATGAACTTCCCACACCGACAGAGCCTGCCCCGCCACTGCCGCCCTCAGTACCGATCAGCAAAGAAACGACGTTTGTCGTCGGAGCGAGTTTCGGTGATGCATTGCAAACGGTCACCCTCAACCCAACGCCAGCAGATAGCCAATCGCTGGGGCTTTCCTCTGTGACGCTGGGTACACCTGAACAGGCCAGAGCGGCATTAGCCACGTTCGATAATACGCTGAAAAAACTGGACGGTTACCGCAGTGAATACGGTAGCCAGATGAACCGCTTTGAATCCGTCACTACCGTGCTGTCACAGGAGAAAATTGCCACCGCTGCCGCCCGCTCCCGCATATTGGATGCGGATTATGCCGTTGAGGTTTCCGCGATGACAAAAACCCAGATCCTACAGCAGGCATCGATGGCCGTCTTGTCGCAAGCCAATCAGCAGTCGGGAAACGTATTAAAGCTGTTACAGGGATGATGCGTCGTCAGATATCACTTTGCTATTTTCTACTGAACCACTATCGCCATGAGCATTGAAATATTCAGCCGCTGCCCTTTCACCACGGCGGCGTTTACCTGTCTGGGAAATAAGGATGGCGGTAATGTACCCATCACTGTTGTTGATATTGAACACGGTATCGAAATGACGCTACTGACGCACATCATTACCGACCGTCAACGGGCATTCATTATTATTCTAAATAACCGTAAACATACACCCGTGATGGTGGCTAAAAAGGTATTGCTGTTATCAAAACACGCATCGATGAGTACGATTAAAAAAGTGATCTCTGCCCTGTCATCGTTCAGAGAAATAAAAGGCAAGACGATATCGTTATCACCGAATGAGAAAATATTTTTCGGCTATTGGCTGGATGGCGTTGCCATAAAAACCATCGCGAAAAACATGGCGATAACGCATAAAACCGCCAACAACATGAAAAATAATATCTACAGAAAATATGGCATAAAGGATCTGCTCACCTTTTTACTCATCGCCAGAATCTCACATATGCAACGTATCACCGATGCCCAACATCACAGGGTTATCTACGTTGATAAGGTGGCGTGAGGTAACATTCTAAGAGCAACAGGAGGCTTGAATCCCACTGATTTTGCGAGCATTATCGCAACATATCCCTTTTCAGCTCATGTTGCGTATGCCATCTGTCCAGGAACTTCAAACAGCAATTTCCAATATGTCTATATGGCGTAAAGGTGATCAACGTGCGCCTCATAAGCCATTGTTGCTGCTTTATGTTCTATCGGCCTATCAACAAGGACACCCGCGCCTGTTTCACTATGGAGACGAAATCCGTCCGCAGCTCTTGGCACTTTTGAACAGCTTTGGGCCGCAGCGGCGTGCTCATTACCCTGAAATGCCCTTCTGGCGGCTGAAGGGAGATGGTTTTTGGCAGTTGCAGAACGACGAGTATTGTTCACCGCAGAAAGGGAGTAAAGAGCCGCCAAATCGTGAGCTGATTAAGCACAGCGTCATGGGGGGATTTGATGAAGTCAGCTATCAACTATTATGCAAACAACCTCAACTTATCGATAAACTGGCTCAGCAGATTTTAAGCGAGCACTTTCCTGAAAGTGTTCAGGACGTAATTGCCAACCGCCTGGAACTGTCGCTAGATGATGTACGCAAGTCTCGCGATCCTCATTTCCGTCAAACGGTACTACGTGCGTATCAATACCGCTGTGCGGTATGTGGTTATGATTTACGACACGATGCAACGCCTGTCGGCCTCGAAGCGGCGCACATCAAATGGAAGCAATATGGTGGCCCTTGCACCGTGACCAACGGATTAGCTTTGTGCTCAGTACATCACTCTGCGTTTGATATTGGCGTTATCAGTATTGATAACAGCATGAAACTGATGGTTTCTGAAGGTGCAAACGGCAGCACGATTGTCGAACGGCTATTCTGGGATTTTGAGGGAAAGCCGCTGTTTCTGCCTAAAAAGCGGGAGTATTACCCGCTTGAGCAGTTTGTGGAATGGCATCGAGGGCAGGTTTTTAGGCCATAATACCCAGCATTCAAAGGTATCATTCATGACCGCATTCACACTGTAATGATGTGATGGACGTCCCTCCCTCAGCGTAAGTCCTGCCACAGTAATGGTCTAATCATTTCGGACACTTTGTTAGAGATATAATGAGCAATGCTAACGAGGTGAGAATGCGAAGAAAAAAGTTTACCCATGAGTTCAAACGGGAATGTATCAATTTGGTTCTGCAGCACAAGTACCCGGTGATCCAGGCTGCTGAAACGATGAATATAGGTCTTTCAACATCAGTCGTTAAAAGATTACTTAACAACCGTAATACAACAGATCCAACAGAAAGGTATGCAGAACTTGATCAGGAACGGGTTTTTGAAGCATTACAAAGGATTGAGTTGCATATGTTTATGACTGCTCCTAAATTATACAATATGCTACTTGCTTCGGCTAAGTATCCACCCTTAAACGAAACTTGTTAGTAATACTGTTCTATTGCAAATAGATTACCACGCAATAATTACAATCTGAAATTAATAAAAGTGTTTGTTCGCCGTTTAACAATAGGGAGTGCACATGTGGGCTGACGTAGAATCCAACATTGATTACTTAAATTTTGGCGAAGTTTCAAGTCTAGCAGTGGATATATTGAAGTCTGAAAATATGTTACCAGTATCTATTGGAATATTTGGTAACTGGGGCGCTGGGAAATCCTCACTACTAAAAATTATAGAAAAACAGATAAGTGAAGAAGATGGTAAAGATATCTTAGTTGTAAATTTCGATGCCTGGCTGTATCAGGGATATGATGACGCAAGAGCTGCATTACTGGAAGTAATTGCAACCAAACTTAACGAAGCAGCCCAAGGAGACCCAAGCCTTGTAGAGAAGACATTCAGTTTATTTAACCGAGTAGATAAAGTGAGGGCATTAGGCTACACCCTAGAAGGCATTGCTTTAGCTCTCGGCATTCCCACTGGTGGGATGGTTTCTAAGGGGGTTGGAGCAATTAAAAATATTATCAGTAACGGTGTTAATGAAAACACATACCAAGAAGCCATTAGTACAGGAAATGAATTCGCAAATAGTGGATTAATTAAAGATAAAGAAGTATTAACGCCACCACAGCAAATAAATTTATTTAGAGAAGAATATAGTGTAATTTTAAAAGACTTAGGGAAGAATTTAATTGTTTTCATTGATAACCTAGATCGTTGCTTGCCACAAAATGCTATACAAACATTAGAAGCTATACGATTATTTCTATTCCTACCAAATACGGCATTTGTGATTGCTGCTGATGAAGATATGATAAGAACATCCGTATCAGAGTACTTCAAAGGAACTTCGGCAAGACACCATATTGATTACTTGGATAAACTAATACAAGTCCCTATCCGAGTTCCAAGAACAGGTCTTTTAGAAATAAGATCATATCTTTTCATGCTTCATGCAGTTAATGCAGGGGTAAATAGTGATTTGGTAGAAAAGCTAAGGATAGCATTGGAGAAGTCTTTACAGGAATCATGGCATAAGGATCCTATGAAGAAAGAAGATGCTATAAAAATACTAGAAGGAGAAAATAATTTAGAATTAGCAAGGGCATATGATCAAGTAGACCGGTTGGCACCTATATTTGCAACCTCACCAATAATACATGGTAATCCAAGAATAGTTAAGAGATTACTAAATGTTGTAAAAATGAGATCAAATATTGCTAGAAGAAGAAGTATCTCATTAGATGAGAACGTCATTACGAAGTTAGTAATATTTGAAAGATGTGCAGGAGAGACTGCTGCCAATGATTTATATTCAATGATTGATACTAATAAAGACTACAAGAAATTATTTAGTGAAATAGAAAGCACGAAACCTAAGGAATTACCTGATTCTGTACCAGAATCCTGGACAAAAGATGATGCAATCAGTGATTTTATTTTAAAGTGGTTTGATATCGAACCAAAATTGAGTGATAAGGATTTACGAGCATCAATCTATTTATCACGCGAAACAATGCCAGCAGGCCATTATGTAATGGGTTTGTCTCCAAAAGCAAGGGATGCGTTAAGTGTATTGATTACAACGACAAGAAAAAGTTCTCAAGTCGCTTTAACTGCGTTACGCGATATATCTCAAGATGAGTTTATTCCAGTTATGGAAAGTTTGATTGAACACCTTAGAACTATAACTGAATGGAGTAAACAACCTGCTGGTTTTGCTGGGGCTGTATTAATTGCAGATAAGCATATCGAAGCAGGAAAAATCCTTAAAAGATTTATAAGTGGCATAAACGATAATCCGCATTGGATGAATGCGCTTATAAAAGAAAAAAATTGGTTTAAATAAGGAGGAAATATGGGGACGTCACAGTCAAGTAAAGGACCTAAAAACGGAAATGCCCTTGTTCCACCTTGGGCAGATCAAACAAAAAATGGAGAAAATAAAAACTTAAGCGGTTTTAGGACTCTTTTTGGTCGATTTGCTCGAAGCAGAGATATCGCTTCACTAAAAGGTGCTCTTGGACGCTACTCCCGACAAGTAACAGGTGGAGGAGATTCAGCTAACGAGCGACTTGGTAATATTGTTAGTGCTGGTGGTAATTTATTTGAATTACTAAATGATGGAGTTGCAAACTATCAGAACAGTAATCCTATAATTGACCTGAGTAGCCTTAATGGGCTCTCATGTGAAGACGCAATTGCAAGAATATCCCAAGCCCTCTCTGATGGGAGTGAGGATGCCGATAAAATTCAAACCGCAATGAATGATGCTTTAGTCGAAGCTTTAGATGGGAAGACTACATTTAACCCACAAGATATTACAGACGATGTTCTAATTGAAACGATGATTTGCTATTTAACTGATAGTATTTTTATTCAAGTTACAATGGATGTAGGGAAAGCTTGGAATAATGCACAATCAGCGAAAGAATTGCAGAATGCAGAAAATGATTTGCATGAGTATATCAGTGCAATAGTTGATAACCATATGGAACCGAAAATAAGTAAAAATATTAGGTCCTTTTCAAAGTCAGATATAATTAAAATTCAAAAAGATGTTATTACTGAAGTTTGGGATGAATGGAAGGGGTATAGCGAATGAATATTTATATAGATCATAATTATAGTCGGTTGCCAGCATCGAATGATTCTACAATTTCAGTTCAAATTTATAACCGTGATGGCGTCGTTGCGAAGAATGGAATTAAACCTCGTGATGATATTGCAACTATAGGAAAACCGGTATACGACGCAATTAAAAGATTAGGATTTCAAATATCAGATGAGGTGATGGATTTTCTGACAATATCAATGGCCGTGACAGCCGCTGATACATTTATAGTTCGTGATGATTGCTTTGATGGTTGGACACGGGACATAAACGTATCTGTTAGGGTCATAAATCCATCTATTTGGATAAAGAATAAAGAAAATATTGAAAAAGCCTTACAGTTCTTGAGTGGAGATGTCTGGAGTTTCGACTTTAAAAAAGATGGAATGAAACCTCCTGTTCCATTTAAACCAGTTAATGGTCGTAGGTTGATAAATTTAAATGGGTTAGATTGTATTTCTCTATTTTCAGGAGGATTGGACAGCGCAATAGGTGTTATTGATCTTCTAACCGACGGAAAAAAACCATTACTAATAAGCCATTCTTACAAAGGAGATAAGGCCAAACAAGAAAAAATAGCCGAGGGGATTAAAAGTATAGGGTCATTTTCAAGGCTATGTACCAGTGCAAACCCTATAGGAAGAGGTATGCAAAGAGATATTACAATGAGAACAAGAAGCTTGAACTTCTTGGCATTTGCCGCTGTTGGTGCAGATGCCGTAATGAAAGCTAATGACTATAGTAATATATCTATTTATGTCCCTGAGAATGGCTTTATCTCCTTGAATGCACCACTAACAAATCGCCGAATAGGTTCGCTTAGCACAAGAACTACTCATCCACATTTTATGGAAATGATACAGTCTATTTTTGATGACATAGGGATTAAAATGAATTTTACTAACCCGTATCAATTCGAAACAAAAGGGAAAATGGTTAGTCAATGTAAAGATAAGAATACATTAGCCCAAGTTGTTGATTCCACAGTTTCATGCAGCCACTGGAAAAGAAAACATAAACAATGTGGCTATTGTGTGCCTTGCATGATAAGGCGAGCATCCCTACTAAGAGGAGGAATTCAAGAAACAATAACATATCACCAGGCATCATATGCTAATTTACGGAATTTTGTTAAGAATAAAAAAGATGGAAGAGATGATATCTTCTCAGTAATGATGGCGATTGAAAATGCTAAAAAAAGAAATTTGAAGGCGTGGGTATTGAAATCTGGAAAGCTTAAAGAGCAGGATGTCAGCAAGTATGAAAATGTATTCTTTGAAGGATTACAAGAAGTGGAAGCTTTCTTGAAAAAGGAAAAACTGGTTTGAAATTTGATATGCATTGTCATTTGGATCTATATAAAGATCCAAATGAGATTATTAATCAATGTGATAAGAAAGGACTATATGTCCTTTCTGTCACAACTACGCCGCAAGCGTATATTGGTAGCAATAAACTTGTTTCTGGCTGCAAAAGAATAAAAACTGCTTTAGGACTTCATCCTGAATTAGCCCACTTGAGGCACGAAGAATTAGGCATCTTTGATATTTTACTACCTCAAGTAAAATATGTTGGAGAGATAGGGCTTGATGGTGGGGCGGATTATAAAAACTATGCTGAGATCCAACTGAAAGTGTTCAGGCATATTTTAAGGGAGGTAAATAATCAAGGAGGGAGGATTATGTCCATACATTCACGAGGATGTGCAGATAAAGTTGTGGATGAATTAAAAGGGATTGACGGAGTTCCAATATTTCATTGGTTTACTGGCACAAAAACAGAGCTTGATAAAGCGATAGATATTGGAGCGTGGTTCTCAGTTGGGCCGGCAATGTTAAATTCAAAAAAAGGGAAGGATATAATAGGGCGAATACCTAAAGATAGATTATTGACAGAAACGGATGCTCCTTTTGCGAAGTTATATGGAAGAAATTTATTTCCTTGGGATGTGGATAAAGCCATTAAAGGTATTTCAGAAATATGGGGTTGTGATTTAGACACTGCTGAGGAAAAATTAGAACATAATTTCCGAAGAATTCTTTCGTTAGGTCGGTAATATATGTGAAAATTGAAGGTGTTACAGTGCTCACTATACCAACGTACAAGAGACTGTAATTTACATTGTGTAATTGCCTTTTTTGATATGTTCACTCCAACAACAGAGACAGGCAACGATGGGCGAAAAGAAACTCAAAGCACTGGCTGCTGAATTGGCTAAAGGCCTTAAAACCGAAGCTGACCTCAATGCGTTTTCCCGCATGTTGACGAAGTTAACCGTCGAAACGGCGCTCAATGCTGAACTCACTGAGCATCTCTGGCACGAGAAAAATGCCCCTAAATCAGGCTCTAATACCCGAAATGGTTACCCATCTAAAACCGTGTTATGCGACTGTAAGCACACCTGTTTTAGGGTCTGTCCCTTAACTTCCCTACACGCTAAAAAGTGCTGCAAGAATCATTTCCGAGATATGATTTTTGGTTAAATATTCATCTATTTGGTCGTTCTTTATCGCTTAGCATTTTTTTGTACAGTTATGACAATGCTGAACTGTACACAAAATAGTTACGGGACACAGCCTAGTGTGACCTTTATAGGTATTACTAACGAAAGAATATTAAATTAATCTTTCTTCCAGTATTCAGAGGGGTCAATAACAAAAGGATTGGGTTTTAATCTGACCATTTTTCGCCCGCTAGAATTATCGAACCACTTGTTTAATCCACTAATTTGAGATGGTGTTAATGCTAGTTTTGCATGAAGATAGCTTTTCAGACTGTCGACATAGCTTAGATCTTTATCTTGATTAACTTTTATAAATTGATTAATCCAAAATTCACAAGCGTATATAGCCTGTAAATTCCTAAGAGAATATTCAGGAAATGATTTGCTCTCAATTAACCTATTCAAGAAAATAAAATCACCCTCGGTTAAACTATCACGTTGATAACGCTCATATAGCTCATCAAGTTTTTTGTATTTTATTTTGGGAAAATTTTTAAGTTTCTCAACACGTAGTAGCAAATAAGCAATAGCATTTTGGTTACTATGATCGTCCTTTTTAGACGTGCCCCCTACTTTCCCAGTGGCTATTTTGGGCGGTGCCTTAGAGGTATCCCCACCCACTTCCCCCCCTGGCTCTAAACATCCTTTCGTCAAATCAGGAACTTTTTCCCCAGGATTACTGACGTAATTGGGATTCCGCACACAGTCAGGACCTGCGAACCGTTCGTTACCCTCATGATCAACAACAACAAAGCCCTTACCAGACGTGATGTCGTGTGTCTTACTGCCGAACACACAGGCACAACGCTCAGTGAAGTCGATACGAACAACTCTCCACAGCATGCCCTCCCTCCCTCTGATGACAACGTTCATTATTTTAGAAATACATAAAACTCATATCCAAGTATTTGGTGTGATTATTAGTTATATGAACAGTGTTCTTACCCACAGAACAAACTGTAACCTGAGTCAGTCAGAACTACAGCCTGCCCGTATGCTACCATATCAGCCCACCATCAACTTCCCAAAATCAAACGCACTAACCGCTTTCTCCCGATTCGCATCGAGAAAATTAGCCCACCATTGCAGCATCAGCTTACGCTCATCCAGATGCTCTGCTTTATGGATATACGCCGCGCGAACGCCATTACGTTCCTGGTGGCTCATCTGTCGCTCTACCGCATCCCTAGACCACAAGCCCGACTCAATCAGTGAACTACAGGCCATAGTACGAAAGCCGTGACCACATACTTCCGTTTTCGTGTCGTAGCCCATGGTTTGCAGCGCTTTGTTTACCGTCCCTTCACTAACGGGTTTTCGTGACGAATGATCGCCAATGAAAACCAGCTCGCAATGCCCACTCACTTCTCTGATCTTTTTAAGGATCTCCAGTGCCTGACGGCTCAGTGGAACAAGATGTGGTGTGTGCATTTTTGAACCGCGTTCGGAGAATTTCACTCCTGGAATCGGTTCACGTTCAGGGGGAATCGTCCACAATGCTCGTTCAAAGTCGATTTCCGGCCAGCGAGCAAAACGGAGCTCGCTTGAACGAATGAAAATCAGTAAGGAGAGATTAATAACCCACTTGGTAAACTCACGGCCTTTGTAACCATCAATGCGACCAAGGAGTTCAGGCAAACGTTCAAGCTCCAACGCCGGGCGATGTTCGACTTTGCCGGGCATAATCGCCCCCGCCATATCCTGCGCCGGATTATAGTCAATCAAGCCATTTTGTACGGCATAGGTCATGATGGCAGTCACACGCTGTTTTAGACGCTTCGCCACTTCTAAACGTCCTGAACGTTCAACACTTTTGATCGGTGCCAGTAAGTCGCGTGTTTTCAAATCTGCGATATGTGTGTTGCCAATAACGGGGAAAATATTGTCGCTCAGGCTTTTCAGGATACGCTCGCCATGGGATTCAGACCATTTCTTGTTGTCGGCGTGCCAGGCGCGAGCCACAACTTCGAAGGTCTTTTCATCCTCTTCCTGTTTGGCTTTTACCGCTTTCTTATGTTCGCGGGGATCGATGCCCGCAGCGACCTGCTTCCGAGCTTCATCCCGTTTCTGACGCGCTTCAGAAAGAGAGACTTCAGGATAAACGCCTAATGCCATGAGATGTTGCTTGCCACCAAAACGAAAGCGCAGCCGCCAGTATTTGGAACCATTGGGATGAACCAGCAGAAACATCCCATCACCGTCAGTCAGTGAATACTCTTTTTCTTCTGGTTTTGCCGAACGCACTTTGATATCGGTCAGAGCCATTATCAATATCCTCATTGGTGCTTACGGTGAGTATACAGAGCAAGATAGAACCAACATATATACTCAGATGTATACTCACAAGCAAGTTGATGTCGATTGAATTGCGTTGACGTTGGGAGAGTATGGAATGAAGTGGAAGCCAGTAAAACCGTGGATTTTAGGCAAAAAAATAGACGTCGGTTGACGTCTATTGATTTATCAATGGTGCCCGGGGCGGGACTTGAACCCGCACAGCGCGAACGCCGAGGGATTTTAAATCCCTTGTGTCTACCGATTTCACCACCCGGGCTTAAATATTGGAGGCGCGTTCCGGAGTCGAACCGGACTAGACGGATTTGCAATCCGCTACATAACCGCTTTGTTAACGCGCCAAAATATTCAGGTCTTAGTAACCAACATCCGCAATTGCCGATGCTTTAAATTGGAGCGGGAAACGAGACTCGAACTCGCGACCCCGACCTTGGCAAGGTCGTGCTCTACCAACTGAGCTATTCCCGCAACACAGAACTTACTGATTTATCTAACTTCTTACAAACCAGCGTTGCTGTTGATGCGGTGCATTCTACTGACCTGACGCAATGAGTCAACAGAATTATCAAGCAACCGCATTCGTTTGCTGGTTTTTACGGCGCTTCGATCAAGGTTCAAGCAAATCGTGGCGCGCAGCATTCAAATATTGAAACATGGACCAAAAAGTCAGCACTGCTGCTATGTACAACGCCGCAACGCCAATACCTTCAACAATGCGTTCTGGGCGCCATAGCAAAGCAAAAAGCGCCATCATCTGAGCCGTGGTTTTGACCTTCCCTATCCACGACACAGCAACGCTGCTTCTCTTGCCAATTTCAGCCATCCACTCGCGCAATGCTGAAATAATGATTTCTCGCGCGATCATCGTTGCAGCAGGCAACGTAATCCACCAAGAATGATAATATTCCGCAACCAACACCAGCGCGACAGCCACCATCACTTTATCCGCAACAGGATCGAGGAAGGCACCAAAGCGCGTGGTTTGTTTCCAGCGGCGGGCAAGGAAACCATCAAACCAATCCGTTACGGCAGCAAACACGAAGATCAACGCGCAAAGCAGCGGTGCCCAGACGAATGGAAGATAAAACGCCAGCACGAAAAACGGAATAAGAGCAACACGAAACAGGGTAAGCAACGTCGGTATATTAAATTGCATAGCGCTTAGGTAACTATCTGGCTGGAGTGGATACTAGGAGTATGTTGCTACATTGTCCCTAGTGTTTCAATGCATGGAAGATTTTTTCTGCCAATCCATGCGAAATTCCTGGAACATTTGCAATCTCCTCAATGCTGGCATTCATCAAAGGCTGTAGCCCTCCCATGTATTTCAACAGGGTTTGGCGACGTTTAGGGCCGACACCTTCAATAAGCTCCAACGTACTGGTGTTTTTTACTTTTGCTCTCTTCTTGCGATGTCCGCCAATCGCATGGTCATGCGAATCATCGCGAATATGCTGGATAACGTGCAGCGCTGGAGAATCAGCAGGCAGTGCCATTCCCTCACCCGTCGCCTCAAGAAACAGCGTTTCCAGCCCGGCTTTACGATCGCTGCCTTTCGCGACACCGAGCAACAGAGGCTTATTTTTATCCCACGATACTTGCAAAGAGTCAAACACGGCCTGAGCCTGACCGAGCTGTCCTTTCCCACCATCGATCACAATGACATCCGGTATTTTACTGTCATCTAACGCTTTACCATACCGGCGCTGGAGGACTTGCGCCATGGCGGCATAATCATCACCAGGCGTAATACCACTGATATTATAGCGGCGATATTCCGAACGTAACGGGCCGTTAGCATCAAATACCACGCAGGATGCCACCGTCTGTTCACCCATAGTATGACTGATGTCAAAACACTCCATTCGGTGGATTTCGGGCAACTGCAAGACGTTGGCTAATGCAGCCAAACGCTGATGAATGGTGGATTGCTGAGACAATTTTGTAACTAGCGCCGTAGCAGCATTCGTCCGCGCTAGTTTTAGATAGCGAGCACGATCGCCACGGGGTTTCGTCTGAATTTGGACTTTTCTCCCCGCAACCGCCGTTAGGGATTCGGTAAGCAAATCTTTATCAGGCAAGGTAAAATCAAGCAAAATTTCTGTGGGAAGCGTTCGGCCTGAGTTCCCTTGTAAATAGAATTGCCCGACAAAAGTTTGTACGACTTCCCCCAATTCCGTACCGCCAGGCACTTTGGGGAAATAGCTCCGGCTGCCAAGCACTTTCCCTTGTCGGATAAAAAGGACATATACACAGGCCATGCCAGCATCAAAAGCAACACTGATGACGTCCAAATCTTCGCCGTCACCAGAAACAAATTGTTTTTCCGTCACCCGACGAACCGCTTGAATCTGATCGCGTATCCGTGCGGCATCTTCAAAACGCAGGTCACGACTGGCCGACTCCATCCGTGAGATGAGTTGATTCAATACTTGCTGATCTTTACCAGACAAGAACAGGCGAACATACTCAACCTGCTGCCGATAATCCTCTTCGCTAACCAAACCGCTAACGCAAGGCCCAAGGCAGCGACCAATTTGATATTGCAGACAAGGGCGAGAGCGATTGCGATAGACGCTATTTTCACACTGGCGTACCGGAAACAGTTTTTGCAGCAAGATTAACGTTTCACGCACGGCATTTCCGTTGGGAAACGGGCCGAAATATTCGCCCTTCGCATGCTTAGCGCCACGGTGAACCGTCAAGCGTGGATGAGCATCACCACTTAGGAAGATCATGGGATAGGATTTATCATCGCGTAACAAGACGTTATAACGCGGCTGATAAAGCTTAATATAGTTGTGTTCTAGCAGTAAGGCTTCAGTTTCTGTATGCGTGATCGTGACATCAATATGCTTGATGCTTTTGACTAACGCCTCGGTTTTACGGCTGGCAACATGGCTGCGGAAATAGCTGGCAAGTCGTTTTTTTAAGTCTTTTGCCTTACCAACATAGATGACCGTATTGCCGGCATCGTACATACGGTAGACCCCAGGCTGGCTCGTTACCGTTTTTAAAAATGCCGAAGCATCGAAACTCTCACTCACTACTTAACAATGTCTCCGCGGTAAAAAGCCCGTGCTTGATAGCCAGATGAGTCAATTCTACGTCACCGTTAATATTCAGCTTACTGAACATGCGGTAACGATAGCTGTTCACTGTTTTAGGGCTAAGATTGAGCTGTTCTGAGATTTCAGTCACTTTTTGCCCCTTCGTTATCATTAGCATAATCTGTAATTCGCGTTCAGACAAACACTCAAGCGGCGCATCCGTCTGCGGCTCCAACTGGCTCAATGCCATCTGTTGAGCAATATCAGAAGCAATATACCGTTTCCCTGCATGTACGGCTCGAATGGCGGAGATCACTTCCTGAGGGGCAGCAGCTTTACTAACATATCCCGCGGCACCCGCCTGCATCACTTTAGCGGGTAATGGATTTTCCGTATAAATGGTGAGCATGATGACTTTTATATCTGGAGTAAACCGCAAAATTTTACGCGTTGCTTCAAGCCCACCGATGCCCGGCATGCTCATGTCCATCAGAACAACGTCAACATCATTGCTTCGGCACCATTTCACGGCATCTTCACCACAGCATGCTTCACCAACTACTTTCAGACCTTTGATATCGTCAAGAATGCGTCGTATCCCTGCCCGCACCAGTTCATGGTCATCAACAAGAAAAACGCTAATCAAAGAATAATTCTCCAAAAAAGGGAGTAACACTTACATGAAAAGTTGCTTGCAGGTGATACTACGTTGGTTTCAAAAAATAATGAACACAGATTTATATGAATATGTATTTTAAAATATACCGAGAAGGAATAAAGCGCATTTCCCGATCATAACAATATATTGTTAACCTGAAGATGTATGTTGATCACACTCTTAACATTTCAAATACGCCGCACGCTTATAAACAGTTCCATGGCACAAAATGTATGAAAAACAATGTGAATTAAATGGCATGCAATTGGCTTTGCATCTTAAATGTCAATAAAAAGTCACTATTGTAATCGAGCTATTGTTAAGAATTTTATCATCGCCTATAACTGTATTATACAAATAATGCATTCAGGGAAAAACGTCCATAGTTAACATCATATGTATTAAACGAAACACATCTATATCTTTTGCCACAAAACAACAGCCAAAATATAGACGCTATTCTAATAAATTAAATGCATAAAAAACAGTCACTAAAATGGTGTTATCCGCGAATAATATCAATCCATAATATGCTTTATGGTATACTACCCCTATCTATTTTTGCCTGTCGTGTCAGCGGTGACGCCCGCAGCAGGCGAAGGAAAACGTCTTTTTCTTGTTGAGGAGAAAACATGAGCAACGCAGATTTTTCTACTGCCGCATCCGCTGAAACACTGGCCCATGAGGTTACCTGCCTGAAAGCTATGGTTACGCTGTTATTAAAAGCAATCGGCCAGGCGGACGCCGGTAAAGTTATCATCAATATGGAAAGATATATTGCTCAATTGGAAGATGCCGAGCAAGCTGCCGTTTTTGATAACACGATTAAACAAATCAAAACCAGCTACCGTAAATAGCACTAATTGCTACACTGCCATTTCAGTAATTTGATCTGGCGGTGTAGTGATATTTACCACTATCGTCCCTGATTTAAAAATAGAGACCCTCGTCTATTTATTTCCGATACTCATGAGTTTCAGAAGTAGCGCCTCTTCTTTCTTTTTATAAAGCGTTAATTCCGTCACCAACGCTTTATCCAGGAACTGCTTCCTGGAAAGTGCTTTTCTTTCATCAACCAACTCCCTCAGCTCGGTAAAGCACTCATTTATTTTGTACTCTTTTGAACTTTCCGTACAAATTATCTCATGAATTGCCTGGCTTAGTTCAGACAACGAGATAACCGATTTTGGGTCCTGGTGACTTTTTTCTATGACAGCCAGTAATTTTTCGAATCCCACATGAACCTCCGAAATAAAGCAAAAACTTGCTTATGGCTAACCAGGAAACTTCAGCAACCTCTAAACGCCGCCCCAGTGGATGTGAACACAACCCTGTGTATGCAACTCGCAACATCATAATACGATCTATCGACTATTCCGTTCGTTAAGCATAGCACTTTCTCACCACTCTTCGGGGTGCATGAGACACATCCTCACCAAGCGAGGTAGCAACTTTAAGCTATACCATCAACCACGTTATATTTTCACTCAACGTTAGACGTCATTGAATAAAGGACACGCCAGAGGTCATCGTAGATATAGGCGAAAAATACTGAAATAGACATGAAATAAAATAAAGAGAAAGTGGAATTAATAAAAAATACGATGAAATTAAAGGATGGATACAATTTGATGGAAAGAGACTAAAGAAAACAAAATTATAACAAGTTTAAAATAAAACTGTAACTCTTTGAAATTGTTGGTGGGTCGTGCAGGGTTCGAACCTGCGACCAATTGATTAAGAGTCAACGGCTCTACCAACTGAGCTAACGACCCAACGGGGGGGATTATTCTCCTCCAGAGCTCACCTGTCAAATACTTCATATTAATTTTTTACACGCGATAATAGCATTGTTAGCAGTTGGCAATTTTGTTAATCTGCTCGGCCTATATATCTATGCCTTTCATCGTTTTATCTCTCCTTCATTTTAGGGCGAAAAACATACAGCATCACCTTACATCATTATCTGCCTTCTTTATGCTTATCTCAGACATCCGCTGTAATAAGTACTGCGGTTGAGCTATCTTATTCGTTTCGATTTTCGCAAATGAGAGCCGCCAAAGAGCTCAAAAAAACATCACAGACAGAAACAGGAAAGTGTACTTACATGGTCGAAAAATTAAAAGAAACCGCAGACCTTGCCCCTGAACAGGGAGAAGGACTGCAACGGAATCTGACTAATCGTCATATTCAGCTCATCGCTATCGGCGGAGCAATCGGTACTGGGCTATTCATGGGCTCGGGCAAAACAATCAGTATGGCAGGTCCTTCGATCATCTTCGTTTATATGATCATTGGTTTTATGCTGTTTTTTGTCATGCGCGCAATGGGAGAATTATTACTCTCCAATCTCAACTATAAGTCATTCAGCGATTTCGCTGCTGATCTACTCGGGCCATGGGCGGGGTTCTTTACCGGCTGGACTTACTGGTTCTGCTGGGTCGTAACCGGAATTGCCGATGTCGTAGCCATTAGCGCTTACTCTCAGTTCTGGTTCCCCGATTTATCGCAGTGGGTCTCTTCTCTGCTTTGCGTTCTGCTATTACTGACGCTAAATCTGGCAACCGTAAAACTGTTTGGTGAGATGGAATTCTGGTTCGCAATGATAAAAATTGTCGCTATCGTTGCGTTAATTGTGGTCGGTGTCGCGCTGGTCATGATGCAGTTCTCCTCTCCATCAGGAAACGTCGCCTCTTTTAACAACCTATGGAATGATGGCGGCATGTTCCCTAAAGGGATAAGTGGTTTCTTTGCTGGGTTCCAGATAGCCGTATTCGCATTTGTTGGTATCGAACTGGTTGGTACTACCGCCGCTGAAACTAAAAATCCGAAAGTCGTTCTACCACGTGCAATTAACGCCATCCCGATTCGCATCATCATGTTTTATGTTTTTGCATTAATCATGATTATGTCCGTGACACCGTGGGGGGCAATTACTGCGGATCGTAGTCCTTTCGTAGAAATGTTCGTTCTTGTTGGCTTACCTGCGGCCGCCAGTATGATCAACTTCGTCGTATTAACGTCTGCGGCATCCTCAGCCAATAGCGGTGTGTTCTCAACCAGCCGCATGCTATTTGGCCTCGCTAAACAAGGCGATGCACCGAAGAGCTTCGGCATGCTATCTAAACGCGCGGTTCCTTCAACCGGTCTGATGTTTTCTTGTATATGTTTACTCTCGGGCGTGGTGCTGATCTACCTGATTCCGAACGTGATGACCGTCTTTACGCTGGTGACCACCGTCTCCGCGATTTTATTCATGTTCATCTGGAGTATCATCCTATGTTCTTACCTGACATATCGTAAAAAACGCCCTCAGCTACATGCAGAGTCATCATATAAAATGCCATTGGGTGTTTTTATGTGCAGGGTATGCTTGGCCTTTTTCGCTTTTGTTATTGTACTGTTAACATTACAGCCAGATACACGTCAGGCGCTTGTTGTTACGCCGCTTTGGTTTATTGTTCTGGCTATTGCTTATCAGTTTGTTCGTCGAAAAAAGCAGGTTGTTGACGTGAAGTAAAGCGTATAAATGCAAGAAAGGCGCGGACAACGTCGGCGCCTTCAATTTTTTTCAGCAAAGTCACGCATAGCACAAGTATTCTCTATTATTGGATATAATCAATTCTCAATTGATGTGTGGAAATTAATATGCGATCAATTAATGTCGTCACCATTGATATATAAGAAAGTTATTCCCGTAATGAAACGGTTGTGATTCGATTGATATTTTTTTCCAATAATTCGAAAGCTAAGTAATTATGCTCATCCTTCCGCTGCGAAGCATCAGCAACCACACCTTCTATCTTTTTATTTAACTCATTGATTTTACCATCATCAAACGTTGAAACAATAGCAGAAATCAGCATCTCTAACGATTCAATCTTCGCGTTAAGCGCTTTTTCTCCAACTTCTTTTTCTGCCAACTTTATTAAAAGATGAGAGAGGATATTATTCATTTGAACTCCTTAATCAAAAAAATAACCGTCATACACCCATAAGGCAACACCTGTTCTTTGGTGCACAGGATTAGAGAAAACATAACGAAGATTAATGTAACACTGTGAATGGCATGACCGCTAGTGTCTATTACCATTTTAAGGAAATCATATTCACATTGCGGCAATAAAATGAAGCTGCAGATAAATAAACCAAATAAATAAAAAAACTAAAAAACCATTTTATTTTTAAGAGCAACGTCATTGTTTGGAAGAAACTCGATAACACTATGGAATTGTGATGAGACTCACGGAAAAGATATATAATTCCACAGAACATCTAGCAAGAAAGATTGATTGATAGCCAGCCATCGGGAAATGGCTGGCTCTATGACTAACGCTTACGCACTCATTGATTGCCGTACACCACTCACCGCATCCTTTGCCTGTTCGCACTGCGACAATATCGTCTGTGCATGAGAATAAAGAATTTTCCCCGCCTCGGTAGGCGTAACACCACGCCGACTCCGTACCAGCAGCTGTTTTTCGAGTTCACTCTCCAGCGTCGCGACCTGCTGGCTCAGCGCCGGTTGTGCAATATGCAACAACTCAGCAGCCTGTGTCAGGCTACCGATATCAACGATTTTCACAAAATACTTGAGCCGTCTAAGATTCATGTCTGCCTCCTGAGTAGTTACCCTAAAGAGGTAGCAAAAAGCGCGCCATATTTTGTACCTGTACCTAAGAAAAAGTGATACCTCCTTGATAAGCCACAGGTAAAATAAGGAAAAGCAATGATTCTGCTAACCAACGCTCCGGTTTTGTATCGGAAATCGGTCATAAGGCCAATGCCAACCTGCACCATCTTAAAGCAATCTCTGCTATTTTAGGGTGCAGATCTGCCCACCAATCAGCGCATTTCATTGCTTTCTAGTGCTCAACTTGAGCAATAATTTCAATATGTTGGTTATTAGTTCGGCAATCAAACGCACCGAGCTATAACAGTCTTTGACAACCCGAAACGCTCCCGCTATTATCCATCGCACTTAACCGATTCCTCTGTAGTTCAGTCGGTAGAACGGCGGACTGTTAATCCGTATGTCACTGGTTCGAGTCCAGTCAGAGGAGCCAAATTCTTGTTTTCATGCCGCTTTGCGAATCCCTATGTGATTCAGATTCAATAAGTTAGCGTGAAAAGTCTTCCCGATGCATTTTCAGTTTACCCTCCGCATCGGGAGAATTTGGTGGTCAGATTTGGGGTCAAGTTGGTTCGATGACGGAGTGACCCCCAAATGTCTCTTAACGACTCAAAAATCCGCAACTTAAAACCATCCGCAAAGCCCTTCAAAGTTTCTGATTCTCACGGCCTATACCTTTTAGTTAATCCAGGTGGTTCACGTCTCTGGTATCTCAAATATCGTATCAATAGAAAAGAATCCCGCCTCGGCTTGGGTTCCTATCCTGATGTCTCTCTGGCTGATGCTCGTCAACAGCGTGACGGCATCCGTAAATTGCTGGCGCAGAATATCAACCCAGCACAACAGCGCGCTGCTGAAAGAACCACTTCCTCACCAGAAAAAACCTTCAAGCATGTGGCATTGGAATGGCATAAAAGCAACCGCTCATGGTCAGAGAACCATGCCGTCCGTCTGCTTGCCAGCATGAATAACCATATCTTCCCGATAATTGGACACCTGCCGGTCACAGAACTAAAAACTCGCCACTTCATCGATCTGCTGAAAGGAATTGAGAAAAAAGGTTTGCTGGAAGTAGCGGCACGAACCCGACAGCATATGTGCAACATCATGCGTCATGCCGTACATCAGGAATTAATAGAGAACAATCCGGCGGCAAATCTTGACGGTATAATCGCCCCGCCCGTTAAACGCCACTACCCTGCCCTTCCGCTGGAGAAACTACCGGAACTGTTGACTTGCATTGAGGACTACAAGCAAGGGCGAGAATTAACCCGTTTGGCAGTCTCACTTACTCTACACCTGTTCATCCGCTCCAGCGAACTGCGTTTCGCCCGTTGGTCTGAGATCGATTTTAGAAACAAAATCTGGACCATTCCGGCTACCCGTGAATCTATTCCTGGTGTGCGTTATTCCGGGCGTGGTGCCAAAATGCGCACGCCACATATCGTTCCCCTCTCTCGTCAGTCCATCGCTATACTGAAACAAGTACGGAATATATCCGGGCATCTGGAACTGATATTCCCCGGTGACCATAATCCGTATAAACCAATGTGCGAAAACACGGTCAACAAGGCGCTGCGCTTGATGGGTTATGACACGAAAGATGAAATCTGCGGCCACGGATTCCGCGCAATGGCCTGTAGTGCCCTGATGGAATCTGGACTGTGGGCACAGGATGCGGTTGAACGGCAGATGAGCCATCAGGAACGCAATAGCGTTCGAGCTGCTTACATCCATAAAGCAGAATATCTCGATGCTCGAAAAGCGATGATGCAATGGTGGTCAGATTATCTGGATACGTGCCGGGAAGCCTATGTACCCCCGTATATCCAAAGGCAAAGCAATAGCATTAAGACTGAATAACGCTAGATAAGAGCCGTATCATTCCCTGCGTCCTGATTGAGGATTGTGTACTTTTACCTGTTCAGCTAACAACGCCAATATATGGCGAAACCGCTCCTGAAGGCTTAGGAAGGTTAGTGGCGGGAAAGTTAAAACACTGTCGCGCACTCAGAACTGGCGGAAGCATTCGCTTATGCTTTAAACCAGTGGCTGGCCCTTGCGTACTATGCAGAAAATAGCTGGCTAGAAGTGGGTAATAACATCGCGGGAAATGCTCTTCGGCTGGTGAGTCTGGGGCGAAAAAACCAACTGTTCTTCGACTCTGATCACGAAGGTGATCAGGGAACGGACGGATAGGCCGTTTGTCGACTGAACGGCATAGATTCGGATCACTACCTGTATCATGTGCTGCATGACATCGCCGACTGGCTGGTGAGTTGTGATAAGGAACTGCTGCCATGGTGGGTAAAGCTATCTCCGGAATAACCCTTTCAACACGGCTGTACACTTATAAAGATGCAAGTTAAGCGTTAAAAAAACAATTTCAGGGTAATTGCTAATTTTCAGGCTGGAATGCCTGATCGTATCGCTAAGTATAATGTTAGCAGGCGCTGTCCCCATCAGCCCATCGCTTGATATCACTTATATTTGGCGACCTGATGCCTGTACTCAAAATATTCTTAGTTGTGTATAGACTGATCTTAGCTTTGTCACCACCATGGTTCTCTATCTCAATTAGCGTGTTGTTGATAAATAATCCCTCTGAAAGAAGCTTTTGATTGATCTCACCTATTTTGCGCTCACTGTCAAACTCGCTTAACACGATGACCGGATTTCCTGAATATGACTGATATTCCAGACACTGCCTTGCCATGAGCCTTAGGGTTCGATAAGTATCGGAGGACCCCGTCTTGCTAATGAAACTGCCGTCTAAGGATGATTTGTTGTTTTTTAAATCGCTTACGGTTATGGCGCATCCGCTAAGTGATATAGAAAATAATATTGTAGCTAGGGCCAAATATTTCAATTTACGCTCCATTATTCTGGTAAATATCCTACGCAGGGTTAGGATCAAAATCGCGTTTTCTTTCAGACGGAATTTTGATTTGGGATATCAACAATAACCATGAGCCCACCTTCTGCAGAAGTACTTAGTAAAACACTGCTGTTGTGTTGCTGCGCAACCGCTTTGACTATTGCAAGCCCCAATCCACTCCCGCTTTGTATCTGATTGGGATCACGAAAAAATCTGTCGAACACCCGCTCCCTCAATTCAACCATGATTCCGGGCCCTGCATCTGAGATACGCAATTGAATGGATTTTTCTAACGATCGTACCTCTACTTCAACCCGCCCGCCCTCAGGACTGTACTTCACAGCATTTTCAATTAAGTTGTCGATCAGCGACATCAGGCGTTCCCTGACACCTGTAATCCAGACTTCATCATGAGAGTAGAATTCAAGCTCAATTCGGCTCTCAGCAGCTAGAGGTGCCAACTCAGCCATTCGCTCTTGTATGAGCGTCGTCAACGGCACAGGCTCCATAACAGTGTTAATGCGCGCTTCACTATGCATCAGCAGCAGCAACTGATTGACGAGACGAGCAGCACGGCTATTGCTACGAATAATCCCTGCAAGCAATTCCTGTTGACTAACGTTGCTTACATCGGACTGCAAAGCCTCAACATTGACTCGCATTGCAGCCAGGGGAGTACGCAACTCGTGAGCGGCATCTGCAATGAAAGTCCGTTCCCTTTCAGTGCTTTCTCGTACCCTGGCAAGGAATATATTAATCGCGTCCACTATTTGGCGAAGCTCCTTGTGCTTTGGAACTGCTTTTAGGGGAGAAAGATCTTCTGGTGTTCGTAAGGAAACTTCATTTGCCACCTTGTTCCAGGGACGCATTGCAATGCGGATTGACAGCCACGCAGGAAACAAAAGAAAAGGAATGCATACCAGCAGCGGTAATATGTAGTATCCGCGCGAGTTCAGGTATATGAAGAAGTTCCAACCGCCAGCAGGAGTGAGCAGTGTCACCTCTGTGTCGGAGCTCCTAGACTTCAGAGTACGACTAGTCCAGGTGCGATCGTTACTCTGAACACTCTGAATCATCCCATAACCGGTGTTTGTCACTCCTACTGGAGCGCCATCAGATGAATAAATTATCTCTTTATTCTTCCGAACGATTAGGCTGATTGACATTTTTGGGTCTTCACCTCCGCCATAGCCTTCCCGCAATGCCTTGCTGAATGTTTCCAGCACATCGGTTAGATCGTGCGGGCGATCCCCCATACGATCCACCAATGTCAGAATGGTTTCATAGGTTTTGTTGCCTGATAGCATTGGAGGGCTGCGTAAGTTATCCCATAAAATGTAGGTCAGAAAAATACACCAAAGCAGCGTGAGTAATAGCATCTGGGCGATCATAATTCGCCGTACGAGCGTTGGAATTCTCAGATAGCGCCAAAAATTACGCATCAACCTACCCCCTTCTGAATGGGTACGGTGTCAATGACAAACCCCACACCTCTCACCGTTCGCACATAGCCGTCACCGATTTTGCGACGCAAATTTCCCATATGTACATCGAGAGCATTACTCATATTTTCTTTTGCACCGAAGATCCTTTCTTCCAGAAAACTACGGGTCAGAACACGGTCAGAACGCAACATTAACGTTTCAAGCAGCGCGTATTCACTTGCCGTCAAATCAACATGACTTTCGCTCACTGTCACGCGACGAGTTGGCACATGGAGAGATAGACCTCGAATCTCTATCACCTCATTCTGAAAACCATAACTGCGCCGCACAAGTGCTCTCACCCTGGCCAATAACTCAGCGAGAACAAAAGGTTTGACGAGATAGTCGTCTGCACCGGCATCCAGCCCAGTCAAGCGATCTTGCAGAGTGCCCCGAGCAGTCAGGATGATGACGGGGATCCCCTTGAGCTCCTGACGCAGACGCGCCATCAGGCTCATGCCATCACCGTCGGGCAGGCCGAGGTCGAGCAATACAAGTTCTGGCACGCATACATCGAGTTGATGCAGAGCATCCACTTTACGGCGAACCCATATGACATCTAATCCTTGGTCTGTAAGGGCAATACGTACGCCATTGCCGAGATCGATGTCGTCTTCGATTAGGAGAATTTTCACAATAGTTACTTTATCAACAGTGAATGAAGAACGTCTGAAGAAAAAAACGGTGTCAGTAAATCTATCAGGTTTGCAGAACGGGTACTTACTTCAGTATTTCTTCATTTTTGGCTCATGAGAACTTCAGGGTCAGCATTCAAACTGAGCGTTCTGGCGTTTAAAACCGCTTGTATCGTAGTCAGTTGAACCCACAAGGACTTCCTTAATGAGAAACATCGAACTGAGTCATAAGTTCCTCCATTCACTCTCGGGGCATACCCTGGGAAAATTGTTGTCAGGATTTGTCCTCGCGTTATTGGCAACCCCAATACTGGCAGCAGAACAGAAACAGGGCAACGAGTTGACCCTAGGAGGAGGCGTGGATGTTGCGCCACGTTATTCTGGTTCGGATGAAAGCCGAGTCACGACGGCCCTAGTGATTGATTACTCTATGGTAAATGGTTTCTTCGTCAGCTCCACGCGTGGTATCGGTTACGGTAACAATATCGGCAAGTTTGATTACAGCGCTTCGGTGAGTTATCGCGCAGGCAGAAAGGATCGTGACGTGGACAGCGACTCGCTCAGCTACGGTAGCGACTACTTGCGAGGTATGGGTGACGTTAAGGGCTCTGCTATCGGTTTGCCTGGCCTAGGATACGAGGTGACCGACTGGCTTAATTTGCAATTGCAGGCTGAGGTGCCGATTTCTCAGCGAAGCAATGGTGAGGCCCTGCATTTCAGCATTGTCAGCCCGCTCTATACGTCATCGAAAAACGCTGTGACGCTGGCGCTGACCAGTAGTTGGGGGACCAGCAAGTACATGCAGACTTACTACGGGGTAAGTGCATCACAGTCGGCAGCATCGGGGTTTACTCGATATGATGCCAAGTCTGGAATTTATGCCTATTCACTGAATATGGACTGGACGCACAAGCTTAATCAAGACTGGAGCGTAGTTGCCGCAGCAGGATTTACGCAGTTGGCTGGTGATGCACGAAATAGTCCAATTGTTCAACGAAAAACATCGCCCACTGGCAGCCTGAAGGTGACATATAGCTTCTGATCATTGTTCGACGTGTGCTTCTCGGTAGCTTGTGGCTATGCACTGTCAATAAATACAAATTCGGCCCGCCCCAGTTCAGATGATGGGGCGCTACTCAACTCACCAAATCGCCTTGATTATGCCATGTCACTCAGAGCTATATTATTAACTATGCTTAATTTGAGGAGCAACAAATGAATTTAAAACTGACTGGGAAAGTGGCTCTAGTAACTCGAGTCCGAACCAGAATTAGTTTCAGCATTTGCGAAGAACTGGCCGCGAAGTTTGAGTACTGGATTAGTTTAATCTGGTATTTGTTCTTCTTCTTTTTGCCTAAAGCTAAACATGTGCCGGACACGCAGTCTGAGGCGCTTAATATTCAATATAATTCAGATATCATAACGTTTTATGATCCCACTCCCTGAAAAAAACTCACTGAACAATTTCATGAAGTTTTTGTAAAACCCAATAAAATGATGAGATTTATCATGTCAAAAAAACAACCATTATCAAGTACAAACTCTAGCTCTCCTGACTGGCTGACTATAAGTGAAGCAGTTGAAAGGACAAATAAAAAAGGGCTGGGAATTAAAAAAAAATGACATTTACAGACATGCATTACATGATAGCATTCGTCTCTCCATTTACTTTCAGTCGCCAATAATATTACGAAAAATACAAAGATCAGACAACAAAGTAAAACTTAGGAAATCAGAATCGTCATTAATTAATCGCTTATGTTTTTTTGATAAAACAACCTTCATCAACGAGTGTAATTCTATTGTTAGCACTAACGGTGCATATATAACACCCACACAGAGAATTCTTGACACCCAATTAATTGGGTATGAACATGTTCTAATACAGAAATTGCTTGCCTATTCCCTTAAAATTCGTCCACCGGTAACAGGAGCCATTGAATTTAATCACGGCATAACAGTAAACTTACATGGGGAAATATTTCAACTATTTGAAAGGGTAACATGGAAGCAAAGGATAAAACAAAAAATCATGCAACTACCTAAAAATATTGCACAAGATGTACACAAAGAAATATTTTCTCAGAGGATAAGTTATTACTTGGAAAAAGAGTATTTCCCTGCTCATGTTCTACCTCGTGATGCCTGTTTTGTCATTCGACATGCTGAACTTGATAAATTAATTAACATCATGACTAAGAACAGAATGAACCCTTTATCTTCAACACGAATATCAACACCACTATCTCGGTTTTTCTGGCTTGCCTGTAAAAATAATGAGTCTATCAGTCCATTAATCAGGCAACCTTACAAGCTTCTGTCCATCTTTGAACAGTGGGCATCAGCCGAAGGCATGACCGACCGACTCAGCGGCGATACCTTAAAAACAGCGCTTGAACGTGGTTCACCTACGTCCATTTAGGTCCCCAATTAAAATGATGTTACACGTTCCAATCTGAAAACCCGTATTAAGGATCGTGGTGTCCGTAATACGGGCTCTTCTACTTTCACTCCTTCCTTCACTGTGTTTTTTTGTCATCTCCGGGCATATCCCATTTCTGCACTGGAGGTATTTATGACATCTCATCAGTTATTACGTCTGAAACAAGTAGAAGTAAAAACCGGTCTGAAACGCTCACAAATCTACCTGTACATGAAAGAAGGCTCCTTTCCATCTTCAATAAAGATTGGACCTGCCAGCGTAGCCTGGCTTGAATCTGAAATTGACGAGTGGATAAACCTCAAATTAGCTAACCGCTTAACGCGCTGAAGGGAGATACAGCATTATGTTCCCCTCACTGAATTACGCGGTGTTAACAAACGCCCTTGCCGCGCTTAAGGAAGGCAATTTTCGTTATTGCGAAACGTTAGGATTCACATTCGACGAATTGAATGCCCTCAATCAACTATCCCTCGACGAACTGTTTATCGTCAGCCGGGTATCCGCGCAGTTTATGTCGATCACTGTTCGTCACGACGTTCTACAACAGATTCTGGCGTTGTCCCGCCAAGAGGCGCAACGCCAGCAACAGATTAATCGGGCCATCATATTAGGGGGATCTATCGCACTCCTTAATCATTTTTTTGGACTCACCTCAAATGAGGTCTGCACTCGTCGCCGGTTGCTGGGTGTCACCATCCCTTATGGCCGAACGCCTATTCCAGATGAAACCGTTGATGCCGAAATCTGGCTGTCATGGCAAAAGAAACGCACTGAAAACCTTGATACACCTGACGCACTAGAAGCCATGATGCAGGTCACTGAATCGTTGTCCTCTAGGGAAAAAGGGCCTTCCCTGACCGCAGTCTGGAACCGTATCACCCTTTGTGAAAAAGAAGCACTGAATAGGAGGACATCGCATGCCAGATGAGATCGATCGCGATCAGGAATTTAATGAGCAACGCCTGGAAGAGATGATTGAACAGAACCGTTTCAAGCCAGCGACTACACCCTCATTACATTACTGTCGTTTGTGCGGTGAATCCATTCCCGAGCAGAGACGTCTAACCCTGCCGGGCGTGGCAACCTGTACGGAATGCCAGACTATTCTTGAGCGCCGTCAGCGCTGATAGTATGCAGATATACGCGCAGAGAGGCATTCTTCTTTGCGCATTTTTTATTATCTGAATAAGTAAGAAACCATGAGTATTTTAAGTTTCAAAATAATGAATATAAAACCACAGTCATTATTATTTATCTGCATTGGCTCAAACTTTATCTGAAAACGCTCTGTGTTGAGCACAATTAAAAATGATATCCGGAAATGAGCGAAACTCAGATGTTGACATATCAATATTAGTTGGATTTATGAGGCGTAAAAGTCACAATTTAAACCTCTCTACTAATTAACTTTCCGATAACTACTACATGGCTATCACCACCATTCCTTAGTGAATTGCATTGTTGGCACTCTAGGAATGCCAACAAAAAAACATCTAATTTTTAATGAAAAAAAGTGTTAAACGTCAATTGATGCTAAAGAGGATAGATCTCCGCCTTTCATGATTTGCATAAACTTAACCAAATTAACACAACTAAAATCAAATATTCTATCCTCTACAGGCGATGGAAAAAAAATCACCATTACTTTGAAAACTTTCTTAACTTTCCGTACTTCTATTCCTCTCATTTTAAGTTCACTAATCACTATCGGTAGATTTTCAACAACCCATTGATGCTTCGCATTAAACTTGCTGGCATAGGATTTACTTCCAGTAATAAACTTACTTAAGTCATCTCGAAATAGCTTTGGCTCTGTATTAAACCGTACGTTTTTAGCCTCAATGACAAATAAATAATCATTCTTAGGACAATAACCAATAAAATCAATCTCACCAACATTATCCGGTGGCGTGATCACTTTTTTTTGCCAGCGGTAGCGTTCTACTGAAGAAATAGCGCTGACTGCTACAGTTTTAAGATTATCATTCAGAATTTTTTCAAACCATTTCCCTGCCTTATTAGATAAAGAAGCTAGTTGCAGGTCAACTGCCGGTGTTCTCCACTCTTCTGGTAGTTTTTGGTAGCATGTGTTATTAATCAAAATATCTAGGGCTTCTAGTGCCATTACTTTTGAAAATATCAGCACAGGAATATCTTCGTCCATGAACTCAAAAAAACCTCGATGATAGGCTCGATGTTCTTGTTTAGGGTTGAATAATTTCCTATTTTCTAGTTTAACAGTTCTTACGCTAAAGCCGTGAATGGCATTAATTGCTTGTTCATAACTTATTTGGCAGGCTTGCTGTAAATCTGAAATTATTTTTTCTTTAGGAATAATAGCAACGGATGAATGTTGCGATTCTATATAACTGCGTAGAAAATTTATTAGTTGGTGATAGCTGACCCCCAAGTTTTTATAAAAGGAAGTTTCTAACACTTTGCTGTGCTCTTCTATATTATGTCCATAAGGCTTTCCACTAATAAGGGGTAAGACTTGTTTTTTTTCATTACGAATGTCTAAATTATTTTTAGGTTCGGCGTCTTGAGGCACATTAAAATAGACAAATTCTTCTTCATTAAGGAAAAGGTCTACACGATCGTACAAGAATTTATAACTATCAACGCGCATGTAAGTAGAGCACATTTCTTCGATTGAAATAAATATTCTCGATAAAACTGCACCGTTCTCACTATCGCTTAATTTATTTTTTTTAGTTCGAGAAAGCGTCATGTAAAATTGACATAGATATTCCATTAAATATTTAATGCCCCTTCTGGCGTGGCTGGCGTAACTCAACCATTCTTTTTCATCAGATGCAGATAAGGAGTGGTTATAATATAAATAATTCACTCTTGCATACGCTTCATATTCGTTTAGCGCAAAAATAATAAGATCGAGAGTATCAATTCGATCAATATTTTCCACAAACACAGCTTCATGCTCATCAAACATAACAAGACAAACAGAAATCACTTCATCTAATTTGGTTATGTGTCCAGATGTGAATACTGAAAACACCTTTGCTTTTACTCGTTGATATTGTTCATTTTCGTATTTCTGAAAAGGTCTAAATATTCCGTTCATTATAATACACCCACTATTTTCGTTGCAAATACTTATAATTAACTAAGATTTTATTTCATTTCATTCAAACTAGTGTTTGAATTAAGATATCACAGTTAAATTGACAAGAAATAGAAATATTTCGATGCATCGACCCGTTGAATTCACAGCACAAAACTGTCTCTCAGATTAGATATACACATGAGCTACAATAGTGCCAACACAAAAAATCCAATATACTAAAAATAATTACCACGCTATTCTTTTTTTCTCTCATTCCCTTTTTGATTTTCTCATTCTCATCCTGACGCCGATATCGCACGCTTATCGCGCCACCTTCCACTGGCGAGCTTTATGGACGTTTATTCGTCCGGGGCGGGTATTGCTCTTTAACAATGCGAATCGGGCTGTCACACAACCACAATTCAGGGTGCCGCTGAATGTTCTCGCTGACCCGTTGAAACCGGAATGCAGAATCGGGATGTGATCGATTTAGTTAATTCACTATGGCTTTTTATTAAAGGAAATCACATGAGAAAACCTACCTATCACGTATTTGTCACGCAAAAAAGTCAGCCCGACTCCAACAGAGAGAAAAACACTTACTGGACAAAGGTCGGCGTGGCGTTCGCCCATAACGGCAAACCCGGATTGAACATCGTACTGACACCCGATATTGCGGTCTCCGGTAAGCTGGTGCTCCTTGAGCCGAGAGACGATAGCGACACTCCGCAAGCTCCCCACCACGATTAACTTGTCCCCTCACGCACCTTTTCCCTTGCCAGCAACAGTCTGTTGGCTGTGTGTGGCTCGACCTTTTACCGAGGCAACTATGCTTTCCCCCACAGCCTTTCTGGCGGCGACCATACAGTGTGCCGTCACTGTTCACCCCTCCACCGCGTTTGATGTGGCTAAAGTGGAATCCAGCTTTAATCCTTATGCCGTCGCTGAAATTGTGCCAAAGGAAGAAAGAGCGCCCGGCAGCCTAGGTGTCATTTCTCATCAACCTACCAGCAAACAAACTGCCATCAACATCATCAAGCGGGTGGCAGCAAAAGGTCGCCGCTATTCGGTCGGGCTGATGCAAATCACCAGTACCAACTTTCGCCATTACGGCGTAACAGCCCATGACTTGTTAGACCCCTGCATCAATCTGTCCATTTTTGAGCGCATCCTCACCGACTGCTACCAACGCGGTGGCACGCTGAAAAGAGCACTCAGTTGCTACTATTCCGGCAATTTCGATACGGGTCAGCAGCCAGAATCCGCCTTTAACCAAACCAGTTATATCCAGCGTATTGGCTATGCGGTCCGGTCAACGCGGGAAGATCTAAAGCGCAGTACCACCAGCCAATCCACATCATATGTTCATTATCCGACCACCGTCCTACGCGGTGAACTCACCGATAAAACCACACCTGTTGTGACCTCCTTGCACTATCCCGACGCCATCCTTCGCGGCGATGTATCCCTACCTGTAATTAATGAGGAGAAATGACGATGCAAACACGTAAATACTGGCCTGCGTTTTCTTCCCTGTTGATATCGACCCAAACGCTGGCAGCTGGGAGCGGGTTTAATAAAGCCAACGACACGCTGAGTAATACCTCCACCGGCTTGCTCGGGCTGGCCGCCGTCACGATCACGCTGGCAACCATGTGGGTGGGTTACAAGGTGCTGTTTGACGGTAAAAGTTTGCATGATATGCGCAACGTCATTATCGGAGCCATCCTGATTGTCGGTGCATCGGGCTTTGGTGCCTATTGGGCATCATAGGAGGAACCGATGACCACCCTGAACAAAGCGCTGACCCGCCCTGCCGCCATTATGGGTATCCCTCTCGTCCCGTTCGTGATCGTCAGCGGGGCTATCGTCCTGCTGTCGGTCTATATCAGCTATTACCTTGCGTCGTTATTGATCCCTGCCTGGCTGGAAATGAAGGCAAAAGCTCGAACGGATATTCATTATTTCGAACTTCTGTGGCTGGCCTTTAAAACCCGTGGGCGATTTGCCACGGATCGCCATTTCGGTGCTAGTGCCATGCTGGCAAGCCACTATGACGCCGTCGATGTTTCGGAGTTTACCGATAAGATGAAATTAAACGAGCGCATCACGCTGGATAAATACATTCCCTACTCCTCCCACATTCACCCACACATCATAAGAAATCGTGCCGGTGATTTAGTCGCTACCTGGGAATTGGACGGTACTGTTTTTGAATGTGAAGATGAACATCATCTGACATTTTTGGCAAGCCACCTTAACAACCTGATCCGCTCGTATGAAGGGCTACCGATCACCTTCTATATCCACCGCATACGAGAGAAATATCAGGATGGCTTTGAGGCCAGTTCGGGCATTCCCTTTGCGGATGACGTCACGGAACGCTATTACCAGCCAATAAAAGAGAAACCACTATGGCGACATCGGCTGTTTTTCAGCGTCTGTTATGCCCCTTTCTCCACGCTGGAGAAAAAAATCATGAAGACGCAGACCGCCGGAAAAAGGAAAGCAGCACTGGATGATGCTCTGAAAGGGATGCTGGAGCACCATGAAGCCATCAACACCGCCCTGTCACGTTACGTGGCAACACCATTGGGCCTCTATGAGGAAAAAGGTCGGGTTTACTCTTCACAACTGGCTTTCTACCATCGGCTGATTATGGGCAAATGGCAGAACGTGGCGGTGACACGCACACCGTTTTATCACGCACTCAGCACACCGGATGTGTTCTTTACCACCGATACCGCCGAATGTCAGACGGTCGGCGGTTCTCGTTTCTTCCGCAATCTGGAAATTAAAGACTATTCACCGGAAACCTATACCGGCCTGCTGGATGCGCTGTTGTATGCCGAAAGCGAGTATGTGTTGACGCAGTCTTTCACCTGTATGGCACGGGATGAAGCACAAAATCATATCCGACTGGCAGAAAAACGGCTGAACTCAACCGACGATGACGCTATTTCACAGCGAGAGGAATTGATCGTCTTACGCGACCTGCTCCAGTCCGGGCATGTGTCTTGCGGCAAGTATCACTTCTCGCTGCTGGTCTCGTCCGTCAGCGCCGCTCAGGTAGTCAAGGAGACCAATGCGCTGGCCCAGCCTTTTAACGATCTCGGCATCATGACATCCCTATCTACGTTGTCGTTACCAGCCGCCTATCTGGCTCAACTTCCCGGCGTCTATACGTTACGACCCCGTCTGGTGGTGGTCAGTAGCCAGAATTACGCGGATATGGGGAGTCTGCATAACTTTCATTCTCACAAGAGAAACGGCAATCCATGGGGTGAGGCTATCGCCATCCTGAAATCACCTGGTGGTGGCGGTTATTATCTTAACCTGCATGACAGTCACGCAGGACGGAATGACTTTAATGAGAAAACGCCGGGGAATACCGCCATCATCGGTAAAACAGGTTCAGGAAAGACCCTGCTGATGACGATGATGAAACAGTTGATGCAGAAGTACCGCAATCCGGCGACATTTTCCGCCTCAGCCACCATCAAGCGGTTGACCACCGTTTATTTTGATAAAGACAGAGCGGCAGAAATGTCGATCCGCCAGATGGGCGGTCGCTACTTCCGTATCCGGACAGGTATCCCTACCGGATTCAACCCGTTCTCACTTGCTCCCACACGACGGAATATCAGCTTTATCAAGCGACTGATCCGGATGCTGTGCCGTCGTGACGGTAAGCCTCTCGATCCCCGCGATGAAGAGCGTATCAGCACTGCGGTGGATACCATCATGCTGGACTATCCGCCGGAATACCGCCGTTATGGTATTACCCGGCTGTTAGAAGTCTTGCCAGAGCCACCGACCAAAGAGGCCCGAACTAACGGCTTGCGAATCCGACTGAAACAGTGGGCGCAGGGCGGTGAATTCGGCTGGGTATTCGATAACGAGGAGGACACCTTCAACATCAACAATATTGATAACTTTGGTATCGACGGCACGGAATTCCTGGATGATGACGACATTCGCGGGCCGATCACCTTTTATCTGCTGTACCGCGTCACCAGCCTGTTGGATGGTCGCCGACTGGTGATGTTCATGGATGAGTTCTGGAAATGGCTGGCGGATGTCGAGTTTTCTAAATTCTCACTCAATATGCTCAAGGTGATCCGCAAGCTGAACGGCATTTTTATCCCCGCCACCCAGTCGCCCGATGAAATCGTCAGGCACCCTATCGCTCCGGCGATTATTGAGCAGTGCAGTACCCAGATTTTTCTCGCCAATCCCAAGGCCAACCATGCGGATTACGTAGATAAAATGAAAGTCCCGGAAAGCGTTTACGACATGGTTCGCACCCTTGATCCCAGCGAGCACTATACGGTTGTCCTGAAAACACCGCTGCGTGCCGGTGAAACTCGCCCGTTTGTCGCCATGGCAAGAATGGATTTATCGGGCCTCGGGAACATCACTAAGATCCTGAGCGGCAGTGAAGACAACCTGAAAATATTTGATGCTATTTATCAGGAAGGCATGTCCCCTCAAGACTGGAAAGACACGTTCCTTAACCACGCTATCTGATATTCACCTCGGAGGTCGCTACCATGCAAACCAGAAA
This sequence comes from Pectobacterium atrosepticum, assembly GCA_019056595.1. Classification (NCBI taxonomy): domain Bacteria; kingdom Pseudomonadati; phylum Pseudomonadota; class Gammaproteobacteria; order Enterobacterales; family Pectobacteriaceae; genus Pectobacterium; species Pectobacterium atrosepticum. The sequence goes on along the minus strand of CP036163.1, from coordinate 4,705,711 downwards.
GATGTTTCTGGCATTATCGCTATTGGTTTCCACACCCGCACTTAGTGCCGGTATCCCTGTGTTTGATGCCGCCAGTAATACCGAGTCGATTAACCAATGGGTACAGAAACTCCAGCAATGGCAGGAAACGGTCACTCACTATAAAAGTGAGCTTGATGCTTATAAGCAGCAATTAGCGACCGCAACAGGCATACGAGATATTCAGGGATTTCTCCGCGAGGCAAAATCCCTGAAAAACGATATCGAACATCTACGTAAAAATGGTATTTCACTGGATGATCTGCTGACCAACCCAAGCGGTTATTATTCTTCTGACCTTCAGCGCTTATATAGCAAATATCAATCGTTTGATATTTGTAATCAGTCCAGTTCATCGCAACGTTATCTTGAAAGTTGCAAACAGCTTGTCCTCAATCAGGCGGTATCGATTGAGAATACGAGCGATGTCCAAAACCGGATTAATAGCACATTAAACGATATATCAGATTTATCCGACCGCATTGCAAACGCCAAAGACTCGAAAGAGTCACAGGACCTGGCTAACGCGGTGGCAGCCAAAAGCGTACAATTGAACGCATTAACCAGCCAATGGGAAATGTCAGTCAAGCAGGCTGAACAGCGATCCGTGATGTTGACTCAACAACGCCAAAAAGCATTCAATGAACAACAACTCGTCTCCCCGATTCCTGACTTTAATCATTGAGAGGGTAAGAATGAAAACGTCACTTTGCATTTTTCCGATTATTTTAGCCTCATTATTTCTGGCGGGATGTGACAACCCGAAATCAACGCAGTGGTACAAAGAACATCCGGATGAACTGAGTCAGCGATATAAAGCGTGTGAATCATCCGGCGATGACTCCCAGGATTGCAAAAATGCACGAGAGGCGCGATTTGAACTCCGTCAGGAAAATGCCAAGGTTCCCGATTTGAATTAAAGGGGTCATCTATGTCAGGTGGTATGTTTGTTGGAATGAACAACACGATCACTGACGGTTTACATGCCGTACTGCGGGGACAAACCTCCGTGTACGGCGATATGGTAAGCGTTATTGCCGTCAGCTCCTTCACGTTATTTGTCACTTATCGGGGTTATCAAACCCTGGCTGGAAAACTCCAAACGCCTGCAGAAGATGTCATATGGGATGTTGGGCGAATGCTATTAATCATGACATTCGTTTTAAATCTCGATGGCTGGTTGGATTTAGCCATTTCGGCCATTAACGGATTAACCGACGGCGTCAGCGGTGATGACAATGTCTGGGTGTTACTGGATACCGTTTGGGCGAAAGCGCAAACGATAGGACAAAAGCTTTATCAGCAGGATGATTCCACCTATGTAAAACTCAACGGCGGTATTGCCCAACTTCTGGTCTGGGGAGGCGCAATCGTCACCCTGCTATTTGGTTCGGCGGTTAACCTGTTAGCCGGAATAATCATTGTATTAATGACCACCACCGCACCGTTATTTATTTTCTGCCTACTGTATGGATTCCTTATTCCGATGTTTAACAACTGGCTGAAAATTATCTTCACGGTGATCCTGACGATTATGTTTTCCGCGTTATCTATCAGGATTGTCATCAACTATCTTAATGGGCTATTAGATAAAGCGGTTAATTTTGCAGATAGCGCCAATATCATCACACTGGGTGTTCAGTGCTGCGTTGCAGGTGTTATTTCAGGCATCATTATTTGGTTTTCAGCAAAAATCGCGAATGCATTAGGCGGCGTCGCCGTTCAGGTTGCACTACAGGGTGCCGCTATGGGCGGTCTGCGTGGGCTGGCGAAACCCTCTTCTGATGCAGCGAAACCGGCCATGAAAGCCGGGGCGGCGGGTGCTCGACTGGCGGCAAAAGGGGGCGTCAGCGCCGCTAATGCCACCGGTACACTTATCGCCGCAGGCACCAGCAAAGCCCTATCCGCATGGCAAAAACGTGTGGCTTCTATCGACAGCATGAAGCGTTTCAACCAACAGCGTAACCGCTAATCTCCTTCTAATCCCATCTCTCTACCTCGTACCATGGCAACCGCCATCGGTATGGTATTTCTGTCTTCGACAAACACAGGAATCGATATGAAATCCAGCCTCGTCTTTCTGATGCTGTGCGTCCTCACGGGCTGCGCGCAACATCGGCACGACCTCCCGCCGGTATCTGGCGATCCTCAACCAGTTAATTCTCCCGCAATTATTCAGGAGCTGACAAAGCATGTCTGAAACAGAAAACATCATTGCGTCATCCCGCGCCTTTGAATCTGTCCTGCTGGAAAAGGATGAACGGGAAAAAAAGATGGCGTGGCGAATAGCGGCCATAGGGTTTGCTCTGGCCGCAAAGGCGATCACCGCACTGATTATTCTGCTACCGCTGAAAACCACCGAAATCGAATTATGGTCGGTGGATAAACAGACCGGACGTTATGAATATATGACCCGGATTAAAGAGCAGAGTATTTCCACTGAGAAAGCACTGGCTCAGGCGTTAGCGGCGCATTATGTCAGGCTCCGCGAGGGCTATAACTATTTTGCTCTCCAGCGCGATTACGACGATGTACAGTTATTCAATAGCGACAGCGTTAACAGGGATTATCTCGACGGGTTTAACAGCAATCAGGCACCCGATATCATTTTCAATAAAGCGGAATATGTCGTGTCTATCGACATTATTTCCAACGTTCACGCGACCGCGACAGCACCTGACCATCTGGCGACCTTACGCATTAAACGGACTATCCGCCGCATTGTCGATAACTCGGTTAAAACAGATGTCTGGAACATTCGCCTGACTTATCGCTATCTCCCCCGCAAACAACTGACAGACAGCCAGCGAGAAGTCAATCCGCTGGGGTTCATCGTAACCAGCTACCAACGCGATAAAGAACTGAGGGGTGAATGATGCTGAAAACAATAGTGATCTTGTGGCTCCTTCTGATGTCATCAACAGCCTGGAGCGCAGCGATACCGCGCAGCAGCACGTATGACAGCCGAATGCAGAATGTCACCTATAACAGTCAGAATGCTACCATCGTCAACACCCGCCCCGGCTACCTCACCACACTCCTGTTTGATGACGATGAAGAAGTCATCGACGCACAAGCGGGTTTTCCAAAGGGCTGGAAAGTCACCAAAAACGATAACCGGGTCGGTGTCAGTCCAAACCCTATCACCCAGCCGGTAACCGATGATAACGGCAACAACATCAATAAGGTGTTTCTGCCAACGGCGAGCGAGTGGAGAACCAATCTCTTTGTCGTTACATCGAAGCGCGAATACAGTCTGGAACTGAACGTGCTGGAGAACGACTCGCCTTCTCAGGCCTTTATTATCCGTTTTCGCTATCCGGATGACGAGCGCAGGCAAGCAGACGCAGCCAGCGCAGCGCGTCTGAAACTCCTGCGTGAAACACAGGAAAATCAGCGAATAACGACAGCCTTCGAGCAAGCTACCACGCCGCGTAACTGGCTTTATACCAAGCGAGTCGCAGCCGGTTCAGCCTCCATTGCACCAGATTTCACTTATGATGATGGCCGCTTTATCTATCTCGGTTTTTCCCCCGTCAAAATCCTTCCGTCAATCTTCCGGGTCGTTAACGGGCAGGAACAGACCGTAACGCCTCGCATAGCCAAACACGGAAACTACACCGTGGTCGTCGTGCGGGCAATGTCGCCACAGTTGGTATTGCGCTACGGCAGCGCGGTAGTCGGGATTGAGAATACGTCATTCGGCAACGCCAGCGCTGGCAGCGGTGACACCGTTTCACCTGTCGTCACACTGGAGGCCAGATGACTGATAAAGCAGACTCAGAGACAACGGAAAAAACCGTGGCGGAGCTGGAGGCTGAAGCCCGTGAACGCGCCCGTTCAGCGATGGCGAGTCAGGCACCAGAGCAAAACACACCTCCCGGCCAACCTGAAGTGACGCGCTTTAAAAAAACCTCCAGCCGCCGGACACTGCTGGTCAGCCTGCTAAGCCTGAGCGTGCTGATTGCTCTGGCATTGGGTGGAGATCGCTTCCTTGTCGCATTAAAGCAACGCGATAATAAGTCGGTTGAAACCCCAGCACCGCCATCAGCCAATACAGGGCAACATGAGCGTAAAAACCTCGGCATGGACAATAATCCGTTCGGCCTGTTCGGTCAGGACAAACAGGAACCCGCAACAGATAATCACCCAATACAGACGGCACCACCGTCAGAGCCACCTGCTTTAAATAAGGCGGCGGCACTGGTCGATGGGTCAAGTAGTGCCGCTGAGTCCACACAACGCGGTAATACTCAGGCTTCACAAACAGCCCCTTCCGGCACACAACGCAATCAGAGCAAAGGCACACCAGCAATCACGTCTGACACCAAGGCTAACGACGCCAATCCCGGTGTCGCAAAAGTGACCAGCGTCAGGCGACTGGGTCTCGATCCCAATCTCTATCTTCCGGTTGATCGTTATATTCCGTGCTCAATGATGCGACGTTTTGTCTCTGACGTGGGTGGCCGGATTTCCTGCCTTATCGGCGAAGATGTCTACAGCGCTAACCATCACGTGAAGTTGCTCCCTGCCGGAAGCGTCGCCAGAGGCATCTACCGCACCGGGGCGCTGCAACATGGCCGGAGCCGAATGTTTGTCATTTGGACGGAATTACGCACACCGGAACCCGGCAGCCTGCAAATCCCGCTGATTGATACCGAAGCCACCGGCCCGTTGGGTGAGGCTGGAATTAGCGGATGGATTGATACCCATTTCTGGGAACGGTTCGGCAATGCGTTGATGTTGAGCACCGTACAAGATGTGGCTGCCGCCGCATCAGATTCGGCACCGGGGAAAGACCGCAATACCGATTACACCGAAAACACCCGCGCTGCCGCGTCAGAAATGGCGAAAACGGCCTTAGAAAACAGCATCAATATCCCGCCCACGATGTACCTCAATCAGGGCGATGTGATCGGCATCATGACCGGTACGGATATCGATTTCTCTTCCGTTTATCAACTACGTCTAAAAAAGAGGTGGTATGAACGCTGAAAACCTGTCGCTGGATTTTATGAAAACTCAGTTGTTCGGCGATTATCTCAAACTAGATGGCCTGACGGAAATTGCTATCAACCGCCCCGGAGAGATCCACACCAAAATAAACGGTCGATGGCAGAAGCATGATTCTCCGGTTACGTTGCGTCAGTGCCATGCGTTTGCCAAAGCACTGGCCTCATGGAATGAGGACAATATCGATGATACCTCCCCTATCCTTTCCGCTACATTAGGATCAGGTGAACGTGTCCAGACCATTATCCCCCCAGCCTGCGAGCGGAATACCGTATCTATTACGCTGCGAAACCCGTCATTTGAGCAGAAAACTCATCAGTCCTGGATTGATGCCGGGTTTTATAACCGGATAGCCGGTAAGGAGAGAAACGAAAGCAAAGATGATGAACTGACCCGATGCTATAACAAGGGTGATATTCCCCACTTTATCGAAAAAGCCGTCGAGTACGGCAAAACCCTCTTTATTGTTGGTGAAACCGGCTCCGGTAAAACCACCTATATGAAGACGTTGCTGCACTATATTCCGCCACATCTCAGGCTAACCACGATTGAAGATAATCCCGAAATCCGGTTTTACCACCACGCAAATTATGTTCATCTATTTTACCCGGCGGATGCTGGAGAGGATGCCATTGTCACCCCCAGTCGATTAATTCGGGCAAATTATCGAATGAATCCAGATCGGATTCTGCTGGCAGAAATTCGTGGGCGGGAGGCGTGGGATGCGCTGAAAATTATCGGTTCTGGGCATGAAGGTCTTATCACCTCCCTGCACGCAGGCAGCCTGGAAGAATGTATTGAAGGGATCATTGACCGCTGTTATGAAAATCCAGATTGCAAAAATATCCCGTTCGATGTGCTGTTACGCAAGGTGCTTAAATGCGTGGATATCATCGTCAGCGTAGATATTCACGGTGATATTCGTCGGATGGGGGATATTTATTTCAAACCGATACACCTTCATCAAATGAAAGAAACCTTCAGTTAAAAAATAGCTAAATCACCTGTTATTTCCAATAAAGGTATTCAATATGAAAACGATCATATTCACTATCTGCCTTTTCTGCATGAGTTTACTACTACCCTCTTCCGTAATGGCCGCTGATGCCTGTGAGATTGTTTTATGTCTGTATGGTAAAACAACCGGTAATGGCGGAGGAAATGAATGTCAATCTGCCGAACGCTCTTTCTTTACTATTGTGAAAAAGAACAGACACGGATTTCACCCTAACCGTACCGCCGATGCCCGAAGAGACTTATTGCTCGAATGCAAATCAGCCGACACGCAAATTATCGACCAGATAATCAATAAATTTGGCCGCGTGCGTAATTGAATGCAAAGAAAAATGGCAATAACAATATCCGGATTATTACCGATCCCCCAGTCAACTCTGGATGGAAAACTCTGCACTGGTCGTAACGGTTTTAGGCTTTTAAATTTATGCGAATAGCAGAAATTTAAAAGTGGCGTAAGGCGAGTAAATTCTATTTCGCAGAAATAGCTAATTTGCGTCGCCGAACCCATCTGCAAACAGCCGCGCCCACGCGGGTTTTGCAGGCCGGGGGGAGCCGAATAAATTTCGCCGCCCCAGCGAGCGAAAAGCTATCGCCCACGATAGCGGTTTATTTGGGGGGCTTGCCCCGCACACCGTCGCAGCTAAGTCTCCGGCCAAAAGCCGGTAGCGTGGCGCGACCAACCCCTTTAAAGGTCAGCTTCCCTTTTATTCACGCTGCGAGGAACGAGCAAAGGGAATAAAAAGGCAAAAGCGACCGTCTTAAAGGGGTTGGTCGCGCGTAGCGGGCGACGGTGTGCCGCCTTTGATGTTGGGGGGTTTTGGCGCAGCGTCCAGCCGCGACATTACCCCCATGCGACAGGCAATAAGGGCGTCCAGCCCGCCTGTACTGGCGCACGCTGTGTCGTACTGGGAAGCATGCTTTCCGGTACATGGCCGCAATGCGGCCACCTTCTTTACCCCATACGCTCGCCCCGCCTTTTCGCCCGACACCGTGGGGCGAACTGATGGGGCGATATCATGGGGCGAAACGCTGACGAAGGAGGCATCGTGATTTTAAATAAGCTGGCTGTTTCACTGTCGCCGATAGTGAATGGCGCGCTGAGCTTCATTGCTTTTATGCAACAGCACCAGCTGATGCTGGCGCTGTTATCGGGGCTGACGATGCCGTTTTTCGCGTCGATGAAAAGCGATGAACGGCAAAAAGCCCCGTTATGGCAAAAGCTGATGATTGCTTTTTCCCTGCTGTGTTTTCTTTCCGGTACGATGGCCCCTGTTGTTATCTGGATTTTCCAGTGGCTTTATAAAGGCCGGGTAATCGCCAGCATTCCCGTTCTGGCATGGCCGGTGCTGATTACCTTTACCCTGACGGGTTTTATTTTGCATATTCTGCTGCGCAGGGTATTAACACCTGAGTTAGATAAAATAAAGAAACGCCTCGTCAGGAAAACCACGCTTGAACGGGAATTACGCACCGATGTCCGCACGGTGAAATCCCTGCTGCCGGAAACACTGCATTATGACCCGCTGGATTATATCGACCTCAACAAGGGTATTTTTATCGGTATGGACCGCGATATTCAGCCGATGTACCTGCCATTAAAAGACTGGCAAAAACAACACGCGGATATTATCGGCACCACCGGCGCCGGTAAAGGGGTTGCCACCGGGATATTACTTTATCAAAGTATTCTGGCTGGTGAAGGCGTATTTGTGATGGACCCGAAGGATGATGAATGGGCACCCCACCTTTACCGCAAGGCCTGTGAGGATGCAGGCAAACCTTTTGCCCTGATTGACCTGCGTAAACCCCAATACCAGTTAAACCTGATTGAAGAGATCACCGCCGATGAACTGGAAGAGCTTTTTGTTGCCGGGTTCAGCCTGGCAGAGAAAGGTCAGGAATCTGACTTTTATCGGATTGACGATCGGAAAGCGGCCCGGATAGCCGCACAATTTGTCACCCGTAATACTGCCTCAACCATTCGGGATGTTTATAACGGCGACTACGTTCAGGGTATTGCAGATAAGATAAAAGCCTTTTTCGGGAAAATTGAAGAGCTTGCCTTGCTTAATGCCATCAATGCGCCGACAGGATTTTCGCTTAATACGATATTTGAGGAAGGCGGTTGCTGTTATGTGATTGGCTCAATGCGCAACAGCAAAATCATTACCGCTCAACGTATGTTGCTGGTTCGCCTGTACCAGCTGGCAGAAAGGCGCGAGCGAGTGAAAAACGTGCCCCGCCCCATTGCTATTTATCTTTCCGAACTGAAATACCATTTATCCAGGCCCGCGCTGGAGGGTTTAGGCGCGGCACGCGATAAAGGTGTGCATATTATTATGGACCATCAGTCGATTGCCGATTTAAAAGACTGTCCGGCAGATTTGAAAGGTGACGCCGTTGTCGGCGCGGTCGTTGAGAACGCTAAATTCAAACTGGTTTATCGTGTCATGGATCCGGACACCGCTGAATGGGTAGCCAGGATGTCAGGCACCATATTAGTCGATGATGAGGTCCGCAAAGCGAAAACCAACGCCGTGCTGACAGAGACTATCGACAGTGAACGCACCATCAGGCAGGCCGAGCGTTTCTTTACCGACAGCAATATGATCCTGAACCTACCCGATTTTGTCAGCTTCATCTTCACGACAAAAGCACTCCCCTCTGCTTCGCTGATTTCGCCCATCAGGGTGAAAAAACGCGAACTGGAGATCTGTGCCGTGTCGCCCGCGATTGCCGCCACCGCCGCAACGGTAAACATCGCCCTGGATTTTAGCGAGGAGGAAACTTCCCCCGGACCCGCATCAATACCGGATGTCACAGCAACTCGATCCGATCTTTTTTTTGATAAGGATGAAAAAGACACGACAACACCGAATACCAATAAAGAGGAAAACCCGTCATTGCTGGATTTTTAAAGGAGGAATGATGCTGATCACCGCATACAGTGAACGCCAGACGCGACACCGTGAAAAAATACAACGATTGCTGAATTTCCTGAAAGAAGAAACGTACAGTGATTTTAAAACGCTGATGCTGCTGTTTGGCTTCAGGGATCATAAATCGCTGTATTCCCTGCTTTCAAAAGTCGAGGGATTGGGCTTAATACATAAGCATGTTCTGGTATCGCGGACGATGAAAATTTCATTGTGGGGAATAACCAGTGACGGGATAGCCGTCGTGTTGACCCCCGACGATGCGTTTTTCCCGGCGAGGTTTGAGCCTTCAAAAATTACCGGCTGGACGCTGGAGCACCACCTTGATAATCAGACCGCCCGTATCATCCTTGAGCAAAAAGGCGCATACGGATGGATAAACGGCGATCGCACAACCTTCCTCAATCGTTATCAGACCAGCCACCGCCCGGACGGACTGATTACCCTGCCCGGCGACATCGTGATCGCCATTGAGACCGAGCGCCGTCTGAAAACCAAAGCCCGTTATCAGTCGATCATCGCCAGTCATTTGCTTGCCCGAACCCGTAAAGACTGGATTTACGTTTTTTATATCGTGCTGGACCCGCAGAAAAAGCGCGGTCTTGAACGGCTGTTTGACAGCATCCGGCACGTCATCGTTAACCATCAATACATCCCGCTGGAAACCCGCCACCGGAATGTCTTTCGCATCTACACGCTCGACGAGCTGCAACGGCTCGATGCAAGCCATTGCATATAGTTGTTCTGTATCACCAACGGCCCCAACCCGCAGAGCAATGACCAGAACTAATGCCCTTCCGAAATACTCCCTCGACATCAGAACATACAGGACTCCAGAATGAACAGAGAAACTGACCGACTTTCGGATGTACTAACCAAAATGAGCGCAAAAGCGCTGGTCACGTGGATGACGCATTCCGCATTGGAGGACATACCGCGCGAAGCATTACTGACTGGCGGCAGCGATTTTGTCTATGCCCTACAGGCAAATTTTGTGCTGCTACGTGATGTTCTGTCAGAAACGATGGAAGATATTGAGCAGCAGAGTCATGACCTCGAAGAAAGACTGGATAGTCTGGAACAGCGCCTTCAGATGCTTCAGAAAGATACTGATAATTTGTATTAGCTCAGACTTGATCTGGCAGAACTACAACATAGGGCCAAACCTAATCTGACAGGCAGCTTTGTGCCAACAGCGGAAGTTGGAGTGCCAGAGCCTCTCTAAAAGTTGATGGTTCTTTTTGCAGGGATACTTACAAAAGTACCGTGGAGTATGTCAGATCCTGTGCTGGCTGCAAAAAAAACCCTCTGCAAAAGAGGGCTGTTATCTGATATAGGTTGTTTTGTCTCAACACAAGGTAGCGGCTGTGGATTTAATCAACGATGAAATATCCCGAACCGCTAACATGTTTACTGAGGTAATGTTCGATTATAAATATCGCAGCCAGTTTAATGGTTAGCTTGTTGCAAAAATCCAAATAGCGAGTGTACGGGATGTCATGTTGAGCTCCAGTCCCTCCACTTCTGTACATTATTTTTTCTCCATCATGCCATATTGATGCATGATGAGAACCATTTCTAATAGAAGATTCTACATCTTCTTCTGCGAAAACCGAGAATAAAGGATTGGATTTGAAAGGATTGGATTTATTTGCCTTATTTACTTCCAAATATTTTGTAAGCGTCATTGATTTAAACTCATCGAACTTCCTACCATCCATGACATTATTTAGGCAGGCAAGAATAGTCATATTTGAAGTTAGCGCCTCATAGGCGTCACCATAATATAACTTTATCTGATCAAACCCTTTAGATGACACAACCAACTCATCGACGTTGTATTCAATTCTGGAATATATAACGATTTGACCAAAGTGGTCTCTATGACGAAAATAATCAGAAAATGTGTTTAAATACCGATGTTGATTTTGCTCCCTCAGCTCACTCTGCCAATAACTAACAAAATCAGAAAGAGCATCCTTATCAATCGCGTCAATCGCATCAATAATAGGCCTTACTATATCTCCCAACTTCGGATAGAAAAGTGAATCAAAAAACTCATGGATGATGTAGGACTCAGGGTAAGCAGTACCTGACTCATAAACTATGACATCTTCTCCATCAGAAAAACCATCAGATGAGGATGGGTTCATGTCATTGTTTCTCTGCTTAGTATACTGCTGAACAAACCTTGCTGCTTTCTTGTTATCTTTATGGATAGTTGTCATCATTCCTTTAATTAAAGACCATTTATGTGGTGCATTTGGTATATCGAATTGATGAGCAACGCTTTGAATTCTCCCCTGAATATACCTCATATGTGGAGATATTAAATTTGACAAAACTAACGAAGGGAAGGAAAAAGGATTGCGCAAATCATCCTTATCAAATGCACAATTTGGATGAAAATTTAAGACTTCTGGCTCTACGTCCGATTCATCAAACGAGCGAGAACAATTTTCTACTGATTCCACATTAGCTTCTGGAGCTTTAGCCCTTAGGGCAAAGACTATATTTGCATTACAATTAGAACAGTCAAAGTAGTGCTTCTGATAGCCATCAAATCCCACACCAACTCTTATCCTGTATAGATGATCGCATAAATCACATTTTAACCTACAACTTATAACCATAAATCACCTGTATTTCCTATACCATGTTGACCTACTAATTCCCATATCCTTCCAGGGTTCATCAACCATCTTAGGTCGTCCTCCCCCCTTACTTTTCCTTCCTCTAATTGATTGTATTTCTGGAGAGTGCATTTTTATTACGTATTATCTAAACGCTACATCAGAGAAATTAGCATGAGTCCATTTAGATATGCTGTTTGCAATAACTTTAACTTCTTTATCGTCCAATGAAAAGAACACTTTAGGTTGTAGGCACTAGCTCGTTCATAGCAGCATACTCAGGCCATCCCTGACGGATGGCGCGATATGCCCATTTACGGGTTTTATCGAACAAGGTGCAGTTACGGCCTAAACCGTAGTCGGCAACGATTTCTTTGTCGTTCGCCGCGTTCAGATCGAGAAAATCGGCGAGCCAGTCCAGTGTGCAGAGTTCCGGCTGCCATACTGCAATTTTCCAGTGGCCGTGGTTTGGATTTTTGCAGATTAGCCCCGAATACCCAGCGTCAGTCTCTAATTTTTTACGTAGCGCGTTCTCCACGGCGGCGGCTTAGCGAAGCGGCTTCATTTTCCCGTCCGGCGCGGTGCGGATCGAGGTTTGCAACGCGTAAAGCAGGTGCGCATGTCCGTTGTCGGGATTGGTGATAGTCAGCGTGGGCGCGGGGGCGTTGCGGTCGCCCCAGTCGATGGCGGCTCCGGCGCGATCAACGTCGAATCCCAGCCCGAACATGGCGTGAGGTTGATTGAACTGGATATATTTCGCCAGAATGGCGCGTTCCTTACCAGCAATGCGCACACCAAAAATGCAGATTGTTCGAAAAGTACGGCTTGGTGCCAGAAACGGACGTCTTAACCGTAGCATCGGCACTGGAATTATCATTTGTTGAGGTGTAACTTGAAGCCTTCTCCCCCTCTAAAAATCACTATAAAATGAAACGTATAACGAGAAATCCTGAGAAATACGCCCCCCTCGAAGTTTATTCAGAATTCAGTCGTGGACGAGGTTACAAACTGCACGTTCAAGAAGATTTTGACGCATTCATGACAAGTTTTGGCGAGCTTTTAAAAGCATCACAAAGCAACGAAATGCTTGTTCATGGCAAAAGAGTCGAAGCACTCTTTGGAAACCTTGCAGCAGGGCTTGGTGGCTGCAAATTTATCAAATCTGAGGATGCAGGAGAGAGTTTTGCTGCCAACCCTGACATACAACCACCTGATTATAAATTGATACTTAATAATGGCGCTCATATATTCGTTGAAGTGAAGAATTGCAACCAAGCAAAACCTCAATCCTCATTCCTTTTACATAAAGGCAACATTGACAAGATTGAAAGGTATGGTGAACTACATTGCATACCTGTCTATTATGCAATCTACTATCGCTGCATTAACCGATGGGTAATGCTTCCCAAAAGTGCGTTTATCGAACTTGAACGTAAATATGCGACCAACTTAATTCATTCTCTGGCAAATAACACTTTGGGGATGCTTGGTGACTTGATGATAGGTACAAAACCAGATTTAGCATTAGAACTCATTGCTGATAAAAATAAAGAAATTTCAATTGATGAAAAAAAACAGGCGCGCTTCATTATTGGTGATTTAAAAATATACTGCGATGATAATGAAGTTGACGACAACCACGAAAAAAATTTGGCATTTTATTTCATGCGATTTGGAGATTGGGATTGCAATGGCCCAGAAGCTATTTTAGATGGAAATGGAGAATTGCACAGCGTAAGATATACCTTCAGACCTAATGAGCCTAATAATACAAAATTAAATGGTTTTGATTTTATCGGTAACCTCAGCTCTATGATTACCACAGCATTCAACGAATTGACGGTAAATGATTGCCAGATAACTTCCATAGATACTAAGCTGGATCCGATTGATTTCTCTATAAATATACCCAAAGGTTATAAGGGAGAGAAATTACCGCTATGGATGATAAGTCAACACTCGAACGCTGAATTCAATACGCTCGTTCATACCGGGAAATAATACTCTTTAATTCAAATGTTTTAATCTCTTAAAATGTATCATTTAAGTATTAATCAAACAGAGGTGATAAGAGATGATAGACTCCATTTTTGTATATGTTAAAGATATTTTTACTCAAATCCCAATCAATGACATTATTGTTAACGCTATCGGTAGTTTTTTGGGATGGGCAGCCCTTTTGTGGCTAGCAATGAGTAAACGTGGAATTCGGTTTTTGAGAGAGAAACTAGAACGTCCAAGTTTACGTATTGAACCACGGAAAACTCCAGAAAACATCTTTACAGGGATAGAGCTTGGTGCGCCAGCGCGGTGGGTTGAACAGCAACTCGGGGCGCCTACAAAGATAGGGGAAAGGTGGTGGGGATACAGATTTTCCGATTCCTTACTTTCGCTTTGTTTTGACTCAAATGATTCAGTCAATATTATCAGCGTAGCACTGATCGACGATAAAACGACTTTTGATTTTCCGGCTTGGCACTTTGATTGTCCGAGTCTTGGGAGGTTGAGGCTAGATAAGCTTTTGGCTGCGGAACATCTTTCTCTGGAATATAAAGAATCCATACGGCACAGCGAGCTTTTGATAACTGGAAGAGAGGGACCTAAAGGTGCTTGGCACTATATAGCCTTCGGAGCTTTATCGCCTCACATTCCAGGTCCTCTGCTAGATGTCAGCTTTGACTGGGATAGGGATAAAAATACGCTCATTAGTCAACCAAAAGATATTAAAATTAACTGGGCTGCAGTGTCAAATACATCAGAAATTGATGTATTCCCATGGGATTTTGGATTAACCATCTGAACACTAAGATGAATATTGGCGCTCCCCTTTCTTGCTCGAACAGGTTTGGGGTAACGTCTGCATCACGCCCTGAGACATTCGATAAGCTTTTTATGGCCTAAGTAAGGGCGAGTGTCGCGCTTCAAGTGCCAGCAAATATTTCGCTTCGTCGTAGCGGGTTCTGGTCTTCCAGCAGCGATAAATGATCCTTATCCATTTAAACGCCAGAGCCCGGATGGCTGATTGATGCGATTTCCCTTTGTCTCGCTGGCCCTGGTAATAAAATCTGGCCCAGTATGAGGAGTTAACCGTCTTGGCAGCCCATTCAACAAAGGTCTGCCTGACGAACTTCGCACATTGCCATCGCCAGTGAACCCAGGATTTCTGGCCACTTCGTTCTGTCACCGGTGCAATACCTGCGTAGTTTTGAATTTCTTCAGCGCTGTTAAACCGATCACGGTTATCACCAAGTGCAGCAAGCATTCGTGGGCCCATACACGGCCCCATGCCCGGAAGTGATTTAAACAGCCCCGCATCTGGCAATGTGTCAAACAGCGCTTCGATTCGTTCGTCATAGGTTTTGATGATTTCACTCACGACTTTAATTTGTGTCGCCAGTGCTGTTGCCATCAAAGCATTAGCCTCTATAACACTCGGGTCTGTCGTCAATGGGATCGCGTTATCAATACTCGCAACACGCTGCTCGGTAAGGGCTATTGCGCGGCCACCTTTGGCATTCAGAAAGTTGCGGATCGTCTCGCGCCTGGCTCGTTTCAGTTGTTGCAAACTGGGCCACCGGATAATCAGCTCACACAACAGTAAGCTACCCCGATGTGAGAACCACTCCAGTGGCTGAGGATAATACTGTTTAAGCGTGTTGATTATCCGGTTCACAAAACGGCGTTTATCTTCAACCAACTGACGACGTTGCTCAACCAGCTGCTGAAGTAAGCGAATATCCGCATTGGCGGGTTCAATAGCTTTTATCTTCTGGGGGTAACGCAGCATTAACTCTAATGCCAGCTCGGCATCCTGCGGATCATCTTTAGCGCCGCTGGGCGAGAAGGCTTGCCGGTAACGAGCCAGGGACAAAGCGTGGACGGGGAAAACGGTGATAAACGGATATTTCTGAAGAGCATACACCACGGGGCCTTTCTTCAATTCAACGGCGATAGCGATCCTGCCTTTTACCTTCTGGTGTAACTCGGTAAGCCAGACATCAAGCGCTTCTGCTGTATGTTCAATCACATGGAATACGCGTTCACCGTTTTTAAACTGAACACAGACATCGTGTTTTTTATCTGCCCAGTCCAGACCAACGTGCGCAGCAAATTGATTAGTCGCAGTCATCACCAACTCCTTTCATCGGGGATTGGTATGCATTCCACGCTCTTCGAAAGAAATATAGCCAGCAGTTTATCTGCATGCCCTGAGTATTCGTTAGCGAACGTGGAGCACCTACTGGCTCGAAAGAAAAGCGGCGATCATCACATGATTCTCGCTCAATATTCGTAACCAGTAAGCGCATACCCTGAATCACTTCAAAGTGTAATTCTCAGGGTGCGAATGACTATACTTCGCTCAAAGCTGCAGGCTTCGAGGGGCTGCTGGGTGCAAAAAGCGAACATAACAATTCAGGTCATCAGGTTTTTCATCTATTGTTACAAGCCAGAGCCTATCTGCGTGTTGATGCCGATAAGGTGAATTAACTGCCCGACAATCTCGTCTTCATCAAGGAGCATATTGACACTCGCCACTTGTAATTGTTCTTCACCTTCTCGAATCCTATAGCCTGCATTCAGAGGTTGAGCTCCCAGACCTGTATGGTGTGGATAGAGAAGCATAACTTGTGGGCAGTGATAAAGCCGGGCATAGGCCATCATCTGGTAGACATCAGCCTGCGATACGCCATGCCGGGCATCTTCGGGATGACGCCCAATACGCTTCCATTTAGTGTCTATGATCATAATAGTCTGATGGTCCCGCTCGATAAGCAGGTCCGGCCGGGTCTGGAAACGTGGTTTACCTTCTAATCCATCCTCGATCAGACAGTATAATCTGCCAGCCTGTGCACGAACTGTCCATTCCGTACCGCGTACAGCACGCTTCGCCAGTGCCGCTATATATGCCTCGAACAGGTCGTTCATCGGGAAAAGCAGCGTAATCCCGTTCTGCGCTCGTTTATCGTGGTGTGTAGCCTGCCAGTCGCGTCGCAGGAGAAGACGTGCCAGATTGTAGAGTGCTTCCCAGCGATGATTGGTTCGGTCGATCCGCACCTGTGACCAAGGCAGGTGACTTAAGGGAACGTCGCTAACACCCGTCAGCAGGATACGCAATTCATTCAGACGGCGAAGCGTATCAGCAGCTCGGGCATAATGGTGAAGCAAAACTACACACGCCTTCATAATTCGAAGTAGGCTGGTATCAGCCGACAGAACGTCGTAACGACAGGCGAGACGGTCAGGGCGGACGGCAAGCGTAGTGAATTGTCGTTTGATATTGAGCCTTCCACGCAATGAGGGCAAATCGTCTTCCTGTGCCAAATAGGCGCGTGGTAATCCCCGATGTACTTCAGACAAGAGTAGATCGGCGAACAAGCGGATAAGTATCTCTAGCAAGCTTTCAGCTTGTCTCGCCATTGTTGCAGCCTGTCCATTGCCGAGTTTAAGGCCGAGGGCAACATCAAGCATACGTATCAGGCGATTGCGTATTGTGGCGTCCGGTTCTATCGTCTCGTCGTCGAATTTAGGCAGAATCTCAAGGCTACATCCCGGAGCGGCAATGACCCCAACCATTTGCCCGGCAATAATTTTGTTATGGCGATCGATTAAGATATTGGTTCCGTGCTGATTTGCCAGCGGATGCTCGCGCGCCGCCGTAAGCAGCGCGTTAGCCTGAGGGCGTGTAAAAGCATGAGGAGCATTTATGCTGCTTTCCGTGCTCACATAAACAGCACCCCATTCGCGAACCGTGAGGTGCGTCATTCTTTCGATTCACCAGCCACCTCGGGAGCAGTGGTATTTAACGTTCTGGCTTTGCCTACCAGTCGATCTAAGGCGTCATTTCTGAATGGTGCACGTACTGACCAGCTTGATAACGGTTCACCCTCTATTCCAGGCGGCGGTAAGATCTGCTCTTCCTGCATAAAACCATCACCCAGAACTGCCGCGATTCGGCTCCAGTCCTCGAAGAAATACTCTTGTAACAGCGGTATGACCTTATTGCGCACCGCATCTTCAACTTGTGCCCTGGATTCACAATTGATAAAGAAGGCGTGTCCAATGCGATATTCCCGGCCTATAAGATATTCAATTCGCTGGTTGATGGTATTCAGAACGGCTTTGAGATCGATCCCCTCGACTTCACTTAGCAGGGTCGCGTCGGGAGCCATTTCCCGAAAGTTGAATCGCCGCCTTAATGCTGTGTCAAGTAATGCGATGGATCGATCGGCGGTATTCATGGTGCCTATGACATGAAGGTTGGCGGGGATGCCAAAATCTTTCTTTTTCGAATAAGGCAGAGTTACGGTGAGTGCATCAGGCATTCCCAGACGTTTATCCGGCTCAATTAACGTGATCAGTTCACCGAACACTTTCGAGATATTTGCCCGGTTGATCTCATCAATAATGAGGACGAACTGTTCTGGTTGCCCTTTAACATCGGAACGATTATCCGGGTTTTCTGTACTCGACAGCAGTCTGCCCAGCGCCGGGATATTCACACGACTGGTGGCAATGGAATAGAGCGTTCGCATGGTGAAGTTACCATCGATAATGGTATCGAGTGGCAGTGGTTCATCAAGAGTCAGTAGCCAGCGAACTGGGCGGCGGTGGGCATAGTAACCTTCGGCTTCAGGAACGAAATAGTAATCACCAGTGATTTCAGCGATAGCGCGAAACGCAGTGTTCCCGTAAGGGACAATCACGATATCGCCAGGCTTCATTTCGCAACGGAAGGGATAGGTTTGCGTCCAGTTACTAGGCGTCAGGTTCCCAGGATTTTGCTTGATCCATTCATCATGAATCGCGTTGAACGATGAAAATCCATCCGCGCTCCAGTCTATGGTCCCACCCCAACCCAGAGCGATATACCCGTTGTCGCGGGCATCTTCATACACATCGTCTTCGGTGCCAATTGTCCCTTGCCCCATTTTCCAGAAGCGTTTTTGGGACAGTTGCAGTGCCGAGGCATCCGTCTGTGCACGGGGTTGTGTTCTGGCCTGATCGGCAAGGGCGCAAATTTCTCTGAAGAGCCCCGGCGTAGGCATGAGTCTGAATCCTGCAAACGAAGACTCATCTTCACCGATTTCTGGGCGAAGGCCCTCAACGAAGGTTTCGTAGTCATAGCTCTGGTGGAATGTGACGAAAGAAATCCTCTTTTCTGCCATCAGTTCGTTATAGCGCGCCATCAGGGCCGCACGCCCATCTTTTGAGTTCGGATAGGCGTCTTTGCCATCGCAGAGCGCTACGGCTTCCCTCGCCGTGTGATAGGTTTTTCCGGTACCAGGAGGACCGTAAAAAATAAGGTTAGTCGGAGTCGGTTTATTCTGGGCCACCAGTTCGCTTCCTTCCGTAAGGATGAACGTATATTTCCGGGTTGTGCTCTTTTTAGGCCCTTCCGTCACCGGAGGGGGAACATCCGCTAGCTCCTGAAATTTTTGACCATCAAGAACCTGACAGATGTTCGGCCATCCCTTGTCGAGGCCCATTTCAGTATTCAGAGGGCCAACTACCAGGGTGACACTGGCGTCACCTCGCTCTCTGCCTGGGATGATGTAGTTTTCAAGGACATAATCCCGAATTTCGTCGGCCTGAGAATCATCACCACTCAGGAAGCGTCCATATTGTCCGAGCCAGCTATTCCAGTTGGACAATCGGTTAAGCGGTTGCTCTGATTCGGGCATTAGCAACCGATAGTCTTCGCCGTTGTCTTTAGCATCACGGCGAATCTCTTTGATCCGCTGTCGCAATTGCGCAAACCCATCCGCCTTGTAGGCTGCATCCAGATCTGCATGAGGAGAACCAAGCGCTGCGAGATTTTTTTCGATAGTTTTGACAGCATAAATACGGGAGTTGAGGCCTGCTTGTGTTTTGGCACCTCTGTTCTTCAACCATTCCTGAAATTCAACTTCGAGCATTTCCGATGCCCTCTCATTTTCGTTAACTTACTGATAGCTATCATTGTGGATGATGGAAGGGGCAGTACTGTAGCTCTTCGCTACAGATTGCCAATACTGTTAATCTTCACTGCTGATTGTCTCGCTTGCGGGGCTAAGGGCTTGACCAACCTGGCATAGCAGACAGGCGTTATCCTTGAAGGTCATGGTCCATCTGGAGTGCAGTCCAGGCGCTGTGCCGCTTCCCGTAAACATAGCACTGGGGATGCCGTGGTCAAGATATGTTTTTCCATAATTTATTGATAAAGAACAATAATAGTTATTATGTAATGATTTTAACCTTTATGAGCCTTTTAACTAATCGTCATATCCAAAGCTTCGCATCAACTGAAGGTACAGGCATACAGAAAGCGAGTGGGAATATAAAACAACTTCTTCCCGTGTTTCACTCTCACGCTAGAACCCACCCCTGTGACGCTGGTGTGAACATAAGCCAGATGCAGATTGGTGTTCCTGAGGCAGAATTTCAAAGGCCCGCGGTCATTCGTCTGCAAGAAAATATCCGAGACGGGCTGCAAGCGCTTTTAAGTTGGCAAATAAATGCGAACTTCCGCTCCTCGCTCGTTGCCGACTATCAGGTGAAATCGTGTTCTAACAGAGAACACTGCCAGATCAAGTCTGCTCTAATGCATCTGAAAGGAATGAGCGGGCTCTTTGCCGCCCGCCCCGCAGTCTGCGAATTTTCCTGACACTGTATGCCAGGAAAATTCGCATTGGAATTATACACCTTTCCTCCCACCGCTATGAAAGGTTAAAGCCACATTCCTTTGCGGCTTCTTGCCCCTGCCCTCAGGCTTTATCCATTAAATAACTATGCGCTTTTGAGGCGGCGCTGGCTGCTTTGAAGACATAGCGCTTGTCGTTTTTTAACGCCTGGAGCCATGAGGCAATATAGCTTTCATGCTGCACCTCTCCGATAATCCCCAAATCCGCCATCAGAAAAGCACTTCCCAGCTCCGCCACTAATTCCTCCTCCGCATAATCTGCACTGCCGAATTTCCCTTTCATTTCACGGTTAAGGCGTTTTTTACCACCGCTCCAGTGAACCAGCTCATGCAGGCCAGTAGCATAGAAATTAGCTGCATCTGAAAACAGATGACGCTCTGGTAGCCAGACCTCATCAGTTGAGGGTTGGAAAAAGGCATTTTGTCCTTTCTCGGTGATGTTTGCGCCACTCTTTTGGAACAGATTTTCAGCCTCCGGCAACGGGTCAAAGGTTGCTTCTGTGCTGACTGTTTCAGTTGTCAGTGGAAGGCCATCAATTTGTTCAACATTGAATACATTGAAGGTTTTCAGCATCGGGATTTGGTCGATTTCGCCGTCTTCGTTTTCCTTCTCTAAGGTTGTATAAAAAATGGCTGTCGTGCCGTGTTCACCTTTGCGAACCTGTCCACCTACTGCCTGTGCTTGTTTGTATGTCATCCAGCGTGAATCACAGAAGCCCTGTTCTGATGCACTGCACCACAACAGCATGATATTCATTGCGCTATACGCGATACCGGTTGCGAAGTTGGAAGGCAACCCAGACATGCCCGCCACTCGTTTCCACGGGCAAGACCACGGTTTTACACCGGCTTCAAGCGCTGCAATGATGTTGTTGGTGACAGTCTGATAAATATCGGTTTTGGCTTTAGAAAATTTCGTTTTTGAGGAGCCTGACTGCTCCAGCGGGGATACGCTGGTCGCCGCTGCGGTGTTAGGGGCGCTAGTATGGGTATGCAGGGAAATGGTCATGTTTTTTCTCCGTCAGTGGTGTGATTTTCGTCTTCGTATCGCCTGACGGTTCGCTTTCCCGGCATCGTTCCGGCCAGCAAGGGCGCAGAATGCGTGCCATTTACCCTTGCGGGACGGGTTGTGTTGGGAAACGATTAACCGGAAGCTGATACGAGAACGGAAGTCACACGGAGAAAAACTGACACTGCATAGACGGGCGTAGCGCCCCTTAGGCCGCAGCGGTGAAATGGTTGAGGGTTGGATTTAGCTGCATCAATTCAGACGTGAGTTAGTAGTATTCTGGGGTAGAACACACTCAAATCTGACATTCAGCTTTGAGCGAAGAGCGAACATCTACTTGATAGGGTTGCTTTAAGCCTTAAAAGTGAATTACACGATTTGCTGGGACACTTATAGATACGCCTGCTTGGTAATTAAAATATCCAGTATACTTGGCACTTCAGGCGAATGAGCTGAAGCAACGGACAACACAAAACTGAGGTAATCAGGATTAAAAATCAATATAACATAGCCATTTGCTAAACAATTTTTTCGTACAAAGCGCTAATTACGAATTCAAAAAAGCAGACGGACCAAGAGACCAAAGGAATCAATGTGGCGTTTAAAAAGCGAAGTGAAACAAAGTCGCTCAAAAAAAAGATATCAAAGGGACTTACCGCAATCCTAGTTGCAGTAGGTGGTGCGTGCCTTGAGGCCAGCACGGATCTCATCAAGAATAATTTTGAACCAGGTCTGGTGGCTACAAGGTACTTCTTTGAAGATCAGTTTTCCCCCGTTCCGGAAAGCGCCCAGTTTGGACTAAACCTGACCTTTTACATACCTTCCGCTAAGGCTGGAGAAACATTTGCAGAAGCTGTGTCTGCGACGATTCCTGGGTCACTTTGTCTTAAGCCAAACGGCCATAGCATCGTGCGTGCATTTGATGATTCCGCCGCCTCACATCAAACCAACGTAATGATGCACATCACTTGTCGACCTTCTGGACGCATCTCGATATCCCTTGCGTCTCAAAGTAATCATAACGTTAAAGTTTATGAGGGACGATTTAGCGACGGTGAAAAAGTCGCATTCCCTGGCATTCCAGACAGCTATTACGCAGGTATCTTAACTATGTACCGACTCGATGCACGAGAACCCAAAGGACCGTGGCTTTCCGTAAACACATGTCAACAATCCAATACCTGTAAGGATCTTGACGTTCATTAGAGGAATAAGCTTTACCGACCAATGCCACATCCTTCCGCTTACAAAGTCCATTGAGTTAAATGCGATTCTCTTTCTTGAGTACCAATAGCAGAATGCTGATTTGAGACAGGTGTTGAACCAACTCTAGAGGCAGATCACTCAGTGGCTATGACCGAAAAGAGGATCTGACACAAGCGTAGAAGTTGAAAACAACACAATGCATTTTTCTACTAAAATTTTAATGACGTAAAGTCTGGGCTACCGTTCGTTTGAATTACGTAGTCAAACGTCACCTCGTCATACTCAGCACCACGAGTATCGTCTTGGATAGACAGAATTTTGATGGCAGCATAAAAACCATTATTGTTCTGCAATATTGCTATTTGATTTATTTTTGGTCGTCTAACTCTTGATGAACCATCATAAATACGTGCGTCATCTATTTCTATAAATTCATTTTTATCTTTAACAATAGCGATAGTATTTATACTACTTGGATCATTTAATAATTGGATATCATGATCGCTCGACTTTGAAAAATCCAATTCAAACGCCAGCTCTTTTTGCCCAATATAATAACGACCATTATTATTGGAATAATCAAATGTTACTCGCCCCTTTGACGCTGGCGATACGTATTTCTCACTCGCAGGAAAGAATTTTTGCTTGGTATATTGCTTCGCTGTTTTGAATGGATTAGGTCCTACAGGTGGTATTGGTAATACAGGTTCATCCAGTAATTCTCTCAAAAGTTGTTCATAGTGATTTTCATACAGCTTATCATCCTCAAAACTAACGTAAAACTTACCCACCAAAAAAGTTGGCACTTTTTTGGACTGAGAATTATTTCTGACAACAGGAATAACCCAATTTTTGTTCAAGTCGGCTAATAGCTCGCCCGTAATAATTTGCTTTTCATAGCCCACGCCCCCCTTGCCGCCATTCGCTTTTGCGACGTATGCTTCCGAACAAATACATACTACCCGACTGGATGACGATAAGCCACGTTCCATGAAGGCAGCCAAATCTTGCCCCAGCTTTAGATTCCAGCGGTCCAGCAAAACCTCAACGCCATTGGATCTCAGCCTTGTTGCAAGTTGCAGTACCCAGTCTTTATGTAATTCGTTATCGTGTGAGTAAGATATAAATACCGTCGGTGTCATCTTCGTATCTCTGAAATTAAAATTCCTGAATTTTATTCACAGCTATAAGCTTCGCCTTTCTTCATGAGTGTATCTGATGCGGCGACAACTTCCTCTTTCAACCTCTCATGCCACAACTAGAGCACGGCGCTATATAGCAGACGTTGATCGTCTGGTGAAACTGAGATTATCGCCTGAGTGGCCTGTATCAAGGACAAGCTGGTGCACTGAATCGGCTCTAACAGCCCTTCATTAGATGGCCCACATAGCAAGAGATCTTTATTTGAAAGCGATGTACCGAGCTTGAAGCCAATGCTGTCAATTCCTGCATGAATATACTGGTTGGCAAAGCCGTAGTGCGGTCGCAAGAAGTCCAGCTCGACAAATTCCTCAATATCACTAAAGCGAACCTTAGTTCTGGTACTGGGTTCTTTTCCTAAGGCTTTAGCGGCCCAACCAAAATCATTACCGAATCCCGCTTCATATTTACCGACGATGCCTTCCCTTTCGAGATCAAACCGACTTAAATCCTCTGAAGAGAAGGAAGTAAAACCCAACTCTCCACTATATTTGTTATATCGATTAGCAGCTTTCTTCCTCTGAATACTCTGAAAATCCGTGAATCTTTTCGCCAGGTCTTCGTCGCCTTCTGCAATAAATATCAATATGGCAGTGGTTTCGTGGAGTGTTCTCCAGCGGGCCATCGCACCATCTGCAAACCCACCTTTTAGAAGGTGAGATATCTCGCAAGAAACCTGGACTGCACGTGCATGCAGTCGGGTATCTATGTTCAGCTTTGCAGACCTTATGCCAGGATTAGTGCGATATTCGCTATTTACCTCATCGCTAATTTCAGTACAGCCATAAATTAATGCATCCAGCCGCTTTATAGGGGACTCCCAAGTTGCAAATAGTCTCTTTCTAAATGCATCTAAATTTTCGTAATGTTCCTTTAATACTTCCCCTTTAGCTTCATCTAGGTACTCGAACATTTTTAGCGCTACAAAATTCTCTATGTCTTCAGAATGAGTGTCGATCCACTCAGCCATCTCTGCGGCAGACATATTGCCGCTATCAGTCACATCCTTTATGAGGGAAAGTACTTTTTTGTTTATCACGCTCAGTTCCTTATGAATAGCCAGTGCTCCGTCGAAGAAAAAAAGCGCTTTACGTCGGCGCTAGCGGGCCATCAAAATTGGAGTAAACGAACAGATAACTAGTTTCTTCGAGCCACGAGTGAAGGCTACGTAGAGATGTCGGGCATCCATCTCTTCAGGAGCGATTATGACGGCTACTTCCGCCTCTAGCCCCTTCAGTAAGAGGGTACTGCCAATGGCACGCCGAGCAAGGGGTCTGCCCTCGTGCCGGTTGCGTTCGCGCTCCCGCACCGTAGCCTCGGCAAAACTGCAACTGTCTCCCGCAGCCATTTGCATCGCGCGCAGACAGCAATACAAAACATCCGGACGATAGACTCGGGCATTGTTTTGCAGGGTCAACGCGCGTAGAGCTTTGGCAGCCAAGGGAAAACTTGGAGCATTCGCGAAAGCGAGCAGTGCAGCTTCTGCCTCTGTAGCAGGATTGCGTGCAGTTCCCCGGCGTAAGCTCTCTAATCGGGGTTGCAAGGCAGCAGCGCCGACCTGCGTCATCACCTCCGCGGCAAACTCCACTAGACGAATTAGTGCGTTGGCAGCTTGCAGATTAAAAGTCGTTCCAAACAGTGTGAGATCCGCCAAGTCTACGGGCTCTACAGCCGCCGCCCCTGGCGTCTGGCTGGCCATTTGACGACGACCTCGAGGATTGCGACTGTCGCCAATCACCAACACGTCTCCCTCCCGCGTAACAGCCTGAGTTAACGCAGCGGTGAGCCGCTGCTGAATGGCAGTAGCCGGCTGCAACTCGACCCAGACGACTTCGGCCGGCGCCTGGCGTAAATCAATGCCACCTCCTGCCAGGAGTATTCTCCGACACTCCAGGAGCCACTGACCAAATTCGGGCTTGCCTGCGTTCGTCCAACGCCAGGGCTGATTCAGCTCGCCGATAGCAGGAAAATGGGGAAGCACATGGGTATTCCAGTCCACCAGCTGATTACCGCGAAAGCCGAAGATAGCCTGCATCGGGTCTCCAAGAACGCAGGTGGGAAGTACCACGGAAAGTGCTGTAACCAGATCATGTTGCACTAAATTGCAGTCCTGATACTCATCGACAATCAGATGGGCATAACTTGCTGCAAGAACCTCATTGAGGTGCCCGCTTTGGAGTAAATGCCTAGCAGCCAAGCGTATTGCCGGGTAGTCAGCTCCGGGATTCCGGAGCAGGAGGACTGCAGCGGCAACAGCGCTTCGCTGCGGAAACATCGCCACCAACCGCATGGAAAAACCATCGATTGTGGCAATGTGGTAAGCCGAAGCGGGCACTCCGGCTTTTTGCATGCGCAGACGCAGTGTCGTGACACCTGCATTGGTATGAGTGAGGATGAGAACTGGCTTCGCCTCGGTATGTTGGGACAATGTATTTGCGATCAGTTGCGTCTTCCCACAACCTGCAGGGGCCGTGATCGCGCCTCGACGAAAAGCGAATAAATTATACTCAGGCGGCATGGGGCCACCAGTAGAGACGATTGATCAGGGTGACAAATTCTGGCTCTGATATTTGACTATAAGGACCGAGAATATCGCGGGCCACATCCTCGAACTTGGTGACCGATTTAAACCAGCCGTTTCGACGATTACGCGCTGCCAGTCCCAGTAGCTGTCGCGTTGCGAGAGGATATGGCACACCTAGTTGTTGACGCTGCTGCCGGATTTGGGCGAGAGTCAGTTGTCCACTTGACTGAGTCTGTATATGCGCCTCCACCAGGTCTTCTTCCACAAGGTCTATGGCTCGCTGAAGCAGCGCATCCACACCCGCATCTGGCAGACTCAGAAACAGTTCGTCCTCCAGAGCACGCCCTTCTCGCCAAGTGATGTACTCCCCACCAGCATCCACGTATGCCTGTACGGTCGCCGCAGTGGGCGGCTTATCCGCATCAACCATGACCAATACCCGATAGCCAAGCTGGCGCAATGCGAGTCCGCGAACAAAGCACCGGTCAGGCTCTCCGCCGCCGACATTCACATACGCAGTCCCAGCGGCCAGCATTGACGCTCCGTTTGCGTTCGTCCAGAAGTGGTCCAGACCACGGATCAGGCCGACTTCACTGGCACCTTCGCAGACAATGACACTTCGGGCGAGAAAAGCTTCCGGATCAGCCCTGACGGTGCTTTGAATATCATCAGCGACACCTACCTGGAGAACCTGATGTGCACCATCCGGAGACTTGCGTACCACGAAGAGCTGATTGCCGTTAAGCTCGCGGACAGCGACCGGGGAATGGGTGGTTAGAAATACCTGAAGGGGTGGGGGATTTTCCTTCGCACCAAGGGAATTCAACAATCGGGTAAGGCGATGCGGCTCCAAACCATACTCAACTTCGTCGACCAGAACGACAGATGCCTGCTGCGCTGCTGCACGCTGCATTCCTGCGACCAGTAGACGGGATGAGCCTGTTCCCAGTGAGCGCAAGGGCACCCCTGTAGCATCGTGTAGCGCAATGGCTCCGTCTCCGATCGATACGGCGTGCGCGTCCAGCAATGCCTGGGTGCCGCCACCCACTGGCACGCCAAGTTCATTGGCTTTCTGGTTCACGATTTGCAGTGTTGCGGCCAGCTGTACACCAGCCTGACCGCCGAAACCGTTTCGGGCCTGGCGTGCCGCATTGGCCAATTCAGCACCAAGATTTGGTCGTTCCGCGGTCAGTCGATTGAGTACCGAACCGCGTGTCCATGACAGGTTGGAACTAGCATAAGTCCCGAGCCGGGCTGGGGCTAAAAGTAACCGATCCTTCCAGGCAATATTGCGCTCCTGCCCATGTGCCTGAGCGCGCTGTGATACTAGCGACCAGACAGGCTCCAGCTCGCCATCGACCATCAAACGTAAGCAAAGAACCGTTTCCAGGCCCTGTTCAGGTTCTTCGGTGACCAACCCGTTTGCACGGTTGAAGGCCTGTAAATAATTTCCGTACGAATCCAAACGCATCAGAGCATCAGGCAACGAACCGAGCGTCAGCGTGATGCTGATGGGCTGGGTGACATCCAGCCCATAAAAATCAGTATCGGCGAAACTGATATTGCGGCGGGCACCAAGGCAAAGGTCAATAGCATCGAGAATAGTGGTCTTGCCGCTGTCTCCTGGGCCAATCAGGCAGTTGAGTCCTGGTGAAGGTTGCCAGTTCAATAAGCGGATAGTTCGGAAATTCTGGATCTCGATTTTGCAAATTCTAACCACGGATCTTCCCCATAATTATTGTTTGTCTTATCTGCAGCATGATCGCAAAAACAGCCACTAAGAAGATATATCGCGAAGAAATATATTACGCTCTCGATTAATACAAATCTAAACAAGAATACTGTCTCATATATGAGACATATCAATGCTATGGACTATCACTCTTCGTTTGGGATGCGTGTTGGCAAGAAAAACTAACAATATGCCCCTTTGGCATTGCTCCGAAAAAATGCTTACATAAATGCCCGGGTGAAATGAGCACGTCATATTTGGCTTAAATGACTAATGTTATGATTTAAGGCACCAGATTACTGGGGTGAGGTGACAAGCCCCTGCCCCGTATCCAGCTCATTATTCTCACATGAAAATAGGTCACCTCTTGCCGTTGCGATAAGCTTGGCCGAAACGTTTTTAGCGGTGGGGCGGACGCCCGACCGACGCCGTTCCTCCCACCACAATGCAGCCACCCCCGCCACATGCGGACAAGCCATGCTGGTACCACTCAGCGATTTGGTGGTATTGCCCGGCCAGGCAGAGACAACATCGACTCCGGGCGCAGAGAGCGTCGCTTTTGTGTTCGAAAAATCAGCAACGTTGTATACACCATTACCGCTATTAAAGACGGCTGAAACCGATATAACTCCATCAGTTGCAGCAGGCAGGGAACAGGAAATTTTCAGTTTTCTGTCGACAGAGCGGCGGCTTTCGTTCCCGCTCGCGGCGATAATCAGCGGAGAATATCCAAATGATGACTGTGCACGGGCGATAGCCATGATGGCATCAAACATCCTGAGATTGTCACGATATACATCAAGGGCTGTAGACGTTGCCAGATCGGTCGGCCATCCGTCATTAGTGAGATTCACGACCATGCCGGGAAAGTCAAATCCCAGCGACATGGAGATAATGTCTGCTTTTTGCTCCAGTGCCCACAGCATCCCATTGTATGTCATATCTGAACTGCCGCTACCCGAGTCAGCCAAAACCTTGCCAATGTAGGCCGTATCAATACCCCTGGCAACGCCAATGCGTGAACCTCTGATATCACGCCCAAAAATAGTGCCTGCACAGTGGGTTCCATGACCATTTCTGTCATGAATGCCTTCACCGGTAAAATCCCTACTGATTATCGACAGATCCCTGAAACAGTCATGCGTCAATTCAATACCTGTATCCAAGACGGCAACAGTGACGCCGCGTCCGGAAAAGGGTGACGATACGGCCAATATATCCTCTAACCCCTGAGTCGTCTGCTTTTTAGAAAAAGACTCCGCTGCATTTTCACAAGAAGATTTTGTAACGGGTTTTATCAATGATACAGGCATATCCTGAGCAATGAGTTCTGTCTCAGGATCGCCTGCCACTTCGGTCAATTCTCGTAAAGAGAGATTTTCAGACACAAGCGTAAAAGCTTCTGCGCCAGTCAATATGCTGGCATTGTCGATGCTTCGCCCACTTGACGTACCCACCTTTCTTCTGAGTATGCTGTATCGGGTCATAATGAAACCTATAATCGTTTTGTTTCGGCCAGTTTCCTGTAATGTGCGCCAAGAGCGGTAAGCTTACAGCCTTTAGACTCAATGGCTGCGTAGTACATATGATCAGCCCCATCAGGGGCAATCAGACCATAGCGATTACATCTCTGCAGCTCTTTGAAAATCTCCACATTGGTTTCATTAACAGGGATATGTTTAAGCTCTGCGGGGACGTTATCTCTGTCCGGTTCAAAAGAAGGATCAAGTGGAAAAACGAAGTTTGGCTCAGGAAAATACTTGGGTAACTTACGCAGTATTTCTGATGACACCTTAGGTTCAACCTGCCGGAGAGAAATAAAATTCTGTACATTGGCTTTGTAGATAGGCCGTTGCTTCCAAGGGCCCAGAGTCTGATCAACATGAGAGTAAAGCGCCGCGGGCGTAATGTTGCCACGTATATCAGAACACCCCCCACGGAGGCCATCGAGAAGAATATCGGTAAAAATACCGTGTCCGGCCGCTTCTTCAGCTTTCCCCTCACGATGCGAGGCCGTCAGTATCGTCACCCCCGTACCGATAACTGACACATTCTGACTATCAAGCCCGACCACCTGACCGGCAAAACCGGAGTGACAGCAGTCTAGAATGATAACGGTCGACTTAATACGAGGATGCGCTTGATTAGCCATCCCCAAAATTTCAGCCATAGACATCCCCCACGCGCCGGCACGGGCATCCTGAGGCATGATGTAACCAGCGTTTGTTTCAGGAACGATAATGCCATGGCCCGCAAAATACAGTACAACAATGTCTGCATCACCCTCAAAGAGTTCGGACACGTGCTTATGAAGGGCATAAGCCGTCACCTCATCGTCATTGCTTGTAAGCTTTCTTACGTCAAAGTTAGGATCTCCGTTACCATGTGTTTCAAAAAGCGCAGCCAGCTCTATAGCATCATTTACACAACCTTTAAGCGGGCGGTCCGGATAGTCGTCAATGCCAATAAGAAGCGCCTTTCTCATCAACGATCTCCTTTAATGAGCGCTTTAAGATTTGGCCAGGTCCAGTTGTATATTTTGTCGGTGGTTAGTGCTGCTGTTGGCTTAACGCAGGTCTTATCCGTGTAGCCCCACAGTAGGAAATACGGTTTTTTCTCTTCAATAGCAATTTTCAGCTCAGCACTAACGCCAGTGGCCGTATTGGTATGCAGACCACAGATGATGCACACAACATCCACTGCACGGATCCGGCTTCTGGCTTTATCTTTCCAGTTCTGATCAATGTGCTCCTTAATAGACCAGTCAGCCAATTCAAATGGACTGTCTTCATTTTTTGACTGACCAACCAGCAGCACCTTCAGTGAGGCATCATGATCATAATCAAAGCTGATAAAAACGCGTTTTTTCATTATTTTCTCCTCGAACACGCTTAAGACGCACCCGGTTATCGGCTGTGCAAAATGTTTTTAGTGAGATTACGGTGGAACTCATCAGCTGCAGAACGGTCGCTATCAAGCGATCGTCCTGCAGCTGATGTACTGTAAGCTTCCATTCCTTCAGTTACGTGTTCAAAAAGATCACGCTGATATGCACTGATAAAAAGCTCAAGATGTTCCGCACTTTTCATCTGTGGCCATTTGGAGAGATATTCAGGCAGACTCAGGAAACCGTTCTGATAAGAAGAAATTCTGCGTCCCAGTATCGTCGCCTCTCCTATTTCGAAAGGAACCCACCAAGATTGAGCGGTCTGCGATGACACAACCGCGATAAGATGTGTGCTTCTGGCAATATTACGGGTAATGACTGACGTGATGTCGTCTGTGGTCTGAGACTCTGCATCCAGCTTATCAAGATAGGTCTCGATATTAACGTCCCTGAGTCTCTTATTAATACTGATCGCCAGTGCAAAATCGGAATGGCGATAACTGATGAAAACGCTCATGTTACATTCCAAAATTTGAATTTTTTTAAATGATTTCAAAATGTAACATAGGAAAGGTCTGATAAAAAGGCGTTTTTTCTAGTAATTACGAGTGTGGTTTATGGGAATGCAGCTAAATTTATTCCTGCTTATCAGCACAATATGAATGGATACAACCACAGACGGCATGCACTGATAGGCTATGCTAAATTTTCTGATTAAGAGAGGGTATGTGCCCGTTGAAAAACATGAGGATCCAATGTCTGAAACTAATTTTGAAATTTCACCTGCTGTGATTGAGATCCTAGCAAGCATAGAACATGAGCGCTGGGCAAAGTGGCAAAGTTATCTGCACAGCCAGTGCACGATGAACGACGATGGCTCTTTGACCATTCCCTCAGCGCTTGTAACACGCTGGAAGGAACAGATTTCAACGCCCTATGAAGCACTATCTGCGGGTGAAAAGGAAAGTGATCGGGAGCTAATCGAAGCTGAGCGAGCCCGCTATCATCGTGTGCTGGAGGCGATAAAAGGCAGCGTATGTCATCCAACTCAGGAAAATTTCAAAAAACATATTTGACCCAGTGAGAGCAAAAAGTTCAGCAATTAGGCACTCATTTTCCTGTTACCGCCAGCGCTAAGGTAGCGCGCTGGCGGCCGGAAATTTACTGCCCTCGTTGAGAAGCGCACGGTGAGCGGCATTCTCATCGCAGTAGGGGTTCAGAGATGACACACAACCACAAAAAAATTTCATGTCCGTCAGCGCAGCTATTAGAACCAATTCCGCGCAGTGCCATCACTCCGGATACACCACAGACACTTGACAGCAACCAGTTGCACCGATGCAAACCATTCCCTTAAGGGCTGCTCGTAACTCCTTTAGGTAATTCGCAAGGAGCGTGGCGGGTTCTCGCGTATTTCTGCTTCTGCCTGCTGCTCTCATTTCGTATGGCGGCCGTGCTTACAGTTGGGGGTTAAGGGTCCCTCTTCCAGACGGTTATGTTTGTGCGTTTGCACTACCACAAATGGAGAGGCATGCAGCGTGCCAACGAGCAGATCGTTCAAGGCAAGATCCTCTTTCGCCTGCAATAGGGTTTCGTTGAGAAACCCATCGGCATTCCACTGGATATCAATAAAAATGTGCTTCTACAGGTCGGGCATTTTGGACAACTTCAAGGTCACCTCAGTACGAGTCTATGCGGATAAGCCATGCGCATTGTTCCGGGCTCAAGCCGCTAACGCTCGTTTATTGATGGCCTTCTCAGACTTCTTAGGAGGAAAGGTCTTTAGATCCTCTCCTCCAACTGATGGTAACTACATATTAGCGATTACTTCATGCAAAACGGGAAGCGTATCGAGCTTAATGTAACCTATATTCATTGGTGGTCATTCTGGTGGTCTTGACAGAAAGGGAATTCAGGTTTAGCTTTAATATTAGCCAGTTACTGGCAAAGGCGATCCCAGTCAGAGGAGCCAAATTTAGAAATCCTGCTTAAGGAAACTTAAGCGGGATTTTTGCTTTTTAGCACTTTGTTCAATAAATTCATGTTCACAGCGTTCCCGATACGCATTCCATTTTCACTCCGCATCGGGAGAATTTGGTGGTCAGATTTGGGGTCAAGTTGGTTCGATGACGGAGTGACCCCCAAATGCCCCTTAACGACTCAAAAATCCGCAACTTAAAATCATCCGCAAAACCATTCAAAGTTTCTGATTCTCACGGTCTATACCTTACCTGCATAGACACTACCATCGGTTTATAAATATTCTGGGCCGGAACCTTGCCTCTTTGTCGCTCGCCCCTACTCTGAGCGAACCACCTAGTCAGATAACAGCATCAATTTTAGGAAATTTTTTATCCATTGGACGAATAAATGACCAAGTAGAGTGGATCACACGCCAGTGGTCGTCTTCCTTCTGAAAAACCTCGATGACGTTGTATTCCATATCAATTCGGTTGGTTTTCGCGTACAGCTGATAGGTCAGCACGGCCATATCGTTTACGGCCTGCACCCGTGGATGGCAGAAATCATAACTGTCAGCAAACAGCTTGCCGTCAATGGATTTCAGAAACTCTTTAATCGTTTCATAGTCATCGACCCTTTCGGTCACTACCGCATCAAAGTAAGTAAAGCTGCGTTCTGACCAGAGCGATTCATAACCAGATGTATCCCCCTTGAACCACTTATCCAGTGCTGATATTTCCAGACCGATAAGATGGTCCGCGAGGTTACGTTCTTCATTACCGTAGTTTTGCTCGTAAACAGGCAGTGCATTTGACATACATTTATCCTTTTGTATTCGAAAAAAATATTGGCAAAGGAAAGCAAACCTCGCTTACAGCCGGATAGAAACGCGCATCAAGTTCCAGCGAGCATTTCGCATATATTTTGCTGTGACGTAGGCTGATCCTCATGAGGTCAAGAGATAGCCTCTCGTTTGCGGAAATCCTTCGGCGTAAAATTGGTTTCCCGTTTGAAGAACTTGCAGAATCTGTCGACCTCACCGAACCCTAGACGCCCGGACAGCGCACCGATGGACAAATCGGTATGCGTGAGTAGCCGTTTGGCCTCCAGCACAATCCTTTTTGAGAGATAGGCTTTGGCGCTGATCCCCTGAACTGTCAGTGTTGCGCGCGTCAGGCTCTTCTCAGTACAACCAAGGTAGCTTGCATAGTCACCGACCTGGCTCCATTGCGAGAAACGCTCGTCTACCAGTTTCTGAAACTGCCGGAATCGTAGCAGCATGGCCGACTGCTGAGATGCAGGTTCCTGGCGCTGCCCGTGCAGGAAAGCCAGCCAGGTCAGAAGCGCGTAGAAACGGTAACGCAGCAACGCATGCACCTCAACACTCAGGCAACTTGCCGAAACATCCGCCGCCTCAATTCCAGATTGCTCTTCAGGTCGCTTTGATAACCCCAAACTGGCATCGTCGTGGATGTACTGAATATCCTGCGTGGCTCGTCTAAGCTCCGCCGGATCAAGGCAAATGCTTCCAGGCAAGCGATCCAGAACAGGGGCTATTTCAGCCCCTGCCGACAGCAGAAACTCTGGACGCAGCAGCACCATCCATCCATCCCAGCCCTCCTCGCTTCCGAAGTTGTGGGCCTGACCGGGTAGCAACGTGAGCAATGTCCCCGCGCTGCATTCCACCGGCTCGAAATCGACAAAGTGCGTACATTGCCCTTCGGTCACGCAGATCAACATGTAGAACTCGTAGCAGTACGTCCTACGCATGGCCTGTACCGTCGAGCGTAGCTTGAGGTCCGACAAACGGAACACCTCAAGATCATAAGGATAGGGGCTGACTGGGCTATACGTCAGCCGTTCAACTGTAGGTCGCACCATCGCACTCATCGACTACCTCTTTCACTATCGCCCCACCAAATGTCCGATATTTGCAATTAAAAAGCCATTAAACTGTACAAACCATGCCATTTATGGCCCATAATAGCAATTACTGAGAACGTTACTGCGGTCTCTGTCCACGGATATATGGGCACGAAAGAGCAGCCTTGTACCGGTATCGCAGGCTAGCGGGGACGGGATGATACATAACTGGCCATTCTTCATTACCCGCTTCCCCGAAGCGGAAAAAGCGGTCCAGAATATCTGGTACATACATCCATTCCCGAGTTCGCTGAGTCGCGCAGATATTGTCAGGAGTTCCCATGGATACACAGAACCTGGTTCACGTCGCCGATGACTATGCACGTTCGCTTACGGGCATCACGGCTGACCACTCTCTGGGGAGCGGATGGGCGACCTACAAGTTGCATGGCAAAGTGTTCATGCTGATCAGCGAGGTGGACGGAAAGGCCACCATTATCGTCAAGGCCGATCCCATTAGGGCTGCGATCCTGCGCGGGCAATTTGAGGAAATCTCACCGGGTCATCGCATGAGCAAACGGCACTGGCTGTCAATCGTTGCGGGCAAGTCCATCACGAAAGCGTTGTTGCATCGGGAGATCAAGGAGTCTTACCTGCTGGTCAAGGCGAGCCTGCCGCAAAAACGCATACGCAATGTCGGACAGCCAGCACATAAAAGCGTATCCAGACGCCAGTTGCAGCCTCTGGCGCGTCGTCTGGCGACTGAACTGCCTGGCGTCACTCATAGCCGCCCGTTTGTCGAAAAACTTGACGTCTACAAGGTCGTCAACAAAGTCTTTCTCATCGTCACCGATGATCCTGGTGAACCGATCATCACGGTTAAGGCAGAACCGGGCCAGATTGGTACCCTGTGTGAGCAGTATGAAAACGTAACGCCCGGGAGATATCTCGATAAGCACCACTGGGTGTCCGTTGAAGGTGGCAAAGGAGTGACCCGGGAACTGGTAGAAGACCTGATCAAACAGTCCTACCGACTGGCGCTCAAAGCAGTGCCTCAACGTTTAAAGCCTCCGGTGTAAAGCCGCCCGACAAGCCGGATACGTCACCCTGTGGCCGGGTCCTGCTAAGTGTCGTCGAAGGCCATTTTCAATTTAACAGGAGTAACTAATGACCAAACTCACCGGACAAGGCAAAGCACTGGCCGCGCACTACGCCGGGGAGCTCTCAGGTTGGGCTCCCATCACAACACGGCCCCTGTTTGGCGCTGTCGCACTCTATCGTGACGGGCTCGTATTCGCGATGGTCTGGAAGGGATCTCTGTATTTCAAGGTGGACGATGCAAGCCGGGCCGACTACGTGGCGGCAGGCTCACATGCGTTGGGCTATGTCGCCGATGGCAACGACCATGCGCTAAAATCGTACTGGGAAGTACCTGTAGATGTGCTTGAAGATAATGAAACACTGACGGTATGGGCACAGCAGGCATGGAGCGCCGCTCTCAAAACGGCTAAGGGCTGATTATCTCGTGACGACAAACTCCCAATCAAACGAATTTCTGTCGGGCGGACAGTTCACAGCAGCCACCCGAGACTGGTTTGTCTCCACGTTCGGTACGCCCACAGCAGTACAGGATGCTGCGTGGACGGCAATCGGTGGAGGGCACCACTCGCTGGTCATCGCCCCCACCGGCTCAGGCAAGACGCTTGCCGCGTTTATGCATGCCATCGATCGGCTATTCATTGAGCAGACTGAGACGTTCACCCCGGCTCCTGAAAATGCTCGGCGACCTGCAACGAAAACACGGATCCTCTACATCTCGCCTGTTAAGGCTCTGGGGGCGGATGTCCAGCGCAATCTGTCTTTGCCACTTCAGGGGATCATGCAGGCGCGTCAGCAACGGGGCGATGCCGAAGTGGTGCTAACGGTAGGCCTGCGTACCGGTGACACGACGACAGCCGAACGAGCCCGTCTCGTACGCAGGCCTCCCGACATTCTCATCACGACGCCGGAGTCACTGTTCCTGATGCTGACCTCCCGGGCAAGAGACGCGCTGCGCGACGTCAGTACCATCATTATCGACGAGATCCATGCCGTGGCGGGTACCAAACGCGGATCGCATCTGGCACTGAGCCTGGAACGGCTGGACGCGCTGCTTGAAACGCCTGCGCAGCGCATCGGGTTATCCGCCACCGTACGCCCTGTGGAACGGGTGGCTGAGTTCCTGGGAGGCGAACGTCCTGTCACTATCGTGGCTCCGCCAGCAAGTCGTCACCTTGACGAGCGCATCGTAGTACCGGTGGAAGACATGTCGAACATCCCGGAATCTGAACCCGGCGAAGACGCTGGCAATGGCCGACCTGGGTCTGTCTGGCCGCACGTGGAGGCCAGTATTCTGGATCAGGTGCTTTCACGCCGCTCCACTATCGTTTTCGCCAATTCCCGCGGCGTGGCAGAGCGGCTCACCGCGCGCCTCAATGAGGCGTATGCAGCAAGACTGGCAGGTGCCGGGCAGACTGCATCCACTGCGGACAGTTTCCCTTCCACACAGTACGAATCGATAGCGGGCAGCACCCAGGCGCGTTCCGCTGCCGCTACCGCTACCATCGCCCGGTCTCACCACGGATCGGTGTCCAAAGAGCATCGCGCTGAGATCGAGCAAGCCCTCAAATCCGGTGAGTTACGCTGCGTGGTCGCTACCTCAAGCCTGGAGTTGGGCATTGACATGGGCCTGGTCGACCTGGTGATTCAGGTATCAGCCCCCCCGTCTGTCGCCAGCGCACTGCAACGTGTTGGGCGTGCCGGGCATCAGGTTGGCGGCATTTCTACCGGGCTCGTATATCCTCGTTCACGACGCGACGTCATCGACTCCGCTGTTATCGTCGATGCGATGTTGAACGGACGTATTGAAGCTATCGCCCCACCTCGCAATCCACTGGATGTGCTTGCACAGCAGACGGTCGCCGCCGTCGCGATGGAGCCGCTTGATATCGACGCCTGGTATGCCACCGTGTGCCGCGCCGCGCCCTATCGCACACTGCCTCGCACAGCGTTCGATGCCACGCTGGATATGCTGGCAGGTCGCTATCCCTCTGACGATTTTTCTGGGTTTCGGCCCCGGCTGGTCTGGGACAGGGAAACCGGCCAACTGTCGGCACGTCCGGGCGCACAGCAGTTGGCGGTCACCAGCGGGGGCACTATTCCCGACCGCGGCATGTTCAGCGTCGTTCTGCCCGAAGGTGAAGAACGTGCTGGCTCACGCCGCGTGGGCGAACTCGACGAAGAAATGGTCTACGAGTCGCGCATCAACGATGTCATCACTCTAGGGGCGACCTCCTGGCGCATTCAGGAAATCACCCGCGACCAAGTGGTCGTCATCCCAGCTCCGGGCCGTTCCGCCCGCCTGCCATTCTGGCGCGGAGACGGTATCGGCCGTCCTGCTGAGCTGGGGGCAGCCATCGGTGCTTTCCTCGGCCAGCTCGAACCAGACATCTCCGGGGCCACTAACACCCCATTTTCCGAACTCGATACCCGGACGCGCCTGGAGGCCATCGGCCTGGACGGGAACGCCATCGGCAACATGCTGGCTCTCCTGTCAGAACAGCGAGCCGCCACGGGCGTACTGCCCACCGATCGCACGCTAATCATCGAGCGATGCCGTGACGAGCTGGGTGACTGCCGTCTGATCCTGCATTCGCCCTATGGGCGTCGGGTTCATGAGCCCTGGGCGCTGGCCATTGCCCAGCGTATCCGGGAGCGCTGGAAAATCGATCCGGCCGTCGTGTCCAGTGACGATGGTATCGTGGCGCGCCTCCCGGATACTGGCCGGGTTCCCGACGCGGAACTGTTCCTCTTCGATCCTGACAAGCTGCGCCGCACCGTTGCCGTGGCAGTCGGGGGCTCAGCACTGTTTGCCGCACGGTTTCGTGAGTGCGCCGCGCGTGCGCTGCTGCTTGCGCGGAGAACGCCCGGACGTCGCTCTCCACTTTGGCAGCAGCGGCTTCGTGCCAGTCAGTTACTGGAAAGCGCCCGGGATTATCCAGAGTTCCCGATACTGATCGAAACCGCACGCGAGTGCCTGCAGGACGTGTATGACCTCGATGCGCTAGATGAACTCATGCGGCGACTGAGCACAGGTTCGGTGCGGCTGGTTGAAGTCACCACTGAGGTACCCTCCCCTTTTGCAACTGACCTGCTGTTCGGCTATGTGGCACAGTTCATGTACGAGACGGACGTGCCGATGGCCGAACGACGTGCCTCGATGCTTGCCCTCGACAGTACCTTGCTGGGGGAGCTTCTTGGACGGGTCAAACTGAGTGAACTGCTCGATCCTCTGGTGATGGCTCA
This sequence comes from Pectobacterium atrosepticum, assembly GCA_019056595.1. Taxonomy (NCBI): domain Bacteria; kingdom Pseudomonadati; phylum Pseudomonadota; class Gammaproteobacteria; order Enterobacterales; family Pectobacteriaceae; genus Pectobacterium; species Pectobacterium atrosepticum. The sequence goes on along the minus strand of CP036163.1, from coordinate 4,666,687 downwards.
GCTTGATCAGGAGCTGCAGAGGCTGGCGACTGGCTACAGAGCAAAGGGCAAGGAGGGAGTGGCCGATCTGCTGCGCGAAATTGGGCCACTTTGCACGCAGGACGTTGCCGCGCGGCTGGACAGTGAGGGCGACGAAGCGGCCACTTTCCTCAGCAGTCTCGAGTCCGAGAAACGTGTCATCCGTGTCATGATCGGCGCACGGGAGCACTGGGCCAGTATCGAGGACGCCGGACGACTGCGCGATGCGCTGGGTGTGCCTCTTCCTATCGGGCTACCGGCGGCATTTCTGGAATCCACAGCCGATCCGCTGCGCAGTCTGATCGCACGATTCGCCCGCACCCGCGGGCCATTTACCACGGGTGACGCGGCCTCGGCCTTCGGCCTGGGTGCATCGGTGGCCGAGGCCGTACTGCGGCAGATTGCCGAACAGGGCAAGCTTCTCTCCGGTCGCTTCGGGGTCAGGCGCGGCATGAAATCCCCCCCTCTGGTCAGCGGTGATACCGGAACGCTCGCACAGAACGAATGGGTGGGCGACGAGGTGTTCCGGCGTTTACGTGTCCGGTCATTACAGGCCGCCCGCAAGGCTACCCAGCCGGTACCCCGCCATGCCTACGCCCGCCTTCTGCTCGAACGGCAAGGGCTTGTTGCCGATTCATCACAAAGTGTCGTTGTGAAGGGCTGGAATCTGGCGCGCGGTGCGCTGGAAGGCCAGGAAGGCGTACTGCACGTCATCGAGCAACTGGCGGGGATACCGTTGCCAGTGTCGGTCTGGGAACAACAGATCCTGCCCGTACGCGTACGCGACTACGCGCCTGACATGCTCGACGCACTACTCTCCAGCGGTACGGTATTATGGTCGGGCCACGGCAGACTGGGTAACGACGACGGTCTGGTGGCTTTCCACCTCCAGGAGTTTGCCCCCGAAACTCTGTCCATGACAGCACACACGGCTGGTACGCTAGACATGTCACCTCTGCAGTCGGCGATCCTAGAATTGCTCTCCGGCGGGGGCGCATATTTTGTGCGTCAGTTGGCTGCGCAGGTGCAGATCACGCAGTCCCAGGAATATTCCGAACGACACGGATCCCCCGACATATTGATTGATAATTTACACACAGCCCTGTGGGATCTCGTCTGGGCGGGTTGTATCACGAATGACACATTGACACTGTTACGTGCGCTTGCACAGGTAGCGCAACAACCCCGGCCTCGTGCATTGTCCTCGCGCAGAAGGCGGGGTCTGCGCGGACTCTCGTCGGCCGCGGTTTCCGAAACGTTGCATCCTGAATTCACGGCACTCAATGCGACAACCCTGGCGGGCCGGTGGTCGATGATACGCACAGACCCCCTTCCCGATACAGTGAAGGCTATCGCCTGGACCGAAGGTCTGCTGGATCGTTACGCTGTGGTAACGCGCAATGTCACCGTCTATGAAAACGTCCCCGGCGGCTTTTCGGCATTGCAACCCGTGTTCAGAGGCATGGAAGACACCGGACGCGTGATCCGTGGTCGCTTTGTGCTCGGACTTGGGGCTGCCCAGTTCGCCGAGCGCGCAACAGTGGACCGCCTGCGCGAACTGGCCGAAGAAACGATTTCGGTACCCACTCCAGTCGCTCTCAGTGCCGTGGATCCCGGTAATCCTTTCGGGACTATTCTGCCCTGGCCCTCTCATGCATCCCTGATGCGGCCGGCCCGAAGAACAGGAGCCATCGTAGTCATTGATGGCGGTCATCTCGTGTTTTATCTGCCGCAAGGCGGCCGCCAATTGTTCACCTATATTGACCCGGATGATGCAGCACAAACGGAAGCTATTGCCGCAGCACTGGCAGCGCTATCCACTGCACTTTCGCGCGACAAGCGTAATCGGTTCACACTCGAGTTGGTCAACGGTGTGCCGGTACGTATGAGCAAACTGACCCCAGCGTTGAAGGCGATTGGCTTTTCCAGCGCGCCTAAAGGCTTGTACTGGGGTAACTGAAATTGACTCGCAACATTGTTAATATATCAACCGCTGTGGAGGGGAAACAACACAACCACAGCGTCAGTCTGACTACCCTATTTTACTTTCCAGCATGACGCTTACTGCCGTTTCATGATTATTAATCCGCTATTCAGCCGTTTTCTGCATGAAGCTGGTATCAAAGTAATCTCTCCAGGCAATGATTTTATCGCCCTCGACTTCAAGTATCCCCATCACTTTTGCTGCGCCAATCTCGCTGCCATCAGCACGTTCGAACCTGTCAAGCCGTTCAGTGAGCACTTTATTACCGTCAGCGGCAATCGAAAGCATTTCAATACGTACCGTCGTGATGCCAAATGCCTCTTCGAGTTTATCAATCAGCGCGAACGCTTCATCAATGCCGGTAGTAGTGGCGACGCCTTCATTGACCCAGACGCTGTAGGGTGTGAACCACCGCTGTATGGCAATTTTACCTTTTGCTTTAGGATAAGCGTTGAAAAATGCATTTACGGTATTAATCGGCGTTGCCATATCGATGTCCTTTAAAGGCTTAGCTAAATTTAAATGCCGATGCTCTGTAAACTCAGGTTGTCTTACACATTGAGTCTGAGAGTATTGCCTGCTGCTTAACAAGGTGCTGCTTAAATCTGTCGACGTAATCGTCTCGCACGGCAGCAATGACGCTTGGCCTGTGTGCCAGTGAAGCCCGCCACGCCGATACACGGGGAAGATTGTCGAAAATCGGCTGCGAAACGTCGGGGCTTAGCAAGTCAAAGTAGCGAAAGACCGGGGCAAACATCGCATCGACCATACTGAACGCGGAGCCTGAAAAATAGGGACCTTGCTCAAGAGTGCTCTCAAGTCGCTGCAACTTATCGCGAAAGGCAGCTTTCTTATCGTTAGCAACGGCGAGCTCCTTAGCATTCAGGAACTGCCAGGCATCGGAGAGAGCCGCCACGCCAAACTCTACCCAGGCACGTTGCTGTGCACGGGAAAGTGCATCACTGGAATAAAGGCTGGCTCCTGCCTGCGTTTCGTTGAGATATTCGCAAATAGCTGCGCTCTCGAACAGAATCGCGTCAGAATGGCCCGCTAATTCCACCTTGAGCAATGGCACCTTACCCATAGGCGAAAGCGCCAGAAACCAGTCAGGCTTAGCTGCGAGATCGACGTCGATCCTTTCAAAGGAGACGTTTTTTTCCAGCAGCACAATCGCCGCCCGCTGAACGAACGGGCACAACGGATGGCTGATAAGCGTCAACTGAGCGTTAAGCATATAAATCCCCTAATAAGGTGGCGAAGTGATGGAATAACGTGCGGTTACTACAGCAACTGCCCGCCCGAAATGTCAAAGGTCGTGCCGTTAGCCCAGGCCATATCATCGGACAGGATGGCGGCTACTGCACCACCTACATCGTCCGGCAGACCGACACGGCCCAGAGCAATCCCCTGCGCCACCCAGGCGTTCACATCATTATTATCGCGCACCGCGCCACCACCAAAATCAGTTGCGATGGCACCCGGGGCAATGGCATTGACACGGATCTGACGTGAACCCAGCTCTACGGCCATGTAGCGGGTCAGAACTTCAACGGCAGCCTTCACCGCCGCATAAATGCTGTACCCAGGCAACGTAAAACGTACAAAACCGGACGATACATTCAGGATACGTCCGCCGTTTTCAACCAGCGGCAACAGCTTCTGAGTCAGAAACATCGGGCCCTGAAGATGGGTGGTTACCAGTGAAATAAACTGTTCTTCGGTTGCATCAACGAAGTTTGCAAAGAGGCCGTTGCCTGCATTATTGACGAGGAAGTTGAAGCGCTCACGGGCAAAATCGGTTTTCAGCGTTTCCGTCACGGCGTCTGAAAAAGCCTGATAACTGGCGCTATCGGTGATGTCGAGCGGTAACATGACGGCCTTGCCGCCTTGTGCTTCGATCTCCTGTTTCAGCGTCTGGGCTTCTGCTGCGCCGCTGCGATAGGTACCGATGATGTGGACGCCGCGTCTGGCGAGGTGAAGTGCCATGTTGCGGCCGAGGCCACGGCTGGCGCCGGTGATAAGTGCGATAGGGTGAGTCATGAGTTGTCTCTTTCAGGTTGTTAGGTGCACCTGTTGGTGCTTTCTCGACCTGCTCATAATAGATAATGACCGGCGGGTAACCTACGCCTGATAAGCTCAGTTTATTGCCTGATTGTATCAGTCGTCTTACGCAGTGCTGGGTCATCGCTATAATCGTGCCATGAATGACTCTCTTGCAGCACATCTTGATATTGCTCTACGACATGGACCATAGGGTTTGACTATCACACGGATCCCTTGCAGACCTCTGCATTGGACATGTCTCTACAGACAAAGCGCCCTGCCCGTATCGTTCGATGAACTGTTTCATCCTGCAGGGCCCTCAGGGACAATTACAGTACCCGCCTTCGTATCGACGCGTTGTGCGAGGTAAATGGCTGGATTCTCTGGTGGTTACGAGATAGCCCACAATTTTCAAGGGAGTACAAACGCTTATTTGGCCATCCACCAGCACGAGACGCAGACTTATTAAGGGAGTCATTACTCAATAATCCAGGCGATTAATCGTCAACCTTCTTTAAGCATCCTGACTAACCGAACCATTCACTTTTAGAGATCTTCTGACATACTGATTATGTCCCCTGAGAATTCCCCCCATGAAGAAAGAATGTTATCACGCTCAGAGAGCCCGTTGCCTTTACTGCAAGGTTCAATCTAATGAATAAGATCCGCCGGTTATGCCTGGTTCTGGGCGATCAGCTATCATTTGACCTCGCTTCTTTGACGGAACTGGATGCCCAACGAGATGCCGTTCTTCTGGTCGAAGTCAGGGAGGAAGCACGCCATGTCCCCCACCATCCGCAAAAAATAGTTCTCATTTTCAGTGCAATGCGCCACTTTGCCAGCGCGTTGCAGCAGCAGGGTATTGGTGTGCATTACGTTAGCTTCGATGACCCGCTCAATACCGGGTCTGTACCGAGTGAATTGATGCGCTGGCAGTCGCTGTTACAGCCTGAGGAACTGCACCTGACAGAATGCGGTGACTGGCGTCTTGAGCAGTCGCTTAAAAATTGCGGCTTGTCAATACAGTGGCATCCCGACACACGTTTTTTGTGCACGCGTGATGAGTTCTCATCCTGGGCTAAAGATAAAAAACAGTTGCGCATGGAGTTTTTCTATCGGGAGATGCGCCGCAAAAGCGGGCTGTTGATGAATATCGATGGCAGTCCGATAGGCGGCAATTGGAATTTTGATGCAGACAACCGGAAGGCTCTCCCCAAAGGCGTGGCCGCGCCCTATCCGGCACGATTTAGTGCAGATGCCATCACTCAGGAAGTGCTTCGACTGGTACGTGAACATTTTGCAAACCATTACGGTTCAATCGACGTTTTTGATTATCCGGTGACGCACGCTGATGCACAGGCGCTGTGGGATTATTTTCTTGATTATGGTCTGGCCGGATTTGGAGATTATCAGGATGCGATGGCCTGTGATGAACCCTTTCTATTCCACGCCCGTATCAGTGCCGCTCTCAATATCGGTCTACTGGATGTGCGGCAGTTATGCAGTGATGTGGGATCCGCCTATTTATCTGGCAGAATTAAGCTCAATGCGGCCGAGGGATTTATTCGCCAGCTTATAGGATGGCGTGAATATGTTCGCGGCGTTTACTGGTTGAAGATGCCTGACTATGCAGGTGGCAACGTCTTTGGTAACACCAGGTCACTGCCTGAGTTCTATTGGACCGGTAAAACGCAAATGAACTGCATGCAGCAAGCCATTGGTCAGAGTCTTGAACACGCCTATGCCCACCACATACAACGGCTGATGGTGACGGGCAATTTTGCGCTGCTCGCTGGCATTGCACCGGCTGAGATATGCGAATGGTATCTTGCCATTTATATGGATGCGTTCGACTGGGTTGAGCTACCCAACACACTCGGCATGGTAATGCACGCCGATGGGGGCTATCTGGGTTCTAAACCCTACTGCGCGAGCGGTCAGTATATAAATCGTATGTCTGACTACTGCCGCAGTTGCGTGTACAAAGTCAGTGAGAGCACTGCGGATAATGCCTGCCCCTTCAATGCGCTCTACTGGCATTTCATCATGCGACACGGCGAACTACTGCGCGGCAATCACCGCATGGGCATGACATACAAAAACCTCGATCGTTTGTCTGAATCTAAGCGGCAGGCACTCTGGCAGCGCGGCCAAATGCTGCTGGCAAAACTTGACGCTGGAGAGTCACTTTGAAAAAAAAGCGAACTTCCGACAAAAATTTGTACAGTATGCGGACTCCCGTTTAGCTGGCGGAAGAAGTGGGAAAAATGCTGGGAGGACGTGCGTAAGTGCTCTGAGCGTTGTCGGCGTCAAAAAGAGACGAAAAAACAGCACCTACAAAACAAGCAGTTATGAAATTTAAATGCCCGATTGGAACGGGTAAACGGCAGCCTGTTATTTTATTGCTGCCCGTTCAGGCACGGTAAGTCTTTCCACCGTGAAACAAGTCATCAGGAAATACGTCAGTGATGTTCTTGCTTGATGAATAAACAAGAAAGTTCTCAGAAGCCATTCCATAGAGGGTTTATATTCCTGCTGTAAATAAAAACATGTTATTAAAAACAGTATTGACAGCGTTTTCAAAATCCGTAAATTAGCTTTCAACAGCGGTTAAATGGTAGTTCGCTGTTAAGTTAATAGTATTGGTAAAGCACGAAAAGTAATTTACGATAAAAGGTTACGTAGTTTGTTGTATGGGATAACTGACGATAAGATAAGTATTTTTACGTCGGTAATGCTTCAAGGTTATGTAGTGATAATAGTTAATCGTAAATTTGTGAAGATAGCGCGACGATGTGAGGCCCTGTTTTAAGAGTTATTGTTTGCGATTGGGTAGCGTAAGTCAGTTGAGTTAATTTATCGCAACGAAAGTAAGGCCACGCATCAAATATTTTATGTCGCGAGGGGAGATGTACTTGTTTAAAGTGCCATTTATTAGTGTTATTAAGATGGCGGAATAGGTTACAAAGAAAATAGAGGGAGGATTTAGTTAGTATCAGTACCCAATATTATCTGTGATAAACGTGTACATTTAAAAGCAGTATCATTAGCAGTATCCATATTAAGTCCATTAATGTTAAATCTTAAGTCTGTAGTACCTTAAAAGCCCTGACTGCAATGGTCAGGGCTTTTATTGTATCTGTACCCCGTCCTCGTTAAATTACCTGCTGAATAAACAATCAGATGATGGATTGCATATCGGACGTGACCGATTGTTCTCTCTGCTAAAGAAACGCAGGCTGCGGGTTCCTGTCAAACTGGTGTGTCATAAAGCAACGGACAGCCATCACTCAGACCATGAAATACAATATTTTTCAGTACTTTATCAGTCAATCCAGGCAGGGTGAGGCAAAAAACTCGCTTAAGCATCAGTACAGTGGGAATAGCCAACTCAGCATAACGATGCGGCCGACCGTACGAAGACGTAGCACTCAAGCTAAATGGCGGTCATTCGGGTGGTTTTGACAGAAAGGAATGCAACCTTTAGCTCAAATATTAGCCACCTCTAGCAAAAGTAATCCCAGTAAGGAAACCAAATTTAGAGAATCCCGCTCAAGGAAACTTAAGCGGGATTTTTTAGCAGATTCTGACTGTAGGTTAAGAGCGGGACCTCGGCATAACAGCGCGAACGTTAACCCTTTCCAGATGGCCTTAATAAGCTATTCATTGCCCCATTGATTCAGGAACGTAGCTATCTCATCGATACGTCGCTCGTCGATACCGGCTTCACTGGCCATCTCTTTCTGCGCATTCTCACTGATTTCCTCGTTATTCATTAAACGGGTGATCAGCAGTTGGAAATAGCGCGCCAGGGATTCACGTTCAGACTCGCTCACCGGCTCTGCTGATTCCGTCGAATACTCATCCACGATGTCATAATATTTAAGTGATACTTCATTGTTCATAAATCGCTCCCAAGGTTGCTGGCGGAGTTTGTGAAAAAGCCGTATATCACGGCGCACTGCGGTGAGTAAGCAATGCCGAAACCTGGCTTATGCACGGCATAGGATTTCGGCATAGAGTCAGTCCGTATTGTTTCAGACCTTGAGCATTTTCACCGTGGCATCCACGTCTATCTCATCTTCCGAGAAGATTAACGTCGTTCCCTGGAAGGTGGTTATTGCCAGTTTTTTCAGTGAGCGTATTTCATCAGGCTCAGCGACTGATTTCGGTCTGATACTATTCATCAGTACCCCCACAGACAGCACCGTATTTTCTTTGTCAATGCGGGTATCGGCAGGCACTTCTTCGCTGTAAACCAGATAAGACTTGATCGACGTGAGCTTAAGGCGCTCACCCGCGATATAGATGTATTTGCTTTCCGGTACGACTTTCACAGCATAAGCTGACAAACCCTTGTTATTCGTGGTGGGTTCGAAAGTGACCGCCGCATCTTTCTTAATCAGATCAGGATTGGCGACCTTAATCACATGAAAATAACGGTTATCACCGTTTTCATCTTTGATAAATCCAAAACCTTTATCTTTAAACCAGGTTGTGATCGTTCCGTTCATCGCCATTACCGCCTACTTAATCGTTTATCTACTCAGTTTTTGCAGCGCGCAGTGTAAAGCACAATGCCTGCGCAGACTACGTCTTTGGTTTAAGTCTGGACGATAAATTTCTGGTGTGCGAGGGTCGGCCAGATGAAAGCATAAGCGACACGAAGTGAAACACTGTGGTCAGTCGTGGCAGAAGAGTTAACGGCTTCAACCTGGGCCTTCACTCCCTGCCGCCAGCAGCGGTACCAACACGTCGCTGATGGGCGTAGAAATATTATGTAAGTGACCATAACGCTGTACCACGCCGTTGCGGATATCCCACTCCAGTGGGCGGTTTGCCTGGCGGTCGGCGAGAATGGAGGTGCCTAAATCCACAGGGGCATGATGAAAACCGTCAACGATCTCCTGCGGAACGTCATCGTTCAGTACCGCACCTTCCGCACGCGCCACCGTCAGACACTCGCGCAGATAAGCCAGTGCCAGTTCAGTTATATCCCCACGTGAAAACATCCCAGCACGGCGATTAGCTAGTACCATCAGACCAGCAACCGCATTCTGCAGCAGTTTACGCCATGCGATGGAGGTAAAATCGGTCGACAGCTCAACCACGCAGCGTGTGCAACTAAGCACATCGACTACTCGTTTTGCCTGCGGCACATCCGGCAGCGTGAGGCGCGGCTTGGCGCGCAGCCAGACGGAGGCATCCGGCTCGCGCTGTGCCGGGAACCACACTACCGAAGGCAACACCTCTGCACCGTTGACAAAAGGCTCCAACAGGGTTTTCTGCTCGACACCATTTTGCAGCGCACATACTACGGTGTTTTCATCGCACAGCGCGGCCAACCAGTTTGCACTGTCAGCTACCTGAGTGGTTTTCACTGCGACAAACACCAAATCGAACGGGTGGCTGATCGCCGCAGGATTGTTCAATACCGGACCTGGCACCACAACTTCACCATCATCGTGACGCAAAATTAACTGCGGATGCGCGGTGCGCCCGCAAAGGACTGTCGTTCGGTCAACTTCATGCAATGCAGCAGCGATGGTGGTACCGATAGCACCCGGACCAATAAGAGCAATTGTGGGATGGTCTGACATCTTGTGTTCTCCTGATTTGATTAACCCATCATCAGTGTGCTGGCGGAAAAGGTATTGGCAACGACAATAACACTCTATTTTTCATCAACTGGCTGAACATAAAATCTTAATGAAAAGCCCTGAAGGGCTTTTCATACATAAGCACATGCAAAATGTTAATTACCACATCAAATCATCGGGCACTTTAAAATCGGCATACGGATCTTCTTCATCTTGATCTTCCTGACTCAGCGCACTGTTTAATACAATACTGTTCGCATCTCGCTGCGCAATTTTATCGGCTACGATCGCGGGGATAATGGCGTATTCACTCTCTCCACTGTTATCAACCACCAAACGAGCAATGGCGAGACGACCGCTAATCAGCTGAGCTTGAGTAAGCTTATCCACAACAATTTTTTTAATTAAATTCTGATCTGTGAAGTTAAAACCAACATCGCCTTTTGAAATGTTGATTCTGTTCATTTCAATGAGCTGTTTCACCTGAGCTTTATATTCTTTAGATAAAGTAGCTTGTTTTTGTTGTTCGCTTAGCTGTTTATCACGCTCAAGTTGTGCTTTTTTATTTTCTTCCACAGCCTCTCTTGCCTCACGAGCCTGAACGCGTGATTTTTTAGCCGTTCTCTGGACTTTGGCCATTTTTTTGCTGGTCACTAATCCAGCTTTTAGCATCTGCTCTTGTAAGGTGAGCTTTGTCATCTTCGTTCCTAAACCCGTTAAATAATGTGTGGGATTATACCTGTAATTTTTGAGACTGTACCAGATTGCTGGACCTGCTCTGAGTCGCTATACGTAGTCTAGACACTTCCTAGCCGTTGATAGTGCTGCTGTTCATATTCATTAAGCGACATTTGGACACTTGGGACGGAACGATCTCACCCAGCTGCTTCAGTTTTGGACTCTTCGGGATAACGTTTACCGCTCATGGGCACCTCTTTTTTAAGCAATTTTAAATGACTCCGAGGTGTCTAACAAACCCGCAACGATTCAATTCGCCTATAGAACCAAAAGGCATATTATCTATTCAACAAGGTGCCCACGTAATTATCAAAAAAACAAGGATACTAAATAATGGCACCACCCTTCATATACCATGGTTTCTGTCCCGGACAGTTTTTAACATTCAAGATTTCCACATGTTTAAGCTGTTCCCCCCCTGTACTGCCCTCAATAATCTGATAGACCCTCAGGTATTTTCTTGCTTCAACACTCTGATTATCAAAGTCAACTTTCACATAATAAAATGCTCCAGGTTGGGGTTTGAAAACTATAACGCTTTCAGACACGATTTGTTTAAGTGAAAAGAAATTATTAGTTCCCGTATCCCCAGTATAAATGACTCTTATGGCTATATTATTATTAGCACTAACCCAATACTCCTGACTGATTTTTCTCATACCCTCTACTTCTGGAATACCTATTCTTTTCTTGTCAGACAACCCTCGAAAATCAAAAGCACCGCGCGGCAAAAAACCATTACTCGCTGAATACAAATCAATACAAGCCTTCGTTTCAGGGTAAACTCTGACCTGATTGTTATCAGTGTCAAATGCAACTCCCACTTTTTTATCTCCTGTGTAATTCGTTATATTTTTATTATAGTCACGGACAGTCGAGATTGACGAACATCCTGTTAACAATAAAACACCAACCATCCCCATGAAAAATCTCAAGTAAAATACTCCCATTTAAATATAACTCCCTAAAATACCATGTATTACGTAGACTTTTCTTGCAGTCAATAACATGGTGCCACCTATAGCATATTATTAAAATCATGAATAACCAATAACCATTTTATAATAATGATTTACTTCCCAAAAGTTTTAACTAAATAACGTCTCATATTACTGATCCACTTTAGCCAGCCGTCCACTTTGTGGTTTTTATAAATGATGTCGTTACCCATTAGCAGCGTGATAGTTTCACCTGCCAGTATATGTGCAGCAACGCATTTAAAAGGTTGAAGATATGACAACTCGAATATAAACGTGAATAAGAACTCGCCCCAAACGGAGTATCAAACTTTCTTTTTCATACTTTGCGGCACTTTTCGAATGGCTGCGGTGCTCGTCTTTTCACGCATCTGGCCCCTTCGGTGCGTGACCTCAACGAGTTTCCTGAAGGTTGGGCATTCCATATGCGATGGCGCAGAACAGTCGGCGACGTGCCGCAGCGTATCACGCAATACCCGTAGCTCATGGATTTGCTGGTCGATTTCGTCAGCCTTCAGATGAAGCGCGGTACGCGGCAAATCCGGCATCCCATTTTTGTTAAACATGCCAGCGATTTCCTGAAGTGAAAACCCCGCCGATTTCCCCATCGAGATCAACCTGAGTTGCAGCAGTATGTCTTCAGAAAACTGCCGCCGGAGCCCGTGCCGGGATACCGAAGCAATCAGGCCGATATCTTCGTAATAGCGCAACGCTGAAGGCTTGATTCCGCTCTTCTCCGAGACGTCGCCAATATCCAGAAATTTCATGCTTGACCTCAAGTCGACTTTACTTTGTAGCATGCTCTGGAACTCACATTCTGACAAGGATAAAAAATGGCAATTAATAGTCTGGGCGAACCGGAGAAAAACAAACCGGGGATCACCATCACACTGGCACTGTCGATACTGTCGGCCTCGCTGGGAACGAGTATTGCCAATATTGCCCTTCCGACACTAACGGCGGTATTTTCTGCACCATTCGCACAGGTACAGGCCGTCGTCATCGCCTATCTTGCGGCCATGGCGCTTTCGGTTGTCATCGCAGGCCGCCTTGGCGATCGTTATGGACTGAAGCCCGTTTTCATTGCAGGCCTTGTGCTCTTTGCTGTCGCGTCACTGCTGTGTGCCCTTGCGCCCCATCTGTGGCAACTCATCGGGGCAAGAACACTTCAGGGGATCGGTGCAGCCTTCCTGATGACGCTCGGCATGGCACTGCTGAGGCAAACTGCCGGTGAAAAGCATGTTGGGCGCGCGATGGGGGTACTGGGAACGGTATCCGCACTGGGTACTGCGCTTGGCCCTTCTGTCGGAGGATTTATTCTTACGACAGCGGGATGGCGTAGCCTATTCTGGGTGCAGATCCCACTGGTAGCGATCGTCCTGTTTCTGGCTTTTACCCTGTTGCCAACCGCATCGGTTAAAGAGAAGGTTCTCGCTCAACGTGTATCACCCATTCGGAACCCCACGCTTTTATCGAATCTCACTATCAATGCGGCCGTCACTTCCGTCATGATGACGACGTTAATCGTCGGCCCTTACTATCTTGGTCCGGGCCTGGGCTTGAAGGAAACGCTGGTAGGGATTGTTATGGCAATTGGCCCTGCTACTGCGATTTTCTGCGGAATTCCGTCTGGGCGGCTGGTAGACACTTGGGGATTTGGTCGCGCGCTCACCGCCGGACTCTCCCTCGTGGTTACTGGCACCTTGATGCTGGCGATCTTGCCTCCTCTGCTCGGCGTCACGGGGTATATCCTTTCCGTTATTGTCCTGACGCCAGGCTACCAGCTCTTTCAGGCTGCAAATAACACTGCGACTCTTGCCGACGTTCCTGGGAACCAGCGAGGTACGGTCTCTGGTCTGCTTAACCTGTCGCGCAACATTGGGCTGATCGCCGGAGCCTCAGTCATGGGACAGGCCTTCGCGTTAGGCGTCGGAACGGAAGATTTTACCCATGCCACGCCCGCTTCCCTCGCTAACGGGATGCAACTGACCTTTTTTCTGTCTGGCGGAATGATACTTGCCGTCCTTGCATTCACCCACCTGCCAAGGTGGAAACGGGTTACCCGATAACACGCTAAACATACGCCTTTGGGATTCACGGGGGATTACATCCCCCTTTCTGCTTAAATCACCGCTGATTTATGAGTGTCATTCATAACGTCTATCCTGCAGCGCACGATTATCACTGGGCGCAATCCCGGTAAGATAATCCAAAGCATGTAAAACCAGACGGATAGATATGACTCACGTTCAAACGCGCTCAGAAAAAACTTCAGGGCTACTTTTCATTGCCATTCTCAGTGCACTGATGGCGTTTACCTCTTTATCGACGGACATCTATTTACCCGCCATGCCCATCATGGCAAAAGATTTACAAGGCGATGCAGAACTCACCATCACCGGGTTTTTAATGGGTTTTTGCATCGCGCAGCTGGTTTGGGGGCCGTTAAGCGACCATCTGGGCCGCCGCACACCGCTATTTATTGGTATGGTGTTGTTTATCATCGGATCGGTAGGCTGCGCACTGTCTACGGATATATCGCAAATGGTTTTTTGGCGTGTCTTTCAGGCGCTGGGGGCGTGTACAGGCCCTATGCTGGCCCGCGCGATGATCCGCGATCTCTTTAGTCGTACCCGTGCGGCGCAAATGCTCTCTACGTTAATCATCGTGATGGCAATTGCCCCGATTGCAGGGCCATTACTCGGCGGGCAGTTGATCAAAGTAACGTCATGGCACGCTATTTTTTGGCTGCTGGCGATTATTGGTATCATGATGCTGATTTCATTACGCTGGCTGCCCGAGACATTACCCGAAGACAGGCGGGTAAAGGCTTCTTTGCCCAGCGCCTTTCGCAACTATTATGCACTGCTGACAAACGCTAACTTCATGCGTTTCACCTTATGCCTGACGTTCTATTATGTCTCCGCCTACGCTTTTATTACTGGTTCGGCCTTCGTCTACATCACCTATTTCGGCGTCGAGCCACAGCACTACGGCTGTCTATTTGCGCTGAATATCGTCGGCGTGATGGGCATGAGCATGGTAAATCGTCGTCTGGTTCAGCGCTATCCGCTTGAGACGCTGCTTAAATTTGCCGTGCTAATCGCAACCGTCGCGTCGTTCATTCTTGCTATTGGCGCAAAACTGAATATCGGCGGAATGCCCCTGATTGTGATCTCAGTGTTTGTGTTCTTTTCGATGAACGGCATCATCGCCGCAACGTCAACTGCCGCAGCGCTTGATGCAGTGCCAAACATTGCTGGTTCGGCATCGGCATTAATCGGGGCGCTACAGTACGGCAGCGGCATTATATCTTCCCTGCTACTTGCGCTACTGAGCGATGGGACACCGTGGACGATGGCATGGATCATCGCATTGTTTACCACAGCCAGTGCGATAACAGCGCTAACTACACGCGTTACGAAATCGAGCAGTTAAATATTGCTGCCGATACCATAAATAATAAAATCAATAGCCGAAGTAAAAACAGATAGTTAACGGTTTACTCTGACGGTTTATGGTGACGCGCGGCAACCTTCGCAAGATCAGACAATACGGCGATTGCCTCGTCTAAACGCTCAGAGACGAGCTTGTAGAACACCCAGTTCTTGATGCGTTTCGATGTGACAATTCCGGCTTTCGATAGATATTGAAGATGGCCAGTGACGGTCGGTTGGCTCAGGCCAATTTTCTCAGTGATAAACCCTACACATACCCCGTCCTCAACCAAGTCGCCATCCTGCTGTTCCGGGAAATTTGCCCGAGGATTGGCCAACCATTCCAGAATGATGAGCCGCTGCTCATTGCCGAGCGCACGTAGTAGATCGGCGGCTGTCGTTGCATACTTGTTCATATAGCCAAACACCTATATAGTTATTTCCATATACAGTTGATAGGAAAATACTATGACAAGCAAATACCAAAGAGCAACCGACTCTGTAACGTTGAAAGATATTTACACGGCATCTCAGCAGATTAAAACGACGATACGCAGAACGCCGCTAGACCGCTCGCAGGAATTATCCGCTCTTGTTGGTGCAGAAATTCGGCTCAAGATGGAAAACCTCCAACAGACCGGTAGCTTCAAGTTACGTGGCGCGGCAAACGTTCTTGCCAATCTGGGTGCAGAACAACGCCGTATTGGCGTCATCGCCCCAACGGCAGGAAATCACGGATTAGGGCTCGCCTATGCCGGACAAGTGGCGGGCGTCCCCGTAACCATCTTTTTGCCACGCTCAGCAGACCCGATGAAAGTCGCGGCCATGAAAGGTTGTGGTGCCCACATTACGTTTTTTGATGACATCGAAGAAGCGAGGCAGGCGGCAATAGCAGCAGCGCAACAGTCTAGTGCTACCTTCGTTTCAGCCTACGATAATCCGCATATGATTGCTGGTGGCGGCACCGTCGGCCTTGAGATTATGGAAGACTGGATGGATGCAGAGATAATCCTGGTGAATATCGGCGGCGGCGGGCTTATTTCGGGGATTGCGACGGCAGTAAAAGCAATCAACCCCGCTATCGAAGTATGGGGGATACAAAGTGAAGTCAGCCCGACATTTGCCCGTTGGAAAGACGCCGGTGAAACGCTTCCCGTCGAACTGACTCCCTCCATCGCTGAGGGCGTTAGCGGCTATATTGAGCCCAGTGCGATGACCTGGCCGCTGGTTCGTGACCGTGTCGATCGCGTGCTCACGGTATCAGAAGTTGAAATCAAAGCCGCAATGCTGTCAATGCTCGAACTTCACCGTCATGTTGTCGAACCTTCAGGGGTGCCAGCCGTCGCGGGAGCCATTCGCTACGCGAAGGAGATTGGGGGACGTAAAACCGTCTGCGTTGTCACCGGTAGGAACATTTCGAGTTCACGTTATCTCACGCTGCTTAATGAGGCGACGGCCGGTGTAGATAAGTAGGATGTGCGAGCAAGGTCGCACGATGCAGTGATATTTAGCGTAGATAGGCCAATTGATTAAGAGTCAAATGGTCATTCAGGCATCGCGTTTTTTGGCCTGGCGGCGAGAGCGACAAATTTCGGCATGGCTTTCCGCTGGCAATGTCTTTTGGCTAACCGTGTCATTGATGATTGTGTCATTAGTCATTATTGAAACCCCAGCACACACTCGTCAACACTTTACCGTCGGTTATTAAGCCCTGACGACGATCCGCACATTGGCCGCTTTCCCTGAACAATGTGCGGTTCTCGTGTTATATCAATATGAGGTAGAGATAGAACAGAACGGTATCAGCGAGCTGCGTGAGTTTGTTATGGTGTTGGCTTAACTCGCTCTCTTTTCACGCATAAGGAGTTTTTGAATGGCTACGTCCCCAGCCTATGTGCCACCAAAAGTCTGGCAGCCCGCGTCTTCCGGCGGTGCTTTCGCCAATATTAACCGCCCGATAGCCGGTCCGACGCACGAAAAAGCCCTGCCCGTTGGCAAGCACCCGCTTCAGCTTTATTCGCTGGCGACGCCAAACGGCGTGAAAGTGACCATCATGCTGGAGGAGTTGCTGGCGCTGGGCCATTCGGGTGCCGAGTACGATGCCTGGCTGATTAAGATAGGCGATGGGGATCAGTTCTCCAGCGGATTTGTTGACGTCAACCCGAACTCAAAGATCCCCGCATTGCTTGACCAAAGCGGCGACAAGCCGATTCGCGTATTCGAGTCCGGCTCCATTCTAGTGTATCTGGCCGAGAAATTTGGTGAACTGCTGCCGAACGACCTCGCCACGCGCACTGAAACCCTGAACTGGCTCTTCTGGCAGATGGGTTCCGCCCCTTACGTTGGCGGTGGATTCGGGCACTTCTACGCCTACGCGCCGGAAAAATTTGAATACCCGATCAACCGTTTCACGATGGAAACTAAGCGCCAACTGGATGTTCTCAACCGTCGACTGGCAGAGAGCCGTTATCTGGTTGGTGATAGCTACACGATTGCTGATATTGCCGTCTGGCCGTGGTACGGCGGGCTGGTACAGAACGCGATCTACTCCGCTGGCGAGTTCCTGTCCGTACACGAGTACACGCATGTGATTCGTTGGGCCGACGAGATTGCCGCCCGTCCGGCGGTAATTCGCGGTCGGAAGGTCAACCGCACATGGGGCGAAGAGTCAGAGCAGGTCACCGAACGCCATCAGGCATCCGATCTGGATTAATCCTCCGCCGCCTGTCGATCAACAGGCGGCATTCCGATTAACCCTTAGTGCTGATGACAGAATGCAACAGCGGGCTTTTTTCACGCGAAATCGGTGAAGCGAAAGGTGCATCTACTTATAACAAACCGGGCCGCGCCTACTATGCGGGGATCACCCTCATTCTGATAGTCATACTTTTCTGACAGTTACGTTTTTCTGGTTCCCGCGTGTTCAGTAACCAGAAAGTGTGTTCTCAGGATAAGCGTCGGTGGCTAGCAGCGTTCAGAGACGAAAAAAATCGGCCTCTGCCCTCTCCCGTAAAGGAGGAGGCAAAGGCCGAATGTTGTTATACGAGCGCTCTGCTAATTAGCGGCGTACTTTCACTTTATTCAGCACAGTCTGAATCGCCGTCGACAGTTCATTGATCTCGAATTTCGCGACGTAAGCATCTGCACCAACATTACGTACGTGATCTTCGTTGGCACTACCAGACAGTGAAGAGTGAATCACCACGGGAATATTCTTCAGGAATTCTTCACGCTTGATATTTCTGGTCAGCGTAAAACCGTCCATTTCCGGCATTTCCAAATCAGTCAGGACCAGTGAGATCTTGTCTGAAATAGGGCGCCCTTCTGACTGTGCTTCTTGCGCAATTTGCCGAATCTTGTTCCAGGCATCCTGTCCGGTGATGTGCATACTAAACGGAATACCCATCTGGGTTAGCCCCTGCTCAAGCAACGAACGGGCGACCTTGGAGTCTTCCGCCACGATCGCGATCGCGCCAGGCGTGTAGGGATAGGTCTTATCTTCTGCGTTCTTGAGTTTGGTTTCACGATCGCCGGGAATAATATCGAACAGAATCTGTTCAACATCCAGCACCAGCGCCAGACGATTACTGTCTTTGTCAGTATCAAGGCGAGCAATACTGGTGATATAGGAGCTACTCACGCCCGCTTCAGCAGTCAGAACCTGGCTCCATTCCAGACGAACGATATCGTCTACCGATTCCACTGCGAATGCCTGCGTACTACGTGCATATTCAGTGATAAGGAGAATGTTCAGGCCCGTATCCGTTGCACTGCCGACTACAGCAGGAAGATCGATAACAGGAATGATTTGTCCACGAATGTTGACCATGCCCAGCATCGGCGATTTCATGCCAGCCGCTTTGGTCAACGTAGGCATTGGCACAATTTCACGCAGTTTAAACACGTTGATGCCAAACAGCTCAGATTTGCCACCTTCAGGTGATTTGCCCAGCTGGAATAATAAGAGTTCGAATTTATTTGCAGAGGTAAGGTTTGTTCTCTCATCAATCTCTTTTTGAAAATTATCCATGCTTTCCTCAGTGCGAGTCATTATTTATATAGGTATAGCGTAATCAGGCAACATTCGAGATGTGAGTAAACATGAACTAACATCTGACCGCTCCACTGTACGTGATAGTCGTGTTCTTCAATCTTATCCAGCGTCAAACGTAAAATATTTGTTAGTTGTGTCAACTTCATCATCCAACGATGGTAATCATCGGACCAGTAGACGGATATCAACCCTCTCAGTATAGCGGTCGGCTCACATCCTTTAAGGCGCAGATAACATTCCCTGAACCATTAATATCGGCAGACTTTGCCAACACCTTATCCCAAATCGTGACAGAAATGTTGCTTGGAAAGAAAACCTCACACATCTCTTGACACCGCAGCCAGAAAAAACTAAAAACATACCGTACAGTTCGGTTTTATAAAAAGTACATCTACCGACATTTACGCATAGCGACAGTAAAAGTGCTCTGGCAAATAAACAGTTGATGTTGCTGGACGTCATGTGGCTAAGGCGGCGTGTCATCACGCTATTCAGCGGTTCTCTTTAACAGGATTCTCATATGTTCACATTATCTCGGGTTGCACGTCCTACCCTATTGGCCTTGGCTGTCGTACTCGCAGGTTGCGCGAGCAATCCCCCCGTACGCTACAGCGGTATCGCATCATCTTCGCAATTGGCGCAAAACTCAGGTGAGCACGCGGATCGCATTCCTTACCGTTACACCACGCCCGTCGACTGGAAGCAATACACCCACATCATCATCGATCCAGTCAGCATCTATCAGGGAAGCGATAACCAATTTAACGACATGTCACAGCAGGACAAGCAGTCTCTGGCCACCTATATGCAGGATACGTTCAGTAAAACCTTACGCTCCCGTTTCAACGAAGTGACTTCACCAGCTCCCGGTACATTACGGTTGAAATTGACGCTGACGGGTGCCGATACCACCACCCCCGTTGCCGGTACGTTTACCAAATTCGACCTGGCTGGCGGCCCCTACAACATCGTGCAGTCCATTCGCGGTAAAGAAGGCCTGCTCAATGGGTCAGTGAACTATGCCGTTGAAATTTATGATGCGACGACCAACAAACTGCTCAATGCCTATCTTGCGAAGCAGTATCCAAACGCCATGAACGTCAGCGCCAGCGTGGGGGCACTGAGCGCCGCAGAAGTCGGAATCGATAAAGCGGCTGAAGAACTGGCCGACATGCTGAAGTAAGCGAAGAAGAACCTATACAAACGGTGCGGAACAGCATGATGACAATCTACCCACACTTAATTATCTGTCCGCACTGCGACAGCGTGCACCATTACCGGGCGTTAAATCCCGGTGAGGCAGCGCGCTGCACACGCTGTCAGGCCACACTTTATCGGTCAGGATGGATAAATACCGGGCATAGCCTGGCGCTGATACAAACGGCGGCCATCGTCTTTTTTATCGCGAATAGCTATCCGGTACTGACCGTCAGTTTCCATGCGCTACAGAATACGGCAACACTCTGGCAAGCAGCGCTCGCGCTGGCTAACGGTGCGACCCTGCCGCTGGCGATAGGCTGTTTTTTTATCCTGATTATGGCGCCTTTTCTGCAAATCATGCTGACCGGCTGGGTGCTGATGTTTGCCAATAAAGATCGCTGTGCCCCCGGCTTTATTCCTGTGATGAAGATACTGCTGTGGCTTCGTCCCTGGAGCATGCTGGAAATTGCGACGTTGGGCTTTCTGATCACCGCCATCAAGCTCTCCGGCTTTATGCAGGTAATGCCCGGTGCAGGCTGCTGGGCGCTAGCGGCACTGATGTTGCTGCTCGTTGTCGTCAACAGTATCGATCTTCGTCCATTATGGTCGCTGGTGCCTACGGACAGTAACCACAGCGTGGTCCGTCATGAAAAGTAATTCACCCGACCAGCCATTACCGTTGATCGCCTGTCCGCTGTGCGGCCTCGTCTGCCTGCATGATGCAAACCCGCACGATGCGGTGCGCTGCCCACGCTGCCAGTCGCGGCTGACATCTCCCCATAAGGACAGCACTGCATTCTCCTCTGCACTACTGGTCACCGCCCTGATTTTCTATATTCCCGCCAACGTGTTGCCCGTGATGTATACCCGCCTGTTCGGATTGGGAAGTGAAAGCACCATCCTAAGCGGCGTGATTGATTTCTGGCACAGCGGCGACTACGGCATTGCCCTGCTGATATTTACCGCCAGCATCGTCATCCCCTGTATGAAATTTTTGATTCTCGGCCTGCTGCTCTTTATGTCACGCCAAAAAAGTCGTAAGGCGATGGCCGAGCGTGCTGTGCTTTATCGGCTAACGGAATGGGTCGGTTACTGGTCCATGCTGGATGTCGTCGTCATTGCCGCCGTCTCTGCGCTGGTCAGATTTCCTACCCTGAGTGAAGCGGAACCTCGCAGCGGCATTCTTTTTTTTGGGCTGGTGGTGATACTGACCATGTTATCTGCCATGAGCTATGACCCGCGTCTTATCTGGAAAGGTGAAAAAAAATGATCCACGAACAACCCAGTGATCCGGTGATTATCCGTCAACGCTGGCGAATCTCATTGATATGGCTGGTACCCGCGCTCGCGATGCTAACGGGGCTCGCCATGCTGATTCACACTTGGTCAGGTAGCGGGCCGAAAATCGTGATTTCCTTTCAGAGCGCAACCGGTCTTGAAGCCGATCGCACCGTCGTTAAATATAAAGACGTGGCGGTAGGCATCGTAAAAGACATCACGCTGAGTCAGGACAGTAAACAGGTTCTCGTCACGGTGCTGCTCAATAAAAATGCGGAAAGTCTGGCCCATGCGGGTAGCCGCTTTTGGGTGGTTCGTCCGCGCGTCGGCATCAACGGCGTGACGGGTATTGATACCTTGCTTTCTGGTGCTTACATTGGCGCGGATAAGGGTGAATCAACGCAGGGAGAAACTCGCTTTACCGGTCTGGAGTCGCCCCCTGCGGTGATTAATGGTATGCCGGGCAGCCGTTTTGTCATTCAGGCGGATGATCTCGGATCGCTGGATAGCGGTTCGCCAGTTTATTATCGCCGCATCCCCGTCGGCCGCGTTGCGTCCTATCAGTTGAATAACGATGGCCACGGTGTCCAGCTTCAGGTTTTTATTGATGCACCCTATGACCGGTTTGTCACGCCGAATACTCGCTTCTGGAATGCCAGTGGGATGGACCTTTCCGTTGACGCCAACGGCTTTCGCCTTAGAACACAAACCCTCGCAGCCGTCGTGGCTGGCGGTATTGATTTCTCCACCCCCGATCTGGACAACGCTATCGCCCGACCGGAACCACTGACCACCTACAAACTGGCTCGCGATCAGGAATCGGCCCTATTGCCACCTGATGGCCCGCCCATCCTCTTCAAACTCCGTTTTGACCGATCGTTACACGGCCTGGAGGTCGGTGCGCCCGTGGAATTTTCCAGCGTCAAAATCGGCCACGTAGCCACCATTGAGCTGGATTACAGCAAAACAGGCTATCGCTTCCCTACCGTCGTCAATATTGAGGTGTTTCCTAACCGTCTTGGTAATGTACTGGATAAGCTACCTAAGCAGGCGATGTCACTCGAACAGCAGACGGCCGAGTTCACCCGCGATCTGGTTGAACACGGTCTGCGAGCACAGGTTGCACCAAGCAATTTGCTGACCGGACAGCTCTATATCTCACTCGATTTTGTGCACGATGCAGCGAAGGTGCCGTTTGATATCAATGCTCAGCCGTTAGTTCTGCCCACCGTCAATGGGGGATTCGATCGGTTACAAACGCAGATAGCGAGCATCATCGGCAAGATCGATAACATGCCGTTGGATGCCATAGGCCGCAACATGAACACCACGCTGATCGAAGCCAATAAAGCGCTTCGACAGGTTAACGGGCAGACGTTGCCAGAGGCCAGCCGGTTGATGAAACACATGCAGCAGGCCACACGTCGCGTACAGGATGTACTGGAAGAGGATTCGCCATTGCAGTTGGGCATCACACAGTCATTGCAAGAAATTCAGCGCACCTTACGCGCCTTGCGCAGTCTGGCTGAGCAGATCGAACGTCACCCAGAATCGCTGCTGCAGGGGCGCTCGAACGCCCCATCACCATCGACATTTACTCACGACACAGCCACCCCAAAAGGAGCCTCAAAATGAAGCGAGTGGCATCATTCTGCACGCTGATCGTCATCGCGTTATTGAGCGCCTGCTCATCGCCTCCGGTGCATTATCACACCCTACTCGCACCAGCATCACCAGTTGCAACCACCGCGCATGCCGCTCCCTTTTTCATCGATGTGCTGCCTGTTGGCGTACCGACGCAAATTGATACATCACAGCTCGTTATTCGACAGGGCGACAGCGGCGCCGTCGTGCTGGATAACGAGCGCTGGCTCAGCCCGCTGGGGGAAGAAATTCGCACCGCGCTTTCCGTCGGGCTGACACAGCGTCTCAACACGCAGGATGTTTCAGGATTGGTACGCGCGGCAGAAACGCCAGTGGTCAGAATCCACCTACAGGTTCGACGATTTGATAGCTGGCCCGGCCAATTTGTAACGTTCGAGGCAGACTGGAGCCTTAGCGCCATTGAGGGAGAAGATCGCGCACGTTTGCTCTGTCGAAGCCAGTTTACTGAGCAGGCGACGGGGGACGACATCGCGATGTTACAGGCTCAGCAGCAGGTCATCACGCGGCTGGCGGAGCAGATCGCAGCAACGGCGACCCGCTGGATGCCGGATAGAAAAGGAACCTGTGTTACGCCGCCGCCCCAGCCATAAACATACTAACCGCATCCCCCACTATCTCGCGGATGCGTTCAAGGCTTAGTGGTTGTAAATGGCGGTGGAATATGCGGTCATCAATTTCTGCCGTCAGCAGCGCCAGAAACTGCAATGCTCGCACACGTGAATCCCCCGGTTTCAGCGCCTGCCGCGCTATCGCCGCCGCCATCAGCTCAGACAATTTATCAACGTTCTCTTTCGGGCCTGACTCATAAAACAGCGAACCAATATCAGAATGTCCGGCCTCCGCGACCACCATCCGATAAATCGCCATGGCGCTGCTATCGTTGGTCAACACATAGAGGATACGCTCGCCGAAGCGCGTCAACTGCACTTCCAGCGTCTCAGATGCCAGATCATGCGTCATCAACTCTGCCGTTGCCTCGGACAAATGCATGGTCGCATGTTCACGAACGACGGACGTAAATAGCGCTTCTTTGGTTGAGAAATAACCATACAGCGTGGCCTTGGAACCGCCGACCCGCTTCGCCAGTTCATTCATGGTGGCGCGCTCATAGCCCATTTCCTGAAAAAGCTGCGCCGCCGTTTTAACGATGGCCTCACGGCGAGCCGTAGTTCGGACTTTCATCACCACTCCTGCCAGACTGTGCTGACGAGCAAAATAGGATTCGATATAGCAATATTATCAAAACATTAGCCTCACCGCCGCCTCTTTACACAAAGCCACATCACAGTCTGTAAAAACGGGAGAAAGACAAGAAAAGCACAATGATGAATATCAAAGGATGACGGGGGTTGATAAGGAAAAACGGATTATTTACTATCCAGCTCCGAATGACAGGCATTTCTAGCCGTTCGTTGCAGGAGAGCCAGCGTACAGGCAATTTGAAGTATGACGGGGAAACTGCTTTTAGGGCGCATGGCTTAGCACCACACACCCTAAATTCAGTCGACAGAACAGGAACAACGTATGAGTAATTCCCTGGGTTGGCAAATCAATTTGTAACAATTTTTTTAAAATTTACTTTCTTAAATTTTTTTATAAATTGTCCTGTTCACGAAAAAATTATAAGTGATATCATGGGGTAACAGTAGTTAGACTTAGGTATAGGTCAGCACTATACTTTTATGACGTCATCTATATCATGGGTACATTCTCGCTTTTATTGAGGCCGTTACATGTCTGTATTTTGCTCTGACAATGAAATTATCAATAACACGATAAAAAGCTATCTCGGCCGAAAGTTAAAGCAGTATGGCGACCTGAAATACGCCTATATGATCATGAATAAAAAGAACCCGTCTCAGGTTGTGATCATTTCAAATTACCCGCAGGAATGGGTTGATACCTATAAAGAAAATAATTATCAGCATATTGATCCGGTTATTTTGACGGCGATAAACACCGTCTCGCCATTCTCTTGGGAAGACAACATCGTTATTAATTCTAAGCTGAAATTCTCCAAGATTTTTAATCTGTCAAAAGAATACGATATTGTTAATGGCTACACCTTTGTCTTGCATGACAACAATAATCATCTGGCGGCGCTCTCGATTATGTTTGAAGAACATGCGCCAACGGATATGGAAAGTATTGTTGAGGAAAATAAAGACAAACTGCAAATGCTGCTCATTGCCATTCATGAGAAAATCACCACGCTTTACAAAGAGATGACACAAAGCCCCCAGAGCAAAAAACAAGGTGACAAAGAGATATTCTCTCAGCGTGAAAACGAAATTCTTTACTGGGCCAGCATGGGAAAAACCTACCCGGAAATTGCGCTGATTCTAGATATCAAAATCAGCACCGTTAAATTCCATATTGGTAATGTGGTAAAAAAACTGGGCGTGCTGAATGCCAAACATGCCATAAGACTGGGTGTGGAATTACAGCTCATTAAACCTGAGCCGTTATAATCGCCAGCAAATCTACTTCACCTTATATTCCCGTCATACTTCAAGCTGCTTGTACGTTGGTTTCCCTTACTCACCCCATAAACGAGATTCACCCTTCGGGCCAGCGCTACAAGGCTCGCAATAGCCGCCGCCAGCAGGCATAGCGGAATACCCTCGACTGCGATCCCGTTGACGATACAAGTGCCACCACGCGGATAGCCTCGTGGTTATGACGGCATTATTTATGGCGACGTGGACGTGCGGGTCTATTTGTTCTGATTCCTATCGTCGAGCATCCATAACACAATGCTCTGCTGGGATAACTTTCTGTCATCCCGGCACGTTATCATCCGTTCCTCTTGCCGCTTACTCCCCTTACAATCCGTTACCGATTAGGCTTTGGCCTTTTGCCGCAGGGTCATATTAATGACATCGCCCCTGTTCCATACTGATCATCGGTACTTTCTCATGCTCCGTTTATCCTGATATTTTTCGCCAGCCGGAGACCCGTCATGAAACGCAACACGATCCTGATCTTCACTGTTTCTGCCATCATTTTGCTCACAGCGGCCACAACAATAGGGTGGAAGGTTGTCCGAGGAAACAGTAATGCGCTGTGGGAAATAGTCAGTGAACAGTGCGTGCCCAACCAGCAACACAGCGGTAATCCGGCACCCTGTCTGGAGGTCAATCTGGCAGAGGGCTACGTGCTCTTTGATGACAGAAATGGCCCCTATCACGACCTGCTGCTCCCAGCAGATAAAATCAGCGGCATCGAGAGTCCCGAACTCTTACAGCAAAACACGCCCAATCTCTTCATGCAGGCATGGGACAGACGCGGCCATCTGTCGCGCGAAGCAGGTAAACCGATCAAAGATGATTATATTTCGCTGGCGATTAACTCACGCTATGGCCGCACGCAAAACCAGTTGCATATCCACATTGCTTGCCTGCGCCCCGAAATTTATCAAACGCTAAATCAGCAGTTCCCTACGCTCTCTGGCGACTGGAAAGCGCTGCCCGTGAAAATTAACGGGCACACCTATCTGGCAAAAACGCTCACAGCGAACGAACTGACGCAAAGCGATCCGTTCAAAACCTTGGATCGCTACGCACAGCAGCGAAATGAATCTATCGGCAAATACGGCCTTGCGATGGTTTCTACGCCGACGGGCGAGAAGGTGCTGCTCGCCAGCAGCCTTGACGTGTTCAATATGAGTCTCGGCTCAGTGGAAGAAATTCAGGATTTTTCTTGTGCGCTGGCAAGATAGCCGCTGACCGCGGCCTGACGGCCGCCTTCGCGTGTTGGAGGCCCATAGCAATCAATTCGCTATAACTTATAACGTTTTGTTCATTGCGTTGCTATCCAACCTCCGCCTAAAAAGTGGGGAAAATCGATACTGGTAGGTAGCTGCAATATGCATCTGGATTTACGGCAATTACGCAATTTTCTTGCACTGTCCGAACACGGGAGTTTTGTACAGGCCGCAGAAGCGGTCTGTCTGTCGCAGTCGGCATTCAGCCGCAGTATTCAAGCGCTGGAACAAACGATGGGACATCCGCTTATCGATCGTCAGAGCCGACGCTTTGCGCTGACATGGCAGGGCAATACGTTGCTGCCGTTTGCGCGGCGTATGCAGGAGCTGTCCTGGGAGTTGATGACCGACATGCAGCAAATCAGCGAGGCGCAGGAAGGCGAACTCACATTCGGCTGCGGCCCTGCACCGTCTACCTCGCTGATCCCCAAAGCGGTCGCACATTTCCATGCCCTTCGTCCACGAGCCAGAGTCACCTACAGCGTGGATAACTGGCAATCGCTGCGTGAGCGGCTGTTGGCCGACGAGTGGCCTTTCATCGTTGCCGATACCTGGCAGGCCGAAATGGAAACGAACCTCCATGTGCAGCCATTAAGCCAACAGCGCTGCATCTTTATCTGCCACTCCTCACATCCGTTGGCACAGCAGACAAACGTGACGCCGGACGATTTGCTACGCTTTCCGCTCGCCTCCCCTTTTATGCCCGTCGGCATGCGCAAGGTTTTGGCTGCCCTAACGCGCCAGCCCGACTACCGGCCGCAGATTCAGTGTGACCATATCTATTCCGTCTTCAGTATTTTGCGCCACACGCAGGCTATCAGCTTCGCCAGCGAGGATGGCTTCGCGCTAGGACGATTAAGCCATCAACTGGTAGAAATTCCGCTGACGGGAACACCACCGGAATGGGGAAACATGCAAACCCGCTTCGGTATTGTCACCTGTTTGCAGAGAACACTGCCGCCACTGGCCGAACTGATGATTGAAACCCTACTGGCACAAGACAGGCTGCGCTCACCGGCTCCAGCACTGCCGACCATCTGAACGCCTTGATGATTATTTCACGGGATTGCCGCTGGCGTCATACACCGACCAGTTCGATTCCAGCCCTTTGGCCTTTAATGCTCGATCGGCAAACTGACCGTCGAACCAGTCGCTGGCCGAGAACGTATTGCGAATCAGCCCAGCGGCTTTCGCCCGCTCGATGCTGTCCTGCAAGCTGCTGAGCAGGAATGGGTCGAGGCGTGGCGAGCTTTGGAATGGGAGATCTTCCGCTTTCAGCTCTTCCTGAAAAATAGCCTGTGGAATCTGGCTCTGCTCGGACATCAGTGCCGTGTATTCCGGCAAGTGCTGCGCATCGCCGCTCCACTGCGCATTATCTACCAATACATTCACCAGTTGCTGCGTCGTTCCTGGGTAGCGATCGATAAAATCCTGCGTCGCCAGCACCGCAGCCTGCGTGGTGTTCGTCCAACCGAGCGCACGGCTGGTGGTAACGATATTGATGCCCTGCTTGCGCAATGCCAGCAGAGAGACGCCGCCCCACACCGCATCAACGCGTCTGGCTGCCAGCGCCGCTTTGCCCGCCGTCCAGTCGAGATTAATCACCCGCACATCGCGTTCATTCAGCCCAACACTTTTAATTGCACGTTCAAACGACAGCTGATCGGCCGTTCCTTTGTAGACCGCAATCCGCTTGCCGCGTAAATCCTCAATGCGTTGAATACCCGATTCCGGCGTTACCGCCAGATAAGAATTAGAACCACGCGATCCCACTAGTACCCGCGTCGGCAGACCACCCGCTCGGCCAATAATGGCGGCCAGATCGCCCAGATACACCACGTCCAACTGCTTGTTTGCCAGCGCCTCATTCACCGCTGGCCCTGCGCCTTTAAAGAACGACCACTGAATTTTGATGCCCTGTGGCTCAAATTCTTTCTCCAGCTGTTTTTGAATATGTGCCAGCCCCAACGGCCCGCGGATAAAGGGTTTACTGCCTGCGCTTTGGTCCGGCAAACCGATACGAATCTCCGTCGGCTTCTGTGCATCCGGCGTTACGCTATCGTCCGCCTGTACCGCTGAAACGAGTGCGGCACTCATCAGTAACGTCATGCCAAGAATCTTATTCATTCCCAGCCGCCAGCGAGAATAAGGGGTTATCAACGCTAAAGGGATTGCATGCTGCATACGGTTTTCCTCAATAATCCGTTTCATCTGCCATGAAAACTAACGAACCGTCGGCGTCAGGCTTAAATAACATTTACAGGTTTGCTCAGCGGAAAAAAGCATGAATCAGCGCGGGCGGGCTCAGGCTACGCATATGCATTTCTTGCACGACGGCCATCGCTTTATTGCATTGGCCTTCCGCGTGTAAACCTGTTTTTTATTACTTATTCATCCAGCCGTGGGGATTTCGTGAAATAAAATGAATAAGTCTATAGTGCTGAAAAAAACAGTGACCCTCTGGCCTGCTCTGCCGATAGCGCGGGTCTATTCTCTTGTAGTGCCAATAGTAGTGCCACTGGCGTTACTGGCGCTGTGGTACACCAGCACCCACTACGGCTGGATGCCCGCTCAGATTCTTCCTGCCCCCAATATCGTCGCCAACACCGCTGTCGAACTTTGGCATAACGATCTTCTGCCACAACTCTTTATCAGCCTGCAACGGCTAGTCGGCGGCCTACTGGCAGGTTTACTGGCAGGTTTACTGGCAGGCACGCTGCTCGGTGCGCTCATGGGAGCATCACGCCGTGCCGAACACCTGCTGCATCCGACGGTATACGCGCTGGCGCAAATTCCGACACTAGGCTGGATCCCGTTGTTTATGGTGCTGTTTGGCATTGATGACGGCCTAAAACTGGCGGTTATCATCAAGGCCGTGATTATTCCAGTGACGCTACATACGCAAACAGGCGTGCGCAACGTGCCGCATGCGCTACAAGAAGTCGCCCGCACCCTACGTCTTCCGTGGCACCAGCGCCTCGTCAAACTAACGCTACCTGCCGCGTTCCCAACCTGGCTAACCGGCTTGCGGCTCGCGCTTTCGCAGGCGTGGGTGTCGCTGATCGTGGTCGAGCTGCTGGCATCATCTCAGGGCATTGGCTATCTGCTGGTATGGGGGCGTCAGCTGTTTCAGCTAGACATCGTGTTTGTCTGCATCGCCGTCATCGGGCTAGCTGGACTGACAATGGAGTGGTTGATCAATCAACTGGAGCGCCGTCTGGTCTTCTGGCCGCATCCGCCACTCAGCCAATTAACCACAACACCGTCTCGCAAACTATCGGCACTGGTTTTACCGTTTCTGCTTCTGCTGTTATGGCAGCAGGCCAGCCGCTTCGGCTGGATCGATCCGCTCTTACTTCCCCCACCCGCCGACGTGTGGCACATGCTGCTGCAAGGCATCCACGATGGCTCACTGCCCGAGGCGATGCAGGCCAGTCTGACGCGCGCGCTCGCCGGCGCGGTATGCGGCATTGTCGCGGGTCTCGTAGGCGGCGTGTTGCTGGGACTGAATGCCACCAGCGACGCCCTCTTCACCCCCACGGTCGCGACGCTGCGCCAGATTGCTCTATTTGCCTGGCTGCCACTGCTGACCGCTTGGGTCGGTAACGATGAAGCTGGAAAAATCACGTTTGTCGCACTCGCCTCTTTCTTTCCCATGCTAGTGGCCAGCCATCGCGGCATTCGCCAACGTTCGCAGGCCTTACAGGAAGTCGCGCTGGTGTTGCAACTGCGTTTATCGACTCGTCTGCGAGTCCTAATTTTGCCGGGAGCCGCACCTGCCATCTTTGCGGGTTTACGCCTGTCGCTGATTTACGCCTGGCTTGGCACCATCGGCGCAGAATATTTCATGTCATCCGGCACCGGAATCGGCAGCCTGATGATCAACGCTCAGCAACTGCTGGACATGCCTTTGATTATCAGCGGCATGTTATTGATTGGATTAATGGGCGCGGTGCTCGACCGCGTCGGATTAGGTCTGGAACAGCGGATGACGCGCTGGCGTTCCGCAGGAGAAATCGAATGACGTCCATAACCCCTGATGTGCCACCGCCAGTGGTGCAGTTCGACCACCTGCGTAAACAGTTTCGCGTACAGGGCGAAGCACTAACGGTGATTGAAGATTTTTCATTGTCGATTCACAGCGGTGAGCTGGTGGCAATTGTCGGCAGCAGCGGCTGCGGCAAATCCACACTGCTGCGCATGTTGGTCGGGTTAGATAACGACTATCAAGGGCGTGTGCTGGTAGAAGGAAAAACCGTGCGCGGCATCGGACGTGAGCGCGGCATGGTGTTTCAGGAACCGCGCCTGTTTCCATGGCTGACGGTGCGGCAAAACATCGCACTCGGGCTGGCGAATGAGTCAATCAGCGAAAAAGATCGCAAACACCTGATCGACCACTTCATTCAGTTAGTGCATTTGCAGGATTTTGCCGACGCCCTGCCCGCCCAACTTTCCGGTGGCATGGCGCAGCGCGTGGCTATCGCGCGCGGGCTTGTCGGCAATCCACGCATCTTGATGCTGGATGAACCTTTTGGCGCGCTGGACGCCCTGACCCGTCAGCAGATGCAACAGGAGCTGCGTCGTATTCATCAGGCAGAAGGCACCACCACGCTGTTGGTGACACACGACGTCGAAGAAGCGGTCTACCTCGCCGACCGCGTTGTCGTGCTGGCACCGCGACCGGGCCGTATCCGACAGATTGCAACCATTTCGCTACCACATCCGCGTCAGCGTGACAGCCAAGCTTTTCACCAGCAGTGCAGCGATCTACTTGCGCTACTGACGCAGCCTGCCGACATGGCTACCGCCCTCTCTTCTCTGAACACGTAAATACTGGAGCACCATCATGGGACACCCTTCCGTCTACCCAACCGGCACGACAATTTTCAACCCGGAAAAAGCCTGGGGCGGCTACACCGTCTTTCAGGCACTGGAGCGCGGCGCAGTGCTGGTGGATATGAACGGCACCGAACTGCGCCTGTGGGAAGGCCTGCACGGTTTCCCTAACAAAATTCTGCCCGGCGGTTACATCCTCGGACACAGCGGCGAACGTGATTCGCGCTACGGTATGCAGGACATGGTCGATCTGATTCAGGTGGACTGGGATGGCAACGTCGTCTGGAAATTCAACGGTTATGAACACATTACCGATCCAGACCTTCCACCCGAATGGATGGCGCGCGTCCATCATGATTACCAGCGCAGCGGCAATCCGGTCGGCTATTACGCACCGGGGCAAGAACCGCAGTCGATTGGCGGCAACACGCTATTGCTGGCGCACACCAACCTGCACAATGAACGCATCAGCGACAAACTACTGCTTGATGACACCATCATAGAGGTGGACTGGCAGGGTAATATTTTATGGGAGTGGCGGTGCAGCGACCATTTCGACGAGCTGGGCTTTGATGACGATGCCAAAACCGCGCTGTACAACAATCCCAACCTGCGCAAGAGCGGCGGCGGGATGGGCGACTGGATGCATATCAACTCGATGTCGGCACTCGGCCCCAATCCATGGTTCGATCAGGGCGATACCCGTTTCCACCCCGATAACATCATCTGGGACGCACGCGAATCCAACATTATCGCCATCATCGACAAGCTGAGCGGTAACATCGTCTGGCAGCTTGGCCCCAATTACAACACACCTGAACTCAAACACATCGGCTGGATTATCGGCCAGCACCACGCGCATATGATCCCAGCGGGTTTGCCGGGCGCAGGCAATATTCTGGTGTTTGATAACGGCGGTTGGGCAGGCTACGGCACACCCAATCCGGCATCCCCCGATGGGGTGAAAAATGCCTGGCGCGACCATTCCCGCGTGTTGGAAATCAATCCGGTAACGCTGGATATTGTCTGGCGTTATTCGCCTTACGAAGCGGACATTCCACACCCTACCGACGCCTTCCGTTTTTACAGCCCGTACATCAGCAACATCCAGCGCCTGCCGAACGGCAATACGCTGATTAATGAAGGGGCCAACGGCCGGCTGTTTGAAGTCACCGTCGATCATGAGATTGTCTGGGAGTTTATTTCCCCCTACTGGGGTAAGACGGTGAACACCAACATGCTGTATCGCGCCTATCGCGTGCCCTACGAGTGGGTGCCACAGCTATCGCGCCCGCAGGAAACGCCAGTCATAGCCCCCGACAACACTCAGCTACGCCAGCCCGGAGCCGCCGCGCCCGGCTTCGCCAGCGTCATTCGTATTGACGGCACGCGCCCTTATAAAAAGAGCGGCGATGCCCTGTGCGTCGCGACCGACAGCGAAGACCTCAAGCGCAGCCCGAAACTCTTTGCCGTCAACCGTGAGCGCTTTGCTCCGCTTACCGCCGACGATTGGACAGAACTGGCAACACAGGCTGGCCCACAGCTGTTGCTAATCGGTGCAGAGCGCTGCGTCCACTGTAAGAGCCTTTACCGCCAACTGGAAACAATTCTGGATAACGAGGAATACCGCCAGTTGCCGAGCCATTATCTGGACGCCGATCATCACATTGCACTGGCGGAGAAACTGGCGGTAAGAACACTACCGACCCTACTATGGCTTGAAAACGGTGAAGAACAGGCTCGACTGAGCGGCGCACAACAGCCCGAACGCCTACGCCAATGGCTGGCAGAGCAGCAAGCCTAAACCTCACGACATTTAACGCGATCTCGCTTCCAGTGAGATCGCTTCTATCCATCCACATTGATTTCTACGCACATGTCACAACTTATGATGGTTTCTCCATCATCCGGCTTAAAAAATTATGCAGCGGTGGGCGTGACCGCCGAGTGAGCGGCATGGACGCCGCGAAAGCCAGTGCCGCGCAGGGAGCGCGTCACTGGCGGTTCGATTAGCGGTCATGGACACCGATGGCATCGCGTAGCGACATAATTTAGCCGGAAGCCAGGGTTCTCAGGGCTACGGCAATTGAGTGCCCTGAGTCGGGCGCGTGTACGGTATCAAAGATGAATAGCGACTGGGCAGCGCACGAAACCATCTCTGAATTTCCATAGAAGTGTGATCAAAGGATGGCGATACACCACGATATGCTGGAACTGGCGCAAGATATCGGGATATTATTTGAACGCTGGCAGATACCACTGCCGCAAAAAAGAGCGATACTGTTTTACATCGCACGAAGCGGTAACACATCAAAACCCGCAGAGTTTATTGAGGCCGTCGCGCAATCTCTGTCAACGGATCGGGAGGCAATCATGACCATCGCGCAGCAGCTAGAGAAAATCGGGTTTGAAAAAGGCATCAAACATGGCATGCAGCAAGGAATGCAACGGGGTATGGAGCAAGGTATAAAAACCAGTGCTCGCCAGATTGCTCGCCAACTCCTGTTAAGCGGCATGGAACCGGCTCAGGTTTGTCAGATGACTCAGTTGAGCGCAGCAGAACTGGCACAACTCAGTAATGAATCTAACGAGTAACCACTCAAGATACACCGCGTTTCCCTACGATTTACTCTCCCCTTTCTCATCACCGACGCAAGGGGTTAAGGCTGCGTTGATAGCGTGATTTATTCGCTCTGGATCACATTTCCTTTGCATCATTTCGCCTTAATTTGTTATGTTATTACATATCGATTTACATCAACCCTATACGCAAGCCATGATCAACTGGGACAGACATACAGACGCCACGCTTCAGGTAGAGAATCTTAGCCTGTCTATTGGTGGTGAAACAAAAGTCAGCGATATCAGCTTTACGCTGTTCGCAGGTGAACTTGTCTGTTTACTCGGCGCGTCCGGTTCAGGTAAATCCCTCACCGCCAAAACGGTAATCGGCACCCCACCCGCAGGATGCCAGATTAGCGGTAGTATTTGGGTTAATGGCGAGAATGTCAGCCAGTTGAAAGCGCTGGCACGCCCGCATACCAGTCGCGTCTCTGCCGTTTTTCAGGATTCTGCAACAGCCCTTAATCCCCTCATGCCGTTAGGAAAGCAGCTCTCGCTGGCGTTGAAAGCTCCCTCTTCTGCTGAGCTTTCTGCGCTTCTGGCTGCCATGAAGCTGGACGATATTCCCAATCTGCTGCAACGCTATCCTGCCGAACTGTCAGGTGGTCAGCGGCAGCGTATTTGTATTACCCTCGCGCTGCTCGGCAAAACTCGCTTACTGGTCGCGGACGAACCAACAACCGCGCTTGATGTCATTACCCAGCAGCAGGTATTGCAGGTGTTACAGGAACGTAGCGCGCAGCCAGATGCGCCTGCCCTGTTATTTATTACGCATGATATCGCCGTGGCCGCCCAACTCTGCCAGCGCGGTCTGGTGATGGAAAACGGCCAGATCGTTGAATCCGGCAGTATGCGGCAACTCCTGAATGCACCACAGCATCCCTATACTCGTAGTCTGGTCGCTGCCGCGCGTCGCGCTGACAATTTTTTATCAACCACTGCCTTATCCAGCAATGTGTTCCCCACCGCCGTTGCGGGAGCGCTTGCCTGATGAATCACCACCTGCATGCGGTGTCCTCACCGTTTTTAAGTCTTGAGCACGTCAGCCGCTATCGCCAGACGCCGCGTTTGCCGTGGCAAAAGGCCGATCCTGCCAGCGCCATTTTTCACGACCTGTCGCTGAATTTGCAACAGCATGAACGCGTCGGGCTGGTCGGTGCCTCAGGCTGTGGTAAATCCACGCTGCTAAAAACCCTGCTTGTGCTTGAAGCGCCAGAGAGTGGCGCGGTGTACTGCGACGGCAACCTGATTAAGCCCGGTTCGGTACGCTCGCTACTTTGGTATCGCCGCCGCGTTCAGTATATTCCGCAGGATCCGGCAGGCTCCCTCGCCCCACGCCAGCGCGTCGCCGATCTCCTCGCTGAGCCACTGAAGCGGCTCCGTCCCGACGAGCGCAGTCGCGCTAGTGAAAAGAATTTACGTGAGGTTATGGATCAAGTAGAGCTAAGCATCACGCTTCTGGACAAGGTCGCTGGGCAGCTTTCCGGTGGGCAGGCACAGCGCGTTGCACTGGCGCGAGCACTGATTATCCGGCCTGAGTTTTTATTGGCAGATGAACCCGTCAGCGGTCTGGACTTGCCGCTACGTGAACAGATCAAAACCCTGCTTCAACAGATCACTGAACAAAACAAGATGGGATTACTGATGGTATCGCACGATATTTCCATGCTCGCCGGACTGTGCGACAGAATGCTGGTCATGGACAGCGGATGCATCATTGAAGATCGCCCTACCGCCGAGATACTGGCTTCACCAGAACAGGCGCACACCGCCCGTTTATTGCAGGCCGTACCTGGGCTGTCGGCCTCCGGCTATTAGCTCGCTAAAAACACACGTTTTACAAAATAAAAAACCACGTCAATAACACATCTCCCCATTGCGGAGATTTTTATAACGGATGATTGAATGTCAGACCTTACCGCCAACCGCGCCCCACGGCCTTATCCCCCGTTGCTTCTGGGTAGCCAGCTTGTTTTCAACATTGGTTTTTATGCCGTCGTGC
This sequence comes from Pectobacterium atrosepticum, assembly GCA_019056595.1. Lineage (NCBI taxonomy): Bacteria > Pseudomonadati > Pseudomonadota > Gammaproteobacteria > Enterobacterales > Pectobacteriaceae > Pectobacterium > Pectobacterium atrosepticum. Next base: position 4,630,467 of record CP036163.1, on the reverse strand, counting down.
CGTTTCTGGCTATTTTCCTGCGCGACGACATGCTGCTTTCCGGCTGGGCTATTGGGCTGGTAATTGGCTTTCGCACCTTCTCTCAACAGGGCATATTTTTAGTCGGCGGCGCGCTGGCCGATCGCTTCGGTGCACGCGTAACTATCCTGTGCGGCTGTGTCGTGCGTATCAGCGGCTATCTCCTGTTGGCGTTGGGCGACTCGCTATGGCCGATAATCCTCGGTGCCTGCCTGACCGGTGTCGGCGGTGCCCTGTTCTCCCCAGCCATTGAAGCGCTGATGGCACAGGCCGGTACGCAGAGTGAAAAAGAGGGAAAACGCAGCCGCTCCGAGTGGTTCGCCCTGTTTGCGATTTGCGGCGAGCTGGGTGCGGTGCTGGGGCCATTGCTCGGTTCGGTGCTGGCCGGATACGGATTCCAGCGCGTGGCGCTGGCGGGTGCAGGCGTTTTTGTTATCGCACTCATCGTGCTGTTTTTCAGCCTGCCGCCAACACAGCGAAATCAAGCTGAATTGCACATCGCTCCGTGGTGGGAAACCTTTCGCCAGCGGCGTTTTGTCGCCTTCATCATTGCCTACAGCGCTTACCTGTTCAGCTATAACCAGCTCTATCTGGCGCTACCGGTTGAACTGCATCGCTCCGGCAGTAGCGAAAAAGATCTCGGCACGCTGTTTGTGCTGGCCTCTCTACTGGTGATCGGATTACAGCTCCCACTGGCGCGTTTTGCTCGTCGGGTTGGTGCGGCACGCATGCTGCCATTAGGTTTCGCGCTGCTGTCCGCGTCCTTCTTTAGCGTCGCGCTGTTTGCCTCCACCACGCCGCCGGAAGGCTGGCAGCGCCTGCTCCCCGCGATCTCATTAATTACTCTGCTGACGCTGGGACAGATGCTTATCGTCCCCGTCGGGATGGACCTCATTCCACGCTTTGCCAACAACAAGAACCTGGGTGCGCACTATGGCGCACTGGCGTCAATGGGCGGCATCGCCGTGCTGGTCGGCAACTTTGTGCTCGGCAGCCAGCTCGATCGCGCGCTAACGCCATCGCCGCAGGCTGCGATTCCATGGGTGTTGCTCGCTGCCGTACCGTTGTGTAGCTCACTGGCGATGATGGTTATCTGCCGCCCGTTTAAATCCACTTCAACCGTGAATGAATAAGGACAGACTGATGAATATGCGTAATACCCTGTGGCCTATTTCCGGTCTGCTCTCAGCTACGCTGCTGCTTTCAGGCTGCTTTAATGAACCTGAAGAAAACCACACCTCGCATCATGACGGTCGAATCAAGCTGGCGATGCTCCAGCCACCGCGTTCAGGTCTGACGCCGCTGAGCGATGACGCCTTTAAACTGTCGCGCTGGAGTACGGCAGAAACGCTGGTGGTGCTCGATAAACTCGGTGAGGCACAACCCGCTCTGGCGACGAAATGGCAGCAGATCGATGATAAATCCTGGCGTTTTGAACTGCGTCCGAACGTCCATTTTCATGACAACACCACGTTAAACGCCGCCACGGTGGTCAATGCGCTTACGGTGGCCTCTACCGCCTCACCTAAACCTCGAATTCTGGATGGCGTGCAGTTAACGGTCAAAGCCGATGGCGATAACGCCGTCATTGTCTCCACCGCCAAAGTAGATCCGCTACTACCGCAGCGTTTATCCAGCCCACAGTTGGCGATTCTTTCCACTACGGCATACGGTAAGAATGGCGTCGTCAACCCGATCAATACCGGGAGCGGCCCGTTCGTTCTGCGTACTGTCACGGGCACCAGCAGCGCAGTGTTGGATAGATTCGATGGTTACTGGGGCGAGAAAGCACAGTCCAGCGGTATCGACGTCAGCTTTGTGTCCGACGGCGCGGCACGTGCCGCCGCTCTGCGCACTGGCACGGCAGACATTGTCGAAGCCATTCCCGTTTCTCAGGCACCGCTGCTGGATCAATCGCTGGTGCATGAAGTGCCTATGCCACGTACCAACACGCTGTATCTGAATACGCGTCATGGCGTGATGCAAGACCCTGCCATGCGTGCTGCCGTACGCGATGCCATCAATCGTCAACAGTTGGTGGATAACGTGTATGAGAAGCGTGCCGATGTCGCACAAGGTCTGTTGGGACCAGCACTACCGTGGGCGGCGACGCTGCGCCAGCCTGTGGCAAATCCGGTTAAAGCCGGAACGCCCGCTGGCGCGACCATCACGCTGGCAACCTTCAGCGATCGCGCCGAGCTGCCTGAAGTCGCGGTCTATCTGGCACAGCAGCTCACCGCCGCCGGATTTACGGTGAAGCAGGTGGTGCGTGAATATGCGCAGATCGAGTCTGACGCGCAGGCTGGCAAGTTTGACGCCTTTATTTTGTCCCGCGCTACTGTGCTGGATTCAGGCGATCCGGTGGCTTATCTGTACAGCGATTTTGCCTGTGAAGGGTCATTCAATATCGCACAATTGTGCCAACCGGAAATCGATCAAGCGCTGCAAAAAGCTGCCGCGATCCCCGCAGGAGAAGCGCGCCGACAGGCCATCATGCAGGCAGAAAACCTGATCCTCGCCAGTGATGCCGCAATCCCGATGCTGCATGAGCGAGTGATTCAAGGTGAGAGTGCTCAGGTAAAAGACGCACTGCGTGATCCGCGTGAACGCACGTTGATTAACACCGCCACGCGCATTGCTACCGGCACGAAATAACAGGTAACGCACCTGCAACCAGAAAGATGACGAGTTTATGAGCGAATCGCTATATTGCCGCACCTGCGCGACCATCAACCAGACACAACGTCCGCGATACGGCGTGCTGATCCCGCTATTTTCGCGGCTGCTGACGCTAGCGGGGATTGTGGTATTAATTGGTATGCTGCCGTGGTTATCCGGTCAGGATCCAGCGCTGGCGCTGCTGCGTGCTCGCTCCGGCGAGCAGGAAGCGACAGCGGAGACGCTAAATGCGATTCGCCATTCTCTCGGGCTGGATCAAGGCCCACTGCAGCTGCTATTGAACTGGCTGACTGGCCTGTTGCATGGCGATGCGGGCAATTCCTGGGTTTCAGGCCAACCGGTGCTTCCAGGTATGTTGCAGGCGGCTGGCGTATCACTCACGCTGATGGCCTCCTCGGCGCTGGTGGCCTTCACGCTGGCTGCCGTGCTGTGTGCTTCTACCTTTCGACAGGGGTTGCGCGGTCAGGTTCATCGTTCAGGCGGCCTGTTCGCTGCCTTATTTACCGCATTGCCAGAGTTTCTGCTGGCGTCGTTCCTGCTGATCGTCGGTGCCGTCTGGCTACAGTGGTTCCCACCCTATGGCTGGCTGGGCTTGCACTATGCGGTGCTACCGTCGCTGGCTCTGGGTATCCCGGCAGGTGGTTATCTTGGTCGGATTATCGCAGATGCGCTCTCCGCCACCTTTAGCGAGAATTGGTTAACGACCTGGAGCGTCGCGGGGGTGAACCGTCGTCATATCGCGCTGGCAGTGCTGAAACGCACGTTGCCCAGCGTGATGCCGCTCGTCGGGCTGGTACTAGTATCGTTAACTGGCGGGGCAATTGCCGTCGAAAAAGTGTTCGCTATTCCCGGTCTGGGTCGCGCAACGCTGGGTGCGGCGGCGGCGCAGGACCTCCCCGCCTTGCAGGTCGGCGTGCTGATTCTCTTACTCATCGCTTCTCTAGCGGGTATGGCAGCAAGCAGCGTACGGCTGCTGATTCTCGGACGCGCGCTGCACAGCGGTGCAATGCCAGTGCCAGAAGAACGCGATAATTCCGTGTCTCGTCATGCCATCTGGCTACCGATTATCTGCGCGCTGCTGCTGGTATTTTTGTTGCTGGCAGGGTTACCGCGCGATCCTTATAGCTCCGCCTTTCTACGTCTGCAACCGCCATCGTTCCTGTTGCCTTTCGGCGCAGACGCCATGGGGCGTGATTTGCTGGCACGCGTTGCGCACGGTACGTTAAATACCTGTCTGTTGGCGCTGGCGGTATCGCTAGCCTGTCTGGCGATTGGCCTGTTAGTTGGATTATTCCCGCGTCTGCTCACCGGTCCTATAGAAGTCACTAACGCCCTGCCACCGGTGATTGCCGGACTGCTGGTTGCCGCCGTCAATGGCCCAACGGCAACGGGGGCGGCGATTGCCGTGATTGCCGTCAGTTGGGCACCGCTGGCTGCCCACACGGCGGCGCTGGTCGCTGAAATCAATGCACGCCCTTATATTCGGATGCTGCCGATACTCGGCGTGGGGCCGATACGGCGCAGCCTATTCTATATTCTGCCCGCGCTGGTTGGCCCGCTTTTCCGTCACGCGATGCTGCGACTGCCCGGCATCGCGCTGGCGCTGGCGTCTCTCGGCTTCTTAGGGCTGGGCGCATCACCGCCGACGCCGGAATGGGGACGCGTACTGGCGGAAGGTATGCCGTATATCGAACGCGCATTCTGGGGCGTGCTGGCACCGGCTGCTGCACTCGGTGTGCTGTCGATACTGGCCGTAAGCGCGGCAAACCTCTCTGGTCGCCACAAGCACTAGCGCTCTTCTCTTCACGATCGCAGACCCGCCAGATTTCACGATGGCGGGTCTGCACATCTTCAGTTACGCTGTGAGCTAACTTCTGCCGAAATACAGAATGTGAATAGTGCAGAGTGTGAATAAAGGAGAGAACATGCATAACAGCGGATCCCACGTCAGTCTTACCGTCACTCAGACTCTGGATAAACTGGAAGCGCTGTATGATGATGCCGTCTCAGCACTGCGCGACGCCATCGGGGGCTTCATCAATGATGGCTCGTTGCCCGACGCCACTGCACGTGCCGCAGGACTATTTGCCTACCCAGCCTTACGCGTCAGTTGGAATGGCAACTCGACCAGCCATCCCCGACATCGCGCCTATGGCCGTTTTACCCATCCCGGCAGTTATTCCACCACCGTCACCCGTCCCGCATTCTTGCGTGCTTATCTGGCGGAACAACTGGCGCTGCTGGAAGGGGATTATGACGTCACCATTGAAGTCAGCCCGTCACAGCAGGAAATTCCGTTCCCCTACGTGCTCGACGGTTCCGATCTGATTCTTGACCGCTCTATGAGCGCCGGCATCGCCAAACATTTCCCAACCACGGAACTGTCACAGATTGGGGATGAAACGGCAGATGGCCTGTTTCACTCCACCACTACGTCGCCGCTGTCGCACTTCGACGCGCTGCGCACCGATTTCTCGCTGGCGCGGCTCCGCCACTATACCGGTACGCCGGTGGAACATATTCAGCCGTTCATTCTCTTCACCAACTACACCCGCTATGTCGATGAGTTTGTGCGCTGGGCCTGTGCACAGATTGCCGATCCTGATAGCCCCTATGAGGCGCTGTCCTGCGCGGGTGGCATCTATATTACCGCCGACACGCCTAACCCCGAGCAGGCGGTTTCCGATCTGGCTTGGAAAAACCACCAGATGCCCGCCTATCATCTCATTCCCCGCGAGGGTAAAGGAATTACGATGGTCAATATCGGCGTCGGGCCATCTAACGCTAAAACCATCTGCGATCACCTCGCCGTCATGCGCCCGCATGCCTGGTTAATGATCGGCCACTGCGGCGGCCTGCGCGAAAGTCAGTCCATCGGCGATTACGTGCTGGCACACGCTTATCTGCGTGACGACCACGTTCTGGATGCCGTTCTGCCGCCGGATATCCCGATTCCGAGCATCGCTGAAGTGCAACGCGCGCTGTATGACGCCACTAAGATGGTCAGCGGGATGCCGGGGGAAGAGGTTAAACAGCGCCTGCGTACCGGCACCGTTGTCACCACCGATGACCGCAACTGGGAATTGCGCTACGCGGCATCCGCTCTGCGGTTTAACCTCAGTCGCGCTGTCGCGGTGGATATGGAAAGCGCGACGATTGCCGCACAGGGTTATCGCTTCCGTGTGCCTTACGGTACGCTGCTGTGCGTCTCGGATAAACCGTTGCACGGTGAGATTAAACTGCCGGGACAGGCGAACCGTTTCTATGAAGGAGCGATTTCGGAACATTTGCAGATTGGCATCTGCGCCATCGATCTGCTGCGGGCGGAAAGCGACAAACTGCACTCGCGTAAGCTACGCACCTTTAACGAGCCTCCGTTCCGCTAACCGAAGGATATTGCTCAGGCGGCCGACCGCAGTCGGCTGTTCTGGCAGAATGAGACATAGCAAAAGCGCCACGGATGTGGCGCTTTCCTCGTTCAGTGAGACGAGGCTAGTTAATTTCAGGGTGCTGTTCAGACAGCCGTTTTCTTTTCTTCTCCAGTTCAGCAATTTGCTCATCAATGTCTTCTATTTTCTGCTCAATATTGTCGTACTGTTCCTGCAGCAGCTCTTTGGCTTCGGTGCGATCCGACGCCGCAGGCGTGGCACCTTTCAGCGGCTGGTTTGCCGTTTCTCGCATCGACATCCCAGTAATCAGACCGATCAGCCCAATCACCATCAGGTAATACGCTGGCATATACAGATTGCCGGTCGACTCCACCAGCCAGGCTACCGCCGTCGGCGTAAAACCTGCCACCAGCACGGAAACGTTAAATGACGTCGCCAGCGCACTGTAACGAATATGCGTAGGGAACAGTGCAGGAAGCGTCGATGCCATCACACCAGTAAACGAATTCAGCAGTACGGCCAACATCAGTAATCCACAAAAAATCAGCCCAATTACATCACTGTTGATCAAGATAAAGCTGGGAACTGACAGTAGCAACAGCCCGATACTACCGCAAATAACAAATGGTTTTCGCCCGTAACGGTCGCTCATCAGCCCCATCACCGGCTGCACAAATAGCATCCCGATCATGACGGCGATAATAATCATCACCCCATGATCTTCGGAGTAATTCAGGCTGTGTGAAAGGTAACTCGGCATATAGGTTAGCAGCATATAATAGGTAACATTGGTGGTAATCACCATCCCAATACAGACCAGCAACCCTCTCCATTGTTTAGTCACGATCTCACGCAGAGAAATCTTCGGCGGAGATTGAATACTGTCTTTCGATTCTTTATCAATATTGTCTACGTGCTGCTGGAACGTCGGCGTTTCTTCCAGCGCATGGCGCAGATAAATCCCGATTAATCCAAGCGGTGCGGCAATAAAGAATGGAATACGCCATCCCCATTCCAGAAAACTTTCTTCCCCGACAATGGAGGAAATCACTACCACAACGCCCGCCCCCATTACAAACCCAGCAATAGAGCCGAAATCCAGCCAGCTACCTAAAAAGCCGCGTCGCCTGTCTGGGGAATATTCGGCAACGAAAATAGCCGCACCGGTATATTCTCCCCCGACGGAGAAACCCTGCGCGAGTTTCGCTAACAGCAACAATACCGGCGCCCAAATACCGATAGATTCATAGGACGGAATCAAGCCGATACAGAATGTGCTCACCGACATGATAATAATGGTGATCGACAACACTTTCTGGCGACCGAATTTATCCCCCATTGCACCAAAGAATATCCCGCCGAGCGGTCGAACCAAAAAGGGAACCGAGAACGTTGCCAGCGCCGCAATCATTTGCACACCCGGATCGGCTCCGGGGAAAAAGACCTGTCCGAGTGCATACGCCACAAAGCCGTATACGCCAAAATCAAACCATTCCATAGCATTGCCCAACGCGGCGGCGGTAATGGCTTTTTTGAGTCTGGCATTATCGATGATTGTAATATCCTGAATTTTCATCGGTTCAATTTTTTTCTTTCTTAATCTCATCCCTTTTTCCTTTGCTTAAAAAGCGGCAATTTATTAAAAATAAAACGACTTATTTCATGCACAGGGAACCACCCGACTGCACATTGAAAAACAACCGCTTATTGGCCGCAATATTCGTTACACGTTGATACTGCTGAATGGAGTATAGAAGAGTTTGGATAAAGGCTCAGTTTCACGCCCCAGAATGACGCTGCATGCTTAAATAACGCACGGGAATATAATGAAAGGAAAATAATGGTAAAAGGTTATGACAGAACGGTTATATTATCTCCTGAACGTAATTTACTTCCGCGACGCAATCATTTTCGGATTACGGTTAAAATAGCGCGTAAATGCCAGACTGAAATTAGCCGGATGTCGATAGCCAACTTGCCAGGCAGTCTGCGCCACCTGAAACCCTTGTTCCAATAGCTGGTGCGCCCGCTCCATTCGCATCCGCAATAACATTTGACCCGGCGTGCTCGCAAAGCAGCGATGAAACCCAAGTTTGAGTTTGGATTCACTCATCCCAGACTGTGCTGCAATACAGGCTAGCGTCAACGGTTCAGCCAGATGTTCACGCATCCAATGGCATACTCGATCCAACTGCTGCCGTTCCTGTGGATGAATGCCGCCGCGTTCGCCCTTCGGTTGCAGAAGATGTCGATACTGCGATAACAGACTTAAGGCGTGGATATGGCGATTCAGCGGATCGGCGTCGCCGCACAGCGCATTCACATGCACTTGGCTGGCCGCAGAGACAGACGCAAATGCTCGCTGCTGTAGCCCATCATCACTAAACAACTGTTCCGCACATTGCGCGCCAAAATAGCGGATAGCCGCTGCTTTCCCCACCAGTAGCCGTAGCTGATCGACCTGCTGCTGAGCCTGATAATGGCGTTCGCCCACGCTAGCACCAAACGTCGTGATAGTGACATGCTGTTGACGAAACCAGACCTGTGAACCATGGCTATCGTAATAGGCCGATTCCCCTGCCAGCGCAAACGTCATGACCAGCATCGGCTGTGAATGTGGGTTGTGTGTTTCCTCCACCAACGCGCGACGAGGACGGTATTGTGAACGAGCCAATGACAGATCGGCATCAATACGGCTGAAATCCGACCAGCATTCACCGATGCCATCTGGCAAAGTACGGCGTGAGCCCGAGATATCCGCCTCACTCGTACAGCACCGATCGCCTGCGGGTTTTTCACTTCGCCTCTGTCGCTGTCTTTGCATCATCTTCCTTCGCCGTTTCGCATATGAAAAACGCCGTTTCGCATAACAATGAACATAATAACCATTCTCATTTATAGATAGCATACTCCCTATCGACAGACCATCAATGAGAAAGACCGCTTATGAACCCACTAGAGACATTATGGCAGCTTGCCGCCAACAGCGTGAAAGCCGACGTTTTACATCTGGCTTTGGAACAGCAGATTTTCGACCGACTGGAGGATGTCACCGCGCCGGAACAACTGGCGGAATCACTGGGATGGCAGCCGGAGAAAACCGGATTTCTGCTTGAAATCCTATGGAGTATGCAGCTTTTGACGCGCCATCATGGCGGTTATCGCACCGCATCCGCCAGCTCTGCCGTGCTCTGTCGCAGCAGCCCGCGTTTTCTCGGTGACGCCTGGCGTTTTCGCCTCACCAGCCTGCGCCAGTTTGGTCAGGGGCTCGCCGACGGTATGCACCAGCCGCTGCCTGCGCAGTTGAGCGAGTTACCCCGCGATGCCGCGTGGGCCAGTGCGGCAGAACAGCAAATCGCACAGGAGCAGCGATCGATAACCGCAGACCTTGCCGATCAACTGCTCTCCAGACTGCCGGATTTCCCGCAAATCAGGCACGTTCTCGATCTGGGCGGTGGCCCCGGCTGGGTGGCGATTACGCTGGCGCTGCGCCATGCCCAGATCTCCGGCACGATCTATGACTTGCCGCAAACTGCCGCCGTAGCACAGCGTAATATCAACGCTGCCGGATTATCCGCACGACTGTCAGCACAAAGCGGCGCGTTTCCCAGCGAGAAATACGATCTAATCTGGAGCTCTTCATTCCTGCATTTTGTCGAGGATATTCCCGCCATGTTGTCCACGCTTTACAACACGCTAACGCCGGATGGCTCGTTGGTTCTGGCACAGGCGGAGATTCCCGAAGAAGCCGACGATGCCGCACCGATTCTGCCGTTCTATCTGCCGATGCAAATAAGTGGCCGCCACGTCACGCAGGAAGGGCAACTGACACAGTGGCTAGTGGAAGCAGGTTTTACCTCTGTCGAAACCCGGCGTCATCAGGCATTTCCCATGGCACCATTAAATGTGCTGATCGCGCGTAAACACAGGTAACCACATCTGCTCATCAACGGTAGGGCATCCATGACAATCAGCAAAACGACCCCCTGTTTGGTGAATCCGTAGGGGTTTTGCTAAAAAAGCCAGTCAGTGAATGCTGACTGGCTTTCGGGATGGACGTAATGGGGTACTGCCTATTTCCGTCTGGTTTTTCACTCTACCGCATATTCCTTCATTTTATTTTCGTCAGGCATCGTGCCATTGAGCTTTTTTAGCACGTCCTTCGCTTCCTTCAATACTCGGGCACATTGCTCGCGCGTGATGGTAAGCGGTGGCTCAATCCTGACCGATTTGGAATTATTCAGGGTACCCGCGACCAGAATATTACGTTGAAACAGTTCTTTCGCGAACGCGTACCCGATCTCGTTTTTCCTGAACTCGATAGCCTGCAACAGCCCCATTCCCCGTGCTTCGATAATCAATTGAGGATACTCGGCCGCCAGTTGCTGTAAGCCCTGTAACAAAAATTCCCCTTGGATTGCCGCCTGTTCTGGCAGATTTTTCGTCAGCAGTTCATTGACGGTTGCCAGCGCCGCCGCGCAGGCCAGCGGATTGCCGCCAAACGTGGTGGTGTGCAGGAACGGGTTTTCAAACAGCACGGAGAATACGGCTTCCGTCGCCACCGTTGCGCCAATCGGCATCACTCCACCGCCCAACGCCTTCGCCAGACACAGAATGTCGGGCTGCACGCCATAATGCTCACAGGCGAACATCTTGCCCGTGCGCCCCATGCCGGTTTGCACCTCATCCAGAATCAGCAATGCCCCAACCTCATCGCATAATGCTCTGACCGCAGGCAAGTAATTTTCCGGTGGCACAATCACGCCGCCTTCCCCCTGAATGGGTTCAAGGATGATAGCTGCAACGTCATCGCCGGTCTTCTGACATTGCTGAACCTGCTTGCGCATGGCGCTGATATCGCCAAAAGCAACATGATGGAAACCGGGTAACAGCGGCATAAAAGGACGACGAAACGCAGGCTTGGCAGTGGCGGAAAGCGCGCCTAGCGATTTCCCGTGGAACGCCCCTGTCGCAGCGATAAAGGTATATTTACCGCGCGGTGACTGGTAAGCCTTCGCCAACTTCAGGGCAGCTTCAACCGATTCCGTTCCGCTATTGCTGAAGAAGCTGTATTTCAGATTACCCGGCGTCAGTGCCGCCAGCGTTTTTGCCAACAGCCCCCGTAGTGGGTCAAGCAGTTCCTGACTATGTAGCGGTTGCCTGGCAAGCTGGCTCTCAACAGCGGCAATCACGTTAGGGTTACGATGCCCAACGTTAAAAATGCCGTAACCGCCCAGACAGTCCAGATATTCATTCCCTTGGGTATCAATCAGCGTATTCGGGCCGCTGGCGCGCCATTCGACTGCACCGTAATCGCCGCCGGTAGTGACAGATTTTCTGTACTCCAGAAAACCCGGGTTGACGTATTCACGAAAACAACTCAAGACTTCCTGATTCAGTGCCGCCATGTCATCTGGGGATAGCGTGTCACTATGAATCCAATGCAGTGCCTGCTGAGTACACTCTAGCGGGTTAAGGTGGGCGTTTGATCTGGACAAAATGCGCTCCTTGAAAACGAACATCACGCGATGCCAATTTAATTAATGCACATAACACGCCAGTCACCTGCCCCAAATCAAAATAAAATACAAAAACGCGATCTAAACCAAAAATCCAGCAGATAATTTGAACTAAATGCAGATATTTGAAATTAATAACCGAATGACAGAGTGAATGTCAGTATGAAGGGAATTACCGTATCTTGCGCTGCCCTGCTTTTGCTCAGCGCGCCCTCTTTTGGGGCGCGCCAAGGTTGGACAAATGCGCTATCTCATTACTCAACTTATCTCTAAGGACAAACAGGATTCCTGTAGCAGAGTGAATAACCTCAGTGCCGGATCATGATATGACGCACGATGGTGTAATCCTCTAGTCCGTACATCGACATATCCTTGCCGTAGCCGGACAGCTTCTGTCCGCCGTGTGGCATTTCGCTGACTAACATGAAGTGGGTATTCACCCAGGTACAGCCATATTGAAGGCACGCGGCCAAGCGGTGTGCTCGCCCGATATCGCGCGTCCAAACCGACGACGCCAGCCCGTAATTCGAGGCATTCGCCCAGCCAATCACCTGCGCTTCATCGTCGAACGGCGTGATGGATATCACCGGGCCAAACACCTCTTTTTGGACGATTTCATCGTCCTGTTTCGCCCCCGCCAGCACCGTAGGCTGGAAATAGAATCCCGTCCCTTTCACCCGCTCGCCACCAGTCACGACCGTGATATGCGGCAGCGCTTTGGCACGTTCGACAAAACCCATCACGCGTTCAAGCTGCGGTTCGGTAATCAACGGCCCCAGCTCGGTCGTTTCATCGCGTGGATCGCCAATTTTCAGCGTCGCTACCGCTTTTCCTAATGCCTCCACGACTTCATCGTAGACGGCACGCTGTACATACAGCCGACAGGCGGCGGTACAGTCTTGCCCCGCGTTGTAGAAACCGAAGCTGCGAATCCCATCAACCACCTGATCGATATCGGCATCGTCGAACACAATCACCGGCGCTTTGCCGCCCAGCTCCATATGCGTCCGTTTTACGCTCGCGGCGATATGCGCAAGGATATGCGCGCCAGTCGCAATAGAACCGGTCAGCGACACCATGTTCACTTTCTCATGTCCCGTCAGCGCATCACCGATGTCTGCACCGCGCCCGAACACGATATTGACCACGCCAGCGGGGAGTATGTCCGCCAGCAGGTGCGCCAGATAGAATGTCGTCAGCGGGGTTTGCTCCGCCGGTTTCAGCACCACGCAGTTTCCTGCCGCCAACGCGGGTGCCAGCTTCCACGACGCCATCATCAGCGGATAATTCCACGGAGCGATGGACGCCACGACGCCAACCGGATCGCGCCGAATCATGGACGTGTGCCCTTCCAGATATTCTCCTGCCGCCGAACCACTCAGGCAGCGCGCCGCCCCGGCAAAAAAGCGAAAGACATCCGCCACCGCAGGCACTTCATCATTCAGCACCGCATGATAGGGCTTACCGCAGTTCAGTGATTCCAGCTCGGCGAACGTCTCAGCATTTTCTTCGATGGCATCGGCAATGCTTAGCAGCAGCGTCGCGCGCGTTTTCGGTGTGGTCTGTCCCCAATGTGCAAAAGCGGACTCCGCAGCCAGAACGGCTGCATCAATCTGGTGCAAATCGGCCTGCGGAATGGCGGCAATTTGCTCTCCCGTCGCGGGGTTGAATACCGCCAACGCCTCGCCGTTTCCCGCAACCAGCTTGCCTTCTATCAGTAATTTGTCATGCATACATTTTCCTTACAGAGAGAAAACGATCGTGTTTTTCATCACTATCTGCAAAATGTCTGTGCAAAAAACCTGCCACTTTATGTTTGACAGTCAATCAGTTCTGCCACAAGCAGCCTCAGTTCAGGGCGTATTACCCGACGCTTTCTTCGTCTGCGTCGCGGCCTGTCTGGCTTCCTCCGCCAGCGCGTCGATCTCTTCTTCCGTCAGTTGATCTGACGCCTCATGTACCTTTGCCAGCCCTTCGCTGACCGTTACCTCTTTGGGATCGTCTTTCGTCGTCATCGTCATTCCTCTCAATCAAATAATACGTCAACAAAGATAAGTGTAGTCGACGGCAAAAATCCGCCAATCTGAAGAAGATTTAACTCTGCTTTCCCATTCTTCATATGTGATAATAATTATCAATTACATCACATTTATGCCCTAAATTTGCCGCAGAGGCGGCGGGAAGGTCACCTGACGGGACGTTGGCATGTCAGAGTCTGAACTCAGAATGCTGTTCAACCACTATGCAGAGCGGTTAGAACGCTATCTCAATCATAAACTGCGCGACCCTCAGGCAGCGGCAGACCTGATGCAAGAGAGTTTTTTACGGTTGGCGCAACGGCTGGAACAGCAAGATGATGTAGACGACAAGAAAGCGTATCTCTATAAAACAGCCAATAATTTGCTGCTCGACCACATCCGCCACCAGCAGCGCTGGCAGATGGCGACGTCGGTTGACGACGTGGATGCGACGCTGGAATATCTGCCGGATGCGGCTCCCCAGATCGATCAGGCGGCGATCGCCCAACAGGAACTGGAGCATCTGGCAAACGTACTGGCAACATTGCCTGAACGTACGCAGCAGATATTTCATCTGCACCGGTTTGAACACATGACGCAGGCGCAAATTGCTCAGCAGTTGGCTATTTCCCTCAGCACCGTCGAGAAGCATCTTGCCATGACTCTGCACGCCATGATGACGATCCGCGCCTCGTGAAGAAAATCGCCCAACATGAAATAATCACAAATTATTTACGGGTTTATTGCCGTCAGACGTCTACTTATTTAGAGACCCTACATACTCCAGGCCTACAACATGAACGATTATCCCCCTGACATCCATCAGCAGGCAGCGCGATGGGCCATACGTTTGGCCGAAGCGCCGCTGGACGATGAACAGGAACTGACATTCCAGCGCTGGCTGGCACAGGACCCGCGCCATCGCCACGCATTGGAACAGGCTGGGATGCTCTGGCATGGGCTCGGGTCGCTCAGCGCCGAGCAAAAACAAGCTCTACAAAGTCAGGGCCTGCAACCACAGCCGTTAGCAATATTGCCTGTCAGACGCGTCAATCGCGTGACGCAGTGGAAAATCGCGGCCCTATTACTACTGGGTTTCAGTCTCGGCACGACGTGGATTTCCGACGGCATCATCATACTGCGCTCAGATTATCGTGCAGATCATCAGGTCAAACACGTCACGCTACCGGACGGCAGTGAAGTCGATATAGATGCAGGCAGCGCCATTGCTCTCGCCTACACACCGCAAGAACGGCGAGTTACGCTGCTGCAAGGTTCGGCCTGGTTCACTGTCGCACCGACGAATGCACAGGAAAAACGCCCTTTTCTGGTTGATGCTGCATCTGGCACCACACAGGCGTTGGGCACACAGTTTATGGTGCAGAATTCATCACAGACAACGACCGTCGGCGTGGTGGAACACAGCGTTCAGGTAACGGCAAACGGGCAAGCACTGCGGCTTGATGAACAACAGGCGGCACGCTATACGGAACAAGGCATGACTCGCCTCCCCGGCTGGAATAGTCGCGAGCGCGGCGACTGGCGGCGCGGCCTACTGATATTTGATCAACAACCGCTAGCTATCGTGATCGCCCGGATCAATCAGTATCGCTCTGGCACCATCGTTATCTCCAGCTCTGCGCTGCGCCAGCGTCAGGTTAGCGGCATGTTTTCGCTGAACGAGCTAGATGGCGCGCTGCAAACCATGGCTGCCGAACTGGGTGCCAAAACGGTTTCACTCCCCGGCATCACGATTCTGTACTGATCCCCTTCTCCTGCCTGTATTCCCCACTCCTGCCATGCCGCTCGGGAGTGGCAATCACCCGAAAAAACCCTTTACGTTCACAAAGTCGCAACTCAGCGGAGAAAAAAATTTAAATATTTTTTTACGGGTTCTGTCATCTCAGCCGTCTTCATATTTAGGTAATGATTTTTATTATCATTTTCATTAAGAAAAAAAGGGTAATTATCCCTTTGTTATTAATGCTTATTGATGATTTAACGGATGACAGACCAGGCGAAAAATGTTTAAAAAAACACAACAGCAAGACAGCCGTTTGTTACAGCTTAATCCACTTTCCCTTGCCGTCAGCATCGCACTTTCGCTGTCGGGTTCGCTCCACTATGCGCAAGCGGAGACACAGGCCACCAACGTTCAGGAAGCCACTCGTCAGAGCGTCGCCTTTTCCATCAGCGCGCAGCCACTGAGCAGCGCGCTACTGCGCTTCGCCGAACAGGCTGGGTTACAGGTCTTTTTTGCTGACGTAAAACTGGAAGATATGCAGGCCGCCGGGCTTCAAGGACGTTTCACACCCGAGCAAGGACTGCGCCAGATGATCGGTGCCAACCCAGTTGATTTTCAGATCGGCAGCAATGGCGTGATTACTCTGCGCCCTCGTTCAACTCACGTCGATACGGCAAAAATAGACGATGTGATGACAGTTCGCGCCTTTACCGTCGCCAATCCGGGTGACTGGATCTACGAACAACCGCGTGCCATCAGCGTCATATCACGCGAGCAGATGGATAACCGCCCTGCCCGCCACGCCGCCGATATGCTGGAACAATCCGCTGGCGTTTACTCCAGCGTCAGCCAGCAGGATCCTGCGCTGTCGGTGAACATTCGCGGGATACAGGATTTTGGTCGCGTGAATATGAATATCGACGGCGTGCGGCAGAATTTCCAAAAAACGGGTTACGGCCAGCGTAACGGACAGATGTATATCGACTCGGAACTGCTCTCCGGCGCGACCATTGAAAAAGGTGCAACAAACGTGATGGGCAGCGCGGGCACGCTGGGCGGCGTCGCCACGTTTAATACGGCCAGTGCTCGCGATTTTCTGGCTCCGGGTAAAGAGCTGGGCGGAAAACTACACGCCAGCACGGGCGACAACGGAACGCATTTTATCGGTAGCGGCATTCTCGCACTAGGCAACGAGAGCGGCGATATTCTGCTCGGTGCCAGCGAACGCCATTTGGGCGACTACTGGCCGGGTAATGACGGCAACCTCGGGAGTATTCGTATCCCGGGCAGTTCAAGCAATTACGAAACGTGGGCGAATAACTTAAAGCATCAGAAAGTGAGCAATGCAGCCTACACCATGCGCTCACGGCTGGCGAAAGTCGGCTGGAATCTGCCCGCCAACCAGCGCGTCCAGCTCAGCTATATGCAAACGCAAACGTCTTCCGAAAATGCAGGGACGTTGTCCAACCTCTCCAATACCGAACTGGGCTGGCGAGCCAGCGGACACAGCGACATTATGGCACGCAGTACCGCACTGGATTACAGCTTGAAGCCGGATAACCAGCGCTGGCTGGATTTTAAGGCCAAGATTTATTACGCCGATACCAATAACGACACCGATAATTACGCCCTCTCCAATACGAGCGCGTATCACGAAAGCACGCGATTACGCACCTACGGCGCGCAGGCGCAAAACACGTCGACGCTGTGGCAACAGGGCGCGCACGATCTGAAAGCCGATTATGGGTTGGACTTCTATTACGACAAAATCACCACGGACAGCACCAACAGCACAGCAAGTAACGCGACCCCAGAAGGGAACCGTGCGATGGCCAGCCTGTTCGCTAACCTGAATTACGCCTACGACGAGTGGGTGACGCTGCAAGGTGGTCTGCGTTACGATCGCTACCAGTTACGCGGCACCACCAGCATCAGCTATCGGGAAATTCCCTATACCATCGCGGATCCCTGTAAGGAAGGATCGATCGCGCGCTGTCCATCGTTCGTGACTACTACGCAGGATTGGAATGTCGATGACGAGCACGGCAAACTTTCCCCCACGCTGTTTGCTGGCGTCCGCCCTGGCATTGAATGGCTACAGCTGTTCACCAGCTACGGCCTGTCCTGGCGGCCACCTTCCGTCAGTGAAACCTTCGCCAACGGCACCTACAGCGCGGGCAACTATTACCTGTATCCGAATCCCAACCTCAAGCCGGAGCGCTCACGCGCCTGGGAGGTCGGGTTCAATATTCAGAAACCCGAATTGTTCATTGATGGCGACAGGCTGGTCACCAAGGTGTCCTACTTCGACACGCGGATAAACAACTACATCAGCCTGAACGGCGCGCGCAATAAACCGGGCTACAACGGCTATTCCCTCAGCAATTCCGTGTTCCAGAACAATCTGGCGAAAAGTCGTTTCCGCGGCATGGAATACCAGCTTAATTACGACGCGGGCTTTTTATATGTCGATGCCACCTACACCCACATGATCGGCAATAACGATTTCTGTGCGCCAGTGGCCTGGATGGGCGGCGTCACAAACGTTGGTGGCTCCAGAGGTAACTATTACTCCACGCCGGTCGATACCACCGCCAGCGATTCTTCTTGCCAGAAAACGCTGTTATTCAGCAACGCCGCCTATCTACCCGGTGACCGCGGTTCCGTCACGCTGGGGACACGCGTCTTCGATCGCAAACTGGATATGGGCGTCACGATGCGTTTTGCTCCCGGCTATCAGGATACCGCCGCACCGAGCAATTCCGCCTATTTAGCCGATTGGCCCAAATATGAAGTTTACGATCTTTACGCTAGCTATCGCCTGACCGACAGCCTGACGCTGCGCGGTTCCGTCGAGAATATTGCTAACCGTACTTACATCGTGAGCTATGGCGAATCACTGGGTTACACGCCAAGCCGAGGCAGAACGGTGCAGGCTGGTGTGGAATACCGATTCTGATTTCTCTGTTTCCCAACGCGGGAGACAGGAAAACAAAGGGGATGGGATGGCTCATCCTCTTTCACAACAGACACGGATGACCGTGCCTGTCGATCGTTAGTTAATGAGGAATCTATTATGAGTTTTGCAATTACCTACGATGCCTACTATGCCAATTACAGCATTGCCAACTACCTGACTGAATGGTCAGCAGCGTTTGGTGACGTTAACCATACCACGGGTAATACACAAGTCGGTGGCAATAACACTGGGGGCTTTTACGGCGGCGATACCTTTATAGACGGTTCTCAATATGCGATCACGAGTACGCAGAACGATTTCTCCGCGCTCATTGCAGGAGGCGATCTGACCTATAGCCTCTTCTCCCCTCCCGCTCATACGCTGTACGGCGATCTGGACAGCCTGTCATTCGGTAATGTTCTGCAAGGTGGCACCACAGCGGGCACCACGTATTCTCTTGTCGAACCGGAAGTCACCTTCAGCGGTCTGGATCTCTCCACCGATGTGGCCAACCTGACCGTTAGCGATCGCGGTGTGGTTCATGACGTGATTTACGGCTTGATGGGTGGTCAGGTTCAGCCGCTGCTAGATGCACTGACGAATGCCGGTATCGATATTAACGCCAGCCTGGATAGCTTGAGCTTCGCGACAGCAACCTCTGATGCGGCACTCTCTGCCGATACCGTGGTTGACGTTGTCGGCGTCGCCGAAACGGCCGATCTGCTGGCGGCATAAGAAAACGGCTAAAAGATGACGCTTTTAGCCGTTTGAGTGAACACCGTCGCGGTACGGAGAGAGTATATACCCCAGATAATTCGAGTTGCAGGGAAGCAGCTTAAAGTCTGACGGGTACGGCACCGCGGCGGTCTATTAAGTGTAATAACCGTTGGGAAGCCGCGTCAATAGCGGTACGGCTAACCACTTCCTCCCTCTTCCACGTTGTGGGCACCCCACAATGAGAACGATGGCGATTTTATTGAAGAAGGAACATCCCATGTCCGTACCCCATCCAGCTTCATCAGGCAGGGAGATTATTGCCGCGCTGGCCGCCTATCGCCAGGGGTTCTGGGGAATTGGCCTGTTCAGCGCCGTCATCAACCTGCTGATGCTGGCACCAGCTATTTATATGCTCCAGGTCTATGACCGCGTACTGCCGTCCAGCAGCACTATGACGCTGGCGATGCTGACGATCATTATGCTAGTGCTGTTTTTATTGATGGGATTATTAGAATGGATACGCAGCGCCGTGGTAATCCGCCTCGGTACGCAGATGGATATGCGTTTGAATCAGCGTGTCTACAATGCGGCATTTGAAAGCAACCTCAAGAACGGAACGGCAGGTGCCGGACAAGCCTTAAACGATCTTACTGCCCTGCGTCAGTTCGCCACTGGGAACGCGCTGTTCGCTTTCTTTGATGCGCCGTGGTTTCCCGTTTATCTCTTAGTGATCTTCTTACTGCATCCCTGGCTGGGCGTCATGGCGCTGGCGGGGGCTATCGTGCTGATTGTACTCGCCTGGCTGAATCAAAAACTGACGCGCGAACCGTTGGCATTAGCCGCACAAAACACCGTTCAGGCGACTCATCAAGCCAATGCCAACCTGCGCAACGCCGACGCTATCGAAGCGATGGGAATGCTACCTGCCATGCGCGAGCGCTGGCTGACACAGCATAAAGCGTTTCTCTATTATCAGAATGTTGCCAGCGAAAAGAGCGCCAACATTACCTCGCTGACGAAGAGTACCCGGCTGGCGCTTCAGTCGCTAATGCTAGGTTTGGGCGCACTACTGGCCGTCAACGGCGATATCACACCCGGAATGATGATTGCGGGTTCCATTCTAGTGGGACGCGTACTCAGCCCGATCGATCAGATCATTGGCGTCTGGAAACAGTGGATGCAGGCGCGTCTCGCCTGGCAGCGTGTCAATATCTTGCTCGATAATCACCCCGCGCGACCTGCTGGCATGGCACTGCCCGCACCAGAGGGTAAACTTCAGGTGGAACAGCTCAGCGCCAACGCGCCCAACACCCGCACTCCCATCCTCGCCAATATCACATTTGAACTGGCTCCCGGCGATGTACTCGGCATCTTAGGCCCGTCAGGTTCAGGTAAATCCACCCTCGCCCGCTTGCTGGTTGCTGCCATGCCTGCACTCGGCGGCAAAGTCAGGCTGGACGGTGCCGACATGCACCAGTGGGACAAAGGTGACGTAGGCCGTTTTGTCGGCTATCTGCCGCAAGATGTGCAGCTTTTCAGCGGAACGATTGCCGAAAATATCGCGCGCTTCACTCAACCGGATCCCGAGAAAATCGTCGCCGCAGCCATCACGGCAGGCGTTCACGAGATGATTCTACGGCTGCCGCAGGGCTACGATACACTTTTGGGCGAAGGTGGTGCCGGGCTGTCCGGCGGACAGAAACAGCGCGTCGCCCTTGCCAGAACCATTTACAACCAGCCACGCCTAATCGTGATGGATGAACCGAATGCCAGTCTGGATGACGACGGCGAGAAAGCCTTATTAGCCGCGATTGCCGCGCAGCAGGAGGCCAAAAGCACGCAGGTACTGATCACGCATAAACCCGCCCTACTGTCCTGCGCCAATAAGCTGTTAGTCCTGCGCGCTGGGCAGATCCAGTATTTCGGCGCAACAGAGCAGGTGCTGAAAGAACTCCAGCGTGCCAAGCCCGCCAATGCGTCTATGACCAAACCGATGACTAAACCCGTCAGCGCCAAACCCGCACCGGTTAAAACAGCCGACGCCGCGAATGCCTTTAGCCCAAAGGAGCCCGGCTCAACGGGTCTCAGCATGGTGTACAGCGCGCCGACGCCTCGCCATGCCACACCAGATAAATGAGGCTTAGCGCATTGGTCACCAACGCCTGTCGTCAGGAAAGCATCACGGAAAGAAGAGGATAACCATGTCCGCGTTACGCGAAGTCACATCACAGCCGACAGCCCCACAGCATCCGGTGGAGGATAATGTCGCAGCGATGCCGTTACATACCGATGCCGGACGCTATCTGAAACATGGGCTCTGGCTGGTTCTGGTTGGTTTTGGTGGCCTGCTACTTTGGGCAGGCATGGCACCGTTGGATAAAGGCGTCGCTGTGTCCGGTCGCGTCGTCGTCGCGGATAACCGCAAAGCAGTGCAGCCCGTCAGTAGCGGACGCATCGCCTCGCTTACCGTGCGAGATGGCGACCGTGTGCAGGCTGGGCAAATTCTTGCCACGCTGGATCAAATTCCCGCTCAGGCACAGCGCGATAATTTAGCCACGCAGTTGCAGGAAGCACACGCAGGCGAAGCGCGCCTGCTGGCGGAACGCGACGATCTGAGCACAATCCTCTTCCCTGCCGCCATAGAGCCATACAGCACCGTCACACAGCAAATTCAGATCGCCCAACAGCAGCTTTTCATCAGTCGTCGCGCGGCGCTGCAACAGGAACGCGCCGCCATGCAGGCTGCAATAATCGGGGCAAAAGCCCAGTCGCAGGGTTCACAGGCGTTGCTTGCCAGCAGTCAAACGCAGTTCCAGATCGTCAATGAACAGCTACGCGGGCTGCGTCCATTGGCGCAAGAAGGCTATATCGCCCGTAATCGCCTGCTGGACGTCGAGCGACAGGCCGCTCAGTTGGCAGGCGCGATTGCGCAGGAACGCAATAATCAGGTGCAACTCCAGCAGCAGGTCGTCGAGTTGGAACAAAGGATCCAGCAAAGTCAGAACGAATATCAAAAAGACGTACGCGCCCAGCTCGCTGATACCCAGCGTTCCATTCAGGATCTCACCCAGCGGCTGAAAACCGCGGAGTATGAGCTTCAGCACACGCACATTCGCGCCCCCGCCAGCGGCACGGTCGTCGGGCTGGCGCTGCATACCGAAGGCGGCGTGGTGAATAGCGGGCAGATGCTGATGGAGATCGTTCCCGATGGGCAACCGTTATTAATTGACGCACAACTGCCTATCGAGCTGGTGGACAGAGTCAATAACGGGCTGCCGGTCGAGCTGCTGTTTTCCGCTTTCAATCAAAGTACCACACCGCGTATTTCCGGCGTTGTCGCGCTCATCGGTGCCGACCAATTAGTCGAGCAACAGACAGGAAAACCGTATTACGCCTTGCGTATTCACGTCGATGAACAAGGTAAGCAGCAGCTCGCCGGACTAGATGTTCGCCCCGGTATGCCAGTGGAAGCCTTTATTCGCACTGGCGAGCGTTCCCTGCTCAACTACCTGTTCAAACCACTTTCCGATCGCCTGCATCTGGCGCTGACCGAGGAGTAATCATGCTGCGCCTTTCATCTATTTACCGCGCGGCGATCCGCTCCTGCTGTGCCGTACTCGTTTATGCCGCTCCCTTCTTCCTCGCGCTGATCTACAGCGCACCGAGTCAGGCTCTGGGGTTAATGGAAGCCTGGCAGCATGCGCTGACACACGATCCGGCTTTTCAGGCTGCCGTGCATGCACGCAACGCCGACAGCGAAGAGAAGAACATCGGGCGTGCCGGACTGTTGCCGAAAGTCACCTATGACTACAATCAGTCTCGCAACGATTCCACGGTCACCGCAGGCGGCCAACAGTCGGAGCGGGATTACACCAGCCGCGCTTCCAGCTTTTCCCTGCAACAACCACTGATCGACTACGCGGCGTGGTCGCGCTATCAGCAAGGTGAAGCCAGTGCGGTGCTGGCGGACGAACAACTGCGCGATGCTAGCCAGCAGTTACTGGTACGTCTGTTTCAGGCCTACACCAACGTGCTGTTTAGCCGTGAGCAGATTACGCTGGTTCAGGCACAACAACGTGCTTATCGCGAGCAGTATCAGTTGAATCAACGTCTCTTCCAGCAGGGAGAAGGCACCCGTACAGATATGCTGGAAACCGAGGCGCGGGTCAATCTGACAGAGGCGCAGCTCATCGAAGCGCAGGACAATCTGGATATCAGCCTGCGTGAACTGGAAACGCTGCTGGGGATGCCAGTTGGCGTGGAGCAGCTTGCGGCGTTAACCTCACACTTCACACCGCTACCGCTTCAGCCTGCGGGCTATCAGCACTGGCACTCGCTGGCGTTACGTCACAACGCTCAGCTACTGGCGCTGAACCAATCACTTGCCGTGGCGAAATACGGCATTGAGCGTAACCGAGCGGGTCACCTGCCGCAGGTCACGCTGGTCGCCAGCACCCGCAACACCCAGTCCGATACCGAAAACAGCTACAACCAAAAATACGATACGCGATCGATTGGCATCCGTGTCAGCGTACCGATTTTTGCTGGCGGCGGCGTTTCTGCGGCGACGCGTCAGGCGAAGGAGCGCTATCAGCAAACCGCGCGGGAAAAAGATGAGCAAACGGCAACCATTCAGACGGAATTGCGTCGCCAGTTTAATTTGGTCACCAGCAGTCAGGCGAAAATTCGCGCCTATGAACTGGCGGAAAAATCGGCGCTGGCGTTGGTCACTGCGACCCAGAAGAGCGTTCAGGGTGGGGAGCGTGTGAACCTTGATGTGCTGAATGCCGAACAGCAGCTTTATGGCGCACGACGCGACCTGACCGAGGCACGCTATACTTGGCTGACGGCTTGGCTACAGTTGCGTTACTACGCTGGCACGTTGGATGAGCAGACGCTGCGTCAGTTAGCGACCTATTTTGTGCATATCTAACAGCAGAAAGGGTGCCGTTTGAAAAAAAATAGGGTCGCTGACGTGCCGATATTCGGCCACATTCCTCTTTTAAATGAAAATAGTTTGCATCCAGATATTCTAAAAAAATTATAGAAATTTTATATTAATAACTAATCACACTATAAAGAGCGTTCCCCTTCGCATCTAATGCAAACATAGCAGAGAACAAGTTAGCTATATTTCTGAGGTGAATAGCGGTGACGGAGCAGTTATTTTTATTTTTCGACAATCCCACGATGGTCTGGCGTTGACTTCATTACCAAAAAGGGATTCATTTTATCATTTTTAAACTAATCATTTAAAAACAACGAAATATGAGTAAATACTCCATTAGAGGTAGATCGATTGGCATTAAGGTATGATTTTTTGTGGTGATCGTTAACGAAAATAAAAAATAAAACAACACAAACCACAACAAAATAAGAACAGGAATTTAATCACTATTAAAAACACCCCACCGATCATTAACAACCGCGCCAACGAACGCTCACCGCAATAATTAATAAATTAAAATTACACTTAAAAAACTAAAGAAACCAGAAAGACATAATTATTGCGAGCGAGATCTTTTATTTTCATGAAATAGGACAAAGATAAAAATTAATAGATTTAGATCAAGAAAACAAATAACAACCCGTCCATATAGTACCCGCAGTAAAAACCAACTTATTTTAATTCTAACTAATCAGTTCATTAACTACTCTAAATAATTCAAGTTTCAGGAAGGCGGCAAGAGAAGGAATTTCGATGAGCTTACTCAAGTAAGTGACTCGGGTGACTGAACGTTGCCAACGTACATACAACTTGAAATTGTGGCGAGTATATTGAGCAATTCAATGGGGCTACTATGGATTTCATCATTCAATTAGTCATTGTCCTTATCTGCCTTTTTTATGGGGCAAGAAAAGGCGGGATCGCGCTGGGTTTATTAGGCGGGGTCGGACTCGTTATTCTGGTCTTTATCTTTAAACTGCAACCGGGTAAACCGCCCGTTGACGTCATGCTGGTTATCATTGCCGTGGTGGCCGCATCGGCAACACTTCAGGCATCAGGCGGGCTGGATGTCATGCTGCAACTCGCGGAGCGTATGCTGAGACGTAACCCAAAATACGTTTCGATTATCGCACCGTTTGTCACCTGTATTCTGACTATCCTGTGTGGCACAGGACACGTGGTGTATACCATCCTGCCGATTATTTATGATGTCGCCATCAAAAATAATATTCGACCTGAAAGGCCGATGGCTGCCAGTTCAATCGGCGCACAGATGGGGATTATTGCCAGCCCTGTATCCGTTGCGGTTGTCTCGCTGGTTGCCATGCTGGCTAATTTCACCTTCCAGGGTAAACATCTGGGATTCCTCGACCTGCTGTCTATTACCATCCCTTCTACCCTGCTGGGTATTCTGGCGATAGGGATTTTCAGTTGGTTCCGCGGTAAGGATCTGGACAAGGATGAAGACTTCCAGAAATTCATCGCCGATCCAGAAAACAAACAGTATGTGTATGGCGATACCGCCACGCTGCTGGACAGAAAATTGCCGCGCAGCAACTGGGTCGCCATGTGGATCTTTTTGGCAACCATCGCTGCGGTAGCCGTTCTGGGTGCTGTTGAAGAATTGCGCCCAGTGTTCGCTGGCAAGCCGCTGTCGATGGTGCTGGTGATTCAGATGTTTATGCTGCTCTCCGGCGCTATCATCATTATCGCAACCAAAACCAATCCGTCATCGATATCGAAAAACGAAGTGTTCCGTTCGGGGATGATTGCCATCGTCGCGGTATACGGTATCGCCTGGATGGCGGAAACCATGTTCGGTGCGCATCTGGAAGAGATCAAAGCCACGCTCGGGTCGTTGGTGAAAGTCTATCCTTGGGCTTACGCCATTATCTTGCTGATCGTGTCCAAGTTCGTTAACTCGCAGGCGGCAGCGCTGGCGGCGATTGTCCCTGTTGCGCTGGCCATCGGTGTGGATCCGGCGTATATCGTGGCATCTGCACCAGCTTGCTATGGTTATTACATTCTGCCGACCTACCCAAGCGATCTGGCTGCTATCCAGTTCGACCGCTCCGGCACCACCAAAATTGGCCGTTTCGTTATCAACCACAGCTTCATTTTTCCTGGCTTGATCGGCGTGAGCACATCCTGCGTCTTTGGTTGGGTGTTCGCCGCGATGTACGGCTTCCTGTAATTCGGTTCTTTGTACCTAAAAGCCGTCCAGCAATGGACGGTGAGATTACAGACAAAGCCAGTGGAGCAGTGATAATGGATAGATCGTAAAGACGCTGTAAACACATCCCTGTGCGCTCGGCTTGCGCCATCCATGGCGCAAACGCTTTACTCTTCTATTCCATTATCACCGTTCTCGTTCTGTAAATAGGTTGTTTACCCGTATAGCCGTCCAGCAATGGGCGGCTTTTTTATGGCGTGCCCTCCGGCACGCCACCCTCACGGGCCGTCGCAAGCGACGTTGAAAAACGCACTATGCGTTTTTTTATCTCTGTTGCCAGATGCGAACACAGGCCTGTGCCAATGCTCGTGTTGGATCGATGCTGATATCTCTCCAGCGTGACGCCACTGCCTCCAGCGCAGGGGGGACTTCCGTGCAGGCCAGCACCAGACGCTCTGCCCCGCGTTCCACCAACTGTGCCGCAAGCTGTTCTAACAAACGCCCACCGTGCTGGAGTTCGCCACGTTTTACCGCATAGCACCCTGGCACGAAGAGTGTCGTCATTTCCTGCTCGTCCGGCACCACGGTTTCAGCATCTAGCTGCGTGGCAAAACGCTGCTGATACCATCCGGCATTTAGCGTCCCGTGGGTCGCGATCAGCCCGATTTTTTGCGGCACTTTCTTTGTCTTCGCAGGTTGTGTGATGGCATGCAGCGTGGCATCGGCCATATGCACCAGCGGCGCATGACTTGCCTCAGCCAACGCGTCAAACCAGTGGTGTGCCGTATTACACGGCACCACAATATGACTGACCGATAAGCGATTAAGCTGCTGGACAGCATGCAATAGCGTCGGTAACGGTGATTCACCGGTTCCTGCCAGCGCCTGCTGGCGGTCGGGAATCTGCGGTACATTCCAGACAATCACCGGCACGTGCTCCTGATCGCGGCTGGCAGACGTTTCCTCAATGATTTTATGCAACAGATCGACCGTTGCCAGAGGCCCCATGCCACCCAACACGCCAATCAGCGGTGTGCTCATTGTGCTGCCGTTTGTTCGAACAGTTGGCGGTAGCCAAACAGCCCCGCTGAGCCACCGGTATGAATAAAGACGATGTTTTCATCGGCGCGAAAATGTCCCTGACGGATCAGATCGATCAGTCCCGCCATCCCTTTTCCTGAATAGACCGGATCGAGCAAAATCCCTTCCAACTGCGCCAACAGTCTGAGTGCTTCCAGCGTTCCTTCAGTGGGAATACCATATCCTTTGCCAACGTAGTCGCTGTTCACCCGTACGGCGCTGTGCGGCAGTTCGCCCGGAATGCCCAGCAGTTGCCAGGTGCGCTGCGCTAACGCGTAAACATTCTCCTCCTGCTTTGCTTTGGGCGCTCTGACACTGATGCCTAACAGCGGAATCTGGCTGTGTGTTGCCGCCAGCCCGGTAACCAATCCCGCCTGCGTACCCGTGCTGCCCGTCGCATGCACAATATGATCGATGCGCAAGCGCTGCTGGCTAGACTGGAACAACAGCTCTTCCGCACAGGCGACATAGCCCAACGCGCCTACCGGACTGGAACCGCCGCCGGGGATGACATAAGGCTTAAATCCTTCTTTACGCAGCGATTCCGCCAGTGTTTCCATCGCCTGCTGCATGTCTGTACCCGCAGGAAGGTGATCGATAATGTCACCGCCAAGCAGGTTATCCAGCAGCACGTTACCGGAGCGCTGATAATCTTCGCCATAATCCTCTACGCGCTTTTCCAATAGCACTTTGGTTTTCAGCCCCAGCTTTGCCGCCGCCGCAATGGTTTGCCGCACATGGTTAGACTGTGTCGCGCCCTGTGTGATGATGACGTCCGCACCCTGCTGCTGCGCATCGGCTAACAGGAACTCCAGCTTGCGGGTTTTATTCCCGCCAGTTGCCAAGCCTGTAGCATCGTCACGTTTGATATAAATCGTCGGCCCGCCCAGATAAGCAGACAGGTTCGGCAACACTTCCAACGGCGTAGGGAAATGACCCAGTGATAAACGGGGGAATCGGGCAAGATGCATAATATTCTCCTGAAATTCGGATTACAGATTGAGGTGACGACGCGCTTCTTCACGAACGCGATGTAAAATACGCTGCTTCAATGCGGCGTAGTCAGGATGCTGAGCCAGAGTTTCAATTTCTCTTTCGCGGCCAAATGGCAGCGAGATCGCCTCCGCAATACGACCGGGACGCGCGGACATCACCAATACCCGGTCGGCTAAAAACAGCGCTTCGTCCACGTCATGCGTGACAAATAACAGCGTGGTGCCGGTTTTCTGCCAGGCAGAAAGCAGCAGCTCCTGCATCATCAAACGGGTTTGTGCATCCAGCGCACCAAACGGCTCGTCCATCAGCAACACCTCAGGGTTCGGCAGCCAGGCTCGCGCCAGAGCCACCCGCTGTTTCATTCCGCCAGAGAGCTGCCAGGGATAGTGCTGTTGGAATCCTTCCAGCCCGACCAACGCCAGATAGTTTTCCGCATCACGCTGAAGCTGGGCTTTATTCGCGCCCTGCATTCGTGGGCCAAACGTCACGTTTTCCAGCACCGTGAGCCAGGGAAATAAATTGGCCTGCTGAAATACCATGCCGCGCGAGGGTCCCGGACGGCGCACAGGTTCACCACCGCACAGCACGCGCCCCTTATCGGCAGTTTCAAAACCGGCGATCATATTGAGAATGGTTGATTTGCCGCAGCCAGAAGGACCCAGCAGCACGACGAATTCACCTTTAGCGATCTGGAGGGAAACGTCATCTAGCACCGTTAAAGGACCACTTTGTGACGGAAACGTGAGACTTACGCGTTCCACGACAATGTGTGGTGCATCAGGCTGAGCATGTTCTGTCATGACGATTTCCCCGCCCAGGGTACGAAGACGCGCTGAGCACCGACCAACAGCAAATCGAGCGCATAGCCAATGCCGCCTAGTAATAAGATGCCCAACATAACGATATCGGTACGCAGATAGGCGCTTGCGTTCATCACCATCCAGCCAATGCCTGACGTAGCGGCGACCATTTCCGCCGCAATCAAGGACGTCCAGCCGATACCGATAGCCAACCGCACCGTGGTGAACAACTCCGGCAGCGTATCGGGCAAAACGACGTGGAAAAAGATCTGTCGGCGACTGGCACCGAGCGTTTGTGCGACGCGGATACGGGAACGTTCCACACGCTCAACGGCGGCACAGGCACCGACCACGACGCTGAGAAAGGTAGCGATGAAGATCAGAAAGAATTTGGATGCCTCACCGATTCCCAGCCAGACCACCGCCAGAGGAATAAGTGCAATTTTAGGCAGCGGCCGGAGAAACTGAACGAAAGGATTAAAAACGGCAGCAGTCGGAGGCGATAGCCCCATCAACAGGCCAAGTGGGACGCCTAGAATAATGGCGATGCTGAAGGCGCTCAGCGCCCGAGCAACGCTGACGGCAATATGTTCCCATAGCGAGACCTGCCGATAGCCGTCCTGCGCCAGCTCCCCGGCGGTCAGGATGATATCCGACAGCGGCGGTAACAGCAGCGGATCGACCCACTGCTTCGCCCCCGCTAGTTGCCACAACGCGAGCACCGCCGCCACGGACGTGATGCTCAATAACACATAAGACGTTCTTTTCACGACCCGTTAATTCCCTTTTGCAGCCTGCTTCAAATAAGAGGAATTAATGGAGTCGGCGAACGACGCGGGAATATCACGCTGGCGAACTTCGCCGATACTCTCCAGAAAATGCGCCGTTTTCGCGACCGCCTGACCGATGCCGCTCCGATCCGTGTTGTTACCATCACCCAACCATTGCGCCGTCACCTGCTGTTCCAGCGTCGGGTATTCCAGCCCTGATAGCGTATTGGTTGCCGTCGTGACTGGCGCACCGACCTCTTTTGCCACAATCGCCGCTGCTTTTTCTGGGTCCTGACGGAACTCATCCACTTTCTGCTGGTGTACCCGCAGGAAGCGCGCCACAGTTTCTGGGTACTGCTGGGCAAATGCCTTCCTGACTACATAGTTGTTGTAAATCAGATAGCCATCTTTTTGCAGATCTTTGGTCGCAAAAATCGCGTGTCCGGCGGAAGCTTCCAGCTCTTGCGCGAACGGCGCCCAGACGTAGCCTGCATCAATATCGCCACGCTTCCATGCCGCTACCATCTCAGCCGGGCGTAGCGGAATAAGGGTAATCTTGCTGCGGTCGAGTTTATTCACCGCGATTGCCGCCTCAAGCGCGTACTGCGCAGTGGAATTTGGCGGATAGGCGACGCGTTTACCTTCGATATCTTTCAGCGTAGTGATGCCAGATTTGGCAATTAGGCGTTCATACGTAGCGATAACGCCAGATACGCCGACGATCTCCACAGGCAGTTTTCTGACAATACCGGCCGTCGCCGGGCTGGAACCAAAGTTGGCGATATCTATCGCATTACTGGCGAAATAATTCAGCGCATCAGCACCGGAAGCAAACTGCACCCACTTTACTGGCGCACCCAATGCTTTTTGCAGCGAACCGTCGGCTTTGGCTAAGACTAATACCTGTGAGCCACCGCTGTAGGCCACGCGGATTTCATCAGGATGCTTTTCTGCCGCCAGTACGGATGTTGTCATTAATAACAAGCCACCGACACCGACCGCACTCAATATATTTTTCATTGTTTTTCCCTATGGAGATAAATAAATAAAAAGTTAAATAAGTTAATAAATTAATTCATCAAGCCACGTTTTTATTTAAATAAGATAACTGCCCCCAACTCACATCATCGACAAAAATGCCATTATCTACCCGCTGACGATAGGTTTGTTTTTCTTTATCACCTGGCAGTAATAATCCATCGTCATCGCGGGATTGGCGCACCCATTCCAATAAAGCCGGAATTTCCTGTTGATAGGTTGCCGCACCGCCTAATTTCTGCGGATCGATTAAAATTGACAGCATGCTGTTAATAATCTGCTTACCCTCACCTTTCGCCGTGCGTTCGGTTTTCCCGCCAGTCAGCGCGGCGCCAAGCAGAGAGCAAACCAGCGAAAGCCCCGATCCTTTATGTTCGCCAAACGGCAGCAGTGCCCCCAAAGGGTGTTCCATCAGCCAGCGCGGATCCACCGTCGGATGACCTTCGTTATCAACGATGCAACCGGGTGCAACCGATTTGCCCTCATTCCACGCAATACGGGCTTTGTTACCGGCAATCACGCTGGTAGCAAAATCCAGAATCACCGGTTCGTCGTGTTCAACCGGAATACCGGCACAGAACGGGTTCGTCCCGAAACGCGCCTGCTGGCCCTGCCATGGCAGCACCACTGGCTTGGTATACACGTTGGCAAAGTGCAGCGACACCAGCCCGACCTCTGCGGCCTGTTCCGCCCACGCCCCGATGCGCCCTAGATGATGAGCATTGGCTAAACTCACCACCGCCAGACCATGCGTTTGTGCACGCGCAATGCCTTCAGCCAGCGCCTGCCTTGCTACCAGTTGCCCGAAGCCCTGCTGACCGTCGAACGAAATTAACGGGCCGAAATCCAGCGTTTTTTCTGCCTGTGCATGAGGCGATAACCCACCTTCTCGAATCGCGTCGATATAGCGCGGCAGCATACTTACACCGTGCGAGTCATGCCCTTTCAGGCTAGATTCGACAAGATTATCCGCCACAATTCCTGCAATTGACGCGTCCACGTCATTCTCTGTCAGCCGATCGCGTAAATAATCGCGTAAATAATGATGAGTAAAAACAGGCATATTTTTCTCGGTATACCACCATAACAATGAATATTAGCGTCACTATAACGCGCAGATTTTTATCCATAACTGACAAATAAGACTATCTATAGCGAATATTTAGCTAAGGCGGTTATTTACTTGTTTTCCCTTATGCATCACCGATTAAAATCACATTTATTCTAACTTATTCCAAAAAACACTTTATCAGCAACGCACCAAGAAAATAGGATGTTTTCTTTAGTACATTATTTACAGCACGTTATTTATTTAAATATTAACCTGCCGTTTTTATTATTTATTTCATACCCTTTTTTATTACTGTTTAACCATGAGAGATAACAATAATGAATCACTCACTACCCGCGAAAAAATCGACGCGTTTCACTCGCCTTGCGGCCATGATCGGCCTGACGTTAACGGCATTAGGTGCCAATGCGGAAGGCACCATTAGCATTGCACAGCAGTTTGGCATTGGTTATCTGATTCTGGATGTGGTGCGCGACCAAAACCTGATAGAAAAACACGGTAAGCAGCAAGGGCTGGATATCAAGGTAGACTGGCGCACGCTTTCTGGCGCGACGGCGATTAACGAAGCGCTCCTGTCCGGTGCCCTGGATGTGGCCTCCGCAGGAGTTCCGCCGATGCTCACCGTGTGGGATCGCACGCAAGGCCGTCAGAATGTGAAAGCCATCGCCTCGCTCGGTTCCATGCCCAACTATTTACTCAGCAATAACCCGGCGGTGAAATCCATCCGTGATCTGAGCGATAAAGATCGCATCGCCGTGCCTGCCGCAGGGGTAGGCTTCCAGTCGCGCACGCTGCAAATTGAAACCGCAAAGCTCTATGGTGCAGAAGATTTCAAACGTTTCGACAAGATTTCCGTCAGCCTGCCGCATCCCGATGCCAGCGCGGCGCTTATCGCGGGTGGTTCCGAAATTAACGCCCACTTCTCCAGCCCGCCTTTCCAATATCAGGCGCTGGAGCATGACAATGTGCACAAAATTCTGAGCTCTTATGATGTGCTGGGCGGTCAGGCGACGTTCAACGTGCTGTATACCACGCAGAAATTCCATGATGAGAACCCGAAAACCTACCGCGCCTTCTACGACGCACTGAAGGAAGCTTCGCAGATCATCAAAGCAGATAAAGCCGCGGCGGCCGACACCTATATTCGGGTAGAGAAATCGAAGCTGAACCCTGAACTGGTTAAACGCATCGTCGCCGACCCCGAGATCGATTTTACCATCACCCCAGAACGCACCTACGTTTATGCCGAAAAGCTGCAACAGCTTGGCGTGTTGAAAAACAAAGCCGCCTCCTGGAAGGACTATTTCTTTGCTGAAATCCACGACCAGCCGGGTAGCTAAACGGTCAGAACCAGCTTCATTCGACGAGAACCATCGTCGCTACGCAGGAGAACAAGCATGACACTCGATTCTCACGACACTGTCGGCCAGCCGCTGTTGCAGGTGGACGGCGTCGGGCTGGAATACCGCACGCGGCGCAGTCTGGTACGCGCCACCCATGATGTCAGTTTTGACGTCTTTCCCGCCGAACGGTTTGTGCTATTAGGGCCTTCCGGCTGCGGTAAATCCAGCTTGCTCAAATCTATCGGCGGCTTTTTGTCTCCGGTAGACGGTGAAATTCGCCTAGACGGCCAGCGCGTCACACGTCCCGGCCCAGATCGTATCATGGTCTTTCAGGAGTTTGACCAGTTGCCGCCGTGGAAAACCGTGCTGGAAAATACGCTATTTCCGCTGGTTGCCAGCCGTCAGGCAACGCGAGCCGAAGCAGAAGATCGCGCCCGTTATTTTCTCGATAAGGTCGGGCTGGCGAAGTTTGCCGATGCCTATCCGCATACCTTATCCGGCGGGATGAAGCAGCGTGTTGCCATCGCACGGGCGCTGACCATGCAGCCGAAAGTGCTGCTCATGGATGAGCCGTTCGCCGCACTGGATGCGCTGACCCGCCGCAAAATGCAGGAGGAATTGCTGGCGCTGTGGGAGGAGGTACGCTTCACGCTGCTGTTTGTCACCCACTCGATTGAGGAAGCGCTGATCGTCGGCAGCCGGGTTTTACTGCTCTCACCGCATCCGGGTCGCGTGCGGGCGGAAATCAACTGCCATCAGTTCGCGTTAAACGATCAGGGCAGCGAAGCCTTTCAGAGCACGGCACAGCGCATTCACCATCTTCTTTTTCCAACCGATGTCGACGCACCTTCACCTGTCACATCCACGCAAGGTAAAACTTATGAGCATCCAGCCCCCCGTGCGGCCCGAGTATCAGCGTGAACTGGCGCCGCTGAAAGATTTTACTCTCGCCCAACCTCTGCCACTGGCAACCAGACTGTGGAATCAGACCTGGATTCGCAAGCTGGTGCTGTTGGCTGGGCTGATCTTGCTGTGGGAAATAGGTGCACGCTGGCAAAATAACGACCTGATGCTGCCCAGCTTCCTGCAAACGTTTCAGGCATTTCGCGACGATGTCGCCAGCGGCGAACTGCCACATAAGATGGTGGTGTCACTCGGCACGTTGTTGAAAGGCTATGTCATCGGTAGCCTGCTGGCGCTAGCGCTCAGCGCGTTGGCAGTATCCACACGTTTCGGGCGCGATCTCTTAGGCACATTAACCTCCATGTTCAACCCGCTGCCTGCGATTGCGTTACTGCCGCTGGCGCTGCTGTGGTTTGGGCTAGGAGAAAAGAGTCTGGTATTCGTGCTCGTCCACTCCGTGATGTGGCCGATGGCACTGAACACATATTCTGGCTTTCTCGGCGTCTCGGAAACGCTACGCATGGCGGGCCGCAACTACGGCCTGACCGGCTTTCGCTACATTAGCGCGATCTTGATCCCTGCTGCTCTGCCATCGATCCTCTCCGGCCTGAAGATCGGCTGGGCATTCGCCTGGCGCACCCTGATCGCCGCCGAACTGGTGTTCGGCGCATCCAGCGGCAATGGCGGTTTGGGGTGGTACATCTTCCAGAACCGTAACGAGCTTTACACCGATCGTGTTTTCGCCGGACTGGCTTCCGTCATCATCATCGGGCTGCTGGTTGAAGGGCTGGTGTTTTCCACCATCGAAAAAGTCACGGTGAAACGCTGGGGAATGCAGCGCTAAACGCCATTCTGGTTATGCGAAATCTGCCCATTTATAGCCAGAATTGTTCTTTTGCAGCGTTCGATATCGCTGTTACAACTGATTTATCTTTTCCCACAGAGATGAGAGATCGCGAGCATGATTGCAATACAAGCGCCACAAACCTATCTAAATCGTGATGGCGTCATTCGTTCTGTCGGCGAATATGCTGCCCCTTACGCCAGCACAATACTGATTATTACCAGTCCGCAGGCATGGAAAACGACGGCGGATGCCGTCGAACACAGCCTCAATGAGCACGGCTTACGCTATCAGGTCGAATTTTTGCCGGGCGATTGCACCAAACCCGCGATCGAGACGCTAACCGCACAGGCGCGCACATTCAGTGCAGAACTGATTTTAGGCATTGGCGGTGGGCGTGTGCTGGATGTCGCCAAAGCCGTCGGCGATATTCTGGGGCAGATCCCCGTCATCGCCGTACCCACCATTGCCGCTACCTGCGCCGCTTGGTCACCGATCAGCGTTATTTACAATGAGAGTGGTGCGCACAACGGCCCCTTTCCACTGACGCGTTTACCAGT
Source organism: Pectobacterium atrosepticum (assembly GCA_019056595.1). Lineage (NCBI taxonomy): Bacteria > Pseudomonadati > Pseudomonadota > Gammaproteobacteria > Enterobacterales > Pectobacteriaceae > Pectobacterium > Pectobacterium atrosepticum. Next base: position 4,594,897 of record CP036163.1, on the reverse strand, counting down.
GTGGGTGCTGGTAGACAGTGAAATCATCGCCCACAGCCCTTCACGTTACCTCAAGGCTGGTATCGTGGATGCACTGGCAAAGTGGTACGAGTTTCAACCGTATCTGCGCCACGGTGATGATGGGCTGGCGTTAGCGCTCAAAGCACAAGCGGCAAAGCTAGCCGTAGAAACGTTTAATACGTACGGCGAGCAGGCCATCGCGGATAATGAACAAGGGTTGGTCACCCCTGCCCTGCGCCGTGTGATCGATGCCGTTATCGCACTGGCTGGCGTCGCGAATAGCATGAAAGATGAGGTGCCACGCATCGGCGTCGCGCATGCGATTCACAACAGCATGACTCGCCTGCCGGAACTGCATGACTGGCTGCACGGAGAGAAAGTGGGTTTTGGTCTGGCTGCCCAGGCTTTTCTGGAACACGATAACGACGCTGACCGCGAAGAACTGTTCACCCAGTTGCGCCGCTACGGTAGTCCGATCACGCTAAGCGCCCTTGGTCTGAACGAACGTCCATTGCTGGTTGAAAGCATCGCGCAGAACGTGAAAATCGCCCCTAAAATTGCTGCCCGTTTGCCGTTCGCAACGGATGCCGAACGAATTCAACAAGCGCTATGGCACACGCAAACACTGGAAGGCCATGTGGTAGACAGCCACGCGGCATGACGGTAGAAAACGCTTTTTCCCAATAATATGGAGCACAGGCATTGTTGGGAAAAAACCATCGGGCATGTCATCTCGCTAAGGGCAAACTAACGAATCTTTTTGAAAAGGAGCAATATCACTGGTACACAGACTAAAAAACCATACACATATCCATCAAAAACACTCTCTGTTGCGTCCTTGATCTGGCGGAGAGAGGATGAATACCGCTCTGCTGAAACGGAATTAGAAAACTGTAGGGTTTCATTCTCCATAAAAACAGACATAGGCTGTAATGATATAAACAACCATACCAAATAACAGAATAGTACAAATAGAATACTTCCCCATCTCAAAAAGCACATTGACCTATTCCCCCTCATGTAGATCACCTTACTTTTTTGAAAATAAATAGAATTAGCGCGATACAGATAAAAAAACCAAGAAAACCAACTTTATCGATTACCTCCGACTGAACTTGCACTATATTGATCGCATTACTGTATTCGCTAATTGTCATAGCACCTGAAACTCGCATAGACTCTTTCTCAATGAGACTGAAAAACGATCTTTTGGAAAAATGAAGTACGATAAAATAGCAACATGAGACGAACATAATCCCAGACCATCTAACGATAGTTTTTCTTTTATTTGTTAGCATCGCTAAAGCCACCTAATAAACCGCCCACTGAACCACCAGAATAAGATGAGCCATAACCTAAAACTGAAGCCACTTCCGCAACAGCTGACTCTCCCCTTGACCTTAGCGTCTCTTCTGTTGGCATAAAGTTATCTATGTTGGGGTATTGCTTTTTGAACTCGCTAGTCACTTCTGCAACCTGCATTGATACACTAGCACTTTTCCCCATTAAATATCGCTGCAAAGATACAGGTACGGCGAAATTCTCTTTCAGATCAACGTGCATTTGAGAGTTTGTGCTGTACCCTGCGCTAAACACGTTCGAACCAGCAAACTTAATTCCATCCATGGTGTGAGTGGTACAGTTCTTACCTGTCACATCATACTGATCAACTGTTTTTCCACGTCTTTGAGTCGCATCACGCATGTCTGGAGTTTGGGTGGCAGGAGCGCCATTTTCCCACAGCCGTTCAAAGTATTTTCTCGTGATAAATAGATCTGCGTCATCAATGCGAAATACCTTAGCTTCCATTTTGTATAATTCATTCCTATAATACGTTCTCGCATCTTCATATTTCAAAGAATTAAGAATTCCATCGCCTAAAAGGGCCCCGAACCATCGCCGGCCAAATCGACCATAGGTATACACATGAGCGTCATTATTCTCATGAACTGAAACAAATACATGTCCGGCCCCTTTGATTTCAGTCCAAACAAATACACCATTTGCTATTGGATTTACCTCCGGCTTACATTGTTCAACCAGAGCAGTCCATTCATTTTTTTTGGGGGGAAGATAAACAGGATCATCCCTAAAGTAAGATTGGGGTTTGCTCTTAATCCCCTTTGCTCCCTCAATAGTTTGACCAGCAAACCACCGGTAAATATTATTTCCATTTCCCATAATCCCTCACGTATTCAGAAATCAATTTCCTATTATTCAACAGCTAACTACTTAATATAATACATAGAATAGCTTTCCCAGTATTCTACTATTACGTTGGTACTAAAAAGAAACGGGCGCATCGATCATTCGATGCGCCCGTTGTACATACAATTTGAAGTGTGCCGGTGTTATCCCTGCTGGGCAGGCTGTGTACTGATGCCTTTGATTTCACGCTCGTACGCCTGCGCTTTCTTCTCGTCGAATTGATGTTCCCACTTGGCAATCACCAGCACCGCCAGCGCATTTCCCACCACGTTCAGCGCGGTACGCGCCATGTCGAGGATGCGGTCAACGCCCGCAATAAACGCCAGACCTTCCAGCGGAATACCGACGCTGCCTAGCGTGGCGAGCAGTACGACAAACGACACACCCGGTACGCCGGCAATGCCTTTGGAGGTCAGCATCAGCGTCAACACCAGCACGATTTCCTGCCCAATCGACAATTCAATGCCGTACAGCTGCGCGATGAAGATCGCGGCAATGCTTTGGTACAGCGTAGAGCCGTCAAGGTTAAAGGAGTACCCCGTCGGCACTACGAAGCTGGTAATCGACTTCGGTGCGCCATAGGCTTCCATTTTTTCGATGATGCGCGGCAGCACGGTTTCTGAACTGGCTGTAGAGTACGCGAGAATCAGCTCATCTTTAAGAATACGGATCAGCATCGTGATCCGCAGCTTACACAGCCGCGCGACCGCACCGAGCACCACCAGCGCAAAGAAGAAAATTGCGGCGTACACTAACATCACCAACTTGGCCAGCGGCCACAGCGAAGCGAAACCGAAGTTGGCAACCGTAACAGAAATCAGCGCAAACACCCCAACTGGCGCATAGCGCATGATCATGTGCGTCACTTTGAACATGGTTTCCGACACGCCGCGAAAGACGCTCAGCAGCGGGTCACGATGTTCTTTAGGCAACGAAGATAACCCAAGACCAAATAGCACCGAGAAGAAGATGATCGGCAGCATTTCACCGTGTGCCATCGCTGCGAAGATATTCGGTGGAATCAGCGACAGTACCGTCCCCACCAGACTATGCGAGCCGCTCTGCACCTGCTCGGTGGTCTTTTGATATTGAGAGATATCAACAGCAGTCAGCGTCGACATATCGATGCCAAGCCCCGGCTTGAAAACATTGGCTAGCGTGATGCCAAGGATAATCGCCACCGTCGTGATGATTTCAAAATAGAGGATAGTTTTGAAGCCGATACGTCCGAGCTTTTTGGCATCCCCTACGCCCGCAATCCCGACAACCAGCGTGGCGATAACAATGGGGACGACAATCATTTTAATCAGGCGGATAAAGATGTCACCGGCAGGGCTAAGAATATTGCTGATAAGCCACTGACGGCTTTCTTGCTGTTCATGCAGTACGGCACCGAGTGCAATACCAAGAACTAACGCAATAAGGATTTGCCAGGCTAGGCTGATTTTTTGTGTTTTCATCGTCATTTTCCGTTTTAAACTCCCCGCCATCACAAACATGGCGCTAGCGCGACTCCGGCGCAATACGAACCGAAAAAATCAACGTGGAGGTAATTGACTAGTAAGAATACCTGATTGGTTGCTAGCGTTATCTTTCTACTGCGACACAAAAGTCGTTAACATAATTATTCAATAAAAACGCACAACTATTTGTATAGCTTAACAAAAACAAACGCATAAGCTATTGTTATGACAGGAATGCTACTATTCCACCACGATCAGATCAAGCAGATTATCGGCACGATAAACCATATTTATGCTGAATTGAGTACAAAAAACGGCAAGCGTCGCGGAACAAGAAATCGCAACGAAGTAGAAAGGGAAACGTCCGCCCAGTCAGAAAAAACGCTGGCTGGGCATCAGGTTAGGAAAGTGCGCAATTACTCAGATTTGGTAATCAATCACCGCTTCATCGTTATCAGAAAAGACCTTGTCCTTAATATCATCCAGCGACAGCTCTGTATTACACAGCTGAATAAATTTCCAGGCATAGTTACGCTGTAACTGACCTTTTTTCAGTCCCAGCCAAACTGTGTTGGCTTCAAACAAGTGCTCAGCATTCAACCGTACCAGCCCCTTGTCACGCACTGGATCGTATGACATATCGGCGACAATCCCAACGCCGAGCCCCAGTTCAACATAGGTTTTAATCACATCCGAATCCTGCGCGCTGAGCGTAATATCCGGCGACATGCCCACCGCCTGAAACGCCCGATCCAAGCGCGAACGCCCCGTAATCCCCTGACGATAGGTAATCAGTGGTTCTGCGTTGAGCATTTCCAGCGTAATAAGCGGCTTCTGCGTCAGCGGATGGTGTTCCGGCACAATCACCGAATGGTGCCAGCGGTAATAGGAGAATGCCGCCAACGAGGGATCGTTAATCAATTGCTCACTGGCAATACCGATATCGGCTTCGCCAGAATGAAGCATCGCCACGATTTCATCCGGCGTGCCCTGATTCAGCACCAAGCGAACCTGCGGATACAGCGAGCGGAAGGCTTTAATTACCGGCGGTAGACTGTAGCGCGCCTGCGTATGCGTGGTCGCGATCACCAACTGGCCAGTGTCGTTATTGGTGAAGACATTCGCCAGCCGACGAATGTTGCTGGCGTCATTCAGAATGCGCTCTGCCACCACCAGCAGCTCTTTTCCCGGCTCGGTCATCCCTAACAGACGCTTACCGCGACGGATAAAAATTTCAATCCCCAGCTCTTCTTCCAACTCGCGGATGTGGCGGCTCACGCCGGATTGAGAGGTAAACAGCGTATTCGCTACCTCGGTCAGGTTGTAGTTGCACCGTGCTGATTCACGAATAATCTTCAGTTGCTGAAAGTTCACCTTTCACTCCCTTGTTCTTTATTACAGATAGCAACATTGATCCAAGTAATGAGAGGCAGAACAAATAAGCAAATGGAGTTGATTATATTTTTTTATACTAACGGTATGTCTGCCGCGCTAGATTACCTAACAAGGAATAGACATAAATAGTAAAATCAAAATGTTAGATAAAATCAGTTTTATGTCTCACGCAGAGTCAATCAACCATTTAGATATGATTTATGCCTTTCTGATCTATTTGCTTCCCCGCTTTTATACTCTAAATAATTCGAGTTTCAGGACAAAAACGGCAAGGCGTTTTTGAACAGCGCTTGCGCTGACCCCGAAGGGGTGAGGCCATAAGGCCGAATAACGCGGCAAGAGAAAGAATCCCGATGAGCTTACTCAGGTAAGTGATTCGGGTGAGTGAACGCAGCCAACGCACATGCAACTTGAAGTATGACGAGTATATTTTCGTTTTCAGTATTTCCTCGCATCCTAAAGATAGCGTCCTACTTCAAGCTGGCGTGCTATCGCTGCTATGATGACGGTCAGAACCAGAGACAAGGTGGCAGCATGCAGGGCGTACCGGAACACTTTACCGATGAAAGAGACTATGCCCAGTTTCGGCACTTGCCGACGTTGCCCGGCATAGAGCTTTATCACGCGCATATTTGCCGCTATGCCTTTGAGCCACACACGCACGAGGCGTTTGGCATCGGCACCATTGACGACGGCGCAGAGCAATTCCGCTACCGTGGTGCCAAACATATTGCGCCTGTCGATTCATTAGTCTTGATGAACCCCGATGAACTGCACACGGGGGAGTCCGCCACGGAAGACGGCTGGCGCTATCGCATGATCTACATCCCGCCCGATGTGCTGGAGAGCGTCTCCGGCGAGAAAGGCTGGTGGTTTACCGACGTCGTGCGTCACGATCCCGCTACTGCACGTCAACTGGCCATGACGCTGGCTGCGCTGTGGCAGACGACCGACCCATTAGCGAGTGAAAGCCTACTGCTGTCGCTGATTGCACTTTTCCGGCCCCACGCGCACATAGCACAACGTCAGCTCGTTGAACCGTTTCATCGCTTTGATGTGGTGAAAGCCTATCTGCGGGAGAATTTCGCCCACACTATTACCTTAAAAGAGCTGGCGGCGCTGGTTTCCCTTAGCCCCTACCACTTCCTGCGCCAGTTCAAAGCTCAGTTTCACGTGACGCCACACCAGATGCTAATGGCGATTCGGCTGTATGAAGCCAAACAGATGCTGACGCGCGGTATGGCTGCCGCCCATGTTGCTGTCGCCGTCGGGTTAACCGATCAGGCACATCTGACTCGCACCTTTGCTCAGCGCTATGGCGTCACGCCTATTCGCTATCAAAAGCAGGTTTATCCGGCTCTGCGCTAGCCTTTTTAGCGCGAATACTTTCAGCGCCCCCCGATGACAAACAGCAATATCCTACAATAATTCGTCGCCGACTCTCCCTAGACTGGTGCGATGAAATATTGCGAACAAACAGGTTTATCATGCTGACTGGTGTTTTATTTGCACTTGCCGCCGGACTAATGTGGGGGCTGATTTTCGTTGGGCCGCTGCTCGTACCGGACTATTCTGCCGCGTTGCAGTCCACTGGACGCTATCTGGCTTTTGGGCTGATTGCTCTGCCGCTGGCCTGGCTCGATCGCCGCCGCCTGCGCAAGCTCAACCGCAGCGACTGGCTGGAAGCCATGAAGCTCACCGTTATCGGCAACCTGCTGTACTACTTTCTGCTCGCCAGCGCGATTCAACGCACTGGGGCACCGATATCAACGATGATTATCGGCACGCTGCCCGTCGTGATTTCCGTGACCGCGAATATATTGTACAGCAAGCATGACGGCCGTGTGGCCTGGCGTCGGCTTCTCCCTTCGCTGCTGTTGATTGCCGCCGGACTGGTCTGCGTCAATATTGCCGAGCTGAAAGGCAATACGGACACATTCGATTTATGGCGCTATACCAGCGGCATTGCAATGGCGTTTTGCGCGGTCATTTGCTGGACCTGGTATCCGCTGCGCAATGCACGCTGGCTACGCGACCACAAAAGTAATACGCCGATGACCTGGGCCACCGCACAAGGTCTGGTCACGCTACCGCTGGCACTATTGGGTTATATTTTGGTGTGTGGTCATCTGGCGCTGACGGATGAGACGTTTACGCAGCCGTTCGGCCCACGACCTGAGATTTTCATCCCGCTAATGATTGCGATTGGTCTGTTTTGCTCGTGGATCGGCACGCTATTCTGGAACGAGGCCAGCCAGCGCCTACCGACAGTATTGGTAGGGCCGCTAATTGTGTTTGAAACGCTCGCGGGTCTAACCTATGCCTTCATCATCCGGCAATCCTGGCCGCCGCTGTTGACGCTCTGCGGCATCACCTGCCTGATTATCGGCGTGATCTACGCTATGCGGGTGAAACCGGAATCTGTAGTGGTGCAGGTGCCGGTTTCACGGGCAGAATAAACGTACACCGCGAAAGGTGTGAGAAAATAAGATGTGGGACAAGCCGGTCGTTATGTCCGGCTTGCCAGCTTCTGAAACAGTTCTGTCAGTTGCGCTTCATCCCTTACGCCCTGATGCTGATCGGTCACCTTGCCGTTGGCATCAATAATAAATGAGGTCGGCGTACCACTAACCTGATAGCGCTCTTTGGTAATACCTAACTGATCCCGCACCACTGGATACGTCACGCTGTGATGTGCCAACATTGAGGTGATATCTACGCCATCAGGATCGGTGTTGACCGCCACAACGACCACTTTATCGCCATACTCCTTGCTCAGCTTCTCCAGCGCGCCCATTTCGACCATGCAGCCGCCGCAGCCCGACGACCAGAAATTTAGGTACACGTTTTTCCCCTGCCAGCGCGACAGATCCACCTGCTGCCCCGCCAGATCATAGGCTGCCAGCGCAGGCGCTTGTGCTCCAACGCTAACCTGCTCTTCCTTACAGCCGCTCAGTGCCAATACGCCTAGCAGGCAAAGCGCGGTAATACCGTTACGCCACTTCATGATGATTCACCTCTTCACCGAAATACTTACCGTGTTGCAGGCGGATAATGCGGTCAGCAAAACGCCCCAGCTCAGGATTGTGCGTCACCATGACAATAGTGCGCCCCTGCCGATGCAGATCTTTCAGTAGATCCAACACGCGCTGTTCGTTCTCTTCATCCAGATTTCCCGTCGGTTCATCGGCGAAAATCACCGGAGGCTCATTCACCAACGCGCGAGCGATACAGACGCGCTGCTGTTCGCCACCAGAAAGCTGGCTCGGTAAGTGATCCACACGATGCGCCAGCCCAACCTGCTCAAGTACGCGCTGCGCTGCGGCTTCATCCACCACGCTGTGGTAATGCTGCGCCAGCATCACGTTTTCCAGCGCAGTCAAAAATGGAATCAGGTGGAACTGTTGAAATACCAGCCCAATTTTATCGGCACGGAACTGACGTCGCCCTTCCTCATCCAGCGCCGCAGCATCGACACCGTCCAACAGCACCTGCCCTTCGCTTACCGTATCCAGACAGGTGAGAATATTCATTAGCGTGGTTTTACCGGAACCGGACGCGCCCATGATGGCGACAAACTCACCGCGTGCGATGCGGATATTGATATCTTCCAGCGCGGTAACCTGACCAAAGCGTTTATAGAGCTGGCGAGTTTCAATCACCGCCTCCGTTGCCTGCGCCTTTTCCTGCACGTTTACCTCTACAGACATCGCACTACTCTCCTTTCAAGACTTTGGCTGGTTCGACATAAATCGCCCGCCGGGTAGGAACCACTGCCGCAACCGCAGCAACCAGCAAAGACAGCCCCAGCGTGAGCGGGAACACCGGCAAACGCAGCGAAATGGTCGCGTTGAATACCGCCATCCCCAACACCTGTGCCAACAAATAACCCAGCAGCGAACCGCACACCACGGCAGCCAGCGCGATAATGCCGGTTTCTGCCAGCATCTGCCTAATGATGTCTCGTCCACTTGCGCCCAGCGCTTTCTGTAGCGCGAACTCGCGTGCACGTTCACCGACTATCGCCATCAGCGTGGTGTTCACGCACAGTGAAGACAAGACGAGGATCACCGCCGAGACCAACCCCATCAGCCCTTTGATTTTATTCAGCACCTGACCTTCCGACGCCGACACTTTCAGAATCGGGCGGATCTCCAGTTGCGGATACTGCTGCTGGAGTTGGGCAGCGAAACGATCGACCTGTCCCAGATCGTTGCTAACACTGAGCAAGGCATTACTGATCGCGCCTTCTTTATCCAGCCACTTTTGCGCCAGATCCAGATTCACAATCAGCATGTTGTCTGTCGCATCGCCGGATTCCACAATGCCTTTAATCTGCAAACGCTGCTTCCCGCCGTCGTCCACTAGCGTAATACTGTCGCCGACTTTGACGTTCAACCGCGCCGCCAGCTTCACCCCGATCATGGCATTACGATCGTCGAAGCTAACACCAATCCAGTTACCCGTGACCTGCCAGTACGGTGCCAGTTGGCGTAGCGATTCGAACCATACGCCCATCAGCACCACTTTCTCCAACTCCGTACGCGCCATGCCATACAGATAAGGGCTGGCTGCATTGATTAACCCAGTTGGTGCATTGTCAATTATCGGCTGAAACGTGCTTTGTGGAATCGAGTTCCCACGCGCCGGGCCGATGTAAAAATTTGCGCCAAAGGTGCGCAGTTCCTGGCTCATCTTGGCGTTGATATCGAAATAGACGGCGGACATCGCCGTCACAATCGCCGCCCCTACCGTCAGTGCGGCAAACACCACGCTGACGCGCTGCATACGGAGCCGTAGCGCGCGGAACACCAAACGCCAGAACATGCTGTTCATCCAACCGTTAGCGCCCATACAGCACCTCCACCGGATACAGTTTGGCAATTTTCCGCGCTGGGAACCACGTTCCGATAATGGCAATCAACATCGAGATCACCAGTACGCAAGGGATAACGATCCACGCGAAGCTCAACGGTACGCCGAACAGCATCAGGCCAATCGCTTTCGCCAGCCCCCAGCCAGCGACACAGCCCGCGATACCACCCACCAACCCGCTCAGTGCCGCTTCGAGATAAAACAGCAGCATGATTTGCCACTGGCGTGCACCCAGCGCTTTCATCAGCCCGATTTCTTTGGCGCGTTCCATGATGGTACTGGTCATCAGCGAGGCAATCCCCATCGCAGACGCCACCAGCGCCGCAAAGGTCACCACCGCCAATAGCAGTTGAATCTTGTCGATCACCACACCTTCCGACGCAGCAACCTGCCAGATGGGGCGCACGACCGAACCGGAAATCGCCTCTTCCAACTGGTGTGCAATCGAAGACACATACGCAGTGCAGTACCAGAGGTCATATTCTTCGGCGTTGAGCGCTTCCAGATTTTCACGCGCCCGCCGCGACAGTTCATTTTCCGGTACAGTTAGCGCCGACACGCGAATGGCCTGAATTTTACCCGCCAGCCCTAGCAGCGATTGCACCGTTGCCAGCGGCATCACCAGCCGGCTTTCTTCATCGCCACCGCTGTTCAGAATGCCGCTAATTTCTACCGTCGCGTCCCCTTTCGAGCCGCGCAGTGCGAGTTTATCCCCTACTTTCCAGCCCGTTTGGGTCGCCAGCTGTTTTCCCACCAGCGCCTGCGCCACATTTTCCGTCGTCACCGGCTCCTGTGGCCACTGTCCTGCCACCTGCCAGTAAGGGCTAACGGTCATTTGCCCTGTGCGATAGTCTTCCTCATCCGGCACGGCGACAGGCTGAGAAAAGAACGTGCCCAATACGGCAACTGGCTGACCATTGATCTCAACATCGCCGCTTAGCAGCGGTGCGAAACCGACAATATTATTGCGCCAGAAGATATCTTTGATATTAGGCAGTTCGGCTTCATCAAGAAAATCCTGCCCTTCCAGCGGATTACTGCGCTCGCCAAACAGCGCAGGCAGCGCCGCCTGACCTGCGGGTTCAATCAAGATATTCGCACCGTAGGACTTCAGCTCACGCGCCATCTTGTCACCGATATCGATGGACACCGCCAGCAGTGCGGAAATCAATCCGGCCGCCAAAAACACGGTCAACACCGCCAGCGATTTGCGTCGAACATTTCTGCGCCAGGACTGACGTAATAGTCGCCACAGCATAATTATTCCTCCTCCACCGGTTCGCCAACCGCCGCTTTGGCCGTGGCAAATTTAGCGGGACTTTCGCGGAAGCGGTTATAGTTCGCTTCTGACGAGAAGAAGTAGGTTTTACCGCCGTAGCGATATTTATGCTCTGCATTCACGTTGGTCAGCTTGGAACCATCAACCGGATCGATCACTTCCATCGATACCACCGTCGAGAAGTAGTTAGTGCCAGCCGCCAGCGAAGCACGTCCAATCACCAGTTCATTATCGTCGTTACTCCACCCTTCAATCGGCACCGGATTACAGCCACCCGCTTTCCCGATAGAAGGAATGAAAATATGCACACCGCAGGCAACACAAATCACCTGATTGCCTTCCATCACGTAGCCCTGATCGCCACACAGCAGACAGGCATCAAACACCACCCCCAGACGCAGGCGATCGGGATAGCGGTTAATGATGAAAAAGCGCACCGCCTTGCCATCATCGGCAATCCAAACGAAGCGATGCAACTTGCCATCGCGCACCTGATCAATCGGAATATGCACTTTGCCATCGGCCGCCAGCGTCACTGGCTGGGCTTCCGACAGGCGAGGCGGTTGTGACGCCACCTTGTCCCAATAGAGCTGAGCGAAGACGACAACCAGCAGCCCCGCTACCGTCGCCAGCAGCGTGCGGCGCACATTACGATAGCCTGCCGTCGCTTTGCGTTTTTCAATCGCCTCATACGCGGCCTGCATCTCACGGCGCGCATGCAACAGCGGCCAGGCAAGACTGGCGGCTAAAATCGCCATAACTAACGCACTGAGATAATTCAATAAATAGGCGCTATTGGTGACATGCGCCACATAGCTCAGGCGCGGTTTGGTTAACCCTAGCGCCTGTAATTTCATCAGTAACAGCAGTAGATTACCGCTTATCGGCAACAGCAAGAGTGCGACTAGCAAGGCCAAAAGTGGCCAGCGCAGTAAACGAATGCGGCGCACAATCATGCCGCACAGCGCGGCGCAAAACACCAGCCAGCCAAACGCCACTATCACGGCGCTGAAATTCAGCAGCAGATCGGTATTCACCACATGCGTGGTCGTCAACGCGGTCAGATTAGGATCGCCGCCCCACTGCACCGCCGCGCCTGCCACTAACAGCGCCTGCCACAGATAGCCGAGACGCGGATGTGAAAAACACTGACAGGCAAGAAACAGGATCAAAGCAAGCGCTTGAAGTGCCGTAAACCCAAGCAGAAACGCTTGCCCGTTAGGAAAGTGAACGCCAATAAATGTACCGGCACACAGCGCCAGTAGCGTGACCCAGCCCAGCGGCCCGATCGTCGGCGTAGAACGATGGCTCCAGTTCAACCCGAGCAATAGTGCAATCGGCAGGAAAGATTGGAGTGTCGCGATAAAGAAATAACTCATATATACCCGTCACCTTTCAAGTTGCAGGTGTGTTGGCTTTGTTACTCGGCCCACACATGGGCCTCGCCGCTGCAAACCGCGTTCAAGTTGCAGGTGCGTTGGTTAAGCATGCTGTCTGGCGGCATCAGTACACTAACCAGAAAATCACCGCCTCTGCGGGCAGCAATAATGTATCCGCAGAGGCGTGAACATGGCCGCGACAGTGCATCGCGGACAGAAGACCTTATTCTATGCCGACGTATTTGAAGTCAAAGCTGACATCAAACGGTTTCCACCAGCGGCCTACGCCCGTTTCACCATCGGTGTGACGGTGCATACCGGCTTTTGATGGCGGATCGATGTGGTAAGTCACTTTATAGTTACCCACCCCCATCATTTTGATGTTCGCACCGTAGTGTGGACCATCGCTAGCAACCATTGGCATGAAGGTGCCTTCTTGCTTCGCGCCGGTATCGGTGTTGGTCAGGGTGTAAGCAATCGTCAGGAACGGCATCCACTCACCGGCACCAAAACCGTTCTTGTTGCCTTCAGCAGCGTGAATATCAGCTTCCAGATGGATGTCTGCTTTAGCGGCAGGCAGCCCCATCCCACGTGGCTCCATGTCGATAGGTTGCAGATAAACAGCAGCAATTTCCATTTCGTTCAGGGAAACAGGCTCACCCGCTGGATATTCTTTAAACGCCAGCGCAGCAGGCGCTGTAAAAATACCGGCAATAATGGCACCCGCAATCAGACTTTTTTGCATATTCATCAAACCTATCCTCATCTCAGTCGTCCCTACTCACTTAATTCGCTAAGCGATTGGGGTTGTTATGGTTATTTTCTGCTCTTATTGCTTTCAGTATTTAATATTGGATTCATGCTTTATTAGATGGCTGACGCTCTGCGTCGCATCACCCACAGGGCAAGTAACGCCGCGACAACCAACACAACTTGTGGAATCAGCGTTTCCACATAAGGATAAATGCCCAGCCAGCTGATTTCCGGCACGCTAGTCAGCAACGTCGGCTCAAACAGCTTGCCTTCGATCAGTTCCAGCACGCCTTTTCCTGCGAACACAAACGCCATCAGGTACATAAAGCAGCCGGTAAACATGAAGAACGGCTTCAGCGGTAATTTGACGATGGTGTAGCGCATCACGAAGTAAGCGATAAGTAGGATCACACAGCCGATGGCAAACCCAGCCAGAATGGAGAGGTGCCCTGCCATATTGTTGGCATCACCGACCAGCGCGTAGTAGAACAACACGGTCTCCGCACCTTCGCGGTACACAGCCAGAAAGCTGGTTAACCATAGCCCGATCATGGAACCGCTGCTCAGCGAATGGGACAGCTTACCTTCCAGATAAGCCTTCCAGTGCCGCGCTTCCACTTTGGACAATAGCCAGTAGCTCATGAAGAACAGCATCACTACGGCGATCAGCATCGTAATGCCTTCCAGCAGCTCACGACTGGCTCCGGAATTGGTGAACACGAGTTGGAAAATAAAAGCGGTAATCACGCTACACAGCAGCGCGACGTAAACTGACTGGCGAATCAGCGGCAGTTTGTCCTGCTGATTGTTTTTCACCAGATAGGCCACGATCGCCGCCACAATCAGCAAGGCTTCCAGCCCTTCACGCACAATAATCATCAGGCTGTATATCAACAGGCTCCAATGCGTTTCGCCGCCGTCGCCCAACATGGTGACCGCTTTCGCCAGTTCCTGCTGCAACGCGTCAGCCTGCCCTTGCAGTTGATCCACCGGCTGTTTGGCATTCATCATGCTCACCAGACGGGTGAAATACCCTTCCAGCGTCGATTTGAACGCCGCATCACGAGAACCGACTTTGTTCTCCATGCCTGTCGCTTCAAACAGATCGAAGTAGGTGTCCTGCACCGCCATGATGGCGGGTTTAATCTGACCCGCACGGTATTGTGCGATAGCGGCGGCAATGGCCTGATTAATATCGTCGGAGACTTTCGCCCAGTTTGCATCCGGCACAGCGCCGGTATCGGCATTCGCGGCAGGTGCCGCCGTTGCCTGCTGGCTATCGCGCGTTGTCGGCAACCCCGGTAAGACATCCTCGATATCTTGCAACAGCGTGGTGACCCGATAGGCAACGTCTGTCAGTTGCTCGGGTTGGCTGGCTAACGTAATCAATGCAGAGAATTGTTGATTAATGGAAGCGGCCTGCTGCGCCGAGCGATTCTGCCGGACAGACATTTCCATTTCAGAGTTTTTAAATCCCTGATAGTGCGCCTGCTGCACGCTCTGGCTGGCTTTTTTGTAATCGCCAGCCTGATATTCCGTCACGGCCAGCGCGAGCTGGTCATCAATGATTTTAAAACTCTGTTGCCAGTACGGCGCGATATCAGCATTGTCGTAGGCACCGTGCTGCTCCTGCGCAACCAGCTTGTGCCCTTCCGACAGCACGGGCAAAACAGCATCCAGTTCACCCTTCAGCCATGAGATTTTTGCCTGCACGTCAGCCTGCGG
Organism: Pectobacterium atrosepticum; assembly: GCA_019056595.1. Classification (NCBI taxonomy): domain Bacteria; kingdom Pseudomonadati; phylum Pseudomonadota; class Gammaproteobacteria; order Enterobacterales; family Pectobacteriaceae; genus Pectobacterium; species Pectobacterium atrosepticum. The sequence goes on along the minus strand of CP036163.1, from coordinate 4,579,820 downwards.
TTTTCCTTCGCCAATCATGCGGCGAATTTCACCAAAGGTCGCTTCTAGCTGATAGCTTTTTTGCGCGGAGATATTGATGCGGATAGGGCCTTCGAGGTTTTCAAATACCTCAAAATAGGCCATCTGAACTTCAGTGCGGGCGTCATCCGGCTTTTGCTGCTCATAGAGCTGAGCCGTTTTATCCAGCCTGGTTTCGATATCTTGAATGAATGTGGCGTAATCGGTCGCGGCAACTGCCACTGAACAGCTCAACAACCAACACAACAACAGAAGCGTTTTTTGCCAGATAGACATAAGCGTGTGGTGAAGCACAAATGATATTTATTCTTATTATCACTTTGAAGTCGTCATCTGTCTTGATTTACGTCACGAAAAGATAAGCAAGAATGACTTTAGTATGTAACAAATAGTTTCAATCATTTATTTAACGTCAAAAACCCCATTCTCTTTCAATATCCTTGGGGAAGTGCGGTTTTTTGATCGCAAAATCGGCAAAATACACCCAGCAAAAACAAAGCAATAATCATACCATCATTTAATTAAAATCACTTTCTCGCTAGAGATCCTCGTCTTAAAATGGCATTTCTTTACACTACCGCAGTCATTTTTACAGAAAAAAATGCCATTTTTTCTCAGTAATCCAAGGTATTACGCACATCGACATAACGTTTTTCACCACCATTTTTTGAGCAGTGGTCCACAAGAAGTCAGACGAAAACCGGAAGGCAAGGGAACCTGGCAGACTCCTTTCTGCCCTGTTCGTCATCAAACTTATTGGCTATGTCGTACTCAACCTCTACATGCGTTCAACGTCTCTCGCGCATTCAACCCACTGCGGATCAGAACTTTTCCCATCCCTCACCGTGACGGCCATGCACCGACAACAACGGCGTAGTGCTCTGCGCGACCGCGCGGTGAACAGGAGCGGCAATGGCCGGACGGGAGAAAGCGGTTTGCTGATCGCTATCCGAATCCAGATTAAACACGTCCACTACGGCAGACAATTCACTGGTTTGTTCATCCAGACGCGCGGCGGCTTCAGCCGATTGCATCACCAACGACGCGTTCTGCTGTGTGACGCTATCCATTTCGTGCACCGCTTGGCTAATTTGCGTAATACCGCGCGTTTGCTCATCCGTAGCCGCCGCGATTTCACCAATCAGATCGTTCACATGAGCGATGGAAGCGATAATTGCCGTCATCGCCTCGCCGGATTGCCTTACCTGCCCTGCACCGGTTTCAACCCGTGAAACGGATTCCGCAATCAGCGCCTCGATCTCTTTCGCCGCCTGCGCACTTCGCTGCGCCAACGTTCGAACTTCCCCAGCCACCACGGCAAACCCTCGCCCTTGCTCCCCCGCACGCGCCGCCTCAACAGCCGCATTCAGTGCCAGAATATTGGTCTGGAACGCAATGCTGTTAATAACCGAGGTGATATCGGAGATTTGTCGCGAACTGGCACTGATACCATCCATTGTTGCCATCACGTTGGTGCTGATATTTCCGCCTTTTTGCGCCATGTCAGCCGCATCCTTCGCCAGTTGGCGTACCTGATGCACGTGATCGGTAGTCTGTCGTACCGTGGAGCTAATCTCTTCCATACTGGCGGCGGTTTCTTGCAATGCCGCCGCCTGCTGCTCTGTGCGGCTAGAGAGATTATCGTTGCCATCCTTAATGCTGGACGTCCCATTGTTGATTTCCGTCGTGCTTTGCCGGATGACGGTCACCGTATCCCGCAAACTTTTCTGCAACCGCTTGATATCGGGAATCAGTCGCCCTGCACAGTTCTTGCCGAACTCCGCCAGTTCACAGCCTAAACGACCCGCTGTCAGCTGCGACAGGTGCGATTTAAGTACGGCAATCGGTATCACCAGATAATTTCTCAGATAATACTCGGTGAAAATCAGCACGATAACCCCAATCAACATAACCACAATAAGCACATTGCGGTTTTTATCATTGTGTTCATTCACACTTGGAATCAACGATGAGGCGGTAATGCCGTCCGAATAACGTTTGATATCGTCCCCGAATGTCAGACTGACGGGAGGGTAAACGGATCGGAAAATTTGCCGGAATGCTTCAGGATCGTTGCGTTGCAATGCTGAATTCATCGGCTCGATAGAAGAGGAGATCAGGGTGTTCCACGTGTTTTTAACTGCATCAACCGTTGCCTGATTGACACCAACGTGCTCCGCTGCCTGGAATTTCTCCAGCGAATCCTTGGTATTTTTGATTGCACGCTGTGCCATTTCCAACGTCTGTTTGGCGTTTTCTGGCTCGTTACGCTGCAAATAGTCCATGGTTCTTTCCATCCGCGTTACGGCCCGAAAATATTGATCGGCGCCATAAACCAGATGGGAATACGTTTTGCGCTGAGTCTCGCTTTTATCAAGCAAATTGGTGACCTGATAAAGCGAGTAAAGACTTAACCCAGATGCCACTCCCCACGCCACTAGCAGGGAAGCCACTATGACCAGCACCATCATTTTTATGCTGACGTTTCTTAGAAATTCCATAATGCACTCCGCGACGTTAAAAAATATTTCCCGCCCGCACGCGCTGTCGGGAAAGTATTTACTTTTTTGCTCATGACGGTGCCGTCAGTCTTATCACGCCCTTTATCCCGCGCGATCTGACAGACGTTCTGGAATTCCCTGATTCAGTACCCATTACATGGGAAGTTATGCTCAAAAAATTAACGAACAGCATGCGTTATCTTCCTTGAGAGGCCAGTTTCCGTTGTTTTAAACAGCCGATGGGCATGAATGCATCAGCCTAGTCGGTGGCACATAGAGTTAGTATCGTCAAAAACAGTATAGGCATTAACAGATAAAGAGGAGGAGTACACCAGCACGTTATTTTCCAGACAAATGTCCTATGGAAAAAGGTCGTGATGCTCAAGGCGTTAGGACAATTTGTCACGCGCTGAGCATGACCACGATCAGTAAATTAATTTTCTTTATCGGCGATTATCGAGGATTAAATAACTGCATCAACAGCCTGCCGCAAGAATGCAGTTCTTACGATCCAAGACTCGGCTTTGGAGAACAATCATGCAGAAAGTGCTTACCGTCTGCCCGTATTGCGGGTCAGGCTGCAAAATAAACCTGCTGGTAGAGAACGGCAAAGTGGTTGGTGCGGAAGGGGCAAACGGCGTCACCAACGAAGGTGAACTGTGCCTGAAAGGCTATTACGGTTGGGATTTTCTCAACGACACCAAGCTTCTCACGCCTCGGTTGAAACAACCGTTGATTCGCCGTCAAAAAGGCGCCCCCTTTGAAGCGGTCTCCTGGGATGAAGCCATCGACTTCGCCAGCTCTCGACTAAAAGGCATCAAAGAGAAGTACGGCGCCGAGTCGATCATGCATACGGGATCATCCCGCGGCCCCGGTAATGAAACCAACTACGTGATGCAGAAATTTGCCCGAGCGGTAACCGGCAATAACAACGTCGACTGTTGCGCCCGACTCTGCCACGGCCCTTCGGTTGCCGGGCTACAGGTCACGCTGGGCAACGGCGCGATGAGTAACTCCATCTGTGAAATCGAAAAGACCGACTGCATCCTGATTTTTGGCTACAACGCCGCAGACTCGCACCCTATCGTGGCGCGCCGGATCCTGAAAGCAAAAGCACGCGGGGCAAAAATCATCGTGTGCGATCCACGCCGTATCGAAACCGCGCGTATCGCCGATCTGTGGCTACCGTTGAAAAATGGCTCCAACATGGCGCTGGTTAACGCGTTTGCTAACGTGCTGATTAACGAAGGTCGCTACGATAAGGCTTACGTCGCCCGCCATACCGAAGGCTTCGAGGAATTCAGCCAGACCGTCGCAAAATACACGCCGGAGTACGTCGCCAACATTACCGGTTTATCACCGAAATTGATTCGAGACGCAATGCGGATGTATGCCGCGGCGCCGTCAGCCACTATTCTATGGGGAATGGGCGTGACACAGTGGGGCCAAGGCGTTGATGTGGTCAAAGGGCTATCCGGTCTGGCACTGCTGACCGGTAATCTGGGACGTCCGAACGTTGGCGTCGGGCCGGTGCGTGGACAAAATAATGTACAGGGTGCCTGCGATATGGGTGCGCTGCCTAATATGTTCCCCGGTTATCAAAACGTCACAGATAAGGCGGTACTGGCGAAATTTGCCGATGCCTGGGGCGTGCCTGAGCTCTCTGACAAAATTGGCTACTCGCTGACCGACCTCCCGCACAAAATAAAAGAAGGGAAAATCAGAGCCAATTACGTGATGGGTGAAGATCCACTGCAAACCGAGCCGGACCTGTCGATGCTGCGTGATGCGTTCAACGAGCTGGACTTGTTGATCGTACAAGACATCTTCATGACCAAAACCGCCGCGATTGCCGATGTCATTTTACCAGCAACATCCTGGGGCGAACACGAAGGGGTCTATACCGCCGCTGACCGAGGATTCCAGCGTTTTTATAAAGCCGTGGAACCGCAGGGCGATGTCAAACCTGACTGGGAAATCATCAGCCTGATGGCGACGGCTCTCGGTTATCCGATGCACTACAACAATACGCAGGAAATCTGGGACGAACTGCGGCAGCTCTGCCCGCTGTATTACGGCGCAACCTACGAGAAAATGGCGGGGCTGGGTTATGTGCCGTGGCCGTGTCCGACGGAAGACAGCCCCGGCACCCCGTGGTTGTATGCAAACAATCACTTCGATCGCCCCGGCGGGAAAGGCCTGCTGCTAACCGCAGAATGGCGGCCGCCGATGGAACGGGTCGATGAAGACTACCCGCTGGTATTGTGTACCGTGCGCGAAGTCGGCCATTACTCCTGCCGTTCCATGACAGGCAACTGCACCGCCCTGCAAACGCTGGCAGATGAGCCAGGTTACGTGCAGGTTAACCCACATGACGCTGAACGTTTAGGAATATGCGATCAACAACTGGTCTGGATCTCATCGCGACGCGGCAAGGTTATTTCTCGCGTTGCCGTCAGCGAGCGCATCAATAAAGGTGCCGTCTACATGACTTACCAGTGGTGGATCGGTGCCTGCAATGAGCTGACGCTGGATCATCTCGATCCGGTATCCAAAACGCCAGAATACAAACACTGTGCCGTTAAGCTGGAAGCCATTGACGATCAGCAGGCAGCGGAGAATTACGTTCAGCAGGAATACAGCCAGTTGAAAGAACGCCTGCGTACCACCGCAGAAAACGTCAGCTAATCTCCCTTACCTAAGCCGTCACCCATTTTTACGTGGCGGCTTAGGTAATTATTGGGTTTAGAACGTTCGAGTGATTCAGAAAATACGTGCCGGTTTAGACAACGTTTAACTCTCCTCACCGATAATATATTTATTCCCCGTCCCATCTTGTAAGTATTTATTAATGAAAACGGATGAATTCCCGTTAACCGCTAATAAATTTCTACGCAGACATTAAATCCCCACATCTCTGTTTATCTTTTAAAATTATGTTGGTTATCGCTGACCTTCCCATCGTTCAATTGTTTTTTATTCCAATTTAGCGCAATTTGCGTTTTATTTTACAATGCTTTAATTTGTTTTTAACAAAAAGAGCCCCTGTTAGCCGTGATTATCAAATCATCTGCATTACACGTAAAGTCATGACCAAACAATCGGTTACATGGCCGCTAACGGGGATAAAAGGAATATTATTATTGCTCGCATAGAGGTCATTTATGTTACCGATTACCGTTACCTTATCGCGCTCTCATTATCTGTTATTTATTATTCGTATCGACCCCGGAAGTTAACCCTCTCCTTTTATTCGTATTCTCCTGAACGTCTCTGACGTTGGGAAATAGCTAGACCCTATACCTTTCGATATGCGGTTATACCCGTAATACTTCAAGCTACATGTGCGTTGGCCGCGTTCCTGCGACTCGAATTATTTGGGGTATATAAAAAATCGCATGGCTTTTTGCACCTTCAATTTGCCATAGAGAAAGGCAGTAAATTATTTGGGAAATAATAAAAAACAGGAGACGTATTGTGCTCACTATTCTCGGTTTCTCTATGGTCATCTGCTTTATGTACCTGATCATGACCAAACGAATGTCTGCGCTTATCGCGCTAATTCTCGTCCCTACGCTGTTTGCGCTAGCGGCTGGTTTCTATCAGGGGCTGGGCGCGATGATGCTAGACGGCATCAAAACGCTGGCACCAACCGGCGTTATGCTGACGTTTTCTATTCTCTACTTCGGCATTATGATCGATGCAGGGTTGTTCGATCCGCTAGTGCGCTTCATTCTCCGTTTGGTTAAAGGCGATCCGCTAAAAGTCTTGGTCGGCACCGCCGTATTAACGCTGATGGTCGCGCTAGACGGTGACAGTACTACCACCTACATGATAGCAATTGCTGCCTTTCTGCCGCTTTATCAACGGCTGGGTATGAGCGTGCTGGGATTGACCTGTCTGGTTAACATTGCCAGCGGGGTAATGAACCTCTCGCCTTGGGGCGGACCGACGGCGCGTGCCGCCGCCGCATTGCGCGTTGATGCGCTGGACGTATTCCTTCCCATGCTGCCCGCGATTATTTTAGCCAGCCTGACGCTGGTCGGCGTAGCCGTTTTTCTGGGTCTACAAGAGCGTAAACGCTTGGGGATCATTGATATCAGCAGCTTCCAGAATGTCTCGATCAATCTGGGCAACGGCAGTGACGAAGAAAGCGACGCTAATCGCCGCCCTAAAATGTTCTGGCCCAACTTTATTCTCACCACCCTGCTTCTGTTGTTTCTGGTGATCGGCCTTCTGCCCATTCAGGTGCTGTTTATGACCGGCTTCGCCATCGCCGTTATGCTCAACTATCCCAAGCTGGAAGAACAAAAAGCGCGAATCGGTTCACACGCGGCTAACGTGTTAGCGGTGACATCGCTTATTTTCGCCGCTGGGATTTTCACCGGGATTTTATCTGGGACGGGAATGGTCGATGCGATGGCGAAGAGCCTGTTGCAGGTGATACCCGAGAGTTTCGGCCCTTATCTTGCAGTATTCACAGCGCTGATTAGCCTGCCGTTTACTTTTTTGATGTCCAACGACGCGTTCTATTTCGGAATCTTACCGGTTATCGCCCAGACGGCAGCCAACTACGGTATTACCCCAGAGGAGATCGCCCGTGCCTCGATTGTCGGCCAACCGTTCCACTTACTCAGCCCGCTGGTGCCATCGCTCTACCTATTGGTCAGTCTGGCAAAAGTGGACATCGGCGATCACCAACGCTTTGCGATCAAATGGGCGATTTTTGTCAGCCTGTCGCTGCTGGTCGGTGGTATTGTCTTCGGCGCATTTCCGTTCTATCACCAGTAAGTCAGGAGTGCTCCGGTTTGGCCGGAGCACATTCTTTTGGTAAGTGCTCCTTGCTGGCAAGAGCAAAACGATATCTCCGTAACACCCTAAACGACATGGCAGGATAGCGATGGCTTTAACTCCCCTACAGACAAGGATTGTCAGGCAGATTGTCGCCTATATTCGCCGTGAGCAACTCCCACTCGGCGCTCACCTGATCGAATCATCGCTGGCGCAAGTGCTGAACGCCTCCCGCACACCGGTCAAGGCTGCCCTGCTGTACCTGACAGAAAGAGGTATGCTGCATTACCACCGCAACCGAGGGTTTTATCTCGACCGCCATGCCCATGAACTAGGTCGACTGGTCTCAGAATTAGCCGCCAGCAGTGAAGATCCGCTCTACCAGAAGATTGTCGATATGCGTCTCGCTCGGCGGTTGCCCGAGCAGTTTTCAGAAGTGGATCTCATGCGAGAATGTCAGGTGTCCCGCGCCGTACTACGTAACGTTCTGACTCGAATTCAACAGGAAGGCTGGCTAGAATTTCGTACCGGTCAAGGCTGGCGAACCACGCCGATTATCGATTCCGTGGCCGCTTATGAGGAGAGTTTCACCTTCCGCCTACTGGTTGAGCCGGTCAGCCTGCTGTCGCCGCAGTTTCATATCGATCCGCACACGCTCAACGCCTGCCGTAAACAGCAGGAAGACATCCTTAATGGTGGGTATCTGACGCTCACGGCCCATGAAATGTTCGATGCTAATACGCACTTTCATGAAACGCTGCTCGCTTGTAGCGGCAATCGTTTCGCCCACCATAGTCTACAGCGAATCAATCAATTACGGCGTCTGGTGGAATATCGGCAAGGCAGTCCCGCCTTCAACCCCAAGAGGTTGGAACAGATAGCTGAACATCTGGTCATTCTTGATTGCCTGCAACGGGGAGAGGCCGAAACGGCGGCAGATAGGATGAAAAAACATCTGGAAAAAGCGTGTCACGATAAAGTGAGCATCGCCCTTTTTCGGTGAAATAACCAACAACAGTATTTTAAATAAAAAAAACAACATTTTAAATAACCAATAACGCCAATTTAAACAACAAAAAACACCGTTCTGAATAACCAAACACGGTAAACATTACAAAACAGAAACACTTTGATTAATAATTACACTTTATTTCATGCGATTTTATTGGCTATCATAATTAATAAATCAAACCACTAGTTAAAATAATTAAAAAACTAATGTAACCAATAAATGCGACATATATCATTCTTTCGTTGATTGTTTCCTTATTACTACCCAGTTTTTAACCAATTGACCATGTATTTTATTGATGTAACTCACCGCATCATTAGCAACACTAATTCAACACCTTACCCCACCTTTTCTTACCCGGAGAAAATCAACCCAACATATTGTTTAATAAAAAGTTAATTGATTTTATAGCTTTCTCTCGAACTGCTCACTACATCCCTATTTATCATTACAAGCGGTGCGGATATGCATTTTTCGCATGACAACGATCACAATTGCATAACAATCCGCAGAAAAAAAATGTAAAAAACAAGAATCGTTGTAATATCGGCGGGCAGACACAACACCCCAATAACAGGTTCGGGTGAGGGCTTGGTGTATTCAGGGAAAGCACCAACCATCACGCGGCAATAATATTGTGTTGTCTGAATCAATTCATCAACATGAGGTTTATATGCAAAGGCAGAAGTTACTTGTACAGATAGTCTTGGCTATCGTCCTGGGGATATTAATCGGATGGGCCTGCCATCAGTATCTTGATGGCAGTCGAGCAAAAGAAATTGCATCTTATTTCAACATGGTTACCGATATTTTCCTGCGCCTGATTAAAATGATCATCGCACCATTGGTCTTCGCTACGCTGGTTTCTGGCCTGGCAAGCATGGGAGGAAACTCTTCTGCCGTTGGCCGTATCGGTATGAAAGCAATGATCTGGTTTGTCAGCGCATCATTCATTTCTCTGCTTATCGGTATGCTCTTCGCGAACCTGTTCCAACCCGGTGCAGGCATGAATCTCGAAATCCCTGTACAGCAGGTTGCAACTGGCCTGAATACGGACGGATTCACGCTTAAGATCTTCATCAGCCATATCTTCCCGAAAAGCATCGTAGAAGCGATGGCGAACAATGAGATCCTGCAAATTCTGGTGTTCTCTCTGTTCTTCGGCTCCGCACTTGCCTATGTGAAAGGCAAAAACAAACACGCGACCACGATCATTTCCATGATCGAAGAACTGACCAAAGTGATGTTCCGCGTGACCGACTACGTAATGGCGCTGGCCCCTATTGCTGTGTTTGCCGCAATCGCTTCCGCGATTACCACACAAGGCCTGGGACTGCTTTACGACTTCGGTAAACTGATCGGTGAGTTCTATCTCGGCCTGGCCGTGTTGTGGAGCGTTCTGTTCCTGGTTGGCTACCTGTTCCTGGGCAAAGCCATCGTGACTCTGGCGAAGCTGATTCGTGAACCGACCATGCTGGCTTTTGCTACCGCAAGTAGTGAGTCCGCTTACCCGAAAACCATGGAAGCACTGACCAAATTCGGCGTACCGAAAAAAGTCACCAGCTTTGTGCTGCCACTGGGTTATTCGTTCAACCTTGATGGTTCCATGATGTACCAGTCCTTTGCGATTCTGTTTATCGCACAGGCTTACAACATCGACCTAAGCATCACCCAGCAAATCCTGATCCTGCTGACGCTGATGATCACCAGTAAAGGAATGGCGGGCGTAGCGCGTGCCTCTATCGTAGTCGTCGCCGCAACGCTGCCAATGTTCAGCCTGCCAGAAGCCGGTATTCTGCTGATTATCGGTATCGACCAGTTCCTGGATATGGGCCGTACTGCAACTAACGTCATCGGTAACAGTATCTCTACCGCCGTTGTGGCCAGTCTGGAAAAAGACATCCACGACGATGATGAGGAAGAGGCTACCGATGAGGTCGTCGCTTATAAAGAACCTCAGCAGGCAACACAAAATAGCTAATGCTGTATGAGTGAATGCTTCATCTATAGCGGCCTTCGGGCCGCTATTTTTTTAGCTCTCGTCGTACAATCATATTATCGCGACGTTTATAGCCCAGACGTCGATGACAGCCCTTTCATATAGCGCCAGAATTTCTCCGAAGCCACATTCAGCCGCGCATCAAGCCGATACAGATAAACGCCCATGCGGATCACGGCATTTTCCATGTTCAGGATCGCCAGCTCTTTGTTTTTCAGCTCTTCTTGAATCGAATAGTCCGGCAGCCAGGCAATGCCATACCCTTTCTTTGTCATACGCTTGAGCAAGTCGCTCATGGAAGAAACAAAGTTGACCGTAAACTTATCGCTATCGACGCTAGATAAGTAACGGCTGACCTGACGCCCCATATAGCTCGTCTCGGTATAATTGAGTAACGGCACCGATGAGGCGCTTACATCAAACAGCGGCTTCCCTGCACTGTCGCACGCGCAGACTGGATAAAGCCGAGATTCCAGTATCTTCTCGTGCATAAAGGGCTCGCCCATCAGATCCTCATTGTAAAACGAGAAAATGAAGTCGCTGCGTCCTTCTTTAAGATTCAGCACCGCTTCATCCACATCGATCGATTCAACATAGAAGATTTTTTCCTGCGGGTCCGGCACGTCTTTTAACAGCTCCGGCATGATAAACACCGACAGCGAATGCGCTGCCGCAATAGTGATCTTATTTTTGTAATTATCTCCACCGTGCAACTTATTGAGCTGATACTCCAAGTCGTCCAGCGTATTGCGGATATAGGCGTGGAACACGCGACCCTGTTCGGTTAATTGCAGCGGCAGCACGCTGCGGTCGAAAATATCAAACCCGACCGCCGCTTCCAGCGCCTGAATGCGCCGACTAAATGAGGATTGAGAGATATTCCGCTTCTCGGCAGCCAGCGTAAAACTACGGTGCTCTTCCAACATGATAAAGTCATAGAGCCACTTGGTTTCGATATTGTTTAGCATCACCCCTCACTCAAAACGCTCAGCGTCATGTTTTCGTTCCCTATACCCGTGTTTTACATCGCCAACAAAGAGTCGTCCCACCGCGTGCCGTTAAACCCAGTAAAAGCATAGAGATGCCAATAGTTATGCAAATCATACATAGCAGATGGGAATTTAGCAATTCACATTGCCCGCCAGTATGCGATTATCCTTTTAATTTCATAATGCTACAGGGTTAACAGCATGAACAGTCTCGTGGGAATTCTGGGTGGTATGGGGCCGGGTGCCACCGTCGATGCGATGCAAAAACTGATCAAAAACACGCCAGCGTATCGGGATCAAGACCACATTCCAATGATTGCGGTTTCTATTCCTGATATCCCAGACAGAACACAGTGCATTCTCCAGCACAGCGCGTCACCGCTGGGTAAAATGCTGCAATATATGAAAATTCTCGAAAACGCAGGCGCTGAATGCATCATTATTCCGTGTAATACCGCACATTATTGGTTCAATGAATTAAAACAACAGTGTAGTGCGGAAATGATCAGCATTATTGATGTGACCTGTCAGGCAATTAGGAATACCAATACAACACGCGTCGGCTTATTAGCGACGACGGCAACAGTGAAAGCGAGAATTTATCAGGACAATCTGATAACCGATAATATTGAGTGCTACACGCCGGATGATGCTGACCAACACCAGGTAATGGAAAGTATCTATGCCTATAAATCCGGTGATATTTCCGGGGCCTATAGCATGCTGTCACCGGTCAAAGATCGCCTATTGCAGGCTGGCGTCGAGAAAATCATTTTGGGTTGCACCGAGCTTCCACTGATTCTGGAACAGGAAGTCAGGATCTCACCACAGCACTATATCGATGCCACAGAAGAGTTAATCAAGAAAACGGTTGAGTGGTATTTTACCCACAACCAAAAAAATAACATCGCCGCTTAATTAGCCTTAGTTATTTATATTAATTCATTCAAATAAATATGCCACTCAACATTAACATGTTCGCCGAGTGGCATATTACGGCATACTCAATATTTAAAGAGTTTCAATTCCTAATAAAATACTCAGCAGACAAGATCGTAATAAAAATAGTCAATGATTATGACGGGAATTTCAGCGCACTGCTTTGCGCTCCAGAATTAGAAACAACCCAGGATTTAGCCGCCGCAGTTGTCATCAAACTGTATGAATAGTTAGATGATGCCGTCCATTTAGCCGCAGTTGATTTGCTCGCTACAGCCGCCGGTGAACTGCCATTATCCGTAAAGGTTGAGCCATTACCTTTATCATCAACCATGCCTTTCTTTTCAGCGCCGGTGCCAAATACGTTACGTTCAGAAAGCACGTTGGCATTCTGCGCAACCGTAAAGGCCAGGTTGAATTTATTGACGTAGTTGTTGAATACGTGGAAATAACCATAACGCATCAGGCCTGGCGCACGAACCTGAATATTCTCGTAATAGTTGTGGCAGATGGTCAAACGTGGGTAGCCATTGTATGCACTATTGTTGTCATCTGCCGGATGACCGAAAATACAGCCATATTTATGGTTTGAGAATAAGCAGTTACTGATCGTGACGTAATCCGCTTTTTCACCGATATAAATCAGTTTATCGAGGCTGCCGTCGCTATCACTCCACGTATGCCCCGGCCATGAACAGTGGTCCACCCAATATCCCTTACCGTAGTTCAGATATAATTGGATATCGTCATTGTCCTTGATTGAGACATCATGTTTAAAAACCAGATTCTGGAAAATGACGTTAGCTGAATTGCTCTCAGCGCGCAGGTGGATATTAGTCAGTACATTAGCCCCGCCGAAAGAACCGACAATGGTTTTATTGCTGCCAAATACGACCTTAGTCAAGGCTGATGCTTTTAGCGATGCTCCCAGCACCACGATGGTTTTTGTGGAACCGCTCACGGCGGACTTAAAATCGGCCAGAGAATTTACCGTAACAACTTTACCGCCCGACCCTCCGGTAACATTCGCTGCTTTTGCAAAACCGATAATCCCAGTAAGATTTGTTGTTGGGTAAGCCATAAATATCCCTCTTTACAATTAGTGAATAGTAGTGTCTTCCGATGCATTATTTAATCGATAATAAATAACACACCGCCGACAATTAAAGAGTGTATATAAGGGATTTCATTAAGCTTATTAATTGAGTTTAATAAAAAAGACAATCTTGCGAATAATTCAAATACAAATTAATGCGCTACCATCTTTTTAGTAAAAATGGCAGCATCAAAATGCGTATTACCAACCTTTCACTGCACCACCGTTAAAAATACGGTCGGCAGCCTGCTCAACTTCATCAGACTGATAGGCTTTAATAAATTTTCTGACGTTCTCCGCCGTTTTATTATCTTCACGCGTTACGATGATATTCACATACGGTGATTCTTTACCTTCGATGAAAATACCGTCTTTGGTTGGTGTTAAGCCCGTTTGCTGAATATATGTCGTACTGATTATCGCCACCGTCACTTGTGGATCGTCTAACAAACGTGGCAACTGCGCTCCTTCCACCTCCATAATACGCAGGTTATGTGGATTGGTCGTGATATCCAGCACCGTCGGCAATAAACCTGTATCCGGCTTAAGGGTAATTAATCCAGTTTTCTCCAGTAATAGCAGCGCTCGTCCCAGATTAGTGGGATCGAAAGGAATCGCAATCGTATCGCCGTCTTTCAGGTCGTTGATGTTTTTGATCTTATTCGAATAGCCTGCCATCGGGAAAACGAAGGTGTTCCCTACCGCCACCAGTTTATAACCGTGTTCGCGATTTTGCTGTTCCAGGAAAGGACGATGTTGAAATACGTTCGCATCCAGATCGCTTTTATCCGTTGCCTCGTTCGGCAATAGCGAACCGCTAAACCCAACCAGCTCGACATCCAGATTATATTTTTCTTTTGCAACTTTCTTCGCGACGTCGGCGACATCCTGCTCTGCGCCGTTAATCACACCAACTTTAATATGATTGGCAGAACTACCTGCATTATCGCACGCGGTCAACGCCATTGCGGCTGTGACCATTCCCGCCACCAGCGTTATACGCCATTTATTCATCATTCTGTTTCACCTGATATCGTAAACACATCGATTTCTAAATACATAGATTTAAGGAGAAAAACAGTATGTCTCTCGATAAAATGAGTCAAATAACTCCGCGTTCTATCAATATGCCTTTCACCATTCGATCAATAAATAGAATTGTATATACCCTAAATAATTCGAGTTGCGTGAAGGCGGCAATCGAGCGAATCCCCAGGAGCTTACACAAGTAAGTGACTGGGGTGAGTAAGAGCAGCCAACGCACAAGCAGCTTGAAGTATGACGGGTATATCTGTTAAGCCGATTCCATTTTAATTATCTGCTATTGCTCGCCTCTGCATTCCCCCGCATTATGGCGCTTTGATGACTTTGGATTCACACGGCGAAACCATGATTAATGTGGCTTTGGTTGACGATCACATCGTTGTACGGTCTGGCTTTGCACAGCTTCTGACATTAGAGAATGACATTCAGGTCGTTGGCCAATATGGCTCGGCGGCACAGGCGTGGCCGCATCTGCTCAAACAGCCGATTGACGTTGCCGTGATTGATATCGCCATGCCCGATGAAAGCGGCCTGTCGTTATTAACCCGCCTACGTCAGCAGCGCCCCAATTTTCGCGCCATTATTCTAAGCATCTATGACACCACTGCGTTTGTACAAAGTGCGTTGGATGCGGGCGCGGGCGGCTACCTAACGAAGCGCTGTGGCCCAGAAGAGTTAGTGCAGGCGGTTCGCGTGGTCAGCAGCGGTGGCCTTTACCTGTGTGCCGATGCGCTGCACGCCATTCGCCATCAGCAGCAGCCACCGAAGGAGTTACTGACGCTGACACCACGCGAGCGAGAAATATTCAGCCTGCTGATCAACGGGATTAGCGTCAAAAGCATCGCTGAACAGCTCGAACTTAGCCATAAGACGGTTCATGTTCACCGCGCCAATATTCTCAGTAAATTACAGTGTGAATCCACGGTAGAACTGGTGCACTTTGCACTGCAACACCAGTTGCTGGCCGGGAAATAGGCCATGCGCCGCCTGCACGTCATCGGTATGACGCTGTTTCTGGCCTTTTTCTACAGCCTGATTTGGCTGGCGCTATGGACCATCAGTTTCTATCTGAGCAATAACGGCCAGCAGGCTACGCTGCTGTTACCGCAAGGGCTGCGGCTGGCGTTGATGATTTTGCTGCCGCGCAAATACTGGCCGACCTTGCTGCTTTCAGAAATCGCTATCCAGAGCTGGCTTATCAGCGAGCAGCTCATGACGCGCTCGCTATTACTGCTTTCTCCCTTTCTGAGCCTGATTCCGGCCGTCATCACACATAAAATCTGGCACCGCTATACGCTTTATTGGCAACGACTGCTGCTGTTGCTGGCGGCATTGACGCTCAACAGCATTTTGCACGGCATCGCCATTGGCCCTTGGTTACATTCGCAGCTGACACAAACGCTGCTGGCCACGTTTACCGGCGGCGTACTCCTGATTCCGTTCATCTATCTGCTGTACGAATACATCAAACAGCAGCATTTGCAGACCTTGCTGGCGCAGGAGATTCCCGATCCACCGCTGCGTACTTCGCTGCTGATTTGGTGCTCGCTGTTTTTTTCTATCGGCGTTTGCCTGCAAATGGCGTTCACACCCGAGATGGAACGCCTGCTGCTGATCTTCGTTTTTCTGCCTAATGTGGTGATGGCGTATAAATTCGGCTGGCAAGGTGGCGTACTGTCCGCCGTACTCGGCAGCCTGATGATTGCCGTCACGCGTCAAGTGAGCGGAGCCTTTGATGACCTGCGCGAGCTCGAACTGTTTCTCTCTACGCAGGCGCTGCTCGGCATTGGATTGGGTATCGCTATCAGCCGTCAGCAACAGCTGGCACAGCGGCTCCAGCGCTATCGTCAGCAGTTGGAACAGGAGCTAAAAACCCGGCGGCGGCTGATGGAACGTATCATCCATACCGAAGAAGCCGTGCGCAAAGATATCGCGCGCGAGCTGCACGATGATATCGGCCAAAACATCACCGCGATTCAGATTCAGGCCATGCTGGTGAAACACAGTGCCCCTGCCGATGCAGCCCAACATGCAGCCGGACAAATCAGCGAGCTGTCGCGGCGAATCCACCACACCACACGCCAGCTGTTGCGCCAGCTGCGCCCGCCGGTGCTGGATGAAATGGTGCTGGATAAAGCACTGCATCATCTGGCAGATGAGTTCGCCTTTGCGGCTCGCGGCATCCAGTTTCAGTTGGATTATCAGCTCCCCACGCCCCCTCATGATGACGTGGTAATTTTCACGCTTTATCGGCTGGTGCAGGAACTGCTCAACAACATCAACAAACACGCCAGCGCCACACAGATTACCGTCCGTCTCAGCCAGCAGGATGACCTGATTACGCTCGACGTCATTGATAACGGCGTAGGCATCGCACAAAAAGGCAGTACACATTCGACAGGCAGCGGCTTCGGCCTACGGGGTATTGAAGAACGCGTGCAGGCACTGGGCGGAAATTGGTTGGTGAAAGCCGCCGTCAGCGGTGAACCCACAACGCCGCGCGGCACGCACATAATTGTTAACCTGCCCACAAAATTTAAACAAAAAGACGACTAGCTAGGAATTATTCTTAGCCATCTAAAACCTTGTCTCATCCTTTTTAATTCGTATCCCCCTACTCTTCTCTCAACGCGACGGAGAACCCCATGCAAGCACCCATGTTTCCAAAGGGACAGCTTTCACCAACACAAATCAGTCAGCGCTATCGCTACTGGCGACCGCGGTTGTTGATTTCCATGGTTATCGGGTACGCCACGTTTTACCTGACGCGTAAAAGCATCAACTTCGTCATGCCGGTGATGCAGTTGGAATTAGGGTTAAGCAAAGGCGATATCGGTCTGCTGGGGACGCTGTTTTACCTCTGTTATGGCGCGTCTAAATTTATCTCCGGCATCGTGTGCGATCGCACTCAGGTGCGCTGGTTTATGGGTGTCGGACTGATGATTACCGGCGTGCTGAACATTCTGTTCATGTACTGCCAGTCACTCACCGGTTTGCTGATTGTCTGGGCGCTGAACGGTTTCTTTCAGGGCTGGGGTTGGCCCCCTTGCGCCAGACTGCTGAGCAGTTGGTATTCGCGTAATGAGCGCGGCCTCTGGTGGGGATGCTGGAATACGTCGATCAACATCGGCGGCGCGGCGGTTCCCTTACTCGCAGGCTATCTGGCCTCCGAATGGGGGTGGCAAGCGGCGCTGCTGGTGCCGGGCATTATCGGGATTGTGATCGGGCTGTGGCTGTGTTGGCAGTTGTGCGACAAACCGCAGCAGCAAGGGTTGCCAAGCGTCGGTCAGTGGCGACGCGACGCGCTGGAGCTTCGTCAGGAGCAGCAGAGCCCGCCGATGCCGATGCGTCAGATTCTGCGCGATGCGATTTTGCGTAACCGTACCATCTGGCTGCTCGGGTTTTCCTACATTCTGGTGTACCTGATTCGTATCGCACTGAATGACTGGGGAAACATCTGGCTGTCGGAGAGCCACGGATTCAACCTACTCAGCGCTAACGCCACGCTGTCGCTATTTGAACTGGGTGGATTGCTGGGAGCGCTGTTTGCTGGTTGGGGTTCGGATCTGCTGTTTCGTGGTCAACGCGCACCGATGATTTTGCTGTTCGCACTTGGGCTGTTTTTAACCATGACCGCGCTGTGGCTGGCACCGATTCACCACTATTCACTGCTCGCAGCCTGTTTCTTCAGTATCGGTTTTTTTGTTTTTGGACCACAGATGTTGATCGGTCTGGCTGCGACGGAATACAGCCATAAGGATGCCGCAGGCACGGTGACAGGTTTTCTGGCGTTGTTTGCCTATCTGGGGGCGGCGCTGGCGGGCTGGCCGCTGGCACAGGTGCTGCAACACTACGGATGGTCGGGATTTTTTACTCTGCTGGCGTTGGCCTCAGCCTGCATCGGACTGTTATTGATGCCGCTGCTGATGGCAGGTGTCAGCCGCCGGGAACGTTTGATGACATCAAAATAGCAATAATAATCGATAACTATACCCTAAATAATTCGAGTTTCAGGAAGGCGGCGACACAGCGAATCCCCAGGAGCTTACTCCAGTAAGTGACTGGGGTGAGCGAGGAAAGCCAACGCACATGCAACTTGAAGTATGACGGGGATATACAAAGGAAAACATCATGAAACTGACTACCTTAACGACCCTCATCGCCGCTGGACTGACCGTTGCTGCCGTTACCACCACTACCGCTCGGGCTGAAGGTCGCCTGGTCATTTACTGTAGCGCCACCAACGCCTTCTGCGAGGAGGAAGCCAAGGCCTTCGGTGAAAAACACAACGTTAAAACTTCCTTTATCCGCAACGGTTCCGGCAGCACGCTGGCGAAAGTCGATGCGGAGAAGAAGAACCCACAAGCTGATGTGTGGTACGGCGGCACGCTGGATCCGCAATCTCAAGCGGGCGAAATGGATCTGCTGGAACCCTATCAGTCTAAAAATCTTGATCAGATCATGCCGCAGTTCCGCGATCCCGCCAAACGTAAAGGCAACTACTCGTCTGCGGTTTACGTCGGCATTCTCGGCTTCGGCGTTAACACCGACCGTCTGAAAGAGAAAAATCTGCCGGTGCCACAGTGCTGGAAAGATCTGACCAACCCTATCTACAAAGGCGAAATTCAGATTGCTGACCCACAGAGTTCCGGTACAGCCTATACCGCACTGGCGACCTTCTCCCAGCTTTGGGGTCAGGATCAGGCCTTTGATTATCTGAAGAAATTGAACACCAACGTATCGCAATACACCAAATCCGGTATTGCCCCGGCACGCAACGCCGCGCGTGGCGAAACCGCTATCGGCATTGGCTTCCTGCACGACTACTCGCTGGAAAAAGAGAAAGGCGCACCGCTGGCACTGATCTCCCCGTGTGAAGGCACTGGCTATGAAATTGGCGGCGTCAGCATCCTGAAAGGCGCGCGCAATATGGATAACGCCAAGCTGTTCGTTGACTGGGCGCTGTCAAAAGAAGCACAGGAACTCTCCTGGAAGAAAGGCCAGTCCTACCAGATTCTGACTAACACCACCGCAGAAGCGTCCCCACTGTCGCTGAAGTTGCAGGACCTGAAACTGATCAACTACGACATGGACAAATACGGCGCGGCAGACGTGCGTAAAGAGCTGATTTCCAAGTGGGTTAACGAAGTCAAAATGGGCCAATAATCTCGACTGATTGCCCTTGATTGATTGCCTTTGATTCATTGTAAAAAGAACGGGAACACTGCGATATGCGCGTTTCGCTTAACGCAGTGTTCTCAACATCGCTGATTAACCATTACTCAATATTATTAACCAACCAATACCTGTGACGATTCAATCTCATAAAACAATTCGATAAAACTTGCACGCACCAGGGAACCATCATGTCACACACACTAACTCTCTCACCGACGCCTAAACGGGATCCCGTTTTCCTGTGGCTGGCGCTGATTGCAGCGACATTTTTGCTGCTGCCAGCGTGGAGCCTGGATTATGGCCTGCTCGATGCCTCACGCGATGAACTGCTGGCGGCCTACAGCTGGTCGAACCTGAATATCAGCCTGCTTTGGTTTCTGCTCCCGTTAGGATTACTGGCGCGTCCACTGCTTACGCCCAGCCGGGAACAGCGTGGTCGCCACCGTTTTGATGCGGCTTATGCGTTGTTCTGCGCCCTCTTTGTAGTCATTAGTGCGACCATTGAAGGCCGTGGCATGGGCTATGGCACCCTTGGGCTATTTGTTGCGCTGAGTGCGATTATTACGCTGGCGCTCTCGCGGCTTGACTGGCTGGGTGGCGATCGCTTCGTCATCGGCTCGCTCATCAGCATCATTGCGCTGATTAGCGTGTTTATTCTTTACCCCAGCATCGCTATCTTCATTCCGATGTTCACCAACGACAGTGGTGAATTCGCGCCGCTGTCGTTTATGCAGATTCTAAGTCAGGCCCACATTTTACGGGTGATCTGGAATTCATTCCTGCTGTCGGTTGCCGTCGGTATCGGCTGTACCTTCTTCGGTATGGTGCTGGCGATTTATACCTCGCGTATTGCACGACGTTCCGCAATTATCGGCCGCATTTTCTCCATCCTGCCTATCGTTACACCACCGTTTGTCGTCGGGTTAGGCGTGACGCTGATGATGGGCCGTTCCGGTTATATCACCGAGCTGATGGTGACTTGGTTTGGTCTGACGAACACCAACTGGCTGTATGGTTTTACCGGTATCTGGCTGGCGCAGGTGCTCGCCTTCACACCGATGTCGTTTATGATTCTCGAAGGCGCGATGAAGACGATTCATCCGTCGCTGGAAGAAGCATCGTATACGCTGCGAGCCAACCGCTATCAAACCTTTCAGCGAGTGTTCCTGCCCTTGCTAAAACCGGCGCTGGCTAACTCGTTCTTGATCGTGATCGTCCAGTCGCTGGCCGATTTCAGTAACCCGCTGGTGCTGGGCGGCAACTTCGACGTACTCGCTACCCAGATTTACTTCTACATCACCGGGGCACAGTTGGATTACCAGTCGGCCAGTACGCTCGGTGTTGTCCTGCTGCTGTTCTCACTGGCCGTGTTCTGCGTGCAATATCTGTGGATCGGTAAACGCTCCTACGTCACGATTTCCGGCAAATCCTCCCGGGGTGATGTGCAGCCGCTGCCGGTTTCGCTGGTGTGGATCGTCAGCATCCTGCTTTATGTCTGGATTGCCTTTAACGTTCTGCTGTACGGCAGCATTTTCTACGGCAGCTTTACCGTTAACTGGGGCGTGGATTACACCCTGACGCTGGCAAACTTCAGCAAGCTGTTCGGACAAGGCTTTAGCGAAGGCGCCTGGCCTTCCTTACTGGATACGCTGCTGTTCGCGGGCATCGCCGCACCGATTACGGCACTGTTTGGGCTACTGATCGCCTACATCGTGGTCCGTCAGCAGTTCTACGGCAAGAAGGCTATCGAGTTCACTACCATGCTGTGCTTTGCGGTGCCGGGCACCGTTGCTGGTGTGTCTTATATCCTGGCCTTTAACAGCGCGCCGGTTTACTTAACGGGAACCGCGGTGATCGTCATCATGTCGATGGTCATGCGTAACGTGCCGGTCGGTATTCGCGCCGGTATCGCTGGGCTGGGGCAGTTGGATAAATCACTGGACGAGGCGTCGCTCAGCCTGAGGGCGGGTTCGATGCGCACGGTGTTTTATATTCTGCTACCGCTGCTACGTCCGGCCATTCTGTCCGCACTGATTTACAGCTTCGTGCGTGCTATTACCACCGTCAGCGCCATTATCTTTCTGGTTACACCGGATACTCGCGTCGCCACGTCTTACATTCTTAACCGCGTGGAAGACGGTGAATACGGTATGGCGATTGCCTACGGCTCCATCCTGATTGTGGTCATGCTGGCCATTATTTTCCTGTTCGATTATCTGGTCGGTGAAGCGCGGGTTTCCCGCACGAAAGCCAAGAATAATGCCTAAGCGGAGTGATTACCTTGAATACTGAAAAAAGCTTTGTCGAACTGAAGCACATCACTAAACGTTTCGGCAACAACACCGTCATTGATGATTTGAATCTGGCGATCCCACAGGGAAAAATGGTCACGCTGCTCGGGCCATCAGGCTGCGGTAAAACCACGGTACTCCGCGCGGTTGCCGGGTTGGAAAAACCGACAGAAGGCCAGATTTTCATCGACGGCGAAGACGTCACCGAGCGCTCGATTCAACAGCGTGATATCTGCATGGTGTTCCAGTCTTACGCCCTTTTCCCGCATATGTCGTTGGGCGAAAATATCGGCTACGGGCTAAAAATGCTCGGTCGCCCGAAGGCAGAAATCAATCAACGCGTGAAAGAAGCGCTGGCGCTGGTCGATCTGGAAGGGTTTGAAGATCGCTATGTCGACCAGATTTCCGGTGGGCAGCAACAGCGTGTCGCTCTGGCGCGTGCGCTGATCCTTAAACCTAAAGTCCTGCTGTTCGATGAGCCACTGAGTAACCTTGACGCCAACCTGCGCCGCAGTATGCGTGAGAAAATCCGTGAGCTTCAGCAGCAGTTCAACATCACCTCGCTGTACGTCACGCACGATCAGAGCGAAGCCTTTGCGGTGTCCGACATGGTTCTGGTGATGAACAAAGGCAAAATCATGCAGTTGGGCGCACCACAGGAACTCTATCGCCAGCCCGCTTCCCGCTTCATGGCCAGCTTTATGGGAGATGCCAATATCTTCCCTGCCACCTTCACGGCAGACAGCGTAAATATCTATGGCTACCTCATTCCGCGCCCGCAGGGGTTTGCTGCGGGATTAAGTGAATCGACCGTCGGTATTCGCCCGGAAGCTATTACACTCAGCCATCAGGGTGAAGAAAGCCAGCGCTGCACCATCACGCAGGTCGCCTATATGGGGCCACAGTACGAAGTGCAGGTGGACTGGCACGGTCAGTCGATGCTGTTGCAGGTTAACGCCACTCAGCTTCAGCCGAATCCGGGCGACAGTTACTATCTGCAAATTCACCCTTACGGCATGTTTGTCCTGTCCGAACAGTAAATATCGGATAACTCACTACCCACATACCGGGAGCGTTCGCTCCCGGTTTTACTGTTGACCTGCTTCAATTGCGCCGGAGTACATACACCGGTTACGGATTCCCCGCGCGATTTGTTATGATAATGCCCTTTCACGCACGGAATGATCGCCATGAAACAGAAACCCATAACATTACATG
The DNA here is from genome assembly GCA_019056595.1 of Pectobacterium atrosepticum. Classification (NCBI taxonomy): domain Bacteria; kingdom Pseudomonadati; phylum Pseudomonadota; class Gammaproteobacteria; order Enterobacterales; family Pectobacteriaceae; genus Pectobacterium; species Pectobacterium atrosepticum. Next base: position 4,556,744 of record CP036163.1, on the reverse strand, counting down.
ATGTCGCCGAGTACGCAGGGGTTTCCTATCAGACGGTTTCCCGAGTGCTGAATCAAGCGCCTCATGTTTCATCCCGTACTCGCAATAAAGTGGAACAGGCGATGGCGGCGCTGAATTACACGCCTAACCGCGTCGCACAGCAGCTAGCAGGGAAAACCATCACCACGCTGGGGCTGGTAACAACCGATCTTTCACTCCATGCACCATCACAAATTGCTGCCGCGATTAAGAGTACCGCCAGCCAGCTGGGGATCAACATCGTGATGTCCATGCTGAGCAGCCCGGATGTCAACACGTGTAATAACGCCGTTAACGACCTGCTTTCTCAGCGGGTTAGCGGCGTCATCGTGAATGTTCCGCTATCGACGGATGAAGTCGCCCACATTAGCCAAACCTGTGCCGATACGCCCGTGCTGTTTATGGATGCCGATCCCCATACCGACATACTCAATGTCATGTTCGATCCCGACCACGGTGCGCGGTTGGCTATCGCGCATCTGGTGGAACTAGGGCATCAACATATCGCTCTGTTGACTGGGCCAATGACCTCGATTTCCGCACGCCTACGCTATGAAGGCTGGCTAGCCGAGCTAGAAAAACAGCAATTGTCCCCCGCTTCGGTACTGCACGGTGACTGGAGCGCTGCTTCCGGTTATTACCAAACACTGGCCCTGCTGGGACAATCCCTGCGCATATCCGCCATTGTTGTAGCGAACGATCAAATGGCGCTTGGCGTTCTACGCGCACTGCACGAATATGGCCTGCGCGTGCCGGAGCAGATGTCGGTGATCGGCTTTGACGATACTCAGGACAGCGCTTATTACACCCCGCCACTGACGACCATTCGCCAGGATTTCAGGCTATTAGGTAAAGAAGGCGTCACCCGTTTGCTCGCTACGCTGCGCGATCCTACTCAGGCCACTTCACTACTGTTACCCACCGAACTGATCGTACGCCATAGCACCGCCATCCATTCATCAACCCATGCTTCCCTGCAAGAATTAACAAAAAATCTGTTGGACATTACACGCCAGCTCCAGCGCTTGTAACCCATTACACGACAGCGCTGTTTTCACCTCGCCTGCCTAACCCTAACAAAATAAGCTTATAAACAATAATTTAGTCTTTAACTCCTGTTAATTTATTGCGCGCAGCTTTCCAAATTCGATGTTATCTCATTCGTTTTGCAAACGATCTTTGTGATCGCTTCCACTTTATTGTCACATTCCTCTTTACTCACTTTGGCAAGTCGATATGTTATGGAAAACACAAATTGTGAGCGGATAACAATTTCATTTAACCAATCACAATGACAGACTCAAGACGTTCAGGAGTAAAGCCATCATGAGCGACAGCGTTTTATCGAATCCAACACGCCAGCATGCTACGCTGCGAGAAATTCTTGCCCGACGTGATTGGGAAAACCCAGCTTGTACAAACTATCAGAGGCTTCCTGCTCACCCGCCATTCAACAGCTGGAGAAACGTGGCTGCTGCACACCAAGATGAACCATCTCAGCGTCTTCGTCGCTTGAATGGCGAGTGGAAGTTTAGTTATTTTACTCGCCCCGAAGCCGTGCCGGAAAGCTGGCTGCAGCAGGACCTGCCTGATTCCGCTACCATTCCGGTTCCTTCCAATTGGCAGTTACAGGGCTATGACACACCGATTTACACCAACGTAAAATATCCGATCCCCGTTAATCCGCCCTATGTTCCGGAAGATAATCCCACAGGTTGTTACTCGCTCACTTTTAAAGTCAATCATGACTGGCTCAGCTGCGGACAAACGCGGGTTATTTTTGATGGCGTCAATTCCGCGTTTTACCTCTGGTGTAACGGACACTGGGTGGGATATTCGCAGGATAGTCGCCTGCCTGCGGAGTTTGATATTAGTCGCTATCTGACGACAGGAGAGAATCGACTGGCGGTGATGGTGTTACGTTGGTCTGACGGAAGTTATCTGGAAGATCAGGATATGTGGCGTATGAGTGGTATTTTCCGCGACGTCACACTTCTACATAAACCGACGGTTCATCTTGGCGATATTCAACTCACTACGCCGCTCAGCGCCGATTTCCGCCATGGCACACTGGATATTCAGGTAAAGGCAACACTCTCCGAGTCTGAGGCAAAAAACTATCGCGTACACGCACAGCTTTGGCGCGGTAATAACCTCATTGGTGAGACACGACAGGCGTTCGGTAGCGACATTGTGGATGAACGTGGTGCCTACCATGACAGGGCTGCACTCCGTCTTGACGTGCAACGGCCCGATCTGTGGAGCGCCGAACTGCCGCATCTGTATCGCGCCGTCATCGCACTGGAAACAGCGGAAGGCGAACTGCTCGAAGCGGAAGCCTATGATGTCGGCTTCAGAAAAGTTGAAATTAGCAACGGCTTGCTGCTGCTGAATGGTAAACCGCTGCTAATCCGCGGCGTTAACCGCCATGAGCATCACCCGCAGAACGGTCAGGTGATGGATGAAGACACGATGCGGCGCGATATTATGCTGATGAAGCAGCATAATTTTAACGCGGTGCGCTGCTCCCATTACCCCAACCATCCGCTGTGGTATCGACTGTGCGATCGCTATGGTCTGTATATGGTGGATGAAGCGAACATTGAAACGCACGGCATGCAGCCAATGAACCGTCTCTCTGACGATCCCATGTGGCTGCCAGCCTACAGCGAACGCGTATCAAGGATGGTGCAGCGCGATCGCAATCACCCTTGCATCATTATCTGGTCATTGGGGAACGAATCCGGTTACGGCGCAAATCATGATGCGCTTTACCAGTGGATCAAACGCCACGACCCAACCCGGCCCGTGCATTACGAAGGCGGCGGTGCGAATAGTCGTGCGACCGACATTGTGTGCCCAATGTACGCCCGTGTTGATGAAGATCAGCCCTTCCCCAACGTACCCAAATGGTCGATCTCGAAATGGATTAGCATGCCGAATGAACATCGGCCACTCATCCTCTGCGAGTACGCGCACGCGATGGGCAACAGTTTGGGGGGATTCGCCCGCTACTGGAAAGCATTCCGCCAATACCCTCGGTTACAGGGTGGATTCATCTGGGATTGGGTCGATCAGGCACTGATCCGCCATGATGAACAAGGTAATGCCTACTGGGCGTACGGCGGAGATTTTGGCGATATGCCTAACGATCGCCAGTTCTGTCTGGACGGTCTACTTTTCCCCGATCGCACTCCACATCCCAGCCTATATGAAGCCCAACGAGCACAGCAGCATATTCAATTCGTCTGGCAGGCTGAATCCCCCTGTGAATTACGTGTTACCAGTGAATACCTGTTCCGTCATACGGACAACGAGCAGCTGAATTGGCACATTACGCTGGACGATAAGACCCTGGTAGAAGGTTCGCTGCCACTGAAGCTCGCTCCGCAGGCCACCCAAACCCTGACGCTGTTGGAATCACTTCCCACCGTCGATCGCGCAGGGGAGATTTGGCTCAATGTTGAAGTCGTGCAACCCAAAGAAACCGCCTGGTCGAAAGCAAACCATCGCTGTGCCTGGGATCAGTGGCAACTCCCTATACCGCTTCACCTGCCCGAGGCATCATGCTCTAAGCAGAAAATCCCACCGGTTTTACGAGCGTCCGATATCTATTTTGACGTCGTTCAGGGCGAACAACATTGGCGATTTAACCGCCAGAGCGGCTTGCTGGAGCAATGGTGGACAGCCGATACCCCAGCACTACTGACTCCGTTGCAGGATCAATTCGTTCGGGCACCACTGGATAACGACATCGGTATCAGCGAAGTCGATCGCATCGATCCACACGCGTGGGCCGAACGCTGGAAATCAGCTGGGCTTTATCAATTGCAGACACAGTGTGTTGCGATTCAGGCAGACCAACTCGCCGATGCCGTACACATTGTCACCGAGCATGTATTCCGCCATGCAGGGCAGATTCTGCTACGGAGTAAAAAGCGCTGGCAGATTGATGCATATGGCGTAATGACCGTCGATGTCGACGTTGATGTCGCGACTGTACTTCCGTCACTGGCCAGAGTCGGTTTGAGTTGCCAATTGGCTGACGTCGCGCCTCAGGTCAGTTGGATCGGGCTTGGGCCACATGAAAATTATCCCGACCGACAGCTCGCCGCACAGCATGGGCATTGGAATCTGCCATTGGATGACCTTCACACGCCCTACATTTTCCCATCGGAGAACGGGTTGCGCTGCAACACGCGTGCGCTGACATATGGCAAATGGGCTATCACCGGAAATTTCCACTTCGGGCTAAGCCGCTACGGACTAACTCAGTTGATGACGTGTACCCACCATCATTTATTAGAAAAGGAAAAAGGCGTTTGGCTCAATCTGGATGGCTTCCATATGGGAATTGGTGGCGATGACTCCTGGAGCCCCAGCGTTCATTGTGATGATTTGCTCACAGCAACGCATTATCACTATCGCGTCGCTATTCAACGTCACTAACCATATTGGTATGAAAAAACCGTATTAAAAAACAACGAAAGAGAGCGGCTACGCTGCTTCTTTCCATCTTGGTTGTATCCAGCAAGTATATATCCGCCATCAAAGTAAATGTTGCGAATATATACATATCGGAGAAGACAACATGTACTACCTACATAATAAGAATTTCTGGATATTTGGCCTGTTTTTCTTTTTTTATTTCTTCATCATGGGGGCTTACTTTCCCTTCTTCCCTATTTGGCTTCATGATATTAATCAAATAAGCAAAAGCGATACAGGAATTATCTTCGCCTGTATTTCTTTTTTCGCCTTACTATCCCAACCTATATTTGGCTTACTATCTGATAAATTAGGATTGAGAAAACACCTGTTATGGATTATCACCATAATGCTGGTGTTTTTTGCTCCGTTCTTTATCTATGTTTTTGGCCCGTTGTTAAAATACAATATCGTTTTAGGTTCTATCGTCGGTGGAATTTATCTGGGGTTTATCAACAACGGCGGCGCACCGGCCATTGAGGCCTATATCGAGAAAGTCAGCCGCCGCAGCCAGTTTGAATTTGGTCGTGCACGTCTATTCGGCTGCCTCGGTTGGGCGCTCTGCGCGTCTATTGTCGGCATCATGTTTACCATTAATAACCAGTTTGTTTTCTGGCTCGGCTCCGGTTGTGCCGTCATCCTCGCCATCCTATTGCTGCTAGCAAAGCCAGAGGCCTCCTCCAGCGCTATCGTTGCCGATCAAGTAGGCTCCAACCAGAAACCGTTCAACCTGAAAATGGCCGTTGAGTTGTTAAAAGAACGCAAAATCTGGTTCCTGACCCTCTATGTCGTTGGCGTTTCTTGCACTTATGATGTGTTCGATCAGCAATTTGCCAACTTCTTCACCTCATTTTTTGAAACCCGACAGGAAGGTACACGAGTATTCGGCTACGTTACAACATTGGGTGAATTGCTTAATGCCACTATCATGTTTTTTGCGCCGCTTATTGTGAACCGTATCGGCGGCAAGAATGCCCTTCTCATTGCCGGTACAATTATGTCCGTGCGAATTATTGGCTCTGCTTTTGCCGACTCTGTACTGGAAGTGATTGTGCTGAAAACGCTACACATGTTCGAAGTCCCCTTCCTGATCGTTGGCTGCTTCAAATACATTACCAGCGTTTTTGAAGTCCGCTTTTCTGCGACGATTTATTTGGTGTGCTTCTGCTTCTTTAAACAGGTATCGATCATTTTCATGTCCATCTTTGCTGGCAATATGTATGACAGCATCGGTTTTCATGGCACTTACCTGATCTTAGGCGGTATTGCCCTCTCCTTTACGGCGATATCCCTCTTCACTCTGTCAGGAAAAGGGCCGTTATATGCCTTTTCGGATAAACAGAAAACATCGGTGAATACACTTTAGCGGCAGCAGTACGCGATAAAACGCCGGTATTTGCCAAAAATATCGGCAGATTGCACATTCTCTCACCAAACGGTGCAGTTTTGTGGTTTACGCCTTTGACATGCACGGCACACGCCGTTATCATGCGCCCCGTTCACACGATTCCTCTGTAGTTCAGTCGGTAGAACGGCGGACTGTTAATCCGTATGTCACTGGTTCAAGTCCAGTCAGGGGAGCCAAATTAGAAACGCCCGCTTAAGGAAACTTAAGCGGGCGTTTTGCTTTTTAGCACTTTGTTCAATAAATTCATGTTCAAAGCGCTCCCGATACGCATTCCATTTTCACTCCGCATCGGGATAATTTTGGGGTCATATTTGGGGTCAAGTTGGTTCGATGGCGGAGTGACCCCCAAATGTCTCTTAATGACGCAAAAATCCGCAGTCCCAAACCCCTTGGTAAACGCCCTAATATCTCCGACTCACATGATTCTCTATATCTTAGGCAAGTCATGGCATCTATCGTGACAGTTCATATTCTACGTATTACTTTTCCCCTCCAACAATTAATTAGTATTTTTAATTGATAAACTAAAATCCACGTCTATATTTAACCCAAACCTTCGGAAAAACACCCTGTTACATTTTATTTTAAACAGATAAAAACCTACGTAATTAATGATATAAACACAAAATAATGAGTGAAATTACTTCTCTTAGTCGAGCTATGCTCAAAAATAAAATATTAATTATTTTAATTAATAGCAGGCAAATTAAGTTATAAAAATTTAGTAGGAATGCGAACTTAGCTAAAAACACAGCCTATGTGAATCAGAATTGGAGCACCTCAATGTCATCTATTCAAAACAATCCTCTGGAAAACCAATCCATCTTAAACAGCGATCATTCCTCCGACTCTAACAAGTTACCTCTCAGTTCCACTCAGCAAGTTGTCTGGCTCGATCAGACACTCAATCCTGAATCACCTAATTACAACATTGGCACACGACTCCGTATCGATGAACATCTGGATGAAACGCTTTTTAACCAAGCTTTTGAGAGACTTGTCGCTCGCCATGATGCATTACATTTACAGTTAATCCACACTCACGGTCTCCCCTTACAGGCCCTGACGGATGCATCCCCCTCATCGATAAACGTGTACGATTTTTCGCACTATGATGATGCTGAGGAGCGCGCACAGCAGCACATCCACGCCACATTTATGCGTCCATTTGATCTCCGTGGAAAGCTATGGGCTTCCGAGCTGTTGAGGGTTAGCGATACACACCGCTATTGGCAATTCTGCTGTCATCATCTGATAGCCGATGGATGGAGTCTAAAATTACTGGTCAATGAGCTTGTCGCTACCTACAACCAATTGAAAAACAGCGATGATAATGCTGGCGAAGTCGCTCCTTCCTACCTCGATTACATCTCTGAGGATTTAATTTATCTTGATTCCAGGCATTATCAGTCTGACCTGAAATTCTGGTTGGATCGTTATAAAACGCTACCGCCAGCATTGATTCCTCCCTCAAGCCAAAACAAGGAACTGACGAACGAGCTTCCTCCTCCTCATCTTTGGCAATTAAAAAATGAATATTTTCATAAAATTGAAAATATTGCGGCGGAACATGGGCTCTCGGTTCTTCATTTTATGTACGCCATTCTGGCCTGTTATTTTTCCCGGACGACAGAAACAGAAGACATTGTTATTGGCATTCCGATTCATAATCGTAGAAATGCAAAACAAAAGAATACAATAGGAATGTTTTCGTCCGTCATTCCTATCGGCGTGAGCATTAAGAAAGAAGATTCTTTCCTTGATATTATGCGGAACGTAGCGGCCGAGCTGCGCCGCTGTTATAAACATCAGCGCTTACCCATCACAGAAATTAACCAGCACACACGAATCAGACAAAAAACGGGTCGCGCACAGCTTTTTGATATTACGTTATCGCTTGAATGGTTTGAGTTTAACGTACATATGGAAGGGACGAATACGACCTTCCAGACACCACATCGGGCGACACAGTTCCCTCTCGCCATCAGTATTTATCAATATGATTTTGAAAATAAAAATCACCCCGTCACAGTAGAATTCAATTTTGATACTCGCTACCTGAGCCGTGAAGACGTGATGGCCATCCAGTCACGTCTGGCTACGCTGGTTGATGCAGCCATTACCTCGTTGGATATGACGGTTGAGCATGCGCCTATCCTGCCGCCAACAGAACGCCAACAAGTCGTCGTGGATTTCAACGCCACCGATGCCGACTTCCCGCAACACACCTTGATACATGAGCGTTTCGAGCAACAAGTCGAACTAACGCCTGATGCAACCGCAGTTATCTTTGAAGAGCAATCGCTCAGCTATGCGGAACTCAACCGTCGTGCGAACCAGCTAGCGCACCGCCTGCTTACTTTGGGCATTAAGCCAGACGACCGGGTAGCGCTGTGCGTCGAACGCAGTCTGGAAATGGTCGTTGGCCTGATGGGGATACTGAAATCGGGTGCCGCTTATGTACCGCTCGATCCGACTTATCCAGCTGAGCGACTAGCCTACATGATCGATGATGCCAAACCCGTAGCGTTGCTGACTCAGGCGAACCAAATAGCAATACAGACCGCAGATATTCCGGCGATCATGCTTGATACGGATAGCTTTGACGCTTACGCCACATCGAATCCTGACGCTCAGGCGCTGGGTGTGACGTCAACACATTTGGCCTATGTAATTTATACCTCCGGCTCCACGGGTAAGCCCAAAGGGGTGATGGTCACGCACAGAAACGTACTCAACCTCGCTAGCGGTCTGAAAACGCTACTCGCATTCGAACACTCTAACCGCATTGCCCTCAATGCCAGCATTGTGTTCGATGCCTCGGTGCAAAACTGGATTCAAATACTGTCAGGTCACACGCTGGTGATCGTCCCCGACGCAATCCGCACCGATGCACGACAGCTCTGGCACTATTTTTCCCACCATGCCATAGATCTGTTTGACTGCACGCCAGTCCAACTGCAATGGTTACTGGACGCTGGCCTCGGCACCGACCCTGACTATCAACCTGCGCAGGTTCTAATTGGTGGAGATGCCATTTCACAGGGTATCTGGTCCCGTTTACAGCAGCTTACCGATACCCGATTTATCAACGTATATGGGCCGACAGAATGTACCGTCGACGCCACCGCATGCCCTATCGATTCCTCACAATCGGCTCCCACTATCGGCCGTCCTCTCACCAATACAGAAGTCTATATCCTGGGTACGCAGGGTCAGCCCGTACCTATCGGTGTAACCGGAGAGATCTACATTGGTGGAGCTGGCGTGGCACGCGGCTATCTCAATCGCCCAGACCTCACCGCCGAGCGCTTTATTACTAATCCCTTTGTCGATGAACAGGAGGCTAGACTCTACAAGACCGGCGATCTTGGATACTGGCGCCACGACGGCAGTATTACCTATCTGGGACGTAATGATTTTCAAGTCAAACTGCGTGGCTTCCGTCTTGAACTCGGTGAAATTGAAACGCTCCTAATACAATATCCAGGGATTCAGGAAGCCGTCGTCATCCTTCGCGAAGATATACCCGGTGATAAACGTCTGGTGGCCTATTTTCAGGCACAGCCGGATACTCAACCTACCCCGGCAGACCTGCGTTTACAGCTTTCACAACGTTTGGCTGAATACATGATCCCCAGCGCGTTTGTCGCATTGGATGCGTTCCCGCTCACACCCAACGGTAAACTCGACCGTAAGGCGCTGCCCGAGCCCGATAAATCGGCTATGGTCACGCGTCACTACGAGGCTCCACAGGGGGAAATGGAAACAATGCTGGCCTCTATTTGGCAAACATTGTTGGGCATAGATCACGTTAGTCGCTATGACCATTTCTTTGAACTCGGTGGTCAATCGCTGATGGTCGTCAGTCTGATTGAACAGTTGCGTAATCAAGGAAAAACCCTCGACGTCCGCAGCGCCTTCTCAGCCCCTGTGCTGTATGAAATGGCTCGCGCGATACAGAACCATCAAGATGATACCGCTCTGGTCATTCCTCCTAACCTTATACATCAGGATTGCACCACCATTACGCCGGATCAGTTACCTCTGATCGCGCTTTCGCAATTTGAAATAGACACCATCACTAGCACAGTGCCGGGTGGGGTCACCAATGTACAAGATATCTACCCCCTTGCTCCGTTACAGGAAGGCATTTTTTTCCACCGCTTGTATCAGCAAACGGGCGATGTTTACCAGTTAGACCTATTAGTTGCCTTCGATACCCGAGAACGTCTTGATATCTTTCTGAACACCTTACAGAAGGTTATCGACCGCCACGATATCCTTCGCACCGCTATCTGCTGGCAAGGTCTGAGCCAGCCAGTACAGGTAGTCTGGCGTCACGCGCCGCTGCCGGTGAACACCTTCGAGCCAGCATCTTCAGAGGATATTACCGCTCAATTGCAGGCCTATATTTCCCCTCAGACACTCAGTCTCGATCTGAATAAGGCACCGCTGCTGGCTGCTGATATCGTCTACGATCCGTCACGCAGCGAATGGCTGATGGCATTGAGAGTCCATCATCTCGTCAGTGACCACATGACTCTTGACCTGATCATCGCGGAAGTCCGGCTTATGCTCTGGGGGAAAACGGATGAACTTTCGCCCCCCCAGCCTTATCGTAACTTTATCGCTCATGTGCTTAGCATTCCCAACGCCGTTCACGAACAATACTTCCGTTCTCGTCTGGCCGATGTCGATACCCCTACGATCCCCTTTGGTCTGGCAGAGGTTCAGGACTATGACGGAGAGATGGCTGAAGCAACGCTCTCTCTGGATCACAACCTAGTAGACGCTATTCACCACCACGCCCGTCAACTTAGTGTCAGCCCAGGCGTCTTGTTCCATGTCGCTTGGGCACAGGTCTTGGCACAAATCAGTGACAGTAGCGATGTTATCTTTGGCTCGGTATTGTTGGGACGCCTGCAAGGTTTCACGGGTGCCGATCGTGTAATGGGGATGTTCGTCAATACGTTACCGCTACGTATTCCCCTTAACGATCGCAGCGTACTCGACATTGTAAATAGCACTAACAACGAGCTTTTGTCCCTGCTGGAACATGAGCAAGCACCTCTGGCGCTAGCACAACGTTGTAGCAGCGTTGCGCCTCCCATGCCGCTTTTCAGCACACTTCTGAATTATCGCCGAACTCAGGCAAATACGGCAGCGACAACATGGGAAGGGATGACGCTGTTGGCTGAAAGCCGACGCACCACCTATCCATTTAATTTCTCTGTGGACGATCAAGGCGACAGCATTGAGATACTTTCTCAGACCATCGCAAGCGTTGATCCAGCGCGTATCGCCCGGTATCTGGAAACGGCCTTACACGGTCTGGTTGAGGCACTAAAATCCGATCCACAGACCCCGATCCTCAGCATATCGATTTTACCTGCTGAAGAACGTCAGAAACTGCTGGTCGATTTCAACGCTACCGCTATCGACTTCCCCGACAATTCCCTGATTCACTCACTCTTTGAGACACAGGTGGAACAGACGCCTGATGCCACCGCCATCGTGTTCGAAGAACAGCACGTCACTTATGACGAACTCAATCGCCGGGCCAACCGGCTGGCACACCATTTGCTTTCGTTCGGCGTAAAACCCGATGACCGCGTCGCGATTTGTCTCGAACGTAGCCCAGACATGGTGGTCGGGTTGCTGGGGATTCTGAAGGCCGGTGCCGCCTATGTGCCACTGGACCCATCCTATCCGGCCGAACGCCTCGCTTATATGCTCGACGATGCAGACCCGGTCGCGCTTTTGACCCATTCATCCCTGATTGAGTCTTTTAGCCACACGTCACCGACAATTGTGCTGGATAATGCCGCCCCGTTCGACGCTTGCCCGGATACCAATCCCGTGATTCAGGGGCTGAACGCTGCCCATCTCGCCTATATCATCTACACCTCCGGCTCTACCGGTAAACCTAAAGGCGTTATGGTCGAACACCGTGGACTCAGCAATTATATCCAGTGGGCGCGTGAATATTACGTCACATCGAACAGCCTCGACAGTATCGTATCCTCCCCTGTCGCCTTCGATGCTACCGTCACGAGCCTCTACCTACCCCTGTTATGCGGCGGTAAAATTCAACTCATTCACGACGGACAGGAACTGACCGAATTACTGCCCGCCCTGCTCGCAACGCAACCCGGCACGTTGATTAAAATCACCCCCACTCACCTTGCCGCTCTCGGTCAGGAACTACAGTCTACTCACCGGGTCTGCCCGGACCTGCTCTTTGTCGTCGGCGGCGAAGCACTGTCCTCTGCCACCGTCGCACTCTGGCAGACGCTTTCTTCCGGTTCCCGTATCATCAACGAATACGGGCCGACCGAAACCGTCGTCGGTTGTATCACCTTTGATGCCTGCACACCCAACTCGCTCACAGATAACGTTCCTATTGGCCGACCCATTGCCAATACGTGCATTTATATTCTCGATGCGAAAGGCCAGCCCGCGCCGGTCGGGGTGGCTGGTGAGATCTACATCGGCGGGGCTGGTGTTGCACGCGGCTACCTCAATCGCCCAGACCTCACCGCCGAGCGCTTTATTGCCGACCCGTTCTCTGACTCGGAAAACGCCCAGATCTACAAGACCGGTGACCTCGGACGCTGGTTGCCAGACGGTAATATCGAATATCTCGGCCGCAACGATTTCCAGATTAAAGTACGCGGCTTTCGCATTGAGCCGGGTGAAATAGAGGCTCGTCTGATGGCGTATCCCGGCGTACGGGAAGCACTGGTTATTGCCCGCGAAGACAGTCCGGGAGATATCCGTCTGGTGGCTTACCTCATTGCACAGCCCGGAAGCGAGCTCATTCCTTCCGTATTACGCAAGGCGCTTGCTCTCCATCTGGCCGAGTACATGGTGCCCAGTGCCTTTGTCACCCTTGACGCTTTCCCGCTCACGCCGAACGGCAAGCTCGACCGTAAAGCTCTACCGGTGCCTGAGCAATCCGCTATTGTCAGCCGTGGATACGAAGCCCCTGTCGGTGAGCTGGAAATGGCATTAACAGAGATATGGCAGAATCTACTGGGGCTGGAGCGTGTCGGTCGTCATGACCACTTTTTCGAACTCGGCGGTCATTCGATACTCGCCGTACAATGTGTCACTCGTGTACGTCAAATGCTGGGTCTGGACCTTCAGGTACAGAAAATTTTCGCCAACCCCGTGCTCAGCGATCTCGCACAAGAGCTTACCAATACATCAACGATTGCGGTCACGGCCATCCCGCTTGCCGATCGCAGCCAGCCGCTACCGCTCTCGTTTTCTCAGCAGCGGCTATGGTTCCTTATCCAGCTCGAACCAACAGCCAGTCGAGCCTATAACCTGCCCGCCGCGCTACGCCTTATTGGACGGTTCGATAGGAAAGCTTTCATCACCGCGCTTGACGGGCTGGTCGCGCGTCACGAAAGCCTGCGCACCCGCGTTACCTCAATCGACGGGCAGCCCTGCCAGAAAATTGACCCAGCCACAATTGGCTTCAGCCTATCCTGTCTCGATCTGCGCACATTGAACGATAAGGCTCGTGCGCAGCGCGTGTCTGAACTGGCCGCTCAGGAGTCGCGTGCCCCCTTCAATTTGGCAGAAGGTCCGCTAATCCGCGGCCAGTTGCTGCAACTGGGCGATGAGATACATGTGATGCTGCTCACTATGCATCACATCGTTTCCGACGGCTGGTCTATCGGCATTCTGGCACGCGAGCTGGCAGCCCTGTATCAGGCTGCGTTGGAGGGTAGCGAGGCGAACTTACCGCCATTGCCGGTTCAGTACGCCGATTATACCGTCTGGCAGCGTCAGTGGTTGCAGGGCGAGACGCTCAACGACCTGCGTGATTTCTGGCGTAACCAGCTACAGGGGGCACCGGCCCTGCTGGAGATCCCGACCGACCGGCCCCGCCCGTCGGTACAACGCTATGAAGGCAACATTCTTCCCGTCAGTCTCGATCCAGAAGAACTGGCAGCGTTGAAATCATTATGTCGCCAGCAAGGGACAACCCTGTTTATGACGCTTCTGGCCGTCTGGAGTGTGGTGCTCTCTCGTCTCAGCGGGCAGGGGGATATCGTCGTTGGTACACCACTCGCTAACCGTAAACACAGCGAAACGGAAGGGCTGATAGGCTTTTTTGTCAATACGCTAGCTCTGCGAATTACTCCCAGCCAGTGCCAGACTGTCGGCGATCTCTTTGCTCAAATCCGTGAACGGGCGATTGCAGCTTACACTTATCAGGATCTGCCTTTCGAACAAGTGGTAGAAACACTACAACCCGCTCGCAGTCTCAGTTACAGCCCTATTTTTCAGGTGATGCTGTCGCTGAACAACACCCCTATGCAGGATTTTACACTACCTGGACTTGAGATCTCTGCCGTTGAGCGTCCACAGCGTAGTACCCACTTTGATATGACGCTCTCCCTGACAGAAACAGAAAACGGTCTCGAAGGCGGGCTGATCTATTCCACCGACCTGTTTGATCACGAAACGATTGTGCGTCTCAGAGGCTATTTGCGAAATGTTTTGATGGCGATGACCGACGATGTGACACAGCCTGTCGCCACCCTGCCCATGCTGCCGGACAGTGAACGCCGGCAGGTCATGCTCGACTTCAATGCCACCGAGGCCGACTTCCCGCACGATGCCCTTATCCATCAGCTCGTCGAAGACCAGGCCGCTCATACCCCCGATACCACCGCCGTGCTCTTTGAAGACCAGCACCTCACCTATGACGCGCTCAACCGCCGCGCCAACCAGCTCGCGCATCACCTCATCGACCTCGGCGTAAAACCCGATGACCGCATCGCCATTTGCGTCGAGCGCTCGCTCGACATGGTCATCGGCCTGCTCGCCATTCTCAAGGCCGGCGCCGCCTATGTTCCCCTTGACCCCGGCTACCCCGCCGAGCGCCTCGCCTACATGCTTGACGATGCCAGCCCGGTGGCGCTGCTGACTCAGGCGAACCAGCGCGCCCTGCTGACCGGAGACATTCCGCGCATCCTGCTCGATACCGCCGACTTCAGCCACCTGAGTGAGGACAACCCCCATGTCGCCGGTCTGGATGCCCACCATCTGGCCTACGTCATCTACACTTCCGGCTCCACCGGCAAGCCCAAGGGTGTCATGAACAGCCATCGCGGACTCTGCAACCGCCTCGTCTGGATGCAGAACACCTATCGCCTCACCCCCGATGACCGCGTGCTGCAAAAGACCCCTTCAGCTTTGACGTCTCCGTCTGGGAGTTCTTCTGGCCCCTGCTCTACGGTGCACGCCTCGTCATGGCCCGCCCTGACGGACACAAGGATGCGGCCTACCTCGCGCAGCTCATTGAGCGTACCGGCATCACCACCCTGCACTTCGTGCCCTCCATGCTCCAGCAGTTCGTTCAGTGGGCCGATGCAGACTGTGCCTGTGACTCCCTGCGCCGTGTCATCTGCAGCGGCGAAGCCCTGCCTGCCGAGTTGCAGCAGCGCTTCTTTGCCCGCTTCAACGCCCAGCTCCATAACCTCTATGGCCCCACCGAAGCCGCCATTGACGTCACCTTCTGGGCCTGTCAGCCGGACGACCACCGCAGCTTCGTTCCCATTGGCCGCCCCATCGCCAATACCCAGCTCTATATCCTCGATACCCTCGACCAGCCGGTGCCCCTCGGCGTCGCCGGTGAGCTCCATATCGGCGGCGTCGGCGTCGCCCGCGGTTATCTCAACCGCCCCGACCTCACCGCCGAGCGCTTTATTCCCGACCCGTTCAGCAACCAGCCCGGAGCCAGACTCTACAAGACCGGTGACCTGGCCCGCTGGCTGCCCGACGGCAGCCTCGAATACCTCGGCCGTAATGACTTCCAGGTCAAGCTGCGCGGCTTCCGTATCGAGCTGGGGGAAATCGAGGCCCGCCTTATGCACTGTCCCGGCGTGCAGGAAGCCGTGGTTGTCGCCCGCGAGGACAGCCCCGGTGACACCCGGCTGGTCGCCTACCTCTGTCCGCAGCCCGGCATCACGCCCGACCCCGCCGACCTGCGCCAGCAGTTGAGCCTGCATCTGGCCGAATACATGGTGCCCGGCGCCTTTGTCACCCTGGATGCCTTCCCGCTCACCCCCAACGGCAAGCTCGACCGCAAGGCCCTGCCGGCCCCCGACCAATCCGCCGTGGCGACCCGCGACTATGAAGCCCCGCAGGGTGAGGTCGAAACCGCGCTGGCTGCCGTCTGGCAGGACCTACTGGGACTGACGCGCGTCGGCCGCCACGACCACTTCTTCGCGCTCGGCGGCCACTCGCTGATGATCGTCAGCCTGATTGAACAACTTCGCCGAGCAGGATTGGCGCTTGATGTACGCGGTGTTTTCTCCACACCGGTGCTCAGTGACATGGCACAGGCGATACTGACGCATCAGGATAAACCGGCCCTTGTGGTGCCGCCTAACCGCATTCCGGCGGACAGTACTACCATCACGCCCGACCTGCTGCCGCTGGTGACGCTCACCCAGCCGGAGATCGATACGGTGGTGGATACCGTATCTGGCGGAGCCGCCAACGTACAGGATATCTACCCGCTTTCGCCTTTGCAGGAAGGCATTCTTTTCCATCATCAAATGCAAAAACATGGCGATGCCTACCTATTAAGAAATCTGGCAGCTTTTGATACCCGTGAACATCTCGATGCTTTCCTTACCGCACTTCAGCAGGTTATTGAACGTCACGACATTCTGCGTACTGCCGTGTGCTGGCAGGGACTAAACCAGCCGGTACAGGTGGTTTGGCGTAGGGCTTCACTGCAGATAAGTCATTTTGAACCCGCTTCACCAGAGGCGGTATTGGCACAGTTGCAGGCCCATACCGACCCACGCACCTATCGCGTCAGTCTGAATCAGGCTCCCCTGTTTCAGGCCGATATCGCCCACGATCCTAAACGAAACGAATGGCTGCTGGCGCTGCGTTTCCACCATCTGGTCTGTGACCATATGACGCTGGCACTGATCATCGGTGAAATCCGTCATCTGTTACAGGGACAAAAGAACGCTCTGCCGACGCCGCTCCCGTACCGTAATTTTATCTACCAAACCTTAAATGTACCGACCTCAGAACATGAGGCCTATTTCCGCGAACGACTGGCGGATATCGATGCACCGACCGCGCCTTTTGGGGTGCTAGATGTACAAGGCGACGGCGACGGCATCACCGAAGCACATTTACCTCTGGAAACTGTATTAGCATCCGCGATTCGCAGTCAGGCTCGCCGTTTCGGCGTCAGCCCCAGCGTGCTATTCCATGTAGCCTGGGCGCAGGTGCTGGCGCAGACCAGCGGTCGTGATGACGTGGTATTCGGCTCCGTTCTGCTTGGACGCCTCGCAGGCACCGCCGATGCCGATCGGATCATGGGGATGTTTATCAATACGCTGCCGCTACGAATTTCTCTTGCGGATCGCGGCGTAGCAGATGTGGTTGAGCACACCTCGCACAATTTGATGACGCTACTGGAACATGAACAAGCCTCTCTGGCATTGGCTCAACGCTGTAGCGGTGTGACGCCGCCGATGCCGTTGTTCAGCACGCTGTTCAACTATCGCCATAGCTCACAAGATATTGACGATCTTGCCTGGAGCGGAATGCGTTTACTCACATCGGAAGAGCGCACCAATTATCCACTCATTCTTTCTGTCAACGATCGGGGTAACGCGTTCAGTCTGGAAGCGCAGGCTATTGAGGGTATCGATCCTGAGCGCGTGGTGAATTACCTGATCACGGCGCTCAGCGGCCTGACTGCCGCATTGGAAACAGAGCCCCAGCGACCGATACGCAGCCTATCTGTGCTACCGGAATCAGAACGTCAACAATTGCTGATTGGCTTTAACGCCACCGATACGGATAGCCTGCCGCACGCGCTGATTCACGAGCGCATCGAACACGTGGCGAGCCAGACGCCGGATGCCGTTGCGGTTATATTCGGTAAGCACACTCTCAGTTACGATCAACTCAATCGCCGTGCCAACCGCCTCGCCCATCATCTGCTCACGCTCGGCGTGCAGCCGGACGATCGGATCGCGATTTGCGTCGAGCGTGGTCTGGAGATGATTGTTGGTCTGCTCGGCATCCTCAAAGCCGGTGCCGCCTATGTCCCGCTGGATCCCTCTTACCCTGTCGATCGTCTGACTTACATGCTGGAGGATGCCGCCCCTGTCGCGCTGCTGACGCAAACCGCTCTCGTCACGCTACTGGATAGCCCTCTGCCTGTGATCGAACTCGATAATCTGCCAGCCGCTATCGCTGACGAGACACCAGACAGTAACCCGACACCACAGGCGTTCGGCCTGACGCCAAATCATCTGGCCTATGTGATCTACACCTCCGGCTCTACGGGTAAACCCAAAGGGGTCATGGTTGAACATCGTAGCTTGTGTAATTTGGTTGATGCGCTGGCTGATGCCTTCAATATCACCCGTGACAGCCGCCTGTTGCAGTTTGCTTCTTTCAGTTTTGATGCCTGTGTGTTTGAAGTTGCGACGACCCTTTCTCATGGTGGTTGTTTGGTACTTGCACCCAGAGAAGCATTATTGCCCGGTGAGGCGCTGCTGACGACATTGAAAACGCAAGCGGTGACTCATGCGTTATTACCGCCTATTGCCGCCAGTGCCCTACCATCCGATGCCGAATTACCTCTGCTGAAGACCCTGATTCTGGGAGGAGAAGCTTGTACAGCCGCGCAGGTTAAGCGCTGGGCATCAGGCCGACGAGTGTTTAATGCTTACGGTCCAACGGAAATTACCGTCTGTGCCACCTTGTCTTGCTGCGATGCAAGCCATAATGGAACACCGCCGATTGGTCGCCCGATTGCCAATACACAAATCTACATTCTGGATGAGCAAAAACAGCCCGTTCCCCTTGGTGTCGCCGGTGAAATCTATATTGGCGGCGCGGGTGTCGCACGCGGCTATCTTAATCGTCCGGAACTGACAGCAGAGCGTTTTATTGCCGATCCATTTACCGATACTCCTGATGCTCGCCTCTACAAAACGGGCGACCTCGGCCGCTGGTTGCCCAACGGTGATATCGACTATCTGGGCCGTAACGACTTCCAGATCAAACTGCGCGGTTTCCGTATTGAACTGGGTGAAATCGAAACGCACTTGATACAGTGCAGCGGCGTCGGCGAAGCCGTGGTGATTGCCCGTGAAGACAGCACCGGCGACGCCCGACTGGTCGCCTATCTTTGCCCGCAACCAGGTGCAGAACTGCACCCTACCGACCTGCGCCAACAGCTCAGTCGGCATCTGGCAGAGTATATGGTGCCTTCTGCATTTGTCGTTCTTGATGTTTTCCCACTCACGTCGAACGGTAAACTCGATCGCAATGCGCTCCCAGCACCCGGCCAAACGGCCGTCGCTCGTCACGACTATGAAGCACCGCAGGGCGAGTTGGAGATTGCACTTGCACAAATCTGGCAAGACCTACTGGGGCTGGATCGCGTCGGACGACACGATCAGTTCTTCGAACTCGGTGGCCATTCGCTAATAATAGTCAGACTCATTGAACGTCTACGCAACCTTGGCTGGACACCTGAAGCCCGAAGCCTCTTTTCTACCCCGATTCTCTGCGACATGGCACAGGAAATACTGGCGAATCAGGATAAATCAACGTTCATCGTGCCGCCTAATCATATTGCCATAGACGCCACAGCCATTACGCCTGAGCTGTTGCCACTGGTCACACTGTCTCAGGAAGAGATCGATACCGTTATCGCTACGGTACCCGACGGCGTAGCCAATGTGCAGGATATCTACCCGCTAGCCCCTTTGCAGGAAGGCATTCTGTTCCATTATCAGTTACAGGAGAAAGGCGATACTTATCTGTTAAACAGTCTGCTTGCCTTTGACTCGCAGACACGCCTTGATGCTTTTCTCGATGTATTGCAACAGGTTATCGCACGCCACGATATTCTGCGTACCGCTATCTGCTGGCAAGGGCTCCATCAACCCGTGCAGGTGGTTTGGCGGCAGGCGCCGCTGACGGTAAACACCCTGACGACAACATCATCAGATACTGTCCCAGCGCAATTACGTGCGGCTACCGATCCCAGTAATCATCGGCTCAATCTCAGCAATGCACCGTTGCTTTCGGCGACGACAGCGCATGATCCGGTTTGCGGCGAATGGCTATTGTCGTTGAGCATCCATCATTTGATCAGCGACCATATAACACAGGCGTTGATCATCGATGAAATCCGCCTGCTGTTGGAGGATAGGCCGGAAGCCCTGCCTAAACCGCTACCGTATCGCAACTTTATCGCGCAGATCCTGAGCGTCCCGCTTTCTGAACATGAGCAGTATTTCCGCAACCGACTGGCGGATATTGACACGCCGACAGCACCTTTCGATCTCGTGGATGTACAAGGTAACGGCGAGGACATCACTGAAGCGCGTCTTTCACTCGATTCCTCACTGGCTGATGCCCTCCGCCGTCAGGCACGCCATCTGGGGATTAGCTCAAGTGTGCTATTCCATGTTGCCTGGGCACAGGTCCTTGCACTGACCAGCGGTCGTGATGACGTGGTCTTTGGTTCCGTGCTTTCGGGGCGCTTGCAGGGGAACTTGGGGGCCGATCGGGTGATGGGGATGTTCATCAACACGCTGCCGCTACGCGTATCGCTCCGTGAACGCAGCGTACACGATGTTGTTCAGGCCACGTCTCATGAGCTGATGATGTTATTAGCCCATGAACAGGCACCGCTGGCATTGGCTCAGCAGTGCAGTCAAGTTCCTCCTCCTCTTCCGCTGTTTAGCACGCTATTCAACTATCGTCATTCTCAGAAAGATGCCAGCAGTCAATTCTGGGAAGGTATGCGCCAATTGAGTGGGCGAGAGCGTACTAACTATCCGATCACGCTGTCAGTGGACGATCTGGGCGATGGCTTTAACCTGACCGCAAAAACCGTCATGGGCGTCGACCCTGAACGGATCGTTCACTATATGCTTACCGCGATCGAGAATCTGGTCACGTCGCTGGAGAAAACACCGCAGCAGCCAGCGCTAAGTCAGCCTATATTACCGAAATCCGAGCGCCAGCAGGTGCTGGTTGATTTCAACGCCACCGATGCAGACTTCCCGCGTGAGATGTTGATTCAGCAACGGTTTGAAGCACAGGCCGAACAGACACCCGAGGCTATCGCCGTGCTGTTTGAAGATCAGCACCTTACCTACCGCGAACTCAACCGCCGCGCCAATCAGCTGGCGCACCACCTCATCGCCCTCGGCGTCCAGCCCGATGACCGCGTTGCCCTCTGCGTCGAGCGCAGCCTGGAGATGATGGTTGGCCTGCTAGGCATCCTCAAAGCCGGGGCCGCCTACGTCCCGATGGATCCCGCCTATCCGGCGGAGCGCCTTGCCTATATACTCGACGATGCCGCCCCGGTTGCCCTGCTCACCCAGTCCGCGCAAGTGGCGCAGCTCAACAGCACGCTGCCTACCGTGCTGCTCGATACGCCTGCCGCCGCAGCCTGCCCGGACACCAATCCCGTGGTTCAGGGGCTGCACGCCGCCCATCTGGCCTATGTCATCTACACCTCCGGCTCTACCGGCAGGCCCAAAGGCGTCATGGTCGCACACCGGAACGTGATTAACCTCGCCACTGGGTTACACACGTTGCTGGCACTCGACCACCCCAGCCGCATTGCCCTCAACGCCAGCATTGTCTTCGATGCCTCGGTGAAAAACTGGATACAGTTGCTGTCCGGCCACACCCTAGTGCTGGTTCCCGACGCCCTCCGCGCCGATGCCCATCAGCTTTGGCGCTATTTCGCCCGCCACGCCGTTGACCTGTTTGACTGCACCCCAGTGCAGTTGCAGTGGCTGCTCGACGCTGGACTGGGCAGCGACCCGGCCTACCAGCCCGCGCAGGTACTCATCGGCGGTGAGGCGATTTCGCCCGCCGTCTGGTCGCGCCTGCAGTCGCTGTCCGACACCCGCTTTATCAACGTGTACGGCCCGACCGAATGTACCGTTGATGCCACCGCCTGTGTGGTCGACCGCACCCAGCCGCTGCCGACTATCGGCAAACCGCTCGCCAATACCCGCCTCTATATTCTGGATGCGCAGGACCAGCCCGTCCCGATTGGCGTCACCGGTGAACTCCATATCGGCGGGGCCGGCGTCGCCCGCGGCTACCTCCACCGTCCCGACCTCACCGCCGAACGCTTTATTCCCGACCCGTTCTCCGCCGACCCAGCGGCCCGGATCTACAAGACCGGCGATCTGGCCCGCTGGCTGCCCGACGGCAACATTGACTATCTGGGCCGTAACGATTTCCAGATTAAGGTGCGCGGTTTCCGTATCGAAGCGGGTGAAATCGAGTCCCGTCTCTTGCGCTGTCCGGGGGTACAGGACGCCGTGGTGATAGCCCGCGAAGACAGCCCCGGCGATACGCGTCTGGTGGCCTATCTCTGCGCCCGGCCTGATGCTGAGCTGCATCCTGCGGCGCTGCGCCAGCAGCTTGCCGCCTCGCTGGCGGACTACATGATCCCGTCAGCCTTTGTCACGCTTGACGCCCTGCCGCTCACCCCGAACGGCAAGCTCGACCGCAAGGCCCTCCCGGCCCCGGATCAGACTGCCTTTGCCACCCGCGACTATGAAGCGCCG
Source organism: Pectobacterium atrosepticum (assembly GCA_019056595.1). Lineage (NCBI taxonomy): Bacteria > Pseudomonadati > Pseudomonadota > Gammaproteobacteria > Enterobacterales > Pectobacteriaceae > Pectobacterium > Pectobacterium atrosepticum. Next base: position 4,534,208 of record CP036163.1, on the reverse strand, counting down.
CAGGGCGGGATCGAAACCGCGCTGGCCGCGCTTTGGCAAGAGCTGCTCGGGCTGGATCGTGTCGGTCGTCACGATCAGTTCTTTGCCCTCGGCGGTCACTCGCTGCTGGCGGTGCAGTTGCTGAACCGCATGAACAAGGCCGGCATGGACGTCGCACTGGCGACACTGTTTGCCCACCCGACGCTGTGCGATCTGGCCGCCGCCGTCACGGCCACCGCGCACGATGCGCCGTTCACCCTGCCCGTGGCCGACCGCACTCAGCCCCTGCCGCTGTCGTTTTCCCAGCAGCGGCTGTGGTTCCTCGCCCAGCTCGATCCGGCCGCCAGTCAGGCCTACCACCTGCCGGCCGCACTGCATCTTACCGGCCGGCTTGACCGCCCGGCACTCACGACCGCACTCAACGGGCTCGTCGCCCGTCACGAAAGCCTGCGCACCCGCTTTACCTCAATCGACGGGCAGCCCGCCCAGCAGATTGATCCGGATACGCTCGGCTTCAGCCTGTCCAGCCATGACCTGCGTAAGCTGGACGAGGCGGCCCGCACCACACGCGTGGCAGAACTGGCCGAACAGGAAGCGCGGGCGCGTTTTGATCTGACGCAGGGCCGCTGATCCGCGGTCAGTTGCTGCAGTTGGATGACAACACCCATGTGCTGCTGCTGACCCAGCACCACATTATCTCCGACGGCTGGTCCATCGGCATTCTGGCACGTGAGCTGGCAGCCCTGTATCAGGCCGCGTTGGAGGGTAGCGAGGCGAACTTACCGCCACTGCCGGTTCAGTACGCCGACTACGCCGTCTGGCAGCGTCAGTGGCTGCAGGGGGAAACACTTAACGACCTGCGTGACTACTGGCGCGATCAGTTGCAGGGGGCACCGGCCCTGCTGGAGATCCCGACCGACCGGCCCCGCCCGTCGGTACAGCGCTATGCGGGCGATCAGGTTCCCTTCCATCTGGATGCGGGACAGCTCCGTCGCCTTCATGCACTGAACCGGCAGCAGGGCACGACCCTGTTTATGACGCTGCTGGCCGCCTGGTCGGTGGTGCTGTCCCGCCTCAGCGGGCAGGACGATATCGTCATCGGCACCCCGGTTGCCAACCGTCCCCGTCAGGAGCTGGAGGGCATGGTCGGCTTCTTCGTCAACACGCTGGCATTGCGCACCGAGCCGGGCCGCTGCCACGCCGTCGCAGATCTGCTCGATCAGGTGCGTGAGCGGGCGCTGGACGCCTACGCCCATCAGGCCCTGCCGTTCGAACAGGTCGTAGAGATCCTGCAGCCCGCTCGCAGCCTCAGTTACAGCCCCATTTTCCAGGTGATGCTGTCGCTGAACAACACCCCAGCACAGGCCCTGACGCTGCCCGATCTTACGCTCTCTGCCGTTGAGCGGCCGCAGCATAGCACCCACTTTGATCTGTCGCTGTCGCTTATCGAGACTGAAAATGGCCTCAACGGTGGGCTGGTCTACGCCACCGACCTGTTCGACCGCGAAACCATCCTTCGCGTGGTGGGTTATGTAGAGAATATCCTGATGGCGATGGCCGACGATGTGACGCAACCTGTCGCCACCCTGCCCATGCTGCCGGACAATGAGCGCCGGCAGGTCATGCTCGACTTCAATGCCACCGAGGCCGACTTCCCGCACGATGCCCTTATCCATCAGCTCGTCGAAGATCAGGCCGCTCGTACTCCTGACACCACCGCCGTGCTCTTTGAAGACCAGCACCTTACCTATGACGCGCTCAACCGCCGCGCCAACCAGCTCGCGCATCACCTCATCGACCTCGGCGTTCAACCCGATGACCGCATCGCCATTTGCGTCGAGCGCTCGCTCGACATGGTCATCGGCCTGCTCGCCATTCTCAAGGCCGGCGCCGCCTATGTTCCCCTTGACCCCGGCTACCCTGCCGAGCGCCTCGCCTACATGCTCGACGATGCCAGCCCGGTGGCACTGCTGACTCAGGCGAACCAGCGCGCCCTGCTGACCGGAGACATCCCGCGCATCCTGCTCGATACCGCCGACTTCAGCCACCTGAGTGAGGACAACCCTCACATCGCCGGTCTGGATGCCCACCATCTGGCCTACGTCATCTACACCTCCGGCTCCACCGGCAAGCCCAAGGGTGTCATGAACAGCCACCGCGGGCTCTGCAACCGCCTCGTCTGGATGCAGAACACCTATCGCCTCACCCCCGATGACCGCGTGCTGCAAAAGACCCCCTTCAGCTTTGACGTCTCCGTCTGGGAGTTCTTCTGGCCCCTGCTCTACGGTGCACGCCTCGTCATGGCCCGCCCTGACGGACACAAGGATGCGGCCTATCTCGCGCAGCTCATTGAGCGCACCGGCATCACCACCCTGCACTTCGTGCCCTCCATGCTTCAGCAGTTCGTTCAGTGGGCCGATGCAGACTGTGCCTGTGACTCCCTGCGCCGCGTTATCTGCAGCGGCGAAGCCCTGCCTGCCGAGTTGCAGCAGCGCTTCTTTGCCCGCTTCAACGCCCAGCTCCATAACCTCTATGGCCCTACCGAAGCCGCCATTGACGTCACCTTCTGGGCCTGTCAGCCGGACGACCACCGCAGCTTTGTTCCCATTGGCCGCCCCATCGCCAATACCCAGCTCTATATCCTCGACACCCTCGGCCAACCTGTGCCCCTCGGTGTCGCCGGTGAACTCCATATCGGCGGCGTCGGCGTCGCCCGCGGTTATCTCAACCGCCCCGACCTCACCGCCGAGCGCTTTATTCCCGACCCGTTCAGCAATCAGCCCGGAGCCAGACTCTACAAGACCGGTGACCTGGCCCGCTGGCTGCCCGACGGCAGCCTCGAATACCTCGGCCGTAACGACTTCCAGGTCAAGCTGCGCGGCTTCCGTATCGAGCTGGGGGAAATCGAGGCCCGCCTTATGCAGTGTCCCGGCGTGCAGGAAGCCGTGGTCGTCGCCCGCGAGGACAGCCCCGGCGACACCCGGCTGGTCGCCTACCTCTGCCCGCAGCCCGGCGTCACGCCCGACCCGGCAGACCTGCGCCAGCAGCTCGGGCAACATCTGGCCGAATACATGGTACCCGGTGCCTTTGTCACCCTCGATGCCTTCCCGCTCACCCCGAACGGCAAGCTCGACCGCAAGGCCCTCCCGGCCCCGGATCAGACTGCCTTTGCCACCCGCGACTATGAAGCGCCGCAGGGCGGGATCGAAACCGCGCTGGCCGCGCTTTGGCAAGAGCTGCTCGGGCTGGATCGTGTCGGTCGTCACGATCAGTTCTTTGCCCTCGGCGGTCACTCGCTGCTGGCGGTGCAGTTGCTGAACCGCATGAACAAGGCCGGCATGGACGTCGCACTGGCGACACTGTTTGCCCACCCGACGCTGTGCGATCTGGCCGCCGCCGTCACGGCCACCGCGCACGATGCGCCGTTCACCCTGCCCGTGGCCGACCGCACTCAGCCCCTGCCGCTGTCGTTTTCCCAGCAGCGGCTGTGGTTCCTCGCCCAGTTCGATCCGGCCGCCAGTCAGGCCTACCACCTGCCGGCCGCACTGCATCTTACCGGCCGGCTTGACCGCCCGGCACTCACGACCGCACTCAACGGGCTCGTCGCCCGTCACGAAAGCCTGCGCACCCGCTTTACCTCAATCGACGGGCAGCCCGCCCAGCAGATTGATCCGGATACGCTCGGCTTCAGCCTGTCCAGCCATGACCTGCGTAAGCTGGACGAGGCGGCCCGCACCACACGCGTGGCAGAACTGGCCGAACAGGAAGCGCGGGCGCGTTTTGATCTGACGCAGGGGCCGCTGATCCGCGGTCAGTTGCTGCAGTTGGATGACAACACCCATGTGCTGCTGCTGACCCAGCACCACATTATCTCCGACGGCTGGTCCATCGGCATTCTGGCACGTGAGCTGGCAGCCCTGTATCAGGCCGCGTTGGAGGGTAGCGAGGCGAACTTACCGCCACTGCCGGTTCAGTACGCCGACTACGCCGTCTGGCAGCGTCAGTGGCTGCAGGGGGAAACACTTAACGACCTGCGTGACTACTGGCGCGATCAGTTGCAGGGCACCGGCCCTGCTGGAGATCCCGACCGACCGGCCCCGCCCGTCGGTACAGCGCTATGCGGGCGATCAGGTTCCCTTCCATCTGGATGCGGGACAGCTCCGTCGCCTTCATGCACTGAACCGGCAGCAGGGCACGACCCTGTTTATGACGCTGCTGGCCGCCTGGTCGGTGGTGCTGTCCCGCCTCAGCGGGCAGGACGATATCGTCATCGGCACCCCGGTTGCCAACCGTCCCCGTCAGGAGCTGGAGGGCATGGTCGGCTTCTTCGTCAACACGCTGGCATTGCGCACCGAGCCGGGCCGCTGCCACGCCGTCGCAGATCTGCTCGATCAGGTGCGTGAGCGGGCGCTGGACGCCTACGCCCATCAGGCCCTGCCGTTCGAACAGGTCGTAGAGATCCTGCAGCCCGCTCGCAGCCTCAGTTACAGCCCCATTTTCCAGGTGATGCTGTCGCTGAACAACACCCCAGCACAGGCCCTGACGCTGCCCGATCTTACGCTCTCTGCCGTTGAGCGGCCGCAGCATAGCACCCACTTTGATCTGTCGCTGTCGCTTATCGAGACTGAAAATGGCCTCAACGGTGGGCTGGTCTACGCCACCGACCTGTTCGACCGCGAAACCATCCTTCGCGTGGTGGGTTATGTAGAGAATATCCTGATGGCGATGGCCGACGATGTGACGCAACCTGTCGCCACCCTGCCCATACTACCGGACAGTGAGCGCCGGCAGGTCATGCTCGACTTCAATGCCACCGAGGCCGACTTCCCGCACGACGCCCTTATCCATCAGCTCGTCGAAGACCAGGCCGCTCGCACACCCGATACCACCGCTGTGCTCTTTGAAGACCAGCACCTTACCTATGACGCGCTCAACCGCCGCGCCAACCAGCTCGCGCACCACCTCATCGACCTCGGCGTAAAACCCGATGACCGCATCGCCATTTGCGTCGAGCGCTCGCTCGACATGGTCATCGGCCTGCTCGCCATTCTCAAGGCCGGCGCCGCCTATGTTCCCCTTGACCCCGGCTACCCCGCCGAGCGCCTCGCCTACATGCTCGACGATGCCAGCCCGGTCGCACTGCTGACTCAGGCGAACCAGCGCGCCCTGCTGACCGGAGACGTCCCGCGCATCCTGCTCGATACCGCCGACTTCAGCCACCTGAGTGAGGACAACCCTCACGTCCCCGGTCTGGATGCCCACCATCTGGCCTACGTCATCTACACCTCCGGCTCCACCGGCAAGCCCAAGGGTGTCATGAACAGCCACCGCGCACTCTGCAACCGCCTCGTCTGGATGCAGAACACCTATCGCCTCACCCCCGATGACCGCGTGCTGCAAAAGACCCCCTTCAGCTTTGACGTCTCCGTCTGGGAGTTCTTCTGGCCCCTGCTCTACGGTGCACGCCTCGTCATGGCCCGCCCTGACGGACACAAGGATGCGGCCTACCTCGCGCAGCTCATTGAGCGTACCGGCATCACCACCCTGCACTTCGTGCCCTCCATGCTCCAGCAGTTCGTTCAGTGGGCCGATGCAGACTGTGCCTGTGACTCCCTGCGTCGTGTCATCTGCAGCGGCGAAGCCCTGCCTGCCGAGTTGCAGCAGCGCTTCTTTGCCCGCTTCAACGCCCAGCTCCATAACCTCTATGGCCCTACCGAAGCCGCCATTGACGTCACCTTCTGGGCCTGTCAGCCTGACGACCACCGCAGTTTTGTTCCCATTGGCCGCCCCATCGCCAATACCCAGCTCTATATCCTCGACACCCTCGGCCAGCCTGTGCCCCTCGGTGTCGCTGGTGAACTCCATATCGGCGGCGTCGGCGTCGCCCGCGGTTATCTCAACCGCCCCGACCTCACCGCCGAGCGCTTTATTCCCGACCCGTTCATCAACCAGCCCGGTGCCCGTCTCTACAAGACCGGTGACCTGGCCCGCTGGCTGCCCGATGGCAGCCTCGAATACCTCGGCCGTAATGACTTCCAGGTCAAGCTGCGCGGCTTCCGTATCGAGCTGGGGGAAATCGAGGCCCGCCTTATGCAATGTCCCGGCGTGCAGGAAGCCGTGGTCGTCGCCCGCGAGGACAGCCCCGGCGACACCCGGCTGGTCGCCTACCTCTGTCCTCAGCCCGGCGTCACGCCCGACCCCGCCGACCTGCGCCAGCAGCTCGGACAACATCTGGCCGAATACATGGTGCCCGGCGCCTTTGTCACCCTGGATGCCTTCCCGCTCACCCCGAACGGCAAGCTCGACCGCAAGGCCCTGCCGGCGCCTGACCAGTCCGCCGTGGCGACCCGCGACTATGAAGCCCCGCAGGGTGAGGTCGAAACCGCACTGGCCGCCGTCTGGCAGGACCTGCTGGGTCTGACGCGCGTCGGCCGCCACGACCACTTCTTCGCGCTCGGCGGCCACTCGCTGCTGATCGTCAGCCTGATTGAACGACTCCGCCGAGCAGGATTGGCGCTTGATGTACGCGGTGTTTTCTCCACACCGGTGCTCAGTGACATGGCACAGGCGATACTGGCGCATCAGGATAAACCGGCCGTTGTGGTGCCACCTAACCGCATTCCGGCGGACAGTACCGCCATCACGCCCGACCTGCTGCCGCTGGTGACGCTCACTCAGCCGGAGATCGACCGGATAACCGATACCGTGTCTGGTGGTGCGAGCAATATACAAGACATCTATCCGCTCGCACCGTTGCAAGAAGGCATTCTCTTCCACCATCTCCTGCAAGAACAGGGCGATACTTATCTGCTCCGCAGCATGGTGGCCTTTACCCACCGCGAACGTCTTGATGCGTTTCTCAGTGCACTGCAACAAGTTATCGATCGCCACGACATTCTGCGCACCGCCGTGTGCTGGCAGGATTTAAGCCAGCCGGTGCAGGTCGTCTGGCGTCAGGCAATACTGCCAATCAACCATTTTGAACCGACGTCACCGGAAGATGTATTGGCACAGTTGCAGGCTCATACCGAGCCGCGTACACGCAGGATCGATCTCAGTCAGGCGCCGTTGTTTAGGGCAGATATCGCTCACGATCCCCTGCAAAACGAATGGCTGCTGGCACTGAGCTTCCATCATCTGATTAGCGATCATATGACGCTGGCGCTGATCGTCGGTGAAATCCGTTTGTTATTGCAGCATCAGGCTGACGCGTTACCGACGCCGCTCCCGTACCGCAATTTTATCGCCCAGACGCTAAGCGTACCGAACTCAGCACATGAAGCGTATTTCCGCGACAAGCTAGCTGATGTTGATGAACCGACCGCACCTTTTGGGTTACTCAACGTACAAGGTAGCGGCGGGGATATCCACGAAGCTCGTCTGGTGTTGGATGCCACACTGGCATCCGCTATTCGACAACAGGCACGTCATCTTGGCGTCAGCCCAGGCGTGTTGTTCCATGTGGCCTGGGCGCAGGTTCTGGCGCAGACCAGCGGTCGTGATGACGTGGTATTCGGCTCTGTTCTGCTCGGCCGCCTTGCTGGTGCTGAAGGGGCTGACCGTATTATGGGGATGTTTATCAATACGCTGCCGCTGCGAATTTCTCTTGCGGATCGCGGCGCAGCGGAGGTGGTTGAGCGCACCTCACACGATTTGATGACGCTACTGGAGCATGAGCAAGCACCGCTGGCGCTGGCTCAACGCTGCAGCGGCGTAGCACCACCCATGCCGCTATTCAGTACCTTACTCAACTACCGCCATACACAGGCCAGCTCGACCGACAATACCTTGAGCGACATTCGTGTGCTGACCTCAGAGGAACGAACCAATTATCCACTCACGCTTGCAGTTGACGACCGGGGCGAAGGATTTAGTTTGGTTGCGCAGACGCTGGAAGACATCGATCCTCATCGTCTGTTGAACTATCTGATGACGGCAATCAGCAGTCTGGTCGACGCGCTGGAAACAGAACCGCAGCGTTCCATACTGAACCTACCGGTGCTGCCGGACAGCGAACGTCAACAGATGCTGGTTGATTTCAACGCAACCGACGCGGATATCCCACGGCACGCGCTTATCCACGAGCTGTTTGAAGCACAGGTTGCCTGCACGCCCGACGCCATCGCGGTGGTATTCGGGGAAGCCTCCCTCAGCTATGACGAGCTTAATCGCCGGGCTAATCGCCTTGCCCACCACCTTATTTCGTTCGGCGTACGGCCCGATGAGCGGGTCGCGATTTGCGTCGAGCGTGGTCTGGACATGGTTGTCGGGCTGCTCGGTATTCTCAAAGCCGGCGGGGCCTATGTGCCATTAGATCCCACTTATCCCGTAGAGCGTCTGCGCTACATGCTTGATGATGCCAAACCCGTCGCACTGATCTCCCAGTCAGCCCATCTCGGGATAATGAACGGCAGCCTGCCTGTGATCCTGCTTGATGACGGAGAAACCCGTCCGTTTGATAACGAACCGGATACCCCGCTTGACGCCCGGAAACAGGGGCTCACGCCACGCCATCTGGCCTATGTGATTTACACCTCAGGCTCGACGGGTAAACCTAAAGGCGTCATGGTTGAACATGCCAACATGGTTAATTTCCTCTGTTCAATGCGTAAGGAACCAGGTATCGCCCAAGAGGATGTTTTGCTCGGCGTCACATCACTTTCTTTTGACATCTCCATATTAGAAATTTTCCTGCCGTTATTGAACGGTGCACGGCTGATTCTGGCTACACAGGCACAGGCGGCGGATGCACAACAGTTGGCCATGCTGATCGAACGCCATGCGGTGTCCTTCATGCAGGCCACGCCGTCGACCTGGCGTATGTTAGTGGAGTTACGCGACTTCGCTCTGCCGCCGGGCTTTAAAGCGCTGTGTGGAGGGGAAGCTCTGCCTGAGAATCTGGCGACGGCGCTGCTTCAGAAGGTAACGACGCTCTGGAATCTGTATGGTCCGACAGAAACCACGATCTGGTCCACGCTAAACGGCCTGACGACACCAACGCCTTATATTGGTCACCCCATCGCCAACACCCAAATCTATATTCTGGACGCGCAGGGGCGCGTGGTTCCTCTTGGCGTCGCGGGCGAAATCCATATCGCCGGTGCAGGCGTTGTGCGCGGTTATCTTGGTCGCCCCGATCTCACGGCAGAACGTTTTATTACCGATCCGTTCTCAGGAGCACCAGAAGCCCGGATGTACAAGACCGGCGATCTCGGCCGCTGGCTGCCTGACGGTACCCTTGAGTATCTGGGCCGTAACGATTTTCAGGTCAAAGTACGCGGTTTCCGCATTGAATTGGGCGAAATTGAAACTCGCCTCGCCCGGTGTCACGGAGTACACGATGCCGTGGTCATTGCCCGTGAAGATAGCCCCGGCGACAAACGACTGGTTGCCTACCTACTCGCTCAGCCTGATACGGTGCTCGAACCTGCCGATCTACGACAAAGACTTAGCGAGGGGGTGGCTGAGTACATGATCCCGAGTGCGTTCGTCACACTGGACGCCTTCCCGCTCACACCAAATGGCAAACTTGATCGCAAGGCGCTACCGGCACCAGACCAGTCGGCGATGGCGACTCGCGGCTATGAAGCGCCACAAGGTGATCTGGAACACGCGCTGGCTCAAATTTGGCAAACGCTACTGGGAGTGGAGCGTGTAGGACGTCATGACCATTTCTTTGAGCTCGGCGGGCACTCGCTCCTTGCGGTTCAATTGAATGCCCGTATACGCGCAGAATTTTTAACCGATATCCCCATCGTTGCCATTTTCCAACATCCCCAGCTATCCGCGCTGGCGGAGGTCATTTTGGCCGCACAAATACACGCAGCCTGGGGAAATGACACCGATGCACTCACACACGATCTCGACTCAATGTCAGCAGAAGAATTAATGGCGATTTTAGACGGAGATACGAACGATGAATAAAGAAAACATGAGCATTGAAGAGCTAAAACGCGCCGTTCTGGAGAAAAAAGTTAAAGAACAGCTAAAGCAACGTGGACACCAACAGCGCCCATCGATTAAGAAAGTCGATCGGAACATGCCGCTGCCACTCTCTTTCGCTCAACAGCGGCTGTGGTTTATTGGTCAGCTCGATCAGGCCGCTAGTCAGGCCTATCATCTTCCTGCGGCTCTACGGCTGACCGGCAAACTCGATAAACCGGCGCTTACGACGGCGCTAGATGGTCTGATCGCTCGCCATGAAAGCCTTCGCACACACTTTGCGCTGGTTGATGGTCAACCCTCTCAACAGATTGCCCCTGAAGAAACCCGCTTTTGTCTATCCAGCCTCGACCTGCGCGACCTTGACGAGACGGCGCGAGCCCAACGGGTGGCCGAGTTGACCGAGAGTGAAGCGCGTGAACCATTCGACCTTATGCAAGGCCCGCTAATTCGTGGACAGCTATTGCAGCTGAGCGATGAAGAACATGTTTTGCTCATTACCCAACACCATATCATCTCCGATGGCTGGTCTCTGGGGATCTTCGTGCGTGAATTTTCTGCCCTGTATCGCGCCGCACTCAGCGGCCATGCGGCACATTTACCACCGCTACCGATTCAGTACGCCGATTATGCCGCCTGGCAACACGGCTGGCTCAAAGAAGATACGCTCGCCGAGCAACGTGATTTTTGGCATAGCCAGTTACAGGGCGCGCCCGCGCTGTTAGAACTGCCAACTGACCGTCCACGCCCCGCGGTGCAGCGCTATGCGGGCAGCCACGTGTCTTTCCGTCTCAGTGCTGATGTTCTTAATGCGCTCAAAACACAAGGTCATCAGCAGGGAACCACGCTGTTTATGACCGTACTTGCCGCATGGAGTCTCGTGCTGTCTCGCCTCAGTGGCCAAGATGATATCGTTATTGGCACGCCGATCGCCAACCGCACCCGCCACGAGCTGGAAGGGCTGATAGGCTTCTTTGTGAACACGCTGGCACTCCGCATTGAACTGGATGAATGTAAAACCTTGGAAGCACTGCTGACGCAGGTTAGAGAACAATCACTTTCCGCTTATGCCCATCAGGATCTTCCGTTCGATCAGGTCGTAGAAGTGGTACAGCCAGCACGCAGCCTCAGCTACAGCCCCATCTTTCAGGTGATGTTGGCTCTGAATAACACAGCTTCACAGAAATTAATGCTGCCCGATCTGGACGTCTCTTTTATTGAACAACCCAAACACAGCGCTCAATTTGACCTGATGTTATCGGTTAACGAGACGGAAAATGGTCTGACTGGCTCACTGGAATATGCCATCGATCTCTTCGATCGAGAAACGATTGAACGCGTGGCTGGCTACGTAGTGAACGTATTAACGGCCATTGCCACCGATGTTACACAGCCTCTTTGGTCCGTTCCTATGTTGTCGGACAGCGAACGCCAGCAGGTGCTGGTTGACTTTAATCCAGCCGATGCCGTATGCCCAACGCCTGCGCTGATTCAGGCTCGCGTCGAAGATCAGGCACAGCGCTTCCCGAATGCTATCGCCGTCGTCTACGAATCACACTCGCTCACCTATCAGACACTTAACCAGCGCGCCAACCAGCTCGCACATCATCTCATCAGCCTCGGTGTCAAACCCGACGACCTCGTCGCCATTTGCGTCGAACGCAGCCCCGAGATGATTATTGGCCTGCTCGCCATCCTCAAGGCGGGTGCCGCCTATCTCCCTCTCGACCCGTCCTACCCCGCCGAGCGCCTCACCTATATGCTCGACGATGCCACGCCCGTAGCGCTCCTTACCCAGTCGGCATTGACCGCTACACTGCCGGATACCGCGCTGCCCACCGTACTGCTTGACGCGCACGACGTCTTCGATGCGCAGCCTGACCACAATCCCGACGCGCACGCGCTGGGCGTCACGCCCGACCATCTGGCCTATGTCATCTACACCTCCGGCTCTACCGGTAAACCCAAAGGCGTCATGGTCGAGCATGCCAGCGTCACCCGCCTGCTCGACGCAACGCAGGACTATTTCCACTTTGACAGCAACGACGTCTGGACCCAGTTCCACTCCTTTGCGTTCGACTTTTCCGTCTGGGAAATATGGGGAGCGCTCGCTTACGGCGGCAAACTGGTTGTCGTACCGACGCTTTGTGCCCGCTCACCGCAGGAATTCTATTCCCTGCTCTGTCGGGAGCGTGTGACGGTACTTAACCAGACGCCGGGGGCGTTCCGCCAGTTGATTGCTGCGCGAGATGATACCGATCATTCGCTGCGCTGCATCATCTTCGGCGGGGAAGCGCTAGAGTTACATATGCTGGCCCCGTGGATAGCGGATAATCCGCTTGAGCGCACCCGCCTGATTAATATGTACGGCATCACCGAGATTACCGTTCACGCCACCTTCCGCGAACTGAGCGCCGCCGATATCACCGCCGGGCGCGGTAGCCTTATTGGCCGGCCCTTGCCGGATCTACGTGCCTACCTGCTTGACCCGCACGGCCAACCGGTGCCGGTCGGCGTCGCCGGTGAGCTCTATATCGGCGGAGCAGGTGTCGCACGCGGCTACCTCAACCGTCCTGACCTGACTGCCGAGCGCTTTATTGTCGACCCTTTCTCTGACAGCCCCGCAACCCGACTCTACAAAACCGGCGATCTCGCCCGCTGGCTGCCCGACGGTACGCTGGACTATCTGGGCCGTAATGACTTTCAGGTCAAGGTACGCGGCTTCCGTATTGAACTGGGGGAAATCGAGTCCCGCCTGGTACAGTGCCCAGGCGTTCAGGAAGCGGTGGTACTCGCCCGTGAGGATGTTCCGGGAGATACCCGTCTGGTGGCCTACATTCAGCCTCAGCCCAAAGCGGTGCTGGAACCAGCCGATCTACGCCAGCAGCTGTCAACGCATTTAGCCGACTATATGATCCCGGCGGCGTTTGTCACACTTGAGGCCTTCCCGCTTACGCCAAATGGCAAGTTGGATCGTAAAGCCCTGCCTGCGCCTGAACGCTCCGCCGTGGTAACACGCGGCTATGAGGAGCCTGTCGGTGACATTGAAACGGCATTGGCTGAAATCTGGCAAGACCTGCTAGGGTTAGAACGGGTGGGACGGTATGACCACTTTTTTGAACTCGGCGGCCATTCATTGCTGATCGTCAGTTTGATTGAAAAACTGCGTCACCTCGGCTTAAAACTCGACGTTCGCAGCGTATTTACCGCGCCGACGCTCATCGAACTGGCTGATGCCATTCAACACGATCGGGGCGAATCCCGTTTCATTACGCCAGACAACCTTATCCCCAACGGTGCTGAAAGAATCACGCCTGAGATGCTGCCTCTGGTAGCCCTGTCGCAGCAGGAGATTGATGCCATTACTGACACCGTTTCTGGCGGTGCCGCCAATATTCAAGACATCTACCCTCTGGCTTCACTACAGGAAGGGATTCTCTTCCATCATCGTTTGCACCCAGATAACGATCCCTATGTCGTATCGTCACTCTTGCGTGTTGCGAATGAGACAAAGCTGGATGCGTTTATTGCAGCACTACAATCCGTCATTAACCGGCACGACATTCTACGTACGTCGATTCACTGGACGGAATTGACGCAGCCGGTTCAGGTGGTACATCGCCATGCAACGCTGAATGTGCATCGTCTGGAACCAGAAAACAGCGTTGATGTGGTCACCACGATGCGGGAAAGAGTCGTCTCCTCACACGCCTCAATGGATTTGTCACAGGCACCATTAATGCATCTGTACGTAGCGCCTGACTCAACATCACCGGCGCTTTATATACTGCTTCAATTTCACCACATCATTGATGACAACCTTTCACTGCGTCAGCTACTCGCGGAAACGACCGCGTTTCTGATGGGAAAAGGTGAGGCACTTCCACCATCATTCCCGTATAGAAACTTTGTGGCTTATACCCGTCAGGAAGATAAAAACCATGCAGCAGAAGCATTTTTCCAAGACTATTTGGCGGACATCGACGAAATTACAGCACCATTTGGTGTAGCAAATGTTCAAGCCAGCGGTGAAAACGCGGCAGAAGCACGTCAGTCGCTTAGCCCTGAACTTTCACAAACGATTCGTGACGCCGCCCGCCGGTTCGGCATCAGTCCAGCGGCGCTGTTTCACGCCAGTTGGGCGTTGGTTATCGCACGAACCAGTGGACGAGACGATCTTGTGTTCGGCACGACATTATCGGGACGAATGTCGGGTCTTGAAGGCAGTACAACCGCATTAGGCATGTTTATCAATACGCTGCCCTTCAGGATAAAACTGGCGGGTATGAGCGTAGCAACGCTAGTCAACACCGCGAATGATATTTGCGCCAATTTATTACGCTATGAACAAACACCGCTGTCCACGGCCCAGCGATACAGCGGGCTCGGTACTATGCCGCTGTTCAGCACCCTACTCAATTGTCGACACACCAATGACAGAGGTGCCGACGCGCCGAATTTAAGACAGTTCGGTGTAGAGAGCCTGTTTAGCCGTGAGCGCACTAACTACCCATTGGGCATCTCAATTGATAATAACCGTGAGTGTTTTTCGCTCTCGACCCAAACCATCAGCCCTATCGATCCTAATCGGGTGAATGCCTATCTGTTGCAGGCAATAGAACAGCTCGTCACCCTATTAACCGATGCGCCGGAAACGCTCGCAGAGGCTATCGATATATTGCCCGCTGCTGAATACGAGCAATTATCGGTGGGTTTCAACGCCACCCATAGCGATTTCCCATACGATGCCTTAATCCATCAACGGTTTGAACAACAGGTTGCCCAAACGCCTGACGCTATTGCGGTCGTGTTCGAGGAGCAGACGCTCAGCTATGACGGCCTTAATCGTCGTGCCAACCAATTAGCCCATCATCTCCTGTCACTCGGCGTGCAGCCGGATGATCGTATTGCCATTTGTGTAGAACGCAGCGTGGAAATGATCGTCGGTCTATTGGGTATTCTTAAAGCAGGTGCGGCTTATGTCCCACTCGATCCTGCTTATCCAGCCGAGCGTCTGGCCTACATGCTGGATGATGCTAAACCGGTCGCACTGTTAACCCAGACGGCGCTGATTGAGACGCTGAACAGCACGTTGCCGCTGGTGGTACTGGACGATCCGCAATTCACTGTCTTTAAGCATGCCTCGCAAGACAATCCGGATGCGCATGCGCTGGGGTTGACGTCACATCATCTGGCGTACGTCATCTATACTTCGGGCTCAACTGGTCAGCCGAAAGGTGTGATGATCGAGCATCGTAGTCTGTGTAATCTCGCTAACGCACAGATTCGCGCATTTGGCATCACGGCAAACAGCCGCCTTTTACAGTTTGCCTCTTTCAGTTTCGATGCCTGCATTTCCGAAGTGACAACCACGCTGTGCCAAGGCGCCAGCCTCATTCTGGCCTCTCGTGAGGCGCTTTTGCCCGGCGATGCATTGCTCAACACACTGCAAACGCAGGCGATTACTCATGTGACGCTTCCACCGATTGCGGCGGGTGCGTTAGATGCCTCCGCTGAGCCTCCTGATTTGACGACGCTGATATTCGCGGGCGAAGCGTGCCCTCCGGCATTAGCTAAACGCTGGGCAACGGCGAAACAGGTCATTAACGCGTATGGCCCGACGGAAAGCACCGTCTGTGCGACGATCTATCATTACCATCGTACCGGAGACGATTTTTTGCCCATCGGGAAACCGATCGACAATACCCACGTTTATATTCTTGATGCGAAGGGTCAGCTCGCGCCACTCGGCGTTGCTGGCGAAATGTATTTGGGCGGCGTTGGCATTGCACGCGGCTACCTCAACCGCCCCGAACTGACCGCTGAACGTTTTATTCCCGATCCGTACTCCGACCAACCCGGTGCGAGGATGTACAAAACCGGCGACCTTGGCCGCTGGCTGGCCGATGGCAATATAGAATATTTAGGCCGTAATGATTTTCAGATCAAACTGCGTGGTTTCCGTATTGAGCCTGGCGAAATCGAAGCGCGTCTCATGGGCTGTTCTGGAGTGCAAGATGCCGTCGTTATCGTCCGGGAAGATAATCCTAACGATAAACGGCTGGTTGCCTATATCCGGCCCCATGTCGGTGCTGAAATCGAACCCGCAGCATTGCGCCTACAGCTCTCACAGCATCTGGCTGAATATATGTTGCCCGCCGCTTTTGTCACACTGGAACAGTTTCCACTGACCCCTAACGGAAAACTCGACCGTAAGGCGCTCCCGGCTCCCGACCTGCTTTCTGTCGCAACCCGCAGCTATGAAGCGCCGCAAGGGGACGTGGAGATCGCATTAGCGGATAGCTGGAAAACCTTACTGCAGCTGGATCGCGTGGGTCGCCATGACCATTTCTTTGAGCTTGGCGGGCACTCGTTAATGGCCGTCAACTTGATAGAGCGGCTACACCATCTGGGCTGGACGATTGATGTCAGCCGTATCTTCTCTACGCCCGTGCTGTGTGAAATGGCGCAGGCGGTACAAGCGAATCAGGACAAACCGGCGTTCTCAGTGCCGCCTAACCGTATTCCAAAACACTGCTCGGCGCTTACCCCCACAATGCTGCCTCTGGCTACACTCACTCAGGCAGAGCTGGACACCGTTGTCGCTACCGTATCCGGCGGCGCGGCCAACGTGCAGGATATCTATTCTCTCTCGCCGCTTCAGCAAGGCATTTTGTTCCATCACCGCCTGCAAGAGCAGGGAGATGCTTATCTGCTTAACAGTTTATTGGCCTTTGATAACCGCGAACGACTTGATACCTTTCTGAACGCCCTGCAACAGGTTATTGACCGCCACGACATTTTACGTACTTCATTCTGCTGGCACGGGCTGACTCAGCCGGTTCAGGTCGTATGGCGTCACGCACCGCTGCCGGTGAGTACGTTTTCCCCTGTCTCTGAAGACAATATTCTCTCGCAGTTGAAAGCCTACACCGACTCGCGTCACCGCCGCCTTAATCTGAATCAGGCACCGCTGCTCTCCGCTGATATCGCCTATAATCCGGCGACAGGGGAATGGCTGCTGGCATTTGGTTTCCACCATTTGATTGGCGACCATATGACGTTGGATCTTATCGTCAGTGAGATCACCACCCTACTTCAGGGACGCGCGGAGACGTTACCTCCCTCGCTTCCATACCGGAATTTTATTGCCCAAATTCTGAGCGTACCGCCTTCTGTTCACGAGCAGTACTTTCGTTCTCGTCTGGCGGACATCGATACGCCGACCGCGCCTTTCGGCATCTTGAATACGCAAGACGACAGTGAACATATTGCGGAAGCGCGTCTTGCTCTGGATACCGGATTAGCGCAGGCGATTCGCAAACAGGCTCGCCAGCTCGGCATCAGCCCAAGCGTGTTGTTCCATGTCGCGTGGGCTCAGGTGCTCGCTCATGTCAGTAGCAGTGATGATGTGGTTTTTGGCTCCGTATTCCTCGGTCGCTTGCAAGGTACGGCAGGGGTAAGTCGAATCATGGGGATGTTTATTAATACGCTCCCTCTGCGCATCACCCTTGGCGACCGCAGCGTGCTGGATGTCGTACAGGATACCTATCGCGATCTGACGGCTATTTTAGAGCATGAGCAGACACCGCTCACCTTGGCGCAACGCTGTAGCGGCGTCATGCCACCGATGCCTTTGTTCAGTGCGCTGTTCAACTACCGCCATAGCCAGTTGGGAACAACGACAGACAGGGTATGGCGTGGAATGCGTTTGCTGACAGCGGAAGAACGCACTAACTACCCCTTCACACTTTCAGTCGACGATCTTGGCGAGCAATTCCGCCTGGTCTCCCAGACTATTGAAGGGGTCGATCCGCTCAGCCTCGCACACTATCTGGAAACGGCTATTAAGGAATTGGTTGAGGCGTTGGCCACGGAGCCACAGCGCTCTATCATGTCGCTGCCGATACTGCCGGACAGTGAGCGCCGGCAGGTCATGCTCGACTTCAATGCCACCGAGGCCGACTTCCCGCACGACGCCCTTATCCATCAACTCGTCGAAGACCAGGCCGCTCGTACCCCCGATACCACCGCCGTGCTCTTTGAAGACCAGCACCTCACCTATGACGCGCTCAACCGCCGCGCCAACCAGCTCGCGCATCACCTCATCGACCTCGGCGTAAAACCCGATGACCGCATCGCCATTTGCGTCGAGCGCTCGCTCGACATGGTCATCGGCCTGCTCGCCATTCTCAAGGCCGGCGCCGCCTATGTTCCCCTTGACCCCGGCTACCCCGCCGAGCGCCTCGCCTACATGCTCGACGATGCCAGCCCGGTCGCACTGCTGACTCAGGCGAACCAGCGCGCCCTGCTGACCGGAGACGTCCCGCGCATCCTGCTCGATACCGCCGACTTCAGCCACCTGAGTGAGGACAACCCTCACGTCCCCGGTCTGGATGCCCACCATCTGGCCTACGTCATCTACACCTCCGGCTCCACCGGCAAGCCCAAGGGTGTCATGAACAGCCACCGCGCACTCTGCAACCGCCTCGTCTGGATGCAGAACACCTATCGCCTCACCCCCGATGACCGCGTGCTGCTAAACCCCCTTCAGCTTTGACGTCTCCGTCTGGGAGTTTACCTCGCGCAGCTCATTGAGCGTACCGGCATCACCACCCTGCACTTCGTGCCCTCCATGCTCCAGCAGTTCGTTCAGTGGGCCGATGCAGACTGTGCCTGTGACTCCCTGCGTCGTGTCATCTGCAGCGGCGAAGCCCTGCCTGCCGAGTTGCAGCAGCGCTTCTTTGCCCGCTTCAACGCCCAGCTCCATAACCTCTATGGCCCCACCGAAGCCGCCATTGACGTCACCTTCTGGGCCTGTCAGCCGGACGACCACCGCAGCTTCGTTCCCATTGGCCGCCCCATCGCCAATACCCAGCTCTATATCCTCGATACCCTCGACCAGCCGGTGCCCCTCGGCGTCGCCGGTGAGCTCCATATCGGCGGCGTCGGCGTCGCCCGCGGTTATCTCAACCGCCCCGACCTCACCGCCGAGCGCTTTATTCCCGACCCGTTCATCAACCAGCCCGGTGCCCGTCTCTACAAGACCGGTGACCTGGCCCGCTGGCTGCCCGACGGCAGCCTCGAATACCTCGGCCGTAACGACTTCCAGGTCAAGTTGCGCGGCTTCCGTATCGAACTGGGGGAAATCGAGGCCCGCCTTATGCAGTGTCCCGGCGTGCAGGAAGCCGTGGTTGTCGCCCGCGAGGACAGCCCCGGTGACACCCGGCTGGTCGCCTACCTCTGCCCGCAGCCCGGCATCACGCCCGACCCGGCCGACCTGCGCCAGCAGCTCGGGCAACATCTGGCCGAATACATGGTGCCCGGTGCCTTTGTCACCCTCGATGCCTTCCCGCTCACCCCGAACGGCAAGCTCGACCGCAAGGCCCTGCCGGCCCCTGACCAGTCCGCCGTGGCGACCCGCGACTATGAAGCCCCGCAGGGTGAGGTCGAAACCGCGCTGGCCGCCGTCTGGCAGGACCTGCTGGGTCTGACGCGCGTCGGCCGCCATGACCACTTCTTCGCGCTCGGCGGCCACTCACTGATGGCGGTCAGCCTGATTGAGCGGCTGCGTAATGCCGGACTCACGCTTGACGTGCGCAGCATTTTTTCCGCACCGGTGCTCAGCGACATGGCACAGGCGATACTGGCGCATCAGGATAAACCGGCATTTGTCGTGCCGGCCAACCGTATCCCGGCAGACTGTATCGCCATCACGCCCGATCTGCTGCCGCTGGTGACGCTCACCCAGCCGGAGATCGATACAGTGGTGGATACCGTATCTGGCGGGGCCGCCAACGTGCAGGATATCTACCCGCTTTCGCCTTTGCAGGAAGGCATTCTCTTCCATTACCGCTTTCAGGAGCAGGGCGATACTTATTTGCTGTACCACTTGCTTGCATTCAAGGATCGCGCACGGCTTGATGCGTTTCTCGGCGCACTGCAACAAGTCATCGATCGCCACGACATTCTGCGCACCGCCGTTTGCTGGCAGGGGCTAAGCCAGCCAGTACAGGTTGTCTGGCGTCAGGCTGTCTTACCCATTAATACCTTTGAGCCGACCTCAGCAGATGATGTTCCAGCTCAGTTGAAGAAACAGACCGATCCACGCACCCGTCGCCTTGATCTGAATCAGGCACCGTTACTCTCGGCCGACATTGCCCACGACGCTGCAACAGGTGAATGGCTGCTCGCCTTAGGGTTACACCATCTGATTAGCGATCATATGACGCTGACGCTGATCGTCGGTGAAATCCGCCATCTGTTGCAGGGTCAGCAGGACACCCTGCCAACCCCACTTCCGTACCGTAACTTTATCGCCCAAATATTAAGCGTTCCGAACACGGAACATGAGGCCTATTTCCGCGAACGACTAGCGGATATCGATGCGCCGACGATTCCTTTCGATTTACTGGATACACAGGGAGAAGGCGAAAATATCGCTGAAGTCCGCGTGCCACTTCCTGCGCCATTATCCAACGCGATATATCAGCAGTCTCGCCGCTTAGGTATCAGCCCAGGCGTGCTGTTCCATGTGGCCTGGGCGCAGGTGCTGGCACAGACCAGCGGCCGTGACGATATCGTCTTCGGTACGGTACTGCTAGGTCGTTTGCAAGGTTCTGCGGGTGCGGATCAGGTCATGGGGATGTTTATCAATACGCTGCCGCTGCGGATTTCTCTTGCCGAGCGCAGCGTTTTGGACGTGGTACAAGAAACCTATCACGATTTGACAACGCTGTTAGCACACGAGCAGACACCGCTGGCGCTCGCCCAACGCTGTAGCGGCGTAGCACCACCCATGCCGCTATTCAGCGCCTTGCTTAACTATCGCCATACGCAGATAAATAAAGATACCCGCCCTTGGGAAGGCATTCGGGTACTGGCGGAGAATATACGCACCAACTTTCCGTTTACGCTTTCGGTGGATGATATCGGCGACGGGTTCAGTTTCCTGGCGCAAACCAGCACAAAAATTGATCCTGCACGAATCGCTCACTATCTGCTCACCGCGATCCACGGTCTAGTTGAGGCACTAGAGAATGAGCCACAGCGCCCAGTCCTGACGTTATCCGTCCTGCCGGAAAATGAACGCCAGGCACTGCTGGTCGATTTCAATGCCACCGGTGTCGCACTACCAGAATCAGCACTTGCCCACGTGTTGTTCGAGGCACAGGTTAAACGTACCCCTGACGCGACGGCGGTAATATTCGATACACAATCTCTCAGCTACGACGAGCTTAACCGGCGCGCCAATCGTCTCGCCCACCATCTGTTATCACTCGGCGTGCAGCCGGACAATCGGGTCGCGATTTGCGTCGAGCGCAGTCTGGAGATGATTGTTGGCATGCTGGCGGTACTCAAAGCCGGCGGTGCCTATGTGCCGTTAGATCCGTCTTACCCCGCTGACCGCCTCACTTACATGCTGGAGGACGCCGCCCCTGTCGCACTGCTGACGCAGACCGATCTAGTCGCCCTGCTGCATAGCGATCTTCCCGTGATCGAACTCGATAATCTGCCTGCGGCTATCGCTGATGAGGGACAAGACAGCAATCCTGTCCCTCAGGCGTTTGGCCTCACACCACGCCATTTGGCCTATGTGATTTATACCTCGGGTTCTACGGGTAAACCCAAAGGGGTGATGGTTGAGCATCGCAGTATGTGTAACCTGCTTAACGGACAGATCGAGTCTTTGCATATTGCCGCAGACAGTCATGTGATTCAGTTGGCTTCTTTCAGCTTTGATGTCTGTATGCAGGAATGCTACATGACACTGCTAACAGGCGCGACACTCTACCTTGCCGAACGTGCGGCTATCCTGCCGGGGGCAGCACTTCGTCAAACGCTGGAAGACAATACGATTACGCACATGCTGATAACACCAACGGCATTGGCAGCGCTGGATGAGATCCCTGAGACATTACAGACGCTGGTCGTCGGCGGTGAAATTTGTCCGCCTGCGTTAGTCAAACGCTGGGCAGCCGGACGATGCATGTTTAATGCTTATGGTCCGACGGAAACCACCGTCTGCGCCACGCTTTATCCCTGCCGCATTCAAGATGAAAGAGAGCCTTGTATTGGTCGCCCGCTTGCCAACACGCGCATCTATATTTTGGATCCGCAAGGTAAATTGGTTCCCATCGGCGCGACCGGAGAAATTCATATTGGTGGCGTCGGCGTCGCACGCGGCTACCTTAATCGCCCGGAATTAACGGCAGAGCATTTTATTGCCGATCCGTTTACCGACGATCCCGATGCTCGCCTCTACAAAACGGGTGATCTTGGTCGCTGGCTAAACGATGGCAATATCGACTATCTGGGTCGTAACGACTTCCAGGTGAAGGTACGCGGTTTCCGTATAGAACTGGGGGAAATTGAAGCACGCCTTATTCAGTGCTCTGGCGTGAAAGAAGCCGTCGCGATCGCCCGTGAGGACACTCCGGGAGAAACGCGTCTGGTCGCTTACCTCATTGCACAACCCGGTGTTGAACTGGTGCCTGCTGAACTCCGTCAGCAACTGGCTCACCATTTAGCCGAATATATGGTGCCCAGTGCTTTTGTCACCATGGAGGCTTTCCCGCTCACGCCGAATGGCAAGCTCGATCGCAAAGCGTTACCCGTTCCCGATCAGACAGCCATCGTCACGCGTACCTACGAGGCACCAGTGGGTGAAAAAGAAACCATTCTGGCGTCTATTTGGCAACATTTGCTGGGCTTAACGCATGTCGGACGCCGAGATCAGTTTTTCGAACTCGGCGGCCATTCACTAATGGCGGTCAACCTGATTGAGCGATTGCGTAATCTGGGTTACCGGCTTGACGTGCGTAGCGTCTTTTCATTACCCACGCTAGCCGACATGGCGGAGTCTATACAGGTACATCAGGAGAGTAGTCTCAGCAAGGTTGCGCCTAATATCATCCCTAGAGATTGCAAACAAATTACGCCCGACCTGTTGCCGTTGGTCACACTCTCTCAGGGCGAAATCGACGCTATCGTGGCAAGTGTCCCCGGCGGCGCAGCCAATGTGCAGGATATCTACCCGCTGTCTCCGCTGCAGGAAGGTATTTTATTCCACCACCGGTTACAGGCTCAGGGAGACGCCTATCTGCTCAACAACCTTGTCGCTTTTGATACCCGTGAACGTCTCGATGCCTTCTTAGATGCGCTACAGCGCGTCATTGACCGTCACGACATTTTGCGTACCGCTCTCTACTGGCAGGGGTTAAATCAGCCAGTACAGGTTGTCTGGCGTCAGGCACCGTTGAGCGTGAATACGTTTGTTCCTGCGCAGGAAGAACAGGTTCTGGCGCAGTTAAAGGCCTATACCGATCCCAGCGTGCGTCGACTTAATCTTAATCAGGCACCGCTATTTTCTACCGACATTGTTCACGACGGCGAGCGTAATGAATGGCTGTTGGCGCTGACGTTCCACCACTTGATCGGCGACCATATGACGCTGGCACTGATCATTGAGGAAATTCGACTGATCTTACAAAGTCATACTGAAGCGTTGCCGACGCCGCTGCCCTATCGTAACTTTATTGCGCAAAACCTCAGCGTACCAACGTCTGCACATGAGGACTATTTCCGTGACCGATTAGCGGATATCGATGCACCAACCGCCCCCTTCGATTTGCTGAATGTGCAAGGTGACGGGGACGATGTGATGAAAGCCAGCCAGTTACTCGCCCCGTCATTAGCCATGGCAATTCGTAAACAGTGCCGCCAGTTGGGGATCAGCCCGGGAGTGCTGTTCCACGTTGCTTGGGCACAGGTACTGGCGCAAACCAGTGGTCGTGATGATGTTGTCTTCGGTTCGGTCTTACTTGGTCGCCTTCAAGGGTCGGCAGGTGCGGATCAGGTCATGGGGATGTTTATCAATACACTGCCGCTACGCCTCTCCCTTGCCGAGCACGGCGTACGGGATGTCGTACAGTCCACCTACCGCGACCTCACAGCCCTGCTTGAGCATGAGCAAACGCCACTTTCCGTAGCGCTACGCTGTAGCGGGGTGACACCCCCGATGCCGCTGTTCAGTACGTTGCTCAATTACCGTCATAGCCAGACGGGAACACATGACAACAGCGCCTGGAACGGCATCAAGCTTTTGGCAACCGAAGAGCGTACCAACTACCCGATCACACTATCCGTAGACGATCTGGGTGAAGGATTTAGCTTGGTGGCTCAGACCGTGAGCGAGATCGATCCCGCCCGAATCGTGAATTATATGATGACGGCTTTACGCGCACTTGTTGAGGCGTTAGCGATTGATCCGCAGCAGCCTATTCTCAGCTTGTCTGTCCTGCCAGAAGCGGAGTGCAAAACGTTGCTGGTCGACTTCAACGCAACCGAAGCCGAAATCCCACCTGCGCTGCTTCATCATCTGTTCGAACAACAGGTCGTGCAGACGCCAGATGCCATCGCTATCGTGTTCGAAGACCGGTTACTCAGCTATGCGGAAGTCAACCACCGCGCCAACCAGTTGGCTCATCATCTGCTTTCTCTGGACGTAAAACCTGATGACCGTATCGCGATTTGCGTCGAGCGCAGCCCAGAAATGGTGATCGGTCTACTGGGTATCCTCAAAGCCGGCGCGGCCTATGTACCACTTGATCCGTCCTATCCCACAGAACGTCTCACTTATATGCTGGAGGATTCCGCCCCAGTTGCACTCTTGACCCACTCATCTTTGGTGGCGTCATTGAGTAGCACGGCTCCGACGATATTGTTGGATAACACGGCACTGTTCGAGGCCTGCTCAGACAGCAACCCAGCGGCTCAGGCAATCGGGCTGACGCCTCACCATCTGGCCTACATCATTTATACCTCGGGCTCGACGGGCAAACCTAAAGGCGTCATGGTCGAACACCGCAACATTGTGGCATCGACCTACGCCCGACAATTAACCTACCCCATGTTCGAGCGGGTACTGCTGCTGTCCTCGATTGCCTTTGACAGCGCGCTTGCCAGCGTATTTGGTACGCTTACCCGAGGGGGAAGTCTCTACCTGCCACAGCAGGAGATAACCGTCGATCCAACCGCCATACTGCATATGCTGCATGAACACCACATTTGCTGCCTTTTGTGCGTGCCGTCCTTGGCCTTGAGCCTCTTGCAGATGAGCCAGAATGAGGAACTGGCCTCTCTGAAAGCGCTGATTGTTGCGGGTGAACGCTGTCCGCCGGAAATTCAAACCGCGATTGAACAGCTCGGCCTGTCAACCGCACTGTATAACGAATATGGCCCAACAGAGGCCGCCGTGTGGGCCTCTGTCTACCACGTGACGTCAACTGAGACTTCACGCAATCGGCTCACCGTGCCGATTGGTCACCCTATCGCCAATAGCCAGATCTATATTTTGGATCCGCAAGGGCGTCCGACGCTGCTCAACGTCGCGGGGGAAATTTATATCGGCGGCGCAGGCGTGGCACGGGGCTACCTGAATCGCCCAGATCTGACGGCGGAACGCTTTATTCCCGATCCTTTCTCAAGTTCACCAGAAGCCCGGATGTACAAGACGGGCGATCTTGCCCGCTGGCTGCCAGACGGGAATATCGACTATCTGGGCCGTAATGATTTTCAGGTCAAGGTACGCGGCTTCCGCATTGAACTGGGTGAGATTGAGTCTCGCCTCATGCAGCTTCCCGGCGTGCAGGAAGCGGTGGTCGCCGCGCGCGAAGATATCCCCGGCGATACGCGTCTGGTTGCCTATCTCCGCTCCCAGCCTGACGCTGAGCTCAATCCAACGGAACTGCGCCAACAGTTGGCCGAACATCTGGCGGAGTACATGGTGCCCAGCGCTTTTGTCACGCTCGACACCTTCCCACTCACGCCGAACGGCAAGATTGACCGTAAAGCGCTACCCGCTCCGGATCACTCTGCCGTTGCCACACGCGGTTATGTCACACCACAGGGAGAACTCGAAACCGCTCTGGCACAAATTTGGCAAGACCTATTGGGGCTGGATCGCGTTGGCCGCCACGATCAGTTCTTCGAACTTGGCGGTCATTCACTCATGGCCGTCAGCCTGATTGAGCGGTTACGCAATATCGGTCAGACACTGGACGTTCGTAGTGTTTTCTCTGCCCCCATACTCTGCGATATGGCGCAGGCCATACTGGCCAATCACACAAAACAACCCCAGGTCGTTCCTCCTAGCCTGATTTCACCGGATTGTACGGCGATTACACCGGAACTGCTGCCGCTGCTCTCCCTCTCACAACGTGATATTGACGCGATTGTCGCGACCGTCCCCGGCGGCGCGGCTAATGTGCAGGACATTTACCCGCTTGCGCCGCTGCAAGAGGGGATCTTGTTCCACTATCTGCTTCAGGAACAGGGAGATACCTACCTGTCGCAAACCGTGATTGCTTTTGATACCCGTGAGCGCCTTGATACCTTCCTCAGCGCACTGCAACGCGTTATCAATCGCCATGATATTCTGCACACCGCCGTCTGCTGGCAAGGTCTTAGCCAACCGATCCAAGTCGTTTGGCGTCACGCGCAGTTACCGATAAACACGCTGGAGACTGATTCGGAAAACGATGTGCTCAGTCAGCTACGCACCCATACCGATTCGCATACGCGCCGCATCAATCTCGGTGAGGCGCCGTTGCTTACTGCTGATATCGCTCACGATGTGGCAAATCAGGAATGGCTGCTGGCGCTAGGCTTCCATCATCTGGTCTGCGACCACATCACTCTCGCCCTGATGATTGACGAAATAAGAACGATCTTACAGGGTCGCGATAATGATCTGCCCACGCCGCTGCCTTATCGTAACTTTATCGCTCAGATTTTAAGCGTCCCAATGACCGCTCATGAAACGTATTTCCGCTCCCGTTTGGCCGATGTCGATGCGCCTACCGCGCCTTTTGGTCTGGTCGATATACAATCCGGTGGCGAGAATATGGATGAAACCGTGCAGTATCTCGATCCTGCATTAGCCCAAGCGATACGACACCGGGCAAACCGACTGGGAGTCAGCCCCGGCGTCCTGTTCCACGTGGCCTGGGCACAGGTGCTGGCACATATCAGCAATCGTGATGATGTGGTTTTTGGCTCTGTCCTGCTCGGTCGCTTACAGGGTACAGATGGCGCAGACAGGGTAATGGGCATGTTTATTAACACGTTGCCGCTGCGTATTTCCCTTAACGATCACAGCGTACTTGATGTAATCCGTTCAACCTATGATGAACTCATCTCGCTTCTGGAGCATGAACAAACGCCGCTGGCATTAGCGCAACGATGCAGCGGCGTCACACCGCCTCTGCCACTGTTCAGTACGCTGTTTAACTACCGTCACAGCCAGCACAGTGCGGCTAACAACGACGCCACCACCGGAGTCTGGCAGGGTATGCGCCAGTTAACCGTGGAGGAACGCACCAACTATCCGTTAACCGTATCGGTAGACGATCTCGGCAAAAATTTCCGTCTGGTTACCCAAACCAACTCAGAAATCGACTCGGCACGTATTGCCCACTATCTGGAAACTGCTATTAAGGAATTGATTGAAGCGTTGGCCACGGAGCCAGAGCGCCCTATCATGTCGCTGCCGATACTGCCGGACAGTGAGCGCCGGCAGGTCATGCTCGACTTCAATGCCACCGAGGCCGACTTCCCGCACGATGCCCTTATCCATCAGCTCGTCGAAGACCAGGCCGCTCGCACACCCGATACCACCGCCGTGCTCTTTGAAGACCAGCACCTTACCTATGACGCGCTCAACCGCCGCGCCAACCAGCTCGCGCATCACCTCATCGACCTCGGCGTAAAACCCGATGACCGCATCGCCATTTGCGTCGAGCGCTCGCTCGACATGGTCATCGGCCTGCTCGCCATTCTCAAGGCCGGCGCCGCCTATGTCCCGCTTGACCCCGGCTACCCCGCCGAGCGCCTCGCCTACATGCTTGACGATGCCCGCCCCGTGGCACTGCTGACTCAGGCGAACCAGAGTGCTCTGCTGACCGGAGACATCCCGCGCATCCTGCTCGATACCGCCGACTTCAGCCACCTGAGTGAGGACAACCCTCACGTCCCCGGTCTGGATGCCCACCATCTGGCCTACGTCATCTACACCTCCGGCTCCACCGGCAAGCCCAAGGGCGTCATGAACAGCCACCGCGGACTCTGCAACCGCCTCGTCTGGATGCAGAACACCTATCGTCTCACCCCCGATGACCGCGTGCTGCAAAAGACCCCCTTCAGCTTTGACGTCTCCGTCTGGGAGTTCTTCTGGCCCCTGTTCTACGGTGCACGCCTCGTCATGGCCCGCCCTGACGGACACAAGGATGCGGCCTACCTCGCGCAGCTCATTGAGCGTACCGGCATCACCACCCTGCACTTCGTGCCCTCCATGCTCCAGCAGTTCGTTCAGTGGGCCGATGCAGACTGTGCCTGTGACTCCCTGCGTCGTGTCATCTGCAGCGGCGAAGCCCTGCCTGCCGAGTTGCAGCAGCGCTTCTTTGCCCGCTTCAACGCCCAGCTCCATAACCTCTATGGCCCTACCGAAGCCGCCATTGACGTCACCTTCTGGGCCTGTCAGCCTGACGACCACCGCAGTTTTGTTCCCATTGGCCGCCCCATCGCCAATACCCAGCTCTATATCCTCGACACCCTCGGCCAGCCTGTGCCCCTCGGTGTCGCTGGTGAACTCCATATCGGCGGCGTCGGCGTCGCCCGCGGTTATCTCAACCGCCCCGACCTCACCGCCGAGCGCTTTATTCCCGACCCGTTCATCAACCAGCCCGGTGCCCGTCTCTACAAGACCGGTGACCTGGCCCGCTGGCTGCCCGATGGCAGCCTCGAATACCTCGGCCGTAATGACTTCCAGGTCAAGCTGCGCGGCTTCCGTATCGAGCTGGGGGAAATCGAGGCCCGCCTTATGCAATGTCCCGGCGTGCAGGAAGCCGTGGTCGTCGCCCGCGAGGACAGCCCCGGCGACACCCGGCTGGTCGCCTACCTCTGTCCTCAGCCCGGTATTGAACTGATGCCTGCCGAGCTACGTCAGCAGCTCTCGACACATTTAGCCGACTATATGATCCCGTCGGCCTTTGTCATGCTCGATACTTTCCCACTTACGCCGAACGGCAAGCTGGATCGTAAAGCCCTACCGGCACCAGACCAAACGGCCGTCGTCAGCCATGGCTATGAAGCGCCACAAGGCAAGGTGGAAATGAAGCTGGCGCATATCTGGCAGATGCTACTGGGTCTGGAACGGGTAGGACGTCATGACCACTTCTTTGAACTTGGTGGTCACTCGCTGCTGGCGGTGCAGTTGCTGAACCATATGCGTGAACAGAGCATGGAGGTATCGCTTGCCACGCTCTTCTCTCATCCAACGCTATGCGATCTGGCCTTCGTGGTTGGCAGTGATACCTCAGCGACATCAAGTTCTCCGTTTGATATGAACCCTGTGCCGCTCAGCCCTGAAGGTAATCTTCTGCCGCTCTTCCTGATACACGAATCAACCGGTGACCCGTTGGTTTATTCAACCTTCGCCACGCTGCTACCACCCGCCTTGCCTGTTTACGCGCTACAGTCTCTAGGCCTGCATACGCTACCGTCACCGCCAGCGTCTATTGAGGAACTGGCGACTGACCATCTGAATGCGATCCGTCGTATTCAGCCTCACGGCCCTTATCGCCTTGCCGGATGGTCATTAGGTGGATCGATTGCCTATGAAATCGGGCTACAGCTGCTTAATAGCGGCGAGGAGGTCGCGTTTCTTGGCATGATCGATTCCTATAATTTCAATCGGGCAGACGCTCAGTCTGGCGAGCAAAAAATCGTCTATTCCTCCGGGGATTTAAGTGATGAGCAGGAAAACATTAATATCCTCTTCGTCTATTTACGTAATCACATGACGACAGCCGATGAACAAGATCTGGAGGATCTACGCGCATTGGGAGACATCGAGCTAACCATCGCACGCTGCCATGAGCGTCAATGGCTCCCTTCCGGCATCACCAAAGAAGATATTCTTCTACGCCTCAACAGCCAAAGAACGATCTTGCAGTTATCCCGGCATTATCGTGCTCCCGCGTCAGCCCTGCCGGTTCACCTCTACCGTGCAGAGCACATCACCGATGATGATATCTGGGGAGAATGGCAAGGCATCGTCGGTAAGGACTCGGTGCTTCATCCTATCGGTGGAACCCACTACACGATAATGCAGCCGCCTTTGCTGAATCAGGTTGCCGACTCGTTTAGCGGGTTCCTGTTACCCACTGACTATGTGCCAAACATCGTTATCCAAAACGGTACGCCAGGGATTCCTCCGCTCTTTTGTATCCCTGGGGCAGGAGCCAATGCTTCCAGCTTTATTGAACTGGCGCTGGCGCTACCGACGCAACAACCCGTCAGTGCTTTACAGGCTCGCGGCCTGACAGAAATCGGCCAACCGCCTTATATCAGCGTAGAGGGCGCAGCACGAGCCTATCTTCAGGGAATACGGCAAAAGCAACCCCATGGACCTTATCACCTGCTAGGACATTCCTTTGGTGGATGGGTAGCTTTTGAAATCGCATTACAGCTACAGGCACAGGGGGAATCGGTAGCCAGTCTGATACTGGTCGATACTGATGCTCCCGACGTTCAGGCGTGTCCGCCGAAAGCGATCGATCGCGTTGAGACGATCATGAAATTGATCGACATCTACAACATGATTCTGGCGCAGCCTTTAGCGCTGACGCGATCTCAATTTGTGGATATGGCACCGGAGGAACAGATCACACGGTTGCACCGCGCGCTGGTAAAAGCCGGTATTTTCTCTACGCACACAACCACTGCTCTGTTGCAGGGAATTGTTCAAGTAATGCAGGCCAACCTGAATACGGTGTATACGCCACGCGCTCACTACGACGGTGCGGTTTATCTGGTCAGCGCCAAAGAGGGAGACACGGATGAAAGAACGACGAACGAAAGCGAATGGAGCACACATGTTACTCAATTAGACCCTGTTTTAATGCCGGGCAACCACATGACCATGCTCTCCATGCCACAGGTCGAACGGCTTGCCGATTGGCTATGGAGGACTCTGAACCTTAGGAAATAGCAAAAGCTGGCTGTTGGCGCGACCAGCTTACAACGCTGGTCGCGAATCTCGGTATCTTGTAGGCCTCAATAACGTATGGACATAATATGAATACGTCGACAACCAAAAATCCAGCGCTAAAGCTTTTACTCTCACTCTTGTTTGATTCACGGCGGGTATTGACGATTGCCACAGTAGCCAGTGTCACCAATGGCATTGCCAGCGTTTTACTGATTACCTTAATCAACAAAGCGCTGCTGACGCCCACCGATGACTATGTGCCACTCGCCTGGTATTTTGCCATATTGACTGTCCTGGCAATTTCCTGCCGTATTCTCAGCGGCGTCATTTTCGCCAGATTAAGCCAAGGCACCATGGCAAAAATGCGCGAACTAATTTCAAGCCGCGTGGCTCGCGCGCCCTTCCGTCAGATAGAAGAACTGGGTGCCTCACGTGCGCAGTCGATCATCACGGATGACTCAACCAGCGTATCACTCTTGTTCTTCACCCTGCCGAACATCGTGATGCAAGGTTCTATCGTCGTCGGCTGTCTGGGATACCTTGCCTGGCTATCGCTCCCTATCTTCTTTCTGGCACTGACAATCGTTGTCATTGGTTCACTGGGTTACAGTCTGGGCGGAAGCACGGCGTTCACCTCCCTGAAAGCAGCAGGTCAGGCACAAGATCGCTTATTTACCCACTTCAATGCGCTATTTTCCGGTGCAAAAGAACTCAAATTGCATGTCTCCCGTGCGCATGCGTTTCTCAATCAGTCACTCGGTAAAGAAATCGACGCCGTACGCAAAAATCGTACCCGCGCCTTCGGCGTTTATGCTTTCGGCGTTGGCTGGATCCTCTTCCTTTTCTATAGTTTCCTTGGTCTGGTCATCTTTTCCCCGACCATAATACCGGGGCTTGAATCAACAGCACTGGCGGGCTATGTCATCGTATTTTTATTCATGCTGATGCCGCTGGAAGGATTACTCAATAGCATTCCAACGTTAAATTCTGCGCGCGTCTCATTACGAAGAATTAGCGCGATATTATCTGAGCTGGACGAACGCGATTCCATCGATCATACCGTCTCCGCGAATGAATTTGGCAATGCCGACACTATCAGTCTGTCTGGCGTTATCCATAGCTATTACCGTGAAAAAGAAGACCGCGTGTTTCAACTGGGGCCGATTGATATGACGCTCAGGCGGGGGGAAATTACGTTTCTGATTGGCGGTAACGGAAGCGGAAAAACAACGCTCGCCAAGCTGCTGGTCGGTCTATACACGCCGGAAAGTGGCACCATTACTGTCGACGGCCACGAGGTCGTTGACAGCAATCGTGCCAACTATCGGCAGCTTTTCTCCGCCGTATTCTCTGACTTTCACCTTTTCGAATCACTGATTGGGTTGAATGATGCCGACTCAACGCTGGATTCACGCGCTAATGCACTACTGGCCAAGCTGCATCTGGAGAATAAGGTCACGGTGGAAAACGGCTATTTTTCTACTCGCAACCTCTCGCAGGGGCAACGTAAGCGCCTCGCGCTGGTCGTGACCTATCTTGAGGATCGCCCTTTCTATCTGTTCGATGAATGGGCAGCCGATCAGGATCCGTTATTCAAACGCGTGTTTTATCAGGAACTTCTGCCTGAGTTGGCCGCTCGTGGTAAAGCCGTATTGGCTATCACACATGACGATCGTTTTTTCCACTTGGCCGATCATTGCATCAAGCTCGAAAACGGTCGACTCATCGCTGATGAAGGTAATACTGTTTAGCACTGGGGTCATTCTGGTGGTCTTGGCAGAAAGGGGATTCGGGCTTAGCTTACTTATTAGCCAGTTAATGGCGAAGGCGATCCCAGTCAGAGGAGCAAAATTTAGAAATCCCGCTTAAGGAAACTTAAGCGGGATTTTTGCGTTCCGGGGTTTGGTGGGTCAGAGAATAGCCGTGAACGAACGGCTCAGCGCACCGCCTGAATTTTCGATGGGCTGACAGCCTGATGTCACCGCCTCCCACACACTGAGAGAATCAGGAAAAGTAATAACCACATTTTTTCACACTTTTTACCGCATTTTCAGTAACACGGCGTAACTCACTCATTTTCATACCGCATGCCGCCTTTATTCATCAACAAGCCAGGCTTAATAGCAATGGCCTCTTTATAGGTCGTCATCTCTGCGGTCTGATTAATGTAGGCTTTAAAGTGTGGTGTCAGGCGATGAGCCTGATAAGCATTTTCGCTGGCGTATATTTCATAAAAATACCAGCGATTACGGTTAGCTTTATCGATAGCGGCATACATTGCCAGAACACCCTCTTCTCGCTCAATCGACTGTACCATTTCGGGTAAAACGACATGGCGAAAAGCCTGCCCAAGCTCTGGTTTCACATCCACGATGACAAAGTTATTTATCGTGCTATCGTTTTGCACAATCTTTTTGTCCGCCAGAAATTGCGGTATCACATCAATTCTACGCGTTTGACTCGTTTCCAGAATATCAGGTGAATTGCGCAAAAATTCGTTGTAACTCGTTGAGTTCAGGTGTTTATCGTAGGCATCACTGTCAGCATAAATTTCATACATATAAGCAACTACCGGGTTCGTTTTCTTTTTGGCTGAATACATCGCCAGCGTTCCAGATTCACCGGTTACCGAAGCAGTAATATTTTTTTCAGCCAGGCTGTCGTAGGCGTTATTTTTATCCTGCCTGATGACGAGCTCAAAAATATTAAACACGGGTGGGACAGATATTTTCTGCCCCTGCGCAACGGCAGAACAACTCAGAGCCAATGAAAGTGACAACGAAATCCCAGCTTTCATAAACGACCTCTCTTTTTCGGCTGCATTAAATTTTGTACCATTATTCCCAACAAAGCGCGTCCAGCCGTTACGCTCAGCCATATACTGCATTCTTAGCTCCTTACCACGTTTTTTAATGAGAATTGCGGCGTCTTTTATTGCCAGCTTCCCACCATTTTCGGGATAAATTCGCGGATCTCATATTGAGCTAGATTTGGAAAATAGGCGTCTTCACTCAGGATGGCGTCCAGTTCCTCCCGGCTTGCGGTCTGAGCAATAATGACCCCTGCCCGTTCGCGATCCGAATAGGGGCCGATCAGAACAAACTTACCTGCGTTGAAATACTGCTGAAACCAGCTGACATGGCGAGCGAAAAGCGCGTCATGTTGATCAGGAGAAATATCGTCATTTACCACAATATTGATGAGATACATTTTTCTTCCTCTTTTTTACACAGCCATGTTTACAGCAGGCGCAATTTCTTTAATCGCAGTAATCAGGCGTGTAGCGTGATCTTTGGCCATGATTTTCTGTTCGCGAGTTTTGGCTTCATCACGCCCCGCATAGCTGATACCCAAGGTGTAAACCTTGCCCTGCAAATCCAGATTGCACATCGCTGCTGTGGTTTCAAACTGAGTCATGTATTGCTGAATGTCGTGACCGAACAAACCTTCAGCGGAATACAGGCTCTCTGGTGCTCCGGCGGTAAAGGAAATAATCAGCTTTTTGCCACCCAGTCTTGCGGTTGAACCATGGGCAAAACCATGAACAAAAACCTGATCAATCCATAACTTCATTAACCCTGGCACCGAATACCAGGAAAAAGGAAACTGCCAGACAATCACATCGGCATTGAGTAAGGCTTCCTGCTCCTGCACCACGTTGATTTGGTAGTCAGGGTACAGGGCGTCAAGAAAGCGAATTTCTGCATCGGGCAATGCTTTCGCGACTTCCAACAGGATAGTGGCATTGCCAATGGACTCATTAAGATTTGGATGCCCCGAAATAATCAGTACATTTTGCATTTTGGCTTCCTTAACAGAGGTTTGTTTAACTGGAAGTGAGTATAAACAACCCTTACTCTGTTTTTTAGAACAGTAATAACTTATACACTATTAGCCAATAGCTAATAATCAAACTCTGTTTCCTCCTCGGGATGACGCCATGAACAATGTCATTTACAATCAAATCCGTATTTTCCAGAGCATCGCTCGTGAAGGCAGTATCACTGCAGCGGCCAGGAAACTTGAGATAACGCCGCCTTCCGTAAGCAAATCGCTAAAACTCCTTGAGCAGCATATTGGCCACCCGCTTTTTTTGCGCACCACGCGGCGCATTGAGTTGACGGATACGGGGGAACAACTGTTGCAACAGACGTCGCGGGCTGTGGAATCGCTGGAAAATGCGCTGGAAAGTATCAAAAGCTTGAATCAGGAACCGTCTGGGCTGGTCAGAATTACGCTGTCACGCTTTGCTTACCTGCTTATTCTGAAGCCTTTTATGGCCGAGTTCTGCCACAGCTATCCTGGAATACAGCTTGAGATTTCCGTTTATGACGGAACCGTGAACATGATTGATGAACGCTTTGATTTAGGCATTCGTTTTGGCGATATCCTGGGAGAGAGCGTTGTGGCTCGTCAGCTGATGAAACCATTTCGTGAAGGCCTGTATGCTTCAGCGGCCTATCTTGCAGAACACCCCACACCCGTTCTACCGGCGGACTTGCATCAGCACCAGCTTATCGGCTACCGCTTTATTACCAATAACCGAATACTCCCACTGATGCTGGACGATCAAGGTGAGAAATTAACCGTTGATATGCCCGGCCAGCTAATCAGTAATGATATTGACGTGATGGCCGACGGAATACGCAGTGGTCTTGGAATAGGCAGAATGTTTGAGCCGGTGTATGAATTGCAGCCTGATAAAGAGCAATTTATCCCAGTTATGATGCCTTACTGGAAAACCTATCCACCGGTTTATCTCTATTACTTAAAAAGCACCGGCAAGGCGAAGCGAGTCAAAGCGCTGATTGATTTTTTAATCATGAAAACAAAAAATAGCTATCCACATAACCAGTCTAAACGTCCATAGCAGTTTGATACGCTAAACGGCCCGAAATAGAGCCATCAGACTGCTGCGAGCGAAAAGCGGAAGTTGTCAATTGTTCGCACAAATGTGACCCTGACCCTAAATCCTGCCTCATTCAGAAACAGAATACCGACACTCCCCGAAACGGAGGGGGCGCCGATGAAAAATTCACGATTCACCGAAGAACAGATTGTCTTTGCTCTGAAGCTGGTCGAGCTGGGTACAATTACTGGCGAAATGCGGCGAAAACTCAGCCCGAAAAAACCATGTCGGTGGGACATCCGAGCACTCTGTAGATCTCAGAAATCACCTGCATCGTTGCGTCTTCGATCATTCCTTCGTTACGGCATAAAACCCAGCCTTGCTCTGCAACTTCTCGCTCGAACGCCTTAGTACAGGCGACATGCTCTTCGAATTTATGAATCACTGTACTGCTTAGCCCACGCGGTCGGGCCGCGGCCCTTGCCCATGAAATATCAGGCGCAGTAACAACCCCGACATGCAGGTCTGGCGTTCGCACGTTTCGTTCAATGTTAAGCTGTAAAATCTCTGCAAATGGAACCATCCGGCGAAACGCGGCATCAGACGGGTACCAGCGATCCATCAAGATAATGCTGTCAGGTGGCTGTTTAGTCAGCACGTGCAGGGAAATCCAGGCACGGCTGTCAGCAAAGCGCTCACAAATCTCCCATTCCAAATCCAGAGTGGGATTTCTGGCGAGCTTGTTAACGAGGGCCATAGTTTCACCCCTATAGGGGTCGCTTTTTTTCTCGCAAAGTCGGATCACCTTCTTGTTGTCCGCCCTGAGTACTTTCGTAATGGCCTCTAACAGTGTGGTTTTACCGGCTCCCTTGGGCCCATCCAGAGAAATAAACAGCGGACGACTCATTCTTGAAATGACGATTGATATGCGGTTTTTGTAAAGCTCAAATCTGGCAAAAGCATCTTACTTCCTTCGTATGAACCGCTGACCACCCTCTTCGTTCTTTGGATACGCCTGGCGCGTCAGCACGAATCGAGGGTTCTTATAAACAGACGCTGATGAACACTCTAGCAATGCTTCTGACTGACGGGTCTAAAAACCCAGAATTATCGCCGTTTGTGGTCATTGCTCATATGTTACGACCTGTGCGGTGTAGTTTAAGAGATCTGCTTGGAAAACGGAAAATATCCCACGTTAGGCCTGTTTTTTAAGTAGACAGGCGTTGACGGGCAGCATTGAGCGTGAAGCGGACGATCATTGTGCTGGACCGCAATAACAAGGGTTGGCTTAGTCGTAAACAAATTTATGCTTACTCTTCCATCAAATCCCTTTCGTTAAAGGCGCCATACTTTAGGACTTTCCCCTTCATTCGTTCCTGCCAGCGGTTGATAAATTCTATAATGTCGGTTGTTTTGAGATAGGCACTTAGTGAGTCGTGATCTTTCCAGCGTTTCGATATGAGCAATCGTCCGCCCAAATGGTTATCTACGGCGACATCATATGAGAGGTTTCCTTCACGTTGTCGAGTGGATATAGCCAATGGCAGAACGGCAATGTGATAATCAAAAATTGGTGAGCACTATTTTTCCCTGAATACTGCCTAATGAAGCGCGTTGATGGGCAGTTGATGCCATTGCTAGCGGGTAAGTACTATCAATGACGACACGGATAACCCCTTTTTCCAAAAGTTGACCCGCTTCTGATAGCTGCGCACCACTGGAACGCACTTGCGTTGCTGACACAGTAATTCCTTTTGTGGCGGCCTCATTCTGTCCGGAAAAACCTAAAGGATTAACAAGAAATAGTGCTCCGTCTTGCTTGATACAGCTTAGAAAGCGCTCCATGTGAGTCCCGCCCACAGCATCAATGACGAGATCGGCATTTTTAACTACAGTCTCGACAGCGACTTTGGTGTAGTCGATAAACTCATCCGCCCCCAGATCACGTAAAAGCACCTCATGCCGGGAACTGGCTACCGCTATCACGTGCGCACCTTTCCACTTGGCAATCTGAACCGCAAGGTGTCCTACGCCACCTCCGGCACCATTAACCAGCACCGTACGACCCTCAAGTTGAACGGGTGTATGTGTGAACAGCTGGAAAGGATTTGGAGCGTTATGGCCTAATTCGACAAGGAACTGCCAGGCCGTGAGCAGTGACATCGGTGCGCCCGCAGCCTGGACATGTTCGATGCCCTGAGGTTTTAACGCCAGATCTGACGAAGGAACACACACGTAGTCGGCATACGCACCACTACCTTGCATTACTCCTTCAGGAAAACGCACCATTGAATAGACCTCATCCCCAAGGCTGAATTCGGAAATATTTTCGCCGATCGCTGCGACAACACCTGATACATCAGTTCCCAAGATGAGTGGAAAGGAGGAATTGGGCCACCATTCAGACGGAAGAGCGCGATAACCATCACGCAAATACAAGTCTGGCGGATTGATACTGGCCGCATACACTCGAACAAGTACTCCGTCACATCCCACAGTGGGCAAAGGTGCATCCCCATACTGAAGAGTTTCTGGGCCACCGAACGCATTTAGTTGCACTACTTTCATCATTTCACTCATCACAATCTCACTCCTACAGGGGTTCAGTTGCGAGATAATATGACCAATGCTGATGGTTGATAATGAGCCTATATTTCGCTTTAATGTTGCCATGAAGGAACAAATAGGTTTTGAAAGACTCACAGGTCTAATTGCATTCGCACGTGCGGGAGCTCTCGGCAGCTACACCGCTGCTGCTCGCTCGCTGTCAGTTTCACCCTCAGCGATCAGTAAGAGTATCCAGCGACTGGAGCAGCATCTTGGCGTTACGTTATTCACCCGAACAACACGCTCTCTGGTTTTGACTGCTGAAGGCCGTGAATTACACGAGCGAGCGATAAGGTTGCTGCTCGATGCTGAAGAGATTGAGCAGGTAGCCAAGCGCTCACGCGCTGAGCCTTCGGGTACACTACGAATAGCTGCATCGTTTCCGATCGGCCTCCATATGATTGCTCCCGTGCTCCCAACGTTCTGCGCACTTCATCCAAAAGTGGCAATTGACCTACGCTTGAGCGATCGCGTGATAAGCATCATTGATGAACGTATTGATATTGCTATCAGACTTGGCGACCTCGCTGATTCAAATCTCCTGTCGCGTCGCCTCTCGCCATATAAGTTGTGTTGTTATGCATCTCCTGAATATTTGGCCAAATGTCCGCCGCCACGCCATCCCAATGAACTGATAGGGCATAAAACGGTAAATCTGCGTTACCAAAATACAGGGCAGGTTTTTCGCTGGCCTTTCCGGGTAGGAGAGAGGGAGATTGAAATCGTGCCATCATCGAATATCATCGTCGATGCAAGTGAAGCAGTAATAGCGGCAGTTTCTGCCGGTGCTGGGATAGGAATGGCTACCAGCTTTATGACCGCTTCTTTGGTTAGGAAAAAAGCGTTAATTCCTGTTCTGTCAGATTTTGCCATAGAGCGTCACAATATTTCGGCGGTCTGGCATGAGAGCCGTCGCTCTAACCCTGCTGTACGTGCATTTATAGATCTCATGCTTGAGCAGTTTTAATTATTTAAACATGCTCACTGTTGCAATGAATGCCATGATATTAATTGAGCTTATCCAGCATATTGGCGTAATGATCCGATATATTCAGGCTCAGATTTAAAATGTTCCCGAGCGTACCTGAATAATGTCTCTCTTTTCATCATAACTCCCGTTTACGCCTTACCTAGCGCGTCTATCGCCATCCGTATGGCGCGCACATCTCGGACAGGCGGCGCGCCAAATTGCCGGAGATATTCACGGCTAAACTGTGATGCGCTTTCATAGCCAACAACAAATGCCACGTCAGACGCGCGATGCTCACCGGCAAGCAAAAGCTGGCGAGCTTCCTGCAATCTAAGCTGTTTCTGATACTGGACAGGACTGAGGCCAGTCATCGACAGAAAATGGCGATGCAGGCTTGCTCGGCTCATACCGCTTACCTCGCACAACGCGTCGATGCGAAGACGGGTACTGTAATTGTCCCTGATCCAGCCAACGGCGCGCCGGATGCGACTGAGTGCGCCATCGGGTTGGGCAATCTGACGCAACAGTCGCCCCTGAGGGCCCTGCAAGAGACGATAAAGCAATTCCCGTTCGAGCATGGGGCCAAGAATCGGGATATCGTCAGGCGTATCAAGCAACGACATTAGGCGGAGTAACGTATTGCGGAGCGAAGCGGTCATGGGATTTATCATGATGCCAATCCCTTTCTGTTCACTTTCGCGAACCGGCGGCATGTTTGCCGCTAATTCCGCTAGTATGGCCGGATCCAGCACCAGCGATAGTGCAACGTAGGGCCGCCCCCCTTCAGCATCAAGGATCTGTCCGCTAAGAGGTAAATCAAGGGCACTGATAAGATACTGTTCGCTGTTGTAACTCAGAAGCGTGTCGTTAATTGCAACGCGCTTTGAGCCTTGCAGGATGAAACAGATCATCGAGCGATACAGGCAGGGAGCCTTGTCTGTCGAGCCTTGTCCGACGCAGAGGTCTACACGCGGGATCCGTGTGACAGTCAATCCCAGCGACGCGTGCCGCAGGGCGATATCAAGGTGCGGTGTAAGATCGTTATTCATAAGGCTGATTATATCAACGGCCCATTACCACGCAAGATGACTGATATAATCAGGCAAGAAAAAGAGCTTATCAGGCGTAGGCTACACAGCTCACACAGTCTGAATCAATGAGGGCGTGCCACCACTACCGGCATCGATGAAGCATTGGCGCTAATTGACAAACTCGAAGAGGCATTTGGCATCACGACAGTACGTATTGAAATGCTTTCGATCGCCGCTGACGGTAATAAGATGCTCACTGGACGCTTTGACAGGTTTGAACGTGCTGATGGCAGCGAGATTGGCGCAGCAAAAGTGATGGGCATACTCAAGCTTGACGGCGATAAAATCATCGCCTGGAGAGATTACTTTGATACCAGCTTCATGCAGAAAATAGCTGGCACGACGCAAAGCTTTCCCCTTCACGATTAATCACTGAAATGATAAGGCTAAGTGTTTTTATACATCTAGTCTACCTAATCGATCCCCCTTATCTTACTCGGCAACACCGTGGCTAGATCCTACCGGATCAAAATTTTGCCGCATCCATTGTATGGAAAATCTCATGCCCTATTTAGGCCTCCTTTTCGAGCATTTCCGATGTGAAAATGGCATGACACTTCGCAACCGGTGTTCAATCCGCATTGAACAAGCAAAGGAAAGACACAGTTTAGCGACATGTGAATTTACTATTGTTTGAAAGAACTCTTTTGGCTTCAAAGTAATACTGGTGAGGAATGATAATGAGTAAGATATTTAATGAAGAACTGGCCGTTATTGAAGCGGCGGCGGTCGCTTACTTGACCGCCTTCAATCGTGCCGATATCCCGGCCGTAATAGCAACATACACTGATGACGGTGTACTGATGGGGCCTGGCAGGCCAGCGGCAGTGGGGAAGGACGAGCTTGCTGAGGTCTATCTCAGCGTCTTTGAAACAGTCGGCTTCGACATGGCCTATGAAATAAAGGAGGTTGTGCAAACTAGCTCTGACTGGGCCTTCGTTCGGAGCGCCACCGAGGGAACTGAAACAAACAAAGCGACCGGTGTCGTCACACCTGCGGCTTATCAGGAGCTTTTTCTGCTACGTAAGTCGGCTACCGGATCATGGCAGACTGCGCGATACTGCACGTCAAAGATCAGCCCATAAAGTCTGATCAACAGACTCACGGGAACAGGTAATTTACAGAGGCTCAGATGACCCGCTAACACAGCGGGAATCTTCACTTTATGCGATTAATGACCGTATTTAAAATTAAATCCTAAGGCGTCACCGGTGGTGTCGTATTCGCGGAAGTTGTAGATCAGCGGCTTCCATTTTGACGAGTCGATGACATCATTTGATCCTAATAGCTCGCTATCCACCCAGACATTGACAATATCTAGTTCGACAAGAATAAAACGACCTTTGTCTGTGGTACTGACAGTCTTACATTCTGCCTGGATAGGACATTCAATAACCCGAGGTGGCGTAATATCTGTAGAGGCTTCAGTATGAAGGCCTACTTTGGAGAATTTATCGTGGCATACCTGAACGCCCCATTTTATCTGCCCTTCAGATAGCGTGTCGCTTCCGGTCAATTTACCGAGTTCTTCAACCTTCTCCCAAAGTTTGTAATCAGGAATATTGATGACGACATCAGAACCGGATAATAAATTACTGTAAGTCTTACTTCCTTTACTGACACCAATAATAATTTTATCACCAAGAGAAATTGATGATGATATAGAAGCGACATTGGTATCCCCGTTACTATTATCCGTCGTCGTAACAAGAAAAACAGGAAATCCATAATAAAACGAACTGAGTTTTACATTCTTTTTCATTTTAGTTCAGGCCTCATAATAGATTATCGTTATACCTTTCCATTTTTACTCTTTTGATTTCCACTTAACAATAACCACAATTGAGTATCGGTAATACAACCTTTGCACGAGGAATTTCGATATTGTAAAAATTAACTAGCAAAAAATAATTCACAAGCATTAAAAGAGGTATATGCTATGCATCATATGATTTTTTCCTTCCCGATCCACAATGTGGTTGGGTAAAATATGAGGTTTAAACATGGAACGAATTGTCATACCAGCGAATTATGTTCATACCCGTACAACACCGTTTTGGACAAAGGAGACTGCTCCCGCGTCTATTTGGCGGCGCCATTTGGATGCAGGAACACGACAAGGTGTTTACCCGCGTTTGTGCGTGATGCAAGGGACAATTCGTTATTATGGCTATGCCGATGAAACCAGTTCGGAGCCAGTCGAAACGCTGACCATTGAAGCAGGACAATTTGGCGTATTCCCTCCAGAGAAATGGCACAGAATTGAAGCGTTATCTGATGATACGTTATTCAACGTAGATTTTTATGTCGATCCAAAAATTCTGATAGAAGGTTGAGGTAAAAAATGACAACTGAAAATAAAGGGTACTCATTAACACTATTGAACCGCAATAATAATGAAAAAGCAGAAAAGGTTTACCTTAAACCGATGGCTTTTTATGTACCCGATTTCGCTGCCGGCGCGGTTGATGAATTAGTCAACAATCTGTCTTTAACCAGCGATAATAACAACGGATTTTTGCTGACGGTAACCAATAATAATAATGGCGTATCCGTTGATAAGGATTTCTCCGCGCTTGCAGAATTAAAAGATAAGACGATTTCCGCTGAATCGGTGAAAGAATTGGTTAATATCGTACGTGGTTACGATGCGGATGAAGAAACTAACGTCTGCGGCTGGTAAACGGCATAGCGTCATCCTGATCCGCGCTGGCTTGCGCTTTTTTTCGCATGACTTTATTGGCGTACATTGCAGCATCGGCTCGACGGATCACACCATCAGGCTCATCAACGGAAGGATCTGCCGTGACGATCCCCATGCTTGCACCTAAGTATTCGATATTGACCGTACCAAGCGGATAATTCCCCTTCAACAGGAGCGTAATACTGTCTCTAAAGGAAGAAACCACGTACTCGTTTTCCAGGCAAGACCTGAAGCCGTAGCAATAGTCTTACTCAAGACAGCCAATCATCACTGTTTTTATCAAGATGCCCACAAGTAAAACGCTGATTTCTCCTGATGCACGCCTAGGTTGACCCTTATCACGATAGTGAACAAACTGCGTTAATGAGATTGCAAACAAGAGTGATTATCATATATTGTTTTAATCGCCTGCCGAAAATATCTCCTTATTTTATTAATTTATGCATCACATTCACTCTGGAGAAGATAATAACATGTCAAAAACGCTGTCTGTTCTGCGCAAAAAAGCGCGCCTGCTCACGCTAGCCTCATCGCTGATGGTGGCTTATGCATTGCCAGCTGTCGCCGCAGAAGATTCCCTGACCCTCTACACCACGCGCGAGCCTGGGCTGATTCAGCCGCTGCTTGATGCGTTCACCAAAGAGACATCCGTCAAAGTAAACACCGTGTTCATTAAGGACGGCATGCTGGAACGCGTGAAGGCGGAAGGCCAAAACTCACCGGCTGACCTGCTGATGACCGTTGATGCTGGCAACCTGATCGATCTGGTGGAAGCGGGTGTCACACAGCCGATTCAGTCCAGCACGTTGACCGACGTCATCCCAGCTGCGCTGCGCGATAAAGACAATCAGTGGTTTGGCCTGTCGATGCGCTCCCGCGTACTTTATGCGGAAAAATCACTGCCGCTGACCGGCATTACTTACGAAAATCTCGCCGATCCGAAATGGAAAGGCAAAGTGTGTATCCGTGCGGGTCAACACCCTTACAATACCGCGCTGGTTGCCGCGATGATCGCACACCATGGCGAAGCTAAAACCGAAACCTGGCTGCGCGGAGTGAAAGATAATCTGGCACGTAAAGCCACTGGCGGTGACCGTGACGTCGCACGCGATATCCTCGGCGGTATCTGTGATGTGGGTCTGGCTAACTCCTACTACGTCGGCCATATGAAGAACGCCAAAGAAGGCACAGATGCCCGTAAATGGGGCGATGCCATCAAGGTGGTTCAGCCTACCTTTGAAAACGGCGGCACGCACGTCAATATCACCGGCGCAGCCGTTGCACGCCATGCTCCGCATAAAGATCAGGCCGTGAAGCTGATGGAATATCTGGTTTCCGCCCCAGCCCAGCAGCTCTACGCACAGGCGAACTATGAATACCCGGTTCGCAAAGGCGTTACGCTGGATTCAACCATCGGCAGCGCGATTGGTGAAGTGAATGTGGATAGCATTCCGCTGACTGATATCGTTAAATTCCGTAAACAAGCTAGTCAGTTGGTAGATAAAGTTGGATTCGATCAATAAGACCGGTTCGTCAACCCGGCGCGGCGCCTTCGGGCGGCCGCGCCTCTTTTTTTCGCCGCTTCGCATCGCCGCTATCATTATTGCGCTTGGCG
The DNA here is from genome assembly GCA_019056595.1 of Pectobacterium atrosepticum. Taxonomy (NCBI): domain Bacteria; kingdom Pseudomonadati; phylum Pseudomonadota; class Gammaproteobacteria; order Enterobacterales; family Pectobacteriaceae; genus Pectobacterium; species Pectobacterium atrosepticum. Next base: position 4,489,399 of record CP036163.1, on the reverse strand, counting down.
TACTGGCTCCGCTGGTTTCCCTGCTTTGGCTAGCGGCGGGCGCAGGTGTTGGTCATTGGGATCACCTGATGCGCTACGTGCTGCCCGATGCTGCACTCAACACGCTGATTCTGCTGGTCGGCGTCGGCACATTAGTGATGGTGATTGGTGCGGGCTGCGCCTGGCTGGTGACCGCCTTTGATTTCCCCGGCAGACAGCTCGTTAGCTGGGCGCTGCTGCTACCGCTGGCGATGCCAACTTATATTGTCGCGTTTGCCTGGCTCGATATGCTGCACCCTATCGGCCCGATTCAGGAAGCGATCCGCAGCGTGCTGGGCTACGACAGCCCACGGCAGTTCCGCCTACCGGACCTACGCTCCATGACGGGCGCGATTCTACTGCTCGGGCTAGTGCTCTATCCGTACGTTTACCTGACCATGCGCGCCATGTTTATCAGCCAACCCGCACACCTGCTGGAAGCCGCACGCACACTGGGCTTGAGCGCGACGGGCACCTTTCTGCACGTTGCCCTGCCGATGGCACGTCCTGCGCTGGCCGTCGGCACCAGTCTGGCGTTGCTGGAAACGCTGAATGATATTGGCGCGTCCGAATTCCTTGGGGTGAATACGCTGACCGTGACGGTCTACACGACTTGGGTCACCCGTTCGGATTTACCCGCTGCGGCACAGATCGCTTGCACCATGCTAACGGTGGTCATCCTGCTGCTGACGCTGGAATATTATGGTCGGAAAAACCAGCGCTACGGCACCAGCCGACAAATGCGCGGCATCATACCGACACCATTGAAAGGCGTCCGTGCTGGGCTGGCGACCTGCGCAGCCACGTTACCGATTCTGCTTGGCTTTATCGCCCCAGCCCTCTTTCTCGCATGGGAAAGCGCAAAACGACTGGGCGATAGCGTGACGATCTCCGCGGGCCTGATACAGTCGTTACAGAACTCGCTGCTGCTGGCCGTTGGTGTCACGCTGGTCGTTACCGTCATTAGCCTGATTATTGCGTGGTATGCCCGCCATTCTGCCATTACTGACCGAACGCCAGAGCGACGCCGTACCCTATTGAGAATCGCCTCACTGGGCTATGCCGTTCCCGGTACCGTACTGGCGATCGGCCTGCTGACGCCCGGAATGGCGACGGATAATTTCCTCGCCGACCTGATCGGTTATAAAGGATTACCGCTGCTTTCCGCCGGTATCCTGCTGGTGGTCTGCTGCGCTATTCGCTTTATGGCGATTGGGGTAGGCGCGCTTGATGCCGGGCTGACACGCATTCCGCCCGTGATGGAACAGGCGTCGCGTCTGCTGGGTGAAAGCGAGTTGGTGACGTTTTTCCGCGTGCATCTTCCCCTGCTGCGCCCAGCACTGGTGACCAGCGCGCTGCTGGTGTTTGCCGATGCAATGAAGGAACTTCCTGCGACACTGCTGCTCCGCCCCGTCAATTTCGAGACGCTGGCGACCGTCCTCTATGCCGAGGCCGCCAGAGGTACCTATGAGGAAGGCGCGATTGCCGCACTGCTGATCGTGCTGGCCGGTACACTCCCCGTTGTGCTGCTGGCACGCAGTCAGTTAAAAACGTCGATTGAGAAAGAATGAAAATCATGAGGAAGAGTCAAGGTGTCTGAGGCTACACTCGTTCTGAATAATGTCCACGTCGCCTACGGGCACAAGCATAATTTCCATCATGTGCTGAACGGTTTCTCCATGCAGGTAGTAGCGGGTGAGTTGGCCTGTTTGCTAGGTGCATCCGGATGCGGCAAAACCACAGCGTTGCGCGCCATTGCCGGTTTCGAACACGTGACTCAGGGAACGATTCACGTCGGCGGACGCTGCGTGGCGGGCCCAGACATGCATCTACCACCGGAACAGCGCAACGTCGGGATGGTGTTTCAGGACTACGCGCTGTTTCCCCATCTGACTGCCGCGCAGAACATTGCGTTTGGCCTGCGAAAACAGCCGAAAGATCTTCAGCAATCGCGCGTCCGAGCCATGCTTGAATTGGTCGATCTCGCTGCGCTAGGGCAGCGCTATCCGCATGAGATGTCCGGCGGACAACAGCAGCGTATCGCGTTGGCACGTGCATTAGCTCCCCAACCTGCCGTACTGCTGCTCGACGAACCGCTATCCAGCCTCGACCCCGATAGCCGTAAGCGGCTAGGACAGGAGGTGCGCGACATCCTGCGCGACGCTGGACAAACCGCGCTCTTAGTCACGCACAGCGAACAGGAAGCCGAACTCATGGCCAGCCATATTGGTTATTTGAAAGAAGGCGCGTTGCAATGGCGGGAACAACGCTAACAGCGGCGACATGATTTAAAAAACCACATAATTTAAACACAAGAAAAAACAGGGAGCACATAACAACGCTCCCTGTTTTTGTTTGTTACCGGCGCAGCATAACTACGCGTTGCCCTACCTGTGTTTATCCGCGTATTCCGGGCTATTGATCCACTGGTGATCCGCTTCCCAAGTGAAACGCCACTGGCGCGTGGGGCCAGCCATCACATTCAGATAATAGCTGTCATAACCCGCAATCGTGGCGACCGGATGGTAGCCGCGCGGCACCTGCACCACATCCCTATCGTATACCGCCATGCATTCATCTAATGAACGGTCATCGGTATAGACGCGTTGCAGGCAGAACCCCTGTTCTGGATTCAACCGATGGTAATAGGTTTCTTCCAGATAAGTTTCCTGCGGCGGATTATCGACGTCATGCTTGTGGCTAGGATAGGAGCTGGTACAGCCCTCGTCGGTGTACACTTCGACCACCAACAGGCTATCCGCCGCTTTATCCTCCGGCAAAATGTTATGCACGTAGCGCTGGTTATTGCCGACACCACGCTGCTCGGCGTCAATATCCTGCGGCGCGATCAGCCGGGTCGGATGTGTGCCGAACCCCGGTGCAGCGCACACTGCCAGCTCCAGCGCGGTGTGTGCCATCACCGTAATCGTTTCGCCAGCAGTGACATAAACCGCATAGGGCTTTCTGCGCTCAAACGGGCTCATTCGGTCGCCAATCTGCTCGAAACGCTCACTTGGCGTGACAACGGTAGCTTTACCGCTGACCAACACCAGACAGCGTTCGTTATCGCTAGCGGGTAGCGATAGCACCTGCTCCAGTGCCAGTTGGTACATATCGAACCCCACATATCGCCAGCCCGCCGTTTCCGGTGTGATGTGTTGCGTACGCCCGTATTCATCAGGCGCACGATGACGAGATAAGAGTCGGGACATCTTGTTACCTCCTATACCACCACAAATCAGATCAATTCCGCCTGCTGGGCGAAACGTTGCAAGTTATTGTAGCCCAGCGTGGCATAGGTTAGCGGATGTGCGACGGCCGGATCCTGTTCCGCTTCAACAACCAACCATCCGCTGTAGCTATTGGCTTTCAGGATGCTGAACACCGCTGGATAGTCAATGCAGCCATCGCCCGGCACGGTAAAGACACCGCTCAACACGGCGTCCAGAAAGCTGGTTTTGCGGTTTTTCACGTCTTTCAGCACGTCTGGGCGGATATCTTTGCAGTGAACGTGATTAATGCGATTAATCCAGCGTTTGGCCACCGCTACCGGATCGGCCCCCGCGAACGTTAGGTGACCGGTATCCAGCAATAGTCCAACTTCCGGCCCGGTGTGTTCCATCAAATTGTCCACGTCCTGCGCGCTTTCAATTACCGTGCCCATATGGTGGTGATAAGCAATCTGCACGCCCTGACTTTGCGTGTAGCGCGCAAATTCGGTCAGCTTTTTGCCATATTCTGGCCAGCGTTCTTCAGGGAAACGCGGACGCAGATGAACCGGTTTCTGCTGATCGCCGTGGACCGCACCTGTCACTTCTGCAAACACTAGCACCGTCGCTCCGAGATCGCGCAACAGCGCCAGATGCCCCTGCACCGCTTCGATTTCTTCTTCTACTGAGCGGGTTAGCAGTTCACCGGAATACCAGCCAGAAACTAAGCGCAAGTCGTGCGCTTGCAGGATTGGCCCCAGCACGCTGGCCTGACGTGGGAACTTGTTACCTAATTCAAAACCAGCGAAACCCGCCTGCCGCCCTTCAGTCAAACAGGTTTCCAGTGGCGTGTCCGCGCCCAGAGAAGGCAGATCGTCATTTGTCCAGGTGAGTGGATTTATACCAAGTTGAACAGTCATGTTATTTTCCCTTTATTCGATCACATAGAAACGGGTTAACCGCGCTGACGCCAGACGGCGATCAGTTGCAGGTAGTTATGTTTAACTTGCTCAATCAATTCGGCGTCATCGATCTCATTGCGCAGCCACTTTTGCGCAGGCTGGGCAAACAGGGTGCGCCCGACGGCAAACCCTTTCACGATCGGGAAATTGACGGCGGCGCTAAAGCCTTGTTGCAATGTTTCCAGCGGCGCATCCAGCCCAAGGATGACCACGCCGCGACAGTAAGGATCGCGCTGTGCCAACAGAGGCGTGAGTTGCTCCCAGCCTTCGGCGGACAGCGGTGGCAGTTTCCACCAGTCTGGCCGCACGCCGAGGTTATAGAAGCGCTGAATGGCGCGTAGATAAAGCGCATCGCTGTGCGCCATCCCTGCGGGAAGAATAACTTCGAGCAGCAGTTCATGGCCGGATTGACGGCAGGCCTGATAGACCTCCATCACCTTCATTTCCTGCTCGCGCCGCAGCGCGTGGGCATCTTCCGGGTGGAAGAACACCAAACATTTCACCACGTGCTCCAGCGGCCAGCTCACCAGCTGTGAGCCGATGTTGCCCCGCTCCATGATTAAGGGGCGCGAACCCGGCAGTTCAATCGGTCGACCAATCCACCAGCCTTTTCCGGTGATATCATTCAGCGCATCCTGACCGAACGTGCCGTCACACAGCAGACCCGCTTTGCCCTCCAGCCCCGCCTGCTGAGCCGCATAATAGCTGGCACGCAAAATCAGCATCTTCAGCGCCGGAATACGACTGATTTCCGTGCCGCAGTTCAGCGCCATGTCTTCCAGTTGACTGCGGTGATCGAACGCAATCACGCACAGTTCATTCCACTGTTTACGGCGTGTCGTAACGCGATGTAGATGGTTAAGCTCTTCATCCAGATCGGGACGCGGAACGCTCGCCGCACGGGCTAAATAGTTATCCAGTTCGATCTTGCTTGGCATTGCTGGCGCGCAGCCGTGGCGTGATACCACCAGCGCACCACAGGCATTGGCGTAAGCACAGGCTTTCTCCCAACCTTCACCGTTGAGATAGCCGCGCAGCAGGCCGGACATAAACGCATCGCCCGCGCCCAGCACGTTGAGAACATCCACGCGTACCCCTTTGATCGTGATGCCTTTATCCAGATGGTCGGGAATGGCATCGCTAAACACCGAACAGCCCAGCGCTCCACGTTTACACACCAGCTCTGCCTGCGTATGCTGCCGTACCGTGCGCAGCGCTTGCAAGGTATCCGTGCTGCCGCCAGCAATGTGGAATTCCTCTTCGGTGCCGACAATCACGTCGAACAGCGACAGCACCTGCTGCAACTGCGCCGTGACTGCCTGCGCTTCAACAAAACGGGTTTCGCCATCGCCCAGCGACGTCAGTCCCCACAGCACCGGACGGTAGTCAATATCCAGCGCCGTCTTCACCCCGTTGCGCCGTGCATATTGCAGCGCCGTCAGCACCGCGGCACGCGTGTTAGGGTGAGAGAGATGCGTGCCGGTAATCGCCAGACAGCGGGACGATGCGATGTAATCTTCGGTGAAATCCTCCGACGAAATCGCCATATCAGCGCAGTTGTCGCGGTAGAAAATCAGCGGAAAGGTATCGCGATCTTTAATGCCCAACAGCACCAGCGCCGTCAGGCGTTCCTTATCGGTAATCAAATGGCTGGTGTCACAGCCGACCTGATTCAGCTCTTCGCGCAGGAAACGCCCCATATGCTCGTCGCCCACCCGCGCTAGCATGGAAGAACGTAACCCCTGCCGCGCCGTACCGTAAGCCACGTTGCCGGACGACCCGCCCAGATACTTGGCAAAACTGCCCATATCTTCCAGACGCGCGCCGATTTGCTGCCCGTACAGATCGACAGCAACGCGCCCCATGCAAATCACATCAAACGTCTTTTCCTTACTCATAGCAGCAAGCCCTGTAAAAAAGTCGCGTAAAAAAAGCCTTAATTAGCCCACCTCGTCCACGTTCACCCAGCGCGCCGTTTCGTGTGACTGCACTATCGCATCCAGAACTCGCGATACTTTCCAGCCCTCTTCGAAATCCGGCCATAGGGGTACGTCGGCCGCAATACCATCGATCAGATCGCGCACTTCCACCGTTTTCTGATCGTTAAATCCAATACCGTGTCCGGCGCTGGCACAGAAGGCCGCGTAATCCGGGTGTTGTGGCCCGGTCAGCAGCGTTTTAAATCCCTGCCGATTTTCCGGCTCGTCATGCCGATACAGCTTCAGCTCCGCCATGCGTTCCTGCGTGAAACTCAGCGAGCCTTTGGTGCCGGTCACCACGTAGGTCAGACCCATTTTTCGCCCACAGGCGATACGCGAAGTTTCAATCACGCCGCGCGCGCCGCTAGCAAACCGCACCATGGCATGCGCCTGATCTTCATTCTCCACCTGTACCCATTCGCTGCTGCCCGATGCCGTCGGACGCTGCGCAATTACCGTTTGCAGATCGCCACAGACGCTGGCGATATCGCCAACCAGATACTGCGCCATGTTGACGATGTGCGCCGCCAGATCCCCCAACGCCCCTAGCCCTGCCGTTTCTTTAAAGCAGTGCCAGTCTGCAGGTTTGTTAGGATCGGCCAGATAATCCTCATTGTGCGTGCCGTAAAAATGCACTACCTCGCCAATTTCTCCGCTGGCAATAATCTCTTTGGCAAGCTGTGAGGTCGGGTTCTTCATGTAGTTGAAGCCCACCAGCGTTTTCACGCCCGCCCGCTGTGCAGCATCAACCATTTCTCTGGCATCACGCGCGTTCAGCGCCAGCGGTTTTTCTGAGTAAACATGCTTACCGTGCTGGATGGCCGCCATCGCCATCGTCTTATGCAGAAAGTTCGGCGCACAGATATCCACCACATCAATGTCGGGATCGGCCACCAGTTCACGCCAGTCACCGGTTGAACGCTGAAAACCGAACTCCTGCGCCCGTTTAGCCGCTAGTTCCGGCGACACTTCCGCCAGCATGGCTTTCACCAGATTCCCTTTCAGCGGGAAGACCGTCGGTGCCTGCGCGTAGGCGATAGCATGCGCACGCCCGATGTAGCCAGTGCCGATTAACCCAATGCGTACATCCTTCATATCCACCTCAGTGCAAAAAAGATTCGGTACAGGCGCGGATCAGATAGCGCCGCGACGGCTCTTGGCATAGGTGTCGAACGCCACGGCCAGCACGATAATCAACCCGGTGATAATCTGCTGGTAGTAGGCCGATACGTTCATCAACACCAGTCCGTTAATCAGAATGCCCATGATGATCGAGCCGATAATCGTGCCGCTGATCCGGCCATAGCCGCCCATCAGCGAGGTGCCGCCGATGACCACCGAAGCGATCACGCGCAGTTCGAAGGTGATCCCCGCGACCGCTTCTGCGCTGCCGAGACGAGCGCTGAGAATAAAGCCCGCCAGTCCAGCCAGGCAGCCAATCACCACGTAGACGCTGACGAGTACACGCTGCACATTCACACCAGCCAGTCGCGCCGCTTCGGTGTTGCCGCCGATGGCGTACACAAAGCGTCCCCAGCGGGTTTTATGCAGCGCCAGATAGCCCAGTAAGGCGACCAGCGCGAAGATCCAGATCGGCACCGAAATACCGAGGATTTCTCCTCGTCCCCACCAGCGATAGCCGGGGTCAAAGCCCGCAATCGGCGCACCGTCGTTCATCACCAGCGTTAATCCGCGCCAGATGGTCATCCCGCCCAGCGTGACGATGAACGGCGGCAGACGCAGTTTGGTCACCCCTAAACCATGCAGGAAACCAATAAAGGTGCCCATTGCCAGACAGACGCCCAACGCGACCAGCCAGCTCAAGCCGTACCAGGCATCGGGGTCGACGGTGGTGAAGTTGTCGCCTTTAATCACCGACGCGGCAGTGATTGCACATACCGCAAGAATCGAGCCGACAGACAGGTCGATCCCAGCAGTCAAAATGACGAACGTCATTCCTACGGCCATGATGCCGTAGATGGACACTTCGGTAAGGATGTTGGTGATGTTGCGTTCGGACAAAAAGTTGCTGTTCTGCGACTGAAAGAAAATCAGCAGCAAAATCATGAAAATAAACACGCCAAAGCGTTCAAAAAAGCCAATGGGGTCAAAACGTCCACGCGTGTTGGGCGGCGTAATCGTCTTAGAAAGCGGCTGCTGGGACATGCGTCACCTCCGTTATGCTGCGTGTAATGCGTCGTGGCAAATGGCCATCATCGTCATCAGTTTTTCTTCTGTAGCGTCATCGCCATGAATTTCCCCACTGATCCGCCCTTCGCTGAGCGTGATGATACGGTCGGAAATCGCCATGATTTCCGGTAAATCGGAGGAAATCACAATCACGGCAACACCCCGTTTCGCCATATCAAACAGCACCTGATGGACTTCGGACTTGGTGCCGACATCGATGCCGCGCGTGGGTTCATCCACAATTAACACCTTAGGGTTCAGCGCCATACAGCGAGCAAGAATCACCTTTTGCTGGTTACCGCCCGACAGCTTGCGCACTTCCTGATCGCTGTTCACCATCTTGATGTGCAGCGCCTGACGATAGGCGTCAATCAAATCGTCTTCTTTACGGGTGTTCACAAACCAGCGCCAGCGCATGAGCGATGAGAGGTTGGAGAGCGAGATGTTTTCCCTGATCGATAACCCCAGTACCGCGCCCTCTTTCTTGCGGTCTTCCGGCACCAGAGCAATACCCTGCGACAGCGCATGCAGTGGCGTGGACGGATGATAAGGCGCATCATCCAGCACAAACTCACCGGTAGAGAACCCATCGGCACCAAACAGGCAGCGTGCGATTTCCGTGCGCCCTGCACCGACCAGCCCAGCAATGCCGAGCACTTCTCCGGCATGCACCTGGAAGCTGATGTCTTTTAGCGCAATGCCGTGCGCATCCAGTGGCGGCTTTTCCCGGCTTAACCCCTTTACCGCCAATCGAACTGGCTTATCCTGATGATGCGTTTCTGAAGGCGGACGACGGTTAAACACCACGTCACGACCGACCATCAAGCGAATAATTTCCTGCACGTTGGTGCTGGCGACATCCCCAGAACCGGTGTAGCGGCCGTCCTGAAATACGGTAAAGCGATCGCATAGCTGGAAGACTTCATGCAGTCGGTGCGTCACATACACCACGCTCACACCGCGCCCTTTTAGCTCACGCACCACACGGTGCAGGCTGTCAACTTCGCTATCGCTCAGCGCCGCCGATGGCTCATCCATCACAATCAGTTTGGCGTTCAGCGTCAGCGCTCTGGCGATTTCCACCATCTGCTGCTGGGCCACGCTCAAACGCGCCACCTGCGTCGTCGGCGCAATATTTAATTTCAGGTAATCCAGTACCGCTTTCGCCTCGCGATTGACCACCAGTGCATCGACAAATAATCCACTGCGCTGCGGCTCACGCCCCAGGAACATGTTTTCCGCGACGCTCATGTTAGGCAGCAGATTAAACTCCTGATAAATGGTGATAATCCCTCGTTTTTGGCGTTCAACCGGCGATTCAAGCGGTAACAGCTGCTGGCCGCCAAACCAGATATCACCGCTGGTCTGCGGCTGCGCCCCTGCCAGCGCCTTTAACAGCGTCGATTTACCCGCGCCGTTCTCTCCCAATAGCGCATGAATCTCTCCCGGCTGTACGGTCAGTTGCGCACTGCTCAGCGCCCAGACGCCAGAGAAGCTCTTTGCCAGATTGGTGATGTTCAGTAGGGGTTCCGTCATGCGTACCTTCCTCCCGCAAGGCCGCACGGATGCGGCCTGCTGAATACCTTTTATACCCGTAATACTTCAAGCTGCATGTGCGTTGGCTGCGTTCACTCACCCGAATCACTTACCTGAGTAAGCTCATCGGGATTCCCTCTCTTGCCGCCTTCCTGCCACTCGAATTATTTGGGGTATATGATTTAACAATGGCGTGGAAAACGATTTATTTACCCGCTTCACCAATGCGTTCGGCATCGTTCAGGTTATCTTTGGTAATCATGGTCGGTTGGTAGTCTGCCCCGGTGATAGGCGCTTTACTGCGGATGTTATTGGTTAACTGCGTTAATGCCGTGGTCACGGCATAGCCCGGACGCTGATCGGCGGTAACCGCAAGCCAGCCGTCGCGTACGCGAGCCAGCGCTTCCGGTACGGCATCAAATCCCGTCACCAGCACCTCGCCGGGTTTCAGACCTTGCCCCTGTAACGCTTCAATCGCGCCCAGCGCCATATCGTCATTCGCAGAGAGAATCACCTGCGGGCGTTTTGGTAATGATGGAAAAACACTTTCAACGATGCGCATTCCTTCTGAACGCATCCAGTTCCCCGTCTGGTCAGCCACAATACGGTACTTGCTGCCGCCCGCTTTCAGGCTGTCACGAATCCCCTGCGTCCGTTCAATGTTGGAAGAAGAACCCGGCTGACCAGTCAGTAGAATGATCTCTGCACCGTTCGGGAATTTGGTTTTGACGTAATCAGCAATCGCCTGACCGCCTTTGTAGTTGTTAGCGCCAAAATGCGGCACCGCTTTTTCCGTTTTCACCGAACGATCCAGCGTCACCACTGGCAGTTTGGCATCCTGAATTTCGGTCACGGCGCTGGAAACTGCATTGACGTCATTCGGTGACACCACGAAACCTTGTGCACCGCGTGTGATGGCATTCTCCAAATCGGCGGCCTGCTTCGGCGAGCTACCCTGCCCATCCAGCACCTGCAAATTCACGCCCAATTCTTTGGCGGCTTTGACGGCGGTGCGCTGCATGTGAACTTCAAACGGCATAGCGAGATTCGGCGTACTGAAAACGATTTGTTCATTTTGGGCCTGAGCAAGACCAGACAGACCCAGTGCGATGGCAATTGCGGTAACGCTAATGATCTTTTTCATATGTCTTTTCTCTGCTTCTGTTATGGGTATGGTTGTAGGGTTGAAAGCAGGTAAAACGCGCTGTGCCGATGCGGTTACACGGCGACCTCCTTGCCCTGAGCCAGTGATTCAAACGCTTTATCCGCCAGATTCAACGCGCGTTCACCGTCCAGACCAGAGCACTCAGGCTGCGTACGACCATTTAGCACATCGACAAAGTGCTGCCACTCTGCCGCGTAGGCCGCGTGATAGCGTTGCAGGAAGAAATATTCAGGTTTCGCAGACAGACAACCGTCATCCGTCCACTGCTCGACTACGTTTTCACGGATGTTGCCTGCGGTGAGCACGCCTTTCGCGCCGTGCAATTCAAGGCGCTGATCGTAGCCGTAACCAGAACGGCGGCTGTTAACGATGGTCGCCATCGCGCCAGAAGCAAATTTCAGCACGATAAACGCGGTATCTATGTCCCCCGCTTCACCAATCGCCGGATCGACCAGATTACTGCCTTGTGCAAAGACCGACACGGGTTCTTCACCCATAATGAAGCGCGCCATATCGAAATCATGGATCGTCATATCGCGGAACATACCGCCGGAAACGCGGACATACTCAGCAGGCGGTGGGGACGGATCGCGGGAGATAATCAGGAGAGATTCCGGCTTGCCTATATTGCCTTCGCTAGCCAGCGTTTTGACGCGGCGGAATTGCGGATCGTAGCGGCGGTTGAAGCCCACAAACAGCGGCACGTTCTGCTGTTTGACGACGGTCAGGCAGTCGCGAACGCGAGCAATATCCAGATGTACCGGTTTTTCACAGAAGATGGCTTTACCATGCTTGGCAGCAAGCTCAATCAGGTCGGCGTGCGTGTCAGTCGCGGAGGCAATCAGGACGGCGTGCACGGCGGGATCGTTCATGACCTCGTCAACTGTTTGTACTTTGGTATGGTAACGTTCGGCCAGTGCGGTGGCATTGGTTGGGTTGGGATCGACCACCGCGTACAGGTTGGTTTCTTTGTGTGCCGCGATGTTCACTGCGTGGACCTGGCCAATACGGCCCGCGCCCAGTAAAGCGATGTTAAACATAGATGCTCCCTTGCTACCTGAGTGGTATTTAACGCCAGACTGATAAAGTGACGGGATAACGGCTAGTCGCATTCTCTCCAGCCCCATCACTCACTTTTTACCGCAAATCCCGATAGCTAAAATAAAACATTTATTTCAGTTTTGTATAAATTGAAAATTATGTTTTTGCGCGTCAGTTAACATTTTCATGACATCTTCGCTGTTTTCTGCAACCACAATCACACATCGGGTGAGAACGTTTATGGGGATATACATGACTATCAGCGGATCGGTCAGGTGTTGGCGTATAGCAGGAGGGAAAATGAAACCGCGGTTTAAAAATGAAATAAATATTTCAGTTTAATGTTACATGTGAGAGCAAAGAGAAACCTTAAGCAGCACTAAGCAGCACTATGACGCTAAGCTAACAATATCTAAAGCCGTATGAGTGTCTTGCTGTTTCTATTTCCTCGGCGTAAAAAATTGCGCTGAGGTGGGCGTGACTGCCGGGTGAGCGGCATGGACGCCGCGAAAGGCAGTGCCGCGTTGGGAACGCGTCACTGACGGCCCGAACAGCGGTCACGAACGCCGAAGGTATCGCGTAGCGACGCCATTAGCGCCGAAAAGCCAGTGGTCAAGGCGCTGCGGCGATTGAGCGCGCCTTGTCGGGCGTGTGTGGACACACTGAGGAAATAAGTATGCTTAATACGCCCGAAACCTTCGCAGAGGCTGGAATGAAACGGCAAAACTCATACCAGCCACTTGGCATAGCCCCCTAATATTGCCGCGCACGGGAGAGCGCGGCTTTCACGCTATTGGCAGCAGACTCAATCTCTGGGTTGTCGGCAATCTGCGCCGTTCCCGTACGCCACCAGGATTCATAGCCGTGCGTCATGGTCTTCGGCAGCACCTTGATATCGAGCAGCACCGGTCCTGAGTGCTGGCGTGATTCCACCAGTGCCTGCTTGAGCGAGGCTTCATCATGCACCCGCCACGCTTTGCAGCCATAGCTTTCCGCATTCTTGGCGAAATCCACCGGAATAAGCGCACCGCGCAGTTGCCCCGATTCCGCATCGCGGTAGCGGTTTTCTGTACAGAAGCTGCCCATCCCCTGACTCATTTGCAGGTTGTTGATACAACCAAAACCCGCGTTGTCAAACAGCAGTACGGTGATTTTGATGCCCTCCTGTACCGCCGTTTGTAGTTCGGTATGGAGCATCAAATAGGAACCATCGCCGACCATCGCATAGACTGGCTGCTGCTGTGCCGCAAGGCGTGCGCCAATGGCCGCCGCAATCTCGTACCCCATGCAGGAGTAGCCATATTCCAGATGATAGCTGTCCGGTGTTTTCACCTGCCACACGCGCTGTAGATCGCCCGGCAGTGATCCCGCCGCACCAACCACAATCGCGTTATCCTCCAGTTCATCATTCAGTATGCCCAGCACGCGCGTTTGCGTCAGATGGGTATTCAGCATCTGGCGGTATTCATCCAGCTTATCTTCCAGACCATCCACCACTTCTGGCACCAGTTCACCCTTATCCTGCACGGTAAACAGCCGCCCTAGCTCGCGCTCCCATTCCGCACGAACCTGTTCGACAGCCTGCTGCCAGCCGCTATGATACGACACCGTTGCCAGCCGTTCGCTCAACGCTTCCAGCCCGATACGAGCATCGGCAATCAGGGGCAACGCGTCCAGTTTTAGCGCATCAAACTCGGCAACGTTGAGCAGTAAAAATTCGACATCAGGGTTCTGAAACAGCGATTTGGAGCCGGTAGTAAAATCGGTTAAACGCGTCCCGACGCCGATAATCAGATCCGCCGCTTGCGCCAGCCGATTCGCCGCTAGCCCGCCCGTGACGCCAATGCCGCCACAGTTCAGCGGATGTGATGAAACAAGTGCACCCTTGCCCGCCTGTGTTTCGCCAAACGGAATCGCAAACTGCTCGGCAAACTGTGCCAGCGCATCATGGGCGCCGGAATAACGAACGCCGCCGCCGCAAATCAGCATTGGACGACGTTTTCTCGCAATCAGCGCCGCGGCTTCATCCAGCCGCGCGGCATCCGGCGGACGACGTTCGAGGTGATGGACGCGCTTGCGGAAAAACGATGCCGGATAATCCCAGACTTCCGCCTGTACATCCTGCGGTAAGCACAGCGTTACCGCACCGGTGTCTGCAGGATCGGTTAGTACGCGCATGGCGTTAATCAACGCGCTCATCAGCTGTTCAGGGCGATTAATGCGATCCCAGTAGCGGGAAACCGGTTTGAAGCAGTCATTGGTGCTAATCGACAGATCGTGATATTGCTCGACCTGTTGCAACACCGGATCCGGCTGGCGACAGGCAAAGAGATCGCCAGGTAGCAGCAGTACCGGGATGCGGTTGGCGGTCGCGGTCGCCGCAGCGGTCACCATATTCGCCGCACCCGGCCCCACCGATGAGGTCACCGCATAGATTTTCCGCCGCTTGTGCTGTTTAGCAAACCCGACGGCAATATGCGCCATCCCCTGCTCGTTGCACCCCTGATGCACGGTGAGACGGTTTGCCTCCTGCTCCAGCGCCTGGCCGATGCCCAGCACATTACCGTGACCAAAAATGGTCATGACACCCTGCACAAAAGGGGATTCTTCACCATCTATGCTGATGTATTGCTGGTTGAGAAACCTGACCAGCGCCTGCGCCATGGTGATGCGACACGTATCCATTGATCTACTCCTTAAATAAGGATCTGATTTCTATAATGAACTATGTATATTCAGCGAGTATTTCGTGCGCAAAAATTTAGCTATTCTTATGCTACGTTGTAGCACGCGCCCGACTCAGGGCGCTCAATCGCCGCCGCCCTGAGAACCCAGGCTTATGGCGATAAATTATGCCGCTACGCGGGCCCTTCGGTATGTGTCACCGTCATCCGAACCGCCAGTGACGCGGTCCCTCCGCGGCACTGGCTTTCGCAACATCCTTGTCGCTCTTTCGGCGGTGCACCTACCTCAGCATAATTTTTGACGCCGGAAGAGCACAACCAGTGCACTCCATTCATCACCTGTTAGCAGTCAAATCCTCACTCCAGCGTGGGCATGATGAAGCTGCTGGTGTGGTGTTCCAGACGGACGCTGGCGGGCCAGCGGCTGGTGACGGTTTTCATGCGGGTGTAGAAGCGCACGCCGTCGCTGCCGTGGACGTTGAGCGGCCCAAAAATGGAGCGCTTCCAGCCGCCGAAGCTGTGGAACGCCATCGGCACCGGAATCGGTACGTTCACACCGACCATGCCCGCCTGTACTTCTTCACAGAACTGACGCGCCGTTTCGCCATCTCGGGTAAAGATAGCCGTGCCATTGCCGTATTCATGGTTATTAATCAGCGTCACCGCCGTCTGGTAATCCGGCACGCGTACCACGGACAGCACTGGGCCAAAAATTTCTTCCTGATAGATCTTCATCTCCGGCGTGACGTTATCGAACAGCGTCGGCCCGATAAAGTAGCCTTGCGGGTGCCCCTGAACAGACAGCGTGCGGCCATCGATGCGCAGCGTCGCGCCCTGATCGACACCACTTTGAATATAGTCGGCAATTTTCGCCCGATGCGGCGCGCTGATTACCGGCCCCATTTCATTTTCCTGCCCGTCAACCAGACCCGGTCCAACACGCATCGCTTTTATCTGCGCACTCAGACGCTGGTGCAGCGCGTCTGCCGTGTCATCGCCAACGGCCACCACCACCGACAGCGCCATGCAGCGCTCGCCCGCCGCACCAAACGCCGCGCCCATAATCGCGCTAGCGGCCATATCCATGTCAGCATCCGGCATCAGGGTGCAATGGTTTTTCGCCCCGCCCAGCGCCTGACAGCGTTTGCCATGCGCCGACGCGGTCTGATAAATGTATTCCGCCACCGGCGTCGATCCCACAAAGCTCACCGCCTGCACGCGTGGATCGGTAAGCAGTACATCCACCGCTTCTTTGTCGCCCTGAACCACGTTAAACACGCCATCCGGCAGGCCTGCCTCTTTCAGCAATTGCGCCAACAACAGCGAGAACGACGGATCTTTTTCCGACGGCTTAAGCACAAAGGTATTGCCCGTCGCCAGTGCAATCGGGAACATCCACATGGGCACCATCGCCGGGAAGTTAAACGGCGTAATCCCGACGCACACGCCGAGCGGCTGCATGAGCGAATGGCTATCCACACCAGTGCCAACATTCGCCGAGTGTTCACCTTTTTGGAGATGCGGAATACCACAGGCAAACTCAACGACTTCCAGCCCGCGCGTCACCTCTCCCACAGCATCGGAATAGACCTTGCCATGCTCCTGTGAAATCAGCCGAGCCAGCGTATCCATTCGCTCTTCCAACAGCGCCTTGAAGCGAAACAGGACGCGCGCACGGCGTAACGGAGAGTGCTTCGACCACGCAGGGAATGCCGCCGCCGCGCTGGCAATGGCCTGCTCTACTTCCGCCTTATCAGACATCACAACCTGGCGAATCTGCTCGCCCGTCGCCGGGTTATACACCGCCGCGTAGCGCTGGCTGTTGCTGGAGGCAATCGCCCCCTGAATGAAGTTAGATACGGTTTCCATGTTTACACCTTTGTGGGTTTTGAGGAGACAAACGGCTGACATCGGATTACAGTATATGAAATGAATATTCCATTTAATGGAAAAATAAAATAAATGTTGATTATTGTGATCCGCTGCGAATTTTTATGTAAACTTGAAGCCAGCTGTCCACAAAGACAGGCGAGCAGCCTCTGAAAATAGCCTCATCGATAAAAGGTTTGCCGCCAGAAATGTCGTACAGATAAAACAGTCGTATCCAGAAATGAATTTTCTGTTCCGTTTCAAACGCCAATCATCACAGGCGTGACGGAAACCAAGCAGAATTGTGATATGTGAGTCTTACACGTCTTTGGGAGATGACCCGATATGCCCATGGCAACCAGCCTGAGAGAGTTACAGGAACAGATCCGCGAGCGTTACGATTCGCTCAGCAAACGATTACAGCAGGTGGCGCACTATGTGTTGGATAATACCAACAGCATCGCGTTCGATACCGTTGCGGTAATAGCCGAACGCGCGGATGTTCCTCCCTCAACGTTGATTCGCTTCGCCAACGCCTTTGATTTCAGCGGCTTCAACGAGATGAAACAGCTATTCCGTATGAATCTGGTGGAGGAAACGGCCAGCTATACCGACCGGGCACGGCTGTTTCGGGCGATGGAAGCTGACGCGGTGCCAGAAACGCCGTTGGATATTCTGCATGAGTTTGCACGCTCAAACGCGCAGGCAATGCAACAGCTGGCAGCACGCACCCCGCAAGAGGATCTGCAAAAAGCGGTCGATCTGCTGGCGCAGGCGGACACGATCTATATCGTGGGGCTACGACGCTCGTTCAGCGTCGCCACCTACCTCGCCTATGCGCTCAGCCATCTGGAAAGCAGTGCGATTCTGGTCAACGGCCTGGGAGGCATGTTTCGCGAACAGCTCAGCCGCGTTAACTCACGCGATGTGGTGGTCTCCATCAGCTTCTCACCCTATTCACAGGAAACCGTGATGGTCAGTGAGATGGCGGCGAAAGCCGGTGCGCGACAAATTGTGATTACCGACAGTCAGATCAGCCCGCTGGCAACGCTCAGCGACGTTTGTTTTGTGGTGAAAGAAGCGCAGGTTGATGCGTTCCGTTCACAGTCTGCCACGCTGTGTCTGGTGCAGTCGTTGATGGTATCACTGGCCTACCGTCAGGGAAACGGCGCAGAACAGAGCGAAAAACAGCAGCGCGGCTAGCCGGAACTATTTACTTAGCAGAATGAACATGTAGGGAGACCCGTTTTATGCTTCAAGTCATAGCCCAGGATTTTATTAAGCCTGAGAGCATTGAGATCGTCATGCCGCTGTACCGCGAGTTAGTAGAGAAAACGCGACAAGAGCCGTTGTGCATCTCGTATGCGCTTTTTATCAATCAAAAAGACCCAGGGCACTTAACCTTTATCGAAACCTGGCCGGATAGAGCCGCTCTGGACATTCACTGCCAGACCGAACACTTCCAGCGTCTGGTTCCCATGATAAATAGCCACCAGCGGGCCGAGTGCACGTTCCTGTTGATGGATCCGTTTGAGTAACGATTCACCGCCCACTGAGGAAAACCTATCTCGGTAACAATGACGGAACAACAGACTGTTATCTTGCATCCTCAAGCCACTTCAGTTCGGCGGCGGCCTTTATTTTTTGCCCGATAAAGCGCCATATCCGCCGCCTTTAACCAGTCAATATATTGGCCCATATCCGGTGAAATCTCCGCAATCCCGACACTGACAAAAACCGCCAACTGTGGCGTCTGGTTCAGGAACTTCAGCGACAAACTCTCTCGAATACGATTCACCGCGTCCAACGCATCCCCCGCGCTGGTCTGGGGTAAAATAACGGCAAACTCATCACCGCCGAATCGCCCAATCACATCCGTCTCCCGAAAACCTGACGTCAGCTCACGCGCCAATAGCAATATCGCCTGATCGCCGACGTTATGCCCAAAGTTATCGTTAAAGGCTTTAAAATGGTCGATATCGAACAGGACTAACGTCGCAATACGCTTATAACGCTGGCAAATCTCATACTCGTGCTTAAGCAGGCGTTCCCAGTGGTGACGGTTATAGAGACTGGTCATACCGTCATGAATACTGACTTCCATCAGCATACGCTTGTGCTCCGCCAGCTTCAGCGCAGTGGTGTAGGTAACATAGCCCAAAGAAATCGGGTAGATCAGTAACATCGGCAGGCAGGCATAAAGCTGTATCGGCGTGGTATTCAGAGAAATAGGTACAGCAAACAGCACAAGAACCAGCAAGCAGGCAACACACTGTAATACGATACCCTGAACAAACAGTTTGATTCCACCACCCGCCGTCCCGTTCATACCAACCATCGCGACAATCAATGCGCTGGGCAAAAGATTCACGCCCATAAACCCTATCCAGATGCCACCAAATACCACATCAATCAATAAATTACGTTTCTCGCACCGCATCGGATCGTGTGAACGAAGAGATAGTGTGTAAGCAATATGAGGCCAGACAAAGGCATTAAGAAAGAGGAGTCCCCACGCGAAAATTGGCACAGGTTTGACAATCAATACCGAGGAAATAAAAAGAGAGCACAGTATCGTACCGATAATACGTGGAATATAGACCCGCTGGGAAAAACGTAACCCTGAGCGACGTACATCTACCGTCAAAAACATCGGCGACGAGGCTGACATAACGACCCCCATGCGGTTCACTAACGAATAGTGAGAAAAAAAACATTATGACTGAAAGCATGTCAGCATCAGTGAGCAGTATTTTAATTTATTCTGTTACATAACGAACTCGTGTCGTAACGGCTGAACAGAGTAACACGGATGTTAACGGTAGCTGGTCTTACCCGTGGCTTCGTTCAGTACCTGTTATTGCCGCAGCCATGCCTGTCATGATGGCCGACGTGACTAAGATAGAGAGGGTTGTAAACGGTTAATGTGAATGGTTAGAAACATAACTTCGTCGGTGGTCAGCTGGCAGCCGTAATTTTTCTCCACATAGTCATACACTTTCATCGCACAGGCATACGCCCGCGGCATCAGTTCGGTAATTCCCTGATAGATGGAGTCATCACCGTGGCTCACTGTTTCCCGATTTAACAAGCGTAGAGCGAAGAACTTCAGGTGCGTAATCAAACGCTGATAATTGAGAGAATGTTCATCAAAAGTGACATGCAGGTCGTACTTCAGAATAGTCAAAATATCTTTAATGATACCCGCGCTTTGCATCGTGCTCTGCATGTCGCTGTTATTCGCCGCATTCGCCAGATGCAGCGCAATAAACCCCGCTTCATCCTCCGGTAAATCGATATCCAATCTGGAGCGAATCAGCGCCAGCGCCTCCAACCCAACGGCAAATTCACCGCGATAGAACTGACGAATATCCCACAGCATCAGATTCTTGATCACCTGCCCTTTCTTATGGCGTTGAATTGCAAAGTTGATATGGTCGCTTAATGCCAGAAACAACGTGTCTTGCACATCGAGCCGCAGTGTTTTTTGCGCCAGAGTAATAATCTGCTGCGTGACCGCCAGACAGTCAGTTGGAATATCCGCCAGCAGTTGTGACAACACGTCCGCGATACCGTCACTTTTCTTTACGAACTGACTTTCAATGCGCTGCGGATCGATAGGGTCGCCGACCTTTTTGCCAAAGCCGACACCTTTACCAATCGCCACAATTTCCCGTTGGTCATCAGCCAGCACGGCGTTATTGCTCAGTATTTTTTCAATGATCATCGCATCAGCCGTCCTGTCTCACGGGAAGGCACGCTGGCCTTCCCTGCCGTTTAACGCCTCGAACGTCGTATTGCCGAGGCGTCTTCTTTCATCATTTACACTTCTGAGCTATCCAGCCCATTGTTTTTAATGACATCAGCATACCAGTATGCGCTTTTTTTACGGATGCGCCGCAAATCTTTCAGATCGAATTCTTCACGGTTGACGTAAATAAAACCATAGCGTTTCGAGCATCCCTGATGGGTGGAAATGAGATCCAGTGCCGACCATGGCGTATAGCCGAAGACATCCACACCATCGGTAATCGCAAGCTGAATTTGCTCAATGTGGCGTTGCAGGTAGTCGATGCGGTAATCGTCCTGAACCTCACCGTTTTCATCCAGCGTATCAAACGCGCCCAGCCCATTTTCCGTAATAATCAGCGGTAAATGATAGCGATCGTGTAACTCACGCAAGGTATTGCGGAAGCCGATGGGATCGATTTCCCAGCCAAAGGCGTTTTTCTGCAACCACGGATTGCTCGCGCCACGGTGTACGCCCTCTTCACCCGATTTCAGGTGCTGGTCACCTCCGCGTGCAATTTCATCCGACCCGTCGCCTTTGCTGGCTTCAACCGTTTGCGAGGTGTAGTAGTTAAACGCGATGAAATCAGGCTTGGCCGATGCCAGAATATCCATATCGCCGGGCAGAATCTCCGGCGTATAACCCTTTTCTTCCATATAGCGCCAGGCCGCCGTGTTGTAACGTCCGTATACCGCCATATCCAGATAGAGCCAGTTACGGATCGCGTTATAGTTGAACGCTGCCATCACATCTTCAGGCTTCGCTGATGCCGGATAAATCAACGCAATGTTGGGTGCCGGCCCAATTTTCGCGCCGGGCACTTTTTCATGTAGCGCATTCATTGCTTTTGCCTGAGCCACCAGCATGTTGTGGTTCTGCTGATAGAGATTCTGCTTAGGATTTTCCGGCGTCGGATCCAACGTGCCTAATGCAGAACCGTGCAAAATCATCATGTTTTGTTCATTGATGGTCAGCCAGTACTTCACCTTGTCGCCATATTCATCAAACAGCACGTTGGCAAAGCGTTCAAACGCGTCCACCGTTTCTCGGTTGTACCAACCGCCTTTTTCCTGTAGCGCCTGCGGCAGATCGAAATGGTACATCGTGACGATCGGCTCAATGCCGTAATGCAGCAACTCATCGATAAGATTGTGATAAAACGCAATGCCTGCCGGGTTTACCTCACCGCTGCCATCGGGGATGATACGGCTCCAGGCGATGGAAAAACGGTAGGTTTTGAAGCCAATATCGGCAAACAGTGCGACATCGTCCTTGTAGCGATGATAATGGTCACTGGCGACTTTAAAATCCGTTGTACCCTCAGGATAGGATGTTCTGGCATCAATCACCGATGGCCCCTTGCCGTCTTCATTCCATGCCCCTTCAACCTGATAAGCCGATGTCGCCGCGCCCCATAAAAACCCCTCAGGGAAACGTTTAAGATGACGGTATTTCACAGTTTTTCTCCTTTCCTTAACGAGATAATGTCAGCAGACATCACTGATGTTATGGGTGGCACGCGATCGGGTTGAATTCAGGCAAAAAAAAACCTGATACGGACATGTCTAAATCACATGCGTCGTATCAGGTTCCGCTCAGGCCTAAGCCCGATCACGTCCTTCTTATCGGGTTATATCTGCTAACCGTCGTAGACTCAAACCAAGGTCGGGCAATCTGTGATGAATATCACCGATAATCCCGTCACCTGACGATGTTCTGTCCCCTACGCCAGCCATTCCAGGAATGCAGACTACCGTTCACCACCATCATGGTCTCGTGCACCGTTAAGTCTGACAAGCCGCTTCAACAGCCTGAGTAGCTTCATTCCATCGGGCGAACCCAACCCCGTGCAGGCATCCCATCCTTCTGAAGCCACAAACGCCCCATTATTCCCCCGCACGATATCCTTGCAGCTATTACGATTGCGGTACAGCAAGGGGGGAATAAACAGCGATGCCGACTCGGTCAGTGCCAGCATTCGCGCCAGCAATCCCGCCCACAGCGGCGCGACGGCGCTGGTTCCGCCAACCACGCCTTCCCGTCCGTTGACTTCAATCAGATAGCCCGTTTCGGGATCGGCATTACCACTGACATCCGGTACGCCACGGTGTTGCAGAGGGTGATGGCCACCGTATTTGTCTGCCAGAGACAGCCCTAACTGCCAACCGGGAAGCGCAAAATATTGGCTGACGCCGCCCCCCGTCGCGCTGCCGTCTCGGCTATGCCAGGTGGTTTCTTCCATTGTTTTTTGCAGCCGAGTGCCACCACAGGCTAAAACGTAGGGGCTGGAAGCAGGAAAGTTCACGTGCAGCCCGTGCAGCTCGCCATCTTTCGCCCCCTGATCGCCAGAGGCCACGCACACAGTGATACCTAATGCTGCGGCGGTTTGAAAAGCCTGGTTGTAAACCCGCAACGATTGCGCTGTCCATTTCGACTCACTACTACCCCAGCTAATTGAAATTACCGACGGCGCGTTTTTCTCATCATGAATCGCGGCATTGATCGCTTCTAAAAACCCTGCATCGGTATTCGGGGCAAAATACACCACAATTTTGGCCGCCGGAGCCAACGTGCCCGCAATTTCGATATCCATCTGTACTTCGATATCAATCGGGTTCACCTCTTTATCGCTATCCAACGATGCTGGGGCATTCTTGGCTCCGCCCACGCAAACATCGACAATCTGCGGTGGATTAACGCCCATTCGTTTAAAATAGTGCTCCAACTGCGGTAAGCGATACCCGCCCCCCAGTTCAATTATGCCAATGCACTGCCCTGCGCCATCATGTTCAGGGAAGTGATAATGCTCAGCCAGCTCTAGCGGCGTATAGCCCGACGGACGCATCTCTGCATTAGAGAACGGACGATTCATACGTAGGCAACAATCCGTCGCCAGACGCTCATCAAGTCCTAGCACAGCGACAACCACGCCCTGTAGATATTCGGGCAAATAAATCCCTCCCGATCTCCCACGAAAAGCTCCATTTTTGTGATCATAGCGAGCTAAGCTCACGCGAAACGCTTGCTCTATCTGCCCTGCAGTACCCGTCATGAAGACAGTACGACTGGCAGGATGTTCACGTTCGATAGATAGCCGATAATGTCGCGCAAACGCGCGAACGTGCTCCATATCAGCATCATCCGCGCTGAACTTTCTGGCATAACTGGCACGCGACAGCGGCTTATTAGCGTTGATGCCACCAAATTGCGGATCGATGCTATCGTGCAGTTCGGTGTAATACTCATCATCTGGCGTAGTAAAACGCAGTACCAGCATGACCCTGACGCTTTCATTAACATTACAGCGCTCGCGGTACGCTGCGTCAGCGATATTTCCGCGCTCACTCCCTTTCAATAATTGGTAAGTCATCGTCTTCTCTCCCACTCAGCTATTTGCCGTCTGGTTCAATGTGACTTAATGCCGCATAAATCTGGCGTTTGTCGTTCTGTGACAGATGCTCAACATTAATAGAAGAAAGAAACGTAGCCTCTTGCTGAGGCGCAAAATGCCCGCCATTCGCGAGATAACGTTTAATACTAATCAGAAGTTGGTCGTCAATCGTGAGTAGCGTGGGCCTGATGGTGTCGTTCAACGAAAGGGGCGTCCAGTCGCCCTCAGGTGTCGCAAGCCAGTCCGCCATGTAGCGATACTGAATGGCTTTGCTGGCATTCATTAATGAAGTAAAAAACATCTGTGTACTCTGAGGGGATAACCCAACGGCAGCAGATTGTTCCCGCGCCTTACTCAAAATACGGTCCTCTTGCTTTAAATCCTCAACGGGCAGGTGTTGGCGGGCTTTATACCCCGCTACATCTTTCATGAGCACCATCCTCTCTTGGATCAGTTGGTAGATACCAAGAGAATTATCCTGCACGGCCGCATGCAGAGGGAGACACCAGGCAGAACTCATCATTAACGAGATAACAGCGGAAATAGGCAAATTCATTGGGTTGCACTCTCCTGTCAGCACTGCCATTAACATCTATGGCTATGTTTTTATTTTGCCATTGCGGCAGGAGATAATAGATTTCGCTATATGAATCTTCCATGACGAAACTATTTCAATCATTACCTATAGGACACACTTCCTCTTAACAGTTTTCCGGCCTGTCGCGATTCCTGCTATTAACGTTTTAAATTACAAGCAACTGCGAAATCAGATCTCAGAGTCGCAACTCTCGACATCGGATAATTAAGATACAAACAATGACCAAATGAAATAGTTCAAATTGGTTATCAAGTGACGATATTGACCTGCAAAGCAAACGCGCACAAAAAAGCCCGTCGCGGCACTCGGCCATGACGGGCTTTATTAACCCTAAACTAACTGGGTCGATTAGTGATCGGTGAGGCCATACAGCGAGCTACGGCGCTGCAACATTTGACCACCATCACGCGTTAGCGGTACCCAACCGACTGCCCCGCGTTTCACCGTCGGTTCAGTGAACAGTAGGTCAAACGGTATGGAGACGTAGAAGCCTTTGGTAAAGCTCCCTTCACCGTATTCAGCAGCGCTGACGTTAGTTTTGGTTGCAAAGGCACCCGCAACAATCCCGCTGTCAAAGCGGCGAGACAGGTCGAGCGTGACCCCTTTATCACCAGCCAGATAACGACCTACGCTCACTTTCGCCACCGCACCTTCCACAAACGGCAGTTCCCAATACGCGGTCAGATGGCCCGTCACTACATCGTAATCGGCCATTCTCATGATGTCGTTCCAGTCACGCTGTTTGACATAGTTAACATCCAGCCCCAGTGCCCAGCTTTTACCGAACGGACGATACAGCACTTCAGAGCCAACGCCAGCATACATCATTTCCAGATAACCGCCGTAGACCTGCGTATACCAGTCCTGCGCGGGATTATCCCTGCGGGTCAATTGCAGATTGGTCAATAACAGATCGGAAGATGTGGAATATTCACGCACCCAGGTTCTGACTCGCGGCAATGCCGCGCCATCGGCCGGCGGTGATTTATAGTTAAACTTGTCATAGTTATTCACCAGATTCAGCAGCGCGGTTCCCCCCACGCTCCAGTGATCGCTTAGACGGTAGTCCACATTGCCTTTAAGCGCGATTTGGTACATATAGAAGGATTCAGGACCACCGAAAGACTGCACCAGCGTCGGATCTAATGAATACGTCAGACGATCGGGCTCTGCGAGCAGCACTTGCTGACCACGCACGTCAGATACCGGCTCTTTGCGATGCGTAGCAGGTTCAGGTTGACCAAGCGGAATAGCAGCCTGTTGAACCTGATGGAAGGCTTTGGCATCGACTTCCGTACTGGCAATCGGTAAGCGCTGGCTGCGCTGCACAATATGGTATTCATCAATACTGCCCGGTACGTGGTTCGCCAATACCGTCGCCGCACGCTGTGTCGCCTGATCGCTATCACGATATTTTGTCTGATCGGCAACAATGGTGACCTGTTTTTGGTCCGCGTAGATATCAGCGTCCTTAAAGCCAGCCTTATCATTCAGCTCTTTCGAGACTAACTGCCAGTTTGTCCCTTTCCCATCCTGCACCGGCGCATAGACCGGTGGCGCATCATCTAAATAGTTTGGTTTCAAACTGTTAAAGCTGGTACGTAGGGTAAAGCCCCACATCAGGGTATTGCCCCGCTGCCACGACAGCGTGGTATCCAGTATATCGCCCACGCGGTAAACCGCTCCGATGTTGAAAGGAGAATCCTGCTTGATGGCACCGGCGAATTCACGGCTGTAGTCATTGCCGTCATATTCAAGCTTTAAGCGCAGTGGATCCCATGGCGTCTGATATTCAATTCCACCAAACAGTGCCGCCGGACCGTGTAAGAAATTCTTAACCTCAAACTGACCGATTTCTGTATTCTGAGTACGATTGCAGAAACTGGCTTTCAGCGAACAGGCTGGGTTTTTAATATTCCCACTCTCCGCCATATTGCCCCACCCCATACCCAGGGTGAAATCAAACGGCCCCATACGCTTACTGGCTACCAGATATTCACTATCGAACAGCCCGGTACCAGCAATATCGCGCAACCCCAGCGATACATCCGGCATCCAGTAGCTTTCCTGCCACAAGCGGGCCTTGAGATCGAAGGCTTTGTCCTTGTAGGTTTGATTACCGCTGAAAGACGCGTCGCCGCTATAAAGCCGGGTACGAATATCGGTATAACGCACCGTCGTTTCCAGCCAGTCAAAGAGCTGGAGGGATACGGAGTAACGTCGATACTCATCATTGTCGCGGTAGTTAAGGCTAAATTCGCCCGTTTCCGCCATACGTGCGGTTGGCATTTGCAATAAGCCCGTGCCACCGAAATCAGACTGCGACACACCCGCAGGCTGAAAACGCAGATTCGGGTTCGTCGCAGTACGGCTGTTTTCTGTTTCAGCCGCCATAGCCTGCGCACTCAGAATGCCGCCAATCGCCAACGACAGACAGCCTAGTTTAACGTTTCTGTTCTTGGTCATTCGAGTGGGATCCGGTTAGCAAGGTAGTCAGCAAGCTGCTCGTTAAGTGATGACATATCCTGTGGTAAAACAGAAGGATTGAAACCGATGAAGATCGTTTCGCCCGCAGCAGGTTCAATATGCTGACGATTCCACAGCGCTAGCGGTACCTTGCGCCACTGGCCATTTCCCCCAATCAGATAGCCGTAACTATTATCTGCTCCCGCTAAAAGCCGCCGTCCAGCGAGATAATTCTCGACCGACCATCCTGCACGTAGCACAACATTTCCCGACGTCTCCAACTCACCCACATCCGCAGAGGTATTCACCAAACCAATTAGCGCCAACTTATCATCATGAGGAGCCACATATAACGCATACTCCCCCACCAAAGGTCGGTTATTTTCACTATAAACACGCACGCGGTCAGGATCCAAATTAGTGCGGATACGACCCGCAACATTAATTGGGTTAATCGCCTTTCTCAGAAGCCAGGCGGAGATCGCCAGATCGCCATCACCTGAATTACGCCAGCGCGTTTCCAGTTCGGCCAGCTTTTGCAACAAGACATCGCCCTGTACACGAACTTTCTGTGTCGTCGCAAAATCAGAAATAAACGCCGTTTGCCAGTTGATATTCTGTGGCCAGGAAACCTGTTCGTAAAATTTTTCAAGCCGTGTACCGTCGTCCAGTTTAACGACGGCGATCGTCTCTTGAGGCGATTTCACAGTCAGTTGCGCAGACATCGCGACGCCGGAAATCAGCAACAACAAGGTAGCGATACGGTTAAGTGCCAACATAGTAGCCCCTTATTGTACGTAGGGTTTTAATACGGTGAATGTTACCAATGCCATACTCGGCCCCATATACTGTTGGCTTTGAACCACACTTCCGTTAGTCGGATCGAGCCAGTAGCTATTGGTGTAAGATTCATTTAAAGCGGGGACGGTAACCTGCTCATCAAAGCGCAACAGCTCACGCGAGGTATCCAGAATTTTTATCGTTTCTTTGCCACGGGCCTGAAAAACAGAGCGGGTATCGTAACCACCGCGGAAGACTTGAGCCCATTCAGCCCGGCTTTGCCATGTCATTGGCGTCGATGTCTTCAATAAACCTAATGTCAGGGGATCCTGTTGCAGGTTATCCACATAGGTAATGTCTTCGCCGAAGCCTTGCGTTTTCACTACACGACCATGTTGGGTCGATATCATATTTTTATCAGCCCCAATCCATTTCAATTGGTTCTGTTCGGCAAAAACGAGAATGACAAACGCCTGTGGCGCCTCTCCCACTTTTAGATAGGCCGACGCATAGGGTGTATCGGAAACCCGTTTGGCCGTCACATGGGTATCATCCTGACCAAAAAACGCCAGTTTGAACGTTTTCCCCACCTGCTCCACATTTTGGGAACAGCCAGTCAACACAATCGATAAAAGAGGTATGGCAATCAGCGAACGTACCTTTGCCATTCGTTTTATTTTTGTCATGAAATGCAGTTCTCGTTGAACAGCGCAGCCTAGAAAAAGAAAGGCCACCGAAGTGGCCTTAGAATTGAAACGGAATTAACGAGCAGTACCAGTAGTTACCGTCGTGGTGCTCGTAGCATCGTTGTTGTCATTGCTGGAAACAGCAACAGCAACACCAACAGCGACAGCGGCAGCAACACCGACAGCAATCAGAGCGGTAGTACCAGCAGCAGCACCAGCACCAGCACCAGCACTACCCGCGGCAGCAGCACCAGCAGGACCAGCTGCATACACGCTTGACGACATAGCCAGGACAGCGGCTAGCGCGATTAACGTTTTCTTCATTACGATTTCCTTTTTAACATGAAGTACTTCAGGGTGGAGTACCGTCAAAAAGACCATACCCCGTCCTTCATTCCAGTCAGCACAACAGCAAATATCTCTATTTAGCGCGTTACTGACCGTTACCGGGATCCTCCCAGCAATGCGTTACAATCCAATGGCGATAAAACTCTCTATCACGCAAAGCATTTTTGAGAGGCGACCACCTCTGATAAGCAATACCAGAAAGCAAAACTACAACTCAATTTTTGCAACACTGTTAAAAATAGCAAGATCCCGATGTAATAAACAGTAATGATCTCGGTAAAAAAGCAGATTTCTTTAATGAAATTTACAGTATTCCAGAAAAAAAGTCATAGATATCTTAGCGATATCAATCCATTGATTCACCAATATAAAAAAACGCCAGATATTTCCTAATCTGGCGTTTTATTAACAAATCACTTTACCTAAGCATAAGCATAAGAAACGATTATTCCAACCATTCGGTATGGAATACACCTTCTTTATCTGTACGCTTATAGGTATGCGCGCCGAAATAGTCACGCTGAGCCTGAATCAGGTTAGCTGGCAGCACGGCTGAGCGGTAGCTGTCGTAATAGGCAATTGCCGCTGAGAATGTTGGCGTCGGGATACCCTGCTGAACGGCGTAAGAGACGACGTCGCGCAGTGCTTGCTGGTATTCATCCGCCACTTTTTTGAAGTAAGGTGCCAGCAGCAGGTTAGCAATATCCGCTTTCTGCTCATACGCATCGGTGATTTTTTGTAGGAACTGCGCACGAATGATGCAACCCGCGCGGAAAATCTTGGCGATTTCACCGTAGTTCAGATCCCAGCTGTTCTCGTCTGATGCCGCTTTCAGCTGTGAGAAGCCCTGAGCATAAGAAACGATTTTGCCTAAGTACAGCGCACGACGTACTTTCTCAACGAACTCGGCTTTATCACCGCCAAATGGCTGAGCCGTTGGGCCAGTCAGTACTTTAGATGCAGCGACACGCTGATCTTTCAGTGAAGAAAGGTAGCGGGCAAAAACGGATTCCGTGATCAGAGACAAAGGTTCGCCCAGATCCAGAGAGCTTTGGCTGGTCCATTTACCGGTACCTTTGTTAGCCGCTTCATCCAGAATCACGTCAACCAGATATTTACCTTCTTCATCTTTTTTCTTGAAGATATCGGCCGTGATTTCAATCAGGTAGCTGCTTAACTCGCCTTTGTTCCACTCAGAGAACGTGGTAGCAAGCTCGTCGTTGTCCAGATTCAGTGCCTGCTTGAGCAATGCATAGGCTTCAGCAATAAGCTGCATATCGCCGTATTCAATACCGTTATGCACCATCTTGACATAGTGCCCAGCGCCATCAGAGCCAATATAGGTCACACAGGCTTCGCCATCAGCACGCGCGGCGATCTGTTCCAGAATCGGTGCCACCAAATCATAAGCTTCTTTCTGGCCACCAGGCATAATAGAAGGCCCTTTCAGTGCACCCTCTTCTCCGCCGGATACGCCTGTACCGATGAAGTTAAACCCTTCAGCGGACAGTTCGCGGTTACGGCGAATGGTATCTTTATAGAAGGTGTTACCGCCATCGATCAGAATATCGCCCTTCTCCAGGTAAGGTTTCAGCGATTCAATCGTTTTATCGGTTGCTTCACCGGCCTTCACCATCAGCAGAATACGGCGGGGTTTTTCCAGGGATTCGACAAACTCTTCAACGGTGTAAGAAGGCACCAGTTTTTTACCCGGATTTTCCGCGATAACTTCATCGGTTTTATCGGAAGAGCGGTTAAAGATGGAAACGCTATAGCCACGGCTCTCAATGTTCAGCGCCAGATTGCGCCCCATCACCGCCATACCAACAACGCCAATTTGCTGTTTGGACATTAAAGCAACTCCTGTCTGAAGGATAACCTGCCTACAACGGCGACAACGCCTCGCGTTGCGACCTCGCAAGCAATTTAAAAACAGGTCGACATGGTAACTCAGCTTTGCGTGAGTGGGTAGTGATTGGTTTGATAGCGAAAGCACCCGCAATCCGAACGTATGGCGGGGAAAATAAAAAACCGCAGAACGATTCAACGATCTGCGGTTTTACAGCATGTTACCACTCAATATTACTTTTTCAGCAGCGCCTTAATACTTTCTTTAAATTCGGCACCAAACTCAGGATTGCGTAACCCGTAAGACACAAATGCCTGCGCGTAACCCAATTTACGGCCACAGTTAAAGTTCTTGCCCGACATCTGTACAGCATCAACCTGCTGGGTCGCAATCATATCAGCAATCACATCCGTTAACTGAATACGTCCCCATGCACCTGGTTCGGCTTTATCGAGCAATGACCAGGCATCGGCCGTTAAGACATAGCGTCCTACCGCAGAAAGGTCAGACCCAGTTTCGGACGGTGCTTCAGGTTTCTCAATCATTGACGTAATCGCTGAGGCATCGCCTGGGTTCACCAGCTGTGCTTCACAATCGACAACAGAGTACTCTGGCAACACCTCATAAGGACGATGCTTCACCAGCACTTGACTGCGCCCAGTTTCTTCAAAACGGGAAATCAGCAGCGCCAGGTTTTCCTGCGTCTGATCGGCTGTACTTTCATCCAACACCACATCAGGCAACACCACTACAAACGGATTATCCCCAATGATTGGACGAGCACAGGAGACCGCATGCCCTAATCCCAGCGTTTCACCCTGACGGACGTTCATGATCGTCACGCCTTTCGGACAGATGGACTGTACTTCGGCCAGCAGCTGGCGCTTGGCGCGTTCTTCCAACAGAGACTCAAGTTCAAACGAGGTATCGAAGTGGTTTTCGATAGCATTTTTCGACGCATGCGTCACCAGAACAATTTCTTTAATCCCCGCCCTCACACACTCGTTGACGATTTTCTCAATCACCGGGCGGTCAACCAACGGCAACATTTCCTTAGGAATTGCCTTGGTCACGGGTAACAAATTCATCCCTAAACCTGCTACAGGGATAATAGCTTTCAATGATGTCATGGATTGACTCTCTTCAATCTGATGGTTTTTATCTAACTGTGTTGATCTGGCCGATCGTTTTCACCCTGCGGGGGGTCATGCCACACGCCACGCATGACACTAAGATTACACCCAATCAGCCACAAAGCGATCTCAAGCATCGACTTTTTCTGATACATCAGACAATTCTGGTGGAGCAGAGTGATATAATGGCTCGACTATTCAAAGGTATTTTTAATGAAATAAAGACAAAGGGTGGACTAGTTGATGAAAGGGATCGTGCTCGCGGGGGGAAGTGGTACTCGGTTATACCCAATTACTCGCGGAATTTCCAAGCAGTTACTGCCGATCTATGATAAGCCGATGGTTTATTATCCTATTTCGGTTCTTATGCTCGCTGGTATCCGTGAAATATTGGTTATCACTACGCCTGAGGATATGCCAGCATTTCAGCGTCTTCTGGGAGACGGTAGCCGTTTTGGCATCGAACTTAGCTACGCGATTCAACCTAGCCCTGATGGACTTGCCCAGGCCTTTATCATCGGTGAAGAATTTATCAATGGGGAACGCTGTGCGCTGGTACTCGGTGATAATATTTATTTCGGACAAAGCTTTGGTAAAAAACTTGAAGCCGTGGCGGCAAAAGAAGAAGGTGCAACGATCTTCGGCTATCAAGTCACCGATCCAGAGCGTTTTGGCGTCGTCGAGTTTGATCAAGATTTCAGAGCGCTGTCGATAGAAGAAAAACCGGTAAAACCGAAATCAAGCTGGGCCGTTACTGGGCTCTATTTCTATGACAGAGATGTCGTAGAGATGGCGAAACAGGTAAAACCGTCGCACCGCGGTGAGTTAGAAATTACCACGCTGAACCAAATGTATCTTGAACAAAACAGACTGGATGTCGAACTGCTGGGAAGAGGTTTCGCCTGGCTGGATACCGGCACACACGACAGCCTGATTGAAGCCTCCCAATTTATTCACACCATCGAAAAGCGTCAGGGACTGAAGGTTGCCTGCCTGGAAGAGATTGCATTTCGTAAAGGGTGGCTATCTATACAGCAAGTTGCCGATGAAGCAAAAGTGATGCTCAAAACGTCTTACGGACAATATTTAACCCAACTCATCGCAGAAAAATAACATGCAAATCATTGATACTGCTGTTCACGGCGCAAAAATCATTCAGCCGAAAGTATTCGGTGATGCGCGAGGTTTTTTTCTGGAAACGTTTGAAAAGAGACGTTATCAGGAGATGCTGGATATCGATGTAGACTTTGTCCAGGATAATCATTCCCGCTCAAGTAAAGGTGTATTACGAGGTCTGCATTTCCAGAAAACAAACCCGCAGGGGAAACTTGTCCGCGTTGTACGTGGCGAGGTTTTTGACGTTGCAGTAGATATTCGTCAAGATTCTCCTACCTACGGGAAATGGTATGGAGCACTCCTCTCTGAAGAGAACAAAACGCAATTTTGGCTCCCTCCGGGGCTAGCACATGGTTTTGTTGTCCTCTCAGATATCGCAGATTTTGAGTACAAGTGTACGGATTATTATGACCCTAGCGATGAGGGTTGCCTATTATGGAACGATCCTGATCTTGGTATCGAATGGCCAATATCAACCCCGCAGTTATCCGAGAAAGACAAAGTAGGCAAGTTATTCAAGGATCTAGCAAAATGAAAATATTACTGACGGGTGCAAATGGGCAATTGGGTCGCTGTTTTCAGGATCGTCTTCCCACCCACTGGCAAATATGGTCAACGGATGCTAACGAACTTGATATCACTGATTTAACGCAGATTGAAGCGGCTATAGCACGTTATCAACCAGACGCGATTGTTAATGCGGCAGCCTATACAGCCGTTGATAAAGCAGAGTCAGAATCAGTATTAGCAGAAAAGATAAATGTTACAGGTCCCCATAATTTGGCTACCGTAGCACATGAAAAGGGGATCCGATTAGTCCACGTTTCAACGGATTATGTCTTTGATGGAAATGCCACGACGCCTTATCTTGAATCCAGTACCACCAATCCCTTAAGCGTATACGGTAAAACAAAGTTAGCTGGCGAGCAGGCCGTGACGAAAGCAGCCCCCGACGCCATTATCGTTCGTACAGCTTGGGTGTTCAGTGAATACGGTAATAATTTCGTTAAGACGATGCTGAGGCTGGCAAAAGAACGTGACGCATTAAGTATCGTTGCCGATCAAAAGGGATGCCCAACTTATGCAGGGGATTTAGCGCAGGCGATTATTTCTCTTATTGAGAAAAATGCGGAATGCGGAATTTATCACTATTGCGGTGATAAAGAAGTTAGCTGGTATGAATTTGCAAAAACCATTTTTGAAATGGCAAAACAGCAAGACATTATCGATAAACAGCCACAGTTAACTGCAATAACAACTGAGCAGTACCCTACCCCGGCACATCGACCTCAATACTCGTCATTATCGTGTGAAAAAATCGCGAGATTGACAATAAAACCATCAGACTGGACTGACGCATTGTCACAAGTCTTGGCACGTTGAATGAAAGACCTGCTTTAATATAAGAAATAAAGCAGGTCTTAATTTATTAAAATTTATACGATTAAAAATAACCTATCACTGCCGTAGCAGATGCAGAATCGCATCCGTTTTCTCAACCATCAAAGCGTTATTAGCTTTAGATTCTACATTTAGGCGAACAACCGGTTCAGTATTAGAAGAACGAAGGTTGAAACGCCAGTCTTCAAATTCCAAACTAATACCGTCGGTTTCATCAATAGACAGCGCTTCCGGCAAGTACGCAGCTTTAACACGTTCTATCGCTTTAGCGGGTTCGCTTAATATAGAGTTGATCTCTCCAGAAGCTGGATAGGCCAGCATCCTTTCACTCACCAAATCTCGCAGGCTTTTATCTTTTACACAAAGCAATTCAGCGACCAATAGCCAGGGAATCATTCCTGAATCACAGTACGCGAATGAGCGAAAATAATGATGAGCGCTCATTTCTCCGCCGTAAACGGCATCTTCTTGCCGCATCCGTTCCTTGATAAAGGCATGCCCTGTTTTTGACATAACCGGTTCGCCTTGGCAGGAATTAACGATATCAATGGTATTCCAGCTCAGTCGAGGATCATGAATGATTTTGGCACCGGGCTCTTTTTGGAGAAAAGCCTCGGCCAATAAACCAACAATGTAGTATCCCTCAATAAACTCACCGAGATGATTGAACAAGAAACACCGATCAAAATCACCATCAAAGGCAATCCCTATATCAGCAGAATGGGCGATAACCGCATCAGAGGTATCTTTTCGACATTCTGGTAAGAGCGGATTAGGGATACCATTAGGAAAAGAGCCATCGGGCTGATGGTGTACTTTGATAAAGGTTACGGGAAGATTTAATTGGTTGAAACGTGCTTCCAGCGCATCAATAACGTGTCCTGCCGCACCATTACCGCTGTTGATGACTAGCTTTAACGGTTTAAAATTCGCAGGCTCTATATAAGTCATCAAATGCTCAACATAATCATCAAGCACAGAAGTTTTTGTGTATTCACCTTTCTCTTCGGCAAGAACCGGGATAAAAACATTGTTCTCTGCCAATACCTGAATATCGCGCAACCCAGAATCACCACTAATTGGCTTAGCACCTTTGCAAACCAATTTCATTCCGTTGTAATCAATTGGGTTATGGCTTGCGGTGACTTCAATGCCTCCGTCAATCCCCAGATGATGTGTCGCGAAATAGATCTCTTCTGTACCTGCTAATCCAATATCTAATACGTTTGTCCCTGCGTCCCGTAGACCATTGGACAACGCTAATTTCAAACTCTCGCTGGTTAGCCTGACATCGCCTCCAACAACAACATTTTTGGCTCTTGTAAACTGACCATAAGCCCGACCAATCCGGTAAGCAATATCTTCATTAAGTTCGTCGCCCAGACGACCCCGAATATCATAGGCTTTAAAACAGGTGAGCGTAGACATCAATAATACCTTTTATATTCTGCCGTATCGATCTTGCAGTCTGACGATGTCATCGTCAGCCAAATAGTGTCCTGAACGTACCTCAATCATTACAAGATCAATAACGCCAGGATTTTCTAAAGTATGAACAGCCCCAGGCGGAATAAACGTAGATTGATTTTCTGAAAGGAAAAACTCTTTTTCATCAATATTAACTTTGGCCGTGCCCACTAACACAACCCAATGCTCTGCCCGATGGAAATGTTGTTGCAGAGAGAGGCCGTGCCCAGGGTGAACGATTATTTTTTTTACCTGGTAATGATCGCCAGAATCAATATTGCTAATTTTACCCCAAGGACGAAATGACTCAGGGTGTTCACGGTAGTGATGGAGATTACTTTCTTTCAGCCGATCGACCACTTTTTTTACATCTTGCGATCTATCTTTAGCGGCGACCAAAAGCGCATCTCCGGTATTAACAATGACAACATCATTAATGCCGATTGTTGCAACCAATGCTGAGTCAGAAGAGATGTAGTTATTATGGCTATCGAGCGCGATTACCTCACCAATATTAACGTTACCCGACTCGTCCTTTTCTAAAATGTCCCATAGCGATGACCATGAACCGACATCACTCCATCCAGCGGCCAATGGAATAACTACCGCATCACTGGTTTTCTCCATGACGGCATAGTCGACAGAATCATCCGGGCAATCTGTAAAAGCGGCTTCATCAAGACGAGTAAAATCTAGATCTTCGCGCGAGTTAGCACAAGCCTGCTCACAAGCGGCAAAAATGTCAGGCCGATGTTCTTTCAGCGCATTCAAGTAGACACTCGCCTTGAACATGAACATACCGCTGTTCCAATAATAATCGCCTGATGAAACATAAGCTTCTGCGGTACTCGCATCAGGTTTTTCAACAAAGCAATCGACGGTAAATGCCGCATCGTTAACACTGATGCCTCGACGAATATAGCCATACCCCGTATGTGCTTCCGTCGGGACAATGCCAAAAGTAATTAATTTCCCTAAAGCAGTAAGCGGCTGCGCCTGATTTACGGCTTGCGTAAAAGCATCCTCATTCTCAATGACATGGTCTGCAGCTAACACAAGCAAGATGGGGTCAACATCTGGGGCAAACCGCATTGCTTGCAACGCAGCCACA
Organism: Pectobacterium atrosepticum; assembly: GCA_019056595.1. Taxonomy (NCBI): domain Bacteria; kingdom Pseudomonadati; phylum Pseudomonadota; class Gammaproteobacteria; order Enterobacterales; family Pectobacteriaceae; genus Pectobacterium; species Pectobacterium atrosepticum. The sequence continues at coordinate 4,452,610 of CP036163.1, read as the reverse complement.
GCGATAGCCGGTGCAGTATTACGGCCACACGGCTCAAGAATAATTTTCCCTTCACAGCGCAATTCGCGAAGTTGCTCAGCGACAATAAAGCGATGCGCCTCATTACAAATAACGAGCGGAGCTTCTGACTCAAATCCTGCTAATCGACTAATCGTAGCTTGCAACATGGTGACATCGCTATGCAGTGCCAATAACTGTTTGGGATACAAGGCTCGGGATAGAGGCCAGAGGCGAGTACCTGAGCCACCTGCCATAATAACGGGAACAATCATGTTACATCCTTATATATCTCAAACAGAAGAATTCCAATAACTTTTGTACATAGACAATTTTTTGCACAACGTACGATTTAGGCGATGATAATTCTTGCCTAATTTATATCCCAAATATTTTGCACCTGAACTTACAATAGAAAAAGGGATGTAGTGGTAATAATTACTTTTTAACAGATAACAAATTTGGCCAAGGGCAAATTTTACCCCCTCCCCCTCGACCTTACCAAGACTTGCCAACATCCATTCTTGTGTTTTATGGAAGACTCCAATGTCAAAATAGCGCTTAAATTCTTCGCCAACACTATAATTATGGGAATGTCGAGCAAGGGCTTGCGGTATGTAACCAACAGACACTCCTGTCGATAGCATACGCGCAGCAACATAAGAGTCTTCACCCAAGATAAGTTTCGCGGGAAATCCACCAATCTGCCGCAGCGTATTGACTCGATAGCCAGAAAAGGAGTTGGACATAAACGCTTTACGGAAGCCCTGAGGAAAATCATCTTTCATGGATGTCACGTATCCGACTTCGCCATAGCTATGTAACCGAGCATGTGTGGCCAGCGGATTCGCATCATGATGAGGGAGTTGACGCCCATAGACGGCTCCCACTTCTTCATTATTAAATGCGCTGAGAAGATAGAAAAACGCTTCATCATTCTGCAATATCGCATCTTGGGTCATATAAATAACAAACTCAGTGTTAACTTTCTCTAATGCCATGGAACGTGTGCCGCCATGATCAAAAGTAGATTTATCTATATGGTAGACTTCAAAGCCTGCTTCAATGGCATACGCCACGGTATTATCTGTAGAACTTGAATCAATAATAATAACGCATTCAGGTTGTATGGTTTGAGATTTAATTGAACGAATAACCTCTGGCCACATCATTCCTGCATTATAAACCGGTATAACAAGAGAAAATTGCATAATCACTTCCAAATAATTTAATCAAAAATTAAATTAATCAGGTTATTTATTTTAAGGTTGCCTATAAATTCAAATAATCATTATATAGTAGTAAAAGTGCTTACCACTTATATAAGACTCAGCGAGACTTCTCATTGATGTTTTTTAATGCAAGCATAAGCATATCCTTGCATCGATCGTAGCTGTATAAGTTGACTCGTTGCAACCCAGTATCAATAACGTTTTCACGAGACACTTTCAGCGTGTCAACGGCATGTTCCCAACTTTCTCTGACATTAGGATCGACATATACTGCGGCTTCCCCCAGTATTTCTTTAAACACTGGGATATCTGAAACAATAACAGGTAAAGACAGGCTCATTGCTTCAATAGGTGGTATCCCGAAGCCTTCACTCAATGAAGGATAGACAAGTGCAAAAGAGGTTTTGTATAACGAACTTAGTTCCTGTTCGCTGATATGATGTTTAAATGTTACATTATTCTCAAGTCCCAACGTGGCAACCAGTGATTTCAATTCATCAAAGTAATCTGTTTGGCCACAAACAATAACGGCGCTGTAATTGTCTTTATGGTATGTAAGGAAATTTTTCAAAAAAGAATGCGCGTTTTTATGCTTCCAGCTTGCCCCAACCATTAAGAAGGTATTTTTTATTGTCGCTTGTTCGCTATTGTCCGTACCATCAGGACGCAAAGAGGGATCGACAGAGTTATAAACAACCTGTATATCAGATCGTGCAACGCCCATATGCTCTTCTATTTCATTTTTCACTGTCTCTGAAACAGTAAACACCCCTCTGAGCTCCTTGACCTTACGTGGCAAGTAATGAGAGAAATAGATTTCTTGCAGTTTCGAGTCTGGATAAAATGCCGGGCGCAAATCATGAATGGTAATAAATTGATTTTTAAAAAAAGGTATCGAGTGGTGTGTTGTGCTTAGCAATGCTACATCTTTTTTCTTTTTACTCAGAACAAGCTTACAGCCCAGAAAATAGCTGTATGAAAGCCATATTAACGGCCTGAATTTTGACACCTTCATAGTATTGGATACTATTTCTGGCGTGATAATGATATCAACCTTGGGATCTTTATATCTATTGGAGAAGTACTCAACGTGGTCTTTAGAACATATGATTGAGTCGAGAAAGCCAGATTCGTGCAACATGTCAGCAATGTTTTTGGAATAATTCCACATCCCTGTACCATGTTTTCCTACCCTTGATAAATTCAATGCTATCTTTTCAACTTTCATGACTATCTGACCTATTTTGTTTTTAAACGTACATTTAAAAAGAAATACAAAATCAACGCGAGAACACAATGCTCAAAGAATAACCAGCCAAAACCAATTGGGAGAAGGTTCGCTCCACATAAAAATGCGAAAGGAATAAAGTAGTAAATATTTTTATTACCCTTAAGGATGTGAACGGTTACTTTAAGCAATATACCTTTAATAAAATAAGTAACAGAAATAATGACGATGGAAAAGAATCCAAAATCCGCATAAAAGTCGCCGAGTCCAAAGGACGGGACTCCCTGATTGTTATAAAAACTTTCAGAGTAAAAGCGACGAGCCAACTCAAAGTAACCAAAATCAACTGGCTTGTCAGGATATATAGCCCTGGGAATCCTTGAGAAAAATTCACTCTCCATTAGTAATCGACCAAATTGAGGTTCATAACCACTATCGATAAGCAAAGCGAAGTTTCTGGTATAGTCAGAATATCCCGCCATTACTAATATGGCTGATTTAAAATCGATACCGAACGTGAAAACAAAGATAAACGCGATAAGAAAAGAAACCACAGCAGAGAAGATAAAAAACTTTTTGATAGAAATAATCTTATTCAAAACATAGCGCTGATAAATAATATAATTTATGGCGACCGTAAGCAATGGTGATTTATTACCATGAAAATAGATAAGAATCAGATTAATTAAAATAATCGCGATCGATAAAAAACGATATTTAGATGTCGTATAAAAACTTAAGAATATAGCCAATTGACTAAACAATATGGAAAGGAAGAAACTCATCCCATATCCTGTTCTTGTTCTCTCATAGATTATCCGAGGAGTAAGAAGATACTCTTTAAACTCTCGCATAATAGGAAGGAATGAATAGAACGCAACAACAGTTAACAGAATGGAGAAGATCAGATATTTATCATAATTTATTGGCGCGACATCATGATTAGATACATCTTTCAGTTTTAATGGGAAAAAGTAACCAATAAAAAGAAATAAAAAAGAAGCCGTATAACATAAATAAATAAATAGGTAACTTAAGTTACTGTAAGAACTCCCAATATAATACTCATAAAAAAACTCAAAAATAAAGTATTGCGGTACAATCATAAAAACCAAAGGAGTGAATATATTTACGATACTCTTGCTTCTTTTATAGACAAAGTAATATAGAATCGACCAAATAAAAAGAGATGACAATATAAATACAATCTTCATAAAAAAGTCTCGTCTAATACTTCAATGCCTTTAGGATAGAATAAATCATCGCGATTTATTTTCATTTTAGTCATTTCATTGTTAGATAAGGCATAGTTAATTTTTTCGGCGAGATTTCTTGACTCAATATCATCACTACCGCCTACATCATATAGCAATTCATCCGAAATATAGTCGCTCATACCGTCTCTATTTGCACCAATGCAAGGAATATCAAGGGATAACGCTTCCAGCATCGTCAAAGGAACACCTTCAAAACGCGACGGCATAACTACATAATCAATTTTTTCATCTATTTTATACCATTTGTCGACCCAACCAGTAAATGATACCTTATTGGAAAGATGATTATTGTCTATCATATCTTTCAACGTACTCATATCTGGTCCATCACCGACGATAATGAGATGTACTCGATTAACGATTTCATCATCAATATATTTTAATGCATTGATTAATATATCGTGTCCTTTTTGCTTTATCTCCACCCTGCCAATAATGGCTAGATTAATCGTTTCAGACGAGCGGCCATCGACTGGAATGACATTAGAAAGAGGAGAAACGAAGTTATTAACAATATTGACTTTCGCTGAAGCATTTCTTTTCTTTAACAGAGCCTCGTTAGGATTGGATATCGTTATGTAATTCATACACATTTTATAGGTCAATGCAGAAACCACATCACGTAACTCGCCAAGCTTAAAACCCATATGTTTAAACGTATGACACATTGGGATATAGCTTATCAACAGATTTCGGCATCCAAGAACATAAGAAATCCAAATGAACTCAGCACCAAGCTCAATGCTCCCCTGAACAAGGACAGCCCTGCGTCTTAAAGCAAAGAGCTTCTTGATAAAAAGGAGTTTTCTAACAAAAGATGCAGGTTGAAAAAAAGAAAGAAGCGGGTTCTTGTCTGATGACCAAGAGTGAGAAAATATTTTTATTCTCTCATAGCCAAATTTTTCATTCAGTGCACTCAGAGAATTCAATACCTTATCGTTTCTTTTATTTACGTGGCACTCAATGCCAAAAGAGTTATGACTCGCGATATAATTCAAAATATTTATAGTCATAACTTCATGTCCACCGTACAGGTGGTTCGGGAAAATAAAGGATGAAGTATAGTTATTTTCTTTCATATGGTCTTATAAAAATCAACTATTGATATTTTTAAAAAACAATTCCCTGTCTTTTATTTTCTTGCAGGGCACTCCAGCATTTATCGTAAATGCATCTACATCTTTCGTCACTACGGAACCAGCGGCAACGACTGCACCATCACCAATAGTAACGCCAGGCAAAATAACGGCCCCTGCGCCAATCCATACGTCATTCCCAATTGTGATCTCATTCTTTTTATCATCCCAGCTTTCATCAATCATCAGTTTTTCAGTATTGACGACATGATTGGACGCGACCACACTCACAAATTGGGCGATCATACAGTTTTCGCCAATTCTAATTATCCCGCCTGATGCTCTTATATTTGAGTACTCATTAATTGTGGTTCCTTTTCCAATAACCAACTGAGAGGAAACACCCTCTCTTGCTTTCTCATTAGTACAGATAACAACAACGCCATGAGAAATTCTTACCCCTTCATTCAGCGTTATACTTCCTCTGTCATCGCTTCTAATGATAGCGGACTTATCAATATAAATACCATTCGCCCTGAATTGAGCTCTTCGAAGATAAGATTTTAGCGTTTTTAATGTATCCGACATTAAGAGGGCTAAAAAATAAAGAACAGTTTTAACCGGGTAGCTATTTTTTAATTTCATAATAACCTTGACTTGATATCCCTCAAGTATATTTTTATTTTCGTCAAGAAATTCCCACCGTACTCCCCCGAAAATCGAATAGACTCTTTCCTTTGCAGATTTTTTATCTTTGAAACATGACTTGAATCGGTATTGTCGTGTCTTCTGTAAAAGAAACCATTAGTGCCGGTATTGATGAAAGGCCGATTGGCTAACAGATCACAGTAGAACTTCAAGTCTGACAGCCATTTATACTCAGGGCTGAATCGAGTGGCGCCAATACAGCTGACTCGAAGTAATCCGTTAGAAGGACCGCCAATATAGTTGGCAGAATGCGAGGCACATTTTTTAATAACTGCATTTCCGTCTGTATTACTGCCTAAAAAATCGTGATCTTTTATTTTCGTCAATTTGTCATCGGTAACGATCATATTACACGTAGCAAATGCCCCTCTCGGCTCAGACTCAAGTAACTCAAACTGTTCCTGAATGATATTTGGCAGTAATACATCATCTGACGATAACACTTTAAGATAATCATATTCATTGTCGATAGCATACTCAAGACAGCGGTTATGATTCATCGTAGGACCAACATTACTCGCGCTTTTCTTTAGTAAAACTTTAGGGTTGTTCAGAAAAGTATTTTCTATTATTTCGACAGAATCATCTGTTGAAGCATTATCAAAAACGACAACGTCGACTCCTGAATAAGATTGCTTCAATACCGACTCAATCGTATCAACAATATAGGCCGCATTATTGTAATTTGGTATGCCCACTAATATCTTTTTCATCTTCGTTCTTATCCAATGATTTTATATATTTTATGCATTTTATTGGCAGCAACCAAACCGCAATTGCCAGATATGAAACCAATAGCCCGATCGTAATCCCATACAGCCCAATATTCTCAGCCAGCACCCATTGGAGTGAGGCACTAATTGCCGCCTGAATAGGCGTAAGAATCAGGAAGAGGCGCACTAAATTAACACTTTGCAAAATGGTTGAAAATAATGCAGTCCATATCAGAACGAGCTGGTAAGTGCCATTTAATAGAATAAAGGAGTTGGGTATGGTTATTACCTTCCCGCTTCCTGATGTAAATATACTTACCACGATATCTTTGGTGAGAATAAATATGAAAGTAAAAATCACTACACCTAGCAAACTAAAAAAAACATACTTCTTAAGTATGCTTAAAATCTTTTCTGCATCTTTCTTTACTGAGAGTTCAGTAAAAGTTGGCCACGTTGCTGCAAGTACAGATGAATATAGAAAGTATCCAAAACCGAATATTCGCGTTGTTAGCGTATAGATGACAATATCTTCAGCAGAAAGGAATCGAGACATAATAACGTAATCTACCTGCAGCGTTAACGCCACCATGATAGATAACACCCAAAACTTACTACCTCTTACGACTAAAGATAATTCAAACCTAGGAAGAGAGATGCAGGGTGCGGTCTTTTTCAACAAAGCGAATAAAGCAATTAACGCGGTTGGAGAATAAAATAACATTATTCCGCCAAGAGATTTATTCTCCATGCGGTCAATAAATAAATAAAGGAGAAAAAATCCGATTATTGCTCCAATTGCCGGAAGAATATTTGATATGTATCCTTTATTTTCAGCATACCAAATTTTGTAACATACATTGCCAATCCCTGTCGTGGCAAAAATTAGCCCTGTAATAAAAATCATGTCAGCTTTGACATCAATACTGACATTACTAAACGGGAGCAAAAAAGATGCTATGTTAGTTGAAAATAGATATAAAATCGCGACTAAAACCGCGTACCATGGAATAATAAAGTACATTGCCTTAGATATTAGATCTTGATATCGCTCTTTGTTCGCTAGCCGTTCGGAAATATAATTTTGCAGAGCAATTGCAATCCCGAAGTCCATTAATATAAACCAACCACCAATACTAACCAGAAGCGAATATGCAGCAAATTCATCCAAGCTAGAGTGTTTAAGTAATATTCTTATACTTATTAGCTGCGCGGCAATTATTATTATACGAGAAAGCCATGAAAATAGGGTTGTTATGAGAATTGACTTCGCATTTATCATCTTGCTCTTCTTCTATTTCACCCAGCCTGGTGAAAATAGCCAGGCTGGTTTTTCTTAAAAATCATAACAAAAAACCTCAATGTAAAATTGAGGAAACCGGATTGATGCAAAATAAGCATCTCAAGCTAGTTATAAATGACTATATAAAATGATATAGGAATAAAAAGCATCAAAAATAAATATCCGTACCAAATAGAACGAGATGATATCCTCACAAGAAGCGTAATACCTATCTCACTATCTGGTTGACGACTTGTGCCACGCGTACATTTTTCTAAGGATGCTTAAGCTATCTACCGTTTCAGCAACCTTAAGCCGCTGTGATACACGTTGCGTGTTAGGATATAAATCATCAACTTTATTTTTTTTAGCCGGATTAGTATTAATCTCAACATTGAGTTCTTTTCCAAGAAGATCGCCAATCATCTTCACAAGCTCAATATGACTTATTGAATATGCACTACCCAGATTGTAGACATCACCATCTCCTCCTTTTACCAGAGCAGTGAGTGTCCACCACGCCGCATCACTACCGTATAAATAACTTCTGCGAACATTACCATCGCCATGGATACGAACGGTTGAACCATTGAGCGCATCTCTCATAAAGTTATTAATCGCCCACGGCAGATCAAGCTCATGGTAAGGCCCAGCCAAAGTAAATGGTCGAACGGTAGAAATAGGTAAACGATGCTGATTACGGTAGATAGTCGCTAATGTTTCAGAGGCACGTTTGGCTTCGGCATACACACCGTGCAATTCGCCGGAACGCTGCATAAATGCATCATCTTCCGATGTTGCTCCAGAACGATCGGGTTGACCATTTACCAGACATGAACTGACATTGACCATCCGAATAAGCGAACCAAGCTTGGTCGCCGCTTCCAGACAATTTGCAGTCCCTGTGACGGTAGTTTCATAAACTCTCAGAGGATCTGAGGAATGAACCCGCGTATTAGGGATACCTGCAGCATGAATAATAAAATTCGTTGCCTTTGAAAATTCAAAAGGCGATCTGACATCCTGACTATAAATATTGATATCCGATCTTGCAGCCAAATGAGGCAATCGTCTCGCCCACTCCTGCACTCGAGTCGCATAGATATCTAACGTAATGCCCGCATTATATTCATCGTTCAGTGCCGATATCATTTCCGCAATCCAGGTACCGAGGAATCCGGTTCCGCCGGTTATGCTGATATGCTTTCCAGCTAATACCTTTCTTACGTCTTCAGCCCCAGCACAGGCAAGCAAGCAATCTGAACGACATTCTGACAATGATGATGTTTTCATTATTATTGTCCCTTTTCAACGGAGTTTTCATTACGTTTGGCAAGATCCCGCGCAACTTCGTAAATCAAGCTTTCCTGGCCTGCAACCGCTTTACGTTCACCCAGCCCAAAAAAGATATCTCTGGGATCAACATTGTAATCTTTCGCAGCTTTTGCCACAGGTTTGGCAAATCCTGAAAATACGCCGGCAAGACCACTTACAATCGATAAAGGCGATATTGACGGTGCGACAGGGTTAAATCCTTTTTCAGCAATATCGGCTGCATCCAGAATTTTATAGAGATCGATACCTGTTTCGTAACCCAAGCGTTCAAACACGGCAACCAAGACTTCCAGTTGAGTATTCCCAGCGCCAGCGCCGAATCCACGAATAGTTCCGTCAATAATTGTTGCACCTTCCTGCACTGCAACCACCGAGTTAATGACTGACATACCCAGATTATTATGACCGTGAAAACCGACAGGTACGGTTAGTCCATTGACCAGCGTCGAAATACGCTCTTTCACATCATCAGGGAAATACGCCCCAGCCGAATCCATGATGACAATCGCTTCTGCGCCATAGGACTCCATCTTTCTGGCTTCTTCTAAAAGAACCGCAGGAGAAGTCATATGGCTCATCATCAAGATCCCCCATGCCTCTTTGCCCGAATTTCTGACAAAGTGAATGTGACGATCGGTAATATCAGCTTCAGTACAATGCGATGCAACACGGAATAAATCGACGCCAAGCTCCAGAGCTCGGGTCAGATCTTTCTTGATGGTGCAAAACCCAGGGATCAGGTGGATCGCCATACGAGACTTGTGTAAGTGCTCACGCGATATGGTAAAAATATCTTCATCACTCAACAAGCATTCGCCAACAAGCATTGACGAGGCGCCCAAGCCATTACCGTGACCGACTTCCACAACCGGAACATTGGCAGCCTCAGCCGCCTGACAATAAGCGGCAAAGCTTTCACGCGTCAGTTGATGTCTTACAGCATGATTACCATCACGGAGAGTTGGATCACATAATAGAATTTTCTTCGCCATCGTCTTATTTCCCATATCTCAATGAAGAAATCATTTCCGTTACAGCAATCGCCGCACAATTAATAATATCAAGGTTGCCAGCGTATTGTGGCAGGTAGTCGCCATTACCCATGACTTTAACCGTAGTGACAACACGGTTGCCATCAAGTGTTGGCGGCAGCACTAGCTGATATCCAGGTACGTAGCGTTTTAGCCGTTCAACCATTTCTCTTACCGCGGCATCAATTGCAGCAATATTTGGGCGATCTATTTTTGCGTAAATCGTCGTCTGCATATCAATCGGTGGCACCGCAGGGTTCAATATCAGAATGGCTTTCGCCCGATGAGCCCCAGTGAACTGCTTAAGCGCTTTTTCTGTCGTATCAATATATTCATCCAGATTTGCACGCGTGGCTGGCCCTGCACTCCGAGAGGCAATGCTTGATGCCACTTCGATATATTCAAACTCAGGATGAACGGACGAAATCGCATTAGCAATGGGAATCGAGGATTGTCCCCCACAGGTGACCATATTGATATTTCGATTACCTGACGCCAATATCTCTTCAGCATTAATCGCAGGAATGCAGAAACCACCGACCTTGGCAGGCGTCATATCAATAACGGTTTTATCAAGCGGTTCCAGCTCACGCCAGTGCTCAATATGAGCTTGAGCGGAAGTTGCATCAAAAACGACATCGCAAATAGAAGGATCGTCCAGAATAGCCTGAATCCCGCGATCTGAAATGTGTACCCCGAGCTCATTTGCTCGTTTCATGCCGGCAGAGTTGAAGTTTCTTCCGGCAAAAATTGTGCATGTAAGCGATTCAGAACGCATAGTTTTGATTAGCAAATCAGTACCAATGTTACCGCTACCAATAATGCCAACACGTACTTTTTTATTTAGATTTGTCATCTATTAGTCTCTACTGAATTTTTCTCTCTAGACTGTTTTCTGGAGACCTAAAATAGCGTTGGTCTCCTCGATGATGGTTTCAAGAGATGAATACTCTGGCAGATAGCCAAACTTGGCAGCTCTTTTGTTCTTTGAGTAGTAGCAGGGTTTAATACCCGTCGCATTAATAGACATATTCGATTCCTTAACGCGATAGGATAAACCGAATGTCTTTTTCATTTCGTCAAGTAATGTAGCTTTGTCCACTGGTTGCCGACTATAACAATCCAAGGAGATATTCATCGGCGGCGTATTGAGCACACGTTCAACCAGTTGATAAAAATCCTTAGGATGCATAAAATCGCGATAAATCATATCGGATGAGGTGATCAACTCCGTACCGGACTGAATCGCTCTGACGATATCGGTAATGAAGAAACGCGCCTCTAAGTCTTGGGTCCGACTAAAGACATTGAATACACGCAAATCAACGATGGCATACTCTTTTAACGAACGGTGTCTGCATTCAGCATGCAGTTTTGCTACCGAATAATATTCTTGTGGAAGCAGATTATTAATATTAATCGTTGATGGTGTGTCGGCGTCCGCAGGTTCTAAAAATGATGAACCATAGGCCGCACCACTGGATAAGAATAGATAGCGACGATCGGGATGTTTTTTTAGCTCGTTAAGCACTAACTCATCATAATGCAGCGTAATATCGAAGATACTTCCCCCCATAGCAGCAGCTTTAGAGGGATCGCCAATACCAACGAAGTTAATGACCACATCATGATCAATATTGGGATATTCTTCGTATTGATTCACGCTACAGCGTGATGTTATGCCATTTTCAGCAAGCCACGACTGTGTCTGCTGAGGTGTTCGGCCAAAGAGAATCAAATCGTGCTGGCTATAAACATAGATAGAACGAATAAGATCTTTAGCTATTTGGCTGGTACACCCGAGAATCGCAATATGCATGGTAATTAATCCTCTAAGATAGCCGCTGACATTTCCTTTTCAATAACATCGTCAGGTAAAGCAGGCTGCATCTCATGAATAGGAGTTGACACCATTCTTCCATCTGGCAAGCGTTTAGACGCAACGGTAGGAATAATACGCTGATTCTTCATTGTGATGACTTCAACAAGCACCGGTCCATCTATTTCCAATGCTTCTTTAATTGTATTGCATATCTCTTCGTTCGTTTTACAGCAGAGGTAAGGAAGTTCATAGCTCTTGGCCAAAGACTCCATCGCCGGAATAAATACGCCCGATGCATAATCGGCACCGACGATTAATCCCTGGAAGAAATCCCTGTGCGTATTACGCATAGAGACATAGCCAGAATTGTTAATAACAAACAATTTGACGTTGCGCTGCTCCATTCGCATGGTGGCAAGTTCGTGTACGTTTGTCATCAGCGAACCATCACCTGTGACACAAACAATCGGGCGATTACGATCGAGAAGTGAGCATCCATTTGCTGCAGGCAGCGCATAGCCCATGGCACCGAGTGAACCAGAGGAGATAAATCGCTGTCCGTCTTTTAAACGAATCGCCTGCCCCGTCACATAAAATGCCGACCCGGCATCGGATACCACGCAAGCATTCTCAGGTAACAGTTGCGATAGTATTTCAGCAAAATCATAGAAATTAGCGCCGTCTTCCTCGTGCTGATGTGGTTCCGCATGCACAGGGTAACGTGTTTTCCAGCTATGGCAGCATGCGCGCCATTTTTCAGAAGCGTGTGGCGTAATAAAAGGTTTAATGCTCTCAATGAATTCGGCTACGCCAGCCCTGACTTTCAGATTGACATTAATCTGCTCTCTTTCCAGCACGGCATCATCGAGATCAATTTGTATTTTCGTCGCCGTAGGGGCAAATAGTTTATTTTCCCAACCCGTTGTTTGCCCGTGCAGACTCGTACCAAGCGATAAAATAACGTCAGCAGTTTGGACGGCAAAGTTACCGGCTCTATCACCTTTGGGGCCAGAGTGCCCTACAAATAACGGATGTTCATAATACATAACATCCTTGCCCAGTTGGGTCGTCACAACAGGAATTTTCCATTCCTCAATGAGCTTTCTGAACGCTTCCGATGCATTTGCTACCCGAACGCCCACGCCTGCTAATATAACCGGTCGCTTAGCTCCCGATACCGCCGCAATAATTTGTTGAATCTCATTCTCTGACGGTGCAAGTGCAGTAGGCTCTTCGTCGATAAACCCTTGCAGGGTTTCAGGATCAATCAACGCACCCTGAATATCCAACGGGATATCAAGTAAAACAGGCCCAGGTCGACCCGATGTCGCTTCGTGTATTGCTTTTTCAAGATGATATTTAATCGTGCTCGCATCAGTCAGCATGTGGCTATATTTAGTCACGCTTTCCATGATGGGTACGGTATTCACTTCAAATGTACCAAACTGACGCAATCCTTTTATGCCAGACATCGCAATGGTTTGTGTACTTTTACTTTGGCCCGTAATAAAAAGCGCCGGAGAACTATCTTGCCACGCGCCAACAACGCCAGTAAGGATGTTGGTTGCACCCGGCCCTGCGGTTGCGTAGCAGACGCCTAATTTACCAGAAAGACGAGCATACGCATCAGCAGCAATAGCAGATGCCTGCTCATGGTGGCTGCAAACATAGTGCATACCTTCACATCGAGCCAGGGCATCAACCATATGCATCATGCCCCCACCGTTCAATAGAAATACGGTGTCAACACCGATATTACGAAGGTGCTGAACAATAAAATCTGCCACTCGCATTTTCATGATTTCCTCTTATATATTTTTTATATTGAGCTTGAAGGTGTCTACGGCGGCAGACATCGCTTGTCTAATTAATGATGTGTCGACGCCATATACGAGCACATTGGCACCTAAATTAATGGCTGATGTAATTTCACTTTCATTACGAACCATCACGCCAGCCGCTTTCCCTGAATTTCGAATAGTTTTAACCGTTTCATCCACTATTTTAACTAACTCAGGGTGAAGCGTATTACCGTTATACCCAAGAGAAATTGAAAGGTCATAAACGCCGACATAGATCATATCAAGATCTTCAATCGAGCATATTTCATTAATTTCTTTAAGAGAAAGCGCGTTCTCAACAATAATTGAAGTAAGACCGAACGTATTGGCTAATTTACCATTTTGATTGCTAGATGCATTAGCATAGCCGCCTGCCCGAGTGAACGGATTATAACCTCTTGTTCCGCTGGGCGAAAACTTAGTCATTTCAACGGCCATTCTAGCTTGTTGCTCACCTAATACTTGAGGAACAATAATTCCGTGACTTCCCAAATCCAATGCCCATTGTACCGCGGAAGCATTCATGCCAGGCACGCGGACTATCGGAGAAGCACCAGCTACCTCAGTAGCCCGAATACAAGCCTCAAGCGCTTCTACGCCATAAATACCATGTTCCATATCCAGTATTAAAAAATCGATACCTGAACTTGATAAAATTTCAACGACGGTAGGAGATGATACAATAGACCAAATCCCCATAACGGGCTGGCCTGCGGCAAGCTTTTGCTTTATTGGGTTAAGCTGTTTCATCGTATTTATATTTTCAGTAAGTGTAGTATTTTAATACTATAGAGTGGCTGGACTGTGGCAATATGACGTTATGGCTTATTAGTAAGGGAGTCATTTTGCACAATTACATTGTGATTTTAAAAATTATTTTTAGATGAACTTATTTAATAAGCGGATAGCGATATACAAAGCAATCCGCTTATTCTTTATTTCAATTAAAAATTCAACCCAAAGAATTCTTCAAATTTTCCGATCACAAAATCAAGATGTTCAGTATCTAATCCCGGATAAATGCCGATCCAGAAAGTCTGATTCATGATACGGTCAGTATTGGTTAATTCACCAACAACACGATATTTCACGCCTTCAAAGTAAGGCTGACGAGTCAGGTTACCCGCAAACAACAAACGTGTGCCAATTTTCGCATCGTCCAAGAATTTAACCAGATCGATACGATTAATACCGCTTTCTTCTTTAAGGGTAATCGGGAAACCGAACCATGATGGCTCAGAATTTGGCGTAGCTTCAGGTAACTCAATGAACTCTTCGCATGATGCAAGACCTGCTTTCAGGTATTCAAAATTGGCATTACGCTTCGCCACGAAATCCGGCAAGCGATCCATTTGCGCCAGGCCACATGCAGCTTGCATATCCGAGATTTTGAGGTTGTACCCGACATGTGAATAGGTATATTTATGGTCATAGCCAAAAGGCAGGGAACCTAATTTCTGGCCGAATCGATTATTACAGGTGTTATCACAACCCGGTTCACAGTAGCAATCACGTCCCCAATCGCGGAAAGATTCAGTGATCGTTCTCAATTCAGATGAATTAGTAAAGACTGCACCACCTTCGCCCATCGTAATATGGTGTGCGGGGTAGAAACTCACGGTAGCAATGTCACCAAATGTGCCAACGATCTGGCCATTGTATTTAGCGCCCAACGCATCGCAGCAGTCTTCAATCAGCCAGAGGTTGTATTTATCAGCAATTCTCTTAACTTCAGATAAATCAAATACATTACCCAGAGTATGCGCGATCATAATTGCACGGGTTTTGTCGCTAATTGCCGCTTCAATTTTGCTGGGGTCGATATTGTAAGTTGGAATATGAACATCAACAAAAACAGGAATCAGGCCATACTGAATTGATGGGTTAACCGTGGTTGGAAACCCTGCAGCAACAGTAATCACTTCGTCACCCGCCTTTAACGCACGATCGCCCAGTTTCGGGGATGTCAGCGTAGCCAGAGCCAGAAGGTTAGCGGCAGAACCTGATACTGTCGTCAGGACATGTTTTACACCAAGGAATTCACCCAAACGGCGTTCAAATTCACGGTTAAAACGCCCTGTTGTCAGCCAGCCATCCAGACAAGCATCAACCATCATTTTTATTTCTGGAGCACCGATCACTTTGCCCGCAGGAGGGATGACACTTTCACCGGCCAAAAATACTTTGGAGGCAAAAGCCTGGTTAGCATATTGCTCGACCAGTTTAGCGATGTCTTCTCTTAGGTTTTGGGTGCTCATCAATAGTGACCTTTATCGTTTTGAGTTTTCATATAATCATGTATTTCATTTAGCGTAATCTGATGCATATCCGCACCAGCTAACCAGGCTTTGTGCCACGTGACAATGCGGTTCAGCGTCTCGTCAAGCCGCCATACTGGTGCCCAATTCAAACGCATTTTAGCCTTGGAACAATCTAGCTTCAGATAGTGTGCCTCGTGGGGATGTTCACCATCATCCAGAATCCATGATGCATCGTCGCCCCACGCACCAACCATCTTCTCAACAATCCATTGAACCGGTTGAGCATCTTCATCTAGCGGCCCAAAGTTCCAAGCCTCAGCATACTCTGTACCGTTTAGATAAAGCGCCTGCGCGGCACAGAGATATCCAGACAGGGGCTCAAGTACATGCTGCCAAGGGCGGATCGCGTGCGGATTGCGAATCAAGACAGGACGTTGCTCTTCAAACGCCTTAAGGATATCGGGAATAAGACGATCGAGGGCCCAGTCACCACCGCCGATCACATTACCTGCTCTGACAGAAGCCAGCGCACAACCATGTTCGTGATATTTATCAGCATTAAAGTATGACTGTCGATACGCAGCGGCAACTAACTCAGCACAGCCTTTGCTGTTACTGTAAGGGTCATAACCGCCCATGGGCTCGTTCTCACGATATCCCCAGACCCACTCTTTATTTTCGTAGCATTTATCACTGGTAATATTGACTACCGCTTTAACGCCACCGATTTTACGCACCGCTTCCAGCAAATGCACGGTACCCATGACATTCGTAGCGTAAGTATCGACAGGAATATCGTATGAAAGCCTGACAAGCGGCTGAGCCGCCATATGGAAAACAATTTCAGGACCGAATGCTCTGATACTTTCTTCCATTTTCTGGTAATCACGGATATCCCCAATTTCACTGGACATCCCTTCGTCAACACATGCGGCTTGGTAGATAGACGGCTCGGTAGGCGGTTGCAACGCATACCCTTTTACTTCTGCCCCCATGCTCTGTAGCCACAGGCATAACCAACTACCTTTGAAGCCAGTATGCCCTGTTACGAAGACCTTTTTTCCTTGCCAAAATGCTGAATTTACCACGCTGCTTACTCCCATTTTTTCCAAGGAGCTTCACCATTTTGCCAAAGTTCATCAAGAAGCATTTTGTCTCTCAACGTATCCATTGGCTGCCAGAAACCCGTGTACTCATAAGCCATCAATTCGCCCTGCGCGGCCAGGGTCATCAGCGGTGATTGTTCCCAAACGCTGCTGTCACCATCAATCAAATCCAACACCTTAGGTGACAGAACAAAGAAGCCGCCATTAATCAAGGCGCCATCACCTTTTGGCTTTTCTTTAAAACTTTTCACCTGTCCCTGAGATAATTCCAGAGCTCCGAAACGACCAGGTGGTAACGTCGCAGTTAATGTGGCAAGTTTGCCATGACGCTTATGGAAGGCAATCGTATCTTGAATATCGATTCCACAGACACCGTCACCGTAGGTAAAGCAAAAACACTCGTCATCTTTAACATATTCAGCAACGCGGCGTAGACGACCTCCGGTCATGGAGTGCTCGCCTGTATCTACAAGCGTAACTTTCCAAGGTTCTGCGCGTTTTTGAAGCACCGTCATTTCATTATCCTTCATATTGAAGGTAATATCAGACATATGTAGGAAATAATTCGCAAAATACTCTTTAATAACGTATCCCTTATACCCACAGCATATAATAAATTCATTTATGCCATGATAAGAATACATTTTCATGATATGCCATAAAATAGGTTTCCCACCAATTTCAACCATGGGCTTAGGTTTAGTAACCGTTTCTTCACTCAGTCTGGTACCTAACCCACCTGCAAGTATCACCGCTTTCATGGAACGCTCCTAGTTGGTCCCTACTCTTTAATTTTTTGCCATATACTGATGACAAATAATACATTCGATATATCTTTCTTAACCACTTTATGATTCAACCAGATACCACAAAGGCATCTGAATAAAAATTAGCGGCAGGAAGCCCTTTTTCAATCAATAACGCTTTTGCCGACTCAATCATTGATTGGCTTCCACAGGCATAGACACTGGCGGTGTTCAAATCACCAATATCAGCGACGACAAACTCCTGAACATAACCGTATCTTCCATCCCAACCCTCTTCAGGTTGAGACAAAACCAGACTGCACTTTACATTAGCGTGTTGGCTTTCCCATAGCTCAACAGAAGGATCATAGAACAAACTGCTTTTTCTATTTCCCCAATAAATATAAATATCTCGTTGAGTACCCTTATTAAGCAGGTCAGTAACAATCGACTTTATCGGTGCAAATCCAGTACCCGTTGCCAGAAATATTATTGGTCCAGAGCTTTCATTATTTCGATAAAAAAAGGTACCTTTTGGCCCTTCGAGCTGCATTAGTTGGTTAGCGGATAAATTACCAAATACCTTGCTACTCATGGCACCATTTTCTACACGCTTTAAATGAAGCTCAATTTTACTATTATTCTGCGGAATAGAGGCAATGGAGTAACTTCTGGTTATTCCTTGATACTTCAGATCAAGATATTGCCCAGGCAAGAATGTAAGGTTAGCTGTAGGTGGTAAACGCAGCGTAATAATTACAATATCCTCATGAGGATAGTCGATAGAATCGACCTTGCACGGTGCGGTTTTACTTTTAATATTCGCTAACTCAGGATAGTACTCCGCCTCTAGGGTCATATCGCAGTCAGGCTTTACCTGACAAGTCAAAATGGTAGTAAGGATTTCACCTTGAGGACTAAGAATATGGGCTTCACAAGCGTTACACGAACCATTTTTACAGCTATGTTCCAGAACAATGCCTTGATCTATTGCTGAATCTAAAATTGTTTTTTCTGATCCACATTCAAAAACAACACCAGAAGGCATTAATGTGATTTTATTCGTCATAATGGAAGCCAACTATTATTTATACTTTCGGCTAAATTAAGTTAGTCGATTTAGCACTAATTACAAATCTGAAACATGCCCATTGATATTATCTTCTCAATGTCTATTTCATTTGAGAAATCACTAATACGCGCCATCTCTTTTTAAAACAACATTAATCGTCTTAAATAAAATGGCGATATCATTCCATAGTGACCAATTTTTTACATACCACGCATCAAAGTACACCCGGGTGTCATAATCAACATCATTTCTGCCGCTGACCTGCCATAGCCCAGTCATTCCTGGTTTTGCCATGAGATAATAGTCGACATCACCGGCATAACGTTCCAGCTCTTGCTCAACAATAGGACGAGGACCAACCAAGCTCATCTCCCCTTTCAACACATTGAACAACTGAGGGAGCTCATCTAAGCTGGTCTTCCTAATGAAATTCCCTACCTTGGTGATTCTGGGATCGTTTTTTAACTTAAAATCTTTTTCCCACTCGGCTCTTGCTTCGGGATCTTTGTCGAGTAATTCCTGCAACACTTCCTGAGAGTTGACGATCATTGAACGGAACTTTAAGCATTTAAATTTTTTCGCATTACGCCCAACACGTTCATGCCCATATATGGCAGGGCCGCCATCTTTAGAAATCAAGAAAGCTAAGAATAGCAACAAGGGTGATGCCACAAAAATAATAGAGATAGAACCCACAATATCAAATGTTCTTTTTACTATTCGTGACGTCCTTTTAGCCAGATTGTTACTGACTCGCAGGATCATGACTTCATGGCTAAAAATGAAAGACATCTCAGTTCCATATAATGGAACGCCGCGCAACGTTGGAATGACAGAGACAGAACGACATTTCTTTTTAGCTAGTGACTTTAACCAGTAATCCCTCAGGTCATAATCTTCAGCGTCAACAGCGACAATAAATTGCGTTTCTTCAGAACAGCACTGTTCCCAAAGTTCATCTTCTGAAGAGAGAACGGGAACATTAAAAATCTGCCTATCGTCATTTTTCTTAGTTGAAAAAAACGCAACTATGCTAAAACCGAGAATTTCTTCGCTTTGTAAAGCAGCATAGGCATCTCTGGCATTTTTACCGTTTCCAATAATGACCGTTTGCTTTTTCCAAAGATTCAGTTTGTCTAAAACACGTTTAGTTAACGAGCGCCCCAGAGGGACGAGTACAAGCGCGAAAATCCACGTTAGCACCCAAACATATCGGGAGAAATCCCATTTCGAAAACGCAACAAATGCCAAATCTAATATGGAAAAAATGACTAACGTTCTTAAAATTTCCTTTAACTCGAACCAGAACGGCTTACGATAAGAGTAATGTCTTAATCTGACCCAAAACCAACTGACACAAATAACAGAAAGAACAACATGTGAAATAAATCTGGCAAAAAATTCATTTTCTGGAATGAAAGAATAAATATTAAAACCAAAAAAACCAATCAGAATAAAAGTAAGAATTAATGAAATATTAAAAAAGAAAAAATCCGAAAAAGCTAATGAGAATTTTATTCTATTTATTTTTCTAAAATTTAAAAATGAATGCATGATTATTACACACCTTAGCAATTGCTAATGATTCATTAATTAATAAGTTTGAAAATCAACAAACGCCTTAGCGTTTAAAATGCTTTAGGTAACATCATTTTAGTGGATTTATTATATTCGATATAAATATTGAGAGTGGGGAGCAGGCAAGTAACCCTATAAAAGAGCTACTTGCCATAGTAAGAACGATACTCTTATTTAATGAGACTATTTATCTGATTTATATTCATATGAATAATAATCATAGTTGCCGTAGCTATAGTAGCTAGCCGCACGTTTTACAATGGCATTCAGAATAACACCTTTAATCTCTGTACCATTCTGCTCAAAGCGGCGGATACTCACTTCAATTTCTTTCAGTGTATTCACCTCAAAACGAGCAACCAGAAGTGAAGTTCCAGCATGTCTACTAATCACAGCAGCATCGGTTACAGCAAGAATCGGCGGTGTATCCAGCAATACAATGTCGTAGTTCTTGGTCGCCCAATCAATAAATTGTGAAAAGCGGCTATGCATCAACAATTCCGAAGGGTTAGGCGGGATTTGTCCACGAGGGATAAAATCCATGTTTTCTACGGCAGTTTTACGAATACTTTTATCTGTCGTTATTTGCCCAGACAAGATATCGGAAAGCCCGTCTGTACCCTGACATCCCATCAGTTCGTGAGCGTAGCCTTTACGCATATCACAGTCGACAATCAGTACGCGCTGTCCTGACTGAGCGATTACAGCACCCAGGTTTGCACTAACGAATGTCTTACCAATTGCAGGGCTGGCACCAGAGATCATCAGCACATTGTTTTTTGCTTCCATCATGGCGAAGTGCAAGCTGGTACGTAAGCTTCTGATAGCTTCGATTGCAAGGTCTGCTGGATTCCCAACGGCAAGCAATTCTGTAGAGCGTGTATTACCTCTTTTACCCTTACCCAGCAGTGCTCGGTCTTTCTTCTGTTGCCAGGCTGACAAAGGCACACTTGCATATACGCTAATACCCAATTCAGCAAGCTGTTCAGGGCTTTCAATACCCTTATGCAATATGGTTCTAATAAGAACAAATGATACAGAAAGCAGTCCGCCTAGTATGATAGATAATAAAACGATAAATACTTTTTCAGGCTTAACAGGTCTGAGCTGTACAACTGCACTATCAATGATACGAACGTTACCGACAGTACTAGCTTTATTAATGCTTAATTCCTGCTGCTTGTTTAGCAACTGCATATATACTTCTTGGCCAGCTTTAACATCTCGAGTTAACCGAATAATTTCTTGTTGAGTCTTCGGCATTGCTCCAACTCGTTTATTGATTTTTTCCTTCTCTTCTTCGAGTGTTTTACGCTTTTCTAATAATGCACGATAAGCAGGGTGCTCTTTTGTATAAAGTTTCGATATTTCGGCTTCTTTAAATGTTAATTCATTTAATTGTGCCTCTAAAGCAACCATTGTTTCTAAAACGGATTTAGCTTCTAATGATAAATCCACTGATTCATTTTTCTGTCGAAAAATATTCAGCTTATTATCAGCTTCATCTAATATACTTCTTACGTTAGGTAATTGTTCTTTTAAGAATTCAAGACTGCGTCCTGATTCTTCAGACTTACGTTCGACATTCTGTTGTAAATAATTTTCACTGATACTATTAAGTATTTTATTGGTGAGGATCGGGTCTTCACCTTCAAGGCTCAATGCTAATACGCCCGTATCTTTTCCTCTATCAGCAACAGTCAATGTTTTTAGTATATTGTTAATTGCTGTTAACTGATTAAGTTTCTTTATGCTAAATGTTGTTCCTTCATCGGCAGCAATATCACTAATCAATAACGTCATCCCATCATGACGTTCTAACCTGCCGACCTGCCCTTCAAATCGAACTGCATCGCCAGCAGATATACTATAATTTTTATTATCGGTAACCGTTAAAATGATAGGTTCATCTTTCCAGGAATCAGGAACTTCCAGACGAGAGACAGCAAGCACTCCTTTCGTGGCGCCTGTCAATCTGGCAATCCCTTTACCAAAGAAAGGAAAATAATTTTGCTGAACATTGATATCCAGCGCTAAGTCATTAACCGTCTTCCCAATTATCATTCGAGAAGTTATTAGCTCTACCTCTGCAGCCGATTCTGGCTTAGCGTCTGGTAGCATGCTTGTTATATCGTTAATTAGCTTATTACTACTATTTTTCTCTACCTGAACCAAGGCATCCGCTTTATATATCGGTGTTGCCAGCGTAGCGTAGAGAATGCCAAATATTAAAAATATTGCCGTTACACCGATTATTAGCCATCTGTTATCTAATAATGTCCCTAATAAACGACCTAAATCAATCTCATCCGCATTGGTATCGGCGGTTTTTACTGAAATTTTCTCTGCCATGGGTTTCCCTGACTTGTTAACGGCTTAGTACCTGCACCCATTTCTGGGCAGACTGCTCAAGTTGTGAATAGACAAATTCAAAAGCTTCGCGGCTCTTTCGATAAGGATCCGCTATCTCTTGTTGTTCCAGCCAACGACCGAATAGCATGGTCTTACCACGAACCTCAGGAGCAATACGGCATACAGCCTCAATATGCTCTTTCTCCATAACCAAAATGAGGTCGTATTGCCGACACAATGCAGAAGTTAGCTGTTGTGCAACATGTCCTTCAAGAGAAAGATCGTGCTTATTTGCAACGTCAGTTGCCATAGCATCTGCAGGTTTCCCCACCAGCGCCCCTACCCCTGCGGACGCCACTTTTTTTGCAGGTAACACCTGTTTTAGCAATCTCTCCCCGGTAGGGGAACGACAAATGTTACCTACACAGACAACCAATATCGAATCAAACATAATTATCTCTATGGCCAGGTACGAACACGCAAGCTACCTTCGCTGAGATCGTTGAAAGCAGAAATAGTAGGTGCGAGCTGTGAAATCAAACGGTTCCAACGAGCAATTGGTGCAGCAGTCACATAAACCACATCATAAGGTTGCAGTTGGAATTCTGCCCCCATAACAAGAGACGTCGCATCAGCAGCATTGAGCTGATAGATATCTGCCAACTTCGGCCCCTGTGTTCCTCTCAGTGGGCGAATGACAAAGACACCCGTCGCATCAGCCAACGTTTGGTCCATACCTTCGGCGTTACCTAAAGCTTCCGTCAACGTCATGCCACTGCGGTCCATTTTAAGCGTGCTTTGCTTTTTGACTTCGCCCATTACGAACACTTTCAGGTCGTCATTACGTGGTATATAGAGGATGTCACTAGGATAAAGGAGATGGTTTTGAGACAGGTCACCATTTTGCATTAGCGCCTGAAGAGAGATTCTTTTTTCCTGACCGTTATGGGTCAGAATAATATTGCGCCAATCAGCATTACTGCTCAATCCACCAGCGTTGTTGATGGCATCCAAAACAGTGAGAGGCACATTAGTGATAGGTTGTTGTCCTGATTTATCAACTTCCCCTGTTACATACGCTTTTTGCGAACGAAACGCGGCAATGCTGACATCAACCTGTGGAGATTCAATATACGTTGCCAAACGACCCATGACTTCATCACGGACTTCTGTCACCGTCTTACCTGCAACTTTGACCTTGCCGATGTACGGATAGAAGATTGTACCGTCGGAATGTACCCAGTTACCGGTATCAGCAGCGGTACGGTATGTACCAGCAGGCGTGGTCAATTCAGGGTGATCCCACACAGTGACCATGATGACATCGCCAACGCCAATGCGATATTCATACTGTTGTAGTTCGCGTTCCAATGCAGGGTTAGTCTGTGCGATTAATGGCTTGACGCGCATTTTATCGACTAAATAAGGCGTAAGAGGATAAACATTCACCAGTTTATCAATATTGAAATCAGCGTCTTGCTGCTCGATAACCTCTTTGCCACTCGTCGAAAGATGACTTCCGGGAATTATTGTACAGCCGCTAAGAAAGGCTATAGACACGACTAGCGGTGCCAATTTTAACTTGTGCTTTATCATCCTGTTATTCCATCACTCTTAATTCAAAATTGCGCAAATCCCTACAAAATATCAAATGATTATAGAGAATATTTATTCAACTGAACCCGCAGTCTAGCGTATAAAAAGTCTGTAATTTGTCGCTTAGCGACGCTGAGCGGTGCGATTTGACAGCTTAGCCACCAGCCTGTCTGAATGCGTTCGCCGCCCCAACTGCAGTACTTTTCCTATACGCGGTATAAAATAGAAATAACCGATAAACGTTACAAAAAACAGGCTCAACATCATGGACTGGCTCACGTTATTACGATCGCTGATGATACCCACGGCAGCCAGCAGCAATGCCGCAAACGTAATGACCATCAACGACTGCCGCGAGGTTAGTCCTGAAGACATCAATATGTGGTGAAGATGGCCTCTATCCGCTTTAAACGGACTATCACCTCTCAAAAACCGCCGCAGCATGATAGCAATCATGTCGATCAAGGGGAGCGCAATTAACCAAAGTGCCGTCACTGGATGCATTACTGCTGTCTCTCCCTGAGAAGCAAGAACCAGCAACCAAAGTACGGTAAATCCTATAACGGTGCTACCCGCATCCCCCATAAAAACCTTAAATTTTTTTCCCAACGGAATACCAAGATTAAGAAAAAGATAAGGTAGCGTAGCCGCCATCATGCATAGGCTCCAGAGCCCTAGCTGACGTTCGCCTCCAGAATAGAATAAGAAAAACAGCGAACAAAAAGCGATGCAGGAAAGCGAGCCCAGTAAACCATCAATCCCATCGATCATATTAAAAGCGTTGATAGCACCACATACGGCAAACAGTGTAATGACGTACCCGAATCCCCCTAAAAGAAGCTCATGCCCAAATAAAACATTTCCCAAGGATGAAAGGTATAAACCGGAATACATCATCAAACCACCTACCATCGTTTGAACAGCAAATCGGGGCAAAACAGGAAGGTCAAAACGGTCATCAATTACACCAATAACCAAGAGCAACGTGGCGCAAACCATGTATAGAGAGAAATCAGGAAGCCAATCAGAATGAAGTATAAATAAAATGCAGAGGGCGCAATAAATCGACACGCCCCCAACAAGGGGAATATTTCCACGGTGTTTTTTCCGCGCGCACGGCTTATCCACCAATCCGATGATGGTTGCTACTTTTCTAGCCAGAAACAGCGCGGCGAATGCGCTTAAAAATACAACGATGAAATCTTGCATTTTTGCACCATCATCAACCGTTAAATGTTCTGCATCAGGCACGCTACCGCCCTTGGCTCATAGCTACCAATGCACTGTTAAATCACGTGTGAAACCCATTTACTGAATTAAACATTCAGCCCGCAAGCCATCCGCTGTGTATCAACCTTTTTTTGTTCGCAAATGCATGAATGCCGCTAACCAATTATTAATAATCACTATTTTTATTTATAAACCCACACTATCGCTGCAGAGACTCCTTTTTCACCCCAATAGTATTGACGACGAAGTGAAGAGTACAAGAGTAAGATGTTCAAGGACGAGCTTTTCAGAATAAGACTACGCATACACTTTCTCTAACGCATCGTCAGTCTAAAAGGCATCTTGGGAGGAAGCTATCGGGTGCAGATAAAAAATCATAGCAAAAACCAGATCCTCCCTGTCGTAAAAATCCTGTTAAAAAAGGCATATGCATTCTATGCGTTGTCTACCAACACTATCAAACATTAACGCGCCTTATCCCGCTCATAATCCTGAAAATCTTGCCTATCGATGCTTTTTCACACTGTTTCCAGTAGCTCACCACACGACATTAAGTAATAACTAGCCACCACGTAAAAGCGGGATGCAACACGAGTAAATTGACTACCTACTGGCTTACTGACCTCGTCAAAGTAAAGAATATCCCTGCAAATTCTGGTTCATCTGTGCACGCCCTGATACGCTATCGGGGTTATGTTCATTTAAAGGTGAAAAAATAGATATGGAGTGGATCGCTGATCCAACGATATGGGCCGGGTTGGCCACGCTGGTTGTCCTGGAACTGGTTCTGGGCATTGATAATCTTATCTTCATTGCCATTCTGGCTGAGAAATTACCAAAAGAACAACGCGATAAAGCCAGAGTCGTCGGCCTGCTGCTTGCCCTGATTATGCGGCTGGGCTTGCTGGCGTCTATTTCCTGGCTGGTATCGTTGACGACCCCCCTCTTCACGTTCCTTGAACATACCTTCAGCGCTCGAGATGTCATCATGCTGATTGGTGGGCTATTTCTACTCTTTAAAGCCACCATGGAGCTCAACGAGCGTCTCGAAGGAAAGGATGAAGATCAGCAAGCCCAACGTAAAGGGGCACGTTTCTGGCCGGTAGTCGCTCAGATAGTGGTGCTGGATGCGATATTCTCGCTGGATTCCGTGATCACCGCCGTCGGCATGACAGACCATCTGCTGGTCATGATGTCCGCCGTGACGATTGCCATCCTCCTGATGCTGCTGGCCAGCAAGCCACTGACCCGTTTTGTCGCGGAACACCCGACCATCGTTATCCTGTGTCTCAGCTTCCTGCTGATGATTGGTTTCAGCCTAGTGGCGGACGCCTTTGGTTACCACATCCCCAAAGGCTATCTCTACGCTGCGATAGGTTTCTCGGTACTGATCGAGATGTTAAATCAGGTTTCCCTGTTTAACCGCCGACGCTTTCTTTCTTCTACGGTTCCGCTACGCCAGCGTACCGCAGAGGTTGTTTTGCGTATTTTGCGCGGCAATCATGAAGAAGCCGAGCTGGATAATCAAACCTCGTCGATGATTGCCGACAACACCCGGGCAGGCCGGGAGGTTTTCAATATCCAGGAACGCCGGATGATAAAGCGGGTATTGGGGCTGGCACAGCGAACCATCAGCAGCATTATGACGTCGCGGCATGATATCGAGTCGGTTGAGCTGGATATTACGCAGGATGCGCTTGCTAAGCTGTTAACGACCAACCAGCATTCTCGGCTCGTGGTCACCGACAGCAATACCTCTGACGAGCCGCTCGGCATCATAAATGTTGCCGATTTACTACAGCAGCAGCTAAATCGCGAGCCGTTTAACCCACGCATTCTGATCCGTCAGCCGCTGGTGTTCCCCGAGCAACTCTCGCTTTTGCAGGCGTTAGAACAGTTTAGAGAAGGAAGGACACATTTTGCGTTTGTCGTTGATGAGTTTGGTTCAATGGAAGGGATTGTCACATTAAGCGACGTGATGGAAACCATCGCAGGTAACCTACCGCGCGAAGGTGAAGATCGCGATGCGCGCCACAGCGTTCAGCAAAATGACGACGGCAGTTGGACCGTAAACGGCTATATTCCGCTGGAAGATCTGACGATGTATGTTCCGCTGACGCTGGATGAAAAACGCGAATACTATACGTTGGCAGGGCTGCTGATGGAGCACACGCAGCGGGTTCCGCAAGTGGGCGATACATTATCAATCGATAACTATCAGTTCACTATTCTGGCGGTGGAAAGCCATCGCATCGTGGAAGTCCGCATCACACCGAACGACGAACCACAGACTGATTTTGAAGTGTGATGACAACGATGTAACACAGCCGACACCATGCTCACTCACAGCCCCTTCCAGATCGGTAGGGGCTGTTTGCTATGTGTTATCACGCGGGTATCATAATTTCTGTGGCAACCACCACCACAATCAACCCGACCAGAACAGGAACAGATGTGCGCTTCACCACCTCAAACGGCGATATCTTCGCCATCCCCGCCACCGCAACCACCACGCCGGATACCGGAGAAATGGTACGTCCTAAATTGGAAGCCTGAAGCATCGGAATGGCCAGATAGGCAGGGTTGATACCCATTTGTGACGACAGCTTTGGAATCAGCTCAACAAACGCATAAAACGGCGCATTGCCCGAACCCGTCGTCATAGCCGCCAGCATCGTGATTACCACCAGCACCAGCATAATCACCAACCCACCGCTGCCAAATGACTGCGCGAGGCCAATCAGTCCGCTGATAAAGCCAATTGTGCCAAGTCCCTGAGCAAAAACACCAGCAGCAACTAGCAGGATTACGACGCTAGAGAAAGCATCGGCCATGCCGCGATAAGCTACATCTAGCCCATCAAATACTTTTTGCGCATTGAATGAACGGACAAACTCCAGCACCGCGGTCAACACCATACAGATAACCAGTACGGTGATAATGTGAAGCTCCGGCCCCCATTTGCCATCAAATACCAGTACGCCCATGATAGGCGTAAACGGCAGAATGGCGTAAAAACGCGGAGCATTCGTCGTGATCTCGCTGACATCCAGAATCTCATGGCTAGCATTCTCTTTGTTGTCCAAATAGCGCTGCCAGAAGAAATGTGCGATGGCCATGCACACGATAGCAATGATGGAAATGGGCAGCGTGGCCTTAAAGGCGAAATCCACTAATTTCATCTGCGATGCCTGAGCAGCAAGCACCACGTCGCCCGACGTTGGCGACAGGATCAACGCCACAGGGGATGCACAGATTGCCGCAGCAGCACCGCGGCTAATCCCGACATTCACCATGACAGGGAACAGCGTTGCCATCAATAACACGCCCAGCCCAGTGGCCGATGACACCGCCAACGACATCAAACAGGCGACAAAATAGGCCGCAATCATCAGCAAATAAGGCGAGTTGATCATTTTAAGCGGGCGTGAAACCAACTTAACGACGACATCATTCGCCCCGATGTGCGTCATGTAAGCCGCAAACCCACACAGCACCATAATCATCATGCCGAGATCGCCACCGCGGCTCATCAGCAAAATTTTTACGTATTCAAAAATATCCGTAGCGCTCCAGCCCGTCGCCTTCGCACTGGCTGGCAATATGTTTTTCCCCAGCATGGCACTGATTGCCAAGAGTAAGAGGCCTCCCACCAGCAACACGCCCGTCGCGGAATACCCTTTTATAATGTAACGACCAACCAGAATCGTTACAGCAACACCAATCAAAAGTTCGAGCATAGTGAGTTTCGATACCTGAGTAATAAATTATCTGACAGAAATTCCCCGGCAGCGGAATCTCACCGCACCGAAAACAGGGAGCGGAGTTTACTGCTTTAGAAAATAAAAAAAGAGAAAAATATTAATATGCAGCGTTAAAAAAGAGACATCGAGCACAAAGGCGGGCTGGGAAAGGATGACAGAGTAAGGGAAAACATTAGGGAGACGCTGCCGATTTGCTGACGAGAATCAGCAAATCGGCCAAGAACGCAGCACTTCTGAAACTTAAAGGCGGTCGAGCAGTTGCTTCAGATCTTTGCCCTTCTGGTTTTGCTGATTTTGGCTGGCCCAGTCATTTAGGCGTTTCTTCAACTCGTCCTGTAGACGTTTACGCAGCAATTGATCCACCTGTAACTGGTAGTTCAATTTATCCCACTCGCCATAGACGCGTAACGGGATCGCTGTGTTTTTCAACACGCTGACCAGTTGCTCATCGCCCTGCCACCCCTGCGTGATAGAGACATTCACGTTGACGTCACACGTCTGAGCTGGCAAATCGAATTGTCCTACACCACTTAGCGACAGCAGCTCTGAGTGACCATTGAGATCGGTAAGGCGCAATTTACCTGCGTTCAACTGTACTTTCCCTGTCAGCTGTTGCAGTTCGGTATAACGCTCGTAGCGCTCTTGTCCTCGCACATTTCCGTTGCTACGCGCCACCGCCATCTGCACCATTTGCTGAATGTTTAAGCCCTGTAGACGTACATTCTTGGCTTGCAGCGTCGCCGTTCCTTGCCATTGCTGGAGCAATGCAGGCAGCGCAATACTGTTTCCGCTAAATTGTCCCACCATCGACAATTTCCCGCTGACCGTCTCGGAAGACAGCGCCAATGCGGACATCAACTGAGCAAGCTCAATATCCTTGAGGTCAGGCCGTAGCGTGATGTTGGTTGCTGATTTTGTCACGACTTTAGCGGGTAATGAGAAATGTCCATCCCCCAGTTCGCCACTTAAGGTAGTGATGTCTAACAACCCCAGCTGATTGTCTGCCCGTAGCGTAAATTGTCGGACATTAAGCCCACGGTAAACCAGTGATGCTGCCTGTAACGACAGACGAGCGGTGAATTGCTGTAGGCTATCTTCTGGCTTAGCCGTGCCACTTTCATTTGAAATAACGGGAGCTGACGGTTTAACCGCCACCGTAGGGGCGCTGTTCTCTTTTACCGACGCAATCCCCAGTAGAGAATCCAAATCCAGTTTTTCAGACAACAGCTCCAATTCATAATGAGGGACATCACCCAAGGTCACGCTACCCACCCCAGACAACTGGCTATTATTGGTATTGAGTGAAAGCTGACTAAACGTGATTTTTTCAGGCTGCTGTTGATAACTCGCCTGTACACTTCCCGTCCCGCTGATACCGTTTGCCGGTATCCCCGCCCCCTGAAGTTGATAATCCAGTTTGGTGATATTGGCATTTACCTGCTGAGGGAAATGTAGCAAATCGACATCTGCGGCAAGAGAGAAGGCAATATCGCGCTGATCGCGATTGATACGGCTAGATAATTCGATGCTGATCTGGCGATCGCTGCTCTGCTCCATCGCAAGATTAATATCGCGAACATTAATCTGTTCATTATTACTACGTTGCAGAATCAACAGGCTATCGGCAACTTTTATCTTATCGATATCCAGCCGCCAGCGTCGTTCTTCAGATGGGGCCTGCGACCCCATAGGGGCAATTGGCGCAGTGTTAGACTGTTTGGCTTCACTTTCCGGCGTCAGGCGAATAATGGCCCCTTTTAGCATCACCTGTTTGACTGCCAGCTTGTGCGACAGCAGCGGCCACAGTTGCACATCAAGGCGCATATTCTCAGCACTGACAATTGGCGCACTAGAACCGGGCGCACTTAATGACATACCGCCAGATAAAATACTCAGTTGCGGCCATACGTGCCAGCGCAGATCGCCGTCCAGTTGCAGGCGGTAGCCGCTACGTTCCTCAACCTGCTTCACCATATAAGCGCGGAAGTCATTGGGATTAACCAGTACGACCAAAGCCGTCATTCCTGCCACCAGCACCACAAGCAGAATTGCCAGCGTCGTCAGAAATCTTCTCATGCCATCCTCATTGCGAAACGCACGGCTACCTGCTTTTTACGTTACAGGCCTGTCGCCAAACGCTCAGTCTTTATCGATCCGGCTCGCTACCGCACCCTGTTGATCTTTATATTTGGCATCCTGACGGCGGTTGTACGGACGAGCAGCCGGCCCGGAAAGCGGTTCAAAACTCAGTGCGCCAATCATCATGCCGGGGCGTAACGCCAACGGCAACTTACCTGAATTATAGAACTCCAGCACAATTCTTCCTTGCCAACCTGGATCAATACGGTGTGCGGTGACGTGAACCATCAATCCCAGACGGGCTAACGAAGAACGACCATCCAGCCAGCCAACCAAATTATCCGGCAACGTGACAGACTCAAGCGTTACTGCTAGGGCTAATTCTCCCGGATGCAGGAAAAACGCCTCACCTTCCGGCAAATTAATCTCATCACTCATGACGCGTTCGAGCGCAGCGCTGACTTCATCCTTCGGGCCGCTTAAGTCAATGAAAGCCGCTGTGTGCCCACGGAATACGCGAAACTGATTTCCCAAACGAACATCAACGGTCGCGCCACTGATCCTCTCAGTCGGCGGACGGGGTGTAATCACCAGTCGGCCATCATCCAGCCAGGCTTCAATGTCACGGTCACACAGTCTCATCTTATTCTCCATTCGACAGTGGTATCTATCAGATACTGCTACGCTTCACGTTGCATCCGCATTAGCGGTGTAACGTGATGGTATGACGGGTATCCACTACTCAAAAAACTGGCTTATCTTCGCTTTCAAAATATCAATCGCAATGCGGTTTTTCCCGCCACGCGGCACGATAATATCGGCATACTGCTTAGAGGGTTCGATGAATTGCAGGAACATTGGGCGCACGGTCTTTTGATACTGTTCCATCACGGAGTCCATTGAACGGCCTCGCTCATTAACGTCGCGACGCATACGGCGCAGCAGGCAAATATCCAGTGGAGTATCGACAAAAATAGAGAAATTCATCTCATTGCGCAGGCGCGCATCCGTCAGCAGCAGGATACCTTCCAGGATAATGACCTTTTTCAGTTCAATATGCACTGTTTCCTGTTTACGGGTGTGCTCGACATAGCTGTACTGCGGGACTTCGATGGCCTGACCGGATTTCAGCATCTGCAAATGTTTGATTAGTAGGCTGTGATCCATCGAGCTTGGGTGGTCATAGTTGGTTTTTACCCGCTCTTCCATGGTCAGGTGGCTTTGGTCTTTATAATAACTGTCCTCAGATATCACCCCGATATGCTGATCACCAACCTGATCGCGCAATTCACGATACAAGGTGCTGGAAATAAGACTTTTACCCGAAGCGGACGCCCCTGAGATCCCGATGATGACGCACTGGTGAGACTGATCAGTCATGGTATTAACGACCTGATTAACATAAATAAAAGAGAGGGGAATGCGCCAACAGGCGCTTTGACGCGGCAATTATAGGGAGTTAGCCCCCTTCACGCCACCCTTTCCGCGTATTGCATCAGGGGAAACAAGGCACTGACACATTCAACAAGCCGGGACGATGCCCGGCATTGATAGAAGCGTTACAGCGCTCGGAAAGAAATCTCACTGGGGATAACGTTACCCTGCCAGTAGAGTTGAGCGGCAACCTGTCCCGCCAGTTCACGGTACAGGGAAGTAAACTCACTGTCCGGCTGGCTAACCACAGTCGGCTCACCACGGTCAAGGTCTTCACGCAGGGAGATATGTAGCGGAAGCTGACCTAACAGAGAACAGTGATATTTTTCCGCCAGCTTCTGCGCGCCGCCCGTGCCGAAGATTGGCTCCAGATGACCACAATTGCTGCAAATATGTACGCTCATGTTCTCAACGATACCCAGCACCGGCACGCTGACTTTTTCAAACATCGCGATGCCCTTCATGGCATCCATCAGCGCGATATCCTGTGGCGTCGTCACGACAACTGCACCGGTGACAGGAATACTCTGCGCCAGCGTCAGTTGGATATCACCCGTGCCCGGCGGCATATCTAACACCAGATAATCCAGATCCGGCCAGAGCGTATCCTGTAGCAATTGCAATAACGCTTTACTGGCCATCGGGCCACGCCACACCATCGCATTATCGTCCGTCACCAGATAACCAATCGAGTTGGTTGCCAGGCCGTGCGCGATAATCGGCGCCATGTGTTGTCCATCAGGCGAAGTGGGACGCTCACTGGCAGAACCCAGCATGGTAGGAATGGAAGGGCCATAGATATCGGCATCCAGAATGCCCACATTCGCGCCTTCTGCTGCCAATGCCAGCGCCATGTTGACCGCCGTACTCGATTTGCCGACCCCACCTTTACCAGAACTGACAGCAATGATGTTTTTCACGCCCTTCACGCCAGCTTGATCGTTAACCCGGCGCAGCGTAGCGATATCGTGCGTTAAGCGCCATTCGACTGCCTTCGCGCCTGATAAACGTAATAACTCATCGCTAACCGTTTCTTTTAATACTGCCAAACCACTGAGCCATACAAACGGCATCGTCAGTTCGATGTGCAATACATTATCCAGCAACGCACAATGGCGTAGCGCATTCAGTGTCGTCAGATTATTTTTCAGTGTCGGGTGCTGAAAAGTAGATAAAACCCCGGTGACCATCGCACGCAATGCTTCAGGACGTTGTTCGGGGACTGTAGCGTTCATTCCGGCTCCTTGAAATTCTCATATTTTACCGTTGAGATCGTGTATAGCATATCAGAGCCATAGTCACCTGACGCCCTTCGGCATCAAAAACGTGGAAACGCTACGCAAAATAGAATCTGCCAGGGTGTTTCCTACCGTTTTTACTCACGCCAGCGGTTTACGCAGCAAGGCGCTATCGGTTAACATCGATCTCCCTCTATTCACAAAAGAAAGCAAGTTCCTCATGACTCAAGTCGCAAAGAAAATCTTGGTAACGTGCGCGCTGCCTTACGCTAATGGTTCGATTCACCTCGGTCATATGCTTGAACACGTTCAGGCCGATATCTGGGTTCGTTACCAGCGAATGCGCGGCAACCAGGTTCACTTTATCTGTGCGGACGACGCCCACGGCACGCCAATCATGCTGAAAGCGCAGCAGATGGGAATTGCGCCAGAACAGATGATTGCGGCAATGAGTCAGGAACATCAACAGGACTTTGCCGGCTTCAATATCAGTTATGACAACTACCACTCTACGCATAGCGAAGAGAACCGTGAGCTGTCAGGTCTGATTTATGGTCGTCTGAAAGAGAACGGTTTTATTAAAAACCGCACGATTTCTCAGTTGTACGATCCAGAGAAAGGTATGTTCCTGCCGGATCGTTTCGTTAAAGGCACCTGCCCGAAATGTAAGGCTGCCGATCAATATGGCGATAACTGTGAAGTCTGTGGCGCAACCTACAGCACAACGGAGCTGATCGAACCGAAGTCCGCGGTTTCTGGTGCGACGCCGGAGATGCGTGAATCAGAACACTTCTTCTTCGATCTACCGGCTTTCAGCGACATGCTGCAAGCCTGGACGCGTTCAGGTGCATTGCAGGAGCAAGTCGCCAACAAGATGCAGGAGTGGTTCGATTCGGGTCTGCAACAGTGGGATATTACCCGCGATGCGCCGTATTTCGGTTTTGAAGTCCCTGATGCGCCGGGCAAATATTTTTACGTCTGGCTGGATGCGCCAATCGGCTACATGGGCTCGTTCAAAAACTTGTGCGACAAACGTGGCGATCTGAATTTCGATGATTTCTGGAAGAAAGACTCAGACGCGGATTTGTATCACTTCATCGGTAAAGACATCGTTTATTTCCACAGCCTGTTCTGGCCGGCCATGTTGGAAGGCAGCGGTTTCCGTAAGCCAACGAATCTGTTCGTGCATGGCTATGTCACGGTCAACGGTGCCAAAATGTCTAAATCACGCGGCACCTTCATTAAAGCGGGCACCTACCTGCAACATTTGGATGCCGATTGCCTGCGCTATTACTACGCCGCAAAACTGTCTTCTCGCATTGATGATATCGACCTCAATCTGGAAGATTTCGTCCAGCGCGTGAATGCTGACATCGTAAACAAGGTTGTGAATCTGGCATCGCGTAATGCGGGTTTCATCAGCAAACGCTTTGACGGCAAACTGGCGGACAAACTAGCAGATGCCGAGCTGTACAAAACCTTCACCGATGCTGGTGCCAGCATTGCGGAGGCCTACAGCAGTCGTGAGTCCGGGCGTGCCATTCGTGAGATCATGGCACTGGCGGATATCGCCAACCGCTATGTTGACGAACAAGCGCCTTGGGTGGTGGCGAAAGTAGAAGGTCGGGATGCCGATCTGCAAGCCATTTGCTCAATGGGTATCAACCTGTTTCGCGTATTGATGACGTACCTGAAGCCAGTTCTGCCTGCGCTGACGCAACGCACAGAAGCATTTTTGAACACGGAACTGAGCTGGGATGCTATCTCCACCCCGCTGCTAAGCCATCAGGTCAATCCATTCAAAGCACTGTTCAATCGCATCGATCTGGATAAAGTCAGCGCAATGGTTGATGCGTCTAAAGAAGACATGGTCACAGCGCAAAACGTCGTATCGGGCCCGTTGGCAGACAACCCAGTGCAAGACACTATTAACTTTGACGATTTTGCCAAAGTCGATATGCGCATTGCGCTGATTAAGCAGGCCGAACTTGTTGACGGTTCTGACAAGCTATTACGTCTGACGTTGGATTTGGGCGGCGAAACTCGCCAGGTCTTCTCCGGCATTCGTGAGGCTTATCCCGATCCGGCTAAGCTGGAAGGCCGTTTAACCGTGATGGTCGCCAATCTGGCACCGCGTAAAATGCGCTTCGGTATATCAGAAGGTATGGTGATGGCTGCGGGTCCTGGCGGGAAAGATATCTTCCTGTTGAGCCCAGACAGCGGCGCTCAACCTGGTATGCAGGTCAAATAAAAACCACATCAAGCCGGATTCTTATCCGGCTTTTTTTGCAACAATTCCTCCACAAATATCCGCTTATTCCCCTCCGACCGATTCGTCACTCTGCATAACTTGTAACCATGAAATAACAAAAACGTTATGCATTACAATATATAGCGAATAAAAAACATACCTCTTTGTAGGTGTAATGGGGATTTAAATACTTAAATTTTGATTTTGCGCAAAGCCCACATTTTGTGTGTTGTTAAATTGCTCGCAACAAAAATGACACATAATTACACAGGGAAACTAATGCAACTGAATAGAAGAGGTTTCTTTAAAGTTTGCGCGGGGGGGATGGCTGGAACCACTCTCGCGGTATTAGGCTTTACACCCACGGAAGCAATGGCATCTGTACGTCAATACAAACTATTACGGGCGAAAGAGACGCGTAACAACTGCACATACTGTTCGGTCGGTTGTGGTGTGCTCATGTATAGCTTGGGCGATGGCGCCAAGAATGCAAAACCCTCCATTTTTCATATCGAAGGTGATGCCGATCACCCAGTCAGCCGCGGCTCCCTTTGCCCGAAAGGTGCGGGCCTGGTTGACTATATCCACAGCGAAAACCGCCTGCTCTACCCTGAATACCGTGCGCCGGGCTCAGATAAATGGCAACGAATCAGCTGGGACGACGCGATTGAACGCATCGCGCGCCTGATGAAAGCTGACCGCGACGCCAACTTCCAACGCACCAACGCGAAAGGCGAAACCGTCAACCGCTGGCTGACTACCGGCATGCTGTGTTCTTCTGCCGCCAGTAATGAAACCGGTGTTCTCGACCAGAAATTTGCCCGCTCACTCGGCATGGTTGCCATCGACTGTCAGGCTCGCTTGTGTCACGGACCAACCGTTGCCGCGCTGGCACCGACATTCGGCCGTGGCGCGATGACCAACAACTGGGTTGATATCAAAAACGCCAACGTCATTATCGTGATGGGCGGTAACCCGGCAGAAGCGCACCCGGTTGGTTTCAAATGGGCAGTTGAAGCGAAAACGCACAATAATGCAAAATTGATTGTTGTCGATCCACGCTTTAACCGTTCCGCAGCCGTTGCCGATCTGTATGCACCAATTCGCGCGGGTTCCGATGCGGCTTTCCTGCTCGGCATCGTTAACTACCTCATCACACATGAGAAAATTCATCGCGAATACGTGGTGTCCTACACCAGCGCCAGCCTGATCGTACGTGAAGATTTCAGCTTCGACGAAGGCTTGTTCAGCGGCTACGATGAGCAAACTCGCCAATATGATAAATCCAGCTGGCAGTATGAGTTGGATGAATCTGGTTTTGCCAAGCGTGATAACACGCTGTCTCACCCACGCTGCGTCTGGAACCTGCTGAAAAAGCACGTTTCCCGCTATACACCGGAAATGGTGACCTCTCTGTGCGGTACGTCAGCCAAAGATTATGAAACCATTTGCCGCACGCTGGCCGAAACCTGTGTGCCAAATAAAACCGCCACCTTCATGTATGCACTGGGCTGGACGCACCACACTAACGGTGCGCAGATTATCCGCTCAGCAGCAATGATCCAGCTTCTGCTGGGCAATATCGGCATGGCAGGTGGCGGCATCAACGCCCTACGCGGTCACTCCAATATTCAGGGCTATACCGACCTCGGTCTGCTAACGACAAACCTGCCGGGCTATATGCCACTCCCGTCAGAAAAACAGCCGGATCTGAAAACCTATCTCACGCAAATTACGCCAACAGCGCTGTTGCCCGATCAGGTTAACTATTGGAAAAACACGCCAAAATTCTTTATCAGTATGATGAAGAGCTTCTACGGCGATCACGCTCAGGCTGCGAATAACTGGGGTTATGACTGGTTACCGAAGTGGGATCGCAGCTACGACATCATGGTGCAAACCGAGCTGATGGTAGAAGGCAAAATGAACGGCTACATCGTTCAGGGCTTTAACCCCGTTGCCGCGTTCTCCAACAAAAACAAAGCGACCGAAGCTCTCTCCAAACTCAAGTATATGGTCATCATCGATCCATTGATCACTGAAACGTCCACGTTCTGGCAGAACTACGGCGAATTCAATGATGTGGATACGAAGTCCATTCAGACTGAAGTCTTCCGCCTGCCTTCTTCCTGCTTTGCCGAAGAGAATGGTTCTATCGCCAACTCCGGTCGCTGGTTGCAATGGCACTGGGCGGCGGCCGAGCCACCAGGAGAAGCCCATCACGACGGCAAAATCCTCGGTAAGCTGCTGATGCGCCTGCGTGAACTGTATAACGAAGAAGGCGGTGCGTATTCCGATCCGTTGATGAACATCAACTGGAACTATAAAGACCCGGAAGATCCAACGCCGGAAGAGATCGCCCGCGAAGCCAACGGTATGGCGCTGGCCGATATCTACGACGACAGCGGCAAACTGCTCCTGAAAAAAGGCCAGCAGCTTGCTGATTTCTCACAGCTGCGTGATGACGGTACGACGTCAAGTTTCTGCTGGATCTACGCCGGTAGTTGGACAGAGGCCGGTAACCAGATGGATAAACGCGACAATGCTGATGCCGGTCTGGGCTGCACGCCGAACTGGTCATGGTGCTGGCCGCAAAACCGCCGCATCCTCTACAACCGCGCCTCCGCTGATCTGCAAGGTAAACCGTGGGACAGCAAGCGTAAATTGCTGGAATGGAACGGCCAAAGATGGCAAGGCATTGATGTACCGGATTTCGGAGCCACCGTACCGCCGGGCAAGGACACCGGGCCGTTCATCATGCTGCCAGAAGGTCTGGCACGTCTGTTCTCTGTGGACAAACTGGTAGACGGGCCGTTCCCTGAACACTACGAACCGATCGAGTCACCTATCGGCACTAATCCGCTGCATCCATCGGTGATTTCCAGCCCGGTAGCGCGTTTATTTGCACGTGATGCGAAAACGATGGGCACCGCGAAGGACTTCCCTTACGTGGCAACCACGTACTCGATTACCGAATTGTTCCGCCACTGGACAAAACATGCGCGTTTGAACGCGATTGTGCAGCCAGAGCAGTTTGTTGAGATCGGTGAAAATCTGGCGAAGAGCAAAGGCATCAAAGCGGGCGATGAAGTCAAAGTCTCCAGCAAACGTGGCTACATCAAAGCCAAAGCGGTCGTTACCAAGCGTATCAAAACGCTGGAAATTGCCGGACACAGCGTGGAAACCGTTGGTATTCCCTGCCACTGGGGCTATGAGGGAACCACGCGTAAAGGGTTCTTGGCTAATACACTCACCCCGAGCGTCGGCGACGCTAATTCACAAACGCCTGAATACAAAGCGTTTCTGGTTAATGTAGAGAAGGTGTAAGGGTAGCCAACTATGTCAATGCAATCACAAGATATTATTAAACGCTCGGCCACCAACGGCTTTACACCGCCTCCGCATGTGCGTAATGACAAAAGCGAAGTGGCAAAACTGATCGATGTCACCACCTGTATCGGCTGTAAAGGCTGTCAGGTGGCCTGTTCAGAGTGGAACGACATTCGTGACGAAGTCGGTCATAACCTCGGGGTTTATGATAACCCCGCGGATCTGAGCGCTAAATCCTGGACGCTGATGCGCTTTTCCGAAGTGGAAGAGAACGATCGTTTGGAATGGCTGATCCGTAAAGATGGCTGTATGCACTGTAGCGACCCAGGCTGCCTGAAAGCTTGTCCTTCCGCTGGCGCAGTCATCCAGTACGCCAATGGTATCGTCGATTTTCAGTCCGAAAACTGTATCGGCTGCGGCTATTGCATCGCCGGTTGCCCGTTCAATATTCCACGTCTGAATAAAGAAGATAACCGCGTCTACAAATGTACGCTGTGCGTCGACAGGGTTAGCGTTGGGCAAGAGCCTGCCTGTGTGAAAACCTGTCCGACCGGTGCCATTCGTTTCGGTACGAAAGAAGAGATGAAGCATCTGGCAGAAGAACGCATCGCCGATCTGAAAAGCCGTGGTTACGAACACGCAGGTCTTTACGATCCGCAGGGCGTAGGCGGTACGCATGTGATGTATGTTCTGCACCACGCAGACAGACCATCGCTCTATCACAACCTGCCGGATGACCCGCAAATTTCCACACCGGTCAATCTGTGGAAAGGCATTCTGAAGCCGCTCTCTGCGTTAGGGTTTGTCGCCACCTTTGCTGGGTTAATGTTCCACTACATCGGTGTAGGTCCGAACACAGAAGAAATGGAGCATGAGCACGAGGAAGAAGACAAAGAAGGGGGAGACAAACATGAGTAAACCAAAAATGATTTTGCGCACCAAGTTTATCGATCGCATCTGTCACTGGATTGTGGTGATTAGCTTTTTCCTGGTCGCGCTCTCAGGGATTGCTCTGTTTTTCCCAACCCTGCAATGGTTGACGCAGACGTTTGGTACGCCGCAAATGGGGCGTATTCTGCACCCGTTCTTTGGCGTGCTGATCGTTATCTGTCTGATCCCAATGTTCTTCCGCTTTGTTAGCCATAACATTCCGAAGAAACGCGATCTGCCGTGGTTCCTCAACATTATTGAAGTGTTGAAAGGTAATGAACATGAAGTGGCTCAGGTGGGTAAATACAACCCAGGCCAGAAGCTGATGTTCTGGAGCATTATGGGGCTGACGCTGGTACTGCTGATCACCGGGGTTATCATGTGGCGTCCTTATTTTGCCCACCTTTTCCCGATTGATATCGTGCGCTACGCTATTCTGATTCACGCTGCGGCGGCTATCGTGCTGATCCATGCCATCCTGATCCACATGTACATGGCATTCTGGGTTAAAGGCTCGATTAAGGGCATGATTGAAGGCAAGGTCTCCAAACGTTGGGCGAGTAAGCACCACCCGCGCTGGGCGCGTGAAATGGAAGAGAAAGAAACGAAGAAATAATTCACTCTTTCCTCATCTAACAGCTCTCCTCAAATGCCCGCCTCGCGGGCATTTTTCTTTGCATCCGCAGTCAGCACTAATCGTTATAACTTAAACCCAAAAATCATAATCATCCCCTCTTTCTCGGCTATCGCTCAACGGCTATGATGCAGTATTATTTTTAAATAGACATCCAGACATAAAGACAGCTATAAGTAGTAACGCAAACTACATAACAATACTGTCATCGACACAACATCAATTTATAAAACGCCACGGAGCTGATAATGAAGAAATTTACGCCTGCCCTGCTTGCACTGAGCTTACTGACAGCATTACCGGCACTGGCTAATCAGAGCGCCACCATTGCCCCTGTTCCGGCCGCTATCGCCAATCATAATGGTCCGGTTCGGATCGCCGTTATCCGCAATTTGGGATCGGACGACAACACTACACAGTTTGTTTCCGGCGTGCTCGAAGAGGGTAAAAAGCTGGGCTTCAAGGTCAGCACGTTCTTGAGCAACGGCGATGACGCCCGTTTTCAGGATTTCGTGAATCAGGCCATTAGCCAGAAATATGATGGCATTATCCTGTCACAGGGCCGCGATCCCTACTCTACCGATTTGATTAAGCGCATCGTCGACAGCGGTATTGCCGTTTCCGTGTTTGATACCGCCGTGAACGGCCAGATTCCGGGCGTGACTGTCACACAGCAGGATGACGCCTCACTCACTAACGAATCCTTCGGCCAACTGGTTAAGGACTTCAACGGCAAAGCCAATATCATCAAGCTATGGGTCGCAGGCTTCCCGCCGATGGAACGCCGCCAGCTCGCTTATCAACAGATCCTGAAAGCCAACCCCGGCATCAAAGAGCTGGAATCGATTGGCGCTGTGTCCTCTGACGTACAGGGTGATACCGCCAATAAAGTCGGCGCAGTACTGGCGAAGTATCCGAAAGGCAAAATTGATGCAATCTGGGGATCGTGGGATGCCTTCAGCCAAGGTGCTTATAAGGCATTGAAAGAAAATGGCCGGACTGAAATCAAGCTATATAGCATCGACATCTCCAATCAGGATTTACAGTTGATGCGCGAAGCGAGCAGCCCGTGGAAAGTCAGCGTGGCCGTCGATCCTAAGTTGATCGGTAAAGTGAACCTGCGTCTGGTTGCCAACAAGATTGCCGGTGAACCAACGCCTGCAACCTACGAGTTCCGCGCTGCCTCGATTCCACAGGCGCTGTTAGCCAGCCAGCCAGGCGCGGTCAACGTCGCCGGATTGGCAAAAATCATCCCAGGTTGGGGCCATACGGATGATTTTATCGCACCGTGGTTTGCTACACTGGAAGCCAAACAGGCGAAATAATACGGAGGTAACTCATGGCATCGACTCCTCTGCCAACACCCGATTACAGCCGCAATATGCGGCTGATTGGACACAGCGATCAGGGCGGCAGACCCGATGGCGTGCAGGTGATGGTTCATCGCGGCTACGCTTACATCGGGCACATGGTTTCACAAGGCGTGTCGATTGTGGATGTGCGCGATGCCAAGAATCCCAAGCCAGCGGGGTTTATTGCTGCCCCGCCCGGCACCTGGAATATTCATCTGCAAACACATGATGACCTCCTGCTCGTCGTCAATGCGCGCGATTTGTTTGCCGACGCCAGCTTCGCCGAGGAAAAGGTCTATTACACCCGCTCCGTCGCCGATACGGTCAGTACCAAACAGCAAGGCAAAAGCTGGAGCGCCGGATTACGAATTTTCGATATCTCAACGCCGGATAAACCGAGTGAAATCAGCTTCCTGCCGTTAGACGGCATCGGCATTCACCGCATCTGGTACATGGGTGGGCGTTGGGCCTATGTTTCCGCTTTGCTCGACGGCTATAGCGACTACATCTTTCTGACTATCGATCTGGCCGATCCGCAGCGCCCTGAAGTTGCCGGGCGTTACTGGTTACCCGGTATGCACAACGCTGGCGGGGAGACCGCAAGCTGGCCTGAAGGCAAGCGTTACGCGCTTCACCATGCCATCATCAGCGGTGACACCGCCTACGGAAGCTGGCGCGATGGCGGGTTGACGCTACTGGACGTGAGCGATCGTACCCATCCACAGCTCATCAGCCACCGTAACTGGAGCCCGCCGTTTGGCGGTGGCACACACACGGCGCTACCGCTGCCGGATCGCGATCTGTTGATCGTATTGGATGAAGCGGTATTGGATAATCAGGAAGATGGCGAGAAATTGATTTGGGTGTTCGATATTCGTGAACCGAGTAATCCGGTCAGCATCGCCACCTTTCCCCAGCCGAAAGAGGCGGATTATGTGAAGAAAGGCGCGCACTTTGGCCCACATAACCTGCATGAAAATCGACCCGGCAGCTTCATCAGTTCATCATTGATTTTCGCCACGTATCAAAACGCAGGAGTACGGGCTTACGACATCAGTAATCCGTATCAGCCGAAAGAAACTGGTGCGCTTGTGCCTGCCGCACCAGCCACAATGGTCGATAAACGTCCCGGTAGACCGCAGATCATTCAGTCTTGCGATGTGTTTGTTGATGCCGACGGCATCATCTACAGCACAGATTACAACGCGGGCTTGTCGATTATCGAATACCGGGGTTAATTGCCGACCCTGTACACAAATCAGCACTTCACAGCATCAACGTTTCACAACATTAGCGACAAAAAAGCCCTGCGGATAAACGCAGGGCTTAATCTTAATGTTGTGCTTCGCTTACTTAATCCAGCGCCAGCACCGCCACCCACATTGGACCTTGACCGACGGCGTAACGCGCCAGCGGTTGCAGATCGCCCGTGTGCTGATCGATGTGATACACCTCAATATGC
Organism: Pectobacterium atrosepticum; assembly: GCA_019056595.1. Taxonomy (NCBI): domain Bacteria; kingdom Pseudomonadati; phylum Pseudomonadota; class Gammaproteobacteria; order Enterobacterales; family Pectobacteriaceae; genus Pectobacterium; species Pectobacterium atrosepticum. The sequence continues at coordinate 4,408,653 of CP036163.1, read as the reverse complement.
TGAGACTTCTGCCCCGCTGAAATCAGGAACTCACCGGTGTGATCGATATTGAAACCGCGCGGCTGCGTTTCGGTCGGCTGATGACCCGTCAGCGTTAACGTGCTGCCGTCTTCAGATATCTGGAAAACGCTCAACAAACTGGCAGTACGATCGCTGATGTACAGGAAATTGCCATTCGGCGTGATGTGAATATCTGCCGCCCAGCGCGTATCGCTAAAGCCAGCAGGCATGGCATCCAGCGTTTGTACTTTCTGCACGTCGCCGCTGGCTGCATCCAATTGATACACATCGACTGAGCTGTCCAGTTCATTCACGCAATAGGCAAAGCGCTGATTCGGATGGAAAGCCATATGGCGCGGACCAGCACCCGATACCGTCGTCATTTCAGCCTGACGATGTATGCTCAGTTCACCCGCTGTACCCAGATCGTACAAACGAATACGGTCTTCTTTCAGACACGGTGCCCACACGACGGTATTGGTTGGATCGATATTGGTAGAGTGACACCCCTCCAATCCGTCCAGTTGCTGAGTCGGCTCGCCGACAATGCCGTCAGCATCAATCGGGCTAACGCTAACGCAGGCGCCGCTGTAAGACGCGCTGAACAGGAAACGTCCATCGTTATCGGTAGACAAGTGCGTCGGGCTACCCGGTAAGGATGCAACGCCCGCTTCCGTCAATTTACCCTGTTCATCAATACGATAGCTCAGAACCCTGAAGTCAGGACGAACACCGACATACAGGTGGCGCTTATTTGGCGCAATCGCCATCGGCTGGACCTGTCCTGGGACTTCAACGGTTTGCAATAATGTCAGATTTCCCTGAGCACCGAGCTGCCAAACATGAATCTGCTGGCTTTCTGGGCTGGCGACATAAACAACTTGCTGCATCGTATTCTCCTTATTTCACGCGAATGTGGCGGCACAGGAAAGCTCAGAAGAGGTTCATTGAAAGGATAACGAACTGGCTCACCTTGGCGCACATATACCATTAATGACCAATCACTCTATTCTACAGAGACATCGCAAGGCTACTATTGATTTAAGCAGTGGCTGATTTAAGTAATCATTGATTTAGCTAACGGCGCTGATGATGCAGCAAAACTGAATGGGTGATAAAAAGTGATGGTGCAGAATATCAATGGAAGATAAGAGGATAACAAGAAGAGACATGGGGAAATATTGAAAGTGGCGGAGGAGTAGAGATTCGAACTCTAGAACACTTTCGCGTCGCCGGTTTTCAAGACCGGTGCCTTCAACCACTCGGCCACTCCTCCGCAATGACGCGCACTATAAACAGTACGCCGCGTATTGTAAAGCCATGTTGTGATTGATTGCTTAAAAAATAGATGATAAGCCGTTGAAAGAATAGAAAATAGACAATGATATCCCGTATTAACCCATTTCATCCCACAGCACCGGATACTTCGCAACCAAGCCAACCAGACACTTTTATCTCGCTGTTATCTGTCTATTTTTCGCCGTGTCCTTTATCGTAGAGGTAATTTGATACCCACATTTTTATTTGCGAGACAACTATGACCTACCGAGTAATTGCACTTGATCTTGATGGTACGCTACTGAATCAACAGAAAAAAATCCTCCCTGAATCTCTTAGCGCACTCGCGCTGGCCCGTCAGCAAGGCATAAAAGTCATGATCGTCACGGGGCGTCACCACTCAGCAATCCACCCTTTTTATCAGGGATTGCAGTTGGATACGCCTGCGATCTGCTGTAACGGCACCTACGTCTATGATTACCAGCAGGGCCGAGCGTCGCACACCAATCCGCTCTCTGCCGATCAGGCAAAAAATGTCATCACGCTGCTAGAGGAATTTGATATTCACGGGCTGATGTATGCTGATGACGACATGTATTACCAGTATCCTACCGGCCACGTGGTCCGCACGCTGGCATGGGCTTCTAGCCTGCCGGAGCAGCAGCGCCCGCGCTTCGCACAGGTGGAAAATCTGGTGCGTCAAACGGAGGCGTCTCACGACATCTGGAAATTCGCAACCACACATGCCGATGTCCCTACGCTGAATAATTTCGCTGCGGAAGTGGAAAAACGGCTGGGATTGGCCTGCGAATGGTCATGGCAGGATCAGGTTGATATCGCCCAAACCGGCAACAGCAAGGGTAAACTGCTTCAGCAATGGCTCGGCGAGCAGGGTATCAGCATGAAGGACGTCGTGGCATTTGGAGATAACTTTAATGATATCAGCATGCTGGAAGGCGTAGGACTAGGTGTCGCAATGGGCAACAGCGCCGACGAGATCAAGGCTCGTGCTGATCTGGTGATTGGCAGCAATGAAGAACCCAGCATCGCAGAGGTTATCCGCACCCGTATTCTGGCATAACTAACGGTGACGCAATCAGGCAAGCGAGTGGTATTAGACAATCACGTCGCTTTTCCTGATTGCGTTCGACTATTGAAAGACTTACAGCGCGCTACCCAGCACCTGTCGCAGGTAAGCCCCTGCCCCCATTAATCCTGGCTGTTCATGGGTAATCAGGTACACAGGGATATCCTGCATATAGCCTTTAAACCGTCCTTTGTCTTCAAAAGCCGCCCGAAAGCCAGAGGCTTTAAAAAACTCCAGAAAGCGCGGTACGATGCCGCCAGCAATATAAACACCGCCAAACGTGCCTAAATTTAACGCCAGATTGCCACCGAAGCGCCCCATAATGACGCAGAATAGCGACAGCGCGCGACGACAATCTACATCCGTATTGTTGACAGCACGTTCGGTAATATCCTTCGGCTCCAGCGCCTCAGGTGTACGATTGTCGGACAGCACGATAGCGCGATAAATGTTCACCAGCCCCTGGCCAGACAGCAAACGCTCAGCAGAAACATGCCCCAACGATTGGCGCAAAATAGCCAGAATGTTGTCTTCTTCATCGCTATTGGCCGCGAAATCCACATGCCCACCTTCACCCGGCAGGCTGACCCATTGGTTGGCAACATGAACCAGATGAGCGACACCAAGCCCCGTGCCTGCGCCATACACGGCAACGGGCTTACCCGGCACAGGTTCCCCACCACCGAACTGGAGCAAACTCTCACGCCCCATCACCGGAACCGCCATGGAAACAGCAGTAAAATCGTTGATAACCTCAAAGTGGCGTAAACCCAGACTCGCTTTCATTTCAGCGATGGAAAATGCCCAGGTGTGGTTCGTCATCGCTACCCAGTCACCGGTAATCGGGCAGGCAATCGCGATACAGGCATCCTGCACCGTGGCCTGCCGCGAATCGAGATAATCGCGGATCGCCCCTTCCAGAGAAGGGAAATCCAGCCCGGAATAAGTCTCAATTTGCGACAATTCGCCCGTAATGGCGTCACACAGCGCCAAACGCGTATTGGTGCCGCCGACATCGCCCACTAAAACAAAGTGCGTCATTCTTCTTTTCCCCTCAATAAAAGCAGATACCCGATCATTGCGCGAAAACAGCCAACTACGCTATGGCTATATAACTTTCTAGTGATAAGGATCTCATTTACGGCTAAAAGCTGCGGTTAAGTTAAAAGTAATCGATTACATTTAAAAAACACAGATTGTAATCGATTACTTTTAAGAGGGATACCGCATGGTTTCTTCATCTGAAAACACAGCTACCAAATCGTTACAACCGGCCTTCGTCGTTCCCAGACTGTCACTCATGATGTTTTTAGAGTTCTTCATCTGGGGTTCATGGTCGGTTACGTTGGGCTTGGTTATGACACAGCATAATCTGGCTGCCATGATTGGCGACGCCTTCTCTGCCGGACCGATCGCCTCGATCCTTTCTCCGTTTGTGTTGGGTATGGTGGTCGATCGCTTCTTCCCCTCACAGAAAGTCATGGCGCTGCTGCACCTGATCGGGGCCATCATTTTATGGTTTGTTCCCAGTGCGTTGACCAGCGAGAACGGCACCCAACTGCTGATACTCCTGTTCGCCTACACGCTGTGCTTTATGCCAACGCTGGCGTTAACTAACAACATTGCATTTCATAGCCTGAGTAACAGTGAAAAAAGCTTTCCCGTTGTGCGGGTTTTCGGCACGATCGGCTGGATCGTTGCCGGGGTCTGCATCGGGATGGCTGGCATCGCCGCAAGCGTCAATATTTTCTACGTTGCCTCCGCTTGCTCCGCCATTCTGGCAGCCTACAGCCTGACGCTGCCACATACTCCAGCGCCCGCAAAAGGCTCACCGCTGGCATTACGCGATCTGTTCTGTGCCGATGCATTTGCGCTGCTGAAGAAAAGCCATTTCCTGGTGTTTGCCATCTGCGCCATGCTGATCTCGATTCCACTAGGCACCTACTATGCTTACACCGCCTCCTTCCTGAGCGATGTCGGCATCAGCAACGTCAGTACCGCTATGTCGTTCGGCCAGATGTCCGAAATCTTCTTCATGCTGATCATCCCGCTGCTGTTTAGAAGACTGGGTGTGAAATACATGCTGTTCATCGGCATGCTGGCGTGGTTCGTACGTTACGCATTCTTCGCACTCGGCGTGAACGAAGAAACCCGCTGGCTGCTCTATATCGGCATCCTTCTCCATGGCGTGTGCTATGACTTTTTCTTCGTCATTGGCTTCATCTACACCGACCGCATCGCCGGGGAAAAAATCAAAGGTCAGGCCCAAAGTCTGGTGGTTCTGTTCACCTACGGAATTGGCATGCTGCTGGGATCGCAGGTTTCCGGTGCGATTTATAACCGTCTCTTCGACAACGGCACGCTAAATGAGCCCGCAATCTGGACCTCTTTCTGGTGGATCCCTGCGGTCGCCGCTGCCGCTATCGCCATCATTTTCCTCTTCTCGTTCAAATATAAAGAGGAGCAGGCCTAACCGTCTGATACCGATTATTTAAGGAGAAAACGGGATGAGGCCGCTTAATGCACTCATCCCGTTTTCTCCACTACTGCTATCGCAATCGTGCAACGGTATTGATAACCACACCCCGTTGCCAAAGGAGGTAATAATGAAAACGTTAAAAGGACCGGGTATTTTTCTCGCCCAGTATATTGGCGATCAGGCTCCCTTTAACTCGCTGGAAAATCTGGCGCAATGGGCAGCCGGATTAGGCTTTAAAGCGCTGCAAACTCCCTGTAACCATCCGCATATATTCAACCTAGCCACCGCCGCCGACAGCCAAACGTACTGTGATGAGGTGAAAGGCCTGCTGGCACAGCACGGGCTGACCATCAGCGAACTGTCGACTCATTTGGAAGGACAACTTGTTGCCGTCCACCCTGCTTATGACGATGCTTTTGACGATTTCGCCCCACCAGCCTACCGCCGCAATCCACAAGCTCGCCAGCAGTGGGCCATCTCAGCAATAAAGCAGGCGGCAAAAGCCTCTTCACGCCTAGGGCTCAACGCCCACGCCACATTTTCCGGCGCGCTGGCCTGGCCTTATTTTTACCCGTGGCCACCGCGTAAAGAAGCCCTGATTCAGGAAGCCTTTAAAGAACTCGGCCGACTGTGGACGCCGATCCTCGACTGTTTTGACGAGCACGGCGTGGATGTGTGTTACGAGCTACATCCCGGCGAAGATTTACACGACGGCGTAACTTTTGAACGCTTCCTTGATGTCGTCAATCATCACCCGCGCGCCAACATTCTTTACGATCCCAGCCATATGCATTTACAGCAGATGGACTACCTCGGTTTTATCGATCGCTACCATGCGCGAATCAAAGCGTTCCATGTGAAAGATGCGGAATTTACTCCATCGAGCAAAAGCGGCGTCTACGGCGGCTATCAGTCATGGGCTGAACGCGCCGGGCGCTTCCGTTCACCGGGAGATGGACAGATCGATTTTGGCGCTATCTTCAGCAAACTTGCCCAATACGATTACGACGGCTGGGCGGTGCTTGAGTGGGAATGCTGCCTGAAAGACAGCAACTGTGGTGCGAAAGAAGGTGCGGCGTTCATCAATCGCCACATTATTCCCGTCGCTCAGCGCGCCTTTGACGATTTTGCTGCCACCAGCGACGATCGTCCGTTGGTAAGAAAAATGTTGGGATTAAAAGAGGAGGATGCAGAATGATCCGCGTTGGCATTATTGGTTCCGGTTTTATTGGCCCGGCACATATAGAGGCAATTCGTCGCCTCGGCTTTGTTGACGTGGTGGCGCTGGCGGAAAACTCGCTGGATGTCGCTCAACAGAAAGCCCGGCAGCTCAACATTCCTCATGCCTACGGCAGCGTCGCTGATTTGTTAAATCACCCAGACATCGATGCCATCCACAACTGCACGCCAAACCATCTCCATGCAGCGATCAATAAGCAGATTATTCAGGCAGGCAAACACGTTTTTTCGGAAAAGCCGCTGTGTATGACCAGCGAAGAAGCGCGTGAACTGGTCGCACTGGCAGAAGAAAAAGGGGTTGTCCACGGCGTCAGCTTTGTCTATCGCCAATTTGGCATGGTGCAGCAGGCAGCCAGCATGATTAAGCGTCAGGAAATAGGCCGACTCTTTGCGGTGCACGGCGGCTATCTGCAAGACTGGATGCTGCACGACACCGACTATAACTGGCGTGTTGAACCCGAGTACGGTGGTATTTCCCGTGCAGTAGCCGACATCGGCTCACACTGGTGCGATACGGTACAGTTTATTTCCGGCCGGAAAATTGTCGAAGTCTTCGCAGATTTCGCTATCGTCCATCCGATCCGCAAATCTAATCGGAATGGCACCGCCACGTTCTCATCATCCGATAGACCGCCCGAGTACGACGACAAACCGGTTAAAACCGAAGATTACGCGACCGTTTTACTGCGCTTTGATGATGGTAGCCGCGGATCGTTTACCGTTTCTCAGGTCAGCGCAGGCCGGAAAAACCGCCTGACGTTCGAAGTGAATGGTAGCGAGCAATCGCTGGCCTGGGATCAGGAAACACCGCAGCAGCTATGGATCGGCCATAGAGATAAACCCAATCAGCTGTTGTCGGACGATCCATCGTTGCTAAACCCAGAAGCCGCCGCCGCAGTCCATTTCCCCGGTGGGCATATCGAGGGCTGGCCGGATGCGTTCAAAAATATGATGGCGAATTTTTACACCTACCTGCGCGATGGTAAAAAACCCGGCGTCGATCCGTTCAATTTCGCCACCTTCTACGATGGTGCGAACATCATGTTCATCATTGATGCCATCGTGCAAAGTCACCAGCAGCAAGCGTGGGTGAAGGTCGCCGATTAAGGCATCAGGCCGCTCATTCTCTTATGGCATTCATCCCGCAGGTACAACGCCCGCGGGATGCAGCCAGAGATATTTATGGTAATCTGCTCAGCCAAGCATAAGTAGCGTGAGTGCCTTCTGAATTATGTCGATTCAAAAAATAGCACGGATAGCGGGTGTCTCGGTCGCAACGGTTTCACGGGTGTTGAACAACATTGATACCGTGAAGCCGCAAAACCGGGAACGTGTTCTCAATGCGATAAAAAACAGTAACTATCAGCCGAATTTACTAGCCCGACAGCTACGTACCGCACGCAGCCACATGCTCTTGGTCATGGTTTCCAACATTGCCAACCCTTTCTGCGCCGATGTGGTAAAAGGCATTGAGGCGGAAGCGGAAGAAAATGGCTACCGCATACTTCTATGCAATTCCGGCTCTGATATCGTTCGCGCCCACTCCAGCCTGCAACTGCTGTCCGGTAAAATGGTCGATGGCGTGATTACCATGGACGCCATTTCGACGCTGTCAGCGCTTCAGGACATGATTGGCACCGCGCCTTGGGTACAATGCGCCGAGCATGATGATACCTCCGCCGTTTCATCCGTCGGTATTGATGATGCAGAGGCGTCCCGTTTCGTCATTAATCACTTTATTGGCAAAGGCCGCCGCCGTATCGCCATGATTAACCACGATATGAATTACCTCTATGCCCAGCAACGAGAGAAAGGCTATCGCGACGTTATCGCAGAAAATGCGTTTGATTATGGCAAAGTCGAATACGCTAATGCGCTGAGCTATGAAGGCGGAAAAGCGGCAATGACCGCGCTACTTCACGCCCCAGAACGCCCGGATGCCGTCTTTGTGGTATCCGACACGCTGGCAGCAGGCGCATTATCGGCAATTAATGAGGCCGGACTGCGCGCGCCACAGGATATTGCCGTGATCGGTTTCGACGGTTCGGAACTGGGCTACATCACCTCACCGCAGCTCAGCACTATTCAGCAGCCGTCTGCGCATATCGGCAGAGAAGCCGTGAAGTTACTGTTACAACAGATTGACCAACCTGCCAGCGAAACAGAAAAGCGTTTACTGGAATGGACGTTTGTCGAACGGGCATCCAGCTAACCCACGCAGAATACACCGTTCATTAACCCCACTTTGACAGCCTGCGGTTCGCTGACCGCAGGTTGATATCTCTATTTCTTACTTACTTTTTACCTTACTCAGTTTTTCATATAACGACTGGTAGGCGGCGGAAATAATGGCCTGCGGATCTTTCGGCAAATCATGCTCAGCAACAAACCATTGGGTGCCCGCTTTGGCCGCCGCTGGGAGAATCTCTTCCCACGCCAAAATGCCCTCGCCCGGTGGAGCAAAGTTCATTTCATCATCGCGGATACCGATGGAGGTATTGTCTTTCGCATGAATCGAGTAGATACGGCCTTTGTACTGGCGCAGAAGGCGCGCAGGATCCTGCCCTCCTAGGGATACCCAGGCAACATCCATTTCCAGCATCAGGTTCTCTGGCTCTGCGGCATCTAACATAATTTCCAGCGCCGTTTTGCCGCGATACTTCTTCATCTCAAAATTATGGTTGTGATAAGCCAGCTGCATACCCTGCTTCTTCAGTTCACGCCCAAGGTCGTTCATTTCTGTACCAAAGCGCTGCCATCCCTCTGCGCTATTCGGTCGGTCTTCAACATTTAGCCACGGCACGATAATCATGCGGTTGCCGATTGCTTTGTTAAAGGCCACAACCTCAGCCATATTACTTTTCAGTTCGCCAAGCTGGACATGTGCAGCAATGGCTTTTAACTGATATTTCCCCAGCAACCCCTTCATTTCTGACGCACTAATACCGTGCGTCCCGACGAGTTCAACCGCTTTAAACCCAGCGTTGTGCGCCATAGAGAATTGCTCATCAAGCGTACTCACGCTACGCAGCGTATACATCTGCAACGCTATTTTCTGATTTTCTGCTGGACGCTCAGCAAGTGCCAGACCAGATGAAACCATCAACAACAGCGGTATCGCGAACGCACGGCGTAACAATGTCATACAAGGCATATCCTTCTCCTATTTTTATCCCGTAGCACAGGTGAAAACAAAAAGTAATCGATTACTTTTTATGATGAAAAAATAATGAAGCCGAGATAACTTATCTGACTACCTTGTTCACACGGTAGAAAAAACGAATTGAAAATCACTCTCAATCCTCAATTTGTTATCTTAGTCACAGAATATCGACTGTTCCACGCAATAGACCGAGCGATGCAGGACACTGCCTTACCGCTCAGCCTGTGTTTACGCCGTAATAGACACACTCTTAATCTGCGCATAGAGCATTTGCCCCGGATGAAGCGCGAGATCGTCCCGTGCCCAGGGTGTAATACGGGACCACAGCGTCTGCTGGCCGACGGCCAGCTTCACTTCAACCTGTCCGTCGACATCAATGCATTCCTCCACGCTGGCACGCAGCACATTACGGATACTGCTTTTTTCCGGCGGCTGTAGCACCAGAGAGACATCGGCGGCATTCACGCGAATGCGCAATACGGCATCCTGCGCCAGCTCGACTTTTCCGACCCATACCTGCTGGTCATCTAATGCCAATGCCGTCATTGCGTAATGCTCATGCTGTGCTAACACGCGCACACTCAGAATGCTGCTCTGCTCATCTTTCGGTAACCAAGGGCGTAACGCGCTACTGGCCCACACCTCTTCCAGCAGCCCCTGCGCTTTCACCTTGCCTTTATCAAGCACCACAACATGATCGGCTAACCGGACAATTTCTTCCAGACTATGGCTGACATACAGAATAGGAATATTGACCTCTTTCGCCAACCGTTCCAAATAGGGCAACAGCTCACGCTTTCTGGGCAGATCCAGCGATGCCAGCGGCTCATCCATGAGCAGCAATTCTGGCGCAGTCAGCAACGCCCGACCAATCGCAACGCGCTGTTTTTCTCCGCCAGATAGCGTCAGCGGGTAGCGATTAAGTAAATGCTCAATACCCAGTAAATTGACGATGTCATCGAACTGCGATGCCATTTTTTCAGCCATGCCGTAGCGCAAATTACCGCGTACACGATAATGCGGAAACAGGCGAGCATCCTGAAACACATAACCGATGTGTCGTTTTTCTGGCGGTAGGAAAACACGCTGCTGCGTATCCACCAGCACATGGTCATTGAGCACAATCCGGCCGCCATCAGGTCGGGTCAGGCCAACAACAGCGTTGATCAGTGAGGTTTTTCCTGCCCCAGACACACCGAAAATAGCGGTAATACCGTTGGCGGGCAGTTCAGACTGAACGTGGAGTTCAAGGCTACCCAGCTGTTGATGAAAATCGAGTTGCAGCATTATCCCCCCAACCGCTTGCGGCTCCAGTTTGTTAGCCACTCCGATGCCATCAGCGCAGCCAACGACAAGACGATGGCAATGATGCACAGCCTTGCTGCATCAGCTTCTGCTCCGGGTGTTTCAATCAGGGTATACATCGCCAGTGGAATGGTTCGGGTTTCGCCGGGAATATTGGAGACAAACGTAATGGTCGCGCCAAACTCGCCGAGCGAACGAGCAAACGCCAATACGGTTCCAACCACGATTCCAGGAAAAGAGAGCGGTAACGTGATGGTGAAAAACACGCGCCAAGGTGAGGCACCCAGTGTCCGGGCGGCTTGTTCCAGATGCGTATCGACGGCATCAAGCGACAGCCGGATCGCTCGAACCATAAGCGGAAACGCGACAATCGCCGACGCTAACGCAGCACCGCGCCAGCTAAAACTAAAGCTGAAGCCGAACCAGTCATAAAGCCAGGAACCGATTACGCCGCGTCTTCCCATCGCCACCAGCAACAAATAACCAATGACCACGGGTGGCAACACCAATGGTAAATGGATAATGCTATCCAGCAGTGATTTGCCGGGAAACCGACAGCGCACCAAAACCCACGCCATCAGTATCCCAAACGGCAAGCTGCACGCCACAGCCACAACGGAAACTTTGAGGCTCAGCTCAACCGCCTGCCATTCGTAATCGCTCAGCATCATTAACGCGGCGCGAAGCCGTAACGTTTAAACACTGCGGCCGCTTCAGGTGTTTTCAGATAGTCATAAAAGCCGGTAACCGCAGCGTTTTTATGCTCTTTCACTATCGCCATCGGATATTCGACAGGCTTGTGGCTCGCCGCTGGGAACGTACCGATGACCTTAACTTTATCGCTAGCAACCGCATCAGAACCATAAACAATACCGAGCGGGGCTTCTTCACGTTCCACCAGCGCCATGGCTGCGCGCACATTATTGGCTCGCGCCATCAGCGGGGAAAGCTCGTCCCAGGCTTTCAGATTCTGTAACGCTTCCTTAGCATAGATCCCAGCAGGCACATGATCGGGGTCGCCAACGGCCAGACGTCCGTCTTTCAGCAGGCTTTTCCAGTCCGTTTTATCGTCAATGTTAATCTCTTTCTGCGCACTCGCCTTCGGCGCAATCACTACCAGCTCATTGCCCAGCAGCGTATGGCGCGTAGCGATATCCATCAGGTTTTTATCTTGCGCATAGTCCATCCACTGTTGGTCAGCGGAGATGAACAGATCGGCAGGCGCACCTTGCTCAATCTGGCGAGCCAGCGTTGAAGATGAGGCATAAGACGCCACGACAGCGACGTTTTTCTCTTTCTGATATTGCGTAGCGATCTCCTGCAACGCATTCGTCAATGATGCCGCGGCGAACACCGTGACTTTATCTTCTGCCACCGCGGGCAACGCCATTCCTGCACTGAGTGTCAATGCGGCGAACCATTTTAACCATTGCTGCTTCATTCTTGTCTCCTGACAATTATCGTTGTGTAAATAATAATATAACGAATTATGAAGAAGTGTCATGCGCTTTAAAGAGGTAGATACACCCGTCATACTTCAAGTTGCATGTGCGTTGGCTGCGTTCAGTCACCCGAATCACTTACTTGAGTAAGCTCATCGGGATTCCTTCTCTTGCCGCCTGCCTGAAACTCGAATTATCTAGGGGTATATTAGGAGGTAGAAAAGAAATGTCCGGCAAGAAGCCGGACATCAAAATAGAAAAGGATCGTGAATCAGTGCTGATTCTTTGCGCGCTGACCGTCAGAATGACCGATGCGGGACAACACGTTAAATACTTCGCCCAGGCAATAAATCGCACCCATGATAATCACCATCATCACAGGAACCATGGCAACTGCAAACAGCAGGCTCTTCAACAACTCCAACATGCTTACCTCACTTATTGCAACGGTTACCGCTACTCTAGCCCTTTTGGTACGCTATTTCACCGTAAACCGAAATCGTCGTAATTGTGATCTAGTCTACCGCAGTAAGAGAAAATAGTGCGTCTATTTGTGCGATTTGCCCCTGATGAAGAAAATAGCGACAATACAGAGAATTAAACTCACCGACGGTGCTCCCACTATGCAGGCTGAAATTCTTCTCACCCTGAAACTCCAACAGCGTTTATTCGCCGACCCGCGGCGTATTGAATTGCTCAAGCAAATTCGTCATACCGGTTCAATCAGTCAGGGAGCCAAACTGGCGGGAATTAGCTACAAAAGCGCATGGGATGCCATCAATGAGATGAACCAACTTTCCGAGCAAACCATCGTCGAGCGCATGACCGGCGGCAAAGGCGGCGGCGGTGCGCAACTCACCCGTTATGGCGAACGCCTTCTTCAATTGTATGATTTGCTCGCACAGATTCAGCAAAAAGCTTTTGATGTCTTACAGGAAGACGGGCTGCCGTTGGATAGCCTGCTGGCAGCCATCGCGCGTTTCTCTCTGCAAACCAGTGCACGTAATCAGTTTTTTGGAACCGTGCTCGCACGCGGTGAAGAGCAGGTGCAACAACATCTGGATATTTTACTTGCCGATGGTAAAACAACGATCAGCGCGCTGATTACGCAACAAAGCGCCGAGCGCCTGCAATTACAGAAAGGGAAAGAGGTGCTGGCCCTGATTAAAGCACCGTGGATCGATGTGTACGCCGCCACATCCACCGCGCCTGTCGTTGATAACGTCTTGCCAGGGCAAATTCAGGCCATTCAGCACGGTGCGGAAAACAGCGAAATTCTGATTACGTTGACGGGGGGAGAGACCTTGTGCGCCATGGTGCCAAATACCTTGCTTGAACAGCAAAAACTGCAACAGGGAATGGACGTGAAAGCCTGTTTTCATGCCGACCGAGTCATCATCGCCACGCTTTGTTAATAACGCTGAATGCTGTAGACCACTAGAGCAGGCCATCGGCCACTGACGAAGGAGAGAAGATGTCATTGTTGAAAATCACGCAAGGATTGTTTCGTCTCAGCGATACCCGCATGTTGCGTTTGGACGAACTGACGCTTGAACAAAACCAGTGCTGGGCCTTTGTCGGGGCCAACGGAAGTGGTAAATCGGCACTGGCGCGGGCGCTATCTGGCGAACTGCCATTATTGAGTGGTGAACGAACAACGAGGTTTCAGCATCCTGTTCGCCTGTCGTTTGAACAATTGCAAAAGCTGGTTTCCGACGAGTGGCAACGCAATAACACCGATCTCCTGAGTGAAGGTGAAGATGACACCGGCCGCACTACGGCAGAAGTGATTCAGGATAGCCTCAACGATCCCACACGTTGCCAACAGTTGGCATGCCAGTTTGGTATTGCGCATTTGCTAGAGCGTCGCTTCAAGTACCTCTCGACGGGGGAAACACGCAAGGCAATGCTTTGTCAGGCACTGATGCCTCAGCCCGATCTGCTGATCCTTGATGAGCCTTTTGATGGGCTGGACGTCACCTCCCGCCAGCAGCTTGCTGATGAGCTACGGAAACTGGTAGACACGGGCTATACGCTGGTACTCATTCTGAACCGGTTTGACGACATCCCTGATTTTATCAACCATATTGGTGTGCTGGCAGACTGTACGCTGACCCGCATTGGTGAGCGTAAAGCTATTCTCTCTGAAGCGCTGGTGGCACAGCTCGCTTTTAGCGAAAAACTGTCGGGAAGTTCGCTGCCAGAACCCGAAGATCCACAACGGCATGTGACACTTCCCGCCGATGAAGCACGTATTCTGCTACGCAACGGCGTGGTGCAGTACAACGATCGCCCCATTCTGCATGAGCTGACATGGGAAGTGTTTCCCGGCCAGCATTGGCAGATTATCGGGCCAAATGGCGCAGGGAAATCGACGCTGCTCAGCCTGATTACCGGCGATCACCCGCAAGGCTATAGCAATGATCTCACCCTATTTGGCCGTAAGCGCGGCAGCGGTGAAACCATCTGGGATATCAAGCGCCACATCGGCTACGTTAGCAGCAGCTTGCATTTGGATTACCGCGTCAGCACCAGCGTACGCAACGTCATCCTGTCTGGTTTTTTTGACTCTATCGGTATTTATCAGGCCGTCTCCGATCGTCAACGTCACCTGACCGAACAGTGGCTCATCCTGCTTGGGCTCAGTGGCGCTATCGCCGATACGCCGTTTCAATCGCTCTCTTGGGGCCAGCAGCGTCTGACGCTGATTGCCCGCGCGTTAGTCAAACACCCTGCCCTGCTCATCCTTGACGAACCTCTACAGGGGCTTGATCCGCTCAATCGCCAACTGGTTCGCCGCTGGCTGGATATCTTGATTGGCGAGGGAGAAACGCAGCTACTCTTTGTCTCTCACCACGCAGAAGACGCGCCCGAGTGCATCACACACCGGCTCACTTTCGTCCCACACAATGACATCTATCGCTACCAGATTGATGAATTATGTAAATAACACCTGGAAATAGGGATGATAACGCTACCACAAAATAAAATATAGAGTAGAAAGTCAGGCTCATTTACACTGTAGCCTACGCTTTACTATATTTATTCGTAAAAAAATCATCGATAACATAGGCAGATTCTCGCTGTAGATCACCTTTATCAGCATCTAGTCATGTTATTTTGCAGCATTACAGTAATAGAGGTCATTATGAACGTTCTTGTCACAGGTGGTAGCGGTTACATAGGAAGTCATACTTGCGTACAATTGCTGGCTGCTGGGCACACACCCGTCATTCTCGATAACTTGTGCAACAGCAAGGCTAGCGTCGTTAAAACCATTACACGTCTAACCGATAAGACGCCCATTTTTTATCAGGGAGATATCCGCGACAGCGCACTGCTGGACGATATTTTCGCTAAGCACGCCATTGATTCCGTCATCCACTTTGCCGGCTTAAAAGCCGTGGGTGAATCGGTGCGTGAACCCCTGAGCTACTATGACAATAACGTTTACGGTACGCTCGTGCTGGTTGAAGCGATGAAGAAAGCAGGCGTGAGAAGCTTGATTTTTAGCTCCTCCGCTACCGTTTATGGCGATCAACCGCACACACCTTATCAGGAAAGTTTCCCGACCGGACAACCAGCCAGCCCTTATGGCCGTAGCAAGCTGATGGTTGAGCAAATTCTGCAAGACTTACAGCATGCGGAACCAGAATGGAGTATTACGCTGTTGCGTTATTTCAACCCAGTCGGTGCCCATCCCTCTGGCGAGATGGGCGAAGATCCGCAGGGTGTTCCCAATAATCTGATGCCATACATCGCTCAGGTTGCTGTAGGACGTCGCGACTCACTAGCGATCTTCGGTAATGACTACCCTACCGTTGACGGTACTGGTGTACGCGATTACATCCACGTCGTCGATTTGGCTGACGGTCATATCGCCGCCATGAATACCCTGCAAAATCGTGCTGGCGTACATATTTATAACCTGGGTGCAGGCGTAGGCTACAGTGTATTGCAGGTCGTCGAAGCCTTTAGTCAGGCCTGTGGTAAGCCGCTGGCTCACCATTTTGCCCCACGCCGCCAAGGCGACCTGCCTGCTTATTGGGCAGATGCCGAACGTGCGGCGAAAGATCTTAACTGGCGCGTCACGCGCTCATTGCAAGAAATGGCGCAGGATACCTGGCGCTGGCAATCCAACCACCCTAATGGGTACGAAGAGGCATAACTGCGTTTTTTACGCCAGGTGACAAATTAAGGGGAAGATAAGCTGAGTTAATTTCTGCCGCCTTCCCCAGCATTACACGCATCGCCACCCTCTATCTTGTCGGGCCTCTACAGGAGCAAGTCATGTTGAATGAAAGTCTTGGCACGCTGGCACCAGATGGTCAGCCGTTTCAATTAACGACCTTGCAGAATCACGCAGGCATGCGTGTATGCCTGATGGACTGGGGTGCAACCTGGCTTTCCTGTGAGCTACCGCTGCCAGAGGGTGAAATACGCGAAGTCCTATTGGGCTGTGCATCGCCCCAACAGTATCCGCAACAAAACGCTTATCTCGGTGCATCGATTGGCCGCTATGCCAACCGCGTAGCCAAAGCCACATTAACCCGAGAGACCGAAACCTTTCATCTGGTTCCGAATCAGAACGAGCATCAATTGCACGGTGGCCCGGAAGGCTTCCATGCCCGCCGCTGGCGAATTGCGAGTCAGGATGCAACGCAGGTGACTTACCAATTGCACTCACCGGATGGCGATCAAGGGTATCCAGGGCATCTTAATGTGCAAGTGACCTACGCGCTGACCGAACATAATTCGTTAGAAATCGCGTATCAGGCTACCGTGGAGAAAGCCTGCCCTGTCTGCCTGACCAATCACGCATATTTCAACCTTGATGGCGATGTGACTGATGTACGTAAGCACCAGTTGCAGCTATTTGCCGACTATTATTTACCCGTCAATAGTGCGGGCATTCCTAACGCCGATCTGACGCAGGTAAACGCTACCGGAATGGATTTCCGCCAGCCAAAAACGCTGGAGGAAGATTTCCTACGCGATAGCGATCAAATGGCTGTTGGCGGCTACGATCACGCCTATTTATTGCATCGCACCTGTGGATCCAGCGAAAGCCCGGCTGCAAATTTGTGGTCATCCGATGGCCGCGTGCTGATGAGCGTTTTCACCAGCGCTCCTGCCTTACAGCTCTATAGCGGTAACTTTCTGACCGGAACACCATCGCGAGACGGTGGTCAGTATGAAAACTATGCCGGTGTCGCGCTGGAAAGCGAATTCCTGCCTGACAGCCCGAATCATCCAGACTGGCCGCAGCCCGACTGCTGGCTGAAACCGGGGAAAGTCTATCGCTCGGACACCACGTACCAATTTCTCATCCAGTAACCACACGATTAAATATAATTAACTCGTTGATAACATTGGCAGATGAGTATCTGCCAATTTACAAAACTACTTTACAAAACTATGCCATTCCCCGCTTGCCCCCTTCCAGCTTAGGCGCTTACACTGCAATGACGTCCAAAAAGGAAACGCCATGTCCGCATCATCACGGTCTCCATTACTCATTCATCATCTGCGCCATAAAGGCAGGTGGGGATGGCTATTGGTATTGTGCTGGCTTTTCCTGAATGCACAACTGGCTATCGCAGGTCATCAATGCGACATGACGCTCAGCCAGACATCCCCCGCTATCCAGCATCAGGTACATCTGCAACAGGCTGACGTTCAGCCGTTATCGTCTAACGCGCATCATGCAGCTAAAGCGTCTTACGCTGCCGACCAACAAACGCCGTTGTGTGAAAAACACTGCGTGCCGGATAGCGTGAAGCAGGATAGCGGCTCACTGGCATTATTAGCACTGCCAGTCAGCGGTGAACTGGTTTTAGCTGATAACCCTGTGACGATCAAGCAGGCATGCGATGCCTGGTTCTCTCCTCCTGCGGCTGGCCCTCCGGCCGAGATCCGCTTCTGCCGATTCAGAGAATAACCCAAGTTATTGATAACTCCTGCGCCAGCGGGCGCAACATCTTGTTTATCAATTACTTTTATTGGGATTATTTTTATGCGTATCACTTACTCGGCCATGTTCAGCAGCCTGATTTTTTTCGTATCCTCCTTCACCATCCCCGCGTGGGCAAACGATCACCAGCATCACGCGATGATGCATACCAATCCCCCTGCGGCCACAGCCGTTTATCAGACAACTGGGATTGTTAAGCAGTGGAACGCCGATAGCGTAACGCTCTCTCACGCCCCGGTTGCCGATCTAAAATGGCCCGCCATGACGATGGCATTCACGCTGCCGTCCAGTGGCGAAATAACGCCGCTCCCTGTCAACACGTCAGTCACTTTCAGCTTTGTCCAGAATGACAGCGGCTACACTCTGACCGCGATTACGCCACAGCAACCCTAACCGGAGCACATCATGAACTTATCCAAACACGACGCCACGCGCGTGTGTCTGGCGATGTTGCTGTGGCTGCCTGCCGCCGTTTTTGCGGCAGATCTGAGTCTTGAGCAGGCCTTACAGGCAGCGGAACGTTACTCCGCCGATCTGTCAGCCAATCAACACCAGATTAATGCGCTACAGAACATGGCCGACTCCGCCACACAGCTTCCCGACCCTAAACTAAAATTTGGCGTCGAGAACCTGCCATTGGGCGGCAACAACGGTAGCCGACTCACGCGGGAAGGGATGACTATGCAGCGTATCGGCGTCATGCAAACCTACGTCAGCAGCCGTAAGCGTGATAGCAAAGCTCAGGCCATTCGGGTAGAAGCCGATGCGCTGCAAAGTAATAGCGAAAGTATTCGTGCTCGCCTGCAACGGGAAACGGCACAGGCATGGCTGGATCTGGCGCTCTCACAGAAAGCGTTGAGCGAGGTAACAGCGCTGGTCACCGAAAGTCAGCGACAGATCGCCTCACAAAAAGCAAGTGTGGCGGCAGGTAGTGAAGCGAGTAGCGTGCTGGATGCCCGCCTGACGTTGGCAACGATGCAGGACAAACAGGCCGATGCCGAGCGGGATACCCGCATCGCACATGCCCGGCTGGTACAGCTTACCGGCATTGCAGATATCAATGTAAACGGCGAGCTTCCCCGCTTTGAACGGCTACCTGCTTCACCGGATGTGTTGAGCAACACCATTCATCAGCATCCAGAAATGCAACAGGCACAGCGAGAAGCCGAGTTAGCTCAGGCTCGTTCCGCACAGTCAGCCGTTGCCGCCATCCCTAATGTCGATGTTGAAGTCTATTACGCGAAGCGTGGAGATGATTACGATGACATGGCGGGCATGATGGTGACAGTCGATCTGCCGCTGTTCAAATCTAAGCGTCAGGATAAGGACTACGCCGCAGACGTATCGCGCAGCATGGAGGCGCGCGACAGAGTATTGCTCACCGAACGAGAACATCAGGCGCAACTCGATACGCTGATTGCTCAATATCAAGCCGCGCAGTCACGCTGGCAGCGTCAGAACAACGAGATTCTTCCCCTCCAACAGCAGCGCATCAAACTGATTCAGGCTCAGTATCAATCCGGCAGCAGTAATCTTTCCACCGTACTGGATGCCCGCCGGGCGCTGCTCGAAAGCCGGATTGCCGTTCAGGATACCGCACGGGAAATGGCTCAATATTGGGCCGCTATCCGCTATCTAACGCCACAGGGAAGCCCTACGCGATGACTAAAATAGTAATGAAAAAATCACTGATGCTTAGCCTGATGACGCTGGCTATTCTCAGTGCAGGTGGCGTGGGCTATCTGGTTGGCAAACAGCAAACACCGCACTCGCCTTCTACGGCCGAGCCAGAACGATCCGTACTCTATTGGTACGACCCAATGGTGCCGGACAAGCGTTTCGACAAACCGGGAAAATCGCCATTTATGGATATGGAATTGATTCCCCGCTATGCCGATGACGTGCAGGAAGACGGCGGAATCACCGTCAGCGCGCGTCAGCAGCAAAATCTTGGCGTTCGCACAGCCCGTGCGGAAATGCGCGAACTTGCCGACCGCACCACAGGCTATGGCACCGTCGTGCTCAACGAACGCGGATTACACACGCTGGTCGCGCCTAGCGGCGGCATTGTCGAGAAACTCACGGTCAATGCACTGCAACAGCAGGTGAAGAAAGGTGAGACGCTCGCCACGTTGTGGAACCCAACCTGGGCGGCGGCACAGCGCGAATATCTGGCAGTACGGCAACTGGACGACGAAATACTGACCCAATCGGCTCGCCAGCGATTGGCGCTACTATTCATGCCGGAAGCCATTATTCGACAGGTTGAGCGTAGTGGTAAACCGCAAGACAGGATTGCGATTACCGCGCCGGTAGATGGCTACGTTAATAAGCTGGAGGTGCGGCAGGGCATGCAGTTGAACCCTGCCCAGTCGTTATTCGAGCTTGCCAGCCTGAACCCAGTGTGGGTAGATGTCGATTATCCCGAGGCGCAGGCGGCACAGTTAACGATCGGCAGCGACATCAGCGCCACCAGCAGTGCCTGGCCGGGCAAAACCTTCCACGGCAGCATCAGCGAACTGCTTCCCGTGTTGGATAGCACTACGCGCACGTTAAAAGCACGCGTCGTGCTGGATAACCCGCAACAGCAGCTCAAACCCGGCATGTACCTGACGGTCCAACGCTCTCACACTCAGGCACAACCGCGTCTGGCGATCCCACAGGAAGCCTTGTTAGTCAGCGGTAGCCAAAATCGTGTCTTGCTGAGCGACGGTAGCGGCCATTTCACCCCGCGCCGCGTCACCGCGGGCGCATCGTTGGGCGACTGGGTAGAAATCATTGATGGGCTGAAAGAAGGCGACAACGTGGTCACCTCCGGTCAATTCCTGATTGACTCCGAAGCCAGCCTGCGCAGCGCCCTACCACAATTTGATGCTGACACATCGATATCCTCAACAACATCGGCAACGCCCGCCGCTCCCGTTGGTTATCAAACGCAGGGAGTGCTCAAAGCAATAAACGGCAATCAGGTCACCATTGAGCATGAAGCCGTTCCGGCGCTCAATTGGTCGCCAATGACGATGGATTTCACGCTGCCATCGTCAGGGCTGCCACAGGGTGTGGGGATCGGTAGCACTGTCAGTTTCCAGTTCAACATGGACGATAGCGGGATTCACGTTCTGCATTTTTTACCCGCTGACGATCCGCATGCCGGACATGGAGGTCACCCATGATTGCCTACGTGATTCGCTGGTCGCTCAAAAACCGTCTGCTGGTTCTACTGGCGGCGCTGTTCATGGCGACGTGGGGCCTGCTTTCTCTGCAAAAAACGCCGCTGGATGCCCTGCCCGATTTGTCTGACGTACAGGTCATCATTCGCGTCAGCTATCCGGGTAAAGCGCCACAGGTCGTAGAAAATCAGGTGACCTACCCGCTGACGACCACCATGCTTTCTGTACCAGGTGCCAAAACGGTACGGGGCTTTTCCATGTTCGGTGACGCCTACGTCTATGTGCTGTTTGAAGATGGCACCGATCCTTACTGGGCACGCTCTCGCGTACTGGAATATCTCAGTCAGGTGCAATCCAGCCTGCCTGCCGAGGCCAAAACCTCGCTCGGCCCGGATGCCACCGGCGTCGGCTGGATCTACGAATACGCACTGGTTGATCGCAGCGGCAAATACAGTCTGGCCGATCTGCGCGGCTTTCAGGATTGGCTGTTGAAGTATGAGCTGAAAACCGTTCCCGATGTGGCGGAAGTCGCCAGCGTGGGCGGCATGGTCAAACAATATCAGATCGTCGTCGATCCAGAGCGCATGCGGACGCAGGGCATCACCCATCAGCAGATCGTCACTGCCGTTCAGGCAGCGAATCAGGAAAATGGCGGTTCCGTGCTGGAGTTGGGTGAAGCCGAGTACATGGTACGAACCACCGGTTACCTGAAAACTGCACAAGACTTTAACCACGTGGTGATTACCACCCGCAACGGTATTCCTGTGCTATTGCAGGATGTCGCCACGCTCAGAGAAGGACCGGAGATGCGGCGCGGCATCGCCGAACTGAATGGCGAAGGCGAAGTGGCTGGCGGCATTATCGTTATGCGCTATGGAAAAAACGCGCTGAATACACTGCACGCCGTCAAAGCACGATTACGGGAAATACAAAAAAGCCTGCCAGCAGGCGTGGAGATCGTCCCAACCTACGATCGCTCGCAGCTGATTGAACACGCTATCGACACGCTTAGCTTCAAACTACTGGAAGAGTTTGCCGTCGTCGCCGTCATCTGCGCCCTGTTCCTGTTTCACTTCCGTTCGGCGCTGGTGGCCATTATCAGCCTGCCGCTGGGGATTCTGGGGGCCTTTATCATCATGCGTTATCAGGGGGTGAACGCTAACATCATGTCGTTGGGCGGTATCGCGATTGCCATCGGTGCCATGGTGGATGCTGCCATCGTGATGATAGAGAACATGCATAAAGTCATTGAACAGTGGCGGCATGAAAACCCAGGAAAACAGCCGCAGAATAACGAGTGGTGGCAGTTGGCAGAACGGGCGGCGGTAGAAGTGGGTCCCGCGCTGTTTTGCAGTCTGCTAATCATTACGTTGTCGTTTGTGCCGGTGTTCTCACTGGAGGCGCAGGAAGGTCGCATGTTTTCACCGCTGGCCTTTACCAAAACCTATGCCATGGCCGTCGCCGCCGGATTAGGGATTACGCTGGTGCCGGTGTTAATGGGGTATTTCGTACGCGGCAAAATACCGGACGAGCAGGCGAATCCGATTAACCGTTGGCTGATCGCGCTCTATCATCCCGTACTGCAAAAAGTGCTGAGCTACCCGAAGACCACGCTGCTGGTTTCCGGCCTGCTATTGCTACTGACGCTATTTCCGCTCAGCCGTTTGGGAAGCGAATTTATGCCGCCGCTGGATGAGGGCGACCTGCTGTATATGCCTTCTACCCTGCCCGGCATCTCCGCACGGGAAGCTGGCCGACTGCTGCAACAAACGGACAGGTTGATTAAAACCGTGCCCGAAGTCGAGTCGGTTTTCGGCAAAGCGGGCCGAGCCGACACGGCGACTGACCCTGCACCACTAACCATGCTGGAAAGCACGATCAGGCTGAAACCACGCGATCAGTGGCGTGAGGGCATGACCATGGACAAGCTGGTTGCCGAATTGGATCGTACCGTCAACCTACCGGGCATCGCCAACGTGTGGGTCCCCCCTATCCGTAACCGTCTGGACATGCTGGCCACCGGTATTAAAAGTCCGGTGGGCATTAAGGTTAACGGAAACAATCTGGAGGATATCGAACGTACCGCCGCGCAAATCGAGCAGGTGGTAAAACAGGTTCCGGGTGTGACATCTGCGCTGGCGGAAAGGCTGGCGGGCGGGCGCTATATCGATATTGATATCGATCGTCAACGCGCCGCGCGCTATGGCGTGTCCGTCGAAGAACTTCAGTCTGTGGTCGCTACGCTAATCGGTGGGCAAAACATCGGCGAAACCATTGAAGGCCGCCAGCGTTATCCCATCAACATCCGCTACCCACGTGAGTTACGCGATTCGCTGCAAAAATTGCGCGACCTGCCCATCGTGACGGCCAATGGCAGCAGAGTCACGCTGGCAGAACTGGCCGATGTTCGCGTCAGCGAAGGGCCGCCCATGCTGAAAAGCGAAAACAGTCGACTGTCGGACTGGATTTATGTCGATCTACGCGGTCGCGACCTGAAATCCGCCGTTGACGACATGCAGCAGGCCGTCGCCCAGCAGATCACGCTGCCAGAGGGCGTGTCGTTAAGCTGGTCCGGTCAGTTTGAATATCTGGAGCGCGCCACGGAGAAAATGAAAGTTGTCGTGCCCTTTACGCTGCTGATCATTTTTGTGCTGCTGTATATCACCTTCAACCGCATCAAAGATGCACTGCTGATTATGGCAACCTTACCCTTCGCGCTCATTGGCGGCGTCTGGCTACTCTATATCCTCGGCTATAATCTTTCTGTCGCCGGTGCGGTGGGCTTTATTGCACTGGCAGGTGTGTCGGCGGAATTTGGCGTCATCATGCTGCTGTACCTTAACCATGCGGTAGAAAAGCACCGCGTGGCGGGTCAGGCGCTTTCGCGCCAGCAGCTAATGGATGCCATCCACGAAGGGGCGGTTCTGCGCGTGCGACCGAAAATGATGACCGTGGCAACGATTATGGCGGGGCTGCTTCCCATCATGTGGGGAGGCGGTAGCGGCTCCGAAATAATGCAGCGGATCGCCGCGCCGATGATAGGCGGAATGGTTAGTGCCCCTCTGCTGTCAATGCTGGTGATTCCAGCGGTTTATCTATTATTGCACAAGGGAGATTCCGGTTTGCTGAAACGGTAAAGCCAGAGCGTGATTTTACGCAAATAACCTGCGGATAAATCACGCCTGCCATCGACTATCGATTGCCGATAACCGTTCTCCCCCCCTATAATGAAATCAGTTATCACAGAAATCTTAGGATAGGAAGGAGTTTAGCTATGGCTGTAACTAAGCTAGTACTGGTAAGACACGGTGAGAGCCAGTGGAACAACGAAAACCGCTTCACAGGCTGGTACGATGTTGATCTGTCCGAAAAGGGCCGTTCAGAAGCCAAAGCCGCAGGTCAGTTGCTGAAAGACGAAGGTTTTGCCTTTGATTTCGCGTATACCTCCGTGCTGAAACGTGCCATTCACACACTGTGGAGCGTACTGGACGAGCTGGATCAAGCCTGGTTGCCAGTTGAGAAATCCTGGAAACTGAATGAGCGCCACTACGGTGCATTACAGGGTCTGAACAAAGCAGAAACCGCTGAGAAATACGGTGATGAGCAGGTTAAACAATGGCGCCGTGGTTTCGCAATCACACCTCCAGAGTTGACGCGTGATGACGAACGTTTCCCGGGCCACGATCCGCGTTACGCTTCTCTGAGCGACAAAGAGCTGCCACAGACTGAAAGCCTAGCGCTGACCATCGAACGTGTTGTGCCTTACTGGACCGAAACCATCCTGCCACGTATCAAGAGCGGTGAGCGCGTCATCGTCGCAGCTCACGGTAACTCACTGCGTGCACTGGTGAAATATCTGGACAACATGGGCGAAGACGAAATTCTGGAACTGAATATCCCAACTGGCGTGCCGTTGGTATATGAGTTCGACGAGAACTTCAAGCCAATCAAACGTTACTACCTGGGCAACGCGGACGAAATCGCCGCAAAAGCTGCCGCAGTAGCGAATCAGGGTAAAGCGAAGTAATTTACCTTTGAAATGAGAAAAACTCGGCAATCGCCGAGTTTTTTATTGTCCGCTATCTGTCACGCTATTCGATGTTACTTATTGCGGCGCTCTCGTACAGCAGACGCTAACTGGCGCAACAGTGATTCTGTGTCTTCCCAGCTAATACAGGCATCGGTAACGCTACGGCCATAAACCAGAGGTTCGCCGCTTTCCAGATTCTGGTTGCCTTCAACCAGATGGCTTTCCACCATCACGCCCATAATCGCTTTTTCACCCTGTGCGATCTGCCCACAGACATCAGTACAGACTTCCATCTGCTTTTTGAACTGCTTGCTGCTGTTCGCATGGCTGAAATCGATCATGACCTGCGGTGTCAGGCCCGCTTTTTCCAAGCCAATTTTCACGTCTTTAACGTGCTCAGCGCTATAGTTCGGCGTTTTACCACCACGCAGAATGATGTGGCAATCGTTGTTACCACTGGTATTCACGATAGCCGAATGTCCCCATTTGGTGACAGACAGGAAGCAGTGCGGCGCACTGGCTGCGTTGATCGCATCAATCGCTACTTTGATCGTGCCGTCAGTGCCGTTTTTAAAGCCCACAGGACATGACAGGCCAGACGCTAATTCACGGTGTACCTGAGATTCTGTAGTACGTGCGCCAATAGCGCCCCAGCTCATCAGATCCGCCAGGTATTGCGGAGTAATCATATCCAGGAATTCACCCGCAGCAGGTAAACCGGTATCGTTAATTTCCAGCAGCAGCTGGCGCGCAATGCGTAGACCATCGTTGATCTGGAAACTATTATCCATGTGCGGATCGTTGATTAGCCCTTTCCAGCCAATCGTGGTGCGTGGTTTTTCAAAATAAACCCGCATGACCACTTCCAGATCGTCGCTCAGCTCGCTACGCAGCGTCAGCAGACGTGCGGCATACTCTTTCGCGGCTTTCGTGTCGTGGATCGAGCAAGGACCAATCACCACCAGCAGGCGGTCATCATTGCCGTTAAGAATTTTATGGATGGCTGTACGCGCGAACGATACCGTTTCCGCGGCCTTCTCCGTGGCTGGAAACTTTTCTAGCAAAGCAACCGGCGGCAAAAGTTCATTAATCTCTTTAATTCTTAAATCATCATTTTGGTAATTCATAAATAAATCCATCGGTTCCGAAACGGTATGTTAGCCCCATCCAATACGCGCCATCCCACCAGAGCGGGCAGCCTGAGAAACGGGATTTTTCATATTGAAGATTGATTATTATATGTCAAGCTGGTGTTATCAGGGCGCTGAAATCAGTGGAATTTACGCGATCAAATGCTCTCAGATGCCGCATCCGTCCTATTTTCACCAGAAAATAGCCCAGTTGACGGGTCGGAGAATCACAGGATAGGTTTTCTCTGTGGGTTTCAGTAAAGTGGGATAAAACCGCAACTCAGGATGATTTATGGCACACAACCACAGCCACACGGAATCAGGCAACAGTAAACGTCTGCTGGCCGCGTTTATCATTACCGCCACGTTTATGGTGGCAGAGGTCATTGGTGGCCTGCTGTCCGGCTCCCTGGCGCTGCTCGCGGATGCAGGCCATATGCTGACCGACGCCGCTGCGCTGTTCGTCGCGCTTGTCGCCGTGCGTTTCGCACAGCGTAAACCGAATGCGCGCCATACCTTTGGTTATCTGCGGCTCACTACCCTTGCCGCCTTTGTGAACGCGCTAACGTTGATACTGATTACTGCCTTTATCTTCTGGGAAGCGATTCAACGCTTCTATGACCCTCAACCCGTTGCTGGCGTCCCGATGCTGCTTGTCGCCATTGCCGGGTTACTGGCAAACATCGTGGCGTTTTGGCTGTTACACCACGGTAGCGAAGAAAAAAATATTAACGTCCGCGCGGCGGCCCTACATGTGCTGGGCGATCTATTAGGGTCCGTTGGTGCGATTGCTGCCGCTATCATCATCCTTTATACCAACTGGACGCCTATCGACCCGATACTCTCTATTTTGGTGTCATGTCTGGTGTTGCGTAGCGCCTGGGCGCTATTAAAAGAGAGTATTCACGAACTGTTGGAAGGCACACCGAGCCAGCTCAGCGTTGAGGCACTACAGAAAGATGTGACGCTGAATATTCCCGAGGTCAGGAACATCCACCATGTTCATTTATGGCAGGTTGGCGAAAAACCTATGATGACGCTGCATGCACAGGTGGTGCCGCCTCACGATCACGATGCGCTGCTAAGACGTATTCAGGAATACTTACTGAAGCATTACCAGATTGAACACGCGACAATTCAGATGGAATATCAACGTTGTGATGATGACCACTGCTCTTTTCATCAGGAAAACCATCATCTGGCTATTCATGATGGTGAAAAGCATGATGCAGAGGGCCATCACCACAAGCATTAAGTTTGGATTACACGCCGTTTGAAACCGCGCTGACGCGATTTTCCTTCGCGCTCTTAATCCACAGCCAAGAGCCGTTCAGGGCAATCAGCGTCAGGATCGCGTATTCTACCGCCATCGCATACACGCCCTGATAAGCAAAAATCACCACGCTTATCACATCAATCACCACCCACAGCAGCCAGTTCTCGACGTATTTACGCGTCATCAGGATCATCGCCACAATCGACAACACCATCATGGTGGAATCCCAGAATGGGAATGCATCCGGCTGAAGGTTCGGCATTTGTACCGTCAACCCAAGCCCCTGCATGCAGGAAACAGCGATACGCGTTAGCACGGCAAACACCGCATCGATGTAGAACGTCATCAAGCCAATCGCGACAACGCAGGCTACCGACCAGCCAATGAGTTTCTGCACCGGTAGCCAGCGAATGCGTAACTCGACTTCCTGTGCATCTGTCTTACGCGTCCAGGCGTACCAGCCATAAATATTGGCGGCAAAGAAGAAAATTTGTAGCAATAAGCTGGCGTACAGCTGAATCTGGAAAAAAATCACGGCAAACAGCGTGACGTTAATCAACCCAAACAGATAGTTGATATTTTTTTCCTGACTCGCGAACCAGATACACAGCAAGCCAAATAGCGTACCTATCGCCTCAATCCAGGAAAGGTCGTATCCCCCTTTGCCCAAAGGGATATGAATTAAAATATTACTGGTACTAAAAAAATCCATCTCACCACCCTGTCTCAATTATTGTAAGAAACTGCTATCAAGCTGCCTTGGATCTCCGTCAGGCATTCCCTTTCACACGTAATTTTAGCGAAGCAGCAAAATCCAGCATGCGATTCAACGGGATTAGCGCGCCTTCTCGCAAAGCGGCATCAACATGAATCTCATGGGCATGACCACCTTGCTCCAGACCGTTAGCAATCGCCTCCAGTCCATTCATTGCCATCCATGGGCAGTGCGCACAGCTGCGACAGGTTGCCCCTTCGCCCGCGGTCGGCGCTTCCAGCAATGTTTTCTCCGGGCAGGCCTGCTGCATCTTGTAGAAAATACCGCGATCGGTTGCGACAATCAGTTCACGCTGTGGCAGCGTTTTCGCCGCTTGAATCAGCTGGCTGGTTGACCCAACCGCGTCAGCCATCTCTACCACGCTCTGCGGCGACTCCGGATGAACCAAAATTGCCGCATCGGGGTACAGAATCTTCATGCGTTGCAGCGCCTGCGTTTTAAACTCGTCATGTACAATGCACGCACCTTGCCAGCACAAGACATCTGCACCCGTCTGCTTTTGTACATAGCTCCCCAGATGGCGATCCGGTGCCCAGATAATCTTTTCTCCCAGGCTATCCAGATGCTCGATCAACTCTACCGCGATGCTGGATGTGACAACCCAATCTGCACGCGCCTTTACTGCCGCGGAAGTATTGGCATACACCACCACGGTCCTGTCCGGATGCGCGTCGCAAAAACGGCTGAACGCATCGATGGGGCAACCGAGATCGAGCGAGCATTCAGCTTCCAGCGTGGGCATCAGAATCGTCTTTTCCGGATTGAGTATCTTGGCGGTTTCCCCCATAAAGCGGACTCCCGCCACCAGCAGCGTCGATGCCGAATGAGTGCTACCAAATCGCGCCATTTCTAGCGAATCCGCTACGCAGCCGCCCGTTTCTTCAGCCAGCGCCTGAATTTCAGGATCGGTATAATAGTGCGCGACCATGACAGCGTTTCTTTCCCGCAGTAGCGTCTTTATCCTGCTACGATAGTGCTGTTTTGCATCAACCGATAAGGGTCTAGGCTTCGGCGGAAAGGGATAAATAGTCTCATTGCTATCAAAAAGGATATTCATTATGGATTTCCACGATGACAACTCGGATTGTAACACCTGATACTGGTCTACTATCAGCATCGGAGTTTTTTATCCTAAACAAAATACCGAAAACACGCCCTAAAGTCGCGGTGTTTTTTCCAAAAAACCCACCACTTTGTTTACTATGCTTAAAATAATAAGGTGAAACGCGTGGGTCGTATTATCAGTTGGAGAGAGACAAGGAGAGAAATGGCATGGCCAGCCTCTATATCAGAATATATCGCGATACCCTGACCGTCAGAAACGTGGACACTAAAAAAGAGCTGACCGAGCAATCAGAAGTGCCTTTTACAACCACGCGCTTACTGCTCGGGCAGATGATTCCTGCGATGAAACTATTGGATCGACTTGCACGCAAGGTAGCGGCTAAACGACTGATCGATCTGTTCTGCTCACACAACGTCATCATCCATGCCATGGAGATGAATGAAGGTGGCCATAGTCAGGTAGAATTTGCCAGCTATATTGAGCTAGCCAAAAGTATCAGCCCGCAAGGAAAGCATATTTATGTATGTAGCAAAAATGTGCCGCTTACCGATCAGGAGGTGATACAAATTTTTAGCGGCGACATGCCTTCGATCATCAGCCGCTAATCAGGCGCTGCGCTTTAGGCGAAGAACCGATGCCAGTACAGAGAGATAGGAATAACCAGAACCAAAGCAGGCAGAAAGTTAACTACCGCAAATGATTTGATCTGCGCAATCCTCAGCCCTACCGCAATCATGATAATCCCGCCACAGGCAGAAAAGTCGCCCATAGTGACCTCTGTCATAAAGGGCATAATCAATTGGGCAGAGAAGAACAACAGCGCTTGGACAATCATCTGTGGTATCGCAATCGACATCACAGCAAGGCCAAGCGTGATGGAAAAAATCAGCGCGGTAAAGATATCCAAAGCAGATTTGATAATCAGCAGTTGATAATCACCGGTTAACCCTTCAGTCAATGCTCCGACAACGCCGGTACCACTGGCGCAAAACAGAACGATTAACGCGGTAAAATTCTGCGAATAAACATCCTGCGGTAAGCGGTGCTCTGGTGCAGGCAGAACGCGGTTTAATCCTTTCTGAATCATCGTACCCGCCCACTGGACGCCGGACTCCATGCGTAGCAGTTCGCCTAACGCAACACCAATCACGATAGCCAGAGCCACCGCCGGCAGTTGCTGGACTTTAACAACCAGCGTGACCCCCATTGCAATCGATACCATCGCAAACGCGGGAGGCAGACCATCCTGCAACCGCTGAGGAATAAAGCGACGTAAAGCAATACCCAGACCACTACCAATCAAGATAGCGGCACCATTAATCAACGGACCAATCATATATCTTCCTAAACAGGGCTATACGCGCTTCCCTGTGGCAATGACTCCATCCCTGCTCGATAGGATTAGAAAACAGTTCCTGACGGGTTATATAGTCCATAGAGAGGGTAAAGACCTAATATACTCCAAAGACTTAACGAGCAGGGAATGATAATGGGTTTTATCTCATCGACACGATACGTTCTGTATGGATTAAAGTGGATTGATTTGGGGAAGGAATTTTACTGCTGAAGTGGTGGGTCGTGCAGGATGACTCAGCCTACGGCTTCGCCCCTTCGGGGTCAACGCTGACGCGTTGCTGTCTCGCTTCGCGAGGCTCGAACCTGCGACCAATTGATTAAAAGTCACGGTGTTCACTATGTGGATAACAAGATAAGCGAAGATTACGTAGTGTGGAATTGTATTCCTAGAAGATGGTGGGTCGTGCAGGATTCGAACCTGCGACCAATTGATTAAAAGTCAACTGCTCTACCGACTGAGCTAACGACCCGCAATGCGGAACTACTTTAATACTTACTGATACTACAACTACATTTGAAATTGGTGGGTCGTGCAGGATTACTCTTCCTACGGACTCGCCCTTCGGGCCAACGCTTTCGCGTTGTTCAAAATCGATACTGCAGATTTTGTCGAACCTTTCGGTTCTCATCCTTCACGATTCAAAATCAATTATCAAACTTGAAATTGGTGGGTCGTGCAGGATTCGAACCTGCGACCAATTGATTAAAAGTCAACTGCTCTACCGACTGAGCTAACGACCCAATTTCATGCTGCTTTAGCGTTTTGCTGTTTGCCTTGGCAACGGCGGCACATATTACTGATTTAAATTTTCAGCGCAACCTATTTTCTTAAAAAACTGTTTGATTG
The DNA here is from genome assembly GCA_019056595.1 of Pectobacterium atrosepticum. NCBI lineage: Bacteria > Pseudomonadati > Pseudomonadota > Gammaproteobacteria > Enterobacterales > Pectobacteriaceae > Pectobacterium > Pectobacterium atrosepticum. Next base: position 4,377,036 of record CP036163.1, on the reverse strand, counting down.
CTTACTCTTAAGACGTTTAGGCACAAAAACCGCTCATGATGCGCAATTTTTGTGCCAATTAATACGGTATTACGATCCCGCTAAACGCTTTTGCGCCTGCTTTGCACTTTCCGTATTGGGGTACATTTTTACAACTTGCTGGTAAACGGCTTTGGCTTTATCAGCTTGACCTTTTTCCTGCATGATCACCCCAACCTTCAGCAAGGCTTCGGAACTTTTTGGTGACTTGGGATAGTTTTTAACAACATTGGCGAAATAGTACGCAGCATCGTCCTTTTTCCCCTTGTTGTAATTCAACTGACCAAGCCAATAGTTGGCATTCGGTTGATAGGTTGAATCCGGATATTTCTTGACAAATGCCTGAAATGCGCTGATAGCCTGATCGTACTGTTTTTTCTCCAGCACAAGCGCGGCTGCGGCATTGTAATCACTATTCGCATCACCCGTACTGGCCGGTGCCGCCGTATTGGCAGCACCGGTATCAGTACCCGCAGCAGCGGCAGGTGTGCCATCTGTCGTCGGTGTAGAAGATGATTGCGAACTTATTCCATCAATCTGCTGATAGATCTGTTTCTGCCGTTCAACAACCTGATTCAACTGATACTGACTTTCCTGAATCTGTCCACGGAGACTGTCAATGTCACGCTGATTATCAGAGAGCTGCTGTTGGAGTTGGGTTAAAAGCTGACTGTGAGCGTTAGAAATACGCTCCAATTGAGTGACACGGTCTTCGACCGAGCCTGAGCCGACATTACTGATTGGCGCTTGGGCAGTAGCGGCCCAAGGGACCGCTACGCCAACCAGTAACGACAGACCCAACAGGTGACGTCTGAAGTTACTGCTCATGCGATTCTCTTAATATACCAGAACGGCACGACGGTTTTTGGCATAAGCCGCTTCGTCATGACCGAGAACGGCTGGTTTCTCTTTACCGTAAGAAACGATAGAGATCTGATCGGAAGAAACGCCTTTACCCTGCAGGTACATTTGTACCGCGTTGGCACGACGTTCACCCAGAGCGATGTTGTATTCTGGCGTACCGCGTTCGTCCGCGTGACCTTCGATAGTCACTTTGTAAGACGGGTTGCTACGCAGGAATGCAGCGTGCGCGTCCAGCATCTGAGCGAATTCAGAGCTAACATCATACTTGTCCAGACCGAAGTAAACGATGTTGTTGCGCTGTAATTCTTGCATCTGCAAACGAGCTTGCTCAGAAGAAGACGCGTTGCCGCCGTCCATCATGCCGTTGTTGCCAGCACCCATGGATGATTGGTCATTGTCCGCGTTCTTGTTGGAGCTACAAGCGGCCACTGCCAGTACCGGCAGAGCCAACATCAGGCCTTTCAGCACTTTATTGAATTGCATTTCTTATGTCCTTTGACGAGTTTATTGTACATATCTGTACTTATAGATACGGCGACCAGGCAGGGAATTTAACCTGTCCATCAGTAGCCGGAAGACGCGCTTTGAAACGCCCATCTGTCGAAACCAACTGTAGCACTGAACCCAGCCCTTGTTTGGAGCTGTAGATCACCATCGTGCCATTCGGTGCGATACTTGGCGTTTCGTCCAGGAACGTGTCCGTTAATACTTGTACGGCACCCGTTACCAGATCCAGTTTGGAAATATGCTGAGCCCCACCATTAGAACTCACCGTTACCAAAAATTTCCCGTCGGCACTCACATCTGAGTCCTGGTTCTGAGAACCTTCCCAGGTCACACGCTGTGGAGCACCGCCGTTAGCATTAACTTTGTAAACTTGAGGACGACCAGCTTGGTCTGAAGTATAGGCCAAGGTCTGGCTGTCTGGGAACCAGGTTGGTTCCGTGTTATTGCTGCGGCCATCAGTCACCGGGCTGATTTGCCCCGATCCCAAATTCATCACATACAGATTCAGGCTACCGCTTTTAGACAGAGCAAACGCCAGTTTGCTGCCATCAGGAGAGAAAGAAGGTGCACCGTTGTGACGTGGGAAAGACGCAACTTGACGGATCGCGCCATTTGCCAGCGTTTGGATAACCAGCGCAGAGCGGCCACTTTCAAATGTCACATAGGCGAGTTTGCTGCCGTCTGCGGACCAGGCCGGAGACATCAGCGGCTGTGGTGAACGGTGAACGACAAACTGGTTGTAGCCGTCATAGTCCGCAACACGCAGTTCGTAAGGGAACTGGCCACCGTTGGTCTGCACGACGTATGCGATACGAGTACGGAACGCACCTTTAATACCACTCAGTTTTTCAAACACTTCATCACTGGCCGTGTGCGCAGCATAGCGCAACCACTGCTTGGTCACTTTGAATTGGTTCTGAGCCAGTACGTTCCCTGGGTTACCCGACGTATCAACGAGCTGATAAGAGACCAGATAGCTGCCATCGGCACTCGGTTGAACCTGACCAACAACAACCGCATCAATGCCCAACGCCGTCCATGCAGCAGGGGTCACTTCAGATGCCGTCGCAGGCTGCTGTGGCATACGGTTTGCGTCGATCGGGTTGAATTTACCGCTGTTACGCAAATCAGCACCCACGATGGCGCCTACGTCTTCAGGCGCAGCGCCCGGCCCAGCCCATTTAAACGGAACCACACCAATAGGGCGTGCAGAGTCTACCCCTTGGGTAATCTCTATACGTACTTCTGCGTGCAGCACAGCCGCCCACAGCATTAAAAAGCTTACTGCAACTTTCAGTACTTGCTTCATCTCATCTCCCTTATCTAGACGCAAAGTCTACGATAAATTAGCAGAATTTTAACAAAAACAAACCAATGTCAACAAAACAACATAATCTGGTTTATTTACCATCGTAATAATCTTAAATCTATTGGGTAAACAGCCCGGTTACTGCGGTTTAAAGTCTATTGGTGCATTTTTGAAAGCCTCATAAACATCCGTACTCGGTGGCTTCGGTATTTTGGCCTGTTTAGCAGCGGCAATAGCTGCCTGGCATAACGCTGGATCGCCGCCTTCAGCCGTGACATCAATCAGCAGACCATCTGGTGCCAGCTTAATCCGTAATGTACAAGTGCGCCCTTTGTAGAGCTGCCAGTCATAAAATTTGCTCTGAATAGCTGAGCGAACCTGACCACCATAACTATCAAGCGCCGCACCTGATGCACCGCTTTTCTTATTGTTACCTGTGCCCGCAGGTGCCCCACCGCCGGACTTCGGCGCATTTTTCGATGAAGCCAATCCACCCAGCAAGTCATCGACAGCGTTTTCCTGCTTAGCGGCCTCTGCTGCCGCTTTCTTTTTATCATCAGCGGTTTTCTTAGCCGCTGCGGCTGCTTCTGCTTTCTTCGTGGCTTCAGCGTCAGATTTTTGTTTAGCTGCCTCAGCCGCTGCTTTTTGCTTAGCTTGTTCAGCCTCTTTTGCTGCCTCTGCGGCGGCCTTTGCTGCTTCCGCTTTAGCGGTTTCTGCAGCCTTCTGCTTGGCGGCTTCAGCGGCTTTTTCTTTGGCCTCTTCTTCCGCCTGCTTCTTAGCAGCAGCAGCGGCAACAGCTTGTTTCTTCGCTTCGTCTTCCGCTTTCTTTCTGGCGTCCGCTGCCGCTTTCGTCTGCTGTTCAGCTTCAGCCTTCGCTTTTGCTGCGGCAGCTTCGGCTTGCTTCTGCTGTTCTTTTGCCTGCTGAGCCGCTGCTTCAGACTGTTTACGCTGTTCAGCCTGTTCCTGAGCCTGTTTTTTTGACTCTTCTTGCGCTTGCAGGCGTTCTTTTTCCAGCTCTTTCAGACGTTGTTGCTCAGCTGCTTGCTTCTGCTGGAGCTCTTCAGCCTGCCGTTCAGACTGCTTTTGGCGCAGCTGTTCAGAACGTTTGGCATCCGTCTGTTGCTGTTGTTGGCGGTTATACTGCTCCACCACAGCGCTCGGATCGACCATCACAGCATCAATTGACGAGCCCCCGCCGCCCCCGCTGGCATCCATCGTTTGCGTCGACGAACTCCAGAGCAGCAAAGCAATCAGTATGATGTGCAAAACAGCCGAGATAATAACGGCGCGTTTCAGCTTATCGTTTTGTTCGTTTGCCTTTAACACAAGCGATTCCCAAAAACAGTGTTGCCAGAAATAGGCTTAACGATCATTACCGTGATGCGCTCATTTAAATCGGTTGCGTCATCAAACCAACGGACTTTACGCCAGCTTGATGTAACAAATTCAACGCTTTAATGATCTCATCATAAGGAACATCCTTAGCGCCACCAATCAAAAAGACCGTCTTGGGGTTGGTTGCCAGCCGTGATTGCGCTTCGGCAACCACCTGCTCTGCCGGAAGCTGTTCCATACGGTTTTGCTCAACAACCAGGCTGTATTGTCCTACGCCTGAAACCTCTACGATCACAGGTGGATTGTCGTTGCTGGAGACCGTCTTTGAGTCCGTTGCATCAGGCAGATCCACCTCGACGCTCTGTGTGATAATCGGCGCTGTTGCCATAAAAATCAGCAACAGCACCAACAGCACGTCCAGTAGCGGAACAATGTTGATCTCGGATTTCAGCTCACGACGACCTCTGCGTACTCGTGCCATGATCCCCCCTGATTACTTGCTGTTGTCGATGGAGAATGCCTGACGGTGCAGGATAGCGATGAACTCTTCCGTAAAGTTGTCGTAGTTCTGCTCCAGTTTGCCAACACGCTGGCTAAGGCGGTTATACGCCATGACCGCTGGAATCGCTGCAAACAGGCCGATTGCCGTAGCAATCAAAGCTTCGGCAATACCAGGAGCAACCATTTGTAAGGTTGCCTGTTTCACCGCGCCCAGCGCGATGAAGGCGTGCATAATCCCCCAAACGGTACCGAACAGGCCGATATACGGACTGATAGAACCCACGGTGCCCAAAAAAGGAATGTGTGTTTCCAACGTTTCCAATTCACGATTCATTGAAATGCGCATCGCACGGGATGCACCTTCTACAACCGCTTCCGGCACATGGCTGTTAACACGATGCAACCGCGCAAATTCTTTGAAACCTGAATGGAAGATTTGTTCAGTGCCCGTCAGGCTATCGCGACGAGTCTGGCTTTCCTGATAGAGACGCGACAGTTCGATGCCCGACCAAAATTTGTCCTCGAAGGCCTCGGCGTCACGCGTTGCCGCATTTAAAATTCGGGTACGCTGAATAATGATCGCCCAAGAAGCGATAGAAAAACAGATTAAAATCAGCATGATTAGTTTAACCAGAAGGCTTGCCTTCAGGAACAAATCAAAAACGTTCATGTCAGTCACTGCTTGAACTCCGCGACAATAGACTTAGGAAGCGCAATAGGCTTCATTTGATGTGGATCGATGCATGCGATCAAAACTTCAGCATGGCTTATCAGGGTGCCATGAGTATTGAGAATACGCTGTGCGAAAGTCAGAGAAGCACCACGAAGCGAGATAACCTCGCTCTGCACTTCCAGCATGTCGTCGAGGCGCGCAGGGGCAAGATACTCCACCTTCATCCGACGAACAGCAAACGCGACATGCTCACTTAGCAAGACCTGCTGGTGAAAGTCGCGCTCACGCAACGCCTCAGTCCTTGCCCTTTCATAAAAGGCAACATAGCGTGCATGGTAGACAACACCACCAGCATCAGTGTCTTCAAAGTAGACTCGAACTGGCCAGCGAAACAACGAATTACTCACTCTACATCCCAGTAATGCATTAAACCTCGCTACTATACGCAAGAGAAATGAGGTTTGGAATGGATTGTGACAGCGGAGAGAAAATAATTATGGGCTGCAAGCAACCCATAACTAAATGGAATAGGGGGCTATTTTAGCCGAAGAAATAGTACAATCCTGCGCACAGGATCACAAAGGCGGGAAGTGGTGCGAAAAACGCGCGCCAAAGCAGACGGTGTGGACGAAAGCCAACGCCATGAACAACGCCAGCGCAAACAGCCCAAATCAACATCAGCCCCTGCCAAACAGCAAGTTCGCTGGTACGCGCAGCAAAACGCGTCGGATCCCAGAACACACAGCCAGCCAACAGCAACGCCATGATGAGGGAAAGAGCCCTTATCGGGCTCTTGTCCATCAGGCGATAGAGTTTATCGACCAGATCACTCATTGCTTATCTTCTTCAGCCGCTTTGCTTGCCTCACTCTGCTCAATAGCCAGGGCAGTGATGATCCCTAGTGAGCAAGCAAGAAGCGTTCCGAGTATCCAGGCAAAATACCACATAAATTAAGCTCCTTACTTAGTACATAGAGTGAGTGTTTTGCTCAACCTGCTCTTTGGTAATGCGACCGAACATCTTGTAGTAGCACCATGCAGTATAAGAAAGCACGATAGGAACGAAAATAATCGCAACCACTGTCATCACTTTCAGCGTCAGCAGGCTCGATGTCGCATCCCATACCGTCAAGCTGACGTTAGGCACCGTGACTGACGGCATGATGAACGGGAACATGGCGATCCCAGCCGTCAGAATCACACAAGCGATAGTCAGAGAAGAGAACAAGAATGCCCATGCCCCTTTCTCTACGCGCGCCATAAGAGTCGTCAACACCGGCAACACCACACCCAGCACAGGGATAGCCCACAATATCGGATGGTTATTGAAGTTAACCAGCCAGGCACCCGCCTGCTGAACAACTTCTTTACGCAGTGGATTAGACTCAGCGGCAGTGTTTATCGCAGACGTCACCACATAACCATCAATACCGTAAATCACCCATACGCCAGCCAGAGCAAACGCCACCATCATTGCTAATGCGGAAATCTGCGCAGCAGATTTGGAACGTACATGCAGGTCGCCCGTGGTACGCATCATCAGGTAGGTTGCACCCTGAGTAAGAATCATTGTCAGACTCACCACACCAGCCAGCAAGCCAAACGGATTCAGCAGTTGGAAGAAGTTTCCGGTGTAGTAAAGGCGCAGATATTCATCGACATGGAACGGTACGCCCTGCAACAAGTTGCCAAACGCCACACCAATGACAACCGGCGGGACAAAGCTACCAATGAAGATGCCCCAGTCCCACATTCCCCGCCAGCGTGGATCTTCGATTTTTGAACGGTAATCGAAGCCGACAGGACGGAAGAACAGTGAGGCCAGCACCAGAATCATGGCAATGTAGAAACCGGAGAACGCGGCAGCGTAAACCATTGGCCAGGCAGCAAACAGCGCACCGCCCGCAGTGATCAACCCTACCTGGTTACCGTCCCAGTGTGGAGCAATGCTGTTAATCATGACACGACGCTCGGTATCTCCACGCCCCATCAGACGGACCAGAATGCCCACACCCATGTCAAAACCATCAGTGATAGCGAAGCCAATCAGTAAAATACCGATCAACAGCCACCAGATAAAACGTAAGACTTCATATTCAAACATAGTGGACCCCTGTTTACCGTGCTTCCTGCGCAGCCGCTATAGGTTGTTCAAAATGGTAACGCCCCGTTCTCAGGCTGCTTGGCCCCAAACGTGCATATTTGAACATCAGATACATTTCTGCGACCAAGAAGAGCGTATACAGACCACAGATCAGCGCCATTGAGAACAGAATATCCCCTACTGTCAGTGATGACGTCGCGACAGCCGTTGGCAGAATTTCACCGATGGCCCAAGGTTGACGGCCATATTCAGCCACAAACCAGCCAGCTTCGATAGCAATCCACGGTAGCGGGATACCATATAGTGCGATACGGTGCAGCCAGCGTTTCTGACCAATTTTGCCACGCAGTACGGTCCAGAAAGACAGGCCGATGATCAACAGCATCAGAATGCCGCAGCCAACCATGATACGGAAGGAGAAGTACAGCGGCGCAACGCGTGGGATAGAATCTTTAACCGCCTGCTTAATCTGCGTTTCTGTCGCATCAGAGACTTTCGGCGCATAGCGTTTCAGCAACATACCATAGCCTAAATCTTGCTTAGACTGCTCGAACGCTTCTTTTATTGCAGGGTCGGTATTACCCGCGCGTAATTCTTCCAACAACTGGTAAGCCTTCATGCCATTGCGAATGCGCACTTCATGCATCACCATCAGCTCTTTCAGGCCTGTGACTTCTTTGTCAGTAGAACGGGTGGCAATTAACCCCAGAGCATAAGGAATCTTGATGGCATAGTTATTTTCCATCGTATCCTGGTTCGGGATGCCGATCAGCGTAAAGGATGCTGGAGCAGGTTGTGTTTCCCATTCGGCTTCAATCGCTGCTAGTTTGGTTTTCTGCACGTCACCCATTTCATAGCCAGATTCATCACCCAGTACGATAACAGACAGAACAGAAGCCAGACCGAAGCTTGCTGCGATAGCAAATGAACGCTTGGCAAACGCAATATCGCGGCCTTTCAGCAGATAGTAGGAACTGATGCCCAGAATGAACATTGCGCCAGTACAGTAACCTGCTGCCACCGTGTGAACGAATTTCACCTGAGCGACCGGGTTCAGCACCAGATCGGCGAAGCTCACCATTTCCATACGCATGGTTTCGAAATTGAAATCCGATGCGATGGGGTTTTGCATCCAGCCATTGGCGACGAGAATCCACAGTGCAGAGAAGTTAGAGCCCAGTGCGACCAGCCAGGTCACGGCCATATGTTGCACTTTTCCTAAACGGTCCCAACCGAAGAAGAACAAGCCAACAAAGGTCGATTCCAGGAAGAATGCCATCAAGCCTTCAATAGCCAGCGGCGCACCGAAGATATCCCCGACGTAGTGAGAGAAATATGACCAGTTGGTCCCGAATTGAAACTCCATGGTCAATCCGGTAGCGACCCCCAGAGCGAAGTTAATTGCAAATAACTTGCCCCAGAATTTGGTCATATCTTTATAGATTTGTTTGCCGGACAGCACATATACCGTTTCCATAATCGCCAGCAAAAACGCCATCCCCAGCGTTAATGGTACGAATAGAAAATGGTACATTGCGGTTAAGGCAAACTGTAAACGAGACAGTTCGACTACATCAAACATTTTGACTCCTTGCTCCTCGCAGGAAGGGATTAGCTTGCAAACGCTGGCAAGCCGCCAAACATCCGGCCATGACACCCAAAAAGAACACAACAAAAATTGCTTTAACGCAGGCTGTAACAAACGCTAAAAATACCGTTCACCGAGGCAGTCACATCGCGACGCCCCGACAGCAAGCTCAAGATAAATCACAAGTATTACAAATAACGTACCCCGTAAGGAGGTAGCCGTATATTACGCCTGTAATCCCCTACAATAAATAGGTTTTTACGTGACCTAGACTAGGTTTTTGGCTTCAAATCAACTTTCCCATCAAACGGCGCGAAAGACGATAATTGACCTCGCGCAATTTAAGCCTATTTCGTAAATTATATCCAGATGCATTTTTTGATCTAAAACAATTTAACGCTTTTCTCGTGATTGGCGCGTTGCATTAATTTCTTTATTACACCCATTGTTAATGTGATGTGAATTTTAGGTTTAATTCACATTAATTCAGCAATATATATTTTACTTTCCGCTATCGATTATTTACATACAATAAAACGCATTTTCTTTATTCTGTTTTCTGTATGATTTTTCTAATTTTATTACTTATTCTTCCGTTTATTTATTTTTTCTGGGTTGTTCTGGATATTAACGATATTTTCTCATATTTTATCCTCTTGAATGTAATCATTTTTTGCATAAAAAAAGCCACCCGAAGGTGGCTAGCGAGTTTAATCGAATAATCGATTAACGTGCTAATATCGCTTTTACTGCATCGCCGATATCCGCAAGGCTGCGAACGGTTTTAACACCCGCCGCTTCTAACGCTGCGAATTTATCATCGGCAGTACCTTTACCACCGGCAATGATGGCGCCAGCATGGCCCATACGCTTGCCTTTCGGTGCCGTAACACCCGCGATGTAGCCAACGACAGGTTTAGTTACGTGCTCTTTAATGTACTCCGCCGCTTCTTCTTCTGCCGTACCACCGATTTCACCAATCATGACGATGGCTTCTGTCTGTGGATCCTGTTCAAACAGCTTCAGAATATCGATGAAGTTGGAGCCTGGGATCGGGTCGCCACCGATACCGACACAGCTGGACTGACCCAGCCCAGCATCGGTCGTTTGCTTCACGGCTTCATACGTCAGTGTACCTGAACGAGAAACGATACCGACTTTACCCGGCAGGTGAATATGGCCCGGCATGATGCCTATCTTACATTCGCCCGGCGTGATCACCCCTGGGCAGTTCGGGCCGATCATGCGCACGCCGCTCTGATCGAGTTTCACTTTCACCGTCAGCATATCCAGCGTCGGAATACCTTCGGTGATACAGATAATCAGTTCGATACCTGCGTCAATCGCTTCCAGAATGGAGTCTTTACAGAACGGTGCAGGAACGTAGATAACGGATGCCGTTGCGCCCGTCGCTTCTACCGCCTCACGCACCGTATTAAATACAGGCAGACCCAGATGTTCCGTGCCGCCTTTACCTGGCGTCACACCACCGACCATTTGCGTACCGTAAGCAAGTGCTTGCTCAGAGTGGAATGTCCCCTGACTACCGGTAAAACCCTGACAGATAACTTTGGTATTTTTATTAATCAGAATGGACATTATTTATCTCCCGCTGCTGCAACAACCTGCTGAGCCGCACCCGTCAGGCTGGTGGCGGCAATAATATTCAGGCCGCTATCCGCCAGTTTCTTGGCTCCAAGTTCTGCATTGTTTCCTTCAAGACGTACCACAACCGGTACGCTAACGCCCACTTCGGCTACCGCGCCGATGATACCGTCAGCGATCAAATCGCAACGTACGATGCCACCAAAGATGTTAACAAAGACGGCTTTTACCTTGTCGTCAGACAGGATAATTTTGAATGCTTCAGTTACACGTTCTTTCGTCGCGCCACCACCAACATCGAGGAAGTTAGCAGGAGAACCGCCGTGCAGTTTCACGATGTCCATGGTACCCATCGCAAGACCCGCGCCGTTCACCATACAGCCGATGTTACCATCCAGCGCAACATAGTTTAGTTCCCACTGTGCCGCATGCGCTTCACGGGAATCTTCCTGGCTTGGGTCACGCATTTCACGCAGCTCAGGCTGACGAAATAGTGCATTGCCGTCCGCGCCCAGTTTGCCATCCAGACAGATCAGATCGCCCTGCTTAGTGATAACCAGCGGGTTGATTTCTACCAGCGCCAGATCGCGCTCAAGGAACAGCGTCGCCAGACCCATGAAAATTTTGGTGAACTGGGCAACTTGCTTGCCGCTCAGACCCAGCTTGAAGGCCAGCTCGCGACCCTGATAAGGCTGTGGGCCTACCAGTGGATCGATAGCAGCTTTGTGGATCAGTTCCGGCGTCTCTTCCGCAACTTTTTCAATTTCTACGCCACCTTCAGTGGACGCCATGAACACGACACGACGCGTGCCACGGTCAACAACCGCGCCCAGATAAAGCTCTTTGTCGATATCCGTTGCCGCTTCAACCAGAATCTGATGAACCGGTTGGCCCTGTGCGTCAGTTTGATAAGTAACGAGCTTTTTACCCAGCCAGTTTTCAGCAAAAGCGCGAATGTCTTCTTTGTTGCTGACCACTTTAACGCCGCCCGCTTTACCGCGACCGCCTGCGTGAACCTGACATTTTACGACCCACGGACCCGAGCCAATCTTAGATGCGGCTTCTTCTGCTTCACGCGGTGTAGTACAGGCATAGCCGGTCGGTGCCGGTAAACCATATCGAGCAAAGAGTTGTTTTGCCTGATACTCGTGTAAATTCATGATGTTCTATCCATTTAGGTTTGGAGATAAGTCGGCAGACGATTTTTCATCACCGAATCTTTCGGTAGAGAAAAACGCCATAAACTCTCTGATATATTTGGATAACGCCGTTGAGAAAAAACGGCCTGCATAGCACATAATTTTATCTATACCCTAAATAATTCGAGTTGCAGGAAGGCGGCGACACAGTGAATCCCCAGGAGCTTACACCAGTAAGTGACTGGGGTGAGCGAGGAAGGCCAACGCACATGCAGCTTGAAGTATAACGGGTATATCTTTTCAGGCGGAGAACCGTCAGGGTTGTCCGCCTTCGAGCATGATGAATCCAACGATAATTAAACGTCTAACAGCAGACGCGCTGGATCTTCCAACATCTCTTTCACCGTCACGAGGAAGCCAACGGATTCTCGACCATCAACCAAGCGGTGATCGTAAGAAAGCGCCAGATACATCATCGGCAGAATAACCACCTGGCCATCAACCGCCATTGGGCGATCTTTAATGGCGTGCATACCCAGAATCGCACTCTGCGGCGGGTTGATGATCGGGGTAGACATCAGAGAACCAAAGACACCGCCGTTGGTAATCGTGAAGTTACCACCCAACAATTCTTCAACCGTCAGTTTGCCGTCACGGCCTTTCACAGCCAGCTCTTTGATACGCTTCTCGATGTCGGCCATGCCCAGCGCATCCACATCACGCAGTACTGGCGTAACCAGACCACGCGGGGTAGAAACCGCAATGCTGACATCGAAATAGTTGTGGTAAACCACGTCTTCGCCATCAATGGAAGCATTCACTTCAGGGTAACGCTTCAGCGCTTCAACGACGGCTTTGATGTAGAAGGACATGAAGCCCAAACGTACACCGTGACGCTTCTCAAAAGCTTCGCCGTATTGCTTGCGCAGGTCCATGATCGGCTGCATGTTGATTTCGTTAAACGTCGTCAACATTGCTGTGCTGTTTTTCGCTTCCAGCAGACGTTCTGCAACGCGCTTACGCAGACGCGTCATCGGTACGCGTTTTTCGCTGCGCGCGCCCAGAGCAGGTGCAGGAGAAGCCGCCGGAGCCTCGGGCTTAGCCGCTTTAGCAGAATCTTTCTTCTGGGCAGCCAAATGCTTATCCACATCTTCACGGGTAATTCGGCCACCTACGCCGCTGCCTTTGATAGCAGACGCGTCGAGATTGTGCTCGGCAATTAGGCGACGGATAGCCGGGCTCAGCGCGTCGCTGTGCTCTTCTTCCAGACCAGCCGTATGACGCTGTGCCGGTGTCGATTCTTTACTCTGAGATTTCTCGCCAGTTTCTTTACCGGAGCTATCGCCACGGCGAATACGGCCCAGAAGCTGGCGAGACATGACGGTTGCGCCTTCTTCTTCCAGCACGGCATCCAGAATGCCGGCTTCAGAGGCTGGAACTTCCAGCACTACTTTGTCAGTTTCAATTTCAACCAATACTTCATCACGCTGGACGCTATCGCCGGGCTTTTTATGCCAGGTAGCCACAGTGGCGTCAGCGACGGATTCAGGCAGGTCGGGTACAAGAATATCTACGCTACTCATTATCTATCCTTTTATTTAATCAACGTTCAGCGCGTCATCGACCAGATCTTTCTGTTGTTTCTGGTGTACGGACATATAGCCAACGGCGGGTGATGCAGACGCCGGGCGTCCTGCGTAACGTAAAGAAGATCCAAACGGAATCACTTCACGGAGATGGTGCTGACTGCAATACCAGGCTCCCTGATTCAGCGGTTCTTCCTGACACCATACGAAATCATGAACTTGGGAAAAAGGTTCCAGTGCCGCTTGAACAGCTTGATGCGGGAACGGATAAAGCTGTTCGATACGGACGATAGCGACATCTTTTTGCTCGTTCTTGCGGCGCTGTTCCAGCAAATCATAGTAGACCTTACCGGAACAAAGCACGACACGCTTCACGGCTGCCGGATCTAATTCTTCTACTTCACCAATCGCTGGTTGGAAGGAACCATTCGCCAGTTCGTCCAGTGAAGAGATCGCCAACGGATGGCGCAGCAGGGATTTCGGCGACATGACCACCAGCGGACGGCGCATACCACGCAGGGCCTGACGGCGAAGCATGTGATAAACCTGTGCCGGTGTTGATGGAATACAGACCTGCATATTTTGCTCAGCGCACAGTTGCAGATAACGCTCCAGTCTGGCAGACGAGTGCTCTGGGCCCTGCCCTTCATAACCATGTGGCAACAGCATGACCAGACCACACATCCGGCCCCACTTCTGCTCACCGGAGCTGATGAACTGATCGATCACCACCTGCGCACCGTTGGCAAAGTCACCAAACTGCGCTTCCCAGATAGTCAGCGTGCGCGGTTCTGCGGTCGCATAGCCGTATTCAAACGCGAGGATCGCTTCTTCGGATAGTACGGAGTCCCAAACATTGAACTCGCCCTGCCCGTTATGTACATGGTTCAACGGCGTGTAGCTGGAACCATTTTTCTGGTTATGTACGACAGCATGGCGATGGAAGAACGTACCGCGACCGCTGTCCTCACCAGACAGGCGAATCGGAATCCCTTCATCAACCAACGTGGCGTAGGCCAGCGTTTCCGCGCCACCCCAGTCGAACGGTTTATTGCCAGCGGCCATTTCGGCACGGTCGGAATAAACTTTGGCAACACGAGGATGGATCTCAATGCCTTCCGGTACTTCGCTGATACGTTTTGCAAGCTCTTGTAAACGTTTCATTTCCGTACTGTGCGGATAAGGCTCATCCCATTCATGATTGAGATACGGCGTCCAGGTAAAGGACTGCATATCCATCTCACGCCATTCATCGACTACGCACTCACCGGCATCCAACGCGTCACGGAACAGATTGACCATTTCGGTGGCATCTTCCTGTGTGATCGTTTTTTCCTGTTCCAGACGATCGGCATACACCTTACGTGGTGTCGGATGCTTTTTGATCTTCTGATACATCATTGGCTGCGTTGCACTTGGCTCGTCGGCTTCGTTATGGCCGTGACGGCGGTAACAAATCAGATCGATGAACACATCGCGTTTGAAGGCGTTGCGGAAATCCAGCGCCAAACGTGTAACAAACGCCACCGCTTCCGGATCGTCTGCGTTAACGTGGAAAATAGGTGCCTGCACCATTTTACCCACATCCGTACAGTATTCTGTTGAGCGAATATCCAGCGGGTTGGAGGTGGTGAAGCCGATACGGTTGTTGATCACAATACGCAGCGTGCCACCGACTTCGTAGCCACGCACCGTCGACATATTCAACAGTTCCTGCACCACGCCCTGGCCGCTAATTGCCGCGTCGCCGTGAATGGTGATAGGTAAAACACGCGGGCCACTTTGGCTATTCAGGCGATCGAGACGCGCACGTACCGATCCCGTCACTACTGGGCTGACGATCTCCAGATGCGAGGGGTTGAACGCCAACGCCAAATGCACCAGACCGCCAGCAGTATCAAATTCAGAAGAGAAGCCTTGGTGATATTTCACGTCACCGGTACCCAAGTGTTCTTTATGCTTACCGGCGAACTCGTCAAACAGATCCTGAGATTTTTTGCCCAATACGTTGATTAGCACGTTGAGGCGACCACGGTGCGCCATCCCCAATACGACTTCGCGAGTATCGTTTGCACCCGCATGGCGAATCAATTCTTTCAGCATAGGAACCAGTGCGTCAGCGCCTTCCAGCGAGAAACGCTTAGCGCCTGGATACTTGGCACCCAGATACCGCTCAAGCCCTTCGGCTGCGGTTAGCTCTTTCAGGAAACGGCGCTTCTCTTCTACCGTAAACGACGGTTGACCGGTTACTGATTCAATACGTTGCTGGATCCAACGTTTCTCTTCCGTGCTGGTCATATGCATATATTCAGCACCGATAGAACCGCAGTAGGTGCGTTTCAGCGCGTCATACAGATCTTCCAGCTTCATGGTGTCTTTGCCGATGGCAAAAGACCCCACATTGAAGGATTCCTGTAGGTCATCCTGAGTCAGGTTATGATAATCCAGATCCAGTTCTGCAACAGGCTCCTGAGGACGCAGGAAAATCGGGTCCAGATTGGCCTGCTGATGCCCACGGAAGCGGAACGCATTGATCAGCTGCAATACCTTGACCTGCTTGACATCAATATCGGGATCGGTGACTGATGAGGTAAAGCGCGAAGAGTCTTTCGCCAGACGGCGGAAATAGTCGCGCGTTTTGGAATGGAGTTGATCCGGTTTGACCCCGCTCGTAGGCAATTGCTGGAAGATCGAGCGCCAGCTATGTTCGATCGAGTCAGGATCGGTTAAAAAATCTTCATAGAGTTGCTCTATGTAGGACTGATTCGCACCCGCCAAATAGGAGGAATCCAGCCAGGCCTTCATCGCGCCGTTCTGCATTATGATCCCTTAAGCTAATAAGCTTCAGTTTTCGCCGTGGTTAACATGTAATTAGTGTCCGTATATCGTTTGCCATACAAACGGTTCACTTGTCGTACAATCGGTACGCGCTTAGGGTATCCATTCCCCCTAAGGAACCTTTAAAAACCGGTTCTGGCGCGCAAGCCGGTTTTTAAAGGTTTCCTGCGCTCCCTCTGAAGAATAGCAACTTCAGAGGGAGATACATGTTTTACTACTTAATCTTTATGCAATAACGCGTTACGTATCAACTATCGGTTACGCGCTGCGGTGCAGCAACATCGATTTAATATGACCAATAGCCTTGGTCGGGTTCAACCCTTTCGGACAAACGCTAACGCAGTTCATGATGCCGTGGCAGCGGAAGACGCTGAACGCATCGTCCAGATCGTCAAGTCGTGGCGTAGTTTCCGTATCACGACTGTCAATCAGGAAACGGTACGCGGCCAATAACCCAGCAGGCCCAACAAATTTGTCTGGGTTCCACCAGAACGATGGGCAAGACGTTGAGCAGCAGGCACACATAATGCACTCATACAATCCATCCAGCTTGGCACGTTGTTCAGGCGATTGCAGATGTTCACGCGCTGGCGGATTTTTCCCATTATTCAACAGGTAAGGCTTTATTTTCTCATATTGAGCATAGAACTGTCCCATGTCCACTACCAAATCACGTACAACCGGTAATCCCGGTAAAGGACGGATAACAATTTTGCTGTTTCCGCGCCGTAACGCGGAAACTGGCGTAATACAGGCCAGCCCGTTTTTGCCGTTCATGTTAACGCCGTCGGAACCACAGACGCCTTCGCGACAGGAACGACGGAATGAGAGCGTCGGATCCTGCTCTTTCAGCAACATCAGCGCATCCAGCAGCATCATGTCGCGGCCTTCTTCCGCCTCCAGTTGGTAATCCTGCATCCGCGGAGCATCATCAACATCCGGGTTATAACGATAAATAGAAAATTCGACTTTCATCGTTTGATCTCCGCAATTAATAAGTACGTATTTTCGGCGGGAACGCCGCACGCAATTTAGGCTGCATGTTCACCTCACGGCGAGTCATGCTGTCGGTTTGCGGCAGATACAACGAATGGCACAGCCAATTCTCATCGTCACGTTCTGGGTAATCAAAGCGGCTATGGGCACCACGGCTTTCAGTACGGAAGTTAGCCGAAACCGCCGTTGCGTAAGCGGTTTCCATCAGGTTATCCAGTTCCAGACACTCAATGCGCTGGGTGTTGAACTCGCTTGATGTATCATCCAAACGCGCGTCTTTCAGGCGCTCACGGATCACTTTCAGCTCTTCCAGCCCTTTGGCCATCGCATCGCCTTCACGGAATACCGAGAAGTTATTCTGCATACAGGATTGCAGCGCCTTGCGGATTTCAACCGGATCTTCACCGGAACGCGTATTGTTCCAACGATTCATGCGGTCGAGTGACGCTTCAATATCAGATTCGCTGGCATCACGACTTTCGCCCTGCTCTTCCAACGACTCTCGCAGATGGATACCCGCCGAGCGGCCGAATACCACTAGGTCGAGCAGCGAGTTACCGCCCAGACGGTTAGCACCATGGACCGATACGCAGGCAATTTCACCCACGGCAAACAACCCTGGAATCACCACATCCTCGCCTTTCTCATTCACCGTCAACGCCTGACCGCTTACTTTGGTCGGAATACCGCCCATCATATAGTGGCAGGTTGGAATAACAGGAATCGGCTCTTTCACTGGATCGACGTGAGCAAATGTACGGGACAGTTCCAAAATACCCGGCAGGCGAGATTCCAGAACGTCTTTACCCAGATGGTCAAGCTTCAGCTTGGCGTGCGGTCCCCACGGACCTTCACAGCCGCGGCCTTCACGAATTTCGATCATAATAGAACGGGCAACAACGTCACGACCCGCCAGATCTTTCGCATTTGGCGCGTAGCGTTCCATGAAACGCTCACCGTGCTTATTCAGCAAATAGCCACCTTCACCACGGCAGCCTTCGGTTACCAGCACACCCGCACCAGCAATGCCGGTTGGGTGGAACTGCCACATTTCCATGTCCTGCAACGGAACACCGGCACGCAACGCCATACCTACGCCGTCGCCAGTATTAATGTGCGCATTGGTGGTGGACTGGTAGATACGGCCCGCGCCACCGGTTGCCAGCACGGTCGCCTTCGCTTTGAAATAGACCACTTCACCGGTTTCGATACAGATCGCCGTACAGCCGACAACAGCACCATCCTGATTTTTCACCAGATCGAGGGCATACCATTCGGAGAAGATAGTGGTGTTATTTTTCAGGTTCTGCTGATACAGCGTGTGCAGCAGCGCATGGCCGGTACGGTCAGCGGCAGCTGCGGTACGTGCGGCCTGCTCACCGCCAAAGTTCTTGGATTGGCCGCCGAACGGACGCTGATAAATACTGCCATCATCCAGACGGGAGAACGGTAATCCCATGTGTTCCAGTTCCAGAATCGCTTCCGGGCCGGTTTTACACATATATTCAATCGCGTCCTGATCGCCAATGTAATCCGACCCTTTTACGGTGTCATACATGTGCCATTCCCAGTTATCTTCATGGGTGTTACCCAGCGCAACGGTAATACCGCCCTGCGCGGACACAGTATGGGAACGGGTTGGGAACACTTTGGATAACAGGGCACAGGACAGGCCCATTTGGGAGATTTGCAGCGCGGCGCGCATTCCTGCACCACCCGCACCAACAACCACTGCATCAAATTCTCTGACTGGCAAATTCATCACGCACCCCACACCACAATAGTTCCATAAATGACGTACACCAACAGCGCTATAACAATCGCCAACTGTAAAGTCAGGCGTAAGGCCAGCGGTTTAATGTAGTCGGTCAGCACTTGCCACATCCCTATCCAGGCATGAACCAGAATGGAAAATAAGGTTAGCAGTGTGAATACTTTGGTGAGAGCCATCGCGAAGAAACCACGCCAGATTTCATAAGTGATGTCGCCAGCCGTAGCAATAAAGCCAATGAGATAAATTACATATAGAACAATGACGATGGCGGAAGCGCGAATCAGTAACCAATCGTGTACGCCATTGCGTCCTAACGCAGAAGCATTGCTTACCATACGAGGACTCCAGCCAGAATTGAAAGCACGACAGTAATAATAAATGAGAGATTTGCAGAACGCTTACCTGCGGCAAGGTCTTCTTCTATATAGCCAAAATCCATCAATAGGTGACGTATACCACCAACAATGTGATAAGCCAACGCAACGAGGATGCCCCAGACGATAAACTTGACGATGAAGCTATCCATAATTTCCGCAGCGCGCAGGAACCCTTCCTCGGAAGAAAGAGAGGTGCCTAACAGCCACAGTAAAATACCGACAGCGACAAAGGTGATAACGCCAGAGACGCGGTGAAGAATAGATGCTATCGCAGTAACGGGAAACTGGATCGTCTGCAATTCCAGATTGACAGGTCTTTGTTTTTTCACGGATTTGCCCACACAGCTTTTATTATTGTTTCTTCCTCCGGGCCTGATGTGAGGTCAGACAGCATGAAAGTTGCAGCCCTGAGAGTGGGTTTACGATACGCGCTCAAACATCGACGTTCCGGTGTCTAAACAGCGCATGATCCTTTCATACTGGGTGCTCCTACTGCAGGGTGATTCCGGAGACCTGGCGGGAGTATAGGTCCTTCACATTCTCATTACAATTCCCATACAAACTGTTTGGTGACATTTGCCCCGAACAGTGATTTAGATCACGAATTTCACAATTTATATAAAATTAATTATCTGATTTGACAAAAGTTCAACATTTCAATTACAACTAGGGGATTGAATTTCTTATGATGTGTTAAAGCACGACGGCGAGACTTCCACACTGGCGTAACTTATGTAACAGTGAAGAGAGTCCACGTAAAAATCATAGGTAATGACTACAATCTATTCAGAGCATTGTTAATTGCCTGAAGATCGCTAATTACCTGGAGAACGAATTTTTCATCCTGAATGCGGCTATCCGCCTTACTCTGTATCCTATTTGACGACTGTGTCACAACAGAGTTTCACTGGACGTTTTTCGTCCGGTGCGCAGGCATGACGGTATTTCTTCAGTGAAAATTTTTAAAATTAAAAGCGCTAAGGAGACTGTAAATGGCTGATAAAAAAGCAACACTTACTCTAGAGGGTAAAGATCCAATTGAGCTAAATGTCCTATCTGGCACATTGGGGTATGATGAGATTGATATTCGTCCCCTCGGTTCTAAAGGTTACTTCACATTTGACCCCGGCTTTACCTCTACCGCATCTTGCGAATCCAAGATTACCTATATCGACGGCGACGAAGGCATCCTGCTGCACCGTGGCTTCCCAATTGCCCAACTGGCTGAAAAATCTAATTATCTTGAAGTTTGTTACATCCTGCTGTTCGGCGAACCCCCGACGGCAGAACAGTATGAAACCTTTAAGACAACCGTTACTCGCCACACGATGATCCATGAGCAGATTACCCGTCTGTTCCACGGTTTCCGTCGTGATTCACATCCAATGGCCGTCTTATGTGGCGTCACCGGTGCACTGGCAGCGTTCTACCACGATTCATTGGACATTAGCATTGAGCGCCACCGCGAAATCGCGGCCTACCGCCTGCTGTCCAAAATGCCAACCGTTGCGGCGATGTGCTACAAATATTCACTGGGCCAGCCGTTTGTTTATCCGAAAAACAACCTGTCCTACGCGGGTAATTTCCTGCATATGATGTTCTCCACTCCTTGTGAAGAATATGTTGTGAATCCGGTGCTAGAACGGGCTATGGACCGTATTCTGATCCTGCATGCCGATCACGAACAAAACGCCTCGACTTCTACCGTGCGTACTGCGGGGTCGTCTGGTGCAAACCCGTTTGCCTGTATCGCCGCGGGGATCGCCTCGCTGTGGGGACCGGCGCACGGCGGCGCGAACGAAGCCTGTCTGCGTATGCTGGAAGAAATCAGCAGCGTGGAACACATCCCGGCGTTTATCGAGCGTGCAAAAGACAAGAACGACTCCTTCCGCCTGATGGGCTTCGGTCACCGTGTGTACAAAAACCACGATCCGCGCGCCACAGTCATGCGTGAAACCTGCCATGAAGTGCTGAAAGAGCTAGGCAGAAAAGATGATCTGCTGGAAGTGGCGATGGAGCTAGAACATATCGCGCTAAACGATCCGTACTTCATTGAGAAGAAACTGTACCCGAACGTGGACTTCTACTCAGGTATCATCCTGAAAGCGATGGGGATTCCGTCTTCCATGTTTACCGTCATCTTCGCGATGGCGCGTACCGTGGGCTGGATTGCGCACTGGAGCGAAATGCACGCCGACGGCATCAAAATTGCCCGTCCACGTCAGCTGTACACCGGCTACGACAAACGTGACTTTGCGTCCAATCTGAAACACGATTAATTCATTCAGTACGTACAAAAAGGCCGGATATCACTATCCGGCTTTTTGTTTCAGAACCGTATTTCTCTTACCTCTACTAGCTCTAGCTCTGGCAGTGCGGGCACCAATAAAACGGGCGTGATGACAGCATCGTTCTTTCAATGGTTCCGCCGCAGCGCTCACAGCTTTCCCCTTCTCGATGGAAAACCTTGAACGAAAAAATTGCCCCATGATGTCGATTTTCATCCGCGGTGCCACGCGTGTTGTAGGACAACCGAGGAATCTTCAGCAACGCTCGACTTAGCGTTTGCAACTGTTCCTCATTCAACTGCGAGGCCGTATGCTGCGGTGCCAGCTGTGCCTGCCACAGAATCTCGACGCGCAGATAATTCCCCAGCCCAGCAAGAAAAGCCTGATCCAGCAGCAGCCCACTGAACTGGCGACGACGAAAACGCGGTAATAACAAACGCTCACACACCTGTTCTGGCGTCAGAGAAAGATCCAATACATCCGGCCCAATACGTTGCAGGAAAGGATGCGCCGTGAGCGTCTCCAATGTCAGCATTTCAATATCCGATGCACTGTAGAGCAGAATAGCGCGATCCTGCGTCTCCAGCCGGATGCGTAAATCCCGCTTCGTTTCCGGCGACTCACCAGCATTCACGACTCGCCACACGCCATACAGCTGATTGTGGCTATACAACACGCGATCGTGGCTAAAATAGGTCAGTAGCGCCTTCCCGCGTGTTTCGATCTGCCTGACCTGCTGCCCAACCAATTCGGTTTCGTACGGCTTCAGTTCTGGAAACGCAAACCAGACGCGCGTCAGCGTTTTTCCCACGACAGCCTCAACCAGCTTATCGGCCGCCCGACGAATTTCCGGCCCTTCCGGCATACTCGACTACTCCCTGAAAATCAGACGCTCTGCGACTGAGCGATTCGCTAAATTAATGTAATGCCCCGCCAGTAATCGCCACGTCAACCTGCTGCACCAGCAACTGCTTAATCATCACTTCCAGCGCCGCCGTGACTAACGGCGTTGGCATACTCGGCTCGCCGGGATGTCGTGCCGCCTGTTCCGGTGAATAAGGAATATGAACAAAACCACCGCGGACCACATCACCTTGTTGGTGCAACTGGTGTAAAAGCCCGTACATCACGTGATTGCAGACAAACGTCCCTGCGGTTTGCGACACCGAGGCTGGAATTCCCGCCACATGTAATGCCTGAACCAGCGCTTTCACCGGTAGCGTCGAGAAATACGCCGCTGGCCCCTTTTCCACCACGGGCGTATCAATCGGCTGGTTGCCTCGGTTATCCGCAATTCGGGCATCATTAATATTAATCGCCACGCGTTCGACAGAAATATCGGCACGGCCGCCCGCCTGCCCCACCGCGATCACCACTTCCGGCTGCCATTCGGCTATCGCACGATAGAGCTGATCCAGTGATAGATAAAAGACGCAAGATAAACGGCAAGCCACTACTCGCACGCCGCCAACTTCCCGCTGATGAAGGTCTTTTACCGCTTCCCATGAAGGATTAATCGCTTCGCCCTCAAAAGGTTCAAACGCCGTGATCAAAACGGTTTTCATCTATTATCCCCGTAATACAAAAATAATGATTATGTCGCAGCAACTGCTATCTGGTGCTGGCTAAAGCAGTTACGCAACTTGCGGGCAAACAGCAGCGCGTGTTGCCCATCACCGTGAATACACACGGTATCCGCTTGTACGTTAACCCAGGAACCGTCGATCGCCCTAACCCGCTGGCGTTGAATCATTTCCAGCGTCTGCGCCAGCGCCAGTTCATCGCTATTAATCAGCGCACCAGCCTGAGTGCGCGGCACCAGCGACCCGTCTGGCAGATAGCAACGATCGGCGAAAACTTCCTGACGTGTTTCTAGCCCGAGTCGTTTTCCGGCGCGAATCAACTCACTTCCCGCCAACCCGACCAAACGCAACGCCGGGTTAACGACCTTAACCGCCTTGGCTACCGCATCAGCCAATGCCGGTTCGCTCGCAGCCTGATTGTAAAGCATACCGTGGGGCTTAACGTGCGACAGCGTTCCACCTTCAACAGCGACGATCGCGCTGAGCGCCCCCAACTGATACACCATCTGCGCAAAGACAATTTCCGCAGGCACATTCATCGCCTTACGGCCAAAATTTTCACGATCGAGAAAGCTGGGGTGTGCACCAAGCGTGACCCCATAGCCGATTCCCCAACGTACTGATTGACGCATGGTTTGGGCGTCACCGGCGTGAAATCCACAGGCAATATTGACAGACGTCACCAACTTCAGCAGCGCTTCATCATGCTCGCCGCCCTCGCCCAGATCGGCATTCAGATCAATAATCATGCAGCCTCCACGCCAGTTGTTCGAGGTAACGCCGCTGTTCGTCAGCGGCTTTTTGCGCCTGAGCTGGCGTACAGTGAATAAAATGTATCGGTTCACCAAGTCGAATTTGTGCCAGATGGAACAAGTCGGCTTCGATCACGCTCGCAATACGCGGATAACCGCCCGTAGTCTGCGCATCCGCCAGCAGCACAATAGGGTGACCATTATGTGGAACCTGCACGACGCCCGGCAGCAGCCCATGTGATGGCAGCTCGCGCGGTTTATTGCCTGACGATGTGGTGCGCTGTAGCTCCGCCCCCAACAAACGGTATCCCATGCGGTTACTTTGCGGACTCAACTGCCAAGAGGTTCGCCAGAACAGCTCCTGCATCTCTTCGCTGAATTCCTGATATTCCGGTCCTGGCAATGCCCGCACGCGATTGCTGAATAACAGCTGCTTGATCCCGACTTCTCGCGTCAGTTCGCGAGTCGGCGTTCCCAGCGGAAGCTCATCGCCATCCAGTAGTAAACGTCCGTCAAAGCCACCAAATCCGGCTTTCAAGTCGGTACTGCGCGAACCGAGCGCCTCCGGCACATCCACTCCGCCGGACAGAGCCAAATAGCTGCGCATTCCGTTACGCGGCAGGCGCATTTTCAACGTTTGCCCCGGCTTCACGGCGAAACGCCAGCCAGTCCAGAGTGGTTTTCCATCCAGTTCGGCATGGCAGTCCGCACCGGTAAGCGCCACCCAGCAGGCCGTAGTGAACGTTGCAGTAAACTTGCCCAGTGTAATTTCCAGCGCCGCGGCGCTCTCTGCGTTGCCCACCAGCAGGTTAGCCATTTTCAGAGCAGGCAGGTCGAGCGCACCTGACTGGCTGATTCCCAAACGGCGAAAGCCGACGCGACCGCCGTCCTGCACCGAAGTATGCAATCCGGCATGGATAACTTTCAGCATATGCCCTCCTTCTGTGGCAGGAACCGAACGTTATCTCCAGGGCGTAACAGCGTTGGCGGCATCGTTTGCGGGTTGAACAGCGTCAATGATGTACGTCCAATCAGTTGCCAGCCGCCCGGCGTTGCCAGCGGATAGATCCCCGTTTGCGCACCACCAATCCCGACCGATCCCTCTGGCACGCGCAGACGAGGTTCGGCACGACGCGGCATATGCAGTTTTTCATTTAATCCGCCAAGGTAGGCAAAACCCGGTTGGAAGCCCAAAAAATAGACCACGTACTGTGCAGCCGCATGCGCTTCCACAACCTGGCTCACCGTCAGGCCACTGTGAGCGGCAACTTCTGCCAGATCTGGCCCCGCCTCTCCACCATAAATGACAGGGATGTCGATATCTCGTGGGTCAAACACCAGCGATTCGCTTTCTTCCCACCAACGCTGCAAACGTTCAATCGCATCCAGCGCCACCTGTTGCGGATGCGCCAACAGCACCGTCAGGTTGTTCATACCCGGAATCACTTCCAGCACCTCTTCATGGTGATTCAGGCGCTCGGCAAGCCCCCATATCCGCTGCTGGCTCTCCAGCGACATTGGCGGTTCCAGTTCCAGTACGACAGCCCTCTCGCCCAGAAGATAACACCGTGCTCGTTGCAATCTTTCCTCCTGAATCGCGTTTTATCCATCATGGTGAACATGGTTAAATGATTAGCATTGCTTACTGATAAATTTTCTTCTTAAAAGCTAAGCAACAAAGATGCCAACATACAAAATACGCCATCATTCAGCTGCGATACCGCTACTTTCAGCCCATCAGGCCGGGTTAGGAATATCAATAAATGTCACATCAAAACCGTGTTGTGCCGCTAACCATTCGCCCAACGCGCGAATACCGCCGCGCTCGGTGGCATGGTGTCCGGCAGCGAAGAAATGCAGCCCCATCTCGCGAGCGATATGGATAGTTTGCTCAGACACTTCACCAGTAATAAAGGCATCGACCCCGAATCGGGCCGCTTGTTCAATAAACCCTTGGCCGCCACCGGTACACCAGGCCACACGCTGTATCTGTTGCGGTGCATTATCCCCACAATGCAGCACAGTACGCCCCAGGCGCTTTTCTACACGACGGCAAAACGCTTCTGCTGTCATGGGCTGTGCCAGCTCCCCATACGGCATCAGTGGTTCGATCATGCCCTGCACCTGAATTTCCAGCAGCGCCGCCAGCTGTGCGTTGTTCCCTAATTCTGGGTGTGCATCCAGCGGCAGATGATAGCCGTAGAGGTTGATATCATTAAGCAGCAGCGTTTTCAGTCTGTTACGCTTCATACCACAGACAATCTGCGGTTCATTTTTCCAAAAATAGCCGTGATGGACCAGAATCGCATCAGCCTGCTTCTCTACCGCAGCATCCAGCAGTGCCTGTGAGG
Source organism: Pectobacterium atrosepticum (assembly GCA_019056595.1). Classification (NCBI taxonomy): domain Bacteria; kingdom Pseudomonadati; phylum Pseudomonadota; class Gammaproteobacteria; order Enterobacterales; family Pectobacteriaceae; genus Pectobacterium; species Pectobacterium atrosepticum. The sequence goes on along the minus strand of CP036163.1, from coordinate 4,350,849 downwards.
CGGTGACGCCCGTCACAATACGTTTGACTTCTGCACGCCCCTCGACCTGTAAACCGTTAGGCGCGTAGTCCTGAAACGTCTCCGTACTCAGCTTCTCGTTAATGACTCTTTCCAGTTCCGTATTACGCATACTTACTTTTCTCTTCTCGATCGTTATTCGCCATGCCGATATTTTTTGCTGCTTCAAACGCCGCCAGCGTATCCAGACGAGCGGTTTTGTGGTCAACGATTGGCAGCGGATAGTTCAGCTTAACGTGTTGTTTGTCAGCCCAACGATGGGGCTGATGAATGTCTTTATCCGGCACCGCGGCCAGCTCGGGTAGCCAGTGACGAATAAACCGACCATCGGGATCGAAGCGCTCGCCCTGCGTTGTCGGATTAAAAATACGAAAATAAGGTGCCGCATCGGTGCCAGTCGACGCCGCCCACTGCCAGCCGCCATTATTCGCCGCCAAATCGCCATCCAGTAACTGCGACATAAAGTAGCGCTCACCTTCACGCCAATCGATCAGTAAATCTTTGACGAGAAAACTGGCACAGATCATACGCAGTCGATTATGCATCCACCCTGTTTCATTCAGTTGATGCATTGCTGCATCCACGATCGGGTAGCCGGTTTTCCCCTGTTGCCAGGCGGTTAAATCCTCCGGTGATTCCCGCCATTTCACCCACTGCGTCCACGCAGTAAACGGTCGGTGCTTACACAGTTGTGGCCAAGAGACGATCAGGTGACGGTAAAATTCGCGCCAGACTAGCTCGTTAAACCAGGTAAATGCGCCGCCCTCACGCCGTTCCAGCATATCTGGGCATTCAGCACGCAGGCGGTTAAAACATTGGCGCGGCGATACAATTCCAAGTGCCAGATACGGAGACAACTTGCTGGTACCGGGCAACGCAGGGAAATCCCGCTGTTGATCGTAATCCTGCACCTGCTCGCGGCAAAAACGGCGTAACTGCTGCAATGCCGCACGTTCACCGCAGGGGAAATCCTCGCTATCCACTTCGCACTGCGGATAGCTAAACGGCACTAATTCCGCCGTGTTATTGATCGGCTCACCGCGTGCATCCGGTGCCGGTACGCACGTCGTATCCGCTTCCAACAGCCGCTTGATAAAAGCCTGGCGAAATGGTGTGAATACTTTATACATCTCGCCGTTGCCCGTCAGCACGCTACCCGGCGGCAGCAACAGGCTGTCATGATAACCGTGACAAACCACACTATCGGCCAGCCGATCTTTCACCTGCTTATCACGCAGGCGCTCGTTGATTTCATACTGATGGTTGTAGAAAAGATCGGTGGCCTGCTGCTCCGCACAAAATTGCATCAGCCAGTCAACCGACGCCGCAAAGTCCGCGCATTCGTGGTAATGCAGCGGGATACCTTTCTCGGCCAGCACATGCTGTACCAACGTCAGGTTCTCTAGCAAAAAGGCAGCCTGCCGCGGCGCCATATCGTGCTTTTCCCACTGTGCGGGCGTCGCAATGAATACCGCCAGCACAGTCGCACTCGGATCCTGACAGGCGGCGTACAGCGCCAGATTATCGGTAATGCGCAAGTCGTTGCGCAGCCAGACTACATGTGTAACGGCATGATGTGTAACGACATGCGTGGTCATGAAATTCCTCGGGCGATCAAACTAGTGTCCGTAACGCAGGCGTAATGCTTCTGGGTACGGCTCAAAGTAACGCTGCTGAGCCAGATACGCATCGGGATATTCCGCCATGTAATGTTTTAACAACGTGATCGGTGCCAATAGCGGCTGCAAACCCTGCCGATAGCGATCGATGAGCTGCGCCAGTTCCTGTCGCTGTTGAGAACTCAGTTGACGTCGGAAGTAGCCCTGCACATGCATCAGCACATTGGTGTGGTTGCGACGCGTCGCAGGCGTCGACAGCAGCTTCATCAACCGCGTCCGATATTCAACAACATACTCTTCCAGCGATTCCCACTTATCGATCCCCGCAACAAACGGCCCCAGCTCACGATATTCCGGCTGGGAATGCGCCAGCAGCAGCAATTTATAGCGGCTATGAAAGGCAATGAGCGCACCACGGCTCAGCCCATTTTTCCAGAGTTGATTCAGTTCGTGCAGCGCATACACGCGTTCAATGAAGTTTTCCCGTAAGCCGGAATCGTGCAGGCGCCCGTCTTCTTCAACCGGTAGCCAAGGCATTTGTCGCATCAGCTCTTGCGTAAACAGGCCGACTCCACTTTTACGCGCATTCTTTTGCGCTTCATCGTAAACCTTCACGCGTTCCATACCGCAGCTTGGCGATTTGGCACAGACGATATAGCCGCATAAGTGCTGAAGTTGGCTGACTTTGTCAGCGGAAAAAACCGTTATCTGCTGAGTAACATCCAGCGATGAACCGTTGCTGGCACGCATCGTGACATGGCTTTCCCCTTCTCTCACCAGCCTGAGTGCCGGGCGTGGTACCGGTAAACCAATCGCCATTTCTGGGCAAACAGATTCAAAACGAAAATAGGGTGCCAGTTCTTCAACAGCAAACGTCAAACGTTTATGTCCGCCATCAAACCGCACGGGATTACCGAGCAGACAGGCACTGATACCAACAGGGATGAGTTCGAGCGTCATGATTTATCCTTATACCCGTCATATTTGAAGCTGCATGTGCGTTGATGACATTTTGCAAACCCTCTGACCAGCATAGCGGATTTCACCACGACTCTATGTAGTCACAGCGAAGAATAAAGTAATAAATCATAAGATTGATGGATTATGTCGATCAAATAGGGTCGTTTTCTCTGCGGCCAGAATTCATATCGGGAAGACACACCGCAATCCTCTTTTCATCTGTCATCAAATAGCCTTATTCCCCCACTACAATCCCCATTCCGATATAGAGTCCCAAAGAGGATACCCCATGTTTTTTCCCCTGCTTTACCGGCGGGACGCTTTGCTACGCCTTTTAAATTGGCAGCCAAAAAGCGCTCGTCTGCTCCACCGATATCACAATGGATATCGCCTCCCGTTATTGCGCGGAGGTGATAATGACCACGGCTGAACTCGCCACGCCCGCTGCGATTGCGATCGATAAATTATCCCACGCTTTCGCAGGAAAAACGGTTCTCGACTCGATCTGCCTCAATGTGTCGAGAGGCACCATTCTGGCCTTGCTGGGGCCTTCCGGCTGCGGCAAAAGTACGTTGCTAAAATTGCTGGCTGGGTTGTTACAACCAGATGCAGGCACCATTCATTTTGGCGATCGTCAGGTTGCCGGTCATCAGCTATCCCTACCGCCTGAACAACGCAATCTTGGCATGGTATTTCAGGACTACGCACTGTGGCCACATATGACCGTGGCACAAAACGTCGGGTTTCCGCTGCTGATGAGGAAGGTTCCGCGCGATATCTGCCGCCAACGAGTTGACGTCACGCTAGCGCGCGTAGGTCTGGCCGATTTTGCCGATCGTAAACCTGCCGATTTATCCGGCGGTCAGCAACAGCGAGTCGCGTTGGCACGCGCCATTATCGCAGAGCCGAACATCCTGCTATTTGATGAACCGTTATCCAATCTCGACCGGGATCTACGTGAATCGCTTTGTCAGGAGATGGCATCGCTCTTACGCCATCTTGGTACCACCGCCGTGTATGTCACCCACGACAGAGGCGAAGCCAACATACTGGCGCACCGTATTGTTCACATGTCGCAAGGCTACATTACTGATATCACCACACGTTAACTTTGGGGAAAAATGCAATGAAAAACACACGGTTTACCATGAATCAACGAGGCATCATTATGGGTATAGCTCTCTCATTAGCCGCGGTGACAGGCAGCGCACATGCCCTGACGCTGTACACCGCCGGACCGGGAGCATTGGCAAAGAAACTGGCAGCCGGTTATGAAAAACAGACAGGCGTGAAAGTCGATGTTTTTCAGGCAACAACCGGTAAAGTCATGGCCCGACTGGAAGCCGAGCAGGCCAATCCACGTGCAGATGTCCTGATTTCTGCCTCTTGGGATACCGCAACAGATTTGCAGCAACGAGGCTGGCTGTTGGAGTTTGATAGCCCGAATGCTGCCACCGTGCCTGCTCAGTTCAAAACCCCTTTCTACGTGGCACAGGGGATTTCCGCGCTGGGCATTGTGTGGAACAGCAAGAGCGGCACCCCAGAACCTAAAGACTGGAACGACCTCACCAAACCTGAATTTAAAGATAAAGTCACTACACCAGACCCTGCGCTGTCAGGCGCCTCGCTCGATCTGCTAATTGGTTTGCAAAATGCGGAAAAGGATAAAGCGTGGGAGATGTTCGATCGCTTAAAAGCCAACGGCATGATCATCGCAGGCCCGAACGCACAGGCATTAACGCCCGTGTTGCAAGGCGCGAAAACCGCCGTTTTCGGCGCAGTGGACTACGTTTCTTACGGCAGCATGGAATCAGGTGAATCAATTAAAGTCATTTTCCCTTCCAGCGGCACCGTCATTGCCCCTCGCCCGATGATGATCCTGAAAAGTAGCAAAAACCAGCAGCAGGCAAAAGACTTCATCAACTACATGTTGTCGCCTGAAGGCCAAAAAGCCGTCGCGGAAGCCTGGTTGATGCCAGCGCGTCAGGACATTGAAGCCAAGCGCCCTCTGTTTAAGAACCTGACATTGCTGCCGGAAGGCGATAGCGCCTCCGCTTCCCGTGCAGCCGTTCTCGATCGCTTTGCAGCCTTATTTGGTCAACGCTAAGCCTGTTCAGTCATGACATACCCTGGATAGTTCGAGCTGCAGGACAAAATGTTCGCGTTTTACACAACGCGATATTTTTGAGCAATACATGCATGAATCCACGGAGGGATCGAGTAACCAAGTAAGTGCTCACACAGCTTGAAGTATGATGAGTATCGATAACGCCTTGCTGACGACAGTCAGCAAGGCTGGAGTATCAGATGAACAAGTTGGCTCTACTGCCACTGCTGACGGTAGCGGTGCTTTTTATTCTGGTTGGCATTCCCGTATTGTTCGTTGCACTACAGGCGATCTTCCCCAATTTGAGTGCGGGTTCTTTTTCAAATCCGTTCTCGGCCTTTGCAGACGTTTTCGCACAGGCACGCCTGTTTGCGTTGTTGAAAAATACGCTGCTGCTTGGGCTTGGTGTTGCCTTGTGCTGTGCGGTAATTGCTATTCCACTCGGTGCGTTGCGTGGGCTCTTTGCGCTACCGCTGGCAAGATTTTGGGATTTACTGTTTCTCATTCCATTCCTGATCCCGCCTTATATCGCCGGACTATCGTGGATGCTGGCACTACAGCCAAGAGGTTATGCGGAACAGATATTACCTATTCAACTCGGTGAGGTTCTGTTTTCATTGCCTGGCATGATTGGGGTAATGACGCTCAATATTTTCCCAGTGGTCTATTTCGCCGTTTCACGCAGTATGGCCGCAAGTGGAAACCGTCTTGCCGATGTCGCACGCGTTCACGGTGCCAGTAGCTGGCAGGCATTCTTGCGGGTCACGCTGCCATTGTCACTCCCCGCGACAGCGGCCAGCCTGCTACTCGCCTTCACGCTGGCAATCGAAGAGTACGGCATACCCGCAGCATTGGGATCGCGGGCTGGCATTCAGGTACTGACGACAAATATCGAGCAGCGTCTGGCTGACTGGCCGATCGATCTCTCTGGTTCAGCGGTGCTGTCCTTGCTGTTAGTTGCTATCGCGCTCTGTGCATTTACCCTACAGAGGGCGATCGTCGCTGGTAGCAATGTGGAAACGACCACAGGCAAACCCGCCGCCATTGTCACTAGTCCATTAGGTATATGGCGCTGGCCGGTATTACTGCTGTTTAGCGTTGTGGGCCTGCTGGCCGTAGGGATTCCGCTTGCTTCCATGCTGATTACGGCGTTTTCTGCCACCATATCCAGCGCTATTTCCTGGCAAAATTTAACCTGGCAGCACTTCACCATGTTGATTGATTACGAAAACGAAGCGCTACCCGCATTGACGACCAGTCTGGGGCTGGCTGTCGGCAGTGCGTTACTGACGGGAACGGTCGGCTTTCTCGCAGCCTGGTTTGTCGTCGCCAAACGTATTCGAGGGGCGGCAGTGCTGGATGGGCTATCGATGTTACCCGCCGCACTGCCGGGGATTGTTGTCGGAGTGGGATTGATTCTTGCCTGGAACCAACGTTTCTGGCCGATAACGCCCTATAACACCTGGGTGATTTTGCTACTGTCATACAGTTGCCTACTTTTACCCTACCCCGTCCGCTATAGCAGTGCGGCATTGGCGCAAATCGGCAGTAATTTGGAATCTGCGGCACGCGTTCACGGTGCTAGCGCAATCGCGGCATTACGGTTGATTGTTTTCCCGCTGGTATTTCCCAGCCTGCTGGCAGCAATGATGTTGGTCTTTGCCGTCGCGTCACGCGAGCTGGTGACATCACTCTTGCTATCACCTGCTGGCGTGCAGACGGTATCCATTTTTGTCTGGCGTCAGTTCGAGCAAGGTTCAGTCGGAGATGGTATGGCGATGGCAAGCGTTGCGGTGTTTATCAGTCTATCGGTGATGTTGTTGGCGTTACGATTTCATTCGCTAAAAACAAAATAAGCGCCAGATCCGTAACGGAAATGGCGCTTAATGATTGCCGTTGAATATGATCTTGTTCAAACAGGTGGCGTCAGTATGCAATGTGCTGACGTCACTATTACGCGCCCAGAGCAGTCAACGACAACGTCAATAGCGCGGTATTCTTAATAGAAATCGCAGGCGGCGGCTTCGGACTGCGCCATCCATACCGGTTTATCGCTGGTTTTCAGCCAGACGCGGTGTAAATAGCTGTAGAAACGCGCCCGATCGCGGCGGAACAGCATCACCGGTAACGCCAGCACGCCGATAGCAATCACGGCGGCGCGACGCAGGAGAATACGGTGCAAGGGATAAGTAGTATAAAGCGACATAACGATCCTCCTCTGGGATAAGCACTCTTTTTCAGAAGCGCTCTTAATAACGATAAAATAAGAACTGTGATATTGGTTAAAATTTTACCGCTTTTCCTGAAAGTTTACTACTCATCGGACCAGAAAAAGATGAAATAATCGCCAACTTTTTTCGCCATCACGTCATTAAGTTACAATAAGGTTAAAAATAAAATTACCATTAGTTAATTTATGGTTTTTAGATTGGATCAATTTACGCCAGCCTTCTCGCCACATCCGATTTTGTGAACACCGTAACCTCATCACCACCTCCAGCGTCTACTTTTCACCCCATTTTTATACTTTTTTTACGCCCACAGACGGGAAATTTGCACCTTCTTTTCCTACGTTTTCCTACCCTGATGCTGTCTATTTTGTTCTGGAGGTGTGTTGTGACGCTTAGCATCGTCTTAGGCGGCCTACTCGTGCTGCTGTTACTGGCCTATCTGGTTTATGCCTTATTGAAGGCGGAGGAATTCTGATGGCCGCTGACGCTTTTTTACTGATCTTTGGTCTGCTGCTTACGGTGCTGATCGTCGCCCAGCCGTTAGGTAGCGGACTGGCTCGTCTGATTGAGGGCGAAACAGGGACGCTCCTGCAAAAATTCGAAACGAAGACGGCGCGCTTCTTCGCTCTGGATACAACGGAGATGCGCTGGCAGCAGTATGCTGCGGCTATTCTGGCGCTTAACCTGATCGGCATTGTCGTCCTGTTTGTACTGCTAATGGCTCAGGGCAATCTGCCGCTTAACCCAGAAAATATGCCGGGGCTATCGTGGCATTTAGCGTTAAACACGGCAGTCAGCTTTGTCACCAACACCAACTGGCAGGCTTACAGCGGTGAAAACACGCTGAGCTACCTGAGCCAGATGGTCGGACTAACGGTACAAAACTTCCTTTCCGCCGCCAGCGGTATTGCAGTGGCCTTCGCGTTAATCCGCGCATTTTCCCGTCGCTGTGTCGATACGCTGGGCAACGCATGGCTCGATCTGTTGCGTATCACGCTGTACGTGTTACTGCCGCTGTCCCTGCTGTTGGCGCTGTTCTTCGTCAGTCAGGGTGTGTTGCAAAACCTGCTGCCTTACCAGCACCTGACCACGCTGGACGGCGCAGCCCAAACGCTGCCAATGGGCCCTGTTGCCTCACAGGAAGCGATTAAATTGCTGGGCACCAACGGTGGCGGCTTCTTTGGCGCAAATTCGGCGCATCCGTTTGAAAACCCGACGGCACTCAGCAACATCGTACAAATGCTGGCGATCCTGCTGATTCCTACGGCGCTGTGCTTCGCTTTTGGTAAAGCCGTCAGCGACAAGCGTCAGGGTCATGCGCTGCTGTGGGCGATGGCACTGATCTTTATCGTCGCAGCTGCCGTAGTGATGAAAATGGAGGTCACCGGTAACCCACATCTGCTGGCATTAGGGGCGGACAGCGCGGCAAATCTGGAAGGCAAAGAGACACGTTTTGGCGTTCTGACTTCCAGCCTGTATGCCGTTGTCACCACGGCGACGTCGACAGGTGCAGTGAACGCCATGCACGACTCCTTCACGGCACTCGGCGGTATGGTTCCCCTGTGGCTGATGCAGATTGGTGAAGTGGTGTTCGGCGGCGTCGGCTCTGGGTTGTACGGCATGCTGTTGTTCGTACTTCTGACCGTCTTTATCGCTGGCCTGATGATTGGTCGTTCACCGGAATATCTGGGCAAAAAGATCGAAGTCTATGAGATGAAGATGACGGCACTGGCGATTCTGATTCCCCCCGCACTGGTGTTGCTCGGCACCGCGCTGGCGCTGAGTACAGAAGCCGGACGCGGCGGCATTCTGAACCCCGGCGCACACGGCTTTAGCGAAGTGCTCTATGCCGTATCTTCCGCCGCGAACAACAACGGCAGTGCGTTTGCTGGCCTGAGCGTCAATACGCCGTTCTATAACGTCTTGCTCGCTGTCGCCATGCTGCTGGGTCGCTTTGCCGTTATGGTGCCCGTGCTGGCGATCGCCGGTTCGCTGGTCGTGAAAAAGCGCCAGCCGGAAAGCAAAGGCTCGCTGTCTACCCGCAGTCCGCTGTTTATCGGCATGCTCATCGCCATCGTTCTGCTGATTGGTGCGCTGACATTTATCCCTGCACTGGCGTTAGGGCCAGTTGCTGAACATTTACAGTTCGGCCTGACTCACTAAGGCTGGAGACTCTTTATGACTCGTCACACGATGGATCATCAGGCCACACAGGAACCGACCTCATCTCAACAGGGTGAGGCCTCCCGCCACGTTGGCAAACATAAACAGCAAACGCTGTTTGACAGAACGTTAATCCGCTCAGCGCTGAAAGATGCGCTGAAGAAACTCGACCCGCGCGTGCAGTGGCGCAACCCAGTCATGTTTGTGGTGTACCTCGGCAGTATGCTGACCACTCTCGTTTGGCTGGCTATTCTGGTTGGTAAAACAGAAGGCAACGCCATGTTTACTGGGCTGGTATCACTCTGGTTATGGTTTACCGTGCTGTTTGCCAACATGGCCGAAGCGCTGGCAGAAGGTCGCAGCAAAGCGCAGGCAAATGCGTTGAAAGGCGTAAAGAAAACCAGTTGGGCGAACAAACTCTCGGCACCGAATCACGATGCCAGTTCGGAATCGGTTCCGGCCGACAGCCTGCGTAAAGGCGATATCGTACTGGTGAGCGCGGGTGAAACCATCCCGTGCGACGGCGAAGTGCTGGAAGGCGGCGCATCTGTCGATGAAAGCGCCATTACCGGGGAATCCGCACCTGTAATCCGTGAGTCCGGTGGTGATTTCGCTTCCGTCACTGGCGGCACACGCGTGCTGTCCGACTGGCTGGTGATTCAGTGCAGCGTCAACCCCGGCGAAACCTTCCTCGATCGAATGATCGCCATGGTTGAAGGGGCGCAGCGTCGTAAAACGCCAAACGAAATCGCACTAACCATCCTGTTGATCGAGTTAACGCTCATCTTCCTATTAGTGACGGCCACGCTCTACCCGTTTTCATGGTTTGGTGTACAGGCGAATAACAGCGGCGATGTCGTCGGCGTGACGGTACTTGTCGCCCTGCTTGTCTGTCTGATTCCGACCACTATCGGTGGCCTGCTATCGGCAATCGGCGTGGCGGGGATGAGTCGGATGTTGGGAGCTAATGTCATTGCCACCAGCGGTCGCGCGGTCGAAGCGGCAGGCGATATCGATGTTCTGCTGCTGGATAAAACTGGCACCATTACGTTGGGTAACCGTCAGGCTTCGGCTTTCCTGCCTGCGCCGGGCGTCACCGAGCAGGCGCTGGCTGACGCCGCGCGTCTCGCGTCTTTAGCCGATGAAACGCCCGAAGGCCGCAGTATCGTGGTGCTGGCAAAGCAGCGCTTTAACCTAGCGGAACAGGACTTACGTTCGCTGGACGCGACCTTTGTTCCCTTTACCGCCCAGACGCGTATGAGCGGTGTCAATTTCGGCCAACGTACCATTCGTAAAGGCGCTGTTGATGCCCTGCGTCGCTACATTGAAGCGAACAATGGCGATTTTCCGCATCAGGTCGAGGAAGCGGTATCCAACGTTGCACGCAGCGGAGGAACGCCGCTGGTCGTTGCAGAAGGCAAACGCGTGCTTGGCGTAGTGGAACTGAAAGATATCGTGAAAAGCGGTATCAAAGCACGCTTCGCCGAACTGCGCAGCATGGGGATCAAAACCGTGATGATCACCGGCGACAACCCGCTCACGGCAGCAGCCATTGCCGCAGAAGCGGGCGTCGATGATTTTCTGGCAGAAGCCACACCGGAAACCAAGCTGGCGTTGATTCGCCAGTATCAGGCCGAAGGTCGGCTGGTGGCAATGACTGGCGACGGCACCAATGATGCTCCCGCACTGGCGCAGGCCGACGTGGCGGTTGCCATGAACTCCGGTACGCAAGCAGCGAAAGAAGCGGGCAACATGGTCGATCTGGATTCCAACCCGACCAAGCTGATTGAAGTGGTGCATATCGGCAAACAGATGCTGATGACGCGCGGCTCGCTGACGACGTTCAGTATCGCCAACGACGTGGCGAAATACTTCGCCATTATCCCAGCCGCCTTTGCTGCCACCTATCCGCAGCTCAATGCGCTAAACGTGATGCAGTTGCACTCCCCCACGTCGGCCATGCTGTCGGCGGTGATCTTCAATGCGTTGATTATCGTGTTTCTGATCCCGCTGGCGCTTAAAGGGATTAGCTATCGACCCATGAGTGCGGCGGCACAGCTAAGCCGCAATCTGTGGATTTATGGTCTTGGCGGGCTGCTGGTGCCGTTCCTCGGTATCAAGCTCATTGATATGTTACTGACCGGGCTGAATCTGGCTTAAGGACTGACGGGTATACGCTATGCGCTATTTACGTTCTTCTTTGTTTTTATTCTTGTTATTACTGCTGGTTACCGGTCTGGCGTACCCGCTGCTGACCACGGTGTTAGCACAGTGGCTATTCCCGACACAGGCAAACGGCTCGCTGATTTATCGTGACAACGCCGTCGTCGGTTCATCCCTGATCGGGCAGTCGTTCAGTCGGACAGGCTATTTCCAGGGGCGCCCCTCCGCGACGTCAGATGCTCCCTATAACGCGCTGGCGTCCGGCGGTAGCAATCTGGCTGCCAGCAATCCGGCGCTGGATAAACAGATCGGTGAACGCGCCGCTTATTGGCATCAGGCCGTCAGCAATCAGCAGCCGATTCCTGCTGAGCTATTGACGGCATCCGGCAGCGGGCTGGATCCGCAGATTTCCCCAGAGGCGGCACGCTATCAGGCACTTTACGTCGCGCAGGCCAGAGGAATGTCGCTCCAGCAGATACAACAATTGATCGACCGCTTTACCGAGACCAGCAAGCCCACCTTCATTGGGCAGCCGACGGTCAATATCCTGCTGTTGAATCTGGCGCTGGATAAGGAAAAACCGCTGCCTTAATCGACAGTGCGTTACTATTAATCATTATACGGGGAGCCTGACTCCCGCCGTCTTTGCTACGGCCTGACATCTGTTCAGGCCGCTCCAATAAGGGATAGCTCATGATTGACGGTGAAGACCGCCGCCCAGATCCCGATAGCCTGCTGGCACAGGTGGGTACGCCACCGCGTGGGAAGCTGAAAATCTTTTTTGGCGCCTGTGCAGGCGTAGGGAAAACCTATGCCATGTTGCAGGAAGCTCAACGGCTGCGGGCGCAGGGATTAGATATTATTGTCGGCGTGGTCGAAACCCACGGACGGAGCGAAACTGCTGCGCTGTTGGATGGGTTACCGCAACTGCCGCTCAAGCATCTTCGCCATCACGGTCGCCACACTGTCGAATTCGATCTGGATGCCGCGCTGGCACGCTGTCCGGCACTGATTCTGATCGACGAACTGGCGCACAGCAACGTCAACGGCTCACGTCACCCCAAGCGCTGGCAGGATGTGCAGGAACTGCTCGATGCCGGTATCGACGTCTTTACCACGGTGAACGTCCAGCATCTGGAAAGCCTGAATGACGTAGTCGGTGGCGTCACAGGGATCAGAGTACGAGAAACGGTGCCGGATCCGATCTTCGATCAGGCTAGCGAAGTCATTTTAGTGGATCTGCCGCCAGACGACCTGCGGCAGCGTTTGAATGAAGGCAAAGTGTATTTGCCGCTTCAGGCCGAACGCGCCGTCGAGAACTTTTTCCGTAAAGGCAATTTGATCGCCCTGCGCGAGCTGGCGCTACGGCGCATGGCAGATCGGGTTGACGATCAAATGCGCGCTATGCGTGCCGGACAAGGCCGCGAGCAAGTCTGGCATACGCGCGACGCCATTCTGTTATGTATCGGCCACGGCACGGGTAATGAAAAACTGGTGCGTACCGCAGCACGACTCGCAGCACGCTTAGGCAGTGCCTGGCACGCAGTTTACGTCGAAACACCACGCCTGCACCGCTTACCCGAACCGCAGCGACGTGCCATTTTGCGTGCATTAAAGCTGGCGCAGGACCTCGGGGCCGAAACCGTTACGCTATCCGAGCCCGACGAAGAGCTTGCCGTCCTGCGCTATGCCCGTGAACATAATCTCGGCAAAATCGTCATTGGACGCCATGTGGAGCAGCGCTTCGGCTGGTGGTGGCGCACTCGCTTTGCCGAACGGCTCGGCAGATTAGGGCCCGATCTCGATCTGGTTGTCGTCGCCGTACAGGATGACGCGCCTGCCGCACCGATAAAAACGCCCGATGCGCGTGGGCTGGTAGAAAAATGGCGTATGCAACTGTTTGGCTGTGGGTTGGCAACGCTGCTGTGCGCCTTTATCACCCTGCTAGCCTCATGGTCGCCATTTGCCATGCTGGAACCGGTCAATCTGGTGATGATTTATCTGCTGGCCGTGGTGATCGTCGCGCTCTTCTTTGGTCGTTGGCCATCGGTGTTCGCTGCCGTCATCAACGTCGCCAGTTTCGATCTCTTTTTCATTCTACCGAGCGGTACGTTTGCCGTGTCGGATGCGCAATATCTGGTGACCTTTGCCGTGATGCTCGGCGTCGGCCTGCTGGTCGGTAACCTGACGGCGGGCGTACGCTATCAGGCCAGAGTCGCCCGTTATCGCGAGCAGCGCGTCCGTCATCTGTATGAGATGTCCAAGGCACTGAATCGCAGCCTGTCCAGCGCCGATATCGTCGAAGCCAGCCAGCATTTTCTCAGTACAACGTTTCAGGCCAAGATCGCGGTTCTGTTGGCCGATAGCCTGCATCACACCTCGCCCGACTTGCCGCAGCCCGCACGGGATAATCAGCAGCTGATTGTCGATAACGCTATCGCTCGCTGGAGCTTCGATCATCGTGCGCCTGCCGGTGCGGGGACATCCACCCTGCCCGGTGTGTCGTATCAGATTCTGCCGCTCGCCACCACGCAGCAAATCTTCGGCGTACTGGCGATCGAGCCCAGTAACGCGCGGCAGTTGATGATTCCCGAGCAGCAGCGCCTGCTGGAAACCTTTACCGTGCTGATCGCTAATGCGCTGGAGCGTCTGCATCTGGTGCAAAGTACAGAAAATGCCCGGCTGGATGCCGAGCGTGAGCAGTTGCGTAACTCGCTGCTTGCCGCACTCTCGCACGATCTGCGTACGCCGCTGACAGTACTCTTTGGTCAGGCCGAGATTCTTACGTTGAATCTGGCGAGCGAAGGATCGCCTTATGCCCAGCAGGCCAATCAGATCCGCCAGCACATTTTGAACACTACGCGGCTGGTGAATAATCTGCTCGATATGGCACGTATTCAGTCTGATGGTTTTAACCTGCGCAAAGAGTGGCAAACATCCGAGGAGCTAATCGGCAGTGCCCTACAACAGTTGGAAAGCGCGCTGGCGAAAAACACCATTCAGGTTAATCTACCTGATGAGATGGTTCTGGTTTATTGTGATGCTGGGCTGGTAGAACGCGTGTTCATTAACCTGTTGGAGAATGCGCTGAAGTACGCCGGAGAGCAGGCCACGATCGTCATTACGGCTCACGTTGTCCCGCAGACTGATACGCAGGAAAACGCACTGGAAATCATCGTGATGGATAATGGTCCGGGAATTGAGCACGGCCAAGAAAGTATTATTTTTGATAAATTCTCCCGCGGTCACAAAGAGTCATCGATTCCCGGCGTGGGATTGGGGCTGGCGATCTGCCGGGCAATTGTGGAAATTCACGGTGGCCGTATCTGGGCAACTCACGTCGAAAGCGGCGGTGCAGCCTTTCATTTCACCCTACCGCTGTCGGCACCACCGGATCTCGAACCGGAAGATATTGAGGAGCACTAAATCCATTGCAGGCCACTATTCTGATCGTCGAAGATGAAAAAGAGATCCGTCGTTTTGTACGTCAGGCGCTGGAAGGCGAAGGCTGTCGCGTGTTTGACGCAGAAACGATGCAGCGCGGCCTGTTAGAAGCGGCCACGCGCAAACCCGATCTGATTATTCTCGATTTAGGCCTGCCGGACGGCAGTGGCATCGACTACATTCGCGATTTACGCCAGTGGAGCAGCCTGCCCGTGATTGTGCTTTCTGCCCGTACCGACGAGCAGGATAAAATAGGTGCTCTGGACGCGGGGGCCGATGATTACCTGACCAAACCGTTCGGCATCGGTGAACTGCTAGCACGATTGCGCGTGGCACTGCGGCGCCACAGCAATACCCAGCAGGAAACGCCGCTGGTGAGTTTCGGTACGATCACCGTTGATTTACTTAACCGGCAAGTAAATCGCGATGGTCAGGAATTGCACCTGACGCCCATCGAATTTCGTCTGCTGGCAACCTTACTCGCTAACCCCGGCAAGGTGCTGACGCAGCGCCAACTCCTGACGCAAGTCTGGGGGCCTAACGCCGTCGAGCACAGCCACTATCTGCGTATTTACATGGGGCATCTGCGCCAGAAGCTGGAAAGCGACCCCGCCAGACCGCGCCATCTATTGACTGAAACCGCTATCGGTTATCGATTTATGCCGTAAAATCACCTTTCTGTATTAGGCGACGTCCGTGGAGAATTTCTCCCGCAGTACGCGCCCGTCTTTTCTTCAGGAATACATCAGGAATACATCGTCATGAGTAGTTGGTTGATTTACGCCTTGCTGTCTGCTGTATGCGCCGCGATGGTCGCGATATTTGGCAAGATTGGTTTGCAAAATTTGGACGCCAATACGGCGACCGCGATTCGTGCCGTCATCATGGCACTTTTTCTGGTGGGAGTGGTGGTCGCGCAAGGTAAACTGGTGCTGGTCGGTGAGATTATTGCCAATAAGAAGGCGCTGTTGTTCATTGTGCTCAGCGGCATCGCGGGTGCATTGTCGTGGCTGTTTTACTTTGTCGCGTTGAAGACCGGTAACGTCGCACAGGTCGCGCCGATCGATAAACTCAGCGTGGTATTTGCCGTTGTGCTGGCGGTCATACTGCTGGGAGAAAAAATTTCACTGGTGGCGGGAGCCGGCGTTGCGCTAATTTCGGTGGGAGCGCTACTTGTCGCGTTAGGATAACGATGTTCTACGTTTTCTGGCTATACAAGATTAAAAAGGCGCTGCAAGCAGCGCCTTTTTACTTATTTGGCGCTTGCCAGCACCGCACTAACAATCTCTACCGCTTCTTTCTCGATGCGCTCGCGGTGTTCGACCCCGAGGAAACTCTCACAGTAGATCTTGTAGGCTTCTTCCGTACCGGAAGGACGCGCAGCAAACCAGCCGTTCTCCGTCATCACTTTCAGGCCACCGATCGATGCCCCATTGCCCGGCGCAGCAGTCAGGCGAGCAGTAATCGGATCGCCCGCCAGCGTACTGGCCGACACTTGCTCAGGCGACAGTTTAGACAGCGCGGCTTTTTGTGCATGTGTCGCAGAGGCCTGAATACGGTTGTAGCTCGGTGCCCCAAAGCGTTGTGCCAGCTCATCATAATGCTGCTGCGGGTTTTTACCCGTCACAGCCGTAATTTCTGCCGCTAGCAGACACATGATGATCCCGTCTTTGTCCGTCGACCACGGCGTGCCGTCAAAGCGCAGGAAAGAAGCCCCCGCGCTCTCTTCACCACCGAAGCCAAAGCTGCCGTCATACAGACCGTCAACGAACCATTTGAAGCCAACGGGTACTTCCACCAGCTTGCGGCCCAAATCTGCCACCACACGGTCGATCATCGCACTGGATACCAGCGTTTTGCCGACAGCAACAGATTGTCCCCACTGTGGACGGTGCTGGAACAGATAGTTGATCGCCACCGCCAAATAGTGGTTCGGATTCATCAGCCCTGCCGGAGTGACGATACCGTGGCGGTCATAGTCAGGATCGTTGGCAAACGCCAGATCGAATTTATCACGCAGCGCCAGCAGCCCAGCCATAGCGAACTCTGACGAACAATCCATACGGATCACGCCGTCATGATCCAGCGACATAAAGCGGAATGTCTGATCGACGGCATCGTTAACCAGCGTCAGATCCAGCTTGTAATGCTCTGCGATGCGCTGCCAGTAGGCAATACCAGAACCGCCCAGCGGGTCGACGCCCAGTTTCAGACCGGCGCGTTGAATCGCCGCCATGTCTACCACGCTAGTCAAACCTTCTACATAGGCCTGAACCAGATCCTGCTCGTGGACATGTCCGCTTTGCAACGCCTGATCCAGCGTAATGCGTTTTACGTCACGCAGTTCATCTGCCAACAGCGCATTCGCCCGCGTCTCAATCACGCTGGTGAGGTTGGTGTCCGCAGGGCCGCCGTTCGGCGGATTATATTTGATGCCGCCATCTTCCGGCGGGTTATGGGACGGCGTAATCACAATGCCGTCCGCCAGCGCACCGCCCTGACGATTGTGAACCAGAATCGCGTTAGACACCGCAGGCGTTGGAGTAAAACCATTATCCAACTGAACGATGACATCCACGCCATTGGCAGCCAACACTTCTAGCACGGAAATAAAAGCAGGCTCGGAGAGCGCGTGAGTATCTTTACCTACATAGCACGGGCCACTGATGCCCTGCTTTTTGCGCTCTTCTGCAATCGCCTGCGCAATCGCCAGAATGTGCGGTTCATTAAAGCTATGACGCCCCGCGCTACCGCGATGGCCAGACGTACCGAATTTCACCGCGTGCGCTGTGTTGCCGATTTCCGGGCGCAGCACATAATATTGTGACGTTAACTGTGCCACATTAATCAAATCGCTCTGCCGGGCAGGCTGTCCGGCCCTTGGGTGATTAGCCATTGGCGCTTCTCCCTAACGCTGTAGTTAGATAAGTGGTTGATATATAGGTCATACTTCAAGCTGCTTGTGCGTTGACTTCCCTAACTCACCCCAGTCACTTACTTATGTAAGCTCCTGGGGACTCGCGCGGTTGCCGCCTTCACGCAACTCGAATTATTTAGGCTATAGATAAATAATTAGATAGTGCCGCACACTTTTTCTGTCAGTTCCGCGGGGAACTGCATAGCCAGCATGATGTGCTCAACCATGCTGCGTTTACGACCCGTATTCGTGTTGGTAATCACCCAGTATGGCGTGCCCGGAATATGTTTAGGCTTTGTGTGAGTGCCATGCTGAAGCAAGGTTTGTTGGTCGCCCGCGAAATAGACCCGGGTGCGGCCATGAAGAGACTCCGTCGCGACAGCAAATTCCTGCGGCGATAGGGTATACAGCGTGCACAGAACCAGCATAAAGCGATTAATGGCCTTATTCTGTTCAGCATATTCATCTGACAGCAGCAGTTCACGAAGGGTTCGAACCCGATCGCGCGGACTCGGTGCAGCAGCAGGCTGAGACGTCGCCGTTGCCGTCGCCTCTACCGCTGGCGTTGTGACAGTCTGCCCAGCAGTAAATTTCAGCATACGCCGTAAAATATCCGATGCGCTCTCACCAATATGCTGTGTGTGGCTGGCAATATAACGATAAAGCTCTTCGTCGACTTCAATAGTTTTCATCTTTATCCAGTGCTGTTTTTACCCATTATCGTGCAAATTGCAGAGACGCTTCCCTTCTGCAACCCGACACCGATGGGTAGATGACTCAAATCAAAAGGATTATACAGGCGTTCAAACATTATCGAACAGCGGCATAGTGGGACAATACCAAAAGTCAGACTATGCCCCAATGCCTTTCACATTCCTTCGAGTAGCTATGCTGTTCCTTCAGTGACAACGTCGATTCTAAAGTCATGATACCCTAAGCCCATGTCTCTCTGAATGAACTTCACCATGAAATTGAATCATCGCTGGCAAAATGCGCACCAGCCCACAGATAAACTCCCTGTTGTCCTGATTCATGGCCTGTTTGGCACATTAGATAACCTTGGCGTATTGGGTCGGGATTTGCAAAACACGCATGACATTCTGCAAATCGATTTACGCAATCACGGTTTGTCGCCGCGTTCACCACAGATGAACTACCCTGCGATGGCGCAGGACGTGCTGGAGCTACTGGATGAACTGAACATCGAACGCGCTAGTGTTATTGGCCATTCGATGGGCGGAAAAGTCGCCATGGCGCTCAGTGCACTTATTCCCGAACGGCTGGACAAACTAGTCGCGATTGATATCGCACCAGTGGATTATCAGGTGCGCCGCCACGACACCATTTTCGCTGCGCTACGCGCCGTAACGGAAGCCGGTCTGACATCACGTACCGAAGCGACAGCACTCATGCGCCAACATATAAAGGAAGAAGGGGTGATTCAGTTTTTACTGAAATCCTTCCAGCAGGGAGAGTGGCGTTTTAACGTGCCCGTTTTGTGGGATGAATACGAGAATATCGTTGGTTGGCAAGATGTTCCAGCCTGGCAAGGACCAATACTGTTCATTCGTGGCGGCGATTCCCCCTATCTGGACGATCGCTACCGCGATTCACTGCTGCGCCAGTTTCCAGCGGCGCGTGCGCATGTGGTCAGCGGCGCCGGCCACTGGGTTCACTCAGAAAAACCCGATGCGGTTTTGCGTGCGATCCACCGTTTTCTGGACGCGAATTAACCAGACGATACTCACACTGGCGGATTCATGGTAGTGGCGGCAGTTAACCGTTGTCGCCGCCTGTGCGGCTAGGGTATGATGGCGCTCGCAGTAGAGGGACGGCTGATTCAGCCACAAGCATTGTAACCACTTCATCAAAATGCACGTATAACTTCCCGGCATGTTCCACATATTAGGTAAACCGCAACCTGACAATCCTGTTACAGGATGAGAATAGACATCGGTTTTATTTGTAGAGCAAGACGGATAGCACCGTGTATTTTGGTCCGAATACCTTGCAGTATCATTACTTATGGCAAAAGAACAAACGGATCGCACCACACTGGATCTGTTCGCAGATGAGCGTCGTCCGGGCCGCCCCAAGACCAATCCGCTCACTCGTGACGAACAACTAAGAATTAACAAGCGTAATCAACTACGTCGCGATAAAGTTCGTGGCTTGCGCCGTGTTGAATTAAAGATTAACAGCGATGCCGTTGATATCCTGAACAGCCTTGCTGAAGAGCGGAACATTAGCCGCAGTGAATTGATTGAAGAGATGCTGTTGGCGCAGTTGGCAGAACAGCAGTCCTGATTGACGTAACGCGCTATTCACACAATGCAGTATTCACATCTTGTGCGGCGCCATTTCTGACGCCGCCTGGATGTTCATCCAAGACTAAAAATACCATCACGGATTAAAACAACAGTTAGAATTTTTCCCAGTTATCGCTACTGGTCGGTAGCGCTTTACCTGCACGCGGGGCAATCGCCTGTGCTTTTCGCACCGGTTTTGCTGCCACTTGCAGCGCTGATTGCGTATCGGACAGTTGGAACAGCGACACAGTCTGGTTCAACAACGCCGCCTGTTCTTCCAGCGACAAGGCCGCAGAAGAAGCCTGTTCAACCAACGCGGCGTTTTGCTGCGTTACGCTGTCCATTTCCGCCACGGCCTGACCAACCTGCGCAATACCTTTGCTCTGCTCTTCCGAGGCAGACGCGATTTCCCCCATGATATCTGTCACGTTGGTAACCGCACGGACGATATCCTGCATGGTATCACCAGCATCGCTAACCAGATTGGAGCCGGTATCCACACAGCGAACCGATTCAGAAATCAGCCCTTCAATCTCTTTCGCTGCCTGCGCACTGCGCTGCGCCAGACTGCGAACTTCTCCTGCAACTACGGCAAACCCACGCCCCTGTTCACCCGCACGCGCCGCTTCTACCGCTGCGTTAAGTGCCAGAATGTTGGTCTGGAAAGCAATGCCGTTAATAACGGTTGTGATTTCTGCGATTTTTCTTGAACTACCGGATATTTCCGCCATGGTTTTCACCACGTTTTCAACAATTTCACCGCCCTTCTTCGCCGTTGTCGAGGCTTGTAATGCCAGTTGGCTGGCGTGGTTGGCGTTTTCGGCGTTCTGTTTCACCGTCGCCGTCAGTTGCTCCATGCTGGCTGCGGTTTCTTCCAGCGCGGAAGCCTGCTCTTCGGTACGAGATGACAGATCGTTGTTACCCGCAGCAATCTCAGAAGCACCCTGATAGATAGAATCCGTGCTATTTCTGATTGTGCTAACGGTAGTAGCCAAACTCCCCTGCATTTCACGAAGCAGTGGGAACAGACGACCGACACAGTTATTACCAAAGTCCAGAATTGGCTTGCCCAGGTGACCAGAAGCAATCACGCTAAAGTGATAGCGCAGGTCATTCAACGGGCGAACCAGGCACACAACCAGATAACGGTCGGTCAGGAACAGCATGATAAGGCCGATAAACAACCCACTCAGCAAAATGTTCTGCCCAACTGTGGTGATTTGTTCAAAACGCACACCCGCCGCATCGAATTTCTCTGCGCTGGCGTTACTGAACGCGGATAGAGATGCGCCAAACTGGCGACTCAATGGCGGCACAACGTCCTTGGCCTGATTTTGGTAGTCATCCAACGTGTTGGCGGCGGCCTTTTGGTAAAGCGGCTCAACACCTTGAACAATCAGATTACTCCAGTCACGGCTGACAGCCTGTACCAATGCATCGTCCAGACTCGCATGATCGATAGCATTAAACGCCACCAGATCAGACTTCAGTTTATCCAGTGCAACTAATGCCGATGCCTGCTCTTTATCTGCGGTTGCGTTATCACCACTACGACGAGCATCAACAGCGCGCGCCAGACGAGTCACCATACGGAAGTATTGATCGTTGCCCTGGTTGATAAAATTCATGTTCTGAACCAGCAAGGTGCTGGTCTTCGAAGTCGCCGTCATCTCTTTAAAAGAGAACATGGTATATATCGATACGCCGCCCCAAAGAACACAAAAAACGCCCAGCACCCATAACATAGCGGTTCTGATGGCAATATTTTTTATAAGTCTCATAGCTCACTCCAAATCAGGAAAATGGTTAAAAAGATTTTTATCGCTAATCAACCGATATGAATCAGAAAATTCACACCATGAAACAGGTCACTTCTCCTTAGCGTTCAAATTTCACCGAGTTGAAAACTCAAAAACCACGCTAACTCATCGGCTAAATGCAGAGAATATTTAGCGTTCTCGCTATATTTATTAATATAATTTTTCACACTGAGAATAAACTCACCTATTTTTATAGATATAAGGATTTTAATCAGAGGGTTGCAAGTAAAAGCCTCATCCACTCCACCCTGTGCGGGCTAGTATGGATATGCCATGATACAGTAAGGTGATGAGAGATGATTTTAACGTTATTCTTTAACATCAAAAAATAAAACCATCCCCCACATCATTGCATCGTTTCAGCTGCAAATGGTTATAATTCTCACTCATCTTCATTAGGAATATTCCCGAAAAATGTTACAGGTCTTCAATTCGATAAAAACATTATCTTTATATACATTTTAATTCTCCTGAATAGTAAGGTACCGTTGCGTGACTTTTATTTTCACAAAGAGAAGTCTGCTTTTAATTACAACCGGGACAAGTCATGAAAATAAAAAGCAGATTCATAAAAAATGAAACATTGTTATAAATAAATAACCGCGATAACACTAAGGAAATAGGCGTTTAACCTCAGACAATAACATAAACCCTATTAATTATGGGGATTTTAGCGTCAGCAGAGATGCTTTCGTTTCCCTTCTTTACCTCCTCCTTTCACCCGCCCTTGATTTACGCATCCTTACCGATACGAGTTTCTCCAGATGTGAGTGTCTGTTATTATTAACAGATAAGTGGGTGAAATATTACACCATACCATTAGGAATCAAGAGGTTATTCAATTCATGGCACTCATCGGAATATTCTTTGGCAGCGATACAGGCAACACTGAAAACATTGCCAAAACGATCCAACAGCAGTTAGGCACCGGCGTTGCGGATGTTCATGACATCGCTAAAAGCAGCAAAGAAGACCTCGAAGGTTTCGATATTCTGCTGTTGGGTATTCCAACCTGGTATTACGGTGAAGCTCAATGTGATTGGGATGACTTTTTCCCGTCACTGGAAGAAGTTGATTTCACAGGAAAATTGGTTGCTCTGTTTGGTTGCGGCGATCAGGAAGACTATGCGGAATACTTCTGTGATGCCATGGGCACCATTCGTGACATTATTGAGCCTCGCGGCGCGACGATTGTCGGCCACTGGCCAACTGAAGGCTATTACTTTGAAGCCTCTAAAGGGCTCGCCGACGACAATCACTTCATTGGTTTAGCTATCGATGAAGACCGTCAGCCTGAACTCACCAACGAACGTGTAACGACGTGGGTGAAGCAGATCAGCGATGAACTGAATCTGAAAGAGCTGGTTGGCTAAGCCATTTTGGCTCTGATATCCCCTATCAGAGCCAAAACAGCATTGATAGGTAAAACCTTTCATAATAATTGATACATTTTTTTAACTTCTATCAGTAAACCTGTACAATAATCCCATCGGTTTTATACGTGCATCACCATTTCCTCATTCATCAACAATAGATTGCGTTGTATATCAGTAGTGTGAGTGGGGACAATATTGTTAACATTCCCTTGTTTTCATTTTGTATGCGCAGTTCTATAATTGAGATGTGATTAGATTTTTTAAGCCGACCGATGTCATAGGCTAGGCAGCCTCCATTGATAAGTAAGCAACAGGACTAAACCCGCATGACTGACAACAATACCGCATTAAAGAAGGCCGGCCTGAAAGTCACTCTTCCAAGACTGAAAATACTGGAAGTGTTACAGGATCCTGTCAGCCATCACGTCAGTGCGGAAGATTTATATAAGAGACTGATTGATATGGGCGAAGAGATTGGTCTTGCTACTGTCTATCGCGTACTCAACCAGTTTGATGATGCGGGTATCGTAACCCGTCATAACTTCGAAGGTGGCAAATCCGTCTTTGAATTGACGCAGCAGCATCATCACGATCACTTAATTTGCCTCGACTGTGGCAAAGTCATTGAATTCCGCGATGAATCTATCGAAGCACGTCAGCGCGAGATCGCAGAAAGACACGGCATTAAACTGTCCAACCACAGTCTGTATCTCTATGGGCATTGCAGTGAAGGGGATTGCAGAGAGGACGAAACTCTGCACGACTCCACACGATAAATCGACCGCACAAAAAAATAAAACCGCCGAGGCGGTTTTATTTTTGTCTTCTTACCAGTGACCTTAGCCTACCCAAGTATCGCGTAGTCCAACCGTACGGTTAAACACCAGGTGTTCCGCACTGGAGTAAACGCGATCGGCACAGAAGTAACCTTCACGCTCAAACTGATACGCTTTCTCTACTTCAGCCTGCACCAAACTCGCTTCTACAAAACCTTGCGTAATTTTCAGTGAGTCTGGGTTAATCGTTGACAGGAAGTCATCCGCCGCCGCAGGGTTTGCCACACTGAACAAACGATCGTACAAACGGAATTCCGCTGGCACCGCGTGCGCCGCAGAAACCCAGTGGATGACGCCTTTCACTTTACGACCATCAGCCGGATCTTTGCTCAGCGTTTCCGCATCATAGCTACAGTAAATCGTGGTGATGGTGCCCTGCTCGTCTTTTTCAATGCGATCGGCTTTGATCACATAGGCATTACGCAGGCGAACTTCTTTACCCAAAACCAAACGCTTGTACTGCTTGTTAGCTTCTTCACGGAAGTCAGCACGATCGATGTAAACTTCACGGCTGAATGCCACCTGACGCGAGCCCATTTCTGGCTTGTTCGGGTGATTTGGCATCGCAACAAACTCTTCGTGCCCGGCTGGCAGATTCTCGATCACCACTTTGACCGGATCCAGTACCGCCATCGCACGCGGAGCGTTTTCATTCAGATCGTCGCGGATACAGGATTCAAGCGCTGCCATTTCCACGTTGTTATCCTGCTTCGTTACGCCGATACGCACACAAAATTCACGGATAGAAGACGCACTATAACCACGGCGGCGCAGGCCAGAGATGGTCGGCATACGCGGATCGTCCCATCCTTCAACGACATTTTCCACAACCAGCTGATTCAGCTTACGCTTGGACATAATTGCGTATTCGAGATTAAGCCGAGAAAACTCGTACTGACGTGGGTGGCAAGGAATGGAGATATTATCCAGCACCCAGTCGTACAGGCGGCGGTTATCCTGGAATTCCAGCGTACACAGAGAATGCGTGATCCCTTCCAGCGCATCGGAAATACAGTGAGTAAAGTCATACATCGGGTAGATGCACCACTTATTACCCGTCTGGTGGTGATCGGCAAATTTAATGCGATACAACACCGGATCGCGCATCACGATAAAGGATGATGCCATATCGATTTTTGCACGCAAACAAGCAGTACCTTCAGCAAACCCGCCGTTGCGCATTTTTTCAAACAGCGCCAGATTTTCCTGTACGGTACGATCGCGATAAGGACTATTTTTACCCGGCGCCGTCAGCGTGCCACGGTATTCACGAATTTGTTCAGGCGTCAGTTCATCAACGTAAGCCAATCCTTTACCAATCAGTTCAACCGCATAAGCGTGCAGTTGATCGAAATAATCAGAAGAATAGCGAACGTCGCCGCTCCATGAAAAACCCAGCCACTCGACGTCACGTTTGATCGACTCAACGTATTCAATATCTTCTTTTACCGGATTGGTGTCGTCAAAACGCAGGTTGCATTGCCCCTGGTAGTCACGCGCGATCCCAAAATTCAGGCAAATAGACTTTGCATGCCCAATATGCAGGTAGCCGTTCGGCTCTGGCGGGAAACGCGTCTGAATATGGTCATGCTTACCGGACGCCAGATCTTCATCGATAATCTGACGGATAAAGTTGGTTGGGCGGGCTTCAGCCTCACTCATTCTTCATTCCTCAATGCTAAAACGACGTATAACCAACAATGATCCAACAAGCTACGCTGGGAAACAACCGTTAGTTTCATTTAATTATTCATAACGAAAAAAAAGGGCGAGATTGCTATCTCGCCCATCACTTTCATCGACATAACACCGCGTTAAACAAATAACGCCGTCACATTACGCTTTGTCATGTTCCGCTTTCAGCGCAATTGCTATCGATTCAGCTTGCGTGCCCACGACAATCTGTACGCTCTGCTTATTCAGACGAATAACACCTGCCGCACCAAGACGTTTCGCCTGAGCATCATCAACCAGAGAAGAGTCAGCTACATTCAAACGCAAACGCGTGATACAGGCATCGATGCCGATCAGGTTGGCTTTGCCGCCAAGCGCCTGCAAATAGCCACGCGCCAACGTCGCCGTATCGCTTGATTTATCACCCGCAGATGCGGTACTCACGTCATATCCATCGGCTTCGCTACCGCTCACTGCCAGTTCACGTCCCGGTGTTAACAGATTGAAGCGAGTAATCGTGAAGCGGAACACCACATAATAAATGACGAAGAACACCAACCCCTGCGCTATCAGCATGTACCATTGAGTGGCTAGCGGGTTACGCGAGGACAGCACCATATCCACCAGACCGGCACTGAAGCCAAACCCAGCAATCCAATGCATACTGGCAGCGATAAAGACGGAAAAACCCGTCAGTAACGCATGCAGGAAGTACAGCACTGGCGCCACGAACATGAATGAGAATTCCAGCGGTTCAGTGATCCCAGTGAAGAATGAAGCAAACGCCGCCGCCAGCATAATCCCGGCAACTTTACTTTTGTTCTCAGGGCGCGCGCAGTGGTAAATCGCCAGTGCAGCTCCCGGCAGGCCGAACATCATTATAGGGAAGAAGCCCGCCTGATAACGTCCGGTAATCCCCACCACAGCTTTGCCAGAATCGATAGACTGTTGGCCGGCCAGGAAGTTAGGAATATCGTTAATACCCGCGACATCAAACCAGAACACGGAATTAAGCGTATGGTGTAACCCTACGGGGATCAGCAAGCGGTTAAAGAACGCATAGAGCCCAGCGCCAACCGATCCTAACTGTTGAATGTATTCACCGAACGACACCAGTACATTGTAAATTGCTGGCCAGATGGACATTAAAATAAACGCCACCAGAATCATCAAGAAAGAAACCAGAATCGGCACCAACCGGCGTCCGCTGAAGAAAGATAGCGCTCTAGGCAATTCAACCTGACTGAAACGGTTATACAGTTCAGCGGACATCACACCGACCAGAATACCGATGAACTGGTTTTCAATCTTGCCAAACGCAGTCGGCACCAGTTCAACAGGGATCCGTTGGATCATGGCGACAACAGCCGGTGAACACAGCGTAGTGAGCACCAGATAACCGACAAAGCCGGTCAATGCGGCCGCACCATCCTTATCTTTCGACATACCGTAAGCGACGCCCACCGCAAACAGCACCGCCATATTCTCAATGATCGCCCCACCCGATTTGAGGAATAGTGCCGCCAACGCGTTCTCACTTCCCCAACCAACCGGATCAATCCAATAACCTATCCCCATCAGGATAGCGGCAGCAGGCAGCGTCGCGACAGGCACCATCAATGCCCGGCCGATTTTTTGTAAATAGCTCAGAATACTCACTTTTCCCTCTCTTACCTTTGCGAGGTAAATGAAATGTTGTAGGGCAAACAAACCTGCCAATAAATTTTACTGCCGAAAAACTTCACTACCAAAAAGCTTCATTGTCGAAAAAACAGGCCCAGTGGTGGTTCTTAGGGGAGTGTAAGAAAAATAATTCGCTACACAAATTAAACCCCGTAATTATGTGATAAAAATCACCAAAAAACTGCATACAAAAACTTTATACCTGAATAAAACCCCAACTTATTTCAAGATTAAAAAAAACGGAGTAGACTAATTTTAATGCACAGACAAAACGCGCGACTGGCGCGATTTACGCAATAACGTATTTAATTCCACTAAAAAATCAGGAGAGCGCTGATGAGACTCATTCCCTTAACTACCGCCGCCGACGTCGGAAAATGGGCCGCCCGCCACATTGTTGAGAAAATTAACGCTTTCAAGCCCAGCGCTGAGCGCCCCTTCATTCTTGGGTTACCGACAGGAACTTCACCGCTGGAAGCGTATAAATCGCTGGTCACCATGCATAAAGCGGGTCTGGTGAGCTTCAAACACGTAGTGACCTTCAATATGGATGAATATGTCGGTCTGCCAACCGATCATCCGGAAAGCTATCATACCTTCATGCATCAGAATTTCTTCAATCACATTGATATCCTGCGTGAAAACATTAACCTGCTGAACGGCAACGCAGCAGACACCACAGCAGAATGTCGCCGTTATGAAGAGAAAATAAAGTCCTACGGGAAAATTCATCTTTTCATGGGCGGCGTGGGCAATGACGGACACATCGCCTTCAATGAGCCCGCCTCCTCTTTGGCTTCCCGCACCCGCATCAAAACGTTGACGGAAGAAACCCGTATCGCGAATTCCCGTTTCTTCGGCGGGGACGTCAGTCTGGTGCCTAAATTTGCCCTGACAGTGGGCGTCGGTACGTTGCTGGATGCCGAAGAAGTGATGATTCTGGTGACCGGTCGTAACAAGGCACAGGCGCTACAGGCTGCGGTAGAAGGCAACGTCAACCACATGTGGACCATCAGCTGTCTGCAACTTCATGCCAAAGCCATCATGGTTTGCGACGAACCGTCAACGATGGAGTTGAAGGTAAAAACCGTTAAATACTT
Source organism: Pectobacterium atrosepticum (assembly GCA_019056595.1). Taxonomy (NCBI): domain Bacteria; kingdom Pseudomonadati; phylum Pseudomonadota; class Gammaproteobacteria; order Enterobacterales; family Pectobacteriaceae; genus Pectobacterium; species Pectobacterium atrosepticum. Next base: position 4,322,429 of record CP036163.1, on the reverse strand, counting down.
CCGTGAGTTAGAAACGGAAAGTATGAAGAACCTCTAACCGATCGCGGGAGTCGATGATGTACGCGTTAACCCATAGCCGGATTTTCACCGGCCATCAGATTCTGGATAATCACGCCGTCGTGATTGCCAATGGGCTGATCGAGCGAATCTGCTCGGTTGCTGAGCTCCCTGCCGGCATTGAACAACACGACCTGAGCGGTGCGTTTCTCGCTCCAGGATTTATCGATCTCCAACTGAACGGCTGCGGCGGTGTGCAATTTAACGACTCGCTGGACACGATCTCCGTCAAAACGCTGGAGATCATGCAGCAGGCGAACCAGCGTTCAGGCTGTACCAGTTTTTTACCCACGCTGATTACCTCCAGCGATGAGTTTATGAAACACAGCATCAACGTAATGAGAGACTGGCTGGCGCAGAATAAGCATCAGGCGCTTGGACTACATCTCGAAGGCCCGTGGCTAAACGTGATAAAAAAAGGCACACATGACCCTGCCTTTATCCGCAAGCCAACGCAAGCGCTCGTCGATTTTCTGTGTGTCAACGCAGATGCCATTACGAAAATCACGCTGGCACCGGAAGAAGTCGAACCGGCAGTTATCCGCCAGTTAACGGCGGCGGGCATTATCGTCTCCGCCGGACACTCTAACGCGACCTGGGAACAGGCTAAGCAGGGTTTTTCCGCTGGCATTCGCTTCGCCACTCACCTGTTCAACGCAATGCCATATCTGACTGGCCGTGAACCCGGGCTAGTCGGCGCAATTTACGATGCCCCGGAAGTCTATTGCGGCATTATCGCGGATGGACGTCACGTAGACTGGGCCAATATTCGCAACAGCAAGCGCATTAAGGGCGATAAACTGGTGCTGGTGACCGACGCCACAGCACCAGCGGGCGCAGATATTGACCAGTTCATTTTTGCTGGTAAAACCATATACTACCGTGATGGCATTTGTGTCGATGAACACGGCACCCTAAGCGGCTCTGCACTGACAATGATCGACGCCGTGCGTAATAGCGTCGAACACGCTGGAATCGCACTGGATGAAGCTATTCGGATGGCAACGCTCTATCCGGCTCGTGCCATCGGCGTCGATAAGCAGTTAGGCAGCATTGAAAGCGGTAAAGTGGCTAATCTGACCGCATTTGACCGTGATTATCACATTCTCAAGACGTTTGTTAACGGTAATCCTGTTTGGGGATAAAGCGAAAAGCGTCTTGGGGTAAAGCGGAAATACGTTGGGGGAAACCGAGATAAGGTTTACCCCATGTTGACGAAACAACGCGTTATACCTAAAGAAGCGAGTAACCTTTTAATGACCACAGGCGGACAGGCGCAGATAGGGAATGTCGATCTGGTTAAGCAATTAAACAGTGCGGTGGTTTACCGCCTGATTGATCAGCAAGGCCCGATCTCACGGATTCAGATAGCAGAGCAAAGCCAGCTTGCTCCCGCCAGCGTCACCAAAATAACCCGCCAGCTTTTGGAGCGCGGGCTCATCAAAGAAGTCGATCAGCAGGCTTCAACTGGCGGTAGACGCGCCATTTCAATTATCACCGAAAACCGCCCTTTCCATACCATCGCCGTACGTCTCGGTCGTTATGACGCCACCATTGCGCTGTACGATTTACAGGGAAAAGCGCTGGAAGAAATGCACTACGAGCTGCAAGAAAAAACACAGGCGTCGCTGGAGGCCACACTCTTTCAGTCTATCAGCGATTTTATTGCCAGCCACCAGCGCCGTATCCGCGAGCTTATTGCAATCTCTGTGGTGCTACCAGGACTCGTCGATCCCGTTGCAGGCATCGTCCGTTATATGCCACATATCAGCGTGAATAACTGGAAACTGGTCGAAAATCTGCAACGCCACTTCAACGTCACCAGCTTTGTCGGTCACGACATCCGCAGTCTGGCACTGGCGGAGCACTATTTTGGGGCCACCCACGACTCTCTGGATTCTATTCTGGTACGTGTGCATCGAGGTACAGGCGCAGGAATTCTCGTCAACGGACAAATATTTCTCGGCAGTAACGGCAACGTCGGCGAGATCGGTCATATTCAGATCGATCCACTCGGCGATCGCTGCCACTGCGGTAACTTCGGTTGTCTGGAAACCATCGTCGCCAACGGAGCAATTGAACAACGCGTACAACATCTGCTACGTCAGGGCTATCCCAGCAAACTTTCTGCGAATAACAGTTCTATTTCAGCAATTTGCAAAGCGGCTAACCGGGGCGATGACCTCGCCCGTGAGGTCATTGAACAGGTTGGGCTCAATCTCGGTAAAGCGCTTTCCATCGCGATCAATCTGTTCAATCCACAGAAAGTCGTGATTGCTGGTGAAATTACCGAAGCAGAAAAAACGCTGCTTCCTGCGATTCAACGCTGCATCAACACGCAGGTACTAAAAGAATTTCGTCATAACCTGCCGATTGAGATATCCAGCCTTAACCATCTTTCCGCCATCAGCGCTTTCGCATTGGTCAAACGTGCGATGCTAAACGGTGTTCTACTACAACAATTGCTCGAAAACGCCTGATTCCTTTTCTGGCCGGATTATGTAATCACTAAAAACCCGGCCTTTCCCTTGCATGAATTTGACGAATCAACACCAAAAAACCCAATAAATTAACGAAACACCACACCAATCGCTTTTTTCATTAAATAATATTGAATTCCTATGGCACTTTGATGCTAAATCAATGGTACTAAGTTCGAATCCGTAATTATTGGGAGTCATGTATGTGTTCTATTTTTGGTGTGCTTGATCTGAAAAGCGATCCTGTTGAACTGCGTAAGAAAGCACTGGAATTATCCCGTTTAATGCGTCACCGCGGACCAGACTGGTCCGGCGTTTATGCCAGCGACAAAGCGATTCTGGCTCACGAGCGTCTGTCTATCGTTGACGTCAACACGGGGGCACAGCCGCTTTACAACGCCGAGCGCACCCACATTCTGGCCGTTAACGGTGAAATTTATAACCATCAGGCATTGCGTCAGCAATACGGTGACCGTTACGCGTTTCAGACAGGCTCCGACTGCGAAGTCATCCTTGCCCTGTATCAGGAAAAAGGCCCTGAATTCCTGGACGAACTGCGAGGCATGTTCGCCTTTGCGCTGTATGACAGCGAAAAAGACGCCTACCTGATTGGCCGTGACCACCTCGGGATTATCCCGCTGTATATGGGCTACGATGAGCACGGTAACCTCTACGTCGCTTCTGAAATGAAAGCGCTGGTGCCAGTTTGTCGTACCATCAAAGAATTCCCAGCAGGCAGCTACCTGTGGAGCAAAGACGGTGAAATCCGTGAATATTACCAGCGTGACTGGTTTGATTACGATGCGGTAAAAGACAACGAAACGGATAAAGTAGCGCTGCACGATGCGCTCGAAGAAGCGGTGAAAAGCCACCTGATGTCTGACGTGCCTTACGGCGTGTTGCTTTCTGGCGGTCTGGATTCTTCCGTTATCTCCGCAATCACCAAAAAATATGCCGCACGTCGCGTAGAAGATGACGCGCGCAGTGAAGCATGGTGGCCTCAGTTGCACTCTTTCGCTGTTGGTTTGGAAGGTGCGCCAGATTTGAAAGCCGCGCAGGAAGTCGCTAAACACTTAGGTACCGTGCACCACGAAATCCATTTCACCGTGCAGGAAGGGCTGGATGCGATTCGCGACGTGATTTATCACATCGAAACCTATGACGTCACCACGATTCGTGCCTCAACGCCGATGTACTTGATGTCACGTAAAATCAAAGCGATGGGCATCAAGATGGTGCTGTCAGGTGAAGGTTCTGACGAAGTGTTCGGCGGCTACCTCTATTTCCACAAAGCGCCAAACGCCAAAGAGCTGCATGAAGAAACCGTGCGTAAACTGCTAGCACTGCACCAGTATGACTGCGCCCGTGCTAACAAAGCGATGTCGGCCTGGGGCGTGGAAGCTCGTGTACCTTTCCTGGACAAAAACTTCCTCGATGTTGCCATGCGCATCAACCCGCGCGACAAAATGTGCGGCAACGGCAAGATGGAAAAACACATCCTGCGCGAGTGCTTTGAATCCTATCTGCCGCACAGCGTTGCATGGCGTCAGAAAGAACAGTTCTCTGATGGCGTGGGCTACAGCTGGATCGACACGCTGAAAGAAGTGGCTGCCAACCAGGTTACCGATCAACAATTGGAAACTGCACGCTTTCGCTTCCCATACAATACGCCAGGCTCCAAAGAAGCCTACCTGTACCGTGAAATCTTCGAAGAGCTGTTCCCGGTTTCGAGTGCAGCAGAATGTGTCCCTGGAGGCCCGTCAGTCGCCTGTTCGTCTGCTAAAGCGATTGAGTGGGATGAATCCTTCAAAACACTGGATGACCCATCAGGACGCGCGGTTGGTGTACACCAATCAGCCTACAAATAATTCGATTTAATTTCATCAATCAACGGGCCTTTATGGCCCGTTTTGTATGCTTAATTGACTGCGAATGCGTGCTTTTTGGCGTTTTTCTCACCATACTGTTCACAACCCAAACAAACGATACATTGTGGGCCCTTTTCGGGAAAAAACTAGTTGACGCAATTAGACCAACTACGCATAATGCGCCCCGCAACGCCGATGAAGGTGACGCAAAAAAGATGGCTACGTAGCTCAGCTGGTTAGAGCACAGCACTCATAATGCTGGGGTCACAGGTTCGATTCCCGTCGTAGCCACCATCTTTTTGCGGGAGTGGCGAAATTGGTAGACGCACCAGATTTAGGTTCTGGCGCCGCAAGGTGTGCGAGTTCAAGTCTCGCCTCCCGCACCATATCATCTTCTCGGTTTGGCATCGTTTTTCGAAGCCTGTTGGTATTTTGTAGTGATTGGGGTATCGCCAAGCGGTAAGGCACCGGTTTTTGATACCGGCATTCCCTGGTTCGAATCCAGGTACCCCAGCCATTTCAAAATGTATGCTGAAAAATTCGTTGTCCTGATGGGGTATCGCCAAGCGGTAAGGCACTGGTTTTTGATACCAGCATTCCCTGGTTCGAATCCAGGTACCCCAGCCATCTACTTGATAGTAGAAGATTTTGTTGAAGTGAAGTAATAATAGCAGTACATTTGGCTACGTAGCTCAGCTGGTTAGAGCACAGCACTCATAATGCTGGGGTCACAGGTTCGATTCCCGTCGTAGCCACCAAATTTTTGGGGTATCGCCAAGCGGTAAGGCACCGGATTCTGATTCCGGCATCCGAGGTTCGAATCCTCGTACCCCAGCCAAATATGCTGGTAAAACAGCAAAGAAACGGGGCGACAGTCGAAAGACGTCGCCCCGTTTTCTTATGCGTGGCGACAAAGTGGCGACAGAAAGAGAAAATGCGTCTCTTGTGATGTTCAATTTTCTCAGTTGTTATTTGAAGAAGGAATTTCCGCATGGCATTAACGAAATGCAAAGAGTGTAGAAAAGAAGTATCCACATCGGAAAAAATATGTCCGCACTGTGGGATTAAAGACCCAGGCGTCACATTGAGCATGTCGTTAGTTGCCGTAGTTATTCTAGTTGCTATCGGGTGGGGAATATTCCATTGGGTTAGTAGTGATGACGAAAACACAGAACCAAAAACTTGTAGCCCTACCGATGGGCAATGCCTTTTCAAAGCCAACGTAGTTGACGCTACAGTTTCCTGTAAACCTCTTGTAGAAAAGGCCTCAAAGTACGATTACGAATGGGCTGATGATATACTCGATAATATCTTTTCCCGCTTTCTGCTAGACAGTAAAAACAATCAGCTAACGTTCATCGGCGACAAAATTAAATTCAAAAATGGCTTTAACGCAAAAATGACGATGACCTACGCATGCACTTTAGATCTGAAAACTAAAGAAACGGTTAACTTCGATATTGCAGAAGGAAAGCTGTAACACCAGAAGCCCAGTTATAGCTACGGGACTGTTGCACCCGTTTTCTTATGTCTGGTATTAACATAGTCTGGTGCTAACATATCCAAATCAATTATTCGATTTTCCCAAAAGGGCAGTCATGAAGGTTTTATCAACATACTCTGTTACTCATGATTTCAGCTGCGTTGTGGCTCCACGACAGAATAGCATCAGCAAGTCATGGCGATCTGCCATGCGTGTGCAATTAAGCAAACTGCTACTCAGCGTTGCGTTGCTGTTTTGCTTTCTCACACCAACTTATGCTGTCGGCACAGCTTCTTTCAAGATGTCAGCGCAAACGTTCGCTGACCGGATGAATGCCAATCTGACGAAACTCAATATCCCTCTCAAACTAACCATTAGTGTGGAAAAGGGAACGTCCGTCGATGATTTCCAGCACATTTTTAACGAGCACGTTGGATTAATTGGGTCGATAGAGAGTAAAAGCCAACAGCTTAATGGAATCGTGATACTCAACGCCGCGTCAGAATCCGCCGAAGCAACAAGACAGAACCTGCAAATCGTCACTGCCGCGTTTTCTGCGCTATTGGGTGAGAGCACGTTATCAGGTGAAAATAGCCTCGAAAGCCCTGAGGTGACCGAGATGATGTTCGGCCTGCTTCAGGATAGCCAGACCTCAGGTAAAGGCGTTCGGCAGATAGGAAATGTTCGCTTTATGGCAACAACTAATGCGGACACCGATATTATCTTCACCGCCGAGCCAGCACTGTAGTGGGCGGTATCCCCATAATCAGTCAGACGCCAATCGCGTATTTCAATGCGCGCTGTTTTAACACGCCAGCGCGCTGTGCAACCATTAATGCCATATTGCGCGCAAAACTCAGCGGCGGTAACGCGTTACTGAATGCGCTATAGAATAAATCCATCCCGCTTTGCATCATCAGGTTATCCGGCATACGGCGGCACTGATAGCGCCGTAATACACGTTCAGAAGCCCATTGTTCTCCCGCATTGCGCGCGTTAATCAACACATCCAGCAGCGCCTCAACATCACGATATCCCAGATTAACCCCCTGCCCCGCCAGCGGATTGATGGTATGCGCGGCATCACCCAGCAGTACCAAGCCAGGCTTGATATAAGTTTGCGCATGGCGTCTGACCAGCGGAAATGACCCAGCAGAGATCACTTTGACCGTGCCCAACCGCTCAGGAAACGCAGCCGCAATTTCTTTATCCAGCTGTGCAAGCGGCATCGCCTGAAGCTGGCGAATACGCTGTGGGCTGTCATACCACACCAGCGATCCCCATTGGTCAAATAGCGGTAAAAACGCACGCGGGCCACTCGGAGTGAACTGCTGCCAGGTAACATCCTGCTGGGGTTGCGACGTTTCAACGCCGATCAACATACAAGACTGACGATACTGCCAGCCGCTAATACCAATCCCTGCCCACTGACGAACCTGAGAGTTTGCGCCATCAGCACCAATCACCAGAGAAGCCGTCAGCTTCTGCCCATCAGCAAGCTGTAAACACCAGCCATCATCCGTACGTTGCAGACCCTGCGGTGTAGCAGGGCAATAACATCGGCAACGCTCCTCCTCCTGCAAACTTTCCCAGAGTGCCAGTTGCAGCACACGGTTTTCCACCATAAAACCCAGTTCAGGCAGGTGAATGTCGGCAGCATCGAAAACAACTCTGGCGTTCGCCCATTCCCAGGTTTCCAGCCGGCGATAAGGCGCGCTGCGCATTTGCTGTACTCGCGGCCATGCATCCAGTTCTTTCAGTAGCGCAACCGACGCATAGCCAATCGCCGAGATCCGTAAATCTGGCGGACTGGTGGCATCAAACGGCGTCGGCATTTCCTGCTCAATCACCGCAACCTGAAATCCTCGCTGCGCCAGCCCGAGCGCCGCGGCAGCACCGACCATTCCACCGCCAACCACAATCGCATCGTAATGCATATTGGCTTTATCCCCTCTGGTTCTGGTTTATTCACACCAGTAAAAATACATGAAAATAGTGTACTGGATTTGCGGGTGATTTTTCAGAAAAGCCGCATTTTTATAGAAAGTAAGGGGTTATAAAACCAGCGTGGCTTCCGGCACTGGTCACAACGTCAGCGAACGATTACAATACCCATCCCAAATGAGGGGAATCTTTCTTATTCCTTCCGCACTGAGTAATGGCAAGTCGATGACAAAAAAACTGCATATTAAAACCTGGGGCTGTCAGATGAATGAGTACGATTCATCAAAGATGGCTGATTTACTGGGAAGTACGCACGGCTATGAGCTAACGGAAATCGCTGAAGAAGCCGATGTTTTGCTGCTCAATACCTGCTCGATCCGTGAAAAGGCGCAGGAAAAGGTCTTCCATCAACTTGGTCGCTGGAAAGCGCTGAAAGATCTTAATCCGAATCTTATTATTGGCGTTGGTGGCTGCGTTGCATCGCAGGAAGGCGCGCATATTCGTGAACGTGCGCACTACGTTGACGTTATTTTTGGCCCACAAACGTTACACCGCCTACCGGAAATGATTAATCACGTTCAGGGCACGCGTAGCCCCATCGTTGACATCAGTTTCCCTGAAATCGAAAAATTTGACCGTCTGCCAGAACCGCGTGCCGATGGGCCGACGGCATTCGTTTCCATCATGGAAGGCTGCAATAAATATTGCACATTCTGCGTTGTGCCTTATACCCGCGGCGAAGAAGTCAGCCGCCCATGCGATGATGTGCTATTTGAAATCGCTCAACTTGCCGCGCAAGGCGTGCGTGAAGTTAACCTTTTGGGGCAGAACGTTAACGCCTATCGCGGCGAAACCTATGACGGTGAAATCTGCTCTTTTGCTGAACTGCTGCGTCTGGTCGCCGCTATTGACGGGATCGACCGTGTTCGCTTCACCACCAGCCATCCAATTGAATTCACAGACGATATTATCAGCGTTTATGAAGACACGCCGGAGCTGGTCAGCTTCCTGCATTTGCCAGTGCAAAGCGGCTCTGACCGCGTACTGACGATGATGAAACGCCGCCATACCGCGCTAGAATACAAAGCCATTATCCGTAAGCTGCATAACGCGCGTCCAGGCATCCTGATTAGCTCTGACTTTATCATCGGCTTCCCTGGCGAAACGCAGGCTGACTTTGAACAGACCATGAAGTTGATTGCCGATGTGAATTTCGATATGAGCTACAGCTTTGTCTATTCCGCCCGTCCGGGAACACCGGCTGCGGATATGGTCGATGACGTGCTCGAAGAAGAAAAAAAACAACGTCTGTACCTTCTGCAAGACCGCATCACCAAGCAGGCAATGCGGTTTAGCCGCCTCATGCTGGGCACCGTCCAGCGCATTCTGGTGGAAGGCACCTCACGTAAGAGCGTGATGGAGCTATCAGGCCGCACGGAAAATAACCGTGTCGTCAACTTCGAAGGCACGCCGGATATGATCGGTAAATTCGTCGATGTTGAAATCGTTGACGTTTATACCAACTCACTGCGTGGCATCGTGGTGCGGACCGAAGATCAAATGGATCTGCGCGTACACGAATCGCCGTCTTCCGTGATTGCTCGTACTCGCAAAGAGAATGAAATCGGCGTTGGATTCTACCAGCCGTAATCGATGTTCATTCTAGCCTAAGCGCAATGATGGGTGGCTTTGTCACCCATTTTTTATGGTTGACTACCACTGCAGCCCCCCTTCGGGTCGCTGATCGTGCATTTGTTATAGCAGGCTATTCTTAGCCTTCAACCTGTTTCAATTTCAAAGCGCTTACATTTGCTTTTGCGAGGCAGCATCCCAATATCATTATTGTGACTTGCAGCATCGGGCATTCACGATGAATAATTCACTCACATGGCGGAAACATCAGGCCATCGGATAACAGTTCATTTTGTACGGGCAGAAATAGTGCCAGTACAGTAACGCTCAAGAGGAATAATTTGAACGTAACGACAAAAGAAATTGCCCTTGAACCCGCAGATAACCAACGCCTGCTCAGCCTTTGCGGCCCGTTTGATGACAATATTAAACAGTTAGAGCGTCGTTTAGGCATCGAGATCAACCGCCGGGATAATCAATTTAAACTGATCGGCAAAAACCTGCTGACGCAAGCTGCCGCCGATATCCTGCAACGCCTGTATGTCGATACGGCTCCAGTGCGCGGCGTCATCGGTGATATCGAGCCTGAACAAATTCATCTTGCGATTAAAGAATCTCGCGTGCTGGAACAGTCTGCGGAACACGTTCCTGACTATGGAAAAGTGGTCAATATCCGCACCAAACGCGGCGTGATCAAACCGCGCACGCCGAATCAGGCGAAGTATGTCGCCAACATCCTCGATCACGACATCACGTTCGGCGTTGGCCCTGCGGGAACGGGGAAAACCTACTTAGCAGTTGCAGCCGCCGTGGATGCATTGGAGCGTCAAGATATTCGCCGTATTCTGTTAACACGCCCAGCGGTCGAAGCCGGTGAGAAGCTGGGCTTCCTGCCTGGCGATCTTAGCCAGAAAGTCGATCCCTACCTGCGCCCACTCTATGATGCCCTGTTTGAAATGCTGGGCTTTGAGCGTGTCGAGAAGCTCATCGAACGTAACGTGATTGAAGTTGCGCCACTGGCTTACATGCGTGGCCGAACGCTGAACGATGCCTTTATCATTCTGGATGAAAGCCAGAACACCACCACCGAACAGATGAAAATGTTCCTGACACGCATCGGGTTCAACTCAAAAGCTGTCATCACCGGTGACGTCACACAGATCGACCTGCCGAAGAGTCTGAAATCTGGCTTACGTCACGCGATTGAAGTACTGGCCGATGTGGAAGAGATCAGCTTTAACTTTTTCCACAGCGAAGACGTAGTACGCCATCCGGTGGTTGCGCGGATTGTGAATGCCTATGAAGCATGGGAAAATGCCGACCAGAAACGTAAAGACGCCTTAGCAGAACAGCGTAAGCGGGAAGCACAGGCGGCGGCATCAGATCAGGAGCAAAAATGAGTCAGGTGATTCTCGATTTACAAATCGCCAGCGAGCAAGCACAGGGATTGCCGGAAGAAAAAGACTTTCAGCGCTGGCTGGAAGGCGTTCTACCGCAGTTTCAGGAAGTCTCTGAAGTCACCATCCGTATCGTGGATGAGGCCGAAAGTCGCGACCTGAATAACACCTATCGCGGTAAGGACAAACCGACTAACGTGCTGTCGTTTCCTTTTGAGGCACCGCCTGAAGTCGAGCTTCCTCTGCTTGGCGATTTAATCATCTGCCGTCAGGTTGTGGAACGCGAAGCCGTAGAGCAGGAAAAAACCGTAGAAGAGCACTGGGCGCACATGGTTGTCCATGGTAGCCTGCATCTGCTAGGGTATGACCACATCGAAGACAGCGAAGCCGAAGAAATGGAAGCGCTGGAAACCGAAATTATGCAAAGTATGGGTTATGCCGACCCTTACCTTGCAGAAAAAGATGGCCTCACCGAATAAATAGAAATACATTTTATGTGACCCTAAATAATTCGAGTTGCAAGAAGGCGGCAAGGGAAAGAATCCCGATGAGCTTACTCAGGTAAGTGATTCGGGTGAGTGAACGCAGCCAACGCACGTGCAGCTTGAAGTATGACGGGTCTCCCCGAGATCGGGAAGATGTCGGGTACTTATCTGTTCCACATCAGCCACTGTGCCGCTTCCAGTTGCTGGCAATAATCCTTTAACAAGAGTGATGTTAACTAAAACGCATGAGCGACGACCATTCTCAAAACAGCGATGCACCCAGTCCCAAAAAGGGCTTCTTTTCTCTTATTCTTAATCAGCTTTTTCACGGCGAGCCAAAAGATCGTAACGGTTTACTTACTCTAATTCGTGATTCCGAACAGAATGAACTGATCGATCCTGAAACACGAGATATGCTCGAAGGCGTTATGGATATCGCCGACCAGCGTGTGCGCGACATCATGATCCCTCGCTCGCAGATGATTACGCTCAAGCGCGATCAAACGCTGGAAGAGTGTCTGGACGTGATTATCGAATCCGCCCACTCCCGTTTCCCCGTCATTAGCGAAGATAAAGACCACATTGAAGGCATCCTGATGGCCAAGGATTTGCTGCCGTTTATGCGCAGCGATTCCGAGCCGTTCAGTATGGATAAAGTTCTGCGTTCCGCCGTTGTTGTGCCGGAAAGTAAACGCGTTGATCGGATGCTGAATGAGTTCCGCTCGCTGCGCTATCACATGGCGATTGTCATCGATGAGTTTGGTGGCGTATCCGGCCTGGTCACGATTGAAGATATCCTTGAGCTGATTGTTGGCGAAATTGAAGATGAATACGACGATGAAGAAGACAGAGATATTCGTCAGCTTAACCGCCAGACTTACACCATTCGAGCTTTAACCGATATCGAAGATTTTAACGAAGCTTTCGGCACACGGTTCAGCGATGACGAGGTCGACACCATCGGCGGCTTGGTCATGCAGTCTTTCGGGCATCTTCCTGCCCGTGGCGAAACCATCGACATAGAAGGTTACCTGTTTAAGGTTGCGATGGCAGATAGCCGCCGTATTATTCAGGTTCATGTCAGAATCCCTGACAATGCCCCTCAACCAAAATTGGAAGAATAATTTGGCAATGGCTGTCGCTTCTTTTTTACAACGCCAGCAGGTTAAAGCCCTGCTGGCGCTCTTATTTGGTGCCTGTGGCACGCTGGCGTTTTCTCCCTTTGATTTCTGGCCTGCGGCGATTATTTCGCTCATGGGCCTACAAGCGCTGACGCTAAACCGTACCGCTCGCCAGTCAGCCTGGATAGGATTTTGCTGGGGCTTAGGCCTATTCGGCAGCGGCGTAAACTGGGTTTACGTCAGCATCGCGCAATTTGGCGGAATGCCGGGCCCTGTCAATGTTGCGATAGTCATTCTGCTCGCCGCCTATCTGTCACTCTATCCTCTGCTGTTTTCTGCCCTAATCTCACGCCTGTGGCCGAAAACAACGCTGTGGCGTCTGGCGCTTGCCGCTCCCGTACTCTGGCAGCTAACCGAATTTCTGCGCGGCTGGGTGCTCACCGGATTTCCGTGGCTGCAATTCGGTTACAGCCAAATTGATGGCCCGTTAAAAGGTATCGCGCCCATTCTGGGTATCGACACCATTACCTTCCTATTGATGTGCCTCAGCGGACTGTTTGTTTATGCCATCAATCAACGAAAAATCGCACCAGCGGCCATTGCTATCGGTGTTTTCGTTTTATCATGGCCGCTGCGCAGCGTGCAGTGGTATACCCTGCAACCTGAACGTGCCGTCAATGTCGCGCTGGTACAGGGCAATATCCCGCAGGCCATGAAGTGGGAACAAGATGAGTTGTTGAATACACTGAGAATCTATCTGGATAACAGTCTGCCCTATATGGACAAGGCGCCTATTGTTATCTGGCCGGAAACCGCTATTCCTGATATTGAAAGCCGTCAGGGCGCGTATCTGAAGCAGATTGACGATACCCTGCGTAGCCATGATAGCAGCCTGATTACGGGTATCGTCGATATCCGGCGTGATGGTAATAAGACCGATTTCTATAACTCAATTATCGTACTCGGCGACAAAGATCCGTACAACTACCCTACGACGAACCGTTACAACAAAAACCATCTGGTGCCTTTCGGCGAGTTTGTCCCGTTAGAAACGCTGTTACGCCCGCTGGCCCCGTTTTTCGATCTGCCGATGTCGTCGTTTAGCCGAGGTGACTATGTTCAGCCACAGCTTTCTGTTCATGGCTTCAAACTTAACGCCGCCATTTGTTATGAAATCATCTTAGGCCAACAGGTGCGTGATAATTTTCGGCCAGACACCGATATGCTGCTGACCATCTCGAACGATGCTTGGTTCGGCCGCTCAATCGGCCCATGGCAACACTTTCAGATGGCACGCATGCGCGCGCTGGAATTAGGTCGCCCTCTGGTTCGTAGTACCAACAACGGCGTCACAGCGGTGATTACGCCAGATGGCAAGGTCAACGCCAGTCTGCCGCAGTTTACGCGTGCCGTGTTGGACACTCAGGTGGTTCCTGCCACAGGGATAACGCCTTATGCACGCTTCGGTTCCTGGCCGCTCTGGCTTGTTACTCTGCTGGGCGGCATCGCTGCGGTCTTCTTCGGTTTACGTCGCCGATAACCAGCCCTCACCTCTCTTCCCTAAGGGCATGCTTTTGCATGCCTTTTTTATTTATGGCACGGTATTTGCCTCTTATTACCCTGTAAAGGGTTGTTTCTATATTTTTTTGGATATTACGTCAGCGTAAAGCTCTCTCACAGGGCAACTGACGCACCAAATTGGTGCCAATCTCTGACATTGCTGCCATTTGGTGCGGCGAATATCGCAAAAAGAAAACATTTCCATTTCAATCTATTTACAATCAGCTACTTTTTAACTGTGTACGCAGTAACTTCGCGCTTTAACGGTGCAACGTTCTCACTGAAAAGTAGCAAAGTGTCATGAGTGATTCAGCGACACGTTGTTAACTTGAAGACAATGTTAACTTGAAGATAACGGACACATTAACCCTATGGTTATTGGTGACAGCGCTATAACTATTGCAGCAACGACAGCAAAGGAGTTAGAACATGCAAATGCGTAAACTGGCATTATCACTGATTCTTCTTGGCACTGCCGCCAGTGCAGCCCAGGCTGAAGATCTGGCCGGTACATTGAAAAAGGTCAAAGATAATGGCGTGATCGTCATTGGCCACCGTGAATCATCCGTCCCTTTTTCTTACTACGATAATACGCAGAAAGTCGTCGGCTATTCTCAGGCCTATTCTGACAAAATTGTCGAAGCGATTAAGAAAAAACTGGATGCGCCTAACCTGCAGGTCAAACTACTTCCTATTACCTCTCAGAACCGTATCCCTCTATTACAGAACGGTACATTCGATTTGGAATGTGGCTCAACGACCAACAATCTGGAGCGTCAGAAACAAGCCGCGTTCTCTAACACCATTTTCGTTGTCGGTACGCGCCTGTTAGCCAAAAAAGATTCCGGCGTAAAAGACTTCCCGGATTTGGCGGGTAAAACTGTCGTAGTGACCTCCGGTACAACCTCTGAAGTTCTGCTGAATAAGCTGAATGAAGAAAAACAAATGAAGATGCGCATCATCAGTGCGAAAGATCATGGCGACTCCTTCCGTACGCTGGAAAGCGGCCGTGCTGTCGCCTTTATGATGGATGATGCTCTGCTGGCTGGCGAACGTGCGAAAGCGAAAAACGCCGATCAGTGGGATATCGTCGGTAAAGCCCAGTCTGAAGAAGCTTACGGCTGTATGTTGCGTAAAGACGATCCGCAATTCAAGAAACTGGTTGATGATACTATCGCCGAAGTGCAAACCTCCGGTGAAGCCGATAAATGGTTTGATCGCTGGTTCAAACAGCCTATTCCACCAAAAGATCTTAACCTGAACTTTGCCCTTTCAGACGAAATGAAAGCGCTGTTCAAAGCGCCAAATGACAAAGCACTAAACTAATTAATAATGAGAATAAGGGCAGAATCACTCTGCCCTCTGATTGCTGATTCGTGGCAGGACAGACAGGCATGTGATGGTCGTTCCCCATCACATGTTGCCCCGAGAAATTTCGATAAACAGGAAAATAAGCACTACGCCTGTAGTTTGAAAAAGAACGGGAATATGGCCGCTCATCAATCTTCAGGGTAGCTTCGCTACCCTTTTTTTACCGGAGTTCGTTATGTCAATAGATTGGAACTGGGGCATATTTCTACAAGATGCCCCCTTCGGCAACACAACCTACCTCGGGTGGATTCTGTCCGGTCTGCAAGTCACCGTCACATTATCTATCTGTGCCTGGATTATCGCCTTCCTCATTGGTTCTTTATTTGGAATCTTACGTACCGTCCCGAACCGTTTTCTTTCGAGCATTGGTACTTGCTACGTCGAGCTATTTCGCAACGTCCCACTGATTGTCCAGTTCTTTACCTGGTATCTGGTCGTTCCTGAGCTTCTTCCCGTCAACATCGGTATGTGGTTTAAAGCCGAGTTAGACCCCAATATTCAGTTCTTCCTGTCATCGATGATTTGTCTGGGGCTCTTCACCGCGGCACGCGTTTGTGAGCAGGTGAGAGCAGGCATCCAGTCGCTACCACGTGGGCAAAAAGCTGCCGGGCTGGCGATGGGTCTGACGCTGCCACAAACTTATCGTTATGTGTTACTGCCCAATGCGTATCGCGTGATCGTTCCGCCGCTGACGTCAGAAATGCTGAATCTGGTAAAAAACTCGGCTATCGCTTCCACGATTGGTCTGGTTGATATGGCGGCACAAGCGGGGAAACTGCTGGACTATTCCGCCCATGCGTATGAATCCTTTACCGCTATCACGCTGGCGTACGTTGGCATCAACGCCGTCATTATGCTGATCATGCAGGTCGTTGAGCGAAAAACTCGTTTGCCGGGCAATATGGGGAGCAAATAAATCATGTATGAATTTGACTGGAGCTCAATTGGGCCAAGCATGCCGTACCTGATTCAGGGGATGGTAGTCACACTCAAAATTACGCTGACAGCGGTAGTATTTGGGATTATATGGGGCACGATTCTGGCGGTGATGCGTCTGTCACCGATAAAGGCGATTAGCTGGTTCGCCAAACTTTATGTGAACCTATTCCGTTCTGTTCCGCTCGTTATGGTTCTGCTGTGGTTCTATCTGGTGGTTCCTAGCTTATTACAAAATGTGCTTGGGCTATCGCCGAAAACCGATATTCGACTGATTTCAGCTATGGTAGCCTTCTCGTTGTTCGAGGCAGCCTATTATTCGGAAATCATTCGTGCGGGCATTATCAGCGTATCGCGCGGTCAATCCTCCGCAGCGTTAGCATTAGGGATGACACACTGGCAATCCATGAAGCTGGTTATTCTACCGCAGGCATTCCGTGCCATGGTGCCGCTGTTGCTGACGCAAGGGATTGTTCTGTTTCAGGATACCTCACTGGTTTACGTACTTAGCCTCGCTGATTTCTTCCGTACCGCCTCAACTATCGGCGAGCGTGACGGAACACAAGTTGAAATGATCCTGTTTGCAGGATTCATTTATTTTCTCTTCAGCATTACTGCCTCAATGCTGGTCAGTTACCTGAAAAAAAGGACGGTTTGATGATTTCCCTGAAAAATATCTCTAAATGGTACGGCCAATTTCAGGTGCTAGCCGACTGCTCCACAGAAGTAAAAAAAGGTGAAGTCGTAGTCGTCTGCGGGCCTTCTGGTTCCGGTAAATCAACCCTGATCAAAACCGTGAATGGCTTGGAACCGATTCAAAAAGGTGACATTACCGTCAATGGCATTGCCGTTAACGATAAAAAAACCAATCTAGCCCAGTTGCGCTCTAAAGTGGGTATGGTGTTCCAACACTTTGAACTGTTCCCGCATCTGTCGATTATCGAGAACCTGACGCTGGCGCAGGTAAAGGTACTAAAACGCAAACGCGAGGAAGCTAAAGCCAAAGCGCAGAAGCTGTTGGAACGCGTTGGGCTATCGGCACACGCCAACAAGTATCCAGGGCAGCTCTCCGGCGGCCAGCAGCAGCGTGTCGCAATTGCCCGCGCGTTGTGTATGGATCCTATAGCGATGCTATTTGACGAGCCGACATCTGCGCTTGACCCAGAGATGATCAATGAAGTACTGGACGTCATGGTTGAATTAGCGCAAGAAGGCATGACCATGATGGTCGTCACCCATGAAATGGGCTTTGCCCGTAAAGTGGCGCACCGCGTGATCTTTATGGACGAGGGCAAAATCGTTGAAGACACCCGCAAGGATGATTTCTTCAATAACCCACAGTCCGAACGTGCTAAAGACTTCCTCGCGAAAATCCTGCATTAATACCCGTCAAAGCGTGCCGTAAGGCACGCTTTCTCTATTCAGCGCGTCCAGCAGCCTTACGGCTGAAACGGCTGGCGATGAAACAGATCATGTGAGCATTTCGGGCAGAGTGGCAAGACTTCCGGCGTGTAGAACGCGATATGGTAATGGCAGTTCTCACACACCAGATTACCTAGCCCCACCACTTCACCACTGTGGTACACCCCGTGATGATTCACATCTTTAAAGATCTCGCGCCACTCCAACTGCGTTTTATCCGTAATATCCGCCAGCTCCTGCCACAGACTTTCCTTAATTACTCGCATAAAAACGCTGTCGGTAAATTCATCCTGACTTTCGCTATAGCTGCGGCCAAACTCTTCCAGATCGCGCTGAACAGCTTGAATTACCTGTTCTATTTCTTTCTGCGTCAGCTCCGAGCTTTCCTGCAAGGTTTTACGGGCGCTCAGCACCAAACTGTCGAGATCGCGTTCACCGTTGTTCAGCCGAGCCGTCACTGAAGCCATTAACTCGCGGTAGTAGCGGGCTAGTTTATTCATGCTTCCTCCTGAATAAGCGGGTTGAAAGGTGATAAAGAACGACTATTCGCCGTCTGGCACAGAAGGCCAAAAACCGATACGTTGCCTATCTCTCTCTATTTTAGATTATTTTCCCCACCTGTCTGAGGAATTGTCGCCAATTTGCGCAATCCCTCGCAGTATGTTGCTTACAGATCAGAAATATTCCTCAGTCGGGCGCTGGGTGTTGTTGCCCGCGCCGCTTACGGCTATGCTATGCGGATCTTTTGTTATGAATCAGAAGAGGCTACTCGCGTAGCGATTCTTCACTAAACAGGACCCCTGGCAGCCATGCAAGAGCAATACCGCCCAGAAGAGATAGAAGCGGACGTCCAGCTTCACTGGCAAGAGAAGCAGACATTTAAAGTTACCGAACAGCCCGGCAAGGAAAAATACTATTGCCTTTCCATGCTGCCCTACCCTTCTGGCCGACTACATATGGGCCACGTCCGTAACTACACCATCGGCGACGTGATTTCCCGCTATCAACGCATGCTGGGAAAAAACGTTCTGCAACCGATCGGTTGGGATGCGTTTGGTCTGCCAGCCGAAGGCGCAGCGGTTAAAAACAACACCGCGCCAGCCCCCTGGACATATGCCAACATCGACTACATGAAAAACCAGCTCAAACTGCTGGGCTTTGGCTATGACTGGGATCGTGAAATCGCGACCTGTAAACCCGACTACTACCGTTGGGAACAGTGGTTCTTCACCAAGCTGTACGAAAAAGGCCTGGTTTATAAAAAAACCTCCGCCGTTAACTGGTGCCCAAACGACCAGACCGTGCTGGCGAACGAACAGGTTATCGACGGCTGCTGCTGGCGCTGCGATACCAAGGTTGAACGCAAAGAGATTCCGCAGTGGTTTATCAAAATCACCGCTTATGCAGACCAATTGCTGAATGATTTGGATACGCTGGAAAGCTGGCCTGAGCAGGTCAAAACCATGCAGCGTAACTGGATCGGCCGTTCCGAAGGTGTGGAAATCACCTTTGACGTGGCAGACAGTGAAGAGAAACTGAGTGTTTACACCACGCGCCCAGATACGTTCATGGGCGTGACCTACGTTGCTGTTGCCGCAGGCCACCCTCTTGCAGCGCAGGCTGCCGTAACAAATCCAGCGCTAGCTGATTTCATTGCAGAGTGCCGTAATACCAAAGTCGCTGAAGCTGATATGGCGACGATGGAGAAAAAAGGCATGGCGACCGGCCTGTATGCCATTCACCCACTGAACGGTGAAAAAGTCGCTATCTGGGTTGCCAACTTTGTTCTGATGGAATACGGCACAGGCGCCGTCATGGCCGTTCCGGGCCACGACCAGCGCGACTGGGAATTCGCCACCAAATATGAGCTGTCCATCAAGCCGGTTATTCTAAATGCCGACGGCAGCGAGCCCGATCTTTCCGCTCAGGCGATGACCGAAAAAGGCAGCCTGTTCAACTCGGGTGAATTTGACGGCCTGGATTTCGAGGCTGGATTCAATGCCATTGCCGATAAGCTGGTAGAAAAAGGCATTGGCGAGCGTAAAGTCAACTATCGCCTGCGCGACTGGGGTGTATCCCGTCAGCGCTACTGGGGCGCGCCCATCCCGATGATGACACTGGAAGACGGTACCGTCATCCCGACGCCAGAAGATCAGTTACCGGTGATCCTGCCGGAAGATGTCGTGATGGATGGCATCACCAGCCCGCTGAAATCTAACCCAGAATGGGCGAAGACGACGTTTAACGGCCAGCCAGCGCTGCGTGAAACCGACACGTTCGACACCTTTATGGAATCGTCCTGGTACTACGCGCGCTACACTTGCCCGCAGTACGATCAAGGGATGCTGGATCCGGCTGCTGCCAACTACTGGCTGCCCGTTGATCAATATGTTGGTGGTATCGAACACGCCATCATGCACCTGATGTACTTCCGCTTCTTCCACAAACTGATGCGCGATGCCGGTCTGGTTACGTCCGATGAACCCGCCAAACGCCTGCTGTGTCAGGGCATGGTGCTAGCCGATGCCTTCTACTACCTGGGTAATAACGGCGAGCGCATCTGGGTTTCTCCTACCGACGTTACCGTTGAGCGTGATGAGAAAGGTCGTATCGTTAAAGCGGCAGATAACGAAGGCCGTGACGTCGTCTACGCGGGCATGAGTAAAATGTCGAAGTCTAAAAACAACGGCATCGACCCGCAGATCATGGTAGAGAAATACGGTGCAGATACCGTTCGTCTGTTCATGATGTTTGCTTCTCCGGCAGAAATGACGCTGGAATGGCAGGAATCCGGCGTAGAAGGCGCGAACCGCTTCCTGAAACGCGTCTGGAGACAAGCATTCGAGCACACCGGGAAAGGTGCAGTAATGGCACTGGATATCACTACACTGACCGAAGATCAGAAATCACTACGCCGCGATCTGCACAAAACTATCGCTAAAGTGACCGATGATATCGGCCGTCGCCAGACCTTCAACACCGCGATCGCCGCCATCATGGAGCTGATGAACAAGCTGGCGAAAGCACCGCAGGAAAGCGATCAGGATCGCGCGCTGACGCAGGAAACGCTGCTGGCCGTCGTTCGTATGCTGTATCCGTTCACTCCACACGTCTGCTTTACACTGTGGCAAGCGCTGCAAGGTGAAGGCGATGTCGATACTGCACCGTGGCCGGTTGCAGATGAGAACGCGATGGTAGAAGACTCCAAGCTGGTCGTCGTTCAAGTTAACGGTAAAGTACGTGGTAAAATTACCGTTGCCGCCGACGCCAGTGAAGAACAGGTTCGCGAACGCGCTGCTCAGGAACCGCTGGTCGCGAAATATCTGGACGGCGTCACAGTTCGTAAAGTGATTTATGTCCCTGGCAAACTGCTTAACCTGGTTGTGGGTTAAGGCAAGGAGGAACTGTGCGACATCGTCTATTCACGTTGGTGCTGGGGCTGGCGGTGTTAATCACCGCGGGCTGTGGTTTTCATCTGCGCGGCACGACACAAGTGCCAGCGCAGTTACAAACACTGGTGCTCGACAGCAGTGACCCTTATGGTCCGCTAACGCGTGCGGTACGCGAGCAGCTCCGTCTCAGCGATGTGAAAATCGTTGACGATGCGACGCGTCAGGATATCCCGTCTCTGCGGGTACTGAGCTCAAGCGAAACGCGCGATACCGTTTCTATTTTTCAGGACGGTAAAACAGCGGAGTACCAGATGGTGCTGACGTTGCAGGCACAAGTGCTGATGCCGGGTAAAGATATTTATCCGCTCAGCGTGACGGTGTTCCGCACGTTCTTTGATAACCCGCTGGCTGCACTGGCGAAAGATGCCGAACAGGACATCGTCCGTCAGGAAATGCGTGAGCAGGCTGCCCAGCAGTTGGTGCGTAAATTGCTGACCATCAACGGTAGTCAGGAAGTCAAAAATCGGCTGCAGTCCACCGATTCACCCACTGCCGCCAAGCGTTCATGATTCGGCTTTACCCCGAACAACTCACCGCGCAGCTCCATGAGGGGCTGCGCGGTTGTTATTTGGTCTTTGGTACAGACCCGCTTTTGCTGCAGGAAAGTCTCGACAGCATTAAACGGGTCGCTCAACAGCACGAATTCAGCGAGCATTTCAGCTTCATTCTGGATCTTCATACCGACTGGGATGCGGTTTTCAGCACCTGTCAGGCGCTCAGCCTGTTTGCCTCGCGCCAATCACTCCTGCTGCTCTTGCCGGAAAACGGTCCGAATGCGGCGATGAGCGAAAATCTGGTCAAGCTCTCTGGATTGTTACACCCCGATATTTTACTGATTTTGCGCGGTCATAAACTGACTAAAGCGCAGGAAAACAGCGCCTGGTTCAAAGCGCTGGCGCAAGACAGTGTCTACATTAGTTGCCTGACGCCGGAACAGGGCCAGCTCCCCCGCTGGGTTGCTCAACGCGCCAAAGCCATGAAGTTGACGCTGGATGAACAGGCCACGCAGCTCATTTGCTATTGCTATGAAGGCAACCTTCTCGCGCTGTCTCAGGCGTTAGAGCGGCTGGCGCTGCTTTATCCCGACGGCAAACTGACCCTGCCACGCGTAGAAAATGCGGTCAACGATGCCGCTCACTTCACGCCGTTCCATTGGCTTGATGCGTTACTGGCAGGCAAAGGCAAACGCGCGTGGCACATTTTGCAGCAGCTAAAGCAAGAAGATTGCGAACCCGTCATTTTACTGCGTACGCTGCAGCGTGAATTGCTACAGCTGTTGGCGCTGAAACGGCGCATGTCAGACACACCGCTACGTACGTTATTCGATCAGCAAAAAGTGTGGCAAAACCGGCGTGACCTGCTCACTCAAGCATTACAGCGGCTCTCTCTTCAGCAGCTACAGCAGGCCGTGCGATTGCTGACGCAGGTAGAAATAACGTTAAAGCAAGACTATGGTCAGTCCGTTTGGTCTGAACTTGAATCGCTTGCCATGCTGCTATGCGGAAAAGCCTTGCCGGAGGCATTCATCTGAATAAGTCACCCGCTGTGCCATCACTAACCGCATTTTTTGGCGGCACGTTCGATCCCATTCATTACGGACACCTTCAGCCGGTGACCGCACTGGCAAAACTCGTGGGATTGACTCAGGTCGTCTTAATGCCCAATAACGTTCCGCCGCATCGACAGCAGCCCGAAGCCAGTTCCCGGCAGCGTTTTCATATGGCTGAACTGGCTGTGGAAGGCAACCCGCTCTTTACCGTGGACGATCGTGAACTGCAACGGCAAACACCCTCCTACACCATTGATACGCTGGAGGCGCTGCGGGCTGAAAAAGGCCATGACGCGCCACTGGGCTTTATCATCGGGCAGGACTCGCTGTTGACGCTACACCACTGGCACCGCTGGCAGGATCTGCTCGGCGTTTGTCATTTGCTGGTGTGCGCACGCCCCGGCTATCGCTCGACGCTGGAAACGCCAGAATTACAACAATGGCTTGACGATCATCTGACTCACGCGCCAGAGGATCTTCATCAGCAACCGCATGGACGAATCTTCTTAGCAGACACACCACTGGTCACTATTTCCGCAACGGATATTCGCCAGCGACGCCAGCAAGGTTTGGACTGCCATGATTTATTACCTCCCGTCGTACTCCGTTACATCAACGAACACGGCCTGTACCAATAGCGCAGGTTTTCCCCCCATCAGCTACGGGCTTTATACCACTCGGCAAAAGTGCGTGATATACTCCGCGGCTGGTTTCAATCACCGGGAAAAGCGGAAATTCTCGGCAATTACTCGGTGATTTACATTTTTCCTAAACAATTCAGCGCCACACGCGTTCATCAGTTACTGACAAAACGCCACTGAGGGGGAACCTTTGCAAGGTCAAGCACTCCAAGACTTCGTTATTGATAAGGTCGATGACTTAAAAGCTCAGGATATCGTTGTACTCAACGTCCAGGGTAAATCCAGCATCACCGATTACATGGTTATTTGTACGGGCACGTCTACACGTCATGTCGCTTCTATTGCCGATCACGTCGTGCAATCTTCACGCGCGGCGGGTCTAATCCCACTCGGTGTTGAGGGTGAAAATGCCTCTGACTGGGTTGTTGTCGATTTAGGTGACGTGATGGTTCATGTCTTGCAAGAAGAAAGCCGCCAGTTATACGAATTGGAAAAGCTGTGGGGCTAGCATGAAACTGCAACTGGTCGCCGTTGGCACCAAAATGCCCGACTGGGTGCAGACTGGTTTCACCGATTATTTGCGACGCTTCCCGAAAGACATGCCTTTCGAATTGCTCGAAATCCCAGCGGGAAAGCGGGGTAAAAATGCCGATATCAAACGCATTCTGGAGCGCGAAGGCGAACAGATGCTGGCTGCGGTAGGCAAAGGTAACCGTATTGTTACGCTGGATATTCCAGGTACTCGCTGGGAGACGCCGCACTTGGCGCAACAGTTGGAGCGCTGGAAACAGGATGGGCGCGATGTCAGTCTGCTGATTGGCGGGCCTGAAGGGCTTTCGCCGGAATGCAAAGCCGCAGCGGAACAAAGCTGGTCACTCTCGCCATTAACGCTGCCGCACCCGTTGGTTCGTGTATTGGTGGCAGAGAGTCTGTACCGTGCATGGAGTATTACGACTAATCACCCTTACCATCGGGAGTAAGGCGATACGATGAAACATGTGAAATAACACTGGATGAAAGTAGAACGTAAACCCTTTCGTGATTATACGGCTGAGTCCGCTCTGTTCGTGCGCCGTGCTTTGGTAGCCTTTCTGGGCATTTTGCTGCTTTCCGGTGTATTAGTCGCTAATCTTTATCATCTGCAAATTTTGCGTGTTGATGACTATCGCACGCGTTCCAACGAAAACCGCATTAAACTGGTTCCTATCGCGCCCAGTCGCGGCATCATCTACGACCGTAACGGTACGCCGCTGGCGTTGAACCGCACCATCTATCAATTAGAACTGGTGCCCGACAAAGTCGACAACCTGCAAGAAACGCTGGAAGCCCTGCGCCCCATAGTTAATTTGACCGACGACGATCTGGAAAATTTTGAAAAAGAGCGCAAGCGTTCACGCCGTTTTACCTCCATTCCAGTAAAAGCTGGGCTCGATGAGATTCAGGTCGCCCGTTTTGCCGTCAACCAATACCGCTTTCCCGGCGTTGAGGTTAAAGGCTATCAACGACGCTATTATCCTTACGGTTCTGCGCTGACACACGTCACAGGCTATGTCTCCAAAATCAACGATAAAGACGTAGAACGGCTGATCAAAGAAGAAAAAATCGCCGATTACTCCGCGACGCGTGACATCGGCAAGCTGGGTATCGAACGTCATTACGAGGATTTGCTGCACGGTAAACCTGGTTATGAAGAAGTTGAAGTTAACAACCGTGGCCGCGTGATCCGCCAGCTCCACGAACAGCCACCGCAGGCCGGGCGTGATATTTATCTGACGCTGGACCTGAACCTGCAAATCTACATTGAGAAACTGCTGGAAGGCAGCCGTGCCGCAGTGATCGTGACCGACCCACGAGACGGCGGTATTCTGGCGATGGTTTCCACGCCCAGTTACGACCCCAATCTGTTTGTCGACGGGATTTCCACCAAAAATTATGCAAAGCTACAAAACGATCCTAATCGTCCGTTGATCAATCGTGCAACACAGGGGATTTATCCTCCCGCCTCTACCGTTAAACCCTACATCGCGGTTTCCGCCCTGACTGCTGGCGTTATCACCACCAGCACGAGCCTATTTGATCCCGGCTGGTGGCAATTACCCGGTTCTGAAAAACGCTTCCGCGATTGGAAAAAATGGGGACATGGTCGCCTTAATCTCACCAAATCTCTGGAAGAATCTGCGGATACCTTCTTCTACCAGGTCGCTTATGACATGGGAATCGATCGCCTGTCCGAATGGATGAATAAGTTTGGTTATGGCGAGAAAACGGGTATCGATATCTCGGAAGAAAGTGCTGGCAACATGCCAACGCGCGAGTGGAAACTCAGGCGATTTAAAAAACCCTGGTATCAGGGGGATACCATTCCGGTCGGGATCGGTCAAGGCTACTGGACGGCAACGCCTATCCAGATGAATAAGGCTCTGGTTACGCTGATCAACGACGGTCAGGTCAAAACGCCGCATCTGCTTTATAGCTCGCGGGAAAATGGCACGATTGTGCCTTTCCGACAGACCGAGAATCAGCAAATTGGCAATATCCACTCTGGCTATTGGGAAGTGGCGAAGGACGGTATGTATGGCGTGGCTAATCGCGCTAACGGTACCGCACACAAAAGTTTCGATGATGCGCCCTATAAAATTGCGGCAAAATCCGGTACGGCACAGGTCTTTGGCCTGAAAGAAAATGAAACCTATAATGCGCACAAGATCGCAGAACATTTACGTGATCATAAATTAATGGTCGCATTTGCCCCATATAAGAACCCTAAAGTCGCAATGTCGATTATTCTGGAAAACGGCGGGGCTGGCCCGACCGTGGGTATCATCACCCGCCAGATCCTCGATCATATTCTGCTGGGTGATAACAATACCGATTTACCCAGCGCGCCTCCTGCGCCGCCGGGTAGCGAGAGTGAGTAACAGACATTCATGACCGATAGCCAACAAAAGGGATCGTTCTGGGCGAAAATCCACATCGATCTGCCGTTTCTTCTCTGCATCCTGGCACTGCTGGGCTATAGCCTATTTGTCTTATGGAGCGCCAGCGGACAAGACGTCGGCATGATGGAGCGAAAAGCCGTTCAAATCGTGCTGGGGTTTACGGTGATGATCGTGATGGCGCAAATCCCTCCTCGCGTGTATGAAGGCTGGGCCCCCTATCTCTATGTAGTCTGCGTGATTTTGCTGCTCATCGTGGATATTTTCGGGCAAATCAGTAAAGGCGCACAGCGCTGGCTAGATTTGGGTTTCATTCGTTTCCAGCCATCCGAAATAGCCAAGATCGCCGTACCACTGATGGTTGCACGTTTTATTAACCGTGATATGTGCCCACCGTCGCTAAAAAATACGGCAATCGCGTTGATTCTGATTTTTGTTCCTACACTGCTGGTTGCCGCACAGCCGGATTTAGGCACCTCGATTCTGATTGCATTATCTGGGCTGTTTGTGCTTTTTCTGGGAGGTATGAGCTGGAGCTTGATTGGCATCGCCGTGCTGCTACTCGCCGCGTTTATTCCGATACTCTGGTTCTTCCTGATGCATGATTATCAGCGTGCCAGGGTCATGATGTTGCTCGATCCAGAAAGCGATCCGCTCGGTGCCGGATACCATATTATTCAGTCGAAAATTGCGATAGGCTCAGGTGGCCTGTCTGGAAAAGGCTGGCTGCATGGCACACAATCTCAGTTAGAGTTTCTGCCGGAGCGACACACTGACTTTATCTTTGCCGTGCTGGCAGAAGAGCTTGGGTTAATCGGCGTCTTGATTCTGCTCGCCATGTACCTGTTCATGATCATGCGCGGTCTGGTAATTGCCGCTAATGCGCAAACCTCGTTCGGACGGGTTATGGTCGGCGGGCTGATGTTGATTCTGTTTTTCTATGTTTTCGTCAATATCGGGATGGTCAGCGGTATACTTCCCGTCGTTGGTGTGCCGCTACCGCTGATCAGCTATGGCGGGTCGGCGCTGGTCGTCTTAATGGCGGGGTTCGGTATCGTCATGTCGATACATACTCACCGCAAACTGCTATCTAAGAATTTATAACACGAGGTGAGCAATGCGTAAGGATTGGCTTTGGGTCGGCGTAGCAACTCTGGCGCTTGCGGCCTGTACCACAACGGAACAGCGGCAACCAGCGCCGCCTGTCACTCAGGTTTACAGCGGACCGACGGAAGAGATCGGTGGTGCAGAACCTCGTTATGAACCTTACAATCAGGGTACGCTGCAAGACTACAGCATCAAAGGCAAGACCTATAAAATTGTTAAAAATCCGCAAAACTTTAGCGAAGCGGGTTTAGCAACATGGTACGGCGAAGAAGCCAGCGGCAATCGCACATCAATCGGCGAAGTTTTTGACCCTAACGCAATAACCGCCGCCCACCCGACACTGCCGCTACCGAGCTATGTACGCGTGACCAACCTAAGCAACGGTCGCCGTCTGGTTGTGCGTGTCAACGACCGTGGGCCTTACACGCCGGGCAGAATCATCGACCTGTCGAAGGCCGCAGGCGATCGACTGAATATTTCTAACAATACCAAAGTAAAAGTGGATTTCATCAACGTCGCGCCAGACGGCACGCTCTCAGGTCCAGGAACCGCAGGCACCACCGTTGCCAAGCAAAGCTTCTCCCTGCCGGAGCGCCCGAGCTTCGGTGCCAGTGGACTGGGTACGCCCATGATGGAAACGACTTCACCCACGTCCAACAGCGCTGTTCGCCCGATCAGTAATAGCGGCCTGAACACGCCAGCAGAAAATGTTCAGCCGCAGAGCAGCACGCCGTCGCACGGCGGTGGCTTTTTAGGGGCCCCTTCTGCACTACGCGCTGGCGTGGTTGAGTCAAACATGACGCCAACCGCAACATCATCCACTGCGCCAATGAACGTCGCTCCAGTTGCCGCTGCGGTTACTGCTCCTGTAGCAACAACCTCTTCCGCCACGGGTGGCTATGTCGTTCAGGTCGGTGCGTTGAGCGATCAGCAACGTGCACAAACCTGGCAGCGCAGCCTGAGTGAACGCTTCCGTGTGGCAGGGAAAGTCACAGCGAGTGGTGGACTGTACCGTATCCAACTGGGGCCATTCCAGAATCGTCAGCAAGCCGCTGAACTTCAACAACGTTTGTCAGTCGAAGCTCAGCAGCAATCGTTTATTACCGCCGCACCCAGTACGCTCTAATAGCGGATAATCAGCAGGCTCATGAAGCGAAACGGCGGCTATGGCATTGAACATACCGCCCTTTCGCAAAATCACGTAACGTAATGCCTGATGCCTGCCTATTTCCCATCTGCTATAGTGTGGCTCGTTTTTAACTCATACCCACGGATGTTGTTGTTCCAATCATGAATACTGTAAACACGTCTCGTTTTACTAAGCGTACTGCGCTTGGCGCACTGCTCGTCATTAGTGCCTCTTCCTTTGCCTATGCTGAAGATATCAATCTTAAAACGATGATCCCCGGCGTCCCGCAAATCGATGCTGAATCCTACATCCTGATTGATTACAACTCTGGGAAAGTGTTGGCGGAAATGAATGCCGACACACGCCGCGATCCGGCCAGCTTAACGAAAATGATGACCAGTTACGTCATTGGTCAGGCGATTAAATCAGGAAAAATCAGCCCGAACGACATCGTTACCGTCGGTAAAGATGCCTGGGCAACCGGCAACCCAACCTTTCAGGGCTCTTCCCTGATGTTCCTGAAGCCAGGTGACCGTGTCCCTGTTTCCCAATTAAATCGCGGTATTATCCTGCAATCCGGTAACGATGCCTGCGTCGCGATGGCCGACTACGTTGCTGGCAGTCAGGATGCTTTCGTTAACCTGATGAACGGTTACGTGAAAGCGCTGGGGCTGCAAAACACCAATTTTGAAACCGTGCACGGTCTGGACGCACCCGGCCAGTTCAGTTCAGCGCGTGATATGGCCTTGATTGGTCAGGCGTTAATTCGCGATGTTCCAGAAGAGTACGCGACCTACAAAGAGAAAGAGTTCACATTCAACAATATTCGCCAGCCTAACCGTAACGGCTTGCTGTGGGATTCCAGCCTGAATGTTGACGGCATCAAAACGGGCCATACGTCATCAGCCGGCTTTAATCTGGTCGCCTCGGCAACAGAAGGTCAGATGCGCCTGATTTCAGCGGTACTAGGCGGGCGTAATGCCAAAGGACGTGAATCAGAAAGCAAAAAATTGCTGACCTGGGGCTTCCGCTTCTTTGAAACCGTCGCGCCGTTGAAAGCAGGTAAAGAATTCGCTTCTGAGCCAGTTTGGTTTGGCGACAACGATCGCGTTGCATTGGGCGTTGAGAAAGACGCCTACCTGACCATTCCACGCGGCCGCATGAAAGATCTGAAAGCCAGCTATGTTCTGGACAACACGGAACTGCATGCGCCATTAGCCAAAAATCAGGTTGTCGGTTCCATCAACTTCCAATTGGATGGCAAAACCATCGATCAACGCCCGTTGGTGGTGATGAATGAAGTGAAAGAAGGCGGAATCTTTGGCCGCATGATCGATTACATCAAACTGATGTTCCACCACTGGTTCGGCTAGTCCCCCCTTGTTTGGGGCCAAAACGCCCCCATATAAGTCGTATCCTTAACTCCCGCAAAAACGCGGGAGTTATATTTTCTAATATGATGTACATATGTCAGTGCTAATACCGACGGTATTATCCTCTCTGGAGCGCAAATGAAAACCAAATTAAACGAACTGATTGAATTCCCTTGCGTTTTTACTTACAAGGTCATGGGTGAGGCAAAACCAGAGTTAGTCGATCTGGTCGTTGAAGTGGTACAGCGTCATGCGCCTGGCGACTACACCCCGCAGATCAAGCCCAGCAGCAAAGGGAACTATCACTCGATTTCCATCACCATCACGGCGACTCACATTGAGCAGGTGGAAACGCTGTACGAAGAACTAGGCAACATCGACATCGTGCGTATGGTGCTGTAAGAAGAACGAGCGGGAAAATTGGCAAATACGGCATGGTTTTACAAAGTGCGGCATAGTTTTGTGCCGTATAGCATTGCGTAATTTTGCATAGTGCTGTTCGCTGAGGCTTCCCGCCGTTATAATCCCCCCACCCTTCCTTAACCTGAAGATGACACACTTGCTACAGGATAAGATCATCGTACGTCAATTCAACGTACAACCGTATGAACCCGTTTCTTTGGCGATGCATAATTTCACCGACCGACGTGATGATAAAACCCCAGATGAAATCTGGCTGGTTCAGCATCCTCGTGTATTCACACAAGGTCAGGCGGGCAAAGCAGAACATGTACTCATGCCCGGTGACATTCCCGTGATTCAGAGCGACAGAGGCGGTCAGGTGACCTACCATGGCCCCGGGCAGCAGGTGATGTACGTGTTGATTGACCTGAAGCGTCGCAAGCTCGGCGTTCGCCAGCTCGTCACCGCAATCGAAAATACCGTGATTGGCACACTGGCACATTTCCAGATTAAAGCCCATGCGCGCCCAGATGCACCCGGCGTCTACGTGGGTGAGCGTAAAATCTGTTCGCTAGGGCTGCGTATTCGCAAAGGCTGCTCTTTCCACGGGCTGGCGCTCAATATCGCTATGGATCTCTCTCCTTTCCTGCGTATTAACCCTTGTGGGTACGCCGGTATGGAGATGACGCAGGTAAGCGATCTGGTGCCGGGCATCACGTTGGATGACACCGCACCGGTGCTGGTGAACACCTTTTTGCAGTTAGTCGGCTATTCCGCACCCGAATTTATTCCGTGGGCTCTGGACGTTCAGGGTGAACCGCTTCCCGATTAACATGCTTTATTCTGTCAATAAAAATCAGTCAGTTAGGCGATCGTTTTTTGATAAATTACATTTTATTCACATAATTTCTTCATTTTGATCGTGCAAGGGCTGATTGTGATTAGGCAAGATGATATAATTTTTATAGTTTTTTAAAAAAAAGTTTAACAAAAAACATAATCCTTTGAATTTGAATAACAAATTTAAAGAAACGATTCAGAACTGGAACTTACGCAAACATGAGTAAACCGATTCAGATCGAACGCGGTGTCAAATACCGCGATGCCGATAAGATGGCCCTAATTCCGGTACGTACTGTCGTTACCGAACGCCAAGAGCTTCTGCGCAAACCTGAATGGATGAAGATTAAACTTCCGGCGGATTCGAGCCGTATTCAGGGAATCAAAGCGGCAATGCGCAAAAACGGGTTGCACTCAGTTTGCGAAGAAGCGTCCTGTCCGAATTTGGCCGAGTGTTTCAACCACGGCACCGCCACCTTTATGATTCTGGGCGCCATTTGTACGCGTCGCTGTCCGTTCTGTGACGTTGCCCACGGCCGCCCGCTTACGCCGGATGCCAATGAACCAGAGAAACTGGCACAGACTATCCATGACATGGGCTTACGCTATGTCGTGATCACCTCCGTTGACCGTGATGACCTGCGCGACGGTGGAGCTCAACACTTTGCGGACTGCATTAGCGCAATTCGTCGCAAAAACCCGCATATTCGTATCGAAACGCTGGTGCCAGACTTCCGTGGTCGTATGGATCGCGCGTTGGAAATATTGACCGCCACGCCACCAGACGTGTTCAACCATAATCTGGAAAACGTGCCGCGTGTTTACCGACAGGTACGCCCTGGCGCGAACTATGAATGGTCCCTGAAGTTGCTGGAAAACTTCAAGAACGCGCATCCCGATATCACGACCAAATCAGGCCTGATGGTTGGTCTGGGGGAAACCAATGCTGAAATCGTGGAAGTCATGCGCGATCTTCGCCGCCACGGTGTAACAATGCTGACGCTGGGACAATATTTACAGCCGAGCCGTCATCACCTACCGGTACAGCGCTACGTCAGCCCAGATGAGTTCGATGAGATGAAAGCCGAAGCGATGGCGATGGGCTTTACCCATGCTGCCTGCGGCCCGTTTGTTCGCTCGTCCTACCATGCCGACTTACAGGCCAAGGGCATCGAAGTAAAATAAGCACTCATATATTTTTACACATTTTTTGTGTGGAATAAAAAACGGACGGCAATGACCGTCCGTTTTGCTGTGTAATGCGCGATCAGGATTCTTTGCGCGACGAATCATTCAGCGCAGCCGTGTCATCCGTCTTGACCGATTGATCGTCATTCATCGCCTTCTTGAAGCCTTTAATCGCCGCCCCTAAATCGCCGCCTAAGCTACGAAGTTTATTCGTACCGAACAGCAGAACGATTAATGCGCCAATCACCAACAGTTTGGCAATACTGATACCTTCCATACAAACCTACCTGATTTACAGAGGCTGGAGACGCCAGCGAACGAGAGCAATAGTTGTCGAAAAAATTCTTTGTATTCTATGTCCTCTATGTAAAACCTTACGCAGCACGACACAATCAGCATCTGTAACAAAGTAAGACACCGCTTTCGCGAGCATTCAGATTGCTTTACAACTTTCCCCTCTGCATCACTACAAAAAAACCGTCTGACGGCGTAAACTTTTCACACTAAAGCGGAGATGACATTCCTCCCTACCCTAACGCCGCCAAAAACGCTGGCAGCCTGAAGTAGAGGGTACAACCGCCACCCGGCTGATGATGTCTACGTCCACCTCGCAGAGAGGGCGTAGCGTCTTGCCCAAGATTCTCCGAGATCGCAAAAACAATCTATGTAAAAACAATCTATGTAAAAAAAATCTATGCAAAAACAATCCATGCAAAAGCAATCCAAGAAAGGTTTCTATGTTTAGTACATTACTCGCGGTATTTATTGGTGGTGGAGTCGGCAGCGTGGCACGCTGGCAGTTGGGCGTTAAGTTTAACAGCCTGTATCCCACGTTGCCTTTGGGTACTCTACTTGCCAACTTGATTGGTGCTTTCGTTATTGGCGGCGCGCTAGCCTTCTTCTTGCGCCATCCTCATCTCGATCAGGACTGGAAAATACTGATTACCACTGGGCTGTGCGGTGGCTTAACGACGTTTTCGACCTTTTCCGCAGAAGTCGTCATGTTTCTGCAAAGTGGACAGCTGGCTGCGGCAGGGTTGCACGTACTGTTGAATCTTGCGGGTTCGTTGCTCATGACCGCACTGGCGTTTGCCTTGGTCACCTGGGTGACAACACACTGATATCTCATGGAAAATAAAGCAAAAAAAACCCGCCATCGGCGGGTTTTTCACGAAATCGGTATAATTAAATAGCGTTAACGTTAGCAGCAGAAGGACCTTTGGCACCGTCAGTGATTTCGAACTCTACACGCTGACCTTCAGCCAGAGTTTTGAAACCATTGCTCTGGATTGCAGAGAAGTGTACGAACACATCTTTGCTACCGTCTTCTGGAGTAATGAAACCGAAGCCTTTCGACTCATTAAACCACTTAACACTACCTTTAATCTTAGACATCAAACTTACCTTTACATGAATGAAAGACACAAATTCTGTGTCGGGTACAGTACAGCAATAGATTGACCTTTTGTCCAGTCGAAGTTGGATAAAAAGTGATAAAAGTCGCTAAAAATATATACCAAGCGACTTCTCTGCCCTATTTTAACTCGATGCAGAACATAGAGAGCTCAGCTCGGACCGATTCATCACTTTTTATGATATCAAAGGAAGCACCATGGTAAGCAAAACGCTGGGTCTGATCGGGGGGATGAGTTGGGAATCCACGATCCCGTATTACCGCATTATCAATGAATATGTGAAAAGCCAACTTGGTGGCCTGCACTCTGCCAAAATCATCCTTCACAGTGTCGATTTTCACGAGATCGAACAATTACAGTCACAAGGTGATTGGGCGCAGGCAGCGGCCGTACTGGGCAATATCGCCGTAGGATTACGTCAGGCAGGCGCAGACGCTATTGTCATCTGTACCAACACCATGCACAAAGTCGCTGATGAGGTTGAACGCGCCAGTCAGCTTCCCCTTTTGCATATTGCTGATGCCACCGGTGCCAGCCTGAAACAGCACGGATTGAAGAAAGTCGGTTTGCTCGGCACCCGCTACACGATGGAGCAGGATTTCTACCGCCAGCGCATTCAGGAACGGTTTGGCGTGGACGTGATTGTTCCCGACCAAACGGGGAAAGAATTAGTTAATCGCATCATTTACGACGAACTGTGTCTGGGGAACATTAACGACACCTCGCGGCAGGTTTATCGGGAAATTATCCAGCAGCTTGAACAGCAAGGGGCGGAAGGCATCATTCTGGGTTGTACGGAAATCCCGCTGTTAATCGGCGCTGGAGATGCGACAGTTCCTCTTTTTGATACCAGTTACCTCCACGCCATCGCCGCAGCGAAATTTGCGCTTAACCAGCCATCATCATGAATTAAATAGAGAAAATAAAATTCACGTGCTAACGAATAATACCCTCTTTTATTTACTCAAGTTTCCCCTTTTTACATAGAAAAAAAGCAGTATTGAGAGACTCAATACTGCTTTATTCGTATGATTTTATTCCTGGTATGCAATGACTATCGGTACTTCTCGTTATTATTTGCGTAACATTGCTTCAATAAAATCTTTCCAAGTACTCACTTCTACTTCTACCATGCGAACCTCTTGGTGATTAACGGCGACATATTATACGCACACTTTTTAAGCAGGCAAAAGTGTTATGAAAGTATAAAAAGTGTACAACCACTTATTTCTGCAACGCAGTTCACAGTAGATCTCCCCGCCTTTTTTCGGCATGCTGGGCTATCGCACGATTGGGCCCCGTCAGGCCATGCTGTCCTACACAGCAATCGTCATGCAACTCAATAAGCAGAAAGGATTTTACCCCTATGGCGCTGACCCTATACGGCATTAAAAACTGTGACACCATAAAAAAAGCGCGCCGCTGGCTGGAAGATCAACAGGTGGCCTATCAGTTTCATGATTACCGTGCCGACGGTCTGGATGAACAGCAGCTACAGCGTTTTATCGACCAACTGGGGTTTCAAGCCTTGCTCAACACGCGCGGAACGACCTGGCGTAAGCTCAGTGAAGAACAGCGTGAACGGATCAACAGCAATACCAGCGACAGCGCAGAGGCTGCTAAAAATATTATGCTGGAACAGCCAGCGGTGATTAAACGGCCTTTACTGATTGCCGATGACGGCAATGCGCTGCTTGGATTCAGTATCGACAGCTACCAGAAATTTATTGCGGAGAACAAATAACGTGTCTTGCCCAGTCATAGAGCTTGCTCAACAGTTAATTAAACGCCCTTCCCTCAGTCCGAATGACGAGGGCTGTCAGGCACTCATGATTGAACGCCTGACGGCGATTGGCTTTACCGTCGAAGCGATGGATTTTGGCGATACCCAAAATTTTTGGGCATGGCGCGGCACAGGAAAAACATTGGCCTTCGCAGGGCACACCGACGTGGTTCCCAGCGGCGATGAAAGCCACTGGCAGCATCCGCCGTTTGAGCCCATCATTCGTGACGGTATGCTGTATGGTCGCGGCGCAGCAGATATGAAAGGTTCACTGGCAGCCATGGTGATTGCCGCCGAGCGTTTCGTCGCAGCTCATCCTAACCATCAGGGGCGTCTGGCGTTTCTGATTACGTCAGACGAAGAAGCCAGCGCCGTTAACGGCACCGTAAAAGTGGTCGACGCACTGATGGCTCGCAACGAGCGGTTGGACTATTGTCTGGTCGGCGAGCCCTCCAGCACGCATGTCGTGGGCGATGTGGTGAAAAACGGTCGTCGTGGTTCTATCACCGCAAATCTGCGCATACACGGCATGCAAGGGCACGTTGCCTATCCTCATCTGGCGGACAACCCCGTTCATCGTGCAGCACCGGCGCTCAACGAGCTCATCGCCACCGAGTGGGATCGGGGCAACGATTTCTTCCCACCAACTACCATGCAAATTGCCAATATTCAGGCCGGTACGGGGAGCAATAACGTCATCCCCGGCGAACTGTTTGTGCAGTTCAATTTCCGCTTCAGCACCGAATTAACGGATGTGTTAATCCAGCAGCGCGTAGCGGAATTGCTGGATCGTCACCAGCTTAATTACACTATTGACTGGAAACTTTCCGGCCAGCCATTTCTGACCGCACGCGGCGAACTGGTCGATGCCGTGGTGAATGCCGTCAAACATTACAACGAAGTCACTCCAGAGCTGCTGACTAATGGTGGCACCTCCGATGGCCGTTTCATTGCCCGCATGGGTGCGCAGGTGGTTGAACTAGGCCCCATCAACGCCACGATTCATAAAGTGGACGAATGCGTCAGCGCGGCAGACCTGCAACTGCTGAGCCGGATGTACCAGCGCATTATGGAGCAGCTCATCGCATGATGACGCCAGCTATGTTAACCGGTAAAAGTGACCAGCATCTGGTCGCTTTACACGGTCATCATCGCCTTCAGCCGGAGGCGGTAACGGCGTTTCTTGCGCTACAGCACGCAGCCAAAACGGTGGGATTTAACCTACAGCCCGCCAGCACGTTTCGCGATTTCGAACGCCAGCGTCAAATCTGGAATAGCAAGTTTCGCGGCGAGCGTGCCGTCATGGATGCCAACAGCCAACCGCTGGACATATCGTCTCTGGACGACGGCGAGCGCTGTGAAGCCATTCTTCGCTGGTCTGCGATGCCCGGTTCCAGTCGTCACCATTGGGGCAGCGATCTTGATATTTACGATCCTGATTTATTACCGGCAGGCAGCTCGCTCCAGTTGGAGCCGTGGGAATATGAAGAAGGTGGCTATTTTGCCGCACTGAATGGGTGGCTGAGCGCGCACATGCATGAATATGGTTTTTATCGGCCTTATGCGCACGATCTCGGCGGCGTCGCAGTCGAACCCTGGCATATCAGCTATTATCCATTAGCACAGTATGCGGAAGAACAGCTTACACCGGACCTCATCCTTGCCGCCTGGCAAGATGAAGACATTGCAGGCTACCAATGGCTTTGCCAGCACTTGCCGCAGCTGTTTACCCGTTACATTCATAACGTTGATGAGGCGTGACCATGGCATGGCTGGCTGATTACTGGTGGATAATCCTGATTATCCTGATAGGCATGCTGATTAACGGCATCAAAGAATTGCGCAACGTTGACCATACGCGTTTTCTGCTCAACAAACCGAAATTGCCCCCGCATCGTGACAACAACGATAAATGGGACAATGAAGAAGACGACTGGCCGAAGAAAAAACCCTGACAGCTGTCATCGCCAAACCGCCTGCACACGAGCTAAGTTCCGCGCGGCGGGCGGTTTGGATTCTCACGCGGCAGGAACAAAACTTTCCGCCCGCTCCAGAAGAAAATCATAAAACTCTTTTGCACATACCGAAAGCTGGCGCTCCTTATCCGTCACTAGATAGATGCCGCGCTGCAACGATAAATCCCGAAAGGGGATAATCGCGATATCTTTGTGCTGGAATTGAAACAGCGTCAGCCCCGTCACAATGCTCACACCGTAATTCGCCGCCACCAACCCCATCATGGTGGTCAGCTGACGCACTTCTAGCACGTAGTTAAAGCCTTCCGGTTCGATAAGCTGATCGGTGTACTGCCGGATACTGGTGCCTTTGCAAAACCCAACAAACGGATATTGCGCCACGTCGATCACATCAACACTGTTTTGCTGCGCCAGCGGGTGCGAGTTATGGCAGATCAGATAAAAGCTGTCGGCGAACAGCATGCGGGAGCTGAACGTTCCCGGCGACGGTTGCCCCGCCGTTAGCGCCAGATCGGCACGACCGTCTAGTACCGCTTTCAGGCAGCGATCCCACTGCGTATCCAGCAACTCAACCTTAATCTTAGGGTAAGCGCGGTGATATTGCGCCAGCACCTGAGGCAGCCATTCCACTGCCATTGACGGCAGCACCGCCAACACAATATTCCCTTTATACCCCGTGGCATAAGACTTGATTTCACCGACGGCATCGTCGTGGGTTTGCACCAGCCGACGGGCAATATCAATGAAATGAATGCCATCAGCATTGAGCTGCACTTTACGTGTATCGCGGTCAAATAGACGATAGCCGACCTCTTCCTCTAACCCAGCAATTAATGAGCTAAATGCAGGCTGAGAGAGATTTATTTTCTGAGCGGCACGCGTGAAATTATCAGTTTCAGTCAGTGCGATAAAGGCCCGTAATTGTTTTATCGATAAGTTCATAGTGTTTTTATATAAATAAAATTAAGTCTCCGGTAAGAAAGGAACAAGTTCAATAGAAAACGATCGACACCTGCTATTTTTATGATCCTTCCCGCATTTATTTAATTCCATTCAAACAACGTCCGGCATTCATAAAAATGGACATTCTAGATAAATATCACAAACCGTAAAAAACAATTGAACAAAAAGGCCTAACTATACAAACCAAATCAACCAATTAGCCATTAATAAGAAAAACAGAACCATTGATTACATTAACAAATAAAATAAACCCATCAGATTTACGAATAAAACCATTGCTATTACGAGTTAGTATAAAGAGGGTCAAGGGTGATAAAAATAGTGCAGACAAAAAATCAAATGACTCTGGGATAAGCATTCATTTTTTATTTGTTAATTACTACATGGATTGTTATTGAGTTGTTTAATTTATTGTAAATAAAATCATACAATTATACTAATGAGGAATTTTTATGCTAGCTCTCATCGGGGTGCTCACCATAGCTACCCTGCTATTTTTCATCATGACAAAGCGAATGTCGCCTCTGGTGGCGCTCATCGTTATTCCGGTTCTCGGTGCGCTCGCAGCAGGCAGCGGCACCGATACCGCAAAATATGTGGTGGACGGTATCACCAAACTGGCACCGATGGCGGCGATGTTTGTTTTTGCCATCGCCTTCTTCGGTGTGGTAACCGATGCCGGTATGTTTGATCCTATTATTAGAGGGATCTTACGCATAGTTGGTACCAACCCAGTAAAAATCATTATCGGTACGGGCGTGTTAGCACTGATTGCACACCTGGACGGTAACGGCGCCGTCACTTTCCTGATCACCATTCCTGCCATGCTACCGCTGTTTAATAAGCTTGGTATGGATAAACGCATTCTGGTCGGTATTACCGCGCTCAGCGCCGGGGTTAACTTCCTGCCGTGGACCGGGCCGATGATTCGTGCCGCAGCCGCGTTGAACACCACCACACACGACCTGTTCATTCCGCTCATCCCGGCACAGGTCTGTGGCCTAACGTTCATGGTGCTCATGGGCTATTACTGGGGCAAGAAAGAAGAGAAACGTCTGGGGCTGGCAGCGGGTAATCCGCTGGCGGGTGGTTCGCAATCCATCACAGCTGAAGCGCATGTGAAAGAGCTGACTGATGCAGAAAAAACGCTGCGTCGTCCGAAGATGTTCTGGGTCAACATTGCGCTGGTTCTTGCCGTTATCGGTACCATGGTGTTTACCAAAATTTCACCGACGGTCGCCTTTATGATCGCCCTGACGCTGGCGCTGATGTTCAACTACCCTAACGTTGAAATGCAGAAAGAGCGTATTAACGCCCACGCCAAAGCCGCACTGATGATGGCCAGCATTCTGTTCGCGGCGGGTGCCTTCACCGGCATCATGAGCGGTACTGGCATGCTGAAAGCCATGTCGCTCTCGGCAGTCAGCTTTGTGCCGGAATCTTTTGCCTCCCACATTCCGTTTATCGTCGGCCTGATCTCCATGCCGCTGAGTCTGGTGTTCGACCCTGATTCGTACTACTTCGGCATCATGCCAGTTATTGCTCACACCGTGGACATGCTGGGTGTACCACCGATTCAAGTTGCGCAGGCTTCCGTATTAGGACAGATGACCACCGGCTTCCCGGTTAGCCCGCTCACGCCGGCAACCTTCCTGCTGGTCAGTTTGGCGGGGGTCGATCTCGCCGACCACCAGAAATTCTCTATTCCTGTGCTCTGGGCTGCCAGCGTCATCATGACGTTCGCCTGCGTCATCTTCGGGGTCTTCCCCTTATAGGGAACGTTCGGTTTCCCATTGATTACGCCAACAGACACATTTCATTGATAAAGGTAAGTTTATGAAGACAATTCGTATTGGTTCCGGCGCTGGCTATGCAGGCGATCGTATCGAACCGGCCGTAGAACTGGCTCAAAAAGGTGACATTCAGTATCTGGTATTTGAATGCCTGGCGGAACGCACTATTGCCATCGGCCAAAAACAGAAGCAGCAGAACCCAGAAAAAGGCTACAACGAGCTGCTGGCTGACCGTATGCACGCCGTGCTGCCGCTCTGTCTGGAAAAAGGTATTAAAATCATCACCGATATGGGCTCGGCTAACCCTGTCGCCGCCGGTCAGCGCGTATTGGAAATCGCCAAAGAACTCGGCGCAGACAAGCTGAAGATTGCGATCGTCACCGGTGATGATGTGCACTCGGTGCTGATCGCACAAGATTCCAAATTGGATGAGATTGGCCTACCGATTTCACGCTGCGGTAAAGACATTCTTTCCGCCAATGCCTATCTGGGTGCAGATGCGCTGGTTGAAGCGTTGCGTCAGGGTGCGGACGTGATTATCGCAGGTCGCGTTTCCGATCCGTCTCTGTTCCTGTCCGCAATGATGTATGAATTCGACTGGGCTGCCGATGACTGGGATCGTCTGGGAAAAGGCACCTGTCTCGGCCACTTGCTGGAATGCGCGGGACAAATCACCGGTGGTTACTATGCCGATCCCGGCGTCAAAGATATCCCTAATCTTGACCGTCTGGGCTTCCCGATTGCGGAAATTACCGAAGATGGCAGCGCCGTGATCACCAAAGTTGAGGGTTCCGGCGGCTGCGTCTGTGTAGATACCTGTAAAGAACAGTTGCTGTATGAAATCCACCGCCCGGATAGCTACATCACTCCAGACGTGATTGCCGATTTCAGCCACGTGACATTTACGCAAGACGGTGAAAACCGCGTGCGCGTACAGGGTGCGACCGGACGGGAAAAAACCGGCACCTTGAAAGTGTCTGTCGGCTATCAGGATGGGTTCATCGGCGAAGGCGAAATTTCTTACGCCGGTCCCGGTGCGGTGGCGCGTGGTCGTTTAGCACTGGATATCGTCAAAGGACGTTTTGCGCTGTGCCAGCTTGATCTTCAGGAAGTGCGCTACGACCTGATCGGCGTTGATGCACTGCACGGTGCACAGCGGTCGCAAAGCAGCGAGCCGTATGAAGTTCGCGCTCGCGTCGCAGCTCGCTGCACTTCCAGAGCGCAGGCAGTGAAAGTGGGCAATGAAGTCGAAACACTCTATACCAACGGCCCGGCCGGCGGCGGCGGTGTTAACAAATCGGTGAAAGAAATACTGGCGATGGATTCCACCCTACTGTCTCGCGCCTGCGTCACACCAGCCGTTGATTATCTGGAGATTAAATAATGAAACTGCGTGAAATTGCTCACTCTCGTACCGGTGATAAAGGAAATACCTCCAATATTTCGCTGATTGCTTACCGTGCGGAAGATTATGAAGTGCTGAAAGAGAAGATCACTGCCGAAAAAGTGAAATCCTGGTTTGCTGATATCGTGACGGGTGATGTCGTTCGCTATGAGTTACCGAGCATCGGCGCACTGAACTTCGTCATGTACGGCGCACTCGGCGGCGGCGTCACGCGCTCGCTGGCGCTGGACATGCACGGCAAAGGATTGAGCTCAGCCATACTGGATATCGATATCTAATCCGATAACAGGGAACAGAGGTTATTTAATTTCTTCTGTTCCCGCTAAATAACGTACATGTGCCGCCATGATTAGCAGATATTTACCTGCGGGGATTCGTGCGGCCATTTTTCAGAGCAACAACTTTCAGAGTCATTATTTAAGAGTAAATATGCAATGAAAAATAAAGTCATTGATGCCAGCCATTTCCGTTCTTATTTATTTGACGGAATGACAATTATGTTCGGCGGTTTTATGGGAGTCGGAACACCGAAATTATTGGTAGATGAAATCATTAAATCCGGCGTATCTGATTTAACGCTGATTGGAAATGATACCGGGTTTGTCGATACCGGCGTTGGGCCGTTAATTGTCAGTGGTCAGGTAAAAAAACTGATTACTTCACACATTGGTACTAACCCGGAAACCGGACGCCGCATGATCTCCGGCGAACTTGACGTAGAGCTGGTGCCACAAGGGACGCTGGCGGAACGTATTCGCAGCGGCGGCGCGGGCTTAGGCGGTTTTCTGACACCTACCGGCGTTGGCACCATCGTCGAAGAAAACAAACAAAAAATAACAATTAACGATATTACCTATTTATTAGAACTGCCAATTAAGGCAGATCTCGCCATATTACAGGCCAGCATTGCCGACACCAGCGGAAACCTTATTTATCACCTCACTGCCCGTAATTTCAACCCGCTTATTGCGCTTGCCGCGAAGAAAGTCGTGGCGCAATGCGAGCAGGTTATTCCGGTTGGCCAACTTGCGCCGGAATGTATTGTCACCCCAGCGGCGCTGGTCGATCACCTTTATTTGGGAGAGAAATAATGGATGCGAAAGAATTAATCGCCCGCCGCGTCGCGCTGGAACTGAAAAATGGTGACGTGGTGAATTTAGGGATTGGCTTACCCACCAAAGTCGCGAATTACGTGCCGCACGGCATCGAAGTTACCTTCCAATCAGAGAACGGCTTTTTGGGGCTCGGCGCGATTACCGAACCGGATGGCAATCTGGTTAACGCCGGAGGTCAGGCATGCGGCATGGTGCCGGGTGCGGCAATGTTCGACAGCGCCTTTTCCTTTGCGCTGATTCGCGGCGGCCATGTCGATGTCTGCGTGCTGGGCGGTTTGCAGGTCGATGAACACGGCAACCTCGCCAACTGGATGGTGCCGGGAAAAATGGTGCCCGGCATGGGCGGTGCGATGGATCTGGTTGTCGGCGCGAAGAAGGTCATCATCGCCCTTGAACACTGCGCCAAAAATGGCGATGCGAAGCTGTTGCATCAATGTACCTACCCGCTGACCGCCGCCAATAAAGTCAGCATGGTCGTCACCGAACTGGCGGTCTTTCACTTTATCAACCAGCAGATGGTGCTGACCGAAATCAGCCCTGATATCACCGTGGACGAACTACGCCAAAAAACCGAGGCGAACTTCATCGTGTCCGCCGATGTAAAACCATTCAGCATTCATTAATCGAGGCGACCATGAACGACTCCATTGTTATTGTTAATGCCAAGCGCACCGCGATTGGTAAATTCGCAGGCAGTCTGGCCAACACATCGGCTATCGACATGGCATCTGCCACCATCCGTGACTGCCTGTCGACGCTGCCGGACACGCTGGCGATTGATGAAGTGATTCTCGGCAACGTGCTGCAAGCCGGTCTGGGGCAAAACCCCGCGCATCAGGCCAGCAAGGCTGCTGGGCTGCCTTTTGAAACACCCTCGCTCACCATCAGTAAGGTGTGTGGTTCCGGCCTGAAGGCCGTTGTGATGGGCGCACAGTCTATTCTGTCCGGCGATAATCAGGTCTGCGTGACCGGCGGGATGGAAAACATGAGCGCCGCGCCTTACCTGCTGGAAAAAGCGCGCCACGGTTACCGCATGGGAGACGGCAAGCTCGTTGACATCATGATTAAGGATGGTCTGTGGTGTGCGTTTAACGATTACCACATGGGTACCACGGCGGAAAATATCGCCGAGCGCTACCAGCTCACGCGAGAAGAACAGGATCAGGTGGCGCTGGCATCACAGCAGAAAGCCGTCGCCGCGATTGAGGCTGGCCGCTTCAAAGCCGAAATAACCCC
Organism: Pectobacterium atrosepticum; assembly: GCA_019056595.1. Lineage (NCBI taxonomy): Bacteria > Pseudomonadati > Pseudomonadota > Gammaproteobacteria > Enterobacterales > Pectobacteriaceae > Pectobacterium > Pectobacterium atrosepticum. Next base: position 4,278,370 of record CP036163.1, on the reverse strand, counting down.
GCTGTCACTGCGTAGCAAAAAAGAGACGCGGATTTTCGATCGGGATGAATTCCCTCGCGCCGACACCACGCTGGCATCGCTGGCCGCGTTACGTCCGGCGTTTTCCGCTAACGGCACCGTCACCGCAGGCAATGCGTCCGGCATTAACGATGCCGCCGCGACGCTGGTGTTAATGCGTGAATCCGAAGCGAAAAAACAGGGTATTACCCCGCTGGCGCGGATCCGCAGTTGGGCGTCTGCTGGAGTACCGAGTGAAGTGATGGGGCTGGGGCCGATTCCGGCGACGCAGAAAGCACTGCTCAAGGCTGGGCTGACGATCGGTGATATTGACCTGATTGAAGCAAATGAAGCTTTTGCCGCACAGTTTCTAGCGGTACAGCGCGATCTTCATCTCGATCCAGAGAAAGTGAACGTCAACGGCGGTGCGATTGCGTTGGGCCACCCTATCGGCGCGAGCGGTGCGCGTATTCTCGTCACGCTGGTACATGCGCTGCACAGCTATAACAAAACGCTGGGATTGGCGACGCTGTGCATCGGCGGTGGGCAAGGTATCGCGATGATCGTCGAACGCGTTTAAAGCGGGTTGTTGCCAGTTAAAAGACAATGCAGGCCATTACGGCCTGCATTGCTTTCTTCATGCTACACGTTTTGCTCAACAGCAACACGATTCCTCGGTTAAAACGTTTCCCAATTCGCATTTGATGATCCGGCGGACGTGGGTTTGGGCAAAAGCGATTTCGGTAATGCAGCAAGAGAAGATGCGCTCGCCGCGCGGTGTTCCTGCGCTACCGCCTGATTAATTTTGAACACCTCAACCGCATTCTGCAAAAATCTGGCCTGCTCTTCCAATGCTGCCGCGGCAGAAGCCGACTCTTCAACCAGCGAGGCGTTTTGCTGCGTAACACGGTCCATTTCATTGACCGCCTGTCCGACCTGATCGATCCCCCGGCTTTGTTCATCCGATGCCGACGCAATTTCGCCCATAATATCCGTTACTCGGCTCACGGCGCTGACGATTTCTTTCATCGTATCGCCCGCGTCTTTCACCTGCAAAGAACCAGTATTGGCGCGACTAACCGAATCATCAATCAGCGATTTGATCTCTTTGGCAGCCTGCGCACTGCGCTGTGCCAGCGTGCGCACTTCACCCGCCACCACGGCAAAGCCCCGCCCCTGCTCACCCGCTCGCGCCGCTTCTACCGCCGCATTCAACGCCAGAATATTGGTTTGGAAAGCAATGCCATCAATCACGCTGGTAATATGGGCGATCTTTTGTGAACTGTCAGAGATCTCATTCATCGTTTTCACGACATTATCGACGACAGTGCCACCTTTGTTGGCCGTTTCTGACGCATTTTTTGCCAGCAGCGTAGCCTGACGCGCGTTGTCTGAATTCTGTTTCACCGTTGAGGTTAGCTGCTCCATGCTGGCCGCTGTTTCCTGTAGCGATGCGGCCTGTTGCTCGGTACGTGAAGACAGATCGTTGCTGCCTACCGAAATTTCACTGGCCCCGGAATGAATGGAGTTGGAACTGTCACGCACTAGGCTCACGGTACGGATTAATGACTGCTGCATATCGTGCAGCCCCGCCGCCAGTTGGCTCATCTCATTACGACCTGCGGTATCAATATGATGCGTCAGATTACCCTCGGCGATAGCGCTGATATGCCGCATGAGCGTACGCAGCGGGTGCAAAAGAATACGCTGCAACCCGATCCAACTGAGGATAATCACCAGCACGACGACCACGGACAGTGCGCCCAAAAGCCACAGCATCGTTTCAAATGCGACGTGGTTTTCCTGTAAGCCATCATCTGACAGCTGATTTTGTGCCGCACGCCACGTAATATAGGCATCCTGCATCGCCACGTTAAACGGTGTCGCCTCGCTACTCAATTTCATCGCCGCCCCTGCCAACCCACCAGAAAGCGAATCCACAATATCATTCAGTAGCTTGTCGTAAGCGGTATAACTCGTCTCAAGTTTTTTGGATAACGCGTCATCCAATCCAGGTGTATTAGGCAGAGACAAATAGTGTTTATAACTACTCTCTGAGGCAACCAGTTGTGATTTGGCCTGCTGTAAAAGCGCCTGCATGGCTTCTTTATCCGCATTCCCCAGCATCATGTTTTGTATAATAGATCCGATAGCGATGCGCGTCTGATTCATCATAATCCAGGCATCGGTAAAGGCGGCCACATTCTGGTTAGAGCGTTGAGAAACAAGGAAACTATCTCTATCGTTTATCAATGCCCGAACGGATAGCGCCCCGGTTAAAAACTGAGATATTCCTAATACAAACAATAAAATAACAAGGATGGTAATGACTTTAATACGCTTAAACATGGCACACCCTCTTTTTCCATAAGGATGTGTTACTTATATCCGAAAAAAGAAGGGAAATATTGAACACTCAACACAAATAAAAATATTGTCTATATTATTTAACAGCCAAATATGGATTATATTATTTTTAATATGGATAAAATCTCATTCCAGAAAATATATGCTCTCATTTGAATAGAGGCAGCGCCGAAAAATCATTATGCACACCGTACGTAATGATAACGAACACTGCCACATCAAACATCACCAATAAGATAATCTGATGAGGTATGTTTATTTCAGATAAACCAGCGCCTGCTTCAGCATGTGTTCATCAATACCGTGCCCGACACCGGGTGCGATATCCAACGTAAACGACGTTCCCAGCTCCTGAAAGCGATGAGCGGCAGCATGAGCATGCCCAACCACAATGACGCCATCTGCTTCACCGTGAATCAGATGCACCGCAACATCAGCAAAGGCTTTTTCTGGCAAAACGGCAAAGCGGCCGCTGAACGCAATAATGTGCCCGGCCAGCGAGGACTCAGACTTCAACGCCTCCAGCGACATGATGCTCCCCTGCGAGAACCCCACCAGCACGGTTTGTTCCGCGCTAATGCCACTTTGTTCCTGCCAGTGACGCACGGTATCAACAAAACGCGGCAAGTTTGCTTCAATACGAGATAACCGATTCTCTTCCGTGACGCCCTGAACAGAGAACCACTGCCGCCCGTCGCCATAGCCAGTACTGAACGGTCCGGCAATACTGATCACGAGCGCCTGCGGTAATGCGGCGGCAAAATAGCGCCCAATCTGCGCCATGCCTGCGGCGGTATCGCCTACTCCATGAAACAGCAGGATTAACCGATTTGCTTCTGAGGGTTGCTGAACAACAACATAATCTTGATTCACGTTTCTCTCCTGAAGGCATGCGTCAAACGCAACACCTGGCGACAGTCGTCATAAAGTACGGTTAATTCTCACTATACGCCGCGCACTGACAGGAGAAATCGGGAATTACTGAACGAGATGTTCCATTTTTTGCAATGACAGAGGGGAAAACCTCACAGCCTCGCCCTATCAGTGCGGTTTGATAATACGGATCGTTGAAGCCGGATCGTTCACTAGACAGCGTACCGGACGCACCGGTCGTTTGACCAATCCACCACCGCAGTTCGGGCAGGCGTGGTGAAATACGGCATCCGCACAGTCAGGACAGAACGTGCACTCATAGGAGCAGATATACGTTTCGGCGTCCGGCGGCAAATCACAGTCGCAGTGTTCACAGTTAGGGCGTAATTCCAGCATCGGCTTATCCTGATTCAAAAAATTATGGCGCTCTCGCTGTCACTTTCCTGTGGTTATTGCACAAAGATTAGTGAAGGAGACTGAGGTTCTTTTCTACCAGAAACCGCCCTTCATGCAAATAAGGTTTATACCCCGAAATAATGCATCGCATTAACGTCAACCTTACTTTCCAAATCCCTTTTTATTTGGGAGGCGGCTCACCGCACTGGCGCGTATCCATCAGTTGGTGAACGCGGGGTGTCAGTTCATCATCGCTACCCACTCGCCTATTATTCTGGCCTACCCTAATTCAGTGATTTATCAGTTCAATGAAAACGGTATTCAGCAGGTTGCATGGCAGGATACGGAGCATTATCAAATCACGCGGCAGTTTTTAAATAACCCACAGGGCATGATGAAGATATTACTCGTCGATGAAGACGACACCGGTGAAAACACTTAGCATGTCGTCATATTTTCTAAAACCAAGGAAATGAGCGATGACAGGTGACAGAGATGAAATCTATCGACTCGTGGGCGAGCTGTTGCACGGCATCCAACATGGCGATACGGATGCTTTAGTGGATTTTGGCGTGAACCCGGCTATTTACGAAGAGATTCTTGAGGAATTGGATAGCGTGGGGGAAACCATCGCAGAGCTGACGCTTCCACCTTATGACATGGCTTTTACACCAGATAGGACGGGCAGGATTCCCCTGTGCAGCTACGTGATGGACGCCTCCCCTCAGCGCAAGAGAGTGGAATGCCAGCTCTGGTCTGGAGAGAAAAAGACCGAACTGACGTTAATTGCCGACTACCCAGAGAAACCGGGGAAAGCGTCTCTGGTTTTCCGACTCTTAGAGACGCAATAACTCCGCCCATGTTCGAGCGGAATTACACCATTGAAGACAGCAGAAAACATCACTCACCGCGCCAGGCAAAACCACGTTCACTAAATGTCCTATCCGAATCTGGATGCGGCAGTGCATCATCGCCTGCATGAGCATCCTTCTTGTGCAGACCGTCACTTTCGGCTAAAGGTGCCAGATGTAGATGATGAGTATGCAAAGCCGCCAGCGATTCTCGATGCGCCACGCTGATAATCGCGCTATCAGGTAAGGCCGTGACCAATGCCTGATACACCTGCTGCTCTGTCTCAGGATCGAGCGCACTGGTGGCTTCATCCAGAAAAATAAAATCGGGCCGATGCAACAACGCACGGGCTATCGCCATTCGCTGCTGCTCACCGCCGGATAACCGCTGCTGCCAGCGATCTTCATCATTCAACTGCGAGGCCATGTCCGATAATTCGCTGCCGATGAGCGCATGTCGGCACCGCTCGTCGGTAAAATCCCGCACATTGCTGGGGTAGCACAATGCCGCTTTCAGCGTTCCCGTCGGGAGGTAGCTTTTCTGCGGTAAAAACAGCGTGCGGCAGTGGCGAGGTAGTGTAATCGCCCCGCTACCGTGCTGCCATAGTCCGGCACAGGCGCGCAGCAGCGTGCTTTTACCCACACCGGATGCGCCGTTAATCATCCAACGCTCACCGGGCAAGACCTGCCAATCATCTAACGCGGTCAGCGCACGGCCATCCGGCGTTAACAGCCGCAGATTCTCACAGGAAAACCCAAGACCGTCGTGTTCCGTCACCCGAATAGGCGATGACGTCCGCACACTTTTGTTCAGCGCAGCGTCCATATCCTGTAAACGCTTCGTCAGCGCTAGCCAGCGCGTGAAGGCCTGATACGCCTGCATAAAATAGCTCAGCGTCGCTCCCAGAGAACCGTAAGCCATTTGAATCCTCGTCAAATCGCCAAAGGTGATCTCTCCACGTAACAGCTGTGGTAGCGCCAATAACGTTGGCAACGGTGAGAGAAAATGGCTAAACAGACTCTGACCAAACGACACCTTAAAACCACGCAGCAGCACAGACAGCGCATTGTCACGCACGCGAGCAAACCGCTGGGCCAGCCGTTCACCTTCCCGCGATCCTCCCTGATAGAAAGCAATCTGTTCCGCGTTTTCACGTAATTGAACGCCAAGGAAGCGGAAGTCACCTTCCGCATTTTGTTGATCCATATTCAGTTTTATCAACGCCTTACCCAGCCAGTGCGACAGCGCAACCTGAAGGATATATTCGATGTAGAGGGCGTAAACCATATAGCCGGATATCGCCCAGTCGCTGCCCATAAACGAGAAACGCAGCACTCCAGAAACCGACCACAGCAGCGCCGTGTACGTGACAGTGCTGATGACGACCGAGATAAGGCTGAGAAAAAAGTTCAGCGAGGCCGATACCAGTTCGTTAACGTCATCGGCGATACGCTGATCGATATTCGACAGCGCACCGTCTCTCTCTATTTCGTAATAGGCCGATGTCCCCGTCCAACGCCGGATATAGTGGAGCGTCATCCAGGTACGCCAGCGCAACGCCAGATAGCCTTGACTGAGCACGTTTACCCATCTCAGCATCATGACGCTCAAACCGAGGATGAAGCTGAAGATAAACAGCGGCTTTATTTGCTCCCAATCCAACCCAATCAACGCATCGGTGAATTTCCCCGAGACTCGGTTCGCCTCCACGCTGATGTAGGCCGTCCCCAGATTGATGCTAATAATCACCGCCAGAATAAACAGCGCCAGATACTTCTCTGACGTCTGCCAATAGGGCATCAGAATCTGGCCGATGCCCGGTCTTGTCGTACTCGTCTCGCTTGCGTTCATGCGCCGTTTATACCTGCTGATTCGTGTGAATGACCGTTCTCGTTATTTGTCTAACAGATTGGCCGAACGGGTTATCAGAACGAATACGTCCCAGTGAGACGCCACGTTCGCCCTTCTTTCACTCCGATATATAGCGGCGTCGTGCTGGTGTAGTAGATATCGCGATCGAAGACGTTGTTGACACCCAGCGTCAGCGACCAGTCAGGCTGGCGGTAAAACACCGATGCATCGGTTGATGCCGAGCTGCCGATGTTGAAGGCGTTATTGCTCGGGCCGTTCTGCGTTTTCGATGAACCGCTGATACCGACTGATGCACCGGCCCCCTGATAGCGTCCAGACTGCACTTCATAAGACGTCCACACGTTTCCAGAGTGGCGCGGCGTAATCGTGCTACGAACGGTGGTAGGATCCTTATTATCCGAGTAGGTATAGCTGGCCGTGACATCCCATCCCGGCAACAAAGAACCGTTCAGATCCACGTCAAAACCTTCACTTTTGCGTCCCGTGGTCGCAATGGGGAAACCGTTTCTATCCGTTACCGCTAGGTTTTTTTGCTCAATGCTGAATACGGCTGTCGTCAGCGTAAGGTTATCTTCGAGCAGGTTGAATTTCAGCCCAGCTTCTTTAGACTGCCCCGTCGTTGGGGGGAGCTGGACACCAGAACGCGAAACTTGCGCACTGCCGCTAAAGCTATTCAGCAAGTTGGCGTAAACCGTGACGTCCGGTGTGATATCGAAGCTAATGCCGTAATTGGGGATCCACTTGGTCGCGGTATACGTCGATGCTCGCGTTCCTACCAAATAGCTGTTGTTCCATGTCGAGCGCTTCACCGCCAGTTGGAAATGCAGGCGGTCAAAGACATCGATCTGATCCTGGAACAGGAAGCCGCTTTGAATCAGCTTGGACGTGTACGTCCGGCTATTCGGTTCACCGATGCTGGGGAACACCAACGAGTCTGGGTTATACACATTCCCATTGGTCATCAGGATAAAGCTGCCGTCATAGCTGGCGTAGCGTTCATGCTTATAGTCATGGCCGACCAACAAAGTCTGAGTGACGGGCCCGGTTTCGATTTTCCCGCGAATATCATTTTGCTGGCTCCACGTCTGATTAGTGGATTTATAGGCCAGCGGGTGGCTAATTTTGTTGCCATTAGCGGCGATATCCAGCGTTTCGTTCATCTTCATCTGCGAAGCCGTGCTCTGGAAACCCGCTTTACTGTTGAATGTCCAATCGTCGACGAGTTTTTGCTCCAGCTCATAATAGGCATTCGTCGTTTTCATCTTGTTATGATCGTCTTTATCCCCCAGACGATATTCCGGCAGCTTCTGTATTCTCCCGTTAGCGTAAATCGTTCCGGCAGGTCCCGATTTACGTGCCTGATTCACTTCCGCACCAACGGTGATCCGCGTATTGTCGTTTTTCCAGGTCAGCGCTGGGGCTAAATAATCACCGTGGTTACCGTTGTAATCAGGAAAGGAGTGCTGAGATTTCATGGTTGAGGCATTTAAACGGTAGCTGAACGCTTTATCGTCCGTGATCGCGCCACCCAGATCGATAGCCGTTTTAAATTCACCGTAGCGCGCCGCCTCGACTTTGAGGACATGCAACGGTTCGGTTACCGGTTTTTTACGCACAACGTTAATGGTTCCCGCGGCGGAACTGCTTCCCGCGAGCACCGACTGTGGCCCTTTCAGCACTTCAACACGTTCGACCCCCTCAATCGCCGTACCCTGACCAATACCAGCATTGCTAGAGCCCGACAGGCCATCCGTCGCACCAGACGTTACGGCATAGCCACGCATCCAGTACGTAGGCGTACCACGGTTTGACTGAATGGTAACCACGCTGCCTGAGTTTTTTAACGCCTCTTCCAACGATGTGGCCTGACGGGCGGTAATCAGCTTATTACTGATCACCTGAACTGACTGTGCCGTTTGCTGCAACGACGTGCTGGTGCGTAATGCCGAAGAGGAGGTGCCGGGATTCAATACGGTTTCATCTTCACTGCCTGCGCTGACGGTAATCGCTGGCAGCGTTTTATCACTCGCCTGCGCCACATCTGCATCATTAGCGCGGGAAGAAACAATGGTCAGCGTGCCATTACCCGTCGTCGTCAATAATAACGGCGTACCTTGCAGTAAGCGTAAAATAGCCTGACGCGTTGAATAATTGCCATTCAGCGCGGCACTCTGATAATTCGCCACCAGCGCAGGATTAAAAGAGAGTGTCTGTTTGCTTTGATTGGCGATTGCCAATAGCCCTTTTTGCAGGTCGCCCGCAGGAATAGAAAATGCCACGGTGTCATTTTCACCCGCCGCATAGACGGTCATAGGAACGGTCGTTGCCCCCATGAATAACGCAGAATTAATCGCCAACATATTAGTGAAGAATAAGCGTTTCTTAAAACTCAGCCCCAGAGCGGGAGAGGCAGTATTACGTTTTTTCATTTTTCCCTCGTCAATTGCTTCAAAAAATCAGTTTTTATTGGTCTTCGTATGATTTGTGCAATGACGATGGAAAAGTGACAGTGGGAAAGTCATTTTTCCCGTAATTATTTTTTCCTCGGTAGAAAACAGATTGATTTGGACAAATCTTTCCTCTGTATTTTTAAATATAAAAATGAATCACTCTTCTGAATTGTCTTTTTTATCGCCCGCCAAGAAACATCCAGAAATAGAGATTTACCCATTCCAGTCAGTAACAGAACATTTCTAACTAACCATAGAAAAAAAACGTTGTTTGACTCCTGCATATTTTGACTTAAAAACAGCACAGGACGCATCGTTCCTTTTGTTCTGCGGCCCTGGGGTATCCCGGTTCAAGCATTGTTGTGATTTACGCTATTTAAGGATGCCCATGTACATAGAGGCTGTTAAAAAACCCGACTTACTGTCGCTGATATTTCGTAGCGACTATCGCTGGCTAACGGAAAGATTACGCCGCCGTATTGCCTACGGCTGTGAAGCGGAAGATGTCGCCTCAGAGGCATTTTTACGTTTGGCCTCGCTACCAAATCTTGCCAATGTACAGGAACCGCGCGCGATGCTAACCACGCTCGCCAAACGCGTACTGTATGAAAACTGGCGTCGCCGCGATCTGGAAAAAGCCTATCTCACCGCGCTGGCGAGTAAACCTGAATTTCACCATCCGTCACCAGAAGATCAACAGCTGTTGATGGAGGCGCTGCTCACTATCGATCAGGCGCTGGATGGGTTATCCACCAAAGCACGGCAGGCATTTCTGTTTAGCCAGCTTGATGGCATGACCTATGCCGACATTGCCGTACAGCTCGATGTCTCCGCCAGTATGGTGAGAAAATATATCGCCAAAGCGCTGACCAACTGCTATCTGGCCACACAGGACAGCAGTGACTTATAGGTGAACCGCATGGCAAGACGACACATGGATGACCCGATTGCCGAACAGGCGATTGAATGGATGGTGCTGCTGCGTTCGGGCGAAGCAACACAGTCCGACTATGATGAGTACCGACGCTGGCGATACGAAAACCCTCTGCATGAGCGCGCCTGCCAACGCATTGAGCAAACTCTGGGGAAATTTCAGCCGCTTCTCGCCGCGCTGCCTCACGAACCGATTCGCCAGGCGCTATTAGCCCCCTCAGGTCGGCGCAAAGTCCTGCAATATGGGCTGGGCATGGTGGCCATCGCCTCGCTAAGCAGCTTGTTACTTAACCAACATTACCCCCTATCACCCCTTCTATCTGATGTGAAGACTGCCACGGCACAGCGCCAGCAGGTTCCGCTCAGCGATGGCAGCACGCTCATGTTGAACGCGCGTACCGCCGTCGATATCAACGTTGAACCAGAAAATACCCTCCGTCAGGTCGGCATTCTCAACGGTGGTATCTTCGCGAAGATTAAATCGGATGCACAACGCCCTTTTATTATTGATACCCACATGGGCAATATCGTCGCGCTTCAGGCCAATGTGAACGTGCGTCATGAAAGCGGCGGCATCCACGTCGGCGTGCTGGATAACATCGCCAAGGTGACTAACCACGCAGGGCAAAGCCTGCGCCTTCACGCGGGTCAAGGCGTCTGGTTCGATCGCTCAACGCTCTATCAGGTTGCCGTCACGCCGGAGGCGGAAAGCGCCTGGATGCAGGGTCGTCTGGAAGTCCGCGATCGCTCGCTGGCGTCGGTCATCAGCGAACTGCGTGATTACACCCCCGGAATAATCCGGCTGGATCCCGCTATCGCTGATTTACGCGTCAGTGGCAATTTCCCGTTAGATAACCTGAACTACACGCTGGATTCTCTGGCGCAAACCATGCCCATCGCGATTGTGCATACCACCGATTACTGGATACATATCCGCGCCGCCGACGCCAGACACGTATAAGCGATGGCTCGCAAAGGTGGTAGTCAAGGATGGCAAGCCGCAAAAAATTTCACGCACGTGGTGACACTTTTCCTGCCTCGTTGCACATCGTTAATAGAGGTCATCACAATCCCGATGTTCAGGGCGGCATAAAGCGTCCGACACCGTAAGTAAGAGCAGCAGAGGAAAACGTGCAACAGGCATCCGTGCAACACCTTTCGTTAAACGCGCGCGTTGATGCGGCACCCGCCGCACGGCGTGACGTCGCACCCGCACAGCCGTCGCGCAGCATGGCGGTGGCGGCGCCCGACCGGGGAGAAATGGGGAGGATTGCGCTCAGCTTTCTGACGGTCGCGCTGATCCATGCCGGTGTCGCTGCCTTACTCATCACGCGAACCACTGAATACACACCGATCAACCTGCTCAATCCAGCAGCCAGCATAAGCATTCAGGCCACGATGGTTGACGCGCCAGAACCCGAACCGATTCCTGAACCGTCGCCGGAGCCACCCGTGCTGACATCAGAACAGGGTGAACGTGAAATTGCGCCCGTTCCTGAAAAACCAGTCGTTGAGGAACAGCAAACGCCGCCTCCGGTCAAAAAAGAGGTTCACCAGCCGCCGGTTAAGCCAGTGGTAAAACCACAGCCCATCCGCCCAAAAACCACCGCTGAGCGTCAGCCTGCGGCGCGTCCGGCACCGGAGCCGTCTCACACCGCACCGGAAGCGACGCCAGGCACACTGACGACCGCCAGCAAGGGCAACCTGATGCAGAACAGCCCGGGTGCGCAGCCTAAGCAGGTTGCATCCGTTGGCTGTGTCGTCCCGCAACCTGACTACCCTCGCCGCGCCAAGCGTCTCCAGCAGGAAGGCAACGTGCTGGTTCGTCTGGTGATTAGCCCAGAGGGGCGATTGATTCGACACGACATTGCCCGCAGTAGCGGCTATGACGCACTCGATCAGGCCGCGATTGAGGCCGTAGCGCAGGCACGCTGTACGCCTTACCGCGAAAATGGACAGGCCATTACTGTCATGACGATTCAGCCCGTTAATTTCCGGCTGACTCACTAAGAAAGCACCCGCGTTGACATAGCGCATCCGCCGTTTCGCAAACACGCCCGAATCAGGTTATTGCATAAGAGGTCACACATGAACACGTTAGATATCCATCATTTCTGGCAGCAGGGCGACGTGGTCACCCACTCGGTAGCCATCATTCTGCTCATCATGTCGCTGCTGTCATGGACGGTCATGCTGCTTAAAGCGCGGCAGTTATTCGCCTTGAACAAAAGCGTGCAATACAGTCGGAATACCTTTTGGCAGGCGACCAGCCTGCAAGAGAGCGTCGAGAAATTCGGTAAGCAGCGTTTTAACCCGTTCCGCGATCTGGTGATCGAAGGGCACGCGCTGCTGAAACACCCGCACAAATTTTCTTCCACGCTGGGCGGACACGTCGATCTCAGCGACTGGCTGGTGCGCGGCCTGAGCAACACGCTGGACACCAACTCAGGCAAACTGCAATCCGGCCTCGGCACGCTGGCGTCTATCGGCAGTACCGCGCCGTTTATCGGCCTGCTAGGCACCGTGTGGGGCATTTTTCACGCGCTGCAAACCATCAGTACCATCGGCCAGCCCGATCTGGCTCAGGTTGCTGGCCCTGTCGGCGAAGCCTTGATCATGACGGCGTTTGGCCTGTTCGTGGCGATTCCGGCCGTATTAGGATTCAACGCAATCAACCGCCGCAATCGCATCGTCCTGCATGCCATGAATCGCTTTGCGCACGATCTGCACGCTTACCTGCTGACTGGCGCACGCGTGGATACCAGTATTACCGATCTGACCAGTATTACCGACCAGAATAGTGCAGCGCGGTATGAGCCGACTCACCCCGTTGAGCGCTCCGCCTGAAGAGGAACATAGCCATGAGTATGTCATCCCCGTTTGAAAGTCAGGAAGACGCCCTGCTTAACGACATCAACATGACGCCGTTTATCGATGTCATGCTGGTGCTGCTGATCGTGTTCATGATCACCCTGCCGGTCATTAATCACGCCGTCAAAGTGGATCTACCGCGCGCCAGCGTCGAAAAAATCAAAAAAGATCCACAAGCTGTGGATATCGCGATTACCGCAACCGGACAAATTAACTGGAATAAAGAAGCGGTCGATGATGCCCAACTGATCGCCAAACTCGATGCGGCCTCAGCCGAAGGCACTCACCCGAATATACGGCTGTTTGCCGATCAGGCCGTCGAATATGGTCGGGTAGCGTATGTCATGACGAATGCCCAGCAGCGTGGCCTGAGCAAAATCGATTTCGTCCTGCAACCCGTCAAAGCCCCCTGACTTCCTCTTTCGCTCTGGTGCTGAAAGCCTCGCCAGCATCAGAGCGCATCATCTTCTCCATCATCCAAATTCCTCAGCGTAAAAAAAGTTTCGGCGTGCGGTGACGCTTTTCTTTCTTCGTTGCACATCATGAGTAGAACACTGTCACGCATGGATACCGAATAATGCCTTCTCTTGATGAATCCCCCGTTCTTGCTACGCCGCAGACCGACACGCTTCAGTCGCTGGCCGGAGACGTGCTGGACTTCGCGGCCGCAAAAGGCGCGAGTCAGGCAGTCGTCAGCATCTCGCAGGGAAACCGCCGTACGATCCGCGTCAGGAACGGCGATATTGATACGCTGACGCAAAACCAAAGCAACTTCCTGTCCGTTACGGTCTACTTCGGCCAGCGCGCAGGCACCGTTTCTTCGACCTTGTTTAGCAAGGAAGCGTTGCAGGATGCCGTTGATGCCGCTAGCACGCTGGCAAAATATGCCGATGAGGATCCGTGTAGCGGTCTGCCGGAAGCACAGCATTTCGCCCGTAATATTTACGATCTTGCGCTTCACAACGCCGATACGCTGACGGTTGAGCAAGCGCTGTCGCTGGCGCTGCGCGCCGAGCAGGCCGCCAATACCACACATGAACATGGCTACAGCGAGAGCACGGAAATCACCTCGCAGCAGGGAGACTTTATTCTGGCGAACTCTGCCGGTTTTTCGGCAGGTTACCCAACATCGTTACACACCCTGTGGAGCCATGCGATTGCGCGTAACGATACGCAACGTCAGCAGGGTTTCTGGCACACCTCCGGCAGAGCGCCGTCGCTGCTGGCCTCGCCAGAGGCTATCGGACATACCGCCGCGCAACGTGCGGTGGCACAGCTAGGTGCACGAAAACTCTCAACCCGCCGCAGTCCAGTGCTGTTTGAGGCCCCCGTGGCGCACAGCCTGATTCATCATTTGGTCGGTGCGCTGAGCGGCGCGGCGCTTTATCGATCCACGTCATTTCTGGGTCAGTGCCTCGGTGAGGCCATCACTGCACCGCACCTGAGCTTGTATGAAAATCCGTTTATTCCCGGCGCACTGGCCAGCGCCTGCTTCGATGCTGAAGGCGTCGCAACTGCTCCGCGTCATGTCATCCACGACGGCATTGCACAAGGCTATTTTCTCTCAAGCTACAGCGCTCGACGCCTGGGGCTCACGACGACCGGACACGCAGGTGGAGCCTATAATCTGAGCGTCAGCAGCAACCAGAGTCGCGCTGGCGATGACTTGCCAGCGCTGCTGCGCCAGATGCACACAGGACTGCTGGTCACCACGTTGCTAGGGCACGGACTGAATCCAATGACGGGCGACTATTCGCAGGGTGTGGCGGGCTTTTGGGTCGAAAACGGCGAAATTCAGTATCCGGTCGAAGAAATCACCATTGCAGGCAACCTGAAAACGCTGCTCCTGCACTGTGTCGCGCTCGGAGCGGACATCCACACGCAGGGCAATCTCTCCTGCGGTTCCCTATTGATTGAAGAGATGCAGATCGCCGGGCAGTAATCCCACATCGCGTCACAGAAACAGGATCATTATCATGGCAATACACGCTTCCAGAGCGGGAGTCTCACCTGCGCTGTCGGCATTTTCGCTGGAAACGACGGAGATAACGCACGCGCTGAACCACATCATGCAGCGTCAGGTGGACTATGCCGATCTCTATTTTCAGCGCCGCCAGCAGGAAGGCTGGCAGTTAGAAAACGGCATTGTGCGCCCAACAGGATTTAGCCGCGATCAGGGCGTTGGCGTCCGCGCCGTCAGCGGCGAGAAAACGGCGTTCTCCTACACCAATGACCTCCGCCCGCAGGCTATTCTGCAAGCAGCCAATACCGTAAGAGAAATCAGTCGTCGGGGACAGACCGCCAGTGTGGCACTACCCGCGTCGCTGCCGCACGGCACGACCGCGCTTTATCCGTCAGACAATCCTTTACTTGCCGTAACCGAAGAACATAAACGTCAGCTTCTGCTCTCGATCGACAGACAGGCGCGTGCCCGCGATCCCCGCGTGACGCAGGTCACGGCCTACCTGAATGCTTCACACGAAACCATTCTGATCGCCCGACATGACGGTCGGCTCGCCACCGACGTTCGCCCGCTGGTGAATCTGGTCATCAATGTCGTCGTCGAACAGCAGGGTCGTCGGGAGAATGGTTCCAGCGGTGGTGGGCGACGCCTCGACTACCGATTCTTTGCTGACGAGACGGTCAGCCAGTGGGTTAATCAGGCTGTCGATCAGGCGCTGAATAATCTGGACGCCAGCCCGGTGCCAGCAGGAACTTACAGCGTGATCCTTGGTGCAGGTTCGCCCGGCATTTTGCTGCACGAAGCTATCGGGCACGGGCTGGAAGGCGATTTTAATCGCAAAGGCAGTTCCGCATTCTCTAGTCTGTTAGGAGAACGCGTTGCCGCGCCGGGCATTACCGTCGTGGATGACGGCACGCTCGCCAACCGGCGGGGTTCGCTGCATGTGGACGATGAAGGCACACCGTCACAGTGCACGACATTAATCGAGGACGGCATCCTGCGCGGCTATTTACAGGACAGCCTCAACGCCAGACTGATGAATACCGCCCTGACGGGCAACGCGCGTCGGGCTTCCTACTCTGCGCTACCGCTGCCGCGCATGACCAACACCTACATGCTGGCAGGACAATATCCAGCCGAAGAAGTGATCGCATCGGTCAAAAACGGCCTCTACGCCGTCGGCTTCGGCGGCGGGCAGGTTGATATCAGCAGCGGGAAATACGTCTTTTCCACCACCGAAGCCTACCTGATTGAAAACGGACGCGTCACCCGCCCGGTTAAAGGTGCCACGCTGATTGGTCACGGGCCAGAAGCATTGCTGCACGTCGCGATGGTGGGTAACGATTTGGCTTTGGATGACGGCAATATCGCCTGTACCAAAGAAGGCCAATCCCTGCCCGTCAGCGTCGGCCAGCCAACGCTTCGTATCGACAACATGACCGTAGGCGGCTCACAGTAAGCCGTGTTGTCACGGTTCACTGCCCCCTACTCAACTTACTCACTATTTTCTCTGAACGGAGACACCATGTCAGACGCCATCATTACTGCCAGCGACACCTCGCTGGATACGTTGCTCAATAACAGTGACAAGCCCATTTTGCTCGACCTGTGGGCACCCTGGTGCCAGCCGTGCAAAACGCTAGCTCCTCTGCTAAACACGATTGCCGATAACACGCCAGACAACCTAACCGTCGCCAAGTTGGATGTGGAGCAATATCCGGCATTCATGCAGCGTTTTGGGGTACGAGGTATTCCTACGCTGCTGCTGTTTAAAAATGGGCAGGAGATTTCACGGCAGATCGGTGTGAAAACGCTGGCGCAGCTACGCGGCTGGCTGGAATCGCACGAGATTGCGATACAGAACACCGCACAGCCGCTGGCAGACACTCACGTTACGTGGAGCACGTTCTATGGTGATGCTTCGTTGCACACATTCCTCCACCAGCGGCTACGTCAGCATGCGGCGGACGGTAATATCGAACACGCATTTTCCCCCTACTGGCAGGACAACAAAGGCTCAGTCTCTGCTGCGCTAGCGCACAATGCAGACATTCGCATCTTTGAACGCATCACCGGATTACCGGCCTCGCTCGGCCTGCTGCTGGAAAAACTGCCGAGCACCACACCAGAACAGGTTGATGCCCTCTTTGCGGCTCTCGCTCCGGGAAAAACGGTAGATGGCGTTGCGCTGCAATGGCTGCACCACTGGTTAAGTCACGAAGGAAATCCGTGGTCTGACTGGCTGGTAGATGAAACCGTAGACGGCTTGCGTCAGCAGTGGGTTCAGGCAATTTCACGGCTGTTAGCGGGTGAAGCCGTGGCAGAAAGCGAATGGACGGCACTGCATCAGCAGGCAATAAGCTGGGAAGAAAAAGCGGCTACCGAACTGGGCCTGGAAAAGAATATTGCCACAATACTCGCCAGCCTATCGCCGCCGCCTGCCGCGTCCGACGCTGATAGCTGGCGCAGCATCAGTACCACTCTTGGCTTCGCGCTGGCGCAGATCCTGCAAATTAAAGACGGATGGAGCAGAGAAGAACGCGCAACGCCAGATAAGCGCTTCCGCTGGTTTCAGGCACAGGAAGACGCCACGCCGAGCAAAAAGCTAACGGATGAGCAAATTACCGCGCTACGTGAACAATGGCTTCAGGAAAACCCGGATTTTTCCGCGAAAGAGGATGCATTTTATCAGCGCTACTCGCAGCTGTCAGAAGCGCAGAAAATCCCCTTGCAGGAAACGCTGTGGGAATTACTTCGTCGTGCGCCCGCCTTCAAATCACAGTTGAACTGATACCGTAGTCTGCCTATCCATAACGATGCGTTTCAGGGATGAAGCGCATCCTCCGCTGCATCGTCAGGAAGCACCCACAGCCGCCAGCGCTCACCGCGTTGCGCATCGAGATCGATTAGCGCATTGGCGGTTTCTTCTCGCCAGCGTTTCAGGAGCGCTTTCTTGCCCGTTAGCCCTAACGTAGCAGCCGTCTGTTCGCCTTCACCCGGTGTTTCCGCCAACAGACGTAGCGCAGGCAGCGGCAACGAGGTGTGAATCAGCAGACGACAGATCGCAGCGAAGCTCGCCTCCATAGGCCGATGCGCAAACGCAAATCCCACCAGCTCACGCCAGTCGTCGTCATTCAGTTCAATATTCTCTGTACCCAGATCCGTATTTTCCGTCTGTGGCAGCGCGAGGCTCAGCGGAATCATGCGTTGTAGCCAGTGCCAGTCGCGCGCCAATTGCTGGCTTCCCTGCTGCGCCAGTTTATGCCCGGCCTCACTCAGCGGCAGTACCGCCATCGCGCTATAGCAGCCGCTGCTGGCCTCAAGATGACTGCCGATACGCACCAATTGAAACCCACACGATTGCCAGAACGCCCACAGATCTGGCTGATAGCCGAAGCTAACCGACAGATAATCCAGCGCCTGCTTTTGTGCCTCACGAGTCTGATCTGCGATTAATGCTCGCCCTATTCCCTGTCGGCGAGATGACGAGGCAACCGCAATCCGGCTTACGCGACGCGCGTGCAGCGTCGGCGCATTCCACAGGCCAGCATGCGCCGCCAGCGATTGCGCCACCAAATTACCGCGCGGTCGCCTCCTGCCAGCCCAAACGTCATGAGCCAGTGAATCAGACAGCCCGCCTTCCTCCACCAGCCACAACACGCCACGAATATCACCCGCCACCTGTGCACTGACAATATGCATGCCCAGTGCATCCATCAGACGGCGTAAATCCAGCGGCGAGGTACGGTAATGTGCGCTGCACAATAGCGCATAGCACCACGTCAGGCGTTCGGGATGTGTCAGCCAGTCGTCGGCACATTCGGTTCGAATATCCAGTTTGGCAGAGGGCAGAGTCAGTGCGCCATCAGTGGGATTCAGCGGAAAATGAAGAGAGGCAGGTTCGTTGAACAGCAGCGCCTGATCCAACACGCGTTCCAGCGGGTCATTAGCGGCCCAGCGCAGAGGATCGTCCAGTGAAAATACGCGACACTGCGGCAATGCCGCACAAAACTTAAGCAGAAAACCCCGTCCCGTGCCTTCATACCCCTGCACCGTCGTGGTCATTAAAATACGGGGAAAATAGGGCAACAGCGCAGTCAATACAGAAGACGGAATCGCAGCAACCTCATCAATCAGCAGCCAATCAACATCAGGTGCACCATGAAGGCGGCAGTATGCCAACAACGCATCCGGTGCCCAGAATGGCGCATCGCTGCGCGCGTACTGTTGCAGAATATCCGTCGCCGAACGGGAAGGTGCAGTGATCCAACAGGTTCCACGACTACGCTGCGTCAGCATTCCAGCCAGCGTCGATTTTCCCCGCCCGCGAGGTGCGGTAATCACAAATACGCCAGATTCTGCGGCACTCAGTTCATGCAGGATCTGCTGCTGTCGCGCAGTCGGTTCGCCCTGCGCAGGCTGCCAGTCGGATCTTACAGCCAGTGGCTGAATCACCAACGGCTGACCTTGTTGCCAGAGAACCACATCGTCATCGGCCAGCAACTGCCGCTGAAAATGCTGAATAAAGTGCGGAGTAGCAATCGGCTGTGCGTGCTCGCTCCAGCGTAGGCTGTCTTCATCCGGCAGCGTCGACCACACTTGCCACGACGGAACCAGCATAATCAGCCAGCTCCCGGCCCGTAGCGTGCCGGACAGCATCGCCAGCGCCTCGACATCCACGCCGCTGCGCGCATCAAACACCGCGTGATGAAACTCTCGCCCTAGCAGCGTCCGAACACGACTGGCTGGCAACGAGGCGACGGAGTCAGGTGCGTGTTCGCTAACCCACAGCCAGTCGCCAGCTGACTGGCTGCTAAGCACCATCGCCTGCTCTTCACACCAGCTCGACTCACCGCTCAGCACCAGCAATCGTCGGATACCATAGCGTTGCTGCTGTTGTTGGCTGTGGAGAAAATCACGCAATATCATCACACGCGCCAGCTCAGTCAGGTCTTGCCAATCAGCAGAGAAAGTAGCCCTGCGGCGATCAACGGCCCGACTGGCACACCGCGAAACAGCGCCACGCCCATGACCGTTCCCACCAGCAGCCCCGCCACAACGGAGGGTTGATTGCTCATTAGCGACACACCACGTCCGCCAAGCCAGGACACGGCGACACCAATCAGAATCGCCAGCAGGGATTTCCAATGCAGGAAGGAATGCATCACTTCACTGGCGGTAATTTTTCCGCTGGCAATCGGTGCCATCACGCCAATCGTCAGAACGACGATACCGATGCTCAGACCGTATTTTTCTACCCACGGGAAATAGCTGTTTAAGGGTGTGATACGTATCGCCAGCAGCACCAGAATCGCCAGTGTGACGGTCATGTTGTGGCTGATGATACCCAGCCCCGCCAGGACGAGCAGAATTAACAATGTTGGATCGATGTAAGCCATGGATTCGAGTCTGTCGAAAGTAGTCAGGTTGCGCGTTAAGCAAACCGCGATGATAACATTAATCGAGATAAGGGGCAGACCAGCAAATCACGCAGGCAAAGATGAGGAATAAAAGGGCGTTTTCTGAAAGGAAAATAGTTAAAACATTCAGGTCGCCAGCCTATTGCCGACTGGCGGCCTGAACGTAAACGATTGCGCAGTTAGTCTAATTTTACGCCGATACGGTGCGCAACTTCTTCATACGCTTCAATCAAGCCACCGAGGCTCTGACGAAAACGGTCTTTATCCATTTTGTTCAGCGTTTCTTTGTCCCACAGGCGGCTACCGTCTGGTGAAAACTCATCGCCCAGCACCACTTCACCGTTGAACAGACCAAACTCCAGCTTGAAGTCGACCAGAATCAGCCCGGCGTCGCCAAACAGTTTGCTCAGCACATCGTTCGCTTTGTAGCTCAGTTCCTTCATGCGGGCCAGATTCTCTTCGCTCACCCAACCGAACGTCTTGCAGTAAGATTCGTTCACCATCGGGTCATGCATGGCATCATTTTTCAGGAACAGATCGAACAACGGCGGATTCAGCTCGATACCTTCTTCGATACCCAGACGTTTTACCAGCGATCCCGCCGCGCGGTTGCGCACGACACACTCGACCGGCACCATCTCCAGTTTTTTCACCAGCACTTCATTGTCAGACAGCAGGCTCACCATTTGGGTTGGGATTCCGGCTTCTTCCAGTTTGCTCATGATGAAATGGTTGAACTTGTTATTCACCATCCCTTTACGGTCAAACTGCTCAATGCGCGCACCGTCTCCTGCTGATGTATCATTGCGAAATTCCAGCACCAGTAGATCGGGATCTTCGGTGGTGTAGACGGTTTTCGCCTTTCCACGATACAGCTCAGCTAGCTTTTGCATCTTTAATTACTCCACACAGTGAGGGTCAAAAAATACGACCCGATATTTAACGCTTCCCCGAACGCTTGCCGATAGCGCCCGCCAATTCGGGTAGATATTGTTGAATGAAGAAGGGCCGGATAATCCGACCCTTGTTTTATGCGTTATTTACTGAACGCCGCCTGGAATACGGCCACCAGTGCATCGTTCTGCGACTGGGTTAGCGTATGCCCCTTGGAATCGATAAATTGCAGACTGCTGCGGTTATCTAAATCGCCGACCTGCAATTTGTAATCGCCGTTAGGCAGTTCAGGGTTTTTCGCGCCCAGATCATCCCAGGTTCCGCCGCTTGGTGCTCGATACGTCACAGAAACAGAACCCTGCGGACGGCTGCGATCGTTAACCTTCATGCCGATTTTGTCCAACGCGACAGGCAGACGATCCCACACAACAGTGTACGGACCGCGCACAATCAGCAGCGGCAGACCAGTGTCATCCGCACCGCTCTGCACGTCCAGCGAACCAATGGTGCGGTTTGCCAGCGCATTTTCGCGTGCCGTTGCCTGAGAGTCCAGACCATTACTGAGGACATTCAGCATCAGGCCAGCGTAGCGCTGCGTCTGATCGCTCGTCGTCACTGGCTGACCGTTCAGTTGTAAGCCCAGCAGTTTCACGATTAGAGCAACCTGGTAACCCTGCTGTTGCACAGAAATCTGATAACGGCCCTGATACGGAACGTTTTCATCTTCACGCGGCCATGAGATCCAGTCGGTCGTCAGCGTTTGGCTGGCATCCTGACGGTTGGCAATGGTAAACGCGTTGTCTTGCAGCACGCGGATAACCTGAGACCAGATCTGGCTGTTTTGCGCACTGTTTTCTAACAACAGCGTTGCCGTATCACCTGAGGTTTGGGTACGGGAACCATTCAACAAAGCCAATGGCTGCACTGGAGGACGAATATCCAGCTCTTTGCCAACTGCACCATTCAGGGTAACTGGCGGTATATCAAAATCCCCGTTCTGCACCGGTAAAATCATCCCGGCAGGCGTATTCAGCACATGTTGCGCTGGTGCCTTTAGATAGGATTCATCGCCACTGACCTGACGCTTATAGCGCTGATCGCTGGAACAAGCCGCAAGCAACATCACGAGTGATAAGCCAACGACTTTCGCCACCATCGACTTTTGTAATGAATAACTCATTAAATCTCCCTAACGATTACAGCAAACCCGCTTGCTTAAGTGCTTGCCCCATCACCGTACGACCGGAATCAGTCAACGGTGTCATCGGCAGGCGCAGCGTATCGGTCGCCATGAGTCCCAATTCCTTACAAGCCCATTTCACTGGGATAGGATTGGGTTCAACAAATAATTTCTGATGCAGTGGCATCAGGCGCTGATTTAAACGGCGCGCTTCGACAAAATTGCCCTGCGCCGCCAGCCTGCAAAGTTCAGCCATTTCACGCGCAGCGATATTCGCTGTCACGGAAATCACACCTTTACCGCCGAGTTGCATAAAATCCAGACCGCTGGCGTCATCGCCGCTCAGCAAAATGAAGTCTTCACTAACCAGCTCTTGGATCTGACTTACCCGACTTAAGTTCCCCGTCGCTTCTTTAATTGCGACAATATTTTTCACTTCGGACAAACGGGCAACAGTTTCCGGCAACATGTCGCAGCCAGTACGGGAAGGTACGTTATACAGGATTTGCGGCAGATCGGTATGCTCGGCGATCGCTTTGAAGTGCTGGTATAGACCTTCTTGCGTCGGTTTATTGTAGTACGGTGTGACCGTCAGGCAGCCAACAACACCCGTGCCATGAAACCGTTTGGTCAGAGAAACGCCTTCGGCAGTAGCATTAGCACCCGTTCCAGCGATAACAGGAATACGTCCGTCGCTCAGTTCCAGCGTCAGCAGCACGACATCGCCATGTTCGTCATGGCTCAGCGTGGCAGACTCACCCGTCGTGCCGACAGAGACAATCGCCGATGTACCGCTAGCGACATGATAATCAATCAGTTTTTTCAAGCTCGCCCGGTCAACGGCGCCTTTGGCGTCCATCGGCGTAACTAGCGCAACAATACTTCCCGTAAACATTGGCCATCCCCTCCACAAACAAGTGCTTCATGGTACTTTTGACCTCTATGCAAAAGCAAGCGGACAAGGGCGTTGTAGGCGTCTGACGCAGGTTTTTTTATGACGCAGCAAACGAAATTAAAAATGCTTCTGATGTTTTGGGAAAATAGGCCGCGTAAATCGAGCTAAAAATTGCTCCCGTTTTTTATGGCGGTCTATCCCTGCCCGCCACCCTTCGGGCCGCCGTAAACGGCGTTAAAAATTGCTCCGTTTTTTTTACGGCAGGCTATCCCTGCCCGCCGCCCTTCGGGCCGCCGCAAGCGGCGTTAAAAATTGCTCCAAGCAATTTTTTATGTTTACCATGTATTAATGGGAAAAAAGACAGGAAGCATGATGTTGCCAAGCTCACAAGAACACTATCTGGTTATTACCGCGATGGGGGTTGATCGCCCCGGTATCGTCAATGCGATTACCCGTCACGTCAGTAGCTGTGGCTGCAATATCGAAGATAGCCGTCTTGCCATGCTGGGCAAAGAGTTCACGTTTATTATGCTGCTGTCCGGCAGTTGGAATGCGATAACGCTGATCGAATCTACCCTGCCGCTGAAAGGCGCAGAGATGGATTTACTGATCGTGATGAAGCGGACGGAGTCACAGGCTAGTCAGCCAACGCCTTCAACCGTTTGGGTAAAGGTCGACGTTGCCGACTCCCCTCACATCATTGAGCGCTTTACCGATTTGTTCGATTCTCACCAGTTAAACATTGCCGAGCTGGTTTCCAAAACGCAGCCCGCCGAGGGTGGCAAACCGCCGCAGCTGTATATTCAGATTGCCGCACACAGTTCTGCAACGCTTGATAGCTCAATTATTGAGCCAGCCTTTCATCAGCTATGTACAGAATTGCACGCACAAGGCAGTATTAGCGTCGTTAACTATGCCCGATAGTCTATTTATGGGTATATCCACAGCATGAAGAGAAATAAGACGGAGAGTCGTGATGAACACACTGAAAGCCGGTGATATTGCACCGAAATTTAGCTTGCCCGACCAGGATGGCGAACAAGTAAATTTAACCGACTTCCAGGGACAGAAAGTGTTGGTGTATTTCTACCCTAAAGCGATGACGCCAGGATGCACCGTTCAGGCTTGCGGCCTGCGCGATAACATGGATGATTTGAAAAAACATGGTGTTGAAGTTCTCGGTATTAGCACGGATAAATCAGAAAAATTGTCCCGCTTTATCGAAAAAGAGGTCTTAAATTTCACGCTACTTTCTGATGAAGATCATCAGGTTTCAGAAGGATTTGGCGTTTGGGGAGAAAAAACGTTCATGGGGAAAACCTATGACGGGATTCATCGCATCAGCTTCCTGATCGATGAAAACGGCAAGGTAGAGAAGGTTTTTGACGACTTCAAAACCAGCAACCACCACGACATCGTTCTCGATTATCTGAAAAGCGCCTGATTCGCGGTTTTCAGATCGTCCACCGGCACCGTAATAGGTGCCGGTTTTTCCTATCATTATCCCTCTTCACCACGTTTTTCCCGTTCGGGCATTTCTTTGTCTGCCATCGCTGGCTAAGATAGTCGGCAGAATGCTTTCACGTTAGCTGTTGATAAGGTTATCTTCCGTTATGTCTATTCGGTTAAGAAAAACGGTCATGTCCGTCCTGCTTGGGACGCTACTGGCTGGCAACCTGCTTCCTGCTCAGGCTGACACGCAGGATCGGCTGCCGGATATCGGCACCACCGCAGGCGGTACGCTTAGTATCAATCAGGAGCTGGCAATGGGCGACTTTTACGTCCGTCAGTTACGAGCCGGTGCGCCGCTTATCAACGACCCGCTGCTGTCCAATTACATTAATCAGCTCGGTAACAGATTGGTCAAACAGGCCGATTCCGTGCGCACGCCGTTCCATTTTTATCTGATCCGTAATGACGACATCAACGCCTTCGCCTTCTTCGGCGGCAATGTGGTACTGCATTCCGCACTGTTCCGCTATGCCGATAGCGAGAGCGAACTGGCCTCCGTGCTGGCGCATGAAATCTCTCACGTTACCCAGCGGCATTTAGCGCGCAGCATGGAATCACAGCAGCGCAGCGCTCCGCTCACTTGGGTCGGCGCACTCGGTTCCATCCTGCTGGCGATGGCCAATCCACAGTTAGGAATGGCAGCGCTCAGCGGTACGCTGGCTGGCGCGCAGCAAGGCATGATTACCTTCACGCAATCGAATGAACAAGAAGCAGACCGCATCGGGATTCAGGTGCTGCAGCGTGCAGGGTTCGATCCGCAAGCCATGCCGAATTTCCTGCAAAAGCTGGCTGATCAATCGCGTTATGCTTCAAGACCACCGGAAATGTTGCTGACTCACCCATTGCCGGAAAGTCGCCTGTCTGACGCTCGTAACCGCGCCAACCAGATGCGCCCGACACCAGTGCAGTCTTCTCAGGATTTCTTGTTCGCCAAAATACGCACCTTTGGTATGTATGGCTCACCGGATCGCCCACTAAACGACGATCTGCTGGTGCAATGGGAAAAGGGTAACGTACGGGAACAGTTGGCCGCAAAATATGGCCGTGCGATTCAGCTTTATCAGGCGAAGAAGTACGATGAAGCGCGTAATGTGCTGCAACCGCTGCTAAGCAGCGCACCAGACAATCCGTGGTTTCTGGATATGATGACCGACATCGATCTGGGACAAAATCGTGCCGCGCAGGCTATCGCCCGTTTACAAAACGTGCCCGGAATGCAGGCTAACCCAGTACTTCAGCTTAATCTGGCCAATGCCTATGTTGAAGGGAAACAGCCTGCTGCTGCCGGCAAAATATTGTATCGCTACACCTATGCGCACCCTGACGATCCGAACGGCTGGGATCTGCTGGCGCAAACCGCAGCAGCCCAAGGACAGCGCGCAGAAGAGTTGGCTGCACGCGCAGAAAGTCTGGCGCTTAACGGTCAGCTCGATCAATCTATTCGGTTACTGAGCAACGCGAGTTCACTGGTCAAATTGGGGAGCCTGGAGCAGGCGCGCTACGACGCCCGTATCGACCAGCTCCGTCAGTTGCAGCAGCGTTTCCGCCAGTACCAGAAATCCTGATAAGGAGCATGACGATGACACAGCCTTCAACCAAAGCATCCGTGACGATTTACCACAACCCACGTTGTTCCAAGAGCCGTGAAACGCTGGCGCTGCTGCAAGAGCACAATATTACCCCCGACGTCGTGCTCTATCTCGACACGCCGCCCGATGCCGCGACGCTGGATCAGCTTATCCAACAGTTGGGCTTTAGCAGTGCGCGCGAGTTGATGAGAACCAAAGAAGAGATTTATCAGCAGTTGGGGTTGTCCAACGCCGCACTGACAGAAGCTCAGCTTATTCAGGCGATGGTCGATAACCCGAAGCTCATCGAGCGTCCTATCGTCGTGGCACAGGGTCAGGCACGCATTGGTCGTCCACCAGAACAGGTACTGGAGATTTTGTAATTGTGAACGATAGTTGTGAAAGAGTGCTGTGAACGATAATTCCAGCTACAGCCCGAGGATCTCTTTCACAAAGGGAATGGTCAGCTTGCGCTGTGCAGTTATGGAAGCGTGGTCGAGCTGATCGAGCGTCATAAATAACGTGCGCATTTCCCGATCCAAGCGCTTAAGCAGAAAACGACTCACGTCTTCCGGCAATTCGAACCCGCGCAGTCTGGCACGCAGCTGTAACGCTTCACCCTTTTCATCATCCGACAACGGTTGTAGCTTGTAGATTTGTCCCCAGTCGAGACGAGAAGCAAGGTCGGGCAGACGTAAATTCAACTGACGCGGCGGACGATCGCCGGTAATTAACAGCCGGGCTCGTCCCGTTTCCTGAATGCGGTTATACAGATTGAATACCGCCATTTCCCACGCTTCATCGCCTGCAATCGATTCGATGTTGTCGATACACACCAGTGCCAGCTGTTCCATGCCTTCCAGCACATCCGGCACAAAGTAGGCACGTTTATCTAACGGCACATAGCCCACCGCGCGTTCCTGACGCGACAGCTCAGCGCAGGCTGCATGCAGCAGGTGACTGCGCCCGCCCCCTTCGCGTGACCAGAAATAGATATAGCTACCATGCTCCTGATACAAAGCATTATTGACGGCGGCAAGAAGAGACGCGTTTTCACCCGGATAGAAACTGGCAAATGTTTCGTCATCGGGTAAATAGAGTGGCAATGAAAGCTGTGCCGGCGTGTTCAGAATCACCTCAAGCAAAACGGGCAGGAAAACGGATCGAGTTTACCACAGAAACCTGGCCCTGTTGAGGCCGCGATATGCACGGCCTCAACAGGGAGAATGACGCGGTTATGAACGCGCGTCGTTCTCTTCGGGCGCATCGAGGATCTCTTCCTCTTTGCGGAACAGGCTGATGACCTTAAACACCAGACTCATACCGATACCAACCACTGTCGCCAGCGCCATGCCTTTCAGCTCGGTCGAGCCAAGATGCACTTTCGCGCCGCTGACGCCGATGATCAGAATCACGGAGGTCAGGATCAGGTTTTGCGCTTTGTTGTAATCCACTTTGGATTCAATCAGCACGCGAATACCGGACGCACCGATCACGCCGTACAGCAGTAGCGACACGCCGCCCATGACAGGAACCGGTACAGCCTGAATCGCCGCGGCCAGTTTGCCCACGCAGGAAAGTAGAATCGCGAGGATTGCCGCACCGCCGATAACCCAGGTGCTGTACACTTTGGTAATAGCCAGCACGCCGATGTTTTCGCCGTAGGTCGTATTCGGTGTAGAGCCGAAGAAACCAGACAGCACGGTAGAAATTCCGTTGGCGAACAGGGAGCGATGCAGCCCCGGATCGCGCATCAGATCTTTCTTCACGATATTCGCCGTCACGACCAAGTGGCCCACGTGTTCCGCAATCACCACCAGCGCCGCAGGCAGAATAGCCAGAATGGCAAACCACTCAAAACGCGGCGTATAGAATGTCGGCATCGCGAACCAGTGCGCTTCACGAATTGGGGTCAAGTCAACCACACCAAACGCAAATGACAGCACATAGCCAGCCAGTACCCCAATCAGAATCGGGATGATCGCCAGAAAACCGCGAAACAGCACCGATCCCAGAATGGTGATCGCCAGCGTCGCCAGTGAAATCGTCACCGCAGTGGAATCGACCGATGCGCCATCGGCAGGCAACAGCCCAGCCATTCCTGCCGCGACACCTGCCAGCTCAAGGCCGATAACAGCGACAATCGCCCCCATCGCCGCAGGCGGAAACAGTACATTTAGCCAGCCAGTACCCGCTTTCTTAACAATCAGCGCTACCAGACAGAACAACACGCCACACATGATGAAACCACCGAGTGCGACTTCATATCCCAGCGGTAACAGCAGTAAAACGGGAGAAATGAACGCGAAGCTCGATCCCAAATACGCCGGGATTTTTCCCTTACAAATGAATAAATAAAGCAGCGTACCTACACCGTTGAATAACAGCACGGTTGCCGGGTTGATCTTGAACAGAATGGGTACCAGAACGGTAGCGCCAAACATCGCGAACAGATGCTGGAAACTCAACGGGATGGTTTGTAACAAGGGGGGTCGTTCACTCACCCCGATGGCGCGACGAGTCATCTTCAATATCCTCTGTAGTGTTGCTATTTATATGTGCAGGTAGACCCGCACTTCTTATAACAGCCAGACTCACCCCGCCCCACCGTAGTGAAGCAGAATATGTTGACTGCTGATGTAATAAAGAACCGCGTGTGACGTAATACAGGCTGTAGAGAACCATAGGAAATACGTAGGTTGGCGCCCAAAAAAAAGCCGACTATCAAGTCGGCTTACCTGTCATTTCGTACCAAATATTTTATCGCCCGCATCACCCAGCCCCGGCATGATGTAACCCTGCTCGTTGAGGCCTTTATCGATTGATGCCGTGTAAAGCTCGACATCCGGGTGGGCTTTCTCCAGTGCGGCAATCCCTTCCGGCGCCGCGACCAACACCAGTACCTTAATACTGTGACAACCTGCTTTTTTCAGCAGATCGATCGTCGCAATCATTGAACCACCAGTTGCCAGCATGGGGTCAACAACCAGCGCCATGCGCTCTTCGATATTGGAAACCAGCTTTTGGAAATAAGGAACAGGCTCCAGCGTTTCTTCATCACGGTAGATGCCGACAACGCTGATACGCGCGCTAGGGACATTTTCCAGCACGCCGTCCATCATCCCCAATCCTGCACGCAGAATCGGTACGACGGTAATTTTCTTGCCTTTGATCTGATCGACTTCAACCGGACCGCACCAACCATCAATGGTGACTTTTTCGGTTGCCAAGTCGGCCGTCGCTTCATAAGTCAGCAAACTTCCTACCTCGGAAGCCAGCTCACGAAAACGCTTAGTGCTAATATCGTTCTCACGCATCAAACCCAGTTTATGTTTGACTAGTGGGTGTTTCACCTCGACGATCTTCATCATTATCTCCCCATCGGCTAGTGGGCGGACAAAAACGCTAAACGCGTTTTTAAACACCGCTTGCGGCGGCCCGCAGAGCGGCGGGCATGAGAGCCCGTCGTAAAAAAAATCGCGAGATTATACCGCCTTTTTTACTTAGCGCCATACGATTAAGCCTGATCCAGATCAACCGAGAAGAGATATTGTCGCCATTAACGAAAAATAGCCAGCCGATGACTCATCACTCGCAAACGATTGCCTACACTGTTAGAATTAGCGCGCATTATTTTTACCACAGTATGTTTTCTCAATACCGTGTTTTCTGAATACCATCTTTTCTGAATACAACCTGTAACCTTCGTGGGGACTCAGCAGTGACCGACAAAACCTCTCTCAGCTATAAAGACGCAGGCGTGGATATCGATGCGGGTAATGCATTGGTAGACCGTATCAAAGGTGTAGTGAAACAGACCCGTCGCCCGGAAGTTATGGGTGGATTGGGTGGTTTCGGTGCCTTGTGCGCCTTACCGCAAAAATACCGCGAACCGATTCTGGTTTCCGGCACTGACGGAGTCGGCACCAAACTGCGCCTGGCGATGGACCTGAAGCGCCACGATACGATTGGTATCGATCTGGTTGCAATGTGCGTAAACGACCTGGTCGTTCAAGGTGCTGAACCGCTGTTCTTCCTCGACTATTACGCAACGGGCAAGCTGGATGTCGACACCGCTGCCAGCGTGATTACCGGTATCGCGGAAGGCTGTAAGCAATCAGGCTGTGCGCTGGTCGGTGGTGAAACTGCCGAAATGCCGGGGATGTATCACGGCGAAGACTACGATGTTGCCGGCTTCTGCGTCGGTGTCGTAGAAAAATCGGAAATCATCGACGGCAGCAAAGTTCAGCACGGTGATGTTCTGGTTGCCCTCGCCGCCAGCGGCCCGCACTCAAACGGCTATTCGCTGGTGCGTAAAGTGCTTGAAGTCAGCAAGACCGATCCAGAACAGTTCGAGCTGGAAGGCAAATCGCTGGCCGACCACCTGCTGGCACCGACTAAAATCTACGTGAAATCTGTCCTGTCCCTGATTGAGAAAGTGGATGTCCACGCGATTTCTCATCTGACCGGCGGCGGCTTCTGGGAAAATATCCCACGCGTGCTGCCAGAAGGTATGCAGGCGACTATTGACGAATCCAGCTGGCAATGGCCTGCGGTTTTCAACTGGCTGCAGCAGGCTGGTAATGTCAGCCGCCACGAAATGTATCGTACTTTCAACTGCGGTGTTGGTATGATCATCGTACTGCCAGCCGAACAGGCAGACGAGGCCGTTGCATTACTCAATAGCAGCGGCGAAAACGCATGGAAAATCGGCGTCATTACGCAAACCGATGCCGGAGACGCAGTGGTTATTAACTGATGAAAAACATCGTTGTCTTGGTTTCAGGTCATGGAAGCAACTTACAGGCGTTGATTGACGCCTGTAAGAACGGACGCCTTAAAGGAAAGATCGTCGCCGTATTCAGTAACAATGCGGAGGCTTATGGGTTAGTACGTGCACAGGATGCCGCGATCCCTACATGCGTCCTGAATCCTGAAGACTTTGCCGACCGCGCAGCATTTGATGCTGCACTGGCAAACGAAATTGAGCAATATGAACCGGCGCTGGTGGTCTTAGCGGGCTATATGCGAATCCTCAGCCCGGAATTTGTCGCTCAATTTGCAGGCAAAATGCTGAATATCCACCCTTCCTTGCTGCCGAAATATCCCGGACTACATACGCATCGTAAGGCGCTGGAAAATGGCGATAGGGAACACGGTACGTCCGTACATTTTGTCACCGATGAACTGGATGGCGGCCCGTCAGTTCTGCAAGCGAAGGTACCTGTATTTAGTGACGACACGGAAGAAAGCCTGAGCGAACGCGTTAAGACGCACGAGCACACGATTTATCCGATGGTCATTAACTGGTTCCTGAACGGAAGACTGGTGATGCGTGATAATGAAGCCTGGCTGGATAGCGTGCGTATTCCTCCACAGGGTTATGCCGCCTAGTAGGCCACAAGCACGTCACCTCAGTAAGGCTCTCCTGTAGAGCCTTACAACTTCTGTCTTTCTCTTACCAAAAAATTCCCGCAGCTAAATCAGCTTCCACTGCTCGGTAACAGCAACCTGCAAGCAATGAACGCAGAAATGCTGTTACCGTTAAAATCCGATCGG
Source organism: Pectobacterium atrosepticum (assembly GCA_019056595.1). NCBI lineage: Bacteria > Pseudomonadati > Pseudomonadota > Gammaproteobacteria > Enterobacterales > Pectobacteriaceae > Pectobacterium > Pectobacterium atrosepticum. The sequence continues at coordinate 4,246,768 of CP036163.1, read as the reverse complement.
GTCATTCTGCCGCAACTGGCAAAAAACGCGACCCACGCAGAACAAGCAATATTAGCTTACCACCAATGAATCATAGTCTTTCCAGCGATAAATCAGCATTGATATGCACCAGAAGACAACAAATATACCAATCACGATAAAGCCAGCATTGCCAAGGCTATCATTGAGGCCACTGACCACAGACCATGCCCCGCCTTGCAAATCAAACTTGTCCACTAGCAGCCCCAGAGCCTCAATACCGCCAATAAATAGAGCCACTACCACCGAAGCGCCAGTGATGGTCATGTTGTAATACAGTTTGCGCTGTGGCTTGTTAAATGCCCAGCCATATGCCCCTACCATCAGGATATTGTCCAGAGTATCGACCAGCGCCATACCGCTAGCGAATAAGGCTGGAAAGATGAGAATTGACCAGATGGATACACCGAGAGAAGCACTGGCAGCGGAGATACCCAGTACGCCAATTTCCGTTGCGGTATCGAAGCCCAACCCAAACAAAAAACCGACCAGATACATATGCCAGCTTTTATCGACCATCCGAAAGGTGGAGCGGAAAAGCCAACTCATCATCCCGCCAGAAGCGCCCATCTCATCACGGTTTTGCAGCGGTTCACCACGTTTTAAGGCCCGAAAATTTCGCCAGACGCCGCGCAAAATAACCAGATTCACCAGCGCCATCGCCAACAGGAAAAAGGCAGAAACCGATGTTCCGATAATGCCGCCAACATCGTGGAACCACGCGATATCTTTCTGAAACGCCGCCGCTGTCGCCGCAATCGCTACTGTAGCCAAGATCACAATCGTTGAATGCCCGAGTGAAAACCAGGCACCTACCCCTAACGGACGCTGTCCCTGCTGCATCATTTTACGGGTGACGATATCAATCGCGGCAATATGGTCGGCATCCACCGCGTGCCGCAAACCGTAAGACCAAGCCAGCAAACAGGCCGCTATCAGTGCACCATTATTCTGGAACACAACCAGTGCCCAACACCATGAAACAAGATTTGCCGACAACAGCAATATTAACAGCATCGCGCTACGGGGATGGTTGCGCAGAACGGGAAGTAACATCAAGTTTATCCTTTATAGTCGATTGTAACTGTGCGGCGGCTATCACCGCCTGCCCCAAAGAAATTGAACCATCGCCAGCAGGCAGTCGCGTAGGTAACAGCACGTTAAGGCCATCAAGACGAGACACCAGCCGTTGACATAACAGCTTGTTGTGGAACACACCGCCAGCGCAGGCGACGGTACCGATATTCAGTCGTTGTGCATGATGCCGGACCAGAGAAGCCAGCCCGGCTGCCAGCACGTCATGGAAAGCCCATGCTCTGGCTTCTGGCTCCGCACGCCAGTTCAACCACTGCCGCCAGAAGGTCACCATATCCAGTTGACCCGCAACGCAGGGCAGCGTCACCGGATGATCAACCCCGCCACACCGCGTAGCCATTGCCTCCAGCCGGCCAGCCGCCTCTCCCTCATAGTGTTGAACCTCGGCCGTACATCCCAGCGCTGCTGCCGCAGCATCAAAAAGCCGCCCAGCGGACGATGCAGTAGGAGAATTGATCCCCCGAGCGATCGCTTTGGCCAGAGGCCCCCAAGGATGACGGCGAACGCTATCCGTTTCCGGTAGAGTCTCCCAGTCAGGAACGAAAGCCAGGCAGTGCGCCAGCAAATTGCGCCACGGCTGCCGTGCAGCCAGATCGCCCCCCGGCAGAGCGACCGACGGTAACCCGCCCAATCTCTCGCAGACGCGGTAATCCACCTTCAGACACTCTCCGCCCCAAAGCTGCCCTTCAGCCCCCATTCCCACGCCATCCAGCGCCAGACCAATAACGGCTCCGCCGTCCAACGGCCAACCGTGTTCAGCCAGACAGGCAGCAATGTGGGCGTGGTGATGCAAAACGTAGTGGCACGGCAACCCCATCTGCTGCCCCAATCGGAGAGAGTGATAACCGGGGTGGGCATCCACCACGACCTGCTGAGGAGTGAAGTCATAAACCCGGCACATCAGATCAAACGCACGGTGCCACTGCGATTCAACGCCATCGTCGCTTAAATCGCCCAAATGCTGGCTCAATACCGCACTCTCGCCACGCACCAGACAGAACGTGTTTTTCAGGTCCGCACCCAAACACACCATAGGCGGGATATTCTTGAAGCCAGAAGGCAAGGAGATCGCATCGGGTACGAACCCTCTGGCCCGTCGTATCATCATGCCGCGCGTATCCAGCAGCGAATCGTCCATGCGCTGCGTAATATCGCGGTTGTGCATTAGCCAACCGTCGGCAATACCAGCCAGTTCACTCAACGCCTGTTCATTGGTTAGCGCCGGAGGACGCCCACTGAGGTTTCCAGACGTCATCACCAACGGACGTCCGATATCCTGCATCAGCAGATGCTGTAATGGGTTAGATGGCAACATAACCCCCACGTCATTCAGGTCAGGGGCGATGTCTTTGCTAAGGAAGCCCATTATCTGCTTGTCTACCAGAACAATTGGCGCTGCCGGGCTGCTCAACCGCGCTGCCGTCAACTCGGGCAGGCCGCTGGCATTCTCCACCATCACTGCTAGCGGTTTCGCTGGACGGTGTTTACGCAAACGTAACAACCGGACAGCCTCATCGTTTTGGGCATCACAGGCCAAATGAAAGCCGCCAATCCCCTTGATCGCAACAATTCCCCCCGCCTTCAACATTGCTACCGCAGCCTGAAGGGCCGCTTCACCCTCGCAGCGCCGATCAACCGTCTGCCAAAAGACATGAGGGCCGCAATCCGGACAGGCCACTGGCTGAGCGTGAAAACGCCGATCTCGGGGATTACGGTATTCCGACTCACAGGCTGGACAAAGCGGAAACGCCGCCATCACCGTCAACGGACGGTCATAGGGCATAGCATGAATAATGGTAAAACGCGGCCCGCAGTGAGTGCAGTTAATGAAGGGATAGCGATAGCGCCGCTGCGCCAAATCGTTCATTTCAGCGAGACAAAATGGGCAGGTGGCGGCATCCGGTGCTATCTGGGTATTCATGGTGCCGCCATGACTGGGGCGAATGGTAAAATCCGTCGGTAACGTTTTCCAGCACATGACAGACTGCTCCAGCGCATCAATACGCGCCAGCGGCGGACACTGTGTATGAAGCGCATGGATAAACGCCTGCGGTGCCGATATCAGGCGAATCTGCACGCCAGCGCCATCATTACAGACATCGCCATACAGATGCATCTGTTTCGCCAGTTGCCAGACCCAGGGGCGAAAGCCAACCCCCTGAACCTTGCCCCGAATACTCAGCACCACGCCCGTGTTATCCATTGCGCCCCGCATGTCCCCTTGCCTCAATGCGCCACGGCTGCGCGCAGGCGTGCTTTCATATCGTTATAGGATGTACTGGCAAAGTCTTCCGCCCAGCGTTGATCCTCAATAACATCAACCTTCGCCGCGCAGTACTTGGTTTCCGGTGTTTTGGATATCGGATCCAGATTGTCCTGAGTCAATTCATTACAGGCACCGATCCACCACTGGTAGGTCATGTAGATAGTGCCTTTATTGATGCGCTCGCTGATATCAGCACGACTAATCACTTTACCGCGGCGTGAACTGACCCAGACCAGATTTCTATCCTTAATCCCCAGTCGATTTGCATCTTGCGGGTGCATCTGCACACGCCCCGGCTCATCTGCCAGCGCCTGTAGCGCAGCACAATTACCCGTCATGGAACGGCAGGAGTAATGCCCGACCTCACGAACGGTACACAACACCAGCGGGTACGCTTCATCCGGCACTTCCGCTGGCGCACGCCACTGCGTGGCAAACAGTTTGCCTTTGCCGTTCGGTGTATCAAAGTGGCTATCCTGATACAGATAGGGTGTCCCTGGGTGATCCAATGTCGGACACGGCCACTGAATATGGCCCATATCGCCCATTTTTTCGTAGGTGACGCCATAGAACAACGAGCAAAGGCTACGCATTTCGTCCCAGATTTGCTGGTTATCAGCATAATGCATCGGGTAGCCCATTTCGCTGGCGATCAGGCTGATAATCTCCCAGTCGCGTTTTACATTGCCTTTCGGTTCAATCGCTTTTTCAAAACGTTGGAAACCACGATCCGCACAGGTAAATACGCCGCCGTGTTCACCCCAAGAGGTAGCTGGCAGCAGCACGTCAGCCACTTCAGCAGTTTTGGTCATGAAGATGTCCTGAACTACCAGAAAATCCAGCGCTTCGACCCCTCTACGGACCAGACTGAGATCGGCCTCGGTCTGTAACGGATCTTCTCCCATGATGTAGTAGGCTTTGATTTTTCCTTCCAGCGCCATATGCGGCACTTCGGTGATGCGGGTTCCGATGTTTTCATCCATCACAGCCGGTGAAATTCCCCAGGCATCGGCAAACTTCGCGCGGACATCGGGATCCGTTACAGACTGGTAGCCGGGGAACATGTTCGGCAGCACCCCCATATCGCAGGCCCCCTGTACATTGTTCTGGCCTCTAATCGGGCCGACTCCCACATTTTCACGGCCCAAATTACCGGTCAACAGCGCCAACCCCGCCAGCCCACGCACAACGTCAACAGCCTGACCGAACTGGGTGACACCCATTCCCCACATAATGGTCGCTGATGGCGCCGCCGCGAAGGTTCTCATTGCTTGGCGCACATCCGCCGCCGGTACACCGGTGAGATGTTCGACTGCTTCCGGCGCATAGTCCTTGACGATTTCACGGTAGGTGTCTAGCCCCTCAGTAAAGCGGTCAACATAGTGCTGGTTGTAGAGTTTCTCTTCCAGTAGGACATAGCCGAACGCATTCACCAACGCCATGTTGCTACCGTTGTTCAACTGGAGGTGCTGATCGGCAATACGCGCAGCCTCAATACGGCGCGGGTCGCAAACGATGATTTTGGCGCCATTCTGATGAGCCTTCACCACGCGACGGGCTACAATCGGATGCGAGTCCGCACTGTTGTAACCAAAGATCAGCAGACATTTAGAATTTTCGATATCGCTGATGGAGTTACTCATCGCGCCATTACCCAGCACTTCCTGAAGCCCCGCCACGGAAGGGCCGTGACAAACGCGTGCGCAGCAGTCCACATTATTGGTGTTGAGCACCGCACGGGCAAATTTCTGCATCACGTAGTTTGTTTCATTACCCGTCCCGCGTGATGACCCCGTGGTCATAATGGAGCGCGGGCCATATTTCGCTTTAATCTCGCTAAAACGTTGTGCGGTATAGCGGATAGCTTCGTCCCAGGAAACGGGAGTGAGTCTCCCCCCTTTCTCATAGCGGATCATGGGCTGCGTCAGGCGGGGAGTCAGCAGTTGGGTATCATTGAGAAAATCCCACCCGTAATACCCTTTCAGGCACAGTTCATTCTGGTTCGTGACGCCGTCAGCCGCTTCAGCTCGGATAATTTTGTTGTCTTCAACAACAAGTTTGAGTTTGCAACCCGCACCGCAGTACGGACATACGCTAGTGATCTTTTTCATTAATAACAGGCCTGTTAAAAGTGAAAGAATTCGGGCCTGACCGAAGTCAGGTATCGTCAGAAATTCAGGATTTCAATCGAATTGAGCGCGGCACGGCGACGTTTTTCGACGTTCATGTATTCCAGCTTATCCCTGTCAATACTGACAATTGCGTTGGTCGGACAGACGTTGATACATGCTGGGCCTTCCGCATGGCCATCACAAAGGTCACATTTGTTGGCTTCCACCTTGTATGACAGGAAGGGTTCACCGGTGATCCTTTTCTTCATCACCGGGCGGGAAACCACTTCCATGACACCGTAGGGGCAGGCAACAACACAGGTTTTACAACCGATGCAGCGCGCCTGCTGGACATGTATGAAATCTTTTTCACGAGTAATCGCCCCATTCGGACAGACATTGGCACAGGGAGCATCTTCGCACTGCCGGCACATGACGGCCGTTGAGACATTCGCCCCTTTGATGACGTGAATGCGGGGTAAAAAGTTTTCCTGCGTCAGGGAGGCACAATCCTGCGCTTCCTGATGCGACACGACACAGGCCACTTCGCAAGTGCGACAGCCTATACATTTGCTCGAATCAACAATGACAAAACGGTTCATCATATTCTCCGACTACGAGGTTATTTTTTTAATCGTACTTAGTCAGGTATACATAAAACGTGCCAATTTATAATTATTTGTTTTTAATTGGTTTTTTTAAATAATCTTGTCAGGAAAAGCGATCTCGACACTTATGACGATGCGACCTGCAAGAATACAAGCAAAGAATAGGCTCCTGATTCATCCTGACCAATATCCATATTCTTTATGTGATTATTCATAATCCGGGTGTGAAAACGTTGACGCTTGTCAGGCTGATTTTATTTATCTTCACATTTTTGCAGAGTTTTTCTGTACTTCCCTGCCATAGGGAAACCACGCCACGGTTTTGCCACGCCATCAGCAATCGCCCCTCCCTTTTCACTGTCATACGCGTAGACAAAAGTGACGATATTCAAGGTATGACGTTCGACACTCGCGGCACCTCCCTTCCTAAAAAAACATAAGTCGTTGAATTAAAGCAAAATAAAATAATGGTACGAATTATGCTTATGGTACAGGTGATAATTTATTTTCCGTCGTCTGAACCTGAGGACTGAACATGAACCGCTTTGTTATTGCGGACCCCGAACTGTGTATCGGGTGTAATACCTGCATGGCCGGATGTACGTCAGTACATAAAGCACAGGGGTTACAGGGACTACCCCGGCTAACCGTGGTGAAAACCGAGGATAAAACCGCCCCGTTAATGTGCCGCCAGTGCGAAGATGCCCCCTGCGCCCGCGTCTGTCCGGTCAATGCTATTACGCATGAAAATGCCGCCATCGTGCTGAATGAAAGTCTGTGCATCGGCTGTAAACTCTGCGGGCTGGTTTGCCCTTTCGGCGCAATTACCCCGTCCGGCAGCACGCCGGTTAATACCCCAGCGCTGCTACAAAACATGATTCCCGAAGCGCTGCTGCGTGACGTTCCCGGTAGCGCGCCCGGAGCTAACCCTTTTATCGCCTGGAACGCCGGTATTCGCGCCATCGCGGTGAAATGCGATCTGTGTGATTTTCAAGATACGGGTCCTGAATGTATCCGGGTCTGTCCGACCAAATCCATCTCTCTGGTGGATAGCCAATCCATCAGTACCAACAGCCAGTCCAGACGTTTGAAAACCCTGCTGTCATCCTTTCATGAACAGGGTTTCATGTCCGTGCAACAGGAAGGGGACGAATAATCATGGATTCACTTCAGTTGCTTCAGTGGTCAGCGATCTGTTACCTCGCAGGCGCCGTGTTATCTCTGCTCATGGCGCGTAAAGAAAACGCGTCAATCATCATCGCCGCCATTACCGCCATCTGCGGTGGCGTACTGGGATTATGCAGCGCCGTGCCCGTATTGTTGAGCGGGCAGATTCAGCTATACGCTACGCAGGGCCTATTTCACTTTGCTGCCTTTACTGTGCGTCTCGATATGTTGGCCGCCTTTATGGTGACGGTCATCTCGCTGCTGGTCACAGTCTGCTCGCTCTACTCCATCGCCTATGTCCGTGAATATATAGGACGAGGCGCCGGCAGTATGGGGGGCTTTATGAATCTGTTTATCGCTTCCATGGTGGGTCTGGTCGTGATGGATAATGCGTTCTACTTCATCATCCTGTTTGAAGCCATGTCGCTAGCCTCCTGGTTTCTGGTTATTTCTGAACAGGATCGTGAATCCGTCAGCGCAGGCCTGCTCTACTTCTTTATCGCCCATGCCGGATCGGTGCTGATCATGATCGCGTTCTTCCTGATGTGGAGAGAAAGCGGCAGCCTGGATTTTGCGGCATTCCGCCGATTATCGCTCTCCCCAGTGCTGTCTTCGGTCGTCTTCCTGCTGGCCTTTTTCGGTTTCGGTGCCAAAGCGGGCATGCTGCCATTGCACAGTTGGCTACCGCGCGCCCATCCCGCGGCGCCGTCTCACGCCTCTGCGTTGATGTCCGGCGTCATGGTGAAAATAGGTATCTTCGGCATCATCAAAGTGGGTATCGATCTGCTGGCGGCGCCACAGCTGTGGTGGGGGATTGTGGTACTGGCGTTCGGATCCATTTCCGCCGTACTGGGTGTGTTGTATGCGCTGGCAGAACACGATATTAAGCGCCTGCTGGCCTGGCATACCGTCGAAAACGTCGGGATCATTTTGATGGGTGTTGGCGTAGGGATGGTTGGCATCGCCACTCAGCATCAGGTATTAGCGACGCTCGGCTTGCTGGGGGCGCTCTATCACCTGCTGAATCACGCTGTGTTTAAAGGGCTGCTGTTTTTAGGCGCGGGTGCCGTCATCTACCGCCTGCATACCCGTGATATGGAAAAAATGGGCGGCCTCGGCAAACTCATGCCCAAAACCGCATTGGCCTTTCTGATTGGCTGCATGTCCATCTCCGCCCTGCCGCCGCTCAATGGCCTTATCAGTGAATGGTACACCTACCAGTCACTGTTCAGCATGAGCCACGACGGCAATGTTCTCATGCGCCTCAGTGCACCCGTAGCCATTGTGATGCTGGCCATCACGGGGGCATTAGCCGCGATGTGCTTCGTCAAAGTCTATGGCGTCAGTTTTTGCGGCGCGCCACGTAGCGAGGAAGCCAGTCAGGCCCGAGAAGTACCGTGGCAAATGACGTTATCCATGTTGCTGCTAGCACTGTGCTGCGTAGCGCTAGGCCTTGGTGCAAGCAAGGTAGCGCCCATTATTGCTCAGGTTGCGATGTCGCTGAGCGGTGCTCAGGACGTGGCAGTCGCTCAGGGAAACTTGCTGATTCCGGCTCAGGCCGAGCAGGCGATGTTCTCCCCTGCGCTCGTCTTTATCCTGCTCATCGCGTTGCCGGTGCTGCCGCTGTTGATCTGGTTATTCCTGAAAGGTAATCGTCCCGCGTTTCGCCGCCATGGTGACCCATGGGCGTGTGGTTACGCCTGGGAACCGCAGATGGCCGTCTCGGCCAGCGGCTTTACGCAACCGCTGCGCGCGATGTTCGGCGGGCTCTATCGCATGCGCCAGCGGCTTAATCCAGCTCCTCAGCTATCCAGAGCGCTACAAGGCATCACTCAGGGAGCCACCATCATCGAACCGTTCTGGGATGAAAAAATTATTTACCCGTTGGTGCGTCTGGTACGGCGTATCGGTGCACAGCTACAGCGGTTACAGGGCGGCGACTTCCGCCTCTACTGTCTGTACGTGGTTGCGGCACTGACCGTACTGCTGTTGATTGTCGCGGTGTGAGGGAAAGATCATGACGATGCAAGAAACTCCGTCGCTAATGATGGGTATCTTTGCGCTGATACAGGCAGGGATCCTTTTGTTACTGACACCTTTATTTACCGGTATTTCCCGCCAGATCCGCGCCCGCATGCACTCACGCCGTGGGCCGGGCATCTGGCAAGACTACCGCGATATAGTCAAACTGCTCGGACGTCAGGACGTCGCTCCGGCGCAATCCGGCATAATCTTTCGCGCAATGCCCTGGGTGTTACTGGGCAGCATGTTACTGATTGCAATGACGCTACCAGTATTGACCCGCACGTCACCCTTTGGCGGTGCGGGTGACATCATCACCCTACTGTATCTGTTTGCGCTGTTCCGTTTCTTCTTCTCCCTATCCGGTCTCGACACTGGCAGCACCTTCGCGGGTATCGGTGCCAGTCGTGAACTGACGCTAGGCGTGTTGGTTGAACCGACACTCATTCTTGGCCTGTTGGTTGTCGCCCTAATAGCGGGTTCCACAAACATCGGGACTATCAGCGCCACGCTGACGGACGCTTGGGTCTCACCGACGGCAACGCTGCTGGCACTGCTGGCCTGCGGCTTCGCCAGTTTTATCGAGATGGGAAAAATCCCGTTTGACGTGGCAGAGGCGGAGCAGGAATTGCAGGAAGGGCCGCTGACCGAATATTCCGGCTGCGCTCTGGCGCTGGTGAAGTGGGGCATTGGCCTGAAGCAGGTGGTGGTTGCCGCACTGTTTCTGGCTGTGTTTATGCCATTCGGTAAAGCGTCGGAGATCACCGCAGGCTCCCTGCTGCTAGCGCTTGTCCTGATGCTGATCAAACTGCTGGTGATTTTTGTACTGGCGTCGCTATTTGAAAACAGTCTGGCCCGCGGACGCTTCCTGCTGACCCACCGGGTCACCTGGGTAGGATTTGGCGTTGCCACACTGTCATTTGTGTTTTATCTGACTGGTCTGTAAGGAGTCTGAAAAATCATGATGGAAAGTTCATCCTTTATGACCAATACGGCCCTCGCAACGTTGTTACTGCCATTTATTGGCGCGTTGCTGACGGCATGTTCGCCGAAGCGCAACGCGAAATGGCTTTGCACAGGGTTCGCTTTGCTGGCGACGCTTGGCACGCTGGTGCTGGGCTGGGGCTTTCTGGCACACGGGAAAGTAGCCGTCACGCTTCCCCTTCTGAACTATGGCAACGTGGCGCTGTTTGGTTTTACGGTCGATCGCATCAGTACGCTGATCGTTTTTGCCGTCGTCTTCCTCGGCCTACTGGTCAGCCTCTATTCAATCGGCTATCTGAATACAGGCAACCGCGAACATCCGCATGAGGGGACCAACCGCTATTATGCTTTCCTGCTGATCTTCATTGGTGCCATGGTTGGGCTGGTCATGTCTTCCACGATCCTCGGCCAGTTATTATTTTTTGAAATAACGGGTGGCTGCTCGTGGGCGCTGATTGGCTACTATCAGACGGCGAAGTCACAGCGCTCAGCGTTGAAAGCGTTGCTGATAACCCACGTCGCCTCTCTGGGCCTGTTTATTGCTGCCGCCATGCTATTTATCTCAACGGGTACGTTTGCGTTGAGTGCCTTGTCCCAGCTTAGCGGCACCCCAGCGCTGCTGGTGTTCGGCGGTATTCTGTTCGCGGCCTGGGGCAAATCGGCCCAGTTGCCGTTACAGGCGTGGCTACCGGATGCCATGGAAGCACCGACGCCAGTCAGTGCCTATCTGCACGCCGCCTCAATGGTGAAAGTCGGGGTATATATCTATGCCCGCGCGATTGTTGAATCTGGGCATATCCCGCTGGTGATTGGCTGGGTAGGCATTGGCATGGCCACGTTGACTATCGTCTACGGTTTCCTGATGTACCTGCCGCAGAAAGATATGAAACGCCTGTTAGCGTGGTCCACCATCACCCAGTTGGGTTACATCTTCCTTGCTTTGTCCATCGCCATTTTTGGCTCCCGTGAAGCCTTTGAGGGTGGGATTGCCTACATTTTCAACCACGCCTTTGCGAAGAGCCTGTTCTTCCTGGTGGCCGGTTCCCTCAGCTACTGTTGCGGCACCCGCCTGTTACCGCGTTTACGCGGCGTGATCAACAAAATGCCCATCGTGGGTATCGGTTTCTGTATCGCGGCACTGGCTATCGCTGGCGTTCCGCCGCTTAACGGCTTTTTCAGCAAATTCCCCATCTTTGCAGCAGGGTTCGCCATGTCTCACGAATTCTGGGTAATGACGCCGCTGATGGTGTTGGTGCTGATCGAGTCTGTCGCCAGCTTCGCCTGGCTTATCTACTGGTTCGGCCAGGTTGTCCCCGGAGAACCGAGTGAAGAACTGGTTCAGGCTTCACCGCTGCCTATAACGATGCGACTGGTACTGTTGGTACTGATCGTGATGTCGTTCTGTTCCAGCGTCATTGCCGTAATCTGGCTTGGATAAGGGAGATTGATTATGACCGGTTCACTTATCGTCAATAATCTGGCGGGGCTGATGATGTTCACCTCGCTGATGGTCATCGGCGTAAAACGTCCTACGGCATCCTGTTGGCTATATTCACTTCAGGCGCTGATACTGGTACTGCTGTTTTTAACGCTGTCTTATACGCTGGACGCCCACGAATTGAGGACATGGGCAATTAGCGCCTTTTTTACGAAGGTTGTACTCGTCCCCGCCATCCTGTATTTCGCGTTTCGCACCATGCGCGATCCCGCCCACGAAGGCAGTGTGATAAGCCTTCCGGTACTGATGATCCTCGCCGCCGCCATCGTCATCCTGTGTTGGTTTGTCGCAGAACCCGTTCAGCTACCGCTGCTTGCGACGCTAAAACCGGCGCTGGCGGTTTCGCTCGGCCATTTTATGGTGGGCCTGCTCTGCATCGTCACACAGCGCAACATCCTTAAACAGGTATTTGGCTATTGCCTGATGGAGAACGGCTCGCATCTCACTCTGGCTCTGCTGGCGAGTAAGGCACCAGAGCTAGTGGAAATTGGTATCGCCACTGACGCAATCTTTGCCGTCATCATCATGACGATACTGGCCCGTAAGATCTGGCGCACTCTCAATACGCTGAGTGTCGACCAACTGACCGCGCTGAAGGGGTAATAGGATGAGCGATACATCCGTACTTTTATTGCTGCTGCTAACACCACTCGGGATCTCCGTGCTGAATTTTAGCTGCCATCTGGCGGGATCTGCCGCACGAAGATTGGTCACAACACTGCATGCTATCGGGATTGCGGCGCTGTTAGTGGAATCGCTGTGGGTGGTTTCCCTGATTTATTATCACGGTGACATTCTGGCTGCGCACAAATGGTTGCATATGGATGCCCTGAGCCTCCTGTTTTTGGCCATTCTCGGTATAGTCAGCTTTATTACAGGGCTGTACTCCATCGGATATATGCGCCATGAAGTGGACGATGGCGAGGTGTCCGTTTCTGGGTTGTGCAACTATTACGGCTTCTTCCATCTGTTCGTATTCACCATGTTGCTGACCATCACCAGTAATAATCTGATTATGATGTGGGCTGCGGTTGAGGCCACCACGTTAAGTTCCGCCTTTCTGGTCGGTACCTACAATCAGCGTTCCTCTCTAGAAGCCGCGTGGAAATACATTATCATCTGTTCCGTCGGTGTCGCGTTTGGCCTGTTCGGTACTATTCTAGTCTACGCCAACGCCACCAACATTCTGGCCAACCCAGACGACGCCATTTTCTGGACCGATGTTCTGCAACATGCCGCCCTATTGGATCCGGTATTGATGCAATTGGCGTTCGTGTTTGTTCTGATTGGCTTTGGTACTAAAGCAGGCCTGTTTCCTATGCACGCCTGGTTGCCGGATGCGCACAGCGAAGCGCCAAGTCCGGTTAGCGCCCTGCTATCTGCGGTGCTGCTGAACTGCGCATTACTGATCATTCTCCGCTACAACATCATTATTAACGGCACCATCGGCAGCCGCTTTACCAGCACACTGCTTATCGTTTTCGGCCTGCTTTCCATTGCAGTCGCGGCATTCTTTATTCTGGTACAAACCGACATAAAACGTCTGCTGGCCTACTCCTCGGTAGAGAATATGGGGCTTATCGCCGTGGCATTGGGGATTGGCGGTCCGCTGGGCGTGCTGGCTGCGATGCTTCATACCCTAAACCACAGTTTGGGCAAAACCCTGCTGTTCTGCTGTTCCGGTAATGTCCTGCTGAAATACGGCACGCGTGATATTACCGTCGTCAAAGGCATGCTGAACGTCGTGCCCTTCTCAGCCGTGCTGATGACTGGCGGTGCGCTGGCGCTGGGTGGAATGCCCCCTTTCAACATATTCCTGAGCGAATTCATGACCGTGGTCGCGGCGCTGAGCGCCGATCATTTCTGGCTGACCCTCGTTCTACTGTTGTTGTTAACGCTGGTGATGGGAGGACTGGTACGCATGATCTCGGCCATCATTTTTGGTTCCGCGCCGCAGCAGGTCAGCCGAGGTGAACTCGGACTTCTCACCACCTTGCCCATGGCGATCCTGTTAGTGCTCATGCTGATCATGGGAACCTACATTCCACATCCGGTAGTACAGATGCTCGAAAACGCGGCCAGCGTCGTGCTGCAACGCGACAGCCGTGCCGTACAGCCGCATTACACCTGGCCCTGGGCAAGTGGTTCCGATAATACCGTGAGTACCGCTGGCCGCCGTGCTGTTAATACCTCATCAGGAGAGAAAAGTGACTTACGATAATCACGTCAGGGCCATTCAGAGCGACCAAAAACTGGGGGGGAACTACCTGGCGCAAATTCGCCAAAAATTCCCGGCGGCGGTACTCGATGAGGAGTGGCAAACTCACGATCAACTGACTATTACGATAAAAACCGAGTCGCTGCCAGACGTTGTAGAGTTTATTTATTACCCGTTAGGCGGCTGGCTGCCGGTGCTGTTTGGCAACGACGAACGAACGTTAAACGGTAATTATGCGGTCTATTATGCACTCTCCATGGAACAGGGGGAGAAGTGCTGGATCGTGGTTAAGGCGTATGTGGATCCCCTGACGCTGGAATTCCCCTCCGTCACACCGCGAGTTCCCGCCGCCGTCTGGGGGGAGCGCGAAATTCGAGACATGTACGGCCTGATACCCGTAGGGCTACCGGATGAGCGCCGTCTGGTGCTGCCGGATGACTGGCCCGACGATCTCTACCCGCTGCGTAAAGACACCATGGACTATCGACTACGCCCAGAGCCAACGACTCAAACTGAAACCTATCAGTTTAAAAACGAAGGCGGCAGCGAGGCACGGATCGTCCCCGTCGGTCCGCTGCACATTACCTCCGATGAACCGGGCCACTTCCGCCTCTTTGTTGACGGAGAACGTATTGTCGATGCGGACTACCGCCTATTCTATGTCCACCGCGGCATGGAAAAACTGGCGGAAACCCGCATGGGCTATAACGAAGTGACTTTCCTGTCTGATCGGGTATGTGGGATCTGTGGTTTCGCGCACAGCGTGGCTTATACCTCCTCGGTGGAGAACGCTCTGGGCATCTACGTGCCACCGCGCGCTCACGCTATCCGCAGTATATTGCTGGAAGTGGAGCGCCTGCACAGCCACCTGCTCAATATCGGGTTGTCCAGCCACTTTATTGGCTTCGATACTGGGTTTATGCAGTTCTTCCGAGTCAGAGAGAAATCCATGGCACTGGCGGAGTTGCTAACTGGCGCGCGGAAAACCTACGGACTCAATTTGATCGGCGGTATCCGCCGTGACATCCTGAAAGAACAGCGCCAGAAAGGGATAAAACTGGTCCAGGAAATGCGGGCCGAAGTGACCCAACTGGTCGATATGCTGCTCAACACACCCAATATGGAGCAACGTACCCAAGGCATCGGCCTGCTGGATCGTAAGATCGCGCGTGACTACAGCCCGGTTGGCCCGATGATTCGCGGCAGTGGTTTTGCCCGCGATATGCGTTTCGACCATGATTACGCAGGCTACAGCGCACTGCCGAAAACGCTGTTCACACTGGACGGCTGCGATGTGTTCTCCCGCGTAATGGTACGGGTGCAAGAGACGCTGGAATCTTTGTCCATGGTGGAGTTCGGTCTGGATCACCTGCCGGAAGGTCCCCTGTTAACCGAAGGATTTACCTACCGACCGTATAAGTTCGCACTGGGCTATACCGAAGCCCCACGCGGAGAAGACGTTCACTGGAGCATGCTAGGCGACAACCAGAAACTGTTCCGCTGGCGCTGCCGCGCGGCAACTTACGCCAACTGGCCGGTACTGCGCTATATGCTGCGCGGTAACACCATATCCGATGCGCCGCTTATTATCGGTAGTCTCGATCCCTGCTATTCATGCACCGACCGCGTTACGCTGGTGGACATTAAAAAACGCAAATCCACTACGGTGCCTTACAAAGAGATCGAGCGTTACAGCATTGAGCGTAAGAATTCGCCGCTGAAATGAGGGATGAATGATGCTGAAATTATTTAAAACCATCTGGCAGGCTGGCGATGTCACCGTCAAATACCCGTTTGCGCCTCTGGAGGTTTGCCCTGGATTTCGCGGTAAACCGGAATACGACGCCCAGCAATGCATCGCCTGCGGTGCCTGCACCATCGCCTGCCCAGCCAACGCGCTGACCATGGAAACCGACATTGAGACAGGTGCCCGCACCTGGCAGCTGTTTCTTGGGCGCTGCATCTTTTGCGGCCGCTGCGAAGAAGTGTGCCCGACCCGCGCAATTCAGCTATCAGCAGATTTTGAACTGGCCGTAACCCACAAGCCGGACTTATACACCCGAGCCACCTTTACTCTGCTGAAGTGCCGAGTGTGCCGTCAGCCCTTCGCCGCAGAGAAATCGGTGGAATATGCCATGGCGCTGCTGGCCCATTCAGGTATTGATGCTGAGAGCATAGAAGAAATGCGACCCCAGTTTGAAACCTGTCCGGCCTGCAAACGTGAACAAAGTCTGAATCATCACGGTCGCACCAATCTGAGTTATCACATTGGAGAGGCAAAATGAGCCAGCCAGAAATGAAAATAAACCATCATGTCAGCCAACCCATTACCCTCGATGAGCAGGCTGCCCAGTTGAAAGGTCGTTTGCTGAAAGATATTCAGCGTTCGGCTTACGTCTACCGCGTTGACTGTGGTGGCTGTAACGGTTGCGAAATCGAAATCTTCGCCGCGATTACGCCCCTCTTTGATGCCGAACGTTTCGGTATCAAAGTGGTAGCCTCGCCGCGTCACGCCGATATCTTACTGTTTACTGGCGCGGTCACCCGCGCAATGCGGGTTCCAGCCATACGAGCCTATGAATCTGCGCCGGACCCTAAAATTTGTATCTCCTACGGGGCGTGCGGCTGCGGCGGTGGAATTTTCCACGACCTGTATTGCGTATGGGGCGGCAGTGAAAGCATTGTCCCTATCGATGTCTGGATCCCTGGCTGCCCGCCGACACCCGCCGCGACGATCCACGGCTTTGCCGTAGCACTCGGCCTGTTGGAGCAAAAACTGAAAGGACAAGACCACATTCAGTTGCCGGGAGAGCGTGCGGAAACTCTGCTGCCCACCATACCGCTGGCGACACGCGTTATGGTTGAGCGGGAGGCCCGTCGACTGGCTGGATATCGGAAAGGCCGCGAAATCAGCGATCGGTTACTGAATCTGCTAGCGGGTTCCGATCTCTCCACTGCCGCCAAAAAACTGGATGTCTGGCTCAGCGAGGAAAACGACCCGCGCCTGCGTGAAATCGTACAGTGCCTGATGCAGCTATTGCGGGAGGCACCGAATGTCTGAAGATCAGGTTATCTTTTGGTCGCTGCGCCAGAAATTTCTCGACAGCGAATCCGTACCCGAACAGCCCCAGCAGGTGATGTATTACTCACTGGCGATTGGCCATCATGTCGGCGTGATCGATTGCCTGAAAGCCGAGCTGACCTGCGATCTCGATCGCTATCCGCAGTGGACAGCCATGCTCGGCACCGGAGACGCACAGCGCAAAATGAACGGTCTGTTGACCTTCGGAGAAATTTATATCGATAGCACGCACGTCGACATGCTGGCCCACGCGCTGGCCCCGTTGGCGCAAACCGGGCAGTTGGAGCCGTTTCAAACCTGGAGTACCACACTACTGCGTCTGCTGGCAGAAATTCAGCAAGAGCCTGCTATTTATCTCATCGTAAAAAAACAGATTGCCAATAAAGTAGGATGAACCGATGACCAATACCACACCTGATATCCTTCTGACCGTCGGTAACAAAATGATGGGTGACGACGGTGCCGGCCCGCTGCTTGCGGAAATGATGGCGGCCGGCCCGATTACGGGCTGGATTCCCATTGATGGCGGTGCCACGCCGGAAGATATGACGCATCACATTCAGGCATTACACCCCGATCGGGTACTCATTGTGGATGCTGCCGATATGGGGTTAATGCCGGGCGACATACGTCTTATCGATCCAGACGACATTGCCGAAATGTTTATGATGAGCACGCACAACATGCCGCTTAACTTTTTAATCGAGCGGTTAAAAGAGACGGTTCCAGACGTCATTTTTCTGGGGATTCAGCCAGATATTGTTGGGTTCTGTTACCCGATGACGGAAAAAATCAAACAGGCAGTGGAAACCGTGTATCGGAAACTGCCTGAATGGGAAGGTAACGGCCCGTTTGCGCAGCTCACGGTTGAAGAAGCCTAGCCTGCTAACACGATGCCGGAGCAACGCTCCGGCAATTTACCCGTCAGACTGTTATAAATCGTATATCGAAATCCCTAGCCGCTGCATACGCGAAAGCAGCGTGGTGCGTTTCAGCCCTAACCGCAGGGCCGCACCACGTGGCCCAGCCACCACGCCGTTGGTTTCTCGCAGCACTTGGATGATGCGCTGACGTTCATTCTCATCGTTTTCCGGCGGCGGTGTCAGAGCAATTTTATTCTCTTTCACCGATACCGACGGTACAGACACATTCAGCTCGTGCATCTGCAAATTCAGCGTTGAACCTCGGGTCAGGATCACCGCCCTTTCGATGACATTTTCCAGCTCGCGCACATTTCCCGGCCAGGGGTACTGGCAGAGCTGGCGCAGCGCCTGCGCCGGAATGTTGTCTATGCTACGTTTCATTCTATGCGCAATTTTCTGGACAAAGAATTTCGCCAGCAGAGGAATATCTTCAGGCCGTTCGCGTAGCGGCGGAATAGAGATCGGGAAAACATTCAGCCGGTAATACAAATCGCTTCTGAATTCGCGATCCATCGACATCTGCTTCAGGTCGCGATTGGTTGCGGCAATCAGGCGTACATCTACTGGGATGACCTTATTACTACCCAGTCGCTCGATTTCCCTCTCCTGTAGCACCCGCAACAGCTTGGGCTGAAGCTCAAGCGGCATATCGCCAATTTCATCCAAAAACAGCGAGCCGCCTTCCGCCATTTCAAAACGCCCGATATGAACCGTGGAAGCCCCGGTAAATGCCCCTTTTTCATGCCCAAACAGATCGCTTTCCAACAGACCTGAAGGCACGGCGGCGCAGTTCATTTTGACCATCGACCCTTTGTGCCGATAGCTCATCTTATGAATAGCCCGTGCAATCAGCTCTTTACCCGTACCGGTTTCCCCGAGGATCAGTACGGTACTGTCGCTCGTCGCCACCATACTCATTTGCTCCAATACCGACCGCATCTGAGCGCTTTGATATATGATATCGCCCTCGGCATCCGTGTTCTGAATACGCGCATTGAGCCAGATATTTTCATTCTTTAAGGTATCTTTCAGACGCGAAATCTGACCGTAAGCATCGGCGTTATCCACAGCGATGCCGATACGAGCCGCTATTTGCTGCAACAGATTCAGATGATTGTCATGAAAAAAATCCGCTTGCTCATAGGCCAGAACCAGCACACCTAACGGCTCACTATTGAAAGAAAGCGGCAACAGACACACCGTAGACAACTGGCGGGAACGCAATTCATCAAAAAAAGTATCGCGAGCCTGTTGGCAGCGATCGTCGTCAAGATTGAGCACGACGACCTCGTGGCTTTGTAGAACGTGCTCAGTTAACGATTTCGCACGAGGAAACGTACACTGATGGCGGGATACCGGGGACTCTGGGGCATAATAGGTCGACCATAGGCGGAAATCAGCAGGTTTTTCACTGTTGCTGAGCGCCATCGCAATATACTGAACGCCAAAAAAACGGTGGATCTCCCGCGAAACTTCCTGCACCAGCGCATCCATATCCAGATGAGATAGCACCGAGTTCGTAATATCGACCAGAATGCGGAAATGATCGCGCTGATGGCGCATCTGCTGGGACTCATCCAGCAAGGTTTTGTTGTGGCAAATATGGGAAAGCACTCCGCCAGCAAGGCAGGCCACCTGACGCAGAAAACCAAGCTCTTCTGGCGTAAAATGTCCACCACGGGAACGAATAAAACTCAATTCCCCCTGCAACGGGCTGGTACTGTTTAGCGGCATCGTACAGTGTCCGCCACCGGAACAACACTCGCCCTGCGGCGGGGTTTCCTGCGTGACATCCTGCTGCCAGACACCATAGCTGGGCAACGACAACGTAACCGACTGGAAGAAAACGAATTCAGAGGATAGGGCTGCCAGAACCGATAAAACGGAGAGTGGATCCTGCTGGCGGAGTAACGCCTCCGCGATATCGACCAGTTTCTCTCGCCGGATATCCCAGGTGCCAGCAACTCGGGAAGTATTTAGTGAAATCATCGGGGATTTAGCTACCACTTCCGAATTAAGATGCACTAATTATAAAGGGGTGTAAAAATAATAAAATCGACAGTACCCGGTACTTTGATCTGACACAATATTTTTATTTCCTCACGCTTAGCGCCTACATTTTCGTGTAGTAACACACATAGCATGATAAATAATTATTAATAAAACATTCACTAAGAAATATTACTCTGCCTTAGAAGTAGGATAATGTCATTCGCTATATATCATAGCGTTATTTCTATAACCATCGATATATTAATTTTTTATAATCATAGAGAATAATACACCGGCGCGACGATAATATTGAATTTTCATAGACCTTAAACATGAAGCATATATACCAACCAGTCATAAAAAACTCATTTATTATGAAATCATCGATGCATATTACCGAGAATATAATTAAATCCTCACATACTGCACATCCTTATATTGATGAGCAATAATAGAATGCCGTCAAAAGCAACCTTCCCACATACCTCTTTGACCATGAGTCTCTTATTCGCCTTACTTTCCATCCCACAGTTGGAAAGATTTGGGCGAAATCTCATCACAATACCCGACAGCATCAAAAAAAAGGCTTTCAGTAGCTGAGAAAATAGAACTTCTTAAAGCAGAAAAAGCAGCCGGACAAGTATGGCATACCGTTTACGGCGGTATGGTTTTGCTTCGGAGACATTAATGCATGAACTCACGCTTTGTCAGCGCGCCATCGAAATTATTGAACAGCAAGCCCAGCAACACGGGGCCAAAAAGGTCACTGCAGTCTGGCTGGAGATTGGCGCTTTTTCTTGCGTTGAAACCAGCTCCCTCGATTTTTGTTTTGGCATGGTATGTCGCCGCACACTGGCGGAAGGATGCCAGCTCCACCTCCACCAGCAGGAAGCTGAGTGCTGGTGTTACGACTGCCAACAGTCTGTCACGCTGTTAACCATCCAGGTACGTCGCTGCCCGCAATGTCAGGGCGATAACCTGCGAATTGTGGCAGACGATGGCATCCAGCTCAAACGCATGGAAATAGAACAGGAGATTTAATATGTGTACAACCTGTGGTTGCGGCGAAGGTAACCGCTATATCGAAGGGGATGAACATAATCCCCATTCCGCTTTTCGCAGCGCCCCTTTTGCACCAGCCGTGCATCCAGCCATAAAGATTACCGGACTGAAAACGCCCTCTTTTATGCCTAAGGAAACCCGTTCGGGTGATTTGCACTACGGACATGGAGAAGCGGGAACTCACGCACCGGGAATGACGCAGCGCCGAATGCTGCAAATAGAAATCGATGTTCTTGATAAAAACAACCAGATCGCCGCCCACAATCGCACGCAGTTTTCCGCCAGACAGCAGTTGGTGCTCAATCTGGTATCCAGCCCCGGTTCCGGCAAAACCACGCTCTTGACGGAAACGCTGCTGCGCCTGCGTGGTCGCGCGGAATGTGCCGTTATTGAAGGCGACCAACAAACCAGTAACGATGCCGCCCGGATACGCGAAACCGGTACGCCTGCCATTCAGGTAAACACGGGAAAAGGCTGCCATCTGGATGCACAAATGATCCATGACGCCATGCAGCGTCTGCCGCTGGCGAATAGTGGGATACTGTTTATCGAAAACGTTGGCAATCTGGTGTGCCCTGCAAGTTTCGATCTGGGCGAACGTCACAAGGTGGTGGTACTTTCCGTCACGGAAGGAGAAGACAAGCCGCTAAAATATCCACATATGTTTGCGGCAGCCTCCCTGATGCTACTGAACAAAGTGGATTTGCTACCGTATCTCGATTTTGACGTTGAAAAATGTCTGGACTACGCCCGTGAGGTTAACCCGGATATTGAAATCCTGCTGGTTTCCGCCACCAAAGGGGACGGTATAGAGCAGTGGTTAACGTGGCTGGAGGCGCAACAACAATGTGCATAGGCGTTCCCGGTCAGGTAAAAGAGCTTATCGGCGACAGTGCTGCATGGGTCGATGTTTGCGGCATTCGCCGCGAAGTGAACATGTTATTAGTCGGTGCATATGACGACGATGGCCAGTCACGAATTGATCAGTGGGTATTGGTACATGTCGGCTTCGCCATGAGCGTGATTGACGAACAGGAAGCCCTCAACACGCTGGAGATATTACAAAAGATGTTTGGCGTCGAACCGGATGTCGGCGTGTTGCTGTACGGTGAGGATCAGCGCTAATGCATCTTGTCGATGAATACCGCGATCCCGAGAAAGTGATGGCGCTTATTGCCCACCTTAACCAGCGGGCCCCGATGCTTTCTTATACCAAACAGCGTCCATTGCGCATTATGGAGGTCTGCGGAGGCCATACGCACGCGATATACCGCTTTGGTATTGATCAACTGTTGCCGGAAAATATTGAATTTATTCACGGCCCAGGCTGCCCGGTGTGCGTCCTGCCGATGGGGCGTATCGACAACTGCCTTGAGATAGCCAGCCATCCAGAAACGCTTTTTTGTACCTTCGGTGACGCCATCCGTGTTCCGGGGAAAAATGGCTCTTTACTGGATGCCCGCGCCCACGGAGCAGACATCCGCGTGGTTTACTCCCCTCTGGATGCACTAAAACTGGCTCGCGATAATCCGCAGCGCAAAGTGGTATTTTTCGCCCTGGGGTTTGAAACCACCATGCCAGCAACCGCACTCACCCTGCAACAAGCCAAGGCCGATGGCGTCGACAATTTTTACCTTTTTTGTCAGCACATTACTATCATCCCCACCCTACGCAGCCTGCTGTTACAGCCGGATAACAGCATTGACGCTTTTATCGCGCCGGGACATGTCAGCATGGTAATCGGGGTTGATGCTTACCAGTTTATCGCCACTGAATTCCAGCGACCGTTGGTCATAGCAGGATTTGAACCGGTTGACCTGCTGCAAAGTGTTCTCATGTTGATCGAGCAAAAACTCGCCGGTCAACCTGATATTGAAAATCAGTACCGCCGTGTGGTGCCAGATGCAGGCAACACGCTAGCGCAAAAAGCGATAGCGGATGTTTTCATGCTGAAAGGTGACGCCGAATGGCGTGGTTTGGGGATTATTGGTGAATCCGGCGTGACATTAACCCCAGATTACCAGCAGTTCGATGCGGAACGTTATTTTCGCCTACAGCCGCAAGAAACCAGTGACGATCCGCGGGCATGCTGTGGAGACGTATTAACCGGGCGCTGTAAACCCCACCAATGTTCGCTCTTCGGCACAATCTGCACGCCACAAAGTGCCTTCGGTGCGCTGATGGTTTCTTCCGAGGGCGCGTGCGCCGCCTGGTATCAATATCGCGCACAGGAGACTGCATGATGAAAACCATTACCCTCGCCCATGGCAGCGGCGGCCGAGCAATGCAACAGTTGATTTCCAGCCTGTTTATAGAGGCCTTCTCTAATCCATGGCTCGCAGAGCAAGAAGATGCGGCACGCTTATCGCTGGCAGAGCTCACTGCCAGCGGCGACCGGCTGGCTTTCTCTACCGACAGCTATGTCATTGATCCGTTATTCTTTCCCGGTGGGAATATTGGAAAACTGGCAATCTGTGGCACAGCCAATGATATTGCCGTTAGCGGTGCGCGACCACGCTGGCTCTCCTGCGGCTTTATCCTCGAAGAGGGATTAAGTCTGGAGATGCTGGAAACTATCGTGCGCAGCATGGCGCAAACCGCTCAGGAAGCAGGTATAGATATCGTCACCGGCGACACCAAAGTGGTTCCACGCGGCGCGGCGGATAAGATTTTCATTAACACCGCTGGCATCGGTGCCATTCCCCATCAGGTGTGCTGGGGAACCAATCAGATCGACAAAGGCGATGTCATTATCGTCAGCGGAACGCTGGGCGATCACGGGGCGACGATTCTCAATCTGCGCGAACAGCTTGGTCTGGAAGGTGAGCTAGCCAGCGACTGTGCGGTGTTAACCCCCCTGATTCAAACGCTGCTACCGATACCCGGCGTCAAAGCGCTACGCGATGCCACGCGCGGTGGCGTGAATGCCGTGCTACATGAATTTGCGGCCAGCAGCGGGTATGGAATGGACATTATCGAGGCACAGCTGCCAGTAAAACCCGTTGTCCGCGGCGTGTGCGAACTGCTGGGACTGGATCCGCTAAATTTCGCCAATGAGGGTAAACTGGTCATTATTACCCGCCGAGAATCTGCGTCCGCCGTGATGGAAGCCCTACATCAACACCCATTGGGATGTGATGCGGCGTTGATTGGCGAAGTAACTGAACGGAAAGGTGTACGCATAACCGGGCTTTACAGCGTGAAGCGCACGCTAGATCTTCCTCATGCGGAACCTTTACCGCGTATTTGTTAGCACGCACATCGTGAAAACGCTGGCGTCATCCGCCAGCGTTTTTACTGATTTATGCACGCCTACGAGAGATGAAAAAATGCCCTACGTCCTCGACTGGCGGGCATATTTCCGTCCACCACAGGTAAGGAAAGTGCCATACGAACGGTTTGTTCTGCCAGCGACAGCATCGATTCCGCCGTCAAGGTTTTATTCAACGGCGACATCAGAGATGAGGCCAGATATTGTCCACATCCGTCAACATAACCCACAGTAAAACGGATATCGCCGCAAGGCAGGCTCAGCCCCAGCGATTCCCCGACAGTCCGTCGTAGCCAGCACTGATCCGGGCCGGGCAATACCAGTAAGCTCAGCATCCAAGGCGTCAACATACAGCCAATCCACTGGTGCTCAAACAGTTGAAATCCACACGCGGACACCGGAATCTGAGGCTGAAAAAAAGGCAAAGACTGCATTTCCCTCTCCGCGATCGCCTGAAAAGCCGTTTCTAACTGTGCGGCTGGATTGTGCTGAAACCCGTTAACAAAATCCGGCATCAGACGCCTCCCGCAGTTCGGCGACCACGCCGCTAGACTGCAACGCCGCCAGAACCTGAGCCAGCGCAGGCTCAATCGCCCGACTGGCCAAGGCTGTCAGGCCGATACCGGGTTCAAGCGATGCAGGCACAACGCCCACCAGCGTCAACCGGCGTGGGAATTCCTCCGTCAGCCGTAGCGCCATCAGTACATCGGAAAGCCCGAGCTGATGGGGCGACACTTTGCGGGTAAAGAACGCGGGGATTTCCTCATCATGCAGTTCCACGACACTGCCCGGTGGGCTATCAGCCAGAACCGCATCGGCCACAATCAGGTGATCGCGGTTTGCCATTACGTCCATCAATTCCATGCCTGACGTGCCACCATCCAACACCTCGACGTGCTCCGGCAAACGGTAGCGCTGCTCAAGCGCTTCAATAATACGAACCCCCACGGCCTCATCGCCCAGCAGCAGGTTGCCAATCCCCAGCACCAGAATGCTCATCACAGCACCCGAACCTTGGTCACTTCCTGACCTGATGTATCGACAAGATGCACGGCGCAGGACATACAGGGATCGAACGAATGAATCGTTCTCACGACTTCCAGCGGTTTGTACGGGTCTGCCACCGGTGTCCCCACCAGAGAGCGTTCATAAGGGCCTGGCTCATTGTTAAAATTGCGCGGCCCCGCATTCCACGTTGAAGGCACAACCGCCTGATAGTTGGCTATTTTTCCATCTTTAATAACCACCCAGTGCGACAGCGCACCGCGCGGTGCTTCAATAAAGCCCACACCGCGGAATTCACCTTGCTCTGGGATGTTGGGGGGAATAAACGTTTCATGATCGCCATTGCCGATATTCGTTACCAGCGCCTGCCACTGCT
This sequence comes from Pectobacterium atrosepticum, assembly GCA_019056595.1. NCBI lineage: Bacteria > Pseudomonadati > Pseudomonadota > Gammaproteobacteria > Enterobacterales > Pectobacteriaceae > Pectobacterium > Pectobacterium atrosepticum. Next base: position 4,221,070 of record CP036163.1, on the reverse strand, counting down.
GTGCCAGCGTGTCATGCAGCACGCAGGCATGCACGGTGCGCCCTAAAACCCGGCCCAACGTTGATGGCAGTTGCTCCTCCGTCATTACGTTACCGGTTAGCGCTTTGTAAATATCATTGGCGCGTGTGAAATAATGCTGTGCGGGCTGATAGCCAGCTCGCAGATTACACAGCAGCCACGCCAAAGGCCCCATTTCTACCGCGTTGCCGTAGAAGGTTGGCGATTTCACCCAGGAATATTTACCGTCATCCTGCCAGCCGGTGTAATTCGGGCGGGTCAACCCCTCCCAAGGAGCCAGCGGCTGATCATCCTGATACCAGGCATGTTTGCCACTTTCCTCGATCCCCTTGAGCAGGTATTCATCATGCGGATTGTTTATCGGACGAAATTTTCCATTATCCAGAAACCCGCCCGGCATCAGGAACGTCTCACTTTTACGATCGACAGGCAGTTCCGGCACACAGAGATAACAGTCGGCTCCTCGCCCCATGGTGAACCACTCAGGATAATGAGCAGCAATAACCGCAGTGTCGACCAGATAAACCTGTTCGATGAAATCACCAAGACGATCGATAAAGGATTTCAGATACATCAGGCGTTCCAGATTCAGCACGCCCGGTGAATCAAGATTGATAGGGTTTGCCACGCCGCCAACGGCCAGATTCTGAATATGCGGTGTTTTTCCCCCCAGAATCGCGACTATCCGGTTGGCGTCACGCTGACACTCCAGCGCCTGCAAATAGTGAGCGACGGCAATCAGGTTAATCTCCGGCGGCAACGACATCGCCGGGTGTCCCCAATAGCCATTAGCGAAAATACCGAGCTGACCGCTACCGACCAGATTTTTAATCTTCTGCTGCACCTGAGCAAATTCCGCTTCACTGTTCAGCGGCCAGTTTGACAGGCCTTTTAGCAGATCGGCGGCTTTTTTCGGGTCGGCCTGTAGTGCAGAAGTGACATCAACCCAATCCAGCGCAGAAAGTTGGTAGAAGTGCACGATATGGTCATGAATACTGTGCGCCGCCGCGATGATGTTACGGATATATTGGGCGTTGATCGGCACTTCCATCCCCAGCGCATTTTCCACCGCCCGCACAGAAGCCAACGCATGAATGGTGGTACACACCCCGCAAATACGTTGCACAATCATCCACGCATCGCGCGGATCGTTGCCTTTGACTATCTCCTCCATACCGCGCCACATGGTGCCGGATGACCAGGCTTTAACCACTTTGCCGTCTTCAATTTCGCAATCGATGCGCAGATGCCCTTCAATACGGGTGACGGGATCAATGGTGATGCGTTGGCTCATGCTCTACCTCTAACGATTTATTTTCATTTTTGTGTTGATGCACAGGCAACACTGGCAACAACCGGATCAACAGGATGTAGGCACAGACTTCTATTGCCACAAAACCGATGGATATCAGCAGCTCGCTGAATGTTGGGAAATAGCCGTAGCCGTTGCCTGGGTTGTAACTCAATAGGGAATAATTCAGACGCCAGAACGCTGCACCGAAGACCATGCACAGCGCACCGATAAACAACAAGCGAGGGTCGCGACGATTATTCTTCCGACGAAAAAGCAGCAGAGGGATCGCCAGCAGCAGTATTTCCACCCAGAATGAAAGGGCGAAACGATCGATGTGCCACAAATACGCGGTCTTGTCGCGCGCAATAAGCTCCCCGAAGCGCAGTACAATAAACAACAACAGCAGAATATCGATGGTGCGGGTCAACCGAGTGAATAACGGTGTCTCCTGAACACTTTTTCCCCTAAGCCCCGCCTGAACCAGAGATCCTTCAAAAATCACAATTGAGAATCCCAAAATAGCAGCGGTTAACAGCGAAAACAGCGGCAGCATTTCGTAGCTTTGCCATAGCGGGTGCACCTTGATACCCGCGGCAATCATCAGCGACCCCATAGACGACTGATGCATTGATGGTAGCAAAGCCCCCAGCGCAATAACAAAAAACATCAGCTTATTCAAACGCCTGAGTGAGACCTTCCACCCCAAGCGCTCTAACAGCGTCGGAGCAAACTCCAACACCATCACGCCGATGTATATCGTCATACACACTGCCGTTTCAAAAAGCACTGACGACGTATTGAAATGGCCGGGAATGAAGAAGTAAGGCAGATTCCAGTAACGCCCCACGTCGATCGTGATGGATAACCCGCCGAGTGAGTAACCGAACAGACTAGCCAGCAGCGCAGGACGCACCAATGGATGATATTCACCGCGGTTAAAAACATAGACAGCCCAGGCCAACGCCCAGCCACCACACGCCAGACCGGTTCCGACCAACAGATCGAAAGCAATCCAGATACCCCATGGATAGCCACCATTTAAATCGGAAACGGAACCAATCCCCAGCACCAGCCTTTTCACGATCAATAACAGGCACAACACAATGAAAGGTGCCAGCAACATCACGGGCCAACTCACCAGCCGCCCGCCTAGGGGGCTCGTTTTATGCATCGTCATGTTCATCCTCTTTTTCGTCCTGATCGTGCTTACCCATGTTGCGCTGCACCAGGAAAGTGATCCCGGCCAGTGCAGCAAACGGCAGAACCATGCCTTTATACAAGGAGTGCTGTACATGTTCGGAACGCGCCCCCGTTGATAGGCTATCCAGCAGTGGCAACCCTAAGTTTTCAAACGGTACGCCAGTCAACACCAGCACCTGTGTTCCGCCCCCCTCCAACTCGCCGTATACATGCTGCTGGTAATGTGGAAGAGGATGTTCGTACCGGTCGTTCCCCTGCAATGTCTGGCGTGGGAACCGGTAAGGCTCGCCTGTTTTCCCTGCAAGGCGCATTTTAGCTTCATCCAGCAGTTGCTCCCGCGTGCCGAAAATCACCGCCCCCGTCGGGCAGACTTCAACACACCCCGGCAACCCTCCGTTATCCAACCGCTCAACGCCCTTCTGATTGCAAAGCTCACACTTGTGAATTTTTCCGAACGGGTCGTCATAGTCATATTTCGGCACATTAAACGGGCACCCCACGATGCAGTAACGGCAACCGGTACACACATCGGGATCGTAATGCACGATGCCTGTATGGGCGTCTTTGCGTAATGCTTGCACCGGGCAGACGGATACACAATTGGGATCCACACAGTGCATGCACTGTTTTTTGATATAGGCGTAACCATTTTCCGTCTGGTCTTTATGTACGCCGCTCCCATCACTCCACACCTGAATAATGTTGTTGGTGTAGGGGCTGAGCTTATCGTTGTTAGACCACATCGGTTCCGTACCCGCGTAGGCGTATGTCGCACCATGCGGTGCATCACTGTGGTTGATGCGCTGACACTGGCTGACGCATGCCTGACACCCCACGCACAGCGTTGAGTCATACAGCATGCCAAGCGAGTTCGGAATTGGCGGCTTGTTCTCTGCTTTAGCCAACGCAGAGGGGGCGATGCCGACCGTCATCACCCCGCCAGTAGCCAGTTTTAGAAAATTACGTCTGTCCACGGCTCACTCCTTGCGCGAGGGCTGATCACCATCGTTACGATTCATCTTCTGTTGCCGCCCCAGCTCTTTCACCGTCATCAAACTGACGCCAGCCACCAGCCCCACAACACCGCCAAGCAACCCGACCGTGCTCAGGCTGACATTTCCCCCTTCCTTACTCATCACGTCTGGTTTGGCATTACGCGGCGTGGGGTTTTCGACGTTGGCCAGTTGAGCTATCCCTTTGGTAAAACCGATACCTTGCTCATTGCAGCCATAACACGGATGACCGATCCCGACTGGCCATATGCCACCACCGACATCGCAGAACTCCAGAGTCGGGCAGTTACCATACGTTTCCGGCCCCTTGCAGCCGAGGTGGTACAGACACCAGCCCTGCCGATGGCCGTCATCACCGAACTGTTTGGCAAAACGCCCCGCATCGAAATGCGGACGGCGCTCGCAATTCTCATGAATCAGACGGGCGTAGGCAAACTCAGGGCGGTTTTTCGCATCAAGCGCAGGGGGACGCTGGTAGGTAATGATGTGGGCGACGGTAGCCAAGAAGTTATGCGGATTAGGGGGACAACCAGGGATGTTGATGACCGTTTTATCAGGCAAGATTTCCTGCAAACTGACCGCACCGGTAGGATTAACACCGCTTGCAGGAACCCCACCCCATGCGGAGCAAGACCCAATCGCGATGATCGCTGCCGCGTGTTGCGCCGCGTCACGAATGTGGTCAACTATCGGCTTACCGGCCACCATGCAGTAGATTCCACCATCCTTTATAGGGATAGATCCATCCACGACCAGCACATACTGGCCTTTGTATTTCTCAATAGCGTGGTGTTTATTTTCCTCCGCCTGCTCACCAAACGCCGCCGAAAGCACTTCGTGATATTCCATAGAGATAACGTTTAACAGCAGACTCTCAATAGTCGGGTGAGTCGCCCGTAATAAAGACTCCGTACAGCCAGTACACTCCTGTGCTCCAATCCAGATAACGGGTGGCCGAGCAGAAGCGCTCACAGAGGAAGCGATATCAGCAGCCGCTCGACTGCTCAGCCCCATGGTGGCAGCCAGCGCAGCGCACAGCTTCATGAAATCACGACGATTGACACCCTCACGGAAAAACATTTTATTTTCTTCAGTCATTATTCTTACATACCTTCAGTTAGCCAGTGAGCACCTCACTACAAACTTAATGGCAATACTGATTACTCCTTGCACATAATATCGAATTGATTTACATCATTTTTTAATCATCAAAAATTTATTATTCATAAAAACATGAGTAAGATCGCTTCAGTTATCTCACTGGTGTTGACACACGGAAAGCACTATCGGAAGGAAATAATAATCATTATTATTTCATGGGCGTCATTTATCGCAGAATCTTATGATCCTCAAATAAAAAGCATTCCCGTTTGATAAATAAAAAGAGGCGAATTTATAAGAATTACACTTTCGTCGTTATTATTTCTGCCAACGATAATACCGCTACTTTAAAATAAAACCGGCCTGAAATAATTAGCTCTAGCCACGAAATCAGCGCATCGCTAATATCGAGCGTTTGACGTTATATATTCTAAATAATTCGAAGTGCAGGGCAAAACATTAACGTTTTGAATAACGCAAAGCTTTACCCCTTTAGGATAAGGCCCACGAATGGGCCAGGTAACAAAACCAACGCCTATGCAGCTTGAAGTATGGCGGTATGCGATGCGTTATCCAGAGAACTGCCGGAATAGCGCTTTACCGCGTAGTAGCCTCACACCCAGCCAGCCACCGCAGAGCGAGAGGAGGAACGCCGCGATTAACGGAAGCGTTATCCACATCGCGACATTCGGTTCCCAGGCAAAGTTAAAGACCTTACGCTGCAACAGCCACAGAGCCGATTCTGCACCAATTGCTGCCGCCGTTCCCGCCACCAGCCCCAGTACCGCGAATTCACACCACAGCGTAGTGCGCAGCAAGCGTAATCCCGCCCCCAGCGTCCGGTACACCATCAACTCCTGACGCCGTTGACGCATCCCGACCTGAATCTGTGCTAGTAACAGCAACACACCGCAGAACAGCACCAGTATGACCATAATCTCCAGCGCACGACTGACCTGCTGCAAGACTTGACCCACCTGACGCAGAATACTGCCGATATCCATCACGCTCACCGTCGGGAACTGACGATTCAATTGGGTAATCATCTTCTCATCGCCATCGTAACGGAAGCTGGTCAGCCAAGACTGTGGCTGGTTGTCCAACGCCCCCACGGGGAAAATAAAGAAGAAATTCGGACGCAGACTTTCCCAATCCACCTGACGGAAACTGGTTACCGTCGCGCTAAACGGCTGCGTGTCGCCGGTAAAGGTCAACGTATCACCAATCTTGATGCCCATCTCTTTGGCTTCTTTCGCTTCCATCGAGACTTCGCCCGCCTTCGGCGCTTCCCCTTCCACCAGCACGTTGTGCGGTGGAATCCCGTTCATCCAGGTCAGGTTCAATTCACGGTTTACCGTGTTGCCGCCGGGATCGTCCTCATGGATCACTTCCGTCGCGATCTGTTGATTAATCTCCGTCAGCCGCGCACGAATAATCGGGAAGAACTGCTCCGGCATCACGTTATGCTGAGAGAGAAAATCCCTCACCTGCGGCACCTGTTCTGCCGTAATGTTCAGCAGGAAATAGTTCGGGCTACCCGGAGGCAACTGCTGCTGCCAGCGATCCAGCAAATCACCACGCATCACTAACAGCAGCGCCAATAGCATGAAGGACAGCGAGAACGCGGCCAGTTGGCTGAGCGTCGACCACGGCTGACGCAACAGGCGATTAATAGCCAGACGCAACGCCAGTCGTTTAACCGTCAAACGCCGTAACAGCAGCAGCCCGCCCCAACCGATAACACCCAGCAGTAGCGACAGCACTGCCACACCGCCGAGCAGCGACCACAGCAACACGCCGCCGCCAGATAACACGGCCAGCAGGCCGACGACAATAAGTACAACAATCGGCAGGTAGTAGCGCAGCGGCCACACGTTCGCCACCACATCCTGACGCAACACGCGCAGCGGCTGTGTCGCCAGCAGCAGTCGATACGGCCGCAGCCCAACCAACAGCGAGATCAACACCAGCGATCCCAACGCCCATACCCACGGCCATAGCCCAGAGGCTGGCAGTGCGGCAGGTAGCACCGGTGCCAGCATTTTCATCAACAGCGCTTCAAACCCTAGTCCAAGCACGCTACCGCAAACCGCCGCCAGCCCGAGCACAGAGAGCCATTGGCCGATGATTAAGCGCCTCAGCGCTTGTTTGCCTGCTCCTAATGTTTTCAGGATAGCGACCAAATCATAGCGGCTGCGGCAGTAATGCCCCATCGCCACCGCAACGGCGGCGATAGACAACAGCAGCGTGAGCAGCGCCGACAACAACAGGAACTGCTGTGACCGTTTTAACGACTGGCTCAGCGCACCTTCAGAATCTTCCATGCCATACCAGCGCTGATCGGGCTTGAGCTGTTGCTTGATGAAATTGCTGAACTCACTAATTTGTTTTTCATTGCCGGAAAACATGTAGCGCCAGGTAATGCGGCCACCCGGCTGAATCGCTCCCGTTTTCTCGACATCGTCCAGATTCATCAGAATGCGCGGCGCGGTTTCGAACGGGTTAAAACCGGAATCCGGCTCCTGAATCAGCTCACCGCTGATACGCAACGAGGTATCCCCGACGTCCAGCATGTCACCGACTTTCAACCCAAGTAAGGCCAGCAGGCGCGGAGCCACCAGCACCGTTCCCGCTTCGGCATGCAGCCCCTCAGGACGCGTCTGCAAATCGCCATACAGCGGATAGCGCTGGTCGGTAGCCTTAACCTGCGCCAGCTGTGGCGTATCGCCCGCGAACGTCATGGTCATAAAGGAGATCTGCCGGCTGAGCGTCAGCCCGCGCTGCTGCGCATCCAGAAGCCAGGTTTCCGCGACAGGCCGAGAAGCACGCAGCACGCGGTCACCCGCCAGAAAATCACGACTCTGCTGACTGAGCCCTTTTTCCATACGGTCGCTGATCGTACCCAGCGCCAGCACGCAGGCCACCGCCAGCGTTAACGCCAGCCAGACAATCAGTAAGGAAGGAGAGCGCCATTCGCGCCAGAACCACCGCCAGATCATGCGTCCTCCCTAAGTTTGCCGTCGACTAACCGCAGACGTCGCTCGCAGCGTGCCGCCAGTTGCTCATCGTGCGTCACCAGAATCAACGTGGTGGCATAATCGCGATTGAGGGAAAACAGCAAATCAACGATGCGCTCACCCGTTTTACGATCCAAATTCCCAGTTGGCTCATCGGCAAACAACACGTTAGGACGGCCGCTGAACGCACGTGCCAAAGCCACACGCTGCTGTTCACCGCCAGAAAGCTGGGCGGGAAGATGATGTAAGCGCTCACCCAGCCCGAGCTGCTGTAAAAGCTGTTCGGCCTGCCCGCGGCTGTGGCTGTCGCTTTCACCGCGCAGTAACGCGGGTAATTGCACGTTCTCCAGCGCGTTCAGCGTCGGCACCAGCATGAAAGACTGGAAGACAAAACCGACATGTTGGGCTCGCAGTGCCGCCCGACCTTCTTCGTCCAGCGCGTTCAGCGATTTGCCCATCAGGCTAACGTCACCTTCTGTGCCATCATCCAAACCGGCCAGAATCCCCAGCAACGTTGACTTCCCCGAACCGGATTCGCCAATCAGGGCAATTGTCTGCGCAGGTTTGACAATGAGCTCAACTCCGGTAAGGATGGAAAGCCGATTCTCTCCCTGACCAACGTGCTTACTAAGATGATGAACTTCAAGAATGTTTTCTACGTGCGCAGTTTTGCTTGGCGTAGCACTCGCTGGGCTGGTCTTCGCAAACATGTTTTCGTCCTTTTGCTTCTGGGATTATGCAGCGTACGCGCTTTCGCCGCTGATACATTATTAATTCTGGGTGATAGCCTCAGTGCGGGCTACCAGATGCCGGCCGCTAACGCCTGGCCAACGCTGCTGAACACGCAGTGGCAGACGCAGAAAAAGGGCATCGCCGTGGTTAACGCCAGCATTAGCGGCGACACCACCGCACAGGGGCTGGCGCGACTTCCTGCCTTACTGAAACAACATCAGCCGCGTTGGGTGTTGATTGAACTGGGCGGCAATGACGGGCTTCGGGGGTTTCCGGCACCCAATATCGAGCAGGATCTGGCGAAAATCATTACGCTAGTCAAACAGGCTAACGCTAAGCCTCTGCTGATGCAGGTTCGTTTGCCAACCAACTATGGCCGCCGCTACACCGAGTCATTCAGCAACATTTACCCCAAACTCGCGGAGCAGTTTGCGCTTCCTCTGCTGCCTTTCTTTATGGAGCAGGTGTATCTTAAACCGGAGTGGATCATGGAAGATGGCATCCATCCAACCCGTGATGCCCAACCGTTTATCGCAGAATGGATGGCGAAGCAGCTGGAACCCTTAGTTAACCATGAGTCTTAATAAATAGGCTTTTGAATTAGGTAAAGTTATGCAAAAAACGGTCTTCATTACCGGTTGCTCCAGCGGCATTGGCCTGATTGCCGCGCAGGATTTGCAAAAACGCGGTTATCGCGTGATTGCGGCCTGCCGTCGCGCAGAGGATGTCGCGCGTCTGACTGCGTTGGGTCTGGAAGCGATTACGCTCGATCTGGATGACAGTACCAGCGTTGAACAGGCCGCTGCGGACGTGATCAGACTGACCGATAACCGTCTGTATGGCTTGTTTAATAACGCCGGATACGGCCTGTATGGGCCACTGAATACGATTTCACGCCAGCAGCTCGAACAGCAGTTTTCCAGCAATCTGTTCGGTACGCATCAACTCACGCAGTTGCTATTGCCCGCGATGCTGCCGCACGGCGAAGGCCGCATCATCCAGACCAGTTCGGTCATGGGACTGGTGTCCACGCCGGGACGCGGCGCGTATGCCGCCAGCAAATACGCACTGGAAGCCTGGTCGGATGCCTTGCGCATGGAGCTGCACGGCAGCGGGCTGTGCGTCAGCCTGATCGAACCCGGCCCGATTAGCACACGCTTTACTGATAACGTGGCACAAACGCAGACGGACAAACCGGTCACCAATCCCGGTATCGCCAAACGCTTCACGCTGCCGCCGGAAGCGATACTGCCGAAACTCCATCATGCGCTAGAAAGTTCACGGCCTAAATTACGCTATCCCGTGACGCTGGTGGCTCACGCCTTAACCTGGCTGCGTCGTCTGCTACCGGGGTGTCTGCTGGATAAGGTATTACGAGGATAAGGCAGCAGAAGGTGACGTATTGCGCACTCACCTCTGCACGAGGCTTGTAAGTCACACCAACAGGCCCCATCTAAAGATCAAACGAATTCAAGAAGTAAGAGAGAATACTCATGTTAGAACAACAAGCGACTATCGTTGACGTTAACGAATCCAACCTAAATCAGGTTTTGGAACACTCCGCGACACTGCCCGTCCTGTTTTACTTCTGGTCGGCGCGTAGCCAGCACTGTGTGGAACTGGAGCCGGTGCTGGACAAGCTGGCGCAGGAATACGCAGGACAGTTTGTTCTGGCGAAGGTTGACTGTGATGCCGAGCAGCGCGTAGCCGCGCAGTTTGGTCTGCGCTCAATCCCAACCGTTTATCTGTTTAAAGACGGGCAACCGTTAGACGGTTTTCAAGGCCCACAGCCGGAAGAAGCGGTTCGTGAGCTGCTGAAACGCGCACTGCCGAAAGAAGAGGAGCTAAAAGTCGCACAGGCACAGCAGCTGATACAGGAAGACAAACTGCCGGAAGCAATGCAGTTGCTGAAAGACGCCTGGCAACTCAGCCAGCAGCGCAGCGACATCGGCCTGATGCTGGCCGAAGTGCAGATTCAAATTAAACGCAGTGAAGATGCCGAAGCCGTGTTGGCCGCCATTCCTTTGCAGGATCAAGACACTCGCTATCACAGCCTCGTTGCTCAGATTGAGTTGCTGAAACAGGCAGCAGATACGCCAGAAATCCAGCATTTGCAGCAGCAGTTGGATGCTGACCCGCAAAATGCGGATCTGGCGGTACAGCTGGCCCTGCAACTACATCAGGTCAGCCGTAATGAAGAAGCGCTTGAACTGTTGATGGGATTCCTGAAGAAAGATCTGGCTGTCGCTAACGGTAGCGCACGTAAAACGCTGATGGACATCATGGCCGCCCTCGGCACCAGCGACGCCCTCGCCGCCCGCTACCGTCGGCAGCTCTATTCGCTGCTGTATTAATTCTCTTGTGAAGAAGGCCAGAACGTTGATTCTGGCCTTCTTATTTTCAAACAAGCATCAGCATTGTTGTTTTTTCATCGTTTTATGCTGAATTGATTCGATGGTTTCGGGCAGGTTTGCCCGGCGTAAAAATTGCGCTGAGGTGAGCGTTACCGCCGAGTGAGCGGCATGGACGCCGCGAAAGCCTGTGCCGCGTCGGACAAAAACGTCAGAAACGTTTTTGAACAGCACTTGTGCTGGCCCGAAGGGTGAGTCCCATTTATGGGGCGAGTAGACGCGTCACTGGCGGCTCGAAAGCGGGAACGATCGACGAAGGCACCGCGCAGCGGCGTAATTCACGCCAAAAAGCCTGGGGTCACGGGGCGAGCGGCGTGTGAGCCGTCCCGTGTCGGGCGCGTGCTACGAAGTAGCATGAAAATAACGGTACTATCGCGCACGAAACTGCCCCGAAAGCCAAATAGAAATGCGGCTAAGAGGCAGGATGAGGATCAGATCCTCAATTCCCCGCTGACTACAGCGTCTTCAACACCGAGATCCAACCGTGTCCGCCGTACACTGGCCAACCGTTCAGCCAGCGGCGCAGCATATTCATCGCCAGCATCGCGACGACTTCCTGATGGGTTTTCAGACTGTAGCGCTGTACATTGAACTGTATCGTTTGGGCGAAAGATCCTTCGGGCGTATGCAGCGCTAAGGAAAGCTCAGCATCGTCCCGGCTCCCGACGACCAACGCTAACGACGCGCCCTGACGCTCTGCCAGATGGCGTGCATAGTCCACTAGCCCAGACAGGCTGGTGTCTTGAACGTTTGCCAACAATTCTCCGCCTGCCAGCGGAGCACTCGCCGACTGGAGCTGCCAGTTGAGCAATCCCGCAGTGAAGTGTTCACTCACCGCCAGCGTCATATCACGCTCTGCCAGACGTCGTGCAAGCTGTGCGGGCAACCCTTCCGTTCCTTCAAAGATGGTATTTTCCCCTGCGACGGTGCGCACCGTTTCCCACAGTTGCTCCATCTTTTCCTTCTGTGCCGCTGGGCCGGTCAGCTTCAGCTCGATAATCGGCATAGAAGAGCGGTAGCCCAGCACCACGCCAGACGGTAACGCCATACCATCCAACTGGCTTGCCAGATCGCTCTCGGAGCGGCCAAAGGTGGTCAAACGCAGGCATAACGGCGCATCTGCGACAGCAAAACGCTCACGCAGGCGCGGCATAATTTGCTGATCGACCATGACCTTAAATTCGGACGGTACGCCCGGCGTAAAAAACATCAGGCACTTGTTCAAATGCAGCGCAAAACCACAGGCGGTACCCACCGGGTTATCAACCATTTCTGCGCTGGCAGGGATTTGCGCCTGTTTGCGGTTGCTGGGCGCCATCACTCTGCCGCGCTCGGCAAAAAAAGCTTCCATACGCGCCAGCCAGTCGGCGTGCTCAACCAGCCCTTCTCCAGCGGCGGTGGCCGCCGCCAATGCGCTAAGATCGTCGCTGGTCGGCCCTAGGCCGCCGTTCACAATCAGGATATCGGCTATCTGACTACGCTGCGTTATCGCCGTCACCAGCGCATCGAGATCGTCACCCACCGTCATCCGGCTGGTCATCGGTAGTCCCTGCTGAAACAGATAATCCGCCAGCCAGGCTGCATTGGTGTCAATAATCTGACCATGCAGCACTTCATCGCCGGTACATAACATCTCAACCCTAAGCATTTTTTCACTCCTGATAATGATTCTGAAACCACTTTAGAAAGTCAGATGAACAAACACAATATTTCTTTCAGCCTGCCCGATAATACGCGACGCCGACACACCGCACTCCAGTGTAAATATAAAATTACACCCCTCGTAACGGTGTTTTGACAGGATTCGCTGAATACTCTACCCTGCTGCCAAAAATATCTGGATATACTCGTAATACTTCAAGTTGCATGTGCGTTGGCTGCGTTCACTCACCCGAATCACTTACCTGAGTAAGCTCATCGGGACTCCCTCGCTTGCCGCCTGCCTGAAACTCGAATTATTTGGAGTATGACCACGCTATATATAGAGGAATAGGTGAAAAATCGTACTCTTGGCAGTGTTTTTATCGTTGCTGGTACCACAATTGGAGCAGGAATGTTGGCGATGCCGTTGGCAACGGCTGGCGTCGGATTTGGTACCACATTGATGATATTGATCGGCCTGTGGGCACTGATGTGTTATAGCGCCTTGTTGCTGGTTGAAGTGTATCAGCATCAGCCGTCACACACCGGGTTAGGCACATTGGCAAAAATCTACCTCGGCCGCTGGGGACAGTGGATTACCGGTTTCAGTATGCTATTTCTGATGTATGCACTAACGGCGGCCTATATCAGCGGCGCAGGCGAACTGATCGCCAGTAGCATCAGCCAGTGGAGTGGCTACTCACTTCCGATGTCCGCAGGGATTTTGCTCTTCACGCTGGTTGCTGGCGGCGTCGTCTGTATCGGGACATCCTCAGTCGACTTGTTTAATCGCATCCTGTTTAGCGGCAAAGTGCTGATGCTCGTCATCATGCTGGCCGTCATGGTTCCGCATATTCAGCGCGTCAATCTCTTAACGCTGCCGCTGCAACAGGGCCTCACGCTCTCGGCATTACCGGTCATTCTGACCTCATTCGGCTTTCACGGCAGTATCCCCAGCATCGTCTACTACATGGGGGGAGACAGCCGCAAGCTGCGCCGGATATTTCTTATCGGTAGCGTGATACCGCTGATTGCCTATATTTTCTGGCAGTTCGTGATACTAGGCAGCCTCAGCTCTTCGACATTCAATGCTATTTTGGCCGATCAGGCAGGATTGAATGGGTTGATGCAGGCAATTCGCACACTCGTTGCCTCTCCACACGTTGAACTGGCCGTCCACCTGTTTGCCGATCTGGCACTGGCGACCTCTTTCCTCGGCGTGGCGCTCGGGTTGTTCGATTATTTAGCCGATCTGTTTAAACGTAAAAATAGCGTCACAGGGCGCGCGCAGACGGGCTTACTGACCTTTATTCCACCACTGGTGTTCGCACTCTTTTATCCACAAGGGTTTGTGATGGCGCTGGGCTATGCGGCGATTGCACTGGCCGTGCTGGCATTACTTATTCCCGTTCTGCTGAGCTGGCAAGTACGCAAACAGAATCCTGAAATACGCGCGACTCGCGGTGGTGTACCGGTATTGGCGCTGGTGTTCGCCAGCGGCGTAAGCATCATCCTGATCCAACTAGCGATGGTGGCAGGCTGGTTGCCATCCATCAGTTAATATTCTATATCAGCTCCACCGAGACATAAAAAAACGCAGGGAGCGTTTTCAACGTTGTGTAGCGACGGCCCGAAGGGTGACGGACAAGGATGTCCGTCATAAAAAAAGAGCGTGAACTCAACATTCACGCTCTTTTTTCTTTCCGGCTACGACATAAAACCAGCATACCTGCGGCTTGAAGTATAACGGGTATATTAGAAGCTCAGACCAACGCCGACATAGGCAGAATCAGCCAACTTGTTATCTGGGCCGTTCTCACGCGCCATATTGATGTAGCGATAGCCGACATCCACGCTCAGCGGTGCAAATACCTGCCAGCGCACGCCCGCTTTCCCTTCAACATAGTGATCGACATGGCTGGAGAAAGCATCCGGTGCATAATAGCCTTCGCCATACAGCGAGAACTGACGGCTCAGTGGCCACTGCACGCCACCACCTAGTGCGACGCCATAGCCATCATTGCCGTGATCCTGGTTCAAATACAGCGCTTTGCCACCCAGAGTCAGCTTGAGTGGACCAACGGGAATGGTGTATCCCAGGCCAAAACCGTATACGTCATTGTTGTTGTCGCCGTGAGCATAGCTCACATTGCCCGCAAGCCCAGGAATGCCCAGACCGAAGCCCGCACTGGCACCAGCGTAATCACGACCTGCTTCCCCAGAAAGGCTAATGGCATGTACAGAAGCACTTGCAAGCAACAGGCTTCCCGCACAGGCAATCACAAACTTTTTCATTTTCAATATCCTTAAAACCGTCGTTAAACGCGCGTGTAAAGATGTTATCGTTGCCGATTCTACCCGAAACATCCCCCCACTCCAGCATGAAATTGCCCTGAGCAGTGATTTATTCTGTTAATAATCATAAAAATACTTATTGAAAATTACTGACAATAGCAGCAATAAGCACCACCTATTTGCCCCAAAAACACAAAGTGAACAATAGTACTCACCATGGATGATGGGAAACAGGCGGGAGGAAGCGATCGTGAGAGAAGGAAAATTAGCCGCAGGGAAAAGCACCACAGAGAGAGGCGATCATCCTACGGTGAATGCCGAGAGACGCAGCCCGATACAGTTTCAGGATATGTGGTTTTTAGAAAAACTGGCACAGTTTGATCGCGAAACCAGCGCCAGTCATCAGAGATTCAAGATAGGTTCAAACCTTCATGTTCCAGATAAATAATATGACGCCAAACGCCCCTAATGCCAGTCACTTAAGCATGGATTTAGGGGAAACACGGTGATGAGGTTCCCGCAGGGATGCCTCACTCCGTGGTAGCCCCGGTATCTCGATCCTTAAACGATCGGCATTAGCCAAGCACCCCTACCTTTTAGGTTGGGGATACGTTGCCTTTACCCAGTTTTTCACCTGTTGGCGAGAAAGCTTAATTCCACCATTTTTCAGTTCGGCAGGCAGCGCATAATACGCGACCGGGCGCTGAAAGCCGGCAAGCTGCGGCTGTAGCCAATCACGAACCGCATCAAGCGTCGTGGTTTGTACTACCTCCAACACAGCAACGGGGCGGTGGCCGAACTCCACGTCTTCAACGGGCACAATGCATGCCTGCTGAACAGCAGGATGCGTCAACAACACGGCCTCGATATTCTCCGGCTGAACCCCTTCTCCACCGCTGAAGAACTGATTATCCAAACGCCCTTGAATGTGCCACTCGCCCTCGGTAAATAGCCCGCGATCGCGCGTGTGGAACCAGCCGTCATCATCGACCAACGGAATCAGTTTTCCGTCACGCCAATAGCCAGCGGCCAACGTGCTGCCACGCAGCAGAATCTCATCGTCCACAAGCTGGATCTCTCGCCCGAGCAGCGGCATTCCGACGCCCGAACGCCCATCGGCACGCTTAGCACAAACCGTAGAGGCCAGTTCAGTCAGACCGTAGCCACACCAGCAGCTGACACCGCGTGCTTCCGCCTGTTGCGTCAGCGTCTGCGGGATCATCGCGCCGCCGAGCAATACCGCTTTCAATGCTTCAGGAAAGGCCTTCTCCGACAGCAGTCGCCACAGTTGGGTCGGTACCAGAGAAGCGTGGGTGCAATCGCGCAGCGCAGTATCCAGAGGCTGATGCGCGCGAACAACAATCGTCGCCCCAGTAGCAAGCCAGCGCCAGATGATACCCTGCCCAGACACGTGAAAGAGCGGAAGTGACAGCAGCCAACTGTCGCTGGCGGAAAACGCCATCATTTGAACCACACCTTCCGCGCTGGAGATATGGGCAGAAAAAGTGTGCGCTACCGCTTTCGGCATTCCGCTAGAACCGGATGTCAGCGTCAGCGTCGCCAGTCGCTCGTCCTGCCAGCGTAATCTATTGGTGTCGATGGTTTCTTCGATATCACCCGATAGCGAGGAAGCTGATGGTAAAGAAAGGGTACGTACAGAATCAGGCCAGGGCTTATCATTCAGACACAGACCACACGCGACATTCAGCGCAGGCAGCAGCACCTCAGTTAACGTATCGGGCAACTGTGGATTCAGCGGTAACGCACGCGCACCGCACTGTAACAGCGCCAGATAGCTGCACAGCATCGGTACGCTATTTTTCCCGCGTAGCGCTACCGTGCTTTCGGCAGTCACCCCCTGCTGTGCGAAATGCTCTGCCAGACGATCAACCCGCTGGGCAAGCATCTGCCAGCTCCAACGGGTTTCATCGTCAATCAACGCGACAGGCTCATTCAACGGGACAGGCTGGGGCGTCTGGCTAGCCCAGTATCGCCACGGCCAGTCAGTCAGGATTGCCATACCACGTCCAGTTGCTCGGCAGCCAGAAGCGGCAACGCGCTATCCGGCCAACGCTGAATCACCTGCGTCTGCATCAGATCTAACGTGTCCAGCCCTGGGATCGTGTCCGGCGTCAGCCAGCTTGCCAAACGCGCCAGTTGCGTTAACCCCAGACTGGATTCAATGCTGGAACTGATCACCGCCGTTAACCCAGCCTGATGCGTTTCCTGCACCAGTTGCTGGCAGCGAGCAAGGCTGCCGACCAGCGTCGGCTTGATCACAATCGCACTCACACCCGGTTCAGCTTCCACCCGAAAATCCGCCTCACGCACGCTTTCGTCCCAGGCGATGTTGATGCCGGTTTCACGCGCAAACTCACGGGATTCTTCACGGGTTTTGCAAGGCTCTTCGAGAAAGGCAATACGTGAGCGTAACGACGGAGCAACATAGCGGGCAAAGCCGTCCGCTTTGGCGCGTGTCCAACTGCGGTTGGCATCCAGACGGAGTTTCAGATCCGGCAAGGCTTCCAGCAGTACGTTAACGATCATTCCGTCACGCACCGCCTCGTACAGGCCGACTTTCACCTTTGCCACTTTCTCACCCGGCATCGCCTGTAGCATTTCGAACAGCTCATCAGGATCGCCATTGCACAAGGGCGCTTTGCGATAGTCCGCCGCCTGCGGCAGGTGCTGATCCAGTTCGGCCTGCGCGCAGCTCAAACCAAAGGCAACGGACGGAGGAAGATCCTCAGAAAATGCATGCCCTGCCGCCCACGCAGCCAGTTGCTCAAGCGCGGCTGATTCCGCTTCTGCCAGCGTTTCCAGACTGAACTCCGGCAGTGGCGCAATTTCCCCCCAACCCAATCGTTCATCTTCTTGCAGGCGAACGATAAGACCATCGCGGGTTTTCAGGCGCTGATTGCGCAGCACCACTCCGGCTTCCATCGGCACGCTATAACGATAGAGAGTGACCTGGCGCATTACGGGTTCCGTTTGAATTTGCTGAAGTCCGGCTGGCGTTTCTCATTGAACGCGTTGCGGCCTTCCTGCCCTTCATCTGTCATATAGAACAACATGGTGGCGTTGCCCGCCAGTTCCTGCAAACCAGCCTGACCGTCGCAGTCCGCATTCAGCGCCGCTTTCAGGCAGCGCAGCGCCATCGGACTGTTTTGCAACATTTCACGGCACCAGCGCACGGTTTCTTTTTCCAGATCGGCCAACGGTACGACGGTGTTCACCAGTCCCATATCCAACGCTTGAGCAGCGTCGTATTGGCGGCACAGGAACCAGATTTCACGGGCTTTCTTCTGACCAACGATGCGTGCCATATAAGAGGCCCCCCAACCGCCGTCAAAAGAACCGACACGCGGGCCAGTCTGACCGAAGATGGCATTTTCTGCCGCAATGGTCAGGTCACACATCATATGCAGAACATGTCCACCGCCGATGGAATACCCAGCCACCATCGCGATAACGGGTTTCGGACAGGTGCGGATCTGGCGCTGGAAATCCAGCACGTTCAGGTGATGCACACCGCTGTCATCCTGATAGCCGCCGTAGTCACCGCGTACTTTCTGATCGCCGCCGGAGCAGAATGCTTTATCGCCAGCACCGGTCAGGATAATCGTCCCGATACCGTCATCGTGACGGGCATTATCGAGCGCCTGAATCATCTCTTTTACCGTTTGCGGACGGAACGCATTGCGTACCTGAGGACGGTTAATGGTGATTTTGGCAATACCATCGATAGATTTATGGTAAAGGATATCGGCGAAGTCGCCGCTGCAATCGTGCCATTCAATCGGTGCGTAAAGCAGTTCTTCACTCGGATAAAGCATAGTTATCAATCCTTAACGGGATGCGAAAGAAAAGTGCGAACCCGCTCGGCATAGGCCGCCGGATTCGCCTGATGAGCATTATGACCCGCCAGAGCAACGCTCAGTAACGGCAGGCCATATTGCGCCGCCAGCGTCTGAAACTTCACGTCGCTGGCACCGCATAAATAAATAAAAGGTATCGACAGATGCTGTAGCCGCGCCGCCAAGAAAGGCTGTCGCCCCAGCGAGGTGGCTTCCAGCATTGCCGCGACAGATGCGCCGTGATTAGCGCTGCGGCGCGCGATCAGCTGTTCACGCTGTACTGAGTCAATATCGGCAAAAACCGCCTGCTGATACCAGTCCTGCAAGGCCTCTGGCAGCGGATCCTGACGAAAGCGCTGCGCCCAGCGTGCATCATGGTGGATACGCTCCGTACGCTGCTCGGGCGTTGCCAGGCCGGGGTGTCCGCCTTCGACCAGCAATCCTAGCATGCCGTCATGATGCCCTTCGCAGGCGTGGTACATCGCAATGCGCCCGCCAAGCGAATAGCCCAACAGCCAATAACGCTCGATACCCTGCTCCAACAGCGTAGCGGTTAGCTGGCGGCTTACCTCGGCAAAATCTGCTGTAGTAATGGCTCGCGACGCACCGTGTCCGGGCAAATCCACCAGCAGCATGGGCCAGTCACGAAAAAACGGCAGGACAGGCGACCAGTCCTCGCCACTGCCGAATAAGCCATGCAGGCACACCAGCCACGGCTGTATCGGAGCAACCGCGCCATGCGTCACTTTTCGGCAACTTAGCCCCTGAAAATCTAGTGAGTCCACGCCGCCACCTGCGCGACCAGTTCATTGAGCGTTTCCGCACCGTCTTTCGGCTCAACTACCACTTCAAGCAGCGTGACGCCGCCCTGAGTCCAGCAATCTGACACCGTATCTGCCAGCTGTTCCCAGCTTTCGGCGCGCACGTAATTCAGGCCAAACATCGCAGCAGCATGTCCGAACTCCACATTTTGCGGCATGCAGTAAAACGCTTCACGCTGTGCAACCGGCGTCGGCAACAGGGAAAATATCTGGCCACCGTTATTGTTCACCACGATCAACACCAGCGGTGCGGGGGACTGACGCAACAGCGCCAGCGCATTCAAATCGTATAATGCAGAGAGATCGCCGACGATGCCGAGCGTCGCTTTCGCCGTGGCACGCTGTACGCCTGCCAGCGTGGAGATCAGGCCATCAATACCACTGGCCCCTCGATTACCATACACAGGATACCCTTGCGGAAGCTGTGCCAGCGCATCGATCAGACGTACCACGAGACTGTTGCCGACAAACAGCTGCCCATCCGGCGGCAAAAGCGCCGGTATTCGCTGCGCCAGCTGCGCTTCACCAAAATGGGAAGCCAGATGCGCGTCAACCTGCCGCTGCGTTCTGTCGGCAATATCCACCAGCAAGTCCGCCCACGGCGTCTGTTTGTCTGCTGGATGCGCCGACAGCCATTCGCCAACGTCCGCGACCAGACGGCGCCCACGATGGTGAGCCGGATCCAGTCGTCCGGGTAAATCATCAATTAACCAAAACTCTTGCGGCTGGCACTGTTCCTGCCATTGCAACAGACGTTTGCCCGTCAGGCTTCCGCCGAACTGTAGGACGATTTCCGCCTGCCGTAAAAGACTCGCCGCTTCAGGGTGCGCCAACCAAATATCTGCACAGGGCAAAGGCTGCCCACTTTGCGACAGGACATCACCAATCAACGGCCAGCCCAACTCGTTCGCCCACGCAGCAAGACGCGCGCCTTGTTCAGCACTCACGCGTCCGGCGAGGACGACGCCACGTTTCTGCCGCCACTGCGGCCAGTCCGGCTGCACCACAAGCGTACTCTGACGCATTTCACGCAGCCAAGGCTCACGGCTGTTCCACCAGTCACCCAGCGTCATTAGCCAGTCCTGATAAGCCGTGCCGTCATCGGCACCATACAGCGGTTCAGCAAAGGGGCAGTTAATGTGCAACGCGCCGTGCGTAAGCCGCGCCATGGCACTATCCACAGAGGAAACCAGCCAGGTGGCCGGAATATCGGGCGTAGGGCGAGGCAAATCCAGCGCCAGCGTAGGATGTGAAGCATACAGTGCATGCTGACGAATCGCCTGATTCGCACCGCAGTCAATCAACTCCGGCGGGCGGTCAGCCGTCAGAACGACCAGCCGTTCACCGGTCAGCCCGGCTTCAATGATTGCGGGATAGAGATTCGCGGCAGCCGTGCCGGATGTCACGATAATCGCAACAGGTTCACGCGAGGCTTTTGCCAGCCCCAGCGCAAGATGCCCGAGCCCTCGCTCGTCGAAATGCGTATGGCAAATCAGCGCATGATTATCCGCCGCGGACAGCGTCAGCGGGGTGGAGCGAGAACCAGGCGCGATGCAGATATGCCGGACGCCGTGACGGGTCAGCGATTCCAGCAGTAATGTAGCCCAGCGGCGATTAAATACACTTGTTGACATGGTGGACTCAACAACTCAGGTTGCAGGTTATTCCCGTCATACTTCAAGCTGCATGTGCGTTAGCTTCTCTTACTCACCCCAGTCACTTACTGATGTAAGCTCCTGGGAGTCGTGCGCTCGCCGCCTGCCTGCAACTCGAATTATTTAGGGTATAGCAAATAATAATGATCAAACTGTTGGTGGCCTGGTTACCCTTCAACGAACATCGCGATCAGCCTTATTATATTTTTTTTTACTACGCTGACTTTGATATAAACCAGTACCTAGCACAACAATCATAAAACAAAACTATGACATATCACCGTCTAGCAGGGATCTCAGCCCAGCGGCTTTGTTTTCTAACTCCTGCCATTCTTGTTCTGGATCAGAACCTGCCACAATTCCGGCGCCAGCATAAAGTGTCAAAACATGATCCCGCACCTCGGCCGAACGTAGCGCCACGCTGAATTCAGACTGCTGACGCGAAAGATAACCCGCAGAACCCGCATACCAGCGACGCTCAAACGGTTCATGTGCCGTAATAAAACGGCGCGCCTCTTGCCGAGGTAACCCCGCTACCGCCGCCGTAGGCTGCAATGCATCGAGGCACGCGCTATCAGAAGCGGTGCGTAGCGTGGCATGAATGGTACGACGCAGATGCTGCACCTTGCGCAGACGCACAATTTCCGGCGGCATCACATCCAGCGACAGCGCCGACTGCTGTAACCGCTGGCAAATATCATCCACTACCAGCATGTTCTCATGCTGATTTTTAGTGTCTTTCATCAGCCAATCGGCCAGTTCGGCCGCTTTATGTGCATCACGATCGCTTGCCACCGTTCCCGCCAAGGCTTCCGTTTCCAGCTCACTCCCTCGCCGGCGATAAAGCCGCTCAGGGCTGGAGCCGAGAAACGCATGACGCGCATCGTGCGCCAGCATGAAATGGAAACAGTGGTGATTCGCCGCACGACTGGCGGCCATAAAGGTGGTTGCTTGTAACGGCTGAGTCAGCGTTAACGTGGTTGCTCGCGCCAAAACGACCTTTTCCATTAACCCTGTGTTGATGTCATGCAGCGCCCGCTGGAGCAAATCAATCCACCCCTGACGCTCCGGCTGATGCCCGACAGATTGCACCTCCGCATGTAAAAGAGGCAGTGACGCAGACGGAAGAAGCAGATTAATAAACGCTGAGGCTTCAGCCGCATCCTGTTGCAATGACGTTTCACTGAACAGGTTAATACTCAGGCTGAGCATATCATCCTGACGTCGCAGCTCCGCGCGGGGCAAGAATAGATAACCCGGTGACGAAACGCCCTCTTCTTTCGCCTGGTTAAAGGCATTCAGCCCCCAGATGCGCACATCGGGATCGCACTGCTGCTGAACGAGGAATGCCTCAGCATCCTGAATATGACGAAACCCGCACACCTTGCCGCAAACGGCGGCTTCTTCACGATCCTGACGGTGCTGCCAATAGAACTGGGGGTACACTGGCTGGGTCGCCAGCCACGGTAGTAGCTCAGACGCATCGCTGAGAGTTAATGAACGCGTTATTTGTCTAAAACCTGCGCATTCAGGCTGTGGCTCGCGCAAATCCTGCTGCAAATGTCGCAGCAAGTCGGAAAGTTGTTTCACCGTAACCCCGGAGACCTAACACAAAGTAGGGGATTATACGGGAAAAAAACACGTCGTGGGTGAGTGGTTACGCAAGACAAAAAAGCCACCTTCAGTCGAGCACGCCTCATCGCATTCTTTATGACGTGCCATCCCTAGCGCCACCCTTACGGGCCGTTGCTGATGCAACGTTAAAAATTTCTCCTGGAAATTTTTACCCCCTGAGGATTATCCGCATGACCAGAACGGTGAACATGAACTGAAATCGCATCAAACGGCAAAACGGGGCATATGCATCGGATTAAAATCGCACTTCATCATCATTATTATTGCTTCAATTTATCTATGCTTTTTTTTGCCGATTATTTAATCGGCATTTTTGTTTTACAGTATCTCTGGTCAAGCACTTCGCTGAACGCCCGCCATCCATAGAAATGCGTACACTGCCCCACCGTCAGATAATGCCACCATTGGCAAACACGGTTTGACCGTTCACCCACCCGCCGTCGTTACTGCAAAGCGTAGAGATGACGTTGGCAATATCTTCTGGCTCAGCCAATCGCTTGTGCGGTGTGCGCTGGGCAAAACCAGCAATTTGCTGCGGCGTCTTGCCATCGGTGAAGAGAGTCGTGTTGACCAATCCCGGAGCAATGGCATTGACCGAAATCATGCGGCCTTCCAATTCCTTGGCAAGGATATTGGCAAAGAGCTCTTGCGCAGCTTTGGAAGCAGCATACGACCCATAGGTCGGGCTGCGCAATTTCGTAATGCTTGAAGACAGCGTAAGAATTCTTCCGCCATCGCGTACGCGACGGGCAGCTTCGCGCAGGACATTGAAACTCCCCTTCACGTTAACCGCCATCATACGATCGAACTGCTCGTCAGAGAGTTCAGTAAAAGGTGCCAACTGCATGATGCCTGCGTTACTCACCACAACATCGACACGGCCAAAAGCCTCGTTATTGGCTTCAAACAAGCGGCGCACGGCTGACGGGTCACTGACATCGGCCTGTACGCTGATGGCCTTGCCACCTTCTTGCTCGATCTGCCGCACAACGCCAGCTGCCAGTTCGCGGTTAGTTAGATAGTTGACCGTGACACTAAAGCCATCAGCAGCCAGTCGCTTGGCAGTGGCTGCGCCGATCCCGCGTGACGACCCCGTAACCAATGCAACTTTGCCAGTAGCCGGCTTGGGTTGTGCGGCTTGAACTCCGCTACTCGCCGCCCCCATTAACAGCACGGCTGGCGCGGCCATGGCGGCGGCCGTCAACATTTTACGTCGATGGAGATTGGGTTCAGTTCCGGTCTTACCGGCGTGTTCATTGTCATTTTTCATGCTCATGATGTGTTCCTGAAATATTGAAAATCAGTTAACTGGACGCTGTAGCACATAGCTTGCGTCGACAAGCCCTCTCTGTGGGACATATCGACGTATTGACAAGAATGACCCTAGACCAGACCGCCGTTGGCATTCACCACCTGGCCATTGATCCAGCCTCCGCGTCCTCCAGCAAGGATTGAGACAACATTGGCAATGTCTTCCGGTTCACCAAGTCGTTTGTACGGCGTCTGCTGTGCAAACCCAGCGATCTGTTCTGGCGTCTTGCCGTCGGTAAAAAGAGACGTATTCGTGGTACCTGGTGCCACCGCATTGACGGAAATCATCCGTCCTGCCAGTTCCTTTGCAAGGATGTTGACAAACACCTCCACGGCCGCTTTGCTGGCCGCATAGGGACCGTAAGTGGGTGGGCGCATACTGGTGGTCCCTGATGAAAGAGCGATGATGCGTCCGCCATCAGAGACCTGCCTAGCGCCCTCACGCAGCGTGTGGAAAACACCTTTCATGTTGACGTCTATCAACCTGACATAGTCATCGTCACTCATATCGGCGAACGCCCCTAGCCTTTGGATTCCCGCATTCGCGACAACGATATCCACCTGACCGAACGCTTCACGGTGTTTGTCAAAAAGACGGCGCACAGCCTTGGCATCACTGACATCGGCTTGCTCGAAAATAGCTTTCCCGCCCGCAGACTCAATGTCACGCACAACCCCAGCCGCGAGTTCACGATTGTTCAGATAATTAACGGTCACCGCATATCCATCCAGAGCCAGTCGCTTCGCTATCGCCGCACCAATGCCTCGCGACGACCCCGTAACCAGTGCCGCTTTGCTATTGGTAGCATTGGATTGCGCAGCGGCAGCGACACCACTCGCCGGACCAAGAATCAATGCGGCTGGCACGGCTACAGCAGCGGCCGTCAGGATCTTGCGTCTGGAAAGGTTAGTCTCACCAGAACGAACGGGATTGTTGAAATCTTGTGTGGACATAACGAAATCCTTCACTATTGATTTGAGATTGCGGTAGAAAGCGATACCGCCGGTATGAGGAAGGCTTATTTACCCCTAGCGCGCTGCTCAGTTGCCCGCACGTTGATCAAATCAAACACCTGTTCGAAGCGCCCTTCACGCTCAGCCAAGCGTTGTAGTTGAGCGCGATCCACAACGATCTCGTTTGGCGTCGGTTGCTTGCAAAACAGAGCCATAACTTCATCGATGTATGCGTTCAGAGGCATGTAACCTTCGCGATCCGACTGACCCGGCGTGAGCTCGGTTTGGATACCCGGTGGCACGAGTTCGATGACTTCCACCTGATCCACGAGCTGATGCCGCAATGACAGGGTGTAGAAGTGAACGGCAGCCTTAGTCGCGCTATAAACCGCCGCATCAGCGCGCGGAACGAAAGCCAGACCCGAAGACACATTAACAATCGCTGGATTCTGTTGGCTCTTCAGGTGATCGATAAAGGCATTTGTGAGGCGGATAGGCCCAAGCACGTTCGTAGTAATCTGCGCCTGCGCATCGCACAGATCGCTTCTCGTACTCAGATCTTCGTAACGCATGATGCCAGCATTGTTAATCAGGACGTTAAGGGATGGATATTCCGTCACGATCCGCTGTGCAAACGCATTGATAGCCTTGGGATCATCGATATCTAATTCGAACGCGTGCATATTTTGTCGTCCAGCGATCGTCTCCTGCAGGAGAGAAGCTCGCCGACCCGTCACAATAACCGTGTTGCCGAGATCGTTGAAACGCTGTGCGAGCTCGCGACCAATGCCGGAACCACCTCCCGTAATGAGTATTGTGTTATTTGCCGTTTGCATAATTAGCTTCCCCTTCTCGTTTACATTCAGGAACTATCTCTTTTAAATTTAGGCGCTATGCAGCCGCATAGTCGATGCCCGTCTTCCGACAGTATTCGTGCGCAATAAGGAACAACATCGCAGGCCTAAGAAACAGGGGCTGCGCACAAATGCCAGATGCACGTTTCTACTGGAAAGCGGGTAGGCTTCAAAGAATAAGCACATCACAAACCTTTGGGAAGTAGGCACCATAAAGTGCAATACTTACCAAACAGTAAGCGTAGAGAATACGTGCTTTAAGGAACGTGGATACTTGACTCTCGATACCGCGATACGCAAACTTCGGGAAAGAAAAGCACCATAATGATCACCATTACCCAAAAGAAAGAGAGTGGCCTATGAGCATCGACGTCGCTAAACACTCAGAAGTCCAGAGAAAGCTTTCATCAGAGACAAAGCAGGATCCACGCGTAGAAGCACTGGTTAACGAAGTGATCGGCCGAGTAGCAGACAAATGGACGATGTTCATCCTTGAGGTCCTGGCTGAAAACGGAGAATTACGCTTCACACAATTGGCAAAAAAAGTGGCAGGGATCAGCCAGAAAATGCTGACGCAAACCCTGCGCCAAATGGAACGTGAAGGGTTGGTGATCCGCACCGTACATCCCGTTATTCCCCCAAAGGTGGAGTACCGCTTGACAGATCTCGGTCTTGGACTTGGAGCGGCGTTCTGTGGCGTGTGGGTATGGGCTGAGCAAAACCTTGAAATCATCGAGCAAGCCCGTGCCACATTCGATCTGCAAGCCAAAAGCAGCTAAGGCTGCACCAGGGGAAGTAGCCGGCAAAGTTTGCTGTCAATTATAGGCGTGATGAGCATCATGATTCTTTCCATTCAGACCGCTAATTATGGTAAAAAGAGGCCCTTGTTACATCGACCGGATAGCCTCGTTCAGGATGAGTACAACGCTGAATTCCGACCCGTTATGCATTAATCAGAATCTGTCAGGCAAAAAAGCACAGGCAGCGACACGCATCGTTTTCTTTGTTGCGGGCTTTGCCATGGCTTCCTGGGCACCGTTAGTGCCATTTGTCAAAACGCGGCTGGCTATCAGTGACGCTTCTCTGGGGATGTTACTGCTTTCTCTCGGTATTGGCTCACTGTTGGCCATGCCACTCACCGGCTTCCTTACCAGCAAGCTGGGATGTCGCAGCGTTATTTTGCTGGCAAGTGCACTGCTTTGTTTCGTGTTGCCCGCACTGACGCAGGCAGAAACACTGCCTATGATGGCGGTCATGTTACTCTTTTTTGGCGCCTCCATCGGCATGATCGATGTCGCGATGAATATTCAGGCCGTCATCGTCGAACGCGCCAGCGGTCGAGCCATGATGTCTGGTTTTCATGGTTTCTTCAGCGTAGGGGGAATTGTCGGTGCAGGTGGCGTCAGTGCCCTGCTGTGGCTTGGTCTGTCCCCACTGATGGCCATTCTGGCTATTGTCGCACTCATGCTGATATTCATGACAACGGCGCACAAACACCTGCTGCGCACCACGAATCAAGATAACAGCGGCCCGCTGTTTGTTATCCCACGCGGTTGGGTTATGTTCATTGGCTCACTGTGCTTCATCATGTTCTTAGCCGAAGGTTCCATACTGGACTGGAGCGCCCTCTTTTTAACGGTTGAACGCAACCTGAGCGGCGCGCAAGCGGGCATGGGCTATGCCGCGTTTTCCGTGGCGATGACGCTAGGCAGGTTGAATGGCGATCGCATCGTTAATGCGCTCGGACGCCACGCGATTCTTACCGGTGGCAGCCTCTGCGCCTCACTCGGCCTAGTGTTAACGATTAGCATTGATAACGCAGTAACCGCTATTCTTGGCTTCGTTATGGTCGGCGTCGGCGCATCCAATGTGGTACCGATCCTCTTCAGCGCAGCAGGAAATCAAAAAATCATGCCACCAAATCTGGCTATCGCTTCCATTACAACGGTAGGCTATGCGGGTATTTTGATCGGCCCAACCATTCTCGGTTTTATTGCGCAGTTCAGCAATTTAGCCACCGCATTCGGGTTTGTCGCACTGCTGTTGCTTGCCGTCAGCGCCAGCGCGCGTGCCGTAATCCGCTAATCAGGAGCGTTAATTGATGCCAGCCATAATCCTGCGTTATTTTTCTCTCCTTACGGTGTTATCGATCCTGATTACCGGAACGTTCGGCTATAGCTACATCAACGATTTGCTGGCGGACAAAAAACATTCACTGACGACCATTGCCCAAGGTGTTCAGAAACGCATTGATACCTACCGTTTCTTCACGTACCAAATTTACGGCAGTCTGAAC
Source organism: Pectobacterium atrosepticum (assembly GCA_019056595.1). Lineage (NCBI taxonomy): Bacteria > Pseudomonadati > Pseudomonadota > Gammaproteobacteria > Enterobacterales > Pectobacteriaceae > Pectobacterium > Pectobacterium atrosepticum. Next base: position 4,192,965 of record CP036163.1, on the reverse strand, counting down.
AGCGAACCGTCCGCTAGCGACGCTAGCATTACCGCGATTAATTTAATGCCCAATGTTTTCTACGTAGAAAAAAATGGTCAGAAGACGGATGCTCTGATTTTTGGACAACACGATAAAGGAACGCTGACGTCGGTTCGCCGCATATCGCGTTACCTCGATATTCTTTGGGGAGCAGAGAATAACGTCTATTCCATGTATTACCTGAATGGCATCGACAACAGCCTGACGATGATTTCTACGCAGACGTTGAAAGATATCTCCTCGCAGTTCCGCGGCAATTATATTACGGTCATCGCCGAAGCCCGTCGGACGGAAATGCTGCAACAGGCGAATGTGTTAGACGAGCGCGAAAGTTTTTCTCCGCTGCGTAAATTACGCTTCTATAACGACTACTATTTTACGCTGCGCACGACATTCAATCAGCCAGGTCACCTAGCGACAATTCTGGCGTTCGATCTGCCAATTAACGATTTAATTCCAGACACGATCCCGCGTGAGTTCCTTATGCTGAAGCCGGATACACCAGCAGCCAGCAATATGGATAGCAATGGCGAAGGCACGGCCGACGTGCAGCTTCATGGCTCTAATCTGGAGATCTCCGCTACGCTCGTGAATGCACCGATAAAAATCGTTTTTCAGGTGCCCGTAAAAACACTGATTGTTGATTCATTGCGTAATAACATCTGGCTTCTGTTGTTGAATCTGGTTCTGCTGAGTGCATCCATCGCTGGTTTTTATCTTTTCCGTCGGAAGTATGCCCATCCAGGAGAGGACTTATCTCATCAATTAGAGAAGAAGCTGGATATTTACCGCGAAACAACGGGAAAAATCCCGATGGGCGTGCTGGTTTATGATTTCAGCAGCAACAAGGTGGTCATACAAAATGAGCGTGCAGAGCATCTGCTTCCGCACCTGAGCCTGCAAAAAATCACCAATATGGCGGATGAGCATCAAGGCGTCATTCAGGTCACCATTAATAATGAGATGTATGAAATCCGCCAAATCCGTAGCCAATATTCACCAGACTATTGCCTCTTCCTGCTGCGTGAACAGGATAAAGAGATTCTGGTGCAGCGGAAATTGCAGCTCGCCCAGCGTGAGTACGAAAAGAATATTCATGCCAGAAAACGCTTATTCCAAAATCTGCTCAGCGAATTCAAACAGCCACTGATTTCACTACAACAGCATATTTATGCGATACGCCACAGCGATACAGCAACCGTACAAACACAAACGCTGGATCAACTAACAGCGGATACCCGCTGCGCTATCGAACTGCTGGAAAATATCGCGTTGCATGAAAAACTGGAAGCGCAGGAATGGACCGTGATCAACGACAGCTTTTCACCGCTGGCGCTTATCGATAATGTTCTTCTTGAGCTGCTGCCACGATTGAATCAAAAAGGGCTGACCCTATTCCATCATTACAATGTGGATAGTAATCAAACTTACGTGGGTGATGCAGGGCTGTTGAAAAAAACGCTGGCACTGCTGCTAAATTATTCGGTAACCAATACGGATTACGGCAAAATTACGGTGTCGGTTGATAGAAAAAATAATGAGTCGGACATACTGATTATTCAGGTCAGCGATACAGGAACGAATGTTTCAGGTAAAGAGCAGGAAAATATTCGACATCCTTTCCTGCATCCTGCGTCTTCCGATCGTTTCGGACAAAATTCAGGATTGACCTTATTTTTGTGCAATCAACTCTGTAATAAACTGGGCGGTGCGTTAACCATCAACAGTAAATCCGGGTTAGGCACACACTATATTCTGACGCTCAAACTGGAACCGGAAACGCTTCCCGTTGAGGAAGAAAAGCTGTTGGATGGTATTACCGTTCTGCTGGATGTGACATCCGATGAAGTACAGCATATTGTCGGCCATATGCTGACAGGCTGGGGCGCTAATTATCAGGTCAGCGATGAACGCCAGATTAATCAGGAAGCGGATATCTTTATTACTGATGACCCGGAGAAAAAAGCAGATTATACGCTACTGTTGAGTCATGACGATGACACAGTAACGCCTTTGGGCCCGCGCCGTTTGCGGGTGAACTATAATATCAGCCACCTCCTACTGGAGGCATTGCTTAAGCTGATTGAACTGCAACTGGAAACACCACCCGATGCGATGCAAGAGGGGGAACCGAACGATGTCGAATTTTACGCCGCTCAATTGGCGTCAAGTGACTATTATTCGCTGTTCGTGGAGACAGTACCGGATGATTTAAAGAGGCTGTATACTGAAGCGGAAGCAGGCGATTTTCCGTCACTTTCGCAGACGGCACACCGGCTGAAAGGCGTGTTTGCCATGCTGAATCTGCATCCTGGCAAACAGTTGTGTGAACAGCTTGAACAGCATATTACCGCGCACGATAGTGTACAAATCGAGGCTAACCTTCATGAAATTGAGAGGTTTGTCAGTGCATTACTATCCCCAATAGAACCTAAAGGGCAGCAAGGTAGCCAACAAGATGAGTAACCAAAACAATGAGTAACCTAAACGTAATTATTGCCGACGACCATCCTATTGTCCTTTTTGGCATCAAAAAATCGCTTGAGCAGGTTGAATGGGTCAATGTGGTTGGCGAATTTGAAGACTCAACAGCGCTGATTAATAACCTGCCTAAGCTGGACGCTAACGTCTTAATCACCGATTTATCCATGCCTGGCGATAAATACGGCGATGGTATCACCCTCATTAAATACATTAAGCGCCATTTTCCTCATCTCTCTATTATTGTTCTCACCATGAACAATAATCCGGCGATTCTGAGCGCAGTATTGGATCTGGACATCGAAGGTATCGTACTGAAACAGGGCGCGCCGACCGACTTACCCAAGGCGCTGGCAGCCCTGCAAAAAGGGAAGAAATTCACGCCGGACAGCGTATCCAAAGTACTGGAGAAAATCAGCGCCAGCGGCTACGGCGATAAACGCCTGTCCCCGAAAGAAAGCGAAGTGCTGCGTTTGTTTGCTGAAGGCTTTTTGGTTACCGAAATCGCCAAAAAACTGAATCGTAGTATTAAAACGATCAGTAGCCAGAAGAAATCTGCCATGACCAAGCTGGGCGTCGAGAACGATATCGCCCTGCTGAACTACCTGTCTTCCGTTAATGGCACGCAGGTAGACTAAGCTTTTCCTTCCTGCACCAGCAACCGCTGGTGCAGGTTATTCCACAGATGTTCTCGCCTGACGGACCACGTTACTGTAATACGACAGCGCCTGCTGCAACGTACCCAGCGTAACCGGTTTTGACAAACAGTTATCCATCCCTGCCCCAAGACAACGATCTCGTTCTTCCGCCAACGCATTTGCCGTCACACCGATAACCGGGAAGCGTAATCCCTGCTCACGCATACGCTGTGTGAACAAGTAGCCATCCATATTCGGCATATTGACATCCGTCAGCACGATATCAATGTGATTTTTACTCAATACATTCAACCCATCGATGCCATCATTCGCCGTCATCGCCTGATAGCCCAGAGAACCGAGCTGATCCGCCAGCAGTCGACGGTTGATCGGATGATCGTCAACCACCAGAATCATAATGTCGCCATTCTCATCCCGCACATAGTTGGTCAGCGGTAGCGAAATCTCGGCATGAGTCCTGTCCTCACTTTCTGAGCGATAGATTTTCTCCAGTAAATCAGGCAGGTGTTGAGGTGTCGATGTCCCTTGCAGCCAGTGCCCTTCGCTAACTTTCTGCGCTGATCCGTTATGCGCACCACTCATCACGATATGCGCCCGAACGGCAATGTTTTCTGTCGATGTGTAATCACTAATCATTACATCATCAAGCGATACCGTTTGATTCTGATAACGCACAGCTTGCACGCCTTGTTCCTGCAACAGCGTCAGTAGATACGTCTCCAGCCGGGCATTGCGTACCCTCAACCAGCATATTTTCCCTTGCAGGCTGGCGTTGATCGCCACTGGAGCATAGTGCGCTTTATACAACGGAATCCTGACGCCAAACAGGCTGCCAAGCCCAGGTTCTGACTCGATGGTAATGTCACCGTCCATCAGATTGACCAGCTTTTCACAAATCGCCAGCCCTAAGCCTGTGCCCTGGAAATGACGCTGCACACCACTCCCGGCCTGGAAGAACGGATCAAACAACTTCACCGCCTCGCGCGGTTGAATGCCCACGCCGGTATCGCGCACCACAAATTCCAGATAACCATCGCGGCAACCTACTTCAAAAATGATGCAGCCCGTATCCGTAAACTTGATGGCGTTGCTCAACAGGTTAGATAACACCTGCTGCAAGCGCACGGGATCGCCAAACAGGCTGACGGGAACATTAGGATCGATAAAACAGTACAGTGTCAGACGTTTTTTGACCACCAGCGGGAGATAGTTGCTGGTAATGTGACTGATGACCTCATGCGGCGCAAATTCACACGGTTCTATCTTCAACTGCTCCGACTCAATCTTGGAAAAATCGAGGATATCGCTGATGATTTTCAGCAGCAGCGAAGAAGAGTTGTTCATCGCCACGACCAGACGGTTTGCATCCTTCGGCAGCGACTTGGTTTGCAGCAGGTCGAGATTACCAATAATCCCGTAAAGCGGCGTACGCAATTCATGGCTGACGGTGGCAAGGAACATCGATTTAGACTGGCTTGCCTGCTCGGCGGCATTTGCCATTTCCTGTAGCGACTCTTCCATTTTGACGCGTGCGCTGACGTCCAGCAGAACACAAATTGCCACATTTTCATTACGATAGCGCGAATGGACAAAGCTGATTTGCAGATGATGGTTGCGACTGGTCATGACATCGACAAATTTGGACTGCTGCTCGCAAATAATGCGGGTAATTCGCAGCCTATCCTCGTGGGTAAGCAGGTTGAGATAGTTGTGCGCCAGTTCGTTACTGAGGATATTCGTGCCATCATTAATACGCAGGATGCAAATTCCTACTGGCGCCGACGCCACAATCTTGCGGTTGAATTGCTCATTCTCTTCCAGTTGGAACGCATTCACTTCCGCAGGCAATAGCATTTTCCGCTCAAACACCAGCGCCAACACAAACAGAAAAATGGCCCATAGAATATTCAGCACGAGCATGTTGATCATCAATGCACTGATATGGGAGAGCAGCACTTTCAACGGCAGCGAATACACGATGCTGAATGAAGTCGGTGGCAGCGACTTTTTCAGAATGAGTTCATCATAGCCATTCACATAGCCAAAATAGTTATGATCGGAGGGATAACTGTCTACCGAAGACGCATAGCGCTCTTTAGCATCGGAAAACTGCAAAACAACCTGATTATATTGATCCAGCAGTCTGGCATTGATTGGAAATTTACCCACGGTGACGAAATCATCCAGACGAATCGTCTGCTCAATCCCCATGATGGCTTCCAGTTTGTTATCCACATAAATCGGCGTCAGCGCATATAAATAGCCGACATCGGGGACAGACGCGGGAGCAATCCAATAGAGCGTTTCATCACGGCCGGTTTGGGTGCGGTTTTTCTTCTGATCCTGAAACCGATCCTGCACGTTTTTAAGCAAATTATCACGATCGAGTGACTGGTTACGAATGCCAAAATCAACCATACAGCGCCGATCGCCGCCGACAAAAAAGACCCGATTGAGATCGTAGACGGCTGAGAAATTATCCTGCCAGCCGTTGAAAAAATGGCTCAATGAGAGCAGCGCCGTATTCCCGCCATATTGCGTGGAACACGTTGCGCCGGGAGCAAGGGCATAAACGGAGACACCGGGGCCTCCTTCCGTTGGCGGTTCTGCCTTTTCTCTCGCCAGAATCAGACGATTTGCCGCCAGATACTGGAGTTCGCGCACAATATCCGACGCGTGCCGAATGTAACCCTGCGACTGATCAAAGCTGAGATTATATTCCTGCCGCAGCTCTGACTCTTTTTCATTCAATACTTTAGTGACATAAAAAATGGATATCAGCGCTCCCAACACCCACAACATGACTGCCAGAACCCGAAATAAATAGCGGGAAACTTTTAATGTGGTATGGAATGAGGCGAGATATTTCAAGTGGATACCGTTGAATAATGGGAGAACCCGTTTGCTGATACACTACCGAGAGTCAATAAAAAAAGCCAGCGCATCGCGCTGGCTTAATCGACTCATTCCGGTTTAAGGAAAAGGCTTATTCGTCATCTTCAGCGATATCATCATCGCCATCAATGTCGTCGATAGCATCATCGTCTTCAGCGATTTCGCCTTCAACGCTTACCACGCCATCTAGCTCTTCATCTTCTACCGGTTCAGCAACGCGTTGCAGGCCAACAACATGTTCGTCTTCCGCTGTACGAATCAGCGTCACACCCTGTGTGTTACGGCCAACGATGCTGACTTCAGATACGCGTGTACGCACCAGCGTTCCCGCATCGGTGATCATCATGATCTGGTCTGCGGTATCAACCTGAACCGCACCAACCACTTTACCGTTACGCTCGCTGACCTTGATAGAGATAACCCCTTTCGTCGCACGCGACTTAGTTGGGTACTCACTCACGGCAGTACGCTTACCGAAGCCATTTTGCGTGACGGTCAGGATATCACCCTCGCCGCGAGGGATAATCAGCGAAACGACGCGATCTTCACCTTGCAGATTGATACCACGGACGCCCGTTGCCGTACGACCCATGGAACGCACCGCCTGTTCGGAGAAGCGAACCACTTTACCTTCCGCTGAGAACAGCATCGCTTCATCGCTGCCATCGGTCAGGTCGACGCCAATCAGCTCGTCACCGTCGTTCAGGTTAACCGCGATGATCCCCGCGCTACGCGGACGGCTGAATTCCGTCAGCGCCGTTTTCTTCACTGTACCGCTCGCGGTTGCCATGAAGATGTGGCGGCCTTCTTCGTACTCACGTACCGGCAGAATCGCAGTGATACGCTCATTCGGTTCAAGCGGCAACAGGTTGACGATAGGACGACCACGTGCGCCACGGCTGGCTTCCGGTAATTGATACACCTTCATCCAGTACAGACGGCCACGGCTGGAGAAGCACAGGATCGTATCGTGAGTGTTGGCCACCAGCAGGCGATCGATAAAGTCTTCTTCTTTAATACGGGCTGCAGATTTGCCACGGCCACCACGACGTTGTGCTTCGTAGTCGCTCAGCGGCTGATACTTCACATAACCCTGGTGAGACAGCGTAACAACAACATCTTCCTGATTGATCAAGTCTTCGATGTTAATGTCAGAGGTGTTTGCCGTGATTTCTGTGCGGCGCTCGTCGCTGTACTGCGTTTTGATCGCTTCCAGCTCTTCGCGGATCACTTCCATCAGGCGCTCAGGATTATTGAGGATATAAAGCAGCTCGGCGATCTCCGCCAGCAGGTCTTTATATTCATCCAGCAGCTTTTCGTGCTCCATACCGGTCAGTTTCTGCAAACGCAGATCCAGAATCGCCTGCGCCTGCTGTTCCGTCAGGTAGTAACGACCGTCACGGATGCCGAACTCTGGCTCCAGCCACTCTGGACGCGCAGCATCATCGCCCGCACGTTCCAGCATGGTAGCAACACTGCCCAATTCCCATGCTTCTGCGATCAGTGAAGCTTTCGCTTCAGCAGGTGACGCAGCACGACGAATCAGTTCGATAATCGGATCGATGTTCGCCAGCGCAATCGCCAACCCTTCCAGAATATGGGCGCGGTCACGGGCTTTACGCAGTTCAAAAATGGTACGGCGCGTCACCACTTCACGGCGGTGGCGCACAAACGCAGCCAGAATGTCTTTCAGCGGCATGATCTTCGGTTGGCCCTGATGCAGTGCCACCATGTTGATGCCGAATGACGTCTGAAGCTGCGTCTGAGAGTACAGATTATTCAGGACCACTTCGCCCACGGCATCACGCTTAATCTCGATAACGATACGCATACCGTCTTTATCGGATTCGTCACGCAGTGCGCTAATGCCTTCAATACGTTTATCTTTGACCAGTTCGGCAATTTTCTCGATCAGGCGAGCTTTGTTCACCTGATACGGAATTTCATGCACGATAATGGTTTCACGCCCAGTTTTCGCGTCCGCTTCAACTTCGGCACGCGCACGGATGTAAATTTTGCCGCGCCCGGTACGATAGGCTTCTTCAATGCCGCGTCGGCCATTGATGATTGCCGCCGTCGGGAAATCAGGGCCTGTGATGTGCTCCATTAACCCTTCAAGGCTAATGTTCTCATCGTCGATATACGCCAGACAGCCGTTCACGACTTCTGTCAGGTTATGCGGTGGGATGTTCGTTGCCATCCCGACGGCGATACCGGAAGAACCGTTAATCAGCAGGTTGGGAACACGCGTAGGCATGACATCAGGAATCTGCTCGGTGCCGTCATAGTTCGGCACAAAATCGACCGTCTCTTTTTCGAGATCGGCCAGCAGTTCATGAGCAATTCTCGACATGCGAATTTCGGTATAACGCATGGCCGCAGCAGAGTCGCCGTCAATCGAACCGAAGTTGCCCTGACCATCAACCAGCATGTAGCGCAGTGAGAAAGGCTGCGCCATACGCACGATGGTTTCATAAACGGCAGAATCACCGTGCGGGTGGTATTTACCGATGACATCCCCGACGACACGGGCGGATTTTTTATACGGTTTGTTCCAGTCGTTACCCAGTACGCTCATTGCGTACAGTACGCGGCGGTGTACCGGTTTCAGTCCATCTCGAACATCTGGCAATGCACGTCCGACAATAACGGACATCGCATAATCCAGATACGAGCTTTTCAGCTCTTCTTCAATAGTGACCGGTGTGATTTCTCTGGCAAGGTCGCTCATGGAGCCGCTATCCCTCTATTTAGGCATCTACCCGTGTTCAGAAAAGTGAACCGTTCAGAAAGGTGAACTGTTCAAAAGGTGAAAAATTATATCACAAACCGCCGTTTCGGGGGAAACTCACTTCCGCTCTGAACAGACTGTTTTCCCAGTGAACGTTTATCCCGTAGAGAAAAGCGACACCGCTGCACGTTGCGACACGAAGGGAGTATACTCGCGGCAGTAGAAGATGACGAAAGGCAGCGATGACACATGAATGTAGAAAATCAAACTCCGAACGTTGACCATCAGGAAATTGCCAAATTTGAGGCTATCGCCTCACGCTGGTGGGATCTAGAAGGCGAATTCAAGCCATTGCACCGCATTAACCCACTGCGTCTGGGCTATATTTCACAGCGCGCAGAAGGCTTGTTCGGCAAGAAAGTGTTGGATGTCGGCTGCGGCGGCGGCATTTTGGCCGAGAGCATGGCGCGTGAAGGCGCGGACGTCACCGGGCTGGATATGGGCGCGGAGCCGTTGCAGGTCGCGCGTTTACATGCACTGGAAAGCGGCGTCACTGTCGATTACGTGCAGGAAACGGTAGAAGCACATGCACTCGCTCACCCGGGCCTTTACGATGTGGTCACCTGCATGGAAATGCTGGAGCACGTTCCCGACCCGCAATCTGTGGTGCAGGCGTGCGCTAAGTTAGTCAAACCCGGCGGGCACGTCTTTTTCTCCACGATCAACCGTAATGCCAAAGCGTGGATGATGGTCATTATCGGCGCTGAGTATGTTTTAAAGATGGTGCCGCGCGGCACACACGATATTAAGAAATTCATTCGCCCGGCTGAGCTGATGCGCTGGGTTGATGACACCGCGCTGCGCGAAAGGCATATCACTGGGCTGCACTACAATCTGCTGACAGACCATTTTAAACTTGGCCCAAACGTAGACGTGAACTACATGCTGCATACTCACCACGACAAATAGAACCCATTAAGAATGCTCTTAAAAATTGCGTGGTTTTTCACCGCGCAATTTCCCAGGGTTTACCTGGAAAACCAACAAAATGGCCGAGACTTATTTTTTTTACAGAATATTGACATCCTCTTAGCCCTTACAAAATCAGGATTTCGAGAAACCAACGCTTCCGCAACCTGAAATTAACACCAAAATCAAGCCTTGTACTCAAACGAATCCAGACTAGAATACTCACCATGTAGTAGTCATTTATCAAAAAATATCCATATCTAGTATTTATCCACAGAGTTAGTCACAGAAGAATTTCTGTGAATAAACAGGGGATATTTTTTATTTTCACCAATAGGTAAATCCCAACATGAACCAGAGCTTGCTCGTCACCAAACGCGATGGCAGTAAAGAAAAAATCAATTTGGATAAAATCCACCGCGTCATTACCTGGGCCGCAGAAGGTTTACACAATGTCTCCGTTTCTCAGGTGGAACTGCGTTCCCACATTCAGTTTTATGACAGCATCAAAACCTCTGATATCCATGAGACCATCATTAAGGCCGCAGCCGATCTGATCTCCCGTGAAAGCCCGGATTACCAGTATCTGGCCGCGCGCTTGGCTATATACCATCTTCGCAAGAAAGCCTATGGCCAGTTTGAGCCACCCGCTCTGCTAACCCACGTCACCAACATGGTGGAACTGGGCAAATACGATAAGCACCTGCTGGAAGATTATAACTCGGAAGAATTCGCCCAAATGGACGCTTTCATCGATCACTCGCGTGACATGAATTTCTCCTATGCTGCGGTTAAACAGCTGGAAGGGAAATATCTGGTACAAAACCGCGTCACTGGTGATATCTACGAAAGCGCCCAGTTCCTGTACATTTTGGTCGCCGCTTGCCTGTTCTCCGGCTACCCGCGCGAAACGCGTATGGATTACGTTAAACGTTTCTATGACGCGATCTCCACGTTCAAAATCTCTCTGCCGACGCCAATCATGGCAGGCGTGCGTACCCCGACACGTCAGTTCAGCTCCTGCGTGCTGATTGAATGCGGCGACAGCCTGGATTCCATTAACGCGACGTCCAGCGCTATCGTAAAATATGTTTCTCAACGTGCAGGTATCGGCATCAACGCCGGTCATATCCGTGCACTCGGCAGCCCGATTCGCGGCGGTGAAGCATTCCATACCGGCTGTATCCCTTTCTATAAACACTTCCAGACGGCGGTGAAATCTTGCTCTCAGGGTGGCGTACGCGGCGGTGCTGCCACGCTGTTCTATCCGCTGTGGCATTTGGAAGTGGAAAGCCTGCTGGTACTGAAAAACAACCGCGGCGTGGAAGGCAACCGCGTTCGTCACCTCGATTACGGCGTGCAACTGAATAAATTGATGTATCAGCGTTTGGTAAAAGGTGAAGAGATCACACTGTTCAGCCCCTCTGACGTACCGGGACTGTATGACGCCTTCTTCGCCGATCAGGATGAATTCGAGCGCCTGTATGTGCAATATGAACAGGATGCCAGTATCCGCAAGCAGCGGATCAAAGCCAGTGAGCTGTTCTCCCTGATGATGCAGGAACGTGCTTCAACGGGCCGTATCTATATTCAGAACGTTGATCACTGCAACACGCACAGCCCGTTCGATCCGCAGATTGCGCCAGTTCGCCAGTCCAACCTGTGTCTGGAAATCGCGTTGCCGACCAAACCGTTGAACGACGTGAATGATGAAAACGGTGAAATCGCACTGTGTACGCTGTCAGCGTTTAACCTCGGCGCGATTAATAGCCTGGACGATTTGGAAGATTTAGCAACGCTTGCTGTGCGCGCGCTCGATGCCCTGCTGGATTATCAGGATTACCCGATTAAGGCAGCAGAACGTGGTGCGATGGGCCGTCGCACGCTGGGTATTGGCGTCATCAACTTCGCCTACTATCTGGCGAAAAACGGCGTACGTTACTCCGACGGCAGCGCCAACGGCCTGACGCATAAAACGTTTGAAGCGATTCAATACTATCTGCTGAAGGCGTCGAATGTGCTGGCACGTGAACAAGGTGCCTGCACGTGGTTCAATGAAACCACCTACTCGCAGGGTATTCTGCCTATCGATACCTATAAGCGCGATCTGGATGCGATCTGTAACGAACCGCTGCATCTCGACTGGGAAACGCTGCGTAAAGACATCAAAGAATACGGTCTGCGCAACTCCACGTTGTCTGCGCTGATGCCGTCTGAAACATCGTCTCAGATATCCAACGCCACCAACGGTATTGAACCGCCGCGCGGCCACATCAGCGTCAAAGCGTCCAAAGACGGCATTCTGCGTCAAGTCGTACCGGAATACGAAACGTTGAAAGATGCTTACGAACTGCTGTGGGAAATGCCAAATAACGATGGATACCTGCAACTGGTGGGCCTGATGCAGAAATTTGTCGATCAGGCGATTTCCTCTAACACCAACTACGATCCATCACGCTTCCCGTCAGGTCGAGTACCGATGAAACAGTTGCTGAAAGATCTGGTCACGGCCTACAAATTTGGCGTTAAAACGCTGTATTACCAAAACACCCGTGACGGCGCTGAAGACGTACAAGACGACCTGCTGGCAGAACCGCAGGACGATGGCTGCGAAGGCGGCGCGTGTAAGATTTAAGCCAATAATGAAAGGCTGCAATGCAGCCTTTCATCCTTTTAGCGCGGGCGTCCTACCCGTAGCCGCACCTGGCGTAAAAAAATGCTCCCAGCATTTTTTTTGGAGAGATTCATGGCCTATACCACTTTTTCACAGAATAAAAATGACCAACTGCTCGAACCGATGTTCTTCGGCCAGTCTGTCAACGTTGCGCGTTTCGACCAGCAAAAATATGAAATTTTCGAAAAACTGATCGAAAAGCAACTGTCCTTCTTCTGGCGCCCGGAAGAAGTCGACGTGTCCCGCGATCGCATCGACTATCAGGCGCTGCCGGATCATGAAAAACACATCTTCATCAGCAACCTGAAATACCAAACGCTGCTGGATTCGATTCAGGGACGTAGCCCGAACGTGGCGCTGCTGCCGCTGATTTCTATCCCTGAGCTGGAAACCTGGGTGGAAACTTGGGCCTTCTCGGAAACCATTCACTCACGTTCCTACACGCACATCATTCGTAATATCGTGAACGATCCGTCGCTGGTGTTTGACGATATCGTGGCTAACGAAGAGATCCTGAAGCGCGCCAAAGATATCTCCGGCTACTACGACTCGCTGATTGAGATGACCAGCTACTATCATCTGCTCGGTGAAGGAACGCATCAGGTTAACGGCAAGACCGTGACCGTTAACCTGCATGCGCTGAAAAAGCAGCTGTATGTGTGCCTGATGAGCGTAAACGCGCTGGAAGCGATTCGCTTCTACGTCAGCTTCGCCTGCTCGTTTGCTTTTGCTGAACGCGAACTGATGGAAGGCAACGCTAAAATCATCAAGCTGATCGCCCGTGATGAAGCACTGCACCTGACTGGCACGCAGCACATGCTAAACCTGATGCGCTCCGGCCATGACGATCCCGAAATGGCGCAGATTGCCGAAGAGTGTCAGCAGGAGTGTTATGACCTGTTCGTGCTCGCCGCTCAGCAAGAAAAAGAGTGGGCTGAATACCTGTTCCGCGACGGCTCGATGATTGGCCTGAACAAAGATATTCTGTGCCAGTACGTGGAATACATCACTAACATCCGCATGCAGGGCGTGGGCCTCTCGCTGCCGTTCCAGACGCGCACTAACCCCATTCCGTGGATCAACGCCTGGCTGGTATCCGATAACGTACAGGTCGCACCGCAGGAAGTCGAAGTCAGCTCTTATCTGGTCGGCCAGATCGATTCAGAAATCAGCGATGACGATCTGAGCGATTTCCAACTGTAATCTATGAGCAACCCAACCATTACGCTGCGCACATCAGGTGCGCAGTTTTCCTGTTCAGGCGATGGCCCTTCCCTGCTGGATGTACTGGAATCCAACCGCGTCAGCATTGAATATCAGTGCCGCTCTGGCTATTGCGGTTCCTGCCGACTGCGTCTGGTAAAAGGCCGCGTAGCGTATCGACAAACACCGCTGGCCTGCATCCAACAAGATGAAATCCTACCCTGTTGCTGCATGCCACAAGGCGACATCGAACTCGATATTTAGCCCCGTCCCCTCACTGGCCACTCTCCCTATCGCTCTTACCGGCGGGCGTATTTCCTACCCGCTTTCATACTCAAGTGAGTTACACTGTCTAATGACACGTCTTTCGACCGATATATACCCTAAATAATTCGAGTTGCAGGCAGGCGAAGACCGAGCGAATCCTCAGGCGCTTACACCAGTAAGTGACTGGGGTGAGTAAGGGAATCCAACACACATGCAGCGTGAAGTATGACGGGGATAAAACAACCTGGAGGTTTTAGAACATGCTTACCGTCATTCCTATTTTGATCTTTGTTGCACTCATCATCGTCTGGTCAGGCATCAAGATCGTACCTCAGGGATACCAATGGACTGTGGAGCGGTTTGGTCGCTATACCAAAACGCTGATGCCAGGGCTTAATTTGGTCGTGCCGTTTATGGATCGCGTTGGTCGCAAAATCAACATGATGGAACAGGTATTAGATATCCCCTCTCAGGAAATTATCTCTCGCGATAACGCCAATGTCGCCATTGATGCCGTCTGCTTTATTCAGGTGATCGATCCCGCGCGGGCCGCCTATGAAGTTAGCAATCTGGAACAGGCTATCGTGAACCTCACCATGACCAACTTCCGTACCGTGCTGGGCTCTATGGAGCTGGACGAAATGCTGTCTCAGCGCGATAGCATCAACACGCGCCTGCTGCACATTGTTGATGAAGCCACCAACCCGTGGGGCGTGAAAATCACCCGCATCGAGATTCGTGACGTACGCCCGCCAGCTGAACTGATTGCAGCCATGAATGCGCAGATGAAAGCAGAGCGTAACAAGCGTGCCGATATTCTCGAAGCCGAAGGGATTCGTCAGGCCGCGATTCTGAAAGCCGAAGGGGAAAAACAGTCACAGATTCTGAAAGCCGAAGGTCAGCGGCAATCCGCGTTCCTGGAAGCTGAAGCGCGTGAGCGTGCGGCAGAAGCCGAAGCACAGGCGACCAAAATGGTATCCGAAGCCATCGCAGCGGGCAACATTCAGGCGATTAACTACTTTGTCGCACAGAAATATACCGACGCCTTGCAGCAGATCGGCTCCTCCAATAACAGCAAAGTGATCATGATGCCGCTGGAGGCCAGCAACCTGATGGGCGCTATTGGCGGGATCACGGAACTGATTAAAGACAGCAAAGACAGCCGAGGTCAATAATGGGCATTGAACTGGTGATGGAAAATGCACACTGGTTCTGGCTATCGCTCGGCGGTCTGCTGTTGGCCGCCGAAATGCTGGGTGGCAGTGGCTATTTGCTGTGGAGCGGCTTATCGGCGGTATTGGTTGGGCTGTTAACGTGGATCATGCCGCTAGGTTGGCCATGGCAGGGAACGATTTTCGCCATCCTGACGATCGTCACGGCGCTGCTCTGGTGGTATTGGCTGCGTAAACGAACGCTGTCGCGTCCACCGTCGACGCTCAACCAACGCGGACAACAGCTGGTTGGCCTGCGTGCCACCGTGTCAGAATCGGTGACTAACGGCTTTGGCCGGGTAAACATCGGTGACAGCAGTTGGCGCGTGAAATCAGAGCAGGATCTGCCTGCTGGCACGCATGTTGAAGTGATTGCCGTTGACGGCATCACGCTGCATGTGCGCTCAATTGAGCGCTAACATAACGCACTATTTGGGGGAGCCCGTCTCCCCTTTATGACGCTTTTCCCTTTTGACAACAGCCTGCCAGATTATTGATTATCGGGCACTCCGAACCACCATCTCCCGGACACTGTTCGGCCAGCGCCAGCAACTGTTCACGCATCGTTTTCAACTCTTCGATATGCATCTCGATTTCCTGCACTTTCTGCAAGGTTCGCGCTTTGACATCCGAGCTTCTCCGCAGCGGATCGTTAAATAACGTAACCAATTCGCGGCATTCATCCAGATTAAAACCAACCTGACGCGCCTGACGCAGCAGCGTTAGCTCCTCGACGTGATGATCATCGTAGCTGCGGTAACCATTTTCAGAACGCAGCGGCGTAGTCAGAAGTTCTTTCTCTTCATAGAAGCGAATGGTTTTACTGCTGAGGCCGGTTTTTTTCGCAACATCACTGATATTCATGATTTCCCCTTGACCCTCCCCTTGCTAGAAGGTTTACCTTACTCAATAACTAGTAGAAATCAGATGGCCGGTCAACGTCTTTCACCTCCGGCTGTGATCACGGGAGAAAATTATTATGTCTCAAACTATCGTGTTGTCGTTGCAGGGACTGACCTGCGGGCACTGTGTTCAACGCGTTAAAAAAGCACTGGACGCGCTACCCGCTGTCGAACAAACCGACGTCACCCAACAGTACGCCAGAGTCAGCGGCGACGTTGATTCCCAAACGTTGATCGACACTATCGAGCAGGCAGGCTACGACGCACAGCTGGCTACCACGCCGGATGTGTCACTCCAACTTTCTGGCCTGAGCTGCAACCACTGTGTCGCCGCTACGCGTAAAGTGCTGGAAGCCATTCCCGGCGTCGTGGCGACGGATGTCACTAAAGAACAGGCTGCCGTGTATGGCAACGTTGAGGCCACCACACTGATTAGTGCTATTGAAGACGCGGGCTATCACGCCACCGTGCAGGAGAGCGTTCACCCAAAAACTGAGCCGCTGGCACAGGTAGCGACGACGCCGGAAGCGCTGCCAGCGGCCGAGAGTATTCTTCCGGCAACCACAAGACACACCACCAACGCTGACGACAGCGTGCAGCTCCTGCTTCAGGGGATGAGCTGCGCCAGTTGCGTGAACCGTGTACAGACGGCGTTACAAAACGTCAGCGGCGTCACGCAGGCGCGCGTGAATCTGGCTGAGCGCAGCGCATTAGTGAGCGGTCACGCCGAGCCGGAAGCGCTGATTGCCGCCGTTGAGCAAGCGGGCTATGGCGCAGAAATTATTCAGGACGAAGAAGCACGCCGCGCGCGTCAGCAGCAAACGGCTCAGCAGGCCATTCGCCGTTTTCAATGGCAGGCGGCGCTAGGTTTACTGCTGGGTGTACCGCTGATGCTGTGGGGTGTTTTGGGCGGCAGCATGAGTCTGACGCCGGAGAACCAAACTCCGTGGCTCGTCATCGGTATTCTGACGCTGGCGGTGATGGTATTAGCAGGCAGTCATTTTTACCGTAACGCCTGGCGCAGCCTGAAAAACGGTGCGGCGACCATGGATACGCTAGTCGCGCTGGGAACGGGTGCGGCATGGCTTTACTCTATTACCGTTAACCTGTGGCCGGATCTTTTTCCGATGGCAGCGCGTCATCTTTACTATGAAGCTAGCGCGATGATCATCGGTTTAATCAATCTGGGTCATGCATTGGAACAGCGTGCTCGCCAACGCTCTTCACGCGCTTTAGAGCGGCTGCTGGATTTAACGCCCCCAACCGCCCGCATCGTGACACCGGAAGGTGAGAAATCTATTCCACTGTCCGAAGTCCAGTCCGGCATGACGTTACGCCTGACAACTGGCGATCGTATTCCCGTCGATGGCGAGATTTTGCAAGGCGAAGTGTGGGTGGATGAAGCCATGCTGACTGGTGAGCCGATCCCACAATCCAAAACATCCGGCGATACGGTTCACGCAGGCACATTGGTTTCCGACGGCAGCGTTCTCTTCCGTGCGGACGCGATCGGCAACCAAACCACCCTGTCGCGTATTATCCGACTGGTCAGGCAGGCGCAGAGCAGCAAACCCGCTATCGGGCAGCTAGCGGATCGTATTTCTGCCGTATTCGTTCCCGTTGTCGTTGCCATCGCGCTTCTCAGCGGCGCGATCTGGTTCTTCGTGGGGCCACAGCCGCAGATAGTCTATACGCTCATTATCGTCACAACCGTTCTGATCATTGCTTGCCCTTGTGCTCTTGGACTGGCAACACCGATGTCGATTATTTCCGGCGTCGGACGGGCTGCTGAGTTTGGCGTACTAGTGCGAGATGCCGATGCGTTACAGCAGGCCAGCAAGTTGGATGTACTGGTGTTTGACAAGACCGGTACGCTAACCGAGGGACAACCGCGCGTCGTGGCAATTCATACGTTCGGCAGCGTAACAGAAGAGCAGGCGCTGGCATGGGCAGCCTCGCTGGAACAGGGGTCTAATCACCCGCTGGCGAAGGCAATTCTTGAACGCGCGGAAAATCTTACGCTAACGCAAGTCGAGCAGTTCCGCACACTACGCGGCCTCGGCGTCAGCGGTAAGATCGGGGAGACCGACCTGCTGCTGGGAAATCCGCCGCTGCTCCAACAGTATCAGGTCGATACCACCGAAGGTGAAACGCTGATCAACGAACAGGCTCAGCGCGGTATCACGCCGGTGTTGCTTGCGGCGAATGGCCACATCATCGCGGTGTTCTCTATCCACGATCCGCTGCGAGCGGATAGCGTCAGCGCCTTGCAGCGTCTGCATCAGCAGGGCTATCAGTTAGTTATGCTCACGGGGGATAACCCGCTAACGGCGAAGAGCATCGCTAAAGAAGCGGGTATCTATCAGGTGATCGCCGGGGTACTGCCAGACGGTAAAGCGGAGGCCATCAAAAAGCTACAGGCTCAAGGCAAACGCGTGGCAATGATTGGCGATGGTATCAACGATGCCCCCGCACTGGCGCAGGCCGATGTCGGCATTGCGATGGGCGGCGGCAGCGATATCGCGATTGAAACGGCCGCCATCACGCTGATGCGCCACAGCCTGCACGGCGTCGCCGATGCACTAGAACTCTCCAATGCCACGCTGCGCAACATGAAGCAGAACCTGCTGGGTGCGTTTATCTATAACTCGCTAGGCATTCCGATTGCAGCGGGCGTGCTCTATCCGCTGACCGGAACGCTGCTCAGCCCAGTAGTTGCCGGTGCCGCCATGGCGCTCTCCTCCATCACCGTGGTCAGTAACGCTAACCGCTTGCTGCGTTTTAAACCTAAAAGTCAGTAATGTCAGTGCGCCATCTTCATTGCGAATGATGGCGCACGCTTTCTTTCGCATAATCGTCTTACCACCCCACCACATTCGCGCCACCCGCGGTATACCTTGTATTGTTCTGCATCTAGCGTTTAGCATAGCTATTCCCACATCAGGAGACGGAATCAATGGGGCAACTGCTGCGTAGAATCGCGACTTTTCTTGGTTTTATTTCACCACTGGCTTATGCCTACCCGGCGATAGATGTTCAGCTTGGCAATGAACGACAACTGCATCTGGTTGGCAGTATCCATATGGGTAGCCTGGATATGGCACCGCTGCCCGATACGCTGCTGCAACAGCTCCAGCAGGCGACTGCACTCATTGTAGAAGCCGACATCTCTGATTCTCACTCTCCCTTCGGACACAGTGATACCGAGCCACCGCTCGTGCAGCGCCTCAGCCCGGAGAACTACCGCCAGTTGCAAAAAATCTGCGCATCGCTCTCTTTCGATGAGAGCACTATCAATACGCTTCCAGGCTGGCAGGCCGCGCTGATGCTGCAAGCGAGACAGGCACAGCTGCTGGGCTTACGCCCCGACTACGGCATTGATTATCAGTTGATTAATGCCGCGAAATCCCACGGAATTCAGATTATCGAACTGGAAGGACAGCAGACGCAGGTTGACCTGTTACAACAGTTGCCTCAGGGCGGTCTGCTCTTGCTGGAAGACACCATTAAGCACTGGCACACCAACGCGCGTTTGCTGCAAACGATGGTGGGCTGGTGGCTAGACAACAAGCCCGGCACCTATAAACCGGATATCCCCGCAACGTTCAGCAATGAAATGACTGACCTGCTGATGGGTCAGCGTAACCGTCGTTGGCAGCAGCAGCTTCAGGCGCTGCCGCCCGGAAACTACGTTGTAGCCGTCGGTGCGCTGCATCTGTATGGCGATGAGAATTTACCTACGCTGCTCAACGACGGTCATTCAGCAAAACAGTGAAAGAACACACTATGGCGCACCTGTGCGTCCGCAAGATAAGACCCAAAAAGGGTTTAAGGATAGTGAAGTCATGACACCCGCAGTCAATTTACTCGAAAAGAATAAGATCGCCTTTACGCTACACAGTTACCACCACGACAGCGACGAAACCAACTTTGGCGAGGAAGCGGCCAGAAAACTGGGGCTGAATAAAGAACAGGTTTATAAAACGCTGCTTGTTTCTCTGAATGGTGATGCAAAAAATCTCGCAGTTGCCATCACGCCGGTCGCTGGAATGTTGGATCTCAAGAAAGTCGCACGTGCGCTGTCCGCCAAAAAAGCCGATATGGCCGATCCGGTCATCGCTCAGCGTGTAACGGGTTATCTGGTGGGAGGGATTAGCCCACTTGGGCAGAAGAAACTGCTGCCGACCGTGATTGATGAACCAGCGCGCCAGTTCGATACCATTTTCATTTCCGGCGGTAAACGTGGATTGGATATCGAATTATCGGCAGATGATCTGGCGCGGCTACTGCGCGCCACCTTTGCTGATATCGCCAAGCATGATTAATTCCTGTGATTAAACGAGCATAACCTGTCAGGCAATGTAGTATCAAAGCGAAGCAGATAGCAGAGGACTCCACGGCCAGTGTGTCCCCCGCTACCGCTTCATATACTCGTCATACTTCAAGTTGCATGTACGTTGGCTGCACTACTCGACACACTGATGTGTGTCTCGCCCCGCTGGGGCCGCTGCAAGCAGCGTTCAAACCTGCCTCTGGCAGATTTGTCAGTCGCCCGAATCACTTACTTGAGTAAGCTCATCGGGATGAAATGAGAGACATCCTGTCTCTCACCGGAGGCCAGCCGTTGGCTGGTCAAATTCGTTCCCGACGAATTTGTCCTTCCCTTGCCGCGTTATTCGGCCTTATGGCCTCACCCCTTCGGGGTCAGCGCACGCACTGTTCAAAAACGCCTTGCCGTTTTTGTCCTGAAACTCGAATTATTTAGGGTATAATCGATTACTGATCGACTTTCGCCCCTTTATCCAACTGCATTACCGGGCCTTCCTTCACATTGACAGTCAGGCCTTTGGTTTGCAGTTCCGCATTCCTTACCCGAATACCTTTATCCGCATCAATCCGCACGTTATCAAAGTGGAAACCACTGAGCGGCGCTTCCGGCACGCCGATAATGTACGCGGCGGCCTTGGTTTTACCGGTAGATTCCAGATTTTCAATGGTGACATTGCTGAAATGCGGCGTCTTGTACTGATCAAATGGCTGCTCTGGGTCGGTATCCGGTGGGTAAATCTGCTCACCCATCGTGAAGCCGCCTTCGGCCAGCATCTTGTCTACCTCAGCCTGCACAATCGGCGCGGCTTTGTAGTAAGCGGCAAAGACCAGCGGTATTTCGACATCCACCATTTTGGTATTACGGTAAGTGATGTTTTTCACTTCGCCGCCTTTACCGCGCAGGGTTTTAATGCGAATACCGTACATGGAACCTTCAAACTGGTTGTTTTCAACCAGTACGTTATTCACACCGCCGGAAGTTTCGCTGCCGATAGAAATGCCGCGCCCCTGCTTCAGGATATTGTTGGCGATATAGATGTTATCCACGACACCATTCGGGAAGCGGCTATCCGGCTTCTCGGCTTTTATCGCGATATGGTCGTCATTACAGTCGATGTAGTTGTTAGTAATACGGATATTCTGGCTGTCGATCGGGTCGATAGCATCGGTGTTTGGTGCATGCCACGGTGACAGAATCCGAGTACCGTTCACATCCACATCATGCGAGTAACGCATCACAACGTGGAAGCTCGGGGAATGCGTGAGTGTGACACCGTCCACCAGCACATTGCTGGAACTTTTGATATAAATCAGACGGGGACGATCGGTCCCGCCCTTCTTGCCGGTTGCGCGAATATTCTCACGCCAGCGCTCCCACCAGACGGCACCCTGCCCATCAATGGTGCCTTGACCGGTGATAGCCACGTTCTGCGCATCGGCAATACTGATAAAGGGAAGCCAGCCATTTTCCGCTTCAGCGTACTTGGTTTTTTCCGTCGCGCGATACGCCGCGACTTCGGTCGACGCGACGATAGTTGCATCTTTTGCCAAATCCAGTCGGATGTTACTCTTCAGAAACAGCGGATCGACCAGATAGTTACCGCGAGGAACGTGTACCGTTCCGCCACCAGCCGCAGCGCAATCATCAATCGCTTTCTGGAAAGCCTCGGTATTTAGTGCGATCTGTAGGCGGTGACCTTCGGCCCCGTATTGTGTGACGTCACAGGTTTTATCTGGGAATTTCACTGAACTGGCCGCTTGTGCCGTACCAGCTTGAATACCCAGTGTGATGCAGGAAGCCATTAAAGACAGAGCAAGACCACTACGCATACTTAACCTCACTAAATAATGAAATATCGTTTTAATAAAATACCACCAACATTCCATTAAAAAGCGAGAGACGATCACGTTTTAGATGTATTCGTAATAATTACAATAAGGTAGGGATTTTTTCGTGCAATTGCACTATTCCCATTATGAGAATCTACATATGACACGTACCGCCCAACCAGACAGGGCGCTGTATAAGTAGAGTAAGAGGCAGAAAAAAAGTAAATCAGCAAGATTGTGCTGACCTGGATGGCCAGCACAGATAAACAATAGCGTTATGCCGTCAGACGAGCGAAAGCGTCACGGATTTCCTGTTCAGGCAAATCAACACCAATAAACACCAGCACGCTCTTTCTTTCTTCATCAGCATGCCATTCTCTGTCCCAGTCAGCGCTGTACAAACGCTGGACTCCCTGAAACAGCAGGCGGCGGTCGTCACCGTTGATGGCCAGAATGCCTTTATAACGCAGTAGATTATCGGAGAATTGTAGCAGCAGGTTTTCCATCACATCGGAGACTGCCTGAAGCTCAACGGCATCATCGAGATACACAACAATCGACTGCACGTTATTCTGCGTAGGAGCGACAAAGCGAAATACCGGCGTTTTCACGTCCAGCTTGTCACTAAGGACAAAGCCGTCGATGTTAAACAGCACGCTCAGATCGATATTCCCGTGTACCACAGGATAGATTGGTGCGCGCGCGTTGATGCGTTGCAAACGCGGTAGCAGCGTCTCGTCTTCGCTTGCCACATCGGTTTTGGTTAGCAGTATGCGATCAGCATAGCCAATCTGTGACTGTGCGATGGTGAACTGATTAAGCTGTTGTTGCGCATGTGCCGCATCAACCAACGTGATGATTCCGTCCAGAACAAAGCGTTCACAGATAACTTCATGAGAGAAGAAGGTTTGCGCCACCGGCCCCGGATCGGCCATACCAGTGCATTCAATGATGACGTGATCAAAATCTAGCGTGCCGTTATCCACGCCATCAACCAGATCGAGCAGCGCATCAGCCAGCTCATTGGACTTCGTGCAACAGATACAGCCGTTACTCAGCGTCGTAATCTGGCTGGCACGTTCACCGATTAGCGTATTATCAATCGGAACTTCGCCGAACTCATTTTCAATCACGGCAATCTTGTAGCCGTGTTCGGCATTCAGGATATGCCGTAATAAGGTGGTTTTTCCGGCACCGAGAAACCCGGTCAAAATAGTGACATACACAGGTTTAGTCACATCAGAGGATAAAGGTTGAGTCATAACAGGTTCCAAGTCGTTAACAGCAGCGCATCCCGCCTTTGCCGTCTCCGCCGTAACGCGCCTGCTGGCGTTCGCGGAAAAATTCTTCGTACGTCATCGCAGGTTTATCCGGGTGATTGGTCTGCATATGCTGCACATAGGTATCATAATCTGGCATACCGACCAGCATACGCGCCGCCTGGCCCAAATATTTTCCTGCTTTTCCCAGATTGCCAAACATCATTACCTCCAGACCATCGCCTGCAATAGCGGCTAGATAAAAAATACCCTGCATAACGTTATACATTATACAGGGTATCTGTACCCGTCATCTTTCGCGTTCAACCTTGCTAGCTGTCTCGCAAAATCTGACAGGCGCGTGTGGCTTAGTGACCAGAAGAGAGTTTCACGCCACCTTCAGGAACCGGAACATACGGCGTTTCCTGATCGGTACGTTCAGCCACTTTACGTGCAGCCAATGCCGCTTTAATACCGTACGCTATGATGCTGTACACCACGATCAGGAACAGAATGCTCAGACCGGCGTTGGTATAGTTGTTGGTCACGATATGGTTCATGTTCGAAATCTGCTGCGCGCTCAGATCGGCACCGCCTTCTGCAATTTTGCCCTTGAACATGTTCGCCATGTAGAAGAAGCCTTCCAACTGTGGGTTGTCGCTGAACAGTTTCAGACCCAGCGCCCAAGTGGTACAGATCAGCAGCCAAACCGCCGGAACCAATGTGACCCAAATGTACTGTGTACGTTTCATCTTAATCAGGATGACGGTACCCAGTACCAGCGCCACCGCAGCCAGCATCTGGTTAGAGATACCGAACAGCGGCCACAGGCTCTTCACGCCGCCCAGCGGATCAACCACACCTTGATACAGCAGGTAGCCCCACAGACCGACACAACCCGCCGTACCGATCATACCAGCAATCAGCGAATCCGTTTTCTTCAGGAAAGGAACGAAGTTACCCAACAGATCCTGCAACATGAAGCGACCAGCACGCGTACCCGCATCCAGAGCTGTCAGAATAAACAGCGCTTCAAACAGAATACCGAAGTGATACCAGAAGCCCATATTGGCGCCAGGAATGATCTGGTGGAACACGTGTGCAATGCCGACAGCCAGCGTTGGTGCACCACCTGCGCGGTTAAGAACGGAAGGTTCACCGATGTCTTTCGCCGTTTGCATAATCTGCTCAGGAGAAATTACGAAGCCCCAGGAGCTGACGGTTGCTGCCGCGTGTGCAGATACATCTTGTAACTGTGCCAAAATCATCGGCGCATCCGCAGTGCCCAGTCGATGCAGATCCGGCATCGTAATACCCAACGCCGCTGGCGGGGTATTCATCGCAAAGTAGAGACCCGGTTCGATGATAGACGCCGCAACCAAAGCCATGATCGCCACGAAAGATTCCATCAACATTGCACCGTAACCGATGAACCGTGCATCTTTTTCGTTAGCCATCAATTTCGGCGTAGTACCGGAAGCAATCAATGCGTGGAAGCCAGACACCGCACCACAGGCGATAGTAATAAACAGGAATGGGAACAGCGTACCTTTCCAGACCGGACCGGTGCCATCCACAAACTGCGTTATCGCTGGCATTTTCAGATCGGGATTAAGTATCACAATACCAATCGCCAGACCGACGATCACACCGATTTTCAGGAAGGTCGCCAGATAGTCACGCGGAGCCAGAATCAACCATACTGGCAGCAGTGCAGACACGAAGGCATAGCCAATCAGCGTATAAGTAATGGTCGTATCTTTGAAGGTCAGCGCCGGACCCCAGTACGGGTCATGTGCCACTACGCCACCAAACCAGATCGCCAGCACCAGCAGCACGATCCCCATCACCGAAATTTCACCGACTTTACCCGGACGGATAAAGCGCATGTAGACGCCCATAAAGAGCGCGATCGGTACCGTAGAACAAACGGTAAAGACGCCCCACGGACTTTCTGCCAGCGCTTTCACCACAATCAGCGCCAGTACGGCAAGAATGATGATCATGATAAGGAAGCAGCCGAACAGCGCAATCGTACCCGGTACTGGGCCGAGTTCTTTCTTAACGATTTCGCCTAACGACGCACCGTTACGGCGGGTCGAAATAAACAGCACCATGAAGTCCTGCACGGCACCCGCCAGCACCACGCCGCCCAGCAACCATAAGGTGCCCGGCAGGTAGCCGACCTGCGCGGCCAGTACCGGCCCAACCAGCGGCCCCGCACCTGCGATAGCAGCAAAGTGGTGCCCGAACAGAACGTTACGGTTCGTCGGTACATAGTTAAGACCGTCGTTATTGACAACGGCGGGGGTTGCTCTGGTCGGATCCAACTGCATGACTTTTTGTGCGATATACAGGCTGTAGTATCGATAGGCCACGAGGTAAACGGCGACAGAAGCAACAATAATCCATAAGGCACTGACATGCTCACCGCGACGTAGTGCGACTACGCCGAGGCAGGCAGCCCCAATGATTCCAAGAATCATCCAGGGGATGTGTTTAAGAATGGAATTGCTCTTCATAAGACATCCTTCAATTAAAAATCACAATCGTTTGATTTTGTTAGCTGTAGAAAAATAAACCCTGGTAAAGCGTTGTGCGATAACGCGAGTCATCGCGTATTTCAGATAAGGAAGATAGTGGCGGCACAGTACGTCATCGCGTACGCGCGTGGGGCGGGTATTTGGGTAGGCGGCAGAATAGCGTGCTAAGCGGTTAGAATGACGCAGTGAGTGGCTGGAGAAAAATTGGACGACATCAAAAAGAAAAGGCCGCGACATTCGCGGCAAGTAGAATGTTGAGTATCGTGAGTTATTACGGAGCCTGATACGCCAGTTTGTAATTGCCCGCTGCCACAGTGCGGAATGTCACACTGTCGGTGCGCCAGCGAATTTCCACTTCCGTTGGTGATTGCACTTTCCAGCTAGACGCATCGTTGACGTTCAGCACCAGTCGGTCAATGGTCGCTACATCTGTGGCAGGGTCGGTGATATCAAGCGCGAACGCAAAGGCGAGGGCATCTGGTACGCCGTTGTTGGATGAGAACAACTGCGTCCACTGTGCCGCAGTAATCCCACCAAGCTCGGCTGGCGTCATACCATCAGCAATCAACGCCGTTGCACCTGCCGTATCTGCTGACAGCGCACCAACATCAACCCACGCCCCGCTCCGCAAGACATGCCAGTTAATCAGATCTCGCGTTACGGCGACGCGCACTTTGCCGCTGCCAGTCTGCGTTGCTGTTAGCGTTGCTGAATTGATTTGTGACCATGAATCAGTTGATGTTAATAACGTCTGAATGACTAATTGCTCTAATGGTGTATATGTTGTGCGCACACTAATCTGCCGATCAGAAATCAGTTTTACAGGAGTAGTAAAAATAGGCAGCGTCGTATTTAATGAATCGATTTTCGATACACCTAACAGATCTATTTTTTCTGGGGTCAACTCTCCAGTGATTTCAGTCAGTACGCTTCCAGAGAAGCCATAGTTTTTCCCACCAGTATGGATAACAAACTTTCCATTTGGTTGAAAGAATTTTAATTCTGAAATAGTGACATATGGGCTGCTACCATTAATAGCTGTAATTAACAGACGGTAACGTTTGTAACTAGAGAATTGTGAGAGAGTAAAATTCCTTATCACACCAGGTTCATTATTTGCGTCATCGGTAACGGAATGTAAATCATCCCACGTTACACTCTTATCATTACTGCCTTGGAGTTTCCACGTTCGAACATTCCCCATATCCAGTTGGCTACGGTTGGTAATTTGATAACCACCGATGACCTCTTCCGCTGGTAAATCGATTTGTAGCCAGTGAGGACGTTCAATAGAAGGTACCCATGTCCCATCAGTTCCCCAACAGTTGGGTGGCGGACCTGAATTGTTAGAGCCATCAAACGCGATAAAAGCTTTATACATCCCTAGAGATTCATTAGATGCGCTCGCTGTATAACCTACTGGCAATGTATTAGATGTCATAAAAGGAATAACGGACGAAGAAAAATCAGCCATTACAGCGATATCTAATTTCTCACCATCCGATTTTATTTCAGCAGAGTAAAAACCCTCATCTGGCATTAGTTGATAATTTGAACCAGTATAAAGACTGACCATGCCATCAAAAATAACTGCACTCGTCGCTTTGTAATTTGGCTCACTCGACGCATTAAAATCATCAACCACATAAGTCTGATTCGCAGCACCTGCTTCTTCTTTCAGCGCATACGCCGCGAGATTAAATTTATTTTGTGGACTCATGCTGAACGCGTGATTTTGCCCTGCCGTTGCGCCCTGACGATCGGCGACGATGTAGCCAGAGTTGCTGCTGCCGGAACCACCGCCCGTTGAGCTAATTACCGTTTTCTCATTCGCAGCGTTATAGCTCAGCGTCACGCCTGCTCCTGCTTCCAGTGAGGAATGGATGAGCTGTTTTGTTTTTTGCGTGTAGTCGGTGATTTCCGATGTGGTGTGAGTATGCCCTACCGCTGCTACGCCCATTTGCGCTGGGGTTGGTGAAAAATCACCGCTACCTAACAACGATTGACCAAAGAGCGTGCGGATATTCGTTCCAGAGATTAATTCAGCCTGCTTCGCATTCCAGACTGCTTTCTCATCCGGTGTAGCAAATTGTCTGGTGGCCGTTTCGGTAATCTGATCGGCGGTATAGTCACCGGATTGTGCAGTGACAACACCAGTCCGTCCGAATACGGAGGAAACGTCAGAAACACCGGGTTCTTGCCCACTTCCGTTATCGGAATGACAGCAAGTATGAGGATTAACGGTAAATGTTGATTTGCCTGTACTGTCACAAACATTGATTTCAATATTGATGTTTTTCATAGTACTGATGGCTCCATTGATAAAAGGCATCAGAAGTGTCGTTTATTTAGAGAGAGTATTATTTTAAAGCGTTTTAATAATTTATTCTTTTATATAAAACACAGATGAAAAAAAAGCCGCGATATACACGGCCATTGGAATAGGCAGTAGGGAGAAGAATTACGGAACCTGATACGCCAGTTTATAATTACCCGCCGTCACGGTACGGAATGTCACACTGTCGGTGCGCCAGCGAATTTCCACTTCCGCAGGGGATTGCACTTTCCAGCTAGACGCATCGTTGACGTTCAGTACCAGTCGATCAATAGTCGCAACATCTGTGGCTGGATCGGTGATATCAAGTGCGAATGCAAACGCAAGCGCGTCCGGCACGTCATTGTTTGATGAGAACAACTGCGTCCACTGTGCCGCAGTAATCCCACCAAGCTCGGCTGGCGTCATACCATCAGCAATCAACACCGTAGCGCCTGCCGTATCTGCTGACAATGCACCAACATCAACCCACGCCCCGCTCCGCAAGACATACCAGTTAATCAGATCTCGCGTTACGGCGACGCGCACTTTGCCGCTGCCCGTCTGCGTAGCTGTTAAGATTGCGGAATTGATTTGTGACCATGATCCACCAGGGAGCAGAGAGCGTTGAATTGATAGCTGGGATTGTGGTGTGTAAAGAACGTCAACATGTATTCCCTCCCCTGAATATATATTACTGGATGGGTATTGTTGGATATTTCCTGATGCGATAAAACCATCACGAATAAAATCACTGGCACTGGTTGGAGCAGGAACATTTGACAGAATTCCATTTCTCACAGTAAACCATTGCTCACCCGCTTTAAGTAACATCTTTGAACCGGTGAACAACGATAATTCTTTGATGCAAACAAAATTATCGCCGCCATTCGATGCTGTGAACAATAATCGATACGACATGTATCGCCCCGGAGTCGATACTGTAAATCGGCGAATAACGCCCGATGTGTTATTTTCATCGTTTGATACAGCATGCAGAGTGGCCCAGTCATTATCGTTATTACTCCCTTGTAATTCCCATGACCTTGGATTTGACAGCCCAGCATATACACGGTTTGTTATCGCGTACTCAGTAATATATTGATGGTCAGGGAATTTCAAACTCAGCCATTGAGGATTACTGTCTGTCGGCCTCTGATTTGAGGCCCAGCAGTCACGCACGTTATTGGGGCTAGAATCATTTCTATCAAATGCGATATATGCAGGATACGATGGCGAATATATTGAAGATGCCGATGCAATATAACCGCGATCAGAGTCTGCCGTCATTACGGGTACAATTGACACACTGGGTAGACTAATAGAGACAGCACGATTACCCGAATTCACCTCCGATGAATAAAAATCACCGTTCTTAACAAGCTCAACACCTCCGCCAATATTCGGATGTATTTTTCCATCAAAAACAACATCATTTGTTGTTTCATAGTTAATTTTGCTCGATGCATTGAAATCATCAACCACATAAACCTGATTCGCTGCACCAACGACTTCTTTCAGCGCATACGCCGCGAGATTAAATTTATTTTGTGGACTCATGCTGAACGCGTGATTTTGCCCTGCCGTTGCGCCCTGTCGATCGGCGACAATATAGCCAGAATCGCCGCTGCCAGAGCCTCCGCCCGTTGCGCTAATTACCGTTTTCTCACTCGCAGGGCTATAACTCAGCGTTATGCCCGCCCCTGCTTCCAATGAGGAATGGATGAGCTGTTTCGTTTTTTGCGTGTAGTCGGTGATTTCCGATGTGGTATGAGTATGTCCTACCGCTGCTACACCCATTTGTGCTGGTGTTGGTGAAAGATCACCGCTACCTAACAACGATTGGCCAAAGAGCGTACGAATATTTGTTCCAGAGATTAATGCAGCCTGCTTCGCATTCCAGACTGCTTTCTCATCCGATGTAGCAAATTTTCTGGTGGCCGTTTCGGTAATCTGATCGGCGGTATAGTCACCGGATTGTGCAGTGACAACACCAGTCCGTCCAAATACGGAGAAAACACCCGAAACATTAGGTTCTTCCTCACCCTCGTCATTTGAATGACAGCAAGTATGAGGGGTGACCTGAATAGGGGGATGAACAGTACACGTCGATTTTCCTGTACTATCACAGACATTAATTTCAATATTTACGCTTTTCATTATTTTGATAACTCCGTTGATAAAAGGCACAGGGAGTATCATTTATTTTGCGGGGGAATTATTTTAAAGCGCGTTAAGAAAAAGGGATTTTTATAATTTAAACCAATGAATTAATTTATTTCACTTTGGCAAATAAGATCTTAAATCCACGCTATTTCTTTAAGATATCTCAGAGAAAAAACAGCGGTTTTCGCCACCAGCACAGAGACAAAAACCGCCATCATTATCAGTTATTTATAAACAATCTCACCTTTCGGTGCATAAGCTTGCGCATCCAGCGGAGAATGCTTCTCGATATATTGCTTCAGCACTTCAGCATCAACAAAACCGGTGTTCACATAACCTGGCAAATTATCAAGACGTGGGTAACCATCCCCCCCCATCGCATTAAAGTTCAGCGTTGCCATGCGGTAAACTTTATTTGCCTGCAACGGCTCACCTTTGATTTTCACGTTCTGCACGCCCTGTCCGTCTGCCGTTAGGCTAACGTTAAGGAATTGCGCATAGGCACCAGAATCCACCTTTTTATTAGCGGCTACGGCTAGGTATTTCTCGACGTCGCTGCCTTTCATATTCACATAAACCAGCGTGTTAGCAAACGGCTGAACCTTCAGTACATCTTTATAAGTGATATCACCCGATTCAATCGAATCACGTACTCCACCGCCGCTCATGATGGCGAAATCGGCCTCTGCTCGCTCAAGTTGCGCAGACAGCAGCACGTGTGCCAGATTGGTCTGACGGAAACGCACCTGATTGCGATCGCCTTCCAATTTGCCTTTCACGCTACCGATCTTGATGCCCAACTGCGCCTGTCCTTTTTCCTGGAACGGCGTCAGCATTTTCATGACGTCAGAGTCCTGCGTGATTTCATGCGTATAGAAAACCCGTTCGGTCTTGCCGTCTTTCTCTACTTTTTTCTTCAGGTTGATCGGAATCAGCTGATAATGCTCAAGTTTCAATTCGCCATTACGGAATGTGAAATCAGCACGACCCACATATTTACCCCACTCATGCGCCTGAACAATCCAGGTACCATTCTGGCGATCGGGAGCACAAGGCGTGCCCGGCACATAATCCACCTGCTTTTTATTTTCCTGCGCCATACAGACCGGATCCTGCGAGTGGCCGCCGACAATCATGTCCAGATATCCAGCAGGCAGGCTACGCGCCATTTCCACATCACCCGGTGCATTCGAGCCATGATTACCATCGTCATAGTGCCCCATGTGCGTCGCAGCAATGATCACATCTGGCTTTTCGCTCTTACGCAACTGCTCAACAACCTGCTTCGCTTCCGTCGAAGGATTACGGAATTCGATATCGGTAAAATACTCAGGATTGCCTAATTTGGCCGTATCATCCGTTGTCAGGCCGATAACTGCGATTTTCACACCTTGCTTGTCGAACAGGGCATAAGGCTTGAACAACCGCTGATCGGTGCTTTTTTGGTAGATATTGGCCGATAACAGTGGGAATTTTGCCCATTTCTCCTGCTGACGCAGCACAGACAGTGGATTATCGAATTCGTGGTTGCCGAGTGCCATCGCATCATAGCCAACCATGTTCATACCACGAAAATCAGGCTCCGCATCCTGCAAATCGGACTCAGGAACGCCGGTATTAATATCACCGCCGGAAAGCAGTAATACGCTGCCACCTTTACTCGCCACTTCCTGACGAATCTGATCGACCAACGTTTTTTGCGCAGCCAAACCATATTCGCCGTGATCGTTATGCCAGAAATGACCGTGGTGGTCATTCGTATGCAAAATAGTGATGGCGTATGTTTTGTCTTTTTCCCAAGCCATTGACATAACAGGTGTTAACGCCAGCGATACTGCCATTGCACATCCCAGAGCTTTTATTGAAAAGCGCATGATAAATCTCCGTTTATTTTAAAGCTGCAGTGGAACCACTGAGAAATTCATTGCACAAATTATCACAGCCAGATGAACAATGCGCCAAGCACGTTCACGCCATCCGTCAGCAATGTGCAGTAGGTGACAAAATCAGATTAGGTATAGCCGCTATAGTGATATCACGCTGGCCTGGCACTGTCGTCGCACCGTCACGAACTCTTGCTAATATGGATACTTCATCGTAATAACCTAACATCACACCGTTTATCCTCTGTTTTCTGGCTTTTACACAGGTGGAAAAAATCATTCCGTTGAATACACGGAAAATTTGTAGTGAATTCACACCAAGAACATCACGCCATCATAATAATTACGCATGTTTATCAATGCTTATCGTGAGAAACCATCCATAAATCTGTGTTACACTACCTTTAACTGGAGAAGCTGATATTTTTCATAAAATACCACTTTTATCCAAGCAACATTTCGTTATATGCAATAGAATTTGTATATACCCAGAATAATTGGCGTTGCAACCAGACAGCAAACGAACGAATCCCAATACGCTTTTCGGTACATAATAAGAGTGATAAGGGTACGTAAGCGCCGCTAACCACGCTGTAGCTTCAAGGCAAGAAGGGTAAATCCGCTCAATTACGTTTCATCTATGGCACAAGGAGTTGGGATGCATGCTGCAACACCGCTAATTTCTACTATCGCAGGGGGGCTGGTTCTTGCCTTCATCCTTGGTATTCTGGCACACCGCCTACGTATCTCTCCCCTTGTTGGTTACCTTGCCGCAGGCGTACTTGTCGGTCCTTTTACCCCCGGATTTGTCGCTGATACCTCACTAGCATCAGAACTGGCTGAACTTGGCGTAATCCTGCTGATGTTTGGCGTTGGCCTGCACTTCTCGCTGAAAGACCTCATGGCGGTAAAGTCTATAGCCATTCCCGGTGCGATAGCCCAGATTGCCGTGGCAACGCTACTTGGAATGGGGTTATCAACTATGCTGGGCTGGAACCTGGCGAGCGGCCTGGTTTTTGGCCTCTGTCTATCAACCGCCAGTACAGTGGTTCTGCTACGTGCGCTGGAAGAACGCCAGCTTATTGATAGCCAGCGTGGCCAAATCGCTATCGGCTGGCTGATCGTAGAAGATCTGGCGATGGTGCTTACGCTGGTTCTGCTGCCAGCCTTCGGCGACATGATCGGGGCTGAGCATGCTGACACCAGCAAGCTGCTAGCCGATTTGGCTTGGACCATAGGTAAAGTCATCGCGTTTATCACCCTGATGATTGTGGTAGGTCGCCGTCTAGTGCCGTGGGTGTTGGCAAAAAGCGCAAGCACAGGCTCACGCGAGCTTTTCACACTGGCGGTATTAGCGATGGCTCTGGGTATCGCCTTTGGCGCAGTGAAACTGTTTGATGTCTCTTTTGCACTGGGCGCATTCTTTGCAGGTGTGGTACTGAACGAATCTGAGCTCAGTCAGCGGGCTGCTCACGATACACTGCCGCTGCGCGATGCCTTCGCCGTACTGTTCTTTGTTTCTGTCGGCATGCTGTTTGATCCGATGATCTTGCTGAACGATCCGGTTTCCGTGCTGATCACTCTGGCAATCATCGTGTTCGGTAAGTCAGCCGCTGCTTTCGCGCTGGTTCGCCTCTTTGGCCACTCAAAACGGACAGCATTGACGATTTCTGCCAGTCTGGCGCAGATCGGCGAATTTGCCTTTATTTTAGCCGGACTCGGCATTGTGTTGGGGCTGTTGTCCGAAGAGGGTCGAAATCTGGTACTAGCCGGTGCCATTCTCTCCATCATGATAAACCCGCTGCTGTTTACGCTGCTTGAACGCTATCTGGCGAAGAACGAAACAATAGAAGAGCAGATCGTAGAAGAGGCCATCGAAGAAGAGAAACAGATTCCTGTCGATATGTGCAACCATGCTCTGCTGGTCGGCTATGGCCGCGTTGGTAGCCTGATTGGCGCCAAATTGCATCAGGCAGGCA
Source organism: Pectobacterium atrosepticum (assembly GCA_019056595.1). Classification (NCBI taxonomy): domain Bacteria; kingdom Pseudomonadati; phylum Pseudomonadota; class Gammaproteobacteria; order Enterobacterales; family Pectobacteriaceae; genus Pectobacterium; species Pectobacterium atrosepticum. The sequence continues at coordinate 4,158,649 of CP036163.1, read as the reverse complement.
TTCCCGTGGTAGTGGTTGAGAATTCACGTACACGCGTCGATGCCCTACGTGAGCAAGGCATTAAAGCCGTGTTGGGCAACGCTACAAAGCCTGAAGTCATGGATATTGCTCGTATCGACTGTGCCCGTTGGCTATTACTGACCATTCCGAACGGCTATGAAGCCGGGGAAATCGTCGCTGCGGCCCGTGAGAAACGCGCCGACCTAGAGATTATTGCTCGCGCGCACTATGACGATGAAGTTAGCTACATTACCGAGCACGGTGCCAATGAGGTAGTCATGGGCGAAAGGGAAATAGCCAACAGCATGATCACGCTGCTGAAGCTGGATGAAATCCCACCAGCACCTCAGGCGTGTCCTATCTAAACGGCTCGACTACATGCTGAATAACAAAAATGGCGGACAAATTATGCCCGCCATTTTTTATGCTGTTCAACGTAGGTATGATGCTTTCAAGCATTACCAAACAAAGGTAATCTCTCCCCTATTCTACTTTTCCAACTAGCTGTTCCAGCAGATCGATATGTAGCGGATCGTCATTGAGCGCAGGAATATAGTGGAATGCTTCTCCACCAGCGTGCAGGAAGATTTCACGGTTCTGTTCTTGAATCTCTTCCAGCGTTTCCAGACAGTCCGCAGCAAAACCAGGGCACATAATCTGAATGTGCTTGATTCCCTGTGCGGGTAATCCCTGCATGGTTTCATCCGTGTACGGCGTTAGCCAGGGTTCACGGCCAAAACGCGACTGGAAGGTCATCATTATTTTGCCTTCCGGCAGCCCCAGCGCGGCAATCAGCGCCTCAGTCGTCGCCCGACAGCGCTGCGGATAGTCATCCCCTTCATTGGCATAACGCACGGGAATGCCGTGATAGGAGATCACCAATCTGTCCGGCTCACCATGCTCCGCAAAAGACTGCTCAACACGGTGCTTCAAGGCCGCAATATAAGCAGGATGTTCAGCGTAATCACGGATAAAGCGAATCGCAGGCAACTGCCGATTATCACGCAGTTGCGCAGCAAGCCCATCCCATACCGCGGCGGTCGTTGAACAGGAATATTGCGGATACATGGGCAAAACCACCAGTTGCGTTACGCCCTGCGCCAGCAGCTTATCCAGCGCTGAACGCAAGCTGGGCGAACCATAGCTCATGCCTAGCTCAACAGGCGTGTCTGGCATACGTGCAGCCAGCGCCTGATGCTGTCGACGGCTAATCACCAACAGCGGCGATCCGCCTTCCATCCAGACAGATTGATAGAGCTTCGCCACTCGTGGTGAGCGAATTGGCAGGATGATACCGCGCAGCAACGGCCACCATAGCAAACGCGGTGTATCCACTACGCGGCGGTCGCTCAGAAACTCAGCCAGATAACGCCTCACCGCCTGCGGCGTCGGGGCATCAGGTGTCCCTAAGTTCACCATCAGCACGCCGTATTTCTCTTGTTTCATCGCCGTCTTCCTTTTATGGAGAAGCAGGCTTTCTTTCAGCCCACCAGTGCGTAACATCAGATTCCTATTGTAGCGAAAAAAAGCTAAACAAATACGGGTAGATAGCAGGGGTAAAGCCGATGCTATCAATAGAGAAAAATAAGCAAACAAGAATTTCAGAACAAAAAAATGCCAGACGATCGTCTGGCATTCAGATGGCGGGGTATGATTCGCTTAGAAAAACTAGCCCAGAATGGTTTCCAGTTCTGCGCGAACTTCTTCTACTTTACGCGTGCCTTCCACTTTGAAATAGCGCGTATTACCCGCGTCAGCTTCTTTCTGATAGTAAGAAACCAGTGGCGCAGTCTGCTGATGATATTCAACCAGACGTTTACGCACGGTATCTTCCTGATCGTCCTTACGAACGCTCAGGTCTTCGCCGGTCACATCGTCTTTGTCTTCAACTTTAGGCGGATTAAATTTTACGTGATAAACACGACCGGACGCCGCATGAACGCGACGACCAATGATACGATCGATGATCAGTTCGTCAGGAACTGCGAATTCGATGACGTAGTCCACATCGATGCCAGCATCTTTCATAGCATCAGCCTGCGGAATGGTGCGTGGGAAGCCATCCAGTAGAAAACCGTTACGGCAATCGTCCTGTGCAATGCGCTCTTTAACCAGAGCAATGACCAGTTCATCAGTGACCAGTTTACCCGCGTCCATGATTTCTTTAGCCTGCTTGCCCAATTCAGTACCGGCTTTTACCGCTGCACGCAGCATGTCACCCGTGGAAATCTGCGGAATACCGTATTTTCCCATGATGAATTGAGCCTGAGTACCTTTGCCTGCGCCCGGAGCGCCCAGCAGAATAATACGCATCGCGTAAATCCCCTTGCTATGTAATATTTATAAAATAAATTTGAAAAACGCTGAACCATACCATTCTGGACGCTTATGCTCAAGGAACTGGCTCGCTTCAGCATCGCGTAGGCAGATGAAAAAAAACCAAATACCCAAAAATACGGTTTGCCGTCTGCCTAATGTTGCCATTCAGTGTAGACGAAGAAACCCTCGTCAGAGGAAGGAAGAGTAAAATCGGAGAAGACCCCGGTTGACACCGGGGTCTGAAGGACATCAATATCAGGCGCTTAATAGCTGATTCATACGACGAATGAACAGATTTGGATCGTCCAGCGTTCCGCGTTCCGCTAACAAAGCCTGATCCAGAAGCAGCTCAACCCACTCACCAAATTCAGCCTCATCAGAAACGTCAGCTGCACGTTTAATTAACGCGTGCTCCGGGTTCAGTTCAAAAATGTACTTCACTTCCGGCGCTTGTTGGCCCGCTGCGGCGAACAGTTTCGCCATCTGCGTGCTCATCTCGTCGGCATCCGTCACGACAATTGCAGGCGTATCGGTCAAACGGTACGTGAAACGCACGTCTTTAACGCGTTCGCCCAGCAGCGTTTTCACACGCTCGACAAACGGCTCCAGCGCTTTTTGTGCTTCTTTCTGCGCATCGTTTTCTTCATCAGCCAGTTTGTCCAACGTATCATCCGCTTTGCTAACAGACTGGAAGGATTTACCGTCAAACTCGGTCAGGTAGCTCATCATCCATTCGTCAATACGCTCGGACAACAACAATACCTCAATGCCTTTCTTACGGAACAGCTCCAGGTGTGGGCTGCTCTTCGCTGCCGCATAGCTGTCTGCAGTGATGTAGTAGATCTTGTCCTGACCTTCCACCATGCGACTAACGTAATCTTCCAGCGACACCGTCTGCGCTGAACTATCAGATTGCGTGGTGGCAAAGCGCAGCAGTTTCGCGATCGCTTCCCGGTTGCTACCGTCTTCCGCCGGACCTTCTTTCAGCACCAGACCGAACTGTTGCCAGAACGTTTGATATTTTTCCGCGTCGTCTTTCGCCAGTTTGTCCAGCATTTGCAGCACACGTTTGGTCAGCGCATTACGCAAATTCTGCGTCACACGGCTGTCCTGCAAAATCTCACGGGAAACGTTCAACGGCAAATCGTTGGAATCAATCAGGCCACGAACAAAACGCAGGTAATTCGGCATGAACTGTTCAGCATCATCCATAATGAAGACACGCTGAACATACAATTTTAGACCGTGTTTATGATCGCGATTCCACATATCCCACGGTGCATGTGCAGGAATGTAGAGCAGGCTGGTGTACTCCTGCTTGCCTTCTACACGGTTGTGGCTCCAGCTCAGCGGATCGGTAAAGTCATGGGAGATGTGCTTATAAAATTCGTTGTACTCATCATCGCTGACTTCAGATTTACTGCGCGTCCACAGGGCTTGTGCCTTGTTAATTTTTTCCCAACTAACAGTGGACTCACCACCTTCTTCTTCGCTTTCTGTCTGGGATTCGATTTCTACCGGCAGCGCGATATGGTCAGAGTATTTGCTGATGACGGAACGCACACGCCAGTCATCCAGAAACTCGTCTTCGCCTTCACGCAGATGCAGAGTGATTTCCGTTCCGCGATCGTCTTTAGTGATGTCAGCAATGGTATAATCGCCTTCACCGGCAGATTCCCAATACACGCCCTGATCGGCATTCGCGCCCGCGGCACGGGTACGCACGGTCACTTTATCCGCCACGATGAAGGCAGAGTAGAAACCCACACCGAACTGACCAATCAGTTGGCTATCTTTAACCTGATCGGAACCCATGGATTCCAGAAAGGATTTAGTGCCGGATTTTGCAATAGTACCCAGATTATCAATCACTTCGTCACGGCTCATGCCGATACCGTTGTCAGAAATCGTCAGAGTACGTTTTTCTTTATCCGTAGACACGCGCACGCGCAGGTCGCCATCACCCGCATACAGTTCTGGTGTGGACAGCGCACGGAAACGTAGCTTGTCTGCTGCATCAGAGGCGTTGGAGATCAATTCACGCAGAAAAATTTCTTTATTGGAGTAAAGCGAATGGATCATCAAATGCAGTAGTTGCTTAACTTCGGACTGGAACCCGCGAGTTTCTTGGCCTTTCATACTCATTGTTGCTTACCTCAATCCTAATATTATTCAGGCTGATTAAACTGACGATAAGTAGCAAATGGGGATAAACCAAGGTGATTTCAAGGGGTAAATTTCAGCGGATCAAGAAAATCGTGGGGGAAGAAAAGATGACTGCGGCTACCAGATGATGCGACTGGCAGCCGACAGATTAAAACCGGAAGGGCTGACGACCCGCGAGCGAATGAGAGAGCGTCGTGCCATCGACCATTTCCAGCTCACCGCCAACGGGAACGCCGTGTGCAATGCGGCTGGCCATCACGCCGTGTTGCGCACAGAGCTCAGCGATATAATTCGCTGTAGCATCGCCTTCTACCGTCGGGTTAGTAGCCAGAATCACTTCGTTGAACGATTCCACTTGCAGGCGCTCTTCTAATCGCCCCAAACCAATATCGTCTGGGCCAATGCCATCAAGCGGCGACAAATGCCCCATTAGCACAAAGTAACGACCAGCAAACTGCCCCGTCTGTTCAATGGCATGAATATCAGCCGGGCTTTCTACAACGCAAACCAGCCCATTTTGCTGGCGGCGTGGATTCGAGCAAATCGCACAAACGTCCTGCTCGGTGAATGTCCGGCAATCGCTACAGTGCCCGATTTCGGACATGGCTTGCGTCAACGCCTGCGCCAAACGCATACCACCGCTGCGGTTACGTTGCAGTAGTTGAAACGCCATACGCTGCGCCGACCTGGGCCCAACGCCCGGCAGGCAGCGCAGCGCTTCCATCAATGATTCAAGAAGCGGGCTGGTCTGCATCAGAACGGCATCTTGAAGCCCGGCGGCAATTGCATACCGCTGGAAACCGTTGCCATTTTCTCTTTCTGCGTTTCTGCGATGCGACGAGCGGCATCATTGAACGCCGCAGCGATCAGATCTTCCAGCATCTCTTTGTCGTCTTCCATCAGGCTAGGGTCGATCTCAACACGGCGGCAATTATGCGCACCGTTGATCGTGATTTTCACCAGACCTGCGCCCGATTCGCCCGTGACTTCCAGATTCGCCACTTCTTCCTGCATCTGCTGCATTTTTTCCTGCATCTGCTGGGCTTGCTTCATCAGGTTGCCAATTCCACCTTTACCAAACATAGTTTTCTCTCTATCACGTCGGGCTGCGCACTCGCAGCGGTTAAACAGGGCGGATACTTTCTTCGTCCAGTTCCGCATCAAAGAAACGCCGCAGCGTTTGAATCGTCGTATCGGCCAGAATCGACTGACGCGCCTGCGCCAGTTTCTCTTCATATATAGCCTGACGCCACTCCAGCGGCGTCCGCACCGCTGGGTTATCGTCTTCAGTAATCAGTAATTCTACAGGATGCCCATAGTGGGCCGTCAATGCATCCAGCAGCGTCTTTTGCGCCACAGGCGAATTCAGATGCCGCTGAGATGAACGCAGATGTAGATGGACTTTTCCTGCCTCTTCGCTCTCTTTAAACGCATTGAGTGCCAGCTGTTGTACCAGTTTTGGCAATGTCAGGCGATGGATTTCCGCCGCCCATGGATCCCGCTCCAATGACTCTTCCGCCAGCCGTGCCGCTAGTTCAGGCGTTTTTTCGTGCTCCAATGCCGAACGCAGCGCTTTTGGCGTCGTCACATCGACCTTCTCTTCGTCGACTTTATTCTGCGCCCGCCAACGATACGCTTCCGGCTTTTTAGGTTCGGAGGGAGAGGTTTGCGCGTTTTGCCGTTGAATACTGCGCTCAGTCACCGAAGCCAATCGCTCCAGCGCTGAGGTTGCCGGCCGCGTGTTGTCAGACGCTGCCGGTTCAGCCTTTTTTGGTGGCGTACTCCCCTGTTTTCGCAGTAGCTGGCTGCGAGCCTGTAACAGCTGAGAAGTCGCATCAGGTAATTCACTCACACCATGCTGATCCGCAGAACCGGCCGTAACAGTCGCTTCCCCTAACGGTGGCGCATAGGCAGAGGCATCCATCGGCGGTTCGGGAGAGTATGATGACGGCAGCACGTCGTCATGAGATTCGCTGTTTTGCGGCATTGGCGCACGAGCCACCGCCGATGTTGTTGCCGTAGGTTGCGGCTGCGCAGGCGGCTTGACAGAGGGCGCACGCGCAGCCTGAGCAGGCGCGGCGCTTACTGGTGCAACCAGTTCGGCAATAATCTGACTGGGATGAAACGCCAACGCTCTTAGTAGCGTCATTTCAACACCCATCCGACGATCCGGCGCGAAAGGCAGCTCTTTGCGGCCAATTAGCATCGTCTGGTAATAAAGCTGCACGTCAGCCGGTGGCAAAGCTCGCGCCAACTCTCGTATCCGCGCTTCAACAGCCGCGTAATCATCGCCCAACGCCGCAGGCAGCAGTTGAACCATCGCAATACGGTGTAACAACGTTTGGGTTTCTACCAATAACGATTCCCAATCCACACCTCGTGCAGCAACCTGATCTAGCAGCGACATGACTTGCCCGCCATCGCCTTTCGCCAACGCTTCAATCAGTGCCAGCGGTTGTTCATCGTCCAGCGTGCCTAACATTTGGCTGACTGAAGCGGTTGTCACCTGCCCTTGCCCCATGGCAATAGCTTGATCGGTCAAGCTCAGCGCATCACGTAAGCTTCCATCGGCAGCACGCGCCAGAAGTTGCAGTGCCCGTGGTTCACTGGCGAGATTCTCCGCCTGTAGTACCTGTTCCAAATGCGCACGAATCTGTTCGACATCCAGCGCTTTGAGATGAAATTGCAGGCAGCGCGACAGAATGGTCACCGGCAGTTTCTGCGGATCGGTAGTCGCCAATAGGAATTTGACGTGCGGAGGTGGCTCTTCCAGCGTTTTTAACAGCGCATTAAAGCTGTGGCGCGATAACATGTGTACTTCGTCAATCAAGTACACCTTGAATCGCCCACGCGCGGGGGCATACTGCACATTATCCAACAGATCGCGCGTGTCTTCGACTTTAGTGCGAGAAGCGGCGTCGATTTCGATCAAATCGACAAAACGGCCCTGTTCGATTTCTCGGCAATTATCACACTGGCCGCACGGCGTTGCCGTTACACCCTGTTCGCAATTCAGCCCTTTTGCCAGCAAACGGGCAATCGTCGTCTTCCCGACACCGCGGGTGCCAGAAAACAAATAAGCGTGATGGATTCGACCTAGGGAAAGGCCGTTAGCCAACGCGGTCAGGACATGTTCCTGACCGACAACTTGGGTAAAGGTTTGGGGACGCCACTTACGGGCAAGAACCTGATAGCTCATCAATACCGCAACAGTCGAGTTATTGAGGCAATCATGCTAACACAGCCACGCCGCTATCGGCGAGACTGTTATGATTAATGTCCGGGGAAGTCAACCAAGCTATAGCAGGTTACACCCATCTCAGTCAGGCGTTGCTCGCCACCCAGATCGAACAGGTTAATGATAAAAGCGGCATCGTTTACCGTGCCACCCAGACGACGGATCAATTTCACCGTGGCTTCAAGCGTACCGCCCGTTGCCAGCAGATCGTCGATCACCAGCACATTATCGCCAGCAGAGATCGCATCCGCATGAATTTCCAACGTATCTGAACCGTACTCCAGTTCATAGCTTTCACTGATCGTTGGACGCGGCAGTTTGCCCGGTTTACGCACGGGAACAAAACCCACACCCAGCGCCAGCGCAACAGGGGCGCCAAACAGAAAACCACGCGCTTCGGTGCCGACAACCTTCGTCACACCGGTGTTGCGATAACGGTTCGCCAGCATGTCAATACTGGCCGCATAGGCCACAGGATCTTCCAGCAGGCTGGTGACATCACGGAACAGTATGCCCGGCTTCGGATAATCGGGGATGCTTTTGATACTGTTTTTAATTAATTCTGCCTGCTGCTGCGCTGTTACGGTCGTCATAGTTGTGCCTGATAAAACGTTCTGAACATACAAATGCCGGTCGCCACAAGGCTTTCATCATCGCATGATGTGATGAATAAGCATTATGACAAAGAGGAAAATGGCGACCCGTGCACGAAAACGCTCAAATCTAGTCAAAGTGACGGATAAATGCAACCATCCGCACTCTAGGTGGATATTTTTTGTCTGCCCGTCACGGAGACCGCCGTTTGCGCTATCTTTTCGGATCCGCGCCCTGCGTTTGTTGTTCTGGATCAACCACGGGTAAACGAAGCATGAAGGTCAGCAAAATAGTTAAAATGACCAACAGCAAGATCCTGACCCAAACCAGCTTGACTAACCAGAGCGAAAGCGCAAACGTCAGCAGAATCATGGTGACAGCCTTCCACTTTGCTCCTGGCGGCAACGCCCGATGTTGCTGCCAATGGCGCAGATAGCTGCCAAACCAAGAGCGGTGCAGTAACCAGTTATGGAAACGCGGGGAGGAGCGGGCAAAACACCAAGCGGCCAGTAACAAGAAAGGTGTGGTCGGTAATAAAGGCAATACGACACCCAACGTTGCCAGCACAACAGAAATCCACCCCAGTATAATCAGCAACACGCGATACATATTCACCTTTACGCTTTGTTCACTACCAATATGTTTTGTCTACAATGTCCATCACACTTTATCACCACCTTGCCCGATGGATTAATTAAGATATCCTCATGCAATACATAAGGCGACGTAGATCAATCACGCTGACATACTACACAACGTCGGCCCGCTGAATTATCAGCCTTACCGTAAGGGAAAAAAGTGAACACGCATCAATTGCTGTTGGCACTTGAACAACAAATTAACACGCTGGCGAAACAGCTTGAACCGCTGGCGGATAAAGCTGTACCGCAATCGCGCTTTGATCGTCAGCTTTTTAGCAGTTACGGCACTCGGCTACGTGATTATCGCGCCGAAGTTGAACAAAACCTGCGCGCAATAAAACAGCTGGTTGCCGAACAGCGCACCGATCGCGTGGCGTTTCTAGCTGAAAAACTGGTTAGCCAGATAGCCGCTCTGCAACGTGAACTGGCGACACAATCATTGCGCAGGCAGGAGCAAAATGCCGCACCACCGCAGGAAGATGTGTATCACAAACTGGCGGAGCATCAGGATTATGAGCGCCGTTTGCTTTCCATGATTCAGGATAGAGAAAGTCTGCTCATTACACAGACGCTTTTCAGCGAGCAACAGCGGCTGCAAAAAGAGTTGGCCGCGCTGGAAGGACGGTTGTCACGCTGCCGTCAGGCTCTATCACGCTTAGAACGTCAGATTGAACGCCGGGAACAAGGACTGTAGCGCGGCGGCTTCGCCGAGAAAGAAGAGGAAATGACTCATGTCACTTGAAAACGCGCCACCCGAAGTCAAGCTGGCGGTCGATTTGATTATGCTGCTGGAAGAAAACCAAATCGAACCCCGTATCGCACTCGCCGCACTGGCAATGGTACAGGCCGATTTTGAGAAAAAGCTCTCGCAAGAAAAAAATGACGCTAAATCTTCCTCTTAAAGCGAATAGCTCTGCACTTAAAGGTAAGAGGTGTTAACGCGGATGAACCACTACTTACTCAGCAGGTTTACGCAGCGCAGGGCTAAAATGCAACATGTCGATAAAGGCATCTACCAGCGCCGGGGCTTCCTGATCGAGATCGAAACTTTCCGGCATAAATAACCAGTTCTCCATCACACCGGAGAAATAGGCACGCAGCGCAATCGCTGCCCGACGGGGATGAATGTCCGTCGGCAACATCCCCATACGAATGCACTCAATCAGGTTTTCTTCGATATCCACATAGCAGGAAAGATAAAGCTCTTTTCGTGCATTATACGATTGCAGCATTTCACCGACAAACTCACATTTGTGAAAAACGATCTCCATAATGGAACGCCAGTGAGTGTCGCTAACGGTTAAACGCAGCATATAAATCAATAATTCACGCATCACACGGAGTGGATTATCAGGGAATTTTGTCTGATACTCTATTTCAAACTCACTGATTTTTGACTCTGCCAGAGCCCAGATTTCATCAAAAATTTCGGCTTTGTTCTTAAAATGCCAATAAATAGCACCGCGGGTCACACCAGCAGCAGTCGCAATATCAGACAATGAAGTCGCAGACACACCATGCTCAGAGAACACTCTTAACGCAGTATCCAGTATCTGTTGCCGAGTTTCCTGAGCCTGTTTTTTGGTTTTTCGTGCCATGATAATTTGGTTTTTCGTGCCATATCGCTGTATTTGAAGGAAAGTGAGATTTACATACATTCAAGTATGTATGTAACATAGCATGAACATAAGACTATAGCAGCAATGGGTTTTTAAGCTTGTGATCCATTGGTCAATTTCAAATCGGACACTTGAGGTTTATCTATGAACAAAAACAGAGGGCTAACGCCTCTGGCGGCAGTTCTGATGCTTTCTGGCGGCTTAATGCTTGCGGGATGTGATGACGGCAACAATCAGCAAGGTGGCGCACAGCAGCAGATGCCTGAAGTGGGTATTGTTACGTTGAAAACGGAAGCACTGAATGTTATGACCGAGCTGCCGGGCCGTACAAGTGCTTACCGTATTGCAGAGGTTCGCCCACAGGTTGGCGGTATTATCCTCAAACGCAACTTCGTTGAAGGTTCCGACGTTAAAGCTGGTGCATCGCTGTATCAGATCGATCCGGCGACATATCAGGCAAACTATAATAGCGCCAAAGGCTCACTTGCTCAGGCACAGGCTCAGGCAGAAATTGCCCGCCTGACGGTTAACCGCTATAAACCGCTGCTGGGCACCAACTACGTCAGCAAGCAGGATTACGATCAGGCAGTTGCCACCTCTCGTCAGGCTGATGCAGCGGTTCAGGCTGCTAAAGCGACGGTTGACACTGCGCAAATCAATCTGGCTTACACCAAAGTTAATGCACCAATCGAAGGCCGCGTGGGTAAATCCACGGTAACGGAAGGCGCATTGGTGGGCACCAGCCAAGCAACGGCATTAACGACCTTACAGCAGCTTGATCCAATCTATGTGGATGTCACGCAGTCCAGTAATGATTTCCTGCAACTGAAGAGAGAGCTGGAAAACGGCACGCTGAAACAAAATGAAGGCAAAGCGAATGTTCGCCTGCTGTTGGAAAACGGTACCGAATATACCGAAGCGGGTACATTGGAATTCTCTGATGTAACGGTAGATGAAACCACGGGCTCCATCACGCTGCGCGCTATTTTCCCAAACCCACAGCATAACCTGCTCCCCGGAATGTTTGTACGAGCTCGCCTCGATTCCGGTGTTAACCCAACGGCTTTGTTAGTTCCTCAACAAGGTATAACCCGCGATCCGCGTGGTCAGGCCACAGCGATGGTTGTTGGGGAAGGCGATAAAGTGGAACCTCGCACGCTTAAAACCAGTAAAGCAATCGGTGACAAATGGTTGGTTGCCGAAGGCTTGAAAGCGGGCGATCGCGTTATCCTCACTGGTCTGCAAAAAATCAGACCCGGTGCGCAGGTGAAAGCTAAAGAAGTCGCTCCAGAAAATCAGCAGGCGCCGCAAGCGTCAGCAGAACCCGCGAAGTCTTAAGACGTTCTAACAGGAGCCGGTACAATTCATGGCTAAGTTTTTTATAGATCGACCCATTTTTGCATGGGTACTCGCCATCATGGTGATGCTGACGGGGTTGCTGGCAATTGTTAAATTACCCATTGCCCAGTACCCAACAATCGCGCCACCCGCGATTGAAATAACAGCAAACTATCCTGGGGCCGATGCATCAACACTGCAAGACTCTGTTACGCAGGTTATCGAACAGAATATGAACGGTATCGATAACCTGATGTACATGTCATCAAGCAGTGACTCCTCAGGTACGGTCCAGATTACGCTGACCTTTGAGGCCAGTACCGATCCGGACATCGCGCAGGTTCAGGTGCAGAACAAGCTGCAACTGGCCATGCCGTTGCTGCCGCAGGAAGTACAGCAGCAAGGGGTGAACGTTCAGAAATCAAGTAGCAGCTTCCTTATGGTTGCCGCCTTCATTAGTGAAGACGGTAAAATGTCACAGGAAGATATCGCTGACTACGTGGCCGCTAACGTTAAAGACCCTATCAGTCGTACATCCGGCGTAGGCGACGCGCAGCTATTTGGCTCCCAGTACGCCATGCGTATCTGGCTAGATCCGAACAAGCTGAACAACTATCAGTTAACTTCAGGTGACGTCAGCGCAGCAATCCGTGTTCAAAACAACCAGATCGCCGCAGGACAATTGGGGGGCGCTCCACCGGTTCCCGGCCAGCAGTTGAACGCCTCGATCATTGCGCAGACCCGTCTGAATTCAGCAGAGGAGTTTTCTAAAATACTGCTGAAGGTCAACGCCGATGGGTCTCAGGTTCGCCTTAAAGATGTCGCACGCGTTGAGTTGGGCGCAGAAGGCTACGACGTTATAGCTCGTTTCAATGGGAAACCCGCTGCCGGTATCGGTATCAAATTGGCAACAGGTGCGAACGCGCTGGATACGGCAAACGCAGTAAAAGATGCACTGACCAAAGCGGAAGAGTTCTTTCCTTCAGGCCTGAAAGTCGTTTACCCGTACGATACAACGCCCTTCGTTAAGATCTCGATCAACGAAGTAGTGAAAACGCTGGTGGAAGCTATCGTACTGGTATTCCTGGTGATGTACCTGTTCCTGCAGAACTTCCGTGCCACGCTGATCCCAACAATCGCGGTGCCGGTCGTCTTGCTGGGGACATTTGCTATCCTCTCCGCGTTTGGTTATTCCATAAACACCTTGACGATGTTCGCGATGGTTCTCGCCATCGGGCTTCTGGTGGATGACGCCATCGTCGTCGTGGAAAACGTGGAACGAGTAATGGCGGAAGAAGGTCTGCCGCCTAAAGAAGCAACCAAACGATCCATGGAGCAGATCCAAGGCGCGTTGGTCGGTATTGCACTGGTGCTGTCCGCCGTATTCGTCCCGATGGCGTTTACCGGTGGTTCAACAGGGGCAATCTACCGCCAGTTCTCCATCACAATCGTTTCGGCGATGGTGCTGTCGGTTCTGGTTGCGTTGATTTTGACACCAGCACTTTGTGCAACACTGCTGAAACCCATCGCCAAAGGCGATCATGGTGAGAAAAAAGGCTTCTTCGGCTGGTTCAACCGGCTGTTTGAGAAGAGCACGCAGCACTACACCGACAGCGTGGCGAATATCCTGCGCAGCACTGGCCGTTATCTGGTCATCTATCTGTTGATAGTTGTGGGTCTGGCACTGTTGTTCTTACGTTTGCCAACGTCTTTCCTGCCGGACGAAGACCAGGGGGTTCTCCTGAACATTGTTCAGTTACCTTCAGGTGCAACGCAGGAAAACACCCAGAAAATCATGGACAGAATGACGCAATACTATCTCGACAATGAGAAAGGTAACGTTAAGTCTGTGTTTACCGTGACGGGCTTCGGGTTCTCTGGTCGTGGGCAGAATGCCGGTTTGGCTTTCGCCAGCTTGAATGACTGGAGTGAACGAAGCGGCGCAGAAAATAAAGTTATGGCGATTGCAGGCCGAGCAAACGCGGCCTTTAGCCAGTATAAAGAAGCTATGGTTTTCGCAGTCAACCTTCCTGCGATTATCGAACTGGGTACTGCAACAGGTTTCGACTTCCAGTTGATTGACCAAGCTAACCTTGGGCACGCAAAACTGACGGAAGCACGTAATCAGTTACTGGGCATGGCAGCACAACGCCCTGATACGCTGGTGCAAGTTCGTCCGAACGGGATGGAAGATACACCGCAATTCCGTCTTGATATCGATCAGGAAAAAGCACAAGCGCTTGGCGTGTCACTGTCAGATATCAGCTCAACGTTGGCAACAACGCTGGGTGGTTCTTATGTGAATGACTTTATCGATCGCGGTCGCGTGAAGAAAGTTTACGTTCAGGCCGACGCGCCTTTCCGTATGCTGCCAGATGACATCAAAAACTGGTACATCCGCGGTAGTAACGGACAGATGGTGCCATTCTCCGCCTTCACGCAGAGTCACTGGGAATACGGTTCACCGCGTCTGGAGCGTTATAACGGCCAGCCATCCATGCAAATACAGGGCGAAGCGGCTCCAGGTAAGAGTTCCGGTGACGCCATGGCGTTGATGGAAGAGTTCGTCACCAAATTACCGCAAGGTATCGGCTACCAATGGACGGGAATGTCCTATCAAGAGCGGTTATCAGGCAACCAGGCTCCTGCAATCTATGCCATTTCATTGATTGTCGTGTTCCTGTGTCTGGCGGCGCTTTATGAGAGCTGGTCAATTCCGTTCTCCGTCATGCTGGTTGTTCCATTGGGGATCATCGGTGCATTGATTGCAGCGAATATGACGGGTCTTGAAAATGACGTTTACTTTAAGGTGGGCCTGCTAACAACCATAGGGCTATCGGCGAAGAACGCCATATTGATCGTCGAATTTGCTAAAGATCTGATGGAAAAAGAAGGGAAAGGACTGATTGAAGCAACGCTGGATGCTGTTCGTATGCGTTTGCGTCCAATCCTGATGACATCACTGGCCTTTATCCTCGGTGTAATGCCGCTGGTAATTAGTAGTGGTGCGGGTTCCGGTGCACAGAACGCCGTTGGTACTGGCGTAATGGGCGGGATGATTACGGCAACCGTGCTGGCTATCTTCTTCGTTCCGGTGTTCTTCGTTGTTGTCCGCCGTCGTTTCAGCAAGAAAGTGGACGATACAACAGCTCACTAACCTACCTATATATCCTCTAAAAGGCCGCCTAGCGGCCTTTTTTACGCCCCTATCCTCACTTCCCAGGTAACCGTACTGTTTTCTCATCTTATCCGTATCTACAGCAATTTAGAGAATACTCACCTCACAACAACATAATGGTTGATCCGTATGCTAAAAAAGCGCAACATGAAAGATATGTTATAACATAACAATTGAGGTAGCTATGAAAGCGGGTATTCACCCTGACTATCGCACAGTGGTATTTCATGATACCAGCGCGGATGTCTATTACAGGACTGGGTCAACCATTAAAACCGATCGAACCATTGAGCTTGAGGGTACCCACTACCCTTACGTCATCATCGAAGTTTCTTCGGCATCGCATCCCTATTACACCGGGAAGCAAAAAGAATATTCCAAAGAAGGCAGCACGGCACGCTTCCATCAGCGTTTCGGGAACTTCTTCAAGTAATCAGAGAGGGTTATTAAATGCAGGTTCTTAGTTCGCTGCGTTCAGCAAAAAATCGCCATAAAGATTGTATTGTGGTCCGCCGTCGTGGGCGAGTTTACGTTATATGTAAATCCAATCCGCGCTTTAAGGCCGTACAAGGCGGAAAAAAGAAAAAAGGTTAATCTTTCCCTAGCTCATCCCGATACAGCCTACGTCATAACGCTAACAAGGCTGTACGGGATTATTTTTATGAAAAAACAGCTGAAACAATAAGATAACGATCCTCCCCTCACATTATGAACTGAAAAACCTCCTCGCGTTACTTCTGCCATTTCTCATATTTTCAGATAGAAATAATTAAATAATCCGCAGCCAAGTTTATTCTATGCTCATAGTAACAACAAAAAACCTGAGGCTTAATCAAAATAAATAGCAATAAAAACCTTATCTATTATCCGCGAATTTTACCAACGCTTTTGCTATAGTCATATATAGAATGACGTAATCGTAACCAACATGGTAGAGCTATACTTAAGGTTAAGTCATGATATGTTGGTATTTACGCCAACCCTATTTCGCGACATAGTAGATACTAGGAGGTAAGAAAATCTCAGTTGTTTCATTCATTGCTGAACAAATCACAATGGCTCAATGCATTGCCTGTAACAGCATGAATACGAAAGAATGCTAATGTCTTTATCTTGCAAGCTTCATCAGTCTACCTGTTTACCAGGTGTTAACCGCAGTAACACTGAATAACGGCTTAACGGAGGGATTGATATGGATGAGTACACACCGAAACATTATGATATTGCCCAACTCAGATTCTTATGTGAGAATCTGTGTGACGAAAGCATAGCAACGTTAGGCGATAGCAGTCACGGCTGGGTCAATGATCCAACATCTGCGATCAATCTCCAATTAAATGAACTTATTGAGCATATCGCTACGTTTATTCTCACATTTAAAATAAAATACCCTAACGAAAGTGAGCTTTCAGAGCAGGTTGAAAAGTATTTGGATGATACTTACGTCTTGTTTAGCAACTATGGCATTAATGATGCTGAACTACGACGCTGGCAGAAATCCAAAGCAAAATTATTCGGAATGTTCTCAGGGGAGAACATCTGTACGCCTGCTAAAACTTAAGCAATAATTTATTTATATTTTTTAACCACCAGGTACTGTTTGCATAGGCCATTATGAAAAAAATCGACTATTTGATGCGTTTGCGTAAATGCACAACCATTGACACACTCGAACGTGTTATTGAAAAAAACAAGTATGAGCTCTCCAATGATGAACTGGAGATGTTCTTTTCAGCAGCCGATCATCGCCTGGCTGAACTGACAATGAACAAACTCTACGACAAAATCCCTACCGCAGTATGGCGCTACGTACGTTAATTTCTGACGGCACGCATACAAAAACTGACATTAAATACACTGCGCCGATAATATTATCGGCCTTTGTTTTTATTATCTTTTTAACGCATTAATTAAGTAAGACTTGTAACAAATTGTATTTTTAATATTAAGTAAAAATGAAAGTCCTCCCTCACTTCACGCTTATTCCCCCACCACTTATCATTTATAACAATCGCATCGATAACATCACTAATAGTATATCCTGTGATGAAAACAGAGGATGTAATAATTACCGCGATTATTACTCTCTAAGCAAAGATGCACGGGTAATCTTTCCGAAAAGCTGAGAACGGAAAATGACATCAATCGAGCCAAGAATGGTGGCTCAAAGCGTATGTATGGCTAGAGATTTGGGGTATATGGCTGACGATTGGATCTATGGGAAGAAAACAAAGCTCGCTCTGACGATGGAGCGGTTATACAGGCGCTAAATTGGTGGAGGCCCCGCCAGCTACATCCCGGCACACACGTCTCCTGCTGCGGCTGCTTCCTTCCGGATCTGACCGAGTCCACAGGATAGTGTTGCGGGAGAACCGACAGGGCCTCCATTGACGACTTCATAACAGTTTGCATGATAACTACAGCGTGTCACAAAGCGGTGGGCATTATCGGCGATGAGATAGGCAATTGCAAGCTAACCCATACTAACCGTTGTTTTCTTACTCACTTCACTATGCCACTATGATGTTCAATCGGTTTAGAAACAGCAGGAACATCCGCGGATGTCAGAAAAAAACGATAATTTCCGCCAACGCGTTTTTCAAATTGTCGCGGCGATTCCCTATGGGAAAATAGCGACCTATGGCGACATCGCGCAGCTTGCCGACTCCCCCAGAGCATCGAGGCAGGTCGGTGGGGTGTTAAAACGCCTGCCGAAAGACAGCAAACTCCCCTGGCATCGGGTAATCAATCGTAAAGGAGAAATATCGCTGGTTGGTGGAGATTATGTACGCCAGAAGTCTGCACTACAGGCGGAAGGCATCATTTTCAATCGGCAGGGAAAGATTGATCTTGCTAAATATCGCTGGCAATACGCGCCATAACGGCGCGTATCCAGATGAATTACCAAACTGGCTGCGGAGCCATAGATGACGATGCAGGCTGTCCCTGAAGCATATGAGGGGTCTGATTCGTCGGGTTAGATATCATTGATTCCTGATTTTTCGCTGGTAAAGGAACAGAAGCGACAGGCACCAACACCAAATCGGCGTTATTTACCCCGTTGCTAATGACCGGTAAGACGTTCTCCGTCACCATTACGATACGATTATCGATCGCAACCGCTGCGCTGAGTAAGATACGCGCGTTGGGCTGAATATCAGCCGGGTTATACGGCAACTCGAATTGGAAAGGAGCCTGCTTTCCTTCCGTACGCGTCACGCGTTGAGCAATCACTTTTGAAGGCGCATCTGCCAGCGATGCATCAGACACCGTAACGGTCAAAACCGCGTTGTGAGGTAGCGCAATGCGCTGACGAATATTAACCGTACCCGTTACCGCTGGCATTGCGACAGCCGGACGCTGGGAGGAAACACTGGTGACAGGTGCACCAGTCTGAGGAGAAACGCCATAATCCCCCCTCTGTGCACATGCAGCCAGAGTCATCGATAACGTGATACCGCCTAAGATATGCCATAATTTCATTCGGTCAGTCTCCTTTATTATTGTCAGACTACCGGCATCGAAGACCGGCACTCATAAATAGTATGATTCAATAAACACAATAATGATGGTGCAAAATTCTGATATTTTCCTGAAAACCGCACATTCAGTATAATTAAAATCCACAAATAGATATTTTACACCTTAAAAAACAAATAGATAATTATCCATTCGCATCCATTGAGGCCGATACCATGAGTGAATCACTACAACCCCTTCTCGACCTCCTGCGTTTAGAGAAACTCGAAGAAGGGCTATTTCGCGGACAAAGCGATGATTTGGGGCTGCGCCAGGTATTTGGTGGGCAAGTTGTCGGCCAAGCCATGTCGGCCGCTAAGCAGACCGTTCCTGCCGAGCGCAACATTCACTCTTTTCATAGCTACTTTTTGTTACCCGGCGATAGTCAAAAACCGATTATTTATGACGTTGAAAACCTGCGCGATGGCAACAGTTTCAGCGCTCGCCGCGTTAGTGCCATCCAAAATGGTCGCCCCATTTTTTATATGACTGCCTCATTTCAAAGTCATGAGGAAGGGTTTGAGCACCAAAATGTGATGCCAGACGTCGCACCGCCAGAGGTGCTGAAATCTGAGCAGGAAATCGCACAAGACATGCAGCATCTTCTGCCGCCCCGCTTTCGCGATAAATTTATTCAGGCCAGCCCGATTGAGATGCGCCCGGTTAAATTCCATAACCCGCTAAAGGGCGAAGTGGACGAGCCAATACGACACGTTTGGTGCCGTGCCAGCAGCCCGCTGCCGGACGACAAGCATATCCACCAATATCTGCTTGGCTATACGTCTGACTGCAACTTCCTACTCACGGCCTTGCAGCCTCATGGCGTTGGCTTTTTGGAACCGGGTATGCAGGTCGCCACGATCGATCACTCGATGTGGTTCCACCGTGATTTCCGGCTAGACGACTGGCTGTTATATACCGTGGAAAGCACATCCGCATCCGGCGCCCGTGGCTTCGTACGCGGACAATTCTATACCCGAGAAGGTGTGCTGGTTGCATCTAGCGTGCAGGAAGGAGTCATGCGTCGCCGCCAGCAGTAAATCTGCTGACAAAAGAATTACATCGCTGCAACAACGCAATTTAAACAACGTTAGCCGTAAAACAAAACAGGCGTGGAGTTTCCTCCACGCCTGTTCACTGTATCTGAACGGTCTTACTTATTGGTTGTAAGCGCTCTCGCCATGGCTGTTAACGTCCAGACCTTCGCGCTCTTGCTCTTCAGGTACACGCAGACCAACGATCATATCCGCAACCTTGAAGGCGACAAATGCCACCACGCCAGACCACACCAGACAAACAATCACGCTGAACAGCTGTACCCAAACCTGGTGCGCCATTGTCACACCTTCAGCATAGCCTGTTCCACCCAGCGATGCCGACGTGAATACCCCCGTCAAGATACAACCAACGATACCGCACACGCCGTGAACACCGAACACATCACACGGGTCATCCACACGCAGCCATCTTTTCAGTACTGTTACGCCCCACAGGCCCGCAACACCACCAGCCAGACCGATGATCAAGGCGCCACCCACGCCAACCGTACCCGCTGCTGGGGTAATTGCCACCAGACCTGCGATACAGCCAGAGCACGCGCCCAGCAGAGAAGGTTTACCGCGTACCAACCACTCACCACCAACCCATGCCAGAATCGCAGCAGCAGTCGCAACAACAGTGTTCAGGAAAGCCAGAGCGGCGACACCGTTAGCAGCACCCGCAGACCCCGCATTGAAACCAAACCAGCCGATATACAGAATCGCCGTACCAATAAACACCATCGGCAGGTTATGCGGTTTGAAGGCTTCTTTACCAAAGCCAGCACGTTTGCCCAGCAGGTAAGCACCAACCAACCCAGCAACCGCGGCGTTGATGTGAACGACCGTACCGCCAGCAAAGTCTAACGCGCCATCCATAGCCAGATAGCCACCGCCCCATACCATGTGCGTCATCGGCAGGTAGGAGAACGTCAGCCACAGCCCAACAAAAATCAGCACCGCAGAGAAACGAATACGCTCAGCGATCGCCCCGACAATCAACGCAACGGTGATACAGGCGAAGGAAGCCTGATAAGCCACATGCACAAACTGATAGTAGGTACCGCTGATGGACTCAATCCCGATGCCTTTCAGCATAAACGTACTGAAACCACCGAAGAAGGCGTTACCTTCACTGAAGGCCAGGCTATATCCGTAAACCACCCACAAGATACAGACCATCGCGAACGTTACACTCACCTGCGTCATCATGGACAGTACGTTCTTCGAACGGATCAGGCCGCCATAAAACAGTGCGATGCCTGGTATAGTCATAAAAAGTACCAACACGGTACAAATCATAATAAAAGCGTTATCCGCTTTATCAATTGTCGGTGTCGCAGCCATTGCCCAGGACGGGAGTAATGCCGCCACACCGAGACCTAATGAAGAGAGTAGTTTTTTCATTTTCATCCATCCCTATTTACGTATCTACGCTAGGTGTTGTTAAAGTGCGGCTTCGTCAGTTTCACCCGTACGAATACGGATAACCCTTTGCAACTCGGCGACAAAAATTTTGCCATCACCAATTTTTCCGGTGTACGCGGCTTTGCTGATGACGTCGATCACTTCGTCCAGTTGGTCGTCTGCAATCGCGATATCAATTTTTACCTTAGGTAAAAAGTTAACGCTGTATTCTGCGCCACGGTATAGCTCCGCGTGCCCTTTCTGACGACCAAATCCTTTCACCTCAGTGACGGTTAGCCCCTGGATGCCAACAGAAGATAACGCTTCACGTACATCTTCCAGCTTGAATGGTTTTATCACCACAGTAACCAGTTTCATTTATCTTCCCCCTAGCCATTACGTTCAGGCTTTCGCCCGCCACTTGTTCGATTACGTGCTCTATGAAGTAGGTCTACGTCATGATTAAAGCAAACGGTGTGCCATAAATGATTTATCTGGCATAAATCAGGAAGGAGAACGCGATTAGAGATAGAAAAGCGCAAAAAGCAAACGCGATAGGAATGGAATAATCAAGAATCCGGGGCAATAATTGCACTAAGTTGGTGCAGTAAGAGTACTTTCAGTGCAGGGCAAGTAAAAACCAGAATCACAATGCTTGCTGATGGTGCGAAGCTATACGCAGACTGTTGGTCTGCACCATATGAGGCGGTGCAGACCGTGGCATTACAGATAATCGCGTTATGCAGGGCAAGATTCCGTGCTAATGGCAGCGAGATCCTCTCCGGCCAGTTGTAATTGATACATTTGATAATAGCGGCCCTGCTGTTGCAGCAGTTGCTCGTGCGTTCCCCGCTCAACGGTTTGCCCATGATGGAGCACCATAATCGTGTCGGCCTCAACGATAGTGGAAAGCCGATGGGCGATGATAATCAAGGTCGTCTGTTCCCTGATGATGCGCAACGCCTTTTGCACCGCCTGCTCCGTGCCAGAGTCAATATTCGCAGTAGCCTCATCGAGAATCAGGATTTTAGGCGTTTGCACCAAGACCCGCGCAATCGCTAACAGCTGTTTTTGTCCGGTAGACAAGTTGTTCCCTTGCTCACCAATGCGCGTATGCAACCCTTCAGGAAAATCCCGAACCAGTTCAGCAAGCTGCACCACTTCCAGCACACGCCAGACGGCCTCTTCGCTGATATCACGTCCCAAAGTCACATTCACGAACATCGACTCCGCCAGGACAACGGGATCCTGTTGAACCATTGCCACATTTTGGCGCAAAACGGTATGAGAGAGCGTCGACAGCGGCCGGTCATCAAGCCGAATCTCACCCTCATCTGGCACGTAATACCCCATAAGTAGGCTGGCTAGCGTACTTTTCCCACTGCCGGTATGCCCCACTAAGGCGACAAAACCGCGCTCAGGTATCGTCAGGGAAATATTCTGTAGCACGCGTGTTTCTGTACCATAAGAAAAAGAGACATCGTCAATATCAACGCGCCCGGTACTCAGGGGGCGCTCGTCATTGCCGTAGGTCTGCTTTTTGCCATCCATCAGTTCAAAGATACGTTCACCGGCGACGACCGCCTGCTGTAACATGGATTGCTGGGTGGTCAGCTCAATCAGTGGTTCATTTAAGCGGCCAAGGTAGTTGATAAACGCGTACAGAACCCCAACGCCAACCGACCCCATCGAGCTAAAACCAAATTGGATCAACAAACCACACAGTACCATCGCGGCAAATAAGCTCAGCAGAGGCCGCAGCAGAAAACCTTCCAGACGCAAGGCCTTCATACGGGCTTCATAATGCTCATGGCTGGCTGCACCCAACTTCTTGCCAAAGCGTGCCTGCTGGCGAAATTGCTGGATGACACCCATGCCATTAATCACTTCGTTGAAACCATCGTTAATGTCCGCCAGATAGCTTCGCACCTTGCGCACAGTCGGCGTACTAAAGCGGTGATAGAGCACCATGACCGTCGCGACCGCAGGGAAAATCATCAGCGCAACGAGCGCCATCTGCCAGTTCAGACTGAACATCGCCACCAGCATCGCACCAACCAACGCCGCACTGCGTAATACCGTTGACACCACCATGACATACAGATCTTTCACTACCTCGGTGTCATTGGTGACGCGTGAAATCAACTGCCCAACAGGCTGTGTATCAAATGTGCTAAGCGGCTGACGCAAAGCGGCATCCATCACATCAATACGCAGTTGCTGAACGACACCCACTGCGACCCGGTTAAACAACAGTGTCTGGAAATAGTGCAGCGAGGCCGCCAGAATTTGCAGCAGGATATAGACCATTGCCAAGCCAGCCGCAATCGCCAGCGGAAACTGACCTTTTGCCACCAGATCGTCAATAAAATAGCTCACCAGCACGGGACCAGAGACTTCAGCGATAGCAGCAACCCACAGCATGAGTACGCCTTGTATCAGCGGTTTTCTCCAGGGAGAACCATAGGCCAACAGACGCTTCAGGGTTGGCCAAAACTGTTGAGGGCTATTCATTTTTCGTTCCTTCCAACTGCGGCACATCATCCAGCGCCGCCTCCAGCTGTTGATAACGGTACATATCCCGATACCAGCCGGGCTCTGCGGCCAACGCTCTATGTGTGCCACGCTGCGCTGTTTGTCCCTGCTGCAACACCACGATTTCATTCGCTTCGGTTAGGGCTGACAGGCGATGTGCGCTGATGATCAGCGTCCGCTTTTCGCCCCATGTTTTGAGATTCTGCAAAATCTGGTGCTCCGTTCGCCCATCAACCGCAGACAGCGCATCGTCCAGCACCAAAATTTCAGCATCAAGCAATAGCGCACGCGCAATCGCAATTCGCTGTTTTTGACCGCCCGATAGCATCACGCCGCGCTCGCCAACCTCCGTCTGGTAACCCTTAGGCAAACGTAGAATGTCATCATGGACACTCGCAAGCCGCGCAGCCTGTTCAATCTCTTGTTGTGTGGCATCAGGCCGGCCCAGTGCGATGTTTTGTGCCACCGTGTCCGAAAACAAAAAAGGCATTTGTCCCACGACAGCAAAGCGGTTGCGCAGTTCATCCAACCGAATAGCGTCTAATGGACGATCGTGATAACGAATTTCTCCCGATTGGCTATCAAAATGACGCAAAATTAACGCCAACAACGTACTTTTCCCCGATCCCGTCGGCCCGCATAATCCCAGCATATTGCCCGGTGCCAACGTAAACTGAACATGCTGTAAAGCATCACGAGTATTATCTGGGTAGCGAAATGCAGAGATATTCACCTCCAATATACCCCGCTTGGCAGGCAATGATTCCTCACCGTCTTTCACCACGAGCTCTTCCGCAAGTAGCTGACGAATGCGGCCATATGCCGCGCTACCGCGTTCAACAATATTAAACATCCAGGCCAGCGCCAGCATCGGCCAGATCATCAATCCCAGATACATGACAAAACTCGTCAACAGCCCTAACGTTATTGAACCGTTAATCACCATCCAACTACCACCGCCAATCGCCAGCAAATTCGACAGTCCGACGGCAATATAAATCGTGGGATCGAACCGGGCATCGACTCGGGCAACGTGCATATTTTTAGCACCGGCATCCGCCGCAACCTGCGCGAAACGCGCGGATTGGTAGTTTTCCAACCCAAAGGCTTTAATCATCCGAATGCTGGTCAAACTTTCCTGCGCCTGATCGTTAAGCGAAGAAAACGCAGCCTGGGCGAATTTGAAGCGGTTATGCAGTTGGGTACCGTAGCGTTTGATGAAAATCGCCATGACCGGCATTGGGAGCAGCGCCAACAGGGTCAGTTCCCAGCTGATTTGCGTGCACATGACAATCAGTACGGCACAGCCCATCACCATCGAATCGACCAGCGTCAGCACGCCTTCTCCGGCGGCAAATACCACGCGATCGACATCGTTTGTAGCGCGTGCCATCAGATCGCCGGTACGGTGGCGTTGATAAAATGCAGGATGTTGACGACTCAGTTGACGGTAAAAATCTGCTCGTAACTCGACCGCCAATTGGTATGACGCTCCAAACAGGAATACTCGCCACACGTAGCGCAGTAGATACACCATGACGGCGGTAAGCAGCATCACGCCAATCCACTGCATCATTTCGGCCATCGACATGCCGTGTTGCGTCACTCCATCGACAATAACGCCGACCAGTTTTGGGGGGAGTAATTGCAGAATGGCAATCGCAATCAATAGCGCGACAGCACCCAGATAACGCCGCCATTCACGACGAAAATACCAACTCAGTTGAGCAAACAGTCTCACGCGGTTTTCATTCCAATAGGCAGACGGGTCATGACAGACTCAGAAAAGTGATTATACAAAAGATGGATGGACGATGAATCACAGGGATAAAGGCAGTGCCGTGGTATGTTTGATTCGTTCCATAGCAAAGCTAGATGTTACATCTACCAGCCCGGGAATACCATTCACTAACCGCTTATAGAAATCATCATAGCTTTTCATATCAGCGACCTGAACCTGCATCAGATAATCGTATTCTCCCGCCATGCGATAAAAAGCCAGCACTTCCGGCATGTCGGACACCACGCGAGTGAAGGTCTGATACCAGTCACGATTGTGCTGTTGCGTCTTCAGTAAGACAAACGCAGTTAGCCCTAACCCGAGACGTTCATTATCCAGCAGCGCCACCCGAGCCCGAATGATTCCCTCTTCTTCCAGACGCTTCAGACGTTTCCAGCACGGCGTGGATGTCAGATTAACTGCATCAGCCAGCGTCTGAAGCGAAAGCGTGCAATCCTGTTGCAACATATTCAGCAGTGTACGATCAATTTTATCCAGCATAATTTTACCCAACATAGCCGCTCGATAGAAAAACTTTCCCAACCATCCTCTATTAAGAGATAAAAGCAATATTCTTTCCACCAAAAAAAGGGTGGGATAGCATTGTTGGTGCCATCAGTATAGCTGATGACCTTAATGACTTTTTCTGCAATACCATCACCGCCCCATGATTTTTAGAATAGCGACACTTCATGCACCTCGATAGTAAAAACATCCCCATATAAATCAATAAAGAGTAAATATTTCCCTTAAACTGAATATTAAGAGATAAAAAGGTAATTTTTTTATCCTAAAAACTCGTTAATCTATTCGCATAATAACTAACCGAGTTTTCATGATGACCAATGCCTGGGTTAAAAATGCCATCAGCGCTATCGAAGCAGATTTTCAGCGTTCGGCTGATACGCATCTTATACGTCTGACCCTGCCGGATTATCCCGGTATCTATTTTTATCTCAAAGATGAAAGCACACACCCCAGCGGTAGCCTGAAGCATCGCCTGGCGCGCTCCTTGTTTCTCTACGGGCTGTGCAACGGTTGGATTAAAGAAGGTACGCCAATTATCGAAGCGTCATCTGGCAGTACCGCCGTATCAGAAGCCTATTTTGCACGCTTGCTTGGCTTACCGTTTATTGCCGTCATGCCGTCCTGCACCGCAAAAAGAAAAATAGAGCAAATCGCTTTCTATGGCGGGCGCTGTCATTTTGTTGAGCAGGCGGGACAAATCTATGCTGCATCCGAACAGCTGGCGCAAGAGATGAACGGCCACTATATGGACCAGTTCACCTACGCGGAACGCGCTACCGACTGGCGTGGCAATAACAATATTGCCGACAGCATTTACCGTCAAATGGCACGTGAACCCCATCCCGTACCGGACTACATTGTGATGAGTGCCGGTACGGGCGGCACGTCAGCAACGCTCGGTCGCTACATTCGCTATCAGGGGTTGGATACGCAACTGGTCGTCGTCGATCCAGAAAACTCGGTCTTCTACGACTGCTATCAGAAACAGGATCGTTCCATCATTGGCCCATGCGGCAGTCGGATAGAAGGTATCGGCCGCCCGCGTGCCGAGCCTTCTTTTATTCCAGGCGTCATTGATAGCATGATCAAAGTGCCGGATGCCGCCAGCATCGCAACGCTGTACTGGCTGGAAAGCGTATTAGGCCGCAAAGCAGGCGCCTCTACTGGCACGAATGTTTGGGGTATGCTGCAATTGGCCAAAGAAATGGTTAACCATGGCCAAAAAGGCGCGATTGTGACCCTGTTATGTGACAGCGGCGAACGCTATCTGGACACCTACTACAACAGTAGCTGGGTAGAAAAAAACATCGGCGACATTAGCCCTTACCTCAACGCCCTGAACAACCCGGAGATGTCCTTTCTCATACCGGAACCCAGTCTGGCGTGAGGCTGGTGTATTCAGCGCGCAGCCGCAACGCTGAATACGGGCTATTTTTCAGGTAACATGGTTTCAGGTAACATAGCGACTTTGCACCGCACTGCGTTACAGACGTTTTGCGGCTAACATCACGCTAAGGTGAATGAAGAATGAAACGTGCTGTTGTCGTTTTTAGCGGTGGACAAGATTCCACAACCTGCCTGATTCAGGCTCTGCAAGATTATGATGACGTCCACTGCATCACCTTCGATTATGGACAACGCCACCGCGCGGAAATTGAAGTCGCCCAAGAACTCAGCCAGAAATTGGGCGCAGCGGCACATAAGGTTCTGGACGTCGGCTTACTGAATGAACTCGCCACCAGCAGCTTAACGCGCGACAGCATCCCGGTTCCTGATTACGATGCCAATGCACAAGGCATCCCCAACACCTTCGTTCCGGGAAGAAACATTCTTTTCCTGACACTCGCTTCTATCTACGCCTATCAGGTTGGTGCAGAAGCCGTCATTACCGGCGTGTGTGAGACCGATTTTTCTGGTTACCCAGATTGTCGCGACGAGTTCGTAAAGGCTCTGAATCAGGCCATTGTTTTAGGTATTGCACGTGATATCCGTTTTGAAACTCCGCTGATGTGGCTCAATAAGGCCGAAACCTGGGCGCTAGCGGACTATTATCAGCAGCTCGATACGGTTCGTTACCACACGTTAACCTGCTATAACGGCATCAAGGGTGATGGGTGTGGCCAGTGTGCCGCCTGCCATTTACGCGCAAACGGACTCGCACAATATCAAAAAGACGCAGCGACGGTCATGGCTTCACTGAAGCAGAAAGTCGGGTTACGCTGAGACTTCGACTCGCAGAGATGTCACTCAAAGTAAAAACGGCATGTCACTTCGTACAGAAACGGCATGCTGCTTCATGTTAACGGCGAATCGCGTTTAAGTGTTCCAGCAGTTCTCCTTCCAGCGGCAACGCTTTTTGCGTCAATAAATCAATGCAGACAAACGTCAGCATAGCATCCGCCACATCACTTTCATCAGACACTCGGGTTATCTTTTGACTGATCACGCCGCTTTTCGTATTCATCTGCAGTAATCCGCTATCAACGCGCAGCACATCACCGAGAACGGCAGGTTTGCGATAGTTAATATTGATGTTCACCACCACGAAAGCAATATTGTTGCTACGCATCCAGCCAAAAGCGGGTAACGTTTCCAACCATTGCCAACGAGCCTCTTCCAGAAACTCCAGATAGCGCGCGTTATTAACATGCTGATAAACATCAATGTGATAACCACGAACGGTAATGAAAGTCTGCATAACGCTAATGCTCCTGTGACAATCAGCAACTGGTACGACCTGATAATTAGCCTAGCAGAGGTTCGCAGCCCCGAGGAAGTGCTCGACTGGGCTGCGACCAACGTCACAATTTTAAAAACGTCACAGTTTTAAACGAGAGAGATTACGTTCAACTAATGCAGCCCCAATTCCTGGGACCTCAGTTAATTGATCGACCTGGGTAAAAGGGCCATTTTGCTCGCGATAGTTAACGATCGCTTCCGCTTTTTTAAGGCCGACACCGTTCATTATTTCAGCCAAATCAACAGCGTTCGCCGTATTAATGCTTACCTTATCCTCATCACCATCAGGAAGCGTTGCTTTTTCCGCCTTCTGATCTGCTGGCGCAGACTTCACCGCCGTCACAGTACTGTCAGCGGCTTTAGATGCCGCCTGAACCAGTAATGGCAGCCCAGACAAACTCATTCCAATTATCAAGCACAGTGCTTTTATTCCTGATTTTTTCATGCTGTTTCCTCCTTGTGTGTGACAGCACGGCTACCTTGCCGCAGACCCATCAACACCGCAAACAGCAGAATTTAAATGTGGAAAAGGCCGCGAAAGCGGCCTTTAGTTGTTGCAACGATTTGCAAATTTTTGCGGAGCTTATTGCTGTTCTTGCGCCGCATTGCCCATCTTGATTTTCGCTTCACTACGCAAGCTGGACAGCAGAGAATCAAACAGCGCACCCAGAGAACCTTGCTGAACCTGGCTGGCAAACTGTGTTTTCTGCTCATCGTTTAGCTGATGTGGCGTCACGCTATCTAGCGCAGCCAGCACGATGTTGCCCGCCTGATCCTGCGTAATCGCATAAGACGGCTTATCTTTCTGTGGATGTGGCATCGCAAAAATCGCCTCAGCCGTTGCATCACCTTGAGAGATAGAAGACATCGTTTTTGCTTCCCCAAAGCTCAACCCAGCAGCTTTAAGTGCGTCATCTTTGCCTTGCTTCAGCTCAGCCAGAATTTTTTCAGCGTCCACACGAGCCTGCTGTTCAGCCTTCTGACGCTTCAACGCCTCTACGATCTCGGTACGAACCTGATCCAGAGGGCGAGTGCTTTCAGGCTTATGCTCAGTGATGCGCAGAACAAAAGCACGGTCACCGTCAACGTTAATAACATCAGAGTTGTTGCCAGCAGCACCGTTCTCACCCAGCAACGCACCGCTAAAGATAGCCTGCGTTACCGGTTGGAAGTTCAGTACAGCTGGAACTTTCTCACGCGTAAACCACTCTGTCTGCGCTGCTTTCACACTGGCAGCCTCTTCAGCTGAAGCAAGAGATTCATTGTCATTGCTAGCTGCTTCGCTGATTTTTTGTTGCAGCGCATAGTAACCATCCTGCGCTTTCTCGTGCTTCACTTTCTCAGCAATCTCGGCACGCACTTCGCTCAGCGGTTTGACCTGCTGTGGCTGAACATCGTCCAGACGCACAATCAGATAACCCACAGATGATTTAATCGCTGCGGAAACCTGACCTTTCTCCGTCAGTTTTGCCTGTTTAAGCTCATCAATCATGCTGTTTTCGTCCATCCATCCCAGATCGCCACCGTTGCGACGCGAGATGATGTCCGTTGATTTTTCTTTCGCGAGAGCAGCGAAGTCGCCACCTTGCTTCAGCGAATCCAGAACAGATGCGGCCTCAGCCTCATTCTTCACCTGAATGACACTGAATTTTTTGCGCTCAGGTTGAGAATAGTCGTTCTTATTCTGCTCGTAGAAATCATTGATAGCTTTATCGTCCACTTTCACACTATCCATGATGCTTGCCGCATCCAGCGTGATATAGCTGACCTTGAATTCTTCCGGTGCGATGAAATTCCCTTTGTTTTGATCGTAATAACTCTGGACTTCATCGTCAGCAACGGTCTGAGCTTTCGCTTTGGCAGCGATATCAATGGTTGCCACACGGACAACACGATCCTGCGCAGCCAGTTTCACCAGATTATCGATCTCCTGCGGCAGCAGGAACGCCGTATTGCCAAAACCGCGAATCAGCTGTTGTGACGTCAGTTGCTTACGCAGCATCTGAGCATACATATCCGGCGTTACGCCAAGGCGACGAACCTGATCCAGATACTTTTCATTATCAAAACGGTTGTTTGTCTGAAACGCGGGAACATCAAAGATCGCCTGTTTGATTTGCGCATCACTGATGTTTAGTCCCAGCTTGTTGGCATACTGATCCAGCAAGGTTTCATCAATCAGTTGGGAGAGTGCCTGCCTACGCAGTTGCTGCATATAACCGTCATTGCTCGCCAGAAGAGAGAAATTCTCACCCAGAGTTTCCTGTTGACGACTGCGTTCGTTTTGTACCGCCTGCTCAAGCTGAGCACGGGTAATTTCCTGCCCGTTCACCTTTGCAGCGTAATCTCCTGAACCACCAATAAGATAATCACCAACGCCAGTTAAAACGAATGATGCGATGATCAAAGCAAGAATAATTTTGAGCACGACGTTATTCGCAGCCGTACGTAAATTGTCCATCATAATGTGACAACACTCCGCTGTAGAATGGATAAAACTCCCTGCGCTGGCCGGAGCCATGCATCCTTGCGATTGCTATAGCCCAATACAAGGCTAGGGCGCACTTAAGCTTATTGCCCGCCACGTTCTGCAATGTGTCGGGTATGTATATACCGGTAATACTTCAAGTTGCATGTACGTTGGCTGCGTTCACTCACCCGAACCACTTACCTGAGTAAGCTCATCGGGACTCCTTCCCTTGCCGCCTTCCTGAAACTCGAATTATTTGGGGTATAGTCCTAATAAAATAAAAGGCACATCATAAAATGATGCGCCCCGTATCTTACCCTACCAATATCATTGCGTCAGGTATTGTTTGGCAACCCGAAGTGGTTATCAGCCAAACCTGTGACGTAATAATCAGTTAACGGCGTCTTTCAGCGTTTTACCAGCACGGAATCCTGGTACTTTTGCCGCAGGGATACTGATTTCCTTACCAGTTTGCGGGTTACGACCGGTACGAGCAGCACGTTCACGTACTGAGAAAGTACCAAAGCCAACCAAAGCAACATCATCCCCTTCTTTCAGGGATTCGGTAACGGAACCAATAATTGCATCTAACACA
The DNA here is from genome assembly GCA_019056595.1 of Pectobacterium atrosepticum. Taxonomy (NCBI): domain Bacteria; kingdom Pseudomonadati; phylum Pseudomonadota; class Gammaproteobacteria; order Enterobacterales; family Pectobacteriaceae; genus Pectobacterium; species Pectobacterium atrosepticum. The sequence goes on along the minus strand of CP036163.1, from coordinate 4,126,946 downwards.
CGCCCTGCTGCCGCTTTGGAAATATCAGCATCTGCGGCAATTTTGTCGATCAATTGTGACTTGTTCACTCTGTCATCCCCTCTGGAATTCTCTTATCGCGCTTCAATGTCCCAAGACGCGACACGTAATTTATAATCAATACTGTCATGTCTTAGCCAGTTACGGCTAAAACTAACAGTGCTCTAACTTAGCGGTACAAAAAAAAGCTGGCAAGCACGATTTCACTCACCAGCCCTGATTTTATCAAGGGTTTTTGCGACAGGTCACTATTTTGCCTTAGCCTTGGCTTTGGCTTTAGGGGTCGAGACCACCTGGATGCCAGAAGGCGCATTCAGCAACGCTAACGCCAACACTTCCTCGATACGCTTCACCGGATGGATTTCCAGATCGGCAATCACGTTCTGTGGAATCTCTTCCAGATCGCGCTTGTTGTCATCTGGAATCAATACCGTCTTGATACCACCACGGTGTGCGGCCAGTAGTTTCTCTTTCAGACCACCGATCGGCAGCACCAGACCACGCAGGGTAATCTCTCCCGTCATCGCCACGTCGGCACGCACTGGGTTACCGGTCAGACAGGAAACCAGCGCAGTACACATAGCGATACCTGCACTCGGCCCGTCTTTTGGCGTTGCACCTTCAGGAACGTGAACGTGGATATCACGCTTCTCGTAAAAATCAGCATTGATGCCTAATTTTTCCGCTCTGGCACGAACCACGGTAAGCGCAGCCTGAATCGACTCTTGCATGACCTCACCCAACGAGCCGGTATAGGTCAGTTTACCCTTGCCCGGTACGCAGGCGGTTTCAATCGTCAGCAGATCACCACCAACTTCCGTCCAGGCCAGTCCGGTCACCTGCCCTACGCGATTTTCATCGTCCGCGCGACCATAGTCAAAGCGCTGTACCCCAAGGAAATCTTTAAGGTTATCGCCCGAAATCTGGATATGCTTAGTGGATTTATCCATCAACAGCGTTTTTACTGCTTTACGGCACAGTTTGGAAATTTCACGCTCCAGACTACGCACGCCCGCTTCACGCGTGTAATAACGGATAATACCAACAATCGCACTGTCTTCTACCGACAGCTCGCCCTTTTTCAGCGCATTACGTTCAATCTGTTTCGGCAGCAAGTGCTGCTTGGCAATATTCAGTTTTTCATCTTCGGTATAGCCGGAAAGACGAATAACCTCCATACGGTCAAGCAACGGTGCCGGAATATTCATAGAGTTAGACGTAGCAACAAACATCACATCGGACAGATCGTAATCGACTTCCAGATAGTGATCGTTAAACGCGACATTCTGCTCAGGGTCGAGTACTTCCAGCAAGGCAGAAGCCGGATCGCCACGCATGTCGGAAGACATTTTATCGATCTCATCCAGCAGGAATAGTGGGTTTTTTACACCGACTTTCGCCATTTTCTGGATTAGCTTGCCCGGCATTGAACCGATATAGGTACGGCGGTGCCCACGGATTTCGGCTTCGTCACGCACACCACCCAACGCCATGCGCACATACTGACGTCCAGTCGCTTTAGCGATAGACTGACCGAGTGAGGTTTTACCCACGCCAGGAGGCCCAACCAGACACAGAATCGGCCCTTTTATCTTGCTAACACGGCTCTGTACTGCGAGATATTCGAGGATACGTTCTTTCACGCGATCCAGACCGTAGTGGTCGGTATCCAGCATTTCCTGCGCTTTCAGCAAATCTTTCTTCACTTTGCTACGCGCATTCCATGGCACCTGCACCATCCAGTCGATATAGCTGCGCACCACGGTCGCTTCAGCCGACATCGGCGACATCATCCTCAGCTTTTGTAACTCAGCCTCGGCTTTTTCACGCGCGTCTTTCGGCATTTTCGCCGCTTCAATTTTACGCTTTAACGCTTCGTGTTCATCAGGTGCATCATCCATCTCTCCCAGCTCTTTCTGAATGGCTTTCATTTGCTCATTCAGATAGTACTCACGCTGGCTTTTTTCCATTTGCTTCTTAACGCGGCCGCGGATCCGTTTTTCTACCTGCAACAGGTCGATTTCGGATTCCATCATCGCCATCAGGTACTCTAAGCGTTCAGTGATGTCGAACATTTCAAGTACAGACTGCTTGTCAGTCAATTTCAACGGCATGTGCGCGGCAATGGTGTCGGCTAAGCGCGCGGCATCGTCAATACTGTTCAGAGAGGTCAGAACTTCCGGCGGAATCTTCTTGTTCAGCTTGATGTATCCCTCAAACTGATTGATCGCCGTGCGCATGAGAACTTCCTGCTCACGCTCATCAATCGCCGGAGAATCAAGATATTCTGCGTGTGCAGCGAAATGCTCACCGCTGTCAGAGAGCGTCGTAATACGCGCACGCTGTAACCCCTCGACCAGCACTTTTACCGTGCCGTCAGGTAGTTTCAGCATTTGAAGAATTGAGGCTACTGTCCCTACCGAGAAAAGATCGTTAATACTTGGCTCATCCGTTGAGGCTTCTTTCTGTGCCACCAGCATGATCTTCTTGTCATGATCCATTGCTGCTTCAAGGCACCGAATCGATTTCTCCCGACCAACAAACAACGGAATGACCATGTGCGGATAAACCACCACATCGCGCAATGGCAATACGGGGATTTCTATGCGTTCGGAACGCTCAGGGTTCATAGAGCTCTCTCTTAGTTTCGTTTCCGCCAGGTTATGGGAATCTCGTGAAACGCGGTTTTCACCGTTTCATCAAATAGGTATTTGAGTATATGGGGATAAATGTCTCACATTCAACGACCAGCATGCGTGTAAAAAACAAATGGGGGATAAAATCCCCCATTTTTATTTCTTGATACGGCTTAATTGATTAATTATTCGCCGGAAGCCTGCTGTGTTTCATGCTTACCATAGATTAATAATGGCTCTGAATGCCCAGCAATCACGGATTCGTCAATAACAACTTTATCCACACTTTCCAGCGATGGCAGATCGTACATCGTCTCCAGCAGCGCGGCTTCAACAATGGAACGCAAACCACGTGCGCCGGTCTTACGAACCATCGCTTTTTTCGCAATCGCCGTCAGCGCTTCATCACGGAATTCCAGCTCAACGCCTTCCAAATTGAACAGCGCCTGATATTGTTTGGTCAGTGCATTCTTCGGCTCACGCAGAATCTGAATCAATGCGTCTTCGCTCAATTCTCTCAGCGTTGCGACAACCGGCAGACGTCCGATGAACTCAGGAATCAAACCAAACTTGATCAAATCGCCCGGTTCAACATGACTTAACAGTTCGCCTTCGGTCGCTTTTTCAGCCGATCCTTTAACTGTCGCGTTGAAACCAATACCGCGTCCCGTATCGGTACGCTGCTCGATCACTTTGTCCAGACCCGCGAACGCCCCACCACAGATGAAGAGGATCTTGGAGGTATCAACCTGCAAGAACTCCTGCTGCGGATGCTTACGTCCACCCTGCGGCGGCACCGCTGCGATGGTCCCTTCGATCAGCTTCAACAGCGCCTGTTGCACGCCTTCACCAGATACATCACGGGTGATCGATGGGTTGTCTGACTTACGAGAAATCTTGTCGATTTCATCGATATAGACAATCCCACGCTGCGCTTTCTGCACATCGTAATCACACTTCTGCAACAGCTTCTGAATGATGTTTTCAACGTCTTCACCGACATAACCCGCTTCAGTCAGCGTGGTAGCATCCGCCATGGTGAACGGAACATCCAGGAAACGCGCCAGGGTTTCAGCCAACAGCGTTTTACCGCTCCCTGTCGGACCGATCAGCAGGATGTTACTTTTACCCAGCTCGATTCCGTTGCTGCTGTCACCATTACGCAAGCGTTTATAGTGGTTATATACCGCAACAGCCAACACCTTCTTGGCCTGCTCTTGACCAATGACGTAATCGTCAAGGTGGCGGCGAATTTCGTGTGGCGTCGGCAACGCACTGCGCTCACGATGTGGCGCTACTTCCTTAATTTCTTCGCGAATAATGTCGTTACACAAGTCAACACATTCATCGCAGATATACACCGACGGCCCGGCAATCAGCTTACGCACTTCATGCTGGCTCTTGCCGCAAAAAGAGCAGTACAGTAACTTTCCTGAACCGTCTTTGCGCTTATCTGTCATGAGTTAAACCTCTTCTTCGTCTTTTGCCCGCAGGCCAACCACAGCGATATCGCTACAACGAACGCCGATACTTATAGCCAATACGCGTAAAATAACCCCGCACAACAGACTATCGGTCGAACACTGATTTTTAGCCACACCAGACCGCTAATATGGCGAATTATTACCCACGGTTAGTGAATACGGAGTCTACCAAACCGTATTCTACTGCCTCGCTAGCAGAGAGGAAACGATCGCGCTCTGTGTCTCTCTCTATCGCTTCAAGAGGTTGCCCCGTGTGTTTCGCCATCAGCTCATTCATTTTGGCTTTTACTTTCAGTATTTCTTTGGCATGGATTTCAATATCCGTTGCCTGCCCCTGGAAACCACCCAACGGCTGGTGAATCATAACGCGCGAGTTAGGTAAGCAAATACGTTTACCTTTAGCACCCGCAGTCAACAGGAACGCGCCCATTGAACAAGCCTGTCCCATACAGATCGTGCTGACATCCGGCTTGATAAACTGCATGGTGTCGTAAATAGACATACCAGCAGTAATAACGCCACCTGGAGAGTTAATGTACAGATAAATGTCTTTTTCTGGGTTTTCGGCTTCCAGAAACAGCATCTGTGCCACAACCAAATTCGCCATGTAATCTTCCACCTGACCGGTCAGAAAGATTATCCGTTCTTTTAGTAGACGGGAATAGATATCGTAAGAACGTTCCCCACGCGCAGTCTGTTCAACCACCATCGGCACTAACGCCATATGAGGTGCTTGTCTTTCTTGTTCGCCACTGTATGACATTCACGTCTCCTAGATAAAATGCGTCCGGCACTCTTATTGCGTTGTTCAATCATTGCATAGCTCAATTCTACTAGAGATAGGGGGGGATGACTATGGAACCCTGCCCCCGTCACTGTTGAACAACCCAACGGCCGAGAATCCTTAACTGCTGTGCCGGCCTTTCCTCTTCAGTGAGTGGGGGCACGTGCATTGTATTTCAAGCTTACACTATCAATCGCTCTCTATTAAAGAGCCAATTATTTTATTATTAACACGTTATCGGCACGGCAAATCTGTGGTTTAACTCTTTGCACGACCTAATAAATTCTCGCCTGACTTAATAATAGTGCAATTTCAGGTGACCATTCCTTGCGTATTGTCTGACAGGAACGGAGGCGTCCAACACCGGAGGTAAAAGATCGCCTCACCGGTCATCATCGGCACTACGATTACGCAAAGCTATAAGCAAAAAGCCCGCGCCATAAGGCACGGGCTTTGATAGGGAAGCACCCCGCTACGCAATAAACAATGTTGATATCAACAACGTTTACGCCGTAGTCGTTTGATTCATCAGTTCGTTGAAGCTTACTGATTTCTCAACGACTTTCGCTTTAGCAAGCACAGTTTCAACCGCTTGCTCTTCCAGTGCGACGTTACGCATGTTGTTCAGCAGCTCTTTATTCTTGCTGTAGAACTCGATAACTTCCTGCGGATCTTCGTAAGCAGAAGCCATCTCTTCGATCAGTACATTAACGCGTGCTTCGTCAGCTTTCAGCTCGTTGCTGCTGATCACTTCGCCCAGCAATAAACCGATAACAACGCGGCGTTTAGCTTGCTCTTCGAACAGTTCACGCGGTAATTCCAGCGCTTGCTTCTCGTTGCCACCAAAACGCTGTGCAGCCTGACGGCGCAGAACATCGATTTCGCCATCGATCAGTGCAACTGGCACTTCGATGTCGTTGGCGTTGATCAGTCCATCCAGAACCTGAGTTTTCACACGGTTACGCACCGCGCCTTTCAGCTCACGTTCCATATTTTTACGGACTTCAGCACGCAGACCTTCCTGAGAACCATCAGCCACGCCGAAACGTTTGATGAATTCTTCAGTCAGTTCAGGCAGCTCACGCTCTTCAACTTTCTTCAGGACGATAACGAACTGAGCCGCTTTTCCTTTCAGATTTTCAGCGTGGTAGTCTTCTGGGAAATTCACGTTGATAGTGAATTCTTCACCCGCTTTGTGCCCAACGATACCATCTTCAAAACCTGGGATCATGCGGCTCTGGCCCATTGCCAGAACGAAGTCGGACGCTTTTCCGCCTTCGAAGACTTCACCGTCGATAGAGCCAGTGAAATCGATCGTTGCACGATCTTCGGCTGTCGCAGCACGGTCAGTTTCTTTCCAAGTCGCCTGTTGCTTACGCAGCGTATCCAGCATGGTATCAACGTCAGCATCAGTCACTTCAACAACCGGTTTTTCAACTTCGATTGCTTCCAGACCTTTCAGTTCGACTTCCGGGTACACGTCAAACTCTACAGTGTAAGTGAAGTCGCCACCTACGGCATATTCGCCGGGGGTATAGTTAGGCGCGCCAACCGGATTAATTTTTTCTTTGATGATAGCGTCAACAAAGTTGCGCTGCATCAGGTCACCCAATACGTCCTGACGCACAGAGGCACCATAACGCTGAGCAACAACATTCATCGGCACTTTGCCTTTACGAAAACCGTCAATACGTACTTTTTTGGCCGCGTTGACCAGCTCGCTCTTCACCGCACTCTCAATGATGTCAGCAGCAACGGTAATCGTTACGCGACGTCCCAGACCTTGAGTGGTTTCAACTGAAACTTGCATCTTGTTACCTCAAAAAATCACAGTGATCGGTCAACCCCAAAACTATTCTCACGACAGCAAGGCTTATTCAGACTGCCGCCATCTAAGGCACACAGCTCGACTCAACCTCGCAGAACCGGGAAATTGCCAACCCCGTCCTTGTAGTCAGAAGCGTCCCGAATACATTCAGGAAAAATAGACGCAGCATTATAGCGATATAGAGAGGATGAGTCGAGAACAGCGGGCAGACTATTACAGCAACAGATTCACACTTTTTGTCAGTAACCCACTCCAATATGTCAGGAACGGGTCATATTCATGACTTAAGAAAGGATACCAGCACCACCACAGGGAGGTGAAGAAGGGACGGCGTTTTGCAAGCTGATCCACTCTTTGGTCGTATATGTATGCAGCGCTAACGCATGCACCGAACCCGCGAGCTCCGCAGCCAATACGGCATAAACTGCACGATGTCGCCCAATCACGCGCTCACCCGTGAATTTATCGCTGACCAGCACAACTTTGAAATGGCTTTCCGCTCCAGCAGGCACGTTGTGCCGATAGCTTTCGTCAGTTACCTCTAAATGAGCGGGTTCAAAACCCACACGCAACTTCTCTTCTATCGTTTCACGCATCATACGGCTACCCTTTCGGCTTGGGGAAAATGGGATATCAACGCGACATGACTGTTATAACCTTAGCGTTTTTCAATCGGTTATGCGTAAAAACGGCATAGAAAGAAGAAAAACGCTCGCAATAAATTGATATGTCAGCGACAGGCTTGATGTGATAAAAACGGTTTTTCCAGGTCAAAAGCATGAAAAAGATGGATTTCAGGACAATTTACCTGCTATCGGCTCTTTTCCCTGCCAGTGGCGATGATATGATATCAACAATATTTGTCAGCTCACCACACTAATCATTATTGAGAAAATACGAATGTTAAAAAAATTATTTTTCCCTCTTCTGGCCATCATCCTGCTTGCAGGATGTGCAGCAAAAAGCAACACACTGAACATCAGCCCAAAAATTGGCGTGCCTGCTCAGGATCCGACCTTGATGGGCGTAACAATTAGCATCAATGGCGCAGATCAGCGCGCCGATCAGGCTCTGGCGAAAGTGAATCGCGATGGCCAACTGATTACGCTGACACCTTCCCGCGATCTGCGTTTCCTGTTGCAAGAAGCACTGGAAAAGCAAATGACCGCGCGTGGTTATATGATTGGAACCGGTGGTCCAGTAGCTTTGCAGATCGTAGTTAACCACCTGTACGCCGATGTCTCTGAAGGCAACCTGCGCTACAGCATCACGACCAAAGCAGATATCTCCATCATTTCTCAAGCGGCAAATGGCAACAAGCAGATGAAAAACTACCGCTCAACCTATAGCGTTCAGGGCGCATTTACCGCCAATAATGAAAATATTACCAATGCGGTTAACACCGTGTTAGGCGATGTCATCAACGACATGGCGCAAGACACCAGCGTAAGTAGCTTTATCAAAGAAAACGCTCGTTAATTTCTGTACGCCGCTTCCCTTGCTCCTTACGTCTCACGGAGCAAGGGAAAGGACTCGCCATGTTTAGTCGCATCATTACGTTGTTCAGCCAACGCAACTCACTTTTTATGCTGTTGCTTGGTTTCGCTTCCGGTTTACCACTGGCATTGACATCCGGCACATTGCAAGCCTGGATGACCATTGAGAATGTCGATCTAAAAACCATTGGTTTTTTCTCTCTGGTTGGCCAAGCCTACGTATTCAAATTTCTGTGGTCCCCCCTGATGGATCGTTACACCCCACCGTTTCTTGGCAGACGCCGCGGCTGGCTGATCCTCAGTCAACTTCTGCTGATTGTTGCCATTATTGGTATGGGGTTTATGAACCCAACGCGCGATCTCTTGTGGCTGGCGACGCTAGCGGTTTTGGTCGCGTTCTGCTCCGCTTCTCAGGATATTGTTTTTGATGCCTATAAGACGGATTTACTTCCCCCTGAAGAACGTGGTACGGGCGCGGCTACCTCTGTATTAGGCTATCGGCTTGCCATGCTGGTTTCAGGTGGACTGGCGCTGTGGATGGCCGACCGGTATTTCGGCTGGCAGGCAACGTATTGGTTAATGGCAGGATTGATGCTGATCGGTGTATTCGCCACCCTGTTAGCACCAGAACCACTCAATAGTCAGCCTGCGCCTCGCACCATGGAGCAAGCGATTGTTGCTCCTCTGCGCGATTTCTTCGAACGCAACAATGCCTGGCTCATTCTTCTGTTGATCGTGTTATACAAACTCGGCGACGCCTTTGCGGTCAGTTTGACAACAACTTTCCTGATACGCGGCGTTGGTTTCAATGCGGGTGATGTCGGCTTGGTCAACAAAACACTTGGACTATTCGCTACCATCGTGGGGGCGATTTACGGCGGATTATTGATGCAGCGGCTCTCATTGTTCAGAGCGCTGATGCTGTTTGGACTCCTTCAGGCCGTTTCCAACGCGGGATACTGGTTGTTGGCAATCACTGACAAAAATCTGTTCACCATGGCCAGCGCTGTTTTTCTGGAAAATCTCTGCGGCGGTATGGGAACAGCAGCCTTTGTCGCACTGTTGATGACGTTGTGTAACAAATCATTCTCAGCCACACAGTTTGCCCTGCTTTCTGCCCTTGCGGCCGTCGGACGAGTTTACGTTGGCCCTATCGCAGGCTGGTTTGTCGAATCCTACGGTTGGGCATGGTTCTATCTGTTCTCGATTTTTGCCGCATTACCAGGCCTGGCAATCCTGATGATTTGCCGTGAAACGCTGGAATTTACCCAGAAAACAGATACTTTTCAGTTACGCACAAACTTCCAGAATTATTACAAAAAAGCCTTACGTGTGTTGGGGTTGGGTGTCATATTGCTGGTATTGTGGCTCATTCTGCTCATCAGCAATGCTCTGGAATGGTCTTCATTTTATATGTTGGCAGAATATCTACTCACCGCAGGCTGTACGCTCGCGCTGTTAGGCATTTTCTTCGGTAGCTTGCTGGACTATCTGTCACTCAGGCGAGCGTCTAAGCCGTCCGTACATTGACGATATTCGTTCAGGTAGCGACATCTGCTGCCTGAACCTATTACATCATTCCTTTATTTAATTATTTTTTTCATAATTATCTTGCTAGAGGGAATTTTATTTCCTAGTAAAATATCTCCAGAACTAATTTCATTCGTTATCAAAAACACATGCTGGGCAAAAAATCTCACCAAACTAAAAATAGAAAATAAGCGTTATGGTGAGTTGTAATTTCTTATTATCCATCCATACTCTCATCTGGGTAGCCACTTAATTTGCTGTTTTTAAATACCATTTTTATTTTGGCTATCTTTGTGACACTAAGGGCAAAAAACAGCAACAATCGGCTGACATAACCTTAATCATGTTTACAGTACAGTAACCTTCCCGTAAAATGCCCGCTCGCATGAAATGACAATAGAGCCCTTGTTATTGAGGTCGCTAGATGAGACTCAAGAAATACAATAAAATTTTTGGGATGCTGTCTTTATTTGCAGCCACTGTTCTACTGAGCGGTTGCGATATGGCGCTGATGAACCCCAAAGGAGAGATCGGGTTAGAACAAAGATCGCTAATACTGACTGCCATCGGGCTGATGTTGATCGTTGTGATTCCCGTTATCGTTATGACGATAGCTTTTGCCTGGAAGTTCCGTGCTTCTAATGAAAAGGCAAAATATACCCCGAACTGGTCACACTCCAACAAGATAGAGGCTGTAGTCTGGACTGTACCAATTATCATTATCGTTATTCTTGGCACGATTACCTGGAAGACGACCCACTCGCTTGATCCGTACAAGCCGCTGGTATCAGACGTCAAACCTATCAATGTCGAAGTTGTTTCGCTTGATTGGAAATGGTTGTTTGTTTACCCGGACCTTGGTATCGCTACGGTTAACGAATTGGCTTTTCCTGCCAACGTGCCTGTTGCATTCAAGATCACATCCGACTCCGTGATGAACTCCTTCTTCATCCCTCGTCTTGGTGGACAGATTTACGCCATGGCCGGAATGCAGACGAAGCTCCACTTAATCGCTAATGAACCGGGCAAATATGACGGTATCTCCGGCGGCTATAGTGGTAAAGGCTTCTCTGGTATGAAGTTCACCGCGATTGCCACGCCAACCCAACAGGAATTCGATCAGTGGGTTGCGAACGTTCGTGCGTCCGCCAAGACACTGAACACCATGGATGAATTCAATACGTTGGCTAAGCCAAGTGAATTCCATCCTGTCGAATACTTCTCCACTGTCCAGCCGGATTTGTTCAATAATATTATTCGCAAATTCACAGGCAACGACATGAACATGCAACATCATGGTGAAGGCATGAAGCCCGATGAAAACATGCAACATGGTGAGGGTATGAACATGGGCGAGCATAGCTCGCACAAAGGAGCCGAGGGATAATACGATGTTCGGAAAACTTACACTTGATGCGGTTCCGTACCACGAACCCATTATTATGGTCACCGTGGCGGCAATCATCGTTGGCGGCCTTGGGCTGCTAGCGGCAATAACCTATTTCGGTAAGTGGAAATGGCTGTGGGCCGAGTGGTTCACCTCCGTAGACCACAAGAAAATCGGTATCATGTATATCATCGTCGGACTGGTGATGATGATACGTGGTTTTGCCGATGCCATCATGATGCGCGGTCAGCAGGTTCTTGCCTCTGCCGGGCAAGAAGGCTTCCTAAACGCTCACCACTACGATCAGATATTCACCGCACACGGTGTCATCATGATCTTCTTCGTGGCAACCCCGTTCGTTGTTGGCTTGATGAACCTTGCGGTTCCCTTGCAGATCGGTGCGCGTGACGTTGCTTTCCCATTCCTGAACTCCCTCAGCTTCTGGCTGTTTGTGGCTGGCGTTATCTTGATCAACCTCTCTCTCGGGGTCGGTGAGTTCGCACAGACTGGCTGGGTGGCCTATCCGCCACTTTCAGGAAAGGAGTACAGTCCCGGCGTCGGGGTCGATTACTGGATATGGAGTCTACAGATATCCGGTATAGGTACCACGCTGACTGGCGTTAACTTCTTCGCGACGATTCTGAAGATGCGCGCACCGGGCATGTCGCTGATGAAAATGCCGGTATTTACCTGGACAGCACTGTGTACCAATGTGCTGATCATTGCCGCATTCCCTATATTAACCGTTACCATTGCGCTGCTGACGCTTGACCGTTACCTCGGCACCCATTTCTTTACCAATGATATGGGTGGCAACATGATGATGTACATCAACCTGATTTGGGCATGGGGTCATCCTGAGGTTTACATTCTGGTACTGCCGATATTCGGTGTTTATTCCGAAGTGGTTGCCACATTCTGTAGAAAGCGTCTGTTTGGCTACACCTCACTGGTATGGGCAACCATTGCGATTACGGTTCTGTCGTTCATCGTTTGGCTGCACCACTTCTTTACCATGGGGTCCGGCGCAAACGTCAACGCCTTCTTTGGTATAGCCACTATGATTATTTCAATCCCAACCGGGGTTAAAATCTTCAACTGGCTGTTCACCATGTACCAAGGTCGTATTCAGCCTCACTCCACGATGCTGTGGACCACAGGCTTCATCATCACCTTCACCATCGGTGGGATGACAGGCGTACTGCTGGCCGTACCGGGCGCAAACTTTGTCCTGCACAACAGTCTGTTCCTGATTGCTCACTTCCATAACGTGATCATCGGTGGCGTGGTGTTTGGTTGCTTCGCGGGAATTACTTACTGGTTCCCGAAAGCCTTTGGTTTCACCCTGAACGAAACCTGGGGTAAACGCGCGTTCTGGTTCTGGATTATCGGCTTCTTCGTTGCCTTTATGCCGCTGTACGTCCTCGGCTTCATGGGCATGACGCGTCGTTTGAGCCAGCAAATCAACCCTGAATTCCACGCCTTGCTGGTTGTGGCATCCATCGGTGCAGTATTGATCGGTATCGGTGTACTGTGTCAGGTTATCCAGTTCTACGTCAGTATCCGTGACCGTGACCAGAACCGCGATCTGACGGGCGACCCGTGGGGTGGACGCACGCTGGAGTGGGCAACCTCTTCTCCTGCGCCGTTCTACAACTTCGCTATCGTGCCGCATGTTGACGAGCGTGATGCTTTCTGGGAAGCGAAAGAGAAAGGTGAAGCTTACAAACGTCCTGCCAGCTATGAAGAGATTCACATGCCGAAGAATACCGGCGCAGGTGTGATTATCTCTGCATTCAGTCTGGTATTCGGTTTTGCGATGATCTGGCATATCTGGTGGCTGGCCATCGCTGGCTTCGCCGGCATAATTGTGACCTGGATTGTGCACAGCTTTAATCAGGACGTGGATTACTACGTGCCGGTTAAAGAAATTGAGCAAATTGAGAATCAGAATTTTGATCAACTCAGTAAGGCAGGCGTGAAACATGTCAACTGAAACTCTGACTAACCACAATACTGCCCATGCTGAGCATGGGCACCACGACACAGGAGCCAATAAGGTATTCGGCTTCTGGGTCTACCTGATGAGCGACCTGATCATTTTCGGGTCGCTGTTCGCAACGTATGCCGTACTGGTTAACGGTACTGCAGGCGGCCCAAGCGGGAAGGACATTTTCCAACTGCCCTTCGTGCTGGTAGAAACCTTCGCGCTGTTGTTCAGTAGTATTACCTACGGCATGGCGATGATCGCCATGAACAAGGGCAACAAATCTCAGGTTAATACCTGGTTGGGTGTGACCTTCTTGTTCGGTCTGGTGTTTATCGGGATGGAAATCTATGAATTCCATCACCTGATCGTTGAAGGCTATGGCCCGGATCGCAGTGCGTTCCTGTCTGCCTTCTTCGCGCTAGTCGGCACCCACGGGCTCCACGTAACGGGCGGTCTGATCTGGTTGGTCATCATGATGATTCAGGTGTCCAAACGTGGCCTGACTGCAACCAACAAAACGCGTCTGATGTGCCTGAGCCTGTTCTGGCACTTCCTTGACGTGGTGTGGATTTGTGTCTTCACCGTTGTTTATCTGCTGGGGGCAATCTAAATGAGTCATTCAACAACCGATCATGCAGGTGCCAGCCACGGTAGCGTTAAGTCATATGTGATAGGTTTTGTTCTGTCCGTTATTTTGACAGTCATTCCTTTCAGTATGGTCATGAGCGGCACGGCCTCGCATAACGCCATTCTTTTCACGGTGGTGGGATGTGCAGTGGTTCAAATTCTGGTGCATCTGGTGTACTTCCTGCACCTGAATACGTCCTCAGAAGAGCGCTGGAACGTAGTGGCTCTTGTGTTTGCCGTCCTGATTATCGCGATTGTTGTCGTGGGCTCCATCTGGATTATGATGAGCGCACACCACAACATGATGATCCAGTAACAGAGCCGTAAAAGATGATTAAGCAATACCTGCAAGTTACTAAACCAGGAATTATTTTCGGAAATCTGATTTCCGTTATCGGTGGGTTTCTCCTTGCGGCACAAGGCCGCATTGATTATCCCTTGTTTCTCGCCACCCTCGTGGGTGTGTCGTTAGTCGTTGCGTCTGGCTGCGTGTTTAACAACGTCATTGACCGCGACATCGACAAGAAAATGGAGAGAACCAAAAATCGGGTTCTGGTAAAAGGACTGATTTCGCTGAAGGTAACGCTGGTTTACGCATCGCTGTTAGGTATTGCGGGCTTTGCTCTGCTGTACGTCGCAGCCAACCCGCTGGCTATGTGGCTGGCGGTGATGGGCTTCGTCGTGTATGTCGGTGTGTATAGCCTGTACATGAAGCGACATTCTGTTTATGGCACGCTAATTGGCAGCCTGTCCGGCGCAGCACCACCGGTTATCGGTTACTGTGCCGTCAGCAACCAGTTTGATGCTGGTGCGTTGATTTTGCTGTTAATCTTTAGCCTGTGGCAGATGCCGCATTCCTACGCGATTGCGATTTTCCGCTTCAAGGATTATCAGGCAGCCAACATCCCGGTTCTGCCCGTTGTGAAAGGTATCTCCGTTGCGAAAAACCACATCACGCTCTATATCGTAGCGTTTGCGATAGCAACGTTGATGCTGTCTCTCGGCGGTTATGCAGGTTACAAATACCTGATCGTTGCCGCAGCAGTCAGCGTGTGGTGGTTGGGTATGGCGTTGTCAGGCTATAAAAATGCGATCGATGACCGTGTATGGGCAAGAAAGCTGTTTGTTTTCTCCATCGTCGCGATTACCTCACTAAGCGTGATGATGTCTGTGGATTCAATGGCTCCAGCGCATGAAGTTCTGCTGACCTACCTGCGTTAATTATAAGCTGCGTTCTATGCATTAAGAAAAACAGGCGGCTCGTCCGCCTGTTTTTTTATGACTGCGCCCTGTGTTTTTTCTTTTTCGCTCCCCTATTTCCTCCACCGCCAAATCACGTAACAAACCTATCGTTTACTGTCTGGCCAATAACACACTAAAATAGCGCCAATTGTTTTCAGAGGTAATGAATGAACGATAATAAAATGACCTCAGGCGAATTACGCGCCACATGGGGCTTGGGCGCTGTTTTTTCACTACGCATGCTTGGCATGTTCATGGTGTTACCCGTTCTAACCACCTACGGTATGGCATTACAAGGTGCCAGTGAAGCACTGATCGGGATTGCGATTGGTATCTATGGCCTGATGCAGGCTATTTTCCAGATCCCCTTCGGCTTAGTCTCCGATCGTATCGGCAGAAAGCCGCTGATCGTCGGGGGGCTGCTGATTTTTGCATTCGGCAGTGCCATTGCTGCACTGAGTGATTCTATTTGGGGCATTATCCTTGGCCGGGCATTGCAAGGCGCAGGGGCCATCTCCGCCGCCGTCATGGCGCTGCTTTCCGATCTCACTCGTGAACAGAACCGAACCAAAGCTATGGCATTTATCGGCGTGAGCTTTGGCGTCACCTTTGCCATCGCTATGGTCGTTGGCCCTATCGTTACTCACGCCTTCGGTTTGCAAGCGCTCTTCTGGGGCATCGCCGTTCTGTCACTCGCGGGCATTGCCATCACGCTGACCCTGATTCCTTCCGCTCCTGAACACGTCCTAAACCGAGAATCAGCGATGGTGCGTGGCAGTTTCCGCAAAGTACTCGGCAATAGCCGTCTGCTGAAACTGAATATCGGCATCATGTGTCTGCATATTTTATTAATGTCGAGTTTCGTTGCCCTACCCCGCGCAATGGAATCAGCAGGGCTGGCACCGCAGGAACACTGGAAAGTCTATCTGGTTACGATGTTGGTCTCCTTTGCCGGCGTCGTGCCCTTCATCATTTATGCTGAAGTGAAAAGACGGATGAAGCAGGTCTTCATCGGCTGCATCGTGGTACTGATAGCGGGAGAGATTGTTCTGTGGGCATCAGATAATCACCTCTGGCAAATTATCATCGGCGTACAGCTGTTCTTCCTA
Source organism: Pectobacterium atrosepticum (assembly GCA_019056595.1). Classification (NCBI taxonomy): domain Bacteria; kingdom Pseudomonadati; phylum Pseudomonadota; class Gammaproteobacteria; order Enterobacterales; family Pectobacteriaceae; genus Pectobacterium; species Pectobacterium atrosepticum. Next base: position 4,110,815 of record CP036163.1, on the reverse strand, counting down.
GCTTTCAACGTCATGGAGGCGCTGTTGCCATCGCTGATTAGCAAAGAATCACCTGCGGGATATAAAGGCACAGCGATGGGCGTTTACTCCACCACACAGTTTATCGGTGTAGCAATTGGAGGAAGTCTCGGCGGCGGGCTGTTTGAGCTTTATGGCGCATCAACCGTGTTTATGGCTGGCGCAGCCATTGCAGCAATCTGGCTGTTTGTCAGCTTCACCATGCAGGAACCGCCCTACCTGAGCAGCCTGAGAATCGCACTGTCCGATTTAGCATTACAGGATAGTGAGCTGGAACAGAAAATTCGCACCCAGCCCGGCGTTGCCGAAGTGGTTATCGTGCCGGATGAATTCAGCGTCTATGTGAAGATCGACAACAAAAAAACCAATCGACAGCAGCTAGAACAAGTAGTAAGTCAAGCCTAAATTAAGCAAAAGGCCAGCTTTCGCTGGCCTTTTCTATTCATCGGCGGATGGCTAAAAAGCATCAATCGCGGAAGTTGGTAAACTGGAACGGCTGCCCCAAATTACCACCACGAATTAACGCCATCACACCTTGCAAATCATCACGTGCTTTGCCGGTGACGCGTACCTGTTCACCCTGAATCTGCGCCTGCACTTTCAGCTTACTGTCTTTAATCAGCTTGATGAGTTGCTTCGCCAGCGTAGTTTCAATACCTTGCTTCAGCTTCGCTTCCACACTGTACGTTTTACCGCTGTGTTCCATCTCTTCAGGGATCTCCAACGCACCGCCTTCAATACCCCGCTTAACCAGCTTTTCACGCAGAATATCAACTAGCTGCTGTACCTGAAAATCAGATTCGCTGGCCACTTTGATACTCTGTGATTTTTCATTCAGTTCAAAACTGGCCGGAACATTACGGAAATCCCAGCGGGTACTCAGATCGCGCGTCGCATTTTCTACCGCGTTACGGACTTCCTGCATATCAATTTCCGAAACAATATCGAAAGATGGCATAATTCGCTCTCCTGACAAATTTGGCTGGCGAGCATAATAACCGCTCTTCTGCGATAAGCAAGATGCCAGACACGATCCCGATTTTTACTCTGCATCAGGTAAACAGGCCGAATAGCACAAGATCACGATGTGAATGATAGCCTAAGATAAGAGATCGACAGCGCCCGCATCAAACAAGGGAGACGCACATGAAAATCACCGTTCTTGGCTGTGGCGCGCTGGGCCAACTTTGGCTCGCCGCGTTGCATCAACAAGGGCATGATGTCCAAGGATGGCTGCGCATTCCGCAACCGTATTGTTCGGTCAATGTCACCCAGCTGGACGGCCAGCACTGCAATCTCAACCTGACAGCTAACGATCCCGATCATCTTGCCCAGAGCGAGCTGCTGCTGGTCACGCTAAAAGCCTGGCAAGTTTCCGATGCCGTTACGGTACTGTTGCCCCAACTCAACCCGCATTGCACAATTCTACTGTTACATAACGGGATGGGCACGCGGGAAGAATTACCGTCGCTACAACAGCCGTTGGTGCTCGGTATCACCACCCATGCAGCACGGCGCGACACAACCAACGTTGTGCACGTTGCCGCAGGCACGACACACATCGGTACGTTTAACGGCGACAGCAGTCAAAGCCATTTAGCTGAAATGCTGCATCAGGCTTTGCCTGATGTTGCCTGGCATACCAACATTAGCGCCACCTGTTGGTTGAAGCTGGCCGCTAACTGCGTCATTAATCCGCTAACGGTGAAATATCACTGCACCAATGGCGAGCTTTCTGCCTACCCGGGGCTTATTGCCTCACTTTGCCAGGAAGTGGTCAGCGTCATGGAACGGGAAGGCTTCCATACATCGCGAGATAGCCTGCTTATCTACGTTAATCAAATTATTCAGAACACTGCGGCAAACACCTCATCAATGTTGCAAGACATCATCGCTCAGCGACATACCGAGATTGACTACATTACCGGGTATTTACTGCGCCGTGCGCGTCTCCACGGCCTGACACTCCCCGAAAATGCTCGTCTGTTTGACTACATTAAGCAAAAGGAAAGTGATTATGACCGCATCAGCACTGGTGTGTCTGGCGCCTGGTAGTGAAGAAATTGAAGCCGTCACCACCATAGATCTGCTTGTCCGTGCGGGCATAACAGTGACACTCGCCAGCGTAGCTAGCGATGGCAATCTTGAAATCGTCTGCTCACGTGGGGTAAGGCTGCTGGCCGATGCGCCACTAGCTATGGTCGCCGATCGGTCTTTCGATGTGCTGGTGTTACCGGGTGGGCTAAAAGGCGCCGAATGCTTTCGCGATAGCCCAATTCTGGTGGAGTGCGTTCGACAAACGCATCTGGAAGGAAAAATTGTCGCCGCGATGTGTGCAACGCCTGCACTGGTGCTTGAATATCATCAGTTGTTCCCCGTGGGAAACATGACGGGCTATCCAACATTCAAAGATAGCATCGCGCCAGAGAAATGGATGGAAAAGCGCGTCGTCTACGATCCACGCGTGAATTTGCTAACCACACAAGGGCCTGGCACCAGTATGGATTTCGCTCTGAAGATCATTGATTTGCTGCTGGGGAAAGAAAAAGCCGCCGAGGTCGCCGCGCAGATCATCCTGCCGCCGGGGATTTATAACTATCACGATTAAGACCAACGAGAAAGGCGCTTGCGCGCCTTTCTATATTACGGACGATATACTTTTACGTTGCTGAAACCTTGCTCACGTAGGTATAGCGCCTGCAAACGGCTCATCACGCCACGCTCGCAGTAAAGCAGATAGGTTTTACTCTGATCCAAATCGCCAAACTGCGTACCCAGCTTATAGAACGGTAAGGATTTGATTTCGACCTGATCCAGCGCAAGCGGCTTGTCATCCTGCTCATCTGGCGCACGGATATCCAGCAGTACATCGGTTGGTACAAATGATGCAACCGTTTCGACTTCAACCACTTCTTGACTCGTCTGCTCGGCGATCTCACGAATATCAATATTCCGCGCTTCACTCACCACACGATCCAAGATAGAGAAATCAAAGTGGCCTTCTTCGGCCTCAATCTTCGCTTTCACTGCCTTCACCGTCGGGCTTTTGGAGATCACACCGCAGTATTCCGGCATCGTTTTGGCGAAATCTTCCGTCCCTAGTTCGCGTGCCTGTTTGATAATGTGTTCTTTATCATGAGAAATCAGCGGGCGCAAAATCAGGGTATCGGAGGCATTGTCGATTAAGCGCAGGTTAGTCAGCGTTTGGCTGGAAACCTGCCCTAACGCTTCACCGGTCACCAACGCCTGAACACCGTAACGCTCGGCAATTTTGGAGGCGGCACGCACCATCATGCGCTTCAATACGACGCCCATCTGGCCGTCATCGACCTTCTCCAGAATTTCACCGACAACGGGATCGAAATCGATAGCAACAAAACGAACACGATGCGAACTACCAAAACGGTTCCACAAATAATGTGCCACCTGTTTCACACCAATTTCGTGTGCAGCACCGCCAAGATTGAAGAAGCAGTAATGCACGCGACAGCCGCGGCGCATCAACATATAGCTGGATACACCGGAATCGAAACCACCGGAAATGAGTGATAACACATCTTCCTGCGTGCCAATCGGATAGCCGCCGATCCCCTCATTGCGGCTTTTAATCAGCAGCAGGCGATCCTGTTCGATTTCCAGATGCACGGTGATCTGCGGCGCAGTGAGGTTGACTCGCGCAGTCTCAATATGCTGGTTCAAACCGCCACCAACATAGCGCTCTACGTCCTGTGAGCTAAACTCGTGCTTACCGCGGCGTTTTACCCGCACACAAAACGTCTTGCCTTCCAACCGTTCACGATACAACGCCAACGCCTGTTCAAAGATGTTATGCATGTCGGTATAGGCATGGTCCTCAACTTCCAGAATATGGTGAATACCCGGAATTCTCGTCAGCGCATCACGAATCGCTTCACGCTGATTTTCGTCTTTAGCCCGAACTTCGATATGATCCCAGTGACGGACAACCGCCAGCGTTTCATCATAGTGTTTTAATACGTTGCGAATGTTTCCGGTTAGAATCTTGATAAAGCGCAACCGAACAGATTGGCTCTTGATGGTGATTTCCGGGAACAATTTAATGATAAACTTCATGGTGGCTGTCGTTACTTGGTCAGAAAGGTGTAAATAAATTTACCCTGAGCACTAAAATCACGTTATCGGTAAAATCAGCAAGAACAGAGATGATTTTACCAATAGCATCCAGGGCGCGGAGTATATCATTATATGAAGATATACTGTGCGTTTTAACCGTATAATCGTCGCGTCATCCACGGATGACCAAACGCAACACCACGCTTTGCCGCCACAAGCCAACGGCGTATAACACCAGGATTCCGAAACTACTATGCCTAAGAAGACCGAGCAGCCAGTCAGCTTTGAAAGCTCACTGAACGAACTGGAAAAAATCGTTACCCGCCTCGAATCAGGTGAACTGCCGCTGGACGATGCGCTAAATGAGTTTGAGCATGGCATCCAGCTCGCTCGTCAAGGGCAGCAAAAACTGCAACAGGCCGAACAGCGCGTACAAATCCTGCTGAGCGACGATCCCGATGCGCCGCTGTCACCGTTTACGCCGGATAATGACACGCTATGACCGATTTCAGCGCGCAACTGAATGCGCATTATCAACGCACTAACCGTATGTTGGGGCATTTCATCACCAGCCTCCCCTTTCAGAGTAGTCCACTAGTCAATGCGATGGAGTATGGCTCACTCTTAGGGGGCAAACGCCTGCGTCCGTTTCTGGTTTATACTACAGGCGAACTGTTTGATATGCCGCTAGAGAGCCTGGACGCCCCTGCTGCTGCTGTAGAATGTATCCATGCCTATTCATTGATTCATGACGATCTGCCGGCGATGGACGACGACGATTTACGCCGTGGACAGCCGACCTGCCACATCAAATTTGGTGAAGCCACTGCCATTCTCGCGGGCGATGCATTGCAAACGCTGGCATTCTCTATTCTGGCCGACGCACCGATGACGCAGGTCTCTGACCGCGATCGGCTGGCAATGATCTCAGAATTAGCGCAGGCAAGTGGCGTAGCAGGTATGTGCGGCGGTCAGGCTTTCGATCTGGAAGCAGAAGGCCATCAGGTCAATCTGGCTGCATTAGAGCGAATTCATCGCCACAAAACAGGTGCCTTGATCCGCGCCGCCGTTCGACTGGGCGCACTGGCAGCCGGTGACGCTGGCCGCGACGCCTTACCTTATCTGGATCGCTACGCTAACGCGATTGGGCTCGCCTTCCAGGTTCAGGACGATATTCTCGATGTTGTTGGCGACAGCGCGACAACAGGCAAACGTCAGGGTGCAGACCAGCAGTTAGGTAAAAGCACCTATCCCAGTTTACTGGGGTTAGATAATGCACGAAAAAAAGCACAGGAGCTCTATCAGGAATCACTGGCATCGCTGGACGATCTCGTCGCATCCAGCCCGATCCCCCTGAATATTGCGCCACTACAAGCGCTGGCGAATTTCATCGTTGAACGCGATAAGTAATTACTTAATGAGTCTCTAATGAGTTTTGATACCGCGAAGTACCCTACATTGGCGTTAGTGGAAACACCGGATGAACTTCGGTTGTTACCGAAAGAGAGCCTGCCAAAGCTCTGCGATGAGCTGCGCCAATATCTGCTGGACAGCGTCAGCCGTTCAAGCGGACATTTTGCTTCAGGGTTAGGGACGGTTGAATTAACGGTTGCGCTGCACTATGTCTATAACACGCCTTTTGATCATCTGGTGTGGGATGTCGGCCATCAGGCTTACCCGCACAAGATCCTCACAGGCCGTCGCGATCGTATTTCAACGATCCGCCAAAAAGGTGGTTTGCACCCTTTTCCGTGGCGCGATGAAAGCGAATATGACGTATTAAGCGTCGGACATTCGTCCACCTCAATCAGTGCCGGTCTGGGTATGGCCGTTGCGGCCGAGCGTGAAGGCAAAGGTCGCCGTACGGTTTGTGTGATCGGCGACGGCGCGATTACCGCAGGTATGGCCTTTGAGGCGATGAACCACGCAGGCGACATCAAATCCGATCTGCTGGTGGTGTTGAACGACAATGAAATGTCGATTTCGGAAAACGTCGGCGCATTGAACAACCATCTAGCACAGCTGTTATCCGGCAAGCTCTACGCCAGCCTGCGCGAAGGCGGTAAAAAAGTCTTATCTGGCCTGCCTCCCATCAAAGAGCTGGTGAAACGTACCGAAGAGCACCTTAAAGGTATGGTTGTACCGGGTACACTATTTGAAGAACTGGGCTTTAATTATATTGGTCCGGTCGATGGTCATGACGTTCAGGCGCTGTCGCATACGTTGAAGAACATGCGCAGTCTGAAAGGCCCGCAGCTTCTGCACATCATGACGAAGAAAGGCAAGGGTTACGCCCCCGCCGAACAAGATCCGATCAGCTGGCACGCGGTGCCAAAATTCGATCCAGCCAGCGGTACATTGCCAAAAAGCAAAGAAGGCGCGCAACCCACCTATTCCAAAATCTTCGGTCAATGGCTACAGGAAACGGCCGCCAAAGACAGTAAACTTATGGCGATCACGCCTGCGATGCGCGAAGGTTCCGGCATGTTGCAGTTCTCACGCGACTATCCGCAGCAATACTTTGACGTGGCTATTGCCGAACAGCACGCCGTAACGTTTGCTGCGGGTCTGGCTGTCGGTGGCTATCATCCGATCGTCGCCATTTACTCTACTTTCCTGCAACGTGCCTACGATCAGGTTATCCACGACGTGGCAATCCAGAGTCTACCGGTTCTGTTTGCTATCGATCGTGGCGGTATTGTCGGTGCCGATGGGCAAACGCATCAGGGTGCATTCGATCTCTCTTTCTTACGCTGCATCCCGAATATGATCATCATGACGCCCAGCGATGAAAATGAGTGTCGTCAGATGCTGCACACGGGCTATCACTACCAGAAAGGCCCTACGGCGGTACGCTATCCACGTGGAAACGGTACGGGTACTGAGCTGACACCACTATCAGAGCTGCCAATCGGTAAAGGTGTAGTGCGCCGTCAGGGCAAAACGGTCGCTATTCTGAACTTCGGTACGCTATTGCCAGAAGCACAGGCTGTGGCAGAAAAATTAAACGCCACGCTCGTAGACATGCGTTTTGTGAAACCGCTGGATGAGGCGTTGCTTGAAGAGCTGGCACAATCTCATAGCACGTTTGTGACGCTGGAAGAGAATGCGGTTATGGGCGGCGCCGGAAGCGGTGTGAATGAATTCCTGATGGCGAAACGCCTTGCTGTCTCGGTACTAAACATTGGGCTACCGGACGTATTTATCCCGCAAGGTTCGCAGGAAGAAATCCGTGTAGACCTGGGGCTGGATGCCGCTGGCATTGAGCGCAGAATCACACAGTGGATGGAATAAGCGACTAACGTAAACTGGGGCTCATGGCCCCGGTTCAATAACGCAGTAACGTCAGAATATCGGCCAGTGATGGCCGATAAAATAGATAATTCCCGCAGAGATCACCCCCGCGACGATATCATCGATCATGATCCCCATGCCGCCATGCACGTTGCGATCGAACCAGCGAATCGGCCAAGGCTTCCAAATATCCAGACAGCGGAAGACGATAAATCCCGCAGCTACCCATTGCCAGCTATCCACTGGAATCGCCATCAGGGTAATCCACATACCGACAAATTCGTCCCAGACGATGCTGCCGTGATCGTGAACACCCATATCTTTTGCCGTCTGGTGACACAGGTAAACACCGATACAAATACTCAGCATCACCAACAGCGAATACAATTCAAGCGGCAGGAACGACATCAGATACCACAGTGGAATCGCCGCCAGCGATCCTACCGTACCTGGCATCCAGGGAGATAATCCGCTACCAAACCCTGTCGCCAGCAAGTGCCACACGTTGCTCAGCCGTAAGCGGCGTTTTGCAACTTCAGCGCCTTTCGCCTTATTCACGGAATCAGTTTTGCTCGCTAAAATGGTCATACCCCTTCCAGTTCAGCTCGGTCGCTTTATTATCCCTGAAAAAGCGCAACCCTTCGGATGAAGGCCCGATTTGCCCGATACAGGTATAGGCTGCGCCGAGATGCCCCAAGGCAAGTTCCAGTGCACCGCGGTTAATTTCCGGCACGGTAAAGCACAACTCATAGTCTTCACCACCAGATAATGCCCAGCGCAAGGCCTGTTCTTCGTCAGTACAGTTCCGTAGCCAAGGAGATTGTGGAATCGCGTCCAGATGAATACGCGCACCACATTCGCTGGCTTTAAGTATATGCTGTAAATCGGAGATGAGGCCGTCAGAAAGATCGATAGTCGAACTGGCTAGATCGCGCAGCGCCTGCCCTTGCAGGATTCTGGGCTGAGGACGAAGGTGACGCTGAAGTAACCCCTGCCGCGCTTCATCATCATCAACGTGCAATGTATTCTGGAGGATAGCCAGACCAGCAGCGCTATCGCCTAATGAGCCGGTAACATAAATCCAGTCGCCAATTCTGGCTCCACGACGCGTTAACGCGCGGCCAGCAGGCACCAGACCGTGGATAGTCAGCGTCAGGCTCAGCGGGCCGCGCGTCGTATCACCGCCGACCAACTGCATGCCATAATAATCAAGCAGTTCAAATAGGCTGTCACTGTATGCGGACAGCCACTGGCTGTCGCTTTGAGGTAGGGTAATCGCTAGAGAAAGCCAGGCAGGATCGGCGCCCATTGCAGCCAGATCGCTTAAATTGACCGCCAGAGATTTGTAACCCAGATCGGCGGGATCGATATCAGGTAGGAAGTGAACACCAGATACCAGCGTGTCGGTACTCACCGCCAACATCTGCTTATCTGCCACTGTCAGTAACGCACAGTCGTCACCGATGCCTAATTCAACATCGCGACGTGAACTTCGAACCCGATTAAAATAGCGGGCAATAAGGTCAAACTCACCTTCAACCATAACCTTTCCAGCCAACCTATCATTCAAAAGCGATCAGGGCCGGATATCCGGCCCTGATTCGATTCATTTTACTTTTTGCCTTTCCGTACACTCGGAGCAGCTTTGTCCAGCACGCCATTCACAAACTTATGGCTATCTTCAGCACCGAAGATTTTAGCCAGTTCGATGGCCTCGTTAATCGCCACCTTGTAAGGAACATCTTCGCGCTTGCTCAGCTCAAACATCGCCAAACGCAGGATCGCTTTTTCAACCTGTCCCAATTCATCAATCCGGCGAGACAGGAAAGGTGCCATTAGTTGATCCAGCTTCTCAGCCTGAGTGGCAACACCCGCTAGCAATTCACGAAAATAGGTAATGTCGACATCTTTGACATCCTGCTCGCTCAGGAATTGGTGTTCAACATCGGCAATATCATTTTTAGATAATTGCCAGGAGTAAAGCGCTTGAACCGCACATTCACGAGCGCGGCGACGAGCAGCAGGTTTCACGGAATTCCCCTTACTTAATCAGGCTTACTTAATCGCTTTCAATACATTAATCATTTCTAGCGCGGTCAAAGCAGCTTCTGCACCTTTGTTCCCCGCTTTCGTGCCAGCACGCTCAATCGCCTGTTCAATGCTTTCCGTCGTCAGAACGCCGAAAGCGACAGGGATTTCGCTGTCCATCGCAACAGAGGACAAACCTGAGCTACACTCACCAGCAACAAATTCAAAATGCGCTGTTCCACCACGGATGACCGTTCCGAGAGCAATAACGGCATCATACCCGCCATTTTTCGCGCTTTTGGTCAGCGCACGAACCGCTAATGGCAGTTCGTAAGCACCCGGCACCCAGACAACGGTGATGTTTTCGTCTTTAACCTGACCGATGCGTTTCAAAGCATCAATCGCACCTTGCAGCAGGCTGTCGTTAATAAAATGGTTAAAGCGCGCAATCGCAATCGCCACACGGGCATCAGGAGTAGCAACAACACCTTCGATAACGTTCATAGCTTTCCTTTATCTGGTCTTTATGCCCCGTAGGGGGGCGGATTCTATCATAATTTTTGTTGGCACGTATCCGGTTTCGTCGAACCCGCACCACGTATTTACATACACATCAGAATTTGGGTTTCAGGCGTAATCGCAAATCGGGGCCAACTTGGCGAACCTCTACGATGTCAAATTCCGGTGCCTGAGACAGCTGATTCAGCCCTGGCAAGAGGCACAGCGAACGGGCATTTTCACCCAATAGTTTGGGGGCAAGATAAACAATAAGCTCATCAACCACACAAGCATTGAGCAATGCTCCCGCCAGACTGGCACCCGCTTCAATCCAGACGGAGTTAATCTGGCGTCTCCCCAGCACCATCATCAGCGCCACCAAATCAACACCACCATTGTGCTGCGGTAGCATGAGGTGCTCAACGTTCTGTGGCCATGCTTGCTCATCGGCCTGCACGCGCGCCAGCCAGGTCTCACCCGGTTGGCTAATAATCCGATGCTGCGGTGTTACGCGCTGCTGGCTATCCACAATCACTCTGACTGGTTGCCTGAGATCTGCTTCTGAGTAGTGTTTCTGGACATCAGCATCCAGTTCTGACCACCGTACAGTGAGAGAAGGGTCATCGGCCAATACCGTCGCACTGCTGCTCAAAATCGCCGCGCTCTCAGCGCGAAAACGCTGCACATCCTGCCGCGCCTGCGGTGAAGTTATCCACTGGCTTTCTCCCGACGCCATCGCAGTACGACCATCCAAAGACGCCGCCATTTTGAGTTGCACGTAAGGAAAACCCGTCCGCATGCGTTTCAGGAAGCCTACATTGACTTTCTCAGCTTCGGCCATCATCAAGCCATGGCTAACGGTAATCCCTGCTTGCTGTAAGCGATGTAAACCACGACCAGCAACCTGCGGATTTGGATCCTGCATCGCCGCAACCACACGAGAAACGCCAGCAGTAATCAGCGCATCGGCGCAAGGCGGCGTTCGGCCATGGTGGCTGCACGGCTCCAGCGTGACATAGGCAGTCGCGCCACGAGCGCGTTCCCCGGCCATTCTCAGCGCATGTACCTCTGCGTGAGGTTCACCAGCTCGGAAATGGTAGCCTTCACCGACAATTTCGCCATCACGCACGATCACGCAGCCGACATTGGGGTTGGGTGCCGTCGTAAAACGGCCACGGCGCGCCAGCTCGAACGCACGCGCCATGTATAATTCATCCTGCGGCAATTGGCCGTTTTCCTGAAAAACACTCATTCCCGCCCCTCTTATCTCTGTCGAATAGACACGACTTAATCCTGCAAACGCGCAATCTCTTCGCCAAATTCACGAATATCTTCAAAGCTGCGATACACCGATGCAAACCGGATATAAGCGACTTTATCCAGCTTTCTCAAGGCTTCCATCACCAAATTTCCTACCATCTTGGTAGTAACCTCACGCTCTCCGGTAGCGCGAAGATGAGATTTAATGTGATTAATCGCCATTTCGACGTCATCAGAACTCACAGGCCTCTTTTCCAGCGCCTTCAGCATGCCACTACGCAATTTATCTTCATTAAAAGGCTCGCGCACTTCATTGCTTTTGATGACTCGCGGCAGCACCAGTTCAGCCACTTCAAACGTGGTGAAACGTTCATGACAAACCAGACACTGCCGACGACGACGGACTTGTGAACCTTCGCCGACCAGACGGGAATCAATCACTTTGGTATCAACAGCGGAACAAAACGGGCAATGCATGATGTGTCCTGACCAGTAATCCTTAACGTAGAGACAGTTTACCCTGAATTAACGGACTAACCAAAACTCCTGATCCGCGTTGCGAAGGGTTTCGCATCTCTTCCGGTAGCAGGATGAAAAAAGCTGCCTCACCTATGACTTAGGCTTAATCACAGCTAAACTCAGCAACAGGGATTAACGGATCAATGAATATACCCTAAATAATTCGAGTTGCAGGAAGGCGGCAAGCGAGGGAATCCCGATGAGCTTACTTGAGTAAGTGATTCGGGTGACTGAACGAAGCCAACGCACATGCGGCTTGAAGTATGACGGGTATAAAACATCGAAAGGGGAAACACAGATATGAGAACCCGATATCGCGTACTGACCTTCCTGCCAGCACTGCTTTTGCTTGCAGGGTGCGCCGAACAGCGCCAGATGCCAAAATTACAGAATCAGATAGGTCAGCTAAATCAGCAATTACAAACGCTGACCGATCAGGCCACGGCGTTAGAACGACAAAATGCGTTGAACGCTCAATCTGCCTCCGGCGTTTATTTATTGCCTGCTGCGCAAACCAGCACCATGCTGGAAAGCAGTATTGGCAGGCTCAGCGTATCGCTACGCAATATCGAGACAGAAGCGAATGGAACAAGTGCATTACTGCACATTCGCACGCTTGATGCGAAAGGGCTGCCAGCCTTTGGCGCACAGCTTGATTGGGGAAGACTCGATCCCGTGAGCGGGAAACCTTTGGCTGGAGACACGCAAACACAGTCCTTTGTCGTCTCGCCTACGCTTCTCCCGAAAACAGAAGCCATTATTGAATTACGTCTGAGCAGCCTGTCACCGGAAGAGCTTGGTTTTGTTCGTGTGCATCAGGTTCAGGAAATACAAAGTCCTCCGCCTGTTGCCGCAACCGAGTCCCCCTAATATATCCGTCATACTTCAAGCCGCATGTGCGTTGGCTTTCCTCGCTCACCCCAGTCACTTACTTATGTAAGCTCCTGGGGATTCACTGTGTCGCCGCCTGCATGCAACTCGAATTATTTAGGATATAAACACATTTCCTAGCGCTAAAATGCAAAAAACCCCGCAACGCGGGGTTTTTTATGTTTACAGCCAGTAGATTAAGGCAGGATAGACGGTTGATCCGCCCCTTCTTTTTCCACTTTCTGAATCAGCAGGTGTTCGCGCGTCATACCCAGTTTCAGAGCCAGAGCGGAAGAAACATAGATAGAAGAGATAGTACCGATGATGACACCGATAAACATCGTCAGCGAGAAGCCATGCAATAACGCGCCACCGAAGACCATCAAAATCAAAATCATCGCCAGCGTGGTTGCTGACGTGATAATGGTACGGTGCAGCGTCTGCGTCAGGGAAATGTTGGTAATTTCGTAAGGTGTTCCACGACGAATCTTGCGGAAATTCTCACGAATACGGTCAGACACAACGATTTTATCGTTAAGCGAATAACCAATTACCGACATCAGTGATGCAATTATCGTTAGATCAACCTCAACGTAGAACAGAGATAGCAGACCCATCGTGATGATCACATCATGCCCTAGCGCCAACACAGCCCCCAGAGCCAGACGCCATTCAAAGCGAAGGCCGATATAAATGAGGATAGCAACCAGCGCAGAAAATAGCGCCAGTGCGCCAGCCTGTGCTAAATCGCTACCCACGCTCGGCCCGACGAACTCAATACGTTTTACCGTTGCATGCTGCTGGAAGGTATCATTCACCACCGTCAGCACTTTGTTACCGAGCGCTTCGTTTTCGCTGCCAGAAACGGGTGGCATACGCACCATCACGTCACGGCTGCTACCGAAATTCTGCACCTGCGGCTCGGAAAACCCAGAGGTTTCCAATGAGCTACGCAGTACATCGAGATCGATAGGTTTCTCAAGGTTAATCTCAATGACCGTACCACCGGTAAAGTCGAGCCCCCAGTTGAAACCACGCACGCCCATAATCGCGATAGAGATAATGATCAGCAGACCGGAAATCACAAATGCCAATGTGTCCCAGCGCATGAAATCATAGACTTTACGCCCATGGTTTAGTTGTTCAATGTTGTATTCCTGTGCCACAACGCACTCCTCAGATAGACAGCTTGTTGATGCGTTTACCGCCGTAAAGCAGGTTAACGATGGCACGAGTACCGACGATCGCCGTAAACATTGAGGTCGCAATCCCAATAGCAGTGGTGATAGCAAACCCTTTAATAGAACCGGTACCAACCGCATACAGGATGATGACTTTAATCAACGTCGTGACGTTCGCATCAACAATGGAACTGAATGCACCTTTGTAGCCCTCATGAATAGCCTGTTGAACAGAACGGCCATTACTGAGTTCTTCCTTGATACGTTCGTTAATTAATACGTTAGCATCCACGGCGACCGCCAGGGTAAGCACGATACCGGCGATACCCGGCATGGTCAGCGTAGCCCCAGGTAACAACGACATCACGCCGACAATCAATACCAGGTTAGCGACCAACGCACTGGTCGCGATGACACCAAACTTCTTGTAAAAGAAGACCATAAAGAGAATTGATGCGATCAACCCCCACAAACAGGCTTCCAGTCCTTGGGTGATGTTCTGCATCCCCAGCGTTGGCCCAATGGTACGTTCTTCCACGATCTGGATTGGAGCAATCAGCGCACCCGCACGTAACAGCAGAGAAAGTTGACGCGCTTCGTTCGGATTATCAATACCGGTAATACGGAAGCTGTTACCCAGTCGCGACTGAATCGTCGCCACATTGATCACTTCTTCGTGTTTTTCCAGTATCGAACGACCCGTAGCATCTTTCTTGCCACTGTCTTTGTATTCCACAAACAGCGTTGCCATCAGCTTGCCGATACTGTCTTTGGTGAAGTTGGACATGGTGTTGCCACCTGCGCTGTCCAGAGAAATATTCACCTGAGGACGATTGTATTCGTCATTGCTTGATGTGGAGTCAGTGATGTGGTCGCCCGTCAGAATGACGCGTTTGAACAACACAACGGGTGAACCGTCACGCATGTTCTTCACTTCAGAATCACCCGGCACGCGGCCATTCGCCGCCGCTGTCGCATCAGCATCACTGTTGACCAGACGGAATTCCAGCGTAGCGGTTGCACCAAGAATTTCTTTCGCGCGTGCTGTGTCCTGAATACCCGGTAATTCAACGACGATACGGTCAGCCCCCTGACGCTGTACCAGTGGTTCGGCAACGCCAAGTTGGTTCACACGGTTACGCAGGATATTGATGTTCTGCTGTACTGCGTATTCACGCGCTTCACGCAGACGTTCGTCAGACATCGCTGCACGTAGCAGGTTGCTGCCGCTGCTGCTGAGAACCAGATTGCGATGACGGGACGTCAAATAGTTGAGGCCGTCATCACGCGTTTGAGCATCACGGAAACGAATTTCGACGCCGTAATTATCAACCTTACGCACGGCGGCATAAGGAATGTTCTTCTCACGCAGATCGCTGCGCAAAGAGTCCATTGTTTGTTCTTGCAGTTTGCCCAGCGCCGTATCCATATCCACTTCCATCAGGAAGTGAACGCCGCCGCGCAGGTCAAGCCCCAATTTCATCGGCTCAGCACCCAACACTCGCAGCCAGGTTGGCGTGGCAGGTGCAAGGTTAAGTGCAACGACGAATTTTTCGCCCAGCTCATTAACGAGCGCTTCACGCGCGCGGAGCTGAATGTCAGGGTTAGAGAAGCGAGCAAGAATCGCACCGTTTTCCAATGCAATCGACTTACTGGTGATATTTTGTTCTTTTAAGACATTCTGGACTTGGATCAGCGTCGTTTCGCTGGCGGCGGTTCCCCGCGCGCCAGTAACTTGTACCGCCGGATCCTCACCATATAGGTTAGGAAGCGCATAGAGCAGGCCGACAAACAACACCACGACCAGCATCAGGTACTTCCACAAAGGATAACGGTTTAACACGGCAGTTCCCTTCGGGAAAATCAAAAATTACAGGGCCTTAATCGTGCCCTTTGGCAGCACGGCAGCCACGAAATCACGTTTGATAACCACTTCATTGGTTTCGTTCAACGCAATCGCAATATAGCCAGTGTCGGACACTTTGGTCACGCGACCAACCAGACCGCCAGTCGTTAAGACTTCATCACCCTTACCGATGGAATCCATTAACTTTTTGTGTTCCTTGCCGCGTTTTTGCTGAGGACGCAGGATCATAAAGTAGAAAATCAGACCAAAAACGGCCAGCATAATAACCAGAGAGTAAGGGCTTCCCTGAGCCGAAGCGCCAGTCGCAGCTACAGCATCGGAGATGAAAAGACTCATTTAAATATCCTCTTTTTTGTCAAAAGATAAGCTATCAAAAAGATAAATTATCAACATTACAATAGTAAAAACGCTTCACAGCACAATGCTATTCATAGCGAATGGGTTTTCAGTTGCTTGCGGCAACGTCTTTTTCAGCAAGCGGCGGAATGGGTTTGCCTATCCGTTGGTAAAAATCCACCACAAAGAGCTCTAATTTACCCTCTTCAATGGCCTGACGTAAACCCGCCATTAAACGCTGATAATAACGCAAGTTATGAATGGTATTGAGTCGTGCTCCGAGTATTTCGTTGCAACGGTCAAGATGATGCAAGTAGGCGCGGCTATAATTGCGACACGTGTAGCAATCACAGTGTTCATCCAGCGAACTGACGTCATCTTTATGCTTCGCATTACGGATTTTCACGACGCCATCAGTCACGAAGAGATGCCCGTTACGTGCGTTACGCGTTGGCATCACGCAGTCAAACATATCCACACCGCGGCGTACACCTTCCACCAGATCTTCCGGCTTGCCTACGCCCATCAAATAGCGCGGCTTATCTTCTGGAATCTGCGGGCAAACGTGTTCCAGAATACGGTGCATGTCTTCTTTCGGTTCACCCACCGCCAAACCGCCCACAGCGTACCCATCAAAGCCAATGTCTACCAGACCTTTTACGGATACATCACGTAAATCTTCGTAAACACTACCTTGAATAATACCGAACAGCGCATTTTTATTCTCTAGCTCGTCAAAACGCTGGCGGCTGCGTTTCGCCCAGCGCAGTGACATCTCCATGGAGCGCTTGGCGTAATCCCAATCGGCAGGATACGGCGTACACTCATCAAAGATCATTACGATATCGGAACCGAGATCGTTCTGAATCTCCATCGATTTTTCTGGGCTAAGGAAAATCGAGTCTCCGTTGATCGGGTTACGGAAATGCACACCTTGCTCGGTAATCTTGCGAATATCGCCGAGACTGAACACCTGAAAACCACCAGAGTCCGTCAGAATCGGGCCGTGCCAGTTCATGAAATCGTGCAGATCGCCGTGCAGCTTCATGATTTCCTGACCGGGGCGTAGCCACAGATGGAACGTATTGCCGAGCAGAATCTGTGCGCCAGTCTCTTTCACTTCTTCTGGCGTCATACCCTTCACCGTGCCGTAAGTCCCCACGGGCATAAATGCCGGGGTTTCCACCACGCCACGTTCAAAAATCAATCTGCCACGTCGCGCACGGCCGTCCGTTGTTTGTAATTCGTACTTCACTTAGCCTCCAGCATCAGAAAAACAGTCTGATGGTAATGATGTATTAATGCCTGACAGAACGTGATCTGTGGCATCACTATTATGTAGAAAGCAGGATTTATCCCACTTTCTCTTGTTCGGCCATCGGGCTATGCGTAATAAACATCGCATCACCGTAGCTGAAAAAACGATACTGCTCTGCCACCGCTTCACGGTAGGCAGACATCGTGTTCTGGTAACCGGCAAAGGCCGACACCAGCATAATTAACGTCGATTCGGGCAAATGGAAATTGGTCACCAGCGCATCAATAATGCGGTAGTGATAGCCCGGATAGATAAAAATTTTGGTATCGCCGAAGAACGGGGCGATCGGCGCATCCTGACTGGCCTGCGCAGCACTTTCCAGTGAACGTACAGACGTGGTGCCAACCGCGATCACACGATTGCCCCGCGCCTTGCACGCCAGTACGGCATCGACGACGTCCTGCGGCACTTCGGCATATTCGGCGTGCATGATGTGATCTTCAATCGTATCGACGCGTACAGGCTGGAAAGTACCTGCACCCACGTGCAGCGTAACGAACGCCATTTCGATGCCTTTTGCGCGCAATGCCGCTAACATTGGCTCATCAAAATGTAAGCCCGCCGTCGGTGCGGCTACGGCACCCGGACGTTGGCTATATACCGTCTGATAAAGCTCACGATCCGCGTCTTCGTCAGGCCTGTCGATATAAGGCGGCAGCGGCATATGGCCGATGTCATTCAGAATCGACAGAACATCACGGGAGTCATCGAAATGCAGCTCAAATAGCGCGTCATGGCGCGCCACCATCGTGGCTTTGACACTTTCATCATCGCCCAGCAGCAGTTCTGTGCCCGGTTTTGGCGCTTTTGACGCCCGAACGTGGGCGAGAATCCGATGATCATCCAGCACACGTTCCACCAGCACTTCCAGCTTGCCGCCACTGACTTTGCGACCAAACAGACGTGCCGGAATCACGCGTGTATTGTTGAATACCAGCAAATCGCCCGGATTCAGCTTCTCCAGCAAATCAGTAAACACGCCGTGCGTCAGATCCCCCGTCGGCCCATCCAGCGACAACAGGCGGCAACCACTGCGTTCCGCCTGTGGATAATGGGCAATCAATGATTCAGGAAGTTCAAACGAAAAATCGGCAACACGCATAGCATTCCACTTAGCTGTTAGTACATTAAAAATGGGCGGCCTAGTCTAGAGCCGCAAGCGCATGGCTGCAAGGAATAAGCACCTGAGTCGTGGAATGCATGATACCCAATAGATTTCGAGATACAGGAAGGCGGCAACTGAGGGAGTCCCTAGGAGCTTACATCAGTAAGTGACTGAGGTGACAAATCTGTCGGGAGCAGATTTGAACGCTGCTTGCAGCGGCCCTTCAGGGCGAGGCCCACGACGGGCCGAGTATTTAATGGCAGCCAACGAGCCTGTAACTCGAAAGATGAAGGGTATATACTGTTGCCATGAATTTTCTTGCCCACCTCCATCTGGCCACGCTGGCCGACAGCTCCCTGTTAGGTAACCTGATGGCGGACTTTGTTCGCGGCAACCCACAAGGCAGCTACGCTGACGAGATCGTCGCGGGTATCCGCCTGCATCGCCGCGTTGACTCGCTGACCGACAGCCTGCCGGAAGTCAAACAGGCGCGTCAGTATTTCAGTGATGAGTTCCGCCGCGTCTCCCCCATTACATTAGATGTTCTATGGGATCACTATCTTGCACGTCACTGGTTACAGTTGGTGCCGGACACGCCTTTGCAGACCTTTATCGATGGTGCGCAATCACAAATCGAGCCCAATCTGGCGCAAACCCCTGAACGCTTTCAGAACCTGAATCTCTATTTGTGGCCGGAACGTTGGATGACACGTTATGCGGAACTGCCGTTTATCGCCGATGTGCTGCACAGAATGTCGGTGCGCCGTCCTAAACTAGCCGCACTGTCCGGCTCTTTTCAGGATATTGAGCAGCACTATCACCAATTTGAAATACTCTTCTGGCAATTTTATCCACGCATGATGCAGTTAGCCAAAACGCAACAGCTGTGAGTTGCGGCGGCCCTTCAGGGCGAGGCTCAGAGATGAGCCGAGTATTGCCAACGCACAAGCAGCTTGAAGTATGACAGGGATATTGTCCTTTCGATTAAAAAGGTTAATATGATTTCTTGAAAGGAAATAGCGATGAGTTCAATAGACAAAAGCTATCTCATTGATTGGTCTCTTTGCCTGTATTCACTCAGGCAGAATCCCTATACTGATCGCTGTTTTTTACATTCTCCGATCATTAACCGCTATCTACAGGAGTAATTATGGTCCTGGTAACTCGTCAAGCCCCAGACTTCACCGCAGCTGCCGTTTTAGGCAGTGGCGAAATCGTCGAAAACTTCAACCTGAAGAAGCACATCAACGGTAAAGCTGCCGTGATCTTCTTCTGGCCGATGGACTTCACCTTCGTTTGTCCATCAGAACTGATTGCTTTCGACCACCGCTATGCCGAGTTCAAAAAGCGCGGTGTAGAAGTGGTTGGTGTTTCCTTCGACTCCGAGTTTGTTCACAACGCATGGCGTAAAACCCCTGTGGACAAAGGCGGCATCGGCGAAGTGCAGTACGCGATGGTTGCTGACATTAAGCGTGAAATTCAGAAGGCCTACGGCATTGAGCATCCAGAAGCGGGTGTTGCACTGCGTGGTTCTTTCCTGATCGACAAAAACGGCGTAGTTCGCCACCAGGTAGTGAACGATCTGCCGCTGGGTCGTAACATCGATGAAATGCTGCGTACCGTTGACGCACTGCAATTCCACGAAGAGCACGGCGAAGTGTGTCCGGCACAGTGGGAAAAAGGGAAATCCGGTATGGGCGCGTCACCAGATGGTGTAGCGAAATACCTGTCTGAAAACGCAGACAAGCTGTAATCCCCATCCTTGCCCACAGGGGTAATGTGATAATCAAGCCAGTTGCTATGCGACTGGCTTTTTCTTTGCCCGCGATTTTCCCCTAATCATTTTCCTCACGACTCACCTTCCCTACGCGATCCCAGAGAATACAAAAGGTTGACTAGGGGCGCTAAATCCTTAGCCTTAACATCACATCGTGTTAATGCACGACAGATTGATAGAATAAAAGGAGAACGCATGCAACAAAACCTCGAGCTGTGGTTGAGAGAAGCAGATATACAACACGCTGGCATCATTGCATTACTGATTGTTCTTGGACTGATATTGCTCATTTCTGCCGTCATTCACCTGATTCTGCATCAGGTTGTGCTGAAAAGAATGGTTCTGCGCTCACTCAATAAACCAGGAAAGACAGAAGGCCACGGGTGGAAGCAGGCTCTGACGCAACACAACTTGTTTAATCGGCTGGCCTTCTTGCTACAAGGGGTGATCCTCAATATTCAAGTCTTTGTGTGGCTTCCCGCGCAAAGTGAAACCCGTGAAGCGCTCATCATCTGCTCCCAAGTGTGGATTATGATTTTTGCGCTGCTGTCTCTCTTCTCGCTACTCGATGTGCTGCTCAATGTCTCCGCCCGGACCAAAGTCGCGGCACAGTTGCCGCTGCGCGGTATCTTCCAGAGCCTGAAACTGATCGCCACTATCGTCATTAGCATCATGGTGGTGTCATTGCTCATCGGGAAATCACCGCTGATTCTGATTAGTGGTTTAGGTGCAATGGCCGCTGTGCTGATGTTGGTGTTCAAAGATCCGATCATGGGGCTAGTCGCTGGGATCCAGCTTTCCGCCAACGATATGCTGACGCTGGGAGACTGGCTCGAAATGCCGAAATACGGCGCTGACGGTGCCGTCATCGACATCGGGCTGACGACGGTAAAAGTGAAAAACTGGGACAATACTGTCACCACCATTCCGACCTACTCGCTGGTGTCCGACTCTTTCAAGAACTGGCGTTCGATGTCGGAATCAGGAGGACGGCGCATCAAGCGCAGCATCAATATCGACACCACCAGTGTGCATTTCATGACGGAAGACGAACAGTCGCGATTGCTGCGCAGCAAGCTACTGTCAGCTTATATTCAGAACAAGAAGAGCGAGTTAGAGCAGCACAATTCGCAATCCGATTCTGACCTGACATCACCGCTGAACGGCCGTCGTCTGACGAATTTGGGTACGTTCCGCGCCTACCTTCAGGTTTACCTGCGCACCCATCCAGGGATTCATAAAGGGATGACGCTGATGGTGCGACAACTTGAACCGACGTCAGAAGGGGTCCCACTGGAAATTTACGCGTTTACCAACACCACCGCCTGGGTTGATTACGAAAGCATACAATCTGACATTTTCGACCATATCTTTGCGATCTTACCGGAGTTCGATCTCCGCATTCACCAAGCTCCGACCGGCCACGATATGCGGATAATGGCGCAGTAAATGACGGCTCCGAAAGCCTAGAATCGGCTAAAAAAAAAGCGCTCTGTTCTGAGCGCTTCGTCTAATAGCAAACAGCTAGCTTAATTCTGTGCAGCCACCGCGTTCTGATGCTTCTTCTTCCAGACATAGCCCACTAAAAGCACCAGTATCCAGATGATGCCGACATACAGTGATATGCGGGTATCCGGGAAGTAGCCAATCAAACCGATGATGAAGAACAGGAAGACGATACCGAACACCGAGGTCGCGATACCACCACGTAGCGGGAACGCCAACGCCTTCACTTCATCAGCACTCAGACGGCGGCGGAAGGCAATCTGGGAAAACAGAATCATGATCCACACCCACACCGTTGCAAAGGTGGCCAGTGAGGCAATAACCAGAAAAACTTTACCGGGCATAATATAGTTCAGGTACACCGCCACCAGCAGCGCCATCATCATCACGACCACCGTTACCCACGGGATACCACGTTTGGAAACACGGCTAAACACCTTCGGTGCATGCCCTTGTTCCGCCATCCCGTGCAGCATACGGCCGACGCCGAAGACATCACTGTTAATTGCCGACAGCGAAGCGGTAATCACAACAAAGTTCAGAATGCCTGCCGCCGCTGTAATACCCATATGCTGGAACGTCAGTACGAACGGGCTCCCGTTGGTGCCTACCTGATTCCACGGATAAATCGACATAATGACGAATAGCGTACCGACATAGAACACCAGAATACGCCACGGTACGGAGTTAATCGCACGAGGAATGGATTTATGCGGGTCTTTGGCTTCACCGGCGGTGATCCCGATGATCTCCACGCCGCCATACGCAAACATCACCAGTTGCAGCGATAGAATCGTTCCCATCACACCGTTACTGAAGAACCCACCATTGCTCCATAGATTATGGATGCCAGTGGGTTCGCCACCGTTACCAATTCCCCAGACAATGATGCCGATCCCGGCAGCGATCATGATGATAATGGTGGCCACTTTGAAGAAAGAGAGCCAAAACTCCAGTTCACCAAAAGCTTTCACATTCATCAGGTTGATGGCACCAATGATGAGCACCACGCTCAAGACCCACACCCAGTGCGGCACAGCAGGGAACCAGACACCCATGTAGATGCCAAACGCGGTCACATCGGCAATGGCGACAATCAGCATTTCAAAGCAGTAGGTCCAGCCAGTGACATACCCCGCCAACGGCCCGAGATAATCCTGAGCATAGCGGGAAAACGAGCTGGATTGCGGGTTATGCACCGACATTTCGCCCAGTGCGCGCATGATGATATACGCAACAATCCCACCGATCAGATAAGCCAGTAACACACTGGGGCCAGCCATTTGGATCGCGCTAGCGGAACCATAAAACAGACCCGTTCCGATCGCTGAACCAAGGGCGATAAAGCGGATGTGCCGCGTGCTTAACCCACGCTTGAGCTTGGAGGATGGTTGTTCCATTGATAAGCAACCCTGTCTTATAAAGAAAAACATTACAAAAAGAAAAACCACAGGCAAATACCTGTGGTGCAGAAACCCAACGCTGTGCTGGAACAGTAGGATATCCCTACCATCCCAGCGCTATCAGGTGTGAACGATATTATTGATGTACCGTAACTTCCTGACGACCACACAGTCTGTCATAAATCACTGCTACCAGTAAAATCAGCAGTGACGGTGGCAGCCAAGCCAACCCTTGCTCACTCAGCGGCAGATTGAGGCTCCACTCTGGTAACAGCGATTTGAAAGCCGACGATTTTATACCATCAATCATGCCAAATAACAGACTGACTAGCATGACGGGGGCCACAATACGTGAAGCGCTATTCCACCAACGTAGCGTAAAACTGAGTAAAACCAGAATGATACACGGTGGATAAATCGCCGTCAGTACCGGAATAGAAAGTTGAATCAGGTGGCTCAAGCCAAGGTTGGACACCACCATTGAGAACATTCCCAGTACAAATACCAGCGTGCGATAGGACAGCGGCAGATATTGTGCAAAGAATTCAGCACACGCACAGGTTAACCCCACCGCCGTCACCAGACACGCGATAAAAATTAACAACGCCAGGAAGCTGCTTCCCATGTTACCGAACGAGTGTTGCACATAAGCATGGAGAATCTCTGCCCCGTTCAGTGCCTGCGGCGCCAGTTCTCCACTGACAGAACCAAGCTGGAACAAGCTCAAATAGACCAGCGTCAGGCCGATGCCTGCAATTAACCCAGCCCATACGGTGTAACGCGTCAGCAGCACTGAACTTGTCACCCCACGTGAACGTGCAGCATTAACGATCACGATACCAAAGACCATCGCGCCCAGCGTATCCATCGTCAGATAGCCGTTAACGAAGCCATTGGAGAACGGCAGATGCTCATACGCTTCTGTTGCAGGAATCGGCGTGCCCGCAGGCCACAGCACTGCGGCAATACCCAATACCGCCAAAGCGATGATCTTCAACGGCGCCAGCACATGACCAACCGTATCCAGCAGTTTTCCCGGATATAGAGAAATCCCGATGACGATAGCAAAATAGATCAGGCTGTAAATCAGAAGTGGAGCCGCCCCGTTGCCGACCAAAGGAGCCAGACCGACTTCAAACGAGACGGTTGCCGTGCGCGGCGTCGCGAACAGCGGTCCAACAGCCAGATAGCACACGGTCGCCAACACTACTCCGGCCTTTTTACCAATCGGTGAGCTTAGCGCATCGACACCACCGCCAACCCGAGCGAGGGCGATGACGGTCAGCACAGGTAGGCCAACCGCTGTCAACAGGAAGCCGATTGCCGCAGTCCAAACGTGCTCTCCTGCCTGCAATCCCACCATAGGCGGGAAAATAATATTTCCTGCCCCCACGAATAAAGCAAAGGTCATAAAACCTAATGCCACAATATCTCTGGAAGTTAAACGATGGCTCATAGTGATGTCGTGTTGCCTGTATCAAATCGATAAAAAGAAAATCGTGTCGTTTATCACCGCCAGAAGCCATGCACAAGCAGATACCCGAAGCATGGAGATAACACTCTGACGACGCGAAAGATGGTGAGCATAGAGGAGTTATTTTTTGCACAGCCATATTGGGTGCTAAGTAAACCGTTTGTAGCGTAAAAAGACAAGTGGAGATCAAAAAACCAGAGTATCTAGCCTATTTATACTAAAAAATAAGAATATAAATTGGTTTATACTGAATTGCATAACACATGATTTGCGCATTTATCGATATTCCATTGCAATAAAACTGACAAAAAACGGCATAAAATGCGTCGTCCGATCATAAAAAAAACATATTTCACAAAAACATCGCCGATGGAAAGCAGGATAACGGCCACAAAAAAGGCCGGATCGTATGATCCAGCCTCTGTGTATCCATTATGGGATAAGGTTACCTCATCGGTATCACCACACGCGATTGGCGATATCCACAACAAGCTTCAGCTTATTCCACTGCTGATCTTCCGTCAGGCTGTTGCCCTCTTCCGTTGAAGCAAAGCCACACTGCGGACTCAGGCAAATCTGGCTGATATCGACATACTTTGCCGCTTCCGCGATACGCGCTTGCACGACCTCAGCCTCTTCCAGCTCGCCGTTCTTCGTAGTGATCAGCCCCAACACAACCTGCTGGTGACCCGGCTTCACAAAACGCAGTGGCTCAAATCCGCCCGCTCGCTCAGTATCGTATTCCAGGAAGAATGCATCGACATTCAATTCACCAAATAGAATTTCTGCAACAGGCTCATACCCGCCTTCAGAAATCCAGGTCGAACGGAAATTACCACGACAAACGTGTAAACCGATAACCAGATCGGCAGGTTTATCAGCCAGTGCTTTATTCAGGACATCGGCATAGGTACGTGCCAACTGTTCCGGATCTTCACCCCGTTCACGGATCTGGCGTTTTTGATCGTCAGAGCACAGGTAGGCCCATACGGTGTCATCCAGTTGTAGGAAGCGGCAGCCAGCATCATAAAATGCGTGAATCGCATCACGCCAGGTTTGCGCCAGATCGTCGAAGTAATCAGCCAAATCGGGATAAACCGTCGCATCAATCGCTTTTCGGCCGCCGCGGAAATGCATCACGCTGGGACTAGGAATCGTCATTTTAGCGACTGCATCGCCAGAAATGCTGTTCAGGTAGCGGAAATGATCGAGCATCGGATGTTGAGGGTTAAAACTCACTTTATCCACGACACGAATCGCATGGGATTTGGTCTGAATACCGTTGAATTGAATACCGTGATCGGCTTCATAGCGCTCTACGCCGTGCAAATCGGCAAAGAAGTCGAAGTGCCACCAAGAACGGCGCAACTCACCGTCCGTCACAACCTGCAAGCCAGCTTCACGCTGCTTTTCTACCACCCGCAGAATCTCACGATCTTCAATATTCCGCAGCGCGACATCATCAATCTCGCCCGCTTGGTGCTGAAGACGTGCCTGCTTAATTGCAGCCGGACGCAAGAAACTGCCGACGATATCGGCACGGAAAGGGGATAAGGTGTTCGCCATCTGTCGCTCCTGACATGTTGCCAGCACTCACCTTCAGGAAAGAAGCGTACTGGCAGATAGTTTCAATATGAAATATTTGCCCAGAGGGATAGTTACATTTAATCTTATTTAGCCATCTGGACGTCTAAATTTAAAACTATCGTGTCACGTGGAGAATCTCAGAGCAATGGAAGAATTTTCACATCACGTGAATAAAATTCATGTAGCGTGAAAACATCGTAAATTCATAATGGGAAGGGGTGTTATTCCGACAGGCCAATCTGTTGGCGCGCCTGACGACGTATTTCTTCCGGTAGCGGCAAATAGCCATCCTGATTCACCAGCGATTGTCCCGTTTCGGACAGCACGCGCGCCAAAAATGCCGCCGTCAGTGCTTCCAACGGTTGTCCGGGTGCTTTGTTTACATAGATGTAGAGATAGCGGGTATAGGGATACAAGCCACTGCGAATATTTTCAGTCGAGGGATAAATGTAGTCGGTGCCTTGTGCGGCTAATGGCAGCATTTTTACACCGCTGGAACGAAAGCCCACGCTGGCATAACCGATCGCATCGCTTGACGCAGCAACCGCCTGCACAACGGACGCCGAACCAGGCAGCTCATTGACTTGAGGAAGAAAATCGCCGCGGCATAGCGCTTTTTGCTTAAAGAACCCATAGGTTCCCGACGCAGAATTTCGCCCATAGCGCAGTAGCGAGCGTTTTTCCCAACTGCCACGCAGCCCAAGGTCGCCCCACTGTTTTATCGGCTGGTGGTTACCGCAGCGCTGCGTAATCGAAAAGATAGCGTCCAGCTGTGACAAATTCAGCCCCGACAGGGGGTTATCCTGATTAACCAACACAACCAGCGCATCCATTGCCACCGGCACCGCCAGCGGCGGATAACCGTAGTGCTGGACGAACGCCTCAATTTCACTGGCCTTCATCGCCCTACTCATCGGCCCAAGCTGCGCGGCCCCTGATGCCAGAGACGTTGGCGCGGAGGACGACCCGGCGGCCTGAATCTGTAAATTTACATTAGGGTAATGCTGGCTGAAATCCGCCGCCCAAAAAGCCATCAGGTTAGCCAGCGTATCCGACCCCGCGCTTGAGAGGTTACCCGCCAACATCTGACGAGGCTGCGCGGAGCAAAGCGTACTGAGCAGCAGTAAAAAAGCGACTGCGATACGTGTGGCGGATTTCATGGATAGCGTTTTCCGTCAGGCTGAAGGTTTAGCCGTATTTTCAGCCAGAGAGGCAGGGACAATCAACCGATTCGGCAACGTAAAGACAAAACGTGATCCCAGACCATCCTCACTCATGATCTCCAGACGGGAATCATGATGGCTGAGCGCATGCTTAACAATCGCCAGCCCCAGCCCACTGCCGCCCGTCTGTCGCGAACGCGCTTTATCCACCCGATAAAAACGTTCAGTCAGACGCGGCAAATGCTCGGCTGCAATACCCGGCCCGTTATCGCTGACCTGAAATTGCGCCCCCTGAGGGATCTTCTGCCAACAGACTTCGATACGCGTTCCCTCTGGCGTATGGTTGACCGCGTTATACACCAGATTGGATACCGCACTGCGCAACTGTTCTTCATTACCAAACACGCGGAGGTTTTCATTCACACGAAAGACGATCTCATGACGCCCCTGGCTCAGGGTCTGCGCTTCACGCTGCAATACGCGCAGCATCAGTGGAATATCGACTTTTTCATTCAGATCGATCGCTGTCGCGGCCTCAATGCGGGACAAGGTCAGCAGCTGTTTGACCAGCCCGTCCATGCGTCGGGTCTGTTCCTGCATAGTACTCAACGCTTTTCCGCGTAACGCCGCATCCAGCGTGTCTTCCTGCATCATTTCCAGATAGCCCTGCAACACCGTCAGCGGGGTTCTCAGCTCATGGCTTACATTGGCAAAAAAGTTACGTCTGGCACCTTCAAGCTGGTGCATTTGCGTAATATCACGCACCACCATCAGTAGCTGCCCTTCGGAATAGGGCATCACACGGAATTCAACATGGTGGGAATTATTCAATTGCAGCGTGAGAGGACGGCTGAAATCCTGTCCTTTCATATAATTAGTGAATTCAGGATAGCGCAATAAATTGAGGATATTCTGACCGTTATCCTCCGGCCAGCGGAAATTGAGCAGGTGTTGCGCCAGATGATTACACCAGAAGATCGTTCCTTCTTCGGTGGTGATCACCACGGCATCCGGCAAGGATTCGGCACCGCTGCGAAACCGTTTGATCAGGAGCGCCAGTTCCCGGCGTCGGCGTCGGTTACGCAACTGCATCTGATAGAGCCCGTAGAACAGAGGCTCCCAGCTCCAGCGGCCGGGCGGCGGCGTCATACTGCGGTCAACCCACAGCCAATAAGAGAGTTTGAGCTGGTTATAAAAATTCCAGCAGAGCAGGCCTAGAACGGCGACCAGCAGAAACCAGGGCAGATAGCCAAAAATCAGCCCCAGCAGTAAAGCGGGCAAACAAAAAAAAGCTAGCTCCAATGCCAGCCTTTTCCAGGATAAACGTTCTAGCACGTTAGTGTTTCTCCGGTTACGACCACCTCAGTAACGCGTTGAAAAACGGTAGCCCGTTCCCCGAACGGTTTGCACCATTTTGTCATGTCCGCTGGTTTCCAGCGCTTTACGCAGGCGACGAATATGGACGTCGACAGTACGATCTTCAACATAAACGTTAGTGCCCCACACGTGATTCAGCAACTGTTCCCGGCTATAAACACGTTCAGGATGCGTCATAAAGAAATGCAGCAGTTTAAATTCCGTCGGCCCCATATCCAACGCGTGCTCTTCGGTCGTCACGCGATGAGAGGAAGGGTCAAGGCTTAGGCCGCGCATTTCAATCACTTCTTCCACCGCCATCGGTGAAATACGGCGCATAACGGCTTTGATACGCGCCACCAGCTCTTTGGGTGAAAACGGTTTGGTAATGTAATCATCCGCCCCCACTTCAAGCCCGCGTACGCGGTCTTCTTCTTCGCCACGCGCTGTCAGCATCATCACCGGAATATCACGCGTAAGTGCTTCGCGCTTCATATGCTTGATGAATTGCAGGCCCGAACCTCCTGGCAGCATCCAGTCCAATAACACCAGTTCTGGGAACGGCTCCGACAGTTGCGTTACCGCACTGTCATAATCTTCGGCTTCAACGGGTTGATAACCATTTTGTTCCAGTACAAAGCAGACCATTTCACGAATTGGTGCTTCATCTTCCACGACTAATATGCGTTTTGCCATTGTTAATCCTGTCGTTAATCATCGTCGCTGTTAGCAGGCGAAAGGCATTATGCGTCAGTTTTATGACAGATTTATGAAAAACACACTGCCCGCCGTCGCATGATGTTACAGCGCGTACATCTGATTTTTCGAGCCGCTTTCCAAACTCTTGATTCCACCGCGACAGCCGTCATCCCTGCTATATATAATCATGGCATTACGATGACAGAACACCATGGCGACGACACACCATTTCACATAATGAATAATGACAACATCATCCAACGCCACGCGGCATGAATACCGAGAGAACACGATGCGCATTATCCACACCGCCGATTGGCATTTAGGGCAATATTTTTATACCAAAAGTCGCGCTGCTGAACATCAGGCTTTTCTGCACTGGCTTATCGCTCAGGTAGAACACCACCACGTCGATGCCATTATAGTCGCAGGCGATATTTTTGATAACGGTTCACCTCCCAGCTATGCGCGAGAAATGTATTATAGCTTCGTGGTAGAACTACAACGCACGGGCTGTCAGCTCGTCATTCTCGGCGGCAACCACGATTCTGTCGCGATGTTGAATGAGTCCCGTGGCTTGCTGGCCTGCCTGAACACACGCGTGATTGCCTGCGCCAGCGACGATCCGGCACAACAGGTGCTCCTGCTGGAAAACCGTCAGCAGCAGCCCGGTGCCCTGCTCTGCGCGATTCCTTTTTTACGTCCGCGTGATGTGCTAACCAGCAAAGCCGGACAATCCGGTGATGAAAAACAGCACGCGCTACAGGAAGCCATTACCGTGCACTACCAGCAGTGTTACCAGTTGGCTTGCCAAAAGCGCGATGAGCTTGGCCTACCGCTACCGATTATTGCAACCGGTCATCTGACGACGATTGGTGCAACCGCCTCGGAATCCGTGCGCGATATCTATATTGGTACGCTCGACGCTTTCCCTGCTCAGGCTTTTCCCCCTGCGGATTATATCGCCCTCGGGCATATTCACCGCGCACAGCGCGTGACCCAAAGTGAACACATTCGCTACAGCGGCTCCCCCATTCCGCTGAGTTTTGATGAACTCGGCAGCGAGAAATCCGTTTGTCTGGTCAGCTTTATACCCGATGCGCCACCGAAAATAGACCTACTGCCCATTCCCATGACCCAGCCGATGCAGCTGATTAAAGGCTGTCTGAGTGATATTGAACAACAGCTGTCCACCTTCCAGAACTATCAGGGCGATAAACCCGTGTGGCTGGATATTGAACTCAGCACGCAGGATTATCTGAGCGACATGCAAAAGCGCGTTCAGGCGATGACCGAGAACCTGCCCGTTGAGGTACTTCTGCTGCGCCGCACGCGCGAACAGCGTTTGCAGGCGATGACCCGACAGGACAAAGAAACGCTAAACGAATTGAGCGTGCATGATGTTTTTGAACGTCGTCTGGCAACGGAGACAGAAATGGAAGACGGTCGCCAACAGCGAGTGCGCACGCTGTTTAATCAGGTTATTGATGAATTAGAAAATAGCGAGTCTGCCAAATGAAAATCCTCAGTCTGCGCTTAAAGAATCTCAACGCGCTGAAAGGCGAATGGAAGATCGACTTCACGCAGGAGCCATTTTCCAGCAACGGCTTGTTTGCGATTACCGGCCCAACAGGCGCGGGAAAAACTACGCTGCTGGATGCCATCTGTCTGGCGCTTTATCACGAGACACCACGGTTGGGTCAGCTTTCTGCTGGTAATAATGACCTGATGACCCGTAACACCGCAGAGTGCCTCGCCGAGGTCGAGTTTGAAGTTAAAGGCGTCGGATATCGCGCTTTCTGGAGCCAGCGTCGGGCTAGAAACGCCCCAGACGGTAACTTACAGGCACCTAAGGCCGAACTTGCGCTCATTGAAGGCGGCAAAATCCTGAGCGAAAAGCTCAATGACAAGAAAGAGATGACCACGCAGCTCACTGGGCTGGATTTCGGCCGCTTCACGCGATCCATGATGCTGTCGCAGGGGCAGTTTGCTGCGTTTCTCAACGCGAAAGCCGACGACAGAGCGGAACTGCTGGAAGAGCTGACTGGTACGGATATTTACGGACTGATTTCCGAACGCGTCTATGAAAAACACAAACAGGCAAACGTAGCATTGAACACGCTACAGGCGCGCGCATCGGGTATTCAGCTGTTGACCGATGAGCAGCGTCAGCAGGTAGAAACACAGCTTGCCGAGCTGCTCCAGCAAGAGCAACAGGGCAACGCCGAGCGTGAGCAAGCACTGACTACGCTACGCTGGTTTGAGCAATTGACGCAGCGGCAAACGCAGCTCACCAACACGCAGGCACAACACGCGAGCGCCGAATCAGCCATTCAGCAGGCCAAGCCGCAGCTCGACAAGTTAGCCAACAGCGAACCGGCAGAAAAACTGAGACCGCTACATCAGGAACGAGAGCGCTATCGGCAGGAGTCTCTTACGCTCGCCCAGCAGATTGAACAACTGACTGAGAAACAAAGCGCAGAACAGTTGTCTTTGACAACGTTACGCCAGCAGGAAGAAAAGGCAGAACAGGACGTTACTAAGCATAAACTGGAACGTCAGAAACAAGAGCTGTTGATCAATGAACAGGTTGTGCCGCTTGACCATCGTATTGCCACGTTGGAGCAGCAAAAAAACCAGCAGCAGGACGAGCTGGAAAAAACGCAGCGTCGCCTACACGCTGACGAAAGTAAACAAACGCAGATAGCGGCAGAACAACAGCAAGCCAAACAACAGCTTGAACAGATTCAATCTTATCGCCAGCAACACGCGCATCATCAACAATGGGGAGAACAGCTTCCTCTGTGGCGCACACAGTTTCGGCAATTGCGCCAGTTTCATGACGAGCAACAAAAGCTAAGCCCAAAACAGGCACAGCACACCGAACAGTCGGCGACGCTACAGCAAGAGGCCGAGACGCTGACGGCACAGCAGCGTGAACAGCAAACGGTCGTTGATGCAGCACGCGAGTTGTTCACTCATCACGATGAAGCACTGAAAAATCAAGAAGCACAGCAGCCACTTTCCGCCTTGCACCAGCGGTTTAATCAACTCATCGATCAGCGAACCGCACGCCAACAGCTCGCGACAATCAGCGACCAGTTCCAGCGTCTTTACGCCCGTAAACAGCAGTACCTCATCAGACAAGATGAGATACAAGGGCATATCAGCCTGTCTGAAGCCTTAAAGAAACAACAACAGTCTGAGCATGAGCAACGCAGCCAGCATCTGACCGATCTGGAAACGGTGTATCGGCAGGAAGAACGGATCGTTAAGCTGGAAGCTGAACGGCAACGGCTACAGGCTGGCGATCCTTGCCCGTTGTGCGGTTCGACCGAGCATCCGGCGATTGAACGCTATCAGGCGCTGCAACCATCCGAAACTCAACGTCGCCTGACGGCGCTACAACAGGAAGTAAGCCAATTAGCAACGGCACTGGCGAATACGACGGCACGGCTGGCCTCGCTAGAGCAGCAGCGGGAAACACTGCAACAGGACATCGCTCAGAACGATGGCGAACATCAAACGCTGTTGCAACAGTGGCAAGATGTCAGTGAGCGCTTACAAGTTAACTATACATTGGAACAGCAGGACGCGGTTGCCGCTTGGGTTGCACAGCGCGAGACCGAAGAACAGGATATTCGCCAGCAGATTGGCACACGCGAACAGCAGCAAAAGCGGTGGCAGGAAAGTAAGGATTCACTGACAGCTAATGAGACATTGCTCCGGGAACTCGACCAGAAAATCGCGCTGAATGCCCAGCAACAGACCTCGCTACGCGTCACGCAGGAAGAAATCGTCCAGTCATTACAAAACGTGCAGCGGCAGCTAGAGCAGTACACTGAGGAAATCACGCAGACGCTGGCAAATGCGGGCCTTCTTCTACCGGAAGATCACGCACAGGATGGTTGGTTGGTTCAGCGCGAGAGCGAATGGCAAGACTGGAAAACCAAAGAGCAAGAGCTGTCTCGCTTAACGCCTCGATTAGCCACGCTGGAAAGCGATCTCCAGCATCTGAATCACAGTGTGACCGAGGCAAAGCAGCTACTACAGGTACAGCAACAGCAGTTAGAACAGCACAACGGCGCACTCAAAACGAACCAGCAAGCGCGGCTTGAGCTTTTCGGCGACAGGAAAACAGCGGACGTTCGTGAACACCTGCAACGGAGCAGCCAGCAGTATGACGATGCGCTCCGGTTAGCTCTGTCAGCACGTCAGCACGCTGAAACAACGTTGAGCCGCCTGACCGGAGAGCTGACCCGCACGCAGCAGCAATATGAACAAAGTACGCATCAACGCGATAGTGCGACTGAACGATTCACTCAGGCTTTACGGCAAAGTGCTTTTACTGATGAAACCACCTTCCTGAATGCGCTGCTTGATGAACAGGAACGACAGACCTTGCAGGCATTGAAGGAGAAACTGTATCAGAGCTTGCAGCAGGCAGCAGCGTTTCACCAGCAGGCTGAACAGGCATTACTTGAACAGCAACAAAAACGGCCTGCATCCCTACAAGAAGAAGCAACGCAGGAAGCAATACAACAGCAGCAATCAGAACTGAATGAGGTGCTGAAAACCAACCTGCGGCAACAGGGTGAATTCCAACGTCAGTTATCTGACGATCGGCAACAGCGCCAGAATCAACAGGTCTTGCTTAACGAGATCGCCCAAAGCCAGCAAATGTATGATGACTGGGAGACGTTAAACTCCCTGATCGGTTCAAGTAAAGGGGATAAATTCCGCAAGTTTGCTCAGGGGCTAACGTTGGATCATCTGATCTACCTCGCCAATCTCCAGCTTTCACGCCTGCACGATCGTTACCAGCTAAAACGTAAACCCGGTGGCGAGCTGGAACTTCTCGTGATGGATACCTGGCAGGCAGATGCCGAGCGCGATACAAAAACGCTATCCGGCGGCGAGAGCTTTTTGGTGAGTCTGGCGCTGGCGCTGGCGCTATCCGATCTAGTCAGCCATAAAGCCAGCATCGACTCTCTGTTTCTGGATGAAGGCTTCGGTACGCTGGATGCCGAAACACTGGATATCGCACTGGATGCACTCGATAACCTGAACGCTTCGGGCAAAACCATCGGCGTCATCAGCCATGTCGAAGCCATGAAGGAGCGTATTCCCGTACAGATCAAAGTGCAGAAAGTTAACGGACTAGGCGTCAGCAGACTGGCACCGCAGTACGCCGTTTAGCCATTACTCCGTCTTTGGCCATAGCCAGGCGGCTCCGCGTACCCCGCTGGAGTCGCCATGTATGGCCTGACGCACGGGCGTTTCGCACTCGCCACCGAAAATCCACTGTTTAATCTTTTCCGGCACGGTCTGATAAAGGCGAGAAACATTGCTCATTCCACCTCCCAGAACTACCACGTCAGGATCGAGCAGGTTAATCACATGCGCCAGCGATTTTGCCAAACGATGTTCATAGCGCTGCAATGCCAGCTCTGCGATGGCATCACCCTGCTCAGCTAAGGCGATGATTGCCTCGCCCTTGTGCGGCTGGCCGCTCAGGCGCTCGTAATCCAGCGCAAATCCCGTACCGGAAATAAAGGATTCAATGCAGCCGGACTTGCCACAGTAGCAGGGAACCGTCTGCCGATAGCGCAGCTCATCTTCATCCATCCAGGGCAGCGGGTTATGCCCCCATTCACCAGCAATACCGTTGCCACCGACATGAGCCTGCCCGTTCAGCGCAATCCCCGATCCGCAGCCAGTGCCGATGATCACCGCAAAAACCGTCTGCTTCCCAGCTCCCGCACCGTCTACCGCCTCTGAAACCGCGAAACAGTTCGCGTCATTGGCGACCCGCACGGGTCGATTTAGCAGCGTGGCAAGATCGCGATCCAGCGCCTGACCGTTGAGCCAGGTGGAGTTGGCGTTTTTTACTTTGCCGGTAAATGGCGACAACGTACCCGGAATGCCCACGCCGACGCTACCATGACAGCCGATCGCTTTTTCAGCCATTCCCACCAGTGTGGCAATAGTCCGCAGGGTTTCCGGATAGTCATTTCTTGGCGTCGGCATACGTTGCCGAAAACGTGCCTGTCCCTCGTCATCCAGCGCAATAACTTCTGTTTTCGTCCCGCCCAGATCGATACCGATTCTCATGATGTCTCCCCACGTGTGGTAAATAGGCCCGCGTAAGTTTGCCACCGACCTGAAAACTTTCTTATATAGATATATACCCTAAATAATTCGAGTTGCAGGCAGGCGGCAAGTGAAGGAATCCCGATGAGCTTACTTGAGTAAGTGATTCGGGTGACTGAGAGAGGCCAACGCACATGCAGCTTGAAGTATGACGGGTATAACCAGAGAAACCAATCTTCTGCACTCCAAAGCGTGATAGGTATTCCTCTGAATCACAGTATTTTATTCCACATTGCGGTCTCGAATTCGTTATCATGCGCGCAACATTACAAACCCGCGTGCAAACCTGCGCGCCCAGTCAGGGATAACACCATGTTGTGGTTTAAAAACTTAATGATTTACCGCCTAAGCCAGGATAGCGTGCTGTCCAAAGATAACGTTTTGTCTACGGATGAAATGGAAAAACGGCTCAGCGCCTTCGCATTCACCCCGTGCGGCAGTCAGGATATGATGAAAACGGGTTGGGTATCGCCGATGGGATCGCACAGCGATGCATTAACGCACGTCGTTAATGGGCAAATCGTTATCTGCGTTCGCAAAGAAGAAAAAATTCTGCCGTCTCCAGTCATCAAACAAACCCTTCAGGCCAAAATTGAACGTCTGGAAGCAGAACAGCACCGTAAGCTGAAAAAAACCGAAAAAGATTCGCTGAAAGACGAAGTGCTGCACAGCCTGTTGCCTCGAGCATTCAGCCGTTTAAGTCAAGTCTGGCTGTGGATCGATACGGTTAACGGCCTGATTATGGTCGATGCCGCCAGTGCCAAAAAAGCGGAAGATACGCTGGCGCTACTGCGAAAAACGCTGGGCTCTCTGCCTGTTGTACCGCTGACAATGGAAAACCCCATCGAGCTGACGCTGACCGAGTGGGTGCGTTCCGGTGAGCCAGCGGCTGGTTTCGCGCTACAAGATGAAGCAGAGCTGAAAGCTATTCTGGAAGACGGTGGCGTTATCCGCTGTAAAAAACAGGATTTGGTCTGCGATGAAATTGCCGTGCATATTGAAGCGGGCAAGCTGGTCACCAAGCTGGCGCTGGACTGGCAGGAACGCATTCAACTGATCTTGTCTGATGACGGCTCGGTAAAACGATTGAAGTTCTCAGATACGCTGCGGGAACAGAATGACGATATCGATCGGGAAGATTTTGCTCAGCGGTTTGATGCCGATTTCATTTTGATGACCAGCGAGCTGGCTGCATTGATTGCGAATCTGATTGAAGCGTTGGGCGGCGAAGCCCAACGTTAATTCTCTTGATTATTGCCCGCCATCGTTCTGGCGGGCAATACATCTTCAGCGACTGAATCCGTTAGACACGGAATGCCCCGACAACGGAATTCAGTTCTTCAGCCTGTGATTGCAACGCACCCGAGGCGGCGGCAGATTCCTGCACCAGCGCGGCGTTTTGTTGCACCATCGAATCCAACTGCGCGACGGCTTTGTTGATCTCGTTAATGCCACGCATTTGCTCATCCGCTGCATGCGTAATTTCAGACATCACCGAGCTCACCGTAGATACGCCGCTGACAATTTCATTCATCGTGTCGCTGGCCTGACGAACCTGAACTGAGCCAGACGTTACGCTGGAGACCGTCGCTTCAATCAGCTCTTTAATTTCTTTTGCGGCCTGCGCGCTGCGCTGTGCCAGGCTGCGAACTTCACCGGCGACAACGGCGAAACCACGCCCCTGTTCACCCGCTCGCGCGGCCTCTACGGCGGCGTTAAGCGCCAGAATGTTAGTCTGGAACGCAATGCCATCGATCACACCGATAATGTCGCCGATTTTGCCAGACGCGACCACTATCTCTTCCATCGTGACAATCACATCAGACACCACTTTTCCACCTGTACCCGCATCTTTCGACAGCAGCAGCGCTTTAGCGTTAACCTGTTGCGCAGATCCTGCCGACTGCGTCACCGCCGCAGAGATTTCTTCCAGCGAAGCCGCTGTTTGCTGAATGCTCGACGCCGCAGATTCAGTACGTGCAGAAAGATCATTGTTCCCCGCCGAGATTTCATCCGCCGCAACCTGAAGCGACGCACTGATATCTCGAATCTGCATCATTACCTGACTAATCTTATCGATAAAAATATTAAACGAGCGGGCAATTTGCGCCACTTCATCATGCCCTTCATCCGGCAGGCGCTGCGTCAGATCGTTGTTGCCGTTGCTGATATCATCCATTGCGTCGCGGATTTGCAGCAGGCGCTTGAGCGTTGACGTGATGATGAAGCCGATAACCAGCGTTCCCAACAGCGCGATAATGACCAGTGTGATGACCGATGTGGAGAGCAGAGAACGCATGCCAGCGGTGGCTTCGGCTTTATCCAACGCCACCAGCATATACCAGCTCGTGCCAGCAATCGGCTTTGCTAATACCAGCTTTGTCGATCCGGAAAAATCCACATCGTGGGCGTTATCTGCTGAAAGAATCTCGTTCAGATTAATCGCGGGGGCGATATCGGTGATATTTTTCAGCGTCAGTTTTTCATCCGGGTGCGCAATGATCGTACCGTTACGGTCAATCAACACACCGAAACTCCCCGGGCTAGGATTGATAGCCTTGACGTTTTCGATCACGCTTTTCATCGTCACGTCGCTGCCGACTACACCTTTAACCGTACTTCCTTCCAGCACGGGGGCGACAAAAGAAACGACCAGCGTATTCGTTACCATATCAACGTACGGCGCAGTGGCTAGCGGCTTACCTTCTTTCACTGCCTGCTGATACCAAGGCCTGATGGTAGGGTTGTAATCGGCAGGAATACCGCCTGGATCGGCAAACTTGGCAGTGCCATTGGCGTAGCCCATGTATACGTTCAGGAACCCACCAGATGCCACAATCTGTTTGAACAGCGGAATAGGATCTTCATCCTGTATGGCGCGGTCATGCAGTGCAGAGATCATCA
This sequence comes from Pectobacterium atrosepticum, assembly GCA_019056595.1. Taxonomy (NCBI): domain Bacteria; kingdom Pseudomonadati; phylum Pseudomonadota; class Gammaproteobacteria; order Enterobacterales; family Pectobacteriaceae; genus Pectobacterium; species Pectobacterium atrosepticum. The sequence continues at coordinate 4,072,407 of CP036163.1, read as the reverse complement.
GCGTTTTAGAGGCAACCCAGTCGCTAACCGCTATGCTATGGCTAGTCGCTACCGCATCTAGCGTATTCTGGATCGAGTCCTTATTTGCGTTATTGGCTATGGTGTAATTAAGAAAGGTATTAATAACAAGCGAAAGTACAACAATGGTCGAACAGGCCGCAAGAATGCGGGAACGGGTCGTTTTCAGCATAAAATACTCTTTGCATAGAATAGTTATACTATCCATAACGGCACAGTAAAATAAAACTTGAGTGCGATCACATTTCACCGCTGCCATTTATCTTAAAAGTTGCTTTGAAAATTAATACGTTCAACCAAGCTATTACATAAAAAAAGGGGGGTAATGAACAATCCGCTACAAAACTGAAGTAAAAAACCACGACAAAGCCACAGGAAAGAATAAATCACTTATTATCTCCCATAATAAAAAATTATTGATGAGGTTTATTATTTATTAAATTTTAACAACTTAGGGATAATTCTTAATAAACCCACTATTCTTTCGTATTATTAATTAATAAACTCAATTAAACAAAAAAATTCATATATGGAATTAATGATTAGAGTTACGAGAAGAAAACGAAAAGCGTATGTCGAATCTAAAAAATAGCGAGGCAACAAAAAGTGGCTTTCCATTCATAACGGAAAGCCACTTTCATTTTATTGATAAGGATAGGAAAGATTACAGGTATTTACACAAATAAGAGGTCGGCTCGACTACCTGTAAATTGAACTCGCTTTTTCCCGGAACAAAAAACGTTTCTCCCGGTGTGAAAACCTGCCAATCCGGTGCGCCGGGCAACAGTACTTTCAATGCCCCGGTGATCACGGTCATTTCTTCCGGCTGTCCGGTTCCAAACGTGTATTCACCTGCATCCATAACACCGACACTGGCGCGACCAATGCTGTCGCCTTCAAAACCGATTGATTTGACCTTCCCTGCAAAATACTCGTTCACATTCAGCATAGCGCGGCACCTATTGTCGAAAAATTCAGGAAATTCATCTTAAAAGGAGAGTTGAGCCACTGTCACGATCTATTCATTGAAAGTTAGTGCTCAGTAGCACTGACTGATGATTATTTTGCCAGTGTCCCGTTTACCACCCTACGCTGCCGACAAACGCAGCGCCTTTAACACACTTACCACAATGGCGTCCGGTGTCTGCGACGCATCAATAACGTGATGTGCAGCACCGCGATAAAGCGCTTCACGCGCGGCCAGTACGTCAGCCATTTCCTCTGCGATGGGGCGTCCGGTCAGTGTAGGCCGCTGGTTATCCTGCGGATTTTCTTCCAGCCGCTGAGCCAGCAGCTCTGCATCCGCGTGGAGATAAATAACGATGCCTTTATCATGCATAAAACGTCGATTGGCTTCCGCTAGCACCATTCCGCCGCCTGTCGCGACGATGCAGCGGTTAGACGCCACCTGCTGAAGCGCCAGACTTTCACGCTGGCGAAAACCATGCCATCCTTCCTGCGCGACCACATCAGCGACCGTCATATTGGTCGTCTGCTGCATAAAAAGGTCGGTATCGACAAAGTCATATCCCAACGCCTGCGCCAGCTGATGCCCAACGGTGGTCTTCCCACAGCCTCTGGCACCAACCATAAAAATGGGGTGTGTCATGTAATGACGAATCCTTATTTTTTACTCACCCGTTCCGCCATAGTTCAATCTGCACACGCGTTGGCGGTACCGCAACTCGAACTATTTCGGATATCAAAGATAAATAGGGGTGATTACCTGCTTTGTCGTGGGCTGAATCATACCGATAAAATCGACAGAGAGGGAAGTGACTTCTCAGTGGGAATGAAAAGTTGAATAACTAAAAGTAAAAATGGGATGACAGGAAATATACCCTAAATAATTCGAGTTGCAGGACAAAACGCTAGCGTTTTGAACAACGCAATGCGTTGGCCCGATAGGGCAAGGCTTATTCATAAGCCTTGTAACGCGGCGAGCGAGGGCATCCCGATGAGCTTACTCAAGTAAGTGATTCGGGTGACTGACAAGTCTGCCAGAGGCAGATTCGAACGCTGCTTGCAGCGGCCTCAACGGGGCGAGGTCCACATAAGTGGCCCGAGTAGCGACGCCAACGCACATGCAGCTTGAAGTATGACGGGTATAAAAAGCCCCGCGTTTAACGGCGGGGCTAGCACACTAAAAACCGCACAAGCGATTAATAAGCGTGGAAGTAATCCTGAATCACAGCTGGGTTCGTCGTTTTCGTCAGCGCCAGCATCAGTAAAATACGTGATTTTGCTGGACTCAGAGAATCGGCAACCAGACCGGGTTGGCCTGCATCCGGTGGGACGATACCGCTGCCGGTACGGCTGGAACGTACGACAACAATGCCTTTGCTTTCCGCTTTACGGATGCCAGCGTCGCCGCGCTTGGATACGCTGCCTGCACCCATGCCCGCATACACGATGCCTTTTACGCCGTGTTTGATAGAGGCGTCATACATATATTCTGGATCGTCCTGATAACCATAAATAATGTCGACGGCTGGCAGCTTATCAACGTTGGTCACATCAAACACGGAACGCGTGGTGTGAACTTTATCCAGACGGGTCTGGTAGTATATTTTGTCACCGATAATCACGCCCAGATAACCTTCTTCTGGCGCTTTAAAGGTATCCAACGTAGAGGCGTTGGTTTTGCTGATGAAACGGGCAGAACCAATGCGGTCGTTCAGCACGACCAGTACACCGCGACCGCGGGAGTTTTTATCCGCTGCCACTTTTACTGCACCGTACAGGTTCATCGGGCCGTCGGCACTGATTGCCGTTGCCGGACGCATCGCAGCAACAAAGACTACTGGCTTGTCGCTTTTCACCGTCAGGTTCAGAAAATAAGGAGATTCGTCGAGCGTATCCGTACCGTGCGTAATGACCACGCCATCAACATCGCTGCGTGCCAGCAGCTCGTTCACGCGCTTGCTCAGCGTTAACAACACATCGCTGGTCATATTTTCACTGCCGATGCTGGCAACCTGCTCACCTTTGATATTGGCAAGCGTTTTCAGCTCAGGCACCGCTTGAATCAGCGTCTCTACGCCCAGCGCACCCGCTTTATACCCAGTGGTTTGCGTATTGGCTGCTGCCGAACCGGCAATCGTACCGCCTGTTGCCAGAATGACAATGTTAGGTAGATTTTCTGCCGCATTTGCCAGAGACGAAAAACAAACAAAAACAACAACGAATAATGCGTTAAACATCCTTTTCATAACATATACCAACTTATTGAGTTAAGTGGCAGACCAGATACGTCAGGTGCCTGATCTGTAAGTCAAAAACCTCAACTCTGTTGGCAGCCTGCCAACATTGGCGCTTATAATGCCCCAGAATTCAACGAATTAATATATGCCTGTAAGACTTCACGTTAACGGTGTGTCGTGACTCACAACGCAACATTCAGCCGCTCTGGTTTGCGCTAACGACTAATCTGCGCCACAGCGTCCTGAGAAGCCTGTTCACGCGCTGCGCCCGTCAGTTCTGACAGCGTACCCTGATGCATTTCAAGTAGGCGATCGGCATGTTCAAAGTAGTGATCGTCATGGCTGATCGCCACAATCGTTTTCCCTAATGCACGCAACTGCGGTAACAACTCAAGATAGAACACGCGGCGGAATTGCGGATCCTGATCGGCTGCCCATTCATCTAACAGCAGGATATCGCGCTGTTCGGCGACGGCTAATAGTAGCGCCACACGCTTACGCTGCCCCTGTGAGAGCTGTAAATTCATCACCCTATGATTTTCCAGCGTCAACTTATGTCGCATATTCAAGCGATCCAGCCACCCATCAACCAACGCCGTATCGGGATCCGCTCCCTGCGGCCCCATCATCTGTCCGAACAGGTGGAAGTCGGTAAAAATGGCAGAAAATAGCTTTTGGTAATCCCCTCGCGTTTCCGACGTAATCGGGTGGTTATCCAGCAGCAACGTGCCCGACACCGGGGTATAAAGCCCTGTCAGCAGCATCGCTAACGTCGATTTTCCGCTCCCGTTCCCGCCAATGAGAAACACCAGCTCGCCACGCTTTATCACCAGATTGATTGGCCCAATTTCAAATCTGGAATCGTCATAGCGAAACACCACATCACGCAGTTCCAGCGTGTGCCAGTCGACAGGGGCGATTACAGAGGAGAAAGGTTCCTGATAATCCACCAAATCGAAACGTTTCAACTTATTAAATGCGACTTGTGCGCTCAGCAGTGTTGGTAGCGCACCAACGGCCTGAAGCATCGGCGTCCGTAAAAAAAGCAGCGTAAGTGAGTACGTCGCCGCGACATTGGTATCCGCCCAGCCGAGATTGTTTGCCATGAAAAAAACCGCGCCAATCGCGCCCAGCATCATAATGTTCGACCAGTTCACCGCACTGAGATGGAAGGTGTCGGCACGAATCACATTCTGTCGGTAATCCCGCGCATTGGCCTGATAAACCTCTTCATACAGTTTCTGCGCGCGTTCCCGATTGAGCGCCAGCTCCTTACGCCCGTTAATCACGGTTTCGTAATCTTTCTGGAGGCGATCTTCCGCTTCCCGAACCTGGGTAAGATGGCGATACACACGGGAAACCAGCATAAACCCGACCCAGAGAGTCACCACAATCCAGATGGACGTTACGACTAGCATTTTGGGAGAGAGCCACGCCAGATAAGCCGCCGAACCGAGGGTAAGCACGATGCCCTGAATCAGCTCAGGTAGACGCACAAACGCGATGGTGATGTTGCGGATATCGCTGGACAGGCTGGCGAGCAGTTGCGCACTCCCAATCTGCTCAATACGGGCAATGTTTGTATCCAGAATTCGCTTGATAAATTGCCCGCGCAGGCGATAAACGAAATGGTGCCCGAGCGTGGTCAACGCCAGTTGAGATACCAGTGTCACCCCCATCAGAAGCAGCAGTAAGCCCAGAAACTGCGGCAAGACGCTCAACGACTGATTGACCGTTTCAATCAATTGCAGGTTGATAAAGGCAATCAGCCCAATGCCCAACGCAGCACTGAGTAAACTTAAAATAATAACAGCGAGAAACGGCCAACGGTATTGTTGGTAAACAATGCGGAGCAACTCCATAACAACCTGGTCTCTATGATGAAAACAATCGCCCGCAGTGTAATGGCGATGACGGTGATATCAAGAATAATTCTCATATCCAGTTTTGTACCACACTCACTATTCCCGTAAAACACGCTCTGCGCCGTCAACGCAACCCATTAGAAAAAAGAATGAATTATCACAAGCTGTTATTATTTTTCTGGCAACATGATCCTCTAGCACTTCACACCCACGCCAAATAAAATAAACACAAATTGATACAATCAAGGCAAATAAAGACCTCTATTTACGGCAAGCCAATCTCTCCTTCGTCGCTTCAATGTGTGCAAAAAAACATATCGACATGCTATCGAAAACGCTAAGTGATGGTAATTAAACATTATAATTAGCGTGTTAATAGTCTTAAAAAAGAATCGCGCCGCGAAGCCATTTAATATGTAGGAATATTGTCATATTTTTTTATTTTCAAAACATTTCAAAAAAGTTGGATTTTTAGTTAAGCCACACCTATAAATATCAAGAATCGGACAAATCTCATGCCGCCGATATTCCCCATGGAAAGGGGTCTACACAGCATTCAATTTAGCCATACTTTACTGTTATCTAAACCAGGCCTGTTTTTGTGCTCCATTTTTGGTTGCGCATATACCTATACACTCCCGTTGCCGCATCGTTCTGTCGGGGGATGTATCCAGACAATGGTTGCAGATAAGTAAGAGGCTATTTCATGTCAGATATGAATATTATTGCGGGAAATGTGAATATCCTGTCGCGCCATAATGGCCAGTTCATAGAAAATGTTCCACAGGGTACGAGGAACGTAGAACTACTGGAAAGCAGCACCGTTCGAATCAATGGCACACCAGATATCGTGTCTCGCTATGAGCGCGTCGGCAACGATCTTATCTTGCACATGAACGACGGCACAACCATCCGCTATGAAAGCTTCTTCACCCTAGACTCAGCAGGCTATCACAGCGAGTTGGTTTTTGATGATGGCACCCGGCTTATCCATGCACAGTTCTCCGGCGCGGCTGCCGGAGAAGGAGCGGCGCTCACGGCAGAAGCCGTTGCCATTACGCCAGAATACGCCACGCTGGGTGACTTGACGTCATTACTGATTGGCAGTACCACCAGCACGTTAACAACCGCCACGTTGGGCAGCATTCTAGGTGCTGTCGCGCTCGGCGGAGCCGCTGTCGCTGGGGTTGCCGTCGCCGTGGCATCATCGAGCAATGACACCACAACCACGCCACCACCACAACCACCACAACCACCACAGCCTGAACCCTTAACCATTGATGCCTTCGCTGGAAATAATGGGCTGAACCGTACGGAAATCGGCCAACCTCATATCCTCAGCGGGAAAACCACCGGCGTCAGCGCGGGGCAAACCGTCACCATCACGTTGAACGGCGTGGTTTACACCACCACTACTGCCGCCGACGGCAGTTGGCAATTTTCGCTGCCAGCAGATGCGTTTACCGGACTGGAAGACGGCATTTATTCATTAAAAGTCAGCGTGCCGGGCGCGAACGGCATCATCCACGAGAAAACCCTCGACCTCACCATTGATACCCTGCCTCCGCATTTAACCGTCGATAAATTTACGGGAGATAACTACCTCACCGTGGGAGAACTGGCAAACGGTCAGGTTCTCAACGGAACGGGTGAAGTGGGCCAGAATGTCACGATTACATTCAATGGAAAAACGTACACCACGACGATTAATGCTGCGGGTAACTGGACATTAACCGTTCCTGCCGCAGACCTCCGCGTGCTGAGCGAAGGCGAGCATGCGTTGTCGTTCACGGTTAGCGATAGTGCTGGCAATATCACCGTGGTCAACCGCACCATCATTGTCGATACCACGCCACCCGAGCTGTCACTGTCACCGTTTACCGGAAATAATCTGATCACCGCAGACGAGCTGCAATCCTCACAGTTTATTTCCGGTACGGCTTCACTATCGGATGTCGGCCAGACCGTGACAGTGACGTTCAATGGCATTACCTACACCACCACCGTAGAGAGCGACGGCGCATGGAGTGTTTTCATTCCCTCCGGCGATATCCAGGCGCTGACTAACGGCTCCTACAGTCTGGTGGCGTCACTGACGGATAAAGCAGGCAACACCACCACGCTGCCGCCACAAACCATCACGGTGGATACCAACGCCGAAGCGGTCAACATCAGTATCATCTCATTTGATAATCGCCTGAATGCCGTGGAAGCAGGACAGCCGCTAACGATTGATGGCACTACGGCCAACGTTGCCGCAGGCCAAACGGTTACCGTCAGCCTCACCGTCGCAGGGGTAGTAAAAACCTATACGGCAACAACGGGAGCAGACGGCACATGGTCTGTTGACATCCCTAGCGCCGACCTGCTTGCTCTGACCGATGGCAGCAACACCATTACTGCCAGCGTACAAGGGATCAGCGGAGAAACCGTCACTGTCGACCACACACTGGATGTACACATCAATACCCTTCCTTCCATCACGCTGACGCCGCCTTTCACCGACGGCGTATTAAACGGAGCAGAAGCGGCACAAGATCAGGTTATCAGTGGGGAAACCGGGATTAGCGGTAGAGGCCAAACCGTCAGCCTGACGATCGGTGGGTATTACGTTGCTGGGACGGTGGATGCCAACGGGCACTGGACGGTCACGATCCCTAAAGATGTGCTGCAAAACCTGCCATCGGACAACATTAGCGTACTGGAGATTGTTGTCCGAGATATCGCAGGCAACGAAACCATTGTGACGCAGAATATCAGCGTGGATACGACACCGCCTACGCTCACCGTCTCCGCCATCGCTCAGGACAACATCCTCAACGGCATGGAATTGGCAGTCGATCAGATCGTCAGCGGAACCGCATCGCTCAGCGAAGCGGGTCGCACAGTCACCGTTACGCTGAATGCCAAACCCTACACCGCCACCGTCGGCAGCGACGGAAACTGGAGCGTCACTCTGCCAACGGCCGATTTGGTGGCTATCGCTGACGGTAATCAGAATCTGACCGTTACACTGACGGATGCCGCAGGCAATACCGGCACCGTCAGCCATTCGATTACGCTGGATACCGATCCTGCTAGAGCACCGACCCTGACGATAGCCACACTGTCTAACGATGATTATCTCAATCTGGCCGAATCGGGCCTGCCATTGACAATCAACGGCAGTAGCCAGAATGTGGAACAGGGCCAGCAGGTCACCATTGTCCTCAATAATCAGACCTACTTTGCCACAGTCGGTGCAGATGGCAGTTGGAGCGTTCAGGTTCCAGCAACAGATGTTGGCAACGTGCCTGACGGCAGAGAAATCGTGAGTGCCAGCGTGACCGACGTGAGCGGTAACCCCGGATCAACTACGCACGCAATTACCGTCATCACCGATGCCGCCAACCTGCCGGGCATCACCATTGCGACACTGTCAGGCAACGACATTATCAGCGCGCAGAATAGCCAATCCGACCTGCTCATCTCTGGCTCAACGACGAATGTTCAGACCGGACAACGCGTCACGGTGACGTTAAATAGCAAAACGTATCTGGCTACCGTTGGCGCGGATGGCAGTTGGAGCACCACCGTTCCCGCCAGCGATGTTCAAAACCTGCAGCAGGGCAGCCAGAATGTGTCCGCGACGGTAAGTGACATCGCACAGAACCCAACCACAACAACCCATCCTTTTACGGTCGATACCGTTCCACCGCTGCTGTCCATCGACATGCTGGTCGATACCAGCGATATCGGTCTGGCGGACGCGCTGGCAGGATTACCGCTGAGCGGCAGGGCCGAAGCGGGTCTTCAGGTCACCATCAAAGTGGGTGTGGCCGTCTACAGCGCCGTTGCCGACAGCAACGGTATCTGGCAAATCGCCATTGCAGCGACCGACCTGTTGGCGTTGGGTGATGGAGTGAAAACACTGGCGGCCAGCGTGACCGATGGCGCTGGCAATGCCAGTGCAACCAGCATTGATATCACGTTGAAAACGCAGTCGCTGCCGACGCTGACGCTGAATGCACTCTATGACAACAATGTCCTCACTACCTCGGAACTGGCGACGGCAACAACCATCGGCGGTAGTTACACCAACCTGCCCGTCGGAGCAGTGATTCAGGTCACGATAGGGACTTACACCGTGACGGGCCTGACGCTGGCGGGAGGATTATGGAGTGCCACCATCCCCGCCAATGCGCTTAGCATACTGGCAGATGGCAACGTGCAGGTCAGCGCGACGGTCACCGACAGCGCAGGCAATACGGGTAGCGCAAGCGGCGCGTTGGATATCGTCATTAATACCAATTTCACCATCAGTATCGCCACACCGTTTATCGACGGTGCGTTAAATCAAGCGGAAAGCACAGTCGATCAACTGCTGACAGGCACGACAGGGCTGCTCGATCCAGGCCAAAGCGTTTCAGTATCAATCACCAACGGCACGATAACCACCACCTACAACGCTACTGTGGCAGCAAATGGTCAGTGGAGTGTGACGCTGCCAGCGGCCGATTTGTCTGCCCTCGGCGATGGCACACACACCATCAACGTGACCGTGACTGATCACGCAGGCAATACGGGAACAGGAAGCGGAACGTTCACCAGCGTGATTGTAGGCGTGCCTGTCGCGACGCTGGACACACCTTTCGGCGATGGCAAACTGAGCCTGGCTGATGCACTACCGGGCGGCACACTATCCGGGCAAACGGGATTATCCAGCAACGTGGGACAAACCGTGTTGGTCAGTATTAACGGCACCAACTTCCCGGCTACAGTGAATGCCGATGGCAGTTGGACGCTGTCGGTAAACAGTACCACGTTGATCAACATGCCGGATGGCACAGCAACCTTCACGGTCACCGTCACCGATGCCGTAGGCAATACCAGCTCCGCATCAGGCACGGCGGATATTCTGACGACGACGCTGCCTGCGGCAACGCTGGATCTGCCTTTTGGCGACGGTATTCTTAACACCACCGAAATTCTGGCTATCCAGAGTTTAACGGGTAAAACCGGCATTACTGGCGTGGGTCAGAATGTAACCGTTACCGTGATCAATAAAATCACGCTGGCAGAAACCACTTTTACCGCCACCGCTGACGGACTCGGCAGTTGGTCCAGAAACCTGTCCCCTGCTGATTTAGCCATCTTCACCGAAGGTAATTACAGCATTGCTGTCACGGTCACCGATCGGGTAGGCAATACCAATTCCAGCGTCCCGCGCGATATCAGCGCAGCGTTGACGCTGCCCGCCCCGATGGTCGACGTGCAGCCGTTTGGCATAGATAACATCCTGAGTAGCGCTGAAGCCGCGTCAGCACTCACCTTCTCTGGCCGTACGCAGATTAGCGGTAGCGGGCAAGGTGTAAAACTGGAGATTGACCTCAACGGTATTCGCTACACCGCGACAGTAGATAGTGCGGGCAACTGGTCTGTCACGCTGCCTGCTAATGCCTTGAACTCACTGGTTGACGGCCCGCATACCATCACAGTGACGGCTGTTGATGCCGCTGGCAACGTCGGTTCGACGCCAATATCGTTTGTCAGTGACTTCACTCCACCAGCGATCACGCTCAATACACCGTTTGACGATGGTTATCTGAATATTGTCGAAGCCGCAACGTTAGCGGGCAGGACATTAAGCGGTAACGCGGGTGACGCCGTGAGTATGACCGTCATGCTGGGCAACCAGACGCTCGCCACGCAAATTAGTGGAGGAATCTGGACGGCAACCTTGACGCCAGTTCAACTTGCCCTGCTTGCTGACGGAACCCAAAACATCAGCATTACGGCGACAGACAGCGTAGGTAACAGCGGCACGTTACATTCTCAGGCAATCCTGGCCGTACAAGCCGCGCCAACCGTCGCGATTACCGCCTTCGCCGGTCTGGACGGCCTTAACTATGTCGAAAGCCACGCCACGCAGGCTGTCAGCGGGACATCAACTGGTTTGGAGGTCGGGCAAAATGTCACCGTCAGGCTGAATGGCAATGACTACACGACGAAAGTGCTCACCGGCGGTATCTGGAGCGTTAACATCCCGTCTTCGGCGCTCATCGCGCTGTCCAATACACAGCACGCCCTTTCCGTCAGCGCGGAAGACCGGGCCGGAAACCCAACAACACCGACCAGCGTTAACTTTAACGTCAACCTGACGCCACCGCAGACGGTGATGACCATTGACCCGATTTCGATCGACAACATCATCAACGCCGTCGAGATCAACGGCAACATCACCATTTCCGGGCGTTCAGTCGGTCCTACGTCATCCATGAGCCCCGTGAGTCTCCAGGTCGGATCGGCAATGTTTGTGCCCATTACCGATGTGAATGGCAACTGGAGCATCACCATCTCAGCGCTGCCGACCTTTGCCGGTCAGGGGCCTATTAACGTAACAGCCACATCGCTGGACGCGACCACAACCACGATCGTCACCGTGGACACCATTGCTCCTACATTGGATATCGTCTCTTTTGCTTCAGATAACGTGCTCAACGCCTCGGAAATGACGACAGAGCAGGCGATTACGGGTACGGCCTCGGTCACAGAAGTAGGGCAAATCGTCTCGATTAGTCTGAATGGGAAAACCTACAGCGCACAGGTTTCCGTAACAGGAACCTGGAGCGTGAATGTCCCCGCCTCCGATCTGGCGCAGTTGGCCGACGGTGGCCACACCATCACCGCGACACTCACCGATAAAGCAGGAAATACCACCACTGATACGCAGGCTGTTACCGTCGATACCGCCATCCCGCTACTCAGCGTCGCGCTGTTCGATGACAATATCCTGACGCTGGCAGAGGCGCTGGCAGGCGGAACCATTACTGGGACGGGCGAAATAGGTGCCACCGTGACGCTCACCGCGGGGCCGTTAACCGGCACAACCACCGTTGGCCCAAATGGAACCTGGACGATCCCCGTGTTGTCTGTCGATTTGCAAAGTCTGATCGACGGCGCGCAGGTCATCGGTGTAACGCTGACCGATACATCCGGCAACACGACACACGTTGATGCTACGCTGGACGTCGCGCTGAACCAAACGCTTGGCGCCGGTATTAACGATATCTTCGGTAATGATGGCATCCTCAATCTGGCCGAATCGCTGGTGACGCAGGTCATCAGTGGTAACGCAACGGGGGACACGCTGGGTGCGAAAGTACAGGTCACCGTGCTGGGTACGACGGTGGAGGCCACAGTGGGCGCCAACGGTGCCTGGAGCGTTTCGCTTCCTTCGACATTATTCAATGGGTTAAATAACGGGCTGTTGCAGGTTAACGTGGATATTGTTGATTCCCACGGTAACGTGAAAAATCAGTTGATCGACATTGACGTGCTGAAATCACTACCCGTGATTAACTCCATCGTTGCCTTCACCGATGGCGCACTGAATGCGGCTGATGTCACCACCAGCCAGATTATCAGCGGCGTGGTCAGCAATGTGAATATCGCTGCGGGCGCGAGTGTCACGGTGACGCTGGGTAACACTATTTATGCCGGTATTGCCGTCGGCGCTGGCGGTGCCTGGAGCCTGTCCGTTCCTGCCCTTGCTTTGCAAGCCTTGCAGGATGGTACCTTAGCACTGGGCGTTGCGGTCACCGACCATGCGGGTAACACCACCAGCCAGATCGTCAACGTTCCAACGGTCATCAGGAACCTGCCGAGCATTACGCTCAACCCGGTCTTTGGTGATAGCGTGCTCAATCTGGCCGATCTGCTGGTCAACCAATCCCTCAGCGGCACCGCCACGGGTCTGATTGGCAGAACCATTACGCTCAACATCTCAGGTTCACAAATAGCGACAGCCGTCGTCGGTGCAGATGGCAAATGGAGTGTAGCAGTCACCCCTAGCGTATTGGGTATCCTGCAAGGGTTAGGCAATGGTGATTTCACCGTGACTGCAACCGCAACAGATACCGTAGGCAATAGTGCCAACGGTGGCGCGGGTATCAAGTTCGATTTCACACAGCCGGTGATTACGTTGAACCCTGTGTTTGGCGGCGATGGCTTCCTCAATGCAGCAGAAGCCGTGGTAGCACAAACTATCGGTGGCGTGGTAACCAATGCAAGCGTGGGATCGCAGGTTACCGTTACCCTTGGCAGCAAAACGTTCTTATCTACCGTCGGGGCGGGTGGCGTGTTCAGCCTGACACTGCAACCGTCGGATCTTAGCGCACTGGCTGATGGCAGCGCGACGCTTGGCGTATCCGTCACCAATACCTCCGGCAACACTGGTACGGTCAATAACACCATCAACATCATTGCCAAAAACTTGCCGACGATTAGTCTTGGCTCGCTGTTTGGCGGCGATGGCTTCCTTAACGCCGCAGAGGCGGCGCTGACACAGACGATCGGTGGCACCACCACCAACGCGATAGCAGGATCGTCGGTGGTGATACGCATCGGCACCCTGACGTTAAACGCTACCGTGGGTAATGACGGCACCTGGAGCACTAGCGTAACGCCGCTACAATTGTCCGGTCTGGCCAACGGCAACCTCACCGTCAGTGCGACGGTGACCGATCCGGCAGGCAACAGCAATGGCATCAGCACTGGCCTTAACATCGCCATATTACCGCCAACCATCACCCTTAACTCGTTGTTCAACAGCGGCGTACTGGATCTCACCAGCCTACTGAGCGCACAAACTATCAGCGGGACGACGACCAATGTGGCTGCCGGTACCGCCCTCAACGTCACATTGGGAAGCAAAACCTACACCACGACAGTTGGCGCAAACGGCAGTTGGAGCCTGCCGGTTCCTAACCTCGACCTAAAAGCCCTCACCGATGGTGCCACTAACGTCGGCGTCCGTCTGGTGGATGCAGCGGGTAACGTGGGCGAAAGAACCAGCGCGCTTAGCGTGGCGATTAACGGCCAGCCTACGCTGACCATCAACCCACTCTTTGGCGGTGATGGTTTGCTGAATGCGGTCGAAGCGGCTGCGGGTCAGATTATCAGCGGCACCAGCACCAATGCGATAGGTTCCACTATCCAGATCTCACTAGGTATCAAGACGTATTCTGCTGTGGTGCAAAACAACGGCACCTGGTCCGTCAGCCTACCTTCGCTCGATCTCAATAGTCTGACGGACGGTACACTGTCTCTCAACGCCTCGTTGACCAACGCGGCAGGGAAAACGACCAGCGTAGGCGCGTCGATCGGCGTAGGTGTTCACGCGCTGCCAACGGTCAACCTTGGTTCCCTGTTTGGCGGAGACGGTTACCTGAATCTGGCCGAAGCTGGCGTGAACCAGATCATCAGCGGAACCACGACCAATGCGGCAGGCGGTAGCGTCACACTGACAGTCGGCGGGCTCACGCTCAGCGCCGCCGTCGCCAGCAACGGCACCTGGAGTATCAGCGTACCGAGCGCCAACCTGTTGAATATCACCGATGGCAACTTATCCGTGGGTGTCAGCGTTACCGACCGCTACGGCAACATCAACAATACCAGCAGCAATGTCATCGTGAAAACGCACCAATTGCCGCAGTTGGGTATTGATGCGGTTGGGTCGCTGATTGGTAACACGGTTGGCCTATTGGCAAACGGTGTCACAGTCAGTGGGGTATCACGCTATGTGCAGCAAGGTGCCAAGGTCAATGTCACCCTGCTCGGCCAAACGCTACAGGGCACCGTCGGTGCCGATGGCAAGTGGAGCGCGCATTTCACCAGTTCCCTGCTAGGCATCAGCATCTTCAATGTGGGTGCAATTTTGACAGCGCTGCTGGGTACGGCGGTTGAAGCGTCCGTCACCGATCAAGCGGGTAATTTCACTGGGGTTTCCGCCGGATTGACATCAGGCATCGTGCTCGGATTACCGCTGATGAGCATGATGGCGCTGGATGTCGACGATCACAGCCTTGCTCAGGTGGCCTCGCTGTCCAGTGAACAGACCGATAGCGGGGAAAGCACCGATGTGCAAACCCTTCATGTCAGCTCGAAAATGGCAGCCGCCGCGCTCAGTGAGACAACGACCATCGACAATAGCGCTAGCACCGAAGTGGATGACAGCGTGTATGCCATCGGCGGTGTCGTCATCAGTCTGGCCGACGGCAGCGTGCAAACGGGTACCGATATCGAAGGCAGCGAAGGTGATGACCTCATTACGCTCTCAACCTTCGACTTTACCCAGATCGATGGGGGCGACGGCATTGATACGCTGGTTCTGGATGGCACCGAGCTCAATCTGGATCTCACCGTCTTGGGGCTGAAAATCGACAACGTGGAGATCTTCGATTTAGGCCAAAACGGCACCAACAGCATCACGCTGGATCTCGATCGCGCCCTGAATGTCACCGACCGACCAGAAGATGACCTGCTGATCGTCGGGGGCGAAGGTAGCAAGGTGAACCTGATTCCAGGCGAAGGAGCCTGGAGCACGGTAGGACAGCGCGATGTTGATGGCCAACACTTTGATGTCTACCACCATTCATCGCTGGATAGCGCCAACAGCCTGGGAGATGTACTGGTGCAGCAAGGGCTGCTCGTCAATATGGTGTAACCGTGGGTTTAACCCCACAGCCTCTGACGAGGAGACTGTCTCTTATAAGTTTATGGTGAGGTTTTACTGCTATTCGGCGTAAAAATTATGCATCGGTGGGCATGAGTACCGAGTGAGCGGCATGGATGCCGTGAAAGTCAGTGCCGCGTCAGACAAAAACGTCACGACGTTTTTGAACAGCACTTGTGCTGACCCGAAGGGCGAGTCCCATTAATGGGGCGAGTAATCGCGTCACTGGCGGCTCGAAACGTACTCATGAACACCGATGGCACCGCGTAGCGGCATAATTTCCGCCAAAAGCCAGGGGTCTCGGGGCGAGCGGCGTTTGAGCCGTCCCGAGTCGGGCGCGTGCTACGAGATAGCATGAAAATAACGCCATTATCGCGCACGAAATTGCCTCAGTAGCGGCATAGAGATATGCCCAAGAGACAGTAGAAACTGCCTAAGTAGCGGCATAAATATGTGTAAAGGAACTAAAACAAAGAGTGATGAAAACAGGGGCAATTGATGCACAAACCATTTTTTCTCAGATTTTTTATCAGGGACATGTTTTTTCCGCGTAATCACGCTTTTTTGACCCGCACATTACGCCATCACACGCCACGTTATGCGCTGGCGCTTGGGCTGGCCTGCACCAGCCTTCCCTTCTTCTATAGCCCACAGTCGTTCGCACAGGCCGTGGCGTTTGACTGGTCTACCGCGCCAACAGAACAACAGGTCGATAGTCTGGACCTCAAACAGGCGATTCTCCGCGCGTTCGCACGTAACCCGCAAATTGCGCAGGCTTCAGCACAAATTCGCGTCGGCGACGCCGATCTCCGCGTGGCGCAAAGTGCCTGGTTTCCGCAAATCGGCCTGAGCGGTAACGTCGGCCGGTCAGATCAAAGTGATAGTGGCGGCACGATGAGCAACAACTCCACCGCAGGCATCACGCTGAAACAGCTCCTGTACGATTTCGGTAAGACGGGCGGCAGCATTGATGAGCAGCACAGCCTGTCGGATGCCTACCGCTATCAGCTCTATGGCATCATGACCACCGTCGGCCAGCAAACCTTGCTCACTTACCTGAAAGTCAAACGCTACCAGGAACTGAGTCAGGTAGCTGAACGCAACATCACGTCACTCAGTCAGGTAAAAGACATCGCAACACTCCGTTCCGAGGCGGGTCTCAGCACGCAATCTGACATCCTGCAAGCGGAAACCCGCATCGCAGGCATGAAGGCGACACTGGAACAATATCGAGCGCTGGAACGTTCCTCGCTGGCACAGCTCAGCGTGCTGACTGGCGTCCTCCCCACCGCCCTACCCGACCTGCCACGGGTGCTGCTGCAACAAAAAATTACGCTCAAGGCGCTCCCTTACCAACAGAGTAATTCGGTGTTGAGCGCGCAGTCCAAGCAGGAAGCCTCGCGCCACCGTATTCGTCAGGCGGAAGCCCAACACTGGCCTACCGTTGCCGTACAGGCGGGGCGTACCCGCTATGAAACCGACAGGCGTAATTATTGGGATGACCAGCTACAACTGGTCGTAGAAGCCCCGCTTTATCAGGGTGGAGCCGTCAGCGCACGCGTTGATGCTGCATCAGGCACGCGTGAAGCCGCACAGGCTGAGGTCGAAGCAGCGAAGCTGGATATGAACCAGAAAGCGGCAACGGCCTATGCCGACCTCATCGGTGCGCAGCAGCGTGAAAAAGCCAGCCAGCAGCAAATCACCAGCGCGACCTATACGCGCAACGTTTATCAGGATGAATACAAGCTCAGCAAACGCAGCCTGAACGACCTGCTCAGCGTCGAACAAGACGTGTTGCAGGCCGAAACCTCACGCATCGGTGCGTTATACGACGGCTGGGAGGCGGCAGTGAACTATGCCGCGGCCGTCGATAATCTGCTGGATATGCTGGGTATTGAACGTTATCAAGCCAGTGGCGAGACGCTCCCGTCGCTGTAAGCCGGCTTGCCTGCCGGATAAGAACATGCAGGAATGTACATGACACAAGTCACCAAAACTGAGATCTGGATTGCCGCGATGGCGCGTGCTGCCGCCCACTACGGTCAAGTGGTCGATGCCCAGTCGGTACGCCAGCAGATGAGCTGGTATGAACAGCTCCCCATCGCCCGCCAGTTAGAACAGATCAGCCACCTGATGGGGCTGACCATCAGCCTGCGGCACACGGAGAAGATCCGCTGGCGTAACAAAATTCTCCCCGTGCTGGCAGAAACAGACGACGGCGGCGTCATCGTCATCGAATCAGTGAATGATGAGGGGATCGCAACCTACTGGCTGGATGACGGCGGCGATCTTCAGCGTGAAGCGGAACTGACAGAACTCATCAAACACAGTCAGGGTATTATCGTGCTGGTCGGCATCGCCGAGCGTGGCCGCGATACCCGCATCGATGATTTCGTCAAACCGTACCGCAAGCACTGGTTCTGGCAACATTTTCGCGGCGCAAAACGACAGATCGGAGAAATATCGCTGGCGTCTATCGTGGGTAACGTTCTCGCGCTGGCGGGGATCCTGTTCTCCATGCAGGTATATGACCGTGTGATCCCGGCGCAGTCGATCCCGACGCTGTGGGTGCTATTTTTCGGCGTGCTGCTGGCCGCCGCACTGGAATACGCTATCCGTTTGTCGCGTACCGTCGTCTCCGACTTGATGGGCAAGAGCATCGATCTGAACGTGTCAGGGATGCTATTCGCCCGGGCGCTGGCGATAAAAAATGAAGCTCGTCCCAAGTCCACCGGATCATTTATTTCACAACTGCGGGAAATCGATCAGGTTCGCGAACTGCTGACCTCAACGACCGTCGGTGCGGCAGCCGACATGCCGTTTGTCTTTCTGTTTCTCGGCATCATGGCGATGATCGGCGGGCCGCTGGTATTTATTCCCATGCTGGCGATTCCGCTGATTGTAATCCCCGGTCTGATGCTGCAATGGCCGATGGCGAAGCTCGCCAAAGAAGGGATGCGCGAAAGTGCGTTGCGTAATGCGGTGCTGGTCGAGTCCATTGAAGGAATCGAAGATATCAAAGCCTTGCAGGCTGAACCCTACTTCCAACGCCAGTGGGAGCAGACACACGAAGTCAGTGCCTCTATCGGGATGAAGCAGCGCGTCTGGGGTGCTCGGCTCAGCGGCTGGGCGTCGACTGTCCAGCAGTTAACTTATGCTGGTATGCTGGTGTTCGGTAGTTATCTGGTGCTAGCAGGCGATATCACCACCGGTACACTCGTAGCCTGTAGCCTGCTTTCTTCTCGCACTATCGCCCCGCTCATGCAGCTCACAATGGTCTTTTCCCGCTGGCAGCATGCCAAAACCGCCATGACCGGGCTGGACGATCTGCTGCAAAAGCCGCTGGATCGGCCGGAAGAGGGAAAAATAGCGCACTGCCCGATCCTTCAGGGTCACTTCCAGCTCCACAACGTCCAATACAGCTACGATCCCGAGCAGGGCGATACGGCTTTACAGATCGTGAAGCTGGACATTAAACCGGGGGAAAAAGTGGCGCTGCTAGGTAAGGTCGGCGCGGGTAAATCCACCCTGCTCAAGCTGCTCGCCAATCAGGCGACCGCGACGCGCGGCAAGGTCATCATTGATGGTGTCGACATCAACCAGATCGACCCGGCAGATGTCCGCCGCCAGTTGGGTTTTCTATCACAGGAATCACGGTTGTTCTTCGGCAGCCTGCGGCAAAACCTGATGCTCGGCAATCCGCATGCCACCGAACAGGAATTGCTACAGGCACTGCGCATTAGCGGCGCACTCAGCCTGATTCAACAGGATGCCGCCAGTCTGGATCGCATCATTCATGAAGGCGGGCGTGGTTTATCCGGCGGGCAGCGGCAGATGATCCTGCTTAGCCGGATGCTGTTACGTAATCCTCAGATTGTGCTGCTCGATGAGCCTACCGCCTCGATGGACGAGCAGTTGGAAGGCCACGTTATTCATCAATTAAGCAGTTGGCTCTCGGGCCGTACGCTGGTTCTGGTGACGCACCGCCCAGCGCTGCTCAAGCTGGTTGACCGCGTGATCGTCATGGACGGTGGACGCATCGTGGCAGATGGCCCGCGTGACCAGATTTTGAAGGCCGTCAGTAAACCGGCAGATAGCGCACAGAGCGTGGCGTAAGGGGAAACACAATGAGTAGCATCACGATCCATGATGACCTGAAACGCCAAGGTCGACACGTCTCCGTCATTATCTGGCTCAGCCTGTTGGGGCTGATCGTCTTTTTTATCTGGGCCAAATTTGCCGTGCTGGATGAGGTGTCGGTCGGAACTGGCAAGGTGACGCCCTCGACCCGCGCACAGGTGATTGAAAGCCTGGATGGCGGAATCATCGGCCAGTTGTACGTACAACAGGGCAATGTCGTTGAGAAAGGGCAGGTACTGGCGCAACTGGACATCAACCGCTTCCAGTCCGTCTACGGCGAAGCTTTCTCTCGCGTGCAGACGCTGCGGGCATCCGCCGAACGCCTGCACGCCGAGCTCAGCGGCGAACCGCTGAAATTCAGCGCGGAAACCATGAAGGAGCCTGCATTGGCCACGCGTGAACGTCAGCTTTATGAATCACGCTTGCGTAATCGCGACGAAACGGTCGCCAACCTGCAACAGTCGATGCGGCTGGTCGAGCAGGAACTGCGCATGACGGAGCCGCTGGTGCAGCGCGGTGCCGCCAGCGCCGTCGAGGTGATTCGATTACGCCGCCAGATTACTGAAATACGAGGAAAAATAGATGAAGCTCGCAATCAATACGCCGTGCGAGCGCGTGAAGAGCAGGTCAAAAACAACGCCGATCTGGAAGCACAAAGGGAAGTCGTCAGCGGGAAAGCAGACCAGCTCAAGCGCGCCACCATCACATCACCAGTGCGCGGGATTGTGAAAGACATTCAGGTAACGACCGTTGGCGGGGTGCTGCAACCGGGCGGTAAATTGATGGAGATCGTACCGCTGGAAGATCAGTTGCTGATCGAAACACGCATCAACCCGCGCGATATTGCTTATATCCGACCGGGTTTGCCCGCCACGGTAAAAATCACCGCCTATGATTCCTCCATCTACGGTAATTTAACGGGCGAAGTCGAAAGCGTGTCGCCTGATACCCTTCAGGACGAAGTCAGGCGCGATCAGTTTTATTATCGGGTCTATGTGCGTACCACGCTGGCAGAACTAACCAACAAAGCCGGGGAAAAATTCCCTATCGTGCCCGGCATGGTGGCCAGCGTAGAGATAAGAACGGGCCAGAAAAGCGTGCTGGATTATCTGATTAAGCCGCTGAATAAGGTTAATGAAGCGCTGCGTGAGCGTTAAGTCAGCACACTCAATGCACGCTGTCATTTTATAAATAACGGTGCTGCGATTGCTGACAAAGTGAGTCGAGCGGTGATAATGGGTAGATCGTAAAGACGCTGCAAGTACCTCCCTGTAAGCTCGAGCCGCGCCATCCCTGGCGCGGACGCTTTACTCTTCTATCCCATTACCACCGTTCTAGTTCTGCAAGAATATTTGTCAACAGTCTAGACGTTGTCATGACAAAACAACGAGTAATGGAACTACTTCTTAACGTTGACGTTCTTGATCTGCCATGTGCTGTCGCTGGTCAATTTGACATTTTTCATCGTCACTTCTATCGGCTTTTTCGCATTCTCACCGTTCAGCACCACGACGCCCTTGGTTTCCGACGTCACATCCTTAAACGTGATATCACTCCAGTCCGGGACATTACTCCCTTCTTTTTTCTCATATACCGTATCAATCACGATCGGTTTCGCCACATTCTTCATGACGACATTGCTATACCGAACACCATTGACCACCCCGGCAGCCGATTTGTCGCTTTTAATGCGTAAACCGTTGGTCGTACCGTTCATCTTCAAATCATCGACCGTGACGTTATAAACGCCCATGGTTTCACTACCGATCGACATGCCATGTCCGGTACCAAAGTCATTATGAAGAATGGAGATATTGCGCGTTTCTGCCCGGCCTTTGTACGCTTTGATCGCGACGTTATCGTCACCCGTTGAAATATTACTATAGGCAATAGTGATATTTTTTGACGACATCGGATCGATACCGTCGGTATTTCTGGCGGTGGACGGCGTTTTAATCGTGGTTTTCCATGCAGTGAAGCCATCGCCATCGCTGAATACGACGTGGAAGTTCGGGGAATTAATGAGAGAGACGTTATACAGCGTAAAATTCTTGCTCTTATTAATCTGAATCAGCCGAGGGGTATTCTGTTTTAGCTTTTTCACTTTGGCATCAGCGGCCAGTTCCCACCAGCTCACCTTTTTATCCTGAAGCTTCACGCCCCCTTGCCCATCAATCGTGCCCG
Organism: Pectobacterium atrosepticum; assembly: GCA_019056595.1. Classification (NCBI taxonomy): domain Bacteria; kingdom Pseudomonadati; phylum Pseudomonadota; class Gammaproteobacteria; order Enterobacterales; family Pectobacteriaceae; genus Pectobacterium; species Pectobacterium atrosepticum. Next base: position 4,050,502 of record CP036163.1, on the reverse strand, counting down.
GCCCATAGATTCCGCTATTCGTTGTACTCACTGCGGTAATAAAAGCATCACAACCCTTACCGTTTTTATCAACCACACCACAGGATGAAGGCGAGTTCTCAAAAGACTTGGCGTTATTTATAGCCCGCAGAGTCACCCCTTTGTCAATTAATAAGCTGGCGCCTGAAGGTAGGGAGAGCGGACCGCTGAGAAAGACGGAAGAGCTTCCTGCGCTCAATCTTACCGCTTTTCCCTGCCCGCAATTATTCAGTGCTTTTTGAATGGCACTGGTGGCCGTGCTGCTGTCTGCTTTAAGCACCGTACAAGAAGACGGTACTTTCGGTTCGCTCACTGTTCGTGAATCAGAGGCCCATGCCGATGCGCTAAACAGGCCGATAAGGCCCAATGATAATGATAAAACGCGCTTGCCTGATTGATATTCCATGTCAAACCTCACCTTATAGATATCCGCAATTTTGTTGTCACTAAAAAAGGAATTACGCTTCCTTTTGGCTTAATAAGAAAAATAAAACACTTTTATAGAAACTAAAAATTGTCGGACATACATATGTAGATTAATAAAAGTCCATTTACATAAAACCTTGCCTATACCCGTCATACTTCAAGTTGCATGTACGTTGACTTCGATACTCGGCACACTTGCGTGTGTCTCGCCCCGCTGGGGCCGCTGCAAGCAGCGTTCAAATCTGCCTTTGGCAGATTTGTCACTCACCCGAATCACTTACTTCTGTAAGCTCATCGGGATTAAATGAGAGACATTCTGTCTCTCACCGAAGGCCAGCCGTTGGCTGGTCAAATTCGTTCCAGACGAATTTGTCATTCTCTTGCCGCCTGCCTGAAACTCGAATTATTTAGGGTATGTGTTTCTTGGAAAAGACATACGGTTTACGCGTGATTAAATTATCACCAGAAAATTAAATGAAGTATCAACAGAACGTGGAAACAAACCGAATCCCGTCACGTGCAGCTGTTGGCGAGTGGTAAGCTTTTTCTCTCTTCAGGATATTCATTTTCCTTATTCTTTAATAAGAACCTTCCGAATATTTATTAATTCATCAAAAAATAATTAAATAGAATATAATAAACAATATATAAAATTAAATATAAAATAATAACAGACTAAATTAAATAATCTGATTATTCTCAACAATTCTGCCGAATTATTATTCATTTCATATTCTCTATTATATAATCCCCCTCGATGCGCTAGGACTCCCTCTTTATTCCCTAAATAAAGAGAAAAAATATCCGTTTAATTTACAAGGAAAAACACATGTTTAAGTATTTAACACCGATATTTTTATGTACTGCTGCTTTTTCTTTTCAGGCTCAAGCTGATGACACTATGTTGATGCTGCTGAAAAAAGATAATGCTACCTATTTAAGCTGGTCTACCGATGCAGGCAATGTAGTTCGCCAGGATGTGTATCGCAGCACTAGTAATAATCAATCTGGCAGCGAAAAAATCGCAGAACTCAATTCCACCGACAGAACCTTTGCGGATTTAACCGCTAATCCGAAATCGGAATATTGGTATTGGGTGGATACGGTTAGCGGCAATAATAGCGTCCTGAAATCTAATGCAGCATCAACAGCGCCAGCGCCATTACGTGCAGCGCCGCTGAAAGCAGCTAGTCCAGAATGTAAAGCTGGGGCGGTTATCAAAGATAAAACCGTCGACTGCGGCGGTATTACTCTGGGTCTGAGTTGTAAAGGCGACGGTGACGATCAGCCTCCTGTTATCACGCTGGAAAATGCCACCATCAAGAACCTGCGTATCTCTGAAAAAGGCGGTTCTGACGGTATCCACTGTAAATCAGGCAACTGCCGTATTGAAAACGTGATCTGGGAAGACGTTTGTGAAGATGCAGCAACCAACCTGGGTAAAACCATGACCATCGTCGGCGGTGTCGCACATAACACCACCAATGGCCCTGGCGGCAAGCCGGACAAAGTGCTGCAACAGAACTCCAAGAACAGTCACACTATCGTACAGGGCAACTTCACCCTGACGGGTCAACACGGCAAACTGTGGCGCTCTTGTGGTGACTGCACCAACAACGGTGGCCCACGTAACCTCACCATCATCAGCGCAACCGTTAACGGCACCATCGACAGCATCGCTGGCGTAAACCGTAACTTTGGTGATGTCGCTGAAATCCGTGATTTGCGTATTAAAAACTACAAAGCAGGTAAACCTAAAATCTGTGAAGAGTTTACTGGTGTAGAAAAAGGCAAAGGCACACCAACAAAACATGACGAGCAGTGGGATACCAAGAACTGCAAAGTCAGCCGTTCAAACGTGAAAGCCCTGTAATTCAGCTATTAAAATTCATATCTATACCCTAAATAATTCGAGTTGCGTGAAGGCGGCAATCGCGTGAATCCCCAGGAGCTTACTCAGGTAAGTGACTGGGGTGAGCAAGGGAAGCCAACGCACAAGCAGCTTGAAGTATGACGGGTATAAACCCCTCTGGGGTCCTGTGACGCATCACACTTCAACAGACCGTGCTACAAAGCACGGTCTGTTTCATTTCATTATCCTTGCTGCAATTCAGTAAACCGCGTGCACTTCAGCGCCAGCTCAACACCACGCAGTTCCGCCAGCCCTTTCAACCGCCCAATTGCCGAGTAGCCGGGATTGGTTTTCTTTTTCAGATCGTCCAGCATCTGATGCCCATGATCTGGACGCATAGGGATCGGACGACGATCACCCGCCTTTTGACGACGCAGCTCTTCCGCCAGAATGGCATTGATGATCGCCACCATGTCCACATCCCCCTGCAAATGCGCCCCTTCGTGGAACGAGTTAGGATTCTCTTCACGACAGGTGGCACGCAGATGGGTGAAATGCACGCGATCGGCAAACGTTTCCAGCATGTTAACCAGATCGTTATCTACCCGCACACCGTAAGAGCCCGTACAGAAGGTAAAGCCGTTATGAAGGCTATCGACCGTCTGCTTTAACCAGCGCATGTCGTCAATCGTTGACATCACGCGCGGTAGCCCAAGAATCGAACGCGGTGGATCATCGGGGTGAATAGCCAGTCGGAGACCCGCAGCTTCAGCCACTGGCACAATTTCGCGGAGGAAATGCGCAAGATGCTCACGCAGTTTGGCATGATCGATGCCATCATACTCCGCGAGACGGCCACGGAATTGCTCCAGCGTATAGCCCTCTTCGGACCCCGGCAAACCCGCGATAATATTGCCCGTCAGACGCGCAATATCATCTTCGCTCATCATACGGTAGTAGTCGGCAGCCTGTGCCTGCTCATCCGCCGTGTAATCTTTTTCGGCACCGTTGCGTTGCAGGATATGCAGTTCAAAAGCCGCAAAGGCAATATGATCGAAACGCAGTGCTTTTGAGCCATCCGGCAGCGCATATTCCAGATCGGTTCGCGTCCAGTCCAGCACGGGCATGAAGTTATAGCACACCGTATCAATGCCGCACTGCGCCAAATTACGCAGCGATTGCTGATAGTTGGCAATATGCTGCTGATAATTCCCCGTCTGAGTTTTGATCTCTTCATGAACCGGTACGCTTTCTACTACCGACCATACCAGCCCTTTCGCCTTCAATTCAGCTTTGCGCTTTTCAATCTCCTCAACCGACCAAATTTCACCATTGGGAATGTGGTGTAACGCCGTCACCACGCCGGTCGCTCCGGCTTGCCGCACATCATCCAGTGAGACAGGATCGTTCGGGCCGTACCAACGCCAAGTTTGTTCCATACCGAGTTACCCTTTTTTTGCCAAAAATAGTGGTTTTCGTCCAGATAGCAAAAGCCTACCTCACCGAAATCGGCTGTCAAACGAAACTCACAAATTGATTGACCAATTACACAAAAAATCTGTTATTTGGACTAACAGCATGCATAAAAAGACTATAGAAATGGAAAAAGAGTCATGAAGTGAATATTTGGTCTGATATCTTCCCCCTCCGTACACCGATTCGATGCCGGAGAGAAAATTCACACGGGAAGGGATATACAGGGGGAATCAGGATTCCAGACGTGAGGGAACAGACTCGAACAGGTAACCATCGAACGCTGGGTCGTCTACGTTCGAGATTTCCAACAGTTTAATTTTTACATTCTCCAAATGCTGCCACATCGCCTGACGCGCCATGTTCACATCACGACGAGATACGGCACGCAGGATCTGTTCATGATCGTCCAGCCACTGGCGCTGATAGCTGAAATCATTGGTATGGGAGTGAATCCCCTGCCACATTGGACTGCGCTTACGCGCCTGCCAAACCTCATACACCATATTGGCTAAGACGCTGTTTTGGGTAGACTGCGCCAGCAGGCAATGGAATTGTTCATCGGCACTTTCATCCACGCTGCCGTTCTCAAGCGACGCCCTTTCTTGTTCAATGGCTTGTCGCATCTTCACAATGTCACTCTTGGTCGCCTGCATTGCGGCAAACGCTGCGACTTCACCTTCCAGCAGCTGACGCGCCTGCATCAGCTCGAAAGGGCCATAATCGCTATCCACCACGCTATCTTTTCCCTGTGCGGTCGGGAGTTGCATGACATAGACACCGGAACCTTTGCGCACCTCAATCAGCTTTTCCAACTCCAGCATGATTAAGGCTTCACGCACCACGCTGCGGCTGACGTTGTAGGTTTCAGCAATATCACGTTCGGGAGGCAAGCGGTCACCAATCTGATAGTTTCCCTTCAGAATTTCCACGCGAAGATTGTCACCAATCTGCTGATATAAACGCATACCGCCATCCCTTTATTCAACATCGGCCATCGTAATATTGGCCTGACCAAAAGACAGAAAAAACGCCCAATTTGTCTGAAGTATAACATGAAGCCCCACCGCGCTAGCACGTTGAGCGCCATGCTTGCCAAATAATTTCAGATATAGTGTTGTCGAAACGCCATATCCCGTTAGCGAGCAGGTTGATGTTGCCAGCAGGCAAGGAGCATAAATGACAATAGACGTATCCCGGTTCGTTTCGTGGACAGTCTGGAAACGAGTGACGACAGGTTTGTTCGCTATCATCGGCATGCTTTTCATCGTCGGATGCAATAGCAATCCGCGCGACATCACGCCATTAGGGCAAACATCATTCGAGCGTTACCAGCAAGACACCACACGCTGGGTAGCACAGCATCGTACCTTCCAAACCACGGATAAACAGCTGGAATTACGTTGGAACACGCCGAGTGAAACACGCCCCGCGGGTCAACCGCATAAAGCGATTTTGCTGGTGCACGGGCTGGGAGACTCACCCGGTTCGTTCATTGACGTCACACCGGAATTGGTCAAACAAGGCTTTCTGGTCAGAACCGTTTTACTGCCGGGTCACGGCACTCGGCCCTCCGATCTGTTGCACGTCACCGTTGATGACTGGCGCAAAGTGGTCGCCGAGCAGGCTGCCATCCTCAGTAAAGAGGTCGATGAGGTCTATTTGGGCGGCTTTTCGACCGGCGGCAATCTGGTTCTGGAGTACGCCTCACAACATCCTGAAATCAAAGGATTGGTGCTATTTTCACCCGCCATTAAATCCAACGAAAAATACGATTTCATGACGCCACTGCTGTCCGTGTTTACCGATTGGCTAATGTCACCGCGCCCCGGTTATCCTGAGCAGTTAGCGACCCGCTATATGCGAGTGCCTACCAATGGTTTCGCCCAATATTATTATTCCAGCAGCGGTGTTCGTTCACTGTTGGCCAAAAAGCCTTATGACAAACCGGTGTTAATCGTACTGGCCGAGCATGATTCGGTCGTCGATACGACCTATATTGTCAACGCGTTCGATACGCAGTTTACCAACCCGCGCAGCCGCCTGATCTGGTATGGCGACCGCCCTGCTGGTGTGCATTCCTCGCGCGTTTTGGTACGTACCGGCTCGCTACCTGAATGGCGTATCAGCCAGCTATCGCATATGTCGCTCTTGTTTTCACCAGAAAACAAGGAATACGGCAAAGCAGGCTCCATCATTATTTGCGCCAACGGACAAACCAATAACGACCTGACGGCCTGCGCGGATCGCAGCGCGCTGTGGTATTCCGATTGGGGGTATAGAGAAAACGGTAAAACCCATGTGCGCCTGACCTTTAACCCCTATTTCGACTGGCAAAATCAGATCATGGCCAACGTACTAGACGCACAATAACCTTACCAAAAACGGGTGCCTTCCCTAGATAATTCGAGTTGTAGGCAGGCGGCAATCGCACGACAAATCGGTTTTAAACCGATTTGAACAGCGCTAGCGTAGTCCGAAGGGGGAACCTCATATATGAGGTTCATTAATCCCCAGGAGCTTACACAAGTAAGTGACTGGGGTGAGTAAGGACAAATCGGCTTGGTCGATTTGAACGCCGCTTGCAGCGGCCCTTCAGGGCGAGGCTCAGAGATGAGCCGAGTATTGCCAACGCACCTACGGCTTGAAGTATGACGGGAATTGTCATCATTTGGTCATCAAGGGCAGGTATTTTTACTTAAAGATAAATCCGCCCAAAGATTAACCATGATCTCCATGTCCGTTCCTCGCGCCCGACCACTCCTCCGGGGTACTCCGGTGGCGCGAGATCTTTGTATTCCTTTGCCGGATGTTTCTCCCAACACCGACAATGCCACCGTATTGCAGTTGTTTAGTAAAAATAAAGAATGGGTCAGCCTGCCTGTCGTTGAGGATGGACGCCCTTTCGGCTTAATCAACCGCCATATTTTCCTCTCGCAGATGTCCCGGCCTTTTTATCGCGAACTGTATGACAAAAAGAGCTGCATCGCGTTTATGGATAAAAACCCGCTGATCGTTGATGCGCTGGCCTCATTGAACGACGTCGCCGATCAAACGGTCATTACCGGTGATAAATCGCTGACGGACGGCTTTATGATCACCGAGAACGGACGCTATATCGGTATCGGACTCGGTATCGATCTGATCAAGGCCGTATCGGATATGCACCTGCGTCAACATCAACAGATTATGCAAAGCATCGAATATGCCAGCGTGATTCAGGCCGCGATGCTGACGACATCGACGCAGGCGATGTCCCGCTCGCTCGCTGACTGGTGCTTAGCCTGGGAGCCACGGGACTGCGTCGGCGGCGATTGTTATGCCTTTAAAACCTATCAAAACGGCTGGCTGGCCGCCGTCGCGGACTGTACCGGGCACGGCGTACCCGGCGCATTCATGACGCTGATTTTTTCTTCCGCACTGGAACAGGCACTCACACAGCACGGCCCAATGTTGCCAGCGCAGTTATTGCAAGCGATCAACCGCCACATCAAAGATACGCTGGGGCAACGCGGCGAATCACGGCAGCTTTCTACCTCTAATGACGGCTGCGATGCGATGCTGGTGTTCTGCGATATGACGCGAAACACGCTGACGTTTTCCGGTGCACGGATGCCAGCCTTCATGCTGCAACGCCACACCGGACAGATGACACCACTCCAGTGCGATCGTATGGGTATCGGCTATACCGAAACGCCTTATGACTACCAGTGGTCGAGCTACGAATTGCCGCTTCATGACAACGATATGTTTTTCATCACCACGGATGGATTGACGGATCAAATTGGCGGAGAACGCAGGATTATGTTTGGTAAACGTCGACTACAGGAGCACCTACAGCACTATAAAAACCAACCTATGCGTGAGCTGGCTAACCAACTCCTGTCAGCACACAAGATCTACCAGGGCGATCAGACCCGACGAGACGATTTAACATTTTGGGGCTTCCGACATTGTTCGACTTTTGTTTAATCAGGTAGGCAGAATGATGCCAAACATCAAATACACCGAGTTCTTTTCGCCCTCTCATCAGCATGACATCACGCTGTATTACGTGGGCTATTTTTCACAAAACATCATCAGTTCACTGGCTGAAACCATGCGGCTACAGCTGGAGAAAAAGCAGCTTCCCGCTGGTATCCGTCGCCGGCTGTTCTCCACATTCGTGGAAATGGTACAGAACATCACCCGCTATTCCGCCACACAGTTAACCGCTCTTGAGAGCCCCATCGAGGTTCGTCATGGCTCCGTGTGTCTGGGTTACGAAAATGGGAAATACTTCCTGTTGTGCGCTAATCCGGTACGCCCTGACGATGTCGAGAAGCTGCGGGGACGTCTTGAACCGCTGCGCGGTATGACGCTTGATGAAATCCGACTCGCCTACAAAGTCTCTCTGCGTGATGAAACCCCGTCATCAAGTAAAGGCGCGGATATGGGGCTGTTAACCGTAGCGCGTGATGCCAGTGAGCCACTCCAGTTTACGTTTCGGGCCGACGCATCAACGGGGCTATCTACGTTTTATCTGAAGGCAATCATTTGACATGAAAAATATAACGACCATAAGCAACCTCCATATTTCGGGGACATCCTGTACCCCGGCAGTTGATTTCCACTTTGACACACACCGTCTTTATCTTTCCGGCGAATCTTATCCTGAGAATGCGGCGGCGTTTTATCGCCCGCTGCTCACCGAGATTCAGGCATATCTGCATGCATTGACGACCTGCGCAGAAACGATGCCACCGGATGAGGCACTCCCGAGCATCGAAATACACGTCTCCCTGATTTACTTCAACAGCTCCAGCACCAAGATGCTGTTCAGTTTATTCAACCTGCTTAACCAAGCGGCTGAACAGGCGCTCTCTATTGCGCTGTATTGGTATTACGACAAAGACGACGACATTGCAGAAGAATTTGGTGAAGAACTCCACATCGATTTCCCTGCCCTGACCTTTCACAGCACGATTTTGAGTGATAACCATGAGCACAATTGAATTGTTTACACCGGAATATGACATTCTGCTCGCCGCGCGCAACATTGCTAACCAGCAGGAAAGGCCAGCAGAAGTCTATCGCGATACGCTAATGGCATTAACCGATCACTACCAGCGATTGGTACGAGAGTCGCATCGCCTGATTTCACGCAGCGATCGGGCAGAGAAAGAGCTCAATCGTCTGAATGCGCAGCTCAATCAGTTGGCGGTCGAGTTAGAGTACAAAGCCAGCCACGATCCGTTGACCAGCGTGTATAACCGTGGCGCGATTATTGAACGCATAAACCACGCGCTGGAACGCAATCAGGCAGCGCTCATCGTGTTGGATATCGATCACTTCAAACAGGTGAATGACACCTATGGTCACCCTACCGGCGACGCCGTGATCTGCGATCTGGTATCACGTGTACAGCACGTCCTGAATACCACGAGCAGCATTGGTCGCGTCGGCGGTGAAGAGTTCACGATCCTGCTGGAAGGACATACGCTCATGCAGGCCGTCGCCCTCGCCAGCCAACTCCATCAGGATCTCAACAGGATGCCACTCAGCGTGCTGCCACAGCAGCGCGTTACTGCCAGCTTCGGCGTCAGTTGGGCACCGCAGAAGACCAGTTTTGATGCGCTATACGGTGCAGCAGACGTGGCGCTCTATAAAGCCAAAGAGAAAGGAAGAAATAGGGTGGAGTTTCAATAAGTCACAGGCTGGGCGATTGCCGTCGCCCTGACTCGCGACCATAATAGTGGGTATCGGCTCACCCGAGACAGATTCCCCTATGCGATTCGATTTAACCGATCTTCGGCTGTTTCTCAATATTCAGAAAGCAGGCAGCATTACCGGTGGTGCAGCGGCATCCAGCCTGACCGTGCAGGCCGCCAGCGAACGAATACGGGGAATGGAAGAGGAACTGGGCGTACCGCTGCTGTTGCGATCAAAAGCAGGCGTCTCGCTTACCGACGCAGGTTTTTCACTCGCGCACCATGCCCATATTATCCTGCGTCAGGTAGAACATATGCGCAGCGAATTACACCAATACGGCAAAGGGCTACGCGGCCACATTCCCCTGTTGTGTAACTCGGCAGCGCTGAATGAATATTTACCCGCCCTACTTGGCCGCTATTTGGTGGTTTGTCCGCAGATATCCGTAGCGGTGAATGAAAAGCTCAGCCGCGATATCGTTGATGCGATCCGCAATCAAACCGCCGACCTCGGCATTGTGGCCGATTCCGTGACGCTAGACGGACTGGAGACTCGCCCGTTCCGTCAGGATGAACTGGTGGTTGTGGTTCCTCGTACCAGCATCTGGTCTGGCACAACGCCGCTTGCCTTTTCCGCCATCGCCGACGCCGAATTTGTCGGGCTTAGTGAAGGTGCTGCGTTGCAGGAACACATTGATGAACATGCCAGAAAGCTAGGAAAACGCCTGAATTATCGCGTGCGCCTAGCCAGTTTCGATGCCGTCATGCAGGTGATTCACAGCGGTATCGGCATTGGTATTCTTCCGCGACATGCGGCACAGCGGATGATGGAACGGCTAGAGGTTCACACCATCCCGCTGTCAGACGATTGGGCGACGCGCAATCTGGTTATCTGCGCCCGTCAGTTCTCCGCTCTGCCCGGCTACGTTCAGGATTTCGTGGCGTTTATTACCGAAGCGTATGCGGATTAGAGCAGCCCGCGTGCCACCATGTATCCACCCAGTGCAATCAGTCCGATAAAGAAGCAGCGCCGGAAAAGCAGTTCACTAATCGCGTGGCGCAAACGTTGCCCTATCATCATGCCGAGTAGCGCGGGAATCAGTGCCAGCAACGACTGCCAGAGATCGATGCCCTCTAGCCCGCTCCCCCGCATGAGCTGTAACGCCAGCCCCAGCGTGGAGACGGTAAACGCCAACCCCAACGCCTGTACCAGATCGTTTTTATTGAGTCGCAGACATTGCAGGTAAGGCACGGCAGGAATCACAAAGACTCCCGTTGCCGCTGTGATTGCACCAGTGATGTAGCCCACCAGCGGCGAGAGCCAGATTTCATGGCGTCCCGGCTGCGGCAAGGTGGTCGCCACGATGCCCCAGAGGCCGTAAACCACCAAAATGCCGCCGAGCGCTGCGCTCGTCCATGACGACGATGAGGTGAGCGCGGGCAGCCCATTCCATAACGTCCCAATAATGATTCCGGCAAATAGCGTCCAAAACCGCTTAATCAGGCTAAGAAAGGCCGGGCCGCAGACGAGCTGCCAGATGTTGGTCACCAGCGAAGGAATAATCAGCAACCCTGCTGCGCTGGCTGCTGGCATGACCAGCGTTAACAGCCCCATGGCGATTGTCGGTAATCCCAGGCCAATCACACCTTTCACCATGCCAGCCAGCAGGAACACCACCATCATCGTCATTGATTGCCTCGGTTTGCAACAGGTTGATTTACAAAAGACCCCACGAACGAATATTCCAATAAGGTGGCGGCGGGTGTCTATGCGGATTGTATTGAGGCTGATTCAAGGAAAATTGGAGGCAAAGGGAGGATTGAGAGTCTTGGAGTCACATATTTATGCAGGCTCAGAGACCGTTTCGTGCGCCATAATGCTGTTATTTCATGCTACCTCGTAGCACGCGCCCGACGCAGGGCGCTCAGTCGCCGCCGCCCTGCGAACCCTGGCTTCCGGCTAAATTATGTCGCTGCGCGATGCCATCGTCGGTATCAGGCTTAACGGACCGCTTGCGACACGTTTACTCGCCCCATAAATGGGGCTCGCCCTACGGGCCAGCACAAGTGCTGTTCAAAAACGTCTCTGACATTTTTGTCCGACGTGGCGCAAGCTTTCGCCGCGTCCATGCGGCTCATCCTAAGCCTACTATCTCCTCAGCATAATTTCTTACGCCGGATAACGGCCAGACCCGATGGCGTCCTTACATTGTGTATAAGGATCTTCCCTTGCGAAAGAGAAGACGGATACGGCATAAGCAGCACCCACAAAATATCTTAACGCGCGCGGCCTACGGCTTCACCGAGTTGCCATACGGCCATCGCATAGTGCGTGCTGTGGTTGTAGCGCGTGATGGTGTAGAAGTTCGGCAGTCCGTACCAGTATTGATATCCCGTTCCGATATCCAGCCGCAGTAGGCTGGCTTCACTGTATCCCGCCAGCGAATGCTGTGGCGTTAGCCCTGCGGCCTGAAGTTCAGTGAGCGAGTAACGGGTATTAAAACCGTTCGGAAGTAGCGGCGCTTGACCGTTTGCCGGCACCGCAACAGGCGCGCCCTTCACCCAGCCGTGCGCTTTGAAATAATTGGCTACGCTGCCAATCGCGTCCACCGGATCCCATAGGTTGGTGTGTCCGTTGCCGTCGAAATCCACGGCGTAATTCTTGAAGGATGAAGGCATAAACTGCCCGTAGCCCATCGCACCCGCGTAAGAACCACGCAGGCTGAGTGGATCGTTGCCTTCTTTACGTGCCATCAGCAGGAAGGTTTCCAGCTCGCCCGCAAAGTAATCGGCACGTCGTGGGTAATCAAACGCCAGCGTTGCCAATGCATCAATGATGCGCGTTTTCCCCATCACTCTGCCCCAGCGGGTTTCAACGCCAATAATGCCGACGATGATCTCAGGAGGAACGCCGTAAATATTCTGGGCACGCTGTAGCGCATCCTGATATTGATTCCAGAACGCCACGCCGTTCTGCACGTTGTCAGGCGTAATAAACTGATTGCGGTAACGGTTCCAGGCACCGTTCGGCCCTGAAGGTGGCCGTGATGTCGGAGCCTGTTTATCCATCAGACGGATCACCCAATCCAGACTTTTCGCCTGTACCAGCACATCATGCAATTGCTGACGATTAAAGCCATGTTCCTGCACCATTTTATCGACAAATCGCGCAGTGGCGGCGTTAGTCGCAAAATCACCGCCCAACGGATGGACATTGTGTGCAGGTTCAAGCAGGAAACCACCGTTGAAAGGATTCCCCGAAGGCGCTTCTGTGGGAGGAGGAGCTGGCTGACTGCTACAGGCAGAGAGCAAAACGAGCAGAGGGAGAAAACGAACCAAATGACGCATCAGATATCCGTATAGCCAGGTAAGAAATCAATATCAGCTATGGTAAAGGATTGTCTGATGTGAAAAAACCAGCCAGAGGTGAAAAAGTGCCGCGCGCCAACCAAATGGAAGACCCGCGCGCACCATCACACCCGAATCAGTTTTTCTTCACAAACTCGGATTTCAGCTTCATCGGGCCAAAACCGTCGATTTTGCAATCAATGTTGTGATCGCCTTCCACCAGACGAATCCCTTTCACGCGGGTGCCGATTTTCAGCGGGGTCGAGCTGCCTTTGACTTTCAGGTCTTTAATGACCGTTACCGTATCGCCATCCGCCAGCAGATTGCCGTTGGCATCTTTTACCACTAAAGCATCATCCTGCGCCGCCGCATCACCTGCCGCCGACCACTCATTTCCGCATTCAGGGCAGTTGAGCATTTCGCCCTCTTGCCAGGTGTATTCAGAACTGCATTTTGGACAATGAGGTAACTGTTGCATGATAAACTCCTGAAAAATACACAATAAAAAAGCAATAAATATCATTAGGTAACTACCATATTTTCGATATTTTACCCTTTTATGCACATTTTTGATAGTGAAGCAGCGTTTATCGCGACTTTACTGCCCACCTGACCTGGTTTCCCGTCTTGCTGCCAGAAACGCAATTAAGGCTTCTTGCGTGAGCGCTTTGGAATACAACCAGCCTTGTGCATAAGCTACGCCAAGGCTTTTCAGGTAGGCCTCCTGAATGGGGGTCTCGACGCCTTCGGCAACAATTTGTTGGTTAAGGCAATGGGCCATGCTGACAATATGGGACAGCACAATGTCGGTGGGGGAATGATTATTAATATTCCAGACAAAAGACTTATCGATTTTAAGCGTATTGGCTTTGACTCGCTCAAGATATGATAGCCCAGAATATCCGGTACCAAAATCATCAATGGCAACGTCGATGCCTTTTTGTTGATACAGTTCCACCATAAGTCCGGCTTTCTGTGGTTCGATCATTGATGATTCCGTTAATTCGACACTAATATTCGTCCCTTCAAGATCGTGTGCGGCAATGTGCTCCACGAGATAATTGAAAATGGAAATATCCTCGAATTCCGCCGCCTCAAGATTGATGGAGACAAACATCTCAGGGTAAATTTTCTTCAGTACGTTGGCCGTTTGTAGTGCCTCATCAATAACGTATAACGTCAATTCTTTCATCAACCCAATCTGACGAATCATGGGAATAAAGGAATCCGGCATAATTAAGCGCCCGTCCGAATGACGCCAACGAATCAGCGCTTCACATCCCACAATCTGAGCGGTATTCAGTTCAATAATCGGCTGATAATGCAATTCAAACTCTTTTTGCTTCAGTGCCTGATTAAGAACATAAAGCGGGCTCTGGAGAGTCAGTGTTCGTCGGGATATCAGCGTGGAAAGCAGCAGGGAAAGGAGAAGGAAAAGAGGCAAAGCAGAGAAAAAAATTGTCAGATAGCGTGCGGTACTCACGGGTTTATCTGCACTCACCACCAGAGCAAGATTACTGTTTGATAGCGGTTTCAGAACATAATATTTATTATCAATATAAAACCTATCGGTTCGATTTTCTCCCGTTACCAAGCGGGGAAAAACACCGTCACTGATCGAGTCCGACAAGATAACCTGCCCATCCTGTTTTTTTCTCTCCAGCAATGCACACTGGATATTATGGCTATAGGAGGGAACATCCAGAAATGAACGCGGATTTAACACAACAAGATGACGCGTTGCGCCAACATAAATCATTCTCTTATTACTATTCAGCGGGCTTTCAACGTTATACCAAACCCCATAGGCGTTTTTATAGACAAAATCGGGTTCGGAAAGAAACATCGTATTAATTTCGTTCAGCATCGAAGAACAGCGAGGCCGATTCCCGTCGATATAGACCACGTCCTGAATATAATCGTTGTCGTAAGCCACCCTGCGGAGCACATTCAGGTGCGGATTGTCACAATAAGGCAGGCTATATTCTTCTAATCTATCCAGCGCGGAGGTCGCCTGCCCCATTATTTCGCCAGCATGTTCAAGCGTGAGATTAGAAAAAGTCTCTACATCCCCTTCAAACTGTTTGAGCGTGAAAATCGAATGAATAACCAGCGCCAACGCAAAAAGCGAGGCCAGAATAAAAAATAGGCTGGAGGATAGTAAGAAAAAACCTTTCTTAAAATAGAGCGTTTGAAAATAAGCTAACAGGTTCTTTCTCATAGGAAGGGCGACGTATCATCATCACGAGAGAGCCAACATAGCACACAACCTCTCCCGACAATCTATGGATATACTAAATAATTATGATTTTAGCGTTTCGATAACTGTCTGGCTCAGCGAGCCTCGACAACATGAAGACAATATCTTTATTTGCTTTAAAAACAGCCAGTTACTTTCTATCACTTTTTTTGGAGCAATATCCTACCGTGATTATATTGTAATGAGAACCATTATCATATTAACATAGCGCTCTATTATTGACCGCCGATACACTTTTCTGCTTCTGACCATGATGTCTGACCACGCTACCACTTCTGCCGAACTGACGTTTGAATCACTCTATGGTTCGCATCACGGCTGGCTGAAGCACTGGCTGACAGGCAAGCTCCAATCTTCTTTTGATGCCGATGACATTGCTCAGGACACCTTCCTGCGTGTGATGAACGGCGAGTCGCTAACCACAATCCGCGACCCCAAATCTTTCCTGTGTACCGTTGCCAAACGCGTGATGGTCGATCTGTTTCGCCGCAATGCGCTGGAAAAAGCCTATCTGGATAGGCTGGCGCAGTTGCCGGAAGCGCTTGCGCCCTCCCCAGAGATCCAGCAACAGCAGCTTGAGACGCTCCAGCAGGTCGATCTCATGCTCGATGGTCTGAACCACAAAGCGCGACAGGCGTTTCTGCTTTCTCAGCTTGACGGCATGGCCTACGCTGAGATCGCCACGCGGCTGAATGTCTCCATCAGTTCAGTCAAAAAGTACGTTGCCAAAGCCACAGAGCATTGCCTGCTATTTCGTCTGGAGCACGGACTGTGAGTCTTCCGCTGACAGAGTCTCAACGTCAGGCGCTGCGCTCTGCCTCGCATTGGTATGCGGTGCTCAGCGACGAACGTGTGAGCCCACAGCAAACCGAGAAATGGCAGCGCTGGTATGAACAAAATCGGGACCACCAATGGGCCTGGTTACAGGTAGAAAGCCTGCGCAGTCAGATGAATGTCGTGCCGGGTAACGTCGCACACCGCGCGCTTCAGGATACCCAGCTAACCCGTCGCCGCGTGATGAAAGGCATGCTGCTGCTGTTAGGCGTGGGCGGCAGTTGGCAACTTTGGCGTTCCGATACCGGAACGGGCCTGCGAGCAGACTACACCACGGCTAAAGGCGCGATTCACCAGCAGCGTCTGGAAGACGGGACATTGCTCTCGCTTAACACCAACAGCGCCGTCGATGTCCGTTTCGATCCACAGCAGCGGCGCATTCATCTCTGGTATGGTGAAATCGCGATGACCACCGGGCAGGATGCCAACAACCGCCCTTTCTATGTGCAGACACGGCAGGGGCAACTGACCGCGCTGGGCACCGAGTTTACGGTACGTCAGGAAGAAGGTAGCACTTTGCTGAGCGTGCAACAGCACGCGGTGAAAGTCGTACTGGCAGACGATCCGACACAAGAGCGCATCGTGCGTCAGGGCGAAAGCCTGCGCTTCAGCGTGCGGGAACTGGGTGAAACCCAATCCGCAGAGGAAGAAGACAGCAACTGGACGCAGGGTATCCTCAGCTTCAGTAATAAACCGCTCGGAGACGTGATGGCGACCCTCTCGCGTTACCGTCACGGCGTACTGCGCTGTAGCCCAGAGGTCGCTACGCTACGCTTAAGCGGCACCTTCCCGCTGAAGAATACCGATACGGTATTACAGGTCATTGAGAAAACACTACCCGTTAAAATTCAGTATATTACGCGCTACTGGGTCAATATCCTCCCGCAAACTAAACGATAACGAAAAAAATTATCATTCTTGATTGTCCTTTTTCTCCCTCTCGTTCGACTTAGGTATATAGCCTAAATAATTCGAGTTTCAGGCAGGCGGCAAGAGAAGGAATCCCGATGAGCTTACACAAGTAAGTGATTCGGGTGACTGAACGTAGCCAACGCACATGCAACTTGAAGTATGACGGATATGAATACAAAAAAATGATGATGGAGAGGTTATGACGCCCTTACGCGCCATTCGTAAAGCAACACCTTTAGCTATAGCGATACAGCTCAGCCTGCTGTCGACAGTCGATATCACGACAGGGATGGCCTACGCAGCCACTGCGCCCGCCACCGCACGCTACGATATTGCTGCTGACGATTTAGACAAGGCACTTAACCACTATGCTGTGCGCAGCGGAATTACGCTGTCGGTGGATGCCAGCCTGACACAGGGAAAGCGCAGTAGCGGCCTGCACGGTGATTACACCGTAGAGGGTGGCCTGAAAGCCCTGCTTGCGGGTAGCGGTTTGCAAGTGAAAGCGCTGGGCGATAACGCCTGGACGCTGGAACCGATCCCTGTGTTAGCCGAAGAGACGCTGACAGTCGTCGGCGACTGGCTGGGTGAAGCACGTGAGAATGACGTTTTCGAACATGCTGGCGCGCGTGATGTGATCCGTCGTGAGGACTTCGCCAAGACCGGTGCCACCACCATGCGCGACGTCTTAAACCGTATACCGGGTGTTTATGCGCCGGAAAATAACGGTACGGGTAGCCACGATCTGGCCATGAACTTTGGTATCCGCGGTCTGAGTCCGCGTCTGGCCAGTCGCTCCACCGTTCTGATGGACGGCATTCCGGTACCTTTTGCTCCCTACGGTCAGCCGCAGCTTTCCCTCGCCCCCATTTCTCTTGGCAATATGGATGCTGTTGACGTAGTACGCGGCGGCGGCGCAGTACGTTACGGGCCACAGAGTGTCGGTGGCGTCGTAAACTTTGTCACCCGCGCGATCCCGAAAGCGTTTGGCATTAGCGCTGGCGTAGAAGGCCAACATAGCCCGACGTCTTCACAGCACAATCCGAAAGAAACTCACAACCTGTTGGTTGGCGGCACGGTCGATAACGGTTTTGGTTCGGCATTGCTTTACTCCGGCACGCGCGGCAGCGACTGGCGCGAACATAGCGCGACGCGTATTGACGACGTCATGCTGAAAAGCCGCTACGCGCCAAACGAAGTGCACACCTTTAACAGCCTTCTGCAATATTATGATGGCAGCGCCGATATGCCGGGCGGGCTATCGCGTGCCGATTATAATGCTGACCGCTGGCAGTCAACACGTTCGTACGATCGCTTCTGGGGACGTCGTCAGCTTGCCAGTTTTGGCTATCAATACCAGCCAGATCAGCAGCATAAATTCAACATTCAGAGCTTCTACACGCGCACGCTGCGCAGCGGCTATCTGGAACAAAACGCGATCCTTACCCTGTCTCCACGCGAATATTGGGTGCGCGGCATTGAACCCCGCTACAGCCAGAGTTTTACTCTCGGTTCCTCCGCTCATGAAGTGGGCGTAGGTTATCGCTATGTCAGCGAATCCACCCACGAAGTGCGTTATTTCACCAGTACCGCCAGCAAGACGCTGCCGAGTACCAATAGTCCCATCGACCGCGAAACCCGCGCGGGGACAGAAGCGCACGCCTGGTACATCGACGATCGCGTTGATATTGGCAACTGGACAATTACGCCGGGTATGCGCTTCGAGCACATCAAATCCCATCAGGACAATACGCTGAAAAGCACAGGTGAAGCGGTCAGCTACAACGCACCGCTGCCTGCCTTGAACGTCCTCTATCACGTCAACGACAGTTGGAATCTTTATGCAAACACCGAAGGATCATTCGGCACCGTACAGTACAGCCGAATTGGCAAGGCTGCTAAAAGCGGCAAAGTGGAGCCAGAAAAAGCGCGTACCTGGGAAGCCGGCACCCGCTACGACGATGGTGCGCTAACGGCAGAAATGGGCGTCTTTCTGGTCAACTTTAATAACCAGTATGACTCCAACCAGACCAACGATACCGTCACCACCCGAGGGAAAACCCGCCATTCGGGGCTAGAAACACAGGCTCGCTATCACCTCGCCGACCTGTCACCCCGTTTAGAAGCGGTATCAGTTTATGCGCGCTACGCCTATGTGAATGCTGAAATTCTCGAAGCAGGCGATACCTACGGCAATCAAGTGCCCTTCTCTTCAAAACACCGGGGTGGATTCGGCGTCGATTACCAACCGGGCAACTGGACGTTCAACCTGAACAGTGAGTTCCAGTCCAGCCAGTTTGCCAATAATACCAACACCGTTGCCGAAAGCGCCGATGGCAGCGCCGGACGTATCCCTGGCTTTATGCTGTGGGGCGCTCGTGCCGCCTACGACTTCGGCCCGCAGTTCTCTGACCTCAATCTGGCCTTTGGTGTGAAAAACCTGTTCGACCACGATTACTACACGCGTTCGAACAGCGATGACAACAACAAAGGGATTTATGCTGGCCAACCCCGCACCTTCTATATGCAGGGCTCGCTGAAATTCTGACTGTCACGCTATCTCTCGCCGGGCAGATGCCCGGCCTGACTATTGAATGATCACGACTATTAGGAGTTACGCTATGTTTGCTCTACTTCGCGTTGCACTGATTACAATGCTTTGTCTGTTCGGACTGGGTCGCGCCAATGCAGTAACGGTGCAGGATGAACAGGGTTCCTTTACGCTCGACACGCCGCCTCAGCGCATTGTGGTGCTGGAACTCTCTTTTGCCGATGCACTGGCCGCGATAGACGTCAGCCCAGTCGGCATCGCCGATGACAACGATCCAGACCGGATCCTGGCAGAAGTCCGTGAACACCTAAAACCGTGGCACTCAGTGGGAACGCGTGCGCAGCCGAGCCTCGAAGCCATCAGCGCGCTGAAGCCTGATTTGATTATCGCCGACAGCAGTCGCCACAGCGGTATTTATACGGCACTGAAGGCTATCGCTCCGGTACTGCTGCTGAAATCACGCAACGAAACCTATGATGAAAACCTGCATTCGGCGGAAATCATCGGCAAGGTATTAGGGAAAGACAGTGCGATGCAGGCTCGTCTTGCTAAGCATCGCGCGACCATGAAAGCCTACGCAGACCAGCTTCCCAAAGGCACGAGCGTCGCTTTCGGCACCTCGCGCGAACAGCAGTTTAACCTGTATTCCAGCGAGGCCTACACCGGCAGCGTGTTGGCTGCTCTGGGTCTGAGCGTGCCGAAACCCATCAATAATGCCCCGATGGCCTCCATCAATTTGGAACAGCTGCTGGCGATTAATCCACAGTGGCTGATTGTGACGCACTATCGCGAAGAAAGTATTGTGAAACGCTGGCAGCAGGATACGCTCTGGAACATGCTGGAAGCACAGCAAAAACAGCAGATTGCCGCCGTCGACAGTAACGCCTGGGCGCGGATGCGCGGCATCTTTGCAGCGGAACGCGTCGGCAGCGATACGGTGAAGATTTTTAAACATCAGCCCGTTAGCATCAGCAGCGAGCAATGAGGCAAAATTCCCATCCGTTCTGGCGTTGGGGATTACCGATAACAGTGCTGCTGGGCGTGTTCTGGCTCAGCCTATTCTGTTATTCCGCGATCCCCATTCCTGCACTGAGTGCCCTCAAAGCGCTGATTACGGGATCGCCGTCTTCGCTACCGGAGGCGCTGGTGCTCAACCTGCGCCTGCCTCGTAGTCTGGTTGCTGTACTGATCGGCGCCAGCCTGGCGCTGTCCGGCGCTCTGCTTCAAACCCTGACCCATAATCCTCTGGCTTCTCCTTCTCTGCTCGGCATCAACAGCGGTGCGGCGCTAGCGATGGCACTGACCAGCGCGTTCACATCTTCGCTTTCCGGCTATCCCATCGCCTTTGTTGCCGCCTGCGGCGGTGGCCTGTGTTGGCTGATGGTGATGGCAGCGGGCGGCGGCTGGCGACAAACGCTCGATCGTAATCGCCTGATTCTGGCAGGTGTCGCGCTTTCTGCCCTGTGCATGGCCTTAACCCGCATCACGCTGCTGCTGGCGGAAGATCACGCCTATGGCATTTTTTACTGGCTGGCGGGTGGCGTATCGCACGCACGCTGGGTGGAATTCTGGCAACTCTTCCCCTTTGTCATCATCGTCATCCCCGTTGTCCTGCTAATGGCAAACCAGCTTAATTTACTGAATATTGGTGACGTAAGCGCCCATACGCTGGGCGTCAACTTGGGTCGCCTACGCCTTGTCTTGAATCTGGCAGTGCTGGTATTAGTCGGTGCCTGCGTGAGCGTAGCCGGTCCGGTGGCGTTTATCGGTCTGTTAATACCGCATCTGGCACGTTTCTGGATCGGGTACGACCAGCGAAAAATGCTGCCCATGAGTATGCTGATGGGCGCGGCATTTATGCTACTGGCCGATCTGCTTGCCCGTGCGCTCGCCTGGCCGGGCGAACTGCCTGCCGGCGCGGTACTGGCACTGATCGGTGCCCCCTGTTTTGTCTGGCTGGCAAGGAAACGAGGATAATGCGCCCCGTCACTGTATTTATCTCGATTACGCTGCTGTTACTCGCCACTAGCGTTCTGGCGCTGCGCATGGGAGCAATTCCGCTACCGTGGTCGGCGTTGATGAGCGGTTGGTACAACGCCAACGAACATCATTACGTACTGACGCAGTATCGCTTGCCCCGCGTGCTACTGGCGCTGTTCGTCGGTGCAGCGCTGGCAATTTCCGGCGTGTTGGTTCAGGGGATCGTACGTAACCCGCTAGCCTCGCCGGATATTCTCGGCGTAAATCACGCGGCAAGCCTGGCAACTGTCAGCGCGCTAATGCTGGTGCCTTCACTGCCGGTGATCTGGTTGCCGGTCCTAGCGTTCATCGGCGGCATCGCCGGGCTGCTACTTCTGCGACTTATCGCGGGAACATCATCACCCATGCGGCTGGCGCTCATCGGCGTTGCGCTGTCTGCTACCTGGGCAAGCCTCACCGATTATCTGATCCTCTCCCGCCCGCAGGATGTCAACAACGCGCTGCTGTGGCTAACAGGGAGCCTATGGGGACGCGACTGGTCATTCGTCATGGTCGCGCTACCCGTCCTCTGCGTACTGATTCCGATCAGCCTGCGCTTTTGCCGCGATCTGGATTTATTGGCACTAGGCGACGACCGTGCCAGTACGCTGGGTGTCAATATTGGGCGTATTCAGTTCTGGGGATTGACGCTGGCAGTAGCGCTCGCCGCGACTAGCGTGGCCGTCTGCGGGCCCATCGGGTTTATCAGCCTTGTCGTGCCGCATCTGATCCGCTATCTGGTGGGAGGACGACACCACTGGCTTCTTCCTGCTTCAGCCGTTGCTGGTGCGTTGGTACTGCTACTTGCCGATCTGCTGGCGCGTACGCTGAACCCACCAATGGAATTACCCGCCGGGGTGCTAACCGCGATTATCGGTGCGCCTTGGTTTTTTTGGCTTCTCGTGAGAATGCGATAAATGGAACTCACCACACAAAACCTGACGGCAGGTTATGGCGATAAACGTATTCTTGACGGCCTGTCGCTGTCGCTGCCTGCGGGAAAAATTACCGCCCTGCTCGGCCCCAACGGCTGTGGAAAGTCAACGCTACTGAAGTGCTTCGCCAAGCTGCTCACTCCAGAATCCGGTGCTATTCAGCTCAATGGCAAGCCGCTATCTGCGTTCTCTGCTCGCCAGCTTTCACGTCATCTGGCGCTGTTACCACAGCAGCATTTGACGCCGGAAGGGATTACCGTACGTGATATGGTGGCCTACGGACGCAGCCCCTGGCTATCGCTGTGGGGGCGGTTATCACAAGACGATATCCAGCGCGTGCAGTTCGCGATGGAGAAAACGCACATCGTCGAGCTGGCCGACAAACGGCTAACCGATTTGTCCGGCGGACAGCGGCAGCGGGCGTTTCTGGCAATGCTGCTGGCGCAGGATACCCCCGTTGTACTGCTCGACGAACCGACGACTTACCTCGATATCAATCATCAAGTGGAACTGATGAAGCTACTGCGCGAACTGAACCAGGCTGGAAAAACGGTGGTAACCGTCCTGCACGATCTGAATCAGGCCAGCCGCTACTGCGATCATCTGGTGATGTTGGCGGATGGGCGCGTGATAGCGCAGGGTTCACCGCACGAAGTGATGAAACCGGAATTACTGCAACGAGTGTTCAGCATCGATGCGGAGATCCATGCAGAGCCGGTATCAGGTCAACCAATGTGTGTGGTGAAGTGAGCGCGGATCATGTTCTTATCCATCAAGATGAACGCAGCAACCTCATAAAAATATTTATGCCTCTACGAAAATAACCTTGTTAGCCGAAAGCCAACGGAATCGCTACTCTACGTGTACTACATGGAATCAATACACGTCGTGGGGCAACATCATGACGATTAGCTCAAACCATCAGAATTTAAGGAAACGTAATATGGGATTAAAATTACACCATCTTAATGATTCACGGTCTGTTCGTATCCTCTGGTTGCTTGAAGAAGCCGGGATACCTTATGAGCTTGTCAGATATCAGCGAGATGAAAAAACGCATCTGGCACCCGCATCACTGAAAGCGATACATCCTTTAGGTAAATCACCGTTGATTGAAGAGGATGGAAAAGTCATCGCAGAATCTGGTGCGATCGTTGAATACCTGATCAATCGCCATGCGAGACACTTAGCGCCAGATGCAAACGCAGCCGAATATATTGATTATCTTCAATGGATACACTTTGCAGAAAGCTCCGCGATGCTGCCGGTTTTATTGAAGATTTTTGGCGAATTTGAAAAGAATACCGGAACCACACTGAATTTCCTTGAGGGTTACGCTGACAACGAATTCGATAAAGTCTTTTCATTTTTAGACGACACGCTGGCTTCGAGAGAATTTATTGTGGGTGATACCTTAACCGGCGCGGATATTATGCTGGGTTTCGTTATTAATACCGTCGTGGAACGACTCGTTCCTGCTGAACGTTTCCCCAATATTCAACGCTATTCACAGCGGCTGAAAAATCTGACTAGCTGGCGAAAAGTCCAGGATATTGAAGCAAGCGCAGAATAAAGAATAAACGCGAGGTACCCTGAAACACGGCGCATCGCGTTCAAAAATAACCACGATTGAGATGATTAATTCAACACCACCTATTTCGTCAACAAGGGCGGAATAGCGGGAAACTCAAGCGCCGCCGCTATATCTTTCTGCGTAATACGAAAAGCTTCAGGGTAATGCTCGCGGCTAATACGGCGCAGCGGTTCGGTATCACGCCAGGTATACAAACAGCACTGGCACTGATATACCGTCCAGACGCCTTTCACTGGCGATGTCGCCATCACTTCGATCTGCTCATCGGCACAACGTGGACACACCATTTATCACTCCTTAGTTATCGATTCGCCAGCATGGCAGACAGTTTTTCAACCCAGACTTTGGCTTCAGGCAAATCCTTCACGGATTGGCTGTAGTGACCACGGATATCCGGCGCGACGGGCGTTGTAGCATCAATGATCAGTTTGTCGGTGATACCTGCTGGGCTTGAGCTCGGATCCAACGCCAGCACAGGCATATTCGGCAGTTGAACCAGATCGCCAGCCGGGTTCACTTTGGCAGACAGTGCCCACATGACCTGGGGAAGGTTAAAGGGATCAACATCCTCATCAACCATGATAACCATTTTCACATATCCCAGTCCGTGTGGTGTAGTCATGGCACGCAACCCTACTGCACGAGCAAACCCTCCATATCGTTTTTTGGTGGAGATAATCGCCAGCAATCCGTGGGTATACATCGCGTTAACTGCCTGAACCTCTGGGAACTCCGCTTTTAATTGCTGATAGAGCGGCACGCAGGTTGCGGGGCCAATCAGATAATCGACCTCGGTCCAAGGCATACCAAGGTACAGAGATTCAAAAATCAGTTTAGAGCGATAGGACACTTTATCAATTCTCACCACGGGCATACTACGGCCACCAGAATAATGCCCAGTGAATTCACCAAACGGCCCTTCAATTTCGCGCTTACGGCTTTCAATCACGCCTTCCAGAATAACTTCGGAGCCCCAGGGAACATCAAAACCGGTGAGCGGTGCAGTAGATATAGGGTACGGACTTTCACGCAGCGCACCCGCCATTTCATATTCCGATTGATCATATTTCAGCGGCGTTGCCCCCATTAGCGTAATAATGGGATCGTTACCGAGGGTAATAGCAATGGGCAAATCCTCGCCGCGCTCTTCTGCCTTCCGGAGATGCATGGCAATATCGTGCATCGGCACCGGTTGCAGGCCCAGCTTACGTTTGCCCTTGACTTCCATCCGGTAAATACCGACATTTTGCTTACCGAAATGCTCGGGATCGTCGGGATCGCGTGAAACAACGCAGGCCTTATCCAGGTAGAAACCGCCATCACCGTCGTTTAAACGGAACAATGGCAGGAGAGCGAAAAGATTGATGCCATCCCCCTCCAATGCATTTTCTGCCCACGGCGGGTTCTCGCGTCGTTCCGGCGCAACTGGGAAGTTATCCCATCGGCGAATGAACTCATCAATTTGCTGTTTTACCGGTGTATTTCCCGGTAATCCCATAGAGATGGCATGATTCGGCCATGAACCTATCGTATTCATAACGACATGTGCATCAACAAATCCTTTAATATTCGTAAAAGATAGCGCGGGTGCCCCTTCCCCAATACGTCCCGTTGCATTGGCCGCAGCGGCCAAATCTGGCTCAGCCTGAACTTCCTCATCGATATGCAACAGTTGGCCATTTTCATCAAGTGCGTTTAAAAAACCGCGTAAATCATCAAATGCCATATCCAGATTCCTTTCTTCCGAATGAGTGACAGAATAATCAGTCTAGTTTCTACCTATGATGCTGCAAGAAACGTGCGAACCGCCTCGCGCAATGCGCGGTAACGGCTATTGACTCATTTACCAAAAAATGCAGAAATTACCCTCCCATAAGGAAAAAGGATTTATGGGGCAGGATTATGGATAATATTAAGGAATAAATAATGGCAAATTTGATCTATCTAAAACTCACTGGCGTAACGCAAGGTCTTATCTCTGCGGGCTGTTCAAGTGCAGACTCGATTGGCAATAAATATCAGACTTCCCATGAAGATGAGATTTTTGTTTATGAGTTAATGAATAGAATAACTCGGCAGGATAATGTTTCCCTCAACCCTGTGGAAATCAGAAAACCGATAGATAAGGCAACGCCTCTTCTGGCACAGGCATTAGGTGATAACGAAAAACTAACCTGTGAATTTCTGTTTTACAGAACGTCCCAATCCGGTGGCAACGAACTCTATTTTAAAATGGTGCTAAGAGACGCCATTATCAATGACATTCAGTTTTTCTATCCTAACTCATTAACACATAATGAAACCCAGCCACAGGAAAGCATTTCGTTTAAATTTGCATCAATCGAATGGGAGCATGTGGTAGCAAGAACCAGTTCTTTCCTCTTATGGACTGATTCGACTTACTAATACATAATTGATGGGTGATAGTGTTCAAATATTGCTACACCCTATAAAATATAATAAAAACCAGGAGAAAAAACCATGAATGACCAAGAGACAGAAAAGGAACTCTTAGCGAATGGTTTCACACAGAATGATATTAACTTCATGAGAAAGATAATCTCTCGTGGTGAGGATAGTGAAGAGACGCTACAGAGATTGATTCATACATTACGAACACGGTTTTATAACGGGTGCTTTTTGTTTGTTGTTATAATAGCTGCATTTACCATTAATTTTATTTTTAACACACGAGCTGATTTAATTGAATTCTTTGTTTACTTTTTTGTCATGATGCTTTCTCTTTTTTTAGTTTATCACATAGGGCCAATGAAATTGGCATATAAGTCATATTCCTACCTAAAGAGAAAGGGTAAGATGGGCTGATCCAGCCTATTATCTTAAAGAGAGTCATCTTTATATATATCAGACATTATTCGTATCTTATTTCCAGCCCCGATCATCTTCAACATCAGCGATGCTCTGCTCATCGTATTTATTTTTCTATAATAATCGCTGGGAATATATCGAAAAAGCCTCCAGGCATCAGGTTTCAGCGTTAATTTGACGATACCATAGAATGAAGTGACAAGATCGACTGAATGATAAGCCAACAAGCCTGATCTTTTATCAAACCCCAAAAATTCTGCTGTACGTACATAGCCAGACTTCATAAATCCTACTGAATCCTCACGCCCAATAAGATGAAAAATACTCTCACTAAGTGAACTTGCTCCATTTAGAGCGATATGTGCCCCAATAAATCGACCTAAATAACCAGTCGCGGCATAAGCGATTCCAACTCCAGAAACAAACTGGGCACCACCAACAATTACACCGATTGCATTTATTGTATAACCAAATTCCTTATCTCTTTTCTCCATGCTGATGGTAATAAATACCTTGGCTTTTTCAAGAGAAAGCATTGTTCCTTGTTTTTCAATATTGGCACATTCTTCCTTGATATTATTAATAGCAACCTGACATTCCGATGAGCTACTGGCATTTCTAACGATGTCCAGATTTCCATTAGAAAAACGTCGAATTTCGTCTTCAAATTTTGCTTTAAGAAAGAGATCGTTAATATGACGAGCGGAAACAATTCTGGCTGTCTTTATTAGATCAAACGAGGCTGCCTGAGCCATAGCCAAAAAATATTGATTATTAACACTATTTCTATTTAGGTAATTGTCCATATCTCGCATCCTTGACGTTAAAGAACATTGAGAACCATCATCCATTCCCTTGCTTATCTGTTCTGCTAATCAGCTAACTTTCGCCCCTTCGGCTCAATCCCCTGCTTTCTCAATTCCTGACGAGCAAGCGCTTTGAACCCGTTATCGAGGCTGATACCTTACTTTTCTGTGTCAATCTTACCTTATGAATGATCGCGACGTTGGGCAAAAATCCCACCTATTATCAGCTTAACAATAGTGATAGCCTCAGACCGCATTCGATCTTCACTTCATTGACTTAAGGATTCGGGGCAAACTTGCGAGCCGCATCGCGCGCCTGAGCAATAGAGGAAAAATCGCATACGCATCCCTGTCTCAGTCTGGTAACGTCGTCTGACGCCAAATCACTGCCATCAATGTTAAGATAGCGCACTCGCAGGTGATGTTTTTCATCTGCCAGTCAGTATACTTCTGGCATTCCATTTCAATGCTCAGGTGACGAGCCATTGGCAAGATTTAACATCGACCCTACGCCATCATCTGAATGAACCAAAGCGTTAAGACTGAGTAAAATCAATATGAAAGATTCTACCGACAAGGATTTCACTGCCCACACTCCGATGATGCAGCAGTATTTTAGGTTAAAGGCTGAACATCCGGAAATCCTGCTGTTTTACCGTATGGGCGATTTTTACGAGCTGTTCTTTGACGATGCCAAGCGGGCTTCTCAACTGCTGGATATTTCGCTGACGAAACGCGGCGCTTCCGCAGGGGAACCGATCCCGATGGCGGGCGTTCCTCACCATGCCGTTGAAAACTACCTTGCCAGACTGGTGCAAATGGGCGAATCCGTCGCGATCTGTGAACAGATCGGCGATCCCGCCACCAGCAAAGGGCCAGTGGAACGTAAAGTCGTGCGTATCGTCACGCCAGGAACCATCAGCGACGAAGCGCTATTGCAGGAAAAGCAGGATAACCTGCTGGCAGCAATCTGGCAGGACGGTCGGGGATTCGGTTACGCCACACTAGACATCAGCTCTGGACGCTTTCGCGTAAGTGAACCCGCCGATCGGGAAACCATGGCGGCCGAATTACAGCGCACCAATCCAGCAGAGTTACTCTACCCAGAATCCTTTGAGTCCATGGAGTTGATCGACAATCGTCATGGGCTCCGTCGTCGTCCGATGTGGGAATTTGAACCCGATACCGCACGCCAGCAGCTTAACCTGCAATTTGGTACCCGCGATCTGACCGGTTTTGGCGTAGAACAGGCAAAGCTCGCGCTGCGAGCCGCCGGATGTTTGCTGCAATACGCGAAAGACACACAGCGCACCTCGCTGCCGCATATTCGTGGCATTACAATGGAGCGCCAACAGGATGGCATCATCATGGATGCGGCAACTCGCCGTAACCTTGAACTGACGCAAAACCTGTCAGGCGGCGTAGAAAATACGCTGGCTGCCGTACTGGACTGCACCGTAACAGCGATGGGCAGCCGGATGCTGAAGCGCTGGATTCACATGCCTAGCCGCGATATTGATGCGCTTAAGCAGCGTCAGCAGGCTATCAGCGCATTGCAGGAAATCACACCGGATCTGCAGCCCTACCTGCGGCAGGTCGGCGATCTGGAGCGTATTCTGGCGCGCCTCGCGTTGCGCACGGCACGTCCGCGCGATCTGGCTCGAATGCGCCATGCTTTCCAGCAGTTTCCCGATATCCGCGAACAGCTTGCGCCGCTGGATACTGATTCCGTTCGCCGTTTGGTCAGCCTTATTGGGCAATTTGATGAACTACGCGATTTGCTGGAACGCGCCGTTGTCGAAGCACCGCCAGTCCTTGTACGCGACGGCGGCGTTATCGCGCCGGGTTACCATACGGAACTGGATGAGTGGCGAGCACTGGCTGACGGTGCCAGCGATTATCTGGACCGTCTGGAAATTCGTGAACGTGAAAAACTGGGGCTTGATACGCTGAAAGTCGGGTTCAATGGTGTGCACGGCTATTACATTCAGGTGAGTCGAGGCCAGAGCCATCTGGTGCCGATCCACTATGTACGCCGCCAGACGCTGAAAAATGCCGAGCGCTATATCATTCCCGAGCTGAAAGAATACGAAGACAAGGTTCTGACCTCGAAGGGCAAAGCGCTGGCGCTGGAAAAAGCACTCTACGATGAGCTTTTCGACCTACTGTTACCTCATTTAGCGGAACTCCAGCAAAGTGCGGCAGCACTGGCCGAGTTGGATGTCCTGACGAATCTGGCGGAACGCGCCGATACGCTGAATTACGTCTGTCCGACGCTGAGTGACAAACCCGGCATCAAAATCGCAGGTGGTCGTCACCCGGTCGTCGAACAGGTACTTCGTGAGCCGTTTATCTCGAACCCTCTGTCACTGTCACCACAGCGTCGTATGCTGATCATTACCGGCCCCAACATGGGCGGTAAAAGTACCTATATGCGTCAGGCAGCGCTGATTGTGCTGATGGCGCATATCGGCTGCTTTGTGCCAGCGGATCAGGCGGTCATTGGTCCGGTCGATCGTATTTTCACCCGCGTGGGTGCAGCAGACGATCTGGCATCTGGTCGATCCACCTTCATGGTAGAAATGACCGAAACGGCGAACATCCTGCACAACGCCACGGAAAACAGTCTGGTGCTAATGGACGAAATCGGCCGCGGCACCTCAACCTATGACGGTTTGTCGCTAGCATGGGCCTGCGCCGAAAGTCTGGCAAACCGCATCAAAGCGATGACACTGTTTGCAACGCACTACTTTGAGCTGACCACCCTGCCGGAAAAAATGGAAGGGGTGGTGAATGTCCATTTAGATGCACGCGAGCACGGCGATACCATCGCCTTTATGCACAGCGTGCAGGATGGCGCAGCCAGCAAAAGTTACGGGCTTGCCGTTGCCGCATTGGCAGGAGTACCAAAAGAAGTGATTAAACGCGCACGCCAGAAACTGAAAGAGCTGGAAACGTTGTCGAATAATGCATCATCCAGCCATATCGATGGCGCGCAGCTAGCGCTGCTGAACACTGATGAACCGTCACCGGCGATTGAAGCGCTGGAAGCCATCGATCCTGATGCGCTTACGCCACGTCAGGCGCTGGATTGGTTGTATCAGCTAAAGAAAATGCTCTAACGCGAGTCAGCGCGGGCTAATAAATAGCAAAAAGGCACTGAAAATCAGTGCCTTTTTCTTTTAAACATTGAATCAGTCTATCTGTGTATCGCAGTTTGCTCGCGCCTTCATACGTGCTTTATCGCTGCCGTTAGGGACAACGGCCTTCACCATCTGCCCTTCTTCCATCGACGGAATGATGGCAAAATGCGCAGTTAGAACAAGTAATACTGGTTCAGCAGCTTGATCTCTCACGCGAAAATATTGTCTTTCCAACTCCGCGCTGTCATCCATCACAAAGGTTTTTCCTGTCGCGCAGTCAGAGAAGGTCGCGACGTCCGCCATATAGCGGTATATTCCCTTCATTACCATCGGCGTGTTTGGCAGCGGCTGCTCGGTTGCCGTCAACTGACGAGGAAGAGATGAATTGATGGGCAAACCTTGTTGATCCAACATTTCAAGGGTGCCATCAACTGGGCGGAAGTAACGTTTTTCGCCCGCGCTGTCCGTCAACACCAGCTTATCCGCGGTGCGTCTCCATTGCCCATAGGAAGCGAACGTGTTGTTACCTTCTCGCGTCGTTTGATACTGTTCACGCAGAATAAATGTCCCGTCTTTTTCCAAAAACAGTGACGTATCAATCCCTCCGCAGTCCGCACAGGGTAAAACGCCACGATAACTTTGCGCCATTGGTTTAAGGGGCTCTTCCTGAACTTGTGAGCGGGTATGGCACCCGATCAACCCAGAAATCCCTGCTATCAACAGCACACCGATAGCCAGTTTTTTCATCATTATTTTTCTGTCCCTCTGTCCTGTTTTCCCGTTCTTACCCATGCGCTGGAACGTACCCCAACTCGTTATCATCCCTGAGTCTGAGGAATTTTCCACTCAGAAAATGCTATTTCAAGACTATTCTTATCGTCAGACAACCAGATCGTGCCTTCCTGAATGGTTGCCTGCAATGACATGGTGCGCTGAACCAGTCCGGCAAGTTGAGCTAGTTGATTATCATCTAAAAAGCGGATAGTCAGATTCTTGTACCCGGAGACTTTACCCGATATGGCACTCCACCAAACCTGTGCCGCACGCTCGTTGTAGGCGTACAGCACAACTGCACGGGACTGGTTGCAGGCTTTCTTCAGCCGCTTTTCATCCGGCAGGCCTAGCTCAATCCACAGTTCCAGCTCCATCGTATCATTACGTCGCCAGATTTCCGGCTCGTCATCTGCGCTAAGCCCTTTGGTAAAGCGCAGGTTTTCATCAGCATGGCAAATCCACGCTAAAAGTCGCAGCATCATACGCTGCTCAGTTTCAGACGGATGCTGCGCTATCGTCAGATTCGCGTCGTGAAAAAAATTCCGATCCATATCGGCAATATTGATTGCTGCTTTGTAAACCGTTGCTTTTAATGCCATCAGTGACCTCGTCTTTATTCCCCCTAGTTTACTTGAGTTAGCGCCATCCTCACAGTAAAGGTGATATCTGCCACGTAACCGATAGATTAGGCCTCTAAGGACTACTGATATCCTGTTAATCCCTATGCTATAGTCGGTTTGATAAATAGAGTTTATCTTCGTAGGCTTACAACATCGCGCACCACAGCGAGTGATGATGCATGAATATCTACCGAGCTAAGCTTTCAAGGGAGAATATAGTGCAAGAATACTGTGAATTAGTACGTCGCTTATACGCAGAGATCGCCGGTGGCGCTCTGGGCTATATACCCGATTCGCTGGGTTGTGTTTTGAAAACCCTGGATAGCATTGCCGCAAATGAGGCGTTGCCATCCTCCGTCAGGGAACAGGCAGCTTTTGCCGCCGCTAACTTATTGGTGAGTGATTATGTCAATGAGTAATGAATATCAACCCATCAACTGTGATGATTACGACAGCCTGGAAGCCACCTGTCAGCAGAATCTGACGCTGACGCTGGAACTACGCAATGGTGAAGTTGTGACCGGAAAAGCCAGTGACATGATCTCACGTAAGCAGATCGAATATCTGGTGATTGAAGCCTCCGGTACAACGCGCGAACTGCGCCTCGATCACATCGTCAGTTTCAGTCATCCCGAAATAGGGAAGGTCGTCGTCAGCGAATCCTGATGGACTTCTCCTTTCATTTAGCGGCAAACGCTGAATAAATGCTTCCAAAACGGACAACTCAGGTTGTCCGTTTTTATTACCAACGTTAGTTTCTTTCCCAAACGATGTGCCATAAGGGCTGATGTTCTCTCACCTGCCCTTCTCGCGTAACGAACCGTCCCACGGCCGCAATCAGTTGCTCGTTGTAGAAAAGCAGCGGCGTACGGTCGCGCCACCAGGGTGGAACGCCCAGCTCCTGCCAGAGTTTCTTGATTTGCCGCCCGTGTGCTCTGCCAACAATATGTACGGTTCCGCTGGTCGAAAAGCGAATACTTACCGTTTCACCGTTTTTCGGCGCGCGAACCGCGACCCCACTATCAGCAAGCAACAGCGTACCTAAGTTGTCAGGGAGAGATAACGGGCATGACGTCGGTTGCCACGGCAGAACGCGGTCTTTGAGCGATGGCATCAGCGGCAGTAGATAGAGATGCTGACGAAAACGGCGAATCTGCATCTGATTCAGTTGCAATATAGGTTCCGCATCCCGTCGACTCGCCGCAACCTCATCCCAGAGTCGTTGCAACTGATCGCGCGCGGGCATCGTCGCCCCTTGCTGTGCCAGCCAGCGCCGCAGTAGCGCAAAACGCCGCACCGGGCTTAGCGGCACCAGACCGTCAATGCTCAACGCACCATCCGGCTGGCGTAGCGTCCGCAATGATTCCTCCAGTAACTCATCGAGCAATTGTTCCTGTTCGGCACAAAGCTCGGCGCTACGCGCCACGGCAGAGGGGAAATGCGGCCAACGCTGAGTCAATCGCGGTAAGATCTGGCGGCGTAAAAAATTGCGGTCAAAGCGTTCATCTTGATTGCTGTCGTCTTCAATCCAGCGAAGCTGGTGCCGCTGTGCGTAAGCTTCCAGTTGGAGACGAGAAAAACCTAATAGCGGACGCACTAAACGATGATGGCCAAGGAAGCTGTTAGCCGCCATCGCAGACAATCCGGCAGGCCCGCTGCCGCGTTTAAGCGCCAGTAAAAAGGTTTCGCTCTGGTCATCAAGGTGCTGCGCAGTCAGCAGGGTCTCGCCCTCTTTCAGGTGCACTTGCAACGCCTGATAGCGTGCGGTTCTGGCTGCAGCTTCAATACCGCCGTTCTGCGCCTCAACCGTCACTGCCAGCGAGGAAAACGGCACCTGCCAGCGTTCACACTGCTGGCGACAATGTTCAGCCCAGCTATCCGCCAGCGGATTTAAGCCGTGATGGATGTAAGCCGCACGAATAGTCTGCCCAGAACGCTGACGCACGGTCACCAACAGATGCAATAGCACGCTAGAGTCCAAGCCACCGCTATAGGCCAACAAGATCGACCCGCATCCGGCCGTTTGCGTCACGATCGTCTGGAGTAACTCATCGTCAGGTTCGGTGCGGTCCACAGTATCAGATCTCATACAGTTCTAAGGGCAGGCCATCAGGATCGGAGAAAAACGTGAAGCGTTGCTGCGTTTCAGGATCGATCCTTACGGGTTCACAAATGACGCTAGCCTGCGCCAGTGAAGCAATCGCCTGCTCTACATCAGCCACAGCAAAAGCCAGATGGCGTAAACCGCAAGCCTCCGGCCGACTGACACGCGCAGGTGGATGAGGGAAAGAAAATAGCTCAATGGTATAACGCCCATTCAGCGAGAGGTCCCCTTTCCATGACTGCCGCGCCGCACGATAGACCTCATTGTTCAACGTAAATCCCAACACGTCACAATAAAATGCCTTGCTGCGTTCATAGTCAGAGGCAATCACTGCAATGTGGTGTACATCGAGCAATTTCAGCATTATTCCAACCCTCATAGCAAAAAATCCGCTGTCATTACTGACAACGGATTTTCAAAGTAACGCCAGAATAGCCTGATTGATAATACTGCAATCAATCAGACAATCACGTCATCAGCAGTAACCACTGTGAATTAGCAATAACCATAGTTCATCAAGCGCTGATAGCGGCGGTTCAGCAGCGCTTCTTCGCTCAGGCCTTCGAGATCGAGTAGATCGGCCAACAGTTGCGCTTTCAGCGACGCAGCCATTACCGGAACGTTACGGTGCGCGGAACCCAGCGGTTCAGGAATCACGGTATCGATCAGTTTCAGCTCTTTCAGACGCGGCGCGATGATGCCCATAGCTTCAGCCGCCAACGGCGCCTTGTCCGCGCTCTTCCACAGGATAGACGCACAGCCTTCCGGTGAAATGACCGAGTAGGTGCTGTACTGCAACATGTTAACCTTGTCGCCCACGCCGATAGCCAACGCCCCACCGGAACCACCTTCACCAATAACGGTACAGATGATTGGCACACGCAGCGTCGACATTTCACGCAGGTTACGCGCGATAGCTTCAGACTGGCCGCGTTCTTCTGCGCCTACGCCCGGATAAGCACCCGGCGTATCGATAAAGGTGATGATCGGCATCCTGAAACGATCGGCCATTTCCATCAGGCGCAGCGCTTTGCGATACCCTTCTGGAGCAGGCATGCCGAAATTACGGCGAATCTTTTCTTTGGTTTCACGACCTTTCTGATGACCAATGATCATCACCGGACGTCCATCCAAACGGGCAATCCCGCCGACAATGGCCTTGTCATCGGCATAGGCGCGATCGCCAGCCAACTCATCAAAATCGGTAAAAATGTGCTTAATATAATCAAGCGTATAAGGACGTTGCGGATGGCGCGCTAATTGCGCAACCTGCCAGGCACCCAAATCGGCGAAGATTTTGCGCGTCAATTCAACGCTCTTCTCACGCAGGCGCTGGACTTCTTCGTCCAGATTAATATCCAATTTTTCGTCTTGACGGCTGACTGCGGTCAGCGAGTCAATTTTCGCTTCCAACTCTGCAATCGGCTGCTCAAAATCAAGAAAATTCAGACTCATAGTATTCCTATATTAGTCAAATTCCAGTTCCACCTGCTCATTACCCACTAATGTACGCAGCTCGTTCAATAGCGCATCGGCAGGCGTTACACGCCATGCTGCGCCGAAACGTAGTCGGGCACGCGCATCTTCACGCTGGTAATAGAGATGCACTGGGATCGTCCCCGATCGATGGGGTTCCAACGATTGACGGAGACGGTTTAATAGCTGGTCATCAATTTGCCTGTCAGTCAGCGAGATAGCAAGCCCGCGCGCGTATTTTTCCCGCGCTTCACTGATATCCATTAACTCTCGGACGGTCATTTTAAGCCCGCCGCTGAAGTCATCAAAGCTGACCTGTCCACTGGCGATAAGGATACGGTCTTTCTCAAGTAAATGCTGATATTTTTCCAATGCATCGGTAAACAGCATGATCTCAAGCCGACCGGAACGATCGTCCAATGTACAGATACCAATACGGTTGCCCCGTTTGGTGATCATGACGCGAGCCGCCAACACCAGCCCAACGGCAGTGGTCATTTTACCCCGATCCGTCGGGTGCATATCTTTCAAACGTACGCCAGCGGCATAGCGTTCAATTTCCTTAATATATTGCGTGATCGGGTGGCCGGTCAGGTACAGCCCCAGCGTCTCCCGTTCACCATCCAACACGACCTGCTCCGGCCACGGTGGCACGGTGCTGTAGGATTGCTCAACCTGCTCAGGCGCATCGGCCAACACGCCAAACATATCCACCTGACCAATGGCTTCCGCTTTAGCATGCTGATCGGCGGCCTTCAGCGCATCAGCCAATGAGTTCATCAGCGCGGCGCGATGCGGCCCCAGGCGGTCAAACGCCCCAGACATAATCAGCTTTTCCAGCACGCGTCGGTTCAGCTTTTTGATGTCAGTACGTGCGCAGAGGTCAAACAATTCTCTAAAATAGCCGCCCTGATTACGCGCCTCGATAATCGCCTCAATCGGGCCTTCACCGACACCTTTAATCGCACCGATGCCGTAAACAATCTCTCCATCATCGTTAACGTGAAAGTGATACAGGCCGCTATTGATGTCTGGAGGCAGGATTTTTAACCCCATCCTCCAGCATTCATCAACCAGCCCCACCACTTTATCCGTGTTGTCCATATCGGCCGTCATCACCGCCGCCATGAATTCAGCCGGATAGTGCGCTTTCAACCACAGCGTTTGGTAAGACACCAGTGCATAGGCAGCGGAGTGAGATTTATTAAAGCCGTAACCAGCGAATTTTTCCACCAGGTCGAAAATCTTAACCGCCAGTTCGCCGTTCACGCCGCGAGATTTGGCACCATCTTCAAAGCCACCACGCTGCTTCGCCATTTCAACGGGGTTCTTTTTCCCCATAGCACGGCGCAGCATGTCCGCACCACCCAGCGTATAACCCGCCAGAACCTGAGCGATCTGCATGACCTGTTCCTGATACAGGATAATACCGTAGGTCGGCTCCAGCACTGGCTTGAGTGATTCGTGCTGCCATTCAATATCAGGATACGAAATTGCTTCACGACCATGCTTACGGTCGATGAAGTTATCCACCATGCCGGATTGCAGCGGACCAGGGCGGAACAACGCCACCAGAGCGATCATATCTTCAAAGCAGTCGGGCTTCAGGCGCTTGATTAGATCTTTCATGCCACGCGATTCAAGCTGGAATACCGCGGTGGTTTCCGAACGTTGCAGCATGTCGAAACTTTTCTTATCGCCGAGCGGAATCGTCGCGATATCAATCGGTTCCTGTCCTAGCTTCGCGCGACGGGCGTTGATCATCTCCAGAGCCCAGTCGATAATCGTCAACGTACGCAGGCCAAGGAAGTCGAACTTCACCAGCCCGGCGTATTCCACGTCGTTCTTATCAAACTGGGTAACCGGGTGGTTCCCTTCCGAATCGCAATACAGTGGCGCGAAATCGGTAATCTTGGTGGGGGATATCACCACCCCACCCGCATGTTTCCCGGCGTTACGCGTAACGCCTTCGAGCTTGCGCGCCATATCGATGAGGGCCTTAACTTCCTCATCGGCTTCATAAATTTCTGGCAACTGCGGTTCGGCCGCAAACGCCTTTTCCAGCGTCATGCCCGGATCGGGCGGCACCAGTTTTGAAATACGATCGACAAACCCATAAGGGTGCCCGAGCACACGCCCTACGTCACGAATAACCGCTTTTGCCGCCATCGTACCGAAGGTGATAATCTGTGATACCGCGTCACGCCCGTACATCTCCGCAACGTGGTCGATAACCATGTCGCGTTTTTCCATACAGAAATCGACATCGAAGTCAGGCATTGAGACGCGTTCAGGGTTGAGGAAGCGTTCGAACAACAGGTCGAACTCCAGCGGATCCAGATCGGTGATTTTCAGCGAGTAGGCTACCAATGAGCCCGCACCGGAACCACGCCCAGGGCCAACAGGCACATCGTTATCCTTCGACCACTGAATAAACTCCATGACGATCAGGAAGTAGCCGGGGAACCCCATCTGGTTGATGACGCCCAGTTCAATGTCCAGACGCTCATCATATTCTGGCCGACGCGCGACGCGCACTTCTGGATCTGGGAACAGGGATTCAAGACGATCCTCCAGTCCTTTTTTCGAGCACTGAACCAGAAAATCTGCGGTGCTCATCTCACCCGTCGGGAACTGCGGCAGAAAATATTCGCCCAACCGGATCGTTACGTTACAGCGCTTGGCAATTTCGACGCTGTTCGCCAGCGCTTCTGGGATATCGGCAAACAGCTCGCACATTTCCTCTTCCGAGCGCATGTACTGCTGCGGGCTGTAATGACGTGGGCGTTTGGGATCGTCAAGCGTGTAGCCATCGTGAATGGCAACGCGGATTTCGTGAGCGTCAAAATCATCAGTGCTGATGAAGCACACTTCATTGGTTGCCACAACGGGCAACCCGTACTTGGTTGCCAACTCCACGGCCGCGTGTATATAGCTTTCTTCATCGGGGCGGGACGTGCGGGTCAATTCCAGGTAGTAACGCTGAGGAAAGTGCTCCTGATAGAATGCCAGACACTGTTCGGCCTGCGCCTGATTACCACGCAGCAAAAATCGGCCAACATCACCCCGGCGACCGCCAGAAAGGAGAATCAGTCCTTCCTGATGTTCAATGAGCCAATCACGGTCAATCGTCGGCCCAGCAGCGCCATAACCCCGTTGATAAGCATGGGAAATCAGCAGCGTGAGATTCTGGTAGCCTTCATTATCCATGGCCAACACAGTAAGATGCGCGAGCTCATCCCCTAATTCATCGCTTTCGACATAGAAGTCTGCACCGATGATAGGTTTGACCCCTGCGCCATGCGCGCCGCCATAGAATTTAACCAGCCCACACAGGTTGGTAAAATCGGTAATCGCCAGCGCTGGCATACCGAGTGCCGCCGTTTTTTTTACCAGCGGACCGACTTTGGCCAGCCCATCGATCATGGAATAGTCACTGTGAACACGCAGGTGAACAAAACGTGGTTCGGCCATCTCCAGATCCCAGAATTTATCGATTAGTCAGCGTTGCAATAGTGATATCACAACACGGAGAGTTAATGATGATGTTTTACGCCAGGCCTAACACACGCTTAACTGGCGCGAAGCTCCGACGGTGAAACTCAGTAGCACCCAGTGCAGCCAGCTTCTCCAGATGAAAAGCCGTTGGATAGCCTTTGTGTTGGGCAAAACCATAATCTGGGAAGCGTTGATCCAACTCGACCATCTCACGATCGCGAGTCACTTTCGCCATAATTGAGGCCGCGCTGATTTCTGCCACGCGGCTATCCCCTTTAACAACCGCCTGCGCGGGCATCGGTAGTGCAGGACAACGGTTGCCGTCAATCAGAACAAAATCCGGCACAATAGCCAATGCAGCCACCGCACGTTGCATAGCTAACATGGTAGCATGCAGAATATTCAGTTGGTCAATCTCTTCCGGTTCCGCACGGCCAAGGCTCCACGCCAGCGCCTTCTCTTTGATTTCATCATAGAGCGACAGCCGACGTTTTTCACTCAGCTGTTTGGAATCCGCCAACCCGACAATTGGCCTAGTCGGGTCAAGAATCACCGCAGCCGTCACGACCGCACCAACCAAAGGGCCACGGCCCACCTCATCAACGCCAGCGATGCAGGTCGCCTGCGGGTAAATAAATATTTCGCTCATAGTTTTATTAACATGTTTTTATTAACGAGGAGTAACTAATTCCAGTACCGCCTGAGCCGCTTGCTCATCGGCGTTACAGCGAATTTGCTGATGCAAATCCACAAATGTCGTGCGTAACTCAGCCATTTTATCTGTATCGGCAAACAGCGGCAGCAGCGCCGCGGCGAGCTTATCTGGGGTACAGTCAGTCTGTAGCAATTCAGTCACCAGCTCACGCCCAGCTAGCAAATTCGGCAGCGACACCCACGGCGTTTTGACCAAGCGCTGCGCCAGCCAGAAGGTAAAAGGCTTCATACGATAACCCACAACCATCGGGCATTTAGCCAGCATGCACTCCAACGCTGCCGTACCGGATGCCAATAGCGCCGCATCACTGGCAATCATGGCTTCACGCGCCTGCCCATCCAGCAGATGCACACGCAGATCGGGTGCCACGCTACTTTTTATCCGTTCGAACTGTTCGCGACGCTTACTGTTCACCAGAGGAACAACGATTTCCAGATCGGGAAAATGCTGACGCAGTAGCACAGCCGTATTGAGAAAATCCGCGCTAAGCATTTCAACTTCTGCACCACGACTGCCCGGCAGTAGTGCCAGACAATGCGCATCGGGCGCAATACCCAGCGTCGCACGGGCGGTCATTTTATCAGGATGCAGCGGCATCGCATCAGCCATCGTATGACCGATAAAGCGACAAGGGACATTGAAACGATCGTAAAACGCTTTTTCAAAAGGCAAGAAAGCAAGCACCAAATTGGTCGCTTTACCTATTTTGAAAACACGTTTTTGACGCCAGGCCCACACGGACGGGCTGACATAGTGAATGGTATTGATACCGTGCTGTTTGAGGTTGCCCTCCAGCGTGATATTGAAATCAGGGGCATCAATGCCCACGAAAACATCAGGCTGAAGCTCGCTGAAACGCTGGGTTAAATCCCGCCGAATTTTCAGCAGGCGAGGAAGGCGTCCGAGCACTTCAACAATGCCCATAACAGCCAACTCTTCCATTTCGTACCAGGCTTCACAGCCTTCGGCCTGCATACGCGGTCCAGCAACACCGACAAACCGCGCACCGGGCACCTTTTCTTTTAGCGCCCGGATCAAACCTGCGCCAAGGATGTCGCCGGAAGTTTCCCCGGCGACCAGCCCAATAGTCAAAGGACGTGATGACATGGATTAACGAATAATGCCGCGAGTAGAACGGGCAAAGAAATCGGTAAATGCCTGCACTGCCGGATGTTCAGCCGCCAGCGCTTCGATTTCCGGTTTCACCTCATCCAGCGTTTTACCGCTACGGTAGAGCAGCTTGTACGCGTTACGGATCGCATGCAGCGTTTCTTTTTCGAATCCGCGACGCTTCAGGCCTTCGATGTTCAGGCCAAACGGCGTGGCATGATTACCCTGCGCGACAACATACGGAGGAACGTCTTGCGCCACACCAGAACACCCACCGACCATCACGTGAGCACCGATAATGCAGAACTGGTGCACAGCCGTCATCCCACCGATAATCGCAAAATCATCGACGGAAACGTGGCCGCCCAACGTAGCGTTATTCGCCAGAATACAGCGATTGCCCACTACGCAGTCGTGTGCAATATGCGTGTTGATCATCAACAGGTTATCGCTACCGACTTTAGTCAACCCGCCGCCCTGCGACGTGCCACGATGAATCGTGACGCTTTCACGGATGCGGTTACGATCGCCAATCTCAACGCGGGTCGGTTCCCCAGCATATTTGAGATCCTGATTCACTTCACCAATTGACGTGAACTGATAGATTTCGTTGTCGCGACCAATTTTAGTGACGCCATTGACGACGACATGCGATTTCAGCACCGTACCTGCACCGATCTCAACCTGAGAACCGATATAGCAGAAAGGGCCAATATGAACACCAGCGCCAATAATGGCACCGTCTTCAACAATCGAACTAGGATGAATAAAGGCGGTTTGATCAATCACGTTATCAGGACTCCCGACGACGAGCACACATCATTGACGCTTCACAGGCCACTTCGCCATCAACTTTGGCAACACCTTTAAAGCGCGCAACGCCACGACGCTCTTTAATGAATTCAACTTCAAGGATCATTTGATCGCCTGGCTGCACGGGGCGCTTAAAGCGCGCTTCGTCCACAGCGGCGAAATAGTACAGCTCACCCGGCTCCAGTTTACCGACGCTTTTAAACGCCAGGATACCCGTAGCCTGAGCCATGGCTTCCAGAATCAACACACCGGGAAAAATGGGTTTACCCGGGAAATGCCCCTGGAAGAAGGGTTCGTTGAAAGAGACGTTTTTCACCGCCCGCAGAAACTTCCCTTTTTCAAAATCCAGTACCCGATCAACCAGTAAAAACGGG
The DNA here is from genome assembly GCA_019056595.1 of Pectobacterium atrosepticum. Taxonomy (NCBI): domain Bacteria; kingdom Pseudomonadati; phylum Pseudomonadota; class Gammaproteobacteria; order Enterobacterales; family Pectobacteriaceae; genus Pectobacterium; species Pectobacterium atrosepticum. The sequence continues at coordinate 4,008,328 of CP036163.1, read as the reverse complement.
AAACGGTGCGGTAATAATTCTAAAATCTCTTCAATATTCAGAGTATGAGTGTCAGTAGTCAAAATACTCTTCCTGTCCATAAAAAACTGATGCCATCAACAACACGGCCTGCGCAGACCCTAAATTAGGTGTCTTCAGGCAGGCCGCAAATAAAACGCGAGTGATTAAACGTTATCGACTTTTCGTTCAACGGCTTTTAACCGTTTGCTTATCTCATCAATATTCATCACCAGCGCTGCAGTTTTGCGCCACACTTTATTGGGTTGCAAAGGAATGCCCGAAGAGTATACCCCAGGTTCAGTGATTGGTCGCATGACCATACCCATTCCCGTTACCGTCACTTTATCGCAGATCTCCATGTGCCCGTTAATCACGCTGGCACCGCCGATCATGCAATAACGACCAATTTTCAAGCTCCCCGCCATAATGACGCCACCCGCGACCGCGGTATTGTCGCCAATCACGACGTTGTGCGCAATCTGACATTGGTTATCAATGATAACACCATTGCCAATGACCGTATCATCCAACGCACCACGATCGATAGTCGTGCTCGCGCCAATCTCAACCTGATCGCCAATTCTGACCGTTCCCAACTGCGGAATCTTCACCCAGTTGCCGCGATCGTTGGCATAGCCAAAACCATCAGAACCAATAACCGTTCCAGACTGGATCAGGCAATGCTCACCAAGCTCAACGCGGTGATAAATCGTTACATTTGCCCACAAACGGGTGCCGGCACCAATGCGGGCATTTTTGCCAACAAAACAGCCAGGGCCAATAACAACACCATCACCCAACTGTGCGCCAGATTCGATAACGGCATTTGCGCCAATGGACACCTGCTGACCCAGCGTCGCATCTGAAGCGATGACCGCACTCGGGGCAATATCGGTTGCTGGTTGCGGTGTCGTATCCAGCAGTTGTGCCATGTGAGCATAGGTAAGGTAGGGATTTTTCACTACCAGCGCAGCAACCTGACAGTAAGGTAAATCCGCTTCCGTCAGCACGACCGCAGACGCTTGCGTCTCGGCCAGTTGCTCACGGTAACGACTGTCGGAAAGAAACGTAATTTGCCCAGTTTTTGCCGAATGCATAGAAGCAACACCGGTGATGACGATATCGCCATCACCGTGTAATTGTGCATCCAACTGTTGAGCTAACGCGTCCAGTCGAATCGAATACATGTATTATTTAACCTGTTTCAGCACATCGGCAGTAATGTCTTTGGCATTGGCGACATACGCAACAGCGTTAGCGTCAATCACAACATCATAACCTTCTTTAGTTGCAACGGCTTTCACGGCGTCCTGAATACGACTCAGGATTTTGTTGCGTTCTTCAGTCTGACGACGACGGTTGTCCTGCTCAAAAGCCTGCGCTTTAGTAGAGAACTGCTCGCGCTGCGCCATGACGTCTTTTTCCATTTTGCTGCGATCGCTCGCTTTCATGGTAGAGCCATCACGCTGCAACTTCTGCATCTTGCCCTGCAAATCGTTTTCCATCGATTGCAGCTCAGAAGCACGACCTTTGAACTCATTTTCCAGCTGTTTGCCAACGCTTTCACGCTGCGGCAACTGTTGGAAGATGCTGGAAACGTTAACAACGGCAATCTTGTCAGCAGCCTGAACGCTGGCTGAAGCAGCCAATACTAAACCGAGGCCTGCGGCACATAACCACTTTTTCACTATAAACTCCTCAACCTAACCTAATTTGTGTCTTAACACTTTAATGATGGGCATCGCGTCATGGTGCCAGCTGTATTTCCAGCATTCATGCCAATGAGCAGCGATGCGACATTCCCTGCATACGACCTACGGACGTCACACTACCAGGTTTTGCCAATGTTAAACTGGAATTGTTCCGACTTGTCTCCATCGTACTTTTTAACCGGCTGGGCATAGGAGAAGACCAATGGCCCAAGCGGAGACATCCATTGCAACGCGATACCACTGGAAACGCGGAAGTTGGTTGCCTTGCCGTAATCCGGTACACCTGCTTTCAGTGTTTCAGCCGTATTTTCCCAGTTGGTATCCCATACCGTACCGCCATCCACAAAGAAGGAAGTTCGTACGGAGTTGGCGTATTTATCACTGATAAACGGCGTCGGCACGATAAGTTCCGCACTCAGCACCGCCATCGCGTTACCGCCAACGGCATCATCCATATTGGTTGAATCAATCGGGCAACCTGAGTAAGAGTTAAAGCCAGAGCCAACAAGGTTCGCTGGGCACTTATAATAGGCCGCTTTAGGACCAATCGTATTCGATTGGAAGCCACGCACCGTACTGGAACCACCAGCATAGAAGTTGTCGTAGAACGGCACTTCTTTACTTCCGATACCATCCGCAAAGCCTGCACGGGTACGGCCCATCACCACCCATTTACCACTCTCGGTCAACGGATAGTAGCTCGCTGAATCAAACGTCAGTTTGTAGTATTCATTGTCCGAACCTGGCACCGCGATCTTGGCATTCGCGGACGCACGTGTCCCTTTCGTCGGGAAGTAACCGCGATCCAGGTTGTTATATGACCATCCGGTATTCAGGAAGAAATCGTTCGCTTTGAAATCTGCACTGGATTTAACATTCTCACCTACGACGGAAGGATTAACCCCGACAGAGTCCAGATAACGCCACATCGACACCTGCGGTCTCATATCCGACAGGTCGTTATGCACATAATCCAGACCGACACGCAGTGAGTTATTCTCGTTAATCGGGAAGCCCAAGGTGCTGCCAACGCCATAGCTCACGTTGGTGTAGTCGGATAGGTCGGCGTCAGATGCTTCAAATTTGTTATAGAAGACGCGACCACCGAGGCTAACGCCATCAACGGTGAAGTATGGGTCGGTCAGTGACAGCTCGACATACGTCTGGTAGTCGTTTTTAGTCCCGCTGATCCCAACGGAGTTACCCGTTCCCAACCAGTTGTCCTGCTGAACCCCAGCTTGGAAACTCACGCCGCTTTCCGTACCGAAACCGACACCAAAGTTGAATGTACCTGTATTACGCTCTTTGACTTTATACGTCACATCAACCTGATCGGCGACACCGGGAACACGCTGTGTTTCTACCTCAACGCTTTCAAAGTATCCCAGTCGGTTTAGACGCTCTTTGCCTTGCTCAACCAGATCGTTGCCTAACCAGGCACCTTCCATCTGGCGCATTTCACGGCGCAGAACAGTATCTTTAGACGTATCGTTGCCGTCAAAGCGAACATGACGCACATAGAAGCGGTTACCCGCATCAACGTTGATGTTTAATCTCACCGTCTTGTCTGCGTCATTAATTTCCGGCTGTGTTACCACACGCGGATAGGCATAGCCATAACGACCCAGCAGCTTCTTGATGTCCTCTTCCATCCGGGTGACTTTCGTCCCATTGTAGAGTTCACCGGGTTCGACTTTCGTCAGCCCTTCAATTTCCGCAGAGTGGCCAGCCAGATTACCTTTCACCGCGACGCCGGACAGCTTGTACTGCTCGCCTTCCGTCATATTGATGGTGATATAGATGCCTTTTTTATCTGGCGTCAGGCTCACCTGAGTAGAATCGATGTTGAAGCGCGCATAGCCGCGATCCAGATAGAAACTCCGTAGGGTTTCCAGATCGCCAGACAGTTTTTGTTTCTGGTATTTACGGTCACCAACCACGTTCCACCACGGCACTTCATCACGCAGTTGGAAACGGGAGATCAATTCGTCGGAACTGAACGCTTTGTTACCGACAATATTAATCTGCTGGATCTTGGCGGAAACGCCTTCCGTGAAGACCAGTTTCAGGTCTACGCGGTTACGCGGCAATGGCGTGACAACGGCTTTAACCGACGCACTGTACTTACCGACGCTGTAGTAGAAATCTTCCAGTCCTTTTTCGATGCTGGTGAGCGCCGTACGGTCTAACGCTTCACCAACGCGCACGCCCGAGGCTTCCAGGTTTTCTTTCAGCATGTCGTCTTTGACTGACTTATTGCCGGAAAACGTGACGCTGGCGATTGTCGGACGTTCTTTGACCTGCACAATCAGCGTTTCGCCATCGCGCAGGACGCGAACATCTTCAAAATTTCCGGTCGCAAACAAGGCACGGATGGTGTTACCGATATCATCGTCACCGATGGTATCACCAACGCGGACTGGCATACTGAGTAGTGCCGCCCCGACGGCAACCCTTTGCAGGCCCTCGAAATGAATGTCCTTCACTACGAACCCGTCTGCACCGTATACGGTTGCGCTGCTAAACAGCAGCGACGCTATGAGCAACTTTTTGATCGCCATCGTTGTTATGCGTTTTTCCTAACCTAATCCCGCGCCTAGAGACGAGAGAAATCATTGAAAAGTGCGAGTCCCATTAACAACATCAGCAACACTGTACCAATGCGATAACTAACGTCCTGCACACGCTCAGAAACCGGCCTGCCCTTCAGTTTTTCAACTGCAAGAAAGAGCAGGTGTCCACCATCCAATACCGGCAGCGGGAACAGATTGATGATCCCCAAATTGACGCTGATTAAGGCCAAAAACATCAGGTAATAAATCAATCCATAATCTGCTGACATTCCAGCACCCTGAGCAATCGAAATGGGACCACTCAGGTTATTCAGCTTAACATCACCCATAACCAGTTTCCCTAACATACTGACGGTCAATTTCATCAGTTGCCAGGTTTTATCTGTTGCCTGATAGGCAGCACTGAACGGCCCATACTGGCGCACCGTCCTGTATTCTTCAGGCAGCGGCGTCACGCTTGGCATAACACCTGCCAAACCTTCAATTCTGCCACTTCCTACAGATTTACTGTCTGGCGTTAACGTCAACGGTACCGCTGCACCGTGTCGCTCTACCTCCAGAGCAATAGATTGTCCGGGGTTATCACGCACAGCGATGACAAAATCACGCCATTGCGCTAGCGCCTGCCCGTCGACTTTAACGATCCTATCCCCGACTTGCAAACCTGCTTTTTCCGCCGCAGAGCCTGCCTGCACCTGATGCAACACGGGCTCAATTTGCGGACCGCGCGGGATAATCCCGAGCGAGGAAGCCGGATCTTGCTTATCAGGCTCAAACTGCCACTCGCGTAAATCCAGCGTTTTCTGGACGACACGGTCGGAGCCTAAAGGTGCGCTTCCGATCACAACATCGCTATCGCCGATTTTACCGATCAGCGCCAGACGCGCGGTATCCCAATCAGGCGTTTCGATACCATCAACTGACTTTAGTTCCATTCCCGCCGACATTTCCGCTTGTGCCGCGATGGAGTTGGGCAGTATTTCGCCCACTATCGGACGCACGCCCGGCACGCCGAGAATAAACACCAGCCAGTACGCCACAATAGCAAACAGGAAATTGGCAATTGGACCAGCGCTGACGATAGCCGCGCGCTGCCAGACCGTTTTACTGTTAAAGGATTGGTGGCGGAATTCTGGTGCCACGGTGTCGACACGCTCATCCAGCATCTTCACGTAGCCGCCAAGCGGGATCAACGCAATCACAAATTCCGTACCGGTACGATCGCGACGACGCCATAGTGCGCGACCGAAACCAACAGAAAAGCGCTCAACCTTCACACCACAGCGGCGCGCCACCCAGAAATGCCCAAACTCATGGACGGTGACCAACACACCTAGTGCGATGATAAACGCGGCAAGATTCCAGAGAAAACTCAACATAAATAGCTCTACCGCTTTATTCTAAGCCACTTTAAACAGCAGCAGCATCAGGCAAGAGAACACAGGAACCGCAGCCGTCAGGCTATCGATACGATCGAGCACGCCACCATGCCCCGGAATCAAATGGCTACTGTCTTTGATGCCTGCCTCACGTTTGAACATGCTTTCTGTCAAATCACCCAGTACCGAAGCCAGCGCAGCAGCGATAGAACAAATCAGCAACGTTGATGCCGCCACCGTTAATGGCGCATAGAGGCTAAACAGCAAAGAAATTAGCGCTGAGGTTGCCAGACCACCGAGAAAGCCTTCCCAGGTTTTGCCCGGCGAGACTTTTGGCGCAAGTTTACGCTTACCAAACAGTTTGCCGAACATGTAGGCACCGCTGTCCGCTCCCCAGACCAGCAGCATGACGTACAGCAGCCACCAGGCACCAGCGAATGGATTAATCGCGTAATTGTAATGACGAAGCGCAACCATGCCCCAGAAAAACGGCACGATCGTCATGATGCCGAACACGAGCCGCAATGCGCGTGAATGACGCCAAAATGAGGCGGAAGCTGGGTAGAACAGAACCAAAAACAGCGCAATACCCCACCACACCAGTGATGACCAGAGCGCAATACTGATTTGCGGAATATGCACGGAGTAATGGTAAGCTGGGAGTGATAACAACATCAGCGCCAGCAAAAAACCACATAGAATTGCGAGCCACAGGCGTTGACCATAAGAGGCAAAGCCCGCCAATTGACCCCATTCCCATGCCGCCAGCATACACACAGCCAGCGTAACAAGCGTGAATCCCAAAGGAGGCAGCAAGAACAGTGCCGCAATAACAATCGGAATCAAGATAAAAGCAGTAATCAGGCGATACTTCAGCAAAAGTTCCCCCTAGGATGCATCAGCATCGATAGGTGTTGTTCCCCCGAAGCGGCGCTCGCGTTGTGCAAAAGCATTCAGCGCACCTTCAAAGACTTGTTCATCGAAATCAGGCCAGAGGACATCAGTAAAGTAAAGTTCAGCATAAGCAATTTGCCACAGAAGAAAATTACTGATGCGGTGTTCTCCACCGGTTCTGATCACCAAATCAACCGGAGCCAGATCATTCAGACAGATATACTGACACAATGACGCTTCATTAATGCTATCAGGGCGCAGAATACCTTCCTGCACCTGCTCTGCAAGTTGCCGTACTCCCTGAATAATATCCCAACGGCCGCCATAATTCGCGGCAATATTCAGTGTGAGCCCCTGATTCTTTTCTGTCAGCACTTCTGAACGACGGATTCTCTCTTGTAAACGCGGACTGAAGCGGCCGATATCGCCAATCACCCGCAAGCGAACATTGTGCTTGTGCAGGCTTTTCACTTCGCTGTCCAGTGCTCGAACAAACAGCTCCATGAGTGCGGAAACTTCCTGCGCCGGACGGTTCCAGTTTTCACTGCTAAATGCGTAAAGTGTCAGAGCATCCAATCCGTGGTTCACTGCGAAACTGACTGAACGTCGCACAGCCTTTACACCAGCCTGATGGCCAAAAATCCGCATCTTCCCCCGGCTTTTCGCCCAGCGACCATTGCCATCCATGATAATGGCAACATGCCGCGGCCCGGCGAGTGGCAGATCGTTAGTATTCTTTTGATTATCGGACGGCATAACGCGTACTTATTTCCTCAAGCAAGAAATACAACAGTCCTTCCGTAACATCAGACCCCATTAGCGCAAAAAAAGCCGTGAACGATCACGGCTTAGCTGCATGGTCGATTAAACAACTTTCGCATAATCAACCATTGAGTGGCGCAGACTATACCACCTCCACCGCACATGAACAAATTGTGCCATGGGTCTATCCGGCTATCGCACGTAATGTGTCAGGGTCTGTGCTGCGACCTGTCTGGCCCAGCTATCGATGAACAAAACATCATCAACGCTGGTGGGTTCTGGCAATGTAAGTTGTTCAATAACATGTTGATTTACCGCCGCGATATCCGTAAAACGTATCTGCGACTGCAAAAATGCTGCCACCGCAATTTCATTTGCGGCGTTCAATGTCGTGGTAGCCGACTGACCGTGATTGCAGGCATCAATCGCCAACTGCAAACAAGGATAGCGCGCATAGTCTGGTGCTAAAAATGTCAGCGCGCCAATTTGGCAAAAATCTAATGCTTTTGCGCCCGATGCCACACGTTCGGGATAAGCCATTGCATGAGCAATCGGCGTACGCATGTCGGGCGAACCCAACTGCGCCAAGACGCTGCCATCACGGTAGCGCACCATCGAGTGAATCACTGACTGCGGATGAATAATGACTTCCATCTGTTCGGCAGAGGCATTAAACAACCAACGCGCTTCGATATACTCCAGCCCCTTATTCATCATAGTGGCAGAATCAACCGAAATCTTGCGCCCCATTGACCAGTTCGGGTGCGCACACGCCTGATCAGGCGTCATGTCTGCCAACGCTGATACCGGCGTTTCACGAAACGGTCCACCGGAGCCAGTCAAAATAATACGTTCGACTCCATGTTTCGACAGTGAAGCGTAGCCTAATTGGCGCTGAATTTGCTCAGGTAAACTCTGAAAAATTGCATTATGTTCGCTATCAATCGGTAAAAGCTGCGCATCGCTTTGCTCGACGGCATCCATAAAGAGACGTCCGCAGGTGACGAGTGATTCTTTATTCGCCAACAAAACCTGTTTTCCAGCATGGATTGCCGCCAGCGTCGGTAATAGCCCAGCCGCCCCCACAATCGCAGCCATGACCTGATCGACGCCGTCCAGTGCAGCGAGCTCACATGCGGCCTGAACTCCCGCCAGAACCTCTGTTTTGCAACCGTATTCTGCCAACTGCTGGCGCAGAGCAGTTGCAGAGGCTTCATCAGCCATTGAGGCATAAGTGGGTTGGAAAGTCAGGCACTGTTCCAACATAAGCTTGACGTTGTACCCAGCGGATAGCGCGCGTACGGTAAATTTATCTGGGTTGGCTTTAATTACAGCCAGAGAACTGACGCCAATAGAGCCAGTGGAACCAAGAATTGTCAGTTGCTTCATTAAAAATGCTCTGAATAACCGGATTTGATGACAGGAAGGTACACGAGTCTGAGACGATTACCATGATATATCTCTGCGATTGATCACCGTCACGATCGTCGCAGGCGTATGCATAGCAAAAATTTGTTTACTGCCCAGAGGGGCTAGCCTTCACCCATTCATTGCATAACGCATATTATATAAAAAATAAAGCGCCGCCGGAAAAAACATCCTGCGACGCACTATCTAACAAGCTGATTAGAACTCCATCAGCTCCGCTTCTTTTTCTGCTAGTGCGACGTCCACTTTCTTGATGAAGTTGTCAGTCAATTTCTGCACGTCGTCCTGAGCACGACGTTCTTCATCTTCACTGATCGCTTTGTCTTTCAACAGTGCTTTAAACTTGTCGTTAGCATCACGGCGCACGTTGCGTACAGAGATACGCCCCTGCTCTGCTTCGCCACGGACGACTTTGATCAGATCTTTACGACGTTCTTCCGTCAGAGGTGGCAACGGAACACGGATTACGGTGCCAGCAGAAGACGGGTTCAGGCCGAGGTCAGAGGCCATGATCGCTTTCTCGACCGCTGGGCTCAGTGAACGATCGAATACCGAAATTGCCAGCGTGCGGGAATCTTCTACCACAACGTTAGCGAGTTGGCGCAACGGCGTTGCGCTGCCATAGTATTCAACATGAATGCCATCAAGAATACTTGGCGATGCACGGCCGGTACGGATTCTGTTAATCTGGTTTTTAAACGCTTCAACACATTTGTCCATGCGCGTTTCAGCATCTTTTCTGATTTCATTAGTCACGTTGTGAACCCTTGAAAACTGGTTGCCTGGCAGGCCATGTCAGTGCATGACCCAGTGAATAATTAATACCAGCGCTCGGCTGGCGTATGGAGCAATACTGACAATATATTACCCCATAATTTGAGTTACTGACTAATCAACGTCCCTTCTTTCTCACCCATAACAACACGACGCAGTGCGCCGGGTTTGTTCATGTTGAAAACGCGGATCGGCAAATTATGGTCGCGTGCCAGCGTGAACGCAGCAAGATCCATCACTTTCAGTTCACGTTCTAACACATCTTGATAGGTTAGCGTTTCATACATCGTCGCTGAAGGATCTTGTACCGGATCGGCAGAATAGACGCCATCGACTTTTGTCGCCTTCAATACGACATCCGCCTCAATCTCAATGCCGCGAAGGCAAGCCGCAGAATCCGTGGTAAAGAAAGGGTTGCCTGTTCCGGCGGAGAAAATCACCACGCGATTATTACGCAGCAGGCTGATCGCTTCCGCCCAGCTGTAGTTGTCACAGACGCCATTCAGGGGAATCGCAGACATCAGGCGAGCGTTCACATAGGCACGGTGCAACGCATCACGCATTGCCAGACCATTCATGACGGTCGCCAGCATTCCCATGTGGTCGCCCACAACGCGGTTCATGCCCGCTTTAGCCAGACCCGCGCCACGAAACAGGTTACCACCGCCGATAACCACACCGACCTGAATGCCTAACTCAACCAGTTCTTTCACTTCCTGAGCCATGCGATCCAGAATACTCGCATCGATACCAAAACCTTCAGTTCCCTGTAAAGCTTCGCCACTGAGTTTCAGCAGGATTCGTTGATAGACGGGTTTTGCATTGGTTGCCATGGTGTTCTTATCCTACAGGCTGTCGTGGTATTGGGGGGGTTGTATAAATCAATACTGTAAAAATCAAAACTGTTCCACCCAGCTCCTGCCTGAATGCAGGAAGCCAAGCGAACTAAAACTCGTGGGGCTGGATAAAAAGGAACCGCCAACTGGCGGCTCTTTTTTTACTATTAAGACTGCTTACTCATTGCTGCAACTTCAGCAGCAAAGTCAGTCTCAACTTTCTCAATGCCTTCACCCACTTCGAAACGGATGAAGTTAGTCACGTCAGCATTGTGCTCTTTCAGCAGTTGACCAACAGACTTGGCTGGATCCATAACGAAAGGCTGACCAGTCAGAGAAACTTCGCCGGTGAATTTCTTCATACGGCCTTCAACCATTTTCTCTGCGATTTCTTTCGGCTTGCCAGACTGCATCGCGATTTCCAGCTGAACCTGGTACTCTTTCGCTACCACTTCAGCAGATACATCTTCTGGTTTAACGAACTCAGGCTTGCTTGCAGCAACATGCATAGCCAGGTGTTTAACCAGCTCTTCATCAGCGCCTTTAGCAGCAACCAGAACACCGATGCGCGCACCGTGTTGGTAGTTACCCAGAACTTCGCCTTCCAGAGCGGAAACGCGACGGATGTTGATGTTCTCACCGATTTTAGCAACCAGTGCAACACGCTCTTCTTCGAACTGTGCTTTCAACACGTCAACATCAGTGATTTTGCCTGCAACCGCAGCATCTAGCACTTTGTCAGCAAACGCCTGGAAACCACCATCTTTAGCAACGAAGTCAGTCTGGCAGTTAACTTCCAGAATCACAGCGTAGTTACCGTCGATCTTAGTCTTGATTACGCCGTCAGCAGCAACGTTACCTGCTTTCTTAGCTGCTTTGATCGCACCGGATTTACGCATGTTTTCGATTGCAAGCTCGATGTCGCCATTAGCTTCAACCAGCGCTTTCTTACATTCCATCATGCCTGCCGCGGTACGCTCACGCAGCTCTTTTACCAGGGATGCGGTAATTTCAGCCATTCTAAAATCCTCAGAAGATTTGTTCTGCTCGGTCGTCACGACCAAACAGCTTTAAAAGTGAAAAAGGGGCCATAAAAAGGCCCCTAACCAAACTAGTGCTACCTGGTTAATAAGGGCTCAACGAGCCAGACTTATTATTCAGCTTCTACTAAGCCTTCTTCTGCCTGCACAGCCAGATCTTGAGAACGGCCTTCGCGGACAGCAGTAGCAACAGCACCCAGGTACAGGTTAATTGCACGGATTGCGTCATCGTTACCAGGGATGATGAAGTCAACACCATCGGGATCAGAGTTGGTATCAACCACAGCGAATACCGGAATACCTAGGTTGTTAGCTTCTTTGATTGCGATGTGCTCGTGATCGGCATCGATAACAAACAGCGCGTCTGGCAGGCCACCCATATCTTTGATACCACCCAGGCTTTTCTCAAGCTTGTCCAGTTCACGAGTGCGCATCAGCGCCTCTTTTTTGGTCAGCTTGTCGAACGTGCCGTCTTGAGATTGGATTTCCAGATCTTTCAAACGCTTGATGGACTGACGAACGGTTTTCCAGTTAGTCAGCATACCGCCCAACCAACGATGGTTCACGAAGAACTGATCGCAGTTGTTAGCAGAATCTTTTACCGCTTCGCTTGCTGCGCGCTTGGTACCAACGAACAGAATTTTGCCTTTGCGAGAAGCAATTTTGCCCAGCTCAGCCAAAGCATCGTTGAACATCGGTACTGTGTTTTCAAGGTTGATGATGTGAACTTTGTTACGCGCACCGAAGATGAATGGCTTCATTTTCGGGTTCCAGTAACGGGTCTGGTGACCAAAGTGTACGCCAGCCTTGAGCATATCGCGCATGGAAACAGTTGCCATGATTACCTCTATTAATTAAGTATGGGGTTATGCCTCCACATGTCCCATTACGCCGACCCCATCCGGTGAAACACCTCAGGAGCACCCCGGCGAACGTGCCGACATGTGTGTGTTATTTACACAAAGTGAGTTTAGTCGATGTGGTTAGATACCGTATAACCAATATCCAGCCGGATCATCGGCGCGCTTTATACCATAAATCCGCCTGCGACACCAACATTTGTTATTCGCCAATCTACTAATCCGAATGATAATTTGGCAAGCCAGCGGCTGGGCTGGTAACATAAGTTATTAGTTATCGCTCTTAATTTTCGTGCTTAACAGGCACCTGCGGACAATCATCAATGGCAATTTCAATTAAAACCTCTGAAGACATCGAAAAAATGCGCGTAGCGGGTCGTCTAGCTGCCGAAGTTCTGGAAATCATCGAACCTTATGTAGTGCCAGGTGTAAGTACCGGCGAATTGGACAGAATCTGTCACGATCACATTACCAACAAACAGCAGGCCATTTCTGCCTCACTGGGCTACCACGGCTTCCCGAAATCCGTCTGCATCTCCATCAACGAAGTGGTGTGCCACGGCATCCCTAGCGAAGAGCGGATTTTGAAAGACGGCGATATCGTCAACATCGACGTCACCGTGATCAAAGACGGCTTCCACGGCGATACGTCAAAAATGTTTATCGCTGGCAAGCCGACCATTCTGGGCGAGCGTCTCTGCCGCATCACGCAGGAAAGCCTCTATCTGGCACTGAAAATGGTTAAGCCGGGTATTCGCCTGCGCACATTGGGCAAAGCGATCCAGCAGTTTGCGGAAGGTAACAATTTCTCCGTAGTGCGTGAGTATTGTGGCCACGGTATCGGCAAGGGCTTCCACGAAGAGCCACAGGTTCTGCACTACGATGCAGATGACGGCGGCGTTGTGTTGCAGGCGGGCATGGCATTTACGATCGAGCCTATGCTCAACGCAGGTGATTTCCGTATCCGTACGATGAAAGACGGCTGGACGGTAAAAACCAAAGATCGCAGCTTGTCGGCACAGTACGAGCATACTATTGTGGTAACCGAAAACGGCTGCGAAATAATGACGTTGCGAAAGGATGACACCATCCCCAACATCATCACGCATGAACAGTAAACACTAAGCCGGCAGATGCCGGCTTTTTATGGCGTGTAGAAAGCACGCCCCCCTTCGTGTCGTCGCAAGCGACGTTGAAAAACGCGCTCTGCGTTTTTTTATGGGCTGCGCTATGACAGATAAACGCTTTTCGCCAGACAATACGCCACCTGACGCGTCCTCACCAGACAGCCCTATAGACACTATTGCAGCAGCACAGCCCCCCGTTTCGCCGCTGACCTACGCTGATGACATGTTGAATTGCCAGGCGTTGAAACAGCAATTGGAATTATTTCAGCTTTGGCTCGGTTCAGAATTCCGTTCCGGTGTCAGCGCGGAAAAGCTGATTGATGCCAGAACCTTATTCATCGATCGCCTGTTGCAGCGGCTGTGGTACTGTCACGGCTTTGAAAATATTGCTCAAACCGCACTGGTCGCCGTTGGCGGATATGGCCGCGGTGAACTGCACCCGCTTTCCGATATCGATGTACTGGTGTTAAGCCAGACAGAGCTAAGTGATGAACATTCCCAGCGTGTCGGCCAATTCATTACCCTGCTGTGGGATTTAAAGCTGGAAGTCGGCCATAGCGTCAGGACGCTGGAAGAGTGCTTGCAGGAAGGGCGTGCAGACATTTCCGTCGCGACCAATCTGATTGAATCCCGCATGATATGCGGCGACGTTGCTCTGTTTCTCACGCTGCAAAAACACGTATTCAGTGATGAGTTTTGGCCGTCACCCACGTTTTTTCCGGCAAAAATCACCGAACAGCAAGAACGTCATCAACGCTATCACAGCACTAGCTATAATCTGGAGCCCGACATCAAGAGCAGTCCGGGTGGGTTACGCGACATTCACACGCTGCTGTGGGTCGCTAGACGCCACTTCGGTGCGACCTCGCTCAACGAGATGGTGGGCTTCGGCTTTCTGACAGAGGCTGAACGTAAAGAGCTTAACGAATGCCAAAGCTTTTTGTGGCGCATCCGCTTCGCCCTACACCTGATCCTGCCACGTTACGACAACCGTTTGCTGTTCGACAGGCAGCTCAACGTCGCGCAGCTGTTGCAATATCAGGGCGAAGGCAACACGCCAGTAGAGCGCATGATGAAGGATTTCTACCGCATGACGCGTCGCGTCAGCGAGTTGAACCAGATGCTGTTGCAGCTCTTTGATGAAGCAATTCTGGCGCTGGATGCGAGCGAAAAACCCCGCCCGATTGACGATGAATTCCAGCTACGCGGCAATCTGGTAGACCTGCGCGATGAAAATCTGTTTATCAAAAAGCCGGAAGCCATCATGCGCATGTTCTACCTGATGGTGCGTAACCGTGACATCAGCGGCATTTATTCCACCACATTACGCCAGTTGCGCCATGCGCGTCGTCATCTCGCTAGCCCGCTTTGCACCATCCCAGAAGCGCGCCAGCTATTCATGAATATTCTGCGCCATCCGTATGCGGTAAGCCGTGCGCTGTTGCCAATGCACCGCCACAGCGTGCTGTGGGCGTATATGCCGCTGTGGGGGAATATCGTCGGTCAGATGCAGTTCGATCTGTTTCACGCCTATACGGTGGATGAACACACGATCCGCGTTCTGCTCAAGCTGGAAAGCTTCGCCGACGAAGATACGCGACCACAGCATCCGCTATGCGTAGAGCTCTACCCTCGCCTGCCCCAGCCCGAATTGTTGCTGCTGGCCGCGCTGTTCCACGATATCGCCAAAGGCCGTGGGGGCGATCACTCGGAACTGGGTGCGCTGGATGTACTGGAGTTTGCCGCGCTGCACGGGCTGAACTCGCGCGAAGCTCAGCTGGTTTCCTGGCTGGTGCGCTGCCACTTGTTGATGTCCGTCACCGCACAGCGTCGCGACATTCAGGATCCCACTGTCATTCAGCAATTTGCTACGGAAGTTCAGAGCGAAACCCGCTTACGCTATCTGGTCAGCCTGACGGTTGCGGATATCTGCGCCACCAATGAGACGCTGTGGAACAGCTGGAAACAGAGCTTGTTGCGTGAACTCTATTTCGCTACCGAAAAGCAGCTGCGACGCGGCATGCAAAATACGCCGGATTTACGCGAACGTGTCCGGCATCACCGCTTGCAGGCGCTGGCGCTACTGCGTATGGATAACATTGACGAAGAAGCGTTGCACCATATCTGGAGCCGCTGTCGAGCCGATTACTTCCTGCGCCATTCTCCAAACCAGATTGCCTGGCACGCGCGCCATCTGCTGGAGCATGATACCAATAAACCGCTGGTGCTAATCAGCCATCAGGCCAGCCGTGGCGGCACAGAGATCTTTATCTGGAGCCCTGACAGGCCTTATCTTTTCGCGGCAGTCGCTGGCGAGCTGGATAGGCGCAACCTTAGCGTGCACGATGCACAGATTTTTACCAGCCGCGACGGCATGGCGATGGATACGTTTATTGTACTAGAACCGGACGGCAGCCCGCTGGCACAGGATCGGCATGAAATGATACGGCATGCGCTGGAGCAGGCGCTGACGCAACGACATTACCAGCATCCGCGCGTACGACGGACATCGCCCAAGCTGCGTCATTTCAGCGTGCCAACCGAAGTCAACTTCCTGCCGACGCACACGGACAGACGCAGCTACATGGAGCTCAGCGCACTCGACCAACCGGGGCTGCTGGCACGTATTGGTGAGATTTTTTCCGATCTCAACCTGTCGCTGCACGGCGCACGCATTTCCACGATCGGCGAGCGGGTGGAAGATCTTTTCATCCTTGCCGACAGCGACAGGCGGGCATTGAAGCCGGAATTGCGTCTTAAATTGCAAGAACGGTTGACAGAAGCCCTTAACCCAAACGATAAAGTACCATTGAGTTAATTTTTACAATCAGGAAAGAGAAATCAGGATGCACCAACAATTACAGAACATCATTGAGACGGCTTTCGAGCGCCGCGCAGATATCACTCCGGCAAACGCAGACACCGTCACGCGTGAAGCCGTTAATCAAGCAATTAACCTGCTGGATAGCGGCGCCCTGCGCGTTGCAGAGAAAATCGACGGCCAGTGGGTTACCCATCAGTGGCTGAAGAAAGCCGTGCTGCTCTCTTTCCGTATTAACGACAACCAACTTATCGAAGGCGGAGAAACACGCTTTTTCGACAAAGTGCCAATGAAATTCGCTGACTATGATGAAGCACGTTTCCAGCGTGAAGGCGTGCGCGTTGCACCGCCAGCCAGCGTACGTCGCGGTGCCTATATCGCACGTAATACCGTGCTGATGCCGTCTTACGTCAACATCGGTGCTTATGTCGATGAAGGCACCATGGTCGATACGTGGGTAACCGTCGGCTCCTGCGCCCAAATCGGTAAAAATGTTCACCTGTCCGGTGGCGTGGGCATCGGCGGCGTTCTGGAACCGTTGCAGGCTAACCCAACCATCATCGAAGATAACTGCTTCATCGGTGCACGTTCTGAAGTGGTAGAAGGCGTTGTCGTTGAGGAAGGTTCCGTCATCTCCATGGGCGTGTTCATCAGCCAAAGCACCCGCATTTACGATCGTGAAACCGGTGAAATTCACTATGGCCGCGTTCCTGCGGGCTCCGTCGTGGTTTCCGGCAACCTGCCGTCCAAAGATGGTAGCCACAGCATGTACTGTGCCATCATTGTGAAGAAAGTGGATGCGAAAACCCGCGGAAAAGTGGGCATCAATGAGTTATTACGCTCCATCGACTAAACTAGGAACGGCGGGTTAAACACCCGCCGTTTTTTTTTACAGAGAAGGTGACGCTATGTATGACAATCTAAAAAGCTTGGGCATTACCAATCCCGATGATATCGATCGCTATAGCCTGCGTCAGGAAGCGAACAACGACATCCTGAAGATCTATTTTCGTAAGGATAAGGGCGAGTTTTTTGCTAAAAGCGTGAAATTCAAGTACCCACGCCAGCGCAAGACCATCGTGGCAGACAACAGCGGGCAGGGCTATAAAGAGATCAACGAGATCAGCCCAAATCTGCGTTATGTGATTGATGAGCTAGACAAGATTTGCCAACAGGAACAGGTTGAAGTCGATCTGAAACGCAAAATCCTCGACGATCTGCGTCATCTGGAAAGCGTCGTTTCTCACAAAATTACCGAAATCGAAGCGGATTTAGAGAAGTTGACCAAGAATCGCTAAATACGTTCACATCCAAAGGTAATCGTCGCTAAAACACCGAGTGATGATGGGAAGCAACAAAAACGGGAGCCATGTTAGCTCCCGTTTCTTATCTCAGCACGACATCACTGTGCGTCAACCAAATCTGCCCATTCTTCAACCCACGGGCATGAAATGACTTCAGGTTCAGGATTTTCGACAGCATCAATATCCAAAACGTTACCCAGACGCGTAGCACCTATTTCCTGCAATAAGGCATCGAAAAGATGACCGCCCGCGCAGAAATTCGGATAGCTACTGTCGCCCAGCGCAATGACGCCATAGCGCAGCGTGGGCTGATAGCCACCTTTTTCACGCAGTCCCGCATAAAGCGGAACAATAGAATCAGGCAGTTGGCCTTGTCCCGTCGTCGACGTTACGACTAAAATCGCATGCTCACGATAATCCAGCCAGGATTCCAGCGTCGCATCCTCAAAGACCTTAACCTCGTGGCCACGATCCTTGAGAATATTTTCGGCTTCTTCAGCCACCAGCAATGCATTCCCGTAGACCGTACCAACAAAAATACCAATCTGCGCCATGCTTCTGACTCCCTTTTTAATTCAATGTACTTAATACGACGGCAATACGCCGATATTACTCGACGAGATGACCGCTATCCTGACCTGACTCAGCAGGAAACTCAACCCCTTCAAACTCAGGGAGAATCCCTTGCCAGCCAAACTGCCTCACCACACCCTGCCACGGTGAATCCCAGCGTGCCTGCAACGTCAGTGGCTGTCCGCTCACGGGATGATTCAGCTGTAACTCGCTGGCATGCAACATGAGCCTGCCGCAGGAGAAATGCGTCTCCATACCACGATTATGTCGCAGGTCACCGTGCGCGGTATCGCCAATAATCGGATGGTGGAGATGTGACATATGGCGGCGTAGTTGGTGTTTACGCCCGGTCTGCGGCTTCAGTTCCATCAAACTGTAGCGTGCCGTTGGGTAACGTCCGATGGCAACTGGCATCTCAGCCTGCGCTAAAGAACGGTAATGCGTGACAGCAGGCTGCGGCGCTTTATCAGGATTGGCAAATTTATCGGCAATCTTGTCCAGCTCTTCGGTGAGCGCATAGTCAATCACGCCGTCATCCAGTACATAGCCCCGTACAACAGCATGGTACATTTTCTGCATCTGGTGCGATTCAAACTGCTGAGATAGCGCACGCGCCACTTCGCTAGACAGCGCGAGCAGCAATACGCCAGACGTCGGCCTGTCGAGGCGATGAACGGTATAGACGTGCTGGCCAATCTGATCGCGCACAGTTTGCATCACTACGATCTTTTCTTTGCGATCGAGCCAACTACGGTGCACTAACCAGCCACTGGGTTTATTGACGGCAACCAGATGCTCATCCTGATAAATAATCTCAAGCATCGTGCAGTGCGCCATCCTGTACATCTGAGCGAAACAGCTCATCAAGCAGCCCGAGGCGCAACAAAACTGCCGCCGTCTGTTCTGGCGTACCTTCCAGCGCTTCTTCAAAATAGGGGAGTAAAGCCAGCTCGGCGGGTAACGATAAATCACTATCCAATACCGCATGCATGCGCGGTAAAAAAACCCACTGCAACCATTCTTCAGGCCGCATGGTATCAAGGCAGAAGGGCTCAGTGCTGTTAAATGCCCCATCTTCCGGCGGAACAACCTGCCAGAAAGGGCTTTCCCTCAATGCGCGCTCAATATCGAATAATGACTGACGAACCAAATTCTCTCTACTCATGCTGTTTCTCGCCCTTGAAGCCAACAGTAATGGCGGCAAAGCATAGCATTGATATCAGCCTGACCCAATCGCCAGTAAGAAGACAGTCCGTCTACTCACTACTCCCGGGAACATTATCCATCTCTTGCTCAAACACCCTGCAAAATCCCTCTAAATTGGAGAAAAGTTGCTGCGTTTGTTCCTGACCCAAAGCCCCGAAAGCGCGTTCACTTAATATCTTCGATTGTGTCAAAATCGGCTGAGTTCGTTGTTTCCCCAACTCAGTTAACGTCAGAATCTTTTCCCGCTTGTCATGCTCGCTTTCAGTAATATCAATCAGCCCTTGTTCTTTGAATTGCTTGCAGATGCTAAACACGGTTTGTTTAGGCAGGCTCCATCGCTCACAAATATATTTTTGCGTGCATTTTCCGTCTGGGGATACCGCCAAAGAATGCAGAACCGCAAAGGCGTTTTGATTAAAGCCTAACTTCTTCATCCATTGTTGAAACAAGTTATCAAGGTGATTGAGTTGTCTGCCTAATTCATCTAATCGATGCATATGAAATATCCTACAAATGGGCTAATTGCTCAAAATCGCCAGGGCAATGAAATCCAATCACCGCGTTATCTATCCGACCTATTTCGGATGACAGATGCGCTGATATGATTCCAGGCCCATCCATAGGCTTCGCTCTATTGGGGTCTACTCGGCAGAGTTACCACTTCCCCAGTCACTGACACCTGCCAGCTTCCGGGGTATATATTCGGTTGCTGCCTTTCCGCGCGGCCGAATTATAGTGGACATGACGTACGTTAGTACACTTTTTCCCCTTTGAAATAGGTTGCCAACACGTTGGTATTTTTCAATTTTTCCAGATCTACGCTGCCAATATCGGTATCTACAATAATAAAGTCGGCGTTTTTCCCTTTCTCAAGACTGCCGGTTATATCACTGATGCCAAGCTGCTTCGCGCCATTAATCGTGTAAGCCCGCAAGCTTTGATCAAGCGTCATTGCCGCATCCGTTGGAGGAAGATAGCCAGCATTTGGCTGACCGCGCTTGATGGCATGATACATTTGGCTGAACGGGTTTACCGCATCAAAGGTATTAGCGGGATAATCAGAACCGAAGGTTACCGCGACGCCCTCGCGTACAACTTGCCCGAGCAGATATTGATGATTGTAGGCATCGCTACCAATTTTGGTTTTGGTTTCATCTTTTTCATTGAGCACCGTCCAGTTTGGCGTCGTTTGCAGGAATAAATTGTCCTTCATTGCGGCAAATTTCTGCACACCCTGCGGCTCAAACACTTGGTTGTGGGCAATCACGCGAGCCAAGTGCGGGTTAATATTTTTGCTAGCCTCAAATGCGTCTAAAATCGACTGCTGCGCTTTATCACCTATCGCGTGTACATGCACAGAGAAGCCAGCTTTCAACGCTGCTGCAACATTGTCGTTAATCTGCTTCTGGCTTAAAAATGGCTCAACGATGTTGCCATTGGGATAGGGCTTAAACATCGCTCCTGAGTCCATTTCAATCGTGCCATCCATAAATAATTTATACAGATTCATCGACAAATTTCCCCGGTTATATTTTTCACGCAGGGCCTTAAGGCTGGCAATATTTTGTTCCGTCGATTTGGCCGCATCATAAAAATAGCCGCGCTGATAATATACTTTCAATTTCCCCTGATCGTTTAAGCGGGCAATAGCAGCAGTTGTCGTGCTAAAAGTATCACCGACATCCGTAATCGCGGTAAAACCTAGCGAGTGGTAGGTATTTAAAATCGGTTTAAGTTGCTCGGCGACGTTTTCTACCGTGTTAAATTGCTGCGCGTCGACAACATTGTGCATCGCGCTTTCATGCATGAAGCCTGTAGGGTTGCCTTTGTTATCACGCTCAAAATAGTGTTTACCTGAGATAGGGTCGGGCGTATTCGCATCGACGTGGGCGATTTTCAACGCTGCGCTATTCGCCCATCCCGCGTGCATTCCGCTGTCATAAACCACGATCGGAATACTCGTGGAGACGGTATCTAAATCAGCAGCAGTCGGCAACGCGCCTTGTGGCAAGCCAAGCGAGGCAACGTTAAAACCTTGAGCCAATAAATAGTTAGCTTTTGGGTGCGCGGCTAAATAATCTTTTAATTGGTTCAGAATCTGCGTCAGGCTTGCCGCACCGTCAACATACACAAAATCACCCGCCTGCATCACCGCTACTGTTGCGGGGTGAGCGTGACTTTCAATAAAACCCGGTAGTACAGTTTTTCCTTCTAAATCAAATAACTCGGCAGCCGTTGCTTTAAATTGCTTCGCACCATCGTTTCCGCCGACGTAGATAATTTTTCCCTGTTCCACGACCAGAACTGACGCCGTTGGCTGTTGATCATTAACGGTATAAATCCGTGCATTTTCATAGACGGTATGTGCAAAAGCGTGGCTGGTGAACAGGCCAAGTGTGACTGACAGCATTTTTACATTCAATTTCATCACTGCGTTTTCCTTTGCTAAATAGTCCGATAAGTTACCAAAAGCTAATTTAGTAAAATTTCAGACTAATTGCAAACTATGAACGCAGGTTCAACGCCAAAACTCAGCGACAGCTCAGGTATAACATATTGAGTGTTTTTTCTTCGTAACGCGACGCTACGTCAATGCTTTCGGGGAGGGAGAAACTTGTCATACAGGCAAAAAGTTGGGGGTACTGATTGCTCAGCACCCCCGGTTCGTTTTATAGCTATCCCGCTACACATTTGCATCCCTGCTCATCCGTGAAAACTTTTCCTTTTTGGTCATCCTGACCCACAATCCTTGCTGGCGTCCCACTTTCGTCCTGACGTTTCCATCCTGTATCTTCCGTGATTCAATCCCTTTAGGCTCCTGCCCCACCGACATTCCTAATCGGCTCTCGGTCTCCTTCCTGGAGGTGTCCCTGATTTCATCCTGAAATCGTGTTTCTTCCTGAAAACCGCGCTTCTTCCTGAAGCGGCTGTTTCTTCCTAAAACAATGTCTCTTCCTGAAAACAGCCCGAGTGCAGTAACGTTATTTTGTTACCGACAGTCACCGTTACATACACTGTAACCGGTTACTAATTTAAGTAATAAGATGTATTAATTGTCAGCTTTCGGCAAGGGGTAAGTGGCAATGTTTCTCAAGCGCCCTTAAGCAGCACTGTGAATTCCGATTGTAATCCATTAATTAATAATGAAAAAATAAAAATGAAACCTATTTTCAACATTAAAGATAAGACATTTCTTACAGCAAATGTAAGAGATCTCTCACAAAGCCGAAAGTGAAATTCGATTAACCATTAGACCGCTAACGGGTTAAGGCCAGAAAGAAACGCCGCCAGCGTCGGCGCTAAGTGCTGACGTTTCTTCGTTCCGAACGCTTCCAGGACGATCTCCCCAGAAACATTACACAACGACACCATGGTCATCTCAGAATCGGTCGTCGCTAAAAACAGCGTCGGTGTGAGTTTAAGGCGTTTCTGCGTTAATAAATGGCCAATCAGATTTTCCTGCATTCGAGTGAAGTCCTCTTCACTCCACACCTGCAACAGTTGGCAAGATAGTGAATCAAATTGCGCCGCCATATCCCCGGCATATTGCGCGGTGTAGAAAGCGTGAACATCAGGGTGCAAGCTGATTTCCAGCGCACGCTCCACGCCATCCAATGCAACTGAAGGGGCAAAAGGCTGTGGCGACCAGTAAACCGTATCCTCATGATTTTCGACAATACACGGGGAAGGTATGCCGTAAAGTGCTTCACTGGCAGGTAAATGACCCTTCTCCTGCTGCCAACAGGCAACATAGCGCTGGGTAAACGCCGCCAGTGCAGAAACAACCTCATGCTCCATAATTTTTCTCATCACTCTTTTAGTCAGGTTAAACTATTAGCCATCACGCTTATCACATCAAGGTAACAGCATGTCCGTTTATGACAAGCATCAGGCCCTAAGCAGGCTAACACTGGGCAAACCCACTCCCTATCACGACCGCTATGATGCCGCACTTCTACAGCCCGTGCCACGTAGCCTGAATCGCGATCCACTCGGTATTTATCCTGACAGCCTGCCTTTTCATGGCGCAGATATCTGGACGCTCTACGAGCTTTCCTGGCTGAACAACCGCGGTGTGCCTCAGGTGGCTGTTGGTGAAATGCACCTTAACGCAGAAAGCCTGAATCTGATTGAATCAAAAAGTTTTAAGCTGTATCTGAACAGCTTTAATCAGACGACATTCGACAGTTGGGAAAGCGTACGCGCAACTTTAGCCAACGATCTGGCGCACTGCGCACAGGGAGACGTCAGCGTCACACTTTTCAAACTCAGCGAGCTTGAAGGTCAACCGCTAGCCGGATTCACAGGCGAGTGCATCGACGATCAAGACATTCAGATCGATAATTACAACTTCAACGCCGACTATCTGGCGACAAATGAACAGGATGCGCCGGTCGTTGAAGAAACGCTGGTCAGCCACCTGCTGAAATCCAACTGTTTGATCACCCATCAGCCTGACTGGGGCTCCGTACAAATTCACTATCGCGGTAAGCGCATTAACCGTGAAGCGCTGCTGCGCTACATTGTCTCGTTTCGTCATCATAACGAATTTCACGAACAGTGTGTGGAGCGAATTTTTAACGATCTCATGCACTACTACCAGCCGGAAAAACTCAGCGTTTATGCGCGTTACACGCGACGCGGCGGGCTGGACATCAACCCGTGGCGCAGTAACACCCCGTTTAACGCACCAAATGGCCGTCTGCCACGCCAGTAACCGACCGATAGGCCGCGTGCTTGCACGCAAAGATGCGTGGCGTCACGCAAGTTAGGAGATAGACTGCCGCCAGCATTGGAAAAAATGATGGCAGCGCGTTAAGGTGGTATACCAGACAACAAAAGATCCATAACGTCTGAACGGTGCTCAAGTAGGTTTCATTTAGGTTCGCGGTATTTAACTTGTTCGCGTAGCGGCTTAAATGAATGACATTCGTGCCATGTTGCTGAAACGTCGAGCGTGTAGCAATGGATCGTTCTCTCGGCAGCCAGCATGGCATCGCGAATTATATTGCGTTTCAAGGAGCAAAATTGATTACACATATCAGCCCATTGGGATCGATGGATTTGTTATCGCAGTTGGAAGTCGACATGCTGAAAAGTACAGCCAGCAGCGACCTCTACCGTTTGTTTCGCAACTGTTCCCTCGCCGTACTGAATTCCGGTAGCCAGACAGATAACAGCAAAGAGCTACTGTCTCGTTATGAAGACTTTGATATCAACGTGCTACGCCGCGAACGTGGCGTCAAACTAGAACTAGTGAACCCGCCGGAAGACGCCTTCGTTGATGGCAACATCATTCGAGCCTTGCAAGCTAACCTGTTCGCCGTATTGCGCGACATTTTGTTCGTCAACGGCCAAATCGCCAGCGCAGGTCGCTATCAGAACCTGAATCTGGAAAATTCCGCGCATATCACCAATCTGGTGTTTTCTATCCTGCGTAATGCCAAGGCGCTCCACGTCGGAGAAGAGCCGAACATGGTGGTCTGCTGGGGTGGTCACTCGATTAATGAAATCGAATACCTGTATGCCCGCAAGGTCGGCAGCCAGCTTGGCCTGCGTGAACTGAATATCTGCACGGGCTGTGGTCCGGGCGCGATGGAAGCACCAATGAAAGGTGCCGCCGTCGGCCACGCGCAGCAGCGCTACAAAGAAGGGCGCTTCATCGGCATGACCGAACCGTCCATCATTGCCGCAGAGCCGCCGAACCCGCTGGTCAATGAACTGATCATTATGCCGGATATCGAAAAGCGTCTGGAAGCCTTTGTCCGTATCGGGCATGGCATCATTATTTTCCCTGGGGGGGTCGGAACGGCGGAAGAGTTCCTTTATCTGCTGGGCATCATGATGAATCCAGAAAACAGCGAACAGGTGTTGCCGATTATCCTGACCGGACCGGAAGAAAGCGCAGACTATTTCCACGTGCTGGACGAATTCATAGTTGGCACGCTGGGCCGTCAGGCGCGTCGCTACTACTCGATCATCATTGATGACGCTGCGGAAGTTGCCCGTCAGATGAAGAAAGCGATGCCACTGGTGAAAGAGAGTCGACGCCACACGGGCGATGCCTATAGCTTTAACTGGTCACTGCGCATCGCACCCGATCTGCAACTGCCCTTCGAGCCGAGCCACGAAAATATGGCCGATCTTAACCTGCATCCGAATCAGCCAGCTGAAGAGCTTGCTGCCGCGCTGCGCCGGGCATTTTCCGGCATTGTGGCCGGTAATGTGAAGGAAGTCGGTATTCAGGCGATAGAGCAACGTGGGCCGTACAAAATTCATGGCGACCCTCAGATGATGAAAAGCATGGATACGCTGTTACAGGGCTTTGTCGCACAACAGCGTATGAAGCTGCCCGGTAGCGCCTATATTCCGTGCTACGAAATCTGCTCATAACCGCTCGCTCAACCAACACCTACGTGGGGAAGCCAGCTTCCCCCTTTACTCACGGATAGCACGACAGGAATGATGCGATGCCCGTCCATTTGCTGATTGTCGACGCGCTCAATCTAATACGTCGTATTCACGCGGTACAGGGTTCACCCTGTATCACGGCATGCCAACATGCGCTGCATCAACTCATACAAAACAGCCAGCCTACGCACGCGGTGGCCGTCTTTGATGATGAAGATCGCGATACCAGCTGGCGTCACCAACTCTTGCCGGACTACAAGGCGGGACGCACGCCGATGCCGGATAATCTGAAGCAGGAACTCCCGCAGATTAAAACAGCGTTTGCCGCCGTTGGCGTAGAAAGCTGGCATAGCCCCGGTAATGAAGCCGACGATCTGGCAGCTACGCTGGCGACCAAGCTGTCATCAGCGGGCCATCAGGCAACGATTATATCGACCGATAAAGGGTACTGCCAGTTATTGGCACCACACATTCAGATCAGAGATTACTTTCAGAAGCGCTGGTTGGATCTGCCGTTTATCGAACAGGAATTTAGTGTTTCACCGCAGCAGTTGACGGACTACTGGGGGCTGGCAGGCATTAGCAGCAGCAAGATTCCAGGCGTCGCGGGTATCGGCCCCAAAAGTGCCGCACAGCTCTTGCAACAGGCAGGAAATCTGGAAGCGTTGTACCAGCAATTGGATGCCGTACCGGAGAAGTGGCGCAAGAAGTTGGAACAGCATAAAGAAATGGCACTGATCAGCCGTCAAGTTGCCACGCTGCGTACCGACTTAACGCTTAATGGCAATCTGCAACAGTTGAGGCTACCCGTGCAGAGTAGCACTCAACCGCAGTCCTACTAGCGGCAGGATCAATACGGATGCGTACCTGAATGGCTCCGGATACGCATCAGCACAATACTATCGCTCGTCGCGACGGCCAGGCACTGCGCTCCAGAAACGACGCACATGCACAGTGACTTCTTCACGGTCATGGTACAAATGCTTGGCATGCACTTCGGCATGAATACCATTTTCGCTCAGGCGTTCACGCAGCAACGCCAGATTCTGTGACACTTCTTCGTAGCGCTTCTTCATAGGCAGCTTGAGGTTGAATATCGTTTCACGACACCAGCCTTTAATCAGCCAATCACTCATCAGGCTTGTGACTTTAGCGGGTTTTTCTACCATGTCGCACACTAGCCAATACACATTATTGCGCGGTGGTTCAAAGCGGAAACCATCGGCCTGATGATGCATCACCTGCCCGGTATCCATCAGGCTGGGCGCCATTGGCCCGTTGTCTACTGCATAAACCATCATGCTGCGTTTGACCAACTGATAAGTCCAGCCGCCGGGGCAAGCGCCCAAATCCACCGCGTACATACCACTGCCCAGACGTTCATCCCATTCATCCGCAGGAACGAAAACGTGAAACGCTTCTTCAAGTTTTAGCGTCGAACGGCTTGGCGCATCAGAAGGAAACTTGAGGCGTGGGATACCCATATAAAACGGTGAGTTGTTATTGCTATAGGAGTAACCGACATAGCAGCAACCAGGCGCAATAAACAACACATGCAACACTGGTCGATCCGCTTTTTCATGACCCAGCAGAATTTTGTGTTCGCGCAGCGCGGCGCGCAGCGGCACGGTAAATTTGCGGCAGAACTTCATCAGTTCTTTGCTTTCGTTGGTGTCAGGGACTTCAACACGCAGATCCCCCGCGCGTTCAATCGCACCGGTCAACATACCCACGATCGGCGTGATACGATCTTCCGGCGGTAGATCTCGCAACAGGTCACCGCTGACGAACATCTGGCGGACAAAAATCAGCTCATGGAACGGCAGCGTTTTCACCAGACGTTCGGCATCTTCATGCTGGTAGCATTCAAACACGACGTAGCCACTGTTTTCTTTTACCCGCGCGAAACCGAACGCATTGTGCTGCGTGGCTTTTTCCGTTATTTCCGCCGCACACTCTTTCTCAAACCCAGGGCGGCAATACAAAATGACTTTATTCATGGCGTTCAGCCTTTCTCTTCAGACGCAGTGCGCCAATCAACATTAATATCCATCCCACCAGAAAACAGGCTCCGCCAATCGGCGTCACATAAACCCACAGCTTCAGGTGAGAAAGCGCCAGACAGTACAAACTTCCGCTGAAGAGTACCGTTCCCAACGCCAGAAAAACGCTGCTCCAGTAAAACCACAGATTGGTTCGCTGTTGCATCGCAACTGCCAGCGCCAGAATCGCTAGCGTGTGAAATGCTTGATACTCAAGGCCGGTTTTCAACCAGCCCAGTTCCGTTGCACCCAGCGTTTTGCTGAGAGCGTGAGAACCAAACGCGCCTAGCGCGACAAAAGTAAAGCCGCTGATAGCAGCAAATACCAACATGAAACGACTATTCATCGTTATTACCTTAAGCGTAGTTATCTATCATCGTAGTTACCTACGTGAGCGATTCGGTCAACCAATCTTCGACAATCAACGATGCAATTTCAGCGCGTACCGCTGTCATAGCGGAAGCGAAACTTTTCCTGCTCATTGGCCGCCCGCGCCAGAATCCAATGGCGGAAGGCGGCTATTTTACCCAGTTCTGCCTGACTGTCATGACATACCAGATAAAAAGCGTTCCGGCTGACCAGCACATCGTTAAACGGACACACGAGCCGCCCCGCTTCGAGTTCAGTCTGCGCCATCACATTATTCGCCAGCGCCACACCCTGCCCGTGAATCGCCGCCTGCAACACCATCGCGCTGTGGCTGAAAATCGGCCCCTGCTGCACGTTAATCTGCACACCAAGCTGGCGGGTATAGGACAACCAGTCACGACGCGACGCATCGTGCAGCAGCGTGTGCGCGACCAAATCGTCCGGCGTCTTCAACGGATGATTCCCCGTCAGCAACACCGGCGAGCAAACGGGCAAAAGATACTCGGCGTACAGTTTCTCTACCCGCAATCCCGGCCAGTTTCCCCGACCGTAGAAAATAGCGACATCCACATCATCAGCCAGACGATCTTCGTCACGATCCACTGCCTGAATACGAACATCAATCCCTGGATAGTCGGAGTTAAAGCTCGAAAGGCGTGGCACCAGCCAATGGATAGCAAAGCTGGGTAGCAGGCTCACCGTTAACGCACCTTTCGCGCTGCGGGATTGCAGCTTACGCGTTGCGTCATTCAGCGATGAGAAGATCTCTTTGATATCAAGATAGTAACTCTGCCCCTCTTCGGTCAGTAACAGGGAACGATTACGACGACGGAATAATTTTAGCCCCAGAAAATCTTCCAGCGATTTAATCTGGTGGCTGACAGCAGCCTGCGTGACAAACAACTCTTCTGCCGCTCTGGTAAAACTTAAATGGCGAGCCGCCGCATCAAAAACGCGCAATGCGTTGAGCGGAGGGAGACGTTTTGACATGAATGAAATCTTTTGGTTTACGCTAAATCAGCGATTTATCAGGCACATTCGTACCCAATAACGCTTAAGGTGCAGAAAGACGACAATGGGAAATCGCCCCAGTCGGTCCGCTGTCTGCGCGTTCAAAGCCATCGACAGCGGGCAACCTCTCTACAACGAAAAGATGACGGGTACATATATTAGTTTTTGTAATCCGAGACATTATAATTTGTCCGTTGAGGATGTACCAGCAAATACCTATATTAGCGCAACTTCCTGGGCCGGAACGAAAAGTGCGGAGGGGTGACCTGAGGTGCTTTTGGCTTGTGGTTGTGATGTTGTGTTTGCTATTTGTTTGTCTGCCTTTTGCAGATGTGGTAGCGAGTCTACCCTATTCACTTCCTGTACATTTACCCTGTCTGTCCAAAGTGATTTTTTGTGTAGCACCGCAAATTGCGGTGCTTTTTTTTGCTTACGTTTCACACCTGAATGCCATGGCACGCTTATCTAGCATCTGGCACAACTTAACAGGCAACGTGTGATGATGGGCAAACGGCACTATTTCCCTTTCGCCATTTCTTTCACATTATCACGGTTAATTTGCTGCTGCTGACCGTAGGCATCGGTATAGCTGATCATACCCGTCTCATCATCAACCTTCGGTTTCCCCTCTGCGACGATGGTACGCCCGTCATTGGTATGCATGACGTAATTACTGGAACAGGCTGCCAGAGAAAACGCCATCACGATAGCGGCAAAAATAGAAATTTTATTCTTCATAGTTAACCCTCAATGAATTTAAATGTCTTCTAGTTAACCTTATTCATCAGGAAATCCTGAAAATTAACACTTTAAAGCGTAGCAATAGTTGATTTTTTTTCCATAAAATCGCATTAGGCATAGTCCTAAACTTGTCTCTCTCGACAAAATGGGACAGGATCTGCCCTCCAAAAGAGGATGCTCATGACACCGTTTAACCCTGCCACCTTTCGCCAACAGTTCCCCGCTCTCCAGCATTCGACTGTCTATCTTGATAGCGCCGCGACTGCGCTAAAACCACAGTCCGTCATTGATGCGGTGCAGGCGTTCTATGGCAGCGAGGGGGGTACGGTGCATCGCAGCCAGCATCGCGGCGCGCAGGTGTTAACCCAGCGTTTTGAAGGCGCTCGTGAGCAAGTCGCCGCTTTGCTCCACGCCGACGATCCGCGTTCCATTGTCTGGACCAGAGGCACGACGGAAGCGATCAATCTGGTCGCGCAGAGCTATGCACGCCCTCGCCTTCAACCGGGCGACGAGATCGTCGTTAGCGAAGCGGAGCATCACGCGAACCTTATTCCGTGGCTGATGGTGGCGCAGCAAACTGGCGCTAAGATCGTGAAGTTGCCGATAGGCGCGGACTTGTTACCGGATATCGAACAGTTAGCCACGTTGATCACGCCAAAAACCCGCCTGCTGGCGCTGGGACAGATGTCAAACGTGACAGGCGGCCAGCCCGATCTGGCGCGGGCGATTACACTGGCTCACCGCTATGGTGCGGTAGTAATGGTTGACGGCGCGCAGGGCATCGTTCACTGCCCGCCCGATGTACAGGCGCTGGATATCGATTTCTACGCGTTTTCCGGACACAAGCTTTATGCTCCGACTGGGATCGGCGTGCTGTACGGCAAAACCGCCTTACTGGAAAGCATGATGCCGTGGCAAGGCGGCGGGAAGATGATGACACAGGTTTCTTTTGACGGCTTCACACCGCAGGCGATTCCACAGCGTTTTGAAGCGGGAACCCCCCACATTGCTGGCGTGCTTGGCCTGTCTGCGGCACTAGACTGGCTGACCACGCTGGATTGGCACGCCGCAGAGCAGCACAGCCAGCAGTTAGCGCAGCTTGCCGAAACGTATTTAGCGCAGTTCCCCGGCTTCCGCAGCTTCCGTAGCCCGCAGTCCAGCGTGCTGTCCTTTGATATTGCCGATGTACACCACAGCGATCTGGTTACGCTGTTAGCTGAAAGCGGCATCGCACTGCGTGCTGGGCATCACTGTGCGCAGCCATTAATGGACGCGCTCGGCGTCAGCGGCACGCTCCGTGCCTCGTTTGCCCCCTATAACAACCAACAGGATGTTGCTGCACTGATCGCCGCAGTGGGCAGCGCCCTTGAATTATTGATCGACTAAACCATGACCCAGACAACTGACACCACGCACCCTTTTGGCCACCACACTACCGTCGCTGACCTGCTGGCGCGATTCGATGCCTGCCGCGCGTGGGAAGATCGCTATCGGCAGCTCATTTTGCTGGCAAAAGCGCTGCCAACGCTGCCCGAGGTGCTGAAAACCGAGGAAATTTCATTATCCGGCTGTGAAAATCGCGTCTGGCTGGGTTATCAACGTCAGGAAGACGGCAGGCTGCATTTTTACGGCGACAGCGACGGGCGCATTGTGCGGGGATTACTGGCGGTATTGTTAACCGCCGTTGAGGGAAAAACGCCAGAAGCGCTATTGCAGCACGATCCGCTGGCGCTATTCGATAGTCTGGGGCTACGCGCTCAACTCAGCGCTTCACGTTCAAGCGGGCTGGCGGCGCTGGCCGCCAGAATCAAGGAAATTGCCGAACAAGAGGCTTCACTAAAATAGAACCACTCAGGTTATTTATTTCTGCAACGCAGACGCCCTTTCCCTTTTCGCTATCATCTTCTTCAGCGCATGAGATACCGCAACAAACCCAAAGGTTGCGGTAACCATTGTCGCGGCGCCAAAGCCTGACGCACAATCCATACGCATCACCCCATCAGCCGTACTGCGCGACGCACAGACGGAACCGTCAGGTTGCGGATAAACCAGCGGTTCGCTGGAAAACACGCAGTCGATGCCCAGCTTTCCTTTGCTGTTCTTCACCACGTTAAAATCGTGCTTTAACCGCTCACGCAGCTTGGCGGCTAACGGATCCTGAATCGTTTTCGCCAGATCGACGACTTCAATGCGGGTCGGATCGATCTGCCCGCCCGCACCGCCGGTTGTCACCACCGGGATCTTATAGCGGCGGCAGTAGGAGAGCAGCGCCGCCTTCGGGCGCACGCTGTCGATAGCGTCAATCACATAGCTGAAGTTCTGGTCGAGCAGCTCAGCCACGTTTTCCGCGCTAATGAAATCATCCACACAGGTGACGCGACATTCCGGGTTGATCGCCAGAATACGTTCGGCCATCACTTCCGTCTTAGACTGTCCGGTGTGCTGACGCAGCGCGTGAATCTGCCGGTTGGTGTTACTAACACACACATCATCCATATCGATCAGCGTGATCGCGCCGATGCCGGTACGTGCCAGCGCCTCAGCCGCCCAGGAGCCAACGCCACCAATGCCAATCACGCAAACGTGAGCCTGAGAAAACAGCGCCAGCGCCTGTTGACCATATAACCGCGCGGTGCCGCCGAAGCGTTGCAAATAGGCTTCGGATAATTGCGTACTCATTCAACCAACCTTACGAAAACAAAATCACAGGAAAATAAAACCGCGAGAAAAAGCGGCTCAGGATAGCGCTAAACCCGCACGACATCCACCAGACAGCTCATGGCGTTCGGTCCCTGCGTCAGCGGCGACGTGCCGATATCCAGCGTCAGTACATTCGCATTTCCTGATTGTTCAACCGGATGCCACGTTTTCTGGCCGAAGCCGGGCTCAAACCAGGCCCCGGTGGACATAATCACCACGCCCGGCGTGACGCCGTCGGTAATCTGTACGCCCGCCAGAATACGGCCACGCGCGTTTCTGACTTCCACCTGTGAGCGATCGACGATATCCCGCGCAGCGGCGTCCTGCGGGTGCATGTACAGCGTCTCTTTTCCTGCGGTCTTATTCGCGGCAACCTGCGGTGTAGCGGCCAGTTGGCTGTGCAAACGGTCGGACGGCTGAATAGAAATAAAGTGCAGCGGCCACTCTTCCGTGCTTTTGGCACCCAGCCATTCAACGGGAGGCTGCCATTCAGGATGCGGCGCAAAATCCGCATAGCCATAGCTGGCGATGGCAGAGCTAAACAGTTCAATTTTACCGCTTGGCGTACTGAGCGCATGCTGCTGCGGATCGCGGCGGAAATCCTCAAAGAACACAAATGGCTTTTCATCCATCGGGATTTCTACATGTCCCTGCTGCCAGAACTCCTCAAATGACGGCCAGCGATCAGCGGCATCTCGCTGCCTTGAACGACATTCCTCATAAAGATGTTCCAGCCACTGCTGCTCGCTGCGATTTTGCGTGAACACGTCGCCATAACCCAGACGCTCTGCCAATTCGCTGAAAATATCCACGTCATTACGCGCCTGATGCTGCGGCGCAATCGCCTGATGCATGGCAAAGATAAAGCGATCGCGAGACGACCCGCCGATATCATTACGCTCCAGCGTGGTGGTGACAGGCAGTACAATGTCCGCCATCTGCGCTGCTGGCGTCCAGACGATATCCTGCACAATCACCGTATCCGGTTTGCGCCAGCCGTCCACCAGACGGTTCAACTGCTGATGATGATGGAACGGGTTGCCGCCCGCCCAGTGAATCAGATGAATATCGGGATAAGTATGGGTTTCGCCCTGAAAGGTATAAGGCGTGCCGGGATGCAAGAGCATATCGGCGATGCGCGCCACGGGAATCGCCTTCCCCGCGTTCGGGGTTGATGGAGAAGCTGGCGCAGGCGTTGAAATACGCTCGTTGCCGACGCTATTCATAGAACCGTGGCCGAAGGAAAATCCGCCGCCTGGTAACCCTACCTGTCCCAGCATGGAGGACAGCGCAATCATCATCCAATAAGGCTGTTCGCCACGATGGGCACGCTGCACGGAGTAAGAACAGGTAATGAAGCTGCGTACGCCGATCAACTGCTGCGCCAGACGCCGGATGCGCTCGGCGGGAATGCCTGTGATGTCGCTGGCCCATTCGGGGGTTTTCACCACGCCGTCGCCGCGACCGTGCAAATAATCACTCAGTTGCTCGTAGCCAACGCAGTAGCGTTGCAGGAAATCCTTATCGTCAGCCCCCAGGCGCTGAATTTCATAGCCCAGTGCCAGCATCAAGGCGACATCGGTATTCGGGCGAATTGGAATCCACTCGGCATTCACAAATTCAGGGCAATCATCGCGCATCGGGCTGATGTTAATCACCGGAATCCCTTTCGCCACCAGCGCTTCCAGCGCGGGCTTAAGCGTGTGGTGCCCGGCCCCGCCGGACGCCACCTGTGCGTTTTTCAGCGCCAGACCGCCAAACGCGAGGAAAATATCACAGTGCTCGGCGACGCTGCGCCATTCGGTTACTTTGCCCGTCAGCGGGTGGAAGGTGCCGATCACGTACGGCAGGAAGAACTGCGCCGCGCCCCAGCTGTAATTGCCCTGCTGATCGACCGCGCCACCGCCGGAAAAATAGAAGCGTCGAACCTGAGAACGCGCATGGTGATAGCGCCCGGCAGATGACCAACCGTAGGACCCCGCAAACATGCCGTCCGCACCGTAGCGATCGCGAATACGGCGATTTTCCTGCGCAACCAGATCGAGTGCGACGTCCCAATCCACCTCAACAAAGTCC
This sequence comes from Pectobacterium atrosepticum, assembly GCA_019056595.1. Classification (NCBI taxonomy): domain Bacteria; kingdom Pseudomonadati; phylum Pseudomonadota; class Gammaproteobacteria; order Enterobacterales; family Pectobacteriaceae; genus Pectobacterium; species Pectobacterium atrosepticum. The sequence goes on along the minus strand of CP036163.1, from coordinate 3,973,689 downwards.
TCCCGGCCGCGCAGCGTTCTGTCGCTGTTTTCGCGTTTCTGAAGCCAGGAACGACGCACCGAAGGCCGACGGATACGCCGGTCGGAATACACCAGCGGTACGATGGAATCGAGCATGGCGGACGGTGCTGGATCGTCAGCAAACGGCTCGCATCGAATCAGTCTGCCGTCTTCAACCACAGCGGTAAACGCGCCCCAGTGCGCAAGATGTGGATAACGTTTAATCGCCATGACAACCTCAGGATAAGTAATTAGCAGGGTGGATAATAACCTGAATTATCCACGCCCCCAACAGCAAGAAGAGTGAATAGCTTATGCGTAATATGACATTACTTATCCATATTAAAACGTTCGTTTAAAACACGCGTTAGGCTAGGGTTTAACCAGAAAATAAAGAGGTGGTTCAGGATAATGCCGATCGTTTAAGAACCGAGATACACGGAGTGACTACGGGGCGAGGTATCCCTGCGGGAACCTCATCCCCGTGTTTTTCCTAAAATGAGGCTTAAGTGACCCACTTTAAAATTCAGGCAGTTTTATTCTTTGTTCGTTATTCAAACCAGGAACGCAGCATGAAAACCATTACGCCACACAGCAACAGTAATGACGTTATTTCATTACTGCCCCGATGTTGACCTAGTTTCTCTTCTTCAGAGAAAGGTGCGTTGTCACCCCAAACACATCATTCAAAACACGCCATTAAAAAATAAAGCGGGGAGCACACCTCTGCCCTCTGCATACGGATGGGAAATATGAAAAAAAATTTCTTCTTGTCAGCGCTGATTCTGACGTCTTCGCTCTTCGGGCTTGCCGCACAGGCGGAAACGTTGACGCCCAAACGCGGCGGCACGCTGAATTTTCTGGCCGAGCCTGAGCCACCGGTTTTAACCAGCCTGGTTAGCACCAGCGGCGCGGTGATGAAGATCAACGCCAAGGTGATTGAAGGCCTGTTGAATTACGATTTCGATATGAAGCCAACCCCGCAACTTGCGACCAGTTGGTCGGTTAGCCCGGACGGTAAACAATATACGTTCCACCTGCGTAAAGGTGTGAAATGGCATGACGGGCAAAACTTCACCTCTGCGGACGTCGCGTTTTCCATTCTGACTGTCAAAAAATACAATTCACGCGGTCAAGGCACCTTTGCCAACGTCACCGAAGTGAAAACACCCGATCCGTATACCGCGATTCTTGAACTGTCAAAACCCGCACCTTACCTGCTGAGCGCGTTCTCCGCCAACGAAGCGCCTATCGTGCCAAAACACTTATATGAAGGCACAAACATTCTGTCTAACCCTCACAATACCGCACCGATTGGTACTGGCCCGTTTGTGTTCAAGGAATGGGTGCGTGGCAGCCATATCCTTTATGAACGTAACCCGAACTACTGGGACAGCCCTAAGCCGTATGTCGATAAACTGGTAGTGAAGATCATCCCCGATGCCGCCACTCGGACGATTGCGCTTGAAACCGGCGCATTGGATCTGGGAAGCGATTCTCCCGTTCCGCTGAGTGAAATTGAACGCATCAAGAAAAACCCCAAGCTAGGCATTGAAACCGCTGGCTATGGTTACAGCCCGACGCAAACCCGCATCGAGTTCAATCTGGATAACCCTTATCTGAAGAACCTGAAGGTTCGTCAGGCTATTGCGCACAGCATCAATATTGATGTGTTGAAAAACGTGGTGTGGTACGGCTATGCGGTAAGCTCACCAACGCCGATTACGCCGGAGTTGGCGCAGTTCCATGATACGACGCCGTCACCTTATGGCTTCGATATTGCCAAAGCGAACAAACTGTTGGACGAAGCGGGCTTCCCGCGTCAGGCAAACGGTATCCGCTTCAAGCTGGTACATGACTTCATGCCCTATGGCGACAGCTTCAAACGCGTAGCGGAATATCTCAAATCGTCGCTGGCTAAAGTCGGTATTGACGTCACCATTCGCTCTCAGGATTTCGCCACCTTCGTTAAGCGCGTTTATACCGACCGCGACTTTGATTTCAACAACGGCTCTATTTCAAACCTGTTCGATCCCGCGGTAGGCGTGCAGCGCCTGTACTGGTCAAAAACCTATCAACCGGGCGTGCCTTTCGGCAACGGCTCACATTACAGCAACCCAGAAGTAGACCGTCTGCTTGAGCAGGCCTCGGTGGAAACCGATTCTGAAAAACGCGTGGAATTGTACAAACAGTTCCAACGCATCATCGCCACGGATATTCCTGATTTGAACCTGCTCCAGATCAAGCGCCAGACGATTTACAACAAGCGCGTGCATAACGTCGTCACGGATATTCAGGGCGTCAACGGCAGCCTCGCCGACGTGTGGGTGGATCAGTAATCGTAATACAGCATTCCCCTGCGCGGGCAGGGGAACTCTCATGAAGGTATGTGATGAATAAAGTAGAACGAATCGGGCGCGTACTGTGGCGTACTCTGCTTCATGCGCTGCCAACGGCGATTGGCATTATCATTCTGGTGTTTTTCCTGTTGCAGTTGGTGCCGGGAGACGCCGTTGATGTGCTGGCTGGCGAATCAGGCAATGCAACCGAAGCGACCATGGCACACCTGCGCGCCCAATTCGGTCTCGATCAGCCCATACTGCAACAGCTCTCGGTTTATTTAGGCAATTTGGCACAGTTCAGCCTCGGCTTCTCTCCCCGCTACAACGCACCGGTGATGGACCTGATCCTGTCGCGGTTGCCGGGCACACTGTTCCTGATGCTGCTGTCGCAGGTATTCGCCATCGTTATCGGTATCACACTGGGGGCGATAATGGCGGTATGGGCGGGTAAATGGCCCGATCGTCTGCTTTCTCTGATCGCCCTGTTGCTCTATTCCACTCCGGGATTTTGGATCGGCCTGATGACGCTGATCCTGTTTTCCGTTCATCTTGATTGGCTGCCAAGCGGTGGCAACATCACCATCGGCGCGAACCTGACCGGCTGGGCGTATTTCAAGGATATGTTGCAGCATGCCATTCTCCCGGTACTGGCGCTGAGCAGCTTTTTTATTGCCATTTATGCCCGCCTGACCCGAGCGGCCATGCTGGAAATCGCTCAGCAAGATTTCGTGCGCACCGCACATGCCAAAGGGTTGTCGCCGCTGCGGGTCACCGTCAGGCACATTCTGCGCTGTGCGCTGCTGCCTATCACTACCGTTGCAGGTATGCACTTCGGCAATCTGCTGGGCGGCGCGGCCGTGGTCGAGACGGTCTTTAGCTGGCCGGGACTGGGCCGTCTGGCGCTGGAGGCGGTGATGGCACGCGACTTCAACGTCTTGCTGGGTGTCCTGCTGCTTTCCGCTTTCTTAGTCATTTTGGCTAACGTGCTAGTGGACTTACTGCAATCCTGGCTCGATCCCCGAATTAAGGCTCGCTGATATGAATAACCTTTCTCCTGAAAACCTCGCGCCGAAGAAAGCTGCAGCAGATGGCGTTATTAGCTCAGCGGCGACTCGCCCGTTAAAAACGCCTTTTCGCCTGTCGCCGGAGGTACGTGCATTTACCCGTAATCCCGCAGGGATGGCCGGCCTGCTGTTGCTGATTACGGTATTTCTGATGGCGGTGCTTGCGCCGTTACTGTATCCCGGCGATCCGCTGGATATGGTCGCTCAGCCTTTCTTGTGGCCGGGCGAAAACCCTGATTTCCCATTGGGAACCGATTCGATGGGCCGGGATGTCGCTGCTGGCATCGTCCACGGTTCACAGGTTTCCTTGCAAATTGGCTTCTCAGCCGTGATGGTCAGCCTGTTAATTGGCACCGTCGTCGGTGCGCTGGCGGGCTATTTTGGCGGTCGGATTGATGACCTGCTGGTCCACATAACCGAACTGTTCCAGACCTTCCCGACCTTTTTGCTGGTCGTGGTACTGGTCGCCATCGGTTCCCCTTCGGTTACGCTGATTTCTCTGGCCATCGGTATTGCCTCCTGGCCAACGATTGCACGTCTGGTGCGGGCCGAGTTTCGCTCGCTGCGTGAAAGCGATTTTGTATTAGCCGCACGCAGTCAGGGATTCTCCAGCCTGCGAATCATCTTTCAGGAAATGCTGCCAAACGCACTGCCGTCGATCATCGTCACCACATCGGTCATGGTTGCCTCGGCCATTTTGATTGAGTCCGCCTTATCTTTCTTAGGCTTTGGCGATCCGAACCGCGTGAGCTGGGGCAGCATGATCGGCGCAGGCCGCGAATCGCTGCGTACCGCCTGGTTTCTTACCGCCCTACCCGGCACTGCGCTGGTCTTAACCGTGCTGTCACTGAATCTGGTTGGCGACGCGTTGAACGATGCCCTGAATCCACGCTTACGGGGGAGAAGCGCATGAAGCCGCTGGTCGATATTCAAGATTTACGCGTCGATTTTCCCGGCCATCAAGCGGTTCGAGGGCTCAACCTGACGATTAATGCCGGAGAAACGCTGGCGCTGGTCGGTGAATCCGGCTGCGGTAAATCCGCAACGGCGCTATCCCTGATGAGACTGGTCGCCGAGCCGGGAAAAATCAGCGGCCGAATTCTGTTTGACGGACACGATCTGCTTACCCTGCCGGATCGCAAGATGCGCCAACTACGCGGCAATGCGCTGTCGATGATTTTTCAGGAACCGATGACCTCACTCAATCCAGTGCTCTCTATCGGGCAGCAGATTAGTGAAACGCTGCGGCTGCATGAAGCGCTAACGCCTGCACAGGCACGGACTCGCGCTATCGAGCTGCTGGATCTGGTCAAGATCCCTGAACCGGCGCGTCGGGTGGATGACTATCCACATAACCTGTCTGGCGGCCAGCGTCAGCGCGTCATGATCGCCATGGCAGTGGCGTGCCGTCCGCGCTTGCTAATTGCCGATGAGCCGACCACCGCGCTAGACGTCACCATTCAGGCACAAATTCTGGCGCTGCTGGATAATCTGCGACGCGAATTCTCAATGAGCCTGCTGCTGATTACCCACGATCTCGGGCTAGTTGCGCAATGGGCCGACCGCGTGGCGGTGATGTATGCCGGGCAAAAAGTAGAAGAAGCACAGGCGGCTGACCTGTTTCAGTCACCCAAGCATAACGTTTTCCCCAAACACAACTACACGCGCGGGCTGTTGGCGACATCGCTGCATATGGATCAGGACAGACATTACCGTACCCATCGGCTGGCAGAAATCCACCACGCGACGACGGACGACGACTCAAGTTTTACGCTGCTGACGCCGCCTAGCTTGATTCACCGAGCCATCGATACCGACCAGCAGCCGCTGCTCTCACTGCAAAACATTCAGACCTGCTATTCAACACCGCAGGGCAAGGTGCTAGCGGTTGACGATGTGTCACTGACGATTTTACCCGGAGAAACGCTGGGTCTGGTGGGCGAATCCGGCTGTGGTAAATCGACCTTGTCCAAAACTATTCTGCGTCTGTTACCGCCTTCACACGGGCAGATCGTTTTTGATGGGCAAGACATCACCACGCTAAAAGAATCTCGGCTGAAAGCGTTACGTCAGCGGGTACAGATGATCTTTCAGGATCCCTATGCCTCGCTGAATCCACGCCACAGCATTCAGCACATTCTTGAAACGCCGCTGATTGTGCACAGCCTTGGCGATCGTTCGCAGAGACAGCAGGCGATCAAAAATATCATCGAGCGTGTTGGTCTGCCGCAAAGTAGCCTGAATCGCTATCCCCATGAATTTTCAGGCGGACAGCGCCAGCGTATCGGCATTGCTCGTGCGCTGGTAGTACGTCCTTCACTGGTGATTTGCGACGAGCCCGTATCCGCGCTCGATGTCTCTATTCAGGCGCAAATTCTTAATCTGCTGGTGGAGTTAAAAAACGAAATGGGCCTATCGCTGCTGTTTATTTCCCACGATCTCGCGGTGGTGCGTTATATCGCCGACCGGGTCATGGTCATGCAAAACGGACGCTGCGTGGAAAGTGGCGATCACCACAGCATCTGGCATCAGCCGCAGCATCCGTATACCCGCAAACTGATCGATGCCGTCCCCGGCGGCGGGCAGCGCGAAGCGCCGGTGTCTCCACAGCAGATGATTAGGCAGGCACATGGATAAGAACGGTGAACACAAAGTGAGCACATCGACCGTTATTGACCAAACGGTTATGGAATCGGTCATTCAGGATTTTTTACCTGAACTGATTGCGATTCGTCAGCATATTCATCAGCACCCAGAAATCGGCTTCGAAGAGTTTGCTACCGCACAGCTGGTAGCGGAAAAGCTGACAGCATGGGGGCTTTCTGTCACTACGGGGATCGGTGGAACAGGCGTGGTCGCGACCTTACGCGGCCGCTATCCCAGTGAAGACAGCATCGGCCTGCGGGCAGATATGGATGCGCTGTATATCAGTGAAAAAACCGATCTGCCCTATGCCTCGGTACACGCTGGGAAAATGCACGCCTGTGGACATGATGGGCACACCACTATGCTATTGGGTGCCGCACGCTATTTGTCTCTGCACCCCGATTTCGCTGGCAGCGTGCACTTTATTTTCCAACCGGCAGAGGAAGGATTAGGCGGCGGGCTTGCCATGCTCAATGACGGCCTGCTGACCACATTCCCCTGCAATCGACTGTTTGGCCTTCACAACAAGCCCGGTATCGAGGTCGGTAAGTTTGCTATTCGCAGCGGCCCGATGCTGGCGGCCAGCGACACCTGGCAGGTCACGTTTCACGGCACGGGTGGGCACGGCGGTTCAGGCGTCCACCTTTCTATCGATCCAACGCTGCCTGCCGCGCAATTTATGCTGGGCCTGCAAACGATCGTCAGTCGCAACGTCCCCGCGATGGACGCCGCGGTGCTCAGCATTGGACATATACAGGGCGGCGATATCCATGCCCCGAACGTTATCCCTGACAGCGTCATCCTTAAAGGAACCGGACGGAGCTACTCGCCGAGCGTTCGCCACCTGCTGGAAACACGTCTGCGAGAACTGGCACACAGCACCGCACAAGGCTTTGGTGCGACAGCAGACGTGCACTATGAACGGCAATATCCCGCACTGGTTAATGATACACACGCCACACAGCTCGCCGTTAACGCCGCCGCGCAGGTAGTCGGGCTCGAACAGGTTGAAACTGCCATGACGCCGCTGCTGGGCGCAGAAGATTTTGCCTACATGCTGGAGCAGCGTCCCGGTGCATTCATGATGCTGGGAAACAGCGATAAAAGTGCGGCCAACGTGCATCACCTGCACACCCCGCGCTACGACTTTAATGATGCGCTGATCCCATTAGGTATCCGCTATTGGGCGACCTTGGTTTATCAAGAACTGGTTTATCCGGAGCTGGGGTTGTCAATAGCAGGGGATAGCGAAAACGACAGCCCATTCTCTCACGACCTAAACATAACAACGCATGGCGTCAGTACATCCGGCGTCGCGCAAGAGCAAAAAGGATGAATCATGGTGGAGTTATTGAAAACCAAAGCGCAAAGCAAAGAAAAAGAGGCAGACATTAAACAGCGCATCCTACGTGAAGCCATCACGATCTTCGCCAGTAAAGGAAGTGAACTCACGACGATTCGTGAAATCACCGAAGCCACCAACGTGAACGTGGCGTCAGTGAATTATTACTTTGGCTCGAAAGAAGGATTGCTGCGTGCCGTGCTGGACCATGTTCTTGGCCCGTTAAATGACGAAAGAACGCGTCTGCTGGATGAGGTGGAAAAAGCCCATCTGGGTGATGAGTTGCCCGTTGCCGCGCTGCTGGATGCACTATTGCGCCCGCTGGTTAAAACGGCCCGCACGCCCGACGGTGGACGCATTGTTGTTCGCCTGTTACAGCATCTGCGCGCGACGCCGGGTCTGGAAGTCACCGCCCTGCTTTCGGCTCAGTTCGATCAGGTCGCCCACCGTTTTATCGATGCCTTTACTCATGCGTTGCCGCAGTTGTCTCGTGCAGAGGTGATCTGGCGCTATGAATTTGCTCGTGGTGCTGCCATGCACGTATTAACCGACGCCGATCCGCGTTCTGGTCGTCTGGCACTGCTTTCCAAAGGGCTGTGTGACAACCGCGATGACGATCGCGTGCTATCGCATCTATTACGTTTTGTCGAGGCAGGCTTTATCGCCGCATCGCTGACTGAGGCCTCTTAAATCCACACTTATCGCGAGCAGTAGTTCCGAACTTTATTTATCCGTAATACATATACGCCAACAGGAAAAAAACATGAGCAGAGAAAAAATTGAAGGGTCATTTGTTGCCCTCATCACACCGTTTAATGACGATGGTAGCGTGGATTTCGGCGCATTTGAGGCGCTATTAAAATTCCAGGAAGACAACGGCACGGCTGCCGTTTTGATTATGGGATCAACCGGGGAAGTTTCCATGCTGTCCCCAGATGAGAGAAAAGCGATCATCCGCCGTACCGCACAATACAGCACCAGTAAAATGAAGCTGTTCTACGGCTGCACCGGTAACAATACCGATACCACCATTGACTATGTTCGCTATGCGCATGACAACGGCGCAGACGGTGCCATTATCGCCGCACCGGCTTATATCTGCGCCAGCGAGAGCGATATCGAAAGCTACTTTCTGGAAATTGCAGACGCGACCGATTTACCGTTAGGGATTTATAACAATCCACCACGCGTGAAAACAGACCTGCACTGGACGTCGCTGCTGCGTATTTTCAAACACCCGAACTACGTTATTCATAAAGAATCTACGACTCGCGTGGGTCAGGTCGCACAAGTTCTGGCAGGAAATCCTGATGTTTCGGTGATGTGCTGCGACTCGCCCAATCTAGGCTTAGTGGTGCCAACGATGTCGCTAGGAGGCCATGGAACAGCCAACATGACGGGCAATATCGCGCCGGCAGAACTGGCAGAAATTTCTCGCCCGTGGAAAAACGGCGAGGATGCAGAACGCTTCCGTCAAGCCTATCAGCATTTGCTACCGCTGCTGCATTACACCTATTCGGCAATCAATCCGGTGGCGGTGAAATCATTGATGAAAGCGGTGGGTTTACCGGCGGGCAGTCTGCGCCGTCCACTGAGAGGATTACAGGGTGAAGCCTTAGATTCCGGCGTTCGCATCGTTAACGAATTAGGGCTGAGCAGCAAATACGGCTTTAAAAGCTGATTCTCTTCTGGGGATTAGCGTGTAGAACGCGAGGATTTACTCTCAGAAGTGGCGGAAATAAGGTGCCACTTCTGAGATTTCAAACGAAAGGGATGGCTACTGCGGATTACTGACTAACAGCGAGCCTGAGCCATTCGCCGTACTGCTTTGCCCGTTCTTCAATACCCAGACCCGACCATAGTGGTTATAGAAACCCGCCGAGTGCCCCGCGTCCGGCCCAATACCCTGGTACATATCGAAGTGTTGGCCTTTAATCGCCCCACCGACATCAAGCGCAATCATCAGGCGCATCTCATACTTGCCAGTGAATTTGCCAACGTTATCCAACAGCGGCACTTCCATTAACAGGGCAGTACCTGCCGGAATCAGCGAGCGGTCAGAAGCGACGGAAGCTTTCGCCACCAGCGGCACGGCGCTTGCTCCTTTCACTGGCGCAGACATCATCGGCTTAAAGAAGACAAAAGAAGGGTTCTGCTCAAACAGTTCACGCACTTCATATTCGGTGTGCTGATCCACCCACTTGCGAATCGCCTGCATGGACATATCTTCACGCGCCACTTCACCACGATCGATCAGCACCTTACCAATACTGCGGTAGGCATGGCCATTTTTGCCAGCGTAGCCGAAGAACGTTAACGGGCGTCCATCGCCAAAATCAATATAGGCGCTGCCCTGCACTTCCATCATGAAGTTATCAACCAGCGAGTTGGTCCAAGCGAGAACCAGTCGCTCATCCAGCGCACCTGAATAAATTCCGGCACGATCCGGTAGACGGCGGTTATTTTTACCCTTTGACGGCATGGCATATAAAGGATGACGAAATTCCCCCTGACGGGTATGCCGTGCCTGCAATACTGGCGTGTAGTAACCCGTGAACTGCACGTTACCAAAGTTATCGACACCTTCCATCTGCCAGGCGTTCAGACCAAATTTGCTCAGTTCGCGGGTATCAGCCCCTGACATCATCCAGTTTTCGATCGCCTGAAAAACTGTGTTATTACGCGTATAGAGATTCGGTGATGCCGACCGAATCTCCGAAACTTGGGTGATGAAATCCCGCGCATTGACCGGCTTTCCTTTGGCATTAGGCTCATTCACCAATTCCAAAGGCTGGTTGAGGTGACCATCTTTATATTGCTGCCCGCGATCGGTTGGCCTGGATTGGCACCCCGCCAGAATGGCAATGACCACTGCGGTCAGCACATATTTTCCCCACCGTCCCTTCATCTTTTGCGCTCGCTTTTTACATCAAAAATTTACCGTCGAACGATAACAAACGCCTATCGAGAAAGGAATGGGATAGCGCATAAATCAATGAGGCAAGGAAAAACGGCTCGCCACGCGGCATAGCAAGAAGCCATTTTCTGTAAATCGCTCCATTACGTTCACAAAACAATCCATCCGGCGGTAAATCAATCACCTAACAGCCAAATACAGCGTTTTTTACAGAAATAGGTTGCATCAATGTTCGCGGAGAGTATAGTGCGCATCCACGGACGCGGGGTGGAGCAGCCTGGTAGCTCGTCGGGCTCATAACCCGAAGGTCGTCGGTTCAAATCCGGCCCCCGCAACCAATTGATGTAAGTTGTTCATCAAAAGCAGTAAAGATAAGTCAGTACGGACGCGGGGTGGAGCAGCCTGGTAGCTCGTCGGGCTCATAACCCGAAGGTCGTCGGTTCAAATCCGGCCCCCGCAACCAATTGATGTGAGTCGTCCATCAAAAGCAGTGAAGATTAGTCATTACGGACGCGGGGTGGAGCAGCCTGGTAGCTCGTCGGGCTCATAACCCGAAGGTCGTCGGTTCAAATCCGGCCCCCGCAACCAACTAAGACTTAAGCAAAAAGCACCTTAACGGGTGCTTTTTTGTTTTCTGCGCCACATGTTTTCTACACATGCCCTACTTCTACGCTCGTCTACGACATATTTCCTTTAAACCGCGCCGACAAGACGCGGCCATACCTAATATTGACGACATCAGCGATACCAACAACACAAACTACCGCTCCGCCTGACTGGCAAAATAGGCTTTAATCCCCGCGAAAATAGATTCGGCAATCTGCTGCTGGAAATGACTGGTGCGCAGCTTGCGCTCTTCTTCCAGATTACTGATAAATGCCGTCTCAACCAGAACAGAAGGAATATCGGGGGCTTTCAATACCGCAAATCCGGCCTGATCGACGCTGTTTTTGTGCAGACGATTCACCTTACCCAGCCGGGTCAGGATCTCTTTACCAAACGTCAAGCTGTCGCCAATCGTCGCGGTCTGCACCAGATCGAACATGGTGTGATCCAAATAGCGATCGCCGCTCATGCTCACCCCACCGATCAAATCCGATTCGTTCTGGGTCTCAGCCAAAAATTTGGCAGCGGTGCTGGTTGCCCCTTTCTTCGAGAGTGCAAAAACCGACGATCCTCTGGCAGATCGATTAGTAAAGGCATCCGCATGAATCGAAATGAACAAATCGGCACGCTGTTTGCGCGCTTTCGCCACCCGTACACGTAGCGGAATGAATACATCTTCATTGCGCGTCATATACGCTTTCATGTTGGATTCATTATCGATCAGCTTGCGCAGGCGGCGGGCGATTTGCAACACGATGTCTTTTTCACGCGTTTTATTCTTGCCGATCGCGCCGGGATCTTCACCACCGTGGCCGGGATCGAGCATAATAATCAGCGGGCGATCCCGCCCTGCTTTCCCCGCTTTCGGTGCTTCCGCTGGCAGCGTGCGCTCCAATTCGCCTTTGTTGTAGTCCTCCAGCAGCGCCAGTAGCGGATCGTCTTCGTTGTCGTAGCGCCCTGCCGCAGGGTACAAATCCAGCACCAGTCGATGCTTGAATTCGGCCACCGGACCCAGCGTAAAGACTTTAGCCGTCGCCTGCTGCTTAAGCTCCAGCACCAAACGCACCGTGCTTTTATCAAACTGTCCGATGCGCGCTTCTTTAATCAGCGGATCGTTATCCTGCTGAAACTGGCTGGCTATTTCCTTTAGTACGCTGTTCAGATGAACATTTTCGATATCCACCACGATGCGTTCAGGATTACTGAGGCTAAACTGTTTATATTTCAGCGAATGATTGGATTCCAGCGTGACGCGGGTATAGGCCGAAGACGGCCAGACGCGTACGGCGATGACCTGTGTCGTCGCAGCCAAACCCACACCACTAACGCTTAATAGCCAGGTTGCTGCTGCGCTTTGTAATAGACGCCGTCGAGTCAGATGATGATTCGAATGAGACATGCCGCTCCGATCTAATTGCTGTGCGCTATCCTGCATTGTCGTGTTGCCAATACACTGGATATGCCATCAAAAAATGAATAAAGGTAAGAATTGTCAAAAACTTTAACGAATCTGCTCCGCCCTGTCATGCAAAAATCATATACAGGCCTTATAACTGGCGGATATCATAAATTTGAAGTATTAACCTCACTTTTCTGGTTAATACTTCCTCTTGCGTTTTACGCTATAAAGAATAAAAATACAGAAATTACGAATAAAAATGCAAAGAGGGCTCACAGTGAAGGAACGTAGTACAGAGCTGGTTCAGGGCTTCCGCCATTCAGTTCCCTATATCAATGCCCACCGTGGCAAAACGTTTGTCATCATGTTAGGTGGCGAGGCCATTGAACATGCAAACTTCTCTAGCATCGTAAATGATATTGGGCTGTTACACAGTCTGGGGATCAAGCTGGTCGTCGTTTATGGTGCCCGCCCCCAGATTGATGCCAACCTGACAACGCACCACTACGAGCCCCACTATCATAAAAATACCCGTATCACCGACAGCGCCACGCTGGAGCTGGTCAAACAGGCTGCGGGTATGCTGCAACTGGACATCACCGCTCGGCTGTCGATGAGCCTGAACAACACGCCGCTACAAGGTGCCCACATTAATGTCGTCAGCGGTAATTTTATTATCGCGCAGCCGCTTGGCGTTGATGACGGTGTGGACTACTGCCACAGTGGCCGTATTCGTCGTATTGATGAAGAAGCGGTTCACCGCCAGTTGAATAGCGGCGCGATTGTGCTGCTCGGCCCAGTTGCTGTTTCAGTCACCGGTGAAAGTTTCAATTTAACCTCAGAAGAGGTTGCAACCCAGCTCGCCATTAAGCTGAAAGCAGAGAAGATGATCGGCTTCTGCTCGTCACAGGGTGTGACCAACGAAGAAGGCCGCATCATCTCCGAGCTGTTCCCTGACGATGCGCAGCAGCGTATTGATGTACTGGAACAAGCTGGCGATTACCACTCTGGTACGGTCAGATTCCTGCGCGGTGCAGTCAAAGCCTGTCGTAGCGGCGTGCGCCGTAGCCACCTGATCAGCTATCAGGACGACGGCGCGCTATTGCAGGAACTGTTCTCACGCGACGGAATCGGTACGCAGATCGTGATGGAAAGCGCCGAGCAGGTTCGCCGTGCGACCATCAATGACATCGGCGGTATTCTGGAATTGATCCGTCCGCTGGAAGAACAAGGCATTCTGGTTAGACGCTCGCGTGAACAGCTGGAAATGGAGATCGACAAATTCACCGTCGTGGTACGTGATAACCTGACCATCGCCTGTGCCGCGCTTTATCCGTTCCCGGAAGAAAGCATCGGTGAAATGGCCTGCGTCGCGGTTCACCCGGATTACCGCAGTTCATCACGTGGCGATATGCTGTTAATGCGCGTTGCCGCTCAGGCGCGCCAGCAGGGTCTACAAAAGCTGTTCGTGCTGACCACACACAGCATCCACTGGTTTCAGGAGCGCGGCTTTTTACCCGCCGAAGTGGAAATGCTGCCGAAGAAAAAACAGGCGCTGTACAACTACCAGCGTCGCTCGAAGATTCTGGTGCTGGACCTCTGAATTATTCCATTCAATAAAGCTTCTCGTGGCCGATAGTAAAATCGGCCACGATGATTTCATCGGTTTAGGGCTGCTTGCCAAACTCACAGCTCAGCGTCGTCCACTTCCTTGCCTGTTCACTCAGCGTAAATCCTAATCCTAGGCGATCGGACACCCACATGCGTCCATCACGCAACTCTAGCTGCTCGTTGAAGAGCGGGTTCAGCCATTCGAAATGTTCCAGCCAGGGTTCAATCGGATAGGCCGCAGCCAGGTGCAAATGCACTTCCATCGCAAAGTGTGGCGCCAGCTTACGCCCATGTTTTGCCGCCAGATCCATGATTTTCAGGAAAGGAGAAATCCCACCCACACGCGGTGCATCAGGCTGAACAAAATCACTGGCATTACCAAGAATCAGCTGTTCGTGCTCGCGGAAACTGGTCAACATCTCACCCGTGGCAATCGGCGTATCCAGCGCTGCCGTCAGCGCCGCATGACCTTCTACATCGTAGGCATCCAGCGGCTCTTCAATCCAGACCAGATTAAAGGCTTCCATCTTTCTGCCCATCCGAATCGCCGTTTCGCGATCCCACTGCTGATTAGCATCCACCATCAGCGGGAAGTCGTCTCCTAACGCTTCGCGTACCGCCGTGAGACGACGGATATCCTCCGCCGTATTCGGCTGACCAACTTTCAGTTTTATCCCACCGATACCACTTTCGCGGGAGATCACGACATTTTTTAATACCTGATCCAACGGCGTATGCAGGAAACCGCCAGAAGTGTTGTAGCACTGTACGGAATCACGATGTGAACCCAACAGCTTCGACAAAGGCAAACCTGCACGCTTAGCTTTCATGTCCCACAGTGCAATGTCGAGCGGAGAAATAGCCTGCACCGCCATTCCGCTGCGGCCAACCGATGCCCCAGCCCACAGCAGTTTGGTATAGATCTTATCGATATCGTTCGGATCTTCGCCTAGCAGGTTATCCGCAATCTCTTTCGCGTGAGCGTAGATGCCTTGCCCACCCGCCCGCTTGGAGTAGCTGAATCCCACCCCTTCAAATCCATCACGACTACGAATTTCCGCAAAAATAATTGCCACTTCAGTCAGCGGCTTTTGCCTGCCTGTCAGCACTTTCGCATCGCTAACCGGCGTTGCCAGCGGCAAAAATGCCAGAGAGAGTTTTACCCATTCGATTCGATCGCCTGACTCGGCAGCCGTTCTGACGTTCGTGACTTTTGCATAGCTAACCGCCGCTGAATTTGCACTGATGGTCATGTATCACCTCATAAAATGATTGCGCTAACATTTATTAACCAAAAGGAAGATAGCGATAAATGAAGAAAAAACATGCAATATAGATCACAAATCAATCATTAAAATGCCATTACATATCTCAAACAACCAAATAATGATTGCGCAATCACCACAAAAAGTAAGAGGATAAAACGAAAATACGAAGCGGGAAGTTCAATTGCCAACGCGAAAAAACGAGAAAATTCGGCAGTTTGCTAAAAACACGGGTGACTGGAAAACCGATGTACCATCAACGATAATCCCACAACATGTGAATGTGCGCGCAGCTCAAAAGGGAACCTGTGATTGAAACGCGATAAGAACGCCAGCAGCACTCCGCCTCGAGCGCCCACGCTTGAAGATGTGGCTCGCGCCGCAGGCATTTCTCCCATGACCGTCAGCCGCGCCCTGAACAACCCGAAAATTGTTCGTGCGGAAACCGTGAACAAGGTGATAGAAGCCGTCCGTGCCACGGGCTACATCCCCAATATGTTAGCGGGCGGACTGGCTTCCAGACGCAGCAAGCTGATTGCCGTTGTCGTGCCGCAAATCAATAACAGCATGTTTGTTGATACCGTTCAGGCGATCAGCGATGAGCTGGCCGCGCGCGGTTATCACATGCTGTTATGCGTCTCTGGCTATACCAATGAATCCGAGGCGGAGATTGTCGCCACTCTGCTTTCGCGCCGCCCGGACGGCATCGTCCTCACTGGTATTCACCACACGCCCGAGCTCAAGCGACTCCTCCTCAACGCCGCAATCCCCGTCGTTGAAATCTGGGATTTGACTCCGACACCACTCGATATGCTGGTCGGTTTTTCCCATGAAAGCATCGGGAATGCCATCGGGCAGTATTTGATCGGTAAGGGACATTCGCGCTTCGGCCTTGTCTGGACAGAAGACGCGCGCGCCGGACTGCGTAAGAAAGGCATTTACGACGCCATACAAAAACAGTCGGGAAACTATGTGCGTGAAGCTATCGCCCCCTGGCCCGCGACGCTTGCGTTAGGGCGGCAAGGACTGAGCGAACTTCTCGCCGATAGCGAGGCTTTTGATGCCATCATTTGCAGTTCCGATACGCTGGCGCAGGGTGTGATTATCGAAGCCGCCGCCAGAGGATTAGCGGTGCCGAAGAAACTGGCAGTCATGGGATTTGGCGATCTTGATTTCGCGGCACACAACACGCCAAGCATTACCACAGTCAGGATCGATCGCTGGAAGATCGGCACCGATGCCGCGGCAATGTTAGCGGAAAAGATTGAGGGGAAGAACGTGCCCTCACCCGTCATGGATATCGGCTTTTCACTCATTGAGCGCGAGTCCGCCTGACGTTATCACCGTCACATACTTCACGCTGCATATGCGTTGTTCAAAATGCTAACGCCTTGCCTTTCAAACCGAATTATTTAGGCTACCGCGTTCCATTAATGAACGCGCTAATTCTCTCTTCCAACCCGCTATAGCGCTGCGTTGGCGTTTTCACCGCCCGACAGAGAATTCGGACATCGGTATAGAGTGACAAACGCTGGCGCGCACGCGTGATAGCGGTATACACCAACTCCCGCGTCAGCACGGGTAAATAGTGGTTCGGCAGCACCAGCGCAGTATGCTCGAACTCCGATCCCTGCGATTTATGCACCGTCATCGCATAGGCCGTTTCATGCGGCGGCAGACGGCTTGGCGTAACATCTTTGGTTTCGCCATTCGGCAAAGGGAAAAACACACGCAGCTCTCCACCTTCTCCCGTCATGGCGATACCGATATCGCCATTGAACAGACCCAACGCGGCATCATTACGTCCAATCATCACCGGTCGGCCGGGATACCAGCGGTTAAGCGGGTTGCGACTGCGCTGAATCAGCCCAGACTGATGCAAAGCCTGCTCGATGCGCTGATTGAGTCCCGCTACGCCAAACGGCCCTTCGCGCAACGCACACAGTTGGCGATAACGCTGGAAAGCATGCAGCACAGCATCTGGTGTCGCTCCCGCTGCAATAAGATCGAGATAATCACGATACCCTTCGACGCACTGTGCCAGCATCGCCTGATACTCTTCAGCCTCGGCTAACGGGCTACAGGTGATATCAGCAAACTCGCCGTTCAGCACCGCACGCACGCGGGCATCATCGCCGCCGTTCACCGCCAGCGCCAGTTGTCCAATACCGGAATGTGGATCGAAGCGATAGCTCCGTCGTAACAGGCAAATACTGTCACTGACCGTTGTCTGCCCTTCGGGGCCGCTCTCATCCAGTGCGCAGCCCGTTAACCGCTGCAACTGCTGCGCCCGCGCACGGCTATAGCCAGCCTCAGCAAAACGACAGATGTCACCTAACACCGCCCCCGCCTCGACGGACGCCAGCTGATCGCGATCGCCCAGAAAGATAATTCTGGCCTGTGCCGGAAGTGCGGCGATCACATTCGCCATCATCGGCAAATCAACCATCGAAGCCTCATCCACAATCAGCACATCCAGATGAAGTGGATTTCCCTGATGGTGACGCAGGCGCTGGCTATCCGTTACCGCACCTAAAAGGCGATGCAGCGTTGTCGCTTCCTGCGGAAACGCCTCTCGCTGTCGTTGATCCACCGCCAGACGGTGCAATGCCAACCCCAGCGATTCCGTTAGCCGCGCGGCTGCCTTTCCGGTAGGCGCAGCTAATTGAATACGTAACGCCTCTCCCGTGTTCAGCTCAATCAGCGCCGCCAGCAGCTTGGCAACCGTCGTCGTTTTCCCCGTCCCCGGTCCACCGGAAATAACCGCAATACGGCGCGTCAACGCAACAGCGGCGGCCACTTTCTGCCAATCAATTTCTTCGCCGGTATCAGGAAACAGCCGATCCAGTACCGCCCGAATCGCAGGTTCATCGATCGACATAGAATCACGCTCGCTAGCGATAAACTGCGCTACGCGCCCTTCACTCTGCCAGCTACGCTGTAAATAAAGTTTTTCGCCTTGCAGCACCAGAGGCGTCGGTTTGCTGCCGTCGCTAACGGCATCGGACGCCAGCAAACGTTGCTGCCATACGGCAACCGTGTTGATCCCAGATTCTGTGATCAGCTGTTGCGCCAGTTCAGGTTCACGACCGTCAAATAGCGTCTGCGCCTGCAAGTTTTCCAACGGTAGACACACGTGCCCCGCGCCCGAATGTGCACTCAGGCAGGCGGCGGCCAGCAACAGTTCAGGCTGCGTGTCATCTGCCAACATTCTGGCAAACTGGATATCCAGCGGGCGCAGCAACCGCCGCGCTTGCGCTATTTCAAGCAAGGCAATCATGATGAAACTCCTGTGTCAGCATCATCAGGTGCCCTTCCCTTAAACACATCACCGTTGAACACATCACCTTCGAACAATGCATCAAGCCCGAAAACAAATTCAGCAGGAGGGCGAAAAGCAAAGATGCCATTACCGGGGTGGGATTCCTCAACACCGCGTAAAAACAGATAAAACACCCCGCCAAAATGGCGCTCATAGTCATAATCCGCAATGCGATGACGCAGATAGCGATGCAGAGCCAACGTGTAAAGCTGATATTGCAAGTCATAGCGGTGCTCGGCCATCGACTGCGCCATGGCAGTCTGAGTGTAAGCACTGGCCTCAGGGCCAAGCCAATTGGATTTGTAGTCCAGCAGGTAGTAACGTCCTTCCCAGCGAAAGACCAGATCGATAAACCCTTTCAGCATGCCTTTAACCTGCTGAAAAGAGAGCGCCGGACACTGTGCGGAGAGCGGGTCGTAGTGCTTTGCCAACCGATCAAGCTGCGCCGCCTGTATCGGTGCCTTAATCGGTATATAGAACTGTAGTTCAGCCTGCTTATCCGAATTATCCAGCGCCGATAGCGTAATCCCTTGCTCGTTAAGCGGCGTATTCAAAAGCGTATCCATCCATGCCTTCAACACCGGATGCCAGTGCGCTTCAAACCCCTGAAGCTGCAACTGTTCGGCCAGCCAGTCATCATCAACGGGTTGGGTAAAATCCAGCGTTTCAAACAGGCTATGCAAAAACGTCCCCGGACTCGCACCACGCGGGAACGTATGCGGCGTCAATTGGGTTTCACCCGCTTCCTGACGTTCACCTATCGCTTCAATATCCAGACGCGGCACCAGATCCTGTGCGTTTGCAGCACCATGTTGCTGAAGCCCCGAATAACTGGTTACTCGCCAGCCGTCACGCAGTTGGCGCTCAATATGGCGAGCCCGCAGCTCTGGTAATTCTGGTTGTTCCGGTTGCCAGCGCTGCGCTTCCGTCGCCTGTAGTCGTGTCAATGCGACACCGTCGCCCACCATTCCCTCAAGCTCGCTGACCAACGTAGCGACATCCGCCTCTTGACCCCGCTGGAGCAAATAGCCCAGCGCACTATGGTGCATATCACTGCTGCCATCTTTCTTACGCGACCGCTGAACGGGCGCAACGCCAACGCTACAGTGGTAGATAGAACGGGTGAGTGCGACATACAGCAAACGCAAATCTTCCGCCAGCCGCTCTTCTTCCGCCAGCGTCTGACTTTCTTCATTATTTTGCAGATCCAACACGGCCTGATAGCTATCGCGATCGTGATAAATCCCCTGATCCTGCACGCGGAAATTGCTGATGAAAGGTAGCCACACCAGAGGATACTCCAGCCCTTTCGATTTATGGATCGTCACGATCTGCACCAGATGGCGGTCGCTTTCCAGACGCAGCTGTTGGTTTTCTGCCTGCGGATTAGGCTGGACAATCTGTTGCGATAGCCAGCGCACCAGTGCGTGTTCGCTGTCGAGCGTTGCCGAGGCATCCTGCAACAACTCACCGATATGCAAAATATCGGTAATGCGGCGTTCCCCCTCAGCACTCGCGAGCAGGTTCTCCGCCAATTGATGGTGGCTCATCAGCGCACGCAGCATTGGCAGTACACCCCGTTGACGCCACAGCGCACGGTAGCCAGCAAACTCGTCCACCAGCGCATCCCACGCGGTTTCGCTTTGCCCTAAGGCATCAACTTGTTCGGCATCCAGCCCCATTAGAGCCGTCGCCATGGCGCTACGTAACGTGCGCTCCTGCTCGGGTGCCAACACCGCCTGCAACAACCACAAGATATCGCTGGCTTCAGGCGTAGTGAACACGCTATCGCGATTGGACAGGTACACCGAGGGAATGGACAAACGGCTCAGCGCATCACGAATCAGCGAGGCTTCACGTCGGCTACGCACCAGCACGCTCATGTCAGAGGCTTTGACCAAACGCCGGGAATCATCGGTTACCAGCCAGGCCTCATTGCGCTGACTGGCGGCTAGCCAGTCACGAATCTGCGCCGCACACTGGCGCGCCATCTGCTGCTGATAATCCCCTACGCCAATAGGTTCTTCACCCGTTAGCCAGAATTGCAACGCAGGCTGAGGCTGTCCGGCAACGTCAAATACCAAACCGCGCTTAGATTCCGCAGGCTTGACCGGCAGAAAAGGGATATTGTGAAAAATAAAAGAATGTTCGAGACGTTCAAAAAGGCGATTAACACCGCGCACCATCTGGTGCGACGAACGCCAGTTCGTGCCCAGCGTATAATGTGCAGCCACTTCTCCACGCGCGTGCATATAGGTAAAAATATCCGCACCGCGAAACGCATAAATGGCCTGCTTAGGGTCACCGATCAATAATAGGCCACATTGCGGCTGCCCGACATAAAGCGTGCGGAAAATACGATATTGTTGGGGGTCGGTATCCTGAAACTCATCGATCATCGCCACCGGATAACGCTCACGAATGGCATTGGCAAGCTGTTCGCCACTCGGCTGTTGCAATGCATCATCCAAACGGCTCAGCAGATCGTCAAACCCCAGTTCCGCACGCTGCCGTTTTTCTTCACGCACAGAATCCCTAATTGCCGACAGCGCACGTACAATAACCAAATCACGCAGCGATAGCGGCGTTTCCAGCAGCCGCTCTGTTACCTCAAAGATGACATGAACGGGCGGTTCACCTTTCTTCGTCTTCTCAATTAACGTTTGCTGGGCAAACCTCACTAGATCTTTCGGCAGTTGATAATCCAGCGTCGGTTGCTCAGCCCACAACGTGACTTTCTGTAGCCAGTTGGGAAGATGCTTACTGCTATAGCTGCGTTTATCGACACCAGAAGCACTGATCAGTGCTTCCAACTCCGGTGCTGACGCCAGCCAGCGTTGTTTGTAAGCGTCGATCGTCGCCACGATTTTCTCATGTCGACTCAGCAACGTTTCGTCCTCTTCTGGCGGCAAGCGAAACGCAGGCGCTTCACCGTGCAGATAAGGCGCCAGATCGGCCAGCAAATTCTCCGGCCCTTTCCACTCCAGACCGACAATACGCGCAACGTCTACCGGCAGCGGATAACAATAGCGACGCCAGAAATCAGCGCAGGCCTGACGGCGTAACGGCTGCTCATCTTCTATCAGCACCTGTTCAAAAAGCACGCCGGATTCAAACGCATTGGTACTGAGCATACGTTGGCAGAAACCGTGGATCGTGTAGATCGCCGCTTCGTCCATTTGCCGTTCGGCTGCCAATAATACATCGGCGGCCTCTCGATGATCCGCAATCTCCGCCAGCAGCTGTGCTAGCGAGCTATCCTTAGGTTCCTGCGCCGATTGAACCTGCGCGTTTTTACGCAGGCAGGCAATGCGCAACGCGTGAATTCTGGCACGAATGCGTTCGCGTAGCTCTTCGGTCGCGGCCTCCGTAAAGGTCACAACCAGAATTTCTTCGACCAGTAACGGCCGTGGATACGCGGCTTGCTTACCCAGCCCCAACAGCAGACGTAGATAGAGCGCAGCCAGCGTATAGGTTTTCCCCGTTCCAGCCGACGCCTCAATCAGCCGCTCTCCTAAGAGCGGCAACGTCATGACGTCTAATGATTGCGGCGCGGCATTTTTCATTCTGCTGAAACCTTACCGACAGCTTCCGATGCCGCTGGCTGTGCTGCTGGTGCAGGGATCATCGTGGGAGCTTTCTCACGCGGCAACGTTTTCTGCAATGAAGACGCATCCGCGTAGGTATGCCACCCTTTCGGTGCAGCATAGTCAGCTTTACCATGATGGCTACCGGAAACCTGCGACAGCACCGCCAGACCTTCAGGCTTCAGCGCCTGCTGGAAGAAATCTGCCAGTTGCTTCACGGTCAGCGGCTTGATTTGTTCGAGCAATTTCTCGCGCGAATCAAAAGCAAAATTTTCCCGATCCAAATCGCTACGCAGTCGGCTGGCCTCTTCGCCCAATGTTTGCGGACGCTGGCTCAGTTCATTCATCACGCCTTGCTTATACTGCGCAAACTCGTCTTCACTCATCTCACGCAGTCGCTTTTGCGCTTTCAGGAAAAAGTCTTCATAGCGCTGATACAAATAAGCGGGTTGTTTGCTATTGCTTTGCAATAGGAAGCCGATTCCCATCTGTCGGCCAACGGTCGTCGGGAAGGCAAACACCGCATAGCCCAACTGCTCTTCCGTTCTCAGTTGGCTATAGAACCAAGGTTGAACGATCTGCCCCAGCACCGAGCCATAGGCCATGCTTTGTGTTTCCGAGTAGCCAGTCGGCACATACACCGCCGCTAACGCAGAATCTGTGCTGCTGCCTGGGCGCTGTAGGTTGGCAAGCTGCGGCTTACTGACTTTAACATCATCACTGCGCGACAGATTTTCGCCGTTAGCCTTCAGATGCGCTTTCAGCGTGTTCGCCAGTTCGGTTACCCGCTCTGGTGCCAGATTGCCGACGACCAGCATTTCCGGCGTGGCTTTTTGCAGCAGATCGTTGCGGTAGTTAACCACATCCTGTAAACGGATATCTTTCAACAGCTTACGACGTTCTCCACGCTCGAAGTAAGGCAGTTGCGATACCGCCTGAATCGGCTGTAGCGCCTGTTCAAAGGCTTTTGATTTCTCGACTGCATCCAACTGCTGCAAGTACCAGGATTTAGCCTGCTCCAACTGTGCTTCCGTCGAGGTAAAGGAGGCATAGCCATCCGCCAACGTCAGTAGCAACCGTGGCAAATGTTGGGTATAGCCATCTGCACTAATCACCAGGCCATCATTGCTGCGGGTAGAGAAACTGATGCCACCAATCGACGCCTGATAGCTCAGTTCATCCAACGCCAGACCGGCCAGATAATCGTTTAACGCAAACAGCACCTGATTACGGGCGGTACTGCGTGCTTCCTGATTACGGAGAAACAGTGTGATCTCTGCTTTTGGCTCATCGGCGAAGTAGTGGCTTGGCATGTACAGCACGCGCAACCCCGGCTGATTCAGCAGGAGCGTCGGTTTAGTCATCGCCTTATCCGTGTTGATCAGAGAGAAATCATCCGGGATGTAAGGGTTGATCGTTGGCAACGACAACGACATTTTCTGACCCAGCGTTTTCCATTTTGCAAAGGTCGCAGACGGGATTTTATCCATCTCGTACGGCGCATCGACAAAATAGGCGACCTTATTATGAGGCTCATTCGGGCTGATGACCCAAACACGCGCATTCTGCGGCGTCATCTCATCCAGTCGTGCGGCGATAGCCTTCGGATCGTAGCGATCCGCCACATACTGCGCATCCAGCGTGTGCTCGACCGGCACGCGCAGCATGGTATCAACCAGCCACTCGATGTAATCCATATCCCGGCTGATGGACGGATAGCGGAAATCCAGATCCATAACATGTGCGATCTCATCAAAATAACGCTGTTGAATCCCTTCGGTACGGATTTGTTGCAGGTAACGGAATATGGCTGCAATCACTTCGTCGCGTTGCGCCAAGCCTTTGTCGGTCAGCGAGGCTGAAATAGCGAACATCCCGCCGTTGCGGTCGATTATCGGTGAAGAACCGGCACCAATAGACTCAACCAACCCTTCCTTTTGCAGCCAGTCGGAGAGCGTATTCTGGCTGCGATTGCCGAGCAGATAGCTGATATAGGTATCCGTCTTACTACGGAATTCCTGGCTAATATCGCTGACGCGAAACTCAATACGCAGCTGTTTTCTCGGCTGGGCAGGAACATAGTGAATCATTACGCCACGCTGCTTCTCCGTCGTTACGGGAACCGTAACCGCAGGGATGCTAGCGTTGTGATTGGCAATACGCCCGAATGTGTCGACAGCCAGTTTCGCCAGTTCAGGCAGAGGTTGATTGCTATAAATCACCCCTTTCATCAGGTTGGCTGAGTAGTATTGCTGGTAGAACTTCACCAGCTCATCATGCAGTTTGCTGCCGGGTTTATCGCTCAGGGTTTCAAGATTACCGCCTGAAAAACGTGCGCTTGGGTGCGCAGGATTCAATGTTTCCGCCCCTACCTGTGCCATGCGGTGACCGTCACGTGAACGCGCCATCGTCAATTCCGCATTGACCGCATTACGCTCGCGATCGGCGTTTACCGGATCGAGCAGCGGCTCCGCGATAGCATCGGCCATCCGATCCACGGCAGGCCGCAGCGCATCGTTTTCCACTTCCAGATAAAATGCCGTGCGGTAAGACGCCGTACTGGCATTGTGGCTACCGCCATGCTTTTTCAAAAACTCGGAAAGCGCCTCTGGTTCTGGGTAACGTTTCGAGCCCATCAACACCATGTGTTCGAGGTAGTGCGCTAACCCGAGTTGATTATTGGGATCGTCCAGCGAGCCAATAGGCAGCGCCAGTGATGCCAGCGACTTGGGTGCCTGTGGATCGGAAACCAACAGAACCGTCATTCCGTTATCCAGTTTAATCGCCTGATATTGTCGCGGATCTTTTTCGCTTTTTCGAATCGTCTGAGCCAGCGGTTGCCAACCCGTTTCAGCCCAACTCGCCGGAAGCCAGAATGTGAATAAAAGAAACCACCCGGTAATCCAGACCCACTGTTTACGCATGCAATTCTCCAACCTCATATCCATCACTTTTCACGTTGCAGTGCGTTATCTTTTCGCACCTCGAAATCGATACAGACATTATTCAAAACACATTCATCAAGCCAGATTAGAGCGGAACGGTGGCAGTAGCCAGATTTGCGCCGCTTCAATCACCTCATTCATTCGTTTTTCATCCAACTCACGAATAATGCGTTGCAGGTAATAATCTTCACCTTCCCCTCGCATTCCCATGTTGCCCTGCCAGGCTTGCAGCAAGCGGGCACGCGCCTTATTCTGCGCCTCTTCATCTGACCGCAGGCTATCACTTTCACGATCATAACATTCAGCCAACCATGCACTCCCTGCTTTATTGAGCAGTAACAGCGGCTTACTCATTCCCTGACGATATCCATCCAACATGACGCTCAGATGTTCTCTGGCCTGCGCTTCCGACAGTGCGGCAAAGCGCCATGCGGTGTCTTCCCGCCCATACAGCCGACTTTCTCCCTGTCCACCCGTTGCACAATAGGCCAGATGTTCCAGCCACAGCGTAATGCCATCCTTCATGGAAAGCGTACCGGCACGCCAGCGCAGCAAACCATCCGGCTGAACCTGATTCAGCCAGCCGCTAACGCGCACACCGTCAAGGAGGATATCAACTTCCCGGCTCACCGACAGCGACGGTGTTAGTTCATCACGCACACGCGCGGCTAGCTGCGCCATATCCTGCTGCTGTTCCTGCCAGTAAATTTCGCCAAACGCGCCGTAGGGCAATTCGCCCGCGGCTCTGGCGCGACGGTACAGTTTTTCCGTATCGCCTTCATTAATCAAAGTATTAAGCAGCTCGCTATTCAATTGATAGCGATTCAGGCTATCGACGACAAAGGGCTCTTCATCCAATAGTTCGTCACTGTGCAGCATAAAACTCACACCAAGCCGCAGTTGAAAAAAGGCTCGCACAGGGTGGCGATAAAAACGCTTCAGATCGTCCAAACTGACATCGCTATCACTTGATCTTTCGGACAGCGCTTCACGATCAAAATCAGGCTGGGCTTCCCCTTTTCGATTCGCCGCCGCCAGCCACTCTGCCGCAAAACTTAACGGCTGCGGTGTAGGCAAGAAGTTATGCGCATCAAAAGGCATACGGCTATGCTCACGGCAGAGGTGCTTTACAACGCGTTCCGCGCTGCTATCGATATCCAGCGCTTCATCGCCCGGCAGGACATAGCTCTGCGCGATATATTCCGTCAGTTCGCTGACCAATACGGAAGGATAGCGGCGCGTATTATCCTGGATCGAGCGCCCTATATAGCTGATATAAAGTTTATGCTGTGCCGACAGGAGCGCTTCAAGAAACAGATAGCGGTCATCGTCACGTCGGCTACGGTCACCGCGCTTGATTTTCCGCCCCATCAGATCGAACCCAAGCGGTGGCAGCGTCCGAGGGTAAACGCCATCGTTCATGCCCAGTAAACACACGACCTTGAAGGGGATGGAACGCATAGGCATCAGCGTACAAAAGTTGATAGCACCGGCCAGAAAACGCTGGCTGAGTCGCTCTTGATCGAGACGCCGTGACAGTTCATCACGTAACCGAGAGATCGGCACCTGTTGCGGATAATGCGCCATCGTGCCCATGCCAATCACGTGCTGCCACTGTTTTTCAACTAGCGCCAGCGCCGCTTCGGTCTCGCTATCCGCATCAAAGAAGGTTTCGATCAGTTCTCGGCATAGCGGTAACCAATCGACCAGCAAACGTGGCTGAGACAGGCGCTGGCGCCATTGATGAATCTGCATCAGCAGCTCGGCCAGTTGACCAGCCAACTCCGCAATCAGCCCGCTGGATTCATCATAAGGCAGCACGCCCTGCCAGTCGCCAACCTGGCTATCCATCGCATAGCCCAGCAGCATCCTCGTCAGGCCGAAACGCCACGTATGCTGCCCCGTTGGCGGAAGCATCAGATCGCGTACGTTGTCGTCATCCAATCCCCAGCGCACGCCCGATTCCACCACCCACAGGCGCAAACGCCGTAGCCCTTCTTCCTGAATACCGAAACGGGCAGCCAACGCAGGGACTTCAAGCAACGCTAAAACCTGCTCCGCCGTAAAACGACTGGTGGGCAAATCTAACAGACTGATCACCGCCTGCAACGCAGGATGCGCATGTCGCGCACGCTGATCGGAGATGGCAAAAGGCAGATAGCGGTTGTCCGGAGCGTTGCCAAACACGGCCTGAATAAACGGGGTATAGCTGTCGATGTCCGCCATCATCACGATCACATCGCGCGGCATCAGCTCAGGATCGTCTGCCATCATGGCCAACAGCCGATCGTGAAGCACTTCAACCTCACGCTGCGGACTATGGCAGGCATGGAAATCAATCGAACGGTCATCGGGTTCCAGACGGCGTTTCTGAGCGCTTGTGTTCTGTGTCTCGTGGCTTACCGCTACGATCGCATGATCTTCCAACTCAAGGATGTCGCGCTGCAAAGTTTGCAGTAAGTTTTCGCCATCCGACTCAACAAAGGCATCGATTTCCTGAACGTTATCCAATTCGGCCAGCAGATACAGGTTATCGCGCCCCAGCTTGCCCCACGATGCGAGCAGCGGGTTATTAATCGACTGTTTACCGTCGTCATTGAACAGCGTTTCTGCCTGTGAAAGATCGCGAAATAGCGGGCGAGTCTCATCAGTCTGCTCGCGTCCAAAGCGATGTAAACGGCGGTTGCGGGCTTTTAGCTTCGCCAGAAATTTATAATCCTGAATGTCACTCCAGTAATGGCGGCAGGGATTGGTAAATAACAGATGCACATCAATGTGCTGTGCCAGTGCGTTCAACGCCTGTAAGTAGATCGGAGGTAACGCGGAGATACCGCAGATAAAAACGCGTGGCGGCAGACCTTTAGGACATGTTTTTGCCTGTTCTAATGCATGAATAAAACGTTGGTATAGAATCGCATGGTGCCATTCGGGCTGCGCCAGTTCACGCGTGTAATCCACCAGCGCGCGCCACAGCGCCGATTGCCACAGTTGGTTACCACCGAGATCGTCAACCAGTTTCCCCTCTTGCCATGCTTTAATCCAATCAGGGCGATAAATCAGGTATTGATCGAAAAGATCCGCCACGCGTCCGGCAAGTTGGTGCAACTTGCGCTGGTTATCATCATCCTGCAAATAGTGGTTAAGTGCTGAAAAGTCAGGCTGTGCCAACAAATCGGGTAGCAAATGCATGAGTTTCCACGTCATCGCATCCTTGCTGAAGGCGCTTTCTTTTGGAATATCCGGCAGCACATGGCGACACATATTCCACAAAAAAACGCCGGGCAGCGGGAATTGAATATTGGCAGCAATGCCAAAGTCCGTAGCCAGTTCAATTTGCAACCACTGCGCCATCCCCGGGCTTTGTACCAAAATCACTTCCTGCTGGAAAGGATCCACAAGCGGCTGACGCTTTATCAGCTCAACCATCAGTCTTTTCAAGATATCCAACTGATTGGAGTGATAGATTCTAAACATTCTGGCTCCTGCTACCGCTGCTTACGATTGATCATTCATATACCCGTCATACTTCAAGCTGCATGTGCGTTGGCTTCTTTTACTCACCCCAATCACTTACTGGTGGTGATGGCAGGCAAAACCAACGGTTCAGTGTAGCCTGATAGCGACGTGGCGTCATGACTCTTGCCGTTACCTGACGGCATTCTCCGCTTTGTTGCTGTTCTAACAGGCTAAACTGCCAGTTTTTACCCGACGGAGACGTTGCATCATCAAGATTGAACGAATGATACGACACACCCGCTTCATAGGCCTCAAGCTGTTGCATAGCAAACCGCCAAGCCTGACGCTGTTGCCACTGGTGCTGAAATGACTGTTGTAAGATCTGGTGATATTGCAGTAGCCCCATCAGCGATACGGCAAACAGCAACGCCGCCACCAGCGTCTCCGGTAAGCTGAAACCAGATTGACGACTTACGAATCTGTTATTCACTGCGCCACTCCGTTGCATCACAGCGTGCGACATCTTTATCTGGGCAAAAGTCTAGCCAGCCATTACCTAATGGTTGAATAGCAATCTGGCCCGCCGACAGTGCCGAAAATGACACTCGCTGATACAGCCTCAACGCTCGCACAGAAGCGGGGAGCGTCCCTTCGCCGCGTAGTATTCCTTGATCCCCATCCGAGGCTGCACGCAAACATACCGCTAGCTGTTCCGTCGACAGCTGCTGGCACTGCCAGTTTTCCGTTATCGTGCCCCAGCGCTGCCCGCTTCCCCAGTTCAGTGAGGACAATGCCTGATTGAAGGCTCGCAGATAGTATCGTTCATCGTTTCCCATCTGAATGGCGGCATCAAGCTGGCGTTGCAAACCAGACATTAGCAGCAGGCCGATAATAGCGATAAGCAGCACCATAGCCAGCGTTCCACTCCCTCCTTGCTTTCCTGTCCTCATTGGTTGCGACCGAGAATAATGCGAGTGGTATGCTGCCGAACGGCAGGACGTTTGGCCCAATAACCAGCCAGT
The DNA here is from genome assembly GCA_019056595.1 of Pectobacterium atrosepticum. Classification (NCBI taxonomy): domain Bacteria; kingdom Pseudomonadati; phylum Pseudomonadota; class Gammaproteobacteria; order Enterobacterales; family Pectobacteriaceae; genus Pectobacterium; species Pectobacterium atrosepticum. The sequence goes on along the minus strand of CP036163.1, from coordinate 3,944,166 downwards.
TGCAGTTCATACAACGCCACCTCATTTTGCGCAGACAGGCGCTGTAGTCGGAACACCGTGAGCACCACCTCCTGCGGATCGAACAGCTTCTCCCACCGGTCACCCTGACAGTTATGCGCCCCACTCTGAATTTCCAACGACCTGCCGCGCAGGCGATAGCCAAAAGACTCGGCATCCTGCTGTTCTCCACCATCCCACACGCCATTCCGGTTCAGATCGTAAGAGACATTCAGGCAGCTGTTTTCCACTTCTCCCGGATACTTCCCCATGCTGATCGCCTTTCCCTGACACGTTCCCGCACAAAACCCCGCCCGACGGATATCTTTCTCAATTCCCATCGCTACCTGACTGAATAGCTGTTCCAGTCGGAAAAGCTGTGCGCTGTCCTGACTTTGGCTGCGCAACAGAGGGTACAACTGCGCTGCCGACAGCATAATCAGGCTACCTAAACTCAACGCCAGCAGGATTTCCGGCAGTGTGAAGCCGCGTTGTTCACACCCTAACCCTGCTTGTCTCAATACGTTCAGCCTCCACACTCTCTGTCTCAACACGATCTGTTTCAACACTTTCTGTTTCAACATAAGGGAATCGCCAAAACAGCTTGCGACTCGCTGCACAGACGAATGCGTCCCCTCACCGAGATAACCAGACGCAGTTGCCCCGCAGCGTTCGATAACGAGATGTGCCCAGCCTGTGCGGCGTTGCGCAAGCCAAAGAACGTGAAAACATTGCTTGTGGACTTTACCAACACGACATCCTGTGTGCGGCGAACGAACTGTCCCGCATCGTTCTCACGGCATACCGCCTCTGCCTGCTTTTCATTCTGACCAGAAACCACACACCACAGCGCCCCCTGTGGTATCAGCTTCGCTGTGCGGGTTTCGTTATGCCAGTAGGCATTGGCCTGAACCCGACTCAAAAAGTCGAGCAGTTGCTGCACGCTCTGTTCCAGACGGATGGCCTGCTGATACTGAATCCAGCCATGCAGGCCGCCGCCCGCCATCAGTGCCACAATCGTCAGCACCACCAATAATTCAAGCAAGGTAAATCCTCGGAGTTGTCGATTCCCTGTTTTCATGGCGTCAGGATAGTGAGTCTTATCCGCAAAAACAGCGTGTTAACAGCGCTATACGCGGCGGTTCGCAATGTTTTACTGCAACGATGTAACAACAGGAAAAACGTGCGGGGAGGTGGGAAAGCGAGGAAACAAAAAGGGCCGCATTACGCGGCCCAGAGAAACGATGAAAGGCTTTAGATTGCCACCGGTGCTTTGATGGCAGGATGCGGATCGTATCCCTCGATTTCAAAATCTTCGAAACGATAGTCGAACAGCGTATCTGGGCGGCGTTTAATCACCAGCTTAGGCAATGCGCGCGGTTCACGGCTCAACTGTAAGTGCGTCTGTTCCATATGGTTGTTGTACAGATGCGTGTCACCACCTGTCCAGACGAAATCACCGACGTCCAGATCGCACTGCTGCGCCACCATATGCACCAGAAGCGCATAGCTGGCGATGTTGAACGGCAGGCCGAGGAAGATATCGCACGAGCGCTGATAAAGCTGGCAAGAGAGTTTGCCATCTGCCACGTAGAACTGGAAAAACGCGTGGCACGGTGCCAGCGCCATTTTGTCCAACTCGCCCACGTTCCAGGCGGACACGATAATACGGCGAGAATCTGGATCCTGTCTCAACTGGGTCAGGACATTCTTCAACTGGTCGATCTGACGACCGTCTGCGGCTCCCCACGAACGCCACTGTTTACCGTAAACTGGCCCCAAATCACCGTTCTCATCTGCCCATTCGTCCCAAATACTGACTTTGTTTTCATTCAGATAAGCAACATTGGTATCGCCGTTCAGAAACCAAAGTAGTTCATGGATAATCGAACGCAGGTGGCATTTTTTGGTGGTAACCAGCGGAAACCCGTCCTGCAAGTTGAAACGCATCTGATGGCCGAAAATGGAACGCGTGCCCGTACCGGTACGGTCGGCCTTCGGCGTGCCTTCTTCAAGCACTTTTTTCATCAGATCCAGATACTGTTTCATACTACCTCACCACAAATATTAAAGAAGGACGGCGGATTATTGCTGTGCAGGCTGGCGGCGATAGGCCCAGACCATCATCAGAATACCGGCGAGCACCATTGGCAACGACAGGATTTGTCCCATGCTGAACAGGCCACCGAACAGCCCTAACTGCGCATCCGGCTGGCGGAAGAATTCGGTAATAATCCTGAACATACCGTAGCAGATAAGGAAAAGTCCCGACACACTGCCCATCGGCCGAGACTTACGAATAAAGAGGTTCAGAATGATAAACAGAGCCACACCTTCCAGCATCATTTGATACAGCTGGGAAGGATGACGCGGCAGCATACCGAACTGATTGAAAATCGTCTGCCATTGCGGATTGCTGACAGCCAGCATCATATCTTCGCTGCGCGAGCCAGGAAACAGCATGGCCCACGGGGTATCTGTCGTGACACGTCCCCACAGTTCGCCGTTGATAAAGTTGCCCAAGCGGCCTGCACCGAGCCCGAAAGGAATCAGAGGCGCAATAAAATCAGCGACCTGGAAGAAATGGCGTTTGGTTCGATGAGCAAACCACAGCATGACGCAGATAACGCCCATTAAACCGCCGTGGAACGACATACCGCCATCCCAGACTTTGAAAAGATAGAGCGGATTTTCAAGAAATGACGGGAAGGCATAAAACAGGACATAGCCCAGACGCCCGCCGACGAAGACCCCAAGGAACCCCATATACAGCAGGTTTTCGACTTCATCCTTGGTCCAACCGCTACCCGGTTTATTCGCCCGACGCACCGCCAACCACATGGCAAATACAAAACCCACCAGATACATCAGCCCATACCAGTGCAGCGCCAACGGGCCAATTGAGAAAATCACTGGATCAAACTGAGGAAACGCCAGATAGCTTGTCGTCATCATTCACCACATATTTTATTGTGTTATCCCTGCTTTCGGGATCGTCATTGATAGGCAAAAGGCAGGAGAATGAATCCATTCCTGCAAACCGCGGTGGCGAATCATAGCATACGCGCCCGTGCTCATTGCTCGCTGTGGGGAAAAGTTCTGTAAAACATTTATACTCGTTATGCTTCAAGTTGCCTGTGCGTTGGCTGCGTTACGCATTAGCGCCCGCCGCGAATCAAGCCGCCCAGTCCATGCTCTTCCATGAAAATCGCCGCCCACTGTCGAACTTCCGTCGCACTCTGTGCGCTCAGTAATTGCTTCACCAATGCCTGCGACTCAGCCAGCGTAATTTGGCGCAGCAAATATTTAATTCGCGCAACGCTGCGCCCGTTCATGCTGAGAGAGCGATAACCCAGTCCGGTCAACAGCAGTGCGCCAAGCGCTTCCCCGGCCATTTCACCGCACACGGAAAGCGGAATGTTATGTCGTTCACACTCGACAGCAATCATATTCAGCGCTTGTAACATCGAAGGATGAAGGCTGTCATAAAGCGATGCTACGTGAGCGTTGTTACGATCTACCGCCAGCAGATACTGCGTCAGATCGTTGGTGCCAACCGAAACAAAATCGATGCGGGAAGCCAGTTGAGGGAGCAGAAACAGCATCGATGGCACTTCGATCATGATCCCAATCCGCGGCTTGGGCTGCGGGAAGCCCAGTAATTCTTCTACCTCGCCTGCGGCCTGATCGATCAGGCGACGCGCTTCACTGATTTCATCCAGGCTGCTGATCATTGGCAACAGAATATTGAGATTACCGATATGCGCGTTAGCACGCAGCATGGCGCGCACCTGAATCAGAAAAATTTCAGGCTGATCGAGGGTAATACGAATGCCACGCCAGCCAAGGCAAGGATTCTCCTCGCTGATAGGCAGATAAGGCAGCGGCTTGTCCGCACCAATATCCAGCGTACGCAGCATCACGGGGCGCGTAGGATAAAGATCCAACATGCTTTGGTATTGTGCCATCTGCTCATCTTCGGACGGAAACCCGCTTTGCAACATAAAAGGGATTTCCGTGCGGTACAGTCCAACACCATCAACCTGATTGATAAAGCGTTTTTCATGATCGGCGCTTAATCCCGCATTCAACATGACCTGAATGCGCTCACCGCTTTTCAGCACGGCAGGCTGCTCCATCTCGCCTTCGGCCAGACGAGTTAGCTCGTTTTCTTCCGTCAGCAGACGCTGGTATTCCTGCACCAGCACCGGTTCAGGATCGACCAGCAACTCACCGCGATAGCCGTCAATGATCAACTGTCGCTGATGCAGCAGCTCAGGCTGAATGTCCGCGCCAACCAGCGTAGGAATGCCCATGGCACGAACCAGAATCGCCGCATGTGAATTGGCAGCACCGTCATAGACAACGACGCCCGCCAACCGCTCCGGCGGCAGTTCCGCGAGCAGCGTAGCCGTTAATTCATCCGCAACGAGAATAAAGCGTTCAGGCCATTGCCCCATGATTTGCGCGTTATCGTCGAGATGAAAGAGCAGGCGTTGCCCTAACGCACGCAGATCGCCTGCGCGCTCGCGTAAATAGGTGTCCTGCAAATTGGTGAACTGCGCCGCAAAACGCTCGATAACCAGCTTTACAGCCCACTCGGCGGCGTTGCCCGCATCTACTTCCTGAAACAGTTCACGTTTGAGGCGCGCATCATTCAGCAAGTGCGAATACAAATCGAAAATCGCCGCGCTTTCTTTCTGCGCGCTGGCGCTAAACCGCTTGCTGAAGCGACGGAATTCCGCCGTCGCCTCTTCTAACGCCTGCGTTAAACGGGAACGCTCGCGCTCACTATCCAAACTGGATGCGGGGAAAACCTGTTCCAGAGAAGGTTGGGTACAATCCTGCCAGCCAGGGGCAATCGCCACACCGGGTGCTGCGACTAGCGCTTTAACGCGCGTCTGGCGGTATTGGCCAAAGAGCGTTTTTATCTGCGAAAGGGAAAGAATAGCGGCCATCTGCGTAGCCAGCGTCACCATGAACGACTCTTCGTTTTTATCAAACTGACGATGTTCACGCTGTTGAACCACCAGCACACCCAGCAGGTGGCGACGGTAAATAATGGGAACACCGAGAAAAGAACGAAAATGTTGCTCTTTGACCGCGGGGATATATTTGAAGCTGGGGTGCGTACGAGCGTCGGCCAGATTGATGGGCTCAGCACGTTGCCCAACCAGCCCGACAATGCCTTGCCCAAACGCCAGCGTAACCGTGCGCCCGCGCGGCTTTTTCAACCCGCGCGTCGCCATCAGGTAATAGCATTGACGATCGTGATCGGCCAGATAAATGGAACAGACTTCCGTGTCCATAGCCTGACAGGTCTCATTGACCAGAATGTCCAGCGCATCACTAAGGCGGGCCGTTGCCGCAACATTTTCGACAATTTCTCGCAAGCGCGTGAGCATAATGTGTCTGAATTACCCTCTTTTTCGCCGAGGACTGGGTGGCGTCGCCACCCGAGCCGCAACACTCTCCTGAAGCAGGATCACCGGGCTGATAAATTCCTTCATCACGCGACGATAAACATCTCGCTTAAAAGAGACGACCTGACGTACCGGATACCAGTAACTCACCCAGCGCCAGCCATCAAATTCCGGCGTGCCGCTGCTCTGCATATTGATATCCGACTCATTACACATCAACTGTAGCAAAAACCATTTCTGCTTTTGGCCGATACAGACCGGTTTTGTATCCCAACGCACCAAACGCTTTGGTAATTTATAGCGTAACCAGTTACGGGTAGATGCCAACACACGCACATCCTTTTTTCTTAACCCGACTTCTTCAAACAGTTCGCGGTACATCGCTTGCTCGGGACTTTCACCGGGGTTAATTCCCCCCTGCGGAAATTGCCATGAGTGCTGACCATAGCGCCGGGCCCACATCACCTGCCCCTGCCGATTACAAATTACAATACCAACGTTTGGGCGGTAGCCATCATCATCGATCACCGGACTACCTCAATAAACATCAATGCAAAGATAGCCCGATTGTTTCACACTCCCGTCAGGCGGTAAACCACTGCTTAGAAAGCATGTGACACTAATAAAAGTAAGATAACCCACAGATAAGATCAAAGTTATAAACATGTGAAGACCAGAACTCGCAGTTTATTCACTTTTTCTGTGGACATCTTTGTGCAGAACCCATGAAGAAGTGAGTAAAACTCATTTTTCACAAAGAAAAAAAAACACCAACAATTAAAAAATAGTTATCTTTATTCATGATGTTACAAACCATTTTAATTGAAATAGCTAACCCTTATTTTTTGTTCAAATGGCATACAATGCAAGATTGGCGAAAGATCGCACTATGCCGATTTTATCCACAGGTAATGTCTCAAACTCAGGCAATAAATAGGCAAACACAGCAAAAAGGCTGGGAGTCAAGGCTGTAAATGGAACCAGTAATTCATGTTTATGTGGGTTATCCAAGAAATCTGTGGATAACCTAGTGTAAGATCCTGTTCATTGTCGGTGGCTATACGTGCACAGTTTGCAAAACTGCGTTCAGTGATCGCCGTCACACTGAAAAAAAACGCTACGAATCATGCTATTATTGTTTCTCTCCACAACCTTGCAGGCTATGTATTTGTATTTTCCATTTACTGTATTTTTTTTGAGCGGAAAAATATCAGGCGATACCCTATGAATTCACCCTCGATCCACACGATCGCACCGCAAAATGAACAAGCCTTGCTGCAACGAGCACAGTCCCTCGCAGGCTATAATCTTGCGGAATTAGCGGACATCGCTCTCCTGCCTCTTCCCGCTAACCTGAAACGCGATAAAGGCTGGATTGGCATCTTGCTGGAACGTTTTCTAGGTGCGAGCGCAGGCAGCAAACCCGAGCAGGATTTCCCTGAAATTGGTGTCGAGCTAAAAACCATCCCTATTGATGAACAGGGTAAACCGCTTGAAACCACCTTCGTCTGCGTCGCACCGTTAACAGGCAACAGTGGTGTAACGTGGGAAAGCAGCCACGTACGGCACAAGCTCGCACGGGTACTGTGGATTCCGGTGGAAGGTTCGCGTCACATTCCGCTGGGAGAACGCCGTATTGGCACGCCGCTGATCTGGAGCCCCAATGACGAAGAAGAGGAACAGCTACGCTGTGACTGGGAAGAGTTGATGGACCTGATTGTGCTTGGCCGAGTAGAAAGCATCACCGCCCGTCATGGCGAAGTACTGCAATTACGCCCCAAAGCGGCAAACAGTCGAGCATTAACAGAGGCCATTGGCGAGTTTGGTCAACCTATTTTGACCTTACCACGAGGGTTCTACCTGAAAAAAACCTTTACCGCTCCGCTACTGGCCCGCCACTTTATGCAGCTCAGCAACTGAATGTCATTATCATCATGTTTCATTAGCGCTATGTTCTATTAGCACCCTACTTCATCCGTACAGTGCTTCATCATACACTGGTCTGATACGTCGCAGTTTTGCGGCAATAGAATGCTACCAGAGAAAAGTCTGACGCCGACCTGGAGCAAAAAGGGGCGCCAGTATACGGTCGTAAAACGAAAGATGAAGGGGAGCGACACTTTCGCTTGCCTACGCACCGAACTGGCAGAGTATAATGTCGTTTACGTTTCGTTTAAGGTGTATTGATACAATGTTTGATTGGATTGTTGATCCGAACGCATGGTTAGCATTGGGAACGCTGACTATTCTGGAAATCGTTCTTGGGATCGATAACATTATTTTCCTGTCTCTGGTTGTCGCCAAACTACCTAAAGCCCAACAAAACAAAGCTCGCCGCATCGGTCTGATGGGTGCGATGTTCATGCGTTTGGGGCTGCTCGCGTCTATCGCCTGGGTAATGCGTCTGACCGACCCGCTGTTTACCGTGGTAGGCAATGAAATTTCCACTCGCGATCTGATTCTGTTCTTCGGAGGGCTCTTCCTTATCTGGAAGTCCAGCATGGAAATTCATGAAACTGTCGAAGGCGGTTCAGAAGATCATACCTCCAAGACGTACTCTTTCTTCGGCGCGATCGTGCAGATCATGATGTTAGATATTATCTTCAGCCTGGATTCGGTGATTACCGCAGTCGGCCTGTCTGACCATTTGTTTATTATGATGGCCGCTGTGATTATCGCCGTTCTCGTGATGATGTTCTCCGCACGCCCTATCGGCGAGTTTGTCGAACGCCATCCGTCCGTCAAAATGCTGGCCTTGTCATTCCTGATCCTTGTCGGGTTCACTCTGATTTTGGAAAGCTTCGACGTTCACGTACCGAAAGGCTATATCTACTTCGCCATGTTCTTCTCGATGTCCGTCGAGGCACTGAACCTGTTACGCAGTAAGAAAGATAAAACAGCGCACTGATCGCGGCATAACGCGCTTTCGCGATAAAGACGTCATCATCAGGCGGCAACCTGCCGCCTGATTACACAAAATTAATTCCCTCTATACGCATTTTTTCCATTATTCCTACGTTATCCCCCGCGACCATTTGCTAGACTCACTTTAGATTTTGCATTTATTAACAGGTTAATATGATGAAAATGGCGGTAACACTGGCGTTATTATTCACCCTTGTGGGCTGTTCCAGTAACTATGTGATGGCGACAAAAGAGGGGCAAATGCTCCTGACACAGGGGAAGCCCATGTTAGATAAAGATACTGGGTTACTTAGCTATACCGATGAGCAAGGTAATCAGAAACAAATCAACAGCGACCAAGTCTCTCAGATCGTGCAGCGCTAACCTCAACTTTAGCCCGATATTTCTCTCATCGGGCGACACTCCTCGGCAAAATCCTGCAGAGGGGTAACAGAAGAGACTTCCCCACTCGTCACGGCTTCGTTATAGTCGAATTCAGGTGTGTCTTCCCAAACTCATTGGAATCGCAGCAAATCATGCGGAGATGACGGGAAATACGCCTGCTATTTTCAGACATAAGGAAGCTGGCAATGCAATATCACCGTATTCCCCATAGTTCTTTAGAAGTGAGCGTGCTGGGTCTTGGTACGATGACCTTTGGCGAACAAAACAGCGAAGCAGACGCCCATGCCCAGTTAGATCACGCCATTGCCGCAGGTGTTAACCTGATTGACACAGCAGAAATGTACGCCGTTCCTCCTCGCCCAGAAACACAGGGGTTAACCGAAAGCTATATAGGTTCCTGGCTGAAATCCCGTGGCGGACGCGAAAAATTGATTGTGGCGAGTAAAGTCTCCGGCCCTGTGCGCGGAAGCGATCACAGCATCCGCCCTCAACAGGCACTGGACAGGAAAAACATCCGCGCAGCACTGGATGCCAGCCTGCAACGCCTGAACACTGACTATATCGATCTCTATCAGTTGCATTGGCCACAGCGCCAGACCAACTGCTTTGGCAAGCTGAACTATCAATATACTGATGACAAACCGCAATATACCGACGACAAATCGGTAGTGACGCTGCTAGAAACGTTAGAAGCACTGAATGAACAGGTGCGTGCCGGTAAAATTCGCTACGTCGGCGTCTCTAACGAAACCCCGTGGGGCGTGATGCGCTATCTGCATCTGGCGGAAAAACACGATCTGCCACATATCGTCTCGATTCAAAACCCCTACAGCCTGCTGAACCGCAGTTTTGAAGTCGGCTTAGCGGAAATCAGCCAACATGAAGGCGTGGAACTGCTCGCCTATTCATCACTGGCGTTCGGTACGCTGACGGGTAAATACCTCAATGGCGCGAAACCCGCTGATGCCCGCAACACGCTATTTAGCCGCTTCACCCGCTATACTGGCCCGCAGGCTCAGGCAGCCGTTGCCGAGTATGTCGCGCTGGCACAAAAGCACGGTCTGAATCCGGCACAGATGGCATTAGCGTTTGTACGTCAGCAGCCGTTCGTCGCCAGCACGCTGCTGGGTGCAACCACATTGGAGCAGTTGCAAATCAACCTCGACAGCCAGAACCTGATGCTGGACGGCGAGATTCTTGATGAACTGGAAGCCATCCACCGCCGTTTCACGTTCCCAGCACCGTAATACATAATCCCACACGGCCTTTCATCCGCCGTGTGGGATTACCGACTTACGTCAAAATGTGAGTCCAAACTGCATTTTGGCGCTGTTTTCACTCATTTTATCGCTCACTACGCCTTGGTAACCCAACACCAGCGTCGCATTCGGCTTCATCGCCAATATGATGCCCGTCCGTAATAGCAGCGCATCGCGATCGTCAGTCGCAGAACGAATCGTATAAGCCTCGCCACCCTGCGTAAAACTCAGTCGCGTTTGGGTACGCTCCGGCGTCAAACGTCGCTGATAGCCGGCATCGGCATAGAGCCTGACAGGCGAATGAGAAGACCAGCGCGCCTCACTGCGTAAACCCAGCATTGAATATCCCGCACCACTACCCTGACGTTCCCAGCGCAGTGCAGCAGCGCTTCCGTGTTCCTGCCCACCCGCAAGATCGAGCCAGGCATACGAGAGATTGCCATAAGGTTCAACGCTCAGGCTGTCATTAAACGCGAATCGATGGCTTCCCTCCGCGAATCCCTGAACAAGGTGCGCATGATAATCCGCCTGAGTGCGGCTGATGAGCCCAGGCACCTGAATATCGCGTTCAGTGTCCATATCCAGATAGCTGTAGACCAGACCGGATCGCCATGCTATTCCGCTATAGGTCGTTCCCCAATAACTGCCTGCGTGATAGGCGGTCACATCGGTACTGGCGGCACGCGCATCGGTTTTGATCTTGCTTTTCTCTGCGCCGACGACAACACCAAGCGTACTGCTTTCGCCAATTGGGCTGCCGTTACCGATTAAGAAGCCATAGCCGTTGTGATTTACGCGTGAGGATTCGGCAGTTTCATCGAATTGACCATTGTTAGCCCACGTACTCAGCCACAGCGATTGTGCATTTTCATCGTGCAGTGCGCCGTTGATCTCGTCTCGCACATAGCGGCTACGCTGGAGCAATGCGGCGCGCGAGGCGGCATAGATCTCACCGCCGAGGTTATCGAACGCCGCTCGCGCGGTATCCTCACTTCGGCTATTAGCAATAGCAGAGAAAACCGCCCCACCTCTTTGGCTCTCGATCGTCTGCGCGACGGCTCGCTGATTACGGCTTATAGCAACATCATTAAAGGCCCGATTATTACGCACCACATCCAGATAAGCCTGTTTGTTGCCATAGCTCAGCGTATCCTGCAGGAAAGGCTGGGTTGAGTTAGAAATCAATCCATCAAAGTTGCCACTCAGGGTACCGCCGACATTCAATAGGGTAAAACGATCGCCCAGCGATTGCGAAGAGGCATTCAGTACCACGGTTCCCGCCAGCGCCGCATCCTGAGTGACATTCAGACCATCAGCATTACCCTGCGCATCAATCTCATAGTGATAAATGCTGCCTGAATGAAAAACCACATTACCGACCGTTAATGTGCCAACGGATGCACCGGGTGAAAGCGTTGAACCGTTCTCAAGCGTGACAGTGCCTGCAATTTTGCCATGTCCGCCCAGCGTGGCTGAAGATTGCACCCAGACATCCCCCGCCAGACTGCCACTCCCCTGCGCAACCTTACCCACCACGATACTGCCGCCTTCTACAATCGTCGGCCCGAGATAGGTATTACTCCCCGTCAGATAGAGCGCCCCTGCGCCCTGCTTGCGTAAGCCGACATCCAGTTGATACAGGGAGCTTCCACTGGTCGTATTTTTCACCTGTGCGATATCATTGCTCCAGGTACTGGAATACCCTTGTGTATCAACCCCGTAGATCGCGTAGTTACCGTTGAATATTCCACTACTGAGATCGCTATTACTTAGCCGCTGCGCGTTTAATACACCCGGTCCCTGCACCGCTTTATAGGCGTTAACGATCCCCTGACCAAATAGCGATTGGTAATCATCCGTCGTGAGCACATTGATATTTTGCGCGTTGGCGCGGGCGCGGATCGCGCTGCGGATCTGTTCATCCGTGAGATTGTCGAAGAAAGCATCTTCCCTGACCCGAGCAAGAAAGGCGGTCATTTCCTCATCGTTGAACGTAACGGCATTGCCCGTCGCGTAAACATCGAGCTCGCTATTGAGATAGTTCTGGCGATCGTCGTAATTCTTACGAATGAGCAACACCGCTCGCGGGGTATTCTCGCCAGAGAGCGGCGTGGCAGTGGATAGCAGAATATCCGCTAACTGCTTACCGTTCAGATACGGAAAGGCTTCAGCAGCCAGCGCAGCGACACCCGAAACGTAGGGTGTCGCAAATGACGTGCCGCTGAATGTGTCAGTATTATTGGCGTCCGTGGTAGACACAATATTCACGCCCGGCGCAAGCAGCGTATAAGCCGACGATCCAAGCCCCAAGTTACTGAATGATGCAATAAACGCCGCGCTGGAAGGACGTTGAGAAGGATCGTAAGCCACAACATTGAGCCAGTTATTGGCTATCGTATTCTCAATGCCATAGGCATCGAGTAGCGTTGGCAACCCAGAGATAATCGACGGTGTTAGATGTCCTTCGTTCCCCGCAGCAAAAACTGTTAACTGCCCTTGCCTTGCCATCTCCGCACCAATCACCATGTTGTTGTTGATGATGCCGTCCAGTAATTCAATCTGACGATCGACGCTAAATGTCTGCACCGTATCGTTAAATATTCTGTATCCCCAGCTATTATTGACGATCTTAATATCTGGACGGTCGAGCACGTTAAGCTGGGCATTCACCAATGTCTGCGATGAAAATGTGGTTCCTAACGGCAACAGGTTCGCCTGATAGGCGATGCCATGGATGCCGTTATCGTTCTTCGCCGCGCCAATGACACCCGCAACCGCGTAGCCATGAAACGCACCATCCCACGGTGATGAGATCCACCCCGCGCCCGAATCTACCCGCCCGGTAAATTCATCGCCGCCCAGTTCGCCGTTAGCATCAATGACCGCAACACCAACGCCCTTCCCCGAAAAGCCGAGACCGTAAGCTTCTGCCGCGTTGATCGAATCCAGTGCGGCACCATTACGTTCATACTCCGCCGTGCGAAAATCCTCTGCGGCCCACAGCGTTATCGGAAAACCAAGCAATAACCACATCGTGAGCACACGGTAGCAAACGCTATCACGGCCATATTTTACGCCAGCCTGACGCGATTTCCCCGTGATACGCATTTCCTTTTTTTTCAACACATTGTTTTTCCACACCGATAGCATGAGCAACGTCCCTTTAAACACAAATGTGATGGTCACTCTACGGTATCAAAACAAATAGTCATAACGCCTGAAAGTAACAATCGATGAATACTCTATGGATGAATGTCATGAGGCATCCAGATGCGGGTGATGAAACGTTATGCCGAAAAGAAAAATGCGGAAAATTGGGAAGGGGACGATCAAAAAACGGGCATCAGCCCGTTTCATTAAGCTACTTCAATCTACTTCAGCGACTGCAACAGGTTCTTGCGCTGGTCTTCCAATGACGTGACGCGACCGCATACGTCATTGCCGAAGCGTTGGAACTCCAGTTCCTGATTATTCCACTCGGCCTGAATCGCCTTCTGCAAACCGCCGAGGTTGCCCATCATCGCCTGCAGCGGGTTGCCGCCGCTGGACATCTGTTTTACGCCCATCTCGTTCAGGCTGTCCTGCAAGACGCCGCCCATGCTTTGCTGCACGATCTGCTTGCCATCTTGCTCAACCTGCTTAATCGCCTGATGGTGGAACGTCAGGCCATCACTGCGGTGTTCGATAATACGGTTCATCTGCTGTTTGAGCTGTTTATCCAGCGTAGTCAGGCGATTGCGCACATTGCTGTCGCTGCCAAGCTCCTGCACGATCACTTTATCCAGTGCGACTCGCGCTTTTTCAAGATGCTGCTGCGCACCCTGGTCGATCCACGGCAGTTGCTGGCGTATATCAGCCTGATAGGCTTTGGATTTTTGGCGCTGTTCGGCGTTAAGGGTCAATGGCGTACCATTACGGACAATATCGCCCTGCGGAGAAAGCTGTAAATTGCCGCTGGCACCCACGACCTGTACGTGCTGCGGACTGATAATAATGTCGTCCTGCGGATTCACGTTGCACTGGTAAGCCGCCTGCGCTTGCCAGGACAGCAACATCAACAAACCCAAGGTCATTTTACGCGACATATTTTCTCCTGAAGAAAACAACGGCAGTGGCGAGAAAGCGGCAATGTGCCCTTTGATGAAGCGGATAACGCCTGAGCCAGAATCAGCTCAGGCATTCCTTGATAAAACCAAGGATTACAGCAGGTTTTCTGGCAGATCCCACCAGATATCGAACAGATTGCTGACTTTCACGTCCGTCAGTTTCTGCTCTTCCAACCAGCGGCTAACCAGTTGGCGATGATCTTCGGTGCAGTGGCCAATTTTTTGCAGACAGACCAAACCTTCCCAGAGCAAATAACCACTGCCTTCAAATGCCAGCCCTTGTGGTTCAATGACGTCGTCGACGAATTTATCCATCAGTTGATCGATATCTTCCACGTTAGTGCCTTCTGGAAAGCGGAAGCTGACCGAAAAACCTAATTCCTGAAACTCATCAATGTGAAGTTTTTTACGCAAACGACGGCTACGAGCTTGTGCCATTTTATTTTATCCTCTCAAACATCAGATCCCACACGCCATGCCCCAAACGCTGGCCGCGTGCTTCAAATTTCGTCAGCGGACGGGACTCCGGCCGCACAACGTACTCATTATTATCGGAAAGATTACGGTATCCAGCGACATACGTCATCACTTTGAGCATGTGTCGCGCATAAGGTTCCCAATCGGTTGCCATATGGAACACACCGCCAACTTTCAACTTACTCTGCACTAACTCAACGAACGGCACCTGCACGATACGGCGTTTATTATGCCGGACTTTATGCCACGGGTCGGGAAAGAAGAGTTGAACCATGGACAGTGAACTATCGGGGATCATTTTCACCAATACTTCGAGCGCATCGTGACACATCACGCGCAGATTACTGATTTCCACATCTTGTGCGGAAGCGAGACATGCCCCCACCCCCGGCAGATGAACTTCGATACCGAGGAAATTCTGCTCGGGATGCTGTGCCGCCATCGTTACCAACGATGCGCCCATCCCAAAACCAATTTCCAGCACCACGGGTGCCTCGCGCCCAAATAGCGCGTTAAAATCCACCGGCTCGGTCTGATATTCCACGCCCATCACCGGCCAGTAGTTATCCAGCGCCAGTTGTTGCCCATTGGTCAAACGCCCCTGACGGCGGACAAAACTGCGAATACGGCGCATCGGGCGCCCGTTTTCATCAAATTCCGGTGAAATGACGTTGTTAATCATAAAGAGTGCTTACTTGGTGTCCGATTTCGTTAACGAAACGCGCATTATGCAAGGATACCGTGGTTTAGCAAGCCCACAGCCTCGGAAAGTTCCGGTTTACAGCACATTCACTCTGTGCTGGAATCGCTATCAAACTTTTTACCTGTCGGATAGTGACTCCATTTTATGATGCAAGCGCAACAGTTCGCCCATCAGGTGCTGGACTGGTATCAACGCTATGGCCGCAAAACCCTGCCGTGGCAGCTTGAGAAAACCCCCTATAAAGTATGGCTATCCGAAGTGATGTTGCAACAAACGCAGGTCACCACGGTTATCCCCTATTTCCAACGCTTTATGGAACGCTTTCCCAACGTCAACACACTGGCGGCAGCACCGCTGGATGAAGTCCTCCACTTGTGGACTGGGCTGGGCTACTACGCCCGTGCGCGCAATCTACACAAAGCGGCACAGGCCATCGTTTCACGTCATGGCGGCAAATTCCCCACTACCTTTGATGAAGTCGCCGCGTTACCGGGCATCGGGCGTTCCACCGCAGGCGCAGTTTTGTCGCTCTCTCTCGGCCAGCATTACCCGATTCTCGATGGCAACGTGAAGCGCGTGCTGGCACGCTGCTACGCCGTTGACGGCTGGCCGGGCAAGAAAGAGGTCGAAAAGAAGCTGTGGGCACGGAGTGAGGATGTGACACCCGCCGAAGGCGTCAGCCAGTTTAATCAGGCGATGATGGATCTCGGCGCGATGGTTTGCACCCGCAGCCGCCCCAAGTGCGAGCTGTGTCCGCTAAGCACGGGCTGCGTCGCCTACGCTAACCACAGTTGGGCACAATACCCCGGTAAGAAGCCGAAGCAAACGCTGCCGGAGAAAACCGGCTGGTTCCTGCTGATGCAACAAGGTTCTCAGGTCTGGCTACAACAGCGCCCTCCCGTGGGTCTGTGGGGCGGGTTATTTTGCTTCCCACAGTTCAGCGAACGTCAGGAATTGGAACTCTGGATGCAGCAACGTGGTCTGAATCCTGATGGATTGCAGCAGCTTGTCGCGTTCCGCCACACATTTAGCCATTTTCATCTGGATATCGTTCCACTCTGGTTGAACGTATCGCAGACCGATCGCTCACAAAACAGGTCCTGCATGGATGACGGTGCAGGTCTCTGGTATAACTTAGCGCAGCCGCCATCTGTCGGACTGGCCACCCCGGTAGAACGCCTGCTGAGGGAACTGGCTCACCCACAGTCAACACTTTTGAATGCCTGCGCAATTGATGAGGAAGAAGCATGAGCAGAACGATTTTTTGTACCGTTTTACAACGCGACGCTGAAGGGCAGGATTTCCAGCTCTACCCCGGCGATCTGGGCAAGCGCATCTATAACGAAATTTCTAAAGAAGCCTGGGCGCAGTGGCAAACCAAGCAAACTATGCTGATCAACGAGAAAAAACTCAGCATGATGAACGTTGACGACCGTAAGCTGCTGGAACAGGAAATGATCAAGTTCCTGTTTGAAGGGAAGGACGTTCACATCGAAGGCTATACGCCTCCGAGCCATTGAGATTGCGGGCTTTCGGGCCCGCTTACGTCCCTATTCCGACACGGCTTGTTATATGAAGAAAATGTTAGCTCTGCTGGTGATTGCACCACTGCTGGTTTCCTGTTCGGGAAACAAAGGGAATACCGACAACGAAGAGTTTCTCAAAGATACCAACGCCTTCGATATTTTGATGGGGCAATTTGCCAACAACATCGAAAATATCTGGGGGATTAATGAGGTTCTGATCGCTGGTCCGAAAGACTACGTCAAATACACCGATCAATATCAGACGCGTAGCCACATCAACTTTGATGCCGGTTCGATCACTATCGAAACCCTTTCGGCGACCAACTCCGTCGCCAGCCTGCGTCAGGCGATTATCACTACCCTGTTGATGGGTGATGACGCGAGTAACACCGACCTGTATTCCGACGCTAACGATATTCAAATCAGCCGCGAACCGCTGCTGTATGGACAGGTGCTGGATAACACCGGACAAGCGATCCGCTGGGAAGGGCGTGCCGCCAGCTTCGCGGATTACCTGCTCCAAAACCGTCTGCAAAAACGTACTTCCGGCCTGCATGTTATCTGGTCGGTCACGATCCAGCTCGTCCCTAACCATCTGGACAAACGTGCACACAAATACCTGCCGCTGGTGCGCAAAGCCTCTGAACGTTACGGTATTGAAGAGTCGCTGATTTTGGCAATTATGCAGACAGAATCCAGCTTCAACCCTTACGCCGTCAGCCGTTCCGATGCGTTGGGTCTGATGCAGGTAGTGCAGCACAGCGCAGGGCGTGATGTCTTCAAGATGAAAGGGAAATGGGGGCAGCCAAGCCGCAGCTATCTGTTCGATCCAGAACAAAATATCGACGCGGGTACAGCCTATCTGTCGATTCTGAAGAACAGCTATCTAGCCGGTATTGAAAACCCGACGTCGAAACGCTACGCCGTCATCACCGCGTATAACGGTGGCGCAGGCAGCGTGTTGCGTGTCTTCTCCAGCGATCGGGATCGCGCCGTAGGCATTATTAACAACATGTCGCCGGGCGATGTCTACCAAACGCTGACGACGAAACACCCTTCTGGTGAATCACGTCGCTACCTGAACAAAGTGAACACGGCGCAGAAAAATTATCGCCGCTAATTCATGGGTTCCACAGAACGCCGCGCTACCGGTTTTACTCCGGCAGCGCGGCTTCACCAGACGAATGACATGACTACGATTCCCTTACCGTTCATCACTGCACTTCTGCTGGTTATTTTGTTTTTTCGTATCCAGTTTCTGCATATGAAAAGCAATATAAATATTCATAACAACAAAACAAAAAGACGTAATAGCAAAGTAGAGGCGATATTCATCGGGGTGAGCTGTATTGCCCTGACATTGGTGGCGTTGCGCTGGGGCAGCAATATGGCTTTCCCTGCGTTCATCCAGCCCGCGATTGCCGCGTCAATTCCGTCGCTGCTATGGCTTTGCCTTTTCCCCTACAGCAAGAACGCGCCAGATGCCTTACCCCGCAGACAGCAAGCGACCTTCCTTCATCTGTTACCGCCTTTATTCACCCTTGGTGCAGGCGTAATCCAAAGTAGAACGACTATTCCGCTCATCGATATCACGCTGGTGAGTGTTTACTTCGGTTATGGCGTCTCGCTGGTATACACCGCTCGCCATCCTCGAACGTCCTCCTCCATGTGGAAGAGCGCACCGTTTATCGCAGGATCGTATGTCCTTATCTCCGGCGCTATCGATCTAGTGATTGCACTGGATATCGCCTTCAACAACGGTAGCCACGCGGCAACCATCATTACCGTATTCCACATTGTCATGTTGGCGATCCTGGCCATGCTTATCGTCACGCATTCTGCACGCTCGCAGACTGAGCTTATCGTTACACATGACCAAAAGCCGGAAGCGCCACCCGCAACCGATGATGAACACCAACTAGCAAAAACGTTAGATGATTTCATTCGTACTCATGCGTTGTATACCGATCCGAGCATGACGCTTCAGCGCCTGAGCAGACGCATGGGAATCCCACTCAGACGCCTGTCCGAAACCATCAACCGCGTTCACGGCCGTAATTTCTCGCAGGTGATCAACGAATATCGAATCGAGGAGGCTAAGCGCCTCCTCAGCCAAACAGATGCACGCATCACGGATATCATGCTGGAGAGCGGGTTTCAGACTAAATCAAACTTCAACCGCGAGTTTTTGCGGCTAACGGGCATGAGCCCCAGCGTCTGGCGTAGTCAGTACCCACTTCGGGAACAGGCTACGGCTTCCGCCACGCCGCCTGAAGAAAATCGCTGATATCCTTTTCCACTTCCTGATGAATCTGCTCACGCGAACGTTCACCACCGTCGAGACAAATCATGCCGTCTCCTGGGTTCTCAGCGTTGATAATCTCAACGGCACCCGGCTTACAAAGCTGCATAAAGCTAAAGTGCGTTGCGTCAGCAATTTCCTTATAGGCTGAATGCGCAGGTGACAGCTTCCGCGCCAAATCGTGAGATTCCAAGTCGGCAGGCAGTTCCTCACTCGGATACCCTGCCGCGAAGATCAATACAGGAATGTTTATTGCTGCCAGACTCTCTGCGGTAAACCCTCGCGCCAGTCCCATATCCAGCGATACCACTGCGCTGATCCGCGGATCAGCTAATGACTTATCAAGCTGCGCACGCGATGAGGCACTTTTTGCGATCTGCATTTTTTCATAGGCTTTGCAGGACGCTAGCCCGACATGCGTCAGACAGTCGCGCTCAAATTGATCCGTGCTGAAACGCCCACCAGCAAGCTCAAGCACCGTCCATCCCCCTAGCGAGTGACCCAGAGCAGCAATCCGCTTCTCGTCAACTCGCCCTGTCTTTTCTGGCGTGGCAAGTAATGCTGTAATGACTCGGCTGATGTCATTAGGCCGTTGCCACAACGCCTGAGCATTCTCCGTTCGCATATCTTTGGTAGTCGTTCCCGGATGATTGGGGGCGGCGACGATATAACCTTGTTTAACCAGCGCCTGCGCCAGCCAAAGTTGATTTAGCCAATTCCCGCCGTAACCATGTGAAACCACAACCAAAGGATGTTCACCGGATTCAGGCACAGCGCTTTTGCTCACTGCGATACCGGGAAAAACAACATTTTCACCCATTATCGCCGTCTGTTGTGACGACGACGTCGGATAAAATACGGCGACGTCCAACGACCGACTATTGGCCTCATCGGCCAGCGTTATTTGTTGAAACCCAATACCGGCATCCGCCATAACAGCAAAGCTGAGTAGTAAATTCATCAGTAATCCTATTGTGATACGCCATGTCATACCTATTTCTCCGAAGTTTCTGCACTGTGAAAAACAGTATTTATAACAATGACTTTCTTACCGATGCGACCTAAAACGCTATTTAGTACCTCTTCTTAATGCACAAAAAAATACGGCCAGCATAAGCTGGCCGCCTTCCCTGATATTGGCACGAAATTTACTCGCCTTTCTTCCTGCGTTAGGACATCGGCGGGTATAGAGCCAAAAAAATCTATTAACGCTTAATTTTTTTGAATTGCTGTGTAGTAGCCGTTAACGCTATTTCTGTCGGCAACCGCTCCATGGAGCTGGCACCGTAAAAACCATCGCACTGCGGGCAGTGATCCATAATGAACTGTGCATCCTGCGGCGTTGAAATCGGTCCGCCGTGACACAGTACAATCACATCCTTACGCACGGCCTTCGCCGCATCCGCCCAGTGGTTAATCAATGGAACACAATCCGCCAGATTAAGCGCGGTTTCTGCCCCAATGTTACCGCCAGTCGTTAACCCCATGTGCGGCACAATAATATCCGCGCCCGCTTTCGTCATCGCGACCGCATCTTCTGCGTTGAACACATAAGGCGTGGTCAGCATGTCTTTTTCGTGCGCCAGACGAATCATGTCTACTTCCAGCGCATATCCCATACCAGTTTCTTCCAGATTGGCACGGAAATTACCGTCAATCAGGCCGACGGTTGGGAAATTCTGTACGCCAGAGAAGCCCAACGCTTTCAGGTCATCCAGAAACTTATCAAACTGACAGAAAGGATCGGTACCGTTTACTCCCGCCAACACTGGCGTGTGCTTCACAACAGGAAGCACTTCTTTCGCCATATCCACGACGATCTCATTCGCGTTGCCGTAAGCCAACAGGCCAGCCAGCGACCCCCTCCCCGCCATGCGATAGCGCCCGGAGTTGTAGATCACGATCAGGTCGATGCCGCCCGCTTCTTCACATTTTGCGGAAAGCCCCGTTCCGGCACCACCACCGATAATCGGTTCACGGCGTGCGATCATTGCGCGGAATTTTGCCAGCAGTTCCTGACGGTTTATGCCTGACATCATGCTTTCTCCCTTTTTACTTCAATAACGCCCAGAACGCATCGACAGCCGCGTGGGCAAATAAAGGATCGTTAATATGGAAAGGCAGACGAATAATCTGTCGTCTTGCCGTTTGCTGGACGACGCTCTCCAGTGTCCTGATAAACGCGTCACGCGCTTCTGGGTGCCAGAATGCTTGATCCGGCGCATCCAGTACGGAGAAGCCACCTTCCGGAATCAGGAAGCGCACCTCGCCTTCACAGCGGTTAAGCTTCTCTCCAATCCAGCGCGCCATCGCGATATTTTCATCTATCGTGGTACGCATCAGGGTGACCTGTGCGTTGTGGTTGTAGAACAGACGATGCGCGTATTTCTCCGGCACGCTGGCGGGAGCACCAAAATTCACCATGTCCAGCGCACCACAGGACACCACGTAAGGCACCTGAGTTTTGGCTATTGCATCAAACCGTTCCGGCCCACAGGCCAGTACGCCATCAAACAGTAAATCGCACACTTCAGTCGTGGTGAGATCGAGCACACCGGTGAGCAAATGGCTGTCCACCAGCTTTTCCATCGCTTTGCCGCCGCTGCCCGTCGCGTGAAAGACCAGACAGTCAAACTCCGCTTCCAGCAATTTACTGGCTTCCTGAATACAGGGCGTCGTGACACCGAACATCGTCAGGCCAATCGCGGGCTTATCTTCATGATGTTCCTGAATATGAAACTTCACGGCTCCGGCGATCTGGTGGGCGGCGTTGCCGAGAACCTGACGGGAAATACGATTCAGACCCGCCACATCGGTAACGGAATACATCATGCAGATATCGCTGGCACCGATGTAGCCGGAAATGTCGCCGGAGGCCATCGTCGAGACCATCAGCTTGGGCATACCAATCGGTAGAGCCTGCATGGCGGGAGTGATCAGCGCCGTACCGCCGGAACCGCCAAGACCAAGCACCCCGGCAATATCATCGCGCGACAGCATGAAATGCTCGAATGCAACGGCCATAGCGCTAATTGCCTGTCCTCTGTCGTGGCAAAATACCGCCGATGCGCCCTGTGGGTGGTAAGATGCCACCGTTTCTGCGCTGATATCTGTTATATCCGACATTCGTGAGTGCGTTGAAAGATCGACCATGACCGTTTTCAAGCCCGTTGCGGCAATAAGATCGCGGACATAAATCTGCTCTTTCCCTTTAGTATCCGCTGTACTCGCAATATAAACGCTGCCAACTTCACTTCCCACTTGGTATCCCTCCCACCGTTAGCGAAACAATTAACAGATTGATATAAATGATAATTATAAGAAGCCAAAAACAGATAAGATTAATTTGTCGCCATATTGAGACTTGAGTATCAGAAAGACAAATCATTAAATACCCAAATGAGACAAAAGTCTCAAAATGTTATGTATGGCAACACACTACCAGTAAGAAAGCTTGACGTGGCACAAGAATCACTCAATTTGCTATAGTTCAGGCTATAACGCCGTACTGCCTGATAGCTTCCGGCCAGAAAAATTCAATGAGGTCTATGTGATTGAACAGGATGAAAAACTGACATCAACGCGGGCGAAAACTCGTCGTTTATTGATTGATACCGCCATGAATATGTTCGATCAAGGCATATTTCCTTCCATTACCGATATTGCCGCTGCGGCTCAGCTTTCACGTGCGACGGCCTACCGCTATTTTCCAACGCAAAGTGCGTTAGTTTCAGCCGTTGTTGGCGAAAGCCTTGGCCCGATCCTCGCGTGGCATCCGACACAACCGGACGCCAGAGAACGCGTTGCCGAACTGCTGCGTTTTGCTTACCCAAGGATGCTGGAACATGAAGGTGCGCTGCGTGCCGCCCTGCATCTTTCACTCCAGCAATGGGCCGACCGCCGTTCTAATCGTCTTCATACCGATACGCTGACACGCGGCAATCGTAAACGCCTGCTCAAGATTGCCACCGAACCGCTGGAAGGAAAAATCTCGCCAGACGCGCAACAGCGAGTGATTTATGCCTTATCACTCATTTATGGTTCCGAAGTTTTTCTGGTGCTGAAAGATATCTGGAATCTGGAGGAAGACGGCATTCAGGATGTCACGCAGTGGGTCGCCAAAGCCATTCTACGGCAGGCGGAAGAAGACGCCGCGCAGGCTGATTCGCCGAAAACCTAACGAACGTATTGATGCGGCATCCCGCCACATTGTCGGATGCGCAGGAACAGAAAATAGGTGTTGAGGGAACACATGATGCTGAAAGGTAAACGCGCGATTGTCACTGGTGGTGGCCGCGACTTTGGACAAGCGGTATCAGTCTGGCTGGCTCGCGAAGGGTGAAGGTCGATCTTTGCGCTCGCAAACAGGCCGATGCGCAGGCCAGCGTGGGCATCATTCAGCGGGAGGGCGGCACGGCTCGCGCCTATCAGTGCGATATTGCCAATCCTGATTCAGTCAGAGATTTTTCCGTACAGTTGCTGGAAGACAGCACGCCCGTCGATATTCTCGTGCTAAGCGCCGCACAATGGCTAGAAGGCGCATTGGGCGAAGAAGATACCGATACGGATATCGTCAGCACCATCAACTCCGGCCTGACTGGCTCTATCCTGCTCACCAAAACGCTATTGCCGAGCTTACGCCGTTCACAAAGTGCCGATATTCTAGCTATGATTTCCGTCTGCGGCGTCCCGCAGTTCCACGACTCTATCGCCCACCCCGCGTTCTTCGCCGCCAAGCACGGCTTGAGCGGTTTTAGCCAGAATCTTGCACATCATGTCGCGCAGGAAAACATTCGCGTGACGGGATTTTACCCGCCAGATTTTGAGGTTACCGGCTTTGATGACTATCCCGCTAGCGGGGAGAAAATGGGCGAGCATTTGCTGAATGCCCGCTCGATATGGGAAACGATGCGCTTTGTCCTTACCCAGCCGCGCAGTTGTCATATCAACGCCATCCATTTTCAAGGGCCAACGCACACGGATATTGGCCCATATTAAGAAAGAAAAACTCAGGTTCGTTTCCGAGCCTGAGTTTCTGAGTTGAAGAGAGATATCGTTACTTTTCTACCACGTAGCCGTACAGCCGTTTGCGGCCATCTTCTTCCGCAACGCTGTAAACCCCCTGCAATTCCGGTGAAAAACCGGGCAGCAGGTTAATCCCATCTTCCAACGCCAGAAAATAGCGCTGTACCGCTCCGCCCCAGGCTTCCCCCGGTACCACACACAGCACGCCCGGCGGGTATGGCAATGCACCTTCCGCCGCGATACGTCCTTCAGCTTCAACGATGGGAACCAGCTCGATATTCCCGCGCACAAATTCCCTATTGGCATCCTGCGGCAACATCGCCACTGACGGGAATTCGGTTTTGCGGAACATCGCTTTTTGCAGATCTTTCACATTATGCTGGGCATAAAAATCATGCATTTCCTGACACAGCCGACGCAGACGGTAACCACGGTAGCGCTCTTTGTATTTCTGATACAGGCTAGGCAGCACTTCGCTCAGCGGCGCATCACGAGCGATCAGCGTTTCAAAATGAACCAGCGCATTAACCAGCTCCTGCATTTTTGCCGTGTCTTCCGCTGGCGTTAACAGGAACAGGATCGAGTTCATGTCGCATTTTTCAGGGATGATGCCGTGCTCGCGCAGATAGTTAGCAAGGATCGTCGCCGGAATACCAAATTCGGTGTAATCACCACTAATCGCATCAATACCCGGCGTAGTCAGCAGTAATTTGCAAGGATCGATAAAATACTGATCCTCTGCGTACCCTTCGAACGCATGCCATTTCTCGCCCGGCTCAAAGTTAAAGAAACGCACGTCCTGCGCGATCGTCTCCGTATCGTGATCCTCCCAGAGCGCACCGCCCACCGTAACGGGGACGAACGGTTTGATGAGCGAACAGCGCGTCAGCAGTTGCTTACGAGCCTCAATGCCCAGCTTCACGCAGTCCATCCACATACGACGCCCGCTGGCTCCTTCGTGCATTTTGGCATTAACATCCAACGCGGCGAACAGCGGGTAAAACGGGCTCGTCGACGCATGCAGCATAAAGGCGTTATTCAGCTGCTTATGGTTGCAAAAACGACGCTGCCCTTTGATATGCGTATCTTTTTTGTGGATCTGAGAGGTCTGGGAGAAGCCCGCCTGCTGCTTATGCACCGACTGGGTGACAAAGATGCCCGGATCGTTCTCATTCAGATCCAGCAACAGCGGCGAGCACTGCTCCATCATCGGAATGAACTGCTCGTAGCCGACCCAGGCCGAGTCAAACAAAATGTAGTCACACAGGTGCCCGATGCTATCGACAACCTGACGGGCGTTATAAATGGTGCCGTCATAGGTGCCAAGCTGGATGACAGCTAGACGGAACGGGCGTGGCTCGTTAGCACGTTCCGGCGCGACTTCCGCAATCAGCTTGCGCAGATAGGTTTCGTCAAAGCAGTGCGCATCAACGCCGCCAATAAAGCCAAACGGATTGCGCACGGTTTCCAGATAGACAGGCGTCGCCCCCGCCTGAACCAGCGCACCGTGATGGTTGGATTTATGGTTGTTACGGTCAAACAGCACCAGATCGCCACGCGCTAACAGCGCGTTTGTCACGACTTTGTTCGCAGAGGACGTGCCGTTTAACACGAAATAGGTCTTATCGGCGTTAAACACCCGCGCAGCGTGCTTCTGTGCCTTCTTCGCCGCCCCTTCATGGATCAGCAAATCGCCCAGTTTGACGTCGGCGTTACAGATGTCCGAACGAAAAACGTTCTCACCGTAAAACTCAAAAAACTGACGCCCTGCCGGATGCTTACGGAAGAACTGACCGCCCTGATGCCCTGGGCAGGCAAACGTCGTGTTCTTCATTTTGACGTACTTGGTCAGCGTATCGAAAAACGGCGGCAGCAACGCATCTTGATAGGCTTTAGCCGCACGTTCCAGCACGCTCGCGTGCTCACCTTCATCATCAAGAATCAGCCATTCGCTGCCCGCAGGCAGAACATCTGACTCTTTATCTTCATCAGGCTCTTCGACAAACGCCGGAATACTAAAACCGGTGTGCTGCAATATCGACAGAATACCGCTACGGGCTTCCTCAATAGAAACCACGACCGCCGCCACATCAGTGAAGTCAGTCTGACTCAACGCGACAATCTCGCGCGTTGTGATTAAACGGGTGGCAACCGCTGCATTCGCCGCAATTTTTAACTGTTTCATGTAACCAAACCCAAACGGTTAAGGGTAAATGTACGTGCCTAGAAGACACCGTTCAGGGATAACAATCCCGACCAATCACAATGCCAATCAATAACGACAAGCGTATGATCCCTACAGGTAAACTGTAGGCTAAGAATGGAAAAACTGGAGCCAGCACCATCCGATAGACATCAGTAAAAGCAGAGCCGCACTCTATTTTTACTCATGCCTAACAGCGAGCGAACGAACGCCTCACCGCATGGTGAAAGAGGATAATCGACGGGAAGAAAAGTAAACCGCGCAGCGGTGACAAGAAGAGACACGCAGTGACGTCATCAACGAGCTGGCGCGAGTGTTCTGCACCATGAGCAATGAATCTGACATATCGGCGATCCTCTTTTAGCTATACGCTAACTACGCTTAAAGGGGCGTTCAGGTGAACGAGACGTTAAAAACCGCGCAATAGTGGCATTATTCTTCATCAAATTCAACAATGCAGCCCGCGTTCAACGTGGTAAAAAGTGCAACGAAACATGCAGCACGTATACGGGAAGAAGCATTACCGCGCTATACCCTAAATAATTCGAGTTTCAGGACAAAACGTATTCGTTTTGAACAGCGCTTGCGCTGACCCCATAGGGGTGAGGCCATAAGGCCGAATAACGCGGCAAGGAAAGGAGTCCCGATGAGCTTACTAAGGTAAGTGATTCGGGTGACTAAACGCAGCCAACGCACATGTAACTTGAAGTATGACGGGTATAAGCGTGCTGAAAGGATCGCCAGGAATCGGCTAGCAAATAATATAATTGCCTGAAAATAGCGCAGGCTCTCCGCTTTGTGACAGAAACCCGTTGACGCCACGCGGTCAATACGGTTTAATGCGCCCCGTTGCCCGGATAGCTCAGTCGGTAGAGCAGAGGATTGAAAATCCTCGTGTCCTTGGTTCGATTCCGAGTCCGGGCACCACTTGCATCAAAGCACGCTGGTTAAGAATGAGAAGCTTAACGGGCGGTTAATACAGGGTTCGGTCATAAAATCGTTTCCAGTGGAGAGATAGCTGCACTGTAAATAGGAACTGAAATCCTCAAGATAGGGAATCTGTTAGCGCAGATTCCCTTTTCTCGTTCCCGTGTATGGTTACAGTGAATTACATTACTGTCAAGTCATGTAAAACGGGTTGCGCATAAATATCCGTATGTAACGCCAGCTCTTTTTCCAGTGTCCGTCCCACGATTTCCATGTTCAGTTCGACATATTCCATCGTTGTGCTCACATTTCGATGCCCTAGCAAATCCTTAACCAGCAGCAGATTACGCTCCGGCGCTTTCATCAATTCCGTTGCCAACGTATGCCGAAAGCGATGGGCTGATACCAGAAATCCACAATCCCGCGACAATCGGTTGAAAAAAGATCGGATGGCTTGCTGTGCTCTCGCTTCATCGTACTGATATTCGTCTTTATGCCGACGAGACTTCATAAAACGGGTAACATCGAACAAGATATCAGAGGGCTCAGCACCAGCCAGCTTTGCTCGCGCTATTAGCGATGCGAGCCTTGCACGTAACTGGCGAACAGCAGGAACACGCCATTCACGATGCGTTTTACTCCCCTCCAGACGTAGCTCAATGTATCCTTCATCCAGATTGATATCCTGCAGACGAATATGCAGCAATTGATTCTGTCGCATTCCTGTGTAGCGAAGGGCATCGAGTACAGTAAGCCAGTACCAGGCAGGATAAAGTGCGCATCTCAGCCCCCAGATAGCATGAGGCTCTTCAGTTTCTATTCGCTGCATGAGGAGATAAATGGCTGTCAGTTGTTCACGTGTTAACGTCTTCTTCTTTTTTCGCTCTTTTTGAACAACTGCATCGTTAAAGGGATTTTTGTCCTGATCGATTAAATTTCGCTCTATCGAAAAATTAAATATTGCCCGCATATGGGCCACTTTGTTATTCCACGTATGCGTAGATAGATTACGTTCTTTTAATAGATTTCGACGCCATTTCAACACATCCCGGTGTGTTATTTGGGCAGGGGAAACGGTCTCTCCCATAAATCGACTAAACCCGCTCACGACTTTCCGATAGCTGATTTCTGTCGCCTCACGTAAATTATGTGAGAAAAAATACTCATCAACGATTTCGTCCCAGGTCATTGACTTATCTGACATATAAATTCCTTTCTAATAAAAAGCACAAAATGCATCTTTGCTGTGTGCAGACTAAACATTAGCCCGCTAATCAGATTGCCATACGTCAAGGCAAGATCAACAATGCGCTCTCGTCAGGAATACGATTTCCCCGGTAAAGTGATGACGCTTTAACCAGATAACCGTTAATGTTTTGATACGTCCCCGTACCGGATGGGGTGCTGTATATTCTGGCCTGCAGGAAACGCTTGCCATCAGCAACACGATGAACCCCCAGTCGCTCAAAAGATGACTGTAATGCGTTGCGCTTCCCCTTATTTCCAGCCTCCTTCTGAAACTGATAAAATATTTCAGGAACACACAAGAAGACGAACCCGGCAACAATGTGAGCACGAGCGCCCTCTTCATTTATCGTTATTTTCCCTTCAATTAAACCTGCTGATAACCACTCCAGAAATACCGCGCCTTTATTATTCGCCTCTCGAATGTTATCGCTATTTTCTGGAGAAAAAATAGCGGGTGCTTTCAGTTCATTCAACGGCGTCTTTTCACTCTCCTTGTGGTTGTTTATTTCATCTGGAACAGGGATATCTATATCGAGTGCCGTTTCAACGTCAGGCACAAGTGCTTCTGCCATACCGGAAAAAAGGTTCAGAAGCGCTTGAGTATCATTTTGAGTAGATTCCGGGACCAACTCAGTGACTGACTGTTTTTCAACAATTGAGACCGAGCCAGTTGGTACTGCTGAATCCAGCACCGAAACAAGCTCAGGCTGGAGTAATGGCTCGTGTTTTTGTAGCACGAGCTCAGGGTCTGGACTCGGAGATGATATGTTACCGTTAGCAGCTACTGATGAATTGCTATCAGGCAGCGCTGATGTTAGCGCTGAAGCAACTAAAGGTTCCGGTGGCAAAATCACAGCCTCAACGCTTTCCGCCGCCAGCTGCGCCGGTAGCAACATACCCGTTAACGATGGCGCGCCACATTTCTCTGCAGCCGACAATAACAACTCATCAATCAGTGCGATCGTTGCGGGTCTCCCCTGCATACGCTGGGCCAGGCAATCGAATGCATCAGGAATAGTCGATAACCAGGGTAATACCGATAATGGCAATAACTGACCGGCCAGCAGTGATACCCGCCCTTGCGCATAGGATGGGGGCAATTTATCTATACAAGGTCGAAAGCGAAATGGCTTCCCCGGAATAGTAAAGCCCGGCATCCAGCATTCCCCACCATCCAGCTCTCCTTCCCACTCACAAAGCAAGGGCAAGTGATAAAACAAGGCCGACCAGAACACGACTGCATTCCAGAGTAACCCCTGAGCGGCTTGTTCTTCTGGCGGGATCCCTGGCGGTAACGTTCTCCCCTTGGCCAACCTGACGGCATAGGCAGTGAACTGCACGGTCAAATCACCAAATGCGCCAGCATATGCCCAGTTTCCCTCGTTCGAGGCAGGTAGGTTCTGAACACGGCTGAGTAATGAAAACAGCGGCGTCAGGTAACACTGCCGATAGAATGCCGCCGGCAACGCATGATTATCGTTGAGCTGCTGGAGAAAAGTCTGCCGCTTTGGAAGCGAAATCAACGCATCAACAGAAAGGGGGAGATAATATCCAAGTGGGCAGGCTGGTTCAGGCGAAATGGCTTCACTTCGGGGAACATTATCCGTCCCAACAATAAAATTTTTTATTCGGTTGAACATGATTGCCTCCGGCCAGTAAGCGGCACAGTCTTGAGCGGCTCATAGACCCGAGGCAAGAGGAAACTCTTTTTGCATTTTAAAAATTATTTGGTGTTACGAACGGTGAAAAACTGATCCACCCCAACGGTTGAAAACTGATCTAGGGGTTAACCGTTGCTCGATATAGCAGCGTCTTGTAGAGACATAGTCTGCTAAGAGCGAGAAACTGACCTTCCTTGACATTC
The DNA here is from genome assembly GCA_019056595.1 of Pectobacterium atrosepticum. Lineage (NCBI taxonomy): Bacteria > Pseudomonadati > Pseudomonadota > Gammaproteobacteria > Enterobacterales > Pectobacteriaceae > Pectobacterium > Pectobacterium atrosepticum. The sequence goes on along the minus strand of CP036163.1, from coordinate 3,913,797 downwards.
ATTTATTCACTCAAGTTTTTGCTTAAGGCGCCAGTGGGATTTTAAATTTACATGACCCTGTCACTCGTTTACTTGTGGTTATGATCTCTTAGAAAAACGGTCAGTACGTCCTTGGGTGGAGTTACACTACTTTCTGAAAGTAGCCAACCTACAGCGCCGCGATGATATGTTCCGTGAAACAGCACATGATTGAGCATATCGATTGCCTTCATCTCACCAGATCCACCATCGACAAATTGGAATTTAATTGTTTCAGCAAGGCCAACGGGGGGCATAGAATTGACATGTTGAATATACCAGTCTGTACATTCAGTCATCGTTATTAGAAGCTCGTCAGCAGAGGGGGTTTCTGGCGTGTTCAGTGCAGTGTAGGAATGCTTCTGACCGGTAATGTTAGCTCTGAATATCATATCAACCACATGTATGTGGTTCATCAATCTGAGCGTCAGATGGCGTTTTTCTGCATTAGCAGACGCATCAATTCTTTTAATCGCTTGTAGAGTTTCAATATCTATCCAGCGCTTGTATCTAAACAGCGTAATTATTGTGTCAGTACCCATGCGTTACCTCTTTTATCTATTTTATGATCATATCAGTAACATGTTGGGCTCTCTACTAACTTCCGCTTCTGGCACTGAGTTGACTGTCAAATCTGGTTGGTTCACAAGTAACACCCGTATCAGATTAAGTTCGAGTCAGTAAATTGATCCTCTGCAATATCGTCAGACTCTTCCTGTTCACAAAGCAGCTTCAATAATTCATTTCGAACCAAAAGTTTCCGAGCCCGGGTTGTGGCCACATACAGCAAGTTAGTTTCATCCGTCCTGGCTGCTTCAGATAACAACGGGTCGGTAATATCCGAGAAGTCGTCGTTTAGCATCACCGTGTCCCATTCCAGTCCCTTGCTGCGATGCGCGGTCGATACCACGACATCGGCATCTTTTTCATTCGTCGTCGCCTGACTACGCAAGACCTGTAGTTTTTGCGGGAGCGGGAAATATTTATCCAGCAAGCCGATAGCCTGGTTCATTTCAACATCGCCGGTTGCCTTGGTCATAGATTTATACTCTTCAAAATCCCGGTATTCACGACTAAGACGTGGTGTACGCATCCGTTCAGGCATATCGACTGAAAACCAGTACAAGTCTTCCAGCTCTTCCGTTTTATAGCCTTCAATCCCACCGACCCAGTACACTATTTTCTCTTTCATGCTCTCATAGAGAGCTGCACCGATGACACCGGCAACCGTACGGCTGAGGATCGTGTAACGCGAAACGTCTGCAGGCAGTCGATCAATTACATCGTCATCACCGCCATTGCCAATCACTGGGTGTGTTTCTTCCTGGCGTGCCAGCAAAACATTCGCCATTTCGGCAACAGCCGAACCAAATCGAAAGCTCTGCGTCAGCCACAAACGGTCAGCGCCTTCCAGTACTGGCGCATTCAGCGCGTTATCGGCCCCACGAAAACGGTAAATCTGCTGATGGCGATCGCCAACCAGGACGACATTACAATTTTGAGTAAGTACCAGCGAACTGATGACAGGATTGGCATCTTGAGCTTCATCAAACAGGATCGTGTCCCAACGTTTTGATAAATCGGGCACTGACAACTGGAATAATTTCAGATAGGTATCATGCGTTACAGGAAACGTCGAATCGATGCGACTCATTTCATTCCACAGGAACTGAGCCGCGCCCAATATATTTCCAGCATCCAATCCTTCGCGATTGTTCTCATCCGGAAGATGCTCATAACTGAGTGCCGGGGAAGCACTGCACAGGAAATGGTTCAGCGCAGCCAACGCCATTCTGACCAGCGGCCAGTGGCGGGTATTCAACTTACGTGCAACATCAGTAATACGCAAATTAGGCGTTAATCTTGGCTTTAGATGCTTACCAAATTTCATCCAGGCCAGTTGATGAGAGGTCTTACACTCAACATTGAATGGAAACTTGCGCTCCGCATCATCACGAACTGCACGATTATACGCAAGGTAGAGCATCCTTCGGTCAGGATTGGCCTGCGCGTAGCGAACCAGCGTTGTCGTTTTACCAGTGCCAGCAAAAGCATTAACGACCAGATGTCGCCCTTTCCAGTTGATAACTGCGGATTGCTCTGGCGTATCCGAGTAAGCCATGTCTGTACCCCATGGTGAAAATTCATGTCCGTACAGTGCAAGAAAGGGAGATCTATCGCCATTAAAAACCAATTCTTCATTTTGGAAATTTTCAGAGCTCAAAAATTTCACTGCTGACCGCATTCAAAAAAACATAACAAACAACAAATTATTTTTTAACTTTGATCAGATAACCACGTTGTCCATAGTAAATAGCACTTACCTCAATCACGTCACTTTTAAGAAAAAACCAAACTAAAAACTAAAAAAACATTATAAAAAACACTCAAATTTAATATAATTAAAATTCGTTAAAAACCCATTTCAATAAAATAACCGCCATAGATTAATGAATAATTTATCACATTAGTTTTTCACTTCTCATCGTGTGAGAGCAGCGCTGATGGGTGCAGTGCCACTCCCGGAAAGTGTAGCGCTATAATGCGAAGCTACTTAGTAATTTTTTTCGTCGCTGCCAATCTACAATTACCCATATCGCATTTATCATTAAAACACAACTCTGCTAAACCCCTACCAGATAAATCCAATCTCACACACTCTAGCAAGGAGGACAAGTAATTATCATCATCACCGCCCCTCAAAAAATAATATCCTCTCCCAGAATAAAAAGAAAATTTAAATGGTGTTAACAAAACGCCATCCATTAATTCATCACAAACCATTCCAATATCAACAACCGCTACCCCCAATCCTTTTATCACTGCATTAATAGCTGAATCCATCGACTCAAACTCATACTTATTAATAACTTGAAACCGTTCTTTCAAACGTGACTCTTCACACCAAGAAAACCAATCTAATTCTCTTGATTTAACATAAACGAGATCAATTAGAATTCTATTATCTTTTTCAAAGAGATGTAACAATTTTGGAGACACCACTACAATTAAACACTCAGGTGAAAGCAAAGTACAATTCCATTCATCAGAAAACTTGCCATCTCCATATTTTACTGTTGCATCATGATTTTTTAAATTGACAATAGAGTGGGAATAGTCATCATTTATAGTTTCGACAGTGACTATTGGGAAGCCATCTTGATTTTTATATTTTCTTAAAACAGGAATGAACTGGCGTATAGAAAACGTGTATGGACTGCTTATAGTTAATACAATTCCAGCACGGTGAATATTTTCACATGCTTTACTTAGTATTTCGAATGCATGGCGAAGATCACCAGCAAAAGACTCACCTTCTTTAGTTAAAAAAACCTTTGGCCCTTTACGATAGAAAAGCTTCCTGCCAAAAAAAATCTCTATGGTATTGATATGTTTACTAATTGCACTTTGTGAAATAAATAACTCACTCGCAGCCAAAGTGAAAGATTGATGCTTGGCTGCTGATTCAAAAGCCTTTAATGCGTAAAGAGGGGGAATATTAGTCCAGTCCATTTATTCATCTCCATGATGCGAAAAAATCCCAATAAACGCACACTAGCTATCTCTTACTTCAAAATCATTAACCATGAGAATAATCTCAAAATCACATAAAATAAATCATGAAAAAAAAGAATAGTAACAATAACTATTTTCCCATTTTTAAACTGAAAAACATCATATATAACCAAAAGTAAATATTAATCTACAAACCTCGAAGCCTAGTTACTTAGCTTACTTTTATTAAGTTTTAGATGGAAAAATGGGAGCAACTATGAATGCCTTTTCATCATTTAGAAAGCATGCTCTTTTGCATTCAAAGGAGACAGCAGTAAAATCAATGAATCACAATATATCTTTTTATAATTTACTTCTTTTAATCCAGCGAATAGCCACAGGATTGAAGAATGCAAATATAAAAAAAGGAGACCGAATTTCTATCCACATGGGAAACTGCTTTGAACTTATAGCTACATATTATGCCTGCCTAAAAATTGGAGCTATCTTTGTCCCTCTCAGCCTAAAACTGTCTGCTAAAGAAGTGAAAGATTTAATTCAACATAGCTCATCCTGTGCATACATTGGTGACAAAAAAAGATTTTATGAAACAAAACAAGAAGTTGAATCATGCACAACGATAGAAAAAATATGGGTTATAGATCTAAAAATAAAAGATAAAGAAAATAATACACATAATTGGGAAGAAATCATCTCACAATCTTATGATGATTCAGAAGATAATACTTACACAGACGAAATCGCATCTATATTTTACACATCAGGAACGACAGGACACCCCAAAGGAATTGTTTATTCACAAAAAACACTAACTGATGCTATAAATTTAACAAAAGCAACAATAAATCCCAAACTCCACAAATCAGATGGTGATAAGCCAGCTATTCTTAGCTTAGTCGATCTCATTAGCCCATGGAGTATACTTATTACTTTTGCAGCTCTTCACAAAGGCTATTCAGTACTATTACTTTCAGAAGTCGACATAGAAAACATTACAGAAACATTAAAAGAAATAAAGCCAGCATGGATTGCAGGAACACCTTCAAACTTTCATAAAATCATAAAAAAAGAAGAGAATAACAACAACTCACTCGATCTTAGTGAAACAGTTTGTGTCGCTGGCGGTGATTCCTGCGCAACAGAATTAAGCCAGAAATTTTTTGAGTGTTTTGGTTCTCATCTTCAAAGCTCTTATGGTCAAACAGAACTAGGGGGGCCAGTAATATATCATCACGATATCTATGCTATCAACGAACCATCTATTGGTTGGCCCCTACCTGGCGTAGAAATTAAAATAAAGAATACTCAATCAAGTAATGGGGAACTTTTTATTCGCTCTCCGGCGAAAACCATAGGAATTTGGAATGGGCATGACATTGAGCTATTTCCCTCTGATCGATGGCTCGCTACCGGTGACCTTGTTCGACAGGAAAAGAATAGAAACTTAATTTTTCTCGGGAGAGAAAAAGACCAAATAAAAATAGAGGGCTATCCAGTATACCCAATAGAAATTGAGCATACTCTTATTCAACACGAAGACATCGCCGCCTCAGTAGTGTTTAGCGTCCCAGATAACTTCGCTGGCGAACGTATTATTGCATTAATTCAACCCCAAAAAAACCACTCACTTAATGCAGAAACAATAGCATCCTACTTATCCAATAACCTTGCTCATTACAAACATCCATCCGAATACATTTTCATTCAAGAAATACCTGTCAACACCACGGGAAAAATCAGCCGTAGGAAACTATCAAATGAATACCATTCATTAAAGAGTCAGGCGGAAATAATTTTTGACGTTAGAATAAAACAGTAAACACCAAAGAATTCATGAAATCTATTCGCAAACCATGAATAGATAACACGAATGACATCTAATGCATTAAAAACACTTATTAACCTAAAGGAATCATTACCTTGAAAAACATAGAAAACACCATTATCGGAATTCTAATCGACGATCTATTTATTGGCATCCCTCGTTCAGAAATTGAGACAGATATCAATATGCGTGATGGCCTTGGTCTAGATTCCTTAGGGTTCAGTGAACTACGAGCCCAGTGTGAGTATGCCTTTAACATCAAAATTGAAGATGAATACTTTACTCCTCAATATTTCGACTCAATTCAAACGCTCACAAAATTGACTTCAGAATTAATCCTAGAATCAAATAAGCAGGGAGAAAACCAATGAGTATTCCATCCCAAGACAAAGATAATCGTCAACCACGAGTAATGGGGTTTACGGAGCTTAAAGGATGGCTAAGACACCGGCATCCAATGGTATATCTTGATCGTGTTCTTGATTACGAGCCAGAAAAATATATTAAAACACTTATGGCTGTTTCGGGTCAGACAGATGCCATCGCAGGCCATTTTCCCGAACGAGCTATTTTTCCGGCGAGCCATATGGTGCAAGCCATATCACAATCGGCAATTATTTTATTTCAGCTTTCAACATCACCGTTAGCTGACGATGAAATAACACTAGTCGGCTCAATAAAATCTCGTTTTACACGAGTGGTTGTACCCGGAGATCAAATTATTTTTAACCTCAACTGCGAAAGCTTGCGAGATAAATTCCTGACGTTTTCCTGTAAAGCAGAAGTCGCAGGTCAAACGGTCGGAATGCTAAAAGGCTCGCTAGTGCGCGAAAATATATCCACACTAGGAGAACAATTATGGTAAATCATCACTCTCCTGTTTGGGTTACAGGTATGGCCTGGTCTACAGCACTAGGAGATGAAATACCTACGGTCTGGCAATACCTGCTAGAGGGTATCTCCGGTATAACCGACCTAGAATCCACATTATCGCTACGCAGTAACCTTGCGGCCCCCATACCAGATATCCCTTTAGAATGGGAAGGGGCAAGACGTCAACATGTATTAACGGTAAAAACCTTACGCAAAGCGCTTGAGGATGCTTCTATTCCTGCGGATGACCCAGATATTCTCGCAGTTTTAGGAACCAGCTATGGCCATCATTTAGACTCACCCGATACTTTCTCGTTATCAGAATGGTCAACACAAGCAGTCAAAGCAGTCGGCTGTGTTAAGTCCCCTATCACGGTAAGTACAGCCTGTTCAGCTGGCTCCGATGCAATTTTAACGGGGCTGAGCTTTATCAAGGCGGGCCTTACTGAAATATGTGTATGCGGGGGAGCCGATGTACTGACTCTGGGGAAACGGCTCAGCCATTCACGGCTAGGCACAATGTCTACCGATGGTTTACGTGCGTTCGATATCAGTCACAATGGTACTGTACTCGGTGAAGGCGCTGCATTTCTGATACTAGAATCCGAAAGGCATGCTAGACGTCGCGGTGCTAAACCTTATGGAATCCTCGCAGGAGCAGGCTCCGCAAACGACGCCGCCAGTGCAGTTTCGCCCGATTTATCAGGGCAAAATGTGATACTTACCGTAGAACGAGCGCTAAATAGCGCAGGCTTAAAACCGGAAGATATTTCCATTATAAACGCTCATGGTACAGGAACACAGGTTAACGACAGTGTAGAGGCAAAAGCTTATTCAGCGTTTTTTTCCCCCTTACCACACCCGCCGACGTTATTCGCAACAAAAGGAGCATTTGGGCATACACTTGGCGCAACGGGAGCCATTGAAGCTATTGCAGTGCTGCAGGCATTAAAAACACAAAGGCTTCCTCCAATTCATGGATTGTACGATCCCATTACCCCCTCCGATTTACCTATCGCCAATCAAAAAAACATGCCCTGCACGGCAACAGCTGGGCTGAGCATAACGCTTGGATTTGGTGGATTTAACACCTGTCTGGTTTTCCAAAGTGCAGGGAGCGCAGCACGATGACAAACGTCGAAACATTAACCCTGAAAGCACTCAACATCGTGGGTCATGGGATGGCAAGTACGCCTGATTTATATACGTACAAACCCGCACAAAAAGCCTCACTTTATGCAGACCCTTTGTCATGGCTTGTTCTTGAAGCCGTTGAGCAGGCTATCAACGAGCACCGAGATGTCATCACATCGACCTGCTCTTCTGTAGGGCATATCGCCATTAGCGACCAATGTACTCTCAAGACCATACACGACATTTCACAAACACTTTCCTCAGGACACCTTTCACCACTGCGTTTTTCCGGTGCCTGTCCTGGGATGATCATCGGACTTCCATCGCAATTTCTACGATTTAGTGGTCCGAGCATCGTATGGAGTATGCCACCGGACAACATGCAGCCCTATGCCACAGCATTAGCGCAACTCTGGCTGGATGAGGGTTCGGCAACTCACGTCATTATTACCGATCATCGTGTCGACGAATCAGGCCACCACATTCGCAGTATTGTCGTCACTCAGAGCGGAGGGGAACATCAATGACGTCCCAACCCACAATCACGCCCAGCTCCGCCCAGCACTTTCTGGATGGGCTCATTCAGGTCGATGCCAATCCACATGATGCGCCATCGTTGATTTTCGTCGATCTGGTAAAACATCTTCGTGAACAAGGGATTGAACCCGGCAATCCCGTAATGGTGGCAATCCCGAATAGTGTGCAATTCGCCGTAATCATTTTTGCGCTGTTGACCATTGGCGCGGTTCCCGTTCTGCTGCCGTCCTCTGCGCCAGCGTCTCGTATTTATCGTATCGCACAGGTAATTGGTGCCAGGAACCTGATCGCATTACACCTTCCCTCTGGGCTGGTGCAAGCGCAACCTGCGCAGCCTCTGCCGCAATCAGGTCAGTTGATTCGCGTAGAGATATCCAGTGAGCACAGCTATCAGCCGGGCGAGGTCATTCTTCTCACATCAGGAACGTCCGGTATCTTCAGCGGCTGCTTATTTCATATCAACGATTTATTTCGTAATGCACGTAATCATGCGCAAGCCGTTGAACAGCGCGCGGAAGATCGGATATTGATCAATCTACCGATGTACTACTCCTATGCTTTCGTAGCACAACTACTCTCCTCTTTTGCGCTAGGGAATACGGCTATTATTGCCGGCCCCCCCTTCACACCAGGCAACTACGAGCGAACGATTGAAACCTATCAAATCACCCAGTCATCCATTACGCCGACAATGATTAATGCCTGGCTGCAATCCGGTTCCGAACAGCTTCCTGCTCCGCTACGACGTCTGACCATCGGCGGAGACGCTCTCTCCGCCAGTTCAGTTGAAGCGATTCTATCCCGGAATCCCGGAATCGAACTGTATCTCACCTATGGTTTGACTCAGGCTGGACCGCGTGTTGCAACACTGGCGGCACATCACGCATCGCCCGATAAATATGCGTCCGTCGGTAAGCCTTTCCCTGAAGTTAACGTTTACCTGCGCAAGGACAACCCTGACGACAAGGATGGCGAACTCATCGTTGAAACCTATACCGGCATGATTCGACGAATCCGCAATCTGGATGAAGGTATTGATACGCCACGTAATGGGGAGCGTCGCATCATCCATACCGGCGATCGTTTCACCATTGATGAGGACGGCTATCTTTTCTTTAAACAGCGCAACCCAACCTATGTCATGAGCCGCGGCGAAAAGGTGTGTTTGAAATCGGTCAGTGAAATAGCCGAAACCATTACGGGAGTTTCTCATGCGGAAGCCTGGGTACATAACGCCGCCGAGACCAGCGGCGTGGAATTCACACTGGATGTCTATTGTCAAGACAGCTCACTGAGCGAAGGGGAGATTCGACGCCAGCTCGGAAAAATTCTGCTTCGCAGTGAGCAGCCGAAGATTATCACGCTGTATTCATCTTCAGACATAGGGTGGAGAAAAACCGCTCGTCAAAACGTCGCTACCAAATAACAGGAGTTCACGTATGGATGCCTTAAACCTGCCACTTATACTCTCTGGCGAATCAGAATCGGCGCTCGCCAGCGTAGCCGAACATTGGCGAACCAAGATCGAACTCCTATCAGACACTGAATTAGCGACGTTTTGTCTGCATCAATTCGCCGTTCCGCATGCGGAAATTCGTAGCGCCATCTTCGCGGCAGATAAAGCCGGGTTGATCAAAGGGCTGACGTCACTCGCGCAGGGCCGCGCAGCGCGCAACGTTTTAACAGGGAATGCGGCGGCGGGGGAAAAACCGGTGCTAGTTTTTTCAGGGCAGGGACCACTGTGGCCAGGAATGACTTCAGAATTACTCAACGCACTGCCCGCATATCGTCAAAGCGCGGGTAAAAACGGCGCGATATTTCAGGACAGCCTGAACTGGAACCCAGCAGATTCTCTGGCGGCGGGTGAGCCTTTCTCAGGTCTGAAACAAATCCAACCAATACAGTTCACGATATCCTCCGCGCTCGCGGATGCATGGAGAGCTTTTGGCATCCGTGAAGCAGCCGTGGTCGGGCATTCTGTAGGCGAAGCGTCGGCAGCCTATTCCTCTGGCTATTTAAGCCAAGAGGACGCCACCAACTTGGTGACACTGTGGGGAAAAGAACTCTCAAACATTGAAGGACAAGGTGCGATGGTATCGGTCGCAGCCTCCGTTGAAGATGTTACGCCGTTACTCAAAGAGTGGGATGGTAGGCTTGCTATTGCCGCTATCAACAGCAATAAAAGCGTTACATTAAGTGGCGGCACAGCAGACACCGACGCCCTACTCAACAAATTAACTAAAGCGGGATTTTGGGCCTGGAAAGTGCCCGGAGGTGAGGTTGCAGGGCACTCCCCTCAGGTGGACATACTGAAAGCCGAGGTGATAGCTCACGCGCCGCGCAATATTCTATCTTCAGCACATGCGGCATATTATTCTTCCGTCTCCGGTGCGCGCTACAGTGCCGAAGATTTTCAGCCGGACTACTGGTATCGTATCCTGCGGGAGCCTGTTTTGTTCGAAAACAGCATCCGAGCATTGATCAACGACGGGCATCGTCTTTTTATTGAAGTCAGCCCACACCCCGTTCTGACCTCCATCATAGAAGAACATCTGCGCGAAGCTGGCGTTAAAGGTGCAGCCATCTCCACGCTCGATCGCCGGAAAAGCGATCGGGAGAGTTTCCTTCAATCGTTGACTCACGCGTTTATCAACGGCGCATCGGTTGATTGGGCAAGCGTATTCAATCAACTTCTTCCTGAGCAAGCGGAGCACTATCGCACTGCGCTAACATACGCCAACGAAACAGCTGCCATGGCCGATGAACCCTCTTCGCTTTCCGCTAATTCATTTAATACAGCGCTAGACGACGATATCGATGGGCTAGCGCTGCAAGATCGTAGCCCATCGGAACAATACGACATTCTGCTAGGACTCGTATCACGAGAAATCAGAGCGCTACTGGGCGAAACCTTTTCATCGGACATGCAGGCGTTTCGTGATATTGGATTTACCTCATTGACTGTTGTCGAGTTCTCACGTGGACTCTCAGTCGCCACAGGGATAGAACTCCCCTCCACACTAGTTTACGACCACCCAACACCACGTGCATTAAGCGAATACCTGAGACAAGCGCTTGGACTCTCATCACCCGATGACGAACAGGAGACACTGGAGACACATAGCCACGATGAACCTATTGCCATCATCGGTATGGCGTGCCGTTATCCCGGCAGCGTGAACAGTCCAGAAGCACTATGGGATTTACTCGTTAATGAGCGAGACGCAATCGGTGATTACCCGTCGGATCGTGGATGGGATATCACCAAGCTGTATGATCCGGAACCGGGCCGACTAGGTAAAATATCCACCCGCACCAGCGGATTTTTATATGACGCACCGCAGTTTGACGCCGGATTTTTCGGCATCTCACCACGTGAAGCCCTGACACTGGAACCTCAACAACGACTTCTGCTTGAAGTCTCGTGGGAAGCCATTGAACGAGCAGGCATCGAGCCGTCGAGCTTATATGGTTCCAATACAGGAATATACGCTGGCATCATGGCGACAGAGTATGGGTCCCAGATTCAGCATGCCTCAGAAGACGTTTCAGGCTACGGTTATATGGGAACCGCCACTTGCGTCGCCTCCGGCAGGGTAGCTTATAGCCTTGGCCTGCATGGACCCGCGGTCACAATTGACACCGCCTGCTCCTCCTCGTTAGTGGCTATCCATACAGCCTGTGAAGCGCTACGCAGCAATGACTGTAAACTTGCATTAGCGGGCGGTATCACGATTATGCCAACACCCGGCGTACTTATCGATTTCTCTCAACAGCGCGTGCTCGCGCCCGATGGGCGTTGCAAAGCCTTTTCTGCGTCAGCGGACGGCGTAGGGCTCTCGGAAGGTATCGGCATGCTATTACTCGAGCCGCTGTCTCAGGCACAGGCCAACGGGCATACGGTTCTGGGCGTCATCCGCGGCAGCGCAGTCAATCAGGATGGCGCCTCTAACGGACTGACCGCGCCCAATGGCTCCGCACAACAACAGGTGATTCGCCACGCGCTGGCCAACGCAGGTCTGACGCCTCAGGATGTCGATGTGGTAGAAGCGCACGGCACCGGTACTCGTCTTGGCGATCCAATCGAAGCGAATGCGCTGATGGCAACCTATGGCCGGCATCGCTCAGCCGAACAGCCGTTGCTTCTGGGGTCAATCAAATCCAACATCGGACACACGCAAGCTGCCGCCGGTGCTGCCGGGCTGATCAAGATGCTGATGGCTTTCCGCCACAATATGTTGCCGCGCAGTCTGCACATTACCGAACCTTCTCACGAAGTCGACTGGTCAAGCGGCGCGATACAGCTACTCTCAGCTTCGCGCCCTTGGCCGCAGGTCGGCGATCGGCCCTATCGTGCGGCAATCTCTTCATTCGGCGTCTCTGGCACCAATAGTCACCTTATCGTGGAACAACCTCCAGTATCGATGTCGAATGGCCACATGCAGACCGAGGCTGTCACTGTGCCACAGGAGATGCTCTGGCCAATTGCCGCAAAAACCGATACTGCGCTGCGTAAAAAAGCTGCGCAACTACGGGAGTATCTGACTAACCAACAAGCCATTGATCCCATTAATGTGGGGTACTCACTCGGTATCTCACGTAGTCAATTCCCCTTCCGCGCCGCCGTCAGAGGCCAATCAAAAGAAGCGCTGTTAAAAGGGCTACAATCGCTTGAAAATGGGCAGGATCACCCGACGCTAACTGTCGGTGCCTCAACCGTCGGCGAATCAGGAAAACTGTTATTCATCTTCCCAGGCCAAGGGTCGCAGTGGCCTGAAATGGGAATGGAGCTGTATAACGCTTTTTCCGTTTACCGGCAGGCTATCGACGAGGTTGATGACGCGCTGCGCGCGTATGTCGATTGGTCACTGATTGACGTGCTGCGTGGCAGCCCAGACACTCCGCCTTTGGACCGCGTTGACGTCGTGCAGCCAGCGCTTTTCGCGGTGATGACCGCACTGGCTCGCCTCTGGCAATCTTTCGGATTTGCGCCGCACGCCGTCGTGGGGCACTCTCAGGGCGAAATCGCTGCCGCCTATATCGCAGGTGCCTTGTCGCTACAAGATGCGATCAGGATCGTGGCGTTACGCTCAAGACTTATGCTCAGCCAGTCAGGACACGGCGCCATGGCTACACTTGGCCTTTCCGAAGAACAGACTCGCGCCCTCCTCACTCCAGATGATGGGGAAATTACCCTCGCGGTTTTCAACAGCCCGTCATCAACCGTGGTTTCAGGCGATGCCAAATCAATCGAGGCGCTGCTCCGTCGCTGTAAAAAAGAGCGAATCCGCGCCAAACGCATTGCGGTGGATGTCGCAGGCCATTCTCCGCAGCTCGATACGTTACGCCCTATTCTGATGGAGCTATTTTCCGGTTTAAAACCTAGCGCCACGCGCATTCCTTTTTACAGCACCGTGGACGGCCACACGCCCGATACGCCTCTTGATGGCACAACCCTCAACGCCAAATACTGGTGTGACAACCTATGCTGCCCGGTACGTTTTTTCGACACGATATCGGCATTGAGCAAAACGGGTAAAGTAACCTTTCTGGAGTGCAGCCCGCACGCCGTGCTGCTGCCGGCGCTCGAAGAAACGACAGACAGCACGGCAACGATCGTCGGTTCGATGCAGCGCAACAAACCCGCCGTTGAGTGCCTGACGCAGGCAATGGCACAGTTGTACGTCAACGGGCATAACCTCAACTGGCGTGCGCTTCATCCTACCGCTAGCCTCGTGGACATCCCAACCTATCCTTTCGAGCATCGTCATTACTGGCTGACGCCCCCCGCCGTCAGCAATGTCGCCACTGTCGGACAAAGACCAACGGAGCATGCATTACTCAGCGCAATCATCGACCTTCCAGACGACGAAGGAGTGCTACTAACAGGACGTATCGGGCTAGCCAGCCAGCCCTGGCTCGCCGATCACGCGGCCACCGGTGTTGCTCTAGTTCCTGGAACAGCTTATCTGGATATGGTTCGCTATGCCGCGTTACTGACGGACTACCCAACAATCGAGGAATTAGTTATACAAACGCCTCTGGTGCTGCCTGAACAAGGGGAGTTGGATCTGCAACTCAGAGTCGGACGGCCTGACGACCGAGGGCAACGTACCGTTACTATCCACGCCCGGCGCCATAGCGACGAGGAGATCGACCCCCCAGAGTGGACACTGTACGCCAACGCGTTATTACAGCGCGACGCCTCAAGACAGGAACAACGTCCATTCGACAACGCGGACTGGCCGCCGGTCGGCAGTGAACCGCTGGATCTCGCCCAACTTCATCAACGGCTCTCCGCTGCTGGATATGAATATGGAGCAGCCTTCAAAGGGCTTAGCGCAGCCTGGAGCAATGGCGATAGCCTGTATGCTGAAGCAAGCTTACCTGAAGAGCTTTCGACGAGCGGACATCTTCTGCACCCTGCGCTGCTCGATACCGTACTGCATACCATCGCGCTACCCGATAGCGAAAACGAGGATGCGACAACGCTGCGACTCCCGTTCGCGTTGAGCGGTGTGACGATAGCTGACAAACAACCACGCCAGTTACGCGCACGTTTGCATTTGAAAACGCCAGAGAATATCAGCCTGATTGCTACTGATGAGACGGGCGAAACGGTAGTTGCCATTGAAACGCTCAGCTTACGGGAAACCACACGGGATAATCTGCGCAATCAGTTACGCATCCAGCCGGAGTATGACCTTCTGCGCACGACCTGGAGCCCTCTGCCCAGCGCATCTAAAGCAAAAGACGTTCCTTCAACCGCCAGTTGGGCGTTACTTGATACCGAACCAGCCGACGCCAGTCCGCTAAACATCGCCGACCGCTATGATTCATTGTCGGCATTAAACGCGGCACTGGCGTCATCCACTGCACCAACGGTACTCGTTTGGCCGTTGCCAAGTAACAATCCGGCGCAGACTGACGATGTGCCTCTCTCCACTCGTGCGCTGTGCGAACAGGTTATCAACCATCTGCAACCCTGGCTGGCCGATGAAAGCATGGCCAACACCACGCTGCTGGTGATCACACACCATGCGACAGAACACGGTTCACATGAACGGCTAGATGTCGCACAGAGCAGCGCATGGGCATTACTCCACTCAGCACAGAACGAGAACCCAGGCCGCATCGTTCTGCTTGATACCGATCGTCCTCTCATTGATACCGCATTACTCAGCACAGCGCTGGCTAGCGATCGTCCACAATTGG
Source organism: Pectobacterium atrosepticum (assembly GCA_019056595.1). Taxonomy (NCBI): domain Bacteria; kingdom Pseudomonadati; phylum Pseudomonadota; class Gammaproteobacteria; order Enterobacterales; family Pectobacteriaceae; genus Pectobacterium; species Pectobacterium atrosepticum. The sequence goes on along the minus strand of CP036163.1, from coordinate 3,898,679 downwards.
CACTGCGTCAGGGGCAACTGCTCATTCCGCATCTGACCAGAACAGTGAAAACCGGACTGCTAACCCCACCGTCCGATAGCGCTCTGTGGCGTCTGGATATTTCGGACGCCGGAAATCTCGACAATCTCGTGCTGAAACCTGCTCCTGAAGCCGGCGCACCGCTAGGTAAGGAACAGATTCGGCTCAGCGTGCGAGCCGCGGGCATTAATTTTTATGATGTCGTGTGTGCGCTAGGATTAATCGCGCCGCAGCATGAATTCGGGACAGAGGCCGCCGGCGTCATCACCGAAGTCGGGACGGATGTTAAAGACTTTAACATTGGCGATAGGGTGATAGTCCTGACTGAAGGCGCTTTTGGACCAACGGTAATCGCCAACCGGGCGACAACTTTTCGTCTTCCTGATGACTGGACTTTCGCGCAAGCCGCTGGTATCCCAATCGCCTTTCTTACCGCCTACTACGCGTTGACGCAACTCGCTGCGCTGCGCCAGGGCGAACGCGTGCTGATTCACGCGGCGGCAGGGGGTGTCGGCCAAGCCGCTATTCAATTGGCGCACCACCTGGGGGCGGAAGTGTTTGCCACCGCACATCCAGATAAATGGCCGGTCCTGCGCCAGCTCGGTATCGCCGACGATCACATCGCCAGTTCACGCGAACTTAAGTTCACCGGACAATTCCGTCCGTTACTGAGTGATAAAGGGATTGATGTGGTGCTCAACTCGCTTACCGGAGAATTTATCGATGCCTCTATGTCGCTAATGGCTTCAGGGGGACGCTTTGTCGAACTGGGTAAAACCGATATTCGCGAGGATTTCCCTACGGATCTGATTTATCACTACCTTGATCGACCGGACAAGGATCCTGAACTGACCACGGAGATGATTACCACGCTGTTATCGTTAATGCGCGCGGGGTCACTAGCCCCCTTGCCGATTACCGCCTTTGATATCAGAGAAGCGATATCCGCATTCCGGTTGATGCAACAAGGCCGTCATACCGGCAAAGTGGTGTTGACGTTTCCCCAGAAACTCAATCCCGACGGTACGGTGTTAATTACCGGGGGAACGGGGACGCTGGCCGGGCTGCTCGCACGGCATCTGGTGACGTCACATCAGAGCAAAAACTTGGTATTGGCCAGCCGTCGCGGCTCACGCGCCGATGGCGCGGCACAATTGCAAGCAGAACTGGAAAGCGCAGGGGCTACAGTTAAGATCGTCGCCTGCGATACCACCGACCCTCAGGCGTTGGATAAACTACTCGCAGCGATTCCAGCCACACATCCGCTAACCGGCGTGTTCCATACCGCTGGCGTACTGGCCGACGCCACCATCGCCAACCTGACAGCGGAAAGCCTCGATACAGTATTTTCACCCAAAATCGACGCAGTTTGGCATTTGCACCATAAAACCCGCACACATGATCTCGCGGCTTTCGTTCTCTACTCATCCAGCGCGGGAACGCTAGGTAGTCCGGGGCAAGGCAACTACTCTGCTGCGAACAACGCGCTGGACGCACTGGCACATAATCGCCGCCAGCAGGGTTTGAGTGCCACGTCCCTTGCCTGGGGCTGGTGGCAGCCGGTCACTGGGCTATCGAGCCGGCTCAGCGATACCGACAACGCGCGGATCGCGCGAACGGGTCTGGCGCCTATCACACCAGAACATGGGAATGCGATGATCGACGCATCGCTGGCATTACCTTACGCGGTGTATACCGCAGCGCCGTTGAACCCGCAGATGTTGCGTAAAAATGCACAGTCAGGGCGCCTTCATCCGTTATTTGAACGGTTGGCGGGTCCCGTAATCATGCGTAGGTCGTCATCAGACGGAGAAAAGATGCCCGACCTACGAAAATCGCTATCCACGCTGGAACCCAGTGCTCGACTAAAACAGTTACAGGCCGCCATCACCGATAACATCGCGAGCATACTTGGCCTTGATAACGGTTCGCTTCTTGCGCCCGAACAGCCATTTAAAGAGAGCGGTATCGACTCGCTCATGGCGCTGGAGTTACGCAACCGTCTGGCGGCAGTTTCCGGCCTGCGTCTACCGGCAACCCTGACGTATGACTACCCGACCCCTGTCGCGCTAGCGGAATATCTCGATGCGGAACTGTTCGTGGGGCAGGATGCGACGATCAACGCAGTGATGACGGAAGAGGATGAATCGCACTTACTCGAGCGTATTGCCGGCATTCCGCTTGCCAGCCTACGCGATGCCGGCTTGCTGGATAAATTACTTCAGATAGCAAACGGCATCGCCCCCGTGGAGGACGCGTCGAAAAAGCCTCAGGTTACCGATATTGAGTCCGCAAGTCTGGAAGAGCTGGTGTCGATGGCCCTGTCTGACAAGGAGAAAATGCTATGACGCATCCAAAAGATAGTCACGCCGCGAAAAATACCGCCGCGGGCGACGGAACCACCGATCCGCGTCTGGTCGAAGCGTTACGCCACAGCTTGTTGCTGAACGAACAGTTGAAACAGCGTAATCAGGATTTGACGCAGGCGGCGCATGAACCTATCGCCATTATTTCAATGGGCTGTCGTTTACCCGGAGGCATTCATTCTCCCGAACAGCTTTGGCAACAGTTGTCCACTGACGAGGACGCTATCGGCCCCTTCCCTGCAGATCGGGGATGGAACGTGAAGACGCTCTTTGAACAAAACCCGGCACTCAGCGCCGTCGCCAAGGCCTGGAAAGGCGGGTTTCTGGAGGATGCAGCAGGCTTCGACGCTGGCTTCTTTAAGATATCCGATCGTGAGGCATTGGCGATGGATCCTCAGCAACGCTTACTGCTGGAGGTGAGTTGGGAAATTCTGGAGCGTGCTGGTATCGTTCCCGCCACGCTAAAAAACAGTCAGACCGGCGTCTTTATTGGATCCACGCACAACGGCTATCTCAGCGATATCGAGCGGCGCAACCCCGCCGCCGACGGTTATCGCTTACAAGGCAGCCTGAGCAGCATCAGTTCCGGGCGCATCGCTTACGCATTGGGACTTAACGGTCCGGCTATCACGGTAGATACAGCCTGCTCTGCGTCTCTCACTGCGATCCATCAAGCCATTCGCTCACTGAAGAGCGGCGAGTGTTCGCTTGCTATCGCAGGCGGAGCAACGATTATGGCCTCTCCAGAGGTCTTTGCCGAGTTCACCCGTCAAAGCGGTCTTGCCGCAGACGGAAGATGTAAAGCCTTTTCTGACCATGCCGACGGAACGGGGTTTTCTGAAGGCGTTGGGCTTATTTTGCTGGAGAAACTCTCCGACGCATTACGAGCTGGTCACAGCGTACTCGCCGTGATTAGAGGGAGCGCAATTAATCAGGATGGTGCCAGCAACGGGCTGACTGCGCCAAACGGCCCTGCGCAGGAACAGGTCATCCGTCAGGCGCTGAATAATGCGGAGCTGACCTTTTCCGATATTGATGTCGTAGAAGCGCACGGCACCGGCACCACGCTTGGCGACCCCATTGAAGCACATGCACTGCTCAACACCTATGGCAAACATCGGTCTGACGATCAACCGCTATGGCTTGGCTCACTAAAATCCAATATCGGCCATACCCAACTTGCCGCTGGCGTCGCCAGCGTCATCAAGATGGTGATGGCTCTCAGGCACGGGCGCTTGCCCAAAACGCTACATGCCGAGACGCCGTCCGGCAAAATAGACTGGTCACGCGGCAACATTAAATTACTCAACACGGCACGTAACTGGCCTGATACCGGGCGTCCCAAACGCGCGGCGGTATCATCATTTGGCTTTTCTGGCACCAACGCTCACCTTATTCTCGAAGAGGCTCCGTCAATTTCACCTCCGGTGCAAGAAGCCGCACCGGCAAGGACTTTCCCCGTGCCTGGCATCGCGCTACCGTTGGCTGCGGCCTCACCAGACGGGCTGTGTGCTCAGGCCAAACAGTTGCACACATGGTTGACTCAGAATGCCAGCTCGATGCCCGACATCGCCTTTTCGCTAGCCACCACCCGCACCCATTTTAACTATCGTGCCGTGATTACCGCAGAAGACAGTAACAATGCGCTCATCGCCCTGGAGGCACTGGCCGCCAATCGCTACGCTCCCGGCATCATTCAAGGCGTCCGTTCTCCGTCAGGCAACGTCGCCTTCCTTTTTACGGGGCAAGGTGCACAGTGGCCGACGATGGGACAAGGGCTATACCATCAATCTCCGGTTTTCGCTCACACGTTCGACGACATCTGCCAGCATCTCGATCCGCTGCTGTCGCAACCACTTAAAACCGTCATATTCGCCGAACAGGACAGTGCCGACGCCCTACTGCTGGATCGTACTGATTTTACCCAGGCGGCGTTATTCGCGTTCGAAGTCGCTCTGTGCCGAACTGTCATGCATCTCGGCGTGCAGCCCGATGTACTGATCGGTCACTCCATTGGCGAGATCGCCGCCGCCCATATCGCCGGCGTATTCAATCTGGCCGATGCCGCGACATTCGTTGCAACGCGTGGACGACTGATGGAGTCCATCACTGCCGATGGCGCGATGGTTGCTATTGAAGCCAGTGAGGCGGAGATTTTGCCGTCGTTGCAAAAATATAAAGAATGCATTGCGATCGCCGCGATTAATTCGCCGTCTTCTGTAGTGATATCCGGCGACACCGACAAAGTGCTGAGTCTTGCTGAACAGTGGCACGCGCGCGGTTACCGTACGCATCGCTTAAGAACCAGCCACGCCTTTCACTCGCCCCATATTGACGGCATCGTTGATACCTTACGCCGTACTCTGTCAACGCTATCGTTGCAGGCTCCCGCTATTCCAATTGTTTCAACAGTGACCGGTCAACAGCTGACCAATGAACAAGCCTGTTCCGTTGAATATTGGGCAAATCAGGCCCGCAGTGCGGTGCGATTCGATGCTGCTATCCAATGGCTTGAGGCACACAATATCGTTGTCGCGTTGGAAGTCGGCCCTGACGGCGTACTGACGGCTTTGGGTCGGGCAAGTATAGTCGGCGAATCCAGCGGCGTTCCCAGCGCAGCGTGGATTGCTCCCTTGCGTAAAGGACGGGATGAATTGCGCCCCTTCTTTGCCGCTCTGGCCAGACTGTACACACAAGGGCAACCGCTGGACTGGAGGAAACTGCTCGTTCAGACACCGATCGTACCGCTGCCTACCTATCCCTTCCAGCACCGTCGCTATTGGTTGCAAGCGCCACCAGTGCGACCAACGTTAGACGGTGGCTTTTTTGCAGTTAAACATCCTTTTTTACACGCCGGCATAGACAACGCCGCGCAGCAAAGCTGGATTTTTACCGGACAATTAGACGCAGCCAGACAGCCTTGGATACTGGAGCACCGGGTCGCCGACATCCCCGCAGGCGCGGGGACGATGACCGCAGAGATGATACTTTCTATCGGGGAGCAGGTTGGCTGCCAGCGTCTTGACGATCTCTTCCTGCACGCGATTTTGCCTCTGAATGAGTGTATTCCCACGTCCATCCAACTCCATGTCAGCCCGCCAGAAGCGGATGGCGGTAGAACGGTGGAAGCCTATTTTCATCAGCCTGGCGATCCAGAACCGCGTGAGTATCAGATGGCACCCTGGAAACGCTATGCCACTTGCCGTCTTGTACCAGACGAAAAGTTATCACCGGAGTGGCCGGATTTCCATAATGACAACTGGCCGCCCGCCGACGCCAAACCCGTTGATTTTACCCCGATTTATGAACACCTCGCTGCTCAGGGTGTGATTCTAGGTAACGCGTTTCAAAGGCTCATTAATGTGTGGGAGCACGAAGACGGGCTGTATATCGAAGCCACGTCGCCAGAGAGTCATGCGGAACTGGGAGAGGATTTCATTCTGCACCCGACCCTGCTAGACGCGGGAATGCAAGCAGCATTACTGGAGCAACTGAAACCAGGCGAAGAAAACATTCAGCCCCGTTTACTTTTCTCCCTTAGCGGGATACGGCAATACATCAGGGGTGCACAGCGTCTGCGAGGCCATCTGGTGCGAAAAACCACTGAGCCATCGACATCAGGCTACAGCGAATATGCGTTACGACTCGCGGATGATACCGGTCGAGCAGCCGCAATCATCGACTCCATAGTGCTGAAATCGTCAAACTCACCGCGCCTTGCCCCGTCACGTCCGCCGTTTTACCGTCTGGCATGGCGTGAGATTGCGCCAGACTCATCCACCACGAAGCCGAAAATTCACTGGATTGTTCCGCAAAACAGGTTACGGGAGCGTTTATCTAGACTCATCAAGGAGCACTATGCTTCCTGCACGTATGACGACATGCATCAAGCGCTGGCGACGTTCTCACCGCAGCCAGATGAGATCGCCGTCTTCATCGCGCCGGATGGTGACGATACCCCTGAGTTTATCGATCATAACCCGACACACTGCGTACTCAATGCGCTGCAAACGTGGATCGACGAGCCACGTACCGCAGATGTCCCCCTTCTTATCGTGACGCAAGGCGCAATAGCTACCAATGATGGAGAGAATGTCCCGAATCTCGCCCAGTCCCCACTGTGGGGATTAGTGCGCACCGCACAGCTTGAATATCCGGGACGGTTCTACCTGCTTGATATCAATGAGGTAGAAAACACAGCATTGTCTTCTATTCATACCGCGATTAACACGCTGTCCCATGAGCCTCAACTGGCGTTACGCGAGGGTAAAATACTCACCCCGCGACTGGTAAAAGCCGCCGGCAATGGCGACCTTACCGATTACAACCACGCCGACCAGCCGGAAAACCCGAGCCGTAACCTTAACCCTGACGGCACCGTACTCATCACCGGCGGTACGGGCGCACTGGGCAAAGTTATCGCGAAACATCTGGTGGAGCATCACGGTGTTCGTCACGTGCTTCTTGCCAGCAGACGCGGTAAGGACGCGCCAGGCGCCAATGCGTTATTAAAAGACCTCGCCGAGCTTGGCGCACAGGCGACGATTGTCGCCTGTGATATCGCCAACGTGGCAGCAGTGGCCTCACTGCTTGATACCATACCGACGGCACATCCGCTCACCGCCGTCATTCACACAGCAGGAAGTGTGGATACGGCGACGCTGAAAACAATGAGTGCAGAGCAGATAGATAACGTTTTACAGTCTAAAGCCGTTTCCGCCTGGAATCTGCATCAGCTCACGCAGCATCACGATCTTGCAGCATTCATTCTCTATTCTTCCGCGGTCAGCATTCTTGCGCAAAAAGGACAGGGAAATTACGCCGCCGCCAACGCCTTTTTGGATGCACTAGCGTACCATCGGCGACATCAGGGTCTTCCTGCGACCGCAATGGCCTGGGGTATGTGGGCCGAACGCTCGGAAATGGGGGAGCAACTTGGTGACGACGATATACAACATATTATCGCAACAGGCCAAATCCCGCTTTCTCGCCCACAAGGCCTGGCCTACCTGGATACCGTTGTCGGTGCACAAGTAGTGAACCATCCGCCGCTGCTGATACCTGCGCGTTTAAATCTGGAAGCGCTACGCGAGCAAGGCGACACCCCGCTATTGGCGGAGGTACTCCCTGTTCGCACAGCAGCAAGAAACAGCGTCAGTGCATCGCCACAGATCGCAAACATGCCGGAAAAAGAGCGGTTGCCTTATCTGCTTAACGTGATCATTCAATACGCGGGTGAAGTATTGAGTCATCCCGATCCGGAGTCCATAAGAAGCGATGTGGAATTCATTACACTGGGATTCGACTCTCTTACCTCGGTGGAAATGGGAAGCCGATTATCACAAACATTTGGTGTCCGCATTCCCGCCACGGCAATTTTTGACCATTCGACGCCGCAAGCGCTGGCGCAATTCTTACTGAATATTCTGACAGGGGAAAAGCACGCTACCGCAGCAGAGGCACACATTGATATAAAAAAAGACGCCGACAGGTTCTACCACCTGCTACGGCAAGCTGTGCAACAAAACATGACGCAGGAAGGACTTAGCGTACTGGCCGGCGCGGCGCGCCTACGCGAACATTTCTCGCACCGACAGCACGAACAGCACGCGCCAGAGACAGTGTGGCTACGTAACGATCAGGAGAAACCGCTGCTGGTTTGCCTCAACTCATTCATTCCCGCCGCAGCAAATTTAACCTATCAGCGCTTAAGTTCAGCCTTGAGCGATCGGTACAGCATACTGACCGTGCCGTTGCCGGGATATCATGGCGAGCCCTTGCCTGGCACAGACTACGCGGCGGCGGCGGCGCTGGCAACGGCAATAGAGAGAGGCACATCGGGGCGCGATTTTACGCTGGTAGGCTTCTCAACTGGCGGGCTCGTCGCACATGCCGCAGCTCACCAGTTGGAGGCTCGCGGCCGACAACCTAAAGCTGTGGTATTAATCGACAGCTTTCCGCCATCAGCCATGAATGAAGCCACAATGGGCGATGTACTGCGCACATGGTTTGCAGCCAAAGGCGAATTCTGGTCGGATGAGGACACCTCAGTCATGGCGATGGCCTGGTATCTCGAATTATTCGGCCGGCAGTGGACACCCTCTCACTTGAAAACACCAACGCTGCTGCTTCAGGCCAAAGATTATCCAGCGTCCGCTCAACCGGAACGTTGGGCGAATGAATGGCCAAATTTGGTGAAAAGCATCATCACGCCGGGGAGCCATTTTGAACTGCTGACAGAATATGTCGCTCATACGGCAAAAAACTTATCTGATTTACTTGGTGAAACAGAAAAAAAACCGATCAGAAAGAGGAGCGATTCCGCAAGAAAAAATCGAAAAACTGAATATATTAAAAATGAATAATCAATATATTGGCGTGATGAAAAAAAATCAGCTGTCGCGAGAATCTTGATGCAGGAGAATAGTTATGACTGAAAATGACCTGGCTTCTCTTTTCAATAACTCGGCTTTATTTAAAGCCTTGGGGTTTAACATTATTGAAATAAATGACGATGCCATTGTTATGGAAATAAATGACGACAACCCCTGCCATCAGGGAGGCTTTGGTGTACTCACATCTCTCGGTATTAACGGTGCAGTGATCAGCACAGCTCTGGAGTCAGCAATAGGCCTATGTGGATTTAACGCTCTGGGTCGTGAGCCCGCAGGTGTGGTTGAACTTTCTGTCAAAATTTTACGTGTGATACGTAAAAAACCATGTCGAGTCGAGGCGCGCGTTGATAATAAAAACAATAATGTCGCTTTTATTTCTGCCACGCTAATCAGCGCAAGAGGTGGTATTTGCGCAACAGGAACCGGCATTGTACTAAAGAGTAAAACCACTGAGGCAACACAATGAAAATCACTAATTAAAGCGTAGCAGAACTATTTTCATTTATACGTGTTATTGGAACGCCAGTCATGGCGTTCCACGGATGAGCAATGCCACCAACACGATCTGATATAAAACAGATTGATAGATTTATTCGTTTCGACAAGGAGTTCAACATGACGACAAATTATTCTGTTCCTAAAGAGATGAAAGCTTATCTGATTCGCCCAGAGCGTTATGGCGATCCTATTACTGCAATTCAACAGGAAACTGTCAGCATTCCGAAATTATTACCTAATCAGGTTCTTATTAAAGTGATGGCGGCAGGACTGAATTATAATAATGTCTGGGCCGCATTAGGAAAACCTGTCGATGTTATCTCAGCGCGCCGTAAAAGAAATAAAGATGCTGAGCCGTTTCATATTGGTGGTTCAGAAGCGGCAGGTATTGTTTATTCTGTTGGTCATAATGTTAGTAACGTCAGCATCGGTGATGCCGTGGTGGTTTCCTGCTCGGTATATGACGCTACCTCGCTTGAATCACGCCTTTCGAACGATCCGATGTTTACCCGCAGTCAGGAAATCTATGGTTATGAAAGGAATTACGGATCATTTGCAGAATTTACAATCGTTGAAGACTATCAATGCTTTCCCAAACCTGACTTTCTGACCTGGGAAGAGAGCGCGACCCTGATGCTCAATGGACCCACAGCCTACAAACAACTCACTCATTGGGCACCAAATAACGTCAAACCAGGCGATGCCGTTCTCATATGGGGAGCAGCTGGAGGATTGGGTTCATTATCGGTACAAATTGTGAAAGCCCTCGGCGGGCTCCCCGTCGCGGTTGTGTCAAGTGAAGAGAAAGGAGAATATGTTCGCAAACTGGGGGCCGTAGGATATATCGTCAGGAAAAAATACTCACATTTCGGCCGACTTCCCGATGTGACTTCCGATGAACACACGTCATGGTCCAGAGCATTCGCCAATTTCAGACGCGACTTCTTTAAGGCCTTAGGAAAAAAAGAACTGCCCAAACTGGTCATTGAGCACTCAGGACAAGATACTTTCCCTACATCACTACAAATCTGCGATCACTCAGGTATGGTAGTCACAGTGGGGGGGACCTCTGGTTATAATTGTGACTTTGACGTGCGCCATTTATGGATGCATCAGAAAAGAATACAAGGTTCTCACTATGCCAATATCCGTGAATGTAATGAGTTTCTTAATCTTGTTAATCAAAGAAAGATCATCCCAACCATGAACAAAGTCTTTCATTTTGATGAAATACCTTATGCGCACCAAGAGTTATTAAACGGAGGTATATTCGGCAATGCAGCGGTACTGATCAATGCAACCGCTCCGAAACTCGGCTCAAGCGTTTCTCATGAAGAGAAACTCACGACTGCAAACAGTCATTGAATGACTAATAACCTATCCCAAAAGAAATAATCATTAATAAATAATGATTATTTCTGAGGAGGGGGATATTGCGGGCAGTAATTGGTAGCTCTGGGAAAAAATCGCGGTTCTTATCATGGAACAAAAAAATCATCCCTCGCTGGGTAAGCAACGTAAACGTGTTAATAATCGTGCCGTAATGAACGCAATTTTCTTTGTGTCCAGGACAGGCTGACAGTTGAATGCGCTCAACGGCACTGGAATATGTTAATCAAGCTCTGCCGATCGTCGGTTTCAAGAGCAGTGCAATATAGGTTTTTTTGAGAAATTCCAGCAGAACAGACTGCTGGCCTGCGAACAGCTAAACGTTATCGACTAGTTGTGGTTGTCGATGGCTGAGTGCATGACAAAATCACCACCGACAGACTCAAGAAACAGAGCGACTTCCCACAGACCACGGGAAACAGTAAATAATTTGCGCAGAATACGCACTTATACTGAAATTTTCACTTAAGATAATGAAGCGATTGTCTATTTGAAATAGTATGGGCGATAAATAGTGAAAATATACTCTGGGAAACTTTAATAAAAAGCAATAATATAATTGCATCAGTTACAAAAATATAAACAGAAGGCTCCCCGAGAGGAGAGCCTTCTGTTGTTAAGCCGCCAGTTTATTTAACGATGATATAGACAGACTGGTAGTGTTCACCAACGATACAACGTGTTCTGACTCCTCCCTAATCCACCCAATTGCATCGACCATAACCTCATAATAATCCGATGTATTCGGGCGTTCAGGATCATTGACCTCCGTATCCCCCGTAAAACTCTTCATTACAGCACCATTGCGATAATGAATATCGACGCGGAAGGTCACTGGTATATAAATTCCTGCAGCTATCGCATCGACATGCTGGGTCAAAAAATCATCCTCAAACTCCATGATATCCACGTCATCAATAGACTGTTGAGACATATACAGGCGTATTTCACCGGCACTACCACGCCAGCAGCGTATTTGACGCTCTTCGAACGTGCAATTACTGACAAACTGCGTCAGCGTTTCTGCACATTGATGAGAAACATCCCGTAATGACCGTTCTAGGTGATCCATGAAGCGGAACCAATAACGTTCACTCTGCCGGAACTGCGCAAGGGTAACGAACGCCTCTGGCGAATTGTCACTCTGGCCGGACGCTTCACGAAACGCAGCTTCATCCAGTTCGTAGAGCTGCATGATGTCAGCACGCAGCAGCTGGTCGGTACGACCGCTGATTTGCGGGTGAACCCGGGGAAGATACAAATACCCATGTTCTATCTCGTTACCATTAGCCAGCCAGTTGGTTGCGTTTATCCATAGCCTTAATACTTTCCGACTTCGCTCACGCTTAACGTCATCGGTATCAAGACGATCCAACATGGTTTCCATCACGGCCGTCAGCTGCTCGTTTTCAAACAACGTTTGCGTATTAACGTAAGTCATGCCGGCGTCATCATCCAACTGCCAGCATATTTCGTCATAATCTGGTGCGTAACCTAATGTCCGCTGATACGCCTGCTGAATGTATTCATGAATAATGCACATTATGTACTCCTGTCAAAATAGTGATGGCAGGAGGCCCGACAGGGCGTTCCCCTGCCGGGTAAAAAGTTAAGTAATCAGTCAGGCAACCAGACGCAATGCTGGCGTCGGTGAATAGTTATCGAGCTTCAGACGTCGTCGTTCGTCACGCAGCCAGACTATCGCCTGCCGCACAACGTCACCGTAGTCTGCCGCGGTCAGCTGATTCACGTTCGCGACATCTTTCTGAACGGAAAAACGACCGATGATGGCACCATTGTGATAGTGAATCCGGCTCTCCAGCGCAACAGGGTATATCTCGCGGCGGCAAACCCGTTTGACGAACTCAACCGGGTCTGTCGCACTCACGCTCTCTGGATTAACCGGCCCCAGGTTCACAGTGATAAACCCAAAATCCGTGTCAAAACGCCGGACAACCCGTTCATCAACGTCACAATGCCGCTGCAATGCAGCCAACTGCGCTACACAGTGCTCTCCCGTCTGCGCCAACGCGCGACTCAACCAGGATTCAAACCGTGACCAGTGCTGCATCGTTTGCGCCAGTTGGGTACGAGGGATGACATCATCAGTATGCCGCTCGCCTTGTGCCGTCAGTTGGATAAAGTCGGCATCCGACAAATCCAGTAATGCCGACGGATCGCCTGGTAATAAACAGTCAACCCTGCCGCTGCTCTCCGGAGAGGACCTCGGCAACAATCGTGTATTGCCACTGGCTGTGGCCAACGCATCCAGCCCCAAAATCCACAGTGTCAAGATTCGCTCACTCAGTTGACAACGAGCCCGTAGCTGCCGATTGCCGGGGATCTGATCGAGCATAAACTGCATAACAGGTAACAATCGCTGGCTATGAAACACGATATCCGTATTCATGTAGTCCTGCAGATCGTTACTGATATCCGCCTGCCACTCATCCTGATGCAGGAAGAGGTTCATGTGTTTCAGGTATGTCTGTTGAATAAACTGCTCTGTCAGCATGATGCTCCTTACAAATAAAGTAAGGGCGCTTCCCCTTCCGGGAGAAACGCCCGGTTAGGGTTAAATTGTTATGTCAGGCTACTTTCTGTTGAGCTTTTCGCTCTTGTTCACGGGTCCATTTACGTTCCCAGCCAAACATCATCCAGAAAGGCGTACGCCAGGTCTGACTGAACGTCATGCTCAGGCTGTTCCCGACAATCACCATGGCAGGGATGCCACATAACGCCAGTTGCACATACGCCATCATTGCCGCAACGGGATCGATATCGACACAAACGGCCATCATCTGTTTCTGTGGATTAAGGCCTGCTTCCAGCATGGCTTGTGCCATCGCAACAACCAGGCCGCCAGCTCCGCACGCGGGGTCTGAAACAGTAATGAAATCCCGTTCCCCACTGGTTAGTGCAGGCAGACCATCAGCCAGTTGCATTTTCGCCATCATGTAGCCAACGGAATACGGCGTGAAATACTGCCCCCGGCGCTGATCGCCAAGCTCGAGTTCCATGAATACAGAACCAAGAAAATCCGAAGCACTGAATTCCATTCCCTCAACTAGCGTGTTGAACAGTAAAGGGAAACGGTTCTGATCGGCTTTCTTGTAACGTTTTATTCGCCGCATGTAATCATCTTCGATTTCCTGCACAAAATGGCACCGGTTATGTAACGCCGCTGCCGACATGTGAATAAAATCGCTGAAGACCGTCCAACGGTTCTCATACGGTGCAATTTCCTGAAACTGGCGGATAAACGTTGCCCGATGTGGATTGGGACGTCCCTGGTTTCTGACCCAGGGGAGCGCGGCGAGATTTCCCGGATCATCCGGGTCACCTCCTTCTTCCTCATCGTTAGCTGCAACCTCATCGACCGATTCAGCAGACGGTGGCGGTAGCAACAACGTGCCAAGCTCCGGAGCCTCCAGAACTACGCCGCTATCATCGATGTCGCTGCCGACACGATGAACAGCCAGACTTCCGGGATTCAGTGAGAAACGCGCCAATGCATCAGCAACACTATTCAACTCTGGCGTGAACAATGCCGTCGGCATATCACACCGAGGCCAGTCATAAATCCGTGCCAGCGCATTTACCGCATTACTCGGTGAAATGTTGTAGCGCAAGTGCTGATTCACCACGCTGTCACACACTAACGTCGTGTCATCCAACTGCTGGCCATAGTGAGTGGTTAACAGATGTGCTGCCAGTCTTTGCCAATGCTGAACGTCATCGAACGGCAATGTGCCCAACCGCTGTTTTTCCAGCCAGTCAACCGCCTTGCCTGCCTCAGAAGCAGATTTAAACAGTATCCACGGGTCTGAACCCAACTCACCATTCCACATCGGCGTACCAGCAAGAGGTATCCCTGCCAGTGCGGCAAGAAATGCACGCCCCACATCAGCAACAAGATTCTCTTGCAGGTATTCATCCAGTTCTGGAACATCACTCCGCGTAAAACAACGGCGCCCCAGTCGAGTTGGATGTCCAGTAGCACTGACGAGCAACGCCGTTAGGCTATCCAGATTACCCTGATCGCTATCAGATAATTCGATACGGTCACTTTCAGAGAGATAAACCGCCGGACGTTGTCCTCGATACAGTACTGGGACCTGAGATGCGCGTTGCCATTTCTCTATCCGCTCCATACCTGGGACAGGTGTCGGAGGCCATGGCCACCCTGCTCGCAGCTCCGTTGGTAACCCGTCACACTGTTCGATATTGATAACCCGAAACAGCGAAAGTGACGGCTTGTACCTGACGATAGTTGTCGGACGCTGTCCAGGCGTTATCCTGCCGCCCAGAGAACGCAGATCATCGCCGGTCAGCCAACGGTTTGATATCAAACCGTTTTGTAACGCTGATTGCCAGAGCAATAAAACGTTAATACCAGTGAATAACTGTCCGCTTAATGCATGTACCGGTATGCCGTGACGAATGAGGCTTTGTCGCCATGGCGTCGTCCCAGCCTTAACGCTTTGCATCAAACGTTCTGTTAACAGCCGGCAGATGTCACCGGCATCCTTCAATGTGAAAGTTTTCATGTGGTCTCCATCAAAAAATCGGGACCATCCCCTGAGGGATGGCTCCCTCAGGGAAAATCAAAAATCAGAGTACAGTGGTGAACAGTTGCAGGATCGCGTGACCCGCAATAACCGCCTGATGGCACAACTGCACAAACTGCTCGTGATGAAGATAGGCCCAGATGACAGAGGATGTAATTATCCCCGTTGCTGACATGGCCATCAGGAACTGGTTACGCCGGCGGCGAAACAGCGCCTCTTTATCTGCGACTTGCGTATGCAAAAATAGCCCCAACGTCTGAAGCTCTGCAAAACGGCCGAACTCTTCACGCCGCAGCGCTTCACAGGCTGCATCAAAACGCTCCAGCTCCGTCGGATGTTGATCCTCAAGAAATCGGCGATAACCGCCGTCACGTATCGTGTTGTAATGACGGTCAAACTCAGCCTGTAACCAGCTATAAAAATGACTGCGCGTGCGCTCAATGACACCTGGCTCTCGCGTCAGCGACTTCATTGCTCCCTGTGTCGCCTGGGCCGACTCGTGGTGTTCATTAGTGGTCAGTAAACTCATGGTATGGACTCCGAAAAAAAGACGAGTCCACCCCTGCGGGTGTCCCCGTCAGGGTTAATAAGATGCTGTGTTAGTTTGTCAGGCTGATATGAATAACATCATTCTCATGGCGCAAATGAAACTGCTGCCATAAGGGTGTCGTTCTATCCCCGTCACTGGGTAAACAAAAAATACCTGTCGTTACTTCTGAACGTGTACTTGAAGCCAATGCTTTCAATGCATGACGAATCAGACGATACAATCGCTCTGTCTCGCACGCAGGCTCGGGCGTAAACGCAACGAGTCTTGTCCAGGCGCTGTCATCAATCGCAACGGCCGGAGAGGATTGCAGTCTATCCATCATGCGGCTTCATCATTCTGAGCCGCTGACGAAATCGTCACGATAGCGGGTATTCGCTCAGATTTTGGACGTTGACGCACATTCCGTAACAGCTTCTGGTGCATGGCCAATGCGGAATCAACCGCGTCGTCTTCGCTATCCATGTACCGTTCACCGTAAAACGGTTGAGCTGTCTCCTCGCCGAAATACAGCAGTTCGACACCAGGCTTATAGCGGTGCCGGTGTTGCAGTACGATGGCTCGGCCACAACACTGGTGATCGTCAGCAAGCAGCCATTTCCCGGTATAAATTATTCGATGAGCGGACGACTCCATCGGCTCCGAACGCTGACGCCAGGTCTGATAAAGCCAGACAAGCGCTCGCGCAGACAATTTGCTCGTCCAGCGCACGATGAACCACAGCCCTGTAAACAGAACAATTAGTATGTGTAAAATCATTGGCATAACCGATCCTTTCAATGGATTAACCCGCGAAGTAGCAGGACCAGCGCTAGAAGCACCAGGGAACCGGCGACTTTCAGCAGCGTGAGATAACCGAGCAGTTTCAGTAGTGCATTGCGATCGCGCCGAAAACATTCCCGACGTATCAACTGACACAACGCGTCTTCCTGCTCTGGTGTAAACGAAGCGCTCGGAACGAGAGCCTCTTGAGTGATATCAATGTGAGACATGAACTCTCCTTTTTAGTAATGAAAAAAGGGAGAGTCATCCCGTAGCGGGAGAAGACTCTCCCCATGGGGTAACATCTGATTAAACGAAAGTGTTTATGTGGTTATAACCAGCCACGTTCGGCAAATGATACGATTTCGCCGTGGCCAACAATGATGTGATCCAGTACCCGCACTTCAATCAGAGAGAGTGCGTTAGTCAGTTTCTCGGTGATTTGTCGATCGGCATTGCTGGGTTCAGCATTCCCCGACGGATGGTTATGGGCAAAAATGACCGCAGCCGCATTCAATAGAACGGCACGTCGGACAACCTCATGTGGATGAACCTCAACACTGTTAATTGTTCCGGCGAAAAGGAATTCACAGGCAATTAATCGATTTTGATTATTCAGGAACATCGCGACAAAAACTTCTCGTTCAATATGCTCCAGCTTGAAACGCAAGTACGCTTTAACGTCCTCAGGAGACGTCATGGCTTCCCGTTTTCTGACCTTACGTTCAAGAAGCGCCAATGCCATATTGATGACTCGTGCTTCACGCTCGGTATAAACGCTCGCGTGAGGGGGGGGTTAATTCGCTCATAAAAGACCTTTTACGGGCGAATGCTTTCCCCCTGGTGGCGGAAAGCATTGCCACTGGGGGAAAGATAAAATTATCGTAGGTCGATAATTGACGTAAAACAGGCTATCAATGCATCAAACCTTAAATGCATCAGTTGCATTCAATTTCAATGGACTCGACTGAGCCACTTAATGTAGCTATCAAAATCGCCGCATTCCTCCGGGCAAGAAGAGAATTCCCGGCAGGAATGCTTACCTTCCAGAACACCATTCTGAAAGGGTTTGTCCCAAAATCCCTGACCAATTTTTTTCCCTAATAAGATCACATCATTAAAATAATGACTGTAATTCTCAGGGATAAAATTCAGTCCAAAGGTTTCGCCAAGACAGTGCGCGATTTCGAAAATCTGATAATCATTGTCTGTAAAACCATCATCATCAGGTGAGCAGTTGATTCGAAGTGTCTCGAATGCATCAATCTCCATCAATTTTCCCTCTATGTCAGAAATCACACACAGCAGGTCAACGACAGAATGACGATTACGAGCAAGACGATTAAGTAAAGTATTCATAACGGATAAATCCTCTCTTCAATTTGAAAAAGGATTTATCCCCAACGGGATAAATCCCGCATAGTTTGAGTAACGATATGGCGGCCAGTCAGTAGAACGTCCGGCCGTCATACCAGTTGCGTTCAATATCTAAACTGAGCGCGTAAAGGTAGTAATCAATCAGCCAGATACTGGCGTTCGGGCTCTCATGCACTTTCGCTGCATCTTTCAGCCCCTTATTGAAATAGCGCTGCCAGAAAATGGCATCAACAGAAAGACTGGGATTGAGAACCTCTGTGAGGTATTTTTCGATAAACACCGGAGGCAACAGATTCAGGCCAATAATTTCACCGACCTGCCGTGCAACCCACGCTATCTTTTTTTGGTTAAGTGTCATCAGCGCCAAATCATCCCAGTCAATCGTATCGATACCAAGACGCATGAGCGCAGTCGCTTCCATCAGTACAGATTCAATGTCAGAGACAATCCTGATGAGGTCTGTTGTGGAACGCTGTAGAAATTCGTCGTCCCTCCGAAGACTAGCCAAGCGCGAGACGAAAGGTTTCGTATTGAAATCATGCATCGATAAATCCTTTTTTCGGTTCAAAACGAAAAGGGATTTATCTCCACATGGGGATAAATCCCCGTGTGGGTATGAGTTACGTCACTGGAAGCGATAACGCAGCGTTGCTAACTGTTTTGCTAACAATTGTGCAGCCTTGATTGCCTGGCGACGTTGTGGAAACGAATTATCGGGACAAGTATGAGCGTCAAATCGGTAAGATTTTGAGCCTAACCAACCGGTACGACTTTCTACCTGATAACTCCATCCGGAATTACTTCGAGAAACTCGCGCCCGGAAGTTCATATGCCCGGAGCGATTCGGTATCCATTCGCCGATAAATCCGTCATTGCACTGCTGAGTGTTTTTCTTCAGCAACACAGACAGACGTTCAGTGAAATTAATCGTACGACGTAAGACCATTTGCATGATGTTCTCCTGATAGAAACGGGAGAACATCTCACCCAGGCGGGAAGATATTTTCCCGTTGGGTTGCCTGCTTAAAGTTTTAGAAAGAGTCTTTCGGATACACCTGTTCTGTCGAAACCGTAACAGGTTCGACGATGGTACCCATCGGTTCATCTTGCTGAGGCTTATGTTGGAAACCACCAAGTCGGCTCAGATACAAAAAGCAGCAAACGGCGACAACACTAGTCCAGATGAGTAAAAGCTGAAGGGAGCTGTAGGTCTTGTAAACATGCTGCCGTGTCTTCACTTTTTTCTTCAGTGAAAGCAACAATTGACCTGCCCAGTATCCGTCACGATATGCAGTAGAAGAGTTCATAGTGGTTGCTCCAAAATAAAATATTTGGAAAACCACATCCCTGCCATCGGGAAGTAGCTTCCCGGAGGGATTGATTGGTAGTTAAGCGGAACCTTCATCACCACGCTCGTAGCGGCGTTCAAACTACCTGGTGACATCTGCTCTCAAAGGATGGCAGATTTACCGCGCTTCTTAATCACGCCCTTTTCCTTGCAGGCTTTGGAAAAGTGATTCAGTCACCCGAAGGCGATCCTCACAGACTGAAAGATCATTGGTGGTCGTCAGAGACGACAAGTTAGCCTTTTCAACATACTCAAAGATGGAATTAAATTCAATATATTCTCAGCTATCTCTGCATCATTAAATTATTCGTATCAGATACGAATAAAACATTGAACCGTTTGCAAGAAGAATATTTAATCGTATCCGATACGAACAAGAGGGAGGTAGTATGCGTATTTCAAAAAACCAACGTGATGTCTTATTTCTACTGTATGCAATTGAACAAAAAAAAGGTCATCAACATTTTGTAACCGTGACTGCGCTATTCTCAATGATAAATAAAAGCCGCAGTACATCATTATACTCAAATCACTTAAGAACGTCCTGCCATACTCTACATAAAAATGGTTTTTTTGAACAATACAGAGATGAAGGATTGAAATTGTCATATGCGTTAACAGAACAAGGAAGATTGGTTGCTTCAGCGATTTACAATGAAATGGTCAAACAACCATCTTGATCCTTTATCACTGCGAGGGATCAACTTTATTATAAACACGAGCAACATAACGGCCTCGCCCATCACCGTGACCTAAATCCATAGAGACTAATGCGTCAGCCTCTTCTTTACTAAATCCATTTTTAAGATGTAGCTTTGTTGCATCTTGGGTATAGGCATACCTAAGGCTATGAGGTGCATATTTTCCGACAAGCCCTGCATCCCTAACGATATTACGATACTGTTCAATTGCTAAATGCAAAGCAGGACGATTAATCAATCGACCGTTATTTTCGCTCGCAACATGTATTGCATTATTCACTGCACTGATTAACCTGTCCCTTTCAATAATGGTGGTATCTCTTGGCCGCCCTCCTTTAGTACCAAAAACAATGCGAACTTTCTCATCACCATTTTGCAACGCCTTCTGCCATGTTTTAAGGGATTTAACTGACTGAATGGTTTCCTCAGTCCGTAAACCAAGAAGACGGGATAATTCCATTGCTGCACCTGCGCCTTTATCGGCCGCACTTACTTTTTCTAAAATGCTTTGATATATACTGTCTGGAATAGCAACCTTTGAACCGTCACGACTTGCACCAAAGATTCCTAACGCTCTATTACTCAAACTCTCATGCTCTGGTTTGGCCATAATGGTCTTACCCGCTGCACGCAAAATGGATCGTATTGCTGACATTTCATTTTGCAATGTCCTGATTGAAATTTTCTCTTCCTGACGGCTTCTGATATACATTTCAATATGACGAGGCTTAATATTCTTTGCATCCCTAATCTGCACATTCAAGCGTTTTAACCTTTCCGCAAAACGATCGGCTATTTTCATACGGTCATTGAGTGTTTTAAAACTGCCACTACCGTCCCGCGCTAACGTCACAAGATTCTTATTTAACTTAGCCATATGAGTCCTCCAGATCCAATGAAGTGAGTTATGTATTCCGTCCGTGTGAACGGAATACATAACTCACCGACTCCCTTTTGAAAGAGAGCTAAAATAGGCACTTCATCCCCGACGACACGGTTTAATTTTGCGCATCCTGCGTCTCAGCAGACATCTGTGCATCGGGGGCGAAATGTTGAATTGTTGCAAGGCACCCTGGGTGTTACCCATTCGCGGCTTACGCCGGGCTGACTTTCGTCAGTCTACCTCCACACGCCAGTTGTTGCTGACGTCGCCATCGATGTCGTGCTGATTACCTCCTCTATCTAATAGAAATGTCTTCATGATGATGTCTTTCATACATTCGGACTGTTTGTTAAATGAACGACCATTAAACGGCTAGTAAAACGTCTTTATACGTATTAAAACCGTTACTACGTGTTGGTCAGATGGTAGAAGAATCGTCTATCGGGCAGTGCGTAAGCTCTGACCGTATACGCGCTGCGCGCGTCACTTGGTATTCGCGTTGCTCATACACAAGTGACGCCGCGCAGCTTCGGCCTTTCATTGCGACTCCCGTAAGCGGCCAAATGTACCAAATGGCCTTATACGTGCGTGCAAAGGTCGGACGTCGCTCTAGACGTATTCGTATCTTGAATTGTGCGTAAAACAGAAAACTCCGAACAACATCAAATTGTTGCTGAAGCTATCGATCTGCTCTCGATAAGACGAGCCAGTATTTGAGTGTATAAGCGGAACCTTCATCACCACGCTCGTAGCGGCGTTTAAACTACCTGGTGACATCTGCTCTCAAAGGATGGCAGATTTACCGCGCTTCTTAATCACGCCCTTTTCCTTACAGGCTCTGGAAAAGTGATTCAGTCACCCGAAGGCGATCCTCACAGACTGAAAGATCATTGGTGATCGTCCGAGTGGACGATGGTACAGCGAAATCGATATTAACAACGCAATTCGGGATCGTCAAATAGTTACCCACATATCCACCGACAAAGTCGGCTCGACACTCGCCGACCGCTCCCGTTCGCCAGCGCCTTTGGTGGGCGCTGACTCACTGGCTTATTTGTCCGTGGATATGTGGATAACATATTAATAATGCTCTTAATACAATTTAACGAGCTGAACTACTTATAACCTGTTCAGTTATCCGAGATAATGCCCCGTAAACCCAGTGAGGAACTGAGTCCCGTGATGGCACTAATAGATCTTTAAGTGTTCGGTTAGCCTGCCGTCCATAACTAAATTTATTGCGATTTTGCCATATACATGAACAATAATATAATAACTCCTCGCGAGACATTTCAAATAGCGGCCGAAGACAAGCCACATGAAAACCCGTATAAAATGGGGTTTCCTGATAAAAGGTAGATAACACACCATTACCACTTAAAGCGCATGTTAATTCTCCTGCAGGTGCAGGCGGTATAGAGTCAATTGGTGCCACGTAAGAGGATATACCATTCCCCCCCATCTTCCTCGATACAAATGGAATACCACCATCACGTCGACTCAATAAATCAAGTCTATTTAACTCAAGAGAATGTCCATAACGCACATCAAATAAACTATTAACAGGAACAAAATCCAATTTTCTCTCTGACTTTTCATTAAAGGGAAACTCAGTGTTATTTTTAAAATCATCTAAAACACTTAAGGTTTCATTCGTATTTATATCTTTCACCCAATCTGGTACTGCATTAGGAATTTCAATTTCTTTCAACCGTTTTCCTTTAGGCTTCCTTCCATATGAAAACAGGTAGCGATTCATTGTTATGCATCGTGCATAGAATATTTTATCTCTAAGACCCATATCTATTTTAGGTATAAGTATTGAAACATCACTATTACATGCAAACTCGAATGAAGATACATAAGAATATGTATGACTCCCCTCACCATTAGTTGAAACAAACAAACTCCCCTCAGGATAAATATTTTTTCCTTCAACATCCGATTTTGATATCCATCCGGAGATTGTGCGTTGCTGGGTATTGGCAGGGCGCAAATAGGGTATTGATCCAAAGAAAGGCCCTGACTGTATATTTAGCCCAGAGCTAACAATACCGTTACGGACATGAAATAATTCATCAAGCTTCATCATCGTCTCCCCGACCAATCTCAGGACTACCTTGCACATCAAGCATTAAATTAAAAAGCAAAAATCTTTTAATATCTTGCTCAAATATTTCTTTAGTCAAAAGGGTATAATCTGTTTCGATATAAGCTTCAGCACACCATTCATCAGTTGATGACACTTTATATGTTGCACTTTCGCCAGGGTGTATTTCACGATTACGATACATTGCAACCCAACGGTCACGAATATCAGGCCAACGATGATTAATATCAATTCGCCCTTTATGTTTGGTTTTAACAAAGCCATCATCTCGCCAATAGCCAAACCAGGTTTTCCGATCTGAATATTCATGAGGCTGGCCTGCAATCCACACCATAATGCAAGTAACAACTCCCACTGAATTAAACAATTCTGGCGGCATCGACATTACGGCATCGAGGGTATGATGTTTCAGTAATTCTTCTCTTACCGGATTAGGAGAAATGGCACAAGACATTGGAACAATAGCAATACCGATAGAGCCAGGCTGAAGGCAATTCAGCATCTGCTTCACAAAATACAGCTCATGGAGTTCCGCATCACTTTTCGATTGCGCATAAGGTGGGTTTAGCATTCCAACATTAGGCTTCATGCCTTTTACTGAGCGAATTATCGCATCATCAAAACAACTGGCCTGGTGCAGGTTGGCTTTGCCATCACCACGGAGGATCATATTGGAAGCAGCCAGAGCAAACATTTTTGGACTGTTTTCTATTCCTATCAGTCTATTACGACGAATATCCTGGCGTTGCGCTTCTGTCACCGCCTTTTTAAGCATGTGTTGCATGGCTGAAATCAGAAAACCGCCCGTGCCGGCACATATATCCAGGACCCGCGACTCAGGCCCGACATTTGCCAGCAAAGAGAACAATTCTGAGATATGCCCAGGTGTCAGTACGATACCGAGTGCTTTTTTATCACCAGCGGTGTACTTTAAGAACTCGCCATAAAACTGGCCAACAACATCAAAATCATGATAAATGTTGATATACGGCCAGACATTTTCACAAATTCTCCGAATAATCTCTTTAAACACGCCTCCAGGATGCTCTTTTGCCGTTCTACTGTCAGGACGACCCAGATTGGGGTGTACTGCTATAGAGGTGTACGGCTGCAACATCGTGTCTTTTTTCGCCTGGGGGATCTCTGCCTTATCCAGTTCTTTTTTAATCGCCCCCAACCAGGCATCTTGCAACTCCCCTGCAGGCAGGCTGTCAAATGTCTTCATGAACGTGACATTCATTAGTGCGATTAACGTTCCACTGACCAACAAAGGCTTATCTTCTTCGGAAACTTTAGCTTTAGCCCATATGAGTTCATGAAGCTCACGGGAGAAGGCAAGCAGATCAGCATGGCGTTTTTTCGCAACATCGGGGTCAAAAGAAGCCAATCGGTAATAATCATCAAACGGAAGCAGCTCCATCACTGGAGCACCTGATTCATTGGTAAGAATTTTCGTTTCTGTCGTTCCTGCAGGAACCAAGAAGCTGGAGATTTTCATCGAGCTGGCTGTTTCACCACTGACGGCGACAGCAACAACGGTGTAGTCCTTTGCCAGATGTTTGGCATAGTGCAAGACACCATCTACAGCGAATTCAACAGGTTTATTTCCAGTCTGGCTTTCGTGCTTTCTCACATCATGTTTACACTCGAAGACAATGAGAAATGCCGTATCTTTCAGGTTAGAAATAATAAATTCAGGGTATCCTGCGTTCCCTTTTGCATTTTTACTTGCTTTAGATAACAAAGTTTTAACTCTGGATATTTCAGACTTTTGCTCTTCAATGCTGATCCCGTTGTCTGCTCCATAGTAACCAAGCCCCCTTAACGTATCTCGTACCAACCCTTCCGTTACTCGCTCATTTGCCATACTGATAATCCGGTGTGTTTTAGTGATGGTTGTACATAACACATGGATCTTACTGACCATTCATTCGATCGCAAAACTTAATTTAGCACGATAGATAGAGGTAGCCTGCTGATTCTGCCTGATGCCACACCGGATTATCAGTGTGATATGTAACCTACATGCCCATCTTCTACAGATGTAAGATATCCACCTGACTCTCTATTCGGGCTTTCGGTAGAGCATTTTCTGCGCTATATTGGTGTTATCACGGTTGCACCAATGGAGAGTGTAATGAATATTACAGTTGAAAAATCGATAGGCAAAAGCGCCCGTCTGCGTAAGCAGGGCAGGGCCATCATCGTAACTATTCCTAAAGAAATCGCCCTCGCGATGAACTGGAAAGAAGGCGAAGACGTAGTTCTTGTCCAGGATAATGGTGCACTGAAAATCATGCCGCAGACAGTAAAGCCACGCAAACGCAGGATGTCTCCTGAAGAACTGGTGTCTGATTTAAGTACTCGGGATATCAGGATCTTAAGGGAAGCAACACAGCCATTTCAGCAACTGAAGCCTGCAGGACAGGAGATTTTTTGATGGCTCGGATGCCAAAAAGAGGTGAAATTTGGTTAGTCAATCCAGATCCAATTGCTGGTAGAGAGATTGCTGGGCCGCATTACTTCCTCGTAATATCGGTTGATACCGTGAACAAAGAAACCGGCGTTACAGCCTGTGCCGCGATAACATCAGGCGCAGGGTCCTTGCGCGAAAAAAACATCGTCGTTTATATCGGCGGTGGTGATACAGAGAAAGGCAAAGTGACTGGAGTGATTCTTTGCCACCAACTGAACTCTCTTGATTTTCAGGCAAGAAGCGCGAAATATATTGATACGGTGTCACCTCAGGTCATGGCTGATGTCGAAATCACACTGGCGAACATATTGGGCATATGAAAAATAGATTCATTTAAATTCGGTCTTGTAGCGGCAGATTTCTCTAGCGAAACGGTGTGTAATCCCTTTTAATTTGATGGATTTGCGCCCTTTACTAGACTAAAATGTAACCATGAGATGTTCCATTGAGAAGGATATTCAGATGCAAAGCACAGCAAAGAACCAAGCCTATCAGCGTGGAATCAAGGCGGCAGGTATCTGGAAAAGCACAAAGAACAGACTGAAACAGTGGGATGCAACGTGTGTAGCTGCCGCTGGTCGTCATAATATGCCGAAGTGGCTTGGTCATATTCCTGTTACTGCATTTTTAACCTTATCCATTGCCGCTATTCTGTTTGGTGGATTTATTCTTGGTGGTATGTTCCTTTTACTTTGGGCTGTTTTCTTGATTAGCCCTAAAAAAGGGTTAGGAGACGGAACACCAGTTTACGTCACCAATTATCAATCAGGCAGCTATGACTCTTACGACTCGCACGAATGCGGTAGCTATAAAGAGAATCCAAACAAATACTACAGAGACAGCGATGATTAAATAGCCTGTTAAGGCTATTTAATCTGCAATACTTATTTTGATAACCTATTTGTAGCCGCTTGTTTTATTGCCCCACTAGCAGCATCACCAGCACTACTTGCTGAAACTCTAGCATCTTTTACTCCACTACCTATTGCGTTGGATAACGC
Organism: Pectobacterium atrosepticum; assembly: GCA_019056595.1. Lineage (NCBI taxonomy): Bacteria > Pseudomonadati > Pseudomonadota > Gammaproteobacteria > Enterobacterales > Pectobacteriaceae > Pectobacterium > Pectobacterium atrosepticum. The sequence goes on along the minus strand of CP036163.1, from coordinate 3,872,237 downwards.
AGCCCCGATATCCCGCCCTGCCCACGATAATGATCCTACCCATACTGCCGGCAGAACAATGAACATTGTTCCCATCACAAAAGTCATGACCAGGTCGTCAGAGGTGTTTTGAAACCCTGCCAGATTAAATCTGCTGTGGGTATCCGAGCTGTACAGTGCTTCAAGTAGCCAACTGTCGAGCCACCGAGCCAGTTCCCACCAGAACGTCAGGAAATTCAGCGCGAATATCACGAACGTTAGGGTAATCACGACCTTGAATTCATAGACACCAAACGCAAGGATCAGCGGCAACATGACGTAGATAGCCATCAATAAAATAGCCTGAACCATTGGTAGCGCCTGGCGCATCGCATCAAATGCCGGAAATGCTCCCAGGCTTCCCAACGCGCCGCCGGCAATAGCACCAAACCGATTGACGGTATTCATCGTGGTGAAGTCCGCATTACCTCCGTAGCCCGCATAAACCTGCCCTCCCTGAGAGATATTTAGGCTCTGAGGACTCACCAGTCGCCTGATCACTGCTTCTTTGTAGTCAGCCGTGCTTTTCCCCATCATTTTCAGTGCGGCAGAAAGACGCAGCCACATGCCTGGGTCAGCTTGATTGACTACCCTATCCTGCAAACCGGTATCCGCTGTGGACCACCATTCATTACATGTAGGATACCCCCCCCGCCCCGTATTCGGCCGCCCACTGTCCCTGGCATCGCTCCAGGGAAAATTTGACCGCGGCATTTTTGAGTTCAGTTCACCATAATAACGGGAACGAAACGTTGAACTGCCTAACCATTCAATGTCCTTCAGCACATCCTTATCCGTTGTGGCTCCCTGATCTTGCTGTTTCCACGTATATAACGCGAGCGCATAACAGTCGTTGGTAAAGTCCTGAAGCTCTTCAGCCAACGCCGGATTGCTGATATTGGTTCTCTGCACCTCAAAACGAACCTGGCGCAAATCCGGGCGACAAGGAATGGTCGCGACGGCAGCCTGTGTTACCCCTTTTGACAGGCGGTGTACAACGGCCCACCAAAAGGGTACCGCAGCAGTCTGATCATTAAGGCTGGACACTACGCTCGAATACCCACTTTCATCCGGAGACAATGGTGTCCAGGTTCCACACGTTTTCGCTCGAGACGTATCGTACTGCATGGTACTCAGGCTCAAATTAATCAACGGAACGCAGCAGGCCAACATCACAAAGAACCCACCGTACAGTGCGTTTTCGATGCGGGGTAGCGATAGCATTCCTTTGTTTCCTTCGTCCTCTCCTTCTTCTCGGACCTTCATCCAAATACCAACTATTTTAAAGGCCAAAGGTGCAGCAAATAGTCCGGTACCAATCAGGATGTTCCACAGGCCATTATTAATGACCCAACCCAGTAGCGTCAGAAAATACTCGAAATAGCTGTTTGTGGTCATCGCGTCATTCCTGTGTCGATATACATAGCGTATTCACACGCCAGTAAAAACATCACACTCACGATGGCCATCCGTCTCAGCGGGGCTTTATATTCCGGCTTACATCTAGGGGCATGCCAGATTTTCCAGAACCCCCATCCCAGTACGCTATACAGCATCAACCGCCAGACCAACCAGCCAATGCTCGTTCGCTGCATCCAACTACGAAGGGCTAAGAATTCATCTGGATATGACACACCGATATTCGCTATCAGAAACGCAATAAGCATAGATCCAACGCCAAGTGGCAACAGGAGTAGCAACACTCTGGTTGCCTGTCGTAGCCGTTTAAAAACAGGCTGAGACTGTATCTTTTTAGATTCAGGCATAATTATTTACCCTGAACAGGGGTAGTCATCTGATTGACGCGCATATCCGTGTTGTCCTGGATTTGCTTCTGCGGATTGGTTTCTACGCGGCTATTTTCCCGCTCAATGATGGTCAGTACCGAGTTACGTGCCAGCTCGCGTTTGAGTTCCATCTCATTCTTTAGCGCATTAATTTCCCGATCGAGCGATTCAATACGACGAGTTCCCTCATCAACCGCAGCCTCCTGAGCGGCAGCATTTGGCTCAGACATTCCGGTCATCAGCATGCGTCGCATCAGTAAGGCCGTCTCGACCGTATCCGCCATCGCCAGTTCGCTGGCCAACCGACCAGTCAATGCAGCGTTATCTGGATCACGTTGTAATGCCCGGATAACACCACTGGTGATAGTCAGGCTCCCAGCTTTCAATTTGCCCAGGTTCGCCGCGGTAGGTTTCTCTGCCCCATTAACCATTTTCACCAGTTGTTCAAGATTGGCTTTCGTTGCCTCTTCCAACATGGGGGCAAACCCGGTTCCCGCCTGAGTAGTTCCGGGTTGTTGGCCTTCATCCCCACTGGTGCAGTCAGTGGCAACCTTACACGTCCGCATCGAGCGATCGCCAAGCACCTGGACGACAGCTTTTGCGGCTTCCTCCGAGTTAGGGAATTTCTGACAGACTGAGCCAGTGCAATTGCTGGTACTGACGGAAGATGTACTCAACGCCGGCTGGCTATTCATCATGTTATAACCGGCTGCGGCCAAATCGTGTGTTGGGCGAATAGCTGGCTGCCCTTTACCGCCACGTCGCTGACCACCAATCCAATTTTGGCCGTTATTGCCAGTCAGTTTTTGGGAGTCGTTATCCGTTTGAATGGCGTCCGCTTTTCCGCTATTAACCAGTTGCTTGTATTCATCTGCCTGTGCGGATTGCGTCCATTTGCTGGAATCCGAAAAATCCATCATCCGTTTAGTCATGTTTTGGCAGTTAAACATGGCCTTATCAAATGCGACATTTGCCTGGAGAACACCGTTAGTCAGCATGTCATAGAGTCCCGGGCTCGCTCGTTGAATAATGGCACCAGGTAAACTGGAGACCGCACCGGTCGCCCCCTGAATGACTTCCCCCATCAGGTTTTTGTATCCGGATGTCACGCCATTCAACTGATTGCCGACCGTCGTTTTCAGGTCAAAATTGCCACACTGCAAATCAGAACTCCAACCGAGATCAACACCCAGCTTCTGCATACTGATACGCGTTGCCGGCTGCGAAATCACAGAACCGCCACCGAGCGTATAAAAGAGTTTATCTGACACAGCACCACTGACATCAGCCCCATACCCCAGCGCTCCGCTGTTCGCCTGGGGTAAATTGACGTTGAACTGATCGGCCAGAACGCACGGCGTAACCCATTGCAGACCAATAGCCAACACGAAAAATTTCATGTTCATCGTTATTCCTTAAAAATTAGTGGCAGATAACAACCGCTGACCACGACGTTGGCAGCAACTGTAGGGCTGCCAAAGGGCATAGGCTGCATTGCCATTTTCAGCTGACATGTGGTCACCATCAGGGAATACGGCGCATGAGGACGTTAGCTGTGGAGACAAACGCTGCCACTTGTGATTGTTGGTGTTTTCCACGACAGGTTCGGGGGGCCAGTACCCATCACGGCGGGAGCCTGTCAGGGGCTGATAGACGTGCAGTTGGCCAGAACGCGTAATAATGTCCGCCACGCGCTGGGCGACTACGGCTGACGCTTTATCGTCATCGGTATGCTGGATAAATCCAGAGCGGGGATAAACATTCCCCCACATATTTCCTGATGCCATGCTACCGACTTCACGCTGGCCGGGAATGAGTGCCTCTGGATACAGTGATTCAGGAATTCCCGTTCGCCAGGCGAGAGAATCTAGCGTGCTCAGAAAATACGGCATGAGCGGTGTGGCGACACTGTCGCAGGAATAACCGGGAATTTGTCCACCGATAAGTGTCGAGGCTGGGTGACCTATCGCATCCGCATACTTAAATTTGATGTTGGATTTTCTTCGTCCAGGATCCTTAATGTCTGCTGCGTTACCACCACCGGCAGTAACTCCAGTTAATCCACTGGTAATCGTACTTTCCAACCCTCCCGCACCTTGGCTTACTGGAGACATTTCTGACCAGGGGTTACCTCCTGGAGCCATATATGTGGACACGACCGCATCGGGAATAAAGTGGGACACCTTGACGGACGTTCGTATGGTGCAACCGAAATTCGTGCAGAACAGCCAGTAACAAATGCCACTGACACGCCAACTGATACATCCAGGCGAAATAGCGCTGGCAACAATCTGCGCGGTATTAACGGCAGCAATAGCGGCAGGCTCACATGCCGTCGTAAGCATAATGCCAACAGCAAGTGGACGGAGTCGGGTTCGCCATTTACTCATGGCTACCCCCTTCTTGCATTTTATATGCGATAGCCATGGCAACATCAGCAGTACCGTACACCACGTCGCGATCGTCAAAAACAACAGCAGGATATTTGCGCACGCCAATTTCCCATGCATGCACCACACCACGATAGGCCGTTTGCAGGTCATTCTCATGCTGTTGCCACTTCGGGGAGCGCATAACAACCTGAGCTTGTACTGTCGCTTGTTCCATCGATGCGGGAAACTCGCCAAACACGGAACGCTGCAACCGTTCCGGAGCATCCAGCCAGACTATCTGAGTCTCGGGGGTAAGATTGGTAGGAGGATGTTGCTGGTCGGTATAAACAACGGGATTGGCCAGTAATGGCGCAGGTGAGAGTAAAAAAAGAAAAACGGCTATTTTGCTGCACATAGCCATACTCCTTGTCTGTGGGTTGATCAACAACCATCAGCATGCAGTAGCATGGTCAGATAAACAGCGATAAACTCTTTTTGGGAAAAAGAAAATAAAATTGTCATTATGCCTATTTGCAGGCTAACTAGAGGGGAAAATGGACGTATTACCAAAAATATCTGATATTAATAACCTAAAAGATTTATGTAAAATAATCGTATTACCATTAATATGTGCTTGTTATATTTATCAAACAAACTTTTCACTGGATCTTGATGTCTATGTATTGAGCATTTCCCTTGAAGACTCGGATAAATTAAAGTACATAAAGTTTTTCTTTATTTTTTTTGGTAAAATTTTAGCCGCCTCATTCTTCAGTATGATTCTATATCTGGGATTAATATATGCTCAGGTGTATATACACAATTCTGTAATACCATTGGCAGTGCTAGCATTTCTGACTTTTGGTTTTGTTGGTGTTTTTTCTAACGGGACGCTTGAATCGATTGTTCCACTAAAAACAATTTGGTATTACACCAGCTTTGTTGTCGCATTTTTCTTACTCGCAATGAATGAACAAAGCAAAACGTAACTGAAATCTATAGTGCCAGCACATTGCTGGCACCCTAGTTTGCTTGTTATTAACCTCTGCGGTGTTGCCCCTAATCTTTGTCAATCCACTATGTAATTTTGCTATTGATTTGACTCATCATACGAACGTAAAACATCAGCGCTGATAGCGTCGATACTGCCTGCAGCTATCTCTTTCAGATACAGAACCAAATAAACTACATCAACAGCATCCGGAACAGAAATGTACCAACGGGGATGATCGTAATCATCAATCTCTGGCCAACTCGTTGTGCCGGCAACAGAGATCAGGATATCAACGCAGGGACCGATACCATGCCCACCATCAAAATGCAGCGCTACCGCACTTCGGGTGCCAACCCTATGAGGATGGCACGTTACATTGCACTGCGTGGGTAAACGTTGGCGAATAGCATCACGTAGTTGTTGCAGTTCGCTATCGTTTTTCAGGGAAATCCCCGCCTCGCCTTGCGGTTTAAGACTAAAAAGCATGGGAAAATGGCCACTCTCCGTTTGGATAGTCGGCGTAGGGTATTTCAATGTCATCATACTGCAACTTTCTCCTGCTCAACCAAACCACGGGCGTTATCTAATGCTGTGGCGACCCGCATTGCCGCTTCCAGCTCCGAACAATGGAATTCATTCATCAAACGACGTCGTTCCACTTTTTCTTCTTTTTCTGTCATACCGAGCGCCAAATACAAACTGGGGGGAACGGCACGAAACAATGCCTGCACGTTCTTCGATAATACAACGCCCTCGGTGTAGCATTTATCCAGCTTGCTGGCCGACATCAACACCGATTTCTGTTCATCGGTCAGGGATTTGAAGCGGCTGATATCATCGACCTCTTTCTTCGGCATAACCAAACAGAGCCACCATTCAGCCATGTTAAGCATTTTGCCGGCAGCGTCAGGGAAGTCCTCCAGGTTCTGCGTTGCCAGCCAGAGCCAGGCACCCAGCTTTCGCCACATTTTGACGATCTTGGTCATATAGGGGGCCAGCAGCGGATTCACTGTTGCAATGTGCGCCTCATCGATGGCAAACACGATGTCTCGCTTCTTGTATTGATCGCGTTCAGCAATATTGTTAACGGTGTTAGTCAGTGACACCATCGTCAGCGCCATCTGCGCTTCATACCCTTCACGCGCAAAATAGCCCAGGTCAATCAGCGTCACATCAGCCTCTGGCCAGAGCTGCCCCTCACGGTTAAACAGTTCCGCTTCAAAACTCCCCTCTTGTGTGAACATGCTTAACGATTCGGCCATCTCTGCGGCTTTAGTCCGACGCTGTTCATTACGTTCGGTATCCATGGAAATATTGAGTAATGCACATTGCAAATGAGAAGGTAGCATTTGTTCTGAAGCCGCATAGGCAGCTTTAGCCGCCATAATTAAGGCTTCACGGATCATCGCCCTATCGGCGCGCTTCAGCTCAGCTTCTTCTTTCGTATCCCCGCCAGTAATCATCATGCGGGCTGAAATCTCCATTTCCCCCAAAATATCTCGTTTTTGTTTTTCTTTATTACCCTCCTTCTCATCGCCTGGCTCTTCGCTGTCCGCATCCAACTCAGGCAGTGCATCTGCATCAATGGCCAGAGGAACATCACTGTTCAATAACTGATAAGCATCACCAAACAACGGAAGACTCAATCCACTATCCGGTTTGATACTGACCTGATTCACCGTCAGCCCCAGACTTTCAAAGTAATCGGCCAACAGCCCAAATGAGTTGCCGGCTTCAGCAATAAACAGTCGGGGTCTGTGGATAGCCATCACCTGCGATAACATCGCGCACATCGTTGCCGACTTCCCGGCACCGGTCGGTCCAAATATCAGCTTATGTGCATTTTGGCTGCGATCGCCTTTATTCAACGGATCGAATGAAAATACGTCGCCCCCGCGATTGAAAAAGCTGATCCCGGGATTACCCGTACCGGTTTCTCGGCCCGTTACAGGCAATAACCCAGCCAGATGCTGTACCCACGTTAGCCGGGTATACCAGTGTTTCTTATCCGTCTCTGGGTTAAAACACATAGGTAATGCCCGCAAATAGGTGTTCAGTGGTGCAACGTCATACTCCGGCCGCACTGGCTGCAAGCCAGCACCTAGCAACACCGTCGTCAGTTCAACCCGTTTATGATTGAGCGTTTCCACATCATCGGCACGCAACAAAAATGTCAGTCCGGCACGGTACAACTTGTGCCGATTTCCCAGGTACTCTTTGACGGTTTTAACATCCTGGCGAACACGTCCAGACTCGGTGTTCTCGCCTACTGCGTTCTTCGATAGCCGGGTAAAATCAGCTTCCAGTTTATCTTGCGGCTGTACCACTATAGTCATACACAGGGTGGTACCTTCCGGAAAGAGATCCATTAACGCATTGATCTTTTCTCCCCGGAGCATTTCCCCTGTAATCGCTCCGGGTTTTGGCGGACGCCGTAATTTCTCGACCGGCAACGCACAATGCGCCTGATTATCAAACCACCATACGCCGTTCTCCACGTCCGAACGTGGCGGATTGAACCATAGCGTTTCCGTAAAATCATTGAGTACCGGCATGGTGCCATCAGGTGTATCGCGTCGGTCAAAATAGGCTGCCTGACGATATAACGTGTCTTTATCCACCCATTCCGGTGAGGGATTAAAATGACGCAGCAACCAGCCATGCACCTGATGGCCATTCTGTCGCTCACACATTACACCAGCACCCGACAATGCGCTGGTCACACGTTCACAGACCTGATTGAGCATAGCGATCGGCGGCATCGGGTCTCTGTTGTTTTTACCAATCCAGCGGTATACCACCATGCGCGTACGACGCTGCTGACCACGCCAAGGCTGGCCTGTAATTTTGGTGTCAGTAAACAGCCCTTCAGAACGGGCAATCCCCCGTAAGTGTCGCTCAGTCTCTTTCAGCCAGGCTTCCGAAAACGGTGTACCCTGGGCATGTGGCTTAACATAGTTCCGCAGGCGGTCGATATAGGTATCGACATTGTTCTCATCCTGACAAAAGAACTGCGCAATCCAGGGGTTTTCATCCAGCTCGTCAAAGCTGTCCTGTATGGCATCCTCGACCGTATCGCGAATTTGTTCCAATCGCGCTTCCGTTCGCCCTTCTGTCGCAACAGGAGTCACGTCAAATACAGCACCGACAGAAATGCCATCATCGAGCAGCAGGCATTTGTCACTATCTAAGAACTCAGCCCACGGCAGGTAATCGATAATTGAGGGGTTAGCATGATTCAGCTTTACCTCATCCTGAATCGTCATCTTCCCCGGCAGCTGTAGCGACGGACGCCCTGCCACTTGGAGTGGAATACCTTCAGCAAGACTGCCGATCACTTCATCAGGCACTCGGGTTTCCTGAGAGCGGAATAGGCGTTTTTTATTAAACAGCGGGAACATTACAGTGCCTCCACGCGTTCACCCGGCATCGCATACTGAGTCTGGCTATAGAAAGGAAATACCGTGCTGTAACCAGGAACTGGCGTACTGCCCTCTGCCAAATGAGGGAAAATGTATATCACCATGTCTGGATTCGGCAGACGGGGGAACTGTTGGCTGATTTCACTCTCCTGAGTGCGACTGTAGCTCCGATCATCATGTAAAGACGCCTGGTTCTCCCCGGTACTCAGTGGTCGGCGTAATGCCTCTCGGGCCTGAGCAGAACGTCGAGTAGTTCCTTCTCCATCTGCGCCATTCCATAACTCCAACATGGAGTGTTCTCCAGCCGGCAGCATTTCTTCTTTTGAGGTCGAGCATCCGCTCAAGAACGCGATGAGCAGCGTGGCCATAATCTGGTATTTAGGCATGTTGTTCTCCAGAACGTCGGAATAAGTGAAAATGACCGGCAATGAGTGAAAATGACTGACACATCGGATGACGGTATAATTCGGCAACGGTCATCCGGACGGTATGCCAGTCATTGAAATGGCCCTGTTCGATGGCCATCAGGAAAGGGTCAGACTGTTTCTCCAGGAAGCAGGCCAGCTCAAAGCGTTTAAGTGACGTGGACGGCAACTGCCTGACGACAAAACAGCCTTCCAGCACCGGAATACAATGGCTACCGACATCAAGAAACAGAGCATCGTTAACCCAGTAAAGCGAGGCTTGCGCTGATTCAACCAGGCTTTTGGCTAACAATTCAGAATCGGATTGACAATAATGAATATCAATCCGGAGCCTGTCGGTTGCGGACGCCGTGCTAAAGATCCAGATATTTTCCCAGCAGGCGTGAACGTCTTCCATTTCGCCTCCTTAATCTAAACCACGTTGACTGCCACCATCAGCCGGCAACGAGAAGTCATACCGAACCTTGCGACCTTTATCTTCGTAATCAATCGCCAGTTGCTTCGTAATATGCACGGCTAATCGCATGCCAGGCGGGACATAAATCGCATCAAATGTCTGCCCGTAGCGCTGTTTCACCCAGTCAGTCGTCTCATTCAGGCCACCGGCCAGCGCTTTGCCAAGGACGGCCTGCCCTGCGTCTCCCGTGAGTGAGGACGTCATCCCACCGTAACCATTTGCTTGCGTCGTTTGCTGATTCTGGCTCAACGCGCTGGCTGCCCCAGATCCAGCAGAGAGGGCAAAAATGGTGGGCAGATAGGTAGATGCGTTAGATTTTCGCTCGCCACTGATGCACGGGATCCCCGCTTCATCAGAAATCCAGCCAATACCACCATTAGCGCCACTTGCACCTTGATCATTGCCGCTACTACTGCCATTGCTGTTGGCGTTGGCACGCGGCAATGTGCGAACGGTACCATCGGCAAACACAAACGTAATACTATTGACCTGGCCACGAACGCACGACAACGTCCAGTCACCACTGGCAGTACCTGATACGATCGCACCTTCAACATCAGGTAAGTCAACGCCATTTGCGGTCAGGTTGTCTTTACCAATGAGTACCTTGAAGGGATAGGGGTCAGTCACCGTGCCGTTAATCGGAACGCGCCCCAACAGCGCCGTCATTGCCCGGCTGCCGATCAGCGTGGAATTTTCTGGTAAGGTGTAAACAGGCTCTGCTGTAACCTCATTTTTTTCGTTCGAGTACCCTTTCACCTGTTGCTCATACGCCGCTTTCTGGCGCGTTAGCTCATTGTCGTTAAGAAAGGAGGTAGGAAACTGAGGGAGCGCTGGCATGCCAGCACTGGAAGTCTTATTAGGATCCGTTGGCTTCTGGTCTTTTGGTTGTACCCATATCAGGCCATCTGCACCTTGTGACTGGGTGCCAGTGGTACCACTTCCCATGCCGTCCAACCCTAACCCCAGAGGGATATCACCGTGCCCTGAGGATCCCAGGTAGTTACTCCCTCCGCTAATATGGCCACCGGGATTACTCATCGTATTAGCCACTTTATCGGTCAGTTCCTGGATTTTATTCTGTAGCCGTAACTGCTCATCCTGTAAGCGCTTTTGTTGCGTGTCGTAGGACTGTTGCACACCTGAAACGGCCTCATTCACTTGTCCGGATACATCAGTACTACGTCGGGTCAACACATCATTTTGTTTTTTCAGGTCCTCATTTTGTTGGCTGAGCTTGCCCAAATCACTGCGTACCTGGTTCAACGAACCAACAACTGTACGTAACGTATCCTGTGGGGTGTCACCCGCAACGCCTAACGCCTTGAGTTCATCCTGAGACAATCCCAGCGTTGTCGTTGAGGTATCAGTGGCATTCTGTGTCTGAGCGGGTCCCTGGCAACTTTTTAAGCCAATCAATGCGCCGATGGCCAGCACCAATGGCACAATCACTTTGACCAACGTATTGGACTTAATTTGCATAAGCTCGCTCCTTCTTACTGGCCTTACCTGATGCCGAACTTATTTTGGCGACCGGCTCTGCGACAAATGCCAGTTCTGGACGGTTATCGGTCACCAGATACAATGTTGTCGTGTCTTCTGGTGTGCCTATTGGCCCGACCCAACGATGCTGGAACGTCGCAGAAACAAACTGCCCCTGAAGAATCCGGGGATCGAGAACGACCTTTCGACTTGATGTATTGCGAATACGCAGGGCTACAACGGAGCGCGCCCCAACGCCCCAGGCTGACAGCGTGGTAATATCAAACGGTTCAGAGGGGTATAACGTCGTGATCTTCCCAGATAGCCGAGGATTAACGGGATGAATACCACTCACTGGCTCTACCGCACGTAAAGGACCGTAGAGTGTTTGTGCGGCAAAACGGGTCAGAACGACGGGCAAGGGTGCGTTATAGCGGGGAGTCTTAGGCGCTTTCGCGTCTGGCTTCGTTTCCGAAGCAGAGGATGAGCTACTACGCTCAGATGATTTGGCTGGACGGTCGCTATTATCAACCGAGGTCACATCACCGCTGTACACCAGGCGGATAGGCTCCGTCGGGCCATTCAATGACGCAGTCACGTCGAGCAGAATAATCTCGCCGCTTTCCAAATCCTGTAACTGCAACCGCGTTTGAGGAAATGCACTGTCCGCTTTGAGATAAACTGCGCCACCGGTCGATTGTACGCGTAACTTGTCATTCAGTGCCGGCGGGAAGCCAACACGAACATTTTTATCAGCAAAAATAACGCGTTCTTGCCCAATTTTTAGTGGAATTTGCAGCGGGATCCGCTCCCATTTAATTAATTCGTCAGCAGCGGCATGCCACGATACGGTCATGAGAAATACCAGTAACCCGCGATGAAAAAACCATCGTGCTGTGGAAGGTTTCACTTTCACTGCATAATCCCCTTTTTCTCTGGCTGAGGCTGATGTGAAATTTCCAAACGCTGTGGCATAGCGTCATAACAATCCAGTGCCAGGCCAAACGGGTTACGTTCAGCATCCCCAGCCCAGCGAACGACTTTTAGCGGGTAACGCACCAGTACGCGTTTGACAGGTTCGGTGTGATAATACTCATCAGTCACCAGATCCAGACGGACAACCCAGTTATCACGGCTGATAACATCTACACTCTCCGCGCTGTACCCACGCCCGGGTATCTCGTAAACCACACGAACGCGGTCCAGTAACTCATTACCCAATGAGCGTTTTTTCGCGTCTGCATTCAGAAAATCCAGGCAAGATGGCGTCAGGTACGGGGATAGGCTAAAAATTTTGCTGGGATAGTCCTGTTCACCATTTTTTGGCCAGGCGTTCAGTTGCTGGAAAATGTAAAACGCAAAGCTATAGACTGTCGGTGCCGGCACTTCCCACCAGGGCTTGGTACTACCAGCCCGGAGATCTGGAGGATTGTGAACCGTCAAATTGCTAGGTGCCCGCATCCAGCCGAGTATCGTGACCAGTAGCAGGACAACCAGAACGCCACAGGCAATGCGTAATGTCAGAATATGCTGGTCGCGATTTCTCACCGCGTTACGATAAATGCTCATGATCGTCCCTTAGATTGGCTACGGCGTAATGACCATCCCTGAGAGTGAATAATCAACGTCCCCTCCCCCAACCCAAATCGCCGTTTCTTTTCTCCCAACTTTTGCCAGATGTAGTTCTCAGGCTTACCGCGTTTAATTCGTGCTATCCAGTTGCCACCGAAGCCAACCACCAATAAAGGGGTCAATAGCATCCCTGTAGGGATAATGACCCATCCAGCAAGAGGAATAAGAAATATGGACCACAGGAGGCCGGCAAGAGTCCCAAACAACGCAGCAAGCCCCAACTCTGGCGTGGTAAACCCTCGAAACACCACGGGTTCGGCATTCAGGCGATCGGGTAAAAAAGGAATGGTCCGCATGCCGTCACCTTACAAAATGATGTTGGCAGATTTGCCCAGCAACCAGATGATGATGACAAGCAGGATTGCTCCTACGACGACGATAGCGCCAAATTTTGTCCAGGTTGCACGTTCATTACGAACTTCAGCAAATGTATGTCCGGCAGCAATCGCAACATTAATAAACATAATGGCCGCGACCAGCAGTCCTCCCAGAACAATGCCATCCTGCAGATACCCCTTGAACTGCCCCATGATTCCTGAACCTCCACTGGATTGTGGAGCCTCAACGCCAGGCAAAGCAGCAAATGCGGATTGGCATAACACGCCAATGTAAAATAAGAACGAGATAAAACGGCGAAACAGAAACATGGAGAAACTCCTCTGTGTAGAAAAAATTAGCTGGCAAACATCCAAATGCTGATGACCAACAAGATCGCTGTCCTTAATGCAAATCTGCCCATCGCTGCATCTCTGACTTTCTCGTTAGCCCATCCATTCCAGACATCACCCAATGCCCAGGCAGCCCACAGAAACAGCGAGGCCAGCAGAAAGCCGATACAGATGAGGCTGAGTATTTGGGGATCCAAACCAGATGCAGATTTAAAGGCTGAGGATTGTGCAGCAGTCATAGACATATCAGGGCTGCTCCCGCCGGTAGTTTCCCGCAATGGAACTGGCTTCACGCGGCTGCGCCCGGGATGGCGCCAGATAGGTATCAATACCTGCTCTAATGGCATTCAAATCCGCAGTAATACGTTGATAGTCAAAATGGTATCGGGCACGATCGGCGGGGTCAGATTGCGCAGCAACAACGCGAGCACGTTCCAGCGAGGCCTGGACCTGATCGAGTAGGCGTTGCGTGCTGGCCAGCTCGTCTTTCTCTGATGCGCTTGCAGAATGGGTAAACAGCAATGAAGCACCGAGAAGGCAAACAAGCCGGAGAAAGGGATAAAACATGCACACCTCACAGTAAGTTGACAGTGTGCATAGGATGAGGAATCAGGGAGGGTTGGTCAGCGATAAACTCTATTTGCGATGTCTAAAATTTATGATGGAAAATATACCTACACACTCATGCAACAGGAACTTACATGGATTCTATTAACAATTCGGCATTTTATGCATCATTAGCCATTCCACTTTTATCTGTAGCATATATAGCCTTACTATCATTTATGCTAAACGACATATTTCAATCCATCAAAAGACGCAAGTGTAAGGAGACTATCAAGAAGGCAATCAATGCAGGGATAATGAAAAATGAAGATATTTATCTTTTAGCTGAACGATGGGTTGTAAAACGGGAAAAAATATCTAGCGTGCTTAATCTTATTCTCAGTGACTATCTTAACGAAAAAGATTGTCCTGATGAGCCGTTAGAAAAAATCAGAAACCTTATCGTTTGGCATCAAGAGAATGATCCTTTCGCTGATCTTCCTGAAAACATTAAATTGCAGCTATTACATTTGCAAAAAAAGACAGACACTGATCATGCTGGTATTCTACAATTATCTAAGTCGTTGAATGAGATATATTTATCAAATCAACGAAAAGCAAAACGTGAGCAAAGAATCTCAATAGTCAGTCTTTTAATAGGATTGATAGGTTTGTTTTATGGGTTCATAAAATAGAGCCGTACACTCGACCTTGATTCTCGATGTAATATTCATAGGGATTCTCTGCACATTCTATAGGCACTGACGCGCCGCAAGCGGCTTGCCTGCTGACGAAGGCACACAAAAGCAAGTTTTGTATGCCTTCGTCCAGCTCAATTAAGAGACACTCATCTTCTGAAAAAGAGGATCTGCGCCAATAAATACCTCATCAGGAATACCTACCCATTCTTCCCGCAGAATATCGAATTCACCTTCATTCCAGTATCGCAGGAACATCTTGCATTCGTCCGCATCCAGCTCCAACGCAAACTGAATAGCTGCGACAGTCGCATCACAGGATTCATCACTCATTACCGTCTATCCCCCTATAAAATCAAAGATATTTTTTAAATGTGGCCGTTGTTACTGTAATCGCAGTACCAAATAGCAACGCTGCCGGCAATAATAATAAGTTAGGGTAGACCGCCATAGGCCAGGACAAATACAGCATAGCGGGTACATAAAACGCAGGTTTAACCAAGCGTTTGGCATGGTGATAGAGAAAACTGGATTCATAGCCTGCACCAAAGCGCCGCAGGTCACGCCGCCCCAGCCCTTCGACAATGGCCACAATTACCACCATCGCAAACAAGGGTATCGAGAGAAACAGGATGGTGACCCTAACCAAGGTAACTACCGTGACATATACAGTAGCCAGCAAATATTCCCGCAATGATTGTGCCAGCCAACCACTCCAGGCGTTTAAGCTACGCCCTAGCTCACTATGACTTTTTGCCTGCATCTGATATTGGTTACTAACCCAATCCATAAAGCCACTGTTGATAAACGCCCAGTGATAGCCGGTGTTGATCCAATGGATTACGGTGACAGAGGGCTCGGAAAACAACAGACTACGCTTGAATTCTGACGATAAATAGCCCAGTTCAGTGTTCATCACCTGCTGACTGTGTGCCGCCCCTTCTGTAGGCCAGAAGAATGCAATGCCCACGTACTCAATCAGCAGGCTCAGCAATAACGAGCCGAGAACAATGCCAATCAACTTCCATGGCCAGCCCCACAACACGTGATAAAGCAATCCATGTGGTCGCTCTGGTTTTTGTGGGGGAGGATTACGTGCAGGTTCAGCCATACTACTCACCTCCCACTTGCCGATCTGCAGCAGTAAGTGAACGCCCGCTCCACCATCCCTCACTGGAATGATAGTTACGGCGCATTTCTGTCGCCACAGCCTGCAAGTTTGCTGGCATCATCGCATCATCAATATCATTGGTCGGCAGCGGCATCCTGATTTTCCACAACTGACCACCTTCAAGCAGGGCGAACGCCTGGCCTTTAGGCAGGCTGACGACATCAGACGGCTCAATCAACGGGGTTTTTATCGTACCAACACGATCCTGAGTACTGGATGTAAAATCCTGTCCAGTCTCAACATTAGCCGTATCCGAGTGACCAGAAACCAACGTTTTACTGTAGATCTCAACCTGCGGCAGCTGTGTCGTGAGCAATTCTGCAGTTTTGTTGTCCCGGACACGCAGCATGATCAGTGTATTGAAGTTACCAATGACCTGAGCCGTTTTCGCAGCATTCCCGATACGCGCCTCGATATCTGATGAAGTTTGCGTATAGGCGGTCACTTGAACGCCAGCACCACCGCCTTTGTTGATCAACGGAATGAATTCATCACCCATTAGCTCATTGAACTCATCGCAATGCAGGTTAATGACGGCTTTTTCTTCTTTCTGCTGTGGCAGTCCAGCATTAATACCATGTTTATAAATATGGCCAGCCACGCTAACCAGATCGGCAAACATGCTGTTCCCCACTGCCGTAGCAACTTCACTGTCTGTAAGGGCGTCCAGACCGATATACACAACACCTCGTTTGCGAACAATTTGTTCCCAATCAAAAATGGGGCGTGAGTCATCCATATCCAGATAGTCCGGCGACAACAGGGACGCCGTTTTACCCGTCGTCAGTTTCTCCAATAATGGTAATAAAGAGGCAACAATTTTGTCGAAATAAGTTCTGTCATAGCGAACCGCAGAGCGCAAGCCATCCAAAATCGGATCATAGAGTTTCTTACCGGCCTCTGAGCTTAACGCAACCTCTATTGCCCAAATGCCAACGCTATTAGGCTGGCCCTGCATATTTCGGGGAACATCTTCATCAGTGAATACCCCTAAGTTATTGCGTATCTGCAGTTGTAGCTCGGGTAGTTCCTCTTCAATGATTTTCTCAGCATAGCGTAGATACAGGTCCGCAATATTATTGACGTAACGCATAATTAGCGTGTAGTCAGGCCGCTCACCCAATGCAACCAGTGCTCTGGCTACAATATTTACGAAACGCCACGCAAACTCTTTAAATGCAGCACTGTTCCCTTCCCCCGCCAATTGCCCAGAGATACGCGACGCCACTTCAGAGACACGCCCAAACCGTCCAACGGCGTTATAACGAGCTGATATTTCGGGCCAACCCAGATGGAAGATGTAGAGCGAATCACCTCGCCCGGCACGGTGCGCTTCAGCCCAGACTCGACGTAATAAATCAGGGTCACCCTTTGGATCGAAGACAATCGTCACATCACCACGGCGGATATCCTGGGTAATAAACAGTTCGGCCAACCGTGTTTTTCCAACACGAGTCGTACCCAATACGATGGTATGACCGGGGCGATCGGCCAGTGGCATAGTGACATCAACCTCATCAGGCTCAATACCATGTAGTACCGGCTTTCCACCGACGGGCGGTAATGGGCGCACTGGGTTCAGAGGAGAATCTACGCTCAGTAGTTTCGTGAGCCAGGGCAAGTTATGCTCTGCTGCATTCTCTAGTTTACGGGCGGCCTGATACAGGGTTGGCGGCTGAATATAACGCTCGACCTCCGGACGTAACGTGTCACGCAGCCGTTGGGTGTGTTTCTGCGTCCACATAAATCCCTTACCGATAAACAACCGCCGTTTACTTACAGGGATCTGCTTACTACTCATCACGTAACGTGGTAGGCGTCGTAAATTACGACGGTAACGCAGTACCTTCATTCCCTGGCGGGTTCGTACCATGGCCAGAACAGCGAACCCACCGGCCGTCACATAACTGACTGAAGGGGCCAACGCAATCGCCCATGGTGCCTGCACACAGACAAATGCTGCTGTAGCCGAAACTACGGCAGTGTTCAGTTCAACAGCGGGCCGCAGCAATGCCTCAATGACATAACGATCGCTCATATATCACTCATCCCAGCGCTGCTTTGCTGAAACAGCTCCTCCGTGACCATATCCATATACTCCTTTACTCATCTTATGGGATAGCCAGAAACGATAAACTCCCTCAATACACATTGAGATAAGAACGAGAAAACAATAAAAGCTATTAACGTTTTTAAGATCCCGATGAGCGATTTCTGATAATGCCACTGATTTATTAACACACTGACCGAAATACCCCCCCTCCAGCTCAATAGGTAATTCGACACAGTCTCGTATATTCATATATCCAGATGGGGCTGTTTGATAGGCCTGTGCCTGAGACGATAAAACATTCAGATAAATACGCTCAACATCCCCTTTCAATGCTCCTATAAAAAAAAATAAAAACAATAATGATCCGACAATAAGGCTCGGCCACATAATTAGCATTCGATAAAGCATGGTGCTGAGGTCTTTTGCAAACGACATGATATATCCATAATTAATAGATACTTTCATATTCACTACCTTTTAAGTTTATCCAATTTGGATTACCAGCCAACAAAGCAAGTAATTGTTGACCGCTGATGATATAAAGGGGAAACGTATTGTTATGACTTGAACTTGCGTGCTGCTTGCTTTTAGCTCCGGTTCGTCCGGTATGAATAAATAGTCCGCAACACCGATGTTGTATCAGTAATGCCGAGAATTCCTCGACATGCGCGGGGTCTATCGCTCTGCTGTAACGTTTTGCCTGGATTAGCCAACGCAGCCCTTTAATAAAGACTTGCCCGTCCAATCCACCGTCGCCGCTATATGATGCATTGCGAATCACCTTTAGCCCCTGACGCTCCATTGCCAGCAAAAGTAGTTCTTCAAACACATACGGATTAACACGGCGGAGATAAGAAAAACGCTGCGCATCGCCTGCCAAAGTGGGGAGTCTTTTTAACAAGCGTTCGGCAGTTTTACGATAACGACGGTGGCGACGCTCGCTGGCTTTGCCACGCCAGCGGAATAACATGCTTATAACGGCAACAGTAAGAATGAAAAAAAGAATAGGCACAACACTCAAGGCAGGTTCTGCGATCTCAGTCAGATATGGACGCTGTGGGATCATGGTTGTACCTCTGAAGATACAGAGGTCTCCGTGATCAGCACGGGATAATGCCGCAATTGTAATCGACGAGCTAACTCACTGCCTGACGCAGGAGCCATCTGCACATCAGGAACCAGTGAGCGCAGGGACTGAACCGCAGCAATATCCGTTACATTGACGATTAAGCCAACTGCATGCATTTGACTCAGTTTTGCAGCATTCATCTGTAGCCAGGAACGCGACGCCGGATCGTCTCCAATGAGAAATAACGCACCAATGCCGGGCAAATTAAGAGATCTGGGCGTTTCAATACCAATGGTCAGTTCTGATGTCACAATCGGCAGCATAGCGCCTTCTCCCGGCTGGCCTTGCCAGGTACTGCTTTCAGTATTATTGCTACCGACGTTGCCCTGGCGATTAATACTCTCAAAGAAAGGCGCGGCATCTTTCCCCCCCAGATCAGCGACAACATTCAGCTCCGCATGAACAAAGAATGGGATTGCCAGCACACACAGCGCAGATACAGAAATAATTTTCATTTATTTGACGCTCCGGGGTTCGATCCAGACAAGTTGAGTAGCATGAGCAATCTCAGGAAGGGGGGAAGCTGCTGTCGAAGATTCAATCATGGCTAGCTTGTGCTGTACCGCAGAAATGTATCTTGCCGCTGGGGCACCACCGGCCGGATGGTGGTAACAACCAACCGCACGCAACCAACTGTCCGGCTTTCTCTCGTAGCATTCACGTAGGATTTGAGCCGAAACATTCAGATTGGTATAGGGTTCAAACGCCTCCCAGGAGTTTGCAAAACGACGACCGTTCCAACCCCAGTTAACCTGCCCTAATCCGACATCAATATTTTTATGTGGAACCGTCTTCAAAAAACGTTGTAGTGCCTGCCAGGCTTCCAGTCGGCTGTCATATTGATAGCTCCTCCCCTGGACATTAATGCTCCAGGGCCAGGGACGAACGCCATGAGGCAGCTTGCGGCTAGACTCCTGTAATGATTGTGCATAGAACAGCTCAGGCGGAACCTGATGTAAATACGCAACACGCTGATACCCGTCAGGCACTGACTGTCGTGACGCACTAACACTGGCAGAGAAAATACTGAATATAATCAGCATCAGAATGCCGCAACGCGCCATCCATCTTCTCCCTGTTGCAACAATACTGGCATCAAGCCATTGCCAAACCGAATCCAGCGACCACCATCATGGTTCAATGTGATCTGACGGCTCCGTACCCGCTCGGCAGGGATATTGCGCTCTCTGGCCCATTCACGCAGTTTGTTATCATCCCCGCCACTATCAACTAGGTAGATATCAACTGGGCGATTATCAGCAAGAACAGCAGCAAGGCGCGTATTGCAATTTCCGCAATCGTTAGCCTTCATAAATAGTGCCAATCTGCCGCCATTATCATGCGCAATACCACCCGCGTTACCCATATTGACGGGCAATGCATTCGGATAAATACGTTCCCAAGCAGCGTCAACCTCACGTTGAAACTTCAGGATCTTTTCAGTTCGCTGGTATTCTTCTTTAACCCACTTCTCTGCTAGCTGCCGCCGTTCTGCATCACTGCGAGCTTCAATACCTAGCGTGGTTAACGGATCCAACCCGGGGGATTGAATACCGGTTTTCCCTCGAATCATGTCCTGATATCGCGCCCACTCGTCATCAGTAAGACCCCATTGCGTTGACTGAAGGCGGGATAATCCCTGATCAACAGCTCGGGTTTGTGAGTTCGCTTCAGGTGTAACATGAATACTGGTATTAACTGAGGCGTGTGCCGTTCCTGCCAAAGCAAGCACCATCGCCATTGCTTTCAATCTCATAACGGTTCCTTACTGCAATGTGAGAATTTGAGATTTCCCATTAACCAAAAAACGCGCCTGATTTCCGTCAATACTGGCTAACGTCCAGCCATTAACAGACTCACCAGGCGTTAGCATTCGTAGATCTGACCAGCGATTACCTGCTGAATGGGGGATAATGACGGCATATTGCTGCCCTCCCCGATGTTCAATACTGGTTAATGCAAAAGGGGCAGGTACGGGTTTAGTCACCCGTTGAGACTTTTTTGCAGGGGTAGCCTTCTGAGGCGCTAACTTTTCAAATCTGTTTTGCCAGTCAGAGGCTAAAGAGGAAATACGTTTATCATGCGCATCTGCTGTTCCCTGGAGACCATTAATTCGCTGTTCAAGGAGTACCAGGCGTTCAGGTATAGCTGATTGCCCTTCCGCGTTTTTAATGTACTGATTCAGCTTTTCATCCAGTGTGCGAGCCAGACTCTGCTGAGACTGGCGGAACGTATCGAACTCCTGCACAGTGATAAATTCACTTCGAAGCTCGCCAACTTTAATTTTCAATTCTTGTATCTCTGTCGGCAGTTGCTGAAGCTGACCATGCCGAAATGCGGCATCCAGCGAGTCCAACTGGACACTCTGCTGTTGGACGATTAGAAACAGCACGACAGAAACGGCTAACGGAACAAAAAATAAAACAACAAGCAGGCTTTTAAAGAGCCATGACAGCCGCGAAGATTGGTTACCTTTATCGGTAGACTCCCCTCGTTCGAAGAGCCCCATACGTCGTGCAGCAACATCAGCGGAGGAAGTCTTTGCGTAATGTGCATCGACCTCTTCAGCGAATGGATCGGCTTCTTGAGCTTCAGATAAAGGGGGAAGTACGGTGTCTGTAACGGAGGACTCAGTTGTCATGCCTCAAATCCTTGCCTTTGGTTAACGGTTTTCACCATTACTTTGCAAAAACCGGGCACAAGAGACGACAAACAACTGAATATTGAGATTGGGAAATTTAAACTAAGGCTTGCAGGAGGCGACCGTTGAGAATGTCGCTTTTATCTCAGACAACGGGGGCATATTGGGATTGGCTTCTTTATATATTCCGCTATCAAACCACTCATCTGACTCACCTATCGCTATGGGTTTATCAGACCACCATGGCTTAAAATGCCCGCTGATCAGCTTCAGAGCGATACGTTCTGGTGTTGTGGCGGTAATTTGCCAGCAACCCTCTCCTTCACCTTCAGCGGCTCCAGACAAAAATTGGTTTGAGCCTTCATCCCAGCGTTGTGTCTGACGAACAAAATCACCGACGTGCCAGTTTACATCAGCGTTGGCTGGAAATTGGGAAGTCAGTAAAATCGAGCCGATCACAAGAGGTGTTTTGAGCATCCAGGCTATCCTTATCTACACTGAAAATATCGACAAATTGTAACGCATGAAGCTGAAGCTTTTTAGTGCCAATTTACCCAGATTTAAGACTATTGAGTTACCTTCCAATTTTCTCTACTGATGTCCCATTTACTGCCTGGTGCAGCCGAGCATCTTTACCTGAGTGATAGCCGGCGTGATATGCATCATCATCACCACGACAACTTTTCGCTTCCCGGTTTTCCAATTTGCCAAACCCCTCGGAAATTTGCTTGTAATACAGAGACATTAGCTGTCGCTCTTCTGGTTCAACAGCAAACCGGCTGATAGTATTCCAGGCGCCACTTACCCAACCTGCACAAAATTGATCTGCGCGATTGGTTTTAGTACTGCGTTTGATGCGTTTGTTTTGTGAGGCAATAAACTCACTACGGGCTTTAACTAACTGGACACTCAATACATCGAACCCATATGCAGCAATCTGCGGTCGTTCTGTCGGACCGTAGAATGCAACAGAACGTCGATGGTTCCGCGTCCAGGTGTAATAACAATACACACCAAATGCATAACACAGCATATTGGCCAAACTGACCACGTATTCAGGGAGTTTGTTCGCATCAGACGGGCAATACTCACTCTGAAATTCCTTAATCGACTTCAGATCGATGTCCAACTCGCTCAGGCCAAATTTATGCATTAGGTTTTGAGCCTGGCTAATAGCATTAGCCGCTTCATGCTCATTCGTACTACGTTTTGCTAAATGGAGGAGTTTTTGAATTTTCTCTATGTATTTATCTTCTTCGCTATTCATTTTTATTACTCAACACTAGTTATAGTGATAACTAATTTTAATTGGGTTTTTTTCGCATCAAAAAACCGATAGTAATGGCCAGCACACCAAGCCAGAACAAGCAGTTAATAAGAATTTCAACAATAGAATCCAAACCTTTTATTAAATAAAAATCATTCTCGGAATGATTAAAAAACAAAGATATAACAAAATAAAATGCAATAATCACCATGCCAAGATAAAATGCATTTTGCTCAAAAAATCTCCCTAATCTGATATGGAAACGCCGACCCCCACCGTTTTCGATCCAGAAATAAATAGCAGCAGTAATAATACTAAGTAGTATGATGCCTATCATTCACTTCGTTCCTGTACTCTCTGTGATTTTTAATGCTGTTCCCATACAGATACATATGGAGTTCATTCAATCATTGTGTTTTTTAATTGCAACGACAAACGGTACATCAGGTGTGCCGAGAGAATTTGAATGTTCTATAACAAAACCGATTTCGTGGACTTTATCACAATCGCTATAGCCGAGTTCATACTCCTCATCCTCTGGCAAAACCTCAAATACTGAGCGTGCAAGCCCCTCTTGTTCGGCATTCATAGCGCGGTAACACTGATTCTCATGGGCAACTAAAGAACCACTGGAATGGCGCAGAAAAACTATGTCAGAGCCAAATTGACCAACGCCCTTACGCACCTGGACACAATATCCGACATGCATATCATCCCCCTGAAAATTAGGACCGGTCACAACGAATTGGCCTTGTTCCAATTTACTGGAAGGCCTAATCATTCGTTGAAAACTGTTAAGTATAATAATGCGAGCCAGAACGTGTTCTTTTGTCATTTCAGCGATGTCGCTCATCAATTACTCTCCCCAATCTGTTATCGATAGATAAGGGGCTATTTGCAAATAGCCCCTTATTCAGCATCAGAATGTAAACGTCAGTTGCGCGACTGCACCATACGTTCTGTCTGTTCCTGCCATGCCGGTGATATCAAGATGCACAACATCAAACGGGGACAAGCCAATGCCAGCAGTGAAATAAGAGTTATCGCTGTCATGAATATCAGTACGATAGCCTGCCCGCAGTTGCGCCCATTTCCAGGCATTCAACTCGCCACCTACACTAACGAATTGGCTATCTTTGTCGGAGTTAAAACGGCTAGCAGGAGTCAGATCGACATCGAGAGCTGTAGTAAAGAAACCGTTGCTGTATGCGGTTCCCAGCGTTGCCTGAGGCTTAATTTTGAACGTATCTTTGACGCCGTTGACTTCTTTCGTCTCGATACTGCGAGCAACCAGGTTCTGACCGACAAGACCAACAATCCAGTTATCACTCAGGTTGGTTGCAAAACCCACATCTACGTTGGCGCCCGTTTTATCGTTACGATAATCGCTACTACGGAAATCCGAACTGTCGTAGTTATTGATCGCAACGTTGTAATTGAATGTATAGACGCGCTGCACTTTCGGTGTAATGCCTGCTGAGAATGCGAACCCACCGACGTTGAATTCACGTGCCATCGCAACGCCTACGTCTGCAACGACAGCTGCACGGCCATTAGCAGATGACGTTAATGAACTCAGGTCAGAGCCGTTGGCTGTACCGTTTGACACCCCATCAAGCCATTGGAGGTCGCTATCTGTCACATTGGTCTTGACTGTAGCTGTTCCCCATCCCTTTGCAACAACTGCAAATGGCAGAACGCTGTTAGGAACTGCCGCGACCGTTGACGCGCCGGCATGCGCTTTCGCATGACTACCAGACAAGTCTTGCAGTGATGCGCGTAATTTGGCAGCCGACAGGCTGGTATCCCCCCCTGCGTTGACAGCACGTTCAAACGATTTCCAGTCGTTGTCGATACGATCGACACCATCCTGCAGATTATCCGGATCGGAGACCTGAGCACCCACGGCAGGTAAAATCAGGCTGAAATCATCAGATTTATCGAATTTTGTCAGCAATGCAGGGTTAACC
This sequence comes from Pectobacterium atrosepticum, assembly GCA_019056595.1. Taxonomy (NCBI): domain Bacteria; kingdom Pseudomonadati; phylum Pseudomonadota; class Gammaproteobacteria; order Enterobacterales; family Pectobacteriaceae; genus Pectobacterium; species Pectobacterium atrosepticum. The sequence continues at coordinate 3,847,505 of CP036163.1, read as the reverse complement.
AACGCCGCTGCACTGTAGTGTGAAGACGCAACTCCCGTTCCACCCATCGCGTCGTTACGAGCTTCAGTCCATGTTCCTGCAGCGTTAGCTGAAGCAGCAACTGCACTGATCCCCGCAATAATAAAACTGCGTGTGATTAATGAAGGTTTCATTCGTTATTTCCTATATATTAAATAAAAGTATTTATGATTATGTTTTTTAATATTCCCTGGCGCTGGCACAACATTCACTTATTATTTTTTAACAAAAGGTTCCCTGATGCTGGCACATCATTAATTATTAAAATATTTTATAAACTAACCCACTCGCCAATCTTGATGCTTTTGATATTCAACTTGATATTTATCAACAATCATAACTGGAAATACGGAACCAAAAGTCAAGGATTCCACTTGTCTCTGCGAATAAGTTAGATACCTAGTACTTTTTGTTTTTTCTCCGGGCCGACAATCAACCTCCCATTCTTTCAAGACACGATAAACCTTAATGATTGGGATCCTAATGATGCCCTGAATATCTTTCCATTCTTTTGTAAAAGCTAAAGTTACTTCATAGTTACCCACCGCACGAAAATAGGCCACCTCAATGTCATCACTCAAAACATCATGATTCAAAAAGTCATTGTCAAAAAAGTAGTTATTCGACATCGGATAGTTTTTTTCACAAAGCAGCCATTGCACATCGATTTCAAACCATAAAGCCAACTGATGTAGCACCTGGGGATTCAACAAATCCAGTGTTCGCTCAGCACTGGATAATGCCCCCTGGCTAATACCAAATGGTGCTAATAGTTGAGCTTGCTGCAGAGCACTTAACCCGAATGCATCCATTAACAAACAAAAACGCTCATAAACTCCCATCATTTTATCAGCCGTTGATGTTCGGGCTTCAGAAAGCACCCCCTCGAGAATAATGCCGTAGAGTGTTGACTTAGAGACCCCCATACGTTCAGCATGCATATCAAGAAACGCTCTGCTTTCAGGCTTGATTCTTACCGAAAACTGGCTATTACTACCATCATATTTACCATCATCTTCAGGGAATGCCTTCTCACCTGAACGCAACAGTGCAATTAACGCAGTATATGTAGGATTCATTCACTACGACTCCACGTAAAAATCATTTCAATGTAATTGAGTAATTCGCTTTAATGTACAAACGAGATTAAACAACATAATTAATCGTGTACAACAAAATAAATCGATCGGTTCGATCTAATGTATCGATCACATTAAAGTAATGTACTTATTCAATCCACGGTAAATTAACCATCCCAACTAAAAGTTATCGCGCCATAACTACAATCATTACCCCTCTATGAGGGATCGTTACCAGTCGCCATTCTTGTAAAAATGTCTGGCATATAATCCCTACCCGCTCCACTCTTGATAACGCCACAGTCGATACTCGGTAACGGCGACCACACTTAGATAAGACATTCTCAGCTAACTGCACCTGAGAGGTTCTCATCAAATGAGAGCGAAAAATGACTGATTCTCTTTTGTTTTGAAGAGCCGCGTCTAATGTAGAGACGAATGCAGTATTAAATTTTTTCAACTGATTTTTGTTGAGGTGCCCAATTCTAGAAAACAATGAAACATGAACCACTGCATACCGTCTTCTCCTATGCTTCATATATGAGACAGAAAATCCTTTGAATGGCACAAGCAGACATATAAAAAAGTAAATGGGGCAGTACAGAACAATAAATACGACAAACAAAAATACAAAAATCATAAGTGGCCACATGGGGGAATAAGTACCCAAAGCATGCAAACTGCTTAAAGAAATGGCGATATTTAACTCAATATCGCCTCTTCAGATTTAGAGTGGGTTGATCAGTATGCGTTCACTCATATTGACAGATATATGACCAGGAGGAGGGAGCCTTTCGCCATTCTTTGCAGCTATCGCTTGAAATCTGAGTAATTCAACAGATGCTACTCTTAACGCATCATCATATGTTGGGGCGGTTACCGCCAAATCATCAAAATCAGAAAATGTCATTGTTACCCTCCCACTATCATGAACTTCGATATCCGCTGGGTACGGTATGAAAATCGAAATTAGTTTCTGTGCCTGTTTCTTACGTGCATCGAGTTTACCGACAAGATGAGTCGCCCTGAGATGAGTATACCATTTTAGCATATTCATGGATTTATGCCCTGATATTGCTGCGATTTCCATAACGTTCAACGTGTCCAACTCGAACAAGCGACTGATAGCTTCATGCCTAAGATCGTGAAAATGGAGATTTTCAATAGACATGGACTGCAATGCAATACGCCACGCGCTTTTAAAACCGCTTGAAGTATAGGAAAAAACACTCCCGCATTCGTGCCGAACAAGCTCACTAATATCTTTCAGTACCTCGCGTGCTTTCGAAGACAATGGTACATCACGTGCAGAGCCGTTTTTCGTTAATGGCAGGTGAGCAATACCGAGTCGAAGGTCTATATGCTCCCAACGTAATGACAATATCTCGCCCTGCCTCATTGCAGTCTCAACAGCCAAACGAAATATTGCCAATAATTCAGGGTTTTTACCTTTAAAATAACGCATTATTTTCCGTTCTTCCTGAGAAGCTAACCTGCGCGTCCTCCCCGAAGAAACCGTTGGTTTTCTTACATTCTCAACGGGATTAGTTGTACATGTTCCCCATTCAACTTTAGCCAAATTATACAATGCCGAGAGCAACGCCATTTCAAGACGAACGGTATTGCCGCTGATAGCTTTTTTTGTTCGAGGATTAATCTGGGCCAGCCTATCATCCCTGTAGCTAGCAATATCGACTGATGAGACCTCATCCATGTACCTGTCAGCAAGCGATGACCTTTTGATAACATTTATTCGATAAAACTCCTGTAACTGACCTCTTTTATGCCGCGACACGGCAGAAAAATACTTATCCAGCGCCTTACTTAGCAGTATCTTTTTTATACGTTTTTTCATCAGAAATGTCCGTCCCTAAATTTAAAGGGAAAGACAATACCGCAGTTTGCCTAATTGGCAATCCGGTGCGTGGACTGGCATAAAAATAACGGACAAAACAATCGTGGTCGGAAACACAACTTGTTCTTCGACTACCAGGTCAGTTGCCACTTGTCCAACGGGAAAAACAGTCGGTGCCGGAGGATGGATATTAGGTTGGTATGGTCAGGGGAAGAACTCTCCAGATAGCTCCTATCCTTTAAATACAACACAATGGGTGACGAACTCTAATGGCGACAATAACTGTTTTCAGTCAGTTGTAATGTGTGAATAATCAGTTTGCCAAGTAAGTATCGCGCCAGTACTATCATGGCCTATCAGGCCAGTTGTATCGCTGATAGATGCCAGTCCCAGCGTCACCGCATCACAGGAATCGCCGGAAACAACAACGGTCTTTTGGTACAAAAATTGGTCAGCGACAACCAACTTACCAGCACTGACATCATCGGCAGCACTAACGCTTTTTTCTGAAGTAATGTCTCCTTCGACATTCAAGCCAGCGTTCTTCAGCTCGACTTTCTGTTTATCGTTATTCCATTTCAGCCAGGCTTGAATATCGTTCCCATTACGCCAGCCAAAAAAGCCATTACTCTCCAATGCCACAAATCTCGCAGCATTCACCTCATTCGCATTTACCTGTTCAGCATTATTGATGTTATTACTATTCATATCGATAGCGGTGTTCATCTGGTTATATTCCGGATGAGCATCACTACTGAAGCGATAAAGGCGATCGCTTTCTTTATCCAAACCACCAATCAGGCCGCCATTGATGGCCACTGCAATATGTCCAGGTTCTGCAGTTAACCCAAACGGGGTGACGGGAAGGGACCAGGATAATTCGGCGCCATACGCCGTACTCGCCTGTCCACCCAACTCAGTCAGGCTTGGATCGCTGATAAAACCGCCCATCCCATCGATGAGCTGAGCAACTCGACGAATACCACCTTCGTCCAACGCTTCGCCACCCGCGGTGACCATCAACGCTTCCAGTGCCGGTTTTGTTGAACCATTCACCATCCGCGCTCTCACCCCGAAACGATAGGTCTGCCTGTCCATCGTTGTTGTGCCCATACCTTCATCAAGGTATCCCGCATCAATCAATGTCTGAGCAGTGAACGGCTGCGGTAATGGTGTGGATATCCCCGCCGTACAGGTGGCAGGGGCCAACTGACATAAATAGGCATCATGTTTATCAGACACATACTTCCCAGCAGCCTGGGATACTTTACTGGCATGACGGGCAACGGTCTGGTAATGCAACTCTGTCACATAATTGCTGATCACCTGCGTGACCAGGCCAATCAACGCAATAAAAACCATCACACCGATGATTGAATCTTTGATTAAGCTACCGCGAGCAGGCTGACGCAATATGCCGCGTCGCAATTGCCCCTGTAATGACGTGATTATCGAAAACATAAGGCCACCTCTATCAGTGCCAGAGCGTAAACATAAAGCGATCCATTAATCGCTGGATATCCGTCGTGAAGGGAATAATTAGAGCACCACATCCGGCAATCCAGGGGCCAAGCGGCGTATGATCACGCGCAGTCAGTTGCATCGTCAGCGCACCGGCAGTCAGGGACATAAACAGGATCACGCTTCCAGCGACCCCTGCCCAGGCACTCAAAACCAGCCACAGCATGATGTCTCCCCGTCCGGGTAGAAGGGGGGCCAGCGACGGTCGAATAACAACAGTGATGAGCGTTGCTACCACGACCATGGCAGACATCAACATCACCGGTTGAATGATGTAGGCCGGCAACGGTGAATAATACAGAGAGAAAAAAAACAGCGGCACGGTATAGCTGTCCGGTAACCATTCTCGTTCCACGTCAGCTACTGCACACGCAAGCAGCCCAGCCAGCATCAGTAGAGGAAAGAGATTGGCACCATGAACATAGAGTGATGCCAGACTGACCAACCAGAATGGGATAACGATAAACAACAGAGTCATCCCATTCAGTACCGGCGCGGGCGGTAGTGCCAAAAAACGAGCAAACCAGCGCACATGCTGACATGCCAGCCAAGCGACTATGGCTAATCCAACAAAGAGCACAGGGGCCAAAGAAAGAAATAGCGTCAGCGTCATTTCAGTACAATACCCCGACGTTCACGCAACAGCCGTTCGTAGCGTTTCCAGATGATGTCAGCATAATTTTCACGAAGTCGATGACGCTTATCACCGAACCCGGCGTTATAGCTCCCTAAACAGTTCCAGGTTATGCCGCAGACCTGAAAATGGGATGCCAACAATCGGGTACCAATCTGAATATTCAGGCACGGCTTATCCAGAAGATCCTGCTCTGTCGAGATAATGCCTTCTCGAATCAGCTTCGGGATATTGCCTGAGTTCACCATCATCAGACCGTAATCCGCACTGCCATCCGAGTTACTCCGATTAACAGCGTGCGGATTAAAGCTACTTTCCTGTTCCATCACCGCTTCAATCAGCAATGTGTCGATGAAATATTTCACACTCGCAGCATTAATGCAGGCCACCCAGGGTTGCACCGTATATTTTGCCGGGGATTTGCCCTGAGCAACGCTGTTGCCCGGGAAATAAGCCAGCAAGATAGCCGTGATAAGCAGCAACATATTGGCCATGATTAATTAACGAGACGTGGTAATAATGACGGTTTTATCGCCACCATCGCATTGCGTACCGATCATCGTCGCTGCCGTTGATGTGCCTGTGGTGACATTGGCCGTCACCATCGCTGTGCTGCCAATAGTGACAGAATAGATAGACTCCCCGGCGTTCAGGAACATCTGCGATAGATCGCCACACCCTCCTTCAGACACACCCGTTAATGTCAGCGAAACCGAGTTATTAAATGCCGAGCCGTTTGTCCTGGCAGGAGCCAGAGAATACGTTCCGCCGTAGCGGTTGTAATAAATATCACCCGTGCGATCGACCGATGTAGGAATACCATTAACTGCACGTAACGTTGCCATTGACGCCCCGGTATACCCCGCCCTGCTCTTCAGCTTGCGAGACTGCTCCAGCATTGTGGTCACTTCCGTTTGGGTCGCACTATTCTGATACAACCCCCATAAATAAGAACCCAGTTGAAAGACAAGAATAACGACAGCAGCAGCGACCACTAACGCGATAATGGCATCTTTCAAATTGCCGCCCCGTGCAGGGCGATAGTGGGCGATGAGCCACGGTGCAATGCCGCGTTTGCGGCGAGTTGTAGCCAGAGACGTTTCCATTCAATAACCTCTTGAGAATAATTAGTATTAAAAAAACGGGATGTCGTAATACAGGTCAGAACCCCTGAGAACTTAATGTCATCGTCAGCCCCACTACGGCAAACATGACGTAAATCAGAAAAGCACCAATGATGCCGCCCAGACCAAAGGTCAGCCAGTTACTCAGTGACCGGATCCGCTCTAGTGCAACGGGCATCTGCTCCTGCCCCCAGTCATTGAGTACATCGGCAATATCGCGACTGGCACCTGCACGACTGAGAAAAATGGCACTTTCTCTGGACGGAAAGTTATAGCCACTCTCATAGAGTGCCGACCCCAAATTGCGACCGCTGCGCACACGAAAAGCTGCCGCATCGAGGCGTGCGACCAGCCACGGTGAAGCATGCTTGCTAAGCGTATTCAGGACTTCCAGTGAGAGCATGCCCGCTTTCAGCAATGAGCCGGCGCTGAGCATAAATAGCGCGCCTTGCAGTGTGGCGTAGATTGACCAGGGCGGAATGAATTCGAAAAAATGGCGACGGATAACCCCCCCACGCTTCGGAAGATTGCGAATAATGCTGAAAGTGATAATGCCGATGACAAAACATAGAACGGCCCCGTGCTCCTGCATCCCACGACTGACGCTATTCAATATGATGATATGTAACGTCCAGCGCTCCTCGGGGATCAGCTTGGACATTGCGGGCAACAGATGTTGCGATACGCCGTAGAGGATCCCTGGTATAGAGCACATGACCAATCCCATTTGGCCTAATGCTGGAACCATGGCACTGCGTATTTGCTGAATATATTTCAGCAAACTAATGGATTGGGCCAACGATTCAGACATATTGCCCGAGGCATTCCCCACCCGAAAAAGCACCGCCTCCAGTGGTGAACACCATGCCGCCAGAACGTCTTCTGGTGTGGCTATCTGATCACGTGGGCCAGGTAAGTTCATCTCAGCAAACGTACGTTTGCTGACCGCATCACTCAGTTGCTGGCAAAGCAGGCTGCCGCGATTACGCCGCTTCCCGTTATCACTGTAAATATCCCGCATGATGTCGAAAACTTCTGCCTGCGGCATACCCATACGCCAGAATGTACGCACCATCTGCCAAAACTTAATTCGTTCTGTCAGCCAAAACGTCCGGCGCATCATTGGTGCCCAGGTCACGGATAAAAACAGCAAAACCGCTAAAACCAGCAACAAACAGAAGATAGCTATCAGCAATGTCACCATGGCTAAGCGCACTCCATAAAGTCGCGATCTTCATCCGGATCTAGGTGCTCTGTGGCCATCACCAGATCAGTTTGGCCAGCCAGCAGCAGCCGCCGTAAATGCTGTCCACGGCTAAATCCGCCTGCCTGAATCCAGCGCCGACGAGCCACAAAACTCCCCTCATCCAGCCAGCTTTTCATGATGTGACGATCGGGGCGTACGATTTCTGCAACCAGGGTTCGCCCACCGATCCCCTGGTTAATCGCGGTTCCCAGCAATTGCTTCGTACAATGTTCACAGCCGTCGGGATTACGAAACCGTAACTGACTAAGCTCATCCGCATTAAACATGCGCCTGGCCAGCGTCTGATGCGGGAGAGGGATCATCTGTAGTTCAAGAGCTTCAGACCACGGTAATGAGCAGGACGGACAAATCGTATTCACCAGCGTCTGGGCAATCAACCCCCGAAAATAGGTCGGATTCGCCAGCTCACGTGCATCAATCCCCCAGTTACGCATACGGGTCAATGCATCCAGCGGATAGGTACAGTGGAGCCCAAACCAGCCGGGATGACCGCTGATAGACGTTTCCAGAGCGGCGTACGCTGACGCATAATCACGAGCCTCTCCAGTATAAATTCCATCCGGATCAAGACGCAGGGACATCACAACACTACCCGCCCAGGCTTCCCCCGCCTGATGCAGACTGAGGTTGTCAGTGTTTACAGCACACTGCACTGCGCCAAAAATCAGTCCCTCTATCGGCGCTTCCTGGGTCTGGAGGCTGACCTGCCCGTTATTTCTGGCCAGCCATCGACCAGCGAGGACCCTCTGCGTTGTCGATTTACCGGAGCCAGTAGTCCCGCACAGGCCAATCAACCCCTGTGATGTCAATTCAATTTCTTCCAGCGCCGCTTCATGCTCCGGCTGATAGCCTAAGCTTTGCAGCGTTCTGATACGTCCGCGATCGTCTTCAATTAGGCGCATCACCGCAAAAACGCCACCGTCATCGGTTGGGCGATGGCTGTAGCGCGCAGCATACAGGTTCATGTCTGCCAGAAACTCCGGTTTGACGCGCCCATCCTGAGCAACCCGCGGGTTATATCCCTGAGATTTGGTGTCGCACATGCTTTCCATCATGGTCGACAACAATGTCCCGCCTTCTTCAAAATCCGGTTCACGGATGGTGTACAACAGCCCATTGATCCGGGTACGGATCCTGCTTCCCTGGCGACGGTCAAGGTGTACATGGATATCAGAGGCGCTCATCGATATGACGTCGCGAAACATCCGACGCACATCGCGCTGTGCCCCACTGATCCCCACTTCCACGTCATGCGTATTCGCCAGCCCCCCCTGACCGAGTTCGCTTTTCATCACAAACTCAGGCGGTAATGGCTTCAATCCGGCACGACGCAGCCCGGCAAACCAGCTGACGAACGTCGGTTCTTCACGAATTTCTCGGTTAACACGTACACTCACAGACTCGTTATCAAGACGCGTGAGTGCAATATCCTCGCGGTACTGCCCAGGCACGCGACAGGCTAAATCTGCATCGGCTGACTGGTGAACATCCATCTTCATTATTGTGCTACCCCCGTCTGGATTACCTGTCCGTTGCTAAGTTCAACACCACGTGACGTAATGCTTTTCACGCGATGTTCACTACCAGGCCAGGTATCTCCTGGCTGAAGTACGATACGGCGACCGTTAAACTCAGCAGCCGCGCGGAGTTTCCTGTTTTCACTCCATATCTCTTTCAAACGCGCGGCCGTAATAGCCAGGCTTACCCCAGCGCCTTTGTTCGCTGTACCCAGCCCAACACCAGATATGGCTGAAATATCGGGCCGATTCTTCAGCGTTTGTCCTTTCAGCCGGCTTTCCGCCAGGGCGTTCTGCGCATCCTGTTTCGCCTGCTGTGTTTTTATCAAATCAATTTCCAGCTCAACGGCTCTTAGCGTCTCGACGGTTGGCTCATCAGAAACAAGGACGCCTCCAGAAGGAACGGGACTGATTTCAGTCACATCAGAAGCCAATACCGATGCCGTAAACAGCAACGGAAATAGGGAAAAAACTTTCATCATGGTGCATTTCCTTCTGATGCAACGCTGCCCTGGGCCTGAGCACGACTGTATGCCGTACCATCCCATGACCAGGTCAGTGACCGCTCCCGCCCCTCAACCTTCAATCCGATGCGCGTCAAACGGAGTCCCACGGCAGATAATCCTGCAAGCTGGAATGAGGGGGCTAAACGAGAGGTATGAGAAAAAGCAAATGTGCTCCAGTCCTGGATCCATACAACCTGATCATCCAGCGGGGTTGATGTTGGAGGAACACTCTGAAGTGAGGGTTGGATACCCCGAGACTGAAAGAAGCTCAGCAACCGCCGACGCAGTGGTTCGCTGTCAATCACGCGATCGTCACCACCGCCCGGAAGCGCGGGATAGGAAAATGCAATCTGCGCGGTATCCCCGCTCTCATCGATAAAAACAGCCGGAGAGCCAGGAAGATACTGCACAGCCTGGATCAGACGGTTGACCGTCGCCAATCGGCTGTCTTTTTCCCGTACCCATGTCGTCATGACACCATCTGCCCGGCAGTCGGCAGAGGACAACGGCCAAAAACCCAATTTCAGGGGAAGTGCGTCCAACTTACGTTCGCAGACCGTTAGCAACGCCTGAGCCGATGGCTGCATCGCCCACGGATGGGGCAAAACACGTTTTTCTTTTTGAGAAAACTCGCTATCCCCTACTGCCATAGCGGCCAGCTTTGCTTTTGCCGCCTCGGCCTGACGGGCAGACCAGTTCTGCCAGTACTGCACACCCCACATCCCCGCAATGCCGACCACAAGCAGCACCGGCACGCTAATCAATAAGGTCCGCCGCATTCTGGCAGGACACGTCAGTCGATAACGCGCAGGCCAGTCGCGACGTCGCGACGGCAGGATATCAGCAGGTACCGCCGGTGCCTCAGGTGTGGAGGCGACATTCCATCCCGTATCTGGTATTGGAGTGAGCGCAATAAATTCACTGGTGATAGCGAGCATATCGTCGCGCGTACCGCAGATGTCGCCGTTAAGTGCCGGAATGCCACTGATGGTCGCTAAAAAAACGAATTCGTCGTCACCGAGCTGGACAACACCATACCCATTCTCCCCTGTCCAACTCGTCGCCAGTGCGGCAAGTGACCACAACCGCCCAGGCCTCCATGGGCAAGCGCCCGTGACCGCTGGCGCACCAGAATGAATATCGGCCCCTTTATTGAGCCCGCGCATGGGGTTTAGCTTCAGAGATAACACATCGCGTCCAAATCGCCGGGAAGCCTTTTCAGACATCGGTTCCCAGCGTAATCCCGCAATTAACCCACCATTTTCATGAGGTACAGTAATCACGTTATCGTCCTCACATCAGCACGGGCGTAACAGCGATAATCAGCGTAACGTCATCCGTCTCACTGGATTTACCACCGCCGGCGACAGTGACGTCAGGATCAAATGCCCCTTCGCGAGAGGCAGTCAGATTACGGGAGTTATAGCCACTGACGATCAAGGTCTGACCTGGTTTCAGGTTAACCCGCTCACTTAAGCTACGTACGGTGGTATACGGCATCTCCATTTTAGTTCTGCCGTCTTCAGACGATTCACGGCGTAATTGTGCCGGATCGGAGTGGCTGAAGTTAAATTGCAGTTGAATATCCCCTTCATCGCGAATATCCGGTAACAGCGTCATTTGCGTCCCTGTAGTGATACTTCCTGGCTCCATATCGGTTGTGGCATAGTTCTCAGATACCGTTGTCTTCTGGTTTCTCAGGTAAACCATTTGTCCTGCGATCTGAAACGGTGCGGGGACCAGATTGGTGGTCGTCGCCTCATGCGCCATCACAACAGACACCTTGCCTTGCGTCTCTAGCGCTCGGAATAACGCCGTTGTTCCTGCAAATTTCCCATCAACAACATTGATACCCGCAGATGAAACAGCGGTAGTTGCCGTTGGCGTACCCGCCAACGTTAAGCCAAAGCGATCGAGACGCTTACCCACGACAGACCAGTCCAGTGATGTCTGGCTGGAGCCCTTACGCTGAACCGAATAGACGCTCACCATCAACTTGACCATCCGATTCATACGCACATTCAGGCTGTCGATATAACTCTCGACTCTATCCAATACCTGGGGAACATCTGTCACAACCAGTTCGCCCGTTGAACCAGACAGATGCCAGCTTCCGGATGAGCTGACCATCGATTTGATGGACTGACCGATATCATTATGAATTTTGCTTTCCAGCTTGACGCTCGTGCTTTGTCCGGAATTTTGGCTGCCACTGACCGAGCTGCTATCACCACCGGCTGTCGAACTGCTGGTTCCCGTTAAGTTAGAGTTCATCGCCGTTTCGGCATTGAGAACCTTGAGACGGTAAGTTCGCGTATCCAGGTAATACAGCACCACCTGACTGTTTTCGAATTTCCAGTTAAGTCCCAAGCGAGAGGTAATCTGATCCAACGCCCCGCCTAGCGGCTCCCCTTCCCAACTAATATCCGTAATCAGCCCTGCACCGATATTCGGTGAAAATGATTGAGTAGACGTTACGCCGCCAATACTACCAAGTGCGGGACGCCCACCTTCATCTGGACGAGGAAGCGCCCCCTGGATAGCGCGAGTCGCCCCTACGCCTCCCTGTGATGCTGGACCGGACAGCGCGCTCATGGCATCAGGCGTTATCACGACAGGGAACCCACAACTGCGGGTAATACGCTGCCCTACTTCATACAAAGACAAGCTGCCATCAATAATCAATGTCAGGCTGCATGGCGGCAACTTAACCTGTTGCGCGCGAGCGCTGACACGAATAGGACGGGGATTAACCCAGGGCTCATCGACCCAGACCAGTGAAGGTGAGGAAGGCTGCTTGAGAGATAATCCATGCAACTGCTCAGCTGTCCGGATATCCCGCTCAGCTTGATCATCCGCATCACGAAATCCTTTGGTAGCACAACCATTCAGGACCGTAGAGACGAGCAATGCCAACGCAACGTTCCGGTAAGTAAAATGAGGAGTAAATTGTGACATCGTCCGTCTTCTCTTAGTTGATGTATACCAACGAGCCTTCCGTGACACTGGCAGGCAATGGAACTGACCAAGGGGCAGGGTCAACCAGAGTATTCACTCGGCCGTCGCTGATACGAGCCAGAAGCCGCGAGTCACGGGATAATTCACGTAACACCTTGGCCATAACCGGTTTTTCTTTTGCCCACACAACAACCCGTCCGTTATGTTCGGTACAGTAAATGTCTGGGTTATCTTCCAATCCAGGAATCGAAAGTAGATTTGAGGGGCGGTTCCCGGGACATAAAGACAAAACGTTTATCCCCTGAGCCTTCAACCTGCCAAGCGTGTTGGCCGTCTGCAGCATGTGGCGCGCAGTGGAGGTTTCGATGACCGAATCACTCAACGCGTCACCGGCAGAGCGAGCCCCTTGATACCCGCCGATCAGGACTAAAAACGCCATTAACACCAACATGCCCTGCATTACTTCTCTCCAGGTTTATCAGAGACAGCAACAACGCATTGGCTGCGATTAGCACGACCGTAGAGCGGCGTATCAACCTTTCCTGGGCCATACAAAAAGAAAATGCGCTCTAGTAGTGCATCAAAACTGCCATGGATGACTAAGCGAGCAGAAATGGGGTAGTCAACATTAACGGGCCAAACAACAGTCCATTTTCCGCCGTATGGACACTCAACAGTGGATGCCTGACGTGTCAAAAACTCACGTAATGTAATACCCGGTTCTGCTTTCCAGACCGGGATAATGACAGGGATGGGCTTAGGTTCCGAAGCCAAAGACGGAGAAACTACTGGCGTTGATACCACCGGAGAAACGGTTGCAGGGATCGTTTTAGACGGCGTCGAAAGCAGCTTTGTCGTTTCCTCTTTTTTCGGCGACTGCGCAACAGGAGCCGGTAGTAAGGCTGTAGTCGGTGCCAAGGTGGATTTTGCAGCCGGAGCTGGAATAACTGAAGATTTGACCGGTGATGGTTGCCCAGACAACGGGAGCATTTGGGCAGCAACAGAAGGCATCGGTATAACAGCAGAAGATACCGACGTGTTCGCAGATACAGGGGTCGTTGCACCCGCGACTAAAGGCTTACTGCCTGTCGCAACTGGCGACGGTGTCATCAACGTAGGAACAGGCAAGGGTTGACTGCCCGGTTTTAACATGCGCGTTGTCGTCTGCGCCCCTGAGCCCGTAAAGGGAGTTCCGGAAGTCTTCGGCGTCGTTGAAATGGCCGATTTAACAGGTGCGGTAGACAATGCAACGGAGGCGGCTGGCGCAAATGAACGGTATTCATCGCGAAGCACAAAACAGATCTCCCGATTCACATCATCGACACGCAGTCGCCATGCAGGACCGGCAACTATCTGCAACGCTTCACTGAGACGAACCGGGCCAATATTGCGTTGTACGCCTGGCAGCGGACGCCCAAGTAGTTCAGAAAACATTGATGAAGACGAAGGGCATAGCGAATAACCAGACTCTAACAACAAATACCGAAATCCATCCCCGACGCTACGCACCAGTTGCGGGGGCATCGTGATGTCGATCATTTGATTGAGTGGATCGCGTTGTGAATCCGCAGGGCGGGTGCTGACCAGAGTATAGCGATCATAGCGCACAACCTCAGGTGAACGATTTTGATAAATGTCGTTCACTCTGGGAGACACATTCTGACGGGAAACTGAAGACGTTGTTGTCTGTTGAGCACATCCAGCTACCAACATTGCTGCAGCAGAAAGGCATGCCAGCGTTGGCGTATTTCGAGGGTGCCGCAAAGGTCTTGTCATCAGTCTCCACCGTTTAAGAGTAATCTCAATCAGGTGGTTATTCTGCCGACAAGCCCAAACAGGACAACGCTAAACTAAAAACGAGCCCAGAAAAGAAAAACGCTGACCGAAGCCAGCGTTAGCTGCCCATTGCCACATGGGATGGTTAATTTGGCCAGAACTCGGCGTACAACACCTCTTCTACTGTCCAGATTTGTTCATCCGGCAAGTTTTCAAGCTGTGTTTCATCCGTAGCGATGGCAACTGCTTTAGACCAGATAACATCATACCAATCAGGGTCATTCAGCTTGGTTTTCAAACTGGGAGACTCTTTCAACGCATACGCAACATCTTTACGCTGCGCTTTGACCGTCTTTTCCCAGCTCGAACCACGACGTTCCGGTTGATATTTCCATTTCAGCAGGTGAGCAATCAAGACAGCCATGCGGCTTGCCAGCTCCCGTTGTTCGCTCTTACCCACGTCTGCAATCTCCTCCGCGATATTCTCGCAGTCGATCTCTGAAAACTTACCGGAGCGTAAAAGTTCCGCCTGTTCATTAGCCCAGGCGACGACATCAGTCTCGTATCGAATATGAGTAGTCATTTTACCCCCGAAGGATCACAGACAAAGTAAGTGTTTTACTAAGTCTGTCATGTAAAAAAGCACCAGTCAAAGACTGGTGCTAGTGTTTACGAAACGGCGTAGATTGCCTTGCGACATACGCCATAACCAAACCCAAGGAACGGGATATCATCGTCAAAATCCATCGGCGGTTCATTGCCTGCTGAACGTTGAGACTGAGGGGGACCACTCTGCGCCGGTGCAACTGGCTGCTGAGGTTTTCCCCATGCAGTACTGGCTGCACTTTGGTTGTTACTTCCAGCGTTAGGACGAGAGCCTAGCATCTGCAATGTGCCGCCAACGTTAACGACAACTTCAGTCGTATAGCGTTCTACCCCAGCCTGATCAGCCCATTTACGCGTTTGTAATGAACCTTCAATGTAAACCTGAGAGCCTTTGCGAAGATATTCGCCAGCGACTTCAGCGAGTTTCCCGAAAATCACCACACGGTGCCATTCGGTCTTCTCTTTCTGTTCACCACTTTGCTTATCCCGCCAGGTTTCAGAGGTCGCTAATGTCATGTTGGCAACTGCACCACCATTCGGCATATAGCGAATTTCAGGATCCTGACCGAGATGGCCAACTAAGATAACTTTGTTAACACCGCGTGAAGCCATAATTTGTCTCCTTTTACATTGAAAAACACCCCGCAAGCGAGGTGTTTATAATGAGTACCAGTTATCAGAATGAATTATTCGCATAGGATTTAGCCGCAGCGGTACCATTATTCTGAGGAGGCACGGAGTCAGATTTTTCAGCTTTATAGACCTGTTCTTGGCCTATCTTAATCCAGTCAACCTTAATCAATCGGGCCTTCTGGCTAACACGCTGTTCACCGGCATGGTCACCGGATTTTAATGTAAAAATCTCAGCAGAGAGATTGCTCAGTGTGAATCCGATAAGAACTTTCTGATCCTCATCTGACGCCTTTTGGCAGCGTGCGATCAGGTCAGTCGCCTCTTTACCAGCCACAGTGACATCAAAACGAACATAGTTCGCTTTATCTGCCGGACCACTTAAAGCATTAATGACACAACTCAGGAATTGTCCTGATGTGCCAGTAACGTGACGAATATTACTGACATATCCCAATCCATTAATCAGAAGATTAAAATATTCTGATTTACCAGTTTGAGAATTGTTTTGAGCTTGGTTGTTGTTATTTGCAGACATAATGTATTTCTCCATGGAATGTTAATTTATTCGACGAAAAATACATTCCCCTTGAGGGAATTGTATTTCCCGTCAAGGGTCAGGATCAGCTGTTATCCTGACTTGTCTGGTTAGTTAAGCGGAACCTTCATCACCACGCTCGTAGAGGCGTTTAAATTACCTGATGACATTTGCTCTCAAAGGATGGCAAATTTGCCGCGTTTCTTAATCACGCCCTTTTCCTTGCAGGCTTTGGAAAAGTGATTCAGTCACCCGAAGGCGATCTTCACAGACTGATAGATCATTGGTGGTCATCAGAGATGACGAGTAAGCACGGTCATTTTTAAATCACTGAGCAATATCGTCAAACCTAAATTGTTTACGCGTCAGTGAAAATAAAAACGGCACCCGAAATGGATGCCGTGGAGGAACAACAACAGTTTGTAAGAACGCCTGACCAATGCTACTGGTTCAGCGGCAATCGAATGCCTATTCGCCCCTGTTCGACGCTGGGTACGTCTGGCTCGGACTGTTCTCGCCATGGCCAAAAAGCCAATGCAGAGTAGTCGTTATTGAATGAAAATTAACGGAAAAACCATTTACTACTCTGCGAAAATTAAAACGGTGTCGGTTTTATCCGACACCGTCTAACAGGGTGTACCATATCCCTGAGGTCTTCAACGTAGCTCCGGGGAAATTTCCCGACGCGCTTTTCACGGAGGGTATGCGTCTTACAGATCGACTGAGTGTGCGGTAGCCATCTGTTGGGCTGGTAGCGATCAGTTCCCCGTAAGAACATCACACTACCTCGTAGCCTTCGAGGTACAAAGTGCATCAAAGCGACATTACATTATCAAATATGTCAAATGTCAGGTAGCTGGTTTATTCTTAGTTTTCAGATTTTTCTTACCCCTCTTACCTTTTGTCCCTTCGCTAATGATCCCTTTACAGAGCGGGTACTTCACACACCCCCAAAACACACCATTATCACTGTTTCTTTTTCTCATTATCCCACCACACTGGGGACACAATGGAGAGACTGGTGCCGTCAACTTAATCGCTTGTTGACGCCCCCTATCTACTAATCTTAATGTCCATTCTTTTTGCTTTTGTAAAAATGCATCCAACGACATGCGTCCTTCAGCAACATCATCCAATGCCTGTTCCCAAAGCGCTGTCATGCCTGGATTAGTTAGAGCCTCTGGTAATTGAGAGATTAGCTCTCTGGCCAGCTGCGTTGAATAAATGAACTTTTCACGCCGTTTTAGGTAATTACGCTTAAATAGTACATCTAATATATTTGCACGAGTAGCCTCGGTACCCAGCCCCGCATTATCACGTAAAATTTTCTTTAATGTCGGATCACTAATAAAACTAGCTGAATTCTTCATTGCATCAATCAATGTGCCATCAGTAAATCGAGATGGCGGTTTAGTCTGTTGGGCTTTAACTTCACAATCCAATACATTACAAATATCACCGTTATGTAAAACAGGAAGGCTCCCTTGACTTCCATTTTCATCAGATTGAATATCGGGCTCTTTATCATTGAAAAAGAGTTTCTTCCATCCAATAACGACACTCACCCTACCTCGAGTTTTAAATAGTTGCCCACCTAAATTAAATGTAACATCTGTAACATCGGACTCATGGAGAGGAAAAAACTGAGCAAAATAATGCAGACGAATGAGTTGATAAACATTCAACTCATCATCTGATAATTTGCTTATATCGAAGGGTTGTTTCGTAGGAATAATTGCATGGTGAGCAGAAATTTTTTTGTCATTCCAGATACGGGAAACAAAAGAACGATCAGCATCTTTAATAAGTGATGTGGCGGCAGGATCTGACTGTAAAATAGCGGAAAGCACATCGCTCACCTCCCCTTTCATGGACTCAGGCAAGTATCCACAATCAGTTCTGGGATAAGTCGTCGCTTTGTGAACCTCATAAAGTGACTGAGCGATTTCTAATACCTTCTGGGCGATCATTCCCCATTTATCAGAACAGGCTTTCTGCAACACGCTCAAGCTAAAGCATAACGGCGCTGGCGTTTTTTCTCTCTTAAGTAACACATCAACGACAGATGTTGTTGCTGTTTGCTTGCAGAGCTGCTCCACTGCAAGGGCTGCATTATGCTGAATACAGCGCTTTTCATCATCGCAATATCCAGCAGCTGGTACCCATTGAGCTCTAAAGGTCATTCCGGCTTTTTCAATATCAGCAAACACCTGCCAGTAGGGCTTAGGAGAGAAATTCTCAATATCGCTATCTCTCTGGACAACAAGCGCCAGTGTTGGGGTTTGAACTCGTCCTATAGACAACAGCTCATCGATACCTTGTTCTGAAGCTTTAAGGGTATATATTCGAGTTAAATTCATACCAATCAGCCAGTCAGCCTTGCTACGCCCCATGCCAGCATAATAAAGACGAACTGTTTTCTCGCCTGGGAGAAGGTTATCTAATCCCTTTCGGATGCTGGCATCGTCAAGAGCACTAAGCCACAGACGTTTTACATTCCCAGTAAAATGACAATAATCCAATAGCTCTCTCGCCAGTACTTCTCCTTCTCTATCGGCATCTGTCGCAATAACAACTTCATCTGCCTGTTTCAGTAATCGACTAATTACAGCGAATTGATCAGCAGAACTTTGCTTAACAACCATTTTCCACTCTGTTGGCAGAATAGGTAGAACATCCATACGCCAGGGTTTGCCGAACTGAGCACCGTATTCTTCAGGTGAGGCGACTTCCAGAAGATGCCCAAACGCCCAAGTTACGACAGTTCCGGTGCCTGATAAAAAACCTTTCCCTCGTTGAGTTGCACCGATAAAACGGGCGATATCTCGCCCCTGGCTCGGCTTTTCACAAAGAAAAAGTCGCATCATTCTCCCCCACGCAACGGTGATGAGAATGATGAGCGAACGTGGCCAGACATAATATCGGGATCTGGTTCGCCGAAACGCTCTATCGCTTTAATACCAACGGGTGTTTTAGATAAAATGTCGCTTCGAGTAACATTGAATGATCTATAACCCTGCACCAAATGATAAATTCGTCTTACTGCATAACCATTATTGTCGAGGTATTTATCCCTCTGCGCCCTGGAAATTAATCCGTAGTGAAAGGCCTGAAACACCCTCATTGCAAGCTGGTCATATCCAACCAATAACCATACACAACGGTAGCCAAGAGGCGAACGGCTATACACGCCAATATTTAACGGAGAAACAGAGCGCACATCGGTTAATGAAAGCGTTTGAGGGATCGCTTTTAAAATCCCGGATAGTTCGTCAACATCAGACTGTATTTTTTGGCTCGATACACCCAGAGCATTTTCCAACTTAACTAACAATGCATCCGCATACGGGTTGTCAACTGACGAATCATTGTTTGCCACGCCAGCAACAGCAATAACCTGAGGCATACTAAAGATCGTAAAAAATCGGGGGCGCTCTTTTTGTTTTTTTGCCAAATCCTCGCCTGCATCTTCCTTTCTGCGACCATCCCATAATCGAATCGCGTAATGGGTATGGAGTTCAAGGGTCAAAGATGATTTCAATGCGCCGGAACGGGATTCTCTCTCACGGACAGGTTGAGTGGCAGAAGATGAAGTGACTGGCTCTGATGAAGCGGGTTCCTGATGTGTGTCATTATTCACACCATGATCTAACTCTGACATCGCTAACTCCTTGTGCTGACCTAAAGTATTTCTGATATGGGTTAGAAATATTCAGGGCAAAGGAGTAACCAGCTCAATTCCAAACCAGTTTTACAGATCTATAAATATCCACAAATGAAACAAACAGGATGGTGTGGTTATTTTTTAACCAAACAACGTTCACCACCCAAAATCACGCCATTCCAGTGCCTGAATCCACAAAGTGGTCACTTTTCAGTCACTGTTGCCCGGGGCAACAGTGACTGTTTTTTAACCGACTAAACGTCATCATCCAAAATCACGCCATTTTGTACCTGAACTCACTGATTGGTTATTTTTTAATCGCTGCTGCGCGGCGCAGCAGCGCCTATTTTTTAACCAACTCAACAATCATCCAGCCGCACACTTCCGTCGTATCTCAGCCAGTACACTCTGAACATGCGCTTTATCAGAAATTTTCACAGCTGGCTTAGACATAGCATCACTTACCGCCGTAGAAGTTTGGGCCTGAACAGGCGGTTTAGACGCTCTTTGGGTAAAGAGTTTTCCGTCACGGGCCCGTTTTAATACGGCCAGTAGCCAGCCAATTGGATTATTTAGCCCTCCGTCAGAAAGTGCTCTTTTCAGGGATTGCAGCACCTGTTCGGCTTGTTCACTGGTCAGTGCCTGAAGTTGTTCTGTCGCCATGCTACGGTCATCAAGTGACAGCAATTGCTCAAAGGCGCCTGGCAGTACGTACGTATTTCTTTTTACACAGTGTGTATTACTACGTACGTAACGGTTCGGATTCCGAACTGAGTGACAACCCCTTGAAATACCACTGAGTTCGGATTCCGAACTAGGTGATTCATCCCCTTCTGGATGACTGAATTCGGATACCGAACTCAGTGGATTTGTATCCGAACTGTGTGACTTTTGTCTTAGTTCGGATTCCGAACTGAGGTGACGAACACTCTGTCTGGCTGCCATTTGTTGTGGTGTTTGGACGGAACCAAGGCGACTTTCAATAAGCGCAATACGACTATGACGATGTCGCATCGTTGTATCATTTTTGATCTCGTTCAGAACTTCCCATGCTGTCTGGCTGATAGTTTTGTTTTTATTCCTGCACGCTTCAGCAACCGTGTCCAGCCAGCCCGGATCGAGAATCTCCGCATCACGAAATGAAAGGGGTTCATCATGCTGAGCATAAATGTTCCCGCGGACACGTCCCTTTTCATCGCGAACGCGTTTGCACAAACTTAACCAACCAGTGATCCTCAGCATCAGCAGTACGCGGCTAATGGTTTCCCGGGATGCTCCGCCTTTATGTGGGGAAGCCAGTTGAAGTTGTAATTCATCATAGGTGGGAAAAATTGCGCCCTCATTTTGCTGGGCATACAAACGGATCATCATCCAGGCCATCTTATCAAGAGGAGATAGCTGAGTGTCTAACAGTAAGCGTCTGGGGTATGCATCATGTACGTTCCCCATATAAAGCAGCCCGCTACGCAGCTGTCCCGCGTCATCACCGGGTATTCGCTCAGCTAACCGGAGGTTCATCTTCTCAACGGAGTAAGCTATCAGGCTGTCTGCCGGCAGATTCATATCATTATTATCCTTATCGCTGACGGTTTCTTATCCGTCTGCTGGCTCGCGATGAAAAACATCAATGCACTTGTTTCTGCATCCAAATAGTTAGATGCAGTATAAAGACACTGATTAGTCATCATTTATTGACTCATTTTTAACATTCCGATTTAGCCATGAATCACCTATATTATTTGCGAATTTCTTTGTTATATCGTTCGTGATTCATTAATTCCCACGAATCACCGTGATTTCGGCTCAATAATCGCCAAAATGGACCGATGTCAATTTTTAGATACTTAGTATTTTTTTCAGTCAGCCGAGTATAATTTCTCTCTCCATCTCGAAAGCGTCGAATTTGACTTTTAGCTTTGTGATAATGTGATTTTGGAATTGTTGCCGGAGCATATAATCCAGGCATGATTTCGCATAAACGAGAACGCATTATTATCCTCACCGTGATATCGTTTTTTTTGCTGATTCAGCGGAAATATTCATGCGATGCGTTTGACTCCACGACCGAACGGCGTGCCAAACAGCAGTCAACGACACATCCATCTGTTCTGCGGCTAACATCATGACATCCAACCCCTCGCCACTGTCGACATTCTCTACAGTAGCGAGCTGCCAACGCTGCCAAAGTGTTGTACTTTCTTCTTCACTCAAGACAACACCTCGTCCTGGGCGCACGTCAATGCCAGCAATGCGCCGCCGATTGGCGACTTCAAGACTGGATAACCCAAACATGTGTTGCATAAGTTCAATAGACCCCCCCAGCGATAACGCACGATCAATACGTTGTGTACGCATTTGTTCACGGCGGGCATGCTGAACTAAGCGGTAAAAATTCTCGTGGTGAATGTTGAACTGCAATACAGAAACAGAACTATTGGAAATATAGTGCAAGTCTTCAATCGTCAGACTTTGCAGTAGTTGCATTTCCTCTTGCTTTAATCCGAGAGACTCACAGCGGCGTATGTAACCACTCTTTAAGTCCATCACTAATTGAGTCAAAAGATTATTTGCTGACTGAGATGCATTTGCTATTTGTAGTGAATTTTCACTCATAAGTTTTGCTCCATGTGTAAAATATTATTTATTTCTTTTTTCGTTATCTAAATACTTACACGACAAATACATATGAATACGCCGAAAATCATCTATTAACGGCGTGCATTCATTCGCAGTTTTTAAGAAAATGTCACATTCATCATGCTGGCTGAGTATTTCACCGCGCCGATCTAATATTCTGACATCATCCGTATATGCATCCTGTATCTGACGCTCTTTCTCTTTTATGGCACTGGATAGTGCATTAAGCAGTACCTCATAATAGGTGCCGCTTTCTAAACGTAATTTCCCCATCCTTTACTGCTCAGCTTGTTCCATGGCGATCTGTCGCTGATGTTCACGTAAACGACGCAATACTCTAATCAGGCGTAACATTTTTACGGTGTAGGCATCGTCGAGAACGGGTGAGTCCCCTTTGTTTGCAGAGCCAATAACATTTAGGCAAAAGCTGAACATGTTGAATGGTTCATCGCTTTGCTGGCCAGTTAGTCCATTGAGAAAGAGAATGAATGGCGCTTTGGATCTTGATGCAATATAACCAGCCTCAAAAGGCTCTTTCGCTTCCACGATCTCATTGGGATAGCCCATAGCCTCAGCCAGCTCAAATGCCAGTCGATACGCGCTATCCTGTAAATGTTCGATGTCATCCTGGAACGCAGAGATCTGCCAGATATCAGAGACTGGCTCCAGACCTCCGTTAGCAAAAGAAAGTACAGAAGAAGAGGCCAGTTGTTGGGTAGAATGCCCACCCGAAGGTGAAGAAAATGTCGTCTGACTATCTGAGTCTTCACTCTGGCGATTTGCCAACCCAGAAAGATTGCCTTGGTTGTCGTTATGGGAGAAGGTATTGTCATTGCCCTGAAATTCCCAGTCCTCTGCATTCTCATCATCATGATGCTCATCGTCTTCATCAATATGCTGACGATGTTCATCACTTTGATTGTTTAACGGGGGAGCAGCAGATGTTGAAGCTGGTGCTGAAAAATGTTGTTTATCATCATTATTTCCAGCCTTTAAGGACGATGGTGTTGTGGATTTTGAACCATCAGCATCATCGCCTTTGTCTTTATTTATGGCTTCAAGAGAGGGTTCATGGACGAACGCGGGTAATGGCTCGGTTTCACCAAAAAGCTTGCGCTGATTACGCACCTTCGGATCTAATTCCATCACCCAGCGATCGTAGTTAAGAGACGGGTGCGGTAAAGCACTGACCAAGTCACCGATAAACTCGTCCCGGAACATTTCTAGTGACCAGTCATCCGGAGAATCAAATTTTTTGCAGCATCCGCCAAAAACATCTTCAAAAGACAATTCAGTTGAAACTGTTAAAACATATTCTGACCAAATTTTTTCCGCATCATGCCTTAAAGATAAAAGACTTTGTATTTGAGACCTTCCTAATCCTGACTCCAATAAGTTAGGTATATATGGATACAGAAAGGCAATTGTGTTGTCCATCCGGCTAATACTCGAATTATCTATAGGTAACCCAGCTTCCGTCAGCAACGTTGCCAACTCACGCAATGATACGGATTTGCCGAGTTGTTCCTCGTAAATGCCGCGGGCTTTCTGGATACCGAAAGCTTTTTCTATAAAGGTCAATTCGCCACGGACCTCATTCTCAGCAAGATGGCCAATGACACACTGGAGACGGCCGGGCCACGGTTTGAAAATAACGGTATGACGAAAGAAGCGTTCTTCCTGCGTTTCTTCCCACAGTTCGCTCAGGATTTCATAGCGTGTATTACCACCATCACTGAAGACATAAATATCAGGTACGTTCGGATCACGCGTTACTTTGAGTACGGTGTCTAAGCCCCGGTGACGGATGGATTCTTTAATCTCATTATATTTGGGATTACGCTTGGTACGCGGGTTATCTGGATGAGGACCCATCTGATCCAACGTCAGTACCATTGGCATTTCATTAACTGGCAACGCGGAAATTTGAGCTGTTGCTGGTTCCCGACTTCCTTGCAGCATCGCGTTCCCGAGCTGCAACGAGGCTATTTTTTTATTCATTAGTATTTCTCTCCATAGCCTAAATTCCATTCTCTAAAACGCGTATATTGCGCATCAAAGGCAAGTTTTACCGTACCCACAGGCCCCTGACGTTGTTTACCAATGATGATTTCTGCCAACCCTTTATCCGGAGTATTCGAGTCATAAACTTCTTCACGGTGGATAAACATGATCATGTCCGCATCCTGTTCCAGAGAACCACCATCTCTAAGATCAGAGAGTGTTGGTCGCTTATCGGCCCGAGTTTGTGACGCACGATTTAGCTGAGATAACGCAAGCAAAGGAACATTAAAATGCTTGGCAATGGCCTTTAGAGAACGAGAGATTACCGATATTTCCTGAGTGCGGTTTTCAGAACCTGGAGAGCTCATTAGCTGTAAGTAATCAACCATGACTAAACAAGGTTGACCGTATTTACGAATAAAACGGCGTAGACGAGAACGTAATAAAGATGGGGTTAAATCACTGTTATCATCAATTACCAGACGATCGCCCCAGGATTTCATGACGCCCAATGCATCTGATATTCGCGCCCAATCTTCATCATTCAATTGGCCGCTGCGCATGGCCTGGACACTCACATGTGCAATAGATGCGGCCATACGCATGAGTAACTGGTCTGCTGGCATCTCCAGACTAAATATGAATACGGGTTTATCAGATACACGCCCAAACGCATTTTCAGCGAAATTTAGCCCTAACGATGTTTTACCCATGGAAGGACGCGCAGCAAGAATAATCAGGTCCGCTTCCTGAAGACCGCACGTTTCTTTATCCAGTTCGATATATCCCGTAGGCGTTCCCGTTATTCCGTCGGGTACGGCATAGTTGCGTTCTAGCCGATTGACAACCAGCGTCAATCCCTGTTGGAGTGGTATTTCACTTTTGGCTTCGCGCTGTTCCGATATGTCGAAAAGTGTCTGTTCAGCCTGTTCCGCGATATCTGAAATTTTTATTCGTCCATGTGCCGTGGACATGGCATCAGCGCTGATTTTCTTACCCAATGCCACCAACTGACGAGCCTGGCTCCTGTCTCTGACAATTTCAGCATAGGCATTCGTATTCGCTGCACTCGGCGTGTTTTTAGCCAACTCGGCGAGGTAAGCAAATCCGCCAATTGACTCAAACAGGTTATCAGGGGCTTTTTCGATTGATTCAGACAGCGTTATGAGGTCGATAGGTTGACCGCTCTCGACCAACCGTTGCATAGCCTTAAATATCTGCTGATGTGCCCTGTTATAAAAATCGCCAACAACAATCCGTTCAACCACATCGTCCCAGCGGTTGTTC
Organism: Pectobacterium atrosepticum; assembly: GCA_019056595.1. Taxonomy (NCBI): domain Bacteria; kingdom Pseudomonadati; phylum Pseudomonadota; class Gammaproteobacteria; order Enterobacterales; family Pectobacteriaceae; genus Pectobacterium; species Pectobacterium atrosepticum. The sequence continues at coordinate 3,821,884 of CP036163.1, read as the reverse complement.
TCAAGCATTAATGCCCCGATGACTGATTGCTCTGCCTCCAAAGAAGAAGGAAGAAATTGCATCTGAGAGTTAGCCATGCGCAGCCTCCTTTCCGCCACAGCCAATCTGGCTAATGCTCATGAATGCTTTCACCAGACGCTTATATGTTCTGGGAGAAACCAGCATTAACGGAAAATCATCCAAATAGCAGGGACGTTTGGCATCTCGATCCCAACCAGTTTCAAACAGCATCTTGTCATCAGAGGATGAGTCATCCAATGAGAGGAGAGACAGTTCCCGTTCAGGAAAAACGTTGTAAACAATGACTGAGGACTCAGGAACGCCCCACGTGTTCGCCAAGAGCGACCGTAAACGCTCTCCGGCATGTTCAGTGTGAAATGTTTCAAAAAAAACGGTCTGTTCATCAACGTCTTTATAGCGCCAATGATTGCAGGAGCAGAATGCTCGATGGAGAGTCTTCATTGCTTTCCCTCCACAGCATAGCCACGAGCTAAAACTACATTAAAGTAATGTAATAACATTGTTTTTAATGAGGTTATGTAAACTTCTGAAAAGGGCGTCGGACTGACAATTGCCAGGGATATACTCCCTTTCACTGGATGCACGTTTTCTGATCGATAAGTTTGACGACCGCGATCAGAAGCACATGCCAGCGATGTCATATTCACGGAAACATGAAAGGAAAAAACATGAATACAAATAAACAAACACAGTCCGACATTGATGCTTTTGAAAAACGCTGTAAATTTTTTTACCGTCAGGCAGCAGAAAAGTATTCGGAATATCCCGGCGCAGAACTGATTCAGATGTCCTACCGCTTGTTGTGGCTGGGCGAATGGCTTCGTCTGACGCATAGCTGGCATCAGCAATTCAGCCCCAGTTCCCCGCGAGAAGCATTGAAATATGCGCTGATTAAGCAGCATCAGTGGACGCCGGAAATTATTCAAAGCATGTCCGATAAAGATATGTCGCTGGCGCTGACCGACTATTGGACTGCTTTTGCAGCCGATCCTGACTGGAGTGCCAAGCAATGGGATATCGAAAAGCAGCTCGACCGATTGGATGATCCGTTCACTGGAATGGATGCTTGGTCGAAAAGCACGCTGACTGATGCCATTCCGGCATAGTAGTGACTGAAGATTAAACACTGGCTACCTCCCCTGCACCAGTTTGATTCCGTAACACGGAATCAAACTTATCTTTCCAATGCGGGAATAGCTCGCAAGCGAGACTATGCATGGTTACTGCAGCCGCAGCGCTTTTGCGATCGGTTACATACTCAAGACGGTGGACTGGTTGACCAAAGGCATGACCACGCTTATAGACTTCGAGCTGGTCAATTTTTGTTTCAAGTATGGAAATATTGATGCTTTCGGATTGAAGGTATTTCTTCTCAGAAACGATATTGCCCAACTCTTCCAAGGTCTTACGATCCAATGATGTGTTCTCAACACAGTTGGCCAAAATTTTGATATCAGGGATCTGAATTCCGTATGCCTGCAACGCAAGTAAGCGGGACATTAGACGCACCGTTCCGCGCATGAATTCCCGAACATCAGGAAGTATGGGTTTAATCACGCCAACAACATTTTCTGTTGCAGCCAGAACAACGAGTTCAACCATCACACCGGCAGCCCCTTTCGAGTCAATCATGATGACGTCGTAACTCTGGAAACTTTGATGCTGAAGGATGTTCTTGAGACGCATGCGTCCATCAGGGGCATGAAGCATTGCTGTGGGAAGGCGATCATCAGGATCGTTGGAAATGATGAGATCAAGATTGGGTATGGCTGTTCGAGAAATTATGCTCTCTGGCTGGTTTAAATCTGTTGTCTGCATTAACAGTTCAAACAATCCAAACGGAGCCTCATGCTCCAGCGCATAAATACTGCTGGCTGTAGGTTGCGAATAGTCGCCATCGATAAGCAAAGTCTTTAACCCTGCATCAGCAAAAAAACCAGCAAGATTAGCAGCTTGAGTAGACTTACCTTCGCCGCCCTTTGTCGAAATTACGGGTAAAATTTTCATTTTGCACACTCGGTAGAATGTGCAGATATCTCAACACGGTGATTGAAAATCCTCGTGTCCTTGGTTCGATTCCGAGTCCGGGCACCACTTATTCTTAACCCTCGCCTTTGGCGGGGGTTTTTCGTTTCTGGCGTGTGGACTATCCATCGAACGACGTTCGATTCTTCTACGAGAGTGCTATCCCGCCTCCCCTTCCCCATGATCCGGGTTCATGCCTTGATAGCGTGACGGCCAGATCTCCTCCGGCTGCTTTCCCAATGCGCAGGCAATTAACCTTTCGCCTTTGGGCCAATGTCTTGTTAATGCGTTAGCGAGTGTTGAAGACGCTAATCCTGATGCTCTTGATACCGCCGCCAACGTTGTTCCTTTCTTTCTTAAGCCAGCAATAATGTCTGCCGGATGCCAATCGTACTTATCCATTTATCTACCGCTCCCTATGATGAATTGCTCCAATTATCCCATTTTGGGATAAAAAAGAAAATGATTGATATTCGATTTTGGGATATCTATCAAGGTCACCAAAATGGCATCGATTTATTCAAATGAATATCAATCAGTTATAAAAATACTGCGAGAGGCCAGAATCGAAAAAGGCATGACCCAAGAAAATTTGGCGAACGCTTTAGGTCGACCTCAGTCTTTTGTCGCCAAAATCGAGAATGGGGAACGTAGGCTGGATGTTGTTGAATTTGTCCACATCGCTCACCTGCTATCTGTAGACGCTTCCACTGTTTTAGAAAGAATAGTGCATAAAATACAGACAAATAGCATTAAGTAAGCAACACAAATTTTTATTTATCCCATTTTGGGATAAAACAGTAGGCGACTGATATTTGATCCCAAATTTTATGGGATTGAATCGATGGCTTCTGTTTACTCTGATGAATATCAAATCGTTATCAAGGCATTACGTGAAGCGCGCATTGCCAAAGGGATCACGCAGGTAAACCTGGCGCTAGCGCTGGATCGTCCTCAGTCGTTTATCGCCAAGGTTGAGAACGGGGAAAGAAGGTTAGACATCGTAGAATTTATCCATATCGCCCGTTTACTTTCTCTGGACCCCGCCAGCATTATTGCTAAGATCCCTGCAAAATATAAAGCACTTAGTTAAAGAGGAACACGGCAATGAAACGCTGGATTAGTATTGCCGTGAACAAAGACGATAAGCAGACCCCCAATGCTACTTGGATACCTATTTCTGGTCTGACGAATGACGTCATAGACAAAGAAGACCACCGCATCAAAACTGAGGTGTGGAAGAAGGAAAACCGTGAAGGGATGGAAGACGTCGCCAGATTTATTACCCAGAATGGTTCTTTTGCTGATGAAAACAGGAACTGGTGATCGTGTAATTCATTGCTTATCAATACAAACGATTCAGTCTATCGAGTCTCATCACCTGCCTGAGAAAGTGAATAAAACATTGCTCCCTCTGATCCGCATCGACGGCGAAGATTATCGATTGATGACGACTGAGTTGTCGAGCGGTTCCTGTTGAGATGATTTGTGAGGCTATCGCGGATCTTGGCGACTATGCGGATGAGATTAAGGATACTATCAATCTTATGTTTTGGGGATTTGAGCGGGAATTCAATGCATTTATGTTGAGCCAGCACCATGGCACCATGAGTATACTGATAATTTTACCCTGATTGCCTGGGTGCTTACAATTCAAAGAAAGCAAATTTATCAGCAATAAAAAGAGTATTTTCAGCTTAGATAACACACAAATAATTTAATTAAGAATAAAAAAGAGAGATGGGATTTATTTCATCTCTCTAGGTATTACTATTGATTTTTCTTACGGGACTCGAACTCATCAATCCATTTAATCAAACCATTTAGATCATTTTCAAGAATATCAACCTCTGGTAAGGTATCTGGAAGCTCATCTGGTTGAGAATGCTCAAAGACGGAGTATCGTGACATCAGATTTTCAAGATACTGACAGTCTGAATCACTAATATTAGTTAATGACATTAATTTATTTCCCGTCATTACACTCCTTCTAAACCTAACCACAACTTCAGAAAGAAGTATAATTTCAACACAACGCTCAACTATTATCCTAAAATTACTACATAAACTTTTTATTTCAATATCAAAAGCATCTACTTCACCTTTATCATAAGCCCTTTTCACTTTAGGTAAAGCATCATTTAACAGCATGTTTAATGCTTTTTTAGGCTGTTGATTTCTTATATTACCAGGAACATGCATTCCTATACGCCCAGCAAAGCTCTGTAACGTAAGAACTTCATGCACTATAGGTTTTCCTAAATTACCGATTTTTCGTTTTTTAATTTCATCTTCAACTAAAGCAACAAGCGATAATCGATGAGTAAAAATAATGACTTGACGTTCTTCAGAAAGCTCAATGAGCCTTTTTATAACTCGTTCTTCATAGTCTTGATCAAGTGAAGATATTGGATCATCAAAAACAAAAGGAGTAACGTATTGCTCACCAGTCATATCCGCCAAGAAAGCTGCTAATGCGACTATTCTGGACTCCCCTTCACTTAGAATTAGTGATGGAGAAACTGAATGCACTGCATCAATTATTTCTATATCAAAAGTAGTCTCACCTTTTCCTTTTTTATTTTCTCTAGGCCTGACCTTTAATCTTTTCCCACCTAATTTAATTAATTCCTCCGAAAATCTTTCTTTATAACCTTCGCTGATTAACATTTGAGAAAGACTATTACTTTTGGATGACAACTGATTAGTTCGTGCCAGTCCTAATGCTTTGGTCAAAATGGCTACTTTTTTTAGTCTTTCAACCTCATCAACTATATGTTTTTTATTTTGACTCAGCCATTGAATTGACTTTAGCTCATCAATCCTTGTGATTAATGCTTGCCTTCCATGATCTGTCTGTAGTTGCTGCAATGCTTTCTCTTCAAGATTTAGTGCAGCATCAATTTCAGTGAGAGCTTTATCAATCAAATCCCAATTGACGTGAGGTAATTTTTCAACCGAGTCAACCTCTAGTAACAACCTCTTTCTCTCTCTAATTACGCTGATTATGTTAACACTACTATCCTCAGGTAATTTTAATGTGTGTAACCTAGAATTCCAATCATTATCATCAGGTAGAGAAATAAGCTTACCATATAAATTTATAAGTAATGCCTCAGCCTGTTTTGCACTTTTTTCTAAACTATCTTTTATATATGACTCAAATGAGTTTAAGCGAACCTTAGCCTCACTGTTCAATTCTTGCTGACAAAGGACACACCGGGAATTACTTTCTGTATGGGGAAACTGAAAATTTCTATATGCAACATTGTTTGAATAATTTCTGGCATGTTGCCATAGAGCTAGCCAAGTTTCCTGACCAACACCTTCGAGTGGTGCATTGCTGAAAAGTTTTTGAGAAGCTTCATTTGCTGCTTTTCTTTTTTTAGAAGAATCAAGATTACAAGAAATTATTGAGGATAAGGCATCATCACTATAAGAGCTCTTTATACTGTAAATAAATGTCGTGATTTGCTTCAAAGATTGTCTTGTTAGCTGTATAGCTTTGATTCTATCAGGAATATTAGCCTGTAAAAGATTTGCTTCTCCTGTAACTCTTTCGCGGTCCATCTCATCACTATAAATGCAGCGTTCATCAATCTCTTTCTGAGTAGTTCTTGCCGATATTTTATTATTCCAATATGCAGTAGTCGTATTTTTAAGTAAATCTGGAATTCTAGGCCTTTGATCAGTTAATTTATTCTTTTGATTATTTATCCGTTGAGTAACATCATCGCACAGTTCTATCAATGTACGTATAAATCTAATTTTCCCGGGTTCATATGTTGCAGGGTTTTTATTCGATATATATGAAGATGCAGTGCTGGAATCGAAAATTTGAATGTTTTTTAACGGCCTACAAGGCCCTGAAGCCGGCGTCCATTGAATTTCAATAACATTTCCACCATCAATACTGTAATGAGCAGAAGCTTTCATGTCTATGTTAGTTTCGGAAAAAACATTACTCAAGACATGCTCACGATTTCTTGATCCGCAAATATTTTTAATTAGGCGAGCATAACCTGATTTACCTGCACCATTCGAACCATAAACCACTGTCAGTTGATTATTTCCAAAATCGAGAGCTCCGGGAGAACTTAACGCGTTAACACCTTGTACGTTGGTTAGTTTCACTAACCGTAATGCGGCGTTAACTGTGGCCTGAGAAAGTAATCCTGGGGTATATTGTTGCAATTTATCATTTTTAGAATTCAACACTTCAGCAATGCAGAGCTCCACCATTTCGTTTATTTCAGCATCATCCAACTTAGCTTTCTTATGAATTATTTTACTAGCTGCAGTTTGAAGCCATTTAGGCCGTTCTAATAACCAACTATCAAATGAGTTTATCGATGTTATTATTTCACTATCAGACATGATATCTCCTTTTCACGTGTAATTTAAATTTACATCAAGAACGTTTACTTTTTATCAATCTGAACTTTTCGAAGTTTGGATGGAAACACTCAGTTTAATTTCTATCAATCATTATGATAAAAAACAAGTGGACAATGTAGTTTCGTAGATAACATTGACTTTTCAAAAAATGGCAGCTAAAAATATCGTAACTACAATAATATCTAGCTAATGAAGTTTATAAAGAAGGTCTTTTAAAGGTAAAGATTGGCCTTAAGCATGATTTTTCTTAGTATTTTAATACTTGTGTAGTAATAAGTTCGACTTAAAACTAATGCGGTATAGACTGAGAGCAATATAATAACATCCTGAAATTAAATACTACTGACTAAATCCCCCAACGTCACCATCAACATCATCGGATCAATTGGCGAAGGCTCAAACTCCACCCGCAGGTAAAATTCCCGCGCTTCATCAGACAGCGCATGAACCAACATCCCGCGAATGCCGATAGTATCAGCGACCTGAATCACTCTTAGCCCAGCATCACGTACCAAAGCACGGCCAACACCCTGACCATGTAATGATTTATCTACCGCCAGACGACCCAGCACCACCGCCGGTATCGGATCGGGCATATTGCGGCGAAAGCGTCCGGGGGCGGCATTCGTTGCCACGGCACTGGAAGCAAGCGAGTAATACGCCAACACTTTTGGGCCATCGCAACTAACGAAAGTCCTTGATGCGCCAGATATCTGATTTTTCATCGCCCGTTGTTTCAGCCAGTTGTCCATAGATAACTACACCACAACAGAACGAGGAAAGTGCATGTTCGGTGTGGAGTGGTTCAGGGCGTGGAAATCATTTTTTCTGCTCCCACGGTGCAGGTGTTTGCATGGTTTTACGCAGTGCGGCATTCGGCGAAGGAGCTTGATCCAAGCGAACAAGGAATTCCTGATAGGCATCAGGATCTGCCATGATAATGCGCTGATCGATCAACGCTTCCTCTGCGGCCGCGCGAGCAGCTTCGAGGACAAAATCAGTGCGATTTTTCCCTTTGGCCTTCGCAGCTCGATCAATAAGATCGCGTTCAGCAGGCTTGATACGTAAATTTAGTGTTTCGCGTTTAACTGAAACGCTGTTCGTTGCTGGCATGATGTTATCCTCCGTCATACTCTCTGGATATTAGTACCATAGGGAACCGAACCAAAGACACGAACTGGACATTTCTTTATCGTATGAGCCACATCATTCTGATCCATCTATAAAAATATGGGTCAACCCACGGGTTTTGACAACAGCTCGGGGAACCGGACTTTCTATCGAACCTCGTGCGATTCTCTACGAGAGGGCTATGCCGCCTCCCCTTCCCCATGATCTGGGTTTATGCCCTGATAGCGCGACGGCCAGATCTCCTCCGGCTGCTTTCCCAATGCATAGGCAATTAGCCTTTCACCTTTCGGCGAATGTCTTGTTAAAAAAATTAGCTATGGGATTGAATCGATGGCTTCTGTTTACTCTGATGAATATCAGATCGTTATCAAGGCATTACGTGAAGCACGCATTGCCAGAGGGATCACGAGAGGAAACCTAGCGCTGGATCGCTCTCAATCGTTTATCGCTAAAGTTGAGAACGGAGAAAGAAGGTTAGACATCGTAGAATTTATCCATCTAGTTCTGTGCAGCAGAGCCGGAATGGCGTCTCCAGAGCACCACAGAAATTGCCGTAATGAACAAGGTCAAGATGGTGGAAACAAGCAGCGTGCCGTGTACACCGTACTGCTCCAACAGCATGGCATACGCAGACGGGGCCAGCGCCGCGAGGAAAAAACCCGGTGACAGCAGTAAGCCTGTTTTGCGGGCGTACCGCTGCGGATCAAATAGCATAAGAGGAAGTAGGGCCTTTACGACAGTACAAAGCCCGTTCACGGCCCCGTAAGCCAGAACAAAGAAGACTGTAGCGACTGGGGTAATATTGCCCGCAAGACCGACCAGAAAGCAGATCGGCAGCAGGATGCCGATAATAAGATTAAGACGTAGCGCGGAGATTCGTGCGCCAGAAATCACGTCCAGCAGGCGGGCACCCACCTGTCCCACGCCCCAGAGCATGCCAGCCAGGGCGGGCATGCCATAAGCGGCCAGTATCTGGGGTAAATGCGTGGATACGCCGGTGGAGACAAAGCTGAGCAGCGCAATCAAGGCAGCATACCACAGGCCGCTAATAAATGCTTTTCGATTCTCTGCTGTCCCCGATGCCGGAAAACCAGACCGGCCAGCAGCGGGAGGTTTTACCCGATGGCCTGCCGGAACGGCAGTCAGAAAAAGCAAACTCACCAGCCCTGCACAGCCGTAAACGATAACGGCATGCCGCCAGTCAGTGACGTGCAACAGGGCAGCGCCTGCAGGCCAGAACACAGCTGAAGCGAGGCCCCCCAACAGAGTGACCAGAGAGACTGCCCGACGTGCATCTGCACCTGCGGTTTCCACAAGCAGGGCAAACGCGGCGTCGTACAGGGCAAGCCGCATACCAGCTCCCATCAGGATCCAGATCGTAATCCACGCGGCTGTTGAATGGATAAAAGCCATCAGAAAACACCCGACGGCAATGGCGAGAGTACCCGCCATCATCAATGCTCGTCCGCCGGTACGTGCCATAACGGGCCCAGTTAGCGGTGAAACCAGTCCCATAACCAGCATGGCAACAGTCAGGCCGGAAAATATTACAACAGGAGACCAGCCCGTTTCAGCCATGATGGCGGTTCCGAAGACACCCGGCATGTAGAACGTGATCCCCCAGTTGATAAGCTGCGTCATCCCAGTGCAGAAAACGGTGCGGCCAGTCAGATGTCCGCCTGTCAATCGTTGTACTCTGGAAGCGTGGTATCACCCTGTCCGAGCGTACGCTGCAGGATGACCGTATCGAGCCAGCGCCCGTGTTTGAACCCTACGGACGTGAGTGTGCCAGTGATGCTGAAGCCCGCGGCACGATGCAGGGCAAGGGAGGCTGTATTCTCACTGTTACCCACCACGGCTACGAGCTGACGAAAGCCACGGGCTTCAGCCCACATTACTGCACGGGACAACAGCCGTTTGCCGATACCCCGCCCTTGAAACGTGGGGTCAATATATATAGAGTCTTCCAGGGTGAAGCGGTAGGCAAACCGTTCCCGGTAAAAAGACAGGTAGCAGTATCCCCGGACCTGTCCTTCATCAACCACGACAAACCAGGGCAACCCTGCTGCAAGCACTTTTTTCAAGCGAATTGCCATTTCAACCGCATCCGGCGGTTCGGTTTCAAAAGTGGCGGTGCCATGTAATACGTGATAAGCATAAATCTGCTGGATAGCAGGAATATGTCGTTCATCTGCTTCAGTTATTTCCATTGGTACAGTTCCTTTTACTTTCATAAACAGAGACTAACTCGAATTAATATTTTCAGACAGGCCACGGGGCTTATCTGCGGTATAAGGAAAACTTTGATATGGCAACCCTGAACCTTGCTCACCTTACTACCTTCAGGATGGTCATCAGCCGGGGCAGTTTCTCCGGGGCAGCAGAAGCTCTCGGACTGTCACAGCCAGCCGTCAGCCTGCAGATAAGACAGTTGGAGCAGGTATTTCAGGCCCGTCTTATTGAGAGAACCAGCCGGGGAATAAGGCCAACGCCTGCTGGAATGACTCTATCTGAGCACTGTATGAAAATTGATGCAGTGGTAAGTGCGGCGGTTGAATCAGTGTCCCTGCATTCAGACGATATAACCGGCACCGTCACTGTCGGTACCGGCGCAACGGCCTGCATTCATCTTCTGCCACCCTTACTGCAGCAGTTACGACAGACGCATCCTCTGTTGAAAGTGGACGTACGCACTGGCAATACTTCAGATATTGTGCGAGGCGTGGAAGAAAATCGTATAGATATTGGTCTGGTAACACTGCCGGCAGCAGGTAAATGCCTGAGCGTTAACCCTCTGGGTACGGATGAGTTTGTCATCATCATGGAAAAAGATACCTTAGGGCAGAGTACTAAGCCGCTGTCTCCGGACGACCTTTTGTCACTGCCGCTGATTATCTTTGAACCCGGAAGCGGGACCCGCGCCCTGATTGATGAGTGGTTCCGTTATGCCGGGCATGTTGCCAGTCCTGTGATGGAGCTTGGCAGTATTGAAGCCATTAAAAGGATGGTTCGTGCCGGTTTGGGCTACAGCATCGTTCCCCGCATGTCCGTTAGAAGCATGGGAGAAAGACAGGGGCTCAGCGTGTATTCCATGGTGCCCTTTCTGTACCGGACCCTCGCGACGGTAATGCGGGAGGATCGGATTGTCAGCAGAGGAATCAGCGAGGTGCTGAAAAGACTAAACGGCAGTTTTGCAAAAGATGAGTGAAGATAAATAACTGCTGGGATAACAGCCCAATGGAACACTTCTTCCGAAGCTTTAAAACAGAATGGATACCTCACACCGTCTGAGTTACTGGGTCCAGCGTGGCACCAGAGTTTATTTTGGCAAGAGCCGAGATGAAAATGTCAGGGTAGAGGCTGGTTTCTTAATCCCAGAGTTGTACCTTGAGAGACAAGAATATAATGAAAATTGAGCAATTGAGTACTCTGTCAGAAAGCCTTGATGAGTTAGTTGTCTTACTGAATGATTGTGTGGAAAGTGGGGCGTCCATCGGTTTTCTTGCGCCACTGGAAGCCGGTGAAGCAAAACGTTATTGGCAGGCGGTCGCTGCCGATCTGGCTGAAGGCGATCGTACGTTATTGGTAGCGCGTGAAGCGGAGCGCATCACGGGCGCAGTGCAGATCAGCTATTGTCCAAAGAAAAATGGCAACCACCGTGCTGAAGTAGAAAAACTAATGGTGCATACGGCATTTCGTCAGCGCGGCATTGCTCAGCAGTTAATGGCAGAAGTAGAACGCCAGGCACAGGCCAATCGGCGCACCCTACTCGTCCTTGATACCCGCACCAATGACACGGCATCCATTTTGTATCGTAAATCAGGCTATCAGGAAGCGGGGCAAATCCCACAGTTTGCTCGCAGCTCCGCCGGTACTCTCGATGGCACAACCTTCTTTTATAAATTGCTATAGAGGTTACCTCAGGTGAGTTGGTCGAACATTTGCTAATGGTTTCAACAGTCTCCTTTCACAGGATGAAAGTATAGGGGATTAACGTTCAGTCTGCCGAACAAGGGATATTCTGATAATTAGATGTAAAAATGATAAAAGCCCTGACTGTGTTAGTCAGGGCTTTTAAGGTACTACAGACTTAATATTTAACATTAATTGACTTAATAGTCTTACTACTATTGGTACTGCTTCAAATGTACACGTTTATAACAGACAATATTGGGTACTAAAAACTAACAGACCTCCCATATATTTACTGGTTTAAACCCCCAACCAACCTTACGAGACATTCAAAGGTATAGCTGGTACAGGTACATCCCCCATCGCGATATATACTCTTTGATGCGTGGCCTTACTCTCGTTGCGACATTTTACGAATGACTCAATTATCGCTCAATCGCAAACAATAAAGATTAAATCATAGCCTTACATCATCGCGCTTTCGTCCCATTTTGCGATTGTAGATACTGACTACGTGGCCTTAAGCATCATCAAGTGAGAATATTAAATTTTCTCAACATCGATTACCCATACAAAAATACTTCGTGGCCTTTATCGCAAAAATACTTATTAAAGAACGTACTCGTTATCTTTACTATAACAGCAATCTGAAACTTTACCGCTGTTGCTAACCAATTTACGGATTTTAAATACAGTGTCAATACTGTTTTTAATAACATGTTTTTAATAACAGTATTCATGAGGATGCCGATAAGGAAAACGTAAGAAAACGAGTCGTTTACGCCACTCAACCCTGCCGCGTAGCGTTTAATCTAATTTCAACGACCGTATGGCCGGTTGAGATTTTCTTTGTGTCAACGACGATAAATCCGCTTAGCCTCAGAATACCTTCCATATCTTTCAATGTCCTGTATCGCGTGCCATTCTGGCATATAACGGATTGGAAAAGTGCATTCATCAATAATCTTGGCGACGTCTCTTCTTATATTCTCAGCGGAATTTATATCTTTCCCTTTATTATCTAATTTCATAGCGAGGATAGATCAATAACAGCGATTATCGGAAAACTTTCTCACCAATATGACGTGCGGCATCGATACATGCCTCCGGTGTTCCCAGCTCCGGCATCAACAGCATTTCCGACGTCAAGACTGGTGCACCGCAGTAGTCAAAAATCCCATGTGTGATCTGCGCATGAAAGGCATCCGCGTAGCCACGCTTTGCAAATGTTCTCTGGTTGGCAGCCCCAAGAGCCACAAGGTGCACCGGTAAATGCCCCAGTTTCTTTATCACATGCCCATCAGCCGTTTCTTCATAGGCCCAGCCGTTTGCAAAAACGCGGTCAATCCAGCCTTTCAACAGCCCAGGCATGGACCACCAATAAATCGGGAACACCAGTACCAGCGCATCTGCGTTATCAATACGAGACTGTTGCGCAATAACATCAGGCGATGTTGCACCTGTACACTGAAAAGCCGCCATATCTGCCACAGAAAACACCGGATTAAAGCCTTCCTGGGTAAGATCTGCGATTTCAAACGTATTTTTCGGGTTTACTCCAACAATCCCTTCCGCAATGGAGGTAGCGACACTATGGGTGAGTGAGGTATTAACAGGATGAGAAACGACAAGTAATGCATGCATTCTGGGTACTCCCTATTGCCATAAAACGACGTCAGATATAGTCTTATATACTAACAGTAACCTACCATCAGTAAGTTACTTTTGGTATATAAGAATGTCAACAGGATAATATCGACAATGTCCAAACCGCAGGCACGACAGCGTTTATCAAGAGAAGAGCGCCATGTACAACTGATACAAGCCGCCTGGCAGATTATTCGGGAGGAAGGTACGGAGGCGCTGACGCTAGGGCATCTGGCAGAACAGGCTGGCGTAACGAAACCAGTGGTTTATGATCACTTTACTAACCGTTCGGGGCTGTTAGCTGCACTTTACAAGGAATATGATGCTCGCCAGACGGCGATTATGGATGGCATTATCCGTAAAACAGAACCTGTGCTTGACAAGCTGGCAGCGGTGATTGCCACCTCATACATTGATTGCGTGCTGCTTCAGGGACGTGAAATGCCCAACGTCATGGCTGCACTCACCGGCACTCCCGAGCTTGAACACATCAGGCAAGAGTACGATGCCATTTTCACAGAGAAATGCCGCGCTCTTTTTGCTCCATTCTGTGCAGACCAACCACCTCATGACGCTGCGCTACGGGCGATGATCGGCTCCGCGGAAGGATTATCTTATGCCGCGGTTAAAGGAATTATTACGGAACAACAGGCTAAGGATGAGCTATTCCATGTGATTATTTCTATGGTGAAAAGGTGCAGCGCTGGGCGCTAAAATCATAATAACAGCGTGACTGTGGCACGCCGTAAAGTAGACTTTATGCCACTTCAGGGATAAAACCCGCTTATAAAGAAGGTGACGGAACTCCATTTATAGCCCCAAGTGAATCAATACCTCCTTAGATATATATTAGACACATATTTCAGTCCAAATTAAGATGGCAGCCGCTGCACCACCACACATATGCCGCGACTGGCAGCAATATCATTTATGCCTTTCTCGGCAATGTATAGCCGCATGATTCATCGCGCCTGACGTCGCCTGTGCTGAATTCATCCAAAGCGGTTACCTCCCAACAAAGGACTTATCATGGCGCCCGAGCTATTTATCCTCATTCCAATCGCATTCATTGCAGGTGCCATTAATGCCGCCGTTGGTGGCGGTGGACTCATCAGTATGCCGATGTTTTACAGCACGCTTCCCCATTTCACACCAGCCCAAATTATGGGGATCGATAAGTTCTCTTCCGTTATGGGGCACTTAATGTCCATACGGCAGTTCGCAGCCCGATTGCGCTTACCGTGGCGACTCATGCTTCCAACGGTCCTCTCAGCTATCACCGGTGCCTACATTGGAATCCGTATGTTGGATTTCATGCCTTCCTCTTGGATGCGCCCGGTAATTATTGTGGTATTGGCGATCATGGTAGCTTACACATGGTTTCGCCCCAGCTTTGGAAGCCAGGATACCAGTAGGGAGCCAACACAAAGCGACCTCATCAAAGGTGCCGCTCTTGGGCTTATAATTGGATTTTATGACGGCTTCATTGGGCCAGGAACGGGCAGCTTTTTACTCTTCCTTTTCGTTCGTTTTTTCCATTTTGATTTTCTACGGGCAACAGCCTGCGCCAAGGTTGTCAATTTCGGCACCAACTCCGCCACGCTCATTTTCCTGATTCCAGCTGGACTGATTAATTACGGGCTTGCGCTACCGCTTGGTATCGCAGCCATTTTCGGTTCAATTGCAGGTACTCAGCTAGCGTTAAAAGGCGGGAATTACTGGATTCGTCGCCTATTTCTCATATTGGCGGTGACGCTACTCATTAAGCTGCTGTGGGAAACGCTCCAGCATTAATGCTTATTTGCGCGGGTCAGCGCTAGTGAAAACCCCTGACTCATGGCCCGCATCAATAATGACGCTGATATCACCGCAGTTCACCATGGTTTAAAATTGATCGAAATCAATAAAAAACCAGTAAATACATTAATTTACCTTTCTATACACCCCACCTTTTGACCTTCCCGTAGGGGGAAGGTGTAACGTCATAGCATGTGATTCCAAGATAATGACTCTATTGAGGGGAAGTAATGATGAAGATAAAGATGATGGCGGTACTACTCGGTCTGACATTAAGCGGCTCAGGTTTTGCAGCGACGACTGACGCCAACGCTTTTCTAGCCAAGCAAGGACTGGCGGGAAAAACCGTCGAGCAGATCGTCGATGTTATCGATCAATCGCCGCAGGCAAGACCTCTGCCCTACAGCGCTGCCATTACCAGCAAAGAACTGAAATTATCAGATGGGCAACAGCAATATAGCTATCCTCTGGGAAATAAATTCTATCTCTCATTCGCCCCTTATATTCAACAAACGCATCCCTGCTTTAACCACAGTTTGTCTGGGTGTCAGGGCGAACTCGCCAATACAGCGTTTGACGTAAAAATCACGGATAAAGCTGGTAACGTTATCGTGCAGAAAACCCTAAGTAGTCACCAGAACGGTTTTGTTGGCGTCTGGTTACCGCGCAATATTGAAGGCACGATTAATGTTACTTATCAGGGACGCATCGCAAGCTCACCGTTTGCAACCTATGACGACAGCCAGACCTGCATGACGACATTGCCATTGAAAGAACGAGTGTAGAGAGAAGCTTTGAGCACGGATTGAGAAACCCAGCCGCAGCGCTGGGTTTCTTATTTAAAGGAAAAACAGACGAATTATCGAACTTAGACCGCACGTAGGAAACACTCATACCACGCCCGTATCCACGCGCTTCCCGATATCTTTTAGCTGCGAATATTTTTCTAACAATCCGGGCATGTCGTCAAGACTCATGGCAAACATCCACATATAGGTCATTACCGAATAGATATGTCCCGCGTTCGTTCCGCCGTTAAGCGTCATATATAGGATCGTCAGCGAAAACAGCACGGCAGCCGCTGCACCAATAGATAAGTAACCCAGTGCCTCACGATCCGACAGGCGAATACGCAGCCCAGCCAGCACGTGATAATGTTTGGCCAATGAAGCCGCCGTCGCACTGCTGACAAAGCCAACTTCCTTTTCCAGACGGTTATTTAATTTGCCGAACAGGACTTCATTTTTCCGCGTGTAACTTGGCAAGAACAGGGCAAAAAACAGCAGAATGACGATGCAGGCAACGCCCGCCCAGGATTCAATCACCAGCAGCATCACGGCCGCGCCGATGATCGACGCCAGCGACGTGATCAGCACTGGGAGGTGGATTTCAAAAAAATCTACGAACTCGCGTGACAGCGCCACTCGCGCCGCAATGGTCGAGTGGCTGTGGTTTTCTTTTCTCTGCACCAGAATAACCGGCACCGCCAGTGCAGCGTAAATACGGGCGAACGTGCGGGTATCCACACTCCGTCGCGCTGCGCCAATCGCCCACATAATAAAAACCATCAATGCATACAATATCGCATGCCAAGGCTGAGCATTCATAATCGCGTTAATGGCGAAGCCCGCCATCAGAGGATAGAGCAGATAAGTCACATTCTCCGCCACGACTAACAGCAGCGTGAGAATCAGTTTTTTGCCATGCAGCTTTCCCAGTTTTTTAAGGGTGACAGCAGCACTATGCGATACCTTGACCGGTTCGCTGATATTATGGGTTTGCATGAGAATACTATCTAACAGAGTTATACTTGAGCGGTCGCTCAAGAACAAAAATTGTATTTGAGCACTTGCTCAAAGTCAACACGGGGACAGTAATGAAAGAGACGACGAAAGCGCTAAAAGACAAAATCCTTGATGGCGCAATCGAGCTATTTATTGAGAAAGGCATAGAGAAAGTGACAACGCGCGAACTGGCAGAGCACGTCGGCATTTCGCGCAGCCATCTTTATCACTACTTTCCTGACTGGCAGACGCTGTCGATTGAGGCGTTAACGGTGTTTATGCAGAAAGATTTGGAAGACGTCGCGGCAGAAATCGCCACACTAGCACCGAAAGAGAAACTGCACGGGTTGGTGAAAAATTATCTGCCAGATACCACTGACGTCATCTGGAATCTTTATGGATCGCTATGGCAATTGGCGATTCACAATACTGCTTACGCAGCGCTCGCCCATGTGATGACAGAGAAGTGGTCTGCCTTACTGGAAAACATTATTGCATCAGGCGTTGCGTCCGGAGCCTTTAAAAGTGCCGATACCCAGCGAGTCTCCCGCCAGTTGGACGCACTGCTAAACGGCTATTCTGACCATCTGATTATTAACCCAGCGCCTGACGATTTTCAGCAAGCAATTGAAGATATTGATGATTTTATACAACGTGTGTTGTGAAGTGCATAAGCAGCACATAGCGTACAACGATTAATGTGTACACGCGCTATTCCAACACACATTAATCGCGGATGTTGCATGCCATCTTTGATTGAACGGTGCTAATCAGATAAACATGCTTCGTCAGCATTTCAAACTGAATGACATCATTTTCAGCCAGGATAGGGATCGCCTCATCGGGTGAATTATCATTAACATTCTTATTCATCGCGATATTGTTCACCACCAGCCGGTTCTCCTCCCAAACAGAATCAAAACTGAACGTGCGCCGGATCGTCAGCGGTACGTCATTTTCACCAATGTAAAAGCCGTTGACCAAAACCAGCGCCCTATTTTGTTTATTAAGATAAAAATAGATGTCATATTCCTTTCTGACGCGCGGCTCTTCTGATTTAATCTTCACCTCCGCCTGACATATCAGCGGTTTTCTGTATAAATTGCTTTTTAAATAAAAAACGATCCCCAGAGAGAATGAAATAAAAAGCACCACCATGGTGCAAAAAATCTTCTTCCTGACTTTAATTATTAACATAAGTTACACATCTCTTCCCATCTTTTTTGCAGGAAATAACGATTTCACACTTCTTATCCAGCATTTCAGATATAACGATTTTTTTCGACAGGAAGAACAATGTGTTATCTAAACACAGATTTTCATAGTCGGTAGGGAGAGGATAGCCAACGCTGTCATATAAATAAAAAAGATCGCATTTCCCTTTCATCTTCACGTCGGCAAGGTGTCGGTACGAGAAACGGTTTACGTTCGCCAGCACGAGCAGGAAAACCCCGACTATCGCTGCCCAGATAAGAAGGAACTTGATGTATTGCTGCTTTCTTACTGGTTCAGGAATAGCATGATGTTCTATAGAAAATGGCTTTTTTTCTTCATAGAAATTTTCTCCAAATTCATCTTCAGCCTCCTGATTTAACTTTTCTTTCTCTTCCTCTCCCATATCCTTCTTAAGATGCAAAACAATACTTTCAGCGTTAAAGACAATACCCATTTTAGGAATAGTCACTATCGAATCTGAAAGGTCAAACTCGCGCAATACCTTCCTTAGTAGAGAGAGGTAATTGTTGAGATTATTAAGAGAAGGACAAAGCGCATGCTTTTCCAGTGCCTCCGTTAACAAAAAATCACGGCTTAGCGTTACCCCTTGATTCTCTATTAATAAGCAGAGCAATCGTGAAATAGGAAAATTCACAGAGGTTGCTTCATTTTCACGTTCTATCCATGCCAGTGTCCCCTCTCCCTCGTTGAAAATGATTAAATCATTAATCAAATAAACCATTCGACCTTTTTCCATCAAGATTAGAGGCACTATTCATTTGTTACAATAAGATTATAGATACGCTTTCTTATGATCATAAAACCTACGGAATAGTCTGAAAAATCGCTGCAACAAAACAAAAATAGGTTATCTATAAAAGTAAAATCGATTATATACATAGTCTTATCGATGCTATCTTCGGCAAGGATAAAAACTTACCCATTTATTGTCAAAGATTATTTAACTTTCATTTAGTCACTGTCTAAACAAAAAGACATTTCATTATTTTTATAAAAAAACAACCATTTCACACTATCATGGAACAGAAAACAGATCCTAAAATAACGTATTGAATTAACATGATTTATATCTAAAAATGATATTCCACCCTTGAATAAAACCAAAAATAAGAAAACACACAACAGAATAAAAACCTAAATAATTGTAAATTTAAAACACATAGACTAAATAAATATATTTAAAGCAATATATTTGACCATAAAATCAACCATCATTACTATTCACCTCGTTCCAGAGCAATCAACTGGACAGGCTGGGAAATATATCCACCACATGAAAGGTGGTAAGCCGTCAGTCAATCAATAGAGAAGGTTTTATCCGTTATGTATGAATACGGTGAGCACTCATGCGTAGCGATCATCTTTTAAATAGAGTAACCAACAGAGAGAGCATAATATGAAACCATCAATAATCACCTTGGCATCCCTCATCTCCGTGATATTTTCTGTCGGTGCCTATGCCGCAGATTCACATAATGGATCGGTGACGTTTAAAGGAAAAATTATTGATACGCCCTGCTCAGTTTCTCAGCAAGATCTGCATCAAACTATTGAGTTTGGCGAAATCAGCAAAACCGTGCTGGAAAACGGCGGCACCTCAGAAATTAAGCCGTTTGATATCACATTAAAAGATTGCAGTCTGGATACCGCAACCAGCGCCAAAATTGTTTTCTCCGGCGGCGCGGCATCAGGCACCAATAATGAGCTGCTGGCATTAAACGGCAGTGCAACCGGTGCAGGTATTGCCGTAGAACGTATCGGCGAAAAAATTAAATTCGACGGAACAACACCAGCCGTTCCTGCTACGCCGCTGGCAAACGGAGATAATATTTTCTCCTTCACGTCTTATGTCGCCAAACTCCCAACCCCACAGGAAGGTCAATCACCAACAATAACTACAGGGGCTTTCTCCAGCACAGCTAATTTTGTTGTGTCTTATCAATAAAATATTTATGCGCTAGCAACAGGGTATCGGTAACCAAACGGGGAGGTCTCCTCCCCCTATACCCTTTCTTTATTCCACATGTCGTTTGACATGAATGGACACCACAGTGCTGCATCTGCTTAAGCATATATTCCTATGGAAATGAAGAACATTACACTCAAAGAAAAAATACAACCCGCATTATTTCACTATGGTATTTTTATTTTTTCTTTGAGTACAACATCGCTCAGTGCAACGGAATTTAACATTAATGTACTGGATGTCGATGAACGTAGTGACATTGATCTTAGCCATTTTTCCGACCCCGAATACGTCACGCCTGGCACCTATCTTTTATCGATAAAAGTAAACGCACGTGAAATACAGCAGCAGATGATTAGCTACCTGCCGGAAGGTAATCATCGCCCTCGACCAACGGCCTGCCTCTCGACTGAACTCGTCGATAAACTGGCACTGAAAAAAGAAGCACGCGACCAAGTTGAATTATGGAATAACGGCACGTGTGTCGATCTGACGCCAATTGCTGGCGTCAAAATATCGAATCAAATAGGCATGGGAACGCTAAATATTACCATTCCTCAAGCCTGGCTGGTGTACAGCGATCGCAACTGGATTCCGCCCGAACAATGGGATCACGGCATCAACGGCGCGCTGCTAGATTATAACCTCGTCGGGAACGTACGCCGTGATACCAATGGCAGAGGCACATCACACTATCTCAGTAGCTACGGCACGACCGGATTTAATCAGGGAGCCTGGCGCTACCGTGCCGATTACCGCTATTTTCTGCAAAAATCGCGCAACTCGAATCGCGATAGCTTCTCGTGGGATCAGTTTTACGCTTATCGTCCGCTTCCCACCCTGTCAGCCGATCTCAAGCTGGGTGAAATGTATTTCAGCAGTAATCTGTTTGATAGCTATCGCTTTACCGGCGCGTCATTAGCCAACAACGAGAACATGCTTCCCCCTTCGTTGCGTGGCTACGCGCCCGAAGTTCGCGGCGTCGCCAAATCAAACGCAACAGTGACCGTTACGCAAAATGGCAGGCTGATCTATGAAACCACCGTTCCTGCTGGCCCTTTTGCGATTCAGGATATGAAAAACGGCGTCAGCGGGACGTTGGATGTCCGTGTGACGGAAGAAGACGGTACGGTAACGACGTTCCAGACCGAGTCGGCCAACCTGCCTTACCTAACGCGCCCCGGACACGTGCAGTACAAACTCGCCGCAGGTAAACCCTCGAACACCAACCATCGTCTACAAGGCCCAGCCTTTTCTGCTGCCGAAGCCTCATGGGGATTATCCAACGCGTGGTCGGTGTACGGCGGCAGCATTTTGTCCAATGGCTACCAGTCTTGGTCGGCAGGTATAGGGAAAAACCTCTACCTGCTGGGCGCACTGTCCGCAGATATCACACAGTCGCGCGCGACGCTTCCGACAACGTCCTCGTCGCAAATGGGGCATGCGTTTTCGCTTAACTGGTCTAAATATTTCAATTCGATCGATAGCCAGATCAGTTTTGCCGGCTATCGCTTTTCAGAGAAGACCTACATGAGCATGGCGCAGTATCTCTATGCGCTGAATCTTGATAACCGCTATCGCAATGAAAAAGAGCGCTACACCATTACGCTCTCAAAAAACTTCGCGACGCAAGAATCATCCTCGCTGCTGAACGGGCTATCGACCTACGTTACCTATACGCGCCAAACCTACTGGAATGAAGCCGAGCAGGATCGCTACGGAATTTCGCTCAACAAGTACCTTGATATCGGCGCATTTAAAGGAATTTCTGCGAACTTATCGGCCTACCGCACCGAATTCAACCGCCGCACCGATGACAGCCTGTATCTGAGTTTTTCTATTCCACTCGGAGAAAAAGATCGCCTGAGCTACAGCATGGGACGCTATAACGACGGCAGCAATCAAGCGCTGACCTATTCCAATAACGCCGATCCGCGTCGTACCTGGAATCTGAGCACTCGGCACGACAGCAAAGAAAACATCTACCTGAGTGGCAACTATACCCATCTGGCACCGATGACGGATGCCACCGTGGGCGTCGCCTGGCAGCAAGACCGCTATACCTACCTGAACGGCTCACTGCGCGGAGGGATTACCGCAACCCGCCACGGCGTCGCGGCACATCCGAAAGGCAATCAGGGCGGCACTCGCATCATGGTCGATACGGAACAAGCGGGCGTACCGTTCTCTGGCAGTCAGGTCGAAACTAACCGCTATGGCCTGGCCGTGATTGCTGGTAGCAGTAGCTACTACGATGTGTCGACCCGCATCGATATGCAGAAATTACCGCAAAATATTGAAGCCATGACGACGGTGGTTCAGGGCACGCTGACCGAAGGCGCGATTGGCTACCGCAAATTCGACGTAGTTAGCGGAGCAAAAGTCATGGCACACATTGCGCTGGCCGATGGCAAATATCCTCCGTTCGCCGCCCAGATCAAGAACCAGAAAGGCCGCGATATCGCCATGGTTACCAACGGTGGACAAGCCTATATCACGGGCGTATCACCTGACGAAACGCTGTCCGTCATCTGGGAGGGGAGAACCCAGTGTTCCATCACCCTGCCCGCCACCTTAAATCACCTTGATGCGCTGCTGCTTCCCTGTAAATAAGCGGCGCGAAAAATATAGAGAAGCCCGGAGAGTACGTTATGAAATACCCATCTTATCGGCGAGTAGCAGGATTCATCATCGGTTGCCTGTTTTTGATGCCATCGGCCTACAGCGCCCTGAGCCTCGATCGCACCCGCGTTATTTTTAACGATGATGAGCAATCCGCGACAATCATGTTGATGAATCAAAACGCGGAGAACCCGTTTCTGGCGCAGTCGTGGCTGACAGACGAGCACCACAATAAGGTGAGCACACCACTAATGGTGCTACCGCCGTTACAGCGCATCGAAGCAAAAGGATATAGCCTGATCCGTCTGGTCAAAACCGAAAAAATCACCCAATTACCTACCGATCGCGAATCGCTGTTTTACCTTAACGTTCGGGAAATCCCCCCCAAAGCGGAAAAACCTAACGTACTACAGATAGCTATTCAGTCTGAAATAAAGGTGTTCTTCCGCCCCCGTAGCGTAAAGCCAGCCAAAGACGAAATATGGCAGGAAAAACTGATCGTCAGAAAAACGGGAAACACCTTTCAGGTAGAGAACCCAACGCCGTACTACATCACGGTAAGCAGCATCCTGAAACAGCCCAAAGCGACGCGCGCCAACCCTACCAGCCTGCTGAAGGGGAATGCCTTTATGGTCGCGCCACGCTCAACCCTCTCGGTTGAGGTGAATGACAGTGCGGTCGATCGCTTCTATCTGTACTACGTGAATGACTACGGCGGCCATCTGGAGTTGCCTTTTACCTGCGCACAAAACCAGTGTCAGCCCGTAATCCGTAAATAAGTTACAGGGATATCCGCCATGTCTTGGTTAGCCGTTCGTCAACATCGCTATGTCGCCCTCTGCGCGGCGTTCTTTTTCGGCCTAACGGCGTTTAACGCCAGTGCGTTGGAATGCCGGTTGGGCACAGTGACCGGCCCCGTTGCCGATCACGAGGATATAGGTACGCTAAAAATCCCAGCAACCTTGCCTATTGGCAGTCGCCTCTGGACGTCAAAACCCTATGCCCGCAGCCTGGCCTGCTGGGCGTATAAATCCGTGCGCCCACAGGGTGAGCTGTCCTATTTCTACCCTAATCCTGAAGGCAGTGTCATCAGTCAAGGTGTTGGGATTGGCATCATCTATAACGGACAGGATCTCGGCGTGATTACTAATGGCGGCACCTCCGCATCTCGCGTATCAACAGGACAGTGGATCTTGCCGGGCCCCAATGGTTCATCACCGCCGTCCAACCCGACCATGCTCAATGTCACGGTGCAACTCTATCTCCAAAAAACGGGGAATATCACCGATACCACGGCAGGAGTGGATTCACTGCGCGTCTTCCAGATTGACGGAGAAGGAGGCATCAACAATAAGCCCGACAGCAACTATGGTCTAAGCCTGTCAGGGCTACACGGCATCGAAATTATGCAGTGTGCGGCGAAGATCAACGTCTCGCCCGATAGTTATGTCGATTTTGGTACGGTTAGAGCATGGTCAGGTACGGAAGCGAATGCGCTGGCGCAAACGGAGTTCCACATCAATGTATCGACCGATGGTGGAGAAGACTGCGGTAAGGGATTCGATCTGGACATCAACTTCGATGCCTCTTCGCGGGGAAATTCGCTCGTCGGGGTAGACGGCATGAATATGGGAAATGGTGCCACATTAAAAATCGAAGATATGCGTAGCGGCAATAACGTGACGTTTAACCAGTTCATCGGTCTGGTTGACGGCCTGACGGCATCAAGCGGCATGCTTGAACGGCGTTATACAGCCAAGCTCTACGCCTCCGGTCCCGCAGTGGTAGGCGATACCGAGAAAAATATTATTCTGCGGTTTAATTATCATTAATCTGTCTTCATACGCGAGATCGCAACGATGATAAAAAATGACAACACGGTAATAAAAGCCAGACCACGCGGCGCATGGCTCGCTTTCACACTCGGCATCCTGACTCTGCCCTCGGGGTCGTCCATCGCGCAACAGATATCATCAATGGACGACCATGAAGTGACGTTTCACGTTTTAGTCGTCAACGCCGCCTGCAATGTGAGTTCGGAGAGCAAAGCCATTGTGGTGAACATGAGCGAAGTCTCCGATCGCTATTTAAAAGCCAATAGTTACGGTGACTGGCATGACTTCACGATTAACCTTACGGACTGCAATCTGGATACTTACCAAAACGCCACGATCCGCTTTTCAGGAAAAGAAGAGCCGTTATTACCAAAGCGGTTGGCGCTGGACACCCCATCCGGTGCCAAAGGCATCGCGATTGGCATTTATCATGAAAACAAACTGGTCGGCATCAACAACAGCACGGGTAGTGTTGTGCTGCAAAGCGGGGACAACGCCATTCCCTTTTCGGCTCGCATCGAAAAGATACGCGACGACCTGATTCAATCCGGTGATTTTGTGGCAACGGCGAACTTCACCTTGAGCTATTTATAACGAGGCTAAGATCTGTGCCGCCATGTGCTTTCCCACACACTGGCGGCACGCGGCTAAACGCATGTGTTAGCGACTAAATACCAGCGGAATTCTTTTCGAGAACAGGAAATACGGGATCCAGACGGCAATGCCGAAGACCGAAGAGACAATTGCGCGAATATCGCCAGTATCGAGCTTAACCTCAAACAAGTAAGCCGGTAGCAATGTCATATACCCCACCAGCACCGCGCTAACAAGATAGTAGGCAACCATGACATTCCGCGTACGTTTTTTACGTCGGAAGAAGCTCATTGCGGCGAAAATTTCCAGTGCGAACATGGCAAGCAGGAAAAACACCAGAGCCAAAGCGTAATAGCCGAGGAATCCAGTGTTCTTAAAGTGAATAATCATCGCATTGATAATGTCATACAGTGAGAACGGCGTCGTAATGACAGAAAGAATAATCCCCAGCGCCGGAAGGTAGAGAATACCGTTAATCTTCTGCTGTTCTTTCTCTTCACACGCTGAACACAAACCAGACTCTTGACGCGCATCGTTATCGCAGTTTAAACACTTCATTTCTTAATCCCTGTGAAAATATTCCAAAAAATGATGACGGGTGAATAGCCTGTTTTTTCCATTACCTTAGCAAGCGAATAAAAAGCGCCAATGTCGAACTCTCATCCCCCATCAGGCTGTGACCTCCGTCCCAGACGTGATATTTCCTCACTTTTCCTAATTGGGCTGGCCGCCTTCATTTTCGCCATCACTGTGGAGTAGCCCAACGTATGCTAGGCATCTGCACATAGTCATACCTTTCACTCATTTTCTATAACACTTTCGTAACCTACATACGAGAGGTGTAAAAAGTGACAACGACAACAAGCCTATCATCTACCCACACCAGAGAGGCGCATCTCGCCTCAGCTATCGCCAAATTTTTCAAACGTATTATCCCAATGCTGGCCATTATGCTGATTATTAATCAGATAGATAGGTCAAACATCGGATTTATAAAAGCAGAACTCCAGACCGATGCCGGCATCAGTGCGGCGGCATTTGGTCTTGGCGCAGGGCTTTTCTTTATCGGCTACGCGCTGTTTGAAATACCCAGTAACCTGATGATGAAGAAATACGGAGCACGGGTATGGCTGACTCGCATCATGATTACCTGGGGAGCCGTCGTAGTCGCCACGGGCTTTGTCACCAGCCCTACCCAGTTTTATGTCCTGCGCTTTTTACTCGGCGTAGCCGAAGCGGGCTTCTTCCCCGGCGTGTTGTATTACTTCCGGCTCTGGGTGCCTAACGCCTGGCGTGGCCGGGCAACAGCGCTAATACTCAGTGCCAGTGCGGGGGCGTTTCTCTTCTCTGGCCCGATTACGGGCGGCATCCTGATGATGCATGATTTCCTCGGCATTGTGGGCTGGAAATGGGTGATGTTTCTGGAAGGTATCGGTTCGATTCTTGTAGGGATTCTGGCGGCCTTTGTGCTGGTATCCAGCCCCGATAAAGCCCGCTGGCTCAGCGTAGAAGAGAAGCTCGCATTGGAGCAACAGCTACAGCAGGAAGAGATGGAACGCGATGCGCAGCAAACGCACACGGGGAAACTGAATTTACTCACAGACCGCAGAACGCTGTTTTACTGCGCGATCTTCTTTACCATGACGATGACAGGTTACACGCTGGTGTTCTGGCTTCCGCAGATTATCCAACGTATTCAGGGGTTCAGTAGCTTCGGCATCGGCCTGCTTACCGCTATTCCCTGGCTGTGTGCCATTATCGCCATCAACCTGGTTGGCAAATTCAGCGACAAACATCGCCAGCATTTACCCAAAGCGCTGGGGGTCGCCATGCTCATTGCAGCCTGCGGTACTTTTATGGCAACAATCGGATCGCCGTGGTTCGGCTTCTTCGCCATGATCGTTGCCTGCATTGGTTCAAAGGTCAGCGCGACCTTCTTCTGGCCCATGCCACAGGGCAATCTGCCTGCGTCCATCGTCGCGCCGGGTATTGCTCTGATCAACTCCATTGGCAACCTTGGGGGCTTCGTCGCGCCCACCGTATTTGGCTATCTGGAATTAAAAACCGGCAGTACAACAGGCGGCCTCTATTCCCTAACCTGCGTCTCCGTCGTTACCGGTCTTTTCTTACTACTGCGTAGCACACACGCCACGCCACCCAGCTCACTCAAACCTATGGAGCATCGCAATGTCTGACAGCCCTATCATTAAAAAAATGGAGGTCATTCCGGTCGCCGGTTATGACAGTATGCTTTTGAATATTGGCGGCGCGCACAACTGCTACTTCACCCGGATTCTGGTGACACTGACAGACAGCGCGGGGAATACCGGTGTGGGAGAATGCCCCTGCCATTCCAGCACGCTCACTCTGCTAAACGACGTCATCCCGCAGATAGAAGGGACACAGTTACTCAAAATGAACACCACGTTGAGTACGCTGTTTAAAAGCGATAAGCGTAATCTGAGCAGCGGGCAGAACGACAACACCGCGATTCATATTCCGCAGATGAACCCGGAAAAATTTTATAATGCGATAGCCGCGACAGAAGCTGCGCTGCTGGATCTGACCGGGCAGTTCTTAAACCTTCAGGTCGCGGAACTTCTGGCCAGCGGTAAACAGCGCGATTCGATTCCCATCCTGGGATATCTTTTTTATATCGCCGATCGCACCAAAACCGATATGAATTACCTGCCCGGTGAAACCGGAAAGCATGACTGGTTTTATCTACGCCATCAGGCAGCGATGGACAGCGACGGCGTGATTCGTCTGGCGGAAGCCGCTAGCGATCTCTACGGTTTTAACGATTTCAAACTCAAGGGCGGTGTACATAACGGTGAAAAAGAGGTTGAGACGGTAAAAGCACTGCTGCGACACTTCCCAGGTTCGCGGGTTACCGTAGATCCCAACGCAAGCTGGTCCCTGGATGAATCGATACGACTGGGGAGGGAGCTACAGGGTCAAATTCCTTATCTGGAAGATCCCTGCGGCGCGGAGAATGGCTATTCTGGCCGAGAGACGCTTGCAGAATTCCGACGCGCCACCAACATTCCTGTCGCAACCAATATGATCGCTAACGATTGGCGTCAGCTTAATCACGCACTCCAGCTTAATGCTATCGATATCCCGCTGGCCGATCCGCACTTCTGGACCATGCGTAATGCCAATACCGTAGCGCAGTTGTGCCACGAATGGGGATTGATTACGGGTTGTCATTCCAACAACCATTTCGATATATCGCTCGCCATGGTCGCTCATCTAGGTGCCGCCGCGCCGGGCGAACGCATTACACCGTTTGATACGCACTGGATATGGCAGGATGGACAGCAGCTCACCCATGAAGCACCGCGCATTGACAAAGGACACTTACATTTGCCTGAAGGACCGGGATTAGGAATTACCCTGAATAGGAAACGAGTAGAGGAAGCACACAGGCTTTATCAGTCACTACCGGATAAAAACCGTAATGACGCGCTTGGTATGCAATTCTTAATTCCCAACTGGTCATTTAACGCCAAACGACCCTCACTGGTTCGTTGATCAAATCCCCGCCGAGACTGTCGGCGGGGATTATCATTGAGTTACGATGTAGAATGCATGCACTTAAACTTTAAAAAAAACATGCATTTAATCTTTAAAAGGCATAGTTAACCGTCATAGAGACACTGCGCGGCGCGCCATACACGGCATAAGGCGCAAGGTAGTCGCTGTACTCTTTATCAAACAGGTTGTTGATATTCGCCTGTACCGCCAGCTGTTTAGTGACCTGATAGCGGCTAAACAGGTTAACCAATGCGTAGCTGCCTTGCTCGGCACGCAGCGTGGTATTTTGCGGGCCGGAACCCTCCTGCCAGATGCCATTTTGCCAGTTCACGCCGCCGCCAACGGTTAATTCCGGCAGCGTTGGTAACTGGTAGCGGGTAAACAACTTGAACGACGTGCGCGGCTGTTCTGGGTTGACCGACTTACCATCTTGATCGTCAACCACATAGCGCGAACCGCCAAACGTCATTTGCAGGTTATCCGTCACCGCGCCATTAACTTCAAACTCGATCCCTTTGCTGACAACACCATCAACTGTACGGTAGGCAAACTCACCGCCACCGCCGGGAATCGCGATTCCCGTTGATTGTCCCAAGTTATCCTGCTCAATGCGGAAAATTGATACCGAGGCAGTCAGGCGGCTGTTATACCAGTCTCCCTTAACACCCGTTTCGTAGTTTTTACCCGTAGTAGGAGACAGATACTTTTTATTAATATCTTTTTGCGTTTGCGGCTGGAAGATATCGGTGTAGCTGGCATACGTCGACCAGGTATCGTTGATGTCATAAACCAGACCAACATAAGGCGTCACGCGATTATTGCTGGTATCACCCGTCGAACCAATGATGCTCCAGTCGGTATAACGCGCACCGGCAATCAAATGCAGCGGATCGGCTAGAGAGAAACGCGCCGACGCATAGAGCGATTTTTGACGCGTGGTTGAATGTTCATAATCTGCCCAAGGTCCCCACGCTGGATCGGCAATATTGCCATTCCAGTTATAGTAATTGCCCATATCTGCCGGGCTGATCGTCGATTGCGTATTATAGAACTGGCTACGTTGGCGATTATAGCTGCCGCCTACCACCAGCTCATGCTGGCGTCCTAATAGCTCGAACGGTCCAGAGGCGTAAGTGTCAATCGCATCAACTTTACGGGTTCCCTTATTCCATCCACCATAGGCTCCAGTATTGAAGCCAGACGGATCAACAAGCATTCCGGTATCTTTATCGAGGAAACCATTGGCATACATCAGCTTGGAATCGAAGTTGGTTTCGCCATGCGTCCCGTTCATACGCACCTGCCAGCCGTTATCAAAGCGTTGAGTTAGATCGGCAAACACTTTTCTCGACGTTTTATCGGAATAACTCCAGTTCGGCGCGGAGTTAAATTTGTGTCCAAAATTCGTGGGGCTGCCATCGGTAAACCACGTTGGCAAACCACCCCAAGTTGGGCTATCGGTGTTGTGTTCCTGATAATCATAGCCAAGCGACAACGTGGTGGAATCGGTGACATCAGCATCAATCACGCCGTAGAGGAATTTCTTGCGACTATGGTAACGATCGAGCCAGGTGTCGTTATCCTGATAGCCCGCAATTACGCGCCCGCGCACGTTACCGGATTCCGTCAACGGCGCAGACAGATCGGCCACCATCCGTTGTTTATCCCATGAACCGTAGCTGCCAGATACCGAGCCTTTGAACTCGCGGCTGTCCGCATGCTTGCGCACCATGTTCACCGCAGCAGCAGGGTTACCCGTTCCCGTCATTAGTCCCGTCGCACCGCGTACCACTTCAATACGATCATAGATCGCCGTGTCTGAGCCTGAATCACCAAAATCCCAGATTTCGTTAACCACCGTCGGAATATCGTCAAACAGATAGTTAGTGATACGAAAACCACGAGCGAAATACGTCGCACGTTCGGAGTCGATAATTTTAGAGGACACACCCGTCGTGTTCGCCATCACCTCGCCAATGGTTTGCAGGTTCTGATCTTCGATACGCTGCTTGCTGATAACACTCACCGACTGCGGGATATCACGCGGCGTCAGCGTCATCTTCGTTCCGGCGCTAGTGACTTTCACGCTGTAATCCTGCGGATCGCTGGCCTCTGCATTCGCATTGGCGTTAGCGCTGACGACAAGTGTGTCGCCTGAGGCGGGATTTTCTTCGGCAACAGCCTGAGTAGGCAGGAAAGAGGCAGAAATCAACAGGGCGAGAAGAGAAACTCCGAATGGTTTTGCTCCGGCCAGCGAAGAATCACAAACGCGCGTTTTCCCGGCGCGAGTAACTCCAAAAGACATGGTATATCCTTGGTTAACGAATGATGATTTTGGCGAGATGCTGATGCGTTTCTTGTCAACATTTGCACAGGAAGGAAAATGATAACTATACGCATTATTATTGTTATTTCAATAAAATGGTCAATGTCATTGAAATGCAGTCAGATAGAAAAGAACAAATCACCATATCGTTAACAAGACAGTGTTAAAAAAGAAACATTTACCGATTCTGTGGTCACAGCGCAGCCAGTGTCGCGGGTAAAAGATCCATACTGGACAATCGCAAAATAGCGCGCTATCGAACGTTCAACCAGAACAGCGTCATGAGAAGCCGTAACAATTCAATGAGAACAATAACAATGTCGCCTTTTGCAATGGCACAACATACGCTATGTGGAGGGAATTAAAGGGTGGGAGGGCCAGCGAAATGGTAATGCATTTCGCTGGCACAAACCGAGCTGTGTGATAAGCCAGTCAAGGGGAAGAATCGAAGAGTAACTCACTCATAAAAAACATATTTTTCGACACAACATACATTTTTATTATAAATAGTCTGGTATTTTCCCTGGCGAGGCAAATACGGACTTAATTTCTTTTTTTATCAACATATAATCAATAAATATCAGATTATGTTTCTTATCATAGAGCAATATAGCGACGTAAGAACGAGTGAAATTCACCCTTGCCTAAATATTTTTAACATGGTAAAGAAATATTCATATTGGAAGTATAGTTTAGCGTGCTAATAATGAGGTTTATTGTAATGAATTTGAATGTTACTGACACACCAGAGCCAGATGAAGAAGAATTTGTAATAGAAAGCCTTTGGAAACACAATGAGCAGTACGAGTCTGTTGATATTTCCCCGCTCTTCTTAAATTTCAAAGATGATGAAAATAACATTATCGCAGGGTTAATTTCCAGAACCTGGTGGGGAGCATTGGAAGTTCAATATCTTTGGGTCAGTGAGGCGTATCGTAAAAGTGGTCTTGGCCGTAAACTTATGCAAAAAGCTGAAAATGAAGCATTAAAACGTGGGTGCCATCAGGCTTACGTTGATACATTCGGATTCCAGGCTAAGGGGTTCTACGAAAAACTGGGATACACCGAGTATGGGAACCTGCCGGGGTATGCACACAAGCATACTCGACATTATTTAGCTAAATTAATTCGTTGAATTAATCCCGACCTATTAAGGAGGGCAGGATGCCATCATCAAAAACAAACATGACTGATTATATTCGCAATCTGATTATTATGATGGAGTGTTTAAATGAACCATGGGGTATTAAAGATTTATCATCACGCCATGTTTACATGAATAAAGCCGCTTACCTTTATACCAACACACCGATGGGTTTTGATATTGAAGGACGACTTGATGATGAATTTCCTGCCAGTTGGGCGGAGCTTTCCGACGATTTAAAAGAACATGACAGGATGACAGAAAATAGTGAACAGCGCGTAACCGTGATCGAAACACACTATTGGTATGGAAAGAAAACGCTGACCCCCTTCGTCAGTGAAAAAATCCCCATTTTTGATGAGAATAAGCTTTGTATTGGGACTATGTGGAATGCCAGGCCTTTGGATACAAGGTCTCCACTTATATACATAGACCAAAAGAAGCCAACCACATTACAAACCGAGTTAACTACCAGCATTTTCACCCAATCAGAATTGGATATTATATTTCTGATATTACAGCGTTTTTCAAATAAAGAAATCGCAAGAAAAATGAACGTATCACCCAAAACAATCGAAAACAGAATATATAACATGTATCAAAAGGCAGAGGCGCACTCATTACCTCAATTTGAGGAGTTTTGTCGCCATCTGGGAATCGATGGTTATATTCCTAACTCTCTCATCGAGAAAGGCATTCAATTTATATAAGAGAACATATCTACATGGAAAAAATAGATGATTACCCCGTCAGCCGCGTTCCGCTAAATGTCAGGCTGCCTTTCTTAAACGTGGCATTAGTGCATATCGGCATGTTAACCGCGCTAGACCAGTTTATGCTAGGTGCGGTACTTGGCCATTCAATGACGCTAAGTCAGGCGTTCCTCTCCATATTTATTGGCAGTGCCATCTTTGGCGTAGTGACTGTGGGGCTTGGCTATGCGGGAATGAAAGAAGGCATGTCGGGAAGCCTGCTCGCACGCTGGTGCGGCTTTGGCCGTATGGGTTCAGTCCTGATTGGGTTGGTTATCGCCATTAGCCTTATCGGCTGGTTCGGCGTCCAAAATGCCGTTTTCGCCAAAGCGCTTAACTTTGCGATGGCGGATAAGCTCGGCTTTGGCTGGTCTGCCGCCTTGTCCGGTATTGCGCTAACGCTACTGGTTGCCTTTGGTTTTAGAGCATTACGTTTCACGGCCAAAATCGCCGTACCCATGTTTATTATCGTTATCGGCTATATCTCGATAATGACACTCTCAGGCCACAATATTGCTGAACTGATCGCCTCAGCGCCTAACGGCGAGGTCATTTCCATTAGTGCTGGCGCGACGATGGTAGTAGGCGGTTGCATCGTCGCCAGCTTAATTACTCCAGATATGACGCGTTATTCCCAAAAGGGAAAACACGTGTTCTGGATGACGATGCTGTCGATTATCGTCGGGGAGTTTATTGTGAATGGCCTCGCCATCATTATTGCCCGCGCACTCAATACCGCAGATGTCGTGACGATCATGTCCCAGGCGGCTGGTGGCATCGGGCTAATTGCCGTTATATTTTCGACATTGAGGGTGAACGATATCAACCTTTATTCCTCCTCTTTGGGAATCGCCAATGCCATAGAGGGCGTCACGGGGAAAAAATTACGCTATGTCTCGATAACGCTGGTGATTGGCCTCATCGGCACCGCGCTATCCGTCGCGGGTATTCTAGACCGTTTTATCGATTTTCTGACGCTATTGGGCGTGCTGTTTCCACCCATTATCGGCGTGATGCTGGTTGATTATTATATTTTGCGCACTCACAGAACGCTGCTGGACACCAGCCGTGCCGAAGGCCAACTACCCGATATCGCACAAACGCCGCTGATTGGCTGGCCGGCTATTATTGCCAGCATTGCCGGTGCCATCGTCGGATTAGCCTTTGAATGGGGCGTGCCAGCGTTTAATTCGTTACTGGCAGCCAGTCTGCTTTATTGGCTAATAAAGATTTATACCAATAACCACATTCATTTTAGGAAACTAGAACATAACCAAAATTTAAAATGAAATAGGTAACAAGATAAAATTAATCTATAATCCAATCGACCCCTTTCTACAGAGGTCGATATTTTTTACTTAAGCAAAAATAATTCCTGAATAATTCTAACTGCATGTAGCAGTAACGCACGGGCAGTTTGCAATATGACGGACATATAGGATGGGGTCTTATATATCAACGAGGAATCCCCTCTCGTGAAATAATAAGGCTGATTAGCAATATTCATGCTAGGAAAAGGATTTATGCCAAAAATAAAAACACTTCTCACGCCGCTAAACTGTCTACTCGTTTTAAGTGGCGCATTGATGGTCAATACGGCAAATGCCGCTGAAGCTTGCGTCGCGGGTAACTGGCAGGTAAATAGTTCCATCACCGATATGCCTTCCGTAAAATACCAGACTGAGCACTTTGCCTTCCGCTGGAATAATAACGACGTTAACCGTAATGATGCGGTTGCCGCTGGGCAGAAACTGGAACAAATTTGGGATAAGTTCATTAACCAAATTCAATACCCCGAGCCTTACTGCAAGCAGACAGTAAAATATAAAGCCAATATTCACATTGATCCCACTTTTGGACTCAGCGGCGGTATTGCTGGCGGTGGCAGCATGGGAATGTGGATCGGCCCAGCATCGCTGAAGGACAACTGGGGACTGGCGCATGAATTTACCCATGCGTTACAAGGGCAAACTGGCGGCTTCCAGGGTGCGGGCGGGGATGACTACGTTGGCTGGATTTGGGAATCCCACGCGAACTGGATGACGCACCAGATGGATGAATTCCGCGGTACGTCTGCACACTGTTCAGAAATGCAGGTCAACTATTCACATATTTATCTGGGTTCAACACGTAACCGTTACTGCAACTGGCAGTTTATGGAATATCTGAAGAACCGCTTTGGCTATAGCGCCATCAACGACATGTGGTCAAAAGCGCCGAAAGGGGGCGAAAGCGGACAGTCTACCGCCGATCCATTGTCCGTTCTGCGTACTAACATGGGTTGGAGCCAGTCTGAATTCAACGATACCTTCGGTGACTGGGCGATGCACAACGTCAACTGGGATTACATTGATCCAGACGGCTTCGATCGTGGTCGTTTTTATCGTTCAACCTACGGCAGTTATGGTGCAGTCCAACCCAACCAGAATAACGCCGACCGCCTGCTGAGAACCACCGCGCTTGAGCCGGTTGCTGGTGCCAATGCTAGCCTACGACGCTTCTCCGTACCGTTCGATCAGGCTCCGCAGCAGTTAGGCTACAACATCGTCCGACTGATTCCAGAAAGTGGTGCGACGAAAATCACCGTTAAATTCCGTGGCATGGTGCAGAGCAAATCGGCCATTACCCGCTTCCCTGGGCTGAAAAACGATCCGGCAACGATGCCACAGCCGAATTCCGACTGGCGCTGGGGTATTGTCGCTATCGGTTCGGATGGCGTTTCACGCTACAGCGAATTGCAGCGCGGCGCGTCTGCCACGGTGAAAAACTTCACCATCCGACAGGACGATAGCGGTATTTACATGGTGGTGATGGGTACACCGTCGCAAATGCAGAAAATCAAGTGGGATCAGGCTTACTACTCTCTTTATCGCTACCCGTGGATGGCTGATTTCACTGGCGTTTGGCCTGAAGGAAGTCAACCCGGCGCACCGAATCCAACCGCTAACGGTTCTCGCCACGCAAACGGCGGCGGCTGGGTGTCTAACTCTGCCAATGTCGCCCCTACTGCATACGTCGGGCCTTATGCTCGCGTGATCGGCGGTACGGTGAGGGATAACGCCAGAATTGAAGATCGTGCAACGATTCTGAGCGGAACGGTGGAAGGACGCGCCGTTGTCAGCGGCCTGACAGTAATGCAGGGCAATACTATCGTGCGCGATAACGCGCGACTGCATACGGTCTTCATGGGGCCAGGAGCCTATGAACGCGGCATTGTGCTGTCAGGCAATGCACAGATGCGTGGAGATGCAGAAATTCGCGGCGTTTCCGCGTCGCAGGGCGTGTTCTATGGTTTTATTGATGAAGAGGAAGTCAAAAGCAGTGCAGCCGGCGCTTACCTGACTGACGCTGTACCAGAAGTAACGGCGGTTCCGGTCTACAGCACGAAATAGTATCACTACGAAAAGGGGAACGGACTCAGAATCACGTTACGTTGGTTCTCAAAACAAGTTAGCCCCATAAATAAACAGGCCGCCATATTGGCGGCCTGTTTTATGCGATGCATAGCACAGATTCTAGAACAGTGCGCCAGGCGGCACGTTTTTATAGGTATTCAGGTAAGCCGCCAGCATTTTTTTAAATAAGTTACGCACTTTTTTCACCTTGGTTTTACTTTTGAATGACGCGATGGAGTTGATCTTGTCTTACTGGCAGTGACCTGCCTTATGGTGGTGAATTGTACACCTCTGTTGAGCAAAAGCTAATTTTTTGTGACACAAGTCACACAATAAAACTCACCTATGCTATCCCCTACCCGCGCTGATTTTCTTTTGTTGCGAATCATTACCCTCAGTGACCAATACGCCGCTGGCTATGCTATGCTCATGATGAAAGACGAAATTTTAGTCACTGCCCGTTATTAATTGAGCGCCATTCACTGCCGGTTAGCACACTTTTTCACGCGCAGTCACCGCGGTTTCGCCATTGGTTATTCGCTGATGAAGGCCCGTTCCGACCCCCATGGAAACCTGGAAACTTAACCTCTTCTCTGCCTGGCTGGGATGCTTTTTCACCGGGCTGGCCATGAGCCAGATATTGCCCTTCCTGCCACTGTACATAGAACAGCTTGGTGTTAATTCGCACGAGTCTCTAAGCCTGTGGTCCGGTTTGATCTTCAGTTCGTCTTTTCTGATCTCTGCCATCGTTGCACCACTGTGGGGAAGCCTCGCTGACCGTAAAGGCCGCAAGCTTATGCTGCTGCGTGCCGCACTCGGCATGGCGATCGTGATGTCGTTGCAGGGATTGGCGACCAACGTGTGGCAGTTGTTCATCCTGCGTTCGCTAATGGGGCTGACCTCCGGGTACATTCCCAACGCAATGGCGCTGATTGCCTCACAGGTTCCGCGTGAAAAAAGCGGCTGGGCGCTGGGCATGCTATCGACTGGGCAGATTGCTGGCGTCATCCTTGGTCCCTTATTCGGCGGCTTTATGGCCGACTACATTGGGTTACGCATCGTCTTTTTCATCACCGGCGGCCTACTGTTTACCAGCTTTCTGATTACGCTTTTCGCTATCAAAGAGAGTGTGGTTAAAGTCACCAAAGAAAATAGGCTAAGCGGGAAAGCCGTCTTTGCTTCTCTACCTTATCCGGCACTCATCATCTGTCTGTTCATTACGACGATGATGATCCAGATGGCAAACGGCTCCATCAGCCCCATTCTGACGCTGTTCATCCGCGATTTGGCTCCCGGCACGAACAACATTGCCTTTATCAGCGGCGTGATTGCCGCCATTCCCGGCGTGTCCGCCCTGCTATCGGCACCACGCCTTGGCCGTTTAGGCGACCGAATCGGCGCACAGCGCGTCCTGATCGCGGCGCTGGCAATCAGCGTACTGCTATTCCTCGTCATGGCGCTGGTACAAAGCCCCACACAGCTCGGCATCCTGCGCTTTATGCTGGGCTTTGCCGATGGCGCACTGATGCCAACCGTGCAGGCGCTATTAGTCAAATACAGCAGCCAACAAGTGACAGGCCGCATCTTCGGCTATAACCAGTCATTCATGTATCTGGGCAACGTGCTGGGGCCGCTGATGGGTTCTGGCGTGTCTGCCCTGATGGGATTCCGCTGGGTGTTCGTCGTGACCGCTTTTCTGGTGCTATGCAACACGCTGCAACTCTTTTTCGCCTTCAAGAAACCGCGCGGAAAAGGATAGCTATCCTGACAAAGGATAACTCTCCAACCAAAGTATAACGACTCGGCCAATGGCTTCACTGGCTATTCATTTTCTGCTGTTCTCACCCGCCTAATGTGCTTTTCCTTTCTCTCGGAATTATTCCACCACTGTTAAAAAATGATGTAAAAACATCAAAAAAACTTATTTTTTGACAAAAAATTACCATCAAAACGTATCAATATGAAAAATTAATCACATAAATGTAAAAAAACTTAAACAAACCCTACCTATATTGGCTGCTTTGTTTCGATGCCACGCGAATTGCCCTGTTCAGACATTTAGACATTCAGACATTCGCGCCTGTAGGGAAATGAGTAATGAGAAACTGGAACGAACCTAAAAAGCAAAAAGCCCATATCGATTTGGTTCCTATGATCGATGTGATGATGTTCCTGTTGGTCTTCTTTGTCCTGATCAGCATGAACGTTATTCCAGCGCTTGGCCTGAAAACACAGCTCCCCGCCGCAGGCAGTGCACAGCAACTCAAGCCGCAGAAAAAAGCGATCATCACGCTTGGCGCACAGGATCAACTTGAGCTGGACGGGCAGCCGATGGCGCTGAGCGATCTCATCAATACGCTGCAACAGCAGCAAGACCAGCAAACCACCATCATTATCAACAGCGATAAAAGCGTCGAGGTTGAGCGTCTGGTCGCCGTCATGGATACCCTGCGTCAGGGGGGCTTCTCGTCCATTTCTATCGCCACCCGGAAATCGTGACATGTATCCGCTCTATCGCTCACGCCACGCCATCAGTTGGTTGCCGTTACCGGTCTTTGCCACCTGCCTGTTCTTCGCCAGTCAACAGCCACCGCTGAAAGTTCAGCAGCAATACGACGAAACGGTCATGGCGCTCACGCTGGCTGAGCCGGAACCGATTCCCCAGCCCGAACCGCTCCCAGAGCCGAAACCCGTGCTACAGCCGAAACCAGAACCCGAGCCGATTCCGGTTGATGAGCCAGACCCGATTATAGAAGCACCGCCGGTTATTCCCCCTAAACCGGAAGTGAAGCCGAAGCCTAAACCAGAGGTTAAGCCCAAGGCAGAAACTAAACCGAAACCAACGCCTGCTCAGGCCAAACCGACTGCGCCACGCCCGGAAGTTCCGATCAAACGCTCGGCACCGACGACGAATGCTGCACCATCCGCGCCGTCGGTGAATGTCGCCGCGCTGGAAAATAGCTATGCACAGGCACTGCGCGCGCAGCTTGAACAAACCAAACGTTACCCGACTGGGCGACAGGCATCGCTTGAACGTCCCGAAGGCCGTGTTGAAGTCTGGCTGGAAGTCGATCGCACAGGGCGAGTCATCAATTCTGGGATCAACAGCAAAGCACCCAACATGCTGCTTAACCGCGCGGCACAGGCCAGCTTACAGAGCATCAAACAGGTTCGGGCCTTCCCTGCCGATGCCTTTGCAGGACAAAGCACAAAACGCTTTTTAGCCACGTTTGATTATCAGGCGCAATAGCGTTTCGCACCTGAGCAAGAGAGTGAACCAGCAAAACAACATCAACAGTATATTACTGATAATACTAGGATTATGAAATGAAACCGTTCAAACTTTCTGGGGTATGTTTGTCCGTCGTCGGCGCATTATTGGCAGGCTCCGCGCTGGCGGAGGAGGCGACAAATGTCGGCACCATCAACGTACAGGGGCAACCACTCGGCGCAGGGCTAATGGTTCAAGAAGACAGCGCCAAATCACGTTCGACCGTGACGAAAGACGCGCTGGACAAGATGCCCGCCGCAGGCAACGCCATTGATAAACTGAAATACACCGCTGGCCTGAACGTCAGCAGCAATGACGCCAGCGGCTTGAGCGGCGTCAGCTATACCATGCGCGGCATGAGTGCGGATCAGGTCGGCCTGTCATCGGACGGCATTCCCGTCAATGACTCCGGCGACTACGCCGTGTACCCGAACGGGATGGGCGATCCAGAAAACCTGGAGCAGATTTTCGTTACCCAAGGTTCGTCAGAAATGGATGGCCCGCACATCGGTGCCAGCGGCGGTAACATCGGGCTGGTTTCCCACCGTCCGGCGAAAGAGTTTGGCGGCTTCGTTAAGCAAACGTTCGGCAGTAACAACCTCAGCAAGACCTTTGCGCGTCTGGAAACCGGTAAACACAACGGCTTCAGCAGTTGGCTTTCTTACTCGTATACCGATTCCGACAAATGGCGTGGCGCAGGGTATTCCCGCGCTGATAAAGTCGAGTGGAATGGCCTGTACGAACATGAAAATGGCCACAGCAGCAACCTGATTGTGAAATACAATCAGCAAGATACCATCAACTATTCAACGCTGAGCAAACGGCAGTTCGAGCAAAACGGGCGCAAGATGGATTACGCCATGACGCCGGTTTACAACAGCCGTGGACAGATTTCTCAATCCTACAAACTCAACCGCAATAACTTTGAAACGCTGAATGTCACATTCACCCAGAAATTGCAGCTACGCGATAATCTGGCGTTGACCTTACAGCCTTACTATTTCTCGACGAACGGCGGCAGCTTTGGCAGCGGAAGCGCCAGCGTGTTATCTGCAACGTCGGACCGCGCGGGTAACTACGATCTCCGTAATCTGACCTCGAACACCTACTACCGCCCTTCATGGACGGAAACCTGGCGGCCGGGTATCACCACCAAGCTGAAATGGGATCTTAACGATGAACATAGCCTGGATATCGGTTACTGGTTCGAGCGTGCCCGCCAGCGCCAAACGCAGCCATTCATTCCAATCCAGAGCGACGGCAACCCGGTGAACGTCTCCGGCAAACCCGGCGATGCCAATCAGATCACCGACGCTAACGGAAAAGTGGTTCAGGGTCGTAACCAGTTTACCGTCACGCCAGCGCATAAAATCTGGGTACAGGACACTTGGTTCTTCTCACCAGAATGGACGTTCACCGGCGGTTTGGCCTATCAGCACGTAGAACGTGACGGAACTAACCTCGGCAGCCTGTATAACGTCGCAGAGAAAAAGAACAAGAAGTACCACGAATTCCTGCCCAGCTTTAACGCGGCTTACCGCATCAATACCGAAAATCAGGTGTTCTATAACATCACGCGCAACATGCGCACCCCGCCCAACTACGTCTTATACAACGTTGGCGATTCTATCAACACCAAACCTGAGCTGAGTTGGAATCAGGAACTCGGCTGGCGCTTCCAGGATGAGGACATGCTGCTGAGCGCCTCGCTGTTCTTTATCCGCTTTACCGACCGCCAGATCTCCAGCCGTAACGCCGACGGTGATTACGAAATGATCAACGCTGGAAAAGTGGAAAACAAAGGGCTGGAGCTGGAGTGGAGCGGCAAGCTGCCTCACAACTTCAACTACTTCGCCGCTTATACCTATACCGATACCGAGCAGAAAAATAATCTCGCCACCAGCGGCAGCCAACTCCCCACCACGGGCAAGCAGGCAGCCAATGCACCGAAAAATATGCTCAACCTCGGGCTGGGCTATGACGACGGCCTTTACTACGCCGGCGTGAATAGCCGCTATGTCGGTTCGTTCTACGGCGATATGACCAATGACGAGAAGATCGGCGGACGTACCGTTTTCGATCTCAGCGCCGGCGTCTATCTGCCAGTGGATAAGAAGATCGTGAAAAGCGCCACCTTACGCGTTGGCGTCAGCAATCTGTTCGACAAAGAGTATCTCGACTCAGCACGCTCAGTGAGCTTCAACTCGAGATCGTATAACGGCGTATCGGCAGGCACACCGTTTTACAACGTCGGGGAAGAACGCACCTTCAGCGCCTCACTGGAAGCCACGTTCTAATTCGTTAATAGCCGAAGCACAGAGCAAAACGGGGGTAATGGGATAGAAGAGTAAAGCGTCCGCGCCAGGGACAAAAACGTCAGGAACGTTTTTTGAACGTCGCTTGCGACGGCCCTGAAAGGGTGAATCTCAGGGATGAGATTCATATCTGCGCGGCTCGAGCTTACAGGGATGTACTTGCAGCGTCTTTACGATCTACCCATTACACCCGCCCGACGGACATCGTCATCATAAATCACGCCCAACAAGACAACAGAAGGATCAGGCCATGAACGCCGATATGCTGCACGAGATTATTTTCTACGTCATGTACGCCTCACTGGTGATCGCCCTGATGATCATCATCGAGCGCAGTCTCTATTTTTCCTATACACGCCGGCAGGCCAAACGTCTGGACCGCGCGCTAACGGCGGATATTCGCCACGTTCACGATCTCCCAGACGCACTGACCCAGCGCCCAAGCCTGCCTATCACAGTAGTCACGCCCGTTCTGGCGCAGTCACATCAGGCAGAAAACCGCGATGCGCTTAACGACCTGATCGACGCACAATATCTGCAAAGTAAGCCACAGCTGTCTCGCGGGCTATGGATTCTCGAAACCGTCGTTACCGCAGCACCGTTACTAGGGCTGCTCGGCACCATCATGGGGATCATCGACACCTTCAAAGCCCTGTCCGCCGCCGGAATTTCCGACCCGAGTCAGGTTTCTGCCGGAATGGGAACCGCGCTGTACGCCACCGGACTGGGGATCGCCATCGCACTGGTTTGCCTGCTGGGGAACAATTTTCTGCAAAGCCGGATGGAACACATCAACGAAATGCTGAAAGTCCTGCTGATTCGTGCCGGAATGCCGCATACTCGCCAACAGAAAGCGGGCCCTGCGGTGGCACATAATTCCATGACAGAGAAAGCGATGGCGGAGAAACGCTATGCTTAATCGTGGTGGTTTCACGTATCCGGGGCAACGCTGGAAGCATTGCATCAACACGCTGCTGACAGGAGGCGTATTGCTTATTGTAAGTGCGTCAGCCTATGCCGACTCCAACGCTCTCGGCTATAAAATTCCCGGCTATGAGCTCGTCTATGACGCCCCGATGGAAACCACGCTGACCACCCCCGATTTACGCCCGAGCGATGCGGTGTGGATATCGCTGTTTGATAACGCCCAGCACACGATTGAACTGGGCCAATTCTATGTCGCTAATCAGGCAGGAACACGCCTCGATAGCGTTTTACAGCATCTGCGTGCCGCCGGAGAACGCGGCGTGCGAATCCGTCTGCTGCTCGAAGAAAAAGGGCTAAAAATTTCCACACAGGACACGCTGGATCAGCTCAAAACCATCCCGAATCTGGAACTGCGCGTGATTCCCTTTGAACGCCTGAGCGGCGGGATTCTGCATGCCAAATACCTGCTGGTTGATGGCAAACAGGCTTACATGGGTAGCCAGAATCTTGATTGGCGAGCGCTGGAGCACATTCACGAAACGGGGTTATTGATCGACGACCCACGCGTGGTGAATCAA
This sequence comes from Pectobacterium atrosepticum, assembly GCA_019056595.1. Classification (NCBI taxonomy): domain Bacteria; kingdom Pseudomonadati; phylum Pseudomonadota; class Gammaproteobacteria; order Enterobacterales; family Pectobacteriaceae; genus Pectobacterium; species Pectobacterium atrosepticum. Next base: position 3,778,668 of record CP036163.1, on the reverse strand, counting down.
ATTAGCACCATTTTTGAACAAGACTGGCAGGCACAGGCGCGACTGAGCAACGGAGAAACCGTTCCACCGCTACCCGCATCGACGGATGCCGTTGACCGTTCAGGCAACTATCTGGTTGCCAGCCCCAAAGCGTTTAATCCCGCTGGCGTGATGGATTCAGAAGAAGAACTCCCTCGTCTGCTGGCGGAAGCCCAGCAGCAGGTTCGCATTCAGGTGATGGATTATGTCCCGCTCTCCTACGGCCCCGATAAAACGCGCCCGTTCTATGCGGTTATCGATAACGCGATTCGCACCGCCGCCGCACGCGGCGTACAGGTAGAGCTGATGGTGTCCGAATGGAGCACCAAAATGCCGAATATCGCCTACCTGAAAAGTCTGGCATTGCTACCCAACATCCAGATAAAAACGGTGTCGATACCGCAAGTCAGCAGCGGCTTCATCCCTTTTGCCCGCGTGATCCACAGTAAGATCATGACCATCGACGGCACGAAAACCTGGATCGGCACCAGCAACTGGAGCGGTGGCTATCTGGATAACTCGCGTAATCTAGAGATGGTGATTCAGAACCCAGCGATGGCGCAGCGGGTAGACCTGCTCTATACACAACTGTGGAACAGTGCGTACGCGCATCCTCTGCGTATTGATTATGATTACCCGCAGCCCAATCCGGGCGGCGTGAAAGAGAAAGAGCAAGAAAACACCGCTTCATCCACGACAGGCGGCACGGTCACCGCGCCGTAGCCACCACCAGAATGACATTTGATGGGGAATAGCATGAAACACACGTTGTTAGCACTGCTGGTTGCCGGATTTCTGCCGTTCAGCGCCCAGGCCGAAAGAGAAAAAGTGACGCGCTATGTCGTCACCTTCCCGGCTGGGGATCATGTTCCGTATCAGGGCAAATTTGCCAAAAACTTTCCCAACGGTCTGCCTGTCGGCATTGGCTCTGGCCTCTATTTCACCGGCAAACAGGGTGATGACCTGATGTTCACCACCGTCACCGATCGTGGCCCAAATGCCGATGCACCGCTGGTCGGCGAGAAAGACGCCAAGATCTTCGCCAGCCCCGACTACGCGCCGCTGATGATGGACATTCGGGTCAGCGCGAAAGCGGCCGAAGCCATAAACCCTCGCTCGCTGCACGATGCAGAGGGCAACATCACTGGCTTACCGCTGCCAGCAGACTTTATTGGCGCCACCAATGAAGTGGCGCTGAATGACGCCCTGCAACCGCTCCGCACCAGCCAGCGTGGACTCGACACCGAAGGGATTACGCCGGATGGCAAAGGCGGCTTCTGGCTGTGTGACGAATACGGCCCGTTCCTGATCCACGCTGATGCCAGCGGCAAGATCCTGCAAAAATTCGGGCCAACGCCTGCGGGCAATGAGCACTCGGTTGCCAGCGGCTTACCGAATATCATCAAGTGGCGTCAGCCGAATCGGGGCTTTGAAGGGCTGACTCGCCTGCCGGACGGCACCATCGTCATGGCCGTGCAAAGTACGCTGGATATCGACGGCAAAAGTAAAAACAAAGCGCAGTTTACGCGTCTGGTGATGTTTAATCCGGAAACCCAAACCAGCCGCATGCTGGGTTATCCCATCAACATCGACAGCTATAAGAAAGCGAAGGATGCCAAGATCGGCGATATCGTCGCACTGGACAATCAGCGCATTCTGCTGGTCGAGCAAGGTACGGATAAAGACAAACAGATGCAGAACCGCATCTATCTGGTCGATCTAAGCAAAGCAAGCGACCTGACGCCATTTGATGCCGACGGTAAATCGCCGGAATTTGACGATCTCGCTCAGTTGGAGAAACGCGGTATTACGCTGGCGCACAAGCAGGAGTTGGTTGACCTACGTAAGCTCGGCTGGCAGCAGGAGAAAGTGGAAGGTCTGGCGCTGGTAGATAAACAAACGCTGGCCATCATCAACGACAACGACTTTGGTCTGCAATCCGTGCTGCACTCTCCCATGAAAGCAAAAGACAAAGCGGACGACTATCAGGTCGCTGCCGATGGAAAACTCACGCGAGACGGAAAGTCGGTCGATACGACGTTGGAAATCAAACCGTTGCAGAAACCAGAAGCCGATAACGAGCTGTGGTTAATTAAATTGGCGCAGCCGCTGAAATAGCTTTTAGCATGGCCTCCACCGGAGGATCGCACCAAAGGTGGAAGCCATAATTCAGCCACTAAGGCGTACTCGAATAGAGCTGGGTTATCAAAAAACCCTATCTCCGAAAACAAATATGGTCTTATGATTTAATACCGCTTAGTAAGCGAAAGCATCTCTGTGCCTTTCGATAAATTCTCTCCAGCGAACGGGTTCTTTACCGACAATACTAGGGAAATTATCGAATGTATCATCGACGCCAGGAATATCTCTGGCAGCAACCCTACGGAAATTATCGTAAACACAATGCATATAAGCCATTTCAGCACCTGCTTCCCGCATTTTTTCAAGAAACAGTGTCGGATCAAGGGCTTCATAGCTGAATGGCTGACCGAGAATCTCAGTCATAATCGCGGCTATTTCACCATAAGATTTGGCGTCATAACCTAAACGGTAAGTCTTCCCACCGTGTTTATCTGGATGTAAAAGAGCCTGTGCGGCAGCCAGTGCGACATCTTCGCCATCTACCCAACTGAATGGTGCATCGCCTGTATATTGTTGAATTACTCCATTTTTAATGGCCTTAGTGCCATCGTAACTTAGGAGATTCTGCATAAACGTTTCCGGACGTAAATGTGTAAAAGAGAAACCGGACCATTCAATATAGCGCTCTATGTATTGATGCCAAACCCAATGTGCCACAGTGCTATCGTCACGGCCACAGGCTCCCAAATGTACGATATGGCGAATACCCATGTTTTTTGCTTCATCAAGAAATACTTTGCTCTGACGTAACATATCCACGGTATATCCAGTAACCAGAAAAGCGCGATCGATCCCTTCCATAGCTGGAGCCAGTGTTTCAACTTTGTCGAAATCAAGGATCACGGTACGGATCCCTTTCTCCTCGAACGCTTTTGCTTTAGCTGGCGATCTTACTGCTGCAACAACAGTAATCGAGTCATCGGTCAAAAGGTTACGTAAAGTATCTCCGCCGATCTGACCCGTCGCCCCCGTAATAAGGATGGTTGTTTTTTTCGTATTCATCATGGCTGCCTCTATTTTTTCAAAAAGGATGATCAAGTCGCGTTGATATCAGTGAGTTTACTGTGAATTTATTTCGTATTTGCGTTATAAAATACAAATTGACGGGAATTTAATTCATCAATAAGGTTCATGATGTACTCTTCAGAACGTTTAAAGGGGATTGATTTGTTTGTCTGCGTTGCCGATGTAGGGAGCTTTACCGCGGCAGCAGAAAAAATGAATTTAACCAGTTCAGCAGTCAGTAAAGGGATAGCCAGACTGGAAAGTCGGCTACAAGTCAGGTTATTTGATAGAACGACGCGACGCTTGTCACTGTCGGATTCCGGTGTCGCGTTTTATCGCACCTGCACCAGCGTGCTGGCGGATTTGGAAGAAGCGGAACTTGCGATGCAGTCTGAAACGACAGACCCTCGAGGGAAAGTGCGGATCGATTTACCAGCGTCCTTCGGACGCTTGCATGTTCTACCCGTTATCCTTAATTTCATTGAAAAACATCCCCTGCTGACCCCGCATATTACCTTCTCCGACCGTTTTGTTGACCCTGTGGTTGAGGGTATTGATATCATCGTTAGAATCGGAGGTTCTAATATATGGTCAAATACGTTAGGGCATCGATATTTAGGTGTTCAACAACAAATTTTTTGCGCATCTCCTTCCTATTTGCTTAAAAATGGCCAACCAAAGAACAGGCAAGATCTGGAGCAACATGCCTGCATCGTTTATGCAGAAAATAATAGCATGACCACCCCCTGGCATTTCTCTGGGGGGCAGCCTCATGATACGGAAAGAAAAGCATTTCCGGCGCGGATTGCGATTGGGGACGGCGAAGGGCAGGTCACCGCCGTTTTGGCAGGACTTGGAATTGCGCAGCTTCCTTCATGGCTGATTAAACAGCAACTCGATAAAGGAACGCTGGTAGAAGTTCTGCCAGAACTAACCACTGAGGGGCTACCGATTAATCTTGCATGGCAAAAAAGCAGACAGACCATTCCCAGAATCAGTGCATTCCTCGATATTCTGAGCAAGGGTCTATCCCCGTCTGGCAGTAACCTTAGTGCAGTATGATCATCACACTCTCAAAATCTGTGTCGATTATTTTCTCGGGACATCTCGCAGAGAGCGCGCTTCCTCAACGTTCAACCCCAGCAAATGGCGTATTTAGCACCATCGCTTACGATATTACCGATCGGCTGACCTATAGCGATCGGGATATCGCAATACCCGCTCAGGCGTGCTCGAACCAGTCGCTATTCTGCTGTGCAATCGGCGTGATCGAATAGATCATTTCCTGTAAATGCTCACGGATCGCTTTTTCCGCCGCATCGGGATCGCGCGCTTTCAGGGCGCTAAAAATCAGGTAGTGCTGTTGGATTAGGCTTGGCGGGGGTGAAACCTGACTCAGGCTGAGAAAACGCACGCGGTCCATCGTCGCTTTGATCGATTCGATGGTTTCCCACGCCAGCGGACAGTTGGCAATCTGCGTCAGAAGTTGATGGAAGCTGTCATCGAGGCTAAGAAACTCGCGAACCTGTTCATTCTGCGCGGCCAGTTCCTGACGGCGTAAGTTGTGCTCTAGCGTCAAGAGTTGCTCATCCGTCACCATTTCGGCTGCACGGCGCACAATGGCGCATTCCAGTGCCTGACGGATAAAGCGGGCATCCGCCACGCGCTGCTCAGAGATCTTCATCACAAACGTGCCGCGCTGGGGCATGATCTGCACCAGTCCGGCCTCGGCCAGCTTGATAAAGGCCTCTCTGACCGGCTGGCGAGAAACATCAAAACGCACAGAGATTTCTTTTTCAGACAGCAGTTTACCCGGCGGAATATTGCATTCCACAATGTCTTTGCGCAGTACGCGATAAATTTGCTGGTTGACTGGTTCGCTGTTGTTGATCTGAAAAGAGGTATCCATGCCGCTGTGCTTAGCCAAGAAATTTACCGCTTATGATACACGCTTAGCGCAGCGAGTGTCAGTGTTACCGAACCCGCCGCGCTTTTCATCCTACCAGTCTGCCGCCTGCAACGTTCCTTTCACACCGTTAACCAACAGCGATAAATAGTGCTGCGTCACAGCTTCCACAAAAGCGGGATTCTGCGGTAAATCCTCACCGAAAATTGCCGTCAGCGCCAGCAATGCAACGACACGGCTTTCCCCTTCCATACTGTTTTGCACCGTTTCAGCGATCGTTTCTTTTAGCGGATCGCTGATTTCAATCGGTTGCCCTTGCTCATCTACACCGCCGACATAGCGCATCCATCCCGCCACGCCAAGCGCCAGCGCATCAAAACGGCTACCGTTCGCCAAATGCCAGCGGATCGAATCCAGCATCCGCTGCGGCAGTTTTTGCGAACCGTCCATCGCAATCTGCCAGGTACGATGTTTTAACGCACGGTTACGATAGCGATCAAGCAACGCACCGGCATAGGCGGCAAGATCGACACCCTGCGTACGCAGCGTCGGTGCCTGTTCACGCAGCATCAAATGGTGCGCTGCCGCGACCAGCGCGCTGTCCTGCATGCACTCGCTGATATGCTGATAGCCAGCAAGATAGCCGAGATACGCCAGAAACGAGTGGCTACCGTTAAGCATGCGCAGCTTCATTTCCTCAAACGGCAGCACATCCTGTACCAGCTCCGCGCCAGTCTTTTCCCACGCGGGGCGACCGTTAACGAAGTTATCTTCAATCACCCACTGGAAGAACGGCTCACAGGCGACCCCAGCCGGATCGGCGACGCCCAGTTGCCCTTGGATCGTCTCCAGCGTTTCGTCGGTAATGGCGGGGACAATACGGTCCACCATGGTGGAGGGAAAGGTGACGTGCTGTTCAATCCAACGCGCCAGTCCGACATCCTGCTGTTCAGCCAGTTGCACGATAACGTTGCGCGTAACGTGTCCGTTTTCCGGCATATTATCGCAGGACATCACGCTGAATGCCGGTAGCTGGCGTTCTCGTCTGCGTTTGATGGCAGCCAGAATCACACCGGGCAGGGAGCGTGGTTCTGCGGGTAACGCCAGATCGTGGCAAATCAGCGGATGTTCGATATTCAACTGTCCGGTAGCGGGATGATGGCAATAGCCTTTCTCCGTTACGGTAATCGACACGATGGCGATATCCGGTGCGCTTAACGCTTCCAGCACCGCCTCAATACCTTCGACTTCCGCATGCAGCGCAGTCGTCGCCACGCCGATGACCCGACTATTCCAGCCGCTATCCGCCATTTCGGAAACCGACCACAGTAAATCCTGCTGGCGAATGGCCTCGATCTGCTGCTCGCCGCCAATCAGATTAATTTCGCAATAACCCCAGTCGCTGCCTTGCTCTGCTGCCAGTTTATCGGCACAGACCGCCTGATGCGCTCGGTGGAATGCGCCAAAGCCAATATGCGCAATACGCGTTTTTAGCTGGCTGCGGTCGTAACGCGGCACCACAACCTGCGGTTTAAGAGTAGAAAACTTATTAATACTCATCGTTATCCCTGATAGGTGATTCAAAAAATACGTCTACGCCCTAAATAATTCGAGTTGCAGAAAGGTCAACGCCCTGCAACTCGAACAATGACAATCTGAACGTTATGCTGCGTCTTCTAATTCATCTAAATCGCGATCTTTGACTTCCGGCATGCAGATAGCCGCGAATAAACCAATTACGGAATAGACAATCAGCATCACAACAATAGGCCACCAGGAACCGGTCATATTGCAGAAAATACCCGCTAATACCGGACCAAAACCAACGGCAACTAAACCACCGGTTTCTTTGGCAATCGCCATTTGCGTAAAGCGGCTACGTCCGCCGAACATTTCTGCCAGAGTGATATTCTCCAGCGCAAATAATCCCAGTACCGCAAAGTTATGAATAATGATAATGCTGACGATAATGACATTCACGCTATTCTCTTTATCAACGATGAGAGAGAGCATAGGGTAGGCTAACAATATCGCCGAGATATTAAGAATAATATAAGGTATGCGACGACCGACTTTATCCGAGAGCCATCCTAAGAATGGAATGGTGATAAAACCTATAATAGAACTGATCATCAATGCATCTGTCGGAATATACTTCTCGAACAACAGCGTTTGAACCAAATACCCTGCCAGGAAGGTCTGAATTAATCCTGAATTTCCCGCCTGACCGAAACGCAACCCGACTGCCAGCCAAAACGCTTTGCTTTTGAACATCGACAAGATGGATTTTTGCTCGCTTTGCTCAACCACCAGAGCAGATGACGGATCTTCAGTACCGGAGACATCATTGCTGACTTTCTCAAAGACCGGACTTTCCTTCAGGTTCATACGCAGCCAGATCGCGAATATCATCACGACGACGCTGGCCAGGAACGGTACACGCCAGCCCCATGCCAGTAACTCTTCTCTTTCAAGGGTGAAAAACATCACGGCCCAGATAGCCGTAGCGCTGAGCGTGCCGCAGTTGGTGCCCATGGCAACCAGTGAGGAAATAATCCCGCGTTTGCCTTTCGGCGCGTATTCAGCCAGCATGGTGCCTGCACCGGAAATCTCCGCGCCCGCCCCCAGCCCCTGCACGATACGCAAGGTCACCAGCAAGATCGGCGCGAAAATACCAATCTGTGCATAGGTCGGCAGTACGCCGATTAACGTGGTACAGATCCCCATCATGGTGATGGTAATAAAGAGCACTTTCTTTCTGCCGATGGAGTCACCCATACGGCCAAAAATAAAGGCACCAACAATACGAGCAATATAGCCTGCGCCATAGGTGCCCATTGCCAGAATCAGCGCCATCGCCGCTGATTGTTCAGGAAAGAATATTTCATGAAAGACCAGTGCCGCACCGAGCGAATACAGCTGGAAATCCATGAATTCTAATGCCGTACCTAGCCAGCCGGACACCGCCGCTTTGACTAAGTCAGAGGTACTTCTTGCAGGCTTATCTTGTCCAGATGCTATCTTATGCTTATTCATATATATACTCTCGACGTTTTGTAATTATGGTATATCCGTCATACTTCAAGCTGCATGTGCGTTGGTTTCCTCGCTCACCCCAGTCACTTACTTATGTAAGCTCCTGGGGATTCACTGCGTCGCCGCGTTACAAGGCCATAAATGGGCCTTGCCCTAAAGGATCAACGCAGAGCGTTGTTCAAAACGTTAACGTTTTGTCATGCAACTCGAATTATTTAGGGTATAAATAACAGTAAATAAAATTACCGTTCATCATGGTGTCGCAATCCACTCCAGCCCGTTATTTATGGTCTGGAGTGATTAAGAGAGAAATAATTACTTCAAAGGAATCATTATAGTTTTCTGTAATCGATAGTGTGTTTCCCTTTTATATGGACCTTGTTGCTAATACCCGTCATGCTTCATTAAAAGTCAGTAAGACTTTGCAGCAGCGTTTTTGATCTTTTTCAAAGACCTCAATCGCCTGTACCACCTGCTGATAATCAAATCGGTGTGTGATCAGCTTTGCCGGATCGATACGTTTCTCTTTCAGCCACTCAATCACGATAGGGAATTTATTGGCATTCAAACGCGATGAGAAGATGGAGATCTCTTTACTGGTGATTCCCTGCTGGCTGATCTGACAAGGCTCACTGGAAAAACCCATGATGGCGATACGCGCCGCAGGAGAAGCAATCGTAATCGCTTCCTGCAAAATAGACGGATGGCAGGCTGCATCAATAATCAGCGTAGGCTTGATATTCAGCGTCTCCAGCTCATCTTTTAATGACAGCGACGCGTTGTTGATAACCCTGTCCGCCCCGCTACGTAATGCCATCTCCAGACGTTCGGGAATACGATCTACGACGATCACTTCCTTCACTTTGAACACGCCTTTCAGTACCTGAACCGAGGTCAACCCCATCGGCCCTGCGCCATAAATCAGGGCGATATCCTGTTCTGTCGGTTTCACCTGCGCGGTCACGTTGGCGGAAATCGTAAAAGGCTCCACCATCACGGCAAATTCATCGGGAATCTCATCGGGAATGACGTGTGCATTCTTCGCAGATACGGCGGCGTACTCGCTGAATCCGCCGTCACGATGCACACCCAGCACCACTAGCGAGGTACAGACATTCGGCTTGCCGATTGAACACGGGTAGCAGTGGCCGCAACTCACCACCGGATCAACCGAGACGCGTTCGCCCAACCGGGCTGCATCCACACCGTCACCAACCGCCTCAATCACACCGAAAAATTCATGCCCGATAACCCGCGGATACTTAGCGAAAGGGTTATGTCCGCGATAGATATGGCTGTCAGAACCACAGATGCCCGCCAGCTTCACCTTTACTCGAACTTCACCTGCCGCCGGTTGCGGAATACTGCGCTCCTCAATCACCAGCGAATTTGGCTGCTGTATCACAATACTTTTCATGTTTTGGCCTCTTATTACCCGTTCCACTCTTACCAATTCCACAACGTGCCATCTTCCAGACGGGCAACCGGCAAATACGCGGGGTCATAGGGATATTTGGCTGCCAGCTTTTCATCAAACTCAATGCCTAAACCTGGCTTTTCGCCTGGGTGCATATAACCGTTATCGAATGTCCAACTATGTGGGAACACTTCCAGCATTTGCTCCGAGTAACCCATATATTCCTGCACGCCGAAGTTTGGCACCCAGAGGTCAAAATGCAGCGCCGCCGCCATGCAAACAGGCGACAGATCCGACGGGCCGTGCGAACCGGTGCGTACCTGATAGAGCGACGCAAAGTCGGCGATGCGGCGCATGCCGGTAATCCCGCCCGCGTGGGTAATCGTAGTGCGGATGTAGTCGATGAGTTGTTCTTCGATTAGCTGCTTACAATCCCAGATGCTGTTGAAAACTTCTCCCACCGCAATCGGCGTGACGGTGTGCTGACGAATTAGACGGAAGCATTCCTGATTTTCCGCCGGCGTCGGGTCTTCCATCCAGAATAGGCGATAGTCCTCAATGCTTTTACCAAAACGCGCCGCTTCAATCGGCGTCAGGCGGTGGTGCATGTCGTGCAGCATGTGTTCGTTGAAGCCAAATTTGTCGCGCACGGCTTCAAACAGCTTCGGCGTGAAATCGAGGTATTTTTCCGTGGACCACAGTTGCTCTTCCGGCAAGCTGCCTTTCGTCGCTGGCTCATACGCCAGCCCTTTTCCTTTGGCCATGCCGTAGGTGGTTTTCATGCCGGGCACACCGCACTGCACGCGAATCGCTTTATAGCCTAGGTCGCGATGTTTCGCGTAATCATCCAGCACTTCATCAATCGAGTGACCCGTCGTGTGGCAATACACCATCACACCCGTGCGCGATGCACCGCCAAGCAATTGGTAGAGCGGCATGTTGGCTGCTTTAGCCTTGATGTCCCACAGCGCGGTATCGACAGCGGAAATCGCGGACATGGTTACCGGGCCACGACGCCAGTAAGCGCCTTTATAGAAATACTGCCAAATGTCTTCGATCTGGTGCGCATCACGGCCGATAAGCTGCGGACACACATGATCTTTGAGGTAAGAGGCGACCGGCAGCTCACGCCCGTTGAGCGTCGCATCACCAAGGCCGGTTAATCCGCTATCTGTCGTAATCTTCAGGGTGACAAAGTTCCGCCCCGGGCAGGTGACAAACACTTCAGCGCTGACAATCTTCACGTTACTTATCCTTCTGTGCATATAGCTATTCGTTTATGCTGACTACCATACAAGTATATTGATGACGATAATTTGAATCGCCTCACATTTATTCACATTTGCAACATTTACCTAAAACGTGTGAATAGCGGGAAGCGGAAACTGAATGAATCGAGGGAGGGGATAAAATGCGCTACCGAACAGACTCGCTGTAATCTTGCAGAAAATCCAAAAACAGACGCACCATGGGAATGTTCACGCTGCGCTTCAGATAGCTAATGGCGAAAGTCCTTTTTAACTGCTCTTCCAGCGGAATAACCGCGACGTCGTAAGCAGTCAGGCTTTTGGCGACAGACGAACAGAGGAAGACCACGCCGGATAGGTTCATCACCAGATCCATAATGATGTCCATGTTGCTGCATTCACGAAAGTAGCTGGGGTTGATGCCCTGTCTGGTGAAGGATTCAGAAACGGCGGCATGCTCCCCCGTCCCTTTCTGCGGAACGATCAGCTTTTCTTTTACCAGTTGCGGCAGGCTTAGCGTCTTATTGTCAGCCAAGGGATGCGACGTCGCCATCACGGCAACAATGTCATCAATCTGGCAAATAGTGTGATGAAACAAAGGATCGTTCAGGTATTCATCGAAAGGCGTCGAGAAAGACAGGTGGATCTCGCCGTTGCGCACCCTTTCCAGTAAATCGGTACTCACACCGTCAATAAAAGAGATATCAATATTGGGATAGGCTTTCTGAAACAGGTTAAACATATTGTAGTGGGCCAGACGATTAAAAATTGGGATCACCCCAACCAGCAGTGCGCCGTCCGTGCTTTCCTCATAGCTGCTAACGAACTGTTCCAGCTCATAATGTTCTTTAATCATCCCCTGAATTTTGTCAGCAAAGATCTGCCCAAATGGCGTCAGAGAAAACTGCCGAGTGGTTCTGTTAATCAGTTTTCTTTCCGTTTCAATCTCTAGGCGCGCGATCTCCTGTGACAAAAAAGCCTGAGAGATATTCAGCGCTTTCGCCGCCTTGGTGAAACTCCCGACCCGGATGAGTTCCTGATAATAAATCACACGCTTTATGCTAAACATTGTTTTATATTACGCATCAACTGCCTCATTTATATACTCTAAATAATTCGAGTTTCAGGTAGGCGGCAAGTGAAGGAATCCCGATGAGCTTACTCAAGTAAGTGATTCGGGTGACTAAGCGCAGCCAACGCACATGCAACTTGAAGTATGACGAGTATCATCACCTATGATAACAATTATAAGGTTTTGTAAATAATCAAATGTGATTAGATGCACATTTAATTAATGAGGAATAACGTTAATGGTAGATATAGTCAACTTATTATCAATAAGGAAATAATTTATTAGCCAAGACGGACACCCATAACATTAAAGATTTTTTAATATTATTTTTACAAATAATAACATCATCCCTTACAAATCGAAAAAGTTTACAAACCCCTAACAAAAGGACTTAAAACATGAATTATCCGAAAACAACAAAAATAGGATTAGCATCATTGGCAATGATGGGGGCAACAGCAATAAGTGCAGCACAGACTCAGCATGACATTAGCGTAAAGCAGGAAACAACGTCGGTGAAATTAATCTCTGATGTCGTTTATTCTCAGGTATCGGTGCGTGGCTATCCGAATGTTGCATTAAAAATGGATATTCTTCAGCCCGAAGCGAAAACAGCGCTTCCCGTCGTATTATTCATTACCGGTGGCGGATTCGTTAATGCCAATAAAGATAATTATCTGCAACAGCGTCTTAACCTTGCCGAAGCGGGTTATGTGGTTGCCAGTATGGAATATCGTGTCGCCCCTACCGTTCTTTTCCCCGCGCCGCTGGAAGATGTAAAATCCGCTATTCGTTATCTGCGCGCCAATGCGAAAAAATTCGGCATTGACGGCCAACACGCTGCGGTTTTCGGTGCCTCTGCGGGAGGCTATCTGGCAGCATTTGCCGGAGCGACAAATGGCTCAAAAACCTACGATAAAGGCGATAACCTCGACCAAAGCAGTGATGTTCAAGCCGCGATTGATTTTTATGGGCTATCCGACCTGACGCTGGTGGGAGAAGGTTTCCCTGATGATGTCGTCCAGAGGCACGCTTCACCTTCTGCGACAGAAGCTATTTGGGTCAACGGTACCTCTGTATTTAATGAAGGAGGCGCAATCACCCGCTATCCTGAAAAAGCAGCCGCCGCTAACCCTATTAACTTTATCAGCAGTGCAACGCCCCCATTTCTGATCATGCACGGCACGAACGATACGGTGGTTTCTCCACGTCAGACCGAGAGACTGCATCAGGCTCTTAGAGAGAAAAATATCGAATCGACCTATTACAGCGTTAAGGACGCAGAGCACGGCGGGCAACATTGGCTGCAACCGGACATCATGAAAATTACCGTCCGCTTTCTTGATAAACACTTAAAACCCTGATGCCAACCTACCATTAAGATTTTCTATTCTTAATTACTTATGTTACATAAACGTTAGTGCCAAATAAGCACTAACGTTTTTTATTTGTTGCAAAGAAAATACCACCATCAATTTAAACGCCATCATTAGCGGATAAAAAAACGTATAATCTGATATACATCAATTACTCACTATAATCGCAAGCAGAAAGATAAAAAAACAAACCACGACAATGGAAACGCTGCCTCCTAAAAACAACCCTTCTAAGAAATAAATAAACGACCAATTTAATTCCATATATAACAAATCGATGTTTGTTATATAGGTAACTACAAAAAAATAAATGTGACCAAACGCACACTTAGCCTTTTATCGCCATGCTCCAATAAAACCACAATAACAACATGGCCTATTTATTATTTTCATCATAATGATTGACCACTGTTTTTCTATTAGCGTCAAACTGCGAAATATTAACGCTATCGCTGGGTTAATAACATCCATGAAAAATTGGGTGTTCGCGCGGCTATCACCTCAATGTGAAGATTTATGATATGGAAGAATTATCTCGCCGTCGTTTTATTGCCTATATGGGAAGTGCGATTGCCGTTAGTGGAAATATCGGTCTCGTACAAGCTCAAAATGAGCCAGAAAAAACGCAGGGTAAATTAGCCGTTAAATATGGCTTATTACATAACGAAATGCGTTGTATCGGATGCAAAGCCTGTATCAAGGCCTGCAAAGAGACGAATAACGTCCCTGATGGCGTAACCCGGCTGGACATACTGCAAACCGTCGACATTCCCGCCGTCGAGAAAACGCGCGCCATCAAGCAATTTTTCCGTAAGTCCTGCCAGCACTGTGAGAATCCGCCCTGCGTTGCCGTCTGCCCAACGGGGGCGTCCTTTAAAGATGCGCTCACCGGCATTGTTGACGTCAACGATAAACGCTGCGTGGGTTGTCGCTACTGTATTGCCGCGTGCCCTTATCATGTGCGTTTCATCAACCCCGTCACGAAAACAGCAGACAAATGCAATTTTTGTCGGGAAACCAATCTGGCGGCAGGGAAACAGCCCGCCTGCGTCGAAATCTGCCCCACTAAAGCGTTGGTATTTGGCGATCTCAACGACCCTGAAAGCAACATTGCCAAGATGATCGAGAGCAACGCGACCTACCGCTCCAAGGTTTATTTGGGCACCGAACCTCAACTCTATCGTATGCCTGGGAAACGAGGAGTAATCGACAATGCATAACGCCTTCACGTTCGACACGCTGGTCTGGGATTGGCCCATCGCCGTTTATCTTCTTCTGGTTGGTATCTCGTCGGGGATGGTGTCGCTGTCTCTGCTCCTTAGGCACTACGTTCCTACCGAATACCACGGCAGTAATCGCGTTATCAAAGCCACGGCCATCGTGGCACCGCTTGCCGTGATCCTCGGGCTCGTGATTCTGATTTTTCACCTGACTAAGCCGCTGACCTTTTGGTATTTGATGGTCTTTTACAATCCCACCTCCATCATGTCGCTTGGCGTGATGCTCTTTCAGGTGTATTTCGTTGTAATGCTGCTGTGGCTCATCACGCTTTATCATGACGTATGGCTGACTCAGCTTGAGACCGTCTGGCACCGGCCCGCACTGGCTGCACGAGCGCGTAGATTAACCGCAATTATCGTCAAAAACGCCGCGGTGATTGAAAACCTGCTGCTGGTCTTGGCAATCCTACTCGGCTGCTATACCGGCTTTCTGCTGTCCGCGCTGAAATCGTTCCCGCTGCTGAACAATCCCGTCTTGCCCGTCCTGTTTTTAGTATCCGGTACGACATCCGGTATTGCCGTCATACTGCTGGCCAGCGCGTGGGGGCGTCATACTTCAGGGAATTCACTCTCCCTGCATTTCATCCATCGTGTAGAAACCCCAGTGGTGTATGCCGAATTGTTCCTGCTGCTGGCGTTTTTTGTCGGGCTGCTGCTTGGCGGCGGGCAAAAAGTTGTCGCCGCCCAGACCGCGCTGTCAGGCTTCTGGGGAAGCGTATTCTGGATTGGCATTATCGGCATCGGCATTGTGATCCCATCCATTGCCAATCGGGTACGCAAACCTTCTGCCCATTCCGGCAAAGGGCAAGTGATTACCTTAGCCGTCATGAGTCTGTTCGGCGTGTTCCTGCTACGACTGTTCGTGCTTTATGCCGGACAAATGACGGTGGCCTAAATGAATACGTCATGGGTCTTATTCTGGATTGCTTCAGCCACCTTTTTCATGCAATCCCTGGATACCACCATGGTGTATATCGCCATTCCCGCTATTGCGCAGTCGCTGCACCAGCCGGTATTGAATATGGAAACGATCGTGATTTCCTACATTGTCACGGTTGTCGCGTTTACGCCGGCTAATAGCTGGCTGGCGGAACGGCTAGGAGATAGAAAAACCTACCAGATAGCGATTGCCATTTTCACGCTCGGCTCGCTGCTGTGTATGACGGCCACCACGCTCGGCAGTTTAAGCCTTTACCGCTTTATTCAAGGCATAGGCGGTGCGCTCATGCTGCCCATCATCAGAACTGTGATATTACGTACCACGCCGCAGAGTCTGAAATTACGCTTTCTTAATCGGGTGACCTTGTTGGGATTACTCGGCCCCCTAATCGGCCCCGTGTTCGGTAATATTCTGGTTAATTTTCTATCCTGGCAGGCTATTTTTTTCGTTAATATCCCGCTGGCTTTACTCTGCTTTTTTCTGGCAACCAAATATATTCCTGTTGCGACGACTAAAGAGTCGTCACGCACGGGTGCCTATGAAGTTGCCTTTCCCATTTTGATGTTATTCCTTGTGGCGTTCATGCTAACCACCGCCACGAGAAATATACTGCCAACGTTCGTCATGTTATTTCTGTCTTGCAGCACATTGGGTTTGGTTTTTCTTTACTACCGACAACATCTCATTGCAGAGACAGCATTATTCCCGCGCGCACTGTTTGGCATCAGAACCTTTTCTGTCGGCGTCATTGGCGGCATCGTGACGCGAACGCTACTGGCATCAATACCCGTTGTGCTCTCACTCATGCTGCAAACGACGCTGGCCTGTAAGCCAGCAGAAACCAGCCTGATTCTGCTGCTCTTTTCCAGTGGTGCGCTGTTGTCAAAGCTGCTGTTTGAGCCGCTGGTCAAGCGTATTGGCTATCGGCGGCTGTTGATGCTGACAACCAGCGTAACGTCGCTATGCGTGCTCGCGTTGAGCGCGGCGGTGCAAGAGAGATCGATGCACCTCATCGGCATTATCGCCATGCTGTTAGGCGTGCTGATTTCGACGTTATATTCAGCTGAAAGTACGCTGGCTTTCAGTAATCTGAATAACAGCACGTATCACAGCGGTAATAACCTTTTGACCATTAGCCAACTACTTTCCGTCATGCTCAGTATGACGCTGACGTTTCCACTATTACGTTTTCTCTCTCAGTTCGAAATCATCTTCAATCTTAACCATTTCAGCCTGTTATTTTTATTACTCGGCATTGGCTTACCGATTTGCTGCCTGATATTCAGGCCTCTCAATAACGACGACGGCTATCACTTGATTCATGGGAGATAGCGTAGTTATTCACCTCATTCAAACCAACGGGACTCTCTTACTTATATGAAAAGTTATATGAAAACATTCTCAGCCATTTTGCCACTTTGCTTTTTATTCGCAGTAGAAACCGCAGTCGCACAAGAAGGGAATTTTAAAGCTGGTACCTATTCTGCCGCCAGACAGGGTATCGGCGGCGATGTCACCGTCACGCTCGATATCGATGCACAGGGGAAAGTCCTCAAATCGACCATTGATGCACCTGAAGAGACACCAGAAGTCGGCGGGGAAGCGGCAATCGAACTCGCAAAAACTATGACCGAAAAGCAGAGCATACAGGTTGATGGCGTGTCGGGTGCCACGATGACCAGTGGTGCAGTGCATGAAGCGGCGGAAGATGCGTACTCGCAGGCTAAAGCGAATTAATCCCGTTGGGTTTTCCACGTGCGACGCTCTCCATGCGCGAAATACGGCAGTGGGAACGCGGCGGTAACACACCGTGTTGTAAAAATATTAATAACATCAAGGAAAACATCATGAAACGCTTCAGAAAAAGTGTACTCGCGACGCTCTGTCTCTCGATGATGAGCTGGTCTACCGCACAGGCAGCGGACGCAGCAAAGCCGGAAATCCCGAAAAGTGCCGACATCGTTATTATCGGTGCAGGCGCGGCTGGTACCTCGGCAACCATGGCCTCCGCAGAAAAAGGGGCGAAAATCGTCTTACTGGAAAAACAGCCGATCGTCGGTGGCACGGGTAACTTTGCCGAAGGCATCTTCGCCGCCAACAGCAGCATGCAGAAACGTCAGGGGATTATAGTGACGCCTGATATGGCGTTTAAAACCATCATGGATTATAGCCACTGGATGGCAAACCCCTTTGTGGTTCGCGCCTTCGTGAATCGCTCAGCGGATACAATTGAGTGGGTGAAATCGAAAGGCATCAAGTTTGAATACATCGGCCCCGGCGGCCCCGGCGGTATGTTGACCTGGCATGTGATCGACGGCCCCGGCCACGGACGCCACCTGATTAAGACATTCCATGAGCAGTTTAAAAGTATGGATGTCACCACGTTGGTGAAAACGGCGGGTAAAGATCTGGTCGTGAAAGACGGCAAAGTCACGGGCGTCATCGCACAAGATAGCGACGGCAACACCTTCCAGATAGACGCCAAGGCCGTCATCATCGCCACTGGCGGCTACGCCAACAATAAAGAGATGCTGCAAAAATATGCCGCCTTCCCCGACACCATTATGGTTGGCAACGTCGGTAAAGACGGCGACGGGATTAATATGGCCTGGAAAGCCGGTGCCAAACCGGACGGCATGGGTCTGCTGCAAGCCTATCGCCCCGGCCTACCAGACTATGCGCCTAACTCTCACCTGCTGGCCGCCGCGCGTCAGCCCTATCTGTGGATTGATCAACACGGCCGCCGCTTTACCGATGAATCTAACGTCATCATCTGGCCACACTCCGGCAACGCGTTGTCAAAAGCGGGCGGCATCATGTACTCCATTTTTGACGAGACATCCCGTAAACATTACGTCGAAGACGGCATTGATGTGCCGATTGGCGAATGGGTTATTGCCAATACCAAGCTGACAAAATTCGATAGCGAATTTACGAAGGAAAGTCAGAAAAATCGCGGCTTCGTCTTCAAATCCGCCACCATTGACGGGCTGGCGAAAGAGATGGGCGTGGATGCCAGCGTGCTGAAGAATACGCTGGAAGAAAACAACAAGTTTGCGACGCAAAAACGGGATGACGTGTTCAACAAAAATATGGATTACCTGCGTCCGATAAAAACCGGCCCGTTCTATGCGGTGAGAATGCAGCCCGCCGCGCTGGGCACATTAGGCGGCGTGAAGATCAACGAAAAAATGCAGGCGATAGATAAATCCGGCGAGGTCATTCCGGGCCTGTACGTCACAGGTAATGATGCCGCTGGCATGTATGGCGACACCTATGACCTGCTGTTAGGCGGCGGCACGTTTGGCTTTGCGCTCAACTCAGGTCGTATTGCGGCAGAAAGCGCCCTTGATTATATGAAGTTCAGCAAGAAATAAGCTCGACTCTACGCCTAATACCGACCGTTTAAGCATCGAGATACACGGGGCGACCACAGGGGTGAGGCGTCCCTGCGGGAACCTCCCCCTGTGTTTCCTCTAACAACGGGCTTAAGCGATCAGCATTATTCCCCTAAGCCAGCCTGTATACCGATGCGGGCTGGCTATCTATTTAAAAGGAATTCACTCAAGTGCAAACAAAATTCACGGTAAGCAGAATAGCGTTCTCTTATCCGGCTTTACGAAACGTCAGATTAAAACGGCATTCATCAGGCATCCCTTCTGGTACCGCGCCACTTTTCAACGGCAGAATACCGTGGAAATAGAGCCGCGATTCACCACCCCAGACCACCACATCGCCATGCGTCAGCGGAACACGACGTGCTTTATCACTACGCACCATACCGCCAAACAGGAACGTCGCACTGAGCCCCAGCGAGACAGACACGATGGGCTGGTGAAAATCCCGTTCGTTTTTATCCTGATGCAGAGACATTCTCGTACCAACATCATAGCGATTGATCAGGCAGGCATCCGGTTCAAAATCAACAAAACCGGCTTCGCTCGCCGCCAGCTTCGCCAGTCGGGAAAAGGCCTCCGGCATGGCGGGCCATGCTTCTCCGCTCAGCGGATCGTGTGAGGTGTAGCGATAGCCCTGTTCATCCGTCACCCAGCCAAGTTGTCCACAGTTGCTCATCGCCACCGACATCACAAAGCCGCCCGGCGTGATCATGTTACGCAGCGGCGCACACGCAATGACGGTTTGCAGCGCCGCCAGCAATGCCGCCGCATCGTCGTAGGCGCGACCACGCAGGATGACCGCGCCCGAAGCCAGCGTTTCCGTCCAGCGACGCGGTGCTTCATCGGCAAATAAATCAAAGTTCACGGCGGCGATTCCTCTGGCTGATGCACAATCTGTTTTTTCTCCACTTGCTCTTTCTCCAGCAGAGCACGTTTACGCTCAACGCCCCAGCGATAACCTGACAGCGCCCCATCATGCCGCACCACGCGATGACAAGGAATCGCAACCGCCAGCCGGTTCGCCGCACAGGCACCCGCGACAGCGCGCACGGCAGCGGGCGATCCGATTCGCTCAGCAACCTCACGATAGCTCAACGTTTCTCCTACCGGAATGGCCCGCAGTGCCTGCCAGACACGCTGCTGGAATGCCGTACCGCGAATATCGAGCGGCAGCGTCAGGCCGATGGATGGATCGTCGACAAACCCGACGACCTGCGCCATCCGTTGTTCAAACGTTGCATCACCGCCAACTAAATGCGCGTGAGCAAACATCTCCTGAAGTGTATTGAGCAGAGGCTCAGGATCGTCTCCCAGCAGGATCGCACAGATCCCTTTCTCGCTTTCCGCCACCAGCACGTCGCCAAGTGAGCAGCGGCCAATCGCAAAGTGGATCGTCATCCCCTTTCCTCTGTTCTGAAACGCCGTCGGCGTCATTCCTAAATGCGTACCGGCTTCGGCATAAAAGCGCCCGCTGGCGTCATAGCCCGCAGCGACAATCGCTGCGGTCACCTCGCCGTTGTCTGCCAGATGTTCACGTAACTGCCGGTGACGATAGGCGCTGGCATACTGTTTTGGCGTCAGACCCGTTGTGGTTTTGAACACGCGATGAAAATGGAAAGCGCTTATCCCTACAGCTTGAGCCAGCACCGCTAGCGTCGGCGGACGATCCGACTGCTCTATCATCCGGCACGCGCGGGCAATCTGCTGCGCCTGCTGTTCCTGCCGCGAAAGCATCCCCTGACGACATCGTTTACACGGGCGGAAGCCCGCCGCCTGCGCCTCATCAGCCGTCGCGAAGAACACTACATTTTCACGCTGAGGCTGGCGTGATGCACAGGATGGCGCACAGTAGATACTCGTCGTCTTCACCGCATAGATAAAACAACCGTCAGCCGCCTTATTGCGTGTTACTACCGCCTGCCAGCGCGAGTCGTCATCCTGAAACGGTGTATCGTTAAGCATCGTGTCGTTACGCATTTATGCACCTCATTTCAATTCAGTATTACTGCTAATCTTACTATTACTGAAAGTCACGTCATGAGCTAACGCTAAACCGAAGTCACCCTGCGCACACGTTCAATTCTTGCTTTTTCATTCGGATGTTCTTTTTCATACGAATAGCCCTTCCCAGATGGCGTGTCGCGCGGCAATCACCTATGCTCGTTTCCTGTCCTTTGCGTTCGCATCACGGAAGCCGTTTATGCCATCCCACCCATCGTCGGATTTGACGCAGCACGCCAAAGCACATCTCAGTGCGATTAATACACGCTGGGCAAGCGTGATCGAGCAGGTCGGTGACTGTCGTCATCAAACTGCACCACACCGGGAACCCTATGAGGCGCTGATGCGTGCGGTTGCCTATCAGCAACTGACGACGCGTGCCGGAGATGCGATGGTCGCGAAGCTCTTGCGGGTACATGATGATGTCTTTCCCAGCCCGCAACAAATGCTGGCCTGTTCCACCGACACGCTGCGGCAGTGCGGCTTTTCCGCCCGCAAAGCGGATACGCTACATGGCATCGCACAGGGTGCAGTAAGTGGGCTGGTACCGAGCCTCGAACAGGCCGCAGAGAGGGATGATGGCACGCTCATTCAGCAGCTCACCTCGATAAAGGGGATCGGGCGCTGGACGGTAGAAATGTTTTTGATTTATTCGCTGGAACGCACCGACATCATGCCGCTCGACGATTTGGGCATTCGTCAGGGATTGCGCTACATCTACGATTTATCGGATATGCCGAAGCCGCGCGAGTTACAGGTGCTCAGCCTGCCCTGTCAGCCTTACCGCACCGTGGCGTCATGGTATTTATGGCGATCGCTTGAGCTACCGGCGTATCAAAGCTTCAAACTGACACACCGGTAAAGGGCGGGACTAAATAACTTTGCATATTATCGCTCCACTTTAGCCAGACCATGATGATTGCCGGGGAACGGTGAGGCCGCATTCATAAATTGATTTACCCGACCCAGCAATTGCCACATATATCGGCACTGATGGTTACGCGTTATGGTTTCGTGCAACGACAGCCACAGCAATTCTATTGGATTCAGCCACGGCGAATACGTTGGCAGGAACAACAACCTGAACTTCTTGTTTTTCTCCAGCCAGCGCTCCACCTTGTGGCTTTTATGGATAATGTAGTTATCTACCACTATCGTGAGCGTTTTTGCTCGCCGGTATGTGCGCCGTAATGCCTCTAACAGATTGATAAATAAATCAGAGCACTTGCTGTTACCGCCGACATAATGGACTCGCCTCGTGTCCGAATGCAGTGCACCTGCCAGATAATGTTTTTGGTTATGTCCCGGCGTAGTAATACGCTTCTGTTGTCCTTTGAGCATCCAGTGATTAACGATAAGTACCAATAACTCAGTGCTCCATCGGGAACGCAGCCAGCCGAAATCCTGCGGAGAGCGTTGTACCAGCAGTGGAAGAACCTGAAGAATATCAGCGACAGGCCACCGGGGAGCACGTCCGGACCTGAGACTTTGTAGTCCTTCAATACCATGTAAAGTAAACCAATTAATCCATCGACCGACGGATGAGCGGGCAGCGCAGAGCAGTCTGGCAACGTCGGTGACGGTCATCCCGCGATGCAACATCAGCATGGCAATGAGTCGTCTGGCGTAATTTTTATCGCGTGTCTGCTGGATTTCTTTACGCATCAGTTGTCGTTCTTCATCAGGGATTACTGCTATGATCGGCATCGCTCAGTCCGGTTGGTGATTTGTGATGTTTGGCGATTGATCAGATCGCTCAATTCGGACTGAGTTCCCTCCAAGTGATCTATTATTTTGCAAAGTTATTTAGCGCAGGCGGGAGCCAGCC
Source organism: Pectobacterium atrosepticum (assembly GCA_019056595.1). NCBI lineage: Bacteria > Pseudomonadati > Pseudomonadota > Gammaproteobacteria > Enterobacterales > Pectobacteriaceae > Pectobacterium > Pectobacterium atrosepticum. Next base: position 3,756,002 of record CP036163.1, on the reverse strand, counting down.
GATACGTGTTGGACATGATTGCGACGATTCACAATGCGTTCACGTAACGTGTCGTAAGCCCAGTTATACAGCACGGTATACGGCAGGAAGAACAAGAAGAAACCGATCTCCACCATCAGCGCCTGCCACAGCGTGACGTTCAGCATCCATGCCGCCAGCGGCAAACCAATCAAGATAAAACCGCCTTCAAACCCCAAGGCGTGAGCGACGCGGATCGGCAGCCGACGCTTAACGCGTTCCGCAGGCCATAAGCGATCGAATATCGAGTTGTAGATCATATTCCAGATCATCGCGACGCTGGACAACATAATGGCCAGTGCGCCCATATCGAAAAGGGATTTATTCAGCAGCCAGGCACCCGCAGGCGCACAGATCATCAACGCAATCAGCTCAAAGCCCACGGCATGGCACAGGCGTTCACGTAAGGTTTTGCTAGTCTTGTTCTGCATACCACATTCACTTTTATTTATTGCAAGTTACTGGTCAGTTTTTGCCATGACCATGGATGGCATCGTATTACGGCCTTATTTTCATCGCATAAGCTGGTAGAGTACAGTTAGATTCCATCGATAAAAACGATATACTCGTCATACTTCAAGTTGCATGTGCGTTGGCTTTCCTCGCTCACCCCAGTCACTTACTGATGTAAGCTCCTGGGGATTCACTGCGTCGCCGCCTTCCTGAAACTCGAATTATTTAGGGTATAGATAAAGATGCGTTATTCACCAGAATCATTGCTGGCTTTTATCACCACCGTTGATGCAGGTTCGTTTTCCGCCGCCGCCCGGCGCTTGCATAAAAGCCAGTCCACCATCAGCGCCGCCATTGCCAATCTGGAAGCCGATCTGGGGCTGACGCTGTTTGATCGAGCCGGCCATCAACCGGTACTGACGCTGGCAGGCAGAAAAGTACTTTCTCACGTACAGGCGATCTTGTCCGCCAGCGAAGAGCTGGATGAGCTGGCGATCCGTCTGGCAGACCATATCGAACCCCGCCTGACGTTTGTACTGTCCGATATCTGGCAAGCCACCCATTACGAACCCGTGATTCAGCGTTTCGCACACAACTTTCCCGATATTGAATTTGAATGTCTGGTTGCGGAAGGCGACGACGTCATCGACCTGCTGCAAATGGACCGCGCGCATGTCGGGCTATTACGTGCTCAGACAGATTACCCGCCCGATATTGCCGCTGCGCGTTTGCAGGTTAAGACTGAAATGGCAGTCTTCGTGTCGGTTGCTCACCCGCTCGCGACTGAAAAAACCGTAACACGTAGCCAATTGGCGACAGTCCGCCAGCTCTATCTCAATACCTATAAACGTAGCGACCGGCTGCAACCGGAAGGGATCGTCTGGTCTGCGCCGTCCTACCTTATGCTCTTAGAGATGGCACAGCAGGGGCACGGCTGGAGCAGCCTACCGCGCTGGCTGGTGGCGCAATACGACAGACAGAAGCTGGTGGAGCTGCCTGTGTCAGGCTGGCCGCAGTGGATTGACGTAGATGTTGTCTGGTCTAAACCCCATCCGCCCGGCCCAGCAGGACTGTGGATGATCGACAATCTCCTTGCTCAACAAGAGAGTACGCCGCCATAACGCTGGCAAAATCATACGGGCCACAGCCGGTGGCTTTTATGATGAGCTCGCTTTTCATAAAGAGATAAAAAGCCGATAACAATTCCTTTATATCGTTAACGAATAACATTAACGATAAAATGGTTATTATTTTTAATTTCACCGTTTACTTTACTTAATTAAGCCAATTAAAAGAGGATAATGTGCACGTTATACCGTGCACATTATCCTGTACCGCGCGGCGGCTTCTCTCGCCTGCCGCAGGGAAAAATAATGCACATCATCATTATTATTGTGATGTACCAAAGTAGTACTTCCCGACAAAAAACCATACTATTATAGGGATTACTACTTTTGTATTCGAGACATCCCTGTGGTGCTGCGGTAATACGCCTTACCTTAATAATAAGACGTTAAATCCTATAAAGGTCGGAATTTACTAATTAATGCAATTGCAAGTGAGAAAAAAATGTCGAATAAACCCTTCTATTACCAAGATCCTTTTCCACTCAGTAAAGATGACACCGAATATCGCCTGCTGAGCAGCGACTTTGTCTCTGTCGCGCAATTTGAAGGTCAGGACATCCTGAAAGTCGAGCCAGCGGCGTTGACCCTTCTGGCCCAGCAAGCCTTCCACGATGCTTCTTTCATGCTCCGCCCCGCTCATCAGCAGCAAGTTGCCGATATTCTCCATGACCCAGAAGCCAGCGAAAACGATAAATACGTTGCTCTGCAATTCCTGCGCAACTCAGAAATTTCCGCCAAGGGCATTCTGCCGACCTGTCAGGATACCGGTACCGCGATTATCGTGGGTAAAAAAGGCCAGAACGTGTGGACCGGCGGTAACGATGCCGAAGCGCTGTCTCAGGGTGTGTACAACACGTTCATTGAAGACAACTTGCGTTACTCGCAGAACGCTGCGCTGGATATGTACCAAGAGGTCAACACTGGCACCAACCTGCCTGCGCAGATTGATCTCTACAGTACCGAGGGCGAAGATTATAAATTCCTGTTCGTCACCAAAGGCGGCGGTTCTGCTAACAAGACCTACTTGTATCAGGAAACCAAAGCGCTGCTGACGCCGGGTAAACTGAAGAGCTTCCTGATCGAGAAAATGCGTTCATTGGGCACGGCGGCCTGCCCGCCATACCACATCGCGTTTGCTATTGGCGGTACCTCGGCAGAAACCACGCTGAAAACCGTTAAATTGGCTTCGACCAAGTACTATGACGAACTGCCGACCGAAGGCAACGAGCACGGTCAGGCGTTCCGCGATGTCGCACTGGAGCAGGAGATTCTGGAAGCGGCACGCGATCTGGGTCTGGGGGCGCAGTTCGGCGGTAAATATTTCGCGCACGATGTGCGGATTATCCGCTTGCCGCGCCACGGCGCATCTTGTCCGGTCGGGATGGGCGTATCCTGTTCCGCTGACCGTAACATCAAAGGCAAGATCAACCGCAAGGGCGTCTGGCTGGAGCAGTTAGAGCAGAATCCGGGCAAATATATCCCTGAGCATCTGCGTGAAACAGGCGAAGGCGATGCGGTTAAAATCGACCTGAACCGCCCAATGACCGAGATCCTGAAGACGCTGTCGCAGTATCCGGTGTCCACCCGCCTTTCCCTGACTGGCACTATCATCGTGGGTCGTGATATTGCTCACGCCAAGCTGAAAGAGCGTCTGGATAACGGTGAAGGTCTGCCGCAATACATTAAAGATCACCCGATCTACTACGCAGGCCCAGCGAAAACACCGGAAGGTTATCCATCGGGTTCATTAGGCCCAACCACCGCTGGCCGCATGGATTCCTATGTCGATTTACTGCAAGCCAACGGCGGCAGCATGGTCATGCTGGCAAAAGGCAACCGTAGCCAACAAGTCACCGACGCATGCCATAAACATGGCGGTTTCTACCTCGGCAGCATCGGCGGCCCGGCAGCGATTCTGGCGCAAAACAGCATCAAGAGCCTGACCTGCATCGAGTACCCAGAACTGGGTATGGAAGCCATCTGGAAAATCGAAGTAGAAGATTTCCCTGCCTTTATTCTGGTCGATGATAAAGGCAACGATTTCTTCCAGGTGATTCAGAGCGCCAAATGCGTGAAATGCGGTTAAAGAAGCTTTTGCGTGATTAGAGGTTAGGGGATATTTCGTGTGCCAACTCCCCCGAGTTTCGGGGAGTGTTCAGACCGTTGACAAACCTATTTGCCGAATGAAAACGGGAGTAACGGAATAGAAGAGTAAAGCGTTTGCGCCAAGGATGGCGCAAGCCGAGCTTACATGGACGTACTTGCAGCGTCTTTACGATCTATCCGTTACCCCCGCTCTGCAAGCTTTGTCAACAACCTCGGCTCCCCGATTTTTGGGCGTTTTTCATTTGATGCCCAACCGCTTCGCCAGACGGTGCAGGTTGCCGCTGTCCATTTCCAATTCTCTCGCGCAGGATGACCAGTTGCCCTCATGGCGCGCCAGCGTTTGTTGGATAATCCGACGCTGATAATCATCCGTTGCCTCTCGCAGGCCGCCGCTGATGAAATACGCGGACGCGGTCTCAATAGCATTCGACGATCCTGCTCTGGAATGAACCGGTTGGGAGGGAAGTTCGAGATTGAAATGCTCAGGGCCTAAAAGTACCTCTCCCGATTCTTGTCCGGCACGCGCCAGCACAGTAGCGCGGTAAATTGCATGCTCCAGTTCGCGCACGTTCCCCGGCCAATCGTACTGTTCCAGTAACGCGCCCGCTTCCGCGGTTAACGCCAGACGTACCAGCCCGAGCTGCGCACGGCTGCGCTCACAGAAGAAACCAGCTAACAGCGCTACATCCTGACTACGCTCACGCAGCGGCGGCACAGACAGCGGGAACACACTCAAACGGTGGAATAAATCGGCACGGAAAGCCCCATCCAGCACCGCCTGCCGCAAATCGCGGTTAGTTGCTGCCAGCACGCGCACGTTTACTTTCAGGCTGCTGTCATCCCCCACGCGCTGTAGGTCGCCATATTGCAATACGCGGAGCAACTTCGCCTGTAGCGTCAGCGACAGCTCGCCAATCTCATCCAGAAACAGCGTACCGTTGTCCGCCATTTCAAACTTGCCGGTTCGATGATGAATCGCACCAGTAAACGCGCCCTTCACATGACCAAACAGCTCGCTCTCTGCTACCGATTCCGGCAGCGCAGCGCAGTTCAGATACACCAGAGGATGATTTGCACGACCGGAACCATGATGAATCGCCTGCGCCACCAGTTCTTTACCGACGCCAGTCTCTCCCATAATCAGCACGTTCAGATCGGAACCCGCGACAATATCGACCTCTTTCTTCAACCGCTGCATCGGTTCTGATAATCCAACCATTTCTTCCACGCTTTCCGCTGCCGGACTTTCGGCACGCACCGGCGCGGGCAGCTGCCGTTCAAGGCGTTCCATCAGCAGCGCATTACTCAGCGCCGCCGCCGCCATCGCCCCCACCAGCCGCAGTTCCTCATCGCTAAAATGATCGAACTGGCACGGATCCATGCCGTCTACGGTCAGCGCACCGATCAGGTTCTGATTGGCAAACAGCGGCAGGCCAACGCAGGCGTGCACCTTAAGATCCTCTTGACTGGGGATCAGGCCGTCATACGGATCGGGAAGCTGACTGTCCGCCGGAAAACGCACGACATCCCCAGCACGGGCAATCGCCTCTAGACGAGGATGATCGGACAGGCGAAAACGTCGCCCCAGCACGTCCGGTGCCAGGCCATCTATCGCCAGCGGGCGGAATAGCTGATTTTCGTAACGCAGCAACGCCGACGCATCACAGCGCAGCAGTTGGCGCAGGCTGTTAATCAATCGCTGAAAACGATCCTGATTCGATAGCCCCATTTGCAGCTCGATAGCGATATGGGCAAGGGCGTTAATAGAAAGCGTCATGGTGTGTCCTAATGACATAACCTGTGTCATTAGGACAATAGTTAATATGTGTCAATTTGACAATCTATATTTATCAAAACCTTATAAATCAACATATTAAAAACTGGCACGCTTCCTGCAATCTTTACAGCATATTTTCTCGCATATGCTTATTGAGGTTTCAGAACATGACTATTCACGTAAAGAACAACATCCACTGGGTTGGACAACGCGATTGGGAAGTCCGTGATTTTCACGGCACAGAATACAAGACGCTGCAAGGTAGCAGCTACAACAGCTACCTGATCCGCGAAGAGAAAACCGTGCTGATCGATACCGTCGATCACAAATTCAGCCGTGAATTTGTGCAGAATCTCATGGCGGAAGTGGATCTGAACACGATTGATTACATCGTGATCAACCATGCCGAAGAGGATCACGCTGGGGCGCTGAGCGAGCTGATGGCGCGTATTCCCAACACCCCGATTTACTGCACCTATAACGCGATCGATTCGATTACCGGCCATCACCATCACCCTGAGTGGAATTTCCACACGGTCAAAACCGGCGACACGTTGGATATCGGGAACGGCAAGCAGTTGATTTTTATTGAAACGCCGATGCTGCACTGGCCGGACAGCATGATGACCTACATGACCGAGGATGCCGTGCTGTTCAGTAACGATGCGTTCGGTCAGCACTACTGCGATGAACACCTGTTTAATGACGAGGTGGATCAAACCGAACTGTTCGAGCAGTGCCAGCGCTATTTCGCCAATATTCTGACACCGTTCAGCCGCTTAGTGACGGCCAAAATCCACGAAGTGCTCGGCTTCAACCTGCCGCTGTCGATGGTCGCGACCTCGCACGGCGTGGTGTGGCGCGACGATCCTGCACAAATCATCCACCTGTATCTGAAGTGGGCGGACAGCTATCAGGAAGATCGCATTACGCTGTTTTACGACACCATGTCCAATAACACCCGCATGATGGCCGACGCCATTGCGCAAGGCATCAACGATGTCGATCCCGGTGTCGCGGTGAAAATCTATAATGTCGCCCGCCACGACAAGAACGAAATCCTGACGCAAGTCTTCCGCTCAAAAGGCGTGTTAGTCGGTTCATCCACCATGAATAACGTGATGATGCCAAAAGTCGCTGCCATGTTGGAAGAGATCACCGGACTGCGTTTCCAAAACAAGAAAGCCTCTGCGTTCGGTAGCTACGGCTGGAACGGCGGTGCGGTAGACCGCGTTCAAACCCGCCTGATGGACGCCGGTTTTGAAACCACGCTGGCGTTGAAAACCAAGTGGCGTCCTGACGGTTCAGCGTTGGAAGTTTGCCGCGAGCACGGTCGCGAAATTGCACGTCAGTGGGCGCTGCATCCGCTGGATAATACGCCTGCCCGCCGTGTCATCTCGCCAATGAAACCGGCGGCTACCGCACCGCAAGTTACCACTGCGGCACAGCCGATGAGCGCTTCTGCTGAGAGCGCCTGCGGATGCAACGAAGTCGCTGCTACACAGTCAGCGGTACAGTCAGAAAGCGGCTGTATGCAGTGCACCGTCTGCCAGTGGATCTACGATCCGGCACTCGGCGAACCCATGCAGGATGTCACACCTGGCACCATGTGGTCGGACGTACCCGACAGCTTCCTTTGCCCAGAATGCGGGCTGGGTAAAGACGTTTTCAATCCAATTCGCTAAGGAGAGGATGATGAAAGATATCGTTATTATTGGCGCAGGCTTTGCAGCCCGTCAGCTTATCCGGCAGCTACGTAAGCTGGATGCTCACTGCCCTATCCGCCTCATCACCGCCGACAGCGGTGATGAGTACAACAAGCCGGGTTTAAGCCATGTGATGAGCCTGCAGCAGCACGCCGACGATCTAACCAAAATGCAGGCAACCGCGTTTGCTGAAGAAAACTGTATTGCGCTACTGGCAAACACCCGCGTTACCGCCATTGACCGCAACGCGCAAGAGGTCGTCTGCGGAACGGATCGTTACGATTACCACAAGCTGGTGTTCGCAACCGGGGCCAGCGCAATAGTGCCGCCAATTCCGGGGCGCGAACACATGCTGACGCTCAATAGTCAGCAGGAATACCGCACCCACGAAGCTCGGCTCTGGCAGGCCGAACGCGTGCTGGTGCTCGGTGCCGGACTCATCGGCACCGAACTGGCGATGGATCTGAGCCGCGCCGGAAAACGCGTCACGCTGGTTGACTGCGCCAGCAGCATTCTGCCTACGTTGATGCCGCCTGAAGTCAGCGCACGCCTGCAATTCACGCTGACGCAGCAGGGCGTTTCACTGTTGCTAAACACGACTGTGCAGCAACTGGAGAAAACCGAAACGGGCGTGCAGGCTAGGTTTACTGATGGGCGCACGGTGGAAGTAGACGAAATCATCTCCGCTGTCGGTTTGCAGGCCAACATGCAACTGGCGAAAGCGGCAGGTTTGTCGGTGCAGAAAGGCATTCAGACCAATGCGCAATTACAGACCCCCGATCCGCAGATTTATGCGTTGGGCGACTGCGCGGAAATTGGCGGTAAGCTCTTACCTTTCCTGCAACCGATTCAACTCAGTGCCATCACGCTGGCGAAAAACCTGCTGGGTGCCAGTGAGGCGCTGACCCTGCCGCCGATGCTGGTTAAAATCAAAACGCCGCTGTTTCCCTTACAGATGGCAGGCGATACCACCGGCAGCGATTTGCACTGGCAGCAGGAATGGAACGAACAGGGTATGGTGGCCAAAGCGTTAGATAGTCAGCAAAGGCTGCGTGCCTTTGTGGTCGGCGGCGAGCGGATGAAAGAGGCATTTCCGCTGCTACGACAGCTTTCAGCTACCATCTGATGCAGCAAAATAAATAATGCATTTAAAATACATATTTCTGGTAAGCCCGCGTGCGGATTAATAGAATACGGCTATACCCTAAATAATTCGAGTTTCAGGACAAAACGTTAGCGTTTTGAACAACGCAAAGCGTTGGCCCGCTAGGGCAAGGCTTATTTGTAAGCCTTGTAACGCGGCAAGAGAGGGTCAAATTCGTCGGGAACGAATTTGACCAGCCAACGGCTGGCCTCCGGTGAGAGACAGGATGTCTCTCATTTCATCCCGATGAGCTTACTAAGGTAAGTGATTCGGGTGAGTGAACGCAGCCAACGCACATGCAACGTGAAGTATGACGGGTATATAGATTGTAGAATTTACAGACCGAGGTAACGATGCAAGATCTCATTTGTTATAAGAAGATGCCACAGTGGAACAGCCAGACGCTGCCTGCCGCGTTCCAGGAAAAGCACAACACACAAGAAGGCACTTGGGCAAAACTGACCGTGTTGAAAGGGGAAATGACCTTTTCCATGCTGACCGAAGACGGTGATACGTTGGAGACGTTTCACTTCTCCGAGCAGAACCAGCCACCGTTTGTGGAGCCACAGGCGTGGCATCGCATCGTCTCGTTCTCTGACGATCTGGAATGTCAGCTTAGCTTTTTCTGTTCGGCGGAAGATTTCTACCATAAAAAATACGGTCTGACGCAAACCCATTCCGAAGTGATCAACGCAGTACAGCACATTAAGCCGGGCAAAACGCTGGATTTAGGCTGCGGTGGCGGGCGCAACTCGCTGTATCTGAACCTGCGCGGGTTTGACGTAACTGCCTGTGACAAGCACGAGCAAAGCATTGATTCGCTGAATAACATCATCCAGAGCGAAGCACTGGAAAACATCCGGGCGGGCGTTTACAACATCAATCTGGCAGAAATCAAAGAGCAGTACGATTTCATCCTGTCGACCGTTGTGCTGATGTTCCTGGAACGTGACCGTATTCCGCACATCATCAGCAATATGCAAGACAGCACCGTTGACGGTGGCTATAACCTGATTATCGCGGCGATGTCGACGGAAGATTGTCCGTGTCCGATGCCCTTCTCGTTTACCTTTAAAGAAGACGAGCTGAAGAACTATTACGCCGATTGGGAGATCCTCAAATATAACGAGGATATGGGCGAACTACACAAGACAGATGCACAGGGTAATCGCATCAAGCTGCGTTTCGCTACGCTGCTGGCAAGAAAGCCCTAAGCACGAGTGAGTTGTTGCTGTATTTGTCATAAAACGAAAGGGCCGATTAATCGGCCCTTTTTGTATGCATCGTATCCGCGTGAATCAGCTGGCTTTGCGCTCTGCCGCAATGCGGTAAGCGACCAGATCTTCAATCGTCAGCACCAGCATATCGTGCTGTTTGGCAAACGCGATCACTTCCGGCGCATGCGCCATTGAGCCATCATCGTTCGTCAGTTCACACAGTACGCCAGATGGCTTCAGGCCCGCCAACGTCATCAGGTCAACCGTTGCCTCAGTGTGACCACCGCGTGTTAATACGCCACCCGGCTGGGCGCGCAACGGGAATACGTGGCCAGGGTGATTCAGATCGCTCGGCCTAGCGTTATCCGCAATCGCAGCACGAATGGTAGTCAAGCGGTCAGCGGCAGAAACGCCTGTCGTCACGCCTTCGGCGGCTTCGATAGTTACGGTGAACGCCGTTTGGTAATGGCTGGAGTTTTTCTCCACCATCATAGGCAGTTCCAGTTGCTGGCGACGCTCTTCCGTCAGGCACAGGCACACAATGCCACTGCCGTGACGAATCGTCAGCGCCATTTGTTCAACGGTCATGCTTTCAGCGGAAAAGATCATGTCACCTTCGTTTTCACGATCTTCATCATCCAGTACCAGTACGCCGCGGCCATGACGCAATGCATCAAGTGCGCGTTCTACGCGTTCGGTAGGATTGCCAAATTCAGAAAGTAATGTCTGATTCATGGTAAAAAACCTCAATGTTATTATGGATTACCAGAATCAGGGCGAGCTTGAGGAGTAACCACTACTACAGATTGCATAGCAATAGCTAACAAAAATAACGCGAGCGGGCATGCAGCCCGACAGATACCGTTACTCTCTCCCATCCGGACTTTAACCGTCGGCCCCGGAATTACACCGGGTCTGCTGACCTCATGTTGCGAAAACCGACGATTAATATCGGAAAACACAGCCTGAGCGCTCGCGGGCTTCCAGTGCGCAGAACCTTATTCGTTCATACGTTCACTGGTTTACCGCCGGTGGGGAATTACACCCCGCCCTGAGAATAAGCGGGTTTACTATAACGCTAATACCTCGATAGGGCAATTGATCCACCGCAGGAAATAGGGCAAAACGTATGCTGAATTACAGTAAAATTATGCTGAATATGTGCAAAGCAGATGTCGGATTTCGTTTATAGGCATTACACTTACTCTTGCTATACCCCAAATAATTCGAGTTGCAGGAAGGCGGCAAGGGAAGGAATCCCGATGAGCTTACTCAGGTAAGTGATTCGGGTGAGTGAGCGCAGCCAACGCACATGCAGCTTGAAGTATTACGGGTATATAATATTTACTTAAATAACCTAATCAGGAAAGCGACATGATTGACCCAAAGAAGATTGAGCAAATCGCCCGTCAAGTGCATGAATCCATGCCAAAAGGTATCCGGGAATTGGGTGATGATGTGGAGAAAAAGATCCGTCAGGTCTTGCAAGCACAGCTGACACGACTGGATTTGGTAAATCGTGAAGAGTTCGATATTCAGACGCAGGTTCTACTCCGCACGCGCGAGAAGATTGCGCGCCTGGAACAGCGCCTGACCGAGCTAGAAGCGAAATTGTCTGCGGAAGAAAAGCCAGCCGTAGTGCAGGAAGTCGCGCCGGAAAACGACTAATCATCATCGCGATGCAACGCCCTGCTCAGGGCGTTGCTCGATTATCTACACCGTAACAGCAGCGATCGTCCGATCAGTGGGAAACCAGTTCAACCGACTTGCGCGGTAGGAACAACCATAGCACCGCCAGCATGACTAACGCGTACAGCGATTTCCAGCCTATCATCAGCAACAGCGCACAACAGAGTACTCCGCCAATTGCCGCCATCACTCTGGCGCGCCCTTTCAGCAAACGCCATCCTGCCAGCATACACAGCAGATAAATCAGCACAAAAATGCCATTAGCGTACACAATCAGCATATCCAGCGGCAGCCTGAGCCAGTAGATCAACAGGCAGCACACCAGACAACAGGCAACAACAATCGACAACGCATTAACCGGCGCCTGCCCTGCGGACAGCTTAGCCAGCGCACTGCCTTTCGGTGCCTGCGACCAGACTAAACGGGCAAAACCCTGCGTATAGATATTCACGCTGGCAAAGCAGGCCAGATACCCAACAAAGCAGGCAATCCACAAAGCGTGCTGACCAAACAGTTGCACGACAATACCTGGCAGCGATGCCGTTGCGGCAATCCCTTCTCCGTAAGCCTTAAAATGCAACACCGCTACCGTGCATCCCCAATAAACCGCGCCAGCAACCAGCATGCCGATGAGTAAAGCCCGTGGAAAATCCCGCTCTGGTACCCGAAATTCCGTCGCCATGTGAGCAAACGCTTCAAGGCCAACGAAGCACCAAAACATCACAGCCAGCGCGCCGAAGGTGTTAGGCCATGACAGTTCACTCACCGACGGCCAGGGAATATGCGCGGGCGTGATGTCACCTTGCCACCAGATTGCAGCAACCAGCCCCACAACCAACATCGCAATAACGATCTGAATGTTAGCGCTGGACCCAGCACTGCGCAGGCCAAGCAGCCAGATACCGCCCAGCGTCAGCAACTGTACGCAGAGCAGCCCCAGATCGCTCCAGCCAAATGCCGCCTGCCAAAACCCCGAGGCAATCTGCAAGGCAGCAGGCAGACCAAGGGGAATAACGGAAAGGAATAGCCAGCCGGTCACACGCGCCATGCGCGGCCCAAAGGCGAGATTAACAAAGTGAGCGGCACCGCCCGCATTAGGAAAATGTTGCCCCAGCGCAGCAAAGCCAATTGCGATAGGAAAAACAAACAGGATCAATATCGGCCACGCCCACAGGCTGTCTTGCTGTGCCAGCTGTGCGACCAGCGCAGGAACCGCAAACACCCCAGTCCCCAGTAGCGAAGTAGAAAGCAGCCCTACGCCTTGAATCAGGCCAAGCTCTTGTTTTAACCCTTTGGCTTCACTCACAACGTTTCACCTTTTCCTGCCTTTCTACATCAATGTCGGATCGAAGAATCACGGTCGGATGGAAGAATAAAAAAAGCCTCCACTAACGGAGGCTTCTCTCACCCACTGCATTCACAAATTTTATGCTATCAGGCGTTGGCTTTCAGCACATCGCGAATGCGGGCTTTGTAGGATTCAACCTTCTGCGGCGTCATCATACGACGCTCATCATCCTGCACCACACCGCCAACATCGTCAGCGATACGCTGCGCAGACTGTAACATCAGTTTAAAGTTTTGTCCGGCGTCACCATAAGACGGCACCATCATGAAAATAGACACGCCGGGCGTCGAGAATTCGGACATCGTATCCACATTGAACGAGCCAGGTTTAACCATATTCGCCAAGCTAAACAACACCGGCCCAGCGCCAGCTGGGTTTACATGACGATGGAAAATATTCATTTCACCAAACTGGAAACCGGCCTGAAGCAGGCTTTGTAACAGCAGTTCACCGCCGATGACACCGCCTTGATGCGCCACCACATGCAGCACCAAAACGGTTTCTTTTGCCGCGGCAGGCTCAGCAGGTTGCTGAGGCGCAGGCTGAACTTTCTCATGCAGCGAATGCGAGACAGGCTGCTGTTGCGCAGATGACGGCGCATCATACGCAAACGGTTCACGCGGAGCGTCAATATCCGATTCAGGAATAAAGGTTTGTCTGGGGTCGACAACCTGCGGATTGGCATCACCACGCACCTGAGAACGCGGAGAATCTACTGGCGTCGCTTCGTCCAGTAAAGGATCGTAAGCAGACACGGGAGACATGTGCTCGAACGGCGATTTCGCTTCTGAGCGAACATCTTCGCGCGCACTACCGTAGTTATCAAATGAAGAGCTATCAACTGAAGCGCTATCAAATGAAGGCTCACTCTGCTGCGGGCGAGCCCCCTTAACGCGAACTTCGCCAACGCCTTCATCCAGATCGTCAAGCGGCGTTTCATCACGCGCTTTCTTTGCACGTTTAACCGGGCGGTCACGAAAAAGGGACGAACGCTCTTTACGGCTGGTCCACAAGCCGTGAAGTAAAAGCGCTATTATAGCGATCGCGCCAACAACGATTAATATCAGACGCAAGTCCTGCATCATTGCTATCCCAATTGTTCCGACAATACATTGCCAATATGACAAATACTTATACTACTAACTCTATTTGCCTGAGTACACAAGTGCAAGCCTGCACGGTACTTTAATGACAATAAAGATAGGTACAACGCACTTTTTTGCTGCTTTTTCATCCAAATATGGGCTAGTCAGCATAAGATCATCCCGATATGATGCCTTAACAAACAAATGACTGAGTATATCGGCACCATGTCTTCAGAAAAATCATCGTTTCCAGAAAAACCACCGTCTTTCGAAAAACCGTCTCACAGCAACACCGCAGACCACACTCGCAGCGGCGTACACTATTTTTTTGCCGGATGGCGCTTGATCTCTCTGCCGGGCATCCGGCGTTTCGTTATTCTTCCTTTACTCATGAATATCGTGCTGATGGGCGGCGCTTTTTGGTGGCTTTTCACCCAATTGAATGATTGGATTCCTCAGATCATGAGCCACATTCCAAGCTGGCTTCAATGGCTCAGCTACCTCATTTGGCCACTCGCCGTCCTCTCCATCTTACTGGTATTCAGCTACCTATTCAGTACTATCGCCAATTTTATTGCCGCACCGTTTAACGGCTTACTGGCGGAGCAGTTGGAAGCAAAACTAACCGGCCAAACGCTGCCGGACAGCGGCATACTGAGTATTGCCAAAGACGTCCCACGCATCATGAAACGTGAGGTCCAAAAACTGGCGTACTACCTGCCGCGCGCCATTGTGCTATTGCTTCTCTATTTTATTCCCGGCATCGGGCAGACTGTCGCTCCGGTTTTATGGTTCCTGTTCAGCGCGTGGATGCTGGCGATTCAGTACTGCGATTATCCTTTTGATAACCACAAAGTAGGCTTTTCTACGATGCGGCAGGCATTACGCCGCCATAAAGTCGCCAATATGCAGTTTGGCGCATTGGTCAGCTTGTTTACGCTGGTGCCTTTTTTGAATCTGGTCATCATGCCCGTTGCGGTATGCGGCGCAACGCAGCTGTGGGTGGATCGTTATCGGAATCTATCCGCAACGCTGCCGAAAAAATCACCATAAAAAGACAATGTGCACTGGCTCATAAAGGCCAGTGCTTTCTATTGTAATGAAAAGATATTTCTTAAGAACATAACGATATAGCAATTCTTTACTTCACTGAAAAGTGTGAACGGGTATTCTCTCTACGTTCACAAAAATTTCATACAGTTATAAGGACAGGCTATGAGCAAGATCTACGAAGACAATTCTTTCACAATCGGCCATACGCCGCTGGTTCGCCTGAACCGTATCGGCAACGGACGCATTCTGGCTAAAGTGGAATCCCGCAACCCCAGCTTCAGCGTAAAATGCCGTATCGGCTCCAACCTGATTTGGGATGCAGAAAAGCGTGGCGTTCTCAAACCGGGCATCGAACTGGTTGAACCTACCAGCGGAAACACAGGAATCGCCCTGGCCTACGTCGCGGCGGCTCGCGGCTACAAGCTCACTCTCACCATGCCGGAAACCATGAGTATTGAGCGTCGTAAGCTACTGAAAGCGCTGGGTGCTAATCTGGTGCTGACCGAAGGCGCCAAAGGCATGAAAGGGGCTATCGCCAAAGCAGAAGAGATTGTCGCTAGCGATCCGAGCCGTTATTTGCTGTTGCAGCAGTTCAGCAACCCAGCTAACCCAGAGATTCACGAAAAGACCACCGGCCCTGAAATCTGGGAAGATACTGACGGTGAGGTTGATGTCTTTATCTCTGGCGTCGGTACAGGCGGTACGCTGACTGGCGTGAGCCGCTACCTCAAGAACACCAAAGGCAAGGCCATCATCAGCGTGGCGGTTGAACCTACTGATTCACCGGTGATCTCTCAAGCGCTCGCGGGCGAAGAGCTGAAACCCGGTCCGCACAAGATTCAGGGCATCGGCGCAGGTTTCATTCCTGGAAACCTGGATCTGGAACTGATTGACCGCGTAGAAAAAGTGACGAACGAAGAAGCGATCAGCACCGCACGCCGTTTGATGGAAGAAGAAGGCATTCTGGCTGGTATCTCTTCCGGCGCAGCTGTTGCCGCAGCACTGAATTTACTCAAAGAGAAAGAGTTCGACGGTAAAACTATCGTCGTTATTCTGCCCTCTTCCGGCGAGCGCTACCTCAGTACCGCACTCTTTGCCGACCTGTTCACCGAGCAGGAACTGCAACAATAGCCCCAGGTCATCCTCGGACAATAAGTGACCAATGTGTTAAAAAAGCACCTATTTAGGTGCTTTTTTGTGGCACAGTTCAAACTTTCCACCACATACGGATTGCTTTTCTGCATCAGGTTTAGTATTTAACCGAACAATTATTTTGATGCGTGAAATTAATATCCGACAAATACCATGCCTCATCACATTGTTTTTGTCCTGCGCACGACGGTTTGTTCTCTGCGCACGATAGACCACATCGCCGTTTTGCGACTGAGGTTAAGATAATGGGTGGCGGAATCTGCGGTGTTTGATGGTATTTTATTCAGGAAATACGTTTGACGGTTTTCTTGTCGCATCGTGGCCTGCCCCTGTAACATAAATCAGGAGCTAACCAAACAGGCTAAAGTTCAGTGAATCAACTAAACTTTAGTTCCACAACATTAATCTAATCCATAAGTTGGGGAAAAAAGCATGTTCCAGCAAGAAGTGACTATCACCGCACCGAATGGCCTGCACACTCGTCCCGCTGCTCAGTTCGTCAAAGAAGCCAAAGGCTTCACTTCAGACATCACCGTGACGTCCAACGGCAAGAGCGCTAGCGCCAAAAGTCTGTTCAAATTACAAACACTCGGCTTAACACAAGGAACTGTG
This sequence comes from Pectobacterium atrosepticum, assembly GCA_019056595.1. Lineage (NCBI taxonomy): Bacteria > Pseudomonadati > Pseudomonadota > Gammaproteobacteria > Enterobacterales > Pectobacteriaceae > Pectobacterium > Pectobacterium atrosepticum. The sequence continues at coordinate 3,739,515 of CP036163.1, read as the reverse complement.
GTTACTATCGCTGCGGAAGGCGAAGACGAACAAAAGGCGGTTGAACACCTGGTCAAGCTGATGGCTGAGCTCGAATAACCGACGAGTTTTTTAGTGAACACCAGAATCGAGTAAGGTAGGGTTATGATTTCAGGCATATTAGTATCACCGGGTATTGCTTTTGGTAAGGCACTGTTACTGAAAGAAGATGAAATTCTCATCAACCGGAAAAAAATCTCTGCGGATCAGGTGGAGCAGGAAATTGAACGTTTTCTGACTGGCCGTTCCAAAGCATCCGCACAGTTGGAAGCTATCAAGAAGAAAGCGGGCGAGACGCTGGGCGCAGAGAAAGAAGCCATCTTCGAAGGGCACATCATGCTGCTTGAAGATGAAGAGTTCGAGCAGGAAATCATAGCCCTGATTAAAGATGAACATGCTTCCGCCGACGCCGCCGCGTTTTCTGTCATCGAAAATCAGGCCAAAGCACTGGAAGAGCTTGATGATGAATATCTGAAAGAACGCGCTGCGGACATGCGTGATATTGGGAAGCGTTTGCTACGAAACATTCTCAATATGACCATCGTCGATCTGGGCGATATTCAGGATGAAGTCATTCTGGTTGCAACGGACCTGACGCCGTCAGAAACCGCGCAGCTGAATCTGGACAAAGTGCTGGGCTTCATTACCGATATCGGTGGCCGCACGTCTCACACCTCCATTATGGCCCGTTCTCTGGAACTGCCTGCGATCGTCGGCACGACCGATGTGACCCGTCAGGTCAAAAACGGCGACTATCTGATTCTGGATGCAGTAAACAACAAGATCTACCAGAATCCGACTGCGGATAAAATTGAAGAATTAAAAGCCGTTCAGCAGCAATACCACGCTGAAAAGTATGAGCTGGCCAAGCTGAAAGATCTGCCGGCCATCACGCTGGACGGTCATCAGGTTGAAGTCTGTGCCAACATCGGTACCGTGCGCGATGTCGCGGGTGCTGAGCGTAACGGCGCAGAAGGTGTTGGCCTGTATCGTACCGAATTCCTATTCATGGATCGTGACTCACTGCCGACCGAAGAAGAGCAGTTCCAGGCATATAAGGCCGTTGCTGAAGCCGTTGGCGCTCAGGCAGTTATCGTCCGCACCATGGATATCGGCGGTGACAAAGACCTGCCTTACATGGATCTGCCGAAGGAAGAGAACCCGTTCCTTGGCTGGCGTGCAATCCGTATCTGTCTGGATCGTAAAGAGATCCTGCACGCTCAGCTGCGTGCTATTCTGCGCGCGTCCAACTTTGGCAAACTGCGTATCATGTTCCCAATGATCATCTCCGTGGAAGAAGTACGTGAGCTGAAAGCCGAACTTGAGATGCTGAAAGCGCAGTTGAGAGAAGAAGGTAAAGTCTTCGACGAAAGCATTGAAGTCGGCGTTATGGTTGAAACACCTGCCGCCGCCGTCATCGCGCCACATTTAGCCAAAGAAGTCGACTTCTTTAGTATTGGGACAAATGACTTAACCCAGTATACTCTGGCAGTTGATCGCGGTAATGAGCTGATTTCTCATCTCTATAATCCGATGTCCCCAGCCGTCCTTACCCTGATTAAACAGGTCATCGACGCGTCTCACGCCGAAGGCAAGTGGACAGGGATGTGCGGTGAGCTCGCCGGTGACGAACGTGCTACACTACTGTTATTGGGAATGGGTCTGGACGAATTCAGCATGAGTGCGATCTCTATCCCGAGCATCAAGAAAATCATCCGTAATGCAAATTACGAAGATGCGAAGGCGCTGGCGGAGCAAGCATTAGCTCAACCGACAGCACAAGAGTTAAGCAATCTGGTGAGCCGCTTTATTAAAGAAAAAACGCTCTGCTGATTCTGCTTTACCTAATAGATTTCAAGGTGGTAATCAGCACCCCCGACAGGCGATACATTCGCAGTCGGGGTAGCGAAGAAAGCCAATGCCACACCGACTTGAAAGATTAGGGTATACGCTGGCCCAATATTAATGCTTAGGAGAGAATCATGGGTTTGTTCGATAAATTGAAATCTCTGGTTTCTGACGATAAAAAAGACACTGGCAGCATCGAAATCATTGCCCCGCTGTCTGGTGAAATCGTCAATATTGAAGATGTTCCTGATGTCGTATTTGCAGAGAAAATCGTCGGCGACGGCATTGCCATCAAACCAACTGGCAACAAGATGGTCGCACCGGTAGACGGCACCATCGGTAAAATCTTTGAAACCAACCATGCGTTTTCCATCGAGTCTGACAGCGGCATTGAGCTGTTTGTGCACTTTGGTATCGATACCGTTGAACTGAAAGGCGAAGGCTTCAAGCGCATCGCCGAAGAAGGTCAACGCGTGAAGAAAGGCGATGTCGTTATCGAGTTTGACCTGGCTCTGCTAGAAGAAAAAGCGAAGTCTACCCTGACACCAGTGGTTATTTCCAACATGGATGAAATCAAGGAATTGACCAAACTGAGTGGTACGGTTGTTGTCGGTGAAACACCGGTTATCCGTATCAAAAAGTAAGCCGCCATTCTACGCATGGTTTACTACGTTTGCACGAAACGGCACCCGGATGGTGCCGTTTTCGTTTCAGGCTTTCCAGCGCGGCACGCACAGACGAATCACTAACCCACACGGCTCACCGTTATCCGCCTCAATATGCCCACCGTGTGCCAGCACTACTTTGCGAGCAATCGCCAACCCTAATCCATAGCCCTTGCCGGACAATGGTGAATCAACACGAATGAAAGGATCGAAGATACTGGAGAGCTTACTTTTCTCCACGCCTGGCCCCTGATCGGCAACCTGAATCGTCCACTCCTGCTCATTGCCAATTAACGACACCGCAACCTGCTGTGCGGGTGCAGAAAAACGTAGCGCGTTGCGCATCACATTATCGACAGCCCTGCGCATCAGCTCCGCGTTGCCTTTGATCGTGTAATCGTCGTCTTCATCCGCCACGAGCAGGATTTCAACGCCAGTGACCTGCGCTTCATAACGCGTATCGTTTACCACTGCCGTCACCAGCCCCAATAAATCAAAATAGGCCTCCTCAACACCGGAATTCTCCGTGCGCGATAGCGTCAGCAGTTCGCCAATCATCTTATCCATCAGCAAAGCTTCACGTTCGATACGCTGCAAAGAGTTTTCTAGATTGTCCGGGTTCTGCCTCACCAGCCCGATGGCAAGCTGCAAACGCGCCAGTGGGGATCGCAGCTCATGCGAAACATCATGAAGCAGCTGTTCACGCGCGCTAGCCAAGCTATCCAACCGTTCGACCATGGAATCGAAATCACGCGCCACATCGCTGATTTCATCGTGACGTTTACGCATTACCGGCAGCAGGCGCACATTCAGATCGCCCTGCGCCACCTGATCAAAACCAGCGCGGATCTGGTTCAACGGGCGTGCCAGACTCCATGCCAGCACCGAGCTGAACAGCAAGCCACCAAACCCCGCAATGATCACAAACGGCGCAGGCACATTGAGAAATTCGACGGGACGAGGAGGACGAAATTCGCTGCGTAGCAATTCGGCGTCATAGCGTATCTGATACCACTTTCCCGCTGGGCCACTAACCTGCTTGATCACGTAAGTGGCACGCTGCGCACCACGTTTGTCCGGCGTAAAAGCGTCGTCGAGCAAAGCATTTTGCGGGGAGGAAACTAATTCCTGTTCCGACAGCGGCAGAGGCGATTCCGTGATGGAAATGTATTGCTGTTCTTTTTCCGGTAGCAGCGACATCACATCGTTGAGTTCGCCCAGACCGCCATGTTGCAACGCTGCGGCCACCATCTCTGCTTGCATCGTCGCAATGCGTGAAACCACGATTTCTTCCAACGGCTTATGGCGATCGCCGCCCAAGGAAAAAGCCAGCCATAGCAACTGAGATATGACGAGAAACGTCAGCCAGAACCCCAGCAATATCTTCCAGAAAAGTCTTCCACGAATCATCATCAGCGAATCCGATATCCTACGCTGCGCACCGTTTCAATCGTCATCGTGTTGCCCGCCAATGCCCCGAGCTTCTGACGAATATTGCTGATGTGTACGTCCACGCTGCGGTCATAGGCCTCACGGCGACGCCCCAGACATTTTTCGGACAGCTCATCTTTTGACACAACCCGCTCAGGGGAACGGAGCAGCAACTCCAGTAAATTAAACTCAGACGCCGTTAGATCAAACGGCTTCCCACGCCATTCACTGATGCGCGTTGCGGGGTTCAATACCAGATCGCCACTGGCAGCCACACTTTCGTCTCGCTTTGTACTCGGCTGATCGTCATAGCGACGTAGCACCGCACGCAGCCTCGCTACCAGTTCACGCGGGTAGCAAGGTTTAGGCATATAGTCATCCGCCCCCATTTCCAGACCGATGACTCTGTCGATATTGTCACCTCTCGCCGTCAGCATAATGATGGGCAACTGCTGGGTTTTTCTGATCTGGCGCAGCACATCAATCCCACTCATATCCGGCAACATGACATCCAAGATCATCGCGGTGTAGTCACCTGATATCGCGCCATTGACGCCTTCTCTACCCGTTAGCACCCGAGATGTCGAAAACCCTTCCGCATTCAGGTACTCACAGAGCATATCGCCTAGCTCTACGTCGTCATCGACCAGTAAAATATTCATATCCTGTCCTCATTAATCGGGCATACCCGTCATACTTCACGTTGCGGGAAAGCCATTCGCGCACAATTTGAAGTATGGCGGGTATATATAATGTATTCTCAGGCCTGACGTGAATATTCGCAGCCAGATTTACTTAATCCTTACCATTTCTTTCAGCAAAGATTACCGATACCTTTACGGACTCGGGGTAAATTACTCATCTGCGTTATTTACTTCCGTTAAGAGCATTCATTAAGGACGACTTCCCCTGATGCAATCACGATTTTTTACTCGTCGCCGTACGACGATCGCCATTGGTCTTATCGTCACTGCCGTACTTATTCATCTGTTTTTTAACAAACCCTCGCCAGCCCCCAATGCGCTTACTACCGCCGCAGAGATTGCGGATCTCGAACAGACGGTACTCGCCGACGGAAAAATTGAGGCACAGAAGCAGGTCAGCGTCGGCGCACAAGCCTCAGGACAAATCAAAGCACTGCACGTCAAGCTCGGCGATAAAGTGCAAAAAGGGCAATTGATCGCCGAGATTGATGACCTCACCCAGCAGGACACGTTAAAGAATGGCGAGGCCGCGCTAAAAAACGTTCAGGCTCAGCGAGCCGCCAAACTGGCGGAATTGCGTAATAACGAATTAAGCTGGCAGCGTCAGCAAATGCTGATGAAGCGCGGCGTTGGCGTACAGGCCGATTACGATAGTGCGAAGGCGACGCTCGATGCGACCAAAGCCAATATCGACGCGCTAGACGCCCAAATCGTTCAGGCGCAGATCACCGTCAACACCGCCAAGGTTAATCTGGGATATACGCAGATTCGCTCACCGATGGATGGCACCGTCGTCGCGATTCCGGTTGAAGCTGGCCAAACGGTGAACGCGATCCAGACGACGCCAACCATCGCCAAAGTCGCCAATCTGGACACCATGACCATCAAGGTCAAAATATCAGAAGCCGATGTCGTCAAGGTAAAAACCGGTATGCCGGTCTGGTTCAGCATTCTGGGCGAGCCGAATAAACGCTACGAAGCCACGCTGAGTTCGATTGAGCCCGCGCCAGACTCCATCAACACTGACTCGACAACGACGTCATCCAGCACAAGCAGCTCCAGTTCATCATCCAGTACCGCAATCTATTACAACGGTCAGTTCGATGTGAAAAACGCCGACGGCGTATTGCGTATTTCAATGACGGCTCAGGTCTATATTCTGCTGTCTTCGGTGAAAAATGCCATCGTCGTTCCCGCGACCGCGCTCACCTTGCGCAATGGCATGTGGTATGTGCAGGTCGTGAACGCGAACAAGAAGGTTGAATCCCGTCTGGTAACGCTTGGCCTCAACGATAACGTGCGTACCCAAATCCGTTCGGGGATCAGCGTCGGTGAACAGGTGGTTGTCAGCCAGTCATCCGGCGATGCGGCCTCCGCGCATCCCGGCCCGCAGACGGGGATGTAACACATGTCTACATCCTTACTTAAGTTGACCGGCATTACCCGCCGCTTCACCAACGGTGAACAGGACGTTACCGTTCTCAAGGACATCAACCTGACCATCAATCAGGGCGAAATGGTGGCGATTGTCGGCGCGTCGGGATCGGGAAAATCCACGCTGATGAATATTCTCGGCTGTCTGGATAAACCGTCCGCCGGTGACTATCAGGTGGCAGGACGCGCCGTTGGTAAACTGGATAACGACCAGCTCGCTGAACTGCGCCGCGAACATTTCGGCTTTATTTTCCAGCGCTATCACCTGCTTGGCGATCTGACCGCGCTGGGAAATGTTGAAGTGCCCGCGATTTATGCTGGAAAGAGCCGACTGGCGCGCCGTCAACGGGCGGCAGATCTGCTGACCAGACTGGGGCTGGAAAATCGCCTTCACTATCGACCCAGCCAGCTTTCAGGCGGCCAACAGCAGCGAGTGAGTATCGCACGGGCGCTGATGAACGCTGGCGGCATTATTCTGGCGGATGAACCGACCGGTGCGCTGGACACCCACAGCGGCAATGAAGTTCTGAGCATACTTCGCGACCTACACAGACAGGGCAATACGGTCGTGATCGTCACGCACGATATGACGATTGCTGAACACGCACAGCGCGTTATCGAACTGCGCGATGGCGAAGTGATTGCCGATAGACAGACGCGCCCAGAAGAAGCCACAGCATCGTCACCAGAAGCGGCAAGCTCTCCAGCAACCTCTGCCCTGAACCAGTTCAAAGATCGCTTTATTGACGCGTTTAAAATGGCGCTGCTGGCAATGAACGCCCAGCGGATGCGTACCTTTTTGACCATGCTCGGCATTATCATCGGTATCGCGTCCGTCGTTTCAGTGGTCGCACTGGGAAAAGGATCACAAGAGCAGGTGCTGGCCAATATCAACTCGATGGGCACCAGTACGCTGGAAATATTCCCCGGCAAAGGTTTCGGCGACATGGATGCCAGTGCTATCCAGACGCTACGCGCCAGTGATATTCAGCCACTGACGCAGCAGCCCTACGTGCATAGCGTGACGCCCTCTGTCTCCACCAGCGTAACGATGCGCTACGGTAATATTGCCGTTTCCGCCAGCATTTCTGGGGTTGGCGAACAGTTCTTCACCGTACGTGGTTATACGTTAGAACGTGGCGTGCTTTTCCCTCGTAGCAGCGTCGATGAACTGACGCAGGATGCGGTGATTGACAAAAACACGCGCGATAAGCTCTTTCCCCACGGCGAGGATCCCATTGGTCAGGTGATTTTGCTGGGCTCGTTGCCCGTTCGGATTATTGGCGTCGTCAGCAAGAATCAAGGCGGTTTTGGCAGCGATGAAAACCTGAACGTCTGGGTGCCATACACTACGGTGATGAAACGCATGGTCGGGCAGTCCTACCTGAAAAGCATCACGGTGCGGGTGAAAGACAATGTTGATATGAGCATCGCCGAGCAGAGGATTACCGATCTACTGATGCAGCGGCACGGTACGAAAGATTTCTTTATCATGAACACCGATAGCATCCGTCAAATGATCGAGAAAACCACCACCACGCTCACGCTACTGGTTTCGATGATTGCCCTGATTTCGCTGCTGGTCGGCGGTATCGGCGTGATGAATATCATGTTGGTGTCGGTCACGGAGCGAACCCGAGAGATCGGCGTTCGTATGGCGGTCGGCGCACGCACCAGCGACATCATGCAGCAGTTTCTTATCGAAGCCGTGTTGGTTTGTCTGTTCGGCGGCATTGCGGGCGTGGCGCTGTCGTTGGCTATCGGCGTGCTATTCGCACCGCTCAGCAGCAATTTTGCGATGATCTATTCCAGTTCATCGATTATTGCCGCGTTCCTGTGCTCCAGCCTAATCGGTATTATCTTCGGCTTCTTCCCCGCCCGTCGTGCGGCGCGAATGGAACCGATTCATGCGCTGGAGCGGGAATAGCCAACGCACATACATTAAGTACTCTAAATAATTCGAGTAACCTTAATCAAATACCCCGGTGGACAGATACCGATCGCCACGATCGCAGGCGATCGCCACAATCACGCTGCCGGGGTTTTCCGCCGCAATCCGCAGCGCGCCAGCCACCGCACCACCGGTACTGACACCGCAGAAAATACCTTCCTGACGCGCCAGTTGCCGCAGCGTATTCTCGGCATCCACTTGCGTCATATCCAGAATACGATCGACCAGATCGGCGCGGAAAATACCTGGCATATAGTCCGGCGTCCAACGGCGAATACCGGGAATGTGGCTCCCTTCCGCAGGCTGTAACCCTACCGTACAGATTGCCGGATTCTGCTGCTTCAGGTAGCGGCTAACGCCGGAGATCGTACCGGTCGTTCCCATACTGGAGATAAAGTGCGTCAGCTTGCCTGCCGTCTGCTGCCAGATTTCTGGACCCGTCGTGAGAAAGTGCGCCAGCGAGTTGTCTGGATTATTGAACTGATCGAGCGTCTTCCCTTCCCCCGCCAGTACCATCTGTTTCGCCCGATCTCGTGCCCCTTCCATCCCCAGCTTGCGATTGACCAACACCAGCTCTGCGCCATATGCACGCATCGCAGTCTGGCGTTCATAGCTCATGTTGTCCGGCATCAGCAAGCGCAGCCGGTAGCCTTTTAGCGCAGCAATCATTGCCAGCGCAATACCGGTATTGCCGCTGGTCGCCTCGATCAGCCGGTCACCGGGAGTAATGTCACCACGATTTTCCGCCTGCAGGATCATAGAGAATGCAGCGCGATCCTTTACCGAACCGGCGGGATTATTCCCTTCCAGCTTCAGCCAGATTTCACTCTTCAACCCCTGCGTCATGCGCTGTAATTTCACCAGCGGGGTATTGCCAATACACTGCTCAAGCGTTGTCACAAGTTGAGTCCTAAAATGTCTCACCCACTTACGGAGTGAACGATAAAGTTAACGTTGCTGACAAACCCATCATGGTTAATACGAGATACACGGGGCTACCACAGGGCGAGGCATCCCTACGGGAACCTCATCCCTGTGTTTCCCCTAAAATCTGATGTTGCCGGCAATCTCAATTTACGGCTTCTCTGGCGGGTTCTGTTCTCGTCCTTGCGTCAACTGTCGATTAACGCGCCACTGTATAGCGCTTTTGATAAACAGCGTCAGTATCGCCATCACGGTTAATAGCGCCGCAGCGGTAAACGCCCCCACACTGTTATAATCCTGATGCAATAATTCGACCTGTAACGGCAACGTGTAGGTTTCGCCCCGAATCGAGCCAGAGACCACGGATACCGCGCCAAACTCGCCAATCGCCCGCGCATTGGTGAGCACAACGCCATAGAGTAGCGCCCAGCGAATATTCGGTAACGTCACCTTGTAGAACACTTGCCAGCCTGACGCACCGAGTAGCACGGCAGCCTCTTCCTCCTGACTGCCCTGACTCATCATCACCGGAACCAGTTCCCTCACCACAAACGGGCAGGTCACGAATATCGTCACCAGTGCAATGCCCGGCCAGGCAAACATCAGCTGTAGCCCCTGTTCGTCCAGCCAGCCGCCAACCGGGCCATTGGTACTGTAAAAGAGCAGATACAGCAAACCGGCAACCACCGGCGAGACGGCAAAAGGAATGTCGATCAGCGTGAGTAACAGTTGCCGCCCCGGAAACTGAAAACGCGTGACCAGCCACGCCAGCAGCGTGCCAAATACTAGGTTCACCGGTACGACAATCGCGACCACCAGCAGCGTGAGGCCGATCGCGTGCAGCATGTCAGGATCGCTCAGGTTACGCCAGACACCGCCTAGCCCGTGCGATAGTGCAGCAGCAAAAATTGACACCAAGGGGATGACCAGCATGATGAGCGATAATATGACGCCCAGTGCAATCAACGCCGCTTTCGCCCAGTTGCGCTCTTGCCGAACAGGATGAGGTTGGTGCTGCGGCTTCACGTTACGAATTTCCGCCATTACACGCTCCGGGTCCGTTGACCAAAACGGCTTTGCAGCACATTGACAGCAAACAGTATCAATAAAGAAACGGCTAACACGACGGAAGCAATCGCGCTGGCGGCGGGGAAATCAAACTCCTGCAAGCGGATAAAAATCATTAGCGAAACAACTTCCGTCTGCCAGGCGAGATTACCCGCAATAAAGATAACCGCGCCAAACTCGCCTAGACTGCGGGCAAACGACAGTGCCGTGCCCGTTAATAGCGCCGGGGTTAATTCCGGTAAAATAACGTAGCGAAAACACTGCCAGCGATTCGCTCCCAGCGTCTGCGCCGCTTCTTCGTATTCCGGCCCCAGATCTTCCAATACCGGTTGAACGGTGCGCACCACAAAAGGAATACTGGTGAATGCCATCGCGACCGTAATGCCAAGCCAGGTATAGGACACCTTGATACCGTATTCGGCCAGCCATGCGCCGTACCAACCTGTGGTTGAAAACAGTGCAGCCAGCGTCAGCCCCGCTACAGCGGTGGGGAGCGCAAAGGGTAAGTCCATCAGCCCATCCAGCAGAGCACGGCCGGGAAAGCGGTAACGCGTCAGAATCCACGCCATTAACAGGCCAAACCCCGCATTAAATACCGTCGCCAATCCGGCAGCCAAGAGCGTCACCTTGTAAGCGGCCACCACCTGTGGATTGGTAATCACCGCCCAGTACTGCGCCCAACTCATTTCAGAGAGTTGCATCACTAGCGCACTTAAGGGCAGTAACAGAATCAGACAGACAAACAGCAGGCTGCTGCCCAGACTCAGCGCGAATCCCGGCAGCACCCGTTTACTGGAACCAGAAAAGAGGTTACCCGCACCAAAAGACATTACTGACGACCAGCCGCCAGCAGTTTATCCAATTCACCACCGGTATCGAAATGGGTTTTCATCACTTGGGGCCATGACCCAAACTGATCTTCTACCCGAAATAAGGTGGTCTCTGGGAAGCGGGATTTTAGCGCTTGCGCCAGTTCAGGGTTATTCACACGGTAGTAAAAATCGGTAATCACCTTCTGTGCTTCCGGCGTATAAAGGTAATTAAGATAGGCTTTTGCCGCCTGCTCGGTGCCATTCTTCTCGACATTCTTATCAATCCACGCCACTGGGAATTCCGCCAGTACGTTGACCTTCGGGACGATCACCTCGTAATTCTCAGCACCGTACTGGTTACGGATGTTATTCACCTCAGATTCAAAGCTGATCAGCACATCACCCAACTGACGCTCAACAAACGTGGTCGTTGCCCCGCGACCGCCGGTATCAAATACCTCGACGTTCGCCAGAAAACGCGTTATCCACGCACGGGTTTTAGCCTCATCGCCACCGTTGGCTTTACTGGTCGCGCCCCAGGCTGCCAGATAGGTATAACGGGCATTACCGGACGTTTTCGGGTTCGGGAAAATCAGCTTAACGTCATCACGTACCAGATCGTTCCAGTCGTGAATCCCTTTTGGATTACCTTTGCGAACCAGAAAAGCCATGGTTGAGTAGAACGGAGAACTGTTATTCGGTAAACGTGCCTGCCAATCGGCGGGAATCAACTGACCGCGATCGTGTAAGATCTGGACGTCCGTCACCTGATTGTAAGTGACAACATCAGCCTTCAAGCCTTGCAGGATAGCCAGCGCCTGTTTAGACGAGCCCGCGTGCGACTGCTTGATCGTCAGCGGATCGTTGGGGTGCTGCGCCAACCACTGCTTTTCAAAGCCGGGATTGAGCGCAACAAATAGCTCACGCGACACATCATAAGAACTGTTCAGCAACTCGGTAGCAGAGACCGCGCTCTGCCCACCCAGCAGCAATGACAGCGCCAGAGAACCCTTCACCAGCCAGCCTTTCACCTGTACTTGATTCATCTTATTTCCTGCCAGAGTTAGCCTATTCGGTAGGCCTTGTTATAGGGGCTATCGCTTGCATAGCATGCACTTGTCAGTGTAGGGGGAAGCGGTGGTTAACATATAACCTTTATATATAACATTTCGGAGTTTTTAAGCGCTAAAGGGCATAACACCACGGCGAGAGATAACAGGAAAAAAGAGGAGAGATAGCAGAGGAAAATACGGCAGGATAGCCCATGAAAGAAAGCTGAAAGAACCGATGCCTGCACGGAGACAGGCATCAGGAAAACACGTTGGATCTTACAGGGACAAAAGCTGATCCAGAGACGGCGCGAAGAAATAGCTGCCGCTGACCGCACGCGTAAAGCGCAGCATGTCGTCACGTTTACCGTCACGACCGCCGAACATACTCAGCAACTGCTGCTCAATGTTGTGCAAACGCGCGCAGTAAGCGACGAAGTAAAGCCCGTTCTTCCCGCTGGCGGTGCCATAAGGCAGGCTCTGACGCAGGATTTTCAGCCCTTTGCCATCTTCCTTTAAATCCACGCGGCTGAGGTGCGAGGTGACAGGGCGCTCATCGGACGATAGCTCTTCATTATCCTGCTTCGTACGGCCGATCATCTGTTCCTGCTGTTCCACGCTAAAACGCTGTAACTGCTTCAGATTGTGTTCCCAGCGTTGAGTAAACACGTAGCTGCCGCCCGCATCCGGCTGGCCTTCAGGGATAATCGCCACGGCGTGACGGGCATCGCCCTGCGGGTTTTCCGTGCCGTCGATAAAGCCGCTTAAATCGCGATCTTCCACCCAACGGAAACCGTGTGTTTCTTCTTCGATACGAATCGCGCTACCAAACGCGGCGAGCGCCGCCTGTGCCAGCGTGAAATTGACATCATGACGGAGCGATTGAATATGGATCAACAAATCGCGCTGCGTGGCAGGCGCAAGCCCTTTACCCAAAGGCGTGAATGGCTTGAGTTCCGCTGCACAGTGATTGCAGTCCAGATCGCGCCAAACATCGTTACCAAACGCCAGCACGGCGCCTAACCCGGCATCGGGATATTGCTGCTGTAATTCTTGTAACGTCTGACAGAATTTTTTGCATCCCTGCCGGATAGCATCAAACTCTCCCTGAATCATCGCTTCCATAAAAATGGCAAAACGGCGGTGTTCCAATAAAATACCGCTTTGAATTGGTGTCATTTCTGCTTCCTCAAGCGTCAGTTTTTTCTTTTGTTGTTATGGTTTACTACGGTAGTTATGGCGAATATGGCTGCCTAAAAAATATCAGGCGGCGCAGGTATCATACCCGAAGCCGCCTGACTTTTACCTTGCGTAAAAACAAATTAGTCTTTTACATCAAGATGAATTAATTTCGCGCCTGCGCATGCCACACGATTTTGCTCACTTTCCAGGTTTTCAGAATATCGTCGGGCGGCATCAAACCTTCCGGACCACTCCACTCACCGGAATAGACATAGCTGACGTGCGTACTCTGTGGCGCAGCACACTCAACGCTCTGCGCATCGTCACCTTGTCCCAACTGACAGGACTCAAATGCTTTGCTGTAAGTATTGCTAAAGGCGTCACCGATTTTCACGCCACCTGCGCTGTCAATCGCCGGATCCATGACGTCAACTTTACTCACGCTGCCTTTCGGCTGACCGCTGATGATCATCTTCACGTCTTTGCCGTCCAGCGCCTGATAAAACGCGACCAGTTGACCGTTGGATGTCCCCATTCCGCTACGCAGTTGATAACTACCATCCAGCGCGTTCTGTAACGCCCCTTCGGACAACGGTGTACCCGCATTGATGCCGCCAACGCCTGCATCGGTGACCTGTAATGCACTGCCGAACCAGTTAAACGGCGACAGGCTAGACCAGGAAAAATTGGAAAGCGTGCTACATCCGGCCAGCAACAGCGGTAAACCCAGCACCAGCGATAAACCCAGCGGGCGAAAATTCATGGTATGTACTCCTCAAAATTGAGCGGCTTCTGTCGTCAGACACCCTAGCAAGATGGGGATTTGAGTCTGCGAGCGACGAAAAGTGCCGTAAAAGACGGGATAATCCTGCGGAAGATTATAGGGGGCATATGGGAAGAAACCTACCAGAACTGCAGGCCTCCCGAGAGTCAGAAGGCCTGCGGACAACATCAACTACGCTGTGAGGCAAAATCTGTTAGGTCATAACGATGCGGGAACAGATCGTCCAGCTCCGTCTGGTGCGTAATTGCCACCACGGTACACATCGGCAACGCCAGCTTGACCAACGCCAGAAGTTGTCTGGCTGAATCGTGATCCAGATTGCTGGTCGCTTCGTCCAGATAGAGCGTGTCAGGTTTGGCAATCAACGCGCGGGCAAAGGCAATACGCTGCCGTTCGCCACCGGAGAATACCCGATCCCAGTTCAGTTGTTCACTCAAACGATCGCGCCATGCACCCAGCCCGACGCTATCCAGCGTCTGACGCAGCATCTCGCTGTCGGCCAGCGGCGGATGCGGGTAGCAGAGAATTTCTGCCAGCGTACCCTGCCCCAAATAGCTTTGCTGCGGTAACAGCAGGCTATGACCCTCAAGCGACTGCCAGCGGCCATCGTAATACGGCCACAGACCATTTAGCGTACGCAGCAGCGTTGATTTCCCCAACCCGCTGCGGCCAGAAAGTTTACTCCAGCTACCTGCGTCACAACTCAGATCCACATTTTGTAGCAGCGGAGAACCTTGCGGAGTGGTGAAAGAAAGCTGATCCACCTGCAAACGCTCACCAACGGGAGCCACTTCCTGTTCTGACTGGTGACGTTTGATTTCCTGTTTGAACTGGCTGAGACGCTCCATGCTGGCTGATAATTCCACCAGCTCTTTGTACATACGGATAAACCAGCTCAATGCACTATGTACCTGTGCAAACGCTCCGCGGATTTGCATCAACCCACCGAGTGTCACCGTTTTGCTGAGAAAAGCAGGTAATGCAGCAAAAATAGGGACGATCAAGCTAATACGCATGTAACCCGTGGTGAAAAAGCCCAGGTTACGTTCCGTATTCATTGAACGCCACCAGTTAGAGACAATCACAGAAAATTGGCGCTGAAGATGGCTTTTTTCCTGCTGTTCACCACCATATAGTGCAATTTGCTCGGCATTATCATGCTTACGCAACAGCGAAGCACGAAAATCTGCTTCAGCGCGTTGTTTTTCATAGTTAATACCGTGCAGCCGTTTACCGATCAGATGCGTAATCAAGGTTCCGAACACGGTATAGAGAATAACCGCCCAGACCAGATAACCTTTGATTACCCACTCTTCACCGAACAACGTAAAGCGCTGCACTCCCGATAATTCCCAGAGAATGATGACGAAAGACGACAACTGGGCAGTCACAACCAAGAACGACACCACCAGACTCACCGTTTTATCAACAAATAAGCTGATATCCTCGGCGATGCGTTGATCGGGATTGTCGATTTTTCCCGCTAACGACATCCGATAAAACGCCCGCTTTGCCAGCCAGCTATTCACTAGCTCTTCCGTTAGAGCACTACGCCAACGAATGATCAACCAGCGGGTGAACCAGTCCTGATGCACAAATACCACGATATAAATCAGGATATAGATGCCGTACTCTTTCATCAGAGATAGCAGCACGCTGCTATCAAACGAACCGAGCGCATCGTAAAACGTTTTACTCCAATCATTGAGCAATACGTTGAGATAGACGATTGCCCATCCCATGCTGGTCGCGGTAATGAGAAGTAACAGCGCTAACCAACCTTGTTTTCCCCGCCAAAAAGGACGGCAGAGATCGACAAACTGTGCCGCCATCTTCTTCACTCTTTCACCTCTTGCGGCAAGGTGATGTAAAGCACGCGGTTATCCGGGTTATACAGCTTCGCTGACATCGCGCGTACGCTTTCCAATGTGATGCTGTCCGCCAGTTTGGATGCATTACTCAGATAACGCGGATCGTTGTAATGGCGATAGCTCAGAATCAGGCGGCGCTGTATCGTGGTCAGATCACCCTGACGCCCTTTTTCAGCACGGATGAACTGTGCTTTCTGCTCATCCACATCCTGCTGAGTAATCTTCGTCGGCAGTTCAGAGAAGGCTTGCTCAGCCAGCGTCCACAGCTCCTGCGCACGCTCAGGCGCGCTGGTGAAGCTCACCTCCGTCTCGATACGCTGTTTCTTATCTTCCAGCTCGCTATCGACACGCATGCGGTAAATACCGAGAGCATCATCACGTAGGCTCGTCTTGAGATATTTACTCGCAATGTTACGGGCAATGCTCACCTGCACCGCTGCCTGCGGCGTCCACGCATGTGGCGTGAAACTCCAGGTCAGGATATCGGCACGCGGTTCGACATTGATAGCAGAAGTTGCTTCGCGTTTACCCGACAGCGCCAGATGCTGTTTTACCTCGCTGGCAGGCTGACGCGGAATGGTCGCAAGATAGCGTTCAACCTGTGGCAACAGCTGTGTAGCGGGCATATCTGCGATCAGATAGTAAGTCACTGGTGCAGAAGCGGCTTTATGCCACTGTGACAGTAATGCTGGCGCAGAAATTTTCTTCAGTTCTGCAATTTCAGGCTGCTGCCAGGCGGGTTCGCCAAAGCGCAGTTTAGTCATTTCGCTAGCACGTTTTCCACCGACGGACTGATCGTCATTGGCCTTCTGACGCGCCAGACTCATCATGCTCTCTTTCATCACATCAGGATCGATGCCCGGCGCCACATTCAGCTCACGGTATAGCCCAAATAGACTTGCTAGCTGCTCCGTTGGCGCGGTTCCACTCAACGTCAGTTGATCCGCTTCCTGATCGATGCTCAGCGACAGCGTTTTTTCTTTTTTCCAGTTACTTAACGATTCTCCACTCCACGTCGCGGGGCCGCTTTGATTGACCAGTTGACTCGCCAACTGTGCCTGCCACGGATTCATCGCAGTTGCCATGAACCCAGCCTGACTCGTCGCGGTAAGATACACTTTCTTACCCGCTTCTGGCGCACGTAGCCATACCACGCGATCGCCGTTGCTCAGTTGCCACTGCTCTACTTTCTGTGCAGCAAAGGTCTTCACCGCCGTGCGTTTTCCGCTTTGTGTCACAGAAGGAAGCTCAGGGATGATTTTCTTCTCTTCCAATCGCAGCGGTGCCAGTGTCGCCAGCGCCCACTGCTTCTGCAATTTGCTAATCGCATCCGGCTTAGGCAACGTGAAAGGTGTCGCGCCCGGCACGCTAAACTGCGCCAGCGTATCCGGCGAAGCTAACCAGCGTTGCCAATGGCGGTTCACATCTTCCCCCTTAATCGTGTCCAGCGCTTCCAGCGCGTCTTTACCACGCTGCTGGCTGCCGACATAAGGGCGATCCTGTTGCCATACGATGGTCAACTGCTGAACCCAATCCGCAAACTCGCGCGTTTCAGGGGTAACGCTCATACGCTGCGCGACTTCACGAATGTCGGAGGTGATCTCCGTGATGTCCTGCTCATTTAACGGATAGCGTTTAAATCGCTCAATTTCTTTCAGTACGGCGGAAATAGCGGCGTCATGACCACCCGGCATCACATTGGCGAAAAAGCCCAGTGCTGCGGTGGTTTTGCCAATATCCGATTTACGCACCACCAGACTACTAGCGTCTTGCGGCAGTTCCGCTTTTTGTCGACGAACCTGACGCGTTACCGCAGACATCGTGATTTGCGTAAGTAAACGGTGACGGTACTCTGATTGGCCGAATGCGTCTTTATCATTGAAACGGTAGACAAACGACACCTGACTGCTGCCGCTTTGGCTATCCTGCAAACGCGCCACTTTGAGCTGCGGTTTCAGTAACGGTTCGTAGTAATCACGTGTAGGCACCGCGACATTCGGCAGCGCTGCAAAATAGCGTTGAATTTCGCGCTCCGCATCCGCAGGCGTGATATCACCAATAATCATCAAACGCATATTCGACGGGTGATACCAACGCTGATAGAAATCCTGCAGCACGCTGGCCGGCGTATCGTTAATCGACTCTTCCGTGCCAATTACCGGGCGGGAAGGATAACGGGAGTCATGCCGAATAGCCTGTACGCGCTGCTGGTTCATGCGTTCCGCTACACCCAGCTTGCCGCGCCACTCTTCCAGAATGATTTTGCGCTCGTCGTCGAGATCGCTTTGCAACAGCTTGGCATGGCCCGTCATCTGGCTCAGCGCCTGCAAAGTCGCTCCCAGATCGAGGTTACCTTTCGGCGGGCTCATCATGTACATGGTGCGTTCATAGTTGGTTACGGCGTTATAGCTCTGACCGCGTCCCCAGCCTTGTTTATGCAGTTCCGTACTCACACCTTGAGGAAACTCGTCGCTGGCGCGGAACACCATATGCTCCACCATGTGCGCCACGCCGGATTCATTGTCTTTCTCATCAATCGACCCGACATCAACAATCAGGCGAATATCCACTCGCGTCTTCGGCCCTTCCAGCTGCACGAGGGTGTAACGAAATCCATTCGCCAGCGTTCCTTCTTTAAAAACCGGCAACGGACTTTTTATTTCTTCAGCCTGGCTTACAACGCTTCCCGCTAACAGACCGACAGCCGTTAGCGATAACCAGCAACATTTCTTCCAGTTCATAACAACCTTTTCGTTTTTATTTTTGCCGTAAGGCAATTCTTTGAGTGCATCAATGCAAAATGCCCCGTCATACGTCAGCATGTGACGAATGACAGGGCATAGGATTTACCAGGTGTAAGCGACGCCAAGCCAGAACTGACGGCCGGGTTTGTAGGTGACGGCACTACCAGAAGCAGTTTTTTGCGATGTTTCGACCACGTTATCTAAAACGTTCAGTACATCCAGAGTGATATCCAGCGTCTGAGTTTTGTATACCGGCTGCGAGTAGGAGAAACGCCAGTCGTAGGAGATAAAGTCGTCATATTGGGTCGAGATATATTCTATAGCGCTTCCTGTAAAGCTAGGTTCAGCATTACACGCAGGGCTACCGCCGGGGCACACCGTCGCGGATGACAAGGTTGTATAGCCTTTGTAACCCGCGATATAGCCCACGCTCTGCCCCCAGTTGAGACGAGCCGCAGGGAAGTAAGTATCCACACTCAGGAAGGCCCGCCATGGAGTATTGAAATCCATCGCATCCATATCGCCCTTATACATCAACTTACCGTCAACAATCACCCGACTCTCGTCTGTATTCGTATCCTCGTAGTAAGCGATCGAATTAGCTTTATTTTTCGTGATGCTAGCACCCAATTTCCAGTTCACTTCAGCAAAGCTAAAACGGTGCGGGCTAATTGGCTCCACTTCTAAAGACAGTGTATTCCCCTCTGTCCGACCATCATTATTCATCACGCGGTAACTTTGGCCATCAATCGTGGTCGTTTCGCGACCAAACTGATCCTTCCCCTGACGGTTAACCCATTTTGCCGTCCAAACTGTATCCATCACGCGCTGTGATAACCCTAGCGTCACTTCATCGCTATAAGGCGTATTTAAATCAGAAACGGCGTAATTGGTTCCCGTTCTTTCCGAAGCTGCAGTCCATGGTGCAGTAGGTGACCTGCGGTTTTGCACAGTATTTGTACCAATCCCCTGACGCAACTTATATGTCAGCAGATTTGTCGCATAGTAGCGGTTGGCTCCGCCGAATACGCGAGTTGATCGATCACCGAATACATCATAAGAGGCGGCAAAACGAGGGGCAACGTTCAGATTTTCCAAGAAGTCATCATATGTGACACGCACGCCTGGAGTCACTTCTAAACGCCCCCATGCCATGCTGTCTTGCAAATAAACTGCATAGTTAATATTACTAACCTGTACGGAACGGGCTGGGTAAACTATGTTAGTGCCAGCAAACTGCTCACCGGGAATACACGTCGTGTCACCGGGTAGGCATACAACATTGGGATTAATGTAGATAGCATTCGCCGCAACGCTGGCAAAATTGGCATTTTGAGAACGGATATACTGCGCACTAGCAAAGTCAGTCTGCCAGCCAAAATCGACCTGATGGGTCATCCCTAGCAAGAAGACGGGGTTAAGTTCATAATCCTGCTTCAGCGTGGTAGTCTTTTTTTCTGTCGTAAACGTTCCATAGCCACCAACCTGTGAATTTCTGTTTGTAGTCTGCCACCCCAGTGATGGGGAAGTAAAATTTAACCCAGGAACAGTGTGGAACCAGCTAATAAACTCATTAGATTCATGCTCAATTTTATTTTGTTCAAACTGATATCCCGCCAGACTGGTCATTTTCCCCCAACGGGCATTGTGTTCCCATTCCATATTAAAGCGATGGCCACCGCCGTTATTGGTATAAGACCCGTTCTTCACATTTTTTTTGTAATATTTAGATTCATGCGGGGAATACATGCCCGTCATGCGGACAATATCGCCGTTGTCCGCCAGATAGGAGCCTTTGAGCAGGTAGGTTTCGCTAATCCGTTCCTGATCGCTCCACTGCCGCAAGAACTCCTGATAATGGGGGATATCTGACTGCTGGCGGTTATAGGCAAAAATAAAGCCGGCTTTATCACTCAACGGTTGATTAAAAGTGGCCGAATAAAACTGCTTCTTAAATTTTGGTTGGTAGTACAAGTTGGTACCAGAATAAAATTCGTCGCTAATACTCTCATCGACGTGATAGCTGGTCCAACTGTCACGCGAGGTGCGATAAGAAATCTTACCAGAGGCTTTATCCAGCTTGGGATCCATTAGTCTGGCATCCACCACACCACCGGTAAAATCACCGTACTTAGCCGAAATATTACTATCAAAAACCTCGAGTGATTCAATCAGCTCCGAGTTAATCCAGAACGATTGCGTGCCACCAGCAGGTAAATCGGTCGGGCTGTATCCATCAGGATTCGAGCCCAATTCACCCTTATTGGCTCCGGGGTTGATATTACTATTGTTCGATAACCCATCAATCATAAAGTTATTGTTGTAAAACTTCTCGCCGTGGAACGAGACATTTTCCGGCGCTAATTCACCTGGCGTATTGCTGCTATTCGCCGTATTAGAGAATTGTACTGCTGGGTTATTTTTTAATAACTCCGGCACTGAACCGTTTCCGGTAGGCATTTTTTTAATCTGCTCTGCATTAATGATCTGCGACCCCATCGACTGGCTGGTCGGGGTTGAGCGAACTAAAATGGTATCTTCACTATTTCCCGAAGATGAATCGCTTTGCTGTTCTTCTTCGGTTTCTGCATTTTTTTTCTGCTGGTTTTCATCGGCAGAGGTGTCATTTTGCTGTGCGAGTGCAGGCCCTGATAATAATGACAGTAGCATCATTAAATAGACGTTCTTATTCATTTATTCAAAATCCCCAATGAATCCAATTATTAAGAAATAAAATTATTGTTGTATGTACTGCATGTAATGCTTACGACTAATCGTCAACCTGAATGTGCCCATTAAGCTTGAAAACGATGGAAACCACCTGATTCTCAACCGGTGCCTCTGTCCGATAGCGCCAACGCGCCATGTCCTTCATCACATCATCGCCAAATACGCCGTCTGGCGTTTCAGACAGAATTTGTACATTAGTGACTGTGCCGCTACCGGTGATATCGAATTTGACGCGCACGTTTCCTTCCACGCCCAGCGCTTTTGCCCGAGAGGGATAATTCACGCGGCGATGCAGCGCTTTGAAATTTTGACTATTGCTTTTCCCTGCACCACGAACCGCCTGACCGCTATCGCTTTCTCCTGCTTTGGCCGTTGACGCACTACCCGGCATGCCAACAGAAGATGGCATTGGAGACGGTGCGTCACCGGTTTGAGCTGTCGCTACCGGAGACTCACTTTTCTTCTCTGCCTGCTGTGTTTGCTGTGTCTGCTGCGATCGGGCCTGCTGCTGTTCTTTCGGTTTATCTTCCGGTTTCTTTTCAAGCGGCTTTCTCTCACGCACGGGAGGCTTTTTTTCCGTAACGGGAGTGACAGGCTTACGCTCGATGACTGGCTGTTTAATGACAGGATTGGGGTGTTCTGGCAATGGCGTTAAAATCGGCATCACGACGGGAGTCGGTTGAGCAACGGGAGGGTCGGCTACAGGTGGCGACGTATCAGCAGCCTGTGACATCGCCGCAGCCATCATCGTCACCTGCATGCTTCCGCCTGCGTTTCCCGCCATCTCTTCAATGCTTTCTTTCGGGGAATAGTGCAATAAAAAGAAAACTGCCAGCGCCGCATGCGCCACGCAGGACAAAACAAAAAAGGCCAGCGAGCGCCAGTTAGGCACATCGGAGGTTAGCGCTGTTGTTGAATAGGAATGAGTAAGAGGAGCCAGCAATACACTGCTGCCGGTGCGATTCGCACCCAATAAAGCCCCATGAAGATTTTCACGACTCACAATCCAACTCCGTCTCTTGAACGTCAACTTCCTGGTGTCAGTCGTGCAATCACAATCTTCCAGGCGATAAAAATGTAAGCAAGATCGGAACACCAAAAAACGTGTCAAGGTCGGTCGAGCAACATTAATAAATAATAATACAAATGATAATCGTTTTACAAATGAAAACTATTACTAATAAAGATTGACAAAATTTCAGTAATATCATTACAACAAGATGTAATTCATTGATATCAGTTAAGAATTATAAGAAACCAGCACATTCCTTATCACGATGAAACGGGTATCGAGGTTGAGGTTTGCCCTCTCACAGCGCAGTAAGCCGCTAATTTAGCTTGGCTATTTTCAACATCTATTATGTCTAGTCGAAAAACCGAGATTGATGATAAGAGTCATTATCGACATAATTCGCATTATCACACCACATAAACGCTGTTTGATGATGACTTTGCCGCATAAAACACTGACAAGTAGTGTGGGTATTCTGACTTTACGTTCCCGTGATTCCACAATTGCAGATTCACCAATACTGGCAAATTGATTTGATGGTTCTCCTGTACGTATCACAGGCAATTCAACTCGACGTAACTTATTGCCTGCTCAGCATTATCGCGCCTCTGGGGTAAATGTTTCACCTGATTAAAGGAAGAATGATGAACATAAAAAAATACACGCGTTGGACACTTAATCCGTTATTTCTAGTCATGATCGCCCCTGTCACTGCACAGCAAACAGGTGAAGATGAAATGGTAGTTTCCGCAAGCAGAACCCACCGAACTGTCACAGAAATGGCACAAACCACCTGGGTAATCGAAGGCACTGAACTGGAGCAACAAATCCATGGTGGCAAAGAGTTAAAAGATGCATTAGCGCAATTGATTCCCGGCCTCGATGTCAGCAGCCAGAGCCGTACCAACTACGGTATGAATATGCGTGGGCGCGCGATTGTCGTGCTGATTGACGGTGTGCGGCTGAACTCATCCCGTACCGATAGCCGTCAGTTGGACGCTATTGATCCGTTCAATATTGCGCATATCGAAGTCATCTCCGGCGCCACTTCACTTTACGGAGGAGGCAGTACGGGAGGCTTAATCAACATCGTCACCAAAAAAGGCCAACCGGAAATTGAGACAGAATTTGAGGTCGGAACCAAAAGCGGTTTCAATAGAAACAAAGATCATGATGAGCGTATTGCCAGCGCCTTCTCCGGCGGTAACGAACGTATTTCCGGACGAATGTCTATTGCTTACCAGAAGTTTGGCGGTTGGTACGACGGCAATGGTAACGCCACACTACTTGATAACACACAAACCGGCCTTCAGTATTCCGATCGTCTCGATCTGATGGGCACCGGTACGCTGAATATTGATGAAACTCAGCAACTGCAACTGGTAACGCAATACTACAAGAGCCAAGGTGACGATAACTACGGCCTGTTTCTCGGCAACAATTTCTCTGCGGTGACTGGTAACGGAACCGCCTACGCCAGTAAAGGACTAAATTCTGACCGGGTTCCAGGTACAGAGCGTCACTTGATCAGCATGCAATACTCCAACACGGATTTCTTCGGGCAAGAATTGGTAAGCCAATTCTATTACCGCGATGAGTCTCTGTCGTTCTATCCGTTCCCTACTGTATCCAGCAATAGAGTCAGTAGCCTTTCCTCTTCTCAACAAGATACCGACCAATATGGCGCTAAATTGACGCTAAACAGTAAGCCATTGGACAGTCTACAGCTTACCTACGGTCTGGATGCCGATCACGAACGCTTTACCTCAAACCAGATGTTCTTCGATTTAGCAAAAGCTAACGCGTCTGGAGGCCTGAACAATCAAAGCATCTACACAACGGGGCGTTATCCGGGTTATGAAATGACCAATCTGGCTGCCTTCCTCCAGTCAAACTATGACATTAACGACACCATAACCCTGAGCGGTGGCGTACGTTACCAGCATACTCAGAACAAAATTGATGATTTCGTTGGCTACGCGCAACAACAGGCCATCGCTAACGGTCAAGCGACCTCCGCAGATACAATTCCTGGCGGGTCAACCGATTATGACAACGTTCTGTATAACGCCGGTATATTGATGCACATAACCGACCGTCAACAAACGTGGCTTAACTTCTCTCAGGGCGTGGAGTTGCCGGATCCCGGTAAATACTATGGCAACGGTACCTATCGTCTGGTCAACGGCCACTATCAGTTGGTTAACAGCGTCAATGTAGGACAGTCCAAACTACAGGGAATCAAAGTTGACTCCTACGAGCTAGGCTGGCGCTACACCGGTGATGCGCTGCGTACGCAGCTTGCCGCATACTACTCGCTCTCTGATAAGTCCATTTCGATTAACCGCAGTGATATGACCATTAACGTCAATGACGATAAGCGCCGTATTTATGGATTGGAAGGTGCGGTGGATTACATTATTCCAGATACGGTCTGGAGCACAGGCGTCAACTTCAACGTGCTGAAATCTGAAACCAAAGTCAGCGGAAAATGGCAGAAATGGGATGTGATTTACGCCAGCCCATCCAAAGCAACTGCCTATATCGGCTGGGCGCCCGATCCGTGGAATCTACGCGTACAAAGCACCCAATCCTTTGACTTAACTGACGCAAAAGGCAATAAAATCAACGGTTACAACACTGTTGATTTTATCGGTAGCTACCAACTCCCTGTGGGTACATTGAGCTTCAGCATCGAAAATCTATTGGACAAAGAATACACCACCGTTTGGGGTCAGCGAGCACCGCTACTTTATAGCCCAACCTACGGTTCTACCTCACTGTACGACTACAAAGGCCGTGGACGAACGTTTGGCGTTAACTATTCAGTGATTTTTTAAACCAGTCCTGATTGTCCGGCGGGCGTCGGGCAATCCTTCCTGACCATGATCTCACAAGGCTCACGAAATGTAGTGCCGTTAAACAGCAACAAAAAGCAAACCGAGATCAATATTCCCGATCTTCAATCAGACGTTTTCCCAGCGTGATGCAATCGACGGTCTCATACTCGAGTTTTTCATACATGCCGATCACGGCGTCGTTGTCTTCACGCACCATCAGGTGGATCTTCGGACAGCCGCGAGCAATCAGCTTTTTCTCCAACCGGCTAATCAACGCATTCGCAATGCCGCGCCCGCGAAAATCTGGGTGTACACCCAGATAGTACGCCGAACCGCGGTGGCCGTCATAACCGCCCATTACCGATCCCACGATTTCACCGTTCACCTCTGCGACCAGAAATAGATCGGGATCGTGATTGAGCTTACGTTCGATGTCCATTTCAGGATCGTTCCACGGGCGCAGCAAATCGCAGCGTTCCCAGAGGGTGATCACGGCTTCAAAGTCATCCTGCCTGAATATGCGGATTTCCATCACAGTCGCCATTTTGCAATAAGGTAAATCGTGATTATCGCGTGATTTTTATCAGACGCAATCTCAAATTGCGCGCCGCCATCAGGAATCACACAACGAGTGTCCGGGAATCGATTTTATTGATGATATACTGCGCGCCTTATTGCTGTGCCACCATCGCTATGGAAACGAGATACCCACTATGTCTGACATCAACGCGGTAAAACATTTTCTGCTTAGCTTACAGAAAGATATCTGTCAGCAGCTTGCGGCGATCGATGGCGGAGCCGATTTCGCCGAGGATGAATGGCAACGTGCAGAAGGCGGCGGTGGTTGCAGTCGCGTGTTGTCGGGCGGGCGCATTTTTGAACGCACTGGCGTAAATTTTTCCCACGTGACCGGCAAGTCATTGCCCCCTTCGGCCAGCACGCATCGACCCGATCTGGCTGGTCGTAGCTTTCAGGCGATGGGCGTGTCGTTGGTGATTCACCCGCTAAGCCCTTACATTCCCACCAGCCACGCCAACGTGCGTCTGTTCGTTGCCGAGAAACCAGGAGAAGAGCCGGTTTGGTGGTTTGGTGGTGGGTTCGATCTGACGCCCTATTATGGTTTTAAAGAAGACGCAGTGCACTGGCATCAGACTGCTCACGACCTGTGCCAACCGTTCGGCGACGATGTGTATCCGCGCTACAAAAAGTGGTGCGACGATTACTTCTTTCTCAAGCATCGTAACGAAGCACGCGGCATCGGTGGGCTCTTTTTTGACGATCTGAACGAGCCAGATTTTGCTACCAGCTTTGCTTTCATCCGTGCCGTGGGTAATGGATTTCTCGATGGTTATCTGCCCATCGTCGAACGGCGTAAAGATCTGGCGTGGGGAGAGCGCGAACGCGACTTCCAGCTCTATCGCCGTGGCCGCTATGTGGAATTCAACCTGATTTGGGATCGCGGTACGCTGTTTGGCCTGCAAAGCGGCGGACGCACCGAGTCCATTTTAATGTCGATGCCGCCGCTGGCTCGCTGGGAATACCAGCATCAGCCTGAACCGGATAGCCCGGAGGCCGCACTTTATCGAGATTTTCTGCCCGCCAGAGACTGGCTGGCAGAAAGTAATACGCACAACAAGGAAGCATAAGTCATGCAGATTTGGGTCGATGCCGACGCCTGCCCTAACGTTATTAAAGAAGTGCTATTTCGCGCGGCGGATCGCACACAAATGCAGGTCACGCTGGTCGCCAACCAGACCATAAAAGTGCCGCCGTCACGCTTTATTAGCACGCTGCGCGTCGCGGCAGGCTTTGATGTCGCCGATAATGAGATTGTACGCCGCGTTGAATCAGGCGATCTGGTGATCACCGCAGATATTCCGCTGGCATCAGAAGTGATAGAAAAGGGTGGCATCGCGTTGAATCCACGCGGCGAGCGCTATACGCCGGATACGATTCGGGAACGGCTGAACATGCGGGATTTTATGGATACCATGCGTGCCAGCGGGATACAGACCGGCGGCCCCAGTACCTTGAACCAGCGGGATCGTCAGCAGTTTGCCAATGAACTGGACAAGTGGTTGCAGCAGGTACGGAAGTCATAGCTATCTAAGAGTCGTTACCTGGAACGCTCGCCATCCTGTCTCTTCTGCTTTAGCAGGTAACTGGGATGGCGATATCGACTAGCGATAAACCGGTAGCAAATCGAGGCTGGAAAGAATATGTATCAGCGCGGTGCCGACGCCAAATAGCAGCACCAGCACCACCATCGCATTACCGCCCCGCACGCGGAACTGCGGGCTACCGAAGCGGCGACGCGACGCAAGCGCCAGCAACGCAGGCGTAATCACCGCCCATATGGTGGCAGCTAACCCGGCAAATCCAATCGCGTAAATAAAACCGTTCGGATAGACCAGCCCGCCAATAATAGGCGGCAGAAAGGTTACCAGCGCCGTTTTAGCCCTACCCATTCGGCTATCGTCAAATTTCAGCAAATCTGCCAGATAATCAAACAGCCCCAGCGTTACCCCAAGAAACGAACAGGCGACGGCGAAGTTGGAAAAGACAGTGAGCAACACGTCCAGATAAGGGCTATTCAGCACGCCGGCCAGCGTCTGTACCAGAACGTCAATATTACCGCCCCGCTCTGCAATCCCGATAAAATCTGGACGAGCAATATTTCCCATCGTACCAATCAGCCAGATGGCATACATCACCAGCGCCAGCGCGCTGCCAATAAACAGACAACGCTTGATTACCTGTGGCTTGTGGCCGTAATGCTTCACCAAACTGGGAACGTTGCCATGAAAACCGAAAGAGGCCAGACAAAATGGCAATGTCATCAACACATACGGAAGGTAGCTGGGTGCCTCCTCCGCAACATTGAGTAAAACAACCGGCTTCACATTCCACAGCAGGCTGCCGAACGTCATGAAAAAGGTCAGTACCTTTGCTGCCAGAAAAAAGGCGGTCATGCGGCTCACCGCCGCCGTGCTCAGCCATACGGTAAACGCAACAAATAGCGCAAATAGGCAGCCGCCGACGCGGGCAGAGAAATCGATCGACATCTCAGTAAGCGTGTGATGGATAATTGAACCGCTCGCCGAGATGTAGGCGTAGGTCAGAATGTAGAGGACAAAGGCAATCGATATGCCGTTAATCACATTCCAACCCTTACCCAACAAATCTTTGGTCAGTGTATCGAAGCTGGCACCTGCCTGATAATTAAGGTTAGCCTCCAATATCATTAGCCCAGAGTGATACATACAAAACCAGGTGAAGACCAACACGGCAAATGACCAAAAAAACCAGGCACCCGACATCACCACCGGCAGGGAAAACATCCCAGCGCCAATAATCGTCCCTGCAATAATCATCGACCCGCCAAACAGCGAAGGAAGACGCTTTTCTGTACCGTTTTTTTCTACTGTATTTTCTTTCACTGCGCGTGTTGCCATAGCCGATATTCGCTCGTTGGTTTTTTTATCGAGTCCGGAAAAAGGGGCTCCTACAGACGAGGCGGGATCATGGCATAAAACGAAAATTATTCCATTGATTCGTACAGGTTAGACGATTATTTGGTCGATATACCCGTCATACTTCAAGTTGCATGTGCGTTGGCTACGATACTCGGCACACTGACGTGAGCCTCGCCCCGTAGGGGCCGCTGCAAGCAGCGTTCAAATCTGCTTTTAACAGATTTGTCACTCACCCGAATCACTTACCTGAGTAAGCTCATCGGGATTCCTTCTCTTGCCGCCTGCCTGAAACTCGAATTATTTAGGGTCTAAACTGCGGTAAATAAAAAACCCAGCCAACAATCGACTGGGTTTGTCTGTATTAATGGAAATAACTTACAGCGGTTGAGTCTGTGCTTCCACCACCGCCAGCGCGACCATGTTCACGATCCGGCGAACCGAGGCAATCGGCGTCAGGATGTGTACCGGTTTCGAGATCCCCATCAGTACCGGCCCGACCGTCACGCCTTCTGAAGACGACACGCGCAGCAGGTTATAGCTGATACGCGCAGACTCCATGTTCGGCATGATCAGAATGTTGGCGGAGCCTTTCAGCGGGCTGTCCGGCATTTGCTCGCGGCGGATCGCTTCCACCAGCGCGGCGTCGCCGTGCATCTCACCGTCGATTTCCAGTTCCGGTGCCAGCTTGTTGACCAGCGCCAGCGTTGCACGCATTTTCTGCGCAGTCGGAGAATCAGAGGTGCCGAAGCTGGAGTGAGACAGCAGCGCGACTTTCGGTTCGATACCGAAACGACGTACGCTTTCTGCTGCCATCAGGGTAATTTCCGCCAGTTGTTCCGGTGTCGGATCCGCATTGACGTAGGTATCGGCGATAAAGGTGTTGCCGCTCGGCAGCATCAGCGCGTTCATCGCCCCCGCCGTATGTACGCCTTCGCGGTAGCCGAACACTTTCTCGACGACGTCGAAATGCTCTTCATACGTTCCAATCGTGCCACAAATCAGCGCATCCGCTTCACCACGGTGAACCATGATCGAACCAATCAGCGTTGGATTACCGATCACCGCACGCTGCGCTTTTTCCTGCGACACGCCGCGACGCTTCATGAGTTCGAAATACTCGCTCCAGTACTCTTTGAAGCGCGGATCGGATTCGTTATTAACCACTTCGAAATCTTTACCGATGGTCAGTTGCAGCCCCAGCTTTTGCAGACGCATTTCAATGACGCTCGGACGACCAATCAGAATCGGGAACGCCAGTCCCAGCGTCACCAGTTCCTGCGTGGCGTGCAATACGCGTGCATCTTCACCTTCGGCGAATACCACGCGTTTCGGCTGCTGACGAGCCTGTGCGAAGACCGGCTTCATGAACAGGTTAGTTTTGTAGACGAACTGAGTCAGTTTTTCGACATAAGCATCGAAATCTTCGATCGGACGCGTCGCCACACCGGAATCCATCGCCGCTTTCGCTACCGCTGGTGCGATCTTGATGATCAGACGCGGATCGAACGGTTTCGGAATCAGATAATCCGGGCCAAATGACAGCTCCTGATCGCCATAGGCAGAGGCGACAACTTCACTCTGCTCCGCCAGCGCCAGATCGGCAATCGCGTGCACGCAGGCCAGCTTCATTTCTTCGTTAATCGTGGTGGCGCCGACATCCAGTGCGCCACGGAAGATGAACGGGAAGCACAGTACGTTGTTCACCTGATTTGGATAGTCTGAACGACCAGTACAGATAATCGCATCCGGGCGTACTTCTTTCGCCAGCGGCGGCAGAATCTCAGGTTCCGGGTTAGCCAGCGCCATGATCAGCGGGCGTGGCGCCATGGTTTTCACCATGTCCGGCGTCAGAACACCGGGGCCGGAACAGCCAAGGAAGATGTCCGCATCAGGGATCACGTCAGCCAGCTTGCGTGCGCCATTGTCTTTAATCGCGTAAGCGGCCTTGGTTTCTTCCATATTTTCGTCACGACCGTGGAAAATCACGCCGCGCGAATCACACACCACGATGTTGTGCTTCTGAAGACCCAGCGCCACCAGCAGGTTCAGACAGGCGATAGACGCCGCGCCCGCACCGGACACCACCAGACGCACATCAGAAATATTCTTCTCTACGACGCGCAGACCGTTCAGAACGGCGGCGGTACAGATGATCGCAGTACCGTGTTGATCGTCGTGGAAGACAGGAATCTTCATCCGCTCGCGCAGTTTCTTCTCGATGTAAAAACACTCCGGTGCCTTGATGTCTTCCAGATTGATACCGCCGAACGTCGGCTCCAGAGAGGCGATCACATCGATCAGCTTGTCAGGATCCAGCTCGTCGACTTCGATATCGAAAACATCAATGCCGGAGAATTTTTTAAACAGAACGCCCTTGCCTTCCATTACCGGTTTACCGGCCAGTGCACCGATATTGCCGAGACCCAGAACGGCGGTTCCGTTAGAAATAACAGCGACCAGATTGCCGCGCGCGGTGTATTTGTAAGCGGCCAGCGGATCCGCCGCAATTTCCAGACAGGGTGCAGCGACACCTGGGGAATACGCCAGCGCCAGATCGCGCTGCGTTGCCAGCGGCTTCGTTGGGGAAACCTGAATTTTGCCGGGAATCGGATACTGATGGAAATCAAGGGCGCTTTGCTTTAGCTGTTCATCCATTTTATGTACCTTTTCGGTTTTGTTGTGTCTGTAGGGTAAAGAGTACCCAGTATAGTGTTTGCCAATGGCTAAACTACCGAGGATGGCAAAAACTGAGGGGCAATGCTGGTTAATATAGTTATTTTATTTGACGGTTTTTTGTTCAGCTTGCAGTCAGCGTCAGATACGCCGAGCGGGATAATCGGGAGAGATACAGAGAAAACGGGGAAGATCGTCGCGTGATGTGAACACACCACGCAACGGAGAAAGAGAGGTTACTGCGTCATATTCAGAATAGTACGAATGTTACCTGCACTGGTGGCGACAATATCGATGGCTCCCGTGCGCAGCGCGCCGAGAATTGCTAAGGCTTTGGTGTTTTCAGAGGCAATCGCAATCACACAGGGGATTTTATGTAACTCTTCAATACTCACACCAATCACCCGTTCGTTCATCACCGTATCGACATGCAGGCCCTGCGCGTTGAAGAAATCATATCCGGCGATATCGCCAATCACGCCTTGGTTGAGGCTGGCGTCAATAATTTCATGCGGGGTGAACCAGCCGAGTTTGACCATGTAGCTGTTCTCATTCATATCCCCAATGCCCACCAGCGCGATATCGGCTTTGCGCGCCCGATCCAGCGTTTCTTTAATGGTGCCGTTCTGCATGAAAGCCTCTTTCAGCGCACGGTTTTCGACATAGGCGGGTGAATATAGCGTTTCACTGCTGCCACCGAATTTTTTTGCCAGACGGCGGCTGATATGGTCGGCGTTAATCGCATCTCCGGGACGGTGTGTTCCACCGATACCGCAGATAAAGCGGCAGTTACGTTCTGTCACATTGCTCACATGGTCGGCGACCGCCGCCACATTACGTCCTTGGCCAACCGCCACCACCGTATCGTCTTTCAACGACAGCGCAAGATAGTTAGAAACCAGTGCCGCAACCTGCCGACGCTGTTCCTCCTCATCCTGATGATCTAATGCAATCAGGGCACGCTTGATCGAAAAGCGCTCCAGCATCTGCTGTTCAAGACGCGTGCTGAATACCGGGTGATAGCGTACGGTAATTTCAACAATGCCTTCTTCTTTCGCGCGTTTCAGTAAACGCCCGACTTTGATGCGCGAAATGCCGAATTTCTTGGCGATCTCTTCCTGAGTAATTTCGTCCTGATAATAAGCGACGGCGATTTCAGTCAGAAGTTCGCTTTCCTGAGATCCTGATTGTTTTTCCATCTGGTCACATTTTCCTTACGCAAGGGGATCGGTTTATACAGACGCTGTGTCTACAGATGAAAACCGTCGCAATGAATAATTGTTACACGCTGGGAGGAGAGGCTCAAGCCCAGCGCGATTATCCCTGATGGTAGCGTAAACGGACAGAGGCAGAAGCGCCGGAGCCAGACAAAAAAACTGACTCCGGCAACGTGGCACATTACCGCTCAATAGCATCGATCTTCAGCATTTTTGCAATCACCAGATCGAGCTCTTTCTCATCGAAAATCTTCTTCCAATCCGGCTTAATGATGTTCTCTTTACCGTATTCAATCGCGATCATACACGCATCCGAGAACGGGTTAGTGCTGCGGAAAGCCACTGCCAGTGCAATCTGAATGTGGCCATAAAGCATGGCTTTCGCCGCCGCTTCCGGCACGCCAATCGTGTTGATGGTTTCATCCAGCGCTTCTTTCATCAAGGTACCAACCATACAGGCTACGGTTTCAACCAGCGTCGGTTCCAGATAGGCCAGCTGTTTTACCGTCACCCAGTGCACATCAATCACCGGGCCATACATCACTTTAACTACGCGGGCTAACGTGGCTTTCTGCTCGTCACTGCCTGTCTCATAAGAAGCAGCAACGTGCTGTGGCGCGGCCACGCCGCCAAAAGCATCGGCATGTTCTTCCGGCGTGAAGCGATCCAGGAATACGGAAGGATGGCACGGATGAGCGACGGCATAATCGATATCATCACGTTTGGCGATAAGATTGGCATAGGCCGCAGCCGGGTCCAGCGTCAGCAGCACTGCGTTGCTTTTCATCTGCGGAACGACAATCCCAGAGACCGCTTTCAGCGCAATATCCGGCACCGCCAAAATTACTACATCGCTTTCAGGAATAACCTGTTCAGCAATGGACAATTCCCTACCTGCGGCAACCACTTGCTCCTGCGCGCGTGGCGAGTTCTCGCAGTAAAACACCTGATAGTCACTTTTCTGGAAATTGGCAGAGATACGCATGCCCATTTTTCCGCCAGCGCCCAGTACGGTAATGGTTTTCAATTCAGCAGCCATGATTGTTACTCCTCAGATTTGGGATATTCAAAGAATGTGTGATGAACGGTTCGCATAGGGATTACGTGTGTAGAGATAATTCAGGCTATGGCGCGTCCAGGCGTCTTCCAGACGGCACGTTTCTTCCGCGCTGGCCTGCCACGGCAGCCAATGCTCGACGATTTGGTTAATGTTTCTTTCGTTCGGGCGTACGATCTGGTGAAGCGCGTCGTAATCCAAAAGGCCAGTTCCCAGCAGACAGCCGGAATAGGTAAAGCCCACCCATCCTTCCTGACGGGCAAACGCAAAATCTTTGATGTGCAGGTTAAGCACCCGTGAGGCGGTTAATTCAATCACCTCATGCGGGTATTCCAACGCGGCAACACAGTTACCGGGATCGAGACAAATACCCAGCGCCGGGCTGTCGATGGCGTCAACGACCGCCAGCACGTCACGCGTTTTGACTTGTTCGTAGGTTTCCAACCCCAGTTAGATGTTGTGCTGCTCAAACTCAGGCAGCACGCGACGCAGCAAAGCAAGCGCTTCATCTTGCGTCGGCTTATGTGTTGCGCTGTTGAACATGGTGCGGATAAAACGAACATCCAGCGCGCGAGCCATCGTGAGATAGCGCGTCAGGTGTTCAGTAGCTAATCCTCGTGTTCCTAGTTCCAACTGAATACCGAGATCGACCGCGCGCTGCCGCAATGTTTCCAACCCGGCAGACGAGAGTGCTTCCACCGCCGCGTAATCACAAATCTGAAAAACGCCCGCACCAGACTCTGCCGTTTGCTCCAGCATGGCTGCCAAACCGAGCGGATTCGGCACGCGGGAAGAGGCTCGCCAGAAGAACGCGTAGGTACTTAATCCAATTGCCATGGTTATTTCCTCTCTCTTACGCCTGCGAGCTGAGCGTGAAGGCTTCATCCATAATGGCGTTAAACGCGGCCGGATCGTGGGCAAAGCGCCCCAGAAACAAGCCATCAACGGCGTCGCCGAGCTGACTCAGCAATCCCGGTCCGGCGCTACCGCCATAAATAATTCGCCCCTCGCGCACGCCAGCCTGTGTTGGAAGATGCTGTTTTAATGCCTGACAGACTTCGCTGATGTACGCCGTCGGGGCGGGCTCCGTGCTGCCAATAGCCCACTGCGGTTCATAGGCCAGTACCAGATCGCCCGTCAGCTGTTGCTTCTGGGCCAGATTCAGCGACGCCGCCAGTTGAGCCTGACAGGTGTCGATTGCCTGCTGCGTCGAGCCACGTTGTTCCTCGCCGACGCACAGCACTGGCGTTAGCCCATTGCGCCAGGCCGCCGCCGTTTTCAGCGCGAAATGTTCATCCGTTTCGCCGAAATAACGGCGACGCTCGGCGTGCCCGATTTCTACATAGCAACACCCCATTTCGTGCAGCATGGTGCCGCTCACTTCCCCAGTGAAAGCTCCGTTATCCGCCCAGTGCAAATCTTGTGCACCGACATGAACGGGTGACTGCGCAAACCGCTGCACCACGGGTGCTAACGTCGGGAATGCGGGCAACACAAACAGCCGGGCTGAGGGTAGTGATGCCAGCGGATGCTGTTCGGCTATCTCGTGGATTTTCTGGCACCAGTCGAGCGTCTGCTGATAGCCAAAATACATTTTCAGGCTGACGCCCAGCGTCAATTTGCGCGAACTCATCGCTCACTCTCCGCTTGCGTCACCGTCTGATTCGAGAGAGTCGACGTCGTATCACGGTTCAACACGGCCGACACCGCATCAAGGATCATGGCTAGTGATATCGCCCCCGCATCGGGTGTTCCCAGACTTTTTTCTGCCAGCGGGCGGGCGCGGCCAATTTTGGGTAACAGCTGTGCCGTGTCGTCAGCCGCCTGTTGGGCACACTGCGCGGCCTGCTGCCAGGCTTCTGGCAAGCTCATTCCCGCCTCGACTCGTTGCGTAAGTGCCAAACTAAAGGGGATTAAGGCATCCACCAGCGTTTTATCCCCCGGTTTTGCTTTACCGAAATGCATCACGCTCTCTTTGGCCTGACGCACGCCATCTGCCACACGGCGACCGTCAGGCCGTTGTTCATCACCCAACACGGTTCCCAGCGCATTTAACGCAACGCCCCAGATTGCGCCAGACGTGCCCCCAGCCTGATCGGCCCAAGCATCTGCCGCACGTTGCAATAACGTACCGGCACCCGCCTGCCGTTCCAGCATCTCCGTGGCTTTTTCCGCTGCGGCAATCACCCCGCGCTCCATGCCAATGCCGTGATCGCCATCTCCGGCAATCGCATCGATACGGCCCAGCTCGGTGACGTTAGCCAGCACAATGTCACGCGCCGCATTCAACGCTGCCGCAACACAATGTGCTGCCGCTTTCGATGCCGCCGTAGCGGGTGGGATCACCTCGAGCTCTGCCGTGAATGTGCGCTCAGCAAGCGGTTCGGCGGGAGACATACTGCCTTTACGAAATGCGGGTGCATCGGCAGGCGCACGCCAGAAACGCTCCAGTTCCTCATCCAGCCAGAACAGCGTGAGCGATAGACCCGCCATATCGAAGCTGGTTACCAGCTCACCGACTTCCGGTTCGACCACCGTCAGCCCCTGCTCAACCAACAGCTGTGAAACGCGGCGATAAACCACAAACAACTCTTCGTATTTCACGCCACCGAGGCCGTTGAGTACCACGCTGATCCGCTGCCCGGAGAGCGTCGTAATACCGTGCGGCACCTCTTTCAACAGTGAACTGACCAGCAGCTCAGCCAGTTCATCGGCGGTTGAGATGGGGACATCACGGATGCCCGGCTCGCCGTGAATCCCCATGCCCACCGCCATCATACCTTCAGGAACGGTGAACAGCGGGTGTTCCGCACCCGGCAAGGTACAGCCAGAAAAGGCCACGCCGAGCGAGCGGGTACGCTGGTTGGCGCGTTCGGCAACCTCAAGCACGGCGGCCAAATCGTAACCCGCTTCCGCCGCCGCAGAGACTGCCTTGAAGACCATCAGATCGCCGGCAACCCCGCGACGCTTTTGCCATTCGTTCAGTGGCGCACTGGAAATATCATCGGTAACCGCCAGCAGCTCACACGGAATACCTTCCGCATTCAGACGTGCCTTGGCCTGTCCGAAATGAAGCACATCGCCCGCATAGTTACCGAACGTCAGCAGCACGCCACCGCCATTGTGTGCCGCTCGGGCGACGGAGCAGATTTGCTGGGCTGATGGCGATGCAAACAGGTTACCCATCGCCGCACCGTGCGCCAGCCCCTGCCCGACCAGCCCGGCAAACGCCGGGTAGTGGCCGGAGCCACCTCCGACCACAATGGCGACCCCACCTTCACGACTGCGAGTACTTCTGACCACGCCGCCAGGTACCTGACGCACTTTGTCAGCATGTGCCGCCACAAAGCCTTCGGTCAGTTCCCGAGCAAAGGCGGAAGGTTGGTTGAACAAATACGTCATATTAATGCTCCTGTGTTACTGAGGCGGCTTTCGATACCCGATCCGAACGACTGAGCAGAACCATTAACACAGCGGAAAGCAGCATAAATCCGCCGACAATCATCATAGGCATCACGTAGGTTCCCGTTACGCCCCGTACCGCACCGGTGATGTATCCCGCTGAAAATCCGGCAACATTGCCAATGGTATTAATGAGCGCGATAGCCGCTGCCGCTGATGCTCCCGTCAGGAATTGGGTCGGTAATGTCCAGAAGTTAGGTAGCGCAGCAAAGATGGAGCAGGCCGTTACGGTGATCACCGCAATGGTCGCCGTCGGGGATTCCATAAACAGCGCCAGCGGAATGCTGATCGCACCGGTCAACGCTGGGATAGCAATGTGCCACGAACGGCAGCCGCGACGCGTTGCATCACGCGACCAGAAATACATCACGATGGCCGCAGGCAAGTAAGGGATAGCGGTAATCAGGCCTTTATCCATGACATTAAACGTCGTGCCGAACTGCTGTTGGAAACCCGCGATAATCGTGGGCAGGAAGAACGCCAGCGCGTAGAGACCGTAAATAAAACCGAAGTAAATCAGGCACAATACCCACACGCGTTTATTAAACATCACGGTCGTCACGCTAGGGTGTTTGCTGTGGCTTTTGGTGGCATGTTCGCTTTCCAACTCACTGACCAGCCAGCGTTTCTCATCGGCGTTAAGCCACTTTGCATCGGCCGGACGATCCACCAAATAGAACCAGGTAATAATACCGACGATAATGGCGGGAATAGAGACACCGAGGAACATCACCCGCCAACCCGACAGTCCGAACAGGCCATGCTGCTCAATCAGCCAGGCAGCCAGTGGCGCACCGAGTACCACCGTCAGGGGTTGTGCCAGATAGAACAATGACAGGATTCTGCTGCGATAGCGGGCAGGCACCCACATACTGAGGAACAAGATCGCACCGGGGAAGAACCCCGCCTCTGCAATCCCCAACAGGAAACGTAGGATATACAACCCTTCAAGACTACTTACCCAAGTAAACAGCAGTGACACGATGCCCCACGACACCATAATACGTGATAGCCATTTGCGTGCGCCGAAGCGGTGCAGCGCCAGATTGCTAGGGACTTCCAGCAGAATATAACCAATGAAGAAAATGCCAGAAGCTAGCCCGAACTGTGCGACGGTTAGCGCAAGATCGGCATTCATGCCATTCGGGCCCGCAAACGAAATGGCCGTACGATCGAGGAAGTTAATGAAGAACATCAAGCCGACGAAAGGCACCAAACGCCAAGAGATCTTGCGAATGGCCGATTGTTCTACAGCAGATGGTTTTGTGGTGGACGGGTTTGTGGCAGATTGCCCCGCCGTTGCAGTAGCCGATACTTTACTCATACAGCCCCCTTACTACCGATAGCCAATCCCTTCCCTGTCATTGCCTCTACGCCAGGCTGTTCCTGCATTTCATCCTCTTTCGTCATTCGATACCCGGTGTGACCTTTATTGTTTATTGTCTTTTTTATGGTTTGCATACAGGTCTGACACATTGTTATGCCCTCTAAAAGATTCAGATCATTAACACACTCAATGAACATATGAACGATATATTCGCCCCGATCTTTTGCCTATCTCTCTGTTTAAAAATTGTGAGCATGATCTAAATATGTATCAAAAAGGTAAAATACCGCCATAAAAGGCGTAAAAGTGACCAGAGCCACTCTTTTTATCGCTTTATCTTCCCTGACAAAACAAAAAACAAATAATCACACGTTGAACATTTGAAAGAAGCGGTATATGTTTAGCCATGAAAAGGCCGGAAATGTACGGAATCAGGCAGAGAGATTCTCGTTAGTGTTTGTTTATTCATGTTTTTATAAACAACCTAACGAAAGCGACATATCAGGCTCACTTTGACCCTCAGCCAGGCAGGAGATAGATATGCTCTCGATTGCAATTGGTGCAGACAGCGCCGCGATTGATCTGAAAAACACGATTACTGATTATTTACAGCAGAAAGGGCTGACGGTGACCGACTACAGCTACGATCCCAGCGGGGAAAATCCGATCTACCCCGATGTTGCCTACACGCTGGCGCACGCGATTAAAGATGGTAAGCACCATCGTGGGATCCTGTTATGCGGCACCGGGATCGGCATGTGTATCGTGGCTAACAAGGTCAACGGCATTCGTGCCGCTCAGTGCCATGACACCTATTCCGCTCAGCGGGCCAGAAAAAGTAACAATGCGCAGGTCATCGCACTGGGTGCGCGGGTTATCGGTCCCGAACTGGCAAAAGAGATTATTGGCGCCTGGCTGGATGCCGAGTTTGAAGGTGGCGGCTCCGCGCCAAAAGTCGAGAAAATCGGCTACTACGAACATCAGGAAAAACACCAGTAATCCTGTCTGACGGCCCGCAGTTATCCCCAGACTGACTGGCCGTCAGTCTTATTGTTCATTCAGCCGAATATGGGTTCAGTCGAGAGAGTCCAACCGCAGCAATCGGAAAAAGCGCATATTATTCCACGACCTCATGGTGCAGTGTGTTAGCTCTGTTTTGCGCATGCCATTTCTCTATTTACATCAAGGAGCTCAATCATGAATCAATTAGAAGCCCTTAAGCAGTTTACCGTAGTGGTCGCCGATAGCGGCGATATCGACTCCATTCGCCAATTTTCACCACAAGATGCCACCACGAATCCGTCTCTGATTCTGAAAGCAGCCACCCTGCCCCAATACCAACCGCTCTTTGATGACGCGATTGCCTATGCTAACCTGCAAGGCGGTAGCCCGGAAACGCGGCTCATCAACGCCAGCGACCGACTGGCGGTGAACATCGGCGCAGAAGTACTGAAAAGTATTCCCGGCCGCATCTCCACCGAAGTGGATGCCCGCCTCTCGTTCGATCGCGGGATGTGCGTCGCCAAAGCCCGTAAACTTATTGGGATGTATCAGGAAAAAGACATTCCACGCTCGCGCATCCTGATCAAACTCGCCGCCACTTGGGAAGGCATTCGCGCGGCTGAAGAGCTGGAGAAAGAAGGGATTAACTGCAACCTGACGCTGCTATTCTCTTTTGCTCAGGCGCGTGCCTGCGCCGAAGCGGGCGTCTTCCTGATCTCGCCGTTTGTGGGCCGGATTTATGACTGGTATCAGGAAAAACAGCCCACCAGCGATTATCAGGCCGAAAGCGATCCCGGCGTGATCTCCGTGCGTGATATCTATGATTATTACAAACGCCACCGCTACCAAACCGTGATCATGGGTGCCAGCTTCCGCAAAGTGGAACAAATTTTGGCACTGGCGGGATGCGATCGTCTGACGATTTCCCCTGCGCTGCTGGAGCAGTTGAAAAATAGCAGTGATCCTGTCGAACGCCAATTGACACCGTCCACCGAAGCATTCCATCCCCCTTCACCGCTGTCTGAAGCCGAATTCCGCTGGGAACACCATCAGGATGCGATGGCTGTCGATAAACTGGCGGAAGGCATTCGCCTGTTCGCCGCCGATCAACAAAAGCTGGAAGCGCTGCTGGCGGCCAAGCTGTAACTTTTGGAGTCAAGCATGTCCTCTCGTAAAGAACTTGCCAATGCTATCCGCGCGTTGAGCATGGATGGGGTGCAGAAAGCCAAATCCGGTCACCCGGGCGCACCGATGGGCATGGCCGATATCGCCGAAGTGCTGTGGCGTGATTATCTTAACCATAATCCGGCCAATCCCAACTGGGCCAACCGCGACCGCTTCGTGCTGTCCAACGGTCATGCGTCCATGCTGATTTACAGCCTGTTGCACCTCTCCGGCTACGACCTGCCGATTAAAGAACTGAAAAACTTCCGTCAGATGCATTCCAAAACTCCGGGTCACCCTGAATACGGCTACACCGCCGGCGTTGAAACCACCACCGGCCCGCTGGGTCAGGGTGTTGCCAACGCGGTCGGGATGGCGATTGCCGAACGCACGCTGGCGGCGCAGTTCAACCGCCCGGGCCACGAGATTGTTAACCATCACACCTACACCTTCCTCGGTGACGGCTGCATGATGGAAGGGATTTCTCACGAAGTCTGCTCGCTGGCAGGCACCATGAAGCTCGGCAAACTGACCGCGTTTTATGATGACAACGGTATTTCCATCGACGGCCACGTAGAAGGCTGGTTTACCGACGATACTGCCGCCCGCTTTGAAGCCTACGGCTGGCATGTGGTGCGCGGCGTGGACGGTCACGATGCGGATGCCATCAAGCGCGCCATCGGCGAAGCACAGCTGGTGACCGACAAACCGTCGCTGCTGATGTGCAAAACCGTGATTGGCTTCGGTTCACCGAACAAGGCCGGCACGCACGACTCGCACGGTGCGCCATTGGGCGAGGCGGAAGTCGCGGCTTCCCGCGAACAGCTGGGCTGGACGCACGCGCCGTTTGATATTCCGGCGGATATCTATGCCGCCTGGGACGCCAAACCGGCCGGTCAGCGTAAGGAAGCGGCCTGGGATGAGGCGTTTGCCGCCTACGCCAGCGCGTACCCTGAACTGGCTGCTGAATTCACACGCCGTACCGGTGGTGAACTGCCGACCAGCTGGCAGGCCGATGCACAGAAATTCATCGAGGATTTGCAGGCTAATCCGGCGAAAATCGCCAGCCGTAAAGCCTCACAGAACGCGCTGGAAGCCTATGGCAAACTGCTGCCGGAATTCCTTGGCGGCTCTGCCGACCTGGCGCCGAGCAACCTGACCATCTGGTCCGGCTCGGTATCGCTGGATAAAGACCACGCGGGTAACTATATCCACTACGGTGTGCGCGAGTTCGGTATGACCGCCATTGCCAACGGGATTGCGCTGCACGGTGGCTTTGTGCCGTATACCGCGACTTTCCTGATGTTTGTGGAATACGCGCGTAACGCCGTGCGTATGGCCGCGCTGATGAAAATCCGCAGCATCTACGTTTACACCCACGACTCCATCGGTCTGGGGGAAGACGGCCCGACGCACCAGCCGGTTGAACAGCTGGCCAGCCTGCGCGTAACGCCGAACATGAGCAACTGGCGTCCGGCAGACCAGGTGGAAACGGCGGTGGCGTGGAAATATGCCATCGAGCGTCAGGACGGTCCGATGTCACTTATCCTGTCGCGTCAGAATCTGGCGCAGCAGACGCGTACCGCAGAACAACTGGCGAACGTGGTGAAAGGCGGGTACGTGCTGAAAGACAGCGACGGCCAGCCGGAACTCATCCTGATTGCCACCGGTTCTGAAGTCGAACTGGCTGTCGGTGCGTATGACAAGCTGACTGCCGCCGGCCGCAAGGTGCGCGTGGTGTCGATGCCGTCAACGGATGCGTTCGACAAGCAGGACGCCGCCTACCGTGAAGCGGTGCTGCCGAAAGCGGTATCGGCGCGCGTAGCCATTGAAGCGGGTATTGCAGACTACTGGTTCAAGTATGTCGGCCTGAACGGCGCAATTGTCGGTATGACGAGCTTCGGCGAATCGGCTCCGGCTGAACTGCTGTTCGAAGCATTCGGCTTCACTGTCGATAACGTGGTCGAAAAAGCGCAGGCGCTGCTGAAGTAATATTGTGATGGAGCCATATTGCAGCGAAGTAAGACTGCGATATTCCGCGCAAAAGGATCGCAAACGGCGATATTGTTTGTGATCCAGATCAATTAATTCACCTGAGTACATTGCATGACTCTGGCGCCGCATGCTGATATTGCGGCGCAACACAACACGTTGCACCAGCCTATTTTTATCGCGGCGTGCTACTGCTACGGCAGGCAAGACCAAAGTAAAAATGCATTTCCTCTTTTTAAGAGGTGCATTTTTATTTTGGTCTTTTTTTTTGGCCTAATTGGCGTCAACACAGGGTGAAACTATGAATTATCAAAAAATGAATTATCAAAAACTTGGGGTCGACATACTCGCGTTGAGCGGCGGCAAGCAGAATGTCAGCAAACTGACCCACTGCGCCACTCGTTTACGTTTTGAGTTCAACGATAGCCATGCGGTACAGGCAGAAGCGATTGCCAAACTTCCCGGCGTCATCAGCGTCGTAGATCGCGGCGGTCAGTTTCAGGTGGTGATCGGCAACGATGTTCAAATCACCTACCGGGCGATTTTGAATGAGATCGGCGAAATGAACGGCCAGCGCACTTCTGATAAAAACAAGCAGCAGAAGAAAGGCGGCATTTTCTCGCAAATCATCAGCGTAATATCCACCACCTTCACTCCTGTCATCCCGGCGATTACCGGTGCGGGGATGATCAAAGCGCTGCTGGCGATCCTCAAACTGACCGGATTAATTTCCGCCGACAGCACGACCTATCGCCTGCTGGATACTATCTCCGATGCGGCTTTCTTCTTCCTGCCCGTGCTGCTGGCCTACGGTGCCTCCATCAAGTTCGCCTGTAACCCGATTCTGGCGATGACGATTGCGGGCGCCTTGCTGCACCCAAATCTGGCTCAGTTGCTGGCATCAGGCGGGCCGATCAGCTTTATCGGTATTCCAGTACGGCTGGCAGACTATGCCGGATCGGTGTTACCGATCATCCTCACCGTGTGGATCATGTCCTACATCGAGCGCTTCGCTGAAAAAATTTCGCCCTCGATGATCACCTTTTTCACCAAGCCAATGATCGTGCTGCTGTTTACCGCACCGTTGGCGCTGGTAGTGATTGGGCCTTTCGGTATTTTCCTCAACGATTTAGTCGCCAGCGGTGCCGCTATCATTGACGGAAAGGCAAGCTGGCTCATTCCGATGTTGATGGGTGGACTGCAACCGTTCCTGGTGATCACCGGTACGGCCTGGGCGATGACGCCGATTGCTACCTCGCAGCTTACCCGCAACGGTTTCGAGATGATTAACGGTCCCGGCATGCTGGCTTCCAATATTGCTCAGGGTGCCGCCACACTGTGCGTTGCGTTTAAAACCAAGAACAAAAACCTGAAACAGTTAGCTTCTTCTGCGGGCTTCACTGCCCTGCTGGGTATCACCGAGCCTTCTTTATACGGGGTAACGCTGAAACTGAAGAAACCGCTGATTGCCGCCATGATTGGCGGGGGCTGCGCGGGCATCTATGCCGGTTTAGCGGGTCTGGTTCGCTACGCCTTCGTCTCACCGGGACTGGCAGCGCTGCCTGCCTTTATTGGCGAAAACCCGATGAACATCGTACATGCGCTGATCACCTGCGCCATTGCAATCGTCGTCACGTTTGCGCTCACCTGGATTATGGGATTCGACGATCCGGTGGATGAAACTGACAATGCCCAAACCGACTCGACCCAATCAGACGCGCGCCAATCTGCACCAGCAGCTAATACCACACAAAA
This sequence comes from Pectobacterium atrosepticum, assembly GCA_019056595.1. NCBI lineage: Bacteria > Pseudomonadati > Pseudomonadota > Gammaproteobacteria > Enterobacterales > Pectobacteriaceae > Pectobacterium > Pectobacterium atrosepticum. The sequence continues at coordinate 3,695,323 of CP036163.1, read as the reverse complement.
ATCACAGGCCACAGAAAACCACGCTGAACCGCAAACGATTCTCAGCCCGCTGTCCGGCAAGCTGGTCGCGCTGAGCGACATCAACGATGACGTATTCTCACAGGGATTACTGGGGCAAGGCGTTGCGATTATTCCTGACAACGGTGAAGTGGTCGCGCCCGTCAGTGGCGAAATCATCACATTCCTTGAGTCCAAACATGCCGTCGGTATCCGCACGGATAGCGGTCTGGAATTACTGATTCATGTCGGCCTCGATACGGTGAACCTCAACGGCAAGCACTTTACCGGCTACATCAAACCGGGCGACCGTGTCACCGCGGGCGACAGGTTAATTAGCTTCGATCTGCATGAGATAACGCGTTTGGGCTATGACCCGATTACGCCAGTCGTGATCATCAACAGCGATGAGTACGCTAGCGTCGTCTGCACCGTGCCACAGCCGATCGCACCGATGGATACCATCATTAACGTGAACGCCTGATCGCCCATAAAGGTATTGGGTGCTCTACCCAATGCCTTACCATCTTCCTAGGTGTGAGAGAAAATATGCACTATCAACAGCAAAAACATTTCCCAGCAGGCTTTCTGTGGGGAGCGTCGACATCGGCTTATCAGGTTGAAGGTGGCTGGCAGGCCGATGGGAAAAGCCCGTCGATCATTGATAAGTGTCAGCACCCGGAAAACACCGCTGATTTCACCGTAGCCAGCGATCACTACCATCGGTTTAAAGACGATGTGCAACTTTTTGCGGAGCTGGGATTGAAGGCTTACCGTTTCTCTATCGCCTGGACGCGTATTCTCCCCAACGGCACCGGTGACGTAAATCCACTGGGCATCGCGTTTTACAACGAGCTAATTGATGAGCTGAACGCGCACGGTATCGAACCGGTCGTCACGCTCTACCATTTCGATTTGCCTTATTGTCTGGAAGCTCAAGGTGGCTGGCAAAATCGCGCCACGATTGATGCCTTTGTTCACTACGCTCGCACGCTGTTTACACATTTCGGCGACAAGGTTAAATACTGGCTAACAATTAATGAGCAGAACACCATGATTCTGCATCCCGGCGCGATTGGCTTACCGGAAGGTGGCGTTTTACCATCCAAAAAAGCGCTGTATCAGCAGAACCACCACATGATGCTGGCGCAGGCGCAGGTCATGGCGTTGTGTCATGAACTCGCGCCCAACGGTTTGATTGGCCCGGCGATCAACACTACCTCGATGTATCAGGCCACCAGCAAACCGGAAGACGCTATCGCCGCGCACAACTGGGAAACGCTGCGCTGCTGGAGCTTTTTGGATGTCGCCGTGCATGGCCGCTACAACGCGCTAGCCTGGCGTTATCTGGAAGATCGCGGTTTGGCACCGGAGACATTACCCGGCGATGACGAGATCCTACAGTCAGGAAAACCTGACTACGTGGCGATCAACTACTATTCCACCGCCACCATTGCCGCTAGCAAAGGCGATGCATCGGACGTCAGCGCCCGCGCGGGCGATCAGCAAATCATGCTGGGTGAACCCGGCGTCTATCGCGCGGCGGAAAATCCGCACGTTGATAAAACGCCCTATGGCTGGGTCATCGATCCCATTGGCCTGCGCTTAACATTACGTAAAACCTACGAGCGCTATCATCTGCCGATACTGATTACGGAAAACGGTATGGGCGCGCCGGATAAACTTGAAGCTGACGGTACAATCAACGATCAATACCGTATCGATTTTATTGCCCGTCATATTGAACAAATGCAGCTCGCCATCAGCGATGGGGTTGATCTGATTGGCTATTGTCCGTGGTCGGCGATCGATGTGGTCAGCACTCATCAGGGTTACGGTAAGCGCTACGGGTTTATTTATGTGAACCGCGATGAATTCGATCTGAAAGATCTACGCCGTATCAAAAAGAAAAGTTTTTACTGGTATCAGGGTGTCATAGAATCAAATGGCACGCGGTTATTTCCCCGCGAGCCCTAATACTGACGCCCTAGAACACCGCGTTAAAACGGGGATAAGCCCTACTCTGCATGACTCATGTTGCGGGACAATCACCCGCAACATGAAAGAGAAGAAATGGGTTATTATTTCACTGACGTTCCCACTGATATCACTCAAGAAACGCATGATGGCTGAACCGATAAAAGCAATAAAAATACTGAACAATAGCCTGGTGTTATCTTCTGATGCAGATAACAACGAAATCATTGTCATGGGGAAAGGGATCGGCTTTAACAGCAAGACTGGAGATATTCTCGATCCAGCCAAAATTGAGAAAACCTTTATTCTCAAAGGTGGCCCATCACCACGCGAATTTGCCCGTTTGATTGAGCACGTCGGGGAAGAATATGTTCACATCGTGAATAAGATTATTGATGATGCGAACCGGCAACTTCATGGCCGCTTGAGCGAACAGGTCTTTTTTACGCTGATCGACCATATCAGCTTTGCGATTGAGCGTTATCGCAAAGGCATCAGCATACAAAATCGTCTGCTTTATGAGGTAAAGCGGTTCTACCCGCAGGAATTTGCGATTGCTTCGCGGGCGCTCAACGACATTAACCAGCAGATGAAGCTGGAATTGCCAGAAGAGGAAGCGGGCAATATCGCGTTTCATTTAGTCAACGCGCAAACCGACGTCCAGAATATGGAGAACACGCTCCAGTCGGTCAAGATGCTGAAAGATATCTTTAATATCATCCAGTACAACTTCCATATCGTGATTGATAAAGAATCGATTAATTACTCACGCTTCCTGACGCACATGCAATTCTTTATCCAGCGCCTGTTGGAAAACACCCTAATCCATTCAAGTGATGACTTTATTTTTGATCAGGTCACCAAAGAGTATCCTGATGCCTATAAATGCAGCCGACTGATCAAAGACTATATTCACAACCTGCTCAATATCGACATTTCTAACGATGAAATGCTGTACCTGATGATTCATATCGTTCGCATCGCCCCGCAAGAGTAAGTCCTACCCACTCACCAGATGAAACGCCGCAGTTGGGTAAATTCTCGGCCATTACCATCTGGCAGTGTATCGGGTATATCTGCGGTTCACCTTTGCTTTGCGATATTTCTTCTTTAGTCTTCATTCCGAAGCGTGAACAATAAAACATCTTCTATCAATATGTTTATTAAAGATAAAAAACACCTCACCCACTTTTTTTTGCAAAAAAAAACGTAACAAAACCGCCAGTTTATAACTTATAACCTTTTTTTATTTGTCCGGTTTTACTCTGAAGATTAAAAGAGAAAGGTGTCAAAAAATGCCGTTTGGCAAATCACATACCGCATCAGTCCCTTTTCTTTTGATAAGAGAAATGCATTTATTTTTCCATGTCCGATGAAAAAGACATGCCAATTAATCTGGGTAAAGATAATGAAAAAAAATCTGTTTGCCTTTCCATTACTGATGCTTGCCGTATTACCGCCTGCCTTCTCTGCCGATCAAAACGTCCCCACGACTCGCACCTTTCAGATACAGCCCGATGCAGCCTTAAAAGCCAAAGTGCCAGATGCCGTCCTGCAAAAAGGATTTATCGTTGCAGGCACCAATCCCAATACGCCGCCAACCACCTTTTATCAGGAAGATAATAAAACGCTGGCAGGCCGCGAGATCGATATCATGAACGCTATTGGCGACCGGCTGGGCGTACCGGTGAACTGGCACGATACCGGTGGGTTCGACAATATTATTCCCGGTTTAAAATCAGGCCGTTACGATGTGGCACTGTCGAATATCAATGCAACACCCAAGCGCCTTGAGCAGATCGACTTCATCGGCTATTTCAACGCGTCAAAACTGGCCATCATTTCCCTTAAAGACGCTAACGTCGCGCCATTTACCTCCCTCAGCGTACTGTGCGGTAAAGACATTGGTGCAGGGGCCGGTACGACTCAGCTACTGCGCTTGCAAGAAGCCGACAAGCAGTGCGTTGCAGAACAGAAAGACGCGATCAAAATTGCGATCTTCCCCGATCGTCCATCCGGCGTACAGGCGGTGATCAGTGGACGTGTCCCGCTGTTCTTCGGCCCTTATGAAGGGTTACGCTATCAGGTGAGTCAAGTCAAACGGCTAGCCATCAGCGGTGATATCGCCGTCAACGATGCGCCAGTCTCTATTGCGTTTCCTAAAGATTCGGCTCTGGAAGACGCCGTTCAGGCCGCATTGAACTCGCTGATTAAAGACGGCACCTATCAGAAGATTTTGGATAAGTGGGATATCGGCTACGGCGCGGTCCCAGAGGCGAAACGTAACGCAGAGATCTTCGGATGAGTCTCCCCTCACCACATCAGGAACTGCATATCGTCGCCAACCGACACTACGGGCGCTGGCTCAGCGCCCTGCTGGTTCTGTTGCTATTGGGCGCTATCGCCCATTCTGTGCTGAACAACCCCCGCTTTGAATGGCGGGTCGTTGTGGACAGTTTTACGGAAGACTCCATTCTTCAGGGCGTCATCATGACGCTGAAACTGACCGCAATGTCGGTGGTGTTAGGCTTTGGCGGCGGCACGATACTGGCGCTGATGCGCCTATCCAGCAACCCCGTGCTGGTGGCAGTCAGTTGCGGCTACACCTGGTTTTTCCGTGGCGTCCCCACGCTGGTACAGCTGTTTCTTTGGTACAACATTGCAGCGCTCTACCCGACGATTTCACTCTCGCTGCCATTCTTCGGCGAGGTTTTCAGCGTTCCTGGCAATACGCTCATCAGCCCGTTTAATGCCGCCGTGCTGGCGCTGGTTATGCATCAATCTGCGTATGCGGCGGAGATTGTTCGCGCAGGTATTCAGAGCGTCAACCCCGGTCAGTTGGAAGCCGCCAGAGCATTGGGGTACCGTAAACCGCAGATATTCTTCTACACCGTTCTGCCGCAGGCGATGCGCGCCATCCTGCCTCCGGCGGGTAATGAGGTCATCGGCCAACTGAAAACCACAGCGGTGGTTTCGGTGATTTCACTTCAGGATGTGTTGTACTCGGCACAGATCATTTATCAGCGAACCTATGAAGTCATCCCGCTGCTGCTGGTTGCCACTATCTGGTATCTGCTGCTGACTTCCGTGCTGTCTGTCGGCCAATACTATATTGAACGCTATTTCGGCCGTTCAACGCTCAAACGCAACAAGCCAGGTAAAAGCCGCAAACTGCGTGCCGCAAGGTTTACCCAACGTGCTCAGCCAACGAACAGGCCACAGCCCAGCGAATCCCCCAGCACCTGAACTGGCGGGCTATCACGCATCAACGACTGGCGAACAATGTCATGCACTCAATGAATCATGAAGGAAACGCAACTATGGGCGAGGCCATTACACTACGGAACGTGCGTAAATCCCTGTCGGGAAACCTGATTTTAGATGACATCGATTTGCAGATGGAGGCGGGTTCGGTTACTGCGATTCTGGGTCCGTCCGGCGCGGGTAAATCAACGCTGCTGCGCTGTATTAACCACCTCGAAAAGCTCGATGGCGGCACTATTTGCGTTGGCGACACGCTGGTCGGGTATCGGCAGAAAGGCCATCGGCTCTATGAATTGAGTGACAAACAGGTCGCGGCCCAGCGCAGCAAGATTGGTATGGTATTTCAGCACTTTAACCTGTTCCCTCACCGTACCGTGCTGCAAAACGTTAGCGATGCCCCGCTGCGTGTCAAAAAACGCGCTCAGCAGGAGGTGTTCGATCAGGCGTATTCGCTGCTGCGACAGGTTGGACTCGTAGAAAAAGCCGACGATTGGCCGCACCAGCTTTCCGGTGGCCAACAGCAGCGGGTGGCGATTGCCCGCGCCCTCGCCATGAATCCCCAGGTGATGCTCTTTGACGAACCGACTTCGGCGTTAGACCCGGAACTGGTCGGCGAAGTGCTTCAGGTAATTAAAAAGCTGGCGCATTCCGGTATTACGATGGTCATCGTCACACACGAGATCGGTTTCGCCCGTGAGATCGCCGATAACATCGTGTTTATGGAAAATGGCAGAATTGTCGAAACTGGCCCAGCCAGACAGCTACTCGATGCCCCGCAAAACCGCCGTACACAGGCCTTTTTCTCAACGGTGCTGTGATAACGTGGGTATAGTCATTGATATTGGCAACCATCAGATTTCTGACGATTTACTCGTACTTTTGAATAATGAGGATGTTAAATTAATTAATCATTGGCTAATATAAGTTTCATAGAAAAATTATGGAAAATTTTTTGTGACAACGATTAGAGATATTGCCCAAAAAGCCGGAGTCGCAGCATCAACAGTTTCTCGCGTGCTGAATAACGACCCCAGTCTGTCGGTAACCAAAGAAAAGCGCCAGCTCATCAAGAACATTGCCCATGAGTTGGCCTATTTATCGCCCACACAACGCAAGCAGCAGAAAAAAAAGTTAGAGAACTCGCTTGTTGTACGATCTCATTTTAAAATGGATAACGACAATTTATTACATCTCGCCGTCGTCCACTTTCTTACGCCCTCTGAAGAACTCAACGATCCTTATTTTACCGCAATGCGCATTGGCATTGAAAATCGCTGCCACCATTTTGCTATTTCGTTGCGAAATATATTCACCACAAACTTATCATCCAATAGTCATACGTTATCTCAGGCGCAGGCGATCATTTGCGTAGGGCATTTTAGCGATGATGACATCGCCTTAATCTATTCATTAAATAAAAACCTGATTTTTATCGATTCGGCTCCCCTCAATAAAAAATGTGATGCCGTGATTTTTGACCGGGAAGCGGCTGCACGCGAAGTATTACACTACATTGTTAAGAGCGGTGCTGAGCGACCTGCATTCATCGGGAACAATGAGAGCCGGCTGCATGTATTTCAAGAAATAACCCAAAAATACGGTATCTACCATGAATCACGATGTAAGGTCAGTCAGCTATTCTGTATTGCATCCGGCTATCAGGCGATGAATGAGTTGCTGCAACAAAAAGAATGGCCCGATGTTGTGTTCGCCGCGACAGACATTATCGCTATCGGCGTGTACCGCGCGATTCAAGAGAAAGGCATTTCCATTCCCAGACAAATAAAAGTGATTGGAATGAATGATATCCCCATGGCACAGCACCTCAACCCCAGTCTGACCACAATGCGACTCTACCCCACTGAAATGGGCGAAGCCGCCGTCGATCTATTTTTAGAACTGGTGGCGGGACGCCATTATAAGAAACACGTACAGATTGGTTATGACATGGTCTGGCGTGAAAGTTTCACACTCAGCACGATATAACGGTACCCGCTTATATATCCGTCATACGTCAAGTTGACGGTGTGTTGGCTACGCTACTTGGCACACTTACCTGAAGAGATAATGCGGCCACGCAAAGAAATTACGCGGCCAGCGAGCGTCAATTAGCGGTTATTTGCCACAACTGATTCCATCCCCCGTTATCATGCCATTGAATACCTGATGCACCGTTCTCTGTTGAACGACTGTTAATATCCAAAAGCTTCCCACTGTTCCTATTCATAATTTTATAATAGCCATCGCCAGCATCCAAAATTAGCCACTGTTGGCTAAAATGACCGGTGTTATACATTTGGAGAATTTGCGCACCATCCTCATTGGCACTGGAATCAATATCAATGTACTTTCCGCTATTAACATTCACCAGATTGAAGTAACCATTGCCAATCGCGTTAAAATAAAAACGCTGACTATCCCAATTACTGTCACTGTATTGTTCAACAAATGCGCCATCCTCATGTGAGCCGCTCACGACATTAAGCGATTTACCACTATGCCGATTAGCGATCTTATAGCGGGTTCCGTTGATAAAATTGATTTGTGATTCGGCAAACGCGTCCAGAGCTCGGGTAAATTGCAATACATTAGCTGAAACTTGTCTCGTCGCACCTAATGCGTAGCCATCCAGCAGCACATTGGCATTACCCGCAGGTTCCCAATAAAAAACCCCGATCCCTTTATTTCCCGGCACCGCTTTAACAAGATTAATCGTATCCTTGATAGTCCAATAGCTATCTGTCGGATTCGTCTCTAAACCGCCGACTTCAACGACCATGACTTCCTTACCATAGCGGCTCGCCATATCATTGAGGTTGCTAGCCAGTGCGCCGGTGAGTTCCCAATAATTTTTCCCCTCCCAGTAGGGATAGAATGAAAAGCCAATCACATCGGTTTTTCCACCGTGCGTGGTGAGGAAATTGTCAAAAAACCAGCGAGAGTTTGAATTATTATCCCCATGCGCCAAATGACTAATCACCTTAGAGGAAGGGCTGACCGCTTTAACCGCATCATAGCCTGCATTCAGTAGCTGCGTTAAATTAGCAAACCGACTTGTGCTCCCTTCCGGTAGTAAAATCCCCGGGTTCATTTCGTTACCAACCTGCACCCATTCCGGCGTCACGCCAGCGGAAACGAGCGCAGTCATCACCTCATGTGTGTGGTTATAAACGGCCGTAGTTAATTGGCTAATATTGTAGCTCGCCCATGCCGCTGGCTTTATTTGATGACCTGGATCCGCGAAAACATCACTGTAGTGGAAATCTACCATGACACGCATTCCCATCGCTTTGGCACGCTGAGCGGCATCCACCACGCGAGTTTTATCCGTATAACCGAGCATCGTCCAGGTCGTATTATCTTTATGCCATAGTGCACTGGGGTCAGGATTAACGAAAATGCGTAGCCGCACAGAGTTTATGCCGTGATCGCGCAATATCTGTAATACATCGCGCTGAGCTCCTGCATCGTCACGCCAGGTCACCCCCCGATCTTCCAATTGCTTTACCCAACCAATATCCGCACCATAAGCAAACGGCTGCGCTGCTTTCGCCACATTGGCTGCCATGAACCCTATAAATAGCATTAACAATATAGAGATCATTCCTGAATAATTATTCTTTTTCATTCATTTCTCCTTGAGTCGATACTCTTAAATGGTATTTATCACGTAAATATACCCGTCATACTTCAAGTTGCATGTGCGTTGGCTGCGTTCACTCGCCCGAATCACTTACTTGAGTAAGCTCATCGGGATTCCTTCCCTTGCCGCCTTTCTGAAACTCGAATTATTTATGGTATTTCTAGGGACAGATTAAAAACAGAGGACGATATTTATAAAAATAAATATCGCATAGTAAAATAAGCAGCCGATGTGAATACGAACGGCTGCTTAGTTAAATTTCTGACTTTTCCACCGAGTCAACGTAGCGTTTTATATGGAATTAATGGTCCCCATATAACCAGTTATTTATAGTTAGTTAATTCTTTTCCCATTTTCATCAAAAAAATGAAGATGTTCACTACGACATGTGAGCGGAATCGTTGAGTAAGGCACAATACTATTGTCACCTGACAAATGTACTTTGAAATGATTAACGCCAGAGTAAGTACCAAAAATATACGTGGCATTACCCAGCCTTTCTGTTACTTCGCTATTGATCGACAGGCTGACATCTCCCCCCTGCGGATCAATACTCAGGTGCTCAGGGCGAATACCCACGGTAATTTTCTGATCGGCGTGCAATCCGCGGCTAGCAAGATTAACGGAAAGTGTAGTGAGTTTATTGATCAAGATGCTCACTTTATTTCCTTCAACCTGTAACACTTCACCGGGTAGAAAATTCATATTCGGCGAACCGATAAAACCGGCGACAAAAAGATTTTCTGGCTTATGGTATAGCTCCATCGGCGTCCCGACCTGCTCAATATCCCCTTTGTTTAACACCACGATTTTATCCGCCAACGTCATCGCTTCCACTTGATCGTGCGTCACATAAATCATGGTATTACGCATTTCCTGATGAAGCTGGGCAATTTGTAAACGCATTTCCACGCGTAATTCGGCGTCAAGGTTCGATAAGGGCTCATCGAATAAGAACACTTTAGGATCGCGCACAATGGCCCGCCCAATTGCAACGCGCTGACGCTGGCCGCCAGATAGCTGTTTCGGTGTCCGATCTAACAAGGCTTCTAACTGGAGCGTCATCGCAGCCTTTCGCACCATTTTCTCGACTTCGGCTTTGGGATGCCCATTCATTCTCAACCCAAACCCCATATTTTCAGCCACCGTCATATGCGGGTACAACGCATATGACTGGAACACCATCGCAATCCCCCGCTCTGCGGGATCGCAATGGTTAACTACGCGGTTATCAATATGGATCTCGCCATCCGTTATCTCTTCCAATCCCGCGATCATTCTCAGTAACGTTGATTTACCACACCCCGACGGGCCAACAAATACCACAAATTCGCCTGAATTAATCTCAAGATTAATACGATGGATCGTTTCAGTTTTATCGTAACGCTTCACTATATTCTTTAGTAAAATATCAGCCATGTTGAACCTCAAACTTAATTTTCCATTGCGCGTGTATTACTTTACTGCGCCCGTCATACTGGCAATAAATTGCTTTTGCATGGCGAAGAAGATAAGCAAACTAGGAAGAGTAGAAATAACCGTTCCCACCATAATAAGCCCGAAGTCTGGAGAATAGGCCGAAGCAAAGCTGGATAGCACCAGATTAATCGTCTTTAATTCAGTAGACTGGAGGACAATAAGTGGCCAGAGAAAAGCATTCCATGACGTCATGAAAACAATGATAAACGCAGCAGAATAGCTGGCTCGCATAATCGGCACATAGACATACAGGAAAATTTTCCATTCTGCGACGCTCTCCACGCGGGCAGCATCGATTAACTCTCTCGGAAACGTTTTAGTACATTGCCTAAAGTAGAAAATAATAAATGCCCCTGCCACCGTCGGCATAATCACGGCAAAGTGTGTGTCCAGTAACCCCGCCTTACCAAACATGGTGAAGAGTGGGATCATTAACGCCGCAAACGGAATCATCATCGTCGCTAATAGTGTGACATAGACACGTTCGCGATGTTTACTGGAATAAATCTCAAATGCATAACCCGCAATGGAGCACACCACAAGCGTCGATACGGTGCTGATTAGTGCAATTTTTGATGTATTCCAAAATATCAATGCGAGATCCACCTGGCTCGTCAGATTGGTAAAATTGACCAATAATTGATCGCCAAACGTAAATTTCCCCATGTTGATTTGACTGGTGCTATTGGTACTGGATACCACCATCCAATAGAACGGAAAAAGCGAGAAAATGCTCATCAACACGAGAAAAGCATGCATCAATATGCTGTTAATTTTACTTTTTCTCATATTATCCCTTCCGTGCCGCTTTAAATTGAATCAGCGCTAATATTGCTGAAAAAACGACAATCACGTACGAAACCGTTGCCGCATAACCAAAATTAGGCACAAATTTGAACGACAGATTATAAATATAAAGTGATAATGTCAGGGTCGCATTTGCCGGGCCGCCGTTCGTGATATTCATGGCCTCATCAAACAACTGTAGTGTGCCAATCGTTGATGTCACACTGGTAAAAAGAATGACCGGCTTCAATAATGGTATGGTGATAAAGATAAATTGCTTGATTGGACTCACGCCATCGACTCTGGCGGCCTCATAAATCGATTTATCAATATTCTGCATGGCGGAAAGATAAAAGATCATATTGTATCCCGTCCAGCGCCATGTGATCGCGATAATAATGGTCACCTTCGCCCAGAAAGGATCGGAGAGCCACGGAATCGGATCGTCAATAACATGAATAAACATCAAAAATGAATTAATCACACCATCCAGTTCAAACATACTCTTAAAAAGAATCGAGTAGGCAACCAGCGACGTCACACAGGGTAAAAAGATCGCTATTCTAAACCACTGGCGATATTTAAGCTGCGACGAATTCAGGCAAGAAGAAATCGCTAATGAGAGCAAAATCATAATCGGCACTTGGATCACCAGAAACGTCAACGTATTCCAAAGCGCCGTTTTAAACATCGGATCATTAAATAAACGAATGATATTTCCCATGCCGACAAATTGCGTCACCACTCCACGGCCAGACTGAAAGGAAAGCCAAAGTGATTTGAAAATAGGATATATCGTCATTAGGGCAATTAACCCAACAGCTATAGAGACAAAAGCCCAGCCGTTGATGTTATAAAGCCTATTCATTTTAGGTTTATACATCATTATCACACCATATATTTCTGGAGAGAAGTGCTTGGGGGCTCACGGCCCCCAAGCTCACACTCACTACTGCATAATCTGATTTTTTAATGCAGTTTCGGCGCGTTTCAAAACGTCATCAACAGAATCGCCTTTCAGTAATGCGGGTATTTCAGCGGCAATCGCGTTATCAACTTCCTGGGTATACATGCCATAGGATACCTGCGGGATTTCAGTCACCCATTTAGAGAAATCAGCAAACACGGGTTGCCCGCCAAAGAACGGATCTTTTACTGCATAAGCGGGGCCAGATGTGGCAGGAAGGAAGGTTGCAAGCGCGCCGCGATCAACCAAAAGGGTTTGATACATATCACTATCTGCCGCGAATGTTTTTTTCAGGAATTCAATCGCCTGTTGAGTGTTTTTGCCGCCCTTTAATACATACCAACTCGACCCACCTTGATTAGATGCTCGCACCGCTTTGTCGAGATTTAACCGTGGAATCGGCGCAACACGCCATTTTCCTTTCTGATCGTCGGCACTTTTAATTGAGCCAATCACCCATACACCGGAAACCACACTCGCCGATTTTCCGGCATTAAAACTGCCAACAAAACTCGACCAGCCAGAAATAGGACGTGCAATTTTCGCGTCGTTAATCGCTTTAATCGTTTTTAACGTTTCTTTCAATGCAGCGTTTTTGGTGAGATTAATTTGGCCTTGATTATCGAAGAACCATTCTCCACCGGACTGCATCATAATATGAGGAAGAACAACATCGTTCATATCGTAGGTCAGCATATCAACGCCAGTTTTTTCCTTTATTTTCTTGCCGATCTCAATGTATTTATCCCAGGTAATATTCACCATATCACTCTCTTTATATCCGGCAGCTTCCAGATAATCGAGTCGATAGAACATCCCTGCCACGCCGGAATCAAAGGGAATACCGTAAATCTTATTCCCGACCGTCATCACTTTCGTTTTATAAGGCGCAAACTGACTATAATCGATGGCATCCTGCAATGGGACAAACGCATCAGGATAAGCCTGAAGGTATTTCTGTGCATTATAATCTTCTATAAGCACAATATCAGGAAGAACATTTTTAACCCCAGAAGCCAACATGGTATTTAATTTCTGTTCAATATCTTCTTTACCCGAGTCGATCACTTTCAGGCTGAAACTTGGGTCAGCTTTTTTATATATCGATGAGGCTTCATGCATTGCCGCAACATTGAAGTTAGGATCCCAGGCCCATACGGTGACGTCAGCAGCCAAGCTTTGACTCGATAAGCCCAGCGTGAAAAATGAAACTGCAAATAGGGTAGATACTTTATTCTTGATCTTCATCAGAGCAGTCCTTCTTTACTTTTTGTAAAGAGAGAATATGAGTTACTGCATAATGAAGCAACGAGTTACACCGCTTACATTCCTTCATCCAGTGATACGGGTCACACAACAGGGAGAGAAATAGCTGAATATTCGATCTCAATAGAATAAATTTAGGAAAAATTTCCTTCAAAAAAGTCTATACCTGACCGATAAAAGTGATGAAAATCAACCTAAAAACCAACCCATAACATTGAAATTTAAGTTAAAACTGAGTCACAGAAGAATAAATAAAACGTTTACTCAGGTAATAATCGACATGATCACATAGTCACTGCGGCATTACCCAAAAATGAAAACGCTACCACTACAAATCAAGCGGCACACGGAGAGAGCCGTGTGCCATAAAATACGTTCACCCTTTGGCAAACCAGCCGCGAATGATCGCGTGCTGTAGCAGCATGATGGTCTTGCCGTCTTTAATCCGCCCATCGTTCATCATCGCGATGGCTTCGCTGAACGGCAGCTCCAGTACCTCAATATCTTCATCTTCCACACCGCCACCCGAATTATCACGTAGCGATTCATCGTACTCGGCAGCAAAGAAGTGCAGCCGTTCTGTTACGCCGCCGGGCGACATGTAGGCATCAAACAACTTCTCAACGTTACCAACCGCATAACCGGTTTCTTCTATCGCCTCGTTGCGGATGCACTCTTCGGGCGAATAGTCGTCCAGCAAACCGGCACAGGCTTCCAGCAGCATGCCGCTTTCGTTGCCGTTAACGTAGGTAGGAATACGGAATTGTCGTGTCAGAATCACCGTGCCTTTCGCCCGGTTGTACAGCAGAATTGTCGCACCATCGCCACGATCGTAAACTTCACGAATTTGGCGTACTACGCCACCATTCTTTCTTTTCAAATCAAAAACATACTTGTGAAGAATAAACCAGTGATCGGATAGCAGCTTCTTTTCGACGATATCAATAGGAGACGACATGCAAACACCTCGGTGATCGATGGTTGGAAGAGCGCATTCATTTATAACAACGAAGCCATCATATCCCTTTTGAACTCCCGCATAAACGAATAAGGAAACGTATGTCTGGTGGAAATTACGGCATCGTCACGCACCAAACCTATGATATTCATGGTTTAGTTTCATTCTCTCATTCCGCTCTTTTCGTCCATCTCGCGTTTATCGACTATGCTATACCTTAAATCAGTCACGTTTCAGGAAGTCGTGCTGCGCTTTCGTTTTCCCCATCACCACCGTCAATTTGTCTCGTCATAACGCGCGTACCGCAACCGCCTTCCATGATTCACTCGAATTCAATACCGCATCACTTCTCAAACCACATCATCGAGGTAGATAACATGAGTCATTTCATTTTCTCTTCACCTAGAAAATATGTTCAGGGTCGCGGCGTGCTGGATGAACTGGGTGAACAACTCAAGCCTCTGGGAACGAAAGCGTTTCTGATGGCAGATGGCATTGTTTGGGACATCATCGGCCAGCGCGTAGATGCGTCCCTCAAACAGGTGAGCATCGGCTACCATTACGAGCGTTTTAACGGTGAGGCGTCCAGCAACGAAATCACCCGTCTTGCTAAACTAGCACGCGACGCGGGCACCAACATTGTCGTTGGGTTAGGCGGCGGTAAAACGCTGGATACGGCGAAAGCGGTTGCTGATGAGCTGAAACACAATGTCGCGATTGTCCCAACCGTGGCCTCAACGGATGCACCGTGCAGCGCGCTGTCCGTCATCTACACCGACGAGGGCGTGTTCGAGTCCTACCGCTTTTACGACAAGAATCCCGATCTGGTATTGGTCGATACCGCCGTGTGTGCGCAGGCTCCAGCACGCCTGTTTGCCTCCGGCATTGCCGATGGTCTGGCAACCTTTGTCGAAGCACAGGCGGTTCTGCGCTCTCACGCACTTTCTATGCTGGGCGGTAAACCTACGCTAGCGGGCATGGCGATTGCCGAAACCTGCGAAAAAACGCTGCTAGCCTACGGTTATAGTGCTTACAAAGCGGTGGAAAAAGGTGTGGTAACACCCGCAGTGGAATCCGTAGTTGAAGCCAACACGCTACTTTCCGGCTTGGGCTTTGAGAATGGCGGATTGGCGGGCGCTCACGCCATCCACAACGGGTTTACCGCGATCAAAGGCGACATCCACCACCTCACGCATGGGGAAAAAGTCGCCTACGGCACGCTGACACATATGGTGCTGGAGCAACGTCCTGACGAGGAAATCGCACGCTACATTCGCTTCTACCGCGCGATTAACATGCCGACGCTGCTAAAAGATCTGCATCTGGAAAATGAGCCGTTTGAGAATTTGATCAAAGTGGGTGAACTGGCGTGCAGCGACGCCGATACGCTGAAAAATCTGGACAGCGGATTAACGGCTGAAGACGTCGCTCACGCGATTATTGCTGTCGACGCGTTCAGTAAAACCATCAGCTAATCGCAATTGAGGTAAAAAAACCCGGCTCCAGCGGAACAGTGCAATGGAGCCGGGCTTGATATAACAGGCGATTTTCACCAGCGTATTTCTGCCAGAAAACATTCTCTCTGCGTCATCAACCTATTCATGACTATTCACTTTTATTTGACGAGAAAACGGGCAGGATAACGACATATTCTCTATGTCTTGGGTCATCGCATGATGGAACGTCCGCGCTTTATCGCCCTATCGAGCACGCTGACTCTTGCCCTTTTTGGGACAATCGTACTGGCATTGGGTATGGGGCTTGGGCGCTTTTTATATACACCGATGCTGCCCGTCATGCTGGAAGAAGGTGATTTCACCTTCAGCCAGCTTTCCTATATTGCCAGCGCAAACTACGTCGGTTATCTGTTCGGCAGCCTGTTTTTCTCTTTCAGCCGTCGCGCCTCAACCTCTCAACCAGTGTTCCTGCTGTTTACCGCAGCGGCGGCGACCAGCGTGTTGCTCTTCGCGATGACATTGACCACCAATACGATGCTGGTCATGCTCATTCGCTTCATCGCGGGGATCGCCAGCGCAGCGATGATGATCTTCGGATCCCTAATCGTTTTACACCACACAAGGCATACTGGCATTATCGCCTCGCTCTATGCTGGGGTTGGCGTGGGGATCGTGTTAGGCAATGAATTCATCATCATGGGACGGCATTACGTACTAACGGCCGAACTATTGTGGTGGGGAGCGGCGCTGATCTCCACGCTACTTCTGCTCGCCCTACTCATACTTTCGCCGCACAAAACGACCGTACCGCAGCAGCCTATGGTCAATGTTGATGAACAGCCTCACCTTGGCTGGCGACGGCTCGCGCTGCTATACGGCCTCGCGGGCTTCGGCTATATCGTCGTCGCCACCTATCTGCCGCTGATGGTGACGGCGCTAGGCATACCGCATTTATCCCTGCATTTATGGTCGCTGGTTGGGCTAGCAATCATCCCTGGCTGTTTCTTCTGGCTGTGGGCCGCCAGTCGGTGGGGAACGTTACCCTGCCTGACAGCTAATCTGCTGATTCAAGGCGTGTGTGTCCTGCTGACGCTGTTCAGCCACTCTCTGGTGGCATTGATATTCAGCTGTATCGGCTTTGGTGCTACTTTTATGGGAACCACCTCACTGGTGATGCCATTAGCCAAGCGGCTACGCGCGCCGCACGGCATCAACCTGCTTGGGCTGGTGACGCTCACTTACGGTATTGGTCAGATTCTTGGCCCACTACTCACCAGCGTCCTGACGGACACCCACGCTGTCGCACCTGCGATTCTGTGTAGCGCAGCAGCACTTTTCATCGCGGCTGGGCTCTGCTTACCCAATCGCCGCTCATCACTCTAACTCCGGAGAACCTATGCCGTACGTCAACATCAAAATCACCAATGAAGGCGTCACCGCTGAACAAAAACGTCAATTGATTGAAGGCGTAACTCAGCTGCTGGTCGATGTGCTCAATAAAAACCCGAAAACCACTGTGGTGGTAATTGATGAAGTTGAAACGGACAACTGGGGAATCGGCGGCGTGCCGGTGACAGAGTTGAGGAAGGCAAGCAAATAGCGAAACGGTGCCACGCTATGTGGCACCAGATTTATATCCCTATGATCGTATCAATCAGCAGATACATATTCAGGGAAACCACTAGCACGACAATAAGTTGTCCGATGCGCTGTACCCATTTTCCGTTAACCATCGACCCCATCAGTTCACGATTGCCAGTGAAGGACAGCAAAGGAACCAGCGCCAGCGCAATCCCGAAGCTCAGCACTACTTGACTCAACACCAACACTCGCGTCGGATCCATACCGGACAAAATTACGATAAACGATGGCAGCATCGTCACGGCTCGGCGAACCCAGAGCGGGATATGGAAGCGCACGAACCCTTGCATCACTACCTGACCCGCCAGCGTACCGACAACGGTGGAAGAAAGGCCTGCCGCCACCAGACTCAGACCGAAAATCACCGCGGCGGCTTTACCTAACAGCGGCTCCAGCGTGAGGTAGGCTTTATCCAGATCGGCAATATCCTGGTTACCGCTGAAATGGAATGCCGCCGCCGCCGTTGCCATCATCGCCAGATTGACGAATCCGGCAATCGTCATCGCAATCGCGACATCAACTTTCGTTGCAGAATAGCGCTCGGCACGGGAATGACCGCCTTCATGCTGCGTCAGGGAAGAATGCAGGTAAATCACATGCGGCATAATTGTCGCCCCCAACACGCCTGCGGCCAGCAACACGGCATCGGAAGTCGGCAAACTAGGGATTGCCATGCCTTTGGCTAAAGCGGACAGCTCAGGCTGAGAAAATACCAGTTCGACAATATACGCCGCCGCAACAAACAGCAGCAGGCCGCCGATGACCATCTCCAGCGGCTTCTGACCACGCTGTTGCAGCATGAGAATCAGGAAAGTGGCAATCGCGGTGAGGATCGCGCCTTCCAGCAGCGACACGCCCAATAGCAGTTTGAAACCAATCGCTGCACCGATAAACTCGGCCAGATCGGTCGCCATCGCAATAATTTCGGCCTGTACCCAGTACGCCCAAACAGCAGGACGCGGAAAGCGATCGCGGATATGTTCCGCCAGATTCTTACCCGTTGCGATGCCTAATTTGGCCGACAATAGCTGGATCAGCATCGCCATCAGGTTCGCCCACACCACAACCCACAGCAGCGTGTAGCCATAGGCCGCGCCAGACTGGATGTTCGTGGCAAAGTTACCCGGATCGATATAACCAATCGCCGCGATAAACGCCGGGCCCATCAGAGAAAGTTTTACCTTCCTTGATGTACGGCTTGTTGACTCAATAACACCCGGCATAGTATGACCCTTCTAACGCTGTTGTTTATTACTCTCACAAAAATGATAATGATTATCAAGTGCATTTAGATTGGTAATACCAATTCTTTTGATAGCTAATGATGATGAGTCATTAAAAATCTAAAAAACATCTTTTTTATCAAACAAATCTTAACAAAATGTACACTAAATAATTCGAGTTGCAGGAAGGCGGCGACACAGTGAATCTCCAGGAGCTTACTCCAGTAAGTGACTGGGGTGAGCGAAGACAAATTGGCTTAGCCAATTTGAACGCCGCTTGTGGCGACCCTTCAGGGCGAGGTTCAGAGATGAGCCGAGTATTGCCAACGCACATGCAGCTTGAAGTATGACGGGTATACAAACAAAAAACCCCATGCTGAGCACGGGGTTTAGGATGAAGATACGTTTTAAATAGCGTGCGTAAAAGCAGAGAGTATTAGTCTTGTGCTTTTGATACAGCAACCATCGCCGGACGCAGTAAACGACCGTTCAGCGTATAGCCTTTTTGCATTACCATCATGACATGGTTCGGCTGGTGATCGGCTGAAGGTAACATCGTCATAGCCTGATGCACTTCTGGGTTAAACGGTACACCCACATCGCCCACCACCTCGATACCGAATTTATGCACGGCATCCAGCAACGATTTCAGCGTCAATTCGACACCCTCAATCATTGAAGCCAGTGATTCATTGGCTTTGTCCGCCGTATCCAGCGCACGTTCCAGGTTATCGATGACTGGCAGCATTTCACTGGCAAATTTCTCTACCGCAAATTTATGCGCTTTCTCGATATCCATTTCCGCACGGCGGCGAACGTTATCGGCTTCTGCACGGACGCGAAGCATATTGTCACGTTCACGCTGTTGCAGTTCACTAAACTGGGCTTCCAGCTCGGCGATGCGCTCATCACGCGGGTCAGCTACGTCTGCCGTCTCTGGCGCGGCATCCGCTTGCTGCCCTTTTGCTGCTTCCTTTTGATCCAGGACTTGCTCGTCAGGCGTTTTCTGTTCTTTACTACTCATGAAATTCTCCGCGGTTTAGCATTAATCTCGCTAGTTGCTTATTATGGGGATCAAAACCGGAGATTCAAGGGAACCTGTCATATATTGGTTCCTGCTGCTGCCGATACACCACGCTGAGGACAAAACAGCAATGAACACACCGCTTACAATGAACAAGCCGTTTAATTGTATTGGCATTGTCGGCCACCCGCGCCACCCAACGGCGTTGGCAACGCATGAGATGCTCTATCATTGGCTCACCGAAAAAGGTTACTCCGTGCTGATCGAACAACAGATTGCACGGGAACTTAACCTGAAAGACGCACCAACAGGTAGCCTTGCCGACATCGGTCAGCAGGCGGATCTCGCCGTGGTCGTCGGCGGTGACGGCAACATGCTGGGCGCCGCGCGCGTGCTGTCGCGCTATGACATCAAAGTAATCGGCGTAAACCGTGGCAATCTCGGCTTTTTGACTGACCTCGATCCCGATCATGCTCAGCAGCAGCTTTCTGACGTTCTTGACGGCCATTATCTGAGCGAACAGCGCTTCATGCTGGAAGCACACGTTTGCCGCACAAACCAGCCCGACAGCATCAGTACCGCAATTAATGAAGTGGTACTTCACCCAGGGAAAGTCGCACACATGATTGAATTTGAAGTCTATATTGACGACAGATTCGCCTTTTCCCAACGTTCAGATGGCCTGATTATCGCCACGCCCACAGGCTCAACCGCCTATTCGCTTTCCGCTGGCGGCCCTATCCTAACACCGTCATTGGAAGCCATTGCGCTAGTGCCGATGTTCCCGCACACATTGTCTGCCCGCCCGCTGGTGATCAATAGCAGCAGCACGATTCGGCTGAAATTTTCCTGCATTACCAACGATTTGGAAATCAGCTGTGACAGCCAGATTGCGCTGCCAGTGCAGGAAGGCGAAGAAGTGCTGATTCGCCGTAGTGAACATCACCTGAATTTGATTCATCCAAAAAATTACAGTTATTTCAATACACTAAGTTCAAAGCTCGGCTGGTCAAAAAAATTATTCTAAAATTCCACCAAGCTACTTTACTGTATATAAAACCAGTTTATACTGTATGTAAACACAGTTCCCATACAGGAAAACTATCATGCTGGCGCAACTCACTATCAGTAACTTCGCCATCGTGCGCGAATTAGAAATCGATTTTCAGTCAGGGATGAGCGTAATCACCGGAGAAACCGGTGCGGGGAAATCAATTGCGATTGATGCCCTCGGTTTATGTCTGGGAAATCGTTCTGACGCCAGCATGGTCAGGCCGGGGGCTGCCCGAGCGGACATCTGCGCCCGCTTCGCGCTGACGGATACCCCAATGGCACGTCAGTGGCTGGAAGAAAACCAGTTGGATGACAGTAATGAGTGCCTGTTACGCCGCGTGATTAGCGCCGATGGTCGTTCACGCGGCTTTATTAACGGCACCGCCGTGCCGCTGTCTCAACTGCGTGAACTCGGCCAGCACCTGATTCAGATACATGGCCAGCATGCTCATCAACTACTGCTGCGCCCCGATCATCAAAAACACCTGCTGGATGCTTATGCCGATGAACCGAAATTGCTGGTTGCTATGCAACAGGTTTGGCATCAGTGGCACCAAAGCTGCCGTGCACTGGCGCAGTTGCAACAAGCAGCTATTGAACGCGAAGCCCGCCGAGAACTACTGCAATATCAATTAAAAGAGCTGAATGAATTCGCCCCACAGCTCGGTGAATATGAACACATTGATATTGAATACAAGCGTCTGGCAAATAGCGGTCAGCTACTGACGATGAGCCAGCAGGCCATGCAGTTGCTGAGCGAAGACGAAGAGCAAAACATACTCAGTATGTTGCACAGCGTAAAAAGTCAGCTCGGCGAACTGATCGGTATGGATGAAACGCTGTCCGGTGTGCTGTCCATGCTCGAAGAAGCGGGCATTCAGCTTAGCGAAGCCAGTGATGAACTGCGCCACTACAGCGAACAGATGGATCTCGACCCGATTCGACTGTATGAACTGGAACAGCGCCTGTCACGTCAGTTGGCGTTAGCACGCAAACATCATATCGCGCCAGAAGCGATCCCAGCGTTCCATCAGCAATTACAGGAAGAACACCGACAATTGGAACAGCAGGAAAGCGACCATGAGGTGCTCAGTGCCTCCGTCAGTGAATATCATCAGCAGGCGTTACAGCTTGCCGAACAATTGCACGTGCGTCGTCAGCACCATGCCAGCGAACTGGCACAGCTCATCACCACCAATATGCGTGAACTGGCGATGCCGCACGGCTACTTCACCATTGATGTGAAGTTTACGCCAGACAGCCTGACGGCCACCGGTGCCGACAATATCGAATTCCGCGTAACCACCAACCCCGGTCAACCGCACCAGACTCTGGCGAAAGTGGCATCGGGTGGCGAGCTGTCGCGTATTGCACTGATTATTCAGGTCATCACCGCGAAGAAAATGGACACACCAGCAATGATCTTCGATGAAGTCGATGTGGGTATTAGCGGGCCAACAGCCGCCATCGTCGGCAGAATGCTGCGCCAGCTCGGCGAATCGACGCAGGTTATGTGTGTGACACACCTGCCACAGGTTGCAGGCTGCGGTCACCAGCACTTCTTCGTGAGCAAACAAACGGACGGTGCAGAAACGGAAACGCTGATGCAACCGTTGGACAAACGTGCGCGGTTACAGGAACTGGCTCGTCTTCTGGGTGGCAGCGCCGTGACCAAAAACACGCTGGCGAACGCCAAAGAATTGTTGGCAGCCTAAAATCTGCTGCCGACACAGGGCAAGAAAGGCGCATTACAGGTAAAAAAGCTCAACTTTTTTACCTTCCTGGGGTCATACAATCGCCTTGCAGGTTTCCAAGTCCTGCAAGGTCTATTATCATCAGCAACCTATGCCCTTAAGGAATGTAATCACTATGCGCTGTAAAACGCTGACTGTCGTCGCCGCGGTGGTTGTTATGCTGACCGCCGGTTGTTCCACGCTGGAAAAGGTGGTGTATCGGCCGGACATCAATCAGGGAAACTATCTGGCACCGGCTGACGTTGCGAAAATTCACACCGGCATGACCAAACAACAGGTCGCTTATACGCTGGGTACGCCTATGATGCAGGATCCGTTTGGCAGCGATACCTGGTTTTACGTCTTCCGCCAGCAGCCTGGCCATGAATCGGTAAAACAACAGACGCTGACGCTAACGTTCAGCGGCAGTGGCGTGTTAACCAACATCAACAACAAGCCTGCGCTGGATTAATGCTTTCAATGCCGCTAAGTTGAATCAGGATGAATGATCCTATCAGCTAGAAGCGTCGCTTTAAGACGAAGCCCACTGCGGCAGAGTACTTAAGGAAAGCCAACGCACACGCGGCTTGATATACGATGGGTACAACAGCAGGCAAATCTGAATATTTCAGGTTTGCCTGTGTTTTTTATAAGGACGCATTGGTAATGTGCCATCGGGAGAACGTCACTTGTCATTTAACGGCATTGCTCAGGCTTTATTCTTAGAACGTTCAGCACGTTGACGGCGTAGCTCTTTCGGATCGACAATCAGCGGACGATAAATCTCCACACGGTCACCATCCTGCACCACATCGGCCAGTTTCGCCGCACGGCTGTAAATACCGATTTTATTCACCTGCAAATCGATATCATGGCGCAACTCCAGCAGACCTGATGCCACAATCGCCTGCTCGACCGTACTGCCTTCTTCCAGCTTCACCGTGCGTAGATATTGGCGTTCCGGCAACGCGTAGACCACATCAACCTGCATTGCGGACACTGTAAACCTCTTTTGCTCGCTGCGTGAAAGCCTGCACCATATTCCCCGCTAGCTCCTTGAATACTTTGCCAAAAGCAAGTTCAATCAAGGCATTGGTGAATTCAAATTCCAGATGCAGCTCAACTTTACAGGCATCGGCGCTCAGCGGTGTAAAGTGCCAGTCGCCACTCAGTTGACGGAATGGGCCATCGACCAGTTGCATATTGATATTCTGGTTGTGCGTCAGCGTATTACGTGTAGTAAATGTCTTGCTGATACCGGCTTTGGAAACATCTACTGCGGCAGTCATCCCCTCTTCTGAGGAAGAGAGCACGCGACTCCCCGTACAGCCCGGTAAAAACGCGGGGTAGGAAGAGACATCATTCACCAGTTTGTACATCTGCTCTGCACTGAACGGCACCAATGCGGAACGACTTATCTTTGGCATACTATTTTCCGAGATTCATAAAACGCGCAAAATAATAGCATTGATAGCCCGGCAGACAAAAATTCTGCGAAGCTTATCGCACGATATCATTAACCACGACACGGACGCACGGCGGGGATTTCATTCCCAATGACATCCAGTATAATGACGGTACTATGACAAAGAAAAAAGCATACAAACCCGGTTCCGCCACCATTGCGCAGAACAAGCGCGCCCGTCACGAATACTCCATTGAGGAAGAATTTGAGGCTGGCCTTGTGCTGCAAGGATGGGAAGTCAAATCACTGCGCGCAGGCAAAGCAAACCTCAGCGACAGCTATGTCACCTTCATGAACGGTGAGGCTTACCTGTTTGGCGCAACGATCACGCCGCTGAATGTGGCCTCATCGCACGTTGTTTGCGATCCCATCCGCACACGCAAACTTCTGCTCAACAAACGCGAGATGGATTCGCTGTTTGGCCGCGTCAGCCGTGATGGCTACACGGTCGTCGCGCTGTCCATGTATTGGAAAAATGCCTGGAGCAAAGTCAAAATCGGCGTAGCGAAAGGTAAAAAAGATCACGACAAGCGTGATGACATTAAAGAACGTGAATGGAAGTTAGATAAAGCCCGTATCATGAAGAACGCCAATCGCTAAGCCACTGGCTTAACAACGGTAAGTTCTGGTATACTGGTGACAGTTTCTTGGGGGCTGATTCTGGATTCGACGGGATTTGCAAAGCCCAAGGTGCATGCCGAGGGGCGGTTTGCCTCGTAAAAAGCCGCAAAAAAATAGTCGCAAACGACGAAAACTACGCTTTAGCAGCTTAATAACCTGCTAAGAGCCCTCTCTCCCTAGCCTCCGCTCTTAGGACGGGGATCAAGAGAGGTCAAACCCAAAAGAGATCGCGTGGATGCCCTGCCTGGGGTTGAAGGGCTAAATCTAATCAGGCTAGTTTGTTAGTGGCGTGTCTGTCCGCAGCTGGCAAGCGAATGTAAAGACTGACTAAGCATGTAGTACCGACGGTAGAGTAGTTCCGGACGGGGGTTCAAATCCCCCCAGCTCCACCACTTTTTAGTTGTTTGAAGTATACTGAAGTCTATTAAGCCCGCTTGGAACCAGCCTCGCGGGCTTTTTTACGTCTATTGAAGTCTACAGAGAATTGCTAGAAGCTACTACTTATGGCACCCTTTTTGGGACCCAACGTTAAGGGTCCAAAACTAGAGGGTCCAAAATGGCTAAGCTCGCTAAGAAACTCACCGATACTGAAATCAAAAATACCAAACCTGCAGATAAAGAAATCAGCCTGTTTGATGGCGATGGCTTACTTCTCCGCATAGCCCCCATCGCAAAAGGTGGGAAGAAAAATTGGTATCTCAGGTATCCTGTGCCAGTGACTAAAAAACGGACGAAGATGAGCCTTGGGACCTACCCTCATCTTACCTTAGCGAGAGCAAGAGCTTTACGTGATGAATACCTCACCTTACTTGCCAATGGCATCGACCCACAGATCCATAATAGCGATAAAGCCAATGCCCTAAAGGATGCTACTGAACACACGCTACAGGCTGTTGCTCGTAAGTGGTTAGATGAGAAGGTAAAGACCTCGGGCATCTCACAAGACCACGCTGATGATATTTGGCGTAGCCTTGAACGAAACATCTTTCCCGGTCTGGGCAATGTCCCTATCAAAGAAATACGCCCTAAGCTCTTAAAGCAGCATCTTGATCCGATTGAGCAACGCGGTGTTCTGGAAACCTTGCGGCGCATAATTTCACGACTGAATGAAATTTTCCGCTATGCCGCAACAGAAGAACTCATCGAGTTCAATCCGGCTGACAATCTTGGACAGCGTTTCAGTAAGCCTAAAAAGCAAAATATGCCTGCCCTTCCCCCCAGCGAGCTGCCAAGATTTATGATTGCGCTGGCTAATGCTTCCATACGACTCGAAACACGTATGCTGATCGAATGGCAGTTGTTGACGTGGGTTCGTCCGGGGGAAGCCGTTCGGGCGCGTTGGGCAGATATTGATGTTGAGAATAAATTTTGGAACATCCCGCCAGAGTTCATGAAGATGAAACGGCCTCATAAGGTTCCGCTTAGCAAAGAAGCACTACGCATCCTCGAAAAAATGCAGCCAATCAGCGGACATCGTGAGTGGGTTTTCCCCAGCATCAAAGCTCCTCTTAGCCATATGCACGAGCAAACAGCTAACGCTGCGATCATCCGCATGGGTTTTGGCGGTGAAATGGTGGCACATGGTATGCGTTCTATTGCCAGAACTGCCGCCGAGGAATCCAGTAAGTTCAGAACAGAAGTTCTTGAAGCAGCCCTCGCTCACTCTAAAAAAGATGAAATCATTGCGGCATACAACCGTGCAGAATATTTAGCCGAGCGTGCCGAGTTAATGCAATGGTGGAGTGATTACGTCCAAATACAAAAATATAAGTCTATTGCCGCATGATAAAACACAGAAATGTATACTATCTTTTAATATCGAAGTTCGGCAATCAGTAATTATCAATATTTAAGGAGTTCCCTTGTTAATGGTAAAAGATGAACTTGAGGAGTTCAGTAAACTTGCGGATCAATACATCATAACATGTGATCACGCTTCTTTAGCTGCGTTAGTCGAAAGTTATACAAAACAGGATTTCACCTTTTCTCACCCCTTGTACGAAGCCCATTATCTCTACTGTCTAGGAAATTGTTATTCCAAACTCTATGAAACACGTAAAACAGAGTGGTATTCAGAGGATTTGATGAAATCGGTCATCTTCTACAGAAAAGCCATACATACTCTCCCTAAAGCAAACTGGCAGGAACACGTAAATAACATTCATGCATATGATAGTCTTAGATCTATGATTGAGACAAATTTAGCTAACCGTCTTTCATCACAGGGAAGAGCACTATGCTGTATCCCTCACTATGACAAAGCTATTTCTATAGATAACAATCCCGTAGCAATTATATCAAAAGCCAATAATGAATTATTTCTTGGAAATTCACTATACGATGAAGGACATTCTGAATATCATTATTTCATTGCTTACAATCTATTAAAAAAGGGACTCGATAATTTCAAAAAACAATATCCAGAACAAAAAGAATCACTTGAAGATGGGGGGCGATTACACAATTTCCAAAAATGGTTTGAGGATAATTTTGAGATATCATCTTTCGATTATTTCATGAAATACACTGAAAAACTTACATCAATAAAACAGAAAAAGTATTTTGAATGGTGTGCAAAAAACAAGCTTTTCCTTAATGATTTAAATGATGTTTGCGATTACCAGATTACTTACCAAGATATTTTTTCATTACCATCATTTATCCAATCTCTTAATGGTGCGCTTACAATGCATGAAGAATTATCATATCATGGTAATTATGATGAATTAAAAAATGATTACTGCTATGCGCGGTATTTAATATACTCCTCAAAGGATATACCGGACGATGCGCCTCATATATTCAACTCAACTTTTCAACACGTTGAAGATATGACTTACTCAATTAACAATTTAAAGGTTGCCCAATACAAATCAGCATTCAGAATAATATATTCACTTTTTGACAAAATAGCATACCTAATTAGCCATTTTTTTGATTTAAATGACTTGAAGCATGACAGAAAAATAAGCATCGACAATTTATTTCGCGACTTCACAGGCAAGAATAATGAATGGAAGCCCCATAAAAAACTTAAGGATAGTGATAATCCTTTTATCCATGCTTTATTCTATATATTAAAAGATATTCGCAAAGTTGGTAGCTCTGATTCAGTATCAAAATGGTTAGATCCAAATGCTGTAGCATTTGCTGAAATCAGAAATGCTATGGAACATCGTTCATTGAAAATTGTTGATGATTTTGGCTATGAACTCGCAACATCACATAATACTTACAATGATGAAGAATTTACAAAATTGCAAAGAGAGGTCAATACGATACCAGATGAAATTAGAGAAATTGAATTAAAGATAAAAAAAACAAATGAAGACAATGACCCTCATTTATCTATACAGCTTAAAGAAAAGATTAACAAACTAAATACTAAGCATTCAGACTTAAAAGCAAAAATCCATGAAAAAGAAAAACTATCATCACATTGTCTTTTAGTGCCAATAAGCCAATTCGAATCAAGAATTATGCAACTCATTGGCTTAGCTCGTAACTCAATAATGTATCTATCATTAGCTATCCATTTTGAAGAGCGAAAACGCCCAAACGACGGTATTTACATGCAAAGAGAAGTACCACTCAAGCATAATTTATGATTGTACTAAGAACATTTCAGCAGATCTAAACATATGCTTTTTCATGTAAGGCCGTGATAAAAAGGTCTAATAGGTGGAGTGTTTCACTACGTGAATCACCCACTCATAAAAATTCTTTATCTATGTGTCATCAAGAACAATAGCGGAACCCTTAAAAGGGAACCCCCGCCATTCTTCTTGACGTCCTAAATATAGGAGTTGTTATTTTTCTCTATTGGAGAGATTGCGGCGTTCCATGAATAACTTATAACGTTCATCAGCTTCTTTTTGAAATTTTTCAGCGTCAAATGTGTCAGTCTCTATTTTTATTTTTTGTTTAACTGCTTCATCTAATATTTTATTTTCTTTCAGCCTCTCCTTTTCATTTAATATTAACTTGTAGTATTTCATCTTAATATTAAAACTTGCTTTTACAAACTCGTTAGCATCAAAATCTATATTGTATTTTTTAAGAAGTTTTAATATATAATCTATAGGCATTTTTTTCACTTCCTTTTTTATTTTTTCTTCATGCACATCTTTTTTTATACTCCCACTTTTTAACCATTGCTTAAACTTATAGCTGTTATAATGCTGCCACTGATATATTTCAGACGCATATATAACCGACAACATACAAGCAATAAAAAATATGACCATAAAAACCATACATATTAAATAAAACATATCAGCCCCCGCCTTTCTTTCTATACTGCTCTTTTATTAGTGCTATGTGATATTTTTTTGCATTGTTTATACTCACGTCTGCTGAATTTTTAGCAGAACGAAAAGCACTAGAAACAACAGAGGCAATGATAGCAACTAAAAAAGCACAAATAAAAAAACCCATCGCGGCAGGAATGAGACTACCGCCGCCATCGTCTACAGCAGGTTTTGCTTTTGCTATTAAACCTAATATATTCATATATTTTTCTCCTCAATAGTTTTAATCGCTGTTTCTATTCTTTGTTTTACAAAGTCTCTAAACACAAAACCTATTATTCTCGCATCCTCCCCCATATCTAACTCATCTTTTTTATTAAAATATAAATAAGCACTCAATAGCTCTTCACTTTGAATATCTAAAGTTTTGCTAGCAAGTGATATTCTAATAATATTTAATATCTCTAAATATAAACTTGCTCTATCGTGCTTGATTAAAAGCTGGAGCGGGTTAAAATCTTTTTTTCTTTTCATTTCTTGCATGTCATTATCAAAATCTATCATTAAAAAATGTAAGCAAGTAAAAGACGTATCATAGAAGTTCAGGCGGTTAATCATGTCCGCCGTTCCCTCGCGTGGAGGGTTCGGGTTAGGTCTTAAGTTATTCATCCGTTTTACTCCTTTTTTTATTGTTTTTTAGTTTCCATTCGTTAAGCCTCTTATCCCCTTCCGCTCTCAAAAACTCGCGCTGATCGTATATTCTTTTTAATACCATATGATTAGTTAAAGCCCCGACCAATAGCGATAAATCATTAATAAAATCTAACTCGTCAGATACTTCTTTGCTATTTTCTCTAACTATCCTTATTAACTCAGCACCAATTTTTATTTTGCGCGCTGTATCTTCTTTTCTTTTTTCAGCTTTCATTTCTTGCTCCAACCTATTTAGTAAGTTTGCTTTTTGTTCAAGTTCTTTTTTCAATTTATTATATTTATCAATATTAAATGCCATTTTTAGAGCCTCTTTTTTCTTTTATCGTAATAAAAAACGCAATCAATCCAGCTATAAACAAAATCGGCAGCGTAAAAATAAACCCTAACAATAAAACAACAGTAAAACCAAAAATGCCGGACATTTCGTATAAATGACCAAAAAATGTATTTTCATTTTTATACTCAATCATTTTCTGTAAAACAGATTTTTGTTCTTGCTCTTGTTCTCTTAAATAATCCTCTCTATATTCGTCATCTTCACAGCTCAAAGGGATTTCTATAGTGTCATCATTTAAATACTCATTATCATCATAGTCGTAATCATTGTTATAATTTCCAATCATTCCAGATCTCCCCCTAACGTGTCATAAACAACAGTAAAATCGCTTTCATGAGAAAAAAGATTGTAAGTTATAAATAAGCTCGTTCTACATATAACATCCGTATTTTCATCTTGTAGCTTTTTAATAATCAATCTAACAAGTTCAGACGCTGCCACTTCTATTTTTTTATCATTATCATTCATATTTCACCTCTTTTATTTTTATGTTTTTCTGTTATATATATTTTAAGTAATATATTTATTTATTTAAGTAAAGCGCGATATATGTATTTTAATTTCCAGAGCGCGATTTTATAGATAAAAGGTTTACGTATAGCGGCTATTTTAGTTTTGCTAAAAACTACAATAGCGCACTTATACATTCTTCGAATGTGCGCGCCCCATAAATGGGGATTTACTAACGCATAAAAATAAAAAGTAATATTCGCTTTATGCTCAATATTACTTAATCAATTTTTAAAAAAACAAATATATTTTTCTTGTTTTAAAAAGTATGTGCTTTCAATATCAGGAGATAAAAACAATGGCAATATTTCATATGAGCGCTCAAACAATAACACGCAGCAAGGGGCATAGTAGCGTAGCTGCGGCAGCTTATCGCCACGGCGAAAAATTAATGGACGAACACACAGGAGAGATCCACGACTACAGCAAAAAGAAAGGTATTTCAGACAGTGTGATATTATTACCTGAAAGCGCAGACCGTAATTTTTTAAAGCCTGCGTATTTATGGAACACGATAGAAAAAAGCGAAAAAAGAAAAGATGCGCAGTTAGCACGCGAGTTTAATATTGCGCTTCCTGTCGAAATGACAGACGAACAAAAAAAGGCGTTAGCAATAGATTTTTGCCAAGAGAATTTTGTAAAAAATGGAATGATTGCTGATATAGCCTTCCACAAACTCGATAGCGACAACCCGCATTTTCACGTAATGCTAACTACTCGCCTCCTTACTCCTGATGGCGCGGGGTTCGGTCAGAAGGAAAGGAAATGGAACGATAAAGAACTGTTAGAGCAATGGCGCAAGAGCTGGGCAGACGCAGCAAACGAGCACATGCAAAAGGCTGGCATCGATGCGCATATCGATCACAGATCACTGAAAGAACAAAAAGCAGAGTTTGACGCTATCCTGCCCCCTCTCAGAACGGTTGAGCAAGAGGCGCAGGCAATCAGCTTAGACAGACCGGCGACTATCCATAGAGGCCATAGCCGCAATCCAGAGCGACAAGCACGCTTTGACGTGCTCCAAGAAGTGAAAGTATCACAAGAGGCAAAAGCACTTAACCACATTGAACAGAAACAGCTTAAGCCCTCGCCGTTGGCTCCAGCTTCCTTCCCTGCCGCATCTTTGCAAGATGCTACACAGGGAGGCAATGAAAACAACCCGAAAAATAGACTCGGCGAAGTTGGCGAATATCTTCAATCTAAACTCAATAAAGAAGATAAAGCAGATCTTAATGCTGATAATGAAATAAAAGTTCACACCACTAAAAATAATAGTAAAAGCAGTTCAGCAGCGGCTATAGGTTCAACATCAAATATTAATTTAACCGATGAGAAAGTAGATAAGAATCTACACTTAACAGAAGCACAAAAAGAAGAGTTAGAGGATTTAGAAAATAAAGAAACAGCAGCGAAGAAAAAAGCTTATCTGATGGGCGGCGCTGTCGTTCCTGAACTTTCTCAAGATAACAAAACACAGTCAAAAAGTGAGTTTAAAAATAAGCTTCATACAGCTAAACAATCAATATCATTAACTGAACAGAGATTTAATGAAGAACGTGAAGCATATGAGAAAAGAAGAAACCGACCAATAACGCGCTAAATATTTTGCTCATTTTTTATCCCCAATGAATGACTTGGAGTCATATTCACTTTAACCAATTGATAGTGTTGGTTTATTTCCACCTGCCGTCGTATCGTTTATATCGATCAAAATCGATATAATGATAGTTACCACCTATCATAATGATACCATTGATCGATTAAAACAATTAAAAAACCGATCGATAAGCACTTTTTAATCGTTAAAAACTATCAATATTAAATAATTGATCTGTAATAACGATCATTTTACTTGAGAGCAGCCCTCCTCATGTTATGCTCGGAGCGTGGAAGACCGGGCGAATCACCTTGGTATCTTCATGATTAAGCTAAAAACTATCACTCTATGAGGAATGAAATTTTATGAAAACCGAAAACATTATTTTTCTTTTTTGGGCAGTGATTTTTATCCTGATTCTCTGCCAGCTTTTTTACTTTGGCCCTAAGAAAAGAAGGCATCTCAATACTTACACAGAGATATTAGATGGTGATATTCTCTCATATGAATGCCAAAACACCGGTATAGTCATTAATACTAAAAAACGCACAGTGCGTATTTTCAATGCAGATAAAGATAGCACTTTTGAATACGACAACATCAGGGAAATAAATTATACGCTATCCGAAGCTGGAAAAATTTATAACGCAGGTAATAATCTAAACTCTATGATAAAGTCCGCTGGAGCTAACAGTAATGAACAAATGTTAGCTAATCAGCGTTCCGGTATTTTTATACTTACAGATGATATAAAAAATCCTTCATGGAAAATCAATCTACCAATGAAAAACAAAACATCATCGACCAATCAGGAGATCTGCGATCGCTGGCTTCTCATTTTTAATAAATACGTTTTATAACCTTGTTGCGTTTTATTATTTATATATGGAGTTGACATGAAAAAATTGATTGCGGCAGTATTTATTATTCTCCCTTTAGCGAGTTGTACTGTTTATGGAAACAATTCCATTAAAGACGAAACGCAGCAAAATATAGCTTCTAAAATTATAAAAGGTAAAACTACTCAAAAAGATATCCTTCAACTTTATGGAGAACCTCAGACTAAAGAAACTAACGATGGTAAAGAAATGTGGGGATATTCCGTTATGTCCGGTGAATCTCAGATTTCAAATTACATACCGGGATTAGCGTTATTGAAGAATAGCAGCACAGCGCACATGAAAGAACTTGAGATCTGGTTTAAAGGTGATGTGGTTGAACGCTATACCTTTAGACAAACGGCAAGCAAAGCTTCTCGCGGGTTGTTAGATTAATTTAAATAAAATACCATTTTATCTTTAAAAAGAAGTTGGAATAATCCGACTTCTTTTATATTTTATCAATAACATGACATTTCTTATATTAGTGCCTTATGAAATGGCACCTTACTTTTTATATTTCTCTATATGGGGGTTTAACCTTTGTTTTTATTGAAATTAATTTTGTACTAGTAGTACTAATTAATTAATTTAAAAGTTTTTTGTTTTAAGGTTTTGGGGTTTGTGTTTTAGCGGGGCGGCTTTCAGCCGTAGTAGTTTTCCTCCGAAGGAGGAAATAGTTTTTCTTTAAGCATTCCCCCCCTACCCCCCACGCCGAAAAGGCTAAAAGAGAGAGATAGGAGATGCTCATTGCGCCTTGAAAATATTCAGAACGTTTCCATCCTGATACTTCCCCCACGACCCGCGCAAACACAAATCATTAAACTTTCAAACGACTCTCGTTTTACTAAAGAGTTTATACTACCATTTGTAAATTTTTTAGATTGTGCGATTCAGGTTGGCAGCTACGCGTCATCCGGCACTGCCACAATAACATAAGAATTGCCAAACACTTGAGGAACCTTCATTCTTATACCCGATACATAGGATTAGCGTTATTGCTTTATTAAAGATTAAAATCTTCTGGAAGTGGTATTTAACATAAGTTAAAAGTCGGCGAAGAGTTTTTAATTTTTTGTATCTTTATATTATATAAATACATTTATAACATCAGTCAATAGATAAAATCAAAAATATTTTAAAAACACGATTAGATAAAAAACAAAAAAGACCAGATAAAAACCCAGTCTTTTATTTTAAATAAATGATATTTTTCATATGTGGCTCTAAAACGCTCTATACGCGATTTTGAGATGCTTTCACTTTTAATGATGTAATCTGTCAGGAATAAATCAAAAAAGAATGCAATAACATTCAGGCGACTTTATTTCTTGAGAAATATATCTTTTCATCAATCCATGCATCTATTTCACTTTCTACAAACCTGATTGCTCGGTCACCTGTTTTTATAGGCGCAGGGAATTCACCACGACTGATCAATCGATAAATCCAAGCTTTACAAAATCCGGTTCTTTCCAGCACTTCAGGTAAACGGATAAATCTTTTTGCTTTGGTCATACATTTCTCCATTGTTGTTTTGATGGAGGTAGTATCTTCAGATCGCTTATGACGATCAACGTTCAAAAAGCACGAATTGATCAAGCGGTGGTGGATTTTTAGGCAGATTAGAGATGGGAGTAGAAAAAGCCAGTTGCTGCGGGCTTTGAAGCTGTTTTGCAAAAAGTGCTATTTTTCGCTCTATTTTAAGTTATTTAATATTACCTTATTTATCATCTAGTTAATTTCGTTGCGTTTAAATTCTGCACTATTATCTGCTATTCATCTTGCTTCAGGCTAAAAAAGATTTGGGTAGGTGTAAGATTTACCACTGACCTTTAAATATGCTATCTCTGATCCTAATAGATTTTGATGCTTGTCGTGAGTTCAACTCCTCAGCATCGGCACAATCGATGATTTTAACGCTGAAAAACGATACGACTTTGCTCATAGTGTTTCTTTGGTTCCTTTATTGAACCCTCAATTAAAAACCATAACAAAATAACGATAAAAATCAATTTATTATAAGTATAATCACAGGGACCCCAGCCCAATTTAGACATCGGGTATTACCAGATAAGTCCGATGAAGTACGGAAAGCCCGCATGGCGCAAGCTCTGCGGGCTTTTTTGTGTCCGTCATTGTCCGACGATATTCGCCTGAATCCAGAGATTATTGGTATACGAATTGGTATACGGTAGGATATATACCAAAAGGCGTATACCAATTGCATGCGTATACCAATCACGAAGGATATTCCCCCATGGCACGGACAACCCGCTCCCTCACCCACACTGAAGTACAAAAAGCCAAAGCGACAGACAAAGATCTGACGTTACATGACGGCAACGGGTTATTCCTCTTAGTCAAAACCACAGGTAAAAAGCTGTGGCGGTTCCGCTACCAGAAACCCATAACCGGCCAGCGCACTATGATCGGATTTGGCACTTACCCGGCATTGTCATTAGCCGACGCACGCGCCATGAGAGACGAAAAACTGTCTTTGTTAGCCAAAGGAATAGACCCACAGGAAAAAGTGGCTAAGGAAGTCGAAGAAGCACAAATCGCGATAGAAAGCATCTTCATCAATGTGGCGCGTAATTGGTTCACGTTGAAGCAGACCAAGGTCAGTGCGGATCATGCCAAAGACATTTGGCGATCGCTGGAAAAAGACGTACTCCCGGCGATTGAGAATATCCCGGTACAAGGAATCAAAGCCCGCACGCTGATACAGGCGCTAGAGCCGATTAAAGCCCGTGGCGCACTGGAAACAGTCAGGCGGTTAGTACAGCGCATCAATGAAATCATGGTTTACGCGGTCAATACGGGGCTGATTGACGCTAACCCCGCCTCTGGCATTGGTATGGCCTTTGAGCGCCCGAAAAAGCAGCACATGCCGACTATCCGGCCAGAAGAACTCCCTAAGCTGATGCGCACCATTGCCATGTCTAACCTGTCCATTCCGACCCGTTGCTTATTAGAATGGCAGTTGCTGACGCTGATTCGCCCGGCAGAAGCCTCCGCGACGGCATGGGTAGAGATCGATATAGAGAAAAGAACGTGGAGCATTCCGGCTGAACGAATGAAAGCCAAGCGCGATCATATCGTTCCGCTCTCCGATCAAGCGCTGGAACTGCTCGATATCATGCGCCCTATCAGCGGAAACCGCGAACACGTATTCCCAAGCCGTAACGATCCTAAAAAATCCATGAACAGCCAGACCGCGAATGCTGCGTTAAAACGCATCGGCTACGGTGGCAAACTGGTCGCACATGGTTTACGCTCAATAGCCAGCACAGCCATGAATGAAGCTGGTTTTAATCCTGATGTGATTGAAGCAGCGTTAGCGCATTGTGATAAGAATGAAGTTAGACGGGCTTATAACCGCTCTACCTATCTTGAACAGCGGAAAGAATTGATGGTTTGGTGGGGAAAGGTAGTAAAAAAATAATTTAAATAAATTGGCAGATTAATAAATATGCCAATTTTTAATATTGAATAAATATATAATATCTAAGAAACCCTCAGATTAAATATGATATCCCCCCCTTCCATCTATTCAAGTTAGCTACTTCTTCAATCAAACCATAAGGTATACCTAACTTCTCCATTAGTATAACAAATGCCAATATTCTTGATATAACCATACAGTCATGCAGTTTAGAAATAGACACAGAAAACAAAGGTTGATGAATTATATTATTTCTGACTCTACATAATGCATCTATCTTTATTTTATCAAGCCCCAAAGCAACCACAAACTCTTCAGGTAGGTTTTTTATATAATGCCGAATGCATGTCTCAGTGTTTTCCTTGCTACCATTCACCCTCATCACTGCTCTTTTGAATTCACTAATTGATGAGCCATGGAATGTTTTTTGGAGTATACTTCTTGAACGGTCAAGTAATACCGATAGCTTATTTTTATCAACATAATAAGATTGTTTAAACGTTGATCTTTCTATTATTCGATAAAAACCTAAAAACCTCTCTTCATCACTATCTATAAGAGAATAATTAATAAATTTCTTAACTAGCAAATTAGTTTCATTTTCTTTGCCATGAAAATAATTATCAAATATTTGAAGCGGGAATTTTTTTTCAGAACCGTCATTGTATACTGAAGAATAGAGAAGTGACATCGAATTATGCAATTCACTGCTGATGCTCTTTCTTTCTGGAAAGTAAAGGCTAATGTCACTGTGCCTGCTGTTTTCACTCACACGAACCTTAACATCCGTGAAATCGAGTTGTCTCCCAATTAAAAACCTCATAAGCATATAGAGATCAGTATATCTCTCAAGCAGTCCGTTTAAGTCCACTTTGTTTTCAAGATGCAATGTTATGTGTGGTGTAACTGACATGCCTACGGTATGTAAGCCATCTAAACCACCATA
The DNA here is from genome assembly GCA_019056595.1 of Pectobacterium atrosepticum. Taxonomy (NCBI): domain Bacteria; kingdom Pseudomonadati; phylum Pseudomonadota; class Gammaproteobacteria; order Enterobacterales; family Pectobacteriaceae; genus Pectobacterium; species Pectobacterium atrosepticum. The sequence continues at coordinate 3,658,089 of CP036163.1, read as the reverse complement.
TCTATATCCATAATAGCCACCTACTGTACCTACATCTTTAATACCCCTCTCAAATTCAACTAAATCTTCCTGTTCAGGTAATTTATTTAAAATAGACCGATTTATTATTTTATTTAATTTTTCAGTATTCCCCAACCAATTTTTTATTCCACTTGAATAAAAGCTCAATACTTGATACATCTCAATATCGTTTAAGTTAGCACTCGAATATAAAAAACCACTTGCCGAGAAGGTATAATCGTTAAAACTATTGGATGGTTCAATAAACCTAAAGGAGCTTTCATTTAATTCCATGCCAAAAAGGCGAAAAAAGCCGCCACTTCCATTAAAAACTGCGGTTTTGAGGTTGAGAAGGTCTGAGAAATCCCGGTTCATTTTACAACTAAAATCGAAAAAACGAATTTCTATATTAGACTGTGTTATTTTCAAGTCCGCAGGATAATCTTCTCCATCAACTCTTATCACCCCCTTACGGTGTTCATCAACAGACTCTCCGTAAAACTTAATGTTTTTCATATCCAAATAATTCCTTTAATATTTTCTATTTATATCAGCTTAATTAAAAATCAATACCAGCATAATTTCTGACTTTCAACGTATTGAGTACCACCACTGCAGCTACGCCAGCAAAGCTATAAAATAAATCACCAACCACTAGCGCGCAATGCTATCCCCGCCACGCCTGCCCGCTTTATGTAGCGCATTTCATGCAGTTGCATGGAAGCGTTCAGGCCGCGCCAATACTGGCGCTGTAGGGCAGATTCGGGGGTAAGTATTGCATGCAAATCCATGCACCGTATGCATGTACGGCCAAAAAATCGCTAGCCAGAGAAAAAAGCTCGCAAAAAAGCCCGCGCAGTGGCGGGCGACGTCCTGATATTGGCGGAAATGAAACCATAATCTGGCTAATTAATTCCGTAGGGCTGAGGCTGGGTAATCCTTATATTTTTTCTGCATAGCCGGTGATAATGGAATATCCGGTATTGGCAGATCTCGTCTATTCGATGGCTGAATAATTTCTTCTATTGATTCCAGTGTCCGAAAGGTTGCCGAGCATTCAATATTCCGGCACTGGTGATAACGCTGCTTGACGTTCTCCGATAACGGGCGACTGGTGCGGGCATGAGCAGCGTGGCCGCAGAACGGGCAATGCATCATAATTTTTGGCTCCGTGTTTTTAATGCCTCTTCTTTTTCTTTCAATTCACGGGAAAATATCATTCGTTTTGCCGGGCTGGATACCGGTGCGAAATCGGCATGCGGCAGTGAAGGGGAGTTCAGCCCCAGCGATGACAGCACTGGCTCGTTACTCATATCAAAGCGGTAGTCATTCGCTTTCACCTTCAGCTTTTCAACAATCAAATCCATTACCACTTTTTCAGGCTTCTGATAGGCGACTCCTAAATAGCTGATCCTAATATCGCTACACTTTTGCCTGACCGTGCTTCCTGCCAGGAAATGGGCTTACCGTTTTCATAAAATAGCGTACTTTGTTCAGTAATTGCCACATCGAACGACAGCTATGATTTCTAGTTATTGTGTCGTGTAATGCCTGCCATAACCGTTCTACGTGGTTCACCCACGGTGAGTAAATTGGTTGATAAATAACAATAAATTTTGGGTTATTCTTCAGCCAACGAAGCGTTTCACGACTTTTATGGATGATGTAGTTATCAACGATCAGCGTGATCGTTTTTGCTCGCCGGTACGTGCTTTTTAGATGTTTTAACAAGCTGATAAATAACCCCGAGTTTTTACTGCTGCTGCCGACGTAACTGACTTTTCCTGTGCCGCTGTGCAACGCGCCAGCCAGATAATATTTTTCGTTTTTCCCTGGCGTAACAACTCGCTTTTGTTGACCACGTAGCTGCCAGTCAGCACCTATTTTGGGGTTGAGATGGATATCGACCTCATCCTCGTAAAAAACGGCACCCGGTTATCTCGTTGATTTTTATTGCTAACAGTTCAGTACTCCAGCGAGAACGCTGATAACCAAAATCTTCCGGCGAATGCTTAATCAGTTGACGCAACAGCACACAAATGCGCTCAAACGGCCAGCGTCGGCCACGACCTGAGGGTAATGATTTCAGGCCTTCCAGCCCGTAAAGTGTGAACCAATTAATCCAGCGCCCCAGCGATGAACGTGCGCAGCAAAGCGTTTTGGCAACGTCACTTATCTTGTCCCCACGATGAAGCATCAACATCGCGGTGAGTCTGCGGGCATAGTTTTTATCACATGTTTTATGGATGGTTTTTTGCATCAGACACCTTTCGGCGTCGGGTATCGGTGCTATGATCGGCATGACTCAGTCCGGTTGGTGATTTGGGATATTCAGCGATTGATCAGATCGCTTAAATCGGACTGAGTTCCCTTCTGGTGATCTACTATTTGGAACAGCTATTTAGGGTAAATTCAGAGGTGGTGATATCCAGCATATGCCGCTTTAACTCAATCGCCCGGATCAGGTTTGTACTGATGTTATTTAACGCCTGATTAAACTCCCATTCAGCGTAGTCACGTAGGGCGCTGGCGTGAGCATTAGAGCAATCTTTTGCTGATGAGTGACACTTCGCTTTCTGTCTCAGTTGCTCTATTTCCAACTGTGCTAGCAAGCCGTCATACTCCTGCGCTAGCTCACGCTGTGCCAGCCGCTGTAACTGCTGATTTTTCAGTTCTTCCGTCATTTCGCCACGTGCGGCAAGAAAACGCGCACGCCAGTCGGTATCGGAAAGCTGATTTTCCGCTTCCGTGTTGGCTTTCTGCTCTTTGGCACGCGCAATGGCGGTATCGATGTTATCCAGCTCACCCGCGTTAACGGTGTGCGCTTCCCGCATTTTCAGGTAATAGTCAGTCGCTTTTGTCAGCGTATCCGGCAGGGTATTAACCGGTTTCGTGTCTGATGTGGTTGTCTGGCTCATTGTCATTCTCTGTATGGGGTTAGTGTCTGGTGGCTATTGTGCAATTCACCACACAACCCCCGCTATCTGAGCCTGTCCTGCCATCGACCACACAAAACAATCTCACCCTTAGGCGGTTTCCTCGATTTAGAACTAACTCTTTTATAAAACTATTCACTACTCTTCACTTGAGAGAAAAGAATAGATAAATCAATAAATAAAGAGGTGAATAGTCGGTAAAAAACTCTTCACCGAGTGTTCACACTGTTCACCCGTTTTTTTGAGCCTTTTTCTGGCGAGCCTGTTTTACGATGTTATTTCCTATAGATAAGTGGGTTATCGATAGTTACAAACACTTATATTTTTATTGAATAAATCACGCTGCCCTTCGTTGCTTTTTATTGCCCTTTATTAACAGTTGGTGGAAAAAATAGACCGTATTTTGCTCACCGATAGCACAACAGCACCTTGTTGCGGTCTCCGAAAATATTCACATAATAGCGAGCTACCAGAGCAATCCAGCGCCATCCGGCCAGACCCGGGCGGACATTAACGAGGTAGCATCACATGTTGTCAGCCACACCCCTAGCCCCTATTCCTGCTATGCCCCCGATGCCACTTCATCCGGTCAGAGAGCGCTTAATGCGTCTGCCGGAAGTGTTGCACGTCACCGGCATTTCCCGCTCGACGCTGTACGAACTGAGCAGCCGCAAAGTTTTTCCCGCCCGTGTTCCACTGGGTGGAAAGAACGTCGCATGGGTTGAGTCCGAAATTCATCATTGGGTGGCTGAGCGTATCGCCGCCCGTCAACAGGAGAACCACGCATGATCACCTTAACTATCGCCGGTCAGTCAGTCACACTCGATGAACGGGAAGCCCTCAGCCTGTGCGATCAACTGTTTCCCGCCATCCGTAATCCGGCCACCGTTGCCGCCCGTGAACAGCGTTTCGGCGCGTTGCTGCTGAGCGTTGCACCGACGCCCGCCGCTTCTGATTCACCCCGGCGTTACTGTGCATCCCGTGCCGGTGATGCGCTGACCAACTGCTGAGGCTGTTCATGACTGCGCAATTTATCCGTTTCCCCGGCTTGCCTGCCGGGGCTTTTTGGCGTTATAGTCTCGCTGCTGTCGCAAAATCGACAGCCGGGCGTAGGAACCCGTGTTTAATCTTGGCGACACCAGACGCCGCTTGCGTCTTTTTTTGTGTCGTAGCCTTAGCACACCTGCATGTTGTGCGGCATGTTTTACGCCGTTATTGCATCCAAACAATGGTGGCTCAGGCGGGGCAGCCTTCGGGCTGGCCGGTTTCCAAGGTTGCCGGTATTCCTACCCCCGTCTGGGCTACCACCCATGAGTGTAGGAACTCCGGTGGTAGCTGTTATCAGCTAAACTTGGAGACTCCCACATGGCTACGACCCTCACTCCGTCACACCCGCAATTTACCTTTCTGTTTCTGGCCGTGCGCCGCGCCGAATTACGCGCCTTACCGCACCGTGAAGCTGTTATCGCTCCGGATGAAATCAGCGCCCGCCGTTTACTGGCGCGTGACTATGTGCTGTCTTTTGCTGGCCGTCTGCCTGCTCAGGGGGTTAGCCATGTTTGATTCTACTCCGTTGACCCTTGATGAAATCGCCGACCAGTGCCGCGCCCTGACGCACGCCGTGATTGAGCTGGATAACCCGGTAGCCAAAGAGGTGCTGACGTTTGTACTCGCTGAACGGCTGGAATTATTGGCGACGACGCTGCAAAGCCCGGAAGCGTCCGAAACCGAGAACGGGGTGAGCGCATGAATACCTTAGCCGCCCGTCTCAATAATCATGATACCTATCCTGTTTCCCATGCTGACTACCTGCGCCTGTCTCATGCGCACCGCGTCGGCGTGATGTTTCTCGATATGCTGGATGCCCAGCAATGCGGCATGACCGCCGCCAAACCCAATACGCTACCGGCCGATGATATGGCCGCACTGGTGGCGCTGTTGACTGACCAGATAGGCCACGTCATGACCCACTGTGAAGCCCACCTTTTCACCGCACGGGAGACAGCACAATGAACATCAATAATCAGTCCTGTATTCCGCTGGAAGTGCGTACTGCCGTGTACCGTCGCGCCGTGGCACAGGCCTATTTGGATAACTGCCGGGAAACCGGCATTGCCCTGAACTGCAACTTAACCGAACTGGAAATCGCCATTGCGCTGGAGCTGGAGGGCGCACACGTGCGTGAGCACGGCACCGCCACCGGGATGGAAATCGCCTGCGCCATGCTGGGTGATATGGTGCAACCCACCTTACTGACCGATAAACCCCGGCTAACCGTGCTGGGGCACATCATCATGGGGGAGCTGTGCCAGTGCGCGACAGCGGCGACCCCGACCACCACACTACATTAAGGGGCAACGCATGGCACACCTTACCGTGACACAGACTGTGAAACGCGCCAGCGGCCATTGGCCGCAACTGCTCCCCGCAGTGGGTATCCGCATTGATGCCACCGGGCAGCATACCGCCTGCCCGATGTGCGAGGGCACAGACCGTTTCCGCTTCGATAACAAGGAAGGGCGCGGCACATGGATTTGTAACCAGTGCGGCGCGGGGGATGGCCTGAATCTGGTTGAAAAAGTGCTGAAGCTGACGCCGACAGAAGCCGCCCTGAAAGTGGGCGCATGGCTGGGCGATCTGCCGGACAGTCCGGCAGCGTCAACACCCGATGAAGAAGACAGCGAGGCCGCCCGGCAACGGGCGGCGGTTCAGGCACAGGCGAAACTGAAAGAGGCGGTGACACAACCCGGCAACGCGTATCTCAGCGTCAAAGGCTGGCCGGATAGCGCCGTGCCAACCCTACAGGGTAAGCCGCTGCGCGTGGGCGGTATCACCTATCAGCCCGGCGATGTACTGGTGCCGCTGACCACACCGGACGGTGAAGTGGTGAATCTCCAGCTTATCAATGCACAGGGTGACAAGCGCACGTTAAAAGGTGGACAGGTCAAAGGCACCTTTCACGCTTTCAGCGGTAAGCAGGCCAGCGTTATCTGGCTGGCTGAGGGCTACGCCACGGGCTTAACGCTGCATCAGTTAACCGGTGATACGGTGTATGTCGCGCTCAGTGCCAACAACCTGCCGTCCCTTGCCCGTGAGCTGAAAACCCGCCACCCGGCGGTCACGCTGCTGATAGCCGCTGACCGGGACGAGAACGGCACCGGCCAGACCAAAGCCGAACAAGCCGCCGCGGCTGTGAATGGCCGTGTCGCGCTGCCGCCGGTGTTTGGTGACTGGAATGATGTCTATCGTGCCGAGGGTGCTGACGCCACCCGGCAGCACCTGGACGTGTTTACCCAGCCGGAGCCAGTCAGCCCGTTTGCGTCGCTGGGCGAGGCTGAATTCAAGGCCATGAGCGCCAGCGAGAAAGCAGAGAAGATACGCGACCACTACCGCGACACACTGGCGATTGACGCCTTCGTGGAAACCTTCTTCCAGTATCAGAATGGTGCGTGGAAAGTGTTGCCCTATCGCCTGTTAAGCCGGGATATCGCAGCGCTGTTTCAGAAGATACACGCCCCCTTTACCGCGTCCGGCATTGGCAGCGTGTTGGACACCCTGAAACTGATTATCCCGACGCAGGAGAAGCCCCAGCGCCGGTTAATCGGTTTTCGTAACGGGGTGTTTGATACTGCCAGCGGTGAATTTAAACCGCATCGCCGGGAGCACTGGTTGAATACCGTCAATGATGTGGATTACACGCCGTTTAAGGCTGGGGAAAACCTTGCGGATAACGCCCCGCACTTCTGGCGCTGGCTGACCCGTGCCGCCGGGAACCACGCGGATAAGCAGGAGCGTATTCTGGCCGCGCTGTTTATGGTGCTGGCGAACTGCTACGACTGGCAACTGTTTCTTGAGGTCACCGGCCCCGGCGGCAGTGGAAAAAGTATTCTGGCAGAAATTGCCACCATGCTGGCCGGGGAGGACAACACCACGGCGGCGACCATCAACACCATTGAATCGTCCCGTGAACGCTCGTCGATTATCGGCTTCTCGTTAATCGTCCTGCCTGACCAAGAAAAATGGAGCGGTGACGGTGCAGGCATTAAAGCCATTACCGGCGGCGATGCGGTGATGGTTGACCCGAAATACCGTGATGCCTATTCCACCCGTATTCCGGCGGTGATTCTGGCCGTCAATAACTCGCCGATGCGCTTTAGCGACCGCAGCGGCGGCGTGTCCCGTCGCCGGGTGATTATCCACTTCGGCGAAACCATCCCGGCCAGCGAACGCGACCCCAAGCTGAAAGAGAAAATCCGCGCAGAACTGGCGGTGATTGTGCGTCACCTGATGAAACGCTTTGCTGACCCGAACGATGCCCGGACGCTGTTACAGGCACAGCAACACTCCGCTGAGGCGCTGGAAATCAAACGGCAGGCTGACCCGCTGGTTGATTTTTGCGGCTACCTGCTGGCACATGGCGACACCACCGGGCTGTATATGGGCAACGCCAACATCACGCCCCGTAACCCGCGTAAATACCTGTACCATGCCTACCTGTCCTTTATGGAGTCGCACGGCCACCAGAAGCCTATCAGCCTGACGGCGTTTGGTAAGGTGCTGCCGAACATGATGTCGGAATATGGGCAGACGTATCTCAAGGGGCGAACCAATCAGGGCATACAGACTAACCTTGAACTGAAAGACGAATCCGACGCTGACTGGCTGCCCAAATGCGAGATAGCGAGGTAGACACCAGAAACGACAAAACCGGCTCCGGCCGGTTTTTTTACGTCCAAACACTTCAAAGGTGACGAGTTACTCATCACCTGTTCACCGACTCATCACTATGTAATTAATTGATTAATAGAAATAAAAATCCGTAGTGAAGATAGTGAACAGTTTTGTGAAAAATTTTTTTATTTGGTGTCACGTTTATACCATAGCGTTGCTGATTTTTTGATTAAGTGCTAAATTAAGTATCAAATATCATACTTAAAAGAGGCTGATTATGTCCGTGCAACCTATTCTTGCCAATGCTGCCGTGAGTATTAGCGACTTTAAAAAATCGCCCAATGCAGCGTTGAAAGAAGCTAACGGCGAGCCTGTAGCCGTGTTAACCAATGGCCGTATCTCTGGCTATTATGTTTCCCCGGAAACATGGGAAGCGCTGGCCGACTATCAGGAAGATATCGAACTTGCCAAAATTGCCCGCTCCCGGATGAAGGGGAAACGTGTGAAGGTCGATCTGGATGAGTTATAAGCTGGAGTTTGAAGAGCACGCGCTGAAAGAATTTAAGAAGCTGGGTGCACCCGTGCGGGAGCTGTTCACCAAAAAGCTGAAAGCGGTTTTACAAAATCCCCACGTTCCCGCCAACCGACTTCATGGAATGGCTGACTGCTACAAAATCAAACTTCGTTCCGCTGGCTATCGGCTAGTGTATCAAGTGCTTGAGCATGAGATCGTAGTACTGGTTTTAGCTGTGGGCAAGCGTGAACGCTCAGAGGTTTATCAAGCAGCCAAAGACCGACTATAAGCGCGAATATCTTACATTTACAGCTTTTTGTTATATGGCCTATCTGCCATCAAGGTGATGAGTCACTCGTCACCTGTTCACCAACTCATCACCCATTAATGTATTGATTAGTAAAAATAAAAAACCATAGTGAAGAGAGTGAACAGTTTTGTGCAAAATCTTTTTATTTTGGCTACTGACGCTTACATGACGAACGGCACTTTCCCGCCCTCTCCTTTTAACGCTTGCTGTAACGCACTTAAGAGTGCTTTTAATTCGCTGCTTAAATATTGGCTAAAAGCCTCACTCCCTAACGTTCTATCAAATACTGCTTGTGGCAGGAATCGCCGCATAGCGGTTTGCGCCATGACACAGCCTTAACGATGTCCCTCCCTGAAAAGTAAGCTGCTCCAGCAAGCCCGCATTATCCAAACAATAGAGGATGTCGTAGTGCAAAAGCTCCTTCTCCACCACATTGCGCAAGCCTTCAAGCTCGGCTGATTCCACCGCTTTGCTGACCAATTCGGCAAAGTTAACTTTCTGATTCATGATATAGCTCCGATTCGTCAATCAGGTGGGTATTGCGCCCAACGCGGCGTAAATCCCTCACGGCGGTTTTCTTCGTCGCTTGCCGTAACGGGGAATTGCCAAAATAGGTATCCTGCAAAATCTGCTCTGGGGGCCGCTTGGTATGGGTAAATTCAATCACCCCAAAAGGCGTTTTATGTTCTTCGGAACGTCCGGTAGTCATCACCGTGATCCGGTCAATCGGGATTTGAGAAATCACACCATATTCAGACAATGCGGATTCAAGGCTAAGATAGTTATATTCACCACGGCGTAGCGCTAACACGATGCGCTCAAGCGTATAGGCATCTTTGCTTTTGGCATGGTTGTAAACGTACACGCCGCGAATCGCACGGGTAAGAATGCCATCTTTTACCAAACGATTTAGCCCAGCATTAAACGCTCTGGGCGTATCTTCATGGAAAATCTTGGCTAAATCGCGGGAGGTGAAGACATAACGCCCTTGCTTATCGAAAGCATTTAAACGCTCAATAGCAGTGATCCTGTCCATTCATAAGTCCACATGAAAACCACATAATTGTGTTATTCACGTATACTTAAATAGAAGCCATCCGTCAAGTTGACGCCAATACCACTAAAAAGTGATATTCACGTGTACTTATCAAAGAATCGTCATAGATTGAGGTAACAAAAAGGTGGGGCTAGTAGGGTGAGAACGTTAGCAAAAAAACCTATCACTTTTCTGCATTGGTATACGTTTAGGTATACCAACAAAGTCTAAACTCATACTTAAAACATAAATATCATGATGTTATGTGAATTATTCAGATTCCCCAGCCCAATTTAGACATCGGGTATTACCAGATAAGTCCGATGAAGTACGAAAAACCCGCATGGCGCAAGCCCTGCGGTTTTTTTTGTGTCCGTAGTAGAGAAAATAGGTCAGGAACTGGTCATCATTGTTCACCACTTGATGCAACGCTTTGCCGTTCCCGATGACGCACGCGCTGTTACAGATACAGCAGAATTCCAATGAGGCATTGGAGATAAAACGCAGCGCCGATCCTTTAGTTGATTTCTGCGGTTACCTGCTGTCTGCCAGTGCGACTAATGCCCTCTATATTGGCATCCTGCTAACCCGCGCAAGTACCTCTATCACGCTTACCTTTCGTGTATGATGGAAGCGCGAGGGCATGAGCGCCCTATGAGCATGACGGCTTTTGGTCGGGCAGTGCCGCAAACGTTAAAGGAGTATGAGATTGAATTTTTGAAGCGCAAGACAAATCAGGGAATGTGCAAACTAATCTTACATTAAACGACGACAGTGAGGTGGATTGGTTGCCGAAGTACTAAGCCTAAATTACTTACTCAATAAAACCGAATCAGGCCAGTTTATCAATATTAGACGGTAGATCTAAAAATTTTCATCTTCCTAACCATCTCATGACCGCCTGCAAACTAACTATATGTTTTTTAAGGCTTAATTAAAATAAATAGATAAAGTAATTAATTGTTCTAGAACCCTTTTAAATGAGATATTTTAAGGATATTATATTCATATTACTTAAATAAGATTTCAATGGTTTAATGAAAGATGCTGTGAGCGCAATGCTGAGAACCCAGTGTTTTTATAACATAAATAGTTAGGATTTATTATGATTATTTGCAATTTTCTTGAATTCACTTCCTTAACATTTAATTATATAAATAAAGTAGTTCATCAACCTGATAATTATGGTTCTATCGTTTCAGCTATTATTGTTGCTTTTATATTGTTTTTCATAAAAGAATTTTTCAGAATACCGCCAAAATTATCTGGAGTTTTCTATCTTAAATCAACGACAACAGAATCATCTTACAATCCATACAAAAACATAATTATTTATTATACATTAATAATTTACTCTGATGGAAGCATTATAGAGGGAACCTCTGAAAAAACAGCAGAGACAGCCCCTATCAAGGGAGATTGGTTGTATACTGGAAAATTCAGAAGTAGAGGAAAAGTAACAGGAAGAATAGAAAGACGATATCTAAGACCTCATAAGATACACATACACATTGAAGAAAATGGCAGTTTAAGATCCTTTTCTCACTATATCTATTTAAAAAATAACGATCCATTCAAATGGAAAGTTTGGAAAAAAAGAGAATCAAAATTGTTCAGTGGAAGTTTCTTTTCAAGTTCTGCAGATTCAAAAGGCTCTATAATATGTCAAGATTCAAAATTTACAGAACATCCTTCGCACTCTTCACCATCCCGATATTTACAATAATATTCCTCTTAAAACTGGTTAATTACAAACCACTTATTAAAGATTTGAAAAAATGTCTAACGTATATTCATGCAACGCAAGGAAATGAAAATTCATCAATCACGAACCAATTAATAAAAGCATTAGTGATTTCAGAAGATCACAGAAACAGCCTTCATTTTGGTGTTGACCTGTTGGCTATACTGCGTGTTATAAAATTACGCATATTATATGGGAAATATCAGGGAGCAAGCACTATAGAGCAACAATTTGTTAGAACCATAACTCAACGTTATGAGCGAACGCTACGAAGGAAAATACGGGAACAAGTATTAGCTGTTATGTTAAACCAATTAGTACCTAAAAATATAATATCTATTAGTTATCTAAGCTGTGCTTATTACGGTAGTGGTATGATTGGGACTTTAGGAATAGAGAAAATAAAAAGCGATTCAGTAGATTTTTTTGAATCGAAATGCATTGCATACCTTAAATACCCCAAACCAATCATTGCGGATAGCAATCATTCTAAAAAGCACACTGCAAGATATAAACACATAGAAAACTTGTTATTAAAAAACTTTTTATAACACATTTAATCATACATTTCATGTCGATTGAAAAAACTTTAAACTTACATATAAAAAAACCTCATACAAAAATAAAAGATACAACACTAAATAACACAGCGCTAATTACTTTAATTCACAAAATAACTTATGATATTTAATATGCTATTTTTAATAGAACAACACTTTAATTTTAAAAAAATTATGTCATTTTATTTTAGCAAGGCATACTTACAGGACTTCCTATTATTTTCAATGTTCATTACATATATAGTACCTCTGGAATATCTGCGCTGCTTAAGACTAATATTTTCTTAGAAGAAAGACTTTTAATAACAGCTGGTTAGTTAGTTTAGGTCAACTAACAACATAGTCATCACTATATAAATCATTAATCAGTTAGATTAAAAAATGAATACTACAATCAGTTTTTCCATAATTCTTTTTTATTGCGTAGGTTTTGTCAAAGTCCCTCTTCGAAAGAGTTCAAAATATGAACATCACGAAGCACAGTTATCTGTACTGGTATACGTTTAGGTACACACTACAGATCTGGATTCAGAATTAACATTTTAAAAAATAAAGATAGCCATTTACCTCAACTTCCCCCAGCACGACAGGGCTAAAATGGAGCAACAATAGGTGAGGCTATTTAGTATCAAGTGGTTTATAACGAACCCTTCTGAATAAATTAAATAGCCTTGTATTGTTGCGGTAATACCCTACAACGACAATGGGTTGAATATAATGATTTATTTTATTAAGCAGTAGCGCATAGGCCAATAAGCAATAACAAGTAACCATCTTGGTTCTCTAAGTGGCAAAGTCATGTAACATACCAACAAAACAAGCTGTTGATACAAGGTCATGGATAGATGCAACGTCTCTATAAAAAATCGATAACCTATTTATTATCCAAGGATTTTCTCGTTATTCTCCTCGTTTTATCCATCATGTTACCGATTCTCTGGTACATGCTTTGGGCTTCGAATCTGTCGCGTAGCACAATATTGATAAAGACACTTCCAGACTTCGCCCTCTATCTTACCTTTGGACTCGTTCTGGGGCTGATTTTTTCTGTCCGAGCGCTCTACTCTCAATCGATAAAGAAAAAACTAAAACACATGCTCGAAATGTTCCTAGGTGGCTTTGTTTTGGGATTTCTTTCCATCGTTAATATTTTTGACGTATACGTTTATCTGTTCCCCGATGACGTGATTAATTACACATCCGACTATGAAATTGTTTTTCCCGGGCCATCCAAAGGGAAAAGTAGTCGTTGCGAAGCAGGTTTATGGATTAAAGATGTGCATACCGGTCAATTTAAACAGCTGTGTGATCCTCCCCAACAATAGTGGACACGCAACTAAGTGAGTAAACTCTCAAGTAAGAGGTGACTCACATGACAAAATCAGTATCAACCAAGAAGCCCCGTAAACAGCATACGCCAGAGTTTCGCGATGAAGCCCTAAAATTGGCTGGACGCATCGGTGTTGCTGCCGCAGCCCGTGAACTCAGCCTGTACGAGTCACAGCTTTATGCCTGGCGCAGTAAACAGCAGCAACAAATGACTTCTTCAGAGCGTGAGAGCGAGCTTGCCGTTGAAAATGCCCGCCTTAAGCGACAACTGGCTGAGCGGGATGAGGAGTTGGCCATTCTCCAAAAGGCCGCGACATACTTCGCGAAGCGCCTGAAATGAAGTATGTCTTTATCGAAAAACATCGGGCTGAATTCACTGTCAGGACCATGTGTCGTATGCTTCGGGTTGCCCGCAGCGGCTGGTATGCCTGGCGAGTGCGCCGCCATCAGATAAGCCCGCGTCAGCAGTTCCGTCTCACTTGCGATGGCGCGGTCCGTAAGGCATTCGGTGACGCAAAACAGCGCTATGGTGCGCCACGTCTTGCTGATGAGCTTCCGGCCTACAACATCAAAACCATTGCCGCCAGCCTGCGTCGTCAGGGACTACGAGCGAAAGCGGCTCGGAAGTTCAGCCCGGTCAGCTACCGTGAACATGGGTTGCCAGTATCAGAGAACCTATTGAAGCAGGATTTTTACGCCAGCGGCCCGAATCAAAAATGGGCCGGCGATTTCACGTATTTACGCACGGATGAAGGGTGGCTTTATCTTGCCGTTGTTCTCGACCTGTGGTCGCGTGCAGTTATAGGCTGGTCGATGTCATCGCGAATGACGGCGGCGCTGGCATGTAATGCACTGCAAATGGCACTGTGGAGGCGAAAGCGTCCACAAAACGTTATTGTACATACCGATCGCGGTGGTCAGTATTGTTCAGCGGATTATCAAGCGATGCTGAATGAGCATAATCTGCGTGGCAGTATGAGTGCGAAGGGATGTTGTTACGACAATGCCTGCGCGGAAAGCTTCTTTCACTCGCTAAAAGTAGAATGTATCCACGGCGAACGCTTTGTCAGCAGGGAAATAATGCGAACAGCGGTGTTTAATTATATCGAGTGTGATTACAATCGCTGGCGTCGTCACAGTGCCTGTGGCGGACTCAGCCCGGAACAATTTGAAAACCAGAACCTCGCTTAGGGCCGTGTCCACATTAGGTGGGTAGGATCAGTGTACCAATAGAGAGACGTTGTTTAAAAAAAGAAGACAAGGCATGGATGAGTTATGGATCACCGCACGAGTTAATAAACTCGGCACTTATATTGTCGATTATCGGTTTACCTACAAGTAAGACTCCCCGCAAAAAAAATTAAATTATCGATTGGAATCGATTTATTATTTACACGTCTGGACATCATCGATTTCTCAATATTACATTCCGAAAAGAAATAATAACAATTGATTATAATTTCAAGTGTAAATTAACGTCAGTTTTTCGAATATGCCTGAATGATATTGCGGCACCCAATCCGCTCAAGTCCGATCACTGATGATATGAAGATCGGAATATTCATCTTCATTTCATACGACTAAAAAGAGGTGTTACTATTATGTCCAGAAAATTATCTTTCCTGAAAATCGTTGCCATTTTTGCTATTTCGCCCTTTGCATGTGCAAAATCGGACATACTGCGTATTGGCGTCGATTTGACCTATCCTCCTTTTCAGAGCATGAGTACAAATGGTAATCCATCGGGTTTTGATATTGAGGTGACCGATGCCATCTGCCAATCAATAAATGCAAAATGCGACTATATCGTCAACACATTCGATTCCCAGATTCCCGCCCTTCTCTCGAAAAAAATAGACGTTATTGCACCGCTTGGGGTGACGCGTAAGAGAAGGGAATCGATAGATTTCAGTAACTACGTTTTCCACGCCCCCACTAAACTTGTCGCAAGGAAAGAGGCAAATATTCTTCCCAATGTAGATGTGCTGCGCGGGAAAAATATCGCGGTACAGCAAGGCACTATTCAGGAAGCTTACGCCAACAAATATTGGCTGCCCGCAGGAGTCATAGTTAAAAGCTATCCTGACCAAGAAGCCATTTATGAGGATTTATATTCAGGCAGAGTTGAAGGCGCGCTGTGCCCGTCCGTTGCTCTGACATTTGGATTTTTACACAGTCCGCAGGGCAAGGATTTTGAACTAAAAGGCCCGGAAGTCACCGATGCTAATTTATTCAGTATTGGTTCCGCATACGGCATACGCAAAGATGATATAAAAACAAAACAGCTAATCAATCAGGGGCTGAAAAATATCGTCCAAAAAGGCATATATGCCAATATACAGAAACGCTATTTTGGCGATATCGATTTAAGCGTGAAGGAATAACATCAGGCGTGGTTACAGCCATGATCCGCCCCACACCAGCGTCAGCAACAGAATGTTGATAAAGAGGGAGCGCGCCATCAGCCCCTTTTCTGTTACTATCACGCGTTGGAAAATATCGATATGTATGTGAATACATATTGCTCGACATCACCGTTTTTAATGACGCTTTCACCGTGAACGACACGCAGGAGAAATCATGAGCCTTCACCTCTGGCTGGCTTATACAGGAATCATCATCGCCCTGATTGCCATTCCGGGCCCCTCTGCCTTAATCAGCATGTCGCACGGTTTACGCTACGGCGCTTCACGCGCAACAGCAACCGTACTCGGCGGAGTCAGCGCGGCAATGATATTGATGTCCTGTTCAGCATTGGGGTTAGGTGCCATCCTCGCCGCGTCAACCACTGCATTTATCGCATTAAAAATTATTGGTGCGGTTTATCTCATCTGGTTAGGTATCGCGTCATGGCGTTCCAAAGATATGACCACAGCGGAGCAGGACGTGCGGGAAACAGGGGCTCCGGGATGGTTTCCGCTATACCGCAAAGGCTTTCTGGTCGGGATCAGCAATCCAAAAGATCTGCTGTTTTTCGCTGCACTGTTCCCAAACTTTATCGATACCAGCGCGCCGCACGCCTTACAGCTCATCATTCTGGCGGTAACCTGGGCTTTCTTCGATTTCAGCATCATGTTTATCTATGCCTGCACCGGCCGCCGTTTATCGGGCCTGTTTTCCAACCCACGCCGCATTAAGATGTTTAACCGCTCAACGGGTGGCATATTTATTCTGGCAGGCACTACGCTGGCGGCGTCAACGCGTTAAACCATCAGCTCCTGCTGCCTTAAAGCCAGCAGGAGCAAAGTCGTTACGATGCCGTAACGAAATCAGCAATGCCCTTCTCGTCCATCCGATAGCGAACCCACTCATCCTGCGGATTCGCACCAATACTTTTATAGAAATCGATCGCAGGTTGGTTCCAGTCCAACACGCTCCATTCCAAACGACCGCACTGCCTTTCCTGCGCAAGACGCGCAATCTGTTTCAGCAGCGCCTTTCCTGCTCCCGCATTACGATACGCCTGCGCAATATAGAGATCTTCCAGATAAATGCCGTGTTTCCCCAGCCAGGTTGAATAGCTCATGAAGAAAATCGCATAGCCGACAGGTTTGCCGTCAATCTCACAAATCAGCGTTTCGGCCGTCGCACCCTCGCCAAATAGCGAGTTCTCAATATCCTCAAGCGAGGCTAACACTTCGTGGCGCGCCTTCTCGTATACGGCCAATTCAATAATTAACTCCAGAATCACGCTCGCATCTGATTTCTGCGCGGGGCGGATGACTATATCTATACAGGTTCGGTCCATACGGGCTCGATTCATAAAGTCTCTCTTCTATGATGCTAACTTTCCAGTACCTACTCGGACCGCAGAGCATCACACTGCGTGTCACCGTGCGGCAGAACGCCATTTGCCAGTTCGCCTGGCTGGGCGATAACGGGGAATATTGTACACTTGACGAACATTTCGCCGCAGAAATGGGTAGGCGCTAAAGTGGGGTTGTATGAGCTGACGACTGCATCAGGAAACAGCGGAAGTCACGCTCGGGTAAAGGACGTTAAGGTCACCGCTATCGAACAATAGTCCGGTCCGATAGCGGCTATAGGAAAATCACGAGTCTGGCTGTCTACTCTTCGGTACTGTTCTGGTATCGAATTGCTCGGGTATTAAACGCCGAGAACATCAGCAGCCTGCTCGCTTTCCGCTTTGGAAAAATTTGCGTAGGTCAGCGCATCAAGTAGCGCGGCGCGATCGATCGTCGGATAAATCTCTGGGCTCTGCAAAAGTTGGCCAATTTCCTGTACCGTCAACTTAGGGTAGATGGCGTGTGATGCGACGGCAATGTCGCGAGCGGGATAACACAGTTGGCGTAAAATCACCGCAATCTGTTGGTGTGTTATCGCATCCTGATACACGGTATAAAGCACATCAGCAATTAATGTCGACGTCAAAACTGAAATACGGGACACATCACCTGCTCGCCCACCCAATGCCTGAAGGATGTGTTCGACGGCCTGTTCTGGCGTTTTTCCCTGCGCCTGTTGTGAAGCCAGTACGGAAACCAATTTATTTTTTATTTCATCATTTGCCATCGTTCGGTTCCTTCATACATTCATTGCAGATGTTATTTTAGTATAAGCACGCTACCTGTCATGACAGTAATGAGCAAACAAAATCATGCTCCAGTACTCTTGAAGAGGTACAAAAAGACATCAATCTGCTCTGCGGTGTATAATAACGCCAATCTTTCGGAAACGCGGCTCTTCCTAATCACGAAAGCAACGCGCAGAAAGGCAGCTTGAAGTATGACGGAGATAAAACACATATTGATACAACTCTGCATACATCGTTCCACCCTCTTTTTTCCTGAAATGCGATAATCCTCCGATAAAAATCGTATTTTCGTTTATGCCCAGTCATTTTCATCGCCCCAAAAGACCATGTAAAATGAAAGGCTTAGTGAGCAAGAAGGCTATAAGTCATGATCACCACCGACGGTAATAACGCAGTCGCCTCTGTGGCGTGGCGAAGCAGTGAAGTCATCGCCATCTACCCCATCACTCCCAGCTCCAGCATGGCTGAACACGCGGCCGCCTGGTCGAGCGACGGCGGGCTGAATATATGGGGAGACACGCCACGCGTTGTTGAAATGCAATCGGAAGGCGGCGCGATCGCTACCGTCCACGGCGCATTACAGACGGGCACTCTAGCCACCACATTTACCTCATCGCAGGGTCTACTGCTGATGATCCCCACGCTATATAAGCTGGCCGGTGAGCTGACGCCGTTCGTCCTGCATGTCGCGGCGCGTACGGTTGCGACGCATGCGTTGTCCATCTTCTGCGATCACTCGGACGTCATGGCCGTACGCCAGACGGGTTGCGCTATGCTGTGTGCCAGCAATGTGCAGGAAGCGCAGGACTTTGCGCTGATTTCGCAAATCGCTAGCCTGAACAGCCGTCTGCCGTTTATCCATTTCTTCGACGGTTTCCGTACCTCGCACGAAATTAACAAGATTGAGCCGCTGAGTGATGAGGTGCTCCTCCAGCTTCTGCCACAGCACGCCATTGATGCACACCGTGAGCGAGCACTCACACCGGAACGTCCGGTGATTCGAGGTACTGCATCTAACCCAGATACCTTCTTCCAGGCTCGTGAAGCCACTAACCGGTGGTATGACGCAGGTTATGGGCACGTTGAGCAGGCGATGAATGATTTCGCCGCCGCCACAGGACGCCAATATCAGCCGTTTGAATACTATGGCCACCCAGAAGCGACCAAAATCGTCATCCTGATGGGATCCGGCGTCGGCACCTGCGAAGAAGTCGTCGATACGCTGTTGATGCGCGGCGAGAAAGTCGGCGTGGTGAAAATCCGCCTATATCGCCCGTTCTCTGCCAAACATTTTTTGGCCGTCATTCCGCAAACGGCGAAGAGCATTGCGGTGCTGGATCGCACTAAAGAGCCAGGTGCATTGGCAGAGCCGCTATATCTTGATGTGATGACCTCGCTGGCCGAGGCGTTCTCCGCTGGTGAGCGTTCACTTATGCCACGCGTGATTGGTGGACGTTACGGGCTGTCTTCCAAAGAATTTACCCCTCAGTGCATACAGGCGATCTTTAATGAGTTAGCACTTGCTAACCCACGACCCCGCTTTACCGTTGGGATTTATGACGATGTCACTAACCTGTCCCTGCCACTGCCAGAACAGCGTTTTCCAAGTAGTGCATCACTCGAAGCCCTGTTCTACGGCCTAGGCAGTGACGGCACCGTTTCTGCAACCAAGAACGCAATCAAAATCGTCGGTGAAACCACCCCGATGTTTGTACAAGGCTACTTTGTCTATGACTCGAAAAAGGCCGGTAGCCTCACCGTTTCCCATATGCGCGTTGGCCCGCACCCGATCAACTCAGCCTATCTGATCGATCAGGCCGATTTCGTCGCCTGTCATCAGTGGCAGTTTATCGACAAGTACAACATGGTCGAACGACTGAAGCCCGGCGGCGTTTTCCTGATCAACTCGCCGTATAGCAGCGACGATCTGTGGCACCGTTTGCCGCAGGAAGTGCAGGCAGGGCTGAATCAGCGCAATGCTCGCGTGTACTGTATCAACGCCGCCAAAATTGCCCGTGAGTGCCATCTGGGTGCGCGTATTAACACCGTCATGCAGATGGCGTTCTTCCACCTGTCACAGATTTTACCAGCGGATGTTGCGGTAGAAAAACTGCGTACCGCCATCGCCAAGAGTTATGGCAGTAAAGGCCAGGAACTGGTTGAACGTAACTGGCAGGCGCTGAGCGCCACGCTGGAAGCGCTGGCAGAAGTCCCGCTAGAAGCCGTTAACCCAGACAGCCCGCAGTGGCCACCAGTGGTTTCCGACGCCGCACCCGATTTCGTCAAGACCGTCACGGCCGCGATGCTGGCTGGGCTGGGTGATACGCTGCCCGTTTCAGCCCTGCCGCCCGATGGCACCTGGCCAACCGGCACCACCAAGTGGGAAAAACGTAATATCGCGGAAGAGATTCCGCTATGGCAGCCGCAGCTCTGCACGCAGTGTAACCACTGTGTCGCCGCCTGCCCGCACTCTGCCATCCGCGCCAAAGTTGTCCAGCCAGATGCGATGGAGAATGCACCTGCGTCACTGCAATCACTGGATGTGAAAGCACGCGACATGCGCGGCCAAAAATACGTGTTGCAGGTCGCTCCGGAAGACTGCACCGGCTGTAATTTGTGTGTGGAAGTCTGTCCTGCTAAAGACCGTCAGAACCCAGAAATCAAAGCTATCAATATGGAATCCCGTCTGGATAATCTGACGGCGGAAAAAGAGAACTTCGATTTCTTCCTGCAACTGCCGGAAATCGACAAATCTACGCTGGAACGTATCGATATCCGGACTTCTCAGCTGATTTCACCGCTGTTCGAGTATTCAGGTGCCTGCTCCGGCTGTGGCGAAACGCCGTACATCAAGCTGTTGACGCAGCTCTATGGCGACCGTCTGCTGGTGGCGAACGCAACGGGCTGTTCGTCTATTTATGGCGGTAATCTGCCGACCACGCCGTGGACCACCGATGCCAACGGTCGCGGCCCAGCCTGGGCTAACTCTCTGTTCGAGGACAATGCCGAATTCGGTCTGGGCTTCCGTCTGAGCGTCGATCAACACCGTCAGCGCGCCGTACGTTTGCTCAATAAACTGGCACCGCAACTGCCGCAAGATCTGGTTAGTGCGTTGCAGGAAGACGCCATCGCGCCCGATCTGCGCCGCCAGCAGATTGAGCAACTGCGTGGATTGCTGGCAGCCGTCAATGATACTGACGCCAAAGTGCTGGCGAGCGAAGCCGACCACTTTGTTGATAAATCCATCTGGCTCATCGGTGGTGATGGCTGGGCGTATGACATCGGCTACGGCGGGTTAGATCACGTCATGAGCCTAAGTGAAAACGTCAACGTACTGGTGCTGGATACGCAGTGTTATTCCAACACCGGCGGCCAGCAATCCAAGGCCACGCCGCTGGGCGCAGTGACCAAATTTGGTGAGAAGGGTAAACGCAAAGCGCGTAAAGATCTGGGCATCAACGTCATGATGTATGGTCACGTGTATGTTGCGCAGATCTCGCTGGGTGCACAGCTGAACCAGACCGTGAAAGCGATTCAGGAAGCAGAAGCCTGGCCGGGTCCGTCACTGATTATCGCCTACAGCCCGTGTGAAGAGCACGGCTACGATCTGGCATTCAGCCACGATCAGATGCGTCAGTTGACGGCTACCGGTTTCTGGCCACTCTATCGCTTCGACCCACGTCGCACCGAGGAAGGTAAACCTGCGCTGGTGACGGATTCTCGTCCGCCATCAAGCAGCCTGAGTGAAACGCTGCTGAAAGAGCAACGCTTCCGCCGCCTGAATAACATGATGCCGGAAGAAACCGCACGGCTCTATGAAGAGGCAGAACTGGATCTGCGTCGCCGCTTTGACTTCCTGACCATGATGGCAGGCAAGGCAGAGAAAAACCCGCAGGAATAACCTTTCCCCTCCAAACCGGCTTCGGCCGGTTTTTTTATATCTACGTTTTCCGAGATCTCCCCTTTGTACTGGCTCATCAATGCAATTTGATCTGCTTTCTCTTACGATAAACGGAGAACCGAATAGGGATTAATACTGAGAAATCCAACGCTGATAACCCAGTTTGTCAGGCAGGGTAAAGAAGGGCTGACAAGAAGCACGTTACCTTATACTTTATGGGATTATTCGTTCGTTACGGTGTTAAATCGAGCTCAACGTTGCAGAGGATGAAACATGAAAGGAAAGTTCGCACCATCGCAGATTGCACTGCACTGGCTGGTTTTTATTTTGCTCGTTGTTACCTATGCCACGATAGAACTACGCGGATTTGCTGAACGAGGTTCACTGCTGCGCACCGTGATGATCGTGACGCACTTTAGCTGTGGTGTAGCCATACTTGTTCTTATGCTGGCTCGTCTGTTCTTACGCCATCGGCATACCTCACCCGCTATTACGCCGCCGTTGTCCCGTTTGCAGAGTGCGCTGGGCTCACTCACTCACGCCGTTATTTACCTGCTGTTTATCACGCTGCCGATACTGGGCGTTGCCTCACGCTATTACAATGGCCGCGACTGGATGCTTTTTGGTATCAGTATGCCAACATCCGCTACACCGAATTTCGAGCTTGCTGAAACACTGATTGGCTGGCACGAAACGCTGGCACCGCTAGGGTACTGGCTCATTGCACTGCATACCGCAGCCGCCCTGTTCCACCACTATGTCATGAAAGACAACACGCTGCTGCGCATGATGCCAGCCAAACGTGATTAATCAGGCAAAGAAGGAGCAAGAATGAAAGTCGCGCTGGGACAATTCGCTGTTGACCGCAAGTGGCAACAAAACGCCACGACAATCGCTGAATTTATGTCGGCAGCACAGCAAAACGGTGCCGATCTGCTGGTGCTGCCTGAAGGCGTGCTGGCTCGCGATATCACCAATCCCAACATGGTGCTCACCGCCGCCCAGCCGCTTGATGGCCCGTTTGTGTCACATCTGCTGGAAGCCAGCAAGGGCAGCAACCTGACGACCATGCTGTGTGTGCATATCCCGAACGGAGAGGGGAAAGTCTGGAATACGCTGCTGGCGCTGCGCAACGGCGAGATCATCGCCCAATACCGAAAGCTGCATTTGTATGATGCGTTCTCCGTACAAGAATCAGAAAACGTACTAGCAGGTGAAGCGATTCCACCGCTGTTGACCATCGCTGGGTTGAACGTTGGGCTGATGACCTGCTATGACATTCGCTTCCCTGAGCTTGCACGCCGTCTGGTTCTGGACGGCGCAGACGTACTTGTCCTCCCTTCCGCCTGGATTAAAGGGCCGCTGAAAGAAGCGCATTGGGAGCTGCTGGTGCGCGCAAGAGCACTGGAAAACACCACTTATCTCGTCGCCGTTGGCGAATGCGGCGTCAAGAATATCGGCAACAGCATGGTTGTCGATCCTCTGGGCGTTGTCGTGGTTCAGGCACCGGAAACACCTGCTCTTATCTATGCCGACATTGAACCAGAACGGCTGGCGTACGCTCGTCAGGCTCTTCCGGTACTGGCTAATCGCCGCTTTCAAAAACCCACACTGGAAGGGGAAAACTAAGTCAGCTATATACTCGATAAACCCGCTCTCTCATTGGTGCGTCAAAAAGTGTGATTAGTTACACATGTTGTTTCCCTCAAAGGCCATTCTGCACATATAATGCGCATCCGGTCGTTATCGACCTTAGCAGCCCGGCCTCCCTATTCGGAGGCGCATTTATCACTCAAATAAAGAAATGAAAATGAGTATTCGCGCGATCTTTACTTTAGTTCTTGCAGCCGCCACATTCAGCCAGGCCGCTTTTGCCGTAGTTTATCCTCTGCCTGCGGCTAACAGCCGATTGGTAGGCGAAAATCTAGAAATCACCGTACCGGAAGATAGCACGCAGCCGTTGGAACATTTTGCTGCACAGTTCCAAATGGGCCTGAGTAACATCATGGAAGCCAACCCAGAAGCGGACGTTTATCTGCCCGTTCCCGGCAGCAAAATGATGATTCCTCATCAGTTAATTCTGCCAGACGCACCGCGTGAAGGCATTGTCATCAACAGCGCCGAAATGCGTCTGTACTACTACCCGAAAGGTTCCAAGACCGTAGTTGTACTGCCAATCGGGATTGGTGAATTAGGTAAAGATACGCCGATTAACTGGACAACCTCCGTTCAGCGTAAGAAAGCGGGCCCAACCTGGACACCAACCGCCAAGATGCACGCAGAATATGCAGCACGCGGTGAGACGCTGCAAAAAGTTTTCCCAGCAGGCCCGGATAACCCTATGGGGCTGTATGCGCTCTACATCGGTAATCTGTACGCGATCCACGGGACCAACGCCAATTTCGGTATTGGCCTGCGCGTAAGCCACGGCTGTGTTCGTCTACGTGCCGATGATATTAAATATCTGTTCAACAGCGTTCCGGTCGGTACACGCGTTCAGTTCATCAATGAGCCAGTGAAAGCCACCGTTGAGCCAGATGGTTCACGCTATGTTGAAGTTCACAATCCGCTGTCCCGCACGGTAGAAGAATTCCATTCTGATTCTCCGGCACCGATCAGCATGACGCCAAAAGTGAGCAAGGTTCTGGCTGATGCCAGTGTGAACACCAGCGAAGTCGATCAGGCAGTCCAGAGACGTTCTGGTATGCCGACCAAAATCAATGGTCTGATCGAACAAGCCACACCGGCAATTCCGGTTGAATCTGCTGCGGTACCCGCTACACCAGAAATTCAACAAGAAGCACCAGAAGCACAGCCGCAAGACAGCCTCAATGCGGTACAAAACGCTGCACCCGTTGAGCCACAGACGACTACGACAGAGGCCAACGCCAACCGTTCGTGATCGCTATGACACGTTGGAAACCGATTCGGGTTTCCAACGTGTTTCTCAAACGCCCCTACCGTTTAATTTTTCTGCGAGGCTTCCAGCGCCTGCGCCACATCAGCGATGATGTCGTCAATATGCTCAATGCCGACCGAGATTCTAACCAGATCCTCACTCACTCCCGGTTTCGCCAGTTCTTCCGCATTCAACTGCCTATGCGTGGTACTTGCCGGATGGCACGCAAGCGATTTAGCATCGCCAATATTAACCAGCCGTAAGATCATCTTCAGCGCATCAATAAAATGGCCACCTGATGTCTTTCCACCTTTAATACCAAAGCTGATAATCCCAGACGCCTTACCCGAGGTAATTTTGTCGCAGTTTGCCTTGTAGGGGCTATCAGGCAATGCGCCATAGTTCACCCAGGTCACCAGCGGATGCTGATTCAGATAACTAGCCAACACTTCCGCATTGCTGCAATGGCGTTCGATACGCAGGCTGAGGGTTTCCAGTCCCTGCAACAACAAGAACGTGCTGTGAGGAGAAAGCGCCGCGCCAGTATTGCGCAGCGGCACCACGCGGCAGCGTCCAATATAGGCCGCAGGACCGAAAGCATCGGTATACACCACACCGTGGTAAGAAGGATCAGGCTCGTTCAATAACGGGAAACGCGCTTTATTCGCGACCCAGTCAAACTTGCCAGAATCGATAATCGCACCGCCGATCGTGGTGCCATGACCACCAATATATTTGGTCAGCGAGTGGACGACGATATCTGCCCCGTGCTCAAAAGGTCTGCACAGCACGGGCGTCGCCACGGTGTTATCGACAATAACCGGTACACCGTGGCGGTGTGCAATCTCCGCGATTTTAGCAATGTCCACGATATTTCCCGCCGGATTCCCGATAGATTCACAAAAAACGGCGCGGGTGCGCTCATCAATCAACGATTCCAGCGTCGTAAAATCATCGAAAGAGGCCATCCGCACGTCAACCCCCTGACGCGGCAACGTGTGAGCAAACAGGTTATAAGTGCCGCCATACAGCTGGCTGGTACTGACGATATTGTCCCCAACCTGTGTGAGAGCCTGAAGCGAATAGGCAATTGCCGCCATGCCGGATGAAAGCACCAGCGCACCGATTCCACCCTCAATGGCTGCCAGCCGCTGTTCCAGCACCGCGTTCGTCGGGTTCATGATTCTGCTATAGATATTGCCCGCCACCTTCAGATCAAACAGATCGGCACCGTGCTGCGTGTCGTCAAAAGTGTAAGAGGTCGTTTGATAAATCGGCACTGCGGCGGACTTCGTTGTCGCTTCAGATTCATAACCATGATGTAGCGCGAGGGACTCAAGTTTCATCTTACGGGCCTTTTTTGTTGATCGTTGGAGTGAGGAAATATCGAAACAAAATAGCAGACTGCGATCGGGAAAGGCACGTGATGATGTAGAAGAAATGGAGATAAGTTAGTAAAAACAAGACTAAATTTCAGCGTTACATTATTACGCTGGAACCCCCTCACAAAACCACACGCTGCCGCTGAACCTAATCTGAAAAAGCGCTAAAATTTGCACAGAGAAAAAAACGTGCGCATCGTAACCTATCTGCGCGTCGCGTATTGCACCGCCTGTAAATCACAGCTACTTTTAACGTCATGGATCACCCACCCGAAAGCGCAATAAATGACTGATAAAATGAAAAATATCGCCACCAGCGAATTGCCTGCCAGCGTTCAATTCCCTCACTACGATCGCCAGGCACTGAAGCCACGCATCGTCCATATCGGTTTTGGCGCTTTTCATCGCGCTCATCAGGCGCTGCTCACCGATCGCGTGCTGAATATGGTAGGAGGAGACTGGGGAGTTTGTGAAGTCGTGCTATTTAGCGACGACACCATGATCAATGCGCTTCGTCAGCAGGATCATCTGTTTACCGTGCTGGAAAAAGCCGCTACGGCCAATCAGCCCATTGTCGTCGGTGCCGTGTGCGAATCGTTACATGCTAAAATAGAAGGCATTGACGCCATTATTGAGAAACTCGCCGCACCAGAAACGGCCATCGTTTCCCTGACGATTACCGAAAAAGGCTATTGCATGGACGGTTCGAGCGGCAAGTTGGATCGTAACAATAAACTGATTCAACAGGATCTCATCGATCCCCGCCATCCCGCCTCCGTACCGGGGTTACTGGCGGAAGCGCTACGCCTACGTCATGAACGAGGGATAGCCCCGTTCACCGTACTTTCCTGCGATAACGTGCCGGAAAATGGTAAAACGGCCAAAGCGGCCGTGCTGGAGTCCGCAGGGATCAACGATCAGAGCCTGATCGAGTGGATCAAGGATAATGTTTCCTTCCCAAATACGATGGTCGACCGCATTGTCCCGGCAGCGACGCCTGAAGCGTTACAGGAAATTGCCGATCACCTTGGCGTCGCCGATCCCTGTGCGATAGCCTGTGAGCCCTTTATTCAATGGGTGATCGAAGATCATTTCACGGCCGGACGCCCAGAGTGGGAAAAAGCAGGCGTTCAGCTGGTGCACGATGTTCTACCATTTGAAGAAATGAAACTGCGCATGTTGAACGGCAGTCACTCGTTTTTAGCCTATTTGGGCTATCTCGCCGGTTATGATCACGTCAGCGATTGTATGAATGACGAGAATTATCGCCGAGCCGTGTCTCATCTGATGTTACTGGAGCAGGCACCGACGCTTAGCGTGGTGGATATCGACCTGAAAGACTACGCCGTTCAGTTGCTTACCCGTTTCTCTAACCCCGCGCTTAAGCATCGAACCTGGCAAATCGCAATGGACGGTTCACAGAAGCTGCCTCAGCGCATGCTGGAATCCCTACGCTGGCATGTGCGTAATGGAGGGGACTATCGTGTTCTGGCATTGGGGATCGCTGGCTGGATGCGTTATGTCAGCGGAAAAGATGATGCAGGTAACCCTATCGAAATCCGCGATCCGCTAGCAGAGAAGCTCGGACGCATCGTTGCAGAGACGTCAGATAGCGCCGAGCGGGTCAGTGCATTTCTCAATATTCGTTCTATTTTTGGCGAGGATCTGCCTACAAACCACGATGTGTTCAACGCTATCGCACAGTCTTATCTGAAGCTGCGCGATCACGGCGCAAAGAACACCGTGGCTGCATTGGTACAAAGCTTTAAATAACGATAATCCCAAGCAATGCAAGATATACCGCACTTTGGGCACCCAGTGCCAGAGTGCGGATTTTACCTTTTGTTTCATCCAGCCACGGCAACGATGACCAACTCATTCCCCCACCGATAACAGCGATGACCAACAGCGCTGCGGCAACCAGCCAGACAAACTTATCCAGCAGCGAATTGGGAAACAGAATTTGCAATGCGGAAACCACAAGAAACAACGTGATGCAACGTAATACCCCAACCAGAATACCCGCGCGATCTCTCAACCCACGCGGCGCGGAAGAAGGCAACCAAGCCTGAAAAGCAAACAACCCAACCACAGCAATAAAAATCACATAAATAATGGCATAGACCAGCAAATGACTCACGTTACGGCTCCTGATGAGGGAATACGATAAAGTAAACTGGGCGGGATGATGACGACATTTCCTCTCTGAGGTCAATGCGTTATTTCACACCATGCTATCGATTTGTGGGATAGCGCCCAATATCGTCTCGCCGCCAATCTGCGCGCGTACGGCTTGTTGTAGGAAACCTACAAAATTTGTAAATTAATCACATAAAACTAAAATCAGAAAATTATAAAAATCAAATTAAAATATCTTATTTCATGATCCACCTGACAGATCGTTATTAAAAGCACTCAAAAGCGTGATCGTCAGTTTACTTTCTTTTCAATAGAGCAAATTATAAAGAAATGATAGTTCAATCGAACTGAAATATTGTTTCATATTTGTAATTAGGCTGATCATGAATAAACCAATCTCTTTTAAAAATACGTTCTGCTACGGCAGCGCAAACCTGCTCGGCAGTGGCGCGCTTGCTATCAGCGGCGCATGGCTGATGTACTTTTACACCACATTTTGTGGTTTAACATTGGTTCAGGCTGCTGCTATTTTCTCCGTCGCCAGCATCATTGATGCTATCAGTAACCCTATCATGGGGTACATCAGCGATAATTTTTACAACACCCGCATTGGTCGCCGATTTGGTCGCCGCCGCTTCTTTATTCTGCTGGGGGCCCCACTGGTTCTGGTCTACCCTATGCTATGGGTTGAAGGCTTTGGCTTCTGGTATTATCTGGCGACATACGTGCTATTCGAGCTGATTTATACCTCGATCATGGTGCCGTATGAGACGCTGGCTACCGAAATGACCTCCGACTTTAAACTGCGCTCTAAGCTGACAGGTTCTAAAGCCATTTTCGGTAAAATCGCCAACTTCCTGGCAGCGTTCATTCCAGGGCAGTTTATTGCCGTCTACGGTAAAGACTCTGCAACGCCATTCTTCTACACCGGTCTGGTCTACGGTGCCATTATGTCTGCGGCGATGATCGCACTGTATATGACATCCTGGGAGCGTCCGGTAAACGAAATTGTACGCGAAAGCACATCCAGCCTGTGGCAAGCCATGAAGAAGCTGAGCGTAGATATGGCCTCCACCTTCCGCCTGCGTATTTTCCGCAAGCATCTGGGGATGTACCTATTTGGCTTCGGCGCGGAGTGGCTTTTCGCTTCTGCATTTACCTACTTCATCGTCTTTGGCCTGAAGCAGAACACCGCGCTAGTGTCACACCTCAACAGTTTTAGTTCAGTTATGCAGCTCATTTCTACCGCAGCCTTCATCGGTATTTGCGTCAAAATGGGCTTTGCACGGCCGTTCCGTCTGGCACTGATGGTGGTGATTGTTAGCGTAATAGCCTATGCCGCACTCTATTTTGCGAACTGGTCAGAAGACATGACTATCTTCGTCCTGTTTGCCATTACCGCGGTATTCGGCCTGAGCACTGGCGGTATCTACTACATTCCCTGGACGGTTTATACCTTCCTCGCCGATGTGGATGAAGTTCTGACCGGACGTCGCCGTGAGGGTATTTACGCAGGTGCAATGACGTTTGCCGGCAAAATGGTGCGTTCTGTCATTGTCTTCGCGATGGGTTGGACGCTGAGCCAATTCGGCTTTATCTCTGGGCAGTCAGTACAGCCAGAATCTGCCGTACAGGCGATTGTTGGCGTGTTCTCACTGGGCGTTATCGCTCTTGCACTGGTTGCGATTTACTATACGACGCAGATGAAGCTGGATCGTAAGAACCACGCCATCCTGCTGGAAGAAATTGCACGTATCAAAGCGGGTGGTGCCATTGCTGATATCCCGGCTCATGCCCGTGTCGTCGCTGAAGAGCTGACAGGCTGGGAATATGAGAAGTGCTGGGGCAACAACCCGTTAGGTGTTCAGTCAGAAGAGACGAAGCCGCAGGTTGCTACTGCGCAGCATTAATCGAAGATGATTATTAGCTAAAAACTAGCATCACTTAAAAACAATCAGCCCAATCTTGCATTGGGCTGATTCATTTAGATCTTCGTTTTTTGATTAACAGAGCGGGTATACAGTACGCCAGCGATCAGACACAGCGTATAGCCGAATAGTTCAGCCCCTTCCTCTGCAACGTTTTTCACGGTTCTGATATACCCATCATCCATCAGCGTTCCCCACAGTTGGGTCATACCAAACAGGCGAGAGAAGACCAGAACGGCCAGTAATCCACACACCATATAGCTATAGCTAGCGTGCTGGAGAAAATGCGCCAGCCCGGCAAACGTATTATTTAGTGAAAATGCCGCGTAGCCAATGCAGACCACCGCACACAGTATGGCGAAATAGAACCAGCTGCCATGCGCAATATTATCTAGAAAGAAATCCATTTCTCTAATCAACAGGCAGAAAAAGAACCCGGCAATAAGTAGATAGCCACCCCGACGCGCACGACATCTTATCGCGATGCGCAAGAACAGCAGCCCTGTCAATAATAAGAACGCCTCCTGAGAAAACTCAGTAATAGAAATTTCCCCCACGGCGTTATTCAGCACCACCACATCAATAAACAGCGCAAGCAACACTAGGCCCACAATCACCGCCAGCATCAAGGCAAACCCCAAACGGCGAATAATAACAGCAACATCTTTACTCATACTTCACTAATCCGTACGACAATAGTAATGCTGCTAAGGGTATCATTTTGGAAAGGAGGGAATTGGGCCGTTGGTGCGCAGTTGTAGCGTGCTATATGGCAATGGAATGATATGGCAGGCGATCGCGTCAATCGCCTGCCGAAATGCAGGATTAAATCAGTGCAGCTTCTTTTAATTCACTTTTCAGGTAAGCGTAGTATATCGGTGCCGCAATCACACCGGACAAGCCAAATGCCGCTTCAAACACCAGCATTGCCAACAGAATTTCCCATGCGTGTGCTTTGATCCTCGTTCCGACGATTTGTGCATTGAGGAAATACTCAAGCTTGTGAATCAGCATCAAATACACCAGCGCAACCAGCGCGATTGGCAGTGAAAGAGATAAGCCAGACAGAAAAACGATGGAGTTAGAAATCAGGTTACCGATGACCGGTAGCAAACCAAAAACAAAGGTGAGCACCACCAGCGTTTTGGCAAACGGCAGATGAATACCGCACAGCGGCAAAGCACCGAGAATAAAAATGGCGGACAGCGACGTGTTAACGGCAGAGATCTTCACCTGGGCGAAAACAATGTTGCGGAACGATGCCGACAGCAACGAAACCCGGCGCAGTAACTCCGCTTTTAGTAACGGTTTCTCCGTGTCCGGATCGACGTTATAAAGCGAGACAATCGCGCCAAGCACCATACCGATGAGCATCGTCACAAATCCATGCAGGAAACTTCTCCCCATGTTCTGCAACATCACAATATGCGCCTGAATCCATTGCAGAAACTCGTGTTGGAGTTCTTCAATACTGACTGGCAGATACCCAGGTAAGTAGTGGATAATCTGCTGCTGGATGTCATTGAGGATGTAGCCAATGCGTATATTGAACGCGGCAGTATCCTTCATTTCCTGCATCAACAATCCGACCAGGCTGCCAAACAATAGACTCAATAGGCTGACTACCAGCGTACTGATCACTGCGACCACAATCCAACGAGCACGTTTACCACTGATGACCCGTTGAAAATAGGGAGTCAGCAAATTCACAATTTCATACACCAAAAAACCGGCAATAAAGCAGGTCAGCAGGCGTAAAGGCAGCAATATAAACAGGCCACCCATAATAAAGAAAAAGCTCAACAGGCGAGCTTGTTTCAGGTTCAGTAACTGCATGATGACATCCCGTATGAAGAGGCAACGCTCAGAATACCCTTTGTGGAGTATGCTACGCCTTTTTCGGTATCAACAGATTGATATATATGCGCCAGATTTGTGTTTAGTCTGCGAGTGATAACCAACCAGCTAACAAATGCGGCATATTTTTGGTGTTTTATCGGCGAAATACCAGCTGTGTTTTAGCTCGGGCGGATATCTACCCACCAAGAAAAACGTCTGCTCACCTTCACTGGCAGCGTCCGTACAATGGCGTCAAGCAGGCGGTCGGTTTCATGCAGCGGAAAAACGCCCGAAATCCGTAAATTCGAGACAGCGGAATCGACATGAAAATAACCATTATGATAACGGGAAATTTCATTGATGAGCTGTCCTAACGGCATGCTATCCGCGACCAGCAGTCCCTTGCGCCAGCTCTGGCGGAAATTCTCAACGGGCGCAGGCTCGCGGCACCTGTCTCGAGTAAAAATAACCTGTTGCCCCGCCGTCACGCGCTGTGCGGCGGGTACTGCCGTTTGTAGCAAAACCTCACCGCTAAAAACAGAAAGGACGCTGTGGGCGGAAGTGTAGCGGAGCGCCAATTGACAGGAATGCGCAGCAGCAGCGAGATCGCCATGCGGGGTCGTCAACCGAGCAGCATGCGCCGTTTGGTTGTCCAGCATCAATTCACCTTTTATCAATTGAAACGTCAGCGGCTGAGACAACGCGGGGCTGCCCTGCTGATTCAATGCAGAATCCGTATTCAGCCAGACGGTCATCCCCGTTTCGATGCTGAGCTCACTCGTTTCTCCCGTTCCCGTGCGGTAATCGGCAGCATAACTGTCCCACGGCAGACTAAAACCCACGCCTCCGGTAACGCTGGCAATAACCAACAATTTAAGCATGCGTCGGCGTTCTTCACCCCGCCTGCTCAGCACAGAAGAAGCTAATTGGCTGTCTACCGCATGGAATCGGGCATGAATCTGTTCAACCTGCTGCCAGGCAAGCCGATGGGTTTCATCTTCATGTAACCATCGCTGCCATGTCTGACGATCATTTTCGGAACAGTCTTCGTCATACAGCGTCGCATACCACTCAGCGGCAGCATAAAGAACATCTTTCGGAATAGAAGAAGTAATAGAGGAAATCATAAGTCCTGACACAATAGACAATTCAGCATTGCCTGTGCCATATATTTTTTTACCATCCGCTCGGAAACGGCTAATTGTTCAGCAACCTGCCGATAGGTCAAGCCATCAAGATGCACCAACAAGAATGCCTGCCGCACCTTAACAGGCAGCATCGCCAACATCTGGTCGATGGCCAGCAGCGCCTCCACCACGATGGCCTGCTGCTCCAGCGAAGGGGAAAAGTTAAACTCTTGCTCAACTAGCACCTGAAGGTAGGCATTCTCAATGTCTTTACGTCGCCAGTGGTTAACCACTAGCCCGTGGGCCACGGTCGTCAGCCAGGCACGCGGTTCACGAATATTATCGGTCTGATGTTGGCAAATCAAACGTAGAAACGTGTCTTGCGCCAGATCCGCAGCCTGCTGTGAACATCCCAAACGCCGACGCAACCATGCCTGTAACCAGGAATGATGGTCATGATAAATCTGCTGAACATTTAAGATTTCAGGCTGATGAGGGCAGGCAGCGGCGGGACTCTTCACGGTGTTCGCTCAATGTGACAGCAATGAAATGATTTTCATTATCATTAAAAGCAAAGTCAACGACTATCGTGCCGATTACAGTAAAAAGGAGGGAGTTGCATGGCGAATGCTGCAAAAAAGAAAGAAGCCCGAAGGCTTCTTTCAGCGATATTCAAAACGGGAAATCACCAACGATAGCTGACATTCGCGCTAACGTTACGGCCTTCGCCGTAGTAGCACCAATAGTTACAGGCGCTGACGTACTCGTGATTTGCCAGATTGGTGGCATTAACCTGCAACCGCCAGTCTTTGCTGAAATCATAGGCAATCATCGCATCCCACAGCGTATAAGCCGGAACCTTCATATCCGCCGTATTGGCAATGTCGCCGTAAGAGCTGCCAACATAGCGTACGCCACTACCGATACTTAACCCTCCCAGTTTGCCGTTAAAGGCATAGGTCGCCCAGCCAGACACGATTTGCTCAGGCAATCCCGGAAGACGTTTGCCGACTTCACCAACGGAACCCGATTTGGTCGTCTCCACTTCGTTGTAAGTGTAGTTTGCCGTCAGCGTCAGGCCGGTATAGACCTCACCGCTCAATTCCAATTCGAGGCCACGTGACCGGGCTTCACCCGACTGAATAGTCAGATTCGGGTTTTTAGGATCCGTCGTTTTAACGTTTTTCTGTTCCAGATTAAACAAGGCAGCAGACGCATAACCGTTAAAGCCTTCCGGCGTATATTTCACGCCAACTTCCGTCTGTTGGCCTTCTTCCGGCACATAAGGACGTTGGTAACCATCACGGCCTGACACCGGTAGGAACGATTCCGAGTAGCTGATGTAAGGGGAGATCCCGTTGTCAAACAGATACATTACCCCAGCAGTCTTGGTGAATTTGGTATCGTCGGTGCGGGTATCCTCGCCTGATGATAAATTACGGTCGCGAGACTTCGCCACGTCGTAACGTCCACCCAGCAAGAAGATCAGGCGCTCGTCATACTTGATCTGATTCTGAACGTAGTAACCGGTCTGATGGCGTCCAGAACGATGATCGAACAGTTGGCTGTCAGGTGACGCATAGTTACCGTAGACCGGATTAAAAATATCGATAGGGGCGCCAAAGGAGTACAGATTACCATCGCGGCTTTGCGCATTGGCGCGACGATAGTCAAACCCGAGCAGCAGGGTGTTTTCAATATCTTCCCACTGCCATTCCCCCACTAAGCGGTTATCCGTGGCCCAGTTTTGCGCAAAGCCGTCGCGGTAGGTCAGCCCACGATTAGCCTGACGCGCATCAGCCATACTCAGCGCATAAGCATTACGCAGATCCAAATTAAGGTAGGCGTAGTTCAGGTTCTGGTGGAACGTCCATGTGTCATTCAGATGATGCGTGAACTCATAGCCCAAATTGAACTGCCGAGTATCATGGCGGTTCATTCCCGGTTCACCCAGCGATGTTTTATAGCCAACTTTGCCAAACGGCGTGCCATGTAATGTACCGTAAGGCAGTTTAAAGCCGTTGGTCGTGTCGGAATTCGTATCCATGTAGCTGGCTAACACGGTCAGTTCGGTGTCTTCTCCGAGGAACGTGACGCTCGGAGCTAGGTAAAGTCGCTTACTCTTCGAGAAATCCATCTCACCCGAGGTATCGCGAGCTAGCGCGACAACGCGATACAGCACCGAGCCATCATCATTTAACGGACCCGCACTGTCGACGGCCAGATGGCGATAGTCGTTAGAGCCGTATTCCAGCTCCACTTTTCCCTGCGGCAAACGCGTCGGCCGTTTGGTGATGACATTAACCAGGCCGCCCGGCGGGTTTTGTCCATACAGAACAGAGGCTGGGCCTTTCAGAACCTCGATACGCTCGACCCCAAATGGCTCAATCTGCTGGCCATAGAATCCATCTTCATTCAGCGTAGCCAGACCATTCTGGAACCGAGATTGATCGCTAAATCCACGAATAGTCACCCATTCTGCCTTATTATCCGGCCCGTATGTCGTAGCCAGAATACCGCTGCTGTAGCGTAGCGCCTGATCGATTTTTTGCGCCCCGCGCTCTTCGATCTGTTTTTCTGTCACAACCGCAACCGCGCGCGGCGTTTCTGAAACCGGTACATCCAACTTCATCGCGGTATTCGGCGGGGCATTAACGACAATTCGATCGTTTTTAGCGACAACAGGTGCAGAAACGGGTACGGGTTCGCTCGTCGTGCGCTGCACTAGCGTCACGCTACCATCAGCACTGTACTGTGCACTTATGCCGCTATTGCTGAGAATCTGCTGGAAACCCTGCTCAATGTTGTAGTTCCCCTGCAACCCAGCACCGCGTTTACCTGCCACTAATGCTGGATCGTAAGAAAGTAATACGCCAGCCTGTTGGGCAAATTGATTCAATACCTGATTGAGCGGGCCAGACGACACCGCGTATTGTTGGACAGACACAGCAGATGCAGCATAGACCGCCGCCATTGGCAGCACTGAAGCAAACGATGCCCCAAGTACCCCGGCTCGTAAAATACGAGCCAACAGGTGGGTACGAAATTTAACCATTATTTATCCCCTATAGCATAAGAAACGCTTGTTTTCAGAAGCTATGCCAATTGAGAAAGTAAAAAAGGGAACCAGAAATCGAAAAATAATTAAAGTAATGCGTTGTGAGTCAGAATTATTACGGAAAGCGCGTTCTCGATATTGGTAAACCGATGGGCAGAAATATCATTACCAGTAAAAAACTGACGTTTGGTTTTATCAAAAAGTGCTATATGCCGATAAGCGCTGCATCGGCTTAACCTCATCAATAATTAGACGAGAGTCTACTTATCCATTCTTCATCCTTCAGGATTCAATGCACTAAAAATAAAGAAAATTTTCAGAGCTTATTATCAATGATTAATAAACCGTGTTACCTAAAGGAATAATCCACAAAAAGACAGAAGGAAAAGGGAATAGGCGAAGAGTAAGGCAGGATGATATCGAAACGTTTCGCTGCTTATTTCAAAAGGAGCATATTACATGCAATAAAATAGTTAACTCTCTATTTTTCTTAATTTTTCACACTATGGAGGTTAATAAAAAACGTTTTTTATTCTCCATTCATGAAAACTCGGTGCTGCTTTATCGTTCTACTGGCCGTCAGCGGGTATCAGAGAATAACCAACGCAATCGATTGCTGTTGAGAAAACGATGCTAAATTAGCAATAACAACGTTATCAATAACAACAACGCCTCTTTTGTCGTTATATTCCACTGGAAAATACACGTATCTACTCTTCCGGCCAGATAGTCTACGATTATTCAAGCTTATGACGCCAAATTTGTCGAAGGCTCAACCGCATCCTGATTCAGGATCAGCAGAGAAAGCACTCGATTTTCAACGTTCAGCTTAGAAAAAGACAGCGTACTTAACTGCTTTTTGGTAAAGCCATCAGACAGTAGATCCGAGACCACACGCGTACTCAACACGTTGGAATTCGTCATAAAGTCGTGATAGGCAAACTTCACGTTGATAGGTAGCACATCATCAATTGAGACGGGCGTATTCATTTCAGCACGCAATCCAAAATGGGCGTTGAAGGCAGAATTCGCGCAGACGACTTTACATTTCTCGTCAATCACTGCCACAGCACGCCGATCATTCTGAACTGGTTGAGAAAGCATGCCTAAAATCTCATTCCGGCCAAATATCAGACTCATTGTTTCCTCTGCATCATGCTATGTAAAAAGATATCTCACAGCGCACCATGACGTCACGGCACACCATTGATAAGCAATCAACCTACCGGAATTTAAAAGGTTTCCGGACTAATAGTGTTCTTCCCACCCCAGAAAATCACCTAATGAAAATAGTGAATTTCGCTAACCGGAACCTTTTACCTGTTCTCTGGTTACCGGGGCTCAAACATCTGCCGCCTTACTCAGCGTCAGTGATGTTGGGTATATCTCTGTTATTTATTTTTGGAAACCGGATATTTCTGAATAAGGCACAAAAAATAACACTTCACTTTTTCTTTTTGTCAGCGGCTAGCAGACGGCATCTTTACCCTTTTTAAGAAGGCCCACATCTGTACTGTGTAACCCACCTAGAGTGTAGATTATTCATACTTATCTGCCCGTTGATAATCAGAT
This sequence comes from Pectobacterium atrosepticum, assembly GCA_019056595.1. Classification (NCBI taxonomy): domain Bacteria; kingdom Pseudomonadati; phylum Pseudomonadota; class Gammaproteobacteria; order Enterobacterales; family Pectobacteriaceae; genus Pectobacterium; species Pectobacterium atrosepticum. The sequence goes on along the minus strand of CP036163.1, from coordinate 3,620,589 downwards.
AAATCTATTTCATTAATAGCCTACATATAATTAACAACTGGTACAAAATTTCAACACATAAACCACAGCTGAACGCACTAAATAGCTGGCTCACGTAGGAATATACTCTGAACAGGATTTTTACTATCGGCTGAATAAGCGGGATCTTTATGCCTTTTGATCGTAAAGGGCGATCAAAAACTTGATAACAATAGATATAATCTATTGAAAACAATGAATTGATCGTTAATGACATTATAACAGCATAGATAATTCTGCTGACTTTCATATTGTGACATACATCACTTATCGCGTTTTGGCTACCGCGAAAAAACTGCCTACTTTCTGAACTAAAAGACTATCTTTTAAGTAACGCTGCATTGCTTTTCCTGCATTGCGTGATCAATCGCGCAAAAAAGAAACAAAGATAACTAAATAGCTGTTCCAAATAGTAGATCACCAGAAGGGAACTCAGTCCGATTTAAGCGATCTGATCAATCGCTGAATATCCCAAATCACCAACCGGACTGAGTCATGCCGATCATAGCACCGATACCCGACGCCGAAAGGTGTCTGATGCAAAAAACCATCCATAAAACATGTGATAAAAACTATGCCCGCAGACTCACCGCGATGTTGATGCTTCATCGTGGGGACAAGATAAGTGACGTTGCCAAAACGCTTTGCTGCGCACGTTCATCGCTGGGGCGCTGGATTAATTGGTTCACACTTTACGGGCTGGAAGGCCTGAAATCATTACCCTCAGGTCGTGGCCGACGCTGGCCGTTTGAGCGCATTTGTGTGCTGTTGCGTCAACTGATTAAGCATTCGCCGGAAGATTTTGGTTATCAGCGTTCTCGCTGGAGTACTGAACTGTTAGCAATAAAAATCAACGAGATAACCGGGTGCCGTTTGCATGCTTCAACCGTTCGCCATCCATCTCAACCCCAAAATAGGTGCTGACTGGCAGCTACGTGGTCAACAAAAGCGAGTTGTTACGCCAGGGAAAAACGAAAAATATTATCTGGCTGGCGCGTTGCACAGCGGCACAGGAAAAGTCAGTTACGTCGGCAGCAGCAGTAAAAACTCGGGGTTATTTATCAGCTTGTTAAAACATCTAAAAAGCACGTACCGGCGAGCAAAAACGATCACGCTGATCGTTGATAACTACATCATCCATAAAAGTCGTGAAACGCTTCGTTGGCTGAAGAATAACCCAAAATTTATTGTTATTTATCAACCAATTTACTCACCGTGGGTGAACCACGTAGAACGGTTATGGCAGGCATTACACGACACAATAACTAGAAATCATAGCTGTCGTTCGATGTGGCAATTACTGAACAAAGTACGCTATTTTATGAAAACGGTAAGCCCATTTCCTGGCAGGAAGCACGGTCAGGCAAAAGTGTAGCGATATTAGGATCAGCTATTTAGTTAACTACAATTAACCATTATTTGACATAGCATTAACATGTTTAAGGAGAAGCGCTATGACACAACATAATAAACACGCCATTCCCGCCGCTATTGCGGAAAATGCACTGATAAATGCCCAGCAATACGAAAATATGTATCGGCTATCCGTTGACGATCCCGCCGCCTTTTGGGGTGAGCAGGCAAAGATTGTCGATTGGATCAAACCCTATGAAACGATCAAGAACACCTCGTTCGACCCTGGCCACATACGTATTCGCTGGTTTGAAGACGGTACATTAAATGTGGCAGCAAATTGCCTGGATCGCCATCTGGCCGAGCGTGGCGATCAAACGGCCATCATCTGGGAAGGGGATGACGCAACCGAAAGTAAAAAAGTCACCTATCGTGAACTGCACCAGTCCGTATGCCGTTTCGCTAATGTGTTGAAGTCACAGGGTGTTAAGAAAGGTGATGTCGTTGCCATTTATATGCCGATGGTGCCAGAAGCGGCTGTGGCAATGCTGGCATGCGCCAGAATCGGCGCTATTCACTCGGTGATCTTCGGAGGCTTTTCTCCCGAAGCGATTTCTGGGCGTATCATCGATTCCAGCGCCAAGCTGGTCATCACCGCCGATGAAGGCATGCGAGCCGGGCGTGTGATTCCACTGAAAAAGAATATTGATGAGGCGTTAAAAAATCCGAACGTCACGACAATTTCCAGCGTTATCGTTTTCCGTCGTACCGGTAAGATCAATGAATGGCAGAACGGACGCGATCTGTGGTGGCACGATCTGGTTGAAAAAGCAGACGATCACTGTCCACCAGAAGAGATGAATGCGGAAGATCCACTGTTTATCCTTTATACATCGGGTTCGACCGGTAAACCCAAGGGCGTATTACACACCACTGGCGGCTATCTGGTTTATGCCGCGCTGACCTTCAAGTATGTATTTGACTACCATCCCGGCGACATCTACTGGTGTACGGCGGATGTTGGCTGGGTTACGGGGCACAGCTACCTACTTTATGGCCCGCTGGCATGCGGCGCGATTACGCTGATGTTCGAAGGTGTACCAACCTGGCCGGACGCTAGCCGTATGGCGCAAGTGGTCGATAAGCATAAGGTTAACATCCTCTATACCGCCCCTACTGCAATCCGCGCGCTGATGGCTGAAGGTGACAAGGCGATCGAGGGCACATCGCGCGAATCGCTCAGGATCATGGGTTCTGTCGGTGAGCCGATCAACCCGGAAGCCTGGGAGTGGTATTTCAACAAAATCGGCAATGGTAAATGCCCTATCGTCGATACCTGGTGGCAAACGGAAACGGGCGGCTTCATGATCACCCCGATCCCGGGTGCAATCGAAGCGAAAGCTGGCTCCGCGACGCGTCCGTTCTTTGGCGTACAACCTGCACTAGTCGACAATCTCGGCAACCCGCAGGAAGGCATTAGTGAAGGCAATCTGGTGATTGTAGATTCTTGGCCGGGTCAGGCAAGAACCCTGTTTGGCGATCACGATCGCTTTGAGCAAACCTATTTTTCCACCTTTAAAGGCATGTATTTCAGCGGCGACGGCGCGCGCCGTGACGAGGATGGCTATTACTGGATCACGGGTCGTGTTGACGACGTGCTGAACGTTTCCGGGCACCGTCTGGGGACAGCGGAAATCGAGTCTGCTCTCGTCGCACATCCTAAGATTGCCGAAGCGGCCGTGGTGGGTATCCCGCACCATATGAAAGGGCAGGCTATTTACGCCTACATCACACTAAACCACGGCGAAGAGCCGTCCAGCGAGCTGTATACGGAAGTGCGCAACTGGGTGCGTAAGGAAATCGGCCCCATTGCCACACCGGACATCCTGCACTGGACTGATTCCTTACCGAAAACGCGATCCGGCAAAATCATGCGTCGTATTTTGCGTAAGATCGCCGCCGGTGACACCAGCAATCTGGGGGATACCTCAACGCTGGCTGATCCTGGTGTCGTCGAAAAACTGCTCGAAGAAAAGCAGGCCATGAGTACCGCCTCTCAATAACTACCTGACCCACCGCGTTCTCTATCCCCGTAAGCCATGACGTGGCTTGCGGGAATGTGGCTGGCGATAAATCAGGCGGCCACGTTGCGGCAATACTCAACCTAACAGATTACTGGAGACTTACGATGAATGATGCCATTTATCAACGGATTGAAAGTAACCCCTTATTCAGAGAACTGGTCAACAAGCGACAGCGTTTTGCCGCTTTTCTTTCGTTGATCATGCTGGTGCTTTATGTCGGTTTTATTCTGCTGATCGCCTTTGCGCCAGGCTGGCTGGGAACACCAATCGCTCCCGATTCGAGCATTACCCGTGGTATTCCAATCGGAGTGGGATTGATTGCGATTTCCTTCATTCTGACAGGCGTCTATGTGTATCGCGCCAACGGTGAATTTGATCGTCTGACCAAGCAGTTACTGGATGAGGTAAAGCAATGAAAATACGCTTTATGATGTTGTTCGGACTGTTGACGCTACCCGTACTTGCGTGGGCGGCGGATGCGCTCACAGGGGATGTCCAGCGCCAGCCGCTGAATATTCAGGCCATCGTGATGTTTCTGCTGTTCGTCGGCGGTACGCTGTATATCACTTACTGGGCGTCGAAGAAAACCCGATCACGTAGCGACTATTATACGGCTGGCGGCAACATTACCGGTTTCCAGAACGGGCTGGCGATTGCGGGTGACTACATGTCAGCCGCGTCCTTCCTCGGTATTTCTGCACTAGTTTATACTTCCGGCTATGACGGTCTGATCTACTCACTCGGATTTTTGGTCGGCTGGCCGATTATCCTGTTTCTGATCGCAGAGCGACTACGCAACCTTGGGCGTTACACCTTTGCCGATGTCGCGTCATACCGGCTGAAACAAAACCCCATCCGCAGCCTCTCTGCCTGTGGTTCGCTGGTGGTCGTAGCGTTATACCTCATCGCACAGATGGTTGGCGCGGGGAAACTCATCGAACTCCTGTTCGGCCTTAACTACCATGTGGCCGTGGTACTGGTCGGCATTCTGATGGTGATGTACGTGATGTTTGGCGGCATGCTCGCCACCACATGGGTACAGATTATCAAAGCTGTCCTGCTGCTATTCGGCGCCACCTTCATGGCCGTCATGGTGATGAAATCCGTAGGATTCAGCTTTGACGCGCTGTTCAAACAGGCGATGGAGGTTCACCCAAAAGGCGCGGCGATCATGAGCCCCGGCGGACTGGTTTCTGACCCGATATCCGCGTTGTCTCTCGGATTAGGGCTGATGTTCGGTACAGCCGGTTTGCCACACATTCTGATGCGCTTTTTCACCGTCAGCGATGCCAAGGAAGCCCGAAAAAGCGTGTTCTACGCCACTGGGTTCATGGGTTATTTCTACTTCCTGACCTTCATCATCGGTTTCGGAGCCATCCTGTTGGTGAGTGCCAACCCGGAGTTTAAAGACGCAACGGGCGCACTCATCGGTGGAAATAACATGGCGGCAATACATCTTGCCGATGCGGTCGGTGGCAACTTCTTCCTCGGCTTTATCTCCGCCGTGGCCTTTGCCACTATTCTGGCCGTCGTCGCTGGGTTGACGCTAGCGGGCGCGTCTGCTGTATCCCACGATCTCTATTCCAACGTCATTAAGAAAGGGAAAGCGACAGAACGCGATGAGCTGAAAGTCTCGAAAATCACCGTATTGGTGCTGGGTGTCGTGGCTATTTCGCTCGGCATCCTGTTTGAGAACCAGAATATCGCCTTCATGGTTGGGTTGGCCTTCTCCATTGCCGCCAGTTGTAACTTCCCCATCATTATCATCTCAATGTACTGGTCGAAGCTGACGACACGCGGCGCCATGATTGGTGGTTGGGCGGGGCTGTTAACGGCCGTCATTCTGATGGTACTGGGGCCGACGATCTGGGTGAAAATCCTCGGTCACGCTGCGCCTATTTATCCTTACGATTATCCCGCGCTATTCTCCATGCTGGTCGCGTTTATCGGTATCTGGTTCTTCTCCATCACCGATCGTTCCGAAACAGGACAGCAAGAACGTGCTCGCTTCCATGCGCAGTTTGTCCGCTCACAAACCGGCGTCGGTGCTTCAAAAGGCAGTTCCCACTAATCTCTGCCTCTCTCTGGCCCGCATTTCGCGGGCCAGCTCCTTTATGAAATCCAACGCTTTGCGTTGTTGAAAATCGCTCCTGCGATTTTTTATCGTGGGCTATCCCTGCCCACTCCCTCCGGGCCAACGCTTTGCGTTGTTGAAAACCGCTCCTGCTCTTTTTTGCGGGACGGATTCCCAATAATAATCAGCACGCTTTTCCTCTCTGAACCATTCGCTATGGTGTCGGCATACTCATCACAGGGAAGGATGCGATGCAGCCTCACGATGCCATCTTCAAGCAGTTTTTAAGCGATATTGATATCGCCAGAGATTTCCTTACAGCTCATTTGCCACCCGCTATTCAGCAACAGTGTGATTTCAGTACATTACAGTTGGAGTCTGCATCGTTTATCGAAAGAACATTGCGTTCACGTCTGTCAGATATGCTGTACTCACTACAAACTCGCTCTGGCTCTGGATATATCTATTGCGTCATAGAACATCAAAGCCGACCCGACAAACTCATGCCCTTCCGGCTATTACGCTACTGCCTTGATGCTATGCAGCAACATTTATCGCAAGGTCATCGGTCGTTACCCGTCGTCATTCCGCTCCTGTTCTATCACGGCAAACGGAGTCCTTACCCGTATAGCATGCAGTGGTGGGATCATTTCACCGATCCGGAACTGGCAGCACAGGTTTACCATCGTGCATTTCCGTTGATAGATCTGACTGTAATTCCAGATGAGGAAATCAAAACGCACCGTCGTGCAGCGCTGCTGGAACTCGTACAAAAGCATATTCGCACACGAGATATGCTGGAATTGGCACACGACATCGGGCTATTATTTGAACACTGGAACCTGTCTTTACCACTGCGGCACGCGTTGTTACTGTACGTCGCGAAAGTAGGCAATACCTCTGACATAGACAGATTCATTGATTCAGTGGCTGAGCCCCTGTCAACGCATAAGGAAGATACTATGACTATTGCACAGCAATTACATCAAAGGGGATTTGAACAAGGAATGCAGGAAGGGATGCAAGAAGGAATGAAAGCCAGCGCGTTAAATATTGCCCGTCAGATGCTGCAAAGTAAAATGGAGCAGGAGTTGGTTCAGCGCGTCACACAATTGTCCAATGAAGAGATGGCGCAACTGCTTCTCAGCGAGCAGAAATAATTTTTTATCGTGGGCTATCCCTGCCCACACCCCTTCGGGCCAACGCTACGCGTTGTTGAAAATCGCTCCTGCTCTTTTTTATCGTGGGCTATCCCTGCCCACTCCCCTACGCGTTGTTCAAGCTGGATTTATTCCTCGCTTAACGTCACCACGTCATACATCACGCTGCCGCCTTTTAATTGCAGTGTGATTGTGTTGTTGCCATTTTTCAGGAAACCGGATGATACGGGGATACGTGCAACGTGATAGCGACCGCTCTGTAGCGCACCGCGATAGATGGCTTTATCGTTGTCGTAAGTTAGTGTCTCCAGCGTGGTGCCGTTTACCATTACCGCCAACTGTGGCACGGTTGGCTCGCTCATGCCGCTGTTGCTGGCTGCCGCCAGTGCGATGTTAAGGAAATAGGTTTTCTTCTCAGGTTGTAGCGCGAAACGGATATCCCATTTTCCCGGTTTGGTCTGCGCGTAATACCAGTCGCGCTGATAGTCGCTGCGGCCAATATCGAACGTCAGATTTGCAGGAACCTCATGCTGCCAGCGGGTGTTACGTACTTCGTTACCAAAGCGGAATTCGCTCGCCTGCCGATTGGCTTGCCCAATGGCCCAGACAACCGATTCGGCTTTAGGCAGCGTTATCATCGGCAGTACTTGCTTATCACCAGAAACGGACAGCGCTTGCTCTGCCAATATCCCCGGCTGCGTACCGCTGTTGGCGTACACGGACAGATGGTAATTACCCGGTCGGACATGAGGAATAGCAAAATTTCCCTGCGAGTCTGTCGTTGCCTGATACGAATAGCCGCGGGTTTGCACATCAAACGGTTCATCCAATGACGATGAAAGCACAACAGTGACTGGCTGCTGGCTGGCAACGCGTCCGCTGACCTGCGTGCGATCGCGCGCATAGCGGGAATCGTCCACCCATTTATACGGCCAACTAACCGTTTCCGTCAGTGCCTGACGCTGGGCATCCGCTAGCACCTGTTCGGTATCGCCCTCGTTAATGTACAGCAGCCACGGGCCGTAGAATTTTTTCCAGCCCGGCGGGGCTTTCATATCCGGCGTGCCAAAGTGCGACCCCGTCATATAGTTCAGAATGATCGCATCCTGATGCACCAACAAATCCTGCTTGAGCGCATCACCGGAGAAATACTCCCGGTTGCCGTGAATCAACCATGCGCCCACGCCATTGCCGAAAACACCCCAGAAAGGCGCGGTCCGCATATAACCAGCGAAGTCATATTTGGAATAGATACTGCCATCCGGCAGTCGCCAGGTTTCATCCTGCACCTTTGGCGAGGCTTCAAGCTGTCTATAGAGCAGCGGCTTACCCTGGCGAACGCCGCTGTAGAGATGGTCTAACCGTGCAGGATCGAAGCGATAGACGTTACGCAGCTCACTGACGTTAACACCCTGACTTCCGCTATTTTCGGCTACCACATAACTGTAAAGCCCGCTAACGCCGCGACGCATAATCAGATGATATTCGAGCTTTAACAGCCCGCCTCGATCGTCGATATAGGCCACATGCGCCATCTCACGATCGTTACGCAGCACCTCCAGCCGCTCAGGGACGAAATCTTTGACGCCTTTAACATTGCCATTATTGATATAGTAATCGAGGTAAGCGCTACGCGTTTTGCTCGGATCGCGTGCCGCACCGGACAGGTTAGTGACGATATTTTTGCTACCCGTCACCATGCTCACCGCGCTGCCATCCTCCCCGAATGTGACTTTCAGCAGACCGTTATCCAGAACGGTATTCAAACCGGAAACGGATAACGACACGGCATTATCCTGCGCACTATAGCTATAGGGTGCCAGCATGGCGCCCACCAACAACAAGACAGATCGCTTCACAGTCAGCCCTCTTGTGTTCCACTGTTTAAACAGAAACGTTTATCGCGATGGTTCAGGCCACGGCAAATGTCAGATATTAGGGGAAACACGGTGATGAGGTTCCCGCAGGGACACCTCGCACCGTGGTAGCCCCGTGTATCTCGGTATGGCACCAAACCTTGTCGCTGAAATTAAAAATTTCTGCCATTTTAAATAGATGAGATAGAGATATCAGGAACAACATAATCGAGGAGATAAGCGCCCTCCTTCCCGCTACTGCCAGCAAAAAAAAGAATCTGGCACTAGCGGGAAGAAAGTCAGGATCGACATCGCAGAAATCAAAACCGATCAGAATGACAGTTCGCGGATCAGCACGGCGGATACCACTTTCCAGCCGCGAATCAACAGGCTTTGAGCCTCACCATCCATGACTACCGTGCCGCGCAGTACCTGCGGCTGAGCACGATAATCGGCAGGTAGACTGAGCAAGACCCGATAAACCACCTGCTCAGGATGCAGTTTGCGCTGTGAATCGCTCAGAGTGGCAATATCACCGCCGTAAACCGAGGCTAGTTCCGGCGTGGCATTCAGGTCGCGGGTCGCCGTGCTGGCAATTTCCACAATAGTGAGCGGCAGCGACGCGCGGCTGACATCCTGTAAATAAAACGTGCCTTTTCCGCCCGTGCTGAGTCGCTGCCAGTCTTTTTCCGACACGAATGCTTCCACCAGTCCGCCGGTTGGCTTGGTCACGACGGCCAGCCATTCGCCCTGCCCCATCCACTCGCCCGTTTCCAGCGGCGTTGCCATATCCGCCACTACGCCGTCTATCGGTGCACGTACCGTCAGTTGTTCAGACTGACGCTGCAATACCTGTAATTTTTGCAGCGCGGCTTCGTGCTCCTGCTTCACACGCTGATGATCGCCAACTGCTTCCTTGTTGAATACCTGAAAGGTACTTTGCCAGTTCAGCGTAGAGATTTGTCGTTCCAGTTGTTGCCGTTCATGCGCCAGCGCATCAGACGATAGCGTAAACAGTGCCTGACCAGCGCGCACAGGCTGACCAACCTGCACGTTAATGTGCTGAATCATCGCGGGTACAGGCATATACAGGCTGCTTTGCTGTTCCGCCCGCAGCAGCGCCGGCGCGTACACGCTGCGCTGCCAGGGAATCATCAGCAAGAGCAGAACCACGGCGCTCACGGTCAGCGTCGTCGTCATATTACGGTTCATACGATAGTCCTTACGACGTTTACTCCATTCGCGCACTTCATTCACCACAGGCATCACCACGAAGTAGCCGATTTCAATCGCGAAAAGCAGCATCCCCAGCAGCTTGAACGCCATGTGGTAAACCAGAATCGCGATACCGGTAAACAGGAAGAAACGGTATATCCACACCGCAAACGCATAGCCCACCAGCGTGCGTTGCAGCCAGCGCGGAAAGTGCTCCGGCGGTGTATCCCCTAGCCCGAACAGCCACTCCCGCATCTGCCAGCGGCCGATGGCAAAACCTCGGTTTTGCAGATTCGGCACCTGTAATCCGTCTGAAAGCAGGAAATAGCCGTCGAAGCGCATCAGCGGGCTGAGATTAATCGCCAGCGTCATGATCCAGGTGGTCGTCGCCAGCATAAACGCGGCGCTACGCAGCATGCCGTCCGGTAAGAAGCTCCATGCCAGCGTAGCCCACGCCGCCAGCACCAGTTCGGTCATCATACCCGCTGCGCCAATCGCCATCCGCTGTCGGCGGCGGGTGAGTTTCCATGAACCGGATGTATCGGTGTACAGCACTGGCATCATCACCAGAAATGCGATGCCCATCGTGGCAACCCGCGCACCAAAGCGCTTGCAGGTGTAGGCGTGGCCGAACTCATGCAGGATCTTGGTAAAGCACAGCGTCAGCCCGGCTAACGCAGCGCCTTCCAGCGTGAAGAAGTGCAAAAACGTATGTTTGAACGTTTCCCACTGGCGTCCGGCGAGGAATAAGCCCAGCACGGCCACCAGCAGCGTCAGCTTGAGAAAAGTACGGCTGAAAAGCGGCGCGATCCACGGCAGCGTCGCGCCCAGAAAACGATCGGGATGCCATAAAGGAATACGAAAAAACAGATAATTCTTCAGTAACTTGCGCCAAATCGAGACGCGTGACTGCTCCACCTGACGGGTAAACTGCGCCAGCGCTTCATCACCGGAAACACGCGTCAGGCTGTTAGCCTGTAAGAAACGGTTGAAGTACTGCACATCGCTGTCATCGAGCGTCAATGCAGAAGTCTGGTTAACCTCGGCCACGATCTGTGCGGCGTTCCCCATCGACCAACGCGATAGCATCGCCATTTCTGCCCAGCCGATACGAAAATAAAGACCGCGCAGCGGATCTTCCAGCGTCCAGCTTGGCGATCCATCGCGATTAGCTGGCCCGGTATGCAGGATCAGTTCATCGCGCAGCGGACTGAGCCCAGCAGTTGGCGTCGCACCTCCGGCCATCGTTAGACGCCCAGCCAAACACGCAGGGATGCCAGCGGTTTACGCAGCAGATAAACGAATAGCACCGTGCGTTTCCCGTATAACTTAGCCGTACCTTTCAGGCCTACGCGCAGCAGTGGGTCATCCTGCGTAAAACGCGCCCGCAGCCGATAGGCCATCACATTATCCGGCGTCGGCGCAGCGCGATAACCAATCTGTTCAAGCCGCGCTTCCTGTGCAGAATTCGGTGCAACATTGAGGAACAGGCGGACATCCGCGCCATTTTCCAGCGCAATCGCATCCGCCGCAGGCAACTGAATTTCCAGCTCCACATCGTGCGGATCGGCGATCATCATAATGCGCTCCCCGACCGCCACCGAGCGCCCAATCCAGTCACTGGCGTCATCAAGAATCGCCACGCCGTCACGCGGGGAAACGAGCTGCATACGTTCCTGCTGACGTTGCAGAAAATCCATATCGCTCTGTGCCTGTTCTCGGCGGCTTTGCAGCACAGCCAGACTGGCTTTGCTGTTAGCATCGAACAACGCCTGCTGCTGCGCCTGACGGTACTGGGCATCGGCAGTGGCAAAAGACTGCCGCGCCGATTCCAACCGATTTTCCAGTTCGCGCACGTCCAGCCGCACCAGCGGTTGGTTAGCGCTAACGGTTTGATTGGGCCGAACCAGAATGTCATCCACCACACCCGCCACGGGCGCGCGTACCATAACCGGACGGTGCGCGACGATCTCCGCCGGAGCCAGCACCGACTGGCGAACCGGGATCAATAAGATCAGCACCAGCGCGATCGCGGCGGCAAGGATCAGGCGGCGTCTGGCCGGCGGCGTTTTCGATGGGCGACGACGCACTTTGCACAGGCTTGACCACGCATGCGCGTAGGCGTCAGCCAGTTTTTCCAGCAGCACGATTTCGGCAGGCAGCCATGCGCTGTCGCGTGCTAACACCAGCACCAGCGGCGCATTCCCCTGAGCGACACGCAACGGTAACCAGAGTAAAAATTCCGGCAAATGCTCCTGCCATAGAACCCGATCGTCAGCAGGCAACTCTTGGCATTGCAGCACCTGTGTTTGGCGTCCTTCCTCCTGCCACTGGCGGCACAGGCGGCTAAATTCGGTGCAAAACGGCGCGTTGTGATCGAGCGAGGCCAGCCCGGAAGCTGCCTGCAAGCGTCGTTTGTCGCAGTCCCACAGCAGCGCCTGCCGATACTTCACCAGATGGTGCGTTTCATTGACGATGAAAAACGCCAGTTCATCCAGCGTTTCCCGCGCTCTGGCACGGCTTTGCAACTGCAATAGCTCGGCCAACAGCGCCAGTCGGGTATCCTGTTCGGTTGCTGCTGCTGCCGTTGTGTTCCGATCGGTCATGGCGATACGCTACCTGCTGCGTCAGGCGGTGCAATCTGCGCGACGCCGCTCATGCCCGGCAGTAATCCTGCGGTGGATTGCGTAATCCGACCAAAGGCCTTCACCGACTGACTGACCGGATCGATCGCTGACGAAAGGCGGCTGATTTCAGCCGGATAGCTCAGGCCGGTTTCATCCAGCGTGACCTGGAAAGCGCTGCCCTGCTTTAACCACACTAACCAACGCGACGGCACGATCATTTCCAGCTCGAACGCGCTGTCATCATAAATCGCCAACAGCTCTTTCCCTTCAGGCACGGATTCCCAACGCTTGACCTTGGTTTCCGTTACGCGACCAGAGAACGGAGCTTTAATGACGCAGCGTTGCAGCATGGCGCGATTGACACCGCTTTCTGCCTGCGCCATCGACACCGACGATCGTGCCTGATCGACATCCGACAGGCTGATCGAATTGAGCTTATCCAACCGATCGGCAATCGCCAGCTTCTTACGCGCGGCATTCTCTGCGGCATTCGAGTAGTTCAGTTTTTCACGCAGCACGGTGCAATCAAACGTTACCAGCGTGTCACCCTGTTTGAAGTGTTCGCCCTCCTTCACTGCAATATCCGTCACTTTCCCGGCTATTTCGCTGGATAACACGGTGTAACGCTGTGCGCTAAGCTGCACACGAATGTCTCCTGTGGTCGCAGCCTGCCCCCACAGGGGCAGACTTAACGCACTCACCAGTAACAGCGGACGCATCATGCAGACAGCCATTAACGCGAGCCTCCCGCCTGTAGAGATTGCAGGTTGTCCCACATATCCGTGTTCACCACGCGATAGGGTTTCCCCGTGTTAGCCGATGGCGTCACGGCAACAGGCGTGACGGGCTTCGTTGCAGATGGAGCTATTATGGTAGAAGCCGTCGTGGTGGCAGGCGTAGCCGGTGTTGACAGGGACAGACGCGGCACCGCAACACCGCCTTTTTCAAGATTCCCCGTGGTGCGGGCAATCGAGCTGCTCAGTGCGGCCAGACTGACATCGTTCACGTTATCCGGCAGCACATCCAGCCCGGCAGCCTGATACACCGCGCCCAGCGAGTTCTGCACGTCGGCAAAGCTACGGTCGCGCGCGCGGGTCGTCAGAATGGTTTCCGTACTGACGCGTACCTGCTCCATCTGCGTTTCGGCACGATGCTGTACGCTGAGCGTGGTTTGGTTCAGGATGCCGCGCTGGATCCGCGCCAGTTCCTGATAGCGACCGAACATCCGCGTGCTCTGCTGGTATTCTTGCCAGGCTACATTCACCTGCGTCAATACCGCCATGCGCAACGCCTGACGACGGACTTCTGCCAGATCTTCATTCGCCTGTCCGGCACGTTTAACCGATGACCACGACAGCACGTTCAGCAGGTTGCCGCTGACCTGAACGCCCGCATTCGCCCACTGGTGATTAACCAGATAGCTGTTGCTATCGCCGTTGATACCGGCAAATAACGACACACCCGGCAGCAGACGCAGCAGCGATTTACGCGTTTCCAGTACGCTGTTGCGTGCCAGATAGTTCTCTTCACGCACTTCCGGACGTTTCACCATCGAGAAGTTTTCCAGATCGTCGAGCGAGTAGGCCATCTTCGGCGCTACGAGACTGCTTTCACTCGGCACGACAACATCATATTTGCTGGACGGCGGCAGGTTCATCAACGCCGCCAGACGGGATTTCGCCACCACCAGATCGCTGTCGACAATTTCCAACTGGCGCACCATCTCCAGCATATTTTTCTGGAAACGCAGCGCTTCAACCGGTGCAAGCAGACGCTGCTGTTCGGTCTGACGCGCGTATTCCAGCGCCTGACGTGCTTGCGTCAACGAAGTAGTGACTTCCGGCTGCAAACGCTGCGCCGTTGCCGCTTCCCAATAAGCGGTACGCACCTGACGGGTAATATCTGCCACCACGCGACGACGACGTTCTTCCGCCGCCAGAGATTTGTTAGCCTGCACTTTGGCATTGAAATAACTGATACCGAAGTCCAGCACATTCCAACTCATCGTCAAATCGGCGGTGCGCATGGTCTGATCCTGACTGGTGGACGCTTCCAGCGACTGTCGGCCCGTAGTGACCGACTCGCTGCTAGAGCCCGCTACGTTGTCGCGGGTTTGTAGCCCGGCGCGCGCGGTCAGTTTCGGTAACAGCATGTCCAGATTCTGTACGCCCAATAGGTCATCTTCCATCGCTTGTTCCAGCAGCGCGACCCGCTGTTGCAGGTTATATTTCAGCGCACGGGCAATGGCCTCATCCAGCGTGATCGTACCGCGCACCGGTTCCTGATTGGCGAACATCTGTGTTCTGTCGCTTAGCGCCTGTGCAACCTGCTGTTCAACCGTTACCGGTTCTGGTTTGACGGCACAGCCAGCCAATCCCAGACAGGCGAGGGTCACCGCGATCCGTAACGCCCGGGAACCTGTGGAGCGTGGTCTAGCCTCGCGTTGAACGTTCTGCTGCTGACTGTCGTGTTGCTGGCTATCCCAGAAATGCGCTATGTGCTGATTCACCCGGGTTCTCCCCATCTTCTATTTGTCTGGTCCCTTCATCTTGCAGGCGGTAGATTGATTACCACCTGCAAGCGCCCGGGTTAGTGGTTATACCCGTCATACTTCAAGCTGCTTGTGCGTTGGCTGCCCTTGCTCACCCCAGTCACTTACCTGAGTAAGCTCCTGGGGATTCGTGCAGTTGCCGCCTTCACGCAACTCGAATTATTTAGGGTATAAGTAAATAAAATCTCGTCTTAATATTCAGCCTACGTGTGCTATGTACGCAGGCTGCTCAACTCACTGAGCGCCGCCAGCAGTTCATCCTGTTCAGGCTGATGCTGACGCAACTGTTCGGTAAAAGCGGTTTTCCCCGCTGGCGCTAACCGTTCAACATCCCAGTTTTCAATGGGGAGGGAAGGCGATTGCATCGCGCCATGGTCAGTAGGCATCGCTGCGCCATCGCCCTGTCCGGTTTGCAGCGTGATTGGCACCGTCCGGCTGGTGCCGTCTGAGGCTTGAGCTTTCAGCGCCAGTTGGACCTGATTCACCTGCAATGCACTGGCATCGGTAATGCGTACCACGCCGCTGCGGGCATCAAACTGTATCCACGCAGGCAGTGGACGCCCATTCGCCAGTTGCAGCGTCAGCGTGGCATTGCCTTCACGCACGCTGAACATGCGCTGCGGCAAGCTAAAGGCGAGTGCGCCGGAGGCATCCGGCCGTAACGCGCCCTGCACGCTGCTAAACGCCGACTCCAGCGCCGTTGTCTGACCGCGCACGCTCAGGAACAGATTGGAATCCGCCGGAGAGACTGCCGTGCTATCGCGCACGACAGTGCTAGCACGAGAAGAGAAATTGACCTGATCTAGCGTCGGCATCAGCTGCGACATCACGGGATCGAGCACCCACGGGGCATCAGACTGGCGCGCCGTATCAGCATCGCGCTGACGCACAGGCTCAGCAGTTATGTTGGTCGGCAGCGGTTGAACATCTGGACGAGACAGGTCGGCGACAATCGCGCTCAGCGGCTGTTCGCGATCTCTTTCGTTCGAATCAACAGGCAGGCTTACGCCCTGCTGCACAAGGATGACCGGTGCCGCTGTGGTGGTGTTATCAGGATTGACCGGCTCCGTTGGTATGCCGGGGTCGACTGGTGTGCCGGGATCGACAGGCGTCGAGGCGGTATTGACCGTCAGTGCCACATTCAGCGCCGTCACGTTGCCCACGCTGTCCGTGGCAATAATCGTCAGGTTGAATGTTCCCGATACGGTCGGATCGCCGCCGATCGTGCGCGTTGCGGCATCAAACGTCAGCCCGTTCGGTAGACCGTTGATCGACAGCGTCAGTGCATCATTTTCCGCATCGCTGAACAGGCTATCGGGCAAGGAGTAAGACCAGCGGGTACCAACCTGTGCGGCTGGCGGAGTGAACTGCTCAGCATGACCAACAGGCGGCAGGTTGCTCTCTCGTAGCAACGTAACACCGAGCGTCTGCGCGGTGGAATCGGCTTCGCCATCATTGAATACCAGCGTCAACGACACCGCGTTTCCGGTCAGTGGAGCGCTCGTCGCCCAGCTAATCTGGCGGGCCAGCGTCGTCGCATCTGCACGAGAAATGGCTGCGGTGAAGGTTACAGTCAGTTTGCCGTCCACCTGCGTGAAGGTCGCAACCGCTTGCCCTTCTTGGCTAATCACGCCATTCGCCAACGTGAAACCCTTGCCAGCGGAGAAGTCGAAACGATCGCTTGCAGACGCCGCTTCACCACGCTGTAGCGTGATCGACGCCCCCTGATAATTTCCTTCCCCACCGTTCGATGCATCCAGTTCCGCATCATTGAGTATGATGGCTGGTGCGACGATGACCGCTGAACCATCGATACGGTAAACCGGCAGGCGAGATGATTCACCCAGCGCCGTTACGCCGCTGCCAGCTGCAATCAGGCTACCGTCAACCGGCAGCAGATGAGTGAAACCCGCACCGCCACTGACCTGCGTATCGAGCGCTATCAGCGCTTGATCGTTCAACACATAGCGAGTGAGCGAACCATCGTCTTTCGTAACATACAGCACTCGCGCATCCGCAGAGAGGGCAATATCACTCACCGAGCCTTCTGCTGCGACACGAGCAAGGTGCGTGAAGGTTCCCGTTGCCGTATCCAGCGCAAAGGCATCGATCTGCCCTGCGCTGGCGACAAAGACACTGCGTCCATCGGCGCTGACCGTTATCTGTTCCAGTCCAGAGAGCTGCACGGTATTATCCGAGGCATCGATAAAGTCGCGGGTGTACCCCAATAGCGTCGGCTCGCCGTTGTCACCACGCGTATACACAATCAGTGATGAACCACTGCTGGTATTCGTCGTCACAAATAGCAGATTGCCGCGGCTGACCAGCTCACTGGGTTGCCATAGGTAAGGCTCACTCCACATCCCCCCCTCGATCAATCCAACATAATCGAGTTTGCCTGTTGCCGCATCGCGGCTAAACCAGAGAAGGTTGTAGTTGTTGATGACATACAGCGTCTTGCCATCTTCCGACAACGTAATATTTTTTACGTCCCAGAGGTTGCCTTCGAAACGATTCGTTTCTCCCTCATTAAGCGTTTCTTTATGCTCCAGATTGCCCTCAGCATCACGGCTAAACCAAACAATTGCGTTGCCGTCGGCACGCAGCGCATACACGCTATTGCCCTCGGCAGAAACCTGTAGCTGACTTATCCCCTGAACACCGTCTACGGCGGAAAAAGTACGCACATAGGTTAATTCACCGCTATTCGCGTCACGCTGGAATAAGGCAATCGCCCCTTTATCATCGCTGACATACACCGCCAACCCATCTGCCGTGCGGGCAGCAGCCGTCACCGTGCCCAGCCCGGTAATCGCGGTATACGCATTCACCAAACGCAATTCATCGGCAGAGAGCACCGGATCGTTCGCCACCACAGGCGTGTCATTGATAGCGGTAATCGCCACTGACAAGGCAGTGATCTGAGACACCAGATAGCGATCGGATAATGTTACCGTCACCGCGACCTGTGCGGCGGGCGTATGGCTGTCGCTGGCGTAGGTAATCTGACGCAGCGTGTTCTGCACGTCTTCCGTGGTGGGGATCGTGCCTGCATTGCTATTGAAGTGAATCGTCAACACGCCGTCTTTATTGCTGACCTGACCAATCGCCACACCATCTTTCTGAAGCGTATCACCCGATAATGTCAGGCTGTTACCAGCACCCAGACTCAGCTTATCCAGCGCCGTTTTACCCTCGCCCAGCGTAATCTTCAGCGTCGCGCCGTCGTAGTTGCCTTTACCGTCGTTGAGCTTGTCCATCTGTGCATCAGACACCGTTGCGTCAGGTGCCAGCACGACAGGTTCGGCGCGTTCGGTATACGCGGGAGTTGTAGCCGGAACCGTGATAACCGGCGCGGTATTGGCTTCCGCCGCAGGTACCAGCGTCAGCGTAATGGTTTGTTCCAGAGTGGTTTCCGGGGCGCTGCCGCTATAGTTATTTTCCTTGACCATTAGGGTAACGTGGCGTTCCCCGCTGGACTCGCTGCCCAGATAGTTGTAGCCGATGCTGTCAATAATCTCGGCAGTACCGCTACCGTCTTTCCCGACATACAGGAGAACCGTGGCTTTACCGTCTTTCACTTCAACGGAATATTGCAATCCACTGGCTGTGCGCGGTGTACCGTTGGATTTTTCGAGCACGATCGTGCTGCCATCGACGCTGATCGTCTCATTTGGCCCTGAGACATCAAACGTCAGCACCACCTGCCAGATAGTTTGCCCACTCTCGACGGTGTCGATATGCGTATCTTTAAACAGCTTAACGAACTCGCCGTTGCCTGGGATTTGTGGATTCAGCACCGTCGTATTCAGTACAGCCGGATCGTTTACGCCAACAAGATTAACCGTCACGTCCATCGTAGCGACGTTATTGTCGCCATCATTGATGCTGAAGGTGAAGGCCGGTGACGATCCCGCGTGTTCTGGATCCGGACTGGTATTGTGGTAGGTGATCTGCCGTAGCACATTCTGCGCATCGGCCTTTGTCACCACAGCCGTAAAGGTCACCGTCAACACACCATCAGCCTGCGTAAAGGTGGCAATAGTGGTGCCATCTTTGACGATATTATTACCGTCCAGTGCCAAGCCGTTATAGGCCTTAAAGCCAAAGATATCTTCCGGTAGCCCGCCTTCTTGTCGGCCTACCGTGATGCTCGCACCGCTATAATTACCCGCACCGTTATTTAACGCATCTAACTGCGGATCGGACAAACGACCTGATGGCAGTAGCACCGTTGCGTCAGTATCTTCGGTGTAGGTAGCACTGGCAGTACCGACATTCAGCACATGGATCTTATCGCCGCCAATCAGGTACAGCTGCTTGCCGTCTGCACTCAATTCCACGTTTTGCAGATCAGAGAAGGAAATATTGAGCGGGCTATCCCAACTGCCGCTAATCGTGTGCTTCAACGTCAGGCTGCCATCTTCAGCACGAGAGAAAACAGAAATATTCTTGCCAATTACGAACAGCGACGTGCCATCAGCAGAAACCACCAGACTGGTTGCCAGCGCTTCACCGGTATCGCCCCCATCATCGGTAATTGGCGTTGTATCCGTAAGCGTCAGTGCCCCATCGGCACCTACCGTTATCGTATTGAGTGTGTACTGAATTCCATCAGCATTAATCGCATATAGCGTTTTGCCATCAGGCGAGAGGGCGAGCCCATTGATGTCATACTCGCTCGTTCCACTAATCTGGCCGACCTGAGACAACGCGCCTTGTGCATCAATACTGAATGCGGTGACACCAACCGTACCGCCTGAACCCGACACGAACAGATAACGTCCGGTTGGATCAAGAACAAGACGGCTCGCCCCGATCAAATTATCGGTCTGGGAAACTGACGTCAGGCTGCCGTCCACCCCGCGCTTAAACACCAGCACGCTACGCGCATCTGTATCGCTGTCAGACTGCGCGGCCGTCAGGTAGAGGTAATCGCCCTGAGAAACAATGTGAGAACGCACATCCAGCGAACGACCATCCAGTTCAGCCGAATCAAGGACGCCAGCCTGCGTCAGCTCACCGTCGCTACCAACGCGGAAGATCGTTACCGCATTGCCTTCGCTACCCACCACATACAGGTACTGCCCATCAGCGGACAGAATGACGTCTGACGCGCCGGCCAATCCGGCATTGTCCACAACGTTATCGTTTTGCCCTGTCTCATCGTTATAAACAGAGCGGTAGTTAAAGAAGGTTTTCGACAGGGTAAATTTGCCTTCCTCATTGCGTACAAAAATGCTCAGTACCGCAGATCCCCCCTCAGGTGAACTCACGACATAGAGGGTTTTCCCATCCGCAGCCAGCGCGCTGTCTTTTACTCCGCTCAGCACATCGACATAACTATTGGAGTCATAACCATCAAGGCCGTAATCATTCTGAAGGGCGCTCGACTCACCGCCAATCACTGGCATTTGTGCGAGAACGGATGTCATGGTTAGCGTAAGCGTCTGCTCCGCCTCTGCACCTGATTCATCGGTCACTATCACGGTAAGAGTAAAGGCTCCTGCGCCATTAAGCGCTGGCGTACCGGAAATCGTGCGGGTTGTGGAATCGAAGGTTAATCCATCAGGAAGACCGTTGACCCGCCACGTCAGTGCGCCATTTTCAGGAGCTCGGAACAGATTTTCTGGCAATACGGCACTATATGACTGTCCTGCTGTACCAGACGGCGGGACGTACCCCACGTTATCCACGATCGGCGCTTTGTTCTCCACCAGCGTCAACAGCAGGCTGGTATCCTTAGCACCATCGCTCAAGGTGATCTTCAGTGGAATCGATGCGCCAGCCGTATCACCATCATTACGATAGGTAATCTGATGCAGAACCTGATTGGCGACCGCTTTCGTAGCACTTTCGGTAAACACAATAGACACCGCACCATCACTCACATTGAAGGTAGCAATGGTCGCGCCCTGATACTGAATCTCGCTGCCGGACAGCGTCAGATCGCTTCCATTCTGGAAAGCGAAGTGGTCATTTGCCGATGCTTCACCATTGCGACTAATGACGATCGATGCGCCTTTGTAGTCATCAGCGGCGTCCAACTCCTGGTCTGACAGCGTAACGCCCGTGGCAAACGGTACATCCGCCGTCTGGCTATAAGGTGCATTTGCCGCTGCGGTGAACACGTTTAGCCCCGCAAAAAACGTACTGACGCCCGCATAGATATTTTTACCATCTGCACTAACAGCGAGGTGGTTGACGGTGGCAACCGAGAGCTCAACACTATTACGGTACGTTAAGGCACCAGAATCTGCGTCGCGGGCGAAGACCAGCAGTGACTTACCGCCGAACGCCGCAACATACAGCGCTGAACCATCCTGAGAGAGAATAATTTCGCGCAGTGATGTCGCACGTAGCTCAGCAGGAACATGGCTTTCACTGTTGTATAAATCCATTGTCCCCGCGTAGGTCAGCGCCCCTGTGTCCCCATCACGGCTGAAAATTGAGACGGTACCCTGCGTATTTGACGACACATAAACAAAACGGTTATCGGGTGAAATAACGATATCTTGCAGCGCGGTGAGGTAACGATCGTCCTTCGGAATGTCTGCGCTATTCGTATCAGCTGCGATCGTACTTTTATTAATCGTGGTGACATAGCTCAGGCTGCCCGTATCCGCATCACGCGACAGTACGGTAATGCTGTTGTTCCCCAGATTAGAGATATAGGCCGATTTACCATCGCTGGACAGCACAATGCCGCTTGGGCTTTTCAGTGGAATGGTATCGCTACCAACCAGCGAGCCGACAAACGCCAGCGCACCGGAAGTGGTATCGCGCGAGAAGAAGGTAACAGCATTTTTACCGGTAGAACCATCAACTGGCGTCACACCATTAATGGTATATAGCGAGGTGCCGTCGTCGGACACCACGATCTCGGAAACCGCCGCATCCAGGCCGCTAACGCCATTCACGTCCTGTGTGGCGACGATGCCGACATAGCTCAGCTGTCCCGTCGTCGCATCGCGGCTAAACTGCACCAGCGAGTAGGCGCTACCGCTACCGCCCGCCACATACACGCTGGAGCCGTCTTTCGACTGTGCCAGCGTGGTGAGGGTATTCAGTCCGTTAACTTCAATCACAGGGGTGGACGGATCGTCCTGTTCGCCCTGCGTGAAACTTTGTAGCAGCGTCAGCTTGCCGGTTTCCGCATCACGAGCGTAAACGCGCAGGTAGGTCTTGCCGCCGTTATTGTTCCCTTCACTGCCGGTGACCAGCAGGGTTTTACCATCCTGAGAAACGCCGATCGCCGAGACGCGCTCGTTGTAGTCACTGAGCTTCCCATCGTTGTAAAACAGCGCAGCATCGGGGGAATAGGTCGCCTCGATCGTTGGCAGTTCGTTGAAGGCCAGATTGACGCTGCCGGATACCAGCAGCGTCGCGGTATCGCTCCCGCCATTGGCGGTGCCGCCGTTATCCTGCAACTCGGTTAGCGTAATGGTACGCAAGCCGCTGGCGCTGGTGCTCTCTTTGCCAGCCGAGTAGCTCAGGCCATCGACCAGCTTCATCATCGCCATGCTGCTGATGCCCTGAGCATGACTCAGCACCAGTGAAGATTCATCACTCAGGGCGTTATAGGTGTAGCTATACTGGTAACCGCTCACCGTGGTGCCCGAACTGTCTTTGCTCAGGTCGATGACAGTGCCATCCACCGTCAGGTATTCCTGATGCGGGTTGTTTAGGCCATCAATACCTATCGACAGTTTGGTCAGTGCCTGTCCGGCTTCCCCGGTGTTGATCGCCGTATCTTTGAATAGTGTGACGGATGCGCCACGCGTATCCAGCGTCAGGTTGCTTCCGCCCTGGCTAACCAGCGTTGGCGCACTATTGGCGGTCAACAGCAACGCGACAGTGGTCACCGTGCTGTTCAGCTCTCCATCGTTCGCTGTCACCGTCAGCACTACCGCGTCGGTGGTGCTCTGGCTGCCGACATTGTGGTAGGTAATCTGTTTCAGGACAGCATTGGCGGTTTCTTTCGTCACATCAGCGGTAAAGGTTACGCTGAGCGTGCCCTGACTCTGTGCAAAGGTGCCAATTTCTGCACCTGCTTGCAGAATTTTTCCGTCTTGCAGCGTCAGGCTGTTACCTGCACTCAGGCCGAATTGATCGTCTGCGGAAGGCGTTTCACGACCGATAGTCAGTGTGGCACCGTTATAGTTACCTGCGCCGCCGTTTAACACATCCAGATTGCTATCCGAAAGCGCAATATGATCGGCAAACGGTAAGTCGCTGCCATAGAGATAAGTGCGTAACGCGCTAAAGCGCTGAATCGCCTCGCCAGCAACCAGCAGTGATTGCCCATCTGGCGACAGCACCATGCCGCGCGTATCGCCAATATCCTTAATCTGGCCGCTTTCGCTTAGCGCACCCGTAGAGGCGTTGACGCTGTAAATCTGTAATGCACCTTCGCTGCTCAAGGCATAGAGCTGGCTACCGTCGGCGTTAAGATAGAGTGCGTTGACACCTTCCAGCGTTTTCGTATCCGTGCGGGTCAGCGTCTTCCCTTCAGTACCATCGCGCAGTTGATAGACGCTGATTTCACCGCTGTCAGGATCGGCGACGTAGATGAACTGCTGATCCTTCGAGATCGTCAGTTGGTAATCTACTGCGCCATAACCTTCCCCAGACGTTTCCAGCGTCGCGACAGAGGTTAATGTTCCGGTTTCACTCCGCTGGAAAACCGACAGCGTGTGCTTTGCCCCCATCCCCATCGTGACAACATAGTTACCGCTGCTCGCCACAATGCCGCTGCGATCGATTCCGCTCTCATTCACGCGCTGGAAGAATGTCAGGCTGCCCGTCGTCGCATCGCGAGTAAAGACGATCATGCCGTTCCATTGCGTAGTGACATAAACCTGAGTGCCATCGCTGGAGACAGCAAGTCCGGTAATATTGCCGTTTTGCACAGCAATCGTCTGGGTATATACCGGCAGCTCATCGCTGCCGCTGAGCCGAATTATCTGCCCATTGTCGTCAAGGCTAAGTGCGACAATATTGCTATCGCCCGTGATGGCATAAAGTGAACGATTGTCCGCACTCAGCGCGATGTCTTTCACATCCTTGAGCGCGCTGATATCACTCAGCGTTTGGCTCAACGTCAGTTTGCCATGCTCGCCAACGGTAAAGACACCCAGTGTGCCATCGATTCCTATGGCATAGGCACGCTCGCCATTATTGGAGTAACGCACGTCCTGTGGCGATTCCATACCGGGTACGATGATTAATTCGGCCAGTTCTGGCGCATCCGATGCAGACACCACGGGCGCCACATTGATCTTGCTGTCAACAGTGATAGTCGCGTGGATATTCAGGTCAGCAGTGTCGCTGTCGTCACTCAGGCTTTTCAGCGTTACCGTCACATCGCCGCCAGCCACGGTTTTATCGAGTGGTTTATAGGCGATACCGTCGATCAGTTTCGCAACGTCAGTAGGCTCAAATGCATCAGCAGATGACTCAATACTCACCGTGATGGTTGTCGTCGCGCCACTCACCGCAACGGTATAGCTGTATTGTCCATCACCCGCTGTTGTTTTTGCGCCATTAGCGGCTTCCAGCGTAATGTCAGTACCGTCGATGACGATTGCCTGATTTGCGCCCGTGCGGTTGACGGTAATCACGAGATCTTTCAGTTCCTGCCCGCCGTTATCCGCTGACACGCTAACGCCGCTGAACAGATCAATCGGTGCAAAGCTGTCGCTGGAATCGGTGATGGTGACCGTTGCCTTAACCGGCGTGGCATCGACGCCGGGCGCGGAATCCGTTGCCGCAACGGCAACGTGCGCAGCCACATCCACCGCAGTGACCACAGCAGCGGCATCAAACATCATGCGCGGTTCCAATACCCACGCCTGACGCGGCGTGCGCGTTAAGGCTGAACCAGATTTTGAGCGGGAAAAAGTCATCGTGTCATGTCCTGTAATAAAAGGGGCAAATCGCGTCATTCCTGGCTACATTCAGCAGTTATTCAACCAGCCGAACATAACCGCCCTCGGTTTCGATCTGGCCGGCAATACGATCCAACCGTTGAATCAATTGATCCTCAACGCCTTCTGCGCCGAAGCCTGAACCATCGATAAAGCTCATGCGTTTTTCGCCTTCAGTGCAGACCAGCAGGCCCGGCGTTGCCTCCGTGTCAAACAGGTTGCGGCCAAAGTCTTCAGGGTCGCCGGGGCGAATGCCGACAAAATAAAATTTGATGTTCCGCGCACGGAAGCTGGAGCACAGATCGCGGAAGCGCTGCTGTGCGAACTCGCGTGCGACATCTGATCCGGTGCTGCCAGAAAACTGATTACGCTTGAAGTTGTAGCCATCGGTGTCGAACCAGTTACCAATCGTGTTGGCCATCATCACGATCACCTTTTGCCCATCACCGTTGCCGTCCAGATTGAAATCCAGCGGCAGCTTGGCATCGCCCCAGCCGTCTGAACCGCGCATATTTGGCGACAGCGCAGCGCCCGCCCACGACATGCCGATGGCGTAGTTCACGTTAAAACGGGCAGAAAATTGCTCTATACGCTGATTCAGCCTGCTTTCTTCGTTGGTCAGCGGCATCAGTGCCGCGTTAGGGCACCCACGGTCTGCCACAATAAAGCGGGTATCCACGGCATTGGAGTTGTTATCCCACGGATAGAGGTCGGGATTCGGGCCGCGCCAAGAGATCGGCGGTGCGCCGGGGCTGCCGTTTTGCGGCAAGTCGTGACGGTAGTAAATGCTGAATTGGCCGGCAGGCGGCTCATCCCAGAAGAAGTTTTCCTCTCGACCCAGCCCACGATACATGCACAGCAGGTTAGCGCGGCGATCGGGGAAACGACGGTCGGCGAGGCTACTGACAACGCCACTGGCAAAGAGCGAACGCAGCTCCGGCGGGTTCAGTGCACTCGGCGTAGACCAGCGGCGAATGCGATTCGCATCTTCTGCGTCGTACACGTTCACGGACTGGCTGTACGGCACCAGCGATAGCCACAGGTTGTCACGTTTACCGTCCGCGCTGCTCAGCATGCGTTCGACAAACGAGCGGCTGACGCTTTTCAGCGAGCGGATATCCCCCTCACTCATATCGCCTGTCACTGGCATGACAAGAGCAATTTCGGTCGGACGGTTGATGACTTCCGAGGTCGAATACACTTCCTGCTTCTTTGCGCCCAGGCTCAGCAGGCTAGGCTTGGTTTCAAAGGCGGCAGTAACGGTATAGGTTTTACGTGTGGCACTGTTGCGCCCTTCAGTAACGGACACATCACTCGCCACCAGTTTTTCACTCAGGGCCTTATTCATCCCCAGATTGTTTTTGACGTATTCATACGCCAGCTTATTCGTGTCTTCCTGACTGTATTCTTCGCCATTAATGGTCGCCTGATGCCCGACTGCGAGCGCGGCGGCATCCGTCGCACGTTTGATCTGCGTCGCATCGCCGGTTGCCGTCGAGGTATCGACGATAAAAGCCGCCGTCACCAATAACGCCATCGCACCCAGCGCATAGAATGCCGTGCCTGCACCCTTTTCCTGATGAACAAAGGCAGACAGGCGCTCACGTAAGAACAGCGTTATTCCGGTATCGTCTTTTTTTACGCTTCTGTTCTGTAAGGTTTTTTTCATCAATTCCTATCCTGTATACCTAGATTCAGCACGTACTCAACCCGCCCATAAAACGGGAAAATAAAAACGACATTGCTCATATGCCTATTTGTCTTAATTGTTTCGTTATTTCGGTAACGAGACACTCGCTGCCGTTTGCGGTCTATGTGCCGCTTCTGTATCT
The DNA here is from genome assembly GCA_019056595.1 of Pectobacterium atrosepticum. Classification (NCBI taxonomy): domain Bacteria; kingdom Pseudomonadati; phylum Pseudomonadota; class Gammaproteobacteria; order Enterobacterales; family Pectobacteriaceae; genus Pectobacterium; species Pectobacterium atrosepticum. The sequence continues at coordinate 3,593,890 of CP036163.1, read as the reverse complement.
GTATATACGCCGGTTATTACTGATCTTCTTCCTCTAGCCGAGCCTCTTTTCTGAGTACCTCGTCCAGTTCAACCACGTTGATAGCAACCCGACTGACTGACGACGCGTGCAGCAGACCGCCCAGCGACATGCCGCCCAGCAGGCTCACGTCTTTACCCTGACGGCAAATCTCGACCACTATCATGGAGGTCGTCTTACTGCCTTCCTCACGATCTCTTTCTGGCAGTTCAGGGAGATACTCTTCACCTGGCAGTGTTTCACTGTCCACACACAGCGCTTCTGCTGTGCCTCTGCTCAACTGCCAGTACAGTTCACCAGTCTGGCGCACGTTGCTGATTAACAACTGATAGTTTCCTGCACCTTCCGTTGGCAATATCGTATCGAGCAGCCCTTTTAGCCCTTTTTCATCCAGCTTCTGCTGCATCGCTAATATTGACGCAATGGCACCCGCTCGCTGTTCCATGCGCGTACGTTCCAACCCTACGGTGTAGAGATCCGCACACAGCGACCCTATCGCTAGCACAATCGGAAACGCCAGCGCCGTTTCTACCGCAATAGAAGCGCGGCGAGAAAACCAGAAGCGACGGAGCCCGCTCAGGAAGCGATTGTTTTTCAATACATGACTGGTTTTCAATAAGCGATCAGTCATTGCGCAGTTCCGTCCCAAACACATGCTTGTATTGATAGCGGAAAGTGTCCCCCAGCGTTAACACTTCAGGCAGCGGCGTAATGAACGCTTTTTTGATCTGCACCGTCACGGACCACACCGGTAGCGTCGTCGTTTCTTCGCCATTGGGGTTGTCCTGACTGCTATTGCCGTTCGTCAGCCCGCCAAGCTGAGTCAAATTGTCGAAGTGCAACACGCTAACCGTTAAATCATCTTCCTTGAGGTAGCCGTATCCCGCTTCAACCATGCGCGCCTTTAGCCGCGTTCCCATCTGTTCCGCACTGTCCGTAACGAGGTTATCAAGACGAAACGTCTGCACGGCTTTATCCAGCGCGGCGCTGCCAACGGCAATCACCAGCCCGATACGAGCCAGTTCAAACAGCATCATCACCCCGACCAACACCACCGGCACCAGAAATGCCACTTCCGTGGCAATCACGCCGCGCGTGCTGCGCCAATTGCGTTCATGGTGTGGCACGATTCCTTGCATTATGCCTTTCTTACGCCACGGGTCGCGATTACGGAGCCACACCATTACTCAGGTGCACTCAATTGCAGACGTTGACGGCTGGACAACAGCAGCGCTTCACCACGGGATTTATCCTTCTGCATCTGCTGTAAACGCTGATTCAGCTCGTCCATTAAGCCATCAATACGCTGCGGCTGTGCAATGGTCGCCAGCGCCGAACGCGCTTCATCGTCTCTGCCACCAGAAAGGTAGGCCAGCGCCAGATTCAGCCTGCTGGTTGCGTTGCTCTCATCCACCGAACGCAGCAGAGAAATCGCTTTGTCCGTATTGCCACTCGCCAACCATGACAGCGCTAGATTGTTAAGTGCTGCAACATCGGCTGGGTTCACCTGCAATGCTTTTTCAAACAGTTGACGCGCTTCTGCGTGTTTGCCTGATGCATCCATCACCACGCCCATGCCATTGAGTGCGCCAGCGTCATTCGGCTGTGCTTTCAGCGCACAGGCAAAGTCGGTTTGCGCCATCGCATTACGTCCTAGAGCCAACTGTGTACGCCCCATACCCAGACACACCGCCAGCGCTTCTCCCGGTGTCATTTTGTTGGTATCACCGCCCAGTGCCTGACGTGCTCGTCCGTATAGCTCCAACGTCTGCTGTGGCGAACGTGCCAGAGCCGCAACGCTGGCGTATTCCAGCATTTCAGCCCCTTTCAGCGCATCACGACTGTCGAGGCGCGCGTACACTTCCGTCGCGGCTTCAACACGCCCTTGATCGCGCAGCAGACGTGCCAAACGCAGGCCTTCATCCTTGCTGCCTTTAATCGCCGTCGAGCTGCTGCATCCCGCCAGCACGGTACTGACAATCAGCAGGGCCAGCATGGGCGCGCCGCGCTTGAGTTTTGCTACCAGATCGACCATCTTCGATAACTCCATCGGTTGTAACCTTGGTAATTTCCGGCTAACACCGGGAATCAATGTGTTTAAAAAAACTTAAAATCAATATGTTGAAAGTAAAAAGCTATTGCGCCAGCAGGCGGATCACTCGCACCAGCGCGGGTGATGCCATAATCGCGATAATCGGCGGCAGGATCAGCGCCATCAGCGGCACGCTCAGTTGTGCAGGCAATTTCCCGGCCTTCTCTTCCAGCCCCAAAATCAGCGTCTTTCGGCTTTCATCTGCAATCGTACGCAGCGCCTGAGACAGCGGTGTACCGTAGCGCTCCGCCTGAATCAGTGTCGCCACCATGCTTTCGATCTCACTGACCCGTGTACGCTCTGCCAAATGCTTCATCGCCAGCGTACGATCCGACAGGATCTGTAATTCGGCAGCGGTGTAGTGCAGTTCATCCGCCATTTCCGGCGAAGATAGCCCTAACTCCTTCGATACCACCTGCAATACGCGTCCGATAGGCAGCCCAGCCTCAGCGCAGACCACCATCAGATCCAGTGCATCCGGCACTGCGCGTGCCAGCTTTTCCCCCCGACTTGCTGCACGCCATTTCAGCCACCACTCCGGCACCATAGAGCCGACAAAGAAGCCAATGAGACCTGCCGCTACGCCCGTCAAACCTGCACGGTCAGCAGGTGGCAACCATCCCCACACCAGAGCGATAGCGAGCAACGCCCCAGCAGCAAATTTCCCCATCACCAGCCAGCCCACCGCTTCGTTACGGCGAAGCCCTGCGAGATCCAGCAGGCGGCGTAGATTACGGCGATCGCGATCCGATCCCGACAGGCGTTCGCCCTGCGTGGCGAGAGGCTGCAACAGTTTTTCCAACAGGGGGGATAATGACGTTCCCTGGCCTCTCAGGATGTTATCCTGAGAGGCCGCCTCTATAGAGGCGCTGGGTAAATGCCCACGCATGCGAATTTCCAGCTGTTTGTATTGCTGGATTTTATGTTGTGTACGGGCCAGATAGATTCCAGCCACCATCAGCACTAGCGCCAACAGCAGTAAGGGATCGTCAAAAACAGTCATGAGTGGCTCTCCCTTTACCCTATCCGTTTAACCATAACGTGCGTGATCAACATGCCGACCGAGACACTGCACAAGGCGTAAATCAGTACCGTCGTTCCAACCGGATCGGAGAACAGGAAGCTGAAATCGTCGGGTGATTTCATATACAAATAGGCCAGGCAGCCTGGGAACAGCATGGCGACAATCTTGGCCGACGCACGCGCTTCAGACGTCTTGGATTGCACTTTCAATTGCAGTTCCCGACGGTCACGCAGCGTCGCAGACAGACGCTCCAGTGTTTCCCCCAGTCGCCCACCGGCCTCCTGATTGATGATCAAAATCACCACGAAAAAGCGGTACTCAGCCATCGGCACCCGCGTCGCCGAGGCCTGAATGACCTGACGCAGTGGAATACCAAGTTTCAGCCAGTGGTCAATCGTCTTGAATTCATTCGCCAGCGGCCCAGCGAGGTGCTCGGCGACAATCGAGAAAGTATTCGCCACAGGCACACCCGCACGACAGCTGCGGGTAATCGCATCAATGGCTTCGGGCAGGCTTTCGCGCAGCGCTTTCAAATGTTTTTGCAACGTCGAACGAAACAACATCATGCCGATGCTGACAAACAGCAACAGCGTAAATATCAGCCCCATCGTGAGCGGCAGCAGGGTACGCTGCCCCAGGACCATGCCGAGTATCAGGCTGACCGCTCCCAGCGAAAGAGAACGCTGAAGCAGGTTCTTTTTCCAGCCGATGAACGTCATTTGCGCCCAGAGGATAGCCATCCAGCGCCCAATCACAGGGACGCCCATCAACGGCGTTTTGATCTCGTCACGCAGGATCGAATCAGACGCGACGGCGGCAGCCGACGGGCTGACCTCGTTCAAAATCTGCTGCCAGCGTTGTTCACGCTGCATGCGCTGCTGGCGTGATTTTCTCCAGGCGTTGACCGCCAAAAGCAGCATCAGCACGCTGCCAAATACCAGCAACGTGATCAGATTCAGGCGTAAATCACTCATCGGCGTCTCCTCAGTTCATCATTGCGCATCAAACAGATGCGCTTTATCGCTGTAGAACTGCGGGCGTTGAATGTGCTGAACATATTCACCTGTCAACAGACCCTGCCCATCCATCCCTTGAATGTTGAAGCTGAACAGGTCCTGAAGCTGGATTACTTCGTTCTCCATGCCGCACACTTCGGTGATGGACACCACGCGACGCATGCCGTCACGCATACGTTCGATCTGCACGATCAAATGAACCGCGCTGGCGATCTGGCGACGGATCGCCATCAGCGGCAGTTGCATGTTCGCCATCATCACCATGTTTTCCAGACGCTGTATCGCGTCACGCGAGGTATTGGCGTGGACGGTACACAGCGAACCATCGTGCCCAGTGTTCATCGCCTGCAACATGTCGAAGCTTTCGCCACCGCGCACCTCACCCAAAATGATGCGGTCGGGGCGCATACGCAGGGCATTACGCATCAGATCGCGCTGATCGACGCGTCCAGTACCTTCGGCGCTGACAGGACGGGTTTCCAATCTCACCACGTGCTCCTGCTGCAATTGCAGCTCGGCGGCATCTTCAATGGTGATAATGCGATCGGTGGTACCGATCTTCTGCGACAGCGCATTCAGCAAGGTGGTTTTACCCGCACCCGTTCCACCGGAAACGATCACGTTAACGCGCGCCTGCATCGCTTTATTCAGAACATCCGCCATCGCATAGGACATGCAGCGGCGCTCAGCCAGCATTTCCAGCGACAGGTTGCGGCGCATAAATTTACGGATCGAGATCGTAGTGCCGTCGATCGCCAGCGGATAAGTAATGACGTTGACGCGGCTACCGTCTGGCAGACGCGCATCCACCATCGGGCTGGCTTCGTCGATACGGCGTCCCACCGCGGCGGCAATACGTTGCGCGGTGTTAAACACATGTTCTTCGTCGATAAAGGTAATCGGCGACAGCTCCAGTTTGCCAAAACGCTCGACAAACACCTGACCGGCACCGTTAACCAGAATGTCGTTGACCGAGTCATCCGACAGCAGCGGCTGGATCGGCCCAATTCCGGTCATCTCATCCAGCATTTCGGCAGCGATGGCTTCCTCTTCCTGCCGAGAAAGCTGCAAACGTTGCTCATCACAGATGCGGCGGATCACCGTTTCGATCTGTACCAGCAGTTTGTCACGCCCCATCATCGCCGCTTTACCGGCATCGATCTGATCGTAGAGCTGCGCGCGGATAATCCGACGCTGACTGTTCCGGTTGTCCGTCTGGCGGGCAGCTGTTGCAGATCCAGAAGACGTGTTCGCCGCAGGCTGTGTGCGGTTCTCCGCAGCCGGGCGCGTTTTCAGTTCTGCCACGTTGGCAGCAGGCGCAGGCTGAGGCGTGCTTTTTCCTGCTTCACTTTTTTGCAGGTTATTCTTGCGAATCAACATGTCCGTAACCCTTTGAAAAACGGTGAACGCTGAACATCATCAGGCGCGTTTTAACCAACGCGAGAACCAGCGTTTTTCCGCCGGTCTGGCGCGTACGCCACAGGCCAGATCGACCAATTGGCGTAATCCCTGCTGGAAAGCAGGAGCCGCAGCCAGATTCAATGCGCCGAGCGTGAGGCTCTGCGCCAGCGCGTGGCCTGCATTCGGCAGCACGACATCAATCTTCCGGCCGGTAAATTGTTCAAACTGATCGCGGCTTAACGGCGCGGTCGTAGCAAAACGGCTCTGGTTATGCACCAGCAGCAGACGCTGCCCTTCGCTTTCGTCGCCGATTTCATTCAGTACACGCCGCACATTACGCGCATCCTGAAGCGTCAATTCCGTCACGATGATGCGCAGATCCGCATAGGTCAGTACGTCCAGCGCCCCGGTCGGATAGCTGCTGGGCAGATCCCAAATCACCTGATTGAACATGCGGCACAGTGCACCGCCGAGATTCAGCACGTTATCCACCTCAACCGGGCTCAATTCACCCAGTTCTGGCTTCTGCGCTAGCAGGTGCAAGCGGGTATCCACGCGCAGCATGGCGCGCTGCAACAGTCGGGTATCCAGTTCCTGAGTCCCTAATACCGCCGCCAGACCCGCATCATCGGTTTGCCCTTGCAGCAGCAGTTGGTCACCGTTACGACGGTCAAAATCCACCAGTGCCACGGGTAAATGACGTTCACCAGACAGCAGGCGACTCAGCCCCATCGCCACAGTGCTGGCACCACTTCCGCCGCTAGCGCTGACGACCGCAATCGTTCTGCCCATACGTGCATATTCCGGCCCAGCCTGTTGGCCTTCACACTTCGCCAACGTTGTCGCCAGCAGATCCAGCGTGAGCGGTTTGACCAGATAGTCCACCACGCCCGCCTGAAGCAGCGCGCGGTATAAACCAACATCTTGCTCTTTGCCTGTCGCAATAACCTGACTGGTAGGGCCGCAGACGCTCAGTAGTTCTTCCAGCGCGGGAAGCGGCCAGTGCGCGCCTTCCAGATCCACCAGTAAAATGCGCGGCGGAACATTCAGTTCACACCATTGACGAGCAGCGGCGATACCACCGGACATCACCGGTACATCCGGCTGTTTCAGGCGAGTAAAGAGATCGCTGATATCAGCTACATCGCGTACGTCATTGGCGAACGCCACCAGCGGCAGCGCCAGTTCTTCACCATCGTTAGGGGTAATTTCACTCATGGAATGTCACGCCCTTAATCTTCTTCAAAGTTAATGTCGATAAGCTCTTTCACTTCACCTTTGTGATAGCGTTCGATGCTATTGACTGCCGCCACGCCATCCGCACCGTCCAGCGCTTTCGCCTGAATCAGATCGCGTGGTTCAGCGACTATCATCGCCAGATTGTTTTGCGTAGCGCAGCCGAGAGTGCCTATCGCCTCATAGGGCTTCACCATCAGTTGATTGGGATCGTTGATCGTGCAGCGGGTGGTTTTGACGACCAGCGCCTCGGAGATCACTTCCAGATCGCCAGTTTGTCCGCTCGCAGTAGAACGGCGCATCTGTTTCACATTCTGCGCATTGGCACCGGCATTTTTCAGCACCGTCGCCAGTCGCCCGGCCATCTGCTCGCCGCTCGCGCTGTGCGGGATAAGCGTTAGCGTCTGCGCGGATAACCGCCCTTGATCTTTCAACATGATATTGAGCTGTTTCAAGGATTCCGGCAGAAAGCCCCGCCCGTTCGGTGCAACCAGCAACGGCACGGACACTGATGAAGGCTGAACCGCGATCGGTTGCAGAGCAGGCTGATCAAAGCGCTGCATCCGCACATCGTTAATCGGCTTGTTCCATCCGCATCCTGCCAGCAGAAAAACGGCGGTTAGCACTGCCGCACGCACGTGCAGCGGGCGAAACGGAGGGTGGTTGCTGTTGATCGTTTTCATATTTTATTTCCCCTCACGAACTCAGTAGAGATAGCCGATAGATGCAGAACGTGGCATAGACGAGTCCAGCATTTTTACGCCTTGTCCCGGCGTCTGAAGATCGCCTGCATTGACCGGCTCGACCACATAAGCGGTCGCGATAATTACCAGTTCCGTTTCTTCCTGACTGGTGGATTCGCTTTCAAACAGGCGGCCAAACATCGGGACGCTACTCAGCCCCGGCACGCCGTTGATTGTCTGGCTACCCGCGCTGCGCAGCATCCCCGCTAGCGCAAAACTCTGTCCGCTAGCCAGCTCCACCGTGGTATCTGCACGACGTACCGTTAAGGCTGGAATACGCGATCCGCCTTCCAACTGTACGGAACCTACGTCCGTGAGTTCGCTGACTTCCGGCGCAATGTGCAGGCTGATGCGGTTGGCAGACAGCAGCGTCGGCGTCATACGCAGAATCACACCGTAGGATTTGTAATCGATGCTGACGCTGTTGTTGGTGATCAAAACGATGGGCACTTCACCACCCGCGGCAAAGGCAGCGGTTTCCCCTGACATCGCCGTCAGGTTGGGTTCAGCCAAAACAGTTGCCATGCCCTGCTGGTTCATGGCGGTTAACAATCCGCTCAGTCTGGAACGACCGAAGTTCAGGAAGCCCGAATCCGTTGGGTTAGCAAATCGACCGGTTGTGGCGTTGAACAGATTCAGGCGCGAACCGCTGCCTGCGCTCATGTTGCCGCTGCCAGTGCTCAATGATGCCGCCCAGTTGAATCCCAGTTCACTGGTCAACTTGCGGGACACTTCCACCACGCGCACCTGAATATTGATCTGCGAAGGCGTTTTGATTTTGAGCTGGTTGATCACTTTGCCGGAGGATTCGCTGGAGCCAGGCAGTTTTTCGCCACCGCCTCCACCGCCGCCCTGCCCGCCTGCGGACGCACTGATATAAGCCTGTATGCTGTCGATGACACGCTTGGCGTCCTGCGGTGTATCGACGCTGCCGCGCACAATCACACCGCTAGGAATCGAGGCTTCCAGTTGGATATCCGCACCGGGGAATTCACGCTTCATGCGTTCACCCAACGCTTTCAAATCATGTTCAGACACCAGACGAATGGCGTTGATAACGTTGCCATTTTCGTCCATCGCATAGAGCGTGGTGGTGCCGACGCTTTTGGCGTAAACAAACAGGTTACCCGGAGAAGGTAATTCAAAACTGGCAATATTCGGATCGGCCACCAGCACGCTGTCTGGCAGCGCGTCGAGCTGTAATAACCGCCCCTGATGCACGGTCAAGTGCACCACGTTGGTCTCAGCCACTTCAGATACCCCGGCAGCCATCGTGGTCGCAGGCAACATCATCGTCGTCAGCGTGACAGGCAATACCGCATTAAACAGGCCAGCGGCCAGCAATCGTTTGCACGTACCCTGAAAGTCCGATTTCAAAAACAGCGAAAACATCGTCATTTACTTAATTTCCGTAATGGGCTTCATTGTTCTATGAGCAACTCGCGGCACCCCGCAGGCTGTCAGATTGCGTATTTGTTCTATCGGGAGGGGAACGTCACCACGTCTTTTTGCTCACCGCGATACGTTTTGACTTTATGACCGCCGGATCCTGCGGATAAAACACCATAGATATCCGTAGCCTGTGTCACAGTGGTTACTTGAGAAGGTGCGGTAACCAAATCCCCTGTTTCATCCGTAGCTGCGCTACGCAGAGACAGATGTAAAACACCTAACTCTTTTGCAACAGCCAACATTTCGGCTTGCTGCGGCGTCACTTCCAGCGTGACGGTTTGATAGGTAGCGGTACGCGAGCGAGTTCCCATCGCGGATTCACGACTTTTGGCTGTAGTATTCAGCTCACCACCGTCTTCTGCACTGACATCCGTACGCGGGTATATAGGGGCATCTGTGCGATCGTTAAGCGCCAACACACGCAAATCGCGCACAATGGTCTGTGAAGCCAAAAGCGGCATCATAACTGGCTGGGTGCGGCTTACCGGCAGTTCTGGCTGATCGTCTCTTTTCATACTCAGGATGATGTCGACACGGTCGCCCGCCGTCACTAATCCGGCATTGCTGGCAACGGCACTGGTAGGCACAGAAATAGCACGCATGCCTTTATGCAATACGGCAGCAACAAAGCCCGGTTCATTCGGCTTAACCAATACGTTGCTGGTCAACGGTGTACCTTCCGCTACCGTTTCACGCAGCGTTGCGCCCAGCAGCAAAGACTGGCTGTCTTTACCACGAATAAAATTGAACGTGCGGGAAACGGGTTTATCTGTTTCGTCCCAGCGCAGTGATGCGGAGTCAATGAAATCACCGGGATGAAGCGCTTTCGCGGCCACCAGAACTGCGACTTTTTCCGGTGCTTTAACCACCATCGGAGGTGGCGCTGGGGGTTCAGAAGAGAGATGGCTACGCACCATCAGCGCAACAATGCCTGCCAGCACGAGTGCGCCTGACAGTACGTATGTAGAGTTCACTTTCATTTCAACTTGCCTACCCTAGCGTGTGTGTCTTAAAAAGCTGCGACAGAATTAAAACAAGGGAAAAATCAGGACATACATCGCGCCAAACGCGATGGCTACGCCGTAAGGTATGCCTTGAGAAAGATCGGCGGGCAACGCGGGTGGCATAGGCAACCGACTCTTGAATATCCGGTTGGTGGTTTGAATGCCCATCGCCACCGCTGTGGGTACGGTATTAAGCAGCGGCAGACTAAGTGCTAAAACACCACCAGCCAGCGCTGTCACCATGACGAAAACGATCTGATGTCCTTGACCCACCCACAGGCACAGCACACTCATCAGCTTGACATCACCAGCGCCTAATCTGCCGGTGAGGAAAAGCAAAAAACCCACAACCAGTACTGCCGCCGCGCCTGGTAACGCCCATAACGTTTTCTGTAGTGCCAACCTATCTAACGCACCGGATTGCAGGACGTGTGAAGCACTGAAAAACAGCCAGCCCAGCAATAAAATCAATACCGCCTGATTCGTGATTTTGCGTACTAACAGATCGGTACTGATACACCACAGCAGACAGCCCATCAGCAGCGCCGTCTGCGGCCAGTGCGTGTAATCCGCCATCTCGCGCTTATTTCGCTGCGCCGGATGTACCGCCGCTGGTGCCCGTGCCGGTAATCTGATCGGCAATTTGGCTGAATTTTTCATTCAGCGCTTTTACGAAAATACCGTCGCCGCCGAAAATAGCGCCGATGGCCGCAGCCATTGCCGCCGCAAGAATGCCGTATTCGATTGCCGTTACACCGCTCTCGTCACGCAGGAAAGAACGCAATTTTGCTTTCATATTTTTCATGGGAAGACTCTCTAATCCGCAGCCAAAGAAATCATGGCCTACTCGGGGATTCGTGGGCGCCATGATGATAATAAGATTAATAATGAGACTTATTATCAAACACTACAAGCAGCAGAACATTAATATTCGTTAATCTTTCCATTAAGAAAATTATCAATATAAATCAATAACTAACATAAGTTTTATTGCGGGAAAAATTAATAAATATTCATATTTTTTGCAAGGGTATTCATAAAAACCAGAGAGGATCGTCGTGGTGATCGGAGTACAAACCGCTCACCACGAGTCGTATTCATTGCGAGGAAAAAGACATTAACAGCGATTGAGGCACAGATAGACGTTCAACCCCGGTTCGGAGGAGTCCAGATAGAGCTTACCGCCGTGCAGATCGGTAATCGCCTGAACCAGAGACAATCCTAGCCCATAGCCGGACTGAAACCAGGTATCCAGCCGTTGAAAGCGCTGTAGCGCTTTGGTGTGCAGTGCAGGCGGAATACCCGGACCTCGGTCCGCAACGCTTAGGGCGATCCAACCGCGATAAAGCGTCACACTCAACGTGATGTATTTCCCCTGTGCCGCGTATTTCAGCGCGTTTTCCACCAGATTTGCCAGCGCCTGAAACAGCAGCGCACGGTCGCCAAAGAGCTGGATTCCGGCTTTGATTTCAATCTTCAAGCGACAGCCGCGCGTTTCCGCCAGCGGTTGATAATATTCGGCAATTTCTTCCAGCAGTTGGCGCGCCTCAATGTTCTCAAACTGATGCACGCAGCGCCCGCTTTCGATTTCGCCGATACGCATCACGGTACGGAACAGCCCGAGGATTTTATGCACCTCGTCCACCGCCAGATTCAATTCATCACGAACGTCGTTATCCAGCCCTGCACGCTCAGTCAGGTTGAACAAACGATTTTGCAGATGCGTCAACGGAGTACGCAGTTCATGTGCAACATGGCTCGATGTATTGCGCACCTGCTCCATCAGGCGCTCAATCCGTTCCAGATTCTGGTTAATATCGGCGCTCAGGCTGTCAAAATCATCATCGTAAGGCGACAACGGCATACGCACCTGCTGCTCACCGCTGCTGTAGCGATGCAGCGCCGCGCGGATTTTCTCCACGCTCCGCAAGCTACGTAAGCTGAAATGGCGGCTGACAAACAGGCAGAAGAGCAGCACGATAAACAATCCAGCTCCCGCAACAAGCGGGATCGTCCTCACTCGTTCTAACATGGGTCGAATGTTGTAAGCGGTAAACAGCACGCCCCCATCATCCAACATGACGGACAAACCAATCAGATTGGGATCGTCTGGGCTGGAAATTTCGGCTTTAAGACAGCTGACATCCATCTGGCAATCAGTATGCTGGCGCATTTCCAGAGGATGCGTGTTGGCAGAATCGGGGGTTAAAGGATGCGTTCTTAGAGGATGATTGTGATACAGAATATCACCGTGTTTATTCATCACCAGAAACAGCGGTAATTCATCACCCTTCGCTCGATTATCCTGTCGTAATTGCGCAATCAGGCTATCGGCATTGGTTAAACGCGACTGCATCGAGTAATCATAAATATTACCCAGAATAACTTCACGGACATGCGTTCGAATCAGCGTTTCGCTTAATGAACTGAAGCCAACAATACACATCAGCATCATCAATAAGAACAGAAAAACAATGGTTATTGCCTGACGAAAATTAGAGGTACATAAAAAACCGGGGTATTGGCTTGCCCCTAGTAATTGCCAGTGTTTTATTTTTATCTGCCAGCGCTGCCCCAGCTTCTTTATTTTTATTTTATTCAGCGTGGCTGCCAACATCAGTTTTGTCCTTATCTACCGCGCCTAATGCGTAGCCCATCGCTCTCAGCGTTTTAATTAATGGACGAGGGAATCCTTTATCAATTTTCGCCCGCAGCTTTGACATATGAACGTCGATCAGATTGGTCTGCGGATCAAAATTGTAGCCCCATACTCGCTCTAACAGCATCGTGCGAGTAATCGCTTGCCCCGGGTTTTCCATCAATATAATCAGTAACTTGATTTCTTTATCGGTCAAATCGATACGCTTGGTACCGCGCCATGCTACGCGCTGCATACGGTCAAGTTGCAGATCTTCAAAAATCAGCATGGAAGGATTATCAGCATGACGTTTACCGCGTCGCGCCATAATATCCAGACGTAATCTAAGCTCATTAAAATTAAAAGGCTTGCCGAGATAATCTTCTGCACCCAGCTCTAACCCCATCACCCGATCGACATCACGATCCAGCGCCGAGAGCAGCATAATAGGCGGATGACGTGAGCCTTGTAATTCACGTAATACCGTAAATCCATCCATGATAGGGAGCATTCTGTCCAACAGAACGACATCATAAACTTCATCCTTGATCGCTTTTAATGCGTGTGCGCCATCGTGCACCATCCGGCAAGAATGGCCGTGGGAATGTAATTTAGACCCGAGCCAATGGCACAGCACAGAATCATCATCAACCACTAATACACGCATAACTTTCCCCTATAAACGTGGCTTATTACCTAATTAATTCAGGGTTAATGTCCGTTTATTTTTTATCTGGTCTTTCAAACAGCCATTCACCCCACGCGGTTCTGATACCGTGCGGGCCGTTTTTTATTTCTGGTTTTCTACTTCTTAGCTTTTTACTTAGGATTTCTATACTGCTAAGAAAAATCCTACGGATAATAACAATCATTATCATTTAGTGACAAGCAGTTTACAATCACCTGACACAGTTCTTAGGTTAGGCGTATAAAAAACATCCCCATCGCTTACGCCATGGGGATGCAGAGGAAGGAAAGAGAAGAGAAAGAAATCAACGCGGTAGCGGGGAGCGCCTCACTGCGTCTTACTCATTTTCGATCAAGAGCGCTTCCATCAGATCGAGGTCGCGCAGCATTTTTTGCAACGTTTCATTGCTGATCTGCTGCGTGGCGCGTAAGTGATACAGCTCTGCACGCTCGGAATTCAGGGCAGTCAGGCGAAAACGCCGCTCCAGATTCTCAATCAACAGACCGTTTTCAGGATCGTCTTTATTGATTAGCCGTCGACGTAGGTTACCGATGACACGTGCGCTGACTTCTTTCAGCACCTGCTCATCAATGTTTTCCTCTCGATCGGCTGCCAGACGCTCCTCCATTTTGTGCATGCTTTTGATCGCCACTTCCGCCACGGCCATCCGCGCCATGCGGATTTCTTTGGCATGCGCCGCTTTGTCCGCCACCACCACACCGCGCAGCAGAAACGGTAGCGCCAGTACGCCACACAGCAGAGAAAACAAAATGACGCCCGTGGCGATAAACACCAGTTGATAGCGTGATGGGAACGCCGTGCCGTCAGTCAGCAACAGCGGAATAGACAGCACCCCCGCCAACGTAATCGCCCCTCGCACGCCGGCAAAGGAAGCGATCCACAGCTCACGCGTGGAAAATTCGGCGAAGACCATAGGGCGCTTTTTTTGGATGTGCACACTGTATGTTCTCATCACCCATAGCCAGCTGAAACGCAGTAACAGCAAGGCACCATAGATGATCGCGATATCGGTAAACAGCATCCAGGTTTCAACCGTTGGGTCCAGCTCTGCCTGCGTAACCGACGTTTCCAGAATGTCCGGCAATTGCAGGCCGAGCATGATGAACACCATGCCGTTGAACACAAATTCCAACATCGACCACACGCCGTTGGCACGCATTCTCATCGTGAGTGGCGCGCTACGAATCACACCCGACTGGCCGATCGTCATCCCCGCCGCTACCGCAGCCAAAATGCCCGACACACCGATGTGTTCAGCAATCAGATACGACGCAAAAGGCAGCAGCAGCAGCAGTACGATCTGCGTTGCAGCATCATCACCACTCCAGCGGCTAATAACGCGCAGCGATTTACCGAATATCCAGGTCACACCGACGCCCGCCAGCAGCCCGCCCAGCGCGACCTGAACAAATTCCAGCGTCGCACCGGAAACCGTAAATACCATCGTGCCCATCGCAATAGCGACAGCAAACTTCAGCGACACCAGGCCGGACGCATCGTTCATCAACGCTTCGCCCTGCAAAATGCCCATCAGTTTTTTCGGAATACGACCTTCGCCTACGATGCCAGACAGCGCGACAGCATCCGTCGGCGACAGTACAGCAGCCAGCGCAAAAGCGGCGATCAGCGGCATCCCTGGCACCATCCAGTAGATGAAATAGCCGATGCCAACCACGGTAATCAGAACCAGAACCAGCGCCAGACCGATAATCTCTCGACCGTGTCTCAGGAACTCACGCGTGGGTGTCTTCCAACCGTCGGCAAACAGCAGCGGCGGAATGAAAAGCACCATAAACAGTTCAGGATTGAAATCAACGTGCAACCCGAACTGGGGCCAGGCGAGGATGGCACCCAGCGCGATTTGCATTAAAGGCAGAGGAACTTGAAAAGGTAAAATGCGCGTAACTACCCCGGAAAGGGATACAACCAGGGTCAAAATAAGAATCGTAAAAAATATTTCCATGCTTTCCTTAGACGTACTCCTAAATCAAAAAACTCTGCCTGCGAGCGCGTGAATTGCCCTTACATATTTAACGCATTTAGTCCGGTATGAAAATGGATTTCTGGGTAAAGAAGAGAGGTTTCCTCCTAAATAATTCAAGCTGCAAGAAGGCGGCGACACAGCGAATCCCCGGGAGCTTACATCAGTAAGTGACTGGGGTGAGCGAGGAAAGCCAACGCACATGCGGTTTGAAGTATGACGGATAATTACTTTATTGATTATCACACAAGTAACATCAACCCAAAGCCAATAAAAGGGCACATAAAATCGCGTTTGACGTAGGTAATGAGAGAGGAAGG
Source organism: Pectobacterium atrosepticum (assembly GCA_019056595.1). Taxonomy (NCBI): domain Bacteria; kingdom Pseudomonadati; phylum Pseudomonadota; class Gammaproteobacteria; order Enterobacterales; family Pectobacteriaceae; genus Pectobacterium; species Pectobacterium atrosepticum. The sequence goes on along the minus strand of CP036163.1, from coordinate 3,578,256 downwards.
AAAAACGGGGAATTACAGACCTTCTGGACGGAGCCAGAAGGTCTGCGGGAAGGGATTACAGCGCCCAGCCGCCAGCGTAGAACGCTACCAGCGCGACAGCGATAATCACTGTACCAATGTTCAGTTTACGCCATTCGCCGGAGCAGATGCGTCCGAGTACCAGTGCACCAAAGCCCAGCATGATGCCGGTCACGATGTTACAGGTCAGTACGATGAATACGGCACATACCAAACCGGACATCGCATCAACGAAATCATCAAAGTTCAGTTTGGAGACGTTGCCCAGCATCAGCAGACCAACGTACATCAGCGCTGGCGCGGTGGCATAGCCGGGAACCAGATACGCTAGCGGGGATACAAAGAGCAGCAGTAGGAACAGCACACCGACTACCGTTGCCGTTAAGCCAGTTTTACCACCAGCCGCCGTACCTGCTGCGGATTCGATGTAGACCGCCGCTGGTGACGTCCCGACCAGACTGCAAAAAATGCTGCTCACGGAGTCTGCGGTGAGTGCTTTACCACCGTTGATGATTTGCCCGTCTTTATCCAGCAGATTCGCCTGTCCGGCTACCGCACGAATCGTACCCGTAGCATCAAACACCGCTGTCATTACCAGTGCCAACACGCTTGGCAGAACCAGCGGCTGCAACGCACCCATGATATCCAGACTGAAGATCAGCGACGAACCGTCAGCCGCCGTTAGACTCGGCAATGCAAAGAAGCCAGCATATTTTACGTTTGGATCAAAAATCAGTCCCAGAATAGAGATCACCACGATAACCAGCAAAATACCGCCCGGTACGCGACGTTTCTCTAAACCGATGGTCGCCGCTAGCCCCAGCAGAGACATAATAACGGGGAAAGAAGTGAAATTACCCAGCGCAACCGGCAGGCCGTCAATCGGGTTTTTTACCACCAGACCTACACCGTTGGCGGCAATAATCAGCAGGAACAGACCGATACCAATCCCTGTACCGTGCGCTACGCCCAGCGGCAGGTTACGCAAGATCCAGGAACGGATGCCCGTGACGGAAATGATGGTAAACAGCACGCCCATCAGGAAGATTGCCCCCAGCGCCACGGGAATACTGATTTGCTGCCCCAGCACCAGACTGAACGCGGTGAATGCGGTCAGAGAAATCGCACAACCAATCGCCATCGGCAGATTGGCCCACAACCCCATCAGCAGCGATCCCAGCCCCGCAACCAGACAGGTCGCAACGAACACGGCCGTCGGCGGGAAGCCAGCCTTGCCCAGCATACTCGGCACCACAATCACCGAGTAAACCATGGCCAGGAACGTCGTTAGGCCTGCTAACACTTCCTGACGCACGTTGCTGCCGCGCTGTGTAATTTTGAAAAAAGCATCAAGCGAGCCTTGCGAGCCAGCCTGACGGGTGGTGTTTGACATGGTGGTATCCCCTGAAATGTCATTATTATTTAAGATCAATTCTGAACGGTTCCCGCAGCCTTGCCCCGCGAGCGCACCAACATCACTGGCGCACCATGAACCGTATGGTCACGCACGCAAACGATTAGCTCGCTGAATGCAGAACCGGAAAACGTTACTGTCTCAAGACATTGTCGAATAAAAACAGGCGGCACTAAACAAGCCGGATAAAACGGTGCCAGACAATGCGAAGCGCACGATTATCCCGCTTACCCCGCGCTTATTTCAACTGCTAATCGAGACAATTTACCTATCTCACATCATCTTTCCGATAAGGAAATGCGCAACTCGTACAGGTAACATTCAATCAGGCAAGCCGCTGAAAACGCGCCAGTATGAAGAAAAAGCAGAAAGGGTTCTTAGACGGAAATCAAAACAGCGGTTTACTCCTCACAAACTGCTCGTTCATTTTTTTGTGATTCACATCACAAAAAAGTTGACCGTCCGTATCTGTGCGAGTATTCTTAAAAACGTGAGCAGCATCACAGAAAACAAATCAACGAACAACGAGGAAATGACCATGAAACTGCTAAACAAAATCATCGCTATGTTTGAAAACATCAACATCAACTTTGGTACTTTCAACCAATAATTATTTAAGAATCGTGGGGATAAAAAAGATGCGCGTTGTCCGCAAAATCAATCAAATATTAAAAGCGTTGGGCAAAACCTATCGCGGTGTTAACCCCCACGCTATCTTCCGTTAATCGTACTCGTGTACGTTAACCACCCTAAAATGGCTGCCATCCGGTAGCCATTTTTGTTTGTACACCTTTATTGTTTCTAGACCTTTTTTCTACACCATGCGTAACTGATTCTGCTCACTATGCAGTGATGGCACCGAAGCGCCATCCGATGTCACACGTGTTTGCGCTATCTCACGATTATCCTTCACTACGCCCATCAGGCATAGAGTGACACTTCGCCTGCCGGACGAGTTTTAAAGCGGCGATGCAGCCAGAGATATTGTTCAGGTGCACGCATGATTTCTTTCTCAATCACCTTATTAATGTAGCAGGCCGCAGCTTGTTCATCATGATAAGGATAATCCTGTAATTCAGGCTGAATCACCAGTTGATAACCCAAAGCATCAGGCTTACGAATCAGCACCGTTGTCATCATCGCGGGTTTTGCCAGACGACTGATGGTGTAGGTACCGCTGGTGGTCGCCGCATTTTTCACCGCAAAGAACGGCGCAAACACGCTGCCTTTAGGGCCGTAATCCTGATCGGGAGCGAACCATACCGCTTCACCACGCTTCAGTGCTTGCACCATGCCACGCAGATCTTTACGGTCGATCATCGCTTTGTTCGAACGTGAACGCCCCCAGGTTTGCACCATTTCCATCGCTTTATTATTGTGCGGACGGTACATCGCCATCATCGGCTGACATAGTCCCATCGCCCTACCGCCCAGTTCCAGTGACATGAAGTGAATACCAATCACCATCACGCCCTGACCTTTTGCGGTAGCATGCTGTAGATGCTCCAACCCTGAAACATCAAACCAGTGGCGCACGCGACGATCGGACCAAAACCAGGCCATGCCCGTTTCGACCAATGCCATTCCAAGCGACGCAAAGTTGCTGTCGATCATAGCTTCCCGCTCGTCATCAGAGATCGTAGGGAAGCACAGCTCAAGATTGCGCCGAGCAATCGACACCCGACGTTTAAGAAAGATACGGGATAAACGACCTGCGCTGCTTCCGATTTTCATCAACAACGGATAAGGAAGTTGGACTAATAAAAACAGCACGCCGAGGCCGAACCAAGTCGTCCAATAGCGTGGATGGAGTAATGCCCTGGTAAATGTTTGCTTAATCTTCATGATACTCATCTTTAAGTGATTAACAGCGTACCGCATAAAGAGTCGTTCTCATCGCGCTACATCTATCATGACACTTATTTATAGGGATCGTTTCAGTTGTGTGGAAAACTTACGTCTGACCGTTATCGCGCATGAGGTTAAAAAGCAGGATAAACATGCTGATAACACCGAGGGGATTTTGCACAGCCGATGAACGGCTGACGGTAGCGATATTATACCCGATTCACGCTCAATAAAGGAGTAGTGGGATAAGAAATATTCGCAATCTGAGGCAACCTGAAGCTAACATAATACCCTGCGCCACTAAACGCGACTGGCTTCCCGACATCAGGTTATAGAAGATAACAAGCCATTGCATAATCAAGGACTTGATGAAATATGTTCTTTCCGCTCCCTTACCGATTCAATATATTAAGTGTTGTCATCGCCAGCATTCCTACGCTCGCATTTTCCACAACATTCTCCGATAGCACTTTCTTTCATAAAGACTGGGAAATCGTCTGCGATAACACGCTAACGTGCCGGGCGGCTGGTTACTCGCCAGAAGAAAAAGGCATGGGAGAAGATACCGAAACTCAAGACGTTTCACTGCTCATAACGCGCCATGCTGGGCAAAATACGCCAATAACGGCTGAGGTTACACTCGCTGAAGTAGACAAAGAGATTTCTAAAGGTACGCGGCTCACACTCGCGATTGATGGTGTGGATAAAGGCGCACTTACCTCGACCGAAGACAATCTCTGGCAGCTCAATGAGACACAAATCCCTGCCGTATTACAGGCGTTGAAAGGGAGCGGGAAAGTGGCTTTTCTGCACGATGGCATGGTTTCCGAACTGTCTGGGGCAGGTGCCTACGCTGTGTTGCTAAAAATGGATGAGAGACAGGGTCGCATTGGCGCAACAGACGCCATCACCAAAAAAGGCAACAAAAGTAGTGAGCTATCCGCCGTAACAGCCCCTGTTATCTATGCGGCAGCAACCCAACAGGAACCCTCACGAAATCTGACGAATGCGGAACAAGCCGCTATCCAGAAAAAGCTGCTTAAGACGCTAAAGGAAGATGACTGCTATGACTTTCCGCCACAGGAAGAAAGAGTAGCAGAACCGATGATGATCACGCCGCTCAATGGCAGCATGTCGCTGCTCAGCACCCTCTGCTGGCGTGCAGCCTACAACGAAGGTTACGCTTACTGGGTCATCGACAACGCCATGCAAACTCAGCCCCAGCTCGTGACCACAATCGGAGTAGGCTACGAAAACGGTGAAATTACCGCCGTACAGAAAGGACGTGGACTCGCGGACTGCATGAGCGATAGTGCCTGGGTCTGGGATGGCAAAACATTCCAGCAAAGCCGAGCATCAATTACAGGCTCATGCCGTATGATCCGTCTCGGCGGCACTTGGGATTTACCCTACTGGACAGCGACTGTGATTAGACCGGGAAAATGAAAGAAATTGGGGCCACTCGCGGGCCTCATATTCAAACATGGGGAAGCTGTTACGAAAGAATAAAAACGCGCTAACATCATCCTGAGCACGCCTGAATTGACTAGACATAATCAGTCAAGAAGTGTTGTTCCATAGGAGTTATCAATAGTGCAAAGCCAGCTTCCATCAGCTTCTTTCCTGAATACGTAGGTCGCTCGCCGAGTTGTTGTGACAATATTCCCCTGATCGTCTGGGTAATAAAACACCGTTTCCATGATAACTAAAGCGTCGCCACCACCTTCTATGACCTGCATATTTCCTTGTTCAACAACAAGTTGATTTTTAAAGTAATCGGCAATAGCGACAAATGCTTTTCTTATATCACCTTTCCCTCTTGCAACCATTCCTGGTTTGATAACAAGTGCAGCATCCTCGGCATAATAATTCATCAAGGCATCAAAATTTCGTGCAGATATTGCTCTATCACAGGCTTCAATGATTTCGCGTATCGGATGTGGCTTCATAAGTATTGACCTCAGTAACGCAGCGCAGAACATTTCATAGTATTTATAATTTATAATTTACCATTTATCATCATTTTTATTACTGCCAAAATCAAAACTACTACTGCTTCCACTGCTTTTACCAAAATCGAATCTACTATCGCTCTTTCCACTATCACTCTTTCCAAAATCAAATGTAGAATCAGATGATGAACGATTATCGCCACTGCTATTTTTATTATAATTACTGTTATTGGAGTTATTATTAGCACTATTAAAAATACTACCTGCAATAATTCCTGAAAGAAAGTCACCGCCATTACTACCTGATCTATGGCGATATATCTTCCTTGGTAGGTTATTACGACGATATTCAGCCTCCATAATTATTTTTTGCTCACTAATCTCTTGTCTTCTCCTATTAGAAGCGCTCTCTTCCAGCTCTCTGTTTATTCGCAAATCCTCCTCAATTAACGCTCTGCGCTGATCCTCCATGTTATCTCGATAATTTTGTTTTTCTTTCTCAAAAACCTCATTATAAAAATAAAATCCAATAACTGCTGACTTCAATTTACCAATCATTTTTTCAGAAATAAAATTATCATCAATTGAATTAATCAAAAATTCATTATTGTCTTTTTGAACTTTAATAAAAGAATGAGAAACGCTTTTTAATGAAACTCTCAACATGGAACTATAGCTCCCTGGTGATTCACTAATGACATTATCGATATTCTTAAGCCTATCACATAAAAACGTTAAGCAAATACTTTCTATTTTCTCAAATAATTCTTTACCTCTATACTCTTCAATATCATTCATATGGAATTTAGCTTTTTCAACAGCCTGTCTTATAAAATTCCGCTCAGTGACTTGAAGGACTGATAACTCTTCTAATTTAGATATTTCCAGTCTAAAACTTTTTTTATTTTTATCCAAAAGTTCTTCCATTATAGAAACAAGATCTTTCTTCCTCTTTTTATATTCAATAATCATCCCTTCGCTATCTAATTCACGTGGCAAATCCAGTTCGATATATGAAATATCTTTAGATAACATATCATCTAGTTGTGTAGCCAAGTCTAATGATTTAATTCTATTTAACTCTTTTTCTTTCGTATCATTAAACTTCTTCTTGTCTTCTCTAGATGAATAATAAGCACAATAACAGAGAACTATGGCGATAAAAATAACAACAAGATACTCAAAAAAACTCGAAGAGTCATCCTCCACTTCTTTTGATGCTGCAATAATATTTTTTAAATTATCATTGTCACTTAATTTATTAATTTCTTTCGCCATTAAAGGTTCTGTTTCTGATGGTGTAATAATCTTATCCTTGTTAAGAATAGGATCATCATCTGGAGTAAATACTTTAAGCTTACCTTCTGAAACATTGACCTTCGTCGTTAACCTATCATGCAGTTCTGTTACATTCCCATAAGAAGTACTAAAAGAATAAGTAGGATCTAACTCCATTGCCTTATTTAAAGAAGCTAATGCTTCTTGTGGTGTCGATTTTCCACTTGGCATTAATCGTTCTTCAATCTGAGATTTCAGATACCAAGACTGAGGTTTATCAGGATGAGCTGCCACTACTTTTTTAATAAGAGCATGAGCTAGTGTCCAATTACCACTACTAACGGCTGCTTTTATTTCACTCGGTTTAGGAACAACCTGATTTTGAGCAGCGATAGCTTTTTGTGGTGAAAAATCAGTGCCACTGATTACCCCTATAAAAAAAATAATACCTATCGAAAAAAAAAGACTTTTAATGATAGAGTAACTGACACTTTTCATAGAACCTCTTATCTTCTATTGAAAAATAAATACAATGGAAGGTATATTTCTATACCCTCGAAGATTATTTTTATTTTATTCTTGTTTTTTATTCATAGCACGTAATGCCGCTAACTCATCTTCAATTGACTCATCAAGGCCATGTCTATCAAGAGAAACCAACTCGTCTTGCTTATCTTTCTCTGCATCAATAAACTCACCACGAGCCTGAGATTTTGCTTCTTTTTTTGCAATATTATCTTCTAAACGATCAAATACTTTAGAAGCGCTATCATAAGAAGCAAAATTACCTACATCAAGTAATTTTGTTGCTTCTTCAGTTGCCGCTGCGACTTTAGAACGCAAGTCAATACTATCTGCCTTTCTTTCCATTTCAGAACGTTTTTTCTGAATGTCATTAAAACGTGAAGTTAATGTAACTACAATATTATCAAATTTAGCTTGCTGGTTTTGAAGCGCTGCCAAATCACTTTCCTGCTGTCTTTTTTCAACAAGAATAGTTCTTGCCAAATCTTCCTTGTCCAACTCAACTGCCTTTGCTGCTCGTTTTTTCGACAAAGCGATTGCAGATTGCTTATCTTCAACTTTCTGTTTGGAAATAATAGCCTGAGATCTGGATTCTACTAACGCCTCTTTGATTTTTTCTTCATTTTCACCGACATCACGAATAAGTTGGCGTGCAGTACGTCCGTCATCAGAAGCCTTATCTACGGAATCATGAAGGAAACCCTTAATTTGTGTCACTACTTTAGATAAAAGACTCATGCAATATCTCTCCTTGTTTAAAATTATTAGTATTAAGCTACCAGACACTTAACAACTCACCGCTAATCCTTTAAATAAATCGCTCTCTTATAATCTATAATATATCTTGTGAAATATAAACCAATTATTATAAATAAACTTTACATTTTCAAAGCTTTGCAACATTTCTAGGTGGATCTACATTCATCCCATTTTTCTAACACTGGCATTAGCCCCACTACCTGAATATCCACAGTGGTCGATGTAAATGAACAGGAAAACATCTTCCTGAAAGGTACTGGCTTGGCGCCGCTGCTCTCAAAACCAGTAAGCGGCATGTGTATAGTTTCCTATCTGAGTAGGGGGAGAATGTGTATAGGATTTAGAGTGTCACCATGCCCTATACATAACTATATACATTGAGATACTGATTTAGATAGACGAGTGCTTTCCCTGAACGACTGAAAAGTAGTGCTAAGTCTTGTGGTTACTGGATTTAATAAACATGGATGGACGTTGTAGGAAGAGAGCCTGGAGCGAGTGAAGGGAATCGAACCCTCGTATGCAGCTTGGGAAGCTGCCGTTCTACCATTGAACTACACTCGCACGGAGAGGCGAGTGGCATTATAGCGCTATGCCGTTGCCGAGCAAGTAAAAAACCCGACAAAGTGCTGTTGTTTTGACCGGTCATGCAGCAGTTGATAGCGGTAGGAACAACGTCTCATAGCCATTGGAAATGACGTGCCAGGCAAAGTAGGCAAATAACAGCGCAGAGATCAGGCTGCAGTAAAATGAAATGCGTTCTTTCAGCAACCGCTGACCATACTTCACCAGCGCCGCGAGTAAGAACGTCCACAGTACACCGCCGAAGAAAAAGCCCAGCAGAAACAGGCTGATCATGAAAGCAGAGCCATCCGTAGACTGCGCAATAATGGTGCCGCCAATCGCCGCAAACCACAGTAGCGCAGTCGGCGAAGCCAGTGCCATGCCGACGCCACTGAAAAACTCGGTGTACCGAGCAGGTGGCGTGGTGGAATCCACCGCATTCGCTGTCGTAGACAGATCGGCAAAGCGTTTAACCTGATAGTCACGCCATGCCGCACGCGCCATGCTGATCGTCATCCAGATCAGAATCAGTCCGCCGCCAATCCATAGCACCCAGCGCACCGGTGTCAGGTTAAACACCACTGCCAACCCCAGTACCGACAACGTCGCATAAAACAGATCGCCGAAACAGGAGCCCAGCCCGATATAAAAGGCAGAACGCGCGCCGTGCCGTAGCCCACGGTTAATAATCGCGGTATTGACCATCCCCAGATCGAGACACAACGACAAGGATAGCAGCATCCCCGTGAAGGCAACTAACAGCATGATATTCCCTTAGAGCGTTAAGCAATAAGGCGAGTGTAGAACCCAAGGGGAACGCTGTATTGTCAAAAATTGATACGGCGGAACTGTCCCGGTGTCATCGCGTTATAGCGATTGAAGGCTTTCGTGAAATGCGCCTGATCGGCAAACCCAACATCGCCTGCGACCTGACTGATCGCTGTGCCCTGCCGCAACAGCTCTCGTGCTTTACACATACGCCGCTGCATCAGCCACGCCAGCGGTGGCAGACCAACCGCCTGATTAAACGAACGTACCAGATGCGCAACCGACAGATTTTCCTGCTGCGCTAGCTGGTCAAGCGTGGGGATATCGCTGAGATCGTTCAGCAACCCGTTTTTGATCCGCGTGATCCGCTCAGCCTCTTTGACTTGGCTTTGGGACGGCATTTTATGCTGGCCTTCCATCAATCCTGCCAGTAGCAGGATAATGCGCTCCTGACGGGCGCTGTCGTCCAAATCAGAGGTGACGAGCTGTTTTAGCTCAGACGCCAGTTGCGCCGACGGATTCCAGCCCTGTGAGAATAGAAACGTTTGATGGAAATAATGCTCGAATGCCCGCGGGTGAACGTACAGCGATGCGCACTGCCAGCGGTCAAATGCATTGTCGCTGCCCTGTAGCTGATTGGGATTGTAGGTCGTCACCATATCGTTGGTGGCAACAAAGGTCTCTCCATCCAACCAGACCGTTTCCAATCCGCTGAGATTGGCACTGATGACGAACTCGTCGTGCGTATGCCGTGGAAAACTGCGGCCGTTAGTTAACAGCGCAAGCTCAAACCAGGCATCGCGGTAAGTCATCATGAGGGCGTTCCGGCAGTGAATGAATGCTTGAAAATAGCATCTTCCCCCGTCGGGCAACAATCACAGAATGACGACAAGAGTGCAGAGATAAAACGAGAGGTAGTACTATCGAGGTGAGTGCGAGATACACGGGGCTACCACGGTGCGAGGTATCCCTACGGGAACCTCATCCCCGTGTTTCCCCTAAAATTTGACGTAGCCGATAACGTCAAACCGGTGCAATTGCACCGGTTTGGAAGGCTCAGCTAAAACGAGCTTACTTCTGCGGACGCATCGCCGGGAACAGGATTACGTCGCGGATGGTGTGGCTGTTAGTGAACAACATCACCATACGGTCGATACCAATACCCAGGCCCGCTGTCGGCGGCAGACCGTGCTCCAACGCCGTCACGTAGTCTTCGTCGTAGAACATCGCTTCGTCATCGCCCGCATCTTTAGCATTGACCTGCTGAGCAAAACGCTCTGCTTGATCTTCGGCATCATTCAGCTCGGAGAAACCGTTGCCAATTTCACGACCGCCGATGAAGAACTCAAAGCGATCGGTGATTTCCGAGTTCTGATCGTTACGACGCGCCAGCGGCGACACTTCAGCCGGATATTCGGTGATGAAGGTTGGTTGGATCAGGCTGCTTTCTGCTGTCTCTTCGAAGATCTCGGTAACGATGCGTCCCAAGCCCCAGCTTTTCTCGATCTTGATGCCCAGAGACAGTGCGATCGCGGTCGCTTTCTCCAGATCGTCCAGATCGGCAACGTTGGTTTCAGGACGGTATTTACAGATCGCTTCGCGCATCGTCAGCTTATCAAACGGCTTACCGAAGTCGAATGTCTGATCGCCGTACACCACCGTCGTCGAGCCCAGCACGTCCTGCGTCAGCGTACGGAACAGGTTTTCCGTCAACACAATCAGGTCTTTATAATCGGCATACGCCATATAAAGTTCCATCATGGTGAATTCAGGGTTGTGACGTGGGGAAACACCTTCGTTACGGAAGTTACGGTTAATCTCGAACACACGCTCAAAACCACCTACAACCAGACGCTTCAGATACAGTTCCGGTGCAATACGCAGGTACATGTCAATGTCCAGCGCGTTATGGTGCGTGATAAACGGACGAGCAGACGCGCCGCCGGGGATCACCTGCATCATCGGCGTTTCCACTTCCATAAAGCCGTTATCCACCATGAAGCGGCGAATGGCCGCCATCACGTTAGAACGGATGCGGAAGGTATTACGAGAGTCGTCGTTAGCGATCAGATCCAGATAGCGCTGACGATAGCGGGTTTCCTGATCGGCCAGACCGTGGAATTTATCCGGCAGCGGGCGCAGCGCTTTGGTCAGCAGACGCAGCTCGGTACAGTGAATGGACAGCTCGCCCGTTTTGGTTTTGAACAGCTTGCCGCGCGCACCCAGGATATCGCCCAGATCCCATTTCTTGAACTGCTCGTTATAGATGCCTTCCGCCAGATCGTCGCGGGAAACATACAGCTGAATGCGGCCACCGACGTCCTGCAAGGTTACGAAAGAGGCTTTACCCATGATGCGACGGGTCATCATACGGCCCGCAACGGTCACTTCGATACCCAGTTCTTCCAGCTCTTCGTTCTCTTTGGCATCGAACTCAGCGTGCAAGTGATCGGAGATGCTGTCACGGCGGAAATCATTCGGGAATGCGATCCCGTTTTCACGCAGCGTCACCAGCTTTTCACGACGCGCTTTTAATTCATTATTCAGATCTTGCGCCTGATCGGCACCCTGTGATTGTGATTCAGCCATGCGAATTCTTATAACCCCGCTTTTAAACTTGCTTCAATAAATTTGTCCAGATCGCCATCAAGTACGGCCTGAGTGTTACGTGTTTCCACTCCGGTACGTAAGTCTTTGATGCGCGAATCATCCAGAACATAGGAACGAATCTGACTGCCCCAGCCGATATCAGACTTGTTGTCTTCCATCACCTGTTTCTCAGCATTTTTCTTTTGCATCTCAAACTCGTACAGCTTGGCTTTCAGCTGTTTCATCGCCTGATCTTTGTTTTTATGCTGGGAACGGTCATTCTGACACTGCGTGACAATGTTGGTCGGAAGGTGGGTAATACGCACCGCGGATTCTGTCCGGTTAACGTGCTGACCACCCGCACCGGATGCGCGGTAAACGTCAATACGCAGATCGGCCGGATTGATTTCGATATCGATATCGTCATCCACTTCCGGGTAGACAAACGCGGAGCTGAATGAGGTGTGGCGGCGACCGCCGGAATCGAACGGGCTCTTACGAACTAGACGGTGTACACCGGTTTCCGTACGCAGCCAGCCAAACGCATAGTCACCGATGATCTTGATGGTGGCAGATTTCGTACCCGCCACGTCACCGTCTGACTCTTCAATAATTTCGGTTTTAAATCCTTTGGCTTCCGCCCAACGCAGGTACATACGTACCAGCATGCTGGCCCAGTCCTGCGCTTCCGTACCGCCAGATCCCGCCTGAATATCCAGATAGCAATCCGCGCTGTCGTACTCACCAGAGAACATGCGACGGAATTCGAGCTGGCCTAATTTATTCTCCAGCACGTCCAGTTCTGCCGAGGTTTCATTAAAAGTGTCTTCGTCATCTTCTTCCACCGCGAGCTCAAGCAAACCGGTCACATCTTCCAGACCCTGAGCCAGTTGATCGATGGTGTCTACGATAGCTTCCAGCGAGGAGCGTTCTTTTCCTAATGCCTGAGCACGTTCAGGCTCATTCCAGACATCAGGCTGCTCCAGTTCGGCGTTTACTTCTTCGAGGCGCTCTTTCTTGGCATCATAGTCAAAGATACCCCCGAAGAACGGCGCTACGTTCAGCCAGATCCTGAATGCGGTTTTTTACCGGATTAATTTCAAACATGATTTTTTATATTCTTACGTTAAGTCGTTGACAACGGAATGATGTAACCCGCCATTCTAGCGGATAAAAGGCGCATTTTATAGACTTTCCGCCCACCCTATTCGGTTCGCAAAGTTAACGCGGCCACAGATGTTGAATCAACAACTGCACCGAGCGTTTACCACGAAACTCGTTAATATCCAGCCGGTACACCATTTCCACTTCTTTAATGCTCGGATCCGGCCAAACGGTCGTATCGACATTAAATGCGATGCCATCTAACAGCGGCACTGGTCCTGTTGCACCGATCGGCTCAAACATTGCTTTCAAATGGCGCTCTTTGAGTAGACGAGGCTTGATAATACGGAAGCACCCATCGAACGTCGGTTCCGGGAATTCCTGCCCCCACGGACCAGCGTACCGCAGCATTTCTGCCGTTGAGAGCAAATTCAGTTCTGGCAAAGCCAGTTCGCCATCAGACCAAACGACGCCTTCAAGCTGAGACGGATCGATCCACTCACCAACCAGTTCGCCGAAGCGCTGGCGGAAATCCTCAAACCGATCTTCATGCAGCGATAACCCTGCTGCCATCGCATGTCCGCCAAACTTGTCCATCATGCCGGGATACAGCGTATCCAGCCGCTCCAACGCATCACGTAGGTGCAGACCAGAAATAGAACGTCCCGATCCTTTCAGCATGCCGTCACCGGCAGGCGCAAAGGCAATCACCGGACGATGAAAGCGTTCTTTGATGCGCGAAGCCAGAATACCGACGACGCCCTGATGCCACTCAGGATGATACATCGCCAGACCGTAAGGCAACTCGGTGCGGGTACGTTCCAGTGATTCGCACAGGCGCAAGGCTTCTACCTGCATTCCTTGTTCGATCTCTCGCCGATCCTGATTTAACGCATCTAAATCGTTAGCCAACATGCGCGCCTGAGTAATGTCGTTACTCAATAACAGTTCGACCCCGACCGTCATATCATCCAGCCGTCCGGCTGCATTGAGCCGTGGCCCGATGGCAAAACCTAAATCGCTGGCGACCAGTTGGCTGGCATCGCGGTTAGCCACCTCAAGCAGTGCTCGAATGCCCGGCCGACACTCTCCGGCACGAATGCGATTCAGCCCTTGCGCCACCAGAATCCGGTTGTTGGCATCCAGCGGTACGACATCCGCCACCGTGCCCAGCGCCACCAGATCCAGTAATTCGGTGAGATTCGGTTTCGCCAGCCCTTGTTGCGTAAACCAGTCGCTATCGCGCAGGCGCACAAAAAGCGCCATCATCAGGTAAAACGCGACGCCCACGCCAGCCAGCGCTTTGGAAGGAAACTGACAGTCAGGCAGATTGGGGTTAATCATGGCATCGGCGTCAGGCAAGATTTCGCCCGGCAGGTGGTGATCGGTCACTAGCACCGCGATACCACGCCGATGCGCATCCTCGACGCCCGCATGAGAAGATATCCCGTTATCAACGGTAACAATCACCTCAGCCCCCAGCGTGGCAGCCTGCGCCACCACTGCTGGGCTTAGCCCGTAGCCATCTTCAAAACGATTCGGTACCAGATATTTTACGTTCTCGCCACCCATGCTGCGCAGCGCCAGTACGGCAAGCGTGGTGCTGGTGGCACCATCGGCATCAAAGTCGCCCACAATCACGATGCAACGCTTCTCGGCTAGCGCCAGTTGCAACAGGTCGATCGCTTTATCAATGCCGCTTAACAAACGGTAATTGAGTAAACCATTCAGGCCACGTTCTAGCTCCTGAGCCCCTTTAACGCCACGCTGCGCATAAAGGCGACGCAGTAAGGGTGGAACGGTGTCAGGTAAATCAATATCCTCCGCCAGCGGACGCCGGCGGAGTTGGGTAATCATATTCACGTAGCATCAACCGCCAGTTTTCTTCGAGGCTTTGTGTGCTTCCAACATCGCCAGCATCTCTTTCGGCCCTTGATATCCCGGCACAACCATGCCGTCTTGCAGCACGATAGCAGGGGTCCCCTGCACACCAAACTGGATGCCCAGTTGGTAATGCGCGGCGATATCGGTTTTGCACGTTGCCGGCGAGATAGCTTCGCTCTTCATCGCGTTATCAAACGCTTTATTGCGATCGGCCACGCACCAGATGGACTGCATATCTTTCGCTGCCGGGGATTTCATTCCCTGACGCGGGAAAGCCAGATAGCGCACAGTGATACCCAGCGCGTTGTAGTCCTTCATCTGTTCATGCAGTTTGTGGCAATAGCCGCAGGTGATGTCGGTGAAAACGGTAATCACATGTTTTTCCTGCGCGGCTTTATAAACAATCATCTGTTCCTGTAGCGCATTCAGCTTGCCGATCAGGATTTGATTGGTGATATTGACCGGCATCGTGCCGCTCACATCATAAAGCGGGCCTTGCAGCAAATGCTTGCCGTCTTCACTGATGTACAGCACGCCACTCTCGGTAATGACAGTTTTCATGCCAGCCATCGGCGAAGGCAGTATTTCCGCACCTTGCATGTCCAGACGCGTCAACGTCTGCTTGATTGCGGCATCATCGGCGTGAGCAAAATTAGTCGCCGTCGCCACCAGCAAAGAAAGCAGTAATAACCCTTTTTTCATTTCATCAATCCTGTTTGTGTCGCAACGTCATGGTGAATACGTCGCTCGTAGCAATGCGCTAAGGTGGTTGGCGAGAGGCCCCGCCAGTCAGATAACATCCTGTTACTCTGTCTATTTACTCTATGCTATGCACGCGGATGGTGCTGCTGATGCAGTTGCTTCAGCCGCTCCGTCGCAACATGGGTATAAATCTGCGTCGTGGAAAGATCGCTATGCCCAAGGAGCATCTGTACGACCCGTAAATCCGCGCCGTGGTTCAATAAATGGGTAGCAAACGCGTGACGCAAAACGTGCGGCGAGAGCTTGGCGCTGTCGATGGACGCCAGCGCCGCATAATGCTTGATCCGATGCCAGAACGTCTGGCGCGTCATTTGCCGTGCGCGATTGCTGGGAAACAGGACATCCAACGTCTGCCCGTTTAACAACCACGGGCGGCCATGTTCCAGATAATACTCGATCCAATACACCGCTTCTTCACCCAGCGGCACCAGCCGTTCTTTATTACCTTTCCCCAGCACGCGAACCACGCCTTGCCGCAGGCTGACATCACTCATCGTCAAACCAACCAGTTCGGAAACGCGTAGCCCCGTCGCATACAATACCTCAAGCATGGCCTTATCGCGTAATTCCAGCGGTTGTTCAATGCTCGGGGCATCAAGTAACGCACTAACCTGCGCTTCGCTCAAATCTTTGGGTAGACGCTGCGGCAGTTTCGGAGACGACAGCACGGCACTCGGATCGTCGCTACGCTGCTTTTCTCGATAAAGGTACTGAAAGAAGCGACGCATCGCACTCAGCAAACGGGCAGAACTCGTCGCTTTATAGCCTCCATCGATCCTATCGGCGAGGAACGCCTGAAGGTCGAGCGCCTGCGCATGAAGCAAATCATTGTCATGGTGTGCAAGCCACTCAGCCAACGAACGCAGATCCAAGCGATAAGACGCCAGCGTATTCTCGGCCAGATTTCTTTCCAGCCACAGCGCATCGAGAAACTGTTCGATAAGCGTCTGATCGTGTTCTTGCATCGCCGTGTCCTTCTTCACTTATTGGCAATATTATGCCGATGAAGCGACTACTTTACACCTTCATCAAGGCTGTATTCTCTCACAAACAGAATTGTGTGCGATCTCACATATTCCGTGAACATCAACATCGCCATAACATTCTCCGGCAAAAATAAGGCCGTGGCACATTATATTTCATGTATCGTCAATATATCGGAACAGGCATCTTGATGCCGCATGTCTACTGGTATTGACCTTACTTAATCAACGTTGAAAAGCCGATTTTTCTATGCGTAGAATGGCTGTTCGTGTTGTTAAAATAAAGAAACATTATGCAAGCCACCATCACCCCCACTCTTGATGCCGAAACGGAAGCACCACCCGTAAATTCACGCAATAAAGTGATTGTTGCGTCACTCATTGGCACCGCGATCGAATTTTTCGATTTTTATATCTACGCTACCGCTGCAGTGCTGATTTTCCCGCACATTTTCTTCCCACAGGGCGATCCGACTGCCGCTACGCTACAGTCGTTGGCAACTTTTGCCATTGCCTTTGTGGCTCGCCCTATTGGTTCGGCGGTCTTCGGTCACTTTGGCGATCGCGTCGGACGTAAAGTCACGCTGGTCGCGTCTCTGTTGACCATGGGTGTTTCGACCGTTCTGATTGGACTGTTACCGACCTACGAAACCATCGGTATTCTTGCACCGATCCTGTTGGCCATCGCTCGTTTCGGTCAGGGATTGGGTCTTGGCGGGGAATGGGGTGGCGCGGCGCTGCTGGCGACCGAAAATGCCCCGTCCAATAAACGTGCGCTGTATGGGTCGTTCCCTCAGCTTGGCGCACCGATTGGCTTCTTCTTCGCTAACGGCACCTTCCTGCTGTTGTCCTGGCTGCTGACGGAAGAACAGTTCATGGCCTGGGGCTGGCGCGTACCGTTCGTCGCGTCTGCCGTGCTGGTGCTGGTTGGCCTGTATGTCCGCATATCTCTGCATGAAGCACCGGTCTTTACCAAAGCGGTCAAAGCCGGTAAGCAGGTGCGTATGCCGCTAGGAACGCTGCTCAGCAAACATATGAAAGTCACGATCCTCGGCACCTTCATTATGTTGGCGACTTACACGTTGTTCTACATCATGACCGTTTACTCCATGACGTACGGCACAACGCCAGCACCTAGGGGGCTGGGTTTCTCGCGTAATAGCTTCTTGCTGATGCTGATGGTCGCGGTAATCGGCTTTGGTCTGATGGTACCGGTCGCGGGCTATCTGGCAGATGCCTTTGGCCGCCGCAAGACCATGATTACCGTTACCTGTATCATGCTGGTCTTCTCCATGCTGTTCCCTTATATGCTCGGTTCAGGCAATCAGGCGCTGGTAATGGGCTTTCTGGTGCTGGGTCTGAGTATAATGGGGCTGACGTTCGGCCCGATGGGTGCTTTGCTGCCGGAGCTGTTCCCGACGGAAGTACGTTACACTGGCGCGTCATTCTCCTATAACGTCTCGTCGATTCTGGGCGCATCAGTTGCACCCTATATCGCCGCGTGGCTGACGGCTAACTATGGTCTGTTCTACGTCGGCGTTTATCTGGCGGCTATGGCGTCACTGACGCTGATTGCACTGCTGCTAACCAAAGAAACGCGTCACCAGTCTCTGGGATAATTTCCCTTCTGTGAGGGCTACGGCCCTCACAGCACCTTTCCTGTTTCACCCCGGCACCAACCTGTTACCACCTCAAATCATCACCTCTTGTTATTATCACTTTGATACATTTCGCATTTACCACGCTAATTAAGTGAGGTATACCAACAACCCTGTCGATGTAACAATCAAATTCGGTGGCGTATGTCTGTCGATACTGAATGTCAGTCGTTCCGGTTTCTACGAGGCCCAGAAGCGTGCCAAGGCGCCTGTTCAGCACAGTTGCCCTGTGGTTGTACAACTCAAGGCATCGTTGAACGTTTTTTCCTGAGTTTAAAAATGGAGCCTGTCTGGAGGCGCGATTACGCCAATCATGCCGAGGCTATAAGAGACATCACGGAATACATCGTTGGGTATTATAACAACGAACGGCTTCACTCAAAGCTGAGCTCTCTACCACCGACCATATACGAACGGACGATGGCATCAGAACCACCTATAGCAGTGTCCTGAATTAATTGACCAGCGCGCGCGCCTTCTGATAGCGTGAAGCCCTATCAAGGTGATCCGGGAGCACGGCAATGAAACACATACACTTGGCAGGTGCGTTGCTCGCTCTTTCTTGCTTCAGCATAGACGTCCATGCCGAAGGAAACTGCCCGCCAGGTTCCTACCCGATTGGTGGGGGCGCGACAGCAGGATGTGCTCCTATTCCCGGTAACGGCAGCGGACAACAGCAAGCGCCCAGTGCTCCCGAGCCTGTGTGGGAGGATCGATGGGGCGCAATTGCATTCGATGGACCCAAATTCATATTGGGTGCATCCGCTGAGTTCCCAAGTGAGCAAGCCGCAAAGTCGGCTGCGCTGAATCACTGCAAAGTCAAAGGTGGTGACAACTGCCAGATCGAGATTTCCTATGTAAACGGCTGCACCGCTTTTACGATCGGCGAACGGAACTATTACCGCGGGGCCATGGCCACACTTCACCAAGCGGTTGCCGATGGCTTGAAAAAGTGTAATGAAACAGACAAGAAATGCGAGACTTACTACAGCGCTTGCAGTCCTCCAGTCCGTATCCGTTAGCTTAAAACTCTCAATGAAGACCTATACCGCCTCCAATGCCGCCACGGCGTCGATGAAGATCGGGCTGGGCATGAAGATATTTCCAGTGCCAGACGCGCGTGTGCAGCATTTTTCTACTATCTATGTCAATGACTTCGGCTCAATCGCAGAATGGGTGAAGCGCCCCACTTACTTTCTTGGCACCATGAAGCTTCTCTATCAATTGCCACCAATTAACCCACCAGCGCAAACGCGCACCGCCCAAGCGTGTCACAGGAGAAATCGTCATGAAGCACCGTTATGCCATAGCCCTCTTCATTCTTTCAACCCTCACTCTCCCTGTGTTTGGGAAGTCCATGGAAAAGATCGACATCAAGCTCAACCCGCATCCCAAGATGCGCTACGAAATCACGCTGACCATTGAGGACGCCCCGGGGCCGTTCGATGCCGTGAAGGGATCTGCTGGCTATGAAGTAGCGAACGGCGATTGCGTGCCGCTCACGCCTTTCAGCGGGGCAACATTGACTCCCAGGAAGAATGTACCGATGGCATTGACCCGTGTGAGCGACAAGGTCTACAAGGGCGAGCTCTACGTCGATCTGTTGACGGATGAGGACTATTTCGGGCGGGGCCTCTGCCGCTGGTCCATGCCTTTCGCTAACTTCGCTCTGCAAATTGGAAACCTGACGTTCGCTCAGTCCATCTCCCTTGAAGACATTCTGGCAAGTAAGTCAGACACACGGTATTTCAACAAACTGTCTTACGTTAGCGAAGATGCCAGGTCGCCAAAAAGCGACCACCCGCGTGGCAGCAGTGGCAACGCAAGCCGGGCCGAATTCAAAGATCCGACGAACACCTTCTCGATATCGCTCTCTGCCAAGGAGAAATTCCAATGACGAGCAAGTCCATGGATTACCCGCTGCGGGCACAGGATTCGTGAGCTCAACAAGGAAGTTGTCCTGGGTGGTGTGACGTGTAAAACTGTCAACCATGCCGACAACCCCGGAACGGCGAATTCCAAGGTGATCCATGTGCACACCGTGCACCCGAGCAAACACTTTCTTTCAACACTTTCCTACATCGAGGTTGGAATCGCATGAAAACAGCAACCGGAATTTTTACCCTCAGCCTCGCACTCGTTATGTATGCGTCGGGCGCACAGGCGAATGAGAGCACCGCTCAGGTCATCAAACGTCAAGCGCCAGCAGGCATTACCGATGTGTTCTATAGCTGCGTTGAAAATGCGGGATCAGAAAACATCGCACTTGCTGCATGTCAATCTGCGGAGAAAAAACGACAAGACGCACGATTGAACGCTGCTTATAAAGCGCTGCTCAGCAAACAGAGTGGCACGGCCAAGGACAATCTGATCCGCGCCGAGCGCGCCTGGCTCGATTTCCACAGCGCCAGCAAGACCTTTGAGTCGTCACTCTATGGCAGCGAAACGGTGAGCAGCTTTGAAGTCATGCAGAGAGAAATTTTTCGTCTCTGCGAACGCACCAATGTTTTGGAGGAATATTTGTCGATCGCAAACGATCAGTAGCCGCAACTTGCTGTTCAATGGAGCAGACCATAGCCAATCAAAATGACAACGCCGCCAGCATCACCGACATTGATACTCACGATGTCGGTGATGCTGGCGACACATGTTTCGTTGTGGGTCGCGGCACCGAGGGAGGTTCCGCCTCTTTTCACTTGTCCATCGCAGAGAGGCGTTCCTCCCCCTGAAATCATCCCCTAAATACGCTTCTTCCCTCCACCATTGAAGCCAATCGCTCTGCACCGCGTGCTTCACCAGCGATTGTAAAAGACCTCAATATCATCGAATATGGCAGCCATTACCTGTTTTCTGCTGCACATGAGTTATGGACTTGTCGCCTTTAGGCAATCACGTTACAGCGCAGAGACTGAATCAACGCATTGATTGTAGAAAATAATTAAATCATGGACTTATAGATAGTATGAAAATCGGTCTGTTTTACGGCTCAAGCACCTGTTACACCGAGATGGCAGCGGAAAAAATTCGCGACATGTTGGGCGAAGAACTGGTGGATCTGCACAACGTTAAGGATGTCGAACCTCAACGTATGGAAGACTACAGTACGCTGATTCTCGGCATCCCGACCTGGGATTTCGGTGAGATTCAGGAAGACTGGGAGAACATCTGGGGCCAATTGGCGACGCTGAACCTCAAAGGAAAAGTGGTCGCGCTTTACGGTATGGGCGACCAACTTGGCTATAGCGAATGGTTCCTTGATGCGCTGGGCATGCTGCATGAACAACTGCTGCCGTTAGGTGTCACATTCATTGGGTATTGGCCAATCGATGGCTACGAGTTCACCAGTCCAAAACCGCTGACCACTGACGGAAAACATTTTGTCGGGCTGGCGCTGGACGAAGTGAATCAATACGATCTCAGCGATGAACGGCTGGAACAGTGGTGCGAACAGATTCTGCAAGAGATGGCGTCACTGCTGTAAACGGTACGCGTCAACAGGAGTAAACACGATGAAGATATTACTCATAACGGTCGCAGGATTATTGCTCGCTGGCTGTGCGCAAACAGGCACAGAGAAATACGCCAAAAATCTGGGCGGGAAATGCGATGTGCCGCAATATTACGATATCGATTTCTCAAGATTTGATGAGACAGCGCAGCAAATCGCGCATGCGACGGGCTGCGGCATCACCACCGACACCTCGCTGACTGGCGCGATTAAGCCACATCCCGTCAAAGGCTATCTGACAAGGCGGGAAGCGGTGTTTATGGCGATTCAAGGCACATCGTTGAAGGTGACCAAACAGGAAGCGGATACGGTTAGCGTGGAGTAAAGGACCACCTCCAGAGAGGTGGTTTGCTGACAACAAAACGTTCACGGATACCTTTGCGACAACTATCCGTGAAGGTTAATGTCCGCGAAGATTGGTATCCGTAAAGGTTGAAGTCGCTTAGCGCTTTTGTAACCAGCGGGCCCGTGCGGCGGTATCCAGAAAACTCCACGCGACAAAGCGGCTTTGCTTCTGGCCTTGCGCCATATCTATCGTTCTGACCTTTTCCGCATCAACCGCTTCCAGCGCACGGTAAATCTCCGGAAGGTGCTCTTTGCGCGACACGAGCGACGTAAACCACAGGCATTGACGGCCGAAGCTGACGCTATCTTTGATCATCTGACCGATGAAGGCTAACTCGCCGCCTTCACACCATAGCTCGTCCTGCTGGCCGCCAAAATTCAGCGGTGAGCGTTTATCCAGCCCCAAATTATGCAACTTGCGTTGCGATCCCTCACGGGCATCCTCAGCAGAGGCATGGAACGGTGGATTACACATGACGGCATCAAACGAGTCATTCTTGTGAATAATGCCTGCCAGTATCGCTTTGCTGTTTTTCTGACGGCGCAGACGAATCGAACGGTTCAAGCCGGAGTTCGCCTCAATCGTCTCATTGGCCGCTTTCATCGCCAGCGGATTAACCTCGCTGCCGGTAAAACGCCAACCGTACTCACGATGTCCAATCAGCGGGTAAACGCAGTTAGCACCGCAGCCGACATCCAGCACGGATGCATCACGCGGCACCACCGAGCGGTTATCTTCCGCCAGTAAATCGGCAAGGTGGTGGACATAGTCGGCGCGACCGGGGATCGGTGGGCACAGAAAGCCGTCTGGAATCGTCCAGTGCTCAATCTGATAAAAATGCTGCAACAACGCCTGATTCAGCGTTTTCACCGCCTCGGGATTGGCAAAGTCCACTGACTCATCACCGTAGGCATTCACCTTTACAAACGGGATCAGCGCAGGATAGCTCTGTTTGAGCGCGGGAAAATCATAACGGTCGCGATGGCGATTGCGAGGATGCAGACCACTTTTTTGCACTGCGGGCTTAGTCATCAATTATACCCAATAAATTTCAAGGCACGGCCAGACGGTGGCCGAATAAGAACATTTTCCCGTATATACCCGTCATACTTCAAGCTGCTTGTGCGTTGTTCAAAACGCCAACGTTTTGTCACGCCACTCGAATTATTTAGGGTATAGAACAGAGGAAAGAGAAAGGAAAGCCAACATTTCCCTGACGGGAACAGCCGATATCCTATCCTCACGAAGCGGCGTAAGATACCTGCTGCGATTATTTCCGTAAATCACCGTGATATTGTTACTTAATAGCAAAGGATTTACTCTTCTCTTATAGAAACGTGATTTTGGACACATTATGCCACAAGATAACAATGGGATCGCCTACAGTTATGTGCGTTTTTCGAGCAAGAAACAGGCATCGGGTGATAGTCTCCGCAGACAAACGGAAATGGCTGAGGAATACGCCAGCAGACATATGCTGAGACTTTCCAGCAAGAATTTTCAAGATCTGGGGATAAGTGCTTTCCGTGAAGGTAAACGCCCTTCGTTAGCTGATATGCTCACCGCAATAGATGAAGGGCAGATTACTGCTGGCTCAACGATTATTATTGAAGCACTGGATCGGCTTTCACGACGTGGTATTGATGCAACACAGGAAACGGTGAAAGAAATCCTCCGCAAGGATGTGCAAATCGTCAGCCTTTCAGATGGCTTGGTATTAACCAAAAATAGTCTAAATGATTTACAAAGTGTCATCCGTATAGCTGTAGCTGCTGACATTGCTCACAGTGAGTCGGAGCGTAAAGCACTACGCTTGCGACAAACTAAAGGGCAGCAGAGACAGAATGCACTTAAGGGCATTCCTATTAATAAAATCCTCCCTTTTTGGCTAAAGCGCACTGAAACGGGATACGCGTTCAGCGACAAAATGGAAACTGCTAGGCAGATAGTCACGCTCAAGCAAGAGGGTAAAGGTAGCAATATGATAGCTAAATTTCTCAATAAACAGTGCATAGCAGGGATTCGTACAGCACAATGGAATCATGCATCAATAACTAAAATGCTAAAGAACCCAGCGTTATATGGTGCCTATCAGACGGGTGAAACGAACAAAGAAAGAGAAATGATCCAACTAGAGATAGTAGAAGGATACTACCCTGCCCTGATCAGTAAAGATGAGTGGTTGTTACTTCAATCTGACCAAAGCAAATCTACGCGAGGACGCCGTAGCACTGATAATCCTTATAGTGGTCTATTACGCTGTGGATGCGGTGGTGCATTAATAAAAAGAAAGAGCACGGTAAGAGGGAAACTGTACGTTTATCATGGTTGCCTAAACGCCAAAGATGGTCGTTGTTCTCAAAATCTCTCGATCAAAGGATTAGATAACGCATTAGCAACTATGCTGGGTCGGCTAGAGTTCAAAAAGGCTGTTACGTCTGATAAATCAGCCTATCTTGAAAAAAAACAGCTTGAGAAGAGAATAGCTAATCTAAACATCACGTTACAGGAAGTTGATGAAGTTCCTTCGTCTGTCATTAAAACAATCAGTACAATGGAAGCACGCGTAAAAGAAATAACAGAGCAGCAAGCAAAAGTTGAGCGAGAACAGCGTGGCATTGACGCCGTCAATAACGCAAAGCTATCGAGTATCACTGATAGTTTAGAACTTAATCTTATGCTAAAACGGGTTTTAAAAAGCATCACGGTAACTCGCTCAGGATCTAGCTGGGCAGTGAGAATTTTTCATCTATCAGGCCATACACAGAGCTTCATGCTAGACAATGGAAAACTCAAATTTGTGAGCGATTCGATTGCTCTGAAAAATCTGTTAAATGAATATCTTAAAGATGATTAAAATCCATATTAGTTATATAGATACTTTACATTTCCCCTATTAGTAACGAGTGAGTAGCTAATAGGGGAATATAGGCTTTTCATTTTCTAAAATAAAAATCAACAACTCAAACAATAGATATGAATGTTTCTAAAACGCTCTGGGAGAGCCATATTAACGTTTAAAAAATTTAAATGGACAAATAGTCATCTAAAAGAAAAAACCAGATAGAGGGCTGCTGAGTAAGTAATAAAACCTTACACTCTGCATATGATTCATATTTTTAATACAATGCATAAAAATTTAAAATGTACCTTTAGAATTAATGCAACGATTAAAATCAGCACAATTAATTTCTATGTCTACCGGCAGAAATTCAGTATGAAAACTGTCCTAATACAAGTGAGTATTTAATCTTTTACAGTAAAGACTTACCATATATTCGATATTCTCCTCCATCACATGATGGGGGCTGGGAATGATTTATAGCTGATAGATATCATGCAGCGTACAGTTCGAATATTTCTTCATGGTTAACAGGTTCGAAAGTATCTTTATTATCATGGTTCAAATCGAGGACAAGTTTTTCCATATCGAACTTGACTTGGTACCCCGTTTTTTCAACTATATATTCACTAAGTGCCTCAGTATCAGCAGGCTCAAGACATGTTACCCCATCATGCTGAAGCAACACAATGTTATCCCCTAGAAAGCGAATCATATGCTGAAGAATAAATGACTCAGCACCATGCAGGATATGTGCTAATAGTTTAGATTTTTTTACACATGTTTCGTTTTCACATTTTGTTGCTTTCCACATCCCAGCATCATTTTTTATCTTGAAATGCCTAGGGGTTTTGTCTGTGTAGTCATCAACTACTCTCTTAGTGACCCTCGCTATTTCTTTAGCAAGCCCATCTATCCAACTTCCCTTAATATCTACTTCGGCACATTTCAGATTGAGTTTACTAAGAACTCCATAACTGGTCAGGTTTGAACCGTATATTAATGCTATCAGGATTTCCTTCGCCATGTCTTCGGAGCATTTAAAAAACGTTGCTATCTCTGTACGCACTGTTTTTTTGTTTCGGATGTAGTGATCAATATAAGGTGTGGGAACATTGATTCGACTGCACATTTGCGCCAATAAGGTATAATGGCAATTCTCTATATCAATATCATAATGATCAACTAGTGCGGCTATACGTATTTTACGGCTGCAATTTTGTAGATTTAATGCGCCGTCAGCATACAGTCGTCCCCCATTACTCTGGACATAGGTTGTCGGTAAGCAACCTGACTTACTGGCTTCTGTGATCGAGAGAAGTGCTCTAATTTGGTTCGTAAAGCATTCATTACCGTTCGTTTTACTCAGTTCGCCCATAAATCTTTTAAGAGAAAAAGTATTAAGAGCGATCTCATTTGGTATGATATCTTTAATCTTACATTTTCGACCATCTTTCATAATGGAACGGATACCATTTGCAGGTGGGTTGTAGGAATTATTGTTCTCGTCTACGAGGCCGCAACCTTTTATGACGGCGTTACAGCATTCTGAAAATATATTACGGTGAGTGTTGGTAACAGTATATCCCTTAGCCCACTTAGTTGCCAAGTAATTACAGGTTTGTTGTATTAATGGGATGTCCTGTATCATCTCTTCAAACCTTGGTGCTTTCAGAATATGTTTTCGCCTATCCTCAGCATATATAGAAAACGAGTGTTTATCATTAGGGTGTTTTCGTCTACCAACTGAGCCAATATAAAATAGGTTAAAGTAATACTTTTTCTCTTCTTTTGTATATTTATCTAAGATGGCTTGGGTACAAATGCCATTGCCGATAAGCTGTTGTTCTAAGTTTTTATCAAAATTTCTTGGTTTAATACTCATATTAGATTCCTGTTTGTCAAAACCTTGCATTGGGCTATAAGCCTTGCTACATAAGGGTTCAACGCGTTTTTTAGATGATTTTACTGCAACATATACTTGTTCCCTGTTTCTTCTCTCTCTCCTGCTTTTTTCAGAAAAAAATCCTCCAAGTATGTGAGAACACATTGGATTTTTTTAATCAAAATAGTAGATGGCTAGCTTAGCCAATTAGCAATAGAATTAGTCCCATTATGATGGAATAAAAATATTGAAATTGAAATAGAGAATAAATAACATTGAGGGTTATTATTACTACGATACACGCTAGAGAGGCAGCATCTTTAGCTAGGTAATCACTTCCTAGCATCACTGTTTAACATTAGAGGGTAAAATTATATGCAGTGAGAATTCAGTTTTTTCAACAACATTGTTGATAGCAAACACTCTATACAATTAGCAATGAAAAGTCAACGCCTTGGAAATCAGGTCATTTTCCATCCAAATTTGATAGTACCGATTCATGCATTAACTCAGTGCCGGATCTGACACTAGCACTATTGCTGATATGGGTGAAACCTAATTTAATCATCGATCTTATGTTGTGAGTTTCACTGGTCGGCGCAATACTATCCTTAAGCAAAGGAGGTTATTGCCATGAAAAAAATCACACACATTTAATCAGTTCCAAACTTAGTTCCGTAATTTTGTTACCCTACTGATCGTTGTCCGAGCAATACCTGTCATTTTGTGAATATCGCTGTAAGACATCCCTGCATCACGAAGTTTTCTGATCCGTTCATGCATTGCAGTATCAGCTTGACGACCACGGAATTTACCTTCAGCTTTTGCTTTGACTATTCCCTGTGCCTGTCTACGCCTTCTATCTGTATAATCCTTACGTGCAATTGCAGCCAACATATCTAACATCATCCCATTCAACGCATCCATCATACGAGTCGTGAACTCATCACCATTCTGAATCAACATATGAGAGGTAGGTAAATCTAACGCTACGACGCGAATCCCTTTTGATTTGATCAGGCATGATAGTTTTTCCCAATCCTGTCCATTCAGGCGACTCAGTCGATCAACTTGCTCCACCAGCAAAATGTCATTAGGTTGTGCAAGATCGATCAATCTGAACAGTTCAGGTCTGGTAAGGCAGGCTCCTGATTCATTTTCAATGAACCACCCTGCAATAGTTATCGCCTTATCAGCCGCAAAACTCACTAACTCATCTTTTGCTCTCTCTGCATCCTGTTCTTTCGTTGATGCTCTTAAGTATGCATAAACTCGATTTGTCATAGTAATCTCACGATCTAGTAGCTTTTATCTGGTAGTGATTATACAGGTAGCTTATATGTGGTAGCAATATAAATTTATCGCAATTGTTGGGAAGTTCAGAGTGGTAGCTATTGTGTATACATAAAAGCGACTAGCAAATATGAACGGCTGACCTACCCCAATTGATTAACATAATACCGATTCCCAATATTGCGCTTCCCTTCGGAA
Organism: Pectobacterium atrosepticum; assembly: GCA_019056595.1. Lineage (NCBI taxonomy): Bacteria > Pseudomonadati > Pseudomonadota > Gammaproteobacteria > Enterobacterales > Pectobacteriaceae > Pectobacterium > Pectobacterium atrosepticum. The sequence goes on along the minus strand of CP036163.1, from coordinate 3,550,078 downwards.
TACCAATAAGAGATCATAAATGAGAAGCATGTCACATTAACCTGTTACCCAATGATTAACATATCGATAGATTAGCAATGTCAGTTTCTGGTACACAGCAGCCAGCTATGAAAAAAACTGGCACGAAGAAGTTAGTTAAAGGAAAGGCTACATGAGATCAGGGCGAGAATATGCAGAAAAAAACTGCTGTTTTCTCCACGCTCTGGCAGGTAATTTTAACTAAAACGGTTTTCATAGGACAGTCTAGCCTGCCTGTGGTCACCTACAACATTATGATGTTATATCATGAATCTCGGCTAACGGGGACTGTACATGGCAATTACGATATATTCTCGGACATTTAAAAAAGAGTTGGATATAGTTCAGTTAGAAAGCCAGTTTTTATCAAATTGCTTACTGGATTATAAGGACTTTCGGGATTTTGTTGCAGTTGATGCCGAATGCCCAATTTGTAATGTAAGTGGTGCTCATATCGTTTCAGACGGTTATTCAACGAAAACAAACAAAAAAGTGAGGCAGGCTCATTTTTCTTTCAGGAAGCCGGATGGTACAGATGCTCATAAAGTATTCTGTGACCATTATAAAGGTAACGATAAGAAAATAGATTCTTCAGGAGATGGGTTTATTAAATTAGGTGCGTCTGGCTCTGAAGTTACGAAAGTTATTCGAGAGCTTGTATGCAGAGGAATTGAACATCATACTTTCAATCAGGAAGATATACGGAATATGCGTCAGTGGTTTACTGAATTACGTCAATCAGGGACATTTACCGTTGACTACAGCCCCCACTTAATAAATTTAGTTAGAGCCAGCTTTTATTCTGTTAAGGGCGAAAAGGTGTATACACTCGATGAGGAAAGAAAATCAAAGCCATGGTTTAATATAAATGATGAGGTTTATAACTCTCTAAGATACAAATACCCGTCACTTATTATCGATGTAGAAGATATAAATAACAATATTTTTCTAAAACTACGCAGCAACACATTTACAAAAAAGGTACACCGACTAGTTCAAAGGGATCGCGGATACAATGTTTACGATAGGCGATTACTGCATGATAAATATCAATCTACCATTAGTTTAGCCATATCTATTACTAGTCATCATAAACTTCTTCTTAGAAAATTTGGTAGTGCGACATCTGTAATGTTGAACAATCCTCTACTAGCTGTATCTGCCTTGCTTCTTTTTGTCTCAGATTGGGATAACAATATAGCCTATGAGAAATTCTTAATGTTGTGTAAAGCAGGGAAGTCAACAATACCTGATGCAGGAAATGTTATAGGAATGAACCCTTTTATTCATTATGATGCTTGGAGACTAATTCACAGACTGAAAGACTTGATGGAATCAATGCCAGACTTCTCAGATCTTGATGAATACTTTGATAAAGAGAAAGAAAGATTAACTGCCCTTTACAAAATTTAAAAAATAGATATCTGTTATTCAATAACATTAGTCAGATTTTAATATAAACATAGAGCAAGCTTATATTTTATTCGAAAGAAAATCATCGGAAATATTGAATAAAATTCACTGCACTACAAATATTACTGAATGCAGCGATCTGACCTGCTCACTCTTAATAATCATACAGTGATGTTAAGCCAATACCTCTTTGCTTATTGAGTTAAATTTTCTAGATAAATCATGGCTTGGGCCTGATATTTATGAGAGTTTGCTTAACTAATTGGTTGGTAACTATTTACGCGAGAATGATGCAGACTTTGGTATTTTCCTATTAGTTTGGCAGGGTAAAGAATCTATCCTCATGAACTAATATACCAATGATGTCAGTAAGATCCACTTTGGTACAAAGAATTTTTTCAGATTAAGTATAGCATTAGACCTAATACAACGATGAATATATTTGTAGAATATTTTCAATTCATAAAAAATTAAGTATTCCAGTCTAAAACCAGCCTTCAAAAAAACATGTTATTTTTAAATAAGATGCTTTTCAATAATAGCTATACGATTAATTGTCATTTCGACTTTGCATTCAGTTGTAGCACATCTTTCTTTCTCTTTAATCCAATTTCGTTGTTCTTTTAATAGTTCATCTTTCTGTGTTTTGGTTAAAGACTTCCATACTTCATTCAACCTTTCATCTGCGATAGCATATGAATTTACTATTGCCTCTTCTTTCTCTAATTGGCTCAACGAATCACCGTTACTACTTGATAAGTTTTTATTTTTACTGAGTTTTTCTACAGGTTTCATTTCTTTTAAACATAACCCATCAACCTTCTTCAAAGAGGCATTTTCATCCAGATTTTTAGATACTGAAAAACCTTTTCTTCCATATACCCCCCCCCAAGATAAATATGTTGAAGATGTATAAACATAGACCAAGTCGCCAATATTTAAATTTGCTATATCCTTTCCTGTATTCGATCCCCTATCTAAATTATCAAAGTTAATATTAACATTACCTTGCAACCTAATTTGGTAATCATTATCACTCAAAGAGCTGCGATAAATCTCTTTGACTCTTCCTTTAATAAAAAAATCACAGTTAAATTTATTATCAGCTCTTAACTCATTCTTTTTATATTCAGAGTGTAGTTGCTCTGGCGTATAGGTAATATCAGAAATTGTTGCTGCTTGAGCATAAGAACTCATAGCAGCCATGATAAAAGCAGTACATATTAATTTCATTTTTTAACCTTAAATTAACAACAACCTATAAAGTAACACGAGCTATTATTTATATATAAAAAATAAAATAAAATCAATAATATTTTTCCATTAACATCGGGTACGTCACTGATAAATTTCCATATACACACTTCACACCAAAACTATAAGAAATGCATATATAATTTAATGTAAAACACTTGCCAATTACTAATCGAAAAAATAACTCCCTCTGTATAAATTCTCGCTTTCATTAAGCATAAAGTTATTTATGCTAACCTGATTTAGAACAAACACTCACATCACCTAAAATACTTTAGTATAAATAAATTTCACATTAATTATCAAACAAAGGTGCTCGCATGCCTTTTTTATAATTATCTGCAAGACCTTTCATATATTCTTTATCGTTATTGATGATGCGGTTGAAGTCTTTAATATCAAAATTATATTTCTTCACTTCACCATTAAAATTTAACTTAACATAAAGATTATTAGATCCTTTAAATGAATTTAAAAAGTCAGTAGCTCCTGACCCAAGAATACATACAACTTCTTTTTCATCATCAACATTAGGTCTCATACCATGCAAGTTGAGCTTCTTACTATCAAATGTTACATCTATATCAACCAAAGGAATTATAGAGTGGAATTTATCTTTTAGTGCAAAACACATTCCTTTGAATTGACCATATTGATCTAAACCAAGAAAGATCACAGCCTTATTGTCATTACTTGCAACACCAAAGGTCTTTACCTCAGGAATAACATAAACATTGTTAGCAGCATTAGCATTGCTGAATATCAATGACACTGTTAACAGACTACAGCTTAAAACACTCTTCAAAGTCATTACGAAAACCTTATAATCATCATAAAATCAGATAGTTAAATCCATTTAATAAAAAATAATGGGTAAGACAAACTGCTTTTTACAACCGGATGGAGTATAGCACCCTCACACACTTCGATCTATAAAATCTATCAATATACAATTATCGATCGTTTTTACAGATCGATTGGTGATTGAAATTTGTTCACGTTTACCTTGTCAGCACCATGTGTGCTTAATCCATTGTTTAAATTGATGTATTTTTCGGGTTAGCCTTTCACATCAATTAATTAGTGGTGCTTGTGAGGGACTTACAGTGCACATACAGGAACAAATCACAGCCAACTAAGGCCAGACGGTGCAATTCGTCTATGTGATGACAATGGGAAGATGGTATGAAGGTATGAAGGTATGAAGGTATGAAGGTATGAAGGTATGAAGGTATGAAGGTATGAAGGTTAACTTTAGTCCTTAACTATCATCAGAAAAGTATTGCAATGACAAATTATTATATATGAAACTGCATGGTGGTGATTTTTCTACACACAGGCCGCGATACACCGCGTAAAAACGCGCCGTTATCGCGCCCAGTGTTTCTGCTGCAAAAGAAGCTGACGCAGATGGCGCCACTCATCATCGCCCATACTGTCCGATGCCAGCCACAGCTGTTGTCTTTCTTTATCGTTGATAGATTGCAATGCCAACAACACGCCATTTTTCAAAAGCCACGGTCGTTTGACGATCTGCCATTCCTGCTGCCGCCAGTTCAGGGTCGTTTCGCTAAGCAAAACGATTTCCCCCTGTCGGGATTTGATATTCCTTTGGCTACGGATAAAACCGAACATCACCATCGTGACTAAGCATAGCCATAGCCATGCGTAACCGTCCGGCCACGGTGCCAGCAGAATGAGCAATACGAGTAGGCCATGCACAACCAATGACAGCAGTTGCATGCGCCAGGAAACACGAAGGTCACATTGCCACTGGGCCACGGTCTTTATTTCGCGTCTGAATAAGGGAAATCATACGTTTCAACTCTCCGTCCTTCGGTTCACCGTGGTTCATCAGCCAGTTGAATAAATCGGGATCGTCGCTTTGTAACAGGCGTACAAACGCGCGCTTATCACTGTCATTAAGTGTGTCATAGTCATGCTCAAAAAACGGCATGATCGCGATATCCAGTTCACGCATACCACGGCGGCATGCCCAATGAATGCGTGATTTATTATCGATTTCCATATTTCATGTCCACCTTGTTATCGCTACTTGCCGTTAGTGTACTCCGATTCCGGTAGCGGGCATCAACTAATAGTAACATTTTGACATAGTTTACCCACGTGTACTGCGCCAAGTGCGCTCATCAGTATCAGGATGTGCTATGCCACAACGCTGCGTGAATAACCACTTGCAAACCCTGAGCGCTCTTTTACCATTAGGCCATTCGGGTATCGCCCTTAGCGCAGGATTGTACTATATGGTTAACCAACATACGGCTCATCAACTTCCTTTTGCCTCACAGCTCCCATTTGCGTCCACCCAACTGGCCGCCACGCTCATCTCACTGGATGACTGGGCACTGGCCACGCTGGTCGGGCCGGATACCGTCAAATATCTTCAGGGACAGGTCACCGCAGATGTCGGGGCGCTGCCTGACAATGGGCACATCCTTTGCGCCCACTGCGACGCGAAAGGGAAAATGTGGAGCAACCTGCGTCTGTTCCATCACGGCGAAGGTTTTGCTTTCATTGAGCGTCGTAACCTACGCGACGTCCAGCTTAGCGAACTGAAAAAATACGCCGTTTTCTCGAAAACGGCCATCGCGCCAGACGATAACACTATCCTGCTGGGCGCCGCGGGTGCAGGTATCCGTGAACTGCTGGCCTCTGTATTTAGCCAACTTCCAGACGCTGAGCACCCTGTCGTTCAGCACGAAGGCGCCACCTTACTGCATTTCGCCCATCCTGCAGAACGTTTCCTGCTGGTGCTGTCTCCTGAACCCAGTGCTTCACTGCTTGAACAGCTCGGCGATAAAGTCAGCCTGAATGACAGCCGCCAGTGGCTGACGCTAGATATTGAAGCAGGTCAACCCATCATTGACAGCGCAAACAGTGCGCAGTTCATCCCGCAAGCGACTAATTTACAGGCATTAAATGGGATTAGCTTCAGCAAAGGGTGCTATACCGGTCAGGAAATGGTCGCTAGGGCAAAATATCGCGGAGCAAACAAGCGGGCGCTCTACTGGCTGGCGGGTAAGGCAAATAAGGTGCCTCAGGCAGGGGACGATCTCGAATTGCAGCTCGGCGAGAACTGGCGTCGTACGGGTACGGTGCTGGCAGCCAGCCAATTGCAGAACGGTGACGTGTGGGTGCAGGCAGTGCTGAATAACGATCTGAACGCAGAGAATACCCTGCGTGTACGTGACGATGCCGACAGCCAACTCACCGTTCAGCCTCTGCCGTATGAAATAACGGATTAATCCGACGAGTAAGCCACATCATGAAGATGGCAAATCTCTTCTCAGAACGATAACAGTGATAATGGGATAGAAGAGTAAAGCGTCCGCGACAGCCCTGAAAGGGTGAATCTCAGGGATGAGATTCATATCCGCGCGGCTTGAGCGTACAGGGATGTATTCACAGCGTCTTTACGATCTACCCATTATCACTGCACGCCATACGCTATCGGCAAGCACACAAAGATTAAATATAAAGATAAATCGCCAGAAAGTGGCAAACGCTGCCGCCTAAAACAAATCCGTGCCAAATCGCGTGATTATAGGGAATACGCTTACTGGCGTAGAAAATCACCCCCAGCGTATACACCACGCCACCTACCGCCAGCAGTGTCACACTCCCCGCCGACAGCTTCATCACCATCTGATAAATCACCACCAGCGACAGCCAGCCCATGACCAGATAGGTAATCAACGACAGCACTTCAAAACGGTGGGCAAACGCCAGCTTGAAGATCACGCCAAACAGCGCCATGCTCCAGATGACAACCATCAAGCCATGCGCCAGCGGTGAATCCAGCCCGATCAGCAAAAATGGCGTATAGGTTCCGGCAATCAATAGATAAATAGCGCAGTGGTCGAATTTTTTCAGCCACGGTTTGATACGCGGCGAGGGAATCGCGTGGTACAGCGTCGACGCTAAAAACAGCAGAATAATGCTGCCGCCATAGAGGCTATAGCTGGTAATCGCCACGCTGCCAGCATCATTGTTGACCGCCTGCACCAGCAGTAAAACCAGACCAACAATACCGAAAATCACACCGATTCCATGGCTTATGCTATTCGCAATTTCCTCTGCCAGCGAGTAGTCCGACATCTGTGCATTTTTTGACATCAATAGGTTCCGCAGTATTAACAGTACACATTCAACAACGTCGTACGCTGACGTCATCCGCCTTACCTTTCCCGCTCTTGTACAGAGCGAAGCAGGCGTAGGTGTTTAACCTTTGAGCAGATTAACTGAGAATAGTTTCAGTGTACACGTGTAAGCTAAAATAATTATTACCGCCTTACTTTTGGCTTTCTCACCCACTTAACGTGCAATCATGCATGTCAATCTCGGACAACATCCCCTAGAATGTTCGACTTCGATATCTTCCTGTTTTTTGAAGGGCTCTGTCGTTCTTACCGGCTATTCGCGTTAACGGTTATCCGGTTATGACGCTCACAGCGCCTTGCTGTAGTTACCACTACATACCGTTTCACTGCATGACTTTTACTGCATCGTTTTCACTGCAAGAGGTAAGCCTTTCATGTCATCTTCCCCATCTACTCTGAATTTCGGTTCCATGACCGATGTTTTCGGCTTTCTGATAGAAATCGATAAATTGAAAAGCGTACAGCGCCGCACCAAGATTATCGGCAGCGAACGTCATGAAGATTCTGCCGAACACAGCTGGCATTTTGCCGTCGCCGCGATGGCGCTGGCTCCTTACGCAGGTGAAGGCGTGGATATTCAGCGCGTGATCCAAATGGCGCTGATTCACGATATCGTCGAAATCGATGCGGGCGATGTGATCGTGTACGATCTTTCCGCTCGGCTGGCGATTCACGATCAGGAAGTCGCTGCCGCGGCCCGCATTTTCGGCCTACTGCCGGAACCACAGCGTCAGCAATTCCAGGATCTGTGGGAAGAATACGAAGCCAATGAAACCCCCAGCGCCCAGTTCGCTCTGGTACTCGATCGCGTTATGCCTATGCTGATGAACCTCTACAACGGCGGCCAAAGCTGGGTAGAAAACGGCATCCGTTTGGAACAGGTTCTCGACCGCGCCGAGTTCATCGCCACTATCAACCCGGAACTGTGGCAATACATGAAGCAGCATCTGGAAGACGCCAAAGCCAAAGGGTGGTTGCTATAATTCGGTTTTCCCGATAGACGCCCGTCGCCGGGCATTCACGTCAGGAGAGGGTGATGTCTTTAAAAACAATCGCGAATAACCTGGGTTTGTCGGTAACCGCGGTGAGCCGTGCTCTGAACGGCCATCGAGATATCTCCGAAGCCACGCGCCAGCGTATTCAGGAAGAAGCGGAACGTATCGGTTATCGCCCCAATACGCACGCGCGCCGTCTGAAAATGGGTAAAAGCGATGCCATCGGGCTGGTCTATCCCTACGCCTCCTCCCTGAGTAACGATATCTTTTTTGAGATGATTGGTGCGATCAGCAGCAAACTGGCGCAGCACGACGTGGATTTTCTCCTGCTGGCAGACGAACAAGACGCCTGTCAGGGTGCTGTCCGGTTGATCACCAGCCACCGTATCGACGCGCTGATTGTGGCGCATACGTGCGAACAAGATGCGCGGCTGATGTTGCTGCAACACCACAAGGTGCCTTTTCTGGCACTGGGGCGCAGCCAACTATCGCACCCTTACGCTTGGTTCGATTTTGACAACCGCGCAGGCATGTCGCTGGCGACCGAACACCTGATTACGCTCGGCCATCGCCGCATCGCCATGTTAAGCGAAGACCATCCACAGGCGTTTATTATGCAACGTCGTCAGGGCTATCGCGATGCTCTGCAACGCCACAACTTGCCGTTTCACGATGACTATCTGCGTGGTGTGGACCCAACACGCCGCGCGGGCTACCAGGCTATGCTCGACCTTCTGGCGCTACCTGAACCGCCAACCGCGATTGTGATGGATGGCAACGTTCATGGCGACGGTGCCGTTGCCGCATTGCAGCAGGCCGGTCGTCTTTCCGGTCCACACCCTATAGCGTTAGTGATGTATGACGGTTTACCACAGGACAGCCTGACCGACCTCAACGTAACCGCAATAGAGCAGGCGACACGCGAACAGGTTGGCGAACAAATTGCCAGCATGACGCAGGCGCTCATCGCGGGCGAAGCCGTAGAAAACTTGCAGGTATTATGGCAGCCGACGCTGCGCATCGGTAAAACGAGTTTTCCCGCCTAAGCTATTCCGTTCTCTCCCTCCCTCATAAAGACACCGGTTGGTTTTTTACACCATCCGACAGCGAGATGCCGTTCACATCTTCTTCGAAATTTATTCCCATTTACTCACGATTGTTTTAACAAAATCACATTTCTTAAACGTTTAAGTTGAACACTTAAACGTTTAAGTTTCCACTAAAAGCCACTACTTGCAGTTTGGTCGTAATTTGGAGCCTTCCTCATGATGCGTGATATTGTTCAATTAACCAGCGCGCAGTGCGATGTCATCGTGCGTTGCTCGCCAGCAGCAGAAATTCTCTATTGGGGACCACGGCTACGCGGTTTTTCGCCACAAGATATCGTTTCTCTGCAACGCCCCGTCGCCAATGGTCGTCTGGATGTCGATCTCCCCCTGACGCTGGCAATGGAATATGGGCGTGGCCAATTCGGTTCGCCGGGTATTGAAGGCCATCGTTCAGGTTACGACGCCGCGCCAATCTTCACGACCACGCAGGTTGATGTTCAAGACAACACGCTCACCATCACGGCAGACGATACACAGGCAGGCCTTCGCCTGACCAGCGAACTGCGACTGGATCCACAGACCGATGTGCTACAACTGCGCCACACGTTACAGAATCTGCGCGCTGACGCCTGGCAAGTACAGCGTCTTGCCGTCACGCTGCCCGTCCCTGAACGGGCGAGCGATGTCATGGCGTTTCACGGTCGCTGGCTGCGTGAGTTTCAGGCTCACCGCCTGACGTTGCAGCACGGCGGTTTTATTCAGGAAAGCCGTCGGGGAAGAAGTTCACACGAATATTTCCCTGCCCTAATTCTCGGCGAACCCGCATTTAGCGAGCAACGTGGGGCCGTCTGGGGCGTGCATTTAGGCTGGAGCGGCAACCACCGTTTGCGTGCCGATATCAAAACCGACGGACGTCGCGTCGTACAGGCAGAAGCCCTTTATCTGCCGGGCGAAATCACGCTGGCACAGTCGGAATCGCTCACGACACCATGGGTCTACGCGGCGTTCTCCGACACTGGCCTGAACGGCATGAGCCAGCGTTATCACTCCTTCTTACGCCAATCGCTGATCCAATTCTGCGGCGATAAGCCCCGCCCGGTGCACCTCAATACGTGGGAAGGGATCTATTTCGATCACTCCCCAGAGTACATCATGCAGATGGCGAGCAAAGCCGCCGACGTCGGCGTAGAGCGCTTCATTATCGACGACGGCTGGTTCCGCGGGCGTCATCACGACAGGGCCGCGCTCGGCGACTGGTATTTGGACGAGGAAAAGTACCCTAACGGGCTGATGCCAGTCATTGAGCATGTCAAAGCACTGGGGATGGAATTCGGCATTTGGGTCGAACCGGAGATGATTAACCCCGATTCCGATCTGTTTCGCGCCCATCCCGACTGGGTGCTGCAATTGCCCGGCTATAAGCAGCCCACAGGCCGCTACCAGTATGTGTTGAATTTAAACCAGCCCGACGCTTTCGCTTATTTACTGGAACGGCTGAGCTGGCTGCTGGGCGAACACCCTGTCGATTATGTCAAATGGGATATGAACCGCGAACTGGTGCAACCCGGCCATGAAGGACGTCTGGCCGCCGATGCGCAAACCCGGCAGTTCTATCGCCTGCTCGATACCCTGCGCCAGCGTTTTCCCCATGTCGAATTTGAATCCTGCGCCTCCGGCGGCGGCCGCATCGATTATGGCGTGCTGGAGCGCACCCAGCGTTTCTGGGTATCGGATAACAACGACGCGCTGGAGCGTCAGACCATCCAACGCGGTATGAGCTACTTCTTCCCGCCAGAGGTGATGGGGCAACACATCGGGCACGCCCGCTGCCACGCCACGTATCGGCGTCACACTATCGCGTTTCGCGGCCTGACCGCCCTGTTCGGCCATATGGGAATCGAGCTGGATCCTGTCAAAGCCGATGATGACGAGCTGGAAGGCTATCGCCACTATATCCAGTTGCATAAAACACTGCGCCCGCTGCTGCACAGCGGCACAACCTGGCGGGTCGAGATGCCGGACGATACGGTGCAAGTCACCGGCGTGGTGAGCCGCGATCGGCAGCATGCCGTTTTCCAGGTAGCCCAGTTGCACATGCCAGATTATTCGCTGGCAGGCACGCTCCGCTTCCCTGGCCTGCTGCCCGACGCACGTTATGAAATCAAACTGCTGGACGGCCCAGAAATCAAAACGGTGCGCGAAGGTGGCGGCACCATGCGTGAACTTCCACCTTGGTTACGCCAACCGCTGGTGGTTTCCGGCGATTGGCTGATGCAAGCCGGTCTTGCCCTCCCTGTCCTGACGCCAGAAACCGCCATTCTGGTCGAGCTTTCCGCAGTACCGGAGAGCGCCAGCAGCTAGCATTTTTCCCTAGCCCTACACATTCGCAACACGACCGCGCGGGACAGCACTGTCCCGCGTCATGATGACTTCTGCCCTCTAGGAGGGAATAAAGATGCCTACTACTTCCTGCTACTATAAAAATAACCGTAACTTCTGGATTTTCGGCGCGTTCTTCTTTCTTTATTTTTTCATCATGGCGACGTGCTTTCCGTTTTTGCCGATTTGGCTGTCGGACGTCATCGGGCTCAACAAAACCGATACCGGTATCGTCTTTTCCTTCCTGTCTTTGTTCGCGATCCTGTTTCAACCGTTCCTCGGCATTCTGTCCGACAAGCTGGGCATGAAGAAGCACCTGCTCTGGGTGATCTCCGTGCTCTTGCTCTTCTTTGCCCCTTTCTTTCTCTATGTCTTCGCCCCGCTGTTAAAAATCAACGTGATACTAGGTGCCTTAGTCGGCGGCCTGTATATCGGGTTCTCTTTCAGTGCGGGCGCCGGTGCCATTGAAGCCTATATCGAACGCATCAGCCGACAGCACCATTTTGAGTACGGTAAGGCGCGCATGTTTGGCTGCTTTGGCTGGGGAATCTGTGCTTCAACAGCGGGAATGCTGTTTAACATCAATCCCGATATTGTGTTTTGGATGGGATCCGGGTCGGCGATTATTTTGATCGTGTTGCTGTGTCTGGCGAAGACGGAAAGCAACCCGACCGCCGCCGTCATGGACTCGCTCGGTGCCAATACTTCACCTTTTAGTGTGAAGCTGGCATTAGGCCTGCTGGCCAACCGTCAGTTCTGGTTGCTGGTACTATACGTGGTCGGCGTCGCCTGTATTTATGACGTCTACGATCAGCAATTCGCTAATTTCTTTAAATCGTTTTTTAACTCGCAGGAGCAGGGCAATCAGATCTTTGGCTTTGTCACCACGGCTGGGGAAGCAGCGAATGCGCTGGTGATGTTCTGCACACCGTGGCTGATCGGGCGGATCGGTGCCAAAAATGCGCTGCTGGTGGCGGGAACGATTATGTCGATCAGGATTTTGGGCTCAGCCTGTGCCACGTCTATCACAGAAGTCATCATCCTGAAAATGCTGCACGCCTTCGAGGTGCCGCTACTGCTTATCGGGATTTTCAAATACATCGCCAGTACGTTTGATTCGCGCTTGTCGGCCACGATCTATCTGGTGGGCTTCCAGTTCGCTAAACAGTTCATGGCGATATTTCTCTCCTCCGCCGCGGGCAATCTGTACGATCGTATCGGCTTCAACCAGACTTACCTGATTCTTGGTGGTATAGCCCTCACCTTTACAGCGATCTCCGCCTTTACGCTGTCATCTTCACGCAGCACGACGAATATGCATTCTCAGGTGCCCCGTTGAATTAACATCAACGGGGCAAGATGTTCTTATTTCACGTCTCGCAACGCGGTTTTATCCACGTAAGGCTTCATGATGCCATCCGCCTCTTTCTGTGCAGCGGCAGCAGCGTCATCGACCTTTTTCGCCGGATCGTTTAACAGCGCCGCCAGCTGATTTTCCATCGCTTTGCGTACCGCGACCGTTTCATAGGTTGCGTACCACGGATGGGCATATTGCAGCTGTGACAACGCAATGGCTGCGCGCGGATCTTTCGCCAGATAGTCTTTCATTTCTGGCAGATCGTAGGCCGCCATACGCGGTGCGAAGTAGCCGGTAAAACGGCTCCAGCTTCCGCTGACTTCCGGACTGACCAGATAGTTCATAAACTGCCAGGCCGCTTTCTTCTTCTCCTCGGAAATCCCTTTGAAGCTCACCAGACTGGCGCCGCCGATGGTCACACCACGACGCTCTTTTTCCGGCATCATCGCCACACCGAGCGAGAAATCTTTGGTGTTTTCGCGCATAAAGCCCAGCGCACCGGTGCTCAGCATCGCCATACCCAACTTGCCGGAGAAAAACGCGGCGCTGATTTGCTTGGAATTCAGCACACCGGCAGGCATTGCTTTGTCGCGGTACACCAAATCACGCCAGAACTGAAGCGCACCTTTGGTCGATGCCGTGTTGTAATACACTTCACCCGGATAATCAGCATTGTAATACGCCCCGCCGTTGGCACGCGTCAGCGCAGACAGCATCCAGCCGCCGTAGTCATCGTTCGTGGACGGGATCATGATGCCCCACTGCCCTTTCGCCGGATCGGTCAGTTTCTTGGCGACCGCAGCCACTTCATCCCAATTTTTTGGCGGTTCGTTAAAGCCCGCCTTCTTCAGCATGTCTTCGTTGTAATAGAGGATCGGCGTCGAGTTGTGGAATGGGATCGCGTAAGTCACCCCCATCACCTGCGCGTTCTGATGCAGCGCGGGCCAGAAATTTTTGGTCAGGAAAGGCGTGGCTTTTTCGTTGCCGTATTTGAACAGCTCGTCCATCGGCAGGATTTCATCCTTGATAACCAGATCGGCGGTGAAGTTTGCAGACATAATCACCAGCGCTGGCGGATCGCCCGCTTTGGCGGCGGCTTCCGCTTTCACTTTCGTCGTGTCGTAACTGCCGGTGAAGATCCCACGCACTTCAACCTGATCCTGCGATTGGTTGTACTCTTTGATGATGCGCGTCATTTCCATCGTCAGCTTGCCATCAACCGGCGCGGGGAACATAAAATCGATATTCTCTTTTGCCAGAACAGGGCCAGACATCAGCAAGGCTATCGCCAGCGCCATCATACGAGGCTTACGCATTTCTTTTCTCCTGGGATAAATTACGGGCGGTTTGCCCAGAAAACCAATGACAATCCTGCGGTGAAAAATGAAGCACAACGGACGCGCCGATGTTCGGCACGCCATCGCGATTTGGACGACGGTAGCGAATATTTCCCAACGGCGTATCCACATGAATCAGATACTCCGCGCCAAACAGCTCCCGTTGCTTCACCGTTCCCGACAATGACAAATCGCCGTCTGACGCGGCGTGTTCGGTAATATGCTCAGGACGAATCCCTAGCAGCACACTGGTTAATGAACGTGTTTCTTCACTGACGGGCAGCACCACAGGCAATGCTTGTAAAAACGCGTGACCTTCGGAACATACCAGCGTCACCATGTTCATTGCGGGCGTGCCGATAAATCCGGCGACAAAGACGTTAGCCGGGTAAGAATACAGCTGTTCCGGCGTACCGACCTGTTGCAACACACCACGATCCAGCACGGCGATCCTGTCCGCCATCGTCATTGCCTCGATCTGATCGTGCGTGACGTAGACGGTGGTGGTTTTCAACTGCCGATGCAGATCCATAATGCCGTCCCGCACATCGCTGCGCAGGCGAGCATCCAGATTCGACAGTGGTTCATCCATCAAAAACAAGCGAGGATCGCGCACGATCGCACGCGCCATCGCCACGCGCTGACGCTGACCACCGGACAGTTTTCCCGGTTTGCGTTTGAGTAACGGCTCAAGCTGAAGCAGGCTGGCAACGCGCTGTACCCGCTGTGGATATTCGGCCTTCGGTTCGCCGCGCATCCGCATGCCAAAGGTGATGTTCTGCTCAACGGTCAAATGCGGAAACAACGCGTAGTTCTGGAAGATCATCGAGAAATTACGCTGCTTCGGGCTCCACGTCGTAATGTCGTCGTCGCCCAGAAGGATTTGCCCATCGCTCACGTCTTCCAGACCGGCCAGCATACGCAGCAGCGTACTTTTGCCACAGCCTGACGGCCCGACCAGCACCAGAAACTCACCGTCGGCGATATCTAACGACAGCGACGCCAGCGCCTGCATGTGTTCAAAGCGTTTACTGATATTGCGTAACTGAATCACGGCCATTACGCATCCACCGGACAGCTGATGCGTGGATCGTAGAGGTAAGGACCGGTGTTCGACGCGATCGACTGGCAGTAGCTCACTAGCCCGGTTACCGGCACATAGCGGTGCATGACAATGCTGGCAGGTTCCAGGTTGTAGTATGACGTGTCGTCATAGTAGAAATACGGCACTTGATGGACGGTGCCCGGCACCGTAGCAATAATCGCCTGCCGATGCTGCGTCATAATCAGCCGATGCGTATGGCCGCAGAAGATCCGCGTAAGCTGTGGGAAACGCTCGATCAGCGTCAGCAGCTCGTGCCCATTTTCGCAGGCGATACGATCCATATGCGCCGATCCCAACGGCAGCGGCGGGTGGTGCATGAAGATCGCCGTTTCACGCGTTGAGTGATCCTGCAATTGCTGTTCCAGCCAGCCTAGCGTGGATGGCGTCAGCCAGCCTTTCGCCTGCCCAGTCAAACTGGTATCGATGAACAGCAGGCGCATCGGAAAATCATCCACCGCATAGCGGATATTTTCTGGATCATCGCCCAATTGCGGGCAAAGTGGACGCATCGCGTTGAGGAAATGCTGCTTGTCATCATGATTGCCCGGAATCACGTACAGCGGATAATCCAGCATCTGCAACACGCGCTGGGCAACCTGATACTCCTGCGGACGCCCACAGTTGACGATGTCGCCGCTAATGACCACCGCGTCCGGCCGCTCGCTCAGCGCGTTCAGCTGATTGATGACTTTGGCATTTTCCCCGTTAATATCAATAAACTCATAGAGCTTGCGCCCTTCACTGCGAAAATGCAGATCGGAAATCTGAGCCAGCAACATAACAACCACCTCTATCATTATTTCGCCCGTTGGCGAGCACCGATCGCTTAAGGATCGAGATACACGGAGCGTGTCGCTCCTGATAAATAGAATTAACTAACCCGCATGGCCTAACGCCGATCGCTTAAGCATCGAGATACACGGGGCGACCACAGGGGTGAGGCATCCCTGCGGGAACCTCCCCCTGTGTTTCCCCTAACAACGGGCTTAAGTAACCAGTATTATCCGCATGGCCTTATCAGCGATTCACTTAATACCCGAGAAGCCGAAGCTGCTCAGGAACTGCTTCTGGAACACCACAAAGGCCACCATCAGCGGCAGGCACACCAGCAACGTACCCGCGCAGATCAATCCCCACTGTCCGCCGGACTCTGCGCCCATCGCAAACGACACCAGCCCGATGGTCAGCACCTGTTTATCTGGGTCATTGAGCACCATCAGCGGCCAGAGATATTCGTTCCAATGGTAGGTAATGCTGACCGTAGCGAAGGCCAGAATCGACGGCCAGGTCATAGGAATCAGGACGTGAAACACCACCTGCCACCAGCGGCAGCCTTCCATCAACGCGGCTTCTTCGATTTCTTTAGCGATATTGAGAAACGCCTGACGCATCAGAAACACGCCAAATGCCGAAGCGAAATACGGCATCATCACGCCAGTCAGGGTATTGAGCAGGCCGAGCTGCTTAAGCGTCATCATGTTTGGCACCATCATAACGACAGGCATGATCATCATTTGAATCAGCAGCAGATAGAACAGCAGCGTTTTGCCACGGAATTCGTGGTAGGCGAAGATGTAGCCCGCCGTGGTGATCGTGACCAGCTGTACCAGAAACGTGCCGACCGCAAAGATCAGCGTGTTGGTGTAGAGCCGTAACCAGTCGGCACTGTCCCACGCATCGCGGAAGTTATCGAACGTCAGCGGTAGACGCGGCAACAGCGAGGCCATGTCCACGCCAAAGCTGCTGGCGCTGATGGAAGAAGACAGCATCCAGATAAACGGACTGACCCACAGCAACGCGGCACAAATCAGCAGCAGCGGCAGTGTAAAACGCGTCGTGACACGAAGAGGATTAGTCACACTTCGGCTTTCACCACGCTGACTTTTCACGCTCCGAACATCAACGATCTGATTTTCAGCGCTCATAATGTGCCCCCTTCTCCAGTACTTTCAGGTTCATGATGGAAAAGGCGAACAGCAGCGCCAGCGTCAGGAAGGTGGCCGCAGAGGCTTTGCCCAGATCGTGGGTGTCATTCGCCAGATCCTGAATGTAATAAAGCAGCACGGTCGTGGCGTTATTCGGCCCGCCGCGCGTCATCACGGCAACGTGGTCGATCTGTGTAATGGCGTAGATAAAAGCGATGGTCACTACAAAGGCGATGGTTGGCCGCAGCAGCGGCAGCGTGACGTAGAAAAACACCTGACGCCGCGAGGCTCCTTCCATCAGCGCCGCCTCGCGTGCAGAGGTAGAAATAGCTTGCAGACCGGCGAGAAAAAACAGCATGTAGTAGCCAGCAAATTTCCAGATACCAATGACGCTCACCGCCACCAGCGCGCTGTCGCTCATACCGAGATAGTTGTTATTCATTGGGCCGAACACTTTCGCCAGATAGTAATCCAGCAGCCCCAGCCCCGGCATAAAGATGAACAACCACAGCGTCGCAGCACTGACCAACGGAATAATCATCGGAAAGAAAAAGGCGGTACGCAGCCAGCGATTCACGCGCGTGTTTTCCCACAGCAGCACCGCTAGCAACAGCGCCAACAGCACGCCGGGCACGACCGTCATCAGGATATACAGCACGTTGTTCAGCAACGCCTGCCAGAACACCGCGTCCTGCACCAGACGCGCAAAATTATCCAACCCGACGAACAGCGGCGTATCTGCATTCAAACGGGTGTCATACAGACTGTCGATGACCGAGCGCAGCAGGGGGAAATAAGTGAAGGCAAGCAAAAAAACCAGCGTCGGCAACAGCACAAGGTAGGGAAAGCATTTTGCACGCATAACTCAAGGGTCGCTCAGTGTGAAACACAGAGGCCTTACCCTAGAACGCCAGCGTGTCACTGGCGCGTCAGTTTAATGACAGTTTGTTTTCCGATTGGGAAAATATGCCTGCGAATGATTTCGCAGGCCCATCACCTACAGATTGGCAACACCACCATCGACCAGCAGTTCCGTTCCAACAACAAAGCGGGACTCGTCGGAGGCAAGGAAAACGGCTGCCTTCGCCAGCTCCCAGGGCGTTCCCATACGGCCAATCGGCACCAACTGTCGAATTTGTTCCTGCATGGCACGTTGCTGTTCGGGAGAGAGACCCAGCTTATCAAGCGCGGGCGTTTCTGTGGGGCCGGGACTCAAGCCGTTAACCCGAATGCCACGCGTCACCAGCTCAGCCGATAGCGTACGCGCCAGAGAGAGTAATCCCGCTTTACTCGCGGCGTAGGCGCTGCTCTGCGGTAGACCGATATGGGCACTGGTTGATCCACACAGGATCACCGAAGACGGGTTATTCAGCAGCGGAAGTAGTGCCTGAACCAGAAAGAATGGCCCTTTGAGATTGGTTGCCATGAGTCGATCCCAGGCCGCTTCATCCCAGTCTTCCAAGGAACGATGGGTGACATCGCCTGCATTGGCATACAACACGTCAAGACGAGGCCATTGTTGTGCCAGCGTCTGCGCCAGATCATGCTGGGCGCGGATATCTCCAGCATCGCAACGGATCGCCAACGTAGAATGGCCTAACTCAGCCTGCGCACGCGCCAGCGCTTTCTCATCGCGTCCAGTAATCGCGACCGTCGCCCCTTCAGCCAGAAACTGACGTGCAGTTTCTATCCCAATGCCGCTGGTGCCACCCGTGATCAAAGCAAACTTATCTTGTAGCCGTTTCATCATGATGTGTCCTATCTCGTTGCTTGAAAAACGGCAGTATTTCATCAATAGTATCTTTTTGTAAGTAGGCACCAATTGGATACTAAAGAGGATAGTGGAACCCTATGTCTGTTCACAGCCCATCAGCAAATACGCCATCTGACATGGCAGAACCGTGCCCAATGGTAAATTTCGTCAACCTCATCGCGGGAAAATGGGCGATACCCATACTGTACCGCCTGATCGTGATCGGCGAACCCGTACGCTTCAGTGCACTACAACGCGCTATCGCCCCTATCACTCAGAAGGAACTGACACGACAACTGCGCCTGTTTGAACAGCGCAAGCTGGTGCAACGTAAGGTGTATGCAGAAGTGCCACCGCGAGTGGAGTACCAGATCACTCCACTGGGCAAATCGCTCCAGCCAACGCTGGATTCACTGGCAGACTGGATGAGGACACATGGCAAAACATTGGCTGATGGTGGCTAAGCACACGATGCCGACAGAGGAGGGATAAAAATAAAAAAATCAATAAATTAAAGCCTCCTCTGTAGAAAGGAGGCTTTAAAGAACCATGAACAACAACGCTACCGACATTGTAAATGACTGCCAGTGCGGTTAATTACGCATAGTCGCTCATCGGCACACACGAGCAGAACAGGTTACGGTCGCCGTAAACATCGTCCAGACGCTTCACGCTCGGCCAGTATTTGTGTTCGCTACCTACCGGGAATACCGCTAGCTCGCGGCTGTATGGATGCGCCCAGTCGGCAACCAGCTCTGCCTGCGTGTGCGGGGCATTGACCAGCGGGTTGTCGTCCAGCGGCCATTCGCCCTGCGCAACGCGATTGATTTCGGCACGGATCGCCAGCATCGCATCAATAAAGCGGTCGATCTCCACCTGACTTTCTGATTCCGTCGGTTCCACCATCAGCGTACCCGCTACTGGGAACGACATGGTCGGCGCATGGAAACCGTAATCAATTAGACGTTTGGCAATATCCATTTCGCTGATGCCCGTACTTTCTTTGAGTGGACGAATATCCAGAATGCACTCGTGCGCGACACGACCGTCACGGCCGGTATAAAGCACCGGATACGCCTGCTGCAAGCGTGTCGCGATATAGTTAGCGTTCAGGATCGCCATCTGGCTGGCTTGCTTCAGCCCTTCCGCGCCCATCATGCGGATGTACATCCAGCTAATCGGCAGGATAGAAGCGCTGCCGAACGGTGCCGCAGAGACAGCGCCCTGATCCGTCAGCACACCATCAATTTTGACCACCTGATGACCCGGTACAAACGGTGCCAGATGCGCTTTCACGCCAATCGGCCCCATACCCGGACCGCCACCACCGTGCGGAATACAGAAAGTTTTATGCAGGTTCAGGTGCGATACGTCCGCGCCAATGTAGCCCGGCGTCGTAATGCCGACCTGTGCGTTCATATTCGCGCCGTCCAGATACACCTGACCGCCGTATTGATGCACGATCTGGCACACTTCGCGAATCGTCTCTTCATAGACGCCGTGGGTAGACGGATAGGTCACCATGATGCAGGAAAGCTGTTCACCCGCTGCCTGCGCCTTCTCACGCAGATCGTGCAGGTCGATGTTGCCCTGTTTGTCACAGGCAACTACCACCACCTCCATCCCCGCCATCTGCGCCGATGCTGGGTTAGTTCCGTGCGCGGAGCTAGGGATCAGGCAGAGATGACGACCCGCTTCATTGCGGCTTTCATGATAGCGACGGATCGCCAGCAGTCCCGCATATTCACCCTGTGCGCCCGAATTGGGCTGCATGCAAACTGCATCATAACCCGTCAGTTGCACCAGCCAACCCGATAACTGCTCGATCATCTGACGATAACCCAGCGCCTGTTCCGGCGGGCAGAATGGGTGCAGTTCGGCAAATTCCGGCCAGGTAATCGGCAACATTTCCGCCGCCGCGTTAAGCTTCATGGTGCAAGATCCGAGCGGAATCATCGCTTGATTCAGCGCCAGATCCTTACGCGCCAGACGGTGCAGATAGCGCATCATCTCGGTTTCGCTGTGATAGCGGTTGAAAACCGGATGCGACAGGATCCCATCATGGCGCAGCAACCCAGCCGGGATCGTCGCGACCTCTTGAGCGATGGATGCATCAAGCGCTTCAATATCCAGCCCGTGATCGTCACCTAATAGCACCGCGAACAGCGCCAGCACGTCTTCACGCGTGGTCGCTTCATCCAGCGTGATACCCACGGCACTCGCTAAATCGCTGCGCAGATTGATGCCAAAACTTAATGCGCGGCTCAGTACCACGTCCTTGTCCGCAACCTCAATAGTTAGCGTGTCGAACCAGCTGCGATGGCGCAGCAGCAGCCCGCCCTGCGTTAATCCTGCCGCCAGAATGTCAGTCAGACGATGGATCCGCCCCGCAATACGTTTGAGCCCTTCCGGCCCGTGGAATACCGCATACATCCCCGCAATGTTGGCCAGCAACACCTGCGAAGTACAAATATTGGAGTTCGCCTTCTCGCGGCGAATATGCTGTTCACGCGTCTGCATCGCCATGCGAAACGCGGTATTGCCCGCCGCATCGCGCGACACGCCGATAATACGGCCCGGCATGGCACGTTTATGTTCATCACGACAGGCGAAGAACGCCGCGTGTGGGCCGCCGTAGCCCATCGGCACGCCGAAACGCTGTGCGGAACCGAAGACGATATCCGCGCCCTGCTTGCCCGGTGCGGTCAGCAGTACCAACGCCATGATATCCGACGCCACACAGCTGACGACCTTACGCGCTTTCAGTGCGGCCATCAGGTCGCTGTAATCGTGCAGTTCGCCCGTGGTTCCTGCCTGTTGCAGCAGTACGCCAAACACCGCATCGTCTTTCAGCGCCTCTTCAGCCTTGCCGACCACAATTTCAAAACCGAACGTTTCCGCACGGGTACGCACGACATCCAGCGTTTGCGGGTGCACATCATCGGCAACGAAGAAGCGTTCTGCCTGTTTGATTTTACTGATGCGTTTTGCCATTGCCATCGCTTCCGCAGCGGCAGTGGCTTCATCCAGCAACGAGGCAGAAGCCAGATCCAAGCCGGTTAAATCCTGAGTGACCTGCTGGAAATTCAGCAGCGCTTCAAGACGCCCCTGAGAGACTTCTGGCTGGTACGGCGTATAGGCGGTGTACCAACCTGGGTTTTCCAGCACGTTACGTAAAATCACTGGCGGCATCAGCACGGCGCTATAGCCCATGCCGATATAGCTCTTGTAACGTTGATTGCGTCCTGCAATGGCCTTCAGCTCAGCTAACGCCTCATGTTCCGTCACGGCTTCCCCCACCGCTGGCGGGCTAGGCAGTTGAATGTCCGCCGGGACAATCTGGCGAATCAGCGCATCCAGCGACGTCGCCCCCACCACCGACAGCATGTGCTGCTGCTGGCTGACGGAAGGACCGATATGGCGCTCGATAAACGCGCCGTCATGTTCGAGTTGACTGAGTGTCTGGGTCATTACAGTAAATTCCTGCATCAATCGTGCCTGCATCAATCGTGATAGCTACCGCGTTGGAATACGACGCGGCGAATAAAATCAAACACCCCAGCACAGAGGCTGGGGTGCAATAACTACTCGTCTTCTTCTAATGACGCCTGATAGCCTTCGGCATCAAGCAGTTCATCCAAATCAGACTCATCAGAAATTTTGATACGGAACAGCCAGCCGTCGGTATAAGGCGCGCTGTTAACCAGCTCAGGGGAGCTTTCCAGATCCTCGTTAATTTCCACGATCTCACCGCTGATGGGCGCGTAAATATCCGAGGCCGCTTTTACCGACTCCGCCACCGCGCAGTCATCACCTGCCGCGACCACCGTGCCCACTTCAGGTAAATCGATAAACACCATATCACCCAGAAGTTCCTGCGCGTGTTCGGTAATCCCCACGCTATAGATACCGCCGCCTTCATGCAGTACCCATTCGTGTGACGTAGCGTATTTTAATTCTGCTGGTACATTGCTCATTGCATCCCCTCTTTCTTAAAGTCGTTAATTCTATAGGCTTATTTTGATAAGCAAGCTGCTATTAATACTGAACGATGGCTTTTCCAGCACGGACAAAGCCGGGTTTGGTCACGCGCACGGGCAGTTCGCGATTACGAATCTGCACGATAGCCTGCTCACCAATTCCCGCCGGAACACGCGCCAGCGCGATACTGACGCCAAGCGTCGGCGAGAACGATCCGCTGGTGATCACCCCTTCGCGCATTACGCCATCACTATCAGTAAAGCGCACAGATAAATCATTGCGCAATACGCCTTTTTCCGTCAGCACCAAACCAACCAGTTGCTCAGTGCCTTTTTCACGCTGATGAACTAACGCCTCACGCCCGATAAATTGGCGATCTTCCGGCTGCCAGGCGATCGTCCAGCCCATATTAGCCGCCAGCGGCGAAATCCCCTCATCCATATCTTGGCCGTACAGATTCATCCCAGCTTCCAGCCGCAGCGTATCGCGTGCGCCAAGCCCACAAGGCTTCACGCCAACCGCCAGCAGTTGCTGCCAGAAATCGACCACCTGCTCATTTGGCAGCGCAATTTCATAACCCGCTTCGCCCGTATATCCCGTCGTGGCGACGAAGAAGTCCCCCGCCTGTTTGCCAAAAAACGGCTTCATGCTGGCAACCGCAGCTACGTCTTCATCACTCAGGCCTTTTGCCTTCAGGAGGCCTTGAACTTTTTCCTGCGCCTGCGGACCTTGTACCGCGACGAGCGCCAGCTCGTCACGCTCACGAATGTCGACACCGAACGCGGCAGCATGCTGCTCGATCCAGGCGAGATCTTTCTCACGCGTCGCGGAGTTCACTACCAAACGGAAATAGTCTTCCGTCAGAAAATAAACAATCAGATCGTCGATCACGCCGCCGGAAGCATTCAGCATGCCGGTATAAAGTGCTTTGCCTGGCTGTGTGAGTTTGGCGACATCATTCGCCAGCAGATAACGCAGGAATTCACGGGTTCTCACACCATGCAAATCGACAATAGTCATGTGGGAGACATCAAAAATGCCAGCGTCCCGACGCACAATGTGGTGCTCATCCAGTTGGGAGCCGTAATGCAGTGGCATCATCCAGCCATGAAAATCCACCATTTTGGCGCCATCGGCCAGATGTTGTTGGTACAACGGAGTCTGCTTTGCCATTCCTCATCCCTCTTCAGCGCATGGCGTTTAGGCGATAAAACACACTGCGCAAACGATATCTTATGACTGAACTTACCACTGAAGCGCAGGTTAAACCACACTCTTAGTCATAAGATAAATTATATAGAAAGAGAAGAAATCCGAGCCACTCACAAAAAACAAAGCAGATTAATATGCTTAATATTCGATAAAATTAAGCACGTAAATTATTTAAATGAGCACATAGCACAGATTAATGACATTAAAACCGGACAACTCAGACAATGCCACTCGAAGAAAAAACCCATTCGAATTAGATAATATAATGATAAAAATAGGCCTAAATTAGATTTTTTCAATCAAAACCCAACAGCGAATCTCAGCCTTACTCCCTACCTTACGCAGCCATCATCACGATTCTGTGAGCCACTTCTCAAGCGTCTTTACCTCAGTGCCAGCGTACAAGATGTACATGGCAGCAGGCGGAAGGCATTCATAGCTGGCATTTCCCATACTAATAGCAAGGAATTGCGCAGCATGTATTTTTCGCGTTATCAAAATAAAACGTTATTAGGAGAGAGATGATGGTTAACAGAATGATCCTTAACGAAACATCCTATTTTGGCACAGGCGCTATCGCTCAGATTGCCGATGAAGTAAAACGGCGCGGGTTCAAGAAAGCCCTGCTGGTGACGGACAAAGATTTGGTTAAATTCGGTGTCGCCGCCAAGGTTACGGCGAAGCTGGATGCGGCAGGGTTGCCCTACGATATCTACGATGAGGTGATTCCCAACCCTACCATCGGCGTGGTGGAAAGAGGCATCGAGCACTTCAAGGCATCGCAGGCCGATTACCTGATCGCGATTGGCGGCGGCTCACCGCAGGATACCTGCAAAGCCATCGGAATTATTATCAATAATCCTGAGTTCGCCGATGTCCGCAGCCTCGAAGGCGTTGCGCCCACCCGACGCCCCTCGGTGCCGATTATCGCTATCCCGACCACTTCAGGCACAGCCGCAGAGGTTACGATCAATTACGTGATCACCGACGAAGAAAAACGCCGCAAATTCGTGTGCGTCGATCCACATGACATTCCAATTGTCGCCATCGTCGATCCTGACATGATGATGAGCATGCCTGCCTCGCTGAAAGCGGCAACGGGGATTGACGCTCTGACGCACGCCATTGAGGGTTTCACCACCAAAGCCGCCTGGGAACTGACTGATACGCTGCACCTGAAGGCCATTGAAATTATCAGCCGTTCACTGCGTGATTCCGTTGCCGGGAAGCCGAAAGGCGTGGAAGAGATGGCGCTGGGACAATACATCGCCGGTATGGGGTTCTCGAACGTTGGGCTTGGGCTGGTACACGGCATGGCGCACCCACTCGGCGCGTTCTACAACACCCCGCACGGCGTCGCTAATGCGATCCTACTGCCGCATATCATGGCCTACAACGCAGATTACACCGGTGAAAAATTCCGGGATATCGCCGTTGCGATGGGGGTAAACGGCGCGACAGATATGTCGATTGCTCAGGCGAGGGAAGCAGCTATTCATGCGGTGCGACAGCTTTCTCACGATGTAGATATCCCACCGAGATTGCGCGATGTCGGCGTGAGAGAAGAGGATATTCCAGCGCTGGCGCAGGCCGCCTTTGACGATGTCTGCACCGGCGGTAACCCGCGCGATACCAACATCGACGACATAAAAGCGCTGTATCAATCTATTTATTAACGCATAACAACAAGGCTCTAGGTTGTGCCCGCTATCGTTATTATGCGGGCACAAAATTTATACCTTCTACACCAGCACACTAATATTCAGATTCTCCATCAGCCAGTGGTTGTCGGAATAATCAACCGGAATAGCAATCACCGCAGGGCCGTCAACGTCCATTGCCTGACGGAGTTTGCTAACCAGTTCATCGGCAGATTCCACCGCGAACCCTTTTGCACCAAACGCTTCCGCATAGGCTTTGAAATCTATCGGCCCGAACGACACGCCTGCTGGACGATGGTATTTGTGCAGTTGCTGGATTTCCACCATGTTGTAGCCGTTATCCACCCAGATGATATGCAGGAGATTGCTTTTCAGGCGCACCGCTGTTTCCAGTTCCATGCTGGATTGCATAAATCCACCGTCGCCGGAAACGGAGACCACTTTCTTGCCGGGTTGTACCAGCGATGCGGCGATCGCCCACGGTAATGCTACGCCCATGGTCTGCTGACCGTTAGTCATCAGAATCTGTCGCGCCCGGAAGCTATACAGGTAACGCGCCAACCAAATATGGAAACTCCCCATATCTACACACAGCGTGACATCCTCATTCACGATATCCTGCATCGCCCGCACCAGACGCAGCGGGTGGATTGCAAACCCTGTCATGTTGATGGCACGTGTGCTGAGATCGTGGCGCTGACGCTGACGATCCTGCAATACAGCCTGGGTGCCGGAAGATAAGATAAAGGGTTCGCTGATACAGGCATTCAGCGTGTCCACCGTCATCGCGATATTCCCGAGCAGCTCAATGTTAGGGCGATAGGCACTGTCGATCTCCGCTCGCAGTACATCAATATGAATCAATGTCGCCTTGCCGTTGTTCCACAACGATGGATCATACTCAATCGGGCTGTAACCCACGGTGACAATCACGTCCGCCTGTTGCAGCAGCTTATCACCAGCCTGATTGTTGAATAATCCGACACGTCCGGCAAAATGATTGAACTGTTGCTGGTCGATCACACCAGCAGCCTGATACGTGCTGGTAACGGGTAACTGGCTATGATGCAGAAAACGGCGCAGTGCCTGCGCATTTTCCTGCTGGCTGGCCATTAATCCGAGCAGCAACACTGGATTTTTAGCCTGCCGCAGCAGCTTGGCTGCTTCAGCAATGTCACTCTGTGGTGCACCGTTTAATAACGGTAAATGCGGGCAGGCCAACACCGGGCTAATGACCGGTTCATTGACGATATCCTGCGGCAGGCTGACAAACGCCGCCCCCGGACGCCCACTTTCCGCTGCCCTGAAAGCATTCGCCAACACCTCCGATATTGCGGAGGAAGCCGTAATTTCCGCACTGAATTTACTAACCGGCTGAAACAGGCTAACGGTATCCAGACTCTGGTGCGTCAACTTGAGCTTATCCGCCCGTTTGACCGCCCCGCCTAACGCCACGACGGCATCTCCCTCTGCGGTTGCCGTCGCCAGCCCAGTCACCAGATTGGAACAGCCAGGGCCGGATGTCACCAGCGTCACGCCGGCTTTTCCTGTGAGGCGTCCTATTGCCGCCGCCATAAACGCGCCGTTCGCCTCATGCCGTACTGGGATCGTTTGAATCGTCGAGTCTTCCAGTTCATCAAACACGCGATCGATTTTTGCGCCGGGAATACCAAAGATATGCTTCACGCCCTGCGCTTCTAAGTGTTTTACAATCAGCTCAGCTCCGCTACTCCAGCTTTGCTTTTCGGTGGACTTTTCCATGACATGACTCCGATGAAATGACTAGCTCTCTACTGACTTGATTACGCTGTTGAGGTTTTCTGATGACAGATCGGCATTGAGAAATTCCCGATCCTGAGGCAGGTCGATGATCAATTTGGCGATCACGCCAAATGTCAGCGTGCCGTTTTCAACGTCATAATTCAGAATATGGCCACCGCCTTGGCGATCGTCAGTAATAAAGTGTTCGTGGTAACCCGCGACATTAATTCCCTGGGTATAAGCTGGGCTGCGAAACCCAATAACGCTGCCGCTCCGGTGTTCAAAATGAAACGTCGGCTGCCCTTCAATAGCTTCCTGCATCGGCTTGTAAGGCCGGCACTGCCGAGGGACGGTGCGAGTTTCAACACAGCGAAAACGCCCATCAATCCGCAACGCACAGAACAGATTGTCTGTTCCCACGATCTCATCGATCTGGCGATGCACTTCTTCACGCGAGGTCCAGCGATGGAAACGGATCGTTTCCGTCGGGCGGAAGAACGTCATTACCGCGAATGGCGTTTTCTGCTCCGGCCTCGCCGCCCGTGCGCTACCATCAGATAACAGCTGGAAAATCTGGCTATTTAATGCAACCAGTTCCCCATCCAAACTATTAAATGTTCCTAATCCAAAGTCACCATGTTCCAATAATTCAGCCATCGTTCGGCTACCTTCGTATACGCCATTTATTAGTCCACTCATTAATGAGGTCTGATAAATAACGCAGTCTGCGTGCTCCTGCCGAAAGTCATAAGCGTAGCTAGCAAAGGCTTCTTCACAGGATTGTTCACCGATACTCGTTTTCATACATTCCTTTTCACCGCACAATTACTTAAATATTGCTAATATTTAGATAAAGATTGACGCGGAAGAGAACAAAATTCCAATATGCAATTAAGGTCACTTCAAGATCGGATACATATGGAGTTACGTGAATGGAACTACGTTACCTGCGCTATTTTGTCGCCGTTGCACAAGCCCGGCATTTCACTCGTGCGGCAGAAAATCTGGGGATGTCACAACCGCCGCTCAGCCAGCAGATCAAGAAATTCGAGCTGGAGATCGGTACACCGCTGTTCAAGCGACTGACGCGCGGCGTAGAAATGACGGAGGCGGGACAAGCGCTGTATGAAGACGCCCGCCGGATTCTGCAACTCACCGATTCGGCGATCGCGCGTACAAGAAGCATTGCGCGAGGCGAGAAAGGTAGCCTGAACGTGGGCTTCTCGCCGTCGGCCATGTTCCATCCCACCGTGCTTGGGCTGCTGCATAGCTACTGTCAGCAGCATCCGCACGTTCAACCGTTACCGAAGGAAGAAAACCCGGCAACGCTTATCGCCTCATTGCAAAAACGCAATATCGACATCGCATTTCTGCGCTTACCTTGCGATCTCAGTGATGATATTAACGGGGAAATTTTGGCAGAAGAGCCAATGAAATTGGTGTTACCCGCAGGGCATGCGCTTAGCCATAAAACACAGGTTTCGCTAAGCGAGCTGCGTCAGGAGCCGCTGATTATTTTCCCACGCGAGGTATGTCCGGGGCTGCACGATATGATTATTCGTACCTGCTACCTGTCAGGTTATGGTCCCAGACCCAGTCCCTTTGCCCCACAGTTGACGGCCACCATTGGGATGGTCGCCGCAGGTTTCGGCATTACCCTTGTACCGGAGTCGCTTGCCTGTATTAAGGCTGAGAATGTGACATATCATGATATCGGCATGCCCGAAGTCCATACACAAATTGCGGCTATCTGGCGTAAACATGAACGATCGGCCGCGATCGTGAATATGATCCACCTAATACGACAGCATCTGAGCAGCTCACATCCCGATTAACGCCGCTAGGTAGCAAATTCCGGCATTCTACTCGTCAAAAAGCTAGTAATTGATATAAATTCTTATATGATATTAGTTATCATTATCATTTTTGACGGGTGGATAAATGCTGACAGCAATGATCACAGCCTGCGGGCTATGGGGTGTGAGTTGGTGTATGGGGAAGCACCTGTCTAGTGCCTGGGGCGTGCTGTTACCTTGTGCCATTATGCCGCTGCTGGCACTACTCAATCTGAACCTGACACACCTGAAAGTGATTATCGCCGTCGCTTTGTTGGCGACCCTCGCCATGCTGTTTCATCAACGTTTGCGCCACTATTTATTGCTGCCATCCTGCATTGCGCTAGCTGGCGGTTTGGCGGCGCTGTCAGTCATGTTTAATTTGACGACGTTATAAACACACGCAAATGATAAGCAGCACAGAATTGCCAACAAACGCAGAAAAGCGCTATAGCCAGGAATAGGATAAAAGAGAATAAACAGAGAGGAAAATCAGGAAGATACAGAGGCGTTCGGTGGTGCGAAGAGAGGGACTTGAACCCTCACGTCCGTAAGGACACTAACACCTGAAGCTAGCGCGTCTACCAATTCCGCCACCTTCGCACTGAGAACGTTGCTTGTCTTATACAGCATTATTTTATGCAATAATTGTCTTATGCGGTAAACCTATCACGACATGGTGCGAAGAGAGGGACTTGAACCCTCACGTCCGTAAGAACACTAACACCTGAAGCTAGCGCGTCTACCAATTCCGCCACCTTCGCAACTCTGTCATGTATTTCTGGTTACGCAATACTGATTACTGCTTCGGTTCGACAAACCAGAACCGTTGTAGTGATGTTGGTGCGAAGAGAGGGACTTGAACCCTCACGTCCGTAAGAACACTAACACCTGAAGCTAGCGCGTCTACCAATTCCGCCACCTTCGCAACACTGCTTTACGCAATATCACTACGGGGGCGAATTCTAGAGGTTTTCGCGTTCACGTCAATGATTATTTCCTCTGGAATGCGGGGTTTGCTGTAAAAAACATCATCTCACCGCAGCGTTGCGCGTAAAGAGTTCATCGAGCCATTCTATGAACACCCTAATCCGCGGCGCAAGAAAGCGACCGGGCGTATACATCACGTAAAGTGGCATCGCGGGCGGCGGTATCTCCGGCAAAATCTCTACCAGTTCTCCACCGTCGAGAAGTGAGATCAAACCGCGACGCGGTGCCTGAATAATTCCCAATCCCGCGCATGCACCTGCGATATAGGCATCGGCGCCGTTTACCTGCAACGTGCCGGGCAGCATACGCGTAATGCGCTCGTCGCCAGACATAAATTCCAGCGGATAAAGGTATTCGGTACGCAGAGAGAAATAGCCCACCATGTGATGCCCCGACAGCTCATCAAGCGAACGCGGCACGCCATATCGCGCCAGATAGTCAGCGGACGCACAGGTTACCTGCGGCATCGACGGCAAATGGCGGGTCGCTAGCGTCTCGTCATCCGTCTGCCAGGCACGCAGCACGCAGTCGACGCCTTCACGCAGCACATTAATCGCCGCATCGTTGGCGCTTAGCATCAGCGTCACTTGCGGATAACGCGCATAGAACTCCCCTAACGCCGGAACAACGATTTCCCGTGCCAGCGAGTGCGGCATATCAACCCGCACTTTACCAACCGGCTGTAGCTTTTGCTGTGTGAAAAGTGTGTCGATCTCTTCAATTTCAGCAAGCAATTGCAGGCAACGCTCATAATAAACGCGCCCTTCATCGGTGATCTGTACCTGACGGGTCGTGCGTTGCAGTAAACGTACACCCAGCCGCCCTTCAAGCTGCTTGATAGTGTTGCTCACCGTCGCACGCGGTAGCGCCAGCCGCTCCGCCGCACGGCTAAAGCTTCCCAATTCGACAATACGCACAAAAACCCGCATCGCCTGAATATGATCCATCGCCGCCACCATTGTTAGTTATTTTTGAATAGTGTTGCATAGAAAGCAGTATTTATCTTTGTGCTATAAACAACCAAACTACTCTCACTGCCAATAAGATGAGGAAGATGACGATGCAAAAGCGCAAATTAGGGGCGAACGGTCCACAGGTTTCAGCGATTGGGCTAGGCTGCATGGGAATGAGTGATTTTTACTCTACTGCGCAGGATGAAAAAGAGTCCATTGCCACATTGCATCGCGCACTGGAGCTGGGCGTTACGCTGCTGGACACCGCCGATATGTATGGCCCTCACACCAATGAACAACTGCTTGGCAACGCGATAAAGGGCAAACGCGAGCAGGTCTTTCTGGCGACTAAATTCGGCATCGTGCGCGATCCGGCTAATCCCTACGCTCGCGGCGTCTGCGGTAAACCGGATTATATCCGTCGAGCGGTGGAAGGTAGCCTGAAACGGCTCGGTACAGACGTTATCGATCTTTACTATCAGCACCGTATCGACCCGACGGTTCCGATTGAAGAGACGGTCGGCGCGCTGGCCGAGCTGGTTAAAGAAGGCAAGATTCGCTACATCGGCCTGAGTGAAGCCTCTGTCACCACGCTGGAGCGTGCCCATCGCGTGCACCCTATTACAGCGTTACAGAGCGAATATTCACTGTGGACGCGCGATATGGAAGCTGAGATTCTGCCCACCTGTGAGCGTTTGGGCATCGGCTTTGTGCCTTACAGCCCACTCGGTCGCGGCTTTCTGACTGGCGCGATTCGCAGCCTAGACGATCTGGCAGCCGACGATTTTCGTCGCACCAATCCACGCTTCGCTGGGGAAAATTTCGGGAAAAACCTGCAACTGGTAGAGAAAATTAACCAACTGGCGCAGGAAAAACAGGCCACACCCTCACAGCTCGCGCTGGCGTGGGTACTGGCGCAGGGCGAACATATCGTGCCGATTCCGGGCACCAAACGCCGTCTCTATCTGGAAGAGAACGTTGCCGCGCTGGATGTCACACTGACGAAAGAGGAACTGGCCGCCATTAATGCCATCTTCCCGCCTGATGCCGCAGCAGGAGAACGCTACGGCAAGGAGAGTATGGCGACCCTTAATCAGTAGGATTACCGGCGGCGACCTTTACCTGTACGTGGAGGACGCCCAACGGTAGCCTGATACACCTTGAAGCGTCCGGTTTGCGCCAGCACTTCATGGCTGCCAAACGCGGCATCTAACAGCGCCGGATAAGGTAGGAAGGCGTTAGCGACGATGCGTAATTGTCCGCCAATCGGTAGATGCGTTACCGCACCACGAATCAGCATTTCTACGGCTTGCAAGCTGGTCTGCAAGCCGTCATGGAACGGCGGGTTGGACACGATCATGTCGAAGCGGCCGTCGATGTCTGAATAGACGTTACTCGCAATCACGCTGCCTTCCAGCGCATTCGCTGCCAGTGTTGCATTGCTGGACTCCACCGCTGCGGCGCTGACATCACTCAGCGTCAGGCGAATTTTCGGCGACTGTTTCGCCAACACCGATGCAAGCACACCCGCACCACACGCAATATCCAGGACTTTGCCTTTCATATGTGGCTCAAACGTAGACAACAGTAGTCTGCTGCCCGGATCCAGACCATCACGGCTGAAGATGCCCGGAAGCGTTTTGACCGTCACCCCTTCCGTCACATATTCGTCCCACCAATCATCCAGCGTGAAGCTGGCCTGCTTATCAATTCGGCCGTGGTAAAGCCCACAGCGGCGTGCGCTGTCGATTTTTACCAGTTCAACGAAATCAGACAACACGGTTTCAGCGCTGCGTACGCCGCTGCGGTTTTCCCCAACAACGAAGATCTCCGCGCCGACCGGCAGCAGTGAAAGCAGGTTACACAGTTGGAATTCTGCTTCTTGTTTGCTCTTTGGCCAGTAATAAATCAGCGTATCGCTATCCGCTACCAGCTCAGCGTCCGCTACCAGACTGTATTGAGCATTATCCCCAAGTGGCTTTGCCATCTGTTGCCAGTGGTGATATTGGTTGCAATGGACACGCACCGACGCCGCCTCAAATTGCGCGGGCAGGGTATCCTGCAAATCACCGGCAAACAGAACTCGGCGTGAAAGAAATTCGTCACTATGGCGCAGTATGACTTCACTGGCGGGGGTTAATGCGGACATCGGGCTACGGCTCCTTAATCATTGAACGGGGGATTATATACGCTTCGGCCTCGAAGTTGCAGAGCGGAGAGGAAATAACCGCACCGACGTTGGCGCAGCATGGCGGGGTTTGTTAGCATAGGCACGAATCATTTTCTCGCACGCCAGACAGGATAACGCATGGAATCAAGACGTGACAGGCTGCTACAGCAACTGGGGATTACGCAGTGGACGCTGCGTCGCCCGACGGTGCTGCAAGGCGAAATCGCCGTCAGTCTGCCCGATCAGGTGCGTCTGGTGATCGTCTCCGCCGAACCGCTGGCCGATGATGAACCGCTGCTGGCCGACGTTCTGCACAGTCTTGCGCTCACCCCTGCGCAAGCCTACCGCCTGACGCCGCAGCAGATAGAGATGTTGCCCGCCGATGCACGCTGCCATAGCTGGCGGCTGGGCATCGCGGAGCCCATTGCGCTACAGGGCATCCAGCTTTCCAGCCCTCTGCTTTCTGAACTTTATCAAAATGCCGACGCCAAACGGGCGCTGTGGCAACAGATCTGTGAACATGAACACGATATCTTCTCTGACGCCAGCCGATCTGGCACAAGCCTTTAAAATTGAACAAGCTAGCCACGCCTTTCCCTGGACGGAAAAAACGTTTATCAGCAATCAGGGTGAACGTTATTTCAATCTGAAATTGAGCCATGACGAACAGATTGCCGCGTACGCCATCACGCA
Organism: Pectobacterium atrosepticum; assembly: GCA_019056595.1. NCBI lineage: Bacteria > Pseudomonadati > Pseudomonadota > Gammaproteobacteria > Enterobacterales > Pectobacteriaceae > Pectobacterium > Pectobacterium atrosepticum. Next base: position 3,516,056 of record CP036163.1, on the reverse strand, counting down.
AGTGGTGCTGGATGAAGCGACGTTGTTCAATATCGCCGTGCATCCTGACCACCAGCGTCAGGGGCTGGGCCGCCAGTTGCTGGAACAGCTGATCGACGAGATGGAGCAGCGCGGTATTGTTACACTGTGGCTGGAAGTCCGTGAGTCAAACGCGCGGGCCATCGCGCTGTATGAAAGCCTGGGATTTAACGAAGTCTCCGTGCGCCGCGATTATTATCCCGCGGCACAAGGCCGAGAGGACGCGATCCTCATGGCGCTACCGCTCGGCTAACCTCTTTATCTATACTCCTCGCGACAAGGCGGGTGCCATAATGTGCTCCCCGTCCCGCCCTGCCTTTTTTCCCGACAGAAAAATCCCCGCAACGTGATCGTCATAAATAAAACCTCGTTTCTTTTTTATCACAATAAGGTTCCATTTCATGTTTCTGGTTTGCAGGCATGCCATGGTTTATCCGTTATCTACGAGGAATAATATGAAAAAATACACTCTGGCTACGACGCTCCTGTGCGGTTTATTCTCTCTTTCCGCTTACGCGGTACAAGTCACAGCGGTTACGGCCTCCGCTTATGACTCAGACAAAGGTCACAAACCTGCCAACATTGCCGATGGTGACGTAAAAACGCGCTGGGCAGCAAATGGTGAGAGTTGGGTTCAGTTAGAACTGGATAAAGAACAATCGGTTGAGAACTTTGTTCTGGTTCCTTTCAAAGCGGACGAGCGCAAGCTGAAGTTCTCCGTCTCCTACTCTACCGACGGTAAAACCTGGCAAAAACTGGCTGACAATCTGGTCACGTCCAGCAATGCCAAAGACGGTGAAAAATTCACCTTCCCTGCCGTTAAAGCAAAATTCTTCAAGTTGGATACGTTTGGTACCGATGTGAATAAATGGAGTGCTATCAACGAGATCAGCTTTAACAGCGCTGCGCAGGTTCCTGCCCAAGCGATTAAGTAGCCCTTCCCAAAAATTTCGACCGGCCAAACACGCGAAAACCCACCTGAGGTGGGTTTTCTATACAAGTATGAGTATGACGGTTACCGTCGTTAGAAGTCGACTGACATAGACAGTTTCAGTGAACGCGGATCGCCTTGATACAGATAGGCACCGGAATCGTTGACTGACGACCAATATTTTTCATTCGTTACGTTTTCAACATTGGCTCGCCAGACCAGCGTGTGATCGTTCATCGGCATACTGTAGCGCGCGCCAAGATCCAATCGCGTCCACGGTTTGAGCTTCATAGTATTACTGTTATTCGCATACTGTGAACCGGAACGGATCGCCGTTCCCGACAGCGTTAGCCCCTCGACGGATTTGATATCATATTCTGACCCAAGAACCAGTTGATAGCGTGGCACGCCGACAACATCTTTACCATTGTTAGCGCCACCATCCGTTTTAATCTGCTGTGCTGCAATCCATGTCGCACTACCGTTCAGTCGCAGGCCAAATACCGGCTCACCAAACACATTGAGTTCCATGCCGCGATGGCGGCGCTCGCCGTAAATCCCGAAATTGCCCGTCTGACTATTGATATATTCATTTGGTCGCTTAATTTCAAACAGCGCCAGCGATCCACCTACCCGCTCATAGTCAAACTTCACGCCCACTTCATTCTGTTTAGCAACATAAATTCCCGTGACTTTCCCTTTATTCGCAGCATTAAACGGCGCAATGCCGCCCGGTGATAATGACTCTATATGGTTGGCATACAGAGAAATATTCTCCCACGGCTTCACAACCAAACCGTATGCTGGCGTGACTTTAGTACGGTTAAAGGTACTGTCACTTTCTTCAATCCCTTCATAACTATAGTTACGTACCATAATTTCTTGCCGACGTAACCCAGCAGTCAACGCAACTTTATCATCCATAATCGATAGGGTATCAGACAACGAAAGCCCCGCACTTCTGACACGGTTACGTACTTTAGGATCCCCCATATCCCCACCAAAGTAGATAGACGGAGGGTTACTAATATCACCAGGATGATAAATATCGATTGGCCCGACATTGTCAGACATCGTGTAAGCCGTTCGACTTTTCGCATACACACCTGAATAACCGATATTAACTTTATGTGTCACCGCGCCTGTATCAAACTGTCCACGGATGCCTAACAAGCCGGAGAACGTATCACGTTTAAAGGGGACATCCATCCGCGATATTGTCGCATTGCCGTTGTTATCCGTCAGCTTAGGTGAACCATAGACTCCATATTCATCCGCTCGACTGCTACCGATACCGGAATACAACGTCCAGTTGTCGGCAACATCATATTCGCTGCGCCACATACCGAAAGTCGTTTTCAGGTCAGTCGAGACCCATTTCTGACCATAATTTAATGTGGCATCCGGGGCAGAAGGGATTACTGTGGCGCTCCCAGTACCTACTGCAATTCGCCCACCGTGCACGGTCTGGTGCTGGTAGCCTGCATCCAATGAAGTACGGAAACGATCGCCGCGATAATCAAGGCCAACAGAGGCCATCGACATACGGTCTTTTTGGTGGTGAATGGCGCCTTCTCCTTCGCGGTGCAACACATTGACACGTACACCAAACTCATCGTTATCACCAAAACGACGACCGACATCCACCCCACCACCAATCTTGTTTTTCGATTCATAGTCAACGGTCAAACGAGTGAGTGGATCATCTGTCGCATGCTTCGGTTCCACGTTTATCGAACCGCCGACGCCACTCCCAATCCCGCTACCAGATACCCCGTTAACAAATGCACTGGCACCTTTAAAGACTTCTACGCGTTCAACCATATTGGTCGACACCATCTGACGCGGCATCACACCATACAGTCCTCCGAAGGTAATATCATCGCCATCCAGCGTAAAACCACGGATGCGATAGGTTTCCATAAAATTGCCAAAGCCTTTCAGAGTTTGAATAGAGGCATCGTTCTTCACGACATCAGCCAGCGTTTCCGCCTGCTGGGACAGGATCATCTTGTCGGTATAGCTAATCACGTTAAATGGCACATCACGCGCATTCTGCTGCCCCAGAAAACCGAGACGTCCACCATTCGCAATTTGTCCATCCAGATAGGCGGGAACCAGATCGTCACCCCCTGCACGGAACGTATTACCTGGCTTAGCCACGACGGTCATCGTGTCGCCGCGAGTTTCCTTTTCTGATGCAGAGGATGCTGTGGTGGGTTGTACCGCTGTTGGCGGCTCTTCAGCCAACAGCGGCATGGCCATGCCGCTGCACAGTACACCGATTAACACCGCCAGTTTCGTTGGCATACCCGCGATACGCTTTTTCAGAATGAATGCTTTCATCTCTTTCCCAGAATTAATAATAATAATGATTATTATTTTCATTATTAATTATGAACTCAGCTTTTCATAAAACAAGTCATAGAACCTAACTTGTCGTGAATCACGGCGCTCGAACCTGGAAAATAGATAAAACAGTAGCGTGCGGCACCTTAGCAAGCGTGCGCTGATAAAGAAGAACACCGATATTACGCGCGGGTCAGCGCATCTGTCGCTATAGGGGTCATAGGAAATAGCAGGGTCTGAATCCGCTGACTTACGAATTCAGACCTGCCTGGCAGCTACAGACAAACCGCCGAGTAGTATGCGTGGGCTAAATAATGTTACTCGTTATCGCCAAGCAGAACGGATTCCAGCGCGATCTCGATCATCTCATTGAACGTAGTCTGACGCTCTTCTGAGGTGGTTTGTGCACCGGTACGAATGTGGTCAGAAACGGTACAGATTGCCAGCGCTTTCGCACCGAACTCTGCCGCTACGCCGTAGATACCGGCGGCTTCCATTTCTACACCCAGAATGCCGTATTTTTCCATCACGTCGAACATCTGCGGGTCTGGCGTGTAGAACAGATCGGCGGAGAAGATGTTACCTACGCGGACAGAAACATCGCGTGCTTTAGCAGCATCAACGGCATTACGCACCATGTCGAAATCGGCAATAGCCGCATAGTCGTGATCTTTGAAACGCATACGGTTCACTTTGGAATCCGTACAGGCGCCCATACCGATCACCACATCGCGCAGTTTGACGTCTTCACGTACCGCACCGCAGGAACCCACGCGGATGATCTTCTTCACGCCAAACTCGGTGATCAGCTCTTTCGCATAGATCGAGCAGGATGGAATACCCATACCGTGACCCATGACCGAAATTTTACGGCCTTTATACGTGCCGGTGAACCCTAACATGCCACGCACGTTGTTCACTTCGCGGGCGTCATCCAAAAAGGTTTCTGCAATAAACTTAGCGCGCAGCGGGTCGCCCGGCATCAGTACAACGTCCGCGAAATCACCCATTTCTGCATTAATATGTGGCGTAGCCATGCGTTTATTCCTTAATTAATCAAGTTTCACTAAAAACGGTGTTTTTACAATATCGATTTACCGTAGTCCATAGGCGACAGGCCAAAGTAGGCTGCGACCGTCTGCCCGATATCGGCGAAGGTTTCACGGTGACCGTATGACCCCGGCTTCACTTTCGGCCCATAGATCAACACCGGTACGTTTTCGCGGGTATGATCGGTCCCGTGCCAGCTCGGATCACAGCCGTGATCGGCAGTCAAAATCAGGATGTCATCGCCCGTCACGCGGGACATCAGCTCGGGTAAACGGCGATCGAACAGCTCCAGCGCAGCCGCATAGCCCGGAATATCGCGGCGGTGCCCGTAGGCGGAGTCGAAATCCACAAAGTTGGTAAACACGATCGTGTTGTCGCCCGCGCTATCCATCTCTTTCAGCGTGGCGTCAAACAGCGCATCGATGCCGGTCGCCTTCACTTTCTTCGTGATACCGACCTGCGCGTAGATATCCGCAATTTTACCGACGGAAACCACTTCACCGCCTTTTTCATCCACCAACTTTTTCAGGATGGTCGGCGCTGGCGGTTCAACGGCCAGATCGTGACGGTTGCCAGTACGCTCGAAGTTGCCGGGTTTGTCACCGATAAACGGACGCGCGATCACTCGCCCGATGTTGTAATCCCCTTCAGTCAGCTCTTCGCGGGCAATTTCACACAGCTCGTACAGCTTATCCAGACCGAACGTCTCTTCATGGCAGGCAATCTGGAACACCGAATCCGCAGAAGTGTAAAAAATCGGCTTGCCCGTTTTCATATGTTCTTCAGCCAGTTGATCCAGAATCACCGTACCGGAAGAATGACAGTTGCCCAGATAGCCTGGCAGATTGGCGCGCTTCACCAGTTTATCCAGCAGTTCCTGCGGAAAACTGTTTTCTTCATCTTTAAAATAGCCCCAGTCGAACAGGACAGGCACACCGGCAATTTCCCAGTGACCAGACGGTGTATCTTTACCCGAAGAAATTTCACTGGCGTGCGCGTAAGCACCGATAATGTCTGCGTTTTCATCCAGCCCTGCTGGGAACGTTCCCGTTGAGGCTTCGGCGGCTTTACCTAGACCCAGACGGCTCAGATTTGGCAAATGCAGCGCGCCGCTGCGCCCTTTATTCGCCTTTCCCGCCGCACACGCCTGAGCAATATGGCCCAGTGTATCCGAACCGACATCACCAAAGCGTTCTGCATCAGCACTGCTGCCGATCCCGAACGAGTCGAGAATCATAATATGTACACGTTTCATTCTTTCTCTCCTGCGCAGCGATGCGCTCACGCCCTGCCTACCGGCAGGGGAAAATCAATTCAAGGTTATCTATCGCCAACCCTACGCAATCACGCTTCCGCACTCACCCGACGATAGACCATCGGAGTCTTTTCTGGTGCCGTATCGCCCAGTTGGATCGCAGCTCGGACTTCATTCGCCGCCTGCTGCCATTGCGCTTCCGTATTGGCGTGGATCACCGCCAGCGGGCGCTGCGCGTCAACGCGTTCACCCAGGCTAATCATGCTATCCAGACCGACACTGTAATCGATCGTATCCGAGGCCTGACGACGTCCGCCGCCCAGCGACACGACCGCCATGCCCAGAGCACGGGTATCCATCGCGGTCACAATGCCTTCACGCGTCGCGAACACCGGCTTACTTAACGTCGCCACCGGCAGGTAACGATCGTAGTGTTCGACAAAATCGCCCGGTCCACGCTGTGCGGCGACCATGCGGCCAAAGACGTCGGCGGCTTTGCCGTTATCCAACACGGCCTGCAAACGTGAATGCGCGTCGTCCGCCGAGCTTGCTAGTCCGCCCGCTAGAAGCATCTCGCCACATAGCGCCATAGTAACATCATACAGGCGTGGATTGCGGCTCTCTCCCGTCAGGAAACGCACGGCTTCCCGCACTTCCAACGCATTACCCGCGCTGGAGGCCAGCACCTGATTCATGTCCGTCAATAATGCGCTGGTGCGGCATCCTGCGTTATTTGCTACGCCGACAATCGCCTGCGCCAGCTGTTCGGACAGCTCATAGGTCGGCATAAACGCCCCGGAACCCACTTTAACGTCCATCACTAACGCATCCAGCCCTTCGGCCAGCTTCTTCGCCAGAATCGACGCCGTAATCAGCGGGATCGAATCGACCGTAGCGGTAATATCACGGGTAGCGTAAAAGCGTTTATCCGCCGGAGCCAGCGATGAGGTCTGCCCAATAATCGCGACGCCAACCTGCTGGATGATGCGACGAAAATTTTCATCGTTCGGAAAAATATCCAGTCCCGGAATCGCTTCGAGCTTATCCAGCGTGCCGCCAGTATGTCCAAGCCCACGCCCAGAGATCATCGGGACGTAGCCACCACAAGCGGCGACCATCGGCCCCAGCATGAGCGAGGTAACATCCCCTACGCCGCCGGTAGAATGTTTGTCCACCAGCGGTCCGTTCAGGTTCAGGCTCTTCCAGTTCAGCACTGTACCGGAGTCACGCATCGCCAACGTCAGCGCCACACGCTCATCCATCGACATGTCGTGAAAGTAAATGGTCATCGCCAGAGCGGCAATCTGACCTTCAGAGACGGTATTGTCACGAATACCGTTGATAAAAAAGCGGATCTCCTCTTCGCTCAGAGTTTTTCCATCACGCTTCTTACGAATAATTTCTTGAATCAGAAACAAGGTCTGTACTCCTGATGAATTCTGATATGGCTCAGCAGACTGTCGCTGCGAGCACACTTGCTGTTGTGGACCAATGCAGCCATCAACAACATGATGTCACGAATAAAATAGTGCGCCGTGGCCGCATGATTAGTAGCTGCCCTGTGGGGCCGCTGCCGCGTGTCCGAGCGTTGTCAGCAGGCTCGCCAGCAAACTGGATGCGCCAAAGCGAAAATGCTGCGCATTCGCCCATTCAGCGCCCATGATATCGTCCGCCAGTTGCAGATAAATGGCGGCGTCTTCCGCGTTACGCACGCCGCCAGCGGCTTTAAAGCCGACATACTCACCCACGCCTTTATCGCGGATCGTCTTCAGCATGATCGAGGCACTCTCCGGCGTCGCGTTCACCGGCACTTTACCGGTTGAGGTTTTAATGAAGTCGGCACCCGCATCAATGACAATCTCGCTCGCCTGACGTATCAGCGTTTCCTGTTTCAGCTCGCCTGTCTCGATGATCACCTTCAGCAGCACGTGGGCATCCTGACATACGGCTTTGCATGCCTGCACCAGCTCAAAACCAATTTGCGCATTGCCTGCAATCAGTGCTCGGTAAGGGAATACGACATCAACTTCATCAGCGCCATAGGCTATCGCCGCTCTGGTTTCTGCAACAGCGATGTCAACATCATCATTGCCGTGCGGGAAGTTGGTCACCGTCGCAATACGGATATCCGGCGTACCCTGCTCACGCAGGATTTTTTTCGCCAGGGGGATAAAACGTGGATAGATACAGATAGCAGCAGTTTTTCCTGCCGGGCTATTTGCCTGACGGCAGAGTGCCGTCACTTTTTCATCCGTATCATCCTCATTCAGCGTGGTTAAATCCATCAACGCCAGCGCGCGCTGCGCGGCCGTGGTCAGCTTGGTCATACAACTCTCCAACTCGTCAGCCGGTCTAACCGGCCCTGAACATTAACTGGTGTAAAACCAGTACGTTTGGCGAGCGGACTTGGTTCCTTGAAGATAGCGCTCAGGAGAAACAACCTGTAGCGGCACCGAGATCCTTCTCGCCGCAGTCAACCTTCCTCTACCCTTCATCCTGTGATTATTTCAACACCGAAAGAACGATATCGAAAGAAACGCTTTATACACGTGGACATATCAGATATTTGAACACGCCATGCCGGACTATTTTGTGCATTCATTCACACTTGATGTAAGAGAAATGCAATAGATAATGATTATATGTGATTTTTATCACACATACTGCCCAGAATAAGGCCAAGCTGGGGAATAGCGCTGATAGCCTTGTCGACCAGCTCCGCCCTTCATAAATGAATAAAGAGGCGGCAGCACACAGTCGCAGATCGCCCAATGCTTCTGGTTGAAGTCATATATATACCCTAAATAATTCAAGTTTCAGGAAGGCGGCAAGCGAAGGAGTCCCGATGAGCTTACTCAAGTAAGTGATTCGGGTGACTGAACGCAGCCAACGCACATGCAGCTTGAAGTATGACGGGTATAGAATAAGCATAGCGGCTTCTCCCTAAGTACAGGGAGAAACTGTGGCAGAGCAGGCAAATTATTTCCTTACGGGAGGTTGCAATCCGTTTCACAACAGCGACGTGCTACTTCACGTAACAAGATAAGCACCCTACACTGACTGCCAATAAGACTGCTTCCGAGAAACCGCAGACAAAATCATGACTGAACACGCCGAACACTCCCGCTGGTATCTGTACATACTTCGCACGGTCGCCGGGGCGCTGTATACCGGTATCACGACGGATGTCAGCCGTCGCATGAATCAACATCAAGCAGGAAAAGGGGCAAAAGCACTGCGGGGGAAAGGGGAGTTGACGCTAGTGTTTCACTGTCTGGCAGGCGATCGTTCAAATGCACTTAAGCTGGAATACCGCATTAAGCAGTTAAGCAAAAACCAAAAAGAAAGGCTGGTACAAGACCAGCCTCAGGCGCTTTGTATTGATACGCTCTCAGCTAGAGAAAGCGGTTAAACGGCTCGGCGTATTCAACCAGCCCGATGGCATCTTCAAATCCACTTTCGCCTTCAGACGACTCTTCACCGGCAACCTGATTGTCCGCCAGTGGGTAGACCTGAAAAGTCGATTCGCTGTCCGGCCAGCGACAATGCAACTGGTGCTCCGTAGCCGGAACGAAACCAAAGCGGGAATAGTACGCAGGCTCACCCAGCACAACAACGGCGGTATAGCTAAATTCATTCAGCGCATCCAACCCTTCGTAGACCAGCTTCTCACCCACGCCCTGTCGACGCAGACTTTCGTCTACCGCCAACGGTGCAAGCGCTACCCACTGCCGATCCTCACCTTCGATCAGCACTGGGCTGAATGCGGCGTAGCCCACCACGCCACCTTCATCGTCGGTTGCCACGACGCCAAGCGTCAATAAGCCGTCTTCACGCAGTTGATGCACCAGATCGGCTTCTGCACCCGTAGGAAAAGAACGACGCAATAAGCTGTCGATCCCTGCCGCATCAACGGGAATTTCCACCCGAACTAGCATGATACTGGCGCGTGATTCGTTGTTTGCACTACGCCCTCCTGTAAGCCAGCTTCAACAAAGTTCGCCAGTTGTAGCAGACCAATACGCAGTGGCGCAGGCATAGCCTCCAGCTCAATGGCATCCATCAGGTTCTTCACATACAAACCTAATTCGGTGTCGCCCTCAATGCGCAGACGACGTTGGAAAAACAGCGAGTCGGGATCCTCTTTACGCGCGGCGATCAAAATCAGATCGTTTGCATCCGCACTGAAGCTGACATCTGGCGTCTCATCGTGGCTTACCACCAGACGCCCCTCACGCAGCGTCATAAACCACTGCAAACCGACATCACGCACTTCAATTTTCAGCCAGCGGCTTTCGAGAAATGCCAGATCGCCCTCTTCCAGCGCCTGACGGAACTGCCAGCCCAACATCTGTTCCAAAACCTGACGCTGTAGCGCAAAGGGAGTGAACTTGAGTGGCTTACCTAATAAGCTCGGTCCCTGACGCACAATCTGCGCTCGTAGTTTTTCCAACACTGGCGTACTCCTCTTAAAGCAATCTGACTGTTCAGATAATCTGCAAACATTTTGCCACATCCACCGCAAGCGGCAGAGGTCTATGTCAATAATTTAGTCGCTTATCCGATTATGCCCAACAGATTTTGTCCTTGCGCGACGATTAGCACCATTCACTGCCTTAAATCAAAGTCCTTACCTGATGGGTTAATTAAAATTTCCAATCGTTAACAACATTCATCGACTGATAAATAATCGCTTACGACGGCCCACAAAGGCGGCAGGCAGAACGCCCGTCATAAAAGCGGTCATCAGTCTGAACATCATTGATCGTACCGAGCCGCTACGGCTCCGAAGGGATTAATGAAGGATTGTATATGGAATTGCTTTGCCCCGCTGGTAATCTGCCAGCACTGAAAGCGGCCATCGATAATGGCGCGGATGCGGTCTATATCGGCCTGAAAGATGACACCAACGCACGTCATTTTGCCGGGCTGAATTTTACCGATAAGAAACTACAGGAAGCACGTGAGTACGTGCACCGCCATCGGCGTAAACTGCATATCGCCATCAATACGTTTGCTCACCCGAACGGCTATCAACGCTGGCAGCGCGCCGTGGATATGGCCGCGCAGGTCGGCGCCGATGTGCTGATCCTCGCCGACCTCGCCATGTTGGAATATGCCGCCGAGCGCTATCCAGACATCGAGCGCCACGTGTCGGTTCAGGCTTCCGCAACTAACACTGAAGCGATCCGTTTCTATCATCGTCATTTCGATGTCTCACGTATCGTGCTGCCGCGCGTGCTGTCCATTCATCAGGTGAAGCAAATCGCTCGCACCAGCCCAGTGCCGCTCGAAGTTTTCGCCTTCGGTAGCCTGTGCATCATGGCGGAAGGACGCTGCTATCTCTCTTCTTATCTGACGGGCGAATCACCGAATACCGTGGGTGCCTGCTCGCCTGCGCGGTTTGTACGCTGGCAGCAGACGGAAAACGGCATGGAATCGCGTCTGAACAATATCCTGATCGACCGCTATCAGGACGATGAAAACGCCGGTTATCCCACGTTGTGTAAAGGCCGCTATTTGGTCGATGGGCAGCGCTACCATGCACTGGAAGAACCAACCAGCCTGAACACGCTGGAGCTTCTGCCTGAACTGATCGCTGCCAATATTGCCTCCGTGAAGATAGAGGGTCGCCAGCGCAGCCCGGCCTACGTCAGCCAGATTACGCAGGTATGGCGACAGGCTATTGATCGCTGCCGTGCCAATCCTGAGACATTCGTACCCACTCAGGCTTGGATGGATGCATTAGGCGCAGTGGCAGAAGGCACGCAGACCACGCTTGGCGCGTATCATCGTAAATGGCAGTAGCAGGAGAACATATGAAATACGCATTAGGCAATATCCTCTACTATTGGCCGAAAGAAGACGTCGAGGCGTTTTATCAGGCCGCGGTGAACAGCAGCGCCGATATCGTTTATCTCGGCGAAACGGTGTGCAGCAAGCGCCGTCTGATGAAAGTGGCGGACTGGTTCCACGTTGCCCGCGAAGTCGCCAACAGCGGCAAGCAGGTGGTGATCTCTACCTTGGCACTCTTACAGGCACCGTCTGAACTCACGGAGTTAAGACGCTATGTGGAAAATGGCGAGTTCTTGCTGGAAGCTAACGATCTGGGCGCAGTCAACATCGCAGCCGAACGCAACCTGCCATTTGTCGCCGGACACGCGCTCAACTGCTACAACGCGTACACCCTACGTGTGCTGCACAAACAAGGCATGGTGCGCTGGTGCATGCCGGTCGAACTCTCTCGTGACTGGCTACAAAACCTGCTGAACCAGTGTGAAGAGCTTGGTTTTCGCCATCAGTTTGAAGTGGAAGTGCTCAGCTATGGCCATTTGCCATTAGCCTATTCCGCACGTTGCTTCACCGCCCGCTCAGAAGATCGGCCGAAAGATGAATGCGAAACCTGCTGCCTTAGCTACCCGCAAGGCAGGAAAATGCTGTCGCAGGAGAATCAGCAGGTCTTTGTCCTCAATGGCATCCAGACGCAAAGCGGCTATTGCTACAACCTCGGCAACGAGCTGACGTCAATGCGGGATTTGGTCGATATTGTCCGGCTGTCTCCAAACGACATCACCACTCCGGCTATGTTGGATACCTTCCGCGCCAACGAACAAGGCAATATGCCATTAACGCTGCAAAATCAGGCCGATTGTAACGGCTACTGGCGTCGCGTCGCCGGCCTTGAGCTCGTTCAATAACTCACATCCTGTCAGGGCGGCCAACCGCCCTTTCCTTCCTAAGCGCACCTTTGAACTACGTATAACCGCGACATTCCATCATACTGCTCTGACTTTCATCATTGACTGACAGCGTTAGCATCTATCGACAAGGTAGAGTCAGTGAACAACAAAGTGAGCCATATTATGTCCACACCTTCTCAATCCGCTGTGTTTTCCGTCCTCGATCTTGCGCCGATTCCGCAAGGTGCGACAGCACGTGACGCCTTCCATCGCTCGCTGGATCTGGCACAACATACAGAAAAATGGGGCTATCACCGATATTGGCTAGCGGAACACCACAGCATGACCGGTATCGCCAGTGCAGCAACATCGGTGCTTCTCGGCTATCTTGCTTCGGGTACGCAGCGCATCCGTCTCGGTTCTGGTGGAGTTATGCTGCCGAACCACTCGCCGCTCGTCATCGCCGAGCAGTTCGGTACATTGGAATCGCTGTATCCTGGCCGTATCGATTTGGGATTAGGCCGCGCACCCGGGACCGATCAACGCACCATGATGGCACTACGTCGTCACCTTAATGGCGATATCGAAGATTTCCCACGCGATGTGCAGGAACTACAGCGCTACTTCGCTGATGCACAACCGGGTCAGGCAGTACAGGCCGTCCCAGGACAAGGTTTACACGTTCCGATCTGGCTACTGGGTTCTAGCCTGTACAGTGCACAGCTGGCAGCAAGACTGGGTTTACCTTTCGCCTTTGCTGCCCATTTTGCACCCGATATGTTGCTGGAAGCATTCCGCCTCTACCGTGAGAATTTTGTCCCTTCAGCCACCCACGCCAAGCCTTACGCGATGGTTTGCATCAATGTGGTTGCAGCCGATAGCGATCGGGATGCACGCTTCCTCTTCACTTCGATGCAGCAACAGTTCATCAACCTACGCCGTGGCACACCGGGCCCGCTGCCCGCACCAGTAGAAAACATCAGCACAGTCGGGTCACCTGCCGAACAGTTTGGCACTGAGCAAGCCTTACGGCTGTCGATTGTCGGCGATCGCACGAAAGTCCGTCATGGGTTACAGAGTCTTTTGCGTGAAACTCAGGCAGATGAAGTGATGATTAATGGTCAGATCTTTGACCATCAAGCACGTTTACAATCTTTTGAAATTGCGATGGATGTGCAGAAGACGCTCTGACATATATAGATAGATTTATTGCAGCCAAAAAAAAACGACCCGTGAACGGGTCGTTTTGCATTGCAGCTTATTTCGTTGAAACAATCCGCATTAAAACAAATTGTATTGAAGCTTACGCGTCAGCAGGACGACGACGTGGAGCACGCGGTGCCGCATCACGGTTGACAGAACGTTCACGACGCTCACCGCCGTTAGCGTTACCTTCACGGCGTTCACCACCACCGAAAGAGCGACGTGGAGCTGCGCCATCACGACGTTCACCACCCGTACCAGCACCAGCAGGACGGCTGCCGCCACGACGTTCTGGCTGTGCTACTGCATCACCCAGCAATTGCATATTCATTGGTTTGTTCAGAATACGCGTGCGGGTAAAGTGTGATAGCAGGTCGCCCGGCATACCTTTCGGCAGTTCGATCGTCGAATGAGACCCGAACAGCTTGATGTTACCGATGTAGCGGCTGCTGATATCACCTTCGTTGGCGATAGCACCAACGATATGACGTACTTCAACACCGTCATCACGACCCACTTCGATACGATACAGTTCCATTTCACCCGACTCACGACGCTCACGGCGTTGTGGACGGTCACCGTCACGGGGTTCACGGGAATCGCGAGCATCGCGAGCATCGCGGGGTTCACGGCGACGATCGCCACGTGAATCACTACGAGACTCATCACGATCGCGGAATTCGCGGCGAGGACGGAATGCCGGTTCCGGCGGCAGAATCAGAGGACGTTCACCCTGCGCCATTTTCAGCAGAGCAGCAGCCAGCGTTTCGATATCCAGCTCTTCCTGCGGTTGCAGCTTCGTCAGCAGAGCGCGGTACATATCCAAGTCGCTGCTTTCCAGCTGTAGCTGTACTTTTGCAGCAAATTTAGCCAGACGGCGTTGCCCCAACAATTCCGCATTTGGCAATTCCACTTCAGGAATCGCCAGCTTCATTGTGCGTTCAACGTTGCGCAGCAGGCGACGCTCGCGGTTTTCTACAAACAGCAATGCGCGACCAGCACGACCAGCACGACCGGTACGACCAATACGGTGCACGTAAGACTCGGAGTCCATCGGGATATCGTAGTTGACTACCAGACTGATACGCTCAACGTCCAGACCACGCGCCGCAACGTCGGTCGCAATCAGGATATCCAGACGACCATCTTTCAGGCGCTCCAGCGTTTGCTCACGCAGCGCTTGGTTCATGTCACCGTTTAGCGCGGCACTGTTATAACCACTACGTTCCAACGCTTCGGCCACTTCCAGCGTAGCATTCTTGGTACGAACGAAAATAATCGCCGCATCAAAATCTTCAGCTTCAAGGAAACGAACCAGCGCTTCATTTTTACGCATACCTTGCACCGTCCAGTAGCTCTGGCTGATGTCTGGACGCGTAGTCACGCTTGATTGGATGCGAACTTCCTGTGGATCTTTCATGAAACGACGCGTAATGCGGCGAATCGCTTCTGGCATGGTTGCAGAGAACAGTGCAGTTTGATGCGTAGCAGGGATCTGAGCCATGATGTTTTCAACATCTTCGATGAAGCCCATACGCAGCATTTCATCAGCTTCATCCAGTACCAGACCACTCAGGTTGGACAGATCCAGCGTACCGCGTTTCAGGTGGTCCAGCAGACGACCTGGAGTACCAACAACAATCTGTGCTCCACCACGCAAAGCGCGCAGTTGAACGTCATAACGCTGGCCGCCGTACAGTGCAACAACGTTAACGCCGTGCATATGCTTGGCAAAATCACTACAAGCTTCAGCAACCTGAACAGCCAGTTCACGGGTTGGAGCCAACACCAACATCTGCGGCGCTTTTAACTCAGGTTTTAAATTATTGAGTAATGGCAGAGCAAAAGCCGCAGTTTTACCACTGCCGGTCTGTGCCATACCCAGCACATCGCGACCGTTCAGCAGGTGAGGAATACATTCAGCCTGAATCGGCGATGGTTTTTCATAGCCCAGATCGGTCAGGGCATTAATAATAGGAGCAGACAGCCCCAAATCGGAAAAAGAAGTAAATAAATCAGTCATGTACACGTGCCTCATTAGACATGGCGGCCAGTCTACATAACTTGTCGTGAAAATTTTCAGTCATTTTCATTGAAAAGTGTGAACCGGCTCAAATTGGATTAAAAAGCGAACAAAAAAGCCCTCACCCGTGAAGGTGATAACCGAAGTTTTTCAGGCTGATTAAGTGTTCGTCAGCTATTGCTGGTCCGATCCTGATAGGTCGTCTTGCTCTTGGCCTAATAGCGCCAATTCCAACAATGCATAGCGGTGCTCAACAAAGTTATGGACGTTGTTGGCAACCGTCAGCTTGAACAGCGCCAAAGCGGTGTTCTTGTCCCCCAGACTTAGGTAGTGCTTACCTAAATAGAAGTCAGTTTCACTGAGATGCTCAGCGAGCGAAGTGTTATTCGTAGCTTCTTCCTGTAAACGCTGCATCAGTGTTTTTTCACTGATACTGCCCAGGTAGAATTCGACAATATTCCATCCCCAAGGCCCTTTCTTGACGTCGTCATAGCGTTTCTTCAACGCAATTTTGGCCGTCTCTGGATTGATTTCTCGCTCCACAAGATACAGCCATAACGAACGGAAAGGATCATTCGGATCGTCTCGATAAAACGCCAGCAGATCATCCTGCGCTAACAGATAGCGACCGCCATAATACAAAGCGATGCCACGGTTTAAACGCGCGTAATTGTAAGTTGGATCAAGCTCTAGTACAGAATCAAACGCTTCATAGGCAGCATCAAAATTGCTTGCCTGCGTTAAATAGATACCCAAATAGTTAAAAACTTCTGGAATATCAGGGCGGATAGTCAGCGCTTGTGAAAAATCATTCCGCGCTAATGCCCGTAACCCGAGACTATCATACAGCACTCCGCGCTCATATAATAGCTGTGCTCGCTCATCATCGGTTAATGCCCGGCTTGCAAGGATTTGTTCCATGCGTGCCAGGATCACTTCCTGCTGTAAAGTCGGCTGTAACGGAATCGCCAATACTGCGTCTTTACGCCAATCCGTGTTGCTGCATCCTGCCAGCATGAGTGCTGTTGCAACATAACACCAGCGCAAGAAAGGCTTCATTTCCCACTCCCGAAGACAAACATTGGATGAACATCCTGTCCCGGACCGCTCAACGCAAGGACATCCATATCCTTACGATACACGCAGCACCTTGCCATAATCAGGCAAGGTGCCATAAGACCGTTTTAACAGTCGTTATTCCTCAGAAGACGGGGCTGCCGCTTCCTGAGTTTGCGGATTGGCTTCTTTGATGCTTAAGCGCACGCGGCCCTGACGATCAACTTCCAGAACCTTGACCGGCACTTCCTGACCCATCTGCAGATAGTCAGTCACTTTCTCTACGCGCTTGTCTGCGATCTGAGAAATATGCACCAAGCCTTCTTTACCGCCGCCGATAGCAACGAAAGCACCAAAATCAACGATGCGGGTAACTTTACCCTGATACACGCGGCCGACTTCGATTTCGGCAGTGATCTCTTCAATACGACGAATCGCGTGTTTCGCTTTTTCGCCGTCGGTTGAAGCAATCCTCACAGTACCATCGTCTTCAATTTCAATAGTCGTGCCCGTTTCTTCCGTCAGCGCACGAATCACAGAACCACCTTTACCGATCACGTCTTTAATCTTATCGGTACTGATTTTGATGGTGTGAATACGTGGTGCAAATTCGGAGATATCGCCACGCGGCGTGCTGATTGCCTGCTCCATCACACCCAGAATGTGCAAACGCGCACCTTTGGCTTGATTCAAAGCAACCTGCATGATCTCACGAGTAATCCCTTCGATCTTGATATCCATTTGCAGCGCGGTGATACCTTCACGGCTACCAGCAACCTTGAAGTCCATATCGCCTAGGTGGTCTTCGTCACCCAGAATGTCGGACAGCACAACAAAGTTGTCGCCTTCTTTCACCAGACCCATCGCGATACCCGCAACGGCTGATTTAATTGGCACACCTGCATCCATCAGCGCCAGAGAAGCACCGCAGACAGACGCCATGGAAGAAGAACCGTTAGATTCCGTGATTTCAGACACCACACGCACGGTGTACGGGAATTCGTTCGCCTTTGGCATTACAGCTAACACGCCGCGCTTAGCCAGACGACCGTGACCGATTTCACGGCGCTTAGGCGAACCAACCATACCGGTTTCGCCGACACAGTACGGAGGGAAGTTGTAGTGCAGCAGGAAGCGATCGGTACGTTCACCGGTCAGTTCATCGATATTCTGCGCGTCACGCTCAGTACCCAGCGTTGCAGTTACCAATGCCTGCGTTTCACCACGGGTGAACAATGCAGAACCGTGGGTACGCGGCAGTACGCCAGTACGCACATCCAGACCACGAATCATGTCTTTTTCACGGCCATCGATACGCGGTTCGCCAGCCAGTACACGGCCACGCACAACGTTTTTCTCAATGTTGCCCAGAATTTCCTGGATCTCACCGGCATTCAGCGTTTCATCTTCGGCTTGCAGAGCGGCAACAACGTCAGTTTTGATAACGTTAACTTGTGCATAACGCTCTTGTTTTTCGGTAATGCGGTAAGCGTCACCCAAACGTGCTTCAGACAGAGCCTGTACGCGCTGCTCTAAAGAAACATTAACTTCTGGCGCATGCCATTCCCACTTCGGTTTGCCAGCTTCTGCAACCAGTGAGTTGATGTTTTCGATAACGATTTGCTGTTGCTCGTGGCCAAAAACCACCGCACCGAGCATCTGATCTTCACTCAGCAATTCAGCTTCGGATTCCACCATCAGAACGGCGCCTTGTGTACCTGCAACGACCAGATCCAGACGGCTTTCTTTCAGTTCATCTGTCGTTGGGTTCAGGACATACTGGTCGTTCAGGTAACCGACGCGTGCAACACCGATAGGGCCGCTGAACGGGATACCAGACAGGCTCAGCGCCGCAGAAGCACCAATCATAGCAACGATATCAGGGCTAACCTGTGGGTTGACGGAAACCACAGTCGCAATCACCTGAACTTCATTCAGGAAGCCTTCTGGGAACAGAGGGCGAATCGGACGGTCAATCAGACGGGAAGTCAGCGTTTCGCCTTCACTTGGACGACCTTCACGGCGGAAAAAACCACCGGGGAAACGTCCAGCAGCGTAGGTACGCTCCTGATAGTTAACCGTCAATGGGAAGAAACTTTGGCCGGGTTTAGCGCTTTTAGCGCCGACAACGGTAACGAATACCGCTGTGTCATCCATGCTTACCATCACAGCGGCGGTTGCCTGGCGTGCCATCATACCTGTCTCTAATGTGACGGTATGCTGACCATATTGAAACTTACGAACGATCGGATTCAGCAAAATAATATCCTTAGCTGGGGCGCGTTACACGTATTCAAGATAAACGCACCAGTGAACTCCCGACCTTTGCACTACATTCTCACGACTAATGACAACCCTTATCTTGCTTATGCAGATAAAGCCTCTCATTAGCCGCGCGAACCTCTGTAATGAAAGATCCTATTAACAACAATACACTACTCTGTTTTGCTAATGCTTCCTAGAAGAAAGGGGCCAAAAGAGGCCCCTTCCCACTGAAACGCAGAAGACTTAGCGACGCAGACCCAGACGCGCGATCAGACTGGTGTAACGTGCTACATCTTTACGCTTCAGGTAGTCCAGCAGCTTACGACGCTGAGAAACCATACGCAGCAGACCACGACGGCTGTGGTGATCTTTTTTGTGCTCAGAAAAGTGGCCTTGCAGATGGTTGATCTGCGCAGTCAGCAAAGCAACCTGAACTTCAGTAGAACCACTATCGTTAGTGCCACGACCGAAGTCTGCTACGATTTTAGCTTTAGCTTCAACACTTAGAGACATTGTAATACTCCAACATTATAGATAAAAAAACAGGCGCCGATCTCTAATTCAGCCACCCAATAGTCAAGCCGCGCTATTCTACCTTCAGCATTCTGCGATAGCAAGGCAGCAACGGGCGGATTTACACCGGAAACTCAACAACCAAACGCCGTGGTGCAACGCGGCCATCGCCGTCAATTTCGCCCATTCCGATAAATTTGTGCGCATCACCTTCGGTGATCCTCACCATGCCGTTCAACGGCGCATTCGCTGCCTGAACGGCTTGTCCCAACTTCAAATAGCCTGCAACAACTAGCGGCAAATTCACTTCAGGGAAATCAATAACCGGGCTTTCCATCGGCATGAGCAACGAATCAAGGCTCAGCGAAAGTGAGTGCTCTTGCGTCTGAGCCTGCTCGGCCAATGCCGCTAGCTGCTCTAGCGTCACCATTCTTTCGGTAGGATAAATAGCAACCTGCAAGCGGCGCAGGTAAATCACATGCGCGCCACAGCCCAACTGTTCACCCAGATCGTCAATAATGGTACGGATGTACGTCCCTTTCGAGCAGTGAATTTCCAGTTCCAGCTCATCACCTTCCCAGCGAATGAACTGAAGTTCATACACGGTGATTTCACGCGCTTCACGCGGAACCGTCAGCCCCTGACGTGCATACTCATACAGCTTACGCCCCTGATATTTCAGCGCCGAGTACATGGATGGCACTTGCTGCGTGGTGCCGCGAAAGCTCTCCAGTGCGAGTTCCAGATCCGTAGCAGAAAAACCAATAGCACGTTCTTCGATCACGTTACCGTCGGCATCAGAGGTGTCGGTTCGTTGCCCAAGCCGAGCAATGACACGGTAGCGTTTATCAGAATCCAGCAAATATTGAGAAAACTTCGTCGCTTCCCCAAGACAAATCGGCAGCATACCGGTTGCTAATGGATCCAACGCACCCGTATGTCCCGCTCTGTTAGCGTTAAAAATCCGTTTTACTTTCTGCAAAACATCATTAGACGACACGCCCTGCGGCTTATCTAATAACAATACGCCGTGTACATCACGGCCACGGCGACGAGGACGACTCATTAATCCTCCTGATCTTCACCCGTAACAGAACGACGTTCCGTATCATTTCTGACCACATTGGTCACCAGATTGGACATTCTCATCCCTTCAACCAATGAGTTGTCATAGGAGAACGTCAATTCTGGAACAACGCGCAGGCGCATTGCTTTGCCGATCATCATACGGATAAAGCCAGACGCATCTTGCAGTGCTTTCACCGCTATTTTAACTTGCTCTGGCTCGTTATCATTCAGGAAGGTCACAAAGACCTTGGCATACGCTAAATCGCGAGACACTTCGACACCGGATACGGTCGCCATGCCGATGCGCGGATCTTTCACTTCACGTTGAATGATAATGGCGATTTCTTTTTGCATTTCCTGCGCAACGCGCTGGGTGCGGCTGAATTCTTTTGCCATGATAAATCCTCCAGTAAAAATCGGGGGGCACTAGGCCCCCCTTACGAATCACTTACGTCGTCGCTGAAAACGGATTACGCGATCGTACGTTTGATCTCAATCGTTTCAAAGACTTCGATCATATCGCCTGGGCGAACGTCGTTGTAGTTCTTCACGCCGATGCCACATTCCATACCGTTACGGACTTCGTTAACGTCATCTTTAAAGCGGCGCAGAGATTCCAACTCGCCTTCATAGATAACCACGTTGTCACGCAGTACACGGATCTTGTTGTGACGTTTAACGATACCTTCAGTCACCATACAGCCAGCGACAGCGCCAAATTTCGGTGATTTAAAGACGTCACGTACTTCGGCCAGACCGATGATCTCTTGCTTATATTCCGGCGCCAGCATACCGCTCATCGCCTGTTTCACTTCGTCGATCAAATCATAGATGACGGAGTAATAACGCAGATCCAAGCTTTCCGCTTCAACTACGCGGCGAGCTGATGCATCTGCACGAACGTTAAAGCCAAGGATAATCGCATTCGATGCCGCTGCCAGCGTGGCGTCCGTTTCTGTGATACCGCCCACACCGGAACCGACGATCTTCACTTTCACTTCATCAGTAGACAGTTTCTGCAGTGAATCGGAAATCGCTTCGCAAGAGCCCTGAACGTCAGATTTCAGAACGATGTTCAGTTCAGAAACTTCACCTTCTGTCATGTTAGCAAACATGTTTTCCAGTTTAGATTTCTGCTGACGAGCCAGTTTGACTTCACGGAATTTACCCTGACGATACAAGGCAACTTCACGTGCTTTCTTCTCGTCACGAACAACCGTGGCTTCATCACCTGCGGCAGGGACACCGGACATACCGAGAATTTCTACAGGAATAGAAGGACCTGCGGACGTAATTTCACGACCTAACTCATCACGCATCGCACGGATACGGCCATATTCAAAGCCGCACAGAACGATATCGCCTTTATTCAGCGTACCTTCACGAACCAGTACGGTTGCAACCGGGCCACGACCTTTATCCAGGAAGGATTCGATCACTACACCGTTTGCCATGCCGCTGCGGACAGCTTTCAGTTCCAGAACTTCGGCCTGCAACAGAATCGCATTCAGCAGTTCGTCGATACCCGTACCAGCTTTAGCGGATACGTGGACAAACTGAGATTCACCGCCCCACTCTTCCGGCATGATACCGTACTGAGACAGCTCGGTTTTCACACGGTCTGGATCGGCATCAGGCTTATCGATTTTGTTTACTGCGACAACAACAGGAACCTGCGCCGCTTTCGCGTGCTGGATAGCTTCGATTGTCTGAGGCATCACGCCATCATCTGCCGCCACAACCAGTACCACGATATCCGTAGCCTGAGCACCACGAGCACGCATTGCGGTAAACGCGGCGTGTCCCGGTGTATCCAGGAACGTAATCATACCGTTGTCTGTTTCAACGTGGTAAGCACCGATATGCTGGGTAATACCACCCGCTTCGCCTGCTGCTACCTTGGTTGAACGGATATAGTCAAGCAGAGAGGTTTTACCGTGGTCGACGTGACCCATGATGGTCACGACCGGCGCGCGGAATTCCGCAGCAACACCCATGTCACGGTCGCTCATTACGGCTTCTTCCAGCTCGTTCTCACGACGCAGGATGACTTTATGGCCCATCTCTTCCGCAACGAGTTGCGCGGTTTCCTGGTCGATGACCTGGTTGATGGTTGCCATCGCACCCAGTCTCATCATCGTTTTGATGACCTGAGAGCCTTTAACTGCCATTTTGTTAGCCAGTTCAGCAACAGTAACGGTTTCACCAATCACAACATCACGGTTAACCGCCTGAACAGGCTTATTGAAGCTCTGCTGCAGTGAACTTGGCTTACGCTTGCCTTTACCGCCACGGGTAACAGCACGCGCTTCTTCACGGTCAGCTTTAGACTCAGACTGACGATTGCCTTTCTTCTGCTTGGTTACTTTAGCAGCACGGGTGCGAGTACGGCGTTCACCTTCAACCTGACGGTCGTTTTCATCTTCCGCTTCACGGGCATGATGAGACGTCGTCACGTGATAATCGGCAGATTCTTCAGGTTTAGTCGCGCTTTCCGCTTCCCAACGCCCGGCGTTTTCTTCAGCCATACGGCGAGCTTCTTCAGCAATACGACGTGCTTCTTCTTCAACTTTAAGACGTGCAGTTTCTTCTGCTTTACGCTTAAGTTCGGCAGCTTCCGCTTCGCGTTTCGCTTTCTCAGACTGAGCTGGCTTGGTCATATTTTCGTTTTGTTGGTTCGTCACTTTTTCTTTTTCCGCTACATCACGCTTAGCTTTTTCGGCGGCTTCACGTTTGGCTTGCTCGTCGGCAGCACGCTTCGCTTTCTCAGCAGTTTCGCGCAGATCGGCCTCGCGTTTAACCTGCTCTTCAGCGGCACGTTGTGCCTGTTCTTCCGCTTCACGCCGTGCCTGCTCTTCCTCTTCAGCCTGTTGGGCCTCAATCGGATCGCGTTTTACATAAGTGCGTGTCTTGCGGACTTCGATCTGCACCGACTTACTTTTACCGCCAGTGCTAGGGACATTTAACGTGCTGCGCGTTTTGCGTTGCAGCGTCAATTTACTCGGCGCATTACCGCGATCGCGGTTCAAATGCGCTAATAACGTTTCTTTTTCATGCTGGGTCACAGAGTCCGATGCAGACTTGGTCATTCCCGCATCAGCAAACTGCTGTACCAGGCGGTCAACCGGAGTTTGAATCTCTGCGGCCAGCGATTTTACGGTTACATCTGTCATGCTGTTCCTTTCCTGCTACAGTTCGTTATTCGTTGTCGTCGCCAAACCAACAGATATTACGTGCGGCCATAATCAATTCGCCCGCTTGCTCATCATTGAGCTCTTCAATATCTGTCAGGTCGTCAACGCCCTGTTCAGCAAGATCTTCCAGCGTACAAACACCGATCGCAGCAAGCTTGAACGCCAACTCACGCGACAGCCCAGGCAAGCTAAGCAAGTCTTCAGCAGGTTGACCGTCACCAAGGCTTTCTTCATGCGCCAGTGCCAGCGTTGTTAATGCAGCTTTAGCACGTTCACGCAATGCTTCAACGGTTTCTTCATCAAAGCCTTCGATAGCCAACAGTTCCTTGATTGGCACGTAGGCCAATTCTTCAAGTGAAGAGAAACCTTCTTCAACCAGCACAGTCGCAAACTCTTCATCAATATCAAGGTGCTTGGTAAAGACGTCGATTGCAGCATGTGCTTCGGCCTGATGCTTGGCTTGAAGATCTTCCACTGTCATCACGTTCAGTTCCCAACGATCTTCTGAACGATGCTGTTTCAACAGTTGGGAAGCCAGACGTACGTTCTGCCCGTTTCGACCAATCGCCTGAGCCAGATTGCTCGACTCAACAGCGATATCCATCGTGTAGGTATCTTCATCAACGACGATCGATACCACATCAGCAGGTGCCATTGCATTGATCACAAACTGTGCTGGGTTGTCATCCCACAGAATGACATCAATACGCTCGCCGCCCAGTTCACTGGAAACGGCCTGTACACGCGCACCGCGCATACCGACACAAGCACCGACAGGATCGATACGCTTGTCATTCGTCTTCACTGCAATTTTCGCACGTGAACCCGGATCGCGGGCCGCTGCCTTAATCTCGATAATTTCTTCACCGATTTCTGGCACTTCAATGCGGAAGAGTTCAACCAGCATTTCCGGACGGGAACGGCTGACAAACAGTTGAGCACCGCGAGCTTCGGGACGAACAGAGTACAGTACGCCACGAATACGGTCGCCAGGGCGGAAATTTTCACGAGGCAGCATATCTTCACGGCCAATTACCGCTTCTGCACTGGTGTTAGAACCATCGATTGGTCTGACTTCAAGCGAAATATTATCACGGTTTACCTTCTTCACGACACCGGTGATAATTTCGCCTTCTTGTTGACGGAACTGATCAACAACCATCGCACGTTCAGCTTCACGAACTTTCTGTACGATAACCTGTTTTGCTGTTTGCGTCGTAATACGGTCAAAGGTTACGGATTCGATTTGATCTTCAACGTAACCGCCAACATCAAGAGAAGGATCTTCAAATTGCGCAGCATCAAGCGTAATTTCGCGAGTTGGCAGAGTGACTTCATTCACCACTAACCAACGACGGAAGGTATCAAAATCGCCCGTTTTGCGATCAATACTGACGCGTACATCAATTTCCTGCTCGTATTTTTTCTTGGTCGCTGTCGCCAGTGCGGTTTCCAACGCTTCAAAAATCTTCTCGCGCGGAAGGGATTTCTCATTGGAAACTGCTTCAACAACAGCCAGAATCTCTTTGTTCATCCTAGTTGCCTCATCCAAACTTTAAAAGTGGGGTACAAGATTCGCTTTCTGAATGTTGCTCAGTGCGAATACTTCATCTTTGCCTTCCACTGTTATGGTGATCATTTCGCCGTCAACAGCTTTGATCACACCCAACCATTTACGGCGATTCTGGACTGCCATACGCAGCACCACTGCCACCTCTTCTCCGACGAAATGCAGATAATGTGCCGCCGTGAATAAGGGACGCTCAAGACCTGGAGACGAAACTTCCAGGTTATAGGCGACAGTGATTGGATCTTCTACGTCCAATACCGCACTGACTTGGTGGCTGACATCAGCACAATCATCAACAGTGATCCCGTCTTCACTATCAATATAGATACGCAGCGTCGATTGGCGACTACGGATGAACTCAATCCCAACCAATTCGTAGCCTAATGCAGCAACGGGTGCTGAAATCATCTCTGTTAATTTTTGCTCTAATGTGGACAAGTCCACCCCCAAGACATAAAAAAAGGGCCTAATAGCCCAGTTGTTTGTTGCCAAATAACAAAAAACCCCGATAAATCGGGGCTTTATGCAACTGGACCCTAATACCGCTTACAAACGCGGCATAACTTTCGGTGAAGGATTTTTTCAAAAATCACTGCAAAAAGAGATAGAAATTGAGTGAAGACGTATTTGAAAAAACACTTTACTGGAAGTTAAGTGGTTGCGGGGGCCGGATTTGAACCGACGACCTTCGGGTTATGAGCCCGACGAGCTACCAGGCTGCTCCACCCCGCGTCCGAAAACGTGGCAAATACTACGCTGACAACTGCATAAATGCAAGTTATCCATAGGATTGGTTCGAAGGCAATTTTTATACGCGGAATACGTTCCTTTGTCAACATCCGCGGGTCGCCTGGCAGCGGCCATCACGCAATAGATATTCCACTTTTTGTGGACCGATCTTGTGCTGTCACGCTAGCCACAAAGCTGGCCGACCATTGAGGAAAGACTCACTGCTAGGGCGGCAGAAAGAGATAACGCGATGAAGATTCCCTAATGCTTAAATCAGACAATAACTAAATATAAATAATGCAATGAATAAAACTTATCTTCGTTCTTCTTCTAACAACACGATCGCAGCCTGCGTTCTATTACGCACATTAAGCCGTCTGAAAATCGACTCCAAATGTGACTTAACGGTTCCTGCGCTGATGTTTAATGTCCGACTAATTTGCTTATTAGAAGCGCCTGATACAATCAGTTGCAAAACTTCATGTTGTCTTTCACGGAGTTTGCCTTTTACGCTGTTATCTACACTCCATCCCTCATAAACCACCCCATCATCCGGCAAGCAGACCATACCCATCGATACTGTTTTTAATGCCTGAGCAATGGAATCGAAGGGTGATGTTTTAAGAATGACTCCAATAACATGGTGTTTCACATAAGAAACCACGGAGGAATACCATTATCAACAATAATGGTATTCGAAATAAACCATAATGGCGTAATAATTTCATAAATGTATAAAAAACCAACGCAATGAATTCTTAAACCATGAATAAATGGCCTATGACACATTGCATGACATATCCAACACAATGACTGATGTGACCCTATTTTATTAGCTATTAACACTTTCTAAAATCATCATTTATTTCCCTCTAGGCTGCTTACGCTTAGCAACTAAAAATAAGATAAGGAGAGAAAATTTCATTCAAAAATTGAATTATGGGGAAAAATAAAAAACCAGATAATGTGGATAATATCCAAGAGAAAATCACGTTACGTCATCAAAGGCAATGACATTTGCAGACATTACTCGCTGCATGCAGCACGCGGCTACCGCCGCCAATCAATTTATTGCTCATCAATATCAACAAACGCTAGATCCTTTTTTTTGAACGTGATGCAGATGGCGCGTTAACCCCAAAGATAATTACGATTCAGCTCGATCCTCGGCACCACGTCGAGCTGCCCTGGTCGCCCTTTCTACTCCACGAGGATTGATGCTGGAGAAGATAAAAAGGGAAGAAATAGTCAGCACGTCGATATAGAAATGCAGTTTACTTCGATCGATCCACTAGAAAGCATTATGCGGTTAATTGATGAATATACTAATCTTATTCTCCCCCAAATAACCCAAGAGGAATAAAAAAATGACTAAAATTCCAAATACAATCAACTAGGCTGGCCTTGATCTGACTAATAACGTTGAAGGTCTGAGATTAACAAGGTATCTTGACACAGCAGGAAGATGGACCATTGGATATGGACATTTAATACTGAAAAATGAAAATTTTGATAATGAGACCACCTCTCAGGAGGCTGAATTTCTATTATGTAAAAACTTAAAAACAGCGAAAACTGGAGTTCAGAAGTACGTAAAATTTGATCTCAATGGAAATAAATTTGGCGCATTAACCTCATTTACTTACTATCTAGGAGTAGAAAACTTGGAGAAATCGACATTATTACGCCGGTTTAATCAGGGCGACTATAACGCCGCTACCGAACAGTTTCCACGGTGGGGTAAAGATGGTGAAAAAGTCGTGGAAGGACTTTTATGCCGTAAATATAGAATTACTTTCGCCTGTTGCAGGGAGATACGCTAGTATTATTCATCTGATTGATGCTGCCCGCATAGAATGTGAAGAAACCATGAAGTATCAGGATGTGCCATTCAATTATATTCTGGATGAAATCACCTATACTCGTACCCCCCAAATAAACCCACTGTTTCAGGAAATATTGCCGTATCAGGTATTGCCTCATTTTCACAGTCGAAATAGCGGAATAAAATATAAACTGCTAAAAGTCGATTATGGCAGTGCCAAAGTAGATCTGAATTTATGGATAGAAGAAGATAGAGATAATGGCGGTTTGCTGTTTACTATGAACTACAGCAATGCATTATTCTCCAGCACCACCATCAAGCTTATGCTAAGCAATTAACCGCCAGCGGTAAGATAAA
Source organism: Pectobacterium atrosepticum (assembly GCA_019056595.1). Taxonomy (NCBI): domain Bacteria; kingdom Pseudomonadati; phylum Pseudomonadota; class Gammaproteobacteria; order Enterobacterales; family Pectobacteriaceae; genus Pectobacterium; species Pectobacterium atrosepticum. Next base: position 3,487,970 of record CP036163.1, on the reverse strand, counting down.
TTATGCCGCGTTACCTCTGCCTTCGGTGGAAAAAAATGTCTCGTTCCATGCGCCAGAAAATCAGCACTAACACAACCTGCATAAGATTTATCGCGATATTTTACAAAACGATACCGTTGATACGCAGGAGAGCTTCCTCACGCTTGGCGGGAATTCTCTCAGCGCGTTAAAACTTATCCTCAGCGTTAATCAGCATTTTGGGACATCCCTGTCTCTGGGGCAGTTGTTTGAAAACAGCAGCATTACCCAGTTGGCCCGCGTGATTGAAGAAAAAGGATCCCAGACTCAAACAGCAAGGGTGACTCTCAATCGTGGGCAGCCTGAAGATAACCCCACCTTGCTTCTATCCACCCAGCGGGCGGTAACGTGCTGTGTCATTCCAGGCTGGCGCGTAAATTGGGCGAAAGCTATCCGATCTACGGTATTCAGGTGCCCAATTTTAGCGTTAACCAACCTTATAACGCCGATATCAAAACGATTGCGCTTTCTATCTTTCACAGGCTGGTGACATCGTTCATTAATCTCGTCTGGTACTCGGAGGATGGTCTCTCGGCGCAACTATCGCTTTTGAAATGGCGCAGCAGTTCGCGGAAAAAGGCATGATACCCACCGTATTAGTGTTGGACCAGCCTACGCCAGAGATCAACATCGACGGTTCAGCAAACATGAATGAAGCTGAACGTCTGGCGTATTTTGCGCAGAATGTCGCCTTATTTACCGGTACGTCTTTTTATCCGTCAGCGGCGCAATGTCCACCGTGATTATCTTCAGCATTTACAGCATGCTCGGGCGTCAGGTCATACAGACATTAGCGGAATAAGCTACGCCAAGACTGAAAACACTTCCTAACTATGGCACCCCACGCTACACCAAAATATAGAACGAAGTCTCATTGGTGTGGATTTTGACCTATCTGATAAAAGCCATCGTCATTTTCAGCCTCAAATGGCCAAAATATCGCTGGTCTTCACATGCGCACGATAACGCTGCCTGAACCAGCCATCAAGCCATGCGTAATGAATGATAAATATAGGGGATATTATGAACCCGTTAACAAATAAACTAATCGTACTCGCTCACCATCCTGATGGCCCAGCCCAGTTAGAGAATTTCAGGTTCGAAGAGCGCCAGATCAATGCGTTACAATCCGGCGAATACATAGTTGAAAATAAGTGGCTATCTATTGACCAATACACACGCACTCGACTCAGCAAAATACGGCCTTTGTTAGCCCTATCAAGCCGGGATAGGTTATTTAAGGAGAAACAATAGGTAATATCGTAGCAACGAAAAATCCAAAATTTCAGTTTGGAGACTGCGTATTCACCTTTTCAGGCCGGCAGAAATACTATGTTGGCACACCTCAGGATTTTATTACTCATCGCGTACTGCCGACGACGTTGTCGCCTTCTATTTTTTTTGGGGCAGCAGGAACACTGGGACGTTCCGCATATTTTGGCCTGAATAAAATAGCCAAACCCAAAGTAGTAATGCGGAAGCCGATATTTGGCTACTCGATGCCGTTGAGAAAGGACGATTGAAATATCGGGAGAATATTATTGAGGGAATAGAGAACGCGCCTCAAGCCTTTATCGACTTATTAGACAGAAAACACTTTGGCAAGCAGTTGGTGCGCCTGTAAGGCTGAGACAGTAAATTAAAGACAAAAAAATAGACGTCTATCGACGTCTATTTTTTATGTTGGTACCGAGGACGGGACTTGAACCCGTAAGCCCAATCGGGCACTACCACCTCAAGGTAGCGTGTCTACCAATTCCACCACCACGGCATCACAATTACTGCTTTAAAACGCTTACTTCGGAATGTCACTTGCCGGCGTTGAAGGCGCAACAGGCGTTGTCGTCTGCTCGACTTTTTCTGGCTGGCTCAGGTTATCCCATGCACCGCCTTTTTTCTGCAGCGTACTCAAGTTGCCCAGAATAAGACTGATAATGAAGAACAGGGTCGCCAGTATCGCCGTCATGCGGGTCATGAAATTACTAGAGCCGCTCGAACCGAACAAAGTGGCAGAAGCACCTGCTCCGAACGAGGCTCCCATATCAGCACCTTTACCCTGCTGAAGCATGATCAAGGCAACTAACCCGATCGACACTAACAGGAAAATTACTAACAGAGCTTCGTACATAGTCGTACCCGTTAACCGTTTTCCCCATGATTCATGGAGATGCTATATTCTGGCGGTAAACCGCGCGTCATTCCGCTAAGCAGGATGTATGGTACATCCCTTATCAAGCGGGTCTGAATACTAACCAAAGGATGTAACGTACGCAAGGGTAATTTGGTCACCACAGGTTGATTGCAGAAAAAAACAGCGGCTTTCGACACAAGGTCTATCTCGAAAGCCTTATCTACCTGATTGGTGAATCAAAAAAACCTCAACTGACGGCTTTCACTGCATCAGCAATACGATTCGCCTGCGCTATTACTGTCTCTTCGTGTTCACCTTCAACCATCACGCGGATAAGTGGTTCAGTACCAGATTTACGCAGTAATACTCGCCCGCGTCCGGCCAACTCTTTTTCTACATCCTGCGTAATCTGCTGCACACTTTTGTCTTCCAGCGGATCGTTTTCACCCGTAAACCGCACGTTAACCAGAATCTGTGGGAATAACTTCATACCGCTGCATAAATCATGCAGACTCATATGGTTTTTCACTATCGCAGTAAGTACTTGCAAACCGGCAATCACACCATCGCCCGTCGTGGTTTTATCTAACAGGATGACATGGCCGGAGTTTTCCGCACCAATGCGCCACCCTTTTGTCTGCATCATTTCTAACACATAGCGGTCGCCCACCTTGGCACGAGCAAACGGGATACCGAGTTGCTTTAACGCGACCTCAAGCCCCATGTTACTCATCAGGGTACCTACCGCACCGCCGCGTAGTTGTCCCTGACGTAAGCCTTCGCGGGCGATGATATACAGAATCTGATCGCCATCGACCTTGTTACCCAAATGGTCGACCATAATGAGTCGATCGCCATCGCCGTCGAATGCCAGCCCAACATCCGCCTTTTCAGCCAGCACGCGAGCCTGTAGCTGTCTGACATCCGTTGCACCGCACTCTTCGTTGATATTCATGCCATCCGGCTCACAGCCAATCGCGATGACTTTAGCACCAAGCTCACGCAAAACACTGGGCGCAATATGGTAGGTAGCGCCATTGGCACAATCGACGACAATCTTTAAGCCATTAAGACTCAGTTCGCCCGGGAAAGTCCCCTTACAAAATTCGATATAGCGCCCGGCAGCGTCAACAATGCGACTCGCTTTACCTAACTCTGAAGACTCAACACACGTCAGCGGTTTTTCCATCTCAGCTTCAATGGCTTCCTCCACGTCATCAGGTAGCTTTGTGCCGTCAATCGAGAAGAATTTAATACCGTTGTCATAATAAGGATTGTGAGAAGCAGAAATAACGATACCTGCTTCAGCACGGAATGTTCGAGTGAGATAAGCAACCGCAGGCGTAGGCATCGGGCCGGTAAAAGAAGCCGACAAACCGGCAGCGGCCAGCCCAGCTTCCAGAGCAGACTCCAACATATAGCCAGAAATACGGGTATCTTTGCCGATAATAATTTTACGAGAACCATGTCGCGCTAGCACTTTCCCAGCAGCCCAACCCAGTTTAAGCACAAAGTCAGGTGTAATCGGCGTATCACCAACCTTGCCACGTATACCATCGGTACCAAAATATTTGCGGTTACTCATCTTGTTTTTATTCCTTCGCAGAAAGGGTGGCCTCAACAATGCGCATGGCATCAGCCGTTTCTTTAACATCGTGAACGCGAATAATCTGTGCACCCTGCATCGCAGCGATCACTGCGCAAGCGACGCTACCATGAACACGCTGTGCAGGCGGTACATTGAGGAGCTGTCCAATCATGGACTTCCTCGACATGCCAACCAGAAGCGGCAGTTCAAAACGATGTAACTCGCTCAGGCGAGCCAGAAGCGCGTAATTATGGGCAAGATTCTTACCGAATCCGAACCCAGGATCCAGCAATAGCTTACTTTTCGGAATATTTGCGCTCACACAGCGTTCAATCTGCTGTTGTAAGAAATTCCCGATGTCCTGCATCAGATCATCATAATGAGGTTTGTGCTGCATGGTTCTCGGCATACCCTGCATGTGCATCAGGCACACTGGCAAACCTGTTGCCGCCGCAGCCTCCAGAGCACCAGGCTCTTGCAAAGCGCGGATATCATTAATCAGGTGCGCTCCCGCCAGCGCCGATGCCATCATCACTTCCGGTTTTGAAGTATCGACCGAAATCCATACGTCAAAACGTTTAGCAATAGCTTCGATCACAGGCACCACGCGTTCCAGCTCTTCTTCTGTGCTCACCTCATCCGCACCGGGGCGCGTCGATTCACCGCCAATATCGATCAGGGTCGCACCAGCGGTAATCATCTCTTGAACGTGCAGTAATGCGGTATCGAACTTGTTGTGCTTGCCGCCATCGGAAAAAGAGTCCGGCGTAACATTAAGAATGCCCATGACGTGTGGACAGGAAAGGTCCAGCGTTGAGTCTCTGGCAACCAGTTGCATGTTTTACCTCCGCATTCTGGTGTAGTTAGCATGGAGTATGATTTGAAGAACATTACTCGTAAAAAACCCCAGCCTGAGCTGGGGTTTCGTAACGTTACAGATGTCTATCACGAGCGAATTATTTGTCGTCCACTTGCTCAGACATTGTGTTATCTGGATTAGGCGTTTGCAGCTCATCGACAGGCGTAGGGGCTTTAGGTGCACCACCGTTACCAGAATCGTTGTCAGAGCGAGACTCTTCCCAACCCGCAGGCGGACGTACATCTTTCTTACGTCCCATCAGGTCATCGATCTGCGGCGCATCAATGGTTTCATACTTCATCAACGCGTCTTTCATTGAATGAAGGATGTCCATATTTGCCATCAACAGTTCGCGAGCACGCAAGTAGTTACGTTCAACCAGAGATTTCACTTCCTGATCGATGATGCGTGCCGTTTCATCTGACATGTGCTTGGCTTTTGCTACGGAGCGACCGAGGAATACTTCACCGTCTTCTTCCGCATAGAGCAATGGACCGAGTTTTTCAGAAAAGCCCCACTGCGTAACCATGTTACGGGCAATCGACGTTGCGACTTTGATGTCATTGGACGCGCCAGTAGAGACATGTTCTACGCCGTAAATAATCTCTTCGGCCAGTCGACCGCCGTACAACGTAGAGATCTGGCTTTCCAGCTTCTGACGGCTAGCGCTGATCGCATCCCCTTCAGGCAGGAAGAACGTTACGCCTAGTGCGCGACCACGCGGAATGATCGTTACTTTATGTACCGGATCGTGCTCTGGCACCAGACGACCGATGATGGCGTGTCCGGCTTCATGATACGCCGTCGATTCTTTTTGCTTTTCCGTCATTACCATGGAGCGGCGCTCTGCACCCATCATGATTTTGTCTTTAGCTTTCTCGAACTCGACCATCGAAACAACACGTTTGTTGCCACGAGCAGCGAACAATGCAGCTTCGTTAACCAGATTAGCCAAATCCGCACCAGAGAAGCCTGGCGTACCACGCGCGATAACTGACGCATCCATATCTGGAGATAGCGGTACGCGACGCATATGGACTTTCAGAATTTGTTCACGACCGCGAACATCCGGCAGACCAACAACAACCTGACGGTCAAAACGGCCTGGACGCAGCAACGCGGGATCCAGAACATCGGGACGGTTAGTCGCCGCAATAACAATAATGCCTTCGTTGCCTTCAAAGCCGTCCATCTCAACCAGCATTTGGTTCAGCGTTTGTTCACGTTCATCGTGACCACCGCCTAAACCTGCGCCACGTTGACGGCCAACGGCGTCGATTTCATCGATAAAGATGATGCAGGGTGCAGCTTTCTTCGCCTGTTCGAACATGTCACGAACACGGGAGGCACCGACACCGACAAACATTTCAACGAAGTCAGAACCGGAAATCGTAAAGAAAGGCACTTTCGCTTCACCGGCAATGGCTTTCGCCAGCAATGTTTTACCGGTTCCCGGCGGCCCGACCATCAAAATGCCTGATGGAATTTTACCACCCAGTTTCTGGAAACGGCTAGGTTCACGCAGGTACTCGACCAGCTCGCTAACCTCTTCCTTCGCTTCGTCGCAACCGGCTACATCAGCAAACGTCGTCTTGATCTGATCTTCAGTCAACATACGCGCTTTGCTCTTGCCGAAGGACATGGCACCTTTACCGCCGCCGCCTTGCATTTGACGCATGAAGAAGATCCAGACACCAATCAGTAACAGCATCGGGAACCAGGAAATAAAGATAGAAGCCAACAAACTCGGCTCTTCCGGTGGTTCACCAACGACTTTCACGTTCTTCGTTAGCAGGTTATCCAGTAGCTTGGGGTCATTGACAGGAATGTAAGTCGTGTATCTGTTGCTGTCTTTTTTGATAACACTGATCTCACGCCCGTTAATACGTGCTTCACGGACCTGATCCTGATTCACTTCGGTCAAGAAGGTTGAATAATCCACCCTACGGCCATTCGACTCGCTGGGCCCAAAGCTCTGGAAAACAGACATCAGCACAACTGCGATGACTAACCAGAGAATTAGGTTTTTCGCCATGTCACTCAAGGGATTAACCTCATATTACAACTGTGTTAAAAAACAGCGTTAGGGTACTACAGTTTGCGCCCTGTCGCTACAATATACACTTCACGAGACCGGGCACGTGAAGCGTCTGGTTTACGAATTTTCACCTTCGTAAACAGGGAGCGAATTTCCCGCAGGTATTCATCAAAGCCTTCTCCCTGAAACACTTTCACCAGGAAACTTCCGCCTGGCGCTAATACATCCCGACACATACCAAGTGCTAATTCAACCAGATACATCGATTTCGGAATATCAACAGCTGGTGTACCACTCATGTTAGGGGCCATGTCAGACATCACCACCTGAACTTTGCTATCGCCAACTCTTTCGAGCAAGGCTTTGAGGACCAGTTCATCACGAAAGTCCCCTTGCAGGAAATCGACGCCAACAATCGGATCCATCGGTAAAATATCACACGCGATAATTCGACCCTTTCCACCAATTTGCGTGACCACATATTGTGACCAACCACCAGGTGCTGCGCCTAAATCCACAACTGTCATGCCGGGTTTAAACAGTTTGTCGCTCTGCTGTATTTCGTCAAGTTTAAACCAAGCACGTGAGCGCAGGCCTTTTTTCTGGGCCTGCAGCACATATTTATCGCTAAAGTGTTCCTGCAACCAGCGACTGGAGCTTGCAGAACGCTTTTTATTCGCCATCGATTTTCCAACTATTCTCAGTAACACGCTCGTGGTGGGGAAGAAACTTCTCACATATTACCAATCAGAACAGTCAAATTGGTTATAATCATGAGATGGCGGTAGAATGAACCGTTTTCAATCCCAACCTAAGTAAAAAAGACAATGAACCTAAGTAATAAACAAAAACAACACCTGAAAGGCTTGGCACATCCGCTAAAACCGGTTGTCATGCTAGGTAATAACGGTCTCACCGAAGGTGTTCTGGCTGAGATCGAACAAGCATTAGCGCATCACGAACTGATCAAGATAAAAGTAGCGACAGAAGATCGCGAAACCAAAGCCTTGATTGTTGAAGCGATTGTTCGTGAAACGGGTGCCGCTAACGTACAGGTCATCGGCCATACGCTGGTGCTCTACCGCCCTGCGAAAGAACGTAAAATTGTGTTACCACGATAACACTTTTTATTTCAGGATACTCAGCTTTAACGGAAAGGTGCCATGCCTCTCGGTTAGAGAAAAGGCCGCAAGCGGCCTTTTTCTTTTCTTTACAATTTTTGCTGTTTTAATCAACAAAATGGTAAATTTATAGATATTCGACCTTCAGTACTTCGTATTCCACGTCGCCGCCCGGCGTACGGATGACAACGACATCATCTTGTTCTTTACCGATCAGGCCACGCGCGATCGGAGAGTTAACAGAAATCAGATTTTGCTTAAAATCCGCTTCGTCATCGCCAACAATCCGGTAGGTTTGCTCTTCCTCGCTATCCAGATTCATCACCGCCACGGTTGCACCAAAAATGACACGCCCGTTGTTAGCGGCCATTTTCGTAACATCGATAATCTGCGCGTTAGACAGTTTGGCTTCAATGTCTTGAATACGCCCTTCGCAGAAACCCTGCTGCTCACGTGCAGCATGATATTCTGCATTTTCTTTCAGATCGCCGTGCTCACGTGCTTCCGCAATCGCCGTAATAATCTCAGGTCGGCGCACAGATTTCAGATGATCAAGCTCTTCGCGCAATTTTTCAGCACCACGCAACGTCATCGGATATTGTTTCATATTGTCTATACCTCTAAAAAAGTCCGTAAGACTCAAATAATCGTCATCCTGACGCGCTAAAAATCAAAGGCGACGGAGTCTCTGCAACGTGCCAGTCCTCACTGGACATAAAACAAAAGCAACCAGCCCCAGAACAAAATATCCAGGCTAGCAGCGGTTTTGCATTTTGATACGTATTTTACCCCAGAGTTCAATGAGGGTCATCGTTTACTTTAGACCTTATTGCGCCGTAGTATGACCACACGTTACCCCGTTCTTAGCTGAGATTATGCGTTTTTCATCGATTGTTACCGGACTTGCCTGCGCTTTTGTTCTGCATGCCAATGCAGCTTCTGTTGAAGATCATCGTCAATATTTGCCTGATGGCGCCAATTTGGCGTTATTGGTACAAAAAGTTGGCGCAACAACACCCAGCATGGCCTTCAATAGCCAGCAAATGGCGCTTCCTGCCAGTACGCAAAAGGTGATAACCGCATTAGCTGCATTACTGCAATTGGGTCCGGATTATCGATTCATCACTACGATGGAAAGTCATGGCCCAGTTACCGGCAGCCTGCTAAACGGCAACCTGATCGTACGGTTTAGCGGTGACCCGACCCTGAAGCGCCAACAAATACGGAATATGGTGCAGGAATTAAGGAAACGAGGAATACGGGAAATCGCAGGCGATGTGCTAATCGATACCTCCGTTTTTGCCAGTCACGACAAAGCACCAGGCTGGCCTTGGAACGACATGACACAGTGTTTCAGTGCCCCGCCGGGCGCTGCAATTGTCGATCGTAACTGCTTTTCCGTCTCACTCTACAGCGCGCCTAAAGCGGGTGATAACGCCTTTATCCGCGTTGCATCCTATTATCCGGTACAGATGTTCAGCGAGGTGCGCACGCTGGCTAAAGGATCTACCGATGCCCAGTACTGCGAACTGGACGTGGTCCCCGGAGAATTGAATCGCTTTACGCTCACTGGCTGCCTAACCCAGCGAACAGAACCACTTCCGTTGGCGTTCGCGATTCAGGATGGGGCTAGCTATGCTGGCGCTATCGTTAAAGATGAACTTCAGCAGGCGGATATCCGCATTAAAGGTAGTTTGCGCCGCCAGACGCAGCCGGGGCCAGCCGGGACTGTGCTAACCCAGACACAATCGCCTCCGCTACACGACCTGCTCACTATCATGCTGAAAAAATCGGACAACATGATTGCCGATACGGTTTTTCGTACCATTGGGCATGAGCGCTTTAGCGTGCCAGGCACATGGCGTGCAGGTGCCGATGCTGTGCGTCAGATCCTGAGGCAGAAGGCGGGTGTAGATTTAGGAAACAGTATTGTTGTGGATGGTTCAGGTCTGTCACGGCACAACCTGATTTCACCGGAAACGATGATGCAGGTATTACAGTACATCGCGCAGCATGATAATGAGCTGAATTACATCACGATGCTCCCACTTTCCGGCTATGACGGCACGCTACGCTATCGTGGCGGCCTGCATGAAGCTGGCGTTGACGGCAAAGTTTCGGCTAAAACTGGGGCGTTACAGGGCGTATACAATCTGGCGGGGTTCATTACCACCGCGAGCGGCCAGCGTATGGCATTTGTCCAGTTCCTGTCTGGCTATGCCGTACCGCCAGAAGACCAGCGCGCACGTCGCGTCCCTCTGGTGAGATTTGAAAGCCGTCTCTACAAAGACATTTATCAGAGCAACTAATATAAGAATACGGCCTTACCCTGACAGGGTAAGGCCGTGATAGGCGAAAATTGACTAGCAGAAGAATGAATTATTTTTGGTAGATAATCTCAACGCCTTCATCGTCTTCATCGTCCCAGTCATCATCCCACTCTTCTTCGGCTTCTTTTTCTACTTCAGCCAGTTGTTCACGGTGATAATCATCCCACATGAACTCAACTTTTTCCGGCGCACTTTCAGCAATAGCCATCATTTTCGGATTGGCTTTCAGGAAGTTCATCACATCCCAGCAAAGTGGGTTGACGCCTTCACGGTTTGCCGCAGAGATCAGATAGTATTTATCGTCCCAGCCAAGCGCAGCCGCAATCTCTTTAGCGCGTTTTTCTGCTTCAGCCTTGTCGATCAAATCAACTTTGTTGAAAACCAGCCAACGCGGTTTTTCTGCCAAACCAGCGCCATACTGCTCTAACTCGTTGATAATAACTTTGGCATTTTCAATCGGATTTGACTCATCGATCGGCGCCAGATCAACCAAATGTAGCAGCACACGGCAGCGCTCAAGGTGCTTCAGGAAACGAATTCCCAGTCCAGCACCGTCGGATGCCCCTTCGATCAAACCGGGGATATCCGCCACAACAAAGCTCTGCTCACTATCCATACGGACCACGCCAAGGCTAGGCACCAGCGTAGTAAACGGATAATCGGCTACTTTCGGCTTCGCCGCAGATACCGCACGAATAAAGGTAGATTTACCCGCATTAGGCAGGCCAAGCATCCCCACGTCAGCCAGCAGCAACAGCTCCAGCGTCAACTCACGTTCTTCGCCCTTCGTACCGTTGGTTTTCTGACGGGGAGCACGGTTGACGGACGATTTAAAACGCGAGTTGCCCAAACCATGCCAACCGCCTTTCCCGACCATCAGGCTCTGTTGATGACGTGTCATATCGCCCAGCACTTCGCCGGTTCCCTGATCAAGAACACGGGTACCAACAGGGACTTTAATCGTAATATCTTTGCCGCGTTTACCCGTACAGTCGCGGCTTTGCCCGTTTTGTCCACGCTCAGCACGGAAGGATTTTTCAAAACGATAGTCGATCAGCGTGTTCAGATTTTCGTCTGCCAGCAGATAGACATCGCCGCCGTCACCACCGTCGCCGCCATCTGGACCACCGTTGGGAATATATTTTTCACGGCGAAAGCTGATACAACCGTTACCGCCATCGCCCGCCACAATCAGAATTGTGGCTTCATCTACAAACTTCATTGATTCTCTCCGCAAAAAACCAATAGAGAATATCTACGTGTTTTAGGCTTGTTATTGGTTCTCTTTGGCGTAACTTTTTGATTTTAAGGCATGTAGCGTATTTCTACTCACCATTAAAAAACTGACGCACTAGAACGCATTCCAGCAAAGGAGCAGGATTGTACCTGCCTGCCTCAATAATTTCATCTGTATTAAAAATAAACAACGCATGCAAAATGTCAAAAGATGGCAGTGACCTGCCGCAATACGCTTTTCTTAATCTACTTTTGCGCCATCAATGGTGGTACTGGTTCTTTTTTTCCGGGGAGGAAACGGTGTCCGATAGCGGAAAACATAGCACCAGCAACAACGACAAACGCGCCAAAATAGCCAATCCAGTTCAGCACCGGCGCAGCGAAAAAACTCGGCCACCCCAACGCAAGTAAATCAGAAAACAACAGTGTAAACAGCGGCGTCAAGGTAATAACCGCGCTAACCTGTGACGCTTGCCAGCGAGCCATCGCCTCCGCTAGCGCGCCATACCCAATCAATGTATTCGCGCCGCAGAATAGTAGGCAGATAAACTGCCACCCGCTAAGCTGGAAAATAACGTCAGGCTTGGCAAAAGGCGTGATAAAGACAACACACAGAACATAGAGCAGAAACAGAATCTGCTGCGATGTCAGACGCCGTAACAGGACTTTCTGCGCTACACCATAAGATACCCATACTGCCGATGCGCAAACGCCGAGCAGTACACCCAGCGTGTAGTCTGTTAACCGGGTAAAAATCTCAATCAGGCTGGTATTAAAGAATAAAATCAGACCACAGATCAGCATGATTGCCCCAATGATCTGCGTGCCACGCATCTTTTCCTTAAGGATTAGTACGCTGGCGAACATCATACCAACTGGGGAAAGCTGTCCAATAACCTGAGACGCTGTCGGACTCAGATATTGCAGAGACGAGCTAAAGAAAACAAAATTACCTAATAAGCCCGCCGTCGCAATCAGCAGCAGAACCCACCAACGCCGATGACGGAAAACTCGCATTGGCGGTAACTTCTTACGGGATGACAGAATAATGCCGAGTCCAATCGACGCGATAAGAAAGCGATACCAAACAATAGTAGAAGGCTCCATAACTACCAGAACCTGTTTCATGGCTATCGGCAACGCCCCCCAACAAACAGCCGTGGTAAGCGCCAGACAGAGACCGATACCCGTCTGTTGTTTAGTATTCATACTTATCCAGATGGTTTACTCAGAATCAGAATGTAAAAAGCCCCGCAAAGAATTGCGGGGCTTAAATCCGTAAGACCTAACGCGAAAAATTATTCAGCAACGATGCTGATAAATTTACGGTTTTTTGGGCCTTTAACTTCAAACTGAACTTTACCGTCAGTCAAAGCAAACAGAGTATGGTCTTTCCCGCAGCCAACATTAGTTCCTGCGTGGAATTTGGTGCCACGTTGACGAACGATGATGTTACCAGCCAATACACTTTCGCCGCCAAAACGTTTTACGCCCAGACGTTGTGCGTTAGAGTCACGACCGTTACGGGTTGAACCGCCAGCTTTCTTGTGTGCCATTTAATCCGCTCTCCTAGTCTTAAGCGCTGATGCCGGTAATTTTCACGTCAGTGAACCACTGACGATGGCCTGCTTGCTTACGGTAGTGTTTACGGCGACGGAACTTAACGATCTTCACTTTTTCGCCACGACCATGAGCAACAACTTCAGCTTTGATTTTACCGCCATCAACGTAAGGAACGCCGATTTTGATTTCTTCACCGTTGGCAACCATCAGAACTAGGTCAAACTCAACGGCTTCACCAGTTGCGATGTCCAGCTTTTCCAAGCGAACGGTTTGCCCTTCGCTTACTCGGTGTTGTTTACCACCACTTTGGAAAACTGCGTACATATAAAACTCCGCTTTCCGCGCACCCGTTAATAGGTTTCAGAGCGCGCTATAAATATTCATAATAGGGCGCGAATTCTACGCAAAAATACTGAGGATGACAAGTGCATAATCAACGGATGTGAAGAAAAAGAATACAACGTATGAACTGCCGTTTATCTCTCTCATTTTTCAAGTACAATCGGCGCAATCAGTTTCGTCTTGCCGATATGCAGCAGCAATCTTACGGCAGTGTTGAAGACATACGTTGGCACAAACCATGAATCTAGAACAAATTACAACATTAACCACACAGGATATGGCGGCTGTTAATAAAGTCATTCTTGAACAACTGAATTCCGACGTCGTTTTGATCAACCAGCTTGGTCATTACATCATTAGCGGTGGTGGGAAACGTATACGTCCAATGATTGCTGTGCTTGCAGCCAGAGCCCTTGCCTATAACGGTGATAAACACGTCACCGTCGCCGCACTGATCGAATTTATCCATACCGCAACGCTGCTGCATGATGATGTGGTAGATGAATCCGACATGCGCCGAGGTAAAGCGACAGCGAATGCGGCCTTCGGCAACGCGGCGAGCGTGCTGGTTGGGGACTTTATCTATACCCGCGCCTTCCAGATGATGACCAGCCTCGAATCCTTACGCGTGCTGGCACTGATGTCAGAAGCAGTCAACGTGATTGCTGAAGGGGAGGTCTTGCAGTTAATGAATTGCAACGACCCGGATATCACAGAAGAAAGTTATATGCGCGTCATTTACAGCAAAACGGCGCGTTTATTTGAAGCCGCAGCTCAATCCTCATCCATCCTTGCAGGCGCTACGCCAGAGCAAGAAAAAGCACTTCAGGACTATGGACGCTATCTTGGCACCGCGTTCCAGTTAATTGACGATCTGCTTGACTACAGTGCAGACGGTAAAACGTTGGGCAAAAACACGGGCGATGACCTCAATGAAGGCAAGCCAACGCTACCACTGTTACACGCTATGCGTCAGGGTAATGCGGAACAGAGTTCGCTAATTCGTCAGGCGATTGAAGAAGGAAACGGGCGTCACCTGCTGGAGCCTATTCTTGCCGCGATGCAGCAATGCGGTTCACTTGATTACACGCGTCAACGTGCCGAAGAAGAGGCAGATAAAGCGATCAACGCGCTACAACTGCTACCGAAAACGCCATACCGTATGGCACTTGAAGGACTCGCCCACTTAGCCGTACAGCGCGATTTCTAGCATGGTGTTAGATTTTTATCTGACAAGAACGTTGGTTATTGCCTGAGTAGCGCTGCCCGGCAGCGCTACTTGCTCGACAGACTAGGCAGTCTGATCGATTGTGACATCATCCAGCCGAGACAACATCGCTATTGTTCCTTCACGCAAGATGAAATTAATCAGTCGAGCTCGTTCATCAACGGATAGCTGATGGAAAATATGCACCCATGATGACAGCAGCGTCGGCTCATTATCGATACGATAATATTCTGTTGGAGGATTCTCTTTCACTAACAGAGAATTCCTGACCTCATTGGGCAAACTGCGAATAGAGTATTCTACGCCACGTCCTTGAATCCCTTTCCGCCTGCGTTTTTCCCAACCGTCGTCTCGTGCCCGTTTATTCAGTCCCTGTGGTGACTTAGGCAACCCACCTACGCCAACCAACTCACTTGTTGCAAACCATTCTTTGTCCATACTCGTCACTCCCTTGTTTGTTTTGAACAGGCATTGCGTCAATTCACCTAAAAGTTTCCATATAGTAGACTATAATTACCTAAACCGCTAACTTTTACACGTTACCGACACATCTAAGCAATAGAAGAAATGATGAAGTCCAACGCGATGCCAAAACATCGCGACCAGAACAGACCTACAAAGCGAAAGAAAATACAGGTTCCTTCTCATCGCTGCGATTAACGATCGAAGAGATCGCCAGCAGCGGAATCAGTCAATCACCATTGATGAGACAGGTTCCTCATCCGACGGAGTGATGCCTAACTGGCTCAGCGTGGCGGACACCCCGATTCGCAGAATATAAGCGATTAGCTCATCTCTTTCTTTTTCAGATAGTTGCTGATAAATTTGCATCCATACAGCTAGCGCTGCAGGCTGTTTCGCCGAGTAGGCGGAAGGCTCGATTTCGAGTAATAGGGACTTTTTTACCGTATCCGGCAAGCTGTGAATTAAGTACTCCACTCCTCTTCCTTGGACACCTTTACGGCGACGCTTCTCCCATCCATCCTCGCGGGCGCGCTTATTCAATCCTTGTCTTGATTTCGGAAGGCCGCCTACTCCAACCAATTCGCTGGTAGCAAACCACTCTTTTTTCATTGCCATTCATCCTGATAGTGCCATCCCTAACAAAAACGCGCTTATTTGGAAATTAATTGAGAGTTTTAAGAAAAATTAATGCTATATTATTTCCAAATAATAATGTCATGTTAGTCCGGCATATAACTAACATCCGTTATTTATACCACTAATCTACAGTCGTCTTATAGCAAATAAGGGAAGGAATATGATTTTAAGGAAACAAGACTGGCATCCCGCTGATATCATTGCTGCACTGCGCAAGAAAAATACGACGCTGGCGGCGGTATCGCGAGCGGCCGGATTAAGCTCATCTACGCTAGCCAACGCGCTCTCGCGCCCTTGGCCCAAGGGAGAATGGCTTATCGCCGATGCGCTGAGTATTCACCCATCAGAGATTTGGCCAAGCAGGTACTACAATCCAGAAACCAATGAGCTTATCGATAGAAAAAAACTCATCCGCCCCGATTAAAAAAGAAAAGCCGGAGATAGACATCTCCGGCTTTTTATTCTGCGTATTATTAACATTCAATAATACCCTAAATAATTCGAGTTGCAGGCTGGCTGCGACGCAGAGAGTCCCCAGGAGCTTACATAAGTAAGTGACTGGGGTGAGCGAGGCCCTCTAGGGCGAGGCTCAGAAATGAGCCAAGTATTGCCAACGCACATGCAGCTTGAAGTATGACGGGTAATCAATTACTTGATGAACGTCTCGCCTAACTCAATATCCTGCTTCAGCGTATCCAGCATGCTGCTAAGCGCGTTTTGCTCAAAAGCACTTAATGTGCCGATGTCTTTACGCTCAGCGACGCCATCTTTACCTAACAGAATTGGTTGAGCAAAGAAGCGCGCATGTTTGCCGTCACTTTCAACGTATGCACATTCCACCACACCGTTTTCGCCTTGCAGCGCGCGGACCAGAGACAGACCAAAACGCGCAGCGGCTTGACCCATAGACAGCGTTGCCGATCCGCCACCTGCTTTGGCTTCAACAACCTCGGTGCCCGCATTCTGGATACGTTTGGTCAGATCGGCCACTTCCTGCTCGCTGAAGCTGATGCCTGAAACCTGAGACAGCAGAGGCAGAATTGTCACGCCAGAGTGCCCGCCGATAACCGGCACGTTAATATCCTGCGGCTGCTTGCCTTTCAATTCAGCAACAAACGTGTTGGAACGGATGATATCCAGCGTAGTTACACCGAACAGTTTGTTTTTGTCATACACGCCTGCTTTTTTCAGCACTTCTGCTGCGATGGCAACGGTCGTGTTCACTGGGTTGGTGATTATACCGATACAGGCTTTCGGGCAGGTAATCGCGATTTGCTCAACCAGGTTACGTACAATGCCAGCATTGACGTTGAACAGATCGGAACGATCCATGCCAGGTTTACGTGCCACACCGGCAGAAATCAGCACGATATCCGCACCAGCAAGCGCCGGTTTAGCATCTTCACCGCTATAGCCTTTGATCTTCACTGCTGTAGGAATATGGCTCAGATCGACGGCAACACCCGGCGTTACCGGAGCGATATCGTAGAGGGATAGTTCTGAACCTGAAGGAAGCTGGGTTTTGAGGAGGAGTGCGAGTGCCTGACCGATACCACCTGCTGCTCCGAGAACTGCAACTTTCATCCTAAACTCCTTATTATCGTAAAATAAAAAAGTGCCGTGAATTCATTTGGTTATAAACAGAATATAAAAGTGGGGATAAAACCAATCTACTTATCTTTCTACAAATGAACGAGAGACAAAAAAATTCGCTATGTCTCTAATAATAAACCAAAAACGACCATTCGTTTGAAAGGTAAGTAAAGTTAATAAGCTATTGAGCTATAACGTGGTGTTCATTCACGTGCGTTTAACCAGTGGGCTACATTACACCGATCAATGGCGTCCAAACAACATCATTCTGATAACATTTCCTTTACTTTTATGTGACTCAGGACGCATTTTTCGGACTATCCGGAAAGCTGAATTTTTTTGAAAACAGCGACTAGCGCATATATGGGGAAATAGACTGGAATTATACGCAATTTAATTGCATAAAAATTCACACAACTGCATAATAGAGAGATTAACCATAACAATTAATCCGGTGCAGAATGCGAAATTCGACAAAACAAGAAGATCTCGTTAAAGCGTTCAAAGCGTTGTTAAAAGAAGAAAAGTTCAGCTCTCAAAGTGAAATTGTTCACGCATTGCAAGACGAAGGATTTGAAAATATCAATCAATCCAAAGTGTCACGCATGCTAACGAAATTTGGTGCGGTGCGCACACGCAATGCCAAAATGGAAATGGTGTATTGCCTCCCTGCTGAACTCGGCGTCCCTACCACATCCAGCCCACTAAAAAACCTTGTGCTGGACGTGGACTACAACGATGCAGTCGTCGTGATCCATACCAGCCCAGGAGCCGCGCAGCTCATTGCTCGTCTGCTGGACTCACTAGGGAAGTCAGAGGGTATTCTTGGCACCATCGCAGGTGATGACACCATCTTCACCACCCCGGCAAGAGGCTTCAGCGTCAAACAACTTTACGAAGCGATTCTGGTGCTATTCGAACAAGAGCTGTAATTCCGCTCGTCCGCTGCCGTTTTTTGTTACTCGTTCTTTGCTACCTTTTCCTTGCTACGTGTAGACCCGCTACACGTAGCGAGTACCAATCGGACTACACCGCAGGCAAATCAGCCAACGGCCAACGTGGACGAACAGATACGCCCAGCGTCTGGCTCGCACCATGAAGTAGACGTACGCTGCCCGCATAGGCAATCATCGCGCCATTATCCGTGCAGAATTCGGGACGCGCGTAAAACACTTCACCACCGCGTTTTGCCATCACCTCACCTAAGCGCTGACGCAATGTTCGATTGGCGCTTACACCACCGGCCATGACCAGTCGTTTAAAGCCCGTATCATCCAACGCACGACGACACTTGATGGCCAGCGTATCCACGACGGCATCCTCAAAGGCACGCGCAATATCGGCACGCGTTTGATCGTCATCACCGTTGCTACGGATCGTATTCGCAGCAAACGTTTTTAGCCCGGAAAAGCTGAAATCTAACCCCGGACGATCGGTCATCGGACGCGGAAAGGTAAAGCGTTGGGAATCACCTGCCTGCGCCATTTTCGACAGCATTGGACCACCGGGATAATCCAATCCCAGCAACTTCGCCGTTTTATCAAACGCTTCACCCGCCGCATCGTCAACCGACTCACCCAGCAAGCGGTATTCGCCAATGCCTGTCACGCTGATGAGCTGCGTATGACCACCAGAAACCAGCAGCGCTACGAAGGGAAACGCTGGAGGATTATCTTCCAGCATCGGCGCCAGCAAATGCCCTTCCATATGGTGCACAGGGACCGCTGGCACCTCCCAAGCGAACGCCAACGACCTGCCGACTGTCGCCCCCACCAATAACGCGCCAACCAAACCAGGGCCGGCGGTGTAAGCCACACCATCGATATCGTCAGCCTGTAACCCAGCTTCACGCAGCGCTGCCTGAATCAAAGGAACCGTTTTGCGCACGTGATCGCGTGAGGCGAGCTCAGGCACGACGCCACCGTAATCAGCATGTAATTTGACCTGACTGTATAGCTGATTGGCGAGTAAACCCGCCTCCGTGTCATAAATAGCCACTCCGGTTTCATCACAGGATGTTTCGATACCCAATACGCGCATTACTGTTCCTACTTTGGTGACGATACGAGAATTCGTTAAATGCCGCTTGCTTCAAACTGCGGATAGTCTACCATAAGCGACCTGATTTCTGCGCTGGCCGCGGCTGGGTGTTTTATGATCACCGCAATGCTTTACAAAGGCGTCACGTTTGCAGTAGAATTCCGCACCATTTTGAAAAGGCTGGCACAAGGCCAGCGGCAAACCGAATTTATTGAGGTGAGAGGCACATGCCGGTAATTAAAGTACGTGAAAACGAGCCGTTCGACGTAGCTCTACGTCGCTTCAAACGTTCCTGTGAAAAAGCGGGCGTTCTGGCTGAAGTTCGTCGTCGTGAGTTTTATGAAAAACCAACGACCGAACGTAAGCGCGCCAAAGCTTCTGCAGTGAAACGTCACGCGAAGAAATTGGCTCGAGAAAACGCACGCCGCACTCGTCTGTATTAATTTTCAGGAGGGTTTCCCTCCAACGCGTGATTAATCCGCAGACTTAGCAGTTGCATACGAAGGCCGTGCTTTCCGTAAGGAAGCGCGGCTTGTTGTCGTTTATAAGCTATATCCAATGTAGCCACGTTACAGAAAGGTATACACTAGGGGCTTATGGCTGGACGAATTCCACGCGTATTTATTAATGACCTGCTGGCTCGCACCGACATCGTCGATCTCATTGACGCGCGCGTCAAACTGAAAAAGCAGGGAAAAAACTACCATGCGTGTTGTCCGTTCCATCACGAAAAAACCCCCTCATTCACCGTAAACGGTGACAAACAGTTCTATCACTGTTTTGGCTGTGGCGCACACGGCAACGCCATTGACTTTTTGATGAATTACGATCGTCTCGAATTCGTTGAAACCATTGAAGAACTGGCCACACAATACGGTCTCGAAGTGCCTTATGAAACTGGCACGGGCCCAACCCAGTTAGAGCGTCACCAACGGCAAAGTCTGTACGAATTGATGGGACAGCTTAGCGGGTTCTATCAGCAAGCACTGAGCCAATCGATCGGAACATCAGCGTTGCAATATCTGCAACAGCGCGGTTTAAGTGCAGAAGTTATCAGCCATTTTGCGATTGGTTTCGCTCCGCCCGGCTGGGATAACGTTTTAAAACGCTTTGGCCGCAATAATGACGATCGCAGCACATTGAACGATGCCGGCATGCTGGTGACTAACGATCAGGGTCGAACGTATGACCGCTTCCGCGAGCGTGTGATGTTCCCCATCCGCGACAAACGGGGTCGAGTAATAGCCTTCGGCGGACGCGTATTAGGCGACGGTACCCCAAAGTACCTTAACTCGCCCGAAACAGAGATTTTTCATAAAGGTCGCCAACTGTACGGCCTGTATGAAGCACAGCAAAACCATCCAGAACTCAAGCGATTGTTGGTTGTTGAGGGCTATATGGATGTGGTGGCGCTGGCACAGTTTGGTATTGATTATGCGGTGGCCTCGCTGGGCACCTCCACGACAGCCGATCACATTCAGTTACTATTTCGCGCCACAGACCTGGTGGTGTGTTGTTACGACGGAGACCGTGCCGGACGCGAAGCGGCATGGCGCGCGCTGGAAACTGCGCTACCCTATTTGAACGATGGTCGTCAGTTACGCTTTATGTTCCTGCCAGACGGTGAAGATCCCGACACGCTGGTGCGTAAAGAAGGCAAAGCAGTATTTGAGCAGCGCATGGAACACGCTCTCCCGCTGTCGCAGTTTCTGTTTGAGACACTGCAACAGCAGGTGGATATGAGCTCACCCGATGGTCGTACGAAGCTAAGTACGCTGGCATTACCGCTAATAGGCCAAGTTCCGGGAGAAACGCTGCGGCTGTATTTACGCCAGCAGCTCGGCAACAAGCTGGGGATTTTAGACGACAGTCAGTTGGACAGACTGCTGCCCAAAGTGGCAGATCAGGCTCAATCCTACCAGCAGCCACAACTAAAAGTCACAACTATGCGTATACTTGTAGGACTTTTAGTACAAAACCCGAGACTGGCAGCAGAGGTTCCTGACCTCGCGCTAGAGGGCATTGAAGAAGACAAAGTTGCCGGTTTATCACTGTTTCAGGATTTGGTGAAAACCTGCAACGCCAGCCCTGGTATGAATATGGGTCTGCTGTTGGAAAAATATCGTGACAGCAAATACCGCAAGCAACTTGAAACCATGGCTTCATGGAACCATATGATCGAAGAGGAAGAGCTAGACGAGAAGTTCAGAATCAGTCTGGCAGAACTCTACGATCAGCTGTTGAAACAGCGACAAGATACATTGATTGCCCGTGACAGAACGCATGGGCTCAACGCCAAAGAAAAAAAAGAGCTTTGGTCGTTGCAACTGGCATTGACCAGAAGACACTGATACAGAGGCTTAATTGCCGATAAATAGCAGGGTTGATCCCTGCAAAGAGCCGCTGCAGGGGCCGCGGCGATAAGAAAAATACCCCTAATGCTATTGTTAGCGAACTACGCTGACCGACACCAACCCAAATACTCTGAAGTGTGGATACCGTCTTATGGAGCAAAACCCGCAGTCACAGCTGAAGCTGCTTGTTACCCGTGGTAAGGAGCAAGGCTACCTGACCTATGCTGAGGTCAATGACCATCTGCCGGAAGATATCATCGACTCGGATCAGATCGAAGATATCATCCAGATGATTAACGACATGGGCATCCAGGTGATGGAAGAAGCACCGGATGCAGACGATCTGTTGCTGGCCGAAAACACCAATGATGCCGATGAAGATGCGGCAGAGGCTGCTGCGCAGGTTCTATCCAGTGTTGAATCGGAAATTGGTCGCACCACCGATCCAGTTCGCATGTACATGCGTGAAATGGGTACCGTTGAGCTGTTGACGCGTGAAGGCGAGATCGATATCGCTAAGCGTATTGAAGACGGTATCAATCAGGTTCAGTGCTCTGTCGCGGAGTATCCTGAAGCCATTACCTATCTGCTGGAACAATACGATCGTGTCGAAGCGGGCGAAAGCCGCCTGTCCGACCTGATCATCGGTTTCGTCGATCCTAATGCGGAAGAGGACATTGCCCCTACCGCGACTCACGTTGGTTCCGAGCTTTCGAGCGAAGAAATAAGCGATAACGACGAGGAAGAAGACGAAGACGAGGAAGAAGACGACAACAGCATCGATCCTGAACTGGCGCGTGAGAAGTTCACTGAACTGCGTGAGCAATATGAAACGACCCGTAAGGTGATCAAGGCCCATGGTCGTAGCCATGCGCTAGCAGCACAGGAAATCCTGAACCTGTCTGAAGTCTTCAAGCAGTTCCGTCTGGTGCCGAAACAGTTTGATTTCCTGGTTAACAGCATGCGCACCATGATGGATCGCGTCCGTACTCAGGAACGTTTGATCATCAAGTTGTGTGTTGAACAGTGCAAAATGCCGAAGAAAAACTTCGTCACCATGTTCACCAGCAATGAAACCAACAACAGCTGGTTTGCAGCAGCAGTGGCGATGGGCAAGCCCTGGTCTGAAAAACTGAATGATGTTGCAGAAGATGTCACTCGCAGCCTGCAAAAGCTAAAACAGATCGAAGAAGAAACCGGTCTGACGATCGAGCAGGTTAAAGACATCAACCGCCGTATGTCGATTGGTGAAGCAAAGGCTCGCCGCGCCAAGAAAGAAATGGTGGAAGCCAACCTGCGTCTGGTTATTTCTATCGCGAAGAAATACACCAACCGTGGTTTGCAGTTCCTTGATCTGATTCAGGAAGGCAACATCGGTCTGATGAAAGCGGTAGATAAGTTCGAATATCGCCGTGGCTACAAATTCTCGACCTATGCCACATGGTGGATCCGTCAGGCGATCACCCGTTCTATCGCCGATCAGGCGCGTACCATCCGTATTCCGGTACATATGATTGAGACGATCAACAAATTGAATCGTATCTCTCGTCAGATGTTGCAGGAAATGGGTCGCGAGCCGACGCCGGAAGAACTAGCTGAACGTATGTTGATGCCAGAAGACAAGATCCGCAAAGTGCTGAAGATCGCGAAAGAGCCGATCTCAATGGAAACCCCGATTGGTGATGATGAAGATTCACATTTGGGCGATTTCATCGAAGATACGACGCTGGAGCTGCCGCTGGATTCCGCCACGTCGGAAAGCCTGCGTTCTGCGACACACGACGTACTGGCTGGCCTGACCGCGCGTGAAGCGAAAGTCTTGCGCATGCGTTTCGGTATCGATATGAACACCGACCATACACTGGAAGAAGTGGGCAAACAGTTTGACGTTACGCGTGAACGTATTCGTCAGATCGAAGCGAAAGCGCTGCGTAAACTGCGTCACCCAAGCCGTTCCGAAGTGCTGCGTAGCTTCCTGGATGATTAATTCATCTTTCAGCTAATGCAAACTCTAAATAACCCCGGCTCGCTGGGGTTATTTTTTGCCTGTCAGAAACTAAGCCCACGCTTACACGTTATCCTGCAACGCCTGATGCAGTTCCTGATATGACGCCACCAGCGACTCCAGCGTCGCACGATTCAGCCCGCTAGGGTTCGGCAGTACCCAAACCTGCGTCTCACCAATACGCCGCTCCTGACGCCCCCATGAAACCTTTTTGATACCAAATGCCTGACTGAACGCCTGCTTACCCAGCACGGCCAGCGCTCGTGGTTGATAGCGCGTCATCTTCTCAACGATCGCATTCCCGCCTTGTAGCAGCTCATCTCGTCCCAGCTCGGTTGCTTCAACCGTTGGACGCTCTACCAGCATGGTGATTCCGCATCCGGTGTCCAGCAGATGCTGCTCTTCCGCAGGTGTCAGCAAACGCTCAGTAAAACCCGCCTGATGAATCACTTTCCAGAAGCGATTATTGGGATTAGCAAAGTGGTAACCGTGATGGGCCGTCGATAACCCAGGGTTAATACCGCAGAAAACAACCTGAAGGTTCATAGCGAGAATATCGGTAATCATGTCTTTCCCTACCACTGTTGACTACCCCCATCGTAAATTCTGATAAGAATAACAACAAGCTATCTTGAGTATAAAACCACCACCCGGCAGATAGGCTATAGACCTTCCCCTGCACATTACCGTATAATCACCGCCCATTCGGCCCCTTAGCTCAGTGGTTAGAGCAGGCGACTCATAATCGCTTGGTCGCTGGTTCAAGTCCAGCAGGGGCCACCAAATTTTATATTTAAAATCATACAGTTAAGCCACCTTTCGCAAGGTGGCTTTTTTGTTTATAAATAATGATGGCGATAAAATGGCTATGATTTTTCAGTCCATTGAGCCACATCTTCAAAACCTGTTGCAATCGCTTGTGCCGTAGGCCTAATTTTCAGAAGCGGCTCTTCTCCCGCCTCCGTCAATGCCATCTTTCGCGTCGTACGGTGGAAAAGTAGCACGCCAAGGTCGATCCCGTTAAATACACCACGAACCTGCTCGTCGGTGGATATGGACCGATGTGGGATTTCGTCAACAATCCTCAGTTGATCAAAATCGTACGTACGATGTATGAAAACAACGGCATCGTCAGCGCGGTCTGCCACGACCCAACAGGATTATTGAATGTGAAGCTCAGCAACGGCGAGCTATTGATTAAAGGTCGCAACCCTGTATCCGCTAAAGTTCTCGGCGAAGCTGTTTTCAGCGCGCTGAAAACGAAGGCTAAGAAACGACGTTAGAGGGTAAAGCACCTAACGCTGGCAACAACACATCACGCCCACAGAGATGTCGTGACCGGAGTCACATAACCAGACGGGGGCATTGCCGCAGAAATTCAGGATTGTATAGTGTTCCAACAAGACGTTACCGCCAATGGCGGGCGAGACTTGGGCAGAGGTGAGTAGCATTACTCTCTTCTGCCCAAGTTTTTTTTTGCCTGTTGTCAGGTAATTCCCTGCGCGACAGCGCGAGGCCACCGTCCGGCGCAGCGTAATGATGTAGAAAACGATGAGGAGAAATACTATGAAAGCATTCCCCGACGGATTTTTATGGGGCGGTTCAGTCGCAGCAAATCAGGTTGAAGGGGCATGGAATGAAGACGGCAAAGGCGTGTCGACCTCCGATCTTCAGCTAAAGGGCGTGCATGGTCCGGTGACAGAACGCGATGAGAGCATTAGCTGCATCAAAGATCGGGCAATCGATTTTTATCATCAATATCCGCAGGATATACAGCTATTCGCCGAAATGGGCTTCAAGGTGTTACGCACCTCCATCGCCTGGACGCGTATTTATCCCGAAGGCAATGAAGCAGAACCCTGCGAAGCGGGTCTGGCCTTTTACGATCATCTGTTTGATGAAATGGCAAAGCATCATATTCAGCCGCTGATTACGCTGTCGCACTATGAAATGCCGTACGGTCTGGTGAAAAAGTTGGGAGGCTGGGGCAACCGCGCCGTCATCGACCATTTTGAGAAATATGCCCGTACCGTCTTTAGCCGCTACAAAGACAAGGTGAAGCACTGGCTGACCTTCAATGAAATCAACATGGCGCTGCACTCGCCTTTTACGGGTATCGGGCTAAGCGGCGAACCCTCAAAACAGGATATTTATCAGGCCATCCACCATCAGTTGGTTGCCAGTGCACGCGTGGTGAAAGCCTGTCACGACATCATCCCTGATGCCAAAATCGGCAATATGCTGCTGGGCGCGGTGCGCTACCCCATGACCTGTCATCCGAAAGACGTACTGGAAGCGCAGAACAAGAATCGGGAATGGCTGTTCTTCGGTGACGTGCAAGTTCGCGGCACCTATCCGGCGTGGATTCAGCGTTATTTCCGGGAAAATGATGTCGAACTCACGATTACCGCGCAGGACAAAGACGATCTGAGCCACACCGTAGACTTTGTTTCATTCAGCTATTACATGAGTGGCTGTGCGACCTTCGAACCAGAAAAATACCAGTCTTCACGCGGCAACATCATCCGCCTGATTCCTAACCCGCATCTTGAAGCGTCCGAATGGGGCTGGCAGATCGACCCCGAAGGCCTGCGTTTCCTGTTGAATGAGCTGTATGACCGCTATCAGAAGCCGCTGTTCATCGTGGAAAACGGGTTAGGCGCACGCGACGTGGTGGAAGAGGATGGCAGCATTCACGACAGCTACCGCATTGATTATCTGCGTCGTCATCTGATTCAAGTACGTGAAGCCATCGACGATGGCGTCGAACTGCTTGGCTACACCAGTTGGGGGCCGATCGATCTAGTCAGCGCAGGCACGGCGCAGATGTCAAAACGCTACGGCTTTATTCATGTCGATCGTGATGATGAAGGCAAAGGCACGTTGGAACGTCGGCGCAAAGACAGCTTCTACTGGTATCAGGATGTGATTAGCAGTAACGGGAAATCGTTGTAACTGTCGAGAAAACCAGACGGCACGTTCACACCGCGCCGTCTGGTTTATTAGCTAATTAAACATGAGCCAGCACGATGATCGTCTCTCCGGCCTGCGGCTGGCGTGCAGCGCCAAGGCTGAATACGCGATATTCTTCCGCATTCGTGATGACCATAGGTGTCACCGTGTCGTAGCCTGCCTTCTGGATCGCTTCCAGATCGAACTCCAGCAGCAGTTGGCCTTTTTTCACCTTGTCACCTTCTGCAACGTGCATCTGATAATGCTGACCTTCCAGCTGTACTGTATTGATACCGACATGAATCAGGATCTCCGCCCCCTTCTGCGAAAGAATACCGACGGCATGGCCGCTGGCAAACGTGCTGGCAATCATGCCGTCCACTGGCGAATAGATACGGCCTTCCTGCGGCAGAATAGCAACACCCTGCCCGACGACGCCGGAAGAGAACACTTTGTCGTTCACCTCTTCCAATGGGATCAATTCACCTTTTGCTGGCGATCCCAGCTGTTCAGCCGTCGCCGGAGCCTCTTTCAGCGGTAAGGAATTTGTGTTCTGGCGTACTACTGGCGCAGCAGGTGTCGTAGATGGCGAACGCGGTGGCGTTGATGCTTTCTCAACTGGCGGGACGGGATCGTCAAACCCGACGATAACCGTCAGTACAAAGCTTGCCACGAACGCAATGGCACAGCCGATGAGGAATCCAACAAAGCCTTCACCGTAGAAAATCGGCAACGTCAGCAAACCGGGCATCCCCATCGAGACCGCCGAACTTTTCGCATAGCCAACGATAGCACCACCCAGTGCAGCAGCTATCACAGCGCAGATAAACGGTTTTTTCAGCTTCAGTGTGACGCCGTAAACACCAGGTTCCGTGATGCCAAACAGCGACGCGATAAAGGTACTACCCGCCAGCGCTTTGAGCTTTTTATCTTTGGTTCGCACCATCACGCCCAACAGTGCACCGGACTGGGCAAAGACAGACGGACTGGAAGCCGCTTTAAGATAACTGTGACCCATAACCGAGAGATCGTTAATAAAGACGGTGACAAAGCCCCAGTGCACACCAAATATCACTAAGATCTGCCATGACGCCGCCATAAGCGCCCCGGCAATAATCGGGTTGAATTCATAGATATTGACGAACACCGACGCAATGAGCTTACTGGCCGAAATCCCAATCGGCCCGATAGTCATCAGCGTTAGCGGCACCATCAGCACCAGCAGGAAGAACGGCGTCAGAATATTGCGCACGCTTTCGTGAATATGGCGATTCAGGAAACGCTCGATATACGACATTAACCACACGCTGAAGATAATCGGTATCACCGAGGAGGTGTATTTCATCATCACGACAGGCAGGCCGAAGAATGTCACAGGCTGACCAGCATCAAACAACCCCTGAATCGTCGGGTAAACCAGTGCACCAGCAATCGACACCGCCACAAAAATGTTGGTTTCGAATTTACGCGCAGCAGTAATCGCCAACAGCATCGGCAAAAAATAGAACAGGCTGTCGGACGCCGCATGCAGGATGACATAGGTACTTTCTTTGGTATTGAGCCAGCCGAGCGCAATCACGATAGCCAGCACCCCTTTCAGCACCCCCGCTGCCGCCATCGCTCCCAGTAAGGGGGTGAAGATGCCGGCAACCAGATCGATCAATCGTCCCATCGCAGACGTCGATTGATCACTTTCCGCCGTCTGGCGTTTTCCGTCGCCGTCTTCCAGCAATGTGGAGATCGGCCCAAAGGCGCGGTAAACCTCCGGCACCCGATTCCCTATAACCACCTGCAACTGCCCGGAAGCATTGATTACCGTAATGACGCCTTCTAACGCCTCCAGCGCAGCCACATCCACTTTACCGTGATCAACAATCTTAAAGCGCAAGCGTGTTGCACAATGCACCAGAGTAGAAACGTTGGTTTCCCCTCCGACTAACTCCAGAATATTTTCAGCGAGCACTTTGCTATTCATAATGACTTCCCGTTTCGTCAATGGCTGCGACTGCCTAATACACGTCATCCCGCTTGTTATCCGCTGGCCAGCTGGAAAATAAGCAAAAAAAAACCTGGATAAAGCAGCGTGTTACCTACGCTGCTTTATCCAGGTCTCGCCCAGAAAATTCTGGTGACGTCCTTTCCTGTTTTCTAACAAGTTAACGCAGAGAAAGCTATCTCTACGTTTTATTCTGTGAAAACAGTCACTAAATTTCTGCCAATCAGGCAAAGCAGCCTAATCCACGACTCGACGACGCCGTAAAAACAAAATGGCGCTTCTCAAAGAAACGCC
This sequence comes from Pectobacterium atrosepticum, assembly GCA_019056595.1. Classification (NCBI taxonomy): domain Bacteria; kingdom Pseudomonadati; phylum Pseudomonadota; class Gammaproteobacteria; order Enterobacterales; family Pectobacteriaceae; genus Pectobacterium; species Pectobacterium atrosepticum. Next base: position 3,459,181 of record CP036163.1, on the reverse strand, counting down.
ATCGGCAAATTTACTGTTTGCCCTGCTTCTTCAGCCAGGCTTCCATTTGGTCGATCTCCGGCTGCTGGGCTTTGATAATCTCTTCCGCCAGCTTACGCAGCTCCGGGTCTTTGCCGTATTGCAGTTCCGTCTTCGCCATATCAATTGCGCCACGGTGATGCGCAATCATCCCTTTGGCGAAGGCAATATCAGGGTCGCTGGACTTCATACCTTCCATCATCTCGGTATGCATCGCATCCATGCCTTTCGTATATGCCTGTTGGGAAGACGACTCGCCGTTCGTTGAACCATGGCCGCTATGGGCGCTGTCAGCAGCAAACGAGAGAAATGGAACCAGCAAAGCCGCCGTTAATAACAAATGAACTTTCTTCATCACAACCTCTCAATCAGTCACAGTGCTTTTTGAGGGTAGACGTTCCAGTAAGGGGAAGGTCAAGAAAAGATTCAGACGCCCTCGGCCAAGCGCATGCAAACGCAATTACGTCCCTGAGCCTTCGCTTTATAGAGTTGCTCGTCCGCCAGCCCGATGAGATCGTAAATATTGCCGCCTTCATACTGGGAAAAAATGGCAACGCCAATGCTGACAGTAAAGTAAATTTCCCGACCATCGGACAGCATAAGCGGGGTGGATTCCGTAAGACGCCGCAGCGCTTCAGCCATGGCTTCAGACTGCTCATCCGTCAGGTCGTAAGCCGCAATAATGAACTCTTCCCCGCCCCAGCGGCAAAGAATGTCGCTCGGTCGAATATTGGCGCTCAGCATACGGGCAAAGCTGGCGATCAATTCATCACCGCAGGCATGGCCGTAGGTATCGTTGACTTGCTTAAAATAATCGATATCCAGAAATAGCAGTGTTATTTGACGCTTTCTCTTATTCATCAGCACGCCCTGTCTCACGTTCAACATACTGAGAAAAGCGCGACGATTGAAGGTATTCGTAAGTGCATCCCTCAGACTGTTACTTTCGATGATTTTAATCAGTCGCCGGTTCATCGAGACAAAATGCGAGACGCTTAACATCGCCATAATGAGCATCGCTATATTCAGCCGTGCCGTGGTGAGAAACGAATTAATGTACGCTTCAGAATTTGAATCTATGAGTATACCGACCTGATTAATATAGAGATAATTCAGTATTACGCCCGTAATTGCACAGAGCAGCGACATAATCGGGAAAGAGTAATTGAACGCGCACAGCGTAAGTGGAATAACGGACAGTGTAATAAGACTGGCGTCCAGAAAAAACAGGCTAACCAATAAGAAAATAATGAAGACCAGAAAGGGAAAAATATTTTCTCTGATGTGCTTAGGACAAAGCGGAATATTCCGTAGCGCTCGCAGGATGTCTTTACCCCGCAGGAAAAAGAACGCGAGAATAATGCCAGTTCCCAGTTGTTCACTGAACCAGTCCATAAATTCATCATAGTGATTCCCAACATCGTAGACATACGCATAGAATCCATAAGCCACACCTGATGAGAACGCGCCTACAAACGTCGAAGCGAAAATAATATAGACGTAATACTTGCTGAATTTTTCAAATGTCGACCACTTTCCGGTAAACCGGCACATCAGGTAAAAGGCGCACCAGGCCGCCACCACAAAGATAATATTGCACAAACATAACAGTACCTTGGTTTTTAACGGTGAATTATTATCCATCAGTAACGCTGCCGACAGCATCGCCGCATAGCCCACTAAAAAACCCATACCGATCGAGAATGTTTTACCTTTTATCGTCCCTTTTCTGGCCCTGAAACTAATCATGAGACAAAAAACCAGCATATTAGCGGGCCAAAACAGCGACAGTTCATCCAGCACTCGAAACCGAAATCCCAGACAGCTCACTATTAGGGTGGTCAGAAACAGAAGCGGCATGAATTTTATAGTTTTCAACGTCAAATCGTTATTCATCTGTCCTTTACCGCCCACTATCCAATAGTCCCGCCTGCTGTCTCCCGTGAGAATAACATTAATCATTTCCCTACTCACAGTGTGATGTGATGAGGGGAAAATAAATAAAAAAACCACCGGACCGATGCATTCCCCGTGAGGTAATACGTCAATCCGATGGTCTTACTAACTTAGGTATCTCAGGTATCGTGTGAACGAATTATTCCGCAGGAACGGGCTTGCCGTCAGGTTTTGGCGGTTGAGTCAGTCGTTTTTCAAAACTGTCGTTGTACTGCTTCTTCTGCTCTGGCGTCAGAACATTGTAAATTTTGTTTTTGGTTTCCAGCCCGCTCAGCATTCTGGCCTTGTGCGCGCCATCGGCTTTATCCAACTGAGCCTGTGCTTTCGCGGCATCAAACGTATCTGATGCGACCAGACTATGCATATCACGACGATCATCCTGCATAGCTTTGTGCATTTTCTCGCGGGAATCTTTCATGATGTCTTTAATTTGCTGCTTCTGCGCTTCCGTCAAATTCAGCTCCTTAAACATCGCATCGGGCCCCATCATGCCACGATGCTCCCGACCCTCTTTCATCATCATCTTGTGTTCCGAGCCAGGACCTTTCGGTGCTTCATTAGCATGCGCGAGACCTGCCGCGCCCAATGCCAAAGAAGAAGCAACCAGCATTGCAGTGAGTTTACGCATATTTTATTCCTCTCTCTGAATTGACTTGTCGACGGCGAGTGCCGTGCTACGAGAGAAAGTATAGGCCCAACACCTTCAGTTAATTAGAGTAAGGGTAAATCTCTGCAAGTGTCGGCTCCACATTTGCGGCAATTGTGGAGAATGAGGAGGAATTGTGTAAGGAGCGGGAGTATTACGTGAACAACGTGGCACGATATTACTGCTTTACCCTTGGTGCTTTTTTACAGCACCACGAGCCAATAGCGTAAAAATGCTGGCAGTGCGCTTACGGAAGTGAACGTCTAAAGGCGGTAGCGTCTTGTACCAACGCATCAAGGTGGGCATGAATGACTTTCATTTTTTGAATCAGCGGATTTCGCTCCGGCGAACTACCCATTGAGCTAAGCTGTGCAGAAAGCCGTTCAATCTGCGTACAAAGGCAAGCATCACGCTCTTGAGCCTGAAGCAACTGCTGCTGAAGGGACTGATGTTCCTGCCGCCATGTCTGCTGCTGACGCTGAACGCTTTGCTCTAACGCCTGAAGCGCGCTATCCAGCCGATATTCCAACTCTTCCACCCGCATAACGATACCTTTGCCCAATAAACCCGCGGATTATAATGTCACACGCCGCCGACAACAAACATTCCAGCGCACGATCCTTTGCGTACACGCGGTATCCCTACAACTGGCAATGACATCAATCACAATAAATAAACATAAATTTCACAACTCACTCAATTACGGCTAGATTGAACACCATGACTCATCAGACCAGTTAACTTCGCCGGAGAGTGTAATGATTGCCTACCCCACTCTGCTTTCCCCACTCGATCTTGGCTTCACGACGTTAAAGAACCGCGTGGTGATGGGATCCATGCATACCGGTTTGGAGGAACACCCAGATGGCACCGAAAGGCTGGCGGCATTTTACCACGAGCGGGCGCAGGGCGGCGTTGGCCTGATTGTTACGGGCGGTATTGCGCCAAATGAAAAAGGCGCCGTCGCCAAAGGGGGCGCGACTCTGCACAACAACGCGCAGTTGGCGCATCATCATGTTCTGACGCAAGCAGTACACGACGCAGGTGGGAAAATCGCGCTGCAGATTCTCCACGCCGGACGCTACAGCTACCAGCCCGATCCGGTTGCACCATCGGCCATTCAGGCACCGATTAACCGCTTTGCGCCACGAGAAATGAGTACGCAAGATATTGTGCAAACCATCGACGACTTTGCCCGTTGTGCCGGGCTAGCGCAGCAGGCAGGTTACGATGGCGTGGAAATTATGGGCTCGGAAGGTTACCTGATTAATCAGTTTCTGGTGACGCATACCAATCATCGAGATGACGAATGGGGCGGTGACTTTCAACGCCGCTGCCGTTTCGCACTTGAGATTGTCCGCGCCATACGGGAACGAACGGGGCCTGATTTCATCCTGATCTACCGCTTGTCCATGCTCGACCTAATAGAAGAAGGCTCAAGCTGGCAGGAAATTGTTCAACTGGCACAGGCGATTGAACAAGCGGGTGCCACCCTCATCAATACTGGGATCGGCTGGCATGAAGCGCGAATTCCGACTATCGCCACGCTGGTGCCACGCGGCGCATTCGGCTGGGTGACAAAGAAGCTGATGGGGAAAGTCCGCATCCCGCTGATTACCACCAACCGTATCAACGATCCCAGCGTGGCGGAACAGCTGCTGGCCGAGGGCTGCGCCGACATGGTATCGATGGCACGTCCTTTTCTCGCTGATGCTGAACTGGTGGCAAAAGCACAGTCGGGGCGTGCGGATGAAATCAATACCTGCATCGGCTGCAATCAGGCCTGCCTCGATCAGATTTTCGCTGGCAAGGTCACGTCTTGTCTGGTCAACCCACGCGCCTGCCATGAAACCGAATTGCCTATCCAGCCCGCGCGAGTCAGTAAACGCTTTGCCGTGGTCGGCGCAGGGCCGGCGGGTATGGCCTTTGCCGTCAACGCCGCCGCACGCGGCCATCAAGTCACGCTGTTTGAAGCGTCTTCCTATATCGGCGGACAATTCAATATTGCCAAACAGATTCCCGGCAAAGCGGAGTTTTATGAAACGCTACGCTACTACCGTCGGCAGCTAGAACTTCACGGCGTCACGCTTCGCCTGAGCACGCAGGCAACCGCCGCTGATTTACTCGGTTTTGATGACGTCATTCTTGCTTCTGGCATCGTGCCACGTATCCCCCCGATTACTGGCATCGATCATCCTAGCGTGCTGAGCTATCTGGACGTACTGCGCGACAAAAAGCCGGTCGGCAAACGCGTCGCGATCATCGGCGCAGGCGGCATCGGCTTTGATACTGCGCACTATCTTCTTAACCACAAGCATCTTCTTAATCACAATCACCGCCTTAATCCCCTCTCTTCTCAGTCGGACGGCGACTTTTATACGGAATGGGGGATTGATAAGCAGTTACAGCACCGGGGCGGCCTTTTGCCCCATCACGCTAATGAGCTGCCTCACTCGCGGGACATTACCTTATTACAGCGGAAGACGGGCAAGCCCGGCGAAAATTTGGGGAAAACGACAGGCTGGATACACCGCACTACGCTGCTGCGCCACGGCGTGACGATGCTAGGCGGCGTGGAATATAACCATATTGATGATGAGGGGCTGCACATTATCCACGATCGGCAAATACGCTGTCTGCCAGTGGATAACATCATTATTTGCGCCGGTCAGGAACCCAACCGAAAACTGTATGACCCCTTACTGGCCGCAGGGTGTCATGTTCATCTGATTGGCGGTGCTGATGTGGCGCAGGAATTAGACGCTCGCCGGGCAATCGATCAGGCCACCCGGCTAGCGTTAACACTCTAGTTTAAGCAGAAGCAGCTTAACGGGACGAATTGGTTTTAACCGCACGCAGCACGGCGAACTTCGTGTTGCTGGCAATGGTTTCACAGTTACCGAACAGACGCTTCAGCTTGTGGAAGTAATCCAGATGGCGATTACCCACAATACGCAGCTCTCCACCGACCTGAAGGCAGCGACGGGCATCCATAAACATCTGCCAGGCGATTTCATCGGTCACGGCCTGTAACTGATGAAATGGCGGATTACACAGCACTGCCTGCAACGTATCGCGCCTAACGCGGGACAATCCGTTGTTCACCACAAAGCTACAGCGCTCAACATCCTGCGGGCGGTTGACTTCAACGTTCATCTGGCTCGATGCTACCGCCATGTAGGATTCATCAAAGAAACCGACGGTGGCGTCCGGGTTGGCTTCCAGCGCGGCCAGCCCAATGACACCGTTGCCACAACCGAGATCGATGATCTTACCGTCTATCTGTTCCGGCAAATGCTGCATAAAGAAACGTGCGCCGATATCCAGCCCATTACGCGAATACACGTTAGCATGGTTTTGAATACGATAGCCGTAGCCATCCAGCTCCCACTCAGTAGTAAGTGACTGCTCACTGACTTTGAGATCCGCCCACTCACAGTGAACCAGACGCGCCTTTTTCCAGGCCAGCGAGGTTTTCGTCGGCCCCATCACGCGCTCAAACAGTTGCAGCGTAGAAGTATGAATATCCCGCGCCTTCGCCCCGGCAATAATGCGTGTTTGCGGCGTGACAACCTTACGCAACATTCTCAACTGGTGTTCCAGCAGCGCGATCGTTTTGGGGATCCTCATCACTACCAGCGCTGGCGCATCGGGTAGATCCGCCATGCTATCCAACAGCGTTACTGCATCGGCATCATAGCCGTTCAGTTCCAGATTATGCCGCGTCGCCAGTTGGCTGAGATAAGAATCGCTGATACTGACGGGCGATTGCGCCTGCAAACCGCAGGCCAATGCACCAAACGTATCATTGAAAATCAGGCGCGGACCCGGCGCGATTTCCATGGTGGACAGCTCACGCAGCAAGTATTCATCTGCGGCATCCCAAGCCTGTAGCGCCGAGTTTTCAGCGACCTGAGGGTAACGCACCAACGTCAGGTTGCACGTTTCCAATTCGAGTTGGCTCATTAGCCTCTCCTACATCATAAAATTTGCGCTGTTTATCCCTTAAAATAGCTCATCAGTAAATGCTTTTCTCTGCCAGAAAGGGAAATGATTGACGTTGCCTTGTCATTTCACCGTGATAATCTGCCTATTCATCACCGATGCCCTCAGGATACCAAACGCTTATGATTCGCTTCGCTATTGTAGGAACCAGTTGGATCACCCGTCAGTTTGTTGATGCCGCCCATGAAACCGGCAAGCTGAAGCTCACCGCCATCTATTCCCGAACGGTAGAAAAAGCGCAGCCGTTTCAAGCCGATTACATGGTAGATACGCTATTTGATTCGCTGGAAACCATGGCGAAATCCGATCTTATCGACGCGGTGTATCTGGCCAGCCCTAACTCACTGCACTGCGAACAGGCCCTGCTCTTCCTGAGCCACGGCAAGCATGTCATCTGTGAAAAACCGCTGGCCTCCAACCGCTATGAAGTCGAACAAATGATAGCCTGTGCCAGAGAAAATCAGGTCGTGCTATTTGAAGCGTTCAAAACCGCCAGCCTGCCTAACTTTAGCGTGGTGCAGCAGGCGCTCCCGAAAGTCGGCAGATTGCGTAAAGTGGTACTGAGCTACTGCCAGTATTCCTCGCGCTACCCGCGCTATCTGGCTGGCGAGAACCCGAATACCTTCAATCCGGCGTTTTCAAACGGTTCCATCATGGATATCGGCTACTACTGTCTGGCCTTCGCCGTAGCGCTGTGGGGAGAACCCTGCACTACGCAGGCCAGCGCAACGCTGTTGGAAAGCGGTGTGGACGCACATGGCAGTATCATCCTGAATTACGGCGATTTCGATGTCACCATCGTCCATTCCAAAGTCAGCCACTCCGCCATTCCCAGCGAAATTCAGGGGGAAGACGGTTCGCTGGTGATTGAAAAAGTCTCTGAATGCCATAACGTGAAATTCATCCCGCGTGAAGGCAAGCAGTTGGATCTCAGCCAGCCGCAGCATATCAACAGCATGCTGTACGAAGCGGAAGTCTTTGCAGCGCGGGTGAACGATAACGATATCAACCATGCGGAACTGGCGCGCTCACGCACCGTCGCCGTGCTGCTCACGGAAATTCGCCGCCAAACGGGTGTCGTGTTTCCTGCCGATGCCGCGACGCCGGGAAATGCGGAATAAGACGGTGATAATTATTTGACCAAGATCATCTTTTCACCTATCTTCTGTCAGGCAAAGGGGAGTAACTTTTCCGCCAGCTAATCGTCATTACGATGCGTTCCGCATCCGGTTACTGGGCAACTTTGATGAAAAGCTTGATTCTTAATGAAACAGCTTCATTAACGTTGTAAGTGAGACCTTGCCGGGAGGCGAGGTGCATTTGCAGCTTTAATAACAAGCGGCCAGCGTCCTTCCGATGTTGGCCGTTTTTGTTTCTATTTAAGGATCTTGCTATGCACACCATCGGCACGCCATGGTTATGGGGCAGCTTCGCTGCCATTGTTATAGTGATGCTAGCCATCGACCTGCTCTACCAAGGGCGCAAAGGGTCGACGGTAATGACGTTCAAACAGGCTGCCGTCTGGTCGATCATCTGGGTCACGCTCTCTCTGCTATTCAACGCCGGCTTCTGGTGGTATCTGGATGGCACAGTAGGTCGCGAAGTCGCTAACGCGCAGTCGCTGGCCTTCCTGACCGGTTATTTGATCGAGAAAGCGCTTGCTGTCGATAACGTCTTCGTCTGGCTGATGCTCTTCGGCTACTTCGCCGTTCCTCCACAATACCAACGTCGCGTGCTGATTTACGGCGTGCTGGGTGCCATCGTTCTCAGAACGCTAATGGTGTTTGGCGGCAGTTGGCTGGTCACGCAATTCCAGTGGCTGCTCTATGTGTTCGGCGCATTCCTGCTGTTCACTGGCCTTAAAATGGCGCTGGCTAAAGAAGGTGATGGGGCAATCGGTGACAAACCGCTGGTGCGCTGGCTGCGTAGCCATCTGCGCATGACGGATAGCATCGAGAACGATAAATTCTTTGTCCGTCGTAACGGCATACTGTTTGCCACGCCGCTGTTTTTGGTACTGATTATGGTTGAAATCAGCGACGTGATTTTCGCCGTTGACAGCATCCCGGCTATTTTCGCCGTTACGACCGATCCCTTTATTGTACTGACGTCTAACCTGTTCGCTATTCTGGGCCTGCGTGCGATGTACTTCCTATTGGCTGGTGTGGCTGAACGCTTCTCGCTGTTGAAATATGGTCTGGCCGTCATCCTGATCTTCATTGGTACCAAGATGATGCTCATCGACATTTTCCATATTCCGGTGGCGATTTCTCTGGGCGTCGTTGCCAGCATTCTGATCATTACCATGCTCATCAACGTCTGGGTGAACAAACGCGCCGAGCGTTAATTCTTTACTCCCTCACTCCCTCTCCGCACGGTTCCCGCTGTGCGGAGATGTCTTTCCTCATTCAATCGTTTCTATATTCAATCATTCCCACGTACGTTCTGCGCGCAAATCAGCGCTACGCAGGGTGACGGACAAGGATGTCCGTCATAAAAAACCACATCACCGCTTTTCTCAAAAGCAAATTTTCATATACTGATACATGCAAACACATTTAGTTACGGAAAGAAAAAGCCACCCGGTACATGCCAGAGGTGTCAACTCCGTGCACACAATCACTAAACGGAACGGTTACACCGTCAAAATTATGGAAACTCAACAGTCTCGTTTTTTGCAGTACATTACTCGCGGTAGTCTGGTTCAACAGATCCTTCTGGGGCTTGCGGCCGGTATTATTCTGGCCTCTCTGTCTACGCAGGCCGCGCTGGCTGCCGGTTTATTGGGAACGCTGTTCGTCGGCGCACTGAAAGCCGTCGCGCCCATTCTGGTATTGGTACTGGTCATGGCCTCTATCGCCAACCACCAGCAAGGGCAGAAAACCAATATCCGCCCTGTGCTGTTTCTCTACCTCATCGGCACCTTCTCTGCGGCACTGATTGCCGTGGTGCTGAGCGTTCTTTTCCCTTCCACGCTGGCGCTCAACGCGCAGGCCGCCGACATCACGCCGCCATCAGGTATTGTCGAAGTGCTGGAGGGGTTGCTGATGAGCGTCATCGCCAACCCGATTCACGCGCTGCTGAATGCGAATTACATCGGTATTCTGGTCTGGGCCGTTGGGCTAGGTATTGCGTTCCGCCAAGGTTCGGACAGCACAAAGAGCATGATTAACGATGCCTCCAACGCGGTCACCATGATTGTACGCGTGGTGATTCGCTTCGCACCGCTGGGGATTTTCGGTCTGGTGGCGTCAACGCTGGCGGAAACTGGCTTCGGCGCGCTATGGGGCTATGCCCATCTGCTGATGGTACTGATCGGCGGCATGCTGCTGGTCGCGTTAGTGGTCAACCCACTGATCGTTTACTGGAAGATTCGCAGCAACCCTTATCCACTGGTGCTGCGCTGCCTGCGTGAGAGCGGCGTGACCGCCTTCTTCACCCGCAGCTCCGCCGCTAATATTCCGGTCAATATGGAGCTATGCCGCAAGTTGAATCTGGATGAAGACACCTACTCTGTCGCCATCCCACTAGGTGCCACCATCAATATGGCAGGTGCGGCGATTACCATCACGGTACTGACGCTGGCCGCCGCGCATACGCTGGGCATTCAGATCGACGTGCCGACGGCGCTTCTGCTCAGCGTCGTGGCATCGCTGTGTGCCTGTGGAGCATCGGGCGTAGCAGGTGGCTCACTGTTGCTGATTCCGCTGGCGTGTAGCATGTTTGGTATTTCCAACGATATCGCTATGCAGGTCGTTGCGGTTGGCTTCATCATCGGCGTCTTGCAGGACTCGGCAGAAACCGCGGTGAACTCCTCAACAGATGTGATGTTCATCGCCGCCGTGTGTCACGCGGAAGATGCCAAACTAGCAGAAAAAGAGCGTTTGAATCTGCTGTAACAGATCAGGGATTGATTATCCCCGAGCCCTTGGTTCGATCCCGAGTCCAGGCACCACTATTCATAAGGCCTCGCTGCAAAGCGGGGCTTTTTCCTTTTCTGGCTCAGGTAGGTTTCTGGTCGTTATGTAAGTATCCCGGTAAAGCGAACCATTCACTTTTAGAGGTCTTCCGACATACTCATTATGTCCCGTTGAGGAGATCGCTATGCGCAAAGCCCGACTTACCGAACACCAGATCATCGACCGTGTTCATTATCTCCCTGTCCCGAATCAAGCTGGTTGAAGTATTACCGGATATGACTTTTGAAATCGATAATGCCTCATTTCGCTGATTGAACAGTCTGACTTTATGGAAGTGTTACCTAACATGAACATTATTCATTATATAATTCATTGCGGGAACAAAATCAGAAAATAATCACAATTAGAATCACAGCATATTATTAGTGATGGTTAAATCACATTAACATGAAAAGCACAAACCGAGTCGTCAATTTTTCAGATGCATAAATAACGTAACCAATACTGAAAACAACCAGTTTAAATTGTGATATTATAAAAATGGCCAGTCAACATAATCTAATTGATTGGTCTACTTTGCAATAAAAAATGTAAGACATTCTATATTTTTATAAATTATAGACAAAAGAAACCATCAAGAAGGTGTATCCAAAAATAAAACGCCAATTTCTTTTAAGAATGAAGATAATATTTCTATTACGTCTGAATTTCTTGATTTTATCTAGCCGATAGAGAAGAATTTCTCGTTCCTTTACAGAAAAATCATTCCCCATGATCTTGCCAAAAATCATCTTCTCTGACTTAACAAATGAATATTTCCGCTGAAGAGTTTTAAGTTTACCAGTAAAAAACAAAATTGTAAGAATGAATGCCAACATTTGAAATAAGTGATTAGGTATACCCCAGCAGCCAATAGTCGTAAGCAATAACCATTCTGCCACAGAATCTTTTTGTAGGTTTTTCCACCATTGATTCATATCTCTGGCGTAGAATCTTATATCCTTTTTAATATCGCAATAATCACTGTCTTTCATGTTCATCTAAATATACTGCCCATTAATATTATTCAGTAGATTCATGCAGATCATTTATTAACTCTTCAGCATCAAAATAATCCCTTCTCAATTTTAGTTTATTTAGCAAATAGCTATTAGACAACTCGAATTCAGAAAATATAGTACCCCAAGTTTTAACATATCCTTTTATACGACCATTTTTCACATCAAACACTAACCCAGGTTCGTTTCGTGCTTCTGCAGTTTCTAACGCAGCACCAATCTCAAAGTCAGAATTAGATATTTTTCTTCCAACGAGAATTAATTCGAATCTCATATTTTCCATTGAAAAACCAGGGTGCTGGAGGATTATTTTTGCATAATCCTTCAACTGCTGAAGATGCTTTTCATTTAAAGAAATACTCGGCTTTTTTATCTCTATGATCGTACATTGGAAGTAGCTTTCACCACGGCCATTAAAATCAATACGTCGTCTTGCAAGAAAAAGATCTACCTGTCTGCGGACTCCTTCAATATCCAACCCATCAGAAAGATCATCTAATGTGAGTGTATCTATACCCTTAACATGATTTCTTAAATTATATGCTATTCTCTGAAAATCATCTTCCTCAGCCCCTAACATAGTATATTTATTGCCGAATAACCATGTATTATTTTCGATGACAAGTTGAAGATCAGGTGTTTCTCTTACCTTATCATAATGGCTTACTATAACTTCCTTTAATTTCTGAACAGAAGACTCTCTACGCTGCAAAACTTCAATAGTAGAAATTATATTCTGAAGTGATGTTTTTTCTATTTGAGACTGTAATTCACATAAGCTTTTATGATCTAATTCAAGGATGCTTTCTAACACGTCGAAAAGCTCACTATTTTCATTAGATACTATTAATTTATCGATAAGGTGTATAAGAATTTTAGCTTGCTTTGACTTTAGATTTGAGAATATTGATGGATCAGCATAATAAATACTACTTATTGTCTTTTTTATGGTCTGCATTCTCCATTTAGCATCCACTTCTAAGAGATCAGAATAAGATGGAAAATATCCTTTTTCTTCATACTCACATATTTTTTCATCCACAAATTCTTTAAGGAAAGTTTCATAAATTTCTTTCCCTATCTTTTGAATTTCTGATTTTAACTTTTTATACTCATAAGAACTAATACTGACTTTTTTTTCATCATTAAAATTCAAACTAGAATCATGAATGTCAAAAAAATCCACCCAATCAGAACGAGTATAGGTACTAAGATAAAAATTTTGCTTATGGTTAAAACTACTTAGCTCACGGAAGACAATTCTTCCCTGTTTATTAACAAGATAATTGAATGATTTTTCTACGCCTGGCTTGCTTATCCAGCGTATAAATAAGACATTAAAGGTGAACTTATCAACTTCAATATTTTTTTCAATCGATACATTCAATGGAACATTAATTTCAAAATCATTTAGAAAAAGTTTTCTATTTTTGTTTAATGATAGCCGCCAGCCGAAATTATTTTGCAACTTCTTGATAATAGAATCTTTTCCAGGCAAATTTTTTATGAAATGACGTAAAACAACACATGTTCCATTTTGCAAATTTCTTAGGGATGCATGTTGCTCTGATTCAACAAGCTCTACAACCTTAAAATCTCGAAGGCTTTCGCTATTTATAGTAATCTTAAAGTCGTGCCCCTGATAACGGGTAAACCAAATTGCTTCCTTGCTAAACAGATGAAAAGATAAGCGCCCCTTACCATGAGCGCCTTGTAAATCATCATTTCCTTGTTTAAGGGACTCATTAAATCTTGAAAAATGCTCTTCACATTTATCAATATTAATACCGGAACCATTATCCAACACAGATACAGATTCCAGCCCCCCTAGATCATTCCGTTTGATTTGGACATCAACCTTACTGGCTCCTGCATCAAATCCATTGGCTACTAGTTCAACGATCGCCTGAGAAGGTTCATCCTTCCAGCGAGTAAAAAGCTTCTTGATACCAGCATGAGTAATGTTTGTTGTACCGACAAACTCTCTTTTGCTCATGGGTTATGTCCGTCCTTGAAGGTTTAGAGAACATACAATTCTAATGCCGGAAAGTTTATCATAGATCTTACGGTCAAAGAGTACCCCTAACTTCATACTTTGCAATGGTAGAATCCTGGTAGAGCCATCAAAGTGACGGTTCAGGCGTAAGCATGCTTCATCGTTTAAAAACATACTGATAATGACAGTTTTTGAACTAGAAGTAAGGAATTCAGATAGTAACTAACCACGTCATTACTTTGGTTTACAGCTTTTCAAGGCAATATTAAAGGGATTGATTATCCCCTAGCCTTTAACGCCGTTCGCTTAAGAACGAGCGGCGTTATGCTACGAGCAAAACCTGAAATTATGCTTTCTTCTCTACGCTAAAAGGATCGATACCGCGCTGCTGCATGCGCCAGAAGCGGATGATGTTAAAGCCATTCATCAGCAGGAAGCTGCCTTCGATCAGCGATCCACCAATCGAGCCCAGCCAGATATTGTGCGCAACCCAGCCAGCAGTTGAACACCACATCACGCAGCGAGTCGTTAACCCAGAGGTGCGGAACAGCGCCCAGGTACTGACGACCGTACCGGCTATCGGCAACAGTTCCATCGCATGACGCATGCCCGACAAACCAAACAGCAGCGTGAGCGAAATAAAGACAAACATCACAATAATATTATGTGTTTTCAGTGAAATGAGCGTACGCGCCGAGTTCAACACTGCGCTGGCGCCCGCCGCATTTGCTCCCATCAGAAAGAAATGCAGGCCAATCACGGCGCTGTATGCCGATAGCTGTATTTTGAATTTTTTATCGTTACGGTTGAAAAACATGGTGATACCGACCAGAAACGCCAGTACACCAACAGACTGGGCAATCCAATACTGTGTCATGATCCCTGCCTCTAAAAAGTTGCTGCGAAAAAAAACGGCGCCATTATAAAAATGAAACGCCGTTTTATTTTAATTGGAATGAATAATATTTACAACGTTACGCCGCTCTTAAATATGGCTAATTCGCGGAAGTCGTTTACTTCATTCTTCGTCTGCTTACCGTCAGCAGTCTCCACAATCAGTTCTACAAACTGACTCAGCAGTTCATCCATCGGCATGTCGTGGATCAGACGTCCCGCATCGAAATCAATCCAGTGCGGTTTCTTCTTCGCCAGCTCGCTGTTGGTCGCCAGTTTTACGGTAGGGACAAATCCGCCGTAAGGTGTGCCGCGCCCGGTACTGAACAGCACCATATGACAACCCGCGCCCGCCAGCGCGCTGGTTGCTACGGCATCATTCCCCGGCGCGCTGAGCAGGTTAAGCCCTGGAGTGTGTAAGCGCTCACCATATTTCAGCACGTCCACCACCTTGCTCTGACCCGCTTTTTGCGTACAGCCTAGTGATTTCTCTTCCAGCGTAGTGATCCCACCCGCCTTGTTACCCGGCGATGGGTTTTCATAAATCGGCTGGTTGTGCGCGATGAAGTACTGTTTAAAGTCATTAACCATGTGCACGGTTTTCTCAAACGTGGCTTCATCACGGCAGCGGCTCATCAGAATACGTTCCGCACCGAACATTTCCGGTACTTCGGTCAGCACGGTGGTGCCGCCATTGGCGATCAGATAGTCGGAGAAACGACCTAACAGCGGGTTGGCAGTAATACCGGACAGCCCATCGGAACCGCCGCATTCCAGACCAAACTTCAGCTCGCTCAGCTTACCCGGCTCGCGTTTGTCATGGCGCATAGCTTCATACAACGTGTGCAGACGCTCCAGACCAGCTTCAACCTCATCGTCCTGCTGCTGACATACCATGAACGTGACGCGGTCAGAATCAAAACCACCCAATGTGCTGCGGAACGCGTCAACCTGATTGTTCTCACAGCCCAGACCGATCACTAACACCGCACCCGCATTCGGGTGACGCACCATGTTTTGCAGCATCGTGCGGGTATTCTCGTGATCCTGACCGAGCTGTGAACAGCCGAAGGTATGGCTAAACAGGTAAACGCCGTCGATACCTTCAGCATCATTGGTTTCTTTCAGGAAACGCTGCTGAATCTGGCGTGCAATTCCGTTCACACAGCCGACGGTTGGCAGGATCCACAGTTCATTACGGATACCGACATCGCCATTTTTGCGGCGATAAAGCTGCACGTCCCGATCGCCCATCTGTGACGGTAATTCGAGAAATTCAGGCTGGTACTCATATTCATCCAGATCGCTCAGATTGGTTTTCGCGTTCTGGGAGTGAATATGTTCTCCGGGAGCAATAGACACCAATGCATGGCCGATCGGCAGGCCATACTTGGTAATCATTTCTCCCGGTGCGATGGTTTCTAGCGCGAACTTATGTCCACGCACGACAGGTTGCTGAAGTGTCACCGTATGGCTATCCACCGACACCGTCTCACCTTGCTCGACATCACGCAGGGCGACAGCCACATTGTCCAGAGAATGAATTTTTATAATACTTTGCATGGATAACCCTTCTTACTGATTAGCAATAACCTTCCACAGCTGCGCGCATGCCGCGCTCAACAATGGTTTGCAACTGTTCAGTCACCTGCGCAGCTAGGCCAGGAACTTGTGTTAAATCCTGTTCCCAATGATCTGCATCGCGCAGTACTACATTCACCAACTCAGCCAGGCTGACGGTGTTTTCTTTTACGCCCGCCCACAGCGTGGAATAACGCTCCAGCCAGTGTGCGTCATCCTGCAACGGATAAGTTTGTAATGCATCGCCTTCACCGCTGCGCTCGCCGCGATAGAATGCAATCAGAGCCGCCAGCGCAAACGTCAAGCGCGCTGGCAGTTCACCGTGACGCTCACGGTAAGTCAGCAACTGCGGCAGAATACGGGTGCGGAATTTGGTCATGCCATTCAGCGAGATAGACAACAGCTGATGCTGAATGAACGGGTTGCGGAAGCGGCTTAGCACGGCCTGAGCAAACGAGGTCAGCTCGTCATGCGGTAAATCCAATACCGGCACAATCTCTTCGGCAATGGTCTTTTCCACAAATTTGCCAATCAGGGCATCATTCATCGATTCGCCAACGGTATCCAGACCCGCCAAGAACGCGACCGGCACCAGCGCGGTATGGGCACCGTTGAGAATCGCCACTTTGCGTTCTTTATATGGCTTGATGTCATCAACGATACGCACGTTCAGATCCAGCTTGTTCAGGCGTAATTCTTCTGCCAGCCACAGTGGCCCCTGAATCACGAACAGATAGAAGTGTTCCGCCGTATCCCAGAATGTATCCTGATAGCCCATTTCCTGCTGTAGCGCCTCAACTTCGGCACGCGGGTAACCTGTGACAATGCGGTCCACCAGCGTCGAACAGAAAGTGTTGTGATCGTTCAGCCAAGCGGTAAACGTTGATGTCAGTTCCCACTGTGCGGCATAGCGCAGCACCAGCTCTTTCAGCGCCACGCCGTTGTAATCAATCAGTTCGCACGGCAGCAGTACCCAGCCTTTATCTGCCGCGCCGTCAAAATGACAGAAGCGCTCATACAGCAGGCGGGTTAATTTCGCCGGGAAGCTAACGGGTGGAGCATCACTCAAGCGATCATCTGCGTGATAGCTGATACCGGCTTCGGTGGTATTAGAGAAAACGAAGCGAATGTTTGGATCGTGCGCCAGAGCCAAATATTCATCAAACTGGCGGTACACGTTGATTTCACGGTTTACCGAACGGATTAGACGCGGTTCGCGAACTGCCTCACCCTGCTCGTTCAGGCCGCGGATAATGGTGGTGTAAAGCCCATCCTGAGTGTCCAGCGCGGGCGGAAAATCGGAATCGATCGGGCGAACAACGACAATACCCGCATCCAGATCGGTGTGCTCATTCAGCAAATCCAGTTGCCAATCAACAAAGGCGCGAAGGAAGTTGCCTTCACCAAACTGAATAACACGATCCGGATGTTGACGACCGGGGAAGTTACGACGATTTAACGTTTGCATTAACAGGCTACCTCAGGACGAATCTCACATTCAGGGCACGACCGATCAATCACCGTCATCCTTGCCCTGCATTCATATTCACCAGCACCGTATAATAACCACGCGTGCTGATGACAAAAGACCGAGAATCGAGAGCCGCGGTGTAAGCCCCTTTAGGAATCTTACTACCGCGCCTCTCGCGCAATTCACACCCTACAACGCGGTGGAATTACAGCTCGATAGCAAAATAGTTTTTAGCGTTATCGAAACTGATGTTTTTCACCATTTCGCCCAGCAACGGCAGATCGGCTGGCGCTTCGCCATCCTCCACCCAGCGGCCAATCATCTGGCACAGAATGCGGCGGAAATATTCATGGCGGGTATAAGACAGGAAGCTGCGGCTATCGGTCAGCATACCGACAAAGCGGCTCAGCAAACCAAGCTGCGCTAGCTGGGTCATCTGGCGTTGCATGCCATCTTTCTGATCGTTGAACCACCAGCCGGAACCGAACTGCATCTTGCCCGGCATACCTTCACCCTGGAAGTTGCCGATCATCGTGCCGAGCACTTCGTTATCGCGCGGGTTCAGGCAGTAAAGGATGGTTTTCGGCAGCAGATTTTCTTCATTCTGCTTGCTGAGCAGGCGAGACAGTTCCTGAGCTAGCGGACGGTCGTTGATGGAGTCGAAGCCCACATCCGGCCCCAGCAGCTTGAACTGACGCAGATTATTGTTGCGCAGTGCGCCAATGTGATACTGCTGAACCCAGCCGCGACGCGCGTATTCCGCCCCCAACCAAACCAGAACACCAGTCTTGAACTGTGCTACTTCATGTTCGCTCAGCGTTTCGCCAGCAAGGCGACGCGCCAGAATTTTGTCCAGCGTTGCGTCATCCGCTTCGGCAAACATCACCACATCCAGCGCGTGGTCAGACACTTTACAGCCGTGCGCCGCGAAGTGATCCAGACGCTTGGTCAGCGCTGTTTGCAGATCGCTGAAGCGACGAATGTCGGTATCGGAGACTTCACCCAACTTCGCCATATAGTCATTAAAGGTTGCCTGCTCAATGTTGAACGCTTTATCTGGGCGCCAGCTCGGCAACACTTTGATAGAAAAACTGGAATCCTGAGCAACGGCTTTATGGTGGCGCAGATCGTCAATCGGATCGTCTGTCGTACCGACCATTTTCACGTTCATCTGCTGCATGATGCCACGCGCAGTAAAGTCATCGCGTTCCAGCATGGCATTACAACGATCCCAGATGTCTTTTGCCGTGCTCGGCGACAGCAGCGTACCAGTCACGCCGAACGGACGGCGTAGTTCCAGATGTGTCCAGTGGTAAAGCGGGTTGCCGATGGTGTGCGGCACGGTTGCAGCCCAGGCTTCAAATTTTTCCCAATCGCTGGCATCGCCCGTACACAAGCGCTCAGGCACGCCGTTGGTACGCATCGCCCGCCATTTGTAGTGATCGCCTTTCAACCAGATGTCATACAAATTTTTGAAACGATAGTTTTCCGCGATCTGCTCAGGCGGTAAATGACAGTGGTAATCAAATATGGGTTGGTCGACGGCATACTCATGATAAAGGCGACGGGCAAATTCAGTATCTAACAGAAAATCTTCACTCAGAAACTGGGGCATGTTTTCTTCCTTACCGTGCTTCTTGTGCACCAAATGGGTTGGTCGTTAAAAGATATCACACCAATTATGCGCAATATCTCACAGGATTTGTGAGGTCATGATCGCAAAAATCTAACAAGCAGTACAATAACGCAGCATTTAAGGCGTTATACCGCCCTACTCTCTCGGTTTAAACGAGGAATTCGTTATTCCGCATAAAAATAATGGTTTTGTGATATCACTCAACTTTTAAAGTTGTATGACAAATTATTGTAGCGCTGCCTTAAGCAGGGATTCAATCGCTATCTCATAAAGAGAAGGGTTTTCCTGCCAGGCACAACAAAAAAACGTGTCGCACTACATATAAGACACATCACACCGTGACGCTACTCAAGAGCCATCACCGTGTTTTTTATTGACTCGGAGAGAAAGTTAAATGCGTAAAATCAAAGGATTACGCTGGTATATGATCGGCCTGGTGACAATTGGCACCGTGCTGGGATATCTGACGCGTAATGCAATTTCTGTCGCCGCACCGACGCTACAAGATCAATTGCACATCACCACACAGCAGTATTCTTACATCGTTGCTGCCTACTCAGCTTGTTATACCATTATGCAGCCCATCGCCGGCTATGTACTGGATTTGCTTGGCACAAAAATCGGCTATGCCATGTTTGCCATTATGTGGGCTATCTGTTGCATGGGCACCGCATTGGCAAACAGTTGGGGTGGTCTGGCTATCGCCCGCGGTGCGGTCGGCATGGCGGAAGCGGCAATGATTCCTGCTGGCCTGAAAGCCAGCAGTGAGTGGTTCCCGGCAAAAGAGCGTTCAGTCGCCGTCGGCTACTTCAACGTGGGGTCATCCATCGGCGCGATGATCGCTCCGCCGCTGGTGGTGTGGGCCATTGTGGCGCACAGCTGGGAAATGGCCTTTATCATTACCGGTGCATTAAGCATGGTCTGGGCCATCTGCTGGCTCATTTTCTATAAACACCCGAAAGATCAGAAAAAACTCAGCGACGAAGAGCGCGACTACATTCTTAGCGGGCAAGAAGCACAGCACCAAACCAATAACGCAAAGAAAATGTCTGCCTGGCAGATTCTGCATAACCGCCAATTCTGGGGTATCGCGCTGCCACGTTTCCTGGCTGAGCCAGCGTGGGGAACCTTCAACGCGTGGATCCCGCTGTTCATGTTTAAAGCCTACGGCTTTAACCTGAAAGAAATCGCCATGTTCGCCTGGATGCCAATGCTGTTCGCCGATATCGGCTGTATCTTGGGTGGTTACCTGCCAATGCTGTTCCAGAAGCATTTCAAAGTGAACCTGATCGTTTCTCGCAAACTGGTTGTCACTATGGGTGCGGTACTGATGATTGCTCCGGGGATGATCGGGCTGTTCTCCAGCCCTTATGTCGCCATTGCACTGCTGTGTGTGGGTGGTTTCGCGCACCAGTCGCTGTCCGGCGCACTGATTACCCTGTCATCCGATGTGTTTGGCCGTAATGAAGTCGCCACGGCGAACGGCTTAACAGGTATGGCTGCCTGGATGGCAAGTACTATGTTTGCACTGGTTGTAGGCGCACTGGCTGATACCATGGGCTTCAGCCCGCTGTTTGCTGCACTGGCGGTCTTTGATCTATTAGGCGCGGTCGTGATCTGGACAGTGTTGAAAAACCAACCCGCCTCAGAAGTCGCTGCAGCGGCTGAAACATTGAAAGAAGCCAACGAGCACTGATAATTCCTGCATTATCCTGGCTCATCCGGTATGATCTGCTACCGGGTGAGCCACCTCCCCAGTAACACACTGCAATAACTGTGACCACGACATTGGTTGCTGCTATTATTAAGTGGTATAACAAATCATCCCTCAAAGATTAACGAGATAGACCCTCAGGCCCTGACGTGGCACATGGACCGTCATCTATCGAGAGTAGACATCATCATGGCACTCACTGAACCCCGACGGCTATACCAGCAGTTAGCCGCAGAATTAAAACAGCGTATCGAAAGCGGTATGTATCAGGTCGGCGAAAAATTACCGGCAGAACGTTATATTGCTGAAGAAATGAACGTCAGTCGCACCGTGGTGCGTGAAGCCATCATTATGCTGGAAGTCGAAGGGTACGTTGAAGTCCGCAAGGGTTCAGGCATCCACGTTATTTCCAACCAGCAGAAGAACACGTTCATTAATAGCGGTGATATCGAATTCGTCGCAGCTGGTCCGTTTGAGCTGCTTCAGGCACGCCAACTCATTGAAAGCAATATTGCTGAATTTGCTGCCACGCAGGTAACCCGTCAGGACATCGTCCAACTGATGGAAATTCAGGAATATGCGCGTCAGGAAGATCGCTTCCGTGATTCTCAGTGGGATCTCAAATTCCACGTTCAGGTCGCGCTCGCAACGCAAAATTCAGCAATGGCAACTATCGTCGAGAAAATGTGGAGCCAACGGATTCACAACCCCTACTGGCGCAAACTGCATGAGCACATTGACGACAAGTCCATTGAAAGCTGGTGCGAAGAGCATGACCGCATCCTTAAGGCGCTGATTCGCAAAGATCCTTACGCTGCAAAACTGGCAATGTGGCAACATCTGGAAAACACCAAACAGATGCTGTTTCGCGCTACGACAGATGATTTCGAGTTTAACGTCGATCGCTATATGTTCGCCGAAAACCCAGTCGTTCATCTCGACCAAATACACACTGGCAAGTCCTAAGATGTGCATCTTCCCCCTCGTTTTGAGCGAAGGGGGAAATTTTGGCACCAGAGGAAAAAGGTCAGAAAACGTTGATTTCTGTCAGCGAGTGTAAAATATCGCAGAAATCCCAACTCTTCCTCGAAAAATCCCCCTAAACCGCCCAAGTTGTCGTAATATTTTTCTGTCTCAGCAACACCTATTTTGTTACAGTTAACGCGTCTTTCTTACGCTTAATCCGCCGCTTTGGATGCAAAGTCTGCCAAGACCAAACAATCCCTAAGCTGCCTGTTTATCGGGTTCGCAGCGAAAAGCGAGCATCAAGTCAGACACCAGCGCCACTATCGGGCGGAAAAAACAGAGATCATCAAAAAATCATAATCCTGTGCCCTGATAACACTATTCACTCTTGTTATGTCTAGAAGCGTGATCGTCGCCAAGGCTAAAATGCAACAGCAGTATTAGGAATACCGGATGGAATTAATCAAAGAACTGTTAAACGCACTCTGGCATCAGGATTTCGATATTTTAGCCGACCCAAAGCTGGTGTGGACCATCTATATATTATTGTTTCTGATTATCTTTCTGGAAAATGGCCTGCTCCCAGCCGCTTTCTTGCCCGGCGATAGCCTGCTCATTTTGGTCGGCGTTCTCGTCGCCAAAGGCACAATGAATTACCCTTTTACGATATTTCTACTGACGACGGCCGCTAGCCTCGGCTGCTGGGCAAGCTATATCCAAGGGAAATGGCTTGGCAATACGGGAATTGTTCAGGGCTGGCTATCACATTTACCCGCACACTATCACCAACGTGCCCACCAGCTCTTCCACCGTCATGGTTTGTCCGCGCTTTTAGTTGGCCGCTTTCTGGCTTTTGTCCGAACGCTATTACCCACCATTGCAGGTTTGTCAGGCCTGAATAACGCACGTTTTCAGTTCTTTAACTGGATGAGCGGGTTCCTGTGGGTATTTATTCTAGTTACGCTGGGCTTCGCTTTAGGAAAAACGACAATCTTCCTGAAATATGAAGACGAACTCATGCTCTGCCTTATGATGCTGCCACTGGTACTGCTGTTTGTCGGCCTGTTTGGATCGCTCTTTGTACTCTGGCGTAAAAAACGCGACACTAACGCAAATAATGCAGAAAAAGGGAGCTAACCGTGTCAATCCGCTGGTTATCCCTCACGTTATCCCCCAGGAAAATAGGCCGCATATTGCTATTGCTTGCCTTGCCGATTATTGCATTGACGCAGTCTCAGCCGCAACGTCACTCCCAAGACGATGCTATGCTACACATCAAGCCTTATGATGGTGCGGCATTGCCAGATGGCTTTTACGTGTATCAGCGTCTCAATGAAAAAGGGATTGCGATCAAAAGCATTACGCCAGAGCAAGATAGCCTGATCGTTCGTCTTGCTTCGCCGGAACAGAGTATCGCTGCCAGAGACGTCCTCCGTTTGTCTCTGCCTAAAGTCACGATTACCGCGCAGCAGGCGACAAGCCCGACACCGTTTTGGCAGCAGAAACTGACACAAAAACAATCAAAACTGGGGTGACGAATATGAAACTGTCTCCATCCGTTATCGCATTATCTGTCCTGCTTTCCGGTCATACTCTTGCTAATACCGCCGATCAGGTGGAAACCTGTCAACAAAAAGCACAGGATATTCAGCGCCAAATCGATGAAGCACACAAGCACGGCAACCAGAACCGCATCAATGGGTTAGAAAAGGCGTTGGATGGTGTAAAAAACCACTGTACGGATGCCGGACTAGCAGAGAAACGTCAGGAAGCCATTGCGGAAAAACGCAAAGACGTCGCTGAACGGCAGCAGGAACTGAGCGAAAGTCGCCAGAAACGGGATGACGCAGAGAAGATCCTCAAACGCGAAAGAAAGTTAGCTGAAGCCGAGCAGGAATTACGTGCAGCGGAAAGTGGCGCGTCGCAATAACCCATCACCACACGGCTCCTATAAAACATTGTCCATACAAAACACACAATAACTGTTCATTTTGTATTCAAAAACCAAATCACTAAAATTTACAGCGAGTTATCAGAATTGTCCGTACCCGTTTAGGGCAGCATAAATCTCAGCTTCAGCTATAGTTAACGTTCAGGTTTATAACATGAAGGGTTATTAATATGGCTAAAGATCAAAATTCCGAGTACCTACGCGCCGAATTGAAATCACTGGCGGACACGCTGGAAGAAGTATTAAGCACCTCCAGCGACAAATCTAAAGCGGAACTCGACAAACTGCGCAATAAGGCAGAAAGCGCGCTGAAAGAAACTCGCAGCCGCCTGAGCGATACCGGTGAGCGCATCGCTTCGCAAACCAAAGAAGCGGTTGAATCTGCCGACGATTATGTACGTCAGAACCCGTGGACCGGTGTCGGCATTGGCGCAGCAGTCGGTGTCGTGCTTGGCGTCCTACTGTCTCGTCGCTAATTAGCGGATGGCTATGACGGATAAATCACAACAAGGCCCCGCGAGCGGGGTCATGGCTTCTGCTCAGCGCATCATCTCCATTATTGTCAGCATGGTGGAAAGCCGCGTTCGACTGGCTGTAATCGAATTAGAGGAAGAAAAAGCCAATCTAATTCAGTTACTGATCATGGTCGGCCTGACGCTACTTTTTGCCGCTTTTGGCATTATGAGCCTGATTGCGCTGATCATCTGGGGCATTGACCCGCAATATCGTCTCTTTGCGCTGGGGTGTATTACCGCCACATTGCTTGGATTAGCGTTGATAGGCGGCATATGGACACTCCTGAAGGTACGACGTTCTACCTTGCTCAAAGCGACGCGTAAGGAGCTGGCGACCGACAGATCGCTGCTGGAGGACGATCCCAAATGAACCAGCGTCAGCAACGAGACAGAGAAAAAACCCAGCTACTGCGCCGGATACAGCAGCAGCGGCTGGATTTATCAGCAGGTAAGAAACACTGGCTGGGTACCACCGCCCGTTACGATCGCAGCTGGCAAAGCTTGATGCAGTGGCGTAAATATTGGATCGTTGGCTCCAGCCTCGTGGCGCTCTATGGCGTACGCCACCCCAGCCGTATGATTCGCTGGGGACGCCGCCTCGTCGGGCTGTGGGGGACATTCAGGCTCGTCCGCAAAACATTTGACCAACGTACGTAACCTATTCTATCGCATCGGTTATCTACCTTTCCTGTACGCCACTTTTCATCTCACTTTTGCCTAACGCTCTCACGTCATTGCCGCGCGTTCTTGTACATTTAACCCAACATCAATTTTTCTGAAATAAAACAACAATTATACTCGCTGGTAGCGCAAATCATCTCTCTATACTATCTGCCCATAACCTGATGGCGGGGCAAGTTTTCAGACAACACCTGCTATAACAAACACAACAGGGCGATATAGCCCACAATAAAATTAATTGGAGAGATGATGAAAAATTTAGAAAGCACTGCACTGCTGGTTGCTCGTATCTTAATGCCGATTCTGTTTATCGTTGCAGGTTACGGTAAATTGGGCGATGCCTATGCAGGCACACAACAATACATGCAGGCGATGGGCGTACCGACCTTCCTGCTGCCACTGACCATTCTGCTGGAACTGGGTGGTGGTCTGGCGGTTCTGTTCGGACTGCTGACTCGTACCGTCGCGCTGTTCACCGCGGGCTTTACGCTGCTGACCGCGCTGCTTTTCCACTCTAACTTTGCGGAAGGCATGAACCAACTGATGTTCCTGAAAAACCTGACCATCGCTGGTGGCTACCTCCTGCTGGCTGTAACGGGTCCAGGCGCATTCAGCATCGACCGCCTGCTGGGCAAAAAGTGGTAAGACGAGCCTTCTCCAGCCTGTACTACACTGAATAGTCGAATAACGAATACACTCAAAATAGCGACGGCAAGCATACAAGGCTTGCTGTCGTTTTATCATCACTCACTAACGGGAGGATTTATGGGACAACTGGTTGACGGCGTATGGCACGATACCTGGTATGAAACCAAATCTACCGGCGGTCACTTTAAGCGCTCGGAATCTGCATTCCGCAACTGGGTAACGCCCGATGGCGCACCCGGCCTCACCGGCAAAGGCGGCTTTCCCGCCCAGTCTGGCCGTTATCATCTCTATGTTTCGCTCGCCTGCCCGTGGGCACATCGCACGCTGCTAATGCGGCAGTTGAAAGGGTTAGAGGATCACATCGCCGTTTCAGTGGTTCACCCACTCATGCTCGATCACGGCTGGACGTTCGGTACCGATTTTGAGGCCGCAACGGGTGATTCGCTCTATCAGCATGAATTCCTCTATCAACTCTATCTGCACGCCAAACCAGACTACAGCGGTCGGGTAACCGTGCCCGTCCTGTGGGACACCGAGCAACACACTGTCGTCAGTAACGAATCCGCCGATATCATCCGCATGCTGAACAGCGCGTTTGATGGCGTAGGTGCAATCGCGGGAGATTACTACCCAGAAGCACTACGTACTCAGATTGATGAATTGAACAGTTGGATTTACGACAAGGTCAACAACGGCGTTTACAAAGCCGGTTTTGCGACGACTCAGTCAGCCTATGATGAATCTGCAACCACCGTTTTCGCTGCGTTATCCGATCTGGAAACCATACTGGCAAAACAGCGCTACCTGACCGGTGAGCAGTTAACCGAAGCCGACCTGCGGCTGTGGACGACGCTGATCCGTTTCGATCCGGTCTATCACACGCATTTTAAGTGCGATAAATATCGCCTGAGTGATTATCCCAATCTGTTCGGTTTTCTGCGTGATATTTATCAGATGCCCGGCATCGCCGAAACTGTCGATATGGCGCATATTCGTCACCACTACTATCGTAGCCACGGCACGATTAATCCGCACGGGGTGATTTCGCTGGGCCCAGAGCAAGATCTGAACCAGCCTCACCAACGTGATAAAAAGTTTGTCGATTTATACTAAGGTTTTGTCGATTTACACTTAAAGCATGAAGTGCTGAGGCAAGGTGTGGCTCCACACCTTGCCTCAGAAAGCGCAGGATTTAGGGCTGGTTCAGTAGTTTTGGAATTTCACGCAGGAACCAGGATTTCGCTTCGCCCATGCTGTCTCGCCGCCACGCCATAATAATCTGGCTTTCCATCTGATGCTCTGGCCCAATCACCAGTAAACGTCCTTCGGCAATATCTTGCGCGACCATAGGATATGGCATCGTCGCGACACCTAGCCCAGCCAACAGCGCACGCCGTTTATCATCTAGAGAACTCACCGTCAGACGCTGCTGTTTATCCAGCAGTTGTACAGTCAGCACTGGACGCTCACGCGCGGTGTCCGCCATGGCAATCCCACGATATTTTACACGAATCGCATCCGACAGCGGCTCTGGCTCTTGGTGAATAGGGTGTTCTGGGCTGGCAACATAAACGTTATTCATCGTGTACAGTTTGCGGGTATTCATTTCGGAAGACGCACGAAAATGCATGTCCGGTGCAATCACGATATCAGCGCGCCCTTGCTCAAGACGTTCCCACGCGCCCGCCAGCACTTCCGTCAGGATCGATACCTGCGTATTCGCTTTAAGCGCCAGTTTATCGATTAATGGGAAAATCCGCTGAGTCGGAATCAGAGCTTCTGTCACAATCGTCAGGTGCGTTTCCCAACCACGTGCCAGTGCTTCCGCATCCGTGGTGAGTTTATCTGCGGCTTCCAGCAGGATACGTCCACGTTCCAACAACATTCGTCCGACATTCGTGAATTTCGTACGATGTCCGGAACGATCAAACAATACTACATCCAGCTCATCTTCCAGTTTCTGCATGGTGTAGCTCAGTGCCGAAGGCACCCTACCCAACTCGTCTGCCGCAGCGGCAAAGCTGCCACGACGATCGATCGCATCCATCACCCTCAAGGCTTCCAGCGTCAATGCTCGTTCTCTCGCCATCTTCATACTCATTCAGGAATTTTGAATATACCGACCAGATTAACTAGCTAACAATCCAACGTCCACACAATTACTATCAGTTTAATAAATAATTCTCTGGGGATAAAAATTATGATCACACGAAGAGCAGCAGGGCAATGCGGTCAAGCCGACTATGGCTGGTTGCAGGCACGCTATACATTCTCTTTCGGTCACTATTTTGACCCACAGTTACTGGGCTACGCTTCTCTTCGCGTGCTCAATCAGGAAGTGTTAGCGCCGGGAGCCTCATTCCAGCCTCGAACCTACCCACGTGTAGATATCCTGAATATTATTCTTCAGGGCGAAGCGGAATACCGCGACAGCAACGGCTGCCACATTCAGGCTAAAGCTGGAGATGTGCTATTGCTCGCCACTCAACCGAACGTCAGCTATAGCGAACATAACACCAATGCCAGTAAGCCACTGACACGTCTGCAATTATGGCTGAATGCTTGCCAGACCCGAGAAAACAGCCCGCTGCAGCGCATGGGGCTGAGTTCATCAAGCCACACGCTGCTTGCCTCACCGGAAGGCGAGCAGGATAGTCTGCAACTGCGCCAGCAGGTCTGGATCCATCATGTCGATCTCCAGCCGAATGAGCAAAGCACGATCGCCCTACAGGGAAATCAGGCTTACCTCCAGCTGATCCACGGTTCAATGGCAGTGAAAGGCAGCCAGCACAGTGAAACATTACACTGTGGTGACGGAGCCTTCATCAAGGAAGAAACGACGTTGACGCTCCAGGCAGAATCACCGTTGCGGGCACTGCTCATCGATCTGGTCGTGTAGTTCCTCTGTCCGTTGTATTCGCAGGAAAACGCCACTCACTCGGCGTTTTTACTCAGTCGTGGTAAGCTATCCGCCTTGTTCCTCAATGCGTCAGGGTGATATGACAATGGATTCAACCAATCAGGACAAACTTCTTGCCCAGGCTGAACAGATTTGTCAGCAGCGCGCTGTGCGCCTAACTCCACAGCGGTTAGAGGTTTTACGCCTTATGGCACAGCAGTCCGGTGCTATCAGCGCTTATGATCTGCTGGATCTGCTGCGAGTTTCTGAGCCTCAGGCTAAACCACCGACCGTCTATCGCGCGCTGGATTTTCTGCTGGAACAAGGCTTCATTCATCGAGTCGAATCAAACAACAGCTACGTGCTGTGTCACCACATCGAAGACCACAGCCATACGTCTGCCCTTTTCATCTGCGATCGCTGCGGACAGGTCACGGAACGTCAAACCGAAGGTGTGGAAGAAACGCTACGCAGCCTCGCGCAGCAATCGGGATTCACACTGCGTCACAGCGTTGTGGAAGCACACGGGTTGTGTGGCGGCTGTCAGGAAGTGGCGACATGCGAGCAACCGGATCATTGCGATCACGACCACACCGTTCCCATTAAAAAACGATAGCCCTGAGAGGCTATCGTTTCTTTTCTACGGGGAGATATCGCGTTTGCTACCAGTGATATTTGTGGTGATCTTCCCAGTGTTTCACTTCTTTCTCCGCCGCTTCCTTTTCGTACCCGTAACGCTCCTGGATCCTACCCACCAGTTGGTCACGTTTACCTTCAATGACCGTCAGATCGTCATCAGTTAATTTGCCCCATTGCTCTTTCGCTTTACCTTTAAACTGTTTCCAGTTACCGCTGGCTTGGTCTTTATTCATAAGAATCTCCATACCTTAGGTGCATTGCGCATAAAAAAATCGTAACTACCGACTTATGCGTCAGTTTCAGATAAATAAGATTATTCAGTAAGCAGCATCATAAATATGTGAGCCACCACGGTGCTCTTCGCCACTGTCTCCCTTGATTACTGGGCTGACCTAAATGTGGTGGCTAATGATCAATCGCCAAACGACCAATCAAGATAAAAATGCTTACCTTGGTGGAAATTATAGTCGAATATTTCACTAAAAATAAAAAACCAAGTATCTGTAACTAGAATGGCACAAAGAAAGGGGAAATCACCGCAAAAAAGCAGTGAAAAAACAGGGGGTAATGGGAGTCGTAGAAAACACACGCCAAATGTAACTAAATATATATTACTAGCGAATTAACACACGGAACATGATGCACTGATCCAGATAGGCAAGCAGTGCATCAGTGCGGACGATTAGCTCCAGTCGCTGTTACGAATAACGCCAACCGCTAAGCCTTCTATCGAAAAACTTTGCTGACGCAGGTCGACAACGATGGGAGCGAACTCTTCATTTTCAGCGAGAAGATGCACAGTATTACCTTGTTTTTTCAGTCGTTTAACTGTCACTTCATCGTCAATACGTGCCACCACAATCTGCCCGTTACGCACGTCTTCTGTTTTATGTACGGCCAGCAAATCGCCATCCATAATACCGATATTTTTCATCGACATACCACTGACTCGCAGCAAGAAATCAGCGCTAGGTTTAAACATCGCAGGGTCAACCTGATAGCGGCATTCGATATGTTCCTGTGCCAGCAGAGGTTCACCAGCCGCTACGCGGCCAACCAGAGGAATACCCGTTTCTTCTTCCATTAACAGACGAATACCACGAGAAGCGCCCGACACAATTTCAATCACGCCTTTACGCGCCAGCGCTTTCAGATGTTCTTCAGCCGCATTCGGAGAGCGAAATCCCAGCTGCTGAGCAATTTCCGCGCGTGTTGGCGGCATTCCGGAGTGCGCAATATGATCGCGGATCAAGTCATAAACCTGCTGCTGCCTTGCTGTTAATACTTTCATTCCGCCCCCTGGTTGTTTATACAGTCTTGCTGTGAGTATATACAGGTAACGCACAATTGGGAATCGGGATATAGGCAAAGCCCCTGACTTTTATTCGTTTATGCGCGCCATCAGGCAAAATGTTGCCAGAGGATGCTGCCCCATACGACAGCGGCTAACAAGATGGCAACAAAGACGGCCGCCGACCCAATATCTTTCGCCCGACCGGATAATTCGTGGTGTTCAAGGCCAATGCGGTCGACGACGGCTTCAATAGCGCTGTTGGCCAGTTCAAACAACATAATCAATACCACAGACCCAATCAGCAGCAGTTTCTCGACCAGCGTAACCGGCAGTAAACACGCAATAATAACGCCGACAATCGTCAATATGGTTTCCTGACGAAATGCGGCCTCATGCTGCCACGCCTGCTGCAACCCCTTAAAGGAATAACCGGTAGCTTTAATAATCCGGGTCATCCCCGTTGCTTTATTCATTTATCCTCCGTTATTTTTACTCTACATAATTCGCATTTTAACCTACCTGCGTTGTCTCATCACCACAGATCTCCGACGCAGTTTCTGGTATCCTTGCGGCGAATTGCTAACAAGAGGCTCCAAGTTGTTATGTCAGGTTGGCGTAAAATTTACTATAAATTATTGAATCTCCCGCTGAAACTGCTGGTGAAAAGCAAAGTTATTCCCGCAGATCCAGTGGTCGAGTTGGGGTTAGATCCCTCACGTCCTATACTCTATGTTCTGCCTTATAACTCTCAGGCGGATCTCTTGACGCTACGTGCGAAATGTCTGGCATTGGGCTTACCCGACCCCTCGCAATCGTTCGAATTCAATGGCGTAGAACTCCCTAGCCACGTCTTTATTAATGACGGGCCGCGCGTCTTCCGTTATTACGTTCCCAAGCAGAAATCCGTCAAGCTGTTCCACGATTATCTGGACCTGCATCGCGCCAATCCAGATTTAGACGTACAGATGGTGCCAGTTTCCGTGATG
Organism: Pectobacterium atrosepticum; assembly: GCA_019056595.1. Taxonomy (NCBI): domain Bacteria; kingdom Pseudomonadati; phylum Pseudomonadota; class Gammaproteobacteria; order Enterobacterales; family Pectobacteriaceae; genus Pectobacterium; species Pectobacterium atrosepticum. Next base: position 3,427,707 of record CP036163.1, on the reverse strand, counting down.
TTTGGGCGATCCCCTGGTCGGGAAGGTCACACTCAGGCTGCACCACACCTGCGATTGCTCAACGGCATTGAGAAATTCTTCGCCGTTCTGTGGCTAGGCCGTGACAGTTTTGTCCGCTTCTCAAGCCCAGTGTCGCTGCGCTATATGGCGACCGAGCATGGCACTGACAAAACCATAGCCCACAAACTAGCACGTGTCGCGCGTATGCACTTCTCTCGCCAGCGCTTGGCAGCAGTTGGCCCACGCTTACCGGTGCGTCAGGAACTGTTTAACAAGCTGCTGGACTCCAAAGCGATCAAGAAAGCGGTAGATGATGAGGCTCGCAGTAAGAAAATTTCTCATGAGAAAGCGCAGCAAAACGCCATTGCGCTCATGGAAGAAATCGCCGCTGACTTCTCCTACGAGGCCGTGCGTCTGTCTGATCGCGTATTAAGCTGGACATGGAACCGCCTTTATCAGGGGATTAACGTCCATAACGCCGAACGCGTTCGTCAGTTGGCGCAGGATGGCCACGGCATTGTCTATGTGCCCTGCCACCGCAGCCATATGGATTACCTGCTGCTCTCCTACGTCCTGTACCATCAAGGCTTAGTACCGCCGCACATCGCCGCAGGTATCAATCTTAATTTCTGGCCGGCGGGACCCATCTTCCGCCGTCTTGGCGCGTTCTTTATTCGCCGAACCTTCAAGGGCAACAAGCTCTATTCCACGATTTTCCGCGAATATCTGGGCGAGCTGTTTGCCCGTGGTTATTCGGTTGAATACTTCATGGAAGGCGGGCGTTCACGTACAGGGCGTCTTCTGGATCCCAAAACCGGCACGCTAGCCATGACCATTCAGGCCATGCTCAGAGGCGGCACGCGCCCTATCACGTTGGTGCCGATTTATGTCGGTTACGAGCATGTGATGGAAGTCGGCACCTATGCGAAAGAGTTGCGCGGCGCGGTGAAGGAAAAAGAAGGCTTTATGCAGATGGTGCGTGGTTTACGTAAGCTACGTAATCTGGGTCAGGGGTACGTGAACTTCGGCGAACCGCTCCCGCTAACAACCTATCTGAATCAACATGTACCGCAATGGCGTGACGCGATTGATCCCATCGAGGCGCAGCGTCCAAGCTGGCTAACACCGACGGTGCAGGATATCTCTATGGATATCATGGTGCGCATCAATAATTCTGCGGCAGCAAACGCGATGAACCTGTGTTCCACTGCCCTATTAGCATCACGCCAGCGTTCGCTCACACGTGAACAAATGCACGAACAGTTGGATTGCTACCTGCAACTGCTGCGTCAGGTTCCTTACCACAAAGATATTACAGCGCCCAAGAAGACTGCGGATGAACTACTGGAACACGCGCTGGGCATGAACAAGTTCGAAGTGGAGAAGGACAGTATTGGTGACATCATCATTCTGCCGCGCGAGCAGGCTGTTCTGATGACGTATTACCGCAATAATATCCAGCACCTGTTGATATTACCGTCGCTGATCGCCAGCATCGTCATCCATCATCGTCGGATTACACTTGCCGAAGTCGTGCGACAAATCACGCTGATCTATCCGCTGCTGCAAGCCGAGCTGTTCCTACACTATTCCAATGAGCAATTGCCAAGAGTACTGGAAACGCTAGCGAATGAGCTGACTCGACAAGAATTACTGTGTAGCCGTGATGGTCAATTGGCGATTAACCCGCCACGTATCCGTACGCTACAACTGCTATCGGCAGGCGTGCGTGAAACGCTGCAACGTTATGCGATTACGCTGTCGTTGCTGTGCGCAAATCCAGAAATCAACCGTGGGACGTTGGAGAAAGAAAGCCGAAACATGGCACAGCGCTTGTCCGTCCTGCACGGTATCAACGCGCCGGAATTCTTTGATAAAGCGGTGTTCTCAACGCTGGTAGCGACCTTACGTACAGAAGGGTATATCACCGACAGTGCGGAAGCGGCGCAAGGCGATATCGTGACAATCTACAACATCCTCGGTGATTTGATCACCCCGGAGGTTCGGTTAACTATTGAAAGCGCCAGCTCATCTACTGAGATGGAAGCAAGTACAAGTAGTAGTCAAACGGCGGAAGAGACAACGCAGGGATAGCCCAGCAGAAAGTCGCGGGAAGATGGTGGGGAAATACCATCATCAAACCGTGGATGCATTTAGCATGACAAACGCATCAGAACATTCCGTCATAAAAAAAGCAGCGATAAATCGCTGCTTTTTTGTATCCGATGATTGGCCTACAGGCCAAACAGCACGCCAATAAATATCGCCATACCCGCATATTTATTATTATGGAATGCCTTAAAGCAGGCATCACGTTCACGCCCGGCAGTCAGTATTTGCTGATAGATAAACATCCCAGCAGCGACCAGCAGCGAAATAGTGTAGGGAATTCCCAGCCCGGTGATATTCCCTAAAGCCAGCAATAACGCCAGCATACTAAACTGCAATAATCCGATGATGATATTGTCAAAGCGGCCAAACAGGATCGCCGTAGACTTCACGCCGATCTTCAGGTCGTCATCACGATCGACCATCGCATATTGCGTATCGTAAGCCACCGTCCAGCAAATATACGCCAGAAACATCATCCAGCAGGTTGCTGGCAGGCTTTCGCTCACCGCAGCATAGGCCATGGGGATCGACCAGCCGAATGCGGCACCCAGCACAAACTGAGGCAGATGGCTCACACGTTTCATAAACGGATAGACCCATGCCAGAACCAGCCCCGCCACGGACAGCCAGATAGTCATCTTATTCAGCGTCAGCACCAAACCAAACGCCAGCAAAACCAGCACAACAAACAGAATTTTAGCAGATTGCTCGCTCACTTCACCGCTGGGCAACGGACGAGAAGCCGTGCGTTTTACATGGCCGTCAAAATGTCGATCGGCATAATCATTGATGACGCAACCCGCCGCACGCATTAAGAAAACACCAGCGACAAAAACAAAGAGCGTCCACGGTGCAGGTGCTCCCCCTCCCGCCAACCACAGCGCCCATAGCGTTGGCCACAGCAGTAGCAGAGAACCTATCGGTTTATCAATCCGCATCAAGCGACAATAAGCCAGCCATTTCCCTGCTGTAACACTTCTTTCCAAGGATTTATCTCCTCAAATTACCTGCCAACCTTCATCACCAGGTGTGTAATAAACCGGTGATTCCGGTAAGAAAAGCTCAGTCAACAGTAACGGATGACCCGAAAGACACAGGCGGGAACGCCGCGCCCATAAGCCTTCGCAGCATCCGGTATGAATATAATCACGCGTCAGCGATTTTTGCTCAAACAGATAGCGACCTAACGGCTGATTGCCTATTTTCGTCAAAGCCGCGCCAGAACCCTCGAGCGTCTGTTGCGGGACAATCGTTCGGCCGAAAAGCCAGGGGCGATCGTCACCATACAGCACAACTTCACGCAGCCAGTAACGTTCGTCAGCCGGTAGTTGATCCCGCTCTTCGCCCAGCATCTGCGGCGTAATGAAACCCTCACGACAAAGCGTGACCCTCAGTTGGGCACAGTATTTTTCAAGCCGCTGCGTCATGGAACTGGTTTCCATCAGCCAGTCACCAATGTGCTCAGGCAATACCGAAGGGGGTTCAGTAAACCAGGATATGGTGCGCAGAAGCGTTGACGCATCGTCAGACATTTCCCTACTCCGAACAGGGTTACTTTGCAAATAAAAGCATTCGTAAATAAAGTAAGCGTCCCTATTGTAGCGCAGAATGCTCGCCTGATAACACGCTATAAACCAATTCATCCCCGATGTGGCAACATTCCAGAAATGCTGACGCATAAAAAAAGCACTACCCAGTACACAACCGGATAGTGCTCTTTGAAGGACAGAAAGACGAGCTTCTGTAACTTGACCCTAGTCACCGGAAAACGGCTTCCGGCAACAATGGGATCACATTACATCATGCCGCCCATTCCACCCATGCCGCCCATGCCACCAGCACCTAAATCAGGCGCATCGCCTTTCGGCAGGTCGGTCACCATACATTCGGTGGTAATCATCAGACCAGCAATAGAAGCTGCATACTGCAAAGCAGAACGCGTTACTTTGGTCGGATCCAGAATACCCATTGCGATCATATCGCCGTATTCTTCGGTATAGGCGTTATAACCGTAGCTGCCTTCGCCCGCTTTAACGGTATTGGCGATCACGGAGGCTTCTTCACCGGCGTTGATTACGATCTGACGCAGCGGAGACTCCATTGCGCGCAGCGCAACTTTGATACCCACGTTTTGGTCTTCGTTATCGCCTTTCAGGCCAGATACACTGATAGAAGCCGCAGCACGAATCAGTGCAACACCACCACCTGCAACAACGCCTTCTTCAACAGCGGCGCGAGTGGCGTGCAGCGCATCTTCAACGCGTGCTTTCTTCTCTTTCATTTCAACTTCAGTCGCGGCGCCAACTTTGATAACGGCTACGCCGCCCGCCAGTTTAGCCACACGCTCTTGCAGTTTTTCTTTGTCGTAGTCAGACGTTGCATCTTCAATCTGCTGGCGAATCTGAGTCACACGACCCTGAATTGCCACTTCATCACCCACGCCATCAATGATGATGGTGGTGTCTTTGTTGATAACAACACGTTTAGCCTGACCCAAATCTTCCAGCGTCGCTTTTTCCAGCTCCAGACCAATCTCTTCAGAGATCACGGTACCCGCAGTCAACGTCGCGATATCTTGCAGCATGGCTTTACGACGGTCACCGAAGCCCGGTGCTTTCACCGCAGCCACTTTCACGATACCGCGCATGGTGTTCACTACCAGTGTCGCCAGCGCTTCACCTTCAACATCTTCTGCAATGATCAGCAGCGGTTTACCCGCTTTCGCTACGGCTTCCAGTACTGGCAGCATTTCACGGATGTTGGAGATTTTTTTGTCGGCAAGCAGAATGAACGGGCTTTCCAGCTCAATAGAACCGGTTTCCGGCTTGTTGATGAAGTACGGAGACAGGTAGCCACGGTCAAACTGCATACCTTCAACCACGTCCAACTCGTCTTGCAGGCCTGTGCCTTCTTCAACGGTGATAACGCCTTCTTTACCCACTTTCTCCATCGCTTCTGCAATCAATTTACCCACGGTTTCGTCGGAGTTTGCAGAGATGGTACCAACCTGTGCGATTGCTTTAAAATCAGAGCAAGGAACAGATTGTTTTTTCAATTCTTCAACAGCAGCAATCACTGCTTTGTCGATGCCGCGCTTCAGATCCATCGGGTTCATGCCCGCAGCAACAGCTTTCAGGCCTTCAGTGATGATGGACTGAGCCAATACGGTTGCGGTCGTGGTGCCGTCGCCTGCTGCGTCATTCGCTTTAGAGGCAACTTCTTTCACCATCTGTGCGCCCATGTTCTCAAACTTGTCTTCCAGTTCGATTTCACGCGCAACAGATACACCGTCTTTAGTAATGGTCGGTGCACCGAAGGATTTATCCAAAACTACGTTACGGCCTTTCGGGCCCAGGGTAACCTTCACTGCATCAGCCAGTACATTCACGCCGCGCAGCATTTTTACGCGAGCGTCATTACCGAATTTTACGTCTTTAGCTGCCATGATGTACTTCCCTTAAATTCGTTCAGTTCAGATGATTACGCGCAATTACGCTTCAACAATTGCCAGAATGTCGCTTTCAGACATGATCAACACTTCTTCGTTATCGATCTTTTCTGCTTTCACGCCATAGCCATCATTGAAAATAACGATGTCGCCCACTTTCACATCCAGCGGCTTCACTTCGCCATTTTCCAGGATACGTCCGTGACCTATGGCCAGAACTTCACCACGGGTAGATTTACCAGCAGCGGAACCAGTCAGTACGATACCGCCAGCAGATTTTGACTCGACTTCTTTGCGCTTGACGATCACGCGGTCATGCAATGGACGAATATTCATTGATAGCTCTCCTTTGAGAAAGTCCATATCGGTTTAGGATAAACACCGACTATGTTTTCATAACGACTATGCTTTCATAATCGGTCTTGTGGTGTTCTAGATGGGGGCGTTTCTTAGCCCTTCAAGGGAAAAAATTCATTTTTTTTGCGTTAGGCGATCGCTTGTCGCTGATATCTGATAATAAATAAGGATTATCAATATGATAATCCTTAGCTGCTTTTCAGATTGTCGCGCCGTTAACGGTCGTCCCGATCGTCTCGGTGTTCAATATTTCCGCGCCCACCGTCCTTGCGCTGGTATTCACCTTCAAAAGTGTTCCCGCCGGAAGGCGGTGCACCGGCACCGGAACGCCAGATGTTCAAGTGAGGCATCAGCTTTAACGTCAGGCTTTTCTGCACAGGCGGCAGTAACAGCAACAGCCCCAGAAAGTCAGTCAGGAAGCCCGGAATCAGGAGCAGGAAGCCCGCCAACACCAGCGAAACGCTTTTTACCATTTCGGCCGCAGGACTTTCACCTGCCGCCATTTTCTGCTGCATCTGCACCAGCGTTTTCATCCCCTGATTGCGCACCAGCGAAACGCCCAGACAGGATGTGAAGACCACCAGCAGCAGCGTCATGGCGACGCCCATCACTTCAGCCACGTGAATAAACAGCGATATCTCGATGTAAGCTAAAAGAAAAATAAGTAATAACGGTAACCAGCGCACCCGGTTCTCCTGTGTTTTTTACGCGTACTGTCGTTAATAAGAACGTGTGTTAATGAAAACGTGTTAAGCCATCGCGATTGAAAATCCAGATACGTATTACTCCTAATGGAGTAGGTAAGGCACGCGTACTGTTCTGCGATCCGGCACATCATGATTTAGTTAAATGGGTGCGCCTTTGCACATTTTCAAGCCGCCACCCCACGATTATTGTTCTAAAATAATGACTCGTGACTACAATCACAGTTCATTTACTGTAACGGTAGAGAACGCCAGTATAGTGATCTAAACACCTGTTTTTCACTGTCGTAACGACATATCCTCACGGCAATGGATATATGGTTGGTCAAACATCCCGATACTATTGCCGAGAGAAGACGGTTTATCCGTAGTCGCGCTATTTTCCGAAGTAAGGCGTTTTCCGAAGTAAGGCCATCCGACAAACCAGCCCACAACGTCTAGTCACATCACTAGTCGTACAACAGGATAGGAATTTTCATGTCAGAAAACATCCGTATTGAAGAAGACCTGTTAGGCACCCGAGAAGTTCCCGCAGACGCGTATTATGGCGTTCATACGCTGCGCGCCGTCGAAAACTTCTATATCAGTAACAATAAAATCAGTGACATTCCCGAGTTCGTACGCGGCATGGTCATGGTGAAGAAAGCCGCCGCGCTGGCGAACAAAGAGCTACAAACTATCCCGAAAAAAATCGCCGACGTCATCATCCGCGCCTGTGATGAAGTTCTGAATAACGGCAAATGCATGGACCAGTTCCCAGTAGATGTGTATCAGGGGGGAGCAGGTACGTCGGTCAACATGAATACCAACGAAGTATTAGCCAATATTGGTCTGGAGCTGATGGGCCACCAGAAAGGCGAATACCAGTATCTGAACCCCAACGATCATCTGAATAAATGCCAATCCACCAATGATGCCTACCCCACCGGATTTCGTATCGCGGTCTACGCGGCCATACTGAAATTGACGGATGCGATAGCGAAGTTGAGCGATGGCTTCGAGCACAAAGCCAAAGAATTTGAAGACGTTCTGAAGATGGGGCGGACCCAGTTGCAGGACGCCGTGCCAATGACGCTCGGTCAGGAATTTCATGCGTTTAACGTGCTGTTGCAAGAGGAAATCAAAAACCTGCTGCGCACGGCGGAACTGCTACTTGAAGTCAATCTGGGGGCCACCGCGATCGGTACACGCCTGAACACACCAGACGGCTACCAGCAACTGGCGGTACAGCGTTTGGCGGAAGTCAGCGGCCTGCCGTGTGTGCCAGCAGAAGACTTGATCGAAGCCACGTCAGACTGTGGTGCCTATGTAATGGTACACAGTTCGCTGAAGCGTCTGGCTGTGAAGCTGTCGAAGATTTGTAATGACCTGCGTTTGCTCTCTTCCGGCCCTCGCGCTGGCCTGAATGAAATCAACCTGCCAGAGTTGCAGGCGGGTTCCTCCATCATGCCTGCCAAAGTTAACCCCGTGGTGCCGGAAGTCGTCAATCAAGTGTGCTTCAAGGTCATCGGTAACGACACCTGCGTCACTATGGCGTCGGAGGCCGGGCAATTACAGTTAAACGTGATGGAGCCGGTTATCGGTCAGGCAATGTTTGAATCAACCCACATTCTGACTAACGCCTGCTACAACCTGCTGGAGAAATGCGTCAGCGGTATCACCGCTAATAAGGGCGTCTGCGAAGCCTATGTTTTCAACTCCATCGGAATTGTGACGTACCTGAACCCGTTCATCGGCCACCACAATGGCGACATTGTCGGCAGAATCTGTGCGGAAACAGGAAAGAGCGTGCGTGAAGTCGTACTGGAGCGCGGTCTGCTGACAGAAGCTGAGCTGGATGACATTTTCTCCATCCAGAACCTGATGCACCCAGCGTACAAAGCCAAACGCTACACTGATGAAAACGAGCTTCCTTAACACCGACATTTAATTTTTTCAGGCACGTCCGTTCATGAGGAACAGCGTGCCTTTATTTTTTGCCGCATACAGCCATAAGAATAAGTTATGAAACTTTTATTATTAATTAAGGAGCATAGTCATGCTTGGTCTTGAGTTATTCATTGTTCTGCTCGCCATCTATTTGGGGGCACGACTAGGAGGCATCGGCATTGGTTTCGCCGGTGGCCTAGGAGTGCTTGTACTTACGTTAGGGTTTCAGATAAAGCCCGGCGTAATCCCTTTTGATGTCATTGAAATTATCATGGCCGTTATCGCCGCCATCGCTGCCATGCAGGTGGCGGGTGGAATGGATTATTTGGTCAGTCTGGCGGAGAAATTGCTGCGTAAACACCCGAAATACGTCACCTTTCTCGCGCCACTGGTCACCTACTTCATGACGATTCTAGCAGGAACCGGGCACACCGCATTTTCCACTCTGCCGGTTATCGCCGAGGTCGCCAAAGAGCAAGGTATTCGCCCTTCTCGCCCACTCTCGATCGCCGTTGTCGCGTCGCAAATCGCCATTACCGCCTCACCAATCTCTGCGGCGGTGGTGTTTGTCGCCGGTATTCTTGAACCGCATGGCGTCAGCTACCTGCTGCTGTTAGGGATCTGTATTCCTACCACGTTGGCAGCGATCATGTTGACGGCGATTGTGACTAACTTCCTAGGCAAAGAGCTGAAAGACGATCCGATTTATCAGGAACGTCTGAAAAAAGGGGAAACCACGCGGCGCAGTAATAGTCAGCATGAGATCAAACCGGGTGCCAAGCTGTCCGTGATGCTGTTTCTGATTGGCATCATCGCGGTCGTTCTGTATGCGACGGCAATCAGCGGCACCGTTGGGTTGATTCAGAACCCGGTTCTGCCACGTAATGAAGCGATCGTAGTCTTCATGCTGACCATCGCCACGCTGATTTGCATCACTTGCAAGATCGATACCTCACGCATCCTCTCTGCCAGCACGTTTAAGTCCGGCATGAGCGCCTGTATCTGCGTAATGGGCGTTGCCTGGCTGGGCGATACCTTTGTTAAAGCGCATATTTCCGATATTCAGGACACCGCAGGCGCACTGCTGCAAAGCTACCCGTGGATGCTGGCCGTCGTGTTGTTCTTCGCCGCCACGCTGCTTTATTCTCAGGCGGCAACGGCGAAGGCGCTGATGCCTGCCGCGCTGCTGCTGGGCGTATCTCCGGTCACGGCGGTGGCTTCTTTTGCTGCCGTTTCTGCCCTGTTCGTTCTGCCTACCTACCCAACCCTGCTGGCGGCGGTGGAGATGGACGACACCGGCTCAACGCGCATCGGCAAGTTTGTGTTTAACCACTCCTTCCTGATTCCCGGCGTGATCGCCATTACGCTGTCGGTGATATTTGGCTTTATCCTCGGCAGCATCCTGATCTAAAGATTGCCCTTCGAGCAGTAACTCGCGGATCGGCCTGACAGGTCGATCCGTATCATTTCCCTTCGAGCTGTTCATTCCCTTCAAACAATAAAGCAAGGTATAGTGTGGCTCTGGTTAGCTGGGATTTTGTTCATCTGACACGGAGGATATGATGTCTGACCGCCCGCTTTGCGATGCTGTCGTCATATTATGTACCGCACCTGACGATGCCTGTGCGCAACGGCTTGCCAACTCGCTGCTGGAAACGCGGCTTGCTGCCTGTGTCACCCTGCTGCCCGGCGCCCGTTCGCTCTATTACTGGGAAGGCAAGCTCGAACAGCAATCAGAAGTACAAATGCTGATAAAAAGCGATACCTCACATCAGCAAGCGCTGCTGACTCATCTGAAACAACAACACCCTTATGATACGCCGGAGCTGCTCGTCCTGCCGGTATCTGGGGGCGATAGCGATTATCTGACATGGCTCAACGCATCTTTACGCTGATTTTCCTGTTATGGACAGCTGTCGGCACACCCCAGGTGGCCGCCTCTTCTTTTGGTCAGAAACTGTTTGGCAACAGCACGACATCACGGTTTCTACCTGTCGATGGTGCTTTCGCCTTTGAGTTTCAGCAGCAAGGAAACCAGCTCAATCTGCGCTGGGACATCCATCCCGATTACTATCTGTACCGCGCGCAAATCAAGATCGAAGGGAACGGCGCTACGCTTGGTAAGGTGGAGTTGCCACAGGGCGAAAGCCATAACGACGAGTTTTTCGGTCAGGTCTTTATTCTACGGGATCGATTGGCGCTAGCGGTTCCGATTGAACAAGCCGAAAGCGGTGCGACCGTCAAAGTGACCTATCAAGGCTGCGCCGATGCGGGTTTCTGCTATCCGCCAGAAACGCGAACCGTTCCTCTCAGCCAAGTGCTTGCTACCGCAAACACGGATTCACCAATCAATACGTTATCAGGCCAGACCGCACCGCCGCAGACTACGCCCATGCCGTTCTCACCGTGGTGGGCGTTACTGATTGGCATCGGCGTCGCCTTTACCCCCTGCGTCCTGCCGATGTATCCGCTGATTGCCAGTCTGGTGCTGGGCAGAAAAGAACAGCTGACGCCGCGCCGCACGCTGCTGCTGTCGATGACTTATGTTCAGGGCATGGCGCTGACCTACACGCTGCTCGGGCTGATTGTCGCTGCCGCGGGATTACGCTTTCAGGCAGCGCTCCAGCATCCATACATTCTGATTGGTCTGTCGGTGATGTTTATCGCATTGGCACTGTCGATGTTTGGCCTCTATACGCTCCAGCTCCCGTCATCGGTACAAACCCGGCTGACTGAGTGGAGCAACCGCCAGCAGGGCGGCTCGGTCACCGGCGTATTCTGCATGGGCGCGCTGGCCGGTCTGATTTGTTCACCCTGCACCACTGCCCCACTCAGCGCCATCCTGCTTTACATCGCGCAGAGCGGTAACATGCTGGCAGGCGGCGGCACGCTTTATCTCTACGCGCTGGGCATGGGCTTACCGCTGATTCTGGTCACGCTGTTTGGCAATAAACTGCTACCGCGTAGCGGCCCGTGGATGCAGTACGTTAAAGAAGCCTTTGGCTTCATCATTCTGGCGCTGCCTGTCTTCCTACTCGAACGCATTCTCGGTGAGGCTTGGGGAATACGCCTGTGGAGCGCATTGGGCATCGCCTTCTTCGGCTGGGCGCTCATGCTGACGCTGAGCAGCAAAAAAGGCTGGATGCGTGGCGTGCAGTTGCTGTTACTGGCAGGCGTGGTGATCAGCGCCAAACCGCTGCAAGACTGGGTATTCCCCCCAACTGGCACGGCGCAGACCCACACCTCGGCACTGAACTTCGCTCCAGTCGCTAATATTGCCGATCTCAACAGCGCGCTGGCAAAGAGCCCTCAGCCTGTTATGCTCGACCTTTACGCAGACTGGTGCGTGGCCTGCAAAGAGTTTGAGAAATACACATTCAGCGACCCAGCGGTGCAAAACCATCTGTCACGCATAACACTGCTACAGGCAGACGTTACCGCTAACCGCGAAGAACAGAACGCACTGCTGAAAAAGCTACAGGTTTTAGGGTTGCCGACCATCGTGTTTTTTGACACTCAGGGGAAAGAGATCCCCGGCTCGCGCGTCACCGGCTTTATGAACGCTGAACAATTTCAGGCACATTTGCAGAAGTTCAGCCCATAAACGACACTTTCTATCTGATTTTGCGCTTCTGGAGGAGACATAATGCAACGGGAAGATGTTCTTGAACATGCGCTTACTCTGCTGGAGCAGCACGGATTCGCCATGACGACGCTGGATATGCTGGCGGAGAAACTGGGGGTTCCTGTCGAGGAACTGACACCGTTCTGGCCGGATCGGGAGGCGCTGCTGTACGACGGCCTGCGTCACCACAGCCAACAGGTCGATACTTGGCGGCGTCAGTTGCTACTGGACGATGAGAAAAGTATCGAACAAAAGCTGCTGGCACGCTATCAGGTGCTGCATGAGTCTGTGAACAAACAGCGTTATCCGGGTTGCTTGTTTATCGCAGCGTGCAGCTTCTTCCCTGATATCAATCACCCTATCCACCAGATCGCGGAACAACAGAAGCTGGCTTCCTACAGCTACACCCGCGATTTGCTGGAAGAGCTAGAAACCGACGATCCCGAGATGGTCGCACAACAGATGGAACTGATTCTGGAAGGCTGCCTGAGCAACCTGCTTGTCAAGCATCAGGCCGCCAGCATCGCCACCGCACAACGGCTAGCAGAGGATGTATTACGCTTCGCGTTGTGCCGCAAGGGTGGGGCGTTGACCTAAGCGAGCATTCCTCCCCAAGCGGAAACGAACAGACACAGCGCCATCAGGCGCTGAAATCGCACCATCGCAACGCTGGTGCGAAACACCCTGTTCACAGCCTTCCCCAGCCATGCCCAGCACACCAAACATGCAATCGAGATAATAAAAAACCACAGAGCCATTATCGATACATCCCGCAATACCTGCTCACCCGCAGGGGCGAACAGGCTGACGACGGCCAATGCCATCATCCACGTTTTCGGGTTAATTACCTGTAACAACGCCGCTGCGCGAGCCGTAAAACGGTTATGCGATTCGCCAGAGAGATTAACCGCTGGCGCCCTGAATAACTGCCAGCTCATCCAGCTTAGCCACAACACTCCTGCCCAGCCCATCACCTGACGTACGACCGGATACTGACGCAGCATCTCCCCCGCACCGGCACCCGAAATCAACACGATAGCGCTTGCTGCCATACAGGCACCGACTACAGCGGGTAGCGTGTTTCTCACGCCATAGCGCTGGCTGTTGGTCAGAATCAGGATATTAGTTGGCCCCGGTGTTATCGAGGCGACAAACGCAAACAGCAAAAACGGCATTAAATTCACAGGGCACTCCTTTTTTAAGAGCCCTGACTGTGCCGCTATCTTCTGGAAACGTCTGGAAGGTTTGTGCATAACCGACGGTAATGGGCAGGCGAGATCCGGTATGCCCGCTGAAACCAGCGACCAAGATGGCTTTGATCGGAGAAACCCAAGGCCGCAGCCACGTCGGCAGGCTGATCGCCGTACGCCAGTAATTGCCGAGCTTTCGCCAAACGAAGCTGGATAAACCAGGCGTGCGGAGCCAGATGAAATTCACGTTTAAAGCAACGTGTCAGCGTGAAGCGATCGGTGCCTGTCTCCCGAGCGAGGTCAGACAGGCCGATGTTTTCGCCCATGTGAGCATAAAGATAATCGCGTGCGCGATGGGCTACCGCAGTACTTTGCAGTTGCGATGGTAACCTTTTTCGCCAGTGACAATGCGCGGTAATCTGCGAGAGCAGCTTATCCATGGAGCTCTGCTGCACGATTTTCATTTCATCGTTGTGAAGCGTGGTGAACGAGTCGCTAATCGAACGAACCAGTTGTGGCTCGCGCGTTAGTGTTTGCGCAAAATGGAGCGAGTAACTTCCGGGAGTGGATTCATACAAGCCGTGCAGCGCATTGGTCAGCCACTGCTCGTCGAGGTAAAATGTCAGATAGGTAAACCCGCCATCTACCGGCGCATCGCCGTCGTGGATTTCACCCGGTTCCAGCAAAAATGCGTCACCTGGGCGACTACGATGCCGCTCACGGCGGCAGTGAAACTGCTGCGTGCCGGAAAGGGTCAACCCCACGAGGTAGCTGTCGTGCCAATGTGGATCGTAGGCGTGCCCCTCAAAGTGCGCCTTGATCGTTTCAATTCCCGTATCTGCATGCTGACGTAGCTCAAGCCAGTCGTTCGCCATATTGCTCCCCCTCTTTTCACTATCAGCATTACCACTTCATACGCATCTATCTGGAAGATTTGTGCAAAATCGACGTCCCGCTATCAGATTGCCGTAAAGTTAAGCAGTTGAACAGCTTTTCCCTAATATGGAGTTGACGATCATGCGGGATTAAGGTTTAATGCGCCCCGTTGCCCGGATAGCTCAGTCGGTAGAGCAGAGGATTGAAAATCCTCGTGTCCTTGGTTCGATTCCGAGTCCGGGCACCACTAATTCTTAACCCTCGCCTTTGGCGGGGGTTTTTCGTTTCTGGCGTGTGGACTCTTCATCGAACACCGTTCGATTATTCGCCGCAAGCGACTCACCCTTTCAGGGCCAGCGCGACAAGCGCGCTGTTCAACGCCTCCGGCGTTTGTCCGAGTCCGGGCACCACTAATTTAAAGAAACCAGCCTAACGGCTGGTTTTTTGCTTTTCGGATTATGGGATGTCCATCGAACGACAAATGAGTAAGAACACATCACAAATCAGGAATAAACCCTTCTTCACGCAGTACCTTAATCACCCCACGAATCAGATATGAGTTAGAAAACTTCGCCGTATAGGAACGAGCTCCTTCTTCCACTGGTTGGAGCAGTCCCCGGTCAATCAATTTACCGAGCTGATAAGTCACCTGCGCTGGTTTCATGTCAGGTAAAGCTGTGCGTAGATCACCCGCTTTTATTGTCCCTAGCTCGACAGCGCGTTTCAGAACTTTAGATTCCAACGGGTTTATTAGCCCTCTTTCAGATGAAAAGTCGATCGCCGGATACAGTATTTTCGTACTCAAAAAAGCATGGTTTGTCAGTTGATCGACTTTCTTCAACTCAGATGAAATTCCCGAAAGTACATATAAACACCATTCTTCTAAGCCCCGCTCTGTTCCCTTATCCGCTAACGAAAGCATGGAGTAATAACGCTCACGATCATTACAGAATACCGCTGTCGGATTAAGAACACGGCCACCTGCCTGCACATTAAAACCATACTTGATCAATAACGCATAGGTCAGCAGTCTGACCGTTCTGCCATTACCGTTGCCAAATGGATGTATCCAGCCAAAACGGTGATGCACCAGTGCAATCTTCATCAGATCATATTTTGGTTTATCAGCACGGTTAATAAAGGCGGTCAGTTCTGACATATAGTCAGGAACGTGGATGTGATCCGGCGGTAAATGGTCAGATTGAGCGATGCTGACGTTATGTTGCCGATAGGCACCGGGCGTTTTATCACCTTCCTGTTGCAATCCGACAACCGCCAGACTATGTAGCTCGCGGATAAAATATTCCGTTATCTCATCACCATTATTTAGATACTCGTCGATGAATTCCATCGCAGCTTCAATATTGTTGATTTCTTTGAGCTGATCCGTTGAACTCTGTGTTCCTTCAACTTTGCTTTCAACATAGTCGGCAAGCGTCGTGTGGTTTCCTTCAATCCTTGCGGAGCCAAGGCTCTCCAGCATGTGGAAAATGGCTTTCAACTGCGCAAACAGGATAGGGTGAACATCAGTTTCCAGCCGCAGGTGCCGGAGTAACTCCAGTTCCGTCAGCGCATCGACCAAAGGGGAGTCAAAGCTGGGGTTCAGAAGCAAAAGTTCAAAGTGATTAAATTGAGCCATGATATGTAGTTATCTCAAATGGAGCATGACGACATCTCAAAAGTATAGAGAAAATACCAATATAATCCATAAATTACAGATAACACCATTTTTTACTATCTCAAAAGTCACAAATCCAACATATCAAATCTACGTTTAAAAGATCTTCAATGCAGAGAGAAATAGACCATTGCCTGCATGGGAGATGAAACCACGTTTTTAGCGCCGTTAACCGCAAAACACCAATTCATCGTGACAACCATAACAAAAAAAAAGAAATTTTTTATGGGGGCTTTATAGGGGGCTCTTTTTGCGAGAAATACCAATAAAAACGTTGGTAAACAGCAGGTTATTTTATGACATGATCCCGAGTCCGGGCACCACTAATTTAAAGAAACCAGCCTAACGGCTGGTTTTTTGCTTTTGGGGATTATGATTTTCTATCGAAGCACGTTCGATTCTCTACGGGAGTGCTATTCCGCCTCCCCTTCCCCATGATTCGGGGTCATACCCTGATAGCGCGACGGCCAGATCTCTTCCGGCAGCTTTCCCAATGCACTGGCAATTAACCTCTCCCCTTTCGGCCAATGTCTTGTCAATGCGTTAGCGAGTGTTGAAGACGCTAATCCAGACGCCCTTGATACCGCTGCCAGTGTTGTGCCCTTCTTCCTTAAGCCAGCAATAACATCTGCCGGATACCAATCTTGCTTATCCATTTATCTACCTCTCCCTGTGATGAATTAATCCAAATTATCCCGTTTTTGGATAAATCAGTGAGCGACTGATATTTGATCCCAAATTTTATGGGGTTGAATCGATGACTTCTGTTTACTCTGATGAATATCAAATCGTTATCAAGGCATTACGTGAAGCACGTATTGCCAAAGGGATCACACAGGGAAGCCTAGCGCTAGATCGTCCTCAATCGTTTATCGCCAAGGTTGAAAACGGAGAAAGAAGGTTAGACATCGTAGAGTTTATCCATATCGCCCACTTACTTTCTCTAGACCCCGCCAGCATTATTGCTAAGATCCCTACAAAATATAACGCTCTTGGGTAATGAAGAGGAACACTGCAATGAAACACCAAATTAGCATTGCCGTGGACAAAGACGATTATCAGGTTCTGAGTGCTGCCGGAGTCAATATTTCTGATTTGGTGAATGATGCTATTGGCAGAAAAGCCCGCCGTATAAAGGCTGAGGAATGGAAGAAGGAAAACCGTGAAAGGATGGAAGACATCGCCAGATTTATCGCAAAGAATGTTTTTTTTGCTGATGAAAACAGAAACGGGTGATCGTGTAATTTATTGTTGATCTGTAATACGCCAGCACATTGACATCATAGTAGCTAGACTCCACGCCACAATAGAATGAGGATAATGCATGTTTGACCTAGATAAGCTCTGGAGCAGATATCATTTTTTCTGTTCCCACCATGCGAGTGTTTGCATGGTTTTGTCGCGTTCGGCGGGTTTGATACGTAAATTTAATGTCACATGTTTAGCAGAAACGTCTTTTGCTGTCGGCATAATGTTATCCCCCTCGGTTCCCTCTGAAGAGTAATTATACCGTTCGCATAAAGCTTATCTCATTACGATTTACAGATAGCATGGGAATCGAACCGAAGGAACGAACTGGCCGTTTTTTCGCGAGTGTGGCTCCATCATTTTAGTAGACAGCAAGAATGGCAACCCGCTGTCACATTACATTCGCACAGAAATGAGCATACACACTCAATTCAATTCCCTGATTCCATACCCCACGACCACTTTTCCGGCTGCAAGGCTTTTTGTTACCACGGTTCCAGCGCCGACTTTTACGTTATCACCTAATGTAATGTCGCCTAGCAGAATGGCATTGGCGCCAAGCTCCACCTGATTGCCCAGCACCGGGCTTTTGGTGACATGACCTTCATGGTTTATCACGCTACCAATGGTGACCCCCTGCCGTAATGTACAGTTCGCCCCGATGATTACATCGTAATTCACCACAATACAGTGCGGATGATATATTTTCAGCCCAAAACCGATTTGAGTTCTGTGCGGAATTTCCACACAGAACAGCCACTCATTAATCACTTTATTCAGGACAACAAAAGGAACGCTGATCATTTTCAGCAGCACATTTGGTGACTGGTAAATGGTTGAAAGGCGAAATAGCAGTATTACCAGTTTAGCTTTAATACTGCCCGCCGCTTTTATTTCACACCATACATGTCCGATATTTTTCAGCATATGAATATCTATTCTTAATTCCGTGCTCAGCGCACCGTTACCGTGGAAATTCGATACCAACCGTCGGCCTGCTTGCCCTCGTTGGCGAGATTAATTCGCGATACTCCCTTTGCATCCAGCATCGCCATTTCAATATGATACTGCCCGGCTGGCAGCGCTTCCGGCATCGTCAATTGGTAGGCGGAGGTATGCGGCCCCGGCAACCAGGTGCGGATGTCATAAGGCGTTTTTCCCATACTCATTACGGTGTTGGCATCATTCACCACCCGATAGGCCACATCATATTTCAGATAAATGGGCGCTACGCCGTCGTTAAACCACTGCTGGTTTAACGTCAGGCTCTGCCCTTGTGCCAGTTCAGACTCATGAGTTAGAGAGGCCAGGCGGAAACGATAGCCGAGTTTGGTCAGCGCGTTATCCACAATGTCCCGATATTCCGTCGGCACGCTGCGCGATTTCAGATTAATGGTGCTGGCGTGCTGTGCCAGCGCCCAGTCAAAGGTCGCCTGCACTTGCGCACGAGTATAGTGCTGCACGCTCTGCCACTCCGACATATAACCACAGATTTCCAGGCTCACCGGCGCGCGTTGCCACGCAGAGCTAAAATTTGGATAAAGAGCCTCCGCGTTTTGCAGTCGCTGCGGATAATCACCTTGCATGTGGCTCCATGTGGTCGAAAAATTATGCCAGTCTCCCCAGCAGTCCGCGCGCCATCCAGCACCTTGCTTCACTGCGCTGACCAAAGCATCGCCGCCGCTAATGAGCATAATTTTTGGGCTGTTGGGAAACGCGGCAAAATACATTTTCACGTACTTATCCAACTGGGCTGATGTGTAGCGTTCAAGCAGCGGCTTAATGGTTGGGAAATTGGTGTTGTGCCATTCACCCCATGACCCTACCAACCCAATATCGATATACGCCAAATTCGAATTACCGTCATAGCGCTGCCCAAAAGCATTAAGCAAACGCTGGCTGTATTCGATAAACACCAGGTCGTCCAGATCCGGCACAAAGGTTTTTTTGTCCGGCGTCCACTCGCCCTTGATGCCTTTTTGGATGAGCCAGTCAGGAATCTTCGAACCACTGGCTGGCTCATCAAGCGTCATAAAGCGCAACCCCACGTTCATCGGCGGTTGATGCTGGCTAGCCAGTTCGAAAATAGCGTCCACGGCTTGAAAATTATATTGGACTTCTACCGGTTCCAGTTCACTCCAGTAAAAGCGGTCATATTCAATGCCAGTATCCGGATAATTCGCCAGTGACAACGTTGTGCCATTACCCTTGTTAAAGCTGGCAACGCCATTGCCCGGGTTCGTTAGCGGGCCAGTTAGTCCTCTGGGGGTGACGGTCGTCATCGCGCCCTCGGCCACACCCAATACAGAAAATAGCAAACCTCCTACGGCGATAATTTTAAAATTCACTTATGACTCCTTATTTCCACATCAGTAGAAACCGGGGGTCAGTGATCCTTCAGGCTGAGCCACCAATCCCAAATTCCTAAGTGGAAATGTGGGAAAATATCAATACCCAAGGCAGACTTAATCATGTATAGCGTCAATAGCGCCGCAAGCGTGCAGAACAAGCCGGTAAACAGGATCAACGCGGTCAGCAGTATGCGAAATAGCGTTGACTCTTTACGTGGACGCTTGCGGTGATCCAGACCGAACAAAAAAACGAAGTAATAGCGCCTGTTCAAAAAAGGGAAACTCTTACGTACGTCGACCCAATGCATTGAAGATGCCGTAATCGACAGCACCGCCTGCTCAACGGCCAGCCGCTGTTCCGAGGTAAGTTCTGTATCGGTTTTTCCATCAAGGGCTTCATAGAAGCGCTCAATGACTAACGGGCGTTTATTCGACTCGATCACTATTAACCTATTGATTTATTGACTCATTTACTTAGTTCGGTGTAAACGGCCATCGTTTGTTGCGCGATTTGTTGCCAATTATACCTTTGTAAATATTCAGAGTAATCAACAGATAACGATTTAGAGCGCAATGTGATTTTTTCGGATAAATCCGCCACGTCTCCTACATTGAAATAAGTTTCTGGCGCTAATTTCACCTCCAGATTGGCTGGAATATTGCTGACCACGACAGGCAATGAGAATGACATGGCCTCCAGCAACGCAATGGGTAACCCTTCATGATATGAAGACATCACAAAGAGTTTAGCCTGTGAAAAAACAGTTTGTAGTTCCTGGCCGATTAAAAATCCGGTCAGGATCACATTCGGGGTTTCATGGGCTAACTGTTTTAATCGCATGCTATACGCGGTGGGGTGATCGGCATCACCAACCAAGACCAGTGGCATCTTGACGCCCGATTGCCGATAGGCCGCGATAAGATCATGCAGGCCTTTTTCTTCCACGAAGCGGCCAACCGCAACCAAATAGTTTTGTGGCTGAAGAGAAAAACGCACCAATGTTTGATTGATAACGTCCGCAGTGAGTCGCTGGGATAGATTCACACCGTTATAGATAAGATGGGCATCGTCGCGGCCATATTTCTGCTTGATCATATTATTAATAACTTCGGAGATCACAATCACTTCATTGGCATATTTCACTGCAACCTTTTCACCCAGCAATAAAACTTTCTTTGCCAGGAACCCCCATTTCTGGCGTTCATAGTCCGGGCCATGATGAGTAAAAACCACTTTTTTACCCAGCAAACGCAAAAGCGGCACCACCAGACCGGGACCAATAGCGTGAACATGCACTACCGTAGACTGATCAAAACCGGTGATAAATGTCGCCAGCACCGAATGAACGACAGCCTCTAATGAACGTTTTTTCGGCGCAAATAAAGCGCGAGCCATCACGCCTCGATATTGTGATTTTTTATAATTGACATAAGGTGAACGTGCGAGAACGCAAATATCCACGTCGAATTGCTGTTTAATAGTCGGATATAAATTTTGGCAATGTGTTTCCACACCACCCAACACGTTTGGAATACCACGTGTCCCCAGAACGGTAATTTTCGTAGTCATATTACTTTTCGATTAATATTTCCTGATAAAGCGCCAATAGAGATTCTGTGTGTTTACGTAATGAATATTTTTCGCGAAGACGTTGACGCGCATTTAACCCCATTTCTCTGGCTTTTTGCGGATTCAACGCCAAGTCATCCAGCACATCAACTAATGCCTGCACATTACCGGGTTCGAATAAAATGCCGTCTACCTTATCGCGAATTTGTTCAGGTATACCGCCAATACGCCCGCCTACCACCGGTTTAGCGAATGCCATCGACTCCAGTACCGACATTGAACAGTTTTCATAGTATTCGGAAGGAACCACCACCGCGCGTGCGTATTTAATCAGCCGGTTAAGTTCTTCGCCCTGCTGTTTATAGCCCAGAAATTCCGCATGCGGAAATTGCGCGACCAAATCGTTATACAGCGGCCCGCTGCCCGCAATTTTTAACGGAATTTTATTCCGCATTTGCTGATGTGCCCTGGCAAGCGTAGCAACGCCTTTCTCCCGACTCAGGCGGCCAATAAACAGCAAATAACCGTCGTCTTTAACATCCTCCGCCGGTAGGCTGTCATTAATGCCGTTCACAATCACGTCAATACGAACATTCGGCAGCTTACGCATTAATTGGTTACGCAGAAATTCGCTGGGCGAAACGATCACATCCAGCGCCTGATAGTTTTTGGCAATATTCTGCCAAGCGCCTTCTAACGAAAGCAGCAGACTTTTCGATGCAGAACCTTGCTGGCATCGATATTTAAAAGCGTTAAATACCGAACCGGTTAAACAGGCGTCACAGACTTTGCCATCGCGCAGCATGGTGTACGAAGGGCAGATAATCTTGTAGTCATGAGCTGTTAACACGGTTTTACACCCAAACTGACGGGCAATTTTAATCAACGATGGCGTGAGCTGGTGATAGATATTGTGAAAATGAACAATATCCGGTTTTTCTTTACGTAATAACGCCAGCAATTTCTTACATGCCTCAGCATTATGAATAAAGTTAACCGCGGTTTTAATTGCCCCAATCGCGCTGCTGTTTTGATGATAATTCACATTACCGACAAAATAGGGCGCGTAGTCTGACGGGAAGTTATTTTCATGCTGCATAGAGAAAGCGATAACGTCAACGCCAGCCTTTTTCAGCATATCAATCTCTTGAAAATAAACCGTTTCAGCGCCGCCCTTGATATAGAAAAATTTATTGACCAATAAGACTTTCATCATACCTGCCTATTCATGAATAACCTTGCTATTTGGTGGTGTCATAGGGTTGCGCACGGGTCTGGTTAACCCTTTTATCAATCCCGCAGAAAATATAGCCAGGTTCATCACACTCTGTACCCCGTTCAACAGTGAACGGTTCTTAATCGTTTTTAATGCCACAAAAGCGAGTAACGGCAGCAACGCGGCACCAATAACCGCGGCGTTAAACGTCAACAAACTCATCAACAGCACCAGCAGATAAACCGCAAAGACCGCCTCGTTTTTAACGATATGCAATGCCTCACGGAAATAAGGCATCCCCCATGCACTGCGTAAAAGCTCGCCCGGCGCCCAGAGAAAACCATTCCGCCAACGATATTGCAGCATTTTATATGTTGGCATGGTGTACGACGTGTGACGGAAATAAGGCACATTAAGTCGATGTAATTTATATTGGGCATAGCGCAGACGAATGCCTAATTCAGCCTCTTCATAACCATGCAAGCTACGGTTGGTGAGATAACCTATTTTTTCAATTGCCGTGCGGCGGTATAAGCCCCCACCGCCTAAATGACCACAGTCGCCCAACGGATATATTTTATGAAGGCGCTGTTTACGTGATTTAAACTCATAGTTCGCCGCGCCATCCATCTCTACCGTTCCCGCCACGCCGGCGTAATCAGGGTGTGCGGTTAAAAATGCGATGCCCTGCTCAATAAAGCCATCTTCCAGCTCCATATCGCCGTCCATCAGCAGCAAATAATCCCCCTGGCTGTACAGATAACCAAGCTGATGCCCCACACCGCAGCAGCGTTCGGACGGTTCAGTCAGCGACACTACGGTAACGCCTTTGGCGCTGGCAAGCTGCTGAGTGTTGTCGGTTGATAAGCTATCGGCAACAATGATTTTATGGGGGTAATTCACAATATGGCGACGAATACTGTCGATGGTTTTTTCGATGCATTCTGCCTCATTGAATGTCTTAATACTCACTGAAATAAAAGATTTATCATTCATACGGTTTTCCGATATAACGGCGGACAGAATGGCGAATTACCAGACTTGAGCCCAGAGATAAATAAAAAATGAATTGCAGCATGGGAATAATCATCAGGATCTGGCTATAAGGCAGACTCAATAGGCACCCAACCGAAAAAACGTTAAAGGCCGGAGAAGAACTCAGCAGTTGTAGGTCCTGCAGGTCTATTTTATTACGATCCAGTACCGGCTTTGGCTGCGTAATGATTAAGATATAAATAATTAACCCGATGAAAAATAGCGATCCGACCACACCGACTTCCCATAGCAGCACGCTTAATGAGGTTGAATCAATGATCAGGTTATAGATGATATTCAAAAAGCCGGGAGAGACAGCGCTGCCGCTATTTGTCGCACTTAATCCATAGCCAAACAACGTGCCGGAGATCCCCCACATATCGTGATTTTTCAGCCAGAAAAATAGCGTAGTAAGACGCCCAAGCTCACCGGACTCCATAATGTAGTTGGTATCAAAAATATAATTCAATGAATCCAGAAATACGCTCATCGCGCTTTTCGTCGGGTCGCTACCAAACGCCGAGGAGTAACCCGAAGCCAAAATGGTAATCGCCACGGTAATCAGCAACGCCATGCCGGTGAAAATCAGCAAAATCGCTTTCAGGTTTACGTTATTCATGCCTTTGATGTAGCTCGGCATTAACCAAACCCAGGCCAGTAATAACGGTGAAACCAGGATCACAAATTTCACTTCCCCCAGGATACACAAGCCAAATCCCAAAACGATATGCAGCGCCGTGGATTTAAACGACGTCAAACCATGTTTAAATTCCGAGACTTTCAGCAGCATAATCAACAGGCAGAACAACCCCATCGCCGCGGTATTTCCCCCGCCCATCGGGTCACCGCCGAAAGTGCCGACTACCGAGTCCCATTTTTCGTCTTCTCCCCGCAATGCCACCCGCCGCGGCAAAACAAACAACACCTGATAAATCACCACCGGGAACTGCGCGTAGAACACCCAATACAAACTCCGGGTCACGCGATAAATCTGTGATTCGCGGCAAAAACCCAGCAGCAGGCAAAGCATCATCAGCGACAATGCAATCTCGTTTTTAAACCCAACGATAGTGACGGTTATTCCGCCCTGTAACAGGGTAGATAATCCCGCCATCGCCAGAAAAGAGAGGTAGAGCGTGAGAACCATCAATTCCTGCGTATCCAAATGCAATCTATCGTAGCGAGTCTGCATAATCAGCAACCCCACCATGTTCAGCGCCAAAATAAATGGCAACCACAGCACTGCCAGCAAACCGGTGAAATACTGTGTCAGTCCGCAGAATACCAGCGTGATAAAAACATAAACCTGTAGGTAAAGCCCGGTATTCAAGCTCATGATTCTGTCATCATATTTTTCAGCCCATTAGCACGTTTGTTTACTTTGAGATAAATAAACGCGTAGCGTACAAACGTCAGCACAGAAAAAAGAATCATTGATGTGTCATAGTGATTATAAAAATAAGGCACAATCACAAATGCGACTAATACCACACTCAACTGCTCTAACTGAATACGCAAAAAATAGCGATGAGAGCCAAATATTAGCTCAATCACCGTCAGCGGACACACCGCCAGCGCCGGAAATAAATAAGGCAACATATAGCGAGAGGTTGGAATGGAGTTAATCCACTCCTCGCTAAAAAACAGATGCATCACCAACGGATAGAAAATAAATACTCCTAGCGTGCAGACCACCCCCGACATCAATAATACCAGACGAACTTTTTTGAACTCATCATAGTTGAAACGTTTATTTCTGAAATCGGCAGACCAAGTTGAAAAAATAGAATTACGCACCGCATTGCCGATGATCACCACCGGAGACAAACAAAAACGGCTCACTACCGAGAAATACCCCGCCGTCAACGCGGAAAACCAAAAATTAATCAGCATAACCGGCAAATTACTATTAACCATCGCCAACACTTCGGCGCTGCCAACGCGGGTAAGATGATGAGCATGCTGATGAAAGAAAGCCCTATTACGTTGCGGACTAAAATGTCCAAATGTAATGGTGTGAATATTGAACGAGAACAGAATACAACCGCTAATCAGCACCATCATGGCGCAGGCCCAGGACCAATAGAACGCGGTGGTATGTGAAGTGAACACCAGCGAAAGCACGACCACCACCGAGACAGCGAGTCGCTGAAAGGCCAGAAAACGGTAGTTACCCTCGCGCAGAGACAAATTCTCCGAGATCAGCACCAGCGCATAGGACAGCGTGAGCAGGTAGAGAAAGAACACATTTCGCTGAAACAGCCATGCGGTCAACATCGCATAGGGCACCGCGGTAAGCAGACTTTGCAGTGTGCTGAACACCACACTCTGCGCCAGTTCACTGTCTTGCTGTTTCGGAATCAGCAGTTGCGATGCAAAGGTACAGACCTGCGCCCCCACCAACACGATGCTGTAACTCAGCGCGTAGATCCCCACCTCGGCCATGTTGTATTTATGCGAAATCAGCCAGATAGATAGTGCGCCAATCAGTTGTGAAACCACCGATGAACCCGCAATGGTAGAAACGCTTTTTAGTAAACTCATCTTTTTAATAAACTCACAGGTGACCGGTACTGTTGATTAGCGCATTCATCCGATGGTTCAGGGAACGTATCCCCTCTTTGGTTTCGAGATTTTTATCCGCAACCCGATTCATTACCGCGCCAATCAGCACCGCGCGGTGCTGTTTAACTTTATCAATGGCATTAAGCACATCGCCCGCGCGCCACTCGCCGGCTTTCAGCACAAAAACCACCCCGTCGATTACCCGGCTAATGAGTTGACTATCCTGCGTTTGATTCACCGCGGCCACGTCAACGATAATTCGCTGATAGCGTGTTCTCAGCTCGGCCATCAACGTCACGACATGTTCGGACGACAGCATCAGTAAAGAAGACATCACGGCATTGCCACGCGGCAGGAAGCTTAAATTTTCACTGATTATCACCAGTGCGGCATCCAACGGTGATTGCCCTTGCAGCAGTTCCGCCACACCAATAGCGGAAGGATTCGCCAGGTCTTGCGTCAGCCCGCCGTCGTTAAAGAAGTCCAGGTCGATAAGCAGCGTTTTTTGGTCAGCGCTGAAGGATCTCGCCAGCAAATGCGCCAGCAACGATCGCCCTTCTCCATGCTCTGCCGAGCTGATGGCAATGGCCTGGCAGGATGGATGCGATAACAAAATGTGGGTTCGCATGCTGTGGACAATATCGACGTCAAGCGGCGCTTTGGTTATCAATCGCACAACTTTTGAGCGCTCCACGCCACTGGCGAAGGTGCGAATTTCACCCACCGGAGCCACATTCAGGCGCTTTTTCATCTGGCTGATACTGTTGATTGAATTATCCAGCGCGGCTCTCACGATGAAGTAAACCACCGAGAAAATCAGGGTTAGCATGACAACCATCACCAGCAGCATCGCTTTATTGGGTTTCGACGGGTGGTCAGCCGGCACGGCTGGGTCGTAAAGTATCGCGTCCGGCTCTAAATAGTTACCCGCCAGCGTCTGCTCTTTGGTGCGCTGATAGAGCGCCTTATACAGCTCTTTTGTTTTATCCAGCGCGGTGGTCAGGTTGTTGTATTCATCACGTTTAGACGCCAGCGTTTGGAAATCCACTTTCTGTTGCTCCAGCAGTTGCTGATAATATTTTTCATCCCTCAACGCCGCCTGATACTGCTTATTCAACCCCGCTTTCAGTTCGAGTAACACGGTGTGGGTCTGCTCTTCAATCGCCTGAACCTGGGCTTCGGCTTCTAAAATTTTGGTATGCTTCACCCCGTAGCGTTTCCGTAAATCGTATAAAGAACGCCGGGCCTGAATCAGCGCAATGCGCAAATCCTGAATTTGGGCATGATTAGAAATATCAGGCAGAGAAATGATGTTTTCCAGCGACGTACCCGCGTTCGAACGCACGCTGTTGTCGTTCGTTTCCGCCCTGATGCGACGCTGGGTGGCATCCGCTAACTTGGTGGTGACGATCCCCAATTGTTCAGTTTCGAAGCCATCCACACCGCGGAAAGTCAGCAGTCCTTCTTTCTTCAGAAACTGGTCGATGGCGGCCTGTTGCTCGACGACTTGCTGCCACACCTCTTCCATCTGTTTTTGGTTCAACGCTTTGGCTTTCAGTGTCTTGAGGTGCTTTTGCCTGGCCGTATAGTCAATAAATGCCTGCGCCGCGCCGTTAGCGATATCGGCCGCCAGCTCAGGCGACGCCGATTCGTATGAGATAGTGGCGAGGTGCGTGGTGCGAACACCGGTGATAGTGAGGTTTTTCACTATCGAATCCAGCGCGTGATCGACCCGCTGTTGCTCATCGCCACGGTGATCCGCGTTTTTGTCTGTATCGCCGTTAAACGCCGGGTTTTGGTCCAGCTTGATGTCCCGCACGGCTTGTTCCAGCACAATACGCGACTGCATCAACGCATACTGGGTTTCGTAATAGCCGCTACGGGTGGAATCATAACCATCGACCTGCGGCAAAGGCGAAACGTTATCCTGTTGCGCTTTAAGCAGTACCGTTGCGGTCGACACATATTTGGGCGTGATCATGCTAATCAGTGGGTAAGCCACTACCGCCACAATCAGGCCAGCCAGCATGATCTTCCAGCCGTTCTGTTTGATCTCTTGGGCAAATCTGGAGAAATCGATGGTGCTTTCCAGTTTTCTGCCATTTTCCACGATAGATAGACTCATGGTCAGAAAAAGCTCATACCGACAATCACGGTGTCGCCAGGATGAACGACGCGTCTTACGTCAACATTTTCAATCAGTTGATTGCTATTCGAAAAACGAATACCCACATCCTTGCGGTCTGCGCGATCGGTAAATCCGCCGGCCAGCGCCAGCGCTTTTTCAACGGTTAAGCCCGGCTCGTAGGCATACCCGTTCGGTTTCTCGACTTCACCGGTGATATAGAATTTCCGGAACTCGGCGATGCTGACAGTCACCATCGGATTTTGCAGATAGTCGCCGCGCAGGCGATTAGCCAACTCCTCACCCACCTGCTCTGGTGTTTTCCCTTTCAACACCAGTTGACCAATGTAGGGGAAGGTAATCGCGCCGCTTTTATCCAGCATGAACTTCATCGTCATCTCCGGCTCGCCGTACACCAGAATATTTACAGCATCGCCTTCATCTAACTGATAACCGGTGGTTTCGCTTTCAGGTTTGTCCATTTGCCGCTGGCTCGACAGGGAGCATCCCGCCAGCCAGACGCTGAAGCACAGAAAAATGCCCAGTTTTATTATTTTCACGTTAGATCTGTACCTTAGCCGTAAACATAATCAGAGAGTTATCACGGCCCAGCATCCTGACGACCTGGCGATCGCCGTTAGGGCCAATAAAGAAAGAATCGCTATCTTGATTGGAACGTAGCGTGTTCAGTTGATACTTTAATTCAACGTTAATAGAGGGCCTGAAGTTATAACTCATGGCGAATGTGAACACCCTGTTTCTGTCTTTACGATCTCGCGGGTAATTCTTGTAAACGTCCGTCAGGTATGAATAGTCAAACGTGGTGGAGAAACGATCGACGAGCCAAAAATGCTGATAAGAGATGCCGTATTGAGAAACCAGGATATAGCCGCCGATTTCTGACGGGTCTTTGATATGCTTCGACGTATGTACGGTAAAAACGGATTGTTTAAGTGGTTTCCACTCCGTCTGAATATCCCAGTTTATCCCGCTAAAACTCCTGGAGTTCGAGTTATTATCGAATGTCTTGTATAGCCAGGACACATTGGCATCAATACCGGTTTTTCCCGTAAGCTGCGATTTAATGCCGTATTCCAGATAATATTCATCATTATCTTTTTGCGAATCGATTTCATAACGCCGCTGATTACCAATAAAACGGTAGCGAAAGCGCGTTGCCGACGAGTATTGGTCAGATAATTCGGCGATCAAACCATTCTCGTGCCATTCCTGCCCAAGAACATAGTGATAAAAATCAATATCGGTATTTTTAATATCCTCCGTGCGGCCTAACCGCAGTTTTCTAAACAGCAGCGCGACGTCGGCTTTACCGCGCCCTTTCAGCGCGCCATAGCTATAACGTAATTCACTGTTGAAAAGCGCGGTACTCAGCGGCGAATGAATACCGAAATCACTGAACTGTTGTGGTCGAAAACCTTCGGTAATACCGCGCCCACGCACTTCGTGCCCAAGCGTCTCCTCAAGACTGAGCGTTAATCCATGCTTCAACCCGTAGCGCCATGCGCCATTAAAGCGAAAGAAATGGTCGGAGTAATTATCTGCCGGATCGCTGTCGTAACGACGATAATCACCGGAATACATCAACAGATATTGATCTTGATAACGCGCGCCAATGGCCTTAATCATTGGCCTGACGCTCTGAAAATTAGCACTCACCGCGTCCTGATCATCAGCCTGATAGGTCACGTTATTCTCATGCCCATAGTCCAGCCCCACCTGGCTTTGAAAATCAATACCGGCGACGCCGATATGCGATTTCGGCATCAGGTCGGCCCAAGAGGGGTGGGGGATTATCATTCCAGCGGCAATGATCAATTTAGTACGCATTTTCACCGATAAAACCTTTGAAAATGGTTCTAAAGATAATTTTGATATCCAACCAAAGGGACCAGCTCTGAATATAGGCAATATCGTAGTGAACCCGTTTTTCCATTTTATCGAGGGTATCCACTTCGCCGCGATAACCACTAACCTGCGCCAAGCCTGAAATTCCAGGCTTCACTTTATGGCGAATCATGTAATTTTCGACTAGCTGGCGATACTGCTCGTTATGCACGACGGCATGAGGACGCGGGCCAATAATCGACATCGTCCCTTGCAATACATTGAAAAATTGCGGCAGTTCATCCAGCGAGGTGCGGCGTAAAAATGCGCCAAAACGCGTAACACGCGGATCGTTTTTAGTCGCCTGCGTCACGACGCCGGCGTTTTCCATCACGTGCATCGAGCGGAATTTCCACACTTTGATTTTATTACCGCTCAGGCCATAACGATCCTGCTTGAATAACACCGGACCCCGTGACGTCAGTTTGATACCCATAGCAATCACCAGCAGCAATGGCGAAATCATCAGCGTAATAACGCCGCCAATCACTAAATCCTCAACGCGCTTAATCACCGAACCAATGCCATCAAACGGCGATCTGAAAATACTGATGGTCTGAATGTTATTGATGGAGCGAAACTGCGATACGTATGAGCTGTAGGAATAAAGATCGGGAATGATGTAGGTATCTACCGTCGTATCGGACATCATCGACAGAAAATAACGAATACGTTTTAGTGCAACCATCGGCAGCGCAATATAAATCTCATCCACTCTGCCCGCTTTAGCGTCTTCAACCAGTTCGCTCACTTTGCCTTTAAATTGGCTCTTAAACAGATAGCCACAACGGGATGGGCTACGATCGTCGTAAAAAGCCAATTCTAATTGCATGTTGGCATACTCTTTAAGCAATGCTTTTTCCGCCGCTAACCCACCGGGCGTTAATCCCACAATAGCAATTCGCATCCGCTTTTTAGTCGTAAATTTACACGTAATTAAACGCGTGATATAGAGACTACATAGCGAAAGAATATACCAGTACAGCATTGCGGAAAAATATATATTATCGAGTTGATGCAATAGACCCAGCGAGTACAACGTACCGGTATAATTCCTGACTGCCTCAACAAAGATGACCGACAGTAATGCGGAACCCCACAGTCTTCGCCGCCCACCAGGCTGCATATTTTTAAGACTATGGTGATATAGTCCGGTATATTCTCCAATAAGTAAAAAAGAGGTAGAAAATAGCAGGCTAATTATAATTACATCATCGAAATCGCCCATCAAAAATAGCCTTGCGCTGACTATTAATGCTAAATTAATTGATAAAAAGTCCATCAATTTAATAACAAAAAAGTCATTCCCATAGGAAATATTTATCTGATTAGTAGACACTTTTTAATCATAATCCATTAAGTTTTTTATTATTGCTGTTTTTCCGTGCCGGATGATATATCACTTAAGAAAAATTTAAAATAACAATCAGATCAATCTCAAATTTTTTTAGCAAAGCGCACAAACTGCTAATGTCCACAGCCATAATCATTAATTTATAAAATATAAATTTTCACATCAGTAATTTTCTCGAAAATATTTATTTTATTATTATTTAATTTTGAATATTTTCATTCAATAATTATTTCAATACAGTGGATAAAGAGTGAAATTTCGCCGTTCAGGCAAATCTGTCACACCGCGCCAACCTTAACGCAGAAGCGTCACTTTCAATAAGTGCTTCAGTAAGCTTGAGGCAGTTCTGGAGCAACGTTTTTAGTCAGAGTTCAGAGGGACTAAATTAGGTCATGATGTTCAGTTATCTCAAAAACACCTAATCGGCATGTCAGATTTTAGCTCCGCGATATGTGGAGCTATGAGCGTTATATGTGGCCTTCCTTCTTACAACCCCAACACCAGCCCATCATAAGCAGCATGAACATTTTCGGGCAGCAGCGTTTGTGTTTGTAGCCAGCGATCCAGTTCATGGCTGATGTGGGTCAGGTACAGTTGTTTGGGGTTAAGCTGGGTAAAAATCTCCAGCGCCCGGGTGATGTCATTATGATTACGTGGAAGCATCGTCTGGGGAGGGTGGCTGCAATCGACAATCGCATAGTCCAGCGTGTGTGATGCAAGAAACTGAGTAGTTTCGGGCGGCAACCCGATGGTGTCGGTTAGGTAGGCCAGCGTATGCGTTGGCGTCTGGATGAGGTAACCATAGGTTAATTTGGAATGGATTAAGGGAACCGGCGTGATCCTGATGCCGTCCAGTTCGAAGGGCTGGAAAGCCATTAGCGGTTTTTGAAAATGCAGAATCCCTGGGTGCTTGAAGAGATCGTCGCAGCCAGCTTCATCTGGGGGGCCAAAGACCGGAATGGGCTCACCGTAGCCCCAACGAAGGGGAAATAATCCCTGAACGTGATCCATATGATAGTGGGTCAGCAGAATATGTCGTTGCGGATAGGGGAGCAGATAAGGCGATAGCTCAGGTAATCCGGCATCAATCAGGATGATACGGTCTTTTGTTGTGATTGCCGCACAGCAGGCACGACGCCGTTTGCTTTCATTGCGTTGCGCCTGCTGGCAAACCTCACATTCACAGCCAAATGCAGGAACCTGCTGCGCACCGCCGGTTCCCAGAAAGTGAAAAACGATCCCGCCACTATTTGCTGCTATATTTGTTGTCATCGGTTTTCTCCTGCTATTCGGTACGCTTGTCACCCGACCTATTATTCGCGGTGCGCCGCGCAAGCCCGGTCGAACGGCAGCAGCGACTGAAAGGTGGATAAGGTGCGTTGCAGATCGCCGTCGTTGTTCAACAAAATACAGTCGCTTTGCAAGCGGCTTTGCTCGTCCTCGGCACGCTGTAAACGTGTGGCAATTTGCTGTTCACTTTCCCGCCCTCTGGCGCGTAGCCGCTGCCGCAGTGCAGATTCAGAAACAGTCAGGCATATCGGAAATAGCGTATTGCCATAGCGTTCACGCGCCTGAGTCAGATAAGCTCGCGAGCCGTTAACGATGACGTAGCTCCCCCGCTGTAACCAGTAATCAATTTCTATCCCGATGCCGTAATGGCACTGATGCGCCTGCCAATCGAGTGCGAAAATGCCAAGCTGCTGACGGATCGCAAACTCTTCGGGGGTAAGCGCTATGTGGTTCTCTCCTTGAATTTCTGCGGGACGGGTGATGTACCGATGCGCCACCAGCAGGCGTGGCAGCGGCAGTTGACGGATCGCCCGAAGCAGGCTGTCTTTGCCTGCGCCGGAAGGGCCAATGAGGTAGATGAGTTTTGTCATGATCAGAATATCCGAACGCCCTGACGCCACACTCGCATCAGCTTCATTTGCGGCGCTTGCCGTTTGACGAGCAACAGGTCGGCTCGCCGCCCTTCCTCAATGCAGCCGCGATCGTCAAATTTCAGAGCCTGAGCGGGGTTGCTGCTAACCAGAGCAATGGCTCGCGGCAGATCGTATTCATTGCGATCGTCCTCTGCGATCATGAATGCCGCCTCCAGCAAACTGGCCGGGTAATAGTCCGAAGACAGGATGTGAAGCACGCCAAGCGTAGCCAGATGATGTGCCGACACATTGCCAGAATGCGAGCCGCCGCAGATGACATTCGGTGCCCCCATCAACACGTTCATTCCAACGCCGTGTGCCTGCTGTGCCGCGATCTCGGTGGTGGGAAATTCAGCGATGGCGACACGATGCTGGTGGGACTCGGTGATATGTTCAGACGTCGCGTCGTCATGGCTAGCCAACGTGATGCCTTTTTCATGGCAAAGGCGAACGATAGCGTCACGGTTTGGCTGCGACCAGCGGCGTGAACCGGCGAGTTGCTCCTCCTCAAACGCGGCCATTTGTTCATCATTGAGGTGATACTTGCCTTTGTAATACTGATGATATTTCTCCTGGGAAGAAAATTGCCGCTGCCCCGGAGAGTGATCCATTAATGATGCAAGCGCGACCAGTGGAATATCCGCCAGCTGTTCAAAGAGGGGAAACGTATCCTGATGCGGCAGCTCACAGCGCAGATGTAAATGGTGGTCAGCCCGATTGGTGCCATGTTGTTGGCTGAACAGTACAGCATCCGTCATGCGACGCAGGTTCTCAAGCCGATGCCCACCTTCGCGGACATCCCCTACCGCAACGGCATCCAGAACGGTGGTAATCCCACTGGAGATAATCAACGCATCGTGGTTGCGCATCGCCGCCTCAGAAGGCCAGTTAACACCGGGACGCGGTGTAAAACATTTATCAAGATTATCCGTATGTAACTCGACAAGTCCCGGCAGAAGCCAGGCCTGTTCACCATCCAGCGCACCGGGATGACGACTGGGCCTATCGTTGATGTGGTGAATTACGCCGTTGCGCACTTCCAATGAGCCATGAATGATTTCCTGTGAGAGCACCATATTGACGTTATTAATGATCATTTACGTTCTCCTGAGTGCGGGAAATCATTGCCATTGAGTAAAGGCGATCGGCGACGTGTTGGCGAACTTCGTCATCATGAAAGATGCCGACGACAGCACACCCTTTGCTTTTTGCATCATCGATAAGCTGCGTGACGGCCAGTCGATTTTTGGCATCCAGCGAGGCCGTCGGTTCGTCTAACAGCAGAATCGGATAATCACCAATAAATCCGCGAGCAATATTGATGCGCTGTTGTTCACCGCCTGAAAAGGTGGCGGGTGCAAGCGACCAGAGCCGCTCGGGGACGTTCAGATGCGTCAGCAGTTCACCGCCGCGAATCTCGCTTTCCTGACGCGACATGCCGCGTTCCAGTAACGGCTGGATAACCACGTTCAATGTGCTAATACGCGGAATGACGCGCAGAAACTGGCTTACCCAGCCCACCGTTTCACGGCGGATCTCCAGTACATGGCGTGCATCCGCGTTGACGATATCGACCCAACGTTCACGATGGCGTACCCAGATATGGCCGCCATCAGGTCGATAGTTGCCGTATAGCGAGCGCAGCAGCGTGGATTTTCCTGTCCCGGAATGCCCATGCAACGCAACGCATTCACCGCATTTCACGGACAGGCTGATATCGTGGAAAACAGGCAACCGTGTGCCCTGCTGATTATATAATACGAACGTTTTATCAACGTTCTCAATGCGTAATTGCGTATCCATCAAGCGTCCTTTTGGCTGGATTTACAAAATGGAAGAAACAAGTAGCTGAGTGTAGGGGTGGCTCGGATCGTCAAGCACCCTGTCCGTTAACCCCTGCTCGACAACTCGCCCACGCTGCATCACCAGCAGACGGTGTGATAGCAGTCGAGCTACCCCGAGATCGTGTGTCACAATCACGACAGAAAGCTGCATCTCTACAACCAGCGTCCTGAGCAGATCGAGTAACCGCGCCTGAACCGATACATCTAATCCACCGGTCGGTTCATCCATAAATATCAGCCGCGGTGCGGTGACCAAATTGCGTGCAATCTGAAGGCGTTGCTGCATCCCACCGGAAAACGTGGTTGGGAGATCGTCCAGACGGTTTTCGGGCAGCTCAACATTTTCCATCCACTGCGCTGCCTTGCTACGAATATCGCCGTAGTGCCGATGACCAATTGCCATGAGCCGTTCGCCAATATTGCCGCCCGCAGACACGGTAGGCCGCAATCCTGCCAGCGGGTGCTGCCAGACTATTCCCCATTCGGTTCGCACTAGCGCTCGCCGCTGACGTTCGCTGATGTCATAAATCGAGAGCACCTGCTGCTCGGCGTTGCAGTAGATAACCTCACCTTCCTGCGGTGCCAGACGGGCGGAAATCGCATTCAGCAGCGTCGTTTTCCCTGAACCCGATTCGCCGACAATCCCTAAAACCTCCCCCGGCCACAGCTGAAACGACACGTCGCGGAAGCCTTTTTCCGGCGCATATAAATGCGTGAGGTGTCGCACATCGAGTAGAGGGCTGTCGGATACATGATGTTCTGTCGTCATGATGTTTTTTCTCCCTGACTCTGGCGCTGCTGACAATAGTCCGTGTCGGAGCAGACAAACATACGTGTACCGTCATCATCCATCACCACTTCATCAAGGAAGCTATCGCGCGCGCCACACAGCTCACACGGCTTGTCCCACTGCTGTATTGTGAAAGGGTGATCGTCGAAATCGAGACTTTCCACCACGGTATACGGTGGAACGGCATAGACCCGCTTTTCGCGCCCGGCACCAAAGAGTTGCAGCGCGGGCATCATGTCCATCTTCGGGTTGTCGAATTTCGGGATGGGCGAAGGATCCATGACATAGCGATGATTCACCTTCACCGGGTAGGCGTAGGTCGTAGCGATGTGCCCAAAGCGTGCAATGTCTTCATAGAGTTTCACCTGCATCACACCGTATTCTTCCAGCGCATGCATTTTGCACGTCTCGGTTTCACGCGGCTCAATAAAGCGCAGAGGTTCGGGGATCGGAACCTGAAAAACCAGGATCTGATCCTCTTTAAGCGGCGTTTCAGGAATGCGGTGTCGCGTTTGAATCAGCGTCGCTTCGCTGGTTTTTTCCGTGGTAGGCACGTTTGTTACCTTGCGGAAAAAGGCGCGGATCGATACCGCATTGGTCGTATCGTCGGAACCCTGATCGATCACTTTAAGCGTATCGTCCGGCCCGATGATACTGGCGGTGATTTGAATACCGCCAGTGCCCCAGCCATAGGGCATTGGCATTTCCCGGCTACCAAACGGCACCTGATGGCCGGGAATGGCAATCGCTTTCAGAATCGCACGCCGTATCATTCCCTTCGTGCTTTCATCCAGATAGGCATAGTTGTATGTCGTTTCTGAATCGTGGTATGCCGTGTCTGGCTGGTCATCTTTCTGGCGGGAGAACGTTGTCTGACCCATTACGCTTTACTCCTTGGCACAGAAGCGAGGTATTCCTCACGTAGTCGTTTTAATAGCTCCAGCTCTGACTGGAAATCGACGTAATGCGGGAGCTTCAGATGCGAGACAAAACCCGCCGCCTCGACATTGTCAGCATGAGAAAGAACGAACTCCTCATCCTGAGCCGGGCCGCGCACCTCTTCTTGATAGTCAGCGGCCTGAAGTGCGCGATCGGCTAATGCCACCGTAATGGCCTTACGCTCCGAACGGCCGAATGCCAGCCCGTAACCACGGGTAAAATGCGGCGCGTCGTTGGCGGGTTTAACAAAGCCGTTCACGGTTTCGCATTCGGTTAGCAGGATTTCCCCGATATCGATGGCAAAGCCCACCTCTTCGGCAACAATACTGACGGTGATATATCCCGTGCGGATCTCACTGACAAACGGATGGTTGCGGCCATAGCCGCGCTGGGTTGAATACCCGAGCGACAGGAGAAACCCTTCGTCGCCGCGAAACAGCTGCTGAAGGCGCGCCGCACGCGTGCCGGGGTAACTCGGTGGCTCCATCGTGATGTCTGACGGATTGCTGTCGTCGCTGATATTCCGTTCAGGGACCAAGTGTTGTTGAGCAAGGAACTGAAACGCATGAGGAATGTGTTCACGAGTTCCTTCATCCTCATCAACAGCGTCAGGCTGTGGCGCGACAGGATCCTCACCGTCGGCCAATAGAGAGAAATCCAGCAGGCGATGGGTATAGTCGTAGGTCGGGCCCAATAGCTGCCCACCCGGTAAATCTTTGAAAATGGCCGAAACACGGCGTTCAAGACGCATATCAGGCGTATTAAGCGGCTGACTGATTCCCCAGCGTGGCAGCGTGGAACGGTAGGCTCGTAAGAGAAAGATACTTTCTACCAGATCGCCACTGGCCTGCTTGATGGCTAGCGCGGCGAGTTGGCGGTCGTAAATATTGCCTTCGGTCATGACGCGATCGACGGCTAAATTAAGCTGCTGTTCTATTTGTGAACAGTCTAATTCAGGTATATCCGTACACCCGCGGCGGCGACAGGATTGTAGCTGGTGAGCGGCCTCAATGGCCTTTTCCCCACCTTTGACGGCAACATACATTAGCATTCCTCCACGTGGGTACTTCTGGGGATTGCAAAGAGCTTTTTCCCAGACGTAAAGAGAAAATCCAACCCTGTAGGGAAGGCATGGGGCCGGTTGCACAGGTAGTGCCTGATACTACCGGGCAGGCGGGGAGAAATAATGCGATGTGTCTTGATGCCCGGCCCCGTCAGCTTTAGACAAGGCCCGTCGTGCATACCTTCTACTTCTAAAATAACGGTGGTGGATTTTTCTGGTTCGACTTCGCTGCCGCAGGAGAGCGCCATCAGGTCATAAGAAAAACGGTTTCCACTTAACAGCACAAAGTCAGCCTCTTGGAACGTCGTAGTGATCGGCACGTTCGTATGCAGGCAAAGCGTGCGCAACAGCAATGGATTACCGATCTTGGGATCGATAAACAGCGGTGTCGTGTGGCTGGTCAGCGTAAGCAGCGTGGCGGCCGTTGCAGACGACATCGACTCCAGACCAGAGACATTCGGAACGGTAACCAGAGAACCCGGCTCGCTCATTGCCTTGACGATTTTGCGAAAACAGAGTTGTGTGCCAAATACGGGGTGGGCGAAGCCCGTCATCGTTGTCATGACAAATCATTCTCCCCTGACCAAAGTAAAGAAATTCACTCGACTGGCAGCAACTTCATGCTGTTGCTGTTCCCGGTGAGCAAGCTGTTGGTCTGCTAACGGTGTGATGATTCGCTCCCATATTTCATGGAAATAGGATCGGGTTTGCAGGAGTGCATCGATCCAGGCACAGAGCTCGGCGTGCGGCTTGTTTCTGCCGGCGATATAGCTGTAGCCGCACGTTCCATCCTCCAGTTGCACCGCAGCACGGGTCACCGTCATATCCCCCACAATAAAACGCGGGCCATCGACCTCCATTCTTCCCTGCAACTGGATCAAACCAATCTGCGTTGGGCGTAATAGCTGGTAGTGCGCTGGAAAGTGCAGCGTGTTCCAGTGTTCTTCCAGCTCGGCAGGAGCGCTGTGAGCGAGAATGGACATCCAACGCTGTCGCTGTGTTAACTCAGACATCTAGTCTCTCCCCGTCGGCAAGGTACGTGAGAGATAAGCAAAGCAGGCAGTTTGATCCTGAGGATCGGCAGAGAGATCGGCCGTGCTTTGATACAGCTGGCGCGCCGTATCGAAGAATTCGCTGTGGATCGCGGAGCGCTGGAAAAGCGTGTTAGCCAGATCGAGATCTTTCAGGCGAATAGATAAAGGAACAGAAACGGTTTCACGCGGGTTCAGATAGCGATCCAGCATGACTTCCATGTAGGTCGAGCGCCCGCGCCCCAACGTCAGCGCGTTTGCCAGCACATCAGGGGCGATGCCGTGAGCTTCAGCCAGCAATAGCGCTTCCGCAGCCACCAGCAGATGCACCGCTTCACAATAGTTATTAATCACCTTCATGGTCTGTGCACTGTGGTTACTCTCCATCAGTACATAGTGATCTGACAGACAGCTGACGATGTCGTTAACCGCGCTGGCAAAATCGTCAGCATACGGCCCGACCCAGGCCGCAAGCCGCCCCTGTCGCGCGCCCTCTGGCCCACCCGAAACGGGGCACTCCACATAATGTGCGCCGTGCTGATGAAAAAAGGTCTCCATCCAACGGCTTTCTTCCGGGCCTATCGTACTGATATTGAGAAACAAAGGACGATAGAGGGACAGCTTGTGTATCACGTCTTCCGACTGAAAAACGTCGCGTATCGCCTCCGCATCCTTCAGGCAGATAAGCACAATTTGTTTTTCCTGCGTGAACAGCTGGTGCAATTCAGGCACGGCTTGAGCGCCTTCGGCGGCAACATCGTTCGTTTTACTGTGAGTCCGGTTGAACACGCTGAGCGAGAAATGACGCTGTAATAGTCTGAGCGAGATAGCTTTTCCTAATACACCAACGCCAACTAAAGAAACAGAATGAGTCATATCGGCAATCCTTGTCGCTAAGGGGTGGCAATACTCAGGGTATTGCTGCTCATCAAGAGGCCTTAGGGGTTGTATTAAGAAACTGCATAAACGCATCGCGATTTTCGGCAGGAGACGTCGCAGGCCGCCCCAGATCGCTGCGATGACCTACGCGGCATTGCACCTCAATGAATTGACTACTTTGCGCCTGCAAAGCCTGTTGCAGCGCAGCCTGTAAGGCTTCTTCCGTCTCGGCGTAGTAGGTTTTTCCATAACCGCTGGCGGCAGCGATGGGTGCCAGCGGTAAGCGGGACGCCGCCGTGGGCTGCCCTCCCACAGAATCATGGGCACCGTTGTTGATGACGATGTGTATCAGGTTGCTGGCCTGAGCGGTGTTCGTCAGCCCGCCCATGTGCATCAATAACGCCCCATCCCCATCCAGACAGACAACTTTCCGCTGCGGCTGCGCGTCACACAGGCCCAGTGCGATTTGGCTGGCGAGGCCCATGCCACCGACGGTCAGAAAATCCCGCTGATGTCCTTCACCACGCTGTTCGCGTAGTTCATAGAGTTCACGGGATAACATGCCCGTGGTACTCACAATGGGGATCGTGGATGGCAGCACGTTCAGGCACGCGGCGACGATAGCTTCTCGCCGCATCAACGCTGGCTCAGTGGCTGGGTTGGCAGGTGCTACTGGCGAGGAAAAGGTATTTTTTCTCACCACCAGGGCCACAGGACGGTGTTCATCATGCGCACGCTGGAGCAAAGCCTGAATATCATCCCACGGGGGTCGGTTATGGCTATCCAGCACAATATGTGGAACATCAAGCACATTGAGCTGAGGTAACGTGACTCGCCCCTGCATAACATGCTGAGGCTCGTCGTGCTGCTGCTTACCGCTG
Source organism: Pectobacterium atrosepticum (assembly GCA_019056595.1). Classification (NCBI taxonomy): domain Bacteria; kingdom Pseudomonadati; phylum Pseudomonadota; class Gammaproteobacteria; order Enterobacterales; family Pectobacteriaceae; genus Pectobacterium; species Pectobacterium atrosepticum. Next base: position 3,387,070 of record CP036163.1, on the reverse strand, counting down.
TCATCAACTTCGCCACGCCAGCCGATAATCAGTAACAGCGGAATACCATAAACATCCGGCGTAGCCAGAGAACAGAGGGGGTTAATCGCATTGCCTAACCCCGAATTTTGCATATAGACCACGGGCAGCGTTCGAGTAGACAGATAATGCCCAATCGCCATACCCACCGCGCAACCTTCATTACTCGCTATACGGTGTGCAAGCCCACCGTTATTACTTCCAATTGCCAGACAGAATGCTTTTAATAATGAGTCAGGGACGCCACTAAAAAAACGTACGCCGCGCTGAGCAAGAAATTCGATGAGTTTATTAGGGTCAATCACAATAAAATGCTCCTTCGCATCGTGCTGTATTTAACAGCAATGATGCGCCTTAATTTTTTCATTATGTGATACAGATAATTAGGGGTGACATAATATTTTCTTATCAAGAAGAACAACAATCTTATAGCGCCAAATAATAGCGTTATAAAATAATCACACTGACACCCCAATATATTGCGTTAGCGCGTTCCGGGTATAAGGTCCAGAATATCTTTTATCGACATGCATTTATCCTCAACTTCCAGCGTTCGACCATGCTTGAGGATTTCTGGCAAAATGGATTTCATTGCCGGATAAGCCGCACGTAACATATGATTTGCATAAATAACGATATTGAACCCGCCATCAATAAGTTGATCGAAAGTAATGTCGTTAAAACTGGTAGGGACACAAACCAAAGGTAAATGTGGGTAATGATCGCGGAATTGTCTGGCGAACGTTAAAATCTCAGAAGGATTCTTATGCCGACTGTGGATCATAATGCCATCGGCACCAGCATCTGCATAATGCAGGGCGCGGTTTATTGCATCTTCCATACCGACGTCCAGAATCAGGCTCTCAATACGCGCAATCAGCATAAACTCGGGCGTCAGTTGTGCTTTTTTAGCCGTCGTAATTTTTTCGCAAAAATCCGCTACGGAAGCCTGCGTTTGCTTTACATCGTTACCAAATAAAGAGTTCTTCTTCAGGCCAGTTTTATCTTCGATAATCATGGCGGAAATGCCCAGATTTTCAGCAGCCCGAATGTGGTGAGCCAAATGTTCAGTTTGCCCACCAGTATCGCCATCAAAAATTAATGGTCGGGTGGTAACATCAAATATTTCCGTAATCGCATGGAAACGATGGCTGATATCTACCAATTCCGTATCGGGTTTTCCCCGCAAGGTAGAGTCAGTGAGTGAACTAGACCAGAATGCATCAAATTGATAATGAATATCGCCATCTTCATAAGCGGCTTGTTCTATTAATAAGGCAGAGAGTGGGCTGTGAGCCTCCATCACGCGAATGCCTTTTTGCTGTTGTAATAATTCGCGAAGCGCACTGCGGCGTGAACCTGGCGTACACCCCTTATATGAATCCATTGGGGTGTGGGTAGGTAAAATGATAGACATGGTTATCTCCTATGTACCATAGAGTTGGGGGTATACTTTCCCTAGTAAACCAAGCGCAACAATCAAAATACTATGCAACGTTATATTTATTTAAATTAAATATACCAACGGGATGATTCTATTCTTTGAAAACAACACTTCAATAGGGTTAAAAAATTTTTGTTTATTTTCTAATTCCACCTACCTTATTGAAATAAAATCGATTTAAACGAGAAGAAAATTCCTAAAACAGAATATTAATCACAACACACAGCTTTATTCATGTTAAAAAACTAAAAAAATAGATGTTTTTGGTTTTTTACTTCAAGAAATATTTTTATGGATGGGAGATAAAGAGAGGACATATTATTCTTATGTGTATTTACCATTGATTATATAATTCGCTGGTAAATGATTAGAATGGGAAGACTAATGTATACCGATAAAATCTCATGGTTTTATGACAATTCTATTTCTCAATAGCGGTATATACCCCAAATAATTCGAGTTGCAGGAAAAAAACGGCAAGGCGTTTTTGAACAGCGCTTGCGCTGACTCCGAAGGGGTGAGGCCATAAGGCCGAATAACACGGTAAGAGAGGGACAAATTCGTCGGGAACGAATTTGTCCAGCCAACGGCTGGCCTTTTATGTGAAAACCAATGTCTCTTCACCAATTTATTGGTATAACTGTAATCATTATCAAATAGATACAACACATCAATCTCCCAAAATCCTGCCTGCACATGCTGCTGATAAAGCGTGATGTTGTCGGCGTTATGACTCAACAACAGCCTAAGAATTTACTCTATGACATCAATCTCTGAATCACTCACCGTATTGATTGAGCGCCGCGCTCAGCTGCGCGAGATGTTCGCGACGCATCAATTCGATGCACTTGATCGCCTGCTGGAGCAAGAACACCAGATTTGGCTGAATGGCCCGAACCTGCCTTATACCTATAACTGGAACATTAATTCGATCTTTGACCCAGCAGTGTCTCATGCTGACATTCTGTCGCACTTGCAGGCTTGGGTTGCCGCACGTCCTGAAAGCTATCACGCCCACCATCTCACCGGGCAGTACTGGGAAAATGCCGCAGCACGGATTCGTACCTCAAATGGTGGAGAATATGTAGAAGACGACCGCTGGATGGGGGCCGAGCTGGCACGCGATCTGGGTGTCGCAGCCTACCTGCGCGCCAGCGCGTTACACCAGCGACCAGCCCTAACCTTTTCACGCCTGTTTCGTTTGACCTGCTATTTAGGTGAACCGCAGTGGCTGGGCGTCTTACTGCAAGGCGGTGAGCCACTGACCTACGCACAGCGTCAGGCACAGGTTGAACCCGAACTTTGGCAAGCGGGTCTACAGCACTTGCGTAATCAAGGTGCGCAAGTGCTTGTTGAGCTTCCTGTTGCTCTGCCTACTCCGCTGCCAGCCAGAGAGGAGCACGAATGGGAAGAGCCCATGCACTACTGGCTGCGAGTTACATTAGCCTTGCGTCCACAGGACTTAGCCATTCGTAAAGAATGCGTTTACTTCCTGTACCCACGCTGGGGCGGTAGTCATGAGGTAATAACAGAATTTATTGATGGGCCACTGTGTGAAACACTGACAGAGCCCGAACGTAACAACCTGCGTGTTACGCAGTGTTGGGACTATATTGGCTATAACGTGCTCCTGCCTGATGCTCAGGACACCGAAAACGTGGCGTACTGCCGGAAAACCTTCGACTGGTTGCTGACACTTGAACTCGATGGGGATGTTCGGGCTAGGGTACTACGCCAATATGCCAGCTTCCTCAGCACCTATGCCCGAACCGAAGAAGGTGACGAGATTCATTGGAATAAGGTTGATATGCAGAAGGCCTATGACCTGATGGTTGAAGCCTGGCAGGTTGATCTTCCGGAATCACACCCCGATGAGGGCGCGCTCGACACCTTAATCAGCTGTCTGAATTTTGCCGGTATCGAAGACAGCTTCAACTTGATGCCAAAATTTCTGGAACGCTGTCAGGCGTGGGCAGATTCAGCGTATGAAACCACTATCGCCGCGCTCGCCAGCAAATTTGGTTTCTATGGCATCGCTCAAGGCCAATTCGATAGCGATGCCTTACTTGTGCGTTGCAGTACTCTCGAATCCGATGTCAATTTTGGCCAAGCCGCCGCTAACCTGTTCGAGTCAGTTTCCGAAGAAGCAGGCGTCTTTCTGTTACACGAAGCCGCGAGCTGGGGAGAAGTCTCTTCAATGGCGTCACTCGGTGACCTCTATTCGGGCCATCTATCACGCATGCACGGCCGCGATCCTTCACCTTATGAAGATCACGAAAAATCATGCTATTGGAAAAGTGTGTCAGCGGAGAAAGGCCATGTCGTTAGCATGTACAATCTTGCCTATAATCTGATCAATGAAAATGACACGCTGACGCCGGAACAATATCAGCGCGCGAGCACATTGTTGTTCCGCGTACTGCGTAGCCCTAATTTGGGCAGGACCGTCTGGCAACGCTCGGCAAGAGAGCTGAGCACACTCTTGTTGTTTAGCAACATCCCTGAAGATCAGGTGATCTGTGTTGATAGCGTACTGCCGGAATTATGGAACGATGAAGATGATGCCAACCGCGACTATGCCGCAGGTTACTACGCGTATGCTTTCCGTAACGGTGCGGGCGTAGCCCAAAATAGCTATCTGGCGAAAGTGTGGATCGATCGCGCGCTGGAAATCAGCCCTGATAGCCAATACAACCACGATCGGGCGAACGAAATCTATCAACGCGGCGGTATGCTGGGTGGCGTCCGGGCGAAGATGGCCTTCAACCGCGATAAAGCGAAAATAGATGCGCGTGGACGTGCAATCACGTTTGGTGATGACGCCCATCAGGAACACCAGTAGGCTTTCCCCATCGTGCTGTCTCTTCGTCATATTTTATGCGAACGCGGAGACAGTTTCGTGCGCCACAATACCGTCATTTTCATGCTACTTCGTAGCACGCGCCCGACACAGGGCGGCTCAGCGCCGTCGCCCTGTGAACCCTGGCTTTTGGCTAAATTATGTCGCTGCGCGATGCCTTCGTCGGCATCAGGCTTAACGGACCGCTTGCGACACGTTCCCGACGTGGCGCAAGCTTTCGCCGCGTCCCTGCGGCTCATCCTAAGCCTGCTATCTCCTCAGCATAATTTCTTACGCCGGATAACGGCCAACTCCGATTTCACTCCCTAATTATTTGTGTATTCGGAAACCTCTCATCGCGGAGAAATCACCGCATCATGTCATTGGCCAGCGATGCTGCCCTTTATCACTGTCAGACGTCCGTCAGACGTTTACGATCGACCTTACCGCTGCCAGTTTTGGGAAGCTTATCCAACGTCACGATGCGCCCCGGCACCATGTAAGCGGGCAAGAACTGATGCAGCTGTTTACGCAGCGCCAGCTTGGTCATCTCTGAACCGGGTTTATATTCCACGTAGCCAACCAGCACCGCGTCATCCCCTTCGCCCTGAAGTTTGACGGCCGCATCTTGCACCTGTTCGATCCGTTTCAATTGCGCTTCGATCTCCCCTAATTCGATGCGAAATCCCCGTAATTTCACCTGATCGTCGAAACGCCCAAGATACTGATAGCGATCGTCCCCCAGCAGCCGGACTTTATCACCCGTGCGATACATTCGCTGCCCGGATTCCACCTGCTGAACAAAACGATCCTGCGTCAGATCGTCACGCTGCCAATATCCGCTGCTCAGCGCCTCACCGAGAATGCACAGTTCACCCACCATTCCTTCTGCCAGAGGATGACGATCGTCATCGATCACCAGATGTTGATAGCCCGCCAGCGTATTCCCCAGCGCAATCGTGTGCTGGTTCTCCAGTGCAGCGCCATCAATTTGCGCCATCTGCGACCAAATTGTCGCTTCGGTTGGCCCATAGCAATTCCACAGTGTCTTGCAACGGCTGACCAAGCGCTGTGCCAACCGCAGATCCAGCGCTTCGCCACCGCATAGCGCCACCAAATCAGGTTTACCTTGCCAGCCCGCTTTGAACATCATGCGCCAGAAGGCGGGCGTGGCCTGCAACACGTTGATTTCCGGTCGATCCTGCAAATACGTCGCAACCGCCTGCGGATCTTTGTACTCCTCATGCGTGGTCAGGTGCAGTACGCCACCGACCCACAGCGGCGCAAACACTTCCAGCATCGAGATATCAAAGGCGAGCGTAGTGATAAGCAGCCAGTTAGCGTTATCCGTTAAGGCCAGCCGCTCTACGCTGGCATGAATAAAGGTTTGCAGCGCCCGCTGACCAATCACCACGCCTTTCGGTTTCCCCGTCGAACCGGAGGTAAACATCATATAGGCTGCCGTTTCCGGCCCACCCGCTTGCGCCAACTGTACGCTCGCTGAAGGGGCACGCTCTGCATGCGGTAAATCACAGAGGTTCAGTATTGGGCAGTCAAACGTCAGCGATCCACCGGTATAACCATCCTGCAAGACCGCGGCCAGCGCCGCTTCCTGCTGAATCGCCTGTAGCCGTTCCCCAGGGAAATCCGGCTCCAGCGGCACAAACGTCACCTGAGAAAAGAGGCAGGCCAGCAGCGCCGCGACAGTATCAGGCTGCCGGCTGAGATGCAGCCCTACTCGCTGACCGGCAGTAACACCCTGTGCAGCCAACATCCCTTGAATTAACGCCACACGTTGCAGCAGTTCCCGATAGCTAATGACACGTTCCTGAAAGCGGATCGCGACATGATCCTGACGCGCAGCCTGAGTAAGACGCATGAACAGTTCGTCATGCAGTGCACGCGCCTGCGGCCTGTGGGGTAACGGCGCCACCAGCGGGCTGAGGCGAATTTGCGCCAGCCGCTCCCAGCGCTGTGTCAGCAGACCATCGAGTAGCCGGGTGAGATGGCGGGCAATGCACTGAAGCTGCCGATTATCGAGTTGCCCATCAGGCGCGGTCAGAATTAACCGATCGTTCTGAACCTCTACGATCAGCGCCACCTTTTGCACCACCTTCTGCATCACAACAGGTAGTGATGCTATATCCCCGACGATCAGCACGCTGCTAAACAGCGCATGCAGGGTTTCAGCTGTCAGAACCGCTGGTGCAGGCTGTGGATCGCAGGACGATCCCACCACTGCGATCCACTCGCTGACAAGACGATCGCGCTGCTGAAAATGAGCGATCAACGGCCTCAGGTTGTCAGGAAGATCGGACGTGACAAACGCCGCACACACCTGCTCTTCACCGCTGTACTTGTACAGCAGCCAGCTCCACGCCGCGCACACCAGCGATGCTGGATACTGCTGGAATAGCTCACCGCTGTGGCGCTGTTCCCCGTGTGCGGCACCCGCCCGCTGCCCGAAGGCCGTTGGTTGTTGAATATCGGCCAACAGATTCTCGATGACATCATTGCTCCCTGTCATGACAGCGTTTCCTCATTGGCGGTAACCCTCGACTGTGCCAGATGTCCACTCAGCGCCTGCGGTGAAGGGTAGCGCTGCAATAGCGCCACGCTCACTGGCTGCGCTAACGTACGGCTCAGCGCCTGTGCCAGCGCAATACGCTGGAGCGAATCAACACCGCTTTCACACAACGTCCGTGACCAGAGGTCGGACTCACCGAGGCCGGGTTCACCGAGACGTAGCGTTTGCGCCCATACGCGCAGCAGCGCTTGGGCAAACGGCGTATCAGGCTGGCTGATACTGCTATCCGGCACAATTTTCTGTGCCGCCACCAAGCCTGTCGCTTTATCATGTCCGATAATCTCGGCTGGCTGCTGCGGCGCGCTATTGATCAGCGCCACCACCTCGTCATGCCAACGCATCAGCACCCGACGCGCCTGCGCGCTGTCCAACGCATCTGCATCAAACTCAAAGCGCAGTAGCATGCAGCCAGACTGCTCACGCACCACCAGATTCAGCGGCATCTCTACCTTTTCATAGGCTGCTGAAAACTCAGGATATAGCCGATGCGGATCGTCAGCGCGTTGGCCCTGCTCCGCTTTCGCATCTGGATAGTTCTCATAGATAAACAAGCTGTTGAACAGACGAGAACGTCCAGCCGTAAGCGCAATCAGCGACTGCGTGGCATGCTGATTCATCGCCATCAACTCGTTCTGCAACTGAACCAGATGCTGTTGCAGCAACACGGGCTGCTGCCAGCTCAGCGCCAGCGGCAGACTGTTGATGTACAGACCCACGCTGCTCGCCACGTCTTCCACCGGACTTTCTCTGCCCGACAGCACATTCCCGACAATACTGACCGCATCGCCAGTCGAACGCGCCAGCAGCCGATGCCAGGCATATTGTGCGATAATGCTGGGCGTGACGCCTATTTCACGGGCAAAAGCGGTTAGCGTCGCCTGATCCTGTTCGTTCAGGCTCACGCTGGTGACCTGCGGCTCAATCTGCGTCAGATGCTGACTGAGATCGGCGCGTTTCCCTGCTGCCGCAAACAGCATGGACACATCGTTAGTCTGCGCTAACAGCGACTGTCGCTGCTGCCAGAAAGCATCGACGGCAGGCTGCTGTGCTACGGCGTGCCGCGCATAATCCACATAGGCGCGATCCACCTGAATCGCTGGTGCGTCGCCGTGCATGAACACCTGCCCCTGCATCAGCATCTGATAGTCACGATGTACCGCACCCAGCAGCTGTGGCCCGCTCCAACCGTCGATCACGCTGTGATGACAGCTCAGAAGCACCCGATAGTCCTGCTCGCCCAAACGGAAGCAGGCAATGCGCAACAGCGGCGGCTGCGACAAATTAAATCCGGTACGTAAATCCTGCTGGCGATAGCGTTCGATGACCGCGTGCGGATCGGCATCCTGCATCAAATCCTGATAGTGGAAAGGCAGGTCTGCCTGCTTCACAATCATCTGTACGTTGGCACACTCGCTTTCTAGCGCGGCACGCAAGGCTGGGAAACGCTGAATCTGACGCTGCCACGCCTGACGATAGCCTTCCACATCCAGCGTCTGCGCATAGCGAATCGGCGTTTGCAGATGGTAAGCGTCGTCCTGCGGACAGCGCAGGCGGTGGTATAGCATTGATTGCTGAAGCGATGACAGCGGCAACAGTGTGTCGATGTCATAACGCTGTGACAGGCTGTCGAGCTGCGTCTGGCTCAGATTGATGGCCGGGAAATCGCTGGGGGTAAAGACGACTCCGTGACTTAGCTGTGTCAGACAGGCTTCCGTCAGCGCCCGCAGATTCTCGGTCAGCCGTGTCATCAGGCGTTCGCTGTCACGCTGGTTGAGGCAACCAACCTGACGCAGCGTCAGCTGTCCGCCCGTAATGCCGCCGTGGAGACTGATAACCTCTGCCGGTTTATTCTCCGGTGATACGCAGCATCCCGGCGCGACGTCCACCGGACGCCATGTACCCGCGGCCTGAACCGACAGCCCGAGATAGTTGAACACAATCGGCGACAGCGTCAGCGAATTGCCCTGCGGGTGATGATAACGCAGTGGATTAAACCCGACGCCTTTGTCTGGCACCTGACGCAACTGTTCCTTGCTGGATTGAATCAGAGAAGCCCAGTCTGGCTTATCTTGCAGGCACACCGGATAGGTGCTGGTAAACCACCCGACGGTGCGACTGACATCCAACGTCGGATCAATCGCTTCGCGGCCATGCCCTTCCAGCATGATGCGTGCTTTATCGCCCCAGCCGAGATCGTTTAGCGTGCGCGTCAGCGCCGCCAGCAGCAAATCGCTGACGTCGGTATTAAAGGCACGATTGGCCTCGCTCACCAGTTGGCCCGTAGTTGCCGCATCCAGCGTCAGAATGGCAGCACTGGCATGACCCTGCGGATCTTTAGCCGCCAGTAGCGCCGTCAGATCTACGCCGTCTTCCTGCGCCTGCCAGTACGTCAGCTGTTCCGCATGTTGTGTAGCGTAGTGTTGCAGCGCCGCGCCCCACTGACGATAGCTTGACGTTTTCGGCAGCAGCGGTTCACCGAGGTACAACCGTTCCAGATCGTCAACCAGAATGCGCCAGGAAACGGCATCAATCACCAGATGGTGGAAAGCGAGGAACAAGGCTGTGTCCGCCTGTGGATGGTGCCGCACCAGCGCACAGGCCATCGTTCTTCCCTGCGCAGGATCGAATTCACTCTGCAATGCGGTAAATGCCTGTTGCAGGCCATCGTCGCCAAGCTGGCGATAATCCAGCGTCGGCAAAGCAGGGCAAGGCACATCCGCCAGATAGCGTTGTCCTTCGGCATCACAGCCCAGACGCAGTGCATCGTGCTGTGCCATCAGCGCCTGCAACATCGTGACAAGCCGTTCGGTATCCACTTCCGGCAGTTGGATCATTGCCGCCTGATTCCAGTGTTCAGGACGTACCAGCGACTGCTCCATGAACCAACGCTGAATCGGCAGCAGCGCGAACTCACCTTCCAGCGTGCCCTGCTCCGCGACAGTGCCTGTGTCGCGATTATTCTGCGCCAGCACACGGCACAAACGCCGTACACTTTTCGCTTCGAAAACGTCTTTCACCGTGCAGGCATAGCCTGCGCTGCGCAGTCGGGTTGTGAGTTGAATACTGAGGATAGAGTCACCGCCTAAGCGGAAAAAATCATCCTCAACGCCCAGCGGCGTATTCAGCACGCTGCGCCAAATCGCCAACACGTCCGCTTCCAGCGGATTGTCAGCCTCACCGTCACCCTCGTTTGCTTCCAGCACCGGCGGCAGTTGCTTCATATCGAGCTTACCGTTCGGCGTCAGCGGCATGTCTTCTAACAGCATCAGTCGGAAAGGCACCATGTATTCCGGTAGGTACTTTGCAACATCAATCAGCACGGCGGCAGGTTCCGGCGTGCTGCTGTCAGCTTTCACCGTGGCATAAGCGACCAGCGCCGGACGACTCCCTACCTGCGCCACGATGACTTTAATCTGCTTCAGCGGTGGGCAGACTGCCGCTAGCTGTGCCTCGATTTCACCCGGTTCGATGCGGTAGCCACGCAGTTTAATCTGCTCATCAATACGGCCACAGTATTCATAATCACCGTTGTTCAGCAGTCTGGCCTTGTCACCCGTGCGATAAATGCGCAACGTTGCCGCGCCTTGCCCCGCATTGTTCACATCATTTAGCGTGATGTGCTCGAAGCGGCTGGCGGTCATCTGCGGCTGATTGAGGTAGCCACGCGCCAGCCCAAGCCCCGCAAGGCAAAGCTCGCCCGGCACGCCCACCGGACACAACTGCCCAGCCGCATCCAGAATCAGCGCCTGAATATGGGTGAGCGGTTTACCGATGGTGACGGGCTGGCCTTTACGCAGACGGGTACTCAACGCCGTGACGGTACATTCGGTCGGCCCGTACATGTTGTACAGCGCCACTTTCTCTGCCCAGTTTTCCACCACCGTGTTCGGGCAGGCTTCACCGCCCATGCCAATGGCCTGAATACCGTTAACGTGCTTAGGGTCGAGAATCGACATCAGCGCCGTCGGCAGGATCAGGTGTGTCGCACCCGCCTGTTCGGCCTGCATAATTGCCCGATCGTTGGGCTCACCAAACGCTAACGTTCCGCCGCTGCTTAGCGGCAATAGCGTCGTCATGTTACCGGCGTCAAACGAGAGCGACATGCAGTTGAACATGGTGCTTTGTGGCGTGAAATCGATGCGATCGCGATGATCGTCCAGCAGATTGATCAGCGAACCGTGTTCGATCATCACGCCTTTCGGCAAGCCGGTCGATCCCGAGGTGTAGATCACCTGTGCCAGCTGTTGTGCGTGGCGCGGAATTGCTGGGGGTTCATCACCCGGCAGATCCTGCCACTGCTCGACAACAGCAGGATCGGTCAGATCGATACGCTGTTCGGCTGACCATTGCGCCAGCTGTTGCCCATCACCGCCGAGAATAACGGCAAGATTGGCATCGGTAATGATGTGGCGCAGTCGCTCTGGCGGATATTCAGGATCCAGCGGCACATAGGCTGCACCCGCTTTCCAAATGGCCAGTAGCGCAATGACAAAATAGCGATCGCGTTTCGCCAGCACGCCAACCAGCGACTGTTCGCCCAGACCCTGACGGTGCAGCCAGTGTGCGAGCTGGTTAGCCTGCCTGTTCAGTTCGGCATACGTCAGCGTGTCGGTGCGCTGCTCACCATCAAAGGCAATCGCCAACTGCTGTGGATCGCGCTGTGCCACGGCTTCAATCACGTCGGTTACCGTCAGTTGTGGCTGCGGATAGCTACGCGGCAACTGCTGGGTTTCCGCCAGCACAGCGGCAAATCGATCCGTTTCCATCAACGGCAGATGCCAGACATCGGTTTCCGGATTTTCCACCACGGCTTCGATCAGCCGGATAAAGCGGTCGGCGTAATACTGGATCGTCTGGCGCTCAAACAGCGCAGTGGCAAACAGCCAGTCCAGCCGAACTTCGCCCATCAGTTCCGTCACTTTGACCGAAATGTCCGTCTTGGCAGGCAGCACCGGCGAAGTTTCCTCCGCCGCATCACAGCCAGGGATCAGATCGTTGAAATCCACTTTGGCTTGATAAACCAGCATCACCTGGAAGATCGGATTGATCGCCGTGGTACGATCGGACCCGATCGCCTCACTCAGCGCTTCAAAGCGATAGAGCTGATGATCGAAGGCCGAGAGATCCTGTTCGCGGCAGTATTGCAGGTAATCGACAAAGTTCTGGCTGTCCTGCAATTGGGTACGTAGCACGATGGTGTTAACGAAGAAGCCGACAACATCTTCGATATCCGGCCGCTCGCGATAGGCCAGCGGGGAGCCAATCACAATGTCTTTCTCGCCGCTGATACGCGCCAGCATCAGGGAGAACACAGCATGAAGACCAATGAAGTTAGACGTATTGTAGCGCTGACACAGGCGCTTGAATTTATCCCACAGATCGTTGTTGATCGCGGAGAAGATCACCTCACCACCGCTGTTCTGGTGCGCCGGACGCGGTTTATCCAGCGGAAGGCTGTGCACTTCCGGAATCCCCGTCAGCCGCTCAACCCAGAACGGTTTGAATTCGTTGTGGTAATCCAGAAATGCGTCGGAATTGAACCAGTGTGCGTAGTCGATATAGTTAAGCTGAGTGGTCTCGACAGGATAAGGCTGGCGGTTTTGACAGGCCAAAAAGGCCGGTTTGAAGTCAGCAAACAGATTCTTCACCGACCAGCCATCGGAAATGATGTGGTGCTGGGTGATCATCAGAACGTGCGTCCGCTCGCTCATCTTCACCAGCCGCACGCGGGTGAGATCGCCCGCCGTGAGATCGAATGGACGGCTGATTTCCGCTTTCACCTGCTGCTGTAAACGCCCTTCCCGTTCAGCTTCTGGTAACAGAGAGAAGTCATCATGCTGTATCACAAACGGTTGATAGGCATCGATACGCTGCTCACCCTTGCCCTGTTCATTAACCACAAAACGGGTGCGCAGGCTGGCATGGCGCTGCGCCAGCGCATCAAAGGCAAACTCCAGCGCGGCCACATCCAGCGTGCCGGTCAGACGAAAATAGACCGGCATGTTGTAGAGGTGTGATTGCTCTTCGTATTGTTCGATAAACCATAGCCCGCTTTGCGATGACGACAGCGGGCCAGACGTCGCATTCTGCGGCGTGATGGGGCGTTCAAACGCCTGCTGCGCCGTCAGGCAGCGCACGATAGCGTCTTTGTTTTCCTTAATCGTGCGCCCAATTTCTGCCGTGATCGCTTCTTTATTGGACTGCGAAATCAGCTGTCCTTGCGTATTTAACGCCAGACGCACACCCTGCCGTTCCAGCTGCTTTAACAGCGTTACGATATCTTTCATGACTTGTCACTCTCTCAGCAAATCAGGCCGTTAGCGTTGCCCCGCCATCCACCACCACGTCCTGCATGGTGATGTGGCTGGCCAGATCGGAAGCCAAAAAAACCACGGTATTGGCGATCTCTTCCGGCTGAGCAATCTTGCCCAGCGGAATCCCCAGCTTGTACTGGTCAGGAAAGCCCGCGATAGTGCGCTGTTCCGCATCGGCGCTGTGCCACATGCCGCGCTGCATCGGCGTATCCGTCGATCCTGGCGACACCAAATTACAACGCACGCCGTAAGGCGCCAGTTCCAGCCCTGCGCAGTGAGACAGGCTGGTGAGCGCCGCTTTCGAAGCACAGTACGCCGCCATCTGCATGCGAGGAATATGTGCGGCATTAGAGCCGACGCAGACAATCGCGCCACGGCGCTGCTGCTTAAAGTGCGGCACCAGCGCGTTCAACAGATAAAACGCGCCAGAGGCATTGACGTTAATACACTGCTGCCAGTCGTCCACGCTCAGCGCATCGATATCACCTAAACGCAGAATCCCGGCGGCATTGACCAGAACGTCTAGCCCCGTTTCCGCCAACTGCTGACGACACACCGCCGCCACGCTGTTCGGCTCGCTGATATCCAGCGTCACGCAGCGAAACGGGCGATCGTTATACGGGGAAGCGTTATGTTGGAATGCGCGATCGAATCCGATCACGTTCGCGCCGAGCGCGACAAACTGGCGGGCAATGCTTTCGCCAATGCCGCTCGCCGCGCCGGTTACCCAGACGGTCTGGCCGCTGAAATCAAACTGAAGAGGTTGTGCCTTGTTCATCATTTTCCCTACCACACCATTTCCACGCTGTTTTCATCCTGTGACAGCCTGTCGTCCAGATAGCGGCAGAAGTCGCTGAGCTGTGGATGATCGAACACATCAGAGACTTTGATGCTGACAGAAAACTCTGCGGCCAGACGATTTACGATCTGGATGGTTTGCAGTGACTGTCCACCCAGTTCGAAGAAGTTATCCCGCGATTGAATCCCCGACACACCGAGGATCTGCTGCCAGATGGCGCTGACCCGATTCTCGGTGTCGCTGGCTAGCGCCTGCGTCGGTGCATCATCGTGATATTCCGCCAGCAGACGCTTGCGATCGACCTTATTGGACCCGGTTTTCGGCAACTGATGGAAAGCACGATAATCGGTGGGGATCATGGCAGACGGCAGTACACTGCTCAGGCGTTGTTTCAGCGCACGCGCATCGATCTCGCCCTCTTTCGTGGCGACAAACGCCACCAGCCGCCGTACGCCGTTGGGGTAAACAATGCCCTGCACGCAGGCTTCATCGACATCCGGCTGCGCCAGCAAATGGGATTCTACTTCCCCTGGCTGAATCCGATAGCCGCTGATTTTAAATTCGTTATCCATGCGCCCGAGGTACAACAGGTGTCCTTTTTCCAGACGCACTCTGTCACCCGTGCGGTAGGCTGGCAGATGTCGATCGCCCACCGCCAACTGCGTAAACGCGGTGTGTTCCGTACCGATGTAACCCGCGGCCAGCGTTGGCCCCAGCAGCACCAGTTCACCTTCCGCCGCAGGGCGATCGCCCGCCGCCAGAACCAGTGCGTTTACCCCAGCCAACGGCAGACCGATAGGGAGCTGCGCCACATCAGCAGACTGGGTTTGCAGGTCGCAACTGGTCGCCACCACCGTGGTTTCAGTGGGGCCATATGTGTTGATTAAACGCAACGTGTCCGGCGCGTGGCGTTGCCACTGCACCAGCTGTTCGGGATACACGGCTTCACCACCGATGATGATAGCGCGCAGTGCAGAAGGCATGGTTAGCGTGCCAGTTTTCAGCCCCACCACCCATTCGTTCCAGAATGCAGTCGGCAGATCGAGCAGCGTAATCGCCTGTGCGTCTACCTGTTCGACAAAGGTGGGAATCGATTCCAGCATTTCATCGGTACGCAGCACCAGCGTCGCACCACTGGTCAGCGTGGCAAAAACCTCTTCGATGCTGGCATCAAAGTTAAACGGAGCAAATTGCAGCACGCGATCCTCTGCACGCAGGCCGTAGCGCTGACGTGCCGCCGCCGTGAAGTGATCCAGCGCGCTGGCACCGATCTCCACGCCTTTCGGCAATCCGGTCGATCCCGAAGTGAACATGACATAAGCAATCTGGCCTTCTCTCGATTCCGCAGTCGGCAGCGCCACGGCCTGCGCGCTGGATGACAAAAGATGCCCCGCCAGAACGATTTCACCGGAAAAGACGGAGGCCAGCCGATGCTGGTAATCCGCCTGCGTCACAATCGTACGCAGCCCGGCAATCTGGATGATGTGCTGCTGACGTTCACGCGGCTGTTCAGGGTCGAGCGGCACATAAACCGCGCCGCACTGCATCACGGCCAGCAAACTGATAATGGTTTCAGGGCTACGGTTCAGCATAATGCCGATGCGTTCACCGGGCTGTACGCCGCGCTCATGTAGCGCCGCAGCGGCCTGACCGCTCAGATCCAGCAGTTGCTGATAACTGTATTGTCGATCGCGCTGCGCCAATGCGATATAACTCGGGTTCTTACGCGCCTGCTTGGTAATCGCCGTCAGAACCGGCTCAACAAACGGTTCAGGTTCGCGGCTGGTGATCAGTGCCAGTTCACGTTCTTCACGCAGCCAGCGTCCTAGCAGTTCGCCGCTGGTTTGCTGCGGCTGCGCCAGCCAGCGCTGAAGCAGCGTGAACAGGGTTTCTTGCAGGCTGGCAAGCGCTTCTGCGCTGTAACAGGCTGGATTGGCATCAAAGTCCAATACCGGCGTGCCATCCGGTTTGAAATGGATCTCGATCGTCAGATCTTCTACCGGCCCGGCGCTAAGATTCAGCGTACTGGACGACAGCGATCCGTAATTGAGCGGATGATCGAACGGCATGATATTGATCAGCGGCCCGAAAAGGCGCTGTTCGCCGCCGACGCGATTCAGATCGCGACGTAAATGCTCATAGCGATAGTGCTGATGACGACGGAGCGTGCGTTTGGTGCGGGCAACCTGTTGCGCCAGCGCCACAAAATTTGCCTGTTCATCCACCTGAATACAGAGCGGCACGATATTCATCTGCATGCTCGGCACCATCAGCGAGGCGGAGCCGATACGGTTCATCACCATCATTCCGAACGTCAGTCGGTCGCTGCCGGACACCAGTTTCAGGTGCGTTGCCAGCATCGCCAAAAACAGATCCGGCCAGCTGATTTTATTGCCTTCACACAGCGCGGTCAGCGGCTGCCAGAGATCATCTGGCATGTCACAGCTTTGGCGCAAAAAACGCGCGGCTATCGGTGCTTTCTTCTCATTGAAACTGGCGGGTTCCGGCATCGAGTTCAACGTCTCTAGCCAGAAATCACGCGCCTGCGCCGTCTGCCCGCTAGCATCGCGCTGCCGTTCCTCTTCCAACACCTCACTGAACGGACCAAACTCGGCCACTGGAGCGGACTGCCCCGTCGTCAGCGCGGTGTAGATCTGGGCGATGCGTTGAAACAGCATCGTGGTGCCAAAGCCGTCCAACGCAATGTGGTGAACACAACTGTAGAGAAAATCGCGTTTTTCACCGCACAGCAGCGCAAAGCGGCAGGGTAATCCGTTCAGTAAATCCAGCGGCAGAGAGATTTCGTCACGCGCCCACTGACGTATCGTCTGCTCTTCGTCCATCATCGATGCGGGCAACAGTTCTACAATCGGCAGCACGCCAATCGGAACGGGCAGTTGCGAAGCTACAAAACCGATCTCTGGTTGCTCTGCATGTTCACCCGCAACCTCAACAAACTGGCAGTACAGGCACTCGCATTCCATCACAGCCTGACGGATCGCACTCAGCATGGCGTCAATATCGACTTTGCCATCAAATGCGATGCACTCCGCCGTGTTGAACGTCGCTTTATCATCGTTCAGGGCATGGCCTAACCACAGCCCGCGCTGCGCAACGCTCAACGGCTTCATAATGCGGCTCCCTGCTGTTTTTCGATCAGCGCCCACCATGCATTCAGGCTAGGGTTACGCGCCAGATCGACAAAGCTCAGGGTGACGCCCTGATTGCGCCATTCGGTCAGCAGCGCCATCATGCGCACCGAGTCCAGACCATAGTCGATCAGGTTTTCATCTTCATCAAACTGATCTTCTTCTTCATCAATCAAGCTCAGCAGATGCGCTCTCAGTCCTTGTTTCGTCAATGCCTGTGCCATTTTTGCTCCCGTAAGTTCTGCCGTGCTAACCACCCGTCCGGCGCGCGTCGCAACATATTTCAGCGCCATCAGGTGTTCCTGAAGTGAGAAATCCGCAATCGCATCGCCCACCATGAAGGGCTTGATATCGCGCATGAAGGCATCCGTCGCGGTAATCATGCAGCCGATATGTCCGTAAACGCCGCAGATAATCAGCTGATCTTTACCCATCTCTTTCATCATCGGTTCCAGCGGGGAACGATGGAATGCGCTGTAGCGCCACTTCACCAGCACCGTGTCATGCTCATCCGGAGCAAGGGCACTCACAACACGCTGTTTCTCTGGATGATTGTTCAGCCCTGCGCCCCACATATCGTTCAGCAGCGCACGGTCAGCGGCGCTCTGCGTGTTAGGCTGCGCGGTATACACCACCGGGATCCCCTGCGCTTTACAGTAGGTTCGCAGCGCCGAAATGTTCTCAATCAGCTGTTGTGCCAGCGGGCTATCCGCACCATAGAAATTCACGAAATAGTCCTGCATGTCGTGAATCAGCAGCACCGCACGTTCAGGTTCAAACGCCCAGGAAACGTTGTTTTCAGGGAAATCCTGTGCGCGCGGCAGGGGATAAGAAGCAATAGAAGGGATTGCCATCACAAAATCCTTATTTATTTTGAATGCTAAGTTGGGTCTGGATGCGCTGACGGAGTGATTTCTTATCAATCTTACCGACTGGTGTGACGGGCAAGGTGTCGATCATCTCGAAGCGGTCCGGCAGTTTGAATTCGGCAATACCCTGATTGCGAAGATATTTTCTTAACGTGATGGCTTTCAGCGAAGAATCGCTGACCACCAGAAAAGCGCAGCTTTTTTCGCCCATGACCGGATCGGGCATGGACACCAGCGCGGCATGGAGAATGCCGTCATGTTTAAGCAGCAGATTTTCGATCTCTTCGGCAGCGATCTTTTCACCACCGCGGTTAATCTGATCTTTTTCCCGCCCGACCACACGCAAGTAGCCCTCTTCGGTCATCTGCACCACATCGCCCGAGTGGTAGAAACCGTCACTGTCGAAAGCGCGGGTATTGTGCTCCGGGCTGCGGTAATAACCACGGAAGGTATACGGGCCACGCGTCGCCAATAGCCCCGCCTCGCCTCTCGGCAGCGGATTACCGTCCCTGTCCAACACCTTCACTTCATCGTCTGGGCTCATCGGGTAGCCCTGCGTGGTAAAAATGTGCTCGTCGCTGTCGTCAAGTCGGGTATAGTTCACCAGCCCTTCCGCCATCCCCAACACCTGTTGCAACTGACAGCCCAGCACCGCCGGAATACGACGTGCGACGGTTTCACTCAGCTTCGCCCCACCCACCTGTAAGATCTTCAGGCTACGCAGCGCTTCACCAAACTGTTCTGCCGCTTGGATCCACAGCGCGGCAGCAGGCGGCACAAGTGATGTAATATCGATCTGATGACGTTCGATCAGCGGGAAACAGGTCATCGCTCCCGGATCGGACGCCAACACGACCCGTCCACCGGCGTAAAATACGCCCAGTGAACCGGGTGAACTTAACGGGAAGTTATGCGGTGCGGGCAACGCACACAGGTAGCGGGTTTGTGGCGTCAGCACGCAGATTTCCACGCTGCGGCGCACGCTGTAGTAGTAATCATCATGGGTGCGGGGAATCAGCTTCGGCGTGCCGGTACTGCCGCCAGAAAGCTGAAAGAAGGCGACCTGCCCCGACGCGGAAGGCTGGTACTTACTGGCCGAAGCGTGCGGTTGCAGCCAGTCCGTCAGACTGTGCCCCAGCGGACTGTCTCCAAGCATCACCACTGTTTTCAGGCTAGGGACCTGCGTTTGTAGCCGATCCAAAAACTCACCATTGCCAAACAGCGGATGTTCGGCCGATGCGATCAGCAAGCGCGGTTCGATCTGCGTGGCGTAAGACAGCAGCTCCAGCTTGTTATGGCTGAACAGCGCGTTAACCGGCGCGACGCCCATTTTCAGCAACGCAAAAAAGGTCAGGTAAAATTCGGCCACGTTCGGCAACTGCACCAGCGCGGTGTCACCACAGCGCAGGCCGTTTTGCGTCAAGCGCGATGCCAGCGCGGAAGACTGTCGATCCAGCTCCCGATAACTCCACTGACGTTCGCCGCACACGACCGCAACCGCATCGGGCTGTGTCGCCAGATGACGTTCCCAGGCATCCGTTAGCGGCAGGCCGACCCAGTATCCCTTGTCGCGATAACGCTGTGCCAGTTCCTCTGGCCAGGGCGTAAATTCAATGCTCATAGTCCATCCACACCAGAGTTAAGCCCAAACGCATTCAGCATCGTGTTTAATTTAGCGGCGGTTTCAGCCCATTCATCCTCGGGGACGGATGCCTCAACAATACCCGCCCCAGCAAACAGGCGGACTTTATTGTGTTTTATGGTGCCGCAGCGAATGACTATCACCCATTCGCCATCACCGTTAGCATCACACCAGCCGACGATCCCGCTGAATACGCCACGATCGTGCGGTTCCAGTTCGGCGATCAACTGACGAGCTTCCTGCGTGGGGAAACCGCATAGTGCGGGGGTCGGATGTAGCTGACAGGCGACCTGAAGTGCTGTCATATCCGGGTTCGCCAGTTCACCGCGGATCGCAGTGGACAAGTGCCACATCGAGGCAGTACTCATCAGCGAGGGAGCCGATGGAATGGTTAACGACGCGCACAGCGGCATCAGGCGTTGACGAATGTCGTCCACCACCAGCTTATGCTCGTGCTTGTCTTTGCCTGAATTCAGCAAACGCTGGCTGTTCAGATAGTCCAGATGTTCATCGTTCATCCGTCGTGCCGATCCCGCCAGTGGATTAGACACAATCACGTTTCCCTGCTTACGCAGCAGCAGTTCAGGGCTGGCACCCAGCAATACAGAGCCATCCGGCAATGGCAGTGAGAAGTGATATCCACCGGCGTTTTGCACCATCAGATTGTTGAGGATCGTTTGCGCCTTAACAGGGCTCGCCAGTTCAATGTCCAGAATGCGTGACAGCACTGCTTTGCTCAGTTCACCACGACGGAAGCGCTCAACGGCCTCTGCCACAATGGACTTGAACTGACATTCGTCTGGGACACTGTTTAGCGTTAACGCTTTTGGTGCCGCAGTCGTGTGCTTACGAGCACGGCTGACGAGTTCAGACTTCGTCGTAACGGTATAACTATCAGGGATGTAGAGACAAGATGGTTGCGTGGTATCAAAAGGAATCGCTCCCACAACAATAGGCAGCGATTGCCCTGCCTGACGTGCCCGTTGGAATGCCTGCGCGATGGCAAGGCTAAGCTCGTCATTGTGCGAGCCTGGAGCACAAACAGGGGACGAAATACGTTCAAATAAGCCGGAAGTAGAAAGGCTTCGGTGTTCCGATGCATATAAAAAAGCGGTCTGTTCCGAATAGGTTAGTCCGCTAAATGTTTCAGTTTCTGAAATCAGTGTATCCACAAGACAGCTCCTGCGCTCGCAAATTAAATACCAATGATTATTAAAATCATTATCATTCATATTAAGCGCAGTTAAATTACACTGAAGTAACGTGTTCGGTCAATCCTTCCACAAAATGGTTATTCACGCCCATTAATTGGGGGTTATATTGATGTTAATCAATTTTATTGTTCATCTTTCATAACGGTTAATGGTTAGCAATAAGAATGTATTGATTATAAAACCCACATCACAGTTGATAATGAAAATAGTTATCATTCATTGTCAATGAAATTAAGCTGCGCTAGACTGCGCAAATATTTTACTAACTGTGTCTAAATGTGAGCCTGTCATGGATGAAAGCATGTACCGCCCGCACACCCGATCCGTTGTGCATCTGGCGTTGCTCATCAACATGCTTTCCCTCGGTAGCCTGATGATGGTGATGCCGTTAGGACCCGATTTCGTCAGCGCCCTGTCCATGGATGCCAAGAACATCGGCTACATCAGCGGCGGCGCAACGTTTGCTTCTGCCATCGTCGGCTTCCTCGCCGCACCTTATCTGGACAGATTTAACCGTAAACATGCCCTGATCGTTCTGCTGACGCTGCGCTTCGGCCTGACGGCAGCCTGTATGTTCTCCACCAGCCAAACCGATCTTTTGCTGCTGTTCATTCTAGCGGGCTGTGTTGCCGGGCCGGCATCCGGTGTGTTGATGGCGGCGGTTGTCGATATTGTGCCGGCCAACGAACGCGGAAAGCAGCTGGCCTATGTCGGCATGAGCTTTTCACTCGCAGCTATTGTCATCATGCCGCTGTCGCTGGAACTGGCTCACCGTATTAACTGGCAAGCGCCGTTTTATACGTTCGGCCTCGGCGGCCTGCTGTTGGTTTTATTAGTGCTGTGGCGGTTCCCTTCCATGCCGCCGACGCACCGGGCTCAGCAAAAGCTTGATCCTAGTAAAGCACCGACTTCTGTATTACAGGACCTGCTGGCCTCTCCCCTTTTCGTGTTGGGACTGACGGTGATGTCGCTACAAATGTTCGGGCATTTCCTGCTGATTCCCCATTTTTCCAACTATTTTCAGTTCAATCTCGCTTTCCCTCGGGATGACATTTCCCTGCTCTACCTCTGCGGCGGGCTGGCAAGCATGGTGACCATGCAACTGTGCGGTAACCTGTTGGATCGCGGGTATGCCAGCCAGACGGTCGTGGTAACGACGCTGCTGCTGGCCGTTGTCATTCTCTGCGGTTTCGTTTTGCCCTTTTCGCTTTCCCTGTATCTGGTGTTCACCCTATTCATGGCGCTCAGCGCGGCCCGTTCCAGCAGCACGCTGGCGATTACCGCGGGTATTCCGCTGCCGCATCAGCGCGCTGCGTTCATGTCCTATCAGGGAACTGCGGCCAACGTGGCATCGGGGCTTGCCAGCGTCGCCTCTGCCGCTTATCTGAGCACCTCCGCAGAGGGAAAAATTGACGGATTCTCACAGCTCGCCATCGCCAGCACCGTATTTGCGCTGGCAGCCATGCTGCTGACCCTACGCTTGATTCCGCAGTTGGCTGAACGTGGCCGGAAAATGGCAGCACGCCAATCGGCACAGGTGACTGAGCAATAAACTGATCGATTCATGCAACGAATGGGTCGGCAGCACGTTACTTACGGGGATATTTTTTCCACTCTTTGATGGGGTCTTTGACATGCAGCTAAAACCGGAAAGTCGCTTTTCACATCATCATTTTCCACACAGCAAGGTGTATCGCGCCCTGCTGGTGACGGGGTTACTGACACTGCCTGCGCTGGCACAGGCAGAAAACGCGGCAGATGAAAAAATCGTCGTGACAGCAACACAGACGAAACACACCACGCTAAGCGCCCCCGCCAGCGTCTCTGTCATCACCCACGCCGAACTGGAAAAGATGTCGGTGAATAACGTTTCCGATGCGGTGAAAAAGCTGCCAGGCATTAACATCAACCCGTCTACCAGCTATGGTCGTAACGAAATCAAGATCCGTGGTATGAAAGCGGACTATACCTTACTGCTGATCAACGGCCGTCGGGTCAATTCCCGCGATGCGCTTGCTGGCAACATGGGGAATGATTTCGATCTGAGTGCGATTCCCATCTCAGCGATCGAACGTGTCGAAGTGATCCGTGGGCCTATGTCCTCCCTGTACGGTGCCGATGCTCTGGGCGGTGTCATTAACGTCATCCTGAACCAACCGAGTAACGAACTCAAAGGCGAAATTGGCTATAACTTTGAAGCGCCAACAGAAGGATCTGGCGGCGACCATAACCGCCTGAACGGTTATATCAGCGGGCCACTCATAGAAAACACGCTGCTGGGGAGCTTGCTGGCCGATGGCGGAAAACGTGACGCATGGAAAACTGAACAATCGGTAAATCAGAATACCGATGCACTGGAAAAACGCGATAATTACAGTGTGATGGGAAATTTAACGTGGTTGATTGATGCCCAACAGAGCCTGGATTTCGACGCCACATATACCAAAGACGACCGTGACGTACGATGGAATAACTATGGCACGGCAGTACGCAACATTCAAAAAATGGAGCGACTGGGGCTGGGATTAACGCACAACGGCAGTTGGGATAACGTCGATACGCGTCTGCGCTATTTCTATGAAAATGTGGAATTGATGGATAATTCCCAACTCAATAATGGCAAAGCGGACATTACGCAGGACAACCATACTGTTGACGGACAGGCCTCCGGCTATCTGGGCGATCATCTACTGACCGGTGGCGGAGAATATCGCCTAACCTCATTGAAACACAGCATGAACTTGCCCAACAGCACCATTGACGTGAGTCAGGGAGCGCTCTTTCTGCAAGACGAATTCAAGCTATCTGACCTGGCATTAACCTTCGGCGGACGTGTCGATAAGCATGAGACTTATGGTACAGAATTCAGCCCGCGCGCTTATGCCACCTATAGCCTCACCGACAACTGGGTGGTAAAAGGCGGCGTCAGTAAAGCGTTTAAAGCCCCCTCAATTGCGCAGTCATCTGAATCGTATGCCATCGCCGCCTGCCGTGGCCGTTGCCAGACGGTAGGTAATCCGGATTTGAAGCCAGAAACGTCAATCAGCTATGAAATCGGCACCGCTTATGAAGCTGAACGCTTTGGCGCAGGCGTTACGCTATTTAATAACGATATTAAAGACATGATTCAGGTTCAGACCTGGGACAGAGTTGCGACGCGCCTCACCTACGAAAATGTGAATAAAGCGCGAATTCAGGGGATTGAAACCTCATTCTGGGTCGATGTGACAGATGACCTGAACTGGACCACTAACTGGACTATTGTCGATGCCGAAGACCGCACGACAAAAATGCGACTGAAACAAACACCGAAAAATACGGTTAACACCCAGTTGAACTGGCAGACGTTAGATAACCTATCGACTTATATTGCTTACCAATACACCGGTAACCAGTATCTGTTTGATAAAGAAGTCAGTAAGACTCGTGGCTTTAACACCGTGGATATCGGTGCCACCTATACGCCGGTTAAAAATGTGGACCTTAAGCTGGGCCTCACTAACCTGACCAACGAAAAACGGGATTACGTCGCGACCAACAACGACTACTTCCTGTCTGGACGTACGGTGTACGGCGGCGTTAGCTACAAGTTCTGATTCCTATAAGTTCTAATGAACGGCTCTGAGCCCGCTAACGCGGGCTTTTTTAGCAGCAGATGAAGGTGGTGACGTCGTACTCTCTCAGCAGGTACGCGCCTTTAAAACGGCGTCCGGCGTAAAACGTCGGTGTCAGATCGGTCAGCAGTTCCAGCTCAAACTCGCGCTTGATGATATCCAGCGCCACCAGTCTGGCATCCAGAAAATCAAAGTAGTGCCGGACCTGCGGGTAAAGCGCTTTGAACAAGCTCTCTTTCGCCGAGAAGCTTACTGTTAGCAAACAGCAGAACGACTCATCTCGCCCCTGAAACCATTGGTACTCTTCGTCACCGATGATACCAGGCCACAGCGATTGCGCACGCTCGTCGGACATAAACCCTTCGATATCGACCCCCACGCACGACAGCTCATCGCTACGCAGATGTGCGGCGCAGAGTACGCTGTCTTTGTTATGGCTCAGCGAACCGGCAATATTTACCGGCCACTGGGGAGAGCGATCTTCCCCGCTATGCAGAATAAAATCGGGATGATCCAACTTGTTCAATACGCGCTTGGCCAAGCAACGCCCAGCCAGAAATTCAGCGCGTCGTTTCGGTACGGCGCGCTCTAGCGCGTCGGAAAAGGGAATATTCGCCTCGGCAAAAAGCGCGTCGTCATAGGCAGACAAATGGAAATGGCAGCGAGCAGTAATACCTGGGTAGGCGGCACCGTCCGTTGCCCGTGGAAAAGTAATCCATTCAACATCATCAATAAAAGCAGAAAGCATGTCACTCCACTCAGGCAAGCATATCGCACCAGCACTCGGTAAACACCGCGTAGACCACGTTTAAACCCTGAACAATGCAGGGATTTAAACGAACAATGGGCGACTTTCGCCGCCCATCATCTCGCTACTGCAAGAATGCCTGGTTACATCTACAGGGCCAAAAAGAATCCTGCGATGCAGGCGCTCATCAGGTTAGAAAGCGTACCTGCCGCAACCGCTTTCAAACCAAAGCGGGCAATATCTTGACGCCGAGTTGGCGCCATACTGCCCAAACCTCCAATAAGAATAGCAATAGACGAAAGGTTAGCAAAGCCGCACAGCGCGAACGAAATCACAGCTTTGGTATGATCAGACAGAACCTGCAAACCAGCGGCCCGCACCACGTCATCTGCTTTCAGATATTCACTGAAATTCATGTACGCGACGAACTCGTTGACGATCAGTTTTTGCCCAATGAACGAACCCGCAACAGTCGCTTCACTCCAGGGAATACCGATCAGGAACGCAACGGGTGCAAAGCACCAACCCAGAATCATTTCCAGCGACAGTTGCGGATAGTCAAACCAGCCGCCAATGCCGCCCAGAATGCCGTTCAACACAGCGATCAAGGCGATAAATGCCAGCAGCATCGCACCCACATTCAGGGCCAGTTGCATACCAGAAGCTGCACCGCTTGCCGCCGCATCGATAACGTTAGCCGGACGCTCGTCTTCATCAACAAACCCAACCATTTCATCATGGTCGTGCGTTTTTTCTGTTTCTGGCACCATCAGTTTGGCAAACAGTAACCCGCCCGGTGCAGCCATGAAGGAGGCAGCGATCAGGTATTCCAACGGCACGCCCATCTGGGCATAGCCCGCCATCACGGCACCGGCAATCGATGCCAGACCGCCACACATCACCGCAAACAGCTCTGATTGCGTCATGTTGGCAATATACGGACGAACCACCAGCGGTGCTTCAGTTTGGCCGACAAAGATATTGGCCGTCGCAGAGAGCGATTCAGTACGGGACGTTCCCAACAGTTTTTGCAATCCACCACCAAGTACCTTGATGACCAATTGCATAACGCCTATGTAATACAGTACAGCGATAAGGGAAGAGAAAAAGACGATAATCGGCAATACGCGGAGCGCGAAAACAAACCCGCCACCGCCAAATACCTCAAACATTTTGTCGGAGACCAAACCGCCAAACATGAACGAAACGCCTTGATTTCCGTAGGAGATAACGTTTGCTACACCACCCGTCAAACCCTCCAGAATCTTGCGCCCTACTGGTACATACAGCACCAGCGCGCCGATACCGATCTGAAGAATGAAAGCACCGGCTACGGTGCGCAATCTGATAGCTTTACGGTTATTGGACAACATAACCGCGCACAGTATCAAAACAATCATGCCGATGAGACTCATAACGAGTTGCATGTGCAGTTCCCTATAACGCGTGAAAAAAGTGAGTGCATAATAAAAAATCATTTCGCCAGAACGGTAAGCACAAGCTGGCGAGCTGATTATAAAGAGTGGCCCGTGAAGGTCGCTAATTTATGTCACAAATACATACAACATCGAACAGTCCAAAACACCAAAAAGTGATCTTCGTCACAATTACATGGTTGGTATATGAAATCGAAATGGCTGTTCTGTCTGTTGTGGCACAGAAATAAGAGAAAAGCAGAAGCAGAGCGATTGGGGAATGATAGTGGCGTACGGGTAGCGGCGTTACTCTGGAGTCCGTCGCCCAAATAGCCTGAGCGAATTCTGCAAGAGCGCCTCTGCAATCTCTTCAGGCGGCTCCGTTCGCAGCGCACACAGCGTTTCAAACGCACACGAAATACGTTCAGGCCGGTTTGGCTGGCCCTGATAGCCACTCATCGGCATATCGGGCGCGTCAGTTTCCAGCAGCAGCCGATCTAACGGCAGCAGCGCGATCGCCTGACGCGTTTTATTCGCTCTGTCATAAGTAATTGTCCCTCCTACGCCGATGTAATAACCCAGCCGGATAAAGGCTTGCGCCTGTGCCAGACTGCCCGCAAATCCGTGAACCACACCTGTACACGGCACCTCAATACGTCGAAGTAATTGCGCCAGCCTGTCGTGGCTGCGTCGCGAGTGCAGGATCACTGGGAGATCGTATTTTTTCGCCAGCCGAAGCTGAGCCTCAAGAAAGGTAAGCTGTCGCTCGAACTGCGGCTCCGGCATATAGAGATCCAATCCAATCTCACCAACCGCCACCAGTCCTGCAGGCAATTGGCGCAGTTCCTCTTCCAGACGAAGCAGATCGTTCTCTTGATGTTCGGCGATATAAAGCGGGTGAAGGCCAAGTGCGGCGTAAAGCGGAGAGTAGGTGCGAGAGAGCATCAATACGCGTTCAAAATGCTGGGAAGCTACGGCAGGAATAATGATGCGTTCAACCCCAGAGTCTTGCGCCAGACGCAAGCTTTCCAGTGCATCATCATAGAATAGGGGAAAGTCGAAATGACAGTGGGTATCGATAAAACGGTATCGTTCAGAAGGCACGTCGCTTTTCTCCGCTAAGATTAAGCCCGTCAAGATGAGGCGACCCAATCTACTCTACGCGCAAGTAATATCCTGCCAAAGTATCATGGCAGAATCGGACTTGTCGTTGCGGTGAGGCCTCAGTGTAACGTGGTTTTCTCTGAGGATACCTCTTCGTGTGCTTTTCCGTAACCCTCTTGCAGGACGCCAGACAGGTAATCATTACTTCCTTCCAACCAGGCACAGTCACTGTCAAACCAATCGGCCCACAGCGCCAGAAAGTTCCCTTTCCACTGTTTCCATTTGCCAACAACGATATCGCTATTCATCATAAACCTCCTGATAAACTGTCGAAATGCAGCAAATACGCGAGTAGTGTCGGTAAAAGAGTAGTGTGCCGGTAAAATGTGACAGCCGCATGGCGCGGCTGTGTGCTCTGTATGACATTATTTAGAGGATATAATGCGCTGTGCTGTGCTACGGCCGTTTCCGACCCGTGAACAAGCTAACCAGAAACAGAATAATACCGACTACAAAGACGATTTTCGCCGCGCCAGCTGCTGTACCAGCCAATCCGCCGAAACCGAGTGCCGCCGCGATCAGTGCGATAACTAAAAATATAATGCCCCAACGAAACATACGCTCTCCTTACCAGACAAAATGAAAAATCGTGGTGGTCATCCTGACGCGCTTCGTGCGTCCTGACTGCGTATCCACAGGTGGTGTTTTATTATGCGGATTAGGTCGGGTTATCCGCTATTACGGATAACCCAGTGCGAAATCGCGACGGTTATTTAACTGTCAGGTCGTTCTTGACGCTTTTCACGCCATCAATAGCCTTCACAATACTTTCAGCACGGTCGGACTGCGCTTTGTTGTCCACTTCGCCGCTCAGTAGCACAACGCCTTCCTGAGTTTCGACTTTCACCTTACGGGACGGAACAATGTCATCCGCCAGCAGTTTGGCCTTAATCGTACTGGTAATCACGGCATCATCGGCATACGCGCCAACCGATTGTGATTGATTATCTTTAACCTGTAATTTATCGCTTACGGATTGGACACCCTCAACCTGCGTGGCAATTTCCACTGCGCGAGAGCTGAGTGCCTGACTGCCGACAAAGCCGCTCAGTGTAACGACACCTTTTGATGTTTCGACTGAAATGTCGCTGCTGGTAATTGATTTGTCTTCCAGCAACGCGCTTTTCACTTTTGCCGTGACAGCGCTGTCACTCATGTAGCCAGACGCTTTATTGGCGGAGTTATCGATTTTTGCACCAGTTGTGTCCGCGATACGTTCTACTTTCTGCCCCAACGTTTCTTCAGCCATGGCACCGCCAGCCAGAATAGAACCCAGAGCAACTACGATCAGCGATTGTGTCAATGTGGTCTTTTTCATCGATGTCTTCCTTCTTATGCTTTTCTCTAAGCCCGACACAGTCTGTGTGAGCCACGTTAACGCCTGTGCAGTCATTAGCAAATCAAAGTGATAATGACGTTACCAACACTCCGATGATTCCTTCTTCTTGCATAAAAAATTAGAGTATTGAATTGCAAAGGCGAAACAAATCAAAACAATGAACCAACTTAAATTACGTTAACAGTTGAACGAGCTAAATCAGTTAACACGCCGTTAACTATAGCCCACAGAATGGAAAATCACAGGGTAACGAAGGAACATGTACAGCAATTCAGATTTGTCTGTTGCATCGAGGTGAGAAAAAACGTAGGGAAAAATTAAAAATTAAGACATTGATTTTTAAATCATTTAAAAATAAAAACACCCGGCATTTTTGGCCTAAAACCAAATATAACCGGGTGATGATTATTTTAACAACATGGTCACTATTTAAACGGCACAGTCACCATTTTTTCGTGAAACTGTAGCGCTATCTACCAAATCAATGTTCGCGCGTTTGGTGGAATGTGACTTCAGGGTAACGTTCCCGCGTCAGATTCAAGTTCACCATCGTCGGTGCCACATAAGCTAGATTATTCCCGCCATCCAGCGCTAAATGCAGTTCGTTCTTACGCGTAAACTCTTCGAGTTTCTTCGCATCGCTGCACTCCACCCAACGCGCGGTAGAAACGTTAACCGACTCATAAATCGCTTCAACGTTGTATTCCGTTTTCAGACGGGCAACTACCACCTCGAACTGCAGCACACCGACTGCACCGACGATAAGGTCGTTGTTGGTCAATGGACGGAATACCTGCACGGCACCTTCTTCGGAAAGCTGTACCAGCCCTTTCAGCAGTTGTTTCTGCTTGAGCGGATCGCGCAGGCGGATGCGGCGGAACAGTTCTGGCGCAAAGTTAGGGATACCGGTGAATTTCATATCTTCACCCTGCGTAAACGTATCGCCAATCTGGATAGTGCCGTGGTTGTGTAACCCGATAATATCGCCAGGGTAGGCTTCTTCAATGTGGGAACGATCACCTGCCATAAAGGTCAGTGCGTCTGAAATCACCACGTCTTTGCCCGTACGAACCTGACGCAGTTTCATGCTTTTTTCATATTTCCCAGACACGACACGCATAAATGCCACGCGGTCACGGTGTTTCGGATCCATATTGGCCTGAATCTTGAACACAAAACCGGTGAACTTCTCTTCCGCTGCGGTAACTTCGCGGGTATCCGTTTTACGCGACATCGGCGTAGGTGCCCAAGCGATCAACCCGTCCAGCATGTGATCGACGCCAAAGTTACCCAACGCGGTACCAAAGAAGACTGGCGTCAGTTCACCAGCAAGAAATGCTTCCAGCTCAAATTCGTGCGATGCCCCTTGCACCAGTTCCAACTCTTCACGCAGTTGTGCTGCCAGATCCTCGCCCACAGCGATATCCAGATCCGGGTTATCCAGCCCTTTAACGATACGCACTTCCTGAATCGTATGGCCTTTACCCGTCTGATACAGATAGGTTTCGTCTTTATAAAGGTGGTACACGCCTTTGAACAGTTTGCCGCAGCCAATCGGCCAAGTGATCGGCGCACAGGCAATTTTAAGCTCGCTCTCAACTTCATCCAGCACTTCCATCGGATCGCGGATGTCACGGTCAAGTTTGTTCATAAACGTCAGAATCGGCGTGTCGCGCAGACGAGTGACTTCCATCAGCTTACGCGTACGATCTTCGACCCCTTTTGCGGTGTCGATCACCATCAGGCAGCAGTCCACCGCCGTCAGCGTACGATAGGTATCTTCGGAGAAGTCTTCGTGCCCCGGGGTATCCAACAGGTTAACCAGACATTCACGATAGGGAAACTGCATCACGGACGTAGTAATGGAGATACCACGCTGCTTTTCCATCTCCATCCAGTCGGATTTCGCATGCTGATTCGAACCACGCCCTTTTACCGTACCGGCAGTCTGAATCGCCTGTCCGAACAACAGGACCTTTTCGGTAATCGTGGTTTTACCGGCATCGGGGTGAGAAATGATAGCGAACGTTCTTCTTTTAGAGACTTCGCGGGCGTATTCACTTGGAGACATGATTTTCAGGTTTCTTTTGTTAGCCACCCGGCGTCAGCATCAAGTCAACAACACACCGATGTCAGATCGTCAGGCAAAGCGGAAATAAACTGTAGCCGAGCATTTTCCCTGATTTAACGTGCAGACACAATCGGTGATGGCATAAACAGCGCGGAGACATCACTGCTGCGGTCACCGTTCTGATACCGCTATAATAATTACGGCGTAAATCATTTATAAAGTTATCATTTATCTTTGCCGATAATCTCTGGGTCAACTTTTAACCATTTGATCGCACTTAAGGAGAGAGTATGAGCTTGTCTGTAAGTAATACGGGTCATAGCAATTCTCAGGCCCAGAGCACCGCGATACCATCTGCTACAACGCAATTAACAACAACAGAACCCACCACAACCGACAGCGTGCAGATCGTCGCTCCTATTACCGGAAAAACCGTCACCTTCCCCAACAATATAAAAATTTCTGCGGAAGCGGTGGCTCGTTTGAAAGAAAATAGAGCAAACACCCCACCCGCCACGTTAAGCCAAGAAGAGCAAGATGTAATGCAGGGAGAGATGCTTAAAACGCGTAACCTCATGATACAAAGAGAGACTCACTCGACGCTCAATCTGCCTATTGATTACATCAGCAAGAACGAAATGGCCCTTGAGCTGTGGTCAAATAACCTCAAAGCTGACAGCAGCATCAGTAAAGACGAGTTTGTCGATCTGGTTCATCAAGCACTGTCTAAACCATCCGATGTGACAACGTGGAGCTATACCACCGATAGCATCGAAATCACGCTAAAAGCCGCAAAGTTGGAAGAATTGAAAAACCGCTATGTGGATAGCGGCGCTCATCAGAACGCTGATAAGGATATTCAGGACTTCATCACGTACCAGTCTGACGCGCTGAGTAATCTGGAAAAAAACATTCTGCAAGATGAGTATCAGCGCAGCGTCGACGCGGGAGACACCGATAAGACAAATTCTACTTTTCTGGAATTGCAAAGAAACGCGGAAGGCACATCAGCCACGCAGGTTCAACGCCAGCAAATTTTTTCTCTGGCGGCCTCAACGCGTGCGGATTCTTTATTTGACAGCTTTCGCAGCTATATCTCGGCAACCACGGCTGACCGCTATACCAAGAGCGATCATCTCTCGGTAGTCAGCAAATTTCAGACACACTGGCTTCAGTTCCAGCAGCAGTTGAAATAGCCGCGTCGTCCTCCGTACAAACAGGGCGTTTGTACGGGGTGGCCGTCAGCGTGTCAGAGGCTTTTCTCTTCCCCGTCTTTTTTCACTACCACGCTGCCATCAGACTGCGTTTCACTCTCTGTCTCATCTTCTTCTTTCACTGGCGTACTGGCAGTAAGAAGATAAGGTGACTGCTGCCAGCGGGTACGACGATTCTGCAACAGCGTGCGGGTCAGAATGATGCCGATAGCCAGTGAAAGTAAAATCATCAGACGCAGAATATTGGTGGTGTTATCCACCTGTCTGGCTTCAGTCGCCAATACATGGGTATCCAGCGTGATGCGCAGGAAGCCGATAGGCCCCTCTTTTCCCTCAATCGGCTGCACCAGTTGATGGTTAAAGTAGCTACCAACCCGATTGCCGTCCAGCGCCAGCCGGTCTCGCAGTTGCACCTGTTCACCGATATGCGCCACCAGCGAACCATCCTGCTGGTACACGCCAGCATCCAGAATACGGCTGTTATCGGTAAGCTGTTTGAGGATGGTAGTAATCTTTTGGCCGTTATCATCCACGTTACCCATCAGCGGCGAAAGACTATAAGCCACTTGTCTGGACAGCGTGCGTGCCAGATCTTCAACCTGCTCAGAACGTGCCATCTGGTGGCTCAGACTGAAATAGGACGCGCCTTGCATTAATATCACCAGCAGGGCGAGACAGATCAACGCAATCGCCGTGCGGTGTAGACGAAATTTTACCCGGGCGCGAACCATGATAATCCTTACACGATTTGGATACTTTCATGTTGCCAGAAGCGCCGACGATAGGATAGCTTGTTGCCCAGTTTTTGAAGGGATATGTTTGGCCGACGCCACATCCCTTTTTATCACACGACTTTATCGCACTACTGCCAGCAGAGGATTTTCCCCATGTCGAATAGTCTGACCTATCGTGATCTCCCGAATGAGATCAACTGTTGGCCGGGACTGCCATTATCACTGAGCGGTGACGAAGTGATGCCGCTTGACTACCGCGCTGGCGATACCGGCTGGCTGATTTATAGCGACGTCCTCGATAAAAACCTGATTTCTCGCTACCAGCGTAAACTGGGAAGCGCCATGGTTATCGTTAGCGCCTGGAACGTGGGCGATTATCAGGTTGTCCGTTTAGCGGGCACACTGACGCCACGTGCAACCAAGCTGGCTCACGAATTGGGTATCGATGTCGCTGCCATGAGCAACGCGCCAACGCTGCGTTCGCCGGGTTTACTGGTCATGGACATGGATTCCACTGCGATTCAGATCGAATGCATTGATGAAATCGCCAAGCTGGCAGGCAGTGGCGAACTGGTGGCCGAAGTCACTGAACGCGCGATGCGTGGCGAGCTGGATTTCGCCGCCAGCCTGCGTCAGCGGGTTGGGACATTAAAAGGTGCCGACGCCACTATTTTACAGACGGTACGCAAAACGCTGCCGCTGATGCCGGGCTTGAATAATATGGTTAGCCAGCTTCAGGAAGCGGGTTGGCACGTAGCGATTGCATCGGGCGGGTTTACCTACTTTTCCGATTATTTGCGTGACGAATTAGGTCTGGTCGCCGCCGTTGCCAACGAATTAGGTATGCAAGATGGCAAACTGACCGGTGAAGTCATCGGCACGATTGTCGATGCAAAATATAAAGCCACGACGCTGCAACAGTTAGCGGAAAAGCTGGAGATTCCAATGCACCAGACCGTTGCTATCGGCGACGGCGCAAACGATCTGCCGATGATCAAGACAGCCAGCTTAGGCATTGCCTATCACGCCAAACCCAAGGTCAATGAGCAGTCTGCGGTAACCATCCGTCATGCCGATCTGACCGGTGTGCTCTGCATCCTCAGCGGCAGCATGAGACACGAAAAGCGTTAATCAGTAGGAGGTGATACGTGGCAAAAGCCATCAAACGGGCGTTTGTATGTAATGAATGCGGAGCTGACTATCCGCGCTGGCAAGGGCAGTGTAGTGCTTGCCACGCCTGGAACACCATTACCGAAGTTCGCCTGGCGTCGGCGTCCGTATCACGATCTGACCGTCTCACTGGTTATGCGGGTGAGAGCGCAGGTGTCAGCCGGGTGCAAAAGCTCTCAGAAATCAGCCTTGAAGCGTTACCTCGCTTTTCCACTGGCTTTCTGGAGTTTGATCGCGTTCTGGGCGGCGGCGTCGTTCCAGGCAGCGCCATTCTAATCGGCGGTAGCCCCGGCGCGGGTAAGAGTACGCTGTTACTGCAAACGCTCTGCAAGCTGTCAGAACATATGAAAACCCTGTACGTCACTGGGGAAGAATCATTGCAGCAGGTGGCGATGCGAGCGCACCGCCTCAATCTACCAACTCAGAATCTCAACATGCTGTCGGAAACCAGCATCGAACAGATTTGCCTGATTGCCGAGCAAGAACAGCCGAAGTTGATGGTGATAGACTCCATTCAGGTCATGCATCTCACCGACATTCAATCGTCTCCCGGCAGCGTGGCGCAAGTGCGAGAAACCGCCGCCTACCTGACGCGCTTCGCTAAAACGCGCGGCGTCGCCATTGTGATGGTCGGCCACGTCACCAAAGACGGCTCACTCGCCGGGCCGAAAGTATTGGAACACTGTATCGACTGTTCCGTACTGCTGGACGGCGATGCAGACTCGCGCTTTCGCACGCTGCGCAGCCATAAAAACCGTTTCGGTGCCGTTAACGAGCTAGGCGTGTTCGCCATGACGGAACAAGGGCTGCGTGAGATCAGCAATCCGTCAGCCATTTTCCTCAGCCGTGGTGACGAAGTGACGTCTGGCAGTTCAGTCATGGTGGTATGGGAAGGTACGCGTCCGCTGCTGGTCGAGATTCAGGCGCTGGTAGATCAATCGATGATGGCCAACCCGCGTCGCGTTGCGGTCGGGCTGGAGCAAAACCGATTAGCGATTCTGCTGGCGGTACTGCATCGCCACGGTGGCTTACAAATGTCGGATCAGGATGTGTTCGTGAATGTCGTCGGCGGCGTCAAAGTGACCGAAACCAGCGCCGATCTTGCGCTTCTGCTATCGCTGGTTTCCAGCTTCCGCGATCGCCCGCTGCCACAGGATCTGGTCATCTTCGGTGAAGTCGGTCTGGCAGGCGAAATTCGTCCGGTTCCCAGCGGCCAAGAACGGATTACCGAAGCCGCCAAGCACGGCTTCAAACGCGCCATCATTCCTCATGCCAATATGCCGAAGAAAGCTCCAGCCAGTATGCAGGTATTCGGCGTGAAAAAACTGGCCGACGCGCTGGCGATCCTCGACGACCTCTAAACCAACGACAGAAAGCCATCCGCAGCTCTTCCCTCCTGTTAACCTTGAGCTAAAACAGGGGTGTGAAAGAGTAGCGGACGTTGCCTTATCTTGTGGTATTTTGTTTAGTAGGCTAAACAAGAGTGTTGCACCATGTCATCATTTGATTACCTGAAATCCGCTATCCGCCAGAAGGGTTGCACCCTACAGCAGGTTGCCGACGCAACCGATATGACCAAAGGCTATCTCAGTCAATTACTTAATGCCAAAATCAAAAGCCCTAGCGCACAAAAACTTGAAGCGCTGCATCGGTTTCTTGAGCTGGAATTCCCACGCTACGAAAAGAATATTGGCGTCGTCTTCGGCAAGTTCTATCCGCTACACACCGGCCACATTTATCTGATTCAACGCGCATGCAGCCAGGTCGATGAACTGCATGTGATTTTAGGTTACGACGAGCCGCGCGACCGTCTGCTGTTTGAGAACAGCTCAATGTCACAGCAACCTACCGTCAGCGACCGTCTGCGCTGGCTGTTGCAGACCTTTAAATATCAGAAAAATATTCATATTCACGCCTTTAATGAGCAAGGGATGGAACCCTACCCGCACGGCTGGGATGTGTGGAGTAAAGGGATTCAGGCGTTCATGCAGGAAAAAAGCATCGCACCCAACTTCGTCTACACCAGCGAAGAACAGGATGCTCTGCAATATCGTGAGCATCTGGGCATTGAGGCCGTCTTGATCGACCCGCAGCGGTCCTTTATGAACATCAGCGGCTCCCAGATCCGCCACGATCCCTTCCGTTATTGGGACTATATCCCAACCGAAGTGAAGCCGTTCTTTGTGCGTACCGTTGCTATTCTTGGCGGGGAATCCAGTGGTAAATCCACGCTGGTAAACAAGCTGGCTAATATCTTCAACACCACCAGCGCCTGGGAATATGGTCGCGATTACGTGTTCTCCCATCTGGGTGGCGACGAGATGGCCTTGCAGTATTCCGACTACGACAAAATCGCGTTGGGTCAGGCACAGTACATTGATTTTGCGGTAAAATATGCCAATAAAGTGGCCTTTATCGACACCGATTTTGTCACCACTCAGGCGTTCTGCAAAAAATATGAAGGCCGTGAACATCCGTTCGTTCAGGCACTAGTCGACGAATACCGCTTCGATCTGGTGATTTTGCTGGAAAACAACACGCCGTGGGTAGCCGACGGGCTGCGCAGTTTAGGCAGTACCACCGCTCGTTCGGAATTCCAGGACCTGCTGAAAACGATGCTGGCTAAAAATAATATCCCATACGTGTACATCAAAGAACCGGATTACGATTCGCGTTTCCTGCACTGTGTGGAATTGGTACAGCAGATGTTGGGCCACGATCGGTCGCCCGAACAGATAAAAAACTAGCGCGTGTTCCACTGCCAATGACGGGAGGGGGTAATAATTTCCGGCAACGGAATGTCCCAACTTTCGACTGGTAGTGCGTCAACCTGCTGACAATCGTGGGCCAGTCCAATTGGGTAAGGCCCGCGAGACATCTGGTTGCGATACTGCAGCGTACGGTCGTAAAAACCACCGCCCATGCCCAAGCGCTGCCCCTGATGATCAAACGCCACCAGCGGCGTCAGAAGAATATCCAACTGAGGTAACGGCAAAACCTGACGTACATCCAGACGCGGTTCCATAATCTTCAGACGATTGCGCACCAGCTCGGTGTCCAGCGCATAGCGCAGAAACAGCAGATATCCAGCGCGAAACGGATGCAGGACTGGCAAGTAAACGCGCTTTCCCTGCTGCCACAGCTGTTGAATCAACGGGTGCGTATCCAGCTCGCCATCAAACGACAGGAATACTGCCACGCTATCTGCCCGTATGATTTTTGGGTGTGCCATGACGCGTTCACACGCCTGTAGTGCAAATAATCTCTGCTGTTCCGGCGTCAGTAAACGCCGCTGCTGGCGCACAGCCTGACGAATCTGCTGACGTGATGCTGCCGTAGAGGATGGTGAAGTGCTGGGAAGAATTGACGTATCAGAAGATGACATGGGCTGCATTCGCCACGGGTCAAGAGTGATAAAAGAAAGGGGATCTCCGAGATGCCGCCGCAGGCTGTAACCCTTGAACCCTTGGTTCAAGGTGAACATAACGTCGCAGTCTTAAGGCTTCTCGGACGAACCGAGCTTGCGCACCAACCGCAGAGCATTACATTCTGTTTGGTATAAAATATCGGCTCAGGGGACTGGCCCGCTGACAAACATCTCAGAGAAATTTTATTCGTTACTTGCGATAAACCTTAGCACGTCTTATCGCGTAAAAACACCGTACTTTTGTCAAAATACGACGTTATTCAAATTGTGTACCCTGACGGTCCGTGATCTTGCCCTGTTCCAGCAACGCCTGCTCGATGGTCTGCTGCAACATACGAATACGCTGTTCCATATTCGATGCATAATCACGCGTCTTACCCCGCTCCTGCGCCAGTTCATGGCACACATTTAGCGCAGCAATAAACACCAGTTGCTCAGTGTTTGTGACTCTAGTGCGAACTTTAAGATCTTGCAACCGCTGGTTAAGATCTTCCGCTGCCTGATTCAACGCTTCCTGTTGTTCTGGCGGACAATTCACTCTTAACGAACGGCCAAAAATTTGAATATCTACTGGTTGTGCAGACATACCACCTTCCTGCCTTTTTTCGTTCTTGCGCCCGCGTGCCGCATAGCATGAGCATTACCCGTTACATCGGGTTCGTTAAAGCGGGCGCAACTATATATAGCCGAGATCTAAGATACAAGCCCTTTCTGGAATCCAAAGGGAGCTTGGTGGTAGCATAGCACGAACCAATTCAGCCAACGATGACGAATCCGCATGTCTATAGAGAATACGTTTCCTGCCTATGAAGGCCTTAACCAACTGCTTCACCAACAGCAAGTCGCGCTGACCGCAGCAGAAATGCACGGCTTGATCAGCGGTATGCTGTGTGGTGGAAACCATGACGACAGTTGGAGAACGCTGGTTTTTGAACTGACCAATGAAGGTATGGCGTTTACTCAAACGCTGTCTCAGCCGCTTCAGGACCTGTATCAAGCCACGCGAGAAGCACTGGAAGATGATGGCTTCATGTTTCAGCTTTTCCTGCCAGATGATTCACTGGACGAGGTGAGCGTCTTCGATCGCGCCGATGCGCTGGCAGGCTGGGTTAACCACTTTCTGCTTGGCCTGGGCGTCATTCAGCCGAAGTTGAATAAGGTTAAAGGCGAGCTGAAAGAAGCTATTGAAGATTTACGCAACATCGCACAGCTTGGCTATGACGAAGATGAAGATCAGGAAGAGCTGGAGCAATCAATGGAAGAAGTAATTGAGTATGTTCGCGTTTCTGCCATTTTGTGCCATACCGAATTTACCAACCAACGCGTTGTGACGGCACCCGAACTGCAAAAGCCAACGCTGCATTGATTTTTATGCAAGGCGGTCTTATGAAAAACGCTATTTTATAAAAAGCGTGCCTTATTGAGGTCGGAAGGGAAAGGTAACCGCACGGACAATTTTCAGGAGCAGGTGATGAATCCACAAGAATTTCTTCGTCGTCGTCAGGGTCTGTTGGAAAAAATGGCACCAGGCAGCGCAGCGATTATTTTTTCCGCGCCGGAAGCGCAGCGCAATGCCGACAGTGACTACCCTTATCGTCAAAATAGCGATTTCTGGTATTTCACGGGTTTCAACGAACCAGAAGCCGTTCTGCTGCTGGTAAAAAGCGATGTCAAACATCATCACAGCGTAATCTTCAACCGCGTTCGCGACCTGACGGCCGAAATCTGGTTTGGCCGTCGCTTGGGTCAGGAAGCGGCACCCACCAAACTCGGCGTTGACCGCGCACTGCCATTTGGCGAAATCAGCACACAGCTGCATCTGTTATTGAATGGGCTGGACGTGGTGTACCACGCGCAGGGGCAGTACGATTACGCCGACAAGCTGATTTTCTCCGCGCTGGAAACCCTGCGCAATGGCACCCGTCAGGGGCTTGCCGCGCCTACCACGCTGACCGACTGGCGTCCTTGGGTGCATGAAATGCGCCTGTTCAAATCGCCTGCGGAAATCAGCATAATGCGTCGCGCCTGTGAAATTACGGCGCTAGCTCATACACGAGCTATGCAAAAATGCCGCCCAGGCATGTATGAATATCAGCTCGAAGGCGAAATTCACCACGAATTTACCCGTCACGGCGCACGCTACCCGTCTTACAACACTATCGTCGGCAGCGGTGACAACGCCTGCATCCTGCATTACACCGA
Organism: Pectobacterium atrosepticum; assembly: GCA_019056595.1. Lineage (NCBI taxonomy): Bacteria > Pseudomonadati > Pseudomonadota > Gammaproteobacteria > Enterobacterales > Pectobacteriaceae > Pectobacterium > Pectobacterium atrosepticum. The sequence goes on along the minus strand of CP036163.1, from coordinate 3,347,097 downwards.
AAACGAAACACAAATGCGCGACGGCGATCTGGTGCTGATTGACGCTGGCTGTGAATACAAAAGCTATGCTGGCGATATCACCCGCACCTTCCCGGTCAACGGTAAGTTTACCGCGCCGCAGCGTGCTATTTACGACATCGTGCTGCGCTCACAGCTGCGCGCACTGGAGCTGTTTGGGCCGGGCCGCAGCATCCGCGAAGTCAACGAAGACGTGGTGCGCATCATGGTTAGCGGGCTCATCAAGCTCGGCGTGATGAAGGGTGAAGTCGAAGAACTGATTGCCGAACAGGCTCATCGTCAGTTCTTCATGCACGGCCTCAGCCACTGGCTGGGTCTGGACGTGCACGATGTGGGCAATTACGGATCCACCGATCGAGGCCGCCCGCTTGAGCCGGGTATGGTGCTAACCATCGAACCGGGTCTTTACATCGCACCCGATGCCAAAGTGCCACAACAGTATCGGGGTATCGGTGTGCGCATTGAAGACAACATCGTGATCACCGAAAACGGTAATGAAAACCTGACAGCGGGCGTAATCAAAGACGCTGATGCCATCGAAGCGCTGATGGCGCAACGGCATGACACGCAGCACTAAGCAGTTCCTTCAGAGGACAACGACATAATTGCAAAGGACAACAGCATGGCGGTCATGATTGTCGGTGGTGGAATGGCGGGCGCGACGCTGGCGCTGGCGATATCACGGCTCTCACAGGGCACAATACCGGTTGACCTTATCGAGGCATATTCACCACTCGACAAGGAACACCCGGGTTTTGACGCGCGTGCCCTCGCGCTGTCTGATGGCACACGCCAGCAGCTAGCGGCGCTGGGTATCTGGCAAGCGATGTCTGGCAATGCAACGGCGATAACCGACATTCACGTCAGCGAACGCGGGCATGCCAGCGTAGTGAATCTGCACGCGGCGGATTATCACGTTCAGGCATTGGGCCATGTGGTTGAACTGCACGACGTCGGTCAGCGTCTGTTTTCCCTGCTGCAACAGGCACCGGGCGTGCGTCTGCACTGCCCAGCCAAAGTGGTTGCCGTCACGCGGACGCAACAGAACGCCACGCTAACGTTGGATAATGGCACTGCGCTCACAGGCCAGCTACTGGTTGCCGCCGATGGGTCACATTCTATGCTGTCGCAATCCTGCGGGATTCACTGGCAACAGCATGAGTATGATCAGGTCGCGGTGATCGCCAACGTGACCACCGCCGAACCCCATCGCGGGCGCGCATTTGAGCGGTTTACCCCGCACGGTCCGCTGGCGCTGTTACCGATGAGTAACGGTCGCAGCTCACTCGTCTGGTGCCATGATAAACATCGTCAACACGACGTCGATGGATGGAGCGAAGCCGAGTTTCGCCAACAGCTACAGTTGGCTTTTGGCTGGCGTCTGGGGCAATTCACCCACATCGGCGAACGCCATAGCTATCCGCTACGCTTGCTAACCGCCAGCCAGCACACCAGCCATCGGCTAGCGCTGGTCGGCAACGCGGCACAAACGCTGCATCCGATTGCCGGACAAGGCTTTAATCTGGGAATTCGCGATGTCATGTCGCTGGCAGAAACACTCGTCGAGGCGGCGAAAAACCAGCAGGATATCGGCCAGTACAGTGTGCTCAGCCGCTATCAACAACGCCGCGAACCCGATCAACACACCACCGTCGCGATCACCGATGGGCTGGTCAGGCTATTTGCTAACCGCTATACCGCGCTGGCGGTCGGCCGCAATCTGGGCCTGATCGCCATGAATAACTTGCCGCTGATGCGCGATGCGTTTGCCCGTCGCACACTCGGCTGGGTAGAACGTTAATTAAGCTCGCCAACAGGAAAATACGGAAATGCAATCATTCGACGTGGTTATTGCCGGTGGCGGTATGGTCGGTCTGGCGCTCGCCTGCGGCCTACAGGGTAGCGGCCTGCGCATCGCCGTGCTGGAAAAACAGGCAGCCGAGATTCAGCCTCTCGGGAAAGATCATGCGCTGCGCGTCTCTGCTATCAATGCCGCCAGCGAATGTCTTCTTCGTCATATTGGCGTCTGGGAGAATCTCGTGGCGCAGCGCGTCAGCCCTTACAACGATATGCAAGTCTGGGACAAAGACAGCTTCGGAAAAATCAGCTTTAGCGGTGAAGAATTCGGCTTTTCCCATCTTGGGCATATCATTGAAAACCCAGTGATTCAACAAGTACTGTGGCAACGCGCCTCCCAACTAAGCGACATCACCCTGCTCTCCCCTACGTCATTAAAACAGGTCGCCTGGGGTGAGAACGAAGCCTTTATTACGCTGCAGGACGACAGCATGCTGACTGCCCGACTGGTGGTCGGCGCTGACGGTGCACATTCATGGCTGCGTCAGCATGCGGATATTCCGCTGACCTTTTGGGATTACGGCCACCACGCGCTAGTCGCCAATATTCGTACCGAACACCCACATCAGTCCGTAGCACGTCAGGCATTCCATGGCGACGGTATTCTGGCGTTTCTGCCGCTGGACGATCCGCACCTCTGTTCGATTGTCTGGTCACTTTCGCCGGAGCAGGCACTGGCGATGCAAAGCTTGCCAGTGGAGGAATTCAACCGTCAGGTTGCGATGGCGTTTGATATGCGGTTGGGGCTGTGTGAACTGGAAAGCGAGCGTCAGACTTTCCCGCTGATGGGACGTTATGCACGCAGCTTCGCCGCGCACCGGCTGGTGCTGGTCGGCGACGCAGCACACACCATCCACCCGCTGGCAGGACAAGGCGTCAATCTGGGCTTCATGGATGTCGCCGAACTGATTGCCGAGCTGAAGCGCTTGCAGACGCAGGGTAAAGATATCGGCCAGCACCTTTATCTGCGACGCTATGAACGCCGCCGCAAGCACAGCGCCGCCGTGATGCTTGCCAGCATGCAGGGATTCCGTGAACTGTTTGACGGCGACAATCCGGCGAAAAAGCTGCTGCGTGATGTCGGTCTGGTACTGGCGGACAAACTACCCGGAATTAAACCCACACTGGTCCGTCAGGCAATGGGATTACACGATCTGCCAGACTGGCTTAGTGCTGGTAAGTAATAGATCTATACCCCCAATAATTCGATTTTCAGGACAAAACGTTAACGTTTTGAACAACGCAAAGCGTTGGCCCTTTAGGGCGAGGCACATGTATGGGCCTCGTAACGCGGCAACTGCACGAATCCTCAGGAGCTTACACAGGTAAGTGACTGAGGTGAGTAAGAGAAGCCAACGTACATGCAGCTTGAAGTATGACGGGTATATAATGGATAATAAACCTCACTGCTTAGGTGGCGAGTTACCTCAATAACGTTTATTTTTAATTAAATTAGCAATCAACTATTAGCCAGCGTGTTATTTAATCAGCTAATATTAGCTCATTTATATGATGTAATTAGTCATATAAATATAATTAGCATGATAACAAGAAATATTTTCTCTCCGCCATAAATTTATCATTAAAAACAAATAATTAACTATTTTTTGAAAGCATTCCCTCCTAAACCAAATCCGAATATTGATTAAAAACCAGTCCTCTCTTTTATTTAAAAGAAATTTACGTTATAACGACTCCAACAAGGATTTTTTAACAGGGAGTTACACGAATGGCTAATTCTATTTTCATGAAGATAACGGGTAAAATTCAGGGATTAATTTCTGAAGGATGTTTAAGTATCGACTCGGTAGGAAATAAACATATTTCTGGTCACGAAGATGAAATTTTTGTTTATGCGACAAATTACGATCTATCAAGAGATCGACACGTCAATCATCACCCCTTTTCCGTGACCAAAGCCGTTGATAAATCCACACCGCTAGTCCTAACCAGCATCGCCAATAATGAACTATTAGAAGTTGAGTTGAGATATTACCGCACTTCCGCCAGCGGGACACAAGAGAACTACATGACAATAACATTGAGGGATGCCTCTATTGTCAATCTCTCTAATCAAAATCCTAATTCATTGACGCATAACGATATGCAACCGTTTGAAACCCTAAGCCTGCGTTATGAAAGCATTACCTGCCAACACAATATTGCAGGTACATCGGGGTACAGCATATTAACTGAAAATATGTACTGATAAACCATGAATAAATTCAATGATATTATCGACGAATGCGACCTTAGTTTTTCCGATTGGGGAAAGAACTATCCGCGCTGGTCTTCGCTTGATGCTGCTTGGTGGAAAACATTTGGTGGTGATGATTATTTAAACAAATACAAAGATGGCTATATCGTTTTCCATCGAGAAAAAATAAAAGAGATCGCCCGACAATATAAAATATCTTCTATTCTTCTCGCATCGGTTGCCCATGCAGAAGCCGGAGGAATGGTTGACTATTTCAAGTATCCAACATTATTTGGCAGGCAGGTGGTGCATTCTTACAGTGGCTGGCCAGGAAAGGAAAAAATCATACCGTCCCCAGAGAAAACATCAATAGGTATTATCGCCATGCAAATTAGGGTGGTTGCCGAAATTTTCGGCAAGAATCCCAGTGCACTAAGGAATGCTGAAGCAACATACATCTCCATCTGCTTAAATAAGGATAATTTTAACCTGACAATGGTCGCGCGCCATCTTTACGAGTTAATCAACTATGACTATCCCGGTACTGACACGTTGAATCTAACCGACGAACAATTCATCTTAGCGGGTGCGCGCTACAATAGAGGTGTTCAACGTAGTCGTAGTGATTTGATTCGATCGATAAATGCAGAAAAAGATTTGATAGAAGTAAGGGACTGGACGTCATACGGTAGATCGATGCTAAACCATCGAGAAAAAATAACAAAACTGCTTTATGAGGTTACGACTCCGCCCCAGAATAGTGACAGTAATTAAAATTACGAGAACTCTTACATGCCAAACTATAGCAACATAACTTACAATATTCTATTTTATTTTTATTCCACTCTCTGCGCTTTGATTATATTGATCACGTCAATAAGAGATTACGAAGGGATGGTTGATGGGGTAGAAATAATAAATCTCTGTGAGATACCTGAAGGCGACTCCGATGGTTTCTTTTCGTTTATTATTATCCCGCTATCTATCCCTTTCTTCATTGTAAAGAAAAGTTTAGCTAGGGCAATTACTTATATTATTTTATTGTTTTACTATTTTTGGAGTTTTTATATTAGATTTAATTTTTGCTAAAAAAACCATACCCCCTTCGCATAGTAGCCTGGGGTTATAAAAAAACATCATTAATATGCGGCTAAACACGGCTGGGTGATTGATAATTGTTAAGAAAAACCGGCTATATCTACAACGTCTATTTTTATACCTATGCCGCTTTATGTTTTTTTTTAATCAATGCTTTTTCTACCATCGAATATGAATGGATGATAGATGGCGACTCAGTTGCAGATTTCTGTGAAGTACCGAGAGCCGATGCTGATGCTGATGCTGATGCTTTTTTAAACTTCATCATCATTCCTTTATCCATCCCTTCTTTTTTGTCAAAAAGAGCACAGCCAGAATAATTACTTATCTTATTGTTTTACTTTATTATTCATGGAATTTTCATATCCGTTTCACTCTATGTTAAGCCTCGCCGCCGCAGCGGCGAGTTCGGCGTATCAGGCATCCGGCCCGATTCTGATCACCAACTTACCGAAATTGCGACCATGTAATAGACCGATAAAAGCTTCCGGGGCATTTTCCAGACCGTCGACAATCTCTTCCCGATATTTGATCTTGCCTTGCGCAACCCACGGCGAAACCTCTTTCCAGAATTCGTCAAAACGATGACCATAGTCATCAAAAATGATGAACCCCTGCATGCGAATACGCTTCTTCAGGAGAGTCCCCGCCAGCAGCGGTAAACGGTCTGGGCCATCAGGTAACCCTGTGGCATTGTAGCCAGAGACTAATCCGCACACCGGAATACGCGCCGAGGTATTCAGCAGCGGCAGCACCGCGTCGAAGACTTTCCCACCAACGTTTTCAAAGTAGATATCGATGCCCTGTGGGCAAGCTTGCTTCAGTTGTTCGGCAAAATCATCAGCCCGGTGGTCGAGACAAACATCAAACCCAAGAACCTCAACCGCGTAGCGACATTTCTCCGCCCCACCAGCCACACCGACAACCCGGCAGCCTTTCAGTTTCCCGATCTGGCCAACCGTCGCGCCGACAGGACCCGTCGCAGCAGCCACTACCAATGTTTCACCCGCTTTCGGTTGGCCGATATCCGTCAGCCCCATATAAGCAGTGAAGCCCGGCATGCCCAGAATACCCAGCGCATAGGAAGGATTAGTCGGCGACTGCCCCAGATTGGTTAATCCTTTACCGTCAGAAATCGCATAATCCTGCCAGCCGCTGTAGGACAACACCCAGTCGCCCGTCTGATAATCCGGATGTTTTGACTCAACCACGCGGCTGATGGTTCCACCGACCATCACGTCATTCAGTTCGACCGGTTTGGCATAAGAAGGCGCGTCGCTCATGCGGCCACGCATGTAGGGATCGAGAGAAAGAAACACGGTACGCAGCAGCACTTGCCCCGAATCTACGGATGGTACAGCCTGTTGTTCCAGACGAAAATTATCTTGTGTAGGCGCCCCGTGCGGGCGTTGAGCCAAAACCACACGGCGGTTGATGCGATCGATTTGCGTCATAATATCCTCCATTAGACAAAGCGCATTGATGAAATCACTTCGTTAACAATAGGATCTGTTCTTTCTTCTGGCTACGCAAACCGTGCGGCGTTGATTATGCTGTTTTGCTTTTTTCGTAACGCGACATGCGATCCAGATACCCCATGACGAGCGCAGACAGCACAAACGTCAAATGGATAATCACATACCACATCAGCTTGTTATCCGGGATATTACGGGCATCCATGAACACGCGCAGCAGGTGGATTGACGAGATAGCGACAATCGAGGCGGCCACTTTATTTTTTAGCGAGCCGGAGTCCATCTTACCGAGCCAGTTCAACTTTTCTCTGCCATCGGTGATGTCTAATGCCGACACAAAGTTTTCGTAACCGGACAGCATTACCATCACAAGCAGTCCGCCAACCAGCGTCATATCGATCAGCGACAGCAGCACCAGCACCAAATCTGCCTCTGCCATATCAAAGATATTGGGCAGGACGTGGAACACCTCCTGGAAAAACTTAATCGCCAGCGCCAGTAAGCCCAGCGATAGCCCAAGATAAACAGGAGCAAGCAGCCAGCGCGATGAGTACATCAAATTCTCAATAAAACGTTCCATAACTCACTATATGCAGGAGGAAAAGAGGGAAATAATAGCGAAAAGACCTGCTGTGGTGTTAATCAATTCTTGAACAGAATGCACCATCCACGGAATGCTCTACCCTATCGCCTCCTCAGAGATGAATTCGTGTTTTGTGATCCTGCCTATATCAACCTTCAAACCGATGCCGTTCCTCCCCCCCTTGTGGCACGCATCTGAAGGTGCGCATTTTTTCACCTCCCTACACTGTTTAGCGCCAGCAAGTCTGGCAGCAATCATACACCGCACTCTACATTCAGAGCCGAATACAGGCTTACCACAAAGTAAAAACAAGGGGTTACGCATGAGCAATCCTATTCTTCTTGGTATTTTCTGGCACTTCATCGGCGCGGCTAGCGCAGCCTGCTTCTATGCACCGTTTAAGCAGGTCAAAAACTGGTCGTGGGAAACCATGTGGTCACTCGCCGGATTTTTCTCGTGGATTATCCTGCCCTGGAGCATCAGTTGGTGGCTACTTCCTGATTTTTGGCGCTATTACGGTTCGTTCGATATGGCGACCCTACTCCCCATCTTTCTCTTCGGCGCCATGTGGGGCATCGGCAATATCAACTATGGCCTGACGATGCGCTACCTCGGCATGTCAATGGGCATCGGTATCGCTATCGGCGTGACGCTGATTATCGGTACGCTGATGACGCCCGTCCTACAAGGTAAGTTCTCGGTTTTGTTTGGCTCGCCAGGTGGGAAAATGACACTACTGGGCGTGCTGGTCGCAGTCATCGGCGTCGCGATTGTCAGCTACGCTGGCTTGCTGAAAGAACGCGCACTCGGTATTCGTGCCGAAGAATTCAGCCTGAAAAAAGGGCTGATTCTGGCCGTGATGTGCGGGGTCTTCTCCGCTGGCATGTCCTTTGCGATGGACGCCGCCAAACCAATGCACACCGCCGCACAGGCGCTGGGAATTAACTCGCTGTATGTTGCCCTCCCTAGCTACGTGGTGATCATGGGCGGTGGTGCCATCGTCAATCTGGGCTTCTGTTTCATCCGTTTGGCAACCTGCAAAGGGATTTCACTAAAAGCCGATCTGGCACAGGCTAAACCGTTACTGATTGCCAATGCGCTCTTCGCCATTCTGGGCGGCGTTATGTGGTACTTGCAGTTTTTCTTCTATGCCTGGGGGCACGCCAACATTCCGGCAGACTACACCTATATCAGTTGGATGCTGCACATGAGCTTCTACGTGCTGTGCGGTGGCATCGTCGGCTTGCTATTTAAGGAGTGGAAGGCCGTGGGTCAGAAACCCGTACGCATGCTGGTTCTGGGCTGCGTGGTGATTATTCTGGCAGCGAATATTGTCGGCTTGGGAATGGCCGTGTAAGCGTTTCATCATCGTGTTCGGTGCCACCAGACGATCATCGAACGCGATGGCTAAGGCAAAAAAAGCGTATTACGTTTCACTGAATGATCAGAATGTAGCAACCCGATTGCTCAGGCAACAGGCTCTCTAGGAAAACTGGGGCGGTTCAGATGTGTTTATGACCAAGGAAATCAAAACGCCCTGAGAGGGTCTCAAGGCGTTCAGGAATAGATTTCAATTTTTACTGCGAACTTATTTTTACCGTAATACAGAAATAATAAGCATCGCAATATTTTATATCTCTAAAATAAAATCACGACTTATCGTGAAGCATTCAAAGGAATCTCTGGATCAGGCTCGTGAGTCATACGATTACGTAAATCACGACGAATAATCTCAATAGACCAAAACCAAATCAAGTGACCCACTATTTCTGATACATGTTCATACATCGGGAGAACAAACAGAGAAGGAGTCAAGCCCATCAATGGGAATGAAATCATATGGACAAACAGTTGAGCCAGCGCACCAGCCAACAGCCCTTGCCATAATTTTATTTTAGGAAATACTTCTGCAACAACGCAATAACCTAAAGCAAAAACAATAGAGAAAACAATATGAGTCACACCAACCCAATTGAATACGTGGCCGGCAAAAGTATAAACAGCCGCATTAGGGTCAACAACCCCAAGCCAATCGCGTAAAAAGATGTAGGGAGGGTTAAGAAAATTACGAGAGCAATCAATTTGCTCAGCAGCTCTAATCAGTGATTCAGGAACACAAGCACTACTAAACATATCGGTAGGGCTACGTGGAGGAAGCGGATTTTCTGCGCCCCACTTTACAAAAGATGAAACAATACCTGCAATCAAACCAATAAAAGCAGCGAGTCCATAGCGTCTCCGAGATGGAGGTGTTTGTTCAAAAAAGTTCATTTTTTTACCAATCTAACCATTAGAGGTTATATTCTTACATAGGTATTATGTACTTATAAAGATGTTAATTGACATATCGAACAATCTCTCTAGTACACTTCGTTATTAGGAATGAGGTTTTAAATTTTATAAAACAACAAGAAGAAATCATGAATTTGTTTTTTGTGAAACTTTTATGAAAAAATTGAAAAACTAGATTCGATAAATCATACAAAATGTATATTTATTCCGAGAGGAATGAATAACAATTCGCCAATAAATAGCCGATATAAAATAGTTTGGTTATTTTTTTGTGAAACCATAACACTTTAGCAACTCATTCTGCTCACGCCTAAATAGCGCGGCCATCCCCCATAGTGCCCCATCCTGATGACGTAATTGCCACACTGCGCCGTCATAAATCGGAAACGTCTGGCCATTTTTTCTGACCCGGATTCCGCTGTAATCATAGACAATCCCTTGCTGAGACACGTTTTCAAGAAACGGCTAATGACCTTTTGTATATATATTTTTATGGAATTGAAAATCCATTTTTATTCTTTTACATGCATAAGGCCGCCCTCTAGAGTAGCGAAAAGATCGCCGTGTATGGCCTCATGTCATCGTAAAGGACACAGGGAATGGAAAAAAATCACCCGCAAGTTACGACCCTCGCCGCAGGATTACTTTCGCTGCTTTTCGCACTCAATCCCGGTGCTTACGCTGCACAAAGCGGTGAAAAACCAGTCTCTGGCGGTATTCTAAATGTAGGGCTGGGTAGCGATACGCCGATTATTGACCCGCACATTACGGCCTATGGCGTAACGGCACTGATTTCCCGCAACGTGGTGGATTCACTGGTAGGACAAGCAGAAGATAACCGCTTTACGCCTTGGCTGGCGGAAAGCTGGAAAATTAACGATGACAACACCGAATACACCTTCCATCTGCGTAAAGATGTCACGTTTAGCGACGGCACCAAGCTAGATGCAGAAGCGGTGAAATACAATATTGAGCGTATTCTCGATCCCAAAACCACCTCCAGCTATGCCAAATCACTGTTAGGTCCTATCGACAAGATCTCAACACCGGATGCCTATACGGTGGTTATCCACTACAGCTCGGCGTTTGCACCACTGTTACAGGGGCTGAGCCTGCCGTATCTGGGCATTCAGTCACCGACTTACCTGAAGAAAACGCCAAACACCAGCAACACCGTCGTAGGTTCCGGGCCGTTTATTCTTGATTCCTTTGTGAAAGGCAGCGGCAGCAAGCTGACGAAACGCCCTGATTACAACTGGGGACCGGGCTATGCCAAACATACCGGTCCAGCCTATCTGGATGGTTTGGTCTTCAAATATCTGCCGGAAGCCTCAGTCCGCCTTGGTGCGTTGAGCAGCGGCCAGATTCAGGCGATTGACGCCGTACCACCGGCCAATTTCCCGACGGTGAAGCGCAATCCGAAACTGGAAGTCATTACCTATGAAAACCCGGGCGTTAACCGCGTACTCTATCTCAACACCACCAAAGGCCCATTCCAAGATGTCGCGGTGCGTAAGGCATTCCAGAGCGCAGTAGATACCAACGCAGCGGTAAAAGTCGCCTTCTTCGGTACGCTGAAAGCCGCCGATAACGTCCTCGGCCCAGCCACGCTGTACTACGATCCGAGCGTCGCGTCACGCTGGGGCTTCGATGTGAAAAAGGCTAACGAACTGCTGGATAACGCAGGCTGGAAACAGAAAGACAGCGCGGGCTACCGCACCAAAGATGGCAAACGCCTGAGCGTCAGCTTCGTCTACGCCACCACCAATGTGGAAGCAGCAGACGTCGCATTGTTCCAGGCCGTGCAGTTTCAGGTGAAGCAGGCAGGCTTTGACGTCCAGTTAACGCCGGTCGATGCGGGTGAATTCACCACGCGCACCAACGCTAACGAATACGACATCGCGTCTAACTTCTTCGTGCGTGCAGAGCCAGATATTCTGCGTACCGTGTTCGATTCAGCCTATGCGCCACCGAACGGTAACGGCTTTACGCGTATCAGCGTGCTGGACGACAAACTGAGAAAAGCCATCGGCGCGGGCGAAGCAGAACGTAAACAGCTCTATACCGAGATACAAAACGAGGTTATCGATCAGGCATATGTGGTTCCTCTGTACGTTCCTGCTTATCAACTCGGCCTGTCAAAACAGGTACAAGGTATAAGCTGGGCGACAAACGCAAAACCGAACTTCTATGATGTCTGGATTAAACGTTAATCTGTACGCGTTAGGCAAACGTCTACTCACTATTCTGGCTGTGCTCTGGGGCGCAGCCACATTGACGTTTATTGCCGTCAAACTTATTCCCGGCGATCCAGTTGCTATTCTCAGCGGCGGCGATAACGTGGTGGATGAAGCCTATCGCGCCGTACTCATCAAACAGTTCGGGCTGGATCAGCCGCTGTGGGTGCAATATTTGCGCTACTGCTGGCAAGCGTTACAGGGCGATTTTGGCGTCAGCTATCTCTATCGTCTGCCGGTCGGCGGCGTGATTAGCGATGCCATGCAAGAAACCCTGCCGCTGGCGATCGGTGGCCTGATACTGGCTTTGTTCCTCGCCATTACCAGCGCGTTACTCACCGCGGGCCGCTATGGGCCGCTGCGTACCGCCGTATCGTGGCTCGAACTGACGCTGCTTAGCACACCGGTCTACTGGATTGGTATCGTGCTATTAAGCTTGTTCAGTTTTCGCCTGCAATGGTTTCCGGTCACTGGCAACGACGGTTTTATGTCGCTGGTGTTGCCCGTTATCACCCTCGGCTTGCCAATTGCCGCCATTCTTAGCCAGGTACTGCGCGACGGTCTGGAAGATGCACTCTCCCAGCCGTTCTCGTTAACCGTGCGCACACGCGGCGTCAGCGAAATTCGATTACGATTTCGTCATGGTTTACGCCACGCGGCGCTGGCAGCCTCAACGCTGACTGGCACGTTGCTGGCAAGCGTACTCGGTGGCTCCGTGCTGACCGAAACCGTATTTGGCCGCGCCGGTATTGGGCAGGTCACGCTAAGTGCAATTGAAAACCGCGACATGCCGCTGGTGCTGGGCGTCGTGATGCTATCCGCTTTCCTGTTCGTCGTCATCAATCTGCTGGTGGATGCGCTGTACCTCCTCATCGATCCCCGCTTACGCAAGAAGGCGAGCGCCCATGAGTAGTGAACCGATGCCCTTCACGCAAATACCATCACGAAAAACCTATCGCAGCCCGTGGCTGAGCACGGCGACGCTGCTGCCTGCCGCTATCGTTTCCCTGCTGGCGCTGGCGGTCTTTTTTCCGTCGCTGTTTACCAGCCGCACCGCAGATGAAATGGATATGGGCGCGGTATTTCAGTCGCCAAATGCCACTTATTGGTTCGGCACCGATCAACTCGGGCGCGACATTTTTTCCCGCATCGTTCACGGCACGTCGCTGTCGCTGGGTATTGGCGTAGGCGCGATGCTAATCGCCTGCTTCGGCGGCGTGCTGTTTGGTACGCTGTCGGTGCTCGCGCCGCTGCGCATTCGTCAGCTTCTGGTACGTCTGCTGGACATCATGCTGGCGTTTCCCGACCTGCTGTTGGCGCTGCTGGTGATCGCTGTACTGGGACGCGGCCCGGAAAACACCATGCTAGCCGTTGGTCTGGCGGGGATTGCTGGCTATGCGCGTTTGATCCGCTCTCAGGTGCTGCAAGTCAGGCTATCCGGCTATGTCGAGCATGCGATTGCGCTGGGCGAACACCCGCTGTATATCGTCTTCCGCCATATCATCCCCAATACGCTGCGCCCGCTGTTGATTGTCGCCACCATTGGCGTCGGTCATGCGGTGCTATCCGCCTCAGCGCTGAGTTTTCTGGGGTTGGGCGTCGTTCCACCGACCGCCGAATGGGGTGCGCTACTGGCTGACGGACGCAACTTCCTTGATATCGCGCCCTGGGTCAGCCTGCTGCCTGCCAGCGTTGTGGCACTGTCGGTGATTTCCATTACGCTGCTGGGGCGTCGTTTACAGACTATTTTGGCCAAAGGAGAGGCACGATGAGCCTGAACCCACTTTCTCATTCCTCTCATTCCTCTTCAGACGCCTCGGCGAAGACGCCGCTGCTACGTGTAGACGGCTTGAGCGTCACCTTTCCCAGCCCCTTCGGCCCTATTCGTTCGGTTAAAAACCTCTCTTTTCAGGTGAATGCCGGAGAAATTCTGGCACTGGTCGGCGAGTCTGGTTCAGGGAAATCCGTCACCGCGCGCACGCTGGTTGGCCTATCCGGTGAAAACGTTGACGTACAGGCCAATGCGATTGAGCTCACGCGCCATGACGGCAGCCTGTGTGATTTACGCTATCTGACCGATCGCGACTGGCGGGCGATTCGCGGCCGTGAAATCGGTTTTGTTTTACAGGATGCGCTGGTGTCTCTCGACCCGCTGCGCAAGATCGGGCAGGAAGTTGCTGAACCGATTTTGACCCACCGCCTGTTACCCCGTGAGCAGATTCCCGCCCGCGTCGCCGAACTCCTGACAAAAGCAGGGATTCCTGACCCAGAGAATCGGGCAGCCCAGTATCCGCACGAACTGTCTGGCGGCCTGCGCCAACGTGCGCTTATTGCTTCTGCATTAGCGGCAGGCCCGCAGTTACTGATTGCCGATGAACCCACGACGGCGCTGGATGCCACGGTGCAAAAGCAGGTGCTGAAAGTCTTCGCCGCATTAGCACAGGCTGGTCACGGCGTCCTGCTGATCACTCACGATCTTGCCGTTGTTGCAGACATCGCGGACCGCGTCATCGTTATGCAACAAGGCTCGTTGGTAGAAGGCGGCGAGGCGCGACAGCTCCTGTCAGCACCGACACATCCCTACACCCGCAGGCTACTGGCGGCGATCCCAACGGCTTCTACACGAGGAAAGTGGCTGGCTGGTGTCGATCCGTTACAGAACGGCATTACGCCATCAGCCGCATCGCTGGCAGCAAATCACGCCAGCACCGACGACACTATTGCACTAACGGCAGATCGGATTGCGGTGTCGTTCAAGCGACCAGACGGCAGCCGAATGCAGGCCGTCAATCAGGTTTCACTCCAGATTAAACGGGGCGAAACACTGGGTATCGTCGGGGAATCTGGCTCGGGCAAAACCACGCTGGGGAAAGTCATTCTGGCGCTACAAAAGCCGGACAGCGGCGAAGTTCGACTCGCGGGCAATGCCTGGAGTGCGCTGACGGAACGCGAACGCCGACCGCTACGAGCCCGCATTCAGACGATCACGCAGGATCCGCTCAGTTCGTTCGATCCGCAATTTACCGTCGCCCAGATTCTACGCCAGCCGCTACGCTTGCGTCGCGATCTGAGCGACGATGAAAAACAGCGGCGTATTCTGACGCTGCTGGAGTATGTCGGGCTAACACCGGATCTACTGACTCGACGTCCAACCGCGTTATCTGGTGGGCAACGTCAGCGCGTCTCTATCGCACAGGCACTGGCTTCAGATCCTGAAATTCTGATCTGTGATGAGCCGGTATCGGCACTGGATGTCACCACACAGGCGCAGGTGCTGGATTTACTGGGGGCGTTGCAGCGCCAGTTGGGGCTGACGATGCTGTTCATTTCACACGATTTGGGCGTAGTGCAGCATATGAGCCACCGAATCGCGGTGATGAAGGACGGGGATATCGTAGAAACTGGGCCAGTCGAACAGATCTTCAACCAACCGCAGCATCCCTACACGCGACTGCTGCTCTCGACGGTGGCGGAATAGTTTTGTCGAAGAAGGATTGAGTGGTTAAAAACGCAACATCATTGTACAATGACAAGTACAAACAGGAGGTACAGATGCGTACAATTAGCTACAGCGAAGCCCGTCAAAATCTATCAGCGACAATGATGAAAACCGTCGAAGATCGTGCTCCCATTCTGATCACTCGACAGAATGGTGAGGCCTGCGTGCTTATGTCTCTGGAAGAGTATAATTCTCTAGAGGAAACAGCATATTTACTGCGTTCACCAGCAAATGCAAAAAGGCTGATGAATTCAATTGAAAGCCTTAAGGCTGGCAATAGCGAAGAAAGAGATATCATTGAGTGAAGCTAATCTGGTCAGAAGAAGCATGGGAAGACTACCTGTACTGGCAGGACATCGATAAGCGAACGGTCAAAAAGATCAATGAATTAATAAAAGAGACGCGCAGAACACCTTTTGAAGGAAAAGGAAAACCAGAGCCACTTAAACATAACCTTGCTGGTTTCTGGTCGCGCCGTATCACCGAAGCACATCGTCTGGTGTATGCCATCACAGATGATGCCATGATGATCGCCGCATGCCGCTACCACTATTAACTATCCATTGATTCATCACTATCGATACTAAAAAATCTCAGTCACTCCACATTCAGGAAGCGTTGACGGTAGGCGCTGGGCGAGACGCCGAATGCCTGGTGGAACACGACGGAAAAGTAATTGCTGTCTTCAAAACCGCACAGCGCGGCAACGTCGCCGATAGTTTGTAGATCGTAGCGCAACAGCTCCATCGCCTTGCACAGCCGCAATTGGCGCAGGTAATGCGGCACGCTCATTCCCGTTTGTTCTTTAAAACGCGAGCGTAAACTGCGGGCGCTGAAGTGGTGCTGTTCGCAAAAGGCTTCAAAGCGAAACGGCGCAGCAATGCTGGCACGTAGCGCATTCATCAACATATCCAACTGGTGCGCATCCGCCAACTGCGGACTATCTGGCGAATGGCGATAGCGCGCCGCCAGCAGCGCAATCTGCAACAGCAGCGCCTCACTCAATTGCAGCGACAGCGCATCCGATTTCATACACTCCTGCGTCAGTGCGTCTACCTTCTCGCGGATGGTATCCATGCCTTCGGAGCCTAAACACCAGTGCCGCTGGCTTTGTGGAAGCTCTCCGCCCGGCAGTAAGGTTTGCCAGTCTGCGGATAACGTCAGGCGATTGCGAATATAGAGAATGTTGTCCAGTTCAAGCTCGTGGACGGATTCATAGCTGTGGCGATCGTGCGCGGAGACATAAAACATATCGCCGCGGGTAATACGGTAAGGCACATCGTTCCAGAGGTGCAGACCATTGCCCCGCCAGACGATCACCAATTCGTCGAAATCATGATGATGCAGAGGAAATACCGGCTGCGGATGGCGTTCGGCAACCATCACAGCATTCTTGTCAGTCAGGAAATAGTCTTCAGTCTGTAATTTCAAACCCCGAATTGCTGTCGCCATTCCCTCACCCGCAGTTGCTGTTACCTACTCTTCACGAGAAAACGCCTGATGGCGTAGTGACTTAGGTGCCTGCGAGAATGCCTTGCGGAATTGCGTCGAGAAGTGATTGCTGTCGCTAAATCCACAGGCGTGAGCAATAGTGGTGATGGAATCATCACTCTGCTGCAACCGCCGACGAGCCTCCAGTAATCTTAACCGATTCAGATACCGTTGTGGTGTCATACCCGTATGTTGTTTTAACTGGCGGTGTAGCGTACGCAGCGGCAGCGAGAACTGGTCAGCCAAACCGCCCCAGTTAACTTCTTCGCTGTAGTTATTTTGTAGCCACCCCAGCAGCGCCTGTACCCCTTGGCGCTCCGAGCCGTTACCCTCCGTCTGGAAACAGTGTTGACGCAGTTGCACCAGAATTTGCAGAAATAGGCTTTCGCTCGCGGCAATCGCCTCCGGCGCATCGCTCTGCGCCAGCCCTGCCAGGCTGTTCAGCGACTGTTTCAGCTGTTGCATCCCCGCCGCATTCACCTGCCACTGCCCTTGCCACTCGCCGTTCGGTCCATACGGCAAAAATGCCGCGATATCAGACAGGAAGCGGAAGCCACGCGGCGAGCGGTACAGCATGTTGGTCAGGCACAGCCCTTCAACATCTTCAAACAGATGCCGATCGTTATCGCGAACAAAGAACACCGACCCGCTGCACAGCGCATAGGGTTGATCGTTAAACACATGGACGCCTGCGCCCTGCTCCACCAGTACTATTTCCCAAAAATCATGATAGTGCTCAGGAAAGGCCGTCTGTGGGGTACGAGGCTCTACCGCGACCGTCACGGCACGCGAAGTAAAAAAATCATCACCACGAAGTAACGTCATTTCGGTTCTCCATTCAGCCTTTGAAAAAGAGTAGTCAGAAGCAACAAAACCGACCTTAAAATACCGTCACCCTCGCGCCGTCTGGCTGCTCTTTTTTTAAGATCGCACCGCCAAATTGATTGAACTGTGGCAAGGATCACACCGCCTTTTCCCTGTTTTTTACAGGGTTATTTTCTGAATAATTTCCCAGACTGTGAGCCCTTTCACGGTCAGCTTTGTCATTTTGCCAACCACCTGTTTTAGGTGGCACTCATCGGAAGGTGGCTTCTGTTACCGCTCTTTACACTGCAACACATCCAACAAAAGGAGTGCGGCTATGGCGGTGAAGAATATCGTGGCGGTGGATTTAGGGGCATCCAGTGGTCGGGTCATGCTCGCAACCTTCCACACCGCAACGCAGCATCTGACGCTGAAAGAAATTCACCGTTTCAGCAATACACTGGTTTTTCAGGACAACCATCACCAGTGGGATCTCGTCGCGCTGGAACGCGACATCCTCACCGGATTGCAGCAAATTGATGCCATGGGTATCGCTCCCGATAGCATTGGGGTCGACAGCTGGGGCGTGGACTATGTGTTACTCGATAAAAGCGGGCAACGTGTCGGTCTGCCGTATTCCTATCGCGATCACCGCACTGACGGCGTAATGGCCGCCGTTACTGCCGAACTGGGTTGTGAAGCTATCTATCAGCATACTGGGATTCAGTTCCTGCCGTTTAATACGCTGTATCAGCTCAAAGCGCTGTGCGACGCTCCTCCTGACGATTTGGATAAAGTGGAACATCTGCTGATGATCCCCGACTATTTTCACTATCGCCTCACGGGGAGTCTGGTCTGTGAATATACCAACGCCAGCACGACCCAACTGCTTAATCTGGAAAAGAAAACCTGGGACGGCGAACTGCTGGACTATCTGGGCGTCCCGCGCCGCTGGTTGAGCGATCCGGTGCAGCCGGGGCACGCCGTCGGAAACTGGACAGCGCCGAGTGGTCGCCAGATTCCCGTCACCGCCGTCGCGACGCACGATACCGCCAGCGCGGTGGTCGGTGCACCGTTGCAGAGCCGCGACAGCGCCTACCTTAGCTCCGGCACTTGGTCGCTGATGGGCATCGAGAGCGACACGCCGTTTAACAGTCCGCAGGCGCTAGCCACCAATATCACCAACGAAGGCGGCGTGGATGGCACCTATCGGGTACTGAAAAACATCATGGGCCTGTGGCTGCTACAGCGGGTTTGTCAGGAGCGTGAGATCAAGGATTTAGGCGCGCTGATTCAGTCCGTCACCACGTTGCCCGCCTTCGTCAGTCTGATTAACCCCAATGACGATCGTTTTATCAATCCGCCATGCATGCATCAGGCAATCCGCGACTATTGTCGTGAACATGGCCAGCCCGTTCCCCAAAGTGATGCCGAATTAGCACGCTGCATCTTCGACAGCCTCGCGCTGCTCTACCGTCAGGTGGTGCTGGAGTTGGGTGAGCTACGCCATGCGCCGATCCGCCAATTGCATATTGTCGGCGGCGGTAGCCAGAACGCTTTTCTCAACCAGCTGTGCGCCGATGTGTGCCAGATTCCGGTTCTCGCCGGGCCAGTCGAAGCCTCTACGCTTGGCAATATCGGCTGCCAACTGATGGCACTAGGCGCCGTCACCGACCTTGCCGCATTCCGGCACATGCTGACTCATAACTTCCCTCTGCATCGCTATACCCCGCGTGCGGAGAGTGATTTTGCCGGGCACTGGCGTCGTTTTCAGGCGCTCAGCCAGCCAGAAACCGCCCCACAGGGCAAAAAGGAGACAACACAATGAGCACACCTATTGAAGCTGCCTGGCAGTTGGCAAAAACGCGTTATGCCAGCCTGAATGTTGATGTAGAGGCAGCGCTGGAACAGCTCGATCAGATTCCGGTGTCAATGCACTGCTGGCAGGGTGACGATGTAGCCGGATTTGAGAATACCGGTGGGCCGTTAACCGGCGGCATTCAGGCCACGGGCAACTACCCTGGCAAAGCGAGCACACCGGATGAACTGCGTGCCGATCTGGAACAGGCATTTGCGTTAATCCCAGGCCCCAAACGGCTGAATTTGCACGCCATCTATCTGGAATCCGCACAGCCCGTCGCCCGCAACGAAATTGCCCCCGAGCATTTCAGCAACTGGGTTGCCTGGGCCAAGCGCCACCAGCTCGGGCTGGATTTTAACCCAACCTGCTTTTCTCATCCGCTGAGCGCAGACGGTTTTACCCTGTCGCACCCGGACGAAAAAGTACGCCGCTTCTGGATTGAACACTGTCAGGCCAGCCGCCGGATTTCGGCCTACTTCGGTCGTGAACTCGGCACGCCATCGGTAATGAACATCTGGGTACCGGACGGCATGAAAGATTTGACCATCGATCGCCTGGCGTTCCGCCAGCGGCTGCTCAGCGCGCTGGATGAGGTCATCGCCGAACCGCTCGATCAGGCACACCATATCGACGCCGTGGAAAGCAAGCTGTTCGGGATCGGCGCGGAAAGTTTTACCGTCGGCTCCAGCGAATTTTGTCTCGGCTACGCCGCCAGCCGCGGCACCGCGCTCTGTCTGGATGCTGGGCACTTCCACCCGACCGAAGTCATTTCCGACAAAATCTCCAGCGCGATTCTGTACGTCCCACGCCTGCTACTGCACGTCAGCCGCCCAGTACGCTGGGACAGCGACCATGTCGTGCTGCTGGATGACGAAACGCAGGCTATCGCCCACGAAATCATCCGTCATCAGTTGCTTAACCGCGTGCACATCGGGCTGGATTTCTTCGATGCCTCGATCAACCGCATCGCGGCCTGGGTCATCGGCACCCGTAATATGAAGAAAGCCCTGCTGCGCGCGCTGTTGGAACCCACAGAAACACTGCGCCAGCTGGAACAAAACGGCGATTACACCGCGCGTCTGGCCCTGCTGGAAGAGCAAAAATCGCTACCGTGGCAGGCCGTGTGGGAACACTACTGCCAGCGTCATGACGTCATCCCAGGCAGCGAATGGCTGCAACAGGTGCGTCAGTATGAAGAAACCATCCTCACTCAACGTCAAGGGTAAGACTATGCAAGCAATTCTCTCTTCCTGGTTTGTACAGGGAATGATTAAAGCCACCAGCGACATGTGGCTCAAAGGCTGGGACGAACGTAACGGCGGCAACGTCAGCCTGCGCCTGACGGCTGAAGATGTGACGCCTTATGAAAGCGATTTCTCTCCGCAGCCACGTCATGAAGCACTATCACAGCCGATGCCGGAACTGGCGGACTGCTGGTTCATCGTCACTGGCTCCGGCAAATTTTTCCGCAACGTTCAACTGGATCCAGCGGACTCACTGGTGGTGTTGCAGGTCGATAGTGATGGCAAAGGCTATCGTATTTTCTGGGGGCTCACCAACGGCGGCCTGCCAACGTCTGAATTGGCTTCGCATTTCCAGTCACACATTGTGCGTATGGGCGTAACTCATGGGCGCGACCGCGTCATCATGCACTGCCACGCGACCAATCTGATTGCCCTGAGCTACGTGCTGGAGCTGAATACCGCGACGTTCACCCGTGAGCTGTGGGAAGGCAGCACGGAGTGTCTGGTCGTCTTCCCAGACGGCGTGGGGATTGTGCCGTGGATGGTGCCGGGCACCGATTCCATTGGCGATGCCACTTCCGAGCAAATGAAGCGTCATTCGCTGGTATTGTGGCCCTTCCACGGCATCTTCGGCACGGGTCCGACGCTGGATGAAGCCTTTGGCCTGATCGATACCGCGGAAAAATCCGCCGAAGTCATGGTGAAAGTCAGATCGATGGGGGGTAAAAAGCAGACGATCTCGACCGAAGAACTGATCGCTCTGGGCAAACGTTTCGGTGTTACGCCACTGGAAGCCGCGCTGCGCGTATAGCTCGAGTTTTCATACGTAGCATGGCTTTCATGCATAGAATGGTTTTTAGCATAGAACTCATTTCGGCCTAAAATTGCTTTCAGTCTCACATCGCCACGGCATTACCGCCGTGGCGCTCTGCCAACGACTACGGGGACTCATCCATGTTGCGTAAGGCTTTTGTGATGTCAGTTTTTCCTGACAGCCACGACGAGTATCAGCGCCGTCATAATCCTATCTGGCCAGAACTGGCAGAGGTGCTGAAAAACCACGGCGCGCACCACTACAGTATTTTTCTGGATAAACAGCGCAATCTGCTGTTCGGCTATGTGGAAGTCGAATCAGAAGCGCGCTGGGAAGCGATTGCGCAAACAGATGTCTGCCAGCGCTGGTGGAAACACATGGGCGACGTAATGCCCTCGAATCCCGACAACAGTCCGATCAGCGATGCACTCGACCCCGTGTTCTATCTGGACTGAGAGATTCTTTGAACTACGCATAATCGTGCAGCAGTAATAACATTGCCGCTGCATCATTATTGTTGAAGATATAAAAAGAAATAATTTGTCATTTAATTAATCAAAGTCGTTACATATAATCATTAGGATTTTTAAATACATAAATATTTATTGATTATTGATGGCAATCACATTTTATTTCCCCTATTTGTGAATAGACCCACTTCAACGTTAAGAATAAAAACATCTATTAAGACAATGTCTAGCCACCTCTCTTTTTTACAAATAATATATTATATAATAATCATTAATCAGGATTTAGTTTCGACAAATGGCACCTGCACGCCATTAAACTCCATTTACTCTTTAAAGCCAATTTATCGAATTCCACATTATAAAGATCTTATTTTATTTGCCGTTATCACTATTACCTTCTCTATATAAACAATAAGAATAGCGATGAAATTTTCTCAACTCACAGTGCTTTCCAAGTTGTTACTCGGTTTTTCCGTCCTGATAGCAATGATGTTGCTATTAGGTGTGGTTTCACTACTCCAGCTTAGCGTTAATAACAGTCGAATTGATGAATTAAGCAGCAGCAGCCTGCCCGGCGTACGATATAGCTTGGAAATGCGTGGCTCCTTGTCTGAAACCCGCTTACAGCAAATACAGTATATTGACTCCAAAACCCCTGAGGAACGCGAAGGCCATCGCAAAGAGTTACTGCAAAACGCCGATACCTTCCTTGCCGCGTTGAAAAACTATCAAACCGTTGTTAACAGCGAAGATAAAAAAGCGCTGATTAAGGTGATTGGCGAAAATTTCTCTGGTTTCAATTCGGTCAATGCCACGTTGATTGATACCGTGAATCGCGGCGATCTGGCAGAAGCCAGTAAAATCAGCGGCGCAAGCTCTTCCAAGTATCGTAGCCAGTTGATGAAAGATCTGGCGAAACTGGTGGAAATGGAATTGGCGACGGCAAAAAATATCGTCGCCAGTGCTGATTCGACGTACCGGACATCACAGTACTATGTTTGGGGATTACTGCTACTCGCCCTGCTGGCAACCATCATGATCGCCACCGTCATCTCACGTAATATTTCACGCCAGCTCGGCGGCGATCCGCACTACGCACAAGAAATCATGACCGAGATTGCATCCGGCAACCTGACAACAGAAATCACGCTGCGTCAGGGGGATAACAGCAGCCTGCTGGCGTCCATCAACCACATGAACCGGCAGTTGGTGAATACCGTACACACCATCATGAGCGGCAGCGAATCTATCTCGCTGGCATCCAGCGAAATTGCTCAGGGCAACAGCGATCTGTCGCAGCGTACCGAAGAGCAAGCGGCCTCGCTGATTCAGGCTTCAGCCAATATGCAGCAACTGACGCACACCGTACGACAGAACGCGGATAACGCCAAAGAAGCCAGCCAGTTAGCCCAGCAAACCTCAGAAACAGCGTCTCAAGGTGGGCTTATCGTGGACGACATGCTCAAGCGCATGCATGAGATCTCCGACAGTTCACAGAAAATCGTCGATATTATCGCCGTGATCGAAGGGATTGCCTTCCAGACCAATATCCTTGCCCTGAACGCAGCGGTAGAAGCAGCCAGAGCGGGTAGCGAAGGGAAAGGCTTTGCCGTCGTGGCTGGTGAAGTACGGACGCTGGCACAGAAGAGCGCCAACGCCGCCAAAGAGATCAAAACGCTGATCGAAGGCACCGTTGAGAAGATTACCGACGGCTCCGCGCGAGCAGACAAAGCCAGCCAGGCGATGTCGGAAATTGTGCAGTCGGTGAAAAAAGTGACGGATATCGTTGCGGAAATTTCTCAGGCCTCCAACGAACAGCATATCGGCATCAAAGAGATCAGCGTCGCGGTAGAACAAATGGATCGGGTCACCCAGCAGAACGCCGCGCTGGTTGAAGAATCCGCTACAGCCGCACACGCCATGACAGAACAGGGAGAACAGCTGCGCGATGCAGTTCGTTTCTTCAAAGTGAATCAGGACCACTTGCTGAGAATTCATTAATTCTCACCTGCCCCGCTGGCTATCCGGCGGGGCGACCACGTCTTTTTAATCAATGCCTTTCAGAACCTTTCCCCACAGAGCAATACGCCGCAGCAACGCCTTCTCGCTGGCAACAGCACACCCAGTTTGATTCATGAACAAACGTTGACGTCCGGTTTAGGCAAACAGGGTTATGGTTACACCACTAAACTACGTGCTCTATTTCGTCAGCCGACGACTATTTTTATTTTACATCTCGCCACACGGCGATAAGGAGACAACATGGACGAGCACCCTCGATGGCCCGGTAAACCGCATCCGTTAGAATAAGGACCGTCTTCTTCCTCGACTTCTCTGTTCTCTCCGTCTGCGCCGTTTACCTCCCTTAATACCTTCATTTTTTTCCGCTTTACGTCCCTTTATCCGGGATGCGCGCCCGTGCGCGGCGGACAGGCAACATTAAGAGAGCAGCATCATGACCGATATGATCACGCAAACGGGGCATCGCCGCGCCCGTAAGACACCCACGGCCACCTTTGCGATTGCCCGTGAGGCACAAAACAGCCTCGATCAAACACTGGCGAACCTAAATACGCATCTGCACGGCTTAAGCCATGATGACGTCATTGAGCGTCAGCAAACCTATGGCGAAAACCGCGTCGCCCATGAAAAGGCGCCGCACGCGCTGGTGCAGTTAGCCGCCGCGTTTAATAACCCGTTTATTTACGTGCTAATGGCGCTGGCCGCTATCAGCTTTTTCACCGATTACTGGCTGCCGCAGCGCAATAACGAAGAGACTTCACTCACTGGCGTGATCATTATTCTGGTGATGGTTAGCCTGAGCGGCCTGCTACGCTTCTGGCAGGAGTTTCGTACCAATAAAGCCGCAGAAGCGCTGAAATCCATGGTGCGGACAACGGCCACCGTACTGCGCCGCCCTCACGCCAGCGCCACCGCCGTCATGCAGGAAATCCCGCTTCAGCAACTGGTGCCCGGCGATATCCTGATCCTCTCCGCAGGCGACATGGTGCCTGCAGATGTCAGGCTGGTGGAATCCCGCGATCTGTTCGTCAGCCAGGCGGTACTGACCGGTGAATCGCTGCCAATCGAAAAATACGATGTATTCAGCAATATCAGTGCCAAAGGCTGTCAGCCCACTGACTGCGGCAGCGAGAGCGATCTGCTGGCGCTATCCAACATCTGCCTGATGGGCACCAACATTTCCAGCGGCACGGCAACGGCAATCGTGGTGGCAACCGGCAGCCACACCTATTTCGGTTCACTGGCAAAATCTATCGTCGGCACGCGCTCCCAAACTGCCTTCGATCGTGGTGTTAACAGCGTAAGCTGGCTGCTGATCCGCTTTATGATCGTGATGGTGCCTGTCGTGCTGCTGATCAACGGCTTCACCAAAGGTGACTGGATGGAGGCCAGCCTGTTTGCGCTGGCGGTCGCGGTCGGCCTGACGCCGGAAATGCTGCCGATGATTGTCTCATCCAATTTGGCGAAGGGCGCGATTGCCATGGCACGGCGTAAAGTGGTGGTCAAACGGCTGAACGCGATTCAGAATTTTGGCGCGATGGACGTACTGTGCACCGACAAAACCGGCACGCTAACGCAGGATCGCATCATCCTTGAGCATCACCTGAACACGCAGGGCCAGATCGATGAGAGTGTGTTGCAACTCGCCTGGCTCAACAGCGCGCACCAGAGCGGCATGAAAAACCTGATGGATCAGGCCATCATGCATTTTGGTCGCCATAATCCAGCCATCTCCGCGCTGGGTCGCTATCGCAAAATCGATGAACTGCCGTTTGATTTTATTCGTCGTCGCCTGTCCATCATTGTTGCCGATGAACACAACCAGCAACGCTTGATTTGCAAAGGCGCGGTAGAAGAGATGCTAGCCGTCGCTACGCATGTCAGTGAGAACGGACAGCGGCATGAACTGGACGACGAACGTCGCAATACGCTGAAAAAACTGGCAGAGAGCTACAACCAGCAAGGGTTCCGCGTGCTGATGATTGGCACACGAGAGCTGAGCCCGGTGGGTAGCACGATGCCGCTCAGCGCCGTGGATGAACGCGATCTGACCCTCTGCGGTCTGCTGACGTTCCTCGATCCACCCAAAGAAAGTGCCTCCGCCGCGATTCGCGCCCTGCATGAAAACGGCGTGACGGTTAAAGTTCTGACCGGCGACAACGCGATTATTACCAGTAAGATCTGTCGCGATGTCGGGCTAGAGCCGGGCGAGGTGCTAGAAGGGAACGAGATTGATGCACTCAGCGATGAACAGCTCGGCGTGCTGGTAGAACAGCGCACCATTTTTGCTCGACTGACGCCGCTACAAAAATCCCGCGTACTGAAAGCATTGCAAGGTAATGACCATACGGTCGGCTTTCTAGGCGACGGTATCAACGATGCCCCTGCCCTGCGTGATGCTGATATCGGGATTTCCGTCGATACCGGAACGGATATCGCCAAAGAGTCAGCCGATATTATTCTGCTGGAAAAAAACCTGATGGTGCTGGAAGAAGGCATCATCAAAGGTCGCGAGACGTTCGGTAATATCATCAAATACCTGAACATGACCGCCAGTTCCAACTTCGGTAACGTGTTTTCAGTGCTGGTCGCCAGCGCCTTTATTCCGTTCCTGCCGATGTTGGCGATCCACCTGCTGATTCAAAACCTGATGTACGACATCTCCCAACTGTCGCTGCCGTGGGACAAAATGGATAAGGAGTTCCTACGCAAGCCCCGCAAATGGGATGCTAAAAATATTGGTCGCTTCATGCTGTTTATCGGGCCAACGTCATCGATTTTTGACATCACCACCTACGCGCTGATGTGGTTCGTGTTTGCCGCCAATAGCGTCGAGCATCAGGCACTGTTTCAGTCAGGCTGGTTCGTTGAAGGGCTACTGTCACAAACGCTGGTCGTGCACATGCTGCGTACCCAGAAGATCCCATTCATTCAGAGTACCGCAGCGCTGCCGGTGATGTTGATGACCGGACTGGTAATGGCGCTGGGCATCTATCTGCCGTTCTCTCCGATGGGGCCACTGGTCGGTTTACAGCCGCTGCCGTGGGAGTATTTCCCTTGGCTAGCCGCCACGTTGATTGGCTACTGCACCGTCGCACAACTGGTCAAACGCGCCTACATCCGCCGCTTCGGCCAATGGTTCTAATCCCTTCAACAAGGCGGGTGTTTTTCACCCGCCGAATTAGGAGCCCATATGAAACCTTCTCGCCACACATTCCTCGTCGTTATCTTTTTTCTCACCCTGATTTCACTGATTAACGTCACGATGCTGCTCACTATTATCTAGACAGTAGAAACACCGATACCGTGGCAAAAAAAGCCGCCCCTCGCGATAGCATAAGTTAACGATCTTATTTAGGGCATAAACCCTTAATTAAAATACCTACATTTGGTTATTAAAAAGAAAGATGACGGGGTAGTACCATACCTCAATAGTGAAATCTTCTTATGAAAGAAGCCCAACCAGAGTAGACGCACTGTTTTTATGGATGTTGCATCATCAATGCTAAATCATTGCTTCCCTGTGCCGAAACTAAAATAAACCCTGTCTACTTTTGCAAACTGCACATGTCAGAAAAGGACGGATTGCAGGATATGGAGCACACCTATGAAATCCCTTCATCACATATCGATCCGTAGTAAGTTCATTCTCGCCCTCCTCCCGCCCATCCTTGCTCTGCTATGGTTCAGTTTTTCCGGCGTGATGGAGCGACGTAGCACAGAGCATGAGATGATCCGTATGGAGAAACTGATTACGCTAGCACGTGACGCAGGCGAGTTAGCCCACCAGCTCCAGCGTGAACGCGGAATGAGCGCAGGTTATTTTGGCAGCCAAGGGAAGAAGTTTGGTGCCGAACTCACTACGCAGCGGCAAGCCAGCGATCGGGCACAGCAACAGTTTCAACAAACGGCTGCGAATCTCAGTGACAGTGAACTCGGTAACGATGTGAGTGGCGAGATCGGTAAAATTACGCAGAAAATGCAACAGCTTGACGAGTATCGTCGCAATATCGACAGCATGTCGATCTCTGTCACGCAGGCACTCGGCTACTATTCCGATTCCGTCAGCTATCTGCTGAGTATTGTCGGAGATATGACCCACTTGGTCAGCGACGGCGGTATTGCTCAGCGTCTGGCAGCCTATTACAACCTGCTGAACGTCAAAGAACAGGCAGGGCTTGAACGCGCCGTGCTTTCTAATACCTTCTCTGCCAATAGTTTTGCTACCGGGATGTTCGAGCGTCTGAACCAGATGGTAGGTAAGGGAGAGGCGTATATCACCGCCTATAACATGTTCGCCAATGCCGAGCTGCGTAAAGCTTTTGAACAGGCTCTTAACAACCCTGCGGCCCAGAACGCACTCCAGATGCGCAATAAGGCTATCGCTTCTCCCGGCGGCAATTTCTCCATCGATGCCAACCAGTGGTTTAACCAACAAACAGTAAAAATCGATGAGCTGAAGAACGTTGAGCAGCTTGCCACCAACGATCTGACGGCACAGGTTAACGCCTTAGCCGCCGATGCACGTCAATCCTGGATTAGCTATTTGGCTGGTGCGTTGATTTCTCTCCTGATGGCGCTGGGTCTGGCTTCGATGATTATGCGCAGTATCAACGAGCAGCTTCAGCAAACCCTGACGACCATTCGTGAGATGGGCGGCGATCTCACCCGTCGCCTGCGCGTACCGGGAACCGACGAGCTTTCACAGCTGAATCAGGCCTATAACGCCTCACTGGAAAACATCGCTGACATGGTGGTGAATATTAAGCGCAGTTCACAAACCATCGGGCGTGCCAGTAGCGAGATATCTAACGGCAATCAGGATCTGGCGCAGCGTACCGAAGAGCAATCCGCTTCACTGGTGCAAACCGCCAGCAGCATGGAAGAGATTACCGTCACGGTAAAACAAACTGCGGACTTTGCCGGACAGGCACGTCAATTAACAACGGAAGTGGACGATCAGGCTCACCGTGTCGGCACCATTACCGAATCCGCTAGCGACGCGATGGAAAGAATTCAGGATACCAGCCAGCGCGTGAATGCGGTGGTTGCCGCCATTGATGCCATTGCCTTTCAGACCAACCTGCTGGCGCTGAACGCCGCGGTTGAGGCTGCACGCGCCGGACAGCATGGTCGCGGGTTCTCTGTTGTCGCGGCGGAAGTTCGTCAGCTCTCGCAGCGTAGTGCTGACGAAGCGGGCAAAATCCGCGCGCTCATCTCCGACAGCATTGCCAGCGTCAATGAAGGTACGAAGCTGGTGAACCAATCTAATCAGGGGATTAACGACATCGTCACCGGCACGCGTAAAGTGCGCGATCTGGTGAATGAGATTGCGGTCGCCGCCGATGAACAGTCGCTGGGCATCGCACAAATTAACGAAGCGCTCAGCCAGTTGGAAATGGTCACGCAGCAGAATGCAACGCTGGTTTCACAGGCTTCCGTCGCCAGCCAATTACTGGATGAACAGGCGATTGAAATGGAATCGCTGGTCAGCCACTTCAAGGTTGACGACAGCGCACCACAGCAGCCTTTACAGCACGCGTTGTTATCAAGGTAGAGACTACCGTTAGAGAAGCGCGGAGATATCCCCCATGTCCGCACGATGCTGGAAGATTTCCGCGAAAATGCCGAAGAACGTGGCATCACGCCCAACCAATGGCCGGTTTGCTCTTCCAGCATTGTGATACTAACGCCCTCATTGAGGGCGTTGCCTATTTGGCTCTTACCAAACAGCGCTGCCGACGCTCATCGACGCGTTGGGCAAACCATGCGGTGGTGAGCTTACGGGTGATTTTCGGGCTTTCCAGCATAATCCCCGGCAGGATAGCGCGCGGAGCCTTACTGCCCGATTTATCCGCCAGCGCAAAGACTCGGTCATACAGGCTGGTGTCTTCAAAATCGAGGCTATTGCCCTTCTCCAGCCCACGCCGAATGGCGTTGTCGCTCATGTCCAGGCGTTTCCCTAACGCACGCACCGCCAACTCTGTGGCGCTGGCTTTATCCGAACTGTAGTTGATTAAATCACCGTCCAGCGCCAGCTTAACCCCCGTCAAGCGGCTGACAGCACGCTGGAACGCCGCATTTCGGCTGGCATACCAACCCGCGTTAAAATCCGCGAACCGATAAATAGACTGCGGGTAATTCGCCGAATAGCCCAATAGGTGCTTAATGCCAAAATACATCCCGCCACGACGGCTGAAGACTTCGCGGCGAAGAGAGCCGTCCACGGTATACGGATAACCCTTAGCGTTAGCGTCGGCAAAGGCGATGCTAACCTGCATCGGCCCGCCAGTATGTACCGGGTTCAGGCGACCAAACAGTTGCTGCCCCATCGGCACCATTTCGATGAAATCATCAAAGATCGCGCTGAGCTCTTTTTCCGTGCGTACCTTATCGAGCCGCTCGCTGTAGCTTTTTCCGTTAGGAGATTTGATGAGTAGCGCGGTGCGCACCAGAAACGCCGGGACATGAACTTTCTCCGCACGGCGGTCAATCTCCTGCCAGGCAATTTTCGACAAATTCGGTACCTGTGGATCGGCGTTAAACGTCGATTCCTGCTCAGTCACCGCCAGTACCGAACACAGGTTTTCATTACTGGGATCGAGCCCTTGTGCGGTAAACGCCGTCGCGATGTCGGTTGCCCAACCCTGACGATCTTTCACGTTATCAGGCAACAACTTGAGCAACTGCGCACGGACATCCGCAGGCCGCGATTCCTGCGTCGTCGCCGTTTTGCTGGCACAACCCGCCAGCACCAGCAGAGCCAACGCACACAAGGGACGGAACAAGGGAGAATAAGAACGGGACATAGTCTCTCGGCATCATGATAGGAAAGCTGCCAGAACGTTAGCGCAGCTCACGCAAATTATCCAGCAGGGGCAAACGCATGCATTTTTCGAACTGACCTGGCATAGTTAGCGCTATCACTAACCGAATGCGCTAACGAACGGACGAAACACGCATGGCTGCTACCAACCATTGGACGCGGGATCAGTTGCTGATCGCCTTCACCCTGTACAGTCAGTTGCCGTTTGGCAGGCTGCATTCGCGTAACCCCGACATCATTCGCTACGCGGCATTAATTAACCGCACACCTTCTGCACTGGCGATGAAGCTAGTGAATCTCGCCAGCCTCGACCCGTTCATTATTGACTCCGGCCGCACTGGTTTGCGCGGCGCCTCCAACGCTGACCGCGCACTGTGGCAGGAGATGGACGGCAATCCTGAGTTATTTGAACAGCAGTGTCAGCAGGCGATGATATCGCTCGAAGCAGGAACGGCGACAGCGACAGTTGCACCATCACCATTCCAAGCCAACGAGAGCGACATCCGTGATTATCACGGCGGCGAGCGCTTCGCACAGGTGAAAACACGCATTGGTCAGCAGCTATTTCGCAAACGCGTGCTCAGTAATTACGGCGAACGCTGCTGTGTGACCGGATTGGAAGAACCCACGCTGCTGGTCGCCAGCCACATTCGCCCCTGGAAAACGGCAGCAGAACACCGCCTCAACCCCAGTAACGGCCTCTGCCTGTCCAACCTGCACGACAAAGCCTTTGATATGGGTCTGATCAGCTTCAACGACTCGCTGGAAATGCTACTTTCTACACGCATCAAAAAGCTGAAAAGCGCCATCAGCGACGTCAACTTCGCCCAATACGAAGGCAAGCAAATCCACCTGCCAGATGCCTACCCGCCCGATCTGTCACAGATGGCATACCATCGTGAACATATTTTTTTGGGGCAGGGATAGAAGGCAACGAATCAGCCACCAAACAAAAACAGAGCGATGTACGGGCTTTTGCGCGAGATAACGTGCGGGTTTTTATCTAACAACTCCCGCAAACGCGCCTGCTGTCGGGTATTCGGCAGGATGCCCGAACGGTTGAATCGCTGCGTCCAATACGTCACGCCAGCCTGCGTTAGCGCAGCATTTTCTGCTTGCGCGTTATCCAATAGGAAAACCAGCCAGTCCCATTTATTCAACTTTTGGGCTAAAAAGTAGTACACCTCAATGTGTTCTCTGGAAGACGCGTCTTCCAGACAGCGCTGAAGTTCAGGCAGCGACAAATAGATTTTCTGCTGATAAAACAGCTTCCGCGCAACCTTCGCAATAGCAATAGAAGGATGGCGTAGGGAGGCCAACAGTCGTTCGCGAGAATCGTCACCCGTACGCAGAATGAGAATACGCAAGGCGCTGTGATAAAGGCTGGGATAACGCTCATCAATGTTGCGTTCCGCCAGCGCCACAATGCCGTCGTAACGATGTTCATCCAGCCCCCACAGCGTGATTTTACGCTCTGTCACGGTTGCCGCCCGATCCAATGCCGTAAGATAATGAGCAACCGGATCGTTGTTTGTCTCACGCAGCAGCGCTGAGGCTCGTTGGCGCACCAGCGCATTTTTATCAAACAGTAGCGCTACCAACAGGGGCTCAGGAACAGGGAACGCATTATCCATCACATACTGCAACGCCACCTGCTTGATGGGTGCGAAAGTATCTTTCAACAGAATCGCCATCACCTCACGATCAATATCCTGATCTGCGCTTAGCAGATACCGCTCAGCGTTAGCCCTCACTAACGGATCGCGATGTAACATCGCCTGATCAAAGATCTGCTTTAGCGGAAATAGGTCACGCTCAGCCAGAATATCCAGAGATAATCGAGCGACGGTTTTATCATCAGAAGACAGCCCCGCCAGTAGCGACGCCGCGTGAGCCTCCTCGGTCAGAAAGCTGACAATCTCATCCACCAGCGGCTGGTGATTTTCCCTCTGACATTGCAGCAGCCAGAAAATCTCAGGTAAATTGGCGACAAAATTCGCGGTATTATCCGGCGTTAACAGCAGCCGCACGCTCTGTTTGGCCGCACGCCGTACCGGCTCAGCCCAATCGTTCACCCGTTCAATCAGTGCCGGTAATGCAGATACCTCATCCATGAAGCCTAAACACAGCACCGCACGCTGCCGAATATGCCCGTTATAGTGACGCGTAAGCGCTATCAGGCGTGGCGCCGAATCTATCAAGCCAGACTGCGAGGGCTGATAATAGTTGTCTGGCAAAGCCACCAGCTTTTCCAACTGATATAGTAGTAATTCGTACGATGCCATATTCCCTACCCTCTCCTTTTTCCGTTTATCCACGGACGCCTTACGCCATCACCGTCCGATACAGCAGTGCATCCGGCATCGTTAACAAATGCGAACTTTTTCAAGACAGCTCTTTGTAATTATTTTTCGCAAATACCGCGACATTCTTTACGGTAGCCAATTGAAATAAAATAAGAATCCTGATTATTTCAAGAAATAAGCATACTTCTGCGAGCTTCATTCCAAAACCCGCTGTAACTCTACTGTAAATCCATCCACCCTATTTCACGTTTTTCGTCGTTGGAATAGAGTCTCTGTGCTGCGGCAACATCCGCAGCCTGTCTTTCACGCAGTTAGATGACGTTCAGCTCTGCGACCTCGGCGCGATTGCCGCCGAATCGATCGATGATTGCAGGTCCATTGAAAACAAAAAAAGCGCTAATGTCGTTCACACATTAGCGCCTTTCTGTCAGATAAAAGCTATTTTAGATCGACCGTCAACTCGGGTGCACCAAAGCTCACTACAGTGGCTTTCGAGGCCGCAAAGTATTGCCGCCAGAAAATTTCCAACTGCTGCATGATCTTGCCGGATCGATAGTTATTTTTCGAATCCGTATCAATCAGCCCTGCTCCCGCGATATACACATTCGCGCCAGTGAAATCCGCCACCAAATTTTGCTTTCCGGCACGCGCCATCTCTTTTTCCGGCTCTAACAAACGAATACTGTTGTTGCTGTAAAAGCTGCCAAACTCGCTGTTTTCCAGCATATCGGACACCAATAGGATCGTTTTGCTGCTCGTGGGCGTTTCTTTCAGGTCATCACCAATGTGCTTAAGGCTATCCATAATTTCGCTTTTGGCGATATTATCCCCACGATCGGCGAAGCTTTCTGCCATCTTTTTCCCGATATTTTGTGCAAAGAATTGCCGTTGTTGCACCAAACACCCATCAAGCGATTTCAGACTGTCCATGCCCAAACTGTTGCGTACCTTATGATCGGTGAACGGCATTTCCAGCTTGCCGTCAAACACGCGCTTCATGTAGTTATCCTGCAACAGCGCCGAGAACTGATACATCACGACATGATCGCCAGGCTGCACGTAACGTACAACCTGATTCCAGACCGATTTTTTCAAATCAACAGGCACCTTGACCGTCTGGTCGACAATCACCACCAGTTCCCGACCGCTGTCAGCCGGGCGATGTTGGTCCAACTTGGCAAAACTGTAACAACTAGGGATATCATTGCGTTCTGCGGCCTGCGACATACAGGTTACCCCCAGCAACATCAGCGAGAGTAGCGTCCTCATACGCTCTCCTTCGGACGCGCCTTATTCAGCAACGCCTGCACGCGCTGACGTTTCTTCAAGGACTCCAACGATAGTTCCTGATCGTCAGCAATCAGTTGCAGTTCTTCCTCGCTGAACAACGTCAAATCACCCAGTTCATGGATACGCTGTTTCTCGTCATCGCTCTCCGGCGTATTGACTGCCGAAGTGACTGGCTGAACAGCTTGAACAGGTTCAACGACCGTTGCTGTCGGTGCGTGTGCCGCAGGCTGGCTAACCACCTCAGCAGGTGCAAACTCAACGTGCTGAACCGCAACAGGTTGAGAAACAGGCACGGGCTGCACCGGTTCGTTTTTCGCTTGTAAATGCGCAGTCAACTCTGCGTTAGAGCGCGCTTTATCACGTAGCTTTCCACTGATGTAATCATCAAACGTCGGTAGCGTGGTAAGCGGTTCACTCTGGCTATTGGTGCGTTTCATCATCAAACGATTTTGCAACGCGGTTAGCTTTTCTTGCCCATCACGCTCCACACGCTCACGCCGCATTGCATGCCACGACGCAAACTCCTCAGACCCACTGAAATTACCGATATATTTCGCCGCAGCTTTGGATTCAATCCCGGCAAATGAACGATAAATACCAATCAAAATACCAATTAGCTGTACGCCAACAAAAATGACGGACAGGATGATGAACGTCAGTTTGGAAGCAAATACACGATTGTCCGTGACCTCTTGTGATGCCTGCGTGTCCGCTTTGGCATTGTCCGCTACCGCGCCCGACGGCAGGTCAAACGGGGAAGCTTCACTAGTTTGAACCACCTGCGAGAACGGAGAGCCGTTCACTGCCTGCGTATCCATCGCATTGATGGTCGCAGCACGTACCAGGTAAGCACCGACAGAGAAGAAAATAATCAGTGCCAATGCCACCGCCGTTGCCCAATACTGCGGTTTAACGTGAACATTGTGCGTTACGCGGTTCAACATCTGGATATAGTTTGGATCGTTATCATCCAGACGGGTATTTTCCAGAGAGATTTCGTGGTTCTTGCTCAACCCTTTCGCAGAGCCGCTATGGCGCGCTTCTGAATACCAGTAACGGATCTTTTTCAGCAGCGTATTTTTATGCAGCTCGGCCCCCATCAGGTGAGTAGCAGGCACCAGCACCACACCGATCAGAACGGAAATGACAATTGCCGAGAACTCGGCCTGATTGGCAGAAATGTTGCTAGCGATAAACGGCGAGAGCACCAACGCGAAAATAAAGGCTTCGAGCAGGACTAATACCACACTGCAACCCCACAAGATGACGCCCGTCTGCTTACGCCCCCGCTCATCCACCTTGTTCAGGTAGTTGACGCAGCGCAGATAAAAATCGGCA
Organism: Pectobacterium atrosepticum; assembly: GCA_019056595.1. Classification (NCBI taxonomy): domain Bacteria; kingdom Pseudomonadati; phylum Pseudomonadota; class Gammaproteobacteria; order Enterobacterales; family Pectobacteriaceae; genus Pectobacterium; species Pectobacterium atrosepticum. The sequence goes on along the minus strand of CP036163.1, from coordinate 3,311,375 downwards.
TCCAGATTAGAGGTTTTATAGTACTGCCAATATTTGGCGCAAATCGCCTCTTCTGCCGGATACCAGGCCAGCTTTCCCGTACCTTGACGACGTGGTTCATTCGCGCGGGACAAACGGGATACATGACCGATAAGTGGCATACTACTCATCAGGTTGAGGAAAAAGTAGCTGACCTGATCCCACCAGCGGATAAAAACCAGTACCAGCGTCATCAGCACCAATAATGGCCAGAAAATGTAGCGATAAAGCGAAATCGCCTCAGCGATGCTTTGAAATAGTTCCATGAATCAATACCTTTTAATTAACTACGCGTTGGGGTGTAGCTCGCGATGTATTCTTTGCTGTGATTGCTGTAGAACAGCTGCCCTTGCTGTGCCTTACTGGCATTTTTCGGCACCAGCAAATCTACACAGGAAAGTGACTGTTGTGTTTCATCTTGTAGATAAACCCGATACAGAATGCTCTCTTCGCCTTCCCACGCATTCGCCACTGCATTTAATGGCGCATCAGCTTTACGGTTACCTTTGGACTGATAATCGCGCGTGATATACACCTTCGGATTTTCCACCACCGTGGCGTTATCACTCAGAACCTTAACAGGTGAGAGCGTGACCAGATGATTATTCACCAACCCTGCCCAGGCACGACCATTCATGCCCGGCAGATATTCTCGGGTTTCATGGGTTTCAACCGCTTTCCCGCTAGCCAGATTTTTTGCTTGTCCACTGACGCGCACATTATCTACTACACAGCTTTTTAGCATGCTGCTGGCATTCGCTTCTGGAATCAGGCTAAACCCGCTGCTGCGCGGTTTGAGACTTGCTGCCAACACTGGTGTTGAGGAACTGACTGGTTGCCCGCCAAAATCAACAAAATTTTTGCTATTGGCTGGCTCGGCTTTCTTCGTCGTTGGCGCGTCTGACGGCTTCGATTCCGTTGCTGGCGTTGCCGCCGCAGTCTGCATTTCTGTTTTACGAGCGGGTTCGGCTTTACGATTTGAAGATGATGTAGAGGGTTTCGCCTTGCGGCTTGGTGTAGAGGAAGAACTCGCTGTTGACGTAGCCTGCTCAGCCGTGCCATAACGCAGATAAGCAAGGTTACTGCCCTCCTGCTCAAGCCTCTGTTTTAACAGGATTTCATTTGCCAGGCCTACAATCTCGACCCGACGATTGGCAGTCCGCCCCGTTACCGTAGTGTTATCGGCAACCGGGCGCGAGGAACCCGCCCCCTGGAAGTAAAGTTTCTGTGCGCTCAGGCCAGCCTGTTCAAGCACTCGGCCGACATTCTGCGCACGCTGTTCTGAAAGACGCTGGTTCCATTCTGCACTCCCAGTGGCATCCGTATGCCCCACAACCAGAATGACACCGCTTTGGTCTCCCTCTTTCATCGCTGTAGCAATCTTTTTGACCTGTCGTAATCCGTCCGTAGAAAGCTGCGCACTATTAGTATCGAACATGCCACTATCCTGGACCTGAGCCACTAGCCCTACGGTTGCCGTACCGCTTTTTTCCTGAGATTGCAGAGAACGCGTTGTCATCGCGATATTCTCTTCCTGAGCAATTTTTGCCAGCGCTTCCTCGCGGTTCTGCCAAACGTTCCCTAATGCACAACCAGCAGCACCGCCTAGCAGCCCTCCCGCCACGGCTTTCTTGGCATCACCAGTCACCAGATAGGTAATGCCGCCGCCTAACGCAGCGCCACCAATACAGCCAATCGCCGTACCATAGCTGCGGCCAGCATCATGCAAGGTCGCACAGCTCGTTGTCAGAGTTACAATGGCAGTAAGCAGGCTAATTCTTCTGACTTGATAATGCTTCACTCCATACCCCTCATCCTTAACCATCCCGAAACGCGAAAAATCCCAGCAAGTGAAATTTTTATCCCTTAATTAACAAATTCTTATGTCATTTCCTGAGAAAACCCGCCAAGCGCAGTGAAATATCCCACCGTAACGTTTTCTCAATAATCAGAACGATTAATTAATTCGGCATTATTTTTTCCACACCTAACCGCCACTCAATGTGAACAAAGCAGGCAAGGTACGAAATCAGTTTTTATACTTATCTTATTGAATCAGCGTAAAAAATTAAGAAACTCACGCCTATAGATGTAAATCCGTGAGAGAGAGTATTTCGTATCGTAACAAAGGTGTCAACAAACTGTTAAAGGGGTACATCCCAACTTAGCTCCTTGAAATACAGGCGCATTTTTCGTCATCTTAAAAAAACATGCTTTTGTTTCCCATCACATTTCACTTACTCGTTTTTTCTCAATAACATTATCTATCCACTAAAAAATACGACCCCATTTTTGTTGGGATCCTCTGCACTTCTCTATGCAATTTCATGCAGTAAAATCCCTATCAGCCATATCTTCAGATCCGCTAAAGCTAGAAATAAGAAAAAATTAATCAGTGACGCGACCTGTATTTTTTCTGAAGTTAGCCGACTATTCTGACATCAGTTAGCGAGGTCGTAGTCAGCGAGATGAGATAGACTAACGCTTCATATTTCGACGACATTCACCTTGCAGCGTAGGCAAACTCACATGGTTAAACGCACAGTGTCCGCCAATAAATCGATCGATATGTACGCCGTCTATGTTTTTGTGACGATGGCGGAAGCAGGAAGCATGACGGCAGCCGCCACGCGGTTAGGCCTGACGCCCTCTGCCATTTCGCAAACGATCCGGTTATTGGAAGAAGATTTCGGCGTCAAATTGGTTAACCGGGCTCGTCGCCCCTTTGTCCTGACGCCCTACGGCATTGCGTTGAAAAACCGCGGAGAAATCCTGACGGAGGAGATCGCAAACCTCAAGGCACAGGTGCTGGAAGCGGGAAAAGGAATCAAACCCGACTTGCGTATCGGCCTGGTAGATTCGTTTGCCATCACCTGCGGTTCGGTGTTTACCAAGAGTTTGATGAAGAGTTCATCGCAGTTGCTGATTCGTACCGGGCTCAGCCCGCAGCAGGGTGAAGCGTTAATGCGCCGCGAGCTGGATCTTATCGTCACCAGCGACCCGTTGATCGACAGCGATAGTGTGGTGCGTCATCAGCTGTTTTCCGAAGGCTATTTCATTATCACGCCACCGGATTACCGCAAACGCATCAAAACGGTTGAGGACATCCGTGAGCTTTCCTCAGCGCTGCCGCTGGTGCGCTTTAACCGGAACTCGCAGATTGGGATGCAGATTGAGCGCTACCTGCGCCGCATCGATGTCCGCGTGCCGAACATGCTCGAATTTGATAATGCGGATACCTTAACGTCGATGGTAGCGGCAGGTATCGGTTGGGCGGTAACCACCCCGCTCAGTTTCCTGCAATCCGTTGCGCACTCCCGCGAGGTGCTAACGCATATGCCGGAACCAGTGAATATCAAGCGCTCGCTTTATATTGTCGGGCACCGTGATGAATACAGCGCGTTCTTTGAAGAAGCGTGCGATGTCACACATGACATTATTAAAACCGTATTTCTTCCGAAATTGAAAACGCTGAACCGTGGAATAGAAAAACTGGTTGAGATTAACCCGGATAATACGGAATAACCTATTAACGATTGGGAGACAGAATAATGGAGGAATATATCCACCACTAGCCATTTAACGATGCTAATTCCATGTTCGTCTCCCCGAGAACTCTTTTTTAGTCATGATTTTATCAAAGTCGTGATGGATTTTTGTCACCTAAAAATGCAAAAACAGGAAACAACAATCCTTAAAAATCATAATCTTAATATTGAAAGCGATGCTACGTACATCGAACAAGAAAAAGGAAGAAGCCCCATGTCAACGAATATCCGTATTGAAGAAGACCTGTTAGGCACTCGTGAAGTCCCCGCTGATGCGTATTATGGTATCCATACGCTGCGTGCGATTGAGAACTTTTATATCAGCAATAGCACTATTAGCGATATTCCAGAATTTGTTCGTGCCATGGTGATGGTAAAAAAAGCGGCCGCACTAGCGAATAAAGAACTGCAAACCATCCCGCGTAAAATTGCCGACACTATTCTGCAAGCCTGTGATGAAGTGCTGAATAACGGTAAATGTCTGGATCAGTTCCCTGTCGATGTGTATCAGGGTGGTGCGGGTACGTCAGTCAACATGAACACCAACGAAGTGCTGGCGAATATCGGTCTGGAACTGATGGGTCATCAGAAAGGTGAATACCAGTACCTGAACCCGAACGACCACCTGAACAAATGCCAGTCCACCAACGATGCTTACCCGACTGGTTTCCGTATTGCGGTATACACCTCAATCCTGAAGCTGGTAGAAGCCATTACTCAGTTGAGCGATGGCTTTGAGCGTAAAGCAAAAGAGTTCGAAAACATCCTGAAAATGGGTCGTACCCAGTTGCAGGACGCCGTGCCGATGACCCTAGGCCAAGAATTCCACGCGTTCAACGTACTGCTGAAAGAAGAAAACCGCAACCTGCTGCGTACCGCAGAGTTGCTGCTGGAAGTAAACCTTGGCGCAACCGCCATCGGTACCCGTCTGAACACACCGGATGAGTACCAGAAGCTGGCTGTTCAGCACTTGGCAAAAATCAGCGGCCTGCCTTGCGTACCGGCTGAAGACCTGATCGAAGCGACCTCCGACTGCGGTGCTTACGTAATGATGCACAGCGCCCTGAAACGCGTAGCGGTTAAAATGTCGAAGATCTGTAACGACTTACGCCTGCTGTCTTCCGGCCCACGCACTGGCCTGAACGAAATCAACCTGCCAGAATTGCAGGCGGGATCGTCCATCATGCCAGCCAAAGTTAACCCTGTAGTACCGGAAGTGGTGAATCAGGTGTGCTTCAAGGTCATCGGCAACGATACCTGCGTGACCATGGCGGCAGAAGCAGGCCAGTTACAGTTGAACGTGATGGAACCGGTTATCGGACAAGCCATGTTCGAATCTATCCAGATTCTGTCTAACGCCTGCTACAACCTGCTGGAAAAATGTGTCAACGGCATCACCGCCAACAAAGAAGTGTGCGAAGCTTATGTCTTCAACTCTATCGGTATCGTGACCTACCTGAACCCGTTCATCGGTCACCACAACGGCGATATCGTTGGGAAAATCTGTGCCGAAACCGGCAAGAGCGTGCGTGAAGTCGTGCTGGAGCGCGGCCTGCTGACCGAAGAACAGCTGGACGACATTTTCTCCATCCAGAACCTGATGCACCCAGCCTACAAAGCCAAACGCTACACCGACGAAAACGAAGCCGTTTAATTATCGTTTTTTATCACTAGCTTGATTATTGTCACACTGGCTCGGAGGAAACTCCGAGCCTTTTCTGGCTAATTATATATTCAGATATTATTTTCATTAGAAGAATACTGGCGTCATTAATGACTCACCACGTATCCCACACTGTTTCTCGTCCCTAAAAATAAATTTTTCAATTCAATCCCTTATATTATTTGAATAATTGGGGATTTAGACCAAAACTAAATCATCTCAGAAAAATAATAGGGGATAACGCGGTTTGTTTACCTCAGCGTTAGCCCTGTTTCTTTATCCTATAACGGTATCGCTTTTTCAGCGGACCTATTTTTATCAACTTGGCTGTACTTGGGTAAAAGGATGATTTCACTTGGCATGCCTCGATTAACCTACGGCAAAAACCGATTTCTGGCTTATTTCCCCGCGGCGCTGTTGCTATTACAGTGCTGGTCCTCCACGGCATTTGGACAGCCTATTACGTTTAATCAGGCCTGGGTCCGCTTGCTGCAAAGTGATGACAGTATTGCTGCCGAGCACGCGGGGGTCGATCGGGCACAGTCCCTGCGAGAATCGGCTAAAGGTCTCTACTGGCCGCAGATCAACGTCGGTGCAAGCTATACGCGTCTCGATAAACCTGTCGAACTAGACGCCCGAGACCTTAATCCGCTGGCAAATCATCGGGACATCTTCGCCGCACTAAACCAGCTTGTTAACATCAGCGGCAATCCCTTCGTCACCCGCTTCACAGAACAAAACGTGGTAACCAGTTCTGTCCAAGTCGTCTGGCCGCTATTCACCGGAGGTCGGATTGATGCCGCTCAGTCGATTCGGGCAGCACAGGTGAATGAGGCAGAACAAATGCTGATCATCCGCACGCTGGCGCAGTTTGAAGCGCTGGCGCAGGCTTATTACGGCGTGGTGATGGCACATCAGGTGATAAAGACGCGTCAGGATATTGAAAAAGGCATGGCGCAGCATTATGACCACGCTCGCAAGCTGGAGGCTCAGGGGCAAATTGCCAGAGTCGAGGTGCTGTCCGCACAGTCCGCTTATGACATGGCGCGAATCGAAACACAAAAGGCGCGTCGCAGTTTGGAGACGACCGAAATTGTCTTAGCGAAACTAATCAAGACGGAAGGCGCAACGCCCTCTTCTTCGCTGTTCATCAACAAGGCGCTTCCCGAACTGCCTGCGTTGGTGAAACAAACGCTCAATACCCACCCCGGTTTAAAAGTACTCTCAGCCAAGCGCGATCAGGCCAAGGATCTTATCCGTATCGAACGCGCCAAATATGCTCCCGACGTGTTTCTGTTCGGCAACTATCAGCTTTACGAACAGGACACGCTAGCAGCCAGAACGACGCCAGACTGGATGGTCGGCGTCGGCGTTTCCGTCCCGCTCATCAGCCGTGAAGGCCGTTCCGACAATATTGCCGCCGCAAAAAGTGCAGAAATGCAGGTTAACTATCTGGAAGCCGACATGCGGCAAAACCTTGAGGTCTTGGTCGAAACCACATGGCGAGACGCTCGACAGGCGCTGGAGGAATTCAACTCGCTGTCCTCCACGCAAAAACTGGCGGAAGAGAATGTTCAGTTACGCAACAAAGCCTTTATGCAGGGAATGTCTACCTCGCTAGACGTGGTCGATGCGCTGAATCAGTTAGCCGGAGCCAAGACACAGCGCGCCTCCGCAGCCTATCGTTACGTGGTTTCCATCGCCAGATTGATGGCCATCTCCAGCCAGTTGAACCGCTTTTCTGACTACCAGACTCAGTACGCCATACAGGTGACGCCATGACACAGTCCCCCTCTTCTTCGCGTTCGACGCGCAAATGGATCCTTCAGGCCATCCTGGTGATTGTGGTGGTCTGGATAGCGTATCGCTTCTGGCTTGCTTACCAGCCCGAACCTATACGGTTACAAGGGCAAATCGAAGCGCAGCAGTATTCAGTCTCTTCAAAAGTGCCGGGCCGTATTGCTGATGTGCGAGTAGAAAAAGGCCAGCAGCTCGACGTTGGCGATCTCGTTTTCACGCTCCTGACACCAGAACTGGATGCCAAGCTGGAACAGGCGAAAGCAGGTGAAGCCGCGGCAGGTGCAGTCGCGTTAGAGGCTAAAACAGGCGCACGTGAGCAGCAGATCGCCGCAGCAAAAGATCAGTGGCAAAAAGCCAAAGCCGGTTCAGAGCTCAGCAATAAAACCTATCTGCGCGTGCAAAATCTCTATCAGGAAGGCGTGCTGCCGCTGCAAAAACGGGATGAAGCCAAAGCCTCGTGGGATGCCGCGCGCTACACCGAAGGGATGGCCTGGCAGGAATACCAAATGGCGCTAGAAGGCACCCGCAAAGAAACACTGGTTGCCGCAGAGGAAAAAGCCCGCATGGCCGCGGGTTCCGTGGCCGAAGTGGAAGCCTATCTGGCAGAAGCGCGCGTCGTCAGTCCGCACTCAGGTGAAGTCAGCAATGTGCTGCTACGCAACGGCGAAATTGCGCCACAGGGTTTTCCCGTGGTCACGCTGCTGGACATGAGCGACATCTGGATACAGTTAGCAGTGCGTGAGGATCTCCTTGAGCGTTTTGCGATGGGCACCGAGTTTGAGGCGCGCATCCCGGCGCTAAACAACCAGACATTCCGGTTTAAGGTGTCTTACGTTTCCGTCATGGGGGATTTTGCGACGTGGCGAGCAACGGATACCCGACAAGGGTTTGATATGCGTACGTTCGAAGTGGAAGCGCGGCCAGTTCAACCCATCAGCGGGCTGCGCGTTGGCATGAGCGCACTGGTAGAGATGTGATGATGCGTGAATGGAAGGCCCTGTGGCGCGATCGTTGGGGAATGGCCCTAGCGCTCTGGCTGCCTCTTTTCACCATGTTGATTGCCTGGTGGACGCTATCTGGTGCCATTGTCCGCGAACTCCCCATCGGCCTGATCGATCTGGACAACAGCACGATGTCACGCCAGTTCGCCCGAGAGTTGGATGCCTCATCCTCTTTCAACCTGAACCACCAGTTCTCAACGGTGGCCGAAGGCGCAACGTCATTACGCGGAGGCGAGATCTACGCGCTGGTCGTGATTCCACGCCACTTTGAGCGTGATATCCGCCTGGGAACGTCACCCACCATTACCGCCTGGAATAACGGGCAGTTTGTGCTGATTGCCAAAGTCATCAACAGTGCTTTATCGCTGGTGGCAGGCACCTTTAATGGACAAATTGCCGTGGTGCAGGCTCTGTCTCAGGGGGCGGCGGTTCCCGAGGCCAAAGGGCTGGCGGTGCCGATTGGCGGGCAGATCACCGCACTGTTTAACCAGAATGCAAACTACGCCCAGTTTTTGCTGAACGCGATTATCCCTTCGATCTGGTCGGTACTTCTTGCGCTATACGGCCTGAATACATTGGCTCGAGAGGATCGTCATGGGTCACGCTGGATACCTGAGAACCATACTACTGCTATCAGCTCTAAATTCCTGACGCACTGGCTGATCGGCTGGGCATGGGGCGGCATCTGGAGTTATGGGCTGTATAGCCTGCTTAATTACCCACTCAATGGTTCACCGTTGTTGCTACTTATCTCGATCGGCCTGACCGCAGGCGCCTGCGTCGCACTGGGCATGGCCTTCTATGCGCTGATTCGCGACCCGGCACGCGCCGTCTCCATTGTAGGGGCCTTAATGGCTCCCGGGCTGGCGTTCATGGGAATCACCTTTCCGGCAGCAGCGATGGAGACATTTGCCACATTCTGGCGGCAGTTACTGCCCGTCGCCCACTATGGCGATATCTCGATTGCCATCACCAGCTATGGTGCAGGGATCGCTCAGATCGCACCCGCGCTGATGGCGCTCGCCCTATTCTGGCTGCTGCTGCCACTTACGCTATGGCGCTATCGGCCGGGTAACAAGGAGGCGACATGCTGACCTTCGCCGACATCATCCGGTTTGAGCTGCGCAGTTTACTGAGAGATCCGACGATCCTACTTACCCTGTTCGGCGGCATTCTTCTCTATTCCTTTCTCTATCCACGACCTTACCTCGCACAGACGCCGCGCGACCTGCCGGTGGTGCTGGTCGATGAAGATAAAACCCAGCTTTCGCGCCGTCTGGCATTTATGGCTGACGCCACGCCAGAAGTCCATCTGGTGGCACAGCGCAATACGCTGGATGAAGCAAAAACGCTACTTTTACATGGTGAAGCGAAGGGGATCCTCTACATTCCGCGCCACTTCTATCGCGACATCATGCAGGGAAAAAGCGTTACGGTAAGTTACTCAGCGGATGCCAGCTACTTTCTGATCTACGGCGCTATTGCGCAGTCTCTGGCGACAGTCGGGGGCATCGCCGGTGCACAGGTCAAAATCTCACGCCTGCTTGCTCAGGGAGAAGGCATACCCGCCGCCAGCTCGCAGTGGCAGGCGACATCCCTGAATGCAGTGCCGGTATTTAACTCAACCATGGGCTATGTCGATTACGTGGTTCCCGGCGTTTTCATGTTGATACTGCACCAGATTTTGTTGATGGGATGCGGCCTACTCGGAGCCGGACAAAATCAGCGTACGCGATCTGGCGAAGTTCGCTACTGGCAATACGCAACACCGTGGCGTTTGCTTCTGGCACGCACGCTGATCGTTGGCGGTGCCTACCTTCTCTCGCTTCTCTACATGCTCGGTTTTTGTCTTGATGCCTACGGCATTGCACGTGAGGCCAGCATGAGCCAACTGCTGCTGTTTACGCTGCCTTTTCTACTCTCGACGCTGTGGCTCGGCGTGGTGCTGGGAGCGGCCTTTACGCGCAAAGATCTCCCCAGTCAGGCGGTGCTGCTGTCTTCCATCCCTATCATCTTTCTCTCTGGCTTTATTTGGCCTGTGGAAATGATTCCTGCGCCTCTGAATTGGCTTGCACAGTGGGTGCCCGCCGTCTTCGCGATTCAGGGAATATTGCGTCTTAACCAAATGGGCGCTGATTTTACTCAGATCGCCGCATTTTGGTGGCATTTATGGATGCTGGCCGCGCTATACGGCCTGCTGGCGTGGGGCATGTTAGGGTACCGGCAGCGACAATACCGCCGGGAAAATAAGGCTGCGCGCCGATGGCTGGAAAATTAATGTCCCAGCAAATACACCGGGACAAGAGGTTTACGGTTTTGCTGTATTGTCTAACTATTTTTCCAACACGAAAGGAACTGAATTACGCAGTGAAACGTTAACCGTTTCGCTGTGGTCCATGCCTTTGTATTCATGCACATCGGCTGACGTCCCTGCGCCAACGACATCTTTCGCAAAGTGACGCTGCATCTTGGTAGGCACGTTGATGTCCTCGGTCCCAATCCCGATAAAGACTGGAGGGGTAACATTTAGTGTGTTGTAGCGAAAATGCACCATTTGATCATCCAATAATTTGTAGATCTCAGGCTTCAAACTATTCTCCGCATTCAGCCCCTCTTCCATCACTTTTTGCGTCAACTCACCGATACACATTGTATCTGCTTTCTTTACCAGCTCAGCGGCTTTCGGCGTGAAATAATCATCGGCATTAAGCCCTTTATTCGTATCGGCCGCTGACAGATAGATATACATCACATAAGGGATTTTAGGATCGCCGTCTTTTCCGCTTCCCTCAGCAAAAATTTCTTTCGCAGAGGTTTTGCCATCAAAATAGGGCGTACCGGTCAATACAGCCGATGCGATATTCAGGTTCGGTGCATAACTCGGCTGGTAGCCCGTACTCGCAAAGGCCGCGTGTGCCCCCTGCGACTGGCCGACGATAGTCAACTGATTATGCAGCGGAAATGCGGTCAGTGATGCTTTGACGCTATCCAACACGCTCCATGCCTCACCGCGCGAATTAAGGTAGTGATGCAATCCAGCAGACCCAAGCCCCGCATAATCCGGTGCCACAATGGCAAACCCCAGCGACAGCCAGGTATTCAGATACTGCGAATCCCGAGCGGAACGCGGATTGAGAGACGGTGCGCAGGATTTTCCCACGCCAATCGTCCCATGTGTCCATACCACGACCGGCCAACCCTCTTTTGGTGCCTCACCTTTGGGAATGAAAACCACCCCGGTGTCTTCCCGTAGGCTTTCGCCATCGACTCCACTCTTCGAATAATACTGGATCCGATATTGTTCCCCCGCCTCCATTAGGCCGTTTTTCGAATCCAACGGCGCTTTTTCTACCAGGGTCCCCGGCGTTTTCGCCTCTGCGAAAGTAAACGGAGCCATCATACCGACAGAGATGGTGAGAAGTAACGCTAAGGGTTTTTGCTTTAGCTTAGGCAAATGAAACATGACATTTCTCCAGAGTTATTTAATTGAATATCACTCTAAAGATAGTTCAGTTATTGATTAAATTCTGTGAAGGAAGGATTTTTTATCAATAAATTCAATAGCTAGCTAATTTTTAGTCAAGGAAAGTTAACGTCATAACGATCTTCACATTGGCGTTACCGACGCCGGATCGACTGCGAGTATTCACAGGGTGAACCTATACGCTTTTTATACAGAGAACCATTCGGATGATAATATTGCGGCTCCCAAATCACGTCATGCGATACGTGCGTAGAAGCCGCTAAAGAGAAGGGAATTTATTCGTCGAAGAACCAGTAACCCTGATTAACCAGCCCGGTTAACTCAGCCACGAATGCTGGATTCTCCAGCGCTTCGCCCAGCTCTTTTTTACCGAGAACAGTGTAACGACACAAGGCATCAGCCGCTTTCGGATCGACCGTGTCCAGCCATTCGCTGTTGATAAAGTAGCTACCGCCCACTTCCAGAACCCGCAGCCCGCTCAGACGCGTCAACACACCACCGTCCATCAGCGCGCCCACAATCTCATCCTGCTCGTAAGGCGGTTCCGCCGGAGCGATATCCAGCTCATGGCGTGGCGTCGTCACAAAACGACCGAACCACGCTTTAAGCGCTTCCGGCTGATTAATTACGTCGATCATCATCGCGCGCAGGCGGTCGAACTCATAGTCTTCAACCCGCCCTGAATGTTCCCGGCAGGTCAAATCAGGATCGCTATAGTGCTCACCACCGAGGTCGTTTTCCAGCACGTAGTCAGCAAAACTGCTGATTAAGTCTCTACCGTTCGGCCCACGGAACCCCACGGAATAGTTAAGCGCGGTTTCATGAGTGAAACCGTCGTGCGGGAAACCAGGCGGAATATAGAGAATGTCGCCCGGTTCGAGATCTTCATCAATGATCGGCGGGAAAGGATCGACATGCAGCAGTGCAGGATGTGGGCAGAACTGACGCATCGGCAGTTTATCACCCACGCGCCAGCGGCGGCTGCCCATCCCCTGAATGATGAAGACATCGTACTGATCGATATGCGGGCCAACGCCGCCGCCCGGTACAGAAAAGGAGATCATCAGGTCGTCTAAACGCCAGTCCGGCAATACGCGGAACGGGCTCACGAGTTCAGCAGACGGCGCATGCCAGTGGTTCACCGCCTGAGCCAGCAGCGACCAGCCGGTTTCACCCAGATTATCAAAATTCTCAAACGGCCCGTTGCTGGCCTGCCACTGGCCATTTTTATAACTGACTAAGCGGCTATCAACTTCAGCCTCCATCGCCAAACCAGCCAGCTCATCCGGCGTAATCGGATCGACAAAATTCGGGAAAGCATTCTTCAATACAACAGGTTTTTTTTGCCAGTATTTTTCTAAGAATTCGGGCCAATTAAGATTAAGTTGATAAGCCATACGTTCACACCAGTGAGAAGAGAAACGGGCATGATTATAAAGAAGGTGATGACTGAACTACCTTGTCATTGGTCAATGGGTGGGTGTTCAGCGAGATGAAAAGTAGAGTGGCTATGGTAGGGGATCATTGAGGTATTGATGGTTTCAGTAGCTAGCTGACGTTCAGTTTAAACTCATACTGCACACCCGAAGCAGCAGCCATGCACATCTGCAAAGCGGTACAGGCAACAACGTCGGTCAGAGCCATAATTGGGGGTCAACTCATAATCTAAGTGAATTGACCCTTATCTTGCCCCCCAAATCATCTGGATGTCAATGGACGAAAAAAGACCACTGTGGATAAAATAGACAAAATCGCAGAGAGGGGGGTGAAATTAAAATCGTTATTTTACAGATGGATATGGACTTTACTGAACAATTTTGGACATAAAAAAAGCCACCCTAAGGTGACTTAATTTTCATACTATGGTGCCGAAGGCCGGAATCGAACCGGCACATCTTTCGATGGTTGATTTTGAATCAACTGCGTCTACCGATTTCGCCACTTCGGCACTGAAAGTAGTATGCGGAAAACGTGGGCATTATACCGTTTGACGGCTCACGCGCAACGTTAATCCACTCAGTGCTCGGTTAAGTGCTGAAAAAATCATCTTTAGCAACGCGTTATGACCACTTTGCCTTCAATATCGTGTGGTGTGAACGTTGTCGTGAACAATAAAAAAGCGCCGAGGATTAATCCATCCGGCGCTTTTTCAGACTCGTTGGGTTCTATCGACGTTTCAGTAGCAGCGCTACGCTGATGAACAAAAATACCGAACTAGGCAAGATAGCACCCAGGATAGGTGGGATACCGTAGACCAAGCTGAGCGGGCGGAAAATCTCATTCAGCAGGTAGAAGAGGAAGCCGAAGCTGATACCTATCACGATGCGTGAACCCGCCGACACACTGCGCAGCGGGCCAAAGATGAAAGAGACCGCCATGAGCATCATCACCGCCACAGAGACCGGTGCAAAGATTTTGCTCCACATGTTGAGCTGGTAGCGGTTCGATTCCTGTCCGCTTTGTTTCAGGTACTTGGCGTAATTATGTAGTCCACGGATTGACAGTGCATCGGGTTCCAGCGCCACCACGCCTAGCTTATCCGGCGTCAGGTTAGTTTTCCATTCGCCACTGAGCGTCTGGCTGCCGCCAATTTGTTTGCCGTCGCTCAAATCGGATTCATCAACCTGCGAGAGTTTCCATACGTTTCTGTCATCTTCAAATTCGGCAGAGGCCGCATATCGCACAGATAATAGCTTATTTTGATCGTCGAAGCGGTAGATGCTGACGCCAGAGAGTTCTTTATCGCCCGTTACCCGTTCGATAAAGATAAAGTTATTGCCGTCTTTTGCCCACAGTCCACCCTGCGTAGAGATCATCGACCCACCGGAGATCATCTGAGAACGATAGTTACGCGCCATCTGCTCCCCTTGCGGTGAGACCCACTCGCCAATCGCCATCGTCAGCAATACCAACGGGATCGCGGTTTTCATCACGGCAGTCGCAATCTGTAAGCGAGTAAAGCCAGAAGCCTGCATCACCACCAGTTCACTACGGGTCGCAAGCTGGCCAAGCCCGAGTAATGCACCGAGCAATGCCGCCATCGGAAAGAAAATCTCAATATCTTTTGGCACGCTGAGCAGCGTGTATAGCCCCGCACCCAGCGCCGAATACTCGCCCTGCCCGACTTTACGCAACTGGTCGACAAACTTAATGATGCCGGAGAGCGACACCAGCATGAACAACGTCGTCATGATGGTGGTAAAAATCGTTTTGCCAATATAGCGGTCCAATACACCAAACATCAGGCCGCTCCTTGTGTTTTAAGCGTACGAGGCTTAAGGCGAGCGCGCATTTTGCGCATCGGCACGGTATCCCATAGGTTAAGCATGACCGCGATACCGAAATACATCAGGTTGGTCAGCCAGATCCACACCATCGGATCGATTTTTCCTTTACTGGCGTTAGAACGCAGTGAGCTTTGCAGCAGGAAGAAAATCAGGTACAACAGCATCGCTGGCAGCATGCTCAGCACTCTACCCTGACGTGGGTTCACCACACTCAGTGGCACCACCATCAGCGCCATGATCAGCACCGAAATAATCAACGTTAATCGCCAATGGAACTCTGCGCGCGCATCGTGCGCATCAGAACTCCACAGGGCTTGCATACCCATTTGCTGCACATCACTATTGTTTAGCGTCACAGTCTGGTGACCAATCACGGCCTGATAGTTAGTGAAATCCGTAATACGGAAGTCGCGCAGCAGCGCTGTGCCTTCGTAACGCGAGCCGTTGTCCAAGGTCACGACCTGCGCACCATCTTCGTTTTGCGTGATATGCCCACGATCGGCCACAACGACAGAAGGCCGTGCGTTACCGCTGGGACGCAGTTGCGCCAGAAAGACGTGCTGAAACTCCGATCCTTTGACATTGCCGACAAACAGCACCGCGTTGCCACCCTGTGCGGACTGAAACTGCCCTTCTACCAAGGCCGCCATACTGGGGTTCGCCTTCGCTTCCGCCAGCACTTCTTCCTGATGCATTGACGACCACGGGCTTAGCCACATGACATTAATCGTTGCAATGACAGCAGTGAACATCGCCAAGATCAGCGCGGCTTTCAGCAACACACGTTTGCCCAGCCCGCAGGCGTGCATGACGGTGATCTCGCTTTCCGCATAGAGACGGCCAAACGTCATCAATACGCCAAGAAATAGACTTAATGGCAGGATGAGCTGCACCATCTCTGGCACGCCCAATCCCAACAGGGAGATAACCAAATTTGTCGGGATTTCACCATCAACAGCAGCGCCCAATATCCGTACTAATTTCTGGCAAAAGAAAATCAGTAGCAGAATGAAAAGGATGGCCAGTTGGCTCTTAAAGGTTTCCCGTACCAGATATCGAATGATGATCACGCTTAATTACGCCTGTGAAAACTTGTCTTTTTGCAGGAAAATCGATAGTTTCTTCGCTAACGCGCCATTTATACTCATTTTTGGCAGCCCTCATAGCTAAAACGGTATTACAACACACTGCGTTTGAACTGTTGTATCAGAACCTGCTTATAGTCACCAAAACAGGTTCGTTACGTCGTTAAGATTAACACAAGTTATGTTAACGCAACGGCGGGAAAGTATTACGGAGTATCACATACTAGCCGTTGCCCCCGCTTTTGTCTTTAAGATTCAGGAGAGTACATGGAGTTCAGCGTAAAAAGCGGTAGCCCAGAAAAACAACGCAGCGCCTGCATTGTCGTCGGCGTGTTTGAACCGCGTCGTCTGTCCCCTATTGCCGAACAACTCGATAAAATCAGCGACGGCTACATCAGCGCGTTGCTTCGCCGTGGTGAATTAGAAGGCAAAGTGGGGCAATCACTGCTCTTGCACCATGTACCTAACATTCTTTCCGAGCGCATTCTGCTGATTGGTTGCGGTAAAGAGCGCGAACTTGATGAACGCCAGTACAAACAGGTGATTCAGAAAACGATCAATGCCTTGAACGAAACCGGTTCGATGGAAGCGGTCTGCTTCCTGACCGAACTGCACGTGAAAGGTCGTAACACGTACTGGAAAGTGCGTCAGGCCGTCGAAACCGCGAAAGAAACGCTGTATACCTTCGATCAATTGAAGAGCAATAAGGTCGAACTGCGCCGCCCGCTGCGCAAAATGGTATTTAACGTGCCGACGCGCCGTGAGCTGACCAGCGGCGAGCGTGCTATCCAGCACGGTCTGGCTATTGCTGCGGGCATCAAAGCCGCAAAAGATCTCGGCAACATGCCGCCGAATATCTGCAATGCCGCGTATCTGGCGTCTCAAGCTCGTCAGTTGGCCGACACTTACAGCCAGAACACTATCACGCGCGTGATTGGCGAAGAGCAGATGAAAGAGCTGGGCATGAATGCCTATCTGGCCGTCGGTCAGGGCTCGCAGAATGAATCGCTGATGTCCGTGATCGAATATAAAGGCGATCCAAACCCGGAAAACCACCCAATTGTGCTGGTAGGTAAAGGGCTAACGTTCGATTCCGGCGGCATCTCCATCAAACCTGCCGACAGCATGGACGAAATGAAATACGACATGTGCGGCGCGGCTACGGTCTATGGCGTGATGCGTATGGCGGCCGAACTTGCGCTGCCACTGAATATCATCGGCGTACTGGCAGGTTGTGAAAACATGGTCGACGGGCGCGCATACCGTCCGGGTGATGTGCTGACCACGATGTCCGGCCAAACGGTAGAAGTGCTGAACACCGATGCGGAAGGCCGTCTGGTATTGTGTGATACGCTGACCTACGTTGAGCGTTATGAGCCGGACGTGGTGATTGACGTCGCGACGCTAACTGGCGCGTGCGTGATTGCGCTGGGGCACCACATCACTGGGCTGATGGCGAACCACAATCCACTGGCACACGAGCTGTTGAGCGCGTCCGAGCAGTCTGGCGACCGCGCATGGCGTCTGCCGCTGACCGACGAGTTCCAGGAACAACTGGAGTCCAATTTTGCCGATATGGCGAATATTGGTGGTCGTCCAGGCGGTGCGATTACCGCAGGCTGCTTCCTGTCGCGCTTTACGCGCAAGTACAGCTGGGCACATCTGGATATTGCTGGCACCGCTTGGCGCTCCGGCAAAGCCAAAGGCGCAACGGGCCGGCCAGTCGCACTGTTATCACAGTTCCTGCTTAACCGCGCCGGACAGAACGACGTAGAATAAGGCTTTCGCGTCAACGACGATGACCAGCGCCAGCGATTACTTTTGTTCTTATATACTCTAAATAATTCGAGTTTCAGGACAAAAACAGCAAGGCGTTTTTGAGCAGCGCTTGCGCTGCCCCCAAAGGGGTGAGGCCGTAGGGCCGAATAATGCGGCAAGAGAAGGAATCCCGATGAGCTTACTCAGGTAAGTGATTCGGGTGACTGACAAATCTGCCAGAGGCAGATTTGAACGCTGCTTGCAGCGACCCCAACGGGGCGAGGTCCACGCGAGTGGGCCGAGTAGCGCAGCCAACGCACATGCAACTTGAAGTATGACGAGTATAATGGGCCGGGTTTTCCGGCCCTTATCAATAGTGTAAACAATGAAAAACGCAACGTTCTATCTTCTCGAACACGACAGCAAAAGCGGTGAGCTCAGCGCCCATGAGGCACTGGCATGCGATCTGGCGGCAGAACGTTGGCGAGCAGGAAAGCGCGTGCTGATTGCCTGCGAGGACGAACAGCAGGCCATTAGGCTTGACGAGGCGCTGTGGCAAAGAGACCCCAACGCATTCGTTCCGCATAATCTGGCAGGCGAAGGGCCGCGTCACGGCGCACCGGTCGAACTGGCATGGCCACAGCGGCGTGGCAATGCGCCACGGGACCTGTTGATCAGCCTATTGCCGCAGTTCGCAGATTTTGCCACCGCTTTCCATGAAGTGATAGACTTTGTCCCTTACGAAGACTCCTTGAAACAGTTGGCGCGCGACCGCTATAAAACCTATCGCAGCGTCGGCTTCCGATTGACCACGGCTACGCCGCCAACTCACTGAATTTTGAGCATAATGGAAACGAAATATAACCCGCAAGATATCGAGCAGCCGCTCTACGAACACTGGGAAAAGCAAGGCTACTTCAAGCCGCACGGCAACACGAGTAAAGAAAGCTTCAGCATTATGATCCCGCCGCCCAACGTCACTGGCAGCTTGCATATGGGTCATGCTTTCCAGCAAACCATTATGGATACGTTGATCCGCTATCAGCGTATGCAGGGCAAAAATACTCTGTGGCAGGCAGGCACCGACCACGCTGGCATCGCTACGCAGATGGTCGTTGAGCGCAAGATCGCAGCAGAAGAAGGCAAAACTCGCCACGATTACGGCCGCGATGCGTTTATCGACAAAATCTGGCAATGGAAAGGCGAATCCGGTGGCAATATTACCAATCAGATGCGCCGTCTGGGCAACTCCGTTGATTGGGAGCGCGAGCGCTTCACCATGGATGAAGGCCTGTCCAACGCGGTGAAAGAAGTGTTCGTCCGTCTGTATAAAGAAGACCTGATTTACCGCGGCAAGCGTCTGGTGAACTGGGATCCGAAGTTGCGCACTGCGATTTCCGATCTGGAAGTAGAAAACCGCGACGTGAAAGGATCGATGTGGCACCTGCGTTATCCGCTGGCTGATGGCGTGAAAACCGCCGAAGGGAAAGACTATCTGGTCGTTGCTACTACCCGCCCGGAAACTATGCTGGGTGATACTGGCGTTGCCGTTAACCCGGAAGATCCGCGTTATAAAGATCTGATCGGCAAGGAAGTGATTCTGCCACTGATTGGCCGCCGTATTCCGATCGTTGGCGACGAACATGCCGACATGGAAAAAGGCACTGGCTGCGTGAAGATCACGCCAGCCCACGACTTCAACGACTACGAAGTCGGTAAACGCCACCAGTTGCCGATGGTAAACATTCTGACGTTCGACGGTGATATCCGCCAGAGCGCTGAAATTTTTGATACCAATGGCGAAGCCAGCACCGCTTGCAGCAGCGAAATTCCAGAGGCTTTCCAAGGTCTGGAACGTTTTGCCGCACGTAAAGCGCTGGTAGCCGCATTCGATGAACTCGGCCTGCTGGAAGAGATCAAAGCGCACGACTTGACCGTTCCCTACGGCGACCGTGGTGGCGTTGTCATTGAACCGATGCTGACCGACCAGTGGTACGTGCGTGCTGCCGTGCTGGCTAAACCGGCGGTGGAAGCCGTGGAAGATGGCCGTATCCAGTTTGTACCAAAGCAGTACGAAAACATGTACTTCAGTTGGATGCGTGACATTCAGGACTGGTGTATCTCCCGTCAGTTGTGGTGGGGCCACCGTATCCCAGCCTGGTACGATGCCAATGGCAACGTCTACGTCGGTCGTACCGAAGCGGAAGTTCGCAGTGAAAACAATCTCGCTGACGATGTCGTTCTGAATCAGGATGAAGACGTGCTGGATACCTGGTTCTCATCCGGGCTGTGGACGTTCTCTACGCTGGGCTGGCCGGAGCAAACGCCCGATCTGAAAGCCTTCCACCCAAGCAGCGTGATGGTCAGCGGCTTCGACATCATCTTCTTCTGGATTGCCCGCATGATCATGCTGACCATGCACTTCATCAAAGATGAAGACGGCAAGCCGCAGGTGCCATTCAACACCGTCTACATGACCGGCCTGATCCGTGATGAAGAAGGCCAGAAGATGTCCAAATCCAAAGGGAACGTGATCGACCCGCTGGATATGGTAGACGGCATCTCGTTGGAAGCTCTGCTGGAGAAGCGCACTGGCAACATGATGCAGCCGCAGTTGGCGGAAAAAATCCGCAAGCGCACCGAGAAACAATTCCCGAACGGCATCGAGCCTCACGGTACAGATGCTTTGCGCTTCACGCTGGCGGCGCTAGCCTCCACTGGCCGCGACATCAACTGGGATATGAAGCGTCTGGAAGGTTACCGCAACTTCTGTAACAAACTGTGGAACGCCAGCCGTTTCGTGCTGATGAACACCGAAGATCAGGATTGCGGTTTTAACGGTGGCGAAATGGAGCTATCGCTTGCTGACCGCTGGATTCTGGCGGAATTTAACCGTACGGTGAAAGCCTACCGCGATGCACTGGACGGCTATCGCTTTGATATTGCTGCCAACATTCTGTACGAATTCACCTGGAACCAGTTCTGCGACTGGTATCTGGAGTTGACGAAGCCAGTGATGAACGGTGGTTCAGAAGCGGAACTGCGCGGTACACGCCACACGCTGGTTACTGTACTGGAAGCCTTGCTGCGTCTGGCACATCCGATTATTCCGTTCATTACCGAAACCATCTGGCTACGCGTTAAAGCGCTGAAAGGCATTAACGACGACACGATCATGTTGCAGCCTTTCCCTGAGTTCAATGCCGCGCAGGAAGATACGCTGGCATTGAACGATCTGGAATGGATCAAACAGGCGATCATCGCCGTGCGTAACATTCGTGCAGAAATGAATATCGCGCCGGGCAAACCGCTGGAAGTATTACTGCGCGATGCCACTGCTGAAGCACAGCGTCGTGTGGAAGAAAACCTCAGCTTTATCCAAACGCTGGCGCGTCTGGAAAGCATTACGCTGCTGCCTGCGGGCGATAAAGGTCCGGTTTCCGTCACTAAGCTCATCGAGGGTGCCGAGCTGTTGATCCCAATGGCTGGTCTGATCGATAAAGCGGCAGAACTGGATCGTCTGGCGAAAGAAGTGGCGAAACTCGAAGCAGAGATTGGCCGCATCGAAAGTAAGCTGTCTAACGAAGGCTTTGTGGCACGCGCACCGGAAGCGGTCGTCGCCAAAGAGCGTGAGAAGATGGACGGCTATGCCGTAGCGAAAACCAAACTGCTGGAGCAGCAAGCGGTCATCGCAGCGCTGTAACTTTTGCTTATTCCTCATCTCAGCCCCGGCACCTTGCCGGGGCTTTTTTTCTCCTGCCCTATCCGGCGAACAAGTGAATAGTGCTCACCAATCCGTACAGTGTTGCTATAGTCAATAGACGGGTACCGACCACACCGCCTGTACCAGGCCATAATAAGATGAAAAAATAGTCAGGGCAGCAACGGAGAAAAGAATGGAATATTATGGATATGTGTTATTAAAATTCATCATCGGTTTTACCATTGTCATCACACATTTAAATTTTTCGGGTAAAACTCAGCTCTCGCAAATGACCCCCGTCGACTTTATTGGCAACTTCATATTAGGCGGTATCATCGGTGGTGTTATTTATAGCGACAGCATTCCACTTTACCAATATGTAATTGTGCTACTTATTGGTGTCAGCCTGATTTCTATTCTTAACTCTATCAGTAAGAATATTTATTTTTTCCGCTCTGTCAGTATTGGCGACCCGATCCCTATCATTAAGAAAGGCCAATTCCTGATGGAAAACATTCTGCAAAAGAAAAATAAGATAGATATTATCAACGTTGCTTCACAGCTCCATGCTCAGGGGATCAATTCCTTCCAAAAGATAAACTATGCGCAAATTGAACCCAACGGACAACTAAGCGTCATTTGTGAGGGTATGGAAATGCCGTCAGTAATTGTCATTAAAGATGGAAAACCCAGGAAATATGATTTATGTGAAATAGAAAAAGATGAAGAATGGCTCTCTGCCGAAATTGCACGACACGGTATTGAATTAGATAATATTTATCTGGCTGAATTCTGGAAAGGAAATCTCATGTTTATATTAAAAGATGGTACCGTCGTAAAATAGACGCGTTCATCGCCTATTAACGAGAAGTTCCTCATAGCTATTATTATTCCTGCGGGAATCAGTTATTGGAAATTTTTTCTATTTTATACTTCAGTACGCCTGCACTCATGCTCTGCTGTTTACTGTCGTAAACGTCGCTGTCCTGCTCACTGCGCAACAGTAGGTAAGAGCACAGACAATCATTATTGTCGTAACGATGATTGAGGCCATGTTATAGATCTAAAGCTTCCGGCTTAACTTCGGGAGCATTAGACTCATTTATTTCTCTTTACTAGCCCTGAATCGGGACATAATCCATATTCCGACTCCTGTTGTGATTCCTACAACTGTTCCTCTTTTTAGTGAAAAAACCACATCGTCCTGCCAGCTAATAATAAACGTTCCATTTTTTAAATAGATTAAAAATGCAGCGCACAAACACGCTGCAAAAACAACCATAATCATAGTGATAGAACAAACTATAAGCAGAGTTAATAGTAGTTTTAGGGAGCTCATTTAGATTCTCCTGTATTACCAGCCTTATCTTGAACTTTGCTTCCCGCCACTTCACTCGCTAAGGCACCACCAATAGCACCTGTCATACTGGCTGTTTTATCTGAAACTACAGGGAAATATTTATTCCCGACTTCAAGCACTTTACCACCTCCAGCACCAACTGCCGTACCGACTCCCGCTGCAATAGATGCCGTCAACGGGTCTTTGTTCTGCAACTTCGCGCCAGCGTACGCACCCGCTACACTCACCACTTCTGTAAACCAGAATCCCCTACCTTGCGTTACCAGCAATATCTATCACCTGACTGCTGATTTCTGCAATCACCTGCATTTGTTGCAGACGCTTCTGCTCTTTCTCTTTGTCAAAAATCGGGCTCAGCGTCTGATTTGCATGTTCAACATCGTTACTCAGCTGTGCGAGGTCTCAAACTCCGCTCGGTTCTCGACGTGGATAAGTCAGAACCCGCCACATCCCAAGCATTACTCCACCTGATCAGCTATGTCAGCCGCCGTCACGCCGACCG
Source organism: Pectobacterium atrosepticum (assembly GCA_019056595.1). Classification (NCBI taxonomy): domain Bacteria; kingdom Pseudomonadati; phylum Pseudomonadota; class Gammaproteobacteria; order Enterobacterales; family Pectobacteriaceae; genus Pectobacterium; species Pectobacterium atrosepticum. The sequence goes on along the minus strand of CP036163.1, from coordinate 3,288,166 downwards.
CAGCGATATGACGCGCTATTACAGCCGAAGTCCCAGCCTGCACCTTCAGGACCACTGGCTGGAAGCGGCAGGATTTGAGATAGATATCCCGGTCGTCATCACCGTTGAGCAGGGGCAACTGGTGATACGGCCTGCGCCTGAGTGACTGATAAAAAAATCCCGGCTTGTTTGAAGGGCCGAGATTGCTGTATTAATTCAGAAGATTCGTTGATACGTTGCCAGTATCGAAGAACTCTTTAAAGATCCTGACAGCAAGATTAAAATCCCTTGTTACTTGCTGTGCTGGCCAGTTATCTCCCAGTATCATTATTTCAATATTAGGCTGAGAAAGATCATTGAATGTCCTAACAACATACTCATCGTCTCGTATTCCACTTAACGTCATAAAGTAAAAACCTTTCTCAGTCCTGAGTTGCAGCATTTCAGCTTCATTTTCATCGCTGTTAATTACATCCAGAGTCAAAGTGCCTTCCACGTCTTTAAGTAGATACAAGCAACGATTAATATCATCCCATGATGATATTTTTTATTTCCACCTTTACCCGCTAAGGTCCAACTTAATTTGAGTACCATTTTAATCCCTAGCCTTAAGTGATTTCATTCCCGGTTGCCAATAAAGAACGGAGCCTGTAGTTTCTTCATATATTGTTAAAGATTTCAGGCCAGCCTTATCCGCCATCGCCGCAGCACCAGCCTGCACCTCAAGGGCGACTGGCTCGAAGCAGCAGGATTTGCGACCGATACACTGGTCGTCATCACCGTTGAATAGGGTCAACTGGTGATACGGCCAGTGGCTGAGTGACAGGCAAAAAAATCCCGGCCTTTTTAGGGACTGGGATCCTTTGACTACTTAATCATATCAATTCGTATTGCTTTTCTGATATTTTTTGCAAAATCCCAGACTCAACCATTCCATCTAAAACCCCCTTTATCTCATGATCATCATATGATGAAAAATATTGAGATAAGCGCCATATATCTATCAATTTGGGATTTTTGACATTGTTAACATCGACCACCGCCTCTTTCTGATCGCTGTTTATTAAAAACCTAATACCTTTACCGTGTTTAACAAAACCCCATTCATCATTATTAACAAAAACAGTCCCTTTCTTAGGGAAGTCCAGCAAGAAGTCAAAGTCCTTTAAGCTTGGATAAGCGATAAAGAAAGCCTTCATTAGCATCTCTTGAAGACTGATAAAACTGATAATTTCCCTTTCGTTCATCATATCAATACCTTACCCTTGCTTCAGCGGCTTCACGCAAAAGTTGATCACCTTGCTCTTTCGTAACTTCATGTATTCTAACTGGTATATCTTTAATTCCGGCTTTTGCTGCTGCTTCAGCTCTATGATGGCCATCAATAATAATTGCTTTACCATTTACGATAGCAACGTCGACAGGTTCATTGATATCAAAGCCATTCGCTTTCATATCTTTTACAAGACGTTTTACTTGTGAGCCCGACATTTCATTTTTATTTTGCCTACTAATTAGAATGCTTGGATCTACGTTCTTAGTAGTTACTTGAGAAGTTCCATTTCCAGTGTTATGTCCAGCCTTACTTGTTCCTCCAATAATCCCTGCCGCACTTGTCGCCCCTGCTTGAGCAATCGTATTAATAGCAAGCTGTGACGCCTCATCCGAACCGCCCACTGCTTGTGCGTTATGTATCGCCTTTATACGTCCAGCTTCCAGAGCAGGCGTCACAATGTGCAGATAAGTCCACTCCTCAAGATCTGCACCACTCAAGTGGCCATTGGCCCGAAGTTTTTCCCCCAGTTCCTCAATTCGCTGACCATAATCTGCCTGCAACTCCGCCATTTCTTTGGCTTTTACAACACAAACATCAACGCTGGAGCAATTTTCAACACTCTTGATTTGTTCATCGGAGATTTTCTTGAACTTCTCCGTCACCCCGTCTTTACAGGCACTATCACTGCCACAGGATGACATTTCACTTAAGCGTTGACGGTTCTCATCCGTACTCAGGAAGTTATTCTCCACCGCATTCTGACTTGCCTGCGCACCTGCTACCGCGTTGGTGGTTGAGTCACCCACTGTGCCGGCTGCAAGACCGCCAGCCAGAAGCGAAAGCGTCGTGACCGTCTGTTTTTCGCTTTCGGTCATTTCCGAGATGGCTTTACCCGGATATAACCTGTCAGCAATAACACGCGCCGCCAGCTCACCCGTCGCGGCACCGGCAGCACCCGCTAGCGCACTGTTGCCGCTGGCTTCCGCCACAATCCCGCCCAGCACAGCGTGCGCTACCGCATTGGCGACAATATTGACGTTATCATTTGCATCCGTCGTCGCTTTCTTGATTTCTGTCGCCAGATACGGCGCCGCCGCACCCGCTATCGCCTGCGCAACGTTACCACCCGCCAGTCCCTGCACCGCTGCCGAGACCGCCATGATGCCCTGACGAATGGCTCCACCGGTGCCAAAACCAGAACTGTTCAATGCCTGAGTATAGGCTTTGTCATACGTCGTTTGATAAACGTATTTCTGAATCTCGGCATCGGTCGGGTTCAGGTTTGGCTTGTCCCCTTTCGCAAAGGCGTCTCTCGCCATCTTCCTGTCAGCATCAGAGAGACCCGTAGCCTTCGCGTCAGCCTCCGCTTTCGCGGCTTTCGTCGCAATGATTGCCCCGTGCGTACCGGCAATATCTATCACCTGACTGCTGATTTCTGCAATCACCTGCATTTGTTGCAGACGCTTCTGCTCTTTCTCTTTGTCAAAAATCGGGCTCAGCGTCTGGTTTGCATGTTCAACATCGTTACTCAGCTGTGCGACATCCTGACGCTGGCTGGCTTCGTCACGGATAACCAGTTGCCCATTGCTGACCGCCGCACGCGTGGTGCTCGCCGCATTACCGTCATTATTTCCGCTTATCAGCGAGTTGGATGCCAGATTACTCAACATCTGCATGCCAACTGGCCCGCCGGTGCTGATACCGACACCGCTGTGCGAGGTCTCAAACTCCGCTCGGTTCTCGCCGTTGAGAGGGCTGAACGAGACTTCAAATCAGAACCCCGCACAACTGAAGTAAAAGAACCACAACAGCAGGAAAAAGCCGCCTAGCCCGTAACTCAGCGGCAAATGGTTTCGAAGACCTAGGTTTTAATACCAAACAGCCAGTGATTGTGACCGTTGAGCGCGGTAAACTGGCTATTTAGACTGAACTGCGGTTCTGACAGGCAGACAAAAAAACCGGCCTCTTTAGTAGCCGGGACTCATTTGAGATTATTATCATGAGCAAAAAAAACACAGATATCAGTAAATTTTTAAGTTACATATTACGCCATCAACCTGAAGCCATAGGTTTATCTTTGGACAAGGAAGGATGGGTCGTTATAAGCGATCTTATTCTTTGTGCCGCTGAAGAAGGCTATATATTCGACAATAATCTTATTCATAGTATCGTTAATAATAGTGATAAAAAACGCTTTACGATTTCAGATGATGGATTACGTATCCGCGCAGCCCAAGGACATTCAACACAACAGGTCGATATAAGGTATGAAGCAAAAATCCCTCCCGAGTTTTTATATCATGGAACTGCAACACGATTTATAATATCAATTCGTGCTCAGGGATTAAATGCAAAAGATAGACAATATGTTCATCTATCTGCCGATGAAGAGACAGCAATTCAAGTTGGAAGTCGGCATGGAAAACCGATTGTACTAAGAATAAAAGCCCTGACTATGTATGAACAGGGCTTTTATTTCTACCAAGCTGCTAACGGGGTTTGGTTATCGAACTCTATTCCTTACCAGTTTATTCAGGAATAATTACACGTCATCTTCAGCCCGTTCCTCTTTGTTACGGGCTGATTCAAGACTGGCTATCTTCAGCCATTCGGTAAAGTCATCAGTGTACCCTCTATCCTCCCAACCAGAAGATGCAAAGGCATGAACATAGTAAACTTTTGGGTTTCCCGATGTATCTTCACCATCAAAGCACACAATATCATCAGAGTAACGCCAATTAGCAAAAGGAATTAACTTTCTCTCAGGATAAAGTTCTCTGACTTTTTCACACCAAAAGTCAACATAATTTGAGGAACTGCAAAACAGCCACCACGGTTCGATATCCTCTAATTCCGATTGGGATACATAATTGATAAAGCTATCAGGAAAAGAAAATCCTGAGTATAAATATTTTTGATACATCATAGCTCTATCAGTCATTTATTTACCTTTACCTGTTATTCTTGGAGAATCGGATGAACCATAAGGATTATTTTTACTAAACCCACCACTTTGGTTGTTAATCCTTCCTGTTATGGCCTCTCCCCACGTTGTGGCAGAACCAAAACGCCCTGAGTCAATCATATCTTTTGATAACGGATCGCTGAAGTTTCTGACATTCGCTTCTACCTTAATACTAGCCTCTCTCGCAGCACTGATTCTCGTATTATCCATACTGGTCATATTCCCATCAGGCATTTTTACAACATCAACCGGTTCGCCTTTCCAGCCATCTTTTTTCATGCTAGAAACAAGATCATCGTATGTATATTTCACACCTGTACCTCGATCTGTCTTATTGTGAGAAACGGTATTCTGCGAAAAGCGAATTTCGTTAGCATCAAAGGAGGAAATATTTCCTGCCGGCTTAACCGTGATCGGCTCTTTGATGCCTTTTTTACCAATCCCCGCAGCAATACCCGCCGCACTAGTTCCTGCAACCTGTGCCAACGAGTTTATCGCAAGTTGCTTTGCCTCAGGAGAATCACCAGACGACAGCGCATTATGTATCGCCGCAGTTCTGTCCGCCTCAAGCTGGATAGTAGTCACCTGGAGAATAGATAATTCGTCCTGCTCTTCCGTGCTTAAGCCACCATTAACACGCGCTTTCTCCAACAACTCATTGGCGCGATTAGCATAATCAACTTGTAACTTGCCAACTTCATTCGCCTTATCAACACAGTCCTTAGCACCTGTACATCCAACAACACTTTCATGTTGTTCGGCATTGATTTTCTTGTACTTATCAATAATGGGATTTTCGCAGGTAGTACTGCCCTGACACTGAGCCATTTCCTGACTACGGGATTTGTTTTCCTGCACACTCAGCGCATTATTCTCCACCGCATTCTGACTTGCCTGCGCACCTGCTACCGCGTTGGTGGTTGAGTCACCCACCGTGCCGGCTGCGAGACCGCCAGCCAGAAGCGAAAGCGTCGTGACCGTCTGTTTTTCGCTTTCGGTCATTTCCGAGATGGCTTTACCCGGATATAACCTGTCGGCAATAACACGCGCAGCCAGTTCACCCGTCGCGGCACCGGCGGCACCCGCCAGCGCACTGTTACCGCTGGCTTCTGCCACAATCCCGCCCAGCACAGCGTGCGCTACCGCATTGGCGACAATATTGACGTTATCATTTGCATCCGTCGTCGCTTTCTTGATTTCTGCCGCCAAATACGGGGCCGCTGCACCCGCTATCGCCTGCGCAACGTTACCACCCGCCAGTCCCTGCACCGCTGCCGAGACCGCCATGATACCCTGACGGATCGGGCCACCGATGCCAAAACCAGAACTGTTCAATGCCTGAGTATAGGCTTTGTCATACGTCGTCTGATAAACGTATTTCTGAATCTCGGCTTCTGTCGGGTTCAGGTTTGGCTTGTCCCCTTTCGCAAAGGCGTCTCTCGCCATCTTCCTGTCAGCATCAGAGAGACCAGCAGTCTTCGCGTCGGCCTCCGCTTTCGCAGCTTTCGTCGCAATGATTGCCCCGTGCGTACCGGCAATATCTATCACCTGACTGCTGATTTCTGCAATCACCTGCATTTGTTGCAGACGCTTCTGCTCTTTCTCTTTGTCAAAAATCGGGCTCAGCGTTTGGTTTGCATGTTCAACATCGTTACTCAGCTGTGCGACATCCTGACGCTGGTTGGCTTCGTCACGGATAACCAGTTGCCCATTGCTGACCGCCGCACGCGTGGTGCTCGCCGCATTACCGTCATTATTTCCGCTTATCAGCGAGTTGGATGCCAGATTACTCAGCATCTGCATGCCAACTGGCCCACCGGTGCTGATACCGACACCGCTGTGCGAGGTCTCAAATTCCGCTCGGTTCTCAATGTCACTAAAGCCCAGCGTCCCGGTGTCTAATCGGTTTTTCGCGGCCTCTGCCGTGGAGCCAATCACCGCGCCATCAAGCTGCGTCTGGTTGCCCACCTGCACATCGTAGCCACCCTGCCCGGCAAACAGCCCAGTCTGCTCCTGCACACTGCGATAGTCGCTGTGCATTTTGTCCTTGCTCATGCTGAAATTGGCTGACGCGGTTCCCGCACCATAAATCGGAATGCTGACGCCTGCACTCATGCTCTGCTGTTTGCTGTCGTAGACGTCGCTGTCCTGCTCACTGCGCAACAGCAAGTCCCGCCCAACGCGTGCCGTGATCTGTTGCCCGCTGACCTGTGCACCCTGCAATGTGGTATCGCGGCCGCTGTTTAGCCGTACCTGACGCCCCGCGTCCAGCAGCGTTTCAGTGTGGCTAAGTCCTTCACCCAGTTCACTGCCTTTCGCTTTATTCATGCTGGCATTCACGCTCAGGCTAAAGCCACCGCTGCCAACACCAAGGCTCAGGCCAATGCTGCCACCTTTGCTCTTGTTGCTCCCTTCCGTGTGCTGACTGTTCTGTGCGGACAATAGCTGGATATCACGTGCCGCATCCAGCGCCACATCCTGACCCGCGCGCAGCTCGCTTCCCTGCACGCGAATATCATCACCCGTTGCGGTCAGAGACAGGTTTCTACCCGCGTTCAGGCTACTACCTTGTGCGGTGCGCTGCTCCACCGTTTGCTCGGATTTCGATGACTGGCTTCCCAGCGAGACGCTGACGCCCACGACATTGTTATTTGTGGGATCGTCTTTACCTTTCAGCGCCGCCAGATACGCAGCTTGCCCCGCTTGTACGCCGCTGAGCGTCGCTTTCACACCCTGTAAAGCTTGAAGGCGGCCATCCTCCGTCTCTTTAGCCGTCTGCGCCGTTTGTACCGCCGTATTCACCATACCGCCAACCGTGCCACTCAGCGCCAGCGTTAACCCACTCTGCTTCTGTTCATAGGTCTGCCGTTGCGTCTGACTGTTCTCCGCTGCCGTCACGTCTATCGTCTTACCTTGCAGTGCCACATCCTGTCCGGCCACTACGTCGCTACCTTTCACGGTCAGTTGATTACCCGCCAGCAGCGTCGTGTTGCCTTTTTCACTGCCTATGATGCTGGCTTTCTCACTCATGCCATCGGTATCGGTCGTGCTCTTTTGGCTAGCCTGACCGATGGTAAATCCGATGCCGCCGCTACCCATCAGGCCAGATTTTTTCTCTTCCTTTAAATGTGTTTCCTGATGATTCTCTTGCGCCGTGGTCACGGTAATATCGCGTCCGGCGGTAATACCGACATCCTGCGTACCCGCAACGGAGCTACCCGCGATCTGCACATTATTGCCAGCACCGATCGCCACCGTCTCGCCGCTGAACGAACTGCCCACTGCCGATTGATGCTGAATACTGTCATGGCGTTCGCTGGACTGTGCGGAGAGCAAACCGCGACTGCTTTGCTTGCTGTGTTCCGTCAACGTGTAGGATGACTCACCGCTGGCCAGGTTAATGTCATTGCCCGCTTGAACTTGTAGCCCCTGCTGCGCGGTAACAGACGCCGCAGTCGCATTCAGATTTTGTCCCGCACGTAATGCTATCTGGCCATTGGCGACAATGTCGCTACCGATATCTTCGCGTGCCTGATAATGGCGATAATTATTGCCGTCCCAGTCGCTATTCAGCGTTTCCGTGGTCGTCAGCGTCGCTAGGTTCAAGTTGTTCCCCGCGCTGATCAGCGTGGAGCTGTCCGCGCCCGAGTTAATCACCTGGCTACCGATCAAGTTGATGTCCTTGCCCGCCGCCAGCGTCAGTTCACCTTTATCATTCTGAACGTACATGCCCGCGACGCGATCCAGAATGCGGTTATCCTCACCGCCACTCAATGTGCTGGTACTGTTGATATTGCCGCCCGCCAGTGCGGTCAATTTGTCTTCTGCCTGAATGACGCCACCGACGTTATTCAGATCGTTACGAACCTGTAGCTGAACCTGTTTACCCAGCAGAGAGCCGCCCTGATTGTCCAACGCATCAGACGAGATAAACAGAGTATCGCGCGCGGCAATACGTCCGCTGTTCAGCATGCCGCCAGCCAGCCCAACAGAGATCGTATTCCCTGCCAATAGGCTACCCGCACCGATTTGTTCATTCGAGCGGACTTTGGAGTAGACCTGTGGGACGAGCACCGTCTGCGAGGAACCATCTGGCAAGGTCACCGATTTTCTCACCATCCAGACCATGTCAGTGGTGAGCAATGCCATCTGCTCTGGTGTCAGTACCACCCCCGGTGTCAGCGAGAACTGATGACCAAATGCGATACCCGCATCCATCAATGCCTTGTACTGAGCCTCATCGCTGTTATAACCCGCCAGATAGCGTTGTCCGGTTAATTGTGCGATCTGCTCACGTACTTCACGCTGTTCGTAGAAGCCATCGCCCAGTCGTTTATCTTGCCCTTCGATACTGAAGGCTTGCAGCATATAATCAGAGCTAAGCCACTGCTTCTGATTGGTAAAACGTGCATCCGTTTCCACCAGATAGTGGCTCTCTGCAGCAGGTTGCAGCGTAAATAAACTACTGCCCGGGAGCGTCACCGTCGGCGTACCCACATTCTGACCAACGTTACCTGCACGCAGCGCCGTCACCGCATAACCCGATCCGTCGAATGCAGCCTGGCTACGCCAGTCGTGCACTTTTAGATCGATCGTTTCGACTTGAGCAGTTGGCGCATAGTTATTGCCGTCAATACCCTGTGAGGTTTTTGTTACCCCGCGCCAGTTCTTTTTCTTCTTGGCATACCAGCGCTCCTGACGTCCCCGATCGGTGGTGGTACGTTCGCCCGGCGTCGCAAGATTGCTCAGTTCCTTCACACCGTCAATCAATAGACCTGCCGCAATTACCCGGCTGTCGTTGTTGGTCATCCGCGCCGCCGTCAGATACAAATTACCGCCAGACAGGATCTGCCCCGGATCGCTCTCTTTCACTCGCGTTTCGTTTACCGTGCGGGTGTAGGTATAGCGATAGAAATTATCGTCAGCGTACCCATCCGGCATATGCGCAGTGTTCACGCCATATTTATTGTCTGTCAGCCAAATATCGCTCCAGTTGTAGCGGGTAGTATGTCCACGCAGTACGGCTTCATCGACTCGGGTCGCGCTGGTAACGATTTCCGTCACCAAATTATCGTTAACGTTATGAATCTGGCGGGCAGATAGCGCCATATCGCCGATAGACTCAATGGTAGCGCCGTGGTTATTGATCGCCTCAGCCTGACCTGTCGCCCTGCCTTCTGCATCCAGATTACGTCCCAACGCCATCACGCCATCGCTGTAAATCAGGCCGTGTTGACGATTATTGAGCGTGCCGACGCCTAGATCCAGACGCTGACGTGCGGCGATCGTTGCCCCGATACCTGCTTCGTTCACATTGTTCAGCGTCTGTGCTTGCAGGCTGATCCAGTCCCCATAGACGCGACCGCTGCCGATATTGTTTAGCGTGCCCGCATCAATACGGGTTATCCCCCCATCGATTAGGCCGCGGTTGGTTAACGCATCCGACAGTACCAATTGCGTCTTTTGGCTACTGATTTCACCACTGGCCTGATTATCGAGACGTGCTGCCGTCAGCGTCAGTTCACTACCAGACTGGATTTTTTGGCGGTTGGTAACATCACCCACCACGGTGAGATCGAGTTTACCGTTTGCAATCACATCGCTCTGGTTGTCGAAGTGCTGTACGGCGGTGAGCGACATGTCACCCAGCGACAACAGTTGACCGTCGCCGCTCAGGCTATCGGCTTGCACATCCAGTTTTTTCCCGGCGATGAGCGTGCCTTCGGCGTTATTGACGGCTTTCGCCGCCGTCACCTTAAGGTGGTTATCCGCACTGACTTTCGCTTTACGGCTGGAAACCGATCCGGTGGTGGCGTTGAGCGTAACATCGGTCGCCTGCGTCTGGCCGCCATCGGTATTCACCTCTGCCGCAGCCATCGTCAGCGCCCCACCCGCGAGTTGCTGGCCGTTGGCATCTGCACGCTGGCTGGCCGTTAGAGAGAGATTGCCAGTTTGCGCCACCGAGCCGTCGCTGTTGATTCCCGCCCCCAGTACTGCGCCTTTCTGGTTGGTGATATTTGCTGCTTTCACCGTCGCATCGCGCTGTGCCGCCAGTACGCCGCGGTTAGCCGTCTGTTGCTGAGTGCTGACGCCCACATCACGCTGGGCGTAAACCTTACCGCTATTATCCAGCTCACGCCCCGCCAGTTGTACATCCTGCGAGGCATTAATGCTGCCGCTGTTTTCAATGCGGCCATCGGCAGAGATCGTCACGCTTCCCGCCTGTGCGCCAATCGCACCCGCATTGCGTACCCCAACGCCTTGCTCCGTACCAATGAGCTGGATCTTGCCCGCATACATACCGCCGAGTTGCGCCACGTCCACTGCCAGCTTCGGCTCAGCGCGTTCCGTTGACGCTGAAGTCGTCGCTGCTTTCTCGATGTTCTGCTGTTCGGCATCGACAGTATTACGTCCTGCCGTCACCTTCAGGTCGTTCGCCCACAGCCCGGCGTTGATCTCTACAGTCTGTGCAATCAGGTCGGTATAATCCTGACGGCTGGAGTCCATCCCCGCCCCCTGAACGCGAATAGTGCCTTTCTCAACCTGATAGCCCTTAAGCTGGCCGTTTTCCATCATCGCCTTGCCGGTCGTCAGCGTCGCGCGGTTAGCATTGATGAAACCACAGCCATCACAGGTGATACCCGACGGGTTGGCAATGACGACCTGCGCTTTTTTCCCTGCGACTTCGATATACCCGTTTAATTTGCTGGGATCGCGTGAATTCACTTCGTTCAGAATGATCTTCGCTTCGCCTTTAGCCAGCCACGGGTTACCCGCAACCCAGCCGCCTTGCTGCGTTTGCACCTGATTACGCGAGTTATTGAGGATGGCACCCTGCTGATTCACATCGAACTGGCTGTAGACATTGCGCGATACGCCGCCTGCACTTGGCGTTTGAATATTGACCTGCGGCGTCCCGTTTGCAGTTTGTAATACGGTAGGTTTCTGGTTACCGGGCGCGTTGCCATCCGCCACAATGTTCGCCTGTGCCACAGGCGCAAGCGTAACAAACCCCATCACGCCCAGTAGCAGGAACGTCAGCGGGGAAAGTCGCCCTGTTATCTGGCTCAGCGTTGGCCCAAGGCTGGACGGAACGGAATCTTTGGCGCAGCCGCGGCAAAGTTCAGAGACCACCATCAAAACGCCGCGAGCGCGATTAAAAACGATGCGATACAGGTGCTTATTCATTCTTGTTATCCATTCAAAGAAAGAAATTTTTCAACAAACAGGTTCACGACTGGCACATTCCAACGAATGCTTTAGTACTGCCAGTTCAGGCTAAAGCCGAAGACGGCCGGGCTAGTTTCAAAGCCATCAGGCTTGGAAAGCGGAATGCCCGCAAACAGGTCATAGCCGGTGTTCAATACGTTGCCACGCACCCCGATTACGCCACCTGCCAAATGGTTACCAACCAGCATTTCTTTGCTGTTGTTACTGATCTCGCCGTAATCCACACCCAGATACAGTTCCTGATTCTGAAGCGGCGTGCGCCAGGCAAGTTCATTACGAACCAGCCAGCCGTCGTCGGCGCTGAGCGTGAGCTCGCCGTCAAAGCCGCGGACCGTCCAGCGGTTACCAATGGAGAACTGATCCTGTGCAGTCAGGCGGGTGTTCGCAAGCTGACGGCGGTATTGCACGTTGTAGCGGAAAGCTTCGTCAAACACGGCGAACGGAACATCCAGCTCGGAAGAGAACTGAATGATTTTTGATAGCCCGGTTCCTTCATCATTGGTTTCTTCCGGAACGGGCTGCGCACCGAACCAGCGAGTACCACGTTGATAGCTAACAGCAGCATCCAGCGTGGCTTGGGAAATATAGTGACGATGCTGTAAACCCAGACGCCATCCCGCTGTTTTACGCCGCTGCACCTCAACCTCGGTATCATTGACAAAGTTGCGTGATTCGCGCGTCATGACCTCATAGCTCACCGACGTCTTCTGGCTACCGCTACGATGCAATACTCGACTGAGCTGGAAATTGAGGCTCTCGTTTTCGCCGCTATAGGTATAGTTTTCATTTAATCCGGCGATCGTCTGGTGATAGTCATAACCGCTGGCGGTCATCCCGGCCTGCCAGTAACCAAAAGGCACCGAATAATGGGCAACATAGCTCTTGCTGCCTTTACTGCCACGACCTTGCAGATCGTGGCCGCCATAAAGATAGAACGTGTCGCTGAGTGAAAAGGGGTTATCAAGGAAAAGCGTCAAACCACCCTGATAGCGCCCTGTGCTTTTGTTGCCGGAATCGTCCAGCGTCGCACCGAGTCGCCAGTGCTTTGCTTGTTTATAGCCAACGACGATATCGCTTTCGCCCGGTTTCTCTCCCGGAACCAGTTGCATATCAGCCTGCGCAGTCGGCACACGCTGCAAATTCTCCAGCCCTTGCTCAATATCGCGCAAATCGAGCAGTTCACTTTCACGTGCAGGCATAGCGCTGTAGAGCTGAACATAACGGTCACTGTCCGGCGACAGCGTTATTTTGCCGACCTTGCCAGCCATTACCACCAGCTTCAGCGTACCGCTTTTCAGATCCTGAGCGGGTGCGAGTACGCGTGCGGTCACATAGCCGTGATTCACCAGACGGTTTTGCAACGCGCTCATTAACAAGTTAATGCCTTTACCGCCCAAACATTGGCTCACCGCCTGATCGGCCAGCCGCTGCAACGGTAGCCAGCCGGGGAAATCCTCAGTTCCCTGTAATTCCACCTTTTTGATGGGAAAGCAGGGTGTCATCTCCACGGGAAAATGCAGCCGCGTCAGAAACGCCCCCGGCTCCTGTAGACGCACATCCGGTGCCTGAGGTGAAAGCTGTCGCTCTTGCGCACGCTGCCGTTCCTGCTGATTAATTTGCTGCTGGTTGATCTGACGCTGATCGAGCTGTTGCAGCTCGGCTGATGTCGCGGCATTCGCTATGACTGCAAAGAAAGGTAAAGGCAGCGCGAAGAATAGCGAACGAATTAATAGGGTAATCACCAATGTAATTGGTTTTATTTTATTGATTTTTAATGATAAAAAATAAAATAGAACAATCCTTGTCATGATAGATAAACCTAAAGATGCAAATAATTAGTTACATTTTCATATCAGATAAAAATATTAGGAATGAGAACTGTCTTATTCGTTCTTATCTCAAATTGACAAGGCAGAGGGGAAACTAACGGGGAGTGTGGCGTTCAGATAGGATCTCGCGTTGGAATATCTATACCCTAAATAATTCGAGTTTCAGGCAGGCGGCAAGGGAAGGAATCCCGATGAGCTTACTCAGGTAAGTGATTCGGGTGAGTGAACGCAGCCAACACACATGTAACTTGAAGTATGACGGGTATATCGCATCATGTTGTGGTTTTGAGGATTACCGTCTGTTTTCTTTTCTGATACAGGCAAATAAAAACAGACGGTGGTCGTTTAACGATTAGCGGGCATCAGCCAGCGTAATGTTCTGACGTAAGCCGGGCAACACGTTGTCCATTTCCCTATTTTCTCTTGCGATCTGGAAACGGGAAACAGACTGTTGCAGGTTAATAACCTGTTCCTGAAGCGCATTTGCTGAGGTCGCCACTTCTGCTACTAATGACGCATTCTGCTGAGTCACGCCATCCATCTGATTAATAGCGATATTAATCTGCGAAATGCCTCGACTCTGCTCGCTGGAAGCCAACGTGATTTCATCCATGATATCGACGACCTTCTTCACATCCATCAGCACTTCGTCCATGGTGTTACCGGCCACTTCAACCAGGCCGGCACCCTTTTCAATACGGCTGAGAGAAGCATCAATCATCGTGCCGATCTCTTTCGCTGCGGTCGCGCTACGCGCAGCCAGCATCCGTACTTCAGAGGCAACCACCGCAAAACCTTTACCGTACTGACCTGCACGCGCAGATTCCACCGCAGCGTTCAGCGCCAGCAGGTTGGTTTGGAAAGCAATGCCGTCGATCACACCAACAATGTCGGAGATCTTGGCAGAACTCATCTTAATAGAACGCATGGTATCAACCACTTCGGAGACAACATTCCCGCCGCGAGACGCGGAATCAGAGGCCTTCTGCGCCAGTTGATTCGCCTTGCGTGTGTTGTCTTCGTTATTTTTCACCGTCGACATGATCTGTTCCATGCTTGAGGCGGTTTCATCCAATGAGGCTGCCTGCTGCTCGGTACGGCTGGAAAGATCGATGTTACCGGATGCGATTTCTTCTACCCCAACGCTGATTGCATCGGTTCCGTTACGCACCACGCGCACCATATTTTCCAGCCCGTCACGCATGCGCTGAACGGCGGCAAACAGGTGAGCGATTTCATTTTTCCCGCTGCTATCAATCTGCGCACGCAGGTCGCCTTCAGCAATGCGGTCAAAGACAGAAATAGCCTGATTAAGCGGTTTCACGATCATGTTGGTCATCACAGACCAGGCCAGTGCCGCCAGCAGCAACGCACAGGCAATCGCAACGTATAGAATGGTTTCCATCAGTTCCACACGCCCATTTGAATCCGCATAGGCTTCATCAATGCTCTTCAGCTTGAAGGCAACCAGCGCTTTAGAGGATTTATCAAACGCGGCGTACAGCACCGTCGATTTCCCAGCACGCTGGCGATATTCGTCCAAGTTCCCTGCGTTAAGTGCCGCAAATGCCGGATCGATAAAGTCCTGCATCAGCGCATTGCGCTTCTCAGCCATGTCCGAAGAAATGGCTTTTTCCTCTTCGTACTGCGGGTATTTCAGGTATTCCTGCCATTTTTCGCTAGCGCCGTCGACCTTGCCTCTGGCGCGTCCCAGCGCGACTTTAGCCGCCTCGAGGTCCCCTTTTCCCATTAATGATTCGTACAGACGCAAATCCAACCGACCACGCAACAGCAGTTCGGAGCTGTCATTCAGCGCAACTAGCCCTGGCAGCACTTCCATATCGACACGAGCAAATGATTTGTTCCCTGACTGAACCGCAATCAGTCCTAAAACGCCGACAAAAAGCAGTAACGCCGCTAACGAGAACACCATCATGCTGAGTGCAGTACGGATCTTTATCTTACGAAACATAAATTATCCCTGTGGTCTGAAAATAAGAAAGGGTGAGCGCCAGTTCTACTGCGGAGCCGTTCAGTTATTTACGTAATAGTCGTTATATTTCAATTTCCAGACGTGTTCATCCCCACGACCTGAAATAAATCCATCGTAATAAAATAAAGAGACCTATAAAGAGGATAATGACCGACAGAAAATTAGCTTTCTGGCGGTCATTAAGATTTATTTTTTATTCTTTTTCTGAGCCTGATTCTTGTCTAAGAAACGTTGCAGCTCATCTTTATAAAATTTCGCCGACATCATAGTGCCATGCCCGCTGGTATCTTTACTGGCGGGAATAAGGAATAATGTTGCCTGCTTAATTTTCTTAAGCTCATTCTCCAGGATGCCTGTTTCAACAGGATTACGCTCATCATCCGCAGAGTTAATTACCAGAACAGGAGCCTTAATTTTATTCAATTCCAGCGCAGCGTTATAATTTGCAGATGAGCCCCAGAGATAAATAAAGTCATTGGCATCGCTGGTTGAAGGCAGCGCGAGGCGATCTTCTACCAACTTGTCCGCCTGAGCACGCGTCGGCGCTTTGCTCTGATACGCCAGCGTGCCGCCAGTGGTGGCAATGCTAAACATAATGTTGGCTGTTTTTAACGTTGGTGGCTGCTGAGTATAATCACCGTGATTCCACACAGGATCGTTCTTGATGGATTCAATCAAGATGCGACGCATCATCCAATTACGACCAGACAGTTCATTCGGCAGCGACGCCATTGGCACCAGCGCATCCATCATATCTGGGTATTTTTCACCCCAGAGCCAGGTTTGCATACCGCCCATGGAATATCCCATCACCAGGCTCAGGTGATTAATCCCCAGCCCTTCTTTGATTAAGCGATATTGTGCCTGCACCATATCGTTATAATCGTACTGTGGGAATTTCATCCGTAAGCCGTCTGATGGTTTGGAAGATTTTCCAGAACCAATGCTTTCCGGCATGATAATAAAATATCTACTGCTATCCAGTGCCTGACCCGGCCCGAACAGCTCTCCGCCAAAGCCATTTGCCAACAGCGCTTTAATCGGCTGGTTCGTTCCATGCAGTAATAACACGGCGGGCTTGGTTTTATCACCGATGGTGTAATAGTGAATTCGCAGATCTTTTAATTTTTCGCCGCTGTTGAAGATAAATTCTGGCGCGATCCAGTCGCCTTCTTTGGGCTCTGGAAAATTGCTCTGTGCATGCGTTAATAGTGACAGCATTAACAGAAAGGCGCCCACCACACCTGATAGAATTCGATTAATCATAAATAACTCTTCGGTAATCATGAAGCCGTGAAGCCGCGATTTTAATGTCTATTAGGAAAAATCCCAATAAACATAAGCGGACTAATAATAAAAAGAGATTATTCTCTGATTTTTTTATTTATCGCGAGAGATTCTACAAGAAGTTTTTAATAGGATGATATTTAACGCATTCCCGTTAATCGTCTGACTACGCTACTCATCCTTTCCGCCTCAAATTAACGTTCGTAAAATAAGCAAAAAACGAGGTTTTTTCGTTCATATACCTAACAAGAAAGCCGATAGTGCGCCGCTATATTCGCGCACTATCGACATCAGACAGGGGGTTAATTCGGGGTTGAGAATCAAGAGTTGGGGATTAGTGCTTATTCATCTCTCTTTCAATCGTTTCCAGACGCTCATCCATATCTGGGTGCGTACTCAGCCAGTCAGGTAAATCCAGCGAATCAATTTCATCCTGACTGCGGTCTTTAGCGATCAAGGCCTGATACATTGCCTGCATTGACTGAAGTGAACGTCCCTGCTGCTGCATTTCTGCTATTGCCCATGTGTCCGCTTCCCTCTCCATATCACGGGAAAACTGCATCTCGTTGATGAAGGCGGCAGACTGCAACACGGTATCTCCGATTCCACTGACATCTCCCGTCATCCACATGAACGTCAGCGACACCAGCGATGAACGCACCACCATGCGCATTGGGTGGCGATAGGCGTGGTGCCCCATTTCATGCAGCATCACCGCAGCCAACTCATTATCACTTTTTGCCAGGGTCACCAGATCGTCGCTGATAATCAAGGTGCCATCTGCCAGCATAAAGGCATTCGGCCCGATAGGCGCCGACATGATCTCCAGACGCAGCGGTGTTTTATCTTCCCGCATGTCAGCAGGCATAACCTGTTGAAACAGAGTTTGCATCTCTTGCTGGCGTTCAATAGGCAGCTTGGAAGGCTTAAAATCACTGTGGCGCAGTAGCTTCAGCGTATTTTGTCCCAGTTGCTGTTCGATAGCGGTGGGAATGCGTAGCGCCAGCGCGGAACTCGCCCAAGGCAGCACCACGTAAACGTAGTTTATGACTATCAAAATCGTGGCGAATAGCGTGAGAATGACGCCGCGCTTATGGCGTTCCAAGCGATGGACAAGCCCCGGTCGACGCCGCGCAGAATACCACACGCGAAAGGTGGGATCGTCGGTAGGCACAAAACGGCCGCCGTCAGGAAATGTTAGCGTCAGAGGAATGGAGCCCAGCGCATCGGAAACCGTGACCTGCTCCAACGCAAATGTCGTGTTCGATGATCCGGTGTTCAGCACCATCGTCGAACCGTTGTCCGTTAAATGAAGAGAAGCGGCCACGCGGGCCGCCAATCCGGGGTATTGATAATGCCCCTCAATATTCATATTCCTGCCTTATAACTTAAAGGCCAACACCCAAATCGAGGGCTTGTACCGCTTCTTCGGCCAGTGCGCTGTTTGCTGTGTCTTGGTGTGCCTGAACGTGCAGCAGTGCCAGATCGCCTTCAACCGCAGTTGCATTCGCGAGATAGCGTGCATGACGAATCTCTGCCACCGGAGCTGCCCAACCCAAAGAGAAAATAGTGATCAGGCTATTGGTTATCAGCAGCCCCATGTAAGACATCGTTTGCATGGAAGAGTGCAGTTTCACCCCACCGTTCAGCGACGTCTGGTTAAACAGATAATTGCGCTGTGCGACGACCAGATAGCTGCTGGAAACCAGCACGCCCAGCAACGTCACAATGATCATCATAATAAAATTAAAGACATTGCTCAGCAGCATCATTAGTACAAGTTCTTCATTTCCACCGCCCATCATCATCGTTTGGAACAACGTGAAAAAGAACGAGCTCATGAATGACAGCGCCGCGATCAGGAAAGGAACAAAAATCAGCAGGCTAATCAGGGAGAACTTAATAAACACCGCTTTCGTCAATTCTGCTTTAAATGCTGTTTTGCCGAAGAATAGGTTATTCACATAGAAATCGAGCTGCATCATTTTCATGATGCCATTTACCGCAGCAAACCCTGGAATAGCAATTGCCAGCGCAATGAACCCAATCAGAATGGGGCTATTGCTCTGCATACCGATCATGACAACAACAACCAGAGCGATATAAAAAGCCAGCAACAGCAGGATAGGGCAAAGCAATAATACCCAATATGCACGGCCCGTCTGGCAATGATAATTAAAACGGATGCCACGGTAGCTGGACATAATGGCGTCATAGCGCCAGTTGCGGATCACCAGAACCGGAATAAGTGCCGCAAATGCCAACGCGAGAATCGTCCCCAGCGTAGGTGACACCATCATTACGATATAAAACAGAATAAGGCTGCCGATAACCAGCAAGCGTCCTTTAAGGATCTGAATAGGCTGCGCGTGGTAATCAAAACGATCACCGTTAATTTCCGTATTACCATAAAAATAACGGCGGCGGCGCACGGTGGCCCAGGCAGAATAAATACCCAGAGTGATGACCGTTAATAACGCATTCACCAGCCAAATTGCAAAATATTCCCCAGCCTTACCGTGAAACTGCACGCGATGCTGCGTGCTATTTTCTGAAGTATTGATTGTCATAACCCTTTCATCCTAAAAGAAATAAGCCTCATATACTCGTAATACTTCAAGCTGCATGTGCGTTGGCTGCGTTCACTCACCCGAATCACTTACCTGAGTAAGCTCATCGGGATTCCCTCTCTTGCCGCCTTCCTGCAACTCGAATTATTTGGAGTATAAAACGTATTATTCGATACGTTATTGGCATACAAAAAGCGGCTCATTTAAGCATGTCCTGTTAATGACAACAATAAAAGTTAACAGCAATTAAACAAATTCATATACTTATGAATTACAAGGAATAGAGAAACCAACACGGAGGCAACATGAAGTATGACGGGTATAGACGTTGCATCAATGTGGTCTGTAATGGTATTACAATCGGCCAAGATCATTACCCTCGTCAACCGTAAGAACAAGAGTACGTATTATGACAACCGCGACCTCCGCCAATCTTCAGGTACGCCCAATCACCGCGCAGGATGATACTGCCATCGCACAAGTCATCCGTCAGGTTTCTGCCGAATTTGGTTTGACGGCCGACAAAGGCTATACCGTCTCCGATCCCAATCTGGATGCGTTGTTTGCTCTGTATAGCCAGCCGAAAAGCGCCTATTGGGTGGTTGAATATGAGGGCCGCATAGTTGGCGGCGGCGGTATTGCGCCACTTGTCGCGGGCGAAGAGGATGTGTGTGAATTACAGAAAATGTATTTCCTACCCGTCGTACGAGGCAAAGGGCTAGCACGTCAGCTGGCGATACAGGCACTTGATTTTGCTCGTCAGCATGGCTTTCGCCGTTGCTATCTAGAAACAACCGGCCACCTAACCAGCGCGATTCGGCTGTATGAGTCTCTGGGCTTCGATCCTATTCCCCATTCGATGGGCAACACGGGCCATACCGATTGTGAAGTGACGATGCTGAAGGTGCTGTAAAAGTAGTATCGATTGTTTCAGGTTCGAGATACCGGGGCGACCACGGTGCGAGGTGTCCCTACGGGAACCTCATCACCGTGTTTCCCCTAAACCCACGCTTAAGCTATCGGCATGACAATCAAGTAAAAAAACCAAAAAAACGCCGCAGAGTATTTCTGCGGCATTCAGTGAGGCTGGGTTCAGGCTCAATGATTAGTGGCGTTTGCCGTCATCATCTTCATCATAAAAATCTTCATCATCGCCCTCTTCTTCGCCTTCACCATCTGGGTCTTCGAAGTAGGTGCCCCAACCGTCGTAATGCACACCGTGGCGTTCTGCCAGCGCCAGCAGCTGTTCTACCTGTGCGTCGATCAGTTCCGCCTTCAGCGCCACTTCACTGATAGCATCGCAGCACATCAGCAACACGCCCTCTTCCACTTCCAGTTCTTCTGCATCCGTCATTTCATAGCCCAGCTTGAAGGCTTCTACAGCGACTTTTTCCAACACTTCAAACTTCTCAGCGGAGAAATGGTGTTCAATGGTATAGAGCGCGTCAGGATCGCTGCCATCATCCAGCAGTTCTTCGATGATCAGGCGTGTCTCTTCCCGTTGCTCTTCCAGTAATTCGCGGTTTGCCATGCCTCAGTCCTCATTAATCGACGTAATATTACTTATTGTCCCACAGCCCTGCGGCTTGCTCCACCACAAAGTTTGATATCACCACTTGAATTTGAATAATTACACATATAAAGTGAATTTTAATTCAATCAATGCTATTGGGTCACATGGAGAAGTACATCATGCAACCGTTCTATAAGCGTCACTTTTTAAGGTTAATGGATTTTACGCCCGCAGAAATTGCCCATCTTTTAGCCCTGTCAACGAAACTGAAGGCTGATAAAAAAAACGGGATTGAAACCCGCCGCCTGCAAGGTAAGAACATCGCACTCATCTTCGAAAAAGATTCGACTCGTACTCGCTGCTCTTTCGAAGTTGCTGCATACGATCAGGGCGCGCAAGTGACCTATCTCGGCCCGAGCGGCAGCCAAATCGGTCATAAAGAATCCATCAAGGATACCGCACGCGTACTGGGAAGAATGTACGACGGCATTCAGTATCGCGGCTACGGCCAGCAAATTGTCGAGACGCTGGCGCAATATGCGGGCGTTCCAGTTTGGAATGGGCTGACAAATGAATTCCATCCCACGCAGTTGCTGGCAGATTTGCTGACAATGCAGGAGCATTTACCGGGTAAAGCGCTGTCAGATATGACGCTCGTCTACGTCGGCGATGCGCGCAACAATATGGGTAACACCATGCTGGAAGCGGCGGCGCTGACCGAGCTGGATTTACGTCTTGTTGCGCCAAAAGCCTGCTGGCCGGATGCCGGTCTGGTGGCTGAGTGTCAGGCGGCGGCAAAACAAACTGGCGGCAGCATCACGCTGACGGAAGATATCGCCGCAGGCGTTGCGGGTGCGGATTTCATCTATACCGACGTCTGGGTTTCTATGGGAGAACCTAAAGAGACCTGGAAAGAGCGTATCGCACTGCTGAAACCGTATCAGGTGAACACGGCGATGATCGCTGCAACGGGCAATCCGCAGGTGAAGTTTCTGCACTGCCTGCCTGCCTTCCATGATGACCAGACAACAATGGGTCAGCAAATGGCGGAACAGTATGGCCTGCACGGTGGAATGGAAGTCACTGACGAAGTCTTTGAATCCGCGCACAGTATTGTGTTCGATCAGGCGGAAAACCGCATGCACACCATCAAAGCGGTGATGGTCGCCACGCTGGCGCAGGATTAAGGGTTGCTTCCCTCCCCTGCGTGGGGAGGGATACTTTTCCGCTGGTTTACACCACCAGCGACGCGTCGATTTTCACCACGGCTTTGCGCACGTGCGCGGGTTCACCCACGGCACACAGCGGTTTGTGGACTTCTCCTGGGAAGAAGACGACAAAATCCCCTTCCTGCATCACAAACAGTTTTTCCTGTTCGCCTGCAGGCAGAAAAGCAATATCTTTATCCGCCAACCAATCAGTATCTGGCTTGCCCGCAGGCAGGTTGCTGAACGTCATCCCTTCCACACCGGACAACACAATCTGAATGTCCAGATACTTGGCGTGATATTCGGCACGACGTTTTTCCAGCAGGTCCGTGCTGTCGTTGGAGATCAGCACAAACACGCTATTGCCCTCGATATCATGCTTACCCAACGGCGTGTCTGCCGTGATGTTTTGCTTCACGTATTCAATCGCTTCACGCAGTTTGGCTGGAAGATAAGGAACCAAGTCAAGGTGGTGGACATTGCCAGTAATCATAAAAACCTCGTTGATATAAAAAATGAAACCCTGTTTTACAATCCTTATACTCTCCAAATGTGGCACCCGCCAGCGCGTTAATCCGAAACAGTGAACTGCTCATCACTCTTCTTAACCGCACTTCTCCCGTCTACGACTGTCATGCATAGTGCATTCGCTAAGCAACCGATTGCGATGCGTAAAAAACCACGTTTTCTGCTTGAAATAGCCTAATCGGCGCGTATAATTCCCGACAGTTTGCCGGGAGGGGTCATGCACCGTTACACCAAAAAATCCGCTGCTTATGTTGGTTCTCAACCACAACTGCCATCTGGCAGCCAGACAGCGTTTTCCTTTCCGTCGCTCAATCGATCAATTAAGAAAGCCCCTCAATGAGGGGCTTTTTTTTGCCCACCGTTCGGGCAGCCAGATACGACATTTCCTGTTTACTCGTTAGGAGAAAGACAACATGGTCAATCCGCTCTATCAAAAACATATCATTTCGATTAACGATCTCAGCCGGGAAGATTTGGAACTGGCGCTGAATGTCGCTGCCAGTCTGAAAGCCAAGCCCCAGCCTGAGCTGTTAAAACATAAAGTGATTGCCAGCTGCTTCTTCGAAGCCTCCACACGGACGCGTTTATCCTTTGAAACCGCGATGCATCGCTTAGGAGCATCCGTCGTCGGTTTCGCCGACAGCAACAACACCTCGCTGGGGAAAAAGGGCGAAACGCTGGCCGACACAATCTCCGTCATCAGCCAATATGTTGATGCCATCGTGATGCGTCATCCACAGGAAGGCGCGTCCCGCCTTGCTACCGAGTTTTCCGGCGGTATTCCCGTGCTGAACGCGGGTGATGGTGCGAACCAGCACCCGACGCAAACGCTGCTCGATCTGTTCACCATTCAGGAAACGCAAGGCCGACTGAACAACATCAACATCGCGATGGTCGGTGATTTGAAATATGGCCGTACCGTGCATTCACTCACGCAGGCGCTGGCGAAGTTCGAAGGCAACCGCTTCTACTTCATCGCTCCAGACGCGTTGGCCATGCCGGACTACATTCTGAGCATGCTGAAAGAGAAGAACATTGCTTACAGCCTGCACAACAGCATCGACGAAGTCGTGGGTGAGCTGGATATTCTGTACATGACGCGCGTCCAGAAAGAGCGTCTGGATCCGTCCGAATACATCAACATCAAATCCCAGTTTGTCCTGCGTGCTGCCGACTTGGACAACGCCCGCCCGAATTTGAAAGTGCTGCACCCGCTGCCGCGCGTCGATGAGATCACCATTGATGTGGATACCACGCCCTATGCCTATTATTTCCAACAGGCGGGCAACGGTATTTACGCCCGTCAGGCACTGCTGGCGCTGGTCCTGAATCGCGAACTGGTTCTGTAAGAGGAAGAAACCATCATGACACACGATAATAAATTACAGGTTGAAGCGATCAAACGTGGCACGGTGATCGACCACATTCCCGCACAGGTGGGTTTTAAGCTGCTGACGCTGTTTAAACTGACCGCAACTGACCAGCGCATCACCATCGGCCTGAATTTGCCATCCAACCACCTTGGGCGCAAAGATCTGATCAAGATCGAGAACATATTTCTGACCGAGCAGCAGGCGAATCAGTTGGCAATCTATGCGCCGCAGGCTACCGTCAATCAGATCGATGGGTATGACGTGGTGCGCAAGCTGGTGCCGACGCTGCCTGATCACATTACCGGTGTGCTCATCTGCCCGAACAGTAACTGCATCAGTCGCAGCGAACCGGTTTCGTCGTCATTCAGCGTTAAGCAGCGCGATGGTGACGTTCACCTGAAATGTAAGTACTGTGAGAAAGAATTTGAGCGTCAGGCTGTGCTGCAAGATAGCTAGTTTTCTGCTTTGCCCCGTAATGGACATTGCCTGTCACGGGGCTTTTTTGAATAATGGCTGCGTCTGCGTTCCTTTTACGCCCCCATCAAGGAGATACCATGTCACGCACTATCAGCACTGAGCACGCCCCTGCCGCTATCGGCCCTTATGTTCAGGGCGTCGATCTTGGCAGCATGATCATCACTTCCGGCCAGATTCCGGTAAACCCGAAAAGCGGCCTGGTCGCTGACAACATCACCGCCCAGACACGCCAGTCACTGGAAAACGTTCAGGCCATTGTCGAAGCCGCTGGCCTGAAAGTTTCCGATATCGTGAAAACCACCGTATTCGTGAAAGACCTGCATGACTTCACCCTTGTGAATACCGCGTATGAAGCGTTCTTCAACGAACACGGCGCACCATTCCCGGCTCGCTCTTGCGTTGAAGTCGCACGCTTGCCGAAAGACGTGAAGATCGAAATCGAAGCGATTGCCGTTCGCCGCTAAGCACCATCATTGATCGTCCCCTTATCAAGACGCACCATTATGGTTGCGTCTTGCTGATTTCCAGCGCCTTTATTCTCCCCCCTCAGTGCAAACTCGCCTTGCTACGCACCAATTAGAGGAAAAAACCGGGCACCATCCTGACTACATCACGCTTTTTCCAAAATGGCGCATTTTATGCATTGTCCTATTATCGCTATTAAGCGTGATGCCTGGGGATGACAATGATAAAAATGAAACTTCCATCTGCGCCTTATTACGACGAGATGCTCTCGTCGCAAGGCAAACAACGTCAACACTACAATTCCTATTGGCAATGGCTCCAGCAAACCGACCAGCAGGCCATTAAGCAGAAGAAGGAGCAGGCGGAACTGCTGTTTCACCGCGTGGGTATTACGTTTAACGTTTATGGCGAGGAAGGGGGCACCGAGCGCTTAATACCTTTCGATAGCGTGCCGCGCATTATTCCTGCCCACGAATGGCAGTTGCTCGATCGCGGCATCCGTCAGCGGGTACAGGCTCTAAACGCGTTTCTCTACGATATTTACCATCAGCAACACATACTCAAGGCCGGTATTATCCCCAGCGAACAGGTGCTGGCGAATGAGCAATATCAACCCTGTATGCAGGGTGTGAACCTGCACAACAACATTTACGCCCACATCACCGGGATCGATATGGTGCGTAACAGCGACGGTCATTATTACGTGCTGGAAGACAACCTGCGCACTCCATCGGGCGTCTCCTACATGCTGGAAAACCGCAAAATGATGATGCGGCTCTACCCGGATTTATTTGCCAGCCAGCACATCGCCCCTGTTGAACGCTATCCCAGCTATCTGCTACAGACCCTGCGCGAAAGCACGCAGGTTGATGACCCTACCGTGGTCGTGATGACACCGGGCCGTTTCAACAGCGCCTACTTTGAACACAGCTTTCTGGCACAGCAAATGGGCGTCGAACTGGTAGAAAGTGCGGACTTGTTCGTGAAAGAAGGGGCGGTATATATGCGCACCACGGAAGGCCCGTGTCAGGTAGATGTAATTTATCGCCGCGTGGACGATGCCTTCCTCGATCCGCTAGCGTTTCGTGCGGATTCGATGCTCGGCGTGCCCGGCCTGTTGTCCGTGTATCGTGCGGGCGGCGTCGTACTGGCGAATGCTGTCGGCACCGGTGTCGCCGACGATAAATCGATCTATCCCTATGTACCGGAGATGATCCGTTTCTACCTATCTGAAGAACCGATTCTTCACAACATTCCCACCTGGCAGTGTCGCAACCCCAAAGATCTGCGCTATGTGCTCGACCATCTGGATAGCATGGTGGTGAAGGAAGTTCACGGTGCAGGTGGTTACGGTATGCTGGTCGGCCCGCGGGCGACACGTCAGGAAATCGAGATGTTCCGCCAGCGTTTACTCGCGCACCCGCACAACTATATCGGTCAGGAAACATTAGCGCTCTCCACCTGCCCAACGTTTATCGACGATGGTTTGGCTCCCCGACATATCGATCTGCGCCCGTTTGCCCTGTCCGGTGAGGAAATCCGACTGGTTCCCGGCGGCCTTACGCGCGTCGCACTCACGGAAGGTTCTCTGGTCGTCAACTCCTCACAGGGCGGCGGCACCAAAGACACCTGGGTCATGGAGGAGGACGAATCATGCTAAGCCGTACTGCCAGTGAACTGTATTGGATGGCTCGCTATCTGGAGCGGGCAGAGAGCCTCGCCCGCGTACTGGATGTCACCTACAAACTCTCGATGATGCCGCGCCACAGCCAGCAGCAGCACGATCTGGCGTTGCCGCTGAATCTGACGATGACTCATGAATTATTTCAGCAACGCTACGCCCACTTTTCCATGAACAACCTGCTGAATTTCTTCGCGCTAGACAGCGAGAACCCAAGCAGCATCTACAACTGTATCGAAATGGCATGGAACAATGCACACGCCGTGCGCGGCAGCCTTTCCTCCGAGGTCTGGGAATGTATTAACACCACCCGCATCGACATTCGTAATCTGCGACATCAGGGTGTAGATAACATCGGTATTAATGAATTTTTTGACTGGGTAAAAGAGCGCTCTCATCTGTTTCGTGGCGCGATGTTCGGCACCCTGCTGCGCAATGATGCCCAGTGCTTTATCCGCATAGGCACGCTGATTGAGCGCGCTTGTGCGACTGCACAGTTGTTGAATGTTAAACACCAACAACTCCATAACGACCCCGATCCCGTACGCGAATATTATCGTCTGGATACCCTGCTGCGTGCCGTGAGCGCGCGCGAGGCCTACCACAGCATCTATCGCCAGCCAATCAGCCCGGAAACCGTCACTGAGCTGCTGGTCTTACGCGAGGACGTACCACGCTCGCTGCACGCCTGCGTCGGCGATCTGGTACTTCAATTGGAAGCCATCGGTAGCCAACGTGCCAAAGTGCCGCATCGGCTCGCCCACCTGCTACACGTCGAGCTACGCTTCAGTACGCTGGACGATGTTCTGGCTCAGGATTTACCCACCTACCTCAATAATTTCATAATAAAAATCAATGAACTGGCAGACAGCATCCGTCATACCTATCTGGAGGCGCTATGAAACTCACCATCAACCACCTCACTCACTACCGCTATGATGAAGAAGTGAAGTTCAGCACCCAGTACCTGCGCCTGACGCCGCAAAACTCCGCGCATCAGAAAATACATGAATGGAAACTGACGCTGCCCGCCTCAGCGGTTCAAACCACCGATGCATATGGTAATGTCTTGCATGTACTGACGCTCGACCATCCACATCATGACATTACGATTCATGCAGAAGGCGTCGTCGATATCATCGACAGCGACGAAGGAGATAATCCGGGCGTACAGGACGGCCTATCGCCGCTGGTTTTTTTACGCATGACGCCGCTGACCGAAGCCGACAACGATATTCGGGCGTTTGCGCAACGTTATTATCGCCCGGATGCCGTGGAAGAGAGCCTGAATACGCTGATGGCGGAGTTACAACTGAAAATGCCGTATACTCCCGGTGCAACGCAGGTGCAGGATACTGCCGCCGCCGCGTTTGCCATGCAGAAAGGCGTTTGTCAGGATCACACGCATGTGTTTCTAGCTTGCTGCCGTAGTCTGAGTATTCCAGCACGCTATGTCAGCGGCTATGTGTACAGTCAGGACACCCAACATGTCGCCATGCACGCCTGGGCGGAAGTGTGGCTAAACGGGTACTGGCGGGGGTTCGATATAACCAACAGCACCCGCCAGCTCCATCAGCATCTGTGGCTGGCCGTGGGGATGGATTATATGGATGCCTGCCCGGTACGCGGTACGCGGCTGGGAGGCGGATGCGAAGAGATGTTTTCAGAAGCTGAAGTCCGCTTGTTTGAACGACAACAGCAGGTACAGCAGCAACAGTAAAATTTTTAACGAAAAGGTACTTTATGACGTACTGTGTCGCCATGTGTCTGTCTGACGGCCTG
Organism: Pectobacterium atrosepticum; assembly: GCA_019056595.1. Lineage (NCBI taxonomy): Bacteria > Pseudomonadati > Pseudomonadota > Gammaproteobacteria > Enterobacterales > Pectobacteriaceae > Pectobacterium > Pectobacterium atrosepticum. The sequence goes on along the minus strand of CP036163.1, from coordinate 3,260,010 downwards.
GTTTTTGCTTCCGATTCCCGCACTAATGCGGGCGTCGATCACATTGCAACGTTCAAAAAACTCTATGTTTTTCAGCATGGTGATGAACGCGTGTTAGTGATCCAATGCGCAGGAAACCTGGCGACAACGCAAAGCATCATCAGCCTGCTCAGCGCCCGCATTGATGCGCAGCATACGCCCAATCTCATGCAGGTCAGCTCCATGTATGACGCCGCGATGCTCCTCGGGGAAACCGTGCGGGAAGTGATTCACCGCGATAGCAGCGCGCAGCAGAGCGGCAGTAATACCAATTTCGGTTGTAACCTACTGATAGGTGGACAGATTAGCGGTGAAACACATCGGCTGTTTCATATTTACCCTGAGGGCAACTTCATTGAGGCCACGCCGGATACGCCCTATTTCCAGATCGGCGAGAGTAAGTACGGCAAACCGATCATCGATCGCGTGTTGACGATGGATACACCACTGGAGCAAGCCATATGCTGTGCGCTGATTTCTATCGACTCGACCCTGCGCAGCAACCTGTCGGTTGGTCTGCCGCTGGATGTGATGATTTACCGCACCGGCAGTTTTGACAGCGGTGAACAGCAACGCGTTACTGAAAACAACGCCTATTTCACCACGATCCGTAAAGCCTGGTCGGAGGGGCTACTGAACACCTTCCGTCAGCTTCCCCCCTTCCCTGATAGCCAACAGTAACGCGTACACCTTTATCGGCATTCTGTAGTCACCGTCACGCTTTACTACGAATGCCGAAAAACGCCACCTAGCATTTCAGATACTTCTGTACTTTTACTCTCACTGCCCATAAAAAATTTCCGATAAGCCGCCAGACCACGCACCGCAAGCCTTCACAGACCTTACGCCCAATCTGATTAAATTTTGTTCAAGTTCGATTTATCTACTAGGGAGGAATTTCTTTGCTCTACATCAATTTTGCAGCGATAAAAGTGCAAACACCCCTACGCAATTTCAATATATAGTGCCTATCCTGTAAACATTACCTACATATAGTGTTTATCCACAAAGTCATCCACAGCCCTCTGTAACCCTTGCCAGTTACGGTTCTCGCCTGTGGATAACCTTTCCAGAGGAAGAAAACGTGAAACCAGTAGTGATTAAACGGGACGGTTGCCAGGTGCCTTTTGATGAAGTTCGTATCAAAGAGGCGGTCGAACGCGCGGCACATGCAGCCGGTGTCAATGATGCAGACTACTGTGCAACGGTGGCCTGTGCGGTCGCTCAACAAATGCAGGATAAATCGCGCGTAGATATCCGCGATATTCAAGACGCGGTCGAAAACCTGCTGATGTCCGGCAATTATAAGAAGCTGGCGCGTACCTACATCGAATATCGTCATGATCGAGACATTGCGCGTGAGCGTCACGGTCGCCTGAATCAGGAAATTCGCGGTCTGGTCGAGCAGAGCAATATGGCGCTGCTGAACGAGAACGCCAACAAAGACAGTAAAGTGATTCCCACCCAGCGTGATCTGCTGGCTGGTATTGTCGCCAAGCATTACGCCAAGCAGTACATTCTGCCGCGTGATGTGGTACTGGCACACGAACGCGGTGAAATTCACTATCACGACCTCGACTACTCGCCGTTTTTCCCGATGTTCAACTGCATGCTGATCGACCTGAACGGTATGCTGACCAACGGCTTCAAAATGGGCAATGCGGAAATTGAGCAACCAAAATCAATCTCAACCGCTACCGCCGTCACCGCGCAGATTATTGCGCAGGTCGCCAGCCATATTTACGGCGGCACCACGATTAACCGCATTGATGAAATTCTGGCCCCGTTTGTCACCGCCAGCCACGCGAAACATAAAGCCGTAGCGGAAGAGTGGCAGATTCCAGATGCAGAAAACTATGCCCTGACTCGCACCGAAAAAGAGTGCTACGACGCCTTTCAGTCACTGGAATACGAAGTCAACACGCTGCACACCGCTAACGGCCAGACGCCGTTCGTCACCTTTGGCTTCGGGCTTGGCACCTGCTGGGAATCGCGTCTGATTCAGGAATCCATCCTGCGCAATCGCATTGCCGGGCTGGGTAAAAACCATAAAACGGCGGTATTCCCTAAACTGGTCTTCGCCATCCGCGACGGTCTGAACCACAAAGCGGGCGATGCGAATTATGATATCAAGCAGCTCGCATTAGAGTGCGCCAGCAAGCGTATGTACCCCGATATCCTGAACTACGATCAGGTCGTCAAGGTCACCGGTTCGTTCAAAACGCCAATGGGCTGCCGCAGTTTCCTCGGTGTTTATGAAGAAGACGGCCAGCAGATTCACGATGGTCGCAATAATCTGGGCGTCATCAGCCTGAACCTGCCGCGCATTGCGCTGGAAGCCGAAGGCAATGAAGATCGCTTCTGGACGCTGCTCGATCAACGCCTGACGTTATCGAAGAAAGCGCTGATGACGCGTATTGCGCGGCTGGAAAACGTGAAAGCCCGCGTCGCGCCGATCCTGTATATGGAAGGTGCCTGCGGCGTACGCTTAAATGCAGACGACAACATCGCGGACATCTTCAAGAACGGACGCGCCTCGATTTCTCTGGGCTATATCGGCCTGCATGAAACCATCAATGCACTCTTCGGCAGCCAAACGCATGTGTTTGACGACGAGACGCTACGAGCCAAAGCCGTGGCTATCATCGCCCGTCTGAAAGCCGCGACCGAACAGTGGAAAGACGAAACAGGTTACGGCTTCAGCCTTTACAGCACACCGAGTGAAAACCTGTGTGACCGTTTCTGTCGTCTGGATACCGCCGAATTTGGCGTCGTGCAGGGCGTGACGGACAAAGGCTATTACACCAACAGTTTCCACCTTGATGTAGAGAAGAAGGTCAATCCTTACCAGAAAATCGACTTCGAGCTGCCCTATCCGCCTCTAGCTAACGGTGGGTTTATTTGCTACGGCGAATACCCGAACCTGCAACACAACCTCAAAGCGCTGGAAGACGTGTGGGATTATAGCTACACCCGCGTGCCTTACTACGGCACCAACACGCCGATCGACGAATGCTATGAGTGCGGCTTCACGGGTGAATTCGAGTGCACCAGCAAAGGCTTCACCTGTCCGAAATGTGGTAATCATGATTCGGCACGCGTTTCCGTAACGCGTCGCGTGTGCGGCTACCTCGGCAGCCCGGACGCCCGCCCGTTCAACGCCGGTAAGCAGGAAGAGGTTAAACGCCGGATTAAGCATTTGGGCAACGGTCAACTGGGCTGATCCCTTCTGGGTCGCAGCAATGCGGCCCACCTTTCGCGGCATCGTTAACACACGCCCGCTTCATAACATGGGCTCTACCGTATGAATTACCACCAATATTATCCCGTCGATGTGGTCAACGGCCCCGGCACACGTTGCTCGCTGTTTGTCGCTGGCTGCGTGCATGAGTGCGTTGGGTGCTACAACAAAAGTACCTGGAGACTGAACTCCGGTCAGCCGTTTACGCAGGAACAGGAAGATCGGATCATCGCCGATCTTCAGGATAAGCTCATTCCCCGACAGGGAATTTCGCTGTCTGGCGGCGATCCGCTTCACCCACAGAATGTGCCTGACATCCTGCGGCTAGTAGAACGTATACGTGCGGAATGCCCCGGCAAAGATATCTGGGTTTGGACAGGCTACGTGCTGGCGGACATCACGCGGGAACAACAGCGGGTGGTCGATCTCATCAACGTATTAGTCGATGGAAAATTTGTGCAAGATCTGAAAGATCCCGCACTGATTTGGCGCGGCAGCAGCAACCAGGTTGTCCACCGCCTGCGTTGATCGATAAGAAGCTACTGAAGCGGTTGCCACTGACCCAGCGAACGTAATTGATCGGATTCCAGTACCGTAACCCGCGCTTTTGGCTCCGGCGAGAACGCCTGATTCAACAACGCCTGCGCCACCGTTTTCCCCTCAATCGCCCGCCACTTCGCTGGGAACATGCGGAACAGCGGCGCGGCAAGGCTCTCCAGTGTGCGACTGTCTTCTCTTTCTCCCAGCAGCATCGACGGCTGTGCCAATGTCAGATGCTGCCAACCTTGCTGACGCAGCGATTTTTCCGTTTCCCCCTTCACTCGCGAGTAGAAGAAAGGCGATGTTGCATTCGCGCTCAGTGAACTGACCACCAAAAGGTGCGTCGCGCCCAACGCTAGCGCCATTTTTGCCCCTTCCACTACCAACGTGTAATCCACATAGCGGAAAGCCTGCTTACTGCCTGCTGTCTTGAGCGTCGACCCCAGGCAACAAAATGCAATATCAACAGGATCGGTCAATTGCGCCAGCTCAGCAGACAGATCGGGATCGTGCGGATTGACCACTTTCTCCGAATGCACCAACGGCTTACGGGTCGGCGCATAAATCGTCTCTACCCGGTTATTGGCTTTCAGAAGTTCTAACAACTCGTGTCCCACTAACCCCGTTGCACCTAATAACAGTACCCGGCTCATCGGCTTTCCCCCTTGCTCTGCGTCTTTTGTTATCCCATATTTTCATGCTGGTATTGTTCTTTCTGATCTGTTTGTTCGTCACGCTGCCAGTAGCGTTTCTTACCAAAGCCCAACGTATTGTCCGTCATTTTGACTTCGGTCAGATCGAGCCGCCAGATCGGTGCTTGCGATGCACGAGCAATCGGAAAACGCGTGTTGTATTGCGCTCTGGCCTGCTGTGCGTCCTCCCCTTCTAACTGCACCGCCTGCGCCCGAAACTGCACGCCTTTAATCAACATTACGCTCTTCGGCTGGCCGCTGACCGTACCAGCCACCTGCGGCAACCTTGCCATGATTTCACCGTGGCGCGTCTGCAACTCCGTCATTAGATAGAAGGCTATCTGTTTATCGTCGTAAGTATAGAAGCAACTCGCACACCATAATTCCGAATTTTCACCCACGCATAACGTCAGTACGTGCAACTTCTTCAGATAGCGGGAGATTGCCTCAAGATCTCGGCCTGTTTCTCTCGATTCTTTCTGCATCACGACACCTCAATCTACTTTCTGAACGAACGTATCCTTCCCAGTCAACCGTTGCCTTTCCGCAGAATGCGGCAACATGGCTTGCAGAGGCTGGCCAGTGTGTTTATCCAATAGCAGGGAGTGAGGTTCCCCCTTAGCGAATAGCTGCTGTTCGCCCCACTGGCGTAGCGCTACAACGAGCGGAAATAGCTGCTCACCTTTTGGTGTCAGAACATATTCCTGATAAGCCGAGCTTTCGGAAACGGGCTGAACGGAAAAAATGCCCTCGTCAACTAGGGTGCGCAGACGGTCGGTAAGAATATTTTTGGCAACACCCAAACTGCGCTGAAAATCGCTGAAACGGCGGCGATTGTCGAATGCATCGCGAATAATCAGCAATGTCCAGCGATCGCCAACCACATCCAGCGCGCGAGCGACAGGGCATACATCCTCTTTCAGACTTTTGCGCTTCACCATGAATATTTTCTCCCCTTTTCCCTGTTCATCCTACCTGCCTTATCCACAAGCTGAAAAACTGACCGCACTTTTTTGGTTGCAGAGTAAAACCAGATCATTCATGCTTCAACTGGTTTTGTTTTGAAACCGAATAAAATAGTGAAAGCCGATATTATGAAAAATAGTCCTATTCATACCACGTCATCCGTCACTGAATATGATCTTTACAGCACTCTTTACAGCACTACACCGCCTGCGCAAACGACATTACCGCGCGCGTTAGTGTTGCTGTTTGCCTGTGCCAGCGCCCTCAGCGTCGCCAATGTTTATTACGCACAGCCGCTGCTGGATGCATTATCGATAGATTTTCACATCAGTATCGCCGCCGTTGGCGGCGTGATGACAGCAACACAGCTTGGCTGTGCGCTGGCGTTAATTCTACTAGTGCCGCTGGGTGACATCCTCAATCGACGCTATTTGATGCTGGCCCAGTTGAGCGCGCTAATCGTGGCACTAATTGCCGTTGGGCTAGCCACCACATCCCTGTATTTATTGATCAGTATGCTGGCCGTAGGCATGTTCGGCACGGCAATGACTCAGGGTTTGATTGCTTATGCCGCGACGGCTGCCGCACCGCAGGAGCGTGGACGCGTCGTGGGAGCCGCGCAGGGCGGCGTGGTGATTGGACTTTTGCTGGCTCGCGTACTGTCCGGTTTCATCGCCGATATGGCAGGCTGGCGCAGCGTATACTTTTTTTCCGCACTGCTGATGCTCCTGCTTGCCGTACTTTTATGGCGCTTACTGCCGCATCAGCCGCCTTCTCGACAGCGCCCGCATTATTCCGCGCTGTTGCTTTCTATGCTGACCCTGCTGCGTAAAGAGCGGGTATTGCAAATACGCGGCGTCATCGCTTTACTGATGTTTGCTGCCCTGAGCATTTTCTGGAGCGCGCTGGTTCTGCCGCTGAGTCGCGAGCCCTATTTCTTTTCTCATACGGTTATCGGTGCATTTGGTCTGGTGGGTATTCTCGGCGCACTGGCAGCAGTGAAAGCGGGCTCGTTAGCTGATAAAGGCCGCGAACAGTGGGTCAGCGGTATCGCCCTGTTATTGCTGCTGGCATCGTGGTTGCCGCTGTGGCTAGCACCCTATTCTCTCTTCGCATTAGTGGTCGGCATCATCGTTCTCGATCTGGGCGGACAGGCTATTCACGTTACCAACCAAAGTATGATTTTCAAGACGCATCCTGATGCGCACAGCCGTCTGGTCGGCTGTTATATGCTGTTTTATAGCATCGGCAGCGGGCTTGGCGCGATGGCAACGACAGTGGCGTATGACGCTTCGGGCTGGTCAGGCGTGTGCCTCCTTGGCGCAGTCGTCAGCCTGCTAGCATTACTCTTCTGGAAAATGACGCTGCACGTTTCAGCACCGTCACCGACAGCATTCACGCCATCGTGATAACAGGAAATGATTATTGATGAAGGAGAAACCATGAGCGAACTGACATTACTGGCCGATGCCGATGAGCGTGGTCGGCGTTATTTGGCAGGGAATGCACAGCGTCGGGTTTTCCCCGATGCCGATGCCCTCTCGGCGCTGGCGCGTTTTAATGAAGCGCTGCCGCAACAAGGCTTCTCGCCTGAAGACACCCTGACGCTATTAGATGAGGTCGGCTCACCGGCCACCACCGCCTCCAATGGCCCGAACTATTTCGGTTTTGTTATTGGCGCCGCATTACCGATTGCTGCCGCCTCCGAGCGATTAATGATCGCATGGGATCAGTGTGCGTCCACCTTTGATAATTCGCCGGTATCCGCCACGCTGGAACGCCTCGCCAGCCGCTGGGTGCTTGATATCCTGAAGTTACCGAAAGAAAGTGCCGTCGGTTTCGGCACCAGCGCCACGGCTTGTACCCTTTCTTGTCTGGTCGCCGCACGCCGCGCGATGTTGGCAAAACAGGGCTGGGATTTTGATAACGATGGGCTGATCGGCGCCCCTGAAATTAAGGTCGTGATTTCAGCGCTGACTCACATCACCGTGAAGAAAGCACTGCGCGTGCTCGGCTTTGGGCTACGCCATATCATCGTCGCGCCTGTTAATGCGTTTGGGCAGATCGATGTGACACAGCTACCTCCGTTAGACGATCGCACGATTCTTTGTTTGCAGGCTGGTGAGGTAAACACGGGCGAATTCGATGACTTTGCACAGATCATCCCAATAGCTAAAGCGGCAGGCGCTTGGGTTCACGTTGATGGAGCGTTCGGGCTCTGGGCCAGAGCCTCGTCTCACGCGGCACTCACCGAAAGTATCGAGCTGGCTGACAGTTGGACAACGGACGCGCATAAATGGCTGAACACTCCCTACGACTGTGCGATGGCAATTTGCCGCAATGCGGACGCGTTAGCCGAAGCGATGAACGCAGATGCGGTTTACTCAAGCGCGGCACGCGATGCCCAAAAGAATCTAACGCTCGAATTTTCCCGTCGCCCGCGAGGGATTCCCGTGTGGGCGGTGCTGCGTACGTTGGGGCGTGACGGCGTGGCTGAGATGATCGAACGGCACTGCCGACAGGCAACGTTGATCGCCGACGGCCTACGTCATGCGGGTTTTGAGGTATTAAATCGGGTGGTGCTCAATCAGGTTCTGCTGCGTGGGGAAACCGACAGCCAAACGACGGCAATACGGGAAGCGTTACAGGCTTCGGGCAAGGCGTGGTTTGGCGGCACAGTCTGGCAAGGGCGTCCGGCATTACGAATTAGCGTCTCATCCTGGCGTACACAGGACGACAACGTGCAGGCGCTGATCGCGCTGCTGACGGAGATCAAAGCTAAAACCCCACGCTGAACGAGCTATAAAACGACTATCCCCCACGTTTGCGGGGGGCGGGGGGCGGGGGGAAAGGATGACGTCATCAGGCCATCGCGTACCGATGTGCTAGACGTAAACGCTAATGCTGGAGACTTGCCCCTGAAAACGATTCAGCGCCTCTGCCGCACGTTGCAGGCTTTCGGTATTTTGCACTTCACTACGGGATGATGCACCTGCAGCACCTTGCTGGATGGTGTCGAAAACATTAATCGGCTGGAACACATTAGAAGGCGGCACACTGCCGACATTCGCGCGCGGCGACGAGATAAAACCCAGCAGTGCGGAGCCTTCTTCGCGCCCCAGTTGCCCGCTGCTAACCAGACTACCGACCGTTTCATACAGTTCGGCAGGGCTAATGCGGGTGAAATCATACCGCGTCGTCTGACCAGCAGGAACGGCACCGCTGCTCGCCTGATAAGACTGAAGCTGTTCGGACAGCGCAACTTTCTCCGCATGCTCTGTGGAACGCTTCGCCATCACCTGCTGGCTGGCAAAGACGGATGACTCTGCGGCTTCAACTTTCATATCACCTCCTTACGGGTAACGTATGGAAGACAAAAAATTATTGGCATAGCGCCTCACCAGTACGGTGAGCACAAAAATAGCGTTCTTTAATACTGACACGTAATCCACCATCGCGCCAACCAGAAGCGAGATACCCCACGCGGGAAAGCTTTACAGTGCGGTGAATCATGCTGCTCTTAGCAAAAGTCGCTTAACCATCGTGTTAATCAACAAAAGCACTCACGGGAATATTGAATCGCTTAGCGAGAGCTCTCATATGAGCAAGTGTTAACGTACGCTCACCGTTTAGAATACGGGATACCAGAGACTTTTTACCGATCTCAGCTTCAAAATCACTCTGCATTAGCTGGTGCTGATCCATGAGGACACGTAGCAAAGCGATACCGGCAGGGAGTGCTTTAATACGTTCGTTGAAGGCTGCAAACTCCGGCGCCTCATTTTCGTATTTATCAATTTTGGCAGTCAGCATATCGATTAGCGAACTATCAGGCTCACTCTCGATCAGATATTCAGTGAGTTTCAGTGCATCCTCATAATCCTTACGAGAGGTGCTGCCCCCGAGGAACGGTACGATACTCGTCAGATCGTTAGCTGCCTTGATGGCATCTGCATACATCATTCTTTATTCCTCCGGTAATACTCTGTCAGCCTGTCGTACTCTGCATGGGATGTTATGTGCTTGATGAAGATTTTCCCTCGCTCAAAATCAGCAAAAAACATCACTCGAAGATGCCCACCACCGATATCAATAACCCACCACTTTTCTCGATATTTCATCCTATCTAAGCTGGGAAAGCGTTTTTTCATATCCTCCGGCGTTGCATACATTTCGCGTTTTATAACCCGATATAGGTCAGCGAGTGCTACCGCCTGATTCGGAAACTGGTTGGTTGCAGCATCAAAAGGTGCGCGCGAAATCACATGCATCCTGATTCATTCCCTTTTGTTTCCAAATTGGAAATAATATGCCGTAAACGGAACGAGTTGACAATAAGGAAACTCGTATGATTTACATCCCTGCTATTCGGTTTATCCCCGCTGATGCGGGGAACACGGAGTTGTCATTCAGAGATGAATGAACGAGCTTCACGCCGTCGGCGCACTTTCCGCTAACACCACGACATTCTCTTGCCCTGCGGGCATCTTGCCAGTTTTCTCTTTTTTCTTTTCCACGTAGGTCAGTTTTTCCTGACTCTGCGTCGGTGAGGTCAACGGGTGGGATTGGCCAGTGAAAATGCCACCTTTTTCAATTGAGAGTTCATCGGTGAAGATATCGCCGAACACTTTTCCTTGCGCCAGAATCGCTACGACGCTGGCGACTACGCGCCCTTCCACACGGCCGTTGATGACGATCTGCTGCGATTTCATTTCGCCGTTTACCTGACCGGTATGCTCCACTTTAATCGTGTTATCACACTGCACGTCACCTTCTACCTGACCTTCCACGGTGATGTTGCCATCAACGGACAGAGAGCCCGTCATACGCGCACCCTGAGAAATGAAGGTATCCTTTTTCACGCGCACAGGGTTCACTGAATTAATCAACTCGTTCGATGGGCTGATAGCGGGAGAGCTGTTTATTTCACTGCGCCCTTGCGGCTCTTTTAGGTCTTTCTTATTTTTATCAAATGAAAACATCGTGTTATTCCTTTTAACAGTATAGAAAAATGCAATCACGGCACTTGTGGCCAGCATGGCAGCCACTCCCTGACCGTAATAGTGAAGGGAAAATTCGCTATAAATATCAACAAGCCAGACGACAACCAATAAAGCCCATATCGCCCATATTCCCCAAAGCAGGTTGTAATTACGCACCGGGATAAACCCAGAAAGAGGTGGGGTAACGCATATCCTTCTCCATTCGTCCTTTTTGCAGCTTAATTTCCAGATTAATTCTGGCCACGCCCCATAACTATCGGATGGTAAGCCCTTTTGTTTAGTCCTATGACCGTGGCAACGTGATGACTATCGCATAAATTTTCACCAACACGGTGTGGAAATGTAAGTTTTATTGATGTGGGTGCGTCTCTGCGGTGAAGGGTATTGCTTAGCTAAACCGATTCTTCTATTTTAGCAAATAGTCTGACTATCGTTGATAAGAGTAACTTTATGGCAAACAAAATTTGGGTCATGGGCGACGCCGTTGTCGATCTCATCCCGGAAGATACGGAACGCTATCTGAAATGTCCTGGCGGTGCGCCAGCCAATGTCGCGGTTGGCATTGCCAGACTGGGGGGAAACAGCGCCTTTGTCGGTCGCGTCGGTGACGATGTTTTTGGCCATTTTCTAAAAACGGTGCTGGAAGAAGAAAACGTCGATACCCACTACATGGCGTACGACAGACACCACCGCACATCAACCGTGGTCGTGAGCCTCGATGACGCGGGTGAACGCACCTTCACGTTTATGGTACGCCCGAGTGCCGACCTGTTCCTACAACCGGAAGATCTGCCGGTATTCAACCGGAGAGAATGGCTGCATCTCTGTTCTATCGCACTGTCGCAGGAACCGTCGCGCAGTACCGCGTTTGAGGCAATGCGACAGATTAAAGCCGCGCTGGGGCGCGTTTGCTTCGACCCCAATATCCGTGACGACCTCTGGCAAAGCGAGCAGGAACTGCGCGACTGCCTGACACAAGCGCTGATGCTGGCCGATGTGGTGAAACTGTCGTGTGAAGAGCTGACCTTTCTCTGTCCAACATCTGATGTTGAAGAAGGGATCCAGCAATTCATGCTGCGCTACCCCACTCGGCTATTGCTGGTGACACTGGGCAGCGAAGGTGTCTGGCTGCACGATCGCCACCAGCTACAACACTTTGCTGCCCCCTCGGTGACACCTGTCGATACCACGGGTGCAGGGGATGCCTTCGTTGCCGGTTTGCTGCACGGTCTGGCGGAATATGATGATTTGTCACAGCCGCTGAGCTGGGATCCGATTATCGAGCAGGCGCAACGGTGCGGCGCACTAGCTACTACGGCAAAAGGCGCGATGACGGCGCTTCCCTATGCCCAGCAGTTGTACACACTCCCCTTAGCCAAGGTCTAATCCCCCCCTCGTTTAATACGATTACCGCCCGGTTTTGTAGTCAGGATCACAGTTACAGAATCGGGTGAGTGAAATTTCTTGCTAACCCTTCTGCTGGCTTTTATTTTCCTCAAGAAAAACCGGTTTAGCAATTTAGCTAAACATGAGAATTCCAAAAACAATAAATCTCCTTCACGACGAGAACGAAAAAATGAAACCAAGCCACCTTGCTGTGACGATAGGATTATTACTCTCCGCCCCGTTTTATGTTTCTGCTGCCAACACCGACAGTATCGAAGACCGCCTGAACGCAATGGAACAACGCTTGCAACAGGCTGAAGCCCGCGCTCAGGCCGCCGAAGCCAGAGCCAATGCTGCTGAAAAGCAAACCCAGCAGCTAGCAACCCGCACCACCCAAACCGAACAAAAAACCCAGCAGGTGGAGCAGCGCACAACGGCGCTGGCCAAACAGAAGTCATTCTCCGATGGATTCGAATTCCACGGCTACGCGCGTTCCGGCCTGTCGATCAATGATTCCGCCACCAGTGCCAAAACCGATATCGGGCCGGGCATGTCCCCTGCCGGTCAGACAGGCGGGCATATTGGTCGTTTGGGTAATGAAGACGACACCTACGTCGAGCTCAAACTAGAGCACAAACAGAAGCTGGATAACGGCGCAACCACCCGATTCAAGGTGATGATGGCGGACGGTCAGCGCAGCTATAACGACTGGACGGCGACCACCAGCGATCTGAACATCCGCGAAGCCTTCGTCGAGCTGGGCTCACTGCCGACTTTCACCGATGTCTTTAAGGACACTACGCTGTGGGCGGGTAAACGCTTCGATCGCGATAACTTCGATATCCACTGGCTGGATAGCGATGTCGTGTTCCTCGCCGGTACTGGCGGCGGGATCTATGACGTGAAATGGGCAGATAGCGCCAAGAGTAACTTCTCGCTGTATGGCCGCAGCCTCGGTGAAATCACCTCGCTGGATAACGACATCAAAAACTACGTCTTTACCGCCAACAACTACGTTGGGCCATTCCAGTTCATGCTGAGCGGATTAACCGCGAAGAACAATGATGTAAAAGAGAACACTGGCACAAGCCGCGATAACATCACCGTCACCAATACCAATGCGGGCGGCAAAGGCTATCACGCGATGGTGGCTTACCACGGCGACAGCTTCTACGGCTTACGCGACGGGACATCGAAAACTGCGATCCTCTACGGCCACGGGCTAGGCGGCGAAGTGAAGAGTATCGGTTCCGACGGTAACCTCACCAACGACGCCAACACATGGCGCTTTGCGACCTACGGCACAACAGCGCTGAACAAGACCTGGAGCTTCGCACCGTCCATTCTGGCGCAAACCAGCAAAGACCGTTACGTCAGCGGCGATAGCTACGAATGGGTGACCTTTAATGCGCGCCTGATTCAGGAAATCACCGAAAACTTTGCACTGGCCTATGAAGGCAGCTATCAATACATGGGCCTCGATCCGCGCGGTTATCGGAGCCTGAATCAGGTGAGCGGCGGCTTCTATAAACTGACCTTCGCGCCTACATTCAAGGTTGGCGATATCGGCAACTTCTTCAGCCGTCCTGAACTACGCGTGTTTGCCAGCTACATGGACTGGGATAAACGACTGGATAACTACTCCAACGATGATACGTTCGGCTCCACCGGCTTTAAAGCAGGCGGCGAATGGAACTTTGGCATCCAGATGGAAACCTGGTTCTGATCATTGGCTAGCCTTGGCGTCGATGACACGCTAATCGACGCCAAAGAAACTGCATATCCTATTGAAAAAGAGGAATAACATGGATATCAATGCTACTGCCGCCGCGCTAATCCCCCTTCTCGGTGGGAAAGAAAACATCGCCAGCGCGGCCCACTGTGCGACCCGTCTACGTCTGGTATTGAATGACGACAGCCTGGCCGACAAGAAAGCGATCGAGAACGTTGACGGCGTGAAAGGATGCTTCCAGAACGCCGGACAAATGCAGATTATTTTCGGCACCGGACTGGTTAACAAAGTGTATGCCGAGTTCATTAAAGCCGCAGGTATCAGCGAATCAAGCAAATCTGAAGCCGCCTCTATCGCGGCGAGAAAGCTGAATCCGCTGCAACGTCTGGCGCGTCTGCTATCGAACATCTTCGTCCCTATAATGCCAGCGATTATCGCTTCCGGCCTGTTGATGGGGCTGCTCGGCATGATCAAGACCTACGGCTGGGTAGATGCCAACAGCGCGATCTTTGTGATGCTGGATATGTTCAGCTCCGCTGCCTTTATTATCCTGCCTGTTCTGATCGGTTTTACCGCTGCACGGGAATTCGGCGGCAACCCCTATCTGGGTGCAACGCTGGGCGGCATTCTGACCCATCCTGCGCTGACCAACGCTTGGGGCGTGGCGGGGGGCTTCCAGACCATGCATTTCTTCGGCATGGACATTGCCATGATTGGCTATCAGGGTACCGTATTCCCAGTACTGCTGGCCGTCTGGTTCATGAGTCTTGTGGAAAAACGCCTGCGTAAAGTCGTACCGGACGCACTGGACATCATCGTTACGCCTTTCCTGACGGTCATCATCTCCGGCTTCGTCGCGATGCTGCTCATCGGCCCAGCAGGACGCGCGCTTGGCGATGGTATTTCTCTCGTCCTCAGCACGTTGATTGCTCATGCTGGCTGGTTCGCGGGTTTACTGTTCGGTGGCCTCTACTCCGTCATCGTGATCACCGGCGTTCACCACAGCTTCCATGCGATTGAAGCCGGACTACTCGGCAACCCGAATATCGGCGTCAACTTCCTGCTGCCAATTTGGGCAATGGCGAACGTGGCGCAGGGCGGCGCGTGTCTGGCGGTCTACTTTAAAACGCGTGACGCCAAAACCAGAGCGATTGCCGTTCCGGCGGGGCTTTCCTGTCTGCTGGGTATCACCGAAGCAGCGATCTTTGGTATCAACCTGCGTTTCATTAAGCCGTTCCTCGCAGCACTGGCGGGTGGTGCGCTCGGTGGCGCATGGGTCGTCTTCAATCACGTCAATATGACGGCGGTCGGGCTGACCGGTTTTCCGGGGCTAGCCATTGTGCAAGGTGGCTCGATGCTTAACTACCTGATTGGGATGTTGATTGCATTCGGTGCCGCCTTTGTCATTTCCTTATTGCTGAAATACAAAACGGATAGCGAATAATGAAGGAAGTCCACTTAGTAAAACGCATGGCGCACGCCCTGATGTCAGGTCACTCACGGAAACAGGAAGACCCATATCGCCCGGAATGGCATCTGTCACCGTGTGTGGGTCTGCTTAACGATCCGAACGGATTTATTCATCACAACGGGCGTTACCATCTGTTTTATCAGTGGAATCCTTTGGCCTGTGCCCACGGAGCAAAATTCTGGGGGCACTGGAGTTCCGCCGATCTGGTGAACTGGAAGCATGAACCCGTCGCGCTGGTGCCGAGCGAAAGCTATGAAAGCCACGGCTGCTACTCCGGTTCTGCCGTCGTAGATCACGGTGCGATCACGCTGATTTACACGGGTAACGTCAAATACGACGATGGCTCACGCACCGCGTTTCAGTGTCTCGCCCGCGAAAATCCTAACGGTGAATACGACAAGCTGGGAGCGGTTCTGACGCTCCCAGACGGCTACACTGGCCACGTTCGCGATCCGAAAGTGTGGCGTCATGGTGACCACTGGTACATGGTGCTCGGCGCACAGGATCTCGATCTTCAGGGGAAGGTCGTGCTCTATCGTTCTGCCGATCTGCTGGCGTGGGAAAAGATCGCCGAGATCGCCGGCTCTCGTTTGGGCGGGCTCGGTGATTTTGGTTATATGTGGGAGTGTCCAGACTTGTTCCCGCTGGATGGCGAAGACATACTGATTTGCTGCCCACAAGGCGTTCCCGCTGAAGATGAACGCTACCTGAATACCTTTCAGGCGGGCTATTTCATTGGCTCACTCGACTACGAAAACGGCGATTACTCGCATCAGGGTTTCCATGAACTGGATCTCGGCTTTGAGTTTTACGCCCCACAAACCACGCTGAGTGAAGACGGGCGACGCCTGCTGTTTGGCTGGATGTCGATTCCTGACGACAATGAATTTTTTGAACCGACGATCGAGCACGGCTGGATTCATACTATGACCTGCGCGCGTGAACTCACGCTGCATGACGATCGCGTTTATCAACGTCCTGCGCGCGAATTACAACAGTTGCGCAGACAGCATTACACCTGGCGTGGTGCAGCAGACTACGCGTCGCCGCTACCCATTAGTAGCGCAGAAGTGCTCATCACCGTTCAGGGGGAATTCCAGCTCAATCTTGCCTCCCAGCTTGTTCTCTGTTGGGACGGTGAACGCGTAACGATAAGCCGACGCAACCGACGCACAGGCGAACCTGAACATCGCTACTGGCGCGGCGACCTGCGTCAATTACAGATATTGTGCGATCGCTCCAGCGTTGAAATTTTTATCAACGATGGCGAGGCCGTGATGTCTGCACGAACTTTCCCGGAAAGCGAGGCGACCATGACGTTCAGCGGCTCTGGGCAATTAACGCTACAACACTGGCTGTTAGCGCCATGCGTGATAGAATAACTTTCCTTTTTTCTGATAGCAGACCTCGCGGTGAAACCGACTAAACGCATAACAATCAGTGACATCGCCGCGCTGGCCGGTGTATCAAAATCTACCGCCAGCCTGGTGCTGAACGGCCGCAGCAAAGAGTTCCGCGTTTCTGATGAAACGCGCGATCGCATTTTAGCCGTCGCACACGAGCAGCGTTATCAGCCCAGTATTCACGCACGTTCACTGCGTTCCTCACGCAGTAACACGCTGGGGCTGGTGGTGCCAGAAATGACCAACTACGGCTTTGCCGTGATTTCCCGCGAACTGGAGATGCGGTGCCGCGAAGCTGGGCTACAGTTGCTAATTGCCTGTACCGATGAAAATGCCAGTCAGGAGATGATGGCGGTCAACAGTCTGGTACAGCGCCAGGTCGATGGCCTGATTGTCGCTTCCAGCCTGCTGAGTGATATCGAGTATCAGAAAATTAATCAGCAGCTGCCCGTCGTGCAATTTGACCGGATTATTGGTGATTCCACACTGCCGATGGTCATTTCCGAAGCGGTAGAATCCACAGCAGAAATGGTCGAGCGTATCGCCCGCCAGCATCGTGATGAATTTTATTTCCTTGGCGGCCAGCCGCGAATTTCCCCGACTCGCCACCGTCTGGAAGGCTTTCAGCTTGGGTTGACGCGTGCCGGTATCGAGTGCCAGCCGGAGTGGATTCTTCATGGCAACTACCACCCCAGCGCAGGTTATGAAATGTTTGCTCAACTGTGTGCGACGCTGGGTCGCCCGCCAAAAGCACTGTTTGTTGCCGCCTGTGGCCTGATGGAAGGCGTGCTGCGTTATATGAACCAGCATAACCTGATGGAAAGCGGCATCCGTCTGTGCTGCTTTGACGATCACTATCTGTTTGATTGTTTACCGCTGAAGATCGATACCGTGGCGCAGGATTGTGAAAATCTGGCACGCAACAGCTTTGAAATGATTACGAGTTTGATTGCACAACAGCCGCTTGAAGAAGATCGGCGCTATATCCCGACGCGGATTCACTGGCGTCATCCTGACTCGCGGGCATGACTCGCGACATAGCCCAACACACTTCACCAGCAGGTAGAACGTAAAAAGGGAACGCGGTTAGCGTCGCTTCTTAGAGCATCGCACCACATTCCCTTTTGAATCGATCAGCCGTTACTTAGCGGCGGCAGATTCCGCGCCAACCAGACCCACCTTGAGGTAGCCCGCTTTACGCAGTGAATCCATCACGCTCATGATGGTTTCATAATCGACGCTTTTATCTGCCTGAAAGAAGATAGTCGTTTCTTTATTGGCACTGGTTTTCGCATCCAGTACCTGAGCCAGAGACTGATCGTTAATCGCCTCTTCCCCCAGGAACATTTGCTTGTCCGCTTTTACCGTCAGATAGAGCGGCTTTTCCGGCCGCGGCTGCGGTACTGCCGATGAAGCAGGCAGATCGACACGAATGTCCACCGTTGCCAGCGGCGCCGCCACCATAAAGATAATCAGCAGAACCAGCATGACGTCAATGAACGGCGTGACGTTAATGTCATGCATTTCACCGTCATCACCCACGTCCTCCTTCAAATGCATCGCCATGACTTAACCCACCCGCAGTTTATGCGCTGCTGAAGACGCCCGGTTATCGTTGCTGGCAGCCACATCGAGATCGCGACTTTGCAGCAGCAGCACTTGTGCAGCCACATCACCGACCGTAGCTTTGTAACCAGCAATCGAGCGTGCGAAGACGTTATAGATGACAACCGCAGGAATCGCGGCAACCAGACCAATCGCCGTCGCCAGCAGAGCTTCTGCAATCCCCGGTGCGACCACCGCCAGGTTAGTCGTTTGCGTCTGTGCGATACCGATGAAGCTGTTCATGATGCCCCATACCGTACCGAA
The DNA here is from genome assembly GCA_019056595.1 of Pectobacterium atrosepticum. Taxonomy (NCBI): domain Bacteria; kingdom Pseudomonadati; phylum Pseudomonadota; class Gammaproteobacteria; order Enterobacterales; family Pectobacteriaceae; genus Pectobacterium; species Pectobacterium atrosepticum. Next base: position 3,241,689 of record CP036163.1, on the reverse strand, counting down.
CAGCCCCACGAACGGTGCAACCGCGCCGACCGTTGCCAGATAGCCGTTACCACGCCCCATATGACGCCCGGTAGCCGCCACACGACGCTCCAGACGAAACGCGGTGCGTTCTTTAATCCCGTTGTTGTCATCCGAACGGGCGGAAAGATCCAGTTCGTTCTGTGCATCCGCCAACAATTGCTGCGCTACGCTGCCCGTTTTGAACGCATCCGCCGTTTCCAGCGCATCGTCGAGTGTTTTCGCCTGTTCCAACGCCAGATACTCACGGCGCAGGCGACGTTTCGCGCCAGACATTTCGACGCTTTTACTGAAGAAGATCGCCCAGGTAATCACGGAAGCCAGCAGCAAACCGATCATTACCGTTTTCACTACGGCATCAGCGTGCTGGTACATGCCCCAGACGGACAAGTCGGTTTTCATCAGGTTATTGGTGCCCGGTGCCGCACTGGCAGGAAGCGTGAGCGCTGACGTCGGTGCTTGTGCATCGGTCGTGACAGGTGCGGAAGGGGACGCAGCAGCAGGCTGCGCGGCATTCTGTGTCGATAACGGCGTCGTCGCCGGAGCCGCAAACGCATTTCCACTTAGTCCCGCCGTACACAGCAGGATAACCAGCACGCTACGGGAAAATGCGCTGAACGCGCCACGCTTTTTTTGCCAGGTTGATAACACCTGTTGAGTTGTATTACTGACAGCCGTCTTCACGCTGTGCCTCCACCATTCGTTCTGTACAATACCCGCACATACCCGCAGGTATGATGCAGCAATAACGCAGCCTGAAATGATACCAAACCCTGAACGAATTGATAGTCGTTCTCATTATTATTTACACCAGATAACACACTTTTTATTGCGTTCTGACAGGGTTTTTGGGGGTATTACCTGCACATCGACAGGAAAGGCATAAGAAAACTATAAAAAATAGCATTCAGGAATATATCTGGCAGGTGACAGCCGCAGGTGCTCATCTAAAACGCAGCCTTATATCGTGAGGTTTTTGTGATCGACATTAAGTTATCACACCATTTCATGATAGCTGGCGATAAGTTTAGTGAAATAAATAGAAACACAAGTACACAACAAGATAAACAAAAACACCAAGTTACGCATATTTAGATTAAGAGCGTAGGAATAAAATCCATATAAAACAGCATTTCATATTAGCTTTTTCTTTTGTGACACGAGTCATTCTACGAAGTTGTATAATAGGTTAGCTTAACCCACAGAGAATACCGACGCGCGCCACGATAATAGCTCACACAAAGGCGCCGTGCTCTCATCAGTAAACCCTCTATTCATTACTCTATTTTTCATGGGTTTACATTTTTAAATCACCATTTGATTATCGATAATGTCACCCTACCTCTGGAGATAACTCAATGAAGCTGTCGAAAACATTGATCGGCGTTTGTCTGGGCTCTACTGCATTACTAATGAGTCAAGCGATTCAGGCACAACAAATTAAAGCCTCTGATGTTCACCCTGAAGGTTACCCTAATGTCGTTGCCGTACAAAAAATGGGAGAGAAATTACAAGCTGCTACCAATGGCAGGCTGGAAATTAATACCTTCCCCGGTGGCGTATTAGGTGATGAAAAACAAATGATTGAACAGGCACAGCTCGGTGCTATTGATATTATCCGTGTATCAATGACGCCCGTTGCCGCTATTTTACCGGAAATAGAAGTCTTCACCCTGCCCTATATTTTCCGTGATGAAGATCATCTTCACAAAGTACTGGATGGGAAAATCGGTCAGGAAATTGGTGACAAAATTACCCATAGCAGTAAATCAAAATTGGTTTTCCTAGGCTGGATGGACGCGGGAACGCGTAATTTAATCACCAAGCAGCCCGTGGCGAAACCTGAAGACCTCAAAGGCATGAAAATTCGCGTTCAAACCAGCCAAGTTGCTCTCGCAACGTTGAAAGCCATGGGTGCTAACGCCATCGCCATGGGCACAAGCGAAGTCTTCAGCGGCATGCAAACCGGCGTCATTGACGGCACCGAGAATAATCCGCCAACCTATGTTGCGCATAACTACATGCCTGTTGCCAAGAATTTCACCTGGAGCCGCCACTTCATTATTCCTGAGCTGTTCCTATACTCCAAAGCCAAGTGGGATAAGCTTTCCAAAGAAGATCAGGATCTTATCCTGAAGCTGGCGAAAGAAGCGCAGCAAGAACAGCGCGTACTGTGGAATGAATATAATCAGCAATCACTGGATAAAATGAAGGCTGGTGGCGTTCAATTCCATGAAATTGATACCGAGTATTATTTCAAAGCTACGCAGCCCGTGCGCGACCAGTTTGGTGCCAAATATCAGGAGCTGATTAAAGCCGTCGCCGACGTCCAATAATTCAGACCGCATTCCAGCGGATAAATAGCAGAACGTTGACGAGCATAGTTACGTAATGAAAACGGTGATAATGGAAAACTAATCCATTATCACCGCACTACGACTTTGTCAGCGATCTCAGTTATCTATTATCCGCCACCCTAATGGCCTGATATAAACAATTATCCTTCGCTTATCACTCAACTGAGTGAATATAGGTGACACAATGGCACAGTCTTATCACTTAAGTATGGATGTACTCTATCGTATTGCCATGTGGGTTTCTGGTCTGGCGTTATTAATTATGACGCTAATAATCCCTATCGGCATATTCGCACGCTATGCTTTAAATTCCGCATTATCCTGGCCGGAACCCATTTCGATTATTTGTATGGTGACGTTCACTTTTGTAGGCGCAGCGGTCAGTTACCGTGCCAACTCACATATTGCCGTCAGCATGTTGACCGACAGATTGCCAGAATCCGGTAAGAAGATTTGCGTTCATTTGTCGAATCTCCTGATGCTCTTAATCAGCCTGTTTATTCTCTATTACAGCACAGTGCTCTGCATGGAATTATGGGAACAACCTGTCGCAGAATTCCCATTATTAACCGCGGGTGAAAGTTATTTACCGCTGCCTATCGGCTCGTTAATCACCGTGCTCTTTATCATCGAAAAAATGTTTTTCGGCCCGCAGGATCAACGCCCTGTGGTCATGCTTGGCAGTTCTTAATTCGGAGCCAATACCATGGATGCATTTATTCTTGTTGCCACGCTGGCAGTGCTGTTGGCGGTCGGCGTTCCCGTCGCCTATGCGGTAGGGTTGAGCGCGATTGTTGGCGCCTTCTGGATCGATTTACCGCTTGAAGCGGTTATGATTCAGATTACTAATGGCGTGAACAAATTTTCGCTGCTGGCGATTCCCTTCTTTATTCTGGCTGGGGCCATTATGGCCGAAGGCGGCATCGCTCGTCGTCTGGTCAGCTTCGCGTACATCTTTGTCGGCTTTATTCGCGGCGGCTTATCGCTGGTTAACATCGTTGCATCGACATTTTTCGGCGCGATATCCGGCTCTTCCGTCGCAGACACGGCCTCAATCGGTTCGGTGATGATCCCGGAAATGGAGAAGAAAGGTTACCCACGCGACTTCTCCGCCGCCGTCACCGCCAGCGGTTCCGTGCAGGCCATTCTGACACCGCCGAGCCACAACTCCGTGATCTACTCGCTGGCAACCGGCGGCACGGTTTCCATTGCCTCACTGTTTATCGCAGGGATCCTGCCCGGTTTACTGCTCAGCCTGACCCTGATGGTGATGTGTGTCGGTTTTGCACATCGGCGCGGTTACCCGAAAGGCGAACGTGTACCGTTCCGTCAGGCGCTAAAAATCTTTGTCGATACACTGTGGGGGCTGATGACCGTCGTCATCATCATGGGGGGGATTCTGTCCGGTATTTTTACCGCGACCGAGTCTGCGGCCATCGCCTGCCTGTGGTCCTTCTTCGTGACCATGTTTATCTATAAAGATTATAAATGGTCAGAACTGCCCAAGCTGATGTACCGCACGGTAAAAACCGTCACGATCGTAATGATCCTGATCGGCTTCGCCGCCGCGTTCGGTGCCATCATGACCTACATGCAGTTGCCGAGCCGCATTACCGAATTCTTCACCTCCATTTCGGATAACAAGTACGTCATCCTGATGTGGATTAACATCATGCTGCTGCTGGTCGGTACGCTGATGGACATGGCACCGCTGATCCTGATTCTGACCCCCGTTCTGCTGCCTGTCGCCCTCTCACTTGGCATCGATCCGGTCCATTTCGGCATGATAATGCTGGTGAACCTCGGGATAGGTTTGATTACGCCACCAGTAGGGTCGGTACTTTTCGTCGCCAGTGCGGTGAGTAAGCAGAAGATAGAACAAGTGGTTAAAGCAATGCTGCCCTTCTACTGCGGGCTGTTCTTCGTGCTGATGCTAGTCACCTATATTCCGGCCATCTCGCTCTGGCTGCCTAAATTCTTTGGCGTCCATACGGGTTAACACACTCCAATTGCGCCATGTTATTCGCAGCAATGCAGAAAAACATGGCGCTTTTCTTACGTTTTCCTACCTGAAATATTTTCACCTACTTCCAATCTTATCCCATCAAAATCGGCGAAAAGCCCCTTTCGCTGCGGGAATACCAGTGATGTCGAGCATTTTTTACGTCATGACAAAACCCGCCCACACGCCGCTCCAGCCGTGATAACGTAGACCTCATAAATCGAATCCTAATAAATCCAATTATGCCCCCGCGACTCCTCTCCGTTCACTGTCGGGAATAGTCGGCGTATTGAGTCATTCGGCAGGACTGAACAGAAAAGGTGATAGTGGTTATGACAAGCAAAAAAACGGCAACAGCGTTAGTCGCCGCAGGACGCAGCAAGAAATTCACCCACGGCTCCGTCAACCCCGTAATTCAGCGTGCGTCCTCTCTGGTATTTGATACGGTTCAGGACAAGAAGCACGCCACTATTAACCGGGCCAAGGGTGCGCTGTTCTACGGGCGCCGTGGCACATTGACCCATTTCTCGTTTCAGGAAGCGATGGTGGAACTGGAAGGCGGCGTGGGTTGCGCGCTGTACCCTTGTGGTGCGGCTGCCATTTCTAACGCGATCCTCTCTTTCGTCGCGGCAGGCGATCATATTCTGGTAACGGAATCAGCCTACGAGCCCACGCAGGATTTCTGCACGAAAGTACTCAACAAACTGAACGTCAGCACCACCTATTTCGATCCGCTCATCGGTGCTGACATTGCCGAACTGATCCAGCCCAATACCAAAGTCGTCTTTCTTGAATCGCCGGGCTCTATCACCATGGAAGTACACGATGTGCCAGCTATCGTCCAAGCTGTGCGCCTTATCAATCCTGAGATCGTTATCATGATTGATAATACCTGGGCGGCGGGCATTTTATTCAAGGCGTTCGACTTCGATATTGATATCTCGATTCAGGCCGGTACGAAATATATCGTCGGCCATTCCGATGCCATGATCGGCACAGCGGTCGCTAACGAACGCTGCTGGGTACAGCTACGTGAACACTCTTACCTGATGGGGCAAATGGTGGATGCCGATACCGCCTATGTCGCCAGCCGCGGTCTGCGCACACTGGGCGTCAGACTCAAACAGCACCAGGAAAGTAGTATCCGCATTGCAAAATGGCTGGCAGAGCGGCCAGAAGTCGCGGTCGTTAATCACCCCGCATTGCCGGGATGTAAAGGGCATGAATTCTACGAGCGTGATTTTAACGGCTGCAACGGGTTGTTCTCATTCGTCCTGAAAGAGAAATTAAGCAAAGAAACGTTGGCGCACTATCTGGACCATTTTGAGCATTTCAGCATGGCGTATTCATGGGGTGGTTTTGAGTCTCTGATTCTGGCGAATCAGCCAGAAGAACTGGCGGCCCTTCGTCCTGTGAGCGGCGTGGATTTTACCGGTACACTTATTCGGTTACATATTGGACTTGAAGACAGTGACGATCTGATCGACGATCTGGTCGCGGGTTTCGGCAGACTCGGCGCGTAGTAAGCAAGCTCTGCCAAACAACCAGGCAACAAAATACAGAAAGTGTGACGGCCATAAAATCGCCGCGTCTTGATTTCCCCTGCGACGCGGTGGGTAATGCGTTATGATAATAATGAGTCAACGCTTACTAAAAAACCGCGTTACCTTAACCAAAAATTAAGCATTAAGCTCTATCGTATTCTCACAATGCGGTAAGGCGTTTTGCCCCATATACCCTAAATAATTCGAGTTGCAGGAAGGCGGCGACGTAGTGAATTCCCAGGAGCTTACTCAAGTAAGTGACTGGGGTGAACAAAGGAAGCCAACGCACATGCAGCTTGAAGTATGACGGGTAGACTGATTTTAGGGCTTGATAGGCAGTAGATTTCAGGTAACCCAGCATTCCACCGCCGCTGCCTGAGAGATAGTGAATATCGTCACTGGCGGGAAGTAATATGAGTATGGTTCACGACATTATTCAGGCGCTCTGGCAGCAGGATTTTAGTGCACTGGCCGATCCCCACGTCATTTGGGTGATTTACGGCATTCTGTTCACGACGCTGTTTCTGGAGAACGGCCTGCTACCAGCCTCTTTTCTGCCCGGCGATAGCCTGCTGCTGCTCACCGGTGCCATGATTGCCAAAGGCGTGATGAGCTTTTTCCCCACGATGATTCTGCTCACCATTGCCGCCAGCCTCGGCTGTTGGCTCAGCTACCTTCAAGGACGCTGGCTAAGTGATACCCGTCTGGTAAAAGGCTGGCTGTTGCAGCTTCCTGCACATTACCACCAGCGCGCCTATCACCTGTTCCACCGTCACGGCATGACGGCGCTTTTGGTTGGCCGCTTTTTAGCTTTCATCCGCACACTACTACCAACGATGGCGGGGATTTCAGGGCTAAACAATACACGCTTTCAGATTTTCAACTGGCTCAGCGGGCTGCTGTGGGTCGGGGGGATTGTCACGCTCGGCTATGCGCTCAGCCACATCCCGCTGGTCAAACGCTATGAAGATCAGGTGATGACCGCGCTGATCCTATTACCAGTTATTTTACTGGTCAGCGGCCTTATTGGTATGGCCGTCATTGTATGGCGTAAAAAACGGACGGTCGCCTAATCCGGCAACCGTGCGATTTATTGCCGTATTCAGCCTTCTTCAACCGCCATATTAGTGGCCTTTAATCTTGTCACTTCGTCACCCGGCGTCGCACCGAAATAACGTTTAAATTCCCGACTAAACTGCGACGCACTCTCATATCCGACTCGAGCCGCTGCAACGCCGGCTCTCAGGCCATCGTTGATCATCATCACTCGCGCTTTATGCAGGCGGTAGGATTTCAGATACTGCAACGGCGAGGTGTTGGTGACCGCCTTGAAGTTATGATGAAACGCGGAGACGCTCATGTTCACCTCGGCTGCCAGCTGTTCCACATTCAGGCTATCGGCGTAGTGATTTTCGATGCGACGCAGCGCTTTGGCGATTTGGCTGAAGTGCGTGTGCCGGTTCACCAGCGCCTGTAATGCTACACCGCGTTCGCCACAGAGTATGTGATAGATAATCTCGCGTACAATCGTCGGGCCCAGTACGCGGGCATCGCGCGGGTTATTCATCGCATCCAGCAACCGCTCAACGGCGCACAGAATCTCATCGGTCAGCGGCGCACTGTTGACCCCGCAAGTCCCGGAACAAGGACGGATCGCGCTGTCATCATCACCGATGTCGATCAGTAAATCCTGAAGCATTTGGACGTCGATGCTGATCGACATCCCTACCAAAGGGTTCTCAACGCTGGCTATCGTTTCACATTCGAACGGCAGTGGAACGGTCATCAACAGATAATTTTCCGGGTCGTACTGGAACGTTTTTCCGCCCAGATAGCCAATTTTTTTGCCCTGAAGAATGATGACGATCGTTGGCTCATACATCACTGGCACACGCGGATGATGCTGTTCCGTATACAGAATTCTGACCTGAGGCACGAGCGAAGGCGTGACCCAGCTTTTGGTTGAGCAGCGTATTGCCTGCTGCACGATGCGCTGCCGCACGGCCTGTTGCTGAACAAGCCGCTCGCATTGGTTTTCCGTCAACATGCCTTGATCTTCCGTCAACATGTCTTGGTCTCCATCAACATGCCTTGGTCTCCATAAATATAGTGTTATCTCGCTACGGGTTCTCTTTTGCTGCCTGAAGCTTCTCTCCTGATAGGAGAAACAAAATGACATACCCATGAACTTTTATCACCCTTTTCTCCTATGTTTTGTAGAAATAGGCAATAACCAAACAGAAATGTGCATTGAACGTATTCCGTTGGTTGATGACAATACTGAGCATACATTCGTCCCCTCATCACCTGGGCAAAGACATGAATAAAACGATTGAACTGTTTACGTCACATCGCAGCGAACGTAGCTATCTTGATAAACCCATTCCCGATGACGTACTGGACGCCATTATTCAATCCGCACATTTAGCACCGACGTCCGTGAACTCTCAACAGGTCTCGCTCATCGTCACCCGCGACCCAGAACGCAAGGCACGCATTGCCGAACTGGCTGGTGGACAACCGTGGATTGCCAAAGCACCGGTGTTCATCACTGTGGTGCTGGACATGCATAAAACGCAGCTCGGGATTACCATGAGCGGCAAACAGCAGCACGCGCATGAAAGTGTCGAAAGCCTGATCGCTGGCACAACGGATGTCGGCATCGCGCTCGGCACGCTGATGGCTGCCGCACGCTCATTTGGGCTGGGTATCGTCCCTATCGGCGGCATCCGTCGCGAACCGCAGGCGCTGATCGACTTTCTGCAACTCCCTGAACTGACGTTCCCCGTCGCGGGCGTCGCTATCGGCTACGTCGATACCCCAGCGCATCAGAAACCGCGCCTGCCGCTGAATTCATTCCGCCATGATGAAACCTATCATCAGGACGTTCTGCCTGCAGCGATTGAGCAATATAACCACACGCTGGTGACACACTGGCAGCAAACCGGCCGCGCAGACGGCGACAACTGGGGTGATAACACCGCCAGCTATTACCAACACATCTACTTCCCGAAAGTCTTGCCCGCGATCCTTCAACAGGGCTTTAAACTGGACAAATAACCTATGCTAAATTTTACACTCCATACCCCGACCAAGATCCTGTTTGGCGAAGGCCAGATTGCTGAATTAGGCAAAGAAATTCCTGCCGATGCCCGTATCCTCATCACTTACGGCGGCGGCAGCGTGAAGCACAATGGCGTGCTGGATCAGGTCTATCGCGCGCTGGAAGGCCGCAACGTACGCGAATTTTCCGGCATTGAACCGAACCCGACGTATGAAACGCTGATGAAAGCCGTTGAGGTCGTCCGTGCAGAGAAGATTGACTTCCTGCTGGCGGTTGGCGGGGGCTCTGTCGTCGACGGCACGAAATTTATCGCCGCTGCGGCGGATTATCAGGCCGCACAGGACCCGTGGCACATTCTGCAAACCGGCGGAGCGGAAATCGATCGCGGCGTCGCACTGGCAGCGGTACTCACCCTGCCAGCAACCGGTTCAGAATCCAACAATGGCGCGGTCATCACCCGTAAATCAACCAACGATAAGCTCGCCTTCCGTTCACCACACACACAGCCGCTTTTCGCCGTGCTCGATCCAGTCGTGACTTACACTCTGCCCGCTCGCCAGATCGCGAACGGCGTGGTCGATGCCTTCGTTCACACGGTTGAGCAGTACCTAACGTATTCCGTCGATGCCAAAGTACAGGATCGTTTTGCGGAAGGTTTGCTGCTGACGCTGGTTGAAGAAGGCCCGCGTGCACTGGCTGAACCGGAAAACTACAAGGTCAGAGCCAATGTAATGTGGAGCGCCACCATGGCGTTGAACGGCCTGATTGGTGCAGGTGTGCCGCAGGATTGGTCAACCCACATGCTGGGGCACGAATTAACGGCGCTGCACGGCCTCGACCATGCCCAAACGCTGGCTATCGTTCTGCCGGCCATGCTGGCGGCAAGAAAAAGCCAGAAACGTGACAAGCTGCTGCAATACGCCGAGCGCGTCTGGAACCTGCGCGACGGTAGCGAAGACCAACGTATCGACGGCGCGATTGCCGCCACGCGTGACTTCTTCGAAAAAATGGGCGTGCCGACCCGCCTGTCTGACTATCAGTTGGATGGCAGTTCCATTCCGACACTGGTCGCCAAACTCAGCGAGCACGGCCTGACCGCATTAGGCGAGCACCGCGACATTACGTTGGAAGAAAGCCAGAAGATTTATGAAGCAGCGCGTTAAATCGCTTTACCCTTAATCATTCGAGTTACAGGAGAAAACACTATCGTTTAAACCACACCTATACCCTCAATGCTGTGTCTGTTAAGGGGAGCCGATCGGCTCCCTTTATCATCAGGTAACGTATAGCAGACGAATTTTTCTACTAAACTGAAATCATATGCCTGTTCCTGCGAGGGATCACGTTCCTCTATGTCCGTGATATGAACAGGTCGCCCATCCAGTTAAGCCTATGATACGTTTATGGATTAACGGATATAAAAAGGAGAATGAGATGACGCAACCGAAAGTTAAGCTGGCGGACGGTAATATCATGCCCCAGTTGGGCCTTGGGGTCTGGCGAGCAAGCAGTGAGGATACGGTGATCGCCGTGACTGAAGCATTGTCCATTGGTTATCGGGCGATCGATACCGCCGCGATTTATAAGAACGAGGAAGCGGTCGGTCAGGCGCTGAGTTCCGCGAACCTGCCGCGTGAAGAAGTGTTCATCACCACCAAGCTCTGGAATGGCGATCACACCGATCCCCAGAAAGCACTGGAAGAGAGCCTGCGAAAACTTCAGTTAGATCACGTCGATCTCTACTTGATTCACTGGCCATTGCCGCAACAGAATACCTTCGTCGATGCCTGGCGCGGGCTCATCAAACTTCAGGAACAAGGTCTGGCGAAAAGCATCGGCGTCAGTAATTTCCATATTCACCATTTACAGCAGTTAAAAGAAGAAACGGGCGTATTGCCAGTCATCGATCAGGTCGAACTGCACCCGCTTCTCCAGCAAAAGCAGCTCCATGCCTGGAATGCCACACACCATATCCAGACTGAATCCTGGAGCCCGCTGGCGCAGGGTGGCGAAGGAGTCTTTGATCACCCTATTATCCGTAAACTGGCGATGAAATACGGGAAAACACCGGCACAGATTGTCATCCGCTGGCATCTGGACTGTGGGCTGGTGGTGATTCCTAAATCGGTGACGCCTGCGCGTATCAAGGAAAACTTCGAGGTGTTTGATTTCCGTCTTGATAAAGACGAGCTGGGTGACATTGCCAAGCTGGATTGCGGGAAACGCCTGGGATCGGACCCTGACGAACCGAGAAACGACTAATCCACCATCGATGCCAGCATTCCCCATGCTGGCATTTTTCCTCTAATCGGCAAACTGAATCTCATACACATCGCTACGGCAGTGCGCTTCGCTGTATTCCAGCAGTTCACCCTGTTCGTTATAAACATGCAGTTGGCAATACAGCGCAGGGGCTTCCGCCGCAATACCAAGAAGCGTAGCGATTTCTGCCGCACAGGCAATCGCTTTGAAACGATAGCGTTTTTTGTCCGGTATGACCCCACCCGTTATCCAATATTGATAGAGCGACTGTTCGAGTGTTTCTGGGTCGGGTAAGAATTTTTGCGGAATCCAAGTCGTTTCCAGTGAGACAGGTTCGCCATTGCTTAGCCGAACACGCCGCAGATAGGTGACAGCTTCGCCTTCTGGCAAAGACATTTTTTCCGCGATGCTAGCAGGCGGAACCTGTATTGATCTCTCTAACCAGAGGCTGCCAGCGATGCCGCCTTGTTTCAGCACGAGCGCGGTGAACCCTTCATCCTCAGCACTCAAGGCATAATTAAGTCGCTGGGTAACGCGGGTTCCCACACCTTGCTGGCGAACAACCAGTCCTTTTTCTTCCAGCAGCGACAGGGAGCGGGAAACCGTCACGCGCGACAATCCCAACTGTTGCGCAATCAATCTTTCAGCAGGTAAGAACTGCCCTGATAGCGTCTTACGGCGGCCGATTTCTGATTCAAGCAACGACGCGAGCTGCATATAGCGAGGCGCCGACGACGCCCCAGCCAGCTGATCCCTGACCCAAAGCAGTAATTCCCGCATAGTGCAGCCTTTTTTAGTGACGCAGCCAGTCGCTGCGTACAGGTTAAAACAGAAGTGAACCTGATTTCATGGCGAAACGAAACGTTCTGACTCCGAAATTGTTGTAATAAAAAATGATTTTTAGCACTCATCAGCCACAGAACAGCACGTACGCCAAACGATACTTCACCCATAATTCATAGTAACATCAATATATAAGGTATCGTCCGCACGGCCCCGTATCTTTAATTTTGGTTTGTCTGAATAGAGGTAGATCACATTAAGAAGCAAGTGGGCATCGGAAACATCGCTGTCAGACGAGGTTGCCGTAACATGGGTCACGGCAGAGGGATACGGTGGAAGGAGACTGGCGGGCTATAGGTTTACATCGCAGACTGTACGATTAGCTGCCCTGTCGAGCCGCGATCGGCCAGTTCTAGCGTCTGGCTGTAATACAGGAAGGGAAACGCCATTGAGGAAGGCTGCATGAAATAAACCAGCAGTTCGACATCGTTATCCACCCATACCGTATCTTTCCAACCGCTGTCTTCCACCGCCGGTGGGCGACCATTCGCGCTGCGCACCAAGAATTTGACGCCTTGAATGTGGAAAGCCTGCGGCGTATCGGCGTGGATAATCCAGCGTTCACAGCGGCCAAGCTGGGTTTGTACATCAGCACGCGTCATGTCCCACATCGCGCCGTTGATGCCGGGCAAACTATCACCCAGACGGAATTCTCGCGTGCGGCTGATGCTACCTTCAATGATGTTATCGGCTAGCAAACGCATCGGCAGGTTGTCCGTTACCAATGGCAACAGCCCCGTCGGTTTAAGCGTCAGTATCTGGGTGGAAATCAGGATGCTGGAAGGCTCAAACAGCCCGCGCAGGCGATCCATAATCCCAGCGGACTCACCTGCCGTCAGCGTGACTTCCTCGCCTTGCGACATGTCGATCAGAATTTCACGTCGTTCGCCGGGCGCGAGAGAAAGCTGGCTCACTGCCATCGGTGCAGGTAGCAACCCTTGATCGCTGGCGATCACATGCATCGCTCGACCATCGCTTAATCGCATGAGGTAACGACGAGAGTTAGATGCATTCAGCAATCTCAGTCGAACCCAACCACGAGAAACCTCAACAAAGGGGCTTTGGACACCGTTAACTAACAACGAGTCCCCCACGAATCCACCGCTAGAAGACGGGTTATAGAGAGGGACACCAAAGTTATCCAGTCGTTTATCCTGAATAATCAATGGGAAATCATCAACACCGTAGTGATTGGGAAGCGGAAGGGATTTACTAACGCGGTCTTCCACCAGCCATAGCCCAGCCAACCCGTTATAGATATGGGGAGCCATGCGGTTCGGCGTATTCGCATGATACCAGCAGGTCGCCGACGGCTGACGAATAGGCAACACCGGTGACCAATCACCGCCTGGAGAAATAATGCGGGCGGCCCCCCCCATCAGCGGCCCAGGTACCTGCAACCCACCAATCGTCATCGCAATAGGCTCGTTCAGGCGGTTGCTGTAAATCAGCTTAACGTCATCGCCGTCATATACCCGCACCGTCGGCCCTAAATAACGGCCGTTGATTCCCCAAATGGATGTCTTACGATCACCGGAGAATGCCCAATGGGTACGCTGCATCGTCAGAAAAAGAGGCTGGCCTCGGCGCGACTCCAGTAATGGCGGTATCGGCAATGCGATGGGATTCCCACTGGCTTTCACCGCCAGTGGCGTCATACCCGCACATAACGCAAGGCCCGATGCCTGAATAAACTGACGTCGGCTGAGTGACATAATGACTCCGTAAATCTGTTAACCGTAAGCAAAGTTTAACTAAGAAATAATCCAAGAATCGATGGGGTAAGTTTATTTTTTGCCTGCCGCTTCGCGCGCCGCAACTTCCGCATCCAACTCCGCAATCTTGGCCGCCATCACATCATGGCAATGTGTAGCCAGTTCTCGGACCTGATCTTTGGTATATGCTCGGGTATCAATCGGTGGCAGCATTTCTACGATAACGAGGCCGTTATTCCAGCGGTTTAATTTCACCTTATTGCTGGTGGTAGAAACACAAATCGGCACAATCGGCACGTCTGCGCTAATCGCAGCATGGAAAGCGCCGGTTTTGAATGGCATCAGGCCGCGCCCACGGCTGCGAGTGCCTTCAGGGAACATCCAGATAGACGTATTACGCTCTTTAATATGCTTCACTACCTGAGCGATGGTGCCATGCGCTTTGGCACGATTTTCACGGTCAATCAGCAAGTTACCCGTCAACCAGTAGAGTGGCCCAAAGAACGGGATCCACAGCAGGCTTTTTTTACCCACGGTAACGGTACGTGGCTGAACCGCGCTGGATACCGTGACCATATCGTAATTATTCTGATGATTCGCGATATAGATGCAGTTGCCATAATGCGCCGCTTCTTCCGGTATCCGCATTTCTACTTTCAGGCCAAACACCACGGACAAGCGACCAAAAAGACGGCCGAAGGTCGCTACATGACGGGGATTTCGAGGGCTAAACAGGCAGTAAAATAAGCCAAAAATACAGATCAAAATCGAAAATATAACAACAACAAAAAAACGCAAAATGGATAACATAGCAACCTCATTAGCCGACAGCCGCCGCTAGTATAGCGATTTCGCGCTAAAACACACGGTGATTCAATTTGCTGCGGATGGCAACCGGAAACCAAAGAAAGGCGGTAAACACCGCCTTTCTCAACATGCACAATGACAATATGGAGGAGTTATTCTTCGCTGCTGCCAGTATCAATCTGCTGCGGCGCATCCACCTCAATCCGATCGATGCGTTGCAGCCCACGCAGTAACGTACCTTTCCGTCCGCGCTCGCCCTGATACTTCTGAAGCTCGTTCGGACGCAGCACCAGCTTACGCTTACCGAAATACAGCGTGACGGAAGCCTGTGGTGGCAGCAGATACAGCCAGGTCAGACGATCTTTGCCTTCCGCAAAATCGGCCGAAGAGATGGACACAATCTTATTGCCCTTGCCTTTCGACAGCTGTGGCAGATCGGAGACAGGGAACAGCAGCATTCTGCCTGCGGCGGTGATCGCCATCAGCAGGTTATCTTGGCCTTTAATCTCGATAGGAGTCAGCGCCTTCGCGTTATCCGGTAGCGTAATAATCGCTTTACCTGCGCGGTTACGCGCCACCAGATCGTTGAAGGTACAAACAAATCCATAGCCCGCATCCGATGCCATCAGCAATGGCTGATCGTCTGCGGCCATCAGCACCTGTTCAATCGTCGCACCCGGAGGCGGCGTGAGTTTGCCTGTCAGTGGCTCGCCCTGACCGCGCGCAGAAGGCATGGTGATCGGATCCAGCGCATAACTGCGGCCGGTGGAGTCAATAAACACCACGGGCTGATTGCTCTTGCCTTTAGCCGCGGCGCGGAAGCTATCGCCCGCTTTATAGCTCAGCCCGGTAGGATCGATGTCATGCCCTTTGGCGCTGCGTACCCAGCCCATTTCCGACAACACAATGGTAACGGGTTCAGACGGCACAAAGTCATGCTCGCTCATCGCTTTTGATTCACTGCGCTCATGCAGCGGCGAACGACGATCGTCACCATAGGTCTGCGCATCCGACTGAATCTCTTTCTTAATCAGATTGCTTAGCTTACGATCCGACGCCAGTAGCGCTTGAAGCTGATCGCGCTCTTTTGCCAGATCGCCCTGCTCACCGCGGATTTTCACTTCTTCCAGCTTGGCCAAGTGGCGTAATTTCAGCTCCAGGATCGCTTCAGCCTGTGTTTCACTCAGGCTGAACTGGCGCATCAGAACGGGCTTCGGCTCATCTTCCGTGCGGATGATATGAATCACTTCATCAATGTTCAGGAACGCAATCAGCAAACCTTCGAGGATATGCAGGCGTTTGAGCACTTTTTCCAGACGGTAGTTCAGTCGGCGGCACACGGTGTCGCGACGGAATACCAGCCACTCGCTCAGGATCTCGACCAGCCCTTTCACGCTTGGGCGACCATCCAGACCGATCATGTTCATGTTAACGCGGTAGCTCTTTTCCAGATCGGTAGTGGCGAACAGATGATTCATCACCTGATCCATATCGATACGGTTCGTGCGCGGCACCAGCACCAGACGGGTTGGATTTTCGTGATCGGATTCATCACGCAGATCTTCCACCATCGGCAGCTTCTTCGCACGCATCTGGCTGGCAATTTGCTCCAGCACTTTGGCACCAGAAACCTGATGTGGCAGCGCGGTAATCACCACATCACCGTCTTCTTTCTTCCAAACCGCGCGCATGCGTACCGAGCCACGGCCGTTCTGGTAAAGTTTGCGCACTTCATCGCGCGGCGTGATGATTTCAGCTTCCGTCGGGAAATCCGGCCCCTGCACATGCTGTAACAAATCGTCCAACGAGGCATTTGGATTTTCCAGCAGCATGACTGTTGCCGCAGCGACTTCACGCACATTGTGTGGCGGAATATCCGTTGCCATGCCGACGGCGATCCCAGTGGTACCGTTCATCAGAATATTAGGCAGACGCGCAGGCAGCATCTTCGGCTCTTGCATCGTGCCATCAAAATTCGGGGTGTAATCGACCGTGCCCTGCCCTAATTCTGACAGCAGCACTTCCGCGTATTTGGACAACCGCGATTCGGTATAACGCATGGCAGCGAACGATTTCGGATCGTCCGGCGCCCCCCAGTTCCCCTGACCATCCACCAGCGGGTAGCGGTAAGAGAACGGCTGCGCCATCAGCACCATCGCTTCATAGCAGGCGCTGTCACCGTGTGGATGGTATTTACCCAGCACGTCACCCACGGTGCGGGCGGATTTTTTAAATTTGGCGCTGGAATTCAGTCCCAGCTCGGACATCGCATACACAATGCGACGCTGCACAGGTTTCAGACCATCGCCAATGAACGGCAATGCCCTGTCCATGATGACGTACATGGAATAATTCAGGTATGCATTTTCGGTAAACGTGCGCAGCGCAAGGCTTTCTGCGCCGTCATGAGTCATCTCACTCATTTATCTCACTTTCCTCACATCGCGGCGCGATTGTTACGCTTTCCGACACGCCATAGCGGCGGTATGTTTGGCGGGAATAGTACCTTATCTGATGAGGCGATGTCACAGGGAACAACGTCGCGGCCCCACAGGTGATTGCTGGTGTGAATCCGACGGTTCCCAGAGAAGGTGGCTAGCGGTAGAAGTTGACGCTCGGGTGATAGACGGTAATCGTTTCACCCCACACGGAAACCGACGATCTTATCGTTTATACAGCACAGCCAGATTAGCAATGCGGCTATTCATTCTTTCCATAGATACCAATCACGTGGCAAGAATGAAACGTAACAACCTGGCCGCATTGCACACAGTCGCTTCCCGTAGGCTCATTATCTAAAACCCCTTCGTAAAACGCATCGTGCTTTTTTGTCACGTTGACCCACATTCTTTCTACCGAAAGGTCATCAGAGCCCGCCGTTTCCTCCATACGGAAGATCAACTTAACAAAATCGCCAGACGCAAGTGATTCACGTACCGCTTTGGCCGGAATCCAGAATGAATCTGGGTACTCGCGGTTAATCGCTTCGCCATCGTCCAGCTCGTAGTGATCGATTTCGTAAGTCGGTAATTTCATTACACCTCATTGATACATCGCACAGACGCAGTCTGCTTTAGCAGTTTGATAGCAAACATACCGTTTCATTAAGAATTATTCATCATCATTGTCGGCGCAAACGATAATGATTAACATAAGGCGATGTTCAGTTCAGACATCGCCACCACAATAGGGTAAGAACGCACAGCACGGCGTTCTTACCTTTTTATTTCACCCCTGTCCTGGCTTGCTCCTATTCTTATTTTCACTGCATTATTTATGCGAAATAATTAATATGCAGATGAGATCACAATTATTACCCATGATAACGTGATCGCGATCCCAATTAATATTCACTCAGCATCATGTTTTAATTTTGTCCTACTCAGCGGACAGTATTTAGTATTGTCCCTATCGACTATCACGACTAAATTAATCACTACAGCACCCTATTTAAATAAATCGAAAGAGAAAATAAAACAGGAAACTATTTAGAAAAAATCATCAATCCGATAAGCATCAGAAAATCTAACGAATCACAGAGGGTAATATGATGCAGCCACTCACCTCCCGCCAGAACCGTTTATTGAAATATCTGTTACAACACCAGGGATATGTAACGGTTAAAGATATTGCACATTACCTGGATGTGTCGGAAAAAACCGTCTATCGCGATATGCAATTTGTTGAAGCCTTCCTTTTTGTCTGGAATATTTATCCAGACAAAAAGGTCGGTGCGGGCATCATGTTAACAACGGATGACGATCGACACCTCACGTTGCTGGAACAGCAGCTTGTCGTGGATGATGGCGATACCGATGCCCTGATCAATAATGCTCGCCGCGTCAAAATCGCCTCACAGTTATTAAGCGACACACCTCACGAAACTTCCATAAGTAAACTGTCAGAACGCTACTTTATCAGCAGTGCCTCTATCGTTAACGATCTGAAAATTATCGAAAGCTGGCTACATCCACTGGGATTATCGTTGGTTCGCAGCCAGAGCGGCACGCACATTGAGGGCAGTGAAAATCAGGTGCGTCAGGCGATGGCCTCGCTGATTAATGACGTTATGCACCATAAAGAGCCCGGCCCGCTTAGCCACTCTCGTCTCGACCCCGGCAGCTATAGGGCGCTGATTAACTATTTCGGTGAAAAAGACGTTTCCTTCGTCGAAGCGCTGTTACAAGACATGGAGAAAGCGCTTTCTTATCCGCTCGGCGAGCCTTATTACATCAATATTTTCACCCATACCTTAATTATGATGCACCGCATTGCGCAGGGAAAAGCGCTCATCATGGCGGAAGACTCTATTCATCAGCAGGTTGATAATCGCATATTCTCCATCGCTAAAAATATGGTGACCCAAATAGAGCAACGCGTCGAGAGTACGCTACCTTCTGATGAAGTCTGGTTTATTTACCAATATATTATCTCTTCAGGCATTGTGATGGAAGAGCGTGCAGATAACCAACTGCTTCGCTACCAATTTTCTAACGGTGAATCGCGTAGAATTACGCGTGCATTAACGCAGGTATTTTCTGATTTAATCAATATCGACTTGCGTACGGATAAGTTATTACATGAAGGATTGCTTATTCATATCAAGCCGTTGCTTAACCGATTAAAGTATCAAATACACATTCGCAATCCATTATTAGACGATATCAAAAGCGAATTTATCGATATTTATGAAATGACTCAGCAAGCCATGAATGAAGTCTGTCTGCGATTTCAATTAAAACCGGTCGCTGAAGATGAAGTCGGCTATCTGACCATTCATTTTCAAGCCGCGCTGGAACGCCAAATTGCTCACAAACGAATTTTGGTGGTGTGCTCCAGCGGTGTGGGAACATCGCACCTGCTAAAAAACCGTATTCTGCGCGCGTTTCCTGACTGGATTATTGTTGGCGTTATTTCGGCCAGTAATATGCAGATATTCTGTCAGCAGGAAGATATTGAGCTAATTATTTCTACGATTCATCTGGAAGAGCAACTGATTCCGGTGGTTTATGTATCCGCCTTTTTTAATGACGATGACATTAAACGCGTGACCGAGAAAGTTATCGCGAATCAACTGCATCAGGCCGTTCCTCACTGATTATTGGCCGAACGTTAATTTTTTAAATTTATAGATGAGGTGTGATAAATGGATATCAATAAAATACTGAATGCCAACCGCGTAAAGTTAGACATGTTCGCGACGAATAAAGATGAAGTCATTAATGAATTAACCGACCTGTTGTATGCCGATGGCGCTATTACCAATAAACAGGATTTTATTCATGATGTCTGGTTACGTGAAGCCGAAGGTTCAACCGGCTTTGAAAACCATATTGCGATCCCTCATGGGAAATCATCTGCCGTAAAACAAACCACGCTCGCGATTGGCCGAACCCGTCAGGATATCCCCTGGGAAACGCTCGACGGCAGCCAGGTTCGCTGCATTATTCTCTTTGCCGTGCGTCTGGAAGATCAGAACACGACACACATTCGCCTGCTGTCTCAGGTTGCCAGTGCACTGGCCGATGATGAGGTGATTGCTCAACTGTTGGACGAATCCGATCCCCATAAAATTATTCGGCTGTTTAGTCAGTATGCAGAAACAGCGCCTGTCACTCCGATATAAGACGAGGCTCAAAATGAATATTGTTTGTGTTGCCGCCTGCACGGCAGGTATCGCGCATACCTATATCGCACGCGAGAAACTTATTAAAGGTGCCAACGCGTTAAATTATGCGATCAAAGTGGAAACCCAAGGCACGATTGGCACCGAGAATGAATTAACACACGATGAGATAGCCGCCGCCGACGTCGTTATTCTGGCTATCGATATCAAAATAACAGGAGAGGAACGATTTAAAGGTAAACCTATCGTTCGGGTAAAAACGGAGGTCGTTATTAAATCTCCAATCAAGTTTCTGGAAAAAGTCGCTAGCTCTTTAGCGGGTGCCTGAATATATCCATTTCGGGGTAATCATTATGAACACCAGAAAAATAACCGTTGGACAGGAAATAAAACAGCATCTTCTTACCGGTATTTCTTGGATGATCCCGCTGATTGTCGCCGCCGGGATCTGCATTGCTCTCGGTCAGGTCATCGGTGGTCCGGATGTCGGCAAGCAAACCGGCAGCATCGCATGGATGCTCAATCAGATCGGCGGCTGGGGAATGGGGCTGATTGTGCCGCTAATCAGCGCCGCGATCGCTTACTCGATTGCCGACCGCCCCGGCTTTGCACCCGGCCTGATTGTGGGCTTTATCTGCGGGCAGATTCAAACTGGGTTTATCGGCGGTATTCTCGGCGGATTTTTAGTCGGCTACACGGTGTTGCTGCTGCGCCGCTACATCAAGCTACCCACGTCGATGCAGGGGCTGATGCCCGTCATGATCCTGCCGCTGCTTAGTACCATTATCGCGGGACTGCTGATGATGACGTTTATCGGTCAACCCATCATCTGGCTGCAAAAATCGCTGATTCATCTGCTGGAATCCATGCAAGGCGGTTCAAAATTCCTGATGGGCGCAATTTTGGGGGCAATGGCAACCTTCGACTTCGGCGGACCGGTAAACAAAACGATGTCGCTCTTCGCAGACGGCATGTTGGTCGATGGCATTTACGGGCCGGAAGCCGTCAAGTTTGTCGGTTCAATGATTCCGCCTTTCGGCATCACGCTTTCTTTCTTTTTGACTCGCTACAAGTACACCCGCGCAGAAAAAGAGGCGCTGAAAGCGGCCTTCCCGATGGGGATCTGCATGATTACTGAGGGGGTCATCCCGATTGCCGCACGCGATTTATTTAGGGTCGTTGCCAGTTGCGTTGTCGCCTCCGCCATTGCGGGCGGACTGATCATGGTCTGGGGTGTGGAGGCACCCGTGCCGCACGGCGGCATGTTTGTGGTCCCGCTGTTTACCAAGCCGCTGATGTTCTGTCTGGCGCTCGGTATCGGCACAGTAATCTGCGGCGTGATGCTGTCGCTGATTAAGAAACGCGTCACACAGGCTGATGAAGAGTTCGACGACGTTGATGACAGCCGCGTTCGTGACGAAGACATTAAGTTCACTCTCGAATAACAGGAGCCGCCATGTATGCCGCAATGAAAGCCCTCATTGATGACGCGTATCAACAGCAGTATGCCGTGCTCGCCATCAACTGTTTCAATCTGGAGACTGCTCGTGCGGCCATTGCTGCCGCCGAGCAACAGCGTGCGCCACTGATCCTTAACGTTTACCAAGGACACAGTGCACACTTTCCGCCGCATCTCGCGGTGCCACTGGTCAAGGCGCTGGCCGAACGGGCAACCGTCCCTGTTGCGCTTAGCCTGGATCACGGCACGGCATTCAACCTGATCGGGCAGGCGTTCCGTGCGGGGTTTACCGGACTGATGATCGATGCTTCCAGCTATCCGCTGGCGGAAAACATCCAGCGCACACAGCAGGTAGTGACCATCGCTGCGACCGCTGGCGTCTGTGTGGAAGGTGAGCTTGGGCATATCGCCGATGCCCCCGTCTACGACCTTGAGGATGCCACGGTGAAAATGACGCAAGTAGAGGATGTCATTCCCTTTATCCGCCAAACCGGTATCGACCTGCTTGCTGTGTCGGTCGGCACCGCCCACGGTATTTACCCTGCCGGAGTGACGCCACGGATTGATTTTGAGCGACTGGAAGCGTTGCATCAGGCATCAACGGTGCCGCTGGCACTCCACGGCGGCAGCGGCACCAAGGCCGACGACATTCGCCGCGTCAGCCGTCACGGTGTCGCCAAAATCAACGTCGGCGCAGCTGTTTTTGAGGCAGGGAAAACGGCGTTGCAGCAGGCGCTACATCAGTACCCAACGATGGAGCTATCCGACCTGCTAGCGACGATGGAATCCGCGTGCCGCGACGTGGTCGCCGATTATCTCAGTTGGTCCGGTTCAACCAACAAAGCCTGACCGTTCGCGCTTTACCGACCTTCGCCATCAGTGGTTATCCACTGATACAGGAACGCTTTGCCCTTTATCCGACACAGGAGAGACACATCATGTTGATTTCTATGACCGATATGCTTAAGCCCACACGTGAGCATCGCTTCGCTATCGGAGCGTTTAACGTGGCCGATAGCTGCTTTATCCGCGCCGTGGTGGAAGAAGCCGAAGCAACGAATACCCCCGCCATCATCTCTATCCACCCGAGCGAATTGGCTTTCGTTACCGATGAGTTCTTCGCTTATGTGCGAGAAAGAACGCTGCGCAGCCCGGTTCCGTTTGTCATCCACCTCGATCACGGCGCCTCGATCGCGCACGTTCTGCGCGCCATCCAATGCGGGTTTACCTCCGTGATGATCGACGGCTCGCTCCTGCCTTATGAGGAGAACGTCGCACTCACCACCGAGGTGGTAAAACTGGCGCATGCCGTTGGCGTTTCCGTCGAGGGGGAATTAGGCACGATTGGTGATACTGGCACCACGATAGAAGGCGGCGTCAGCAAAGTGATCTATACCGACCCCGAGCAGGCGGAAGATTTCGTTAACCGGACGGGCGTTGATACGTTAGCCGTTGCCATTGGCACGGCGCACGGTATCTACCCCAAAGACCTGAAGCCAGAGCTACAAATGCATATCCTGCGAGATATCTCGCAGCGGGTATCGATCCCACTCGTCCTGCACGGCGGCTCAGCAAACCCAGACGCCGAAATTGCCGAAGCGGTGACGCTGGGCGTAGGCAAAATCAATATTTCCAGCGATATGAAATTCGCCTATTTCCAAAAAGCGCGGGAAATCCTCAGCCGTGAAACCTGGTGGGACCCTAATGCCATCTACCCGGAACCGATCAACGCGGCAAAAGAGGTGATTCGCTATAAAATGGCGCTCTTCGGCTCAATAGGAAAAGCCGCTTTATATCGATAGATACGCCACACGATCTGAACAGGGCAAGGGAAGGATTCTCTTGCCTTTTGCCCTCTACGCATTATTTCAACATAGCGGCATTCCGCCTCTTATTGTTGATATTCAGTCAACAGTGTTATGCGCTACCGCCCATTTTTCTTCATCGCTCGCTCCCCTAGACTACGCCCAACCTCTTCGTGATAACCGATTCGAGAACAGACCTATGCAGAAGATTTTGCTGATTAACGCGGGCAAATCATTCGCCCACTCCAAAGGTGAGTTGAACGACACCCTTACCGACGTCGCCGCCAGTTTTCTACGCGATAAAGGTCACGACATTCGCGTGACTGTCGTGGACAACGGCTATGATATTGAAAAGGAAATTCAGAACTACCTGTGGGCGGATACCATCATTTACCAGATGCCGGGTTGGTGGATGGATACACCGTGGATACTGAAGAAATACATCGATGACGTGTTTACCGCCGGCCACGGTTCGCTTTACGCCAGCGATGGCCGCAGCCGTTCAGATGCCAGCAAGAAATACGGTTCTGGTGGGTTGTTGCAAGGCCGGAAATACATGCTGTCTCTGACGTGGAATGCGCCGCTGGAAGCTTTCGACGATCCTGATCAGTTCTTCCACGGTGTAGGGGTCGACGGGGTTTATCTGCCATTCCACAAAGCAAACCAGTTTATCGGGTTATCTCCACTGCCGACCTTCATCTGCAACGATGTGATCAAGGCACCGGACGTCCCCGCTTATCTTGCAAACTACCGCCAGCATCTGGATCAACTCTTTGCCTGATCGGCAGTTTACACACCTCTCCAGCGCTGTGAGTCACGCCTCACAGCGGATTTTCCGTTAGCTTCTCGCTCATAAAATCCAGAAAGCAGGTAATACGCGCCGCCAGTTGGCTATTGCGATAATACACCGCGTAAACCGGCAGGCTGGCTTCTACCGTCTCCTCGGTCAGGATCGGCACCAGTCGCCCCGCCGCTAAATCGTCACGAATCAGGAAGGTAGACATACGCACAATCCCTTCGCCTCGTAACGCAAGCTGACGCAATATTTCACCGTTTGATGCCAACAGCGCTGGCGTGATGGGGTAAAAATCCTGAAGCCCGTGCCGCAGCGGCCAATGATTCAGCGACTCCACCTGAGTAAACCCCAGACAAATATGATCGGCCAATGACTCAACCGTCTCTGGTGTACCATGCTGTTGTAGATAATCAGGGCTGGCGACAATACGCAGCTTGCTTGCACCGAGCGGTCGAGCATGAATGGTGGAGTCTTTGAGTGTGCCAATACGAATGGCAATATCGATATGCTGTTCCAGTAAGTCGATAATGAAATCATCCGTGTTGAGTTCAAGAATGATTTTTGGATAGCGGCGACGAAACTCCGGCACCAGAGGCACAATCACATGCTGTATAAACGCTGAAGCCGAATTGATCCGCAGCCGTCCGCTCGGTTGCTCGTGACGCAGCAACACTTGCTCTTCTGCATGCTCCACGGCGTGAATCACACCACGGGCGTGCTCAAGGAACATCGTGCCCTCTTCGGAAAGCGAGAGGCGCCGGGTAGTACGATGCAGCAAGGTCGTACCCAGCTTGTCCTCCAGACGCCGCAGCGCCCGGCTGATGCCGGACGTAGTTTGCCCAAGCTGTTCCGCTGCCGCCGTGATCGAACCGGTGTCGATCACCACCACAAAAGCCTGAAGTTCCTCAAGCGTGACTTTCATAAGCGAATATACCTGCCGTCGATGAGGTATCTGATCAAAGCGTTATACTTCGATCTCCGCCCTATCGCCTTTCTCTTGCAGCCAGTTGCGACGATCTTCCGAGCGTTTCTTCGCCAACAGCATATCCATCATCGCCATCGTTTGATCCATCTCCTCGTCGTTGATGGTCAACTGCACCAGACGGCGAGTATTCGGATCCAGCGTGGTTTCACGCAGCTGCGGTGGGTTCATTTCACCCAGACCTTTAAAGCGCTGTACGTTAGGTTTGCCTCTTTTGCGCTTAAGCTGTTCCAACACGCCCGCTTTTTCCTCTTCATCCAGCGCGTAGTAAACCTCTTTGCCCAGATCGATACGGTACAATGGCGGCATCGCAACATAAACGTGCCCGCCTAGAACCAGCGCTCGGAAATGGCGGACAAACAGCGCACACAGCAGCGTTGCGATGTGCAAGCCATCGGAGTCCGCATCCGCCAGAATACAGATCTTGCCGTAACGCAGTTGGCTGAGATCGGTGCTATCGGGATCGATACCGATAGCGACTGAAATATCGTGTACTTCCTGCGAAGCCAGCACTTCATCGGAGGAGACTTCCCAGGTATTCAGGATCTTACCTTTCAACGGCATGATCGCCTGAAATTCACGTTCACGCGCCTGTTTCGCCGATCCACCCGCCGAATCCCCTTCTACCAGAAACAGTTCCGTCCGGTTGAGATCCTGCGAGGTGCAATCCGCCAGCTTGCCAGGTAACGCTGGTCCGCTGGTCAGCTTCTTTCGCACCACTTTTTTGGCAGCACGCATGCGGCGTTGAGCGCTAGAAATAGCCAGCTCAGCCAGTTGCTCCGCGGCCTGTACGTTCTGGTTCAACCACAGGCTGAAAGCATCTTTCACGACGCCGGACACAAACGCAGCACACTGGCGGGAAGAGAGACGTTCTTTGGTCTGCCCGGCAAACTGCGGTTCCTGCATTTTTACCGACAGCACATAAGCGCAGCGTTCCCAGATATCATCTGCGCTCAGCTTCACGCCACGTGGCAGAATATTACGGAATTCGCAGAATTCACGCATCGCATCCAGCAGGCCTTGACGCAGGCCGTTAACATGCGTCCCGCCCATTGGCGTAGGAATAAGGTTAACGTAACTTTCCGTCAGCAGTTCACCGCCTTCTGGCAGCCAGAGCAGCGCCCAGTCTACGGCTTCCGTATCACCGCTAATCGAGCCCAGAAACGGTTTTTCCGGCAGCGTGATCAGGCCATTTATCGCTTCACACAGGTAGTCGTTCAGACCATCCAAATAGCACCAGCGCTGCTCGGTGTTATTCACTTTATCTTTGAAGATGATTTCCACACCGGGGCACAAGACCGCTTTGGCCTTCAGCAAGTGCGTCAAACGAGATACCGAAAAGCGTGCGCTGTCGAAGAATTTCTCATCCGGCCAGAAGTGCACGCGCGTACCGGTGTTACGACGCCCGCAGGTGCCTGTTACCGTAAGTTCCTGCACCTTATCACCGTTTTCAAAGGCGATGTCATAGACCTGACCATCGCGCTTGACGGTGACTTCAACACGGGTAGACAGGGCGTTTACCACGGAAATCCCTACGCCGTGCAAACCGCCCGAAAACTGGTAGTTCTTACCGGAAAATTTGCCGCCCGCGTGCAGACGACACAGGATCAGTTCAACGGCGGGTACACCCTCTTCAGGGTGAATATCAACCGGCATCCCACGGCCATCATCAATCACTTCGAGTGACTGATCGGCGTGCAAAATCACATCAATACGGCGTGCATGACCCGCCAGCGCTTCATCAACGCTGTTATCTATGACCTCTTGTCCCAGATGGTTAGGACGCGTGGTATCGGTGTACATTCCCGGACGACGGCGCACCGGTTCCAGTCCGCTGAGTACTTCAATCGCATCAGCGTTATAACTTGATTGAGCCATAGTTTGCGTTAATTCTTTGAGTTCAGTGAATGGTGTTTAACGAACCGCTTTCGGCGATTCGTTTTTCAATGCATGTGCGGCGTTCAGTCTGTCGTGAGCCCTAAAAAATTCACAATGGGTGTGAAAAAGTGCTCAAATCCAACAAAGGCATGATTGCCCCCTGATTCCACAGTTTGACGGCAGGCCGTGTAATACGCGACTGCCTGACGATAGTCCAGAACCTCATCCCCAGTCTGCAATAGCAGCCAGAGCAAATCCGGCGATTCCAGTCGGTCAACCTGCATGACCTTCAGATCGTACACGTGCCGAGACTCTAGCACATATTGTTCGCCGGTGTAGGGGTTCTGATATTCGCCCAGATGGTCCAGCAACAGTTCAAACGGCTTCACTGCGGGATTCACAACCACGGCAGGCAGCATAAAACACTGGGATAGCCAGGTGGCATAATAACCACCGAGGGAAGAGCCAACAATACCGACCGGACGACCCGCTCGTTCCATAATCAACGACTCCATCATCTCGGCGGCCTCCGTCGGATAAGGCGGAAGCTGTGGAATCACCATGTCAATTTCAGGATGCTGTTCTGCCAGCCACGTTTTCAGCGCCGTCGCTTTCGATGACTGGGGGGTACTGTTAAAACCGTGCAGATAAAGAAGTGTTGGCATTAGTAACCGTCCGAATCCATGTCAGGCAGGAATTCGCTGCCCGACAGGCGGTAGACCTCAGTTTCCAGACGGCCATCTGGCAGCAGGTCCAAATAGCGCCATCCCGGTGCCATGTTATCAATCGTGAAATTGGTACAGTGCGGTTTGAACTGCACGCAGGTCGATGGCGTTGCCAGCAGCCGGCGGCCATGCCAGTCAAAATCCATCTCTTGATGAATATGCCCACATAGCACGGTGTTCACCTGTGGATAGCGATCCAGTACCGCAGACAAATTATGCGCGTTACGCAAGCTGTGTTGATCGAGCCAGGTACAGCCAGAAGGGTGTGGATGATGATGCAGCAGCAGCAGCGTAAAGCGCTCAGGCTGGCTTTTCAGGCTACGCTCTAACCATTCAAGCTGGTATTCACTCAGTTCACCATGCGGGACGCCGAACACTTGGCTGTCCAATAGAATAATCTGCCATTTGTCGCCCAGCAGCACATGTTTGGACGGCGCAATACCGGCGTCAGCCAGCGCGTCTACCATCGCCGGTTGGAAATCGTGGTTACCTGGAAGCCATACGCAAGGTGCAGGAATCTGCGCAATCGCACGCGAGAAATGATGATAGGCTTGCAGCGTATGATCCTGCGCCAAATCGCCCGTCGCTACGATCAAATCAAACGCATCCTGCCGAGCCTTGATGGCATCCAGCACAGCGTGATAGCTACGATAGGTGTTGATACCCAGCAAGGTTTCATGCTCGCCCGCAAAAAGATGGGTATCTGTTATTTGTAAAATCCTGACTCTGGCGCCACTCGCCACAGGCAGTGTCAACAGGCTTTCCAAATGGTGTCCTTGGTTACGTAAATCTGTCTCTACCCGTCATCTTTCAAATTGCAGAATATACCCATCATACTTCAAGCTGCATGTGCGTTGGCTTTCCTCGCTCACCCCAGTCACTTACTGATGTAAGCTCCCGGGGATTCACTGTGTCGCCGCCTTCCTGCAACTCGAATTATTTAGGGTATACGTTGGTTTCCCTTATGGCTCAACGGCCACTTTCCTGCACGTTGAAATCTATTGGGTATCAAAAACCGGTATCGACATCGAACCATACGCCAAACAATATTTTAGCCAATCAGCAAGAAACTGATTAATTTGATGCTTTTCGTCACGTTGGTGTAACTTCTTATTAGGATAATCATAACGTGCTTTGAAACGAAAGATCTGCTGGCTGGCACACACTTCCGCAACCAACGCATCATGATACAACCTAACGCTCATCATTGGCAGGCTCCAATAGCTGACAGCGGGTGCCGTCTGCTTAATCTCGACCAATGAGGTATAGCGAGTAGATTCAAGAATCGTCAGTTGGTAGACCGCATTATCGACGTGATAAACCGCGATTTCACCGACTTCATCAACTTTTGGCAGCAAACGCCGTAATTGCATGAAATTGGTTTCACATAGCCTCATCATGGCAGGGAAATCCGGTGTATAACGTTTCATCAATTCAACCCACCCACTCGCGCTTCAGTTCTTCATGGTGCAACGCCAACCATTGCAAGGCAATGACAGACGCCGCGTTATCAACAATCCCCGCCTCAACCCATTGATAGCTCTGTTCACGGCTCACCACATGTACGCGGATATCTTCATTTTCTTCCGCCAAACCGTGAATCCCTTTCGCCATGCGGGTATCCACTTCACCCACCATCACCGCCAAACGTTCGCTAGTGCCACCGGGGCTGGCAAGATAGTTGATTATCGGTCTACAGCGGCCAACCCTTAACCCAGCTTCTTCCTCTGCTTCACGCCGCGCCACGCCTTCGTGGCTTTCTCCTGGCTCAATCATGCCAGCCACCAGCTCAAACAGCCAGGGAGACGCGCTGGTGTCATAGGCGGCGATACGAATCTGTTCTATTAATACCACTTCATCACGTACCGGATCGTAAGGCAGAAGCACCACAGCGTGACCGCGCTCTAAAATTTCACGGCTAACTTCACCACTCATGCCGCCATTAAACAGACGATGACGGAAGCGGTAACGCTCCAACGAAAAAAAACCGTCGTACAGCGTTTCGCGTGCAATAATTTCTACATCATCTTTGGTGAAAGTAACGGGGCCGGATACGGAAGACGCCATGGCTATACTCCTGTAACAAGTATTAATGGAATTCGGTATTGTATGGCGGAATTCGCTGTCATTATACTCATCATTGTTTTTGAACGTTTATTCGGCATGACGTCAGCGACGTGGGGCTATATCCGCCCATCGCATCACTTTTCGGTGCCTTACTGAACCGCAAAACGTCGCCCTGAATCATCCAACAGGTCAATTTACCTGACCATTTGGACATATTCCGCTGAAAGATGGCACGTTCAGCTACCTTATCCTATTGGCAGATTCTGATAGAATCGACAATTATTCGTCTATAGACAGCGCTACCATAGCGAGATTGCTGCACAACAAGGAATGCAAATGAAGAAATTGCTCCCTCTTCTTATTGGTCTGAGCCTGGGTGGCTTTAGCGCCATGAGTCAGGCGGAAAACCTATTACAGGTTTACCAGCAGGCAAAAAGCACCAACCCTGATTTACGCAGCTCTGCGGCAACCCGCGACGCCGCGTTTGAAAAAATCAATGAATCACGCAGCCCGCTGTTGCCACAGTTGGGTTTAGGCGCTGACTATACCTACAACAGAGGCTACCGTGACAGCAAAGGCGTCAACAGCGACGTCAAGGGTGCTTCACTGCAATTGACCCAGACGCTGTTCGACATGTCCAAATGGCGTGCGCTGACATTGCAGGAAAAACAAGCCGGTATTGAAGACGTAACCTATCAGACCGCTCAACAGAACCTGATGCTGAACACGGCGACCGCTTATTTCAACGTGCTGCGTGCTATTGACTCACTGTCCTACATCAATGCGCAGAAACAGGCGATTTATCGCCAGTTGGATCAAACGACACAGCGTTTCAACGTAGGTCTGGTTGCCATTACCGACGTTCAGAATGCTCGCGCACAATATGACAGCGTGCTAGCCAATGAAGTGTTGACGCGTAATACGCTGGATAATGCGCTGGAATCACTGCGCCAGATTACGGGCAATTTCTACCCGCAATTGGCTGGTCTGAACATCGAGCGTTTCTCTACCCAGAAACCTGAAGCCGTTAACAACCTGCTGAAAGAAGCCGAAAACCGCAACTTGAACCTGTTGTCCGCACGTTTGAGCCAGGATTTGGCACGTGAGCAGATTCGCTCCGCCGAAACAGGCTATATGCCGACGCTGGATCTCACCGCATCGACGGGCGTCAGCGATACACGCTACTCGGGTTCAAGAACACAGAACAGTAACTCGTTTAACGACACCGACGCAGGGCAACACAGAGTAGGCATCAACTTCACTTTGCCGCTTTACAGCGGTGGCGCGACCAATTCTCAGGTGAAGCAGGCGCAGCACAGCTATGTTAGCTCTAGTGAACTGCTGGAAAGCGCACACCGTTCTGTTATCCAGACGGTACGTTCATCGTTTAACAATATTTCTGCCTCCATCAGCAGCATCAACGCTTACAAACAGGCTGAAGTGTCTGCACAAAGCTCTCTGGATGCAATGGAAGCGGGCTATCAGGTAGGAACGCGCACCATCGTTGACGTACTGGATGCCACCACCACGCTGTATAACGCCAAACAGCAGCTCTCCAGCGCACGTTATGATTACCTGATCAATCAGTTAAACATCAAGTCCGCACAGGGCACGCTGAGCGAAACCGATCTGCAAGCGCTGAATGCGTCATTGGGTCAGCCGGTTTCCACTACGCCGACCGTAACGGACAATACCGCCCCGCAGGCAACGGCCGCCTCGGCGCAGCGTTAATCTGTAGACGCGTTGACAAGTATCCGATACAGGGGAACCACGGTTCCCCTTTTTTATACCTGTCTCTTTTCCACAAAATAACGCAACGGCATCAGAACGCTGGAGCCGTCTTCCTTCTTCATAAGGAGAAACGCTGCACGACTTAATGTATAGCAACGTAAAGACCCCTGCCGTTACACCTATTGCCGCTTTAAATTCAAGCAACGTTCCCCTATTCTTAGGCACACTTATTTGTTATTGGCCGTGATGCTTTGCTCTGGGATAAACACGATGAAACGCACAAAAAATATTAATCAGGAAACGTTCCGCAAGGAATGGCGAACGCACCGTCTGGCACCTGTTGCTTTGGCCGTCAGTGCCGTATTCTTCCTCGCGGGCTGCGAACAAACAGATGAAACCGTCTCCCTCTACCAGAATGCGGATGACTGTTCATCAGCCAACCCGTCAATGTCTGCCCAATGCACCACCGCGTACAATAATGCGTTAAAAGAAGCGGAAAAAACGGCACCAAAATACGCAACGAAAGAAGACTGCGTAGCAGAATTTGGCGAAGCGCAATGTACCCAAACTCCCGCACCTGCACAGGCCGGTATGGCAGCAGAACCACAACAAAGTGGTGGTATGTCCTGGATGCCATTGATGGCCGGTTACATGATGGGTCGAATGATGGGTGGCGGTGCCGGTTTCGCACAGCAGCCACTATTCAGTCCAAAAACGCCAGCCAGCCCGGCCAATGGCCAATTCGTTGATGCAGCCGGTAAAAACTACGGCAACGCGGCGACGGGCCGCACGGTGACCGTGCCTAAAACCGCACTGGCACCGAAGCCTGCAACCACATCCACCATCACGCGTGGTGGCTTTGGTGAAACCGTAGCGAAGCAAAACAGCATGCAACGTAGCAGCGCCAGCTCAAATTCCAGCTCTTCCCGTAGCATGGGCGGCTGAGGACGTATCGAATGAAGCGGATAGATATTACAGCGCGTCCTGACTGGCAGGAAAAAGCCACCGAATTTGGTTTTCGTTTCCACACCATGTACGGCGAGCCCTACTGGAGCGAAGAGGCTTACTACCAGTTCACGCTTGCTCAGATCGAAGAACTGGAAGAAACCACGGCAGAACTACACCAGATGTGTCTGCAAGTGGTGGAAAAAGTCATCAGTAGCGACGCGCTGCTCACCAAATTCCGTATTCCCAAACACACTTGGGAATTCGTCAGACATTCATGGCGCACCAATCAGCCTTCGCTGTATTCGCGCCTCGACTTGGCGTATGACGGCAAATCCCCAGCCAAATTGCTAGAAAACAATGCGGATACGCCGACATCGCTGTATGAAGCCGCCTTTTTCCAATGGCTGTGGCTGGAAGATCAAACCAACGCCGGAAATCTGCCGCAGAATGCTGACCAGTACAACAGTATTCAGGAAAAGCTGATCGAACGCTTTGAAGAGCTGAAGCTAAATCATGGCTTTGGCTTGCTGCACTTCGCCTGCTGTCAGGATACGGAAGAAGATCGCGGTACGGTGCAATATCTTCAGGATTGCGCGCTGGAAGCGGGTCTGCCGAGCGAATTTCTCTACATCGAGGAAATCGGCCTCGGAGAGAAAGGCCAGTTTACCGATCCTGAAAATCAGGTAATTAGTAACCTGTTCAAGCTGTATCCGTGGGAATTCATGCTGCGTGAGGTGTTTTCCACCAAGCTGGAAGATGCAGGCGTGCGTTGGCTGGAGCCAGCCTGGAAAAGTATCATTTCCAATAAAGCGCTGCTGCCGATGCTGTGGGAAATGTTCCCGAATCACCCCAATCTGCTTCCTGCTTACTTTGCGGAAGATGAACACCCCAAACTGGACAGCTACGTCATCAAGCCGCTGTTTTCACGTGAAGGGGCGAACATTCAGATCGTGGAAAACGGAAAAGAGATTGCGTCAGCCGATGGCCCTTACGGCGAAGAAGGCATGATCGTCCAGCAATACCATCAATTGCCGAAATTCGGCGACAGCTACACGCTGATTGGTAGCTGGCTGGTGAACGATCAGCCTTGCGGTATCGGCGTACGTGAAGATCGCGCCCTGATCACTCAGGATCTCTCGCGCTTCTATCCGCACACCATTCTGGATTAAGTCACAAAATTGAAAGTAACAAGGCACGGTTTTCACCGTGCCTCCTCATTTCTGAAGCAAAAAGCAGATTATCCTACCTGTACCGACAGCATACTCAGCGATCCCATCTCAAGCCCATCAACGGGAATACTGATCGCTTCTTTGCCGTCCCAACTTCCCAGCACATAAAGCAGCGGGAAATAGTGATCGGGCGTCGGGTTGGATAGCGCGGCACCATCATGCTGCATAAAATTAACCAGCGGATGATCGTCCCCCTGATAAGTCAGGTTATCACGCACAAATTGATTGAACGAGACGGCCCACGGATACGGCTCTGCGTCACCGTCCCATTTCACCATCCGCAGGTTATGCACGACGTTACCACTGGCCACTATCATGAAGCCTTCATCACGCAGTGCAGCCAGCTTGCGCCCTAATTCGTAGTGATACTCGGCAGGCTGCGTGCCGTCCACGCTCAATTGCACAACGGGAATATCCGCATTCGGGTACATCTTTATCAGCACGCCCCAGGAACCATGATCCAAGCCCCATTGGCTTTGATCGGCAGTAACGGGATACGGAGCCAGCACCTGCTGGATTCTCGCCGCTAACTCAGGCGAACCGGGTGCCGGATATTGAGTATCAAACAGCGCCTGTGGGAAACCGCCAAAATCGTGGATTGTGCGTGGTTTCTCCATCGCCGTCACAGCCGTACCACGGGTATACCAGTGGGCGGAAACAGCAATAATTGCCTTCGGACGCGGCAGCGTCTCGCCTAGCGTTTGCCATGCCTGAGTATAAGCATTGCTTTCCAACACGTTCATCGGGCTACCGTGGCCGAGGAACAGTGCAGGCATCCGGGAAGTGTTGTTCATAGTCATATCCTCTGAAAGATGTTAGCGAACGTGCCACAGCACGTGATGGCCTTACTCTACGCGCTTTATGGCATAGAAAAAGTCAGAGTTATGTGATGGAGAACATCAATTAATTTGAAAGGAATATTACATGCCAGCTCTTTCATAAAAAACGTCGTGGACAGTCATTCATCCTACCTGTCCCCATAAAGCAAAACCCCGCCGAAGCGGGGTTTTATGATGAAGGGAGTTGACCGTTAAGCCGGGTTCTGTCGTGGACAGTCATTCATCTAGGCCAGCAATCACTCACTGGCTCAAGCAGCCTACCCGGGTTCAGTACGGGCCGTACCATGTGAACCCCTATTTGGCCTTGCTCCGGGTGGAGTTTACCGTGCCACGAACTGTTGCCAGTCGCGCGGTGCGCTCTTACCGCACCCTTTCACCCTTACCTGATCCCACTTGCGTGGGCCATCGGCGGTTTGCTCTCTGTTGCACTAGTCGTAGGCTTGCGCCTCCCAGGCGTTACCTGGCACCCTGCCCTATGGAGCCCGGACTTTCCTCCCCTCCACCTGTCTCCCCCGAAAGGGACGGCAGTGAAGCGGCGACTGTCTGGTCAACTCCGGCGCGGATAATAGGGTAAATTGCCCTACTTGTCATCCCCCGATTCACCACTATCACCTTCTTGCTCCAGCCCATAGCGATAAAGTGCGTTTTTCTTCACGCCGTGAATTTCAGCCGCCAGCGCCGCTGCTTTCTTCAGCGGCAGCTCGACGCGCAATAGCGCCAACGTGCGCAGAGCTTCGGAAGACAAGACACTCTCATCAATTTTATGCCCTTCCACAATCAGCACCATTTCCCCTTTGCGCCGATTCTGATCTTCTTTCACCCAGGCAAGCAATTCGCCCACAGGTGCGCCGTGAATCGACTCCCAGGTTTTGGTAATTTCGCGCGCTAACACCACATAGCGTTCAGCCCCCAGCACCTCACTGATATCCTGCAAGCTGTCCAAAAGACGATGTGTCGATTCGTAGAAAATCAGCGTACGGGGTTCTTCCCCTAGCTCACGCAACTTATCTTTACGACCTTTGGTTTTGGCTGGGAGAAAACCTTCATAGCAAAAACGGTCAGATGCCAGACCGGACGCGGAGAGCGCCGTTATCGCCGCGCAAGCGCCAGGCAGCGGTACCACGCGAATACCCGCTTCTCGGCAGCGCCGAACCAAGTGGTAACCGGGGTCGTTAATCAGCGGCGTGCCTGCATCTGAAACCAGCGCGATACTTTGCCCTGACTGCAATTTAGCCAGTAACACATCCGCTTTTTGTTGTTCGTTGTGGTCATGTAATGCGAACAGTCGCGCATTAATCGCAAAATGTTGTAACAGCAGACCGGTATGGCGGGTATCCTCTGCGGCGATCAGATCAACGCTCGCCAATACCGCCAGCGCACGCTGCGTGATGTCGCCCAGATTGCCGATTGGCGTGGGGACAATGTAGAGGGTAGATGCAGAAATATCTGCTTGTTGGTCTTGATTCATTGTTTCATCCGGGTTGCCGATTTAATATTGAGCATCTTTAAAAAAAATCACTGGATACAGTATGCTTCCCTTTCATTTCGTCCGTACCCAGGCAGGGCGTGCTATCCCTGTTTTGTTAGCGGCACTGTTTCTCGCAGGCTGTCCAAGTCAGGCACCGCAGAGCCCGCCACCCGAGGTTCAGGGAAAAGCCGACGCATCATCCGATTATTATCTGCAACAGATGCAGCAAAGTAGCGATAATAACAAGGCTGACTGGCAATTACTTGCTATTCGTTCCCTGCTACAGGAAGGGAAAGTCCCTCAGGCAAGTCAGCAGTTCAGCACCCTGCCAGAAAAACTGAGCGCGGCGCAGAAGCAAGAGCAGCAGTTACTCAGTGCGGAACTGTCCGTCACCCAAAACAATATGGATGCGGCCAAAGCAGCGCTGAGCCAGCTTGATGTCGGCGCGCTTTCCGATCCGCAAAAACAGCGTTACTACCAGACGCAGATCAAAACGGCACAAGGGCGTCCCTCCATTGAGCTGCTGCGGGCCTACATCTCTCAGGAGCCGCTGCTGAAAGGCGACGAACATCAGATAAACCTTGATCAGACCTGGCTGGCATTGACGCAAATGTCACCGCAAGAGTCTGGGTCGCTGCTGATTAACGCGAATGAAAACGTTCTCCAGGGCTGGGTAGATTTGCTGAATAACTACCAGAACAACCGCGAATCTCCCGATCAGTTACAGAGCGCGATTCAAGACTGGCAAACCCGTTATCCGCATCATCCTGCTGCGAAAACACTGCCTACACAGCTAAATCAGGTCATCAATTATCAGCCGTCATCTGTAAATAGCATTGCGCTGCTGTTGCCACTTAACGGTCAGGCGCAGGTTTTCGCCAATGCTATCCAGCAAGGTTTTAACGCGGCAAAGAATGGTCAGATAGCCACCGCGCCCGTATCTGCCCCTGCCGCATCGGCAACGGACACGACACAAAACGGGCAAGTAACGACATCACCGGATGGACAAAGCGTTCAATCGCCTGCGCCGTACAGCGATCAGGCGGTGGCATCAACAACACCAGCACCTGAAGCACAGACAGCAGGCGCGGGACTGTCCAGTTCGCTTCCGGTAAAAGTGTATGACACATCTTCACAACCGCTGGCCAATATTCTCACACAGGCACAGCAGGATGGCGCATCGCTAGTGATCGGTCCGCTGCTGAAAAATGAAGTGGATCAGTTGGCGAACAGCCAGTCGCCGCTGAATATCTTGGCACTGAATCAGCCGGAACACGTCGAAAACAGTCCTAACATCTGCTATTTCGCCCTCTCTCCGGAAGATGAAGCCAGAGACGCGGCAAAATTTATCCACCAGCAGGGTAAACAGCAGCCGTTGGTCTTAGCCCCTCGCGGTGCGCTGGGCGACCGTATCGTCAACGCATTCGCTCAGGCATGGAACCAGCAAAGCGGTACCAGCTCTCTGCAACAGCGCTTTGGCAATACGGCAGAGTTAAAACAGGCCATCAATAGCGGCGCGGGTCTAAGCCTGAGCGGTCAACCTGTTAACGTATCGCAACAGCAGGCACAGACGGGCACCACCATCGGCGGCCTGACCATTCCATCTCAGGTTCAACCGACGTCCAGTTCGTCCGTCAGTGGCAATATCGATGCGGTCTATATCATCGCAACACCAGACGAGCTCGCGCTGATTAAGCCAATGATCGACATGCGCACCACCTCACGCGCACGTCCGGCGCTCTACGCCAGCTCACGTAGCTTCCAAGCTGGATTAGGGCCGGACTTCCGCCTCGAAATGGAAGGTTTACAGTTCAGCGATATCCCGCTGCTCGCAGGCGCGAACCCGGCACTGATGCAGCAGGTCAGCAGCCAGTTTAAAAACGATTACTCGTTAGTCCGCCTGTATGCCATGGGGATGGATGCCTGGACACTCGCCAGCCACTTTGGTGAAATGCGCCAAATTCCGGGCCACCAGATTTCTGGCGCAACAGGAATGTTAAGCGCCGGACCGGATTGCACCATCAACCGGCAGTTAACCTGGCAGCAATACCGTCAGGGTCAGTTGGTACCTGTTCTCTGAATCAGCGAGCGGCTGGCGCAGTTTACGAACAACAGGCTCGGCGCTATCTTGAACGCGCGGGCCTGACCTTCACCGCCGCGAATGTTACGCTACGCGGCGGCGAACTGGATTTGATCATGCGCGATCGCCATATCTGGGTGTTTGTCGAAGTTCGCTATCGGCGCAACGCACATTTTGGTGATGCGGCAGCCAGCATCACCCGACGCAAACAGCAGCGGCTACTGCATGCAGCGGCCGTGTGGTTGGCACAACGAGGTGCCAGCTTTGACACGGTGGATTGTCGTTTTGACGTGCTGGCCATTACGGGCGAGCAGTTGAACTGGATCCCCAATGCCTTTGCTGCACAGGGATAATACATCCTTGATGAATTTCAATTTACGTAGGTTAACTCAACGTGCTGGATAGAATAAAAGTTTGTTTTACCGAGAGTATTCAAACGCAGATTGCAGCGGCAGAAGCCTTGCCTGACGCCATTTCCCGTGGCGCCATTGCGATGGTGCAATCTCTGCTGAACGGCAACAAGATTCTATGCTGCGGTAACGGAACATCGGCAGCGAATTCGCAGCATTTTGCCGCTAGCATGATTAATCGCTTTGAAGCCGAGCGCCCCAGCTTACCGGCAATCGCACTTAATGCAGATAATGTGGTCTTAACTGCGATAGCCAATGACCGCCTGCATGAAGAGATCTATGCCAAACAAGTCAGAGCGTTAGGTCAGGCAGGCGACGTCTTACTGGCAATTTCAACCCGTGGCAACAGCCGCGATATTGTTAAGGCCGTAGAGTCAGCTGTTACCCGCGACATGACGATTGTCGCGCTGACCGGCTACGATGGCGGAGAACTGGCCGGGTTGCTCGGGCCGCAGGATGTGGAAATTCGCATCCCGTCACACCGTAGCGCCCGTATTCAGGAAATGCACATGTTGACAGTAAATTGCCTGTGCGATTTGATTGATAACACACTTTTTCCACACCAGAACGATTGAAGGAGCACTACATGAGGATAAGTTCTGCATTTGCCGTGCTGTCTATCGCCCTGCTGCTACAAGGCTGTGTCGGGGTTGTTGCTGTTGGCAGTGCTGTGGCAACCAAAACAGCCACTGATCCGCGTACGGTAGGCACGCAGGTTGACGATGGCACACTGGAAGTCCGCGTGACGAATGCAATCAGCAAAGACGAGCAGTTGAAAAAAGATGCCCGTATCATTGCGACGGCTTATCAGGGGAAAGTATTGTTAACCGGACAGACACCAAGCACCGAAATGGCAAGCCGGGCTAAGCAAATTGCCCTCGGCGTGGAAGGTGCGGTCGAAGTCTACAACGAAATACGTCAGGGTACTCCGGTTTCAATGGGAACCGCCTCCATGGATACCTGGATCACCACCAAAGTTCGCTCACAAATCTTGGCAAGCGACACGGTTAAATCCTCTAACGTAAAAGTCACCACGGAAAATGGCGAAGTCTTCCTGTTAGGTTTGGTGACACAGCGTGAAGGCACCTCCGCCGCAGAAATCGCCAGTAAGGTCGGCGGTGTGAAGCACGTGACAACGGCCTTTACCTACCTGCAGTAACGTTGTTATCTCTTTACGTTGTTGATGCTTTAAAAACAAAAAACCGCTGATATCTTAATCAGCGGTTTTTTGTTTTCTGCTCTTTTTATCCCGGATCGAGGAGGCGTATCCTTACCCGATGGAATCAGCGTGCCACGGAATTACTACTTAGCTGGATTAAGCAGCCAGAGTGAGCGGCGAGTTTCAACGCTGATATGACTCGGTTCTTTATCCCGCGCACTCGCCTCGCCAGTAAGCAATTCAGCAAAGCCAGCCTGCTTGATTTGCGTCTGGTAACGCAGCGTTTTCAAACCCCGATCTGCCTGCAATAACAAAGGGATAAGACGGTTGCTTTGTCTGTCCATCGTCTTACGCGGCCACGCTTTATTTTCATCCAGATACGGTGCCATAAAATCCAGCGCCTTTATCACACTGCTTCCTTTCGGCGTTTGGTACTGCCAGATATTTTCCCCGACACGGGAAGCCAGGATAGCCATATCCGTTATCGCCTGAAGGTTAAAATAGCTGTAATGAAAAGAGCGGGTACGCGCTAGCTCTTCCGGCTGAGCGCCGTCTGGTTGAAACTGGTGATCCAATTTTTCCCGTTGCAACTGCGCCATGGATTTCACCACGTCGATTTTCCCCAGATACCAGGCGATACCCGCGACCTGTACGGTATACCAGCTACCGTGATTGTTCTTGGCAGTCGCCTCTTTTTTCCCCAGCTTGCTAGTCTGTAGCCAGTGCAGATAATCGCTCATCCATTTCTGCATTTGCTGCTCATCCTGCGCTGTCCAGCCCGGAGCATGGCGCAACATAATCAGAGAATCGACGATACGGGTGGAAAAATAACGTCCGTCCAATACACCCGATCCCCTGCCCGGCGCAATGCCCGGCACGCCCTGCGCAAAATCGAGATTAGGGTTCATGCGCGTAGCGGGGTCAATAAACCAGGTACGGATCATCGACATTGCCTTATCGGCATAAACCTGTTTGCCAGAGAAATACCATGCCAGCGTCAACGCCTGCGTTTGGGCGGTGAATTTCGCCAGACGGACACCATCGGTCTCTTCATCCTTGCTGGCAGGGTTTACCTGCCCATCACGACGAATCCAAGGCAAACCATCAGCTTTGTCGGGATCGGGCCACCAGTAGGCGCTGAGGCTCAAATAATCATGCTTTGAACCACTGGGTGGCGTGGATTTCTTTTCCGTCACACTAGGGTTATCAATTTTCAACGCACGATCGGCTTCCGAAATAAGCTGCTCATACGCCATTCGCGTCTGCGGCTTTTCCGTTTTCTGCTGTAGCTGCTGCTTTACTGCGGATAGCTGGGGCTGTTGCAAGAAGGCGTAGGGATTATCGGAGGATGACGTTTTAAGCTCTGTGCCCGCTCGGGCAACAGAGGCCATACAACACAGTACAACCAGTAAACCTGACCAATGACGTAACCGCATACTTTCTCCTGATGTCGAAAACACGACCGTTAACGCGAAAACTTCTCGGTATACTAAACGAACAAGACGTCTTAATTCAGATTGTTATCTCGCAAAAACGCGTCGCCGCCCATCTGTCGCATCTGGCGTAAAATCCACTGCTGACGTTGAATAA
Source organism: Pectobacterium atrosepticum (assembly GCA_019056595.1). Classification (NCBI taxonomy): domain Bacteria; kingdom Pseudomonadati; phylum Pseudomonadota; class Gammaproteobacteria; order Enterobacterales; family Pectobacteriaceae; genus Pectobacterium; species Pectobacterium atrosepticum. The sequence goes on along the minus strand of CP036163.1, from coordinate 3,200,285 downwards.
CGTAGCCGGAAGGCGCATTCGCACGAAAGCGAATAGGGTTTGGCAGCACCGCCGCCAGCAACGCGGATTCGCTTGCCGTCAACTTGCTGGCAGATTTATTGAAATAACGTCTGGCAGCCGCTTCCACACCAAAAACCCCAGGGCCAAATTCGGCGATGTTGAGATACACGGTAAGAATTCGCCGTTTTGTCCAGACCAGCTCAACCCCGGTGGTAATGCCCGCCTCAAGCCCCTTACGCACCCAGCTACGCCCATCCCACAGAAACAGGTTCTTCACCATCTGTTGCGACAGCGTAGACGCACCGCGAACCCGCTGTGTATTACGTTCGTTGTGTTTCAATGCCTGACCAATCGCATCAACATCGAAACCCCAATGCTGAGGAAATTTTTGGTCTTCCGCCGCCATCACTGCCAGCGCCATTGCTGGTGCGATATCGTCCATTGCCACCCAGTCTGAATGGGCAACATAGGAGAATTCGCCTTTCAGCCATGCGCTGACCTGCCTGTCGACCATTACCGCTGAGAACGGTACGGGCAGAAAGGAAAACAGCAGGATACCAGCCAGCCACGCACCGATGACAACCAACACACTCCGAACAATCAGACGCTTAAGCCACGTGAGTAAGCCTCCAACACGCCCTCGGCTCCACCTCATTCGGTGAGAGCCAATACGCGAGCAACGAGCTTATCAATGCCTTGTGCCGCTTCGCTGATAGAGCTAGCCAGCATATAGGCTGGTGTCGTCACGATTTTATGTTCCTCATCCACCACGATATCATCGACCGGACAAACGACGTGGATACCGCCCATCTCTTCGACAGCTTCAGCAGTATCAATATCGTTACCAATGGTTACGCGAACGGGTATCCCCAAGATCGTCGGCAGCAACGCGGGCGAGATGCAAATAAAACCAATTGGTTTATTTTGCTTATAAATTTCCTGTGTGAGCAATTGCAGCGTTTCATCAATCTGACAGGCCGATCCCTGCGTGGAAAAGTCGCTTAAGTTCTTCGCAGCGCCAAAACCACCAGGCACAATCAGCGCATCTAAATCTTGTGCATTTGCTGTAGAAAGCGGCTGGATTTTTCCTCTGACGATCCGTGCTGATTCTGCTAAAACGTTGCGATTCTCACCAGTTACGTCACCTGTCAGGTGATTAACCACCTGTAATTGCGGTTTATCTGGCGCAAAGCAAACTGCTTGCGCACCTGCGCGATCTAGCGCAAGTAACGTCAATACGGCTTCATGAATCTCGGAACCGTCATAAACACCACAGCCACTAAGGACAATGCCGACTCGTTTCATCATCTTTTCCCTCATTTCATTACATCAACTAATTGATTTTTTAATTGACAAACACTAATCTACATCACACATTTTAATGATTCTTGTAACAAAGATTTCTACATTTGCTATTTTGTTGCTTGATGAAGATGTACAGTAGCTGGGTTTTAGTTGCTGTTGTAAGTTGTAGTGTTAAGACACGAATATCCGCACTTGCGAGTTTACAAACCCTGAGATCTAAATGCAGGTGCATGTTTTCCCTGGTGTTGGCGCATAATTCGCGCACCCCGGCTTCGGCCGGGGTCATTTTTTTCTACCGTATGAAAACGTGCAAAGCCCCGCATTCCCTATCCTCCTTCAATCGTAAACACCGCTCAATCTGACGTCGTTCTGCATTTTTTGCATGATATCGCGTGATACGAAAAAATTTTTCTAACCATTTTACTCACCACATCCTTGTGGCCACAGCAGACAGAATCAGCACAAAGACCGTATCAGGACTCTTTCTCTGCTTTTGCTACCCAATCACGCAGTACCTGAACGTCATGACGCCAGTCGTGCTTAAGCTCATCGATCCACTCCTGCACGTTATCCCACCATGCTGGTAGCGATGAGGTCTGAATCTGCTGGGCGATTTGTTGCAGATGCCGTAACCCGACGGAGCCCGCAGCCCCTTTAATTTTGTGCCCTTCTTCCGTAATGCCTTTCTGGTCACGCGCCGTCATGTTGGAATCCAGAATCGCCAGATAACCCGGCATCATCTGTTCAAACATTTCCAGACTTTGGTGAATCAATTTCGGCCCCACCAAATCCAGGTACTGTTCCAGCATCGGGATATCCAGCAGATCTTCTTTTGCCTTTGCCATTTCATCACCTTCTTCAACCACTGACTCTTCCGTCCACACCGTGTGAGTATCCCAGTGTTGTTTGATAACAGCCGTCAACGCTGGCACCGACAGCGGTTTACTAAGCACGTCATCCATACCCGCATCCAGATATTCGCGTTTATCCTTCAGCACGTTCGCCGTCAGCGCCACCAGCGGCGGCAGGCTGCGCTTGCCATAGCGCGAACGTAGCTGACGCGCCACGTCCAGCCCAGTCATATCCGGCAGTTGGATATCGAGTAACACCAGATCGAATTCATCGGGATCGAACATATCCAGCGCTTCCTGCCCAGTCATCGCGACATCCACGCTATTACCCAGCTTTTCAAGCACCGAGCGCGCAACCACCACGTTGAGTTCGATGTCCTCAACCAGCAGAACGTGCAACGCAGGTAGCGGCAAATCATCGTCGTCTTCCAGGCCGCTTCCCGCTTCATCGGCGCTCGGCGCAATCACCGTCAGGGTGAAGCAGGAGCCCTTACCTTGCGAACTGGAAACATGGATATCGCCGCCCATGTTCTGTGCCAGACGCTTCGACACCGCCAGACCGATTCCCGAACCCGTTGCTGGCTTTCCACCGTGCTGGTCTTTGACCTGATAATACATGGCGAAGATTTTTTCCAATTCATCCGCCGGGATACCCATCCCAGAATCTTCAACCTCGAAGCGCAAGCGATCGCCCTTTTCATGCCAGACGCGCACCACAATTTCGCCCTTTTCGCCTTTCTCACCCTTCGGCGTAAATTTCACCGCGTTACTGAGCAGGTTCCACAGAATCTGCCGCAGGCGTGTTCCGTCAGTAATCACTTTCTGCGGCAGAGGCTGGTGCTGATCCATAATCAGCTTCAGGCCTTTCTGTTCCGCCAGCAGGCCACCGAGGTTCTCCAAATCCACCAGAAAACCGGTGAAATCGATCGGCTGGTTATCCAGTTGCACCTTGCGGCGCTCCTGTTTATCCATCTCAATCACGTCGTTAAAAATATTGCCCAGCGTAATCGCGCTGACGTGGATAGTTTTCAGGTATTTTTGCTGTTCAGGGTCAAGTTGCGTATCCAGCAGGATTCGACTTAACCCGACAATGCCATTAAGCGGCGTACGAAGCTCGTGGCTGATTGTTGAGATAAAAGTGGTCTTATCCCTACTGGCGTTCTCTAACGCGTCCTGGTAACGCTTACGCTCCGTTATATCGCGTCCAAACCCCATCAGCCCGTGACGTTTGCCCATCCGGTCATAAAACGGCACTTTGCGCAGCTCAAAACAGGCTTTACGCCCATCGGGATAAACCAGCCACTGCTCATAGGTCAGAGAAACGTTGTGGCGGAACACTTTTTCGTCCGTCTCCATCACTTTCTCAGCAATATCGGGGGCGTAAACATCCTGCGGCGTCAAGCCGATGAGCTGCTTCTGGCTTTTACCTACCAGCAGTTCCATCGCGCGGTTGCAGCCGGAGAATTCTTTTTCTTCGTTACGGTAATAAACCAGATCCGGCGAGGCATCGAGGAACGAGCGCAGCAACGCAGATTGCTGCTCCAGCTCAATCTGCGCCTGTTCGCGACGGGACATCTCTTCTTTGAGCCGGCTCATCACCAGCACACGGGCCTCTTCCGCTTTGATACGGTCGGCAATTTCCTGATTGAGCTGCGCGATGTTCTCCTGAAGCTGCACATTCAGCTCCAGATCCCGATGACGCATCTCTTCCAGTTTCGCTACCAGCTTCGACAGCCGCTGACGCGACTCTTCAAGCTGTTCCACCACCACGGAGAGAAAATAAACGGCCCAGGGCGTAATTAGCAGCCCGAAGAAAATGGAGCGGACGACGTCGATATTTTCGACTTCCCCGCTGAGCAATAGGGTGACCGCCATTTGTACTACCATCGCCAGCAGCACCAATACCGAGGCTAGCAGCAGTGAAAAACGGACAAGCCCCAGTTTTACCATCAAATCAACATAGTACTGAGCCAACAGACGAATTTGCTTCATAGCGATTTCCCTTAGTCACCGACCGGCGCATCATAACGCAAAATAGCGACTTATACGGTGCGGCTCCGTAGATTCACAACACGAAATATCGGGGTCTACCGTTCGTGCCTTTTGACGCATTACACATGATGTATTACACACCAGCATAGCGGTAGGGCATGCCGAGCGCGGAACCCTGTACACCATGCGTTTGCAGATAGCGGTCCAGTTCCACCATGCCCGTCCAGCGATTTTCACACCAAAGCGGTGCTAGCAGAGTCGGACGTCGAGCGCTGGCGGAAATGCGATGATAGATGACATCCGGCGGCGTATGGCGAATCATCTCTCCCGCCGTCTCCACATAGCGATCCAGCGCCAATTCGGGCAACCTTCTGGCTCGCCAGGCTTTCGCCATCGTACTGCCTTCCACAATATGGAGAGGGTGAAGCTTAATGCCTTCTACCCCAGTCTCGACGACCTGCTCCAGCGTCGTTAAACAGCGCTGTGCATCTTCTCCCGGTAACCCCACAATCAGATGGCTACACACCTTCAAGCCGCGTTCGCGCGCGCGGCGGGTAGTTTCCTGATAGCAGGCGAAGTCATGTCCACGATTAATACGATGCAGCGTTTTGTCACAGGCACTTTGCAGCCCGAGTTCCAGCCAAACCTCATAACCCCGATCGTGATAACGGGACAGCAAATCCAGCACCGCATCTGGCACGCAGTCGGGACGAGTCCCCACACAAAGTCCTACCATTTCAGCCTGCTTCAGCGCTTCCTGATACATGCTTTCCAGAACCTGAACCTCGGCATAGGTGCTGGTATACGCCTGAAAATAAGCCAGATAACGCTTGGCCCGATTCACCTTTCCCGCTTGCGCTTTCAACTGCTGCGCAATACTGCGTTGCTGCATCTGCTCATCGGCAAACGAAGCGACATTACAGAACGTACACCCGCCTCGCCCCAGCGTGCCATCACGGTTAGGGCAATTAAAGCCACCGTGCAGCGTCAGCTTGTGGATCTTCTCGCCATAGCGACGTTGAAGATTTCCGCCAAACATATTGATTAATTTTTGCAATTGCATATTCTAGCCTGCTCCCTTGAGGAACAGCAGACTACCTTTCTCTTGCCCCCTTCGCGATGACCGCGATCAATCACACACATCCCAATGAAATGCATTTTTATTCGCTTTTAGTGAAAATAAACTCACGTCCGTGCTAATTAATTTTTCTTATCCCGTATGCTGGCTTAATGAAAAGATGAAGCAATACTTAAAAATAGTTTCATAAAATCTAAAAGTAGTCATATACAGCAGAATATTCTAGAACGTAGAAAGAACGTAGCATGGAGAAGGGTTATCACGCTTTCGCATAGTGATACAGCTCACATTTTAATTAAATACCACATTCGCTTTTCGAGATGGTTTTTCTAAAAAAATCATTACGTTTCATAGGTATAATTAAAAATTATCGCTTATCAGCACATTTTGCACTGGTATTTGACCTGAACAGGGTTTCTCGCTAATTTGGGAATCCGCTGGAAGCTTTCCTGACGGGTTCACGACTCGTCATATTTATGCAGTAAATGAAGACTCCCTCTAAAAACAAGTCATTTACCACTTGTGAGACCGTCACGAGAGGCCGAAGAAGAGAGCGCAATACTAGCCGCTCGACGCCACGGTGCTTTCTCGCAGTAGGTTGTGAGAGTCACACAGAGCCTGGGGAGGTTCACTAATATGTTGTATGATGCATCCCAAGAGAGAGATAACTGTGGTTTCGGATTAATCGCCCACATAGAAGGTGAGCCGAGCCATAAAGTAGTGCGTACCGCCATTCACGCACTCGCACGCATGCAGCACCGTGGCGCAATCCTTGCTGACGGCAAGACTGGCGACGGCTGCGGTTTATTACTTCAGAAGCCCGATCGTTTCTTTCGTCTGGTAGCGGAAGAACATGGCTGGCGTTTAGCCAAAAACTACGCTGTTGGCATGATGTTTCTCAATCAAGACGAAGAGCTGGCTCGCGCCACGCGTCGGATTGTAGAAGAAGAGTTGCAGAATGAAACGCTGTCCGTGCTGGGCTGGCGTGAAGTTCCGACTAACCCGGATGTGCTGGGTGAAATTGCCCTGTCATCTATGCCGCGTATTGAGCAAATTTTCGTTAACGCCCCGGCAGGCTGGCGTCAACGCGATATGGAACGTCGCCTATTCATGGCGCGTCGCCGTATCGAAAAACGTATCGAAGACAAAGAGTTCTACGTTTGTAGCTTCTCCAATCTGGTCACGATCTATAAAGGTCTGTGCATGCCTGCGGATCTGCCACGCTTCTACCTCGATCTGGCCGATCTGCGTCTGGAATCGGCAATTTGCCTGTTCCATCAGCGCTTCTCAACCAACACAGTACCCCGCTGGCCACTGGCACAGCCGTTCCGCTATCTGGCGCACAACGGCGAGATCAACACCATCGCCGGTAACCGCCAATGGGCACGCGCGCGTGCTTATAAATTCAAAACTCCGCTAATCCCGGATTTGCAGGACGCTGCGCCGTTCGTCAACGAAACCGGCTCCGACTCCAGTTCGTTGGACAATATGCTGGAGCTGTTCCTGAGCGGTGGGATGGATATCATCCGCGCCATGCGCCTGCTGGTTCCGCCAGCCTGGCAGAACAACCCGGATATGGATCCTGAACTGCGCTCCTTCTTCGACTTTAACTCCATGCACATGGAGCCGTGGGATGGCCCAGCCGGTATCGTCATGTCCGACGGGCGCTATGCTGCTTGTAACCTGGATCGTAATGGCCTGCGCCCCGCGCGTTATGTCATCACCAAAGACAAGCTAATCACCTGCGCGTCTGAAGTCGGTATCTGGGATTATCAGCCGGATGAGGTGGTTGAAAAAGGCCGCGTTGGCCCTGGCGAGCTGATGGTGATCGACACCCGCAGCGGCCGCATCCTGCACTCTGCCGAAACTGATAACGATCTGAAAAGTCGCCATCCTTACAAAGAGTGGATGGAGAAAAACGTTAAGCGTCTGGTACCGTTTGAAGAGCTGCCAGATGAGCAGGTTGGCAGTCGTGAATTCAACGATGAGCTGCTGGAAACCTACCAGAAACAGTACGGTTACAGCAGTGAAGAACTGGATCAGGTCATCCGCGTACTGGGCGAAAACGGTCAGGAAGCCACTGGCTCTATGGGCGACGACACGCCGTTCGCCGTGCTGTCCAGCCGTCCACGCATCATTTATGACTACTTCCGTCAGCAGTTCGCACAGGTCACCAACCCACCGATTGATCCGCTGCGCGAAGCACATGTGATGTCACTGGCGACCAGTATTGGCCGCGAGATGAACGTTTTCTGTGAAGCGGAAGGTCAGGCTCACCGTCTGAGCTTTAAATCACCAATCCTGCTTTACTCCGACTTCACACAGCTGACGTCGCAGGATGAGCTGCACTATCGCGCCGACACGCTGGATCTGACGTTTGATCCGTTGCAGCAAACGCTGCAACAGACCATCGAAAAACTGTGTGACGAAGCAGAAAGCAAAGTCAGAGACGGCGCCGTTCTGCTGGTGCTGTCCGACCGTGGCATTAGCGAATCACGCTTGCCCGTCCCTGCGCCGATGGCAGTGGGTGCCGTTCAGCGCCGTTTGGTAGAAAAGAGCCTGCGCTGTGATGCCAACATCATTGTTGAAACCGCCAGTGCACGCGACCCGCACCACTTTGCCGTGCTGTTAGGCTTTGGTGCGACAGCTATCTACCCTTACCTCGCCTACGAAACGCTGGCGCGGATGGTAGATAACCATACCATCGACAAACCTTATCGCGCCGTGATGCTGAACTACCGTAATGGCATCAATAAAGGCCTGTACAAGATTATGTCCAAGATGGGCATCTCGACGATTGCGTCTTATCGCTGTTCCAAGCTGTTTGAAGCTGTGGGTCTGCATAAAGATGTGTCGACGCAATGTTTCCTGGGCGTAGTCAGCCGCATCGGTGGAGCAAACTACAGCGACTTCGAACAGGATCTGCTGAACCTGTCCAAACGTGCCTGGCTGAAGCGCAAAACGCTGGAACAGGGTGGCCTGCTGAAGTTTGTACACGGCGGCGAATACCATGCCTACAACCCGGATGTCGTCACTACGCTGCAAACCGCGGTAAAAAGTGGGGAGTACAGCGATTACGAGCAATACGCCAAGCTGGTTAACGAGCGCCCAGTGGCGACGTTACGCGACCTGCTGGCACTGAAACCGCAAGAAGGCGCGGCCATCGCTATCGACAACGTTGAACCAGCTACTGAAATGTTCAAACGTTTCGATACCGCAGCCATGTCTATCGGCGCACTCAGCCCCGAAGCCCATGAATCGCTGGCAGAAGCAATGAACGGACTGGGTGGTTTCTCCAACTCCGGTGAGGGTGGTGAAGATCCTGCGCGTTACGGCACCAATAAAGTTTCCCGCATCAAGCAGGTCGCTTCTGGTCGTTTTGGTGTGACGCCAGCCTATCTGGTCAACGCTGATGTGATTCAGATTAAAGTGGCACAGGGCGCGAAGCCGGGCGAAGGGGGTCAGTTACCGGGTGATAAAGTCACGCCGTACATTGCCCGTCTGCGCTATTCCGTACCGGGTGTGACGCTGATTTCGCCACCGCCGCACCACGATATTTACTCTATCGAAGATTTGGCGCAGTTGATTTTCGATCTGAAGCAGGTCAATCCGAAAGCGATGATTTCGGTGAAACTGGTGTCTGAACCAGGCGTTGGTACTATCGCTACCGGCGTTGCCAAAGCCTATGCCGACCTTATCACCATCGCAGGTTACGACGGCGGTACAGGTGCCAGTCCGCTGTCCTCAGTGAAATACGCGGGCTGCCCGTGGGAGCTGGGTCTGGTTGAAACACAACAGGCTTTGGTATCCAACGGCCTACGTCACAAAATCCGCCTTCAGGTAGATGGTGGCTTGAAAACCGGTCTGGATATCGTCAAAGCGGCGATTCTGGGTGCGGAAAGCTTCGGCTTCGGCACCGGACCAATGGTCGCGCTGGGCTGTAAATACCTGCGTATCTGCCACCTGAATAACTGTGCAACGGGCGTTGCAACGCAGGATGAGAAGCTGCGCCGCGATCACTACCACGGCCTGCCTGAGCGTGTGACCAACTACTTCCACTTCATCGCACATGAAACTCGCGTGCTGATGGCAGAGTTGGGCGTCAGCCGTCTGGTGGACCTGATTGGTCGTACTGACTTGCTGGTTGAGCTGGACGGTTTCAGTGCTAAACAGAACAAGCTGGATCTGTCGCCGCTGCTGCACGCCGCACAGCCTCAGCCGGGCAAAGCGCTGTACTGCACTGAAAGCAACCTGTCGTTCGATAAAGGCTTGTTGAACAAAGAACTGTTGGCACAGGCACAGCCGCACATCGATGCGAAACAGGGCAAAGCGCTCTACTTCGATATCCGCAACACCGATCGCTCCGTCGGCGCGACGCTGTCTGGTGCAATTGCCGAAAAACATGGCGATCAAGGACTGGCTGGCGATCCGATTAAAGCTCACTTCTCCGGTACGGCAGGACAGAGCTTTGGCGTATGGAACGCAGGCGGACTGGAACTGAAATTAATCGGCGATGCCAACGACTACGTCGGCAAAGGTATGGCGGGCGGCAGTATCTCCGTACGTCCTCCGGTGGGTTCAGCCTTCCGCAGTCACGAAGCCAGCATCATCGGTAACACCTGCCTTTATGGTGCCACCGGCGGTAAGCTGTTTGCAGCAGGCCGCGCAGGTGAGCGTTTCGCCGTGCGTAACTCAGGCTGTATCACCGTGGTAGAAGGCATCGGCGATAACGGTTGTGAATACATGACGGGCGGAATCGTCTGCGTGCTGGGTCGTACCGGCGTGAACTTTGGTGCAGGCATGACCGGTGGATTCGCCTACGTGCTGGATGAAGACGGTGAATTCCGCAAACGCGTTAACCCAGAACTGGTAGAAGTACTGGATGTGGAAGAGTTAGCTATTCATGAAGAGCATTTACGTGGCCTGATCACCGAGCATGTACAGAATACCGGTTCACACCGCGGAGAAGAGATCCTCGCTAACTGGCCGATCTGGGCACCGAAGTTTGCTCTGGTGAAACCGAAGTCAAGTGATGTGAAGGCATTGTTGGGTCACCGTAGTCGTTCCGCAGCCGAGCTGCGGGTTCAGGCGCAGTAAGAGGTCATCATGAGTCAGAATGTTTACCAGTTTATCGACTTACAGCGCGTTGATCCGCCCAAGAAACCGCTGAAGATTCGTAAAATTGAATTTGTTGAGATCTACGAGCCGTTCTCAGAAAGCCAGTCCAAAGCCCAGGCAGATCGCTGCCTGTCATGCGGAAACCCTTACTGTGAATGGAAATGTCCAGTACATAACTACATCCCGAACTGGCTGAAACTGGCGAACGAAGGCCGCATTATCGAAGCGGCTGAGTTATCGCACCAGACTAACAGCCTGCCGGAAGTGTGCGGCCGCGTATGCCCGCAGGATCGTCTGTGTGAAGGATCTTGTACGCTGAATGACGAGTTCGGCGCGGTCACCATCGGCAACATCGAGCGCTATATCAATGATAAAGCGATAGAGATGGGCTGGAAGCCGAGCGTTGCCAACGTCATACCGACAGGCAAACGCGTCGCCATTATCGGCGCTGGCCCAGCAGGGCTGGCCTGTGCCGATGTGCTGGCACGAAGTGGCGTACAGGCCGTCGTTTTCGATCGTCACCCTGAGATCGGTGGCCTGCTGACCTTCGGCATCCCCTCTTTCAAGCTGGAAAAAGAGGTGATGGTGAAACGCCGTGAAATCTTCACCGAGATGGGGATCGAATTCCGTCTGAATACCGAAGTCGGCAAAGACGTACAGATGAAAGCGCTGCTGGACGAGTACGATGCCGTATTCCTCGGTGTCGGCACCTATCAGTCTATGCGTGGCGGATTGGACAATGAAGATGCTCAGGGCGTTTATGATGCTCTGCCGTTCCTGATCGCCAATACCAAGCAGTTGATGGGCTTTGAAGCCGCAGCAGACGAGCCTTACATCAGCATGCAGGGGAGACGCGTTGTCGTGCTAGGCGGTGGTGATACCGCGATGGACTGCGTGCGCACCTCAATTCGTCAGGCCGCAACGCACGTTACCTGTGCCTATCGTCGTGATGAAGAGAACATGCCTGGCTCCAAGCGCGAAGTGAAAAATGCACGTGAAGAAGGCGTCGAGTTCAAATTCAACCTGCAACCGCTGAGCGTCGAGGTCAATGGCGCAGGCAAAGTGTGCGGTGTGAAAATGGCGCGAACTGCACTGGGCGTACCTGATGCCAATGGACGTCGTCGTCCTGAAATCGTAGAGGGTTCCGAGCACGTACTGGAAGCCGATGCGGTCATCATGGCGTTCGGCTTCCGTCCGCACAAAATGGCGTGGCTGGCAGAACATGACGTCAAGCTGGACGATCAAGGTCGTATTGTCGCACCGGAAAGCTGCGATAACGCCTTCCAGACCAGCAACCCGAAAATTTTTGCGGGCGGCGATGCTGTACGCGGTTCCGATCTGGTGGTTACCGCCATCGCAGAAGGTCGTAAAGCCGCTGACGGCATCATGAACTATCTGGAAGTGTAGAAACGCACGACGTCTCCTGAGGGCAGGCTGGCTGCCCTTTTCTTTTTCCGGCTTTACCTTAAGCGTCCATTAGCAACTGATGGCAACCCACCTTGTTTCTTTTTTTAGAGTTTCACACCAAACGGGCTAATAAACCCTTCATCTTTCCACTCCGTTCTAAAGAACTTTTCGTAATAAATCCTGCAATTTCACGTGAAAGGCCTACACTTATCTCCGGCATTTACTTGTCTTTATTGAGATTGGATTTCATTAAGGAGGAAATATGACAGTCGAAGTGGCTCTTGTAACAGGAGGCGGTCAAGGTATTGGCCGTGCTATTGCTCTCAGACTGGCGGCAGATGGCTTTGCCGTCGCCATCGTGGACTATAACCAAGAAACAGCGCGTAGCGTGGCGCAGGAAATTGAAAAATCCGGCGGGCAAGCCATCGCACTACAGGCAGACGTCGCGGATCGTGAGGCCGTTTTCGCCGCCGTTGCAGAAGCCAAAAAGCGCTTTGGTGACTTTAACGTCATCGTCAATAACGCCGGTGTTGCTCCCTCAACCCTGATTGAAGATATCACGCCAGAAGTTGTTGATCGTGTTTATAACATCAACGTCAAAGGCGTTATCTGGGGAATTCAGGCGGCTCTTGATGCCTTTAAATCTCTGGGTCATGGCGGCAAAATCATCAATGCCTGCTCACAGGCCGGACATGTCGGTAATCCTGAGCTCGCCGTCTACAGCTCGAGTAAATTTGCGGTTCGCGGCTTGACGCAAACTGCTGCTCGCGATTTAGCGCCGCTGGGCATCACGGTCAATGGCTACTGTCCAGGTATCGTAAAAACGCCAATGTGGGATGAAATCGATCGGAAGATCTCTGAGTCCGCAGGAAAACCGCGTGGCTATGCAACGGAAGAATTCGCCAAACGCATCACACTAGGTCGTTTATCCGAACCAGAAGATGTTGCCGCTTGTGTCTCCTATCTGGCCAGCCACGATTCAGATTATATGACAGGACAGTCGTTACTCATTGATGGCGGAATGGTGTTCAATTAACGGCATATTTTGCTAACGATACGAAATAAGAAAGGGCACTGTTAAAGTGCCCTTAGGAACGGATTATTTTACGACCCGTAGCGATGGTCTGCCACCTTTAGGCGGCGGTGGTGGTTCGTCATCAGAACCGGAACCATCGTCAGGTGCTTCAGAATCAGGTGAGCTATCGACAATCGACATGACCGTCCCTGAAGAGGGCGCCCCTTCTTGAAAGCCTTCATATTCACCTGCAGACTCATAAGCAGGTTCGGACTCAAACATCGTTCCAGCTCCGTTCTCACGTGCGTAGATCGCCATTACGGCCGCCATCGGCACATGAACCTGACGCGGTACGCCGCCAAAACGAGCATTGAAACGAACGCTGTCATCAGCTAACTCAAGGCCACCAACAGCGCGCGGTGCAATATTCAGCACGATCTGGCCATCACGGGCGAACTCCATCGGTACCATAACATCCGGCAGAGTGATATCGACTACCAGATGAGGCGTTAATTGGTTATCCAGCAACCAATCATAAAAAGCCCGTAATAAATACGGACGACGCGGAGACAGTTGAGACAACGCCATACAGTTTAACCTCGGGTTTGCAAACGCATTTCACGTTCTACTTCCGTCAGGGAAGCCAAGAACGCATCACGCTCAAAGACGCGTGTCATGTAGCCTTTCAGCTCTTTCGCGCCCGAACCACTCAGTTCAATACCTAACTGCGGCAGACGCCACAGCAGCGGAGCCAGATAGCAATCCACCAGGCTGAACTCTTCGCTCATGAAATAAGGCGTTTCATTGAACACTGGGGCAATTGCCAGCAGTTCTTCACGCAGTTGCTTACGCGCTGCATCCGCTTCCTGAGCGTTGCCATGCGTCATTTTCCTAAGCAAAGAATACCAGTCGCTCTCAATGCGATGCATCATCAGGCGGCTGTTACCGCGCGCAACAGGATAGACAGGCATTAACGGCGGATGAGGGAAACGTTCATCCAGATACTCCATGATAATACGTGATTCATAGAGCGTCAGTTCGCGATCGACCAGCGTCGGCACGGAACCATAAGGATTGAGGTCAATAAGATCCTGAGGCAGATTATCCATGTCCACCAGCTCAATCTCGACACTCACACCTTTTTCCGCCAATACAATGCGGACCTGATGGCTAAAAATGTCGGACTGACCAGAAAACAGCGTCATTACCGAACGTTTGTTGGCAGCGACAGCCATGAAAACCTCCAAGTTTATTGAGAATAATATGGCGAATAACCACGCAGTGAATAACCTGCAAACCGCTATTCGAAATTCTGCTCGCCAATGTGTAAACATCGCCTGATAAAATCCATCGTTTTAAACAGCTACGCGATAGCTGGCACACAGGCATAAAATCGGCTAATAGCTTATCAGATTTTGTTCGTTTTGTGGGGGCATAAGCGCAACTTCATCGCTAACATACGGAAAGTAAAACGTATATTTCGAGGAAATTATTTTTAGACATAAAAAACCCGGTGGCAAGCACCGGGTTTTTTGCATTGATTTCGCTGCAATGCAGCCAGAAATTAACGCTTGGAGAACTGAGGACGACGACGTGCTTTACGCAGACCGACTTTCTTACGTTCAACCTGACGAGCATCACGAGTAACGAAACCAGCTTTACGCAGTTCGCCACGCAGGGACTCATCATACTCCATCAGAGCGCGGGTGATACCATGACGGATCGCACCAGCCTGACCAGAGATACCACCACCTTTAACGGTGATGTACAGATCAAATTTACCAACCATGTCGACCAGTTCAAGCGGCTGACGAACTACCATGCGGGCAGTTTCGCGACCGAAGTACTGTTCCAGACTACGCTGGTTAATAACGATGTTACCGCTGCCCGGTTTGATGAACACGCGAGCGGCGGAGCTTTTGCGGCGACCAGTGCCGTAGTATTGATTTTCAGCCATTGCCTATAATCCCGATTAAATGTCCAGAACTTGCGGTTGCTGTGCCGCGTGATTGTGCTCGGTGCCCGCGTAAACTTTCAGTTTACGGAACATAGCACGACCCAACGGGCCCTTCGGCAGCATGCCTTTAACCGCGATTTCAATCACACGCTCAGGACGGCGGGCAATCATCTCTTCAAAGGTCGCTTGTTTAATACCACCGATGTGACCGGTGTGATGATAATAAATCTTGTCAGTACGCTTGTTGCCAGTTACAGCAACTTTGTCAGCGTTCAGAACGATGATGTAATCACCCGTATCAACGTGCGGGGTGTATTCCGCTTTATGCTTGCCGCGCAGACGACGAGCCAGTTCAGTAGCGAGACGGCCTAAAGTTTTACCGTTCGCATCAACAACGTACCAGTCACGTTTTACGGTCTCTGGTTTAGCTGTAAAAGTTTTCATTAAAAGCTTACCCAATAATTAGTTACACGTTGGTGAACACCCTAACGCTCGAAAACAGTTGAGGCTCACACGACCATCAGTCCAGCAAACCTACCCCTTCGAATAGCCAATGCCGGCACTATAAAGTTTTTGGGAAAAAAACTTTGTTGTAACGTGGGGTCGCAAGATTATAGAGAAGTCATTCTCAAAAATCGACCTTTTTTCACACGTAAATGACGAAAACTACAGCCTGCGTTATGCCAAATGTGGCTGCCGTAGGTACTCTTCGCTTTGCATTTCCTGTAAACGGGATAAACAGCGCTGATATTCAAATTTCAAGTGCTCTCCCTGATAGATATCAAACATCGATGCCTGTGCAGAGATAATCAGTTTGATGCGGCGATCGTAGCACTCATCTACCAGCGCCAGAAAACGGCGAGCGGTGTTCTCTTCTTTCGTTTCCATCACCGTCACATTGTGCAACAGCATCGTGTGGTAGAGGCGCGAAAGCGCGATGTAATCATTCTGGCTGCGCGCCTCTGTACACAGCGTGTGGAAATCGGCTGCTAGCACGCCGTCACTCACGCCGAGTGTCGCTAGCGGACGATGATTGACTTCCAGCACCGGTCCCGGCGTCTGCAATTTCTTGCCAGTCAGACGAGTAAACATCTGCTGCATCGCGGCACTCGTCTCTTCATTCAGCGGCGAGAGATAAAGGTGTGCCTGTGTCAGCGTACGCAGACGATAATCGACACCCGCATCGACATTACGTACTTCACAGTGCTGTTTAATCAACTCAATCGCAGGAATAAAGCGCGCGCGTTGTAATCCATTGCGATAGAGATCGTCCGGCGGAATATTCGATGTCGCCACCAGCGTAATACCACGGGCAAACAGCGCACGCAGCAGTTCAGCCAACAGCATCGCATCGGTAATGTCAGAGACGAAAAACTCATCAAAGCACAACACATCAGTTTCGGCTTTGAAGCCGTCAGCCACTTTCTCCAGCGGATTTTCCTGCCCCTGAAACTGGTTCAGCTCTTCATGTACCCGCAGCATAAATCGATGGAAATGGAGACGCATCTTACGTTCGGCAGGCAGGCTATGGAAAAACATATCCATCAGCCAAGTTTTACCACGCCCGACGCCGCCCCACATATATAGCCCTTGAACCGGCTCAGACTCGCGTTTATCACGCAGTCCCAGCCAGCTACGCCACTTACCCACACGACCAGACGCTTCCACATCGTCATCAGCAGCACGTTCGCATAGTGCCTGATGTATCGCTTCCAGACGCACAACAGTTTGCCGCTGCACCTCGTCCGGTTGATATTCACCGGCGGAAAGTGCCTGTTGGTAAAGCGCCAAGGGTGTTGTTTGCTGCCGTGTTGTCTGTGGAGTAGCCATCGCAATCCCTGAGAAAAAAGTTAGTCGTGTTTTGCTGTGTGTTGCCGTCGATTTAAGCCGTAATCGTCGCAGTTAACAACCTTGATGTCTGCGGTGAATCAACATTCCCCTCAGTCATCGAGCATCAGGATTCCACTCGGACAAGGTTAACGGTTATAGTGACTATTATTAAGTGAAAAACCCCTACGGGACAACGACGTCAAAATAGGAGCTATTATGACTTGGGAGTATGCGCTGATAGGTTTAGTTGTCGGTATTATTATTGGTGCTGTAGCCATGCGCTTTGGTAACCGTAAGCTGCGGCAACAGCAGGTATTGCAAAATGAGTTGGAGAAAAGCAAAACCGAATTGGAAGACTATCGTCAGGAATTGGTCGGACACTTCGCCCGCAGTGCGGAGTTGTTGGATAACATGGCGGATGACTATCGTCAGCTTTATCAGCACATGGCGAAAAGCTCCAATAACCTGTTACCTAACGTTCCCGGCCAGGATAATCCGTTTAAATACCGTCTGACCGAGTCAGAAGCGGATAACGATCAGGCACCGGTGAACATGCCACCACGCGATTATTCCGATGGTGCGTCAGGTTTGCTACGGGGCGAGCGCCCGCTCCGTAAATAATATCAACTAATATACCCTAGACGTGAGGCTTTCTGGCCTCACGCTTTCCTTCCCTTGTTCTACGCTTATTAAGACGCGCATCTACCCTATCACGCACCATAAAAAGCGATAGTTACAATCTGCTGACGAAACAGCAGTGAACTTTACACATTGATCGCCAGTCTGACTCTTCACCGTTTCTTTAAGTTTATATATCATCGTTTTATTCATCCGTAGGCCGTGAGAGAGTTAATAACAATGAAAAAAACGTCATTATTATTTAGTGCACTGGCAATGAGTATAGGTTTGACCCTGTCCACGCTTCCCGCAGCGAATGCTGCGCTACCTTCCGTGGTTCAAGGGCAACAAACGCCAAGCCTGGCCCCAATGCTGGAAAAAGTCTTACCAGCTGTCGTCAGCGTGCATGTTGAAGGTACACAGGTACAGCGCCAGCGCGTACCGGAAGAGTTCAAGTTCTTCTTTGGGCCAAATTTCCCGACGGACAAACAAAATTCTCGTCCGTTTGAAGGGCTGGGTTCCGGCGTGATTATTGATGCAGCAAAAGGGTATGTGCTCACCAACAATCACGTTATCAATAATGCCGACAAAATTCGCGTCCAGCTTAATGACGGGCGTGAATATGATGCGAAACTGATTGGTCGCGACGAGCAGACCGATATTGCCCTGCTACAGCTGAATGACGCCAAAAACCTAGTATCCGTAAAAATGGCGGATTCCGATCAGTTGCGCGTCGGTGATTTTGCCGTTGCCGTGGGTAACCCATTCGGCCTCGGCCAGACCGCGACATCCGGCATTATCTCTGCACTGGGACGTAGCGGCCTGAACCTTGAAGGGCTGGAAAACTTCATCCAGACCGATGCTTCTATCAACCGCGGTAACTCCGGCGGTGCGCTGGTTAACCTCAACGGCGAACTGATCGGTATCAACACCGCGATTCTGGCTCCGGGCGGAGGAAACATCGGTATCGGTTTCGCCATCCCCAGCAACATGGCTCAGAATCTGGCGCAGCAGTTGGTTGAATTTGGTGAAGTTAAACGCGGGCTGCTGGGTATTAAAGGCAGCGAGATGACGTCTGAGATGGCGAAAGCCTTCAACGTCGATGCACAGCGCGGCGCTTTCGTCAGCGAAGTCTTACCGAAATCTGCCGCGTCCAAAGCGGGTATCAAGGCTGGCGACGTGTTGACTACTCTGGATGGTAAACCGATCAGCAGCTTTGCAGAACTGAGAGCCAAAGTCGGCACCACCGCGCCGGGCAAGACCGTGAAAATCGGCCTGCTGCGTGATGGTAAACCACAGGAGGTTTCGGTGGTGTTGGATAACAGCACATCGGCATCGACCAGCGCCGAAACGCTTTCACCGTCATTGCAGGGTGCATCGCTGATCAATGGTCAATTGAAAGATGGCAGCAAAGGCGTGCAGATTGATAACGTCGCTAAGGACACGCCTGCTGCGCAGGTTGGTCTGCAAAAAGGCGATATCATCATTGGCGTAAACCGCGAGCGCATTGAAAACATCACGCAACTGCGCAAGCTGCTGGAAGCGAAGCCTTCCGTTCTGGCACTGAACATCGTCCGTGGCGAAGAAACGATCTATCTGCTGCTACGTTAATCGCTTGTCGTTTTTTACGACAGCCTAACCAGCCAGAAAATCGCTGATGTTAAAAAATCGGACACCGAGCCATGCGGTGTCCGAACTTCTCGTGATATCCTCACCCTACCTCCCTTTTTCCACAGTAAATCACGGCCATGCTTGCTAAGTTATTACGTTCAGCGCTATTTGGTGCCCTCGTTGCCGGTATTATTCTGGCCGTACTCCCGTTTGTCGGGTCTGGCACGTCGTTTCTGAAAAGCAATGACAGAAATACTGATGGTTCGCCCGTAAGCTACCATCAGGGCGTCAACCGTGCGACTCCTGCTGTGGTTAACATTTATAATCGGGTTGCCAATACGGAAAAACCCAGTGAAGTCGCTATTCATCCTCTGGGTTCTGGCGTCATCATGAATGAAAAAGGGTATATTTTAACCAATAAGCATGTGATTAATAACGTGCAGCAGATCCAGATAGAGCTATCAGATGGTAGGTTGTACGAAGCCCGCGTAATCGGTTCCGATTCCCTAACCGATCTGTCTGTGCTGCAAATTGATGGCGTTAATCTGCCCGTCATTCCCATGAATCCAGACCGTCTCCCGCACGTCGGCGATGTCGTGATGGCGATCGGCAACCCTTATAATCTGGGGCAAACCGTCACACAGGGCGTCATCAGCGCCACCGGCCGCGTCAGCCTCAGCGCTTACGGCCAGCAAAGAAGCCAGGTAGGACGCCAAAATCTACTGCAAACCGATGCGTCAATTAACCACGGGAACTCCGGCGGTGCGCTGGTCAACACGCTCGGTGAACTGGTCGGTATTAATACCCTCTCTTTTGATAAAAGCAGCAATGGCGAAACGCCGGAAGGTATTAGCTTCGCAATTCCTGTGGCGCTGGCTACCAAGGTGATGGGCAAACTGATTCGCGATGGTCGCGTGGTGCGCGGCTATATTGGCATCAACGGCGTACAGCTCGAAAATTTTGAGAACAGTACGTTAACCAACAATCGTGATGCACAGGGTAGATTGACCGGTATTCTCGTCCAGACTATCGATCCAGGCGGTCCGGCGGATAAAGCGGGTATCCACATCGAAGACGTCATTGTTAGCGTGAACAATAAACCTGCACGCTCGATTATCGAGACCATGGAACAGGTTTCGGAAATACGCCCCGGTACCGTCATTCCTGTCACGATTGAGCGGGCTAATAAGCAAATCACGCTACAAATGACGATTCAGGAATTCCCGACCCAATAGCGGCATGCAAAGTCGGTTGATAAAAGTCACATCGGCGGGCAAACAAGAAACCGGGTGGGAAACCACCCGGCTGACAAACATGATTATGAAGATAAACAGGCGAAGCGCTTACTCGTGCTCTTTAACACGCTCGATGTTCGCACCTAATGCACGCAGCTTATCTTCGATACGGTCATAGCCACGATCGATATGATAAATACGATCCACTGTCGTCACACCTTCCGCGATACAACCGGCTAACACCAGACTGGCCGACGCACGTAAGTCGGTCGCCATCACCTGCGCACCCGACAGCTTATCTACGCCGTGGCAAATCACCGTATTGCTCTCAATCTCCGCCTGTGCGCCCATACGGATAAGCTCAGGCACATGCATGAAGCGGTTTTCAAAAATAGTTTCGGTAATCACACCTGTACCTTCCGCGACCAGATTCAGCAGGCTGAACTGCGCCTGCATATCGGTCGGGAATCCAGGATGCGGCGACGTGCGAAAGGTAACTGCTTTCGGACGCTTACCGTGCATATCCAGGCTAATCCAGTCTTCGCCGACTTCGATATCCGCGCCCGCTTCGCGCAGCTTAGCTAATACCGCATCCAGCGTATCAGGACGGGTATTGCGGCAGATAATCTGACCGCGTGATACCGCAGCCGCAACCAGGAATGTCCCGGTTTCAATACGGTCAGGCACAACGCGATACACGCCGCCGCCCAGACGCGCGACGCCTTCAATAGTGATTTTATCGCTGCCTGCACCGCTGATTTTCGCACCCAGCGTATTCAGAAAGTTTGCCGTATCGACAATCTCCGGCTCACGCGCGGCGTTCTCAATAATCGTGGTGCCTTCCGCCAGCGTTGCCGCACTCATGATGGTTACCGTGGCACCCACACTCACCTTATCCATCACGATATGCGCGCCTTTCAGGCGACCATCAACCGTTGCTTTTACATATCCTTCTTCCAGTACGATCTGCGCGCCGAGCTGCTCAAGGCCGTAAATATGCAAATCTACCGGGCGCGCGCCAATCGCACAGCCGCCGGGCAGCGATACCTGTCCTTGCCCAAACCGTGCCACCAGTGGCCCTAAAGCCCAGATGGAGGCACGCATGGTTTTCACCAAGTCGTACGGCGCGCAAAACACGTTTACATCGCTGGCATCCACGTGGACGGAACCGTTACGCTCAACGCGCGCACCCAACTGACCAAGCAGCTTCATGGTGGTATCAATGTCACGCAGTTTCGGTACGTTCTGAATCTCTACCGGTTCCTCTGCGAGTAACGCAGCAAACAGGATTGGCAACGCAGCATTCTTGGCGCCGGAAATAGTCACTTCCCCCGCCAAGCGGGTTGGGCCCTGAACACGAAATTTATCCATAGTCTTTGTATCTCGATGTCTTAATTCAATATGTCGTCACACTGATACTGGCAGTTTATCCCCACTCGTACAGGGAATACTTAGAAGCCGTTCAGTTTACGGTCGCGTTGCCACTCTTCCGGCGTATAAGCCTTGATCGACAATGCATGAATACGGTTATCCGCGATGTACTCCATCAGCGGCGCATAAACAGCCTGCTGTTTTTTTACTCGGCTCATTCCAGCAAAAAGTCCGCCCACCGCGATGACTTGAAAATGGCTGCCATCACCAGAAACATGGGCTTCTTCCAGTGCTAATGTGTTCATCAGCACATCTTTAATTTCGTTATTTTCCATCGCTCTCGATTTCTATGTCAGGGGGAGATGATTTACAGGGAGGTATCTTAGATGAATATGGCGCTATCTTAAACAAAGAATGCGCCCCTTCAGACGATGCCTAAAGGGGCGAATCCGGCAACCAGCATTGCCGTTTAAGACACAGGAATGATTTCATTCAGGTTATAGAGCGCAATGAGCGTTTTTAGCCGATCGCTGGCACCGACAATCGCTATCTCACCGCCTGAAGACGGTTGCTGATAAACGTGCATCAGCAATGCCAACCCAGCAGAATCAACACGGTTTAATCCAGACACATCCAGCGTGGTTTTACCCGCCAGCAACGATTCACGCTGCTGCCAGAACGGTAACAGCGTTTCCCGATCGAGATCGCCCGTTAATGCCAGCGTTGATTCCTGCACCTGCCAGTTCAATGCGTTCGCCATGTTCGTACCCAAATTACTTTTTCTGATCCAACGTGATGGTCTGTTTCGCCGAGGATTCCAGCTGTTGAGTCAGACCATCAACGCCTTTCTGACGCAATATTGACGCCCACTCGTTCTGCTTAGTGGTGATCATACTGACGCCTTCGGCAATCATGTCGTACGCCTGCCAGTTACCGGTTTTACTGTTCTTACGCCATTGGAAATCCAGACGAACCGGAGGACGGCCGCCGTTATCTACGATAGTGACGCGAATGGAAACGATATCGGCATTGCCCAGCGGCTGTTCAGGCGCGATTTGATAGTTCTGCCCGTTATACATCGCCAGAGCCTGGCCGTAAGCCTGCTCCAGATAGGCTTCAAACGCTTTGAAATAGGCATCACGCTGGGCTGGCGTCGAATCTTTGTAGTAACGACCCAGAACCAGCGCACCGGCGTATCTCACCTGAACATACGGCAGCAACTCTTCACGTACGACGGTACGCAAATAGTCAGGGCTTTGCTTGATTTTTGGCTGCTCGCTCTTCAAACGGTTAAAAGTTTTTTCCGCCGCTTCATTCATTAAACGATAGGGGTTCGTTTGATCCGCCGCGTTGGCTAATGGCGCGACCACCAGTAAAGCCACCATCAGTAAACGTTTAAACATGCAGATATCCTCTTATGGATGTGAAGGAACAGATTCGTTGTTGTGCTCAGGCATAGCCGCAGGATCGGCACCAGGTTCCGTACCCGATTGACCCGCATTATCCTCGCTATTGCCACCGCTCTTATATAGGAATTGACCGATGAGGTCTTCAAGCACCATGGCTGACTTGGTGTCCTGAATCACACCACTGTCTTTCAGAATCGTCGTGCCCATATCCTCATCTTCAAACCCCATGTTCAGTGCCAGATACTGTTCTCCCAGCAAGCCAGAGGTTCGAATAGCCAGAGAACTGGTATCGGGAATATGATCATAGCGCTGCTGAATATCCATCGCCACGCGCGGTAAGTAGGTTTTCTCGTCCAGCGAGATATCCGCCACGCGGCCAATGACCACGCCGCCAATTCGAATCGGAGAACGCGCTTTCAACCCGCCAATGTTGTCAAATGTCGCGTACAGGCGGTACGTTGGCTCATTGCCGATCGACTTGAGATCGGCCACTTTCAGACATAAAAAGAGGATGGCAGCCAGCGCGATCAGCATAAACACACCAACCCAGACTTCAGTTTTCTTTGTTTGCATCGACTCAGTTCCCAAACATCAGTGCTGTCAGCACAAAATCCAATCCCAGTACCGCTAACGACGAGTGCACGACGGTTCGGGTCGTTGCACGGCTAATCCCCTCAGACGTCGGGATCGCGTCATAGCCGTTAAACAGTGCAATCCAGGTCACGGTAATCGCAAATACGATACTTTTAATCACGCAGTTCAACACATCCTGACGCCAGTCAACCGCGCCCTGCATGGCAGACCAGAAGAACCCGCTGTCGATACCTTTCCAGTCCACACCGACCAGCGCACCTCCCCAGATCCCCACAGCGACAAAAATCACCGCCAGCAGAGGCATGCTGATTAACCCCGCCCAGAAGCGCGGCGCGACAACGCGGCGCAGCGGGTCAACCGCCATCATCTCCATGCTGGAAAGCTGCTCAGTTGCCTTCATCAAACCGATTTCCGCCGTCAACGCGGAACCGGCACGCCCAGCGAACAGCAGTGCCGTCACCACCGGACCAAGCTCACGTAGCAGCGACAGCGCCACCATCATGCCCAAACTGGCCTCGGCACTGTAAGTCGTCAGGATGATATAACCCTGTAACCCCAGCACCATGCCGATGAACAGACCGGAAACGATGATGATCAGCAACGACTGCACGCCAACGCTGTAAAGTTGTTTCACCAACAGCGGCCACTGTTTTCTAAATTCGGGTTTACCCACCAGCGCATTAAACAGCATCAGCCCAGCGCGCCCAAACGAGGCACTGGCGGAGATTCCCTGACGTCCTAGCGACGCCAACGTCCGTAATAACATGACTGCGTTAACCCCCTGAGCCTAGCAGCGACGTTTTATAGTCACCTGCAGGAAAACGGAAAGGCACTGGCCCGTCGGCGATACCATCAAGAAACTGACGAACCTGCGGGTCATCGTTCGCCCTCAGTTGATCCGCTGTTCCTTCCGCTATCACCCGTTTGTCGGCCACAATATAGGCGTAATCGGCGATGCTCATCACCTCCGGTACATCGTGAGAAACGACAACGCAGGTCACGCCCAATGCATGGTTTAACTCATCAATGAGCTTGACCAGAGTCCCCAGCGTGATCGGATCTTGCCCGACAAAAGGCTCATCAAACATAATCAGCTGCGGGTCGAGCGCAATGGCTCTCGCCAGCGCCGCACGCCGCGCCATGCCGCCGGAAAGTTCTGCCGGCATCAGTTCGGCGGCTCCACGTAACCCCACAGCTTCCAACTTCATCATAACGATGCTACGCAGCAGCGATTCCGGCAGTTGGGTATGTTCACGCAGCGGCCAGGCGACATTATCAAACACGTTCAAATCGGTGAATAACGCGCCAGACTGAAACAACATGCTCATTTTCTTGCGCGCGTTATACAGTTCGCTGCGTGACAGCGCGGGGATATTCTCGCCATCAAACCAAATTTCACCGCTATCCGGCGATAGTTGCCCGCCGATCAGACGCAGCAACGTAGTTTTACCGATACCGGAAGGCCCCATGATCGCAGTGACCTTGCCTTTAGGAACATTCAGCGTGATGTCCGTAAAAATCTCTCGCTCTCCGCGCCGAAAGCTAAGACCACGGATCTCGACCAGATTAGTTGCCTCATGGTTCATTATTTCCATTCCTTACCAATCAGTACGCTTATAGAGGTCTTTCATTCCAGCCTAACGGCTGGCTTTAATCAGAGTAAGAGTTTTACAAAAACTTACCGCAAGTTCTTGTCCAAAATGGCGGCATAAACCGTTATCTGGTTTTACTTATCGCGACAGGTTTTACTTTTTCGCCCAGCACCGTCAGAATTAGCACTCATCACAGAAAAACGCTTTTTGTGCGAAATTCGTCCAGAAATACTGACTTATTCGACACCAAGCTGGTGATTATACACTAAATAATTCGAGTTGCAGGAAGGCGGCGGCGCAGTGAGTCTCCAGAAACTTACCCCAGTAAGTGGCTAGGGTGAGCAAGTATCGCCAATATACATGCAGCTTGAAGTATGACGGGTATATATCCTATTAAAGGACGCTGCATGCTTTTTGCAACACTACTCTTGTTCGTTGGCTTGCTATTACTGGTCTACGGTGCCGATCGTCTTGTCTATGGCGCCGCCGTACTTGCGCGTTCTCTCGGCTTACCTCCTTTCGTCATCGGTATCACCATTGTCGGCTTCGGCACCTCACTACCTGAACTGATTGTTTCTGTTACCGCCGCCTTAAACGATCAGAACGATATGGCCGTCGGTAATGTTCTCGGCTCCAATATCACCAATATTTTGCTCATTATCGGCTGCGCTGCGCTCATTCGCCCACTCACGGTACATTCGGCCATACTGCGCCGGGAATTGCCGCTCATGTTGTCCGTCACTTTATTGTGTGGCGTTTTACTGCATGATAGCTACCTGAGCCGCGCCGACGGCATGATGCTGCTCTTTGCCGCCATTCTATGTCTGGTGTTGATACTTCGCATGGCACAACAGGCACAGCGGGAAGGTGGTGATAGCCTGACTCGCGAACAGTTGGCGGAACTCCCGCAGGACGACAGCAATCAGATGGTTGCCGTGCTGTGGCTGATTCTCGGCATGATTATTTTACCCATGGCGGCCCGTATGGTGGTGGATAACGCCACCGTTATTGCACGCTACTTCGATGTCAGCGAATTGACTATCGGGCTGACGATATTGGCGATTGGCACCAGTCTGCCTGAGCTCGCTACCGCTATCGTAGGAACGTTGAAGAAAGAAGATGATATCGCGCTGGGTAACCTGATTGGCTCAAACATTTTTAATATCGCGATTGTTCTGGGCGTACCCGCGCTGCTCTCGCCGGGCGCACTAAATCCTCAGATTTTTCAGCGCGACTATTGGGTCATGCTGGCGGCAAGCGTGCTGTTAACCGCACTCTGCCTCAGTAAAAAACGCCGTATAGGACAGGGCGCAGGCGCATTATTATGCTGCGCGTTTATCGCCTACCTTACGGTGTTGTTCCGTTTTTCATCATAATCAGGACTATTGGTATGTCACAGTTTGAACAAGATGCTCATCTAAAACAGCAGTCTGACCGTGCACTATCCGATCACGAACTGCAAGCCGATCACACGCGACAGAAGACTCATGAACTACCAGCACACTTCGATTTCCAGCAGGCGGGCAAGCAGGTACTGAGTATCGAACGCGATGGCCTTGCGCAATTAGATCAGTACATTGACGACAATTTTACCCTCGCCTGCAAAAATATCTTTCACTGCAAGGGCAAAGTGGTGGTGATGGGGATGGGCAAATCTGGCCATATCGGTTGCAAGATTGCCGCAACCTTCGCCAGCACCGGTACCCCCGCTTTTTTTGTTCATCCGGGCGAAGCCAGCCACGGCGACCTCGGCATGGTAACCCCGCACGATATCGTGATCGCCATTTCTAATTCTGGCGAATCGCATGAAATCCTCTCGCTAATTCCCGTTCTGAAACGCCAGAAAGTGTTCCTGATCTGCATGACTAGCGCACCAGAAAGTACGATGGGTAAAGCGGCGGATATTCACCTGTGCGTTCACGTCCCACAGGAGGCCTGCCCGCTCGGTCTGGCCCCCACCACCAGCACCACTGCGACGCTGGTCATGGGCGACGCGCTGGCCGTAGCCTTGCTACAGGCACGCGGCTTTACCGCCGAAGATTTCGCCCTTTCTCACCCCGGTGGCGCACTCGGCCGCAAACTTTTACTGCGCGTCAGCGATATCATGCATTCGGGCGACGAGATCCCCCATGTCCCACATGATGCCTCGCTGCGTGATGCGCTGGTGGAAATTACGCGCAAAAATCTGGGTATGACGGTAATCTGCGAGGCGGATATGAAAATTCAGGGCATCTTCACTGATGGTGACCTGCGCCGCATCTTCGACATGAATATAGACTTGAACAGCGCGCGCATTGCTGATGTGATGACCGCAGGCGGCATCCGGGTCGCACCGCAAACGCTGGCGGTGGATGCACTCAACCTAATGCAGTCGCGCCACATCACCTCGGTGCTGGTGGCAGAAAACGATCGTCTGGTCGGTATTGTCCACATGCACGATATGTTGCGGGCTGGCGTGGTTTAAAAAGAAAGGATAATTGTGAATGAGTGAAACCAGGGCGCAAACCGATACCTGTTATGGACCTGTCGATCAGCAGGTACTGGATAAAGCCCGTGAAGTTCGCCTGTTAATCTGCGACGTTGACGGCGTGATGTCCGATGGTCTGATTTACATGGGTAACCACGGCGAAGAGCTGAAAGCCTTTAACGTCCGTGACGGCTATGGCATTCGCTGCTTGCTGACATCTGGCATTGAGGTTGCCATTATTACTGGGCGTTCCGCGAAATTGCTGGAAGATCGCTGTAAAACGCTGGGCATTAACCATCTTTATCAGGGGCAATCGGATAAGGTTTTGGCCTTCAACGATCTGTTAGATAAACTGTCAGTAACAGCAAATCAGGTCGCGTATATCGGCGACGACATGATCGACTGGCCTGTGATGGCACAGGTCGGACTGAGCGTTGCTGTGACAGATGCACACCCGCTGCTGTTACCGCGCGCAGATTATGTCACCCGCATTGCGGGAGGACGTGGCGCAGTACGTGAGCTATGTGATTTGATTCTGTTCTCGCAGGACAAGCTGGAGCATGCCAAAGGGTTGTCAATATGAGTAAAACCAAGCGTTGGCTGACCGCTTTTCTGGCACTATTGGTGCTTATCCTCATCGGCTGGAATATTGCTGATGACGACACGGTAGTGGCTCCAGATGCAAACGATCCCGCCGTGCCGGTCTATACCAGTGAAAAGACTAACACACAGGTATATAGCCCTGCGGGTAAGCTGAGCTACAGGCTGATTTCAGAAAAAGCAGAGTATTTCAACGACGAGCAGTTGAGTTGGTTTACGACCCCTGTTGCCACGCTGTTCAACGAACAGGGCACGGCAACCTGGTCAGTACGCGCCGATCGCGCCAAGCTGACAAAAGACAAGATGCTCTATCTGTACGGTCACGTCGAGGTGAATAGCCTAACGAAAGACGCGCAGCTTCAGCGTATCACAACGAATAATGCCCAGGTGAATCTGGTCACGCAGGACGTCTCTTCCGATGATGAAGTCACCCTGTACGGCACCAGCTTTACCTCAAGCGGAATGAAAATGCGCGGAAATCTGCGTAACAAAACGGCCGAGTTGATCGAAAAGGTAAAAACCTCTTATGAAATCCAAAACCAATAACCTGATGCGTAACACCCTGATCGCCAGCTCGCTGTTCGCCGTCAGCATTTCCACCTTTGCCGTCACGGGCGATAGCAACCAACCTATTCACATTGATTCAGCACAGCAATCTCTGGACATGCAGGGCAACACGGTGACGTTCACCGGCAATGTTGTCGTTAAGCAAGGGACGATTGAAGTGAAAGCCGACAAGGTCGTCGTGACGCGCCCACAGGGCGGGCAAGGCAGTGAAGTGGTAGAAGGTTACGGTAACCCTGTGACGTTCTATCAGATGCAGGACAACGGCAAACCGGTAAAAGGTCACGCACAGAAAATCCGCTACGAGCTGGCCACCGACTTTCTGGTGCTGACAGGCAATGCCTATCTGGAACAACAGGACAGCAATGTAAAAGGCGATCGCATCACCTATCTGGTGAAACAACAGCAGATGGAAGCGACCAGCGACAAAGGAAAACGCGTGACGACGGTGTTAGTCCCTTCTCAGCTTCAGGATAAAGAGAACAAGAGTCAGCCTTCTCGTTCTCAACAACCGCAACCACGGGTCACTGAATAAGTTATGGCAACATTAACCGCAGAAAATTTGGCCAAGGCGTACAAAGGCCGTAAGGTCGTGGAAAACGTCAGCCTCACCGTCAATTCCGGTGAAATCGTCGGCCTGCTTGGGCCGAACGGGGCCGGTAAAACGACCACGTTCTACATGGTCGTCGGCATCGTCCCACGTGATGAAGGGCGCATCGTCATTGATGACGATGACATCAGCCTGCTCCCCCTGCACGAACGCGCCCTACGCGGCATTGGCTATCTGCCGCAGGAAGCCTCTATTTTCCGTCGCTTAAGCGTCTATGACAACCTGATGGCGGTGTTACAGATCCGTAAAGATTTGACGACCGAGCAACAGGAAGATCGTGCTAATGAACTAATGGAAGAATTCCATATTATTCATTTGCGCGATAGTCTGGGACAATCGCTGTCCGGTGGGGAAAGACGCCGCGTAGAGATTGCGCGGGCGCTGGCAGCGAATCCCAAATTCATCCTGCTGGATGAACCGTTTGCGGGCGTAGACCCGATCTCCGTACTGGATATTAAAAAAATCATTGAGCATCTGCGTGACAGCGGACTTGGCGTGTTGATTACCGATCATAACGTCCGCGAAACGCTTGATGTCTGTGAACGAGCCTATATCGTGAGTCAGGGCAACCTAATCGCCCACGGTTCACCGACCGAAATTTTGGCCGATGAACAGGTGAAACGCGTCTATCTGGGCGAAGGCTTCCGACTCTGATAGGGTAATATTTTCTCTTTGCAGTACTTATGGGACGTTAGCGCGATTTATGAAGCAAGGTTTGCAACTCAGGCTTAGCCAGCAACTGGCCATGACCCCACAGCTCCAACAGGCCATCCGCCTGTTGCAACTGTCCACGCTTGAATTGCAACAGGAGATTCAACTGGCGCTAGAAAGCAATCCGTTGCTCGAACAAACGGATCAGCACGACGAAATCGAGTCATTTGAAAAGGCAGATAGCGATTCACTGGATACCGGTGAAGCCCTTGAGCAAAGGGACATGCCGGAAGAATTGCCGCTCGATGCCACCTGGGATGAGATCTACTCCGCAGGCACGCCGTCGGGCACTGGCTCTGACTATCGCGATGAAGAACTCCCTATTTATCAAGGCGAAACCACGCAAACGCTTCAGGATTACCTGATGTGGCAGGTTGAGCTGACGCCATTTTCAGACACCGACGCGGCCATTGCGACTTCTATCGTCGATGCGGTAGACAATACAGGCTACCTGACCGTGCCGCTGGGGGACATCCTCGACAGCATCGGTGACGACGACGTGACGCTGGAAGAAGTCGAAGCCGTACTTAAACGCGTGCAACGCTTCGATCCCGTTGGCGTCGCCGCCCGCGATCTGCGTGATTGTCTGCTGGTACAGCTTTCCCAATTTGACGACAGCACACCGCGTCTGGCCGAAGCTCGCCTGATCGTCAGCGATCATCTCGATCTATTAGCCAACCATGATTTCCGCAGCCTGATCCGCGTTACCCGTCTGAAAGAAGAGGTGCTGAAAGAAGCGCTAGCGCTGATCCAATCGCTCGATCCACGTCCTGGGCAGTCGATCAACACCGGTGAATCCGAATACGTGATTCCTGACGTGCTGGTGCGCAAAGTTCAGGGAATCTGGGCCGTTGAACTGAATACCGATAGCGTTCCCCGATTGCAGATTAACCAGCAATATGCTGCTCTGGGCAACAGCGTACGTAACGACAGCGACGGGCAATTTATCCGCAGCAACCTGCAAGAAGCGCGCTGGCTCATCAAGAGCCTAGAAAGCCGCAATGACACGTTGCTGAAAGTGACCCGCTGTATCGTCGAGCAACAGAAGGATTTCTTCGATCAGGGTGAAGAATTCATGAAGCCCATGGTACTGGCAGACATCGCGCAGGCGGTGGATATGCATGAATCCACTATTTCACGCGTGACGACACAGAAGTTCCTGCACAGTCCGCGCGGCATTTTTGAGCTAAAATATTTCTTCTCCAGCCACGTAAATACCGATAGCGGTGGAGAAGCCTCGTCAACGGCAATTCGCGCGTTGGTGAAGAAGCTTATTGCAGCGGAAAACCCCGTGAAGCCACTAAGCGATAGCAAGCTTACGGCACTGCTCTCCGATCAGGGCATCATCGTGGCGCGCCGTACCGTTGCAAAATACCGAGAGTCTTTATCTATCCCACCATCAAATCAGCGTAAACAACTGATTTGATCTCAACAGAGAAGGAAGACACTATGCAGCTCAACATTACCGGACACCACATCGAGATCACTGAACCACTGCGTGATTTTGTGAATGGCAAATTTGCCAAATTAGAGCAGTATTTTGACCGGATTAATCAGGTCAATGTGGTATTGAGAGTGGAAAAAGTTCAGCAAATTGCCGAGGCTACGCTCCATGTTAATGGTGGAGAGCTGCATGCAACCTCTGAAGCGGAAGATATGTACGCCGCGATAGATTTATTGATTGATAAGCTGGCGAGACAGCTCAATAAGCATAAAGATAAACTCAAGCAGCACTAATTTTCTCCTTTGCCGTTTAGCAAAGGAACAAACTCGGCCCATCTAACAGGTGGGTCGGGATCACCAGAAGTGAAAGCGTCGTTAAGTGAAAATAAAATGAGCCACGATTCCGTATTGCAACTCAGCACTGTATTACGTCCTGAGTGCACCAGAAGCACCGTCCACTGCCAGAGTAAGAAACGGGCACTGGAAATTATCAGTGAGCTGGCCGCTAAGCAGCTTAATATTCCTTCGCAGATTATCTTTGATGCCATTCTCACGCGGGAACGTATGGGCAGTACGGGAATCGGCGGCGGCATTGCAATTCCTCACGGTAAGCTGGAAGACGATAATGCGCTGGGCGCCATCGGTGTTTTCATTCAGTTAGAGCAACCAATCGCTTTCGATGCCATTGATAATCAGGCCGTTGATCTGCTTTTTGCCTTGCTGGTTCCAGCGGAACAATGTAAAACCCATTTGCACACCCTGTCGCTTGTTGCCAAGCGACTGGCGGATAAAACGGTTTGCCGACGCCTGCGTGCGGCGCAAAGCGATGAAGAGCTGTACCAGATTATGACGGAAGCGGATTAAACCGGATAATCGCCATACTCACGATGACGGGCAATTCGCTGTAGAGTCAGAGAATGCTTGCAATCCTTGCGCTAAGCCGTCATTTTTTTAGCTCTACATCACTTTATATAAAATAGCGGCAATGAAAATTCGCCATCACATTGCCAGAGGGGACTCGTCAGATGGTGCTGATGATTGTCAGTGGTCGCTCAGGTTCAGGGAAATCTGTCGCCCTGCGCGCATTAGAAGATATGGGGTTCTACTGCGTAGATAATCTACCAGTGGTGCTATTGCCAGAACTGGCTAATACGCTTGCGGCACGTAACATTTCCGCGGCTGTCAGCATTGACGTGCGCAATATGCCGGAATCGCCGGAAATCTTTGAGCATGCCATGGAGCAACTGCCACCAAGTTTCTCGCCTCAACTACTGTTTCTGGATGCCGATCGCAATACGCTGATTCGTCGCTACAGCGATACCCGTCGCCTGCACCCGCTGTCCAGTAAGAACCTGTCACTGGAAAGCGCGATTGATGAAGAAAGTGATCTGCTGGAACCGCTGCGTTCACGCGCCGATCTGATTATTGACACCTCAGAGATGTCCGTGCACGAACTGGCCGAGATGCTGCGCACACGGCTGCTCGGCAAGCGAGAACGCGAGCTCACGATGGTGTTCGAATCGTTCGGCTTCAAGCATGGTATTCCTATCGATGCCGATTACGTCTTTGACGTGCGCTTCCTGCCAAACCCGCACTGGGATCCGAAACTGCGCCCGATGACTGGTCTGGATAAGCCCGTTGCGTCCTTCCTCGACCGACATACCGAAGTTCACAATTTCATCTACCAGACTCGCAGCTATCTAGAACTGTGGCTGCCGATGCTGGAAACCAATAACCGTAGCTATCTGACCGTCGCCATTGGCTGTACTGGCGGTAAACACCGTTCAGTGTACGTCGCTGAGCAGTTGGCAGACTACTTCCGCTCACGCGGTAAGAACGTACAGTCACGCCACCGTACGCTGGAAAAACGGAAACCTTCGTGATAGTCGGCAAACCAGTACAACAAGGTAACCAATGACAGTCCGGCAAACGGTTGAAATTAAAAACAAGCTGGGTATGCATGCTCGCCCAGCGATGAAGCTGTTCGAGCTGGTGCAGAGCTTTGATGCGGAAGTGATACTGCGCAATGACAGCGGCACCGAAGCGGAAGCCAGTAGCGTGATTGCCATGCTGATGCTGGACTCGGCCAAAGGCCGACTCATCGAAGTAGAAGCCACTGGCCAAGACGAAGAACAGGCGCTTGCTGCCGTCATCGGGCTGTTCGAAGCGGGGTTCGACGAAGACTAGCCATTTCCTTAGCAGGCTATCAACAGGCCTTCGTGACAAGGATCGCTTCACTTTCCCCCCCGAACCTCCTACTATCCCTAATATCATATTTTCTTATACCCCCTGCTCCTCTGGGCGCGGGGGGTTATTTTTATATCATCTGAAAACATCAACTGGAGAGGAGTATGACGAAACCTAACCTGACAATCAGTGAATTGGATGCAGAACGTCTGGATAAGTTATTGGAGCAGCCCGCCTTTGCGGACAGCGATATCGCACAGGCGTTGAATGACGAACTGGATCGGGCAGAAATTCTGCCTTCAGCATCGATTCCCTCACATGTCGTCACCATGAATAGTCGGGTGCGTTTCCGCGATCTGAATACCAATGAAGAGCATATTCGCACGCTGGTTTATCCAGCCGCTGTGAAGGACAGTAAAGAACCGCTGTCGGTGATGGCTCCGCTGGGCGCAGCACTATTGGGAATGCATGTGGGAAGCGCTATCACCTGGCAACTGCCAAACGGTGAAGAAACGCGAATTGAAGTGCTAGAACTACTCTATCAGCCAGAAGCCGCAGGCGAGTACCACCGCTAAGCCGGAGAAATGCTATAGAGTAACAGCCGTCGGACACTGCCGACGGCGACGGTTACTCATGCAAGCCAGGTTTATTCCCCTGCGATTTTCATCTCTGGTAGCAACACGGAACCACACTGGATATTGCTTCGGGTTTCGATATCGTTCCCCACCGTCACAATATTACGCAGCATGTCTTTCAGGTTACCCGCGATCGTAATCTCGCTGACCGGATACTGAATTTCGCCGTTTTCGACCCAGAAACCGGATGCCCCACGGGAATAATCCCCCGTTACACCGCTAACACCTTGTCCCATCAGTTCGGTCACCAACAGGCCTTTGCCCATCTGCTTCAACATACCGTTGAAATCCAAACCTTGTCCGGCAATCCGCCAGTTGTGGATACCACCAGCGTGGCCGGTGCTCTGCATCCCCAGTTTACGCGCGGAATAACTCGTCATCAGCCAAGTCTGCAACACGCCAGCCTTCACAATGTCACGCGCCTGCGTCCGCACACCTTCGCTATCGAACGGCGTAGAAGCCAGCCCTTTCAACAGGTGCGGATGTTCCTCAATCGTCAGCCACTCTGGCAGAATCTGCTGGCCCAGTTTATCCAGCAGGAAAGTGGATTTACGATAAACGCTGCCGCCGCTGATGGCACCAACCAAATGACCAAACAGGCCCGTTGCCACTTCCGCAGAAAACATCACCGGTGCCTGCATGGTTGGCAGTTTACGCGGTGACAGCCGGGATAACGTCCGGCGCGCACACTCTTCGCCCACCCATTCAGGGCTACGCAAATCCTCCAGCGCACGGCCGATGGTGTAAGCATAATCCCGTTCCATATTGCCATTAACTTCGGCAATCACGCAGCTGGACATGGAATGACGGCTGGAGCAGTAGCTTTTCAGCAGGCCGTGGCTATTGCCGAACACCTTAACGCCGTAGTGACTGTTAAAGCTGCCGCCTTCGGTGTTGGTGATACGCTTGTCAGCCTGTAATGCAGCCTGCTCTGCGCGAGCCGCTAACTCAATGCCACGATCCGCATCCAGTTCGGTTGGATGGAACAGATCCAGATCCGGCGCGTCAAACGCCAGAAGATCGCGATCCGCCGGGCCAGCAAAAGGATCGACAGAGGTATAGCGCGCAATATCCAGCGCGGCCTGAACGGTACGCGCTATCGCATCTGGGCTGAGATCGGTAGACGATGCACTGCCTTTACGCTGTTGATGATAAACCGTGATGCCCAAGGCACCATCGCTGTTGAATTCGACATTTTCAACGTCACCATAACGGGTACTGACGCTAATCCCCGTCGTTTTTGACACCGCGACTTCTGCCGCATCAGAACCGGCACTCGCCAGTTCCAGCGCCTGAGCAACCGCGAGTTCCAGCGCTTTACGCTGCTCTGCAACCTGAGTAGTTATCGTCATTGTTCTGCCATAATGAGTGGAAGAAAGCTCACCATCATCATCCCCGCAACAAGCACAAAGGGGAGGTATACTTTAAATACTTCGCGTAGCCAACGCATAGGCAACTTGAAGTATGACGAGCATAAAAATGGTGTAGCATAATGCTTTCTAGTCTAACAGGATCTACGGACAATTTCGCACAAAGCCCAAACCTGTTAGTATCAGCCTCTTTTTTCTGGTGGGCACGCTGTTCACCATCCCGGAGCCGCTACGCGTAGCGTTAAGAATTGCTCCTGGACACTTTTTAGGAGCCAACCATGAAACAAAAACCCGAAGACTGGCTGAATGACGTCCCGGATAATCAAGAAGACGACGAAGATGATGAAATTATCTGGGTCAGTAAAAGCGAAATAAAGCGCGATGCCGAAGCGCTGAAAGATCTCGGTGCGGAACTGGTTGATCTGGGCAAAAATGCCCTGGAAAAGATCCCACTGGACGACGATCTGCGTGCGGCAGTGGAGCTAGCGCAGCGGATCACGAGAGAAGGCCGCCGCCGTCAGCTACAGCTGATTGGTAAGTTGTTGCGCGCCCGCGATCCAGAACCAATCCAAATCGCGCTGGATAAGCTGAACAACCGTCATAATCAGCAGGTGGCATTATTCCACAAACTGGAACAACTGCGCGACCGCCTGATTACCGAGGGAGACGATGTGATTCCAGAGATTCTGGCACTGTATTCACATGCCGACCGTCAGCAGCTGCGTTCTCTGGTGCGCAACGCGCAGAAAGAAAAAGCGGCTAACAAACCGCCGAAAGCCGCACGTCAGATCTTCCAATATCTGCGTGAGCTGGCTGAAACCACAAACTAACGGCGATAACGGGATGAGGAGTAATAATTCACTCATCCCGTGTATTACCTGTATCTCATTGCGTTCACGATCAATTCAGATCGCGACATCCATTCAGATCACAACCCGCCCACGTGCCAGGTTTTCACTTCCAGAAACTCGTCTAGCCCCAGTACAGAGCCTTCGCGGCCTAGCCCCGATTCTTTCACGCCGCCAAATGGCGCAAGCTCAGTCGAAACGGCACATTCGTTAATGCCAATCATGCCGCTCTCCAACGCTTCTGCCACGCGGAACACACGCTGCAAATTCTGGCTGTAGAAATAAGCCGCCAGACCAAACGGCGTATTGTTGGCGCGTTGAATCACCTCTTCTTCCGTTTTGAAACGAAAACACGGGGC
Source organism: Pectobacterium atrosepticum (assembly GCA_019056595.1). Classification (NCBI taxonomy): domain Bacteria; kingdom Pseudomonadati; phylum Pseudomonadota; class Gammaproteobacteria; order Enterobacterales; family Pectobacteriaceae; genus Pectobacterium; species Pectobacterium atrosepticum. The sequence continues at coordinate 3,163,508 of CP036163.1, read as the reverse complement.
AACCGGGCCAAAGGTTTCTTCCTGCGCAAGCAGCATCGCTTCGTTAGCGTCAACAATCACTGTCGGTTCAAAAAAGCTGTGGCCCAGCTTGTGTCGTTTACCGCCAACAAGCGCCTTGCCGCCTTTCTCCACCGCATCATTGACGTGTTTTTCCACCTTCTCGACAGCAGCCTCGTCAATCAGTGGGCCGAGCACGACACCGTCATCCATACCGTTGCCGACCTTCAGCTTTTTCACTTCTTCCGCAAGCAGGGAAACAAACTCATCATAGACGCCGTCCTGAATATAAAACCGATTGGCGCTGACGCAAACCTGACCTGCATTACGAAAGCGGTTAGCGATCGCGCCTTTCACCGCGGCCTGAATATCCGCATCATCAAACACGATATAAGGCGCGTTACCACCCAGTTCCATCGACACTTTCTTCATGGTGTCGGCGGCGTTGCGCACCAGCGTTTTCCCTACTGCCGTTGAGCCAGTAAAGGAGATTTTGCGTACTTTATCGCTCGCCATGACGGTATCGCTAATCGCCTGCGTATCGCCCGCGACACCGTTGAGTACACCATCCGGTACGCCCGCCTGTTGTGCCAGCGCCAACAGTGCAAATGCAGACAGCGGCGTGTTGTTCGCGGGTTTTATCACGCCGGTACACCCCGCCGCCAGCGCCGGTCCTAACTTACGCGTCAACATCGCCAGCGGGAAATTCCACGGCGTAATCGCAACAACGACGCCAACGGGTTCACGCGTGGCATAAATCTTCGAACCGGGCTTGGCGGGGGGAATAATTTCGCCGTTGACGCGTTTTCCCTGCTCAGCAAACCACTGAATGAAATTCGCCGCATAAACGACTTCGCCTTCGGCTTCCTGCACCGGTTTGCCCTGCTCGGCGGTCATCAACTCCGCCAGATAGCGTTTATTCTCCAGAATCAGCTCGTACCAGCGATACAGAATTTCAGAACGTTCCTTCGCGGTTTTACGCTTCCAGGCGGGGAATGCGGCATGGGCAGCGTCAATCGCCGCCTGCGTCTCTTTCTTTCCCGCTTTCGCTACACGGGCAATAGACTCACCCGTCGCCGGATTCACCACCTCGAAAGTGGCTGCGCCCTGCTGCCACTTCCCCGCAACGAAGTAGCCCGTTTTAAACAGTTCATGATCCTGTAAATGGTTTCCTGACATCGTGTTACCTCCTGAAAATGGTCATATTCCCTTACGTTCTGAGGGAAGCTATGGATAATTCAGTATAGAAGTGATGAACACGGCCTGCGCCACTCTCGGATTAATCGTTCGACTGGTCGCGCTGTCTCGTCCATTAACATTAGTTGCTCAGCGCATGCTGATAATCACGCAGGATCCCAGTCAATCGACCCACGGGCGCAGTCACGCTCGGGGGAAGCTGCTGTTCTGTCAGCATCTGCTGATAACGTTCAAGTTCATCCAACAGCTGCGCAAAATAGCGGCTGCGCGTAGCATCGCGTCGGGCTGAAATCACCTGCTCCGCCGTTGCACGAATCTGGCGATGAAAAGCAGACAGCGCAGCGTTTTGCGGAATATCCAGCGTTCTCAGACGTTGGTGCATGATGATCAGCCACAGGGCAAGGCGATACTTGGCAATGTCGTCAGGAAAGCGGTTCAGCAGCAGGAAAAGCTGTTGATACAGCGCAGGCAAGTGATTTTCCTTGCGCCGCGCTCTGTTGGTGGTCAGTGCCGAAACCGCACCATACACAAAGCGATTCAACAACGTTCTCCCCGTATGCGCCTTGGTGTTATCCCGGATCAGCATGATCACCATCAGCGCCAGAAAGCAGCCGATGATCTGGCCGATCGCGCTGTCCAAAAACTGGCTAACGTTGAATGTCATCGGGTTATCCAGCACCAGGATATTGATCGTACTGGCCAATGCACCCAGCGAGCCTAGCCGACGCTTTTGTACTTCAAGCCCGAGAAAGAAAGCCATCCCCCCCAGACTCAGACACAGCAGCAGCATACTTTGCTGCGTTGACGGCATGATAAACATGAACATCAGCGCACCCAGTGGCAGCGCATAGATCGTTCCAAAAAGAAAATCCTTCGCCATCATCTGTGGATTTGGCAAACGCATGGCAAGCGACGTCACCACCGCAATCATCACCATACACACGCTGCCAGACGTCCAGCCAGTGCTGAGCCAGAACAGGCAGCCTAGCGCCGTCGCCACACCGGTGCGTAAACCGTTAATCATGGCGTGATGAGTTTCCGCCGAGGGCGCTTTAATTTCTACATCACTGTTCAGCACGTCAGCTTCTATCGTGTTGAGGCGTCCGTTGGCCTGCACACCCTTCGCCAGCAGCAGATAGCGCGTCGCCGCGCCAACCCAATCGATCAACGTAGGCGGCACGTCACGGCTGTCAGCAGCGATCAGGTGACGCAATGCTTTCACACGGCAATGCACATCCCGCAATGACTCAACAGGCTGATCCAACACCATCTTCAGGCTACTTTTTACAGGGGTCGGAACATCCTGCAAAATCAGGTAAGTTTCACACACCTGAGTGATCATCATGAGCGATTGCGTATGCAACGACGTTAAGCGGCGATTGCTGTTCTGCCAGCGCGAGGACTCCAGCATCAGGCTACTGCGCATACCGCTGAGCGCGGTCGTTTTGCGCACCAACGCATGCCATGCCGCATCTATCGCTTCTTTCTCCGTCCCGCTCATGCTGAGTTGCAGTAACCGATACTGATCCACCAGCAGTTCACCGATGCTACGGTCAACATCCTGCTTGATCGATCGTGGTGAGAACAGCAAATCCGCCAGAATGGCGCAGACGATGCCCAGCACAATCTCGCTACAGCGCTCCACAGCGAACTGCGGCGTCAGCAGCGGCGTTCCCTGCGTAGAGACAATGATAATCAGCGCGGTATAACCCGCCAGCCCAAATATATAGGCGTTTTCGACTTTAACCAGCGAGGAAACCCAGGTACAGAGGCCGGCCCAAATACAGCACAGCATCAGCATTACCACAGGCGCACGAACGGTAGCGATAATGATGACAAGTGCACCAATACAGCCAATAAAAGTCCCAATAATACGTAACATACCACGATGGCGAATTGCACCGGAAAACGGCTCGCCACCTGCAGCAAATGCGGGGCCAGCAGCGACAATCGCCGCGGTGAGAACCGACCAGCGCGGGGTTTCCAGCTGTAGGTGGAAACCCAGAAACAGGGACAGCACAATCGCAAAGCTCAGTTTGAAAGCGAAGCGAAGGCGCGCAAACTTCGGTGTTGTAAAGAACAAGGATCCTGTTAATGACGAGGTTTTCATCATCGCCTCACTTAGCCAAACTCACGCAGGCGATAAAGAAGGCGGATAAGTGGCGAAGGCTTTTTGTCATTGTTGACCTGCTCGCCAGTAACCACCACAGTCGCCGTCGTGCCAGCTGGGTAGAGGTCGCCCATTTGCCGATCGAGGCGAATTTTTACCGGCACGCGCTGCGCTAAACGCACCCACTCCAGATTAGAATCTACGTTAGCCAGGCCTTTAGTATTCGCACTGTTGCTGCTGTTATTTATCCCAGCCGCCACGCTATCAACGGTGCCGTAAAATATCTTTTCGCTACCCAGCGGGGTGATTTCCGCACGATAGCCACGGCGAACGCCTTCGAGCTTGGTCTCTTCCATGTACGCCAGCAGGTAAAACGAATCCTTCTTCACCAGCGCGACCGCCGTATTACCGCGTTCAATGAACTCGCCGCTTTGCACATGCAGGTTGGTGACCCAGCCGTCAGCAGGCGCGCGTACCACGGTACGATCCAACTCCAATTTCGCCAGAGACATTACCGCCTGCGCTTTAGCAAGCTGGTGCGTTGCGGTTTCTAGCGCATTGTTGGACTGATCGATATTTTCCTGTGACATCGCACTGACGCCCAGCCGCGCACGACGTCCTGATTCCCGGCGTTTTTCCGTCACCAGCGCCTGATAGTAAGCAACATCGGCTTCCGCCTGCGCCACGGCCTGGTGGTAACGCGGCTGGTCGATGACAAACAGCACATCGCCTTTGTTCACCAACTGATTGTCCGTGACACGAACGTCGGTCAGCAACCCGCTGACGTCCGGCGCGATCGCCACCACATCCGCCGTAAATTTGGCATCTCGCGTCCAGGGCGATTCGGTATAAAACGCCCAGACACGAAAAATGGCCACAATCGCACACAGCACAATCACCAGCGTGATGACCACACGACTCAGTTTTTTGGTCAGCGCGGCCTGCTGCCTAAACAAGGTTAAAAAGAAACTTTTCACAGACGCCTCACAGACCGTAACGGAACAGTAAATAGAACAAGCAGCAGAACAGCGCGCTGTTAAACAGCGCAGGATGCCAAACGAAGTCATAGATACCCGTCGGTTGCAGCAGACGGTTCACAACAAAAAATAGGGTCAGCGACACCATCAAGACAAAAAATACGGGGGGAAATGACAGCCCGAACAGCACCATAACCGGGAGTGAACTCATCCTCTTTTCCTTTTTTCTAGTAGATAGCGGTAGCGAGCAAGTGTGCTACCGGATGGTCAATTATGTGGTGCAATAACGCAGCGTAGTGCTGACGTTCAGCATCGACAAAAGCGCTTCATCCCGCAGGCTGACGGCCAACGGATTGGATAGCGTTAAACTGATGAGTAGCGATGTCAGCAGGGACTGACTAACGATGGGGAATCAGCGTATTACTCTATACCCGTCATACTTCAAGCTGCATGTGCGTTAGCTGCGTTCACTCACCCGAATCACTTACCTGTGTAAGCTCATCGGGATGAAATGAGAGACATCCTGTCTCTCACCGAAGGCCAGCCGTTGGCTGGTCAAATTCGTTCCAGACGAATTTGTCCCTCGCTTGCCGCGTTATTCGGCCTGATGGCCTCACCCCTTCGGGGTCAGCGCAAGCTCTGTTCAAAAACACCTTGCCGTTTTTGTCCTGCAACTCGAATTATTTAGGCTATATATTGGATAAATAATTATTGGGGAGCCTTGAGCGGACAATGTTCCACTCGGTATCACCGGATAGGCTATATTATGGATGCTTATTATCACCTTATCTACATAGTGTGATCTAAATCACTTTTAAGCCAGAGTGAATAATGGAAAGACTAAAGAGTATGTCGGTGTTTGCCCGCGTGGTGGAATGTGGTTCTTTTACCGCCGCCGCACGCCAGTTGCAGATGAGCGTATCCGCCGTCAGCCAGACCGTCTCCAAGCTTGAAGATGAACTACAGATTAAGCTGCTGAACCGCAGTACGCGCAGTATTGGTCTGACGGAAGCGGGAAAAATTTACTATCACGGCTGCCGTAGAATGCTACATGAAGCTCATGAGGTACACGAACAGCTTTATGCCTTCAACAACACGCCGATCGGCACGCTACGCATTGGTAGTTCGTCTACCATGGCGCAGAATGTGTTATCCACCATGACTGCCGCGATGCTGAAGGAATATCCTGGTTTGTCCGTCAATCTGGTCACCGGCATTCCGGCTCCCGACCTGATCGCCGACGGACTGGATATCGTTATCCGCGTCGGTGCACTACAGGATTCCACCCTGTTTTCGAAACGTTTAGGCTCGATGCCGATGGTGGTCTGTGCCGCGAAAAGCTATCTGGCGCAGCACGGCACGCCGGATAAGCCAGCAGATATGGTGAATTTTTCCTGGCTGGAATACAGCGTGCGGCCCGACAGTGAATTCGAACTGATTGCACCGGAAGGCATTTCGACCCGCGTCACACCACAGGGGCGCTTTGTCACCAACGATCCGCAAACGCTGGTACGCTGGCTCAAGATCGGAGCGGGTATCGCGTATATTCCGCTCATGTGGATTGTGGACGAAATCAATCGTGGCGAAATCGAGATTCTATTCAACCGCTACCACTCCGATCCGCGCCCGGTCTACGCGCTTTACACCCGCAAAGACAACCTGCCGCTAAAAGTACAGGTCTGCATTAACTATATGACGGAATACTTCAAGAACGTCGCCCTTACATATCAAAGCTATCGGCAGGATCATGGCGAGGACAAAAAGTAGGTTTTGCAAAGAGAAAATGCGAAGCGTTTTCCTCTTTCATATAAAACGCATCCCCATCCCAGCATCTGTGCGTTATACCTCTCTCTTCGTTCAGGAGAGTAAAATCACATGGATAACGTACGAATAAATTCGTACAATACGGGTGAGGGGATGGGGTTCAAGAATGCCAAAAAGCAGCTTATCGTCTGTTTGCAGTCAGGTAATGTGCTGCATGAAGCCAGAGGGAATATCAGCACGAAGAATTTGCTGGCAATCGGACAAATATCAATAACATAACTCATTGATATTATTTATAAATCAACGGGGACATCCTACTCTTCTTCACCCCATCATTTTGCAGCACATGTTGATGTTCATATCATCCGTTGCCGCTATCGAGGAGTGCCGTGGTATATCAAGTGGTACTTTACCGAGCCGGATTGTGTCTTTATTAGCGTCCACCATTGAGGCGATGACATGAAAATTTTCAAAGTCGGCGATACACAGGCAACGCTCTGTAATACCTGCCAATCATATGAAACAGCGACGTTTCAACTTAAAGACGTCCCATTCAGTGATAACAGTGGCGTGGTGAGACAGGTTCTAGTGGGCGTTTGCGATCGCTGCGGGAATGTTGCCATCATCCCTCATCAGTCCACCCCCATGATTAAGAAAGCACTAGATGTGCAGCGTAAAGCACTGGAAAGTCGAGTCCCCGCGCACATGATAGACATCCTAAATCTGGCAAGCTGCGAATTAGGTGGGGAACCCGATTTTATTCCCACCCTGATGAAATACTATCTTCACACTCTGGCGGCTGACCACGCAGCGGCAAAAGATATCCCGCGTTTTCTACAAAGTGATTTGGCAAAAGGAAAATCCGAGAAGCGCCTTTCTCTTAAAGGCAGACATGTTGCGACAGACATTGACGTACTAAAAACCACGACAAACATCTCCAGCACAACAGACCTGTTAAAAGGCATTGTTCTCAAAATTAAGGAAGATGTTTTGGTACAGAGGGATGAGATACACATCAAGCAGCTCAAATCGATTATTGCTGCCGTGTCCTGATTTTGTGATCTGCTACATTGCGATCCACAACATAACAGCTCCCTAGAAAAAACCGCGCTGATAAAAGCGCGGTTTCAAAGGGGACTCTGGGTATCAGAACGAATTATGCGGTGCCGCCGACGGTCAGGCTTTCCAGCTTCAGCGTAGGCTGACCAACGCCGACTGGCAGGCTTTGGCCTTCTTTGCCACACACGCCAACGCCTTTATCCAGCGCCAGATCGTTTCCGACCATAGAGATCTGCTGCATCGCTTCAATGCCGGAACCAATCAGCGTCGCGCCTTTGACTGGCGTGGTGATACGACCCTTTTCGATCAGGTACGCTTCGGATGTCGAGAAGACGAACTTGCCAGAGGTGATATCAACCTGACCGCCACCAAAGTTTGGCGCATACAGACCGTATTCAACGCTGGAGATAATCTCTTCCGGCGTGGATTTCCCAGCCAACATGTAGGTGTTTGTCATACGCGGCATCGGCAGATGCGCATAAGACTCGCGGCGACCGTTGCCGGTCGGCGCTACGCCCATCAGACGAGCGTTCAGCTTGTCCTGCATATACCCTTTCAGAATGCCGTTTTCGATCAGGATATTGTATTGTCCCGGGACACCTTCGTCATCCATAGAGAGAGAACCACGACGTCCGGTCAGCGTACCGTCATCCACCACCGTACACAGTTCTGACGCGACAAGTTTGCCCATCTGTCCGCTGAACACTGACGTACCGCGACGGTTAAAATCACCTTCCAGACCGTGACCGACCGCTTCATGCAGCAGCACGCCCGGCCAGCCTGCGCCCAGCACCACAGGCATCGGCCCTGCGGGAGCAGCCACAGCAGACAGGTTAACCAGTGCCATACGTACCGCTTCTTTCGCCCACGCATCAACGCGAGGTTCGCCGTCCGTCACTTCCCAGAAATACTCATAGCCGCCACGTGTGCCGCCGCCGCTACCGCCGCGCTCACGTTTACCTTCCTCTTCGACCAGCACGCTGATCGACAGACGAACCAGAGGACGCACATCTGCCGCTAGCGTGCCGTCCGTCGCAGCCACCAACACCAGCTCATACACGCCGGTCAAGCTAGCTGACACTTCCTGCACCCGCGTATCGGCAGCACGTGCGACCGTATCAGCACGTTGCAACAGCGCAATCTTATCTTCACGCGTCAGGCTATCGAGTGGATTCAACGTTGGATAGAGCGCACGATGCGATACTTCACCCAGCGTGCGAACCGTACCGGTGCCCTGTTCCCGCACAATGCTGCGTGCTGCCTGCGCACTCTGGTGCAATGCATTCAGCGTGATCTGATCGGCATACGCAAATCCGGTTTTTTCACCGTCAATCGCACGGATACCAACACCTTGATCGATGTTATAGGAACCGTCTTTGATGATGCGATCTTCCAGCACCCAGGATTCATGGTAGCTGGATTGGAAATAGAGGTCGGCATAATCCAGTCGACGCTCATTAAGCGACCCCAGCACAGCGGCGAGATCGTCAAGATTCAATTTGTTGGCGGTGAGTAACTGCTCACTGACAAACGAAAGGCTCATAGTTTTTCACTCTTTATCAAATAATCGGCTGAGTACGCTGCGCTGCCCTAACGGCATTATTCGCCTTTCTTCTTGTTCGGCTCACGCAGCACTTCCTGAATCTTTGGCTGATCGAGGCTACCGGAAATCTGGTAGCGAATCAGCGAAATCTTGTTCCATAGCGGTGCCAGTACTTTACTGGCAGCAAACACCGCGGCACCCACAACCGGATTGACGGCAAATGCAGTCGCCACGCCCACTGTCGCAGAAATTTCCGGGGCGATAACCGCTTCCATATTGACCTGTCGCTTAGCGAGGTCGAGATCGCCTTTCATCGCGATGTCCGCCTCCAACCCGTCGATCAGCATATCATCAGTATGCAGCACGCCATCTTTAATCCATGCGGTACTGCTAATCGAGTCGAAATAGAATCCACGACCAAACGTATCACTAAAATCGAACCGCAGCTTACGCATCAGCGCATCGAAGCTCAATAAACGCAGTAATTGACCCGCTTGACCGGCACCGACTTCGGCAATTTCACCTTTGCCAATGCGCGTGTGCAATATTCCACTCAGGCTGGCAATATCCGGTGCCCAAGGCGTCCCGCGCCAATACAGATCGTAATCTACATCGAAAGAACCGGCCTTCAGCGGTGAATCTACACCAAACCAGTTAGCATTCTGTTCCAGACTATCTCCCGTCAGGCGGCCTTTTAGCGCAGTCCGCACGCCTTCTGCGTTTTCCTGCCAGGACCCGTTTACCGTCAGACGAGCCTTGCCTGTATCAATGATACCGTCCGTCAGCGTTAACTTTTCCTTTTCTGGCAACATCGTTCCCTGAATACGTCCCATATTCTGCCCGATAATCCAGCACTGGCGACAGTTAACCGCCAGCGACGGCCAGTCCTCAAAACTGATACTCGGGTCATTCAGCGGCGACTTTTTCTCCGCCAGCGCCACCGGGTTGGTCGCTTCGTTGCCTTTCCACTGAGGATTGTAGTAGAGATAATTGATGTCGCTGCGCCACATGCCGCGATTGGGTATCTCAACCTTTCCGTCAATTTCACGTCCTTTCGCCTGTACTTCGCTGCCGCCAAGCGTATTTTTTCGCGTAATTTCCAGATCGTGCCACTGCTGTCCTAACAGTTGTAGCTCAGGCGTTCGCAGCGTTATCGCTTCAGGAAAACGAAGATAACTATGTGCTTTTTTCCCTTCCGACGACGTCGAGGCTCGCAGCGATGGCAGAAGCCCCAGCCAACTTTCTGCATCCAGCGGCGGGAGATCGAGCACCAAAGCGGAATCTTCTGGTAATGCCGGTGCCGTTGCTGCCGCATTCTGCCAGCTTGCTCGCGACAGCATCACGGTGTCGCCTTTCAGCAACCATTGGCTATTGAAACGGTTATCTTTGCCCACTCGACCCTGCATAGTAAAACCATTCAGGTCACCGCTGGCTTTAACTTCCAGCGGCAGGTTCTCGCCAGCAGGCTTATTTAGCGGGTTAGGTAAGTGACTACTTACTTTATTTAAATCAGCTTGTACATCAACATCGTAGGTTGTTTTACCCGAGTGCGACAGGTTGACAGCAACCGTACTTTTCCAGTTAGCCGCGCCGGACAACGCTTTGCTTGCCGACGCCGGTAAACCGGGCAATAGCGCTGGCTGCCAGTCTCCCTGCAAGCCCACATTCACCAGAAAAGCCTTCGCTTGCTCTTCCGTCGTAAAATTGACCGCCATCGGCTGATTCAGCCAATTCGCCTGTAGCGTTTCACTGCGTAAATTACCGTTTTCATAGCGGAACTTACCCGTGAGATTATTAATCGTGGTATCCAGCGGTTTGATGTACAGGCTGTTATTATTCAGCGCGATATCGCCGCTAGCGCGGACATCGTCACCGACGAGCGGAATATCCAGATGCAGCGTGCCTTTCACCGGCCCGCCAATTTTCAGCTCATCCAGCGCGGTGCCCAGCGAGGATTTCAGCGGTGTCTGATGAAAATAGTTGCCCACTTCAGGCCCTGGACCGTCCAGTTCGCCATCAATAAGCAGCATCTCTTTTTCATAATCAGGAATGACCGCGCTAATATTTTTGCCTTCCACCTTACCCAGCCAGGTTTGCGGCGCAAACATCCACAGACCGTTATTGGCAAAATCCAGATTGATATCCAGCGGCGTTAGCGCAGGCCAGCCCGGCTGGAACTCAAAGGTGGCATCCTTAACCGGCACCCAGACTTCAAACTGGCCTTCGTTGTGGGTATACGGGAAATGCTGCGGATTACCGGCAAAGATCAGCGTCGCATTATCGACGCGGCCACCTTTCAGCGCACCGCTCAGATAGTCCACCAAATCAGTGCCCATAAACAGTTCAGGATAGTAGCGCCAGGCATCCGCCGCATCGGTCAGCCGGATCCCCGCCAGAATATCCAGTTTCGGTTCCTGTTTTACTGGCTGTTCGTAACGGAAATCACCGTTAGCCCATAGTGATTTCGCCTGTACATCCAGCCCATGGCTCCAGAGCGACAGGCCTTGCGCATCATTACGCCAGTCTATCGTACCGCTGGCCTGCTTGATTTCCAGCGGTGCGCGGAACATATCCACATAGGGCAGCGTACTCTGCTTTAACGCTACGCTGACCTGACCACGCTCGACGCTACCGCGAGCAGAACCGGAGAAGTGATCGACTCCCGGCAGCAATTTCCACTGCTTCCAGCTCACATCCTGCCAATTGGCATGAAAACGGCTTCTCTCTGGCTGTTGCAGAGGGATATCGACGGCAACGGAATTCAATGTACCCATCGGTTGCAGCTCATCCCAGCGCGCTTTCAAGGCTGGCGTTGTGCCGGACAACAAAGGAAGCAGCGTGCTCACACGCTCCAGCGCCAGATTACTAGCTCGAATGCGCAGCTCTTCCTGCCGATCGGGCCCCAGCATGTGTTCATTTTTCGGCAACCACAGGGCGGAAAGCCGACCTTTCGGCCAAGCGACGCCATCCGTTGCCAGATTCAACGTGGGAACATCCACCTGCCAGCCATTTTCCTGACGGCTGACATGTAACGTCATATCATCCACGTTCAGGCGATGCGCGTCACTTCCCTCACCCCAGCTTGCCGTCCCCTGATTAAGGCGTACATCACCACTGTGGATGCCACCATCACGGACATTGAGCCACGCCGCCAGACTAAAATCTGCGCTTTCCAGCCCAGTGTTGTTTTTCATCCAGCGGCTGAGCCACGGCTTCATATCAATATTGTCAGCTTGCAGGTAGAACGTACCGTTGCCAAGCAACCCCTGCTCATCGCGCAAATCCATGCGCATCTGCACCACACCGTGCTGGCCGTTAAAACTCGACAGGCTGATCAACCCTTCTGCGCGGTGACGTTTGTCGGAGTTCAGCCAGGTCAGTTGAGGAATACTCAGCTCCGCTCGGGAACCGGAAGGGGTAAGAAAGGTAATCTGGCTATCACGCAGATCAAAGTGGTCAAACTGGCGCAGGAAAAGATCGCTGACCTTTCCTGACTCCATCAGTTTGCTATCCTGCTGCTGCCCAGTAAATTGGCTATTAAGATCAAGCTTTAACTGATGAAATGTAAGATCGCGAAACTGCCAGCGCCCGTGCAGCAGCGACTGCCACACATCCAGCGCCAGCGTAATGCGATCAACCTGCCAGTCAGATTCCGGCAGAGACGTGCGAAATTTTTCAATTTCCAGCGTGGGGCCAAAGGACTCCCAGCGCCCTGTCATTGAGCCGATTTCTAACGGAACACCGGCAGCAGACTGCGCCCAGGCCACCAACTGTGGCCGGAAATGATCGAGCTGTGGCAGCACCAGTCTTAAGCCGCTGACTAACAGCGCAACCATCACGACAAGAGTGGCACCCGTGATGACTAATATTCCGGGCAGTCGCCTCACTAATTTCTCCTTCTTTCGTCGCCGACGACGAGCGCACGAATTTACATCATTACGACGTCAAACTGCTCCTGGCTATACAGGGGTTCGATTTGTACTTTGACCTGCTTGCCGACGAAAATTTCAACCTCAGCTAACGCGTGCGACTCTTCACTTCTCAGCGCTTCCCCGACAGCCGGTGAGGCATAGACTAGGAAACGGTCGGTGTCATAAGCGTGGTGGACGCGCACGATTTCACGCATGATTTCATAGCAGACGCTTTCTACCGTCTTCACAGTGCCACGACCATGACATGTCGGGCATTCATGACACAACACGTGTTCGATACTCTCACGCGTGCGTTTGCGCGTCATCTCGACTAATCCTAGTTGAGAGAAGCCGTTAATACTGGTTTTGACTCGATCTTTACTCAGCGCCTGCTCCAGTGAATGCAGCACCCGCCGACGGTGATCTTCGTTATTCATATCGATGAAATCGATAATGATGATGCCACCGAGGTTACGCAGACGCAGCTGTCGCGCAATAGCCTGCGTCGCTTCCGTATTGGTATTGAAAATGGTTTCATCCAGATTGCGGTGGCCGACAAATGCTCCCGTGTTGATGTCAACGGTCGTCATGGCTTCTGTCTGATCGATGATCAAATAGCCACCGGACTTCAGTTCAACCTTTCTGTCCAGTGAACGCTGGATCTCATTTTCCACATCAAACAGGTCAAAAATCGGCTGCTTACCCGCATAGTGTTCGAGTTTGCGCGTCATCTCTGGGATATATTCGGAGGTAAATTCCAGCAGCGCTTCATACGTCAGGCGGGAGTCAATCCGAATACGATCCAGCGCAGCGCCGGCAAAATCACGTAAGATTCGCTGTGCGAGCGCCACTTCACCGTAGAGCTTACATTTGCTCTGGTTACGCTTTTTGCGCTCCATCACCTTGCCCCACAGGCGCTTCAGGAAGGCCGCATCCTGCGAGAGTTCTTCTTCACCGATCCCTTCCGCTGCGGTACGAATGATAAAACCACCGTCATCATCGCAATAGTCAGCGACCGTTTTCTTTAAGCGATCGCGTTCCACTTCACTCTCAATGCGCTGTGAAACACCAACGTGCGATGCTCCAGGCATGAACACCAGATAGCGCGACGGCAGTGTGATGTCGGTAGTCAGACGCGCGCCTTTGGTTCCCAGCGGATCTTTGACCACCTGAACCATAAGGTCCTGTCCCTGACGCACCAGCTCGGCGATATCACGGACGTGAAAATTCTTTTGTTCGTCACCGGCAACGCATTCGGTGTGCGGCATAATATCGGATGCGTGCAGGAACGCGGCTTTATCTAAGCCGATATCCACAAACGCCGCCTGCATGCCCGGCAGGACGCGGCTCACGCGGCCTTTATAAATGTTGCCGACAATACCGCGTTTCGCATCACGCTCAATGTGAATTTCTTGCAGAATCCCGCCGTCGATATAGGCAACGCGCGTTTCTGACGGTGTAACGTTTACCAGTAACTCAGCAGTCATGTTTTCCTCTTGCACTCCGCAATGCAGCAAAATTACTGAATAGCTCATCGGTTTCTACCAGAGGCAGCCCAACGACCGCGTAATAGCTCCCGTTAAGTGACCGGACAAAGCATCCACCTTTGCCCTGAATACCGTAAGCGCCCGCTTTATCCATCGGTTCACCGCTGGCGATATACCGTTCGATATCCTGCTGCGAAAGCGGGCGAAAGACGACATCGGTTATTACCAGACAGCTCAATATATCGTCTTTATCTGCCAGCGCGACGGCGGTCATCACCTGATGTTGTTTTCCTGATAACTGGCCCAGCATCTCTGCCGCATGAGTTTCGTCCTGCGGTTTTTCCAATACCTGACCGTTCAGCACCACGATGGTATCCGCACCCAGAACCGGTAAATCGGACGGTGCAGCCGCGACACCCGCGGTCGCTTTTTCATGCGCCAGACGCCGGACGTAAACCTCCGCAGCTTCCTCTGGTAAACGTTGTTCTTCCACCGCGACATTCAGCACAGAAAAAGGAATATCGAGCTGCGTGAGCAGTTCGCGACGGCGGGGAGAAGCGGAGGCCAGATAAAGCTGGGTCATGAATTACCTTATTGCACAGTAAACTGACGACGAATTTTACGCATCAGCAGGAACAACCACGGCCAGAGTACGCCATCAACGACGCTATTCCAGAATGTTTCCGGCCGGAAAGAGACATTAATAACTAAAAATTCTGCCCAGAACACCGTGAGATCCATCAGCAGCGACAAGAGCATGACGATTAATGCCTGCTGCCATAACGCCATATTCCGGAACAGCTGGAATTTAAAGGCGACCAGATAAGCAACAATGCTAAGTGCCAGCGCCCGTACTCCCAGTGTAGACCCAAGAATCAGGTCCATAATCAGGCCCAACACAAATCCGGTACCGACATTCACTCGATGTGGCAAGGCCATCACCCAGTAAATCAGAAACAGCGTCAGCCAGGAGGGGCGGAACATGTAGATTTCATCCGGCCACGGCATAATCTGTAAGACCATGGCGATCAGAAAAGAAAGCCAGATAATCCAGTTGCCATGCCTGCGATAACGGTTCATTGGCGGCCTCTCTGCGGCTCAACGGCGGGCGTAGCGACATCAGGTGGAAGCGGCGGCCCCATTTCGTCAGGTGAAGGTAACACCTGCGGCATCATCTGCATCAGGCGCTCATTGGCAACCCGATGCACTTCCGCTGGCGGCAGCGACGTATTGGCGTTATTTTCCACGCCCCACAGCAACAATAGATAGCGTAGGCGCTGTAGTCCTGCCGTCGGGCGTGCCTGAATAATCGTATAGGCACGCTGCGTATCTGCTTTGACCGATGACACTACACCGACCGGATACCCTTCGGGGAAACGTCCACCGAGACCCGATGTGACTAGCACGTCACCCACTCGGATGTCTGTATTGTTAGGAAGGTGCTCTAGTTGCAGATCGTCGGTGCAGCCATTACCGGCGGCAATCACGCGGATATCATTGCGTAGCACCTGAATCGGCAACGCGTGGGAAACATCACAAATCAACAAAACTCGGCTGGTAAACTGGCCAACCGCCACAACCTGACCGACCACGCCTTTATCGCTGATGACCGGCTGCCCTTCATACACGCCGTTCGCCTGGCCTTTATCAATCACAACCTGATCGCTATAAGGGTCAGTTCCGGCGGACATCACCTGTGTCACCATCTTCTGCTCATCCTGACGCAGCGGCGAGCCCAGTAGTTCACGTAACCGCGCATTTTCCTGCTTAAGCTGGCCCAGCAGCAAAAGGTCACTGTTTTTCATCAACAGTTCCTGACGCAGTGCGGTGTTTTCAAGACCTAATTGCTCACGGGTTGCCAGTGATGCAGACATATTGTCCAGAGCCTGACGGGGCCCATTCGCCAGAAAATAGAATGGGCTGACAGTGGTATCCATGTACGTTCTGATTTTGACGAACGAACCGAGCCGACTGTCCGCAACAATCACGACAATCGCGGTAACGACAGCAAGAAAAAGTCGTAATTGCAGGGAAGGCCCCCTGCTAAAAAGCGGCTTCATAGAATTTGCGTATTCCTCGACAGCAACCTCAAATCGCCTTTGGCGATTTTTAACGTCACAAAGCAGCACCCCGTAGGGTGAGTTTCATTGAGCAGGCAAATAAAAAAGGGGTAACCACGAGAGATGAAAAACGCAGGCGTTCATCCATCCGGTCCCCCCTTTTCCAGACAGGATTACTCCTCGCTGAACAAATCGCCACCGTGCATGTCGATCATTTCCAGCGCCTTGCCACCACCACGGGCAACACAGGTCAGCGGATCTTCAGCTACCACAACCGGAATACCGGTTTCTTCCATCAGCAAACGATCCAGGTTACGCAGCAGCGCACCGCCGCCAGTTAACACCATACCGCGCTCGGAAATATCGGAGGCCAGTTCCGGTGGGCACTGTTCCAACGCTGCCATCACCGCGCTGACGATACCCGTCAACGGCTCTTGCAGCGCTTCCAGAATTTCGTTGGAGTTCAGTGTGAACCCACGCGGTACACCTTCAGCAAGGTTACGGCCGCGCACTTCAATCTCAAGCACTTCGTCGCCCGGATAAGCAGAACCGATTTCATGCTTGATACGTTCTGCCGTCGCTTCACCGATCAGTGAACCATAGTTACGACGAACGTAGTTAATGATCGCTTCGTCGAAGCGGTCACCGCCAATACGTACAGAAGAGGAGTACACCACGCCGTTCAGCGAGATCACCGCAACTTCCGTGGTACCACCACCGATATCCACAACCATAGAACCGGTTGCTTCGGATACGGGCATGCCAGCACCGATCGCTGCCGCCATTGGCTCTTCGATCAGGAACACTTCACGGGCACCTGCACCTAGCGCAGATTCGCGAATGGCACGACGCTCAACCTGCGTGGCTCCTACAGGAACACACACCAGCACGCGCGGGCTAGGACGCATAAAGCTGTCGCTATGCACTTGCTTGATGAAGTGCTGCAGCATTTTTTCCGTCACCTGGAAATCTGCAATCACACCATCTTTCATCGGGCGAATCGCCACAATATTCCCAGGCGTTCTGCCCAGCATTTGCTTAGCGTCATGACCTACCGCCGCAACGCTTTTTTGGGAACCGGCACGATCCTGACGGATCGCAACCACAGAGGGTTCATTCAGTATGATGCCCTGCCCTTTAACATAAATCAGGGTATTGGCGGTACCCAGGTCGATGGACAAGTCGTTGGAAAACATGCCACGAAATTTCTTAAACATAACTAAAGGATAATCCTGCAAGCTGGGGGCGAAAAATAAATCCGCCTACTTTACCAACCACACGAAGCAGCGACAAGGCACGAAAAGGCTCTGCTTCGGTGAAAAATAAGTCTGTGTTGCGCACGTCGGCGTCAGGGAGAAGGCACAGAATGCCTTCTCCTCAGGCGGCAAGGCATCTTACCACTGTCCACCCGACAGAATTGCGCTAACACAGGACATAAAATCTAACATTTAATCGGATTGGCGCTAACGTAAGCACACACTAACCGATTTAACAACCGCCTCATTCTACGTCAATTTGAACAGGACGTTTATACTAAACACGATGCTGCGGTGAATATTTTTTCAGCTCATCTGTTACAAGGACTGATGTGGCAAAAAAATCGCCTTGCCCACCATAAACTCCCTTGCCCAACAGCATCCGCCACTCCTCTTTGGTACGCACACCCGCGGCAAACACCCGCGTTTGCGTTCCTTTACACGCCTCGGTCAGGCTTTGTACAAAAAGCTGATTTTCTGGACGACGTTCAAGGCTGCGCACCAACCCGGGATGAAGCTTGATGATCTCCACGGGAAGTGACTTGATATACGTCGTGCTGACCAGCGTCAACCCCGCCTGCGTAACTGCCAGACGACAGCCTAATCCCAGGATCAAATTGAGAACCGGACGCAGACGGCCGATATATTGACAAACATCTGCCTCTGCAAGTTCAAATAAAATGCACTGCCGCTGCGTTTTAGGACATTGCAGCAATATTTCTTTCAGCCAACGCAAAAAAGGTTTTTGCAAAAGTGAGTCTACACTTACCGGTAGACCCAGTGTTTCTCCGGGCCAGTTCGCTGACAAATCAACAATTCGTGCAACTAGCTGCCGATCATAACTGGTCGCTAGTCCCAGTTGTTGCACCAGAGGCATATACTCGGCTGCGAGCAGTTCCTGTTCTCCGTCATAAATCCGGCTCATCATTTCACGATGATGCACAACGCCCTCTTTTGTGACCGCAGGCTTTTGATACAGTCGCGGGCCGCCGCGCGCCAACGTCTGTTCCAACAAAGTTCGCCATTTTACGCTGCCGCGACTCTTGTCTGGCACTTGCCTGTCAAACACGCACCAGCTGTTACCGCCCTGCAATACCGCATTGCGCGTTGCATCTTCCACACTTTCCATCACCTGCTCGGCGCTTTGCCCACCACGGTAGGCACAGATACCAATGTGAAGAACCTCCTCCCGGTCGATCAACGGGCAGGCAGGAAGAATATCGATGGCTTTCACCAGTTGCGTGGCAATCGCATTGGCTTCTTTTAGCGTACGGTGAGGGAGTAATACAGTGAAATCGCTGCTGAAATAACGCGCCAGCAGCGCAGAGGGATAACGCATGACAAATGTCGACAGCAGGTTTACCAGCGTAAAACGATACTCCTGAAGCACATTGCTATAGCCGTGCGTTTCCTGCAACGTTTCAAAATCTGGCACACGGATCATCATGACGATGCCGTGCGTCCCCACCTCTTCACCATCTTCCAACTGTGTGGTCAGTTGGTTATCAAAAAACAGACGATTGCTCAGCCCGGTTTCGGCATCCTGCGCGGCGAAAGCACGGATTAAGGTATCAACCCGCCCACGCTCCTCCCGCGCTTCCACTAAATCTGACAACAGTTGATCGAGCGCCCCGCTGGTATTGACCGGCCATTCACGTACCGACCCCTGCATAACCGATTCACGCTCGCCTTTGAGAATACGCTGTGCGCGCTTTTCCAACTCTTCCTGTCCGGCTGCCTGATGGCGTAACCAGCGGATGGAGAAATACAGCATCAGGAGCATCAGACCAGCAGCCAGCAACACCGACAGCGTCGACACCACGAAGCGCGGTAAACCAATCAGCGGATCGACATATTTTAAGGCAATCTCCATATTCGTATGGTGCATCAGCGGGAATTCGACCTCATGGTAGAGGTGCGTGCGTTCCCAGCCAGCCTCGGGCAGCTGTATTGAGTAGAGGGGCGAATCGTTATCCTGAATCTCCAGCGCGACAATGCCTGCCGTTTTCATCATTCCCGGTAGCCAATATTGGATGTTTTCGGGCGATTGCACTAATAATGCCTGATCGATACTGGCCGTGACCTCACGCAACTGTTGCTCGGTCCGCAACTGGCTATAATAACAGAGGCTAAATATACTACTGAAAAACATAAGAAAAATTGCGAGAAGCGTCAGCAATACTATGAGTATCGAGAATCTGGTCGTAAATCCCATCCCTGCGTCCTATTCCAAATAATTGTCATTTCTGCGAGTTTGTTGTTTTTTATCAGTTCGCATAAGTCAGCTACAACGCATAGTACCAACACTAGCGAAGGTAACTGTATTAACAAATAGTATCTGTAATAACTATACCCTAAATAATTCGAGTTGCAGGAAGGCGGCAAGAGAGGGAATCCCGATGAGCTTACACAAGTAAGTGATTCGGGTGAGTGACAAATCTGCCAAAGGCAGATTTGAACGCTGCTTGCAGCGGCCCCAGCGGGGCGAGGCACACGCAAGTGTGCCGAGTATCGCAGCCAACACACATGCAACTTGCAGTATGACGGGTATATAGTCGTTAATGACTTCCCCATTTTAATCCTGCTACAGGAGATAGCCCATGCAGGCTTTAGTTCTTGAACAGTCAGACGGACTGACCCACGCTCAGATTCGCGAGATTGACGCAGAGCAGCTTCCCGCCGGGGATGTGACTGTTGATATCAGTTGGTCTGGTATTAATTATAAAGATGCGCTTGCCATTACAGGCAAAGGCAAAATTATTCGTAATTTCCCGATGGTTCCAGGGATCGATTTTGTCGGGACCGTGCGCCACAGTGACAGCGATCGGTTTACTGTCGGTCAGCCCGTCATCCTGACCGGTTGGGGCGTGGGTGAAAACCATTGGGGCGGCCTGGCACAACAGGCGCGCGTGAAGAGCGATTGGCTGGTGCCGCTCCCCGCTTCGCTGGACGCACGTAACGCCATGATTCTTGGCACGGCAGGCTTTACTGCGATGCTGTGCGTGATGGCGCTGGAAGACGGTGGCATCACTCCGGAAAGCGGTGACATTATTGTGACGGGTGCCAGCGGTGGAGTCGGCAGCACGGCAGTCGCCCTGCTTGCAGAGCTAGGCTATCAGGTTACCGCCGTCAGCGGCCGTGCTGACAACACCGAGTATCTGAAAAAACTGGGCGCCAAACAGGTGCTGGATCGCAGCGAATTCACCGAGAGCCCTCGCCCGTTGGAAAAACAACGTTGGGCTGGCGCGGTTGATACCGTCGGCGACAACGTACTGGCGACGCTGCTGGCACAGATGGATTACAACGCAACAGTTGCTGCGTGCGGTCTGGCGGGCGGTATCGCGCTGCCAACAACCGTGATGCCATTTATTTTACGTAATGTTCGCCTGCAAGGCGTAGATTCCGTCATGGCACCGCTGGCTCGCCGTCAGCAAGCGTGGGATCGTCTGGCCGCCATTTTGCCTGAGTCGTTCTACCAGCAGGTGACACAGGAAATCGGGTTGGAAGACGTGCCCGCCGTCGCCGCTGCACTGCTGGACAACAAAGTCACAGGCCGCACGCTGGTGAAAATCAGCTAACGTATTTCGTTGATGCACCAATTTACAGAACGAAAACGATGATAATGGAATAGAAGAGTAAAGCGTCCGCGACAGGGACAAAGGTGTCAGGAACGCCTTTGAACGTCGCTTGCGACGGCCCTGAAAGGGTGAATCTCAGGGATGAGATTCATATCTGCGCGGCTCGAGCATACAAGGATGTATTCACAGCGTCTTTACGATCTATCCATTATCATCGCTCGGCGCACTATCAGTAACATAGGGTACCTGCGGGTGGCTGTTACACCCTGCAAAAAAGTATTTCATCTCTCCTACCGCGGTTTCTACCGCAATTCATCTATACTCGTCATACTTCAAGCTGCATGTGCGTTGGCTGCGTTCACTCACCCGAATCACTTACTTAAGTAAGCTCATCGGGATTCCCTCGCTTGCCGCCTTCCTGCAACTCGAATTATTTAGAGTATGTAACTAAGTGAACGGTAACCATTAAAAACGCCACCTTGCGTCAACAATAATAATGACTGGCGGGAGTTCACATGCACAAACATCGTAAGCCCACTGAAGCCGACGTTACCCCAGAATCCCTCTTTTATCAGCGTCGGCGCGTATTAAAAGCGCTGGGCATTTCCGCTGCGGCGCTCTCATTACCGCTTTCCGCACAGGCCGATCTGCTTGCCTGGTTTAAAGGCAGCGATAAACCCAAAGCCCCACCGGGTAAACCGCTCACGTTTAGCCAACCTACCGACTGGAAACTCGATCTGCCGCTCACGCCGGAAGACAAGGTCACGGGCTATAACAATTTCTATGAATTTGGGTTGGACAAAGCCGATCCGGCGGCCAATGCGGGTGGATTAAAAACCGACGGCTGGACTATCAAAATAGACGGTGATGTCGCCAAACCTCTCACGTTGGATATCGACGATTTGCTAAAACGCTTTCCGCTGGAAGAACGAATCTACCGTTTTCGCTGCGTCGAGGCATGGTCGATGGTGATTCCGTGGGTCGGGTTTGAATTGGCCAAGCTGATTAAATTCGCCGAACCCA
Organism: Pectobacterium atrosepticum; assembly: GCA_019056595.1. Taxonomy (NCBI): domain Bacteria; kingdom Pseudomonadati; phylum Pseudomonadota; class Gammaproteobacteria; order Enterobacterales; family Pectobacteriaceae; genus Pectobacterium; species Pectobacterium atrosepticum. The sequence continues at coordinate 3,141,546 of CP036163.1, read as the reverse complement.
CCAGCAACGCGCGCTACGTGGCGTTTCAGACGCTTCACGATCCAGAACAAATGCCAGGACAAAAAGATCGCTTTATGGGCGGCGGGTTGGACTATCCCTATGTAGAAGGCCTACGGATGGATGAAGCCATGAACCCCTTGGCGCTGCTGGCTGTCGGTGTTTATGGCAAGACACTGCCGCCGCAGAACGGTGCGCCCATCCGGTTAGTCACACCGTGGAAATACGGATTCAAGAACATCAAATCCATCGTACATATCCGGCTCACCCGTGAGCGGCCGCCCTGCACGTGGAATCTGGCAGCACCGGACGAGTATGGCTTCTATGCCAACGTTAACCCGCATGTGGATCACCCCCGCTGGTCGCAGGCAACAGAGCGCGTCATCGGCTCAGGGGGCCTGCTTAATGTTGAGCGTCAACCTACGCTGCTGTTCAACGGCTATGCAGAACAGGTCGCCTCGCTGTATCGCGGTCTGAATCTGCGTGACAACTTCTAGCAATAGCATCCTGTCAGGATAGGAATCCACATCAGCATGAGACTGACGTTACAACACATTAATCGGCTAAAAGTGCTACTCCACCTGGCTGGTTTTCTGCCGCTGCTGTGGCTGATATTGTCAGTCGACCAAGGGTGGTTTAGCGCTGACCCAGCCAAAGATATCCAGCATTTTACCGGCCGAATGGCGCTGAAATTGCTGCTGGCGACGCTGTTGGTTACGCCACTGGCGCGCTACGGCAAGCAGCCGCTATTAATACGATGCCGACGCCTCCTCGGGCTGTGGTGCTTTTTCTGGGCGACGTTACATCTGGTGAGCTATGCACTGCTGGAGTTGGGTTTGGATCATCTGGCGCTGCTGGGCAAAGAACTGATATCCCGGCCGTATTTAACGCTGGGTATCATAAGCTGGCTGATTTTGCTGGCGCTAGCGGTGACTTCGCCACAGATAATGATGCGCAAGTTGGGATCGCAATGGCAAAAACTGCATAATTTCGTCTATTTAGTCGCCATCCTTACGCCTATCCACTATCTTTGGTCAGTTAAAACGCTGTCCCCGCAGCCTATTTTGTATGCACTCGCGGCGCTGATATTGCTGTTGCTACGTTATAAGAAATTTCGTCAATGGTGGCGCTAAACGCGGCGTTAACACAGGAAAAACCGGTTCCTAGCCACAGTGAGATTGACGCTTTCTCATCACCCGGAGCAAGAATATCTCCGCAGATAAGACCAGTATTTAGCTGCGAATTGCCACGATATGGTTATAATGCACGACTTTAATTTCTCGGGCCGGACAATTTGCGTCACGAAAGGTGACAAACGAATAGCTTCGCGCTATTTTGTGCGACACTGTTTTTGCAATCTTGGTCAATCGCGGGAGATAGCAGCACAATGGCAGAAAATTTTCACATTTTGCTCTTGAATGGTCCAAACCTGAACCTGCTAGGTACCCGAGAGCCCGACAAATACGGTAACACGACATTAGCAGACATTGTCAGCGAGCTGGAAACACAGGCGCAGGCATTGAACGTGAAGTTTTCCCATCTGCAATCCAATGCGGAACATGTCCTGATCGATACCATCCATCAGGCCAGAGGAAACACAGACTTCATTCTGATTAACCCGGCGGCATTTACCCACACCAGCGTTGCGCTGCGTGATGCCCTGCTGGCGGTCGCAATTCCGTTTATCGAAATTCATCTGTCCAACGTGCACGCACGTGAGCCTTTTCGTCACCACTCTTATCTTTCTGATGTTGCGGTCGGCGTGATATGTGGCTTGGGGGCAGATGGTTATCAGTATGCTTTACAGACGGCGGTAAAACGCCTGTCAACTTCCAATTAAACAAAAGAGTACGGAACCACATCCATGGATATTCGTAAAATCAAAAAACTGATCGAACTGGTTGAAGAGTCCGGCATCGCCGAACTGGAAATTTCTGAAGGTGAAGAATCAGTACGTATCAGTCGTGCCCCAGCAGCGGTTAACTACCCGATGATGCAACAGGCCTACGCTACGCCGATGATGCAGCCACAGCCTGCTCTGGCAGCCGCCGTTGCACCAGCGCCAGTGGAAGCAGTTGCAGCACCGGCTGCCATCAGTGGACACATTGTTCGTTCTCCAATGGTTGGAACCTTCTATCGCACCCCAAGCCCGGATGCTAAGTCTTTCGTGGAAGTGGGTCAGCGCGTCAACGTCGGCGATACCCTGTGCATCGTCGAAGCCATGAAAATGATGAACCAGATCGAAGCCGACAAAGCGGGCGTGGTTAAAGCCATCCTGGTCGAAAACGGTCAGCCGGTCGAATTTGACGAGCCACTGGTTGTCATCGAATAACGAGGCTTATCATGCTAGATAAAATCGTTATCGCTAACCGCGGAGAAATCGCGCTGCGTATTTTGCGTGCCTGTAAAGAACTGGGCATCAAAACCGTCGCCGTTCACTCCAGTGCGGATCGCGATTTGAAACACGTATTGCTGGCGGACGAAACCGTGTGTATTGGCCCGGCGCCGTCAACAAAAAGCTATCTGAATATCCCAGCGATTATTTCCGCAGCGGAAATCACGGGTGCTGTAGCTATTCACCCTGGCTACGGTTTCCTGTCCGAAAACGCAGATTTTGCCGAACAAGTTGAACGTTCCGGCTTTATCTTCATCGGCCCACGTGCAGATACCATTCGCCTGATGGGCGATAAAGTCTCTGCGATCAGCGCGATGAAAAAAGCGGGTGTGCCGTGCGTACCGGGTTCTGATGGCCCATTAGACGGCGACATGGACAAAAACCGCGCCTTTGGCAAACGTATCGGCTATCCGGTCATCATCAAAGCCTCTGGCGGCGGCGGTGGTCGTGGTATGCGCGTGGTACGTAGCGACAAAGAGCTGGAACAATCCATCAACATGACCCGTGCGGAAGCCAAAGCGGCTTTCAACAACGACATGGTCTACATGGAAAAATACCTGGAAAATCCGCGCCACGTGGAAATTCAGGTTATGGCTGACGGTCAGGGTAACGCCGTCTATCTGGCCGAGCGCGACTGCTCTATGCAGCGTCGCCACCAGAAAGTGGTGGAAGAAGCGCCAGCACCCGGCATTACCGACGAACTGCGTCGCAATATCGGTGAGCGCTGCGCCAAAGCCTGTATCGATATCAACTATCGCGGTGCGGGTACGTTCGAATTCCTGTACGAAAACGGTGAGTTCTACTTCATTGAAATGAACACCCGTATTCAGGTGGAGCATCCGGTAACCGAGATGATTACCGGCGTGGATCTGATTAAAGAGCAGTTACGCATTGCTGCTGGTCAGCCGCTGTCCATCAAGCAGAAAGACGTCAAGGTGCGCGGCCATGCGGTGGAATGCCGTATCAACGCGGAAGATCCGAATTCGTTCCTGCCAAGCCCGGGTAAAATCACGCGTTTCCACGCGCCGGGCGGCTTTGGTGTCCGTTGGGAATCGCATATTTACGCCGGTTATACCGTACCGCCGTATTACGATTCCATGATCGGCAAGCTGATCACCTACGGCGAAACCCGCGAAATCGCGATTTCACGTATGAAGAACGCGCTGGCTGAACTGATCATCGATGGCATCAAAACCAACATCGAACTTCAGATGAAGATCATGAGCGACGAAAACTTCCAGAGAGGTGGCACTAACATCCACTATCTGGAGAAGAAACTCGGCTTGCAGTAAACGCTGCGCGATTTCAGTCGTGACTCTCTTAAAGGTCGGTGAAAACCGGCCTTTTTCTTTTTCTGTGAATTCAGGCTAGTCAATTGGCCCACATGCCGTAAAATTCCCGCTTTCGTCATCACGACGCTCATAACAATACCTATGCTCCCATTTACGGTGGAGAAGAACATGGATACACGCTTTCCTCAGGCACACAAAGAGGCCCGCTGGGCTTTTGGCCTGACGCTGGTTTATTTAGTGGCTTGGGCGCTTGCCGCCTATTTGCCTGACAACACACAAGGGATAACGGGTCTTCCACACTGGTTTGAGATGGCCTGTCTGCTGCTACCGCTCGTGTTTACGCTGCTGTGCTGGCTAATGGTGCGCGTTATTTTCCGCGATCTCTCATTGGAGAGTGACGATGCAAATTGAAATTTTATTGCCGCTGATTGGCTATCTGCTGCTGGTCTTCGGGCTGTCGGTCTATGCGTACCGTCGCCGTCAGGCAGGTAACTTTCTTAATGAATATTTCCTCGGTGGCCGCTCGATGGGCGGGTTTGTACTGGCGATGACGCTCATCGGCACCTACGTTAGCGCTAGCTCTTTTATCGGCGGGCCAGGTGCCGCTTACAAATACGGGCTGGGCTGGGTGTTGCTTTCGATGATTCAGCTTCCCACTATGCTGCTGTCGCTGGGCATTCTGGGGAAAAAGTTCGCTATTTTAGCTCGCCGCTACAACGCTATCACACTGAATGACATGCTGTACGCCCGCTACAAAAGCCCGCTGCTGGTGTGGTTCGCTAGCATCAGCCTGCTGATCGCGTTTATCGGTGCCATGGCCGTGCAGTTCATCGGCGGCGCACGCCTGCTGGAAACCGCCGCGAACATTCCTTATGACATCGGTTTGCTGATTTTCGGCGTCACCATCGCGCTATACACCACGTTTGGCGGCTTCCGTGCCAGCGTGCTCAATGATGCGATGCAAGGCATCGTGATGTTAATCGGTACCGTCATCCTGCTGGTGGGCGTGATTTATGCCGCAGGCGGTTTGCACAGCGCGGTGGATAAGCTGCAACAAATCGACCCGATGCTGGTATCACCACAGGGCAGCGGCGGCATTCTGTCGATGCCGTTTATGGCCTCATTCTGGGTGCTGGTCTGCTTCGGCGTCATTGGCCTGCCGAACACCGCCGTTCGTTGTATCTCTTACCGAGACAGCAAAGCGTTACACCGTGGAATTATCATCGGCACAATCGTCATCGGCATTCTGATGCTCGGCATGCATCTGGCTGGTGCGCTGGGGCGCGCCGTTATGCCAAACCTGACAATTCCCGATCAGGTTTTACCCGCGCTGATGGTCACCGTGCTGCCACCGCTGGCTGCAGGGATCTTTCTCGCCGCGCCAATGGCCGCTATCATGTCCAACATTAATGCGCATTTGCTTCAGGCCTCTGCCACGATCATCAAGGATCTCTATCTCAGCGTGCGCCCTGAGCAGATCCATAACGAACGTCGTATCAAGATCCTGTCCAGCGTGACAACCCTGTTGTTGGGGCTGCTGGTGCTGCTGGCCTCCTTACGGCCGCCGGAGATGATCATCTGGCTGAATCTGCTGGCGTTTGGCGGGCTGGAAGCAGTGTTCCTATGGCCGCTAGTGCTAGGCCTGTATTGGGAACGCGCGAATGCTGCGGGTGCGCTTAGCGCCATGTTCACCGGCGCGATTTGCTATACCTTACTGGCTAGCTTCAATCTTCAGTTGGCTGGATACCACCCTATTGTGCCATCGCTGTTACTCAGCCTGATGGCGTTTATGATTGGCAACCGTTTTGGTCATAATCCACCAGCGCCGGTTGCCGCTTCATCTTCACTTTAAATGTAATAGAGACTGCTATGCCGTGGATTCAACTGAAAATAAACACCTCAGGAAAGGTTGCTGAACAACTGGGTGACACCATGATAGAAAGCGGTGCGGTATCCGTTACGTTTCAGGATACGCACGATACTCCAGTGTTTGAACCGCTGCCGGGCGAGACTCGTCTGTGGGGCGATACCGACGCCATTGCGCTGTACGATGCCGAAACCGACATGAACGCGGTTATCGCCATGCTGGAACAAGAGCCGCTGCTGGGCGTGGGTTTTAAGCACAAGATCGAACAGTTGGAAGACAAAGACTGGGAACGCGAGTGGATGGATAACTTCCATCCGATGCAGTTCGGTAAACGTCTGTGGATTTGCCCAAGCTGGCGTGAAATTCCTGACCCGAGCGCCGTCAACGTGATGCTCGATCCCGGCCTGGCGTTCGGCACCGGTACCCACCCAACGACGTCACTGTGCCTGCAATGGCTCGATGGGCTAGATCTCGAAGGGAAAACCATCATCGATTTCGGCTGCGGCTCCGGCATTCTGGCGATTGCCGCCCTGAAACTGGGTGCAGCACGCGCTATCGGGATTGATATCGATCCGCAGGCGATTCAGGCCAGCCGCGACAACGCGCAGCGCAACGGCGTTTCTGAGCGTCTTGAGCTTTACCTGCCGAAAGACCAACCTGCCGACCTGTCTGCCGATGTCGTCGTCGCCAACATCCTTGCTGGCCCACTGCGCGAACTGGCACCGCTGATTAGCGATCTGCCAAAAGCTGGGGGTCACCTCGGCCTGTCCGGCGTACTGTCCACGCAGGCCGATGGCGTCGCAGAAGCCTACGCAGACAAATTCACGCTCGATCCCGTCGCTGAACGCGAAGAATGGTGTCGTATTACCGGCCAACGCCACACGTCCTAATCACGTTATCCCTCCTGCTCCGCCCGCCGTGTACGCAACGGTGGGCGAGCGCCTTCTTGTTATACCTCATGATTTGTCCCGATAAGCTGGCGTATTATGCTGGCCGGCAAGTGATCGAGCGCATCACCTGCGCCCGGCGCTCAACGATGCCGTATCATTATTTTTAAGGGATGAAAAATGAAAGGTAAATTCTCTATCGCACTTATGCTGTCGGCCTGCTTTTCCGCATCGGCATCAGACTCGGTTCACTGGGGCTACGAAGGCAGCGGCGATCCGGCGCACTGGGGAAAACTCTCCCCGGACTTCTCGCTGTGTGAAACGGGGAAAAATCAATCTCCAGTCAATATCCAGCAGGCACTAAACGCCCAGCACGATCCCTTACAGTTGGCTTTCCAGTCTGGAACACAGCAAATCATCAACAACGGGCATACTGTTCAGGTTAACGTCAGTTCGGGGAATACGCTGTTGCTGGATAACGAGACATTCGCCTTGCAGCAATTCCACTTTCACGCACCGAGTGAAAATGAAATTGATGGTAAACAATTTCCGTTGGAAGGCCACTTTGTCTATAAAAACGCGGATGGCGCGCTCACCGTTATTGCGCTGATGTTTCAGGAGGGAGCAGCCAATCCACAACTAGCCACTGCATGGCAGCAGATTCCGGCTCATGTCGATCAGGCGGAGGACGTGCGTACGCCGATTGCGATTCAGGCCTTGTTACCGACGTCATTAAACTACTATCGATTCAGTGGGTCACTGACCACGCCACCTTGCTCAGAAGGCATTCGCTGGCTGGTGCTGGATCATCCCGTCACCGCCTCTGCTGAACAAATAAACCAGTTCAGCTCGGTCATGCATCACGCCAATAATCGCCCTATACAACCGCTTAATGGCCGAATCATCATACATTAAGCCACTCCGTGAGGCTGGTCAGAGCATTTGCCGACCAGCCTCAGGTAAATTGGTGCCCTTTTTTGCCACATTAACCAAAGCATTTCACTGATAAAGCATTGCTAGCCTGTTGTATCTTCAGTAAAAACGACCACGCTTACAGATAAAATTCTGTAAGAAGATGAATATTTTACAGAGCAAAAAACCAACACAAAAATATAACACACTGTTAAATATGAATAATATTTTCATATGCCTCTACGAACTGCATTTTCATTGATCGATAGCCGTAAATTGGTCAAAGTTTGGCCTTTCATCTGACGTAAAAAATGCGTAATATACGCGCCCTTGCAGGCACAGTATGGTCAATTTTTGTCTATGCACATTGGACAATTTCAGCTAACCAATCGTTTGATAGCAGCCCCAATGGCTGGTATTAGCGATCGCCCATTTAGAGCACTCTGTCATGCGATGGGCGCTGGAATGACCGTGTCTGAAATGCTGTCTTCCAATCCGGAAGTCTGGCGTTCAGACAAGTCGCGTTTGCGAATGGTACATAGTGATGAACCGGGTATCAGGGCCGTGCAGATTGCCGGTTGTGACCCCGATGAGATGGCGGCGGCAGCGAGAATCAACGCTGATTCCGGCGCGCAGATCATCGACATCAATATGGGCTGCCCAGCGAAGAAGGTGAACCGCAAGATGGCAGGATCTGCGTTATTGCAGTATCCGGATTTGGTCAAACAGATCCTCTCTACGGTAGTGAAAGCGGTAGACGTACCGGTAACACTGAAGATCCGTACCGGTTGGGCACCAGAGCACCGCAACTGTGTAGAAATTGCCAAATTGGCTGAAGACTGTGGCATCCAGGCGTTAACTATTCACGGACGCACTCGTGCGTGCCTGTTCAATGGTTTCGCCGAATACGACAGCATTCGGGCAGTTAAGCAGGCCGTTTCCATTCCTATTATTGCGAATGGCGACATTACAGACCCGCATAAAGCCAGAGCGGTTCTTGACTACACTGGGGCTGACGCCCTGATGATAGGACGAGCCGCTCAGGGAAGACCCTGGATCTTTCGGGAAATCCAGCATTATCTGGACACAGGGGAGTTGCTGGCACCACTGCCTTTGGTAGAGGTCAAGCGCTTGTTGATCGAGCACATACGGGAATTGCACGACTTTTATGGTCCAGGCAAGGGATTTCGTATCGCTCGTAAGCACGTATCCTGGTATATCCAGGAGCACGCCCCAAACGACCAGTTTAGGCGCACATTCAACGCCATTGAGGATGCCAGCGAGCAGCTGGAGGCGTTGAAGGCATATTTTGAAAATCTTGCGTAAACAGAAAAAGAGCTGACAGAACTATGTTCGAACAACGCGTGAATTCTGACGTACTGACCGTTTCCACTGTAAACTCTCAGGCTCAGGTAACCCAAAAACCCCTGCGCGACTCGGTTAAACAGGCACTGAAGAACTATTTTGCTCAATTGAACGGTCAGGATGTAAGTGACCTGTATGAGCTGGTACTGGCTGAAGTTGAACAGCCACTGTTGGACATGGTGATGCAATACACCCGCGGTAACCAAACCCGCGCAGCCCTGATGATGGGCATCAACCGTGGTACTCTGCGTAAGAAATTGAAAAAATACGGCATGAACTGATACTAATCAGTTAAGCATTTGAAAAAAGGCGCTTTACCTCTTTTGGTTAAGCGCCTTTTTCTTTGCCTTCTATTTAGGCTGCAACAGCCTTAGCGTGGACAGTTTGAGCATTGCGTCTGCGAGCGTTTTTAATGGCTAAAGTTACAGCAGTTGAATGCGAGGTTCCCGCACGATGTTGTTGCTGAAATGGAAAGTAGCCTTGAAGCTGGTGAGATAAAAGCGCAATTCATCATCACCGCAGTGAAAGGCGAGATCAAACGCCGCCAGCGCAAGTAATCCAAAGACTGACTAATTTTGCGGGTAGCGTAAACTTTACTGGTTAATGCTTAATCTGGTAGCCAACTCATGCCAATATCGGACGTTCATAGAACAGAGCGGCAATAACCCAATGGAGTGACTCCAAACTATAGGGCAGATTTGCCTACCGAGAAGGTTCATTTTAATGTAGTGAATTTGCATTTTTGGTGGCACGCGCTTACGCAAGAGCATCCCTTTTGCTAATCTGTACATGTACAAGTTTGCAGCGTCGGAATTTTTATGAAATCGATAACCTATACCTACATGCGCGAACATCTGACCGAAGTGCTTGATGAACTTCGTAATGGTGTAGATTTTATTGTTACTCAGCGAGGTAAACCCGATCTCAAATTGCAGGGGAACCAGAGCGCCAGCTTCCCAGAGGCAAACGCAGGTGTGTATTCTTCGACTCCCAGAGGAGGTATCCGGGTTAAGACTGGTGAAGAGGTGTCAGTGTTCTCAACTCCCAGTGCACACGGAACTGTCTTTGTATCTAAAAGTGGAAGTATTCGCCGAGATAGCAGCTCTGAGCATTATGAAAAAAGACAAACAGTATCGCAGCCCAAAAAATTAAGTTTTGTCGAAGCAAAAACGAGAACACAAAAACGGCATGCGGGTGTCATAAAAATACTCGGAGATAAATAATGTTTGAATTTCTCAATATGGATCAAGTAATTGAAATTCAACAAGATACATTAGCCAGTAGCGGCCCTCCTGACAGAAACAGATTGGGTGGAGCGCTTTCAAGAGTTGAGAATTTACATTTCTACGAGTCATGCAATGATATTTTTAAACTTGCGGCTCTTTACCTAATAGCCATTGCTAAAGCTCATGCTTTTAATGATGCGAATAAAAGGACCGCATTTCAGGCCGCAGCTATTTTTTTGCTGATGAACATAGATCCTGAAATTGCTGATGATCCTGAAGCCAGATCGTATGATCTGAACCAGTCTTATGAACTGGTAAAACTCACGGTATTTGCTGCGATGGATGAAGCAAACCTTGAACAGACCAGTTTTGCATTACGATTATTATCGTCCTACAGAAATGACCTCATGGATGATTATGATTCTGACTACCTTCTTCCTTTACAGTCTTCACTATCTGAAGAATAGTGTCATGCAGTAATTCGGGAAGCACACCGACTCAAATAACCCTAGGCGGTTTATTAAGTAGGCGCGCTTCTCTGTTTGAGCGTTGCAACGAAGCGTATAAAGACGCTTCGTTTGATTGATACAATGTTGGCATTCATTTGTTATCTGGCTAGCCCACTAAACGCCTGAACCTCTCCTAATATGTCGCTTGCCACGGGTAGTCCGGATGCATCTATACCATTTCAGCCGAAAACAGGACATCCGCCATCACAGCCTCTACCCAACAGCCACATTTAGCCGCTCCAGCTACAAAACACCGTCGGATTGAGCAGTCGCTAACCCAGAATCAAAGCACCTCAACCAGCTCAAACTCTTCAAACACCAGCAGCATATCTGGGGCGAACGAGCCTTCTCGTTCGAAAAACTCCTGATGTGCTTGCTGCCAGAAAGCCAGGCTTTTGTCTCCTTCGCCTTCTTTGGCTGCCATCTCAGCGGTCACGTCGCAGTAGCGCACCAGCGTTAACGAGCGAGTTCGAATCACGCAGGAGGGTTGTCCTGCACCGTCCAGAATGATGTTGTAATCGCCGACCTGCGGCGAGGGTTCACTTTTGAACGCATGATACGAGCCACAGCTCGCCGTTTTATGCCCTTCCCGCACCAGTTGCAGCAGCTCATCCGCCAGCTCGGAGCTGTCGCCAAACGCCCAGCGCAGCGCGTCTGGGTACTTTTCCAATCCTTGTTTATGGCTCATCATCTTCCTCTGTTTATACGGCTATGATTGCTTTCTTCTCTCACGCCATCATAGCCGTAAAGAGGCCATCAGGTAATATCCACTTCCACCCAGAGCGCCGCATGGTCGGACGCAGCCGTGTCCCATGATGTTACTTCGGGTAGCGGCGTAACGGGTTCAGCGCCCTCTTTGGCGGCAATCTTGTCGATGTTATAAATGCCTCGACGCTCAACACCCCACTCCACCACCGCCTGATGCAACGGTGCAGACAAGAAAATGTAGTCCAGCTGATTTAACCGAGCGCCTTTCTTGCCGCCAGAGAAATAATAGGTATAACGCTCTTTTTCCGGGCGCTCTGGGTCAATAACCGGATGTAAATCCGACAGGGAAAACAGCGGAGCCAAACTCTGCCAAGGATTTGACGAATCCTCGTTCAAATCGCCGAGAATCACCACGTAATCCTTCTTGAGATCGTAAGTCTGTTGGACAATCTCTGCGACACGTTCGGATTGGTCACGGCGCTTCTGCGCCCCACGCTGTCGTTCTTGTTCTGTTTGACCGCTTTGGCTTTTGAAATGGTTGCACAGAATATAAATTGGCTGTTTGAGGCCAGCATCCAGCGTGACTTCAAGGCAATCACGGCTAAATACGGGGTCAAACTGCTTTCCCGCATCAAAAATATGGGTGCGTAGCTGAACGATCCGATAACGCGTCAAGCAGGCAACATCAATGCCGCGTGGGTCATTCGGGCTGTCGATCATAACGAACTGACTAAATTTCTTTTTCCCGAGTACCTGACTGTTGAAATCCCGTAATACATCCATGTTTTCGACTTCAACGGCGCACAGGATGTCGGCGTTAAGCAGGGTGATAATCTTGCCGGTATTCTTACGCTGCTGGCTGCTGAATTCCTGCGATTTGAACACGATTTCACCAATCCAATCTCCACGACCACGGCAGCTTTTATTGATCCTGAATCCCGTACCTGCCTCTTCCTTTCTCCATCTCCCCAACGTGCCCGCGTCGGTACGGATATCAATATAAGGACGGAGTGCGATAGAAAGGCGGAATACCTTATCCTTCAGGGCATCATCGTATTGGGGCTGTTCGAGAAGTTGCTGAAGTTGCCTGACCTGTTCCAATAAGGCATCGATCTGCTGGGAGTCGGGGAGGTTAAGAATCGCAGTGCGATGAAATAGGTTCTCAACGTTATAGCTGGCGATACGGATCTTCATTGTTGTCTCCTTGACGGATAACGACAGAAGCAATAGTCCTCTTTAAGAGTAGGCTTCTATTGTGACAACCACGCTGCATAGAAAGTAAAAATGCGGAAAGGCTTGATGACAATACGAATAACGGGAATAACGTGATAATGAATAAAGTATAAGGCGCCATGAAAAAACCAGCCGGAAACGCTTTACGCTTTACGCTTTTATTTCACTATCACCGTTTTCATGATGTAAATCGGTTCATCTGCCGCCTCACGCGGGCCAGTAAGCGATAAGGTTTTATGCCTACTGTATCAGGTGGGTATCGGCGCATCGGCAGCAATCAGTTTTTGCTCCCTAAGCTCGTCCCAAAAGCCCTTTGGAATACTCACCTTCATCGACTGGATATTGGCTTCGACCTGCCCAGGAGCACGAGCACCAGGAATAATGGCCGATACGATTGGCGGTGCAGCAGCAAATTGAAGCGCCGCAGTACGAATGTCAATACCGTGTCGATCCGCGATAGTGGCTAAACGAGCCCGCTTCTCAACTACGCCGGGAGGAAGATCATTGCTAAAGTGGTAACGATTTCTCCCCCCCAGAAAACCGTCGTTAAGCGGCGTACCTACCGTCACCGTAATGCCTTTTTTCGCCAAAGCCGGAAACGTTTTTGTCAGTGTTTCCTGATGGTCGATAATACTGTACTGGCAGGCAAGTAAAACAATATCCGGTGTTGGCCCCTTGTCCAACGCAGTCGCCATCACGGCAGCGTCAGCGCGGTTGATACCGAACCCCCAAGCTTTGATGAGACCTTCCGAACGCATCCGTTCCAGTTCAGCCATCGCACCGTTACGCGCAATCTCAAATGATGTCGTCCACGGCGTAGGCAATTCTGTATTATCCGGGCTGAGATCGTGGATGTAGACGATATCAATACTGGACAATCCTAACCGCTGCAGACTGTCCTCAACAGAGCGTCGGGCACCTGCCGCGGTATAATCATACTCATAAGAAAAGTTGAGTTTGTCCGCCCATAGCGAGTCAGGCAACGGCGTTCTGCTGGGATGAAAAATACGCCCCACTTTTGTAGAAACAAGGTATTGATCGCGCGGCTTGTCACGCAGGAACCTCCCTAGCCGATGTTCGGAAAGGCCGTGACCGTAGAAAGGTGAAGTATCATAGTAGCGAACACCGCCGTCCCACGCAGCTTGTAGCGTAGAGTGTGCTAGCTCATCACTGATAGGGGCAAAAATATTGCCAATCTGTGTGCCCCCCATACCGAAGCGGAAAGGTGTCCGATAACGGATATCCTTCGTTGCAGGGGCATTGAGTGGTAATGCCGTACCCGTAACCCTGCCACGAGTCGGCAACACCGATCCCTGCACCGTCAGAGGTTGAAAAGCCGAAATAACCCCATTCGCATTATCCGTTTGAGCAAACGCGCGCCCTGTTGCCACAAGTGCGGCACTTCCAGCAGCCAGCTTCAGAAAATTTCTACGTTCCATACTGAATACCTCTTCGTCGATGCCTATTAATTATTGATTGCGTGATACCCACGACAGAAAAGCTGCGTAAGACCGCCTTTTCATTCAACGTAAATCGGGTACCTCCCCCAGTAACGCCGGATCCCAATGCTCTACCGCTTTACCGTCTTTAATACGCCACGTGTCATACCATGTTGTGGTATAGGAACCACCTGCGACTTTCGGGTCACGAACGGTGCGCGGATAAAGCACCGTAACCAGATCGCTTTCCGCTACCACGGCAATGATTTTCATATTTAGCCGTTCAGGGAGCGGTTGAGGCTTAACCTTGAGCACCTTGGTAAAGTAATCAACAACCGCATCACGGCCGCTCTGTGCATTCGGATTATGTTGTAAGTATTCAGCAGACAGGAGCTCATCGGCTTTCTCCCAATGACCTGCGTCAAGCAACTCGCGGAGGATACGGTAAACCACCTGCTTGTTTGCGTTTAGTGCTGGATTTGGGCTGGTAAACAACGCCTCAGGGTTACGGGAAACGGACGCCGGTATTTGAGCGTATACGGAGCCGATCGTTAGGCTTAATCCCAGTGTTGCCGTCAGGAACAGCGTCTTTATCATAAAAATCACCTTGCTATTTAGTGGTAGGGAATCGATGGTGTCAGGAAATAACATTGGGGATAATTACGGTGTAGTTAACTTTTTTACAAGTACGCACAAAAAAGTTAGTGTGATATGACTGAATCAGGAGAGACGCATGACGACAGAATCCTCACCATGTTTTACCTGCGCTGACGTTATGGCGAAAGCGTGCCCATCACGAACAATTCTGCGCGATGTGACGAGCCGCTGGGGGGTATTAGTGCTGTTGGCACTACGTGAGCGCACCTATCGATTCAGTGAACTACGGCGAACAGTGGGCGGCGTTAGCGAAAAGATGCTGGCGCAAACACTGCAAACGCTGGAGCATGACGGTTTTGTTTTGCGCGTATCACACCCCGTTATCCCGCCGCATGTCGATTACTCGTTAACGCCAATGGGCAGAGAAGTCAGCAAACTTGTCGAGGGGCTGGCCGTATGGATAGAGGACAACCTCCCCTCCATTTTACATGCCCAAAACACCTCAAATGAGGCGGATAGTCTGTTCACGCAGTAAGGTGAGCAACATCGCCAAAACGACGCAAAGCCACTATATTCACTTCTGATATAAATCATCACACAACGTGATTTATAAACAGATGTGTTGTCGCGTAGATTCATTATTAACAAAAGTTATAAGCACATCGCTGCATACCACTCACAGGAATTCATAATGAAAAAAATACGTTTTGCTTTACTGACCAGCGCCCTGCTTGCTACCAGCGTATTCGCTCATGCAGATGACCTTAGCGCCATCAAGTCCGCAGGGGTTATCAAGTTCGGTACAGAAGGCACCTACGCGCCTTACACCTATCATGATAAATCAGGGCAACTGGTTGGCTTCGATGTGGACGTTGGTCGCGCGGTAGCAGAAAAACTCGGTGTGAAAGCCCAGTTCATTGAAGGACGTTGGGACGGTTTAATCGCCGGTATTGATGCCAAGCGCTACGATGCGGTCATCAATCAGGTTGGCGTAACCAAAGAACGTCAGGTCAAGTATGATTTCTCCAAGCCTTATATTGACTCCAAAGCCGTGCTGGTTGTCCGTGGTGATAACGCCGCCATCAAGGATTTCAGCGATCTGAAAGGCAAAAAATCGGCCCAAAGCCTGACCAGTAATTATTCGAAGCAAGCCACCAGCTACGGTGCGGAAATTGTACCAACGGATGGCTTTAATCAGTCGCTGGATCTGGTCCTCAGCGGCCGTGCCGACGCTACGTTAAACGATAATCTGTCATTCCTGGATTTCAAAAAGCATAAGCCAGATGCCAACGTGAAGATTGCCGCGACCTCAAAGGACGGTGAACCTTCCGCTATTCTGGTACGTAAAGATCAGGCTCCACTGGTGGAAGCATTGAATAAAGCTCTGGATGAAATCAAAGCTGACGGCACCTATAAAACGATATCTGTGCGATACTTCGGGGAGGATGTTTCTCAATAATCGCACTGTTACCAGAGCGCGTTGTTAGCAATGTCATTGTTATCAGCGCGCGCTGTGATTAGCGCCTATCGTTATCGGAGCTCGTTTTCATGCCGCCTTGGCTACAACTCATGGCAGACTCTTTCTGGAGTCTGCTGTCTGCGGGACTGAAATTTACTGTCCCTCTGGCTATCCTGTCTTTCATCTTTGGCCTAGCTCTCGGCATTCTCATCGCGCTGGTTCGCCTCTATGGCCCAAAGCCGCTGAAATGGCTGGGTGATTTCTACGTTTGGGTCATTCGTGGAACGCCGTTGCTGGTGCAGCTTTTCCTGATTTTTTATGGGCTGCCCAGCGCAGGTATTACTCTTGATGCCTTTCCGGCGGCACTTATTGGTTTCACCGTCAGTGTGGGGGCCTACAGCTCTGAGATCGTCCGTGGGGCAATCTTATCTGTCCCGAAAGGCCAATGGAGTGCCGCCTATTCTCTCGGCATGAATGGCAGGCAGGCGATTCGTTGGGTCATCTTCCCCCAATCCGTTTTCGTTTCGTTACCGCCGCTCTCCAATACGTTTATTTCCTTAATCAAGGATACGTCGCTGGCCGCCGTCATCACCGTACCAGAGATGTTTTTATCCGCTCAACGGATCGTTTCCGTTACCTATGAACCTCTGATTCTGTATGTCGAGGCTGCGCTGATTTATCTGATGTTCAGCACGGTGCTAAGCCAATTACAGGCTAAGCTCGAAAAGTATTATCAGCGCCACATCACACACTAACGTTTCTACCTCAGCCCACGCCATCCGCTGGGCTGATGACGTTACCACGTTCCCCCCCTGCCTAGCAGGTAATCCCACGCCTGAAAATACGCAAATAGGCTGAAGATGCCCCGCCCTTTCTATTTTTACGCACCAAAATAGGGCGCACTGCCCGCTTTGCATTTGTCACGGTGCGCGCATACCTAATTAGAAGCACCCACTTAGATCAATAACCATTCCATTTCGTCTTCATTATCAAGCAAATAGAAAACTGGCATTTTATTTGCTTTGCTCTGCTTACGTCGGCATACCGACAGACAGGTATGGTGCACCTTATTGTGCGCCGCAACACAACTGTGTACTGCAACAACAGCAGATAACTCTAGACGCTAGGATGATTATGAAAAGAATAGTGATTTCTACTCTGGTTGCTGGCGCGTCACTCTTTGCCGCCATCAACCAAGCCCATGCTGGTGCAACGCTGGACGCCATTCAGAAGAAAGGATTTGTGCAATGTGGTATCAGTGATGGCTTACCCGGCTTTTCCTATGCAGACGCCAGTGGCAAATACTCCGGTATTGACGTTGACGTGTGCCGCGGTCTTGCCGCTGCCGTATTCGGGGATGCCAATAAAGTCAAATACACGCCGCTGACGGCAAAAGAGCGCTTCACTGCGCTGCAATCCGGCGAAGTTGACGTACTGTCGCGCAACACCACTTGGACTTCCTCTCGTGACGGCGGAATGGGTATGCTCTTTACTGGCGTAACCTACTACGACGGTATTGGTTTCCTGACGCATAACAAAGCGGGCTTAACCAGTGCAAAAGAGCTGGATGGCGCAACCGTTTGTATTCAGGCCGGAACCGATACAGAACTGAACGTCGCTGACTACTTCAAAACCCATAAAATGCAGTACACCCCTGTCACGTTCGACCGCTCTGATGAAAGTGCCAAAGCGCTGGAGTCGGGCCGTTGCGATACGCTGGCATCAGACCAGTCACAGCTGTATGCACTGCGCATCAAGCTGAGCAAACCTGCTGAATTCATCGTTCTGCCAGAAGTGATTTCCAAAGAACCTCTGGGCCCGGTTGTACGCCGTGGTGATGAAGAGTGGTTCTCTATCGTACGCTGGACGCTATTCGCCATGCTGAATGCCGAAGAGATGGGTGTGACCTCGAAAAACGTCGATCAACTGGCAGCAAAACCCACTACACCAGATATGTCTCACCTGCTTGGTCATGAAGGCAGCTACGGTAAAGATCTCAAATTACCGAATGATTGGGCATTCAAAATCATCAAACAGGTCGGTAACTACGGCGAAATCTTTGAACGTAATGTCGGTATGGGCAGCGAGCTGAAAATTAAGCGCGGCCTGAACGAACTGTGGAACAAAGGCGGGATTCAGTACGCGCCAGCGGTACGTTAATTATCAGAACAACCTGGGCGCAGTGTATTGCTGCGCCCCGTATCGAGGTTCAAGCATGCTACAACGCCCAACCGTAAAAGGTGATTTATCACTGACGAATCCAGCGGTGCGCGCCTGGCTGTATCAAATTGTCGTTGTTATCGCTGTATTGTCTGTCGCAGCCTACCTGTTGCACAACACTGTGACCAATCTGTCGCAAAGAGGCATTACCTCTGGCTTCGATTTTCTGAATAAAAGCGCCGGCTTTGGCATCGTCCAGCACCTGATTGACTATCAACAAGGCGATACCTACGCCCGCGTTTTTCTTGTTGGGCTATTCAACACGCTTTTGGTTTCAGCATTGTGCATCGTGTTTGCTTCTATTCTCGGCTTTACCATCGGTCTTGCTCGGCTATCCGACAACTGGCTATTACGGAAAATATCCAACATTTACATCGAGATATTCCGTAATATTCCGCCGTTATTGCAGATTTTTTTCTGGTATTTTGCCGTATTACGAAATCTGCCGGGCCCGCGTCAGTCCATCAGTGCGTTTGATATCGCGTTCCTCAGCAACCGAGGCTTTTATCTGCCATCCCCTGAGATGGGGCCGGGCACCGCTGCATTTTTTCTTTCTCTACTGATCACGCTAGTAGTGACATGGAGCGTCTTTCGGCGTAATCAGCGCTATCACGCTTTAACCGGTCAGGTGCGTAGAACCTGGCCGCTGACGTTGGGTTTGTTGCTTATCCTGTGCGCACTCAGCCATCTGGTTTTCGGCCCTGCTTTTCACTGGAATGTACCGGAATTAAAAGGGTTCAATTTCCGTGGCGGTATGGTGTTGATCCCTGAACTAGCGGCATTGACTGTCGCGCTCTCAGTCTACACCTCATCGTTTATCGCCGAGATTATTCGCTCTGGTATCCAATCGGTTTCTCACGGCCAACATGAGGCAGCGCGTTCTCTCGGCTTACCTAATCCCGTTACGCTGCGTAAAGTCATCCTCCCACAGGCATTACGCGTCATCATTCCACCGCTGACCAGCCAGTATCTCAACATCGTGAAAAATTCATCATTGGCGGCGGCAATTGGCTATCCCGATATGGTGTCGCTATTCGCGGGAACCGTGTTGAATCAGACCGGTCAAGCTATCGAAACCATCGCCATTACCATGTCGGTCTATCTCATTATCAGCCTGCTGATCTCGCTGCTGATGAACCTGTATAACCGAAGAATTGCGTTAGTCGAACGCTAAGAGGACGCCATGACGATGAACCAGTATACGCAAAACCGTCAGCCGCCTCTGCTCAGAGCAATGCAGTGGGCACGACGTAATCTCTTCTCAAGTATTGCCAATAGCCTGTTAACACTGTTTTGCCTCTGGCTATTGTGGATTGCCATACCGCCGCTGCTCAACTGGGCAATCTTTCAGGCTAATTGGATTGGCACCACTCGTAATGACTGTACGCGTGATGGTGCCTGCTGGGTCTTCATTCATGCCAGATTTGGTCATTTCATGTATGGGCTGTATCCGGCAACGGAAGTCTGGCGCATCAACTTTGCACTCGCTATCGGTCTGCTCAGTATCCTACCGATGTTTCTGAAAACCATTCCCTATCGCGGACGTTACATTGCCGTCTGGACAGTGGCTTACCCACTCATCGCCTGGTGGCTACTTTACGGTGGGTTTGGCGGGCTCAGTAGAGTGGAAACGTATCAGTGGGGCGGGTTAACGTTAACGCTGATTATCGCTGCTGTAGGTATCGCCGGCGCACTACCATTAGGCATCTTGCTCGCATTAGGCCGCCGTTCCACGCTACCGATTGTCCGTATGCTTTCCGTCGTGTTCATCGAATTCTGGCGTGGTGTACCGTTAATCACCGTGCTTTTTATGTCGTCCGTGATGCTGCCGCTGTTTTTAACGGAAGGCACCACTATCGACAAACTGCTAAGGGCATTAGTTGGCGTGATTTTATTCCAATCCGCTTATGTCGCCGAGGTGGTTCGCGGTGGCTTGCAGGCGCTTCCTAAAGGACAGTATGAAGCGGCTGAATCTCTGGGCTTAGGCTATTGGCGTATGCAGGGGCTGGTCATCCTTCCCCAAGCGCTGAAAATGGTTATCCCAGGTCTGGTGAACACCATCATTTCTCTCTTTAAAGACACGAGCCTAGTCATCATCATCGGCCTTTTCGATCTCTTCAGCAGTATCCAGCAGGCAACCGTCGACCCCACTTGGCTGGGTATGTCGACAGAAGGTTACGTTTTTGCCGCAATGGTCTACTGGATTTTCTGTTTCAGCATGTCGCGCTATAGCCAACATCTGGAAAATCGTTTTAACACCGGACACAATTCACACTGAGGCCATCGATGAATCAGACTGCATTAACTCAATCAACCGATCACATGATTACCTTAGAAAATGTGAATAAGTGGTACGGACAATTTCATGTGCTTAAAGACATCAATTTGCAGGTCAGGCAAGGGGAACGCATTGTGCTGTGTGGCCCTTCCGGATCGGGTAAATCGACCACCATACGCTGTATTAATCATCTCGAAGAACATCAGCAGGGACGGATTGTTGTTGACGGCATTGAGTTGAATAACGATTTGCGCAACATCGAAAAAGTTCGCACTGAAGTTGGCATGGTGTTTCAGCATTTCAATCTTTTCCCGCACTTAACCGTATTACAAAACTGCACGCTGGCACCATCCTGGGTACGTCACACACCGAAAAAAGAAGCAGAAGAGTTGGCCATGCACTATCTGGAACGTGTGCGCATCGCCGCACATGCCCATAAATTCCCGGGACAACTATCTGGAGGCCAACAGCAACGCGTAGCTATCGCGCGTTCTCTGTGCATGAAGCCCAAGATTATGTTGTTCGACGAACCAACGTCCGCACTGGATCCTGAAATGGTGAAAGAAGTGCTAGATACAATGCTGGGGCTGGCACAAGATGGGATGACGATGCTGTGCGTAACGCACGAAATGGGGTTCGCGAAAACCGTCGCTGACCGGGTGATCTTTATGGATCAAGGTGAGATCGTAGAACAAGCGCCACCAGATATCTTCTTTTCTAGTCCTCGTTCAGAGCGCACGCAGTCATTTCTTTCACAAATCCTGCACTAATTCAGAACAATAAGCCTGCGTACCTGCGCAGGCTTTCCCCTGCATCGCCATTATGATGGTCCTTACTGTTCGCACTGCTCATCACATACCTGACGACATAAGGAAGAAAACAAATTCCAGCTCCCCAAATGCCCCACAGCAAAAAGCCCCCGTCTTTCGACAGGGGCTTTCCACATGTTTGATGCCTGGCAGTTCCCTACTCTCACATGGGGAGACCCCACACTACCATCGGCGCTACGGCGTTTCACTTCTGAGTTCGGCATGGGGTCAGGTGGGACCACCGCGCTATCGCCGCCAGGCAAATTCTGTTTCATTCCAACCGTTACACTTCACTTTTCTTGTGTCGTATAACCATCAGAACCAATCTTTGAACAAGCTGAATATCGTTTTATATGAGTCACCCACAAAACACCTTCGGTGTTGTAAGGTTAAGCCTCTCGGGTCATTAGTACTGGTTAGCTCAACGTATCGCTACGCTTACACACCCAGCCTATCTACGTCGTAGTCTTCAACGGCCCTTCAGGGGCATCTAGTGCCCAGGGAAGACTCATCTCGAGGCAAGTTTCCCGCTTAGATGCTTTCAGCGGTTATCTCTTCCGCACTTAGCTACCGGGCAATGCAATTGGCATCACAACCCGAACACCAGTGGTGCGTTCGCGTAGCATCGGTTACTTCATCACCGTAGTGACTCGTCATAACGCCTCAGTGTTAACGATGACCCGGATTTACCTGTCGCCCGGATAACCTAGCTTTCTCCGTTCCCCCTTCGCAGTAACACCGAGTACAGGAATATTAACCTGTTTCTATCACCCTTTACTGTGCGACTTTCCAGACGCTTCCACTAACACACAAACTGATTCAGGTTCTGGGCTCCTCCCCGTTCGCTCGCCGCTACTAGGGGAATCTCGGTTGATTTCTTTTCCTCGGGGTACTGAGATGTTTCAGTTCCCCCGGTTCGCCTCATTACGCTATGTATTCACGTAATGATAATGTGTCGAAACACATTGGGTTTCCCCATTCGGGTATCGTCGGGTATAACGCTTCATATCAGCTTACCGACGCTTATCGCAGATTAGCACGCCCTTCATCGCCTCTGACTGCCTAGGCATCCACCGTGTACGCTTAGTCGCTTAACCTCACAACCCGAAGATGTTTCTTTCGATTCATCCTCGCGCTGCGATTATTTGAGAGACTCATTGACATGCTGATTCATCACGACCCGCCCGAAGGCAGTCATGCATGTTCAGCTGTCATGTTTCAATTTTCAGCTTGTTCCAGATTGTTAAAGAGCAAAATACTTCGCAGCATACTGTTTCCAATACGCTCTGAAGTCTTTTTTAATGGTGGAGCTATGCGGGATCGAACCGCAGACCTCCTGCGTGCAAAGCAGGCGCTCTCCCAGCTGAGCTATAGCCCCATCTCTACTTACAGTTACCTTAGATACCACTCATGGAAGAGTTGGTAGGCCTGAGTGGACTTGAACCACCGACCTCACCCTTATCAGGGGTGCGCTCTAACCACCTGAGCTACAAGCCTATTAAGGTATTTCTGCTCGTTATTTTCATCAGACAATCTGTGTGAGCACTTCACTTAACACACATCTTTATTGGTAAGGAGGTGATCCAACCGCAGGTTCCCCTACGGTTACCTTGTTACGACTTCACCCCAGTCATGAATCACAAAGTGGTAAGCGCCCTCCCGAAGGTTAAGCTACCTACTTCTTTTGCAACCCACTCCCATGGTGTGACGGGCGGTGTGTACAAGGCCCGGGAACGTATTCACCGTAGCATTCTGATCTACGATTACTAGCGATTCCGACTTCATGGAGTCGAGTTGCAGACTCCAATCCGGACTACGACAAGGTCCCCCTCTTTGGTCCGAAGACGTTATGCGGTATTAGCTACCGTTTCCAGTAGTTATCCCCCTCCATCAGGCAGTTTCCCAGACATTACTCACCCGTCCGCCGCTCGTCACCCAAAGAGCAAGCTCTTCTGTGCTACCGCTCGACTTGCATGTGTTAGGCCTGCCGCCAGCGTTCAATCTGAGCCATGATCAAACTCTTCAATTTAAGATTTGTTTGATTTGCTGAACTCGTCAGCGATGCTCAAAGAATTAGTAACTGTTCATTCGTAATGAATTTTACTGTTGTTCACTCTTCAAGACTTTTTATATCGTTTAAGATACGGTCTTGTGAGTGCCCACACAGATTGTCTGATTATATTGTTAAAGAGCAGTGCCACGTCTTCCGTGGCGCGGGCCGCATATATTATGCTTTTCCGCTGTGAAGTCAAGTCATTACTGACTGCCTTCGTTGAATCTTTTCTGTCACACCAACTTCGTAAGTCGCTGTTGCCGTGTCAGTGGATGCGCATTATAGGGACTTCTCGCCCGCTGACAATAGGTATTTTAAAGAAAAATGACTGTTTGCTGCATTCCACAGCAAAACCCCACCTTATACCTATTTTTGCACAAACTTATCCACAGAAAGCATTCTACTCAAAAATTGACGAGCATCACGCAAACGTTTTCGCTACAATTCACCCCGTTCAAAATCGTCGTATTTTTGCGAACGCTAACTGAATATTTCTCTTTATTCCGCAATTATTACTCTGACAAAGACGATATTCACATACCGTTCTTTACTGACTACCCAAATCCAGGGGATAACATCATCATGCAACAACGCCGTCCAATTCGCCGCGCTCTGCTCAGCGTTTCTGACAAAGCAGGTATTGTCGAATTTGCTCAAGCTCTGTCCCATCGTGGTGTCGAGCTCCTTTCAACAGGTGGAACCGCCCGTTTGCTGGCCGATGCTGGCTTAGCCGTGACGGAAGTCTCTGACTACACCGGTTTCCCAGAAATGATGGATGGGCGTGTAAAGACTCTGCACCCGAAAGTACACGGCGGCATTCTGGGACGACGCGATCAAGATGATGCGATCATGACGCAGCACGACATCAAACCGATTGATATCGTCGTTGTGAATCTGTATCCGTTCGCTCAGACCGTCGCCCGTGAGAACTGCACATTAGAAGATGCGGTTGAGAACATCGATATCGGCGGCCCGACGATGGTACGCTCCGCCGCCAAAAACCATAAAGATGTGGCAATCGTGGTCAAGAGCAGCGACTACACCACTATCATTAATGAAATCGACGCTAACGAAGGTTCATTGACCTACGAAACCCGTTTCGATTTAGCCATTAAAGCCTTCGAGCATACTGCCGCTTACGACAGCATGATTGCCAACTACTTTGGCGCACTGGTTCCGCCTTACCACGGTGATACCGATAAACCATCTGGCCACTTCCCCCGCACGCTGAACCTGAACTACATCAAAAAGCAGGACATGCGCTACGGCGAGAACAGTCATCAACAAGCTGCCTTCTATATAGAAGAGAATATTCACGAAGCCTCTGTCGCCACCTCTACACAGCTACAAGGCAAAGCGCTGTCTTATAACAACATCGCCGATACCGATGCTGCGCTGGAATGTGTGAAGGAATTTGCCGAACCAGCCTGCGTTATCGTTAAACACGCGAATCCGTGCGGCGTAGCAATTGGCGGCTCAATTCTTGATGCCTACGATCGCGCCTATAAAACCGACCCAACATCCGCATTCGGCGGCATTATCGCTTTCAACCGCGAACTGGATGAAGAAACGGCACAGGCCATCATCAGCCGTCAGTTTGTCGAAGTCATTATTGCGCCATCCGCCAGTGATGCCGCGTTAAAGGTTACTGCTGCCAAACAAAACGTACGCGTCCTGACCAGTGGTAGCTGGCAGCAACGCGTTCCGGCTCTGGACTTCAAACGTGTCAACGGCGGTTTACTGGTACAGGATCGCGATTTGGGCATGGTCGATACGTCTCAACTGCGTGTCGTGACCGAACGCCAGCCGAGCGAACAGGAATTACGCGATGCGCTCTTCTGCTGGAAAGTGGCTAAATTCGTTAAATCCAATGCAATTGTGTACGCACGCGACAACATGACCATCGGAATAGGTGCCGGTCAGATGAGCCGCGTTTACTCCGCGAAAATCGCCGGAATCAAAGCGGCCGATGAAGGGCTGGAAGTTAAAGGTTCCGCCATGGCCTCTGATGCATTCTTCCCATTCCGTGATGGTATTGATGCTGCCGCAGCCGTTGGCATTAGCTGCGTGATCCAACCGGGCGGGTCTATTCGTGATGATGAAGTTATTGCTGCCGCCAACGAACACGGCATTGCGATGATCTTTACCGACATGCGCCATTTCCGCCATTAATTCTGGAGCTGACCGAAATGAACATTTTAGTAATTGGTAATGGCGGACGCGAACACGCGCTGGCCTGGAAAGCGGCACAATCACCGTTGGCGAAACAGGTTTATGTTGCTCCAGGAAACGCAGGTACCGCACTTGAACCAGCGCTGACCAACGTCGATATCTCCGCAACCGATGTTCCAGCGTTAGTCGCCTTTGCTCAGGAAAACCACATCGATTTAACCATCGTTGGCCCAGAAACACCGTTAGTTATCGGTGTTGTGGATGCGTTTCAGAGTGCAGGTCTAAAAATCTTTGGCCCGTCACAAGCAGCAGCACAGCTAGAAGGCTCGAAAGCCTTTACTAAAGATTTTCTGGCACGCCATAACATCCCGTCAGCGGAATACCAGAATTTCACCGAAGTGGAACCTGCTCTGACTTATGTACACAGTAAAGGTGCGCCTATCGTCATCAAGGCGGACGGATTGGCCGCTGGTAAGGGCGTGATTGTCGCGATGACGTTGCAGGAAGCGGAAAACGCCATTCAGGATATGCTGGCAGGTAATGCATTCGGGGATGCTGGACACCGTATCGTGGTGGAAGAGTTCCTTGATGGCGAAGAGGCGAGCTTCATCGTGATGGTGGACGGCAAGAACGTGCTGCCGATGGCGACCAGCCAGGATCATAAGCGCGTAGGGGATAAAGATACTGGCCCGAATACCGGTGGTATGGGCGCTTATTCGCCAGCGCCAGTCGTGACCGATGAAATCCACCAGCGAGTGATGGATCAGGTGATTTGGCCGACCGTGAACGGCATGGCCGCCGAGGGAAATACCTACGTTGGTTTCCTGTATGCCGGTCTGATGATTTCTGCCGATGGCCAGCCAAAAGTGATCGAGTTCAACTGTCGCTTTGGCGATCCAGAAACACAGCCAATTATGCTGCGCCTGCGCTCCGATCTGGTGGAACTGTGTCTGGCAGGCTGTGACGGCACGCTGGATCAGAAAGATTCGGTCTGGGATGAACGTCCGTCTCTGGGCGTGGTATTGGCCGCAGGCGGTTACCCAGATGACTACAATACGGGTGATGTTATTTCTGGTTTACCGCAGCAGGATGCCGAAGATGGCAAAGTCTTCCATGCTGGCACCAAGCTGAATGGTATTAATGTTGTCACCAACGGCGGGCGAGTACTGTGCGTCACTGCATTGGGTAATACCGTGGTTGAAGCACAACAACGCGCTTATGAAATAGCAGCAGGTATTCAGTGGCAAGGGGTCTTCTGTCGCAAAGACATCGGCTACCGTGCCATTGAGCGCGAGCAAGCCTGATAAACGATGGTCCGATAACGATTATCTGATAAATACTGAAGCCCGGAGAAATCCGGGTTTTTTAATGGCTATTTAGGCTGCCACTGGCAGACGTCATCTTCCACCACCAGCAATAGCTGCGTTCCTTCAGGTGCTTCCAGCCATGCTACGTTTAGGGGACGCGTTGCATGCGATTTTTGCTGCGCAATCCATTCGCGCGAGTCTCTGTCAAAATCAGGGCGAACTACCGTACCGTCACAAGACTGAACCTGCCCTTCCAGCCATTTCCCTTGCTTCAGCATCACCTTTCCTGCACGCAGAACATCACTCAATTCCAGCATACGTTTAGCATCAAACTGATAGAGCGCGACATCATCATCGGAAACTGACTCACGTCTTTCAGCAAGCTGCCGCTGCATAAAGCTGACGGTTCCATCCTCTGCAAAGCGCAAACGCATATCTTCTTTTTGCGTCCCGAGCTGATTACGCTGTATCTCGCGTAGCTTATCCTGTTGGAACGTATAGCGAGTCACCACTAGAGCATTGCCCTGAAGCGGATTATACACGGTGGTCAGTGCCGTCGTATCCTGCGCATCATCCTTACGCCACAAACGCACGATGCCACGATCGGCAACGTAACCGCTGGAGAAGACGTCCGGCGGTGCAGTGCGGCTACTGCAGGCCACGACAGCAATAAGTACGAGGCCTGCGCCACACAAACGTCGTAAAAGCAAAAGGGGCGAAAACGCCCCTCTGCTTAAACTTTTAACCGGCATGGGCTTATTTAACAGCGTCTTTCAGAGCCTTGCCAGAAACAAACGCTGGCACATTGGCAGCAGCAATTTTGATTTCTTTACCGGTTTGTGGGTTACGGCCAGTGCGCTCATTACGATGGTTGACTTTAAACGTACCAAAACCAACTAATTGTACTGCATCACCTTCTTTCAGAGACTCGGTAATTGCCGCCAAAGTTGATTCCAGAGCTGCTTTAGCCTGTGTTTTTGACAGATCAGCTTTGTCCGCAATTACATCAATCAGTTGAGTCTTATTCATAAGTTATCCTTACAGTGTGTTTATCGCTTGCTAAGCATCGAGTGCGACGGATATGCCCTTTCCCGTTTTAGGGTGTAATAGCACTCTCCTGCATACACGCACCGACAGCCACTTTTTTTACGCCCCCCAAATGTAGACCAGACAGGGTGCGAATGTGAAGCCTTAAGACAGGCCATTTCAGGCCTTAAATCACGTTTTATCGCGTTATTGATGCAAATTTATCCCGATGTTACTACTTCCGGCCTCGCGCAGATCGGAACGGAGCCCTTTGATCAGCTCAATGTCGCGTTCTTCACAGGCCGCCAACAGGCGAAAAATCTCCCATTGGATATCCCATTCTTCTTCAATTGCAGGCAAAACCTTTAGCTCATCGTCGGTCATTTCTTTACCGGCCTGCGTCATTTCCAACATAGCAACCGTGCGGATAGACGCTTCGCTGATAGCTATCGTATGTTCCAGCGTTTCACCGCTTAAACGCGAATGAATCAGCTCGCCCAGCGCGATACAGGCATCAATAGCCGGGTAGACGCCATAAAGATCGTAATCTTCAGCAGCGGGAACCGCTTCTTCCAGCTTTTCCAACTGGCTATCGAAATTGACCTTTGCATCTTTAACAACCAATATTTCCCATACCAGATCGAGAATGCGGCGGTAAACCATCGCGTCGCCGAATTCTGTTTGACGACAAAATTCGTGGTAATTTGGATACATACGTTCACAAAGACATGCCATGAAAGTGACATGTTGCCAGCTCGCCAGCTTTTCCAGACGTAAATGAATGGGGTTACGTAACATTTTTATGCTCATTAACGGCGACGGACGGCAGTGTACCTGAAATCACAGTGACGCCCTATGCCTGAATTCCTAAAGTTTTACGACAATACGTTGGCCGCTTGCTGCCGTTGCCAACGCACAAATGCGGGACGATTTGATGCGACGGCATCAGCCCAACGGGTCGGCTCCGGTAAACGGTAGCCGCGCATGCAACATTGTACCCAGTGCAATGCGCTATCCTGACTGATTCTATGCCCTGTCGCCACAAACAACGGATTACAACGTGCTTTGCTACGCCATACCCAACCAATCTGCTCGCCCTTATCCAACAAGGGCTGCTGGCTACCGACGCTTTCTGCCACCGGCTCAAACCGGCCGCAAAGCCGACTTTTCGCCACGCCAATCGTGGGCACATCAACCAACAGACCAAAATGGCTGGCAACACCGAGACGGCGTGGATGGGAAATCCCATGCCCATCGACAAACAGCAGATCCGGTTTTTTTTCAAGCAACGCCCACGCAGCTAACAGCCCAGGGCATTCACGAAACGAAAGAAAACCGGGGATATAAGGCATCGTCGTGCTGATACGCGCAATCTTGTATTCTACCAGTTCCAACGAAGGATAGCGCATTACCGCAATTGCGGCGCGAGTTACCGAACCTTCTTGTTCAAAGCCAACATCCGCACCCGCGATAAACGCAGGCTGTTCAAAAGGTAAATCATCGTGCCGAATCACATCAGAAGCGCGAGCCAACTGCTCAGCTCGCAGCCGTTGTGTATCAATCACATCACCTCCTGTGAATCATGCGTGATAAGCGCGGGACAACCGATGTACCGCTTCAACAAAAACGCCCGCGTGCTCCGGCGGCACGTCCTGATGAATGCCGTGACCCAGATTGAAAACATGTCCGTTGCCTTGCCCAAATCCAGCGAGGATCGATGCCACTTCCTGTTCGATCCGTGCCGGATCGGCGTACAGCATTGAGGGATCCATATTTCCCTGTAACGCCACTTTATCACCTACGCGACGACGTGCATCGGCAATATCGCTCGTCCAGTCCAGCCCCAGAGCGTCACAGCCTGTTTCTGCCATCGCTTCTAGCCACTGGCCCCCGCCTTTGGTAAAGAGCGTCACTGGCACACGGCGCCCTTCATTCTCACGCTGTAAACTGTCAACGATCTTATGCATGTAATGCAGAGAGAATTCTTTGTAGTCACGCCCGCTCAATGCACCGCCCCAGGTATCGAATACCATTACCGCCTGCGCGCCTGCGCGAATCTGTGCGTTGAGATAAAGAATGACGCTATCAGCCAGCTTATCCAGCAACAGGTGCAGCGTTTTAGGCTCAGCAAACATCATTTTCTTGATGACGGTAAATGCTTTACTACTGCCGCCTTCAACCATATAGGTCGCCAGCGTCCACGGGCTACCCGAGAAGCCAATGAGCGGCACTTCACCAGCAAGATTTTTACGGATCGTCCGCACCGCGTTCATCACATAACCGAGTTCCTGTTCTGGATCGGGAACCGGCAGTTTAACCACATCGGCATGAGTCGTGATGGGTGAGTGAAAGCGTGGGCCTTCCCCCGCTTCAAAATAGAGGCCTAAGCCCATGGCATCTGGGATAGTCAGGATATCAGAGAACAGGATCGCTGCATCCAGCGCATAACGCCGCAAAGGTTGTAACGTGACTTCACAAGCCAGCTCTGCGTTTTTACACAGCGACATAAAATCGCCAGCCTGCGCGCGCGTTGCCTTATATTCCGGCAAATAACGCCCCGCCTGACGCATCATCCACACCGGAGTGATATCAACAGGTTGGCGCAATAATGCCCGCAAATAGCGATCGTTTTTCAGATCAGTCATGTTCTTTTCCTTTCAGCCTCACGGCGGTTCTACACCGGATAGATGGGTTGAAGCAGATGTTTTATGAAACGAATACGTTATGGTGCAAATAGTACCACGTCAGCCTTCGTTCTCGTGATAAGCGCGGCACAACACCACCGTATCTTCGATAAGCCGACGCGCCACGGTGCCCGGCGGAGGCAACTGAGGGAGTTGGTCATAGCGGAACCAGCCTGCGTCACGCAGCTCTTTCGGATCGTGCTTGATGTCTCCACCCGCATAATCGGCCATAAACGCCATCATCAGAGAATGAGGGAATGGCCAAGGCTGCGAACTCACGTAACGCAGATTTTTTATCTGGATTTGGCTCTCTTCCATTACCTCACGCACGACCGTTTGCTCCAGCGTTTCGCCTACTTCTACAAACCCAGCCAGCACGGTGTACATGTTTCCGCGATGTCGATTGTGCTGCGCCAGCAAAATTTCCTCGCCACGGCGAATCGCGACGATGATGCAAGGCGCGATCTGCGGGTAATAACGCTCTTTGCAGTGATGACATAAGCACGCCAGCTCCGTTTTACTCCGCACCATTTCATGCCCGCAGTAACCGCAAAAACGATGAGATCGATAGAACTCAGCCAGCTGTACGCCTCGCCCCGCTAGTTGGAATAAACCCACGTCCTGATCGAGCAGTTGGCGAACCGATGCCATATCAGTATCCCGACCCTGACACACCAGCCAGGCAAGCTGCCCTTGCCATTCACCGATTTGACGAGCTGTTTTCCCCTGTAACGACCACTCTGTAGCCGTTCCGAGTGGCAATTCTCCTTGAGGCATCCAGATTTGTACCGCATCGCTAACGACCCACCAGCCGGTTTCATCACCTTTTAGCGTCTGTTCCATATCTTTTTATTGCTCCACTGCCACTTCACTGGCATTTTACATTCAGAGTGATTACATAAGTTTTATAACTGGGATTTCAGTTAGTTCTTACCGTTCACGGAGTCAACAATGCTAAACCAGCTACAAAGTCTGACTGAATACGTTGGTGGCAATAATGCGTTAATCGACCAATGGCTACAAGCGCGTAAGCAGCTTCTGGTGGCTTACTATCATCTGGTTGGCATCAAGCCGAATAAGGAAGCGCTTTCTCTTTTGGATGAAGAGGCATTGGATAATTTTTGCCAGAATCTGGTGGACTATCTTTCAACAGGCCACTTTCATTTATATGAAAAAATGCTGCATGAAGCAGCGACCCACAGCGAACAAGTATTAGCACTTTCCACCCAGCTCGACTTCGCCCTGCAAAATAACACGCAGCAAATCATGACGTTTTACGATAGCCACCTGGCGGCCGCCATCGACCACGATAACTGCATCGAATTCCAGCAGGCACTTTCCAGCGTCGGCGAAGCATTAGAAGAGCGTTTTACGTTAGAAGACAACATGATCAAGCAGGTTTACGATAACTAGCCATCATTTGACGTTATTTAAGACCATCATCACACGCTGTACAGGTAAAATCGGCACGCTTTGACATCCGCGTTTTGCCGTCATACAGTGTAGGGGTTTTATTCGCCCGTTTAAGAGACGGGCAAATCTTGTCGGAGTGCCTAGCGTGCTTGTGTTTCGTTTTTACGGAACCTATGAGCGCACAGGCTGAGACCGTTAATTCGGGATCCGCGGAACCTGATCGGGTTAATACCTGCGAAGGGAACAAGAGTAATGCACCTCATTGAGCCCAAGGCTGTGTATTTCTACATACCTACCCTGATGCTTAATATCATTATTACTCCCTCCGGGCTCCAGACAAGCAATCTTCCCTTTACGCATTACAGGAACTTGCTATGTCTACAGAACCATTGTCTATCAACCCCTTGTCTGCAACACAAGAGCCATCCACATCGTCAAAACCAAGTCGCCGTGAACAGCGTGCTGCCGCTCAGCGGTTTATTGAAACTTTACAGGGAACCGCCTTTCCCAATTCAAAACGTATTTACCTTGCGGGCTCGCGTGACGACATCGCCGTACCGATGCGGGAGATTCAGCTCAGCCCGACGCTACTCGGCGGCAGCAAAGACGATCCCCAATACGAACCCAATGAGCCGATCCCGGTTTATGATACATCAGGGCCTTATGGCGACCCCGCCGCGCAACCCGATGTCCGCGTTGGGTTAGCGAAGCTGCGTGCCAGTTGGATTGCAGAACGTCACGACACCGAAGCGTTATCCGGCGTCAGCTCCGATTTCACCCAACAGCGCATGGCGGATGCTGGTCTGGATCATCTGCGCTTCGAACATTTGCCACGACCGCTGTGTGCCAAAACAGGCAAACGCGTCACCCAGCTTCACTATGCGCGACAGGGCATGATTACCCCCGAAATGGAATTTATCGCTATTCGCGAAAATATGGGACGCGAGCGCATTCGCGGCGAAGTTCTGCGCCAACAGCATCCGGGCCAAAGTTTCGGTGCCCTCCTGCCGGAAAACATCACGCCGGAATTCGTCCGTCAGGAAGTGGCTGCCGGGCGCGCTATTATTCCCTCAAACATCAATCACCCAGAATCGGAACCGATGATTATCGGCCGCAATTTTCTGGTGAAAGTTAACGCCAATATTGGTAACTCCGCCGTGACGTCCTCCATCGAAGAAGAGGTGGAAAAGCTGGTCTGGTCTACCCGTTGGGGCGCGGATACGGTGATGGATCTCTCGACCGGACGCTATATTCACGAGACTCGCGAGTGGATTCTGCGTAACAGTCCGGTGCCAATCGGGACAGTGCCAATCTATCAGGCGCTGGAGAAAGTGAACGGCGTGGCGGAAAACCTGAACTGGGAAATGTTCCGCGATACGCTACTGGAACAGGCCGAGCAAGGGGTGGACTATTTCACCATCCATGCTGGCGTGCTGTTGCGCTACGTCCCGATGACGGCCAAACGCCTGACCGGCATCGTCTCGCGCGGGGGTTCCATCATGGCGAAGTGGTGCCTGTCGCATCACAAAGAGAGCTTCCTGTACGAACACTTCCGCGAAATCTGTGAAATCTGCGCCGCTTATGATGTCGCGCTGTCGCTGGGTGACGGCTTACGCCCAGGCTCCATTCAGGATGCCAATGACGAAGCGCAGTTTGCCGAGCTGCATACACTGGGTGAGCTAACCAAAATTGCCTGGGAATACGACGTACAGGTAATGATCGAAGGCCCCGGGCACGTTCCGATGCAGATGATCCGCCGCAACATGACCGAAGAGCTGGAGCACTGTCACGAAGCGCCGTTCTACACACTCGGCCCGCTAACCACAGATATTGCACCGGGTTACGATCACTTTACCTCTGGCATCGGTGCCGCCATGATCGGCTGGTTCGGTTGTGCGATGCTCTGTTACGTGACACCGAAAGAGCATCTCGGCTTGCCGAACAAAGAAGACGTCAAGCAAGGGCTGATTACCTACAAGATCGCCGCCCACGCGGCCGATCTTGCGAAGGGTCACCCCGGCGCTCAAATCCGTGATAACGCCATGTCTAAAGCGCGCTTCGAATTCCGTTGGGAAGATCAGTTCAATCTGGCACTCGATCCGCAAACGGCACGCGCCTACCACGATGAAACGTTGCCGCAAGAATCCGGTAAAGTCGCCCACTTCTGTTCCATGTGCGGTCCTAAATTCTGTTCGATGAAAATCTCACAGGAAGTGCGCGATTACGCCGCGAAACAGGAAACGGAAGCCAAACCGATTGAAATTGGCATGGCTGAGATGTCGCAGGAATTCCGCTCTCGTGGCAGCGAGCTTTATCACAGCGCCACCAGCCTACAAGCCGAGGAAAGCAAATGACGGACTCGACGCCTTTTGCCCCAACGGCACAGCGGCTGGGGCTCTATCCTGTTGTCGATAGCGTGGAGTGGATCGAACGCCTGCTCGGTGTCGGGGTGAAAACGATCCAGCTAAGAATCAAAGATCGGTCAGATGAACAAGCCGAAACCGATGTGATCCAAGCGATCGCATTGGGTAGTCGCTATCAGGCTCAGCTCTTCATCAATGACTACTGGACATTGGCAGTAAAGCATCAGGCGTATGGCGTACATCTGGGTCAGGAAGATCTGGATACAGCCGATCTGGCTGCGATTAAAAAAGCCGGCCTGCGCTTAGGCGTCTCTACGCACTACGATCGTGAACTGGCGCGTGCAGTAGCAATAAACCCGTCCTACATCGCACTCGGGCATATTTTCCCCACGCAGACCAAAGATATGCCTTCTGCGCCGCAGGGGTTGGCCGAACTGACCCGACACATCGCCGATCTGCAAGGCCGTTTTCCCACGGTGGCAATCGGTGGGATCAGCATCGACAGAGTGCCTGCGGTGCTGGCAACGGGCGTCGGCAGCATTGCCGTCGTCAGCGCCATTACTCAGGCACCAGACTGGCGGCAAGCCACGGCGACGCTGCTCAAGATGATTGAGGGACGGGAGGCATGAAATGGTAACTAATCACCCTCCAACGCCTGCGGGACTGAGCGATAGCGAGTTCATGCGCTACAGCCGTCAACTGATGCTGGAAGATATTGGCCCGGAAGGTCAGGAGAAGCTCAAAGCTGCCCGCGTTCTGCTGGTAGGGCTAGGTGGACTGGGCTCGCCCGCCTCACTCTATCTTGCCGCCGCAGGAGTCGGCACGCTACTGCTTGCCGACGATGACTCGCTGCATATCAGCAACCTGCAACGCCAGATTCTGTATCGCACCAGCGAAACCGACCAGCCCAAAGCGGTGTTGGCACAGCGTCAGCTACAGGCGTTAAACCCACATTCAGAAGCGATTGCTATTACCGAAAGGCTAAGCGGTGACGCGTTACACAACGCCGTCAGCCGTGTCGATCTGGTACTGGATTGCAGCGACAACATGATAACCCGCCATGCGGTTAACGCCGCCTGCGTAGGGGCTGGCAAGCCGCTGATCAGCGGTAGCGCCGTCGGTTTCAGCGGTCAACTCACGGTCTTCACGCCGCCTTATCACTCTGGCTGCTACGCCTGCCTGTACCCCGATACCGCCGAACCGCAGCGCAACTGTCGTACTGCTGGCGTGCTTGGTCCGGTGGTCGGTGTGATTGGCACACTTCAGGCGCTGGAAGCAATCAAACTGCTGGCAGGCTTGCCGTCCGCGTTGGACGGCAAACTGAGAATGTTCAATGGCAAGCAGCAGAGCTGGAGCACACTCCAACTGACGCGTTCGCCTCATTGCCCGGTATGTGGAGGCGTGGCATGAAAATCACGTTGAATGATGAGCCCTTTGAGTGCCCAGAGGCCATGACGGTTGAGACGCTGCTGAACCAGATAAATCGGTTCCAGCCAGGCACAGCGTTAGCCATCAACCAGACCATTATCCCGCACGCCACTTGGTCACAGCATCAAGTGCAAGACGGTGATGATATTTTGCTTTTTCAGGCAATCGCGGGAGGATGACATGCTGCACATTGCCGATACGATATTAACTTCACGACTACTGACCGGCACCGGCAAATTCGCCACGCCAGAGCTGATGCTAGCGGCACTTGAGGCTTCCGGTTCGCAGTTAGTCACCATGGCGATGAAGCGCGTAGATCTGAATGGCGGCAACGATGCCATTCTCGCTCCGCTACGCCAGCTCGGTATCAAGCTGCTGCCAAACACGTCAGGTGCCAAAACCGCAGACGAAGCTGTTTTTGCTGCCCGACTGGCGCGTGAAGCGCTGGGTACTCACTGGTTGAAACTGGAAATTCACCCCGATGTGAAATACCTGCTGCCCGACCCTATCGAAACGCTGAAGGCCGCCGAGCAGTTGGTCAAAGAGGGATTCACGGTGCTGCCCTATTGCGGTGCCGACCCAGTACTGTGCAAACGACTGGAAGAAGTCGGCTGCGCCGCCGTGATGCCACTGGGTGCGCCAATTGGCTCCAATCAGGGGCTGCAAACGCGTGATTTTCTCCGCATTATCATCGAACAGGCGCGTATTCCGGTGATTGTCGATGCGGGTATTGGTGCGCCCAGCCATGCGGCCGATGCGCTGGAAATGGGGGCCGACGGCGTGTTGGTAAATACAGCAATCGCTGTTGCCCGCGATCCTGTGGCGATGGCGCGCGCATTTCGGCTGGCCGTCGATGCCGGTGGGCTTGCTCGTCAAGCCGGGCTGGGAAATAAGCAGTTTGTCGCCAGCGCCACCAGCCCGCTCACCGGTTTTCTGCACCAGCAAACGGAAGGGGCGGAGCGATGAGCGTCGATTTTCAAACCGCCTGGGAACAACTCGACTGGGATGACCTGACGCTGCGCATCAACAGTAAAAACACGCTTGACGTTGAACGAGCGCTTACTGCGCCACACCTGACGCGCGACGACTTTATGGCGCTCATTTCACCTGCCGCCAGCGCTTATCTGGAACCGCTAGCCCAGCGGGCACAGCAGCTCACTCGACAGCGTTTCGGCAATACGGTGAGCTTTTATGTACCGTTATATCTGTCCAATCTGTGCTCCAACGACTGCACCTACTGCGGTTTTTCGATGAGCAATCACATCAAGCGAAAAACGCTGGATGAGGCAGAGATTCTACGTGAATGCGCGGCTATCAAAGAACTCGGGTTTGAACACCTGCTGCTCGTGACCGGCGAACATCAGCGCAAGGTGGGAATGGACTATTTTCGTCGCGTCTTTCCACTGATTCGACCGCTCTTCAGTTCGTTGATGATCGAAGTCCAGCCACTATCGCAGGACGAGTACGCCGAGTTGAAAATGCTGGGGCTGGATGGCGTGATGGTCTATCAGGAAACTTACCACCCAGCGACCTACCAACTGCACCATCTAAAAGGACAAAAGCAGGATTTCCACTGGCGACTCGCTACGCCGGATCGGCTTGGTCGTGCGGGGATCGACAAGATCGGGCTGGGTGCTTTAATCGGCCTATCCAATAGCTGGCGAACCGACTGCTACATGGTGGCGGAACATCTGCTGCACTTACAGCAGAACTACTGGCAGAGTCGTTACTCTATCTCGTTCCCTCGCCTGCG
Source organism: Pectobacterium atrosepticum (assembly GCA_019056595.1). Lineage (NCBI taxonomy): Bacteria > Pseudomonadati > Pseudomonadota > Gammaproteobacteria > Enterobacterales > Pectobacteriaceae > Pectobacterium > Pectobacterium atrosepticum. The sequence continues at coordinate 3,104,154 of CP036163.1, read as the reverse complement.
CCCCTGTGCGGGCGGCATTGAGCCAGCATCGTTAATGGATGAAGCACAGCTCATGCAGGTGATTTGTGCATTCCGATTACTGTCACCGGATATTGAGCTATCGCTTTCCACGCGCGAATCACCTTTCTTTCGCGATCATGCAATTCCCATTGCGATTAACAATGTCAGCGCGTTTTCCAAAACCCAGCCGGGTGGCTATGCCGACAATCATCCCGAATTGGAACAGTTCACACCGCATGATTCACGACGCCCTGAAGATGTAGCGCAGGCCATCATACGAGCAGGTCTTCAACCGGTGTGGAAAGACTGGGACGGGTATTTAGGCAGGTAGTGGGACGATGCGCCTGATAGTGATCACTTAAGCGTGAAGTGAGAGGGAAACCCGGTGATGAGGTTCCCGTAGGGATGCCTCATGCCGTGGTAGCCCTCGGTATCTCAGATTTTAAGCGATCGACATGAGTTGATACGCTTGATTTGGGAAGCAGCTCGCAGGCCGGAATGAGAGTTACGCGGAAGGCAATATTCTCAGGATAGCGCCGCGCAACATGACATTCGGCCTATCGTCACGGCCTGCGACGAAGAATACAGTAGCGTCGTTGGCAGGCCTGAGGTACTGAGCCTGCTAGCCGGAGCCGTTTGCCATTTATCGGTTCTGCACATCAACCCGCCGATACGGGGCTTATCCTTACCCGTATCGGCCCTTCCTTAAAAATCATCAGATACGTTGTATACCCTAAATAATTCGAGTTGCAGGACAAAAACGGCAAGGCGTTTTGAACAGCGCTTGCGCTGACCCCGAAGGGGTGAGGCCATAAGGCCGAATAACGCGGCAAGAGAGGGGCAAACTCGTCGGGAACGAATTTGACCAGCCAACGGCTGGCCTTCGGTGAGAGACAGGACGTCTCTCATTTCATCCCGATGAGCTTACACAAGTAAGTGATTCGGGTGAGTGACACATCTGCCAGGGGCAGATTTGAACGCTGCTTGCAGCGGCACCAACGGGGCGAGGCACATGTAAGTGTGCCGAATAATGCAGCCAACGCACATGCAGCTTGAAGTATGACGAGTATAGTTAAGTATGCATCATCTTCGCGACTTCACTACCCACGATGCGCAGCCCTTCTCTCATCTCTTCCGTAAAGCGATTAGCATAATTGAGTCGAATACAATTGCGATATTTCCCTGAGGCGGAAAATAGCGAACCAGCAGCTATTTGTATACCCGCTTTTCTGACTTCACGCGCGAGCTTGAGAGAATCAAAATATTCAGGCAGTTCGATCCACACCAAAAAGCCGCCTTGTGGGCGACTCACACAAATGTTTGACGGAAAGTACTCACGTACCCAGCAGGTAAATATATCGAGGTTAGCTTTGTACTGCGCGCGCATGCGGCGCAAATGAGGCTGATAGTGTCCACGACGAATAAATTCTGCCACGGCTAGCTGGGGCTGTACCACTGTCGATCCTGTACTGATGTATTTTGTATGGATTACCCGCTCCAAATAACGCCCCGGAGCGATCCAGCCTACACGCAAACCGGGAGCCAGGTTCTTCGAAAACGAGCTACACAACAGTACGCGGCCATCTTCATCAAACGACTTTATCGCGCGCGGGCGCGGATATTCATAGGCCAGCTCGCCATATGCATCATCTTCAATAATCGCGATATCAAAGTGCTGCGCCAGTGTAACCAGCGATTTCTTACGGGCATCAGGCATGATGAAGCCAAGCGGGTTGTTACAGCTAGGAACCAGAAGTACAGCTTTGACCGGCCACTGATCCAGCGCCAGCCGCAGCGCTTCGAGACTGATCCCCGTGACAGAGTCAGTCGGGATTTCGATCGCTTTGATATCCAGCCCACGAAGGATCTGCATCGTGCCCGGAAAAGCGGGTGATTCAACAGCCACGATGTCACCAGGCTGACAAACGGCGCGGACGGCAACAAACAAGGCTTCCTGACATCCGGTAGTGATCACAATATCATCTTGGTTCAGCTGACAGCCACAGTCTACGGTAAGACGGGCAATCTGTTCACGCAGTGCAGGCACGCCGTATACGCTGTCATATTGTAAGACTCGGGGATCCTGATACTGGCAGAGTCGACTCATCTCTTTCCACAGTGGTTTGATGGTCGGCTGGCTCACATCCGGCATTCCGCTGCCAAATTTCAGCACGTTGGTTTCCAGACGTACGTTCACCAATTCCAGTACCGACTCCCACTGCGTGATTTCAACCGGACGTTGAGCAGGACGCGTCAGCGCGGGTACGGGCGGGGTTGCCTTGCGCGGCGTGACAAAATATCCCGAACGCGGCTGCGGCATAATCAACTGCCGAGTTTCCAGCAGATGATAGGCTTGCTGTACGGTACTGATACTCACACCATGTTCTGTACTCAGTGCCCGAACGGAAGGCAGGCGTTCTCCGCTTTGATATAACCCTTGTTCAATCCGCTGCTCTAACAGCCCAGCAAGGTGTTGATAACGCGTCATCAGTATCGTTCCCCATCATGATTAACAGCAGTAACCAGTACAGATTCGAATAAAAATCACCATTCAGATGCAATATCACACAATCTGTATGCTAAAAAAATGGATTTTTTGCGTCTGTATTGGAAAAGCCTTTCACCTCATCATAGCGATCATTCACTGGCGAGGGGGAATATATGGAATTTCATGAGAATCGATCACAAAAACCGTTCCGCGAGTCACCGTTCTGGCTAATGCTGATTTTGCCGTACCGTTTGTGGAAAGCCTGGCGAGTAAGAGCACAAACGCTGAAGATACTGCGGAATATGAGCAATGATGGGCTCAAGGATATCGGGCTGAAACGAAGCGATCTCGATCGGTTCAGATAACATAACAACCAAAAAACAGTAGAAATATCGCCGATACAGATAGTGCATCTGTATCGGCAAGATAAAGAGATTAGTGAGGCACAGTATCGTCTGAAGGTGCTTTCATCCCCATCCCGACAACTGCCGACAGTAAGCAGCCGATGGCAAGGTAGGCCGCCACCGCGTGCCATGAACCATCCATAAATTCCACCAGCAGGACAGCGATAAAAGGTGTAAATCCGCCGCCGACCACACTGGCGACCTGATAACCCACACCAGCCCCGCTATAGCGATACGCCGTACCAAATAGCTCCGTAAACATCGGTTGCTGTACGCTAACGATCATATCGTGGGCAGCATTCGCCAACATGATGGCAAAAAACAGAATCATCAGCGTGTTGTGGCTTTCCAGCGCCATGAAGAAAGGCACCGCACTCACGGCTCCAATCAACGCACCGGTCACATAGATACGACGACGGCCAAAGCTATCCGCCAGATAGGCAAAGAAAGGAATAGACACACAGCTTATCGCCCCCACTAGCAGCCCGATATTCAGGAAAATATCCCGCGATAGCCCAAGATGGGTGGTGGAGTAATTGAGTGCAAACGCGGTGACGATATACATCGTCAGCAGCTCACCAAGCCGTAGCGCAATAATCAGCAGGAATGCCTTCGGATGCTGGCGCAGTGCTTCCATAATAGGGAACGAACGCAGCTTCTGTGCTCTTTCACCTAGAGTTTTGTTGGCTTCAAATTCCTGAGACTCATCCATCCCATTACGTACCCACCAAGCGATAGCAACTAGAATCAGGCTGAATAAGAACGGCAAACGCCAACCCCAACTGGTAAATTCCTCATTGGTCGTCAAATTGCTCACCACTGATACCGACCCGGTTGCCAGCAAAAGCCCGACACCAAAGCCAACCTGTACGCCACTGCTGTAAAAGGCTTTCTTCTTCTTCGGCGCGTTTTCTACCGCCAACAGCGCCGCCCCGCCCCATTCGCCACCGACCGCGAATCCCTGAATTGCCCGCAGCGTGACCAACAGCGCCGGTGCCCACCAGCCAATAGAATCAAACGACGGCAGCAGCCCAATCAATGCAGTGGAAATGCCCATCATCCAGACCGTAATCATTAACATCCGTTTACGGCCCAGCTTGTCACCAAAGTGACCAAACACCATGCCACCTAACGGGCGGAACAAGAAACCAACGCCGAACGTACCAAATGCCGCCAGCGTCCCCATCGTCGGGCTGATCTGTGGGAAAAATTCGGTATTAAATACAAGAGCGGCAACAATTCCGTACAGAAGAAAATCGTACCAATCGACAACGGCACCAACAAAACTGCCCCATGCTGCACGTTTTGCTCGATGTTGAGAATGGCTTACTGACTGTGTTTGTAGGGTTTTATCAGAAGAGAGTGAATCATCCTGATGAGGTAATGAGCCGCCAGGCTGTGAGAGTGTTGGCGTAGTCGAGGTGTCCATGTCGGTTCCGTTCTATTTACTTTACACTACTGTACAACAAAAAATTTCAGGATGAAATTTTTAACGTCGTTTGCGACGGCCTTTAGGTAGCGCATAGGGATGTGCGCTATAAAAAATTTCAGGATGATATAAAACGCCGGGAGCGTTTTATAACAACGTACAGCGTTGGCCCGCAGGACGCCTTCCATCAATTTTTAACGTCGCTTGCAACGGCCTTCAGGTAGCACACAGGGATGCGCACTATAAAAAAAACCCAGCCATGATAGCTGGGGTTTTTATTATTTACCGCATGGTAGTGCAGCGTAAACAGACTTATTCGTCGTCGCGCTTACCAAAACCTGCGTTCAACAGTTCAGCCATGTTAGCAGAAGCTTCATCGGCACTCACCTGAGGTACGACAGGAGCTTCACTCGCCTGACGTCGGCGCATACGATCCTGATGGTACGCATAACCCGTACCCGCTGGGATCAAACGACCCACGATGACGTTCTCTTTCAAGCCACGCAGTTCATCACGTTTACCAGCAACAGCAGCTTCGGTAAGTACGCGAGTGGTTTCCTGGAACGATGCTGCAGAGATGAAGGACTCGGTCGCCAGAGATGCTTTGGTGATACCCAGCAGATCGCGGCTGAACGTTGCCGTGATCTTGCCATCCGCTTCCAACTTGCGGTTGGCAATCTTGATGCGAGACATTTCTGCCTGTTCGCCTTCCAGGAACTCCGTACTACCCGCGCTAACGATGGTGCCTTTACGCAACATCTGACGAACGATAACCTCAATGTGTTTATCGTTAATCTTAACGCCTTGCAGACGGTAAACTTCCTGAACTTCGTTGGTGATATAACGCGTTACTGCATGTACACCACGCAGACGCAGGATATCGTGCGGAGACTCTGGGCCGTCGGAAACAACGTCACCACGTTCCACAACTTCACCTTCGAACACGTTGAGCTGACGCCATTTCGGAATCATCTCTTCGTAAGCATCGCTACCATCCAACGGAGAAATCACCAGACGGCGCTTGCCTTTGGTTTCTTTACCGAAGGAAATGATGCCGCTGATCTCTGCCAGAATCGCCGGTTCTTTCGGGCGACGAGCTTCGAACAGGTCGGCTACGCGTGGCAGACCACCGGTAATATCCTTGGTACCGCTGGATTCCTGAGGGAGACGCGCCAATGTATCACCGGCACCAATCTGCACTCCATCTTCCAACTGAACAATCGTTTTACCCGGCAGGAAGTATTGAGCAGGCATATCGGTACCTGGGATCAGTACATCTTGACCCTTGGCATCAACGATTTTCAGTGCCGGACGCAGATCTTTACCACTACCGGTACGCTCTGCGCTATCCAGAACCACGATAGAAGACAAACCAGTCAGGTCATCGGTCTGGCGGGTAATGGTCTGACCGTCAATCATATCAGCAAAACGGATAAAACCGCTCACTTCGGTCACCACAGGCATGGTGTGCGGATCCCAGTTTGCGACAGTTTCGCCACCGCTAACGTCAGAGCCGTCACCTTTCGCCATCACCGCACCGTAAGGCACTTTATAGCTTTCTTTAGTACGTCCGAATTCGTCGATCAGCTTCAGTTCGGTATTACGTGAAGTAATAACCAGTTTACCGTTACCGTTCATAACGAACTTCACGTTGTTCAGTTTCAGGCTACCTTTGTTTTTCACCTGAATGCTGGACTCAGCAGCCGCACGCGATGCCGCACCACCGATGTGGAACGTACGCATGGTTAGCTGTGTACCCGGTTCACCGATGGACTGTGCCGCGATAACCCCGATGGCCTCACCTTTGTTGATGATATGACCACGAGCCAGGTCGCGACCGTAGCAATTGGCGCAGACGCCAAAGTCGGTTTGGCAGCTTACCACTGAACGCACTTTAACGACGTCAACAGAGTTCTCTTCCAACATGTCACACCACTGCTCGTTCAGCAGCGTGTTACGTGGAACCAGAATATCCGCGGTACCCGGTTTGATCACGTCTTCAGCCGTTACACGGCCCAGTACGCGTTCACGCAGTGGCTCTTTAACATCACCACCCTCGATAACCGGCGTCATCATGATACCTTCATGGGTACCACAATCGTCCTCGGTCACAACCAGATCCTGCGCAACGTCAACCAGACGACGAGTCAGGTAACCGGAGTTTGCCGTTTTCAGTGCGGTATCCGCCAGACCTTTACGCGCACCGTGCGTCGAGATGAAGTACTGGAGTACGTTCAAACCTTCACGGAAGTTTGCGGTAATCGGCGTCTCGATGATGGAACCATCTGGTTTCGCCATCAGACCACGCATACCCGCCAACTGACGAATCTGTGCTGCGGAACCACGCGCACCGGAGTCAGCCATCATAAAGATGCTGTTGAAAGAAACCTGCTGCTCAACCACGCCATCACGGTTAACCACATCCTCAACGGACAGGTTTTCCATCATCGCTTTCGCAACACGTTCATTCGCCGCTGCCCAGATATCGATCACTTTGTTATAGCGTTCGCCCGCGGTAACCAGACCAGACTGGAACTGCTCCTGAATCTCGGCAACTTCGGTTTCTGCTTCTTCGATAATCTCGGCTTTTTTCGCCGGGATAACCATGTCATCGATACCTACGGAAGCACCAGAGCGCGCCGCGTAAGCAAAACCGGTATACATAGTCTGGTCAGCGAAGATAACCGTCGGCTTCAGACCCAAAATGCGGTAACAGGTGTTAAGCATTTTGGAGATCGCTTTCTTGCCCAGAGGCTGGTTAACGATCGAGAACGGCAGACCTTTCGGTACGATCATCCACAAGATGGCGCGACCGATAGTCGTATCAATAATCGACGTCTGATGCGTAACATCGCCTTCGATACTCTTGATCTCTTCCGTAATACGCACTTTAACGCGCGCATGCAGAGAGGCCAGACCGGCACGATAAACGCGTTCTGCTTCTTTCGGACCCGTGAGCACCATGCCTTCGCCTTTGGCGTTAACACAGTCACGCGTCATGTAATACAGACCCAATACCACGTCCTGAGAAGGAACGATGATTGGCTCACCATTCGCAGGGGACAGGATGTTGTTGGTCGACATCATCAACGCACGCGCTTCCAACTGGGCTTCCAGCGTCAGCGGTACGTGTACAGCCATCTGGTCACCATCGAAGTCGGCGTTATAGGCCGCACAAACCAGCGGGTGCAGCTGGATCGCTTTACCTTCGATCAGCACTGGCTCAAATGCCTGGATACCCAAACGGTGCAGTGTTGGTGCACGGTTCAGCAGTACCGGGTGTTCGCGGATGACTTCGTCCAGGATATCCCATACGACGGCTTCTTCACGCTCAACCATTTTCTTGGCGGCTTTAATGGTGGTAGCAAGACCACGCAGTTCCAGCTTGCCGTAGATGAACGGTTTGAACAGTTCCAGCGCCATTTTCTTCGGCAGACCGCACTGGTGCAGACGCAGGTATGGACCAACGGTGATAACGGAACGACCGGAGTAGTCAACACGCTTACCGAGCAGGTTCTGACGGAAACGACCCTGTTTACCTTTGATCATATCGGCCAAAGATTTCAGAGGACGCTTGTTAGAACCGGTGATCGCACGACCGCGACGGCCGTTATCCAGCAAGGCATCAACCGCTTCCTGCAACATACGTTTTTCGTTACGTACTATGATATCCGGCGCAGCCAGATCCAACAGACGTTTCAGACGGTTGTTACGGTTGATCACACGACGATACAGATCGTTCAGATCGGAAGTCGCGAAACGACCGCCATCCAGCGGAACCAATGGACGCAGATCTGGCGGCAGTACCGGCAGAACGGTCAGGATCATCCACTCTGGCTTGTTGCCAGACTGTACGAACGCTTCCAGCAGCTTAATACGCTTGGTCAGCTTTTTACGTTTGGTTTCGGAGTTGGTTTCGGTCAGCTCTTCACGCAGCTGCTCGCATTCCTGCTCCAGATCCATATTCTTCAGCAGAGCCTGAATCGCTTCGGCGCCCATTTTCGCGTCGAATTCATCACCAAACTCTTCCAGCGCATCCAGATACTGCTCTTCAGTCAGGATCTGGCGGCGCTCAAGGTTGGTCATCCCACCTTCAACCACGACATAAGATTCAAAATAAAGCACACGCTCAATATCACGCAGCGGCATATCTAACAGCAAACCGATACGGGAAGGCAGTGACTTCAGGAACCAGATGTGCGCAGTCGGGGAAGCCAGCTCGATGTGGCCCATACGCTCACGGCGTACTTTAGTCTGGGTCACTTCAACGCCGCACTTCTCACAAATAACACCACGGTGTTTCAGGCGCTTATACTTACCGCACAAGCACTCATAGTCTTTTACTGGCCCAAAGATACGGGCGCAGAAAAGGCCGTCACGCTCAGGTTTGAACGTACGGTAGTTGATGGTTTCTGGCTTTTTAACTTCACCAAAAGACCACGAACGGATCATGTCTGGCGAGGCCAGAGCAATTTTGATCGCATCAAACTCTTCGGTCTTAGTTTGCGCTTTCAGAAACTTTAATAAGTCTTTCACGGATTGGCTCCTGTCGGAGTTAGACCTGATAGACACCTGAACTATGCTGTTCAAAACAACATGGCTGTTAAAAACAACATTGCCGTTAAAACAGCGTTCAGGTGTCCCTATGACGAATGCCAGCAATACAACGGGCTGGAATTACTTTTCTTCCAGCTCGATGTTGATACCCAGCGAGCGGATTTCTTTCAACAATACGTTGAAGGATTCCGGCATGCCTGGCTCCATCTGATGATTGCCATCCACGATGTTCTTATACATCTTGGTACGGCCGTTCACGTCATCAGACTTAACAGTCAACATTTCTTGCAGGGTATAAGCCGCACCATAAGCTTCCAGCGCCCACACTTCCATCTCACCGAAGCGTTGACCACCGAACTGCGCCTTACCACCCAGCGGCTGCTGAGTAACCAGGCTATAAGAACCGGTGGAACGGGCATGCATCTTATCGTCAACCAAGTGGTTCAGTTTCAGCATGTACATGTAGCCCACGGTAACCTGACGCTCAAATTGCTCACCGGTACGTCCATCGTACAGGGTAATCTGACCGGAGGTAGGGATACCGCCCATCTGCAACAGTTCCTTGATTTCTTTCTCTTTTGCACCGTCGAATACCGGCGTTGCAATTGGCATACCTTTTTTCAGGTTTTCAGCCAGACGCATAACTTCTTCGTCGGAGAAAGTGCTCAGGTCAACTTTTTGACGCAAATCGTCGCCCAGATCGTAGGCTCTCTGGATAAACTCACGCAGTTTAGTCACTTCTTCATGCTGCTTAAGCATGGCGTTGATCTTCTCGCCGATACCTTTTGCAGCCATACCCAAGTGGGTTTCCAGAATCTGACCAATGTTCATACGTGAAGGTACACCCAGCGGGTTCAGTACGATATCGACCGGCGTACCGTTCTCATCGTAAGGCATATCTTCGATCGGGTTGATCTTGGAGATAACACCTTTGTTCCCGTGACGACCAGCCATCTTGTCACCCGGTTGGATCTGACGCTTAACAGCCAGATAAACCTTAACGATTTTCAGCACACCTGGTGCCAGATCATCGCCCTGAGTGATTTTACGGCGCTTAGCTTCGAGTTTTTTCTCAAACTCGTGCTTCAGCTCATCATACTGTTCTGCCAACTGTTCCAACTGATTCTGTTTATCTTCGTCAGTCAGGCCCAGTTCCAACCAACGCTCGCGCGGCAGTTTGTCCAGTTTGTCAGCTTCAACGCCGCCAGAAACCAGCACAGCGTGGATACGTCCAAACAGGCCCGCTTCCAGAATCTGCAACTCTTCAGTCAGGTCCTTCTTCGCCTGCTTCAGCTGCATTTCTTCGATTTCCAACGCACGTTTGTCTTTTTCCACGCCGTCGCGGGTAAAGACTTGTACGTCGATAATCGTACCGGAAACACCGTTTGGTACACGCAGAGAAGAGTCTTTAACGTCGGACGCTTTCTCACCGAAGATCGCACGCAGCAGCTTCTCTTCTGGCGTCAGTTGGGTTTCACCTTTCGGCGTTACCTTACCAACCAGAATGTCACCACCGGTTACTTCAGCACCGATGTAAACGATGCCGGACTCATCCAGTTTGGAAAGTGCTGCTTCACCCACGTTCGGGATGTCCGCAGTAATTTCTTCCGGCCCTAACTTGGTGTCACGAGAGACACAGGCCAGTTCCTGAATGTGGATGGTCGTAAAGCGATCTTCCTGAACCACACGCTCGGAAACGAGGATGGAGTCTTCGAAGTTGTAACCATTCCATGGCATGAATGCCACGCGCATATTCTGACCCAGCGCCAGTTCACCCAGATCGGTGGACGGGCCATCGGCCAGAACATCACCACGTTCTACAGGTTCACCCAGCGACACACACGGCATCTGGCTGATGCAGGTGTTCTGGTTAGAACGGGTATATTTGGTCAGGTTATAGATGTCGATCCCGGCTTCGCCCGGATACATTTCATCGTCATTAACGCGGATTACAATACGAGATGCATCCACGTACTGTACTGTACCACCACGTTTGGCTACGGCAGTTACACCGGAGTCAACCGCAACAGCGCGTTCCATACCTGTACCAACCAGCGGCTTATCAGCGCGTAAGGTCGGAACGGCTTGACGTTGCATGTTCGCACCCATCAGGGCACGGTTGGCGTCATCGTGTTCCAGGAACGGAATCAGGGACGCACCGACGGAAACTATCTGCTGTGTGGAAACGTCCATATATTCAACCTGATCACGGCTGAACAAGCTGGACTCCCCTTTGTTACGGCAGGTAACCAGTTCGTCGATGAAGCGGCCTTCTTCGTCTAAATTGGTGTTTGCCTGTGCGATAACGAAGTTACCTTCCTCAATCGCAGACAGGTAATGAATCTCATCCGTAACCACGTTTTCACGCACGCGACGATATGGGGTTTCAAGGAAACCGTATTCGTTAGTTTGCGCATAAACGGACAGGGAGTTGATCAGACCGATGTTCGGACCTTCCGGCGTTTCGATAGGACAAACACGACCATAGTGAGTCGGGTGTACGTCACGAACTTCAAAGCCAGCACGTTCACGCGTCAGACCACCTGGGCCCAATGCAGAGATACGACGTTTATGCGTAATCTCGGACAGTGGGTTGTTCTGGTCCATAAACTGTGACAGTTGGCTCGAACCGAAGAACTCTTTCACGGCAGCCGAAATCGGCTTGGCGTTAATCATGTCCTGTGGCATCAGCGTATCGAGGTCACCCAGAGACAGGCGCTCTTTTACGGCACGTTCTACACGCACCAGACCAACGCGGAATTGGTTTTCTGCCATTTCGCCGACGGAACGGATGCGACGGTTGCCGAGGTGGTCGATATCATCCACTTCGCCTTTACCGTTACGGATATCAATGAGCTTCTTCATCACTTCGATGATGTCATCTTTGCTCAGGATACCGGAACCTTCGATCTCATCGCGTAGCAGAGAACGGTTGAACTTCATACGGCCAACCGCAGACAAGTCGTAGCGGTCTTCAGAGAAGAACAGGTTCTCGAACAGCGTTTCTGCAGCTTCACGCGTTGGCGGTTCACCAGGACGCATCATGCGATAGATTTCAACCAGCGCGCTCAGACGATCGCTTGACGGATCGACGCGCACGGTTTCAGACATGTATGCACCGTGATCAAGATCGTTGGTGAACAGGGTCTCAATACGCTTGTGACCAGACTGGCTCAGTTTAGCCAGCAGGTCCAGCGACAGCTCCATGTTGGCTGCGCCGATCAGCTCGCCAGTGCTCTCGTCGATATAATCTTTGGACAGCACTTTTCCAGCGATATATTCAACAGGCACTTCAATGCGCTCAATGCTGTCTTTCTCTAACTGACGAATATGACGTGCAGTGATGCGGCGACCTTTTTCGATATAAACTTTACCGTTCGCTTCAATATCAAACGACGCAGTTTCACCACGCAAGCGTTCAGGAACCAGATCCATCTGCAATTTATTGCCATTGATTTCATAGACAATTTTATCGAAGAAAAGATCGAGAATCTGTGCGGTGGAGTAACCCAGTGCGCGCAGGATAATGGTCGCAGGCAATTTGCGACGACGGTCGATACGGACAAACAGGTTATCCTTCGGATCAAACTCGAAATCCAGCCAGGAACCACGGTAAGGAATAATACGTGCGTTATACAGCACCTTACCTGAAGAGTGGGTTTTACCTTTGTCGCTATCGAAGAACACACCTGGACTACGGTGCAACTGAGACACGATTACACGCTCAGTACCGTTGATCACGAAGGTACCGTTATCGGTCATGAGCGGAATTTCGCCCATGTAAACTTCTTGTTCTTTGATGTCTTTAACGGTGCCTTCAGGCGCTTCACGCTCGTAGATCACCAGACGCAGTTTCACGCGTAGCGGTGCAGAGAACGTCACACCACGGATCTGACATTCTTTAACGTCAAATACCGGTTCGCCCAAGCGATAGCTAACATATTGCAGCTCTGAATTACCGCTATAGCTCTTTATGGGGAAAACAGAACGGAATGCAGCTTCCAAACCGTGCTGACCTTCCGGGTCTTGCTCGATAAACTTCTGGAACGAGTCAAGTTGGATAGAAAGGAGATAAGGTATGTCCAAAACTTGTGGACGTTTACCAAAATCCTTACGAATACGTTTTTTCTCGGTATAGGAGTAAACCATAGGGTTCCTCAGCTAGCTGACAAGTCGAACCACTCTGTCTGTCCTAACAAGGACAGTTCATGCAACACTATTTATGTTGGTCGGAAAATAGAGAACTTTCCGTAATACGTCTTTCTATTACTCTTAAACCATTTCGTTGCTCTTGCTTAGGCAAGCGCCCTATTGCTGGAAAGCAGTATATTAAGTCGTCAATAGAAAAAAATATTTGGGGAAATCAATGGCTAAACAGTGTGAAATCCCATTGATGCCCTACAGCGCAAAAAGGCTGGTGACTAAAAAGTCACCAGCCATCAGCCTAATAAATCAGGCTGCAACCTGAAAGGTTGGCTTATTTAACTTCAACTTCTGCGCCAGCTTCTTCCAGAGATTTCTTCAGTGATTCAGCGTCATCTTTGCTCACGCCTTCTTTCATAACTGCTGGAGCAGATTCAACCAGATCTTTGGCTTCTTTCAGGCCCAGACCAGTTGCGCTACGAACAGCTTTGATTACAGCAACTTTGTTAGCGCCGATAGCTTTCAGCACAACATCGAACTCAGTTTTTTCTTCAGCAACTTCAGCTGGGCCAGCAGCAACAGCTACAGCAGCAGCAGCAGAAACACCGAATTTTTCTTCCATAGCGGAAATCAGTTCAACAACATCCATTACAGACATAGCCGCTACTGCTTCCAGAATTTGATCTTTAGTGATAGACATGACAATTGTTCCTAAGAATCAGAAATAGTTTATACGTTAGCAAGTGCGATAGAAAAGAAAGCGCTATTAAGCCGCTTCTTTTGCATCGCGAACAGCAGCCAGAGTGCGGACCAGTTTGCCGGCAGCGGCTTCTTTCATGGTCGACATCAGACGTGCCAGTGCTTCTTCGTAAGTCGGCAGCGTTGCCAGACGGTCAATTTGAGCCGCCGGGATCAGCTCGCCTTCAAAGGCTGCAGCTTTGACCTCAAATTTTGCATTCGCTTTCGCGAAATCTTTGAACAGACGAGCAGCAGCGCCCGGGTGTTCCATAGAATATGCAATCAGGGTCGGACCAACAAACGTGTCTTTCAGGCATTCAAATTGAGTACCTTCAACGACGCGGCGCAGCAGGGTGTTACGAACAACACGCATGTAAACGCCAGCTTCACGACCCGCTTTACGCAGTTCAGTCATTTTATCAACGGTAACGCCACGGGAATCCGCAACAACCGCAGACAGCGCACCTTTGGCCACTTCGCTGACTTCAGCAACAATCGCTTGTTTGTCTTGAAGATTTAATGCCATTAGCTTTTGCTCCTGGATTTAGCCGGAAAAACTCTCCGGAACTCACTTCACTTATCGCCAAAATTAGAGATAAGCGTTGAAACACGGTGAGCAGAATCCAGTAAAAAATTATTCTTTATAAAAAAGAAAAACGTTATTTAGGCTCTGTCACCGTCTACGCAGGAAAATTAAGTTTCTTACGAAACACCTGCGGTCTTGGACGGAGGCCTGGATAGGCCAGGCTCCAACCGAATAATTCTTGCGTCATCCCACTCGAAGAACAACGGGCGTAAAATTATAGGTAAATCCCACACCCGAGTAAAGCGGAACAAAAGCTATTAGTTAGCAACAGCGTTCAAGCCGCTCTGGTCGATAGAAACACCAGCGCCCATAGTGGTGGACAGACTAACTTTCTTGATGTACACACCTTTTGCCTGAGATGGTTTTGCTTTTTTCAGCGCAACCAGCAAGGACTCAAGGTTTTCTTTCAATTTGTCAGAATCGAAATCAACCTTACCGATAGTGGTATGGATGATGCCGTTCTTGTCGTTACGGTAACGAACCTGACCTGCTTTAGCATTATTAACTGCTTCAGCAACGTTAGGTGTTACAGTACCCACTTTCGGGTTTGGCATCAGGCCGCGCGGCCCGAGCAGTTGGCCCAATTGGCCTACAACGCGCATTGCATCTGGAGAAGCAATAACAACGTCAAAGCCCATTTCGCCTTTCTTGATCTGATCAGCCAGATCTTCCATGCCCACAAATTCAGCGCCAGCAGCTTTAGCAGCTTCAGCGTTTGCACCTTGGGTGAAGACAGCGACACGAACAGAACGACCGGTACCATGAGGCAGAACGGTTGCACCACGAACGTTTTGGTCAGATTTACGTGCATCGATGCCGAGGTTAACAGCTACGTCTACACTTTCTACAAACTTAGCAGTGGCCAGCTCTTTGAGCAGAGCAACAGCTTCGTTGATGTCATACTGTTTAGTTACATCAACTTTGTCACGGATCACGCGCATGCGCTTGGTCAGCTTAGCCATTTATTAATCCTCCACTACCAGGCCCATGGAACGAGCAGTACCTGCTATAGAGCGCACCATGGCGTCTACATCAGAACCAGTCATGTCCGCAGCTTTAGTTTCTGCGATTTCACGAACCTGAGCGCTCGTTACTTTACCTACTTTGTCTTTGTTCGGCTTGCCGGAACCAGACTTGATACCAGCAGCTTTCTTCAGCAGAACTGCTGCTGGAGGCGTTTTGGTAACGAAGGTGAAAGAACGGTCAGAATAAACGGTAATAACAACCGGAGTCGGCAGGCCCTTCTCAATGCTTTCAGTTTTAGCATTGAACGCCTTACAGAATTCCATGATGTTAACACCTTGCTGACCCAGAGCCGGACCTACTGGTGGGCTCGGGTTAGCCATACCAGCTGCAACTTGCAGCTTGACATAGGCTTGTACTTTCTTGGCCATTTAACTTTCCTCGATTGGGTAATAGCGCCTAGTAAAAGGCTCCCCGTGGTTTGTATTACGCTTCAGACGCCGTTAAGGCCACTGAAAAACAAAAGGCGCGAAATTATAGGTTAATTTCGCGCCATAGGCAAGTAGCTATTTTCAGCAAGTCTTGTCAGAAAATTAGCCTTTTTCGACCTGAGCAAAGTCCAATTCAACAGGTGTCGCACGACCAAATATAGAAACAGACACCTTCAGGCGGCTTTTCTCATAGTCGACTTCTTCGACAACACCGTTAAAGTCGGCAAACGGACCGTCGTTAACGCGAACCATTTCACCTGGTTCAAACAGCGTTTTCGGACGAGGCTTATCACCAACCTGCTGGAGACGATTCATAATCGCATCCACTTCTTTGTCACTGATCGGTGCAGGACGGTCAGATGTACCACCAATGAACCCCATAACACGAGGAACACTGCGCACAAGATGCCAGCTAGCATCTTCCATAACCATCTGTACCAAGACATAACCAGGGAAAAACTTGCGCTCGCTCTTGCGGCGCTGACCACCACGGATCTCAACTACTTCTTCAGTAGGAACCATGACTTCGCCAAACAGTTCTTCCATGTTATGGAGTTTGATGTGCTCACGCAGCGATTGTGCTACGCGGCCTTCAAAACCAGAAAACGCCTGAACGACGTACCAACGTTTTTTTGGAGCTTCAGACATCTTAGAACCTCAGGCCAGTGATAAACGATACCAGACGGACCAGAATACCATCCAGCCCCCACAAAATCAGCGACATCACGGCAGTCACCGCGGCAACGATTAACGTGGTGTGTAACGTTTCCTGACGAGTCGGCCAAATTACTTTGCGTACTTCAGTACGCGCTTCGCGAGCAAACGCTACGGTTGCTTTGCCTTTCGTGGTCAGCAGTGCCACACCACCGGCTGCGGCGATCAGGATAACAACGGCCAATGCACGCAGAGGAAGACTAAATTCGCGGTAATAATAATTGCCAACAATCGCAACGACCAGCAAGGCACCTACTACTAGCCACTTAATCACTTCCAGGCTACGCCCACTATCCTGAGCTTCGGTATTCGCACTCATAAACCAACCTGTCACAATGATTCAGACAAATAACTTTGCCCCGCAACTACGGAGCAACCAAACCGAAAGATGTTCTGTAAAACGAATAATTCGGTATTTACGCCGTGTCTACAGAGCCTATCTCACCAATGATTATATCTCACAATCGCTGATGAGATAGGTTCTACCATGACAGCGTAGAAAAAGGGCATCAAATGATGCCCTTTTATCGCGTGTCGCGTCAAACGTTATCAGCGATTAAGCGATAACTTTAGCAACAACGCCCGCGCCTACAGTACGGCCGCCTTCACGGATTGCGAAACGCAAACCGTCGTCCATCGCGATTGGGTGGATCAGGGTTACAACCATTTTGATGTTGTCGCCCGGCATTACCATCTCTACGCCTTCTGGCAGTTCGATAGTACCCGTTACGTCAGTGGTACGGAAATAGAACTGAGGGCGGTAGCCTTTGAAGAACGGAGTATGACGGCCGCCTTCATCTTTGCTCAGGATGTACACTTCTGATTCGAACTGGGTGTGCGGCTTGATTGAACCCGGTTTGGCCAGTACCTGACCACGCTCGATTTCTTCACGCTTGATACCACGCAGCAGGACACCAACGTTCTCGCCTGCACGACCTTCGTCCAGCAGCTTACGGAACATTTCAACGCCGGTACAGGTTGATTTCACGGTATCTTTGATACCAACGATTTCAACTTCTTCACCAACTTTAACAATACCGCGCTCTACACGACCGGTAACAACGGTACCACGACCGGAGATGGAGAATACATCTTCGATTGGCAGCAGGAACGGCTTATCAATCGCACGCTCTGGTTCTGGAATATAAGAATCCAGGTAACCGGCCAGTTCGATGATTTTTGCTTCCCACTCAGCTTCGCCTTCCAGCGCTTTCAGTGCAGAACCACGAATAACCGGGATGTCGTCGCCTGGGAAATCGTACTGAGACAGCAGCTCACGCACTTCCATCTCAACCAGTTCCAGCAGCTCTTCGTCATCAACCATGTCGCATTTGTTCATGAATACGATCATGAAAGGAACGCCAACCTGGCGACCCAGCAGGATGTGCTCACGGGTCTGAGGCATTGGGCCATCAGTCGCAGCAACAACCAGGATCGCGCCATCCATCTGAGCAGCACCGGTGATCATGTTTTTCACATAGTCGGCGTGTCCTGGGCAGTCAACGTGCGCATAGTGGCGAGCCGGGGTATCGTATTCAACGTGAGAGGTGTTGATGGTGATACCACGTGCTTTTTCTTCCGGTGCGTTATCGATCTGGTCGAATGCACGCGCGCTGCCACCGTAGGTTTTAGCCAGAACGGTAGTTATTGCAGCGGTAAGCGTTGTTTTACCATGGTCAACGTGGCCGATAGTACCGACGTTAACGTGCGGTTTTGTACGTTCAAATTTTTCTTTAGACATCGATTGTCCCTCTAAGACACGGATAAATCGGTGGTATCACCACATCAACCAAGCGATAGCTTGCTGAATTTATTCACAGAAAGAAAATCAGGAGGAGGAAAAGGAAGTGGTGCTGATAGGCAGATTCGAACTGCCGACCTCACCCTTACCAAGGGTGCGCTCTACCAACTGAGCTATATCAGCACATCTTGGAGCGGGCAGTGGGAATCGAACCCACATCATCAGCTTGGAAGGCTGAGGTAATAGCCATTATACGATGCCCGCATCCTGGAACTCGGCTACCTAATTTTTCTGTAGATTTTGAAGTTGGGGAATAAGATTTATAGACCCCGCCTTCGTCGATCCGGCTTAGGCTTGCTACCGTATCGAATATCCTGCTGCCAGGATTGAATTTGGTGGTGGGGGAAGGATTCGAACCTTCGAAGTCTGTGACGGCAGATTTACAGTCTGCTCCCTTTGGCCGCTCGGGAACCCCACCTGATTGTGTACTTGATGGTGCCGGCTACCGGAATCGAACTGGTGACCTACTGATTACAAGTCAGTTGCTCTACCTACTGAGCTAAGCCGGCTTCAAGTGCTGCGCATTCTAGGTAGACAGAACGCTCGATGCAACAAAAAAATTGCGTAAAATGCGCTATCGCTTAGATTTTATCCAAATTAACCCATAAATCTAGAGTAGCAGCAAGAATTAGCACAAAGAACCACCAGATTTATCCAACAAAATGAAGATTTCACTATTGAACCTGCCCCATTCCTCTTGCCCAAAAATACATTTCTTGCCCTTTAGAAGAGCAGGCTCTGCACTGACAGATGCTATTTTGCTCGTTTCTCTAAGAAAATAGACTTGGAATAAATTTTGCGTGCTAGAAACAAATTTATGTCGAACGGGCAAAACGTGATGAAAACAATTCAACTCAATGCGGCAACCTTACCTCTCTATCGTGAAGAGCTGGCCAATCTACTGATAGATGCTGTAGAAAAAGGCGCTTCTGTTGGAAAAAAGTGCGTTTTTCCAACAGAAGGGGCTACTCTATTTAGATTCTTAAGCAGGATCCTCAGCAGAGGTATTCTACCGTGCCTTGGGATATCGCCATCTTGGAGAATGACCAAACTATGCCTGCACACCTGATGGTCATTACCACCCGACGGCATCTATTATAAGCGCCTCCTTGCAGTGAATAGTTTAGGTAAAGCAATCACCAGCTAGCGGGCCCTCTCGGTACAAACGCAGAAGCATCCATCACAGAACCGATTTTCTCTTCTTATTTCTATCCGCAAAGTGTTAACCTGCCCATTATCAAAAATTTATTACACAAGAGAAGGTGTTGCGATCATTGCGTTGGCTAAGCTAATAGCCCGCTTTCTCGCTGGGCTAAGAGTCCCTTTTCTTACCTGTTAAGCAGGCAGAACACGACTTATGAGCAATAGAGATCAATCATTGGCCACGCCATATCTACAATTTAACCGCAGCCAATGGGCCGCCTTGCGCGATTCTGTCCCGTTAACGCTGACAGAAGAAGAGATCGTTAAGCTCAAAGGGATCAACGAGGATCTTTCATTAGACGAGGTCGCAGAAATTTATCTACCGTTATCTCGCCTGCTCAATTTTTATATCAACTCTAACTTACGCCGTCAGGCTGTACTTGAGCAGTTCTTAGGAACTGATGGCCAAAAGATACCTTATATAATAGGTATTGCAGGTAGTGTCGCAGTAGGAAAAAGTACCACTGCCCGTGTACTTCAAGCATTATTGAGCCGCTGGCCAGAACATCGTAGTGTAGAACTAATTACAACTGATGGATTTCTTCATCCAAATAAGGTACTAAAAGAACGTGATTTGATGAAGAAAAAAGGCTTCCCGCAATCATATGATATGCATAGCCTAGTGAAATTTGTTTCGGATATAAAATCGGGAACACATCAAGTCACCGCCCCAACGTATTCGCACTTAACATACGACATCGTTCCTAATAATAATAAAGTGTTGGAGCAACCTGATATTTTAATATTAGAAGGCTTAAACGTCCTACAAAGTGGTATGGACTATCCACATGATCCACATAGAGTTTTTGTTTCTGACTTTGTGGATTTTTCTATCTATGTCGATGCCCCTGAAACATTGCTACAACCATGGTATATAAATCGCTTTTTAAAATTCAGGCAAGGTGCATTCTCAAATCCAAATTCGTATTTTCATAATTATGCAAAATTGACGGAAGAAGAAGCTGTCGGCATCGCATCTCAATTATGGAAGGAAATTAACGGGCTTAATTTAAAAGAAAACATCCTACCCACAAGGGAAAGGGCCAGCCTTATTATGACTAAAAGCGCTAACCATGCGGTTGAGTGTGTTCGATTAAGAAAATAAATATATGAAAATGGGCACCCCCCATTTTCATACACCACGCAGAGAAATTTCGCCACCAATATATGACGTTATCAGGCCGTCATTTTCTAATAACAATGCACCTTGGCTATCTATTCCACGGTCAACTCCATATATCTCGCGGTTGCCGATAATCAAACGAACTGGGCGGTTAAAATAATTATCCAATCTTTCCCATCTGGAAATGAATGGTTCAAGGCCTTCTAGTTCAAAGACAGCTAAAGCACCTCTTAATTCAGAAATGAGGGTTGAAGCCAGTGTATTGCGATTAATGTCTATGCCCGCTTCTTGTAAATTTATCCAGCCTTGATTAATAGTATCTGGAGCTGGCTCTCTCATTTGTAAATTTATACCCGCTCCAATTACCAAATTAGCAGCATCACCTGTTTTCCCGGTAAGCTCGACAAGAATACCGGCTAATTTTCGATCCTTTAGGTATAAGTCATTGGGCCATTTGACCCGCACACCGTCAGCACCAAGCTTATGTAACACCTCAGCCATTACGATACCGATTACCAGACTGACTCCAACAGCCGCTGCAGGTCCCTGCTCTAGGCGCCAATATAAGGACAAATATAAATTCGCACCAAAGGGTGAAAACCATTGTCGGCCCCGACGACCACGGCCAGATTGCTGATATTCGGCAAGACAAGCATCACCGGAGGATAACGTGTCCAGTCGTTCTAAAATGTACTGATTAGTAGAATCAACAACAGGTAAAACCGTCACTCCGCCTTCTGGTAAGTGCTTAAGGATTATTTCCTCATCTAATAACTGCATAGTAACGGGTAAAGAATAACCTTTACCCGTTACGGTAAATACGTCAATTCCCCAGTCACGTATAGTTTGAATATGTTTATTAATTGCAGCTCGACTCATCCCCATCATTTCACCCAGTACTTCACCGGAATAAAAATCACCATCCGAGAGAATCTTAATTAATTTAAGAGGAACCGTAATATCTTTCATGATAATACCTCGATAGCATTGACCTCGCCATGCGCAGCAATAAAACGGACTTCAGGTTCCAGCTGTATAGAGAACTTTGCAGCGACCTGATTGCGGACATAACGAGCTAATTCGACAATATCTGAACCTTTTGCATTACTTTTATTGATCAGAACTAATGCCTGTTGCTCGTGAACAGCAGCACCACCGAGTTGAAATCCTTTAAGCTTGCACTGATCAATTAACCATCCAGCTGCCAATTTAACATTCCCGTCAGCTTGTAAATACTGGGGCATATTTGGGTACTCTCGTAAAATACTGTCAGCATGCTGTTTTGTAACTATCGGATTTTTGAAAAAGCTACCTGCATTACCTGTCACGACAGGATCAGGGAGCTTGCTTCGGCGCATATGACATACAGAATCAAATACCTGCTGTGGCGTAACTGTCGCAGGATTCAATTTTGCCAAATCACCGTAGTTCAGTACCGGATTCCACTCTTTTTTTAAAAAAATCCCCACTGCGGTAATTGCAAACCCATAACGATATTGATGCTTAAATATACTTTCACGGTAACCGAATTGGCATTCTTCAGTGGTAAGATGTATAGTTTTACCTTCGGTCAGATCCAATAACTCAACATAATCACAGACATGTTGTAATTCGATACCATACGCACCAATATTCTGTATAGGTGCAGACCCCACACATCCGGGAATTAGCGCCAAATTTTCTAACCCAGTAATTCCACATTTAAGCGTATATTCAACTAATTGATGCCAATTTTCACCAGCGCCAACATGAAGATACCAGCCATCGCTTTCTTCGCGAATATCTATGCCTTTAAGCCGATTTAGCAGAATTGTGCCTAAAAAATCTTCCAGAAAAAGAACATTACTCCCTTCCCCTAGCAATAAAACTGGCTCTTGTGATGCACTGGCGACGCGCCACTCTTCAATCAATTTATCCTGAGTATCCGCAACCTTAATACAAGATGCAGAAACAGATAATGAGAAAGAGTTATGAGACCTCAAGGAAATAACGCTTGGCGCCATAATAGAAATACCGACTAATTTAGATATCACACAGTCTACCTGATCTACGCAAGATACCGATGGCCTTTTGCCACCGGAGATGCATCAATAATCCCTCGCCCCAAATGCCCCACAGCAAAAAGCCCCCGTCTTTCGACAGGGGCTTTCCACATGTTTGATGCCTGGCAGTTCCCTACTCTCACATGGGGAGACCCCACACTACCATCGGCGCTACGGCGTTTCACTTCTGAGTTCGGCATGGGGTCAGGTGGGACCACCGCGCTATCGCCGCCAGGCAAATTCTGTTTCATTCCAACCGTTACACTTCACTTTTCTTGTGTCGTATAACCATCAGAACCAATCTTTGAACAAGCTGAATATCGTTTTATATGAGTCACCCACAAAACACCTTCGGTGTTGTAAGGTTAAGCCTCTCGGGTCATTAGTACTGGTTAGCTCAACGTATCGCTACGCTTACACACCCAGCCTATCTACGTCGTAGTCTTCAACGGCCCTTCAGGGGCATCTAGTGCCCAGGGAAGACTCATCTCGAGGCAAGTTTCCCGCTTAGATGCTTTCAGCGGTTATCTCTTCCGCACTTAGCTACCGGGTCCAGACGCTTCCACTAACACACAAACTGATTCAGGTTCTGGGCTCCTCCCCGTTCGCTCGCCGGTACTAGGGGAATCTCGGTGGGTACTGAGATGTTTCAGTTCCCCCGGTTCGCCTCATTACGCTATGTATTCACGTAATGATAATGTGTCGAAACACATTGGGTTTCCCCATTCGGGTATCGTCGGGTATAACGCTTCATATCAGCTTACCGACGCTTATCGCAGATTAGCACGCCCTTCATCGCCTCTGACTGCCTAGGCATCCACCGTGTACGCTTAGTCGCTTAACCTCACAACCCGAAGATGTTTCTTTCGATTCATCCTCGCGCTGCGATTATTTGAGAGACTCATTGACATGCTGATTCATCACGACCCGCCCGAAGGCAGTCATGCATGTTCAGCTGTCATGTTTCAATTTTCAGCTTGTTCCAGATTGTTAAAGAGCAAAACATCGCAGTGCACCCAAACAGGTACACTCTGATGTTTTTTATCATACCGAGTAGTGATGGTGGAGCTATGCGGGATCGAACCGCAGACCTCCTGCGTGCAAGGCAGGCGCTCTCCCAGCTGAGCTATAACCCCGTCTCTACTTACAGTTACCTTAGATACCACTCATGGAAGAGTTGGTAGGCCTGAGTGGACTTGAACCACCGACCTCACCCTTATCAGGGGTGCGCTCTAACCACCTGAGCTACAAGCCTATTAAGGTATTTCTGCTCGTTATTTTCATCAGACAATCTGTGTGAGCACTTCACTTAACACACATCTTTATTGGTAAGGAGGTGATCCAACCGCAGGTTCCCCTACGGTTACCTTGTTACGACTTCACCCCAGTCATGAATCACAAAGTGGTAAGCGCCCTCCCGAAGGTTAAGCTACCTACTTCTTTTGCAACCCACTCCCATGGTGTGACGGGCGGTGTGTACAAGGCCCGGGAACGTATTCACCGTAGCATTCTGATCTACGATTACTAGCGATTCCGACTTCATGGAGTCGAGTTGCAGACTCCAATCCGGACTACGACGTACTTTATGAGGTCCGCTGGCTCCCGCGAGTTCGCTTCTCTTTGTATACGCCATTGATGGCAAGAGGCCCGAAGGTCCCCCTCTTTGGTCCGAAGACGTTATGCGGTATTAGCTACCGTTTCCAGTAGTTATCCCCCTCCATCAGGCAGTTTCCCAGACATTACTCACCCGTCCGCCGCTCGTCACCCAAAGAGCAAGCTCTTCTGTGCTACCGCTCGACTTGCATGTGTTAGGCCTGCCGCCAGCGTTCAATCTGAGCCATGATCAAACTCTTCAATTTAAGATTTGTTTGATTTGCTGAACTCGTCAGCGATGCTCAAAGAATTAGTAACTGTTCATTCGTAATGAATTTTACTGTTGTTCACTCTTCAAGACTTTTTATATCGTTTAAGATACGGTCTTGTGAGTGCCCACACAGATTGTCTGATTATATTGTTAAAGAGCAGTGCCACGTCTTCCGTGGCGCGGGCCGCATATATTATGCTTTTCCGCTGTGAAGTCAAGTCATTACTGACTGCCTTCGTTGAATCTTTTCTCTGTCACCACAACCGCGTGTCGCTGTTGCCGTGTCAGTGGATGCGCATTATAGGGACTTCTCGCCCGCTGACAAGCGCTAAATGCAAAATAATTATCGAGTGGAGATTTCTTCAGCAAAGCGCAGTAAAAGACAGCGTTATGCCGGATTTTTCGCCGCTAATTGCGCGAAATCCTGTGCAAAACGGGCAACCTGCTGCCAGTCCGTATATTCAACTTCTTTACTGCTATCCGTTTCGCCGCCCGTCATACGCATAATTAGCTGAATCATTACCCGATCAAACCAACGATAACGCGGATAACGCAAAGCACCCGCGAACACACAGCACAAATCCGGCTGCCAAGGGGAATTCAGCAGGAACTTACGCGTATAGGCATTGGTTTGTATTGTGCGCTTTTCTGGTTTACGTGCGGTGAGGTTAACTGAGAAGAATGCGCTAGGCAGTTGTCGCAGAGAAGCCAGATGCTTATGGATAAATTGATTTACCGCTGGATGAAAGCGCCCGTACCGAATCGACGCCCCAATAAGCACCTGATCGTATTGGCCCAGATCGATATCATTCGCATTGAGTACGTTAACAACATCACACTCCAGCGTTCCTTTCAGCGTATTCGCAATATAGGAGGCAATCGCTCTTGTTTGCCCATCCCGACTCGAAAACACGATCAAAGCTTTCATTGTTCTTTATCCTTATTGGTACTATTCCCGCCAGAAGGTTGGCGTAAACAGCACTAAAAGCGTGAAGACTTCCAAACGACCAAACAGCATTGTCAGTATCAGAATCCATTTCGCCGTATCATTCATCGACGTAAAATTCTCAGCGACAACACCCAGCCCCGGCCCCAGATTATTCAATGTGGCAGCGACCGCAGCAAACGCGGAGAAATCATCAACGCCTGTCGCAATGACGGCCAGCATGCTGACAATAAAAACCAGTGCATACGCGGAAAAGAATCCCCATACAGCTTCAAGAATGCGCTCCGGTAACGCTCGGTGGCCCAACTTAATTGTGTAAACTGCATTCGGATGCACTAAACGCTTGAGCTCACGCGACCCTTGCAGGAAAAGTAGCAGGATACGAATCACTTTCAAGCCGCCGCCAGTTGACCCCGCACATCCGCCAATAAACGCGGAACACAGAAGCAAAACCGGCAGAAAAAGTGGCCACGATGCAATGCTATCCGTCGTAAACCCTGCCGTTGTCGCCATAGAGACAACCTGGAAGAATGCCTGGTTGATCGTCTGCATACCGCTGTCATAAACATGGTGGAACCACAGGACAATCGTACACACGGCCACCAGCGACAGTTGAACAAAAATGAACATGCGAAATTCTGGGTCACGCCAGTATACCTTCAGGCTGCGGCCGCTCAGCAGGGCAAAGTGCAAACCAAAGTTACAGCCGGAAATCAGCAAGAATATCGCGATGATGGTGTTAATCGTTGGGCTGTTGAAGTAGCCGATACTGGCATCGTGGGTAGAGAAACCTCCGACTGACACCGTAGAGAAACTGTGCCCAATTGCATCAAATACTGGCATTCCCGCCAGCCAAAGCGCAACAGCACAAGCAATAGTAAGTAAGAGATAAATCAGCCACAGCGTTTTCGCCGTATCGGCAATACGCGGGCGCATTTTGTTTTCCTTCAGCGGCCCCGGCATCTCTGCGCGATACAACTGCATCCCACCGACGCCAAGAATCGGTAGGATAGCAACGGCGAGAACGATGATCCCCATCCCACCAAACCATTGCAGCATTTGTCGATAAAACAGGATGGCTTTAGGCAATGAATCCAGCCCGACCAGCGTGGTCGCTCCCGTTGTCGTTAACCCAGAGAACGATTCGAAAAAAGCATCCGTTACGCCCAGATTAGGGTGTTCCGCAAACAGGAAAGGCAGAGCCCCAACGCTTCCCAGTACCGTCCAGAAGAGGACAACGATTAGGAATCCTTCACGAGATTTCAGTTCATGCTTCTGCTTGCGGTTTGGTAGCCACAGCATGATGCCAATTGCCAGCGCGACAATAAATGTCTGCGTAAACGCACGGCCTGCGCCATCGCGGTAAATTAACGCCACCAGGCCGGGAATAACCATCGTTCCGGAAAAAAGGATAACCAACTGGCCGACAATACGGGTTATGGCGCGCAAGTGCATCGCAGGGAATTCCTTAATGATTCATAAAAAAGCGCTGGGATTATTATGGAATCGGCAATAAATGCAACGCACCGCGACTTAAATCACGCAATTTCGTTGCCGCTTCCTCGGTTCCCCTGATAGGGAGAGAGAACCGCAATACGACGTCCACGCCATACTCGCTATGCAGCACTTTTCCGCCAAGCTGAAAGATCAGTGATTCCACCTGGGGCAACAGCGCATAGTCACATTGTAAGCCATACTCTTTTTGCAAGACCTTCTCTTGCAGCGATATCTGCTTCAGCGCTTGCTGAACGCCACCGCCATAAGCCTTCACTAACCCGCCAGTCCCTAGCGGGATTCCTCCATAGTAACGCACTACCACAGCCGTAATCTCACCGATACCGCTTCCCATCAATTGCGACAGCATCGGTTTACCCGCCGTGCCGGACGGCTCACCATCGTCAGAAAAACCAAGCTGTTGAGAATCGTCAGGCGCTCCTGCAACAAACGCCCAGCAGTGGTGCCCCGCCGAGGCATGTTCCTCTCTGACGTGCTGGATAAACGCTTTTGCCGCGTCGATTCCCGGCGTTGCCGCCAGGATCGTAGCAAAGCGGCTTTTCTTGATTTCCTCACTGAAGCTCACGGGCGCAGTAAGAATGGGATACGCGTGCATCAGGCCAGATTCAGGTCGCGCGTCATGTTTTCCACGCGCCCTTCATGAATGACAATATTATCCTCGATACGAATACCACCAAACGGTTTCAGCGCATCGATTTTTTGCCAGTCAAAGTGTTGACTACATGCACCCTCGCGCCACGGAGCGAGCAAGGATTCGATGAAGTAGATGCCCGGTTCGATCGTCATGACCATGCCAGGTTCGAGCACACGGGTACAACGTAGGTAAGGATGCTGCGTCGGTGCTGCCAGATGTGTACCGCGATCGTCTTGCATAAACCCAGCGACGTCATGCACCTGCAAGCCCAGCGGGTGACCAAGGCCGTGCGGCAGGAAAGGCGACGTCAGCCCCTGCTCTACCATGGCTTCTTCGCTGATATCCCGAACCAACTGATGTGATTTCAGCAGCTTCGCAATCCGCTGATGCATCTGAATGTGGTAATCGGTATAACGTACTCCCGCCTGCATGGTATCAATCAACGCGAGCATTTCCTGATTGAGATCTTTAATCAGTTGAGCAAAAGCCCCATCGCTCTGTGCCGAGTAGGTTCGCGTGAGGTCAGCGGCATATCCGTTATATTCAGCACCTGCATCAATCAGAAAGCTGCGGACATCGGAAGGCACCTGATGATCTAACTGGGTATAGTGCAACACTGCCGCATGTTCATTGAGCGCAATGATATTGCCGTAAGGCACATCGATATCCCGATGGCCAGTGGCCGTCAGATACGCCAAATTAATATCGAACTCGCTCATGCCAGAAAGAAACGCTTCATGCGCTGCACGATGACCGATAACCGCCGTCTTCTGTGCTTCACGCATGCAGGCCAGCTCGTAGTCTGTTTTGTAAGCGCGATGATAGTGCAGATAATCTAACACGCCCTGAGGATTGATATTGTCCGCCCGAATTCCCAAACCCTGTGCACGTTGTGGTGCATAGCCGATATAGGCAACGCGCTCACGCTGTGCTGGAAGCAGTTGCCCGATATCATCGGCATTGCGCAGCACGGCAATCTCAACCCCTGCGGTCCAGAAGCTCTCGGGCACCGGAGCAACGCTATGCCAGTAATCAACCGGCGAATAGAACCACAGCTTCGGCGGATTAACGCCATCAATCCATAGCCAGCAGTTCGGCACCTGCGTGACCGGCACCCAAGCTTTAAACTGCGGGTTAACTTTAAAAGGATAGTCGTGATCGTCCAGAAAAACGGTCAACAGCTCACCAGAATGAATCAGTAATGCGTCAAGCTTATGGCGCACTAAAACCGCCTGAGCACGCGTTTGCAGCGTAGCCAGATGGTGATGATATAAAGAAGCCAGCTTTTCCATGAGTATCCTTGTACGTCACGACTTGATCCCTCCATTTTAACACAGGCATCACCCAAGGGCAGCGTCCCATGCTTTGTGATCAATTCGGCAAAAAATTAATCTCCCGTTTGCAAAAAATTAACATTATAACCACAATTCGATTATCTGGTCATACCAGATCACTCACACAAACAGCGGAGATGAACATGCTTTATCAAGGTGAATCCCTCTACCTTAACTGGCTTGAGGACGGCATTGCCGAGCTGGTATTTTCTGCCCCTGGCTCTGTAAACACGCTAGATACCCGCACGGTTGCCAGCCTGGGTAAGGCGCTGGACGTTCTGGCGGAACAGCCGAACCTGAAGGGCTTACTGCTGCGATCAGACAAAGCTGCATTTATTGTCGGTGCCGATATCACGGAATTCCTTTCTCTTTTTGCCGCGCCGGCCGAAAAGCTGCATGAGTGGCTTGTCTTCGCCAACAGCATTTTCAACCGTCTTGAGGATTTACCCGTTCCCACGCTGTCCGCGATTAATAGCTATGCGCTGGGAGGCGGATGTGAATGCGTGCTGGCGACCGATTTTCGCTTAGCAACGCCAGATGCACGAATCGGGTTGCCTGAGACTAAACTCGGAATCATGCCGGGCTTTGGCGGCACAGTCAGGCTACCGCGTCTGTTAGGTGCAGACAGCGCGCTGGAGATTATCGCCGCAGGTAAAGACGTCAGCGCAGCCGATGCTTTAAAAGTGGGGCTGGTGCAGGCTGTTGTCGCTAATGAAAAACTGATTCCCGCCGCCATCAAGATGCTAAAGCAGGCCATAAATGGCGAGCTGGACTGGCTGGGTTACCGACGCCCGAAACTTGAGGCGCTGAAGCTCAATAAAATTGAAGCCATGATGAGCTTTACCACCGCCAAAGCGATGGTGCTACAAACCGCTGGGAAACATTATCCAGCGCCGATGTTAGCGGTAAAAACCATCGAAGCCGCCGCAACCATGACACGTGATGAGGCATTGCAGCTCGAAACGCAGCACTTCGTTCAACTGGCGCGTTCAAATGAAGCTCGCGCCCTCGTCGGCATTTTCCTCAACGGTCAATATGTTAAAGGAAAAGCGAAGAAGCTGATTGGCGAAACATCCGTACCAAAGCAGGCCGCCGTGCTGGGTGCGGGCATTATGGGCGGCGGAATTGCCTATCAATCCGCGTTCAAAGGCGTGCCAATTCGGATGAAGGATATCAACGAGAAGCCACTCGCGCTGGGGATGAACGAGGCAGCTAAGCTCCTGAATAAACAGATGGAACGAGGCAAACTGGACGGAATGAAAATGGCGACGATTTTGGCAAACATTCACCCGACGCTGGATTACGCCGGGTTCGAACGTACCGATATCGTAGTTGAAGCCGTCGTAGAGAACCCGAAAATCAAAGCCAGCGTATTAGCGGAAACCGAATTGCACGTTAGCGAGAATACGATTCTGGCTTCTAATACCTCAACGATTCCAATTGCTGTGCTGGCTGCATCGTTAAAACGACCGCAAAATTTCTGCGGTATGCACTTCTTCAACCCGGTACACCGCATGCCGCTGGTCGAAATTATTCGCGGCCCTAAAACCAGTGACAGTACCATCGCCAGCGTGGTGGCTTACGCCAGCAAGATGGGCAAGACGCCGATTGTTGTGAACGATTGCCCAGGATTCTTCGTAAATCGCGTCCTGTTCCCCTACTTTGCAGCATTCAGCATACTGCTCAGAGACGGTGCCGATTTCCGCGAGATCGATAACGTCATGGAGAAGAAATTCGGCTGGCCGATGGGTCCAGCCTATCTGCTGGACGTTGTCGGCATTGATACCGCTCACCATGCCCAAGCGGTGATGGCGGAAGGTTTTCCACAGCGGATGGCGAAAGACTATCGCGATGCGATTGACGTGTTGTTTGAGCATCAGCGCTTTGGGCAGAAAAATGGTCAGGGTTTCTACCGTTATCAAACGGATAGCAAAGGGAAACTGCGCAAAGAACAGGATGAAGCCGTAGATACGCTCCTTAAAGACATCAGCCAACCGAAAAAAACGTTCAGCGCAGAAGAGATTATCGCTCGGATGATGATCCCAATGATTAATGAAGTTGCGCGCTGTCTGGAAGAAGGTATTGTCGCCAGTCCTGCCGAAGCGGACATGGCACTGGTATATGGGTTAGGTTTTCCTCCCTTCCACGGCGGAGCCTGCCGCTATCTGGATACGTTGGGCAGCGAACGTTATGTCGAGATGGCGCAACAGCTGGCGCACCTCAGCGCCATCTATCAAGTGCCTGACGGCTTACAACAAAAAGCCAGAAGCAATGAAGGCTATTACCCATCGGTCGCGCCACACGCGGACGTTTCCCACGGTCAACCGGCATGAGGACAGGAAATATGGAAAAGGTAGTGATTGTTGATGCCGTACGCACGCCGATGGGGCGATCCAAAGGTGGAGCCTTCCGTCAGGTGAGAGCCGAAGACCTATCCGCACACCTGATGCGTAGCCTATTGAGCCGTAACACAGCGTTAGATGCCCGTGAGATCGACGATATCTATTGGGGATGTGTACAGCAGACACTGGAGCAAGGTTTCAACGTGGCCCGTAACGCCGCTTTGTTAGCTGAAATCCCGGTGAGCGTACCCGCAACGACAGTTAACAGACTCTGTGGTTCTTCTATGCAGGCGCTCCACGATGCCGCCCGTGCGATTATGGTTGGCGACGCGAATGTCTGTTTAATCGGCGGCGTTGAGCATATGGGACATGTGCCGATGAATCATGGCGTCGATTTTCATCCGGGACTGAGCCGCACTATAGCTAAAGCCGCAGGAATGATGGGGCTGACGGCCGAAATGCTCGCGCGTATGCACAATATTAGCCGTGAGATGCAGGATCAATTCGCCGCCCGCTCGCACCAACGGGCCTATCACGCCACCCAATCTGGCGCATTTCGCCATGAAATCGTCTCCACGTCAGGCCATGATGCAGACGGTGCGCTGCAGCGCTTCGATTATGATGAAGTGATTCGCCCAGAAACCACCGTCGATAGTCTTGCCGCTCTCAAACCGGCATTCGATCCGGTTAACGGCACGGTGACAGCTGGGTCATCCTCTGCTCTATCCGATGGCGCATCGGCCATGTTGATCATGAGCGAATCCCGCGCAGCATCATTAAGCTTACCAGTGCGGGCCCGCATTCGGGCGATGGCCGTGGTGGGCTGCGATCCCTCAATTATGGGCTATGGTCCTGTCCCAGCCACTAAACTAGCGCTGAAACGAGCAGGCTTGAGTCTGGCCGATATCGGCATCTTTGAACTGAATGAGGCATTCGCCGCCCAAACGCTACCCTGCATTAAAGATCTGGGTCTATTGGAACAGCTCGATGAAAAGGTCAATCTCAACGGCGGGGCCATCGCGCTGGGCCACCCACTCGGCTGTTCGGGGGCACGCATCTCCACCACATTGATTAATCTGATGGAAAGCCGCGACGCTCAGTTTGGAGTAGCGACGATGTGCATCGGCTTAGGACAAGGTATTGCGACGGTATTTGAACGCCCCTGAGCGTAGACAATCTCTGCAAGCAACTCCTGTAGAAACAAAAAATCCCACAACTGTGGGATTTTTACTGTTTATTTCTTACTGTCGCCGACGGCTTTAAATAAACGAAAACGCATCGCTGAACATGTGAGCTACCAACGCACCGCGCTCGTTACAAAAACGCTCACGCGCAATTTTCGCCATTTCAAAACGCCCGGCAATATAAATATCCTGCTCTGCCAGTGAGCCATAATCCTGCAGGACCGCGCTCAGAACGGTACCCGTTCTGCCATCCCATCCTTCTTCTGGCTGTTCGACAACAGGCACTACTCTCAGATTAGCGTGCTTGGCTGCAAAACCCTCAAGCTCTGTTAAATCATACAGATGCTGGGATTCACGTCCGCCCCAGTAAATGGAGATATCGCGATCGGGTTGCTGTGCAAGCGCGGTCAGCAGAATAGAGCGCACGTACGAAAATCCAGTTCCACCGGCAATCAACACCAGTGGACGCGTACTCTCTTCACGCAGCCAGGCTTCGCCATGCGGGATGTCGACCGTCAGGGTTTTTTCCTTGTGAATGCGTTCCATCACCGCCATCGCGTAAAGATTCAGTTCGGACGCCCCAATGTGTAACTCGATAAAGTTTTTATCCATCGGGGTTGATGCCAGTGAGAAAGGACGTTTATCCCGATCGCCCATGACTACCATCAAATACTGACCGGCCCGAAAGGAAAAAGGCGCTTCAGGTAATAAACGAACGCGATAGACCGTATCGGTTATGGCTTCTACCGAAGTCACTTTACAGCTCAATGTTGTCATGCATTCCCTCTATAGGGTCATAAAAGCAAAACTGAGAACAGGGCAGCCGTTAACGCCGGGGCTCTCTGTCACTAAAAATGGCCAATTCGTCCCATATTTCATCAATGCGGGCACAAACCTGCGGATCTTTCTTGATGGGGTGTCCCCACTCACGCTGAGTTTCACCAGGCCATTTATTGGTGGCGTCCAGACCCATTTTGGAGCCCAGACCAGAAACCGGTGAGGCGAAATCAAGATAGTCTATCGGTGTATTTTCCACTAATACCGTATCGCGTGCCGGATCCATGCGCGTCGTAATCGCCCATATCACGTCCTTCCAGTCGCGCGCGTTAATGTCATCATCGCAGACAATAACAAATTTCGTATACATGAACTGGCGTAAAAAAGACCAGACGCCCATCATGACGCGTTTGGCATGGCCAGCGTACTGTTTCTTCATGGTAACGACCGCCAGACGGTAAGAGCAACCCTCCGGTGGCAAATAAAAATCGACAATCTCAGGAAACTGCTTTTGCAGGATCGGCACGAAAACTTCGTTCAACGCCACGCCCAGCACGGCGGGTTCATCCGGTGGCCGCCCCGTATAAGTCGAGTGATAAATGGCATTCTGGCGTTGCGTGATATGCGTGACGGTAAAGACCGGAAAGTGATCGACTTCATTGTAATAGCCGGTATGGTCGCCATAAGGCCCTTCAGCCGCCATTTCTCCGGGTTCAATATAGCCTTCAAGAACAATTTCCGCACTGGCGGGAACTTCCAAATCGCTCGACAGGCACTTCACAACTTCCGTCTTATGCCCACGCAGTAAACCCGCAAAGGCATATTCCGACAGCGTGTCGGGCACGGGCGTCACTGCACCGAGAATCGTCGCAGGGTCAGCCCCTAGCGCAACAGCCACGGGGAAACGCTGCCCCGGATTTTCCTGACACCATTCCTGGAAATCCAGTGCGCCGCCGCGATGAGATAGCCAACGCATGATCAGTTTGTTTTTGCCTAGCACCTGCTGGCGATAGATCCCCAGATTCTGTCGCTCTTTGTGCGGCCCGCGCGTCACGGTGAGCCCCCAGGTGATGAGCGGCGCGGCATCTTCTGGCCAGCACTGCATCACCGGAATCCGACGCAGGTCAACATCATCACCCTGCCAGATCTGCTCCTGACACGGTGCCGAAGACAGCCGTTTCGTCGGCATATTCAGCACCTGACGGAACTTCGGCATTTTATCTACCAGATCGCGGAACCCTTTAGGTGGCTCTGGCTCTTTCAAAAACGCCAGCAGTTTGCCCACATCTCGCAATGCACTGACCTCTTCCTGTCCCATTCCCAATGCAACACGTTTCGGCGTGCCAAATAAATTGCACAGCACCGGCATGTCATAGCCTTTGGGGTTCTCAAACAGGAGGGCTGGGCCTTCGGCACGCAGCGTCCGGTCGGCAATTTCCGTCATTTCAAGGTAGGGATCGATGGGCTGAGTAATGCGTTTCAACTCCCCTCTCTCTTCCAGCAGCGAGAGGAACTCGCGTAAGTCACGGTATTTCATGCTATTCATCGGAGGCAGTCTATCGTTCTGGCTATTATAAAGTCTCTTCGCCAGCCTGTCGCTTCCCACAGCGCCTATTTATGGCAAGAATCTAATCACCATCAAGAATTCGATCGCCAGAATGTGGTAACAAAAATATCTGCCGAAAATTTTTTATCCGTGCTTGCTTTTGTTATGCTTGCCCGTCGGAATCATAAGTCTGCGAAATTATGGAAGCCTGGTACTTACTATATTGTAAACGTGGTCAACTGCTGCGAGCGAAAGAGCACCTGGAACGTCAGGAGGTAACCTGCGTGAGCCCGATGATCGCGCTGGATAAAATCGTTCGCGGTAAACGAACTGAAGTCTGTGAGCCGCTGTTCCCGAACTACCTGTTTGTGGAGTTCGACCCCGAGCGCATCCACACTACCACCATCAGCGCAACGCGTGGGGTGAGTAACTTTGTGCGGTTTGGCGCACTGCCAGCGACTATTCCGCAGCAGGTTATCGATGAGCTGTCACTTCGCCCCATGCAGGTAATCATTGATCCACTGACGCCACAGTCCGGCGATAGCGTGGTCATTACCGACGGTATTTTCTCTGGTCTTCAGGCTATCTACAGCGAACCTGACGGCGAAGCCCGCTCGATGTTGTTGCTGAATATGTTGAACAAGCAGGTCAGGCAGAGCATCGATAATCGCGAGTTTCGCAAAGCCTAGTCCTAACGCTCCTGACTATTTCCATCCGGCACGTTTACACCGCGCCGGATAAATAACCCGCTTAGCGTTGCATGTGTTGATCGTGTAGCCACTGTGCAACACGCTTGGCAAAGTAGGTCAGCACACCATCCGCGCCAGCGCGTTTGAAGCACAATAGAGACTCCATGACCACCGGTTGTTCCTGTAGCCAGCCGTTCTGAATCGCCGCCATGTGCATCGCATACTCGCCAGATACCTGATAAGCAAACGTCGGCACACCGAACGTATCCTTGACGCGACGAACCACGTCCAGATATGGCATCCCCGGTTTGACCATCACCATGTCCGCGCCTTCCTGCAAATCCTGCGCAATTTCCTGCAAGGCTTCATCGCTGTTGGCCGGGTCCATCTGGTAGGTTTTCTTGTTGCCGCCTTTCAGATTACTTGCTGAGCCCACGGCATCACGGAAAGGCCCGTAATAGCACGATACATACTTAGCCGAATACGCCATGATCTGCGTATTGATCAGGTTTTGTGCTTCCAGGGTGTCACGAATAGCGCCGATACGGCCATCCATCATATCGCTAGGCGCAATAATTTCTGCTCCGGCTTCAGCGTGAGACAGCGCCTGACGCACCAAAATCTCCTTGGTGACGTCATTAATCACATAGCCATCTTCATCAATAATCCCGTCTTGACCGTGCGTGGTATAGGGATCGAGCGCCACATCCGTCAGCAAACCCAGCTCTGGGACGGCACCTTTCAGCGCGCGGATCGTACGAGGAACAAGGCCATCCGAGTTATAGGCTTCTTCGGCATAGAGTGATTTCTTATCCGCTTCAATAACGGGGAACAGCGACAGTACCGGAACGCCGAGCTTAGCGATCTCTTCGGCTTCTTTCAGAAGCACGTCGATAGTCATCCGGTATACCCCCGGCATTGAGGGAACTTCCTGACGATGATTTGTCCCTTCCATCACAAAAACGGGATAAATCAAATCATTCACCGTCAGTTGATTTTCAGCAACAAGGCGGCGGCTGAAATCATGGCGGCGAATACGGCGCATACGTCGGCCGGGGAACGTGCCGGGAAAAGCATTGCTCATGTCATTATTCTCCTGAATCAGGCCAGCCGGAAAACCCGGCGGGCATTTTCATCTGTTGTCTGTCCCAGCCATGTGGCATCTTCTCCACGCCACTCCGCAATCTGGCGAATAATATGAGGCAGATAACAGGGTTCGTTACGACGGGATGCCGGTTTAGGGCGTAAACCCCGGGGTAACAGATAAGGTGCGTCGGTTTCCACCAACAGCCGATCGGCAGGAATATGTGGCAATAAGGCGCGTAGCTCAAGCCCACGACGCTCATCGCAAACCCAGCCAGTGATGCCAATCATCAGTCCCGCCGCCAGACACTCATCCAATTCATGGCGATTGCCGGTAAAGCAGTGAACCACTGCAGCAGGTAACTGGCTCAACCATGGCGTAAGCAGGGAAATAAAGCGGGGATGTGCATCACGACAGTGAAGGAAGACCGGTATGGACAGCTCAGCCGCTATCGCTAACTGTGCACTGAATGCCTGTTCCTGCTCTTCTGGGGTAGAAAAGTTACGGTTGAAATCCAATCCGCATTCACCAATGGAGACTACACAGGCAGCGTTTGCCATTTGGTGAAGCTGTTCGGCAATAGCGTCATTCCATTGGCTAGCATCATGCGGATGGACACCCGCCGTTGACCAACAGTAATCGGGATAGGCTTGCGCCAGCAGCATTGCCTGATGACTTTCCTGGGCGTTAGTTCCCGTGATTAAGATGCCACTGACACCCGCTAGCTTTGCTCGGATGACGACCTGCCCCCTATCTTTTTCAAACTGGGAACTGGTTAGATTGACACCGATATCAAACATGACTCTCACTCTGGCGAATAAAAAAATAAGACCTCTCAAAGAGAGGTCATTTTACCGTCCTGCCGCAGGAAACCGTGAGTTACTGCGATGGCTCTTCAGTTTCAGTCCGTCGTCGGCCTTTGCCAACATAAAACCGCGCGAAGAACACACCGATTTCAAACAGCAGGTACATCGGAATCGCCAGTAGCGTCTGTGAGAAAACATCCGGCGGCGTCAGCAGCATCCCGACAACGAATGCACCCACCAAAATATAAGGCCGCTTTTTCTTCAGATCTTCTGGCGTCACCACACCGCTCCAGCAGAGCAGCACAATGGCAACCGGCACTTCAAACGATATCCCGAATGCCATGAACAGCGCCATAACGAAATCGAGGTAGTTATTGATGTCGGTCGCAATCAACACGCCGACGGGCGCGGTTTTCGCAAAAAAGCCAAATGCCAGCGGGAATACCACAAAGTACGCGAACGCCATACCCGAATAAAACAGCAGGCTGCTGGATACCAGCAACGGCATCATTAAGCGACGTTCGTGTTTATACAGAGCAGGAGCCACAAACGCCCACACCTGATACAGCACCAAAGGCGCGGCGACAAACACTGAGACAATCATCGTCAGCTTTATCGGCGTAAAGAAAGGCGAGGCGACATCGGTCGCGATCATGCTGGCGCCCGCAGGCAATTGCTTGATGAGCGGGGCAGAAACCACTTGGTAAATGTCATTGGCAAAGTACACCAGTACAACAAATACCGCCAACACACAGATAATGCTGTTCAGTAGCCGCTTACGTAGCTCAATCAGGTGGCTAATTAGCGGTTGAGTATCTTCATCGGCCATAAACTAACGACTATCGCTCGGTTGGCGGGCAGAAGCAGCAGAAGGCTGTGACTGCTCAGGTTTGACATTATTGTTACCGACAGCTTCATCACTTGTGGCGTGGCGGCCATCATTGTGATTCTCAGCAACAGCAGCGTTCTCAGGCTCCTGCTGGCTGTCTGCCGGACGTACTGCGGTTTCCGCTTCAATCACCCCATCGTAGGCCGCTTCAGGATCGTTTAACGGGATATTGCTCTGCGGTTCCACCGTCGCACTATGATCACCTGATTTTTTGGGATCGTCTGATTTTTGCGGTGACGGTATCTCGGTATAGCCACGTTTCATCGCTTCTGCCGCATCTTTAAGTTCATCCATTGAGGCTTTCAACTCAGGCGACAGATTCTGCAAACTGGCTTTTTCGACTTTCTTCAGGCTTTCCTGAAACTCCTGGAGTTTCAGCTCCTGAGACAGTTCATTCTGAACCGTAGACGCCAGTGAACGCAGCGTCCTGATCCAGCTTGCAACCGTTCTGACTGCAACAGGCAAACGCTCAGGCCCAAGGACTATCAGGCCGAGAACCATCACCAATAGCAATTCACCAAAACCGATATCGAACACAGATTACACCTGCTCTTTATGCTGGCTCTTCGTGTCGCCCTGCTTGGCGTCTGATTGGTTGTCAGCGATAGATTTAGTAGAGAAATCAGCATCTGGCTGCGCTTTGTCTGCATTCGTGGACGGCTGATCGTCACCCATCGCTTTTTTAAAGCCCTTGATGGATGCACCCAGATCAGAACCCAGCGTTCTCAGCTTGTTGGTTCCGAACAGCAAGATGACGATAACTGCGATAATCAACAGGTTCCAAAGACTAATACCACCCATAACATTTACCTCTTTTCAAAAAGGGGAACGACAGAATTCTCGTTATTGTATCGGGTAATTCTGACGTGCATCATGATCTGCTTCAACGAGTTCGACGCCAACCGATAATCCAAGCGACAATTCCTGCCGCGATCAACCCTGTGGGAACCATATCGGCTTCAACACGACTGATCAGTAACAACGTACCACCGATTAGCAGCGTTGCGCCAATACCCAAAAGATATCGTGACTGTCCTTGACGTGCCTGCTGCGTTCTCAGCTCATATGCCAGCTTATCGACGCTTTGTTTTAACATCTTATGCTGACGAAGTCCGTCATAAAAAAGTTCAGGGATTTCCGGTAATTTCTCAGCCCAGAACGGTGCCTTTTCTTTGAGCGCACGAAAAACCGCAGGTAAACCGACCTGTTGCTTCAGCCAGCTCTCCAGAAACGGCTTAGCCGTTTTCCACAGGTCGAGCTGCGGATAAAGCTGCCGACCAACACCTTCAATATACAGCAACGTTTTTTGCAGCAACACCAGTTGAGGCTGTACTTCCATATTGAAGCGACGCGCCGTATTAAACAAATTCAATAATACATGGCCGAACGAAATTTCCGCTAACGGCTTCTCAAAAATCGGCTCACAGACCGTACGAATAGCAAACTCAAAATCTGCAACATTGGTGTCTGGAGGCACCCAGCCCGAATCCACATGCAGTTCGGCGACTTTGCGATAATCACGGTTGAAGAAGGCGATAAAATTCTCGGCCAGATAGCGCTTATCTTCTTTATTCAACGAACCGACGATACCACAATCAATCCCGATGTATTGCGGGTCTTCCGGGTGATCGTAACTAATAAAGATATTGCCGGGATGCATATCCGCGTGGAAGAAACTGTCGCGAAATACCTGCGTGAAGAAAACCTGAACGCCGCGTTCTGCCAGTAACTTCATATCCGTGCCATTGGCTTTCAGCGCGTCGACATCAGAAACAGGAATACCGTAGATACGTTCCATTACCAACATACTTTCTCTGCAATAATCAGAATAAATTTCCGGCACATACAGCATCGGGCTATTCTCAAAATTACGCCGTAGTTGGATGGCATTTGCCGCTTCTCGCAGCAAGTTCAGCTCATCAAGTAACGTTTTTTCGTATTCCATCACCACTTCGCGCGGACGCAAGCGGCGACCATCCGGCAACAGGCGGGGCAACCAGCCAGCCAGACGTTTCATCAAGCGCATATCTGCCTTGATGACTGGCAGAATATCCGGGCGGATCACCTTGATAACGATTTCTTTTCCCGTACTTTTCAGACGGGCGGTATGAACCTGTGCAATCGAGGCCGAGGCCAACGGTTTGATGTCAAAATCATCAAACCACTCTTCAAGAGGGATACCCTCCATCGCCAACTCAATCTGCTCACGCGCCAGTTTGCCATCAAATGGCTCAACCTTATCCTGCAACATCGCCAGTTGATCGGCGATAGCGGGCGGGAACAGATCGCGGCGCGTCGACATCATTTGCCCAAACTTAATCCACACTGGCCCCAATTCCTGAAGCGCTAAACGCAGACGTTCCCCTAAAGGCATGTTGCGGTGGCGATTAGGTAACCAAAATAGCAGGCGACGCCCCACACGCAGCGGAAACGTCAGACGCATCTTAGGAATGAGTTCGTCCAGACCGTAGCTCAACAGTACACGCACAATGCTGTAGAGGCGGCGTAATTCGCTGGGCGTCATCGTAAAGCCTCCAATTTCGCCAGCCGTTCGGACAACGTATCGACGGATTTATCCAGCGCAACAATTTCCTCATGGAACCAGGCATTCTCCAGTTTTCCCGGTGCCAATCGCCACTCTTCCGTTAACGTCTCGGAAAGGAAATGTTGCTGCTGATGTAATGACCGTCTCAGGAAACTCAGTGTTTTCTGTGCCGTCTGGCTAAGCCCCTGAGCAACAATATCGCCCAGATAAGGGGATAACCATTCAGCCGGATCGCACTCCGCCAGATCACACAGCACGATGAACTGTTGAACGACTTGAATATCGCCTTCAATGATCAGTTCGCCGCTGCGCATCAGCGACGATAGCTGTTGACGATCGCGTAATTTCATCAGAACCGGAACGCGTGTTTTCAGACGGCAATCAGCCAACTCGTCCCACTGGCTAACAACATCCAGCCGCTGTTCGTTAAACACCAGCACCAAGGGGACATCCAGTTCAGCCAGCTCGATCTGGAGTGTTTTTCCCTGTAAGCGCTGACGGGCAGATTTCATGCTTCGATCACAAGAAAAAGCGTCG
Organism: Pectobacterium atrosepticum; assembly: GCA_019056595.1. Lineage (NCBI taxonomy): Bacteria > Pseudomonadati > Pseudomonadota > Gammaproteobacteria > Enterobacterales > Pectobacteriaceae > Pectobacterium > Pectobacterium atrosepticum. The sequence goes on along the minus strand of CP036163.1, from coordinate 3,062,780 downwards.
TGAAAAAGCAGCTGATTCAGCGCGGTTTCCAGCGTGGCTGTCAGAAAAGACGTTATCAGCATTGGCGTTTCCAATCAGAATTTAAACCCACGATGCAGCGCAACGATTCCACCGGTGAGGTTGAAATAGTTAACACTGTCAAAACCAGCGTCGCTCATCATCCCTTTCAGCGTTTCCTGATCGGGGTGCATGCGGATGGATTCAGCAAGATAGCGATAGCTTCCGGCATCGCTTGCCACCGCTTCGCCAATCCTCGGCAGGATATGAAATGAATACGCATCGTAAATAGTGCTCAGCTGTTTAATCACCGGTTTGGAAAACTCCAACACCAGCAACCGACCACCGGGCTTCAGAACACGGTACATGGAGCGCAGCGCTTTGTTTTTGTCCGTCACGTTGCGCAGACCAAAGGAAATAGTAATGCAGTCGAAGAAATCATCAGGGAACGGCAGCGCTTCTGCATTGGCCTGCACGTAGTTGATATTGTCGATAATGCCTTTGTTACGCAGTTTCTCGCGGCCCACCTTCAACATGGATGCGTTGATATCCGCCAGAATGACTTCACCGCCCTCACCAACCATACGGGAGAACTTGGCAGTCAAATCCCCTGTTCCTCCAGCAAGATCCAGAACGCGCTGATTACGCCTGACTCCACTGCACTCGATAGTGAAACGCTTCCAGATACGGTGAATACCAAAAGACATCAGGTCATTCATCAGGTCATACTTTGCCGCTACAGAATGAAAAACCTCAGCCACCATGACTTCTTTTTCATCCTTGGCGACAGTCCGAAAACCAAAGTCGGCCGTTTTCTCCTGCTCACTTGCCATCTTATCCGCCTACTATTTCAGTCAAATTTCGGGTCTACCCATTAATGATGAGAGTGTACCAGACCCGTATAAAAACCCCACTGCACTAATTTCGCATAGCATGGGTGCCAAGCCCGCGAAATCCATACCTATTTATATCCGTCAGACTTCAAACTGCTTGTGCGTTGGCTACGCTCCTTCACCCTCCGTTTTTACGGTTGGGGAGGCAGTTTCAGGTGCTATAGAACCCAGTAATTCATCGTGTTCAGTGTGCTCATGGGCCATTGCTTTTTCTGCCAATGACGGGCTGATCGTGCGTTTAATTTCTACACCCAGCGCGCGAAATCCCTCAGCTTGGCCAATAAGGTTACCACGCCCAGACGAAAGTTTATTCATCGCCTGACGATAAGTGCCCTGTGCTTTATCCAGACTCTGCCCCAGCGCCTCCATGTCATCCACAAACAACCGCAGCTTATCGTACAGCCGTGAGGCTTTTTCGGCGATCTGCTGTGCATTGCGACTCTGTTGTTCATAGCGCCATAAATTGTTGATAGTACGTAATGCCACCAGCAGCGTGGTCGGGCTGACCAGCATAATATTGTTCTTTAGCGCCTCGTTGATCAACTCGGGCTGGCGATCGATAGCGACCAGAAAAGCGGGTTCGACGGGAATAAACATCAGTACGTAGTCCAGAGAACGCAGCCCCGGAAGCTGTTGGTAATCTTTGCTGCTCAACTGCCGAATATGGCTGCGAACCGAGAGTAAATGTTCGTTCAGCGCCGCACTACGTTCTACGTCATCGTCACTATTGAAATAGCGCTCGTAGGCCACCAGCGACATCTTGGCATCGATCACAACATCTTTACCCTGCGGTAAACGCACGATGACATCGGGTTGCAAACGGCTATTTGTCCCCGTTTGCACGCTGACCTGTGTTTGATATTCATAGCCTTCACGCAGACCGGAGGCTTCCAGCACACGGCTTAACACCACTTCGCCCCAGTTACCCTGCGTCTTATTGTCGCCTTTCAGCGCTTTCGTCAGGTTGATGGCCTCGTGTGCCATCTGCGCGTTCAGCTGTTGCAGATTGCGGATCTCATGTGCCAACGTGTGACGCTCGCGCGCTTCCGCGCCAAAACTGTCCTGCACCTGGCGACGAAACCCATCAAGCTGGTCACGCAACGGCATCAGCAGCTTATCCAGACTCTGTTTATTTTGTTCATCCACCTTGCGGCCACTGTGTTCGAAAATGCGGTTCGCCAGATTCTCAAACTGTGTCGTCAACCGCTGTTCGCTGCTTGCCAGCAGCCGCTGCTTCTCTTCCGCTGCCATACGGGTTTCTTCCAGCCGAATAGTGACTTCCCGCAGTTCGGCTTCCTGCGCACTATTGATTTCACGCAACGTCCGCAGTTCCTGATTTAGCTGCACGCATTCAGTGCGGAGTTCGCCAAGTTGTTGCAGCTTTTCATGGCTGGCAGAGAGTTGAGCGTGAACCGTGCGCAGTTCCAGCTCGTTTTGCCGCAGTCGTTGTTCATCCTGCTGCTTTGCCTGCTGCTGTTCACTGAGTGACTGTTGAGTCTGCTGCAATGTCTGCGCCAGCAACCGCTGTTCAGTATTATGCTGCGACAGCTTCTGCTGATGAATCAGACTAGCAATTAACCACCCGATCAGCAGACCCACCGCACCACCGCCTAGACCATAAAATATGCTGATATCCACTTTACCTCCGCAGGCCTTTCACGCTGTCGGTCAAGGTAAAATGATACTGTATGGATGTCCAGAAACAATTCAGGAGGGGAGTCGGTTGAGCCGAAAAATGCGAGCCGCATTCCATATGAGTATCAACAGACGATAATTTGCAGAAGAATCAGAGCGATAACAAAGAAATCCCCCAACGCGAAGCACCAACGTTGAGGGAACTTAAGGTATAGCGTAGACCTATTCTAGTAATGCTTAGGCTAAGCGCTGTTTCGCATCGCTAATCGCTTTAGCGACCTGCTGCGGTGATACGCCACCTTGTGCAGCACGCTTATCCAGACAGGATTGCAACGCAAGAATCGGGTATACGTCATTGCCAATCACCGCACTGAATTTTTGCAAATCGGTCAGCGGCAGTGCTTCCAACGCTTTGCCCTGACGAATGGCTTCAACCACCGCTTCACCCACGATGTGGTGCGCTTCACGGAACGGGACGCCTTTCGCGACCAGATAGTCTGCCAGCTCTGTAGAGTTTGCGTAGCCTTGCTCAGCGGCTTCTTTACAGCGCGGACGTTTAACCTGAATGCCTTCCAGCACCAGACCCGCCATCATCAGGCAGTCGTGCCAGGTATCCAGCGCATCAAACAGCCCTTCTTTATCTTCCTGCATGTCTTTGTTATACGCCAGCGGCAAGCCTTTCAGCGTCATCATCATGCCGGTCAATGCACCCTGTACGCGACCGCATTTACCGCGAATCAGCTCCAGCGCATCCGGGTTTTTCTTCTGCGGCATCAGGGAGGAACCGGATGTCACACGGTCAGACAGCTCGACGAACGCGGCTTCACCGCTATTGAAGAAGATCAGATCTTCAGCAAAGCGCGACAGGTGAACCATGCCAATTGAGGCGTTGGACAGCAGTTCCAGCACATGATCGCGATCGGAAACCGTGTCCAGACTGTTGCGCGTAGCAGAGGCAAAGCCCAGCCAGTCTGCTAACTGCTCACGGTCAATCGGATAAGCCGTTCCTGCCAGCGCCCCGCAGCCCAGCGGGCTGACATCCAGACGCTTCAGCGTATCTTCCAGACGACTTTCATCACGAGTTAACATTTCATGATAAGCCAGACACCAGTGTGCAAACGTCACTGGCTGCGCGCGCTGCAAGTGGGTGTAACCCGGCATTACGGCATCCTGATTGGCTTCTGCCGTCGTGACCAGCGCCTGACGCAGCTGGCGTACCGACAGCAGCAGCTCTGCAATCTGTGCCTTGCACCACAGTTTCAGGTCAGTTGCGACCTGATCGTTACGGCTGCGACCGGTATGCAATTTCTTACCTAAATCGCCGACTTTCTCAATCAGGCGCAGCTCAACCCAGCTGTGAATGTCTTCTGCATCGCTTTGCAGGATCATCTCAGGATCGGCTTGTACCTCAACCAGCAGCGCATCCAGCGCCTGTTCCAGTTGTTGCTGTTCCTGCTCGCTGAGCACATTGACCGTCACCAACGCTTTCGACCAGCCAATCGAGCCAACGATGTCCTGTTCCGCCAGACGGTAATCAAACCGCAGTGAGTCATTAAATTGTTTAAAACGCTGATCTGCTGCCTGACTAAACCGACCGCCCCACAAAGCCATAACCATTACTCCCAGAATGTAATTCATGTTGGTATCGCATCATGCCATACCCAGAAACGACTTACGCCAGAATACGCGTGCCGATAGCCACACCGCTGAACAGCGCGGGCAGTTGCTCGGCATGACGCCAGCTGGCGATATCAACCGGACGGCCCAGCGCACGAGCGGCATCCAGCGCAGCGTTAACCTTAACAATCATGCCGTCGGTGATGATGCCCTGAGCAATCAGTTGCTCGGCTTTCTCCGCCGTCATTTCGGCAATACGCTGGCCTTTACCGTCCAGAATGCCACTAACATCAGACAGCAGGATTAAATCCGCGCCCAGCGTTTGCGCCAGCGCCGTTGCCGCCTGATCGGCGTTGACGTTCATCAGGTCACCCTGCGCCGTAATACCGATGGAGCTGACGACAGGCAGATAGCCCGCAGAAAGCAGCGTGTTCAGCAGCGCTGGCGATCCTGCTTCCGCTTTACCCACAAAACCCAGAGATTCATCTAACTGCGTTACCGTCGTGCTGTCACCATCGCCCAGGCACAAACCCACAGCGTTGATATCATGCTTCTTCGCCCATGACAGCAGCGTCTTGTTGGCTGAACCCGCCAGCGCACCGGTAATGATGTCGATCTGATCGGCAGGCGTGACGCGCAGGCCGTTTTTCTTCACGACAGGCAGCGACAGTTTCTTCATCAGTTCATCCACCAGACAGCCACCGCCGTGCACAATCACCAACGGACGCTGATGTTCCTGACGGTAAGCCACCAGTGCTGTGAACAGGCGCTCCAGCGCTTCTTCGCTATCCAGTAAAACGCCACCTAACTTGATAATTAACGGATTCATTATGCTTCGTGCCTCGAAATGTCGGGACCAGTAGTCATTAAATTAACGATTGGGTTTCAGGGAAACCAAAACGAATGTTCATGCATTGCACAGCCTGTGCCGCCGCGCCTTTCAGCAGGTTATCTTCGGTTGCCACCACGATGAGGTGCTCACCGTCAACGGCGAAACCGATATCGCAGAACGGCAGGCCAACAACAGATTTCAGCGCCGGAACGCCCTTATCATACAGACGAACCAGCGGCTTATCGTGATAAGCGTTGTGATAGGCTTCAGCGACATCCTGCTGGGTGACGCCCGGCTGCAGGCGACAAGTGATGGTTTCCAGAATGCCACGGGCGAAGTTGCCCAAATGCGGCGTGAAAATCACTGGCGTACCGAGATGTGTTGAAATTTCAGGCTCATGGCGGTGGTTGAAAATACCATACGGTTGCAGGCTGACTTCACAGAAGCTGCTGGTCAGTGATGCTTTACGCCCCGCGCCGCTCACTCCGCTCACGGCATTAATCACCGGCCACTGGGCTGAATTCAGCAGTTGAGCATCAAGCAGCGGCTTCAGCGCCAGCTGCGCAGCCGTCGGATAACAGCCCGGTACTGCAATCAGCTGTGCCTGTTTTACGCTTTCAGCGCGCCATTCCGCCAGCCCGTAAACCGCTTTTGCCAGCCAGTCGGTGTGCTGATGTTCGAAGCCATAATAGCGACGATAAAATTCGGCATCCTGTACGCGAAACGCGCCGGACAAATCAAAAACAGTGCAGCCTGCCGCCAGAAAAATCGGGGCCAAATCGTGGCTGACTTTGTGGTCAGTCGCCAGAAAAACAACATCCACGCCCTTCGCCGCTTCTTCAGCATCAGTCAGCGGTTTTACCGGTATATCAATGATGCCTTTGAGCTGCGGATGTAAATCAGAAATCAATTTTCCTGCATCGACACTTTGCGCAGAAACCATCAAAGCGGTTATGTTCATCTGTGGGTGACGGTTCAGGTAGAGCGCAAGCTCAGCGCCGGTATAACCACTTGCACCAACAATCAGCGTATTCAGCATGGGATCCGTATACCTTCTTATTTATCTATGGAACAGGTAACAGGGTTCACCAGCGTCGATACGCTGCTCACCCGCGAAACTCAGTGAAAGTGACGAATCGTCATCGCCGTACCTTTGGGTTTCCTTTCGCCGAGCAATATTGTATTTTTATTCAAAATAAATGCATGAATATTGATACTATCCTAACCAGAGGCTGTCAACAGTGAAGATGAATTTACCCCCTTTTATTGAGCTATATCGGGCATTGATCGCCACACCGTCCATCAGTGCCACCGACAGCGCGCTCGATCAAAGTAATCATACCTTAATCAACCTGCTGGCAGGCTGGTTCGGCGATATCGGCTTCCATGTTGAAGTCCAACCGGTTCCCGGCACCCTCAATAAATTTAATATGCTAGCGCGGATTGGTGAAGGAAAAGGTGGCTTATTGTTGGCAGGGCACACCGACACCGTTCCGTTCGACGACGGTCGCTGGACGCGCGACCCCTTCACGCTGACCGAACACGACAACAAGCTGTACGGTCTGGGCACGGCGGATATGAAAGGGTTCTTTGCCTTTATTCTGGATGCCTTGCGCGATATCGATCCGACCAAGCTCACGAAGCCGCTCTATGTACTGGCAACGGCGGATGAAGAAACGACGATGGCTGGCGCCAAATATTTCTCCGAATCCACGCAGATTCGCCCGGACTGCGCCATCATCGGCGAACCCACCTCGCTGCAACCAGTGCGGGCGCACAAAGGCCATATGTCCAATGCGATTCGTATTCAGGGTCAATCCGGCCATTCCAGCGATCCTTCACGCGGCGTAAACGCGATTGAGCTGATGCACGAGGCAATTTCCCACCTGTTGGTGCTGCGCAATACCCTACAGGAACGCTATCACAACCCAATTTTCCACATTCCTTACCCCACGATGAATCTCGGTCATATTCACGGCGGCGATGCCGCAAACCGTATCTGCGGCTGCTGTGAACTGCATATGGATATTCGCCCGCTGCCGGGTATTACGCTTAACGATCTGGACGGACTGCTGTCAGAAGCACTTGCGCCCGTCAGCCAGCGCTGGCCGGGTCGGTTGACCATCAGCGAACTGCATCCCCCGATTCCCGGCTATGAGTGCCCGCCCGATCACCGTCTAATATCAGTCGTGGAGAATCTGCTGGGGACGAAAACGGAAATTGTGAACTACTGCACCGAAGCGCCGTTTATTCAGACGCTGTGCCCGACGCTGGTCTTGGGGCCGGGATCGATCGAACAGGCGCACCAGCCGGATGAATATATTGATACCGCGTTTATCAAACCGACGCGGGAACTGATTTCGCAGGTTATTCATCACTTCTGCCACCACTGATCCGATGAAAGCGGCCTTGTCAGCTATGCTGGCAGGGCCATTTTGAGACAGCCCATGAAAAAGAAAGATTTCATCGCGCAGGATTTACTGAGCAAAATCTATCAGCACACCGATCCGCTGCCGGAAAAGCTGCCGCCGGAACGCCAGTTGGCGGAAGAATACGGCGTGTCGCGCTTTACTATTCGTCAGGCGCTGGAAAAACTCGCCAGTATCGGCGCGATCCATATGGTGCAAGGCTCGGGTAATTTCATTAATCAGGGCGTACGCAGTAACCCACTGGTTTATAACTCGATTACCGAAAAGAAATTTACTCAGATTTCATCTCGCCTGCTTAGCCTACATAAACGCCTGCCGAACCGAGAAGAGCAGCAGGTCTTTGCTATCAGCGACAATGCGTTCATCTGGGAATTCAGCCGCTTACGCTATGTCGATAACCGCAAGGTGCAGATTGAGATATCGAAAATGCCTGCCGCAGACTTCCCTGAGATGAGTCAGAAGATTATTGAAGGCTCTATTCAGCAGTATGTGCTCAGCAAGGGCTATGCAATTTCACACTACCTGACACATTATCAGGCGGTTAACGTCACTAAAGCACAGGCTGAGCTGTTGGGCTGCAAGAAAGGCACGGCGGCGATGCATATTCTTAATCGCGGAATTTTACAGGGCGGGCGCGTGTACGAATCGAGCGATATCATCGATATAGATTACACCTGCACCTACGTCATCCCCTTAAACCTCGATAACCTAGCCTTCCGTCAGTCGCCGTAAGCGACTCAAGGCGTATGCATCGTGCCATCTGGCAGGCGACTCTGCGTCCACTCGTGCGGACGATAGACGACAGGGAACTGCCGCGCTGCATCCAGATCGATGCCGACACCGATACCGGGACGCTCAATCGGGTACAGATAGCCATTCTCCGGTTCCACCGCCTGCGGGAAGACCTTGCGGGTATTTTCTGGGTAAGCGACAAACTCCTGAATCGCGGCGTTGTGCAGGTGGATATTGAGGTGAATATTAACCGCCGCGCCGATGGGCGTCATATCCGGCGGACAGTGCCACGCTAACCGAACGCCAAAGTTCTGACAGAATGCGCCCAGTTTCAACGCAGGCGTAATCCCGCCAATCTGTGAGACATGGCAGCGAATAAAATCAACCTGACGGTTAATCACCAGATTTTGCCACTCGGCGGGGTTGTTAAACAGCTCTCCCGTCGCCAGCGGCACCGCGCTCTGGCTACGGATCTGCGCCAGCCACTCGTTTTGCGCAGGCGGCAAAATATCTTCGATAAAATAGGGACGATAAACTTCTACTGCTTTGGCGAACTGCACGGCCTGATTCGGAAACAGGCGTTCATGGACATCATGCAGGATGTGAAAACGATCGCCGTATTTCTCCCGCAAGGCACGGAACATGGCGAGCGTGTTAGCCATGTACTGATCCTGATCGTAATAGGCTCCCTCCGTTGGCTGCCGCGTGCTGTGCAACGCATCAGGATTACCGCCATAGAACCCTAACTGGCAGCGGATATGGCGATAGCCTTGCGCATAAAGCCGCTCGACTTCCTGATACAGTCCATCCAGCGTATCGCTGGCAGCATGGCTGTATGCGGCAATCGCATCGCGAGATTTCCCACCAAACAGGTGATAGAGCGGCATATCCGCCAGCTTACCCTTGATGTCCCACAGCGCCATATCGACACCCGCGACAGCATTGTTGATAACCGGCCCGTTACGCCAGTAGGCGTTGACCATCATCATGTGCCACAAATCTTCGATATGGTTAGCATCTCTTCCCAATAGCAGCGGTTTGAGGTACTCGTCTACCATCGCCTTTACGGCGAGCGGGCGCTGCTGGAAGGTTGCACACCCATAACCTGTAACGTTTTTATTCGTATGCACCACCACCGTCACCAAATTATGGCGGTCAGGGCGGGTAACAAGACATTCAATGTCAGTAATGATTGTTGGCAACACAAAAATATCCTCCGGTGCGTTTACCGGAATAGTCACGCCCAGTAAAAACACAGTCTAAAATCAGTTTCTTTTTTGTTTTCTACTTATTTTTTCTTTTATTGTAAACCTATTCTTTAAAAGAATTATTTTGGTTTAAAAAACTCGCTTAATTGATTAAAAAACCAGACCAATTATCAGTTACTGGCAATAAAAACCCCTTTAAAGCCTAATCATGTGATGGACTTCATGTTTTATTGGTTTGTTTTTTTATTTTTAGTTTTTTATTATCAGTGGGAATAATTTGACCAAAAATAACATAGTGCTATGCAGGGGTTTATTCCATGGGAAAAAATGAGGTTATTCAGTCAATCATTAAACTGGTTGGCGGAAACGAGAATATTAATAAAGCCTGGCACTGTATGACGCGGCTTCGGTTTGATTTAGTTGATGAAAGTAAAGTGCAAACCGACGCAATCAAGAACCTGCCGGGGATATTAGGTGCGCAACACCAAAGTGAGCAATTTCAGATTATTATCGGGCCGCAGGTCAATGAATACTACGAACTGTTGAACGCACAGCTTTCTCCTACCGCCACGGCACAGCCAGACGCGCCGAAGCAGAAAAAAGGGCTGATCTCGCTGTTCATGGATACGGTTTCTGGCGTATTTGGTCCCATCGTGCCTGCTATCGCGGGTGCGGGGATGATCAAAGGGCTACTGGCAGGGCTGATCGCCTTGAAAGTAGTCTCTGCCAAAACCGATACCGTTATCGTTATCGACCTGATCGCCAGCGGCGTGTTCTATTTCTTGCCGTTCTTCCTCGCAATCTCAGCGGCCAGGATATTCAAAACGAACGAATATCTGGCAGCGGCTGTCGCTGCTTGCCTGATGTACCCGTCGCTAATGGAAGCGGCGAAGGCACTAGCCAGCAATAGCCCTAATGCGGTCAGCGCCTTTTACTTCGTGGGCGTACTGCCCATTCCAGTGTTCAACTATGCTGCTAGCGTCATCCCAGTGATTTTCTCCGTGCTGGCGTTGAGCTATATCCACCGCTGGGTCGACCGCATCATGCCTTCGATCCTGAAAACCGTGTTTACTCCAACGCTGACGCTGTTTATCGCCGCGTTGGTGTCCCTCACGGTTATCGGACCATTCGGGATCTATCTCGGTAAACTACTGGCACTGTTTATTCAGAGCCTGTTCGATGTGTCGTCTATCTTTGCTGGTTTCGTGGTCGGTGCGATTCGGCCTGTCGCTATCCTGACTGGGATGCATCATGCGATGACGCCCATTGCGCTGCAAAATTTCAGCAATCAAGGTTTCGATATGCTGATGCCAATGATGTGTATGGCTAATATGGCGATTGCTGGGGCAACATTTGCTATTTACTTCCATGCCAAAACCCGTCAGGACAAGTCTGTCGTACTGTCTGCTGGGGTTTCAGCACTGCTCGGTATTACCGAACCTGCACTCTTCGGCGTACTGACTAAGTATAAAAAAGCGTTTATCTCCGCCACCGTTGCCAGCTCCATCGCCTCGGCCTTTATTGCGTACTTCGGTGTCCGGCTATATGGCTACATTCTGTCGAGTATTTTCAGCTTGCCAGCCTATATCGGCCCGTACTTTAGCTATGCCGTCTCCGGTATGGCTATCGCCATCGTGCTTTCTTTTACTCTGACCTACATTCTGGTTGTCAGAGCCTCCAAGCAGTCATAACCGCACTCGCGGGGCCGCTGCGCCCCGCGTTTCTTCCCCCCACGATACTCTAAATAATTCGAGTTTCAGGAAGGCGGCAAGGCGTTTTTGAACAGCGCTTACGCTGACCCTGAAGGGGTGAGGCATTTATAAGCCTTGTAACGCGGCAAGCGAAGGAATCCCGATGAGCTTACTCAGGTAAGTGATTCGGGTGACTGACAAATCTGCCAAAGGCAGATTTGAACGCTGCAAGCAGCGGCCCCAGCGGGGCGAGGCACACGCAAGTGTGCCGAGTATCGTAGCCAACGCACATGCAACTTGAAGTATGACGAGTATATAAGTTGTCCTAATATCCGCGCCTTTGTAATTAAATTTCACAAATTGCCAAACCCTCACCAATACAAGTACAAAGAATAAGGAGAAGAAAGAATCGTCAATTGACGAACTCGCCTTATCGTGGCTAGATGGAGGCAGCGCGTCAAAATATGTCAAGTGAAATAAACTTACAAAAATGGTAGGGATGGTCAGGGTAACTATGAACGAACAATATTCCGCAATGCGCAGTAACGTCAGTATGCTCGGCACACTACTCGGCGATACCATCAAGGAAGCACTGGGTGAAAACATCCTTGATAAAGTCGAAACAATCCGCAAGTTGTCAAAATCATCCCGCGCAGGGAATGAAAAACATCGTCAGGAGTTGCTGACCACACTGCAAAACCTGTCTAACGATGAACTGTTGCCCGTTGCTCGCGCGTTCAGCCAATTCCTTAACCTGACCAATACCGCTGAGCAATATCATACGATTTCACCGCACGGTGAAGCGGCGAGTAACCCGGCACAGCTTTCCAGCGCCTTTAAGCGCCTGAAAGAAAGTAAAGATCTGAGCGAGCGAGATATCCGTGATGCAGTGGAATCGCTGTCGATCGAGCTGGTGCTGACCGCCCACCCCACCGAGATCACCCGTCGGACGCTGATCCACAAGCTGGTAGAAGTGAATACCTGCCTCAAACAGCTCGATCACAACGATCTGGCTGATTATGAACGCAATCAGGTCATGCGCCGTCTACGCCAGTTGATCGCACAGTCTTGGCATACCGATGAGATCCGCAAAATTCGCCCTACCCCGGTAGATGAAGCCAAATGGGGCTTCGCCGTAGTGGAAAATAGCCTGTGGGAAGGCGTACCCGCATTTTTACGTGAACTGGATGAACAACTGGAACAAGCTTTCGGCTACCGTCTGCCGGTTGACGCCGTCCCCGTACGCTTTACCTCCTGGATGGGCGGCGACCGCGACGGCAACCCAAACGTCACGGCAGAAGTCACTCGCCATGTGCTGTTACTCAGTCGCTGGAAAGCCGCCGATCTGTTCCTGCGTGATATTCAGGTGCTGGTTTCCGAGCTGTCGATGTCCGAATGTACGCCGGAGCTGCTGGAATTAGCAGGTGGCAGCGAGGTTCAGGAACCGTACCGTGCCATAATGAAGTCACTGCGCTCACAGTTGAGCTGCACGCTGAGCTATCTGGAAGCACGCCTGACGGGTGAAGAACGTCTGCCACCTAAAGACTTGCTGATTACCAACGAGCAGTTGTGGGAACCGCTCCACGCCTGCTACCAGTCGCTGAAAACCTGCGGCATGGGCATCATTGCCGACGGTAGCCTGCTGGATACGCTGCGTCGCGTACGCTGTTTCGGTGTACCGTTGGTGCGCATTGATGTCCGTCAGGAAAGCACCCGCCACACCGACGCGCTGGCCGAAATTACCCGCTATCTGGGTCTGGGCGATTATGAAAGCTGGTCAGAATCCGATAAGCAGGCATTCCTGATCCGTGAACTCAGCTCCAAACGCCCGCTGCTGCCGCGCTACTGGGAACCGAGTGCAGATACCAAAGAAGTGCTGGATACCTGTCGGGTCATTGCTAAAGCACCACAGGGTTCTATTGCCGCTTACGTTATTTCAATGGCGCGTACGCCTTCCGACGTGCTGGCCGTTCAACTGCTGCTCAAAGAGGCTGGCTGCCCGTTTGCTCTGCCCGTCGCGCCGCTGTTTGAAACGTTAGACGACCTGAACAACGCCGATGATGTCATGACGCAATTGCTAAGCATCGACTGGTATCGCGGCTTTATTCAGGGCAAACAGATGGTCATGATCGGCTATTCCGATTCGGCAAAAGACGCAGGCGTGATGGCCGCATCCTGGGCACAGTACCGTGCACAAGACGCGCTGATCAAAACCTGTGAGAAAGCGGGTATCGCACTGACGCTGTTCCACGGACGCGGTGGTTCCATCGGTCGCGGTGGCGCACCAGCTCACGCCGCGCTGTTGTCACAGCCGCCGGGCAGTCTGAAAGGCGGCCTGCGCGTTACGGAACAAGGCGAGATGATCCGCTTTAAATACGGCCTGCCGGATGTCACCATCAGCAGTCTGGCGCTGTATACCGGTGCGATTCTGGAAGCGAACCTGCTGCCACCACCGGAGCCAAAACAGGAATGGCACGAGGTGATGGATGAACTGTCCCGCGTGTCCTGCGATATGTACCGCGGATACGTTCGTGAAAACCCAGATTTCGTTCCTTACTTCCGCGCCGCTACGCCGGAGCTGGAGCTAGGTAAACTGCCGCTGGGGTCACGCCCGGCTAAGCGTCGTCCGAACGGCGGCGTGGAAAGCCTGCGCGCGATCCCGTGGATTTTCGCTTGGACGCAGAACCGTCTGATGCTACCAGCGTGGCTCGGTGCCGGGGCTGGGCTACAGAAAGTGGTCGATGACGGCAAGCAGGAGCAGTTGGAAGAAATGTGTCGCAACTGGCCGTTCTTTTCGACGCGTATCGGCATGCTGGAGATGGTGTTCGCCAAAGCCGACCTATGGCTGGCGGAGTATTACGATCAGCGTTTGGTAGAAGAGAAACTGTGGCCGTTAGGAAAACAGCTGCGCGATCAGTTAGCCGCCGACATCAACATTGTGCTGGCGATCTCCAACGACGATCACCTGATGGCAGATCTACCGTGGATCGCCGAGTCGATCGCACTACGTAACGTCTACACCGATCCCCTGAATGTGCTGCAGGCCGAACTGCTGCATCGTTCACGTCAGCAAAAACAACCGGATGCCGACTTGGAGCTGGCGCTGATGGTGACCATCGCTGGCGTCGCAGCAGGTATGCGTAATACGGGTTAATCATCCAAGCAGTAAAAGCTATGCGGAAGTAAAAACCACACTGAAGCAAAAACAAAGGCCGGTCAGTTGACCGGCCTAAAACTAAAACCTTACACCAGATATTTATCCTGCAAATAATTCCGCGCACGATTATCCAGACCGTATTCCACTTCAAGCCAGCTGTCGATCGATCCGTGTCGTTCGTAGATAGCCTGCAACGCCGTCACGATGAACTCTTCCTGCACTGATAGCACATAAGAGAACTGCCCGAGCGCTTTCTCATTCAGCGTTTCCGACAAATGCGCCAGTAGCTGCTGGCGGAATGGCGTCAGTGTCGTATCCGTGAGCAGGTAATCTTCCATCACGGTTTGCTCATCTGCCCCCAGCGCAAACATCACCAGCGCCGAACCGATACCCGTGCGATCTTTACCCACCGCGCAGTGCTGTACCAACCCGCCCTCATCCGGCCGTAATAACAGCGACACCAGCTGTTTATAAGCAGAATTATTGAAAGGCAAACGGCGGTAAAGTTCCAACATAAACGCTCGGGAATCAAAGGCCGCCAACACATCAGACCCCAACGAATCCAGATTGGCTGTCACTTCGTGACGTAATGGATTAGCCGGATAGGCGTGATAATTGGCCCCAGTCCATAATATATCCGGCTTCTGCGCAATTTCATCGACATCCCGATAGTCCACGACATGAGAAATAGGCACGCCAGCAAGGTGTTCACAGTCCGCCTGACTCAGCAGATCCAGCGAGCCAGAACGAAAAAGTTTACCGTGTCGGATAAGCCGCCCATCAGCAGCGCGGTTACCACCTAAATCACGGAAATTGATTCCGCCGTCAAGCGGTAATAAAGAGGGATGAAGCAACGTTGGTTCGGTCATACATCTCCTTGCGAGGTTGAAAGGCGAGCAAGGCAACCGTATTACACACGCAGAGCGCGTCGCAGGTTAACCCAATAAACCAGAACAAGTTATTAGGATAAAGGCTGGCCTCTGCGATGACCAGCCCAAAATACCATCAGTTTTTGTGCTTATTCAGCGGCTAACAAACTGCGAGTCGCGTCCAGCAGCACTTTGATCACGTTCGTCTCGGCCAGCTTCATCGTTGCTACATCTGGGATTTCCTGCTGGGTACGATTAACAATAATCCCAGCGATCATACCTGCTTTTAGCCCCTGACTAGCACACATGGTCAGCAGCGTGGCTGATTCCATTTCATAGTTCAGAACGCCCATGCTCTGCCACTCTTCCATAGAACCGCGGAAACGACGTACAACACGGCCAGAGAAAGTGTCATAGCGTTCCTGACCGGGATAGAACGTATCTGAAGATGCTGTGATGCCCACATGCAACGCAATACCCGACGCTTTCGCCGCGTCCACCAGCGCAGTGGTGCAGCCAAAATCAGCAACGGCTGGGAACTCCATCGGCGCGAAGTGCAGGCTCGCACCGTCAAGACGTACAGCGGCGGTGGTGACCAGTACATCACCGACATTAATACCGGGTTGAATCGCCCCCGTTGTGCCGACGCGTAGGAAAGTACGAATGCCGAGCTGAGCCAGTTCTTCTACCGCGATTGACGTTGACGGCCCGCCAATACCCGTCGAGCAGACAATCACCGCTTTTCCGTCCAGCTCAGCACGCCAGGATGTAAATTCGCGGTGTGATGCCAGATGCACCGGGTTATCCATCAGGCGAGCAATTTTTTCAACACGCTCAGGATCGCCGGGCACGATAGCCAGCGTTGCGCCCTGTAAATCATTCTTGACCAGACCAAGATGGAACACATCAGATGTAGACATAACTGCCTCCCGGGCAATCAGTTGGGTATTCAGAGAAATCGCGCCGAACGCCTCATCTATGCTGCTTGTAGCAGTCTGTAAGCGTCCGTCCAATAAAAGACTCTAGCGCATCAGTACGTTTTTTTAAGTGATGAGAGTCACCTACCAAAAAGAAACGGAGATCAACATACATAAAAAATGTGACTTAAATCACTTTTTATCGGATGGGAAATTCATTTTTGCCGATTAATTGTCTTCTAGTGTAGATTCTTTAATCATTGATAGTATTTATCATAGATGCTCTGAAATCCCTCTTTATATGAAAGCCAGTTGGCCAGTAACAGGAGAGCGCGTAATGAAGACTGATGAACAGACGACCTTCAAACATCTTCCCCAAGGGTTATCCCCAGCAGTGGAACCGCAGAGCTTCTCCATCATTACGACGGATTCTGTCGGTATTATTGCCAGTGAAACCACTATTCCTTCTCAGGGGGAGCAACTACCCGCGTATATCGCCAGACCGGCGAACCATGACGGGCCGCTCCCAATTGTCCTGGTGGTGCAGGAGATTTTCGGCGTTCATCAACACATTCAGGATGTCTGCCGCAGGCTCGCCAAACAGGGCTATATGGCCATTGCACCAGAGTTGTATTTTCGTCAGGGCGACCCTAGCCAATACAACGACATTCAGCAAATCCTGACCGAGCTGGTGCATAAGGTTCCTGATACGCAGGTGCTGTCCGACCTCGATCACACCGCTAACTGGGCGATTAAACAGGGCGGCGATGCCAGTAAGCTGGCGATAACGGGGTTTTGTTGGGGCGGGCGCATCACCTGGCTCTACGCCGCGCACAATCCGCAGCTCAAAGCGGCCGTTGCCTGGTACGGCAAATTTACGGGTGAGAAAACGCTGAATAGCCCCAAAAATCCGGTCGATATCGCAACAGAATTGGAAGCGCCCGTGCTGGGGTTATACGGAGCGAAAGACGGGAGTATTCCGCTGGAACACGTGGATATCATGCGGCAGGCGCTGCGTGCCGCCAACGCGACGGCAGAAATTATTGTCTACCCCGATGCCGGGCATGCTTTCCATGCCGATTATCGCCCTAGCTACCATGAAGAATCCGCACGTGACGGCTGGCAGCGTATGCTGGCATGGTTTCAGAAAAACGGTGTGGCGTAACACCATCACACGTTTCCGTTCTTACCTACGATCTAAAACGCCACCAAACAACGGTGGCGTTTGTTTCACCGTGTTATAGAGCCACCCTTAGAACGTAGTCCAATTGTCGTTGTTGCTTTGGTCTTTCGCCGCTGCTGGTGCTAAAGATAGCGTTGGCGTGCGCGTTGGTGCCGATGCGTAAGAGGCGGTTTTACCATTGCCATACGACAGAAGTTTAAAGGTGCTCACCGCCTCCGCCAGAACGGAGGCCTGTGCTTGCAGGGAAAGTGCCGCAGAGGCAGATTCTTCAACCAGAGCCGCATTCTGCTGGGTCGTGGTATCAATTTGCCCAACAGCTAGGTTCATCTGGTTAATCCCGTCGCTCTGTTCACGGCTGGCCTGCGAAATTTCGCTGATGATCTCATTCACATCGCGCACGTAGCCCGTTAAACCGCTCATCGTTTCTTCGGCGTTATCCACCAGCGACATCCCTTCCTGAATTTTGCTCACGGAATCGTCGATCAAATCCTTAATCTCACGCGCGGCTGTCGCACTGCGCTGTGCCAGAGAACGTACTTCCCCCGCCACCACCGCAAAGCCACGCCCTTGCTCGCCCGCGCGCGCCGCTTCAACCGCCGCGTTCAGCGCCAGAATATTAGTCTGGAATGCAATGCCGTCAATGACGCCAATGATCTCCGCCATACGCTGGGATGAATCACGAATGCCGCGCATTTTCTGCGTTACGGAAACCATGACGTCACCGCTTTGCTTCGCAGCACTAGAGGCTTTATTCGCAATGTCTGTCGCCTGCTGCGTGTTTTCCGCCGTATTTTTAATAGTGGAGGTCAGCTGTTCCATTGAAGCTGCTGTTTCTTCCAGTGAGCTGGCCTGCTCTTCGGTGCGCGATGACAGATCCTGATTACCTGCGGCGATCTGCGAGGCTGCACTCGATATCGTTTCCGCCCCGTCACGTACCTGCCCGACAATCGTACTCAGGCTGGTGTTCATGTGATCCAACGATTGCAGCAGTAATCCTGTTTCATCTTTGCTGGTAACCGTGATTCGAGAGGTCAGGTCGCCCTGCGCCACTCTGTCTGCCACTTGCAGAGCCTGCTGGATCGGTCGGATTACGCTGCGCGTGATCGACCACGCAATCAACGCTCCAAATACGGCACCCAGCGCTAAAATGAGCAACAAAATCATGCGGGTATTACTGTATACCTCAGCCATAGCTTCAACGGAGGTATCCATCGCATCATCTTGGTAATTCACTAATTGTTTCACTGCATCACGGTACTGCCGCTGGACCACGTTCAGGTTGTTGTTGAACTCCTCGATCGCGGCTTCCCGATTGCCCGCCACGACTTCGCTGATGATTTTATCGCCAGATTTCAGAAACTCGGTACGAATCGCGCGGATGGCACGTAGCTGGGTGACCGAACGCTCTTCAACGGTTTGGCTTTCTAGCTTGTCCAGTAGACGACCAATTTCCTGACGGAATTCATTCACGCGAGTGACGTTTGTCTGAATTTGCACCTGATCAGAGACCAGCATGAGTCGCTGATAAGCAACTAGAATACTGGTGACATTATCGATGAGATTATTGGCATCCACCGTCTGTGGATAGACATCTTTCACGATACTTCTGGCACTATCCTGAAAGCCGGATAGCTTAGACAGGGAAAAAATACTCACGACGAACAGCATCACAATCAGGATGGCAAATCCCGCTCCCAATCGATAACCAATACGCCAGTTTGCTAAATTCATGTCTCACTCCTTTTAGGTAATGCATAGCAATGTCAATTGCGCACATGTCGCAGCTTGTGGAACCACAGGGCGGAGAATGGCTGGCTATCCGAAGGAAAAAGCGGTTTCCCTCTGACGCACCAGAGATACCTTGAGGCAGGCATTTTTACGCACACTCTCAGCATGAGAGGCGCGATCAAAAATCAAATAGTTTTCCTCAGATGTTGAGGTGTAAAAATGGCAATAAATCTAACAGTAGTACAAATACGGTTGATAAGACCGCAGAGACGTTGTCGAGGTGAGATGATGGCCTTCCCTCTCCGTATTCGTGCATCCATAGCCGTTCCTGTGTTATTCGTTTTATCGGCAACCGGTTTCTTATCTTTACAATTTGATCGTTTAAATCATTCAAAAACAGATAATAAATAGATTTCAACTATCAAAAGTCAAGTTTTGATCGGAAAAATCACAGACCAACCCACCAACCATTAACATAAATAACGCATCTGTTACATAAAATAATAGTCAGACATATTTGATATTAAAAATAAAGAGATGAGAATATTTCTTAAAAAAGGATAACTATATGAATAGTAATAGAAAAAATAATATTTACTCTATGTATCGAGGTGGCAGAATCAGAGAGGCGATTGCCCCCCTGATGCAAGAGACGTTACGCAGCAAAGCAGCCAAATGATGGCAGTAACCTTACTCTTTCCTTGCCAGCACCAGAGACAACGTTGGTGTGCTCATTGGCACCGATGCATAAGAACCAGCATTACCGTGGCTATACGACGGTATTTTAAACGCGCTCACTGCGTCTGCCAGAACAGAGGCCTGCGATTGCAGAGACAGAGCCGCAGAGGCGGATTCCTCAACCAGAGCCGCGTTTTGCTGGGTCGTGGTATCAATCTGTCCAATCGCCAGATTCATCTGGTTAATCCCGTCGCTCTGTTCACGGCTGGCTTGTGAAATCTCACTGATGATGCCGTGTACATCCTTCACGTGAGCCGTTAATCCCCCCATCGTTTCTTCAGCGGTATCGACAAGCTCCATGCCTTCGCGAATCTTGCTCACAGAGTCGTCGATCAAATCCTTGATCTCCCGCGCAGCAGTCGCACTGCGCTGTGCCAGTGAACGGACTTCCCCCGCCACTACCGCAAAACCGCGCCCTTGTTCGCCCGCACGCGCCGCTTCGACGGCCGCATTCAGAGCCAGAATATTGGTCTGGAACGCAATACCGTCAATCACGCCAATGATCTCCGCCATACGCTGAGATGAATCACGTATCCCACGCATTTTCTGCGTCACAGAAACCATAACGTCGCCGCTTTGTTTGGCAGCTCCCGTCGCCTTATTGGCAATCTCCGTCGCCTGTTGGGTGTTTTCCGCCGTGTTTTTAATGGTGGATGCCAGTTGCTCCATCGAGGCTGCCGTTTCTTCCAGCGAGCTGGCTTGCTCTTCAGTACGCGATGACAAATCCTGATTACCCGCCGTGATTTGCGACGCGGCCGTCGAAATCGTTTCCGCGCCATCGCGCACCTGACCAACAATCAAACTCAGGCTGGTGTTCATACGATCCAACGATTGCAGCAGCAATCCGGTTTCATCCTTGCTGGTAACCGTGATGCGTGAGGTCAGGTCGCCCTGTGCCACTCGGTCTGCCACTTGCAAAGCTTGTTCTATTGGCCGGGTTACGCTGCGCGTGATCGCCCAGGCAATCAGCGCCCCAAATACGGCACCCAGCGCCAAAATAAGCAGTAAAATTATGCGAGTACTGCTGTATACCTCTGCCATGGCTTCGACAGACGTATTCATCGCATCATCCTGATAATTCACCAACTGCTTCACCGAATCACGGTAATTGCGTTGAATCACGTTCAGGTTGCTATTGAATTCTTCTACGGCGACGTCGTTATTACCCGCCAACGCATCACTAATAATTTTATCACCGGATTTTATGAACTCGGCACGAAGCACGCGGATGGTCTCTATCTGTTTGCGGGAACGCTCTCCTGAAGCATTGCTTTCCAGATTGCCTAGCAGGCGACCAATCTCTTTGCGGTACGCCATAATCCGATCCACATATCCCTGACGCTGCTCTTGGCCTGATACCAACATCATCTGCAAATAGGCCACAAAGTGCCCATTCACATTATCGATAAGGTTATTGGCATCCACCGTTTGTGGATAAACCTCTTTGACGATGTCTCTGGCACCATCCTGAAAATTGGACAGTTTAGACAGGGAAAAAATACTCACGGCAAATAACATCAGAATCAAGATGGCAAATCCGCCACCCAATCGATAGCCAATACGCCAATTCGCTAAATTCACATCTCACTCCTTTTAGGTAATAAATAATAATGACTACTGCGCACGGCGCACCGCCGAATAACGTCGTAGAGTGGTGAAATAATCGTTTTTTCGGGAAAGAAAAATATGCTTTGTGGGTATATTTAACATACCCAAAAGAGAGTAATAAAAGATGTACTTTCAACTTAATAAAAACGCTAATAAATACAAACAATCTCGCTCCATTGGTACATACTGAGCCCCCTCGATGCCGTTTACCTTATCGGCACAATATCCCCTAGCTTTATTAATTCGTCGATTAAACCTTTCAAGGAATAAATACATAGATAGCGGGTAAATATTAACTCTCGAAAAACAGCCTACCAGGCGATGTAGAAAAAAGGAGATAATGCGGAGATTTTATTAAAATGAAGAGGCAATATTTAATGTGCAGAAAAGGAGGAAATCTGAAGGATAAGTAATAATTACGCGTTGGGGTAATGAAAGGGGAAAACGTATTTTATTTATCAGTAAACAGTAAAAAATCAGGGAGGCTATAACCACCCTGATTTCATCAGTAACTAAACTTTACTGGGTTTCACGCAGACGCTGTGCTGCCTGAACCATATTTGCCAGAGCCTGACGCGTTTCCGGCCAGCCACGGGTTTTCAGACCACAGTCTGGGTTCACCCACAGACGCTCAGCGGGAATACGCTGCGCCGCTTTCTTCAGCAGGGCTTCCATCCACTCCACGCTCGGTACGTTCGGGGAGTGAATATCATAAACGCCTGGACCGATTTCATTCGGGTATTCGAACTCTTCAAATGACTCCAGTAACTCCATATCGGAGCGAGAGGTTTCAATCGTTATCACGTCTGCATCCAGCGCGGCGATAGAATCCATGATGTCGTTGAATTCGCAATAACACATGTGGGTATGGATTTGCGTATCATCTTTCGCCACAGCGGCATTAAGACGGAAGGCATCCACTGCCCAAGCCAGATAAGCATCCCAATCCGAGCGGTGCAGCGGCAGACCTTCACGCAGCGCTGGTTCGTCAATCTGAATGATACCAATGCCTGCGGCTTCCAAATCAGCCACTTCATCACGCAGCGCCAGTGCAATCTGCTTGGCAATGGTTTCACGTGTGACGTCTTCACGCGGGAAAGACCAGCACAGGATCGTCACCGGACCTGTCAGCATGCCTTTCATCGGCTTGTCAGTCAGAGACTGCGCGTATTTAGCCCACTCAACGGTGATTGCTTCTGGGCGGCTCACATCGCCAATAATGACTGGCGGCTTCACACAGCGAGAACCGTAGCTCTGCACCCAACCGTTCTGGGTAAAGACAAAGCCATCCAGATGCTCACCGAAGTACTCGACCATGTCGTTACGCTCAGCTTCACCGTGTACCAGTACGTCCAGACCCAGACGCTCCTGCTCAGCCACAGCTTGCTTGATGTGTTCGGCAATGCCGGTGCGGTAGTTATTACCGTCCAGACGACCCTGCTTGAAATCCAGACGCAGGCCGCGAATTTCGGTGGTTTGTGGGAAAGAACCAATCGTGGTCGTCGGCCATGCTGGCAGATTAAAGCGCTCACGCTGAGCATCGGCACGCACTGAATATACGTTCTGACGCTGACTGTCCTGTGCGGTGATGGCCGCCAGACGCTGCGCAACGGCGGCGTTATTGACTCGTGTAGAGGTACGGCGAGCGCGAATCGGCGCACTGTAGGCTTCCAGCGCCTGACCGTTCCCGCTGTTCAGTGCCTGAGACAGCAGTGACAACTCCGCACATTTCTGAATCGCAAAGGCAAACCAGCTCTTCACTTCATCATCCAGACGGACTTCCACGCTCAGATCGATAGGGCTATGCAGCAGTGAGCATGAACTTCCCAGCCACAGATCGCGCGTCCCTACCAACGGTTGCAAACGCTCGAACCAGCTGCTCAGGTCGGCACGCCATACGTTACGTCCGTTAATCACACCCAGAGACAATACCCAGTTAGCAGGCAGTTGGGCACTCAGCGTAGCGGCGTCATCCTTACCGTGAACCAAGTCGATATGCAGCCCCTGAACCGGCAGCGCTTTGATCGTTTCCAGATTCTGGCTAATGCTATCGAAATAGGTCGTCAGCAGCAGTTTCACCTGGCCTTGCAGCGCGTCGTAAGCGGGTTTAAACGCGGCCAGCCACTCTTGCGACAGCTCCAGCGCCAGTGCAGGTTCATCGATCTGCACCCACTCAATGCCGCGCTTCGCTAATTCAGCCAGCACCTGCTGGTAAACCGGTAAAATATCCTGCAACAGCGACAGGCGGTCAAACTGTTCGCCTTTCACTTTGCCCAGCCACAGATAGGTAACCGGGCCTAGCAGCACAGGTTTAACTTTATGGCCCAGCGCAAGTGCTTCATCGACTTCATCCAGCAGTTGTGTCCAGGTCAGCTTGAACTGCTGCCCTTTGGTGAATTCGGGCACCATGTAGTGATAGTTCGTGTTAAACCACTTGGTCATTTCTGCCGCAGCGGCAGGTTGACCGGTTGGCGCACGTCCACGACCAATACGGAACAGCGTATCCAGATCGACCGAGCCATCTTCATTCTGATGACGCGCAGGTACGTTACCCAGCAGCAGACTCGTCGTCAGCACATGGTCGTACCAGGCAAAATCACCCACTGGCAGCAGATCAACGCCAGCATCCTTCTGTTGTTGCCAATGACGTGCACGCAGCTCACGTCCAACGGTCAGCAACTCTTCCTGTGTCGCGTTACCTGCCCAATAGCTTTCCTGCGCTTTTTTCAGTTCACGGCGTAGTCCAACGCGCGGAAAACCCAGTGTGTGATTCACAATCGCCATCGTTAATTCCTCATTTAGCCGTCCAGATGTTTACACATCCATAATCCGCAGGTACTGTAGTAAGCACAAGCGCAATTTGTTCACTGTCACTGTGAAGGACTCTCATGATCGAATTTAAACACCTGCGAACGCTGCAAGCACTGCGCAATACCGGATCGTTAGCCGCCGCTGCCGCTGCACTTCACCAAACCCAATCGGCGTTATCCCACCAGTTCAGCGATCTGGAACAACGCCTTGGGTTCAGGCTATTCGTGCGTAAAAGCCAGCCGCTGCGCTTTACGCCTCAGGGAGAAATTCTGCTTCAGTTGGCAGAGCAGGTGTTACCGCAAATTCAGCAGGCGTTGCAGGCGTGCCATGAGCCGCACCAAACCACACTGCGTCTGGCCATTGAGTGTCACAGCTGTATTCAGTGGCTGACGCCTGCGCTAGACGAATTTCACCAACACTGGCCGCAGGTGGTGATGGATTTTAAATCGGGTGTGACATTCGATCCGCAGCCCGCACTCCAGCAAGGCGAGCTGGATCTGGTCATGACTTCGGACATTATGCCGCGCAGCGGTCTGCACTATTCGCCTCTGTTTGATTTTGAAGTCAGGCTGGTACTGGCTCCCGAACACCCACTGGCAAAAAAAGAAAAAATCGAACCGGAAGATTTCAGCGCCGAAACCCTGATGATCTATCCGGTACAGCGGCAGCGGTTGGACGTCTGGCGTCACTTTTTACAGCCAGCAGGTATCAGCCCAGCACTGAAAAGCGTGGATAATACGCTGCTATTGATTCAGATGGTCGCCGCCCGCATGGGTATCGCCGCGCTACCGCACTGGGTGGTGGAAAGCTTTGAACGCCAAGGGTTGATTGTGACCAAATCGCTGGGGGATGGGCTTTGGAGCCGGTTGTACGCCGCCGTCCGCGACGGAGAGCAACGCCAACCGGTAATTGATGCATTTACTCGTTCGGCGCGTCAGCACGCTTGTGATCATTTGCCGTTCGTAAAGGACGCTTCACGACCCAATGCTGGTGTACCCACAGCGAGGACGTAATGATCGCTGTCCCCACGATAAAACTCAGCCAGTCTGGCGTTTTGTGCCAGATGGCGAAGTTGACCAGTAGACCGGCTGGCACGTGGAAGTTATTCATTATGCTGAGCGTTCCGGCATCCACCTGGGTTGCACCGTAGTTCCACATAAAATAACCAACACCAGAAGCGCCAATCCCCAGCCAGGCCAACACGCCCCACTGTAAGGTTGTGGTGGGTAATTTATCCATATTGCCGAAGAGTAGCCATGCGGCTATCGTCACGATCGCGGCTCCCA
Organism: Pectobacterium atrosepticum; assembly: GCA_019056595.1. Classification (NCBI taxonomy): domain Bacteria; kingdom Pseudomonadati; phylum Pseudomonadota; class Gammaproteobacteria; order Enterobacterales; family Pectobacteriaceae; genus Pectobacterium; species Pectobacterium atrosepticum. The sequence goes on along the minus strand of CP036163.1, from coordinate 3,037,449 downwards.
GATAAAACCAGGAAAACGCGCAGTGCTGCGGCACAGGATGAATCTCCATCAGACGCTTATACCCAACCTGACCTGCGGCAAAACACACGTTAGCCACCTGCACCAGCAGGAATCCCCACCAGAAGTGCTCACTCACGCCGTGATAGTGGATCACCGCCGCCCCGAATACTGCCAGCAGCGCACTCATCACGTAGCCCCAGCGCAGACGATGTCGGGCAAGCAAATCGTAAATCAGCGTGACGTACAGCGGCGTCATCACCGTGAAGAGTAAAAACTCAGGTACGGTCAGGTACAGGTAAGCCTGGAACACAAACAGGTACATGATACCCAGTTGGCAAGCACCCACTAACATGTACAAGAAAATGACGCGCGGCGCGTAGCCCCGCCAGCGTAAGAACGGCAAGAATACAACTGCTGCGGCCGTTAGACGGAACATCGCAGAAAACCAGCTATCGACCTGACCCGCCAGATATTCGCCAATCAGGCTGAATGAAAATGCCCACAAAATAGTGGTGATAATAAGTAATGGCACGACAGCATCCACTGAGAAAAAAGTAGCGCTATTGTAGCGGAGATAACTGAATGAATTTCAGTCAAAGTGGTTTACATGAGATTAAATAATGAACAAATAAAAGCATCGGTGCTCCTACATTTATCCCCTAAGGGTAAATCGCCATTCCCATAATATTCATAATGGTATTGAACTCTGTTTTCTAAAATGATCGTTAATCACGATGAAATCAGGTCATTTTGACGGAACCAGCCAATTAACATAAAGCAAATCGACCTAAGAAAAGCCATCCGCCATACAGAGCGATGCACAGTATCCCAGCTATGTAATAGGCTATTTTATAGCGATTTTTTATGAAAAGGTTACGTGCTAACGCAATAAACAAAGGTGTTATCAACAATAGAGCCGCAACACCCGCTTGTAAGATACGGTTGCTGAGAGGCTGATGGGGAATACTACAGATAGAGTCTCCTGACTCCATCATCCAATCATATTTGTTGATCGAGAGTAACTCCATTACAACATAGGCGAATACAAAATACCCCACCATAGAGATAGCATCGACGACCTTTTCCTTGCTTATGTTCATTCAGGTATTAAGCTCCAGCAGTTTTCTTATATGATTTCTAATCTGTAGTAGCCGTACTCCATAAGAGATGTAATCAAATTCTGCAGAACCACGTTCTGGCTTAGCATCGATAAAACGAATAAATTCACTCAACTTTCTTTGTATACCCCGGTTGTAACGAATCCCCGCCATCATGTACTGTTCATCAGTCAAATAAAGTGCCGCCACACTCGGATAATCATAGAGGATCATATCTCTTAGATGCTGCGCGACAATCCAGAGGTTAAAATCATCCTCCATCAGACAAGTTGCTAATTCAAGCTGATCGCGCGTTGTCAAAATATCAGGATTTAAGCCCAAAGTTCTAGCTGCGACCTGAATTTGCATAGCAACAGAACCAAAAGAGGTTTTATTTTCGGGGGATGACTTTAATTTCAAAAACCGTTTTATCTCAAACACCTGAAATTTATATTCTTCTGGCATTCCACCTGACTCAATCCAAGCAACACCACCAAGCAACTCAGGGAGAATTCCAGCTTGGTTAGCATATTTTATTATTCTTTCTTTATTGTATTGGATATAAGCATCTTTATATGCGTTTAAATAATATCCTCCACTCTTCCTTTCAGGATTGCTTTTACCAAACTTCCAGAAAATAACATCAATTTCATCCCACTTTCTAAATCTAACTTTGGAAATATCACAAAATTTATTTCGTACGATAATATCACCTGCCATAATCGCTCCTTTTATATTAGTATACTTTTTCTTCCCATAAGCTATAACCACCAGTTCCAGCGATATGGTGTTGCCAATCTATGCTTTGATACGCAATAGATATCATTTCTTCTGGTTGGTTCTCTGCATGGGTCAAAGCATGCGGATAGGAAACGGCAATTTTCCTTATAACGGCTCCAAGGAGTTTTACAGAATAATATTTTTCCTGCGTGCCAGTCTGCGCCGTACGGTAAAAATCGAACAAAAGCTCAAGCTTTTCGTTGTTTGATATGGCATTTCCCAGAAGCGGAGAAGACTTATCGATAGGCTTACAAAATGTTATAGGTTGATGATTAATGTTTTGGTTTCGGCTGATAGAATGATCAAATTGCAACACAAAGATTTGGTCTCTATGCCCTATCTGATATTTATTCCCAATCGAATCAACAGTGCCACACTCAGCAGATATTTCCCCCTGCTGATTACCCGTCAAGGTCAAATAAATATTATTCGCCATATAAAATCCCTTTATATCATTTAATCTAAAAAGTCGTAAATTTTGCGAATTTAACAATAAAAAAACGTTAACTTTCCACGTAAAAAATCGCTTACATACTCAAACACTTTACGAAAACCTACTCGTAATTAATGTAAAAACCAACAAACCACTATATTTAATTCTAAAAAATAGAGATAACATTCTGATTATAGTTTCATCAACATGAAAAATTCAATAGACAAGCCATATAATAAAATCACGAATAGTATCATCGGATATAGATAGCTAGAAAAGCATTGCGGATAATTTCTAGCCTTTTCTCATTAATATACATTGTGGGTATTATACAAATCACAACATAGCAGTAACGATCCCAGAATACGGGACCGTTAGCCATTTATATTATGATTTTCTTCTTGAAGAAAAAACACTCTCGAAGAAAATAAGAGGCTATTAAATCTGCCATCTGAACCAGGCAAAAAAAACATTACCGTTATTGTATGTTCCGGGGATGTAAGTCGCCTGGAAAGAAAGTTTGCTATAACTTATTGACGCCAAAGGCAACAAGACGGGAATTGGAATATAGTTCCAGTTATCACGCATAGTAAAACCCGCCGTAAAGCCTAGGCCCAGTTGAAAATCCTGATCGCTGGTTGGTCGCCAACGCTTTTCATAGCCATAACCACCGATAGGCTCCCATTTGTTATAGGAGTCTTTGAACGCCATGATATAAAGCCCGTGCCAATCCCCATCTTTATCCAAACGGGAAACACCGTAGCCCGCACCCCACGGTTTTTCATTATACCTGTCAGTCTTTTCTTTATCGTACGTCCAGCGGTTATGCCAGGTGATAGTCGGGATATAAATATCGTGGCTCTGCGGTGCATTCCAGGTAGTAGATAGATTATTTTTACTTCTCTGCCACCAGCTTTCCTCGTGCTTATCCGACGCCGAAACATTGGCATCAGCCGCAGCGGGTGCAAGATTTGCCGTGCTACCCGTATTATTTATCCCTACATTACTTATGCTTTCTGCTGCGTAGCTCAAACAAGGGACAATCGGCAGTGTAATCAAACTTAATGTGATTAAAATTCGCTTCAAATACATATAAGATTCTCTGTAACAGCGTCACGATTCCATTCAAACAAAGGTGATCCAAACAAAACTATTCTGATCGTTACCAAAATATATAGTTCAACTTACGCGATCTGCCTATATAAACGGGAAATCAAAGCAGCCTATTATGAAGGGATAAACAGCAACTGTGGCTAAATAGATGGTGAGTTCAGAGATGCTTTCAGACGTTTCCTAGGCGTAATAACAAGAAACCACCTTATTTGTCGGTGGTTTCTATTCTGATGGAGGTAAAGCGCGGCATCAATCTCAGATTGAATAGAACCGCTGACGCAACAGGATTAGATGCCGTCGCCGTATTCAAAGCCGCGGTTGATACCGTTGAAATACTGATCCATATCCATGGCGGGCTTATCGCTTTCTGGTCGACCGACGATACGGGCCGGAACCCCTGCCGCCGTCGTATGTGGAGGAACGGATTGCAGCACGACAGAACCAGCACCAATTTTCGCGCCACAGCCAACTTCAATGTTCCCCAAAATTTTAGCGCCTGCGCCAATCATCACACCTTCACGAATTTTAGGGTGACGATCGCCGCTGGTTTTGCCCGTACCGCCAAGCGTAACGGATTGTAGAATGGAGACATCGTTTTCAACCACGGCCGTTTCACCGATCACAATACCTGTTGCGTGATCGAGCATGATCCCACAACCGATTCTCGCCGCTGGGTGAATATCGACACCAAAAGAAACTGAGATCTGATTCTGGAAATAGACCGCCAGTGCTTTACGATCCTGCGACCAAAGCCAGTGACCAATGCGATAAGCCTGCAACGCATGAAACCCTTTCAGGTAGAGCAGCGGCGTAGAGTATTTATCCACCGCAGGATCGCGCAGGCAGACGGCCTGAATATCGCGCGCAGCAGAAACGATCATATGCGGATCGGCGCTGTAAGCTTCTTCCACCACCTCACGAATAGCAATCGCAGGCATAATCGAATTGGCTAACTTATTCGCCAACATGTAGCTCAGGGCGCTACCCAGATTCTCATGCTTCAGCAATGTGGCGTGAAAAAAGCTGGCCAGCATCGGTTCACAGTCTGCGAGACTGCGCGCTTCTGCTTTGATATTGGTCCAGACCAGTGCCAGTTCTTCTGTCGACATTGCCTTACTCTCCGAGATACCACACACCACAACGTATATCTGTTCCAAACGACAGGCTTGTTAGCCCATCGCTCATGTACAATAAAATGAAGATACTATGAGCCTCCAAGATTAGGAAGCCCAGCATATACTCGTCATACTTCAAGTTTCATGTGCGTTGGCTGCGTTCAGTCACCCGAATCACTTACCTGAGTAAGCTCATCGGGACTCCTTCCCTTGCCGCCTGCCTGAAGCTCGAATTATTTAGAGTATGGAACGACGTGTTTTATAATTTGGCGGTTTCGTCTTTACGCGTTCGCCCCAATAGGCTTAACGCCGCCTCGCGGGCGTCTTTCCCACAATACAGAACCTGCCAGAGTTGCTCCGTAATCGGCATTTCAACGCCGTAGCGCTGTGCTAATGCCAATACTTCTTTCGTATTGCGGTATCCTTCAACAACCTGACCAATGCTATCCTGTGCGCTCTGCACGTCCATTCCCTGCCCCAGCATCATGCCAAAGCGTCGGTTACGGGACTGATTATCAGTACAGGTCAGCACCAAATCGCCAAGCCCAGCCATCCCCATGAAGGTAGTAGGATCCGCGCCCAGTGCTGCACCAAGCCGGGTCATTTCTGCCAGCCCGCGGGTGATCAATGCAGTACGTGCATTAGCACCAAACCCAATGCCGTCAGACATCCCGGCACCGATAGCAATGACGTTTTTCACCGCTCCGCCCAACTGCACACCGATAAAATCTGGGTTGCTATAAACACGAAAGCTCTTCCCGCAATGCAGTAGCTGTTGCAGATCGTCAGCAAATTCACTGTCCGGTGATGCCAGAGCAATAGCCGTCGGCATGCCAGCGGCTAATTCTTTGGCAAATGTCGGGCCAGAAACCACCGCAAGCGGGATCGTTTCGCCCAGCGCTTCGCGTGCGACATCTTGCAACAAGCGTCCCGTTTCCGCTTCCAGCCCTTTGGTCGCCCACACGATACGCGCATCGGCACGCAAATGAGGTTTCAACTGGCGCAGAACATCACCGAACACATGGCTCGGCACAACGACCAGCACGTTTCTGCTGGCAGCAAGCGCCTGCGCCAGATTGGTTTCCAGCTGTAGCGAATCGGGGAAAGGCACATCAGGCAGGAATGCCTGATTACAGCGAGCGGCCTGTAACGCCTGAATGTGCGTAGGGTTGTGGCCCCACAGCACGACTCGATGGCCATTACGCGCCAGCGTAATGGCCAACGCGGTGCCGTACGAGCCGGCACCGATGACGGTCATTGAAGCGTCAGACGCGTTCATCAGGCATCCTGAGGCTGCGCAGCACCTTCACCTTCGGTCTGCTGCTGCAGGTAATTCATGAACAGTGCATCAAAGTTAACCGGCGCCAGGTTCAGTTGCGGGAAGGTACCGCGAGAAACCAGGCTGGTGATGCACTCACGCGCGTAAGGGAACAGAATGTTCGGGCAATATGCGCCCAGGCAATGCGCCAGTTGAGTTCCTTCGATACCGCCAACGGTAAAGATACCACCTTGTTGAACTTCACACAGAAATGCAGTTTCTTCACCCAGAGAAGCCGTTACGGTCACACGCAGTACGACTTCATAGATGTCATCAGCCAGTTGGCTAGAAGCCGTATCCAGATCCAGTTTTACTTCTGGCTGCCATTCCTGCTGGAACACCTGAGGCGCATTCGGCGCTTCAAAAGAGATATCTTTGGTGTAGATACGCTGGATTTGGAAAGCCATTTCTGTGTTGTTTTGTTCAGACATGTTAAGTAATACCCTTTTGTTAGATTTTCTTGACGTCTTCCGTCGTCATAAGTGGGCGGACGTCAGTACATTTCTGTCATTGTCATACTGCAATCACTGTAGTATTTGCAATCAATTTAGTACTGCAATCAGCCTGTCGATTATCCTGCAAAATCGCCGCCATTTTCGCTGTGTATGATCTACACACATGGCACGATGCGGATAGTTTTACCACAAACCGTTTTATTTGCCGCGGACTAAAGGCAGATTCTCACCGCTCCAGCCAGCCAGGCCGTCTTTCAGTACCTGCACACGCTCAAAACCAGCTTTGTGCAAATTCTCGGCCACTTCACGTGAAGAGAGACCGTTGGCGCATACCACGATAATCGGCTGCGACTTATGTTTTTCAAGTTCACCTACGCTGCCGTTTTTAATGTCGTTCGGCAACAGGTTAAATGCGTTGGCAATATGGCCACGGCGATAGTCGTCACGGTTACGGATATCAACGATGACAGCATCTTCTTTATTAATCAGTCGGATCGCTTCACCGCGAACCACTTCTTTTACGTTCGACAGTTTACTCTTCACAGTAAGTACAATTACCGCAACCAACAGCGCAACCCAGGCGATGCTCAAAATAGGGTTCTTGCTAACGAATGGCATAATCTCTTGCATGGGGTGTAACGACTCCCGGATCAGTTAAGCAACAAAAATATAAGGTTCCTGAGTATACCTGCGCGATACGGCAATTACAGCCAGTAAGCCAATATAGCGTATCGAATCTGCGGCGAGCTTTCCATTTATCTCTATATTGATGCGCCCAGACGTCCACCTTTGTGCCATGCTTGTCACGTCTGGAAATAGAAATCAGACAAGAGACAACTGGTAAGCCGCTGTTCATCGTGGAATAATTCACCGCTATGAGTAAAAACGCGTTATTTGTACAGAGTCGAGTGGCATGTAGCGCCGATCGCCATTTATCCGCATTACAAAGGCTGCTCACCCGCTGCGTCAGCGCACTCTGCGTTGGCGTTTTGCTGTTGCCCGCGCTCGGCCAAGCGGAAGATAATCAGGCACAGCTTAAGACCCTGCAACAAGATATCGCCGCGAAAGAAAAAAGCGTTCAAGAACAGCAAAAGCAGCGTGGTACCTTAGTTCAGCAGTTGAAAAAGCAGGAGCAGTCTATCTCTCAGGCCAGTCGTCAGCTGCATGAAACGCGCAATACGCTGTCCACGCTCAATAAAGAATTAACCAGCCTCAGCGCCTCTATCGCAAAACTGCAATCTCAGCAGGATAAGCAACAAACGCTACTTTCCCGTCAGCTTGACGCCGCCTTCCGGCAAGGTCAGCACAGCGCACTGCAATTAATGCTGAGCGGAGAAGAAAGCCAGCGCAACGAGCGCATCCTCGCCTACTTCGGCTACCTGAATGAAGCCCGGCAGAAATCCATCAACGAATTGCAGCAAACGCGTGTAGAGCTGGCTGACCAAAAACGCCAGTTGGAACAAAAGCAGACGCAGCAAAAAACGCTGCTGAGCGACCAACAGCAGCAACAGCAGACGCTGGAGCAGGCACAGTCCGATCGGAAGAAAACGCTGTCGACGCTGGAAAGCTCGCTGGAAAAAGATCAGCAGCAGTTGACGGAACTGCGCCAGAATGAAACTCGGTTGCGCGATCAAATCGCCCGTGCTGAGCGAGAAGCGAAAGCCCGTGCTGAACGGGAAGCGCGCGAGGCCGCCAAGGTTCGCGCTAAAGAAGAACAGGCCAAACGCAGCGGCAGCAGCTACAAACCCACAGAGGGTGAACGCTCACTCATGGCCCGAACCGGTGGTTTAGGGCGGCCTTCTGGCCAAGCCATCTGGCCGGTTAACGGCCGCATCGAGCATCGCTTCGGTGAACCGTTACAGGGCGAGTTACGCTGGAAGGGCATGGTGATTACCGCACCGGAAGGGACGGAAGTGAAGGCAATCGCCGACGGAACCGTGCTGATGGCCGACTGGCTACAGGGCTACGGGTTGGTCGTTGTTGTGCAGCATGGTAAAGGCGATATGAGCCTGTACGGCTATAACCAGAGCGCCTTGGTTTCCGTTGGCGCTCAGGTCAAGGCCGGACAATCTATTGCGCTGGTCGGTACCAGCGGCGGGCAGAGCCAGCCTGGACTGTATTTTGAAATCCGTCGTCAGGGTCAGGCGGTCAATCCACAACCTTGGCTGGGAAGATAGCCTTGTCTTATTTAACCAAAACACCGTTATTGGCGTTGAGTCTGCTCGCCCTGTCTCCTTTGGCGCTGGCCGGAAAACTTTCCATCGTCATCGATGATTTCGGCTATCGTCCACATAATGAGAACCAGATTCTGGCGATGCCAACAGCGATTTCCGTCGCGGTATTACCCAACGCGCCGTACGCCCGTGAAATGGCAACCAAAGCCCACCAGCAAGGGCGAGAAGTGCTGATCCATCTGCCGATGGCACCGATGAGCAAGCAGCCGCTGGAGCGCGATACGTTACGCCCGGACATGAGCAACGACGAAATTCAGCGCATTATCCGCCAGTCGGTTAATAACGTGCCTTACGCCGTGGGGTTGAACAACCATATGGGCAGCGCGATGACCGCCAGCCTGCCCGGCATGCAAAAAGTCATGCAGGCGCTGAGCGCCTACCAGCTCTATTTCCTCGATAGCATGACCATTGGCAGCAGCCAATCGAGCCAGGCCGCGGCAGGAACGAACGTCAAAGTCATCAAACGCAAAGTCTTTCTGGATGATTCACAAAATGAAGCCGAGATTCGCAAACAGTTTACCCGCGCGGTGCAAATCGCCCGCCGCAGCGGTTCCGCCATCGCTATCGGGCATCCGCATCCTTCAACCATCCGCGTCTTACAGCAGATGTTGCCCACGCTGGATGCCGATATTGTCTTAGTCCGCCCCAGCCAGTTGCTGAATGAGCCGACGCGGCAGTATGAGCCTCAGCCGCAGCAGCCAGTCAAACCGCGTAATCCGTTCCGCGGCATACAGCTGTGTCAGGTCAAACAGCCGCCGGAACCGGTGAAGAACGATGTGTTCTTCAAGCTGGTGAGTAGCAGCATTCGGGAAAGCGCGCCGGTAATGTTTATCAAGCACCGCTGGCAGACCTGGATTGAGCCAGCCGAGACCGAAACACACAAACAGCCGTAATATCAGAGGCGCGTTCCCCTTTGCCATCGCGCGCCACGGCAAGGTTATGACTCATCCCAATTGAGAATAACCTTGCCCGACTGACCCGAACGCATGGCATCGAACCCTTTCTGAAACTCATCAATGTGGAAGCGGTGGGTGATAATCGGTGACAAATCCAATCCGGACTGAATCAGCGCCGACATTTTGTACCAGGTTTCGAACATTTCCCGTCCATAGATACCTTTGATAAACAGTCCTTTAAAAATCACGTCCCCCCAGTCAATCGACATCGGTTCATGTGGAATGCCCAGCATGGCGATGCGCCCACCGTGATTCATCGCTTTCAGCATGGCGCGAAAGGCTGATGGCGCACCCGACATCTCCAGCCCAATATCAAACCCCTCGGTCATGCCCAGATCTATCATCACGTCAGCCAGATTTTCCTGTGCCACATTGACGGCGCGCGTTGCCCCCATTTTACTGGCGAGATCCAGACGGTACGCATTCACATCGGTAATCACGACATTCCTTGCCCCCACGTGACGGCACACCGCCGCTGCCATCATGCCTATCGGCCCCGCTCCGGCAATCAAGACATCCTCTCCCACTAAATCGAAGGACAGTGCGGTGTGCACCGCGTTACCGAAGGGATCGAAAATGGCGGCCAGTTCGTCAGAAATATTGTCGGGAATGCGGAACGCGTTGTAGGCAGGAATCACCAGATACTCTGCGAACGAACCGGGACGATTTACCCCAACGCCAATGGCATTGCGGCATAAATGACGCCGTCCGGCACGGCAGTTGCGACAGTAGCCGCAGGTAATATGCCCTTCGCCAGAGACACGATCGCCAATATGAAAACCGTTAACTTCCTGACCGATAGCGACAATTTCACCCACGTACTCATGCCCGACGACCATCGGAACGGGAATGGTCTTCTGCGACCATTCGTCCCAGTTATAAATATGCACATCCGTTCCGCAAATCGCGCTTTTGCGGATTTTAATCATGATGTCGTTATGCCCGAGTTCCGGCGTGGGCGAGTCCACCATCCAGATACCTTCTTCCGGCCGCAGTTTTGCCAATGCTTTCATGATGGTTTCCTCAGATGATCACACCCAGACGTTTGCCCACGCGGATAAAAGCCTCAACGGCGAATTGGATTTGCTGCGGCGTATGGGCGGCTGACATTTGAGTACGAATACGCGCCTGACCGAGGGGGACAACGGGATAAAAAAAGCCTGCGACATAAACGCCTTCCCGCTGTAGCGCCTGCGCAAAGTCCTGTGCCAGCTGCGCCTCACCCAACATGACGGGAATAATGGCGTGATCGGCCCCCGCCAGCGTGAACCCTGCGGCCGTCATCTTTTCACGGAACAGACGGGCATTTGCCCACAGACGTTCACGCCTATCCCCGCCCTGTTCCAGCAGATCCAGTACCCTGAGCGACGCGGTGACAATGGCTGGTGCGAGCGAGTTGGAAAAAAGATAGGGTCGAGAGCGCTGGCGCAGCCAGTCGATCACTTCATGCTTGCCCGCCGTATAACCGCCCGACGCGCCCCCCAACGCCTTGCCTAACGTCCCGGTGATGATGTCGACGCGATTCATCACCCCGCAGCGTTCGTGCGTTCCACGCCCTTGTTCACCGACAAATCCCACCGCATGCGAATCATCAACCATCACTAACGCATCATAACGATCCGCCAGATCGCAAACCCCCTGCAAATCGGCAATCACACCATCCATCGAGAACACGCCGTCGGTGGCGATCATCACGTGCCTTGCCCCTTCCGCTCTGGCCAGTTGCAACTGTGCTTCCAACTGGCTCATATCGTTATTGGCATAGCGATAGCGTCGCGCCTTCGATAGCCGAATACCGTCGATGATCGAAGCATGATTGAGCGCATCGGAAATAATGGCATCCTCCGGTCCCATCAGCGTTTCAAACAGCCCACCGTTGGCATCAAAACAGGAGGAATAGAGAATCGCGTCGTCCATTCCCAGAAAATCCGCCAGCTTACGCTCCAACTGTTTGTGGATATCCTGCGTTCCACAGATGAAGCGCACCGAAGCCATACCAAAACCGTGGCTGTCCAATCCAGCTTTTGCAGCGGCAATCAGCTCGGGGCTGTCCGCCAGACCAAGATAATTATTGGCACAGAAATTGAGCAGGCGGTCGCTGTCCATCACCTCGATTTCAGCCTGCTGCGCAGAGGTGATGATGCGTTCCTCCTTGAACACTCCCTCGGTACGTGCGGCCATGATTTGTGTAGTAAGTTGTTGATAAAACGCGGCAGGCATAGCGTCACTCTCCCATAAAAAGATCGCTTTATGGTTTTTAAGCTAGCGGATGTGGGCAGAAATGCGGGGTAAACAGTCTGAAAATGCTGGCTTCGTCACGGCCTGAATCATCTTAAAAACGCGGGAGCAACACGGGATAAATTAAGCTCTGGCTGCTTGCGGTAAAATGAAATGCTATTATAGCGGTCATAAACAGTGTGGGGCGCGGTGCCTCACCGGCAAGATTAATAAAGGTCGCGCCCATGATTATCGTTACTGGCGGTGCCGGTTTTATCGGCAGCAATATCGTAAAATCTCTGAATGACATCGGCTATCGGGACATTCTGGTTGTCGATAACCTGAAAGACGGCACCAAATTCGCCAATCTGGTCGATCTGGATATCGCAGACTACGTGGATAAAGAAGATTTCATCGCCAGCATCGTTGCAGGCGACGATCTGGGCGATATCGATGCCGTATTCCATGAAGGTGCTTGCTCTTCCACCACCGAGTGGGATGGCAAATACATGATGGATAACAACTATCAGTATTCTAAAGACGTGCTGCACTATTGCCTCGATCGCAACATTCCGTTCCTGTATGCCTCGTCTGCCGCGACCTACGGCGGTCGTAACGATAACTTCATCGAAGCGCGTCAATACGAGCAGCCGCTGAACGTCTATGGCTACTCCAAGTTCCTGTTCGATCAGTACGTGCGTGAAATTCTCCCAGAAGCTGAATCGCAGATCTGCGGCTTCCGCTATTTCAACGTCTACGGACCACGCGAAGGCCACAAAGGCAGCATGGCGAGCGTCGCATTCCATCTGAATAACCAGATTAATCAGGGTGAAAATCCGAAGCTGTTTTCCGGTAGCGAGAACTTCCAACGTGACTTCATCTACGTCGGTGATGTCGCCGCCGTCAACCTGTGGTTCTGGCAAAACGGTGTTTCCGGCATCTTCAACTGCGGTACCGGTCGCGCCGAATCCTTCCAGGCTGTCGCGGATGCCACTCTCGCCTTCCATCAAAAAGGCAGCGTGGAATACATCGAGTTCCCCGAGAAGCTGAAAGGCCGCTATCAGGCTTATACACAAGCCGACCTCACCAATTTGCGTGCCGCAGGCTATGACAAGCCGTTCAAAACCGTCGCCGAAGGCGTGGCGGAATATATGGCCTGGCTGAACCGTACCGTTTAATCGGATAAGGATTCATAAGCGGTATGAAAATTTTGGTCATCGGCCCTTCCTGGGTCGGCGATATGATGATGTCGCACAGCCTTTATCGCACATTGAAGGCTGAACACCCGGAAGCGGTCATTGACGTGATGGCACCAGCCTGGTGCCGTCCGCTGCTGGCACGGATGCCGGAAGTCAATCAGGCGTTAGCCATGCCGCTAGGTCACGGTGCACTTGAGCTGGGCGAACGTCGCCGTCTTGGCGTATCGCTGCGCGATGCGGGCTATGATCGCGCTTACGTACTGCCCAACTCCTTTAAATCCGCGCTGGTCCCTTTTTTTGCCAACATTCCGCAGCGCACAGGCTGGCGTGGCGAAATGCGTTACGGACTGCTGAACGACTTACGTGTGCTGGATAAAGCGGCATTTCCGCTGATGGTTCAGCGCTATACCGCGTTAGCCTACGATCGTAGCCGTATTCGTCGGGCCGAGGATCTGCCGCAGCCGTTACTGTGGCCGCAGTTGCAGGTCAATCAGGCCGAAATTGCGGACATGAAGCAGGCGTTTAACCTCAGCGATGCGCGCCCCATCATCGGCTTTTGCCCCGGCGCCGAGTTCGGCCCCGCCAAACGCTGGCCGCATTATCACTATGCGGCGTTGGCACAATCACTGATTGAACGCGGCTACCAGATAGCGCTGTTCGGTTCGGCCAATGACCGTTCAGCCTGTGACGACATCCTTCAGGGATTGACGGAAGACGCACGGCAACATTGCGCTAATCTGGCAGGGAAAACCTCGCTGGAACAAGCGGTGGTGCTCATTGCCGCCTGCCACGCCGTTGTCAGCAATGACTCTGGACTTATGCACGTTGCGGCGGCACTTCATCGTCCGCTTGTCGCGCTTTATGGCCCAAGCAGCCCCGATTTTACCCCGCCGCTGTCCCATCAGGCCGAGGTGATTCGCCTGATTACCGGCTATCACCGAGTGCGCAAAGGCAATGCCGAACAGGGTTATCACCAGAGTTTGATCGATATTCAGCCCGAACGCGTACTCAGCGCACTGGATAAGTATCTCATTCTGGGAGCGGACGCATGAGGGTGCTGATTGTGAAAACATCGTCGATGGGCGATGTGCTGCACACCTTGCCAGCCCTGACCGACGCAATGCAGGCTATTCCCGGTATCCAGTTCGACTGGGTGGTTGAAGAAGGTTTCGCGCAAGTTCCCAGTTGGCACCCGGCAGTTTCTCGCGTCATTCCCGTCGCAATACGCCGCTGGCGCAAAAGCTGGTTCAGCGCCCCGGTGCGTCAGGAACGTGCGGAATTTACACGCCAGCTACGCCAGCACCGCTATGATGCGGTTATTGATGCGCAAGGGCTGATTAAAAGCGCGCTGCTGGTGACGCGACTCGCCAACGGAAAGAAACACGGATTGGATTGCAAAAGCGCGCGCGAGCCGCTGGCAAGCTGGTTTTATAACTATCGCCACCCAATAAGCCGCCGACAACATGCTGTCGAGCGCGTGCGGGAGCTGTTTGCCGCCAGCCTGAGCTATCGGAAACCCACCGAGCGTGGCGATTATGCAATTGCCTCACGCTTCCTATCCCTGTCGCCCGCAGACGCCAATCGCTATCTGGTGTTTCTCCACGCCACAACGCGCGATGAAAAACACTGGCCGGAAGCGCACTGGCGTGAGCTGATTGCCCTATTAGCACCGAGTGGATTACACATCAAACTTCCCTGGGGAGCGGAGCATGAGCACCAGCGTGCATTACGGCTAGCCGAAGGCTTTCCGCATGTTGACGTCTTACCACGCCTCACACTGCAACAGGTTGCCGAGGTATTAGCTGGCGCCAAAGCCGTCGTTTCCGTCGATACTGGGCTTAGCCACCTGACGGCAGCGCTGGATCGTCCAAATATCACCTTATACGGACCAACCGACCCAGGGCTGATTGGCGGCTACGGGATGAACCAAATAGTGGAAATGTCTGAAAGCCAGCAAATGGAGACAATTCCCGCTAGCCTCGTCCATCAGAAATTAGAGAAGCTGATAGAATTACCTGCATCAGACGAGTGATATCGCTCCCGACTGTGAACAAATACATGCTCAATGAATTAAGGTACGAACTGGGAAAAACGCCCAGCATCAGTTCGGCTGTCGCACTTACAGCGGTTTTCCCCGGCTGTTTACTCACATTAGCCATCATGCCATTTAGCAGCATTATTGCCGGGTGGCTTTTTTATCTCACCGGCTCGCTATCTGTTTTTTATGTGGCGACACACTTAAGAACAGTAATAGCGGCTAAGCGGCTGTTACTGATTCCACTTTGCCTGCTGGCTATCGGCTTAACCAATCTCATTTGGTATTACCAGCATTATCAACCCGATAGCCTTTTCCCTTATGTGTATAACGCCTACAGGACATCCGCGCATGTCGGTATTCTGGGTTCATTCATCCTGCTGACAGCCCTGCATATCTCGCAAAAAAATCGGCAACAGCCACTCTTCTACATCATCGCAATTTGTGTGTTAACGCTGAGCTATGCGTTTTATCAGTCATTGTTCAGTGGAATGCACCGTATTGCGTTGGTATTTGGCACCGCAACCAGTGCAGCCTATTTTCTTACCTTTATTGGTGCGTTAAGCGCGCAAGCACTGCTTAAGCTCGATTCAGCCTATAAGTATTATCTCTATCTGGGACATTTTCTGTTAGTCACCATCGCTATTTTCCTGACAGAAACTCGAGCGGCTATATTCGTCTATCCTATTGTTGGCGCGACCATTTTATTGTCAGAAGTCAGACACAATAAGCGTTTATTTATCAAGGCATTTATCGGTTCATCGGCCACTATTCTCCTGTGTTTATTCCTTTTCCAGGATACGCTTCACCAACGTATCAGCGACCTGATTAACGATATACACAGCTATAGCATGAACAACAGCATGACATCGGTGGGTGCGCGCATTGCGATGTACCAATCTGGTATAGAAGCTGGGGAAGAAGCGTTATTGGGGCAATCGGCCGAACAGCGTGCAGAACATATCATTGCACAAGCAAAGCAAGAGTCTGAATTATCCGGCGCGCTGAGATATTTGAATGTCCATCTGCATAACGAAGTGATTGATGCTTTCTCCCTTAAGGGATTGCCGGGCGCAATATTGCTTGTGTTGCTCTATGCCGCTTTATTTTATTTTTCATTTTTTGTTCTACGCAGCCACCTCTCGGCCGCATTGCTTTTTGCCCTGCTGATGTATGGACTTAGCGATGTCATTCTCTATTCACGAGACATGCTTATCGCGTGGCTTATGGCATTTTGCCTCGGCACAACGCTGACCGGAAAATGGCTAAAACCACCGCGATGATCGTAAAAATTCGCGGGGCGACCTGCGGATTCTAATCGGCGAGTTCTTTCAATTTCTCCGCTACGGCATGCACGTCGTAAAGCCCTTGCGCCGCCATTACCACAAAATCAGCAAAGTCTTCCGATGGTGTGATTGGCGAGCCATTCATATCGAGAAACACCAGAGCCGATGCAACTGAGGTTCTTTTGTTGGCATCATTAAAGCCATGCCCACGCACTATCGAAAGCAATAGCGATGCAGCAAGCACAAACCGATCATTCTCATCTTGGTATGTGTGCAAATTCTCAACGCGGGCAACCATGCCTTCCACCAAACCAATATCCCTATACCCTGCCAAACCACCATACGTTTCTAACTGACTGTCATGAATGGCGATGACCTGCTCAACAGTTAAGAAAAAAATCATTTATCAGCAAGTTCCTTGAACAACGCCTGATTCTTTGGCTTATTCATTACCTTGGCAAGAGAAGCCTCAAATTTAGCCTGCTGCAACTCCGCAAATTGTTCCGCAGTGATGACGACCATATCCGGAGCTGAACGACGGGTAATGGTCACTGGCTGCGTGATAGCCGTATCCAGTACTTTGGCAAATTTCTGACGAACATCAGAGAAGGTCAGGGTCAACATAGAATGTTCCTTTAAACTGTTTCGGATTTATATCAACTCAGTTGTACAACTGAGTTGATGAAAACGTCAGTTTAGTGCGCCAAATCTATTTCAACAAACGATATCAATCATGACAACGCAAAACGATGTCAGGTTCTTAGTACCTATTCACGGTCTCTTTTAATGAGTGCGAAAGAAAACTTATCCAGTGAAATGAGCCTACAACACATTCAGAACGTAGAGAGATGGTAGAAACGTTGTGGCCGGAAGCGGCGGGTACAGGCCGCATCTGCGCAGCTTTCGAGATGACAGGTATAATCTTAATTACTACTGTGAGAGGGATGTGGGTTCTAGTACCATACGGGGTTTAGCACGATATGTGTTGTAGCGCTATCGCGCGACAAATTTGCACACCGCAAATCGCCGCGACATTTCGGATCATCTCAGTCAACTGGTAGCTGTCGAGCCTGGGGCGGTAGCGTGCCTGTAAAAATAATAACCTTTTGATGACATGAAGGAAAACGAGTGAGTCAACGCATCATCTCTTATCGCCGGATTCTCGTGGTGAAGCTCAGATATCATGGCGATATGCTGCTGACCACTCCGCTCATCAGCACGCTGAAAGCCAACTACCCTGATGCCAAAATCGACGTATTGCTGTATCAGGATACGATGCCAATTCTCTCCGCCAATCCAGAGATACATCAGCTTTATGGGATCAAAAGAAAGACGGATACGCTTTTGGAAAAAATCCGTAATTTCAAAGAAATCAGGCACGAACTTAAGCAAAACAATTACGATCTGATCGTCAATTTAGCTGACCAGTGGCCCATTGCCTTATTGGTAAAATCATTGGGATGTCACAGTATTGCTCTCAATCGGGGCGATAATCTGAAAGGAAAGATTTGGCGCTCATTTTTCAGCACCTGCGTTTCAGCAAAGGGCACGCATATTGTTGAGCAAAACCGCTCCGTGCTTTCTCCTCTCAACTTACAACCGACCGCGCAAAGAGATCGCATGTCGCTGTATTACAGAGAGGAAGATACCGACCGTATGTTCAGCATCTCCCCACAGCTACGCGAGCAAGCTTATATTGTCATCCAACCTACGGCGAGACAGTCTTTTAAATGCTGGGATAATGATAAATTTGCAACTGTCATTGACGACCTGAAAGTGAGAGGCATCGAAGTGGTGTTGACCTGCGGTCCGTCTCAGGACGATCTTCATGTTGTTCAAGATATCCATGCCCTCTGCACGCACAAACCGAATATCACCTTTGCAGGTAAAACCAGTTTTCTGGAACTCGCGGCATTAATTGATAGGGCCCAACTTTATCTCGGTGTCGACTCCGCACCGATGCACATGGCGGCAGCACTCGATACCCCCGTAGTCTGCCTATTTGGGCCAACGGACCATAGGAAATGGCGGCCTTGGACCGATCACAGTATTGTGATTTGGGCGGGAGACTATCAGCCGATGCCCGATCGGAAATATCTCGATAGGAATCAGAAATATCTCTCCTGCATTCCTCCTCAGGACGTGATACAGGCAGTAAATCGCCTGTTGGCTGAACGTCATTCTCGCTGACGGGAAACAAGGAATCGCCAATGAACATCGCCATCTGCCTGTATAAATACTTTCCTTTTGGTGGGCTGCAACGTGACTTTTACAGTATTGCTCAAGCTTGCGTAAAGCTCGGGCATCATGTCCGTGTTTATGTTTTATCATGGCAAGGTGAACAGCCAGATAACCTTGAGATTATCTTCGTTCCCGCATCGGGCATGAGCAATAACCGGCGTAATCAACGTTATAGCGAATGGGTTCAACGCCATCTCCAACAGCATCCTGTCGATCGGGTTGTCGGTTTTAATAAAATGCCGGGGCTGGATTTCTACTATGCCGCCGATGTTTGTTACGCAGAGAAAGTCGAGCAAGAGAAAGGGGCTATCTACCGCTTAATGCCACGCTACAGGCATTATGCCGCCTTTGAAAAGGCGGTATTTAAACGCGATAGCCGCACAAAAATGCTGATGTTGACGCAGCGTCAAATCGCAGATTTCAAGAAACACTACAACACACAAGACGAACGCTTTTTTATTCTGCCACCGGGCATCGCTCTCGACAGAAAATACGACCGTCAGGCATCTGACGTTCGACAAACCTTTCGCCGGGCACAAGGTATCGACGACAACACCCTCTTCCTGCTTCAGGTAGGATCTGATTTTAAACGTAAAGGTGTGGAGCGCAGCATTCAGGCTATCGCGAATCTGCCTGACGGCTTACGTCAGAAAGTCGTTTTTTTCGTTGTCGGACAAGATAAGCCTGAGCGCTATTTGTCATTAGCCAAGCAGGCTGGCATCGGAGATAGCTTACGCTTCTTTTCAGGACGTGATGACATCCCTGATTTCATGGCCGCCGCCGATCTACTTATGCATCCGGCTTATCAGGAAGCGGCGGGAATTGTATTGCTTGAAGCGATAGCCGCGGGGCTACCAGTGATAGTCACCGACGTGTGTGGCTACGCCCCCTATATCGATAGGGCTCAAGCAGGGGTGGTTATCCCTTCACCTTATACGCAAACATCGTTGAACACGGCCTTACATGATGCTCTGAATCAGTCGGAAATATTACTGAACTGGGCTAACAACGCCCGCCATTTCGCCGATAGCGAAGATTTATACAGCCTGCCAGAAAAAGCAGCGATGCTGATTTCAGGCAGTGATGAGTGAATAAACAGCATGATTGAACTAAAAGAGCCGTTTGCGTCGGAATGGAAAGACCGCGATCCCTTTGAAGAAGTTGAGAAATTGGATGGCGACGTTTTTCGCGCATTGGAAAGTCGTCGGACGCTGCGTTTTGTACTAAAAGAAAAATCCTATTTCATCAAAATACATCGTGGCACCACGCTTAAAGAAGCGTTGAAGAATTTGCTATCACTCAGGTTACCCGTACTCGGAGCAGATCGTGAATGGCAAGCCATCCATCGTCTGGCCGATCTGGGCGTAGATACCATGAAAGGTACTGGATTCGGACAGCGTGGGTTAAATCCACTACGACGTCATTCTTTCATCATTACCGAAGATCTTAACCCTTCGATGAGTCTGGAAGACTATTGCGCAAACTGGCTGGCGACTCCGCCTTCTGTAAAGGAAAAACGTCGCCTGATCCGCCGCGTTGCAGAAATGGTACGCGACATGCACGCCGGCGGGATTAATCACCGTGACTGTTATATCTGCCATTTTTTACTGCATCTGCCTTATCAGCCCACAGACACGCAATTTAAAATTTCAGTTATTGATTTACATCGGGCACAACTTCGCCGCAGGGTTCCACTACGCTGGCGTAATAAAGATCTCATCGGCCTTTATTTTTCATCGACTGATATTGGGCTAACGAAAAATGATCTGCTGTGGTTTTTAAAGATCTACTTTGATCGACAAACATTGCGCAATACGTTGCAACACGAGCAGCCTCTATTTCAACATGCGCGCGTCAAAGCAGAAAAAATTCGCGTGCGAACGGAGCGCAAGGCATTGTAATGCCTTAACCTGATAACATTTATGAACATACTCTTTGTTGGTGAAGCCACTTCTGGATTCGGCGGTATAGAAACCGTGCTGAAAAAAGTGACCTGTTTTCTTGAAAATGACGTCGAGATAAAAAACGACTACACCCTGTACTTTCTGTGCCGCGACGATCGCATGGATAAAGCCTGGCTAGAAGGGAAAAAATTCATTTGCCACCGTTCAAACATCAAGATTTCATTTTTACGTCGCCTGAGTCATTCCAATGCGTTGGCACATCATATTAAACAGAGCCAGCCAGATGCCGTTATCGCCTTTGATTCACCGTCATGCCGTATTGCCGCGCAAGCCATTCGTGCAAGCAAGCAAGCACTGCCGCTGATTTCCTGGATGCACTACTCGCTTGACCATAAAAAGCATTCCGAGCACGTGTTGGCTGCCGATTACCACCTTGCAATCAGTTCCGGCATTAAACAACAGTTGGTCGATCGGGGTGTTCCTGCCGATCGTGTGGCGGTCGTTTTCAATCCCGTGACACCACAAACGACAGCGATCCCCCGCCCCGCAGAGACAGAAAAAGCGGTATTTATCTACGTCGGACGGCTTAAATTTGAAGGGCAGAAACGCCTCAAAGACATGCTGGATGCTTTCTCTGGGCTGACAGGCGACTGGGAATGCCACTTTATCGGTGATGGCTCAGATGCGCAAAGGTGTCAGGAGTATGCCCAGCAACAAGGTATTAGTGAACATTTACATTGGCATGGCTGGCAAGGCACACCCTGGGAATATATACAGAACAATATTCCTACTGTTAGCGCTTTACTATTGACCTCCTCCTTTGAAGGATTTGGCATGGTACTAGCCGAAGCCATGTCTTACGGTATCTATTGTGTTAGCAGCGATTGCCCTTCAGGACCCAGCGACATCATCAAGAATGGCGTAAATGGGCAGCTTTATCCACCCGGTGAGACGACCACACTGCGGGGTAGTTTACAGAAAATTATCGATCGGCAGCCTTTGCCGGATGCAGGCCAGATCGCAGCATCCATCTACCGTTTCTATGATGAAACCTACTACCAGGAAATGAAAGCAAGCATTAATACCGCAATTCACCACCGGGTGAAAGGATAATTGTCCACTGGATCTCTTATGTATTTTAAAAAAGAAGATGTCATAACGGAAACGCTCTGTTTTGCGTACTTGCCGGCAAACTCCGATAAAGATGCACTGCATATCGCATTTGGCACCGATAAAAATTTTCTATTTGGCTGTGCGATTGCCATTACTTCAATACTGATTAAAAATCCTGAGCAGCCGCTAGCATTTCACATATTTACCGACACATTAAACGAAGATAGCAGAAGACGTTTTCAAGCACTCGCTGAGCAATACCATACCACCATCACCTTATATAAGGTTAACTGTGAGTGGCTCAAACGTCTGCCTAGTACCAAGAACTGGTCATACGCTATTTATTTTCGCTTTCTCGTTACTGACTATTTTTATCAACAACTTGATAAGATTATTTACCTTGATTCAGACATTGTATGCAACGGTTCCCTACAAGAACTTGCCACGCTTGATATCGGCGAAAATATTGTTGCTGCCGTCGCAGAAGGCGAAAGCCCGTGGTGGGAGAAATGTGCACAGCGTCTGGAAACGCCAGGTATTAAAAATGGCTATTTTAACTCTGGTTTCCTACTCATTAATCTGGCTAACTGGCATAAGCATGATGTTACAACCCAAACAATGACCATGTTATCAGACCCCCAAATCGCAAATAGGATCTCTTATCCGGATCAAGACATCCTGAATATGCTTTTACCGGGTTATATTCAGTTTCTGGATAAAAAATATAACACACAGTTTAGCCTTAACTATGAGTTGAAGTGCAAGGCGGGTGAAACTTACCCCCATCCCATAACTGAATCGACTGTTTTTATCCACTACATTGGTCCAACTAAACCTTGGCATGAGTGGGCGGTATACCCTAGCTCATGTTATTTTTATAGCGCGAAGGAGTCTTCTCCATGGAAAGATGTACCCCTGGAAAAAGCCACGTCGGCTAATCAACTCCGTTACAGTGCAAAGCACTATTTCCATAAAAGAAAATTCTCTCTAGCAATTATTAACCATCAGAGATACTTAATAAAAAAAATAAAAGGTAAGGTGTGATGAAAATCATAGAAAAAATAAAAATAGAAATTTATAAATTTCTATACAAAGTAGCACATTCTAAAAAATACCATCACAATAGAAAGCGATGGCCGTATGTAAAAATAAAGAGAAATAAAGGACATGAGATCATAGAGTTCTCATACAAAGAAAAAAAAATCCCTTTATTAGAAATAGATAAAATAAGGGGAAAACAAAAAGGATCAATATTATTAATTGCCACAGGCCCATCCATCAATGAAATTGAATTAAATAAAGAATTAAAAATCCCAGTGATAGGGGTAAATGGATCTTATTATCTGAACTCAAAAATAGACTTCTCATTTTACGTAGTAACTGACATTCATTTCCCAGATCACAGACCAAATATAATAAAAGAAATAATTGAAGATAAGAATATAATCTTATTTACCACTATAGATATAATTATAAAGATTATAGATAAATATAGCGAAGAGTCGCTAAACTGTTCAGTTTCCATTATTGAAGATTTAAATGAAAGAATTTATGAACCAAAATTAAACTTCAATGATTTGTGTTTATTTTATAAAAATAAATCATATTTCCACCCCGACAAAACTAACAAAATAGGCTTTTCATCAGATATAAAAGATGGGATTTTCCCAGGAAAAACAGTTGTATACTGGACATTACAAATAATCTCCCATCTTGGCTTTGAAAAAATTTACATTATCGGCATGGATATGAATAATTTTGATAAACCACGATTTTATGAAGATAAAAATGACAAAATACACACTCAATTAAATAACGACATAGATTCCATCATAACTTCATTAAAGCATGCATCACATGTCTTAGAAGATAAGTTAGGTATAGAAGTGATAAATCTATCACCAAATAGCGCTGTCCCAGAAAGTATTTTCAAAAAATCAGAGTTTAAAAAATACTTTAATTAAAAACAACTCTTAAGGAGAAAAAGTGATATATTTTATTGATTGGAATGACGATTATGAAAAAATAATGATATCTTATTTAAAAAAAGAAAACAACATTAAAGAAATGAGTGTTTTATCAAAATCACTTTATTCAATAAACAAGAAAATAAAAAAATATGAAATAGAAAATACTTGGTTATTAAAAAAATACATTCAATTTAAATATAGGGGGATTTCCAAAGATGACATATTGATATTTAAAGAATCTCTATTCTTCAAATATATAGACATAGCAAAACATTTAGAATGTAAAAAAATACTACTACTAAGAAGCAGTTTGCGAGAAAGTAAAGATGTAGATTTTGTTATCGCCAACAAAGTATTTAACAAAATCTATAGCTTCGATAAAGAAGATTGTAAAAAAGAAAAATTGGTCTATTTAAAGCAGTTCTTTCCATTTGGATTCAATGAAATTGAAAAGATAATAGAGAATATAAAACCACTACCTAAACAGTGTTTTTTCCTTGGAAGAGACAAGGGTAGAATAGAGGAAATAGAGCATATTGCTAAAAAACTAGAAGAAAAATCACAATTAATAAACTTTCACGTAGTTAAAGATAAAACTTCGTTAAAAAAATCAAAATATTACATAAGTAATTATTTAAGTTATGACGAAAATATAAGAAATGCATTAGCCTCTGAAGTCTTGATAGAGATAAACAGAGAAGGCCAGTCAGGACTTACTCTACGGGCATTAGAAGCAATTTTCTTTAAAAAAAAATTAATAACCAACAATGTAGATATAGAAAATTATGATTTCTATTCACCCAATCAAATTTTCATACTGGGGAAAAAATCTTTGGACAAAATAGATGACTTTTTAAATACGCCGTTTACCCCCGTAAAAGATTCTATATTGTATCAGTATAGCCCTGATGCAATGTTCAAAAAAATCATTGAAGATATTCGCTATCCAGAAAGATTATAGCCTTATCCTCACGAACCCGATAAAATCCCCCCAGCGATAACCGATAACAGTAGATCCTATGTTACAAACTCTCTACACCATCATCCTGTACCTCATCCAACCGTTGATTTGGCTTCGCCTGTGGCTTCGTGGCCGTAAGGCTCCGGCCTATCGTCGACGCTGGGCTGAACGCTACGGCTTTTGTGCAGAGAAGGTTAAACCAGACGGTATCATGCTGCATTCGGTGTCGGTGGGGGAAACGCTGGCCGCCATTCCCTTAGTGAGAGCGCTGCGCCATCGTTACCCCAATCTGCCGATTACAGTCACCACCATGACGCCAACCGGATCCGAGCGCGTGCGTTCAGCGTTTGGCGATACGGTCTACCACGTTTACCTGCCTTATGATTTACCCTGTGCCCTGAAGCGCTTTTTTGATCAGGTTCGTCCGAAAATCGTCATTATTATGGAAACCGAGCTGTGGCCAAACCTGATCGCAGAGCTGCATAAACGCGATATTCCACTGGTTATTGCAAATGCCCGGCTGTCCGAACGCTCTGCTGCGGGTTACAAAAAGATCGGGAAGCTAATGCGCCATATCTTGCAGCGCATTACCCTCGTCGCTGCACAGAATCAGGAAGATGGGAATCGATTTATTGATCTTGGTCTGAAGCGCTCCAGCCTGAAAGTAACCGGCAGCCTCAAATTTGATATCTCCGTGACGCCGGAACTGGCGGCTCGCGCCATTACATTACGCCGACAGTGGGCGCCACACCGTCCAGTATGGATAGCCACCAGTACGCACGAAGGTGAAGAAGCGATCGTTCTGGCTGCTCACCGACAGCTGCTTGCCACCTATCCTGACCTACTCCTCATTCTTGTGCCTCGCCATCCAGAACGTTTCGCCACCACGCAGGCGCTGACAGAAAATCTGAGATTCACCTACACGCTGCGCAGCAGCGGTGAACAGCCTCCCGCAAATACACAGGTCGTCATTGGGGACACCATGGGCGAGCTGATGCTGTTATACGGCATCGCCGATCTGGCTTTTGTCGGGGGGAGCTTGGTTGAACGCGGCGGACATAATCCGCTAGAAGCGGCAGCTCATGCGATCCCAGTATTGATGGGGCCACACACGTTCAATTTCAAAGATATCTGCAACAAACTCGATCAGGCCGACGGGCTGATTACCGTGACCGATGCAGACTCACTTGGAAAAGAAGTCGGGAAACTGCTCGCTGACGAAGACTATCGTCTTTACTATGGTCGACACGCCGTGGAAGTGTTACACCAAAACCAGGGCGCACTACAGATGCTGCTTACGCTACTGGAACCTTATTTGCCCCAGCGGACACAGTAAAGCAGTAGCTACCCAGACAGTGAATGAAGGGCTGACGTGATGACAACCAAAGCGATTTATCCTGGAACGTTCGATCCATTAACCAATGGTCATTTGGATTTGCTGACACGTGCATCACGCCTGTTCGACCATGTGGTGCTGGCCATCGCTGCCAGCCCGAGTAAGCATACGCTTTTCACTCTGGATGAACGCGTGGCGCTGGCAAAGGGTGCAACGCAGCATTTATCGAACGTCGAAGTGGTTGGTTTCAGCGATCTTATGGTGCACTTCGCACAACAGCAAAAAGCCAATATTCTTGTGCGTGGTTTGCGAGCTGTTGCCGATTTCGAATATGAACTCCAGCTCGCAAAAATGAATCACCACCTAATGCCTACGCTCGAAAGCGTTTTTCTGATGCCATCGGAAGAGTGGTCGTTTATTTCATCCTCTTTGGTTAAGGAAGTGGCTCGTCACGACGGTGACGTATCGCATTTCTTACCCGATGCCATCGTTAGTGCCTTGGCGGACAAACTATCAAAGAAGATGTAGGGGAATTATTTTTTCTTTGAATATAAATAAACCGTAAAATAAAAACGTAGGGAATACCAAAAATCATTAAATGTCCTCATTCCCTTGAATAAATTCCCGCCAATACCCGTAGAGATAAATTTTCTAGCTAGCTGTTGCCGGATAGCAGGCGATGATATCTTTTTACGCAAAAGCCCAAATAAATGGCGACTCTCTCGGTTGGCATGACGAGTTAACGCTTTATTTAAAGCAACGTTATCTTTGTTCTGAGCTGCGAGAGAAATCAGCCCCTGCATGATATCAATATAGCTGTTTGCTCTGCGTGCTATTTTCTCGACAGATGATGACTTTGTGATCGAATGAGCATTGCCAACTCGATAACCATAACCCATCTTTTCACAGAAACCGACCCGCTTGGCTACCAGTGCTAAATTCGCCGTCCATAGAATATCTTCATGCACCATATCTGGAATAAAGCTTAAATTATTCAATGAAATAATATCGTGACGAATGAGCTGCAACCAGGAAAAGTGGCACCATTCGTTATGTTTTACACCACGAATAACCCATTCATCACCGCTGATTACCTCACCCCATGGCTGTTTCGTCTGAATAGGTTCTTTTATTTCTTGTTCCGGGTTTTCATTAAACTTGAAACCATTACCTATCAAGAGATCGAGGCGTTGTTCCTCAGCTTTTCCCAGCCATGTCGATAGCGTATCTTTTTCCAACCAGTCATCGCCGTCAACAAATGCAATCCACTCCCCATTCGCGTGCCGAATCCCTGTATTTCTCGCTTCAGATAACCCCTTATTTTCCTGACTTACAATAATCAAATTCGTAGCCAATTTTCCTATCGCATTCAATTTCACAAGGCTGCCATCGGTGGAACCATCATTGACCGCAATAATTTCAAAAGAGACATTATCCTGAGCAAGCAATGACGAAAAAAGAGGATCGATGTACTCTTCGCAGTTATATATCGGAACAATGACGCTAATATCCACACGACTCATAGTGCCCTCTGAAAATTTTTATATTTAGGCTATAAAAACTGAAAAAGAAAAATAGGATTACTTCTGGCAGCGGCGACAGAAAAACGTGCTGCGCTGCCCATGCTTCGCGATTTCTATCGGCGTTCCGCATGTCCGACAAGGTTCACCGTTGCGGCCATAGACGCGTAACTCCTGCGCGAAATAACCGGGTTTGCCATCTGATTGCAAAAAGTCACGCAGCGTCGTGCCCCCTTGCTCAATCGAAAGCTGTAGCACCTGTTTAATCACGCCCACCAATACGGCGGCATCGTTTTCATTTAACGATCCAGCGGTTCTGTCAGGATGGATGCCCGCAGCAAACAGCGATTCGCTCGCGTAAATATTGCCTACGCCGACGACGACTTTGTTATCCATAATCCACTGTTTGATTGCCGTCTTTTTACCGCGTGAAGTCTGATAAAGATAATCTGCAGAAAATTCCGCCTCTAACGGTTCTGGCCCGAGATGCGCCAATACCGAGCAGGTTTCGAGATTATCTGTCCACAGCCAGGCACCAAAGCGCCGAGGATCGGTGTAACGCAGTACCTTACCGCTATCCATCACTAAATCAACGTGATCGTGTTTTTCCGGCTCGCTATACTCCGGCAACACCCGCAGGCTGCCAGACATGCCGAGATGCACAATAATCCAGCCACGAGTCAGCTCAATCAGCAGATATTTTGCCCGCCGACGCACACTTAGCACCGGCTCATCACTCAGCGAAAGAATCTCAGCCGATACCGGCCAGCGCAGGCGTGAGTTTCTCACTTCAGCATAAAGAATGGTGTGGCCGATAAGATACGGTGAAATCCCACGACGGCTGGTTTCAACCTCAGGTAATTCAGGCATGTGCGTCTCCTGATAAAGGTAGCTACATTAGCATAAACAGCAGGATACCATCAGTGACAGCCCGCAAGACAGGGGATGCAGCAGGAAACAAGGCAACGGCTAGCCTATTTTACCCGCAGTATTTAACACAAAGCAGTTAAAAAAAATCGACATCTGGCTGGCATATGGCGAAAAAAAACCCGACCAAGGCCGGGTTTTTATCAAGAAGCAGAAATTACTTAATTTTAGCTTCTTTGTAGAGAACGTGCTGACGGACAACTGGATCGAATTTCTTCAATTCCAATTTTTCCGGCTTAGTACGTTTGTTCTTCGTAGTGGTATAGAAGTGACCAGTACCAGCAGAAGAAACAAGCTTGATCTTCTCGCGAACACCCTTAGCCATGATTCAGTTCCTTAATACTTTTCACCACGGGCACGCAGATCGGCCAAAACCGTCTCAATACCCTTCTTGTCGATAACACGCATACCTTTCGCAGATACGCGCAGCGTTACAAAGCGTTTTTCACCTTCAACCCAAAAACGGTGTGAGTGCAGGTTCGGCAGAAAACGGCGTTTGGTCGCATTCATTGCGTGGGAACGGTTATTACCGGCCACCGGACGCTTGCCAGTAACTTGGCAGACTCGGGACATGTCTATTCTCCAAAAATCAAATCAGCTCGAGCTTCGTATAGGGTTTGGCCGCCTCGTCAGGCTTTAGAGCCCATCTCAGCAACTTCACTGAAAAGACTCTGTCATCAGGATAAACCTGCTGAGATAGGCTCTTAACGCCACACCCAAGATTCTCAAAGGTGGCGTAGTATACGCTCTGAAGCGTAAGTGCTCAAGTCCCGAACAGCTAAAGATCCCATTGGATCGCGGAAATATCTGTCAAATCCAGCCGCGCTCGGCAAAAGAAACGTATTCGCCATGCCCAATAACCAAATGATCGAGCACGCGGATCTCCATTAACAGACAGGCTTTGACAATCTGTTCGGTTATCGCACGGTCAGCCTGACTCGGCTCCGCTTTTCCCGACGGGTGATTATGCGCCAAAATCAGCGCAGCGGCATTCGCCTTTAGCGCTTCACGCACAATTTCACGCGGGTGTACTTCTACGCTGTTAATCGTACCAACAAACATCTCCTGATGGCGAATAACGTGATGCTGATTATCCAAAAACAGGACTAAAAAAACCTCGCGCTCACGTCGCGACAGTAGCAACTGCAAATATTGACCAGTCGCTTCTGGGTTTAGCATCGCATCCTCTTTCGCCAGGCGGGAGAAAAACAACCGCCGCGACAGCTCTGCGATCGCCTTGATTTGCGTATATTTTGATATTCCCACCCCTCTGGCGTTATGGAACGCGGACTGCTCGGCCGTCATCAGTTGATATAACGACCCAAACTGCGCCAACAAATTCTCTGCCAACTGCATCACATGCACACCGGGCAACCCTGTGCGTAAAAAAATCGCCAACAGTTCGGCATCCGTCAGTGATTCCGCGCCTAAACGCACCAGTTTTTCACGCGGTGCCAATCCCTTTTCCCAACCCATCAGCCTCTCCCTGTACCACTCGACGGCATCATGTCACGCCCGAAAAAATAGGACGATATCGGTGATAAAAGGCTGCGAAGCGCCTCGCAATCTTCTCAAGGAAACCACAGCAACGACCTTAAGATTCCTATCTGCCCTCAAGGTTATGGTAAAATGACGACTCTTCTGACTTTCAATCGGACCATGATGATGACGGAATTTTCCAGCCTGAATGCACTCTCCGGCAAACGAATCGTGCTGGGTATCAGCGGCGGTATCGCGGCGTACAAGTGCCCGGAACTGGTGCGGCGCCTGCGCGATGGCGGAGCCGACGTACGGGTTGTCATGACATCTGCCGCTAAAGCTTTCATCACTCCACTGACGCTACAAGCCGTCTCTGGCTACCCGGTCTCGGACGATCTGCTTGACCCAGCAGCAGAAGCCTCAATGGGTCACATTGAGTTAGGGAAATGGGCTGATTTAGTCATTCTTGCCCCGGCTACCGCCGATCTGATCGCTCGAGTCGCCGCGGGCATGGCGAACGACCTGCTGAGCACTATTTGTCTGGCAACATCCGCCCCTATCGCCGTTGTCCCTGCGATGAATCAGCAGATGTATCGCGCAGAGCCCACGCAGGACAATCTGCGCACGCTGGCAGCTCGAGGTTTACCTATTTGGGGGCCGGATAGCGGCAGTCAGGCGTGTGGCGATGTTGGACCAGGCCGTATGATCGACCCAATGGACATTGTCGGGCTAGCGCAGCGTCATTTTTCTGCCATCAACGATCTGCAACATCTGAACATTCTGGTCACCGCTGGGCCGACGAGGGAAGCGCTGGACCCAGTTCGCTTCATCACTAACCACAGCTCTGGGAAAATGGGCTTTGCTATCGCGCAGGCCGCTGCCGCTCGTGGTGCTAACGTCACACTGGTAAGCGGCCCAGTCTCGCTTGATACACCGCAGGGCGTCACGCGTATTGATGTCGGCAGCGCGCTGGAGATGGAGCTCGCGGTGATGGAACACGCGGCACAGCAGCACATTGTTATCGGCTGTGCTGCGGTTGCAGACTATCGCGCCAAACACATCGCTGACGAAAAGATTAAAAAACAGAATCAGCAGGGTGATGAAATGACTCTCACTCTGGTCAAAAATCCAGATATTATCGCCGGTGTCGCAGCGATGACGAAAAATCGTCCTTATGTTGTCGGGTTTGCTGCCGAAACCCAGAATGTGGAAGAATACGCCCGGCAAAAACTGGCGCGTAAAAAGCTGGACCTGATTTGCGCGAACAACGTCTCTCTTTCCGGGCATGGTTTTAACAGTGAAACCAATGCATTACACCTTTTTTGGCAAGGTGGGAACACGCCGTTGCCGCAGTGCGACAAGCGTCTTCTTGGCCAAAAATTAATCGACGAGATTATCAGCCGTTATGATGAAAAAAATCGACGTTAAGATTGTTGACCCACGCGTTGGGCAGCAATTTCCGTTACCAACCTATGCCACACCGGGTTCTGCCGGGCTCGATCTGCGTGCCTGTCTGGATCAGGCAATTGAACTTAAAGCAGGGGAAACGACCCTGATCCCAACCGGGCTGGCAATTCACATTGCCGATACCGGACTGGCAGCGGTTATTCTGCCTCGTTCTGGGCTGGGCCATAAGCACGGCGTAGTGCTGGGGAATCTGGTTGGGCTGATTGATTCGGACTACCAGGGGCAACTGATGGTTTCCGTTTGGAACCGTGGCCAACAAACGTTTACGGTTGAACCGGGCGAGCGCATCGCACAGATGGTTTTTGTGCCCGTCGTTCAGGCCGAATTCAATCTGGTCGAAGATTTCGTCGGCAGTGAACGTGGAGAAGGCGGCTTCGGCCACTCTGGCCGTAGCTAACGCGCTCCAGCCACCCCATAGTGTAAAAAATTCATATAAGCCACAGCGCCTATCTATCCAAAAGGAAATGGCGACTGTGGCGCTACCGGGTGCTTGTCAGTCAAATATTTAGCAAGGGTCTTTTCAGACATGGCAGAAAAAGAAAATACGAAAAGGAATCGCCGCGAGGAAATTTTGCAGGCGCTGGCGCAAATGCTGGAATCCAGCGACGGTAGCCAACGCATTACCACGGCAAAACTGGCTGCGAACGTCGGCGTGTCCGAAGCAGCGCTCTACCGGCATTTCCCCAGTAAAACGCGGATGTTTGATAGCCTGATTGAATTTATTGAGGATAGCCTGACCACCCGCATTAACCTGATTCTGCAAGATGAAAAAGAAACGTTTAATCGTCTTCGTCTGATTTTGCTGCTTATTTTAGGATTTGCGGAACGGAACCCGGGTCTGACTCGGATAATGACCGGTCACGCGCTGATGTTTGAACAGGATCGCTTGCAGGGGCGTATTAACCAGCTGTTTGAGCGTATTGAATCACAGCTGCGTCAGGTATTGCGCGAACATAAGCTACGCGACGGAAAAGGTTTCCAGCATGATGAAACGCTGCTGGCCAGTCAGCTGTTAGCGTTTTGCGAAGGGATGCTGTCGCGCTTCGTTCGCTCTGAATTCCGCTATCGTCCGACGCAAGAATTCGATACCCGCTGGCCGCTGTTGGCCGCACAGTTGAACTAAACGCCGCTTATTACCAACAAAGGTTCCCGCCAAACATGTCTGGCGGGAACCTATTCACAAATTAAATCCCGTACTGTTCACGATAGGCTTTCACCGCATCAAGATGCGCCGCCATCTCTGGTTTTTCTGCCAGATAGGCGATCAAATCCGTCAACGTAATAATCGAAATCACCTTGCACTGATAGTCGCGTTCAACTTCCTGAATCGCAGACAGATCGGCACGACCGCGTTCCTGACGATCCAGTGCAATCATCACACCCGCCAGCGTTGCACCATGGGCACCGATGATTTCCATCGATTCGCGAATCGCCGTCCCCGCCGTAATCACGTCATCTACCAGCATCACACGGCCCTGCAATGGGCTGCCGACCAAACTGCCGCCTTCGCCATGATCTTTGGCTTCTTTGCGGTTAAAGCAGTAAGGCAGGTCTCGATCGTGGTGTTCTGCCAGCGCTACCGCTGCGGTAGTGGCAATCGGAATGCCTTTGTAAGCCGGCCCGAACAGCAGATCGAACTCAACACCGGAATCAACCAAGGCTGCCGCATAAAAGCGCCCTAGTAAGGCCAGATCGCGCCCGGTATTAAACAGCCCGGCGTTAAAGAAATAGGGACTGATACGCCCTGATTTCAGGGTAAACTCGCCGAACTTCAATACCTGTTTGCTGAGTGCAAACTCAATAAACTGGCGCTGGTAGGCTTTCATTACGGCATCTCCTCGTCTTACGGGTTAATCACGTTGTTGACCATTATATATACCCTAAATAATTCGAGTTGCAGGACAAAAACGGCAAGGCGTTTTTGAACGCCGCTTGCGGCGGCCTGCTAGGGCGAGGCTCAAGATGGGCCGAGTATCGCCAACGCACATGCAGCTTGAAGTATTACGGGTATAAAAAAGCGACCATTTGGTCGCTTATCAGAATCAATCGGCTAAGGCAGCTTTCTGTGCCTGAACGATGGTATCGATTCCCCCTCGGGCTAGCGCCAGCAGGGTGAGTAATTCTTCGTGGCTGAACGGCTCGCCTTCGGCCGTCCCCTGCACTTCAATCATGCGGCCATCTTCGGTCATGACCACATTCATGTCGGTTTCAGCAGCGGAATCTTCCACGTATTCCAGATCGCACAGCGCTTCGCCCTTAACGATGCCGACAGAAACCGCCGCGACCATGCCTTTCATCGGGTTCTTTTTCAGCTTACCGTTGGCAACCATCTGATTCAGCGCATCCGCCAGAGCGACACAAGCACCGGTAATGGACGCCGTACGCGTGCCGCCGTCTGCCTGCAAGACATCGCAGTCGAGCGTAATGGTGTATTCGCCAAGCACTTTCAGGTCGATTGCCGCACGTAGGGAACGTGCAATCAGGCGCTGAATCTCCAGCGTCCGCCCGCCCTGCTTGCCTTTAGCCGCTTCACGCGCGTTACGGCTGTGCGTCGCACGTGGCAGCATGCCGTATTCGGCGGTGACCCATCCTTGCCCCTGGCCTTTCAGAAAGCGCGGAACACCCTCTTCTACCGTGGCATTGCATAACACTTTGGTGTCGCCAAACTCGACCAAAACGGAACCTTCGGCGTGTTTCGTGTAATGACGGGTGAATGTAAGGGGGCGTACTTGCTGTGCACTTCGGCCTGTTGGGCGCATGGCTCATCTCCGGTGGGTCAATGAAAACTGGCGCACATTATACGGTCTTCGCGGCGCGCTGCCTAATCTTACCCTGCGCCAGTATCGATAATTTCGCAACGCCAGCGGTTAATTATTCACCAGCCATACCTTATCCTTATGCTATAACCTCAGGTTATACCCTACTCATAAACAAGTATTCGTCAGTTATGATGCATCATGAAATAGTCCATTCATCCCTTGAGCGTGAATGAGAAAAAATCATGATGCGGCATATGCAAATTGAAACCGTCAATCTGCCACTAGCCCGTCCTATGGCGGCTGAGAACGGTACGCGTGACGCGGTTACCGTTATTCGCGTCACACTGGAAGAAAAAGGATTTATTGGACAAGGCGAGTGTACGCCAGCCGCACATTATGGCGAGTCCGCCGACAGCGTATGCCGCCAGCTCTCTGCGATCCGTGAGGCAATAGAAAACGGCCTCACCATCGAACAACTCCAACAGAATTTATCGCCAGGTGCAGCCAGAAATGCGCTGGACTGCGCACTGTGGCGGCTCAACACCACCTTGGAAAAGCAAACGCTGTGGCAGCGCGTTGGCATCCATCCCCCCACGTCTGTGGTCTGTGCGCAAACGTTGGCGCTCGACAGCGTGGAGAAAATGGCCACCGCCGCGTCCAATGCTGTTTCCCACGGCGCACTGCTGCTGAAAATCAAACTGGATCGCGAACTGATTCTGGAAAAGGTCGCCGCTATTCGCGCCGCCGCGCCCAATGCCAGATTGATTATCGATGCAAGAGCAAGCTGGAGCGGGCTGGATTTGCATAGCCTATCCACTGCGCTGCTGCCTTATCAGGTCGCGATGATTGAGCAACCGCTTCCGGTCGGTAAGGACGAGGATTTGCAGCGTTTCGCCCACCCTATTCCTATCTGTGCGGATGAAAGCTGCCGCCACAGCAGTGATATCGTCGGGTTACGCCGTCGTTACGACATGATCAACATCAAGCTGGACAAGTGCGGCGGGTTGACCGAAGCACTGGCGATGGTACGTGAGGCCCACTTTCACGGCCTGCGCATTATGGTTGGCTGCACGCTGGGCTCATCGATGGCAATGGAAGCCGCGCTGCCGGTTGCAGCGGACGCCGAGCATGTCGATCTCGATGGCCCGATCTGGCTGGCCGCCGATAGCTCACCTTATCTGACCTATAACCTCGGCCGAATCTGGCTATGACGCTCTCAACCGAAGCAACCCTACTACCCTCAACCGGAGTGACCATGACGGATATCATGCACGCGGGTGCCGCCACAGCACCCGGTAACGCCCCCCGACCTGTACTGGAAATCGACGACCTGAGCGTCAGCTTTAGCGGCCGTTCCGGTACCCATCAAGCGCTAAAAGGCATTTCTTTTACCGTTAATAAAGGGGAAGTGGTCGCCGTGGTCGGCGAAAGTGGTTCAGGTAAATCCGTGACGTCGCTTGCCGTGATGGGGCTGCTGGCGGACTCTGCCAACATCGAACGCGGCGCACTCCGTTTCACCGCACGCGACGGCAAGCAGCATGACCTGTTGAGCATGAAAGCGGAAGCGCGTCGGAAGCTGCGCGGTCGCGATCTCGCCATGATTTTCCAAGAGCCGATGACGTCACTGAATCCGGTGCTGAAAGTCGGCGATCAGCTCACGGAAGCCCTGCTTGACCACAAAATCTGTGATGCCGCCAGCGCAGACAAAAAAGCGCGTGAGTTGCTACATAAAGTGCGTATTGCTGACGTCGATCGCGTGATGAAAAGCTACCCGCACTCGCTGTCCGGCGGGATGCGCCAGCGTGTGATGATTGCTCAGGCGCTGGCCTGCGATCCACAACTGTTGATTGCCGATGAACCCACCACCGCGCTGGATGTCACCGTGCAGGCTCGCATTCTGCAAATTCTGCGTGACCTGCAACAGCAGAGCGACATGTCAGTACTGTTTATCACCCACGATATGGGCGTGGTCGCGGAAATCGCCGACCGCGTAGTGGTGATGTATCGCGGCGAGATCGTAGAGCAAGGCTCTGTTGAACAGATTTTCGCTGCACCGCAACATCCTTATACCCAGTCGCTGCTGGCCGCCGTACCGAAACTGGGCGACATGCGCGATAGCCTCTGGCCGAAGCGCTTCCCTCTGCTAGGAAAGGCTGCCGACCCAGAAGATAGTGAGCAGGTCACCGCGCGTTATGATGCCGAGCCGCTGTTAGATATTCGCGGGCTGAGCGTGTATTACCCCATGCGTAGCGGGATTTTCTCCACCATCACCCATCACGTTCATGCGGTAGAACAGATCGATTTCAACGTCTGGCCGGGCGAAACGCTGGCTATCGTTGGCGAAAGCGGCTGCGGCAAATCCACCACCGGACGCGCCCTGCTGCGTCTGGTACAGAGCGAAGCCGAGAGCATTCATTTTCAGGGCAACGAAATTTCTCAGATGAAAGAGCGTGATTTCCAGCCGCTACGTCGGGAAATGCAGATGGTGTTTCAAGACCCCTACGCTTCGCTCAATCCACGTCTGACGGTCGGCTTCACCATCGCCGAACCACTGCTGCTGCACGGGCTGGTGAAATCGCTGGAAGAGGCGACACCGCAAGTACAGGCGCTGTTAAAAAGCGTCGGTCTGCTGCCTGAGCACGCACGTCGTTATCCACACGAGTTTTCCGGCGGACAACGTCAGCGTATCGCGATTGCCCGAGCGATGGCGTTGCAGCCGCAGGTCATCATTGCTGACGAAGCCGTTTCGGCGCTCGATGTGTCGATTCAGGCACAGGTCGTCAACCTGATGATGGATCTTCAGAAGAAAACCGGTGTGTCGTGGATTTTCATCTCGCACGATATGGCGGTAGTCGAGCGCATTGCCAACCGCGTGGCGGTGATGTACCTCGGCCAGATTGTGGAAATCGGCCCGCGCCAGTCCGTGTTTAACGATCCACAGCATCCGTACACTCGCCGCCTGTTGGCCTCGGTCCCGATTGCCGATCCAACCCGTCGCGGCACACGCCAGTTTGACGACAGCGAAATCCCCTCCCCCTTGCGTAAAGCAGGCGAGGTCGTCGCCAAAACGCGCTACCGAGAGGTTGCGCCGCAGCACTGGGTCGCCGACAACGAATCGGCTGCCTGAAACACAACACATTCATAAACACAACACACGTTCATTGCTGACCAGGAGAGATAACCATGAAGCCATTCGTTCGCCGCTCCGCCGTTGCCCTCGGGCTCTCACTGTGTCTGGCTGCTGT
The DNA here is from genome assembly GCA_019056595.1 of Pectobacterium atrosepticum. Taxonomy (NCBI): domain Bacteria; kingdom Pseudomonadati; phylum Pseudomonadota; class Gammaproteobacteria; order Enterobacterales; family Pectobacteriaceae; genus Pectobacterium; species Pectobacterium atrosepticum. Next base: position 3,000,289 of record CP036163.1, on the reverse strand, counting down.
TGCCCAGGCGCAAGACCTTCGTATTTCCATCTATGCCGATATCACCGGGCTCGACCCGCACGACACCTCGGACACGCTGAGCTACTCCATTCAGAGCGGCATCTTCGAGCGTCTGTTCCAGTTCGATAACAAAATGAAGCTGGTGCCACGTCTGGCGACAGGCTATACCAGCAACGACGCCGCCACCGAGTTTGTCATTACGCTGCGTGAAGGCATCACCTTCCAGGACGGCGCCCCCTTCAACGCCGACGCCGTTAAAGCCAACCTCGACCGTCTGGCCGATCAGAGCAAAGGCTTAAAACGCAACAGCCTGTTTAACATGGTGCAAACCGTCACCGTGCTGTCGCCAACACAGGTTAAAATCGAGCTGAACAAATCCTTCGGTGCCTTTGTGAACACGCTGGCGCACCCGTCTGCTGTTATGCACAGCCCGGAAGCACTGAAGAAATATCCAGATGAAGCACAGCTGCGCGTACATCCAGTCGGTACTGGCCCGTTCAAGTTCACCGAATGGCAGCAGGGTAAAGACGTGAAGCTGGTGAAATTCGACAATTACTGGCAGAAAGGCTGGCCGAAAGTCGACAGCGTGACCTTCTACCCGACGCCAGAAGATTCCACTCGCGTGGCGTCCCTGAAATCAGGCCAGGTCGATGCCGTGTATCCGCTGCCTTCTGACCTGATCGGCACCGTACAAAACGACAGCAAACTGGCGATTCAGCGCGACCCAAGTATTTATCAGTTCTGGCTGGCAATGAACAACCTGCGCCCGCCGCTGAACGATATCCGCGTGCGTCAGGCACTTAACTACGCCATCAACCGCGATATCTGGTTGAAAGTCGGCTTTGCAGGTATGGGCGTTCCTGCCTCTTCAGCGATGGCACCGGACGTGCAGTTCTTCGCCCGCCAGAGCTCGCCGAACTACACCTATAACCCAGAAAAAGCCAAGGCACTGCTGAAAGAAGCGGGCTACGCCAACGGCCTGAGCCTGAAACTGTGGACGACGAACCGTACCGACTACATCCGTAGCGCGCAGTTCTTCAAACAGCAGTTAGAACAGGTCGGCATCAAGGTTACCGTTACCCCGATGGATTCCGGGATGCGTAACGCCAAGCTGTTTGGCGTGAAAGATCCAAAAGAAGCTGAATTTGACCTGTTCTATAACGGCTGGTCGCCATCTACGGGCGATGCTGACTGGGCGCTGCGTCCACTGTTCGCTACAGAGTCTTGGGTTCCGGTTGCTTACAACGTTTCCTACTACAGCAATCCGGTCACGGATAAAGCGATTACCGCTGGGTTGGCGACTGCTGATACAGACAAACGTGCCGCCGCTTACGCTGATGCACAGCGCCAGATTTGGCAGGATGCGCCGGTGGTCTTCCTGGGTTCGCCGGACAACGTGGTCGGCAAAACCAAGAACCTCGACGGCGTATACATGCTGGCAGACGGTTCACTGATCTTCGATCAGGCTGAATTTAAGTAATCGGTCAGGGAGAACGCCATGTTTGCTTATATCGTCCGACGTTTGCTGGAAATGATCCCGGTTCTGCTGGTGGTCTCCCTGTTAGTGTTCGGTTTTATCAAACTGCTGCCGGGTGATCCGGCACGCATTTACGCTGGTGCTGACGCGACTATTGAGGCGGTGGAAACCGCCCGTCAGCAATTAGGGTTGAACGATCCGCTGCCGCAGCAATATGTCCATTGGCTCGGCGGCCTGTTCAGCGGCGATCTGGGTGTAACGTATCGTACCCAGCAGCCAGTCATCGACGTCATCAGCAAGAGTTTCATGCCCACCATGTGGCTGGCGCTGGCGGGCTTTGTCTGGTCAGTCCTGCTCGGCCTGCTGATCGGCGTGGTTTCCGCGCTCAAGCGGGGAAAATGGCAGGACTGGACGCTAATGAGCTTCGCAGTCGGCGGGATTTCCATGCCGCCGTTCTGGCTCGGCCTGTTGCTGATTCAGTTTGTCGCCATGCCGTTCGGCGTCTTCTCCGTCAGCGGCTTTAATCAGCCCAGCGACATTATTCTGCCTGCGCTGACGCTCGGGGCATCGGTAGCCGCCGTCATGGCACGTTTTACCCGCTCCGCGTTTCTGGAAGTCGCACAAGAAGACTACGTGCGCACCGCTCGCTCCAAGGGGCTGCGCAATCGGCTGGTCACCTGGAAGCACGTGATGCGGAACGCGCTGATCCCGGTTATCACCATGCTCGGGCTGCAATTCGGCTTCCTGCTTGGTGGCTCCATCGTGGTCGAAAGCGTGTTTAGCTGGCCGGGACTGGGCTGGCTGCTGATTGAATCGATCAAGACGCAGGATCAGCCGGTCATGCAGGCGCTGGTGATGCTGTTCGTGTTTGAATTTATTGTCATTAACCTGTTGGTGGACCTGCTGTACGCGGTGGTCAATCCGGCGATTCGCCTACGTTAGGAGACACGATGAACCTCCCTTCCGATCCCGTCGTGGCCGTTGCCACGCTTGATGAAGAAACGATACGGTCGCCGTGGCGCGATTTCGTTCAGGTCTTTATCCGTAACCCGATGGCGCTGGTTTCCAGCGGCTTCGTTCTGCTGCTAGTGCTGGTCGCGGTTTTCGCCCCTTGGCTAGCACCGTGGAACCCGATGGAACCCGACTGGATGGCGTTAGCATCACCGCCTTCGTCAGCACACTGGATGGGCACCGACGATCTCGGGCGCGATGTGATGAGTCGTATCATCTACGGCGCTCGCATCTCGTTATATATCGGTGTTTTCTCCGTCACGCTGGGAATGCTGGTCGGTATCGTACTCGGCCTGCTGGCGGGGTACTACGGCCGCTGGGTGGATACGCTGATCATGCGCGGTTCCGACGTGCTGTTCGCCTTCCCCGGTATGCTGCTGGCAATTGCGGTCGTCGCGATCCTCGGTCCTGGCCTGAATAACGTGATTATCGCCGTGGCAGTTTTCAGCGTGCCGGTCTTCGCTCGCATCGTGCGTGCCTCCACCCTGTCGCTGAAACAGGCGGCCTATGTAGAAGCAGTACGCTGCGCCGGTGCACCGGATCGCATCGTACTGATGCGCCACATCCTGCCCGGCACGCTGCCTAACGTGATCGTCTATTTCACCATGCGTATCGGCACCAGCATCCTGACTGCGGCAGGGCTGAGCTTCATCGGTCTTGGTCCAGAGCCGGACGTGCCGGAATGGGGCAATATTCTGGCGATGAGCCGCAGCCTGATGATGGCGGGCGCGTGGCACGTTAGCGTGTTCCCCGGTCTGGCGATTTTCTTCACCGTGCTGGCGTTTAACCTGCTCGGGGATGCGCTGCGTGATACGCTCGATCCCAAACTGAAAAGCTGAGGACGGCAATGCACCGCGATCACCAGATGAAAGACTATCACCAGCAGCAGCAAGCGCTGGTGCTACAACGCTGGAAAACGACGCGGCAACTGGGTACGCCGCGCTCGGCCAGCGGGCCGCATAACAGCATCAGCGATGTGGCAGGCGTGCGAGTCGGCCACTGCACGCTGGCAGCGGGGGAAGTACAAACCGGCGTGACCGCGATTGTGCCGCCCGGCGAGAACCTGTTCACCCAGCCCCTGCCCTGCGGCGCGGCGGTGCTGAACGGCTTCGCCAAACCCGTCGGACTGGTGCAGATTGAGGAGTTGGGGCTGCTGCAAACACCTATCCTGCTCAGCAACACGCTGGCAACCGGCACGTTGTTTACCACGCTGGTACGCGACACGATTTCCCGCAATCCTGAACTGGGCCGCACGTTGCCGACAGTTAACCCGCTGGCGCTGGAGTGCAACGACGGCTGGCTGAACGACATTCAGGCGCTGGCTGTGACGGAACACATGGCGCGGCACGCACTGGATAGCGCAACGGATAACTTCGCACGCGGCAGCGTCGGTGCTGGACGTGGCATGAGTTGCTTTAGTCTGAAAGGCGGTATCGGCACAACATCACGTCTGATTCCCGAATTAAACGCCACGCTCGGCGTACTGGTGCTGGCAAACTTCGGCACACTTTCCGCGCTGACGCTGGACGGCGTACAGATGGGAGACGCCATCGCACCCATTCTGCCAGAGCTCGCACCGCAGCAGGATGCGGGATCGATCATCATTATCATGGCGACAGATGCACCGCTCGATGCCCGCCAGCTCAAGCGCATCGCCAAACGTGCGGGTGCGGGACTGGGACGACTCGGCAGCTACTGGGGACACGGTTCCGGCGACATCGCCGTGGCGTTCTCCACCTGCCCACAACCGCAACCGCCGGAGGATGCGCAGCTTGAACCGCTGTTAAGCGCCGCCGCCGATGCGACCGAACACGCCGTGCTCGACGCCATGCTTCAGGCAGACGCCGTCACCGGTTTTCGCGGCCATCATCGCCCGACGCTACCACAGGCGTTGGATAAGCTAGCCGCGACTTTCTCTTCTGTAGGTCATTCTCCCGTAGGAAACTGATTATGAAAATTTTTATCTCTGCTGATATTGAAGGGATCGCAGGCGTGATGCGCCCGGAACAGTGCAGCCCCGGCACCGCTGAATATCAGCTGGCACGCGGCCTGATGGAACAGGAAGTGAATGCCGCCATCGACGGCGCGTTCGCAGGTGGCGCAACAGAAGTGGTGGTCGCCGACAGCCATGCGGCAATGGTTAACCTACGTGCGGAGAACATCGACGCCCGCGCCCGACTGGTACAAGGTAAACCGCGCGGCTATTCGATGGTCGAAGGGCTGGAACAGCAGCAGTTCGACGGCATGATGTTCATCGGCTACCACAGCGCCGCGGGCGAGTTTGGCGTGCTGTCGCACACCATCAACGGCCGGGCGTTCTACCGCGTGCGCATCAACGGTGAAATCATGGGAGAGAGCGACATCTACGCCGCCGCAGGCGTTGAACAGAAGACGCCGCTCTGGCTGGTCAGCGGCGACGACACGCTCCAGAACTGGATTGCCCGTTACTATCCCGATACCGATTACGCCTGCGTTAAACGCGCTATCTCACAGCACGCAGCAGAATCCCTCAGCACCGAACAGGCTCGCCAGGTGATTCGCGACGCGGCAAAGGCGGCGGTGGAAAAAGCACACCGTTCGTTGAATTCGCGGATTCAGGCTCCCTACCGTCTTGAGCTGATGGTGGCAAAACCGGTACTCGCCGATCTATTCTGTCTGCTGCCGAACATTGAACGTTTGGATGCCATAACCGTAGGTTATACGGCGCAAAGCATGCGGGAAATCACCAGCCTGCTGGGTGCATTTTCCTATCTGGCGACAACGCAAAACTGATTCCGGTCTCTCCGCCCCTTATTCCGGGGCGTAAACCGATTGAAAAGAGAATTTATCGCATGACGAAACCCGTGATTGTGATCCACGGTGGCGCAGGTGCGCTGACCCGCTCGGCTATGAGTGCTGAAAAAGAGCAACGTTATCTGGCAGCGCTGTCCGAGATTGTTGCCAGTGGACAACGCATTCTGGCTGAAAACGGCAGCGCGCTGGATGCCGTGACGGAAGCCGTCCGCCTGCTGGAAGAGTGCCCGTTGTTCAATGCTGGACACGGCTCGGTGTTCACCCACGCGGAAACCCACGAACTGGACGCCAGCATCATGGATGGACGGACGTTAGATGCCGGCGCGGTCAGTTGCGTCAGCCACATCCGTAACCCGATTCTGGCAGCGCGCACTGTACTCGAAGCCAGCCAGCATGTGATGTTTACCGCCGATGGCGCAGAAGCGTTTGCCCAGCAGCATGGGCTGGAAAGGGTTGAGCCTGCATTTTTCTCCACCGACGAACGCCGTCAGCAGTTGCACAACGCGCAGGCGGGTTCAGGTCGCGTCATCCTCGATCATGACGGACAGAACGACCCTATCGATCCCGACCGTAAATTCGGCACCGTCGGCGCAGTCGCACTCGACAGTGCAGGAAATCTCGCAGCGGCAACCTCGACGGGCGGCATGACCAACAAACAGGCTGGGCGCGTGGGCGATAGCCCAATCATCGGTGCAGGCTGTTACGCCAATAACCAGACGGTCGCGGTTTCCTGCACCGGCACCGGCGAAGTCTTTATGCGCGCCGTCGCCGCTTATGATGTCTCGGCGCTTATGGAATACGCAGGACTGACTTTACAACAGGCCAGCGACCGCGTAGTGATGGAAAAATTACTGCAAATGGATGGCAGCGGCGGGATGATTGCCGTCGACAAAGAAGGCAACATCGCCCTGCCGTTCAACAGCGAAGGCATGTACCGCGGCTATGGCTACGTGGGGAAAGAACCCGTCGCCGATATCTATCGTTAAACTGTCGCACAAGTCGGTAGAAACCAAATTGCCCGATATCGGTGCGATCGCACCGATATCGGGCATCAAAATAGTGCACAAAGTGTTTTCATCGCTTATCTATCGACCATTCATCGCGGCCTTATAATCTGGCGTAATAATTGCAGACCCTTTGGTTATTACTCATACGACGTTCATCAGAAAACGTCAGCCGGAGCCTGCACTCATGCGATTACGCCATATTGAAATCTTCCAGGCCATTGTTCAGGCAGGCACTATCAGCGGTGCTGCTCGGTTGCTCAACGTCTCACAACCCAACGTCAGCCGCGTACTTAACCATGCAGAACAACAGCTCGGTTTTTCCCTGTTTGAACGTCGTACACAGGGAATGATCGCCACCGAAGAGGGGCTGCGCCTAATACCGAAAGTGCAGGAGCTTTTCAGCCATCTGCAAAGCATCAGTTCCCTCACCGAACAAATCAAAACCAGCAAAGCACACTCAGTGCGGCTGGGCGCGGCACACGCGTTCGGGCAGATGATCGTCGCACCAACGCTGGTGGAGTTTCATAAGCAGGCTGCATCGGTTAACGTCGAACTGGTAACCGAACACTTCAGCACGCTGTGCCAGAACATCCTGCAAAACCAGCTCGATTTCGCGCTGATTTTTGGTCAGCAGGTGCCGTCTGAACTGCTGGCGGAACCGTTGTTCCAGTCTACTATGGTTGCGCTATTGCCGAAAAATAGCCCAATAAATGGCCCGGTGTCGCTGGAATGGTTGTGCAACAATAACCTGCTGATGATGCAGCATCAGGATCCGCTCGGTCAGGTGGTACACCGTGCGCTGCGCGACAAAGCGCTACAGCCAGCGGCTTCGCTCTACATCAAAACCTACTCAGTGATTGCCGACATGGTTCTGGCGGGCGGCGGCGCGGGCATCGTCGATCTTTTCACCGCCTGCCGCTATGCGGACCAGCTCAAAATCGTCCCTATCGATCAGCCGCTGCCTTTTGAAGTCACGCTGATCAGCCGCCGCGACAACCCACAATCGCAGGCGACGCTGCAACTGAAACAGATGATGAAGAACCGCTGTCGTGACATCGCCAGACAGCACGAGACTCTGCTTTACGCCGCCTGATTCGCGACAGACGCCACGCCACGGACGGTTTTTCCTATCCCCTGCGCAGGACTCAACGCTATAATCCTTCCCATCATTTGCTTTACAGGTATGCACCAATGATTCGCAGCATGACCGCTTACGCCCGCCGAGAAATCAAGGGCAACTGGGGAAGCGCAGCCTGGGAACTGCGTTCCGTTAACCAGCGCTATCTGGAAACCTATCTTCGTTTACCGGAACAATTCCGCAGCCTCGAACCTGTGGCCCGCGAACGCATCCGCGCCCGTTTGACCCGTGGAAAAATCGAATGCAACTTGCGTTTTGAACTCGATCCCAGTGCGCAAAGTTCGCTGATCCTGAACGAAAAGCTGGCGAAACAGCTGGTTAATGCCGCCAACTGGGTCAAAATGCAGAGCGACGAGGGCGAAATCAACCCGGTTGATATTCTGCGCTGGCCGGGCGTGATGTCGGCAGAAGAGCAGGATCTGGACACCATCAGCACCGAACTGCTGAAAGCACTGGAAGGCGCGCTGGATGACTTCATCCTCGCCCGAGAAAGCGAAGGTAACGCGCTGAAAGCGATGATCGAACAGCGTCTGGCTGGTGTTAGCGCCGAAGTGACCAAAGTCCGTGCCCAGATGCCGAACGTCCTGCTATGGCAGCGCGAGCGCCTGCAAAGCAAGCTGGAAGATGCGCAGGTACAGCTGGAAAATAACCGTCTGGAACAGGAACTGGTGCTGATGGCGCAGCGCGTCGACGTCGCCGAAGAACTCGACCGCCTCGATGCTCACGTCAAAGAAACCTACAAAATCCTGAAAAAAGAAGAAGCCGTCGGCCGCCGCCTCGACTTCATGATGCAGGAATTCAACCGCGAATCGAACACGCTGGCCTCGAAATCCATCAACGCCGACGTAACCGCTTCAGCAATCGAGTTGAAAGTGCTGATCGAGCAAATGCGGGAACAAATTCAGAATATCGAGTGATTTCCATTCAACATCATTGACCTACACAAGCCCATGTAACATGGGCTTTTTATGCATTTCAAATTCCAATAATGAACATTCACATCCATAGAAAACCACGAATTTTCGGGGGCACACATAATCACCGCCTTTTTCATCACAATCTATAACTACTCATTTTTATTTATATAAGGATATATTATCGTATTTTCTAAAAAAACAATGTTTTCATTCTATAATTAGTAGGATGCAAATTATCAGACAAGCAAAAGCATTGAAATATTTCCGCTTATTCGGGTAAACTGCCTGCATAAAGGGAGAGAACCAGCCTAACAAAAGGGACGTAACATGCAGTTATCAGAATATTTAAAATACAAAATGGAGTCTGATAAAGTTCTCGCAACCCATTTAGGTGACATCACAAAGAAATTAAAGAGCAACTCAATAAGCTTAACAACAGATCTATATAGTGGTATGGAAAGGACAAGCTGGTATTCATCATGCTTATTTGAGAAATATAACGATGTCTGTCAAGAATTACAGTATGAAGATTCCAGAATGGTTAGTGCAATAAAAAAAGTATTTAAAAGAGATGATGTTATTCTGGATATGGTGAAAATTTATACCGATAATTTAATGAAAGACTTTGATGAAAATAAACAAAAAACAATAGCCAAAGCAATTTTAGGTGTAACATCTGAATTCTCCACAAACAGGGTGATAAAAGAATCAATATCATATGCATTAGCTAAATTTATTAGCACTACTCTTAATTTCAATGCATCCTTACGCAAAACAATTAATCAAACATCTTATTGGGCTATAACAGTAACAGCATTTTATGGCAAAGTTCAGAAAGCGGCCATGTCAGCCCGCCATTTACGGGATATTAACCCCGCACTATATGCTTTATTTTATGCACAAAAATTAGAAATGTTATACTTTTTAATAGAACCAATCCTATTACCATATATTCCAACCAATTCAAAAAGTGAAGAAGAAATAATAAACTTAACTAATGGGATAATAAGGTAATGAGTTTAAAAAAGATGCTAGTATATATGATAAAAAATTTCATAATCACTGAAGTTTTAGTTATTATAACCATTGCATTATGGTTTTTTTATGTCTCGTTTATTCCAGAGCATTGGATGAAACTGATGTTGCTTTCAATTGCCATAATCATATTTATTAATATTAAATATGGTTCAAAAAAATCAGGCCGAAAGTAAATAGGCCTTTAATATTATCAGTAAGCTACATTCTGCCAAAGCATGTATGCGTTTGTTCTCGCAATAACATTGAAATATTGCCAGTTATTCGGGTAAACTGCCTGCATAAAGGGAGAGAACCAGCCTAATAAAAGGGACGTAACATGCAGTTATCAGAATATTTAAAATACAAAATGGAATCAGAAAGAGTTCTCGCCACTCACTTAGATAGCATTGTACATAAGTTTAAAGAAAACACCGCAAGCATTACCTCTGACTTATATAGCGGAATAGAAAGGGCAACATGGTATTCATCTTGTCTTATAGAGAAATACAATGACGATTGCCAGCAATTAAAATCCGAAAATGGAAGAATGTATCTTGCTATAAAGCAAATATACAAAAGAAGAGATGTAATTATTGACATTTTAGTTGAGTATATAAAACTTCTATTAAAAGACACCGAAGAAAGAGAGCAAAAATTAATAGCTAAAGCTATATTAGGTGTATCAATAGCATCAGATATGACGACAAACAGAGCAATAAAAATGTCAGTTGCTTATCTGCTTGCAAAACATATTGCATCTTCGTTAAATTTTTCACTGTCAATTCGCCGATCGATTAATAAATATTCACTGATAGTGATTAAGTGCTCTCACTTTTCATGGCAAGGTTCAGAAGGCCGCGATGTCTGCACGACACCTACATGATGTATGCCCAGAGCTATACTGGTCTCTCTATGCTATGCAGGTTGAGATGTTGTATTTCGTATTTGAAGAACGCCTATCCCCCTATGTGCCAAGAAATCCCTATGACAAAATCGATATAACAGAAGCAATAAACGGAATTCTAAAAAAATGAGTTTAAAGAAAATACTTTCTTATGCAGTTAAAGAATTTATTAACACCTATACCACGATGGCGTTAATAATTGGTTTAGGTGTTTTATTCTACGAATTCATCCCTGAGCATTGGGGAAAACTGACTATTCTTTCGATTGTCATTATTGTTTATGTTGACGTAAAATTCTTTTCAAAAAAATCAGGCCGAAAGTAAATCGGCCTTTAATATTATCAGTAAGCTACATTCTGCCAAAGCATGTATGCGCTAGTTCTCGCAATAACATGCTCCCATTCAATAGAAGCAAATTTGAATGATACGCTTTCCTGTGGCTGAACCTCATTATGTGTCAGCGAGTTAGGATAGAAAAAACGGATGTTGCTGATAAGCGCATCCCGAAGCTTCATCTTAAAATAAAGTTCATTTCCACCAGACTGAGCCGTTCTATAGAAAGAAAAAACGCACTCCAGTTTTTCCTTATCATTTATTGCCTGAGCGAACAATGGTGTAGCTTTATCAATTGGTTTTCTGATTTCTACAGGAAGAAGAGAAATATTTTCTTCCCGACTAATGTTATTCACCAACTCATAAACAAAAATTTCATTCTCATGTGCGGATTGATACTTGTTTCCAATAGAATCCAGCGATGAACACCCTGCTGATATCAGTCCCTGCTTTTCCCCGGTAATGCTAAGATAAATAAGATTGGACATCATGCCTCCATACAAAAAAAATCCCACTCTACGGTACAGATCCGTAGTATCTATTGCATAGATATAATACGCTCTCAGGTGAGAGTTTAAAATACAACACCCTTTATTTTTGTGTGATTTTTTAATTGAAAAAATCACACAAGTTATCGTTTAAAGGATACCCTTTAAAACAAATTCTAGTATAATCGACAGCCGTTTTTCTTGGCGATTATTGAGGGTTTTATCAGCCTGTTTGCGTCATGTTCCTTTTTATCATGAACATAAATTCGTTCTGTTCTTCCACCATTATTAATAATAAAACTGATAATTCGATATTAAGATTCAAACATCGAATAACTTCCAGCCTGCTCCACTAACTGCCAAAACACCCTGTTTTCAGAGCGTTTTTAATTTCTATGACTACCAAGTCAATGGCTACGAAACTCGTAGTATCTGAACCCGTAAAAAGCATCGACAATTGGTGACACTAACTTTCAAGGAGGATCGCCAATGACCATTACAAATGCTGCCGTAACAGAGAGTTCCATTACTATTTTCCAAGACCTAATTGCTTCGCTACCCATTGATCACCTTAGTCGTGCTCAACGTGACGATCTCAGCGCAATCGCCGCAGAGTCGGTTGAAGGGCTATGCCACGGTTTACAGTACCTGAGCAAATCGCTGGTCACAGAAACCGTCACAGAGCACCTTCAACAAATTAGCTCTTACCTCAACACCTGCGCGCATTTGATTCCGGTATTGGTCATACTCAGCGAACATATTTCATCTGTTCACACGGCAAATCTAGCCTAAAACTGTCCCTATCAGAGCCTAATAAGGACAAATTTTTTATAAAATGTCCTTATTAACTTGAATTTTGTCCTTATCTCTACTCAATATAGAGACACTACCGCTATTCTGTCCTTATAGAAACACGCCAATAAACCGACCAGCGCTACACATTAAACGCCTCTTGTTTGGTAAGTTGCTCGTTGCGGCTGATACCCAGACGGCTTGCGACAGTTTGCCACCCTTTTACTGCACCCATGACATCATCATAGATGCAAGTGGCGTCCTCGCGGCTTAAGCGGAAGAAATCGATCACCTCGAAGGCCAGTGTATAGTCGAGTTCGTTAGCGGTATCGGTGATGTTGAGATGCAAGCCATGTTTACCCACTATCGGGTTTAAATCGTATGCCGGAGATAACTTCCAGCCTTTATCGGCGAGCAAAAAACCATGATTTCTGAGGTGATCGTCTGTATTGGACACCGCAATATTAAACACAATTCTGCGCCATAGCTGGGCAAGATCGGCTTTGGTTTGCGCACCACTATTACTTAAAAACTCTGCTATCTCCAGATAGCTAGCGCCGTCAGATTGCTCACCGTCATAATATTGCAGTTGCGTCATCGCCGATGAGAAATGAATCCGTTTATCACCTACGCGGTCAAAGCGCTTAGTCAGGAAAGTGTGGTGTTCAGCCGAAAATTTGCGTATTTCACTCGGATACATATCGACACCCGCAGCCAACGCGAGCTGATAACACACCATTTCCCAAGCACCCACATCAAATGTGTCGTTCTGATTGGGAAATTTGGCAATCCATAGATGCCCCTCTGAATCGGTCACACACGCTTTGGGTCTTGCTCCCCCCAGTGAGGATCCTGGAGATATCAGCATCTTGAGCCAACGGTAATAATCATCGCTGTCGATGTTGTCATCCCGTTCAATGTTCATCGCTGCCTGTTCCAACTCACGTAACGATGTCATCGGTGGAGCGGAAAACTCGGTGTTATTGTCTAAAAAATCTTGCGACGCCGCCGTCTTAAAACGAATACCGCCCATTCGATAGGTATCGTGAACTCCAAGAAGATAATCCAACTCCGTCAGTTTCGCGCTCGCTCGTATGCCTTTACGGCATTCAATTGCCGCGCGTCGCTGCATCAAAATGCGCCCCCAACGATCGGGAGATGAATCCAGAAAGGCACGGAAATTTTTATCTGCCGAGTCGTTATAAAGCTCCCCACGGTGCAATGCCAATAAGGGGTCGATCTGCAAACGATAGTTGGATGCCAAAAAATGTTTGTCGTAAGCAAAGCTAAACACACCGCCACGGCTGCTTTCTGCAAACGTCAAATGCCCCACTAACAGAGGGGTATCAATAGGCATCCAGGATGCATAAACCTCAACGATGGAGCGGCTCATTTTGTGCCCTCCAACAGCTTGATGTTCTGTAACTTCATGCCGACTTCATCGTGAGCCGCAAGTTTGGCAAAGTTATCTTCCATACCCAGTACGGCCATCACCTTTAGATAAGTCCCAATCGCCACGCCCGGATCGCCAGAGAAGACTTTATTGACGGTTTTGTTATCAAATCCCGTGCGATCGCAGATCATTTTTTTAGTGAATCCACGACGTTTGACAGCAAGCAGTAAATCCTCACCAAACGTGGTCAGGATCTTTCGTTGCTTTGGAAACAGCACCCTGTACATATCTCGCTTGGCCATCATCAACCTCACACCAAAGTAGGACTATATTCCCAGTATTAACCCATTAATGGGAATATAGTCCCACATTATCAGGTAATCAATGTAGCGAAGAGCAAAAATCAAGCAACATGGGACTGTATTCCTATAATGGCGCCAAAAATGGGAATACAGTCCTATTTTATCGGTCGATGAAAGCGACACAAAATATCTACCCACACTTTAATCGGTCATAGATTGACCAACTCTTAAATGACCAGTAGACTAGATTCATATAGACCAACTTTTTTTAAGATTCTGACCAAATCTTCGGAGGACACGTGCAAAAAATCAATCTCTACGAGGCAAAGACCAATTTCTCCAAAATCATCAATCATGTATCAGAAACGGGAGAGTCCTATGTTATCGCCCGCAACGGTAAACCCGTCGCTAAGATCGTCCCTCTTACCGTGACCGAGAAAACGCCACGTATTGGTTTCATGAAGGGCCAAGTTTCAGCCCCAGAGAATTTTAATGATTTGAATAAAGAAGAAATTATCGACATGTTTAATGGAAAATAATGATGACAATCAACAAGGACGATGCCCCAAAGCGGCGCTCTACTAGCTACTTGTTAGATACGCACGCGTTAATTTGGCTAGCAGGAGAACCGGAAAAACTTAGCAGCGAGGCAATTGCCATTCTTTCCGATGATAATAACCGTTTTTACTTCTCTTCGGTCAGCATACAAGAAATAGCAATCAAAACTGCTCTAAACAAACCCAGTTTTAGTATTGATGCTGAGGCTATAACAAAAGGTTTATTATCAGCAGATTATCTTGAGCTTCCGATGCATGCAACTCACGCCTATAACCTCGCTGACTTACCCGAAATGCACCAAGACCCGTTTGACCGAATGTTAGTCTCTCAGGCGAAAATAGAAGGTCTGGCATTGATAACGAACGATGGCAATATTATTAAGTATTGCTCAGATTATATCAGCGTGATCGAATGCTGTTAGCACACCAGTGAAAACAGGGAAAAACAACCGCCATGCGTTATCTCGTCCTCCCCTTCATGCTTCTTGCCTTAACAGGCTGCCAGGCGATCACTACCTTCGATAAATACGCCACGATGCGTCTTTATGAAGTGTATGAAACCAACAACCTTTCCGCCTGCGATTACAAACCTAAATTCCGCGACTGTACGGTGAATAAGCGATCTTTTAACGTCAGAATATCCGACGATAAGAGCAAAATTGCATTAGTGGTAAGAACCGAATATGCCTATTTCGGCTTTACCCGCGATGATTTTGCACGGCAGACGCAGCCGCTGCGTGATTTCCTGATTTGGACGGAAGATCCAGCCGCAAAAGATAAACAGATTACCCAGCTACGCAAAGCCGGAAACGTTGGCGGCAGTCTGTACGACAACAGAGAAGTGCAATATCAGTTCGATTATCTACACACCCGTGCCGATATTCCTCTGCTCGTCGTTAAGCCCGGTGAAAATGCGGATTTCTACGGCCTGACCATCGATGAAGTGAAAAATCTGCTATCGGTGATGGATGCCTGGTATGCCGGTACGTTCTCAGGAAAACAGCTGACGTAACCACGGTAGGAGCGGCCAGATAAGTTGGCGTATCTGGCCGAAACCTAATAATTAAAATTTCTGCATTCTGGACGTGAATTGGCCGCAGTTTTTCAGCATCAAATCTTTGACAAGTCGGCGGTCGTAGTAGCCTTTTTCAGTCTTGAAGACTTCATAAACCTCAAGGCGTCGTGCCGAATAAGGCCCGGCAAATTCGCCAGTGATATAGTAGTAATTCCCGACCACGGGCTTAAACGTCACGGTTCTGAATCCGCCATTGCCTGCAATCATTCTAACCGCGATATTGTTTTTCGCACTGACCCAAAACTCACGAATCATTGTTGGTGTTTCGGGAATTTCAGGGAAGCCGAGCTCTTTATTATTGAGTTTAGTTTGGAACCCAATCGCATTATTGGTGTAGCCATTTTCTGGCGCATCAATATTAATGCATCTATCAGTATTCGGATAAACGCGAATATAGTCGAGGTTACGGTTATCAAACGTCATACCAACACGATCCGTTCCCTGATAGTCCTCCAACTTATTGCTGTACGTTGCGACCGAGCACCCGCTGAGTAATGCCGCACTCACCCCAATCAGAAGAATTTTTCCCAACATAACCATCCCTTACCTTTATAAAATCAGAACTTCCTGATTATTTTACGCCGTTTTTTATTCGAGAATTCAAGCCGTATTTTCCTCACCTTAAACACTCTTGACGAACGAGGCAACGTGGCAATTTCTCTCTATTACACCGCTCGACGTAAAAAATCCCTGAGCCAGAAAGAGATATCTGCCGTGAAGGAGATCGTCCAACGCCATTCTGTTAATGACCAAATTGAGAAATATCTGACGACGGGTACAGGCCTGAACTGGGAATCCTTTGATTTCGCCCTCAATGTGAAAATCGGTAACGTCTTTAGGAAAGGGATCGTGCTCTCCGGTTCAACCAAACTTCCCGACAACGAGGAAGAAGCAATCTGGATTGGCGTACAGCACTGGTGCCAGTGTTTATCCGAGATTCGCGGTGCTCTTACGCACTGTGAATGGCACGTCGCGGTTGACGATCGCACGATTCCGTGGAGCCATGAGGTCAATGCCTATGACCCTACACGGTAGAAACGTGAGCTTCTGAAAAACAGGAGGGAAGATGAACGACAACGACATTTTTGATGCAGTCACGACTAGCGCATACGGGCTGTCGATGGGCGCAATATGGCAACATATTGCAGTGGAGTGTCGGGAAAATCCCAGAACGTACACACAGCGTCAGACGCTGTTTTTCGATCTGCTAGAGCACCTCATCGTCGCAGGAAAAATCAGGCTTGCCAGCAAGGGAGAATATCTGCGGGGCGAACCGAAATATCAGATCGATCAACTCCGGGAAGCCTTTCCATCTGACGTCTCCGACGATGAATTTGATGATGTAGATGAATTTGGCCTGTGGTTCTTCGCCAAAGCGCCCGCAGGCGTCGTGTGGATCACGCCCGAGGGACAAGAGATTTGGACGTAAGAGGAATCCGCCGAAGCAGATCCCTCTGACTCACGACCAGACAGCAAACTTACTCCGTGGTCTTACGTTCAACGCTCTGGCCTTCCACTACCTGACCCTCTAGCACCTCACTCTCTTCCGGTTTTACCACATTCGGATGCTGACGCCCTTCTTCGATAAAATCTTCGCTGATACCTTCGATATTTTCCTGATTATCACGCCCAGAGAGGATGTTCCAGCAAGCGATGAACAGCGCAGCAATCAGCGGGCCAATCACAAAACCGTTAATGCCGTAGATTTCCATGCCGCCCAACGTGGCGATCAGAATCAGGTAATCCGGCATTTTGGTGTCTTTCCCCACCAGCAGCGGACGCAGAATGTTGTCCACCACCCCAATCACCAGCACAAAGAACGCGACAATGAAGATGGCTTGCCAGAGCATATCCGTCGCGAACAGGAAGATAGCGGCAGGCACCCAGATAATCGCCGAACCCACAGCGGGGATCAGCGACAGGAACGCCATCAGCGAGCCCCACAGCAGGCTACCTTCTATCCCTGCGATGGAGAACGCAATACCGCCCAGTGTCCCCTGCACAATCGCCACGACCACGGTGCCTTTCACGGTCGCCCGCGATACGGCGGCAAACTTCACTAGCAGGTGATGCTTAACATGGGTAGAAAGCGGTAGCGATTCCAGAATCAGGTTCACCAGATAGGAACCGTCCTTCAAAAGGAAGAAGAGCAGGTAAAGCATCACCCCAAAACCAATGAAGAAGGTGAATGTTCCTTTGCCGATCAGGAGCACGCTTCCCGCCAGATATTGCCCGCCTTTCAGCGCTACCTGAGAAAGCTCTTGCTGTATTTTGGCGGCGTTATCCAGATTGTGTTCTGTCAGGAAATGCCGTGCCCACTTCGGTAGATGCTGAAACAGCTCCGCCAGCACCACAGGGAATTGCGTATTGCTATCCTGTAATCGGGTGTAAACCCCGTTAATTTCAACCACCAGTGAGGAAACAATGATCCCCAATGGAATGAACACAATCAGAAAGATGATCAAGACGGTCAGCAGCGAGGCCAACCCGTTGCGATCGTTTAATTTTTGCCGAATCTTGCTTTTCAGCGGATGGAAGATGATGGCCAACACTGCCGCCCATAAAATGGCGGAATAATATGGCGCCAAGATGTCAAAAAACGCCAGCGTGACGACAAACAAGATAAGGATGAAGAATCCCTTCGTGAGCCCTTTAATATTCACAACGATTTCCCCTTCGTTCAATCTGCTCTCGAAATATAGAACGAAGTGGGGCATTTGCAATACAGGAAAAAGCCATCCCCCAACAAAAGCCATTAGGAAACGCGGCGAGAGGATCACTCTCACCGTCTGATTCGCGCTTACAGGCCGTCCAATCGCCGCTGCGTAACCTGCACCAATGAATCAGTGGTAATGTCGGCAATGGAATTAGCACCGGTGAGCGTCATCGCCACACGCATCTCTTTTTCGATCAGGTTCAACAGATTAACCACACCCGCCTCGCCCGCCGCCGCGAGCGCGTAGACAAACGCGCGTCCGAGCATTACGCCATCCGCGCCCAGCGCAATCATGCGCACCACATCCAGCCCGGTACGAATACCGGAATCCGCCAGAATGGTGATATCGCCTTTTACCGCATCGGCGATGGCAGGTAGAGCATGTGCCGTCGACAGCACGCCATCCAACTGGCGACCGCCGTGATTGGAGACGACGATGCCGTCTGCGCCAAACCTGACCGCTTCTTTGGCATCTTCCGGGTCAAGGATGCCTTTGATGATCATTGGCCCTTTCCAGAACTCGCGAATCCATGCTAAATCTTGCCAGGAAATGGAGGGATCGAAATTCGCCGCCAGCCAGCCGATGTAGTCTTCGAGCGTCGTGGGTTTGCCACGATAAGCGGAGACGTTCCCCAAATCGTGCGGCTTACCGTTCAGGCCGACATCCCACGCCCATTGTGGATGAGTCACGGCCTGTAACATACGGCGCGCTGCCGCATTCGGCCCGCTCATACCAGAATGCGCATCGCGATAACGCGCACCCGGCGTCGGCATATCCACGGTAAACACCAGCGTTTTCACCCCTGCAGCCTGCGCACGCTCCAACGCACTACGCATAAAGCCGCGATCTTTTAACACGTAAAGCTGGAACCACATCGGGCGATCGATGGCAGGTGCGACTTCCTCAATCGGGCAGACTGAAACCGTGGATAAGGTAAACGGAATCCCTTTCTGTGCCGCCGCACGAGCCGCCTGTACCTCGCCGCGTCTGGCGTACATACCGGTCAGACCAACGGGAGCCAGCACCACCGGCATTGCCAGTTTTTCACCGAACAACTGCGTTTCCAGACTCAGGTCGGACATATTTTTCAGGATACGCTGACGCAGTGCGATATCTGCCAGATCGGCGGTATTACGCCTGAGCGTGTGCTCGCCATACGCACCGCCATCAATATAGTGAAAAAGAAACGGCGGCAGCCTACGCTGCGCCGCTGCCCGATAGTCCGTTGAAGCAGAGATGATCATCGTCCTTTCCCATCCTTCTTCTGGTTTGTGCCACTGTTACAGTAAGTGGAATTCGTGCTGTTCGCTTAAGCCTGTTATTTGGGAAACACAGGGGAGATTCCCGCAGGGACGCCTCACCCCTGTGGTCGCCCCGTGTATCTCGATGCTTAAACGATCGGCATGACTTTAGTGAAGCTGCTTTTAGTGAAATTGAAGGTACGCGACATGCGTTTGCAGGTATTCCTGCAAGCCGTGCTTGCCGTCCGCGCCACCCACGCCGGATTTACGCCAGCCCGCGTGGAAGCCCTGCATCGCCTCGAAGTTTTCACGGTTGATGTAGGTTTCGCCGAACTTCAGCCCTTTTAGCGCTTTCATCGCGGTGTTGATGTTTTGAGTATAGATCGACGATGTCAGGCCATATTCACTGTCGTTCGCCATCGCAATCGCCTCTTCCAGCGTGTCAAAGGTCGCCACTGGCAGCACCGGGCCAAACACTTCTTCGTGCATGATTGGCATCTCTTGCGTCACGTTTACCAGCAGCGTCGGCGGATAGAAATACCCCGTACCGCTTTCAGACTTGCCGCCAAGCAACACCTTCGCGCCCTGCGATACCGCTTTAGCGACCTTGTCTTCTACACGCTGTAGCGCCGCAGCACTGATTAACGGCCCCATATCCAGCGCTTTTTTCTCCCCCGTGTTGCCGAAGGTCACCTGTTCCATGGCGGCTTTAATACGGATGATAAATTCATCGTAAATGCCTTTCTGCACGTAAACGCGCTCGGCGCAATTACACACCTGCCCGCTGTTAATGACGCGAGAACTGACAATCGCTTTAACGGCCAGATCGAGATCGGCATCATCCATCACGATGGCTGGCGCTTTGCCGCCCAGTTCCAGCGACACCTTCGTGACGTTCTGCGCTGCTGCCGTCATGGTGGCAATCCCCGCCGCCACGCTGCCAGTCAGGCTGACCATGCCCACTTTCGGGTTACCGGCCAGCTCTTGCCCTACCGTAGGGCCGTAGCCGGTAACAAAATTGATGACGCCTTTCGGCAGGCCAATTTTGTGAATGATTTCGGCGAAAATCACTGCATTATTCGGCGTGATCTCGCTCGGTTTGATGACGATGGTATTGCCGGTAATCAGCGCAGGAGCGGCCTTACGTGCAATCAGGAAGAAGGGGAAGTTCCACGGCAGAATACCGGTCGTGACGCCAATCGCTTTACGAAAGACGAAGATATTTTCATTCGGTCGGTCGCTCTGAATAATCTCGCCTTCATAACGGCGCGCCCACTCGGCCATGTAATCCAGATAGTCGGCGGTGAACAACACCTCCGTCTGCGCCAGACCGTGGGTTTTACCGCCTTCCGCAATGATGGTGTCGGTCAGTTCGGCTTCGCGCTCGCGAATACCGGCGGCTATCTTGTGTAGCCAAACGCCGCGTTCAACCGCAGGCAGCGCTTCCCAGCTCGGCTGTGCAGCTTCTGCCGCATCAATCGCTCTTTTTGCATCGTCAGCGGAGCCTTCTGGGATCTGTGAAATGACCTGCTCGGTCGCCGGGTTCACTACGTCAATCCACTTCCCGCTTCTGTTTTCAACAAACTCACCGTTGATGTACATACGTTTCTGGGTGGTGCTCATGTCAGGCGTCTCCAAAGTGATATACCCGTCATACTTCAAGCCGCATGTACGTTGGCTTTCCTCGCTCACCCCAGTCACTTACTGGTGTAAGCTCCTGGGGATTCACTGTGTCGCCGCCTTCATGCAACTCGAATTATTTAGCGTATAAACGAGTTGTTTAGACGAGTTGTTAAAAAAACACGTCTTTTTTGTGAAGTTTTGCCATGCTGCGCGATCTGCACTGCATTTACCTTTTCATCGCTGCCATCTCAGTCTAGCAAGTGGCAAAAAAGTCATGATGAGAACGCCTGACGTAACACTTTTGCAAAGTATTGGAGATTTGGATGGCGAGCTTGCCGACTGAGACGTGGGAATACATAGAGACTGTGATTTGAACGGTGAAATTGCCTGTTTTTGATAGGTACATCCTGATAATAGGGTGCAGTTCAAAGTGACACTATCTTGATTGATTTAATGTAAATCACTATGACTAATTTTGAATCAAATTGAATAATTTGGAGTCGGTAAATGAAAAGCAACATGACACAAGCAACCACCAAAGTACTGACAGCACACGTGCCACTACCGATGGCTGACAAAATTGACCAGATGGCAGCTCGGCTTGAACGCTCACGCGGCTGGATCATGAAACAGGCGCTTTCCGCTTGGATCGCCCAAGAGGAGGAACGAGACCGACTGACCCAAGAGGCATTAGCAGACGTGGATGCGGGGCAAGTTATCGCTCACCAAGCAGTGCAGGCTTGGGCTGGCAGTCTTGGTACCGACCCGCAACTGCCAGTGCCGCGTTGATGGAAGTTAAGTGGGTCAGCAAGGCGCTATCAGATTTGTCACGCTGGTATGAATTTCTGGCTCTGGCTAATCAACCTGCTGCGACACGAGTGATACAGGCGTCAACCCAGCCCCCGACCACTCTGATCACCAATCCACGTATTGGAGAGTAGTTGTTCCAGTTCGATCCACGCGAGGTTAGGCGGATTTTAGTTGGGGAATACGAGGTTCGTTATGAAATCCTTGATGCGACAGTCTATGTGCTGCGGCTATGGCATACCAGAGAAAATCGTTGAGACGGCAACGCCCCGCCCATGACCAATCTCAGGCATTGATAAAAATGGATAACAGGCTATTTTTAGCGTCCTGTTCCCATTTTTTTAAGAAAGCGCTGTTGCTCAACCAAAATCGCTTTTAGCGTAATGCATTGATAATTAATGCCATGACGCGGGGCAACGTCCGCAATAATTTTGGATAGCGCAGGATAGTGCCGGTGATTCCAGTTGGGGAAAAGATGGTGAGTCAGGTGCATATTGAGCTGCCCCAGCCAGTAACCCAGCCATGCGGGCCGGGTATGCCAATCTACCGTGGTGGAAAAGGCATGCTGGTAGCGACCATGCTTGAATAGGCCGTCTTCCGGTGCTTGATAAAACGTCCCTTTTGCCCAATGTGACCCCAAAATCAGGACGACAAAAATCAGCGATGACAACATCTGGCTCAGCAGATAAACCAACAACAGCGAGCCGAAGCTGATGGGCGTCGGAGACAAAAGCCAGTAGGGGATCGCCAGCGCCAACAGAGCATGCAGCACTTTGGATAACAGGAAAACGCCCCAGCCCTGAGCACCCTGAAACGTCATATTGCGCGTCACCTGCGTTTTCCCCGCACGATCGAGCCAGTCAAAAAACCAGATGATGCAGGGAAATGTCAGCGACGCCACCATTGGCCAGTAGTAGCGCTGAGCGCGCATAAAAAAGCGAAACCGATGGTAGGGCGATTGGCGCAAGACGCCGTTTTCTTCGATATCCAGATCGTAGTGCTGCACATTCACGTGCGCATGATGAAAAATCACATGCCGCACTCGCCAGCAGTCGGAATCCATACCGAGCGGAATACTCACCACAATATTGAGCAGGTTATTCGCCCACGGCCGCCGGAAAAAGACGTTATGGGACGCATCATGCACCACATTCACCGCCAGAAACATGGCGGTAAAAATAAAGGCAAAGTAGCAGCCAGCAAAACCCAACAGCGTCGTTTGCCGGAGACTGAAACCATAAAACGTCAGGCACAGCGCCACCAGAAACAGCATCTTGCCGATAAACCCCGCATTGGCAAAACGGTGATCGCCCGTCTCTGCCAGATACGCATTCGCCGCCTTCATCAACGCCCGATGCAATGCCAGATCGCGGCCTTGTTCATAACGTAGAGGTTTCAACGGTGCGAGCATCATTCTTCCTCTGAGCGGGATTGCTCGGTACGTTGCGCAGTACGCCGATCGTAACCTTCACCCATCGATTTTAGAAACCGACGCTGGCTATCCAGCAGCTCACGATAGGTAATGCAGCGGTAATTCATACCATGTTCGGCGGCAATGCGCCGTAAAATAGCGGCGAGTGCGGGGTAATGGCGATGATGCCATCCTGGGAAAAGATGATGTGTCAGATGTAAATTCAGTCCTCCCGTCCAGTGCCCAAGCCAGCGCGGCGTCGGCAGCCAGTCACAGGCGGTCGCAAAGTTATGCTGATACCAGCCTTGAGGCATGTTCTCTGCGTCAGCGACAGCATAAAACTCAGCCTCAGCCCAGTGCGTACCCAGCAGTAAAAACACCACCAATAGCGATGCCAACATTTGCCCGAACACGTAGCTTAACAGCACGATACCGGGGCTAATGCCGTGTGCGCCTCCCACCAAGATGGGAATAACCAGCACCAGCAAGATATGGCCGATTTTACTGCCGATAAAAATCGACCACCCATCTCGGCCTGATTGTGCTACGCGGGCGTTCACGGGCGTTTTACCCAAGCGATCGGCCCAATCAAAGATCCAGGCGATGTAGGGGAGCGAGAACGCCGCTACCAGCGGCCAGTAAAGATGCTGATAACGCATATAGGAACGGTGACGCTGAAAAGGCGTTTGGCGGAAAACACCATTCTCTTCCGTATCCAGATCGTAATGCTCCACATTCGGATAAAGATGGTGGAAGTCCACATGACGCCAACGCCAATAGTCAGGATCGATGCCTAATGGCAGCGTCACTATTCGCCCAACCACGCGGTTAAGCGTGTGGTTGCGGAAAAAAGTATTATGGGACGCATCATGATTAACGATGATATTCAATAACATCGACAGCATGATGAAAGAAAAATAGCTCAGGAAGAATGCCCATGCTGCCTGCTGCACTAAACAAAGGACATAACAGACGATGCCGCATAAAAAGAGTAATCCGGCCTTCACAAACTGACCGCGATCGGCAAAGCGATGATCGTGGTTAGCACGAAGATAGGCCGACGTTTCTCGCTGTAATGCCCGATGAAAAGCCTGTTCACCCTTCGCGGGGTACAGCTTCGCGGGAAGCGCATCATTCATTTTCATTCCCCCACGGCAATAGGGCGCTGGCCCCAGCCGACCATCATTGCAAGCCCGTGCAATGCCAACATCAGCATCGCTATTTTCCAGTAGAGCGCTTCCCAGCCCAGATAGACAAGAAACACGGCAGGAAACAACAGTACCACCAGCAGCCAGACGTAAATGCCCCACCGTCGCCCTTCAGAAATGCCGCCCAGCGCGACCGCCCCCGCCACCAGCAGCAGGAAGAGCGCCGCCTGTGACAGGTTGGCGGAATCATAGCCGTAGCCATACAGGTAGACGTAGCCCACCACCAACGAAAATAGCAGCATCGACCCAGCGATTAACGCCATCGGCGTACAGTGAAACGTCGCCTGACGCGTGCGGCGTACTGACAATTTCAGATACGACATAAACGGTAGGTTACTGGCCAAGAACGGGTTTTCCGATGGCGTTTCTTTGCCTGCGCCGTAACGGAAAGGCGTGTCAGGTAACTGCGGACAAAAGCTGCCAAACAACTTGTCCCAAAAAATGAAGGTGCCACCGAAGTTCTTATCGGCGTACGCACGGTTATTCACATGGTGTACACGATGGTGTGCTGGCGTAACCAACACCTTTTCCAGCCAGCCCAGTTTGGGCGTCATCGCGTTATGGTTAAAGAGTTGGACGCTGTAATGCAGGATGGAAACGGTGACGAACACGTACAGCGGAACACCGAGCAACGCCAGAATCAGGAAAAACGGAATCGAGGTCAGCGAGGAATACCAGGAGTTACGCACGCCCAGCGACAGATTGAAATGTTCACCCTGATGATGAACCACATGCACCGCCCACAGCACGCCAAAGGTATGGTGCAGGCGGTGTAGCCAATAAAAACCAAAATCCCAGGCGAGTATCGCGAACAACCACATCAGCACCGGCGGCCAGGTTTCCACCCAGCCAAAACTGAAATGCGCCGCGACATAGCCATAGCAAAAAATTTCCACGCTGCGAAAGAGCCACAGCATGATATGCCCTGAATTCAGGTTGAAAACCACGTCATGCCAGTTCACCTTCTCGCGCTGCATCCACTGTAAAACCAGCGCTTCGCCAATCACCACAACCAGCATGAAGACTATCGGTAATGCTAAATCAATCATGAATTCATTCCTGATGGCGCTTATCGTTGGGCAGCGTCGATGGGGAAATGGCCTTCACCGTCTCCCGGCTACGCAGAAAGATCCATCCGACGATTCCTGCGAGCATCGCTCCAGTCACCAGATCGATGAACAGGTGTCGGCGCAGTTGCAGGATGGAAAAGGCAATCGCCGCACCCCACAGAAGATACAGACCCGTTTTCACCTTTTGCTGACTATCGCTCATCGCCCACACCGCCAGAACCGTTAGCGCAATGTGCAGCGACGGCAGGCAGTTTTGCGGCGAATCGATACGCTGTAAAAGCTGTAGCAGACGGGCGGAGATATCGTCCCCGACGACTTGCGGATACACCATCGTAGTCGGAAAAATCAGGTACACCGCGCCCGCAATCAACGCGGTAAGCTGCGTTGCACGGCGTAATCCAGCCAAGCGTGTAATCGGGCAGGATAAGTAAGACAGTGGAATGATGATGAAAAAGGAGAGATACAGCCAGATAGCCGAGGCGTTAAAGGGAATCCATTCATCAACCATCGAAGGCGATAACACCGTTCCTTGCCCCTGAAACTGTGCGCTCAGTTGATACACCACGCCGACCGCCCCCCAGCCGAAGAGCAGCGCTTTCAGCCGCAATAGCATCGTTCTTTGAGGAAATCGCATCATGCTTCCTCCTTCAGGCGGGTAATACGTCTGCGCTTTTGCGTGAATTCTGGCGCGATCTCACTGGCAGTTAACTGCCACCGTAGCCGCGACGTATCAATCCCCTGCAACACAAACTGCTGCGACAAACTGTCCCGACAGGCTTCCAGTTCCGGCAGGCTACACGCGGCGGATAAATGCAGCGCCGCTTCTCCGTGCTGTACCAGCCGATAGTCGGCATGCAATGGCAGCGCATTGGCAATCACCCGGCTACAGAGATCCGCAAACACGGTCTGAGGTTCACCGCTGTTGCTCGGTAGCCACAGGCTGTCATCACTGCGCCCTTCGATACGGGCTATCGCCATCGTCACTCGGCCACACGCACAGGGCGCTTTTTGCTTCACCAACACATCATCCAGCCGATAACGCACAATCGGCTGCGTGCTGCGGGTGAAATCAGTAATGACGGGCGTAAAGCGTTCGTCATCCAACCACTGCGGCTCAATGTGAATAAATTCTTCGTTGAGGTGTAGCGTGCCGTGTTCACAGGTCGATGCCAGAAAGCCTTCCGTCGCCTGATACACTTCCCCTACTTGCCCGAAGACCTGCTGTAACAGCTGCTTATCCTGCGGTTCCAGCACCTCGGCCACGGAAATCACCTTTTTGACCGACAGGTTCAGCTCACCACGTTGTACCGCTAACGCCAGCTCACGCAGCACCTGCGCGGGTGCGACGATAATCGACGGTGACCACGTTTCCAGACGAGAAAAATGTTCAGTAAACGGCGCGAAGAGATCGTAAAACGACAGGCTGAGCCAGCGATTATCGACGCTGTGATAGAGGTTGTTATCCGCCCGCAGAAACAGCGCCACGCGTTCACCGGCGCGTAAACCGTCCGGCAGCATTTTAGCCAACATGCCTCCGGCCCAAATCTGCTGTTCGCGCGGGCTGACGACAAACAACCCGCGCTGACCGGAGGTGCCGGACGACAGCCCGACGCTGAACCCGTTCACATTCGGCGTAAAGTCCCGATCGTCTTCACTGCGGCGCGCACAGGCGAGCAAGTCGTCCCGCTTAAGCCCGGCGGTATTCATCCGATCGAATTCAGCCATCATCACGGCTTTATCCATCATCGGCCAGGACGTGATCGGGAGATTGCAGTAAGGACGAAAATAGGGGCTACGCGCCAGCACTCGCCGCGCGAAACGAGAAAGCTGACGCTGTTGATGGCGTTCAAGCGCCTGACGAGTGCTAAAACTCAGGCGTCTGGCACGCAAATAGTGCCAGATCGTCATCAGCGGAATCATAGGTCGCCCTCATGACACAGCCGAATCTCAACCTGCCCGTTCAGATGCAACTGATGCAGTTGATCTAACGTTTGGTAATAGGCTTTTGGATCGTCCATCACCAGATTCGCCAAGCGCGACGGCCCGCGACCTTCGCGATAGCTGTGCGGCGACCAGGCGGCATCGCTTGCCAACAGCACCCAGCCGGTTTCGGTCAGCACAAACGCGCCGAGGTGCCCGACTGCATGGCCGGGCAACGGCACCAGCACGATCTCTTTGTCGCTCCCCGGCAACGCATAACCTTGCGTAAACGGCGCAAGCGCCGCAGGCAGGTCGGTAAGCGGGAAGTTTTCGACAAACTGGAGCGCCTGCTCAAAATGTTCAGGGATCAGCGCAGGCACAAACGCTCGCTTCAAGGCCGCGAAACCACGCAAATTCCGCGTCTGCTGCCAGCCCAGCGCCGAACAGATAAACGGCACGGCAGGGAAATCCCGCAGCCCCGCGATATGGTCACCGTGAAAATGGGAAATAATCAGGCCGTCGATGTCGGCAGGCTGAATGCCCTGCGCGTGTAGCTGATGAATCAGCGCGTCTTTCGTCTCGAAATGCACCGGCGTCATTCTGCGGTACAGTTGAAACAGGCCGGAACGCGTGGCGTCGGTAAAATGCTGGGCATAACCGGTGTCCCACAGCCAGCGCTTGCCGTGACTTTCCAGCATCCAGACCCGCGCCGGAAAACGGCACACCTTCCAGCCTGCTCCACGCAGCGCCATGCAACCCGGATGCAGGCAGTACCCTACTTCAAACGTCGAAATATTAGCCATGTCCGTCAGTACTCCGCTGTGCAAGGTGGGTATTGAACCAGCTACCGGTTAATTCGATGCCCTGCTGGAGGGAGAAACGCGGCTGATATCCCAGCTCTTGCTGCGCTTTTTCCGCGCTGAGCGTCATATCGAAATTCACCGCGCCCGCACTGTAGCGCGTCAGCAACGGCTCTTTCCGGCTAAACCGCGAGAACAACTCCATCCCCCCCGCTACCGCATGCAACAGCGGATACGGCACCGCTTTGACGCGATAATGCATCCCCAGTTGCCCAACCAGCAGTTGCGCAAGCATGTCTGCAAGGCGTGCGGGTTCATGATTGGTGATGTTGTACGCCGAGCCAGAAACTAATCCCGTTCGCTGGCTAGCCAGCGCCATCGCTTCCACCACGTTGCCGACAAATGTCAGATCCAGCAGCGCCTCGCCGCCGCGCGGGAGCCGTAGCACACCGCCGCCCACCGCGATCTGCTCCAGAACACGCGGCAGGATCACGCGGTCATGCGGACCAAACAGGCCACGCGGTCGCAGAATTACATAGGTCGTTTGCGGATAGCGCGACGTCAGCGCATGAAGTCGTTCTTCCGCCAGAAATTTTGTCTGCGCATAGTGATTGGCGAAGCGTGCTGCGCGGTAGCTTTCATCAATATTCAGGTGGTGCTGATAATCGAAGTAAATCGCAGGCGTGGAGATATGGACAAAACGCGGGATACCCAATTGTCCGGCAGCCTCAGCCAGCCGCGCCGTTACCTCGGTATTATTCTGATAGAAGTCATCATATTGACCCCACGGCGATGATTTCGCCGCACAGTGCCAGACCACGTCGCAGCCCGCCATCAGCGATCGATACTGCTCTACCGACGTTTCAACCAAATCAATGCAGGTAAACTGCGCGCCCTGCATATCAAGCTGTTGCCCCACCGTGCGATCGCGCCCACAAGCCAGCACCTGATGCCCAGCCTGAAGCAGCCATTCCACCGCGTTACGCCCCAACCCGCTGGTTGCACCAGTGACGAAGACCTTCATGGAATCAGTACCATTCCGCCCAGCGTCAGCCCAGCGGCCGTACCAACCAGCATCGCGGGTTCGCCTTCAGGCAGGCGTTGCGTCACGATGGCATGGTGCAGCGCCGTCGGAATCGAGGCCGCCACCTGATTACCGTGATAGCGGTAAATATCAATCAATCTTTCTGTCGGGATCGCCAGCCGTTTACGCATATGCTCCAGCGACAGGTGGCTGGCCTGATGCGGAACCACCGCAGCCATCTGCTCAAGCGTGAAACCACTCGCATCCAACAGCCGTTGCAGATAGCCCTCAATCAAAGCAGAAGCCTGTCTGAATAGCCGTTTTCCCTGCATATGGAATAGAAAATCATGCAGTTCCATCCCCGCTCGCGGGTTACGCAACGTACCGCCTGCGCGGATCTGACACAGCTCATTACCCTTCGGATAGGTTTCCAGCAGACATGCAGCAATCCCGCTGCGACCATCACCACGTTCGACAATGGCACAGGCGGCCCCATCGCCAAAAATCAGCGACGATTCTTCGTCATCCCAGTCAATACCGCGTGAGGCCAGTTCGGTAGAGACAATAGCAATGCGCCGATAGGCTCCGGTATTTAGCAAGCCAGCGGCCACCTGAAGGGCAGAAATAAAGCTGACACAGCTGCTGTTAATATCAAAACAGGCCGTCCCTTTTGGCAGAGACGATGCCTTTAATAAATGACTGGCGCTATAAGGCAGCGCCTGAATCGGGATGGCGGAAGCAAACAGCAGCAGATCGATTGACGCTGGCGGAATAACGCCTCGCGTCAGCGCATCATTTAACGCCGCCACACCAAGCTCAGCCTGGCTGGCATGATTATCGGCATGATGGCGATAGATAATGCCTGAACGGCTTTCAACATAACCAGCGGGCTTATTTAGCCGCACATCTAATTCAGCCGAGGTCACCCGCTGCGCAGGAAGCGCGCTGCCAGTGGAAATAATCTTGAGTGGAACCAACCCCTGAGTAAATGCATGACTTTGCGTCTTCAACATCAATCCTTTTCAGATTCGTTATCGTTTTACCCGTACTGAGCAGGTTATCATGTACAGTATTTCTTCATTTTGCCGCTAAGAATAACGAAATTGCCACGAATTGAAATCTCAAGCTGTGCGGTCACACTATTCCATACGGGTACTTTTTCGCTATTCTCTGTTCATTCACGATGCTTAATTAAGCCAGAAGTCATACTTATGTCATTGTTTATCAAATCTGTTATCGGCGCTCTGATTGTATTGCTCATCAGCGTATTGGCGAAAAGCCGAAACTATTATATTGCCGGGCTGGTGCCGCTATTCCCCACGTTCGCCCTGATCGCACATTACATCGTTGGCACCGAACGCGGACTGGACGCGCTACGCACAACCATCCTGTTTGGCATCTGGTCTGTTATTCCTTATCTGGCTTATCTCATCTCACTTTATTACTTTACCGGGTGGATGAAGTTGCCACAGGCGCTGCTCGCGGCGGTCGTGTGTTGGAGTGTGTCAGCGGCACTGCTGATCAAAATCTGGACGTGGTATCAGGGGAATTAGCGTCTGACTTCTTTATTAGGATTGCGTAATGACAAAAACGACATACCCCGGCACAGTTTCTCGCCCTATTCTTTCCGCGCAGGAAGCGGATCGCTTCACGCTCCCGGACTATTTTACGTTGCGTGGACACGATGGTCATGCTGATGTCTGGCAACCCGCACCGATTGAGGTCGATCCGGCGACGCCTTGGGTTGTTGGGCCACAGGTCGGGGTCGATGGCGCAACGCACACTCATATCCAGCAGGCGGTAAACGCCGCGCTGCAGGCTCAGCAGGGTCGGGCGCGCATTGATATTAAAGTGCTCCCGGGCAGCTATGTCGGCACGGTCTACCTCCCCGCCGATTCGCCACCGCTCACGCTATTTGGCGCAGGAGAACAACCGGATGACATGGTGATTCAACTCGCGCTGGATTCGATGTTTTCACCAGCAACCTACCGAAAAACGGTGAACCCGCACGGTGAATATCAGCCCAGCGATCCTGCCTGGTACATGTACGATCTCTGTGCGTCAAAGCAGAACGCGACGATTGATACTCTCTGTGCCGCCGTGGTCTGGTCGCAGAGCGACAATTTCCAGATGAAGAACCTGACGGTGGTAAATTCATTGCTCGATTCGGTAGATAGCCGCGCACATCAGGCTGTGGCGCTACGCACCGACGGCGATAAAGTACAGCTTGAAAGAGTTCATCTGATCGGGCGTCAGGATACATTTTTCGTCAATACCAGTAATCTCCACAACGAGTACGTCACAGACCGCTACAGCCGCGCCTACATTAAAGACAGCTACATTGAAGGTGATGTTGATTACATTTTTGGCCGGGCGACTGCGGTATTCGATCGCGTCCACTTTCATACCGTTTCCAGCCGTGGGGCAAAAGATATTCATGTGTTTGCACCTGACAGCATGCCGTGGGCGCAGTATGGGTTTTTGGCAATGAAATGTCGCTTTACGGGTGACGAAGGCTTCAGCAGGGAAAAAAAGGCCAAATTGGGGCGCGCATGGGATCAGGGAGCAAGGCACACAGGATATCAGCCGGGCCAGACAGCAAACGGACAGCTAGTGATTCGCGACAGTACGATTGATGCCAGCTATGACAGAGAACAACCGTGGGGAGCCGCTGCCACTACCGCTAGACCCTTTGCAGGTAACACGGATTCGGCCCGCAATCTGGACGATATGCATTTCAATCGGCTGTGGGAATATAACAATATCGATGAGGAATAATGCGGATGAAAGTAGGCAGATTCCGCTTGTGAAAACATCACATTGATATAACTAATGTCATTAGAACCTGATGGGCCTGTAAAACAATACAGGCCATAGAAAAGAAAAATTATTTTTATTATATTACTGATAAATCTTGCTTAATTAGCATTCCCTGATGTCAGCCAATCATCACGCTTATCCTGAGCGATGTTTATTTCTTTTGCTTTACGCCCTTAACAACGTCGTAAGATTTTATGTTTTTTCATCTCAAAGAAAAGCTATACTAAAGTATAGTTAAGGCTATCTGCATAGGTTACTATAGATATACGTATAGGGATGGGTATATACTTTTTCTATTACAGGATGTTGAATTTTCAGGCAGAGGTCATGAGATGTCGCAACTATTCTACAACAATGAAACTATAAGCAGGATAATAAAAAGTCAATTCGATACGGCATTAAGCCACTACGGTGACATCAAATATGCCTACATGGTGTTAAATAAAAAGAAGCCAACAGAAATTTTGATCATTTCCAATCACCATGACGAGTGGCGAGAGATATACCAAGCAAATAACTATCAACAAATTGATCCTGTGGTAATTGCAGCCCTTAATAAAATCACCCCTTTCCCTTGGGACGAAGATTTACTTGTCAGCACACAACTGAAGATGTCAAAGATATTTAACTTATCCAGAGAGCATAACATCACCAACGGTTACACTTTTGTTCTTCATGACCACAACAATAATCTGGTTATGCTATCAATTATGATTGATGAATCTAATGTGAATAACATCGATGACGTAATCGAGAGTAATAAAGATAAGTTACAAATGACGTTGATGAATATTCATGCAGAAACCATCTCTCTGTACAGAGAGATGATTAGAAGCAAAGAAGATGAAAGATCAAATGATAAAGATATTTTTTCTCAACGGGAAAATGAAATCCTTTATTGGGCCAGTATGGGTAAAACCTATCAGGAGATAGCACTGATATTAGATATTAAAACAGGCACAGTTAAATTTCACATCGGCAATGTTGTAAAAAAACTCGGCGTATTAAATGCCAAACATGCAATCAGACTTGGCATCGAGCTACAACTCATCAGACCGGTTCAGTCATAGGTTCGAAAGACAGTGGCCACTCTCGTAGCTTACTTTCAACAAATTCTTGGTTGTGATTTATACGACGAACTAGCACATCCTGGCTTTCATTATCGACAGGTAAGAAAAGCAGATAGACTCTTTCCTGCTTTTCTGACATACCCTGCTCAACAATCGAAATTTTCCAACCAGAACGCTTCAGTATTGTAAGCATAGGGTGACTGACAATAGTGTAAACACCATCATATCCTTTACTCCTTGAGTAATTCACCGTTGCCAAGAAGAACATCGTACTAACGGGATAAGAATTTCCTAAAATAGTTTTTGACCGCGCTTTATCTACAAAAAACCGACTCGACTCAATATATTTCCCTTCAGGAATATCTATTTTTTCAAAATAGGGAAAAAATGTTCCGGTAATCATATTAGGATACTTCGTTTCAATTAGTCGAG
Source organism: Pectobacterium atrosepticum (assembly GCA_019056595.1). NCBI lineage: Bacteria > Pseudomonadati > Pseudomonadota > Gammaproteobacteria > Enterobacterales > Pectobacteriaceae > Pectobacterium > Pectobacterium atrosepticum. Next base: position 2,966,942 of record CP036163.1, on the reverse strand, counting down.
AACTGCAAATAACTTGATCATCCTCTATACCGAAAAGATAAGTCGCATTATCATCATCATACTGATCGAACTCCATCCCGTTAATACATTTTACCGCCCAATTAAGCCTGTCCTTGAACGTTTCTTTCCTAAGCGTAAACAATTCTTCCGATTTTTTTTCCGACAGTAGTGTGTAACTTACATCGAATATTTCTAACATTTTTCCTCCATTAAAAATTTGCAGCTAGATATCAAAAAAACAGATAGGCCATCCAATAGATTCTTTCGCCTTTTAACAAAAACCTAGGCTTATTGTTATTGTATTCTGTCGCTTTCCACAGCGGTTGTACAGATGTAACCTGCATTGTCAGTAAGAGTTCATACATGAAAAAATCGAATATAAACATATGATAAACAGATAAAAAAAATCCGGAAGCGCGAGACGACTCCGGATTTTTATATTATTCAATCTGTTCGTTATTTCTCTGTTTTATCCTGCAATTGCCCTACCTGCGGCAGGCCCGTGCTGGCAGAGGAAGAGAGCAAGCCCGTTTCAGCATAGTTAAACAGTTTTTCACGCGTGTCTGTGATATCCAGATTGCGCATGGTCAGCTGGCCAATACGGTCATCTGGCGAGAAGACCGAGTCGCCTTTCTCCATGGTCAAGCGTTCTGGCTTATAGGTCAGATTGTCAGACACAGTATTCATGATGGAGTAATCATTGCCACGACGTAGCTCCAGCGTAACCTCACCGGTGATGGCACTGGCTATCCAACGCTGAGAAGAATCACGCAGCATCAATGCCTGGGAGTCAAACCAGCGTCCCTGATACAGGAAACGACCCAGCTGACGGCCATTAGCATGGTATTGCTCGATGGTGTCTTCGTTGTGGATACCAGTGAGCAAACGCTCATAGGCAATGTGCAGCAGTGCCATTCCCGGCGCTTCATAGATGCCGCGGCTTTTCGCTTCAATGATGCGGTTTTCGATCTGGTCGCTCATACCCAGACCGTGACGACCGCCGATGCGGTTTGCTTCCAGCATCAGTTCAATATCATCGGTAAAGGTCTTGCCGTTCAGCGCAACTGGGTGTCCACGCTCAAAACGAATGGTCACTTCTTCTGCCGGAACCTTGACGTTCTCGTCCCAGAATTTCACGCCCATAATCGGGTTAACGATTTTAACGCTGGAATTCAGGAATTCCAGATCCTTCGCTTCGTGCGTCGCACCCAGAATATTGGAATCCGTAGAATAGGCTTTCTCGGCCGACATTTTATAGCCGAACCCTGCCTGCGACATAAACTCAGACATCTCCTGACGACCGCCCAGCTCATCAATGAAGTCGGTATCCAGCCACGGCTTGTAAATCTTCAGTTCAGCATTGGTCAGCAGGCCGTAGCGATAGAAACGCTCAATATCGTTGCCTTTATAGGTGCTGCCGTCACCCCAGATGTTCACGCCGTCTTCTTTCATTGCCGCAACCAGCATCGTACCGGTAACTGCACGGCCTAGCGGCGTGGTGTTGAAATAGGTCACGCCCGCTGTCGTATTGTGGAATGCGCCACACTGAATCGCAGCGATACCTTCAGCGACTAATTGCTTACGGCAATCGATAAGGCGAGCATTTTCTGCGCCGTATTCCATAGCACGACGTGGGATTTCATCGTAGTCATCCTCGTCTGGTTGCCCCAGATTTGCGGTATACGCATAAGGAACCGCGCCCTTTTGACGCATCCAAAGCAGTGCAGCGCTGGTATCCAGACCACCCGAGAACGCAATACCAATACGCTGACCAACCGGAAGATGCTTGAGAATCGTTGTCATATATGTAATCCCTGCTCGAAAGATCTATGGTGATATACCCGTTATACTTCAAGCTGCATGTGCGTTGGCTTCTCTTACTCACCCCAGCCACTTACCGATGTAAGCTCCTAGGACTCGCGCGATTGCCGCGTTACGATGCTCATGACTGAGCATCGCCCTAAAGGGTTAACGCTTCGCGCTATTCAAAACGAACACGTTTTGTCCTGCAACTCGAATTATTAAGGGTATCAGCTTAGCCGCCACACCATTATGTTACGCCATACATTAATGAGCGTTCGTGCCCTGTGCACATCTCACGGGCCGGTCGATGACCAAAAATCGACGCGCTCACCAATGCATATTTATGCAAAATAAGTGAGTGATAATTTAAACATCTTTTTGGCGGGACAGGAAGAGAAGAGTCATGCTTTCATGCAAAAAAATTCGTGGCTAATTCACGGCCAAGTTAGCGAGTATAGCGCTATCTTCTCTCCAGGCTAAGCAGCAAAAATCGTTTACGCGACTCACTCGACACTAATAAAACATCGTTTCATTTTTACGATATTTCTTTGCTATTCTCTTGCGGTTAACACCTTCCCTTGCATATTGCTGGAGATGCTATGTCTAAGAAAGTCGCCGTTCTGCTGGCTCCTGGGTTTGAAGAAGCAGAAGCGATTATGGTGATTGATGTACTGCACCGTATGAAGATAGAAGTCACCATGCTGTCATGCCATGACAGACTGGAGCTGCACAGTTATCACAATATCCGTATGTTTGCCGATGCGCTGCTGGAAAGAAACCAGGACACGCTGTTTGATGCCGTGGTCATTCCTGGCGGCCCACAGGGAACAGTAAATCTTGCCGCAAACCCGATGGTTGTCGAGTTTATCCGTCGCCATGACGACGCGGGAAAACTGATCTGCCCACTGTGCTCCGCAGCCGCGCGCGTGCTGGGTGGTAACAAGCTGTTGAAAGGCCGCCGCTACGTCTGTTCTGGGGATTTATGGCAGGACGTAACCGATGGCGTTTATGTTAACGAGAAAGTCGTAGAAGACGGCAATCTGATCAGCGGTAAGGGACTGGGCGTGTCATTCGATTTTGCCTTTACCATCGCCACCCGCCTGACCGGCGACAAAGAAGACGCCAACTTCCAGGTTGAACACATCGATTACGATTACTGGCGCGTGCCAGCGTAACAGTTCACCAGCCTAATGATAAGGCGCGCACCATCGCGCCTTCCTGCATGGCTTTCCTGTATGCCTTTCCTGTATAAATAATCCTAATAACCTTCCCCATAGCGCTCGCGGTACTCTTTCGGCGTGATGTCATACCCTTTCTTAAAGACGGCATAAAAATAGGGCAGCGAAGGGTAGCCGCACATCAGCGAAATCTCACCAATCGAGAGCGAGGTCGAGATCAGCAAGTTGCGCGCCCGATCTAATTTTTCTGCGTGAATCACACCGTGAATCGTCTGGCCTACCTCATCTTTGAAGCGTTTTTCCAGATTCGAGCGGGAAATCCCTACCGCATCCAGCACCTGCTCGACCTTAATCCCTTTACAGGCGTGATAGCGGATAAAGTGCATGGCCTGAATAACAGCAGGATCGTGCACGGAGCGATAGTCCGTTGAACGGCGCTCGACCACCCGAACCGGCGGCACCAGAATACGTTGCAGCGGCAAATCGACCTGATTTAGCAACAGCTGATGCAGCAGCTTCGCGGCGCGGTATCCCATTTGGCGCGTGCCTTGCGCCACAGACGAGAGTGCGACGCGTGACAGGTAGCGAATCAGATCTTCGTTATCGATCCCAATCACACACAGCTTTTCTGGTACGGCAATATTCAGATGTTCGCAGACCTGCAACAGATGACGCGCACGGGAATCCGTCACCGCGATAATTCCCGTCTGCGGTGGCAACCCCTGTACCCAATCGGCCAACCGATTTTGCGCGTATTGCCAGTTATCCGGCGAGGTTTCCATTCCCTGATACACCACGCCCTGATACTTTTCTGCCGCAACTAGCTGCCGGAAAGCATGCTCCCGCTCCTGCGCCCAGCCTTTCCCGCCCGATGCGGGCAACCCATAAAAAGCAAAGCGGTTCAGCCCTTTATCTTTAAGGTGCATAAACGCGCTTTCCACCAGTGCATAATTATCTGTCGCGATATAATGCACTGGCGGGTAATCCTCAGGCTGATGGTAGGAACCGCCAACCCCTACCAGCGGAACGTTCACATCCTGTAGTAGCCGTTTGATCTCACCATCGTCAAAATCGGCAATCACACCATCACCCAGCCATTCTTTGATGTTATCAATCCGGCAACGAAAATCCTCTTCAATGAAGATGTCCCAGTCACACTGAGAAGCCTGTAAATATTCGCCAACCCCTTCAACCACCTGACGGTCATACACTTTGTTGGCGTTGAACAGCAGCGTGATGCGATAGCGTTTTTCAAACATGGTAGTCGGCGCTCATTAATCGCAAGTTCCTTGAATAAAGACCTCTTTCTTGAATAGCACAGCGCCCCCAGAGGCCAAAATAATTTGCTGATTATTGCGAGCCGCCACGTATTTCCTCCTCAGGCCCAACGTCACGTCATACGCGCCGCTTTGTGGCGGTGTCCATCCACACCGCCAAGAGCAGGATTCCGCCTTTCACGACGTATTGCCAGAACGTCGGCACATCCAACATGCTCATCCCGTTATCCAGCGACGCCATGATAAATGCCCCCATCACCGCGCCCGCCACGCTGCCAATACCGCCTGCCAGACTGGTTCCACCAATCACGCAGGCCGCAATCGCATCCAGCTCGGCAATATTCCCGGCAGATGGCGACCCTGCCCCTAATCGTGAACTGAGAATCAGCCCAGCGACCGCGACCATCAGGCCATTAATCGCGAACACCGCCATTTTGGTGCGTTCGACATTCACTCCCGATAAACGAGCGGCATCGATATTCCCGCCCACGGCATAGATACGACGACCAAACGCGGTTCGCGTCGCCAAAAAAATACCGCCCAGCATCAACAGCGTCAGCACCAGAACCGGTGTTGGCACGCCACGATAGTCATTCAGCAGATAGATCGCGCCCAATACGATCAGTGCTGTCACTGTCTGGCGGCCGACATCCCCGGCGGGTGGATTTATCGGTAACCCTAACCGAGCACGGCTACTACGCCGACGCCACTGCCAGCCAATAAACACCATCAGCCCGATAGCACCGAACATAAAACCGATGCCAGAAGGCAGATAGCTTTGCCCAATCTGCGACATCGCCTCACTGGTCGGGGAAACCGTTGTCCCATTGGTAATACCGATCAAAATGCCGCGAAAAGCCAGCATCCCCGCCAGCGTCACGATAAAAGAAGGGACTTTCCGGTAGGCAACCCACCAGCCGTTCCACGCGCCAAGCAATAATCCCAGCGCGAGCGTCACAACAATGGTCAGCGGCAAAGGCCAGCCAAACCAGACATCAAAAATAGCCGCCGCACCGCCCAATAACCCCATCATCGATCCGACCGACAGATCGATCTCGGCGGAGATAATGACGAACACCATACCGACGGCCAGAATGCCAGTAATTGCCGTTTGCCTCAGCAGGTTGGAAAGATTACGCGCGCTGAGGTACGCCCCGTCGGTCATATAGGTGAAAAAGAGCATGATCGCGATGATGGCGGCAATCATCACGTAGACCTGAAGATTGATGCTTTTCAGTCGTTGCAGCATCGGGACAGATCCAGCGACATGTTGTTGTTCAGACTGCGATGTTTTCAGCACGATGTTCACTCCTCAATGCAGCTTCCATAACCTGTTCCTGGGTTAAATCACGATTGATCAAATCCGCTTTGATACGCCCCTGATGCATCACCAACACCCGATCGCTCAACCCCAGTACCTCGGGCAATTCTGAAGAAATCACGATGACGGCAATATGCTGTTTTACCAGCGCATTAATGAGCTTATAGATTTCATATTTGGCACCGATATCAATGCCGCGCGTGGGTTCATCAAGGATGAGAATACGAGGGTTCAGCAGCAGGCATTTCGCCAGTACCGCTTTTTGCTGGTTACCGCCACTTAATCGGGCGATCGCCAGTTCCGGGCTGGAGGTTTTCACTTTCAGATTCGCTAGCGATTGCCGGATGATGTCCTGTTCACGGGCGTCATCCAGCGTGGAAAATATCCCTGTGAATTGATCGAGCGCCGCCAGCGTCATATTCTGCGCCACGCTCATCACTGGGACGATGCCGTCCTTCTTACGATCCTCAGGCACCATTGCAATCCCCTGCGCCATAGCCTGCTGGCAGTTGCTGATGGTCACCTGCTTGCCGTCAATAAATATGTCGCCCTGCCAGCGCCCACGATAGGCACCAAACAGACACTGCACCGTCTCCGTACGCCCTGACCCAACCAGCCCGGCAATACCGAGAATTTCGCCTCGGTGCAAAGCAAACGACACATCATCCACCCGACGAATGTGGCGATTCACGGGGTGCCAGGCGGTAAGGTGCTCCACGCGCAACACCTCTTCACCAATGACATGCGGCTCATTGGGATAAAGCTCTGTCAGTTCCCGCCCTACCATCATGGCAATGATATGATCCTCACTCAGCTCAGCCGCCGGACGCGTACCAATATGCTTCCCGTCACGAATCACGCAAATCACATCGGAAATCGCTTTAACTTCGTTAAGCTTGTGAGAAATATAGATACAGGCGATACCGTGATCGCGCAGATCCTGAATGATTTCCAGCAGGATACCCGTTTCCCGTTCGGTCAATGAGGCCGTTGGCTCATCCAGCACCAACAGACGCACCTGCTTGTTCAGCGCCTTGGCGATTTCCACCAGTTGCTGCTGACCCAATCCAAGCTCCCCCACTTTAGTATTCGGGTCGACGGCCAGCTTGACCTGCTCCAACATGCGCTGGCAGCGTAGATACATATTGTCGTAATCCATCACGCCAAAACGCGTCCACTCATTACCTAGGAACATGTTCTCCAGCACCGTCATCTCTTTCACCAGCGCCAGTTCCTGATGAATAATCGCGATGCCTTTTTGCTCCGTATCACGGATATGGTTGGCACGCAGTTCATCACCGGAAAAGATAATCTGCCCGTCATAGCTGCCATGTGGATAGATGGCACATAACACCTTCATTAAGGTGGATTTCCCTGAGCCATTCTCGCCGCACAGCGACAAGACCTGACCAGCCTCCAGCGTCAGGCTGACGTTATCGACGGCTTTCACCGCACCAAACGCCTTCGTGATGTTTTTCATTTCCAACAGGTGCGGCATCGTAGCCTCCGTGATTCAGGTGTATCAGACCTCGTCAGCGACAGTGGCGAGCCACAACGTCATGTCGTGGCTCAGTAACCTCTTTCCTACATCCTGAAACTCGAATTATTTGGAGTATATTGGCTGCGGAGCGCGTTAATACACATCCGCTTTTTTGTGGAAACCATCAGCAATGATGGTGGAATCGATATTGGATTTATCGACGGGAATTGGGGTCAGTAAGAAGGAAGGAATGTCTTTCAACCCATTGTTTAGTTTAGCGTTAGACTCTGGCGTTTTACCGGCTCCCAGTGCCACAGCGATATCTGCGGCATCTTTCGCCAGCTTGCTGATCGGTTTATAGACCGTCATGGTTTGCGTCCCAGCCACAATGCGTTTGATTGCCGCCAAGTCGGCATCCTGACCGGAAATAGCCACCTTCCCTGCCAATCCTTGTGCAGCCAGCGCCTGAATCGCCCCGCCCGCCGTGGCATCGTTCGACGCAACGACAGCATCAATCTTATTGCTGTTCGCCGTTAGCGCATTTTCCATAATTTTTAGCGCGTTTTCTGGTAGCCAGGCATCGACCCACTGATCGCCAACGACCTTGATCTTCCCACTCTCGATCAACGGCGTGAGCACTTTCATTTGCCCCTGACGAAACAGCTTCGCATTGTTATCGACCGGTGAGCCGCCCATTAAGAAATAGTTTCCGCCGGGCACTTTATCGACGAGATATTTCGCCTGTAGCTCTCCAACCTTTTCATTATCAAATGAAATATAAAAATCCACATCCGCATTATTAATCATGCGATCGTAAGCAAGAACTTTTATTCCCTCACGTTTTGCTTCCGCAATAACATTACCAAGTACCTGACCGTTATAAGGAATAATAACCAATACATCGACACCGCGATTGATCATGTTTTCTATTTGAGAAATTTGCGTAGCTTCATTGCCGTTTGCTGATTGAACAAAAACATCAGCGCCCTGCTTTTTGGCTTGCTCAACAAAAAGATCGCGATCTTTCTGCCAGCGTTCAAGACGCAAATCATCAATCGCCATGCCTATTTTAACGTCCTTCGCGAATCCGGGCTGACAAGCTAAAGTGAATACGGCACAAGCTGAGAGTAAAAAATGGTTAACTTTCATCATAGCGTACCTTTTTTTATTTAAAGTGCAGGGCTATACCCTAAATAATTCGAGCTACAGGAAGGCGGCAAGAGAGGGAGTCCCGATGAGCTTACTCAAGTAAGTGATTCGGGTGACTGAACGCGGCCAACGCACATGTAACTTGAAGTATGACGGGTATGAGGTCTCCAATAGCCAGATGAGTATTGTCGCTAAATATCCCCCCATCAATTACAGATTTTTATCCTCCAATTATGTTTTTTGGTTTAATTTCCGTTTTTTGATGCGGGTCATATTTTATTGTCGAGTCACATTTTTACGTTGTTACATATTGCGAAGCGTATTCAGGTTAAAACGCCGTTATTTTTGCGACACAGCGCACATTTAATAATTCTCTGAATTTCAGTGTGAAATAACGTAATTGAGGAAACGTTCATCAACTCCGAAAATTAATCACATTCCCGTCTCTTCCGTCTGGGTGGTTTCTAAGGAGTTAACGATGCAAGCCTATTTTGAACAGATCGAAAAAGTTCGTTATGAAGGTAGCCAAAGCAGTAATCCCTTCGCCTTTCGTCACTACAATCCCGATCAGGAAATTCTCGGTAAACGTATGGCGGACCATTTGCGTTTTGCCGTCGCTTATTGGCACACGTTCTGCTGGAACGGCTCGGATATGTTCGGCGTCGGATCCTTTGCCCGGCCGTGGCAGCAGTCGGGCGATGCGCTGGAACTGGCGAAGCGCAAAGCGGATATCGCATTCGAATTCTTTCAAAAACTAAGCGTGCCTTACTACTGCTTTCATGACGTCGATGTCGCGCCGGAAGGGAACTCGCTGAAAGAATATCTGCATAACATTGCGGTGATCACCGATGTGCTGGCGGAAAAGCAGCAGGATAGCGGCGTGAAGCTGCTGTGGGGCACCGCTAACTGCTTCACCAATCCCCGCTATGGCGCAGGCGCGGCCACCAATCCTGATCCAGATGTGTTTGCCTGGGCTGCTACGCAGGTGTTCACGGCAATGAACGCGACCAAAACACTGGGCGGTGAAAACTATGTGCTGTGGGGCGGGCGCGAAGGGTATGAAACTCTGCTCAATACCGACCTGCGTCAGGAGCGTGAGCAAATTGGCCGCTTTATGCAAATGGTTGTCGAGCATAAACACAAAATCGGTTTTCAGGGCACACTGCTCATTGAACCGAAACCGCAGGAACCGACTAAACATCAGTACGATTACGATGTCGCCACTGTTTATGGCTTCCTGAAACAGTTTGGGCTGGAAAAAGAGATTAAAGTCAACGTGGAAGCCAACCACGCGACGCTTGCTGGGCATTCATTCCACCATGAGATCGCCACCGCTGTCGCGCTGGGCGTTTTCGGATCGGTCGATGCCAATCGCGGCGACCCTCAGCTTGGCTGGGACACCGATCAGTTCCCTAACAGCGTGGAAGAAAACACGCTGATCATGTATGAAATTCTCAAGGCAGGCGGCTTCACGACAGGTGGGCTGAACTTTGATGCCAAAGTTCGTCGCCAGAGCACCGATCGCTATGACCTTTTCCATGCGCATATCGGCGCGATGGATACAATGGCACTGGCGCTCAAGGCTGCTGCCAGAATGATTGAAGATGATAAGCTCAATCAATTGGTCGCCAAGCGCTATGCGGGCTGGAACGGTGAACTAGGTCAGCAAATTCTGCAAGGCAACGCGTCGCTGGAATCGCTGGCTCAGTATGCGGAAAGCCATCAACTGGCACCACAGCACCAGAGCGGCCAGCAGGAACTGCTGGAAAATCTGGTTAACCGCCATCTATTTGGCTAGTGCGGTACGCTTGCCTGCTACGGCAGGTTAAAAAACTGCCGTAGTACAAGGCGATCAGGAGCGACTATGTATATCGGTATTGATCTGGGTACTTCCGGTGTTAAAGCCATCTTACTGGATGAAACAGGAGAGGTGATCGCCAGCCATAGCGCCGCGCTGAGCATTTCGCGTCCGCATCCGCTTTGGTCGGAGCAAGCGCCTGAGGACTGGTGGCAGGCAACAGACCAAGCGCTACAAGCATTGGCAGCAACACACAGCCTTCGCGCCGTGAAAGCGCTGGGGTTGACCGGGCAAATGCACGGGGCGACCTTGCTGGACGCCCGCCAGAACGTGCTGCGGCCCGCGATTCTCTGGAATGACGGACGTAGCGCGGCGCAATGCCGAACGCTGGAACAGTTGGTGCCTACCTCGCGCCAGATTACCGGCAACCTGATGATGCCGGGCTTTACTGCCCCCAAACTAAAATGGGTGCAGGAAAACGAAAGCGATATCTTTCGCCAAATCGACAAGGTCCTGCTGCCAAAAGACTATCTCCGCTGGCGTCTGACAGGGGAATTTGCCAGCGATATGTCCGATGCGGCTGGAACCCTCTGGCTGGACGTCGCCAAACGGGATTGGAGCGATGCTCTGCTGGAAGCCTGCTCGCTGAGCCGTGAACACATGCCCACGCTGTATGAAGGCAACCAGATTACCGGTTATCTGCGACCTGACATCGCCAGTCGCTGGGGTATGGATCCCGTCCCCGTTATTGCTGGCGGTGGGGATAACGCAGCAGGCGCGATTGGCGTCGGGCTGTATCAAACCGGTCAGGCGATGCTGTCTCTCGGCACATCCGGCGTTTATTTCGCCGTCAGCGACGGTTTTCTCAGTAATCCTCAGCATGCCGTCCACAGCTTTTGCCATGCGCTGCCAAATACCTGGCACCTGATGTCCGTGATGTTAAGCGCGGCGTCCTGCCTAGATTGGGTCGCCCGCCTGACACACGCCGAGAGCGTGCCCGCACTGTTGCAGGAAGTCGCCTCAATGCCAGCCGATGACACGATAACGCCAGTGTGGTTTTTGCCCTATCTTTCTGGCGAGCGTACACCGCACAACAATCCTGATGCCAAAGGCGCATTCTGGGGGCTCACCCACCAGCACGGCCGCGCAGAGCTGGCAAAAGCGGTGCTGGAAGGCGTGGGATTTGCGCTTGCCGATGGGATGGACGCACTGCATATGACTGGGCTAAAACCCGATAGCATCACGCTAATTGGCGGTGGCGCACGTAGCGACTATTGGCGGCAAATGTTGGCAGATATCAGTGGTCAAACTCTGGAATACCGCACGGGCGGCGATGTCGGCCCAGCGCTGGGTGCCGCCCGTCTGGCACAAATCGCTATGCATCCCCATACGCCACTGGCAGAACTCTTGCCGCCGCTACCGATGGAGCAGGTTCATCAGCCGAATACCCAGCGCCACGCCGACTATGCCGAGCGTAGGCGCACATTTAAAACGCTCTACCAACAGCTTAGTCCGCTGATGTAGCACCGTTCGTCCGGTACACCGGACGGGTAGTCAACTCACCCAGCGCCGCACATCAATCTTCTGTAAAGCCATCGAAAGCAGCAGGCTGGCCGCCAGCGCGATGGTGAAGACATAGAAGATATCGAGAACCGGATGATCCGGCAGCATCACATCATGCGTACGTAGATAGTGAATGATCAACGCGTGGAAACCGTAAATCGCCAGCGAATGACGCGAAATGGTGGCAAAACCCGGTAAGATCCGCTGGCTAAAGTAGTACTTAAACACCACCAAAAGGCTGACCGCCGCCAGAAACACCAGTGGCCCGCAGTAGATATAAAACGTCTGGGTGAATGTATCGTTCAACAATGTGTGGTGCTTCGTCCCCATAGCAATCAGCGCGACACACGCAATGAAGAAGGGGATAGCGGCCAGCACGACTTTCTTTGGCACATCCAACATGCCCAACGCACGCCCCAGCGCGGCATATAGCACGTAGTAAAACGTATCACCGTAAATATAGAGATTAACAGGCAGTAATTTAAAGCCTTCAAACCCCACCCGCCCCGTATTAGGGTTGGCGATAACGGCCAATAAGATAATCAAGACCGCTAAATATTTGCCCGATACTGGCTTGATTGTAATAAGTGGGGAAAGCAGGTAAATCACGATAATGGCGTAGAAAAACCATAGGTGATAAAAGATCGGTTTTTGCAGCGCATGGTGTAATGAATTCAAGCCATTAATCGGCGTGAGCGTCGCAATATAGATCAGCGCGACCGTACTATAAAAAAGCAGACATAAACCGACACGTAGGAAATTTTTCTTCCCCGCACTACGCTCACCAAAGAATAAATAACCCGAGATCATGAAAAACAGTGGGACGCAGACGCGCGAAGCAGAGTTCAGGACATTCGCCACATCCCAATATCCGTCACCCGGCGTGCCACCCGCAGTAATATAGTAAGTTGTACTATGAATCAGAACGACCATCATGCAAGCCAGCGCCCGCAGGTTATCAATCCAGCCGATCTTATCCGTCATGCACAACCTCTTGAAAGCAAAGCGCTATTCAAAACAGCGTAGCCGTTGTTAAGCGCCGACACAATCAACTATCAATCATCAGCAACTAACAATCGGGCAAATCTGAGTGCTCAGGACGCATTAACACGGAAAACTAGCATCGATTTACGTTATGCGCGCCTCCCAATGGCAGGCGCGCAGGGTCTGGTGTTAGAACAGCCCCATCGGCTTATCAGAGTAACTCACCAACAGGCACTTGGTTTGCTGATAATGATCCAGCATCATTTTATGATTCTCACGCCCGATACCGGACTGCTTATAGCCCCCAAACGCGGCATGTGCCGGATAGGCGTGATAACAGTTGGTCCAAACTCGACCAGCCTGAATGCCGCGCCCCATTCGGTAAGCGACGTTACCGTTACGGCTCCACACGCCAGCACCCAGACCGTATTCCGTATCGTTAGCTATCTCCAGCGCATCTTCCATCGTCTTGAACGTTGTTACCGCCAACACCGGACCGAAAATTTCCTCCTGAAAGACACGCATACTATTTTTACCGAACAATATCGTCGGCTCCAAATAGTAGCCTTCCGCCAGCCCGCCCGGCATCGCCTTACGCTGGCCGCCAGTGAGTACCCGTGCGCCCTCTTTCTTACCGATATCAATATAGTTAAGGATGGTTTCGAGCTGGCCTGCTGACACCTGTGCGCCCATCATGGTTTTGCTGTCCAGCGGGTTACCGATGCGGATAGCTTCAACGCGCTTGATTGCCCGTTCCATAAAGCGATCATAGATAGATTCCTGCACCAGCGCGCGGCTCGGGCAGGTGCAAACCTCTCCCTGATTGAAGGCAAACAGCGTGAAACCTTCGAGCGCTTTGTCAAAGAAACTATCTTCCTTATCCATCACATCGGCAAAGAAGATGTTCGGCGATTTGCCACCCAATTCCAGCGTCACCGGCGTCACATTCTGTGCCGCATAGCTCATGATCTGCTGGCCCACTTCGGTTGACCCGGTGAATGCGACTTTCGCAACGCGTTTCGATGTTGCCAGATACTCGCCAATCTCACTTCCCGATCCATTGACGACATTAATGACCCCCGCAGGCAGCAGATCCTGAATAAGCTCCATCAAAATCAGCACCGACATCGGCGTCAGCTTGGCAGGCTTCAGTACAATACAGTTACCGGCTGCCAGTGCAGGAGCCATCTTCCAACAGGCCATCAGCAGCGGGAAGTTCCAGGGAATGATTTGCGCAACAACGCCAAGAGGCTCATGAAAATGATAGGCCACGGTATCGCCGTCAATTTCGCTGATTGCCCCCTCTTGCGCGCGGATACAGGCAGCAAAATAACGAAAGTGGTCAATCGCCAGCGGCACATCCGCCCCGCTTGTTTCACGTATCGGCTTACCGTTATCCCAGGTTTCCACCTGCGCTAGCCGTTCAAGATTTTGTTCCATCCGGTCGGCAATACGGTTAAGCACCAGCGCCCGTTCCTGTACCGATAGACCACCCCATTCCGCTTTTGCCTTGTGGGCTGCATCCAGCGCGTGGTCAATATCTCGCGTTGACGAACTGGCTACTTCACACATCGGCTGGCCTGTCACTGGCGTTAAATTGACAAAATACTGACCAGCATCAGGCGGAACCCAGGTTCCACCGATAAAATTGTCATAGCGTTTTTTCAGATCGAGAGAACCGACTTCGCCAAATGCGGATCGGCCTTCGAGATTATCGTGCGCCATTTCAGTCTCCTTTTCATTTCCGAGTAAGCGGCCATGCCGCAGTGAAAAAAGAGGCAAGCAGTAAGCAGCTACATTAAGCCTATACGGGGTGTGGCGTTAGCGACAGGATTCAGCCAGAGAAGAAGGCAACTCTTCGAGTTGACGCACAGTTTCTTTCCTGTTGCAGGAAAAATACATACTGCTATGCGAGCACGCTCGCTGTTCCTGGAGAAAAACTCGCATCCCTTCTGGCGCGATGAAATAATACTTTTAATTTCTATGGTTACTAACATGCAGGTATTTCAGGTGAAAGAGGTTCATTCACAAGCGGATGCCGTCCTCGAAGGCGCAACGCAACATTCGGTCTATCATCCCGATTCGCTGCATCAGCCACAGTCTGATTGGCTGGCAGAAGAGGTGCCTGTGGCGCTGGTTTATAACGGCATCTCGCATGTCGTTATGATGGCATCACCGAAGGAACTGGAGCAGTTCGCACTCGGGTTTTCCTTATCTGAAGGCATTATTCAATCACCCGCAGATATCTACGGTATTGATGTACAGAACGCCTGTAACGGGATTGAAGTTCAAATTGAGCTTTCCAGCCGACGTTTTGCCGGTCTAAAAGAACGACGCAGATCGATGGATGGCCGTACAGGCTGCGGCGTCTGTGGCGTAGAGCAGCTAGCGGAAATCGGCAAACCAGTAATGCCTCTGCCGTTCACGCAGACATTTTCCCTCAGCAAGCTTGAAAACGCGCTAGTGCGACTGCGCGATGTGCAGAAGATCGGTCAGGTGACTGGCTGCACTCACGCTGCAAGTTGGATAGCACCAGACGGCACGCTGTCAGGGGGGAGCGAAGATGTCGGACGCCATGTTGCATTGGATAAATTGCTTGGTGCCCGAGCAAAACTGGGGTGGCAACAGGGTGCAGCACTGGTTTCCAGCCGAGCCAGCTATGAAATGGTACAAAAATCTGCCATGTGTGGCGTGGAAATCTTGTTCGCTGTCTCTGCGGCAACCTCACTGGCCGTTGACGTCGCACAGCGCTGCAACCTGACGCTGGTAGGTTTTTGTCGACCAGGGCAGGCAACGATCTACACGCACCCGCAGCGTCTGAGCGAGTAAGCCATTGCCGTCAAGATCGCGGTGGCTCGCAGTCAACACACACGCAATTTGAAGTATGACGAGTATAGATTAATTTGTTTTTACATAGTGCGATAATGACATAAACGTTTGTTATCATGAAGTAAAGCAATCTAACTCCCGACAGCAGATCGAGAATAATCATTTTCAATATCATTTAATTAACTATAATGAACGTATTGCTTACGCGGCACTCATAGAACAGTGCCGTAACATTTTTTTTACCATGGAGATGCTAAACATGAGTTATTCACTGCCATCGCTGCCTTATGCTTATGACGCACTGGAACCGCATTTCGACAAAGAAACGATGGAAATTCACCATTCCAAACACCATCAGGCTTACGTCAATAATGCTAATGCAGCGCTGGAATCTCTGCCTGAACTGGCTAAATTGTCTGTTGAAGAGCTGATTGCTCAACTGGATAAAGTCCCTGCTGAGAAAAAAGCAGCCCTGCGTAACAACGCTGGTGGCCACGCTAACCACAGCCTGTTCTGGAAAGGCCTGAAATTAGGTACTACGCTGACTGGCGATCTGAAAGCAGCAATCGAACGCGATTTCGGTAGCGTTGATGCGTTTAAAGAAAAATTTGAGCAAGCAGCAGCAACTCGTTTCGGTTCTGGCTGGGCTTGGCTGGTTCTGAAAGACGACGGCAAACTGGCCGTAGTCTCTACTGCAAACCAAGACAGCCCGCTGATGGGTGAAGCAATTTCTGGTACCTCTGGCTACCCAATCGTCGGTCTGGACGTATGGGAGCACGCTTACTACCTGAAATTCCAAAACCGTCGCCCAGATTATGCTAAAGCATTCTGGAACGTGCTGAACTGGGACGAAGCCTCAGCTCGCTTCGCTAGCGCGAAAAAATAAAACCGTTGGATGCCTGATACCATCAGGCTCCTTCTGCGTTTGAATGGAGACTGGAATAACAACGTGTTATTCCAGTTTTTTATTATATTTCACCTCGTATTTTCTGTTCATCTTCTCGTTGTTCCCCACCGACCCGCGCGATCGAATAGCCGCTATCTCGCACCGTTTACCCGTTTCTGTTAGCGAACAGGCTTCAAGCCCGAAAAGCGGGCGGCACGTAAAGTTTCAGAGTAGAGTGCCGATATCTACTGCGGGTTTTTATCATGTTGTTTTGCAGGGATAGGCTTGGCACGCGGTAATCCGAGATGCTAACACCGCTAATCAAGTGTGCATCAGGATAATGAATTTGACTCAATACGATATAGTGGTGGGATGGGATGGCTATGAATTTTGACAATCTAAAAGTCGGTAAAAAATTAGGATTAGGCTTTTTCCTGATTCTGCTGATGACCATGGTGATTGCCGGTGCGGGTATTATGCATATAGGCTCGCTGAAAGACAGTATTGATAAAGTTAATTTAAGCAACGATATCAATGATGAAATTAATCAGGCTAAATATTACCGCGCATTATACGGCACCACCTATAATCCTGATGATATCAAAAAGAACATTGAGCATATTTCTAATATCAGCAAGCTCGCTGAAAAAGCAAAAGAATTTAACTGGCCAGAAAGCGACGCCAAGAAAATAGCCAGCATCCCTACGTTAATTTCCAGCTACCAGGAAAAGCAAAAAGGTTATATTAATGCAGTAAATACCAAAGACACGGTAAGAAAAGGCTGGAATATCTCAACGACAGAAAAACCACTGCAACAGCTCAATGACCAATTAAAGACGGATAATAACAGCGCCACTCTGCAATTATTACTTTCTGACCTAAACCAAAAACTGATTGCCGTCCGCTACCACGTTCGCGGTTTATTACTTTCAACCAATAAAGAATCCGAAGAAAAACTAACGGATTCCATCAACGCGGCGCAAACATCATTGACCTTCCTGTATCAGAGTCTGTCTGCCGAACAGCGTGAAACGCTGGCACCGGTTATGACGATCATGAACAATTATGAAGAACAGGTGTTGGCATACATGCCGGCCTATCAAGAAGAAATGGCGCAGGCAGGGCAAATGCGGGTTGTTGCCGATCAGTTGAATGCCGTTATCCTATCACTACTTAGCGATCAACTGGCCGCCTCACAGGCAGACATTCACAATGCCACGCTGCAAATGAGCATCGCGGCGCTGATTACCCTACTGCTTGGTCTGCTGATTTCCTGGTTCATTTCACGTCAGATCACCACACCACTTGGCAATACATTGAACATGGCTGAAAAAATCGCGATGGGCGATCTCACCATGTCCATCAACACGACCCGTAAAGACGAGCTGGGCCAGTTGATGAGTGCGATGTCGAAAATGAACGACAATCTGCACAATATGATCGATGACATTCGCGTCGGCGTCAGCCAGATTTCTAACGCATCCAGCGAGATCGTTGCGGGCAACACAGATTTGTCGTCACGTACCGAACAACAGGCCGCTGCCGTTGAACAAACCGCCGCCAGCATGGAACAGCTCACCGCGACGGTTAAGCAAAACGCAGACAACGCACACCACGCCAACAAGCTGGCAATCAGCGCTTCCCAAACCGCCAAACAGGGTGGCGAGCAGGTCAATAAGGTGGTGCAAACCATGACCGCGATTGAGAGCAGTTCTAAACGTATCGCGGAAATCACGTCCGTCATCAACAGCATCGCCTTCCAAACTAACATTCTGGCATTGAACGCCGCAGTGGAAGCCGCGCGCGCCGGTGAACAAGGCCGTGGCTTTGCCGTTGTCGCCAGCGAAGTCCGTAGTCTTGCCCAGCGTAGTTCGCAGGCTGCGAAAGAAATTGAAGGTTTGATTTCTGAATCGGTTAATCAGGTATCACGCGGTGCGACGCTGGTCGGCAATGCCGGCAAAACGATGAACGATATCGTCACCTCTATCACTCAGGTACATGACATCATGGGTGAAATTGCCACTGCATCGGATGAGCAAAGCAAAGGAATTACTCAGGTTAGCCAAGCTATTGTTGAGATGGATAGCACCACTCAGCAGAACGCCGCGTTGGTTGAACAATCCTCTGCCGCCGCCGACTCTCTGGAAGAGCAGGCAAGACTGCTGAAGCAGGCGGTTTCCGTCTTCCGTCTGGCCAACGCACAGCATGACGATACCCCCGCTGGTATCGCGTTTAACAACCAACCGCATCGTCTGCACGCGCCGCGCTAATATCGAAAACGATAAAAACGACAAAGCCCCTGTTAAACAGGGGCTTCATCAATGAATCCATCACGATAACTCGTCCATCACTATCCTCCGCCAGTGCAGAGAAAAGGCCTCAGAACGATTTCGGCGCGTAGCCTGTCATCTCTTTTAAACCCATCTCACGCCCGAGTGCCGTCATCGGATGCACAATCACCAAACCGCGAACGTTTTTCTTCAACGTCCCCATATCAGCCTGCTCTTTTTTAGTAATCGCACGGTTGAAAGGTAAGTTCGCCAATTTCTGTGCTTCTTTGCTGAGTTTCTGTTCTCTCACGTTACGCAGGCGCTCAATTTCAGCCGTTAGCTTCTCGCAGGCCTCCAAATTGAGGGCGATGGCTTCACCATCACCTTGTGCCAGCAGCGTGGTCTGCTTATGCGTCAGCTTATCCAACTGGTCGCTAAGGAGTTTGATCTCTGTTTTTTCCTGCTCTTTCATAAAAGATAACCTATATAACGGGAGAATAATGCGGGGCACAGCATACACTATACGCTAAATAATTCGAGTTGCGTGAAGGCGGCCAACACACATGCAGCTTGAAGTACAACGAGTATAAACGCCTGACAGGTATAGTGGTGTAATGCGGTAGAACGGGGTTAAAACGCCTTTTTCAGACTGATTTGCGCAATCAACGTGGTCAGGGATAAAACCAGCGTGGAACGCACCATCTGCTGATAACGCTGCTGCTGCATACTCACCAGAAGCGGATCGGCATCTGCCCCCGGCGGCAACGTCGGTTCTGCGGGCAACGCCGCAACGCAGTGCAACTCGCCGATGGGCCCCAGAATTTCATCATCGGTAAAACGATAGTGCCGATCGTCATGCGCCAACTCTTCGCCCAGCGCCATTAACAGTTCCGCATCTTCATACTCTTTACGGCTGATCATCCCCAAGCCATAAATCAGTTTCAGGCGCACGGAAAGGTCACCCAGCGGGCCCGTTCCCGTCATCAGAGGTTCAACGGCATATTTCACCGCATAGTCGTCTTTACGGAACACCTGCAACATCAAGATACTGGCCGCTTCGGCCAGCAATTCAACGGCGCAGAGCATAAAGTCGCGCACTGTCTTCCCTGAGTTCAGCGCTTCCAGAACTCGGTTTTCAAACGCCTGTGTTTCTTCCATCGTCACTTCTCGTACCTTTAAATCCGCACAACATACCCATCTCGGTAGCATGCTTACCGGCAGGTGTGGCGACATCCGATCCCCGACGTCGCCCGTATACATTACACCGTGTCGAAAAGACCACACCTGCCTTGTGACGAGACGCGCCGATTACTGCATGGCGTTATACACATTCACTGCTTGCGCGACAACCTCGCTGTCAGCATCCAGACCAGAAATTTGCACCAGCGTCGCCTGCGGCCCCAGAGTACGGATTAATTCAGCCAGTTCCAGCGCCTGCGGATCCTGTTCGCTGCGATAATGCATCGCGGCTGCAATACCAATAATCAGGTTGTCATGCGGTAAATGGTATTCCAGCGTTCCGAGCAGCGGCTTGATCAGACGGTCACCTGCGCTCAGCTTGCGCAGCGGCTGACGGCCAACGCGATCCACATCATCATGCAGATGAGGGTTTTCAAAGCGGCTGAGAATTTTGTTGATATAGGCGGCATGTTTATCCGCATCAAAACCATAACGTTTGATGAGTACCGCACCGCTCTCTTCCATTGCGCCTTTGACCACGGCTCTGACTTTCGGGTCAAGAATCGCATCACGGATCGTTTGATGACGTGCCTGCTGGCCGAGATAGGCCGTAATCGCATGACCAGTATTAAGCGTGAACAGCTTACGCTCGACAAACGCCATCAGATTGTCGGTCAGTTCCATACCGGGAATCGCTGGCGGCTCACCGCAGAACTGGGTTTTATCGACAATCCATTCGCTGAAGGTTTCTACCGTCACCGCCAACACATCGTCACTTCCCGCTTCCGAAGGGGGAACGATGCGATCCACGGCGGAATCGACGAATCCTACATGCTCGACAACCCATTCCTGATGGGCTTCCGGCAGCAGTTTCAGCACATGCTGTTTTAACTGGCTGGTGCCACGCACCATATTTTCACAGGCAATAATGTTCAACGGCCGGGTGTTGCCGTCTTCATGACGTTTAACCAGCCCCTGAGCGATAGTGCCGGCGATTTTTTCCAGAATCTGCGGTCCCACAGCGGTCGTCACCAGATCGGCCACGGCGATCAATGCGATGGCATCCTGACTGCCGCTGTGAACAGCACTGACGTTGCTGACGGCCTCAACTTGAGTGTTATCACCGACAATCCGCACCGAATAGCTTTTACGGCTGTTGAGCGCATCCAACAGCGGCTGATTGACGTCAGCGAATGTCAGTTCAACGTTAGCGTCCGCCAACAATTTACCAATAAATCCACGGCCGATATTACCTGCACCAAAATGTAATGCTTTCATGAGACATAACCTTAAAAAAACATAAAAAGAGGCCGCCCGAAGGCGGCTCTAGCCACATCAATTAGGCACTTTTTTTACCAGAGAGTAAGTCGAGTACTTCCTGAACATCTTGGGTATGTGCCAGACGTTCAATGGCGGCATCATCATCCAGCGCGTTAGTCAGGCTGGTGATGACCTGAATATGTTCGTTATTGCGGGCAGCAATACCGATAACCAGACGCGCAACCTCATCTTCTTCATCACCAAAGCGAACACCTTCAGGATATTGGCAGAAGACAACGCCCGTTTTCAGCACACGATCTTTCGCTTCAATCGTACCGTGTGGTACGGCAATCGATTCACCCAGATAGGTGGAGGTCAGCTTTTCGCGCTCCAGCATCGCTTCAACATACTCAGGTTCGACGTAGCCACCTTTTACCAGTTGCTCACCGGCAAAACGGATTGCCTGCTCTTTGTGTGTCGCATGCTGATTCAGGAACACGTTACCCGCACCCAGTTGGAACAGGTTCGTCTGCACATCGGCTACAACTGCTGGTGCAGGTGTCGCGACGGTTTCAGGCTTCGCAGCACCCTGCGCTGCCACAAGACGAGCTGCCAGATCGCTATACAAACCGCTATCAAGGAAGTTGGTCAGCGAAATATGCTGCGCTTGCGGCGCATGGCGCATCGCACGCTCGGTCAGATCGCGGTGCGTAATGACCAGATCAACATCATCCGGCAGGCTATTGATCGCGCTGTTAGTCACCGAAATGTTGGTCAGCCCAGCATCCTGAACTTTCTTACGCAGCACACCAGCACCCATCGCGCTGGAACCCATGCCGGCATCACAGGCTACGATGATTTTACGCACGGTGCTCATGTCGCCGCTGACACCGGCGCTCGTTGCTGCACCTTTGGAAGAGGCTTTCATTTCCTGCACGCGGCGTGTCGCGTCGCCCAGGTCTTCTTCTTTTTGCTTGGTACTTTTCAGCAAAATCGCTGACACAATGAAGGACACCGCGAAAGCGGCTGCAATGGCTGCGAGG
Organism: Pectobacterium atrosepticum; assembly: GCA_019056595.1. Classification (NCBI taxonomy): domain Bacteria; kingdom Pseudomonadati; phylum Pseudomonadota; class Gammaproteobacteria; order Enterobacterales; family Pectobacteriaceae; genus Pectobacterium; species Pectobacterium atrosepticum. The sequence goes on along the minus strand of CP036163.1, from coordinate 2,944,922 downwards.
TTAGCGAAGTAAGCGCCTTTTGGCGTCATCGCCAACACGGCCAAAATTGAGCCAGGGGACGCAGGAGAAACCAAGCCGCCACCCAACACGCTCAGCGTAAACACGCCAGTCATTCCACCCAGAATCACCGCAATAATCAGACGCGGATTCATCAGCACATAAGGGAAGTAAATTTCGTGAATACCGCCCAGGAAGTGGATAATCGCCGCACCCGGTGCTGATTCTTTCGCGTTACCACGGCCGAAGAACATGTAAGCCATCAGCACGCCCATACCCGGGCCTGGGTTCGCTTCGATCAGGAAGAAAATAGATTTGCCAGTTTCCGTCGCCTGCTGAATGCCCAGCGGTGAGAAGATACCGTGGTTAATAGCGTTGTTCAGGAACAGAATTTTTGCGGGTTCAACGAAGATGGACGTCAACGGCAACAGGTTGTTCTGCACCATCAGGTTAACGCCGGAGGCCAGCACCTGAGAGAAGACTTCAACCAGCGGACCAATTGCCAAAAACGACAGAATTGCCAACAACATACCGATAATACCGGCAGAGAAGTTGTTGACCAGCATTTCAAAGCCGCTCTTGATTTTACCGTCGACCATACGGTCAAAACGTTTGATCGCCCAGCCGCCCAACGGGCCTACAATCATGGCACCGAGGAACATCGGGATATCGGTCCCAACAATCACGCCCATCGTTGTAATTGCACCAACCACACCACCACGCTCACCAAATACCAAGCGTCCGCCGGTATAACCAATCAGCAATGGCAGCAAAAACGTGATCATTGGACCGACAAGCTTCGCCAACGTTTCATTGGGAATCCAGCCAGTGGGGATAAACAGCGCGGTAATAATACCCCAGGCGATAAATGCGCCAATATTGGGCATCACCATATTGCTGAGGAAGCGGCCAAAGTTTTGAACTTTGATCTTAATATCTGGTGAAAGCATAAAAACACACCCCTATTGAAACGCGCTGACAATAAGAGCGCGTGGTAATTATCGTGAGACGGCGTGGCTATAAAAATACCGATTGCCACAAGAATACTTCCGTCATTATTACTGTATGCAGCGCGGACTCTAACACGCTGTTTTCATACCGCAACCTCATGGCAGCAACGTGACAAAAATCACACAACCACCCTACATCAACGATACAAATAGGTGATTTACTTCACAAAAAACCGTTAAAAATGAAAAACTAAACAGATTTGTAGACAAACACTGCGCCTTATATGTGATTTGCATCACACTTTACAGGCGCTTGTTTGTTTTATTTATGTGATGTTAATCACAATTTATTTTTCCTCTCGTCTGCCAAACTCATCTTATCCAGAATACCTATCCGCCAAGAGCGCCTCGCTAAAAGAGGCTAATTAGGGATAGTTCGTGCCAGTTACCCCTCTGAGCGCATTCATTAAATTTTGCTGCTGAACCGGCAATGCTGCCACCATACCGTTATATTGCGCCACCTGCTGTGGCGTACGGAATTGCACAGACGCACCGTTAAATACGGCCTGATCGCCCTGAGCTTGAAGGAAATCCCCAACCTGAATCAGGCTTTGTGTAAACGACGTGGCATTCGGAATAGCAGGCAACAACGCATTCGTCGGCTGTATTACCGTCCGCGCATACAGTCGCTCATAAGGAATTTGCACCTCTTCGGGCTGTTTTAATGTGCGGTGGGCATTGTCAGCCTGCGCTTTCGCCGTCTGAACATGCTGCGCCAACAGGCTCATGGTTCCAACAGATTGCCTCAGTGCATCACGCTGTGTCAGATAGTCTTTAGGGACGCGAATACGGGAAATTTGCCCCAGCATCGGCGTTAAACTGCCGGATACGGCCTGATTAAACTGCTGAGAAAAGGTGGTTAAAATCGCGTAATCGTTGGTGAAATTGCCAAAATTCTTCTTTTGCTCTTCCGTCAATGCAGGCAGTATCCCATCCTGCTGCGACTGCACGCTTTGCAGGAACGCAATGAATGCCTTCCGCTGCTCGGCTTCACTGTCACCGCAGGCAGCAAGCTGCAATGCCGCCAGAATAACCAGAACTGGCAGCAGCCAGCGTGAACGGTACGTCATCAGCCTTCTCATTCCCTACTCCTGTTATGCTTACTGCCCCGCCAGCCGTGCTTTATACGGACAAAAACACGCTAGCGACGGATTTTCCATGACAAGATTTTCTACGACATAAGCATAGTCGAATCAGGCTGGCTGTGCAGAAAAAGGCCAGGTCTGGCGTTCAAGAGAAATAAAAACCAGTATGGTTATTGTTTAATCATAAACATATTATTAAAATTGCGTTTCATCTCGCATTTTTCATCCGAATAATAAAATTCGCCAAAAATATGAGGTTACTCGACAATATGAAAAAATAGATTACAAAATGAAACTATTAACAAGGTAACGAATATGCAATTTACTACCTTAAATAAAAAGTGACTCTTTTAGCACGATAGCTTTATTTTTAACAAACGGACAATTTGACTACTCTATGCTTAGTATATTACCACTTGAAACATGGATTTTTATTGCTGTAATCCTTGCCTACTTCATTTATAGCAACTGGAATTTTACCGAGAAAAAATCCCATGAGTCGCCAGGTATCCTCATTACTATAGGAATATTGGCAACCTTCCTTGGCATTGCGTTAGGTTTGTCGTCATTCGATATGAATGATGTGGAAAATAGCTTACCTACGCTGATTAATGGCATAAAAACCGCATTTTGGGCTTCTGTCGCGGGTGTCGCTTGCGCATTAATTATAAAATGGCGCTATGCCATCTGGGGTGTAAGAACAAAAAACAACCAACCAACACCCACTGATTCAACAATTGATGATATTGTTCAACACTTACAGATCTCTACAGAATCGATTGGCCGATTGCATTATGCTATAGCAGGAAATGAAGATGCTTCTTTACTCACACAGTTAAAGTTAATGCGCGGCGATCAAAACGATAAACTCACCAATATTCATAATGCATTTACTGAATTTGCAAAAATTCAAACTGAAAATAACTCAAAAGCATTAATTGAAGCATTAAAAGAAGTTATTCATGACTTTAACGAAAAAATCGGTGAGCAATTTGGCGAAAATTTTAAACAGCTAAATGAAGCTGTCGGTAAAATAAATGAGTGGCAGCAACAATACAGCCTGCAAATACGAGAGATGATTGAGCAACAAACTCAAACAACAGAAAATATGCAACAAGCGACCCAATCCTTTTCTGAAATAATGACACAATCGGAATCATTTACTCAAGTTGCAAAAGACATTCATCAAACGATTGGCACGGCCTCTAGTTTAGAAAAAGGCATAGAAGAAAATCTAAAACAACTCGCTGAACTAATTGAATCCTCAAAAACAGGCATCCCCGAAATAGAAAAAGGAATCATGGCTATTATAGAGGATGTGAGAAACGGGGCTAAAGCCTCTGCCACAGTCATTGGAGATAGTATTTATACTGTCACACGCACATTGGAATCCTCAGCGGCTGACTTTACCAGTCAGATGATAGGTAGTTCGAAAGCGATGTCCGATGCAATAAAAAACCAAAATCAGGAAATGCAAAAATCTGTTCAGAAAACAGGTACTGAGCTACAAGAGCAGATAACCCGCCTTTCTCAAGATCTCACTAAATATATGCAGAAACACAATGAAGACGTCACCAATAATATTGTCGAACTAAATAAAAAAACAGAACAACAAGTTCAGACATTGGATGCTGCTTTAGCTGCTGCGTTGAAGAAATCTCTCGATAGCCTAGGCCAACAATTAGGAGCACTATCTTCTAAATTTGTACAGGATTACGATCCTCTAACAGAAAAACTAAGAGACGTCGTACGCCTATCCGAGAATTTGAGGAGATAGCAGATGAATAATCCATTACTGACTCACAAAAAAGCAGATAAAGAGGATTTTTGGATCAGCCTGAGTGATTTAATGACCTCTCTGATGATGATATTTTTACTTATCTCCGTTGTCTATATGATAAAAGTACAGGAGATGGTTAAGATTCCATCAGTATATAAAAATACCCTACAGGGGCTTGGTCAAGCATTACAGCTCGAATTCAAGGATGATCTAAAACGTTGGCACGCAACAATCGACGAGGATCTAACAGTACGGTTCCAGGAGCCAAATATTTTATTTACAACCAGTTCCTCTGAGCTAAAGCCGGAATTTAAAAGTATCTTAGATGAATTTATCCCTCGCTACCTTGGTATTATGACTGATAAAAAATATATCGATAACATTGAGGAAATACGTATTGAGGGACATACATCAACGATGTGGCGAACTGGTGTAAGTGAAAATGATGCTTACTTTCATAACATGGAACTGTCTCAGTCAAGAACTCGAACAACTCTGTCATATATTATGAATATGCCTGCTGTTTCAGACTCTAAAAACACCTTAAGCTGGTTTAAAAATCATGTTCGAGCCATTGGGTTTTCTTCAGCAAAACCCATTGATAAAGAAGGAAAAACGATTACATCCCCAACGCAAATTGAAGACAGTGCACGCTCTCAAAGAGTGGAGTTTCGTGTCAGGACAAATGTTGAACGTCAGGTGGCCAATATTGTTGAGAAAGGGAATAAAATATAATGGATTCGTTTCTCGTCTCTCAACTTCCCGATTTTCTTGAGTCGTCAATTTTCAATAATCTACGCAAGGAAATGAAAGCAGAAATTATCCCACCAATCACCGAAATAAAAATGGATGCTCTTATTCTTGATAAAATACTGTCAACAACTGGAAAAGATGTTGATATATTAGAAATAGAAATTAATAGTGATCATACTATTAATTATAAAGATAACCGAGTTATCCTTCATATAAGAGATGTCGCTTCCTACAGTGGGAACATGAGTTTGCCAAAATATCATTTGGCAAACTGTAAAACATTACAGAGAATGTGGGAAAATAACAAAAGTGGAAGATACGTTGCAGCCACTCGTAGTGATGGAATTTTTACGATAAAATCACAGAATACTGAAAAAACAGAGTGGGTCACCAGAGAAGAAAACTTAGATGTATGTAAGTTTTGTCTCGAAACGCTAAATTGGAAAAATTACTCTAGAAAATATCAGGATAGAGAAAATATTTTTTCTACTTTTGATCTAAGAGAATTCTTTACTGTTTATCCGAACTCAGCAACAACATACAATGCTGAGCATAATGATATTACTGCTCCAATTAATGATTACTCCAAAAATTTCCAAATAATATCAAAACAATATCGAGAGTCAGTTAACTGGCAATGTGAAATTTGCAACATAAACCTTACACGTAAAGATTTAAATAAATTTTTACATGTCCACCACCGTGATGGGCAAAAAAATAATAATAACAACAAAAATTTACAGGCACTCTGTATTGAATGTCATTCTAATCAGGACAACCATGGGCATATGAAAAACAATCCCCAACTTACACCATTTATTCAAATAAAAAACAGTATGGTTCTTTCAGAAAGCTAAACGATCTTTCCCTAGGCTCATTTTACAGCCTAGGGAAAGGTTATGTTGTCCCTATTGCAGCACAGAAATATCCGCAACCTGCAAGAACAGCTCACGCAGTTGGCTCAGCAGCGTCAGGCGGTTCACTCGAACCTGCTCATCTTCCGCCATTACCATCACCTGATCGAAGAATGCATCGACAGGTTCACGCAGTGAGGCCAGCTCAACCAGCGCTTCCTGATAACGGCCTTCAGCAAACAGCGGCGTCAGTTTGTCACGCAGCACGACAAGGTGCGTTGCCAGCGTAATTTCCGCCGCGTCTTTCAATACAGCAGCATTGACGCTCTCATTCAGCTTATCGGTAGACTTAGCCAAAATGTTGGAAACGCGTTTGTTAGCCGCTGCCAGCGCCGCTGCTGCATCCAGCGAACGGAAGTGGCTAACCGCTTTCACGCGGGCATCGAAATCAGCCGGACGGGTTGGACGACGCGCCAATACCGCCTGAATGGTATCTACGCTGTGACCTTCTTCCTGATACCAGGCACGGAAGCGACCGAGCATAAACTCAATCACCTCATCCACAACCTTGGTATTAGTCAGCTTAGTGCCATACAAACGCACCGCTTCTTCGGTCAGCGTCTGCAAATCGAGCGGCAGACGTTTTTCGACGATGATGCGCAACACGCCGAGGGCCGCACGACGCAGTGCAAACGGGTCTTTGTCGCCTTTTGGATGTTGGCCGATGCCAAAAATTCCTGCCAGCGAATCCATTTTATCGGCAATAGCCAGCGCACAAGCCACCGCAGAAGACGGCAGTTCATCACCCGCAAAGCGCGGTTGATACTGCTCATTCAACGCAACAGCAACATCTTCCGCTTCGCCATCGTGACGCGCATAGTGCATCCCCATCACGCCCTGCGTGTCGGTGAATTCGAACACCATGTTGGTCATCAGGTCACACTTGGACAGCAGGCCCGCGCGCGTAGCATGATTCACATCGGCACCAATCTGGCCAGCAACCCAGCCAGCCAACGCCTGAATACGGTCGGTTTTATCGCGCAATGAACCCAACTGTTGCTGGAACAAAACGGTTTCCAGACGCGGCAGATGATCTTCCAGACGCTTTTTACGGTCGGTATTGAAGAAGAACTCGGCGTCAGCTAAGCGCGGACGCACCACTTTTTCGTTACCGGAGATAATCTGCTGTGGATCTTTGGATTCGATATTGGCAACAAAGATAAAGTGAGGCAGCAGATTGCCGCTGTTGTCGTAAACCGGGAAATACTTCTGGTCACCTTTCATGGTGTAAACCAGCGCCTCGGACGGTACAGCGAGGAATTTTTCTTCAAATTTCGCAGTCAGTACCACCGGCCATTCCACCAGCGAGGTGACTTCTTCCAGCAGGCTGTCGCTCAGATCGGCATTACCGCCAATCTTGCGTGCGGCTTCTTCCGCATCGGCTTTGATTTTGGCTTTACGCGCATCATAGTCGGCGACGACTTTACCGCGTTCCAGCAGAATCTGCGGGTACTGTTCGGCGTTGTCGATCGTGAATTCAGCTTCACCCATAAAGCGGTGACCGCGGATAGTACGAGCAGAATGGATACCCAGTACCTGACCGGGGATGAGTTCCTCACCCAGCAGCAGGGTTACAGTGTGTACCGGACGCACAAACTGGGTTTCTTTATCGCTCCAGCGCATCAGTTTTGGGATCGGCAGCTTTGATAACGCGGTGCTTACCATGCCAGCCAGCAACGCCTGAGCCTGTTCACCTTTAGCGTGGGCGCGATACAGCAGCCACTCGCCTTTATCGGTCGTTAAACGTTCGGCCTGCTCAACGGTGATACCACAGCCACGCGCCCAGCCTTCTGCCGCTTTGGTTGGTTTTCCTTCGGCATCAAACGCTTGAGAAATCGCTGGACCCCGTTTTTCTACTTCACGATCGGGCTGAGAAGCGCTTAAGCGTGCCACTTTCAGCGCCAGACGGCGCGGCGCAGCAAACCAGCTTACGTCCCCGTGCGCCAGATTGGCGGCATCCAGCTCCGCCGTGAAATTAGCGGCAAAGGATTCTGCCAGATTACGGAGAGCCTTCGGCGGCAGCTCTTCCGTGCCAATTTCCACCAGAAAAGTCTTGTCAGTCATGGCTGCCTCTTAGCTCTCTTTCTTATTACACATCGGGAAACCCAGAGCCTCACGAGAGGCATAATAGGCTTCCGCAACCGCTTTGGTCAGGGTACGAATACGCAGAATGTAGCGCTGACGCTCGGTAACCGAGATCGCTTTACGCGCATCCAGCAGGTTAAAGCTGTGCGCCGCTTTCAAAATGCGTTCGTAAGCTGGTAAAGGCAGCGGTTTTTCCAACGCCAGCAGGTGCTGCGCTTCTTTTTCATATTGCTCGAAACAGCTGAACAGGAAATCGACATCTGCGTGTTCAAAGTTATAGGTCGATTGCTCGACTTCGTTTTGATGGAACACGTCGCCGTAGGTGGTTTTACCTAACAGGCCATCGCTCCAGACCAGATCGTAAACGCTATCAACGCCCTGAATGTACATCGCCAGACGTTCCAGACCGTAGGTGATCTCACCGGTTACTGGTTTACATTCCAAGCCGCCAACCTGCTGGAAGTAGGTAAACTGCGTGACTTCCATACCGTTCAACCAAACTTCCCAGCCCAGGCCCCATGCGCCCAGCGTCGGGTTTTCCCAGTTGTCTTCCACGAAGCGAATATCGTGAATGGTCGGATCCATGCCCAGCTCTTTCAGAGAACCGAGATACAGCTCCTGAATATTCTCCGGTGATGGCTTAATGACGACCTGAAACTGGTAATAGTGCTGTAAGCGGTTCGGGTTTTCGCCGTAGCGCCCATCGGTTGGACGACGAGAGGGTTGCACATAGGCGGTGGCCATTGGCTCCGGCCCCAGTGCCCGCAGGCAGGTCATAGGATGTGAAGTGCCTGCGCCGACTTCCATGTCCAATGGTTGAACAATGGTGCAGCCCTGGCGAGCCCAATAATCCTGTAACGTCAGGATCAGGCCCTGGAAGGTCTTGGTATCAAACTTTTGCATGTTGGATTCGCGCGCGATACAAGTGGATTTATAAGGAATTCGCCAGTATACCCTCTGACCGCAAGATATACAGCCAGAATGCGGTAACAAGTGCAAATCCCCGCCATCATCTTTCAAGTTCCGGGATCAACCGGAAAAAACGGTCTGCAACATCTTCAGGCTCAGCAGCAGTAACAATGCCGCAAAGGCTTTTTTCAGCGTCGCAACAGGCAGACGGTGCGCCAGACGAGCGCCAACAGGCGCAGTGAAGAAGCTGACGGCGGAAATCAAGAGAACAGCGGGCAGAGAAACATAGCCGACGCTGTAATCAGGCAGCCCGTTCGCCGACCAACCGTTGATCATGTAGCCCAGCGCACCGGAAAGAGCAATCGGTAGCCCGACCGCTGCCGACGTACCGATCGCCTGCTGGATACGCACGTTGCACCACGTCAGGAACGGCACCGTGAGCGACCCGCCGCCAATGGCCACCAGCGCCGAAATACTACCAATCACCAGCCCTGCGAACGAAACACCTGCCGTACCGGGCAACTGGCGCTGCGGTTTTGGCTTGATATTCAACACCATTTGCAGCGAAACGTAGGCCATAAAACAGGAAAAAAAGATTGCCAGCGTTCGCGTCGGCAACATCGTCGCCAGCCAGGTAGCGGCGAATGTCCCGATCAGGATGGCAGGCGTAATCCGCACCACTACAGGCCAAAGCACCGCCTGATGCTGATGGTGGGTACGCAGGCTGGAAATTGCCGTGACGACAATCGCCGCCATTGACGTTCCCAACGCCAAATGCACCAGATGCGTATTATCTACACCTTGTGCGGCAAACAGCGCCGTCAGCACTGGCACCATAATGCCACCGCCGCCGATGCCCAATAACCCGGCCATAAAACCCACCACTGCGCCTAATGCCAGATAGGCCGCTATCCACTCCACTGCCATTCCCTATACCTCTGTCTCTGTTTATGCTTTTCTTATGATCAATAAACAGCCCTGAGCTAATGAACAGCCCTGAGCGAATAAAACAGCCCTGAGCTGTTGGCAAAGCATTATTCACGATTCCACGACGACTTTCCGCCCCATCCGCACACGACCTTTCATATCTGCGAGCACGCCCGCAAAACGCTGGTTGCATATACAGAACTATGAATGTCATGATCTCCCCACATTGCGGCAGACCGCATTACAATGAACTGTGCGTCCAAATACCAACGGCACAACCGAATCAGGAGAAAGGAATGCAACGCTGCGGCTGGGTTACACAAGACACCTTATATCAGGATTACCACGATAACGAGTGGGGGAAGCCCTGCACCGACAGCCAGAAGCTATTTGAGCTACTGTGTCTGGAGGGCCAGCAGGCGGGCCTTTCCTGGATCACCGTCCTGAAAAAACGCGAAAACTATCGCCGTTGTTTTCACCAGTTCAATCCTGAACAAGTAGCAAAAATGACGCAGGATGACGTGGATCGACTGGTGCAGGACAGCGGTATTATCCGCCACCGTGGGAAAATCGAGGCGATCATCACCAATGCAAAAATATGGGTGGCGATGGAAAGTCAGGGAGAGAGTTTCTCGCACTTCATTTGGTCTTTTGTCGAACACCAACCGCGTCTCAATCACCCAGCTTCACTTGCAGAGGTTCCTGCCAAAACGGACGTTTCAGATGCCATGTCAAAAGCCCTGAAGAAACGCGGCTTCAAATTTATCGGTTCAACTATCTGTTATGCCTTCATGCAGGCGGGCGGATTGGTCAACGACCATGTCACCGACTGTTTTTGTCATCAGAAAAGCACATCATGATCCGCCCTTACCGTGGCCTCGATCTCGAACCGCTGATGCAACTTTGGTTAACGAGCACCATTCTGGCGCATCCCTTCATTCATGAAGATTACTGGCGAGAAAGTGCAACTGCGGTACGTGACATCTATATTCCTCAGTCACAAACCTGGGTTTATGAGGAGCAAGGAAGTCTTATTGGCTTTATCAGCGTACTGGAAGCACGATTTATCGGCGCACTCTTTGTGGAACAAAACTATTACGGCAAACAGATTGGCGCAACGCTAATCCAGCATGTTCAGGCGCTTTTCCCCTTACTCAGTCTGGAAGTGTATCAGCAGAATACGCGCGCCTGCCGGTTCTACCATAAGCAGGGTTTCGCCATTGTTGAGGAAAACGTCAATCAGGATACGCAAGCTACTGCGCTAATTATGCAGTGGGTGAAACGAGTAAGGGAGCAGTAAATACCGCTCCCTTCGGTTCAATGGATAATCTCTGAGCTATCGGTTCAACCGGATATCAGAACGTTGTCCAGTTATCGTTGCCGTTATCCCGCGACGCAAGCGTCGGCAGACGAGCTATAGCCTTATTACCCGAATTTGGATTACCGGTGTTCGAACCCTGCAGTCTTGCCAGCCCCGCAACATCCTTATCGGATATGCGGAAAACCGACATCAGTTTTGCCAACTTCGACGCTTGTTCTTGCAGCGAGTTTGCCGCAGCCGAAGATTCACTCACCATCGAGGCGTTCTGCTGGATGGTGGTATCCATTTCAGCAACCGCACTGCCAATTTGGGCGATACCACGACTCTGCTCATCCGATGCTGAGGAGATTTCCCCCATGATGTCATTCACACGGTTCACGGAAGCGACAATGTCATCCATCGTCGTTCCCGCCCGAGAAACCAGTTCAGTACCTGCATCCACGCGAGAAACCGATTCGGAGATCAGGGTTTCGATCTCTTTTGCGGCCTGTGAACTGCGCTGAGCAAGACTACGAACTTCACTGGCGACCACCGCAAATCCCCGTCCTTGTTCACCGGCTCGTGCCGCTTCCACAGCCGCATTCAATGCCAGAATATTAGTCTGGAAAGCGATGCTATTAATGACACTCGTAATATCAGAGATCTTCTTCGAACTGCCTGAAATATCGCTCATGGTGTGAATCACGCGGTTAATAATATCCCCGCCGCGGTTGGCATTGGTTGAAGCTTCTCCGGCAATCTGGCTGGCATGTCGGGCATTCTCGGCGTTGTTCTTCACGGTGGCCGTTAACTCTTCCATACTGGCCGCCGTTTCTACAATCGCCGCCGATTGCTGCTCGGTACGTGATGACAAATCATTATTGCCCGATGCAATATCAGCGGAAGCACTCTCAACGCTGTACACGCTCTGACGAATATCCGTCATTAAATGACGTAATTTCTCCGTCATCACCATCATGGCCGCCGTTAATTGCCCCAGCTCATCATGCCGTTCCACCGTGACATTCGCAGAGAGATCGCCACCAGCGATCCGTTCCGCCAGCTTCAGGTTGGTGATAATGGATCGGGTAATTTGTCGCGTGACAGACCATGCGATCAGTAGGCCGAATACAATGGCAATCGCCCCTAAAACCAGCGTTTGCAGTACAGAGCTATTGATAATGTCATCATTCTTCGCGCCGAGCTTTTGCAGAATACTGCCGATGTCGCTCGTCATTTTGTCTCCGGTTGCCCGGAACTTCACATCAGTGGTTTTTAACTGCCCCAACCGTGCGTAATACTGCTCTGCCGTTTGATGATAATTTTCAAATGATTGCCAAAACGAATCGACTACGCGACGGCGATCGCCAGTGACCGACGATGCCAGCGCATCATAGGATGTCTTCGATTCGCCATAGACCTGTTTCTGTGCAGTAAACGCGGCTTCGCTATTCTCTCTTTGTAAGGTGTAGGTGCTGTTGACCAGTTTCAGAAACAGCAGCGAGAGGGATTCCTTCTGCATAGACAACGCACTTTCATCTGCGCCGACGGGGAGACCAGTCATAAATGCCGTTAATGCATCAGAGGCATTCATCTGGCTGATTTTCTTTGCCGTCTCGACCACCGTGTTTGCGGCGGCTTTCATGCTATTCAGATCGGTATCATAATTAGCGAAATCCTGATCAAGATTATTAAAATCAGAGAGATAAACCGCTTCCCACGTTAGCGCTTTCGCTTTTTCTTTTTGCTGATTTGCCTGACTAATGTAGGTATTAAGGTTCTTGATATTGTCATCCGCAAAGGTGAATGAATATTTTACTCTCGCCATTTTTGACTGATCGAGATAATGATTCATTTCATTCAAAATCGTCGTTTTAACATACAGATCGTGGATGATGAAAAATCGTACAGCACCAACGCCAGATGCGATCATTACCAAAAACAGGACAATACCGAAACCGCCATACAGCTTATGAGAAACCTTGAGGTTACTCATAATCCTGGTAAAAAAATGCATTTCCGCCCCCATTAACACTATCAATGTCTAAAACATCACCATGTCAAAAAACATCCCCGTAAATAACGTTATCGGTTTTTTGTAGTAATGCTTTATCAAGAAATGAGTGATATCAATCACAAAGGAAATATATTAATCAATGGATCATCAAGAAACGTCATTCAGGGACAGCTGCACGCAGCGGTGAAGCGTCTGTATGCGATCGTTCATCACATCAATCGTGCAAATCCCCCATTAATCGAGATTAACCTTGGGCAGATGCGGGGGCGGTATCGCTTGCAGTCTCTCGCCAGCTACGCGATTATTTGATGAGCGATTTCTACCTTAACTTCCTTAATCTGCTGGAGTTTGTGATGAAACCTAGCGTTATCCTGTATAAAAAAGTGGCTGACGACCTACGTGCTCGTTTAGACCAACACTTCACCGTCACCGAACTTGACGCCTTTCCCGCACTCGACCACCCTGCTCTGGCAACGGCCGAAGGCATCATTGGTTCCGGCGGCAAAGTCGATAAAGACTTCCTGCAACACGCACCGCTTTTACGCGCGGCTTCCACTATTTCTGTCGGTTACGACACCTTTAACGTCGACGCGCTGAATGAAAAAGGGGTGATTCTCATGCATACCCCAACCGTGCTAACGGAAACGGTGGCGGATACGGTTCTGGCACTGATGCTTGCGAGCGCGCGCCGAGTCGTGGAAGTGGTTGAGCGGGTCAAAGCGGGCGAATGGAAAGGCGGTGTAGGCAGCGACTGGTTTGGCACCGACGTTCACCATAAAACCATCGGTATTCTGGGGATGGGCCGCATTGGTCTGGCCGTCGCACAACGCGCCCACTTTGGTTTCAGCATGCCAGTACTGTACAACGCACGCCGCCATCATGCCGAAGCAGAAGAACGATTTAATGCCCGCCACTGCGATCTCGATACGCTATTGGCAGAATCTGATTTCCTCTGTATCACGCTGCCGCTGACGGCGGAAACTCACCACCTCATTGGCCGTGAACAGCTGGCAAAAATGAAGCCCAGCGCTATTTTGATCAATATCGGTCGTGGTGCCGTCGTGGATGAAGATGCGCTAACGGAAGCATTGGTCAAAGGGACAATTCAGGCCGCAGGTCTGGATGTTTTTGTCAAAGAACCGTTGCCTGTCGATTCTCCCCTGCTGGATTTACCTAACGTCGTGGCGCTGCCGCATATCGGTTCTGCCACGCACGAAACGCGCTACGACATGGCCGCCTGCGCCGTCGATAACCTGATTGCCGCCCTGAGCGGTCAGGTAAAAGAAAACTGCGTGAATCCGCAGGTTTTGAAGTAGGTCACCACCAAGCGTTTGCTTTCAAAACGCCCTTCACGCTCCAGCAACGATGTCTACTACGTGGCTGGAGCGTGCGGGCGGAGGTGATTGTTTAAGCTTTGCACACACCTTGATAATGCATTGCCTGACCAATACGCGAGATAAGGGTATGCCCGAGGTTATTGTCCCAATTGAAGCTGTTTTGCAGTACAACTACGGCAATGCGATTGTGACGATCTAACCCGATGTAACTTGAATAACCACCAATGTATCCCACCTGATAGGTAATGTGTTGTGTGCCTACCTCATCGGTGATCCAAGCAATATTGGCAGCCTGTTTCGTGCGGTTGTAATATGTCTTCATCGAATCGTTTATGGCTTCGTCCAGCGCGTAATAACCTGTCGGATAAATATGTGCGCGGGCAAATTTCAACAGATCGTTGGCGCTGGTGTACAAACTGGCAGCACCTACCATATTGGAAGAAAAGTGCCAGTCAGGTATCGGCTTACCACGCATAATAAATTTGGGTTGATCGCCAGCATGGCCAATCGCTCGATAGGGAAAGCGCGTTAATTTCTGTGGGGTAAAACTGGTGTTTTCCAGTCTTAGAGGCTCGATAATGGTTTCATTCACCAACTGATCAATGGATTCCCCCGTTTTCAACTGTAAGACATACCCCAGAATGGCATAGCCAAGATTCGAATACATCGGCGTTGGATTGGGCGGCACCGTAAAATCAGCCAGATAATCCAATACCCGATCGTCATCCAATAGCGTATAGAAATTATTTCCGGTAAATAGATACTCGGCAAAAAGCCCCAGCATCTGCATATCCATCATCTGACGAGGTAAGCCCGAAGTGTGGGTAACCAGCTGTAGTAACGTGATCTTTTTTACGCTCTCGCTTAAGAGAACCTGACCAGGCAGGAGTTCTTCGAGCGTATTATCCCAGCGCAGTATCCCTCGTTTCACCAGAATACCCGTGGTTTCCGCCATAAATCCTTTGCTCACCGACCCAACGGCAAACAGGGTATCTCCCGTAATAGGATAACGGTGATGACTATCTGTAAAACCATATCCCCAACTACGCCTATTTCCGTCAGCAGTTAATACCCCGACGACAAGACCTGGTATCGCTTTTTGTTTAAGAAAAGGAACGGCCAGACGATCGACCTCAGCGGTTAAGTCTTGATAGCAGGCAAGCCGCAACACATCAGCATCAGATTCATCAATAGACATATTTGATAATGCACTACAGCCTGAGAGCATCAATAATGTTGCCGTGCCCAGCACAAGTCGAAAGCATAAGTGCATAATAAAAATGTCTTAAATTGAATAGACGGACGTTAAATTTTTTCGATATTAAAAGGTCCGCTCAAAAAGCACTATCAATATATTTATCCCGCTTAAATATGCCCCAATACATCAACGTTATTCCCTTTCTTTCTACCTAAAAACTGGATAACCAATACCGGTATTGTTCTTTGCTGTTTCCTACCGCCTATGGAAGTATCGGCTGTAACAAGCGGTTAACGTTTCCTGCTTTATTCCCCCGCGTCAGGACGTAATCGCTCCACATATTCACCTGATATACCAATAACTTAATAAAAACCATCACATGTAGGGACAATTATCGTGGCAACTTTTTTGCATCCTCATCAGAAACTCACTCTTTTTGCCTCGCTGCTCCTTCTGGGCGGTGCGGTGAACGTACACGCTGCGAACGACGCACCGAAAATCGGCGGTACGCTGGTTTATCTGGAACAGCAACCACACACCAATCTCTATACGCCAGCGGGCGGTTTTTATCCGAACGGCGGCATTCTCAACCAGATTACCGATAAACTGACGTACCAGAACCCAGAAACGCTGGAGATCGAACCGTGGGTTGCAGAATCCTGGAGCATCAACGCGGACAACACCGAATACACGTTCAAGATCCGCCCTGGCGTCAGCTTCTCTGACGGCACTCCGCTGGATGCCAACGCGGTAGCGAAAAACGTCGATACCTATGGTTTAGGGAACACCGCGCTCAACCAGCCAGTTTCCGAAGTCATCAACAATTACCTGCGCAGTGAAGTTATCGATCCGTTGACGGTGAAATTTTATTTCAAGAAGCCTTCGCCGGGTTTCTTGCAAGGCACTTCGGCGATCGGTTCTGGTTTAGTTTCTCTCAGTACGCTTGAGCGCAATTTCAATCAGTTAGGCAATGCCAAAAATATTATTGGCTCCGGCCCGTTCGTGGTGAGCAGCGAGAAGCTGGGACGCGAACTGAAGCTGACTGCACGTAAGGATTACGACTGGGCTCCGGTTAAGTCAAAGCATCAGGGACGCGCCTATCTGGACGGTATTACCTATCTGGTCACCCCGGAAGACAGCGTGCGTATCGGCGCGTTGGTTTCTGGTCAGGCTGACTTCATTCGTCAGATCCAAGCCTATGATGAAAAGCGGGTGCAAAGTCAGGGCTTCAACCTGTATGCGCCGCCTACGCGCGGCGTCAATAACAGCGTGGTTTTCCGCCCGGATAACCCGCTGGTGGCCGATATCCGCGTACGTAAGGCGCTGCTGCACGCCACCAACACCAAAGAGATCATTGATACGCTGCTCTCTGACAACTACCCACAGGCCACGTCACCGCTGGCCAAAACCGCCGCAGGCTATGTCGATCTCTCCAGCAAGCTGACGTTCGATCCCGTTCAGGCCAACAAACTGTTAGATGAAGCAGGCTGGAAAACCGGTCCCCAAGGATTACGTCAGAAAGACGGCAAAACGCTGGAACTGACCGCCTATGAATCTCTGCCGCAGCCGCAGAACAAAGAAACCCTGCAACTGGTTTCTCAACAGTGGGCAAAAGTCGGCGTGAAGCTGAATGTGTTAGCGGGCGATGCAGGCAGTAAAACCGTGGATAGCCTCGACCCGCTGAAAACCGGCGTGGCACCCGCGATGGTCGGCCGCGCCGACCCAGATGTGCTGAAAAGCCAGTATTACCCGACGGTACGTAACGTCCTGCTGCAAAAAGGTGGTTCCAGCGACAAGGTGAAGGACTTTGTTGACCCGCATCTGAATACGCTGCTGGATGGCATCGCCGCAGAAACTGACCGCAGCAAGCGGCTGACGCTGGTGGGAGAAGTGCAGGGCTACCTGATCGATCAGGCCTACGTCATTCCCATTTTTGAAGAACCGCAGGTATTTGCGGGCGCCCCCACCACAAAAGGCATCGCGTTTGAAGCCGTAGGTCGCCCCAGCTTTTACAACACCTGGCTAGATAAGTAACACAGAAGAAGAGGGAGGAGATCATCATGAACCGCTATCTGGCACTGCGCATCGGTCAGGCACTGCTCGTGCTGTGGGCGGCATTCACCCTGTCTTTTATCCTGCTTCAGGCGATGCCGGGTGATGCCGTACTGATCAAGTTTCAAAACCCAGAGCTCGGCCTAAGCGCCGAGCAGATCGCGCAGTTGCGTTTGTCCTACGGTGCTGATACGCCAGTACTCACGCAATATTTCCATGCAATAGCGCAGATACTGCGTGGCGATCTTGGCCTGTCTATTCAGGCTGGCGTGCCAGTCAGCGAGCTTATCGCCGCGAATCTGCCACCCACATTACTGCTCTCCGTGCTGGGTTTCATCGCCGCCGGGCTATTGGCGTTCGCTCTTGCATTCTTATCGACGCTAACGCCGTTTCAGTGGCTGCGAACCGCACTGCAATCGCTGCCGTCGCTGTTTATTTCCGTGCCAACATTCTGGCTGGGCATCGTGCTGATTCAGATCTTCTCTTTCCGTCTGGGCCTGATTCCGGTGATTAACCCCGGAGAATGGGAAGGACTGATTTTGCCCGTTCTCACACTGGCGCTACCAATCTCCGCCCCGTTGGCTCAGGTGCTAATGCGCAGCATCGATCAGGTGCAAACCCAGCCGTTTGTCGCCGTCGCCCGCGCGAAAGGTGCCAGTCGCAGCGGTGTGCTCTGGCGGCATATCGCCCGTAACGCCA
Organism: Pectobacterium atrosepticum; assembly: GCA_019056595.1. Taxonomy (NCBI): domain Bacteria; kingdom Pseudomonadati; phylum Pseudomonadota; class Gammaproteobacteria; order Enterobacterales; family Pectobacteriaceae; genus Pectobacterium; species Pectobacterium atrosepticum. Next base: position 2,926,859 of record CP036163.1, on the reverse strand, counting down.
TGCTGCCCACGCTGACCATCGCCGGTTTACTGTTGGGCGAACTGATTGCGGGCGCGCTGATTACGGAAACCGTGTTTGGCCGTAACGGGCTCGGACAGTTAACGCAGGAAGCCGTGAACTATCAGGACAGCAGCGTGTTACAGGCCATCGTGCTGATTTCCGCCGCCGCCTTTGTTGTCGTCAATCTGGCCGTCGACCTGCTTTATCCCCTTCTCGATCCGCGCCTGAAAAGAACGCCAGGAGCCACGCTATGACTACCATTCCACTGGAAAAAATCACCTTTCCTCTTCTGCGCAAGCGGCTGTTTATACGTCGCTATGCCTTTCAGCCGGGGCTGCTGCTGGCCTGGCTTGTCATACTGACTGTCGCGCTTTGGGCCCTGTTTCCCGGTTGGTTTACCAGCTATAACCCGACGGAAGGCATCGCAGGCGCACAACGGCTGGCACCCGACGCAGCATACTGGCTCGGCACCGATCAGTTAGGGCGCGATCTCTATGCGCGTATCGTTTACGGCGCGGTGCATTCGCTGTCCGGCGCATTTATCGCCGTCGGGCTAGGTTTGGTGCTCGGCAGCCTGTTCGGTCTCTTGGCTGGTGCGATTGGCGGCTGGTTGGATAGCGTCGTCATGCGCAGCATCGATGTCTTATTGGCAATCCCCGGCCTGCTGCTGGCGTTGAGCGTCATCATTCTGCTGGGTTTCGGCACGGTCAACGCCGCGATTGCTGTGGGCGTCACCTCCGTTGCCAGCTTTACCCGATTGGTGCGTTCAGAGGTATTGCGCGTGCGCCACAGCGACTATGTCGAAGCCGCCTATGGCAGCGGCGGCACCTTTTTCAGCGTGCTGTGGCGGCACATTTTGCCAAATTCATTAACTACCGTTTTCGCCTTCGCTGCCCTGCAATTCGGCAGCGCGATTCTGGCTATCTCCACGCTCAGCTTCCTCGGCTACGGCGCACCGCCGCCCACGCCAGAATGGGGGCTGCTCATCGCCGAAGGCCGCAACTACATCGCAACCGCGTGGTGGCTAACCACCTTCCCTGGCTTGATTGTCGTACTCGTGGTGCTGTCCGCTAACCGCATCAGCCAGTCGATAAGGAGTAAAGAACGATGAGCCTGTCAGCTAGCTTACAAACCAGCGCGGCGGTGCCCGTACTGGCTCTGGAGAATGTCACGATTGCCTACCGTAGCGACGATCGCGAGCAGACCGTCGTGGAAGGTGTCTCTTTTCATATTCAGCCCGGCGAAGTCGTGGCGCTGGTAGGGGAATCCGGTTCAGGCAAGACGACCACCGCACAGGCCGTCATCGGTTTGCTGGCCGAGAATGGTAGGCTCACGCGCGGTGCTATTCGGCTAAACGGCGTAGATATCAGCGGCTGGTCGCAGAAACGCTTGGACAGCGTGCGCGGTGCGCAGATCAGTCTGATCCCTCAGGATCCCACCAGTTCCCTGAATCCAGTGCAGACCATCGGCGAACAGGTGGACGAAATTCTGCGTATTCATCAGCGGGAAGATCGCCAGACGACCCGCCAGAAAACACTGGCGCTACTGGAGCGCGTTGGCCTGAATCAGCCCGAATTACGGGCGAAGCAGTATCCGCACGAACTCTCCGGCGGTATGAAACAGCGCGTGTTGATTGCCATTGCGATTGCGCTGAAACCCGCACTGATTATTGCCGATGAGCCCACCAGCGCACTGGATGTCACGGTGCAGAAACGTATTCTCGATCTGCTTGATGAGTTACGGCGTGAGAATGGTACAGCGGTGCTGTTCGTCACCCACGATCTGGGCGTGGCGGCCGAGCGTGCCGATCGTCTGCTGGTCTTTCAGAACGGCTACATTCAGGAACAAGGCCCAACGCTTGACGTGCTCAGCGCGCCTTTAAGTCACTATGCCCGCACGCTGCTGGCGAACGTCCCATCGCTAAACCCGACGCCACGTCCACCGCGCAGCCATGCATCCGATATTATTGTCTCAGTTGAAAATCTGGTGCAGACCTTTCCTCTGTCGGGCCGTAAAGGCGAGCATTTTCGCGCGGTGGATGACGTCTCTTTCAGCGTGGCACGCGGCACAACGCACGCGATTGTCGGCGAATCTGGCTCCGGTAAAACCACCACGGCACGCAGCTTGCTCGGGTTTCATCATCCCAGCGCCGGACGCATTCTGATCGACGGCACGGACATCACTCATCTGAAAGGTGAAGCGCTGCGCCAGTTCCGGCAGAAAATTCAGCTGGTGTATCAAAACCCCTTTGGCTCGCTCGATCCCTCTCAGCGGTTGTACGACATCGTCGAGGAACCACTACGCAATTTTAATCGCCATTCCTCCGGGCAGCGGGAGCGAAAAATTCATGAGATGTTCGAACGCGTCGCTCTGCCCGTAGCGCTGCTATCACGCAAGCCGCGTGAGTTATCCGGCGGCCAGCGCCAACGCGTCGCCATCGCTCGGGCGCTGGTGCTGGAACCGCAGGTGTTGGTGTTGGACGAAGCCGTTTCTGCACTGGATGTCACCGTGCAGGCGCAGATTCTCCGTTTGCTGACTGAGCTACAGGAGTCTCTGGGGCTGACGTACGTGTTCATCTCGCACGATTTGGCGGTGGTACGCCAGATCGCCGATACCGTTTCCGTGTTGTACCACGGCAAGCAGCTTGAATCCGGCCCAGTGGAGCACATCTTCGCTCAGCCTGGGCATCGCTACACCCGTGAACTCATCGAGGCTATCCCTGGGCAGCAACACCCGGCTTTTGCCCGTTCACACCAACCCCCAATTCATACTGAATCCACATTCGCACTAAACCAAGGACTGTAAAATGGCAACGAAACGTCTGGGATTTTTCACACGGTTGCTGGATGACGTTTCCGCCCAGCAGCTCTATCGGCTGGCGACGGAACAGATCGTCAAAGCAGAACAGTTAGGATTCGATAGCGCCTGGGTCGCACAGCACCACTTTCACGCTGATGAAGGTGGGTTACCGTCACCACTGGTGTTTCTGGCGCTGGTCGCGGCACGCACTCAACGCATTCAACTCGGCACTGGCGTAATTACGCTGCCAATGGAAGAACCGCTGCGCGTGGCGGAAGACACCGCCGTGCTCGATTTACTCAGCAACGGCAGGCTGGAAGTCGGCGTGGGTTCCGGCGGCACGCCGTCCTCATTTGCCGCGTTCGGTCACGACAGCGCACAGCGCGGGCAGATCCTCGGGCGCTATCTGGAGAAGCTGCGCGCCGCATGGCGGGGAGACGCATTGAGCGAAGACGGCAATCGCCTATATCCTGCTGCCCCACATTTAGATAAGCGCGTCTGGCAGGCCACATTTTCCATTGAGGGTGCTGAACGAGCGGGAAAAGCGGGCGATGGCCTGATGCTTTCCCGTACCCAGCCACGCCCAGAACATTTCCCAGATGCCACGCTTGCTGACTTGCAAAACCCGATGATCGACGCCTATCTGGCTGCGCTGCCCGCTGGCGTCGCACCGCGTATCCTCAGCTCGCGTAGCGTCTTCGTGGCTGACGATCGTCAACTGGCGCTAAGTCTGGCGGAGAAAGGGCTTAATCGTTCTGCCGCCCGCTCCGGTACGTTCCGCGCGATCCCTCACGACTCGATAGAAGCACTGATCGCCTCCTTCGACAGCCATGTCGGCACCGCACAGGATGTCACCGCGTCGCTTAAGACGGACAGCTCACTAGAACGGGCGACGGATGTAACATTCCAGGTGCATTCCATCGATCCGCCACATGCGCTGATCCTTCGTTCACTTGAGCTGATTGCTACTCAGGTCGCACCCGCTTTGGGCTGGAAGCCCGCAGTCAAACAGAAAAGCCCACTCGGGCAGGAGATTGCATGACGCACGCTAACACTTTGCACACCCATGACGTATTGGATGCGCTGGCCGAAATCGGCCCGGATTCTGCCCTCGCCGCAGCCAGAAAAACTCGTGAAGCGGCAACTCGCCACACCCAGGGCAGCTACGATGCGCTGTTTAACGCCACAGTACATGACAACGCGACATTACCGTTATCGCTGCGCTTCTGGTTTGCGACAAAAATCAGTGGCTGGCAGCAGGATGAGCAACTACAGCATTTTTATACCGAGCGGCTGGCGGACTTCCCAGAACCCGTGCTGACACCCGCGCTACAGTTGGCGCTAGATCACGCTGAACGCCTGACGAAAACGCCCGTGCAAGCCGCACCATCACACGTCAACGCGCTGGAGCAGGCGGGCTGGTCGGTAGACGATATCGTGACGCTCTCGCAGCTCATCGCATTTGTGAATTTTCAAAGCCGCCTGCTGCGCGGCTATCGCCTGATTGCGGGTCATCGTGTTAGCCAGCCTCATTCGCAGGCTGCTGTCGCAGGCCAGTGGCATAATACCCAATCGCAGACGCACAGCGGCAAGTCCGCACCGCAGGCATTCACTCAGGCGGAACTGGATTGGGAACCGTGGATTGCCCCCAAACCGCTGGCAGAATTCAATACCGACGAGCAGGCGATTCTGGCGCGCTTCGGCCACACCGATTCCGACTATTTCCGTCTCTTAGGACGTAACTTGCCGGTACTGGAACAGCGCACGCTGACGGATAAAGGGATTTTTTATACCTCTGGCGGCCTGCCGCGCAAAGAACGCGAACTCATCGCCGCCGTCACCAGCAAGGTCAACGGCTGCATCTATTGCGCCTCGGTGCATGCCCGTAAAGCCAGCCAGCTATCCAAGCAGGACAGCGACGTGCAACGGCTACTGGATGTCGTTCCCGGTGGCGATTTGAGTATCGGCCAAAGCCCACGCTGGCAGGCGATTATCGATTTTTCGGCACGCCTTTCTGCCACGCCCGCGCAGGTCAACGCAAACGACGTGAAACAGCTGCAAGAACAGGGATTGGATATGCTGGAAATTGTCGATGTGGTGCAGTCGGCCGCCTTCTTCTCATGGGCCAACCGACTGATGCTCACGCTGGGCGAACCGTTCTGGCCGGAGAGTTAATCAGCGTGGTGCGATAGAAAATCAGGCGGCACAACATTCGTGACGCCTGTTGCTGCTTATTTTTTCAGGCAAGCAGGGAAATCCGCAGGCAATTCGCTGGCAGGGCAGTTGATGACATCGTTGTTGTTTTCCCCACAGTCGCGGATGAACGTAATGGTGGCGAACTCATCAATCACTTCAGTAGGGTACGCAGGACCCGCGTCGCGATACGCTTCCATCTCAGCAATATGCTCGTTCTGGAAACACACCGTTTTTTCTGGGTTGTTGATGACCCAACGCGGGAAGAAGATGGTGCCGTGGAAGACCTTATCGGCAATATTCGCAATCAGGCTGACATCCGTTCCCGTTGGTTCTGTCCATGAAATTTTATACACCTCGCGAGCGACCTGCACGATATACACCTGCTGATCCTTCACCCAACGGTTACCCACAATGCCACTGTGAATACGGTAGTCTATAGTGTTGGCATTTTTGACATACAGCTCGTAATTCCAGCCATTATCGTAGGTATATATCAGATGTTTCCCTACAAAGTGACTCAGGTCGTGTTGGTTAAATGCAGGCATGATAGTTCTCCTTAAATGTGTAAATTCACTCTATAGCTTTCCTAATTCGATAAATAACGCTATTTTTCAGGGAAAATCATTCAATATTTAGATATATCAAAGATGCAAGCAAAGACGACGTTGGAACAATGGGAAATACTTCAGGCAGTTATTGATTTGGGCGGCTATACGCAGGCGGCCAATGTGCTTCATCGCAGCCAGTCTTCGGTCAGCTACCAGCTTTCGCTGCTGCAAGAGCGTCTGGGCATTGAGCTACTCACGATACACGGACGTAAAGCTGAGCTGACACCAGAGGGAGAAAACCTGCTGGCACAGGCGCGGTCCGTAATACGTTCGTTTCATGCGTTGGAAGCCCGCGCTCACTCATTGAAAATGGGTGAGCAGGCTAGCATCAATCTGGTGGTTGACAGCACCTTCCCCAAAGATCGCCTATTCCACTTGCTCAGCACCTTTCAGAAACAGCACCCGGCTACGCGTATCCACCTGACTGAGGTGCTGCGTAATGAAACGTCGGCGCAGTTGAAGGCGCGAGATGCGGATATTTATATCATTACGCAGCGTGAGATCGACGGCTGTGCTGGGCGCTGGCTGATGAACGTTGATTTTGTCGCTGTCGCACACAGCCATCACCCGCTTTTTTCACTACCAACGCCATTAAGCCATGAGGCACTGTCTCGCTACCCTTGCGTAGAGATTGTGATGCGAACGCCGCCACATTCGCAGCCGGCGTCTGCCGAGAGCTGGACATTTACGACGTTTGAAGCGGCAACGCAGGCCGTTTTGCATCAGGTCGGTTACGGCTGGCTGCCGGAAGCGCGGATTTCAGAGCACATTACGCGGGGCGAATTACACATATTGCCGTTACAGCAAGGGGAAAGGCGCACCACCCCGCTCTATCTGTTAGCCGAAGAGAAAGGGCAGCCGCTCGGCAAAGAAATCATAATGCTCATCGAGCTACTGTTCGGCAGATTATGATGGGTGGGCAATACTCTTATTGATAATATCAGTATTGATATTGGATCTACCGCCGCGAGAACGCCAGACGTGCGGCGAACGCTAAAAAGACCACGCCTGTTGTTCGATCCATCCATTTAACCACCGAGCCGCGACGCAAAAAACGCGACAGCGGGCGCGTTGCGGCAATCAGCGTGGACGACCACAGCGTGCCAATAAAGACATGAATAAGAACAAGCAGGTAGGTCCATAGCACGACCGAATGACCAGCGGGGATAAACTGCGGCAGGAATGAAACATAGAACACGCCGATTTTCGGGTTTAATACGTTGCCCAACATGCCGCGGAGAAACCAGTTTTGATGCTTCGGCGCAGTTTGTGACGCCGCCATCACCAGTTCGGTTCTGGGTTTCAGGATCATTTGCAGACCCAGCCAGCAAAGATAAGCCGCACCGCACCATTTCAGGATGTTATAGGCCAGCTCCGACGCGGCAATCAACGTTCCCAAACCAAACGCCACCATCGCGCCCCAAATCAGGCAGCCGACGTTAATTCCAAACGCGGCATGAAAAGCTTTCTTACTGCCTTCAACGGTAGCAGTGCGTAAAATCAGCGCGGTATCCAAACCCGGCGTTAAGGTCAGCAGCGTCGCGGCAAACGTAAAAGCAATCAGCGATTCGGTCAACGTCACGGTAATTCATTACTCCAACAGGGGAAAACCACAAAACGCATCATTCTTTACGTAATATACGGCAGAGACTGACCCTACCCAACCACTCTCTTCAGCCAGATCGTATAACGACAGGTCACAGTATGGTCCTGGTTCAGGAAGCGTAAATAAGCTCCCTCGATCGGTTACCTTCCGCTACGCTATCCGGCAGGCAATGATTCACGATACAGGCTCAAACACCATGATAAAACGCGTCTCCCTCACACTCACCTTATTGACGCTTTCCGCGTCTTCGCTAGCGCAAGATGCTCTGCCAGATGCGGTGAAGAGCATCGAAAAACAGGGTATTACGATCATTAAGCCGTTCACTGCGCCCGGTGGCATGCAAGGCTGGCTGGGCAGCTATCAGGGCGTAGGGGTGACCATCTACTTAACCCCTGACGGTAAGCATGCCATTTCGGGATATATGTATGATGAACACGGTAACAACCTCAGCGAAGCGCTGATTCAGCAGGAAGTCTATGTTCCCGCCGGTCGGGAGATGTGGCAGAAATTACAGCAAGCGCCATTTATCACCGAAGGGGCAAAGGATGCGCCGCGTAAAATCATCGTCTTTGCCGACCCGTTCTGCCCGTACTGCAAACAGTTCTGGCAGCAGGCACAGCCGTGGGTGAAAGCAGGAAAAGTACAGTTGCAAACGCTGTTGGTCGGCGTCATCAAACCGGAAAGCGGGCGTTATGCCGCGGCGATTCTTGCCGCCAGCGATCCGGCCAAAGCCTGGCATGAGTATGAGCTATCAAACGGCAAAACTGTGCCCCCGTTCCCTGAAAGCGCTTCACGCGACATCTGGAATAACATTCAGCTTAATCAGCGGCTGATGGATGAACTGGGTGCGAACGTTACGCCAGCCATCTATTACCTGAACGATAAAGATGAACTACAGCAGGTGGTCGGGCTGCCGGATGAACAGCAATTAGCAGAGATGATGGGGAAATAGACGCAGGAGGGAATACCCCTCCTGACGTTTTCTATTAGCGATGTGACCAGTAAGCCATAAAGTTGATCGTCTCTTTATCGAGGTGACGTTCGTCGAGCAGATAGCGGCGTAGTCGTTTGATGGCCGATGATTCTCCCGCCACCCAAGCATAGAACGGACGGTGCGCCGTTGCGCGCTCCCACAGTAGCTCGTCTTCGGGCGTCTCCTGTGCAATATCATCACGGTTGATACAGGCGCTAGCGGGGATTTTCACGTCTTGTTGCACCGCATACAGCAGGCGTTCTCCCCATATTGTGCTGCCGGTTTCCTCACGCGGTAGCCAGTGAATCTGCGCAAAAGGGAAGTCACTAGGCGTCACGCAGTCCGCCGCTTTTGGCACTTCAAAAAAGGCCTGCACCGACGGCGGAGAAGGCTGGGTAGCCAGTTGTTCAAGAATTCCCATTGCTGCTGGCAGCGCTGTTTCATCCGCAATCAGCAGCACCTGCTCAACGCCATCATGCGGTGCCCACTCATAGCCACCGCTGGCGCCATCGGCTTCCGCGTTGGGCGCGACGATCTGTAGGGCATCGCCCGGCTTAGCATGACCCGCCCAGCTTGAGGCTGGCCCAGTATCACCGTGCAGCACAAAATCGATCGTTGCCTGCTGTAAGTCACGAGAAACAGAACGCAGCGTATAAGTTCGCAGAATGGGACGGCGCTCACGCGGCAGTGCCAGATAGTCCTGATACCAAGTGTCGCTCACGGTCATCGGCGTCAATTCGCCGCTTTCACTGGCGAACAGCAGTTTGATGCGCTGATCCGGCGCATCCAGTTTCATCTGGCGCACTTCCGGGCCAGTAAATACACAGCGCGCTAATGAAGGCGAGAGCAGCGTCTTACTCTCTAAACGTAAATTGAACAACCGATAGGCTGAAGACGTTGTGCGGTTAGCTAAAGACATAGTGATAAAGCCGTATGTTTTGTAAGGAAAAATAAGCCAGCGGGATCAAACCCATTCACCGCAACTTACCATAAAAAAAACACTAACGATAATCATTATCACCATTAAGGTGAATGCCGTGATAAAAGCAGCGTTTTCTTCATCACGTGGGAAGGAAGCCATGCGGAACAGGCATAAAAAACCATCAAAAGACTTGTTAACAGGTCTTTTATTGCTTAGTTTAAAGACCTATTAACCGGTCATTAAAGGTCTGTCATGCCGAATATTATATTGAGTGATACCAGTGCCAGCGTCAGTGAACTGAAAAAGAACCCGATGGCAACAGTCAACGCTGGCGATGGCCTACCTGTCGCTATTCTGAACCGCAACCAGCCTGCGTTTTATTGCATTCCTGCGGATCTCTACGAAAAAATGCTGGATGCGCTGGACGACCAGGAACTGGTTAAATTGATCGGTGAACGAAAAAACCAGCCGCTGGTTGACGTGGATTTGGATAGTTTCCTATGAGCTATAGCGTCAAATTCAGGGAAGATGCGCTGAAAGAATGGCTAAAACTCGATAAAACCATCCAACAGCAATTTGCCAAAAAGCTAAAAAAATGCTGCGAAAACCCTCATATTCCTTCGGCAAAGTTACGGGGGATAAAGGATTGCTACAAAATAAAGCTCCGGGCGTCAGGCTTTCGCTTAGTGTATGAAGTCATTGACGACGTATTGATTATAGCTGTGGTAGCAGTAGGCAAGCGTGAACGTAGCGGCGTTTATCATCTGGCAAGTGAGCGAATGAGATAATCACGTTAGGCTGAGCATAAAAAAATGCCGGCTAAATAGTTCACTATTCAACCAGCATATTTTCGTCTTCCAGAAAAGCTATTAGACCCGCTTCCCTACACCATTACCGCATCGTCACAAACTCTTCCGAGGCAGTCGGGTGGATGGCGACAGTGTTGTCGAAGTCTTTTTTGGTAGCGCCCATTTTGACGGCGACCGCGAAGCCTTGCAGCATTTCATCCATACCAAAGCCGATACCGTGGATGCCGACGATTTTTTCTTCTTTACCCACGCAGACCAGCTTCATACGACACGGCTGACGGTGCTGCGTCACGGCGGTGTACATCGCGGTGAAGGCGGATTTATACACTTTCACCTGATCGTCGCCGTACTGTTCACGCGCCTGCGGTTCGGTCAGCCCGACTGTGCCAATCGGCGGGTGACTGAAGACGACGGTTGGGATATTACTGTAGTCCAGATGTTCGTCCGGCTTGTTGTTAAACAAACGCTCGGATAAACGACGCCCCGCCGCAACAGCAACCGGCGTTAGTTCGACGGCACCTGTGTTATCGCCGACAGCATAAATGCCAGAAACGGTGGTGTTCTGGAATTTATCGACATTGATGTAGCCTTTGTCGTTCAGCCCCACGCCAGTGACACTCAGGTTCAGGTTATCCGTCGCCGGTTCACGACCAATCGCCCAAATCAGGCAATCGACGGTTTGTGACTGGCCGTTTTCCAGTTCTAGCGTCAGGCTACCATCGGCATTCTTCACAATCGCTTTCGGGATCGATTCGGTATGCAGCGTCGGCCCTTCAGTGTTCATCACTTCCACCAGCGTATCGACAATCAGCGGATCAAAGCTACGCAGCGGTGCGTGTTTCCGCACAAACAGATGGGTTTCAGAGCCCAGCCCGTTCAGCACGCCAGCAATCTCCACAGCGATATAGCCAGCCCCGACGATAGCGGTACGCTTCGGCAGCGCATCCAGCTCAAAGAAGCCGTCGGAATCAATGCCGTATTCTGCACCGGGAATGTTAGGGTGAACCGGACGACCACCCGTGGCAATCAGGATGTGGTCAGCCGTAATTTTCTCGCCGTTCACTTCCACCGTGTGCGCATCGACAAAGCGGGCAAAGCCGTGGATAACATCAACCTTATTCTTACCCAGCACGTTATCGTAGGACTGGTGGATACGATCGATGTAGGCGCTACGATTCTTGACCAGCGTGCCCCAGTTAAACTGGTTCACCGTGGTATCGAACCCGTAATCTGGGCCGTACTGATGGATCGCTTCGGCGATCTGCGCTGCATGCCACATCACTTTCTTCGGCACACAGCCGACGTTGACGCAGGTGCCGCCCAGATATTTCGCTTCGATCAACGCACATTTTTGTCCATACATCGCCGCGCGGTTGATAGACGCGATACCGCCGCTGCCGCCGCCAATAGCAAGATAGTCATAGTGTTTGGTCATCAGTGTATCCATGCTTAAGTGAATAAAATTTGCCTAGAGTGTAACGCCAGAGCCACATGTCCAATAAAGGTTATGCCTATGGTTGCAATAGGAAAAACCGACCGCATCGCCCACCGTGCTCACACGCATTACTCCGGTACGATTTGTTCCACCAGCGTATGTCCAGTGCCTTCCGGTACCAGCACGCTATGCAGCCACGGCAGTACGTCCTTCATCTGCGCCGCCAGCTTCCACGGCGGGTTAATCACAATCATGCCCGACGCCGTCATACCGTAGCGATCGCTGTCCGGCAGTACCGCCAGCTCAATTTGCAAAATGTTGCGAATACCCGAGGCTTGCAACTCTTTCAGCATGCGTTTGATATGCTGACGCAGCACAACCGGATACCACAGTGCAAATACGCCAGTGCCAAAGCGCTTATGCCCCTCCTTAATGCCTTTGACTACGTCCTGATAGTCCGTCTTCAGCTCATAAGGTGGGTCAATCAGCACAAATCCCCGACGAGAAAGCGGCGGAAGCTGAGCTTTCAACTGCTGGTAACCATCGTCACGCAGCACTTTGGTACGCGCATCTTTCTGAAACTCATTGCGCAGTAGCGGGAAATCGCTGGGGTGCAGCTCGGTCAGGTGGAGTTTGTCGTACTCACGCAGTAGCTGGCGCGCAATCAGCGGAGAACCAGGGTAATAGCGCAGTTGTCCGTTGTGATTATAGGTACGCACCGCCTGCATGTAAGGTTCGAGTTCAGCCGGAATATCGTCACGCTGCCAGATCTTCGCGATGCCATCCAGATACTCCCCTGTGCGCTCGGCGTGCGGGCCGCTAAGCTGATAACGTCCAGCACCCGCGTGGGTATCCAGATACAGGAAAGGTTTTTCTTTCTCTTTCAGGGCAGTGATGATCAGGCTCTGAACAGTGTGTTTCAGCACGTCGGCGTGATTGCCGGCATGGAAACTGTGGCGGTAACTTAGCATGCTTGCTTTCCGGTGAAGTTTTTATAAATAACGTCGATTAACCGACAGTATAACCGTCTGCGGCGGAAAATATCCCTTCAATACCGAAACAACGCCCCACCCTGCGAACCGCCGCGCAAACTGGCAATTTTTATCGTCTGAAATCAGCAAATTGTGAAACATGGCCGTTTTTCATTCGATTGAAAGCTACCGATATTCAGGCTGAGGAAGTACGTGCATGCGCGACGGATTCAGGAATATTTTTCAACAGATCTGGTGAGTGACAAATAAGCGTTATATCATTTAATATATAACGATAATTCACGGAGCATTATAGTGGGAAACCATTTTGAGCGAGGCGTCCTCGCGGGGCTGAGATCTGCCAACCCAAAATCCACCAACGACATTAACCCTTACTGCTACGATTATCGGCGCGGCTATATCTGTGGCTATGCTCACCATCTGGCGGAAACCAAAGGCGACCGCCAGCAGGCCGCCTTCGAGGCTGGGTTGTTATCGCGCCGCTACGGGCTGGAACGGGAGAGAGTCGCAGAGTTCTTTACCGAACAAGGCAACCCTTACGCGATTCGGTTTTTTTATGCTGGCTATGATGCACACACGCCGCGCTAGTTGATACCAGTTAGCGACGTGCTTCGCGTAAATCGAAGCTAATCGGGACCGTGATGGTGAGTTGCGCGTTATCGCCAATCACTTCTGCTGGCGGAGCCGGAAGCGGCTGAGCACGCTTCGGCAAGGCGACAGACTCCGTATCCAATGGTGCCACACCGCTGCTGCTGACCAACGAAACAGCCAGTACATTTCCGGTTCGATCTAACGTCACACGAATCTGGGCGACACCCTGTAATCGCTGCCGTGCGGCCTGAGCCGGATAGCGTTTATGGCGGCTCAGATGTGCCAACAGTTTGCTACTCCAGTCCGCCACGCCTTTACGCATCTGCGCGGCATCGCTGTTATACGGCGCAGCGACGTGCTGACTGTTGCCCGGCAGCGGTGCGCTGGTGACGGGTGCTGGCGGTTTTTCCGATGGCGCGATCGCTTCCTGCGGCGTCGTCTCCTGCACCGGTTTTTCCATTTTTTTCTGCACTTTTTTCTGCGACTGCGGTTTTTCCTTTTGCGCCGTCGTAATCACCGGCTTTGGTGCAGGCGCGAGCGGCGGCACGTCTTGCATTATTTTTTCCGGTTGAGCCGCAGATTCTTGCGGCGTGGACAGCGTTTGCTGCGGGCCAACAGGCGCATCCTGAGGGCTGGATGTGGATTGCACGCTATCCGCGACCATTAACATCATGGCGGGCGGCGGCGCTTCAATTGAGGAATCGAGCGCATGGTAGCTCATCCAGACAATCACCCCCGCGTGTAGCGCCAAGGCCAGCAGCGAGCCACTTCCCCAACGTACTGTCGTTGCGGGCTGAATCGTATTGAATTTCAGCGTCTGTGTGGCCATTAGCACACCGCCTCTCGCCGCAGAGACAGAAGCAGCATTCTCAATGTATGAGGTTCCGAGGACATCATCATGCGTTCTTCATCACATCGTTAGGTATAAAACAGGCAACCGATAATAGTGGGTCGTTCAGCTACGGGGATCGGGCAGAAAAAAAATGAAAACAGCATAAAATACAATGTTATTACACTTTGGCAGGATATTTTATCGCGCAGCAATCTGAACCCAGTAGCGAGAGAAATAACGCACCTGCACAGGAAGCGCCTCCGCCAGCGCCGCCAAGATATTATCGGTATCAGACAGCGGAAAGACGCCGGAGAACCGCAGGCTCTCAACCTCTGGCTGACAACGAATCACGCCGCTGCGGTAGCGGCTCAATTCATCAACAAAATCCACCAGACGCTGATTATCCGCCAGCAGTTGCCCTTTCACCCATGCAGGCTCTGCCTTCTCCGTCTCTATCTGGCCACAGCGCTGCGTGGTAAACGTTGCCGTTTGTCCGCTTTTTACCACTTGTACATCCTGACCGTTCCGCTGCGGATGAAGCCTTACCGCGCCGTCATACACCGCCACCTGCGTGTGTTCATCCTGTACCCGCAAGCTAAAACGCGTGCCCAGTGCCTGCACCTTTCCCTGTGCCGTCGTCACAATGAAAGGACGTGGATACAACGCGGCCTTTTCCACCTGACTGGTTTCGATCATGACTTCACCGCGAATCAGCGTGAGCTGGCGTAGATCGTCACCGTAGGCCACATTCAGCGCCGTCTGCGTATTCAGCAGCAGCGTCGTGCCATCTTCCAATACCGCGTGGCGCTGTTCGCCTACCTGCGTCTGATAATCTGCCGTAAACGACTGCCACACATCCGTACGCGATCCAGCCATGCCAGCCCCTCCGGTCAGACAGAGAATGGCTAGCGCTTTGAGTACGCTGCGCCGCTGCATACCGTTAAGCGTCGATAGACTCTGGTGTGCTGCCCGCGCGTTAAGTTGACCCAGATTGGCACACACGGATTCAATATGCTGCCACGCTTGCTCGTTATCCGGTGAGGCCTCGCGCCAACGCTGCCACTCGCGGCGATCCTGCTCCGTGACGCTGTCGGACATCAGTTGCGTCAGCCACGCCACCGCTTCACGTGCGCTATCTGGCTGAATAGGCTGCCCCTGTCCGTCACGATAAAAAGTGGGATCGTTCATAGCGGCAAAGCAAAGAAACATTGGAGGTTGGCGCGTTGCAGATACTGTTTCACTGAACTGCTGGAAACGCGTAAACGCTCGGCGATATCGCTGTAGCGCATACCGTGGAGGTGTGCCAGCAGAAACGCCTCTCTGACTGGCGCTGGCAGGCCATCCAGTGCAGCATCAAGCTGTTCAAGAATTTCGAGGGTAAGAAGACGCGTTTCCGGGGAAGGCATACAGGCATCCGGCTGCGTGCTCAACACATCCAGATAGGCATCTTCAATTTTTTTACGACGATAATGATTGGCGACTAAACGGCGGGCCACGGTGGCCAGAAACGGGCGCGGCTGGCGAATCGTGAGCAACTCCGGGTTCATCAGCACACTAAGGAACGTATCCTGTGCCAAGTCTTCCGCATTCTGGGAACAATCCAGTTTATGGCGCAGCCAGTTATACAACCAGCGGTGATGATCGAAATAGAGCTGTTGGGCAAAGTCATTCACGCTGGCCGTCGCTTTCCTCACCATCGAACTTTACCCCAGAGCGCTATTTAAACATAAGAATGATAATCGTTCTTATTTATGTTTTTTCCCTCTGACTGTCAAGTTCCGAAACGAAAATTATTCAAATTTGCTGAATTTGCATTACGCCTATGCAACATGCCCCTACTAACGGGGCGGTCATCCTATCCGCCCCGCGTGACGCGATCAGAAGCGTTGTAACACGCTGATTTTCACGTTACGTCCCACGCCGGACACGGATTCGCCCAGATACGGGTAGTAATCGGTATTCAGTAGGTTATCGACCGTCACACGCGCTTCAAATCCTTTTATCGTCTGTGGCTGCCAACTGGCGAACAGACCATGTAGTACATAGCCTTTGCTTTTCGGTAGCGCCCAGATATCGGCCTGTGGATCGCCATCGGCAGGCGAACGGTCCTGCTTACGCACAAAGTCACTCGTCCAGCCTACGGCCATATCCAGACGAGGAATTTTGGTGCCCAGCGTCGCATGTGCGGTTGTTGGCGGGATTTCAGCAATCCAGGTTTTATTGCCCCACGGATTACGCGGTGAAGCATCGCGCTCGCCGCGAATGGAAGAGAAGGACAGGCTACCAAACAGCCAGCGGCTGTCGTAGAACGACTCAATCTCGACCCCTTCAATGGTATAACCCGGTAAATTACGGTAGTTAGAGAGCGGCTGCCCACAAGATGATGACGTGCCGCTCTGCGTCTGCGCTTCACACAAAATACCGCGACGGTAGAAAATTTCGTTTTTACCGCGATTACGGAACAGCGTGGTGCGGATTTGTAGGCTGTCCTCTTCGAGCATCAGATTGTTGAAGTCCAGAATCGCCCCCAGACGAAATGCCTTAATGCTTTCAACCTCCAGATTACGACTGGTTCCCGGCACGCTGGACGCCGCAGACTGCACTTCATATTGCTCATCGACAACAGGCGCACGCCAGGTGCGGCTGGCATCGGCAAACAGCGAGAGATTGTCCGTCGCTTTCCAGAGTGCGCCGATACGCGGCGACCAGCCGGTGTAGGTCACGCTGCTGTAATCATGTCCGGCAGCCGGAATGCTGCTGTTATAACGTGGTGCCGCGTTAGGTTTCCCCGTATTCGTGACATGGTCATAACGCACACCCGGAGTAATCGTCACGCTACCGATCGTTACCGCGTCCTGTACATACAGGCTGCGCGTCTCCTGTTCCCCTGCCGGCATGTAGTAAGGCTGGAAATAACCATAGTTATACTCGGCGTTATTCTTGCCAGATGGGTAATAAATAAGCGTATCGCGCTTATGCTGGTGCCAGCGCATCCCCACCAGCAACTTATGGTCGAGCGGGCCGGTAGTGAACAGGCTTTCGTTACTGATTTCCGCAAGTTGATCTTTATAGCTTACCCAGCTTTCATTCCCCAGCGTTCCCAGATAGCTACTCTGTGAAGCCGAATCAGAACGTCTGTCATGCTGTTCAGTTTTTGAGGTGGCAAATGACGCAGTGAGATTCAGCCACGGCTGATCCGCTGGCGCGATATTCCATTTCAGCGAGTAGTTTTTATCGACCTGATCGCGGTAAACCAGCTTACGCCGCCACGCCTCTTCCCAGCCATAACGATTGATGTCTGCCTGTGTGGGTGCCGCCATATCGTCACGCTTAGCAGCAAACGGCTGCCAGCCGTCAGATTCGGAGCGCATAGCGGAGAGCGTCAGCGTCTGAGAATCCGTCAGATAGATGTTGGTCTTCAGTAAATAGGATGCCATGTCGCTCGTCGAGTAGACAAAGCGCGAGCCATCAGGACGTTCGATGTTGTCGCCATCGCGCTTGCTCATGTAGAGCAGGCCATCAGCCATCCCATCCTCCGTTCGGCCATACAGCGCACCGCTGTAGATATTTTGCCGATCGTTGGTGTGATAGCTGTACTTGGCCATCCCACCGAAATTTTCTCCCGGCATGAGCAGATCGCTGGCGTCTTTGGTATCAACGTGAATGGTACCGCCGAAGCCGCCATTACCGCTGCGAATATCATGCGGGCCTTTATCAACGTCGATACGCTTAATCAGTTCAGGTTCAATGAACACCGAGCCTTGACGGTATTTCTCAAAGCCTTTTGGCGCACCGTCCAAAACAACTTTGACGTCTTCCATGTCGCCCATGCCCCAGATATTCAGGCTCTGTCCACCCGGTCGAGGAGAACCCGCCATCGACACGCCGGGAAGTTTATCGAGCAGGCTGGCAATATTGTCAGCTTGTACGCGATCGACATCGGCCTGACGTAACACGGAACGTCCGGCCGCAGCGCTGTCCGATGTGCCGCCGACAACCGAGAGCGTTGGGATCAGCAGGCTGCCGTCGCTTCCCTCGGCGGCAAGCGTGGATTCCAGCCGATAGCCTGTGGCCGTCTGTACTGCACTCAATCCCGTTCCCGCCAGTGCGGCCGCAAAGGCTTCCTGTACGGTGTAGGTTCCCCGCACGCTCCCACTGGTTTTATTCTGTGTTTGATCGGGAGAAAACGTGAGAATGACATTGGCACGGCTGGCGACAGCCTGCAACGTGGTGCCTAGCGACCCTGCCAGAATGGAAAACGTCATTGTTGGTGCCGCGACAGCAGCGGCAGTTTCCGCCGCCAGCGCTGAGCTGACCGTTCCAACACTTAAGATCAACACGCCAGACAGTGCCAAATGGACTGCCCGCGCGACCGCCAAGGTAGGTTTATGCGCGATGCACCCACCATTATGATTGTTTATCGCCATTGTCATTCCCCTGAAATATTGAAAAAAAAGACACATCAGGTAGGTCACGCGAGAAACAAAATCGGGCAGGAAAATAGCAAAAACTTTTAGGAAAACGCATTTAGTACAACGTTAACAGGCCTTCTCAGGTAACGCACAGGGCTTATTGATGACGGAAAACGCACCGTTGATCACGAGGAGCACCGCCTCCACCATTGATTTTCACGGCACTTGACCTCATCTTAGTAATCAATCCGCAATAGATATCCGCCTTGCCGGTCTCTCTTCAACAGATTCAACTTACCGGCAACGAGATCACCCACAATTATCAGGACGGCACTATGACGAATCCATTACTGACCTCATTTACCCTGCCCCCGTTCTCCAGCATTAAAACGGAAGATATTGTCCCAGCCGTTAAATCTGCGCTGGATGAATGCCGCGAGACGGTAGAACGTGTGGTCGCGCAAGCGGGGCCGTTCACATGGGATAATCTGTGTCAGACACTGGCGGACAGCGATGATCGTCTTGGCCGCATTTTTTCCCCTATCAGCCATTTGAACGCCGTGAAGAACAGCCCAGAGCTGCGCAGTGCTTATGAACAATGTCTGCCGCTGCTGTCCGAGTACAGCACCTGGGTTGGTCAACATGCCGGGCTATATCAGGCCTATCGCAGCCTGCGTGACGGCGAGCACTACACCACACTGAGCCTAGCGCAGAAGAAATCCGTTGATAACGCGCTGCGCGATTTTGAACTGTCCGGCATCGGCCTGTCGCCGGAAAAACAGAAACGCTACGGCGAAATTTCCGCTCGTCTGTCTGAACTCGGCTCGCAGTACAGCAACAACGTGCTGGATGCCACGATGGGCTGGAGCAAACTGATTACCGACGTCGCCGAGCTGGATGGCATGCCGGAAAGCGCGCTGGCAGCAGCCAAAGAGCAGGATGGCTGGCTGTTAACGCTGGATATCCCGAGTTACCTGCCGGTGCTGACCTACTGCACCAATCAAGCGCTACGTGAAGAGATGTACCGCGCGTTCGGCACCCGCGCGTCCGATCAGGGGCCGAACGCAGGCAAGTGGGACAACAGCGAAATTATGGCGGAAGAGTTGGTACTGCGTCACAAACTGGCACAGCTGCTGGGCTTCGATAGCTACGCGCATAAATCGCTGGCGACCAAAATGGCGGAAAACCCACAACAGGTGATCGATTTCCTGACCGATTTGGCGAAACGCGCCCGCCCGCAGGCTGAAGAAGAACTCGCCCAACTGCGCGCCTTCGCCAAAGAACACTTCGGCGTGGATGAATTGCAGGCCTGGGATATCACCTACTACAGCGAGCAGCAGAAGCAGCACCTGTATTCCATCAGCGATGAGCAACTGCGACCGTACTTCCCAGAAAACCGCGCGGTAAATGGCCTGTTTGAAGTAGTTAAACGCATTTACGGTATCACGGCCAAAGAGCGTAAAGATGTGGACGTGTGGCACCCGGATGTTCGCTTCTTCGATCTGTTCGATGAAAGCGGCGAACTGCGCGGCAGCTTCTACCTCGATTTGTACGCCCGCGAATACAAGCGTGGCGGTGCCTGGATGGACGACTGCGCGGGTAAACTGCGTAAAGGCAACGGCGAGCTGCAAAAACCGGTCGCCTATCTGGTCTGTAACTTTAACCGACCAATCAACGGCAAACCGGCCCTGTTCACACACGATGAAGTCACCACCCTCTTCCACGAGTTCGGTCACGGCCTGCACCATATGCTGACCCAGATCGATACCGCCGGTGTCTCGGGTATCAACGGCGTACCGTGGGATGCAGTCGAACTGCCGAGTCAGTTCATGGAAAACTGGTGCTGGGAACCTGAAGCGCTGGCCTTTATTTCCGGCCATCATGAAACCGGTGAACCGCTGCCGCAGGAACTGTTGGATAAAATGCTGGCAGCGAAGAACTACCAAGCCGCGCTATTCATTCTGCGTCAGTTGGAGTTAGGCCTGTTCGATTTCCGCCTGCATGCCGAGTTTGACCCTGCGAAAGGCGCCCAGATTCTGCCAACGCTGACGGAGATCAAAGCGCAGGTAGCCGTGGTGCCAAGCCCAAGCTGGGGTCGTTACCCGCACGCATTCAGCCATATCTTCGCAGGCGGTTATGCAGCAGGCTACTACAGCTATCTGTGGGCCGACGTGCTGGCAGCCGATGCCTATTCCCGCTTTGAAGAAGAAGGTATTTTCAATAGAGAAACCGGTCAGTCGTTCCTGGATAACATCCTGACCCGCGGCGGCTCCGAAGAACCGATGGAGCTGTTCAAACGCTTCCGTGGCCGTGAACCTCAGTTAGATGCCATGCTCGCGCATTACGGCATCAAAGGATGAGCATCTGCTTAATCGCAGAAGAAGGCGCCGATAGTGGCGCCTTATCTTCTTTGGCTGAGCGCTGGGGGCTGGTTTCCGATCCCAATGCGGTGATGGCGCTGGTGCTAACAACGGAACGTCTGGAATTGCGCAAGCAGGATGAACCGAAGCTCGGCGCTATTTTCGTGGATTTCGTTGCCGGGCCGATGGCACACCGCCGTCGCTTTGGCGGCGGACGCGGTGAGGCCGTCGCTAAAGCTGTTGGTATCAAAAAAGATTACCTGCCGGATGTCGTGGATGCGACAGCCGGACTAGGGCGCGATGCTTTTGTGCTGGCGGCATTGGGTTGCCACGTACGCATGGTGGAGCGCAATCCTGTGGTTGCGGCGCTGCTGGACGATGGGTTGAAACGTGGATATCAAGATGCAGAAATCGGCCCGTGGCTACGGGAACGGCTCACGCTGCTACACGCATCCAGTATGACCGCGCTGCGTGACATTACACCGCCGCCGGATGTGGTCTATCTCGATCCGATGTTTCCACACAAACAAAAGAGCGCGCTGGTAAAGAAAGAGATGCGGGTGTTTCAATCGCTGGTGGGTGCAGATGACGATGCCGATGCACTGCTGGAACCTGCACGTGCGCTGGCAAAGAAACGTGTCGTGGTGAAGCGACCAGACTATGCGCCACCGCTGGCTGGCGTGCCGGCACAGTCCATGTTGGAAACCAAAAGCCACCGCTTCGACTTCTATCTTCCCGTCTGAATCCCTCGCCGCTGCATCGATAAACGTGTTGGCGGCTAAAAACCCATCCTGCTTCGCATTTCTTATGCCGCTTTTGCAAAGTCTGTAGCACAAATGAGAAGCAAATCGCATAATTTCACGCTATCAGTTCTTATTACACTAAGATGACATAATGAAAAAAACGCTTCTGTCACTTCTGCTTTGTTTGAGTACCTCTGCTATGGCCGTTCAAGAACCGGTAAATATCACGATTCTAGGTACATCCGACCTGCATGGCACCTTTGTTCCCTGGGATTACGCTACCGATACCGCCAACATGGCTGGCAGCCTGAGTCAGATCGCGACGCAGGTGCATAAAGTTCGTGCACAACAGCCAAATGTGATTCTGGTTGATGCGGGCGACACCATTCAGGGCAATTTTGTCGAAACCTTCAAAAATGACAAAACCAGCCCGATGATTCTCGGTTTTAACGCAATGAATTATGACGTCTGGGTCATGGGCAACCACGAGTTTGATTTCGGACTGAATGTGCTTTCTACTTCGCTTGAGCAGTTCAATGGTACTGCGCTGGCGGGCAATATTTTTTGGGAGAGCGGTAAACCTTACTTACCGGCCTATAAAATTGTCGAACGACAGGGTGTGAAGATTGGCATCATTGGCATGGACACGCCGATGACCGCTGAATTCGCCAAGGGCACCGACCGTGTGAAAGGGCTGAACTTTACCGATCCCGTCGGGGCGGTAAAAACCGTTATCCAGCAAATCCACGGCAAAGTGGATGCCATCGTGCTAGTCGCCCATATGGGAATCGATAACGAGAACCAGCGGCCGGGCACTGGCGTAGGCGACATTGCTCGCGCTAACCCTGAATTAGCCGCCATCGTCGCGGGCCATATGCACGTAAAAGTGGATAAAGAGGTGATTAATGGCGTGATCGTCACCGAACCGGACAGATATGGTCGCGCGCTGTCGCGTATCGATTTGCAGTTTGAGCAACAGAACGGCAAATACGTGCTGATCAATAAAGACAGCTATACCTATTCGATTAAAGACGTAGATTCTGACCGCAAGATGGAAGACATCTACGAGCCTTATCACAATACCTTACGCGCCAACGCCAGCCGTCCGATTGCACAACTTCTCGGGCACGATCTGGTGCCGCAAGATGCCGTGAAAGGCATTCCTCAAGTACACGTACAGGACACGGGCATCAGCGCCCTGTTTCAGGAAGCCAGCCGTCATTACGCCCCCAAAGCGCAGGTTATCGCGCTGCAAATTGATAACGATCGGCCTAAGCTGAACGTCGGTACTATTGCCGCAAAAGACATCGCCTTTAACTATCAATACGCTGGTGGTGAAATCACGGTTTATCAGCTAACCGGAAAAGAACTGAAGAAATACATGGAATGGTCAGCGGGTTACTTCAACCAGCTGCAAGACGGGGATGTGACTTACAGTTTCAATCCACAGCGTCGTGCCTCCAAGTATTCCACCAATGATTTCTTCGACGGCGTGACCTACACCATCGACCTGACGAAACCCGCTGGGCAGCGCATTACCGATCTGAAAATGAATAACGGCACGCCGGTTACCGACGACATGCCGATTCGTCTGGGCATGAACAGCTACCGTATGGGCCACCTGACGCAAAAAGGCGGCGTGCTGGAGGGCATGCAGTTCCCGGTGATATCGGATACCAAAGTGGAATATGGCGAAGAGGCGGGCACGATTCGTAACCTGACCATCCGTTATTTGACTGAGGTGAAGAAAGGACAATACGAGGGTACGGTGCCGCAGCGCTGGAAGCTGGCGGGATTGCAGGGCTATGAGCGTGAGCGAAAAATTGTCGAATCGCTGCTTAACAGTGGAAAAATCAGCGTACCGACCTCAGACGATGGCCGCTATAGCAACGTGCAATCCATCAACGTGAAGCCGTTGCTGCTGCCGGATGCCACGCAGAGGGAGAAACGCGTGACGGAGCTGACGCAACAGCGTGACAGCACCACCAATGCGTTGACCAAGCAGCGGCTGAACGATCAGTTGACAGTTATCGCGGCGATTAACTGACAGGCGTTATCTCTCGCTGCGGGCTTTCCAACGTTCGCTCGTCAGGTAGCCGTTCACGCCGATATCCAGAAAAGGGCGTGGCGGCAGGTAGTTTGCCTGACCGAGCGATTGCATATCGCTAATCAGTGGGTTGTCTTCACCTAACGCCAGATCCGCCAGAATATGTCCGGCGGCGGTTTGCTTCGACAGCCCGGCCCCGTTACAGCCAGCGGATGCGAACACATTGTCGCTTAGCTGCCCCCAAATTGGCGCACCGTTGCGCGTTACGCTAATCAGTCCTGACCACGAGTGCGCCATTTTAACGTCGCTCAACTGCGGGAACATGCGGGCAAAAATAGCAGCATGTCGACGCGCGTGGCGTCCAGTTTCGACCGCACTATTAACCAACTCAGGGGCAAACTTCACATGCTCCCGAATCAGGAAACGATGGTCGCGCGTGTAGCGCAGCGTCGCGCTGGCCAGCGCATTGACCGGCGTCAGCCCCCAATCCGGCATATCACCCATCCGTGCAATCTGTTCCGCATTCAGCGGCTCAGTCAGCGTCGCAAAGGTCGCCACGGCAAAAACCCGACCATTGAACAACGGCAGGCCGCGCGCCGCGCCGTTAATCGCCATCATCAGCTTATCTGCCTGAATCTCACCATAGGGCGTTTTCACACGAATGCGCGATCCAGTCTCGATATTCAGCGCAGGGGAATGAGCGTAAACCGTCACGTTCTTAGGCAGACTCGCCACCAGCCCGATCACCAGCGCCGCCGGATTTAGCAGAATACAATTGGGGGTATACACAGCGCGTTGATAGAAAGAGGTTCCAAGGCGACGAGCAAGTTCGTCTTTTTCAACCACCTGATAAGGTTCGCCAAGGTCGTTCAATTCACGGACATAAGTATCGATCAGCCCATTGAATGTCGAACTAACGGCACAGTGATATTTCCCCGCCACGCTCCAGTCACACGCGATAGCATAGCGATCCACCTTTTCTTTTAAGTGCGCCACACCGGACTGCAACAGGCGGCGATAAGCGGCTGCCTTTTCTAACTCCGCCGTCGAACTGCCGATGTTATGCGGCAAATCGATGACGAAACCAGAGTTACGCCCAGAGGCATTGTCGCCAATCTCGCCCGCATCCAGCAGGATAATGTGTTTATCCGGGCGCTGTTCAGCCAAACGCTGGGCAAAAGCGATCCCCGCATAGCCCGCGCCGATCACCAACCAATCCGCCGTTGTTTTTCCACGTTGCTGCGGGTAATTCGGTTTATCGACAAGATCTGCCGACCAGCCATTACGATTCTGATCGAAAGGAAGATGTTTGATTTTCACAATGGTGTAAACCTTGAAGAGAACGGGTTGTACCGGCAAAAAACCGACGATACACAATGCGGATTAAGATAAAGAAAGGCAGCAAACACACCTGTAACTTGAAGTATGACGGGTAAGAGCGCCTGCGAATACAGGCGCTCAGGGGAATTATCCGTTACACAACGCCCTGCGCCAGCATCGCGTCAGCCACTTTGACAAAGCCCGCCACATTGGCACCGCGCACGTAGTTCGTCTGGCTATCTTCACCACCGTACTGCACGCACGCAGTGTGAATATCCAGCATGATGTGATGCAAACGCGCATCCACCTTCTCCGCTTTCCAGCCCAAACGTGCCGCGTTCTGCGCCATTTCCAGCCCGGATGTCGCCACGCCGCCGGCGTTAGCCGCCTTACCCGGTGCAAACAGCACGCCTGCATCCAGGAACGCATCGGTCGCTGGAATCGTGGTCGGCATATTGGCACCTTCCGCCACGGCTTTCACGCCGTTAGCAATCAGCGTCTGCGCCGCTGGGAGATCCAGCTCATTCTGCGTCGCACACGGCAGCGCGATATCTACTGGCACTTCCCACGGCGTTTTGCCTGCGAGGTAGGTCAGTTTCGCTTCACGCGCGTAATCTTCCACACGGCCATAGCGTTTGTTCTTGATCTCTTCCAGCAGCGCCAGTTTCTCTGGGGTAAATCCGTTTTCATCCACCACAGTGCCGTTAGAATCCGATACCGTGACCACGCGGGCACCCAGTTCCATCGCTTTTTCAATCGCGTACTGCGCCACATTACCGGAACCAGACACCGCAACCCGCATGCCTTCAAAACCCAGACCGTGGCGTTTCAGCATCGCTTCTGTGAAGTAAATCAGGCCGTAGCCCGTTGCTTCAGGACGAATCAGACTGCCGCCAAACGACAACCCTTTGCCGGTGAAGACGCACGCCGTGTTGTTGGTCAGCTTCTTCATCATGCCGGTCATGAAGCCGACTTCGCGACCACCCACGCCGATGTCACCCGCTGGAACATCCGTATCCGCGCCCAAATGACGATACAGTTCCGTCATCAGCGCCTGACAGAAGCGCATGACTTCGCCCTGACTTTTCCCTTTCGGATTAAAGTCCGAACCCCCTTTACCGCCGCCCATTGGCAGCGTCGTCAGCGCATTCTTGAACGTCTGCTCGAACCCAAGGAATTTCAGAATCGACAGGTTAACGGACGGATGGAAACGCATGCCACCTTTGTACGGGCCAATCGCGGAGCTGAACTGGACGCGCCAGGCACGGTTCACCTGTACCTGACCTTTGTCATCCGTCCACGCCACGCGAAACTGAATTACACGTTCCGGTTCTACCAATCGTTCCAGCAGGCTGTAATCGGCATAGTGAGGGTTCTGCTCCAGAAAAGGCCACAGCGTGGAAAGTACTTCATTAACAGCCTGTAGAAATTCAGGCTGATGCGGATCGCGTTGTTGAACAGAATCAAGAAAACTTGCCAGAGATACGATTTGTGCCATGAACAGCTCCTGATTGAACGAATAAGCTCCCTTCTGCTTCTTTAATTTTTAGACACGTAGAAGCTTGTGGGATCGGTGAAAATGATGTTGTGTCCTCTGGACTATAACACTGGCGATGGATATTTAAGCAAGCGTTTTCTTTTCAGATAAACGTTATAATCCAATGAGATAGGAAGGGTTTTTTGGGGTGTTTTGAGAAGGAAATTCGAGATAAGTTTTTGTTATATAACAAAAGGCGCAGCCAGAAGCCGCGCCTTTCATCACTGAAAAAAAATGCAAAAAAAGTTAATTTTTATTCGTTTTCCTCATCACGCAAAGGCACGATGAGCATGTCAACATGTACGGTATTAATCAGTTGACGTGCAGAAGACATGAGTTTGCTCCAGAAGTCCTGATGGTGCCCACACAGCACGAGATCGGCTTCGTATTTTTTGATTGCATCAACCAGTACTTGCCCTAAATCGCCGCTGCCACTCAGCGTTTCGCTGATGGGATAGCCCGCATTCTGAGACAACTCGGTCAACGCATTCTGGGTTTCTTCAGAGATACGCTGTTGCATGTCACCCAGATTGACGTCGATGAGCCCCGTGTAGAGATCGGAGTAATTCACATCGACGTGGATTAACGACACTTTCGCATTGTACGGTCTTGCCATTGAAACGGCTTTTTCCACTAACACTTTGCTTTCTGGAGAAAGGTCAACAGCAATAAGGATGTGTTTGTAAGCCATAATAAGACTCCTTCCGTAAAGACTAATTAAGGGTTAGCAGATATTTCTCCTGCCAATCTGATACTTAACGGCGGATTATAGAATAACACTCGTCCGCACTATCGGACTGTTCAGTCGATCACAACCCGTTTTTAAACCTGTTAATTCTATTAATAAGTGTAGTAGAAACCGCTCCTTTTCACAGTTAAATCGCGTAGCTTCTCCTTTCGAAAAGGGCATTACCTCGTCGAAAATCGTCCTTCATCCTGATTGCGCCTGCCTCTCTGGCACAAACGAACATTCTTCTTCTACACTACAAGTAGGGGGTGGTGAACCTATCCGCTGCGCCTTGGGATGGAAAACGAGAATGGGCTAGCCGTGATGCTGTTGGCTGTCCCAAATGACAATAAAATCGTGCGTAAGCGCGTGGCATAACTATTCGTCGCAGAAAAACGTCGTTGATAAGCGTCGCTGATAATAACGCTTGTCATCGGACACAGGTGGACAACGGGAAGGTATGGTCATCGAATCTGACGAATAGAACGACCGGGAGGGAAGCATGATTAGTACATTTGCGCTTTTCTGGGCTTTATGTATCGTCTGCATCATCAATATGGCGAGGTATTACTCTTCGTTACGCGTGTTACTGATGATTTTGCGTGACTGTGACCCACTGCTTTACCAATACGTTGATGGGGGAGGTTTTTTTACATCGCACGGTCAGCCAAGCAAGCAAATCAGGCTGGTAGGCTATATCTACGCGCAACGCTATCTTGACCATCACGACCCTGAATTTATTCGCCGCTGTGAGCGGGTGCGGGGACAATTTCTGCTCACGACCGCCCTGTGTGGCCTCATTGTCATCAGCCTAATAGCCATGATGATGTGGTATTAAGGCATTGTATTTATATAATTATTGGTACTTACACAATCTCTGGTATTAACAGCATGAACGTCGATAAAAAGTAAAAAGGCGATTCCCCACAGAATCGCCTTTTTTTATGACGGACATCCTTGTCCGTTCCCCTGCGGGCCGTCGCAAGCGACGTTGAAAAACGTTCCCTACGTTTTTTATGCGTTATAAATCACCGCGATTAGATCAGCTTCAACGCCAGCCAGTACAGCGTACCAGACATCAACATTGAGACTGGCAGCGTCAATACCCAGGCCAGCAGAATGCTTCTTATCGTTTTGCCCTGTACGCCCCCACCGTCCGCAATCATCGTCCCAGCAACCGCCGACGACAATACATGTGTGGTGGAAACAGGCATCCCGGTGTAGCTCGCAACACCAATCGACAAGGCAGCCGTCACCTGCGCCGAAACGCCTTGTGCGTAGGTCATGCCTTTCTTACCAATCTTCTCACCGATGGTCACAGCAACGCGTTTCCAGCCCACCATCGTGCCCAGAGACAGCGCCAACGCAACCGCGACGATAATCCAGAGAGGCGCGTATTCAACCGTCTGCAGCATGTCTTTACGCAGGTTGTTCAGATAGCGTTTATCTTCGCCCGACGTTTCTGGCAGCTTAACCACCCGATCCATCGTATCCGCGATACACATCAACAAGCGACGCACTCTGCTACGATCGTCAGGATTCAACTGGTCGTAACTTTTCAGGTTATTCAGCAGACCCTGAGTACGTTCAATCGCGATCATCACGCGTGAACTATCACAGTGGAATTCTTTCTGACCGTTGCCGGGAATCGTGCTTTCTGGCACAGGAATTACTGGCGGAGACAAATCGATAACGTGCGTCAACGCGTCGCCATGCTGCTTGTAATATTCCTGTAAATTGACAACGGCATCGCGGGTACGGCTGATGTCATAGCCAGATGCGTTCATGTTGACAATAAAACCAGCTGGCGCGACACCAATCAGCACCAGCATAATCAAGCCGATACCTTTCTGACCGTCGTTTGCACCGTGAGAGAAGCTCACACCAATCGCCGACAAGATCAGCGCGGTACGCGTCCAGAACGGCGGCTTACGTTTGCCGTCCTGCTTCTCGCGATCGACGGGCGTCAGATGCACGCGTTTGCGTTTTTTACTGTTGTTCCAGAACCGACGCAGCACCAGCAGCATCAGGCCTGCGACTACCATCCCCACAATTGGCGAGAGCAGCAACGACAGGAAAATGCTGATCATTTTCGGCACGTTCAACGCATCAACGATAGAGGTATCCGTCAGCAAAGCGTTGGTCAAACCAATACCGATAATGGCACCGATAAGCGTGTGGGAACTGGAGGCAGGAATACCAAAATACCAGGTACCCAGGTTCCAGATAATCGCGGCCAGCAGCATGGAAAAGACCATCGCCAGACCGTGCGCCGAACTCACGTTCAGCAATAAATCAGTGGGGAGAAGGTGAACAATCGCATAAGCCACACTCAGGCCGCCCAGCAGTACACCGAAGAAATTAAAGACACCCGCCATAACAACGGCAAACTCGGCGCGCATGGCTCGGGTATAAATAACAGTGGCAACGGCATTCGCAGTATCGTGAAAACCGTTAATGGCTTCATACATCAGCACAAACAACAAAGCCAATATCAACATCAGGCCGGTGTAGTAATCCAGTCCGGCAAATAAATGTAGCATAAACGTTAGGCCATTTAGTGGTCATGAACGCGGCGCATTATCGGCGACAAGCAGGGGTCGGGAAAAGCAAAATATGACATTTTTTTGACTTAATATGTGATGGGGATAGACGGAAAAAGCACTTAATCAATATAAATCAATCAATTATATATTTTTACTAAAACATGCAAATTGTTACGCTGGTATCGAACAGAAACCAACACTACAATTCGCCACCTCGATGGCTTATTTGCCAACGGCAATCCAAGATAAAATCACTCATCGGAGAAATGCATTGTGGAACAGTTTGACGCTGTCATCATCGGTGCCGGTGCAGCAGGCATGTTTTGTGCCGCACAGGCGGGACAACGCGGGCTGCGTGTTCTACTGCTCGACAATGGCAAGAAACCCGGTCGTAAAATATTGATGTCCGGCGGCGGGCGCTGCAACTTTACCAATATGTATGCGGAACCAGCGGCGTATCTGTCCCACAACCCTCACTTCTGTAAATCAGCATTGGCGCGTTATACCCAATGGGATTTCATTAGTCTGGTCAACAGCCACCGCATCGCTTATCACGAGAAAACGCTCGGCCAGCTGTTCTGCGATGATTCCGCACAGCAAATCGTGGATATGCTGGTAACAGAGTGCGAGCGGGCTAACGTCACTCTCCGTCTGCGCAGTGAAGTTACCTCGGTGGAGAAATCAAACGATCTGTTCACCATCCACCTGAGCAACGGGACATCATTCCAAAGCACATCGCTGGTTGTTGCCTGTGGTGGCCTGTCGATGCCAGGCCTTGGCGCGACGCCGTTCGGTTACCAGCTCGCCGCACAATTTGGTATCAATGTACTCCCAACCCGCGCCGCACTGGTGCCCTTTACGCTGCACAAGCCTTTGCTCGAACAGTTGCAAACGCTCTCCGGCGTCTCTGTACCTACCGTCGTCACCGCAGAAAATGGCGTGATATTCCGTGAAAACATCCTGTTCACGCACCGCGGGCTCTCTGGCCCCGCTATTTTGCAGATTTCCAGCTACTGGCAGGCAGGTGAATTCGTCACCATCAACTTACTGCCCGACTGCGATCTCACCCAACTTATCAATGACGAGCGCACAGCTCACCCGAACCAAAGCTTGAAAAACACGCTGGCACAGTGGCTACCTAAACGACTCGTCGAATGCCTGCAAGCGTTAGGACAATTGCCGGATATCACGTTGAAGCAGCTCAACAGCACACAGCAAACGCATATTGAGCAGAGCCTACAACAGTGGCGTGTGCAGCCAAACGGCACTGAAGGCTATCGCACGGCTGAAGTGACCATCGGCGGAGTTGACACTCGAGCACTGTCCTCCAAAACCATGGAGACCAGCACGGTACCAAGTCTGTATTTCATCGGTGAAGTGGTCGATGTAACTGGCTGGCTCGGGGGGTATAATTTCCAATGGGCGTGGAGTTCAGCATGGGCCTGCGCGCAGGCGCTGCCTTTCTGCAAATAGGCACTATAATAACCACTATTCAGCGCTCTCCTTGAATTCACGGAGAAAAGGACGTCTCTACATAGGCCTCTGCTGCCAGAAAGGAGATGTTGATGAGTCCCAGACGTAGTGAACGTAAGATCAACATGTTGCAGTTATTGGTTGCGGGTATGCTGCCGCTGCTGCTCGGATTACTGTTCACTTTTGTAGAGTCCAGATTAATGGTAAAGCGCGATTTGGAATCCACCGCGCAAATTGCCATGAATCATGCTGAGAATATTTCGACACAAGCATGGAAGATGGTGGATCGTCTCCAACACTTTCATGGTCAACCCTGCAACGCCATCGGTGATGAACTACAACGTCTTGGCTCGGTTTTTTCTTACTTTCGTGCGATTGGTGTTACCCATAATAACGACATCTATTGCTCTTCAACTTTTGGCAGCACGCTGACGCCAATAAGCCGCGTCATTCAACAGCCGTTACCAGAAACCTATTCTGAACGCTGGAGCCTGTCGATTGCTGGCTCAGACAACGTAAAAGGACGCCCAGCACTGATCTTCGTCCAGACGCCCCTCTCGGGATACGGTGCTTACGCCATGGTCGATGCGCAATACCTCATTGATCTTATGATTGCGATTAGCCAGATCCGTGGCTATGAACTCATTCTGCAAATGGACAACGGTCACCCGATTCAAACTGGCCCGACGATTACGCCCCGCACCGGCTTATTTTCTACCTCTGCGCTTGAAATCAAATCGGATCGCTTCCCCATTACTCTCCATATTATCGCTCCCGCCGCTCAGGAAATAACGAACTGGATGCAGGCATTTTTCACGTTTCTACCACTGGCAATTATTCTCTCTCTGCTTTTTACTACGGCGATATGGTACTGGCAAAAACGTAAATTATTATTCCGCGATGAAATCCGTAAAGGCATCGCTAACGGCGAATTTTCCGTATATTACCAGCCTATCTATGATGCAGATTCGCGCTCCTGTACCGGAGTCGAAACATTACTGCGCTGGCGGCGCAGTAATGGGCAGTGGAT
Organism: Pectobacterium atrosepticum; assembly: GCA_019056595.1. Taxonomy (NCBI): domain Bacteria; kingdom Pseudomonadati; phylum Pseudomonadota; class Gammaproteobacteria; order Enterobacterales; family Pectobacteriaceae; genus Pectobacterium; species Pectobacterium atrosepticum. The sequence continues at coordinate 2,894,901 of CP036163.1, read as the reverse complement.
TAGACCCGATATATTTATCTCTGCCGCCGAAGCAGAAAGTATGATCATTCCCATCACCCGGCATTTATTTGATCTGGTCGCATCCGATATCGCCAGTTGGCAGGTAAAACCCGGATTTCATCTGGGGCTCAACGTTGCAGCAGAGCATTTGCATCACCCAAGTTTCGTACCAGACGTACACCGCTTTGCGGAGAAAGTCGCATCCCATTCATTAAGCATTACGTTGGAACTAACAGAACGTAATCTCATCAGCAACGGTCCTGAAATCATACAGCGTCTGCATCAGCTGCGTGAAGATGGCTTTATGATTGCCATCGATGACTTTGGCACCGGCCACTGTTCACTCTCTTATCTGCAAAATTTTCCGCTGGATTGCCTGAAAATAGACCAGGGATTCGTCAGTGCAATTTCATCACCGGATGAAGAAGCCCCTATTCTTGATGCCATTATTAGTTTAAGCCACCGCATCAAGCTTCAATCGATAGCGGAAGGCGTGGAAACCGAACAACAACTCATGTATTTACAACGGCGCGGCGTCAAATATATACAGGGATTCCTTTATGCTAAGCCGATGGACAATGAATCGTTGCGGGTCTGGCTTCACTACAATGGCAATAAATCGATTGAGAGTTTTATGATTAAAAACGAAGAAGGGGAGAAGAAATAATAACCGGCAGAAGCTTGTCCACCGGTTTTCGATGATCGGAAAATCAGAAACGATAACCGACACCAATATTAAAGCCGTCTACACGGGCTTCATAGATTTTTGTGCCTTCGTAGCCAATATCAATCGCCCAGTTTGCTACTGGTGTAATTTGAATACCGGCACCGTAAGCAAATTTGGTTTTACTTTCACTGTAGCTTTCACTGCCTGATTGATTGGGCAATGTATAGTTATACGAGTTTTTTACTTTAGCATGGCCTAAACCAGCAAGCCCATAAATACTCACGACATCATTAATTTGGTAGGAAGGTCCAACCATTAGTGAATAGTATTTAACATCGTCGCTCTCGTGTGAGCTGAATCCAATACTACTCTGGTTGTAATCTTTTTTACCGCCCAGATAGGTAAAAGAACCAATAATACCCAGTGCAGAATCACCCTGATAATGGTACTTGGCCGTAACCCCTTTCAGATCTTTAAAATCTTCGACTTTCGCCTGAGCATAGCCCAATGACACCGTTTGTGTCGCCTGAGCAACAGATATTCCCATGGCACAAGTAATCAGAGTGGAAAGCAGCAGCGTTGTTTTTTTCATAATCGAAACATCTTCCATGTTTGAATAAAAAGACGGTTTCAACAAAGCGAATATATAACCATCGCGAATGTCGGCCGCACATAAATTTACATTTAAATACGGCGAGGTAAAGTCTGTATTATTTTCAAACAACTGAAGAAATAATTACATTAATCATTAAAAAACAATAAGATAAGGATAATTCGGGCCAATTAACGAGCTGTTTTTACTCTGTTTTTTGGGAACATTCCGAACTAAAGGCAGGGAGAATATGCCAATGATCGACATCAAAAACACTGAGAAGAGAAGCCCCTAATCTTATAAAGGACTATTTTTATAAATGACTGGTTTTATAACTGAATTGTATTAATAGACAATATTTGAATAGGAGGAAAGATGAGAATGATTTACTGGGGAAGAATGTTGGTCGGCGAGAGAGGATTCGAACCTCCGACCCACTGGTCCCAAACCAGTTGCGCTACCAAGCTGCGCTACTCGCCGAATTCGGGCGCATATTACTGCTACCTTATTGAGGCGTCAATCCCTTTTTAGCAAAAGGATTTCGGCTGCTGTTAAAGTATCCATTCCTTGTATTTACAGCCTGAAACCGACGTCCTTGTCCGTGGTTCATATCAATTAGCCGGTTTCTGACACCAGTTATTTTTAGGGTTAATACCGCCGTCAGGTGACGTGTATCCCAGACATCCGAGAATCGTGTCAAACAGCTCTTCGTGGCGATGTGTTTTGCCAACACGCTGTTGCGCTTTCAACTGCTCAAACGCATGCAGATTATCGGTGTCAGCCAGAAACTTATCCGATGTCCATACCATCATCGGTGAACGGAACTGCTCAGGCGGTGCCATCTGACGCGGCGTACCGTGCAAATGATAGTTATCATCGATGGACTCACCATGATCGGAGGCATAAAACACAATCGCTTTCTTATCCCGAACCTGATCGATCACGCTATCAATGAAGCTATCGGTATAGAGCACGCTATTATCAAAAGCATTAATCAGCTGCTCACGCGTACAGGATGCATCAACGCCCATACACTCTGGCTGATAGCGCGCAAAACTGCGGGGATATCGCATGGAATACAGGTAGTGAGAGCCTTTGGTATGCAGCACAATCAGATGCTTACCTTTAGGGTAGCGCCCCAGCGATTCCTTGACCTCATCAACCAGCAACATATCCTGCACTGATTTGCCGTCATTGTGTTTCTCTGACGCGATCATTTCGCGGAAGGAATAGTTGTTCGCTTCAATGCTATTGTAAAACCACACCTCACTTTGCATAGCAAACAGTTCGGAGGTGAAGCCCAACTCTTTCATTACAGCAAAGACATTCTGTTCTTTCAGAGTTCGCTGCGGGTTGTCTTCCGTACCGCCTTCTCGCACAAACATACAGCGCATGGAAAGCTTGGTTGAGGTATCACACGATTGGCCACGGAATGCGACCAGATTTTTTTCTTTTGATAACTTCGGCGTCGTATCTCTCTCGTAGCCTAACAGCCCCATATGATCCCAGCGGGTTGTTTCACCAATAATGAAAACCACGTAGGTATCGTCAATGCCTTTCGGCGGGACATAGGTAAAATGCTGAGCCGGATCGAAAAGATTGGAGGAGTCCAGACTCTCGTCATACTTGGTGTACGCAAATAATCCTAACGCGGACAACCAGTTAGAAGGTAGATAAGAGTGAGCGACTACGCCGCCATAGCTGGGCAAATCCACATTGGATTCTCGCTCGGATATCGACTGAATGTTGCCCATATAGCGAAGCGGCATCCAAACCAGCGCAACGACTGCCACAAGAACCAAAAGAGGAATCAAACGCTTTCCCGGTGATTTAAGCTGTTCAATCAGCGTATGACGCAGCGAGTTTTTCCAGATCAAAAACAGCGGCAGCGCACTCACCACCAGCATCCACAGGAAGAAACGAAAACCAATAACTTCTTTAGAAAGATCAATATCCGTGGTCATGACCGCTGCAATAATGCCATAACCAATCACGACATTAAAAAACGTCATGTAATAGCTTGCAGCAACGGAAATCAGCACTAACAAAGAAGCAATAATTCGATAAAAACGACGCCCCCCGAGTGAAATGATTCTCATCAGGAAAAAGGTGAATAAGATACTCGCGGTCAATTCGACAAGAGCGGGAATAAATGTTGGAACCTGGCTACCAGCAGAGAGTGAAAAATAATCAAATCGGCGGTAATACACTGAGATATTGAGAAAAAGGCCAATATAAACTGCCAGGACAAACGATAACTTGGGTTGCGAAAAAGATGCTACAAACTTCATTATGACAAGTGCTCCAACAAAACCTTTCTTATTATCTGAAGCTATACGACAACATCCCCATGCCTGAGTTCAACGGAAATAATCAGACTCTCTCACGCATTTTTATATCGCAAACAGCAAATAGGCTCACACCGTTTAATTGGTAAACTTTACTTATGATTAAGTGGAAAAAACAGAAAAAAATTGTCCTTTTGTGTGAATGAATCTACGAAAAAATAAAAAGTGTGACTCCAACGTTTTCTGAAAAATCCCCCCCGCTTATCTATGTATTCCTTCGAGATCCAACCGAGCAATTAATTCCATAACGATTGGGTGATTCAGGAATGCCATAATCTCTTCTGCGCGTCGTTCCCCAATACCGGAGAACTGTCGCCATTGTTGCGCCGTCCGTTGCTGTAATGCCAACCAATTAACATTATTCAAGGCGCTAATTGCCGAACGAGGAACAGGAATGCCCAGTGCAAGTAGCCAGTGGGATAGCGACTTCTGTCGTGCCGACTGCAAACTCATGTAAATATCTCGCGCCCGCTTATCACCCATACCATTGACGGCATTAAGCTGTGCCTCGGTCAGATATAACCACGACAGCACATCCCCCAGTAAATCATGTTGCATCAAGCGCAGCCACATCCCGTCACGCATTCCCGCCAGATTTAAACCGTGTTCTCCACTCAACCAGACTAAGCGCGCCAAGAATTGCTGTTGGCAAACCACACTATAACGAAAACAGCTAAAAGCATGGAAATTATGTTCATCGGGCGAAACGATGACGGGCCGTTCAGTCCCACGCCATACCACATTATCCAAACGTGGGATCCCCTGCCCAGCCAGGCTGACGCTAACCCGATCGCCCGGCAGCACATCCCATTGTTTCCAACGAGATAGCGAACCCACATTCACTCGACTGACCGATTTGTCATCCAATTTCAAAGGACTAATCTTCAACACCACTGCGACTTTACCCGTCCGCCCGACAGAAAACGCCACATCAACCACTTCAGCAACCTGATGAACAGGCGGGTATTTCCATGCGATCGCCCAGTCGGCCGATGTGTTACGCCAATAGCGCCCCTGCGGTTCTTTAGTCTGGCGGATAACCACGCCATCCGTCACAAAAGGCAGTGGGCTGTGATACCAGTGGTCACGCCATTTCTCCACGTCGGCGAATGACTCAATGGCATGGGTATAGTCTGCCGTCATGGCAAACCCCATTTCCTTCAATTTATCCAGTCGTTCGGGCATCGCTTTTGGGCCATCCGGCCATTCCCAGACAAACAGGCCAATCTGCGATAACACCGGGGATGGCTGATGACGACGCATTTCTCCGGCCACAATCGAGCGTGCATTAACACCGCCCTGAGCATACTGTCGATGATCGGTCATCTTCAGGAAAAGCTCCCCTTGTAATACGAATGAGGAGGGTGCACCGCTTAATAAATGAGGAATATCTGGAATCAGGCGAGCTTTTTCAGTCCAATCTTCACCTTGCAGGCCGTTGCCTCGGCTAACCGCAGATACGAGTTTGCCATGCTGATAAACCAGTGTGACAGCCACACCATCGACTTTTGGCTGAACCCATAAATCCTCACGCTGTACGATCCATTGCACCAACTGCACGCGGTCAGACAATTTTTTCAATCCTGTATGGGCAACAGGATGAGGCTGCTTGCCATTATCAGGTAACCGAGCGGGAATAACGTTTTGGGGTTGAAAGCATTGTGACCACTGGTTTAGCTGTTCCCGCAGTTGATCATAAACATCATCCTCTATCGGGCTTTTCCCTTCGGTGTAATACACGTCATCCCACTGTTCTAACTGCTGACGCAATGCATCAATTTCTTTGCTGGCTCGTGTGTTATCCCAATCAGGGCACACGGCAGCTACCGCAGGGAAACCACCGATGCCCCCAACAACGATGATAATCAAAAATACGCTGTTCCTCAGCCACATAGTACATCCTGCCATCCATTAACGAATGGCCGCAGTACATAGCAACGGAGGGAAAAATACGAGACCCAAAAAGGATAAATGCCAAACGCGCCGCAAGATAATTTATCGTTTGCAGTGCCGATAAAAAGGACAGGAACGCGCTTCGCAATCTAAAAAAGAAACATTGGCAAAAGGTTTGCCCGATGGCATAACGGAAAAACAATCTGCGGAGTATTTATCGCAGCGCGACTGATGGCACATTGGCGTGTATAATGCGGAGAAATGCGCATGTTCCTGCTGTATATACCATAAATAATTCGAGTTGCGGGAAGGCGGCGACACAGTGAGTCCCCAACAGCTTACTCAAGTAAGTGACTGGGGTGAGCGAGGAAGCCAACACACATGCAGCTTGAAGTATGACGGGTATATCAACATCCACCATCGTAACGTAAATAAACTTCATTATGGCTCAAGGCACGTTATATATCGTTTCTGCTCCCAGTGGGGCCGGGAAGTCCAGCCTGATTCAGGCATTATTAAAAACTCAGCCGCTTTACGACACTCAGGTATCAATTTCGCATACCACACGCGCTAAACGACCGGGAGAAAACCACGGCGAACACTATTTCTTCGTCGAAGCTGATGAATTCAAGCGTATGATTCAGGATAGTGAGTTTCTGGAGCACGCTGAAGTCTTCGGTAATTACTACGGTACATCCCGACCGGCAATTGAGCAGGTATTAGCGACAGGCGTTGATGTTTTTCTGGATATCGACTGGCAAGGTGCCCAGCAAATCCGCGCCAAAATGCCGCAAGCGCGCAGTATTTTCATTCTGCCGCCGTCAAAAGAAGAATTGGCTCGCCGTCTGCGTGGCCGTGGGCAAGACAGCGATGAAGTCATTGCCCGCCGTATGTCGCAGGCCGTGGCTGAAATGACGCATTACGGCGAGTATGATTACCTGATTGTGAATGATGATTTCGATCTGGCGCTGCTCGATCTGAAAACCATTATTCGCGCCGAACGTCTGCGCTTGAGCAGACAAAAGATTCGGCATGATGCATTAATCACCAAACTATTGGCAGACTGACGCCTCTTTCAGTATGATGCGCAGTCATTTTATTTCCTGTGGAGTAGCACATTATGGCACGCGTAACTGTTCAAGACGCTGTAGAGAAAATTGGTAACCGTTTTGACCTGGTGTTGGTCGCTGCTCGTCGCGCGCGTCAACTCCAGACTGGCGGCAAAGATCCGCTGGTTCCTGAAGAAAACGATAAGTACACCGTGATTGCACTGCGTGAAATCGAAGACGGTCTGATCAACAACCAGATTCTGGATGTTCGTGACCGTCAGGAACAGCAAGAGCAGGAAGCCGCAGAGATTCAGGCGGTCACCGCAATTGCTGAAGGCCGCCGTTAATCACACCACGAGTCGCCCTTGTACATTTTTGAAAGCCTTAATCTGCTGATTCAACGTTATCTGCCCGAAGATCAGATCAAACGTTTACAGCAGGCTTATCTGGTTGCACGTGATGCTCACGAGGGGCAGACTCGCTCCAGCGGTGAACCCTATATCACACACCCTGTTGCCGTCGCTTGTATTCTGGCGGAGATGCGTCTCGATTACGAAACGCTGATGGCAGCACTGTTGCATGATGTTATAGAGGACACCCCGGCCACTTATCAGGACATGGAACAGCTTTTTGGTAAAAGCGTTGCTGAACTGGTAGAGGGCGTTTCCAAGCTGGACAAACTGAAGTTCCGCGATAAGAAAGAAGCGCAGGCTGAAAACTTTCGCAAAATGATCATGGCGATGGTGCAAGATATTCGCGTCATCCTGATCAAGCTCGCAGACCGTACCCACAACATGCGCACGCTGGGCTCATTACGCCCAGACAAACGTCGCCGCATTGCTCGTGAAACGTTGGAAATATACAGTCCGCTGGCCCATCGACTGGGTATCCATCACCTCAAAACCGAGTTGGAAGAACTAGGTTTTGAGGCACTGTATCCGAATCGTTATCGCGTAATTAAAGAGGTCGTTAAGGCCGCTCGCGGTAACCGCAAGGAAATGATTCAGAAAATCCTGGCGGAAATCGAAGGGCGTTTGACTGAAGCTGGGATTGCCTGCCGCGTTAGCGGTCGCGAAAAACATCTGTACTCCATCTACTGTAAAATGCACCTGAAAGAACAGCGTTTTCACTCCATTATGGATATTTACGCGTTTCGGGTCATCGTCAAAGAGTTGGACACCTGCTATCGCGTGCTCGGTCAGGTTCACAGCCTGTATAAGCCACGCCCGGGTCGGGTGAAAGACTATATCGCCATTCCCAAAGCCAACGGCTATCAGTCGCTGCACACGTCTCTGATTGGTCCGCACGGCGTGCCAGTCGAAGTGCAAATTCGCACCGACGACATGGATCAAATGGCGGAAATGGGTGTTGCCGCGCACTGGGCTTATAAAGAAGGCGAGAGCAGCACCACAGCACAAGTACGCGCGCAGCGCTGGATGCAAAGCCTGCTGGAACTTCAGCAAAGCGCTGGTAGCTCATTTGAATTTATTGAAAGCGTTAAATCCGATCTCTTCCCTGACGAGATGTACGTCTTTACGCCGGAAGGGCGCATTGTGGAACTTCCCGCAGATGCAACGCCTGTCGATTTCGCCTATGCGGTACACACCGATATCGGCCACGCCTGCGTCGGTGCACGCGTCGATCGTCAGCCTTACCCGCTGTCACAATCACTCACCAGCGGTCAAACCGTTGAAATCATTACCGCACCGGGTGCCAGACCGAATGCCGCCTGGCTCAACTTTGTGGTTAGCTCCAGAGCGCGTTCCAAAATTCGCCAGATGCTGAAAAACCTCAAGCGTGATGATTCTGTGAGCCTCGGACGTCGTTTACTGAACCACGCATTAGGCAACGGCCGCAAACTCTCCGATATCCCTGAAAAGTCGATTCAGCTTGAGCTTGAGCGCATGAAGCTCGCTACGCTGGACGATCTGATGGCGGAAATTGGTATGGGTAATGCCATGAGCGTCGTTGTAGCGAAAAATCTGCTGAATGAGCAATCCGAACTGGGAACCTCCGGGTTGCGCAAACTGCCGATAAAAGGCGCAGATGGCGTCATGCTCTCCTTTGCCAAATGCTGTCGCCCCATCCCCGGCGATCCGATCATTGCCCACGTCAGCCCCGGTAAAGGGTTGGTTATTCACCATGAATCCTGTCGCAACATTCGCGGCTACCAGAAAGAACCTGAAAAATTCATGGCGGTAGAGTGGGATAAGGTGACAGAACAAGAGTTTATCGCCGAAATTAAAGTGGATATGTTCAACCATCAGGGCGCATTGGCGAACCTGACCGCCGCGATCAACGCCGCGAACTCCAATATTCAGAGTATCAATACGGAAGAGAAGGACGGCCGCGTATACAGCGCCTTTATCCGCCTCACCACCCTTGATCGCGTTCATCTGGCTAACATTATGCGTAAAATTCGCGTGATGCCGGACGTCATCAAAGTTAACCGTAACCGAAATTAATCGTCATGACTCCTCAACGTTATGCACGGATAAAAGAAATGCTGAACGGCCGTCAGCCCGATCTGACGATTTGCATGGAGCAGGTGCATAAACCCCATAACATTTCTGCCGTTATCCGTACCGCGGATGCCGTCGGCGTACATCAGGTCCATGCGATTTGGCCCACCAGTCGAATGAAAACGCTGGTTTCCTCCGCCGCAGGCAGTAATAGTTGGGTGCAGGTTAAAACCCATCGCACCATACAGGATGCGGTCGGCCACCTGAAGAATGAAGGGATGCAGGTTCTGGCGACCAATTTGTCTGAACACGCGGTCGATTTTCGGGAAATTGATTACACCCGCCCAACCTGTATTTTACTCGGGCAAGAAAAAACCGGCATAACTGCTGAAGCGCTCAAGCTGGCCGATCGGGATATCATCATTCCGATGACCGGCATGGTGCAGTCGCTGAATGTCTCGGTGGCCTCTGCGTTGATCCTGTATGAAGCACAGCGCCAACGCCAGATCGCTGGCATGTATCAGCGTGAAGATAGCCCGCTGGATGAAGAAGAGCAGCAGCGCCTACTGTTTGAAGGGGGATATCCGGTACTGGCTCGCGTTGCAAAACATAAAGGGCTGCCTCGCCCTTATATTGACCATCAGGGTCAGATTGTAGCGGATACCCCGTGGTGGGCCGCGATGCAATCGTCGGGGTGCTGATGAAAGGTCGCCTGCTGAATACCCAACCGCTAAGCACACTTGCTGGCGTGGGTGCCAGTCAGGCAGCAAAACTCGCACGACTCGGGCTGGAAACCGTGCAGGATTTATTGCTGCATTTGCCCTTGCGCTACGAAGACCGCACACACCTTTACCCGATTGGCGACCTCCTTCCCGGTATGTATGCCACCGTGGAAGGTGAAATCCTACGCAACGACATCACCTTTGGCAGCCGTCGCATGTTGACCTGCCAAATCAGCGACGGCAGCGGTCTGCTGACCATGCGCTTCTTCAATTTCAGCGCAGCGATGAAAAACAGCCTCGCGCCGGGACAACGCGTTACCGCTTATGGTGAAATAAAGCGCGGCAAAATCGGCGCGGAGATCATCCATCCTGAATATCGTGTTCAGGGGGATAGTACGCAGGTTGAGCTACAGGAATCGCTCACACCGGTTTACCCCTCCACGGAGGGCATTCGTCAGGCGACCCTGCGCAAGCTCACCGATCAGGCGCTGGAGCTGCTCGCCGCAAACCACATCGATGAGTTACTGCCTGAATCACTGAGTCGATCGCTGATTAGCCTGCCAGATGCGCTACGCACGTTACATCGTCCCCCGCCTGATATGCAGCTTAGCGAACTTGAGCATGGGAAACACCCAGCGCAGCAGCGGCTGATTATGGAAGAATTACTGGCACATAACCTAAGTATGCTCGCCGTGCGGGCAGGGGAACAACGGCATAAAGCGTCTCCGCTACCGACTAAAGACAGCCTGAAACAACAGTTGCTCGCAGCTCTGCCGTTTACACCTACGCAGGCACAAGAGCGCGTCGTAGCCGAAATCGAAATGGATATGACGAAAGATTTCCCGATGATGCGTCTGGTACAGGGTGATGTGGGTTCAGGAAAAACGCTGGTCGCCGCGCTGGCCGCATTACGTGCGATTGCCAACGGCAAACAGGTCGCGCTGATGGCACCAACAGAGCTGCTAGCCGAACAGCACGTCCATAATTTTCGTCAGTGGTTTGAACCACTGGGGCTTGAAGTCGGCTGGCTAGCTGGCAAACAAAAAGGAAAAGCGCGTCAGGCGCAGCAGGATGCCATCGCCAGCGGTCAGGTCTCTATGGTTGTCGGGACGCACGCCATTTTTCAACAGCAGGTGAAATTCAACGGGCTGGCATTGGTCATCATTGATGAACAGCACCGCTTTGGCGTTCATCAGCGCCTTGCGCTGTGGGAAAAAGGCGAAGAACAGGGCTTTCACCCTCATCAACTGATTATGACCGCCACACCCATTCCCCGTACGTTAGCGATGACGGCCTATGCCGATCTGGATACATCCGTAATTGATGAACTACCGCCGGGCAGAACCCCTGTCACCACCGTCGCCATACCCGACTCACGCCGCAGCGACATTATCGAGCGAGTGAATAGCGCCTGTGAGCAGGAAGGTCGACAAGCCTATTGGGTCTGTACGCTGATTGAAGAATCCGACCTATTGGAAGCGCAGGCCGCAGAAGCCACCAGCGAAGAGCTGAAGGCTGCTCTGCCGAATCTCAAGGTCGGATTGGTTCACGGTCGCATGAAAGCGCAGGAAAAGCTGTCGGTGATGCAGGCCTTCAAACAGGGTGAGCTGCAACTGCTGGTGGCGACAACCGTTATCGAGGTCGGTGTGGATGTACCCAATGCCAGCCTGATGATCATTGAGAACCCAGAGCGTCTGGGCCTGGCGCAACTGCACCAGTTACGCGGGCGCGTCGGGCGTGGTGCGATAGCGTCTCACTGCGTGCTACTCTACAAAACGCCAATGAGCAAGACGGCACAAAAACGGCTTCAGGTTCTGCGCGATAGCAACGATGGCTTTGTCATCGCTCAACGCGATTTGGAGATTCGTGGACCGGGTGAGTTATTAGGTACGCGGCAGACTGGGAACGCAGAATTCAAAGTGGCCGATCTCTTGCGCGATCGGGATTTGATACCCCAAGTACATCGCGTTGCCCGCCATCTGCATGAGCACTATCCCGAGCATGCTATTGCGCTCATCGAACGCTGGCTACCCGAGCGCGCACGCTACACCAACGCCTGATCGCAGCGACGCATTCTTCATTTTTTAAAACTATACACTAAATAATTCAAGTTGCAGGAAGGCGGCAAGCGAAGGAATCCCGATGAGCTTACTCAAGTAAGTGATTCGGGTGAGTGAACGCGGCCAACGTACATGCAGCTTGAAGTATGACGGGTATATCCATTTAAATAATAAGGTATTACTCATCAGACAAAATTCATATCGAAAAGATGAGTTAGCAAACGTTTGCTTTCGACAAAGAGATCATTAAAATGCGCTCTTTGTCGTTTCAGGAACGCCAACTTACATCATGACTACCACCACGGAAACGTCCCAAACCGAAGCCGCTGCCGCACCTCAGCGCAGTGAACTCATCTATCGTCTTGAAGACAGGCCGCCGCTGCCGCAGACGCTGTTTGCCGCCAGCCAGCATCTGCTTGCCATGTTTGTTGCGGTGATTACCCCCGCGCTACTGATCTGTCAGGCATTAGGTTTACCCGCTCAGGATACGCAGCGCATCATCAGCATGTCGCTTTTCGCTTCCGGTCTGGCCTCTATTCTACAAATTAAAACTTGGGGCCCAGTCGGTTCTGGTCTGCTGTCTATTCAGGGCACCAGCTTTAACTTCGTGACGCCGCTGATTATGGGTGGGCTGGCGCTGAAGAACGGTGGAGCAGATGTTCCCACGATGATGGCAGCACTGTTCGGTACGCTGATGGTTGCTTCCTTCACCGAAATCATTCTTTCACGCTTCCTGCATTTAACTCGCCGTATCATTACGCCGCTGGTTTCCGGCATTGTGGTGATGATCATTGGTCTGTCGCTGATTCAGGTCGGCCTGACCTCTATCGGTGGCGGCTATGCCGCAATGGGTAATAACACCTTCGGCGCACCCAAGAACCTGCTATTAGCGGGTGCGGTGTTGGTGGTGATTATTCTGCTTAACCGCCAGCGTAACCCCTACCTTCGCGTCGCGTCGCTGGTGATTGCCATGGCGGTGGGTTATCTAGGTGCCTGGTTGATGGGAATGCTGCCGGAAAGCGCGCCTGCGCCACACGATACGGTCATCATGGTGCCCACGCCGCTGTATTACGGTTTAGGCTTTGATTGGAACCTGTTAATCCCGCTGATGCTGATTTTCATGGTGACGTCGTTAGAAACCATCGGTGACATCACCGCTACCTCTGACGTTTCAGAGCAGCCGGTCAGAGGCCCGCTGTACATGAAACGCTTAAAAGGCGGCGTGCTGGCTAATGGCCTGAACTCATGCCTGTCTGCCGTGTTTAATACCTTCCCTAATTCGTGCTTCGGCCAGAATAACGGCGTTATCCAGCTTACCGGTGTTGCCAGCCGCTATGTCGGTTTTGTGGTTTCGCTGATGCTGATCGCACTGGGGCTATTCCCTGCCGTTAGCGGATTTGTACAGCATATTCCAGAGCCCGTTCTGGGCGGTGCGACTATCGTGATGTTTGGTACGATCGCGGCATCAGGAGTACGCATTGTGTCCCGTGAGCCGCTGAACCGTCGCGCTATCATGATTATTGCGCTGTCACTGGCTGTCGGTCTTGGTGTATCACAGCAGCCATTGATTCTGCAATTCGCACCGGATTGGATTAAAACATTGCTGTCTTCCGGTATTGCCGCTGGCGGGATTACGGCAATCGTGCTGAATATCGTCTTCCCACACGAAGAAAAATAGCGCCAGCACGCAATAATTCCTGTTCAGTTCATGTAAAAGCGAGCGGTGATGCAACACCGCTCGCTTTTTACTGTCTGTAACAGCATTACCTATTGAGCCTTCAGGGAAATTGCGGCATAAGAACAGTTCTCCCTGACGATTGGCATGGACTGACACGATGAAATTTATCGGGAAATTATTGCTGACCCTGCTGCTGCTGGCTTTTTTAGCGCTGGTGGTCGTATACGTATTACTGCAAACCAGTTGGGCAGCAGGCTGGGTGAGTAATTGGGTGAACCAGAACACCGACTACCAGTTATCACTGGGCAAAATTAATCATGACTGGTCAACAGCCGATCATATCCAACTCACCGATGTCAGTTTTGGCCAGAAAAACCAACCGCCGACACTCACTGCAAAGCAGGTTTCAGCAGGGTTTAGCGCGCGCCAAGTTACCGAACCGCGCCATTTTGCCAGTCTGGAACTGGAAGGCGGTACGCTGAACCTTTCCTCGCAGGCCGCCACACTCCCTATCGAAGCCGATGTGCTACAGCTGCGTACAATGGCATTACAGGCAAAGGACGGTGATTGGCGTCTGAATGGTCAACAGATCAACGGCGGCATTATGCCGTGGCAGCCCGAAGCGGGCTATCTACTAGGCAAACAAGGGCAGTTCCAGCTCAGCGCCCGTTCACTCGAACTCAACGATATTCCCGCCAGTCAGGTATTGGTTCAGGGTGAAATCAACCACAACCAGCTGATTCTGAGCAACTTCGGCGCTGATGTCGCTCAGGGACAGTTAACGGGCAACGCCAGCCGTGCAGAAGATGGCAGTTGGCAGGTCGGTAGCCTACGACTAAGTAATGTTCGTTTGCAAACGCAGAGAACGCCGGAAGCTTTCTGGCAGCCCGTCACCGAACTTCCCTCTGTTACGGTTAACCGCTTTGACCTGATTGATGCCCGAATTGAAGGGCCGGGATGGGCGTTTATCGACCTTGACGTTGCCCTGCAAAATGTCACGTTTAAACAGAATGACTGGCAAAGTGAAGGGGGAACGCTGTCGTTCAATGCCACCGACATTGTGAACGGCAACATGCACCTTATCGACCCTATCGTAAATCTGGATTTGTCGCCGGCGGGCATTAACATCAAGCAGTTTTCTACCCGCTGGGAAGGCGGTCTACTGCGAACCAATGGCAATTGGCAGCGTAATAATCGTCGTCTACAGCTAAATGAATTTGTTGTCGCAGGGATGGAGTACACGCTCCCCGGTGACTGGCGTCAACGCTGGCAAGCGACGCTTCCATCATGGCTGGCAGAAGTGAATGTGCGAAAATTCACGGCGAATCGCAATCTGCTAATCGATATCAACCCAGATTTTCCTTTCCAGCTAACCGCATTGGATGGCTACGGCAGCGATTTGCTGCTGGCTCGTAACCACCAATGGGGAATGTGGACGGGATCGTTGAATCTTAATGCCAGCAACGCAACGTTCAATAAAGTCGATGTTCGCCGCCCTTCGATAGCGCTAGTGGCCAACGATAATCAGATCGCCATTAACGAACTTAGCGCATTTACGCAAAATGGCATGCTGGATGCCAAGGCGACCATCAATCAGCAACCGGCTCGCAATTTTTCCCTGTCGCTGACAGGGCGCGCTGTACCGCTGGATGTACTGACGCGCTGGGGATGGCCAGAACCCACAACCGCACCGACAGGCAACACGAATTTGCAATTGCAGTTGAATGGGCGGCTTGCCGCCGATACACCGCTGAAGCCGACGTTAAACGGTACGCTGCAAGGCGTGGATAGCAACGACCATCCGATCAGGCAGCAAATGCATCAGGGAGCCGTGACAGAAGCGCAATAAATATTTCGTTTTCAAAATACGGACGAGCAAAGCGTCCACTGTGTCATAGCGTGCTGAAACAACAGAGTAAACACTCATACTGGCCACTTAAGTATAGTGTTAGGGGGAAACACGGTGATGAGGCTCCCGCAGGGATGCCCCGCACCGTGGTAGCACCCAGTATCTCGATCCTTAAACGATCGGCATTAAGATAAACCCCGTGAAAATCACGGAGTTTACTAAGACGATATATGGATATCACGAGGTACTGCTGGTTAGCGCGAAGAGTGATGTACGGATGAGAATAACGTCATAATACGCAGCCGCGGGTTAATCAACTTCCGATCCCCCCTCTTCTAATGGCGCATCCGGCTGAGCTGGCAGCACGATATAAACCCCCTCAAATAGCGCCCCTTTATTGTCATCACCGAACAGCTCTACGTTTAACTGCACGCGCGCCTTACGCCCACGCGCAAGACGATCCAGATCGCCGCTCAGCGACCCCAAATCAGCAATCGCGCTCGGTCGGCCACTTACTGGCGTACTGTAACGAATATGCGCATCCGCCAGAATGATCGTTCCACCAAGGTGCCGTTCACGCAGCAGCAACCAGATCAATCCCCAACCCGTGAGCGTTGCGAGAGAAAACATGCTGCCAGCAAAAAGCGTGTGATGCGGGTTCTGATTACCCGCTTCAGGCATGGTAGTGATAAATTTTTTCCCAGTGTACTGGCTTATCCGCACACCCATTTTTTCACTCAAAGGGATATGATCGTACCAGGCCTGTTGCAGTTGCCCGCACCAGTCAGCACGATGCAAAATATCATCTAGCGTCGCCACCGGTTTGATCATCAGGAAATGCCGTACTGGCGTCGTTTGTGGCGCCGAAATCTCCCCCTGATTAACAAAACCTAGTTTGGAGAAGAAGTCCATTGCGTCTTCGCGAGCGCTACAGACTACGCGCTTGACGCCTTCCTGACGCGCGACAGACTCCAGAGTAATCGCAAGCAGTGTTCCTAACCCTTTCCCCCGCAGATCGGGATGAACGGCTAGAAAGCGGATTGCAGCCTCATTATCCGCATTGATAGAAAGACGCCCAATTGCGACCAGCCTCCCCTGTTCATCGACCACGGTTTGGTGGTGTGCCAACGCATCATAGGCATCACGCTCAGAGCCTAGTGGCTGGTGTAGAGGTTTACGCAGCATTTCCCAGCGAAATTGATAGTACGCATCCAGGTCTTCAGCGCTTTCAGGTACTCTCAAATGATACATAACCCTTCCTCTATGCCGATGATGCTTTATTGCACCATGGCTCATAAAATCAAACCGCTGACAAACTTATACACGGAACGGCAACGACAATTACGCTTTTTACAATACGGTTGTAGCCAACATTATGTTTGCAGCCAAAACGTCACAGGGCCATCATTCACCAATGCCACTTTCATATCCGCGGCAAATTGCCCCGTTTCCGTGTGAACACCTTGCTCACGACACTGCTCGACAAAATACTGATAGAGACGATCGGCCTCTGAGGGATGCGCTCCACGGGAAAACCCAGGTCGCATGCCACGCTGCGTATCAGCCACTAGCGTAAATTGAGAAACCACCAGCACATTACCGCCAGCCTGACGCACATTGAGGTTCATTTTCCCGTCATCGTCAGCGAATATCCGGTAGCCCAACACACGTTCGCAAAGTCGCGTGGCTTTTTGTTCGTCATCGCCTTGCTCAACGCCCAGCAAGATCAGCAAACCCTTATCGATTTCCCCAATGATATTGCCTTCTACCGTAACGCTGGCACTGGAAACCCGCTGAATTAGCGCAATCATAAAACCCAGCTACTCCTGATGTTCTCATTCCCAATAGGGACTATGTCCGCCCCTGCGATATAAATCATGCTTTGGCCGTTGTTGCCTGCATAGCAAAAAAGTCCGTTACCACCTGACGATCGGTCACCAGAATGCTGTGAATGCCTAGGCTCTGTGCGGCGTCGACGTTCGCGGAATTATCATCAAAAAACACGGCTTGTGCTGGCGTAACGCCTTCTTGCGTCAGGACATATTGATAAATCGCCAATTCCGGCTTACGTAATCCAATATCTTGCGACAAATAGAGTCTGTCGGCAGCCGTCGCCACCTCTGGGAATAACGCAGGCCAGTGTGAACAGTGGAGGCGATTGGTATTCGACAAAATCACCACGCGGTGCCCTTCCTGACGCAGACGCTGCATGATGTCGATAACTTCAGGGCGCAACGCGACAAAAATAGCCTGCCAGCCAGCGGTGAATTGCTCGAAGCTCAGGGCGATGCCCATTTCCTGACACAGTCTGGTGGCAAACTCTTCATCGCTGATTTCGCCCCGTTCATGCTGTTCAAACGCTTCGCCCATGACAAAGCGCTCTTGCAGCGTCGCGAGCGGCGCGCTGCTCAGATTACTCCAGACGCCCAATACTCTTTTGAAATCAATATCAATGACAACATTACCCAAATCAAAGATATACAGCATGGCAGCCACCTCCTGACGTAATCGTAGGATTTTCACTGTAGCGGGAAATGGCGAAACTGAACAGGGAGGAAATATAAGGAAAGGTTAAAGTGGAAGAAAGCGCATAAAATTCAGGGCACCCGAAGGTGCCCTGTTGCGTGACAATACAAATCAGTCTGAAATTAGACGTCTTTGCTGCCGCGGCTCGCGCGCTTACGATCGTTTTCGGTCAGATGACGCTTACGAATACGAACAGACTGCGGCGTAACTTCAACCAATTCGTCATCATCAATGAACTCTAGCGCTTGTTCCAGAGACATTTTGATAGCCGGAACCAGCGTGGTTGCTTCATCAGTACCTGATGCACGCATGTTGGTCAGTTTCTTACCGGTCAGACAGTTTACGGTCAGATCGTTAGAACGTGAGTGAATACCGATGATCTGGCCTTCATACACTTCTGCACCGTGTCCGAGGAACAGCTTACCGCGATCTTGCAGGCTGAACAGCGCAAACGCGACTGCTTTACCCTGACCGTTAGAGACCAGCACGCCGTTCTGACGTTGACCGATTTCACCCTGACGCACGTCATCGTAGTGACTGAAAGTGGAGTACAGCAGACCAGTACCAGACGTCATGGTCATGAATTCGGTACGGAAACCGATCAGACCACGAGCAGGGATCAGGTAATCCAGACGGATACGACCCTTGCCATCTGGGATCATGTCTTTCACATCACCTTTACGCTCACCCATGGCTTGCATGACTGAACCCTGGTGCTGTTCTTCGATGTCCAGCGTAACGTTTTCAAACGGCTCTTGGTTACGACCGTCAATAACACGGTTAATAACCTTTGGACGAGATACGGCCAGTTCAAAGCCTTCACGACGCATGTTTTCGATCAGAACTGACAGGTGCAATTCACCACGGCCAGAAACACGGAACGCATCAGCGTCTTCGGTTTCGTCAACACGCAGGGCAACGTTGTGCACCAGCTCTTTGTTCAGACGCTCCAGAATCTGGCGCGACGTCACATACTTACCTTCTTTACCACAGAATGGTGAGGTATTGACGTTGAAGAACATGGTAACGGTAGGTTCATCCACGCTCAGTGCTGGCAGCGCTTCGACATTCTGCGGATCGCAGATGGTGTCGGAAATGTTCAGCTCGCCCAAACCGGTAATCGCGATGATATCGCCTGCTTCCGCTTCGGTAGCGTCGATACGCTCCAGACCCAGGTGAGTCAGAACTTTACCGACTTTACCGTTACGGGTTTTGCCTTCGCTATCAACAATAGTAACTTGTTGGTTAGGCTTAACTTTACCGCGCTTGATACGGCCGATACCGATAACGCCAACATAGTTGTTGTAGTCCAGCTGAGAGATCTGCATCTGGAACGGCGCATCCATCTCAACCAGAGGCGGAGAAACGTGATCGACAATAGCTTGATACAGCGGAGTCATATCTTCCGCCATGTCGTTATGGTCGAGACCCGCGATACCATTCAGCGCAGAAGCATAAATGATCGGGAAATCCAGTTGCTCGTCAGTCGCATCCAGGTTCACGAACAGGTCGAATACCTGATCGACAACCCAGTCAGGACGCGCACCAGGACGGTCAACTTTGTTGATAACCACAATAGGTTTCAGACCGTTGGCAAACGCTTTTTTGGTCACGAAACGAGTTTGCGGCATAGGGCCATCCATCGCATCAACAACCAGCAGTACCGAGTCAACCATCGACATAACACGCTCAACCTCGCCGCCGAAGTCGGCGTGTCCCGGGGTATCTACGATGTTAATACGGTAGTCTTTCCAATTAATGGCGGTATTTTTTGCGAGGATAGTAATTCCACGCTCTTTCTCCAAATCGTTGGAGTCCATCACACGCTCAGTTGCTTCGACACGTTCACCGAACGTTCCGGATTGTTGCAACAGCTTGTCAACCAGGGTGGTTTTCCCATGGTCAACGTGCGCAATAATGGCGATGTTACGCAAATTTTCGATCACAGCTTTGCCTCAGGCATTTAGAAATAGCGCGCTATTGTACACGTATTAATCGAGGGACTAAACAAGATCACAAGCATCTATGATAAACAACCTAGAGCTGCCTGCTTTGTGATCCCTTTCACGGTGCAAAAGCGCTACAAGCGAACATGAATGCACCAAATAAGTGCAATAATTCACATACGAAGCACCAACTTGGTGCTTTAGACTATAATGGTGCAGTGGGTTTCCGTGAGAAAGCCCCAAGGGGCAACACATTGCACGAATTTAAAAAGTTGGCACACTTTTAGCTTTAGTCTACTCACGGCAACAACATCAATCCACAACGATATTCGTTCCACGACGATAAATGACCAATCGGGAGAACCAAGTATGTCCGCAGAACATGTTTTGACGATGCTGAATGAGCACGAAGTGAAGTTTGTTGATTTACGCTTCACGGATACTAAAGGTAAAGAGCAGCACGTCACCATTCCGGCTCATCAAGTCAATGCCGACTTCTTCGAAGAAGGTAAAATGTTTGATGGTTCCTCGATTGGCGGCTGGAAAGGTATTAACGAGTCAGACATGGTTCTGATGCCAGATGCCAGCACCGCGATGATTGATCCGTTCTTCGAAGATACCACGCTGATCATTCGTTGTGACATCCTTGAGCCAGGCACCATGCAAGGCTATGACCGTGACCCGCGTTCTATCGCGAAACGTGCGGAAGATTTCCTGCGTTCTTCCGGTATCGCCGACACCGTCCTGTTCGGGCCTGAGCCAGAATTCTTCCTGTTTGATGACATCCGTTTCGGCAGCAGCACTTCCGGTTCCCATGTTGCTATCGACGATGTCGAAGCCTACTGGAACTCCGGTAAAGCATACGAAGGTGGTAACAAAGGTCACCGTCCAGGCCTGAAAGGCGGCTATTTCCCAGTTCCACCTGTCGATTCATCACAGGACATCCGTTCTGCTATGTGTCTGACCATGGAGCAAATGGGTCTGGTTGTTGAAGCTCACCACCACGAAGTGGCTACCGCTGGTCAGAACGAAGTGGCTACCCGCTTCAACACCATGACCAAAAAAGCTGACGAAATTCAGATCTACAAATATGTCGTGCATAACGTGGCTCACGCCTACGGTAAAACAGCGACCTTCATGCCAAAACCCATGTTCGGTGATAACGGTTCTGGTATGCACTGCCACATGTCTCTGTCTAAAGACGGCACTAACCTGTTCGCTGGCGACAAATACGGCGGCCTGTCTGAAATGGCTCTGTTCTACATCGGCGGTGTTATCAAGCACGCTAAAGCCATCAACGCCCTGGCGAACCCAACCACCAACTCCTACAAGCGTCTGGTCCCAGGCTACGAAGCACCTGTTATGCTGGCTTACTCTGCCCGTAACCGTTCTGCTTCAATCCGTATCCCAGTGGTTGCTAGCCCGAAAGCACGTCGTATCGAAGCGCGCTTCCCAGACCCAGCAGCTAACCCGTACCTGTGCTTCGCTGCACTGCTGATGGCTGGCCTCGACGGCATCATCAACAAAATCCACCCTGGCGATGCGATGGACAAAAACCTGTACGACCTGCCGCCGGAAGAAGAAGCAGAGATTCCAAAAGTTGCAGGTTCTCTGGACGAGGCCCTGGCTGCACTGAACGAAGACCGCGAGTTCCTGACCCGTGGTGGCGTGTTCACCGACGACGCTATCGAAGCGTATATCGAACTGCGTAAACCTGAGATTGACCGCGTTCGTATGACGCCACACCCAGTTGAGTTCGAACTGTACTACAGCGTGTAATAACGAAAGCATCTTATTTATACCCTAAATAATTCGAGTTGCGTGAAGGCGGCAACCGCACGAATCCCCAGAAGCTTACACAAGTAAGTGACTGGGGTGAGTAAGAGAAGCCAACGCACAAGCAGCTTGAAGTATGACGGGTATACCTCGGTGTGGTTGGGTGTGCTGATACCCGGCCATCGCCGATAAACAACAGAATACTAAGAAGTTTGTTCTTGTTGCCGTGGAAACGCCTCAGCCCATCTTTGGATGGGCTTTTTTCACCACCGGCATTGGCCGCTGCGACGTAACATTCATCATCCACACTACAATGCACCATGCTGGTGCGGGAGTCTGCATTATGGCAACAGGCACGCTGCCCGATGCTGGGCAGATCCTAAATTCTCTGATAAACAGCATCTTATTGCTGGATAACGATCTAGCGATTCACTATTCCAACCCGGCAGCACAGCAATTACTGGCACAAAGCTCGCGTAAATTATCCGGCACACCGCTGCCAGACTTGCTGGGATATTTTTCTCTGAATATCGATTTACTGCGTGAAAGTCTGGATTCAGGGCAAGGTTTTACGGATAACGAAGTCACGCTCGTCGTGGATGGCAAAGCGCACATCATGTCGCTCACCGCTCAGCGGGTACAGAACGATTTTATTTTACTGGAGATGGCGCCGATGGATAATCAGCGCCGTCTCAGTCAGGAGCAGCTTCAACATGCGCAGCAGCAGGCCGCCCGTGATTTGGTCCGAGGCCTGGCGCATGAGATAAAAAATCCGCTTGGCGGGTTGCGCGGTGCTGCACAGTTACTTGCCAAGGCATTGCCCGACCCAGCATTGACGGAATATACCAAGGTCATCATCGAACAGGCGGATCGCCTGCGTAATCTGGTTGATCGCCTGCTCGGGCCACAGCAGCCTGGCCTGCACGTCACCCAAAGCATCCATCAGGTCGCCGAACGCGTTTGCCAACTTGTCTCGCTGGAAAAGCCAAATAACGTGACGCTGGTAAAAGATTATGACCCCAGCCTGCCAGAGTTGACGCACGACCCCGACCAGATTGAACAGGTTTTGCTGAATATTACCCGCAATGCGCTACAGGCGCTGGGCGAGGAAGGCGGGACGATTACGATACGTACCCGCACGGCTTTTCAGCTCACTTTACACGGCGTGCGCTACCGTCTCGCCGCACGTATTGACGTGGAAGATGATGGCCCCGGCGTACCTGCTCAACTACAGGACACACTGTTTTACCCGATGGTGAGCGGACGCGAAGGGGGAACCGGTTTAGGGCTTTCCATCGCCCGCAGTCTTATCGACCAGCACTCCGGTAAAATTGAATTTAACAGTTGGCCAGGACACACCGAATTCTCGGTTTACCTGCCTATTCGCCAGTGAGGTTCACAATGCAACGAGGGATAGTCTGGATTGTCGATGACGATAGCTCCATCCGTTGGGTGCTTGAGCGCGCGCTTGCTGGTGCGGGTTTAACCTGCGCAACGTTTGAGAACGGAAATCAGGTACTGCATGCGCTGGCGACACAAACGCCTGACGTTCTGCTGTCCGACATCCGCATGCCAGGGATGGATGGATTGGCGCTCTTACAGCAAATCAAACAGCGCCACCCGATGCTCCCGGTCATCATTATGACGGCACATTCCGATCTGGATGCCGCCGTCAGTGCTTATCAACAGGGCGCGTTCGACTATTTGCCGAAACCGTTTGATATTGATGAAGCTGTCGCGCTGGCTGAGCGCGCGATCAGCCATTATCTGGAACAGCAACAGCCGGTACGCAACCAGCCGATCAATGGCCCGACAACGGACATTATCGGCGAAGCACCTGCGATGCAGGATGTCTTTCGCATCATTGGCCGCCTGTCTCGCTCATCGATCAGTGTACTGATTAACGGCGAATCGGGAACGGGTAAAGAACTGGTGGCGCATGCCCTGCATCGTCACAGTCCGCGCACCAAAGCCCCTTTTATCGCCCTGAATATGGCAGCAATTCCTAAAGACCTGATCGAATCAGAATTGTTTGGTCATGAGAAAGGCGCATTTACGGGCGCAAACCAAATTCGTCAGGGCCGCTTTGAACAGGCCGATGGTGGTACGCTGTTTCTGGATGAAATCGGCGACATGCCGCTAGACGTGCAAACACGTCTGTTGCGCGTATTGGCCGACGGGCAGTTTTATCGCGTTGGCGGCTATGCCGCGGTGAAGGTGGATGTCCGCATTATCGCGGCAACACACCAAAACCTTGAACAGCGCGTGCAGGAAGGTAAATTCCGTGATGACCTGTTTCACCGCCTGAACGTGATCCGCGTTCATCTGCCGCCGCTGCGTGAGCGTCGGGAAGATATCCCCCGTCTGGCGCGTTATTTCTTGCAGGCCACGGCCAAAGAGTTGGGTGTCGAACCGAAGAATTTGCATCCAGAAGCGGAAACGGCACTAACCCGTTTACCGTGGCCTGGCAACGTTCGCCAATTGGAGAACACCTGCCGCTGGTTGACGGTCATGGCCGCGGGCCAGGAGGTGCTGATTCAGGATCTGCCACCTGAGCTGTTCGAGACCACTGCGCCAGATTCTACCGTGCATATCTTGCCAGACAGTTGGGCCACGCTATTAGCACAATGGGCCGATCGTGCGCTGCGTTCCGGTCATCAAAACCTGCTGGCGGAAGCACAACCAGAAATGGAAAGAACGCTGCTTACGACAGCATTACGACATACGCAGGGACATAAACAGGAAGCCGCAAGGTTACTGGGATGGGGTAGAAATACTCTGACGCGTAAACTAAAAGAGCTGGGAATGGAGTAGTGAGATTGCTTTTTTATTATCCAATTGTTAACAAACAAACTGGTGATAAAAAATACAATCTGGCGCACGAAATTGTCATTAATTTGTCCTTTACTTGCCTCGAGTCAGCAGTATGATCGTGTCGCTGATTCGGGAGGAACACCATGCTGGACTCATTGATTTCCGTTGCAACACATGGCGCTGAAATTGGCTCTGCGGCAAGCCATTCGCCGCAGGCTGCTATTGCCGCCGTTTTGTGTGCTGCACTGATTAACTTCTTTAGTTGATCCTATATACCCTAAATAATTCGAGTTTCAGGAAGGCAGCAAGAGAAGGAATCCCGATGAGCTTACTCAGGTAAGTGATTCGGGTGAGTGAACGCAGCCAACACACCTGCAACTTGAAGTATGACGGGTATAAACGTTTGAGAACAGCCAGTCGGTACTAACATCGACTGGCTGTTTTTTTGGTTAAATCACGCGGGAAAATTGCTGCGTTCTAAGCTTGCTACGTAAATAAACATCAAAACACATACAGATATTGCGGATCAGCAAACGTCCTTTCGGCGTTACAGCCAGCCCGTCTTCCTGACTATCGACTAGCCCATCAGCCACCAGCGGTGCCAATAACGCTAAATCCTGCTCAAAGTAGGTTTTAAAGTCGATGGCATATTCCGCTTCAATCGGCGCATAGCTGAGTTGGAAATTACAAATCAGCGTCTTAATCACATCGCGGCGGAGACAATCATCACGCGTCAGCTGTAACCCACGCCACAGGCCATTTCCTTTGTCTTTGACCTGCGCATAATACTGTTTCAGCTCTTTCTGGTTCTGGGCATAGTTATCACCGATCATACTAATCGCTGAAACGCCCATACCGACAAGATCGCTATCGCCCTGCGTCGTATAGCCCTGGAAATTGCGATGCAGCGTCCCTTCCCGCTGGGCCACCGCCAGCTCATCGTCCGGGCGAGCGAAGTGATCCATACCGATAAACTGGTAGCCCGATTGCGTCAGCGATCCAATCGTCTGTTGCAGAATATCCAACTTTTGCTCCGCACTCGGCAAATCCGCGTCTTTAATCTTGCGCTGTGCCGCAAACAGGCTGGGCAAATGCGCATAGTTAAAAACGCTAAGCCGATGCGGACTTAATTCAGCAACGCGCTGTAGCGTAAAAGCGAAGCTTTCCGGCGTTTGTTTCGGCAGACCGTAAATCAAATCAATATTGGTTGAGGTGAAGCCAAGCGCCTTCGCCCGCTCAATGAGGGCAAAAATAAAGTCTTCATCCTGCTCACGATTGACCAGCTTCTGAACGTCTTTATTAAAATCCTGCACCCCCATGCTAAGGCGGTTAAACCCTTCAGCACGCAGATGATCAAGGACGTCCAGTTCAATTTCCCGCGGATCGACTTCAAGCGACAGCTCAGCCTGCTCAGAAAAAGAGAACAGCTCGCGCAACAGCGACATTAGCCGGCTAATTTGTAATTTATTCAGGTAGGTTGGCGTACCGCCGCCCCAATGCAATTGGGTTACCGTTCGTCCTGCAAATAGCGGCGCACGCTGGCGAATTTCCAGCTCAAGCACATCAAGGTATTCATCCGCTTTATGCTGCTGCCGCGTAACCAGCTTATTACAGCCGCAGAAATAGCACAGCCGATGGCAAAAAGGGATGTGGATATACAGCGACAGCGGTCGCTGTGGGTAACGGGCGATGGCATGCTGAAACGCGGGCTCATCATAAGCTTCACTGAATTCTAACGCTGTGGGATAAGACGTATAACGCGGCCCAGAATAGTTATATTTTTGAATCAGGGCCAGATCCCAGTCAACGGACGGTATCGACATATTCGCTCACTCCTTACAGTTTTTACTCGGTGGGTTATCCTTCCCCTCCTTCAGATCACCAAAAAATGGCGTTCAAAAACGCTCCCGGCGTTTTGCTACTCGTCTCATCCCTGAGACTCGCCCTAAAAGGCCGTCACGTTGTGACGTTCAAAAACGCTCCCGGCGTTTTTGTCTTGGGCGTCGAACTTGATTCACGCGCCCGTTAAACAGGGCGCGATGCAATCTGTGCTTACGCTTCGACAATAGCCATAGTTTACTGAACAGACAGAGCAGATAAAACGTAACCAGCAATATCAGGAGCAGAAACAGCCATTTCATTGATTAGAGCGCGTCTTTCGGGTTATTACGTTTTAAAAGCTGCAACATGTCTTCCTGTTGCTCTTCTTCGTCATCATCACCCAGCTCGATTCCAAGTTCTTCCATCAAGATGTCGATACGGTCCAGCGTTTCATCAACCCATGACTGATCTTTGGCACTCAGCGTTTCGCCACTATCCAGACGATCCAGCAATGCATCCAGACGCGTATCATTTTCTAACATTGCCAGCTCTTCTTCCGGTGACATCGTCGGCTTGGCAGCAACAACTTTCTCCACAGGCTCAGAAGGCTTCGACTTAGGCTTCGGTTTAACGATGGCGCTATCCAACACGCCAAGCTGTACAGGCTTTTTACTGCCGATACGTGGATCGGCTACTTTACGTTGGCCAGAATTCTGATCGGTAGACGCTTTTTCCTGAGTTCGGCTACCCGCTGAATGACCACGATGTTTTTTATCTCTTTTCCGCTCACGCGCTTCACGCTCCAGTTCTTCGCGGGTTTTTCTTTTTACTTTGGATTTTTCTGCCTTATCGGCAACCCCTTTGACAGGTCGGTTCATAATGTTGTTCTCAGGTACACAGATATAAGGGAAGTGCGGCGGAATCTAGCAGAAAGCTGGGTAATAAAAAAGCGCCCATATCAGACGACTGAGCTTTTCTTTTCACATCAGTCTGCTGCACTTTGGGGCAGATAAAGCCGCCTTTATTGTCAGTTACAGGTATAATCCCCAACCAGACAGAGATCCAGATAGAGATAACGATCGTGACCCAGCAATATAACTACCACATGACGCGTTTTATCATCAGCGCTCCGGATATTCGCCACCTGGAAACCGATAACGGTATTGAAGTGGCCTTTGCTGGGCGTTCTAACGCCGGAAAATCCAGCGCGCTGAACACGCTGACCAACCAGAAGAGTCTGGCACGAACCAGTAAGACACCGGGCCGTACCCAGTTGATCAATCTGTTCCAAGTGGCCGAAGGCGTGCGTTTAGTTGACCTTCCCGGCTATGGCTATGCCGAAGTGCCGGAGCAAATGAAGATCAAGTGGCAACGTGCGCTCGGTGAATACCTGCAAAAGCGTAACAGCCTGAAGGGTCTGGTTGTACTGATGGATATTCGCCATCCGCTGAAGGACCTCGATCAGCAAATGATTCTGTGGGCAGTCGATGTCAAGCTTCCAGTCTTAGTGCTGCTGACCAAAGCCGATAAACTAGCTTCAGGCGCACGTAAGGCACAGTTGAATATGGTTCGCGAGGCTGTTTTGCCATTTATGGGTGATATTCAGGTCGAGGCATTTTCGTCACTGAAAAAAATCGGCGTCGATAAACTACAGCAGAAATTGGATAACTGGTTCAGCACATTGCAACACATTGAAGAAGAACAAGACGCTGAATAATCCTTTCGCGTGATGCACGGGTGTCATTACTCACATCACGCCCCCCACTTTCCCGCGATGATTACCCACCAGAGACGTTCTTTTCACACCAAAAATCGTGCTGACACGTTACTATCTGTTAGGCAGTTACTGGCGTTTTCAGGTTAAAAAACTTGGATAAAACCCATAAAAAACGCCCCGCTCAAAACTGAGCGGGGCGGCTAAATATTCAGCCAAATCCGATTACGTGAAGTAAAAGGTCTGAAAGATAGAACATCTTACCTCTGTACCCTACATCTTTAACTCTACCCTATTTTTTCACGGGAACAAAGGCTTTTTTGTTGTTTACTTTCATACAAAATGGTTATCGATTACACAAAGTTAAACCAGGTCACACAATACTGTTATTTAATTACAGAAATAGCGCAAGAATCGGCCATTAATGTGCTTGATCCCAGTTCATGCCTGTACCGATATCTACCTGCAACGGGACATTCAATTGCATACATCCTTCCATTAATATCTTGATTTTACTAATAGATTCTTCAATAACCGAATCGTGGATTTCGAAAACCAGTTCATCGTGAACCTGCATGATCATCTTCACCAACGGCGTGTCTTTCTGTAGCCAATCGTCAATCGAGATCATCGCTTTCTTGATGATGTCAGCTGCTGTCCCCTGCATCGGGGCATTAATCGCCGCACGCTCCGCACCTTTACGCGCCATCGCATTACGAGAATGGATATCGGGCAGGTAGAGACGGCGGCCATCCAATGTAGACACATAGCCATGCTCCGCCGCCTGTTGGCGCGTCCGCTCCATGTAATCCTGCACACCGGGATAACGCTCAAAATACAGGTTCATGTATTTTTGCGATTCGCTACGGGGAATATTCAACTGACGCGACAAGCCAAACGCACTCATGCCGTAGATCAGACCGAAGTTGATCGCTTTCGCACTACGACGCTGTTCTGATGTCACATTATCCAGCGCAATACCAAACACTTCTGACGCCGTTGCCCGGTGGATATCTAGCCCATTTGCGAACGCATTCAACAGCCCTTTATCACCCGATAAGTGCGCCATGATACGCAGCTCAATTTGCGAGTAGTCAGCTGCAACAATGCTGTAGCCCTTAGACGCAATGAATGCTTGACGAATACGACGTCCTTCATCGTTACGCACCGGAATATTTTGCAGATTCGGATCGCTGGAAGACAAACGACCGGTAGCAGTAACAGCCTGATGATAAGACGTATGCACGCGCTTCGTCGCCGGATTGATCATCAGCGGCAACTTATCGGTATACGTGGATTTCAGCTTGGCCAAGCCACGATATTCGAGGATCAACTTCGGCAGAGGGTAATCCAGTGCCAGTTCGGCCAACACTTCCTCATTGGTTGACGGTGCGCCTTTTGGCGTTTTCTTCAGAATCGGCAGCTTTTGCTTTTCATAAAGAATGCCCTGTAGCTGTTTGGTCGATGCGAGATTGAACTCTTCGCCAGCCAACTCATAGGCTTGTGTTTCCAGCCCCGCCAGACGCGTCGTTAGCTCTTTTGAGTGTTCTGCCAGAATGGCGGGATCGATCAGCACACCGGTACGCTCGATTCGGGATAAAACCGGAACCAGCGGCATATCGATAGCCTGGAAGACCTGACACAGATCGGCATGCGGCTGGAGTTTTCCCCACAGCGTCTGGTGCAAATGCAGCGTAACGTCTGCATCCTCAGCCGCATACGGCCCAGCCTGTTCCAGTGCGATCTGATTAAACGTCAGCTGGTTTTTTCCCTTACCCGCAATCTCTTCAAAGGTAATGGTTTTGTGTTTCAGATAGCGCTCGGCCAGACTGTCCATATCGTGACGACCCGCAACGCTGTCGAGCACGTAAGATTCCAGCATGGTATCAAACGCAATACCGCGTAAATCGATGTCATACCGCTGCATCACGCCTTTATCAAACTTGAGATTCTGACCAATTTTAAGCAGTTTCTCATCTTCCAGCAGCGGTTTGAATAATGCCAATACTTGGGCACGATCCAACTGCTCAGGCGCATCCAGATAGTCATGTGCCAACGGCAAATAGGCCGCTTCACCTGGCTTAATCGCGAATGACAGACCAATCAGATTGGCGGTGAGCGTATCCAGCCCGTCGGTTTCCGTATCAAAAGCAAAAACCTCAGCCTGTTTTAAACGCTCAATCCAATCCAACAGCGTTTTTTCATCAAGAATCGTGACATAACCGTCGGCAGACAGTGTAGGCGCGTTATCTTCTTCAACCGCCTGCTCAACCACCGCATTACTCACAGCCTGAACAGGCTGGCTGCTCTTTTTACCCTGCATCCAAGTGCCTGATTCAATATCTGATAACCAGCGTTTAAATTCATAGCGGGAAAAGAGGCGATGCAGTTCATCCACGTCCAGCTCGTTAACGGTGAGCTGCTCACAGCTGAGCTCCAGCTCGACATCCGTTTTAATGGTGGCAAGCTGATAAGAGAGGTAGGCCACTTCTTTATGCTGTTCCAGCTTCGGTGCCATGGTTTTCGCGCCACGGAAAGAAAGCTCAGCAATTTTATCAAGGTTGGCATAGAGCGAATCCAGCCCGCCAAGCCCTTGTAATAGTGCCTGCGCGGTTTTCTCCCCTACGCCTGGTACACCGGGAATATTATCCGATGCATCCCCCATCAGCGCGAGGAAATCGATAATTAGCTCGGGAGGTATACCGTATTTATCACATACCTCCTGAGGGCCAAGAATCGTGTTGTTCATGGTATTAATGAGCGTCACGCTCGGTGTCACCAGCTGTGCCATATCTTTATCGCCAGTACTAATCAGCACCGACTTGCCCGCTTTTTCCGCCTGCACGGCGAGCGTACCAATCACATCGTCTGCTTCTACGCCGGAAACCGCCAGAAGCGGTAACCCCATTGCTTTCACCATACTATGCAGAGGCTCTATCTGCTCGCGTAGATCATCCGGCATCGGTGGGCGGTGAGCCTTATAGTCTTCGAACAGCTCGTCGCGAAACGTTTTCCCTTTCGCATCAAAAACAACGGCAACGTGGCTGGGATGATATTGCAGCAACAAACTGCGTAGCATATTCAGCACGCCATACATTGCACCGGTTGCTTCTCCCGCGCTGTTTGTTAACGGTGGGAAAGCGTGATAAGCACGATACAAATAGGATGAACCGTCTACCAGTATTAAAGGATTTTCTGCAATCTGAGCCATAGTCTGCCGTAATCATTGTGGTCTGTCATAGCGCTAAGCATGCCATAGGTCAGGGAAAGAGACGATCCTTAACGTAAGATATTGGCTGGTTTTACATGGATCCTCGCAAGATCTTCTTGTGGATAACTTTGTGCATATTTTTCCCCGTTTAATTACTAATTTTTACTGTTATTTCAATATGGTTTTTTATATTCATTAATTTCATGAAGTTATAATATAAATCATTTGTTTTAGAGACTAAGTAAACCGTCATCCAATTTGTGGATATAAACAAAAAGATAAATAGATATTGTGGTGTGGTGAGATATAAAAGATAAGAGGGTGAACCGCGAGAAGGTATAAAGCCATGCGGTTAACCCGCATGGCCTATTAAGTGATTACTTTTTGGTAATGAGGAATTTCACCACGTCAGCGTACTGTTTTACATATCCATCCATTGAACTGGTATCAAGACCATCATTCTTGATCATATATTTACCGTTAACGAACATGGCAGGAACACCACGTAATTGTAAATCTGCGGCCGCTTTTTCCTGCTGGGCAACCAGAGATTTCACGACAAAGCTATTCAGTGCACCATCAAACTCTTCCGCGCTCACACCCGCTTTAACAAAGACTGCCCGAATATCTTCTGGTTTTTGTACGGTCTGTGTTTTCTGAACGGCATCAAACATCAGCGGAGTAATTTTATCTTCTACGCCCAGCGCCATGGCGACAGCCCAAGCCTGCGTCAGGTTTTTACCCAATGGGCCCAAGAAGTCCACGTGATAACGTGTCATCTTCGTCCCCTCTGGTAACGCTTTCTTTACTGCATCAGGAACGTGATAAACCTGCTCAAACTGATAGCAATGCGGACAATAGAAAGAGAAAAACTCAAGAACCTGAGGCTCTTGAGTCGCAGGTTTATCTAATTCTACATATTGCTTGCCGTCAGAGAACTCTGCAGCAGAAGCACTAAATGCCAGAACAACGCCAATCAGCGCAAGCCATAATCTTTTCATAAATTTCACTCTCTCCATTTAATTTCAGTACATTGGCATTAGCTGTAAAGGAGGTTCCTGTAACAGCTGATTTTGCCCAATAAAAATTGCCGTTTGCTTCAACCAAAAATCAGCATCCGTCATCCAAGGGAAATTTTTCGGAAAAGCAGGATCCTCCCAGCGACGAGCAATCCAAGCCAGATAATAAACCTGCCGCATCGCACGAAGAGGCTCAATCAGCGCGAGCTCTTTCTCCTGAAAATCCGCAAATTCGCTATAGGCTTCTAATAAGATATCTAATTGAATACGTTGTTCACGACGGTCGCCGTGCAACAGCATCCATAAATCCTGTATTGCCGGACCATTGCGAGCATCATCCAAATCAACAAACAGAGGGCCATCACGCCACAAAATATTTCCTGGGTGACAATCCCCATGTAGACGCAGTGGCCGCCAGTCGCTGTGCCAATAAGTTTCAACTGTATCAATCAGTTGGCGGGTTGCCTGTAAAAAACTATGTCGATGTATTTTCGGTATTAGCGGACATGTCTCCAACAGCCGATAAGGTTCATGCAGATATTCATTTACCCCTATCGTCGGGCGCTCGGTGAATAACGATTTCTGTCCCGTCTGGTGAATCCGTCCGAGAAAACGGCCTACCCACTCTAGCTGCTCTTCATTATCCATTTCATACTGCCGCCCCCCTATACTGGGGAATACAGCAAAATGAAATCCTTCATAGACGTTCAATGTCTGCCCATTAAGCGAGACGGGGGCGACAATAGGGACTTCATCTTCTGCCAACTGCAGGGCGAAAATATGCTCTTCCTGAATCTGTGACTCGCTCCACCGTTCCGGGCGATAAAATTTCACTACGAATCGTTTACGATCTTCATCCGCAAACTGATATACCCGGTTTTCATAGCTGTTTAATGCCGTCAGGCCGGAATCAACGCGCAACCCAACATCCAGCAAAGCATCCACGATCAGATCTGGGAATAGCGTCTGGAAATTAAATACCGAACTATTCATCGCGGCCACAAATGGTCAGAGGCGACATAAGATATACGCGTGCAATAGTTAGCATCATGAGCGTGTTATTCCTTTCCACTAATCTTTAATAACCCCACGGGCACGAAGCAAAGCTGTTTTGAAATCTTCCTCATAGTCTTTCTTCAGACCGGGAATGACTTGTTCTTTATCTGAATCACGCATTTTCAGATGGTAAATAAGGATATCATCTGTCAGTTCATTTAACTGCCCCTCGAACCCCGCCTCCTGTGCAAGGTTTTGTAAAAATTGCACCAGGTTTAAATCGGGCTCTTTTTGCCACGCTGGATGCAAGAGTTCAATCAGTTCATTAACGCGATGACATTTCATTTTTTTCTCCTTAAAAACGATTTGTACTCAATAAATTTCAAGAAGTAGAAAACAGCTTGAGCAATGTTGAGCCTATAGCGATAAAAATAACAGCCTTGCGCACATGAGGAAAGAACTTGGTCTTCTGTAAAAGTTTTTAGAGAATAACGTATGGTTTCTCCCTCACAAGTTTTCGGTACAGAGAAAAGTAGGAATAGATAATTGGGAAGTAAAATGATTACAGGCGTTATTCTCGCGGGCGGACGTGCAACACGCATGGGCGGACATGATAAAGGTCTGATAGTACTGAACGGGGTGCCGCTATACCTGCATGTCTTATCTCGGCTTAAAACACAGGTCGACGAGGTCATAATCAGCGCTAACCGCAATCAGGATGTGTATGAGCAAAGTGGATGCCGAATTATTGGTGACTCTGATGCAAACTTTCTAGGCCCGTTGGCGGGTATTCTAAGCGGATTGCATGCATCTACATCCGAATGGGTTGTATTTGTCCCTTGCGATGTCCCAGTCTTTCCCCTCGACCTAGTACGCCGCTTATGGCAAGCACGGGGGGAAGCAAATGCAACTTATGCCAGAGACGGAGAACGTCCACATCCCACATTACTCTTAATCAATAAAAACCTTATTGAACAGTTGGAAGCTTATCTGCATCTCGGAAACCGTAAGTTAATGCTATTTATGGAACAAGTCGGAGCAAAACCTGTTTCATTCAACGATCAGCCTGAAGCCTTTCACAATTTGAATTCGCCTGAGGATCTATCCAACTAGGAGGATCATCACCGTGAATTCTAATCATTTACCCTTGCTCGCTATTGTCGCCTACAGCGGTACAGGTAAAACAACGTTACTTAAGCACGTCATCCCTCTTCTGGCTAATCAGGGTATCCGAATCGGATTAATCAAACATACGCACCATCAGATGGATATTGATACACCAGGTAAAGATAGCTATGAGTTACGTAAGGCAGGTGCGGCACAAACCATTGTTGCCAGCAGCCAAAGGTGGGCGTTGATGACTGAGACTCCAGAGCAAGAAGAACCCGATCTTTACGATCTGGCTGAGAAAATGGATGCATCAACTCTCGATCTGGTGCTGGTTGAGGGTTTTAAACACGAAAAGATCGCTAAAATAGCCTTATTTCGTCAATCGTTGGGCAGAGAGTTAAGTGATTTGATCGATGAATATGTCATCGCAATTGCAGCGGATTCAGAGATAGGCACCATACTTCCAGTGCTTGATATCAATCAACCAGAGCAGGTGGCTAACTTTATTCATCAATGGCTTCAAAGTAGCCGTCTATAGTGCGGAGCTTGCTGCAATTCATACCGAACCATTGGAGTAATGTTTGGTAGAAAACAGTTTCAGCACCCCAAACGCCCCACAGCAAAAAGCCCCCGTCTTTCGACAGGGGCTTTCCACTCGTTTGATGCCTGGCAGTTCCCTACTCTCACATGGGGAGACCCCACACTACCATCGGCGCTACGGCGTTTCACTTCTGAGTTCGGCATGGGGTCAGGTGGGACCACCGCGCTATCGCCGCCAGGCAAATTCTGTTTCATTCCAACCGTTACTTATCATGACTTTTTGTCATCTCCGTAACCATCAGAACCAATCTTCGAACAAGCTGAATATCGTTTTATATGAGTCACCCACAAAACACCTTCGGTGTTGTAAGGTTAAGCCTCTCGGGTCATTAGTACTGGTTAGCTCAACGTATCGCTACGCTTACACACCCAGCCTATCTACGTCGTAGTCTTCAACGGCCCTTCAGGGGCATCTAGTGCCCAGGGAAGACTCATCTCGAGGCAAGTTTCCCGCTTAGATGCTTTCAGCGGTTATCTCTTCCGCACTTAGCTACCGGGCAATGCAATTGGCATCACAACCCGAACACCAGTGGTGCGTTCACTCCGGTCCTCCCTGGAAGCGTAGCATTGGTTACTTCATCACCGTAGTGACTCATCATCACGCCTCAGTGTTAATAATGACCCGGATTTACCTAAGTCATCCACCTTCACGCTTAAACCGGGACAACCGTCGCCCGGATAACCTAGCTTTCTCGGTTCCCCCTTCGGATTTACACCGAGTACAGGTATATTTACCTGTTTCCCATCGACTACGCTTTTCAAAGCCAACATCCTGGCTGTCTGTGCCTTCCCACATCGTTTCCCACTTAACCATGACTTTGGGACCTTAGCTGGCGCTCCAGATCTCTACGCATTTCACAGCTACACCTGGAATTCTCACCCCCTCTACAAGACTCTAGCCTGTCAGTTTTGAATGCAGTTCCCAGGTTAAGCCCTCCGATTAACGCTTGCACCCTCCGTATTACCGCGGCTGCTGGCACGGAGTTAGCCTGTGCTTCTTCTGCGTGTAACGTCAATCAGCAATGTTATTAACCTTACTGCCTTCCTCCCCGGGCAAGAGGCCCGAAGGTCCCCCTCTTTGGTCCGAAGACGTTATGCGGTATTAGCTACCGTTTCCAGTAGTTATCCCCCTCCATCAGGCAGTTTCCCAGACATTACTCACCCGTCCGCCGCTCGTCACCCAAAGAGCAAGCTCTTCTGTGCTACCGCTCGACTTGCATGTGTTAGGCCTGCCGCCAGCGTTCAATCTGAGCCATGATCAAACTCTTCAATTTAAGATTTGTTTGATTTGCTGAACTCGTCAGCGATGCTCAAAGAATTAGTAACTGTTCATTCGTAATGAATTTTACTGTTGTTCACTCTTCAAGACTTTTTATATCGTTTAAGATACGGTCTTGTGAGTGCCCACACAGATTGTCTGATTATATTGTTAAAGAGCAGTGCCACGTCTTCCGTGGCGCGGGCCGCATATATTATGCTTTTCCGCTGTGAAGTCAAGTCATTACTGACCGCCTTCGTTGAATCTTGTCTCTGTCACCCCAACCGCGTGTCGCTGTTGCCGTGTCAGTGGATGCGCATTATAGGGACTTCTCGCCCGCTGACAAGCGCTAAATGCAAAATAATTATCGAGTGGAGATTTCTTCAGCAAAGCGCAGTAAAAGACAGCGTTATGCCGGATTTTTCAGCGTTTTCTTAGCTAGAAACTTTACTGGACGGACTGGCGTACCATTAATTCCGGCGTCAGCACCAACACATTAGGTTCAGTGTTAGGGTGTTCCAGACGATATAGCAGCGTATCAACCGCCAATTCGCCGAGCTCATCCTTCGGTTGATGGACCGTAGTGAGAGGCGGAGACATATAGCGTGCCAGTTCAATATCATCGTAACCAATAACGGCCATGTCTTGAGGGATCGAAAGTCCTGCCTGATAAAGTGCGTGATAAACGCCGACAGCCATTGCATCGTTACTGGTGAACACCGCTTCGGGTTTATCTTCCAGCGCTAATAACTGCTGCATAGCGCGATAACCGGTTTCAAATTCAAAATCACCGAAAATTTCATAGTCAGTGGGAACGGATAGCCCAGCAAGCTGCATCGCCTGTCGATAACCTTCCAGCCGGTTATAGGCTGTCGTCTTATCTTTAGGACCCGCAATGCAGGCTATCTTTTTATAACCACGAGAGATGAGGTAATTGGTGGCGATCTCTCCGCCGAGCAAAGAGTTATCTTTAATAACATCGATAGCGCCTTCAAAGGGGGCCCAATCCATCATGACCATAGGTATAGAAGGATAGCGGCTCATCATTTCAGGCAAGGGGCGATGGCTTTCAGTGCACATCAGTAATACGCCATCGACCCGCTTTTGCAGCAGCGTTTCAAGGCTATGGCTCATTCTGTCACGATCGCCTTCGGTGTTGCACAGAATCAGGCTATAGCCCCGCTCATAACAGCAGCGTTCAACGCCACGCACGACTTCAGCATAAAACGGGTTACTACTGGCTGTAAGTAACATGCCGATGGTACGGGTCTGATTGATTTTCAGACTTCTAGCCAGCGCAGACGGTGCGTAGTTGAGGTCATCAACGGCCTTCATTATTTTTTCGCGAATGGCATCGCTGACAAAACGATTGTTATTAATGACGTGAGATACAGTAGAAGTAGAAACGCCCGCCAAACGGGCGACATCTTTCATGGTGGCCAAAGATCACTCCTGAGCTTGCAAAAATGCGTCGATCTCTTCACGCCATGGGACAGAAGGTTGAGCGCCTCGGCGAGTTACAGAAATCGCTGCCGCAGCATGAGCGAATTTCACAGCGGAAGACATTGGTTGGTTTTCCAACAGCGCGGTAACCAACGCACCATTAAAGGTGTCTCCGGCAGCGATCGTGTCCACGGCTTTTACGCGATAACCCGGAATACGTTGCCCTTGACCGCTTTCACTCAACCATACGCCACGGCTACCCAATGTAATCAGAACCGTTTCGATACCTTTGTCGTGAAGAACCTGTGCTGCGCGAGCGGCATCCTCTTCTGTCTCAACGGTAATCTCCGTAAGCAACTGCGCTTCGGTCTCATTCGGCGTGATCATATCGACCAGCGATAACAGTTCATCGGGCAGTTCACGAGCGGGGGCGGGGTTAAGAATCACCTTTGTTTGGTGTTCATGCGCTAGTCTGGCTGCGGCGATAACGGTTTCCAACGGCGACTCAAGCTGCATCAGCAACGCGGAAGCATCAATAATGTGTTGCTGATGACGATGAAGATAATCAGGCGTCACAGCCGCATTCGCGCCTGCGTTAATCGCGATCATGTTCTCAGCTTCAGCGTTAACAAAAATCAGCGCAACGCCGGTCGTTTCCCCGGAGATAGCCTCAACGGCAGAAACATCAATATTGTCCTTGGATAGCTGCTGACAAATACGGGAGCCGATATCATCTTCTCCAACGCAGGCAATAAAGGCGATATTCGCACCACTTCGGCCTGCGGCAACGGCCTGATTAGCGCCTTTTCCACCGAAAGCGACACTATATTGTTCACCGATCACCGTTTCGCCTGGGCGGGGAAATTGCTCAAGATTGAGAATATGGTCAGCATTAATACTGCCCAGCACCACCAGCTTACCCGTTTTCATTATGTCGAATCCCGCTACGTTAATAATGCGCCACCACAAACGGGTGGCGCGAGCCCTGCTTTATACCCGTCATACTTCAAGCTGCTTGTGCGTTGGTTGCCCTTACTCACCCCAGTCACTTACTTGTGTAAGCTCCTGGGGATTCGTGCGGTTACCGCCTTCACGCAACTCGAATTATTTAGGGTATATTTTTACTTATTTTGCTACCAGCTTCAGGTCAACCGGAATGATGGCCTGAGTTTTTTCACCTTTCAGCACTTTCGCAGCTGTTTCGATACCGATTACACCGATCTGGTCTGGACGCTGAGCCACTGTTGCTGCCAGCTTGCCTGACTCAACAGCCTTCACGCCATCCTGAGTACCGTCAAAACCCACAACCAGCACATCTGTTTTGCCTGCAGTTTGCAGTGCACGCAGTGCGCCTAACGCCATTTCATCGTTCTGAGCAAATACAGCCTGAACGTCAGGGTGTGCAGTCAGCAAGTTCTGCATCACGTTCAACCCTTTAGTACGATCGAAATCAGCAGGCTGGCTGGCCAGCATAGCGAATTTATTTTTCTCAGCAGATTTCATGAAACCCGCCCCACGCTCACGCGCCGCGGAGGTTCCGGCAATCCCTTCCAACTGAATGACCTTGGCGCCTTCACCCAATTTCTTGGCAATGAAGTCACCGGCTACTTTACCGCCAAAGGCGTTATCAGAAGCCACATGGCTCACCACGTCACCGCTGCTGGCGACGCGGTCCAGCGTAATAACCGGAATTTTAGCCTGATTTGCCATTTTGATTGCATTACCTACCGCATCAGAATCAGTCGGGTTGATCAGCAATATTTTGGTGCCGCGTACCGTCAAATCCTGAACGTTAGCCAGTTCTTTGGCTGGGTTATTCTGGGAATCCAGCACAATCAGCTCGTAGCCCAGTTTATCAGCTTCTTTCTGTGCACCCTCTTTCATGGAAACAAAGAACGGGTTATTCAGCGTAGAAACCACCAGAGCAACCGTATCTTTGGCCAAGGCATTAGTACTGACAGTCGCGCTCAGCGCAACAGCGGAAACCAGAGTAGCCAGCTTTTTCATATTCATAACTCAATTCCTGTGTGAATGAAGGTTATTTACTGCTTTTGTTATCTACCAGAACCGCCAGCAAAATGACGACTGCTTTGACGATCATTTGGTAGTAAGAAGAAACACCTAATAAATTCAGTCCGTTGTTGAGGAAACCAAGGATAAGTGCGCCGATCAACGTGCCAACGATACGCCCTTTACCCCCAGCCAGACTGGTGCCGCCCAATACCACAGCCGCGATAGCATCCAGCTCATACCCTGTACCCGCCGTAGGCTGTGCAGAGGACAAACGTGCGACTTCAATAATTCCCGCCAGGGCAGATAGCAGCCCACACAGGGAATAAACAATAATCTTGATTTTATCAACGCTGATGCCAGATAAACGGGTTGCGGATTCGTTACCGCCCAACGCATAGATATAGCGACCCAGGCGCGTATGGTGCAGCATGTACCAGGCCGCAGCGAATACGATAGCCATAATCCAGATTGGCGTCGGAATACCCAGCGGACGACCAATGCCGAACCAACCAAAAGCATCTGCGACGTCGGAGAAGCCAGTATTCACCGGGCTACCGTTGGTATAGACCATCGTCACGCCGCGCAGTAGCAGCATCATGACCAGCGTGGCGATAAACGCCTGAACTTTACCTTTAGAAACGATGACACCGGTGCCCGCGCCAATCAGCGCACCCGCAGCCAGTGCGCCAAACACAGCCACCAGCGCATTCACTTCAAGCCCAACGATGGATGCCGCTATAGCCCCCGTCAGCGCCAGCAGTGAACCCACCGACAAATCAATTCCCGAGGTCAGTATCACCAGCGTCATGCCGACGGCCATAATGGCATTCACCGACGTCTGCTGAAGAATATTAAACAGGTTATTCAGGGTGAAAAAGTTAGGGCTCAGGGCGGAAACAACTGCAATCAGGATCAGGAGCGCGATCAGCGATTTCTGCTCCAGTAACCACTCTTTGCTAAACCAGCGTTTTGCCGCGATAGATTGAGAACTCATGTCTGACTTACTCCTGCTTTGCGCCGTATTGCTTACCAACGGCCGCAGCCATCAGTGCTTCCTGGGTTGCTTGCTCAATCGGGAAATCACCGCTCAAGCGCCCTTCATGCATCACGATGATGCGATCGCTCATTCCCAAGACTTCGGGCATTTCGGATGACACCAATATGATGCTCAGCCCTTCT
Source organism: Pectobacterium atrosepticum (assembly GCA_019056595.1). Taxonomy (NCBI): domain Bacteria; kingdom Pseudomonadati; phylum Pseudomonadota; class Gammaproteobacteria; order Enterobacterales; family Pectobacteriaceae; genus Pectobacterium; species Pectobacterium atrosepticum. The sequence goes on along the minus strand of CP036163.1, from coordinate 2,854,155 downwards.
TCTTTGAATTGATTGATTAACTGATAAATTTCTTTTTTCGCCCCGACGTCAACGCCACGCGTCGGTTCATCGAGAATCAAGACATTAGGGCGCGTCATCAGGCCACGAGCAATCGCTACTTTTTGCTGATTGCCACCGGAAAGCAGGCCGATAGGCTGCTCCATTGAGGGCGTTTTGACGTTGAACAGGCGGATAAAATCGGCGACCGTCAGTTGCTCTTCAGCGTGCTTGAGACGACCGCCCGCATGGCTGAAATAGCGCAGTGCGGTTAATGACATGTTTTCTTTTACCGACATGCCCAGCACCAGACCATCACGCTTGCGGTCTTCGGAAATGTAGACAATACCGTTCGCCAAGCCATCCTGCGGTTTACGGGTCACCACGTCGCGGCCATCAAGCGTCACATTGCCGCCCGTTCGTGGCAGCGCGCCGTAGAGAATCTTCATCAGTTCGGTACGGCCCGCGCCCATCAGCCCTGCGACGCCCAGAATTTCACCTTTACGTACTGTAAAGTTGACGCTGTCAACGCCCGGCCCAGACAGGTTCTGCACCTTAAGACGAACCTCTCCCGGCGCTTTATTCGAGCGCGGATACTGATCTTCCAGCTTGCGGCCCACCATCATTTCAATCAGCGTGTCTTCCTCTAAGTCACTCACCGGGCGTTCGCCGATAAACTGACCATCGCGGAAAACGGTAATGTCATCGCAGATTTCAAAGATTTCTTTTAGGCGGTGGGAAATGTAGACAATGCCGCATCCCTGAGATTGCAGCTCGTTGATCACGCTGAATAACGAAGCAGTTTCGGTATCCGTCAAGGCATCGGTAGGTTCATCCATGATGATGACTTTGGATTCAAAGCTCAGCACCTTGGCAATTTCCACCATTTGCTGATCGCCAATCGATAAATCCCCCACCATACGGCGACTGTCATAGCATAGATTAAGGCGCTTCAGCAGCTTATCGGCTTCCGCATACATCTTATTCCAATCGATACGACCAAAGCGGTTGGTAAATTCACGACCGAGGAAGATATTCTCGGCAATTGTGAGCTGGGGAATCAGGTTAAGCTCCTGATGGATAATACCGATACCTGCTTCCTGAGACGCTTTCGGCCCGTTAAAATCCACCTCTTGCCCCAGAAAATGGATACTGCCGGCATCTTTACGATAGATCCCGGTCAGGACTTTCATCATGGTGGACTTACCCGCACCGTTCTCGCCCACCAGCGCCATCACTTTTCCCGGATAAACATTGAGTGCCGCACCGGAAAGTGCTTTAACGCCGGGAAAAGATTTCGTGATGCCTTGTAGTTGCAGTAAAGGTTGCATTGATGCCTCAGAACGTTACGCCAGCACAAAGGATGACATTGGCATACGGAGAGCACTCTCCGCTGCGAATGATGGCCCGGCTTTTACCGCTTTGGGTTTTAAATTCTTCATGGCTGACATAGTGCAATGCAATTGAGTTTCCCTGATGCTGTTCAAGTTGCTTCAATTGATCGAGTAATGCGTCATGGACTGCGGGGTTCTTTTCAATCATCTCTTCCGCCAGAATAGCGGCCTCAACCTGCATTTCGCTGGTAACAACATTAACCACCTGCAAAAACGTTGGCACATTGTGCGTCAACGCCAGATCGATACGGGTCGTCGTTTCAGGAATCGGTAAGCCAGCATCACCAATAACAAGGCTATCGGTGTGCCCCAACCGAGCAATCACGGAAGAAATATCTGAATTCAGTAATGCTGATTTTTTCATCTTCTCACCCCACCAGCGAAACGTTTCGCTAACAACATTCTAGAAAAAGAAGTGGGAAAGGCAACGAAGAAATAAAAAAAATGTGATCGCCATCGAAACGTTTCGCTAACAAAAAAAGAAAGGTAACGAAGGGCCGTTATAGAAGATTGATAAATAGAGAAATGGCGGGCAATCGCCCGCCACGAGAGAATTGAAGATAGCGTACTAGAGTTTACGGATCTGCTTCACATCCAGCTCAACGGAATTGAAGTCTTTATCCAATTCCCCTTGGATTTCCACTTTATCCGTGGGCGAAACCATTTGGCCATTCCAGCGCTTGTGATCGATTTCGACTTCCATCGTGCCTGTGGAATCGCGGAACAGATAGTTCTCATCACCGATCCGTTTTTCAATATTACCGCTTAACGTAACCCAATTATCGTCACGCAGATCTTTAGCCTTATCTACCGTTGTGAGGGAATTCTGCGGATCGATGAATCCCCCTTTATGTGTGCCAACCGCGGACGTTTCTGGGTTGACGAAACCACCGCCGCTTTGTGCGGCAAATACGGGTGCAGAAACCAGAGCGGTAATGGCGAATAACGCAGCTGCTTTTTTCATATTGTTCCTTCCTTATTTTGCGTGCCGTTTCGCAGTCAACCTGCGGGTGTAATCGGTCTTCGAGAAGGATTAAAACAAACCGTTCTTAACAGAATCTTAAGGAGTCAGCTTTTACATTTTTATTTTTTTATATTGCAGAAATCACCCGATTTCAGCGATTTGTCCTGTACACATCGGCCCCCGATTTCGTATAAAACCGGAAAAGGCGCAAATGCGACAGCGGCACATCCCCTGCGAGGCAGCCATGAGAGTATTGTTAATCGAAGACGATCGCCTGATCGGTGATGGCCTAAAAGCTGGGCTTAACAAACTGGGCTTTAATATTGATTGGTTTACGGAAGGTAAAGCGGGCGCTACCGCATTGAAGGCCGCCCCTTATGATGCAGTGGTGCTCGATCTCAGCCTGCCGGGCATGGACGGCATGGATATCCTGCGCCAGTGGCGTCAGGCTGGACATGACGAGCCGGTACTGATTCTGACCGCCCGCGATGCGCTGGAACAGCGCGTAGAAGGATTGCAGCAAGGAGCGGATGATTATTTATGTAAGCCCTTTGCGCTGACAGAAGTTGCCGCTCGCCTGCAGGCGCTGATTCGTCGCCGTCACGGCCAACTCCAACCCGTATTAACACATGGCGCTGTTTCCCTTGAGCCTGGCTCACGGAGCGTCACGCTTAACAGTGAGCCGTTGATACTAAAATCCCGCGAGCTGGCGCTGTTGGAACTGTTCTTGCTCAATCCGAACCGCGTACTCACGCGCGCGCAGTTGGAAGAGAAGCTCTACAGCTGGGATGATGATGTCTCCAGCAATGCGGTAGAAGTCCATATCCACCACCTGCGCAAAAAGCTGGGCAGCGGGTTTATTCGTACCGTGCATGGCGTTGGCTATATTCTGGGAGATGCACCATGAACCGACTCAGTCTGCGTTTACGCCTGATTGCGGGCTTTGCGCTGCTGACATTAATGTGCTGGAGTGTAGCCAGTCTGCTTTCCTGGTATCAAACACGTCATAACATCAATGAGTTATTTGATACTCAGCAAATGCTGTTTGCCAAACGTCTAGCCACCATGAATCCCGATGAATTGCGAATCCAATCGACTTCTCTGCCCAAAACCAAAAGTCTGGTACATAAAAACCGAGGTAAACAGGATGATGATGCGCTGGCCTTCGCCATTTTTACCCGCGATGGGAAAATGGTGTTGAACGATGGCGATAATGGCAAGGATTTCATTTTTGACTCTACGCGCAACGGCTTCACCGACGGCAAACTGCGTGATGATAACGACGCGTGGCGCATCGTCTGGCTAACGACGGAGGATAATCGTTACGTGATTGCTGTGGGTCAGGAATGGGAATACCGTCAGGATATGACGCTGGATATTGTAAAAACTAACCTGATGCCCTGGCTGTTTGCGCTGCCGATCATGCTGGCGCTGCTGTTCTGGCTGGTGACGCGTGAACTATCGCCGCTAAAACGTATTGCTGCAGAGCTTCAGTTACGCTCCCCTGACGAAAGCACACCGCTGGCGACACAGCGCATCCCACAAGAAGTCCTCCCACTGGTCAACGCACTGAATCTCCTGTTTTCCCGCATACACGATATGTTGACTCGCGAGCGCCGTTTTACCTCCGATGCCGCTCACGAACTGCGTAGCCCGCTGGCGGCATTGAAAGTTCAAACCGAAGTCGCGCAGCTGGCCCATGACGATGAGGCCATGCGTCGGCATGCATTAATGAATCTGGATAAAGGTATCGATCGCGCCACCCGACTGGTGGATCAGCTCCTGACGCTATCACGACTGGATGCCGAATCGCATCCCGAGGGGATGCGGCCCGTTCAGTTCAATGAATTACTACAACAGGCGGTGATCGCGCATTACCGCACTGCACAAACCGCAGGTATCGAACTAACACTGGACTTACCGGATACCCCCATTATCCGGCAGGGCCATCCGCTACTGCTGACACTGCTGGTACGCAATCTGCTAGATAACGCCATTCGTTACAGCCATGAAGGGGGAACAGTAAGCCTGACGCTGACAGAGCGGGGCTTTCAGGTTGCGGACAACGGGCCGGGCATCAGCGATGAAGCGTTGGCAAGAATCGGCGAGCGTTTTTATCGCCCACCAGGGCAGGAAAAATCCGGCAGTGGTCTGGGGATTTCCATCGTGAACAATATAGCCATGCTGCATCAGATGCGGGTTACATTCACCAATCAGCCCCAAGGGGGGTTAATTGTGTCGGTGAATTGGTAGGGTATTATCTCTATCGTTAAATCACTGAGCACACGGCTTTCCCAATAGGCAGCAACTCGCTGCTTGTTATTAGGGAAACACGGGGATGAGGTTCCCGCAGGGACGCCTCGCCCCGTGGTCGACCGTATATCTCGATCTCATCCCAACATAACTTCCTATATTGGATTCGTTTAAATCTCGACCTGAATCCCCAGTTCAATCAGCCTGTTCGGCGGTATTTCAAACTGATCCGCTGCCCGCAGCGCATTGCGGCTGAGCATCATGAACAGCTTACCGCGCAAGCGCAGATACCAAGGCCGTTCACCGATAATCAGCGACTCATTGGACATAAAGAAAGACGTTTCCATCATTTGGCAGGTTAATCCTTCCTGCCAACAGCGTTGAAAGACCTCTTCCACATCAGGCGTTTCACGCCAGCCATAGTTGGCGATCACACGCCAGAATGTTGGCGAAAGCTGTTCAACCGTCACTCGGCGGGCATTCAACACATAAGGTGCATCCTCCGTTCGCATGGTCAACAGCACCACTCGTTCGTGCAGGATCTTGTTATGCTTGAGGTTATGCAGCAGCGCGAACGGGATCACACGAGTGGCGCGAGAGAAATACACCGCCGTACCAGGAACCCGCGTCGGCGGCGATTTCTCCAGCGATGCAATCATGGCATCCAGCGAATTACCATGCTCATGCAACCGACGCAGCAGCCTGAAACGTTCGCTTTTCCACGTCGTCATAATAATAAACATTACCATACCTAGCGCCAGCGGCAACCAGCCACCGGACAGGATCTTGACCACGTTTGCCAAAAACATCGGCACGTCGATAATCAGCAGGCCCACCAGTAAAACCCACGCCAGATAGCGGTTCCAGAGCCAGTTCTTCACTGCAACCGTACAGAATAGAATGCTGGTAATCACCATCGTGCCCGTTACCGCAATACCGTAAGCCGCAGCCAGATTGCTCGAATGTTCAAAACTGACAATCACGATGACAACCGCGATATAAAGCATCCAGTTAATGGCGGGAATATAAATCTGACCAGATTCCATATCTGACGTGTGTACGATACGCATCGGCGGCAAATAGCCCAGCCGCACTGCCTGACGCGTCAGGGAGAAAACGCCGGAAATCACTGCCTGCGAGGCAATAACCGTCGCCAGCGTGGCCAGCACCATCAGTGGAATCAGCGCCCAATCTGGCGCCAGCAGGAAGAACGGATTTTTGATCGCCTCTGGGTTCTTCAACAGCAGTGCGCCCTGCCCGAAGTAATTTAACACCAGCGACGGCAACACCACCGTAAACCAGGCCAGACGAATCGGGAATTTACCGAAGTGCCCCATATCTGCATACAATGCTTCGACCCCAGTAATAGCCAGCACCACGGCGCCCAGTGCAAAGAACGACACTGCTTTATATTCGATAAAGAAGCGAACGGCGTACATCGGATTCAACGCCTGCAAAACTTCAGGGTTAGCGATAATGCCACGCACCCCAAGTACGCCAAGCGTCAAAAACCAAATCAGCATCACGGGCGCAAACAGCTTGCCGACGCTGCCGGTACCGTGTTTTTGAATGATAAACAGTAAAGTCAGAACGACAATCGATAGCGGAACGATATAGCTGTCCATCGCCGGTGCGGCGATTTCTAGCCCTTCCATCGCCGACATCACCGAGATGGCCGGCGTGATGACCACTTCCCCATAAAAGAAGCTGCCGCCGATCAATCCCATGATGACCAGCACGGACGTCATGCGATCGGAGGTATTACGCCCAGCCAGCGACATTAATGTGAGAATGCCACCTTCACCCGCGTTGTCGGCACGCATCACATAGGTCAGGTATTTCAGCGAAACAACGAGGACCAATAGCCAAAAGATCAGTGAAAGAAAGCCAAAGACCGAATGAGGCTCGACCCCAAAACCAAACTGCCCTGATAAACATTCCCTTAACGTATAAAGAGGGCTGGTTCCTATATCTCCATAAACCACCCCGATAGCCGCCAGCGTGACAGCCGGAAGCGAACGTTTATGTTCTGAGCTCATAAACCTATCTTCTGTTATTAATCAGTCCGCGAAGTGCGTCATTCACAGCAACTCGTCCAAAAGCGCACAGTATGCACAAATCAGGATGAAAACCCATTTTTATTGTGCGACCCATCTTCTACACCCTAAATAATTCGTGTTGTAGGGCAAAACGTTAACGTTTTAAACAACACAAAGCGTTGGCCCTTTAGGACGAGGCACACACAAGAGTGCCGAGTAGCGACGCCAACACACCTGCAATTTGCAGTATGACGGGTGTACACGAAACATCCTGTAAAAGGTCGTTTATTGCTTACTTACCCCGTTAGGGTGTAATAATCCGTAAAAGTATTCTAATAAAAATCTGTGATCTGCCGTTTATTATTACTATTGTCTTTCTGAAAGTAGGGTTTTTCTGAGACACCGCTTTCAGTAAGGCAGTCAGGTTCAAAAATAAACGATTTCAGTACATCACATCATGGGACTAACGGATTAATTATGCGTCAAACTGCGGCATTGGCTGAAAGAATTTCTCGCCTCAGCCATGCGCTAGAACATGGGCTCTACGAAAGACAGCACACTATTCGCCTCTGTCTGCTGGCAGCGCTAAGCGGAGAAAGTGTTTTTCTGCTGGGGCCACCAGGTATAGCCAAAAGTATGATCGCCCGGCGCCTTAAATTCGCTTTTCGTCATGCGAACGCATTTGAGTACCTGATGACCCGCTTCTCCACGCCGGAAGAGGTGTTTGGCCCCCTTTCTATTCAGGCACTAAAAGATGAAGGCCGCTACCAGCGCCTGACAGCCGGTTATCTGCCGGAAGCCGAAATCGTGTTTCTGGATGAAATCTGGAAAGCGGGCCCCGCTATTTTGAACACGCTGCTGACGGCCATTAACGAACGACGTTTCCGCAATGGCAACAGCGAAGACACGATCCCCATGCGCCTGCTGGTCGCGGCCTCGAATGAACTACCGGAGGCTGATGGCGGTCTGGAAGCGCTCTACGACCGAATGCTCATCCGTCTATGGCTCGATCGGGTACAGGAAAAACAGAATTTCCATGCGCTGCTCGTGAATAACAGTAGCGATCGCGATAACCCCGTCCCACCCGCTCTCAGCGTTAGCGATGAAGAGTACCAACAGTGGCAGAAAGACATTGAGCACGTCGCGCTGCCGGAAGTGGGCTTCGAGCTGATTTACATGCTGCGCCAACAGCTAGATGCGCTGGAACAAGCGCCCTACATTTCCGATCGACGCTGGAAAAAAGCCTTGCGTCTGCTTCAGGCCAGCGCATTTTTCTGCGGTCGAGATGCCATCACGCCAGTTGATATTATTCTGCTAAAAGACTGCCTCTGGCATGACCAAAGCACGTTAACGCTCATCGAGCGCCAGCTTGAACTGCTGATTACCGAGCACGCCTATCAACAAAAAAGCCTGCTGTTTCGTCTTCAGCAGGTAAATACCAAACGTCAACAATACCAGCGTGAACAAAGTGAATTGCAGGCATTTTCAGTAGAGAAACAGGGGCACTTTCTGGGCCGGAAATTCCATTACACCTTGCCTGACACGATCGCCGCTGAAACATTGGATCTGGTGCTGCAACGCCCGCTGATCCTGCACGATATTGAAGTCAACCATCTGACCATTGAGAAGAATGCCTTGCAAGGCTGGCTGCAAAAAGGGGGAGAAATCCGGGGTAAGCTCAACGGTATTGGCTTTACCCAACGTCTCGATCTGCTGGTGGACGATAGACAGCATCTGGCGATTCGCGATATCAGCCTGCAATCCTCTGTTCTTTCTCTGCCAGAAAAACGCGACTGTGCACTTCCTGCCGAAATTACCGATGAATATGAAAAGCTAAATATGCAGCTTCGCGAACAGCGTCGCTTATTCAGCCAGCATCAGCCTTGCCTGTTCGTCCCTAGTGAGTGGCTGGCTAAAATAGAAGCCAGCCTGCAACAGGTCGCCGAGCAGATCCAGCAATCAGAGCAACAGGACTAACGCCGATGATCACGCTGGAATCACTGGAAATGCTGCTGTCTATCGATGAAAACGAGCTGCTGGACGATCTTGTCGTCACGCTGATGGCGACGCCGCAACTCGCTTTCTTCTTTGAAAAGTATCCCAGCCTGAAATCCGCGTTACTCAACGATCTCCCTCACTGGAAAGAAACGTTAAAGCAGCGCCTTCGCACCACGCAGGTACCGCCAGAGCTGGAAAGGGAGTTTAGCTGCTACCAACGTTCACAATCGATCGACAACCAGGCCTTTCAGACACGCCTGCCTGCGATTATGGATACGCTGAACAACGTGGAATCGCCGTTTCTGACGCAGGCCTCACAGCTCATTACCTCTCCAGAGAGAACCTTAGGGCAGAAGGTAACGAGTGGGCTACATGCGCTCTTTCTTCAACGCTGGCGGCTGAGCCTGACACTGCAAACCGTTTCACTGCATCAGCAATTGATGAATCAGGAGCGGGAAATCCTGCTGGATGAACTACAACAGCGTCTTACCCTCAGTGGCAAACTCGAACCGATTTTGGCCGAAAATGAAAACGCGGCTGGTCGGCTATGGGATCTCAGCGCCGCACAGCGTATTCAAACCGATCCCCGTCTATTACTGGATTTCGGCACTTTCCTACAACGCCAGCCTGCATTACAGAAGTTGGCGGAACGACTGGGGCGCAGTCGGGAGACCAAATCTATCCTCACGCAGGAAGCGCCACAAGAAGCCTTCAGGGTAAGAGTACGAGAACCGGCCACCGTGCCTGAGCAGGTGAGCGGCGTGCATCAGAGCGACGATATCTTGCGTTTGATGCCGACTGAGCTGGTGACTCTGGGCATCAGCGAACTGGAATACGAATTTTATCGTCGCCTGCTGGAACATCGGTTGCTGACCTATCGCTTACAAGGTGAGAGCTGGCGCGAGAAAGTCACCGAGCGCCCTGTTGTGCATCAACAAAATGAACAGCAACCGCGTGGCCCGTTTATTGTCTGCGTTGATACTTCAGGTTCTATGGGTGGCTTTAATGAACGCTGCGCGAAAGCCTTCTGTCTGGCGCTAATGCGCATCGCGCTCGCTGACAACCGCCGTTGCTACATCATGCTGTTTTCTACCGGCGTGGTGAAGTATGAGCTGACGTCTGAGGACGGGTTAGAGCAGGCGATACGTTTTCTCAGCCAGTCCTTCCGCGGTGGCACGGATATGGCTGCCTGTCTGTCAGCGTTGTTGGATAAGATGGACGATGCACTTTGGCATGATGCCGATGCCGTGGTGATTTCGGATTTTATCGCCCAGCGGTTGCCGGATGAGGTGGTGAATAAGGTGAAAAGCCGTCAGAAGCAGCTACAGCATCGTTTCCATGCTGTAGCGATGTCCGATCATGGCAAACCCGGCATCATGCACATCTTTGACCATATCTGGCGCTTTGATACCGGGTTAAAAAGCCGCTTAATGCGCCGCTGGCAGCACGGCAAGGCTTATTAAAGCAGGCCAGAAACCGACTCACGCAGCGGCTGTGGCCATACACCGCACTGAACCTGACCAATGTGCGGCAATTGCAGCAGTAGCATGACCAAGCGAGACTGACCGATTCCCCCACCGATCGTTTGTGGCATCTCACCGCGCAGCAGCGCCTGATGCCATTCAAGCTTCAGACGTTCCTCATCCTGCGTCAGTGCCAGTTGGCGTGTTAGCGCCTCTGCGTCCACGCGGATACCCATGGATGAAATCTCAAACGCATCGTTCAGGACTGGGTTCCAGACGACGATATCGCCGTTCAAACCCGCCAATTCCTGCTCGCCTGGTGTCGTCCAGTCATCATAATCCGGTGCACGCACATCGTGAGAGTGTCCGCTGGACAGCTTACCGCCAATCCCAATCAGGAAGACCGCACCCAGCTCTTTAGCTATAGCTCGCTCACGCCCTTTGGCGTCCAGATCGGGATAACGCTTCAGCAAGGTTTCGGTATGCACAAAATGAATCTGCTCTGGCAGGAAAGGCTGAATGCCAAACGCCTGATGTACCGCAGCCTCAGTCGCTTTAATGCCTTGATAAATACGCGTGACCGTCGATTTCAGATATTCAGCATTGCGCTCGCCATCCCCCATCACGCGCTCCCAATCCCACTGATCGACATAAACCGAGTGGATCGGGCTCAGGCGATCTTCGTCCGGACGCAGTGCCTTCATGTGGGTATAAATGCCTTCGCCGAAGCTAAAATCATATGCGCCCAGCGTTTTACGTTTCCATTTAGCCAGCGAGTGCACCACTTCAAATGTCGCATCAGGTAAAGCCTTAACCTTAACCTGCACTGCTTTTTCCGTACCAGACAAGTTATCCTGCGTGCCATCGCCGATACGACTGAGAATTGGTGCCTGGACTTCAATCAATCCCAGAAGCTGCTCCAGTTGGCTGGAGAAGAAAGATTTAACGAAGCTGATTTGCTGCTGCTTTTCGATGTACTGCTTTTTCATTGCCGCGTCTCTTATTCATCGTATTTAGTTATTCATTAAGCAATAAAAACAGCTAGTCATTCAATAATCTTATGGATAAATTGCACTTGTGCTTTTAATCCGTCATTTTATAGCGGTATAAAATCATTATTCGCTAAAATAGGAGGCTCAAAGTGGCAGAAATTTATCAGATCGATAATCTCGATCGCGGCATTCTTTCCGCCTTAATGGAAAATGCACGTACGCCTTATGCCGAACTGGCAAAACAGTTTTCAGTCAGTCCAGGCACGATCCACGTTCGGGTGGAAAAAATGAAGCAGGCGGGCATCATTATCGGCACGCGTCTGGACGTGAATCCAAAACAGCTGGGCTATGACGTGTGCTGCTTTATCGGCATCATTTTGAAAAGTGCTAAAGATTATCCCTCAGCGCTGGAAAGGCTAAACAATCTGGAAGAAGTGGTCGAGGCCTACTACACCACAGGGCATTACAGTATCTTTATTAAGGTCATGTGCCGGTCGATCGAGGCGCTGCAACACGTGCTTATCAACAAGATCCAAACAATTGATGAAATTCAGTCCACTGAAACGCTCATCTCCCTGCAAAACCCCATCATGCGGACGATCGCACCGTAATGCTTTTTTCCTATACCCATATTATCCACAGGTAGATCCCAGCCTGATCACAGCGTACAATGTCCCGTCTTTTATCGGATGGGATCACTATGGCAGACATTATCTTAATCAGTGGCAGTACCCTTGGCAGCGCCGAATATGTGGCAGAGCATTTGGCTGAATTGCTAGAAAAGGATGATTTCTCCACTGAAATTCTGCATGGCCCTACGCTCGATGCACTTCCCGAAAGCGGTATATGGCTGGTGGTGACCTCTACACACGGTGCAGGGGAGTTCCCTGACAACCTGAAAGCGCTGTTTGAACAGTTGGAACAGCAAAAGCCCGATCTTTCTCAGGTGAATTTTGGTGCGATAGGGATCGGTAGTAAAGAGTACGACACGTTCTGTGGCGCGATCCAAACAGCGGATCGTCTACTAGCACAATTTGGGGCTAAAAGGATCGGTGAAATCCTTGAGATCGACATCACGCAGCATCAGATTCCAGAAGATCCAGCAGAAGAATGGCTAGGATCGTGGGTTAATTTACTCAAATAAGATTAAATATTCGGCAGTTGAATGTGGATAACTATGCTTAATTCAGGTGTAAAACCAGTAGTTATCCCAATAACAACCCAAGTATGTTTTTTGTCCTGTGCATAACTCCGCATTATGATCCCAGCTTATACTGGCTAGGATCACCGATCATTCACAGGTAAGGATCAGCTCCATTATCTTGATCTTTAATATGAATAATCACTTATCCACACAAAATGACGATCCTAATAAGAGATCTAATAAAGAGATCTTTAAATAAAAAGATCTTTCTTTAATTAACGAGGATCCAACGGACTTGGTCGTTGGCTCAAAGTTGAGTAGAATCCCCCACCCCAGGGCAAATAACGATCGTTCGCCACTAATCATTCGCAATAATGCGAGGAGCAGTACCATGTTTTATCCAGATCCATTTGACGTCATTGTGATCGGTGGCGGTCATGCCGGAACAGAAGCAGCGATGGCTTCTGCCCGAATGGGCCAACAGACGCTTTTACTCACGCACAATATTGATACGCTGGGACAAATGTCTTGTAACCCGGCGATCGGCGGTATTGGAAAAGGCCATCTGGTTAAAGAGATCGATGCCATGGGAGGGTTGATGGCACGTGCCGTCGATCAGGCAGGTATACAGTTTAGGATACTAAACAGCAGTAAAGGCCCAGCTGTCAGAGCGACACGCGCACAAGCGGATCGCGTGCTCTATCGTCAGGCTATTCGCACCGCACTGGAGAATCAGCCAAATTTAACGATCTTCCAGCAGGCCGTTGACGATCTGATTGTGGAAAACGATCGTGTCGTCGGCGCGGTTACCCAGATGGGACTAAAATTTCGTGCGAAAGCCGTGGTGTTAACGGTAGGTACTTTCCTTGACGGCAAAATTCACATCGGGCTGGATAACTACAGCGGTGGGCGTGCAGGCGATCCGCCTTCCATTCCGCTAGCCCGTCGCCTGCGTGAACTGCCTCTACGCGTAAACCGCCTGAAAACGGGTACACCACCACGTATTGACGCCAGAACGATTGATTTTAGCGTGCTGGCACAACAGCACGGTGATAACCCAATGCCGGTTTTCTCATTCCTGGGGAATGCAGGCCAGCATCCTGCACAGATGCCGTGCTACATCACGCATACCAATGAGAAAACGCATGATGTGATCCGTAATAATCTGGATCGTAGCCCGATGTATGCTGGGATCATCGAAGGGATCGGGCCGCGTTATTGCCCATCGATCGAAGACAAAGTCATGCGTTTTGCCGATCGAAACACGCATCAGATCTTTCTCGAACCTGAAGGGCTGACCAGTAACGAAATTTATCCAAACGGGATCTCGACAAGTTTGCCGTTTGACGTCCAGTGGCAAATTGTTCGCTCAATGGCAGGAATGGAAAATGCGCGTATCGTTCGCCCTGGATATGCAATTGAGTACGATTTCTTCGATCCTCGCGATCTGAAACCTACGCTGGAAAACAAGTTTGTTCATGGCCTGTTCTTTGCCGGACAAATCAACGGCACAACGGGGTATGAGGAAGCGGCGGCACAGGGCATGCTGGCTGGCCTGAATGCAGCTCGCCTGTCTGCCGACAAGGAAGGCTGGTCACCGCGCCGCGATCAAGCCTATCTCGGCGTGCTGGTTGACGATCTTTGTACGTTGGGTACGAAAGAACCCTACCGCATGTTTACGTCACGTGCTGAATACCGTCTGATGCTACGTGAAGATAACGCCGATCTGCGTTTGACAGAAATGGGTCGTGAGCTGGGGATGGTCGACGATCATCGCTGGGCACGTTTCAACGAGAAGCTCGAGAACATTGAGAAAGAGCGCCAGCGTCTGCGTGACATTCACGTTCACCCGCAATCTGAACTGTTAGATCAGGTCAATTCACTGCTGAAAACACCGCTGTCGCGTGAAGCTAATGGTGAAGAGCTGCTACGTCGCCCTGAAGTGGATTACGCTCAGCTTACTGCGCTACCACTGTTTGCCCCGGGATTAACCGACGAGCAGGCTGCTGAACAGGTTGAAATTCAGGTCAAATACGAAGGGTATATTGCCCGTCAACAGGATGAAATTGAGAAACAGCTGCGCAATGAAAATGCGCTGTTGCCTGCCGATCTGGATTACAAGCAGGTTAATGGGTTGTCCAACGAGGTGATTGCCAAGCTGAACGATCACAAACCTTCGTCTATCGGTCAGGCTTCGCGTATTTCTGGCATTACACCTGCGGCGATCTCAATTCTGCTGATCTGGCTTAAAAAACAGGGTCTGCTGCGCCGTAGCGCCTGATTTAAGGTAAAATTATCCCTCTAAATAGCCGGTTATCCGGCTATTTTTATTATTAACCTCATCTTTTTCATCGGGATCTTATTGTGCGCAACACACTCGATAATCTGCTAAATGCGGCTGGTATTGTGATATCAGATAAGCAAAAAAATCTTCTGATACAGTACGTTGACATGCTGAATAAGTGGAACAAAGCTTATAATCTGACGTCTGTACGCGATCCACAGCAAATGCTTGTCCGTCACATCATGGACAGTATCGTGGTTGAGCCGCATTTACATGGACAGCGTTTTATCGATGTGGGAACGGGGCCGGGCTTGCCGGGTATTCCGCTGGCGATTGTTCGACCTGAATCGCATTTCACCTTGCTAGATAGTCTGGGTAAACGTGTGCGCTTCCTGCGTCAAGTTCAGCATGAACTACAGCTTGAGAACATCACGCCAGTGCAGAGTCGTGTTGAAGACTTTCCAGCAGAGCCGCCTTTTGATGGGGTGATCAGCCGAGCATTCGCCTCTTTGCAGGATATGATTAGCTGGTGTAATCATCTTCCAGCCAGGACGACAGGGCGGTTTTATGCCCTCAAAGGCGTACTTCCACAGGATGAATTGTCATCCTTGCCACAAGGTGTCTTATTAGATCAGGTTGTCCGTTTATCGGTTCCCGATCTGGAAGGTGAACGCCATTTGATCGTGCTTAAACCAAACTAATTTTGTTTTTTATCAAAAAAATTATAACTAAATATTGCGTGTCAGGCTGCCGCTTCGTTTATCGGTGGCATCGTTCCAGAACGCATCGCGATCACTGAAATTTTACATCTTGGTTTTTTCAGTGCCGTTCTTTTACTTTCGCACTGAATAATAACGAGCGAAAATAAATCATCGGCATCAAAAATTAGTTATTTTTGTGTTAAATGAGTAAAGAAACGATATCAATAATGTCAATAGATAGTTGAAACGTCGTTTATTGCGTTTTTTGAATAACTATTTATCTAACTTATTGAAGTTAAATAAAATAAATAGCTTGTTTTGCTAAAGACAAAAAAAAACACGTTCTGGTATAAATAGCTGTAAAGCCTTTTATGTGAGTCACATCACAGATTAGAGGGCTTTAGACATTAATTACATTAGGCGTGAACAAGAATGATTGTTAGCAAAAACGGGGCTTCAGAAAGAAATTTAAATAATTGTTCACCTTTTCGCTACTTATCGATTGAATTCGCAGGTATGACCCGTATAATTTGCTCGTTTTTTGCTGCTTGACTCAGTGGTGTAAAGGCAGTTTTATACGTCATTCGGTATACCTCTGAAAAGGTACGGAGAGAGCAAACGTCATGCCTGTATCCCTTTACAGCGGAAAGGTGGCCTTAAGGCTGCTGTTGCTACAGTTAGTGACTTTTGCTTTGTTGAGTGCTGTTTTCAGCCTCAATAGCGTCAACGCTGCCGCTTCTGCATTAGGCGGAGGATTGGCAGCCTGGTTGCCGAATGTCTTGTTTGTGCTGTTTGCCTTGCGTCATCAGTCGCACAAGCCTGCTGATGGACGTGTAGCCTGGTCATTCGCGATTGGCGAGGCGCTTAAAGTATTTATCACCATTGCACTGTTAGTGGTGGCGTTAGGCGTATTTAAAGCGGCATTCTTTCCGCTAGGCCTGACTTATTTATCGGTGCTGGTTATGCAGATCGTGGCACCGATCGTAATTAATCGTTACCGTAATTAACAACAAAGGGTAAGGGACATCATGGCTGCTGGAGAAATCTCTACTCCGCAAGAGTATATCAGTCACCACTTGCACCATTTGCAGGTAGGGACGGGTTTTTGGTCGATCAACGTCGATTCGATGTTTTTTTCCATCGCTCTTGGGATCCTCTTTCTGGTTATCTTTCACCGCGTAGCTAAACGTGCGACCAGCGGTGTGCCAGGTAAATTGCAAACGGCCGTCGAACTGCTTATCGGTTTCGTTGATGGCACCGTACGCGATATGTTCCATGGCAAAAGCAAATTGATTGCTCCTCTGGCGCTGACCATTTTCGTCTGGGTTTTCCTGATGAATATGATGGATCTGCTGCCTATCGATCTGTTGCCACAACTCTGGGCTGGCGTCTACAGCCTGCTGGGATACGATCCGGCGCATGCTTATCTGCGTGCTGTGCCGACGGCTGACGTGAACATCACGCTGTCGATGGCCCTTGGGGTGTTTATCCTGGTTCTGTTCTACAGCATCAAAATGAAAGGTCTCGGTGGTTTTGTTAAAGAACTGACCATGCAGCCGTTCAACCATCCAGTATTTATTCCTATCAACCTGATTCTTGAAGGTGTCAGCCTGCTGTCCAAACCTATTTCCTTAGGCTTGCGACTGTTTGGCAATATGTATGCGGGTGAGTTGATCTTCATCCTGATTGCCGGTCTGTTGCCGTGGTGGTCACAATGGCTGTTAAATGTGCCTTGGGCTATTTTCCACATTTTGATTATTACGCTTCAGGCTTTTATTTTCATGGTTCTGACGGTTGTTTATCTCTCGATGGCATCTGAAGAGCATTGATTTTCTTTCAACAAATAACGTTTTTAACTGAAACAAACTGGAGACTGTCATGGAAAACCTGAGTGTGGATCTGCTGTACATGGCTGCCGCGTTAATGATGGGTTTGGCGGCTATCGGTGCTGCGATCGGTATCGGCATTCTGGGTGGTAAATTCTTGGAAGGTGCTGCTCGTCAGCCTGACCTGATTCCTTTACTGCGTACACAGTTCTTTATCGTCATGGGTCTGGTTGACGCCATCCCGATGATCGCTGTTGGTCTGGGGCTGTATGTGATGTTTGCGGTGGCCTAAGCAGAATGTTTTCTGCTGAGGTTAAAACATCAACTTATTTAACTTTGAAAGAGGCATTGTGCTGTGAATATTAATGCAACAATCCTCGGCCAGGCCATTGCGTTCGTCCTGTTTGTCTGGTTCTGCATGAAGTATGTATGGCCGCCGATGATGGCAGCCATCGAGAAACGTCAGAAAGAAATTGCTGACGGTCTGGCTTCTGCTGAACGGGCCAAAAAAGATTTGAACTTGGCTCAGGCCAATGCGACAGATCAACTGAAGAAAGCTAAAGCGGATGCTCAGGTTATCATCGAGCAGGCGAACAAACGCCGTGCTCAGATCCTGGATGAGGCGAAAGCCGAAGCAGAAGCTGAACGTAACAAGATTGTGGCACAGGCTCAGGCTGAAATCGAAGCCGAACGTAAACGTGCTCGTGAAGAGCTGCGTAAGCAAGTTGCCGTATTGGCGATTGCCGGTGCCGAAAAAATTATTGAACGTTCCGTGGATGAAGCTGCTAACAGCGACATCGTTGATAAACTGGTCGCTGAACTGTAAGGAGGGAGGGGCTGATGTCTGAATTTGTCACGGTAGCTCGCCCCTACGCCAAAGCAGCTTTTGACTTTGCGGTTGAGAATCAGGCCTTGGATCGCTGGCAGAGCATGCTGGCGTTTTCGGCCGAAGTGGCGCGCAATGAGCAGATTGCCGAGTTACTTTCTGGTGCGATTGCACCGATTGAGCTGGCAAAAACGTTTATTGCCGTTTGTGGTGATCAACTTGATGAAGCCGGTCAGAACCTGATTAGGGTGATGGCCGAAAACGGACGTTTACTGGTGCTTCCTGAAGTACTGGAACAATTTATTCAACTGCGGGCAGCACTAGAATCGACGGTTGACGTCGATGTGATTTCTGCCAGCACGTTGAATGAGCAGCAGCTATCAAAAATCGCTGCCGCTATGGAAAAACGTCTGTCACGCAAAGTGAAGCTGAATTGCAAAATTGATAAGTCTGTCATGGCCGGCGTGGTTATTCGCGCGGGCGATATGGTGATAGATGGCAGCATTCGCAGTCGTCTGGAACGTTTGGCAGACGTCTTGCAGTCTTAAGGGGACTGGAGCATGCAACTGAATTCCACCGAAATCAGCGAACTGATCAAGCAGCGCATTGCTCAGTTCAATGTGGTGAGCGAAGCTCACAATGAAGGTACTATTGTTTCCGTCAGTGACGGAATCATCCGCGTCCACGGTCTGGCTGACGTGATGCAGGGGGAGATGATCTCTCTGCCGGGTAACCGTTATGCGATCGCACTGAACCTGGAGCGAGACTCCGTTGGTGCGGTAGTCATGGGGCCGTATGCGGATCTGGCTGAAGGCATGAAAGTAAAATGCACCGGCCGTATTCTTGAAGTTCCGGTTGGCCGAGGCCTGCTGGGTCGCGTGGTCAACACGCTGGGCGCACCGATTGACGGTAAAGGTGCACTGGATCACGATGGTTTCTCTGCGGTTGAAGCGATTGCGCCTGGCGTTATCGAACGTCAGTCCGTTGATGAGCCGGTACAAACGGGCTATAAGTCCGTTGATGCCATGATTCCAATCGGCCGTGGTCAGCGTGAGCTGATTATCGGTGACCGTCAGACGGGTAAAACCGCGCTGGCCATCGATGCCATCATCAACCAGCGTGATTCCGGTATCAAATGTGTGTACGTTGCTATCGGCCAGAAAGCCTCCACGATTTCTAACGTGGTGCGTAAACTGGAAGAGCATGGCGCACTGGAAAACACCATTGTCGTCGTCGCTACTGCGTCTGAATCTGCCGCTCTGCAATATCTGGCACCGTATGCCGGTTGTGCGATGGGTGAGTATTTCCGTGACCGTGGTGAAGATGCGCTGATTATTTATGATGACCTGTCCAAACAGGCCGTTGCTTATCGTCAGATTTCTCTGCTGCTTCGTCGTCCGCCAGGTCGTGAAGCCTATCCTGGTGACGTTTTCTATCTCCACTCCCGTTTGTTGGAACGTGCATCGCGTGTTAACGCGGATTACGTTGAAGCATTCACCAAGGGTGAAGTGAAGGGGAAAACCGGTTCGTTGACGGCACTGCCGATCATCGAAACGCAAGCAGGTGACGTTTCTGCGTTCGTTCCGACCAACGTAATTTCGATTACTGATGGTCAGATCTTCCTGGAATCCAACTTGTTTAACGCCGGTATTCGTCCTGCAGTTAACCCAGGGATCTCCGTATCCCGTGTGGGTGGTGCAGCACAGACCAAGATCATGAAGAAACTGTCCGGTGGTATTCGTACCGCTCTGGCGCAGTATCGTGAGTTGGCGGCATTTTCTCAGTTCGCTTCCGATCTTGATGATGCAACACGCAAGCAGTTGAGCCACGGTCAGAAAGTGACCGAGCTGTTGAAACAGAAACAGTATGCGCCGATGTCTGTCGCACAGCAGTCTCTGGTTCTGTTTGCGGCGGAACGTGGTTATCTGGAAGATGTTGACCTGTCAAAAGTCGGTAGCTTTGAAGCGGCTCTGCTGGCTTACGCTGACCGTGAGCATGGCGAACTTCTGCAACAAATCGACCAGACTGGCGCTTATAACGATGAGATCGAGGGCAAGTTTAAAGGCATCCTCGATACTTTTAAGGCAACCCAGTCCTGGTAACGCCCGGTGGCCTGCTGTAAAGCAGGCCGCAAGGCTTTGAGGAGAAGCAAAGATGGCCGGCGCAAAAGAGATACGTAGTAAGATCGCAAGCGTCCAAAATACGCAGAAGATCACCAAAGCAATGGAAATGGTCGCCGCTTCTAAAATGCGTAAATCGCAGGAGCGTATGGCGGCCAGCCGTCCTTATGCGGAAACCATACGCAATGTGATTGGTCACCTTGCGTTAGGGAATCTGGAATATAAACACCCGTACCTGGAAGAACGTGGCGTTAAGCGCGTTGGGTATTTGGTGGTGTCTACTGACCGTGGCTTGTGTGGTGGTTTGAACATTAACCTGTTCAAAAAACTGCTGGCTGATATGAAATCCTGGAGCGACAAAGGCGTTGAAACTGATTTAGCGCTGATTGGTTCCAAAGCGGCTTCTTTCTTCGGTTCGGTAGGCGGAAACATTGTTGCTCAGGTTACCGGTATGGGGGATAACCCTTCCGTATCAGAATTGATCGGCCCGGTTAAAGTTATGCTGCAAGCCTATGACGAAGGTCGTCTGGACAAGCTGTATATCGTAAGCAACAAGTTTATCAATACCATGTCTCAGGAACCGCTTATTGTTCAAGTGTTACCGTTACCGCCTTCAGATGACAGTGAGTTGAAGAAGAAAGCCTGGGATTACCTGTATGAACCCGATCCTAAGTCGCTGCTGGATACCCTGCTGCGCCGTTATGTAGAATCTCAGGTTTATCAGGGCGTCGTAGAAAATCTGGCTAGTGAGCAGGCCGCGCGAATGGTTGCGATGAAAGCCGCGACTGATAACGGCGGTAGCCTGATCAAAGAGCTTCAGTTGGTATACAACAAGGCGCGTCAGGCCAGCATTACTCAGGAACTCACCGAAATCGTCGGGGGAGCCTCCGCGGTTTAAAGCAGGTTTACGAATTACGTATTGTCGAATTACGTAGAGGATTCAAGATGGCTACTGGAAAGATTATCCAGGTAATCGGCGCCGTGGTGGACGTCGAGTTCCCGCAAGATGCCGTACCGAAAGTGTACGATGCGCTTGAGGTAGAGAACGGCGCTGAGAAACTGGTGCTGGAAGTGCAGCAGCAGTTGGGCGGCGGCATTGTTCGTTGTATCGCAATGGGTTCTTCTGACGGTCTGCGTCGCGGGTTGAACGTGAATAACCTAGGCCACCCGATCGAAGTACCGGTAGGCAAAGCAACGCTGGGTCGTATCATGAACGTGTTGGGTGATCCCATCGACATGAAAGGCGACATCGGCGAAGAAGAGCGTTGGGCTATTCACCGTTCAGCTCCGAGCTATGAAGAGCTGTCAAACTCACAGGAACTGCTGGAAACCGGCATCAAGGTTATCGACCTGATGTGTCCGTTTGCCAAGGGCGGTAAAGTGGGTCTGTTCGGTGGTGCGGGCGTAGGTAAAACCGTAAACATGATGGAGCTGATCCGTAACATCGCGATCGAGCACTCCGGTTACTCTGTGTTTGCAGGCGTTGGTGAGCGTACCCGTGAAGGTAACGACTTCTACCACGAAATGACCGATTCCAACGTAATCGATAAAGTATCACTGGTTTATGGCCAGATGAATGAGCCACCAGGTAACCGTCTGCGCGTAGCATTGACCGGTCTGACCATGGCGGAAAAATTCCGTGATGAAGGCCGTGACGTACTGCTGTTCGTCGATAACATTTACCGTTATACCCTGGCCGGTACGGAAGTATCCGCACTGCTGGGCCGTATGCCTTCTGCGGTAGGTTATCAGCCGACGCTGGCGGAAGAGATGGGCGTTCTGCAAGAACGTATCACCTCAACCAAAACCGGTTCTATCACCTCTGTTCAGGCCGTTTACGTTCCTGCGGATGACTTGACTGACCCGTCACCAGCCACCACCTTTGCTCACTTGGATGCAACCGTGGTACTGAGCCGTCAGATCGCTTCTCTGGGTATCTACCCGGCCGTTGACCCGCTGGATTCCACCAGCCGTCAGTTGGATCCGCTGGTTGTTGGTCAGGAACACTATGATGTTGCCCGTGGCGTGCAGTCTATTCTGCAACGCTATCAGGAACTGAAAGACATCATCGCGATCTTGGGTATGGACGAGCTGTCTGAAGAAGACAAGCTGGTGGTATCCCGTGCGCGTAAGATTCAGCGCTTCCTGTCACAGCCGTTCTTCGTTGCAGAAGTATTTACCGGTTCTCCGGGCAAATACGTTTCCCTGAAAGACACCATCCGTGGCTTTAAAGGGATTATGGAAGGCGAATACGACCACCTGCCAGAGCAGGCGTTCTACATGGTTGGTTCCATCGACGAAGTCGTGGAAAAAGCCAAGAAACTGTAACGCCTTGTAGGAGGGTGACATGGCTATGACTTACCATCTGGATGTCGTGAGTGCGGAACAGCAAATGTTCTCCGGTCTGGTGCAGAAGATCCAGGTAACGGGGAGCGAAGGCGAACTGGGTATTTATCCGGGACATGCCCCTCTGCTCACTGCCATTAAACCGGGTATGATTCGTATCGTTAAGCAGCACGGTGAAGAAGAGTATATCTACCTTTCTGGTGGCGTCCTTGAGGTGCAGCCGAATATGGTTACCGTACTGTCCGATACCGCTATTCGTGGACAGGATTTGGATGAAGCCCGTGCGTTGGAAGCGAAACGCAAAGCCGAAGACCATATCCGTAATTCGCATGGCGATGTGGATTATGCTCAGGCTTCCGCAGAGCTGACAAAAGCGATTGCGAAGCTGCGTGTTATTGAGCTGACCAGAAAAGCGATGTAACAGATAAGCTTGAAATAATTGAAGGCCAGTCAGTTCACACTGACTGGCCTTTTTGCATTTAAGGTGATGTTATTCTGCGTCGAAACGATGCTAAACAATCTACGAATCTTAGGTCGCTAGCAAAGGGAGCCGAGCGGGGTAATGGATAGATCGTAAAGACGCTGTGAATACCTCCCTGTACGCTCGAGCCGCGCAATATGAATCTCATCCCTGAGATTCACCCTTTCAGGGTCGTCGCAAGCGACGTTCAAAAACGTTCCTGACGTTTTTGTCCATGGCGCGGACGCTTTACTCTTCTATTCCATTATCCCCGTTTTCGTTCTACAAACCCGTTTTTTCAATAGCCTGAAAATATCTTATTTCTTCCTCAGGAAGTCGCCAAGTACCAGATTGCCTTTGGCATCTCGCGTAAACGTCTCTGGGACGGTAACGGATATGAAGTTGTTTACTGTGATTTCTTTACCCTGCGCGTTAACAGAACGGTCGCCTTTGATGAAATAGTTGGTGTTATCGATGCTGCCGATAACCGCATCATCATATTTACCCGCTTTGGTTTTCAGCGAAACGTTGTTCTTGAAGACGCCTTGTTTTTCCGGGCCAGAGTAAGGGCTTGGACGGAAAATGAAGTTAAAGCGTTCGTTATCTAACGCAATGTTGTCTTCAACGATCAATGCACCTGGGTTGAAGTTGTCAGTGAAACCATCAAGCTTGTTACCCACAGCAATGCTGTTTTTGACCTGATGGGCCACTGGCTGGCCTTCGCCACCCATTTTGAAGCCGTTGCTGGTGTTGTTCATGGCAATTGAATTCTCGATCACCACAACGCCGTTTGCGCCGTCTTCAATTTTGTTAAACAGGTCGAAGCCGTCATCGATGTTGTTGTGCGAGAACGCACCGCGAATCACGTTGCCTTCACCCACACGCATTTTCACTGCGAAACCGTCGGCGTTAATTTTTCCAGCGTCCTGATTGCTGTGAGATTCTGAGTTCAGAATCAGGTTATGGCTGGCCCACAGTGGTCTGCCTACATCGGCCGTCGAGGTTACCTGAATACCTGTATCGTCAGCATGGTGCGCCAGCACGCGTTCGATGGTGTTGTAGCTCCCCTCGATACGGAATGGTTTCTCTGTGATTTCAATACCTTTTACATGCCAATGGCTCGCTTTCAGTTGCAGGCCATGAATGACGGCTTTATTGCCGACAGCAAACAGGTTCTTGACGGTTTTTTGCTGACCGCTAGCGCTAACGGGGATTTCTGCCGCGCTGTAATCACCATCGTTGAGCCAAATTGTTCCACCAGCTGGCAGAGCGGCGACGGCGCTAGCTAAATCGAGCGGTGCATTTTTACTGCCGTCGTTGCTGGCTGAACCTTGTGGCGAAACATACAGATTTTTGGCGTCTGCATAAGCCACTTTTTCAACCTTGAACGTGCTTTCTTTTACTGCTTTATCATCCCCTTCCGCAGGTTGGTAAGCGAGTTTGAATTCAGCACTGTTACCGGCAATTTTTGCTGGCAGAGAGAAGGTTTCCCCCGCTTTTACCTGCTTGGCATCACCCAGAGATTTACCCTCTTGTGAAACCGCGATCGTGCCGTTGTAGTTAGCTTTAGCCTGTACGAGATAATGTTCGCTGGTGGTTTTAGGCGATGACATCACCTGGATCAAAGGATCGTAATCCTTGGCTTTAAATTCCGGTGAGGCTTTGGTTTGCGCCGGTGTCGTCGTCAACTGTGCATTGCTGACGGTGATTTTGGCGTTACGGGAGGAAAAGAAACCAACATAATAGTGATCTTTATCCAACTTGGTGACGACGTCTGCACCTTTGATTTCTTTTGATACCCAGTTATCCGTACCTTTCGGTGCATAAGAGGTAATGAAGCCGTCGTTGGTGCGTTCCAATTTCAGACGGAACGTAGGCGTTTGCTCCAGATTGACGTTTTCCTGATAGCTGGTTTTGGTAATTTTCGCGCCCGCGTTGCCCCACGGTTGTGTGACGCCGTTACGCAAAATCGCCTGTAGTTTGATTTCGGTATGAGACTTTTTATCCTGCGTCATGATGGCATTCATCACCATGTTGGATGCCGCAGGGAATTCTTCATATCCTTCTTTCAGCGGTTCCTGACGCGGTATGCCAATAATATCGCGCACCAGAATCCCCGCCCCTTCCTGAGCCGCAGGTTTGGCGCCATTTTCCGGTCCAAACTGTTCCACGGTAATATCAGATTGAAGCGTAAAATTCACATTGGCAGGCAACTGTGTATAGAAGAACGTCAGCCCGTCATGGGTGTTGGCAATTTTTCCGCCACGACTCTCAATCGTGATTGGTGCGGACAAATCAGCGTTATCCCCCGGGGTTAGTTTCTTGCCGTTAATGGTGACGTCGTTTACGCCAATTTTTTCTGGCAGGACATTGGATGAAAAGTTTACGTCTGTTGACTGACCAAAAGCGATACCGTGCCAGACGGGTGTTGATTCTGTCGCGGCGTGTGCACTGAAGCTGAAAAGTAATGCATTCGTCAACGCGACGGCTGCGAGGCGTGAAGAACGGTGTTTCTGTAAAGAATCACATTTTTGTGAAGAACAACGTTTCATTGTATCTCCTTCGTTATTGAATTATTTTCCCGCGTATATTGCTATAAATGAAACGCTGTTTCTTTTGCGTATGTCACAAATGGAAATACTTAAAAATAAAGTCTGTTTTTTATGAAACACCGTGTCATTTCTGTTGTTGGCGATGGTATAGCGCTCACCTCCTCTTCTCATGATTATTCGTGGTTTTGTGCGAGATTTTCAGAAAAAACTCACCAAAAAGTATCCGCGTTATGCATGAGTTTCGGTAAACTCTGGTCATTCATGCCGTAACAGGCTACCCATTTTTATTCTTGCGGGGTTGTGGCTCCGTACAGTCAGGATGCTTATGTTAAATAGTGCTATGAGTGTGGTGATCCTCGCGGCGGGTAAAGGAACCCGTATGTATTCCGACCTCCCCAAGGTATTACATAAACTGGCGGGTAAACCGATGGTTCAGCACGTCATTGATGCGGCAATGACGACAGGCGCGCAGCATGTTCATTTGGTATACGGCCACGGCGGCGATTTGCTAAAGCATGAACTGACCGATCCGGCGTTGAATTGGGTGCTTCAGGCGGAGCAGTTGGGAACTGGGCATGCGATGCAGCAAGCCGCACCTCATTTTGCTGATGATGAAGATATCTTGATGTTGTATGGCGATGTACCGCTGATTTCGTCGCAGACGCTAGTACATTTACGTGAGGCTAAGCCGCAGGGCGGTATCGGCCTGTTGACGGTGAAGCTGGACGATCCAGCAGGCTATGGACGAATTGTCCGTGAGAAGGGTGCCGTAGTCGGGATCGTTGAACACAAAGATGCCAGCGAAGCACAGCGCCAGATTAACGAGATCAATACTGGCATTTTGATTGCCAACGGTAAGGATTTAAAGCGCTGGTTAAGCCAGTTGAACAACAACAACGCACAGGGTGAGTTTTACATCACCGATATTATTGCGATGGCGTCGGCAGAAGGTCAGCGTGTTGAAGCGGTCCATCCCGAACGACTGAGCGAAGTTGAGGGCGTCAATAATCGCCTGCAACTGTCGGCGCTTGAGCGAATTTATCAGCGTGAACAGGCGGATAAGCTGCTGCTGGCTGGCGTGATGCTGCTTGACCCGGCACGATTTGATCTACGTGGCGAGCTAACTCATGGTCGCGATGTAGTGATGGATGTCAATGTGGTCGTAGAAGGGAATGTTAAGCTAGGTAACCGGGTGAAAATCGGGGCTGGCTGCGTGATCAAAAACTGCATTATTGGCGATGACAGTGAGATCAGTCCTTATTCTGTGCTGGAAGATTCTGTATTGGAAGCACAGTGTACCATTGGGCCATTTGCCCGTTTGCGACCAGGCTCGGAACTGGCTGAAGGTGCGCATGTTGGTAACTTTGTCGAACTGAAAAAGGCCCGTCTGGGTAAAGGATCAAAAGCGGGTCACCTTAGCTATTTGGGTGATGCGGATATTGGTTCCGGTGTTAATATTGGCGCGGGAACGATCACCTGTAACTATGACGGCGCGAATAAACACAAAACGGTTATTGGTGACGATGTGTTTGTCGGTTCGGATACGCAACTTGTCGCACCCGTTAACGTTGCCAGCGGCGCGACTATCGGCGCAGGCACGACGGTCACGCGCGATGTGGCAGAGAACGAACTGGTGATCAGCCGTGTGAAACAACGGCACATTTCCGGCTGGCAGCGTCCGGTGAAGAAGAAATAGCATTCTATGCCTCCGCATACGGCGGAGGCGGTTTTGTCCTGCGCTTTGGTCGATCCCAGAGTACAGAACAAAACATAATAATCCCCAACTCTCTACAAGGCTCGGGGAACCCGGAAAAACCGGAACAATCAGGTCTAAGACATCCCAGGTGACACAATATGTCACTTTTATAGGAATACACATCGATGTGTGGAATTGTAGGCGCAGTTGCGCAACGTGATGTTGCTGAGATTTTGTTGGAAGGTTTACGCCGTCTTGAGTATCGCGGCTATGACTCTGCGGGTCTGGCAGTTGTTGACAGCGAAGGACATGTCGCTCGTTTGCGTCGTCTGGGGAAAGTGCAGGTGCTGTCTCAGGCAGCCGAAGAGCATGAACTGCATGGCGGTACTGGCATCGCCCATACCCGTTGGGCAACGCACGGGGAACCTTCTGAAGAGAACGCACACCCGCATATTTCTGAACATATTACTATCGTCCATAACGGCATTATCGAAAACCACGAGCCGTTGCGCGAACTGATGATCGGTCGCGGTTATCGTTTTGTTTCTGAAACCGATACGGAAGTGGTTGCCCATTTGGTTCATTTTGAACAAAAGCAGAATGGCGGAACGCTGGTAGAAGTCGTTAAGCGCGTGATTCCACAGCTGCGCGGTGCGTATGGCATGGTGGTATTGGATAACCGCGATTCAAGCGTATTGGTCGCTGCGCGTTCTGGTAGCCCGCTGGTGATTGGTCGTGGTGTTGGTGAAAACTTCATTGCCTCCGATCAGCTGGCGTTACTGCCTGTGACTCGTCGCTTCATGTTCCTCGAAGAAGGCGACGTAGCGGAAATCACCCGCCGTGACGTGCGCGTGTTTGATAAATCTGGTCAGCTTGCCACACGCGAAGAAATTGAATCAAAGGTGAGTTACGATGCGGGCGACAAAGGTGCGTATCGTCACTACATGCAGAAAGAGATCTACGAACAGCCGATGGCGATCAAGAACACCCTTGAAGGGCGTTTCAGCCACGGCGAGATCAATCTTTCTGAATTAGGCCCGAAAGCGGATGAACTGCTGGCGAAGGTCGAGCACGTTCAGATTATCGCCTGCGGTACGTCTTACAATTCCGGTATGGTTTCCCGCTATTGGTTTGAAGCACTGGCCGGTATCCCGTGCGACGTGGAGATCGCTTCTGAATTCCGCTATCGCAAACCTGCCGTGCGTAAGAACAGCCTGATGATTACCCTGTCTCAGTCCGGTGAAACGGCGGATACGCTGGCGGCGCTGCGTTTGTCCAAAGAACTGGGCTATCTGGGTTCACTGGCTATCTGTAACGTTGCGGGCTCCTCGCTGGTGCGTGAATCCGATATGGCGCTGATGACCAAAGCAGGCGTAGAGATTGGCGTGGCCTCGACCAAAGCCTTTACCACTCAGCTTACCGTTTTGCTGATGCTGGTGGCGCGTGTTGGTCGTCTGCGTGGTATGGATGCGCAGATTGAGCATGACATCGTTCATGGCTTGCAGGCGCTGCCAGCACGTATTGAGCAGATGTTGTCTCAGGACAAGCTCATCGAATCTCTGGCGGAAGGTTTTTCTGACAAGCACCATGCGCTGTTCCTCGGCCGTGGCGATCAGTACCCGATCGCGATGGAAGGCGCGCTGAAGCTGAAAGAGATCTCTTATATTCACGCTGAAGCTTATGCGGCGGGCGAGCTGAAACACGGCCCGCTTGCGCTGATTGATGCAGACATGCCGGTTGTCGTAGTGGCACCGAACAACGAACTGTTGGAGAAGCTTAAATCCAACATCGAAGAAGTTCGGGCGCGCGGTGGTGAGTTGTATGTCTTCGCTGATGAAGATGCCGGTTTCACCAGCAGTGAAAATATGAAGATTATTCCGCTGCCGCATATCGAAGAAGTGATTGCGCCAATCTTCTATACGGTGCCGTTGCAGCTGCTGTCTTATCACGTTGCACTGATTAAAGGCACGGATGTTGACCAACCGCGTAATCTGGCGAAATCCGTTACCGTAGAGTAATTCTCCGGTATTTTATTCGTGATGATTATCCGCCTTATGTCGATAAACATAAGGCGGATTTTTTATGTGTTTGATTTGTTTATTTTTTAACTTGATGTGTTTTCTTCGAAAAAACGTATTTTGTGTAATAAGTCACAATTCCTTGGTTTATGGTTTTTTTGTCAAGTTATATCTATTTTGTGTAAAATAGTTTTAATGGTGCATTAGTTTTACATCTTGCATCAGAAACGAATTCTTTTTAGCAGTGATGTTTTTGTTTGATAGGGATTTTATGAAAAAACAGATTATTTTCGCCGCTTTAGTCTCTGTTCTTATGCTGATGACTGGTTGTGCTGAGCGTACGGTTCCGGTAGCGAATGTGACACAGTCCATCGCTGGGCAACACACAACCGAACAGGTAAAAAATGCCATTATTAAAGCAGGGCAAAAAAGTCAGTGGGCCATGTCTCAGGCCTATGTGGGGGTGATTGATGGTCGTTTAGTTCAGCGCAGCCATGTGGCAAATGTCCGCATTACCTATTCGCAAACCAGTTATTCCATCAGTTATGTTGGGAGTGAGAATTTGTTGGCGGGAGGTGGGAAGATTCACCGAAATTATAATAATTGGATAAAAACACTGGATCATGAAATTCAATTAACACTCGCGGGCCAGCAGATTAAATAATTTATTAGGCCCGATTACCCCTAGGTAATTCGGTCATTTTTATCTTTGTTCGTTTTAAGGGAAAACACCGTGTGCTCATCTCTAAAAAGCAATAATGAATGCTCGAAATATCCATTATCGCTTTGATATCACAGCGCTATACTCCAAATAATTCGAGTTTCAGGACAAAACGCTAGCGTTTTGAACAACGCAAAGCGTTGGCCCGTAAGGGCGAGGCTCATTGATGAGTCTCGTAAGGCGGCAAGAGAGGGTGTCCCGATGAGCTTACTCAGGTAAGTAATTCGGGTGACTGAACGCAGCCAACGCACATGCAACTTGAAGTATTACGAGTATATACGGCACCGGGAAAAAGGCAGTATGAGATTAGCATTTTCAATCCTTGATTGGCAGGCCAGCGCGCCGGGCCTCAGCAGCGCGGACGACTGGTTAACTTGGTCGCGGGTTCCTGCGGCTATCAATGCCGAGCAACCTTTGGATAAATGTCGACATTTACCCATGATGATGGCTCGTCGCCTCAATCAAGGGAGCCGTTTGGCTGTCGATAGTGGGTTAGCGTTACTGCATCGTCAATCGGTTGATGCCATTGTCTTCACCTCTCGCCACGGCGAACTGGAACGCAACCTGAGTATCTTGAAAGCGCTTTCAGAAAATAAGAATGTTTCTCCTACTGATTTTGCGATGTCAGTACACAATGCGGCAGTAGGAAGCCTGACTATTACGGCGAAAGCGCCGCTGGTTTCCACATCGATTGCCGCAGGGATGGACTCTTTCCAGCAAGGCCTTATCGAAGCGAAGGCATTACAGGCTGCGGGATACAGCAATATTCTCTTGGTTGATTTTGATGGTGCGATCCCTGATTTCTACCACCCACACGTCCCGGCAGACATGCCTCGTTATCCTTACGCCGTCGCCCTATTGCTAGGGGATGGCGATGACATGGTTTGTGAGTCTCGACCGCTGGTGGCCTCTCACCGCGGTGATTCACCACAAAGTCTGTTGTTTTTGCATGCTTTTCTTGCCAGAAAGTCGAATTTTTCCTTATCAGGCGAACGCCTTGACTGGATATGGGAGAGAGGTGATGTCTGAGTCATCGCTGGCTCTTCGTCCTTCTACTCGTCTGAATCGTTTATGGCGATTGACGATGACTGGCGCATGTTTTGCTATGTTTGGCGTTGGCGGTTTACTGCTTTCTCTGGTGTGGTTCAATCTGTTGCTGATTCAGCGGGATACCACTCGCCGCCGTCAGTTGGCTCGTCGCAGCATTTCCGCCAGCTTCCGATTTTTTTTATGCAGTGCCCGCAGACTCGGGGTGCTGGATTACCGTATTGATGGTATCGAAACCTTACAGCGCGATCGCGGCTGTTTGATTGTTGCCAATCACCCGACGCTAATTGACTATGTTTTGCTGGCATCCGTCATGCCAGATGCCGACTGTCTGGTTAAGGCTGATTTACAAAAAAACCTGTTTTTCCGGGGCGTTATTCGTGCTGCGGATTATCTGCTCAACAGCCAGTCTGATGCACTATTACCGGACTGTCAGCAACGGATCGATAACGGTGATGCGATCATTATCTTCCCCGAAGGCACACGCACGCGTTATGGAGAACCTCTTGTTCTGCAACGCGGTGCTGCAAATATTGCCGTGCGTTGCGGCTGTGATTTACGGGTCGTGCATATTCGCTGTAGCCAAAAAACATTGGGAAAACAAAGTCGTTGGTATCACATTCCGCCTGAAAAACCGTATTTTACGGTGAGCGTGCGCGAACGTATCAGCCGCGACATTTTTATGGCGCCTGGAGAGGCGCGATCCTTGGCGGCTCGCCGTTTGAATCGCCTTTTGCAGCAATCTTTAACACCAGAAAGCTGAACACCATTTGGAAATGCATATGGAATGTCTATTTATTGAAATCAAAGAGATGATTATTGATTCTCTTAATCTTGAAGATATCAGTGTTGATGAAATAGAAACGGACGCTCCGCTTTTTGGCGAGGGTCTTGGTCTGGATTCTATCGATGCACTTGAACTGGGATTAGCGGTTAAAAACCGTTACGGCGTCGTACTTTCTGCTGAAAGTGAAGAGGTGCGCCAACACTTCTTTTCTGTTGCCACCCTTGCTACTTTTATTAACACTCAGCGCGCTGTGAGTGCCTGATAGTAAAGAATGAGTTGATGATGGATAAAAACGAAATTTATCAGGAAATTACAGGCTTACTGGTCAAGTTATTTGAACTGGATGCTGATGATATCAAACCTGAATCCCGCCTCTATGAAGATCTTGAGTTAGATAGCATTGATGCGGTGGATATGGTGGTTCACCTGCAAAAACGCATCGGGCGTAAAATATCGCCAGAAATTTTTAAATCCGTGCGTACCGTGCAGGATGTGGCGGATGCAGTAGAAAATCTGCTCCGTGAAGGCTGATGAGTCTGCCAAGTGATGCGCGTGCTGATAAGTAGTCTGAACATCTTAATGACGCTCGCCTGGCCTTTTCTGGCCTGGTTTAGCATCACGCACCCTGAGCATCGCTGGCTACTTGCGGTGTTGGCGCTAATGTTTGTTCTGCGTTTCGCTACGTTGCGTGATGAGAACCGTTTATTTGCCAACAATGTATTTAAAGGGACGGCGCTGTGGCTGGCTGCGATGGGGATTGCACTTTCCGTTGCCAGTTTATTACTGCGCGATGGTGGCTGGCTGCTGTGGTATCCCGTTGCGGTAAATAGCGTCATGTTGATGCTTTTTGGTGGCTCGCTTTATAGCGGCATGCCGCTTGTAGAGCGTCTTGCCCGACTTCGGGAACCTGAACTCCCCGATCAGGCGATTTCCTATACGCGTCGTGTGACGAAAGTCTGGTGTTGGTTTTTTATTTTTAACGGCAGTATCGCCGTGCTGACCTGTCTTGTCGGCAATCTTCATTGGTGGACGTTATGGAACGGCGTGATCAGCTATGTGCTTATGGGATTGTTGATGGGAGGAGAGTGGTTGATACGCCAACGTCTGAGGAAGCGCGTATGAACGGGTTCACTGTCCGCGCCGCCAATGACTGGCTGTCGGAGAATGATGTCCCTCAGCGCATTGTTGCCAGTAATGGTTCCAGTACGTTCACGTTGAGCATGCTGAAAGCGCAGGTGATTGCGCTTTGTCAGCAGCTAAGCCAGCGGAATGAGATGCGTTGGGCGCTGTGTTTTGAAGACAGCTACCGCTTCACGATCGGGCTTCTGGCTGCTTTGCATGCGGGAAAAACGCCTGTCATTCCTGGTCATTGCCGCCAATCAGTATTAGAAGAACAGGCGGATGAGTTTGATGGGTTATTGACGGATGTGTCGCTGCATCTGGATTGCCCCATATTTACCCTAACGGCTGAGACGATGAACGTCTCTGAGGCCGTGTTACCACCCATACCGGATGATGCCTGTGTTGTCTTGTTCACATCAGGATCTACCGGGAAGCCACGTCAGATTGTTAAACCTGTGCGCTGTCTGGATGAAGAGTCGCGTTGGCTGGCGGATCGTTGGGGTGTGCATTTGCAAGGTTGTGATGTGATCGCTTCCGTCACCCACCAGCATTTATATGGGCTGACGTTTCGCATTTGGTTACCGATGGCGCTGGGGTTGCGCTTTGATAGCCGCCAACTGCTTTATACCGAACAGCTTACTTCACAAAATCGCCAGCAGCGTTACGCGTTTATTAGTAGCCCGGCATTCTTACGCCGCATCGATCGTGCGCTTTCTGCTCCTTTATGTTCGTTGATCGTCTCCGCGGGAGGAACATTACCTTGGGTGCATGCCGAAGCGGCAGCGGAGTGGTTTACGCACCCCATCAATGAAATATACGGCAGTACAGAAACGGGCGTTTTAGCATGGCGATCGCGCGAGACCGATACCGTGCCGTGGCAATTATTTCCCGGTGTGTCACTACGGCGTGATGACCAAGATAACTGGTGGGCGCAGTCGGCGCTGATTCCCAATGCTCAGGGACACAAGCTGGATGACCGATTGGTGTTTGATGACGGCGGCCATTTTCAACTGTGCGGCAGACATGACCGAGTAGTGAAGATCGAAGACAAGCGCATCTCGCTAAGCGAGATAGAACGGCGTTTACTCGATCTGCCCGATATTGCCGATGTGGTCGCGCTTCAGGTGACGCGCCCAGAGCGTAGCGGGATTGGCGTGGTGCTGGTGTTGCGCACCCCCGACAAGCTCGCTGACTTACCGAATTTGAAACGCCAATGGCGGCATGAATTGCAAAAATGGCTGGAGCCATTAGCGATGCCGCGTTTCTGGCGCGTTGTTGACGTTATTCCCCACAATAGCCAGAGTAAACGTGCCTGGCCGCAGATACAGGAATTGTTTCATGTTGCCCGTTGAGCTTGTCCGGCACGATGTAAAAAAGACGGATGAAACGTCTCAGGTTGAATTGATGCTACAGGTTGACCCTGACCTGTTCTGGTTCAATGGTCACTTTACGGGTCAGCCGCTGCTACCCGGTGTGGCACAGCTGGATTGGGTCATGCATTACGCGACGACAGTGCTGGCGCAAGGGTGGACGTTCTTGTCTATTGAAAACATTAAATTCCAGCAGCCGATTTTGCCCGGAAAAACGCTGCGTCTGGTGCTGATATGGCATGCCGGAAAGCAATCGCTGACGTTTAGCTACAGCATTCTGGAGGGCGATACTGAGCGCACAGCCAGCAGCGGAAAAATAAAGCTCACGCCGATTATGGAAGACAATCCATGTCAGTAAATGGCGCATTCTCGCCCTGCGTGGTGATCCCCTGTTATAACCACGGTGCCATGATGGCATCGGTGTTGGTGCGTTTGGCACCGTTAGCGCTTCCGGTTTTTATTGTTGATGATGGCAGTGATGCGGCAACGCAGCATGTTCTCAATCTGCTGGCAGCGGAAAATGACGGTGTGACGTTGATTCGGTTGGCGAACAACAGCGGGAAAGGCGCCGCGGTGATGCGCGGTATTGAAGCCGTCGCGCAGGCAGGGTTTAGCCATGCCTTACAGGTTGATGCCGACGGGCAGCATCAGATTGAAGATGCGCCGCTTTTGTTGGATGAGGCAAAAACGCACCCAGATTGCCTGATTTCCGGTCGACCGCGTTACGATGACTCGGTGCCTAAATCACGCCTTTACGGGCGTTATGTCACCCACGTTTGGGTCTGGATAGAAACGCTATCCCTCTCCATCAAGGACAGCATGTGCGGTTTCCGTGTCTATCCGGTTGCGGCCACGGTATCTCTTCTCTCTCGGAAGTCTCTTGGCCGCCGTATGGATTTCGATACGGAAATTATGGTGCGATTGTACTGGGCGGGAACGCCCAGTCGCTTTATTGAAACGGCAGTGACGTATCCAGAAAACGGCCTGTCTCATTTTGATGCGTTGCACGACAATCTGCGGATTTCCTGGATGCATACCCGCTTATTTTTCGGCATGCTTCCACGTATTCCCGTGTTACTCATGCGGCAGCGTCAGCAGCACTGGGCTGGCGTGTCGGAACGCAAGGGCTTGCTCGGTATGCGGTTTATGCTGGCGGTCTATCAACGGTTAGGTCGCGGGGTGTTTACGCTGTTTCTCTGGCCTGTTATCGCGTTTTACTGGCTGACCGGCCGCACTGCACGCAAGGCGTCTCAGTCATGGCTGCGGCAAATTGGGGAGTATGCGCATCAGCAAGATATCCTGCTGCCCAAACCACTCAACAGCTATCACCATTTTCTCCGTTTTGGTCAGGCGATGCTGGATAAAATCGCCAGCTGGCGTGGCGATCTACACTGGGGCCGCGATATTGATTTTGCTCCCGGTGCACAAGAAGCCATTGAGCACGGCAGGCAAAAAGGGCAGTTGATTTTGGCCTCACACCTTGGCGATATCGAGGTATGCCGGGCGCTGGCACCACAGGTGAGTGGGCTGGTGATTAACGCACTGGTGTTTACTGAAAACTCCCAGCGTTTTAAGCAGGTGCTGGAAGAGATCGCTCCGCAGGCCGGTGTGAATCTTATCCCTGTCAGCAATATTGGGCCGGATACCGCAATTATGCTGCAACAAAAGCTGGATGCCGGTGAATGGGTAGCGATTGTCGGCGATCGCACGGCGGTGCATCGTCAGCGCGGCGGTGTTCGGCGTGTGGTGTGGAGCCCGTTTTTGGGAAAAGAAGCGCCTTTTCCTCAAGGGCCTTTTGTACTGGCCGCGGCGCTACGTTGCCCCGTATTACTGATGTTTGTTATCCGCGAGCAGAAAAAGCTGCGTGTCTACTGCGAACCCTTTGCCGATAGCATTACGTTGCCGCGTCCAACCCGACAGCAGGCTTTACAGCAGGTTGTCGATCGCTATGCCGAACGGCTGGCGCACTATGCGCTGAAATCCCCACTCGACTGGTTTAATTTTTTTGATTTCTGGAGTCTGCCTGATGATGACGGCCGAACTGCTGGGAAAAAGGAGTCATAGTGCTAAACGATCCCCGCTTAAGCCATGAAGTTGAACTAACCGTGTCTTTCCATGACTGTGATCCGATGGGCGTGGTGTGGCACGGTAACTATTTTCGTTTTTTTGAAGTCGCGCGCGAGGCGCTGCTCAGCAAATTTAACTATGGCTATCGCGAAATGCAGGCATCTGGCTATGTGTGGCCTGTGGTGGATACACGGGTGAAATACCGTGCGGCGCTGACTTACGAACAACGTATACGCATTCGCGCCACTATCGAAGAAGTCGAGAACCGTTTGCGCATCGCTTACTTGATTTTCGATGCTGAAAGCGGCCAACGCACGACGACCGGTTATACGATTCAGGTCGCGGTACAGGAAGGATGTCGTGAACTGAGTTTTGTTTCTCCCTCTATTTTATTTGAGCGCCTTGGAGTGACGCCATGATACGACTGATTGTCGGGATTTTTGTGCTGTTGAGCAGTGTGGCGCAGGCCGTCACGCTTGACGATTTACAACAGCAATTCAGTAGCCAGCCGGTTGTACGCGCCGATTTCACCCAACTGCGTGAAATAAAAGGCATGGCGAAGCCGCTTAAATCTGGCGGGCAACTGCTGATCGCGCAGGATAAAGGGCTGTGGTGGCATCAGGCAGTGCCGTTTCCGCTGACGATGGTGTTGGACGAAACGCGTATGGTTCAGGTGATGAACGGGCAAGCACCGCAGATTGTCACGGCGGAAAGCAACCCGCAGATGTTTCAGTTTAACCACCTGCTACGTGCTTTGTTTCAGGCCGATCGCCACGTATTAGAGCAGAATTTTTCCATCAATTTTACCGATCTCGGTAAGCAGCAGTGGCGGCTGGTGCTGACGCCAAAAACGTCGCCGTTAGATAAATTGTTCAACACGATTACGCTGAACGGCGGTGCGTTTCTTGACGGCATTGAACTGGATGACCGCCAGGACGACATGACCAGAATTACGCTGAGCAATCAGCGGATCGAACCCCGGATGTTAAGTGATGATGAGCTACAGCGTTTCGTTTTCTGACGGTATCCGTCGCGCGGCGCTGGTTTGGGTTGGCTGCTGTGTCGTGTTGATCGCGGCGCTGGCGCTGTTGCTGCCGAAGTCGCAGATCAATAGTAGCGTATTGGCACTGTTACCCAAGCAATCGATGGGCGCACTTCCCCCTGAGCTACAGCAAGGCTTTATGCAGCGCCTCGATCGGCAGATGGTGTGGCTAGTCACACCCGGCAAACAGGCAGAGCCCGCCGTGGCGGACTGGTGGCTAAAACACCTGCGTGCGCTTCCCGATCTACAACAGGTCAACGGCCCGATTGATGCTGAACAGCAGCAGCGGTGGGGAAAATTCGTTTTTGAACATCGCAACGGTCTGGTCGATTCCGCCACGCGGGCGCGGCTGGAAAATGGCGGCGTAGCCCAGGCTGATTGGGTTCTGGCACAGCTTTATTCCGCGTTTGCTGGCGTGAGTGGCAAGGAGTTGAATCACGATCCTTTGATGTTGGTGCGTGGATCACAACTGGCGTTGCAGCAAAATGCCAGCCAACTGGGGCTGTCACAAGGCTGGCTAACGGCAAAAGATGCGCAAGGCCGTATCTGGTATTTTCTGCACGGTGAGCTCAGCGGTGGTTCCTTCGACATGGCGCGTAACCAACAACTGGTTGATAAGCTGGGTATCCTTGAGCGCGATCTCAAGGCCGCATACCCTGATGCCGAAGTGCTAACACGCGGGACGGTATTATTCAGTAACTATGCCAGTCAACAGGCTAAAAAGGATGTTTCTACCCTTGGTGTCGCCACCGTGGCTGGCGTACTGCTGCTGATCTTCTTTGTCTTTCGTTCACCGCGACCGCTGCTGTTATGTGGATTATCGGTGGGTATTGGTGCGCTAGCAGGTACCGTCTTTACCCTGCTGCTATTCGGTGAGCTGCATTTGATGACGCTGGTGATGAGCCTCAGCATCGTCGGTATTTCAGCGGATTATACACTCTATTATTTGACCGAAAGGATGGTTCACGGCGGTCATGTTTCCGCAATGGAAAGCCTGAAAAAGGTGCTGCCAGCCCTTTTGCTCGCGCTGGGCACCGCTGTGGTAGCCTACCTGATCATGGCACTGGCACCGTTCCCCGGCTTACAGCAGTTGGCGGTGTTCGCTGCAACCGGGCTGACGGCCTCCTGCCTGACCGTGGTGTGCTGGTATCCTTTTCTGGTTAAAGGGCTACCCGTTAGACCGGTTCCCGCGATGGTGTTGATGGGGCGCTGGCTAGCTGCATGGCGGCGTCAGCGCGTCGTGCGTTTAGGGATTCCACTGGCGCTACTGGTGCTTTCTATCGTGGGGCTGCTGCGACTGGAGGTTAATGATGATATTTCCCAGTTACAGGCACTGCCGCAGGATTTGATGCAACAAGAGCGGCAGTTGACGGCACTAACAGGTCAGAGCGCCGATCAAACCTGGTTCGTCGTTTACGGTGACAGCGCGGAGGAGACATTGCTGCGTCTGGAACAGCTCGCCCCGAAACTGCGTGACGCGCAGCAACAGGCGTGGTTAAAGCAGTATCGATTACTGCCGCTTTCTTCGCAGGCTCAGCAACAGCGTGATAGCCAGCTTATTGCTTCGGCAGCAGCAACGGTGATCGGGCGTCTTAATGACACGGGCGTTGATGTTGCCATGCCGGATGTACGACCTATGCCAGTAACGCCAGAGCGCTGGCTGAATAGCCCAATAAGTGAAGGATGGCGGTTGCTGTGGCTGACGTTACCTAATGGAAAAAGCGGTGTTCTGGTTCCGGTAAGCGGCGTGAGCAATAGCGCCGCGCTGGGGCAGATGGCCAAAACCCTGCCGGGCGTGGAGTGGATCGACAGAAAAGCAACCTTTGACGCGCTGTTCGGTTTCTATCGCGCCATGCTGGGATGGTTGCTGACGGCAGCATTGGCGGTGATTGCGCTGAGTTACGTGATTCGTCTTGGGCTACGTCGTGGAGTCGTCAATGTGGTGCCGTCGGTGTTGTCGCTAGGCAGCGGTTTGGCGGTTCTGGCGTTAAGTGGTCATTCGCTGAACCTGTTCTCATTACTCGCGTTGGTTCTGGTTCTGGGTATTGGCATCAATTACACGCTATTTTTCAGCAACCCGCGTGGTACGCCGATGACCTCGTTACTGGCGGTGACGCTGGCGATGTGCGTCGCGCTGTTGACGCTGGGTATGTTGGTTTTCAGCAGCACTCAGGCCATCAGCAGCTTCGGGATTGTGCTTTGTAGCGGTATTTTTACCGCCTTTTTGCTGGCGCCTCTGGCGTTGCCTTATTCAAAAGGGAAACGGAAATGACATTATTGCGACGCGGGCTTCTGCTCATTGGTGTGCTGGTATTGAGCGGTTGTGCCAGCAAGCAGCATGATGACAACCGTCCACAGGCGTGGCTCAAACCGGGTGTGAAAGTGACGCTACCCGCACCCGCGATTACCCCATCTGTCAACGAACAGCAGCTGTTGACGGGGACCTTTGACGGTAAGCAACAATCGCTGCTAGTGATGTTGAGTGCCGATGATAAGCAACTGTCGTTGGTTGGGCTTTCCTCTATCGGTATTCGTCTGTTTAAGGTCACCTACGATGCTCAGGGTATTCATTCTGAGCAGTCCATCGTCTTGCCTCAGTTGCCGCCGGCCAGTCAGGTACTGGCGGATATCATGTTGAGCCACTGGCCGATTGCGGTGTGGCAGACGCAACTGCCAGCGGGTTGGTCGCTGAAAGATAGCGGTGATAAGAGACAACTGCGTGACAATCGCGGCACGCTGATTACTGAAATTCGCTATATGACGCGGAATAACCAGCGCGTGCCGATCAGCGTTCAGCAATTCGTCTTTGGTTATCACATCGTGATTCAACATCTGGATAGCTAGCATGATTTACATTAACGCCGTTGGTGCGCTGAATGCGCTGGGCAATAATTTGGATGAGATTGCCGACAACCTTGCCAGCGGCCATGCGCCGGGCATGCGTCCAGATTCTGGATGGTTATTGCATGATAAGCCCTGTTGGACCGGGAATGTTGATGCGGAATTACCGACCATTCCGGTGGAATTAGCGGCGCATAACAGCCGTAATAACCAGCTATTGCTGGCCGCACTGGAGCAAATTCGGGCCCAAGTGGACGCGGCTATCGCGCAGTTTGGTCCTGACCGCGTGGCCGTGGTTCTGGGAACCAGTACTTCAGGGTTGGATGAA
The DNA here is from genome assembly GCA_019056595.1 of Pectobacterium atrosepticum. Classification (NCBI taxonomy): domain Bacteria; kingdom Pseudomonadati; phylum Pseudomonadota; class Gammaproteobacteria; order Enterobacterales; family Pectobacteriaceae; genus Pectobacterium; species Pectobacterium atrosepticum. The sequence goes on along the minus strand of CP036163.1, from coordinate 2,813,757 downwards.
GCCGACCGCTATGTCAGTGAAAATATTTCCACTTATCACTATGCGCAGCAGGAACTTGGCGATCCTTCCCAGTTTTTGTCGGCCTATCTGGCTTTAAATGGGCCAGCTTACACCCTATCAACTGCCTGCTCTTCCAGCGCCAGAGCGCTGATCAGCGGTAAACGATTGATCGATGCCGGGCTAGTGGATGTGGCTATCGTTGGCGGCGCGGATACGCTGAGTCGTATGCCGCTGAATGGCTTCGATAGCCTTGAATCACTCTCTTCAACGCGTTGCCAACCGTTTAGTGAAGAACGTAATGGCATCACGATCGGCGAAGGCGTTGCGCTGATGTTGATTGGAAAACAGCCCGATCGTGTGGCGGTTTTGGGCTTAGGTGAGTCGTCCGATGCTCACCATATGTCAGCGCCGCACCCGGAAGGTGAAGGGGCGATTCGCGCAATGAATATGGCATTGTCACAAGCCGGATTGCAGCCTGAGGATGTGGGTTATATCAATTTACACGGTACTGCCACACGTCTGAACGATCAGATTGAGGCTAATGTGGTTCACGCCGTTTTTGGCGATCGCGTGCCCTGTAGCTCAACCAAACACCTCACCGGCCATACGCTGGGTGCCGCCGGTATTAGTGAGGCCGCGCTCTGCTGGTTACTTCTGACGCGAGATCTTCCGTTGCCAGCGCAGGATTTCTCACACAGTCGCCCCGATGCGTCACTGCCATTATGCGGCTTGCTCCGTGAGTCTGCGCCGCTTGCCCGCTCAGTGATTCTGTCTAATTCCTTTGCGTTTGGCGGCAATAATACGTGTCTGATTTTGGGGAAGAATCATGAGTGAGTATCTGGCTGCGGCAGATTATCTGCCCCATTCAGCCCCGATGGTGCTGGTGGACGAGGTGATCCATGTTGATGATGAACACGCGCACTGTCGTGTGGCGGTCAGCCGCGAGGGGATTTTGGCACCGTTTCTGAATGCACAGGGACATCTGCCAGCCTGGTTTGGTATCGAAATTATTGCTCAAACGATCGGAGTCTGGTCTGGCTGGCACGGGCGTCAGAGCCTCGGGTTGCAAGAGAAGCCGCGCCCCGGCATGCTGCTCGGCGGGCGGGGTTATCACTGCCAACAGGCTATTTTCCCTGCCGGATCCCTGCTTGATGTAACCGTTATGCTGGTGATGCGTGACGAAAAAATTGGTAGCTTTGAGGGTGAAATAGCGATTGATGGAGAGAAGTATGCCTCTGGTCGGTTGAACACCTATCAACCCGACGATCGTGAGTTAAACATACTTTTAGAACAGGGAAAGCCATTATGACAACCGGAAAAACTATTATTAAAACCGGAAAAACAAGCATGACGCGTTCTGTGTTAGTGACCGGTGCCAGCAAAGGGATCGGTCGAGCGATTGCACGGCGTCTGGCGGCGGATGGTTTTACCGTGGTGGTGCATTATCACCGTGATGAAAACGGAGCAAAGGAAACCTTACGCCACATTACGGATCAAAACGGTTCCGGTCGTATTGTTAGCTTCGATATTGCCGATCGAGAAACGTGTCGTACCGTTATTGAACAGGATATTGAGGCGAACGGTGCCTACTATGGCGTGGTCAGTAATGCCGGTATCACCTGTGACGGCGCCTTTCCCGCCCTAGACGAGCAAGCTTGGGATAGCGTGATTCACACCAATCTCGATAGCTTTTATAACGTGATCCATCCCTGTGTGATGCCGATGATCGGCCTGCGTAAAGGCGGACGAATTATCACGTTGTCTTCTGTTTCCGGGATTATGGGGAATCGGGGGCAGGTCAACTACAGCGCAGCGAAAGCGGGCATTATCGGCGCAACGAAAGCGTTGGCTATTGAATTGGCAAAGCGAAAAATCACCGTAAACTGCATCGCACCCGGCTTGATTGATACTGGCATGATTCAAATGGAGCCGGTCGCCGTTGAAGAAGCAATGAAGATGATCCCGATGAAACGCATGGGGCAGGCGGAAGAAGTCGCAGGGCTGGCGAGTTATCTTATGTCCGATATCGCGAGTTATGTAACGCGTCAGGTCATTTCTATTAATGGAGGGATGCTGTGATGCGTCGCGTGGTGGTAACGGGAATGGGTGGGGTTACCGCATTCGGTGAATCCTGGGAAAGCGTCTCTGATGGTTTGCGCGCAGGGCAGAATGCCATACGTAAGATGCCCGAATGGCAGGTGTATGATGGCCTGAATACGCAGTTGGGTTCGCCGATTGATAACTTCAGTCTGCCAGAACATTACACGCGTAAACGCATCCGCTCGATGGGGCGCGTGTCCCTGATGGCAACTCGAGCCACCGAATTGGCGCTGGAAAAAGCAGGGTTGATTGGTCATCCGGCGCTGACTAATGGAGAAACCGGCATTGCTTACGGTTCTTCAACGGGGAGCACGGGGCCGGTGAGTGAATTCGCCACCATGCTGACAGAAAAGCACACCAATAATATTACCGGTACGACCTATGTGCAGATGATGCCGCATACTACGGCGGTGAATGCCTGTCTGTTTTTTGGGCTGCGCGGCCGTGTGATTCCGACGTCCAGTGCCTGTACATCGGGGAGTCAGGCGATTGGCTATGCTTGGGAAGCAATACGCCATGGCTATCAGACGGTAATGGTTGCTGGCGGTGCGGAAGAGCTGTGTCCATCGGAGGCAGCCGTATTTGATACGCTGTTTGCCACCAGCCAGCGCAACGATGCGCCGGAGACTACGCCGTCTCCTTTTGACGCCAGCCGCGACGGTTTGGTTATCGGCGAAGGGGCTGGTACGTTAGTGCTGGAAGAGCTTGAGCATGCATTGGCGCGTGGGGCGACGATTTATGCTGAACTGGTTGGGTTTTACACCAACTGTGATGCGGCACATATCACGCAGCCCCAGCGTGAAACCATGCAGATTTGTATTGAAGGATCGCTGCGCTGTGCAGGGTTGCAGCCCAGTGATGTGGGTTATATCAGCGCCCACGGTACAGCAACCGATCGGGGTGACGTCGCGGAGAGCCTGGCAACCGCCGCCGTGTTCGGTAAATCCACACCGATTTCGTCGCTAAAAAGCTATTTCGGTCATACGCTGGGTGCCTGTGGTGCGCTTGAAGCGTGGATGAGTATCGAGATGATGCGTGAAGGCTGGTTTGCACCGACGCTTAATTTACGGCAACCTGCGGAAGACTGCGGCGAATTGGACTACATCATGGGTGAGCCACGCCATATTGAGACTGACTACATTCAGTCTAATAACTTCGCCTTTGGCGGCATCAATACGTCGCTGATTTTCCGCCGTTGGCAATAATGGATTGAGAGTACCCACATTTGCTCTCTGGCAAAGATACTCGGCCTCAGTCGTAGTCAGTATTGCCTCTGGTATCGCTAAGGGGGCGGGATTATATGATTGATTAACAACGGCTGGTGCCACAGGCTCAGCTGTTAGGATGAACGGACAATATGTCCTTTACGTTGGCGTCGATTGCACCAGATAGTGAAAATTCCGGCTAGCGCTACCACGGATGCCCCCATCAGGGTGGCATATTCCGGTAAGTTATCGAGGAATAAATAACCGATCACCATCGACCACACCAGCGTGGTGTAATCGAACGGTGCCAATAGCGACGCATCGGCATAGCGCAGGCTGAGGGTAACTAAAATTTGTGCTATCCCACCAAACAGGCCGCAGCCTATGAGTAACAGCCACTGCCAGCCATGTGGCATTTTCCAGCCAAATACCAGCGTAAACAGCCCAATCAGCGTCGTCATCAGGGAAAAATAAAAGACAATAGCTCCGGGTGATTCCACGCCATTTAAAAAACGGATTTGTATATTCGACGTGGCCGCGCAGGCGGCGGCAAGCAGGGCAAATGTGGCACCGAGTGCAGTACCATCCAGCGCAAAGCCAGATGAAAATAGCCCGTTGCTAATGGTTAACTTAGCGGAAAGCATAATTAGAATGCCGCAGAAGCCAACTATCACTGCTAGCCAACGGGAAAAGTGAACATTTTCTTTTAATAAAATAGCCGCCATTAATACGGTAAATAGCGGTGCGGCATAACTAATGGCTGTCGCGTCTGCCAGCGAAATATAGACCAGCGCTAGATAATTAAAATACATACCGCCAGTGCCGGAAAAACCGCGAATTAGGTGACCGAAAATATTTTTAGTTTTTATCCGTTGCAGGATGTTGCCCTGAACTTTCAGCCAAAGCAGGAGCGGAAATAACGCGACAAAAGATCGGAAAAAAATGACCTCACCGGTAGGGATCGCACCGTTTAGTCCTTTAACACAGGCCAGCATTAGCGTGGCGCACAGTGCTGAGAGGATTTTCAGCGACACCCCGAGTCTGGCATTCATGGCATTACCCTATTAGTTACGTACGTAGACCGCACAACCTTATTACGGCCATCATGCGTCCGATAAGATAATTTTGCTCTGCCAGAATAACGTTTACTTATTGTTACCCGTCCGACGTCATATAAATTACATATCCCGCAACAGGGTTTCTGTCTTACCTCCTTCAATGCAATGCCGATATAGTCGTTTTTAGTCCATAAATAGCGCTGAGCTAGCAGTCAACGGCGTGTATTCAACGAATTCACACTTTGGAGAAACATCATGACTTTGAAATATAGCGCTTGTTCGGTGCTGGCTTTGCCACTGGTTTTGGTTTTTTCACCGGCGAAAGCGGATTTGCTCTCCGACATTACCGCTCGCGGTGATCTGCAATGTGCGGTCTATTCCGATGTGCCGCCGTTTTCCTCCCCCGATCCGAAAACGCGCCAACTGGCAGGCATGGACGTGGATTTGTGTCATGCACTGGCAAAAGAGATGGGGGTGAAGGTTACGCTGGTTCCAACCTCCGTGGAGGCTCGTATCGCGGTCATCGCGACAGGGCGTGCAGACGTGCTGATTGCCAACCTCGCCTATACCAAAACCCGTGGTAATCAGATTCAGTTTAGCGACCCGTACTATGTCGCTAAAGAGATGCTGTTGGTAAAAAAAGCCAATGCGGATAAGGCTATTGAGGATTTCAAAGGCCAACGTATTAGCGCAACCAAAGGCACCACATCTGAGCAATCCATTCACCTGAAAGGCGGCAAAGCGGTAACTTTCCAGGATTCGGCCTCTGCTTTCCTAGCGCTACAGCAAAATAAAGCCGTAGGTTTTGTGACCAACACCATGACGGGTATCAAAATGATATCTCAGGCGAAAAAAGATGGCATTGAGCTGGCGATGATAAAAGAGCCAATGGCGCTGGAGCCGATTGGTGTGGGCATGAAACGCGATGAACCCGCGCTACTGGCGAAGGTCAACAGCAGCCTGAAAACCATGGATGATAACGGCACCATTGATGGTATTTGGGATACGTGGATTGGCCCGAATACCGAATACAAAATGGTACGCGAAGAACGCGTTCAGCCGCTGGCTAACCTGAAATTTGAACCGCTGGAATAAGTTATGGGGCTGTTAGCACATGACCTGCCTATGCTGAATAAAGCCGAGAATGTCGATACGGTAAAGCTGTCCACGATGGGCAGCCGTGCCTGGCTGGTTGAAGCACCGGGCGAGTTCAGCTTGGCTGTTCAGCGCCGTATCTGGTCGCTGGCACAGATGCTCGCAGAGCGTGATGAGGTGGAATCATTAATTCCTGGTGTGACTAATCTGCTGGTTTTGTTGCGTGTGACACCGGACGATCCTGATGATTTCCCGCAACGGCTGCGGTGTTATTGGCAGCAGGCCAGTGAGATTCACTCTGAAGGCAAACGTATTGATATTCCTGTGACATACGGCGGCGAGCTGGCGAGCGATCTGGATGACGTCTGTCGCCATACGGGCTTCTCTGCGAAAGAGGTGATTCGCCGTCACTATCAGGGCAACTACACGGTATTTGCTCTTGGTAGTGCACCGGGGTTTGGCTATTTGCACGGTCTTGATCCGTTACTTGCTACGCCACGTAAAAAAGTGCCGTCGCTCAATATGCTTAAAGGCACGGTCACCATCGGTGGGCCACAAACGGGTGTGTCGGTGCTGACAGGGCCGAACGGTTGGAATGCCATTGGTTTTGCCGATCTGGCGATGTTTGATCCCCTAGCGGATAGCCCTGCGTTGATGGCGCCAGGCGATACCATCCGCTTTATACCGCAGAGGATTGAGCTGTGATTGAAATTGAGCGAACGGGCGCACTGAATACGGTACAGGATTTAGGGCGTACGCATTTTCGGCATCTTGGCGTATCGGTGAGCGGCGTAATGGATCCGCTGGCATTACGGGTGGGGAATACGCTTCTCGGCAACGACGATAACGCCGCTGCTATTGAAGTGCAGGTCTTCCCACTGCGTGTGCGTTTTCGTCAGGCGATGTCTATTGCGCTCACGGGGGCAGATTGCCGTGCCCTACTTGATGGTGTGGAGCTACCGCCGTGGTGGGGGTGTCGCGTGGAAAAAGATCAGGTGTTGGAGATGCGTTTCCCACGCTCCGGTGCTCGCGGTTATTTGTGTGTCGCGGGGGGCATTGATGTGCCGCTGGTTATGGGGTCGCGTAGTACGGCGCTGCGCGGTAGTTTTGGCGGGTTACACGGCCGGCCGATAGAGAAAGGGGATATCTTGCCCGTCGGCGAATCCACCGCTCCGCCGCTGCCCGCTTGCGGTATGGGCGTTGAACCGCCGGATATCGCCCTGCGAGATGTTTTCCCTGTCGCCGAGAATGGCGTCCTACCCATCCGCGCAATTCCCTCGGGGGAGTATCACCTGTTTGCTAACGACACGGCACGTTTCTGGCAGCAACCGTGGCAAGTGTCGTTACAAAGTAACCGAACAGGTTACCGATTGGCGGGTGAACCTATCCAACCTTCCCGCGTTATTGAGATGCGTTCTTACGGGCTCATCCCCGGCATTGTACAAGTCCCGCCAGCGGGTGAGCCAATCATTCAGTTGAGCGATGCTAATACGGCGGGCGGCTATCCCAAAATGGCCTGTGTGATTGAAGAAGATCTCTGGCGTCTTGGTCAGCTACAGGCTGGGAAGTCGATTCAGTTTATTCAAAGCGACGCAAAAGAGGCCGTTGTGGTACGACGAGCCACTGAGCGCTGGTTGGCACGTCTGAAAGTGTTCGCGCTGCCGCTGGCATCGATGATTGAGCAGAGGACATAATGAAAATTGATGTGAATTCTGACATGGGCGAAGGTTTTGGCGTCTGGCGTGTCTGCGATGATGATGCCATGATGCGGATTGTTTCGTCCGCCAATATTGCCTGTGGCTTTCATGCCGGCGATCCGGCGATCATGACGCGGATGGTGCGGCTGGCAAAAGCCCACGGTGTGGGGATCGGCGCGCATCCAGGCTTGCCTGATAAATTAGGTTTTGGGCGCAAAGAAATGGCCTTTAGCGCTGACGAACTGTGCCAACTGGTGGTGTATCAAATTGGTGCGCTATGCGCGTTGGCGGAAAATGAAGGTATGCGTGTTTCGCACGTCAGTTTTCATGCGGCGATGGGCAATATGATCAACCGTGATGACATATTGGCTCTTCAGGTGATGCAGGCCATTCATCGTCTTGATCCTGAAATGATTATTTTCTCTCAGCCGGATACTATTATCGAACGCGCCGCCCGTGAGGCTGGATTGAGAAGCCTCACGCTATTCTTAGCGGATCGCGCCTATGATGCACAGGGGCATTTGGTGCCGCGCGGCACAGCCGGTGCGTTGATTAGTGAAGAAACACAGGTGCGCGACCGTGTACGCCAATTTTTGGAACAAGGCACGGTCAAGACCATTGAAGGGGATATGATTTCTGTTCGCGCTCAGTCTATTTTGGTACACAGCGACACGCCGGGGTCGGTCGAACTGGCTGCCATTGTTCGTAGTGAAATCGAAGCCTGTGGTGGAACTGTCACGCCCGCAGCGGATGTTATCGCCCCATCATAAGCTCCCCCGCTAACTGGCGAGAACCTCATTTTTACCCTCTTCACCCTGTGTTGAGTGAAGAGGGATCGTTTAATGACAACCGTTGCAGAATGCACCCAAGCGTGCGCATCCCGTCTCAAGGCGTTCCATGCTCGTGGCGTAAGAAAGACGAATATACGGGCTCATGCCATAGGCGGCACCTTGCACCGTCACGACGTGTTGCTCTTCAATCAGTGCCATGACAAAGTCAGCATCGCTTTCAATGCGCCGCCCGCCAGCACTCGTCTTGCCAATAAAATGGGCGATATTCACAAACAGATAAAAAGCGCCCTGCGGTTTGTGGCAGCGCAGGCCGTCAATGGCTGCCAGTTTTTCCAGTACGAAATCCCGACGCTGGCGATAAATCGCGGCGCGTTCTTTAAGCAGATCCTGTGGGCCATCTAATACGGCAATTGCTGCTGCCTGCGCTAATGTCGCGATGCCGCCCGCATTTTGCGTGTTCACATTACTCATTGCTTTGATTAACGCGACAGGGCCGCCACAAAAGCCCAGTCGCCAGCCTGTCATCGAGTATGCTTTTGATACACCGTTTACCGTGAGTACGCGATCAAACAGGCGTGGCTCGACCTGCGCCATAGTCAAAAATTCGCAGTCGTCATAAATCAGGTGCTCGTAAATATCATCGGTCATGACCCAGACGTGTGGATTATCCAACATCACATCGGCGATAGCCTGCAACTCACTGCGGCTTGCCACAGACCCCGTAGGGTTGCTCGGATAATTCAGCAATAGCCATTTGGTTTTCGGCGTGATCGCATGAGCAATATCTTGCGACAAGGGTTTAAAACCGTGTTCTTCACGGCAAGCGACTGGCACTGGCGTACCGCCAGCAAATTTCACGATGTCGGCGTAGCTTATCCACGAAGGTGTGGGGATGACCACTTCATCACCCGGATTTATCGTTGCCATCATGGCATTGAAAATAATCTGCCGTGCACCGCCAGAGGTAATGATTTGGCTGATGTCGTAGTTGAGATGGTTATCGCGCTTGAATTTGCGCTGAATAGCCGCCCGTAGCGTGGGTGTACCGTCGGTCGGCGGATAACGAGTATCACCCGCGAGTGCGGCAGCATAAGCCGCTTCAATCGCGTGCACCGGAGTAGGGAAATCCGGTTCACCGGTTGAAAGCCCAACCACATCAATACCCTGAGCGGCAAGGTCACGTGCTTTTTGCGTCATCGCGACGGACGCGGAAATAGCAATGTTATTAAGTCGATCGGCAATATCTGGCATATCACAGGTGTTCCAGGTCATGAGTCAGCGGGAGACCACGCAGGGGCGCAGTAGGTGAATGTCATCAATAACGAGGTGACGTGTGTTGAGGATAGGGAACCGATGGTGTGAGCCGTTAATACTGCTTTGTTGTGGGGACATAACTGAATGCGATAGTTAACCGAACGGTTTATCCCTTCGTGATGCAACGGGTCGTGGATCTGCTCTGCAACGGTGCGTTCCACCAGAAGGTTGGACGTAGCGTATTTCAGTTCCCACCTTTGCTGGCACGACTGTCGTTGAGGCGCATCATAACTGGCACATGCATTGCTTGTATGGATGTTGTGATATGAGGGAGACACCATCAATGAATCTGCGTCGCTTGAAGTATTTCATCAAAATTGTCGATGTGGGTAGCCTGACCCAGGCTGCGGATATTCTGCATATCGCCCAACCTGCGTTGAGCCAGCAACTTGCTACGCTGGAAGGTGAAGTGAACCAGAAACTGTTGATCCGCACCAAGCGGGGTGTCACGCCGACTAACGCGGGGAAGATCCTTTATAGTCACGCCCAGGCGATTTTACGCCAGTGCGCGCAGGCACAGAGTGCCATTGATCGAGCGGGTGGAGAATTGAGTGGCAGTGTGTCGGTAGGGCTCGCGCCGGGAACGGCGGCTCAGCAGCTTGCGCTTCCTTTAATGGCTGAAGTTCAGCGCCAGTATCCCGGCATTGTTCTCTATTTCAATGAAAATTTCGGCACTACGTTGAGCGAGTTGATCATGAATGGTCGCATGGATATGGCGGTGATTTATGACAACCGAAATATCCACGGGCTGCGTTTTATTCCCTTGATGAAAGAACCTTTGTGCTTTGTTTGCCCAAATAGCCTGATGAAACCGAAAAAAGAAATTACGCTGGCGGAGGTCGCACAACACAATCTATTCTTACCACGTATTTACAACATTATGCGCAAAATCGTGGATGAGGCGTTTATAAAAGAGGGGCTGACCTATCAGGTTAAATGCGAAATTGAATCGCAAACCACGCTCAATGCCGTTCTGGCGGCGGGTATGGGCTGTACGATCATGCCGGATTCGGCGGCGCGTAGCATGTTGAATGCCTCCAATGCGTGGATGGCGAAAATCATCGATCCAGATATCTATGCGTCACTCTCATTCTGTATGTCCGATCATCTGTCGCTCTCTGAACCTGCGGAAGTCGTGAAAAATATTCTTCTGTCGCTAATGGCGGATAGAACACCAGACAACCGACCCTTGACCTTGGTGAGTTAATAAGCCGCGCTTATCCCCGTAAAGCGAAACCCTCTTACTGACCCGCATAGCGGTCAGGGTAGAGTGTTGTCAGGACATCTTGCCTATGTGCAGATGCATGACGACTTATGCCAGTGATTGGCCAGAGATGAAACCAAAGACAATGACACTCGCCGAACTTCGCCTGCTTGCAAAAACACTGCGAAAAACAGCTATTAATCGCATCGAAATTAATGGGAAAGGTTGGTCGGTGCGTATGGCCCGTGTACCGACTGTGCCAGTTACGCTTCCCTCTGTCGAACCGGCAGAGCCACCAAACGTTATTTTTACGGTATGTGCGCCTCTGCCCGGCAAGCTTTTATTGCGTCATCCCTTGCTGGATGCGTGTTACGTGACGCTAGAAAAAGATGTGCAGGTTAATGATGTTCTGGGTTTTATCAAAGTCGGTGTGGTGTACATACCGCTAAGAAGTACGGTCAGCGGCACGGTGGTTGCTGTCGAATTCACAGATGAACAACAGGTTGAATATGGAAGCGAAATTTTTCGTATCCGAACCTTGTCAGGATTATAAGACCCCCTTATTGCCTCACATCATTTATGTCTTATACCAACCTGAAATAACGGCTTACAGTCGAAACAGAGAATAAAACAGCATGATGATAGGAGAGGTTCAATGCCATTTTCGGATTATAACGTTGCCCTGGTAACCGGAGCATCCGCTGGGATGGGTGAGGCAATTGTCGAACGGTTATGCCGGGAAGGCATCACGGTACACGCGGTTGCCCGCCGCCGTGAACAATTGGCGGCACTGGCTGAACGCACCGGGTGTATCCCGCATGCGGTGGATGTCGCAGATTTGCATGCGCTGACCGAACTGTGTTGCGATCTTAAGGTGGATATTCTGGTCAATAATGCGGGTGTGTCGCACCCGGGATCTATCCTCAACGCGGATGAAAACGTGATTGACACTCAGGTGGATGTCAATTTACGTGCGGTGCTGCACTTGTGCCGGCTTCTGGTGCCTGGAATGGTGTCGCGGGATTGTGGTCACGTCATTAACATCACCTCGATTGCGGCAATTTATAACTTCAACGGCAATTCCGTTTATCACGCCACCAAAGCCGGGGTACACGCCTTGTCACGCCAACTGCGCGTCGACTGCTACGGTAAGCGGGTACGTGTTACCGAAATTTGCCCAGGTCGTGTCGCAACGGATATTTTCGGCAATGTGTCTGGCGATTATGAAGAGGCGCGCAAACGCTTTATTGAAGGATTTGAACTGCCGCAGGCGCAAGATATCGCTGATTGTGTTGCGTTTGCCCTTAGTGCCCCGATAGCGGTGAATATCGGTAATATCGAGATTACTCCGACGCTGCAAGTACCTGGCGGGCTTTCTACCATGCGGCCTGGCGACAGTATCGCCTGATTTTCAAGGGGGTACATTATATGGCGCTCGATTTCACAACCTTTATGACAGGCCGTTATGCAGACGTGATTGTTGAAGGTGCAATGATTACGCTGAAACTGGCTGTGGGGGCCTGGCTGCTGGCCATGTTCATTGCACTAATACTGCTGGTGATAAGGCTGACAGAGCGCCGCGTAGCAATATGGCTGGTAGCCGCCTACGTCTCTTATCATCGTAATGTACCCACTCTCATTCAGTTGATGATGTGGTACTTCGCTATTCCCACGCTGTTGCCGGAATCGTTGCAAATGTGGATCAACAGCTTCAATGCTGAATTCCTGTTCTCGATGTTTGCGCTTGGTTTGTGTCAGGCTGCCTATTTTTCGGAGGATATCCGCAGTGGTCTTCGCGCTATTCCAGACGGGCAAAATGAGGCATCCCGCGCACTGGGTATGAGTTTTATGCGCTCAATGCGTTCTGTGATCCTGCCGCAGGGCATTCGCAACGCGCTGCCGTCGCTGATCAACCACACTGTACTGCTATTTAAAAACACCAGTCTGGCAATGGTGATTGGCGTAGCGGAACTGACGTACATCACTCGCGATCTAGAGAACCAGACGTTCCGCACCTTTGAAGCTTATTTGATTGGCACGCTAGGGTATTTGATATTTTCCCTGCTACTGATGGGGGCGGGGGCGCTGCTATCGCGTCACTATCAACGTGTGTATGCGAGGTAACGACGATGTTTGATATTTTCACGATCCTGCGTGACCACGGAATGTTGCTTTTGGTAGGGCAATACCCGAGCGGACCACTCGGCGGTGTACTCTGTACCCTGTTGATTTCATTGCTCGCGGTGTTGCTGTCGTTCCCGCTTGGTGTTTTGGTTGGGTTGGCACGGCTATCTCCGTGGCGCTGGTTAAGCTGGCCCGCCACGTGCTGGGTATATACGCTGCGTGGCATTCCACTGATGATGGTCGTGTTCTGGACCTATTTCTGTGTGCCTCTGCTTATCGGCCATAACATCAGCGGTTTTTCGACCATGCTATGCACACTCGTGATTTACGAGAGCGCCTACATTGCCGAGATTGTGCGCGGAGGGATTCAGGCGCTGCCGTCAGGGCAATATGAAGCCTCGCGTGCATTGGGTATGAGCCACCTGAAAGCCTTGCGGCTGGTGATCTTACCCCAGGCGCTATTTAACTCGTTACCAAGCCTAATCAGCCAACTGGTGTCGATTATCAAAGACAGCACATTGGGCTATGTGATTAACGTTCCTGAGCTGACCTACGCGGCTAATCAGGTGAGTAACCAACTGCTTACCAAACCGTTTCAGGTCTTCGCCATTGTCGCGCTGAGTTACTACATCATCTGTTTTAGTTTTACTTTTTTAGCGAACCGACTTGAAAGCTGGATTGCCAACAAGCGGCTGAATGGGCAATCCCCGTCGGGTGATGATGGCCATCATCAATTATTTTTCGCCAACCCTAATCTGAAGAAGGAGGCACCATGATCCCGATGATTTTATTTAATCAGGTCAATAAATGGTATGGTGAATATCAGGCGCTGACCAATTTGAGTGCTGAAGTTAAACCCGGTGAAGTGGTGGTGGTTTGTGGCCCATCCGGTTCTGGAAAATCCACGCTAATTCGCACCGTCAATCGTTTAGAGCCTATTGAACAAGGGCAGATCTTATTTGATGGCATTGATATTCATGGCACCAGCACGCGACTGAATCAACTTCGTACACGCATTGGCTTTGTCTTTCAGAACTTCAACCTGTTCCCGCACGTATCGGTCATTGATAACATTATGATGTCGCCGATCAAGGTACTGGGCATGAAACGTTCAGAAGCGCGTAAGAACGCGGGAGAATTGCTTGAGCGGGTGGGGTTGTCACACAAAGCACAAGCGTATCCTGCGCAACTTTCCGGTGGGCAACAGCAGCGAGTGGCAATTGCGCGCGCACTGGCGATGAAGCCACCCGTCATGTTATTTGACGAACCGACATCGGCGCTCGATCCTGAAATGGTCGGCGAAGTGCTGAACGTGATGCGCGGTCTGGCACAAGAGGGAATGACCATGATGTGTGTGACGCATGAAATGAATTTTGCCCGTGACGTTGCCGATACTATTTGGTTTATGGATCAGGGACGAATTTTAGAGAAATCAACGCCAGCGCGGTTCTTCACTGCGCCTGAGCATCCCCGTGCGAAACGATTTTTGAGCGATTTGGTCGTATAAAATAGAGCCTGTACATCGAAGGGTGTACAGGTTTCGGCAGGTCAATACCCACAAGTCAGCCTTTCGGGTTCATCGGTTTTGCATGGGCTTTGCCCTACTGACGTTCGTCTCAGAAATCAGTTGATGACGGGGATTCAAATCATCCGCAGTAAAGCCCCTCAGGGTTAAAAAGGCCTGAATTTTCCCGCTTGCTGTTATTGTCATAAAACTGTCATGTTGTGTACATTTTACTGTCACCAAATTGTCCTATTTTTCCTCCTGCGAACTACACTCTGATTTGATAACTCTGATTGATAACGACTCTACGTCGACACGTCGAGTATCCCACAGGAGGGATTATGAAACTGATGCGTACCACTCTTGCCAGTGTTGTTGCGGCAACCTTTTCTTTGACGGCATTTTCTGCTTTTGCTGCTGCTAACCTCACCGGTGCCGGTGCGACATTCCCAGCGCCTGTTTATGCTAAATGGGCTGACTCCTATCAAAAAGAAACCGGCAATAAAGTTAACTATCAAGGAATCGGTTCTTCTGGCGGTGTAAAACAGATTATCGCTAAAACGGTAGACTTTGGTGCTTCTGATGCGCCGCTGGCTGACGACAAATTAGCACAGGATGGTTTATTCCAGTTCCCAACCGTTATCGGTGGCGTGGTACTGGCAGTGAACGTTCCTGGTATCAAATCTGGTGAATTGACGCTGGATGGTAAAACACTGGGTGATATCTACCTGGGTAAAATCAAAAAATGGAACGACCCGGCGATTACCAAGCTGAACCCGAATGCCAAGCTGCCGGATCAGGATATTGCTGTGGTTCGTCGTGCTGACGGTTCTGGTACTTCTTTCGTGTTCACCAGCTATCTGGCGAAAGTGAACCCAGAATGGAAAGAGAAGATTGGTGCTGGTTCTACTGTGAACTGGCCGACCGGTCTGGGCGGTAAAGGTAACGATGGTATCGCGGCGTTCGTACAGCGTCTGCCTGGTTCTATCGGTTACGTAGAATATGCGTATGCCAAGCAGAACAACCTGGCTTACACCAAACTGATTTCTGCCGATGGCAAAGCGGTTAGCCCGACTGGCGCAAGTTTCAGCAACGCGGCCAAAGAGATCGACTGGAGCAAGTCTTTCGCTCAGGATCTGACTAACCAGAAAGGCGCTGATGCATGGCCGATCACGTCAACCACGTTCATCCTGGTTCATACCAAACAGGAAAAACCTGAGCAGGGCGCTGAAGTGTTGAAATTCTTCGACTGGGCGTTCAAGAAAGGCGGTGAGCAAGCAGAAGCACTGGATTACGCCACACTGCCAAAAGAAGTGACTGAGCAAATCCGTGCTGCCTGGAAAACTCAGGTCAAAGACAGCAGCGGTAAAGCACTGTACTGATTATTGTATCGACAGCCGTCGTGTTGATAACCAGATCGTGATGAGGTTGTCAGGTTCTGGGAATACGGTAGTGGAATAACACGTCGTATCGGGGCGGAGAGGTGATAAGCCTCTCTGCCTTCAATAGCTTATTAAATGTAGTTAAAACGAGAAGAGAGACGTATGGCGGAGTACAAGCCAACTATCAAAGCCCCGGGAAAATATGGCGATATCCTCTTCAGTGCGCTGGTAAAACTGGCGGCGCTGGTCACGCTACTGCTATTGGGAGGCATTATTGTTTCCCTGATTGTGGCGTCCTGGCCCAGCATCGAGAAGTTCGGTTTTTCCTTCTTGTGGACGAAAGAGTGGGATGCGCCCGCAGAGCAGTTTGGTGCGCTGGTTCCGATTTACGGCACCATCGTGACCTCACTGATTGCACTGATTATTGCGATTCCGATTAGCTTCGGGATTGCGTTATTTCTGACTGAACTGGCACCAACCTGGTTGAAACGTCCGCTTGGCGTGGCGATTGAATTGCTGGCGGCCATTCCGAGTATTGTTTACGGCATGTGGGGGCTGTTCATTTTTGCTCCGCTGTTTGCCAAATATTTCCAGCAGCCGGTAGGCAACGTCCTGTCCGGCATTCCTATTGTTGGCGCACTGTTCTCCGGTCCGGCGTTCGGGATTGGTATTCTGGCAGCTGGCGTCATTCTGGCCATCATGATTATTCCGTACATTGCGGCGGTCATGCGTGATGTGTTTGAGCAAACGCCGGTGATGATGAAAGAGTCTGCCTACGGCATCGGTTGTACGACGTGGGAAGTGATCTGGCGCATTGTGCTGCCTTACACCAAGAACGGTGTCATAGGCGGGGTGATGTTGGGGTTGGGGCGCGCTTTGGGGGAAACCATGGCAGTGACCTTTATCATCGGCAACACCTACCAGCTCGACAGCGCTTCACTCTATATGCCAGGAAACAGTATTACCTCTGCGCTGGCGAATGAATTCGCCGAAGCCGAATCCGGCGTGCATACCGCGGCGCTGATGGAGTTGGGGCTAATCCTGTTTGTGATTACCTTTATTGTTCTGGCGTGTTCAAAACTGATGGTTATGCGTCTGGCAAAAAATGAGGGGGCGCGCTAATGGCTACATTAGGCATAGAACAAGAAGCCGCACTGGAACGCTCACGGCGTAAAATGCAGGCCTGGCGCCGCCAGAAAAACCGTATTGCACTGTTTTTATCCATGTCTACGATGGCCTTCGGCCTGTTCTGGCTGGTATGGATCCTGTTCTCGACCGTTACCCGAGGCGTGGATGGCATGTCTCTGGCGTTATTTACCGAAATGACACCACCGCCAAATACCGCGGGTGGTGGGTTGGCGAATGCCATCGTCGGGAGCGGATTGCTGATCCTGTGGTCGACGCTGCTGGGTACGCCGCTGGGCATTATGGCGGGTATCTATCTGGCGGAATACGGTCGTAAATCCTGGATCGCTGAAGTGATTCGTTTCATCAATGACATTCTGCTGTCAGCGCCGTCCATTGTGGTCGGCCTGTTTGTCTACACGCTCGTGGTGGCAAAGATGCAGCACTTCTCCGGTTGGGCTGGGGTAATTGCGCTGGCGCTGTTGCAGGTGCCGATTGTGATTCGTACCACCGAGAACATGCTCAAACTCGTGCCGGATAGCCTGCGTGAAGCCGCTTATGCGCTGGGTACGCCGAAATGGAAAATGATTTCTGCGATTACGCTGAAAGCATCGGTATCGGGCATCATCACCGGGGTGTTACTGGCTATCGCGCGTATTGCCGGGGAAACGGCGCCGTTGCTGTTTACGTCGCTGTCGAATCAGTTCTGGAGCACGGATATGATGCATCCGATTGCTAACCTGCCCGTTACCATCTTCAAATTTGCGATGAGCCCATTTGTGGAATGGCAACAGTTGGCCTGGGCGGGTGTACTGCTGATTACGCTGTGCGTTCTGCTACTGAATATTCTGGCGCGTGTTATTTTCTCCCCGAAGACACATTAGTTCGCTAAAAACATTAGTTTTCTGATAAACATTAAATAAATTCAAGGCGTTGCCCGGCGGCGCCAGGAAAAAGAGAGAAGTCTTGATGAGTATGACTACTGAGACATCCACCAATAAAATCCAGGTACGCGATCTGAATTTCTACTACGGAAAATTCCATGCGTTGAAAAACATTACGCTGGATATTGCCGCGAATCAGGTTACTGCGTTTATCGGCCCGTCCGGCTGTGGTAAATCCACGCTGCTGCGTACGCTGAACAAAATGTATCAGCTCTACCCTGAGCAGCGCGCCGAAGGCGATATCCTGCTGGATGGCAATAACATCCTGACGGATAAGCAAGACATCGCGCTGCTGCGTGCCAAGGTGGGTATGGTTTTCCAGAAACCGACGCCGTTCCCTATGTCCATTTACGATAACATCGCGTTTGGTGTTCGCCTGTTTGAGAAACTGTCCCGCGCTGATATGGATGAACGTGTTCAGTGGGCGTTGACCAAAGCGGCGCTGTGGCAAGAAACGAAAGATAAGCTGCACCAGAGCGGCTATAGCCTGTCCGGTGGTCAACAGCAGCGTTTATGTATTGCACGCGGTATTGCGATTCGCCCAGATGTCTTGCTGCTGGATGAACCTTGCTCTGCACTCGATCCGATTTCTACCGGCCGTATTGAAGAGCTGATCTCCGAGCTGAAAAAAGATTACACCGTGGTCATCGTGACTCACAACATGCAGCAGGCAGCGCGTTGTTCAGATCATACGGCGTTCATGTATTTGGGTGAACTGATTGAGTTCAGCGATACTGATACCCTGTTTACTGCTCCACGGCAGAAACAGACTGAAGATTACATCACCGGCCGTTACGGTTGATTAGGAAAGCATCATGGATAATCTGAATCTGAACAAACACATTTCCGGTCAGTTTAACGCCGAACTGGAACACATCCGCACGCAGGTCCTGACCATGGGCGGGCTGGTGGAGCAGCAACTGAGTGACGCGATTACCGCAATGCATAATCAGGATGCGGAACTGGCTCAGCAGGTGATTGAAGGCGACTCCAAAGTTAACATGATGGAAGTGGCGATCGATGAAGCCTGCGTGCGCATTATTGCGAAACGTCAGCCCACCGCCAGCGATCTGCGTCTGGTGATGGCGATCATCAAAACTATCTCCGAACTGGAGCGTATTGGTGACGTGGCGGATAAAATCTGCCGCACCGCACTGGAGAAATTCTCCCATCAGCATCAGCCTCTGCTGGTCAGCCTGGAATCATTGGGCCGCCATACCGTGCAGATGCTGCATGATGTGCTGGATGCGTTTGCCCGAATGGATCTGGACGAAGCGATCCGTATTTATCGTGAAGATAAAAAAGTGGATAAAGAGTACGAAGGGATTGTGCGTCAGTTGATGACTCATATGATGGAAGATCCTCGTACTATCCCGAGTGTACTGACTGCGTTGTTCTGCGCCCGTTCTATCGAGCGTATCGGCGATCGTTGCCAGAACATTTGCGAATTTATCTTCTACTTCGTCAAAGGTCAGGATTTCCGCCACCTTGGCGGTGATGCGCTGGAGAAGTTGCTGGCGCAGAAAGAGAAGAAAGAAGAAGAAGAGTAAGCCTGCGACTGCTTACCACAACTAGAGGTTGCTGATAAAGTTCGTAGAGCGGTAGTAACGGATAGATCGTAAAGACGCTGCAAGTACGTCCATGTAAGCTCGGATTGCGCAGATATGAATCTCATCCCTGAGATTTACCCTGCCGGGCCGTCGCAAGCGACGTTCAAAAGCGTTCCTGACGCTTTTGTCCATGGCGCAAACGCTTTACTCTTCTATTCCGTCACTCCCGTTTTCGTTCGACAAATAAGTTTGTCAACGGCCTAACGCCCTGCTTGCAGGGCGTTAATTTTTATAGCGATTTAGTTTTTAAGGATAGTGAATTAGATCGTGGAAGCGCACGGTGATGTCGGTAGGATTGTGATAGCGGTGTTCTCTATCAGCAGCAAAGCGCAGGGCGTCACCCGCGGACAATAAGTGCGTCTGCCCATCAACGGTCATCTCCAACTGGCCTTCCAGCACAATAATATGCTCGATCACCCCTGTTTCATGCGGTGATGAGGGGCTGCTGGCACCAGCAGCCAGTTCAATAACCAACATATCGAAACGCAGCTTTTCATCGAAGGGGAAGAGTGGCACAACGTACATTCCCGCCTCGTTTTCCCTGAATGCAGAACCCGTCCCTGAGCGATACGTCACGTCTTCATCCGCGAGCGTCGGTTCAATAAAGGTAGAGAATGCGACATTCATACCGGTCGCGATTTTCCATAGGGTAGCAACTGTCGGGCTGGATTCGCTACGCTCGATCTGACCCAGCATCGCTTTGCTCACCCCTGTTTCTTCTGCTGCTCGCGTGAGGCTCCAGCCTTTCCCTTGCCTTAACGTTTTCAATGTATTGCCAATGCGGCTGGTTAGTTCATCAGACATCAATGCTGGCTCCCGCTTGTGCGTTATAGCGCACGCTGCTATGTTAACGCTTCCTGTGCGTTATAGCGCACGATCAGAGTGAGATGCTATACCATGCCAGCGTCATTTGCGCTAAAAGATGTCACCTTTTCGACTCTCATCACCGGTTTTGTTGCGGTGCTGGTGGGCTATACCAGCTCGGCCGCCATCATTTTTCAGGCGGCGGAAGCGGCGGGTGCCAGCGCGGTACAAATCGGCGGCTGGTTGAGCATGCTGGGGATTGCTCAAGGACTGGCTTCCATTAGCCTATCGCTGTATTACCGTGCGCCGATACTCGCGGCTTGGTCAACGCCGGGGGCGGCGCTGTTGGTCACCAGCCTGCCGGGTACGTCGCTCAATGAAGCGATTGGCGTGTTCCTGTTTGCCTCTGCGCTTATCTTTATCTGCGGGATCACGGGTCTGTTTGCCCGCTTAATGAATGTGATTCCGCAGGCCATTTCTGCCGCGATGCTGGCGGGGATTCTGCTGCGTTTTGGCGCGGATGCATTTCTCTCTCTGCAACAGGATTTCTGGCTCGCTTTCGCGATGTGCGTGACCTATTTGCTCAGTCGTCGGCTGATCCCTCGTTTTGCCATTGTATTAACGCTGCTAGCTGGCTTGTTGCTGGCGTTATTGCGTGGGCAAATTGTGGTTTCTGATTCGCCGCTGGTGTTTGCCGTACCGGAGCTTATTACGCCGCATTTTTCGTGGGCGTCTCTGCTGGGCGTTGGTATTCCGTTTTTCATTGTCACTATGGCGTCGCAGAACGCACCGGGCGTTGCCACGCTAAAAGCGGCTGGCTATCAGGTTCCCGTGTCTCCGCTGATTACCGTTACGGCATTAATCGCGTTGATATTGACGCCGTTCGGCGGTTTTTCCGTGTGTATCGCCGCGATTACCGCCGCGATCTGTATGGGGTCGGATGTGCACCCCGATCCGAAAAAACGTTATCTTGCTGCCGTCGCGGCGGGTGGCTTTTATCTGCTGGCAGGCATTTTTGGCGGATCTATCGGGCAGCTTTTTACTGCACTGCCGCAGCCGCTGATTCACGCTATCGCCGGTTTAGCACTGCTCAGCACGATTTCAGGCAGCCTGTATCGCGCGTTGCTGGATGAAAAACAGCGCGATGCTGCGGTCGTGACTTTCCTGATCACCGCCTCTGGACTGACGTTGTGGGGCATTGGTGCGGTATTTTGGGGACTCATCGGGGGAATGATGACCTGGTTTATTCTGTCAGCATACGCTGATAAGGCTCGCTGAATCGTCAGGATAATCTGCCAGAATACCGAAGTAACATAAGGTTATATTATAGCTTTTTATGTTATTTCCCGCGTTTTCACCCTGCTGATAGCCTGCTGTTAATAGAGTAATAATTAAGGGGCAGGGAATGAAAAAGCAGATTTTGACAGTGACTTTGTTGGCTGGATTGGCTTCCGTTTCTGGTGCTGCACAGGCAGATAAACTGGATGATATTCAGAAGGCGGGCGTGGTGAAAATTGCCGTCTTCGACAGCAATCCGCCGTTTGGCTATGTCGATCCGCAGAGCAAAAAGCTGGTGGGTTATGATGTTGATATCGCCGAGGCGATTGGTAAGGCGCTGGGTGTGAAGGTTGAACTACGTGCGACCAACCCCGCTAACCGTATTCCGTTGTTAAGCTCTCAGAAGGTCGATCTGATTGCCGCGAACTTCACCATTACCGATGAGCGCGCCAAGCAGGTTAACTTTAGTCTCCCTTATTTCGCGACCGGACAAAAATTCATCGCTCGTAAAGGCGTGCTGAAAACGCCGGACGACATCAAAACGCTGCGTATCGGCGCGGATAAAGGCACCGTTCAGGAAATTACTCTGCGCGAGCATTACCCGACCGCCAAAGTGATTTCCTACGACGATACGCCGTTGGCTTTTGTTGCGCTGCGTAACGGCAATGTTCAGGCCATCACGCAGGATGATGCCAAGCTGGTTGGTCTGTTGGCTAACGTGCCTGATGCGCAGAAGGCTGAATTCGAAATTTCTCCGTTCAGCATTACCAAAGAATATCAGGGTGTTGGTATTCCTAAAGGTGAAGAGCGCCTGACGGCGAAAATTAACGACACGCTGATTAACCTGGAAAAGCAGGGCGAAGCGAAGACCATCTACGATCGCTGGTTTGGGCCGAGCACGAAATCATCCCAGCCGCGCGGTGACTTCACCTTTGCCCCGTTGGATCAGCAACCTAAATCCTGATAGCTGACGCCTTCGGTGCTATGATCCCAGCCCTCTGCATTGCAGAGGGCATTTTTATCTAGGGTATATATTATTTATACCCCAAATAATTCGAGTTGCAGGAAGGCGGCAAGAGAGGGAATCCCGATGAACTTACTCAGGTAAGTGATTCGGGTGAGTGACAAATCAGCCAGAGGGCATATTTGAACGCTGCTTGCAGCGACCCCAACGGGGCGAGGTCCACGTGAGTGGGCCGAGTAGCGCAGCCAACGCACATGCAGCTTGAAGTATTATGGGTATATGACAAAGAGAGATAAAACGTATGGATACGGCGCTGCAATCGCTTGAGTCGTGGCTGTTGGCTCCTCAATATCTCATCTGGCTGTGGCACGGTTTCCTGATCACACTGGGCATTTCTCTCGGTACGGTCGTTCTGTCTACGGTGTTGGGTTTTCTGCTGGCGGCGGCCAGAGACAGTCAGATTCATGTGCTGCGTGGCGTTGTTGTGGCGTATAGCTCGCTATTTCGTAATACGCCGCTGCTGGTACAGTTGTTTTTCTGGTATTTCGGTGCTGGGCAACTGTTTTCCTCCGAGGTGATGCAATGGCTGAATACGCCTCATTCCATTTCACTGTGGGGGGCAACGTTAGCGTGGCCTTCTTTTGAGTTTTTGGCTGGCTTGGCAGGGCTGACACTTTACTCCAGCGCGTTTATTGCAGAAGAGATCCGTTCTGGTATCCGTGGCGTGGCGCGCGGGCAGAAGTATGCCGCGCAGGCTTTGGGATTAACGGGCTGGCAATCCATGCGCTACGTTGTGCTGCCGCAGGCGCTAAAAATTGCCTTGCCGCCGTTGCTTGGGCAGTACATGAATATCGTCAAGAACTCGTCGTTAACGATGGCGATCGGCGTCGCAGAATTGTCTTACGCTTCGCGCCAGGTAGAGACGGAAACCTTGCGTACGTTTCAGGCATTTGGCGTGGCGACGGTGTTGTACATCGTGATTATTGCCGTGATGGAAGGCTGGGGCATGTGGCGTCAGCAGCGCAGTCTGGCGGAGAGGCATTGAGATGGATTTTACCGTTATCACCGATAACATCGACTATTTGATGTGGGGCACGTTCCCTGATGGCCCGCTGGGTGGCGCAGCGCTAACGCTGGTGATGAGCCTGCTGGCGGGGGTTGCGTCTGCTGTATTGGGTACGATTTTGGGCGTGGCGCTGGCGATGTCTCGGGGCGGGTGGAGCGCACTATTAGCGATGGTGCTGGGGTTCTTCCGAGCGATTCCCGTCATCATGCTGATTTTCTGGACGTACTTCCTGCTACCGATCGTTTTTGGCGTTGATATCCCTGAAATTACCACCGTGGTTTGTGCGCTGGCGCTGATCGCCTCGGCGTATCTGGCGCATGGCGTGAAGGCTGGCATTGTCGCCATCGGGCGCGGTCAGTGGCAGGCTGGACTATCGTTGGGGCTAAGCCGCTGGCAGGTGCTGTGGCAGATCGTGCTGCCGCAGGCGCTGCGGATGATGGTGCCTTCCTTTATTAACCAATGGATTTCCCTGATTAAAGATACCTCACTGGCCTACATTGTCGGGGTTGGCGAGCTGACGTTTCTCGCGACTCAGGTCAATAACCGCAGCATGGTCTACCCGATGGAAGTTTTCCTGTTTGTCGCGCTGGTCTACTTTGTGTTTTGCCTGTCACTGGAGCTGCTGGCTAATGGGGTTAACGCACGTTTTAGCCAGCAGGAAAAACAGCCGAAGCGCCGTCTGCTATGGTGGCGAAATAAGCCAGCCTGAGGCTGCTAATTGTTCATAAACCTATTTTGCAGAACGAAAATGGCGACCTTTTTCAGCAACCTTAAGTTAGCCTTTGCTACTACGCGGTGATATTCCAGCCTTTTTCGCGCCAGATTTGCGGTAATTCCCGCATATCGTCGAACATCGTGACCAGCGGGTGATGGATCGGCTGATTGTGGGGATCGGCGCAGTAATAGAACACCGGAATGCCCGCCGCGATGCCTGCCTGTACGCCAGCGGCGGAATCTTCAACCAGAATGCAGTGTTCAATAGGAAGCTGTAACTGCTCGGCGGCGTGATACAGCACCGCTGGGTCGGGCTTCCATTTCTTCAGATCGTAGCCGCTGTAGAGATGGTCGCCAAACAGATCGAGCATGTGCGTCAGGCCGAGCGAATGATGCATCTTACTGACCGGGCCGTTGGAAACCACGGCCATCGGGACAGTGATGGACTGCACTAACTCACGCGCACCTTCAATAGGTTGCAGGAATTCATCGAAGAGATGCTTCACCTCTTGCCGGAAATGACGCTCCGCGTCTTCCACCGATACGGTTAAGCCATGCTGCTGGCTGATGCGGGCAATAATCTCGTACAGCTTCACGCCCTTGTAGGTTTTTATCACCTCCTCCAGCGATAAGTTCACCCCATAGGGGATGAAGATATTCACATAAGCCTGGCAACACAGCACTTCGCTATCCACCAGCGTGCCATCACAGTCGAAGAAGACGCATTCAATACGGGGCATGACCAATCCTTATCGATGAAATAAAGCAAATACCCTAATGCCGACCATGTAAGAACCGAGATACACGGAGCGACCACGTGGCGAGGCTCCCTGCGGGAACCTCATCCCCGTGTTTCTCCTAAAAATGGACTTAAGTGATCAGTATTAAGCGATTACTCTTACTTTACCCAATTGACCCAATATTGCGACCTATACTCGTCATACTTCAAGTTGCATGTGCGTTGGCAGCGTTCAGTCACCCGAATCACTTACTCAAGTAAGCTCATCGGGATTCCTTCTCTTGCCGCGTTATTCGGCCTTAGGCCTCATCCCTTCGGGATCAGCGCAAGCGCTGTTCAAAAACGCCTTGTCGTTTTTGTCCTGAAATTCGAATTATTTAGAGTATATACAGCTATTTTCACGGCAATCTTGCAGAAAATTAAGGGGTTTCAATCGAGGGGTTTCGGCGTAATAGCCATGAGGTTAATAGGCTTTTATTATTCGATGAAAAAAAACGTGTGATCAACGTAAAAAAGCATAGTTTTGTTATAGGATACCCGACGACAGTTATTCCCTTCTTTGGATTGGTACTAATGAATAAATCACAACCCGGTCTTGCTACCGAGCAGGGCCTGCTGGAGCGCGTGTTTAAACTTAAACAACACGGCACGACAGCACGTACGGAAACGATTGCCGGTTTCACGACGTTTTTGACGATGGTCTACATCGTGTTTGTTAACCCGCAGATTCTGGGTGTGGCGGGGATGGATACTAAAGCGGTCTTTGTGACCACCTGTCTGATTGCGGCATTCGGCAGTATTTTAATGGGGCTGCTGGCTAACTTGCCTGTCGCGCTGGCTCCAGCAATGGGGCTGAATGCATTTTTCGCTTTTGTTGTCGTAGGGGCGATGGGGCTGCCATGGCAGGTTGCGATGGGCGCTATTTTCTGGGGCGCAATCGGTTTCCTGTTGCTGACTATCTTCCAGATTCGCTATTGGATGATCGCCAATATCCCGCTTAGCCTGCGTCTGGGTATCGCTAGTGGTATCGGACTGTTCATTGCCATGATGGGTCTGAAAAACGCCGGTATTATCGTTCCTAATCCTGAAACACTGGTGACGATTGGTAACCTGACATCACACAGCGTGCTGTTGGGTGCCTTGGGCTTTTTCATCATTGTGGCGCTGGCTTCACGTAATATTCACGCCGCAGTACTGATTTCCATCGTCGTGACGACCTCAATCGGCCTGCTGTTGGGTGACGTGACCTTTTCCGGCGTGTTCTCTATGCCGCCGAGCGTAACGTCCGTGGTGGGTCAGGTTGATCTGGCGGGAGCGTTGAACCTCGGGATGTCCGGCATTATTTTCTCCTTCATGCTGGTTAACCTGTTTGACTCCTCCGGTACGCTGATCGGTGTGACGGACAAAGCGGGTCTGGTTGATGCTCGCGGTAAGTTCCCGCGTATGAAGCAAGCGCTGTATGTCGATAGCATCAGCTCTGTGGCTGGCGCGTTTATCGGGACATCATCGGTTACGGCGTATATTGAAAGTTCTTCTGGCGTGTCCGTGGGTGGACGCACCGGCCTGACTGCCGTAGTGGTCGGTCTGCTGTTCCTGCTGGTGATCTTCCTGTCACCGCTGGCGGGTATGGTGCCTGCCTATGCGGCCGCTGGCGCACTGATTTACGTGGGCGTATTGATGACGTCCAGCCTGGCGCGTGTGAAGTGGGATGATTTGACGGAAGCCGTCCCGGCCTTTATTACCGCGGTGATGATGCCGTTCAGTTTCTCTATTACTGAAGGGATCGCGCTGGGCTTTATCTCTTACTGTGTGATGAAGTTGGCGACGGGCCGCTGGCGTGAAATCAGCCCTTGCGTGGTCGTAGTTGCGCTGCTGTTCCTGCTGAAAATCGTGTTTATCGACGGACATTAATTCGTTCGAGGCTCCGGGTTTTCCCGGAGCCTCAGCCTGCGACGAGGCTGCTGGCTACTGTGACGCCGTAGAGGTGACTTTTTCTATCGTATGGCTGGTTAATTTCATATAGCGTACAGATTGACGCTGCTGCTGTAGGATTTCCCCCGACTTTCTCATTCCCGATGCCGACGTGTATTTCCACATGATCAATCGATTAAGTGTGGGGATGTGGGCGCAGGCCCATGCAAGATAATCATCAACATCGCTCATCACTTCTACGGCGGGAGTGCAGGTTGAACGCAGCCTGCCAGAGGCGGGGTGGAGTTTCAGCTGATTGGGTGGATGACTGTTTACGCCAGGGATTTTTATCAGTGACTGGCGGATAGTGCAGAGCTGCGTTGCCGCTTCCAGCGGATCGCGCTGAGCGTCGATCCACGCCTGTTCGGCCTGCGTCTGCGCCTGCATCTGTGGGACGACCTGATTCGTTGGCCTGACATGAACGATTTCGATATCCATACCCACGCTTCCTTCTTCACTCAGGAGGATGGCGATGGTATTGCCAGCATAGCCGATGCTGAAATTGGGCAGATTAGGATCGGCAAAATAAGGGCGTCCTTCAGGGGATACCAGCAGCGTGGGCAATAGCGGATAGCCGAAAAAATAGAACATCATCTCGGCCAACAGCGCTCGACTTTTCAGATAACGTTCGCGGCGTTTGGCTGAAAAACTCTGTGTTGATGAGATGAGCTTATCGGGCAGTCTTTGTAAGTCAGGAAGCGCTTCCGTGCTTGTCCACCTGACAAAATGGCAGGTCATTGTTCACTCCGTGATCGTAATAAAAGGTGGGAACCTATCAGGCATTACCGATGCATATTATCAGACTAATATGTGATCTAAAGAAAAATCGATGGATAAATCGGCGATAATTATTAATTAGGTGCAACGAATTTACTGCGTCGTGCTTTTTGTGGCGATCCTTCCCTGTCCGCCACATTCCAGTCTGCTTTAATGGTTCGACCACCCCAGTGCGGAGCGCCGCTGTTTTTCCAGCGTCTGTTTGCGTAACTCATCTGCTGTCACTAATCGTAGCGCTGACGTCGGGCACACGCTGACGCAGGAAGGGCTCTGGGCCACATCTACGCACAAATCACATTTGTGAACCTCACTTTGCGTAGGGTGCGCTTCCCCCTCGTCATTCGAGGCTTTTGTCACCACATTGATGGCACCGAAGGGACAGGCGACGACGCAGCTTTTGCAGCCGATGCAGCGCGATTGGATAACCTGAATGCTATCCCGATCGCGCACCAGCGCGTCATTCGGGCATACGCTGGCACAGGGGGCGTTCTCACACTGGCGGCAAAGAACGGGGACGCTGACGTTGGCGCTTTTGACAACCTTCAGGCGGGGAAAGAAGTGAGAAGGTTTCAGCTGTGCACTTTGGCCACCGCTATGGGCTACCGCGCAGGCGATCTCACAAGTCCGGCAACCGATACATTTTTCTGCTTCGGCGATAACAAATTGATTCATGAGCGTAGCTCCTCGCGGGTTGCATTCATTTCGGGACGCTGCGGATGTGCGGGAATGGCACCTGTGACGGCGGTCAGCCCCATCGTCTCAATCATCCCCAATGCGGCTTTGCGCCCATCGGCAATCGCGGTAACCACCAGATCGGCACCGCGCACGGCATCGCCACCAGCAAAAATACGCGGATGATTAGTCTGGCAAGGTGTCTGACTATCAAGGGGGGCGGTGATGTGTCCCCAGTTATCCAGACCAATATCGGCATCTTCCAGCCACGGCATACTGTGCGACTGAAAGCCAAATGCGGTTATTACGGCTTCCGCGGGCTGTACGAATTCCGAACTAGGAATGGGGCGTGGGCGACGACGGCCGCTAGCATCTGGTTCACCCAGTTCAGTGCGAACCAGGCTGATACCGCACACTTCGCCCTGTTCGTTGAGACAGATTTTTTGTGGCTGAACGTTAAACATGAACTCCACGCCCTCTTCGCGGGAGTTTTTAACCTCTTTTTTCGAGCCGGGCATGTTGGCTTCATCGCGGCGATATGCGCAGGTTACGGATATCGCACCTTGCCGGACGGACGTGCGCAGGCAGTCCATTGCGGTATCCCCACCGCCGAGTACTACGACGCGTTTTCCTGCCATCGAGATATAGGGCTCATCGTCTAATTCAGGTAGCCCCATAACGTGTTTGGTATTGGCGATAAGGAAAGGAAGTGCGTCGAAGACGCCGGGGGCATCTTCATTATCAATGTTGGCCTTCATGGAGCGGTAGGTGCCCACGCCGAGGAAAACGGTGTCATAGTCGTCCAGAAGCTGAGCCAGAGAAATGTCTTTCCCCACTTCGGTATTCAGCTGGAATTCGATTCCCATGGTGCTGAATACTTTACGACGATGAATCAGGACGTCTTTATCCAGCTTGAACGACGGAATTCCGAACGTGAGCAATCCACCAATTTCCGGGTGGCGATCGAACACGACGGCCTGCACGCCATTGCGTGCCAGCACATCGGCACAGGCTAACCCAGCCGGGCCAGCCCCGACGATTGCGGCGCGTTTGCCGCTGGGAACGACACGCGTCATATCGGGTGACCACCCCATGGCCATCGCGGTATCGGTAATGTAGCGTTCAACGTTGCCGATGGTGATGGCACCGTACTCTTTACCCAGCGTACAAGCCCCTTCGCATAGCCGATCCTGCGGACATACTCGGCCACAGATTTCTGGCAGGCTGCTGGTTTGATGTGATAGCTCTACGGCTTCAAGAATGCGCCCCTGCTTCGCCAGACTCAGCAGCTCGGGAATATTGTTATGCAACGGGCAAGTCCACTCGCAGACTGCCCGTTTGCCGCAGGAGAGGCAGCGATCGGCCTGATCTTCCGTCTGCTGTACGGAGAAGCCATGGTAGATTTCATCAAAGGTGGAGGTTCTCTGCGTCAGCGGTTTTTTCTCCGCATCCCGGCGCGGCCAGTTTTTTCTTTTGTTGAGCGGATGGGTCGTCAGCGTTTTCAGTACAGGTGTTTCACGCTGCCAGTGAGCGGCGGAACGCAGCGCCATCAGCTGCTGTTTCTCCTGACGGCGTGCTGTTAACGTGTGTTCACTGATGAGCTGCAATGCCTGAGTTGGGCAAGCTTCCACGCACGCTTGCCCTTCAGGGCGATCGGCGCAGAGGTCACATTTATGGGCTATGGCGCTGTTGTCCATGGGATTTGTCACCATGGACATTGCACCGAATGGGCAAGCCAGTACACAGCTTTTGCAGCCGATGCACTTTTCCTGAACGAGCTGAATGCTATTGTCTTTTTTGATCAAGGCCTGCGTTGGGCACACGCTGGCACAGGGTGCATCTTCACAGTGGCGGCATGTCACGGCAGCCCGCAGTGTTGGCGTATTGAACGCCTTGATTCTGGGCTGAAACACCGCGGTGCTATCTGGATACTGTTCGTCATTGTGTGAAATCACACAGGCGATTTCACATGCATGGCACCCCATACAGTCTTGAGTACTGGCAATAACAAATCGGTTCATTACCTTTTCCCACCCTAGATCCCTCGATCGTGGCCTTTATCCTAATAGCTGGATAACACATTGACCTTGATATAGAGCAGGTAAAAAGTCGGTTAATGTTAAATCTCACGTAGGTTGCTAATAAAATTATTGAATCGTTTCAGTTAGTTATAATGTTATGTGAAAGTAATGGCATGGTTGCATATAGCCTTGTTTTTTATCTGGTTTACCGTGCTTTATCGCGGGTAAAAATTCTGATTTTCAACTGTTTTTGTTAATTTTTTCATGAAATAACTCGTTACTTTTACTTATGGCCCTCATAATATCGAACGCCATTTAAATGCAGCAAAACAGTGTTGCAACTAAATGATGTTTGCACGGCATTTTCATTATGAATCAATAACCGGGCTTTGCTCAGGGTTAATGGATTGTCACTAAGGGATAGTGTTATGAATAAAAAAGTCGTTCTTTGTTCTGTATTCATGTCAGCTGCGTTATTGAGCGGATGTGCTACAGAGTCTTCTCGTACCGTAGAAGCACAAAAAGTTACTTCTTACAGTACGCCTTATCAGGGTGTTCGCAGCCCGATTTCCATCGGAAAATTTGAAAACCGCTCTAACTATATGAACGGTATTTTTTCTGATGGTGTTGACCGTTTAGGTAATCAGTCCAAGACCATTCTTGTTAGCCATCTCCAGCAGAGCGGCCGCTTTAATGTGCTGGATCGTACCAATATGGAAGAGCTGAAAGCCGAAGCGGGCATTAAAGGGCAAACGCAGACGTTGAAAGGCGCGAGCTATGTTATTACCGGCGATGTAACCGAGTTTGGCCGCAAAGAAGTGGGTGACCATCAGCTGTGGGGCATCCTTGGTCGCGGTAAAACACAGGTTGCTTACGCAAAAACCACGTTGAATGTGGTGAACGTACAAACGTCTGAAGTGGTGTATTCCGTACAAGGTGCGGGCGAATACACGTTGTCCAACCGTGAAATTATCGGGTTTGGTGGCACAGCCAGCTATGACTCGACGCTGAACGGTAAAGTTCTGGATTTGGCTATTCGTGAAGCCGTCAATAATCTGGTTGCAGGAATTGAAAGCGGTGCCTGGCGCCCAGCGAACTAATGGAATAGGAATATAACAATGTTATCTTATAAGAAAGTTACCCTGCTATTGGCAGTAGCGGTACTGGCTGGTTGTGCGTCCGCGCCGAAAACGATTTACAGCTGGGACAACTACCAGCCTGCGATTTATGATTACTATCAACAAGATAAAGTCGGTCCAGAACAACAAATCCTTGCTCTGAATGCATCGATCGAAAAAGCGAAAGCCGCAAATAAACCAGTCCCACCGGGACTCTATGCTCAACTTGGGTTGCTGTACGCCAACACTGGCCGTGATAGTGAAGCTCGCCAACAGTTTGAAACTGAAAAAGCGAAATTCCCTGAATCAGCACCTTTTATGGATTTCTTGTTGAGTAAAAATAAAGGGAATATTAAATGAATCGTTTCTTAGGATTATGTGGTCTGGTTTTTGCGCTAGTGCTGACGGGCTGTGCTAAACCTGTACCTTATGACTACACGTCATTTAAGCAGAGCAAGCCTAAGTCCATTCTGGTCTTACCGCCGGTTAACCATTCCCCTGATGTGAAAGCAAGCTATAGCCTGCTTTCACAAGTTACCTACCCGCTGGCAGAATCAGGCTATTATGTATTGCCTGTTGCGGTAGTGGATGAAACGTTCAAACAGAATGGTCTGTCTACTGCGTCGGATATCCATGCGTTGAGTACAGCGAAGCTGCACCAAATCTTTGGCGCGGATGCTGCACTATATCTGGACGTGAAAGAGTACGGTACGTCGTACATCGTGATTAATAGTGAAACCCGCGTTTCTGCGGATGCGCGTCTGGTTGATCTGCGTACGGGTAAACTGCTGTGGAGCGGAAGTGCAACGGCTTCCAGCAACGAGCAGCAGTCAAACTCTAACGGCGGCATCATCGGTATTCTGGTGCAGGCTGCGGTGAGTCAAATCGCGGATACGATCTCCGACAAAGGCCATGATATTGCGGGTGTGACTAGTGCGCGCCTGCTGGCTGCGGGTCATGCACGCGGTATGCTGTACGGGCCTCGTTCACTGCAGTTCGGTAAAGAAACCTACTGAGTCGCGATGATGTAGTTCGTAGTTAAATTACAGTTCGTCGCTAAATTATCAACGCCGTTCGCTATTGAACGGCGTTTTTTATGCCCTTAGCAGATGCTTCAGTTGTGCTATGCATCAGCGGCCTGATTACGCTGCTGTTTATTATTACGCGTTGTCCAGACGAAGGCAGAGGTCAGCAACAGGATCAGCGTTGCGGTTGCCAGCACAGCAGAAAACCCAGAATCAAAGGCGGAATGTGCCTGTGCGGTGAGAATGCGCTGCATATTTTCCGGCAAGGATTCAGCAAAAATCAACGCTTCGTCCAGACTGTCATAGGCGGTGTCCGGTGCGGAAAACCCAGCGGGTAGCATAAACGTTGCGGAATAAGCGAAAGACAGCAAGCTGCCCATCAGCGTCACACCCGTTGCGCCCCCCAGCTCATAGGACACCTCTTCGATTGACGCTGCCATACCTGCTTTTTCAGCAGGGGCAACCTGCATAATTGTGCTCGACGCGGCTGTCATGGTTGAGCCCACGCCTGCGCCAATTATCGTCAGGCTGATAACTTGTATGATGATAGAGGCGTTGTGCAGCAGCAGATAACTTCCCATTCCCAGACCCGAAATCAACAGGCCAGCGGCTAGCATTGTCCCACTATTTACGCGTGGCAATATCTTTCCGGTCAACGGCCCGGAGATAAAGGATGCCAGCGACAACGGTAAAATGAACAATCCTGCCTGTAGCGGAGACAGACCGACAACTAGCTGTAACCGCTGTGTGAAAGCCAGCTCCATACCGATCAATGCGGCGGCTGCCACGATGGCTGCTGCCACGGCGGCACTGAAAGGCCGCAGGCGAAAGAGAGCGAAATCGACTAAGGGATGCTTGCTGTTACGCTGCCGCTGAACGAACAGGGTAATGAACGCCACGCCGATAAGCAGAGCGATCAATGCATCCTCATAGGATGGGGCCCGTTTGCCCAGCTCTTTTATGGCATAGGTTATACCAATCAAACCTACCATAATTAATAGAGAACCGATGAAATCCCAGCGATGTGAAGCATTGCCCGGCCGATGCGGGATCATGGTGATTCCCATGATCAGTGCAAGCAGCACGACCGGTACGTTAATGAGGAAAACCGATCCCCACCAGAAGTACTCAAGCAGTATCCCGCCCATGACGGGGCCAAACGCCGCGCCGCCGGATGCCACCGCAGCCCAAATACCAATCGCTAGCGCGCGTTCCCGTTCATCAGTGAAGGTCAGACGAATAATCGAGAGCGTCGCGGGCATCATCATCGCTGCACCGACCGCTAGCAGAGCACGAGCGGCGATGAGCATGCTGGGTGTGGGTGAATAAGCGGCAAACAATGACGCTGCACCAAAGACCACCAATCCGGAAATAAACAAAGGTTTATGACCTAGCTTATCACCCAAGGTCCCCATCCCCAGCAGCAAGCCAGAAGCGACCAGCGCATAGATATTAACGATCCACAGCTTTTCCGATGCGGAGGCGTGCAAATCGTGAGTCAGTGTTGGGAGCGCGGTGTACAGCACCGTCATGTCGATAACAATCAGGAACAGGGCGCTGGAAACAATGGCCAGAATCAGCCACTTCTTTGGTGATTGCATAGCAGAATCTCTACCTTGAACTTTCATTTTTCATCTGTGGATAGCATTTTGATGATATAGAATTTACCTTTTAATAAAAGGTATTTTAAATGGATGCAGATATCATGATATTGTTTTTTTTACCGAATTTACACCATAGCTTGAATTTACGCGATTACGATCCTGTTCTTTTGCGTTGTACAACAGTTTATCCGCCTCTTTGAACGCGTTATGAAAATCTTCAATTCTTTCCAGATGAAAAAAACTTACCCCTATACTGGTCGTATATCGAACTGTGCGGCCATCTGAAATCGTTAGTGAAGATCTCTCTATAATAAAGCGAATTCTCTCAGCTATATCTAAGCAGTCAGTTACAGAGAGACCCTGGATTATTATTAAAAACTCCTCCCCCCCCCATCGACATAGTAGGTCTTGAGGTCGAGTATATTGCTTAAGGGTTGCAGCAAACTCTTTGATGACATTATCGCCTACAGCATGTCCATAGGTATCATTAACTTTTTTAAAGTGGTCAATATCAAGAACAAATAAAGACATTACTCTACTTTCTCCACCCCGCATGGAGTTAATGATATTCATCATGTGTTGGTTGAGTGAACGTCTATTTAACACGCCGGTCAGTGCGTCATGATTGCTTAT
Source organism: Pectobacterium atrosepticum (assembly GCA_019056595.1). NCBI lineage: Bacteria > Pseudomonadati > Pseudomonadota > Gammaproteobacteria > Enterobacterales > Pectobacteriaceae > Pectobacterium > Pectobacterium atrosepticum. The sequence continues at coordinate 2,779,218 of CP036163.1, read as the reverse complement.
TAACTCTATTCTTTTGATGTTTTTTTTATATTTATTAATAAATGAAGATGCGATTATAACGCTTATGATAATAAATGAAGTGTTTATTTGAAACAAATAAGATAATTCAAATAAATATTCTTTTTCTATTTCGTCATGGATGCCTATTAATCTTTTTATATAAATGTAATTTAGTGCCATGCCAGTTGCACAGCAAATTAGAATAATTTTGTTAAATGAGTGAGACAAGGAAAGGTAAATCAATGGCAGTATTGCTAATACACTTAGTGTGATGTTTAAAGAGGCGATGCAAATAATAATGACAGTGTAATAAAATATAAATGATGGTTTTTTAATTGAGGATTTTGATGCTGATAAAATATTCTTTATGTTTTTTATTGCTTTTAGAAACAAAAAAACGAAAATGACACCAGAGCTTAGCTCTTCGCTAAACCACTTCCTTGAAAGAATAAAAATATCTTCATGGGTTTTTGTGGTAAATAAATATAATCCATAAGATATGGCTGAAAAAATAGAGCCTATAAAGATAGAAATAAATATAAAGAAAATGTAATTTCTACTTAATTTACTATACGTGTTTCCCTTTATTTTTGAAAAAACGATAAATGCAATCCATGCGGTAATAAAAAAAACTAAACTGATCGCACTATGAATGAATTTTTCAAAAAACGATTGATTGTTTTCAAGATAAGTAGCAGGTAGTAGTATGCCCAAGAAGCCAATCATGCATAAAATAACGCTACGCAATGATTTGTTTTTTATGCTTTTATCTCGACTGCGATAGCGTATGAGAAAGCAAAACAATAGAATGTCTGCTGGCCAGAATAGGGATGTGTCGTCAAGTAACCGAAAAGATAAACCTAAGTAACTCATCATTAAGGTTGAAATGAAAACGACTAATAATTCATATGCGCGAGTTTTCATTTTTTTCCCCGGTTAGCCTATTTGGCCTGCATCAATTTTGTATCATAATCACACTTAAATACCTTCTTATCTTACATCATTTTATGATAATTCTGATGCAAGGGCGAAAAGTGAAACCAATATGCGATTCACTTAGCCGTAACCTTGCACCGTCTTATCCCGCAGAGACATGAATATCAGTGATGGGTGTGTGAGTCATTCCCCCAGAAATGCCTGAACGTCTTTCTTATTTATTAATATAAACGGCTGATGTTGTTTGTTATTTTCATCTGTCAGGCTGATGTGAAATCGTCCGAGGGTTTCATGTAAACATGCCAGACGGCAGGATAAATTCAACTCGCCATGGGTCATACCATATTCTAATTCCAATGCACGTTGGTGTGCCTGAGGCAGTTCGTCATTAGGCTTCAACATTAACTGAACATGGGTGTGCCATGAATAATCGCTAGCGGGATCGATTGTCGAGGCTTCGCTACCTTCAATGTTGAGGATTCGCGTAAGAATGAAGTCATTAAACTGCTGCTTAACATGGCAATAAGCGCGTACTCGCCACCGTAATCCATCATTGCCTAAAGCGTGTGGGGAAATGAGCCGTGGCGAGTGATCCATTGATGATGAGGATTGATAGCAGATGCTCACTGCCTTTTTTTCACGAATCGCTCTGACTATGACCTCAACAACCTGTTCATTGTAGGTGTTGAGCGGGATATGAACCCAGCACACTTCTGGAGCAGATTCGATGAAACTGGCATCCGCTTCAAGTACGCCCGTCTTCATGGCCAATAATTCTGCTAAATAGCGCTGGGCTGAATTCTGTGGGTAGACAGCAGAGAATGTTGGCGTAGCCGTGTAAGTTTTGGTACGTCGATCGTAGACCAGATTATAGGGTGCGATCTCAAGATATTTAGCGATGTCGAGCGACGCCTGAGGGATCGATAACCCAAAAAAAGACGTTAGATCTGTACGATTTATGTGCCCATTCCACCGTAACCGAAAGTCGATGAATTGAAGCCGACGTTCCAGTCCCCAACTGCGCCCTTTAACTACCGGTTCTGAACCTGTCACTGAAGTTTTAGTCATATGCGTATAAAAATTATATTGATAAAAAAACTATATGCATTATTATGCGCCAAACTGGCCTTAGCGTCTATCTCTGACTTCGAATCATGGGAGGGATAGCTGCATGCCGCGTTTAGACTCGATTAGAGGTGTTAAGTCATGAAACCAGCGTTCAACGATGTATTTGAATGTCATCCTGTCATCACTGGTGGGGAGATTCAGCGATGAGTTTTGTTAATTCTCATTCAAGCAGACTCAATCCAATATTGTTTAACTTACTTAAATCATTAGTTTATTTTTCCATTTCTGGCGGCGTAGTGGCGGCAGAATCTCGTTACGACACATTAATCATCAACGCCCGGCAGGGCGATATCTCCGCGGCGACGTCATGGCTTGATGGGCAATCCAGAAATCGCGTACTGACCGCTGCCGAGGTGACCGACTGGCTGCTAGTTAACGGTTGGGCGGGAAAGGATGCTGAAGTGAGACGAATTTGGGAAACCTATTCGCCAGCGATGTCATTGCCCGATCCTGCCTTGAGGGCGGCGGCCAAATCCTACCGTAATCTCCGGCAGTGGCCGTTGTCAGTGGAATTATGGAGCCGGGTTTTGCAACGCTCCCCACGGGATGACGATGCACGTAGTGGTTTGATACTCACCCTCGCGGATGCCGGACAGACAAAAAGAGCGCTGGAACTCGCTGAGTCTCGCGTTAAGCAGGAGCCAACGGCAAACCATTGGCGTGAATTAGCGTGGGTGCAACGCATTGCGGGAAAGCATACTGACTCCCTCTTTTCTATCATTCAAGCCATGCGCCATGCGCCACAAGATAAAGCGCTGTTTTATGAATACAGCGACATTCTCTCCAATAATAAAATTAGCGCACCTGCGTTAACAGCCCTGGAAAACGGCAAACCTTACAGCTTCCATATTGATGAAACGCAACGCCAGCGAGAGCTGGGGCGGGCGGCTGAGTGGGTTCGTCTTGCGTTTATCACGTCGACAACGGAAAACGAACGCTTCGTTGTGGCGGATCGCGCGTTGGCACGTTATGACATCTTGATGACTCAATGGCGAAGGCTTCCATCGGCAAAAGCCAGCTATCGTCAGGCTCGAATTGATCGGTTAGGTGCATTGCTTGTTCGCTATCGCATGGAAGAGGTTATTTCGGAATACCAATCACTTCTCAAAGAAGGGGAGATACCCATTTATGCTCGGCGCTGGGTCGCTTCTGCTTATCTTTATTCGAAGCAGCCGGAGAAAGCAGAGCAAATTCTCAGTGCGGTAATACAAAAAGAGCCTTCTCAACACTCTCGGGTAGCGCTGCAAGGCGATTTTTTCTACAGCATTTTGGAGAGTGAGAAAATTGAACAAGCAACACAGTTGTCAGTTCAGGCTGGAGAAAAAACACCTTATCAAAAAAGTGTTTATGGTTTACCAACATTCATACCTAACGACGATTGGATTGACATCAAATACCTGCGTATACAGTCGCTGATTTCCCATAACGACCTTCCGGCTGCGCAACGACTGGCGGAACGTCTGGCCTTTAGTGGGCCGGGAAACCAAGATCTAAACTTACGTTTGGCGGGGGTTTATCTAACCAGAGGGTGGCCACGTCGTGCCGAAGCGTTATTAAAGCGAGCAGAGTTGCTGGAACCGACATTCTTCCGATTGGAAACCCAGCAAGGGCTTACGGCCTTGGAATTGCAGGAATGGCGCCAGCTTGAGCAGTTGACTGACGATACGGTAGCTCGCTATCCGGAAGATTTCTCAGTGAAACGATTAGCGCGTTTGCGCCAGGTACATCACATGGCGGAGCTGCGTGTTGCGGGTACTCAGGGCCTCAAGTCTGACAGTCCTGCCAAGGGAATGAACGACACGGATATTGATGCCGTGCTCTATAGCCCACCCTTTGCCGACCATTGGCGAGTGTTCTCTGGGGGCGCTTTTAATCAAAGTGATTTCAGTGACGGACGCGCCATTAATCGCAGTATTCGCGGCGGTGTGGAATTTACCGACCGTGATCATTGGGTTGAGGCTGAGCTTTCACACCGAAATTTTGGATTTGGCTCTGATATCGGTGGGCGTTTCTCCTATCGGCGTGATGTTAATGATTTTTGGCGTGTCGGCCTTAATGCCGAACGGCTAATGCGCAGCACACCGCTACAGGCACTTAAAAATGGCGTAACGGCGAATGGCGGTGGAGGGTATGTCCGCTGGCGGCAAAGTGAACGGCGTTCATGGCAAGCAGATCTATCGAACGGGTGGTTTTCTGATGGTAACAGACGTCAGGAGTACGGACTGAGTGGGCAAGAACGAATTTTTTCATCACCGACTTTAGCCATAGATTTCACCCCGTCGCTAAGTTTGGGATCAAACAGTAAACAGAACACCTCGTATTACAACCCGCAGAGTTATGTAGCTGTGCTACCCGCTTTAGCCATCGATCACTTGCTTTATCGACATTACCAGACGGAGTGGCATCAAGAGATCAATGTGGGGGTCGGGCGTTACTGGCAAAGAGGCGAGTCCGCTGGGGCTATCACCACGCTCGGGTATGGGCAACGGGTACGGTGGAATGACGTACTGGATATGGGGGCGAGCGTTCAGTGGGATAAGCGGCCTTACGATGGCAAGCGGGAGCAAAATGTGTCGCTGGCTTTCGATTTGAATTATCGATTTTGAGGGGGAAGATCATGTTATTCATACGATTACGAAATTTTGTGATGATGCTGGGGGTTTTAATGATCACTGCCTGCGCACATCCCGTTGACGTGAAATATCTCTCTCCAGCAGACCGTCCTATTTTGGTCAAGGAGCAACCGTGGAAAACCAATCAATATATTGTTATTGCCTATCACGATGTTGCCGATGAGGGTGCCGATCAACGTTTTATGGCGGTACGCACCAGCGCACTGAATGAACATTTTGCCTGGTTGAGGGAAAACGGTTATCACCCGATATCCGTTGATGACATTCTGGCTGCTGGCTCTGGGGGTAAACCGCTACCGGACAGGGCAGTGTTACTGACATTTGATGATGGTTACAGCAGTTTTTATCATCGCGTTTACCCTCTTCTGAAAGCCTATGGCTGGCCAGCTGTATTGGCACCCGTTGGGCGCTGGCTGGATACGCCAGAAAACCAGCCGGTGGACTTTAGTGGCGTTCAATTACCTCGCAACCATTTCCTTACCTGGCAGCAAGTCAGTGAAATGGCGCAATCTGGCCTGATAGAAATTGGGGCACATACCTATGACTTACATAAAGGGATTCTGGCAAACCCTCAGGGGAATATGGAACCGGCCGCTTCCACTCGCCTTTATTTCCCAGAGGATAAGCGATACGAAACGCGGGATGAGTATCGTCAACGTTTTGCGCATGATACGGACCTCATTACTAAAAGGATCGTTGACGCGACAGGGAAAAAGCCTCGGGTTTGGGTCTGGCCCTATGGTGCTGTGGGTGGGGACGCGCTAAGCATTGTTAAGCAGCGCGGCTATCAACTAGCGCTAACGCTTGGAAGTGGGCCTGCGTCAACTGACTCACCGTATAATGTTCCTCGCATACTGATTAACAATAATCCAGATGTGCAACGGTTCGCACTGATGGTCAGCCATGCCCGAGAACCTGAGACTATACGGGTCGCACATATCGATCTGGATTATGTTTATGACGCCGATAAAACCCAGCAGTCCCGCAATATGGATGTATTAATTCAACGTATTGCCGACTTACGTATTAACACCGTTTATCTTCAGGCTTTCTCCGATCCGAATGGTGATGGCAACATCGAGTCATTGTATTTCCCTAATCGCTGGATGCCTGTTCGAGAGGATTTATTCAATCATGTAGCCTGGCAGTTGGCATCTCGGGCAAAAGTCCGTGTTTACGCATGGATGCCGGTTCTGGCTTTTGATATGGATGATAAGACATTACCGTTCGTAGAGCGGATCGACAGTGAGAGCGGTCAACGTAGTGTCAGCCGTAGCCAATATAGACGTTTATCTCTATGGGATGCGGAAGCCAGAAGACGAGTTACTGATATTTATGAGGATCTTTCTGCTTACACCATGTTCAATGGCATCTTATTCCATGACGATGCCGTACTTGCAGATGATGAAGATGCAGGCCATCTGGCGATGCAAGCCTACCAAAAGGCCGGATTCCCCAACGCGATCGCCAGTATTCGTCGCGACCCCCAACTGACTGCACGCTGGATGCGGTTTAAAAGTAAGGCGTTAACTGACTTTACGCTCGAACTGGCCGCTCGTGTGCATGAGATCCGTGGTCCGCAAGTTCAGACCGCGCGCAACATTTTCGCATTACCGATTATTGAACCGGAAAGTGAAGCATGGTTCTCCCAAAATCTGGATGATTTCCTTGCCGCTTATGATTGGGTTGCCCCCATGGCGATGCCATTGATGGAAAACGTCGCGTCTAAGGACAGCAATGCGTGGTTGCAAAAGCTGGTACAAGAAGTGGCTCGTCGTCCCGGTGCGTTGGATAAAACCGTGTTTGAACTTCAGGCAAGGGATTGGCGTGTTCCAGGAGAACCCTGGTTAGACACCGAGCAATTGGCTGAATGGATGAGGGTGCTGCAACTGAATGGTGCAAAAAGTTACGGTTATTATCCGGATGATTTTCTTAACAATACGCCTGAGTTGGAAGGCATCCGTCCCATGATTTCATCAGAATGGTACCCACTGCCATGATCGAGAGAATTTTAGCGTCCTTAATATTATGTCTGATGCTCGGCATCCCTTTTGGCATGATGTTCTCCTTTACGGGGGATGTCGTTCTCAACTTTACCTTTTTCTGGCCTTTGTTTATGTCTGGGCTATGGATAACGGGAGGACTGTATTTCTGGTTTCACTACGAACGGCATTGGCGTTGGGGAGACGGGGTGATACCCGATGAGCCAACCGGACGCCCGTTAGTGTCAATCCTGATCCCTTGCTATAACGAAGGGCCTAATGTGCGCGAAACCATTGAGGCGGCATTAGCACAACGTTATACCCATATTGAAGTCATTGCTGTGAATGATGGTTCCAATGATGATACGGGAGACGAGCTCAATCGGTTGGCGGAGCAATATGACAAACTTAGAGTCATTCATCTTGCGCATAATCAGGGCAAAGCGTTGGCGCTTCAAGCGGCATGTGCGGCGGCCAAGAGCGATCTGCTGGTGTGTATTGATGGTGATGCGCTTCTCGATCCCGATGCTGTCGCCTATTTGATCAATCCATTGATCAATAATCCGCGGGTCGGTGCAGTAACGGGAAACCCAAGGATAAGAACGCGCTCGACGCTGATTGGTCGCATTCAGGTAGGTGAATTCTCCTCAATTATTGGTTTGATCAAACGCACACAGCGGGTTCATGGCAAAGTTTTCACGGTTTCTGGCGTCATTGCCGCTTTTCGTCGCAGTGCGCTAGCAGAGGTTGGCTACTGGAGCCCCGATATGATCACGGAAGATATCGATATTAGCTGGAAGCTTCAATTGCGCCATTGGACGATATTTTTTGAGCCACGAGCACTGTGTTGGATTTTGATGCCGGAAAAGCTCTCTGGCTTGTGGAAGCAGCGGCTACGTTGGGCGCAAGGCGGTGCTGAGGTCTTTTTAAAAAACTTCCGTCATTTATGGTCATGGCGCTATCGCCGAATGTGGCCCTTGTTCCTCGAATATTCTATTTCGATATTATGGGCCTTCACCTATGCCGTAAGCGTCTTACTGTATTTATTAGGTTTTTTAATAGAACTGCCTGAGGAGATTCGGGTGGAAACGCTCTTTCCTCCCGCGTTTACCGGCATGATGATAGGGGTTGTCTGTTTAATCCAGTTTGCAGTCAGTATGTTGATTGAACGACGTTATGAGAAAGATATTGGTAAATATCTGTTCTGGGTTATCTGGTATCCCATGGTGTATTGGACATTGAGCCTCTTTACCAGCCTAGTCAGTTTTCCAAAGGTCATGCTGCGTTCCCGCAAAAAGCGAGCGCGTTGGGAAAGTCCAGATCGTGGTATTGAAAGAGGATAAATTATGCATTCACCTTTAATCATTTCTGAAAGACGTTGGTTTCCACTCTTTATCGATTCTTTCCTGACGTTATGTGGATGGGGAATATTTATTTGGTTATTTTCCGAGGTGTTTATCGGTACGTTTTTGGATAGCTACGTTTCCGATCGGTCTTTCTCTACATCAGAGGGTTGGACTATATCGATACATTTATGCATATTCCTGGTAAACGCGTCGCTCTTAATTGCCTGGGGAAAACTGGAACAATATCGCTATCGTTCCAGAAAAGAACAAAGGACGCGTGGTGATGCGCTAGATGCCAAACGCGTTGCCAGAAGTTTTTCTTTATCCGATGGGTTCGTTCAGGAATTGAATCGCAATAAGATCCAGCGTGTTTGGCATAATGAGCATGGAAGAATGATCGGTATCGACAACTTATCGTCGTGATCGACTGAAGGCGCATTGTCGTGTTATGGCGGTTGATGGCGAGAGTTGGAAAGCCATTCTCTCTGATATCACCGCCTGTTTCCCAAATTCATCTCTTCCGGAGCAAGAACCGTGGCTCAGGAGGCGAGTTGTTTAGCTGACTGTTCTTCACGTGATTGTTGTGACGCCAGAATGTCACCCAGATTCCCTTCAATCCACACCGCCAGCTCTTTCACCCGCTCGCCAACCTCTTTGCCTGATGGCGTCAGGCTGTATTCAACATGCGGCGGGACAACCGGATAGGCTGTTCGCAGGACAAAACCATCACTTTCCAGCCATTGCAGGGTCTGCGCCAGCATGCGTTCGCTCACGCCGCCAATCCGCCGACGCAGTTGACTGAAGCGATGTGTATCATCAAGTAATGCAATCAGGATCAGTACACCCCAGCGGCTGGTCACGTGGTTAAGTATCTGGCGAGACGGGCATTTCTCGGCTAAGACATCGCCGGTTGGCAGTATGGGCGGTAACAAATCTATGGGCGTTTTGGGTTGACTCACTATACTTACCTTTGTGTATGTACTTACTTAAAGTTAGCTTTGGCGATATTATGCCAGCCAGTGTCTGTTAATAAAAGACGGTTAATAAAAGGAGCTTGAGATGATTGCGATTACTGGTGCATCTGGCCAACTGGGCCGTTTAGTCATAGCACAACTGTTAGAGAAGGTTCCGGCGAGCGATATCGTGGCGCTGGTGCGTGATGTGAATAAAGTTGCCGATCTGTCTGCAAAAGGCGTGCAGGTTAAAGCGGCGGATTACAATCAACCTGAGGCGCTGGCTTTTGCTCTGCAAGGTGTGGATAAGGTGCTGTTGATCTCTTCAAGTGAGGTAGGTCAACGTGCGGCACAACACCGTAATGTGATTGAAGCCGCGGTGAAAGCTGGAGTTAAACTGGTAGCGTACACCAGCTTGCTGCACGCGGATAAATCACCTTTGGCGCTGGCGGAAGAACATCGCCAAACGGAAGCGTTGCTGAAAGACTCTGGTTTACCACATGTCCTGCTGCGCAACGGCTGGTATACCGAAAACTATGCAGCCAGCATCCCTGCTGCGTTGGAACACGGTGTGTTTATCGGTAGCGCAGGTGAAGGAAAAATTACTTCTGCCACCCGTGAAGACTTCGCTGCTGCCGCAGTAGCGGTACTGACGCAGGAAGGACAGGCTGGCAAGGTTTATGAACTGGCCGGTGACGAGCCTTACACGCTGGTAGAGTTGGCGGCTGAGATTAGCAAACAGTCTGGTAAATCTATCGGTTATCAAAACCTGTCTGGAGCCGAATTCACTGCCGCGCTGGTTTCTGCCGGTCTACCTGATGTTTTCGCGCAAATTATCGCGGATTCAGACGTCGGTGCATCCAAAGGCGGTCTGTTTGATGGTGGTAAACATCTGAGCCAACTGATTGGTCGCCCAACGACGCCGTTATCAGCCGTAGTGAAAGCGACGCTGAAATAAGTTTAACGTTAGGCTCAGGTATGGCCCTGAGCCTAATTATTGTATTTACGTGTAAACACAATAATTAATTCGTAATGGCTTTTTTATTATTTCCTTTATACACTTTATTTCGGTGGTGCTTCATATACTTTTCTTGTTCTCTTGATATAGTTATATTTTTTGAAATTGACATTCCTGTGAGGATTTTCATAAGTGGCTCTATCTCATCAGAGACTTGCATTACGCCTTCTTTATCAAAAGAGATAAAACCTTTATCAAATAATTCATCATACAGTGGGGTCAACAGCAAGCCATTGTTTACATCCAGCCTCTCTATATTATCTGAATCTTTCCATGGCTTTATATGAGATGCTTTCAGTAATGCCAGATGAGCGCATCCAGTTAATTGACATTCCCCCCATTTTTTTATCAAGCTGTCTCTGAATTTTCCTTGTCCAACTCTTATTTTAATTATTGCTTCTTTTTCTGTGTCGGTTAAACTGTTTACATCAATCAAATATTCTTTTTTTTCAATTTCTGTTGGGAAAGTATTTTCTTTATTAGAATGTTTTTTTCCAATTGGTAAGAATACTCCATTTGTTTTTATTTTTTTTAGGTTATGGATTTTTTCCAATGAATCTATATTAAGCACCATGTAATCACAAGGAATACCTGTTGCGCTTTTGTATGTTTTTGTTTTAAAACCAAAGTGAGTAAGGTTGTTTATGCCTTTTATTTCTTTTTTTTGTACATGTATTTCTAGTTTTTTTCTGCATGGAATTAAGGTTGTTTTTATTCCATTATTTTGCATCATTCTGAATCTTGGTTTATTTCCTTGACTAACTAAACTCGTCTTTTTCCAACTGAAGTTTTCATTTAAGAACTCCATCGCTTCAATGAAAAAAATCTCATCTGATTTGTTTTTATTGAAATAGATACTCATTCTTTTTTTTACAAGTTCACTGCGCCGTATTTCTTCCATTCTTTTATTACTCCATGATAAACCTGTCTATGGTATATATTCTACCCATACCTGTGCCTATGAGTTTTTAGCTAAATGTGGTTTTGGTTTTTTTATTATAACTTTCAATTTATTAAAAGTAATTTATATTTAACTTATTTGTTAAGTCATGGTTTTTATCATTTATTTAATTACTTAGTATATGCTAAAGATGACCAGCTAACTGCGATAGCAACGCCAGCATTTCTTTCTGGGGCCAAAGATATCCGCGATTTTTAACTGAGCAAGGCCTGTCAGCTAACTGCTGACCGAGAGAGTAGCCTGTTAATTCAGAAATGTTGAGATTATCAAACCGCACTATGTGTTCAATATCTCCCTTCATCTGGTTCAATGTACCCTGTACAGAGCGACTACACTGAGTATCAACCTGTAGCGGGCGCAAATAATTTTGGGCGACGTTGAGCTGCATTTCATCCGCACCACACTTGAGAAGCGTATTTATGAATGCATCAACAAAGTGGTTGTTCAGCTCTGCGAAATTTTTCTTGATAAGCGCGGGTAATACCAGTGGAAAACGTGTTGCATCATGCACCAGCAGCACACAATTTCGGCGCTGTAAGGTGATCAGATTTCCGTGCCAGTTGCTCAGTGGATTGATATCTATTGTTGGCCGCATAAAGAGCCACTGACTGCGAGGAGTCGCGTCAAGTTGACCACTGTCATTCAGTGGCAACTTTTTGAACAACTTGTGTGTGGCGTGAAGTTGAATCATCTTATCGCCTCGTTCTTCTGTTTCAGTCAGTTACGTAACGCGTAAGTGGATTAGGCTAAATTAATCGATCACTTACCAATACAAAAACTCGAAAAGATACGGCCTAGCAGGTCGTCGGAGGTGAACTCGCCGGTGATTTCACTCAGGGACTGTTGTGCCAGCCGCAGTTCTTCCGCCAGCAGTTCGCCTGCGTAGGCGCTCACCAACTGCTCTTTACCCTGAATCAGATGCTGTGCTGCCAATTCCAGTGCTTGCAGATGACGGCGTCGTGCCAGAAAACCGCCTTCTGTGTTGCTGGTAAACCCCATGCTTTGCTTGAGGTGATCGCGCAGCGTGTCCACACCTTCACCCGTACGAGCGGAAAGACGGATAAGTGAGTGAGTATTCACATCTGCGATACCAAGCGTTTCGCCAGTCACGTCAGCTTTGTTACGTACCACGGTAATCGGCAGTGTTTTTGGCAGGCGTGCCATAAATTCGGGCCAGATCTGCTCAGGCTCGGTCGCCTGCGTCGTGGTGCCATCCACCATGAACAGCACGCGATCGGCCTGTTCGATTTCCTGCCAGGCACGCTCAATACCAATGCGCTCTACTTCGTCGCTAGCATCGCGCAGTCCGGCGGTGTCGATGATATGCAGCGGCATGCCATCAATATGAATGTGTTCACGTAATACGTCGCGCGTGGTTCCCGCGATAGCGGTGACAATGGCGGCTTCACGACCTGCTAACGCATTGAGTAAACTAGATTTACCCGCATTAGGACGACCCGCAATCACGACCTTCATCCCTTCACGCAACAAGCTACCCTGATGCGCTTCGGTTCTGACGGCATCCAGATCGGCCATCACGCCATTTAACTGTGCTTCAATTTTGCCATCGGAGAGAAAGTCGATCTCTTCATCCGGGAAGTCGATGGCAGCCTCGACGTAGATTCGCAGGTGAGTAAGTGCTTCCACTAACTGATTTATACGGGTAGAAAATACGCCTTGCAGAGAGTTCAGCGCTGAGCGAGCAGCCTGTTCCGAGCTGGCGTCAATCAGATCGGCGATGGCCTCCGCCTGCGCGAGATCGAGTTTGTCGTTTAGGAAGGCGCGTTCAGAGAATTCACCGGGACGCGCAATGCGCACATTGGGCAGCGTCAGAATGCGTTGCAGGAGCAAATCAAGAATAACCGGACCGCCGTGACCTTGAAGCTCCAGCACGTCTTCACCGGTAAAGGAGTTCGGGCCTGGAAACCAGAGGGCGATGCCCTGATCGAGCGTGGTACCGTTAGTATCACGGAACGGCAGATAATCGGCGTGACGAGGCTTGGGAAGCTTACCCAGAACAGCATGTGCCACCTCTGCAGCCGCCTGGCCTGAAACACGTAAAATACCCACACCTCCGCGTCCCGGTGGCGTGGCTTGGGCGACGATGGTATCGGTATTGCTCATGATGTTCTCTCTGCGTTGATGCCTGTCTGTCAGGCTATTTTACGTATCGTTAGGGGATAAAACAGCTTATAAAAAAATAAGGCGGTCAATGACCGCCTTACTCTTTCTATCGGTTAGCAATCAACCGGATTACTTTTTCTCGCGGCTATGTAAGCCACGTTTTTCCAGACCGCGATAGATCAATTGCTGCTGGAGAATGGTAACCAAGTTGCTGACGATGTAGTACATAACCAGACCTGACGGGAACCACAGGAAGAAGACGGTAAAGATGACTGGCATGTAAGTCATGATCTTCTGCTGCATTGGGTCGGTCACGGTGGTTGGTGACATCTTCTGGATGAAGAACATCGTCACGCCCATCAGAATCGGCAGAATGTAGTACGGGTCTTGTGCGGACAGGTCATGAATCCACAGAGCGAACGGCGCATGACGCAGTTCTACGGAACCCATCAGCATGTAATACAGCGCCAGGAAGATTGGCATCTGAATCACCAGCGGTAAGCAACCGCCCAGCGGGTTCACTTTCTCTGACTTATACAGCGCCATCATTTCCTGACTCATGCGCTGTTTGTCATCACCAATACGCTCACGCATCGCCTGCAATTTAGGTTGCAGTAAGCGCATTTTCGCCATAGAGGTGTATTGCGCTTTCGTCAGCGGATACATCACGCCGCGTACGATAAAGGTAATGGCAATGATGGAGAAGCCCCAGTTGCCGATAAAGCCGTGCAGGAATTTCAGCAGTTTAAACAGCGGCTGAGAAATAAACCACAACCAGCCGTAATCTACTGTCAGATCCAGATGCGGTGCAACCGCAGCCATCTTGTCCTGAATTTCTGGGCCGACCCACAGGGTGGCGTTCAGATTTTGCTGACTGCCAGCGGCAATAATAACGGGAGCAGCCTTGAAGCCAATCGCAGCCTGACCGTTACCCAGCTTACTGGTATAGAACGTATTCGCGCCTGCCGTAGTCGGAATCCACGCGGTTGCGAAGTATTGCTGCAGCATCGCCACCCAGCCACTGTTAGTGGTGATGTTCAGGCCTTCGTCCATATCGCTGAAGCTGTACTTTTTGTACTTGTCTTCACTGGAAGAGAACGCCGCGCCACGATAAGTGTGCAGTGCAAAGTTGTTGCTGCCAGTATCGCGGTGTTTAGGCAAGTCGATAGACTGTTTTAACTGGCCGAACAGCGTGAGTTCCAGAGGCTGAGCGCTGGTGTTGTTGACGCTGTAGTCAACATTCAGTGCATAGTCGCCACGTTTCAGAACAAACGTTTTGGTATAGGTCACGCCGTCCGCAGCGGTGTACGTCATCGGAATGCGCAGTTCGCTCTGACCATCAGCCAATTCGAAACTATCTTGTGTGGTAACAAACAGCGGACGTGAGCCGTTAGCCGGGTTGTCTGGGCCGTTTTTGCCAGTCAAACCGCTCTGAGCCTGATAAACAAACGCTGATGTGGTTTCCAGCAGATGGAAAGGTTTATCTGAACCCAATATATCCGGGTAAGCCAGCAGGTGTGCTTGCTCGACATCGCCGCCACGCGTGTTGATTGTCAGCGACAGAACATCGGTTTTCACCGTGATCAGTTTGCCTTGGCCGCTGGCCGGTACGCCCTGGTTGGTAGCATCACCGGTCACTGCGTTCGTCGCCTGCTGTATGGTCTGCGTGGTTGCTGGCGGATTTTTATCCGTTTCCCAAGCCTGCCAAAGCATAAAGGTTACGAATAGCAGAGCGATGAGAAGAAGATTGCGTTGCGAATCCATCGTTAATGTTCTCTGTTATTGTCGGTTTTTGGCGGTACGGGATCATCACCACCAGGGTTCAAAGGATGGCATTTTAATACGCGTTTAAGCGTCAACCAACAGCCTTTTATCATGCCGAACCTGCGTATTGCTTCAATACCGTATTGCGAACACGTTGGCCGGAACCGGCAATGTGGTCCGAGTAACGGGCTGATAACGAGTTGATAACCGCGTATCAACCCGATCAGCAGTCGGGAGCCAAACGACAGTGCCGACGCCATAGTTTTTCCAATGCTTCCGTCAGAGTACGGTTATCCAGTTCAGACACCCCTTTTTTCACCAGCACCACAAAATCCATCGAAGGCAATGAATGTTGGTGTAGGCGAAAGCTTTCGCGCGTCAGGCGTTTAATCCGATTGCGTTCATGAGCACGTTTTACATGCTTTTTGGCGACGGTAAGACCGATGCGGGGATGCCCCAGCGAGTTCATGCGGCCGAGAATGGTGATTTGCGGCGTGCCGGCACGTTGTGGTTGCTGGAAGACGAAAGTGAAATGACTGGGAGTTAACAAACGTAACTCCCTGGGAAATGCTAGCTTAACCACGCGGTGGGTTAGCTTTTATTACTTAGAAACAGACAGACGAGTACGGCCTTTCGCACGACGGCGGGCCAGAACTTGACGACCATTTTTGGTGGCCATACGAGCACGGAAACCATGGCTACGGTTACGCTTCAATACGGACGGTTGGAAAGTGCGTTTCATGGCGATTTCTACCTAAACTTGGATAATTATAACTTTACAGTAAACGCGTTTGGCTGTTCGGCGTGAAGATGACCGACGCCTCAATCGCATATCACAGCTATATGACGGAAAGAGGCAGGATTGTAATAATTGTACAGTCCTGAGTCAATTAACATCACACTTAACACGCCAGCCATTCCCATTATTTTTGGAATTCCTGCCTGCCAGAGCACAGAAAAGGCGTAGACGCGCGGGCAGGGAATTATACGGACTCTATTGCAAAGCGCAAGGATCCTTCAACGATCTGCCCTGCAAGATCATGATCGATGTCACCGTAACGATCGTGTCTCTGAAGGTATGCTTGGATGCGCTCCATATAGGGTGGGTGAAATGTGCGCTAGCCGCCTATCTGCCGTGTTGCGGGGAGTCACGATAAGAATAGCCTGTGGATAAAAAGGATCGAAACTGTGCAGAAGGGGAAGATCTCTTTGGCGGATTAGGTTATGATCTGCGGTCCCGTTAGCGATCCTTTTGCTGGGATCGTCGGGGTAAACCGCCACGCTACGTGGTGTGTCTGCTGTCTGAATTGTGAATGAAACAATCGTGGATGACGCAGGCGCCAAAAAATCATGAGTCACATAAATAACGTCTTATTCTTTTCTTTTTGATCGTTCTTGTTCGAGTGGAGTCCGCCGTGTCACTTTCGCTTTGGCAGCAGTGTCTTGCCCGTTTGCAGGATGAGTTACCTGCCACAGAATTCAGTATGTGGATACGCCCGTTGCAGGCGGAACTGAGTGATAACACTCTGGCGCTCTACGCCCCCAATCGCTTTGTGCTGGATTGGGTTCGTGATAAATACTTAAATAATATCAATGTCCTGCTGAATGATTTTTGCGGGATGGATGCCCCCTTACTGCGTTTTGAAGTGGGGAGTAAACCGCTGGTTCAAACCATAAGCCAGCCAGCGCAGTCGCACCACAACCCTGTCAGCGTTGCACGGCAACAGCCAGTACGCATGGCACCGGTACGCCCAAGCTGGGATAACTCGCCTGTACAGGCAGAGCATACCTACCGTTCCAATGTGAACCCGAAACATACGTTTGATAACTTCGTTGAGGGTAAATCGAACCAGTTAGCACGGGCAGCGGCACGTCAGGTGGCTGACAACCCAGGCGGCGCGTATAACCCGCTGTTTCTCTATGGCGGCACTGGCTTGGGTAAAACGCACCTGTTGCATGCAGTGGGGAATGGTATTATCGCCCGTAAACCCAACGCGAAGGTGGTCTACATGCACTCCGAGCGTTTCGTGCAGGATATGGTGAAGGCGTTGCAGAACAATGCGATTGAAGAGTTCAAACGCTACTACCGTTCTGTTGACGCACTGCTGATCGATGATATTCAATTCTTCGCTAATAAAGAGCGTTCGCAGGAAGAGTTCTTTCATACCTTTAATGCACTGCTGGAAGGCAACCAGCAAATCATTCTGACTTCTGACCGCTACCCGAAAGAGATCAATGGTGTGGAAGATCGTCTAAAATCCCGCTTTGGTTGGGGGTTAACGGTCGCGATTGAACCGCCTGAGCTGGAAACCCGCGTGGCGATTCTGATGAAAAAGGCAGATGAAAATGACATTCGCTTGCCTGGTGAAGTCGCATTCTTTATTGCTAAACGCCTGCGTTCTAACGTGCGTGAGTTGGAAGGTGCATTGAACCGCGTTATTGCTAACGCCAATTTTACCGGCCGTTCGATCACCATTGATTTTGTGCGTGAGGCGCTGCGCGATCTGCTGGCGTTGCAGGAAAAGCTGGTTACTATCGACAATATTCAAAAGACCGTGGCGGAATACTATAAAATCAAGATAGCCGACCTGCTGTCTAAACGACGTTCCCGCTCGGTGGCGCGTCCGCGCCAGATGGCGATGGCGTTGGCGAAAGAACTGACGAATCACAGCCTGCCGGAAATTGGCGATGCCTTTGGCGGGCGTGATCATACGACGGTGTTGCATGCCTGCCGCAAGATTGAGCAGTTGCGTGAAGAAAGCCACGACATCAAAGAAGATTTTTCCAATTTAATCAGAACACTATCGTCATAACATTATGAAATTTATTGTTGAACGCGAACGTCTGTTAAAGCCATTACAACAGGTCAGCAGCCCGCTGGGTGGCCGACCGACTTTACCGATTCTGGGCAACCTGCTGATTCAGGTAACGGAAGGCGCATTGTCGCTGACCGGTACCGATCTGGAAATGGAGATGGTGGCAAAAGTGGCGCTGACGCAGCCGCATGAGCCTGGTGCCACCACCGTTCCTGCCCGTAAATTGTTTGATATTTGCCGGGGTCTGCCGGAAGGCGCAGAGATCACTATCATGTTGGATGGCGATCGTATGCTGGTGCGCTCTGGCCGCAGCCGTTTTTCGCTGTCCACGTTACCCGCGGCGGATTTCCCGAACCTCGACGACTGGCAGAGCGACGTTGAATTTTCTCTGCCGCAGGCGACGATGAAGCGTTTGATCGAAGCGACGCAGTTTTCGATGGCGCATCAGGACGTTCGTTACTACCTCAACGGTATGCTGTTTGAAACCGAAGGTGAAGATCTGCGCACGGTCGCGACCGATGGTCACCGTCTGGCTGTCTGTTCGATGCCGATTGGGCAATCTTTACCATCACATTCGGTGATCGTGCCGCGTAAAGGCGTCATGGAACTGGTGCGTCTGCTGGATGGTGGCGATACGCCGCTACAGCTGCAAATCGGCAGCAACAATATTCGCGCGCATGTCGGCGACTTTATCTTCACGTCGAAGCTGGTAGACGGTCGTTTCCCTGATTATCGCCGCGTATTGCCGAAGAACCCGGATAAAACGCTGGAGGCCAGCTGTGATTTGCTTAAGCAGGCTTTCTCCCGTGCGGCGATTTTGTCGAATGAAAAATTCCGCGGTGTGCGTCTGCATCTGATTCAGAATCAGCTCAAAATTACGGCTAACAACCCAGAGCAGGAAGAAGCGGAAGAGATTCTGGATGTGCAGTATGACGGCACCGAGATGGAAATCGGCTTTAACGTCAGCTACGTATTGGATGTGCTGAACGCGCTGAAGTGCGAAGGTGTGCGTTTACTGCTGACCGACTCCGTTTCTAGCGTGCAGATCGAAGATAGCGCCAGCCGAGCAGCGGCCTATGTCGTTATGCCAATGCGGTTGTAGAATTATTGGGCAAGTTTACTTGCCCTTTCATCATTAAGATACCTGCAACATGGCCCTCACTCGTCTTCTCATTAAAGATTTCCGTAATATCGAAGCGGCCGATCTGGCGCTGGTTCCCGGCTTTAATTTTTTGGTCGGCGCCAACGGCAGCGGTAAAACCAGCGTGCTGGAAGCGATTTATACGCTAGGGCACGGGCGGGCGTTTCGTAGCATCCAGGCTGGGCGCGTAATTCGTCACGATCAGCCTGAATTTGTGTTGCATGGTCGGATTGACGGCACGGAAACCGAACGCGCCGTCGGGTTAAGCAAAAACCGTCAGGGCGAC
Organism: Pectobacterium atrosepticum; assembly: GCA_019056595.1. Taxonomy (NCBI): domain Bacteria; kingdom Pseudomonadati; phylum Pseudomonadota; class Gammaproteobacteria; order Enterobacterales; family Pectobacteriaceae; genus Pectobacterium; species Pectobacterium atrosepticum. The sequence goes on along the minus strand of CP036163.1, from coordinate 2,760,130 downwards.
AGCAAGGTGCGGATTGATGGCAGTGACGGCCATAAAGTTGCCGAACTGGCGCAACTGCTGCCGATACAGCTGATCACCCCTGAAGGATTTACCCTGCTCAACGGCGGACCGAAATACCGTCGTGCCTTTCTCGACTGGGGTTGTTTTCATAATGAACCGGGCTTTTTTGCGGCCTGGAGCAATATGAAACGCCTGCAGCGCCAGCGTAATGCGGCGCTGCGTCAGGTGAGCCATTACGGGCAGCTCAGAGCCTGGGATCAGGAACTGGTGCCGCTGGCTGAACGTATCAGCGAGTGGCGTGCGCAATATAGCGCGGCGATTGCTAATGATATCGCCGCGACCTGTACGCAATTTTTGCCTGAATTTTCTCTCAGTTTCTCTTTCCAGCGCGGCTGGGATAAAGAAAGCGAGTATGCAGAACTGCTGGAACGGCAGTTCGAACGTGACCGTATGTTAGGTTATACGGCGCTGGGGCCGCATAAAGCCGACTTCCGCATCCGCGCCAGCGGCGTGGCGGTCGAGGATATGCTGTCCCGTGGCCAGCTCAAGCTGCTGATGTGTGCGCTGAGGCTGGCTCAAGGTGAATTTCTCACCCGTCAGAACGGACTGCGCTGTCTGTATCTGATCGATGATTTTGCTTCCGAACTGGATAGTACCCGCCGCCGTTTGCTGGCTGAACGGTTAAAAGCCACTCATGCACAGGTTTTTGTCAGTGCGGTTAGCGCTGAGCAGATAGAGGACATGATTGGTGAAAAGGGCAAGATGTTCCGCGTGGAACAGGGTAAAATAACGGTTCAATCACAGGACTAAAATGAGCGAGAAACGTTGATGTCGAATTCTTATGACTCCTCAAGTATCAAGGTATTGAAAGGGCTGGATGCGGTACGTAAACGCCCAGGTATGTATATCGGCGATACGGACGATGGTACCGGCCTGCATCACATGGTATTTGAGGTTGTGGACAACGCTATCGACGAAGCACTCGCTGGCTATTGTAAAGACATTATCATCACTATCCATGCCGATAACTCGGTATCGGTGCAGGATGATGGCCGTGGTATTCCAACCGGCATTCATGAAGAAGAAGGGATCTCTGCGGCTGAAGTCATCATGACTGTGCTGCATGCGGGCGGTAAGTTCGACGATAACTCGTATAAAGTCTCCGGCGGCCTGCACGGCGTAGGGGTTTCTGTGGTTAACGCCCTGTCGGAAAAACTGAAGCTGGTTATCCACCGTGAAGGGAAGCTTCACGAGCAGACCTATAAGCACGGCGTGGCGCAGGCACCGCTGGCGGTCACGGGTGAAACCGACAGAACGGGTACGACGGTGCGTTTCTGGCCGAGCCACGAGACGTTCAGCAATGTGCTGGAATTCGAGTATGAGATCCTGGCCAAGCGTCTGCGTGAGCTATCGTTCCTGAACTCCGGCGTCTCTATTCGCCTGATTGACGATCGTGAGAAAGATAAAGCCGATCATTACCATTATGATGGCGGTATCAAGGCATTCGTTGACTACCTGAACCGTAACAAGACGCCAATCCACCCGAACGTGTTTTATTTCTCGACGATGAAAGATGACATCGGCGTGGAAGTGGCGTTGCAGTGGAACGATGGTTTCCAGGAAAACATTTACTGCTTTACCAACAATATTCCGCAGCGTGATGGTGGTACACACTTGGCCGGTTTCCGTGCCGCGATGACCCGTACGCTGAATACTTACATGGATAAAGAAGGCTACAGTAAGAAATCCAAAATCAGCGCGACCGGTGATGATGCGCGCGAAGGGCTGATTGCTGTGGTGTCTGTGAAAGTGCCGGATCCGAAGTTCTCCTCGCAGACCAAAGACAAGCTGGTTTCTTCCGAAGTGAAAACCGCGGTCGAATCACTGGTGAACGAAAAGCTGGTGGATTACCTGATGGAGAACCCGTCAGACGCCAAAATCGTGGTCGGTAAAATTATTGATGCCGCACGTGCCCGTGAAGCGGCGCGTAAAGCACGTGATATGACACGTCGTAAAGGCGCGCTCGATCTGGCTGGCCTGCCGGGCAAACTGGCAGACTGTCAGGAACGCGACCCTGCGTTGTCTGAACTGTACCTGGTGGAAGGGGACTCAGCGGGCGGCTCTGCTAAGCAGGGACGTAACCGTAAGAACCAGGCGATTCTGCCGCTGAAGGGTAAAATCCTGAACGTTGAGAAGGCTCGTTTTGACAAGATGCTTTCTTCGCAGGAAGTGGCGACGCTGATCACTGCGCTGGGCTGCGGCATTGGCCGTGATGAATACAACCCGGACAAACTGCGCTATCACAGCATCATTATCATGACCGATGCCGACGTCGATGGTTCGCACATTCGTACCCTGCTGTTGACCTTCTTCTATCGTCAACTGCCTGAAATTGTTGAGCGTGGCCACGTTTATATCGCGCAGCCGCCGCTGTACAAAGTGAAAAAGGGCAAGCAAGAACAGTACATCAAAGATGACGAAGCGATGGATCAGTACCAGATTATGCTAGCACTGGACGGCGCGACGTTACACACCAATGCACAGGCACCAGCACTGGCGGGTGAACCGCTCGAGAAACTGGTTTCTGAACATTACGCCGTGCAGAAGCTAATTGGCCGTATGGAGCGTCGCTTCCCGCGTCCGTTGCTAAATCGTCTGATCTATCAGCCTACGCTGTCTGAAGCTGATTTGAGCGAGCGCGAAAAAGTGCAGGCGTGGGCGGAATCGCTGATTAGCGGCCTGAACGCAAACGAAGTGCACGGCAGCACGTACAGCTTTGTGGTTCACCATGATGAAGAGCGTAGCGTGTTTGAACCGGCACTGCGCGTGCGTACGCACGGTGTGGATACCGATTATCCGCTGGGCGCGGGCTTCGTTGCGGGTGGCGAATATCGTAAGTTGAATCTGCTGGGCGAAAAACTGCGTGGCTTGATTGAAGAAGATGCGTTCATCGAACGTGGTGAACGTCGTCAGCCAGTGGCCAGCTTTGAACAGGCGCTGGAATGGTTGGTGAAAGAGTCCCGCCGTGGTCTTACTGTACAGCGTTATAAAGGTCTGGGTGAAATGAACCCGGATCAGCTGTGGGAAACCACGATGGATCCAACCAGCCGCCGCATGCTGCGTGTGACAGTGAAAGACGCCATTGCTGCCGATGAGCTGTTCACTACCCTGATGGGTGATGCAGTTGAACCGCGTCGTGCGTTTATCGAAGAGAACGCCCTGAAGGCGATGAACATCGATATCTGATTCGGTCTACGTTGTTATCGTTATCTGAGCCAGCTCCCTACGGAGCTGGCTTTTTTATGGTGAGCGTACTGCTTGCCGCGGCGTAGAAAACGCTCCCTACGTTTTTATCAGGCCAGTGCACGGCGTTTAGCGCTGCGCATTTCCTGTAGCAGCGTGATGAAAGCGGTAATCAGCATAAAGATAACGGCAGACCAGAAAATGGCATGAGGATGGCCGTGATCCAGCAGCCAGCCGAACAGCACCGGTCCCGCAGCACCGCCTAGGTTAAAGCCAGTGGAAACAATGCCAAACACCCGACCTTCGGCTCCCGGTGGTGAGGCGGCACGCACTAACATATCCCGGGATGGTGCGATCATGCCAGAAAGGAAGCCCGCGGCAGCCAGCAACGGCACTAGCACGATGGTAGGTAAAGAGTACATGGCAACGATACTGACCAGCACGGCGGTGAGGGCCAGCGCCGCCGTCGCCACTAGCCCGTGGCGTTTGGTTTTATCCGCCAGTGAACCGCCAGCCAGTACGCCAAAGGCGCTGGCGAACAGAAATGCGGTAAGTGCCACGTTAGCCTGTGAAAGCGACAAATCGTAGCCTGTTACTAACGCCGTAACCGAGAAGTTCTGGATCGAACCCGTACTTAAATTCAGCAACAGGAACAAAATCAGCAGCGCCAGAATCGGCAGTGTGAAAACAGATGCGCGTGATTTACCTGCCTGTGTGCTCGTTGCCGCCGCAGGTTTCGCCCGGCTGGGTTCATCACGATCCGTCAGAAGCAGTGGGATCGTCAGCAAGCCGATAACACCGGAAACAATGAATGCGCTGCTGATGCCAGAAAAGGCGGCAACGGACAGCAAAATTCCGGGTGCAATGGCGGTGCCTAGAAAGCCGGAGAACGTATGCACCGAGAACGCGCGACCCATGCGTTTTTCATCAATCCCACGCGACAGTAAAGCGTAATCCGCCGGATGGTAAACTGCGTTCGCCACCCCAGCTAGCCCCATCGCGGCGACCAACCAGACGTAGCTGTCTGAAAAGCCGAGTGAGAGAAAACAGAGGCTTCCGAGCGTGATCCCCGCTGTTAGCGTGCGGCGTGCGCCGATGCGATCCACCATGAAGCCAATCGGCGTCTGCACGCAGGCGGAGACAATGTTGAATATGCTGAGCGCCAACCCGAGTTCAACAAAGCTGATATCGCGTTGGGCTGATAGCAGCGGAATAAGCGCGGGCAGCACCATCATATGGAAGTGGCTCACCAGATGGGCTGATGAGATTTGCGCCAGTAGCGGTAATCTTATGAATTTCATATCGTTTTTACGTACCCGTCATACTTCAAGCTGCATGTGGCGAAAATGGCGATGAGAACCATGGTGTGAATATTACACCGTATCGCGCGAAAGGATGCCACTCTGAGGACCTTTGCTTACAGAGTCACGGATGATTAATGTGCCCTTGAAGGCAGGTGCAGGTATGACGGTTTCACCCTCCAGCCAACACAGCAGTTTCTCAAGGGTATAGTTGATCATCTCGGCGACGGGCACATGTACGGTAGTGAGGGGTGGGTAGAACCATGAGGCCATCGGTAAATCGTCGAACCCCAGTAGCGAGACATCCTGCGGAATCGCGAGGCCGTGTTCACGCAGCGCTTTTGCCGCGCCGATCGCCATATCGTCATTGCTGGCAACCAGTGCGCTGAAGGTGAGCGTCCGTTGAAGCAATGATTTTGCTGCCGTATAACCGCTGTCATGGGTCCAATCACCTTGTGCAATCAGCCTGTCATCACAGGGAATTCCGTTGTCCACTAACGCCTGTCGATAACCTGCCAGCCTGCTTGTGCCCGTGGGGGAGTTTGACGATCCGCAGATAAACGCAATATCACGATGGCCCTGTGTAATCAGGTAATTGACGGCATCATGGCAGTGTTGCTGGTGATCGGCACAGATACCGTTATCACTGTGCTGATGCAATGTGCGGTTCACGACCATGATCGGCTGTTCATGCTGTTCGATAATGCTTTCCAGCGCCTCGATAGAGAGAAAGCGCGGATAGATAATGACGGCATCGCAGCGTAAATCGAGCAGGAACTGGATCGCTTCACGCTCTTCTTCCGCGCTGTGCTTACCATCCGCCATGATGAGCTGCCGCCCGTATTTTTCCGTCATGGTTGCCGTTTGGAACAGCAATTCGCTGAAATAGGGGCCGCTGTACAGCGTGTTAGTCACGACCAAACCAATAATTTGCGATTTGCTCGTGGCGAGCTGTCGCGCCAGCAGGTTGGGCCGGTAGCCAATCTCTTCAATTGCTTGGAATACCCGATCCCGCGTGGTTTTACTGACGTAGTTATTCCCTGTCAGCACGCGTGATACGGTGGCCTTGGATACACCGGCTTTTTTCGCTACATCGAGCATGGTTGCCATCGTACTTCCCGTTCTTCTTTTGCACCGCTTTATGTCGTCATTATAGGGAAAAACCCTCCGTTTTTATCATCAATGGCGAGTATAGGGATAAAAATATGCCTCGATTGCGCTATTTATGATCGCCTTCAAAAAACAGTAAAAACAATATGAAACCGGTTGCATATTATTTTATGTCTTGCTTGAATAATAAAAAAACGGACGGTGAGGTGCAGTATGAATAAAATTTTACTCTGTTGCGCAGCAGGAATGTCTACCAGCATGCTGGTACAGCGAATGGAAAAGGTCGCCGAGAAAAAAGCGATCGCTGTTGAGATAAAAGCCGTGGGTTTTGAAGAATTTAATGAACTAATTGATGAGTATGATTGCTGCCTTTTGGGGCCGCAAATCAAATATAAACTGCCTGAATTCAAAGTGATAGCCGACGAAAAAAAGAAGCCGATTGCAGTCATTAATATGGTTGATTACGGCATGATGAATGGGGAAAAAGTCCTCAATGATGCCTTGGCGATGATCAATTAGTGTAACGGGAGGAATAATGAGTAAATTAAGTGAGTCATTATTCAGCGTTATCGAAAACCGTATTAGCCCGATTGCGGCAAAGCTCTCCAGCCAGCGCCATGTTGTGGCAATTAAGGATGGGTTCATTGCATCCATGCCCTTTTTAATTGTCGGCTCTTTTATGATGTTATTCGCCCATCCGCCTTTTAGCCCGAAAAGTGAATGGGCTTTCGCGCAGTGGTGGTTGGGAATGGTGGAACGCCACGGCGAACAGATCATGATGCCCTACAATATGACGATGGGCATTATGGCGGTGTATATCACCAGCGCCATCGCTTATAACCTGGCACAGAGCTATAAAATGAACGGTTTTATGGCTGCCAGTCTGGCGCTGATGTCGTTTATGGTGGTGGCCGCGCCGCAAATCGACAAAAGCCTGCCAGTCGGGTCGCTGGGTGGTGAGGGGATTTTTACCGCGATTATCGTGGCCATCTATTCGACGGAGCTGATGCATTTTTTGCAGAAGCGCAATATTGGTATCCGCCTGCCGGAACAGGTGCCGCCGAAAATTCGCCAGTCTTTCGATTTACTGATCCCGATTCTTGCCATCTTCCTGACGCTTTTCCCGCTTAGCCTGTTTATACAGAGCCAGTTCGGCATGCTGTTACCGCAGGCGATCATGGCGATGTTTGCGCCGATTATCTCAGCATCTGACTCGCTCCCTGCCATTCTGATCGCGGTATTGCTCTGTCACCTGCTGTGGTTTGCCGGGATTCACGGCGCGGTTATTGTCGGCGGTATTTTGCAGGCGTTCTGGCTGACCAACTTAGGGATCAATCAGGAAGCGTTTAACGCAGGCGCACCGATCACCAAAATCTTCATTGAACCCTTCTGGCAATTCTTCATTACGGTGGGGGGATCGGGGGCGACCATGGGGTTGGTCTTTCTCTATCTGCGCAGCCGTTCTGCCCATTTGCGCTCCATCGGCAAGCTGGCCGTGGTGCCGAGCATGTTCAACATCAACGAGCCGGTGATTTTTGGTTCACCCATCGTAATGAACCCGCTGTTGTTTATCCCGTTTATCACCGCGCCATTGGTGAACGCCACCCTTGCTTATATCGCGTTAAAAACCGATTTGGTACACCGCGTGATCTCTCTTGCGCCCTGGACTACGCCGGGTCCGATTGGCGCAGCCTGGTCTACGGGATGGGACTGGCGGGCGGTGGTGCTGGTGGGGATACTGATTATCGTGTCGTCCTTAATCTATTACCCCTTCTTCAAAATGTATGAACGTCAGCTGATTGCACAGGAAGTCGGTACAGCAGAGGAGGCGGTAAGTGATGCTCGATGAAACCATTCTTGATGAAACTACAGTGATGGAACTGATTATCTATGCGGGGGAGGCGCGCTCCAGCTCGATGGAAGCACTGAGCGCTGCCAGAAAATACGACTGGGACAAGGCCGAGGAACTGCTGAATGCGGCTTCTGTGGCGGCGCGCAAAGCTCATCAAATTCAGACGGCCTTGATCGGTGCCGATGAGGGTAGCGGAAAAATCCAGGTCAACTTGATTCTGGTTCATGCGCAAGATCACCTGATGAACGCGATGTTATGCCGTGAACTGGTTGAGGAACTGATTCAACTGCATCGGGAAATATCCTCCCTGAAACAACATGTAAACCTGAAATGAGAAGGAAATAAGATGTCTATTGAACAATTACCGAAAGACTTTCTGTGGGGCGGCGCGGTAGCGGCGCATCAAGTTGAAGGTGGTTGGGATCAAGGTGGCAAAGGCGTGAGCATTTGCGATGTCCTGTCTGGCGGTGCACACGGCGTTGACCGTGTGATTACCGATGGTGTACAGCCTGGTGTCAGTTATCCAAACCATCAGGCGGTGGAGTTCTATTCCCACTATAAGCAGGATATCGCCCTGTTCGCCGAAATGGGCTTCAAATGCTTCCGCACCTCGATTGCCTGGACGCGTATTTTCCCCAATGGTGATGAACTGGAGCCGAATGAGGCAGGTCTGCAATTCTATGACGACCTATTCGATGAGCTGCTGAAGTACAACATTGAGCCAGTGATTACGCTGTCTCACTTTGAGATGCCACATCACTTGGTTAAGCAGTACGGCGGTTGGTTCAACCGCAAAGTAGTGGATTTCTTTGTCCGCTACAGCGAAGTGGTCATGAAGCGTTATCAGTCCAAAGTGAAATACTGGATGACCTTCAATGAGATCAACAACCAGCGCAACTGGCAGTATCCGCTGTTTGGCTACTGCTGTTCCGGCGTGATTTTTACCGATCACGACAAGCCGGAGCAGGCGCTGTACCAGACGCTGCACCACCAGTTTGTCGCCAGTGCGAAAGTGGTGAAGCTGGGTCATGACATTAACCCAGATTTCAAAATTGGCTGCATGCTGGCGCTGGTACCGCTCTATCCGTGGTCATGCCACCCAGATGACGTGATGTTTGCACAGGAAGGGATGCGTCAACACCATCTGTTCGGTGACGTACAACTGCGGGGTTATTATCCGTCCTACATCCTGAACGAGTGGGCGAGAAAGGGCTATCACATTGATATGCAGCCGGAAGATGAACAGACACTGCGTGAAGGCTGTACGGATTATCTGGGCTTCAGCTACTACATGAGCAATGCGGTGCAGTATGCGGCAAAAGGCCGGAAAACCGAAGATGTCATCGTTGGGTTTGACGGTGGCGTGAAAAACCCGCATGTGAAGGCATCAGAATGGGGCTGGCAGATCGACCCGGTTGGCCTGCGCTATACGCTGAACAGCTTCTACGAGCGCTATCAGAAACCGATGTTCATCGTCGAAAACGGCTTTGGTGCGGTGGATAAGGTGGAAGTGGATGGCAGCATTAATGACGACTACCGCATCGACTATCTCAAAGCACACATTGAGCAGATGAAGAAAGCCGTTGTGGAAGATGGCGTGGAACTGATGGGTTACACGCCGTGGGGCTGCATCGACTGCGTGTCGTTTACCACCGGCCAGTACAGCAAACGCTACGGTTTCATCTACGTGGATAAACACGACGACGGCACCGGCACGTTCAATCGCTCGAAGAAAAAGAGCTTTGACTGGTACAAGAAGGTGATCTCCAGCAACGGCGCCGAGCTATAACTGCGATTGTAGGAAACATTTTTCACAGAGCCGAGATTGCTGACAAAGCCCGTAGAGCGGAGATCGTAAAGACGCTGTAAACATCCCTGTGCGCTCGGCTTGCGCACATCGGCGATCCCCCTTAACCTGCCTCTTAATACTCAGATCCCCAGTTCATTGGGGATTTGTACTGTTGCCAGCTATCACTCTGGCGTCACATCGAACCCGCCACGTGAGCAAAGACGGAATTAGCCTTCTGAGATATCCACATGGTTAGATAGCATATTGAATTAATTAAAATAATTATGATGATAATCAATTGGTTTGCTTACTTTTAGCCCTTTCTTTGTGCCATTGGCTCTCAGCTTACCTTGCTATCCTTTACACGTACTGTCTTTCTCACAAGAAATATCGTCAAGGATGCCACATGGAACGTTTTCATCATTCTGCCTACCCTCCCAGCTCTATGCCCAACCAACCGCCTGGCATGAACACATTACGGTTAACGTCTAACCCCTGACCAGCCGGTGTTTTCTACATTTTTATCAGCACGGCGCTTTAGCCAACATGGATTGTGGTGTGAGCAGACTCAGACCTCAACCTGAGTATAGGAGTAGATTAATGGCAGCAGATCCCTACTGTATTCCCTGTGAACACTACGATAATTGGATAGAGATTGAGGTTCGTGATGAACACAATCGTTCGTTCAAGGGGCTGAAAGCGACACTGACCGACGATACCGGCAAATCCGAAACGGTCACTCTCAAAGAAGGGCGTGTGTTAGTACACGGTTTTGCCGTTGGCCCGATAGCCGTCAAGCTAGAGACGCTTCCCTGGCTTAAGGCGGCGCAATCGCGTGAAGTATTGAAGAACGGGCAAAGTGCCGTCCCTGCCTATGTAGCAGAAAAGGTTGGGTATGATGAAACGCCACGTGAACATATCAAGGCGACCACCGGTGACCTGTGCCTGACCGCACCTGAGCAACCGTTGCCAGAGGCGCATCAGGAAGGAAAAGCCGGTAGCGTCCGTTTCTTTACCAAACATTCCTACGTTATCGAGGTAAAAGGCTACCAGATCAACGTATTGCGCATCGGTGTATTCTTCGATGGCACGGGAAATAACACTTATAATGCCGAATCTGGTCTTAAAAAAGTGGAGCAATGGCTGGCTGAAACCTGCTCCGATCCGGCGCAGCGGGAGAAAGAGCTGCGTGGCTGCCAGATGGGGCGGCTTCCGGTGAGTGACAGTGCGGCGAACGATATTACTAATGTGGGTAAACTATTTAACCAATACGATCTGACTGCTGGCCCGCTGGTCGCCCATAGCTATATCAGCGGCATTGGCACTCGAGATCCGGTTGCAGGAAAAGAGGGGCTGGAATATCAACCAGACGATATGTTAACCAAAGCGCTGGATGTCGACTTTAGTGGTGAAGATTCCTCAATCGTTGGTAAGGTTAACCTGGCTTGTGAACAAGCGATCACACAAGCGATTGATGATGACCTGAAGAACGTATTACCCAACATTGACTGCATTCACCGCATTATGTTCGATGTGTTTGGCTTTAGCCGCGGGGCGGCGGCGGCACGCCATTTTGTGAATGTCATCGACCAAAAAGCCGATCATCCGCTGGTGCAGGCTGTGGCTAATACTCCCACTATTCGCCTTAAGGCTGGGTTTGACTGGGCCAGGCGGGACGATGTACGTATCACGTTTGTCGGGATTTTTGATACGGTCGCCTCATCCTACCATCCGAGTGTGAACATCCGTTTACATGCGGATAGCGTCGAGCGACTGGTGCATCTGACAGCGCTGGATGAGGTGCGGAAACACTTTCCCTTAACGCGCGTCACTCCCACTCCGATAGGCACCAGCATCCCACCACACTTCACCGAACTGGCTCTACCAGGTGCACATTCGGATCTTGGCGGCGGCTATTACAGTCGCTGGAGCCTGCGCAACCCCAATAGCGACCCAGCGCTGACCGAGTGCCTCGAACTGGAGCGCTTTATGAGTGAAGAAGAGAGCTCCATGCCGGATACAGAAAGCCGCGCTTATCGTCAGGCCCGCGCCTATGCCGAGGAAAAAATTGCGCAGGGCTGGGTCGGACGTCTTCATCCGCATTTGCTGCGCACTGCCACGCCACCCGTGGGGGCGATCAGTTTGATCCCCTATTCGTTTATCCGACGGCGTGGCAAAGATGATTCGTGGCCGAAAAAGGCCGTGTATGTGGAGGTGGTAATGAGCCGCGTGGTGGAGGGGGAATATTCGCGCATTCCGCTGCACATGATGGTAGAAGCGGGACTAGCCGCCGGGGTGCCGTTTAAAGTGTGGGATCCAACAATAAATGGGCATAGGCTTGAGTCTGGAGCCGTCAAATTGCCGGTGGTCAATCTGGCTAAATTGGATGAGCTCTGGGTGTTGGCGGCTACCGAACAGGGGGTGGTGAAAAACCAGAGCCAGCAACTCTCCGCGGAGGTTCATCGGGCATTACGTCGTGACTATGTGCACCACAGCGCCAGCAATCAGGGCATCGCCAGCCCGGCCAATACCAGCAAATTTGAAACTACCGAGAGTAAAGAGCGGCGGCACGTAATAGGCAATGAGGAAGCATGATGTATAGACAACTAATGGTGTTACTGGGACTTTGTGTTTCATTAGCCGCCTGTGCGACGTCACCCACAAAATCGGCTTTTTCATGGCGATATGGCACGGGCAGCAACATTGATATCACTAACAATACGCAAACGGAGTTTTATCGTGATGGGAAACTCATTTACGCCGATCGTGAAGCGGGCGGTGGGGCGGGTGGACTTCTGAGTGACAGAATCACAGGCAGGCGTTATTACTGGGCAGGGGGCGGGGGGTTACCTACCGATGGTGTTCCCGTCCCTGATAGGGCTTCGATAGAGATGGTGTCCCTCTACGATCGCAAGCGTTACCGAATCAAGGTTGATTTACCTGCGGATTTAGAACGGAGAATGAGAGCAGTTTATCAAGTTCAGGGGCGCTACGATCGCCGCGAACGTTTGTATTTTGGTCTGGCCCCAGGCGGCTATTATGAAGTGGTCTTGATGGGACGGGGGCTTGGCGTTAGCCCAGATCTGTTGCTTGCCCGTGGCATCGCCGAAGAAGTCACAGACAATTGGTATGATAAAAAATTCCCAATTGGTGTGAGCCAATACACTGTGACGCTCCAAGACTTTGACAAAAAATACGGCGAGTTGTTTAAGCAACACCCTATCCCATTGGGAATGGACTGGGCGCCGATCATGGATGCCTACCGCGCCAAGCAGCCTAAAACGGACCAGCAGCCGATGAAATAATGTGCTCTGGCGGTGTAACAAATTGGGTGATGGGCTCCGGCGGTTCCGCAAGCTGACGAAAACCAAAGGAACCTTCTCGAACGAAAACAGCCTGCTAAAACTGCTTTATCTGGGGCTTATGGATGCGCAGGAGAAGTGGACAATGCCGCTTCAGAACCGGAATTTAACATTGTTGCAGTTAGCCATTTACTTTGACGGGCGACTGAATAACGTGATTACGCTGTAATGATTTTACCGTGACACAGAATTCTGAACGCTCCCTGCAAGCGACGTTCAAAAGCGTTCCTGACGCTTTTGTCCCTGGCGCGGACGCTTTACTCTTCTATCCCATGACCACCGTTTTCGCTCAATAAGTAGATTTGTTAATGGTCTAAGCCGTGTTCAACCGCACGGCTTTTTACGTTATACCCGTCATACTTCAAGTTGCATGTGCGTTGGCTTCATTCGGTCACCCGAATCACTTACTTGAGTAAGCTCATCGGGATTCTCTCATTCGCCGCCTTCCTGAAACTCGAATTATTTAGGGTATATATGTCATACGCCTGTCACCCTGCCGTATTTCACTAACGACTTCATCGCTGAATCGCGTTAGCATGAAAACAGATAACTTGATGCTGGAAAAACTATGTCTGTAAAACTGATCGCTATTGATATGGACGGGACGTTACTGACGCCCCAAAATCAAATTTCACCTGCGGTAAAGGCTGCGATTGCTGCTGCCAGAGAGAAAGGCGTGCAGGTCGTGCTGGCAACTGGTCGGCCCTACATCGGCGTCGAACGCTACTTGATGGAACTGGATTTGCAGCAGGAAGGCTGTTACTGCATCACTAACAACGGTGCGCTGGTTCAGCGTACGGTCAACGGTGACTGTGTGGCGCAAACCGCGCTGAGCTTCGACGATTATCTCTATTTCGAAGCGCTGGCCTGCAAATTAGGCGTCCATTTCCACGCGCTGGACTTCAATTTCGTCTATACCGCCAATAAAGACATCAGTCCTTACACCATTCATGAATCTCACCTGACCGGGATGCCGTTGAAGTATCGTGCGGTAGAAGAAATGGATCGCAGCCTGACGTTTCCGAAAGTGATGATGATTGATGAGCCAGAGATCTTGGATCGCGCCATCAGTCAGCTGCCACCGGAAGCCTTTGAACGCTACACCATCATGAAGAGCGCCGAATACTATCTGGAAATTCTGGATAAGCGTGTGAACAAAGGTGAAGGCGTAAAAATGCTGGCGGAGCACCTCAACATTCCACGCGAAAGCGTCATGACGCTGGGCGACCAGCAGAACGATCTGGCGATGATTCGCTATGCGGGAATCGGCGTTGCGATGGGTAACGCCATTGATGAAGTGAAAGAAGCCAGCCAGTTCGTCACCAAAACCAACATGGAAGACGGCGTCGCTTATGCGATCGAGAAATTCGTGCTGAATGCCTGATTATTTATAGATAAAGCCGAATAGCCATCATCGATGGCTATTTTTATATAAATTAATAACCTTGCTATTTATTTTAAATAAATCTATTTCCTGACATTTATTATTCAATAAATATATTAATAAAAATAAAGGCTTCGGCTGGAAGTTATTTTAATTCCAGACTATCCGCTATTTTTTCTTTCATAACCTGAGTGATGTGATTAACCACTTGGCTGCGGGGGATTTGAGGTGGGTAGACCGCGCAATACGCCATTTTTATATCAGGATTGAAAGGCTTAACGATAACCGGAGAAGGGCTGTTCAGAGCAGTAATAAAATCCACCACGCCAATGCCAACGTTTCTTGAAGCCAGTACACAGCAGTTAACCATCGAGGTTTCGATAGGGTTGTGCAGATAGATTTGCTCTTTTCTGGTGGAAATATCGATCTGCGCCCGCAGCGGTGTGGTTCTGCCGGGCAGAATAGCGCGAGTGCTGGCCAGATCGGCGAGTGTAATTTCATCCGCCGTTGCAAGGGGATGATCCATCGCTAACACCGCGACAGCACTGGCGTCTGCCAGTGGTTCGGCTTCCAGCCCTTTGATGCCCGGCTGGCCAAAAATAAAACCAACGTCATAGTGATTTTCAGCAATCGCGTCCGTAATACGGCTGCTGCTTTCGATGTCTAAAAACAGGGAAAGATCGGGGTATTTCTTGAGTAAGGTAGGCAGAACCTGATCTGAACAAAGAAACGAGAGCGCCTGAACGGCGGCGATGCGCAGTACGCTGCCCTTGGCGTGGCGAATTTCATCGGCAATCAGCCCGATATGATCTAACCCTAAATAAAGGCGCTCCACTTCCCGATATAGCTTCATTGCCTCGGCGCGTGGAACCAGGCCGCGCCCGTCCCTATCAAACAGCTTAAGATTCAGCGCGTCTTCAAAGTCCTTAATGAGGCGACTGACCGCAGGCTGGGTGATGAACATCATGTTGGCAGCAGCAGTGATGCCACCGGTAAGGATGACTTTATGGAAGGCTTCAACCTGACGGGGATTGATACGCATGCTAGCCACCTTAAAACATAACATTTAGTTATCAATTTAACACAAAATGCAATTTTTCATTATCCAATCTAGCGCATAGACTCACAATCATAAGATTTAATACACTTCATCAGTACTCAATCATGGAATAGAGGGTTAGTGAATGAAGAAATCAACGCTAGCGTTATTGTTTACGGTTTTATTTTCATCTTCACCTTTGGTTTATAGCGCGGACCTGAATATAGGTTTGGCTTCCTCCACCACATCAATGGATCCGCAGTTTTATGTGAGTGGGGCGAATAGCGCAATGGCGCGCAATATTTTTGACGGTTTGGTTGTACAGGATGAAAAACAGCAGATTGCACCTGCCCTGGCAACCAGTTGGAAAGTGATTGACGACAAGACGTGGGAGTTTGTATTGCGTCCTGGCGTTAAGTTTCACGACGGCAGTGATTTTACGGCTAAAGATGTGATTGCCAGCATTAAGCGTGTTGCGCTGGCATCAAAAAACAGCCCTAGTTCTTACGCACCTTACGTCAGCGACATTGCTGAAGTAATAGAAGTTAATCCACTAACGGTGCGGATAAAGACAAAAGAGGCTTCGCCACTGCTGCTGAATAATTTAAGTCGGATTTCCATTTTACCGGCCCGACTTGAGAACGTCCCGACGGAAACGTTGAATTCAGGAAAAGATGTGATTGGTACAGGGCCATTCAAATTTGTTTCCTGGGTGCCGGACGACCGGGTAGTCCTTAGTCGTAACGATGATTACTGGGGAGGAAAAGCAGAGTGGGACAACGTTACTGTCCGTGTATTTAAAAACAGTAGTGCACGTGTAGCAGCAGTATTGTCCGGTGATGTGGACATGATTGAAAACGTTCCAACAGCCGACAGCAGTAATATTGAAAAAAATCAGCAGTTAAAAACGATTTCAACACCAGGGAATCGTGTTATTTACCTTCACATGGACCAGCAGCGAGATGAATCACCGTTCGCTAAAGGTCCTGATGGTAAAAACCCATTACTAAAAAAAGAAGTACGCCAGGCGATGTCTTTAGCTCTTAATCGTCAGGCAATCGTCGACCGTGTGATGGAGGGGCAGGCTGTTGTCGCCTCTCAGCTTGTACCGAAGGGGTATCTCGGGTATTCCGCTTCCATTCCTGCGCCGGTTTATAATCCGGAGAAAGCCAAACAGGAACTGGCGGCGGCGGGTTACCCCAACGGCTTCACGCTGACCTTCCACGCGTCGAACGATCGTTATCCTAATGATTCTAAAATTGCTCAGGCCATTGGCCAAATGTTCACACGCGTCGGCATCAAAACCGAAGTGGTTACGATGCCCGGCAGTGTGTACTTCTCACGTGCGTCCCGTCTCGAATTCAGTTTGATTATGGGCGGGGCCGCGATTGAAACCGGGGAAGCTTCTGGAGTATTGGGGCCATTGCTAGAAACCTTTGGCCCCAATGCAGGACAGGGTAATCGTGGTCGCTATTCCAATCCTGTCTTTGATAAAACGCTGAACGAGGCACGTGTCACGCTGGATGAAACCAAGCGTGAGGCGTTGCTGGCAGAAGCGATGAACATCGGTATGAACGATTTAGGTGTCATTCCGGTGATGTTCCTGTCCAACACCTGGGCGATGAAAAAGCAGTATACCTATGTGGGCCGTTCCGATGCCTACACGCTGCCGTACTTCGTCCGTTCCGCGAAATAGTTACCTGTCAGTCATGATCCAAAAGGGGTGAGGCTTCACCCCTTATTACCGATAACAAGGAGAGCGGTGTGAATACGTTTAGCGGTGTTTTTCCCTATCTGGTGTCACCCGTCAGGCCCGATGGTCAGGTTGATAAGCCTGTGCTGGCGCAACTCACTGAGCATCTGATTCAATGCGGTGTGCATGGCGTCGTGCCGTTAGGTAGCACCGGTGAATTTGCCTATCTCTCTGCGGCTCAGCGTCTGGATGTGGTCAAAACCGTCATTGAGACGACGGCGGGCCGTGTGCCGGTGATCGCCGGTGTCGCTTCCACAACGATTCAGGATGCCGTTGAACAAACGAAACGCTACGTTGAACTCGGTGCAGATGGCATTCTTGCGGTACTCGAAGCCTATTTTCCACTGAAAGACGAAGGTGTCGAACAGTATTTCCGCGCCATTGCCGAAGCCGCACAGGGCAAACCGGTCGTGCTTTACACCAATCCTCAGTTCCAGCGCTCCGATTTGAGCTTGCCCGTTATCGAACGCTTGAGTCATGTCAGTAATATCCGCTATATCAAAGACGCCTCGACGAATACTGGGCGTTTGCTGTCCATCATTGAACGTACCCGTGGCCGGATGGACGTGTTCTCCGCGTCCGCGCATATTCCCGCCTGCGTGATGCTGATTGGCGGTGTGGGTTGGATGGCTGGCCCGGCGTGTATCGTTCCCAAACAGAGTATTGCTTTGTATGAAGCCGCCCGCGCGGGTGACTGGAACAAAGCAATGGAGCTTCAGCGTCCGCTGTGGCGTATCAATGAAATCTTTGCCCGTTATTCCATTGCCGGCTGTATTAAAGCGGCGCTGCAATTGCAGGGATTTGCCGTAGGCGACCCGTTGCCGCCTCAGCAACCGTTGGATGAAAAGGCGCGTAAGGAGATCGCTGACGTTTTAGCGTCTGTCGATTCCCTCTAACGCAAACCAGATTTGTTATTTTTCACGCTGTAGAGGTGTGGGGTTTTCTGCACCTTGAAATTTGGCAGTACCTATTAAAAAGAGAAAAGGAATCATCAGGGGATGAGCGCGTTACCTATTATTATTGATTGTGATCCGGGGATAGATGACGCCATTGCGTTATTAAGTGCATTTGTGGCGCCAGAGTTGGATATTCGCGGCATCTGCACGGTGTGCGGTAACCAGTCGCTGGAAAAAACGGTGCGTAATGCGCTGCAAATTGTTGAGCTGGGTCAGCGCATGGATATTCCTGTTTTCGCTGGCTGCCATCGGCCGCTGTTGCGCGAACCCATTCATGGCCAGTTTCACGGCGAAAGCGGACTGGGCCAGACGGTGCTACCTGCACCGCAAAAACAGGCCGAAGCGCAGCATGCGGTGAGTTTTATTATTGAGCAGTGTCGGCAGGCGATAGCTGACGGCACGACGATCACGCTGTGTACGTTGGGGCCATTAACCAATGTGGCGACGGCGCTGCGTATGGCACCCGAGATTGCCGACGGTATTGCGCGCATTGTGATGATGGGCGGCGCGTATCGGGAAGCGGGCAACCGTAGCCTGACATCTGAATTCAATATGATTGCCGATCCGCAGGCCGCGAAGGTGGTGTTTGACTCGTCGATTGCCCTTGTTGCGCTGCCGCTGGATGTTACGCATCAGGTGATTTTAACACCGGAATTAGTGGCACGTTTCGTTGTGCTATCCGGGCGAATTTCCGCGCCGCTGGGTGAAATGATGGCGTTTTGGGATCGTAATGATATCCGTCGCTACGGTTCACGCGGTGGTCCGCTACACGATCCGTTGGTCATTGCCTGGGTTCTGGCGCCGCACTGTTTCACGACGGAAAAAGCCAGCGTTTACATTGAGCAGGAAAGTGAGCTGTGCATGGGGCAAACCGTTGCCGACTGGTATGGAAAAACCGATCGTCAGCCGAATGTGGATGTGGTGACAGGGGTTGATGCCAAACAGGTTGTCGAGCTGTTTGCTGACCTATTGAGCCGCTACAGAGAGGGGGTCTGACATGGTTCGAGAGCGCATTATTATTGATACCGATCCCGGCGTTGACGATGCAATCGCCATCTGGCTGGCATTGGCGTCGCCCGAACTGGACGTGCTCGGCATTACCGTTGTGGCAGGTAATGTGCCGCTTGAAGCGACGTTGCCGAATGCTTGCAACGTTGTTGGGCTGACGGGCAGAACCGATGTGCCCATTTTTGCTGGTGCCTCGCGTCCGCTCATTCGCGATCAGGTTTTCGGTAAATACGCCCATATCGGCAAATTTTCCTCTGAGTGGGTGCCGCAGAGCACGCTATCGCCGGAACAGGAACACGCCGTCGATTTTCTGGTGCGGATGACGCGTCAGGCCGCTGCCGACAATAACCCGATCACCATTTGTTCACTCGGGCCGATGACGAATCTGGCGTTGGCGCTGTGCTTCCACCCTGATGTTGCACGCGGTATCAAACAGATTGTTTCCATGAGCGGAGCCTTTACCGCGATGGGGAATCGCGTGCCGTGGGCTGACTTTAACGTCTATGCCGACCCGCATGCAGCGGAAATCGTATTTTCCTCCGGTGTTCCCGTTGTCATCATGCCGTTGGATGTGACCTTTCAGGCGCTGATTCAGACGGAACAGGTTGATGCCATCGAACGCAGCGGCGGTGCGCCGGGTAAAGCGATGGCGGCACTGCTGCTCATGTTTGACCGCAACGAGGTAGAACGCTTTGGTCGCGAAGGTGGACCGATTCATGATGCGACTGTCATCGCGTGGCTGTTGAAGCCAGAATTGTTCAAGTCAAAATATGCGCGTATCGGGGTTGAAGTTTCCGGTAAGACCGCAGGTTACGTGTTTGCCGATTTTTATCACAAACTGGGTGAGCCAGCGAATGCGCTGGTCATGCGGGAAATCGACGAACAGGGATTTCTTGGGCTGATTGCTGACCGCCTGCGCCACTACGATGTTGATACATTAAACGGTTCAGGGGGGCGCTGATGATAGCCTACCTGCTGAGCCGAATCGGACAAACGCTGCTGACGCTTGCTGTTATGTCGGTGCTGGTGTTTGTGGGTGTCTATCTGGTCGGTAACCCGGTCGATATGCTGTTGGGCGCGACGGCCACGCCAGCGGAACGGCTGGCGGTTATGCAGTCCTTTGGTCTGGATAAGCCCGTCTGGGAACAGTATGGGCTGTTTGTCTGGAACGCCTTTCAGGGCGATATGGGCAAGTCTTTTATCTTTAACCAACCCGCACTGACGCTGATTTTTCAGCGGATGCCCGCAACGCTCGAACTGGCGATGGTGGCGTTCGTCATGGCGCTGGTTGTTGGTATCCCGCTGGGGATTTACGCTGGCCTGAAGCCGGACAGCGCGGTGTCCAAATCCATCATGACCTTCTCCATTCTGGGCTTTAGCCTGCCCACGTTCTGGATTGGGCTGGTGATGATCATGCTGTTCAGCGTAAAGCTAGGCTGGCTGCCCTCGTCGGGCAGGGGCGATACGCATGAGCTATTGGGTATCCCGTTCAGCTTTCTGACTCGTGACGGTCTCGAACATCTTCTCCTGCCTGCGTTTAACCTCGCGCTGTTTAAAATCTCGCTGGTCATCCGCCTGATGCGTGCGGGGGTGATGGAATGCCTGCAACAAGATTATGTGCAGTTTGCGCGCGCGAAGGGGCTGTCAGAAACCCGTATCGTGCTGGTGCATGTGCTGCGCAACACGCTGATTCCCTTAATTACCGTGCTGGGCCTGGAGCTGGGATCGCTGATCGCGTTCGCCGTCGTCACGGAAACCATTTACGCCTGGCCGGGTATGGGCAAGCTGATTATCGACTCGATTGCTGTGCTCGACCGTCCGGTCATCCTTGCTTACCTGATGATTACCGTCGTGATGTTCAGCGTGATTAACCTGCTGGTCGATTTGCTGTATGTCATGGTCGATCCGCGTGTGCGGCTGGAAGGAGACAAGGGATGACAGGCAATACGATACACCAGCCCGCCGTCGTGCAAAAAACCGTACATCCAGTGATGCGCGTGGTGATGGCGCTGATCAACGATCGGTTGGCGCTGTGTGGGCTGATTATGTTGGCGATTTTTGTGCTGCTGGCGCTGCTTGCCCCACTTCTGTCGCCGCAGAATCCCTACGATCTGATGCAACTCGACATCATGGATGGTCGGCTTGTGCCGGGTTCCTCCAGTATGGCGGGCATGACGTACTGGCTGGGGACGGACGATCAGGGGCGCGACCTGTTCAGCGCCATTCTTTACGGCACTCGCATCAGCCTGATAGTCGGCTTCTCTAGTGCGGTGTTTGCGCTGCTGATTGGTGCCTCACTGGGCCTGATTAGCGCCTACGTCGGTGGAAAAACGGATGCCACGATCATGCGCATCGTTGATATCCAACTCAGTTTCCCTCCCATCCTGATTGCCCTGATCCTGTTGGCAGTGTTGGGGCAAGGGGTCGATAAAATCATTATGGCGCTGGTGGTAACCCAGTGGGCTTACTACGCGCGGACGATTCGCGGCTCGGCGCTGGTGGAACGTCGCCGCAGCTATGTGGACGCCGCGCGCAGCATGGCGTTGTCCAACCGCCGCATTCTGTTTCGCCATATTTTACCGAACTGTCTGGCACCTCTGATCGTCGTCGCGACGATGCGCATCGCTTACGCCATCATGTTAGAAGCCACGCTCTCGTTTCTGGGGATTGGGCTGCCTGTGACGGAGCCGTCGCTGGGGCTGCTGATCTCAAACGGTTTTGAGTACCTGATGTCGGGCGATTATTGGATCAGCTTCTTTCCGGGGCTGACGCTGTTGCTGCTGATTGTGGCGATCAATCTGGTGGGGGATGCGCTACGCGACATCCTCAACCCACGGAATTAATCAGTGGGAACGCCCATGGAAATAAGGGGTAACGAACACATGACAGCGCCGATTATGTCCGTTTCGCATCTGACCACTGCCTTTCAGGTGAACGGCGAGTGGATGAATGTGGTGCGGGATTTATCCTTCACGATTGGCGAGAAAGAAACGGTCGCCGTGGTGGGGGAATCCGGCTCAGGAAAAAGCGTGATGGCGAAATCGATCATGCGCTTGCTGCCACCCGGCCAAAGTCGGACTGAGGGGCAGATTTATTTCGGCGACACTGAACTGTTGTCGCTTCCCAATAAAGCGATGCAGGATGTGCGCGGCAACCGCATTGGCATGATTTTTCAGGAGCCGATGACCAGCCTGAATCCGGTCTTGCCGATTGGCTACCAGATTACGGAAGTGCTGCGCCGTCATCGCGGCATGGGGAAAGCCGAAGCACGCGCCGAAGCGATACGACTGCTGGAAAAAGTACGCATTCCGGCGGCCAAATCACGGCTGAACGAATATCCGCAAAGTTTCTCCGGCGGGATGCGCCAGCGCGTGGTGATTGCGATTGCGCTGGCCTGTCACCCGAAGCTGTTGATCGCCGACGAACCGACAACGGCGCTGGATGTCACCATTCAGGCACAAATTCTGACGCTGATAAAAACCCTTCAGGAAGAAGAAGGGATGTCGGTGCTGTTTATTACCCACGATATGGGCGTGGTGGCGGAAGTCTCTGACCGCACGCTGGTGATGTATCAAGGCGAAATGGTAGAAAATGCCGTCACGCGGGAAATCTTTCATCATCCGCAACAGCCCTATACCCGCATGCTGCTGTCTGCCGTGCCCAAGCTTGGCTCGATGTCCGGCAGCGCATGGCCGCAGCGCTTTCCGCTAGTGGATCTCAAGACAGGCGAGCGCCAGCCAGTGCCGGATGCGGTGAATACGGTGTCGGGCGAGGAACCGGTGCTGACGGTAAAAAATCTGGTCACCCGATTTGATATCCGATCAGGGTTTTTCCGTCGGCTGTCTGGGCGGGTTCATGCGGTGGAGAATGTTTCGTTCGATCTTTGGCCGGGAGAAACGCTCGCGCTGGTTGGCGAATCGGGCTGTGGTAAATCCACCACCGGTCGGTCGATTATTCGTCTCAACGACGCCGTTAGCGGCGATATTCAGCTTCTGGGAAAAAATATCCTGACGGCGGATAAGCGTGAGCTGATCGATTCACGGCGGCAGATTCAGATGGTGTTTCAGGACCCGTATGAAAGCCTGAACCCGCGCATGCGGGTAGGGGAAGCGATTGCCGAACCCATGTTGCTGCACGGGCTGGCGACCCGACAGAATGTGAATGCAAGAGTCAGTGCTCTGTTGGAACAGGTGGGTTTATCCGGCGATATGGCTACGCGTTTCCCGCATCAGTTCTCTGGTGGGCAGCGGCAGCGCGTATGTATTGCCCGCGCACTGGCGCTGGAGCCGAAAGTGATTATTGCCGATGAATCGGTGTCGGCGTTGGATGTGTCCGTCAAGGCGCAGGTGATCAATCTGATGCTGGATCTCCAGCAGAAGCTCGGGCTGTCATTCCTGTTTATCTCGCACGATATGGCGGTTGTCGAACGTATCAGCCACCGTGTAGCGGTGATGTATCTCGGCGAAATTGTGGAGATCGGCCCACGTTCGGCGATCTTCGACAATCCGCAGCATGACTACACCCGGCGTCTGATTTCTGCGGTGCCTGTGCCTGACCCGGACACCCGTCCGGTGCGTAATATCACCAATGATGAACTGCGCAGCCCGGTACGCGCACCTGATTTCCATCCTCCCGTACGTCGCTATAAGCAGGTCGGAGAGGGACATTTTGTACTGGAGTGAAACGAATCGCGTTTACTGAAAACCCAGTTCGGCTTAATTACAACGTAAGCGCGATACGCTTACCATTAGGTAGGGTCACATCTAGCGTAAGCTTACCGCCTAGGGCAGTTACATAGCGTTTCAGCGTTGACAGTTTTGGGTCATTTTCAACCTTTTCCATCTTAACAATAGATGGCTGCTTGACCCCCAATGCTGCTGCAAGCTGCGTCTGCGACATTTTCAGTTCTTCGCGTAGTTTCGCTAAAGTGATTTCCTGGCGGATCTCAGCCGTGCGCGCCTCAATACGGGCACGGCTCTCCGGTGAACGTTTAGCCATCATTTCTTTAAGCGTCGCCATCTTCTTTTACCTCCGGTGATATCAGATGCGATGTAAACTCAGCGTCTGCGATCTTAATCATACGTTCGTAGAACAATTTTTCATCCTCGCCTTTCTTATCTCCTGCACATAAAACAATCGCTTTACGTGTCCGGTCAAACGCGAAGAATGTTCGGAATGGGTGGCCTCCAACCTGAACCCGCAGCTCCTTCATATTTTTGTATTTTGAACCTTTAATCTGATCAACCTGTGGTCGTCCTAGCTGTGGGCCATCCTCTTCGAGTATTGCGAGGTGTGCCAAAACCTCTTCCTGTACCGCTTCGGTTTGCTCATCAAACCAAGTATCGAATAGATCCCGTGTTACTATTTTCCATGCCAATCGGTAAGCCTCCCTGTCCTACACACTATAAATACAATATAACCTACAAGCTATATTGGCAAGCGTTCCTAGCTAGCAATAATGGAAATATGACTAAGCGAGTAGACTCATATTATAAAATCAGCATTAGCCGTATGACATCACGTAAACAGCATTACCCTGAATCCCACCTCGCACGCTCAATTCCTCTGGATGTTGAAGTCCGGTAACACATGATGTTGCCAAATTGTATTTATTGTCCGTTTTGTGATCCAGATTGTAGTACAACATATATTAATGGTACTACAATTAAGCCAAGAAAAGAGGGAATGATGCGGTTATTGTGCAACAGTTCGACGACGTCAGGCGGCATGGCGGGTAAAGTAAGTGCAGTGATATCAATCCGTTTTGTCTCGTTGAGGTGATGATGAATAAGCAGGAATTAAGCAAAACCGACCGCATCATTCTGGATATTGGCCAACAGATCGTTGGTGGAAAATACGCTCCGGGCACGCCGTTACCCGCAGAAGCTGAGCTGTGTGAAGAATTTCAGACCTCGCGCAACATCATTCGTGAAGTGTTCAGAGCGCTGATGGCGAAAAGGCTGGTGGAAGTGAAACGGTATCGCGGCGCGTTCGTGGCTGCGCGTAATCAGTGGAATTACCTGGATACCGACGTTCTGCAATGGGTTCTGGCAAGCGACTACGACCCACGTCTGATCAGTGCGATGAGCGAGGTGCGTAATCTGGTGGAGCCGACGATTGCTCGCTGGGCCGCAGAACGCGCGACTTCAAGCGAGCTGGCGGTGATTGAAGCGGCGCTGAACGACATGATTTCCAACCATCAGAATCGTGATGCGTTCAATGAAGCGGATATTCGTTTTCATGAGGCGGTGTTGGCGGCGGTGCACAATCCGGTGCTACAGCAGTTGAGTGTGGCGATCAGTTCGTTGCAGCGTGCGGTGTTTGAACGCACCTATATGCCAGACGACGACAACATGCCACGGACATTGCGTGAGCATCAGGATCTCTACGATGCCATTCGGCATCAGGATATTGAAGCAGCAGAGCGGGCGGCGTTGACCATGATTGCCAGCTCGACCAAACGGTTAAAGGACATTACATGAGTGAAAGCTATATCGCCGTTGACTGGGGTTCGACCAACCTACGGGCGTGGCTGTATCTGGATGGCGTTTGTATCGACAGCGTGAAATCTGAAGCGGGTGTGACGCGTTTGAACGACCAGACGCCGCAGCAGGTTTTTCAGCAGATCGTTGCGCCGTGGCAGCAGCACAATGTGCCTGTCGTGATGGCGGGCATGATCGGCAGCAATGCGGGCTGGCTTTCCGTGCCTTATCTGGCATGTCCAACCCGTCTGACTGAAGTCGCCCATCGGCTGACGCGCGTGGAAGAAGCCCAGCCGCTAGCCGCCTGGATTGTGCCGGGGTTGAGCATTGCGCAGGACGATAACTGCAATGTGATTCGTGGTGAAGAAACCCAGTTGATTGGCGCATATAGCGAATGTCCTTCCTCTCTGTATTTGATGCCGGGAACCCACTCGAAATGGGTGCGGGCCGATGACAGCACCGTGCTGGATTTCCGCACGGTGATGACTGGTGAACTGCACCACCTGCTGATGACGCAGTCGTTAATCGGCGTGGGGCTGACTGAACAGCAGCCGTCTCCCGATGCTTTCCTGCAAGGGCTGGAACTGGGCTTTGCCGATGACAACATTATCCGCTGCCTGTTTGAAACCCGCGCGGCGCATGTGCTGGGGCGTCTGGATAAAAGCACCGTTAGCGACTGGCTGTCTGGGTTGCTGATTGGCAACGAAGTCTCACAAATGCAGCGCCACTATCAGGTGGCGGCGGGAGACACCATTACATTAATCGGCTCCCCTGCGCTGACGGCGCGCTACGAAAAAGCATTACAACAAGCTGGATTGCGCTGGCAGCAGCTGGACGGCGATCGGGCTTTTCAGGCAGGAATAAGGAGCATTGTTAATGAGTTGGAATACTAATCTTCCCTTAATTGCGATTCTGCGCGGTATCACGCCGGATGAGGTGCTGGAACATATCGCAGCGCTACTGGATGCCGGATTTGATGCGGTAGAGATCCCGCTGAATTCGCCGAACCCGTATGACAGTATTCAACTGGCCGTGGAACATTTTGGCGATCGCGCCCTGATTGGCGCAGGGACGGTGCTGAAAGCCGAATATGTCGACAAGTTACAGGAAATTGGCAGCAAGTTAGTGGTCACCCCTAATATCTCTCCCGAGGTGATTCGTCGAGCGGTGGGTTACGGCATGACGGTGTGCCCAGGCTGTGCCACCGCGACGGAAGCCTTCACGGCGCTGGATGCGGGTGCGCAATCTCTGAAAATTTTCCCGTCATCGGCGTTTGGGCCGGACTACATCAAGGCGCTGAAAGCAGTATTGCCAAAGGACGTTCCCGTCTTTGCCGTCGGTGGCGTCACGCCAGAAAACCTGAAGGATTATCTTAGTGCGGGCTGCATCGGTGCCGGGTTAGGCAGCGATCTGTATCGAGCCGGTCAGTCGGTTGAGGTTACTGCACAAAAAGCACATGCATTTGTTAACGCCTATAAGGATGCTGTTCAATGAAAATTACCAAAATCACCACGTATCGGCTGCCGCCACGCTGGATGTTTCTGAAGATTGAAACCGATGAAGGGATTGTCGGCTGGGGCGAACCGGTTATCGAAGGCCGCGCACGCACCGTTGAAGCTGCCGTTCACGAGCTGTCTGACTATCTGATTGGGCAAGACCCGGCACGTATCAACGATATCTGGCAGGTGCTTTACCGCGCGGGCTTCTACCGCGGCGGCCCGATCCTGATGAGCGCCATTGCCGGTATTGATCAGGCATTGTGGGACATCAAAGGCAAGGCGCTGGGTGTACCGGTTTATCAGTTATTGGGCGGGCTGGTACGCGATAAGATCAAGGCCTACAGCTGGGTTGGCGGCGATCGTCCTTCCGAAGTGATTGCGGGCATCAAGAAGCTGACCGAAATTGGCTTTGATACCTTCAAGCTGAACGGCTGTGAAGAGATGGGCATCATTGATAACTCGCGCAAAGTAGATGCGGCGGTGGCCGTGGTTGCTGAAATCCGCGAAGCCTTTGGTAACAGCATCGAGTTCGGTCTGGATTTCCACGGTCGTGTCGATGCGCCGATGGCGAAAATCCTGATCAAAGAGTTGGAGCCGTACCGTCCGCTGTTTATTGAAGAGCCGGTGCTGGCTGAACAGGCGGAATACTATCCTCGTCTGGCTGCACAAACTCACCTGCCGATTGCAGCGGGCGAGCGCATGTTCTCACGCTTTGATTTCAAACGCGTACTGGCTGACGGCGGACTGGCAATTATTCAGCCTGACCTGTCGCACGCGGGCGGTATTACCGAGTGCTTTAAAATTGCTGCAATGGCGGAAGCCTATGATGTTGCGCTGGCACCACACTGTCCATTAGGTCCAATTGCACTGGCTTCCTGTTTGCATCTCGACTTTGTTGCGCGTAATGCCGTATTGCAGGAGCAAAGTATGGGCATTCATTATAATAAAGGTGCCGAGCTGTTGGACTACGTCATTAATAAAGAAGACTTTACTATGACTGACGGCCATTTCTATCCATTAAATAAACCGGGCCTCGGCGTGGAAATTAATGAAGAGCTGGTTATCGAACGTAGTAAAAATGCGCCAGACTGGCGTAATCCGGTGTGGCGTTATCCTGACGGTGCTGTCGCCGAGTGGTAAGACCCGTCATACCTCAAGCTGCATGGGTGTTTAATAACCGGTAATACATAACGCATTTCCCCGGCACAATGGAATAGAACAGTCATGGATTATCACGAAATCGATTATTTCGTGAGGGATTACTGTTTATTTTTTCTGGGTCGGGGAATGTAATCTTCCACTTATCATGAGTACGCCACCACCGGGATTTCAAAATAAAACGCCATTATAAATAGGGAAATATAGTGAGCGTGCGCGGTTATTTATTTCATTAGAAAAAATAAAGCATACCAACTGCTGGTGTTGTTGAACATTAAAAATAGCGGGCAACAAATGTATACCCTAAATAATTCGAGTTTCAGGAAGGCGGCAAGTGAGGGAGTCCCGATGAGCTTACTCAAGTAAGTGATTCGGGTGACTAAGCGAAGCCAACGCACATGCAACTTGAAGTATGACGGTTATGACTGTCCGTTTAATAAATAACAGGAACATAAGATGGATATGACATTAACTACCCGTCCTACAAAACGGCGTTATTTCACCTTGCTGATGATTTTTATTACTGTCGTCATCTGCTACGTGGATCGGGCCAACCTGGCTGTGGCGTCGGCACATATTCAGGAAGAGTTCGGCATTACAAAAACACAAATGGGCTATATCTTTTCCGCGTTTGCCTGGACTTATACGTTATGCCAAATACCCGGTGGCTGGTTCCTTGACCGCGTCGGTTCAAAGGCCACCTATTTTATTGCCATCATGGGATGGTCAATTGCCACGTTACTGCAAGGTTTCGCTACAGGTCTGGCATCGTTGATTGGTTTACGCGCCGTGACCGGGCTGTTTGAAGCGCCTGCGTTTCCGACGAATAACCGTATGGTGACCAGCTGGTTCCCTGAGCAAGAACGTGCTTCTGCCGTTGGATTTTATACGTCAGGGCAGTTTGTTGGTCTGGCATTCCTTACGCCATTGCTCATCTGGTTGCAGGAAATTTTGAGTTGGCACTGGGTGTTCATTGTCACTGGTGGTATCGGTATTGTTTGGGCAACTATCTGGCATTTTGTTTATCAGCCACCGAAGAAAAGTAAAGGTATCAATCAGGCTGAGCTGGATTACATTGCCGAGGGCGGCGGTATTGTCGATGGTGATGCGCCGAGCGACAAAAAAACACGCACGCCATTGACGGCGGCTGACTGGAAACTGGTGTTCAACCGCAAACTGGTGGGCGTATATATCGGGCAGTTTGCCGTGACCTCTACGCTGTGGTTCTTCCTGACGTGGTTCCCTAACTACCTGACGCAAGAAAAACATATTAGCGCACTGACCGCTGGCTTTATGACGACGGTACCTTTCCTGGCGGCGTTTGTTGGCGTACTGCTGTCTGGATTTGTAGCGGACCGTCTGGTGCGTAGCGGAAAATCGATTGGTCTGGCACGTAAAACGCCGATTATCTGTGGCCTGTTGATTTCAACCTGCATCATGGGAGCGAACTACACGAACGATCCGGTATGGATTATGACCCTGATGGCTGTGGCGTTCTTTGGCAATGGCTTTGCATCCATCACCTGGTCGCTGGTGTCGTCACTGGCTCCCATTCGTCTGATTGGCCTGACGGGCGGGGTATTCAACTTTGTCGGTGGCTTGGGCGGTATCACGGTGCCATTGATCATTGGCTATCTGGCGCAGGATTACGGTTTTGCTCCCGCACTGACCTACATTGCTGGCGTGGCGCTGGTCGGCGCACTGTCTTACATCTTGCTGGTGGGCGAAGTGAAGCGTGTAGGGTAATTCATCTGGGCGCTTTAGAGCTCAGGTAAAAAGCCATAAAAAAACGGACTTTCCTCTTGGGTGAGGAAAGTCCGTTTAATTTTTTGATTGTCTATCGACAGACATTATTTGTAGATAACGGCGGTGCCGCGCAGTTGGTTGTCACCTGTTGCAGACGTGATGGTGAAGGCACCCGCACCTGCTTTTTCTGCTTTCTGAGCTAACTGTGCTTGCAGTGAATCCAAGCTGTGTGCAGTCGCGGTGATTACGCCGACTTTCTCCAAACTCTGTGCCTGTTGTGAAGACACTTGATCCGCTGCGAAGGCACCGAAAGACAGAGTAGAAAGTACGACAGCAGCGGCGAAGAATTTTACGTTTTTCATGTGATGTATCCTATTCAATGTTGTTTGGAGTGAAAGGTTATTCCCTTTCGATGAAGAGGATACTACGCTGATACTTTGAGGAGATAAAACGGAGTGTTTTGAGAATATTTGTCAATATTTTTGATGTTAATTCTGGCGATAAGATGCACAGTCTCGCTCGCCAGAATGAAGGTTATATCGCCGCCTGCTGAGGTAAGGGCGATGAGGTCGGAGCCAGTACGCGCTCCAGCACGCGGGCTTCCAGTTCCGCTAGCTTCGCCGATCCACGGCGTCGTGGTCGTGGCAAATCAACCGTGATATCCAGCCCCACGCGTCCTTCTTCGATCAGAATAACCCTGTCGGCCAGCGCAATGGCTTCGGAGACATCGTGCGTGACCAGCAGTACGGTGAATCCGTGCTGGAGCCAGATATTTTCGATCAGGCCTTGCATCTCGATGCGGGTCAAGGCATCCAGCGCGCCCAGCGGTTCATCCAGTAACAATAAGCGCGGATGGTGAATGAGCGCACGTGCCAGCGCGACGCGCTGTTTCTGACCACCGGACAACGCTGCTGGCCAGTCGTTAGCGCGATCCGCCAGCCCGACAGAGGTCAGCGCATCCTGCGCTTTCTCACGCCAGTTGCCGCGCAGCCCCAGCCCGACATTATCGATCACCTTTTTCCACGGCAGGAGTCGCGCTTCCTGAAACATCAGCCTCGTGTCGTCTTTCGCGCTGCTGAGCGGTGCGGTGCCGGTCAGTAGTTCGCCGCTGCTGGCCGCTTCCAGCCCGGCGAGCAGGCGCAGCAACGTGCTTTTGCCACAGCCGCTGCGACCGACGATGGCCACAAATTGCCCAGAAGGAATGCGTAACTGCACGTCATTCAGCACGGTACGGTGGCCGTAGTGCTTGGTGATGGCATCCAACGCCAGCGGCGCCCCTTTGGTGAGCGGTGACGGCGAATGCGTGTGCGTTGCAGAATCGGTAAAAGCGGTCATGATGCGTCCCCCGATGAGGTTTGATAAGCCGGATTCCAGCGCAGCCAAATGCGCTCCAGCCCCTGAGCGCTGACATCGGCTAGCTTGCCGAGCAGGGCGTAAAGGATGATGGCAACCACTACCACGTCCGTTTGCAGGAACTCGCGGGCATTCATAGCGAGGTAGCCAATGCCGGAGTTGGCAGAAATGGTTTCCGCGACGATCAGCGTCAGCCACATAAAGCCCAGCGCAAAACGGATGCCGACCATGATGGACGGCAGCGCGCCGGGCAGTACCACCTGATAGAACAGGCTAATGCCGGACAGCCCGTAACTGCGTGCCATTTCCAGCAGGCCGCGATCGATATTTTTAATGCCGTGGTAGGTGTTGAGATAAACTGGGAACAGCGTACCCAGCGCGACCAGAAAGATTTTGGCCGCCTCATCAATGCCAAACCACAGAATCACCAACGGAATCAGTGCCAGATGAGGAACGTTGCGAATCATCTGCACTGAACTGTCCAGCAAGCGCTCTCCCCAGCGTGACAGCCCAGTGATAAAGCCGAGCACCAATCCGATACTGCCGCCAATAGCAAACCCGATCAGCGCGCGCCAGCCGCTGATAGCCAGATGCTGCCAAAGCTCACCGCTATAGATGAGCGACCACCCTGCGGTAATCACCGAACTGGGCGCAGGCAGAATCCGATTGGATAGCCAGCCGAACTCGACGGAGATCTGCCACGCGACCAGCAGCGTCACGGGGAGCAGAAAAGGTGCCAACCGCTGTGCCAGTGAAGAGAACGTTCTTGCCATGATCGGTTCCTCAGCTTTGCGAGACTTTGCGCGGCACATAGCGGTTTGCCACCACTTCACCCGCATTGCTCACGGCATGCAGCGGCGTGGGCTGTTGCGCCAGATCGAGGTGCGGGAACAGCAGTTCACCCACGCGGTATGCCTCTTCCAGATGCGGATAGCCAGACAGGATAAAGGTATCAATCCCGAGGTCGGCGTATTCCTGAATGCGTTCTGCAACCGTCGGGCCATCGCCAACTAGCGCTGTACCTGCACCGCCGCGTACCAGACCGATGCCTGCCCATAGGTTCGGGCTAATCTCCAGATTGTCCTTTTTGCCGCCGTGCAGAGCGGCCATGCGCTGTTGTCCGACAGAATCGAAACGCGCCAA
The DNA here is from genome assembly GCA_019056595.1 of Pectobacterium atrosepticum. NCBI lineage: Bacteria > Pseudomonadati > Pseudomonadota > Gammaproteobacteria > Enterobacterales > Pectobacteriaceae > Pectobacterium > Pectobacterium atrosepticum. Next base: position 2,727,952 of record CP036163.1, on the reverse strand, counting down.
CGCCGCCTGTGCATCGGCGATAGTTTTTTCATCCAGATGGGAAATCAGCCGATCGGCAGCCTGCCAGGCCTCTTCGGTCGTTTCCCGCACGATGACGTGCAGGCGAATACCGAAGCGAACCTCACGCCCCTGTGCTGCTGCTTTAGCGCGGACTTCCGCCAGCTTTTCTTTAACCTGCTCAGGTGGTTCACCCCATGTCAGGTAGAGATCGACCTGTTCTGCCGCCAGATCCTGCGCTGCCTCAGAGGAACCGCCAAAATAGAGCGGCGGACGCGGCTGCTGCACGGGCGGGTAAAGCAGTTTGGCGTCTTTTACCTGAATGTGTTTACCCGCGAAATCGACAGTTTCGCCTTCCAGCAGCCTGCGCCAGATATGGGTGAATTCCGCTGAGGCTTCGTAGCGTTCTTCATGGCTGAGGAACAGCCCTTCGGCGGCCAGCTCTTCCGGGTCACCGCCGGTCACCAGATTGAACAGGGCCCGACCGTTAGACAGCCTGTCCAGCGTGGCGGCCTGACGCGCGGCGATAGTGGGGGAAATCACACCGGGGCGCAGGGCAACGAGAAATTTTAGCCGCTGCGTCACCGGAATCAGCGATGCCGCGACCAGCCAGGAATCTTCGCAGGAGCGGCCAGTCGGCAGCAGCACGCCGCCAAATCCTTGTCGTTCGGCGGCTTGCGCCACCTGTTGTAGATAGCTGTAGTCAACATGACGTGCGCCCTCGGTGCTACCAAGATAGCGACCGTCTCCGTGGGTGGGCAGAAACCAGAATACGTTAAGACTCATGGTATTAACTCCTTGAACAGTCTTGTTTGGGGTAAACAAAATGTGTGTGGTTAGCGGGTTAAGGCGTTTGGGGATGCCAGACGCGCTCCGCGATATTGACCTTCACCGGCACCAGACGGTTTTCATAAAACAGGTCGGCTGTGGATTGCTGTGCCTTGATTGTTGCTGCATCCAGCGGTTCTATGGTGGTCGGCGGGCGATGGTCGAGTGCCGTTTCAATCACTTTTTCTGGCAGTCCTACCGCGTTTGCCAACAGCGTGACGCTTTGCGCCCGGTCGCTGATCGTTAAGGCATCGGCTTTGGTCAGTTCATCCAGTACCTGACGAATAAAGGTGCCGTGCGCTTCGACGTAGGGGCGACCCGCCAGATAGAAGGAACCGGTTTTCTCCAGCCCGCTGCTATCGACCAGCACGCGGACGCCGCCTTCCAGCAACGCGGCGGAATAGTAGGGATCCCAGATAGCCCATGCATCGACGTTGCCTTGCTGGAATGCCGCGCGGGCGTCAGCGGGGGTTAGGTAGGTCGGTTTGATATCGGTGAATGTCAGCCCGTCGCGTTGCAGCGCTCGCAGCAGCGTGTTGTGCGCGCTGGAGCCTTTCTGGAAGGCGACTTTGCGACCTTTCAGGTCGGCGACGGTTTTCACCGGGCTGTCTTCTCGTACCAGAATCACTTCGGCCTGCGGTTTAGGTGGCTCCACGCCGACATACAACAGATCGGCTCCAGCGGCCTGAGCAAAAATAGGGGGGATATCGCCAGTGCCGCCCAGATCGATGCTGCCAACATTCAGCGCTTCCAGCATCTGCGGGCCGGCGGGGAATTCAATCCAGCTGATTTTGGTATTGGGGAACTGCTTTTCCAGCAGTTGGTGTGATTTTGCCAGCACCAGACTGACCGAGCCTTTCTGATAACCGACGCGAAGCTGCGTGGGTACGCTGTCCTGCGCGTAAGCGGTGGACATGAACAGCACCGCGCTGGCAGCCAGAATCGTCGGGATTCGGCGTAGCTGTGCCGTCACGTTCCTCCATAACGGCGTGCGTTTCCCACGTCCTTCCTTGACCGATCGTTTCATCATTAATGGCATGTTTATGATCTCTCCCTTATAACGAAAAATTAAAATGCAGCGAGAAAATTCAACATCAGGTGATAAACATAGCAGGGGCGCGCAAGGCTTTTTAAATCTCAATTTGTCGCTTTTATAGCCAAAAAGAAGAAATGCCTGAAATCAGTACACTTAGCGTAATAAGCGCGGCGATAGTGCGTTTTACCCGTCATTCACCTCTGAAATACGTTTTACATGACCTACCTCACATTGTTTCCGTCAATGTCTACCATTTCGTGAACCTATTCTCATATCTGGATTTTTTTCATGGAAAACGGTTTCCGTTTTGTTTCCAATGATGATGTTTCCAATGATGGTGTTTCCATGAACATGTTTCCAATGGACGTGTTTATTCACGACGCTTTTTATTCATGACGTACGACGGGGTGTTGAAAATGAAAAGGATCATGCTTTGTTGTTCCGCTGGGATGTCTACCAGCCTTTTAGTGAGAAAGATGAAGGAAGTGGCCAGCGCACGTGGTCTGGACGTTGAGATTGCCGCCTATGCCGCCCATGAATTTGACGAACAAGTCGGGAAGTATGACGTTGTGCTGCTGGGGCCGCAGGTGAAATATATGCTGGCATCATTCAAGGAGAAAGCTGAGGGAAAAGGTGTGCCCGTGGCAGCGATAGACATGATGGATTACGGTATGCAGCGCGGTGACAACGTGCTGGATTTTGCATTTTCACTGATCGAAAAATCAGGACAACCGCTATGAGTGGTCTCTATCAGTCGATGGTCGATATCATCGAGCAAAAAATTACCCCGTTGGCAGGTGTGGTAGGGCAACAGCGCCACATCATCGCGATTCGTGATGGCTTCATCGCCGCGCTGCCTTTTATGATCATCGGTTCATTTATGCTGGTGTTCATCTTCCCACCGTTCTCGCCGGATACCACGTTGGGGTTTGCCCGCGCGTGGCTCGATTTCTCCGTTGCCTACCGTGAACAGCTGATGCTGCCGTACTACCTCAGTATGGGGGTCATGACCTTCTTTATCTCCGTGGGGATTGGTGCCAGCTTGGGTAAGCATTACAAACTGGATCCGATCATGACCGGACTGCTGGCGCTGATGGCGTTTTTGCTGGTGGCTGCGCCTTATCACGATAAGCAGATTTCCACGCAGTACTTCTCCGGTGAGGGAATTTTCACCGCAATTCTGACTGCAATTTATGCAGGTGAAGTGTATGCCTGGCTGAAGAAACGCAACATCACGATTCGTTTGCCGAAAGAAGTGCCGACTGGCGTAGCGCGTTCGTTTGAGATTCTTATCCCGGTGTTGGTGATCGTCGCGACATTGCACCCGTTTAACCTGTTCATCCAGTCCGCGACCGGCATGATTATCCCGGAAGCCATCATGCACCTGCTGGCACCGCTGATTTCTGCATCGGATTCGCTGCCCGCGATCCTGATTTCGGTATTTATCTGCCAGATTCTGTGGTTTGCTGGGATTCACGGTGCGCTGATCGTCACCGGAATTATGAATCCGTTCTGGATGACCAATCTGGCGCTGAATCAGGCCGCACTCTCGGCAGGCGCGCCGCTGCCGCATATTTATTTGCAGGGCTTCTGGGATCACTACCTGCTGATCGGTGGGGTCGGTTCCACGCTGCCGCTGGCCTTCTTGTTGCTGCGTAGTCGCGCGGTTCATTTGCGGACGATTGGCCGCATGGGCGTCGTGCCGAGCTTTTTCAACATCAACGAGCCGATTCTGTTCGGTGCCCCGATCATCATGAATCCACTGCTGTTCCTGCCGTTTATTTGCGTGCCGATGGTCAATGCCGTTATTGCCTATACGGCGACGAAACTCGGCTGGATCGCGCAGGTGGTTTCCCTGACGCCGTGGACGACGCCTGCGCCGATTGGTGCATCATGGGCGGCGAACTGGGCTTTCAGCCCGGTGATCATGTGTCTGCTGTGCATGGTGATGTCGGCCGCGATGTACTACCCGTTCCTGAAAGTCTACGAGCGCACGTTGCTGAAACAGGAGCAGGAGAAACAACAGCAGGCAGCGGGCGAAGCCAGCGCCAGCGCATAAACACGAGTGAAGCAGAGAGGAACGTATGCACGATCATCTTCAGAACGATTTTCGCTTTCCAGCGAATTTTTGGTGGGGTAGCGCCAGCTCGGCACCGCAAACGGAAGGCGAAAGCCTTAGCTATGGTAAAAGCGCTACCGTGTGGGATGAGTGGTTTGCCACGCAGCCTGGCCGCTTTCATCAGCAGGTTGGGCCAGCGGACACCTCTACGTTTTATCAGCACTGGCGTGAAGATATCGCGCTGCTAAAAACGCTGAATCACAACACGTTCCGAACGTCGATCTCTTGGGCGCGGCTGATTCCCGATGGCGTCGGTGAACCTAATCCGCAGGCGGTCGCATTTTATAATCAGATCATTGATGAAATGCTGGCGCAGGGCATCACGCCGTTTATCAATCTGTTCCATTTTGATATGCCGATGGTGATGCAACGGCTAGGCGGTTGGGAAAATCGGGCGGTGGTGGCGGCTTACGCGGGTTATGCGGCGACCTGCTTCCGCCTGTTTGGCGACAGGGTAAAACATTGGTTTACGTTCAATGAGCCGGTGGTGCCGGTGGAAGGCGGGTATCTGTATGATTTCCACTACCCGAACGTGGTGGATTTCAAACGAGCCGCGACGGTGGCGTACCACACGATGCTGGCGCACGCGCTGGCGGTGAAAGCCTATCGTGAACAGTCTCAGGGCGGGGAAATTGGCATCATCCTCAACCTGACGCCTTCCTATCCGCGCTCCCAACACCCAGCCGATGTCAACGCTGCCAACATCGCCGACCTGATGTTTAACCGCAGTTTCCTCGATCCTGCCCTGAAGGGGGAATATCCGCAGGAACTGGTCGATCTGCTGCATCGATATGGCCAGCTACCGAACTGTCAGCCTGACGATCGTGCGCTGCTGGCTGATGGTGTTGTCGATCTGCTGGGCATTAACTATTACCAGCCGCGCCGTATTCAGTGCCGCGACAGTCTGGTCAATCCCGATAGTCTGTTTATGCCTGAATGGTTCTTTTCCAGCTATGAGATGCCGGGACGGAAAATGAATCCGTATCGCGGTTGGGAAATTTACGAACCGGGCATCTATGACATTCTGACTAACCTGCGGGTGAATTACGGCAATCCGCGCTGCTTTATTTCGGAAAACGGCATGGGTGTAGAGAACGAACAGCGTTTCGATGCCAACGGCCAGATTCAGGATGATTACCGCATCGATTTTGTCCGCGAACACCTTAAGCATGTACACAAAGGCATTGCGGAAGGTAGCAACTGTCTCGGCTACCATATGTGGACGTTTATCGATAACTGGTCGTGGTCGAATGCCTACAAGAATCGCTATGGTTTTGTGCAGCTGGATTTGGCGACGCAGACGCGCACGGTGAAGAAAAGCGGGGAATGGTTTGCGACCGTGGCGGCCGAGAATGGCTTTTAGCCAAAAGCACGCATAAAAAAACGTAGGGAACGTTTTTCAACGTCGCTTGCGACGGCCCGTCATAAAAAAACCGGCTTGCCCTGATGAGGAGGCAAGCCGGAAAGAGGGTAATACGTGATGTCTTACTGGTCTATCTATGATGGCTATCGGACTAGGGTAGCTATCGGGGTCAACAACGCTTAGTTGAAGATTACTGCAGAGCCACGCAGCTGATCGTTACCGGTCGCAGACGTGATGGTATAAGCTTTAGCGCCTGCTTTTTCTGCTTTCGCTGCGAGCTGAGATTGCAGTGAGCTCAGGTCTTGAGCGGTAGCGGTAACGACGCCCGCTTTTTCCAGATTCTGTGCCTGTGAAGGAGATACATATTCAGCAGCAGAAGCACCGAAAGTCATGGTAGCGAGAACAACAGCAGCGGCGATGGTTTTTACGTTTTTCATGATGTCTTATCCTTTTTGATTTGATAGGTGAAAGGGGGCTGCCCTTTCGATATGAAGAATGTTACGCCGATGCTAATGAATTAAAAAACGGATGTTATTGAGATAGTCTTTCTATTTTTTTGAATGATATATATCGATGTTGTTTGTTTTTTTTAAATTAAAAACAATAAGTTATACAAAAAACTGAAATTGATTTACAAACTATTGACTGATAATGAATAACTGGGGTGATGTATTGTCTGTTGAAGTTCAACTAACGTTTAATGCTATAGGTCATCAACTTACCAATATTAATTGCTGGTCATGTGATGGAAACTGGCTGGTTTATGACATAAGACCCTATGGATCTTCATTCACAGGGCTGACCATTGAGCGCATAGACCTGAAAAACCTGAAAACCGAGGTGATTTATCGGGCGACGGCGGGTGCGCATGTGGGTGTGGTGACCTGTAGCCCGCAGGAACCGCTGCGCTATGTCTTTATTCACGGGCCTGAAAATCCAGACAGCGAGTGGCGGTATGATTTTCACCATCGCCGTGGAACGATAGTGGCAGACCGCCAGCGCGATGAGGCGATCACGCTCGATGCCTTCTCTATTACGCCGCCTTATCAGGCTGGTGCGCTGCGCGGCGGTACGCATGTCCACGTCTTCAGCCCGGATGCGAGTCGCCTGAGCTTTACCTATAACGACCATGTGCTGCATGAGCGCGATCCGGCATTAAACTTGCGCAATGTGGGTGTGGCCGTCCCGCTACAGGGCGTTGCCGTTGAGAAACACCACCTGCGTGAATATGACGGTAGCCACTATTGTGTGCTGGTCAGCAGAACGACGCCGCAGCCGCAGCCCGACAGTGATGAAATCAATCGCGCCTATGAAGAAGGTTGGGTGGGAACCACGGGCTATATCCGACAGGACGGTTCGAGGCAGCGCTGGGCGCTGGCGTTTATCGGCGACACGCGTGCGGCGGACGGAACAACCATCCCCGAGATCTTTATCGTTGATTTGCCGGATGCGCTGGAAGATTACGCCAAAGAGGGTGATGCGCCATTAGCGGGCACGGCAACGTCCATGCCTGCGCCGCCAGCGCGTGTGCAGCAGCGGCGGTTAACCTTTACGCATCAGCGTCGTTATCCTGGATTGGTCAATCAGCCGCGCCATTGGCTACGTGCTTCGCCCGATGGCAGCGAGATTGCGTTTTTGATGCGTGATGAGATAGGTGTGGTGCAACTGTGGACGATTTCTCCGAATGGCGGTGAGCCAAGACAGGTAACGCGTACGGAACACGGCATACAGTCTGCCTTTAACTGGCATCCGGATGGCGGTTCTCTGGCATTTGTGTGCGACAACAGCATTATGCTGTGTGATGCGAAAAGCGGTGAACTTGTTCGACTGTCGGCGCGAACGGACAGCGCACCCAGTGCGGATGCCGTGGTCTTTTCCCCTGATGGGAAACACATTGCGTATATGCGGGAGATTGACGGTTTTAATCAGCTTTTTGTCGTGGCCTGCTTGTCATCATGACTGCGGCGTAGCGAGCTTACGCGGGTTCACGGCGAATGCGGTGCTATCAAAGCTGATTATGCGGCATGGTGTTGTTATTAGGCATAGTGTTGTTATTAGGCATAGTGGCGAGCTGTGAACTGGCGGTCTGGTTTTGTTCTTCGCTGTGTAAAATGCGTTCGCGTGTCGACAGCTTTTTCCTATCGCTGCCTGCGCGATAGTAGTCGTAAGGCAACAGCAACGTGTCAGCAACTGCTGAGAACGGCAAATCGATAGCGACCAGCGGCATCATAGCCCAGCTGGTTTCGTCGTCACCCAACATACCCACACTGGCGCGAGTGCCGGAATAGTACCCCTGATCGCTTCCTGTATGCGTCATGACGCTGGAGCAACCGCTGGTTGCTGCCGCGCCGCTACCGGTAATAATGAAAGAGAACAATGCACTTTTCAGTAAGGTCATATTACCTGTCCGTTAAGAACCTGCTGTCAGAGCGGGTCGAAGCCTAATACTGGTCACTTAAGTCCGTTGTTAGGGGAAACATAGGGGGAGGTTCCCGCAGGGACGCCTCACCCCTGTGGTCGCCCCGTGTATCTCGATGCTTAAACGATCGGCACTAACCAAAAACTGCCTATCTTGAGTGTATGTGATAACACCCACGGTGTGAGTGAATATTGCATGAAACATAGTGATTTTTCTTTTTTGCCTCTTGAAAGTCTGAGAGGGGTCACCATATTGATTACAAGCCGGAGGAAAACGATACGCCGTCAGGGTATCTGTCCCGGCTGTGAGCCTGTCCTTGTAGGAAGGCAAAGAATAAATCCTCGCTGCATGTTTAGGAGGCTGTTTTATGCGTAACCCCGATTTTTCCCCACTGTATCGTTCCGCTATTGGTTTTGATCGCCTGTTCAATCTATTAGAAACCGGTCAGACCCAGAGTAACGGCGGCTATCCACCCTACAACGTCGAACTGGTTGACGAGAACCAATACCGCATCGCGATTGCCGTCGCTGGTTTCGCCGAGCAGGAGCTGGACATCACCGCGCACGACAACTTATTGATTGTAAAAGGTGCCCACGCTGGTGAGCAGGTTGCCCGCAACTACCTGTATCAGGGCATTGCCGAGCGCAATTTCGAGCGTAAATTCCAGCTGGCCGAACATATTCAGGTAAAAGGCGCCAATCTGGAAAACGGGCTGCTGTATATCGATCTCGAACGCATCGTGCCGGAAGCGATGAAGCCGCGTCGGATTGAAATCAAGTAAATCAACATTAAGTCCATGAATGAACACTTCGTCTGCCGAATGGGGACGACTCCAGCCATTGAACCGTGGCTGGAATAAACTATGCCCACAGGGGCACATTACTCTCGCTTCTTAGAAGGAGTCATATTATGCGTAACTACGATTTATCACCTTTACTGCGTCAGTGGATCGGTTTTGACAAATTAGCTAGCTCAATGCAGGGCAGCCAGGAACCGATTGATTTTCCTCCGTATAATATCGAGAAGAAAGACGACAACCACTACCGCATTACGCTCGCGCTAGCAGGTTTCCGGCAAAGCGATCTGGATATCGAAGTAGAAGGCCCGCGCCTGACCGTAAAAGGTAGCCCGGCACCGTCCGAGAAAGCCGTGGAATATCTGCATCAGGGGCTAGTATTTAAACCCTTCACGCTGAGCTTTACGCTGGCCGAGCACCTGCATGTGTCCGATGCCCATTTTGAAAATGGCCTGTTGCACATCGATCTGGTGCGTGATGTACCGGAAGCCTTGCAGCCGCAGCGCATCGCCATCGGCGGTGGCCGCCCGGCATTGAACCAGCAGTCTGCTGAAGATGCGTCATAACGCGACATTCACGTCATTAACCTGCGCGTTAGTAAACTAAGCGTTAGCCGCGCCCGTATCGTTACGGGTGCGGTTTTGTGTTGCCCGCCACGTTTCTCTCCCCAGCATTCTGCCAGAATCAAAATATACTCGTCATAGAGTATAGCGTCATTGGCATTTCCCAATAAAAACGTCCGCAAAGGATACGGGTATGAGTGATATCGCACTTACCGTGAGTATGCTGGCGCTGGTTGCCGTTCTGGGGTTATGGATCGGCAACTGGCGGATTTATGGCGTCGGTTTAGGGATTGGCGGGGTCCTGTTCGGTGGGATCATCGTCGGGCATGTTGCCCATCAGTACCAGATCCAACTGAATGATGACATGTTGCACGTCATTCAGGAGTTCGGGTTGATCCTGTTTGTCTACACCATTGGCATTCAGGTTGGGCCGGGCTTCTTTTCCTCTCTGCGTGTATCTGGCCTGCGCCTCAATGCGTTCGCCTTGTTGACGGTATTTCTCGGCAGTGTGGTGACCGTCATGCTGCACAAACTGCTCAATATTCCTCTGCCTATTATTCTCGGTATTTTTTCCGGTGCGGTGACTAACACGCCTTCGCTTGGCGCGGGTCAGCAGATTCTGACCGATCTGGGTTCGAGTACAACCTTAGTGAACCAAATGGGGACGGGATACGCGATGGCGTATCCACTGGGGATCTGCGGCATTTTGCTGGTGATGTGGCTGATGCGCGTCCTGTTTCGTGTCGCGGTGGATAACGAGGCAAAGCAGTTTGAGACCAGCAACGGTCAGCACCATGAACAGCTGCTCACGATGAATGTGTCGGTAACGAATACCAATCTGCAAGGGCTGGCGATTCAGGACGTGCCGATTCTGAACCGTGACACGATCGTTTGCTCCCGTCTGAAACGCGGCGATGAACTGATGGTGCCGTCGCCGCATACGCTGATCCAACTGGGTGATTATCTGCATTTGGTTGGTGCGAAAAACGATCTGGAGCAGGCGCGTCTGGTCATCGGTAATGAAGTTGAGACGTCGCTCTCGACGCGGGGCACCGATCTGCATGTTGAACGTGTGGTGGTGACGAATGAGAAAGTGCTGGGACGCAAGATTCGCGAGCTTAACCTGAAGCAAAATTATGATGTCGTGATTTCGCGCCTGAACCGTGCAGGTGTCGAGCTGGTCGCCAGCAATCAGGCCAGCCTACAATTTGGCGATATTCTGAATCTGGTCGGACGGAAAACGGCGATCGATGCCGTCGCGGATATCGTGGGGAATGCGCAGCAGAAGCTCCAGCAGGTACAGATGCTGCCCGTCTTTATCGGCATTGGGCTGGGCGTACTGCTGGGCTCTGTGCCGCTGATGGTTCCTGGGTTTCCGGTGGCGCTGCGGCTCGGGCTGGCAGGTGGGCCGCTGGTGGTGGCGTTGGTGCTGGGGCGCATCGGCAGTATCGGGAAACTTCATTGGTTTATGCCGCCCAGTGCGAATCTGGCGTTGCGTGAGCTTGGCATCGTGCTGTTCTTATCGGTGGTGGGGCTGAAATCCGGTGGTGATTTCGTTGATACGTTATTGAACGGCGATGGGGTGTGGTGGATTGGCTATGGTGCGCTGATTACCATTGTGCCGCTGCTGGCTGTCGGCATACTGGCGCGCACGTTAGGCAAGATGAATTACCTGACGCTCTGCGGCATGCTGGCGGGTTCCATGACCGATCCACCCGCGTTGGCGTTTGCCAATGGGCTACACCCGACCAGCGGTGCGGCGGCGTTGTCTTATGCGACGGTTTATCCGCTGGCGATGTTTTTGCGAATTATGTCTCCGCAGCTTTTAGCTGTGTTGTTCCTGACCCTCTAAATGTTATCAGCTGGATAAAAAATAATATTTTTTCGCCGAATAATGGTTATTTGTTTTTTTATTTTTGAATAAAAAAATACCTGAGTGAATAAATAAGGAATAGATAACTCACTGTCTGGGAAAGAGTTATATTATCCCTATTGGGTATATGGTTTTTCTATCATTGATTTGTCGTTAAATTCGTTAATTTTATGTTCACTAAATGTCAATTATTATTGAATTATAAGGATTTTTTATCGGGAAATTAAAACCACGATAGTTTCTTAAATAAATTAATAAACCACTTTAGTAACTAAAGTAACGCTATTTTGCAGGCGCATTATAATACTATCTCTTCATTAAGCACTTGATTGATCAGACGAGAGAAGCACCCTGAACCCTTGTTTTCTCGTCTTTTTTTCCGCAGATGATTCCTGTTGCGTTGTATCAGCAGGGTGACGAAGGAAGAATAACGAAATACCCACTCCTTCGCTCGGACATCCGTCGTGAATACAGAATTCCGTTTTAATGAAGAGTGGTGTTTCTATGTCTGCGAATAACAGCAGGTTGATAAAGCTTCTAGTTATCCTTTGTATTGCCGGTGGCTTATGGTTATTACCGGTTCCTGATGGCGTTAAACCCGATGCTTGGCACCTGATGGCGATTTTTATTGCCACGGTTGTCGGTCTGATTCTCTCTCCTTACCCGCTTGGCGCGATGGCGATGTTCAGCCTGACCACGGTTGCCATATTAGGGTTATTATCCATTAAAGATGTGTTGGCGGGTTTTAGCGATCCTACTATTTGGATGATCGCCTGTGCCTTCTTTATCTCTCGCGGCTTTATCAAAACCGGCTTTGGTAGACGTATTGGCCTGCTGTTCATCAGCAAGTTGGGGAATAGCTCTCTCGGTCTGGCGTATGGTCTGGTGTTTACCGACCTGATGTTCGCTCCGGCGATGCCTTCCACGTCTGCACGCTGCGGCGGGATCATCACTCCGCTGTTCCGGTCGATTGCCGAAGCCTACGACTCCACGCCGGAAAAAGGCACGCAGCGTCGCATTGGTGCGTTTCTGGTTCAGTCCATTTTCCAGTGTAACGCCGTGACCTCCGCGATGTTCATGACCTCCATGGCCGGTAACCCGATGGTGGCGAAGCTGGCTTCTCAGTTTGGTATTCATATCAGCTGGACGGACTGGGCGTTGGCGACACTGCTACCGGGCTTCCTGTCTCTGGCGCTGATTCCTTACCTGATCTACCGCTTCTATCCGCCTGAACTGAAGAAAACCTCAGAAATGCGTGCGATCGCCGTCGAAAGATTGCGTGAGATGGGCAAAATGACCCGCAATGAGTGGGTCGTTCTGGGCGTGTTCCTGGGGCTGGTGACGTTCTGGGTATTGGGCTCTACGCTGAATATCGACGCGACCTTGACCGCGCTGGCGGGTCTGAGCGTGCTGTTGCTCAGCCGTGCGCTGACCTGGGACGACGTGGTCAGTGAGAAGGAAGCTTGGCACACCGTGGTGTGGTTTGCTGTACTGATGACGCTGGCGGGCCAGCTCAACAAAATGGGTCTGATTGCCTGGCTGGGCGGGTTGGCTGGTAATGCGGTCAGCGGGATGCACTGGCTGCCGATGTTGGGTCTGCTGCTGCTGGTTTACTACTACAGCCACTATCTGATGGCGAGTGCGATTGCACATATCAGCGCCATGTACGCGATTTTCGTCTCTATCGCACTGGCAGCCGGCGCACCGCCGATGCTGACCGTACTGGTGTTCGGTATCTTCAGTAACCTGTTTATGTCCACCACTCACTACTCCAGTGGCCCGGCACCCATTTTGTTCGGCACAGGCTACGTACCGTTGGGAACCTGGTGGAAGATCGGCTTCTTGGTCAGTCTGGTCATCATCCCTATCTGGCTGGGTGTTGGTGGCATGTGGTGGAAACTGCTCGGTTTCTGGTAAAACGTGGGCTAACCGCTGGCTTTCATGATGCGAAAAACATGTAAGCCCGATTTCCTTTCTTCAAGCCTACGCCCTGTCCCTGTGACGGGGCGTATGCATCACGACACGCGAAACGCAACGAAACAGTATAAGATAACGGTGTGATGATGGTGGTTTTGGAGAGTGACATGGGCAAGAAAAAGGCACCGCTAAAGCTCGGGACATCGGTGTTTCTGATGGTGTCGGTTGTGCTTGGCGCGGTGCTGCTGGTGGTCTATTCCCTGCTGTTTTTTCGTATTAATCAGCTTTCAGAAGATCATCTGCGAGAAAAAGCCTTTGCCATTGCTCGTACATTTGCAGCTTCTCCCGTTGTTATTAATGAACTTAAAGGAATTGGCCGACCGGAGGATGTGCAGATTGCTGCGGAGACAATCCGCCAGCGTAATCAACTGCTCTTTGTCACTGTCACCGATATGGATACGGTGCGCCATAGCCACCCTGAACCGGAAAGAATTGGCGAGCATTTCGCCGGTCGGGATATCTATCCGGCGCTGCTAGGGATGGAAAATACCGCCATCAATCGGGGAACGCTCGATCCCGCACTGCGGGTATTCACTCCGGTGTTTGATAATAACCACAAACAGGTTGGCGTCGTCGCGTTGGGGATTGCCTTAACCAGTGTGCAGAAGGTAATCAGCGATAACCGCTGGATGATTCCCTGGACGCTGTTGGCGGGGGCGCTAGTTGGCTGGCTCGGTACGTTGATTTTGGTGAAGGTTCTCAAGCGCATTATGCTGGGGTTCGAGCCGTTTGAGATCTCGAACTTGTTTGAACAGCGTAACGCGATGCTCAAACACATTAAAGAAGGTGTTATCGCGGTCGATCAACATGGTCGGATTACGGTAATCAATGATGAGGCGCGACGACTTTTCCGGCAGAATAAACCGCAGGGCAATGAAACGTCTGCCCCGAAGCCAGCCGAACGCGTTAGCGAGCAATGGCTTGAGCATCTGCACCTGAAACAGGTATTGGAGAGCGGTACGCCACGGCGCGATGAAGAGATTAGCTTTAACGGCCACCTGCTGCTGACCAACACCGTTCCGGTTTTTGTGAAAGGCGATATTATCGGCGCGATTGCGACGTTCCGTGATAAAACGGAGATCAGCCAGTTGCTGCAACGGTTGAGTGGGATGTCCTACTATGCCGATGCGTTGCGTGCGCAGTCGCACGAGTTTATGAACAAGCTGCACGTCATATTGGGGATGTTGCACTTAAAATATTACTCGCAACTGGAAGACTATATCCTGAAGACCGCCAATAATTATCAGGCGGAAATTGGTTCGATTATTCGTAAAGTGAAATCGCCAGTGATTGCCGGCTTCCTGTTGGGTAAAATCAACCGCGCGCGCGATCTCGGCATTACGCTCTCCATCAGTGAGGAGAGTCTGCTGCCGGATACCGATGATGTCGATGCCACGAATGAACTGATTACCGTATTGGGTAATCTGATTGAGAATGCGATGGACGCGATTGATGGGCAGGAAAACTGCGAAATTAGCGTGAGCTTCCATCATCAGAATAGCCGCCTTCACTGTACCGTGGGGGATGACGGCCCCGGCATTTCGCCGGAGAGCCAGTCGCGCATTTATGAACAGGGATTCTCTACCAAAGGCAGCGGGCGCGGTATCGGCCTGTACCTGACCAAACAGAGTCTGGAGAAGATTGGCGGCACTATCGAGTTTGAATCAGAACCTGAGGTGTACACCCAGTTTTTCGTTACTATTCCTTATCAAGCAAGGCTGTTTGACCATGATTAATGTACTGATTGTTGATGACGATGCCATGGTTGCAGAGCTTAACAAATCTTATCTGAACCAGGTTTCTGGATTTAGCTGCTATGCGACCGTCCCCACGTTACAGCAGGCGCGAAACCTGCTGATGCAACCTGACTCGGAAATTGATTTGGTACTGCTGGATATTTACATGCAGCAGGATAATGGATTGGATCTGCTGCCGACTATCCGTGAATTCAGTGAAAAGACGGACGTTATCATCATATCCTCTGCTAGTGACGTGTATACCATCAAAAAAGCGCTGCACTACGGTGTGGTGGATTATCTGATTAAGCCTTTCCAGTTCTCGCGTTTCGAGCAGGCGCTTACCGCCTATCGCGAAGAGGCTAATCTGTTCAAGCACCGCGATTTTGTCGCGCAGTCTGATATTGATAACCTGATTCGCCGTACTAGCGGCAGCACGGCTAGTGAACGTAAGAAATTGCCGAAAGGGCTAACCAGCCTGACGCTGCGTACCGTCTGCGAGTGGGTTGAAGGCAATCAGGGCATTGAGTTCTCTACCGAAATGCTGGCGAATGCGATTGGTATCTCTCGCGTATCATGTCGTAAGTATCTGATTTATTTATCAGAAACAGGAATTCTGACTACTAATATCCTGTACGGTTCTACGGGGCGACCGGTCTACCTGTATCGTCTGTTGCCGGAAAAGCAGGACTCACTGCGTCAGTACTGTGAGTGAAGAGCAGTGAATAGCTAGCGGCGAATAAAGCTGACAGAAATGGAAACGAGGCGGGAGAGATCCCGCCTCGTGCTATATACAATTCAGTGATGATGAAACCAGATGGAGTTGGTTGAGTGGAACACGATAAATTTATGCAGTACGGCCGCGGATTAGGGCTGTGGCGGAATCCTCGGGAAAATATTAAGCCCGAACCAGTAAATTACTTCAGGGATGACCCGATTTACCTCACGACCTCAAAAGGGGAATGGGTTAATCAAATTCAAGAGTGCAAAAAAGAAAATAACCTGTTAGAAAACGGTGTATTTATTTGGACAGAAATTAAGGGGACGGGTCACGCATTTGTTTCCACTCATGAGGGAAATAATGCATCTGTTTTTACCTATGGCCGCTTTGGTAGACGGTTTGGTGTTCTCGGGGCTGTCGGTGATGGCATCTTAAATTTTTTGCAGTTTGAAGATGCCAGAACATATTACCGAGAAGAACTGTACAAGATGGAGGCGAAGGCATTCGTCATTACAGATGCAGATCCTACGATTGCTCGATTGTACTTTGAAAAGCTATGGCGCTCAGGGGGCAAAGTGAAAGAAACAATCAAGATGGGAGAAAGCACTAAAAGAAACGGTCGTACAGTCGATCAATATGATGTGACAGGCGTGAACTGTACAACCCATGCAACAAAAGGCGTGAAGATCGCGGGATCACAGATATTTGAGGGAGAATATACAACTAACTCTCAGATACGGATTAATTACGAAGAAGATTTTGCCGTGCCGGTATCGCTACAGCGGTATTTAGAACAAAAAAGCGCTGAATCATCGATGCTTGTTGTTGATATGACCAGTGAGTTTAGAAAGCAGTACCCGAATACTGATAGCTACACACCGATAAGTGAAGATACCTCTTTAAGAGTCGTGTCCGAGGTTGTTTCTGGTATAGGTAAAATTTCACCTTATTCTGGTGGTTCTGCCGGTGGGTTATTAGAAGGGATGCATGATGTTAACAAGTAAGTGCAAGACGTTTATTCGATGGTTCAGTATTTGCGTTGTTTCTTTTTTTTATTTGATAAGCATTGCTCTTTTTTCTTTTGGGCATGTTCAAGATAAAGAAAGAATGGTTTTTTTATCTGATAAAACTGTGCCAGTTGAATACCATTTTGCGATATTAGCTGATATGCGAGAATCTATGGATTCCATGTATTCAGCCGTATTAATTGGTTTCCCCATCTGTATGAGCCTGATTCTGATCATTTTCAAAAAGGTTAGATAAGAACGCGGTTGACGGGGGATTAGCGTAGTTCTGCATTCAATAAGGTTTCCCCCTGATTGGGGGAAACCGTGATACTGAGATTAGGCAGCCCAGCTCAACAGTAGCGTTGCGGCGATGACGGTAGACGCGCCGCCGATACGGGTGGCGATCTGTGCGAACGGCATCAGAGACATACGGTTAGAGGCGGACAGAATCGCTACGTCACCCGTACCACCCAGCCCGCTGTGGCACGTGGTCACGATGGAAGCTTCAATAGGGTACATATTCAGATAAGGGGCAATCAGGAAGCTCACCAGCGCCATGGATAGCACCACAGAACCACAGACGATGACGTAACCCACGGAGAATACGGCAACAACGCTCTCCAGCGGAATATACAGCATGCCAAGCCCGATCATCAGCGGCCACACCAGAGAACTGGATACGAACTTGTAAACGCTATGCGCCCCAGTTTCCATGACGGCAGGGATAACACGTCCGTATTTGCAGAAGACGGCGATCAGAATCATCAGAACTGGGCCAGGGATGTGTACCAATTTCTCAAACAGGCCACCGACGATGAAGAAGGCGCAAATCATCAACAATCCGCCGCCCATCAAGTGAAAATCGACCGGCTTTGGTGCTTCGTTTACGGCAAACATCGCGTTGTCTTCATCGCTGCGAACCAGACGGCCTTCACCGTTCAGATCCTTACGGCGCATACCCAGACGGGACAGCACACCAGCACACAGGATAGCGAAGATGTTGCCGACGACGGCAGCTGGCGCTAACTGAGCCACATAAACATCTGGGCTTTGCCCCAGAATGGCAGAATAGGCTAATGATAACGGCAGGATGCCTTCACCAATACCGCCGCCGATGATTGGCACAATAATGAAGAAGAAGGTGTGATAGACGCTGTAGCCGCATAGTTTACCGACCAGTAAACCGGTTGCCAGCGCTGTGGCGGTGCCGATGACCAGCGGGACGAACATGCGCACCATCCCTTGAATCAGGATTTTGCGGTTCATTCCCAGGATACTGCCGACCACTAGACAGGCGATGACGAAGTACAGGAAGTTCGCCTCTTTCATCAACAGGTGTACGGTTTTCATGGTGTTGTCATTGAATAACTCAAAATACACCATAACGGAAGGCACCATCAGGCACAGAATCGCCGGGCCACCGATATCTTTGAACACGGGAATGTTGCTGCCAATATGCGCCAGTAAAAACCCCATCGTCATGATGACGGCAAAACCGCCAATCATATTCTTAGGTAAATATCCCTCATAGGCAGATATAGCGACAATGGCGGCAATTGCTATAAAAAGTGCAACGGGAACGGAGCCGATTTTCTTTTTAAAAAAACCTCCGATAAACGATGTCTGTGTTTCCAGAGCGAGATCGTTCTCACATAAAATATCAGTTTCAATTTTTTTCATTATATTCACCCTGCTAGGACAGTTGGTACAGAAAGAAATTACATACCTGCCGTTACGATATTGATGGTGCATCATTATCGGCGTGGCTTATTGACGTTTTTTGCATCGATATTTATGTGTTTATCGAGCGTCATTAATGCCAGTGGCGGCGGGATGTTTATTATCAGAAAGCAGAAAAATACGTTTTTTTGTTTTTTTATCAATTAGTAACAAAAATATAAAGAATGATAGGTGTTATTTAACAATGAATCACGTTGGGAGGTAATCTAGCATGAGGGAATGTTAAAAATAATACGTTAATTACGTATTTGTGAACTTATCAGCAACTCCATTTTAAATAACTTATATTATTTTTTTGTAATTAAAATAATTTATTTTTGCAGTGAGGGGGAATTAAAGCAGAAGGAGAGGTAAGTCACAGGATGAAAAATACCACTTTATGAGAATAAGTAAATAGCGTGTTTTCATTTTAATGAAAATATTTATTTAACTAAAATAGCTAAGTAATTATTGAGCAATATCATTTTCTCGCAGCTAGTGCCCTTGCCGAAGATACCGTGGGCAGAATGCGTCCCCGATCCTGCTTCATCGGCCTTTTTATGTGTGCTTTTATCTAAATAACTTTGCATATTATCGCTCCACTTTAGCCAGACCATGATGATTGCCGGGGAACGGTGAGGCCGCATTCATAAATTGATTTACCCGACCCAGCAATTGCCACATATATCGGCACTGATGGTTACGCGTTATGGTTTCGTGCAACGACAGCCACAGCAATTCTATTGGATTCAGCCACGGCGAATACGTTGGCAGGAACAACAACCTGAACTTCTTGTTTTTCTCCAGCCAGCGCTCCACCTTGTGGCTTTTATGGATAATGTAGTTATCTACCACTATCGTGAGCGTTTTTGCTCGCCGGTATGTGCGCCGTAATGCCTCTAACAGATTGATAAATAAATCAGAGCACTTGCTGTTACCGCCGACATAATGGACTCGCCTCGTGTCCGAATGCAGTGCACCTGCCAGATAATGTTTTTGGTTATGTCCCGGCGTAGTAATACGCTTCTGTTGTCCTTTGAGCATCCAGTCTTGGCGGGATGAAGCGCTACATTAAAAAGCCGATTAACGATAAGTACCAATAACTCAGTGCTCCATCGGGAACGCAGCCAGCCGAAATCCTGCGGAGAGCGTTGTACCAGCAGTGGAAGAACCTGAAGAATATCAGCGACAGGCCACCGGGGAGCACGTCCGGACCTGAGACTTTGTAGTCCTTCAATACCATGTAAAGTAAACCAATTAATCCATCGACCGACGGATGAGCGGGCAGCGCAGAGCAGTCTGGCAACGTCGGTGACGGTCATCCCGCGATGCAACATCAGCATGGCAATGAGTCGTCTGGCGTAATTTTTATCGCGTGTCTGCTGGATTTCTTTACGCATCAGTTGTCGTTCTTCATCAGGGATTACTGCTATGATCGGCATCGCTCAGTCCGGTTGGTGATTTGTGATGTTTGGCGATTGATCAGATCGCTCAATTCGGACTGAGTTCCCTCCAAGTGATCTATTATTTTGCAAAGTTATTTAGTTAATGGTATCCAGCAACGGGCATCTCACAGAGACAGACAAAGAATGCAGTGGAGTACGCTTTCGGTCAGTCGAGAGGGGAAAAAAAAGTTTTTTTATGTAGCGTAGATAGTCATTCCTCTGCTTATGGCGTCATGGGAAATATCAGAATTTCTTATTACCCGTCAGGATTTTCACCTGTTGTTAACGTTTTTAACAAAAAATAGTGCTCAGATCTTGGACACGTAAGACCAGATGACTATAGTTTTTTTAATGGTGATAATTTCTTTAAGTGGCCGTTATGATGGGTTTTATCGCTGTTTTTTAATAAAAAAGTGGGGAATCCATCTTTCGTGGGTCGGTTGGCTTGTATTTTATCTTTTAAGGAAATGTAAGGAAATTTTGTAAATCCTTACAGCTTATATTGACGTCACCGCCATCTGTTGAGAAATTGAAGGCGTCATAGGGATATAAGGAGGAAAGCAGCGGCTTGTCTGAATGATTCTACGTCTTCATCCAGCATCCGTGAGCGGGTTGTGGCGCTTCAAGGTATACGTTGTAGTTATTATGACTATCTTCAATAGCGTGACGGCTGTTTGTTCTGATAACCACCATTCCTCTCCCCATTATTTTGATTTTGCCTTCGGGCGACAGGGTACAGACCGCAGCACATAAAAATACAGGTCTGGCCAACCATACCCAATTGATTTCGAGATGCAGGACAGAACATCGGCGTTGTTAATCACTGTATTTTTAACCGCAGTGTTTTAACAACGCGTATGCAGCTTGGAGTAGGGCGGGTATAGCACACAACATCATCCACAATGGAGCATAAGTAATGGAAAAATCCCTGGTTAAATCAAGGGTGTTGAAGTTCGGCCTTGGCTTGCTCGCCATGTCCATCGCCGCGGGCGTTCAGGCAAAAACACTGGTTTATTGTTCAGAAGGCTCCCCAGAAGGTTTTAACCCACAGCTGTTCACCTCCGGTACAACGTTTGATGCCAGTTCTATTCCTATTTATAACCGTCTGGTGGAATTTAAAGACGGCACCACGGACACCGGTCCGGGTTTGGCTGAAAAATGGGATATTAGCGAAGACGGCAAAACCTACACCTTCCATCTGCGCAAAGGCGTGAAATGGCAGGACAGCAAGGATTTCAAACCTTCCCGTGAATTCAATGCCGATGACGTGATTTTCTCCTTCATGCGTCAGCAGGATGCCAACCATCCGTACCATAAAGTGTCTGGCGGCAGCTATGAATACTATCAAGGTATGGGCATGCCGGAACTGGTCAGCAAAATCGAAAAAGTAGACGATTACACCGTCCGCTTTGTACTGAACCGTCCTGAAGCACCGTTCCTGGCAAATCTGGCGATGGACTTCGCTTCCATCTTATCAGCGGAATACGGTGATAAGATGCTGAAAGCCGGTACGCCGGAGAAGATTGACCTGAACCCAATCGGTACAGGCCCATTCCAGCTACAGCAGTACCAGAAAGACTCCCGCATTCTGTACAAAGCTTTCGAAGGCTTCTGGGGCACCAAGCCGGGCATTGACCGTCTGGTCTTCTCCATTACGCCTGATGCTTCTGTTCGTTACGCCAAGCTGCAAAAAGACGAATGCCAGATCATGCCGTATCCAAACCCGGCCGATCTTGCCCGCATGAAAGAAGACAAAAACATCACGTTGATGGAACAGCCGGGCCTGAACGTTGGCTATCTGGCTTACAACGTTGAGAAAAAACCGCTGGATAACGTCAAGATTCGCCAGGCGCTGAACTATGCGGTTAACAAGTCTGCCATCATCGAGGCGGTCTATCAGGGCGCGGGCCAAGCGGCTACCAACCTGATCCCACCGACCATGTGGGGCTACAACAACGACGTTAAAGACTACAGCTACGATCCTGAGAAAGCGAAAGCCCTGCTGAAAGAAGCGGGTATGGCTGACGGCTTCGCTATCGACCTGTGGGCAATGCCGGTACAGCGTCCGTACAACCCGAACGCGCGTCGTATGGCAGAAATGATTCAGTCCGACTGGGCGAAAGTTGGCGTGAAAGCCAAGATCGTCACCTACGAGTGGGGCGAGTATCTGAAGCGTGCGAAAGACGGCGAGCACCAGACCGTACTGATGGGCTGGACTGGCGATAATGGGGATCCAGATAACTTCTTCGCAACCCTGTTCAGCTGCGATGCGGCTAAAAATGGCTCTAACTACTCCAAGTGGTGCTACAAGCCGTTCGAAGATCTGATCCAACCGGCGCGTGCCGTTTCCGATCACGAAAAACGTATTGAGCTGTACAAGCAGGCTCAGGTTGTGATGCACGATCAGGCTCCGGCGCTGATTGTCGCGCACTCCACCGTGTACGAACCCGTGCGTAAAAACGTGAAAGGTTATGTGGTTCAGCCGCGCGGCGTGCATAGCTTCAACAACGTGACGTTGGATTAAGTCAGCCACTAGATTTTCATGGACATTGAAAACCCCGACCTTGCGGTTTCTCGTTAGAGGAGCCGTGGAGGCGGGGTTTCTTGCCCGTTAAATTTTTATGGCAGCCTTCCCCGCCCGCTACCCTGCGGGCCGTCGCACACGACGTTTAAAATCGCGTCTGGCGATTTTTTAGCTGTGAGCAATGATAAGCCTGATGGCCAATGAGCCAACGGGCATGAATAGAGAGTTCGGGATATGTTGCAGTTCATACTCCGGCGTTTGGGGCTCGTTATCCCAACGTTTATTGGTATCACCCTGTTGACCTTCGCCTTCGTGCACATGATTCCGGGAGATCCGGTGATGATCATGGCGGGGGAACGTGGTATTTCCGCCGAGCGCCATGCGCAATTGCTGGCTGAAATGGGGCTGGATAAGCCACTTTGGCAGCAATACATCCACTATATCGGCGGTGTGTTGCAGGGCGATCTGGGAATCTCCCTCAAGAGCCGCATCCCCGTGTGGGAAGAATTTGTACCTCGCTTCAAAGCAACGCTGGAACTGGGTACCTGCGCGATGCTGTTTGCTATCGCGGTTGGGATTCCGGTTGGCGTGTTGGCTGCGGTCAAACGCGGTTCTATTTTCGATCATACCTCTGTTGGCCTGGCGCTGACGGGCTACTCTATGCCTATCTTCTGGTGGGGTATGATGCTGATTATGCTGGTTTCCGTTCAGCTCGATCTGACGCCCGTTTCGGGACGCATTAGCGATACGATTTTCCTCGATGACAGTATGCCGCTCACCGGCTTTATGCTGTTCGATACCCTGTTTTGGGGCGAAAAAGGTGATTTTATCGACGCGGTTGAACACATGATCCTGCCTGCCATCGTGCTGGGCACTATTCCGCTGGCGGTGATTGTGCGTATGACGCGCTCCGCGATGCTGGAAGTGCTGGGGGAGGATTACATTCGTACCGCCCGCGCCAAAGGGCTGAGTCGTCTGCGTGTGATTGTCGTGCATGCGTTGCGTAATGCGATGCTACCGGTGGTGACAGTGATTGGTTTGCAGGTTGGCACCATGCTGGCCGGGGCGATCCTGACGGAAACCATTTTCTCCTGGCCGGGGCTGGGACGTTGGTTGATCGATGCGTTGCAGCGTCGTGACTATCCGGTGGTTCAGGGCGGCGTGCTGCTGGTAGCGACCATGATTATTGTGGTTAACCTGCTGGTGGATGTGCTCTACGGTGTGGTTAACCCACGCATCCGTCATAAGAAATAAGGGGAAGGCTAAGATGACACACGTCACTGAACCTGTTGTAAATAGCGCACCTAAGCCGATGACCCCGCTACAGGAATTCTGGCACTATTTTAAACGTAACAAAGGGGCAGTTGTTGGCATGGTGTATGTCGCACTGATGCTGATTATCGCCATTGGCGCCAACGTGTTGGCACCGCATGCGCCCGCTGAGCAATTCCGCGATGCGCTGCTTCGTCCGCCGGTCTGGCAAGAGGGCGGAAGCTGGCAGTTTATTCTGGGAACGGATGATGTCGGACGTGATGTCCTGTCCCGTCTGATGTATGGCGCCCGCCTGTCGCTGCTGGTCGGCTGTTTGGTTGTGGCGCTGTCGCTGGTGCTGGGGGTGATCTTCGGTCTGCTGGCCGGGTATTTCGGCGGCGTGGTCGATGCGCTTATCATGCGTATCGTAGATATCATGCTGGCATTGCCAAGCCTACTGCTGGCGCTGGTGCTGGTGGCCGTCTTCGGGCCTTCGATTGTGAATGCGTCGCTGGCGCTGACCTTCGTGGCGTTGCCGCACTATGTCCGTTTGACTCGCGCGGCGGTGCTGGTGGAAGTTAACCGGGATTACGTCACCGCTTCACGCGTGGCGGGTGCCAGCTCGGCACGCCAGATGTTCGTCAACATTCTTCCTAACTGCCTGGCACCGCTGATTGTGCAGGCTTCTCTCGGTTTTTCTAACGCCATTCTTGATATGGCTGCTTTGGGTTTCCTCGGTATGGGCGCACAGCCGCCAACGCCAGAGTGGGGCACTATGCTGGCGGACGTTTTGCAGTTTGCGCAAAGCGCCTGGTGGGTGGTGACATTCCCTGGTGTGGCAATCTTACTGACGGTATTGGCGTTTAACCTGATGGGGGACGGCTTGCGTGACGCTCTCGACCCCAAACTCAAGCAGTAATAGAGGTAGAGAGATGGCGTTGCTCAATGTAGATAAACTGTCGGTTCACTTTGGTGATGAGGATCTGCCGTTCCGTGCGGTTGACCGTATTAGTTACCAGGTCGAACAAGGTCAGGTCGTCGGTATCGTCGGGGAATCCGGCTCCGGTAAATCCGTCAGCTCGCTGGCGATTATGGGACTGATTGATTACCCCGGCAAAGTGATGGCCGACAAGCTGGAATTTAACCAGCGTGATTTAACAAAAATTTCTGAGAAAGAACGGCGTAATCTGGTGGGTTCGGAAGTCGCGATGATTTTCCAGGACCCGATGACTAGCCTGAACCCGTGCTACACCGTGGGCTACCAGATCATGGAAGCCATCAAGGTGCATCAGGGTGGCAACCGCAAAACCCGTCGTCAGCGTGCGATTGACCTGCTGACGTTGGTCGGGATCCCCGATCCGGGATCGCGTCTTGACGTGTATCCGCATCAGCTTTCCGGTGGAATGAGCCAGCGCGTGATGATCGCGATGGCGATTGCCTGTCGACCGAAACTGCTGATTGCCGATGAACCCACTACGGCGCTGGACGTAACCATTCAGGCGCAGATTATCGAGCTGCTGCTCGAATTGCAGCAGCGCGAGAACATGGCGCTGATCCTGATTACACACGATTTGGCGCTGGTGGCTGAAGCGGCACATCACATTATCGTGATGTATGCCGGGCAGGTGGTGGAATCCGGCAAAGCAGCGGATATTTTCCGCGCGCCCTGCCATCCGTATACTCAGGCGCTGCTGCGTGCGCTACCGGAGTTTGCGGTGGATAAAGCGCGTCTGGCATCGCTGCCGGGTGTGGTTCCGGGTAAATATGATCGCCCCAACGGCTGTCTGTTAAACCCGCGCTGCCCCTATGCGCATGACCGCTGCCGTCAGGAAGAACCTGAACTGCGTGATATTCCTGGTCGTCAGGTGAAATGTCATACACCGCTAGATGATGCGGGGAGGCCGACCTTATGAGTGAACTGAATGCAATATCGCAACCGTACTTGCTGCATGCGATCGATTTGAAAAAACACTATCCGGTGAAAAAGGGTTTTTTCGCGCCGGAGCGGATGGTGAAAGCGCTGGATGGTGTGTCCTTTACGCTGGAACGCGGTAAAACGCTGGCGGTGGTGGGGGAATCCGGCTGTGGGAAATCCACGTTGGGCCGCCTGCTGACGATGATCGAAACCCCATCAGAAGGCGAGTTGTACTATCAAGGGCAAGATCTTTTAAAGCCGGATCCGGTAGCGCAGACACTGCGTCGACAGAAGATCCAGATCGTTTTCCAGAATCCTTACGGATCGCTGAATCCGCGTAAGAAAGTCGGCCAGATCCTGGAAGAACCGCTCCAGATCAACACCGAGCTGTCGAAAGCTGAGCGTCGTGAAAAAGCGCTGGCGATGATGGCGAAAGTCGGGCTGAAAACGGAGCATTATGACCGCTACCCGCATATGTTCTCCGGCGGTCAGCGTCAGCGTATCGCTATCGCCCGTGGGCTGATGCTGGATCCGGACGTGGTGATTGCTGATGAGCCTGTTTCTGCACTGGATGTGTCGGTACGTGCGCAGGTGCTGAACCTGATGATGGACTTACAGCAGGATTTAGGGCTGTCTTACGTTTTCATCTCGCACGATCTGTCCGTGGTCGAACATATCGCTGATGAAGTGATGGTGATGTATCTGGGGCGCTGTGTCGAAAAGGGCAGTAAAGAGGCTATTTTCAACAACCCGCGCCACCCTTATACGCAGGCGTTACTTTCTGCGACGCCGCGCTTGAATCCAGATTTACGCCGTGAGCGCATTAAGCTGACCGGTGAACTGCCTAGCCCACTGAATCCACCGCCGGGCTGCGCGTTTAACGCTCGCTGTCAGCGCTGCTTCAGCACCTGTACGCAGTTCCAGCCGCAGTTGAAAACCTACGGTGAACAGCAGGTTGCCTGCTTCGCCGTCGATCAGGACGAACAGGGCACCGCAGTCGCCTAGCTTGCCTTCGATGCCCCCACGTCGCTGAAACGTGGGGGCTAACTATACCCCAAATAATTCGAGTTTCAGGAAGGCGGCAAGGGAAGGAATCCCGATGAGCTTACTCAGGTAAGTGATTCGGGTGAGTGAACGCAGCCAACGTACATGTAACTTGAAGTATTACCGGTATATTTTGACACTTACCGAGTTTTAACCGAGGGCCGAGATATTCTTTTCCACCACATTTCATGCCGATCGCGGATTGTTGTGAAGGTAATATTAATGCGTGATGGTTGTCACAATAGAAAAAAGTTAAACACATCGCGCTTGCAAGTCTTACTGGTTTATGATGTATTTCCTTATATGGATTGTTACTGTTTTAATAACAGGCAAAACCGAGAAGAGATAAAACTCTTTTACGTTTTGCCTTTTTTTATGGGTGAAATATGAGAATACAACGGGTTCTGAATAACAATGTTATCGTTGCTCGCGAATTGAGCGGCAAGGAATGTGTTGTTATTGGAAAGGGCGTCGGTTTTAACAAAAAAGCCAATGACCTGGTTGATGAATCCTGTATTCAAAAAATATTCCGTCTCGATGAAGAAAACAGCCTCGATAAAACCAGTGAAGCGTTTAATGATGTTCCCGAAATGTTGTTTAATATCGTCCTCGATATAGTCAAACAGGCAACGAGCAAACTCGACAGAAAAATTCATAAAAGCGTTTATGCTTCCTTACTCGATCACTTAAGTTTCGCTCTCGAAAGAACTAAACAGGGAGCCTATATCGAGAATATGTTGCTCTGGGATATCAAACGCCTTTACCGAAATGAATTTATTATTGGGCAATGGGCAATTAATGAAATTAGCGAGAAACTTCACGTTAAGCTGCCTGAAGATGAAGCTGGGTTTATTGCCCTGCACCTGTTGAATTCACAGCAAGATGGCGCTATGCCAGATATTAAGGCTGTTTCGAGAGTTATTCAGGACATTCTGAATATCGTTAAATACCATTTCAAAATTGAATATGAGGAAGACTCAATCAATTTTCAGCGTTTTGTTACCCACCTGAAATTTTTTGCTCATCGGTTATTGAGTAATACTTATGTTACCAGTGATGACAGTTCTCTGCATGACGCCGTGATGTTGAAATATTCTTCGTCTTACGAATGTGCTAAACGGGTCAACAAATTTATTAGCCGCGATTATGGTCGTTCATTAAGTGATGACGAAATGATGTTTCTTTCTATACATATTGAGCATGTAAGGAAGTAATTCGCTAAAGAAAATTTTCACAACGGTTTTAGGATTCGTACTTAAGTAATAACCAATTTATTCCATAATAAATGATGTCATTTATGGTTCCACATAAATGATGCCAATATGACTATTATTGAGGTCAGCCCATGAGTGATTTCCGTTTACTTGCCAGGGAAATTATTGAGCTAATTGGTGGGGAAAAGAATGTAGTTTCTTTAACTCACTGTATTACACGCTTGAGATTTTCACTGAAAGATAGCTCTAAATTTAATAAAGCGGCATTGGATAAACTGGATGGCGTTATTCTGGCCGTCGAAAGCAATAGCCAATATCAGGTGGTGATTGGCAATGATGTCACCACTGTTTATCGCATTTTGGTGGACGAATTCGGTATTAAAGGTGATGCCCTCTCGGACAGCGAAGATGAGTCTTCAGGGAAAAAGGGCAATATTGTCGGACGCGTGTTCAATAAAATGTCCTCCATTCTTGTTCCGATTGTTCCTGCGCTGGCCGGTGCCGGGATGCTGAAAGCGTTTCTGGTGATCCTGTCTACTTACCACTTTATCGATACCGCAGGGAGCACCTATAAAATCCTGGCGGCGGCGAGCAACAGCGTGTTCTATTTCCTGCCGCTGCTATTGGCGTTTTCCTGTGCGAAGGCGTTCAATGCGCACCCGTTTGTTTCCGTGGCGATTGTTGGGGCGTTGCTGGAACCGACATTCACTGGGTTGATGGCGAAACCGGGGGATATCGTCCAGTTTATGGGGATTCCCGTTGTGTTGATGAAATATTCATCCACATTGATCCCGGCGATACTGGCTATCTGGGCCTATTCCTATCTGGAACGGCTGTTAAAACGCGTGATTCACCAAAGTATTGAGATGGTGGCCGTGCCGATGCTGGGGATGCTTATCATGGTGCCGGTGATTGTTATCGCGGTCGGGCCAATTGGCGTGTACCTCGGAGATGGCATCGGTGCAGGTATCGCCTACATGAATGGCGTGAGCGGGATGCTGACCGGAGCGATCCTGGGCGGCGGCTGGACGCTGCTCGTGATCTTTGGTCTGCACTGGGGAATGGTGCCAGTGATGCTCAACAACCTGGCGCTGCGTGGTTTTGACACCATCAAACCGGCGACGGCCGCAGCAACTTTTGCTCAGGCGGGCGCGGCGTTCGGCGTGTTCCTGAAAGCCAAAGACAAAAAGCTGAAATCCTTTGCGTTGTCCAGCATGGTGCCCGCGCTGTTTGCCGGTGTCACTGAACCTATCGTCTACGGTATCTCTATCAAATATAAGCGCCCGCTGGTGGCTTCGCTGATTGCCGGGACGGTGGCAGGCGGCTTTATCGGCTCAATGGGCACCACGGTCATGGCCTATGTGTTCCCTGCGTTGACGACCTTGCCTGCTTTTATGACCACGACCTTTGCCTATTACCTGATTGGTATCGGCATGTCGTTCACACTTTCTGCCCTATTGACCTATCTGCTGGGCTTCGATGAGTCACTCAGTGAACCATCGGCAGCAACGCCAAAAGCAGCAACGTCTTCTGCACCGCAGACGACGACCGCCAGTAGCCAAAATGGGTTATCCGGCATCATGTTGGCGGCACCACTTAATGGCACGATTGTACCGTTGACTTCCGTTAACGATGCGGTATTTGCCAGTGAGGTCATGGGAAAAGGCATTGCGATTTATCCCTCTGAGGGCGTAGTGACCTCTCCGGTGAACGGGACGGTATCAAAACTGTTCCACAGCAAACATGCCATCGGTATTACCTCCGATGACGGCGTGGAAATACTGGTGCACGTTGGAATCGACACGGTACGGCTTAACGGCGAGTGTTTTGCCAGCCATGTCAATGAAGGCGATCGCGTGACCACGGGGCAACTGCTCCTGACTTTCGAGCTAGAAACCCTGATTGCTAAAGGCTTTGATGTCACGACGCCGGTGGTGATCGCCAATACCGATGACTATCAGACGATTTCCGCTACAGAACAACACCGCGTGAGTAACCATCACACCTTAATGACCCTGTTTAGCGCTACGGTTTAACCATTAATGGGAGAGATAGAATGAAAGATTCAGCAATTACCGGTTTTCCAAAAGGATTTCTGTGGGGGGGCGCACTCGCGGCCAACCAGGTGGAAGGTGGATGGGACGTGGGGGGGAAAGGTCTCTCAACGGCAGACATGGCGATTCATAAAAAGAACCTGAAGCGTGAAGAATATGAAAAGCACTATAAAATTACCGATCAGCAGATAGAAGAGGCTATCGCGGCCACTGATGCCAGCCCATACCCTAAACGTCGTGGTATCGGTTTCTATCACCACTTTCGTGAAGATATTGCTCTGTTTGCCGAGATGAACTTCAAGGTGCTGCGCGTTTCTATTGCCTGGACGCGTATCTTCCCCACCGGCATTGAAGAACAACCGAATGAAGAAGGACTGCGTTTTTACGACGCGCTGTTTGATGAGTTACACAAAAATGGTATCGAGCCGCTGGTCACGCTGTCTCACTACGAAATGCCCATCTATCTGGTCAATAACTTTGCCGGTTGGAATGGCAGAAAAACGGTGGATTGCTTTGAGAAATTCGCGGTTACCGTTCTGGATCGTTATAAAGATAAAGTGAAGTACTGGCTCACGTTCAATGAGATAGACAGCATCATCCGCCACCCGTTTACCACTGGCGGTATTGTGCCGGAGCGTTTCTCGGATGATGAAATCGAAACCGTGATTTATCAGGCGCTACATCACCAGTTTGTTGCCAGTGCGCTGGCGGTAAAACACTGCCGTCGTCTCTGCCCGGAGGCGAAAATTGGCTGTATGCTGACGCGCTTGCTGACCTACCCAGAAAGCTGTGCGCCTGAGGATATTTTGCTGGCCTATCGTGAGAACCAGCTCAATTACTTCTTTAGTGATGTCCAGATTCGGGGCCGCTATCCACGCCATATGACTCGTCGTTTTGCCGAGAAAGGGATTCACATCGAGATGTTGCCGGGCGATGAAGAGATCCTGCAACAGCACACGGTGGATTTCCTCTCGTTCAGTTATTACATGTCGCTGGTCACCAGCGTCAATGCAGACAAGATGGATAAAGTGGGCGGCAACATTGCGGGCGGTGTGAAGAACCCCTACCTGAAAACGACAGAATGGGACTGGCAGATCGATCCGGTTGGATTGCGGGTTGCGCTGAACGACATGTACGATCGTTATCAGATCCCCCTGTTCGTGGTGGAAAATGGCATGGGGGCTGTGGATCAGATCGACGAAAATCATCAGGTGAATGATGATTACCGCATTGCGTTCTTCCAGTCGCACTTGAAAGAGATGAAAGAAGCGGTGAAAGACGGGGTAGAGCTGATGGGCTACACCTCCTGGGCACCGATTGATCTTATCAGTGCATCAACATCGGAAATGAACAAGCGTTACGGCTTTATTTATGTCGATCAGGATAACGACGGCAACGGCACGCTGGCTCGTTACCGTAAGAAGAGTTTCTATTGGTATCAGAATGTTATCGCCACCAATGGTGAAACGCTCTAACACGTAAAAAGAGCCTGCACATACTTGTATTGCCTTATTTTGATCGGTTCAATCGAGCATCAAATGAAGGCTAATTTATGGACAAAAAGTAGTTGCAGGCTCTGTCTAACGAACGGGAAATTAGCCTTCCTGTATCGCCTTTTCGACTTCTTCCGCCAGAATCGCAATACCGCGTTCGATTTTTTCCGGCTCCGGTACATAGTTCATGCGCATGCATTGATGAGCGTGTTGCCATTCCTGCTCCAGACCGGGGAAGAAATAGTGACCCGGCACCATGAGGACACCGCGTTTTTTCAGGCGCTGGTACAGGATTTCTGTCGTGATAGGCAGATCCTTAAACCACAGCCACAAGAAGATCGCGCCCTCCGGTTTATGAATCAGACACTGCTCGGGGGAAAGATAGCGGCGAATAATCGCGATAGTTTCCGTCACGCGCTGCTGATAGAACGGGCGTATGACGTCGTTAGATAAGCGCAGCAGATCGCCGCGTTGAATCATCTCATACGCCAGTGCTGGACCAATCGCGCCTGGAGACAGGCTAATGATGCCGTTCATGTTACCGATAGCCGAAATCACCTTTTCATCCGCAATCACGATACCGCAGCGCGAGCCGGGCAGGCCCAGTTTGGATAGGCTCATGCACAGGATGATATTCGGGTTCCACAGCGGTGTGGCATCGCTAAAGATGATGCCGGGGAAAGGCACACCATACGCGTTATCAATCAGCAGGGGGATATTGTGCTGCTGTGCCAGAATATCCAGACGCATCAGCTCGTCGTCGGTCAGCACGTTGCCGGTCGGATTGGTCGGGCGTGATACGCAGACTAGCCCAATATCATCGGTAATCGACAGATGATCGAAATCGACGTGATATTTAAATTGTCCTTCGGGCAACAATTCGATTTGCGGACGAACGGAAACGAACATGTCTTCGTCCAGTCCAGAGTCTGAATAGCCGATATATTCCGGTGCTAGCGGAAACAGTACCTTTTTCAGGCTGCCATCGCTGTGGCGACCAGCAAACAGGTTAAATAAGTAGAAAAACGCACTCTGGCTGCCATTTGTTAGCGCAATATTCTGTGGTCCAATCTGCCAACCTAATTCATTACTCAGTAGCTCGGCCAGCGCATTAAGCAGCGTATCCTTGCCTTGCGGGCCGTCGTAGTTGCATAGCGCTTCCGTTAATTTCCCTTGTTCCAGCATATCCTGACACAACTGTTGGAAGTAGCTGTCCATCTCCGGAATATGTGCCGGATTGCCACCGCCCAGCATGATTGCGCCTGGCGTGCGCAGTCCTTCGTTCAGGTCGTCCATTAACTGAGTGATGCCAGCGTGTCGCGTGAATTTCTTGCCGAAAAGAGAAAATTTCATAGTTTATTTATCAGTGGCCGTACACAGGTTAGCGGCAACCATAGCGCTTGCGCTAAAAGGGTGCAATGTGGTCAAAAAACAATCTGGTAACTTTTTGTCCTGTCGCGTGCGGAAAAATCAGCATGAATTACTGATGCACTCGTTGTCGGGAAAATGCGTTTAGGTGGCATGCTTTATTTTGCTGAAACGATGTCAGCTTTTTCCGATCAATATCTCAATAATGCTGCAAGAATTGTTTCTATTTACAGGTTATGAGTGAAGTTAGTCAGATAAATAACGCATCAATGCTGAATTTTTCCATCTGGTGATAGCTATCACATTCTGACCATCCGCTGATTTGTAGTCTTTAGCTCGCATTAGCTAAAACAATTCAGCAACGAGGGATGGTTAACATGAAAAAATTACTGGCAATGGGCATTACACTGGCGCTGACATCATGGCAACTATCGGCGCAGACGTTTGTGCTGACAGATGCTGAAAGCAGTGTGGAAAAGGGAAATTGGCAAATCAGCAGTGATGCACTGAAGATCAAGAATCAGCACTTCAGCATTGAGCAAAAAGTCCTGCACGGCGGACGTCAGGAAGGCAGTAAAGTGATTACGATTACCAGTCAGGACGGACTGAAAATTGCTCTCAGCCCGACGCGAGGGATGAATTTACTGCATGCAGCAGGTAAAAACATCCGTTTGGGATGGGATTCGCCGGTTGATGAGGTCGTCAATCCGAATACTATCAATCTGGAAAGCCGTAATGGACTGGGCTGGCTGGAAGGTTTCAATGAGATGATGGTGCGCTGTGGATTTGAATGGACGGGGCATCCGGTCGTCAGCGATGGCATGATCTACACCCTGCACGGTCGTGCGGGTAACACACCTGCCTCAAAAGTGGTGGTTGAAGTCAGCGATAACGCGCCGTATACCATTACGGTACGGGGTTTGCTGAAGGAAAACAGCTTTAAGAAGTCGAATCTGGAAACCTGGACCGAGCTGCGTTACGTCCCCGGCAGCGAGTCGTTTACCGTGCATGATGTACTGACCAATAAAGCCGACTACCCGCGCGACTACCAAATTATCTACCACAGCAATTTCGGCACGCCGATTCTGGAAGACGGCGCGCGTTTCCTCGCACCCGTAAAAGAGATTTCTCCGTTTAATGACCACGCCAAAGCGGGTCTGGCAACCTGGCAAACCTACAAAGGGCCGACAAAAGACTTTGATGAGATGGTGTTCAACATTACGCCGTATACGGATGCACAAGGCAAAACGCTGGCTGCGTTGGTGAATAAAGCGGGAGATAAGGGGGTGTCGATTGCCTTTGATACCCACCAACTGCCGCTGCTGACGCTGTGGAAAAATACGGATACGGAAAAACAAGGCTACGTCACGGGGATCGAACCCGGCACTAACTACGCCTATCCCGTCACGATTGAGCGTGAGCAAGGGCGAGTCAAAAAGCTACAGCCCGGCCAGAGCACCACGTTTGAGCTGACATACAGCCTGTTGAGTAGCGCGGATGCGGTACAAAAAACGGAACAGAAAGTGAAAGCCATTCAGGGCGAGAACAAAACCACGCTGACGGAAAAACCGATCGCCGTCGAGTAATCGCCATCTATGCCGACCACTGATGTGGTGGTCGGCCATCTCACGTCACGCTCAGTCATCATCACGTAACGTCATAATTATCTTTTCTTATTCGTTCTCTCATTTTACGCGTACCTTGAGGAAGGTATTTGTTACGTATTTGATCAGGGGATGAGGATGTCGTTGAAAGATGCGCTGCTCGCGCTTTGTGTCGTGGTGTTATGGGGTGTGAATTTTGTCGTGATTAAGGTCGGGCTGAACGACATGCCGCCTTTTTTACTGGCAGGGCTACGTTTTTCGCTGGTAGCGCTCCCGGCTATTTTATTTGTTCCTTTCCCGCGTATTCCTCTGAAATGGCTGATCGCCTATGGCATGACGATCAGCTTTGGTCAGTTTGGCTTCCTGTTTCTCGCCATCAAGCTGGGCATGCCTGCCGGGATTGCGTCGTTGGTGTTGCAGGCTCAGGCCTTCTTTACGTTGCTGGTTGGCGCGGTATTGCTGTCGGAAAAGCTGCGCTGGAATCACGTTGTCGGCATTCTGGTGGCGGCGATAGGGATGGTGGTGCTGGCAGAAGGGCGCACGGCGCTGCAAATGTCATCCGGTATGACCACCACTACGCTGCTACTGACGTTAGCGGCGGCGTTGTCATGGGCGGTGGGTAACATCACCAATAAAATTATCATGAGCAAAAACAGTGGAGTGCGCATTATGTCGCTGGTGGTGTGGGGCGCACTGGTGCCTGTCGTGCCGTTTTTCATCAGTTCCTGGCTGTTTGAAGGCAAGGACGTAATTGTCCATAGTTTAACCACCATTCAACTGCCGACGATCCTATCTCTGATGTATCTGGCGTTTGCGGCAACGATCATTGGCTATGGGATTTGGGGAAGCCTGCTGGCACGTTATGAAACCTGGCGCGTGGCCCCCTTGTCACTGTTGGTGCCGGTGGTTGGGCTGGTTAGCGCCGCCGTTTTTCTCGGTGAATCCCTCTCGCTATTACAAATTGCCGGTGCGTTGCTGATTATGGTCGGTCTGCTGGTGAATGTGTTTGGCGCACGGCTGCGTGCATGGCGACCTGCGCGGCAGTCGTAGCGGCGCAGTCGAACAATGTGGGTCTGTATTATCTGGCAAGGGAAAACAGCGCCCGTCGGGCGCTGTCGATCATCATCATTCCAGTGCTTTCACCGCCTGACGCATACCTTGCGCCAAAATATTGCCCAGATTGGTGGTCACCTGCTCCACTAAACCTGACCGCTGAGTGAGATCCTCCCCCCAGTGCGCGGTATCTGCGAGTACCTCGTTGACCAATTCATGCACGGTCAGATCGGTCCCCACGCGTGGCCATAGCTGGCGGTAGCGGGTGAGCCACTGCTCATCATCCTGTAAAGGGTAGGTTTCACCTGCTCGTTCTCCGCGGTAGAAGGCAATCAGTGCGGCCAGAGCAAACGTCAACCGTGCCGGAAAGCGTCCGTTGCAGTGGCCTGCCAGCAATTGCGGCAGAATACGTGTACGGAATTTGGTCATGCCATTGAGCGCGATGGAGAGCAACTGATGGCGAATGTAGGGGTTCTGAAAACGTCCGGTGACGGCATCGGCAAATTCACGCAACTCATTGGCCGGTAAATCCAGCACCGGGATGATCTCTTGATGTAGCGTGTTTTCTACAAAGCGACGCACATCGGCATCCTGCATTGCTTCACCTACCGTTTCCAGCCCGCAGAGCCAGGTAACCGGAACCAGAGCGGTGTGTGCACCGTTCAGAATAGCTACTTTGCGTTCTTTATACGGTCTGATGTCGTCAACAATGCGGATGTTCAGCGGGCATTCCGCGAGTTTCAGCTCATCCGCCAGCCAGTCGGGGCCTTGAATCACAAAGAGGTAAAAATGCTCGGCGGTATCCAGAAAGGCATCGTGATAGCCCAGTTTTTCTTCCAGCGCTGACGATTCTTCACGCGGATACCCCGTTACGATTCTGTCCACGAGTGTGGAACAGAAGGTATTTGCTGTCTCAATCCAGTCGATAAATGCCGGTGAGAGTTGCCATTCCTGAGCATAGCGCAGAACCAAGGCTTTGAGCGCCTCTCCGTTATAGTCGATCAGTTCGCAGGGAATGATGACCCAGCCTTTATCGTTCTCACCGTTAAAATGCGTAAAGCGTTCCAGCAACAGGCGTGTCAGCTTGGCAGGAAAACTGACTGGCGGCGTATCGTTGACGCTGTCGCCAGCGTGATAGCTGATGCCCGCTTCCGTGGTGTTTGAGAAAACAAAACGGATGGCGGCGTTATGGGCCAGTGCCAGGTAATCGGCAAAATGTTGATACGGGTTAATCTCGTTATTGACCGAGCGGATCAGGCGCGCATCGCTGACGGCCTCACCCTGTTCGTTAAGTCCGCGAATGACCGTGGTGTAAAGCCCATCTTGCGTATTGAGTGACGGCGGAAAATCCGTATCAATGGGGCGTACAATGGTTACGCCCGCCTGGAGATCGGTCTTCTCATTCAGAATATCCAACTGCCAGTCCACAAAGGCGCGTAGGAAGTTACCTTCACCAAACTGAATCACTTTTGTTGGGTAACATACGCCGGGAAAGTCCTTCCGGTTCAATGTCTTCATGAGTATGCCCTCATTAAAATGTGATGACGCCTTTGATCAGCTCACGGTTGTTAATGACATCCCTTTCATAGATGTCAGCCAGTGTGGAAAAGGGATAACGGTGCGTCAGCATCATTTCTGCGGTGAGTTTACCCTCAGACATCAGATGTCCTACTTTGGCGAAGTCTTCCGGTGTGGCGTTACGGCTGCCCATCATCGTGGTTTCTTTCTTATGGAATTCAGGGTCTGAGAACTGCAAATCGCCTTTAAACAGACCGACAAACACGATGCTGCCGCCATGGCGAATCAGGTTAATGGTGTTGTTCATCGCATGCTGATTACCCGTGGCATCAATCACTTTTTCTGCCAATGAACCGCCAAATTCGGCGCGTAGCTGGGCTTCAAAGTCCTCGGCGGAGGGATCGACTACCGATAAACCCAGATGGGCAATAACGTGTTCGCGGCGGGCAGCGCTGGTATCGGCGACAACCACGTGAGCTCCCTCTGCTTTGGCGATGGCTGCCGCGCCGAGGCCAATCGGTCCGGCGCCGACGACCAGCACCTGTTCACCCTGTAACACCTTTGCCCGACGGACGGCGTGTGCACTAATGGCGTATGGCTCGATTAATGCTGCCGCTTGTGGATCGATCCCTTCTGCGAGCAGTAAGTTTGTGGTGGGAACCGCCAGATACTCGCTGAATCCACCGTCCTGATGTACACCAATCACTGAAATTTTCTCGCAGCAGTTGGTACGACCGCTTTTGCAGGCTGGACATTGCTGACAGGCTACATAGGGAATGACGGCAACCTGCTGGCCTTTTTTAAAGTGATCTACATTTTTTCCGGTATCGACAACTTCACCACATATTTCGTGACCTAATACGCGTGGATAGCTGAAAAAAGGTTGGTTCCCTCCCCAGGCATGAATATCTGTTCCACAAATACCCACAGACTTAATTTTAATTAATGCTTCACCCTCACCCGGAATAGGTATTTCACGTTTTTTCCAGACTAATTTTTTCGGTTCCTGGCAAATCAATGTATTCATTGTTGACATGATTGTTCTCTCCTGTTTTTTGTTTTTTCAGATATTGATGAAAAAAAATATTGATGAGAAACAGGAGGTGTAAATTGTGAATGCGGACTCATAAAAATGTTTTAAATCGGTTTTTAATGTGTGAAAAAAGGAGATCTCTCTGAGCCGTTCGCAAAATTTACGTCACAATGTCATTAATCAGATTATCGATGATATGGCCCGCGGTCATATTCCGTCACCTCTGCCGTCGCAAAATGCGCTGGCGGAGATGTATAACATCAGCCGCACAACGGTACGCCATATTCTGGCTCATCTGCGCGATTGCGGCGTGCTTACGCAGGTTAGCAGCGATTATGTGATCGCCCGAAAACCCGACCACGATGATGGGTTTACCTGTATTACCGCGCCGATGGATGAGCAAAACCGCATTTTCGAGCAGGCGTTTTTCACCATGATCAACCAGCGTCAGCTCCGCGTGGGTGAGACATTCTCAGAGCTACAACTCGCGCGTGACGCCGGTGTTAGCCCAGTGGTAGTGCGTGAGTATCTTTTGAAATTTGGGCGTTACAACCTGATTCAGAACGAAAAACGTGGGCAGTGGAGTATGAAAGAGTTCGATCAGGCCTACGCGGAACAGCTGTTTGAATTACGGGAAATGTTGGAGACGCATGCTCTGCAACACTTCCTCAATCTGCCAGATGATGACCCCCGCTGGCTACAGGCTAAAACGTTGCTGGAACGCCACCGCATGTTACGTGACAGCATTGGTAACAGTTTTCGTATGTTCTCGCAGCTCGACCGTAACTTTCATGCACTTTTACTTTCTGCTGCCGAAAATGTCTTTTTTGATCAGTCACTTGAAATTATCTCCGTGATATTTCACTTTCACTACCAGTGGGATGAAAGCGATCTCAAACAGCGCAACATCATCGCGATTGACGAACATATGACCATCCTCAGTGCGTTGATCTGCCGAAGCGATCTGGATGCCACGCTGGCACTTCGTAACCATTTGAATTCAGCTAAACAATCGATGATTCGCTCAATTAACCAGACTGTTCGGACTGACCATTAAAAACCAATTAAAAACCGTAAACCATTATCAGGAGCACGGTTTTATAAAAATAAAAACGCCTGAGAAATATCTCTTATCTATGCTCACGAGAAGTCGACTGTAGTAATAAAAACTCGTGAGTAGTGATTACGTATTTCATTGCTTTTCATTTAAAGCCACTTTACTCAACCCTACGTCGAGTAAAGATAAAATTATAATATCCAGGAGCCAGACGTGGAAAAAAATAATATAACGCTAGACCCGCGTTCTTCGTTTGATACCCGTTCTTCAGCACCGCCAGAGGGAATAGTTCAACGCAGTAGTCGAATTAAACGTATTCAAACCACGGCAATGATTCTTCTATTTTTTGCTGCGGTGATTAATTATCTCGACCGCAGTTCTCTTTCGGTGGCTAACTTAACTATTCGTCAGGAATTGGGGCTGAGTGCGACAGAAATCGGTGCATTGCTATCCGTTTTCTCTCTTGCCTATGGGATTGCACAGCTCCCTTGTGGCCCGTTGCTGGATCGTAAAGGCCCGCGCATTATGCTGGGTCTTGGGATGTTTTTCTGGTCACTGTTTCAGGCGCTGTCTGGCATGGTGCACAGCTTTACTCAATTTGTACTGGTTCGTATTGGCATGGGGATTGGCGAAGCACCGATGAACCCATGTGGTGTGAAGGTGATAAACGACTGGTTTAACATCAAAGAACGTGGCCGCCCGATGGGGTTCTTTAATGCGGCTTCAACTATTGGTGTTGCGATGAGCCCACCCATTCTGGCTGCGATGATGTTGGTCATGGGCTGGCGCGGTATGTTCATTACCATCGGCCTGTTCGGCATTCTCCTCGCTATAGGCTGGTATATGTTGTATCGCAACCGTGAGCAGATCGAACTCACCGCTGATGAGCAGACTTACCTGAACGCAGGCAGTGTGAACGCTCGTCGCGATCCGCTGAGTTTTATTGAATGGCGTAGTCTGTTCCGTAACCGCACGATGTGGGGCATGATGCTGGGCTTTAGCGGCATCAACTATACCGCGTGGTTATATCTGGCCTGGCTGCCCGGTTATCTGCAAACGGCTTATAACCTGGATTTAAAAAGCACGGGCCTGATGGCCGCGATTCCTTTCCTGTTTGGTGCCGCCGGGATGCTAGTGAACGGCTATGTCACGGACTGGCTGGTGAAAAAGGGAATGGAACCGATCAAGAGCCGTAAAATCTGCATCATTGCCGGTATGTTGTGCTCTGCGGCTTTTACTTTTGTGGTACCACAGGCGACAACCTCAATAGAAGCAGTGTCACTGATTAGTATGGCGCTGTTCTGCATTCACTTTGCTGGAACATCGTGCTGGGGGCTGATCCATGTTGCCGTTGCGTCGCGTATGACGGCATCGGTCGGCAGTATCCAAAACTTTGCCAGCTTCATTTGTGCATCGTTTGCCCCGATCGTGACCGGTTTTATTGTGGACACCACGAATTCTTTCCGTCTGGCTCTGATCATCTGTGGCTGTGTGACGGTATTGGGTGCTCTGGCCTACATCTTCCTCGTTCGCCAACCGATTAGCGATCCCCGTAAGGATTGATTCTCCGCCGCCCCGCATCTTTAACCCCTTCCTTCTGCGGGGCGGTTTTTTGTCACGTTGCCTTATGACGGTGCGTATTGATCGTGCCGTGTCGCAAAGGTGGCACGACATGCTCGCAATTTCTCATGCCTTTCCTACGCTTTTTACTGCCGTTGACCAATCTGTTAAGCCGCTGCCGTTTGTTGGCGCGGACTTTGCACGTTGGCTTTGCAAGAGTGTAGAGATAAAAGCGGTAAGTAAAATCAACGGGATAAAGGGGTCTTCATGAGAATAAAAAACACAACATCGGGAAAATGGCTGTTGTCACTGAGCGTGACGGCGCTGCTGGTGAGTGGAACTGTGCAGGCGGCCTCGGCCCCCGCAGTGGAAGCGAAAAACGGTATGGTGGTCAGCTCGCAGTATCTGGCTTCGCAGATTGGCGTCGATATCATGAAAATGGGCGGCAATGCGATTGATGCCGCCGTGGCCGTGGGCTATGCGCAGGCGGTGGTGAACCCCTGCTGTGGCAATATCGGCGGCGGCGGATTTATGACGCTGCATCTGGCCGATGGGAAAGACACCTTTATCAACTTCCGTGAAACGGCGCCTGCGGCGGCCAGTGCCAACATGTATCTGAACGCGGATGGGAGCGTGAAAAAAGACGCGAGCCTGTACGGCTATCTGGCTGCTGGCGTACCGGGAACGGTGTTAGGGCTGGATACCGCGTTGCAAAAATACGGCAAATTGACGCGTGAACAGGTGATGACCCCGGCGATTAAACTGGCGCGTGAAGGTTTTGAACTCACGCGTGCGGATACCGATATTCTGGACACTACCATCAAACGCTTTAAAGCCGATCCTGAAGCGGCGCGCATTTTCTTACGTCCCGACGGCAGCCCGTTGCAGCCCGGCGATAAGCTGGTGCAAACCGATCTGGCGAATACGCTGGCGGCGATTGCCGCTAAAGGGCCGGATGCCTTCTACAAAGGCACGATTCCGCAGGCAGTGGAGAAGGCAGCAAAGCAGGGCGGTGGCATCCTGACAGCGGCTGATTTTGCTGATTACCGTATTACCGAAACGGCACCGGTAACCTGTAACTATCGCGGTTATCAGTTTGTCTCTTCACCGCCGCCTAGCTCCGGTGGCATCACGATGTGTGAAATTCTTAATATTGTCGAAGGTTACGACATTAAATCGACGGGCTTTAACTCGGCAGCCACCGTTCATGTGCTGACGGAAGCGATGCGTCACGCGTACATGGACCGCAATACGTACCTCGGTGATCCGGCGTTTGTCAGTAACCCTGTCGAGCACCTGTTGAGTAAGGATTACGCCGCCGAAATCCGCAAACAAATCGAACCGGAGAACGCGACGCCGTCCAAAAATGTACAGCCGGGAGTGGGTCCGCACGAGCGACCAGAAACGACGCACTATTCCATCGTGGATAATCAGGGCAACGCGGTATCCACTACGTATACCGTTAACGGACGTTTTGGTTCGGTGGTGATTGCACCGGGTACGGGCTTCTTCCTCAATAACGAAATGGATGACTTCACCGTTAAAATTGGCGAGAAAAACCTGTACGGGTTGGTGCAAGGGGAGCGTAATTCGATCGCCCCCGGTAAGCGCCCACTTTCGTCCATGAGCCCGTCATTGGTGACGAAAGACGGCAAAGTCTTCATGGTGCTTGGTTCGCCCGGCGGTTCGCGCATTATCACCATCACGCTGCAAACGGCGCTGAATATTATCGACCACGGCATGGCACCGCAGGAAGCGGTGGATGCGCCACGTATCCATCACCAGTGGTTACCGGACGAGGTGTATTACGAACAGCGCGGGCTCTCTGCCGATACGCTGAATCTGCTGAAGCAGCGCGGCTACAAGATGGTCGAGCAGACTCCTTGGGGCGCAGCGGAGCTGATTCTGGTTGGCTTACCGGGAGCAGCAGGCGTGACGCCAGCGGATTCAGGTAATGACTCGGCGGTATCCGGCAAGGTGCGTGAAGGTTACCTGTACGGCGCAAATGATATCCGCCGCCCGGCTGGGGCAGCGATAGGGTATTGATTTTAAAGTGCTTCAGGAGCCTATTTTGGTAGGCTCCTGAGTTTGCCCGTTTATGGCAGTGGTGTTAAAGCAATCTGATGTAAATGAAAGCAAAATCAGTCGTGGGTTAGCGCGCCCAGACAGTCATCCAGCGCGCCGACCAGCCAGTCGATGTCCTGAGTTTGGAATGCCAGCGGCGGGCGTAATTTAAGCACGTTGCCATAAGGGCCTGCGACGGATGTCAGAACACCGCGGTCGCGTAGCGCTTCTGTCAGATTCAGCGCCAGCGTTTTATCCGGCGTTTTACTTTCTCTGTCGCTCACCAACTCAAACCCGATGAATAACCCGGCACCGCGCACGTTGCCTACACTGGCGTATTTGTCTTGCAGAGTGGTCAGTTCCGCCAGCAACTGTGCGCCGACTACGCGACTGTGTTCCTGAAGCTGCTCATCGTGTATCACGTTCAGTACCGCCTGTGCTGCGGCCATTGCCACCGGATTCCCTCCGAACGTGTTGAAGTAGGGGATCTGGTCGCTAAAGGCGGCGAGCACGTCGCTTTTTGCCAGCAGCCCGGAAACCGGGATGCCGTTGCCCATCGGTTTTCCGGTGGTGATGATATCCGGCACCACGTCATGTCGTGCGAAACCCCAAAAGGCGTCGCCAGTGCGTGCGAAACCGGGCTGAACTTCATCAGCAATGAAAATACCGCCGTTGCGGTGCACGACATCAACCACGGGACGCAAAAAACCGCGTGGGTTGGGATGGACGCCGTCGGAAGAGAAAATGGAATCTGCGAGAAACGCGGCGAATTTGATGCCGTGAGCCGCCATATCGTCGATCTGTGTCTGGATTTCATTGGCAAACCATACGCCCAAGTCCGGCGTATTAACACGATAGGCGTCCGGCGGTGGTACCAGTCGGGTCGTCGTCGCCAGTGGCTGACCGCTGCCTAACGCTGGTGATACACCTGAGGTCAGATCGCTGGTGCCGTGGTAGGCCTCGCGCGTTACGATCACGCCCGTGCCGCCGCTCCAGGCGCGTGCCACGCGGATCGCCAGATCGTTGGCTTCTGAACCGGTACACATATACATGGCGCGGTTAATCGCCGCCGGTGTAGTGGCGAGGAGCTGCTCCGAATAGTCCAGAATACGCTCGTGCAGATAGCGCGTGTGGGTATTGAGCATCGTCATCTGTTGGTGCACGGCTTCTATCACCGCTGGATGACAGTGGCCGATGCTGGCGACATTGTTATACACATCGAGGTATTTCTTGCCGTCGGCATCCCACAGGTATTGCCCTTCGCCGCGCACCAAATGAACGGGTTTGCGGTAAAACAGCCGATAGGATTCACCCAGTATCTTGCTGCGTTTATCGGTCAGCGTACGGATATCCGCGCTCAGCGCGTCGGCATGCTCGGCGCGGAAACTGTTGGTATCCATGATGGTTGAACGTGTTGCCATAATCTCTCCCGTTATAAAATGTGCGCCTCAGCGTTAGTTGGCATCGGCGACAAGCGGCTCAAGCAGATGTTCCCGTCGTGCTTTGGTGGTCAGGAAATAGAGGTAGCCGAGCAGCATAAAGGTGCAGAA
Organism: Pectobacterium atrosepticum; assembly: GCA_019056595.1. Lineage (NCBI taxonomy): Bacteria > Pseudomonadati > Pseudomonadota > Gammaproteobacteria > Enterobacterales > Pectobacteriaceae > Pectobacterium > Pectobacterium atrosepticum. The sequence goes on along the minus strand of CP036163.1, from coordinate 2,684,051 downwards.
CAGCCCACCGATCACCGGGTTAAACCAGAGCATCGCAATCAGGCAGATGATGGCGCAGACGAGTGCGAACGCGGGGACGATAGGGTAACCGGGCGCGCGATAGCTGCGTGCCATATTGGGTGCGCTGCGGCGCAGGCGAAACAGACTTAACATGCTCATGATGTACATGACGATGGCACCAAAAACCGCCATGGTAATCATCGCTGCTGTCAGGTTCATGCCCTGTAGGTTAATCCCGTCGCAGAAGATGGCGGCAATCCCTATTGCGCCGCCAGCCAGAATGGCGCGGTGTGGCGTGTGGAAGCGGGACAGCTTGGCAAGCCCCGGCGGGAGATAGCCCGCGCGCGCCAAGGCGAAGAACTGGCGGGAGTAGCCCAGAATAATACCGTGGAAGCTCGCGATCAGGCCGAACAGACCAATCCACACCAGCATGTGCATCCAGTTGGAGTTTTCCCCGACGATGAGCTTCATTGCCTGTGGTAAGGGATCGTTAAGGTCGGAGAGCTGACGCCAGTCGCCTACACCACCAGCCATCACCATCACGCCAATTGCCAGCACCACCAGCGTCAGAATGCCGCTCACGTAGGCGCGGGGGATGGTGCGTTTCGGATCTTTCGCCTCCTCGGCTGCCATCGCTGCACCTTCGATAGCGAGGAAAAACCAAATGGCGAACGGTATTGCCGCAAACATGCCGGAAATGGCACTTGGCGAAAACTCATTCTGTCCCGCCCAGCCGTGCGCCACGAAGTTGCTCAGGCTGAAGCCCGGCGCAACCACGCCCATGAACACCAAAAGCTCCATGACGGCTAGCAGTGTGACCACCAGCTCGAACATCGCCGCCAGTTTCACACCGAGAATGTTCAGACTCATGAAGATAAGGTACGCGCCGACGGCCGCAAGTTTGGGATTCAGCTCGGGATATTGCACGTTCAGGTACGCGCCAATCGCCATCGAAATAGCGGGCGGCGCGAAAACAAATTCAATCAGCGTGGCCATACCGGCAATCAATCCACCCAGATCGCCGAACGCGAGTCGGCTGTAGGCAAAAGGGCCACCGGCATGTGGGATCGCCGTCGTGAGTTCGGTAAAGCTAAAAATAAAACAGGTATACATGGCGGCGATGAACAGCGTCGTGACCAAAAATCCTAACGTGCCCGCGACGCCCCAGCCGTAGCTCCAGCCAAAATATTCACCAGAAATTACTAGTCCTACCGCGATACCCCACAAATGCAGGGCGCCCAGCGTGGGCTTTAATTTGCTCGTCATCACATTATCCCCGTCAGTTTGCTCATGGTTATTCGGGGCCAGTACGGCAACCCCTGTTGGCTTGTGTAGCGATAATGCCCACGCTTTCCGGTGGAAAACTTGACGCGGGCGTATCGAATGCTGCGCGCTGAAGTCAACTTTTATGGTGGGTATCGCCCCCACGCCATCTGGGGTCAAACATGGGTTCTGGTGCGTCAAGTTTCTCTGTACGACACACGCCATGCTGAACGCTCGTTGACTCGCGTCGGAGTGGAAACCATGAGTGCTAAGCAATACGACACCTTAAATAATGCGGAAATTACCTCGCTGGCGCACCGGGCGCTTGCCTGCTATCCGGCGGCGCTGCAAGGGGAAGTGCGGCTGCTGTGCCGCTCGGAAAATGCGACGTTCCTTGTTACGTCAGCGGGTAAACGCTATGCATTGCGGCTACATCGCAGCCACTATCACCAGAAATCGGAGATTGAAAGTGAGCTGCTGTGGTTGGACGCGCTGCGTGAGACGGGAATTGTGGTTCCAGAAGCGGTACGCGATGCGAGTGGGGAACGGGTGCAGTCGCTGGGTTTGTCGGATGGTTCCTGTCGCTACGCGGTTCTGTTCCACTGGATTGACGGCGAGATGCCGACCACTAACATTGATCCGCGTGCATTCCGGCAACTGGGCGAGATTACCGCTCACCTGCACCAGCATAGCCGCCAGTGGCAAAAGCCTGACGGCTTCCAGCGTATTGTCTGGGATCATCACACGATGGTGAGCGCGCAAAGCCACTGGGGAAACTGGCGTGACGCGCCGAACCTATCGCGTGGCGAACACGGTATTGTCGAAGAGGCTATCGATCGTATGGGGACGGAAATGGCGGAGTTTGGCAAAGCGCCGCACCGCTATGGACTGATTCATGCCGATCTACGCCTGACCAATCTGCTTCTGCACCGCGGCGAAACGCGGGTAATCGATTTTGACGATTGCGGTATGGGATGGTATCTGCACGATCTGGCGGCGGCAATTAGCTTTGTGGAGCATCATCCACGCGCAGCCGAATGGGTTGAAAACTGGCTATGTGGCTACGAACGTGTCGCTCACGTCAGTGATGAAGAACTGGCGTTGCTGCCGACGTTGTTGATTCAACGGCGTATCCAGCTTACCGCGTGGGTAGGGTCGCATGCGGAAACGGAGATGGCGCAGAGTCTCGGGCCCGACTGGGCGAGCCACAGCGTTCGTCTGTGTCGACGTTATCTGGAAACCCACGACCTGCCGCTTGGGGTGGCCTGAATGCACCACAGGCGGGCAGCTTGCGCTATGGTAATGCCTGTTCGCTTCGTGTGTTGTTTGTAATCCATTGATTTTACGTTATTCCGGACTGGTACGAAACTTGCTGATCTCTCCATGGCCTGTTGGCGGGCCGTGTGATACGGCGAGGTGAAAGGCAATGGAAAACGTGACGTACTCGGCGCTGAATGCGGCGTTCTCCCGCAACTGTGGTGTGCTGGCGGCGGCGGCAAGCGGGCTTGGCGACTTTATTCATGATAACGGCGGCGATGCCGATCGTATCTTTGGCATCAGCGGCGTCGATCCTGAGCAACTCGCCAGCCCTACGCTCAGTCTGGGGCTGGTGAATTATTGCCGTGTGATGGAGGAAGCGGCGCGTAATTCGGGCGTTGATAATTTCGGTTTACGCTACGGCAAGCAGTTTAAACCGCAGTCATTAGGCCTGATCGGTTATATCGGTTTATGTTCGGATACGTTGGAGCAGGCGCTGCACAATGTGGTGAAGGCGTTTCCTTGCCATCAGCACGACACGCTGACGCGCATGGTCGATAAAGGTGACTGCTGGCGGCTGGATTATCAAGTCCGGCACGGTGCCATTCTGCACCGCCGTCAGGATGCTGAGTTGACACTCGGTATGTTGCTCAACCTGATTCGCCATGTCTTGGGCAAGCACTGGGCGCCACGCGAAGTGCATTTTGAGCATCCGCGACCTGAAATGTGGCATGAGCACTGTAAGGTGTTCGATGCGCCCGTTTATTTCGACCAACCCTATAACTCTCTGCTTATTCCCAAACACCAACTGGCCCGCACTATGCCGGATCGCGATATGACGCTGCTGCTGGTGATGCAGGATGCCATTCGCCGCCTGAATGAAACGTCGCCACAGCAAAGTATCGTCGATCAGGTGCGCACGCAGGTTCATCTGTTACTGATGCAGAAAGAGCCGACGCTGGAAGAGGTGGCGGAAAAAGTCGGCTTGTCCAGTTGGTCGCTCCAGCGCCGCCTGCGGGAAGAAGGACTTAGTTTCTCGCTGCTGGTAGACAAGCTGCGCTGTGAAATGGCGACGCACTATCTTCAACAGAAGCAATTGCCGATTTCGGAAATGGCGCTGCTGCTCGGCTATTCCGAGGTGAGCGCCTTTTCCCGCGCATTCCGTCGCTGGTTTGGCATCAGCCCGCGCCAGTGGCGCAAAAGCGAAGCGCTTAATCTTTCCTGATGCTGCTATTTAAAGTCCGCATACGGTGTAAGCGGCTGTGGTGGACTGTCGAGATCGCCCTGCCAGCCGGAAACGGAGTAGCGCAGGTAGAGGAGGCCGTGGCTTGGGGTGTAGTCCTTCGCTTGCTGAATGTCGATACCCACACCCAGTGTCCAGTGTGAACTGAGACGGCGTTCGACGATGGCACGCGCCGTGTAGCCGAATCCGGAACTGCTGCTGCCCTGTTCGATGTCGTCTCTGTCGGTGAGCGCGGCGTTGCCGAGCAGACCGACAAGCGGGTAGCGACGCTGGTTTTTGGTGGAGGAGCGTGACCATGACACCGACCCGCCGAGTTCCCATGACCAGTTTTCTGTCCGCTGCCGATAATTCACCGGCACGCCCAGCGAGAAATATTGCTGTGGGCTGTAGTAGCCGCCCTGACCGAGTGAGTAGCCGCTTAAGTCTTTCTGGTGGCGCCACCACATGCTGTTCAGACCGACCGTGACACGTTGGTTATCCTCGTTAATCAGCTTGTAGTAATAGCCTGCCATTGCACGGGCGCGATCGTTATCGGCCACGTTTTTGCCCGTAATCTGGTGGACGCTGAAATCACTCCAGACGCCGTGCGCTTCGCCCCGATCGTAGCTCAGGCCAAGGCTGACGCCCGTCGCGCGCACGCCACCCCAGGTAATGCCCGTGCCTGGATCTTTGGTGCCGCCGAATGCCAGTAATGAGCTGGAGATCGGACGGCGCGATGCCGTCGCGGTCCAGCCGATTTGCCGCCAGTCGCCGCGATAGCTTGCACCACCGACGACATCGACCACATCAAAGCCGAGCGGCGTGGTGCCGATATCCGCTGACCAACGGTCATTCTTCCAGCCTGCGGCAACGCTGGTGCCAGTGGCTTTCTGCGATTTACCGTCGAAGCAGTCCCGTGTGGCGCAGGTACCGAAGGTTTCCCGGTAGGCGCCGTTGCTGTCCGTTGAGAAAGAACCCGCGTTCATCTGCACGGTATCGGTGCGGAAGAAGGCGCGGCCATCGTACAGCGGCATATCCACTTGCAGCATGGTGTTATGAGCGCTCAGGTCGGAAATCCCGCCTGTTCCGCTTGAACTCCCGTAATCGTGATCGAGAGTGACGATAATATCCTGTTTGCGATACAGATCTGCCGCATCGGCGCGGATGCTGCGTTGTAGCCAGTCGTCGCTGCTTTTATTACGCGTTAGTCGGGTGTAGTCATCGTCGCTTTGTGGCAACGCGGGAGCGATGCCGCTGGCGACCATGGCCTGTTTATAATCCTGTTGTGCCTGTTCAGGTTGGGATTGCTGTTGCTCAACGCGTGCCGCATCGCGGTAGACCAATGCTTTGCCCTGACTGATAGGCTCTTTCTGTGCATCGATTTTTAGCTGACGGAAAAGCGCGGTCGATTTTTGCGGATTGCCTACCGCTTGCCAGGCGTTAGCGACGCGCCGCTGGCCGTTGAGTGTATCAACCGCCTGCACGGGGAGTTGGTTCAGGCGCTGGCGCGCCTCATCTTGTTGCCCCTGCGCGATAAAGGCATCGATCTCACCCAACTGTGCGTCAGGGTTCTGTGGTTCACGCGTGCGGATACGTTGATACTCTGCCAGCGCCGTTGTGTATTCACCCCGAGCCAGCGCCCAGTCTGCCAATAGCAGATCGATACGCGTGTCGGCCGGTTGCTGACGTAGGAACGCCATCGCTGCGGTTTCGTCACCCGCATCACGCATCGCTTCTGCTTTCGCCAGTGTGGTTTGACTTGTCAGACGCTTCGATAAATCGCGCATGTCGTCGTTCCACTGTGCTGCCGGTAGCGTGTTCAGGTGAGCGAGTGCTTGCTCATCGCGATTGGTGGACGACAGGTAAAGTGAGTAAACGTAGTTCTTCTCCGCGCTAGCGGGCGGTACGGCGCTCGCGCGCTGCACTACGCTGTCTGCCAACTGCGGTTTCCCCAGTTGGCGCAGTACTTGGGCATAACGATAGGCAAACCAAATATCGTTTGGATCCTGCTGGTTTACCTGACGATATTTTTCCTCCGCCAGTGCCCACTGCTGCTGTTCCAACAACTGGTCTGCCTGCTGTTTCAGGATATCGAGTTGCAGTAAGGCAAGCGTTTCCCGCATCGTATTCTGCTGGCTGCGTGGCAGGCTGTTGAGGTAAGCCAGCGCTTTCTCCGGCGATTGCCGCTGATAAATACCGACCAGACCGCGCAAGGCGTTGTCATTGCCGGGTTCAAGTTGTAAGGCCTGTTGATAGAGCGGCTGTGCGGCAGCATCATTTTTGCTGGCAACGGCCACGTCGCCCAGACCAATCAGCGCATAGGCATTGGTATTATCCATCTGGCGTGCCTGCTGATATTTCTGCCGCGCCAGCGGTAGGTTGTTAGCTTTTAGCGCGTTGTCACCTTCCGTAATGGTGGTCCAATACTGGGTGCTTTGGATGAGTCCTTCCCATTTGCCGCTGTTCAGGCGATTCACATCCGCTTGTAATGCTTTCTGGAACTGCGCCAACGCTTTTACCCGATCGCCAGCACGCAGGTAAACCAGACCAATCGCACCGATCAGTTCGGGGTCGTTTGGTGTGGCGGCCAGCGATTTATTTAACTCGCCAAGCGTGGCGCTATTGCCGCCGCCATCTTCAATCTGTGCCAGTGCGCGCAGCCGCCCCTGATAAACGGGATCGGCTAATATTCCCTGCTGACGACTGAGTTCTTTACGTGCGGTTTCTGCCTGTTCGCCTTCATCAAACACGGTCAGAAAACGGTTTAATTCAGCCACACTTTGTGGCGTGACCAGCATCCGGCTAATAATTTCCAGCCACAGCGATGCTGCCTGTCCACGTCCGACCGGATCGTTAGAAAGCTGTTTCAGTAGGGGATAGGCTTGTTCGCTACGATTCTGGCTAAACAACAGGCGCGCCAGCGCCATGCGCAGCGGCACATTATTAGGGTAGGCTTGATCCAACGTCTCCAGTTGCTTGATTGCAAGAGGTTGCTGGTCGGGCAAGCGTGAAACCAGACGCCAATACTCTACGGCAAGATCGAGCGTTGGCGGATCGCCTTGAAAGAGCGCGTCGTACTGCGCTTTGGCTTCCGCATAGCGTCCGGCGGTAGATAACAAGCGAGCCTGCTGTAATTGTTTACGCGGCTCTTCTTGCGTCAGCGCCAGCGTTATTGCTGACTGACGGTAGATGGCAGAGTCGGGTGCCGCCGCTTTTAGCTTTTCCAACTGCTGGCGTGCCTGCGCCTGATCGCCTTGACGCAGCACCAGCCGGAATCTGGCGGCGACAACCTCGGGATTATCTGGGTTGATCAGCTCCAGTCGATGGAGCGACTGACGCACGATATCGTCTTTGTTGTTGGCTTCCCCCAAGCGCACCTGCTCCATTAGGAACTGCTCTGGCGACGCGGTTTCTGCACTGTATGCCTGCGGTGCAGTAACCAGCAATAACGGGAGGAGGCGCAGCCAGTTCAGCGCCAGATTATTGGCTTTCAATGCGTTGTCACCTTTCGCAATCGTGGTCCAATCTTGCGTGTTTTGGATGAGTCCTTCCCATTTACCGCTGTGCAGACGACTCATATCCACCTGTAATGCCTTCTGAAACTGTTCCAACGCTTTTTTCCGATCGCCTTCGCGTAGGTAAACCAGACCAATCGCGCCGATCAATTCAGGGGCGTTTGGCGTGGCAGCCAGTGCTTTATTCAGTTCATTGAGCGTGGTGCTGTGGCTTCCACCGTTTTCAACCTGTACCAGACTACGGAGGTGTGCCTGATAGGTGGGATCGGATAACATTTTCTGCTGGCGGTTGAGCTCGTTGCGCGCGGTTTCTGCCCGTTTTCCTTCATTAAATAGGGTCAGAAAGCGATTTAACTCCGCCACGCTCTGCGGTGTGATAGGCATCCGCCGAATGATTGCCAGCCATAGCGAGGCTGCCTGACTACGTCCGACTGGGGCATTAGCCAACTGCTTCAGCAAAGGATAGGTTTGCTCGTTACTATCCTGACGGAAGAGCAAGTATGAGAGCGCAAGGTGCAGAGGAACGTTGTCAGGGTAAACCTGATCCAGCGCTACCAACTGCTTAATCGCGACCAATTCCTGATTCGGTAAGTGAGAAACCAGACGCCAATATTCAACGGCGAGATCGAGTGTTGGCGGATCGCCGTGAAAGAGCGCGTCGTACTGCGCTTTGGCTTCCGCATAGCGTCCGGCGGTAGATAGCGAACGAGCCTTCTGTAGCTGTTGGCGGCTCTCTTCCTGCGTCAGTGCCAGTATCATGCTTGCGTGGCGATAGGCGGTGGAGTCGGGTGCCAGCGTTTTCAGTTTCTCCAATAGCTGACGGGCCTGCGTTTGATCGCCGTAACGCATCGCCAGCCGTATTTTGGCGGCGATCACTTCGGGATTATTTGGCGCGATCAGCTCCAGTCGATAGAGCGACTGACGCACGATATCGTCTTTGTTGCTGGCTTCTCCCAAGCGCACCTGCTCCATCAGGAACTGCTCTGGCGACACGGTTTCTGCGCTGTAGGCCTGCGGCGCAGCAATCAACAATAATGGGAGGAGACGCAGCCAGTTTAAGGTGTTGTTGTGCATTGGCTGCCCCGCGATGGTAAAAGTTGGCCTTGTGACGTGAAGCGGTAGCGCTTTTCATCCCATCCCTGACCAAAGAGCGTCAGAGAAGCAGAGAAATAGGCATCGTCACCCGGTGGATTCGCGGCGAGCCGTTGTCGCTGAGCGGCTAGCGCATCCGGCTGGCGGGATAGTATCGGAAGTAGTGAAGCGGAAAACCCGACGGGCCCCTGTCCGGTGACCACGCCTGTCGCGGTGTCCGCTTTTTCGGGCGGTAAACCCTGTTGGAGCGTCTGTTGAATCATCGGTTGAAACTGTTTGAGCAAGTCGGCTTTCCCTCTGCTGCTGTCAGCCATCATCCCTGCCCACAGGTAGACGCGAATGGCGTCATAGCTACCGATATTGGGTTTGGTGGTATCAGGTTGCCAGCCTTTGCCTTTTTGCCAGATGACCCAATCGGGCGAAAATCCTTTCGGTGCAGTTTCCAATAGCAGGCGCTGCGTGGTGCGTTGCATGGATTTCCACGTCTCACCCAGCGGAGCAAAACGGGCCAACAGCTGCGGCGGAAGGTAGCTAGGGTTTACGCGCCAGCTTTCTTTCTCTGCGAAGCCCACTTTGCCGGGCAATAGCATCACGCCTAACCCTGGAATGTTAACGACTTCTTCCTTGGCAATACGCGCGAGCAGCGTGGTGCCTAGCGTCTGATAACGCGCTTCTTTCCACAGTCGGCCGGCTTCAAGCAGGTTATAGGCAATCCACAGATCGGCGTCGGATGCGGAGTTCGGATCCAGCACCGCCCACTGCTTATCTTTGCTTTCTCCCCACAGCCAGGCCGGCAAGTTAGCGCGTAAATCGCCAGCGGACAGGTTGTCTTCCGTCCATTTCAGCAGCCTGTCAAACATCGCCCGATCGTTGGCGACCAGTGCAAAGAACATGGCGTAGCTTTGCCCTTCGGACGTGGTGATTTTATTGGGCGTGGAGGTATCAATCACCCGCCCTTGCTCACTGATGTAATGCTGTTTGTACTGTTCCCAGGCGGGCCAGTCGCAGACGGCCGCGGTGGCTAGGGAAGCCCATAGCCACAGCAGCGTGAGGATCAGGTAGCGCAGCACGCGTGGCATGACGCACTAATCCCTTTCATCCGGCGACAGACGGCGGCGGCTGAAGAATTTCAGTCCACGCCACAGCAGCCAGGCAATAATGATGACGGTAAGGGTCGATATGATGGCCAGCCAGATAGGATGCTGCGCCAGTGCATGCCAGATACGTTCCCACCACGGCAGGTGGCCGACGTAATAAACGTCTCCGACTCGCAGATTATTGATGCCCGATTCACGGATGACGGAAACGGAACCAAACAGCGAGGCTCTTTTTTCGCTGTCGATCAGCGCGTTGTTGAGTAGCGTATAGCCCTGCGGGCTATCGGCTAATAGTGCGACAACGCTACGCTGGTCGTGATACGGAGACTGGAAGCCGATAATCGCCGACATCGCGCCGTCACCGCTGACGGTGGTTTTGCTGTCTGGCTTCGCATCAGATTCGGGCGAGCCCATGTCTGGGATAACGGTTTGGCGTGTGGGTTGCTTGATCCAGCTTTGCGTTTGCTCGACCAGCAGGTTGATTTTGCCATCGTCGTGCAGTTCAGGCGGGATAGCGCCGATCATCAGAATGTCGCTGTCCTGCTTGTCCACCTGCGTCCAGTCATCGCTGAGTTGCATCGCTAAAGCAGGGTAACCGGTTTGTGCCCCAATGTTGCCGATGGCGTTCAGTAGCGCACTGACCTGATCGGGCTGCGGCTGTTTGCTCACCAGCACCAGCGTTTGTGACAGATCAGCCAGTCGGCTGAACGGGTAGCCTGCATTGGCAAAGGCACGCAGATCCGGCATCGCCATAAAGTGACGATAGCCAGAGAAGTTAATGGTTGAACTACCGTCGATGACAGCGTGATTCACGACCGGCGTATAGGTTTCGCAACGGTCAGCAGTGCCGCTGGAAAGCAGTGTGGTGTAGTTGAAGTCAAAGCGCAGTTGGTTGGTGGTACCCAGCTTCAGCGCCGGAATGGACAGGCTCTTGTCTGAATCCCATAACCCCTGCGTCAGCGGCAGGCGCATCAACAGGGAGCTCTGGTCGTGCTCCGGTGCCAGCGAGAAAGCTTGTACAAACTGGTTGTTTAGATTGATGCTCAGACGCGAACCGTCCTGAATCTGCGGCGCGGTGTAGCGATATTTCAGGCGCATATCGATGCCCTGACTGCGGATCAGGAACAGGTCGGGCGGCAGATTCATGGTCAGGGAAATCGGCCGGGGAATAATACCGTCGGTTTGCAACTGTTCGTTATATTGCTGAAGCTCGGCGAAGGTCATCGGGCGGTCGGTGCGCACCCAATTTGGCGCATCATACGGCTGGCGTGGGGCGAGTTGTTCGACCTTATCGATGGTAACGGTTTGCCCACGGAACAGCGTGTTCCCCTGTGCGATGCCCTGCACGGCGGTGAGCAATTCATTGTCATCACGACCCTGCACCAACAGCAGTTTGACGTGAGGGTCGTCAGGGTGGCTGATGATAGACACCGTCGGCCCATTCACTGCGGGAGTATCGCGCAGGAAATCCGGTCGCTTATCGTTGGTGGCGAAAACAATGCCGTGGCGATCCGGCAACTGGTTGAAGAGAGCAGGGAAGGACTGCCCGCGCCATTGCGCTTTGCTGCCAAACCAGGAAGCGAGCATGGCGGCGGCACGCTGTTGTAGCAGATCCGGCTGGCCGGCAAAAACGATGGGCAGCGTCAGCGGGCGAGTATCGCGGCTGTCAAAAAATGGTGCAGGGAACGGCGACAGATCATCCTTCAGCGTCAGCTTCTGGAATTGCAGATTGAGCGCGCTGGCTTTGCTGACATCCAGCCACAGGCTGGTGCTGGCTGGGTTTTCACAGATATTCTGATAATGGCCGACGAACACCAATTGCAGGCGGTTGAAGTCCGTGATGTAGCGCGGATCGATAGGAATACGGACGCGATTCGACTTACCCATCTGCTCTTTGCCAATCGCGGTGACACCCATTAGCTCATTGTTCAGATAAACCTTGATATGGGACTCTGTGGGGATTAGCGCCGGTGAGGGGGTAAATTCGAGATCGAGCGAAGCCTGCGTCACCACTTCGTCGCTGCGAACGCCGAACTCAATCTGCCCGTCGGGATTGATGCCGCGTAGTGCAAAGTTGCCCGGAGCTGGCGCGATTTTCGCAAAGGGCATGACTATGTTGCGCACGGCGGCATTGGTTGCCGGCTGCATCAGTGGGATCGCGGGCAGGCTCGTTGTAGACATGTCAGTCACAGATGTGGCCGTCGCAGGCGGTGCGGTGACAGCCTGAGATAATGAGCTGACGCCTAAAGCCAATGCGGTGAACCAGATTATTTTTTTCGTCATTGTGTCATCATCAATGTTAAGGGTCTTTTTCTTTGTCGGGAAAAAGACCGTTGATCACGGCCTGTGAATGGCAATCAAGCCACCGTCTTTTCTGTAAACAGGTTCTCTTGTGCAAATCGCGTTTCATGGACAGACGGTGTCTTGCCCTGATGTCCGGTTTTTTCCGTCAGCGCAGTGCCCGGCTGTTCTGTTGCGGCGCGTCTCCCCACATAGCGCGGGATGAATGACACGACCCACACCACGATGTTGAGGAAGGCCAGAATAATATTGCGTATGACTGGCGGTGCGTAATCCGCCAAGCGCAGGTAGCCGCGAAAGCCGAGTGCCAGTACATCAACCAGACTTTCGACTGGTTTATCCTGCGGGAAGCTGTCTTGCCAGAGCGCCCAGGTATCGGCGCGGGCAAAGGTACATTGAATGAAATCAATATGCTGGCGGATGGTCAGGTTGATCATGCGCAGGCCAATCTTGTTGTCGAATGCGCGGGTGACGCTGAAAGGGAAGGCGTACTCCTGCTGGCCGCGTTTTAGCAACAGCGAGACATTGTCCCCGACCTGAAGAATGCCTGACTCGCGAGCCTCAACGCCGACGCCCCCATCAGAGTAGTCGCGCAGAACACAAGGGAAAAGATGACCATCGGCGCGGAGGATGGCAGCGGACATCGACATCTCCACCCGGTGTGCCTGACGTACCTGCTTGGCTTCGACCGCAACCGCGACGGCACCGCCTAAAATCGTCATGTTATACACGACCCAGAGCAGGCTGATGAACACCGTCATGATCTCTTCCGACGGTCCGTAAATCAGGCGCCAGATGCCATACAGCACCCCGGCAATATTCAGCAGCACGAGTACCAGATAAGGCCGCGTAATCACCCAGTCGACATGCTGTTCTTCAACCAGCCCACCCTTGGCCGTCACGTTGAATTTCCCTTTGTGCGGGTTAAACAGCGCTACGGTGGTGGGACGAGCGATATACCACGCCAGCACGGTTTCATAGATTTCACTCCAGAAAGAGTGGCGGTAGCGACCCTGAATGCGCGAGTTGGTCAGGCTGGCGTGCACCATGTGCGGCAGCACGTAGAGCGCAATGGCTAACGCGGGGGCGAAAATGATGTAAGCGTGCATCAGGAGAAACGCCAGCGGCGCTGTCAGGAAGATCAGCCGGGGAATCCCGGACAGAAAGTGCATCATGGCGTTGGCATAACACAGTCGCTGCCCTAGCTTCAGCCCTTTGCCGAATAAGGGATTATCCAACCGGAAAATTTGCACCATGCCGCGCGCCCAGCGAATACGCTGCCCGATGTGGGCTGAGAGACTTTCGGTTGCCAGTCCCGCCGCCTGCGGAATGCGGATATAGGCCGAGCTGTACCCGCGGCGATGCAGACGCAATGAGGTGTGGGCATCCTCCGTCACTGTTTCGACCGCAATGCCGTTAATCTCATCCAGCGGTTTACGCCGTAGGATGGCGCAGGAACCGCAGAAGAATGTGGCATCCCACATGTCGTTACCGTCCTGAACCAGACCGTAGAACAACGTACCTTCGTTGGGCGTGCGGCGGAAGCGTCCCGGATTGCGCTCGAACGGATCGGGCGAGAAGAAATGGTGCGGCGTTTGTAACATCGCCAGCTTTTTGTCTTTGAAAAACCAACCCATGGTTAATTGCAGAAAGGAGCGGGTAGGGACATGGTCGCAGTCGAAAATGGCGACGAACTCGCCTGTTGCCTGTTTCAGGGCGTTGTTGATGTTCCCCGCTTTGGCGTGCTCGTGCGTGACGCGGGCGATGTAATGGACGCCGACCTCCTCTGCGAAGGCTTTAAATTCGGCACGACCGCCGTCATCCAGAATATAAATGTTGATCTTGTCTTTAGGCCAATCGATACCCAGCGCCGCATACACCGTCGGTTTTACGACGCTCAACGGTTCATTGTAGGTTGGAATCATGAGATCGACGGTTGGCCACGTTTTGCTGTCTTTCGGCAGCGAAACAGGGTAGCGGTTGAGCGGCCAGATCGTCTGGAAATAGCCCAGAACCAACACGACCCAGGCATAGGTTTCCGCTGCCAGCAGCAAGAGTCCGCAGACCAGACTGACGGGATCGTCCCAGTTCAGCGTTTCGGTGTAGCGCCACCACAGATAACGGCAGGAGACTGTGAAAGAAAGCGCGATCATCATGAGCGTCGGCATGCGTCCCGGCATATTGCGCACGAGCATGGCGATGCCCCACAGCAGCGTCATGAAAATAAATTGCGACAGCAAATCAAACGGCTGCGTGATGCACAGCAGGGCCAGTGCCGCACACAGCAGGCTCAGTGTCACCGTCACCAGCGTCTGTACGCGGCTCATCCGGTTGGCACCTAATTCACTGCCTTCGCGATCGTCAGTATTCGCGTGGCTAAAGCGGGTAAACAGCTCTTGCTGCGCGTTCATATAGCGTTGCCGCCAGCGCGGTAACGCAGAGAAGTAGTTACGGCGTGATGTAGGCAACTGGCCATTTTTGATGGTCAGCAACCAAATACCCTGCGTCAGATAGCGAAGGACATCGGCTGGACGTGGGCGCTGAGGCGAAATGTGTGGGAACCAATAGGTTCGTTGCGCTCGAATCTGTTGCCAGCCGTCAGACTCCAGCCGCAGGAAAATCCAGCCAAGTATCGCAAACAGTGTCGCGAAAAAGGCGGCAAATGCGGAGGCTCCTTTTTGACGATAGCCACGGTAGCGCTGCTGTATCGCCTGTCTGGCGGGCGGAACGAGAAACAAGCGCAGGATGCCACTCATACGCCGCTTTCCTTGACGTGAATCAGGCACCAGTTTGCCAGCGTCATGACCTCTTCCGCTGCCACGCTGTCTGGGCGGCATTCGCCCAGCGGCTGTTTCAGCATCAGTGATTCTGACAATGCTTCGTCACGATGTACCACTAGCGGCAGTAAGTGTGACAGCGTGTGCAGCCAGAGCTGGTGTAAATCCTGCTGAAGCGTACTGAGGGTAGAAAATTGATTGACCAGAAAATGGCACTGACGCGGTAACGCCTGTTGATGTAGACGTGAATGGCAGTTGGCATCCGCCACCACCACCTGAAAAACGGTATTTGCGGTGGCCAACGCTTGTCGTGTCAGTGGGCTATTGCCCGCCGGTACATCGATCAATACCCAGCGATGCCGGCCCGCAGCGCTGAGTTTTGTCAGATTGTTTTGCCATATCGCGGGGTGCTGTTGGTAATGCTGTTGCAGTGTTGCGACTTCCTGCGTGTTCAGGCGACCAAACGGCAGAAAATCCAATCCGGGGATATATTGCATGGCACCGGTTTGCCACGGTGCGCCGTCGGCTTCCGCCCGTGCCCAACCGCGGCGTTGCTCAAACGGCATATTAAAGTTAATGCGTAGCAAATTGTCCGGCGAGAAATCAATCACCAGCGCGGATTCGCCCAGTCGTTGAAAGGCCCATCCCAATGCTGCGGCTATCGAGGTTGTTCCCACGCCTCCACGGATTCCCTGCAAGGCAATAACGGGCATCGTCAGTCGCTCCCAGCCGGTTCTTTTAATTCATCCAGCAGCGGCCAGCGAGCCATCATTTGGCTCAGACGCGTCTGACGGGCGATATCGATATAGTTTATTTCAGGTAAAGAAAAAGCCTGACTGAGAACGCGTAAGTCGTCATCAGATCTTGCATTCTCGGTTAAATCGGTGCGTGCGCTGGTATCTATACGAGTCGATTCGTTATTCATTCCATGCCTCTGAAATAGGCTATCCGTTATTGATATAGATAAAGGGAAACATCTGAATAACAGATGTGGTGCTTCTTTTGCCCCATGACAGACGGTCTGGCAGATGAAGGCTTGCGCCTCTGCTGTTTTTAATAAAATAGTGGGCAGGCCAATTAACTATAGCAATGAATTGGTGTTTGTAATGTTGAACGCTAAAAATAGTAAAAGAGGGAATTTATTAAGGGAACGGAATAATTAAGGGTGCGACATTGTGATCCTACAAGGGGCTGCTAGAGTTTATTTTGATTGGTTAGTTGCCGCCATTAACGGAAAAGAAAATCAGTCTATGAAGCAGAACTTTTCATTAGGCATTCGTCACCTTTGGGATGAGCTGGCTACGCTCCAGCAGGCTGGATTTTATTGGGTGAATATTGATCGGCAGGTTGATGCCGCATTATTTTGCCAGCAGGTTATACATAGCCAAAATAACGACGCAAGAGTGGCGTTAATAGGCTGTGGGGAACGATCTGATGCATTTCTGACTACATTATTTAACACCGAAATAAAACAATTAACTTGCTATGCATTACCGGAAAATAAAGCCGCGTTGCTGAATTTAACCGATGATTTAATGCGAGCATTACGCCCGAAAAATCGTCTTTTAGTGCTTTATGCCCCCGCTAGCCTGTGGCGAGATATTTCGCCGGAGAGGCTACAGCGTTGGGTAGATGACACGGCGGTATGGCTACATCAGCGCCAGTGTACGCTGGTGGTTCTCAGTCATAGCAGCGGCGTAACCCGCCTGAGAAATATGCTGATCGCCCAACATCGCGGGCTTTACGGTTTGGCTAGCCTGCAATGGCAGCAGGATCGCGCGCAGTATCTGGTGTCGTGGTGGGCAACGGAAAGAGGCGTGCGAGCGAATCAGGTACAGATGCTGCAATCCGATAATGACGGATGGCAAATGCTGACGGAAGAACAACCCGGCCTCACGCCGTCTCTGAATGACGATGGGCTCTTTCTGATGGAAAGGAGCGTGCTGGAAGGCGCGCCTGCGCTGTCAGAAAACTGGCAGTTAATGGACGACAACGCCATTTTGGTACAAACCGGCATGCTGACACATGCGGCAACCCTCGTTTTCGCACTCAATCAGACTATTCAGGTGGATACGCTCGCCAAACAGGTTCATAGCCTGCGTCGGCAACGCGGCGAACTGCTGAAGATAGTGGTGCGGGAAATGAAGCCCTGCCTGCGTGCCAGCGACGAGCGCTTGTTATTGGCGTGTGGCGCAAATCTTATTGTCTCCCATTCAGAGCCGTTATCGCGCTTCCTGACGCGGATTGAAAGCGTGCAAGGGCAGCGCTTTACTAAACATGTTCCTGTCGATGTCGAGGTTCTGCTGACCACCATGCGGCCGCTGCAGATTAAGGGCTACCAGCCTCCTGAGACATTTCGGCAGTCTGTGCAGATGTTGATTGATAGTACGTTGATGCCCGAAGGCAGCAAAGGCGTGCTGGTGGCATTGCGTCCTGTGCCGGGAGTGAGAGCGGCGCAGTCGTTGACGTTGTGCACGTTGAGACGCTTTGGTGATGTCGTCACGATCGCGCAGGGTCGTCTGTTTTTATTCCTGTCTAATTGTCGTCTGAATGAATTGGATATCGCGTTGAAATCTATCTTCCGTTTGCCGGTGGATGAAGTGTTCAGCAATCGGATTGTGTGGTCACAAGACTTACAGATTCTGGCGGAGATCAAATCGTTGGCGCAGGAGAACACTTCCGGGCAGGAACAGCAGATTAACGATTATGTGCAATTGCAACGGACGGAATCTGCGCCACGCAGCCAGACGCCGCGGCGTGAACCTATTGCTATAGATTTACTGGGGCCTGATTTACTGGCCCGCGCACCGGGAGAACCATCATGATGAACCTGATTGATATCGTTCAACTGGTGTTATTGAGTGCAGTCATCTTCTTTACGCTCGGCTATCTAGCACACCGTGTGATTCCCCACTGGATTCAGTACTGGAAAAACAGGCTATTGTCGCCGCGTTACCTGAAGCCCGCGAGTGTCTGGATGCGTAACCCTTCTTCAACAAAGACGGTCTCAACCAAGCCGACTTCAGCAGAGACTAAAAAATAAAATGGACGAAAAAACACGTACGCAGCAACAGCAGAATATATGGCGTTACTGGCGTGGGCTCGGTGCCTGGAATTTGTATTTTTTGCTGAAATTTGCCCTGTTATGGTTTGGCTACCTGAATTTTCATCCGCTGCTTAATCTCGTGTTTCTGGCGTTTCTGCTGTTTCCTATCCCCAATGTTACGCTGCACCGCTGGCGTCATATTATTGCTATCCCGCTCGGTATCGGGCTTTTTTACCACGATACCTGGCTGCCGGGCATCAACAGCATCCTCAGTCAGGGAACGCAGGTTGTTGGCTTTAGCTCAGCCTATTTGTTGGAGCTGTTAAATCGCTTCATTAACTGGCAAATGATCGGTGCGGCGGTGGTTATTACCGTGGCCTACCTGTTTTTCGCGCAGTGGATTCGTATTACGGTGTTTACCGTGGCGGCGCTGGCGTGGCTAAACATCGTCAATCTGGCGGGCCCTGCCATATCGCTGATGCCTGCGGCATTGACGACGCCAGCACCTTCTGTTGCGGCTTCTCCGAAGGATGGCGGCGCTGCACTACCTGAGGCCACCTTACCGCCAACGAACGCGAATCTAACCGCTTACCTGAATCAGTTTTATACGCGAGAAAAGGCGCGAACCACGGTGTTCCCCGCTACGCTGCCGCAGGATGCGCAGCCTTTTGATCTTCTGATTATCAATATCTGTTCGCTGTCGTGGTCGGATCTGGAAGTGGCGCAGTTAGAAAACCACCCGCTGTGGAAGAAGTTCGATATCCTGTTCCGCCAATTTAACTCTGCCGCTGCCTACAGTGGGCCTGCGTCAATTCGCCTGCTACGTGCAAGCTGCGGTCAGCAGTCTCATACTGATTTGTACCAGCCGGTGAACGAACAGTGTTACTTGTTCAGTAATTTGGTAACGCTGGGCTTTGAAGAGCAACTGATGCTCGATCATTCCGGTATCTTTGGCAATTACCTGCGTGAGGTACGTGAAGAGGGCAACATTCAGATCCCGATGTTGTCGCAGGAGGGGATTAGTCACCAGATTACCTCGTTCGACGGTGAGCCGATTTATAACGATCTGGAGCTGTTAAATCGCTGGCTGGGCGAGAGGGATAAAGCGACGACGACGCGTAACGCGACCTTCTTTAACCTGCTTCCGCTGCATGATGGTAACCGCTTTGTGGGAAGCAACCAGTCGGCTGACTATGCGCCACGCGCGAAGATTTTGTTTGACCAACTGGATGCCTTTTTTGACGTGCTGCAAAAATCTGGCCGTAAAGTGATGGTTATTGTCGTGCCGGAGCACGGCGCGGCACTGGCTGGGGATAAGATGCAAATGTCTGGGCTACGTGATATTCCCAGTCCGAGCATCACGCATGTTCCCGTGGGCGTGAAAATGTTTGGTCTACAGGCTCCGCATCAGGGTGACACGCTGGAGATTACATCACCGAGCAGCCATATGGCGATTTCGGAGCTAGTGGCGCGGATGGTTGACGGTAAAGTGTTCACCGCACCTTCTGTGGACTGGCAAGCACTGACGAGTGCACTGCCGCAAACGGAAGCGATCTCGGAAAATGAGAACTCTATCGTGATGCAATATCAGGGAAAACCCTATATTCGTTTGAATGGTGGAGACTGGGTGCCTTACCCGCAATAGCGTCAACCGCCATAAAATCATGCTAATCGCTTAAGCATCGAGATACACAGGGCGACCACAGGGGTGAGGCATCTTGCGGGAACCTCCCCAGTGTTTCCCCTAAAAACGGGCAGTATTAGTTCGTCGCAAACACGTCCTATCGGGTAGCAGCAAGGTTGCTGCCGCCCGCCTTTCTTCATCGCTCGTTATATTCGCTCAGCCCTTAAATAGCCTCGCTGGCTTATGCGGGGGATATATCCTATTCTGAGGCCGCGTTACGGCTGCCGCCAAGGGTCGTCTAGGATTAAGATGAAATCCCCAGAGCATCAGCAGAAAACAGCGTTGAGGCGACGATAAGCTGCCTTATACTATTCGCCGCGTGTAACTTGCGCGTGTCGCGGCGTGGTTTTCGCGCTGTGTATTGCCTGCCTGTTTTTATCCGGTGGGTCAGGTATTCAGATCTGCATAAAAGGTTGACGGAGAAAGCGCTTGCGGCTCAGACGTTCATTAACGATTAAACAGATGACAGCCGTGTCTGCCGTGGCACTGGTGACGATCAGCCTGTTTATCGTCATACAGCTCTTTCACTTCGTTCATCAGCGCCGTGAAGATTATGCCAAGCAACTGGAGAGCATCGCCTATTCCGTGCGTCAACCGCTGACGGATGCGGTGTTACAAGGGGAGGTTCAGCGAGCTGGCAATATTCTGGATAGCTTGCTGCCAGTTGCCTTTCTTAGTCGTGCAGATGTACTGCTGCCGGATGATTTCCAAACGCTGCACGCTAATTTCCCAGAAGAACGTCCGGTGCCGGACTGGATCGCCCGCGTTTTTAAGTTGCCGATCCGCATCTCTATTCCGCTCTATTCGCCGCCGCAGACGCAATATTCGGCACCGCTGGCACATCTGGTCTTGCAGGCGGATTCCTACCGGATGTATCAATTTATCGTCAGCACGTTTTCAACCATGCTGGCGACGTATTTGCTGCTGGCGTTGATTATGTCGATTGCCATTACCTGGTGCATTAATCGGCTGCTGATACACCCACTGCGTGGGATTATTGTCGAGTTACAGAATCTACCGCCGGATGCCATGCTTCACCGTCCGCTCACGCTGCCGCCTTGGCATCAGGATGATGAGTTGGGGGCGCTGGTGCGCAGCTATAACCGCAATCAACAACTGCTGGAGCAGTCGCTCTCTGCAGGAAATGCAGGCACGGGTCTACCGGATAAAGCGCATTTTATACGACGCCTTGAACAGCGTTTGGCAGATGGCATTCCGTTCAGCCTGCTGGTTTTCGGGCTTGATTCTTCAGCTAGTCAGGGCGATATGGCCACGTTGGCTAAGCAGCTTCACGCGGTGATAGCAGAACAAAATGAGGCTGGACTGATCTATTTGGCGCGCCTCGATTGTGATGAATTCGCCATCATCGGGAAGACGCTGGAATCTGCTGAACAAGCGCAGGATTGGGCGCAAAACGTGATGCTGGCGATTAACTCTCCCTTTTTACCCGCGGGCTCCCAGCCTGCTCGGGCTATCAGCGCCGGTATCCTGACAATTACCGCCCCTCGACCCGAGGAGGCGGCGCTGTTGTTGTCGCAGACGCGTTTTGCCATGCAACAGGCGCGGCATGATAAAAAATGCGGTATTCATCGTCTCACCACGTCCTCCTGAGCATTCACAGGTAACGAAAATGTTATTTTTCCTCGATGTGTTTCCTGAACGCTACTTCCCCGTATGGCGGGGGTTGAGCGCTTTTGAACGAGGATCGTCTGCTGTAAAAACGTGCATCTGTTACAGATAAATTGCACTGATGTTTCTTTGTTATTCCTGCTGACGTGATTCAGCTCTTGTTTTTAACCTATCGTTCACAAACTAAACTTATAAAACATTCTCAGCTTGTTATTGCAATGTTATTTTTCGGCGCAATCACAGGCGGCATTTTCGTACCCTATTCCCTTCCTGTGTTTTCCCCACCATAGGACGTATGTATGAAAACATCAATTTTTAAAAGTCTTTATTTTCAGGTTCTTGCCGCCATTACGATAGGGATACTGTTGGGGCATTTTTACCCCCAGCTTGGTGAGCAAATGAAGCCGCTGGGCGATGGGTTTGTTAAATTAATTAAAATGATTATTGCGCCGGTTATCTTCTGTACGGTAGTAACCGGTATCGCAGGCATGGAAAGTATGAAGTCGGTCGGTCGTACTGGTGCTGCCGCCCTGCTGTATTTTGAAGTTGTGAGTACGATTGCGCTGATTATCGGCCTGGTCGTGGTCAATGTCGTACAACCTGGCGTAGGTATGAACATCGACCCGAGTACGCTTGATGCGTCTGCGGTGGCGGTTTATACCCAACAGGCTTCGCAACAAGGCCTGATTCCGTTTCTGATGGACGTGATTCCGGCGAGTGTGGTCGGTGCGTTTGCCAGCGGTAATATCTTGCAGGTTCTGCTGTTTGCTGTGATGTTCGGCTTTGCACTGCACCGCTTGGGGCCAAAGGGCAAAGTCATTTTTGATGTGATCGAAAGCTTCTCCAAGGTCATTTTCGGCGTCATTAACATGATCATGAAATTGGCCCCGCTGGGTGCGTTCGGTGCTATGGCCTTCACTATCGGTAAATATGGTGTCGGTACGTTGGTGCAGTTGGGGCAACTGATTCTCTGCTTCTATCTCACCTGTATTCTGTTTGTATTCCTGGTGTTGGGCAGTATTGCGAAAGCAACGGGCTTCAGTATCTTCAAATTCATCCGCTACATCCGTGAAGAATTGCTGATCGTGTTGGGCACGTCTTCTTCCGAATCCGTGCTGCCACGAATGCTGGAGAAGATGGAGAAGGTCGGTTGTAAAAAATCGGTCGTCGGTCTGGTTATTCCTACTGGCTACTCGTTCAACCTTGATGGCACCTCTATCTATCTTACGATGGCGGCGGTCTTTATCGCTCAGGCGACTAACAGCCACATGGATATCTGGCATCAAATTACGCTGCTGGTGGTGCTGCTGCTGTCCTCTAAAGGTGCAGCAGGCGTGACGGGAAGTGGGTTTATCGTGCTGGCAGCAACGCTGTCTGCTGTGGGCCACCTGCCTGTTGCCGGTCTGGCGTTGATTCTGGGTATTGACCGCTTCATGTCAGAAGCCCGTGCGCTGACCAACCTGATTGGTAACGGTGTTGCGACCATCGTGGTAGCAAAATACTGCCGCGAGCTGGATGAGAAGAAACTGGATGCTGAGCTGTCCGGTAACAATAAGAACGATAACGCGGCCACGCCGACGGCGCAGTCGTAATTCCAGCATAGCGTCTATATCCTAGATAATTCCCTGCGGTGTTCTGCTCCGTGGGGAATTTTTTTGTCTGTAAGCTTTTTATCTGTAAACACGTCGAACCAAATCGTTTTCCCCTCTTTTCCTACCCGTAATGAAACGTAAAAATATTGTTAAATATGACTATTTTTACCTTTTTTGCAGATTATTTCGCCTCTTGAAGTGACATAGATAAAAGCGCGCTGTCCAATGGAATGGTACACTTCGCGTCTTCAATTTTTTCCGTGATATATCCACGAGAGTGTGCGGTGGCAGACGCAAGGCCACCATAATGATCAACTATAACCACATTATTATGTTGGATAGCTATTAGCAGGGGTTCACATGCAGGGCACCAAAAAGGCGCTTTTCGTTGGTGGTTTGTTGCTGGCCGTGGTCAGCAGCAGCGTGCAGGCTGAAACACTACAGCCCGATGCTGCCTGGCAGCAGGGTAAACTTGATAATGGTTTTACCTGGCAGTTATTAACAACGCCACAGCGTCCCGGCGATCGGGTTGAGCTGCGTCTGGTTGTTAATGCCGGATCGTTGTTGGAAAACGCCCAGCAAGTGGGCTTTGCGCATTTCCTTCCTCGTCTGGCCTTAGCGCCTGGCGATAAGCTGTCCGCAGCTCAGTTACCGTCCATGTGGATTCGGGATGCTAACGGCTCGCGCGTCCTGCCTCCGATAATTATTTCGTACGACTTCACGTCGTATAACCTGAGCTTGCCGAATAACCGCCCCGAATTGCTGAAAGAAGCGCTGACGTGGCTGGCTGAAAGTGCAGGGCAGATGTCGTTCGACGAAAAAAGCCTACATGCCGCGTTGAAGGTTCCCGATCAGGTTGTCACCTTTCCGGTTAACCCACAGGATCCGAGCTGGCGCTATCGCCTGAAAGGGTCGCCACTGCTGGCACACGATCCTGCTCAGGACGTCAAATTGCCGCTGAATGGCGAGCAGCTCCAGCAATTTTATAAAACCTGGTATACGCCAGATGCGATGACGCTCTACATCGTCGGTCATGTGGATAATCGCAGCGTGATCGAGCAGATCGGTAAAGTGTTCTCCCCGTTAGAAGGGAAACGCGAAGCGCCAGCACCGGTACCGACATTAAGCCCGCTGCCGCCGCAGGCGATCAGCCTGATGAATAACAACGTCCAGCAGGATACGCTGTCGCTGATGTGGGATGCGCCATGGCATCCTATTCGTGAATCGCAGGCACTGGTTCGCTACTGGCTGGGCGACATGACGCGGGAAGCGATGTTCTGGCATCTACAGCAGGTGCTGGAGAAGAGCCCGCTGAAGGGCAACAATCTCCGTTTCGACTGCAATGTGTTTTATACCCGTTCTCAGTGCGCGATTCATATGGATGTTCCGGGTAGCGAGAGTGTTGAACCGGGCGTGACGTTTATGGCGCGTGAGCTGGCGACGCTACGTGAAAAAGGGCTGACACAGCAAGAGTTTGATGCGCTGATTGCGCGCAAGACGGACGAACTGAACAAGCTGTTCGCCACCTATGCACGAACCAGTACGGACATCCTGATGGATCAGCGTTTGCGATCCCAGCAAAATGGCGTCGTGGACATTGCTCCCGAGCAGTATCAGAAACTGCGCCAGACTTATCTGTCCGCATTGACGCTTGATATGCTGAATCAGGAACTGCACCAGCAGCTAGTACAGGATACGACGCTGATGCTGATCCAACAGCCGGGTGAGCCAGAAGCGAATATGAAGGCGTTACAGGAAACCTACGACCAGATTATGACGCCAACTGCTGAGCCTGTTGCCAGCGCGGCGGCACCTGAAGGAACAAAACCGCAGGAAACCGCGCCCGCCGCACAGTAAATCCGTTATCAGTAATAGAAACAGCAATAGAAAAGGCCGCAATTGCGGCCTTTAACTTATTATCATGCTACGTACCGTTTACGCAGGCATTGCCTCAAGCGGGATAATCGCGCCACGGTATTGAATGACCGTGCTGGCTGTCAGGTGACCGCGCTGTGCGGCTTCCTGCGTGCTGCCGCCATTCAGGCGTACTGCCAGGTAGCCTGCGCTGAAAGAGTCGCCCGCTGCGGTGGTATCGACCACTTTCTCTTTTGACAATTTTATCGCGGGGACATCGACCAGCGCTTGTCCGCGTTCTGACACGATGCAGGAATCGGCACCGCGTTTGATGACCACTTCGTTAACGCCCAAACCGTGCGTCCGCTCGAGCACCGCTTCCAGCGGCTTCGTGCCCCACAGCATGTCTTCATCATCCAGCGTCAGGAAAGCGATATCCGTACAAGACAGGATGTCGGTGTAGGACTGCTGCGTCTCTTCCTTGCTCTGCCACAAACGTGGACGGTAGTTATTATCAAAAATCACTTTACCGCCGTTAGCGCGGCAGGCACGTAGCAGCGCGAGAAGACGCTGACGGCTTTCGGCGTTCAGAATTGCCAGGCTGATACCACTCAGGTAGAGATAGTCAAACTGTGCCAGCCCCTGACCGATCTTTTCTGCTTCCGGGCTGTCCAGCCAGTAGCGGGCAGCCGCGTCATTGCGCCAATAGTAGAACGTACGCTCGCCGCTATCGTCGGTTTCAATGAAGTATAAACCGGGTAATTTATTGTCCAGTCGCTGGATCAGGTCGGTTTTCACCCCTTCTTTTTGCCAGGCGGCAACCATCTCGGTACTGAAGCTATCGGTGCCGAGTGCGGTCACATAATGTACGCCCAGCTTATCGGCATTCACTTGACGCGCAATGTAAACAGCGGTGTTCAGCGTATCGCCACCAAATCCACGGTTAAGATCCGTGCCTTTCTGCGACAGTTCGATCATGCATTCGCCGATTACGGCAATGTTAGTAGTTGTCATCACTTTTGGCCTGTTTGAAAAGGTACCCTAGCACGTGAATTATTAGGGAATAAAAAGGAGGATATTAACGTCAGTCTCAACATTACGTGAGACTGAGTCAATAGTCTTGAAACGATGTTTTATTTTTTCATGACGCAGATCGGAAAACCAGTGCTTTCCCTCTGCTTTTAGCGATCGGGGGACGGTTCTTTCTCCTGCTCATTCTTGTCTGTCGAGGTGTCGCCTTTGTAGTTCGCTGTTGCGATCCAGGCGGCGCAAAAGAGCGTCAGGCGAGCGAAGAAATAGAAGAACGCCATCAGGCCAATGACCGAGCCGAATGCGGCTCCGGAAGGGGAACTGGCCAGTTTAGGCAGCGCGACAGTCATGGCGAATTTGATCGCTTCAAAACCGACGGCGGCAATCAACGTACCGCGAAAGAGCGCTTTGCGTTTGGGTTTGTGCCGCGGTAACACGAAAAATATCCACAGGAATAACAAATAGTTGGCGAAGATGGAGATTGACAGCGCAATCAGCGTTAACGCGGGGCGCAACCACTCGATGCCATCCAGTCCCAGCGCGGTCACAATCATGTTTTGCGCGGTGCCGGCAACGGAAGTCAGGAAAAGCGTGATGATTAGCGCAATAACCAAGCCGGTCAGCGACAGGAAATCCCGCGTGTACTGAAAGTAAATCTTCTCTTCATCTTTTGGATTCCGTTCCCAGACGTCGCGTGATTGGGCGCGAATGGCTTCACGCAGGTTTCCCATCCAACTGATGCCGGAATAGAGTGCGATCAGTAACCCGGTAAGCCCGACGGTGGTACGCTGCTGTACGGCGGTGTTGACGGTACTTTTTAGCGTATTGGCTAAATTAGGATCGCTGATACTGTTAACGATACGGTTTATCAGCCCCGTCAGCAGGTCGGGGTTGGAGGCCAACACGAAACCCACGGCGGCAAAAGACACCATGAGAATGGGGATCAGCGACAGAAAGGAAAAATAGGTAATGGCCGCGCCAAACTGGTTGCCCATGCGATCGTTGAAACGTTCACCCGCGCGAATCAGGTGCGCTATGCTGGGGATCGCCTGAATACGGGCGACCAGACGTTTGCTCTTGCCCAGTAGCGAATGGGATGTCTGCGGTGATTCGTCCCCTTCTGGGGTTGACGATGTTGACTGGCGATCCGGGTCTGCCGGTACAGGCATTGCTTTTCTCCTGTGTTCGGGATTATAAGTTTGATTATAACCAACAATATAAGAATGTGACTTTTCGATGTTTTTTGAACGTACGTCATACACGGACGTTAAGCGAGTGAATTTTCCATGCCAACACCTTCCCCATCCGAACCGGCGCTGAGCGGCCTGCGCCTTAACCTGCGCA
This sequence comes from Pectobacterium atrosepticum, assembly GCA_019056595.1. NCBI lineage: Bacteria > Pseudomonadati > Pseudomonadota > Gammaproteobacteria > Enterobacterales > Pectobacteriaceae > Pectobacterium > Pectobacterium atrosepticum. The sequence goes on along the minus strand of CP036163.1, from coordinate 2,657,349 downwards.
TCGTTTCCGTTGTGGCGTTCAATTTCGCCAGCTATCTGAATATTGGCCTGCCGTTGGCGGTGCTGCCGGGATATGTACATGATCATCTTGGCTATAGCGCATTCTGGGCTGGGCTGGTGATCAGCCTGCAATACTTCTCCACGCTATTGAGCCGCCCGCATGCGGGTCGTAGCGCCGATGAAAAAGGGCCGAAGAAGATTGTCGTCTGGGGGCTGGCTGGCGTCATGCTGAGCGGGGTGTTTTACCTGCTGGCTGCCTTTAGCGATGCGTCGCCCGCGATCACGCTGCTGCTGCTGTGTATCGGGCGTGTCGTGCTAGGTGCGGGGCAGAGCTTTGCCGGTACAGGTGCAACGCTCTGGGGCGTTGGTGTGGTGGGCTCCCGACATATCGGGCGCGTGATTTCGTGGAATGGTATTGCGACGTACGGTGCGATGGCGATTGGTGCACCGCTCGGCGTCTGGCTGAACCATATCGGTGGGCTAAAACTGCTCTCCGTGTGCATTATTCTGATCGCAGCCGTGGCGATTATCTTTGCGCTGCCGCGTCCAGCAGTGCAGGTCGCGCCCGGTAAAAAGATTCCCTTCCGCGAAGTGCTGGGGAAAGTCTGGGTTTACGGCATTATTCTGGCGATCGCCTCTGCGGGGTTTGGTGTGATCGCTACCTTTATCACGCTGTTTTATGCCGATCACAATTGGGAAGGTGCGGCGCTGACGCTGACCATTTTCAGCGGTGCTTTTGTCGGTGCGCGGCTGGTTTTCCCCAACAGCATTCAGCGGTTTGGCGGGTTGCGCGTAGCAATGGCGTGCTTTGTGGTTGAGATCGTGGGTTTACTGCTGGTGTGGGGCGCGACGCAGCCGCTAATGGCGGAAGTGGGCGCATTCCTCGCGGGGGCAGGTTTCTCTCTGGTATTCCCAGCATTGGGTGTTGTTGCCGTCAAGGCCGTATCACCACAGAATCAGGGCAGTGCACTGGCAACCTATACGATATTTCTCGATCTGTCGCTAGGCGTAGTCGGGCCAGTGGCGGGCGTACTGATGGGCTATACCGGTATCGCCTCTATTTATCTGGCGGCGGCGTTGCTGGGGCTATGCGGTCTGGCGCTGACGTGGCGACTGACTCAGCGCCCTGCGGGAGGATGGAGTCATCAATAATAAAATACCTGAACATCATGCTTTCTCATTGCCTATTACGTGCCGCCGCTCTTTACTCACGGTGGTTTCAAATTTGCTGGTATTAGCCGGGCTGGCGATGTACTCACAACCCGATCACATTACTTCACCGGTTGCTGGTCCGCTTTAGGCTGTTTGGCGCGGTAGGCATCCATGATCGGTGCCCAGTCCATTCCCAATGGGATGGGGTGCTGCTTAAACAGTTCGCCGTATTCTTTGTCGAAATCTTGGATCGTTACGGTGTATTGGCTTACGCCGATTGGGAATTTTTTATCATACCAATTGTCCGTCACTTCCTCGGCGATGCCACGGGCAAGTAACAAATCTGGACTGACGCCAAGTAAATCCCCCTGCAATAGCACTTCATAATAACCGCCGGGAGCCAGCCCAAAATAGATCCAGTTGCGTTGGTCAATACGCTTGCCAATCTGATAGCGCTGCTGCATTTGCTGGGCTAAATTTGCTGGTAAATTGACCTTGATACGGTAGCGTTTGCGATCGTAGAGGGACACCATCTCTATTACTGCCCGATCGGGAACGGCCATTCCCTCTACAGGCAAACCACCACCGCCGGCCCAATAGTAACGCTTCTCCGTAATCCGTTTTACACTGGCACCGGGTCCTACTCCACCCCCTGGGTAGCCGCCAATAAATGCTCCGCCACGATAAAATTCAACGTTGGTGGTCCACGTTTCATCGATATTGCTGCCAGTGCCATATCGCCATGAAAAAGCCGATTTTGTGGGGGCCGTCGCACAGGCAGTCAATGAAAAACAAAGCCCCAGCAACACAATACATTGTTTAAACATCATACCTCCTGATTGCCTATCACATGCCGCCGTTCCTTGCTCACGGTGGTTTCCTGTTTACTGATATTCGCCGGGCTGGCGATACCCTGATTGCTGGCGCTGCGGTGCACATAATCGCGGCGCAGTGCCCGATAAACCTCCGCAGAGAGCTGCTGGCTCAGATTTTTCACCACCCCCGGTTCGTTGGCCGCGAATGCCCACATCTCATCTAATTTAGTTAGATTGATCGCTGGCAGTTTGACTGCGCCAGATTCAAGCCTATGCGCACTGATTGTTTTATCCCACACCTTAAACGGCACTCCAGCAGCTCGACCCGCTTCCACCATCATATGTAGCGGAATACGCGAATACTCTCCCTCCACCACGCGGCTCATCACCACCTCCACATACACGGCCTTTTTCGGCCACAAATCATCCTTGCCACGCCGTCGGATAAACGAATAGGGGATCAAACTGATCGCCCCCACGGGTGGTGTGGCAGCGTGCAGCAAATGCGGGTGAAGGCGTCCGACCCAGCCCTGCGCAATTTTTTCCTCGGCATAGGCGCGGGCCTGACGATAGGCGCGGCTTTCTGTATCCGGCGTGGAGGCTGCGTCTTCACTCATAAAGCGTTCCAGTTCGAGGCACTCAGTCAGCGCCGGATCGCTGTTCGGATTAGACAGGCTCCAGCGGCTGTAATAGCCGCCGCCAAGATCCGAATGCGCGCCCGGCAGCGCCAGCTCGGTAAAGTGTGGCGGAATGCTGGTGCCTATCGCTGTAGGAGTGATGCGCGTTAAGGGGAAGTGTTTTCGCACCTCATCCAGCGCCGTCAGATGTAGCACTCGTTCGGCACAATCATCCTGCAAGCGGATATTGAGACTGGGGTGGTACGATGAAGCGACCGTGTCAAAAATCCCGACAAACGTGATACGCACATCGTCCCTATTGGCCCAGTCAAACCCAGCCTTAAGACGGATAGTGGGCGTATTGGCGATCGCCTGCACCAACGGGTGATCGGCTTTCTGGTCGATGACATTGACAAAATGGCGTGCCGCCGCCGCCCCGCGGCTAAAGCCAAACACATCGAATACAATGCGATGAATGCAGTCGATGTTAGGTAATGCCTCCCTTAAATCACGTTTGACCGCAGCGACAATTTCCTGCTCACAGGCCTGATTCACCTTGCCAACGATTGAGGTATTCTCACCACCAAAATCGAGGTCCAGCCCTTTTGTCAGCATATTGTCCGATCGGTATTCCAGCCCCTCTTTCCCTGCGACGGGATTGAGCGTCCCAATTCCGCTGATATAAGCATGAGCACTTAACGTTTCGCCACCGACTTTAAATTGCTCATAGAGTTTCCAGATATTGGTTTTATCATTCGCGGCACTATCCCCAACCGGGAGCCGCCCCATCTGGCAGCCACGCAGCTCTTTCTCCCGCTGCGCCGGATCGGAGCAGGTTTCAGCCAGCCATTGCTCCACTTGTTTAAGACCAGACTCGGCATTATAGGTGTTATTCCCCGTGCCATCGAAGAATACACCGATGCGCAATACGTTGAGCTGGTAGCCTTTTACCTCGATAACGTAGGAATGTTTGGTAAAGAAACGCACGTTACCGGCTTTCCCTTCCTGATGCGCCTCTGGCAACGGTTGCTCAGGTGCGGTCAGGCACAGGTCGCCGGTAGTTGCCTTAATATGTTCACGTGGGGTTTCATCGTTCCCAGCCTTTTCTGCTACATAGGCAGGGACGGCACTCTGCCCGTCCTTCAATACTTCACGCGATTGCGCCGCCTTAAGCCAGGGAAGCGTCTCTAGCTTGACGGCTATCGGGCCAACGGCAAAACCGTGTACTAACACCGGCCCTTCTTTGAGAGTAACCGTTTCGGATTTGCCGGTATCGTCGGTCAGTGTCGCTTTCAGCCCCTTGAACGAACGATTATTTTCATCACGAACCTCAATCTCTATCCAATTATCGTAGTGTTCACAGGGGATACAGTAGGGATCTGCTGCCATTAATCTACTCCTATACTCAGGTTTAGGTCTGAGTCTGCTCACACCACAATCCATGTTGGCTAAAACGCCGTGCTGATAAAAATGTAGAAAACATCGGTTGGTCAGGGGTTAGACGTTAACCGTAATGTGTTCATGCCAAGCGGTTGGTGCGGCATAGAGCTGGGAGGGTAGGCAGAATGATGAAAACGTTCCATGTGGCATCCTTGACGAAATTTCTTGTGAGAAAGAAAGTACGTGTAAAGGATAGCAAGGTGAGCTGAGAACCAATGGCGCAACGAAAGGGCTAAAAGTAAGCAAACCAATTGATTATCAACATAATTATTTTAATTAATTCAATGTGCTATCTAACCATGTAGATATCTCAGAAGGCTAATTCCGTATTTTCTCACATGGCTGATCTAATTTGACATCATTGTGATAGCTGCCAGCAGCACAAATCCCCAGTGGGCTGGGGATTTGTGTATTAAGGGACGGCTTAAAAGGGAAGGGGATCGCCGATTATTTTAGCTTCAGCGTGTGGATGATGCCTTCCGCTTCGCTCTGTGCCTGTTGCTGATTGCTGGCTGGCAGGGTGATCTGCAAGGTCAGCAGTTGGTTTTCCACTTTGCCCAACACCACCGAGGAATAAGCTTGCTGTCCGCTGCTGGTGATAATGCTGTCGAGCTGTTGCAGCTTCTTGCCATCAACGTCGATGGTTTTGTTGGTGACGACCTGAAGGTTGGCGTCACGTGTGCGCTGCTGATCTTCCAGACGCTGTGCCAGCACGGTCAGCTCTTCTGTGGTGTTGTCGCCCAGAATCACGATGACCGCTTTCTGCCCGTTGTCATTGGCGTAAACGTGCATGTTGTTTGCCTGCGTACCCACTTTACCGCTTTGGTCACGCATATCGGCTGGTAGAGTAAACGCAACCTTTCCATCCATTAATTCAATGTTCTGGCTCGCGGTAGCTTCTGCTGCAGGTTTATCTTGTGCGCCCGCTTTTGCGGCGTCATCCGTTTTGCCATCACAGGCGGCAAGCAGGCCGACAAGCAAGCCGACACCGAGGTATTTGATTACATTCGACATAGGTTCCCTTTCTCTCGTTTTTTAACAGGTAATAACAGTATGGCACCCTATTCAGATAGCAAAAACAAGCATTTTGTTGTTGCAAGCCGTTGTTGGAGCCCGCATTTTTTTACAAAACGATGAGTGTATGCCCTAAATAATTCGATAAGCATTAATTGTGGCTGCTGGCGGAGTGATAGTCGGCAGTGCCTTTCTGTTCGCTCAGACGTTTGAGCACCATGTTCAGCATGACCCCGTACATCGGCAGGAAGAAGGCTAGGCTGATCAGCAACTTGAAGGCATAATCCACCATCGCAATTTCAACCCAGTTTGCCGCCATAAAGGCATCGGTGCTGCGGTAAAACGCGATGAAGAAAAAGGCCAGCGTATCGCTAAAATTACCAAACACGATTGAAACGGCGGGTGCCACCCACCACGCGCGTTTCTGACGCAGCCGGTTGAAGACGTGAACATCCAGAATCTGGCCAAGAACATACGCCATGAAGCTGGCGCAGGCGATACGCGCCACGACGATATTCACCTGGCTTAAGGCCCCGAACGACTGCCATGCGCCCTGATAAAACAGTGACGAAACCAGATAGGAAATCACCAGCGCAGGTACCATCACGGTCAGGATGATACGACGCGCCAGCGGCGCACCGAAAACTCGGACTGTCAGGTCAGTTGCCAGAAAAATAAACGGAAAGGTAAACGCGCCCCAGGTGGTATGAAAACCGAAAATCAATACTGGGAGCTGAACCAGATAATTACTCGACGTAATGATCAGCACATGGAACAACGATAGCCAGAGCAGCGCCGTAAGCCGCTGCTGGGGAGTAAAACGATACATAATGTGACCTTTTTGGTTATTGGGGTTAGGGAACCCAAGGGATAACGTGCAGATTTATGCTGCAACGCGGCGGCATAATACGCAATTGTTTCGCCAATGCAATGTGTTTTGCCGAGAAAGGATGGTTGTTTTATGCGCAAACGTTGTCGTCGCTTGCGTAGGGGAATCCTCCGCGTAAACTAAGGCAGTTTTTTGATTCCAGCACTGAGAACGTTGATGACCGATCCCTTTACCAACCCAGATAAAACCCTTGATGCCCAGGGACTGCGCTGCCCTGAGCCTGTGATGATGGTGCGTAAGACAGTACGCCAGATGGAAACCGGGCAAACGCTGCTGATTATTGCCGACGATCCGGCCACTACTCGCGATATTCCCGGTTTTTGCGTGTATATGGAGCATGAGCTTCTGGCGCAAGAGACTGAACAGGTTCCCTATCGGTATCTGCTGCGCAAGGGTCAATGATACTCGTCATACTTCAAGCCGCAGGTGCGTTGGCTTCTCTTACTCACCCCAGTCACTTACTCGTGTAAGCTCCAGGGGATTCGTGCGATTGCCGCCTGCCTGCAACTCGAATTATTTAGAGTATAAGAGTTACTCAGTGCGTTATTAGGAAAAACACGGGGATGAGGTTCCCGTAGGAAGGCCTCGCCCCGTGTTTCTCCGTGTATCTCGATCCAACAGCCAGCAACGGTAATATTAGTCCTGTTTTCTCAGCAGCCGCAGCGCGTTGGCAGTGACTAATGCCGTTGCGCCGGAATCCGCCAGCACCGCCAGCCACAGTCCGGTAATGCCCAGAATACTGGTGACCAGAAATACGGCTTTCAGCCCCAGCGCGATGGTAATGTTCTGACGAATATTACGCTGCGTCGCCCGCGACAGGCTGATCATGGCCGCCAGCCCGGTCAGGCGGCTGTGCGTTAATGCCGCATCGGCGGTTTCCAGCGCCACATCCGTACCGCTTCCCATCGCGATGCCGATTGTTGCGGCTTTCATCGCTGGCGCGTCGTTGATACCGTCGCCCACCATCGCCACGGGGTGCTGCTTACTCAATTCGCTGACTGCCGCGACCTTATCGGCAGGGAGCAGGCTGGCTCGGTAATCGATCCCCAATGTTGCTGCGATGGCCGCTGCTGCGCGGGGATTATCTCCCGTGAGCATGACGCCCCGAATCCCTAACTGCTGCAAGGCATCCAGCGCTTCACGCGCATCGTGGCGTAGCGTATCGCTCAGCGCCAGCAAACCGAGCAGGGTGTCGTCTTCTTGCACCACCACGACGGTTTTCCCTTCGTTTTCCAGCGCATCAATTCGTTGCAGCCAGTCGGCGTCAAGTAGATCGGGCGCAACGCGAGTCGGCGCACTGACCTGAATCCGTTTGCCGCCTATCGTGCCTTCAACGCCGACACCCGCCAGCGCTTTGCGGTTTTCTGCCATCGGGAGGAATGTACTGCTGGATAACGCATGCTGGACGATCGCTTTGGCGAGCGGATGGTGTGAACCCGACTCCACCGCGGCGGTGCGTGTCAGCAGCGCCGTTTCACTAATGCCCGCTACGGGTAACACGTTTGTCACCTGCGGTTTGCCTTCCGTCAGCGTACCTGTCTTATCAAATGCGATAGTCTTGATATTGGCCAGCGATTCCAGCGCTGCACCGCCTTTAATCAGCGCACCCCGACGCGTTGCCGCAGCCAGCCCTGAGGTAATCGCCGCAGGCGTTGAGATCACCAGCGCACACGGACAGCCGATTAACAGCAGCGTCAGACCGCGATAAACCCACTCTTGCCACGGCTGTGCCAGCAGCAACGGCGGCACCAGAATCACCAGCAGCGACAGCAGCATGATGGCTGGTGTGTAGTAGCGGCTGAACTTATCGAGGAAGCGTTCTATCGGCGCGCGGCGCTCTTCCGCATCTTCTATCAGTTGCAGAATGCGATCGATGGCGCTGTTGCCCGGCTGTGAAACCACTCGCAGCTGCACGACCCGATCGACACACAGGCTGCCAGCGGCAATTTTTTCACCGGGTGTGCGCTCAACGGGAACTGATTCGCCGGTCAGGGCGCTTTCATCAAAGCTGGCATCGCTGTTCAATAGCTCCGCATCGGCAGGGAGTCGTCCGCCAGGGGCGACTTCAATAACATCGCCGGGAACCAGACTTGCAACGGGAACGAGGCGTCGCTGCCCGTTGCCGATAACCGTAGCATCTTCAGGAAGCAGCGCCATCAGTGCCGTTACGCCCCGTCGTGCGCGATTTGCCGCGTAAGACTCAAGGTGTTCGCCCAACATAAACAGCAGCAAAATGACCGTGGCTTCCGTGGTGGCGCCAATCAGGAGCGCCCCGATGGAAGCCACGCTCATCAGCGTTTCAATCGCGAAGGGCGTACCCGTACGAATGAGCTGCACTGTTTTTTTCAGGATTGGAATCAGCCCGACAATGGTGGTCGCGATAAATGCGATCTGCCCGCCGCGCTCGCTTAAGAGGGAAAGTCCCCAGCTTGCAGCAGCCAGCAAAGTGAAAAGTATTAAGAACCCATATTCATGCACGAAACGACGGATGGTAGATGTGTCGGGTGGTGCGATGGGGAGTGCGGTGTCCTGCAAGGTGAAGCCAGCTTGCTGAACGGCATGTTGAACCTGAGGGCGAATATCGGAGTAGGCGTCAACAACCAGTTTTTCGGTGGCGAACAGCACTTTGGCCTGTTCAATTTCGGTGATATTTTTTACTGCATTTTCGATTTTACGTGCGCAGCTGGGACAATCCATCCCGCTGATTTTCCAGCTGAAACGCTGGTGAGATCGGGGCCTGTCGCTGTCTCCGCCGTCGGGGTCGTCTGAATCAGCGCTACCGCCGCTGTCTGACGAATGTTGCTCTGTACCACACGCGGTCTGAACGGCGGCATCGGATGTGTGCTTGGTTGAACAGCAGCTGTGGTCTGCGTGGTTCGAATGCTGCGTGTGCTCGTTGCAGCAGCTTTTTGCGCTGTGCGCGGTACTGCGTGGCGCGTTGTGAACGCCGTTATTGCAGCATGCTGATTTCTCAGTGCTGTGGTGCTGATGAGAGTGCATATCTTCCTCCTGTGTTATTAGTGATTGCCATTCTCATCAGAAACTTTACACCGCCGCTCAATGCTTAGCCAGCCTTTCGTGAGCGTCGCGAGCGTTAGAAATACAGGGAGCGAACGATCAGGAAATGACCGCCAAAATAGCCCGCGGCCACAATCGCCTGATGGGCGCGGAACGGGAAACGATAATGGTGAATCAGCCAGGCTGCATGGGCGATAAACAGCAGTACGGTGCCCGTCAGCAAGGAGAAGTTCGCATTTGTCCCCAGCGCAAAATACCGTTCACCTGCAATCCAGACCATCAGCGTCGTCATGATGATAAACGCGCAGGCGGGCCAGCGCTGTGCGTCCAATCGTCCCCAGATGATGGCGATCAGGATCGCGGCCAAAATGACGAGCGTTAGTGCCAGTGGCCAGAAGAACGTGAGCGTGATTTGTCCGGTAAAAAAGCTAATGGTGTACAGCAGATGGGAGATGAAATAGGCACCGAACGCGTAAAGCAGGCGCTGAGTCGGGAGCAACAGTAGCGTGTCTGCAACCAGCGTTGCCAGTAACCCCAGAACAATCAGATAGCCTGGCACGCCAAGCAGCGGCATCTGCCATGCTAGCGCTAGCAGCAGTAGCATCGTGACCGGTTTGAATAACCAACGCTGCCACGTTGGACCACGATAGCTGGCGTCTACGTACAACCAACCAGAAAAAAGCACAGCAATAAATGACCAAAGCATAGCGTGTCCTTTTTGTGTTTTTGTTTGTATCAGGATAAAAATAAACCGTTCTTTATTTAGTGTAGGGGATTGTGAGGAAGTTAAACAACACGGTGCGAGACGGATGCGCCTTTCGTGATCTTCATGTTATGTTATCGCCCGTTTTCACGCCGTGAAGTCTCTGAAGGGAGCATTGTGTTGAATGAGTAATGAATCTGCACTTTATCGTATTCAATTTATAAATAACGGTAAGAATTACCAGCTTTACGTGCGTGAGTTGGTTCAGGGTAATCTGTTCGGTTTTATTGAAATTGCCGATTTTGTGTTTGATAGCCAATCTACGGTATTGGTTGACCCGTCAACCGAGAAACTGAAAACGGAATTCTCCGGCGTTAGCCGCAGTTTTATCCCTCTACAGGCGATTATTCGTATTGATGCCGTGACGGAAAAAGGCAGTGCCCGTATTTCTGATTTAGGCGATAACGTTACCGCGTTCCCTTATCTTCCCGGCAAGAAACCCTGATGCATGATTTTCCCTGGCTGTTGGCTTTGGCCGTTGGCGCTATTTTAGTGCTGGCGGCGGGGCAGTATCGACGCCAACGTCATCGGGAAGCGAAGAATGATGCGGCTCCGCTGCGTATTGTGGCCGCAGAGGTGAAACACAAACGCGAATTTCCCCGTACTCGTCGGCGTGCGCGTGAGCATCAGGTGATGGTCGTGGAGGATATGCTGTATGAAGTCACGTTCAGGCCAATTGCTGGCAGCGCGACTATCACGCTACGCCTCGAAAACGCAGATTATCACCAGCTTGATACCGGTATGCAGGGATCGTTGCAGCTAAAGGGCACGCGCTTTATTCGCTTTGTGCCCCAGCAGAAGTAGCGGTTACGGCTTCGGTGGCTTCGGTTGCTTTTTCTGCCACGCCAGTAGTTCAAACACGCCAAAAAGGAAAATACGCGCCTGAAGCGCCCGGCCCAGCGGTGGGCTGTCCTTCGGCTGACTGGATTTTAACAGCAGCAGTTGAAAACCATGCATCAGGATCATAAACACCATCGCCACGGTCATGAAGATATTCAACGGCTTGGGAAACGGCTGAATCAGGTTAAGCAACAGAAATCCCCACACGCCCAGCATCAATAATCTGCCAAGGTTAATCAAAATCATCTCTTACCCTTACGTTGCTGCAAAGATCACTGACGGATGTACAAACGGTAGGCTACCTGACCCGCAATCTTTTCACGGTGCAACTGCCAATTCTCCGGGATGGTCAACTGCGCATTTTCCGCTTCTGTTTCCACGTAAATCCACGCGTCTGGTGCCAGCCAGCCCTGTTGTTCCAGCAGAGCAAGCGTGTTATTCAGCAGCTCTTTGCGGAACGGCGGATCGAGAAACACGACGTCAAACGGCGTGCCCGGCTTCGCCAGCCAACTCAGGGCATCAGTATTGACCACCTCGGCGTTTTCCGCCCGAAGCAGTGCCAAATTCTGCGTTAATTGCTGGGCGACTGCACGCTCCATCTCCAATAATGTGGCATGGGCAGCATAACGAGATAAGGCTTCCAGACCGAGCGCCCCGCTGCCAGCAAAGCAGTCCAGACAGCGAGCCTGCTGAATGACGGGGGCTAGCCAGTTAAATAACGTTTCACGTACACGGTCGGTAGTGGGACGTAAACCGGGGCTATCAGGAACCGGAAGTTTTCTGCCGCGCCATTGACCACCGATGATTCGGATTTGTCCGGCGGCTGACGATGCATTTTTTTTAGCCATAGCTCACAGGGTTATTGTTGTGCCGCATCATCATGGTGTGGATGCGGGCAGGAAATTTCTGGCGCTATTCTAGCGGCGGTTGCGTGTAGAGGGAATGTTAAGATGGACGTTAAAGTGCTTAAGCCAAAATTTTGTGCTGTCTGCGACCTTTCGATCACTCGCGGCGTTTGACACACTTCGTAACGGACATTGCCTTTCGTTACGAAGATTGTCGGTAGCACGGAGAATTGTCTGTCATTGCTCCCGTTGGCTGCGTGTTGCTGTCGGCAGGAAAGTGTTAAACTTGTTGTTTAAATATGATTTTCATTGATTGATTCGCTGCGGTGAGCAGCGTGGAGCGCGATTACACATGTCAAAAGAAAAGAAGCGCGGTTTTTTTTCCTGGCTGGGACTTGGGAAACAGGAAGAAAAACAACAAGAGCAGCCGCAGGAGAAGCCGGTCGTTGACGATGCGCCCGCTGGTGAATCGGATGCCGCCGCATCGACTCACCAGACCGTTGAGCCTACGCCGGAGCTCGTAGCGCAACCGCTGCCGGAAGAATCTGTCGTTGAAGAAAAGATAGTAGCTGAAGAAAAGATAAAGGTTGAAGCGGAAGAACTGGCTCCATCAGTCGCCGAGCATGAGGTTACCGTTGCGGCAGACGATCGTGAACCGATCGATCATGACGTACTCGATCGGGATATCACCGATCCGATCGTGCAGGTTGAGATCGCAGAGAACGCGACGGTGGTTGACGAGGCGCTGGATGCTGCGCAGCAAGAAGAACAGTACGAAGAACAGGAAAATGAGCAACAGGACGACGTTCCAGTCGTTGTGCAAGAGCAAGAACGCCCGACGAAAGAAGGTTTCTTCGCTCGCCTGAAGCGCAGTCTGGTAAAAACGCGTGAGAATCTCGGTTCCGGATTTATCGGATTGTTTCGCGGTAAGAAAATCGACGACGATCTGTTTGATGAACTGGAAGAGCAACTGCTGATTGCGGATGTCGGGGTCGAGACCACCCGTAAGATCATCGACAGCCTGACGGAGCACGCCAGTCGCCGCCAACTGAAAGATGCTGATACGCTTTTTGTTAAGCTGAAAGAAGAAATGGCAGAGATTCTTGCTAAGGTGGACGTCCCGCTGAATATCGAAGGCAAAACGCCGTATGTCATTCTGATGGTTGGCGTTAATGGCGTGGGTAAAACCACCACCATCGGTAAAATGGCACGCCAGTTCCAGGCACAGGGCAAATCTGTGATGCTGGCGGCGGGTGACACCTTCCGTGCAGCAGCAGTCGAGCAGCTTCAGGTCTGGGGACAGCGCAATAACGTGCCGGTGATAGCGCAGCACACAGGGGCGGATTCGGCATCGGTGATTTTCGATGCAATTCAGGCAGCGAAAGCGCGCGGCGTGGATGTCCTGATCGCGGATACCGCAGGTCGCTTGCAGAACAAAGCGTACCTGATGGAAGAGCTGAAAAAGATTGTGCGCGTGATGAAGAAGCTGGACGAAGACGCGCCGCATGAAGTTATGCTGACGCTGGATGCGAGCACCGGACAGAACGCAGTGAGTCAGGCCAAGCTGTTTAATGAAGCAGTTGGCCTGACAGGCATTACCTTGACTAAGCTGGACGGGACCGCGAAAGGCGGGGTGATTTTCGCCATTGCCGACCAGTTTGCTATTCCTATCCGCTATATTGGGGTAGGTGAAGGCATTGAAGATTTACGGCCATTCAAGGCCGACGATTTTATTGAGGCACTTTTTGCCCGAGAGGATTAAAACGGATGATTCGTTTTGAACAGGTCAGTAAAGCTTACCTCGGTGGGCGTCAGGCATTGCAAGGGGTGGATTTCCATCTGCGCCCAGCGGAAATGGCGTTCCTGACCGGCCATTCCGGCGCAGGGAAGAGCACTCTGCTGAAACTGATTTGTGGTATTGAACGTCCCAGCGCGGGTCAGATTTTGTTTGGCGGTCACAATATTAGCCGCCTGAAAAAACGCGAAGTCCCGTTCTTACGGCGTCAGATCGGCATGATTTTTCAGGATCACCACCTGTTGATGGAGCGCACGGTCTATGACAACGTCGCGATGCCGCTCATTATCGCGGGCGCCAGCAGTGAGGACATTCGTCGTCGGGTATCGGCCGCGCTGGACAAGGTTGGCCTGCTGGATAAAGCGAAGAATTATCCTATCCAGCTGTCCGGTGGTGAGCAACAGCGCGTGGGTATTGCACGCGCTGTGGTGAATAAACCCGCCGTGTTGCTGGCGGATGAGCCGACGGGCAATCTGGACGAAGCGTTGTCAGAAGACATTTTGCGCCTGTTTGAAGAGTTCAATCGCGTCGGCGTCACTGTCCTGATGGCGACGCATGATACCGGGCTGATCGCTCGCCGTAATTACCGTGTGCTGACGTTGTCGGATGGCCGCATGGTGGGGGGAAACCACGATGGCAAATAACGTCCGTAATGCGAAAAAGCCTGTCGCAAAAGCGAAAGCACTGCGCGGCGGTTGGCAGGAACAATGGCGCTATGCCTGGACAAATACGCTGGCTGATATGCTGCGCCAGCCGCTGGCCACCTTTCTGACCGTGATGGTTATCGCTATCTCGCTGGCGCTGCCCAGCATCTGCTATCTGGTGTGGAAAAACGTCAGTCAGGCTGCAACACAGTGGTATCCATCGCCTCAACTGACGGTGTATCTGGATAAATCGCTGGATGACAACGCGGCGCAGGCGGTTATCACGCAGCTTCAATCTGAAGATGGCGTCGATAAAGTTAATTACCTGTCGCGCAATGAGGCGATGGGCGAATTCCGCAACTGGTCCGGTTTTGGCGGCGCGCTGGATATGCTGGAAGAAAACCCGTTACCCGCGGTGGCAATCATTACGCCAAAAATGAGTTTTCAGGATTCCACCACGCTGACAACGTTGCGCGATCGCGTGGCATCGACGCAGGGCGTTGATGAAGTTCGAATGGACGACAGCTGGTTTGCTCGTCTGGTGGCGCTAACTAATCTGGTTGGGCAAATTTCCGCCATGATTGGCGTCCTGATGGTTGTTGCTGTCTTTTTGGTGATCGGCAACAGCGTGCGTCTGAGTATTTTCAGTCGCCGTGAAACCATCAACGTGATGAAGTTGATTGGTGCGACGGACGGCTTTATTCTGCGTCCGTTCCTGAATGGCGGAGCTGCAATGGGCGTGGGCGGGGCGGTGCTGTCGCTGATTTTATCGCAGGCGCTGGTCTGGAAGCTGGATGCGGTGGTGGCACAGGTTGCTGCTGTTTTCGGTACGACGTTTGCCGTCAAAGGGTTGAGCTGGGACGAGTCCCTGCTGCTACTGCTCATCGCTGGCATGATTGGCTGGCTTGCCGCCTGGCTGGCAACAGTGCAACATTTACGCCGTTTTACACCACAGTAAGCGTTTTCTGGTATAATTATCCCCTGTAATTCAGACCGTATTGCAGGGGAAACCTCCTCAGCGACATCTCTTATTTGCACTTTCCGCTGTGTTTTTCCCTTGGTTTCTTGTGCGTTAACGTCTTGTTCGTCTCCTGCTTGATCTCTGGCATCAGGTGAATAAAATGATAGGAACTTGCGAGCGAAATCACAGTCTGAATAAACAGATTTTAAGGTTTCAATAAATACGCTTAAAGGTGCCGCATTTTGCCATTTTCGCGCAAAACGATGCGGCGAAGCAGTGCTAAGATAGCTGACTGCAATATGACGAGTAGAGTAACAGAGAGGGTTGAATGACCAAAGATATGCAAACTTTCACCTTAGTTCCCCAGGGCAGTCTGGAAGGGTATATTCGTGCCGCCAATGCCTATCCGATGCTGACGGCGGAGGAAGAGCGGGCGCTGGCTGAACGACTGCATTATCAGGGCGATCTGGAGGCTGCTAAGCACCTGATTCTTTCACACCTGCGTTTTGTTATTCACGTTGCCCGTAACTATTCCGGCTACGGCCTGCCGCAGGCGGACCTGATTCAGGAAGGGAATATCGGCCTGATGAAAGCGGTACGTCGCTTCAACCCTGAAGTTGGCGTGCGTCTGGTTTCTTTCGCCGTGCATTGGATCAAGGCAGAAATTCATGAATACGTGCTGCGTAACTGGCGTATCGTGAAGGTAGCTACCACTAAAGCACAGCGTAAGTTGTTCTTTAACCTGCGGAAGGCGAAAACACGCCTCGGTTGGTTTAACCAGGATGAAGTCGAACTGGTAGCGCGTGAACTTGGTGTAACCACTAAAGACGTGCGCGAGATGGAATCTCGCATGGCGGCGCAGGACATGACCTTCGATCCGACGCCGGAAGAGGACTCGCACGACGGCAAAGCGATGTCGCCAATGCTTTACCTACAGGATAAATCGTCTGACTTTGCCGATGGCATTGAAGAGGACAACTGGGATACGCATGCGGCCGATAAGCTCACCTATGCGCTGGAAGGGCTGGATGAACGTAGCCAGCACATTATTCGCGCCCGCTGGCTGGATGATGACAACAAATCCACCTTGCAGGAACTGGCCGACCAATACGGTGTTTCCGCAGAGCGTGTGCGTCAGTTAGAAAAGAATGCGATGAAAAAACTGCGAGCGGCGATAGAAGCGTAATCGCTCTCATCGTCTCTTTCTGTAGCGACCGGGTAATGCCCGGTCGTTTTGTTTTTGTCCAACGTGAAAGTCAGGCCGTAGAGATGTGTTTATGGTTTCTCTGGGTTGAGTTCGTCAAGAATCAGCGGCGTTTCTTTTCTGCGAATATAGCGCCAGCCGCCGGATACGGGTGAGAAGCCGCAAGACACCATAAATCGCGCCAGCACTTCCTCTTTGATCGAAGCATGATCGGCCGTTGCCAACCACCATTCTTTAACCTCAGGAAGCTGGCGACGCGCTTCATCAATCAAAAGTTGCCCTACGCCACGTCGCCGCGTGACTTCTCGCACCATCAGATCGCTCAGTTCCGCATATTCCCCTTCAATTTCGACCAGCACACCACCTAACAGTCGATCGTTAAAACGGGCGGCGAATAACCGCTGATCGAGCGTGAGCCCTTCTTCGAGTAAATCAATGTTCTGATGCGGCCAAATTTTCGCCAGATCAATTTTATCCTGAGGGCTGAACTGGGTGAGGCATTCAATGGTTAGTTTCATTTTTATCGGCACTCCATCATGTGAGTGAAGAATAATGTAGTTGTCTTGTAGTGGAACAGTTGTGTAATTTGAGCGTTATGGTTAATAGAGCAAATGTTTTTCTCATTCTTTGTTTTTCGAGTAATCCATCAACAATTAATGCATAAAGTAGAATATCTGACTATATATAAATTGAATACTGGTTTTTACATCTGGTGTTTTGTGCTGTTTGCTCCGCTTGTTTCTGACAGGGTGAGTTGATTTGCAGCATAAAACTCCTGTTTAATAATATGAAAAATAAAGCCTTATTAGAAAACATTACTAATAATAACCTAAGCCTTTCTTACTTATAAGAAAATAGCAGGTTATGGCAGAAGGCGGTCAGGTTTTCGGCAATATCCATAATGACAGATGGGGTAAAAAAAATGAAATTCAGTAAAGGTAAAGTATTGCTGATGGGTTGTATGGCTGCGGCGTTTAGCCATGCGGTCAGCGCTGCCGATATTAAGGTTGCGGTTGTTGGCGCAATGTCTGGGCCCGTTGCGCAATATGGAGATATGGAGTTCATTGGCGCGCGTCAGGCTATTGCCGATATCAACGCAAAAGGCGGCGTAAACGGCAACAAACTGGTTGGCGTTGAATATGATGACGCGTGCGACCCTAAGCAGGCGGTTGCCGTAGCGAACAAAGTCATCAATGACGGTATCCGTTATGTGATTGGCCATCTGTGTTCCTCCTCCACGCAGCCTGCGTCTGATATCTATGAAGAAGAAGGCGTGATCATGATTACGCCTGCGGCAACCAATGCCGATTTGACCACGCGCGGCTATAAAATGGTGATGCGCACGACGGGGCTGGATTCCGATCAGGGGCCAACCTCAGCAAAATACATTGTCGAAACCATCAAACCTCAGCGTATCGCCGTGGTTCATGACAAGCAGCAATATGGTGAAGGTCTGGCCCGCTCTGTTCAGGATAGCCTGAAAAAAGCCGGTGCGAATGTTGTGCTGTTTGAAGGTGTGACGGCGGGTGATAAAGATTTCTCTACGCTGGTTGCGCGTCTGAAGAAAGAGAACGTCGATTTCGTTTATTTCGGCGGCTACTACCCAGAAATGGGACAGATTCTGCGTCAGGCTCGTCAGGCTGGTATGACAACCAAATTCATGGGCCCGGAAGGCGTGGGTAACTCTTCGCTGTCTAACATCGCAGGCGATGCCTCTGAAGGCATGCTGGTGACGCTGCCTAAGCGTTACGATCAGGTTCCTGCTAACCAACCGATTGTAGATGCGCTGAAGGCCAAGAAACTGGACCCAACAGGCCCGTTCGTCTGGACGACCTACGCTGCGCTGCAATCACTGACCACCGCGATGACACGTACTGGTAGCGATGAGCCGGAAAAACTGGTCGCGGATCTGAAAGCGAAATCTGTGGATACCGTAATGGGACCATTAAGCTGGGATGCAAAAGGCGACCTGAAAGGGTTTGAATTTGGCGTATTTGAGTGGCACAAAGACGGTACTTCCAGCGCAGTGAAATAATCATCATGCAGGGGAGGCAGAAGCGGGTGAATGTACCGCTGCCTGCCCCTTCGGCGTGGAGAACATTTTCCGCTTTCTGAGTGTGTACCACTACTATCCCTCAATACCGAAGCCCCCGTTGCCGCAAGGCGCGGGGGCGGCATTTAAGGTTAAGGTATGTCCGAGCAGTTCCTCTACTTTCTTCAGCAGATGTTCAACGGCCTAACGTTGGGCAGCACCTATGCGCTGATCGCCATTGGCTACACCATGGTTTACGGCATTATCGGCATGATTAACTTCGCGCACGGCGAGGTTTATATGATCGGTAGCTATGTCTCCTTTATTGTTATTGCGGCCCTGATGATGATGGGCATCGATGCTGGCTGGCTCCTGATTAGTGTCGCCTTCGTTGCTGCGGTGGTGATTTCCAGCGCCTACGGCTGGAGTATCGAACGGGTAGCCTACCGCCCCGTGCGAACGTCAAAACGTCTGATTGCACTGATTTCTGCCATCGGGATGTCGATTTTCCTGCAAAACTACGTCAGCCTGAATCAGGGCTCGCGTGATGTTGCGCTGCCGAGTCTGGTGACCGGCCAGTGGGTGTTGGGCGAAAGCAATGGCTTTGCGGCCACCATTAGCACCATGCAGTTGACCATCTGGATTGTTACGTTCCTTGCCATGCTGGCGCTGACGCTATTTATTCGCTATTCCCGTATGGGACGCGCCTGCCGCGCCTGTGCTGAAGACCTGAAAATGGCAAGCCTGCTGGGTATCAGCACCGATCGCGTTATCTCACTGACATTCGTCATTGGTGCGCTTATGGCTGCTGTTGCAGGCGTGCTGTTGGGACAATTTTACGGCGTAATCAACCCCTATATCGGCTTCATGGCTGGGATGAAAGCCTTTACGGCTGCCGTTCTGGGCGGGATTGGCAGTATTCCTGGCGCGATGATCGGCGGGCTGGTCTTGGGTGTAGCCGAAGCGCTGACGTCCGCTTACCTGAGCACGGAATACAAAGATGCGGTGTCATTTGCGCTGCTGATTGTGGTGCTGCTGGTGATGCCAACCGGCATTCTGGGTCGCCCGGAGGTTGAGAAAGTATGAAACAGCTCAACCTGCTTAATGCGTTGGTTTCCGCGTTCATGCTGCTGGTGCTGGCCTCGTTTTTAATGGGCATGCAACTGTCGCTGGATGGCACCAAACTGGTAGTGCACGGTGCCGGTGAAGTTCGCTGGTATTGGATTGGTGCGGGCTGCATCGTGGTGTTCTTCTTCCAGTTGATTCGCCCCTTTTTCCAACAAAGCATCAAGAAATTTTCCGCACCGTCACTGGTGCTGCCGAGTTTTGATGGCAGTACGGCACGACAGAAGATAGTCGCGGCGGCGTTGATTATCGCTGCTATCGCTTGGCCGTTTCTGGTCTCGCGCGGTACGGTAGATATCGCCACCCTCACGCTGATTTACGTGATGCTGGGCTTGGGTTTGAACGTTGTGGTTGGCCTGTCTGGTCTGCTGGTCTTGGGCTACGGCGGGTTTTACGCCATTGGCGCGTATACCTATGCACTGCTGAATCACTATTACGGATTGGGCTTCTGGGAAAGTTTGCCGCTGGCGGGCATGGCGGCGGCGCTGTCTGGCTTCCTGCTAGGGTTCCCTGTGCTGCGTTTGCGCGGTGATTATCTGGCGATTGTGACGCTTGGGTTCGGCGAAATTGTCCGTATCCTGCTGTTGAATAATACCGAAATTACCGGTGGTCCGAACGGCATCAGCCAGATCCCTAAACCGACCTTCTTTGGTCTGGAGTTTGGCCGCAACGCCCGCGATGGCGGTTGGGATACGTTCCATAATTTCTTCGGTCTGCAATACGACCCCAGCGACCGCATTATCTTCCTGTATCTGGTCGCGCTGCTGTTGGTCATATTAACCCTGTTTGTGATTAACCGCCTGCTGCGGATGCCGCTGGGACGCGCCTGGGAAGCGCTGCGTGATGACGAAATCGCCTGTCGTTCTCTGGGCCTGAGCCCAACGCGCATCAAGCTGACCGCCTTTACCATCAGCGCCGCGTTTGCTGGGTTTGCCGGTACGCTGTTTGCCGCGCGTCAGGGATTTGTTAGTCCGGAATCGTTCACGTTTGCTGAGTCTGCCTTTGTGTTGGCTATTGTTGTGTTGGGCGGAATGGGCTCGCAGTTTGCGGTCATCCTCGCCGCGATCCTGTTGGTGGTGTCCCGCGAACTGATGCGCGACCTGAATGAATACAGCATGCTGTTGCTGGGTGCATTGATGGTTCTGATGATGATTTGGCGTCCGCAAGGCCTGCTGCCGATGAAGCGTCCTGAGATGAAGCTGAAAGTCGCGAAGAAGGAAGATCAAGCATGAGCACGCAGCCACTATTATCAGTCAGAGGTCTGATGATGCGTTTTGGCGGCCTGCTGGCGGTCAACAATGTTGAAATGGACATTCATGCTGGCGAAATTGTCTCGCTGATCGGCCCGAATGGGGCGGGGAAAACGACGGTCTTTAACTGCCTGACCGGTTTTTATCGCCCGAGTGGTGGCACCATCATGCTGCGCGATCGTCATCTGGAAGGGTTACCCGGACAGGCCATTGCCCGCATGGGCGTGGTGCGCACGTTCCAGCACGTTCGCCTCTTCCGTGAAATGACGGTGATCGAGAACCTGCTGGTCGCGCAGCATCAACACCTGAAAAGCGGCGTGTTTGCCGGGCTGTTGAAAACGCCGGGCTTTCGTCGTGCGGAAGCGGATGCGCAAGCGCGTGCCGCGGTGTGGCTGGAGCGTATCGGCCTGCTGGATTTAGCGAACCGTCAGGCGGGGAATCTGGCTTACGGTCAGCAGCGCCGTCTGGAAATTGCCCGCTGCATGGTGACGCGACCTGAGCTGTTGATGCTCGATGAGCCGGCGGCAGGTTTGAACCCGAAAGAAACGGACGAGTTAAATCAGCTGATTGCGGAACTGCGCGATAGCCATCAGGTGTCCGTGTTGTTGATTGAACATGATATGAAGCTGGTAATGGGGATTTCTGACCGGATTTATGTCGTCAATCAGGGAACGCCGCTGGCACAAGGCACTCCAGCTGAAATTCGTAACAACCCAGATGTCATTCGTGCATATCTGGGTGAAGGATAACGTTTATGCTGTCATTACATCAGGTTTCCGCCCACTACGGAAAAATTCAGGCGCTGCATCAGGTTAGCCTGCATATTAATCAGGGCGAGATTGTCACGTTGATCGGTGCGAACGGTGCCGGTAAAACGACGCTGCTGGGCACGCTGTGCGGCGATCCGCGCGCGTCGGAAGGTTCCATTACGTTTGACGGTAAGGACATCACTCACTGGCAGACGGCGCAGATTATGCGCGAAGCTATCGCGATTGTGCCGGAAGGCCGTCGCGTCTTTTCCCGTATGACGGTAGAAGAAAATTTGGCGATGGGTGGGTTCTTTGCCGAGCGCGATCAGTATCAGGAGCGCATTGCGCGCGTCTACGATCTGTTCCCTCGTCTGCATGAGCGACGCGCCCAGCGTTCCGGCACCATGTCCGGCGGTGAGCAGCAGATGCTGGCGATAGGCCGTGCGCTGATGAGCCAGCCGCGTTTGCTGCTGCTGGACGAGCCGTCGCTGGGGCTGGCACCGATTATCATTCTGCAAATTTTTGATACGATCCAGCAATTGCGCGAAGAGGGGATGACCATCTTCCTGGTAGAGCAAAATGCCAATCAGGCGCTGAAACTGGCTGACCGGGGTTATGTACTTGAAAATGGTCATATCGTGTTGGAAGATACCGGTGCGGCATTGTTAGCTAATGAAGCGGTACGTTCGGCCTATCTGGGCGGATAATTGAAGTTTTGTTGAAAGGTTAAGAATACATGGCCATTGAAGGGTTGTTAGCGCACCGCATCGCTCAGTTAAAAAGTTCCGCCATCCGTGAACTGCTGAAACACAGCAAGATGGAAAATATTATCTCGCTGGCTGGTGGGATTCCGTCAGATGCATTGTTTGATTTCGAAGGCTTAAGTCAGGCCACGCAGTTAGCAATTACCGAACAGCCAAAAACGGCATTCCAGTATGGCTTAACCGAAGGCAGTGGCGTGTTGCGCGATCGCATTGCTGAGCTGTGTGCTGTGCGTGGCGTAAAAACACGCGGCGACGACATTGTCGTGACGGCAGGTTCGCAGCAGGCGCTGGACTTGATTATGCGCTCGATGATCGATCCCGGTGATGTGTTCGTCGTTGAACGCCCGACTTATCTGGCAGCGCTGCAAACGCTGGAACTGGCGCAGGCGAATGTGATGTCTGTATCGTCCGATGCCAACGGCATTGTGGTTGATGAGCTGGAAGAGCTGCTGAAGAAACAGCGCATCAAGGGCGTTTATATTGTCCCGAATTTCGGTAATCCGAGCGGTGTTACGCTGAGTTATGAACGTCGCCTGCAATTGGTTCAACTGGCGGAGCGCTACGGTTTTGTCATTATCGAAGACGATCCCTATGGCGAATTGCGTTTCACTGATGAGCGTAACCCGACGCTGTTCCAGCTGGCGCAGGATAAACTGGGCAGCACGGAATACGTGCTGTATACCTCCACGTTCTCGAAAGTGTTGGCTCCGGGTCTGCGTCTTGGTTGGGCGATTCTGCCGGATTGGCTGTTGCACAAGGTGGCGATTATCAAACAGGCCGCTGACCTGCACGCTAGCGCACTGTCGCAGACCGTCGCAGAATGCTATCTGGGGCTGGGACGTTTGGAGACGCAGATCGAGAAAATTCGCCACGCTTATAAGCATAAAGGCGAACTGCTGGCACAGCTGGTCGAGAAGGAACTGGGTGATGTGATCACCTTTAACCAGCCGAAAGGTGGGATGTTCCTGTGGGCGAAGTTCCGTCAGGACGATTTCAACACGACGGAATGGCTGAAAAAGACGCTGGAACAAGGCGTTGTCTTTGTGCCGGGCGAATTCTTCTTCCCAGACAACATCGACTACTCAACGCTGCGTCTGTCCTTTGCGACCGCAACGGATGAGCAAATGCATGAAGCAGTCGCTCGCCTACGCCGTGCGTTGTAATCGCCGATAGCAAGCAACCCGTTGATGTAAAAAGCCGCTGATATTTCAGCGGCTTTTTTGTATGTAGGCAACGGTTCTTGGTCATTGAGACGTTGTATGGGAGCAAAGGTGTGCGATTTCGCCCCCCCTTCCTCATGGGCGTAAAATGAATTTGCGGCTACAGATTCGACCGCTTCCATTTTTTAAAAGGAGCTCTCAATGGGAATACATTTAATTCATGCAGTTTTATGTGCTTTAAATAACTCAGAGGTACACATCGCGTACACATCGTGGTTCTATGCCCCTGATTTGTTATCAATAGTCATGTTTTTTACCGCGGCACTGATGGCGACGATTCAATTGATGCCGTTGGGTAAAAAAGTTTAGCCAAAAGCCGCCCTGGAGGGCGGCTTTTTACCAGTTGTACCGAAAAGTGACGTGGGTTAAAAGGTTTCCCAGTTTGTGTTACTCGAATTACCAGCTAACGCTAATTTCGGTCTAGACAGCGTAGCCACTGGCGGTGCGGCTCGTTGTGTCTGGATACCGTCGATTTTGAACACGCCCATCAACTCAACCAGATTTCTGGCCTGTTGGCTCAGGCTGTCTGCGGCAGAGGCGGATTCTTCAACCAGTGCGGCATTTTGTTGGGTTACCTGATCGAGCTGATTCACCGCATCATTGACCTGGGAAACGCCCTGTTCCTGCTCATGCGTGGTCAGGCCGATCTCATTGATAAGGTTGGCGACGCGCTGCGACTGATCCACGACTTCTGCTATGGTCACCCCTGCTTCGTTAACCAACAGACCACCCGTTTCCACTTTTCCTACGCTGATGCCAATCAGGTCTTTGATTTCACGCGCAGCAGAAGCGGAACGTTGAGCGAGTGAGCGAACTTCTCCGGCAACGACCGCGAACCCGCGTCCCTGTTCCCCTGCTCGTGCGGCTTCGACGGCGGCGTTGAGTGCCAGAATATTGGTCTGGAAAGCAATACCGTCTATTACGCCGATAATATCGCCGATTTTACGTGAACTCGCGGTGATCTCTTCCATGGTCCGCACAACGTTGCTGACGACATCGCCTCCTTTACGGGCTGCGGCACTGGCCGAGTTGGCGAGCTGTGCAGCGGTGCGCACGGTATCGGCATTCTGCTTAACCGTGGTGTTCATCTCTTCCATAGAGGCAGCGGTTTCCTGAAGGTTGGCGGCCTGTTCTTCCGTGCGCTGACTGAGATCGGTGTTGCCCATCGCAATCTGGTTGGCTCCCGTGGCGATAGATTCGCTGCTTTGATGGACTTGTCCGACGATATTGCTCAGGCTTTGGCGCATTTCCTCCATTGCAGCGAGAACGCTGGTGGTGTCTCCATCGCGCCGTTCAATGGCGATGGCAAGATTCCCTTGTGCAACTTGACGGGTAATCTCCAGCGTATAAGCGGGTTCTCCACCCAGTTGGCGTTTGATTTTCCGGGTGATCCACCAGGCAACAACGCCTCCCAACAGGGCAGAACACAACGCGATGATCAACATTAGGGTGCCAGCGTGTAACGCATTATTCTCGGATTCATTGGCGAGCGTGACGGTCAGTTGTTTTTGCATTCCAACCATTTTATCCAGAATGTCGAATACGCTTGCTTGCGTGGTACGCACTTCCGTCAGCAGAAAATTGCGAAATGCGTCGTGTTCGTTGGACATAGCCAGGTCGATGGCTTTTTTCATGCTGTTGGTATAGGCCGGGCGAGCCTGATCCAGCGTGGCGAGCAACGTTTTAGCCTCGTCATTTACTGCATTTTTACGTATTTGCACGAGCAAATCGCTATTACGTGCGATGGTTTGCTCAATGCGATCTTTTTCCACCTTCATTTGTTGTTGGTCGGTCAGAAGTGCAATATTTCTGATAGAGCGTGCCGCTATGTTGACGTTGTCTTTAACTTCCTGCATGAGCAGAAGATTGGTAATACGCATCTGTGACAGAATCTGAATGTTTCCCCCAAGTTTTTCTAACTGAACGCGGCCCAATATGGCGACTAAGAATCCAATAACGATAATTAGCGTAAAGCCTGTTCCTAACATTTTTCCCAAACTCATATTCTTCATGATATTCCTTTTTTATTTATTGAAGTCTGACACGGCAGGTGTCGTTATTTTATGTTAGGGGTGATGTACAGACGCGATTTCCCCCACGAACTCCATTGCTTTCATCATTCCGCTTATCTCCCAGTGTTTCTCCGATACAGGAATGCTGGCGACGTTTATGCTCCAATCGCTGCCTTGGCGAAGGGAATGGTCGTCGCTTTCATACCTATCGGGAATACCTGTTGAGAATATTTACAGGCCAAGGGAATGACAAATGAAGTGTAGACAATAACGTAGTATATTGATGGCGGAATAAACGTAACAAAATCCCTTAATTTATTCATTGCCCGGGTGATTAATATTATTTTCTTATAGCAACTAAGATGGGTAATAAATATTAATCAATAGAGAAGTACCCAATAAGGATTAGATCCTTTTCTTATCGTTTATTTTTTTGTAATTTATTATTTTCAATTGTGACATTTATTAATTAATGTCGATTTTTTAACCTTGTTATTTATTTTTTTCTACCCCGATATCATAAAAAAGCCGCTGAGAATTCAGCGGCTTTTTTTACGGTAAGAGACCGAAGGATGCTATCGATCGGTCACGCTCGTTAAAAGGTTTCCCAATTATCACTGCTTGTGCGGCCTGATTTGCCTGCCAGAGCCAGCCTTGGCGCTGTCGGCTGCTTCACTTGTGACGTCAGCCGTGGCGCTTTAGTCTGGATACCGTTGAGTTTGAAAACACCCATTAATTCCAGCAGCGTTCTGGCCTGTTGGCTCAGGCTATCGGCGGCGGAGGCGGATTCTTCAACCAGTGCGGCGTTCTGTTGGGTCACCTGATCGAGCTGATTCACAGCATCATTGACTTGAGCAACGCCCTGTTCTTGCTCGTGCGTGGTCAAACCGATCTCATTGAGCAGGTTAGCAACGTGCTGAGACTTCTCGACGATTTCTTTGATGGTGATACCCGCGTCGTTAACCTGCTTCTCACCCATTTCCACGTTGGCGACGCTCACGCTAATCAGATCTTTGATTTCACGTGCGGCAGAGGCGGAGCGCTGTGCCAGAGAGCGTACTTCGCCCGCGACCACGGCAAAGCCACGACCTTGTTCGCCAGCTCTGGCCGCTTCAACGGCGGCGTTGAGCGCCAGAATGTTAGTCTGAAAGGCAATGCCGTCAATGACACCGATAATATCGCCGATCTTACGCGAACTGGCGGTGATATCTTCCATGGTACGCACAACGTTACTGACCGCATCGCCGCCTTTCTGCGCCGTGGTGCTGGCGGAATGGGCTAACTCCGTTGCGGTGCGCACGGTTGCCGCATTCTGCTTCACCGTGGTATTCATTTGTTCCATAGAGGCGGCGGTTTCCTGAAGATTCGCGGCCTGTTCTTCTGTACGTTGGCTCAGATCGGTGTTGCCCATCGCAATCTGTGTCGCGCCTGTGGCGATCGATTCGCTACTCTGATGCACCTGACCGACAAGGTTACTCAGGTTTTGACGCATATCTTCCATCGCTGCGAGTACGCTGGTGGTGTCTCCGTCGCGCAGTTCAATCGTAACGGCCAGATTCCCCTGTGCAACCTGACGTGTCACTTCCAGCGTGTAGGCGGGTTCTCCCCCGAGCTGACGTTTAATAGTTCGGGTGATCCACCATGAGATCATCGCTCCCAGCGCCACAGAAAGCAGGGCGATGATGACCATCAGCGAGCCCGCGTTAGTGGCGTTTTTTAAAGACTGGTCGGCGATTTCAACGGTGAGCTTCTCTTGCCAGTTGACCATATCATTCAGGGCCTTGAAAACAGCATCTTGCTTAGCCCGCACGTCTGTTAATAACAGATTTTGAGCTTCACTGTTCTTGTTCGCCATTGCCAGCGTGATGGCGTTTGCCATGCTGCTGCTATAGGCCGGGCGTACGCGCTGGAGTTCGGCGACCAATTCCTGAGCATGTTTCTCGGCGGTACTGTCATGTATTTTCGAGAGTAACGCGTTATTGCGGGAGATCATCTCCTCGATACGCGTTTTCTCTTCCTGCACTAGCCGATCGTCTTCCTGCATCGTCAGGTTTCTGACGGCGATCGCGTTGGTGTTTATGTTGTCTTTAAACTCTTGCATCATCAGGAGGTTGGTAATACGGACCTGCGACAGCACCTGGATGTTTTCCCCGAGCTTGTCTAACTGGATACGACCAAATATCGCTACCAGAAAACCGATGGCGATGACCAGAGTAAAGCCAGTCCCTAGCATTTTACCCAGGCTGCTATTTTTGATGAGATTCATTGTGTCCCTAATTATACGTTGAGAACGAATATGGTGAGTACTGGCATGCTATTTATGTGAAATCGACGTTGCGAAAACGTATTTATTTTGCGAATACCGTGGCGTTACGATTTTAGGTAAATCCTTTCCTTCAATCATTGCCCATTTCCTTTAGGCTATAAACGTATTCCGCGTTTACTGGTACCTGTCATGCACTTCGCTAAGTGATGGCCGTGTCTGGTGCGGAGGAGCATCGAGTAATAAGAGAGAAACGATGGCGCAGGAGTATAAGAGGCGGCGGTAAAAGCCGCAATATCTCTATGGATTAAGAAGGGAATAAACTGATGCCCTGCTGTAATGCTAAATTGACAGTTATGCTAATAAACGTTGCAGCTATGATTTTTTGCCTATTTATTCAACCATAAAGAAGTGTTTGTTTTTTATTCATTGCTTTTTTTGAACAAGATGATGTTTTTACCATCATATATTTGATGGTTTTATAATCGCAGACTGACATTGTTTTGGTTTTTTATTGATTTTATTCAATCTCTATTAATATAAAGCCAATTATTAATTTTTATTAATTGCCTCTTCCTATTGAAAATAGTAGCCAGTTTCTTCAACGCGTGGCGGAAAAGTACTGAACGCTGATGTGAAGAGTTCAGGTTAGAAATGAATAAAAAAACCGCTGAGCGATCAGCGGTTTTACGTTTCTTTTTACTACTAATCGTTAAAAGGTTTCCCAGTTTTGGCTGTCGCTTTTTGTTCTGCCTTTAGGGCTTGCGAGAGAAAGCTTTGCACTGGAGGGTCTTTTCAACTCTGGCGCGGTGCGCTGTGACGACCCGCTTTCAACAATGAAGACTTTCATCAGTTCTACCAGATGAGCAGCCTGATCGCTCAGACTATCGGCGGCGGATGTGGATTGCTCAACAAGTGCCGCATTCTGCTGTGTGACCTGATCGAGCTGAGTGATGGCATCATGAATCTGCGAAACGCCGGATTCTTGCTCCTGTGTGGTGACGCCAATTTCGTTGATCAGATCGGCAACGTGGCGCGCCTGACGTACCAATTCTTCGATTGTCGTTCCCGCATCGCTGACCAGTACGGAACCCACCTCGACTTTCTCAACGCTGTGGCCGATCAGCTCTTTAATCTCTTTGGCGGCAGTTGCGGAGCGCTGTGCCAGCGAGCGAACTTCACCTGCTACCACGGCAAAACCACGGCCTTGCTCACCTGCTCGTGCGGCTTCTACTGCGGCGTTGAGCGCCAGAATGTTGGTCTGGAAGGCGATACCGTCGATAACGCTGATGATGTCGCCAATTTTGTGCGAGCTATCGCTGATCTCTTTCATGGTGACAACGATATTGCTGACAGCTTCACCGCTTTTAGCGGCGGTATTGCTCGCGGCCTGTGCCAGCTGAGCGGCGTTACGTACGGTATCTGAGTTCTGGCGTACGGTTTGGCTCATTTCTTCCATGGAGGCTGCGGTTTGTTGCAGGTTAGCCGCCTGTTCTTCCGTACGCTGGCTGAGATCGGTGCTGCCTGCGGCGATCTGGCCTGCACCGGTCGCGATAGATTCACTGCTTTCACGCACCTGCTCAACAATACCACCCAGACTTTTGCGCATGTGATTCATCGCAGACAACAGGCTGCTCGTGTCGCCTGCCGCCAGTTCAATCGGTATAGCGAGATTGCCCTGCGCGATTTCCTGCGTTACCTGCGTGGCATAGGCGGGTTCACCACCCAATTGCTTCTTGATGTGACGAGTAATCAGCCAGGCGATGCACACACCGATCAATGAGGCGATGCCAGCCAGTATCAGCAGTGAATTGCCATCATAGTAGGACTCTTCAATCGCATTGGTTGCGGTTTGCGTGGTGTAGTCTTTCTGCAACTGAATCATCGTGTTCAGGTTGTTAAAAAGCTTGGTTTGTATCGGCTCAAGCTGGGTTCTGACTAACTCGATGGATTCTGCCTGTTTATTGTTGAGCGACAGGGCAACGGACTGACGGCCCACGGTGGCAAATTCAGTACGATTTTGCTGAAGTTCACCCAGAATATTGCGAACCTCTTTTGCTTGTAAATTTTCTTCCAGTTGAGTGACTAGCTTTGCGTTTCTGGCGCTCGTGGTTTCAATCAGTTTTTGATTGTCCTCCAGAACCTTTTTTTCCGTTGTGATAAGCATGCGCAAAGTGGCTTTGATCGTCACGTTCAGGTTGTCTTTCAATTCTTGCAGCACGATAAGATTGGCAAGATGGTTTTTGGCAAGGTTGTCAGTCGTATTCCCGAGGCCAACCAGATGCGTTCTACCGAAGATGGCCACCAATAGGCCGATAATAATAACAATGGCAAACCCTGAACCAACCTGGGTACCCAGTTTCATTTTTTTTGTACGCTGCATGTTATCCTCATGACTTATTGACAATATTTATTGTTATTAAGCTGATTTTTCTTTTGTGCTAAGAAAGCAATGTGCTGGCGCGGTCCCCGATCCCTTTGATGAATAACTAACCAGTCCATACTGGAATATCGGCATTTTTTGGGAAAACATTGATTTTAATTCTTGCTGCTGCGGGCAGGCTCACGATGATGAAAAAAACAGAAAGCGTCGTGCGTTGGGGGCTGGCGGTGAAGAGATGTGAACGTAAACTGGGAGAGGCATGACCCTCCCCCTGCCTGGAATCAGAACTGTTCCCAGTTTTGGTTATTGCTTCCCGCGCTGCCTTTAGGGTTGGCGAGAGAGAACTTTGCGCTGGAAGGTCTTTTCAGCGGTGGTGCAATACGCTGTGACGACCCGCCTTCAACGATGAAGACCTTCATCAGTTCTACCAGATGGGCAGCCTGATCGCTCAGACTATCGGCAGCGGAAGCGGATTGCTCAACGAGTGCGGCGTTCTGCTGTGTGACCTGATCGAGTTGGTTAACGGCATCATGAATTTGCGAGACGCCAGATTCTTGCTCCTGCGTGGTGACGCCAATTTCGTTGATCAGATCGGCAACATTGCGCGCCTGACGGACCAATTCTTCGATCGTCGTTCCCGCATCGCTGACCAGCGCAGAACCCACTTCGACTTTCTCGACGCTGTGGCCGATCAGCTCTTTAATCTCTTTGGCGGCGGTGGCGGAGCGCTGTGCCAGCGAGCGAACTTCACCTGCGACTACTGCAAAGCCACGACCTTGCTCACCTGCGCGAGCGGCTTCCACCGCGGCGTTGAGCGCCAGAATGTTGGTCTGGAAGGCGATACCGTCGATGACGCTGATGATGTCGCCAATTTTCTGCGAGCTGTCGGTAATTTCTTTCATGGTGACAACGATATTGCTGACGGCTTCTCCGCCTTTCGCGGCGGTATGACTGGCGGCTTGTGCCAGTTGAGCGGCGTTACGTACGGTATCCGAGTTCTGGCGTACGGTTTGGCTCATTTCTTCCATAGACGCTGCGGTTTGTTGCAGGTTGGCCGCTTGTTCTTCCGTGCGTTGGCTAAGATCGGTGCTGCCTGCGGCGATCTGGCTGGCACCGGTCGCGATAGATTCACTGCTTTCGCGCACCTGTTCAACAATGCTACTCAGGCTTTTGCGCATACCGTTCATGGCTGCCAGCACACTGCGGTCATCACCGGAACGCAGGTTGACGGCTACCGCCAGATTTCCTTGTGCGACCGCTTGGGCGATCTGTGCGGCGTAGGACACTTCGCCACCCAACAAGCCTTTGATCGTACGAGTAATCAATACGGAAACCAGAATGCCAACGAGAACCGCAATCGCCGCGTAGAAGATCAGAGTGTTACCATCTGAGCGAGCTTCCTGCATGGCGCTTGCCGTCATCTCCATCGTCCGCTTCTTCTGCAATTCCGTCATGCTGTCCAGCGCGGCGAAAACGGGTGCCTGCGTAATTTGCATTTCATTGACCATGAGCTGCACGGCTTGCGCTCTTTCTTCGGCGTTTTCAGATACGCCAAGTTCTACGGCTTTATTCACTGCGTCCCGATAGGCTGGGCGAGCCTGCGTCAGGCGGTCCAGCGAGTCGCGAGACTCTGCTTCAGACAGGTTAGAATACAGTTTGGTCAGGATGTCGGTATTGCGGACAATTTGCTGATCAATCAGGCGTTTTTCTTCCTGAATGCGGCTGCTGTCGCTTGTCAGGCCGATAGTACGCACTGAACGGGCCACGGCATCAAAACCGCTTTTGGCATCCTGTATCAGGATCAGGCTGGTCAGGTTTTTTTCGGACAGCGACTCAATATCTTCGCTCAGATCGAGCAGATGCACACGTCCCAGAACGGCGACCATCAAACCGATGATGATGACAGAGGCGAAGCCAGAACCCAGCATGGTGCCAAGCTTCATTTTTGCTAAAAAATTCATAGTGTTCCTTTATTATTTTTCATCGGCTGATGCAGGCTCATGCCGTATGGATTTGGCATCTTCTACTTCTACTTCCACGAGAGGTCAGGAATAAGGCGTATTTCCGATTACATCATGTATTGGCATGCGAACTTGTGTCGTGGTGATAAGGGAACGCGTGGTTTCTTACCCCGTATGGATTATAACGGCAGCGCTTGGATATTCAGATGTGGAATATAAGAATAAAACGGGCGTATTTTCTGGCATAAGGAGGAAAACCGCTGAGTGTCAGCGGTTTTCCGTGGCGGAACGCGGTGACGCTTACATGACCAGCCAAAGCGCCCAAGTGAAAAGGAACCCAGCCAGTCCGAGGATTGTTGTCAGTACCGTCCAGGTGCGCAGGCCATCGGCGACGGACAGCCCCAGATATTTGGTGACAATCCAGAAACCGGAGTCATTGACGTGCGACAGGCCTAATCCGCCAAAACAGGCAGAGAGCGTCACCAACACCAGTTGCATTTGGTTCAGGCCACTGACGGCTTCACTTAGCAAGCCGCAGGTGGTGAGAATAGCGACGGTGGCAGAGCCTTGTGAGGCACGTAGCGCTAGCGACAGGATAAATGCGGCAGGCACCAGCGGCAGATGAATGCTGGTCAGCGTATCCGCCAGCGCTTTACCGATGCCCGATTCCACCAGTACTTTGCCGAATACGCCACCCGCACCGGTCACCATGATGACCATCGCAGCAGCAGGCATCGCATCGCCCATCACACCGCTAGCTTTTTCCAGCGACCAGCCGCGACGCAGGGCAATCAGCCAGAATGCCAGTGCCAGAGCGATCAGCAGCGCTACGGCGGGAGATCCAACCAGCGACATGACGTTACGCACCGGATGTCCGGCAGGTAAAATGGTCGCAGACACGGTGCCAAGCATAATGATGGCGATAGGAATGGCGATCAGCGCGGCAATCAATCCAGCTGAAGGGGCAGACGCGGGAGCCGTGTCCGGCGTGCTGTCTTCCGGTTTCGCCAGCTGTAACTGCTCTAACACTTCGACGGAAAGCGCATATTTACGGCGGTTCATAGCCTTGGCTGCCCAGTAGCTGATGATGCCGACAGGAATCGACACCAGCAGACCAATGATGGTCAGCCAGCCGATATCGGCATTCAACAGGCCAGCAGCGGCAACCGGGCCGGGGTGGGGCGGCAGCGCGACGTGCACCGTCAGCATTACGCCTGCGACGGGCAAACCGAATTTAATCGGAGAGACTTTAGCGACTTTTGCAAAGCCGTAAATAATCGGAGCGAGGATAATAAAGCCGACATCGAAAAAGACCGGAATACCCAGAATAAAGGCGGCGATGGTTAATGCTGCCACCATCAATCCCGGCCCCATTAATTGGGCAAAGCGGTGCGCTAAGGATTCCGCGCCGCCGGACACTTCGATCATTCTGCCGAGCATGGCACCGAGGCCGATAATAATTGCCACCGAGCCAAGAATACCGCCCATGCCGGAGGTAATCACCTTAATCACCTCACCAGTCGGAATACCCGTAGCTAAGGCAACGAGTAAGCTAACGACCAGCAGGGCGACAAAGGGCTGAATTTTAAATTTGATGACCATCAGCAGCAGGAGTAATACCCCGGCGATAGCGATGCAGAGTAAGAGCGAGGTGGCCATATTCTTATCCTCATTGACCCATTGTTTTCAATTCAGAGGCTGAAAAGGTATTGGGTTATTGTTTTATTTGAAGAAAAGGGTGACCTGACTCCCGCATTTGAATAATGCGGGAATCTGATCTTTTCTTTTTTATTTATTCGCGTCTAACGAATATGTCTCTGGTGTTAATATTATTTCTTGGAATTAGTGAGTTAGTGTTTTTTCTCCAGCCAGGGTTCAGCCCAGCCCAATCCGTCTTCGGTTTTACCACGCGGGTTATATTCACAGCCAATCCAGCCGGAATAATTCACGCGATCCAATTCGGCAAAGATGAATGGATAATTAATTTCTCCTTCATCGGGTTCATGCCGTGCCGGAACCGAAGCAATTTGAATATGTCCGATGCGGCCATCTAAATCGTGAATAATTTGCGTCAGGTTGCCATCGACAATTTGTGCGTGAAAGAAGTCCACCTGAATATAGATATTCGGCCGGTCGATCAGATTGGCTAATTCCAGCGCCTGATACTGACTGGCGAACAGGTAATTCGGTTTCACCTTCGCACTCAGTGCTTCAATCATGATATTGATGCCATGCGGCGCGAATTTATCAGCCGCGTAGCGCAGGTTATCGATGAAGGTTTGCTGATAGGCGTCACGGTCTTCACCGGGCGGAACGACGCCTCCCATCACCAGTACTGAAGGACAATTCAGCGCCAGTGCATATTCCAAGGCGTTATCGATGTCCCGACGGGCATCTTCAATACGGTCGGGCAGGGCAGACACGCCCCATTCACCCGCGGCGATGTTGCCGGGCGCAGTATTGAACAACACCTGCTTCAGGCCATTCTCCCTCAGCTTTTCCGCCAGCAGCGGTGCCGGATATTCATAAGGAAACAGGTACTCGACCGAGGTAAAACCCGCATCGGCAGCGGCTTTAAAGCGATCGAGAAACGGAACGTCTGTAAACAGCATAGAAAGATTGGCAGCAAACTTAGGCATGGTAACTCCTTGGCTCATCAAGAGAGCTCGGCAATATCGTCAGCGGTGAGGTAGCGAATTTTTCGGTCACCGAGAATAAAAATCAGCTTGGCGGTTTCTTCCAGCTCTTCCATGTTGTCCGCCGCTGCCCGCAGATTCTTACCGGTGACGACCGGGCCGTGGTTAGCCAGCAAGAAGGCTTTATAACGCGAGGCCAGCTTCGCCAGATCTTCACCGAGCCGCGCATCGCCGGGGCGGTAATAAGGCACGACGGGTACTTTACCGACGCGCATCACCACATAGGGTGTGAACGGCTTGATGGCATCCTGCGTATCCAACCCTTCCAGACACGAGAGCGCCGTCAGGTAAGTGCTGTGCAGGTGAACGATCGCTTTGCATTCGGGATCGTTACGGTAAATCGACAGGTGAAAACTGACCTCTTTCGATGGTTTATCGCCGGAAATCCACTCGCCGCTCAGGCTAACTTTGGACAGCCGCTCGGCATCCAGTTCGCCGAGGCAAGAGCCGGTCGGCGTTGCCAGCAGTGTACCGTCGTCCAGTAGAAGGGAGAGATTGCCAGCAGAACCGGTGGCGTAGCCGCGCTGGAAAAAGGATGCGCCCAGCTTGACCATTTCCGCGCGTGCTCGCTGCTCGCTGCTCAGCGACGCCTCTGTGCCGTTGTGATGTTCACTCATGCGGCAAACTCCTTTTGGGCGCGGGCAAAAAAGTCTTCATCGCCGAAGTTACCGGATTTCAACGCCAGCGAGAGTGGATGAGTGGTGGAACGCACCCACGGCACGCCGGGGGAAATGGACGGCCCAATATGGAACGCGTGAATACCCAGCGTTTGCACCACGATGCTGGACGTTTCACCGCCCGCGATGATGAAGCGCTTAAAGCCGTCTTCTTGAAGCTGGCGGGCGACGGCAGCAAACAGTTTCTCTACTGCATGGCTACTGGCTTCCGCACCCCAGCGCTGTTGAATCTGCGCCAGTTCGTCGGGTGAAGAGGTGGCGTACAGCAGCGGTGCGAGTGCATCGTCACGGTGTGCTTTCACCCAGTCGGCCAGTTCCTGCGCGTAGGATTGCTGAGCATCATCGCTTTCTAAGCAGCGAGCGACATCAATGGCACGACCCGCCGCCTGTTTCAGGTAGTGAGCGACCTGCTTGTTGGTCATCACTGAGCAGGAACCGGATAGCACAACGCCTGCGCCGGACTGCGGCTTACCTGCCTCGGTTGCGTAACCGGTTTGTTTTGTTGAGTCTGCCAGCTGGCGCGCCAGACCAATCGCTAGGCCGGAACCGCCAGTGACCAGTTTCATGTCGCGCAGTGCCTCGCCCTGTGTCAGCAGGTGCTGTTCGTTCAGCGTATCCAGCACCACATAGCGGATACCCTGTTCTTTCAACTGCACCAACCGCTGTTTGACGGCATCCGCACCCTGATCCATCACGGCATACGGCACCAGGCCGCATTGTCCCGCCGCCTGCTGTTCCATGACGCGCATCAGGTTGCTATCCGTCATTGGCGTAACCGGATGGTGGCGCATCCCAGATTCGGACAGCAGCTGATCCATCACGAACAGGTGGCCCTGATAGACGGTTCTGCCGTTCACCGGTAGTGCTGGAGAGATGATGGTTTGCGTTTCACCCAACTGCTCTAGCAGCGCGTCGGTCACCGGGCCGATATTGCCTTTCGCGGTGCTGTCGAAGGTGGAACAATATTTAAAATAGAACTGCTGGCAGCCCTGTTGTTGCAGCCACGCCAGTGCATTAAGTGAATCCGCCACAGCCTGTTCCGCCGAGCAAGAACGTGATTTCAGGCTAATTACGACGGCCTGTGTGTCGACTTTAAAGTCGGACGGCGGCACACCGTTGAGCTGCACGGTCGGCAGCCCGTTGTTCACCAGAAAGCTGGCGATATCCGTGGCACCGGTAAAATCGTCGGCAATCACACCTAGCTTAATCATGGTGCCTCCTTCTTTTCCGGCAGCGTAATGCCGTTAAAAATCTTGATGACCGCGCTGTCGTCTTCTTTACCGAACCCAGCGTTGCTGGCGGCGGTGAACATGTTGAACGCGGTAGAGGCCAACGGCAGCGGGAAATGAAGAGATTTGGCGGTATCGGTGACCAACCCCAGATCTTTGACGAAGATATCAACGGCCGATTTCGGCGTGTAATCGCCATCGACAACGTGGCGCATACGGTTTTCAAACATCCAGGAATTCCCGGCGGCGTTGGTTACCACGTCGTACATGATATCCAACGGGATATCGGCGCGGGCGGCCAGCGCCATCGCTTCTGCACCCGCGGCGATGTGTACGCCCGCCAACAGTTGGTGAATAATTTTAACCGTTGCGCCCAGCCCAATTTCTTCACCGATGCGGTAGACCTTGCCCGCGACGGCGTCGAGTACCGGTTTCAGTTTCTCAAACGCCAGATCGGAACCCGATGCCATTACCGTCATGTCGCCTGCGGCGGCTTTCGCGGCACCGCCGGATACCGGCGCATCCAGCATGACGAGCTGATGTTCCGCCAGACGCTGCTCGATATTTTTGGCATCCTGCGCGGAGATCGTTGAGGACACCATGACCACGGTGCCGGGCTTGAGCTTCGCTGCTACCTGCGGCTCGCCGAACAGAATCCCGTTCACCTGTGTAGCGTTCACCACCAGCAGTACCACGGCATCCAGCTTGTCAGCGAAAGCATCAATGCGCGTGTCAGCCTGCGCCGCACCCGCCTGACGTAACTTTTCGAGTGCCTGCGGATTGATATCGACGCCGTATGTCGTCAGGCCCGCATTGATGCAGGACGCCGCAGCGCCAAACCCCATGGAACCCAGACCGATAACGGCGACAGCATAATCAGAAGTCTTTTTCATCGTGGTTGCCTTGTTAAAATTAGTGATTTTTTGTGCTCTGGTGTTAAATATAAGGACTATCAGAACAAATTGTGGTGATTTTTATCACATAAATTAACATTTAAATCGTGATGATTCAGTGTAGTTGAACACCGTTTACTGCGTGATTTTCGTTATTAGTTTTATTTATCAGATGATTATGTCTATTTTGACGCTGGGGGATGATGAGAACGGTCATGTCTGGCGTGGTTTGTGGCGTGAATTTATGGTAATTATCGTCATTAAACGGGGTGTTTCTCACAATCTTTACCAAACTGACTTTATCAGACCAGCATTATCAAACAGGGAACGGACAGCGTGATACCAGTAGAACGTCATCAACAGATTCTGGCGCTGATCGCCGAGCGCGGCGCGGTAAGCATTAACGAGCTGACTGAGCGGCTGGGCGTGTCGCACATGACGGTGCGGCGCGATGTGCAAAAACTGGAACAAGACGGCCTGCTGCTGAGCGTCTCCGGCGGCGTGCGTTCACCTGAACGGCTGGCGACTGAGCCGTCGCATCAGGATAAATCCGTGATGTTCAGCCAGCAAAAAGCAGCGATGGGTAAACTGGCCGCGCAGCACATTCCGTTGAATAGCTGCATTTATCTGGATGCGGGTACCACCACGCTATCGCTAGCGCGCGAACTGGCCGAGCGTGACGATCTCCTGATTGTCACCAACGATTTTGCGATTGCCGCTTTTCTGATTGAGTCCAGCCAGTGCCGTATGATCCACACGGGCGGCACGCTGTGTCGGGAAAATCAATCCTGCATTGGTGAAGCGGTGGCACAGGCGCTGCGCAACCTGTTTATCGATATTGCGTTTATTTCTGCATCCTCATGGAGCCTGCGCGGGCTGTCCACGCCGAACGAAGACAAAGTGGTCGTGAAACGTGCGGCGGTGGAAGCCAGCAGAAAACGCGTCTTGCTGTGCGACACCTCAAAATACGGCCGCATCGCCACCCATCTGGCCACGCCGCTCGACGTCTTCGACAGCATCATTACCGATGACGGCCTGCCCGTCGCCGCCAAAGAGGCGCTGAGCAAAATGGGTGTGGAGGTGCTGGTGGCGGGGTGAGGAGGATAGCCAAATTGGGACGGCCTAACTATCGTCTTGAGTCCAATGTGGAAATAAACGTATTATCGTGATGTCGTTAATTAAATAAACTCATGAAAAACAAAGGAATGTAAATAATGAGCGTGCGTAGTGAAATTATTGATGGCCGACAAGCCTCTGGTGTGACATATGGCTTGATTTATACCGAGGTGCTAGGTTGGATTGATTTAGGCCATGCGAAAGGGGACGACATTAAGGATATTATTCAACAAATGTATGTCGGAGAGAATACTGAAGATGGAATGCCATACTACGATGTGACCTATAAACAAGGCATGATTGGGCTCAGAAGAAGTGTCACTATCAACCGGTTTATTAAATGGCGGATAAGAAAAGGAAGATCTCTTCAGGAAAGACAGAGTATTGCACTTGCTATGATGCTCACCGTTGCGAAACGGTTTGAATCTATGCAGGCCTCTTTTCCATTCAATTTAGTTACAGATAGTGGATTTAGTGGGGAAGATCTTGTTTCAGATTTATTAGGTTTTTACCGAGTGGTTTCTACTCCTAACCCTTTTTATTTATTACGGCCAGTGAGTAAAGAAGAAGCATTAAACCGATGGGATTTTTATGGCCCTATCGGAAATTTCAAAAATATAGGATTCCGCCCTATTTTATTTCCAGACCCTGAGAAGATGCCGCATGCTCAACCTCGATTGGGATATCTCCCCTCTTTTATGCAAACAATACAGCCCTATAATGATTTTAAGTCAGGAAATGTAGGTATTGCATCCTACGATGGCACTGAAATTATAACGCATTTCTTTGAATAAAATGAAAAAAAAGATAATTATATTACTCGCCGTATTACTCCTAATTGCCTTGCCACTTATCTATTATTGGCCTGCAATAGTCATTCTGACAGAGGGGAGTTCTCGTTATTCGGAACAGGACACCCGACGATATGAAATGCTGACGGACGAGATCATTAAAAATTGCCCGCGCATTTCTTCTGTCTATGATTTTGGCTATGCCACGGTTGATGGCCCTGCGTTGGAAGTCAGCAATATTACGTTTCAAAATACCAATGATGCGACAAATATACGCGCTTATTTGAAGTCGCTTGGTTTTACCCTGAGTTATACAGACACGACAGGTGAGTATTGGAAGTCTACAGATTCAGATAAAACGATACATATAGGAATCATCAGAGATCCTAAAACCGTTGTCGTTGATGTTATTCGAAAATAGCCCTGTTCGGGGTAGCCAGTGCGTTTGAATAGATACGTAGCTCTCCACTTGTGACACCTGCCGTCATCCACGTGTAGTGAAAACCTGTAAAATCTACTTCACCTAGGATAAGTGAGTTTTTACTTATGCCTCTCCTTTCCTTGTAATTTTTCCGTCATCTCCCAGTTATTTTTCTGTCATGCGCCCGTGTCATGTTTACCTTCGCATAAAAAACGCCGTGATGATGGCGAACTTAATTGATTGCAGGAGACAGGCATGTTCAACAACACAATTCGTAAAACACATGCTATTCGCACCGCAGCGGCGTGTGTGGCATTCGCGCTGATGAGCGCCGGTGCGCAGGCCGCGACAGATATTCCTTTCTGGCATTCCATGGAAGGCGAGTTAGGGAAAGAAGTGAATTCTCTGGCTGACCGTTTTAATAAAGAACACACCGACGTAAAAATTGTACCGGTCTATAAAGGTAACTACGAACAGAACCTGGCTGCCGGGATTGCGGCCTACCGTGCTGGGAATGCGCCCGCTATTTTGCAGGTCTATGAAGTCGGTACTGCGACCATGATGGCAAGTAAAGCCATCAAGCCAGTCTATGAAGTCTTCAAAGACGCTGGCATTAATTTCGATGAGTCGGTGTTTGTACCGACCGTCTCCGGTTATTACACCGATGCGAAGAGTGGTCACCTGCTGTCGCAGCCATTTAACAGCTCGACCCCCGTGCTGTATTACAACAAAGATGCTTTCAAGAAAGCCGGTTTAGATCCAGAGCAGCCGCCGAAAACCTGGCAGCAAATGGCTGACTACACCGCCAAATTGCGCTCAGCCGGGATGAAGTGCGGCTACGCTAGCGGCTGGCAGGGCTGGATTCAGATTGAAAACTTCAGCGCCTGGAACGGTCTGCCCGTTGCGACCAAGAATAACGGCTTTGACGGCACCGATACGGTACTGGAATTCAACAAACCTACGCAGGTCAAACACATTCAGCTGTTGCAGGACATGAACAAGAAAGGTGATTTCACCTATTTCGGACGCAAGGATGAGCCGACCGAGAAGTTCTATAACGGCGAATGTGCCATGACGACCGCGTCTTCCGGCTCGCTGGCGAACATTCGGGAGCATGCCAAGTTCAACTATGGCGTCGGTATGATGCCGTATGACGCCGATGCTAAAGGCGCGCCGCAGAACGCCATTATTGGCGGAGCTAGCCTGTGGGTGATGGGCGGTAAAGATGCGGCGACCTACAAAGGCGTTGCTGAGTTTATGCAATTCCTGGCGAAGCCAGAAAATGCCGCTGAATGGCACCAGAAAACCGGTTACCTGCCGATCACCACGGCGGCGTATGAGCTGACGCAGAAGCAGGGCTTCTATGAGAAAAACCCCGGTGCGGATATTGCTACGCGTCAGATGCTGAACAAGCCACCGTTGCCGTTCACCAAAGGTATGCGTTTGGGCAATATGCCGCAAATTCGTACCGTCGTGGATGAAGAATTAGAAAGCGTATGGACAGGTAAGAAGACGCCACAACAGGCGTTGGATAGCGCGGTAGAACGCGGTAACGCGCTGCTGCGTCGCTTCGAGCAGTCAACGAAGTAATACGCTGCTGTTGAGTCATATCGGGCCGAAAGGAATCGGCCTGTTTCTTTTCTGTTTGCAATGAGTTACCGCATGACATCATCCCGCCCCGTTTTTCGCAGCAGCTGGTTGCCCTACGTGCTGGTGTTACCTCAACTGCTGATTACCGTGATTTTCTTTATCTGGCCTGCCGGTCAGGCGCTGTGGTATTCGGTGCAGAATCTGGATCCGTTTGGGCTATCCAGTGAATTCGTCGGCATGGAAAACTTCCGGCAGCTGTTCAATAACCCCTACTACCTTGATTCTTTTTACACCACGCTGATATTCAGCTTTCTGGTGGCCGGGTTTGGCATGCTGATTTCACTCTTTCTGGCCGCGCTGGTGGACTATGTCATCCGTGCCAGCCGTCTGTATCAGACCTTGATCATTCTACCTTATGCCGTGGCACCCGCTGTCGCCGCCGTGCTGTGGATGTTTCTGTTTAACCCTGGACTCGGGCTGATTACCCATTTTCTTGGGCTGCTTGGCTATACGTGGAACCACGCGCAGGACAGCGGGCAGGCGATGTTTTTAGTCGTACTGGCGTCGGTGTGGAAACAGATTAGCTATAACTTTTTGTTCTTCCTTGCTGCGCTGCAATCGATCCCCCGTTCGCTGGTGGAAGCGGGCGCGATCGACGGGGCAGGGCCGGTACGGCGGTTCTTCAATCTGGTGCTGCCGATGATCTCGCCGGTGAGCTTCTTCCTGTTAGTCGTCAATCTGGTGTATGCCTTTTTCGATACCTTCCCAATCATCGATGCCGCGACGGCCGGCGGGCCGGTGCAGTCGACAACTACGCTGATCTACAAGATTTATCGCGAAGGCTTTGCAGGGTTGGATCTGTCCAGTTCGGCGGCGCAGTCGGTGATACTGATGCTGTTGGTGATCGGGTTGACCGTTATTCAGTTCCGTTTTGTGGAACGGAAGGTGAATTATCAATGAAGGTGAATCTATGAAGGTCAATGGCAATGATTGAGAATCGTCGCGGGTTAGATATTTTCAGCCACGTCATGCTGATCGTCGGCATTCTCGCCGTATTGTTCCCTCTGTACGTGGGGTTTGTCGCCGCCACGCTGGATAATCAGGAAGTCTTTCAGGCTCCGATGACGCTCATCCCCGGTTCGCACCTGTGGGGAAACCTGCGTGATATCTGGTTGCACGGTGCGGGCAATAACACCACGCCGTTCGGGCTAATGCTGCTCAATAGCTTCGTCATGGCGCTGGCGATCACGGTAGGCAAAATTACCGTATCGATCCTATCCGCTTACGCCATCGTTTATTTTCGTTTTCCACTGCGCAACCTGTTCTTCTGGATGATTTTCCTGACGCTGATGCTGCCGGTAGAAGTGCGTATTTTCCCGACGGTGGAAGTGATCGCGCGGCTGGACATGATGGACAGCTACACCGGTTTAACGCTGCCGCTGATGGCGTCGGCGACCGCAACTTTCCTGTTTCGCCAGTTCTTTATGACGCTGCCGGATGAACTGATGGAAGCGGCGCGTATCGACGGTGCCAGCCCGATGCGTTTCTTCTTCGACATGGTGTTGCCGCTGTCGAAGACCAATCTGGCGGCGCTGTTCGTGATCACGTTCATTTACGGCTGGAACCAGTATCTGTGGCCGCTGCTGATAGTTAGCGATGCCAATCTGGGCACCGCGGTTGCGGGGATTAAAAGCATGATTGCCTCCGGTGATGGTGCAACCCAGTGGAATCAGGTGATGGCCGCGATGCTGTTGACCATGCTGCCGCCGCTGCTGGTGGTGCTACTGATGCAGCGCTGGTTCGTTCGCGGTCTGGTCGACAGCGAAAAATAAATCGAGACTAATTTCGGAAACGCTTATGGCATGTTTAAAACTTCAGGCTGTCACCAAGTCTTACGATGGCAAAACACAGATTATCCAACCCATCGATCTGGACGTCGCGGATGGCGAATTCGTCGTGATGGTGGGACCGTCGGGCTGCGGTAAATCGACGCTGTTGCGCATGGTGGCGGGCCTCGAACGTACCACCAGCGGCGATATCTATATTGATAACCAGCGGGTCACCGATCTGGAA
This sequence comes from Pectobacterium atrosepticum, assembly GCA_019056595.1. Classification (NCBI taxonomy): domain Bacteria; kingdom Pseudomonadati; phylum Pseudomonadota; class Gammaproteobacteria; order Enterobacterales; family Pectobacteriaceae; genus Pectobacterium; species Pectobacterium atrosepticum. The sequence continues at coordinate 2,614,108 of CP036163.1, read as the reverse complement.
CCGAAAGATCGCGGTATTGCGATGGTGTTCCAGAATTACGCGCTTTATCCGCACATGAACGTGTTCGACAATATGGCTTACAGCCTGAAAATTCGTGGCTTCGGTAAGACGCAGATTCGTGAGCGTGTGGAAGAAGCGGCACGTATTCTGGAACTGATGCCGCTGCTGCAACGCAAACCGCGTGAGTTATCGGGCGGCCAGCGTCAGCGCGTGGCGATGGGGCGGGCGATTGTGCGTGAACCGGCGGTGTTCCTGTTTGATGAACCGTTGTCGAATCTGGATGCCAAACTGCGTGTACAGATGCGGCTGGAATTGCAGCAACTGCACCAGCGTCTGAAAACTACCAGCCTGTACGTCACGCACGATCAGGTCGAAGCTATGACGTTGGCGCAGCGCGTCATCGTGATGAATAAAGGTATCGCTGAACAAATCGGCGCACCGTCTGATATTTACCGCCGTCCAGCGTCACTGTTCGTGGCCAGTTTTATTGGTTCACCGGCGATGAACCTGTGGGCAGGGCGCATTAGCGATGACGGTTGCCGCTTTGACTGTAGCGCGCCGTTTTTTTTTGCATAGAATCATGATTAATTCCGCATAAGCTATAATCCCCATTTAACCGAGATTCAGCATTGTGCAATATCAGTCGCGAGGGTGACGTGTGAGTGATTACCAGATTAGTGTCGGCCGCTATGCTCGGCTGACGTCATTACCAAATGGGGTCTATGCACTTGTGATATATGGGGAGAACGTGAAATCAAGCGTGGCGACCCCGGTTGGAGGGAATCGCGCTGAGCTTCTTGGCCTGACAGAAAAACATAGCCCTCTAAGTTCAGGTGAGCGTAGCGGACTGGCTGACTATTTAATGCAGCGCGGTGTTCCTGAATAGTATTATTTCCAGCTAAATAAAAAGCCCGCCAGATGCTACTGGCGGGCTTCGCTTTCCCTGGCATATCATTATATTTTTAAAACCAACAACATAATGACATTTGGGCTGGCTATTTTATAAACGTTTATACAGATCAATTATGTGTTATTGATCGGTTGTAGCGATCAATCCACTATCTGGCACAGTCGGCCACTCGATATCAGTAGTGCTCACATCAACTCGACTCAGCAGCACCGTATATTTTTGCCACTCGGACAGTGCAGCTTTCTCGTCATCCGTCGCAATGTCTAGATTGACAGCATATGTCAGCTCGTTGATGCGTGCCGTGGCTGCGGCTTTACGCGTTGCCAGTTCCTGCTGTGCCGCTCTGATCTCTGCGGCGGCTTGTGCGACTTTATCTAGCACCCACGCTTTACCGTTCCACTTATCAAACTCGGTTGCCGGAGCCAGAAACGTCATATTTTCAGGCAGAGCACCGAATTGCATCACCGTCTGCGGCTGGCGGGTTTCTGTGCTGTAAACGGTCTGGCCGCGATAATCTGGCACTTGTTCCCACGATTTCCCATCAGCGGAACGGCGCAGGGCTTGGCCGACGGGCGGTAATTCTGGCTCGTCGGTATAGCTGTCGGCAGGAATACCAACACCCTGCATAACATACTCATAGCTGGCGTTCTGATATTCCCGCGTAGCCGGATTAACGTGATAAACCGTAATCCAGCCCGTGTTGATTGCCAGGCCGCGTTCGTTCAGTTCTGCGTTTTTAATTTGTGTTGAATAGTTGCTCATTATGCTGCTCTCACGATGTAGTTAAAGGCAATGTTGCGGGGACGGTTTTCGTTAGCTGTTGGGACTGCTCGCGACGCATCAAATCTCATGCGTGATGGGCATGAGTTTCCAGCAGCATCAGGAATCGCGCCGACCGCAAATTCATATAGCAGTTCAAATACACCACTGGATGACAACATTTCACCTAAAAACTGCTGGCTTGCTGCGCTAGTCCAGATTTCGCCGACTATGTTCCTGATCGCGTCACTTTGAGCGCTAAGCAGAGCACGACCAGAATCGACGCCGCGCCCGTCATCCCAACCCCGCATAAATTCACCGCGCAAGTCTGGTAAAACACCTGCTGGATATGCTGCGGCCAGACGCGGGAATGCTGATGTATCAAAAGGTTGACCATTGCATTTCAGCCATCCGGTCGGAGCGGTGGCGCGCGGCCACGGTTGAGGGATACCAGCTGTCACAGCTAATTCGTTTTGCACAAACGCAGTTGATGCGAGCTGCTGAGTGCTGGTACCGCTTGCAGCAGTTGCCCCATGCGGTAATCCATAAAAATTAATTTCGCCGTTATCAATGCGTATTGATGCTCCGGATCGATGCTCTAGAGTCAGCCCTTGCTCATTTGTGCCGTATCGCAGCCCGACGAATGCTATCGCCTCAGTGCTTGCTGCATTGTTAAACTGGAAGTATGCGCGCTGACCATAGTTTTCTGGTTTTACCGTTATCACGTCATTATCAACTGAGAACAGTTTTTTTCCCGTCACACGCTGAAATGTATCTAGCGTCATAGCGTTGATGTTTGACAAAAATAGCGGCTTGTTTGGAATGTCAGCGCCGTTCTGGTCTTGTGCCAACGCCCGGACATCACCAGCATTCAGCGTTATGTCAGCAGATAGCGACTTACCGTTAACTATTCGAGTCGATGGCACACGGTCATTCATGCTCACGTTTGTTGCAAACGTTGCTTTTAACGCCGTTAATAACTGATCAGTTTTATTCGGATCAATGACAATATCAGCATCTGCTAATACATAAATAATCTCAGCTTGCGAATTCCTGATCGCCGCTTGCACATCATTCATAAATTTCGCAGTGACAATCGTTCCCAGTTCACCCGTCAGCGGATTACCGTCGTGAAATACATTATCCGGCGTATTTACCGGGGGCATTAGGTTTTGCATAATCAGTTTTCCTGATACGAGAAATAACAAAAGGTGTGTGCTGGTTTCAGGTCATTGAATACCGACTCAATAACCGTGTCACCGAATGACAATAGACGCTCTCCGACCGCAGATAATCCCGCCCTGAAATAGTATTTTTTTACCTGCGTACCGGTAACATTGACGCGCCACGCCCAAAGAACGTCGTGATGCATTATTTGCTCACCGCAGCGGCTTACGCCTGTGCGGAACGGTCGCAGCTCATCAATCGTTATTGTGTAGCCGAGTCGTGATGCTAAACGCATAAAATATGGAATACTCAGCCCACCCGTTTCGGCAAGCTTTATCAGCACGTTGCCGAGTCGCTGCTGATAGCTGCTATCGACGGGTAGCGTGATAGCCAGAACGCGCTCCCAATCTGCTAACAGGCTTTGTGCAGCAACTGGCGTGATGCCGCCGAGCACGCGATTAGCCAGCAGCCTGGCTGCGTCCAGCACATTCCCTTCGACTTCCAACTCTGCGGCGATAACGGGCTGTGTCGCATCATATGAAACAGGTGGTAGTAACAGGCCGAGTAATGTTTTCGACTCACTCATAGCAATGACACCGCTATATTTGCAATTCGTAGCCACTCGACTTTATTTTCATCCGCTGCCGGATAAATATTGGCGGCAGGAGAAATAATATTGCGGTCTGTCACGCCGGATAATTGCGAAATAATCATTTCAGCCTGACTGCGAATAAACGGCTCACCGGGCGCGAGCGTATTGATATAATCCGTCAGCGCGTGATTAATTGCCGTTGTCGCTTCAATCAGTGTCACGCCAGACAGGGACACCCGCGCATCAATATCGATATTCTTGATTGTCGGGCCGATTATCATCGTGTTTTTTGCTGTGACCGGGCGAACATCATCAATGTACGTCTGCACCGCGCTAATGATTTCATCAGACGGCAAGCCGTTTGCAGACGTGATAACCACATCAACGGTTCCAAGGCCACGCCGGAGCGGATAGACATACGCAGACGTAACTCCTGTGATACTCAGCGCCCAGCGTTTGTAATCGTACTTATTCCCGCCCGCAGGGGGGCGGCGGATCAACTCAAGCAGACGCGCCAGCATTTCAGCGTCAGTCTCTTTGTCCGTTCCGCCCCCAATCAGACCAATGCTCACCGTGCTGTCATAACCATCCGGCGCACTGGAGAACGTGCCAGACATCACAGCGGTAGTGTTACCGACCGCGCCGGATGCTAACGCAATGACAGGAATAATTGCTTTGCCATCTGCGCCCACAGTGCCAGCCGCAGTCGTTGTGAATGACAGGCTACCGCGATTGATAATCTGCCCGACTGGCGCGACCGCGCCGACTTCGCCTGTGGCCGTAATTTCACCCGTGGCTGTGGTTGCAGCTTTACGTGAAATATCACGTAACCGGCAGTGCATCTCTAAAAATTCAGTGTCGGCCGTATCAGGGAATATCTGGCGAACTATCCAGCCTTGATGCTGATAAATGCCGGTCACAGCACTTGCTACGGACGATGCACGGACATAAAAATCACTGTCGTCGCTAATATCTGCATCCGGGCGCAGGTTTTTCAGGTCACGCAATAGACGACTGCGTGCTTCATCGAACGATGGTGTGATATGCGGCATCAGCTCACCCTTACCGGATGTCTAAAGGTTTGTGTTTGCTGTGCGGCCGTTGTGACCTCGATCAGCAACACCACCCAACCTGGCTCACTCGCAGAGACAGAAACGGAAATAGCAGAGGCGCGGCCATCGTCAACAATCGGCTGCAATGCTTCAGCCGCGTATTGCTGCGCCAGCTTATGCACCCGCGCAACGTCTTTCTCACGCGCCAACAGATGCAGCTTTGAACCTAACGACGGGGCGGCCCAGTACGAGCCTAGCGGCGTCATTAGGCGCAGATAAACGGCATTCGCTAATGTCGTTGTCGTCGTGCCGGTGTAATCGCTGGTTGTCGGGTTCAGTAAATTATCCATGCCGCCAGAATGGCAGCATGGGAGGCAATCAATAAGAGGAAAGGGTTCAGTGGGTTGTTATGGAATGGCGGGGCCAGTCGTGCCGCCAGAATCGCCAGGATGTTTGTGGCCGTTGAGCGCAATATTGCCCGCAGTGACGTTCCCGCTGGTCTGATAGTCGCCTTGTGTTTGCGTGACGTTACCTTCAAACGATGCACCCGTACCGCCTTTAATCGCAATGCCACCGTTGCCGGTGATTTGACTCTGCGCGGTAACTTGCTCGCTGGCCGTCACCATCGGGGTATTAAAATCCGCTTTTTCCTCTGCGTTGACAACAAATTGTTTGCAGTTGACGCGGAACTCGTCACAGTCTGTTTCTATCAGCCGTCCGCGTTTAAGTACAATCCGAGCGCCCTCATCGGTATAAAGCGCTACCTCTCCGGGAGCGAGAGACTGGAGCCGGTAGGTCGCGTGCTCAGTTGCAATCACGACACTGTGCGACGTTTGCCCACCGAGAGGTATCACAATAGCCATCGCACCAGGCAGCGGATTTGACGTAAACCCGTAGTGCTGGAATAGCTCACTGTCTTGCAATGGTTCGCCCGCCAGTCCTTTAGCCTGGAACGTTTGCACCGAACCGGTACTATTCACCCGCGTTAAACGGATTCTAAACGCCAGTCTAATGCGATTTAACGCCCCATTAATACGTCTTTCAATATCAGGCCACATCGACAATTTGCAGCTCCTTTTTGCTCTTACGTTTACGCTGTTTTTTCTTCTTCGGATACGCATCGGGTATCCAGACGCCATCTTCCTTCAGTCTGAGCGTTGTGGTTGTGCCGCCCGGACGTCCACCGCTGAACTCACGCCCCATAAGAAAGAAAACAGCATCGATACCGTGGTACTCGCTGATTACGTGAATACGTTGCCCTGGCTCCCACAGCACGCCGTCCGATGCTCTGTGGCCGTGGACAATAGCGGTCAGACTGTAGCCAGACAGTCGCGCGTCAGACAGCGCTTTACGGGCGCGATAGTTGATTTGCTCCTGATTGTCGGCATCACCCACAACCATCACCTGCGGCCTGTAATAATTTACCGTTGGGTCTTTAACTACGGTTTTCATGCCGTGCTGGCCCGTCTCTGCTGTGCCTGTACTCAACTCAATATCGCTGTCGCTGTCATCATCGACATCGATAATCGCCAGATCCTTTTTGCTGGAGGAATGCGCGTGGCTTTGCGCTAATACCGTCAGCTCTGAAAACGATTTATCTATTGAGCTGGCATCAGACAGCGACAGCACATTATTGCCTTTGCCGTCCATCCTCATGATGAGTGACGCGACGGGCTGTTTAGTGTAATCCGGGCCACCGACAACCAACGTCCCGTCCGGCGCGAACCACGGCCACAGACCTCGACCGGCGCACGCGCGTAACAGCATGTCCCACGCCCGTTCGCCAGGCTCTGCACTGATTTTATCGCTGCGGATAGCGCTCTCAGCCTCAATGCGGACTTTTGTGATACCAAGCGGGCGGACGATCTGCGCGACGACATCCTCAAGCCCAACCTGTCGCGCGGTGAGGATTGGTGCGGCACAGTCAACAAGGATAGCGGCGCTGTCACGGCCAGACAGCGACAGCGTGACGCCACTACGCGCAACAGAACGCTGCACGCTGTCAATGCGGCCTGTCATCACCGTATCGCTGCCGACTTTTACCGTCACCGGCGCACCACGTACCACGTCAGCAGGAAACTTACCATCAGGCAGTCCCAGGCTAACGCTCCACGCATCAGCCGGTATCAGGAAGTCGCTGTCAATCTGGTAGCGTGACCAGTCCGTGTGCGCCTTGCCGTTAATAATGACGGACACAGCAGCGTTATCAGTCGCGGGGTTATTCTGCGTAGGCATTCAGCACATCCCCCGCGTTAAGGTTGTTCGGGTCGCGCAGTTGCGGGTTCAGGCGTTGCAGCTCTGCCGCGCGGGAATAGTCGTTATACCAGCGATGCGCAACCAGATGTAGGTTACCGAGCGCAGTGACGGTGCGCGTCATCAGTTGCGGTTTCTCACTGATGACAGCTTCGGCCAGCGCTTGAACTGTCAGCGCGATAGTCGCCAACTGGTCGATGACAGGCTGATAAGACAAGCCCGTCGGCTGTGCGCTGCTGCTGATTTCAGCCATCGCTGGTGCATACGCATCACGATTGATATCAATCGCGTCCTGTATCATCTGCCGCGTCTCATTGGTGATTTTCTCGATGTCGAGCGGCGTTAATACTGCTGTCAGCGCAGGGTCACTGAGCACCGCTCCAGCTTCTTCTGCCGCCTCCATCGCGACGGCCACCGCGACAATCGCGATTAACTCAACAATATCGCTCTCGACCAGTTGTGCGGGCATATCAACCGGCGCATCGATACTGCCGGAGACTAAACCAGCAGGCATGGACTGAACGGATAGCAGCGCGGCCTGCGTGCTTGCCCAATCGGCCATGATGACAGTCGGTGATGCTGCATAGTTCGTTGTAGCGATGGCTTGTTGCTCTGCACTGCTGGGTACAGTAACGGATGATGCAGCCACAGCAGATGTGCCACCACCCACATAAGCAGAATGCAGTGAACTCTTTGATGCGCCCGTTTTGAGTGACAGCGCAGAACGCAGGTCACCGAAAAACGCGCCAGGGAAATTGATAAAATCAGTTGTACCGCTGATAAATCCGCTGATATCGCTGCGGAATATCGTCACCATGTTTAATGCGCCGGTCGCCAGGCCACGCACTTTATTCATCATGGTTTTTGCCGTTCTCAGTGGCTGAGTAACATCGTCCAGCAGCGAACTGGCATTGTCGATCAGCGACTGCGTCTGATTAAAAATCTCATCGGCTTTTGATAGCGGATAGTCTTTAACAAAGAACGGATTGCCCGTTTTGGACTGCACAAACTGAATATCGATGGTGCAGTAATTGACATTCTCCGCATCGTGATTGACCTGAAACACAGCCGCCAGCATGTTCGGCATCGCACCAAACACCGGGTGTATCAGTTCCGCTGCACCTGGCTTGCGTAGAGCGTCCAGTAGCGACTGGAGGCGGGTTTCGTAATCGTCACCCCACACCACAGCCTGAATCTGTGAGCTGTGAGGCTTTAACCCCAAATCCTGAATGTCTGCGCCGTCCAGGTTAGGGTATTCATGCTGCGCAATATCGCGTTGAGCGCTGTCACGCACGTTGATCACATCGAATTTCACGCCACGAAAGGAGCCGTCTTGTAATGAGTCTGCCCAGGCCATTATTGATATGCTCCGTTCGAGCCACGCGTGGCCTGCTGGCTGTTGACTTCGTTAACTGCCTCGGCAATAACACGACTATCCAGCTCAACCTTTGTATTTATCTGAATTGGTTGGTTGCTTTGTGGCTGCTGCGGCAACAGGTAAGACGGCACGCCCATCGTCGCGGGGTTCACGTCTGCGCCGATGGTGGTCGGTCTGGCCCACCATGTTTTAACCTCATCGACCACATCAAGAAAGCCAGGAGCGGCGCGGCGGCTATCCTGAATGCGTTCCAGTTCGCTGGCGTATTTGTTCGCCTTGAGGCGGGTGCGTACTGCGGCATCACCACGCTCGACTTGCACCAGCGGGGCATCTTCGGCCGCTTGATAGAGGGCTAATGGTGCAGCGACGCGCCCAGCGACACGTGCAACACCACCCAGACGACTTAACCATGAGGGTAGCTTTGTTCCAGGAACATTCGGCGTAGTTGTCGGGCCTCCGGGTACAGGAGGGGGAGTAACGCCACCATTTCCCGATATGAGTTTCCACGCAGCCAGAACACCCCCGGCAGTAACCGCTCCCGCGCCCAGCGCTTTAATGCCTGTCGTTGCGCCAGAGAGCGCAACAGTCAACCCAGGGTATTCATTTGAGTATTTGACCAGTTTCTCGGATACATCACCGAGCAGCTTAGATAACCCATCTGTGCTGTCAATTTCTGCAAAATCAGCAGTATTTTTTAACTGCTGTATTTTGAAACCTTCAGTATCTGACATTAGCGAAAAATTCAAATCGCCCGCTGTCTCTCCAGACGGGAGACTACGTTGCTCGTTAACCTCAGTGATAACGTTCTTTGCATACTCACGGTTACTGCGATACCCGATCAGCGCCATCAGTGCCTGCCGGTCAGCGATGATCTGCCCAACAGCTGATCCCTCTAATATTTTTGCCTGTGATTCCATTATTTGGCGGCGGTCACTACCGGATGAAGAAGCTAGTTGCGCATCCAGCTTCTTGTATGCTGGGTTACTGGCAACGACTTTATCAATAATGGCAACAAACGCATCCAGTGAATTCAATCCTTTTCCCTGCGCCGCTGAGAGACTGCCTGGCAAATCTATTCCCTTGCCTTTAATTTTGACATTGCTTGCAGCGTTCGCCGCATCCTGACTTGTAATTTTCCCCAGCAGGTTTACCACATTGTTCCCAGCTTCATCACTGGTGCCAGCTGTAATCTTTGCGGCCTGATTGACGCCGAGTAAAACAGCAAAGTCATCCAATCCTTTCATGCCGTTATTACTTGCAGCCGCTAACTGTTGCGGTAACCATTTAGCCATATCTGACAACTCAAAACCGCCGGCTTGTCCGGCAGCAATCGCCATGTTCAGCGCTTTTTCCATGTCTTTATCTTCGACGCCAAACGTTTGTTTTAGTCGGATTGCTATCTGAGATAAATCCCTGGAGCTGGCTCCGCTTGCCGTCGAATATTTTTGCAGCATTGGTAATAACGTTTTAGCTGACGTCATATCAACTTCACCAGACGCCAACATTTCATTTAACGTATCTGCCGTACCTTCTTTTGTTCCGCCTCCAACCTTGACGGAATCACGGATTAGCGAGTCGATTTCTTGCATACCTGCTCGACGAGCATCAACAGTCTTCCTGTCTGAAAAGGCTGTATTTGTCATATTCGCCAGCGTCTGTTCGTATGTCATCGTATTGCTGACTGGGCGGGTTAACATAGCAGCCCCCGCAGCTACACCACCTGCGATAGCCATAGCGCCAGAACCCACCGCGCTCAGCTTATCCATGCGGCTCATAGCCTGAGCGGTTCCGCTCAACTCACCACGCAATCGGCTCACACGGTCAGTCATCGCACCGAATGCACGAGACTGCTCACTCGCCGACATAACACCCATTCGGGTTAGGCGGCTGTATGCCGCAATCGTCTGCTGGATTTCGCGCTGAATCTCACGCTCTGAGCGAATGCCTAGCGTAGAACGGGCGCTGTTCGCCCGTTTGAATTCTTCACTCAAGGCTCTCGACGCCCGGATACCTTGCTGGCTGTTCTGCTGCTGAGACTTAGCCAGGTCGTCACCGGATTTTTCTGCGGCTTTCGTCTTTGCGACAGCCTCTTCCAGCGCCTTGCGCAGTACCTTTGAGCCGTTGTCACGGGTGAGTATTGTCAGTGCGAGCTGGAGAGTACGACCCATGATTTACTTTCTCCGTTTTGTCTGCCGCTTTTGGCGTAGTGATTTTACGGTGCGGGATGTGTTGCTACCCCCAGCAGCCGGCGCTTTTCTGCCGTTCAGCCTAGCGAGAGCATTGATGTAGCCGTCCAACTCAGCACGGCTCATCGCTTCTATTTGCTGTTTTGTGATGCCGTAGCGTCCGAGGGCGAGGATAACGGTGCGGTATCCGCCGAGGGCGGTCTCGACTGCATCAGCTTTTTTTTAACGGCCGACACCTGCGCATCGATGAGATCAAAGTCCTCATCAGAAAGCTGATCTAACAGCAATTCCGTGGTGACTTTGTCACGCTCGACACCGTCCAGCGTGAGCACGCTAGCCAGGATACCGACGCGATAGTGCATACCCGCAGCGGCCCCGTCCGTTGTGCCTTTCTCTTCCTGTGTTTCTTCCAGCGCCGCAATGGTGTCGCCAACCACCGGAAGACGAACAGAGAAAGTAAAGTGGCGCTGGCCGTCAAGTTCAACGCCGTGTAGCAACATACCTTTTTCCATTTTCATTACTCCTCAACACGACGCAGTGCGGCAAACGTAATATCGCGTTTCGCTTCGCTATCAACGGTGTACTGCGCACCGACCTGGGTGCTAAAACAGTCAAGGAACGACACGCGCTTACCGCCGCTTCCGCTAACGGGATACTGCGTAATCTTGACGCCTTCCATACCTTCCCAATCCAGATCGCCACCCAACGGGATAACGACAGATACCGTTATTTGGTACTCAGCGATACCACGCGAAAATCCTTTTGCGCGACCAGTGCGGTTCATCGTCTTGACCAGCTTACGCCCAGTTTGTACGTCTTCTTTCAGGTCGGTACATTCCAGTTCTACGCCGTTCACTTCCAGAACGATGGCCCCGACGTATTCTTCTAATGCCATGATGGATTTTCCTTACAATTACAGCAGTAGGTCGATGCGACCAGCAAAGACATGCAGACCGTTCACGATATCGGCCGGAATGCGGGCGTTGAGTCGGTTAACATCCTGAGAATCACGCTCAACAATTAACTGGTCTTTATAAGCGTCAACATTCTCAATGATTTCCAGTTCTTCGAGCTTGTAGAGCACGTCAAGCAGCTCGCTGCGCACACGGTCTGGCGTGCGGGAACTCAGCTTGTCACGCGGGAAACGCAGCGTGATGCGCTCACGACAGGCTTTGCGCACGTAATCCAGCGTGCGGATAGTCGTGATATCCAGCAACGAGACATCGTCAACGCCATCCGCGTTTTTGGTGTACGTGCTGATAGCCCGGACGATTTGAACGTTGTCACCGGGGCCAATCTCAAACGGTGTCAGCCCGTTGTACAACGCATTTTCCTGCTCGTTACGACCTGGGCGTGCAGACAGCGCCGTCACATCTAGCGTGTTCATCGCTAGGGTGTTCAGTGGCCGAGCGGGATCCTCTTCACTGGCGATAACAGCGGCATACGCAGCAGCAATTTGCGCCGGTGTCTTCACCGAGCCGTTATGCCAGCCGAACGTAATACGCCCATTGTTGATACTGGCCGACAGTGTAGAGCCGATTGACAGTGATTTATGCCAGCCCGCAACGCCAATCGCGCCGCGCTGCTCCAATGGGCCGCTGACGTTATCCAGATACGTGCGCAGGGCTGTTAATGCTGTCTGCGTCGCATAGGGACTGACGATAATATTGTGACCAGCAGCGAACACAGCAGCGAAAGCGGGTGCAATATTAGGATCAACATCACCATTCATCATTGACGCCGCCGCAGCGATTACACCTGCCGCTGTTGATGCGATGCGCAGCGTAATGTCATTGCCCGCCACGCCTTTATTTTTGGCCGTCAGCGTGACTACACCAGCGGCGGCAGAAGCAGTGACCGGCAATGCTGTTTTTTGCCCGATTGCCGTATTCAGCGCAGCAGCAACGGTCGCAGCGGTATCATCAGCAGACACAGCAACATCAATACGCGTTGCACCGACAAACGCGCTCACCGTTCCAGACGCTGTCGCCGTTCCGGTTAGTGTCATCGTTCCTGTTGCTGCTGTTGCTGCCCCTGCATCGCTGACGCCAATAACCTGCAATTGCAAATAGCTGTTACAGCCAATGGCTTCCGCAACCATAAGATGGGCCATTGAACCGCGACCAAATAGCGTGGCCGCTTCTTCATCAGAGAACACGTTAACCGCATTGAGTGGGGTTGCCGTGCCGCTGCTAAGCATCTGCGCGACAAGTAGAACCTTTTGCTGATTGCTCGGTAACGTGCGCACCGCAAGCCGTGTATTGAACTCAAAATATTTCCCAGGCTTGCGGATGCTACTGCCGATTTCGTAAAACTCGACGTTAGGACTCGCCACGGCTCACCTCCTCAGATTTGCCTTTCTTTGCTACTACCGCGTCGTCAGTAACGACTACCAGATCACCGGCATTTAACTGCCGCTGGTAGTACGCCGTCAGCGCGACTTCGCCCGCTATTTCATCAGTGATGTAACGGCGGCCGTTATCTTCACGCGGCACCTGAACCCCCGGAGCCGCTTTAACCTTGATTTTCATGATGGATCACATCCTCTGCATCCGGCGACGTAGATGTCTGCGGAATGTCATAGCTCAAATGGGTGCGCAGCCAGTCTGGGTCGTCTTCGCTTACCGCCCCCTGATAACCAGAAAAAACGCTGTCAGGATGGAACGGTGCCGCGCCGTCTAGCGGGTATTTGCCGTTTTCCAGCGCGGTTTCCATCCACACCGTGTCGAACTCACACGCAAATACTGACAGCGCCTGGTTTTCCAGCTTGGTGTTAAACAAAGGCCGTACACGGCCTGGCATCAAAACGTCGATCTTTAACCCGGACTCGGCTAAATCCTGCCCGGAGATCAACCGGCGTACAGCTTCGACCATGCGATAAGTACCGACCTCATCAGTCCGCGCGCCGCCGTGGCGTGAGGACTCTTCACTGCGCACGCTGCGCTCGCCGACAATCACCACAAAACGCCCGGTGGTTTTGTACTTCCGTTTACCAATATTGGCGTTTTGCGTGTTCTGGATGCCGCCGAACGTCACCCATACGGCTGGCATTGCACGAGCAACCTCTGCGGGTTCGCCGTCCAGTTCACCACCGTAAGAACACACATTTGCAGCCATACGGCCCAGCCCTTTGCGTAGCCGGTCAATCATTGCCAGCTCAATATCACGGATAATCAAAATGCACCTCCGCCTGTAGAACCCCTGTCAAACACGCGCCCCGCAGACTGGAAACGTGCCCCGGAGCTGGTTTGTTGCACAAGCTGTCCATCTGGCATTTTTCCGAGCGTGATGCGGCCATCAGCGACACGTTCCAGATAGCGGATGGCGTCCTCATAGCGCAGACGAACCTCATCAGTCATCTGTGTACCCGCACCGCACAGCAGGTAACGGGTAATATCACAGCAGCGACCAACCAGAATGCGAGGCGTATCCGACCAGGGAACGGGATAACGACCAGCCAGATAGCTATCGATTTCCGCACTGGCGCGATCTAACGCGCCATTCAGCACCACTTCGTCGATATCGCCGGTAAAACTCCGGTCGGTGAGTGCAACACATTCACGCTCACCGAACGCCAGCACAATATCGTCACGGGTCGCGTACATTATTTTTTCGCCTTCGTCGCGTCAGCCGCAGTTAGCTGTGCCTGGAGTGCATCACGCTCGGTGGTTAGTGCCGTATTGCTTTCCCGCAGGACATCACGTTCAGCTGACACCGCTTCAATCGCTGCATTAGCGGACGCAATATCACGCCCCAGATCTGCTACGCGGGTTTTGAGCGCGTCACGCTCGCCAATCAGCGCCGCCGAGGCTTTTTCCGCCGTTTTCAGTTTTTCCAGCGCAGCCGACAGTTGTTTAGCCGTGTCCCTGTTTTTTTCTACATCACCGCTGACGCGAACGACGATCAACTGCGGATCGTTTTCCAGCACTGTTAACTGTACAGCAGTGAAATGGTCATCAGCATAGGTCTGGGTTTTGGCGCTGTGCGCCATGCCGCAACGGCGAAAGCCGTCGTTGCGGGCAGTAATTTGAATTGGCATTATTCACTTACTCCTGTAGAGCCATAGGCCATTTGCCAGAACCCATATCCAGCCGCCGCACGAGCTTCAGCACCGAAGCGGAATTTTTTACGCATAAAGACGTTTTCGGAGTTGTAGTCTATCTGCTCGACAAATTCGGGCTTCTTACGGTCCTGATAGATAAGAGGCTTGACTGCGCGGGTAGTGTCCAGCAAGAACCACGCGCTATCAGATGCCAGCTCAGGTGCAACCAATACTTCCGCTGTATTGCGATACGGATTTGGTGTGCCGTCTGGGAATTTTTCGGCTGTCATCAAATAATTCGCATCGTCTTCCAGCGTTACAGGCACAACTAGCACGCCTGGCCGGATTTTCAGTGATGCGCCTTCGTCATCTTTGAAATTACGCATAGTGGTGCGGGCGGCACCATAGGAGGCTTTAGCTTCCGCCAGTGAGCCTACCTTCAATTTTTTCGTTCCCATGTTTGAAACCGAGTGAGGCACATCGTTTCCAACGGGATGATCGGTATCAAAGAACGGTTGTCCGTCATAACACTTCAATGCGAAGCCCTGACTTAGCAACGCAAACACCAGGTCAGCGGGTAATTCAGCAGCGGATTGGCCTGCCTCTCTAGCCTGAGTTGCTAGCCCCAGTACTTGATCATCTTCGATTTCGTTGCGCTCAACTTCGACTGTGGCTTCAAAATCATCGTTGACGATGCTGTAGTTGAAGGCTGACAGGGCCTTAATGACCTTATCCCCGATCCACTTGCGCATTTTCGGGAAACGACCCAGCCAACTGTAATCATTCTGTTTCCCGGTCGATGGCACGACCATTGCAATTTTTTTCCAGTCCGTCGGCGTTTGGTCAAACGCATTCTGGAAGCTAGTTTTCAGATTGACGAAAATCGCCCTTACGTTCTTTACATTCACTAACACGGTATTTCTCCTTAAATCAGAACCCAGACGCCATTACTGCCGACTGCCTGAACCTTCCCCGCTACAGGGCGGGCATTGGTATTGTTGGTTTTCGCGACGGTCTGACTGTCCACGACATAGCAGTCTTTGCCGACATCAGCTTGCGTCACTGCATCGGCCGCATGGTTGACGAACTGCCACGCACGGCTACGTCGCACTAGTGCATCAGCGCTGCCGTTCGCACCCGCGCTGTTATCCACCCAGCCGTCACTGACTCCGAGCGTGATTTGCGTGGCCGTCGCCGTCGCGGGAACGGCATAACCGGCAGCATTAGCGGCAATAATGTGACCGCCAAAAATTTCGGTTGATGCTGCAACCGGGACGGGGAACAGCAGCCCGTCACGGTGTGGTGTATTGCGATCACTCATTACCTTCTCCTTTTACAAACTTCGCCACCTCAGCAGGATCAATGCCCATCAGGTTGCAGATAGCGACGTCTACGACATCGTCGTCATTGTCGGTTGCGGTTTTGGGTTTCACGCCAGGGGGCGGCAGGCCCCTGGTTTGGGTAGTTGTCAGCGCCGCGATTTTTGGCGCGTTATCCAGAAACGCTTTAAGACTGTCTGGCGATGACTCCGCCAGAGATTTCGCCCAGCCTTTTTGCGCGGGTAACAAACGTCCGTCAGACAATGCGACGGTGATCAACTCCGCACATTGCTGCTGCGCCAGCGCCGCCGTGTTGTTATTCGCGGTTGCCAATGCTTCCGTGACGGATTGCTGCATCACATCGACAGAAACCCACTTAGCGGGGTCGGGACTTGCGACCTGTGTGGTCAGCGCAACAACGCTGGCGGCATCCGCTGTGAGCTTTTCAATCAAATTGAACGGATTAGCCGACAGCGTGTTAAATGATGCTGCCGCTGTTCCTGCGGTCGCAGATGCCAGTTGATCAATGAGCTTGTTTAGCTCGGCGGTAATGTCTTCTGCGGTGGCTGTGATAGGTAAATTCAGCATCCAGCGCAGACGCTCAAGTAGTTCGTCCATAGTGTCCTCTTGGGTTGATGATGCGCTGGTCAAGAATGACGCGGCAGCCAACATGACTTCGTCCATTCCGTCCAGCGCGGGAGTGTTCGTAAGCGCAGCGTGCAGGAGCTGCAAGACGCGGCCTGATTTGTCGTAAGAAAAAACTGGGGAAACAAAGCGGTATGAGCCGTCGGCAATCATCGCGGCGGCGCTGTCTGTCCAAATCACATCGACGGCAAACAAGCCGACGCCTTCGCGCCATTCCAGCGTTTTGAACCAGCCGGAAGCTGGGGCGGGCTTGCCGTTCTTTGCTGCACGCAGGGTCTGGTGTTCGTAATCGATGACATACGGGGTCAGCTGTGCGTTAGCGGCGGCAATCAATGCCTGCGCGACCTCAGCAGTCATAATCCATGCAGGGCATTCGGTAGGACGGTCATCACGTGCCCGGAACTCACCAGCCGGAAACAACTGGATGACGCCGAGGGAGGCTTTATTGATTTCTGCGGCAAGGGCAGCAACGAGTAATTTCTTTTTCATACCGCCAGAATGGCAGCACGCTAATCAACGAATAAGAGGAAGGGGTTCAGTGGGTAACAGTAGAGAGGAAATGACGCTTTTTATCTTGCCACTCAAATCATGGCAACGGCAACCGATATGACCGCATTTAAACCCCGTTTAAATCACGTTGTAAGCCCCTTAAACACATAAGGGGCGGTAACGGCATGATGAAACAACGAAAACGCGCTCAGCGGCGTTTTTATGAGGCCGGCGTTAACCGTCAATCACGCGCTTTAAATATTCTGCCGCCGTGTTCTCCATTCCCTCAACATCCGATTCCGTAAGGTGCAGGAACGGACGCGCAGGGATAGTGATCCTATACTCTCCCATCGTGTTCCATTGAGAAAAATTGGATTTTGATTTTTTCACGAACCGATTACCGACACTGCCGTCTTTGTTCTGCTTGTAGTAAGCCCGTTGGCTGCGGGCGGGCATATTGATCGTGCCGCCCTCCTGGTGAATGCGGGCATAGACAACGTTAGTCCCGACCGTGGCGCTGTCATTGTCGCTGTACTCATTGATACTCGCCGCCAGTCGCCCTGATTTTTGCAGTATTTTTCCGCCCTGGCGTTTTTTAGCATAGCGTGGACTCCAGCCAGCCCAAGCAGGACGACCCTGTTGCGCGAAATTCTCTTCGACCGCATCATGCATCGCGGCGGCCATCTCACGCATAAGAGGCTGTCGGTGTTCAATGCGACTAATCAGCTCACCGAGGCCGCGCTCAAAATCGGTAATGTCATATTTTATTTCGTACATAAATTACTCGGTGTATACTTAAGGTGCGGTGGATGGGAAGCTGTTTCCAATGGGTAACGGTTGCTACTACGCCACGAGTGTTGAGCATGATCCGGTTCGAGTCCGGCGCTTCTCATCCCGCCGCTTAATCCAGATTGCCAAACAGCACTTCGTTAATCCCTTTGTTTCTCAGCGACTCGTCATTCGCCAAGATTTTCCCTGTTCTTATCAGATTGGTTTTTATCCTTTCTTTCTTTCCGCCCTCTGGCGGCCGAGCTTTTAGCTCCCGATCGATAAACACGACCAGCTTGCCGGAGGTGTCCGGTAGATCTAAAACGTAGGTCAATGCCGCGTCGGCTTTCTGCGTGTTATAGAGAATGGCTTTAGGATTGAGTATAAACTCTGGTAGGCGTTGCCATAGCGACTCAGGAAGCTGCGCATCCTTGCTGTCGCGAATGGCGTGCAACAGGTTTTCATCTGTCAACGTGATAACGGATGACTCAACGGCGACGCCTTTCTCTGCCAGACGGTCAACCACTTGAGGCGGTAGTGCGCCGACGTGCCGGAGCTGGCCGCGAGCCTGCTTGTTTAGCAGCGTATTATTGACGAACGCATTAACGTCCGTTGAAACGGCCTTTAACAGCGTTTCATTGCCCATTGTTTGACGAACAGCCAGCGCTGCCAGTTGTGGGTCTGCGACTGCCGAACGCTCAAGCAGCCGCTGGCCGAGCGATGCCAGATAACCCTGTCCGGGATTGTGACCGAAACCAGCGTCAGGCGTATACAGTTGACCGTTCCACTTAATGGCCCGTACCGTCCGCGAGTCATTCGGCCCCCACGCTTGTTCGACATCGACGATCTCGCTGTGCTGAACCGTGACTTTCAGGCGTTCAATATCGGACTGCGAACGAGCACGAACGCGGCAGCGACATCCATAACCATCTGGCGGGTACATAAACTGCCAGACAGGGTCGTCATAGCGTGCGATGTAGCCATGCAGCGCGGCATGGCTGGGGCGAATATGCGAATCCATTACACCGATTCGCTCCCAGTAAGGGCGAAACTCCGCGTTAGCGAGCTGCTCTTCGTAACGGCCTGCGCTGTAGGCCGCTTGCATATTCGTCTCAAAAATGGTTTTCAGACGGCGCGGCGTGAGCTTTTTCCCTTCGAGCACACCGTCTTCGTCGGCTTTCAGCCCTTGCCCCTTACCGAGCCAGCCTTTTTGCTCAAGAACGGGCGTTAATCGACGCCGGAACTGCTCCAGGGTTTCGCCGTTCTTCAACGCTGCATTCAATCCGCCCCGGATATCTTCTAATACATCTTGTTTGAGAATACCGGCGACGGTGAATGCGGTAGCATGGGCGCGGGCTTCGACGTCATGCCAGTTAAAGCCGATGGTATAGCCTTTGGATTCAAAATAGCGGATCGCTTCTTCGGGTTTCAGACCGATAGCGTAGCCGAGGTTGACATCGTTAGGCGTCGGCATTCAGTCGCCCCCAGATATCGGCGACAAACAATGCCTGGGAAAGCAGTTGCTGGAGATGCGCATCATCCAACGCAGGATAGCTGGCCGCGATGATATCGAGCGCATCGTCTGGCGTTTGTCCCTGCTGTAACGCTGTGACAAGTGGTGCAATCAGCGCCTGCATTGCATCGTTGATTGCTTCTGGCGTTGAGCGTGCGCTGTCGAGTGCCGATTGTGCCGGGTCGCTGATTTCACCAGGTGCAGTGCTTAATGCCGCAAAACCACGGTAGGGTGATGTGGATAATCCCGTAAGTGAGGGACGCGGAGCGGCTTCTAGCACCGGCTCGTTATTCTGTGGGACGGGAATACCAACTTTCTTGTGTACCCATGAAAGCGGAATAGTCTTCATCCCGGCCTGAACCAGCGTCGACACTCCGGTCGAGAACGTTCCGATATCTTCCAGCTCACTGGTATCAAAAACGAATTTCGGCAAGCGGCGGCGGCTCACTTGATAGCCGTTAATCGACAGCAGCATCTGGATCATGTTCGAGAAAAAGCCGCGTAGCTGTTTCGCGTCGGCAACCAGGATATCGTTGCGCACGTCGTTGTGAACGTTGCCCAGGGCGTTCGTTGAGGTTTTACCGTCCGCCTGGCTCGTCAGCGTTCCGCCGAGCACCGCTTTCGATACGGTACGCTCGCACCAGTCGATCATCGCCATAAACGGATCGGATTGACCGTCAGCAGCGGCTTCAAATGAGATTTCGCTGCCCATCGGGATAATACCGGCGGCGTTGTGGCCAAGCGTAACGAGCGCGTGTAACAACGCGTCTTTCTGGTCGTCAGACGACCCTTCCATGTATTTTCCGACCCGCGCGGGTAAACCGTAAATCTCAAGGAATTCAGCAAAATCACGCACGGAATAATTTTTAAACAGATACGGCCAGACCAAGACGCGGTATAACCCAGACTGTGCAATGTAGCCCGCTTTAGCGTTATGAGTGTGAACCAGCCAGCCGAACGGCCATAGCTCCGAGCCATTCATGCTACCGTCAGAAAGGCGAACTGTATCGTCAATCTCCGGGTTAGTGCAGAACCAGCGATGCGGGCGCAATTTGATTTGCGCGGGGAGCCAGATATTGTCTTCAAACTCCCACTTTTCAATTTCTTGCGCTGAAAATCCGTGCCCAATAGCCTCCGCAGCATTGAGAATAATGTCCTCAAAATCGGGAATGTCATCCATCCATTCGGCCACCATCGCTGCCAGGCTTTTCTCTTCGGCGGTCGCATTACGCGGCGGTTCGATGCTCCAGTCCAAACCCAATAGCGCATTCTTGCGCTTTGCCATCTCAGAGAATATATGCCCGTCTTTCTCGACCATGTCTTCAAACAGGTCAGCTTGCGCGGCCAGATCGCCACGCTCGGCGGCTTCCAGGATACGCGGCAAGCGGCGAATCGTCAGGCCACGCGAGGGATGCTCTGGAAAATGCCGGGTTATTTGCGCCACACGCGCTGTCTGCGGGGATTTCAGTACCTCGCGGTTAAGCGGACGACCATATTGATCAACAATCTGAGCCATAAACTACCAGCCTCCTGAACCGAATCTACTGCCCCGGTCATCAGAATTACGGCGGGGTACAGCGGTAAATGAAAATGCGCCAACACCAGACACGGCAAGCGCCCACAACATATGTAATGCATCCGGGCCGTCGTCGTGGTCAGCCATCGGGAAATGCCGTAACTGATCAATCAATGTGGATTGGCTCGGATGTAATCGAATTAATCCGTTAGCCATATGTGGCTGTAGCGACTCAATACGCAGCAGTTTGTCGCTGTGCGGCTGGACTGCCCGCGCAGGCACAGGGATACCCACAGCCGCGCTGCGCTTCACCAACTCGGTGCGCAGGAACTCCTGAAACTGCACGGACTCAATCGACCACACCAGGCAGGCGTAAATGCGTTGTAACTCAATCACATCAGAAATGATTTTGTCGGGCAAACGCTTACGGATAGCCGCTTCCACCACATCCAGAATGCCGGTATGGCGGTTAAACCCACCAACCAGCAACGCGGAGGGGTCACGACTCGCACCAGCTTTGCCGAGACTGGGGTCACACGCGCCAAAGAAGATCCACTCATTGAGTCGGTTTATCCAAAAATTTATGCAGTGGGCGAATGGAGCGTCTTCACCGCTCACCGGGTCATTCTGGTACTCGGAATCAAAAGTACTGTGACCATCACGCGCACGGATCAGCATCAGCGTCAGTATCGGACGAGCAGACCAGGACACGACCGCACCGTCGTCCATTTCGAGCTTGTGGTTTTGATAGAACGCGCTCGCCATCCATTCGCCGTTACTGTCGTTATTGCGGAGGATTTCCTCCCACTCTTCCCACAGCGACAGATTGACCGGCCACTGGATCACCGCCTTAAATCGCGCGGCTTTCCACAGCGGGTTTTTCAGGGTGCGTGACAGAACAGAATCGTAATGCAGGATAGTGCCGATATAGATAACATCGAATTTCGCACCCGCGCCACCGAGCGGCAGGATGGTCTTTTTCAGCCAGTTATCCAGCTTGTCGCGTTGCTCCGGGCTGCGTACCTGCTCGTCGTTCTCGATATCATCTAGCACCACCAAATCGGGGCGATACGGGCCATGACGCAGACCACGCAGTTTTTTGCCACTGCCTGCGACTTGTACTTTGATATCGTTGCGGGTAACGATGGTTCCAGCCTGCCACACACGACCACCGCCAGCGACCTCAGGAAAATCCATCTCCACGCGGGGATTAAACGCCAGCTCGGCTTTGATGGCTTCCAGCATCGGATACGCTTGATCAATTGAATCCATCACGATAACCAGGTAATGCTTGAAGCCACAGACAATGCACCAAATCGAAAATAACTGACTAACCAACGTCGATTTAGCCTCGCCGCGCGGCGCGGCTATCGCATCATTTTCGCCTTTGGGGCTGGCGATAATCTCCGGTAGGCGCGTAAACAGGTATTTATGTAGCTCGCTTTTGTCAGCATGGCGCACATAGTGCGGGAAGTAATGCTCGACAAAATAGTCGTAGCCACTGACCGGGTCGAATACACGGGCGCGACGTTCTGCTATTGCCGCCGCAGACGGATCAAAGCCGACACATTCGGCTTCAATCGTCCGGCGCAGCGTTGCCGCCAGCTCTTCCAGTTCTTTGGCAAAGTCTTTGGCGGTTAGCTTGTTAGATTTACGCGCCATTTAATCCCCGCTTAACGCCGCGTTAATCTCGTTAGTAATGCGTCTTTCTGCGTCATAGGTTGATTCACCGTAGCCAACCAATAGCTCATGTTTGACACCATCAGCCCAGACAAAAACACTATCGTGATACCCGCGCTCTATGCGGGTAACCTGGCTTGCCATTACTGAATTTTCATGGTTTATGCGGATCAACTTGTCAGCCATAACGTTTCCCTATCTCTTCGCCGAACCCATCAAGAATGCTGACGAACGCGTCCAGGTGTTTTGAATGCCTCTCTCGGATGAAGGTCGAAAGCAGTTGAATGACCTCAAGCGCAACAGACAGCTCGCTGGTTTCTGGCAGGATCTTCTTGCTAGCCGATGTCGCCTTGTTAAACGCATCCGCCAGACTGGCAAGCAGCTCGACGCGTTCACGCGGCGGGATATCGGCTGCACCGTTCAGCATTTCCAGCGTGGTTTGGTACTGTGTAACCAGCCCGGTAAGTACAGCGCGGCCAATCTCCTCCAGACCACCGCCCGCAATAACATGCGCGGCGCGTAGCTTGTCCCAGTCATCGCCTGCGTCCTGCGCATCTTTCTTCCAACGCCGTGCGGTCGCAAATGCGACACCAGACTGCGCGGAGGCGATTTCAAGCGACATTTGCCCGAAAATGTAGGCGCGTCGCAATTTGCCGCGAACCTCCTGCGGATGCGCCATTAGTACCCCAGCCGCGCTTTGATGAGTAAAATCGCCGTGGTGACCAGGCCACCGGTTACGGCTCCGGTAACCCCGCCCGCGATTGCGCCCTGGCGAACGGCGGCGGCTTCGATGCTGTCCATGCGCCGTTCAATGCGGTTTAACTGACCTGAAATCTCATCCAGCCCGCCCAGTTGCACGGCCGGAACCTGTAATGCATCCAGCCGCTGCTTAATGCCCACCAGCGCTGCCGAGTCCGCACTCGATACCACTGTGACGCGACGAACGCGCCGTTTTTGCCGTGCCTTCATTATTTATCTGCCTTCCTGTCCAGTTTGTTATCGATGCGTTCAATCGTGTTCTTCAGGTCGCGCAGGGCGGCCATCACAGAATCTTGATCGCGCCGCGCATCCTCACGGCGCTGGTAATCGTTTTTGATACGTTCGACCGCGCTTTCCAAGTCCGTGATGTCCTTTTGCAGTGAACGAATAAACAGACTGCCAAGCGTGGAAACTAACGCCATCGCCACCCCCAGCACCCACTCCATGCTCATGGGTTCCCCTCCACGTAAAACTGATTCAGCTTCGCCATGTTCTCACGCAGGATCAGGCACCACTCGCCATAGTCGGCGCTGTGCTCAAGAAGTCCGGCTGGAGAGAGTCCGCCACGGGCGCGGACGGCATCGGCGGGATATACAGCAGCTCCGCTGGCGGCTTCGGGCAAATCATCGGCGGGGTAGCCAAGACCGGCGCGGTAGAGCCGCAGGCTGTCAGGGCCAATACCAGTAAAAGTGGCACCATCTTTTTTAACAACATCGTTAATCGTCCTTTTAAGCTGATTTTTTGTCTTACTCAGCTCGGCTTTGGTTTGCAGCAGCTCGACAGATAGTTGGTCAGCCCGCTGGCGCTGGGTATCTGCATCGGCTATCGCTTTTTGCAACGCCGCGACATGTTGCTCGGCGGCGATGCGCTTATCCTGTTCGTAAACCGTGATTTGCCCGGTTTTCAGCTTGTTATCTGCTGATAAGTACGTGATGGCTTCTTGTAATTCGGTTTGCTTCGCGTTCTTGCCCGCGATGTGGCCGATGTTGTAGCCGAATGCCGCAACAGCGACGAGGATCAGGATGTGAGGCCAGTAGGCTCTAAATAGTTTCAGCACAGCTATGGCCTCCCCACATCTGATAGCGAGGAGCTAGTTGATTCAGAATGCGGTCAGGATAGTGCCGATTCTCGCGCCAGTTGGCGGCACTGCGACCGGCATTCACGGTTTCGACGTGACCGAACCAGCGCAGACGATCTAACCCGCGTTGTGTTGCCAAACGCTGATCGCGTTGCACCCAGCCCAACCCGCCATTGTAGGAAGATAATGTCATTGCCATGCGTTCGCAGTCGTTGCGGGCGCTAACGCGCTCCCACAGCCAACGGTCATAGCTCGTCAATGCACGGATAGCCCAGGTGGGATTAAACGGTTGGTTTGCCTTTAATTCAGGCATGATGCGACTGAACCAATCGGCGGTAGCAGGCATAAACTGCGCGAGACCTTGTGCGCCAACGGGGGATATTGCGCGTGGATTCCAGCCGCTTTCCTGATGCAACTGTGCGGCAAAGTCCGCGATGGGGGCATTGATACCCCAATCCAGACGGGCGCTGCGGATCACATCATTGCGGTACTGTTGAGCGGCGGCAGGAGGCTGTGCGGCGTGGGCATGGCCGAAAATACTGCCAGCCCACAGCAGCAACACGGCTAACCATCGCACACGGGTGATTTTCGGCCAGTCCATGATTACAGCCCCATCGCCACAGCGAGGCAGACGGCAGCAACGATGATTGCACGTCGAATGAGCGCGGCGGCAAAGACCTGCTCGCAACCTGATTTGACCGGATAGATACCGGTTTTCATTAGTTCGGGTTTGTGTTCCAGGTATTGTGCTAACCCGGCCTTCGGGAACAAAGAACGATCAAGCCAGTAGCCGAGCACAGCCGCTAATGTGATGAGTGAGATTTTGTAGATGACAACGGGAAGCTGCTGCGGTGATACCAGACCGATGAGTACAAGTAACAGAACAGCGGTCAACTGCCAGCCTAGCAAGCGTTTAAAGCGTGTGATATGAAAGATTTTGTTGTTGAAAATGTTCATGAAACCACCTCGTTATGTGAGGTGGTCAGTATTCAATTATGCGGGGAGGTGAATAAGAGGAAGGGGTTCAGTGGGTTACAAGTCATTACCTAGCGATTTTGCCTGTAATGCTAGCAACTCTTTGTCATATTGCGGGGTAGTGTAAACAAGTATCCCTTCATCTTTGCCTGTCGATACGTTCTTGTTTCCTTGGATAAAAACCGTATTGTTATCAAATCTAACAAAAATTGAATCCCCCGTGACTGCGGCGCGATCCATTTCCTCAGCTGTAGAGGACGATGATGCTGGGCCATACTTCTTGGTTAACCCTTCGAGAACGGGGGTAGCGGAAGTATTTAAAGAAATGGCGAATCGTTGAAACTTTCCATTCAAAAAAATAGCCATAGCTAGTGTCGGTTGCCCTGAAAATATAAAGTCCTGGCACGCATAAGAGTCCATCCCAGGTGTATCACTTTTATATTTTTGAAGAGAGCATAATTTAGATGCTAAAACCGTTTCTACACTTGAGCCAAACTTCACATTTTTGTAGCCATCAGCAGCGAACGCTGTAGATGACATTACAGATAAGATAATACCCAGAGTTATGGTCTTTAATTTCATATTTCTCATTCCTTAGAAAACTAAAAAAGACTTTGCTGTGAATGTGTTACTGCATTTTTACTCTCGCGCACTAGTTCCCATGCGAAGCGGTCAGAAAAGCCGTACACGGGGCAAAGTTGCGTCATTGCCATATTACCCGAGGTGCCGCTCTCGCGCAGTGCGGCAAACTCAGAGAGAAAGCGCCGGTTACGCAACTCACGTAATGCACGGTCGCAGCGCGGAAGGTAAAGGACTTCGCCGCCGAATTTCTTAACTAGCATCGCGGCATTATCAACGCCGACCGTTTCGCGCAGTAGCTCGGCGCGATGCGCACCCAGCGCCCGCAGCCCTTTACCGATGGGGAAGGTTGTACCGCCGAACTTCTCAAGTAACTGAGCGGTCGCGGGGAAGCCGATAAGGTCAGCGATTTGCAAAACGACTTCGGGCAACAGCCTCGCGACACGCTCCAGTTCCATAATTATTCCTCGGCAGCTTTTTTGCGACGTTTGGCGTCAATAATCAACGCCTGCATGAGTTTGGTTAATTGCTGTATATCCAGCCAGTCAATATATCGTACACCAAACATGTTCTTCGCCATAGTCTCCGCATACTGCCACGGGCGCTGTGCATCAGCCAGTAGCGCCTCAATCTTGCTGAGTACGGTTTTTTTGCTAGCAGGAACGCTGGGTTTACGGCCGTGGCTTTTCGCTTTGCGCGGATAACCCTGCTGGTGCATGTACTCCTTTACCTTCTCCAGTTCTGTTATTGTGCAAAGGGTCGATGAGGATTTTCCCGTTATCCGGGCCAGCACGCTGCGGTATGTCGCATCGTCCCATCCGAGCGCGGATTGCCCCGCTTTGATTGCGCCAATCATGCGACGTTGCTGAATATTCATTTCTGTCGCTCCCCATCCAGTTGAGCGTGACCGGTCACACCAGTTAAATTCAACTGCCGAAAATCCCGCAAAAAAAAGCACGCAGACTCACCACGAAACAGACCGCCACAGCCTGCTGGCAGCGTCTCATTGCAACGCTCACAGGTTCCCAGCGCAGCTTCCTGCCGCATCAGTCGCTCGTTATCGCACAGTATCAGCAGAGAAACATAATCCGCCTTGCTGTAAGGTTCTCGCCCTGGGTTACGGCGCTGGCAGTTCTGCTCTAGCATCTGCAATTCACTATCGGATAACACCAGTTCCAACCGGTTCTTCCCGTACTCGCCAGCTTGCCTGGCACGCTGGCGGCGCTTACGCGCCACTGTTTGCCGTTTGGCTGTATTTGTCATGCATCACCGTCCTTACGCTGCGGAACGGGGCGGCGAAATAAATCAACAACGGAATAAAGAGGCTCGCCATCTTCCAGATCGTCATTTAGTCTCGCTACTTCATCATTCATCAAGCCCGCATCGCCGACACAGCACTCGCCAAAATACGCATTGCCATCTGGATCTGCGATTCCGCACATAAATACCGCTTGCCCCCGCAACTCTGCCAGTTGTGTGCGCAGTGATATCAATTCACGCGCCATTTCTCGCTGTTCGTCCACACTGGCAGGAACTGAACCAAAGCCAATCACTTCCAGCCGGATATCATTAACGGTTTTCATTCTGTCAGCGCCTCCAGCCGTTGCTCTGTAACGGCATCAATCCGGGCAGCCAAGCCGAGGCGCATCAGCCAGTCAGATAGCGTAAACAGCGCACCTGCTGGGGTTTCCATATCAGGAAACTCATCTAGGGCGATAATTGCACGCCAGTGTCCGCACAATTTTGTCAGCGTTAAATCTTGCTCAAGAACCTTACCATCCAGTGTGTGCCGCAGGGTTAACGCGATGATTTCATTGCCGCTATTACGCTCATATCGATTGATGAAGCAACCCACAGCCTGATTGCCAACATGACCGAGCGCCTGCTGGTCAGGGTTAGGGCTTTGCTTGCGTAGCTCAAGCAGCTCGTCACGACAATTAGCCAGCATATCCAGAAACCGATCACCTAAATCGGGGTTATGGGCAATAAAACCATCAAGCAAATGTAAATCAGCGCGAACATTATTCATGACACTCTCCAGAATTTTTTATGACGTTCAATGGCCTGTTTCATTTCCCGCTGTGTCGCAGGCTTGTAAATGCGATTACCGCGCGCGTCGTAAAACTCAAGGCGCGATTTTCCCGGTAACGCTGGACGCTCTTTTACCAGCGAGCCATCGTTAAAGTGGTAAAGGCGCTTGGCTCCGTTCTCCAGATATTCACAATTGTTAACGGTCGGCATGTCACACCTTCCCGATTCTTGCTGGTGTAACGACTCCCGAACCGTTAACCGCATGATGCAAATTGGCATTTTTACCGATGACATAACCCGCATAGCGTGCATCTTCGGTTCCCCGCGCTTTTTTAGCGTCTCTCATTTCTCCAGATTTAAGCCCGCCCCTCTGCTGTAACTTATGGTGGTATGCTGAAATCAACGTGGCTTCCGGGTCACTGACAACAAATGAATCAACTACTTGCCATACACCCAATACCCAGCCCTCGCAGAACGTGTCTGCGCGAGCAATTTTGGTACTCTGTTTAATGCTTTTGCGCAGACTGGTTGAAAACTCACGACGGGCTTTCATCATCTGACGCGATAAAACATCAAACGCATAGGCCGCAATTTGTGGGCGCTCATTCGGGCCGTAAAAAATAACGCTATTCTGGCGACCACCAAGAAAGTCACGTTTAAATGATAAATAGCTCCGCACACCAAACGCATTGCAAATAAGCTGCATCAACCCAGCCATGTATTTAGGCGTTTTCTGAGCTTTGGAAGGAGCCGTTTTACTGTCAGCTTCGTTAATTGCCATCAAATCAACGTCAGTTTCAGTTAAACCATGCTGGCGCATCATTGCCTGCGCTTGGCTCATGGCATTGGCGGCTTCATTAGTATTGGTACTCCGCCGCGCCAGATTCAGCAGTTTTTTAATTTTGTTGAGATATTTTTCGTTATTCATCATGATCCAGTTCCTGATTTTGGCGTAAGCCAGCCCTGGCGGGTTTACGCCATGTTTAAAGAAGTTTTAATTTCGGTTTAAATCAGCCTGCGGGTTTTAACGTATTAATCTTGACGAAATACGGTTCCAGATTAATTTCAACAATCGCACCACAATTAAAGTCACGCGCAATATCGACCGTTTTAACCATTCGACGTGGGCGCAGAGGGGGAGCGCGGTGAAAAAACGCCGCCCCCACTTTATGTTTTTTATTAAACTCGCCAGCGTTCACATCACACCCCTGCGATATCTAATGAAATAGGCTGATACTGGTCAGAGTCGCCGATCCGCTCATAGACGCGAATATAAGAACGGCTACCGACAACCTGCACCGCTTCGCCGATTGCATCCATCGCCCGATTCCAGCGTTCGTCTGCAATCTCAAGACGACGCAAGGCAAGTACCGCGCCGGTGTTAACCTCACCTGATTTCTCAGACTGAAACGCACGATTGATAATGGCATGAACCTCTGGACGTGCACCTTCTACCCAATCAGCCAGACACTCATCGATCAACGCTTTAGCGGCTTGTAGGCGCTCATCAAAATCAATGCGGTCTTGCATAGCCCGCTGAATCTTGTAACGGCCATCGTAGCTATACAGAGTGACATTACCTTTTTTTCCACCCAAGTTAACGCCGTACTCATCGCCTGATAGCGCCACGAACGCGGCGATATCAGCAAAGCCAGACAACTTAAACTCAGCCAGCGCTTTATTGACAGCCAACGCACGGCCAATGAGTTCCGCAACCAGCCCATCACGCGCGGTATCAATCGGTTTAATCAGATGCTCTGGCGTTAATACGCCCTTAGCATCAACCCAGTACCCCTCCGGGGCTGCGGTTTCGGTGAATTGTTTGTTTTTAATGGACATTGACTTTCCCCTTACGTGATTTAGATTTTTTTACTACGTCACTAACTTTTGCTAGTACGTGTCCTGTCAGACCTGCGGCCACCGTTTCAGCGGCTCGCTGCGCCAGTTCGCCATCACTAGGCTCACGCTCCACTTTGCAATCAACCACAAGCCCGCGTGACCGTTCACGCAAATACACAACGACTTTCGCCATCAACTACCTCCAGATAATGTGAGCGCCACGCCAGCGCGTCATTTTTACAATTTGCTGCACGCCGTTGCGTGTTTCAGTAATGTCCACGGCTCCGGCTTCCCATGCTTTAAACGGACGATCAACTTCAATAACAGGGCGTTTAAAATTTAAATTCACATTGACGACGTTAATACCAGACCGAATAAGCCGATTAATCGGGCGCATTAATTCGGGATTATTAATTGGCAATTTGCACATCATTAATACCTCGTTAATTAACTAATCAGCATTTCTGCAAATTTGCGTACCGCCCCCGCGCTAATCGCATTGCCGCTAATATCGCTATGACGACTGACACCGCGCACCAGCTTAAACAGGCGTCGGGCATTGCCACGACAGGCTTTAAACAGCGCACCCGCTATGTCGGCGTTCTGCGCATCAGGCAGCATATGGGTAGCGATAATGTTGATATCATCCTCCGGCAGCACATCACCGATGAACAGGGCAAAGCCGACGCGGCTATATAACTGTCGGTATTCGCCACGCTTGCCTTTCAGATTGATGATCAAGCGTGGCATTCCGGCTAATACCAGCCCGATCCCCGCTTTATCGTGAATACGACGCAGCGTTTCGAGGGCGCGGTAGGGCAGGTTTTCCGCCTCGTCGATCATCACAATACGACCCGACTCACGCAGCGCCGTAATGCACGCCTCGCTCAGTTCGTGCATATTGCCGCGCTTACTAAGACCGAGGCGGCTGCACAGTTCTTCCAATACCACACGGGCGGTATAGCCGGGGTCGGCTTCAATCAGGATCGCGTCACGATGACGGGCAGCGTATTCCCGTAACATCATGGTTTTACCCAGCCCGGCCTCGCCGTAAATTACATTGATGTCGCCGTCCAGGTGCGCCATGCGGATCACCTCAATACCGCGTGCCGACGTCATCGTTTTGACGTATTCCGCCGTAATGCGCTGGCCTTTGTCTTTTTCACTTTCACGCGCAATGAAACCGGCAATCAGTTCATTAATGCCGTCTACGTCACCAGCATACTTTCCCTGCAAATACTGGTTAATAACCGCAGGGCTTTTACCAATCGCCCGCGCGGCTTGCGCCTGTGACCAGCCCTTACGGGTAATCAGTTCGTTTAATTCAGCCTGTAAATTCATATCAACCTCTCTGTATTTACCGCTGCGCGGCTTTCTTTCTTAAATATTCGTCGCGGTCGGCTTGCAGGAAGAAATACGGTTCGTCTTCCGGCTCCGGTCGCTCTGCGGGGATAAAACTGCCAAAATCAAATGTCTCGCCAGGCAACGCCGGATTAAGCTCAGCGTTTATTTCCTCAGCTTTCTTGTTATTCAGCGCCATACGGCGGCTGTGACGGTCTTTGCGAACCTTCTCGATGTAATCGACAGGGAAAGCGGCGCGGGTGTTGCCGTTGACGATGGCCGTGCAGACCAGCGAACCATCCACGCAACGAACGGTTACGCTCGTTGCATCGTGAATATCAAACGCGACCAGCACTTCCTCGCCATCCACCTTTATCAACTCTTCAGCAAAATACTGATTGTTGAAAATGGATAACCAGCCGCGCTGCGCGGTGCGCTTGACTTGCGGCCGGAACATTTCGCGCAGCTCTGCCTCAGACAAGCGATCAATCTCAGCGTCAGCCAGCAGTGCGGCGCGGTATTCCGCAGGCGTGTAATGTCCGCCCGCTGCACGCAGTGGTAATTCGCTATGCCGGTGTTGCGTGTTATATGCCGTGACCTCATCCTCAATCGCATCAATCAACTGGTTCCAGCTTGGCAGCTTGGCAATCGCAGACTGTTGTACGGGATTGAGCGCCTTATTCTGATTCAGGGCATTCACCGCAGAGTCAATCGCGCGGCTGGTAATACGCGCGGTTTCTTTATCCGCCGATTTACCGTTATAGGTGGCGAACTTACGGGCGATACGTGCCGGAATTTCCCTATTCAGACGTTCGATGATACCGCGTGCCTGTGGGTTCCCTGGAATACCGGTAGGGTGTTCGATACCGAGGCGCGGCAGAATACCGGTGATATCCGCATCCAGCATTTTTCCAGTTTCGCCCGCCCCGTTATCGGAGTAGTAAAGCAGTGGCACACCGTGGCGTTCGATGCCGTGGCGCAGCGCATCGGCAACGGCAAGCGTGTTTTCTGACAGCGCCAGACTCCAGCCGACGACGTAGCGGGTACGACCATCAATCACCAGTGTTAACTCTGGCGTGAACGGGCGGCCGTGGTCAGGATGCTGAACTTTCATTTTCATGCTGTGACCGTCACCAATCCAGACACCATTAACAGGCATCACTGACCAGTCGCGTTTAACGTAGGTCTGTAATGCCGTCATGGCAGAGCCAGTGACACGGCCGCGCTGGCGCACGATGCGAGGCATCTTGTCTAATGCGCGATAAACAGCATGGACAGAAGGAACCGCATCACGCATCGCAGGCTGATCGGCATAGCGTTGATGCCACTCGGCACAGAACCCCTGATAAGCCTCTGCAACTGACGGGCCGTTCGGGTTGCGATAGTGCGCCATAAACATCGGCACCCACGAAAGCTGCTCTGGTTTCTTAGCTTTTTTATGACCGGGCGCTAAAAGGGCGAGGCGTTCCGCGCTGTTTTTCGCTCTCAGGTAGTCAACAACCCACTGATTCAACGCACGCACACTGACGCCGACACGCTGGCCGCGACGCGCATTAGCGAGATCAACATACCCGTGCAGGTGTGCAGGCAGATCGCCGGAGCGTGACCGGTCACAGATAAAGTTAATCGACTTGATACGCGATAAACCGGTATCTTCAAGACGCAGCACCTCAACAACCAGCACCATACGGGCATCAGCGATATCACGCTGTTTTTGCGTCATTTCTGCGGTTTTCTGGTCTAGTACCGCAGGGCATTGACGCACGATTTCAAGCAACTGACTGGATGACGCAGAAGTCTTCGCCACTGCCAGAGCTTTAACGGGCTGTTGTTGCAGCAAGGTGTTGTAGTAACGCTCACGCAAAGCGTTTTGCACGACCATCGGTAAGCCATCAAAATTAAATTCATAGGCAACACCTTTAATTCCACACTTTTGTCTAAAAACCCAATTCTCTTTTTTGGCCTTTCTAAGTACCGAACTGATAGCTGACGGAAGACCTGGAAGCCCTGCAATATCCTTTGCTGTTACCCAACTGCTTATCGACATCATTTCAATATCTCCCTGGCCAAATTTCTTGGGGAGTCATTCCAATAGCATCCGCGATAATCTTTTCAGCCTTTGGATAAGGTTTATCTAATGCATTTTTTAATGTGTAAGGAGACAAGTCGTGCTCACGCCCCAAGCCTGACAGAGACAAGTTTCTCTTGCGGAGAGCGGCGACTATGTCTGCCCTGTGCATGTTTACTCTTTTTTCACCTTTCATTTCATGCCATCCTTAAAAGTTAACCGACTAGCTAGCGCCTCAAGTAGCCATCTAGTTATGAAAAAGATACTTTCATTGCGTTGTCATTGCAATGGCTGCAACGAAATAAAATCACCTCTCCTTTGCTTGATTTTACATTTGACTGAATTTAAAGGTTATTTACTTTCGTTTCACAACCATCAATGCAACCAAATATGCAACCAAATAGGGTGTTTTGTGATGGCACTGAATGAATGGTTTTCAGCTAGTGAGCTTGCAGGACTTCCAGGGCTACCTGGGGATAAAAGTAGCGTTAACAGAAAAGCCAATAAGGAGGAGTGGAGAAAACGCCAGAAGAAGGGGGTCAAGGGCGTTGCGTTTGAGTTCCATATATCTTCATTGCCAATGGAAACACAAGAAGCTCTAGGGGTAGAGACGGCAGTCTTCGATGAAGGAGATATTGATATTGAAGCATTATCAAAAATTATCGAGTCTGTTGAACTTTTGCTGGCTAGCCGAACAAAAAAAATCCCCCCAGCAACTAAGGCAAAAGTTATTGCAATACTTTATAGAGCCTTTAAGTCAAGTAATTTCATAGACATAAAGCTAGTCAGAGAAACCGTTGATCTCGTTGCTTAATATTGAGGACATGTTATGAAGGACGACAAAATCGTACATATAGGAAAAAATAAGCGTTCCCTCGAAGATGAGCTCTTGGAGATAGCCCAGTTAATCAATGGGGAAGAAGCTAGTGATGATTCAAATATCGAAAAATCATATAGTTATATATCTGGTACAGGTAACGTTATCGGTAATGGGAACACCGTTAACAATGTTATCAATTTCAACAGCCCCGTGAAAAAACCGCGGGTGCAAGTGAAAACGGGTGACGGTGTTGTTGATGCCAATCAAAAACATCAAATAAAAACACTTATATATGAATGGGTTGAAACCCATAATGCTGTAAAAAAAACAGCAATAACACATAATGCAGCATGGATTCGGTTGAATAAAAGCATGAAAGTGAATAGCTATCATGAAATAAAATCAGATGATTTTTCTAAATCCATCAAATACCTACGTACACAGATAGGCATTTTACGCAATATGGCTTCAGCTCCACAAAAAGTTACTGATTGGAGAAAAGAGACAATAAAATCAATCCAAACAAGATGTTCCAAGAATGGATGGCAGGAGTGGCGAAAAAGCCATATGGCTAAAAAATTTCAAAAATCCTCAATGACAGAACTCACCGATAGTGAATTACAGCAGCTCTACCAAACAGTGTGGGGTAAAAGATAATATCCTATGCGGTGTTTTAATAATGCGTTAAACGCCGCTTAAACAGGATCAATCGGTGCTCGAAACTATGCAGTTTTAAATACAAAAAAGTCGACTTTTGCTCATTTTCTCCAGAGCTATGCAAAATCTCTGAAATCCCACGAAAGCCGCGTCATTCAAGGCGTCGCGCTATCCCAGACTCTCCCCCTTAGCTATGCAGAAATGATCACTCCCCCACATGACATCGGTGAAGACATCGCGTTGGTGCTGCCTGAACCGAAGCCGCAATGGCGTGGTAAAGCATTGACGCTGGGGGTGCGGCCGGAGCATATTCAGCTGGCGACGCGTGAAACCGGCGGTATACCGTTGCAGATCTCAACACTCGAACTGCTGGGCGCGGACAATTTAGCGCACGGTAAGTGGGGCGGGCAAAACGTGATTGCGCGGCTATCTTATGAGCACTGTCCCGCCATTGGCTCGACGCTCTGGCTGCATTTGCCGACGTCATCATGGCACCTGTTT
The DNA here is from genome assembly GCA_019056595.1 of Pectobacterium atrosepticum. Classification (NCBI taxonomy): domain Bacteria; kingdom Pseudomonadati; phylum Pseudomonadota; class Gammaproteobacteria; order Enterobacterales; family Pectobacteriaceae; genus Pectobacterium; species Pectobacterium atrosepticum. The sequence goes on along the minus strand of CP036163.1, from coordinate 2,579,191 downwards.
GATTCGCAAAGCGGATTACGGATGGAATAATGGAAATAATCTGGCCTTACCCGACCATTGTCGCCCATCGTGGCGGCGGTTCACTGGCACCGGAAAACACGCTGGCGGCGATTGATGTCGGCGCCAGCCTCGGTCACAAGATGATCGAGTTTGACGCCAAGCTGTCGCAGGACGGCCAGATTTTCCTCTTACACGACGACACACTTGAGCGTACCAGCAACGGCTGGGGTATCGCGGGAGCGTTGCCGTGGGACAAACTGGTCGGGTTGGATGTCGGCGGCTGGTACGGTCATAAATTTGTCGGAGAACGTCTGCCGCTGCTATCGGAGGTGGCAAAACGCTGCGTGCAGTACGGCATGGCGGCCAATATCGAGATTAAACCCACCACTGGATATGAAACGGAAACCGGGCGCGTGATTGCGCTGGCAGCGCGTCAGCTATGGGCCGATCATCCGATCGCGCCGCTGCTATCCTCGTTCTCTATCGACGCTCTGGAAGCGGCACAGCAGGCCGCACCAGAACTGCCGCGTGGGCTGTTGCTGGATGAGTGGGAAGAGGAGTGGCTGGCGTTAACGCAGCGTCTGGGCTGTGTGTCCATCCATCTGAATCACAAACTGCTGACGGCAGAGCGCGTTGCGGAACTGAAAGCTGCGGGTTTACGCATTCTGGTTTATACCGTTAATCAACCTGATCGCGCGCAAACTTTGCTGGATTGGGGCGTTGACTGCATCTGTACTGACCGGATAGATTTAATCGGGGCACACTTCGCGACCGGCTGAGGTCTGCCTTTATACCCGTCATACTTCAAGCTGCTTGTGCGTTGGCTTCTCTTGCTCACCCCAGTCACTTACCTGAGTAAGCTCCTGGGGATTCACGCGATTGCCGCCTTCACGCAACTCGAATTATTTAGGGTATGCCCCGCATTATCTTTATTGCGGCGGACCTTCTTTCTGACTCGGTGCCGGTAATAAGGAAGTGGCTTCATGCCTGCATTTATTGTTTCGCTTTGGCACCAGATTTTTCTGTCGTTACCTCTCTTTGTTCTTATCGCGCTCGGCTATAGCCTGATTCGCTACGGTAAATGGCCGACCACCGTGACTGACGGCATGACGCGCTTTGTCTTCTCTGTCGCAATGCCCGCGATGCTGTTCCGCCTGATGTCGGATTTCTCCAAACGGCCAGTGGTGGATGCCCGGCTGCTGATCGCCTTTTTCGGCGGCTGCCTGCTGGTGTTTGTTCTCGGCCGCATTGTGGCGCGCAAAGTCTTTCATCTCGATGGTGTCTCCGGCTCGCTTTTCGCGCTGAGCGGTATCTTCTCCAACAACGTGATGCTGGGGCTGCCGATTGCCACGCTGATGCTGGGTGAAGAGGCGATTCCGTCCGTCGCGCTGGTCGTGGTGTTTAACGGGCTTATTCTGTGGACGCTGGTAACGGTGTCGGTGGAATGGGCGCGTAACGGGGCGTTGTCGCTACAGGGCTTTACCAAAACCGCGTTGGGCGTGCTGAAGAACCCGCTGATTATCGGCATTTTGTCCGGCACCGTCTTCAGCCTGACGGGCCTGCCGCTACCATCGTATGTTGACCAGCCGCTTGCCATGCTGGGGCAGATTGCCGCACCGCTGTCGCTGGTGGCGCTGGGGATGGGGCTGGCGGAATACCGCGTGCGTGATGGTTGGCAGATCAGCACGGCGATTTGCACCATCAAACTGCTGGTCCAGCCGCTGGTGATCTGGGGGATTGCTATCGCGCTTGGCCTGCCGGAAATGGAGACGCGTGCGGTCGTGCTACTGGGGTCGATGGCGGTGGGCGTCAACGTCTATCTGATGTCGCGCCAGTTCGACGTACTGGGTGGCCCGGTGGCGTCTAGTTTACTGCTATCAACGGCGATGGCGGCATTAACCACGCCGTTGATTTTGACACTGATGGGGGTGCGGTTATAGGCCGCACACCCATCAAGGGTTCTGTTGAATTGGCGGTGGTGGGGTAGTTCTCTGCGACCGCTGTAAATCCTTCTGTAGCTGCTGCTGACGTTGTTGCTGCAACTGCTGGTTACGCTGCTGGAGCTGCTGATTCAACTGTTGTTGCTGCAACTTCTGGCTCTGCTGCATATTCTGCTGCAACTGTTTCTGACTGCTGATGCCGCTTTCAAACTGCTGCTGAGGCGTAGGCGCTTGCGTTGCGTTGGCGCTCGCCAGAAGCGGCAGGCAGAACAGGGCAGCACAGGCTAATAATGTCTTAGGGTGTTTCATTAAACCTCCACACAGGCTGTATGCCTGCATCGTGTTTTCATCAGTACATTACCCTGACGTGTTTCCTTAAGTGTAATCGCTGCGAATGAAAACGTCGTGCGAAGTAAGCTGATGTTGATTACTTAAGCTCATTTTTAGGAGAAACACGGGGATGAGGTTCCCGCAGGGATACCTCGCCACGTGGTCGCTCCGTGTATCTCGTTTCTTAAACGATCGACATGAGTGCAGAATCATCCGCATTCCTGTGCGCCTTGCTTTTGGGCACGTGCTGGGAATGCGTTATACTGCGGCGGAATTTTTCTTCGTGGTTGACGCTATCTCATGTTCCATATCGCGCTCTATGAGCCTCAAATTGCACCGAACACCGGCAATATTATCCGACTGGTTGCCAACAACGGCTGTATGCTTCATTTGATTGAACCGCTGGGGTTTGATTTTGAAGAGAAGAAACTGCGCCGCGCAGGGTTGGATTACCACGATCTGGCGAACGTCAGTCGTCATAAAAACTATCAGGATTTTCTGGCTGCGGTTCCCGGAAAACGTATTTTCGCCTGTACCACCAAAGGCAGCCGCCCCTACGATCAGCCGACCTACCAGCCGGGCGATGTGTTGCTGTTTGGATCGGAAACATCCGGCCTGCCAGACGAGATTCGCAACGGCTTCGAGTCAGATTTCCGTATCCGCATTCCAATGCAGTCCGACAGCCGCAGCCTGAATCTGTCCAATGCGGTGGCAATCATCAGCTATGAAGCCTGGCGGCAAAATGGCTTCGGCGATTGCCTGTAGTTAGCTGTATGTAGTTATATGTAGCTACTCTGTTCTACTGCTGCGCGATGGTGATTTCTTTGACGGCGGATTCACCAAAAACACCACTTCCCCACGATAATACGGTGAAGTGGCAAGGCGCTGCTGCCACCGCTTTTCCCACTTGCCGTTTTGCACCAGCCCTAATCGGAAAGGAAGCGTTAGCTTCATCAAGGCGGGTAGATACTCGGCGTAGTTGGTAATGGTGCTGCGCCCCTGATAGGTCTGCACCACCACTTCATCCAGCTTGCCCTGTAAGCGGTTCAGCGTGGAGACATCACCGGTTTTAGACCAGTCGAGCAACCCTGTAATGCTGAGCTGACACTCTTCGGGTAAACGCTCGCGCAATTGCGTCAGAAATGCGACATAGCCTGCCAGTTGGTAGCTTTTCGCGTCAAAATCGATCTGAATCCCGACAACCTGATTACCGTGGCGTTGCCACTTTTCCCGTAACTTTAGCATTCGGTTCAGGTGACGATCGGAAAGCTCCAGCGTGGTCATGCGGAAAGCCAGCCAGACGCGGTTAACGCGCAGCTGGCTGGGCGGAATCCCCTGACGCAGGAAAACGACCTTGCCCTGACGGCGGGCGATTTCTCCCTGATGCAGATACAGAGTTTTTGCCTGATGCAGAATTGGCTGTGGCCGCACCGCTGCCCACAGCCAGAAATCCTGATAGCGTGTCGCATCGACGATGGGGAGTGCAGCGTTGACGGTTGAAGGTTCAGCGTTAACGGAAGTGGCCTGCGTACAGAACGAGAGCAGGCAGGCCAGCACCATTAGCGGCGTTACCAGTAATAATCGAGCTTTTCTGCCCACTCGCTGCCTTTGTATTTGGTCTTCAATTGGGTAAACCAGGCTTTGCGGGTTGCCTTGCTGATTTCCTGTGGTCCGCAGTCGTTATAGCCACTTGGCGCATAGCAGTAGACCGCGCGATACAGGGCATAGGTTTTGTCTTCCGGTGGCGCTTTGGGATCGGCGATCACTCGTACATAACCATCCAAACGGTTATATTCGGTGCCAACGAATTGCGCTGGCGCATTGGTTAACCCACTCAGCATGTTGCTTTCACCCCAGTCGAAGCCCACGCTGTTATTGGTGCGTAGGAAAAACTCGCCGAGGCAGTTAATCGCACGGGCATCATTGGGGTGTTGGCTCAGCGTCGTGACCACGTTTTCCAGCGCTGGACATTGGTAGCCTTCTTCGGTGTCGCTACCGTCCCAGTCAAATGCCGTCAAATCTTCCTGATTCCAACTCTGGTTTTCGCTGCTGACCAGCGGCGCGATGTCTTTTCTCAACTGAACATCTTTGAGATAGCTGGTGTAATCACCGTGGGTCAGCGATTTAGTTAACAGCGTATGCAGCGCGATAGCCCGTTCTTCATGGGTTTGTTGTGGACCCGTTTGCTGACGGAGCAGATCGGCGTTGGCGCTGGTTTTCAGCACCGCAGAACGAAAACGCAGATTTTTCACCGGACTGTCAGCGGCAAAGATGCGCTCTGGGTGTCCCGCTTTGGCCAGCGTTTCCGCTAGTGCCAACTGTAGGAACTGATTTTGGCTATATCCCATATTATGCGTTAACAACTGGCGCCAGTGCGCTTCAGCCTCATCCCAACGCTCCAGACGCACCAGCGCCCGACCGCGTAATACTTGCAGGCTGAAACGCACGGTATCTGTTAGGTCACCTGCCTGTATCGCGGGAACGCGGTTAACCACGGCGATGTAATCTTTTTGATCATAAAACAGCTGTGCTGCCTGAAGGTAGCTGAACGCTTCCTGCATATTGTCTTGCTCAAACAGCGGTTTCTGCGCGGTCAGCTCATCAGTGGATAATGCGGGTAATGCCATCCATCCCTCATCTGAACGCAAGCGCTTAAGATCTTGCACCATCGTCAACGGCGCGCTGCCCGGTGCGCTGGTGAACTGACGATTTTCCAGCAGCTTGTTGTCGATCTCGTCGCTCAACTCAAGGAGGGTTTCGACGTCGGAGGTGTTGTCCAACTCGTGTTGGTACGTTTTCGCTAAGGCATTCACATCGTCCATGATCCAGTAAGCGCGGCGGTATAACCCGTTAGCGGATTCGATGTATTGCCCGTCTGGATACTGTTTCAGATAGTCGCCAATATGCTGAATGGCCAGCTGTGCCGCGGCTTTATCGGCTTTACTGGCATCGAACATGTTGTATTCATCTAGCGCGTTTTCCATGGCTTTATTGATTGCCACGCGAATCAACATATAGCGTGAGGTTTCCGCGACCCATGGCTGCGGTGACGCCGTTAACGCCTGAAAGCCGCTTTCCGCCTCATCGAAGTGGCCTTGATAAAACGCCAGAACCGTAACCAGATACTGCTTGAGTGCACCAGCATGCCCCTCATCCGGCAAACTGGCGAGACCCGCTACCAGCGCCTCTTTCGCATAAAGCGCATTGAGGAGATTCACACGCTGATGTGCCAGCAACGTGCGCTGCTCATCGGTGAGCTGTGTGTCAGCCAGCAGGACGTCGAAAAATGCTTCCAGCGTGGAGAGCTCATTGGAAATATGCCGTCCTTCGTTATCGTCAGGCGAAAACGTGGAAATAGTGCCCTGAACGGGTAAAGGAAGATTGAGCCGCTTTGCTTTATTGAGCGTTGAAAGGTAAGGCGCATCTGCTGTGACATCTTCCCCCGACGGCGAAACCGCTTCCGTGGCCGCAATCCCCATGACCCGGTAGGCTGTGAAAGGGTCGATACGTGAACGCGTTTGGTCGGGTAAAGGATGGGGTAACGGAAGCGACATGCTGTGGAGACGGCTTTGCAGCAGCATCAGGTTAGCACGCGTGTCGTTGCCCGGCTGCAAATAGGGCAAGGCGGATACGCCACATTCTGAGTCGGAAAAGCCGCAAACTCCATCGCTGGAACTGAATGCCTGACTGCTCATTAACGCGGTCAGTACGCCAGCCAGCAGCGTTACTCCTTTCATGGTTAGTATCCTTCATTCAACACGGGTCTTGCCTGTTTTCGGCATGAGTGGGATCACTCTACGCAATCGCGTAAAAAACTCAATGCTGGGGAGATAAGCATTATGTGACAGGTGCCCGTGCGGGCACCTGAGAGGATGTTGCGGTAGGAACGATTTTGCCTGATTTACCGCTGATGTAACGGTAGCCAGATGATTAAGCGTAACCCGCCCAGTGGACTGTCCTCCGCTTTTACCCAGCCTTTGTGCTGCATAATGGCGGTTTCCACGATGGCGAGCCCTAAACCGCTTCCGCCGGATGCGCGGTCACGTGCTTCATCCGTACGGTAGAAGGGGCGGAAAATCTGTTCACGATCTTCCGGGCTAACGCCGGGGCCATCGTCATCCACTTTGATGGTGATGCCCTGATTATCCACCGAGAAAGCCACTTCGATGTGGTTGTGGGAATAACGTAGCGCGTTGCGCACGATATTTTCCAACGCACTGTCGAGTGAGGCAGGGTTGCCAAAGAGTGTCCACGGTCCCGGAGGATAAGGTACTTCCAGCGTTTTGCCCATTTGCTCGGCTTCAAAGGCGGCATCATCCAGCACATTGCCCCACAGTTCATCGGCACGCAGGAACTCACGGGTCAGCTCGTTCTTGTGTTGATTACGTGAGAGCACCAGCAGATCGTTAATCATGCTGTCGAGCCGCTGAGTTTCCATCTCAATGCGGTTCAGCTCATTGCCTTCACCCTGACGCCGACGCAGCAGTGCCGTCGCCAGCTGCAAGCGCGTCAGCGGCGTGCGCAGCTCATGAGAGATATCCGACAGCAGACGTTGCTGTGCGGTAACCATCCGTTCCAGCGCGCTGACCATCTGGTTAAAGCTGACGCCCGTAGCCAGAAACTCCTGCGGGCCGGACTCTAACTCAGGGTGTTGGCGTAAGTTTCCTTTGGCGACTTCGTCGGCAGCGTGTTTGAGCTTACGTGCGGGTTTCGCCAGGCTCCAGGCGAGCCAGAGCAACAGCGGTGAACTGATCAGCATGGTGAAGATCAGCAGCAGTAAAGGACGGTCAAATAGCAGACTAATGAAATCTGACTGCGGACTGCTGGCAGGACGAATCAGGTAAAGCTGGTAGTTGTCATCACCATCGCGGATTGCAAAAGGACCGAGAAGCTCAATGCGGCCGTAATTTTTCTTTTGCGGGTGGTCGGCGTTATCCGACAGCCCGATAAAATTACGCACAATCGGGGTTTCATGCTTTTCTGCGCCGAAAATTCGACCTTCGCTGGTGACCAGAAAAAGACGTTGCCCCGGAGGAGCCCACTTTTCCAGCACCCAGAACAGCCGCAACCACCAGCGCAGATCGTTAGCTGGTGTGTTGGCGAGGTCTGCTTCAATGTGCTGTTCCAGCATGATGCCCTGCCGCTGCTCGTTTTCCAGCAAGGCGGTAAGCTGGCGCGAGTCCAGCTTGGGCACCATCAGAACCAGCATAAGTACCAGCGCCAGCGTTAACCAAAAAATGGCAAAGATACGGGCAGTCAAACTATTGATCATGCAGCCGATACCATCAAATAGCCTCGTCCACGCAGCGTTTTAAACCAGGGTAAGCCATCCTTACGTTCTGGCAATTTACGCCGCAGGTTCGAGATATGCATGTCAATCGCACGGTCAAACGGCGTCAGTCGTTTCCCCAGTACTTCCTGACTTAAATGTTCGCGCGAAACCACCTGTCCCAGCCGCTGTGCCAGCAGATAGAGCAGCGTGAACTCCGTGCCTGTCAGGTCCAACACGATATCGTCAAAGCTGGCTTCCTGCCGTCCGGGGTTCAGACGCAGGCCATCGACTTCCAGCGTCGGCGCGCTGTTATCACCTGCCTGCTGTTGATCGGTCCAATTGGATCGGCGGAGAATCGCGCGAATCCGCGCCACCAGCTCCCTGTCGTTAAAAGGCTTCGGCAGATAATCATCTGCACCCAGTTCCAGACCAAGAACGCGGTCCAGTTCACTGCCGCGGGCGGTCAACATGATGACCGGCGTTTGATGCTGCTGTCGTAGTTCTTTTAATGTATCGATACCGTTTTTCTTCGGCATCATCACATCCAGTAATAACAGGTCAATGGTGTTATCTACTATCTGTAACGCCTGCTCGCCGTCGTAGGCGACAACGACGTTAAAACCTTCCATTTCGAGCAATTCTTTCAATAAAGATGTCAGCTCTCTATCGTCATCAACCAGCAGAATTTTATTCATGTTTTCTCTACCTCCAAGGGCAAAATACGACATAGATTAGCGCTATTCCATGACTTTACGTAGTTTTACATCCTCTGACGCATGTTTGCAGCAAGATGCGTAGACTCATGCTCATTGATTCACAAAATGACGTACCGCTCTGGAGAGTTATTGATGCAACAGTTCGCAACCTTATCTCTTGCTTCACTGCTTATGTTAGGCACTTTTACCGCCTTTGCAGCAGAAAATGGAGACGCCCCAGCGAGCGGCTGGCATATCGATGATTCCGCCACAAAGGGCGCATCAGGCCAGCAAGGTATGTTCGATGGCGTGAGGCTGACTGAGCAACAGCGCCAGCAAATGCGCGATTTGATGCACCAGAGTCGTCAGGACAAGCCAGCGTTTAACACCGAAGATGTTAAAGCCATGCATAAGCTAGTGACGGCGGAAACGTTTGATGAAGCAGCGGTGCGAGCGCAGATAACCCGAATGATGAGTGTGCAGATTGAGCGTCAGATTCAGATGACCCGAGTGCGCAACCAAATGTATAACCTGCTGACGCCAGCGCAGAAAGAGATCTTAGAGCTGAAGCATAAGCAACGCATGAAAGAGATGCAGCAACAGATATCCATGTTTAACCAGATGGTTGCGCCGTCATCAGGAACGACAAACCATACTGAGACAGATAGTCCCGAGTAGTAGTGCGAGTGTAGTAAGTCGTAACGTAGTGCAGTCCGAGTAGTAATGTGTAGTAGGTACACACCCTGTTTTTCCTTGCCATAGACACCATCCCTGTCTTTTCGCCCTCCATGATGGAGGGCTTTTTTTTATCTAAAATTCGGCACGAAAAAAGACAGCGTAAGGGAGTGGTAACGCGTAGAATATGAGCATCAAAAATGATGCTCATGAATGTTCCCTGACCTGTCTTCAGGCTTTTGGCGACATCCTCATAAAAGCACGCAGAAACACCGTTGGCCGCTCGCCATTACATGGCGATGACATACTTTCCCTGTACCATTGCTTCACCGCGTTAGCCTCTGCCATGACAGTGGGCGGCGCATTCTTTTATTTTAACTTTTGATATCAATACCATGACCCGTTCTCCCCGTTCGACCGCCTGGTTACGCGTCGTCAGCCTTTCTCTGGCGGCATTCATTTTTAACACCGCTGAATTTGCCCCTGTTGCGTTACTGTCAGACATCGCTGCCAGTTTTTCCATGAGCGCTGCGCAGGTTGGGCTGATCATCACGATTTATGCCTGGGTAGTTGGGCTGATGTCGCTGCCCTGCATGCTGCTGTCCAGTGATATGGAACGACGTAGCCTGCTGATCAAAATCTTTATCCTGTTCGCCATCAGTAATGTGCTGTCCGGCCTCGCCTGGAATTATTGGGTGCTGATCATGGCCCGTATCGGCGTGGCGCTGTCTCATGCGGTGTTCTGGTCGATTACGGCATCGTTGGTGGTGCGTCTGGCGCCTGCGGATAAAAAAGCACAGGCGTTGAGCCTGCTGGCGACCGGAACGGCGCTGGCGCTGGTGCTAGGGTTACCGCTGGGGCGTGTGGTCGGGCAGTATCTGGGCTGGCGCGTGACGTTTGTCCTTATTGGCCTGATCGCTGCGGTGATTATGGTGGGCCTGATGAAGCTCCTGCCTGTGTTGCCGAGCAGCAATTCCGGTTCGTTGAAGAGTTTACCTCTCTTGCTTAAGCGTCCGGCGTTGCTGTGTGTGTACGGCCTGACGGTCATGATCGTGACGGCGCATTTTACCGCCTACAGTTACATCGAGCCGTTTATCCTGAAAGTGGCGTTGTTGAGTGAAAACTTCACGACCATCCTGTTACTGATTTTTGGCGGTGCCGGAATCATTGGCAGCATGTTGTTTAGCCGCTACAGCAGCAAGTATCCTGCCGGCTTCCTGATTGTGTCGTTCGCGTTTCTGGCGGTGTGTTTGCTGCTATTGCTACCTTTGTCATTCAGCGGATGGAGCTTGTCGACGCTGTGCATCGTCTGGGGTATCGCCATTATGGCGCTAAGTCTGGGCATGCAGGTCAAGGTATTGACGTTGGCATCGGATGCAACTGATGTAGCGATGGCACTCTATTCGGGGATCTATAACATCGGGATCGGCGGCGGCGCGCTACTCGGTAATCAGGTTATTACCCATTTGGGCCTGCCCGACATCGGCTACATGGGTGCAGCGATGGCGATACTGGCGACGGTGTGCTGTATTTTTACGTTTGTTCGCTATTCCCATGTGCTAAAAACATCATTAACGAACTGAGTACGGGCAGCGACCCAGACGATCTGTTTTCTGTGAGGGCATGATGAATCCACACTATGCGCGTCTGGTGACGCTGGCGGCGGTGAGCGCAACGGCCGTTGCGCTGGTGCTGTTTGTGATGAAAGTGTTTGCCTGGTGGCATACCGGTTCGGTCAGCCTGCTGGCATCGCTGGTTGATTCGCTGGTGGATATCGCCGCATCGCTGGTGAACCTGCTGGTGGTGCGCTATTCGTTGCAGCCGGCGGATACTGAGCATGCGTTCGGCCACGGTAAGGCGGAATCGCTGGCCGCGCTGGCGCAGAGCATGTTTATTTCCGGTTCGGCGCTGTTCCTGATCCTGACGGGTCTACAACATTCGCTGGAGCCACAGACGCTGCACGCGCCGGAAGTCGGCATGTGGGTGACGCTCATTGCGCTGGTGGCTACGCTGCTGCTGGTGTCGTTCCAACGCTGGGTGGTCAAGCACACACACAGTCAGGCGGTACGGGCGGATATGCTGCATTATCAGTCCGACCTGTTGATGAACGGTGCCATTCTGGTGGCGTTGGCACTCAGTTGGAAAGGCATTACTCGCGCCGATTCCCTGTTTGCGTTGGGTATTGGCGTCTATATTTTATATAGCGCATTGCGTATGGGTTACGACGCCGTGCAGTCGCTGCTGGATCGCGCACTGCCGGATGAAGAACATCGCGCCATTGCTGAGGTGATCGTGAACTGGCCGGGTATTCGCGGTGCACATGCGTTGCGCACCCGACGTTCTGGGCCGACGCGCTTTATCCAACTGCATTTGGAAATGGATGACGCCCTGCCGCTGGCTGAGGCGCATCAAATCGCCGACGATCTGGAACAGGCATTACGTAAACAGTTTCCGGGTGCCGATATTATTATCCATCAGGATCCGGTTTCCGCCGTGCCGGAAAATCAACGTGGCAGGCTGACGGCGTAGTTGACGGTATTTTCAGCATTTTATGTTAAAAACGTGATAGGCCATGAAAATTTATGCACAATTTAGCCTGACCTGAATCAATTCAGCTTCGGGTGTTTGTTATAATATGCTAATAAAAGAATAAGGCGTTGCTGCCTGCGTAACGGCGGCGGTGAATTTACGATAGAAGAATCCTGCAAAATTACATCTACAAGTCCAGAGGTTGTCATGATTAGAAGAATCGGAGTGTTGACGAGCGGTGGCGATGCACCAGGTATGAATGCGGCAATTCGAGGTGTGGTTCGTGCTGCACTGTCGGAAGGGCTGGAAATCTACGGCATTTATGATGGCTATCAGGGCTTGTACGAAGATCGCATGGAGCAGTTGGATCGCTACAGCGTATCGGATGTAATTAACCGCGGCGGTACGTTCCTTGGTTCCGCACGCTTCCCACAGTTCCGTGATGAAGCGGTGCGTCAGGTCTGCGTAGAAAACATGCAGAGACGCGGTCTGGATGCGTTGGTGGTTATCGGCGGTGACGGTTCCTACATGGGTGCTAAACGTCTGACGGAAATGGGTTTTCCCTGTATCGGCTTGCCGGGCACGATCGATAACGACGTGGCGGGTACAGACTACACCATCGGCTACTTTACCGCGCTGGAAACCGTGCTGGAAGCGATTGACCGCCTGCGCGATACCTCCTCTTCCCACCAGCGTATTTCGATTGTTGAAGTCATGGGACGCCACTGTGGTGACCTGACGCTGGCGGCGGCAATTGCTGGCGGCTGTGAATTTATCGTCCTGCCGGAAGTGCCGTTTAGCCCGGAAGATCTGGTTAGCGAAATTAAAGCGGGTATCGAAAAAGGTAAAAAGCACGCGATTGTGGCAATCACCGAGCTGGTGTGCGACGTCGATGAGCTGGCGAAATACATTGAGAAAGAGACGGGACGTGAAACCCGTTCGACCGTACTCGGTCACATTCAGCGCGGCGGTTCGCCGGTCGCGTACGATCGTATTCTGGCCTCCCGTATGGGTGCCTATTCGATTGAGCTGCTACAGCAAGGCTACGGTGGTCGCTGTGTCGGTATCCAGAATGAAAAAATGGTGCACCACGACATCGTGGACGCCATCGAGAATATGAAGCGTCCTTTCAAAGGCGACTGGTTGGAGACGGCGAAGAAATTGTTCTGACCTAGGAACGTTGATGTTTTCTGTCTCTTCGTCCATTTTTATGCGGATGCTGAGACGGTTTCGTGCGCGATAATGTCGTTATTTTCATGCTACCTCGTAGCACGCGCCCGACACGGGACGGCTCAAGCGCCGCTCGCCCCGTGACCCCAGGCTTTCGGCGTGAATTATGCCGCTACGCGGTGCCTTCGTCGGTATCTGACTTAACGGACCGCTTGCGACACGTTCCGACGTGGCGCAAGCTCTCGCCGCGTCCCTGCGGCTCATCCTAAGCCAGCTATCTCCTCAGCATAATTTTTTACGCCGGATAACGGCAAAATTCGCGATGCATCTGGATTGGCGTATAAGAGACTGCGCTAGGCGTCGAAGATGTATTTCTCCCCCTCGTTGCTTCCCCATCACGTCAGCCGTGTTAGATATATAACCAGCAAGAATATAAACAGCGGTTTTATTATTTTTTCTGCACGACCAGACCTGCTAGCCTGCAAATTCCTTCCGTCCTGATGACACGCTGATTGCTGCCATGAATATCGATCTTCGCCAACTGCGCCACTTTATTGCTCTGATTGAGCATCGCAATTTTACGTCGGCGGCACAGGCGATGAAGTTATCTCAATCCGCTTTCAGCCGCAGTATTCAGTCGCTGGAGCAGACTGTTGGCACCCGCCTGATTGACCGTATGAACCAACTGGAGCCGACGCCTAAAGGGCTGGTAGTACTGGATCACGCCCGTCGCCTGATTAATCAGACGCACGATCTGTTTAACGATATTCAGCAGTTCAATGAGAAAGAGGCGGGCGAAGTGAATTTTGGCTGCGGCCCAGCCCCCGCCGCCTGGCTGATGCCGCAGGTGATCGGGGCTTTCTCCCAACTGTATCCCAAGGTGCGAATGGTCTTTCGCGTTGATAATTGGCAGGCGCTAGGGCATCGACTCATGGCCGAAGAGCTTGATTTCATTGTGGCGGATATGCGCAACTTTGAATTCGATACCCGCTATCGGGTTCAGCCGCTGAGCCAGCATCGTTGGGGATTCTGCTGCCGCAGCGGGCACCCGTTAGCGGTGCAGGAAGAGATTACCGTTGAGCAATTCTTTTCCTATCCGCTGGCGGCAACGATCCGCCCACCCAACCTGCATCGCGCACTGGTGCAACTGAGCGGCAAGCTGGATATTCGCACCAATATTGAGTGTGAAAATGGCTACAGTCTGCTGGATGTAGTGCGCCATTCGGATGCTATCGGGACGACCAATCATTTCAACGAGCCCGATCGGCACGGTATTCATATGCTGAAGATTGCGGGTTTGGACGACAACACCGACGAATTTTATACCCATTACGGCATCATTTATCTGGCGGACGCCCGTCTGTCTCTGCTGGCGCGTAAGCTGATCGACACCTTCGTGCAGGTCGATGGTGACCTGCACGGCGCGCCAGCGTCGCTTACAGCGGAGTAATGCTGAACTCGCTGATTTCCTGACGTGAAAATACCGTCCTAAAGCCGAAATAACCCGGAGCAGGCGTATTCGGGTAGCTCGCGTGGAAATAGAGCACATCATCGACCCAGAAACGTGTTTCCCGCCGATCCACTTCAATCACGATGCGATAGCGATGATTAGGGCGTAGCAGATGTGCGGCGTCAGTGTATTCGCCAAGCAGCAGACGCTCGCCGTGGCCATCGTAATAACGAAAGCGCGTGGTGCTGTTCCAGTTACCGCCCATACCGACATAGTACAAGTTCAGGCTGTCATATTCGTTGAGCTTACCGTGCCGGGTAAATAGGTTCGGGTGGTGCAGGTCGCGTGCAGCCCAGAACTGATTCAGGTCTGACACGCGGTCATAGGGGCGATCCGCGACCAGAATTTCCCGCGTAAAGGCGATGCGATAGGTGCCTGATAGCGGGGCATCCAGCCAGAGCGTTAGCCCAGCGGCGCTCTCCAACGTCAGACGCTCTGGCGTGGTCTGGATCGCCGCGCGGTCAGGGTCTTCCTGCTCCACCTGCCACTGTAGCGGCTGACCGGTGGAATCCGTGGACCAGATTAGCGCCGAACGGTGCGGGGAATCTGTAATGTCACGTGTTCCGTTTACCTGCGGCGAGAGGATGAGCGTGTTTTCAGTACAGCTAGGGTCAATCATGATGGTGTCCTGTAACGTACCGTCGGGTGACGGCATTAAGAAGAAGGAGAAATGTCATCCAGCAAGGCCAGTAGGGCGATGGCGGTTAATCCCCACTGGGCAACGGCGTTGGTCGCTAGATTGGTTGCCGTAGTGCTGCCGGAATGTTTATCAATGGTGGAGTCAATCACCGGCTCGTTGATCGGGGAGAGCACTTCAGGTGGCGTCAGGCGTCGCTGCATGAGCGTCGGGTTGGCAATGCCGCCGCTGCCTGCGGTAAATTCTGCCCACGCGCGCTGCGCCAGCGTGCGGTCATTCAGTTGTCGTGCGGCAAAGGCAGTCAGTCGGGCATGGCCTTGAGCCAGATTGAGCTTTTTCACCGTTTTACCCACGGCAGCGCTTAACGCGACCGGATCGTTATACAGCCGACAGTAGTCGAGCCACGCGCGTCTAAAGGCGGGATCGGGCAGCACTTCAATCAGTTCGCTACAGATTTCTGTCAGACCAAATACGGCGCTGAGGTGTGAGATTTCCACCTGATCCGCTGGCGCGGAAAGAAATCTGCCGGTATCGGGATCGATGGCGGCGTTGCCAGTGAAAAAACCGTGCGGCTGAGCGGCCAGCGTCTGCATACTGTTGAGCAAGCGTTCGCGCATCGTTGGATCGCCGTGGCGTTCCCAGGCGGTGAGCCACGCGGCAGCGACAGCACCCCAGTCGGTGCCGAAACCCAGACTGATATGGTTTGGGTTATCGGGATGCGTCTGGCCGATTTTGCGGCCGGGCAGCACCGCGCTTAGCGTGCGCAGCGCCTCAACTTGTTCATCCATCAATTCACCGATGCGTTCATCGGCGGTGAGGTAGTAGAGAAAACGGCGATTGGCGACGGTAGAAATACGCAACTGTTTGGCGCTGTCGCCCCAGTGGCGCACATTGTGCCGGGATCCTAACGGACTAAAGCGTCCCAGATGGTGCACGTCGACCTCACCGGTGTGGCGTGTCATGGCTTCCGCCATACGAAACACCTCGGCGCGTCCGCTGTGCAGGAAGTCATACCAGAGCCACAGATCGGTACTCAGCTCCGAGTTATCCCACGCATAGCCGCCCACGTCATAACGCCAGACGTGACGGTCACTGTCATAGGTATGCATGACGTCACCGAAATCCCAGAAGCCATACCATTTTCGCTGCTCGACCTCCTGCTGGTAGGCGTCAAAGTACGCCCCCAACTGCTTCTCCAGACTGGCTCGGGCCGGTGTTGCGGCAGAGGCGGGGGCCCACATCGATCCAAACGCTTGTGCGCGGTACAAATCCTGTGCATCTGCCACCAGCAGCGGCGGTTGCTGCATACGTCGTGCTCGATTCACCAGATTTTCCGCGTCGGGCGTCGCGGGCAGAATATCGATAAACAGTTCGCTGGTGCGTGCTACGCCGACTGCCGAGCCGAAGCCCGGCTCGTAATCTTCATAGGTGATCGCCAGTCCTTCGCGCTGTTTGTCATGGGTATCCTGACCCAAGCCGTCATGATAAAAGCGCATATCCATCGGCTCTGCCCACGGTGACCACAGCCACAGCGTGACGGTCGCCACGTCGGTGTGGGCATTGTCGATTTCCAGACAGGCGGGGTAACTCTGCCAGAAATTGCGCAGGCCGAACGCCACGCCGCCTTTCGGCGTGCCGAGATAGCCGACGCCTGCCGCCCGCTCGCCCGTGGCGGAGAGTAGCCAACCCTGTCCGGCCGCAGTGCGTTTGTGGATCTGAAAACCATCGGGATGATGCTGAGTCAGGCGGTAGCTGCCAAACGCAGGGATGTAATCCAGCCGTTTGCCGACTTCCGGTGAAAAATCTGCTATTGGCGGCGTGGCTTGCCCGGCCAGCTGTGCTGCGATAACGGCTGTACCGGGATCGCGACGTAGCCCGCTTAGGCCGCGTACCGCTTCACGAAAGAGCCCGCCCTGATCCGAGACGAAGCGGACGTGCCGATCGTGCAGTTCCCCCTGTAGTGGAATGTCGAACGCCAGCCCAAGTCCTTTCAGGCTGAGCCGATCGTCATCGTTGTCATAGATCAGGGTGTGTACCACGCGCAGCGAGTCGGTATTCGCATAGTTATACAGCCGGATAACAAAGGGGATGCGCGTAACCCCCTGCTGCTGTGTGTGATGCGTGCCGCGTAGCGCAATCACCGTACGTTGTGGCCCGCTTTGCTCCACCGTGACCGTGTCGATCACGCCCTGATACGTGTCCTGCGTCAGCGTACTGCCCGTCTCCGCCCCTCGCTGCATGCGCAACACCAGTCTGCCGTTGGTTAACGCCAGCCGCTCATCTCGCCAGACTTCTTCGATCAGACGGGAGCCCGAACGTGGAATTACGCAGCGAATATGGCCGGTATCGACGGTCCAGCCGTGATCGTTTTCGCTGACCATTCCGACACCCGATGGTACGCCCGCTTTGGCTGTCGGCCGCAGAAGGAGTTTGTCTGCCGGCGGCGTGACGCCGCTCAGAGCATGTGCCGACCATTTAATCGAGCCGTCCGGCCAACGTGCCAACGGCCAGCTTTGCAGGTCGTAAACCTGCTGCTGGGTGCCGTGTAACTGGAAGTCGCTATCGCTGCGCACTGTCCCCTGCGGCCAGGGTACGCCCCAGGTGACGCCACTGAAGGCGCGAGGCACCTGTCCGTCTAGCCAGCGCAGGCTCACCTGCGGTACGGTGTCGCCTGCACGGTTGGAGGCCGTAGCGAGAGGTGCGGCGATCGCAGGTTTCCAGAACGGTGCCGACAGCGCCAGCAGCGTGCTGTCGCGCAGGAAGCGTCGGCGTGAGTAAGCCATCTTGTTCATGACATTAGCCCTTGAAGTCGTAACCGACCGATATTCCGACCATGCGCGGTTCGCCAATCACACCCGTTGTTGCACTGGAGCCTCTGACGGAGCGGTAGTAGTCTTTATCCAACGCGTTTTTTACCCACAGCGACACGTTCCAGCGGTTATCGCCTTGTTTGCCGCTCAGGCCACTAGACAGGTTCAGGACGCCATAGGCCGGAATACGGTTGCTCTCGGAATCATCGAGCGTACCGTAGGCCCAGCTCCGCCATGACCATTGACCGGAAACCGAGGCTTGTAGGTTATTTGGCGTATCCCATTGATAACGCACGCGTGTGTTGTAGCTCAGCGTGGGTGATTTGAAGACGCGTTTTCCTGACATATCGCACGAGACGGCGGAGATTTCTGCCGGGCAGCGGGCGTTGGGGAAGTTCAGGTAACTGGTATCCAACAGCGTACCAGCCAGACTGATGCTTAGGCCGTCAAGCGGGCGCAGCGTCAACTGAGATTCCCCGCCGCGTGAGCGGAATTTCCCTGCGTTAATCAGGTAGCTGGTATCCGTTTCTTCGTCATAGGCGTTATTCTGGAAATCTTCGACGACGCTCCAGAACAGCGCGGTATTCCATTCCACTTTGCGCTGTAGCCAGTGGGTTTTGACCCCCAGCTCCGCCGAGCGGGTTTTCTCTGGATCGACGTACAGCGAGTCGATCCCCAGTTGTCTTGCGGCCCCGGATGACACGTTCAGGCCGCCGGATTTTTCCCCGTAGCCCAGCGTTAGGTAAGGGGTGACGTTGGGTGCCGCAAACCAGTTCAGGCTGATGGAACCCGAAGGCAGGTGGTTGGTTTGTGAGAGTGGCCCAGAGTCAAAGGTCGCGCGGTTCCTGCGGATAAACGTTCCCTCTTTTTTCTCGTAGGTCTGCCGCAGACCTACAATGACGTCCAGCTTATCGGCTGCGTGCCAGGTTCCGCGGCCATACGCGGAATAGACGGTGTCATCTAACGTACCAAAGCGCTGAACGTTAATGCCCTGATAGCCATTCCCTACCCACGTCCGCACGCGATTGTCGTTGTAGTAGCGACTGTTTGCCTCGGTATCGAGGTTCTCTCCCCAGTAATCGACGCCCAGTGAATAATCAACCTTATTGCCTTTGGGCGAATCCAGCCAAAAGCTTTGCGACCAGACGCGATCGCGTACATTGGCACCGCTATCGTTATAGAGCGGGATATTCCAGTTATCCGCCGTGCTGGGCAATACGCGGAAATAGCGCAGTGAGGAGAGGGAGTTGACGCTATAACCGCTCTGCAGTCTCCAGTTGGCCTCTACCGAACCGCCGCCTTGTGCGACACGAATGACGTTCTCGTCATCCATGGCGACCTGACGACCGCCGACGACCTTGAGGCCAGTCTGTTGTGCGCGGGTGCGGAATGCGTCGGTTGCACTCACCAGAACTGAAACGGGACGCTGGGTGGCATCGCTGTAGTCGCCGGTGATTCTGAGGCTAAAGCTGTCATTCGGCTGATAAAGCAGTTGGCCGCGCACGCCGTTATTGGTGCTGCCCCCGAGCTTATGGCCGTTTTCGATATTCGTGACGTTTCCACCGCGTTCGGTACGTGACAGGTTAATGCGGCCTGCCCAGTGGTCGCTGAGTGGCCCGGATGCCATCAGTTTGGATTGCAGATAGCCACGCTGTCCGAATGATTGTTCCAATGAATATTCGGGTGTGAAGGTCGGTTTGCGGGTGCGAATATCAATCGCGCCGCCGGTGGTATTAAAGCCGTAGGCGGCACCCTGCGGGCCTTTCAACACTCGGGTGCTGTCGATATCCAGCAAATCGTTAGAGATAACGCCGGGGCGGGACAAGTAGACGCCATCGACAAACAGCCCCACGCTGCCCGGCATACCGATGTTGGTGCCGCTCTCACCGCCGTCGCCAATCCCACGGATAGTCACTGTGGTATCCATCACATCGACGGTATCGACATCCAGCCCCGTCACGAGCTGTGACAGATCTTCAAAGCGGTATATCCGCTCTTCTTCGAGCGTTTTGCCGTCGATCACTGATGCCAGTGTGGTTGGCGGTTGAACAGTCGCACGCTGAGCGTTTACTTTCACGCGTTTCAACTGGACGGGGGCGGTGGTTGTTGCCTCGGTGCCGGGGGGGATCCGCTGTGATGAGTTATTCGTTGTGATTTGCGGATCGGCTGCTCGCGCTATAGCGGGAAGCGTTAAGACGCAGCTCATTAAAATGCCCGACGTTATTTTGCGTTGGTGTTTTTTTAAATACTGCTGGTGTTTTTTAAAATACATAGCTTCTTCCGAATGTCGTCAATAGGCTGCCAATTGCCGTGAATTTCACGGCAATACGCGGGTTATAATTTTTTTGGGGAAATAAATTACTGCGTTGCTTTTAGATAAGAATCATCCAGCCATTTATCGACATCAAAAGGTTGTCGAATAAGACGCGATTCATAGGCCAACGTGACGGCACGTTTTAATTTTTCTACGAAGGCAGGATCCAATTCGGGCGAAAGACGCTCCGTTAATGGCGGTAATGTATCCCATTCGACGCGTAATATATTTTCCGGGTAGCCCGATTGGGTAGCTAAGAGTTGAATAAATTCATCTTTATTTTTATTGTCGCTAGCCCAGTTTGCCGCTTCTCGCTGAACCTTGACTAAGCGCCGCAGAATATCCTCGTTGCCTTTGGCAAATTTCTCATCGACTAACAGGAAGCCGCTGAGTTGACCCGCACCGTTCAAATCGCGGCTGGATAGTGGAATGTCTGCCAGCCCTTTATCCCGTAGTGAAAGCGTATTGCTGCCGCCCCAGGTGGCATCAATCTGTCCGGCAGCTAACGCTGCGCTGGCCGCCGCGAAATCGAGATTGATCAGCTTAACGTCAGAGGGCTTCAGGCCTTGCGAATCAAGCGCGCTGACGAAGGAAAGTTCACCCGCTGTTCCACGAAAGATCCCGATGCGTTTACCTTTCAGGTCGGCAATTTTCTCAATGCCGGAGCCTTTCGCCACCGCCAGATAGTGATTGATGCCGCGTGATGCCACGGCGATCACACGGGTATCCAGACCGCGTGAACGGCCGATAATGCTGGCTAAATCGCCCAGATAGGCCACGTCAACCTGATGGTTGCCAAACGCTTCGTTAATGACGGGGCCGGCGCCTTTGATGAACGTCCAACGCACGCTGATTCCATCTTTGCTAAATTCGCGCTCTAGCAGCTTCTGGCTGTGGATGACGTCGAGCAGGCCGCCGCCGCTGGGTTTTGTGCCCGCACCAATGTCTGGCGCGGCAATACGAATTTCAGTGATTGCTGATGCGATACCTGACCAGGCCATCCCCATTGCCAATAAGCTAGTCACTAACCATTTTCGTCCTGATGTCGTCATTATTTTACCCGCCAGTAATGAAATCGATGAATAGAAATTATGTTATTGCGCCTGTTTCGAACGGCGTCATATCGTGTGCAGCACCACATTTAAAGGCTTGGCAATAAACTGACTAATACAAAAAAAGCATTATTATTTTTAGTAAATAGCTAAGTCAGCATTCATCATCTATTTCATCGATATGCAACGAACGAAAAAAAACTATTCCAACTATGCATTAGCCTGACGGCAATTTTTACCTTTAGTCTGAGTGTCGATTATTAACGCTATCGTCTTATTAAAGAAATAAAGAATGAAATGAATATCGATATGCAGATACATACGTTGACTTTATTAAATAGTCGGGAAGAATCGATTATCAAAACGCTATTTCAGGCGACATAAACACCTGCAACGCGAAATAGAGCGATAAAGATATATTGTCAGGAGCAACCCATCATGACGGAATTACTCTATGCGGGAGCCGCGCCGATACCCCGTCCTTATTCACCGGAACCAACACCGCATGCTAGCCGGGTAAATGGTTCGGTGCAGCAGCGATTATCGCATCTGAATACGACGCGCTCATCCCGGCCGGAGCGCTGGCTGGCCGTAATAGCGACGTTGCTATTGCATGCGGCGGTGCTGGCGTTACTCAACAGTACATCGACACCGCCGGTGACGGTGCCTGCGCGGCCACAACCTGTCAGCGTTGAGTTGGTGTCTATGGTGGCAGAGCCAGTGCAACAAGCCCAGCCTGCTGAACCTTTGGAGCCTGAAGTGGTGACGCCTCCGCCGGAACTCGCTCCACCTCCTGTGGACAAGCCGGTGGATGACAACGCGCTGTTGCCGCCAGAGCCGGAAAAAAAAGTGCCAGAGAAAAAGCCTGAGCCTGTACCGAAAAAGACGCCGGTGAAAAAGAGCACTACCGCGCCTAAACCGACGCCGCAACCACAGAAGGAAACCGCATCGGCATCGGCACCGATAACGCCCGCTCCGGTAGCACAAAAGGCTGTAGCACTGCCCGTTGATGCGCCGTTGACGCCGCCGCTCGCTAATGCTGACTACCTGCATAATCCCGCACCGTCTTATCCCGACGTAGCGATTAGCCGTGGTTATGAAGGCACCGTACTGTTGAACGTGCAGGTACGTGCCGACGGCAAGGTGCAAACCATTCGTATTCATCAATCAAGCGGCTATCCGTCACTTGATGAGGCCGCCAGAGATACAGTGCTGCGCTGGTCTTTTGTTCCGGCGCGTCGCGGCAGTCAGCCGGTTAGCGGCTGGGTCGTTGTACCTGTCGATTTTTCGCTGAACTCATGAGGTATTGGTTATGACGCTTGGACACATTGAACTCTTTTCTGCGGAAGGCGCTGTGATTCTGTTGCTGTTGCTGTTTTCTCTCGTCACTTGGGGGCTGGGGCTACTGAAGCTCGTCCAATATGGGCGTGCGCA
The DNA here is from genome assembly GCA_019056595.1 of Pectobacterium atrosepticum. Lineage (NCBI taxonomy): Bacteria > Pseudomonadati > Pseudomonadota > Gammaproteobacteria > Enterobacterales > Pectobacteriaceae > Pectobacterium > Pectobacterium atrosepticum. The sequence continues at coordinate 2,556,823 of CP036163.1, read as the reverse complement.
GCGGCGCGATCGACACTTTCGCGCGGCTTTCTGGCAGCAAGATGACGTCAGCCAGACGCCAGAAACCAGCGCAAAGCAGCCCGGTTCACTCGCCAATCTGGCGCTGGCTGCGGTCAAAGCGCCGGAGCGGATTAGCGGGCAGCTTGCTCTTAATATTCATCTGCCCGATCGGGTTGAGCGCGCGCTGCAACAGCAGATTCAACGCGAACGTCGTTCGCTGGAAGGCGGACTGGCGGTGTTGGCCAGCATTGGCAGTACGTCGCCGTTTATCGGCCTGTTTGGTACTGTTTGGGGCATTATGGCAGCGTTGCAGGAGATCGGGCTTTCTGGTTCTGCCAGTCTCGACACTGTCGCAGGGCCGATTGGTAATGCGCTGATAGCTACCGGCGTCGGGATCGCTGTCGCGGTTCCTGCAGTGCTGATCTACAACTACTTTTTGCGTCGTCTCAAGCTGGCCGTCGCGGATATGGATGACTTCGCTCATGATGTCTACAGCGTGATGCAGGCGCACGATTTTCATGTCAGCGCACTTCATACCAGTGTGGAGCCATCGTCTGCCGCTTTCTCCGTGAAGAACCTGAGAGAGGTGGTCTGAGATGGCGTTTACCTCGCGTAATGACGACGACGTGATGAGTGAAATGAATATCACGCCGCTCGTGGATGTCATGCTGGTATTGCTGGTGGTGTTTATCGTGACCGCGCCGATGCTGACCAATGCCATTCCTATTCAGCTACCAAAAACGGCGGCGGTGTCCCCGGTCGATCGCACCGATCCGGTTGTTATTAGCATTGATAGTGAGCGGCGTGTCTTCATCAATAAAGAAAACCTGGCGCGGGAACAACTGGTGCCGCGCTTGCAGCAGGCGAAAGCGGGTAATGCAGATTTGGTGGTGCAGGTGCAGGCGGATAAAGAGGCAAATTACGGTGATGTCGCCGCGCTGCTGGCCGATGTCGAGCAGGCAGGGATTACCCGCCTATCCCTGCTGACGCAAAAATAATGCTGTGGATACTGACGATCATGATGCCCAAATATCCTCTGCGGATACGCTCCGCCCCTGATACTTATCTGAGCGCAGCCACGCTGTCGGCGGGATATTCTGCGCTGGTCATTTCACTGATCGTATCGCTCGTCGTGCCGCTGCTGGTACTTGCCAGTTGGTGGCTTGCCAGTCGATACGGGTGGATGTCTGAACAGATCCTGCCTTCGCCGCTGACGGTGATTGGCAGCGCACGGGCTTTTATCCCCGAAGAGCTAATTCACCAGTTACCCATCAGCCTGATGCGGCTTGTGATTGGTTTTAGTGGCGGCATTGCGCTGGGTCTGGTTTTGGGCAGTCTATTTGGTCTGAACAGACGCTTGAATGCGCTGTTTATGCCGCTATTTACCGTCATCGCGCAGATTCCTACGTTAGCTTGGATCCCGCTTTTGATGCTGTCACTGGGGATCGGGGAAGCGCTGAAGCTGGTGGTGTTGGTGAAATCGGTAACGGTGCCAGTGACGCTTTACACCTGCGCCGGTATTCAACAGACGCCACAAAAGCTGCATGAAATGGTGCGTAGCCTGCGTTTACCGCCCGTCGCCTTCCTGCGTTACCTGATTCTGCCTGCCATGTTGCCTTATGTGATGACGGGCGTTCGGCTGGCGTTTTCCACCGGATGGGTGGCGTTGATTGCGGTTGAGCTGTTGGCTTCCAGCGAAGGGCTGGGTTATCTGTTGGTACAAAGCCGCCAGCTGTTCATGTTGGATCTGGTGTTCGTCTGCATTTTGATCATTGGAATACTAGGGTTTACCGGGGAACGCGTGCTGCTGAAGCTGGAGCGTCGCTGGATTCACTGGCCTGCGCCGGTGCTGGGGCGAGATAGCCTGAGCTATGCGCTGCCGAGTCTGTCGCTGACACCTTGGCTAGCGCCATTGATGTTGATTGCACTGTGGCAGATTAGCAGCACGCGCGAGTGGGTGAACGTGGCTTTTCTTCCCGCGCCGAGTGATGTGATTGAGGCACTGTGGTCGGGGTTGATTCAGGGTGGGCTGCTGGCCGATCTCAATGCCAGTCTGCTGCGTGCGCTACAGGGCTTTATGCTGGGAAGCGCAATCGGTGTGCTGGTCGGTGCGTTGCTCGGCGGCTGGCGCATCGCTGACAAGTTGTTTAATCCGGCGTTGTCCGCACTGCGCTGTGTGGCACTATTCGCCTGGCTGCCGCTGATCACGGCCTGGTTCGGTTTAGGGGAGAGCGCCAAAATCGTATTTATCGCTGTGGCGGCATTCTTTCCTGTGATGTTGGCAACCCGTCAGGGAATCGCCCAGCTTCCTCCTGCGCTATTAGAGGTTGCGCAGGTTCTGCGACTGACGCCGATGCAGACGCTCCGCACGCTGATATTGCCCAGCGTGTTACCGCCGCTGTTTTCAGGCCTGCGACTCGCGTTGATGCATGCGTGGACGGGGGCGATTGGCGCAGAGTATTTCATGCCGTCGGGAGAGGGGCTGGGTGGCATGATGATTCGTGCACAACAGCTGCTTGAGTCCGATCGCATCATGGCCGGTGTAGTGCTGATTGCGGTGGTGGCCGCACTATTTTCCCGGTTGATTACTTTGTCTGAACGGCGGCTGACCCGCTGGCGCTTTGCATGACGGATAACGGAGAATCTATGTCCCTGCATTTTCAGCATATTACCAAGTATTTTACTGTCAACGGCGCACCGCTGACGGTGTTACAGGACATCGACCTGTCGTTGCATGCTGGCGAGCTGGTTGCGGTCATCGGTGCTAGCGGCTGTGGTAAATCGACGCTGCTGCGTTTGGCTGCTGGGATTGATACTACCCGACGCGGACGTATTCTGATTGGCGATCGGCCTGTTCACGGCATTCCCGACGAGGTCAGTCTGGTGTTTCAGGAGCCGCGTCTGTTTCCGTGGCTCACCGTGACGGACAATATTCGCCTCGGTATGCTCAATCTCAATCTTTCCCCTACGGAAGTTGCGCAGCGAATTGCACACTATCTCCAGATGATGGGGCTGGAAGGCTTTGCCGATGCATGGCCGCATCAGCTGTCGGGTGGGATGGCACAGCGTGTGGCGATCGCCCGTGGGCTGGTGTCGACGCCACGTATTCTCTTGCTGGATGAACCTTTTGGCGCGCTTGATGCGCTGACCAAACAGCAGTTGCAGGAACGTCTGGCAGATATTCGCCGACAAACGGATCTGACGATCTTGCTGGTGACGCATGATGTGGAAGAGGCCGTTTTTCTGGCTGACAGAGTGGTAGTCATGTCACCCCGGCCCGGCCGGATTAGTGCAATTCTACCGGTAAATCTGACTTATCCTCGAGATCGCACCAGCCCAGCGTTACTGGAGCAACGGCAAGCTGTCAGTCAGGCGCTGCATCAGGCTTGATAGTTGATATATCAATGAAAATTGAGTTGTCCTAAGGAATCACTTCATCTAATGACGTCGCCGTTTTGTCATCAGCAGGCGTTTGGTAACCAGAGAGGGCCGAGTATTTAAGGGCAGTAGCGAACATCGTTCAAATCTGCTCCCGGTACATCTGTCACTTCACGTGACCGTTTTACGGGGGCATCTGCCCAGCGCTCACCCGTTGGCGTGTCCACCACTCTGAGCTGGTTACGACTGTCCCAGCGGTAGTGCCACACCTGTGCTGAGGTGATTACAAGACAGACATCACGGCAAATAAATCAAAAAATAGCGCGTTACTACACGGTGGGATATGCCTTGAAAAACGGTAAACCCAACCCGCCGCCAGCGATTGACCTAAAGTGCCGCTGGCTGGAATCGTCGGGCTTTATGACCGGGATACCAATCACCGTTACCGTTGAGCGGAGGAGACTGGTGATTGAGACGGAGATTAATCTCTGATGCCGCACACGATAAACAGCAGATAAAAAATAGCCGGAAGGATCGTTGGGATCGCTTTCGGTTTTGTTTTAATAACTTTGTCGGTTACATGAGTACTGCTGGATCGAAAACAATAATAGAATCACGTTTCATACCACATGGCCATCCACCACTTTTATAAATACTGAATAATCTCTCAAGAAAACCATCATCAATAAAGTTATTCAGATATCTGTTAATTGCTATGGTGGACAAGACAAAATATGCATCCTCTTTTGACTCTGAGAAAATAAAGTCATCATGCTTACTATTTGATTTTTTTATTTTTTTCTTTCTGTATTCAAGGTGAAGGGATGAGTTTTGATGCTGAAAAAATTCCAACTTATTATTTATAAAATCTAACGCATTCTGAAAGTTAGTGTGTTCTCTTAATTCTTCACGATAACTCTCAATTATATCATTCCAAACTTTATAGTTGGATGGCAGGTTTTGTTCGAAAGCAAACTCGATAGCATCATCAATATTTTTAATGATTACTACATCATTAAATGAAACATCACACAATCCCTTGAAGAGTCCTTTTGTAAATGCAAACTCTATAGGTTCAACTATAAATTTGTCATTCATTACCAGCCACCTTTACCAAACACATTATTCCAAAGAGCATTAACTTTAGAGTTGCCTAATGCACCACCGGCTTTATCCATGTCAAGAGGTCTAATTGGTATACCATTTCTTAATCCACCCCTTGCAATGTTCTGTATATCTGAAACTTGTTTTGAAATGGAACTGGCAGATTGATTAAGATCTATTTTACCAAGAGCACTCCTAATTGATTCAGTATATCCACTATGGTTGCCTTGATGTCTTGCCATGGCGCTTATAGCATCATCTTTCGTCCTTAAAAATATACCGTTTGACGCATCATCAATATAATAGTTAATTTTTTTCAATGCAGGATGATTTGCCAGTTCTTTGGGAATAACATGATGTGCTTGATACCCTTTCCAGGTAGTTGACCGAGGAAGTCCCATCTTTTCCATCATATTTTTGCCTAAAGTGGCTGAGCACCCAGCCAACCCAAACGGATCGATCCAGCAGACTGGATTCTGGACGTAACCATAGTTACTCTCTCCTCCCGCTATCCCTATCTGGTCATAGGGATTATCCGAGGCGCGTCGTACTTTTTAACGCACTTAAGCCATTGAAGAAACAACCTTTTAAGGAAGTGCTTTCGGGCACATTAAAGCGCCCGTAGCCCAACACCCCGGCGCGTACTTTTACTCCCAGACACGCTACCGCCATGCTCTGACTTCCCTGTCAGCCGCTGCCATTACTCGTTTTGTTGCTGAACCGAGGTTTATTGTGGGACGGCTCGCACCACGCAGGATATCCGCGAACTCTGGGGCAACCTGCAAGCCCTAAGTATCGCGCTGTTCGATGAGTATGCCGTCACGCAGTGGCTGAATCGTTTTCTGGGCGTGCTTAATCTGGAAGAGATTAAGCACGGGCGGTAAATTACCGCCACTGAACAGCAGATAACATAAAGCCGGAAGGATCGTTGGGATCGCTTCTGGGTATTTTATCTGACTACAAATTGTACTTTGTCCACTTATCTTCAAATGAGCTAAATCGTTCTTTTTTATCAATACGCCATTCGCCATCTTTAATATTAAGGGTGTAACGAAATTTACTTTTAGCTTCGGTATACTGCTGCGTTACAAATATCGCTTTGTTTTTATTTACTTCCCTGTTTAATATTTCTTCATCTGGTGAGTACTCCGGTGGTTCACCACATGATAGTGATATTTGTCTGCCTTGTTTTCGCTCTTTCTTTGTGCAGAAAATATCATATATATCATCAAGATATTTTCTTGCCGCATCTTTATGCACAGTCATTCCTTCATTTCTAAATAATGGGTAATATTTCAACTCCCATTTATTCATTTGGATGATAAATTCTTTTAGAACCTCTTCTGCTTTAGATAATTCAGCCATAAAGACACCTTAGTTATTAAATATTCTACCAAAAACCTTCTGCCCATTTTGATAGACGTCATAGTAGATTTCTGTAGGGCGGGTTCCGCTATTACCGTATTTAAAGGCCCACTCGATATCAACCGAACCATTCTGACCTATATAATCTTTGACAACTTTCTCGAAATCTCTGTATTGCCCACGGTTAATACCAGGTAATTGTGGGAACACGTTACCTTTACCGCCTTGCCCACCAAGAACGTTGCCTAATATATGCCCAGCATCATCGGTTTGATCACCTAATGAACGAGCGTAGTCTCTGGAGCTTTGATTCGTTGCAGAACCCGTTCTAAGCTCAGCTTTTGATACGGTAGCCTTGGCCGATAATATTTCCCCGTTAGCACCATGAGTTAACGTTGGACACTTCGCCAGCCCATACGGATCAACCCAGCAGACCGGATTCTGGACATAACCATAGTTACTCTCACCCCCCGCTATCCCTATTGGGTCATAGGGACGATCCTGATGCAGTCGTACTTTTTAGCGCACTTAACCTGTTGATGCAACGGCCTTTTCAGACAGCGTTTTCGGCCACATTAACACAACCGTAACCCGAACATCCCGACGTGCACTTTTACCCCCGGACACGCTACCGCCAGGCTCTGACTTCCCTGTCTGCCTGCGCCACATCATAGCAGCGGCAGCCGCCGCTGCCATTAGTCGTTTCGCCTTTTGGGTTTACCACCTCAACCCGCACGGCTTCCGCTACTCGTTTGCGGAAGCCGTGCGGGTTCTGCGGGTGCGGGCGGCAAAGAGTCCGCAAGCGTCGGCCTGCGACGCTCTGGTGCACCGTGCCGGAGGGAACCGCAGGTTTGCATGACCACGCCACACCGGGGCGGGCAGCGGAAGCTGGCGAGCGGGGAAGGAGCAAGGAGCCTGCGACTGCGACCCCGCGCAGCCAGACGCAGCCGGGCGGGCATGAAGCCCTTCAGCGCCGTGACGAAGGAACGGCTTCTGCTGTGGGGTTGATGTTGACGTTGCCTGAAGGCTGACGCCGCAGCCTGCGCCGCCAGGGAGGGCGGCCACACCGTCGATGCTGAAGAACGCTTGCCGTTGCCGATAGCAGAGCGAGCCTGCGAGCTGTGCGCCACGCCGCACCAAGTGCCGAACCCCGGCGGCCAGCCGCACACTGAGGTTGAGGTAGCCGCAGCGCGCCCATTACCCGACCGGCGCCGACATAATGTGTGTTACGCGTTGTGGGCCGCCCCGACGGCCCATTTCGCGTAATGCCACATTATGTTGAATGACGAACGGCCAGCAACGTGAGTTGCAGAGAGGGACTTGGATGAGCGCTGGCCGGGCGACATTTACCGCCGGGGCGATGAGGCTGACTTGTGGCAGATGAACCCTTATCGGTTGCGGCTTTGCGCGGTTTTGCTGACCCAGACTTAGCCCCGACTTGGGGCAGACTTGACCCAGACTTTCCATTGCCAGCCCCAGCCTTGCGCGAGTCGTACCCGTCTTTTTCATTCAGTTCCGGCTCGATTAACCCGCACAGGTGCGCCGGCACCGTGCAATCCCCCCGCACCTGTTATTGCAGCAGGTGCCCCGGCTGCCGCCATGAACCAGAAGGTATTCCATTTCAGCCAGTCAGCAGGGCGATGCTCTGTATCAGGGTGAGGTACTTCATATGGTCGCGGCGGGTGCGGGTTTTGTCGCTCAGGAACCATCACCAGTAAACGATAACTAGCGCTACGATAACGGGTTACATACCGTTAACGCCGCTAACCACAACCAACTAATATGACCGTGATGCCGATAACGGTGACAGTTGTGCGTGTATGGATAGTGATTGAGACCGATATTAATCTCTTACGTTTATGATCTTTTCTTTTATTTGTTCCAACATATTATCCACCTATAAAAATCCAATTATCGCTTCCGATGGTATTTCTCCAAAGATTAATACTTCTTGGTGGGCTGCCGCTACATTTCGGGTGAATGGAGTCTGCAAATGTTCCGCAGCCTTTTGAGCGTTTGATACATCTAAAATCTTATCGCTCGGAATTTTAGACAGATCTATATTAACAATTGGATTTGCTGCTTGGGTTCCACCATGAGTGGCGAAGTATTCTGCTGTTGATTGACTTCTAGTTGTTGATATCCACGGATCACGCGAGTGCGGTGCTCCTGCTACATGCTGAGTCGGTGTCGTTCTATGATATGGAGTCGGCCTTGATATTCCATTGCCTGCTCGGATACTTGCTGCTTGTTCAGGAGTCACCGCCCTATGGACTATATTACATCCAGCTAACCCTTTCGGATCGATCCAATTTACAGGGTTTTTAACATACGCATAAAGGTTAAGACCACCTCTTATCCCTATCGGGTCATAGGGACGATCCTGATGCAGTCGTACTTTTTAGCGCACTTAACCTGTTGATGCAACGGCCTTTTCAGACAGCGTTTTCGGCCACATTAACACAACCGTAACCCGAACATCCCGACGTGCACTTTTACCCCCGGACACGCTACCGCCAGGCTCTGACTTCCCTGTCTGCCTGCGCCACATCATAGCAGCGGCAGCCGCCGCTGCCATTAGTCGTTTCGCCTTTTGGGTTTACCACCTCAACCCGCACGGCTTCCGCTACTCGTTTGCGGAAGCCGTGCGGGTTCTGCGGGTGCGGGCGGCAAAGAGTCCGCAAGCGTCGGCCTGCGACGCTCTGGTGCACCGTGCCGGAGGGAACCGCAGGTTTGCATGACCACGCCACACCGGAGCGGAAGCTGGCGAGCGGGGAAGGAGCAAGGAGCCTGCGACTGCGACCCCGCGCAGCCAGACGCAGCCGGGCGGGCATGAAGCCCTTCAGCGCCGTGACGAAGGAGCCGCTCCCAGTAGCTCTCCTGCGTGCGGGCGCTGTAGCCTGCTGCGCTCAGGTGTTCAAGGTAATGCTCCGTGTGCTGGCGTAACGTCTGTGTCTGGCGGCTAAGGTAGAGGGCTTCCGGGCTGGGGGGAGTCGGTCGGGTCATGGCGGCGCGTCCTGCGTGGTGAGTGGCGATAAAGAGGGATAACGGCACGACTTATGGCACTACGGTACGACAGGCTTATCCTGTGGTGCCGGAACAGCGCTTTTACCGTTAACCCGACTTGTGGCAGATGAACCCTTATCGGTTGCGGCTTTGCGCGGTTTTGCTGACCCAGACTTAGCCCCGACTTGGGGCAGACTTGACCCAGACTTTCCATTGCCAGCCCCAGACTTGCGCGAGTCGTACCCGTCTTTTTCATTCAGTTCCGGCTCGATTAACCCGCACAGGTGCGCCCCTTCCGGCACCGTGCCATCCCACAGCAACTCGTATTGCAGCAGGTGCCCCCGGCTGCCGCCATGAACCAGAAGGTATTCCATTTCAGCCAGTCGCAGGCAGTGCAGCTTAAGCTGACTGTCACTCCACTGCGTCGCGTTGCGGATATCCCGCCGGGTAAAGCGCACGTCGCCCGGTTTTTTGCTCTGCGTATGTGCCAACTGGTTCACCATCCCCTGTATCAGCAGCAACAGCTTTCTGGTCTGTGGCGGCATCTCGTCCAGCGTGCGGCCTAATATCTCGTGCGCTAACCGGTTCGCCAGCACGATATCCGACCGTTCGACCTCGATATATTCGATAACCTGCCCACGGTGCGCCACCGTCTTCACGTCCCGCTGGTACTGGTGCAGCAGGGCGATGCTCTGTATCAGGGTGAGGTACTTCATATGGTCGCGGCGGGTGCGGGTTTTGTCGCTCAGGAACGTGAGCTGTGACGCGAACGGGTTCACCACCTTTAACGGTTTCAGTAACCGCTGGGCATTCTGGTGCAACTCGGTGAGATAACCTTTCTCGTTTTCTATTGCAGGCGCTCTTCCGGCGCTATCATATTCAGCACCGCATCCAACAGTGAGGACTTACCCGCCGCTGAGCTGCTCTGTATCAGCACGGCCAACGGTTTATCCAGCTTGCGCGATACTGCGGCTAAGTAACCCGCCACTAAGTTGGTCGATTCCCCCACCACGCCGCAGGCCGCAAGGTCATCCGTCAGTCTGCCGATAAGGTTCGGGTCACGCAGCAACGTCAGCGCGTCCGCTTTGGCGTCGTCATCCAGTTCCGGTGCGGTGTCACTGCCGGTTTCCGGTTGGCTCAGGTGCGCTTCCAGTGCCAGCAGTACACGGCCTAAGCTGCGTTTGACATCACTTTCTGCCAGTCCCAGTTCTGACGCCGCCAGCCGCGCATAACCCGCACGGCTCCGCGCACTCATCATGTCCACGCTGTCCGCGAACACCACGCCGCTGGCCGTGTCGATGACCTGCACATTCACCTTCATGGTGCCGCTGCCCGCTTTTACCGATGCCATCCCCCGGATGCGCCACTGCTGACCAGACAGCGCTATCTCAAGCTCACCGTTCGGTAACACGTCAACCACCACGCCCGGCTCGGCAACCTGCGCCGTTTTTACCGCCTCCACACCCGCCGCTAAGGACGCAGCGGGTGGCGATGAGGCTTTCCGTTGTGGCACGGATTCAGGTTCGGCACTGACCGCTTCCCCCATCGGCAACGCCCCGTCAACCAGTAAGCCGAACGCCGTTTCCGGCTCCGCCACCTGACACAGATAGCCGTTCGCATCCATGCCTGACGGGAACACCACGCGGAACGGCGTGATGCCATCAGTGACTAAGGATTCGGCCAATTTTACCGCCGCCGTATTGCCTGCCTCATCGTTATCGAACGCGATAAGCACCTGTTTCACACCATGCCGGATAAAGGCTTGTCGCATCTCATCCGTCACGCCGTTTACCCCATACGCTGCCGTCACGTTACGATAACCCGCCACCCAGAACGACATGGCATCGATAAGGGATTCGCACAGGATGACCGTTTTACCCAAAGGCGTGAGTGCGCCACATCTTGAGACGGTAGTTAACATTGCTGATGTGCTTCAGGTGTCGATGGATGAACTGGTTGGCCGCAAGTCGGTATCGGATGAGGTGAAGGTGCGCAACCACATGCTACACGCGCTGTGGCAGAAGGCGGATCTGCTACCAGACTCAGATCAACAGGCGCTGATCGCCGTTCTGGACAGTTTCGTTAAGAAGGCAATGATGGAACAGGTGATGAACATCACCAGTAAACGATAACTAGCGCGACGATAACGGGTTACAGCCCGTTAACGCCGCTTACCACAAGCAACTAACAGGAGTAGTTACTATGGCTGCGCACGATTCTACGTCACGCAACACCGTAAATAAAGCAACCAAAACAGAACGTTACTACACCGTGGGATACGCCCCGCATAACGGCAGGCCCAACCCGCCGTCTGCCATCAACCTTAAAGGCCGCTGGCTGGAAGAGTCGGGGTTTATGACCGGGATGCCGATAACGGTGACAGTTGAGCGGGGCAGGATAGTGATTGAGACCGAGATTAATCTCTGACGTCGCTCATGATAAACAGCCGATAAAATACAGCCGGAAGGATCGTGGAGATCGCTTCCGGCTTTTATTAACTTAAACAGTCAATGACCAATGCATCTAATTCAATCCAAGCGTCTTCTAATCTGAATGCGATTTCAGGCTTATTTTCTTTTCCATCAAAACTCACATATGCATTTCGTACCATTTGTGGAATGGTATATAAATAAAGCGCCAACTTCTTATCAATAAGATCATTATCTTTCAATTCATTAGATAACTCACCCAAAGACGATATTAACCCAATATAAGCATCTTCGTTGAACACCATATTGGTTCTAACTTCATCAACAAAGCTGTTTTTTATGATCTTTTCTTTTATTTCTTCCAACATATTATCCACCTATAAAAATCCAATTATCGCTTCCGATGGTATTTCTCCAAAGATTAATACTTCTTGGTGGGCTGCCGCTACATTTCGGGTGAATGGAGTCTGCAAATGTTCCGCAGCCTTTTGAGCGTTTGATACATCTAAAATCTTATCGCTCGGAATTTTAGACAGATCTATATTAACAATTGGATTTGCTGCTTGGGTTCCACCATGAGTGGCGAAGTATTCTGCTGTTGATTGACTTCTAGTTGTTGATATCCACGGATCACGCGAGTGCGGTGCTCCTGCTACATGCTGAGTCGGTGTCGTTCTATGATATGGAGTCGGCCTTGATATTCCATTGCCTGCTCGGATACTTGCTGCTTGTTCAGGAGTCACCGCCCTATGGACTATATTACATCCAGCTAACCCTTTCGGATCGATCCAATTTACAGGGTTTTTAACATACGCATAAAGGTTAAGACCACCTCTTATCCCTATCGGGTCAGGTGAGATATAGCAACCACCGCTTGGATCATAATACCGAAATCGGTTATAGCATAAGCCACTTTCTTCGTCACGGTATTGCCCAGCAAATGCCAGCCCCGGATCGAGACTTTCAGTATTATCTGTAGTCCGGTGCCCCCATAAGTTCGTGCGCGGCGCCTGCCAGCGAAGCTCACCAGCCTGATTAAAGATAGCCTGCGGCTCGCCGTTATGGCTGCTGGTGACAAAATCCGTCTCCCAATTCCCGTCGGTATTCTGGCGCTGTTGCACCAGCAACTCCCAGCCATTGTGTACCCAGTGGCGGCGGCTGATAAGCTGGTTTTCGCGGTAATGCCGCACTTCAGCTATCTGGTCGCCGTCCCAGAGGTAACGGATGTCTTCTGCTTTCTGGTCACAGCGTTTGCCGGTGCGTCGCCCGAATGGGTCGTAACGGTAGAACCAGCGCTCACCCGTTGGCGTGTCCACCACTCTGAGCTGGTTACGACTGTCCCAGCGGTAGTGCCAAACCTGCGGCCGGTAGCCTGGCTGTACCACCTGTTTGCGTATCAGCCGTCCGGCTTTGTCGTACTGATAGTGGGTATCGTCACGCTGAATAAGCCTGCTCGCTTGCCACTCGGTCAATCTTGTGGCGTCCTGCGGCAGGCCGGTGCGGGTGTAGCGGTATTCTTCTTCGGTATTGACGGTACGGCCTGTGCCGCCGCTCAGGACGGTTAGCACTCGTCCGCTGGCATCCAACCGGTAGCCTTCGGCCTCGCGGTTGTGCCGGGTGCCCGTTAGGTTGCCTGCGCCATCATACAAATGTTCACGGCTCTGTTCGGCCTGTAAACGACCATCCCGCTGCTGCCCACTCATCTCGCGCGTCAGCCAGCCCATGGCGTCGTATTCGCGCTGCTGCATAAAGCCGCCGTTGCTATTTCGGGCGGCTTCTCGTCCTGCGGCGTCGTGAGCCAACGTTAGCTCTGCGTCATCCGGCAACTGCACCTGCCGCAGTTCACCCGTGGCACTATAGCGGAAGGTGCTGGTGAGTGCCGCGCTGCTCTCTTCGCCTTCCCAGTACAAGCTGCGGGTAACGGCGTCAGACTCTGCCTGATAGTGGCGTCGGATTTCTGTTCCGCTGTTCCGTTCCTGCACCACTCGGTCTCGTACGTCATACGACAACTGGATATAGCTGGTCGCAGACGTCACTTCAGTAAGTCGGCCTGCCCCATCGTAGCGGTAGTGCAGCGTATCGTCCGGTGCGGTTTCTTTGATGAGTAGCCCGCGTCCGTCGTACAGGAAGTGGCGGGTTTCGCCTTCGCCGTTGTGGATGCTAATGCAGTGGCCATCCTCGTCATAGCCGTAGCGAGTTTCGGTGCCAGCCATATCCTGCTCGCGGATAACCCGTGCATCGGCATCCAACCACCATTGCCAGCGGTTCCCATCTGGGGCGATAACAGCGACGAGTTGTTGGCTCTCTTTGTCGTACTCGTAACGCCAGGTGCGGCCTTCCGCATCGGTACGGGACGTCAGAAGATCGAATGGGCCATAGGTTTGCCGCCAAACCGCGCCGTTGCCATCAGTGTAATTCAGTAGGTTGTTGTGTTTGTCGTATTGACGCTGTTCTTGCTTGTCGTCTGGGCGTAGCAGTTGTTCCGGCAGTTTCCAACTGGCACGGCGATAACCCAAGCGATAGGTGGAACCGTCCGGGCGTGTCCAGGTGGTCAGTCTGTCCTGTTGGTCGTAGCGTAGTTGTTGAGTGCGGGACTCCGCATCCGTGGCACTGAGCAGGCGCTGTCGATGGTCGTAAAACAGACTGGCCTGCACCTGTCCACCTTGGTCACTGACTTCGGTCAGCAGGCCGTAGCGGTTCCACGCAAAATGCACTTCGCTGTTGTCCGGCCCGGTCAGGCTTTGCGGATTGCCCTTCGTGTCGTACTGCCAGACCCAGTTGCGCCCGAGAGGGTCGGTGATACTGGTGAGGCGATCGCTGTCGTCATAGTCGTAATGCCATTGATGGCCACTGCCATCGGTGAAGGTACTGACCAGCCCGCTGTCGCCCAGATAGGCAAATTCCACCATCCGGCCCGCAGGGGAGATTTCCCGTAGCAGATTACCGACATCGTCATACTCAAAGCGGGTGATATGGCCGAGCGGGGATTTCTCCCATGTCATCAGGTACAGGTCATTAAAGCCATATTCATGGCGTTGTCCCAGCCCGTCTGTCATCACCACGCGGTCTGCCAGATACTCGAAGTTGGCGGTCAGGTAGCCGTCGGCGCAGGTGGTGTAAATGCAGCACCCCTGATGGTCATATTCATACTGTGCCCAGGTCTGGTCGTTGTCGTGCCAGCGCGCCAAGCGGTTGTGGTTATCGTACTCGTAGAACAGGTGATAGGCATGCGCCGCATCGGCCTCGATCAGTCTCCCTTGTTCATCCTGCCGGTATTCGGCCAGCACGGTTTTCTGCCCGCCGTCGATACGTTGCACCTGGCGGAGAAATTCCCCTTGCCATACCAGCAGCAGCTCGATGCCGTCGCTGTGCTGCACCTTGCGCAGGTAGCCTTTGGGGTCGCGGATAAAATCGATTCGGTTGAAATGGTTGTCAGTGATGGCCGACAACAATAGCTGGTCATCCTGCCTGACGGTAAACGCACGCCAGGTCTGGCTGTCACGGTGCCACAGGTGAAAGCCGTTATGCCGCCTAACTAGTTTGAACTCCGGGTATTCGGCGCAGTACACCACCGTAGTGCCCACCCCGAAGGTGAAATCGATGTTGTAGCCCTGTGCCAGTGTAATGACTACATGGGTGTCGCCGTCATCACGGCTGACGGTAGCGACTTCGCTCCAGCTATCCTGCCAGCCATGGCCTAATAATCCGACATGTGAAGAGGCGGTACGGTAGGTGCGTTCGAACACCAGTGGAAGAGTCTGCCCCAGTTCGATATCAGTGCGGTTTTCAATCACCTCGCCGCTGGCGATATACACTGGGTCTTTCTTGAAGGCTTTGGCCGCTTGGGTCACCCGCGCCCGGCCTTTGTTCGCCTTAAATGCGCGGGTGGCACAGCGTGTCTTTTGCTTAAAGCGTTTACCCGCCCAGAGAGCTCCGGCACCCAGCCCTTTCATGACCGCTTTAGGGCCGCGAAAGAATAATTTCCCCAGCCCGCGAAATAACCCACGCGTCGGTGGCACAAGAAATTCCACCGCAATCAGCAGCGCTTTCTGCCAACCGCTGAACTCATCTTGTATCTCCAGTACCGTAGCCTGTCCGGAGCCAAAGAATACGGTAGATGCTCCTTCCTTGATGGTAGCACCACACACGGTTTTATCGCCTATCCGCGCGGCCGGATGACCGTTAACGAAGACGGTTTCGCTGCCCTGTGCAATGAGTTGCGGGCCGCTATGTTTGGTACACGCCACTGCATCGACTTCCGCCCGGGATACAGGGTTGCCTTCAACAGACACGTTAGGTGAACCGTCAGCCACCGCTCCGGCGGGCGGCGAGGCGCTGTCTACCATGGCGGATACCCGGCCACTTACCGCAGATATCAGACTACCCGCCCCCAGTACCGCCAATCCGCCTACCAGTGCAATCGCCAGCCCGCCCGTCACCCCGACCAACGCGACCGCGACCGCGGCAACTGCTGCCGCCACTAGGGCCCCGGCAACGGCACCGAGCAACGCCCCCAGAAAGCTGCTGTGTTTGATGGGCTTGTCCGGTGAAGTGGGGGGAGAACCACTGCCGGGTGCGGGTAAATCGGGCGGCAGCGTGGGGCGGTTGCCGGCGTGCATCGCACCCACCCGCGCAATACGAGCCAGAATTTCATCACGCATTGCTGCCTGCCTTACCCTCCGGGGCGGCGGCAGGCTCCGCAGCGTTGAACGTTGCAATCACCGCCAGCAGTTCCGCTTTGTGGGCATCGCTCAATGCATCGGCTGCGGTAATCGTGAAGGTCAGCAGCAAGCTACCGCGTACCTGCATCACGACCACCTGGTGCATCAGGCCTTCAGGTGACCGCCAGGTGTACTCCAGCGCTTGTGCGGGGGCGCCTGCCAACGTCAGTTCCCAAGCCTGCACTTCTTTGTAGCCATTCAGATGAGCGGAAAACTGCTCCAGCGTTTTTTGGTAGACCGATTCAGGTGTTTGACCGGGTTCGGTGGGCGTACGGTTGACCACCAGATTGGTGGTTTCATCAGGCAACACAAAAACGTGCAGGGATTCATCACGCCATTGTGCCGGAACCACCAGCGTGCCTTCGTTCATCTGGTACATGTTCACGTATCCTTGTTGTTTTTGTTATTCAGTTCAGGTCGATTTGCTGGCCATTTACCACAATGTGGCTGCCCTTGATGTTGATGACGCCATCGGCGCTGATACCAATAAAACCGCCTTTGGTGGCAATTAGGATGTCGCCCTCCTGTGATTGAATGGCGATGTTGTTTTTCACCTGCAGGGAGTCGTTGTCATCCACGGTGGTGCTGCGGTTTTTGGTGACGGCGATATTCTGATGCCCTTGAATCTCGGTAGATTGGTCTTTCACCACCGACATTGCCTGATTTCCGCCGACGCTTTCGGTATGGTCAGCTGCCACACTGGTTGTGCGGTTATTCAACACAACGGTGTTCATGTCCTTCTGGGCATGAATAAACACCTCCTCCTGACCGGCCTGATCTTCAAAGCGCAATTCGTTGAACCCGGCCCCTTTGTGCGTTGAGGTACGCAGCGAGGTGCGTGTCTTATTGGCGGGCAGCGGGTACGGCGACGGATTGGTGGCATGGAACGTCCTGCCAGTGACAATTGGCTGGTCTGGGTCGCCTTCGAGGAAGCTGACAATCACTTCATGGCCGATGCGTGGAATGGCAATCAAGCCGTACTGGCCGCCTGCCCAACCCTGACTCACCCGCACCCAGCACGAACTCTGGTCATCACTGGAGCCGTAGCGGTCCCACGGGAATTGCAGTTTGATTCTGCCGTATTCGTCGCAGTAGATTTCTTCCCCTGCGGGGCCGACGACCGTCGCGATCTGCGGGCCGTCTACCATCGGTTTGTACGGCAAATCCGCACGCCAGGTGCTTTTGGCACTGATAACCTCAAAGCTGTTGCTGTAGGTGGTCGGTTCGCCGCCGCTTTCTTCTTCCAGCGCTTGTGGCTGTTGCCCGCTGTGGATAATGGCCACCAACTGCCAGCCGGTATTGAGCACGGGGTTGGGGTGTTCGGTGAGGGTAAAGCTGTTGCCTGGCATCAGCATCGCGGCATTGGATTCGCCTGAACCCGCCATGGCATTCGCGCGTAACGCGTCCAGTCGGTAGCCGGTAAACGCCTTGCCGCTCGGGTCCTGTTTGAAGCGCCCTGGGTAGTCATAGTGCTGGTAGCTTTCGCGCTGATGGTCCAGTTTGCCACTTATCTTGCTGTGCAGCAGGCTGTAGGCGGGGGTTTTGAAGCTATAGTCTTTGAGTGCCACTTCTGCGGTGCTGACTGTTTCGGCGTAGCGGAAACGACGCACATAGTCGCCTTCGCTTAGCCCCTGGTTGGCGAGGTTGAAGAACAGCTCTGGGCCTTTTGCCAATGCGCCTGCATCATCGGCAAAGATGACTCGGTGTTTGCCTTCTTCAAACTCGTGAAAGAAGTACAACCCTTCCTCTGCGGCCAGTCGGGTGACAAACGCCAAATCGCTTTCCCGATATTGCACGCAGTATTCCCGGGGCGCGTGCTCATGACGCAGCGCAAAGGCGTAGTCGGTAATCCCTGCTTCTTCCAGCAGTGTGCCGATAATCGCTTCCGGCTTTTGCGCCTGAAAGATGCGGGCGTTGGTACGTAATCCCAGTCGCCACAAGGCCGGACGGACTTCCATCTGATAGCGCGTGCGACGAAAGCCCGTGTCCCCCTGCGCAAAGGCGCTGATAATCCCGCTCACTCGGCGCTTTAGTTCGCCTTCGTACCACACCAGCAACTCACACGGTTGGTCGAGCACCGCACCGAAATCCACATCCGGCAAGGCACTTGCCAGATTCAGCGACAAGGCAAATGGCCGGTTAAGCGCCTCGCTGAGCTGAAAATCCACCACCGCAAACGTCGGGGCGGGCAATGCACCGACCTTTACCGTGAACTGTAATCCTGTACTGTTTGCCACGTTTATTCCCTCGCTTCCCGTGATGAAAATCGTGTTGTCTGCGCTCAGGTCTGGGGGAGTCAGACCTCAGAACAGCGTGATGCAAAAAACCCGGGGCAAGCCCGGGTTGGAGACAGAACGATTACGCTTCGACCGGCGCACGCCAGTCATCGGAGCCGGACGTGCCGGCCACGGTGTGTTCCCAGTCGATTTTGCGGTAAGCCAGCGACACTTCAATCAGTTGGGTGTAATCCAGCTTGGACGGATCCTGGCAGTGTGGCATTTTGCAGTCGATATCCACGATGGTGGCATCGGTCAGGATGGTAGAGAAGAAGTGCTCCTGCTTGCCTTCCACCGAGGTGCGATACCACTTCAGGGTTGTGGTCGGCAGCATTTCACCGGTAGACAGTGCGTTGTACAGCAGTGGAACGGCTTTGTTCAGCGCGACGGTGAATTTGAACGGCTTGTGCACGCGCTGGCCAGATGGCTGACCAGACTGCGGGTCGGTCGGCACGGTAACCACGTGTTTGAATTCCTGCACCAGCATTTCGTCTTCGTGGCCTTCGACATAGATGTTGCCGACAGAATCAGACGTGAAGGCACCGGCGGTGATGTTGCCCTGAGTTTTCCCTTCGATGCTGATATAGCATGGAGTTGGCATAGTGTTGCTCCTTGTTGTTGAACGGGTTTAGTAACTTCACCGTCTGTATAGCAATTCGTATGCCAATTCATATCTGATTGTTTTTAATGATAAATATCTTAACTAAAATTCCCCCTAAGCAAAATTTGAGCAAAAAATTGCGCAGACCTCGCGAAAAAACGGCATCCATTGCGCAAAAAGTGATTTCCACCAGAAAGTGAGCAAGAAGTTGCGCAGAATGCGCAGTTATTCTGAAAGTTTGAGTTAGTACTAAATTATTGAAATGAATAACCAATCGAAACGGTGGTTATCGATAGTAAAAAGCTATATCTGGCGATAATTTGCTCGCGTTTATAAAAATGTAAGTGAGTAATTACTTATATTTGCTATGCATATCTTGCATAGCAAAAGACGTCATTCGGGTAACAAAAGTAAAAGCTAGCGTTGGCATGATTTTACGTAAGTGGTTTGTCAGTGCGGCTCGATGATTTTGATAGGCCATTAAGTATGGGCGATTTTCCCTATGGAGCCCGCCACACGAGATCATTCATTTTTCAGCATAGTGAAGTGCTGCCATTAACTGGCATAATGCGTATGTCATTCTCGGTCAGGATCTTAACGGGATACGCCTATTGGGCATGCGCTGGCGTGTTGTCCTACACTCGTTAAGGCTGCGCCGGTTAGCGGCGATAGATAATCGTGACCGAGAGAAACACTTATTGCTGATACTTGCCGGTGAGAAAGGGCGGGTATATATCGTTATTATTGAGGTTTTCGCATGAAAAAAGTTACCGTTGCCGCAACACAAATGGCGTGTTCTTGGGATCTGCCCAAGAATATCGAAAACGCTGAAAAACTGGTGCGACAAGCGCATGCAAAAGGCGCGCAGGTTATCCTGATTCAGGAACTGTTTGCCGCACCGTATTTCTGCATCGATCAAAGCCCAGAGCACTATGCGCTGGCGCAGGAGCTGGAAACCAGCCCGCTGATTAAGCATTTCTCTGCACTGGCGGCGGAGCTGAACGTGGTGCTGCCGTTGAGCTTCTTTGAGCGTGCTAATAACGCCTATTACAACTCGCTGGTGATGATTGACGCGGATGGTTCCGTGTTGGACGTTTACCGCAAAACCCACATTCCGAACGGTCCGGCGTATCAGGAAAAGCAGTTCTTCATTCCTGGCGACACTGGCTTTAAAGTCTGGCAGACGCGCTACGCGAAAATCGGCGTGGGCATTTGCTGGGATCAGTGGTTCCCAGAAACTGCACGCAGTCTGGCGTTGCAGGGCGCAGAACTGATTTTCTATCCGACTGCCATTGGTTCCGAACCGGCCTACCCGGACATCGACAGCCAGCCTCACTGGACCCGCGTTCAGCAAGGGCACGCTGCAGCCAATCTGGTGCCGGTTATTGCATCCAACCGTATCGGTACGGAAGCCAGCAAATATATCGACGGTCTGGAAATGACGTTCTACGGTTCTTCTTTTATCGCCGATCAAACCGGTGCGCTGTTGGCTCAGGCCAATAAGACGGACGAAGCCATTCTGGTGCATGAATTTGATTTAGAAGCGATTGCCGCCCAGCGTGCCTCATGGGGCCTGTTCCGCGACCGCCGCCCGGAAATGTACGGCACTATTGCCAGCTCAGACGGCAAGACTCGGAGATAAGTGATGTCACAGTTAGCAGCTCCTCATGTCACCACGCCACATCAGGATGGTTTTGCGATGCCCGCTGAGTGGGCACCGCATGATGCCGTGTGGATGATTTGGCCGTATCGTACTGATAACTGGCGCGAGCAGGGCGTTCCGGCGCAGAAAACGTTCGCGCGCGTGGCGGAAGCTATCGCCCAGAATACGCCCGTTATCATGGGCGTTCCTGCACGCTACATGGCGGATGCGCAAAAAGTGATGCCGGTAAATGTCACGCTGGTGGAAATGGAAAGTGACGATGCCTGGATGCGCGACACTGGCCCAACCATCGTGCTGAATCAGGCCGGTGAGCGTCGGGGTATCGACTGGCAGTTCAACGCCTGGGGCGGCGAGCTGGGTGGTCTGTATGAAGACTGGCGTCAGGATGAAAAAGTCGCGGCGCAGGTGCTGGATTATCATCAGGCCGCAGGCTACGCCGCTCCGCTGATTCTGGAAGGTGGCTCGATCCATGTCGATGGTGAAGGCACGCTGCTGACCACGGCGGAATGCTTACTCAATCCGAACCGTAACCCGCACCTGAGCAAAGCGGAAATCGAACAACTGATGCGTGATTATCTCAGCATCTCGACGATTATCTGGCTGGAAGAGGGCGTGTACAACGACGAAACCGATGGACATATCGATAATATGTGCTGTTTCGTGCGCCCCGGTGAAGTGGCGCTGCACTGGACTGATGATGAAAACGATCCGCAGTATGCACGTTCCGTCGCGGCCTATGAGGTTCTGTCGGCAGCGCGGGATGCGCAAGGGCGTGAGCTGAAAATCTGGAAACTACCTGCTCCCGGCCCGCTCCATGCGACCAAAGAGGAAGCGCAGGGTGTGGACAGTGGCGATGCGGTTGAGCGCCTTGCCGGTTCTCGTCTGGCAGGGTCTTATGTGAATTTCCTGATCAGCAACCAGCAGATCATTTTCCCACTGCTGGATGAGAAGACGGATGATGTTGCACGCGATCTGCTGCAACAGATGTTCCCTGACTATTTGATTAGCGGCGTGCCTGCGCGGGAAATCCTGCTGGGCGGGGGAAATATCCACTGCATTACGCAGCAAATTCCTACGGCGAAGTAAGTATTGAGCCGTTAACAGACGACTTGAAAGAAAGGTAGTGAGTGTCCTGCTCGTCATAAAAAAACGCCGGGAGCGTTTTTCAACGTTGCGTAAGCGATGGCCCGAAGGGTGACGGAAAAGGATGTCCGTCATAAAAAAAGCCGGTTGGCGCAATAGCGTGAACCGGCTTTTTATTAGACGACCCGTTGTCCGTCCGTTTTCGATAAAAGCTTAGCCGCGTTTAGCGTCGGCTGCGGCTTTCACGATGACAGCAAAAGCGTCGGCTTTCAGTGATGCACCACCGACCAGCGCGCCGTCGATGTCTGGCTGGGTGAACAGCTCTGCGGCATTCGCAGCATTAACCGAACCGCCGTACTGGATGATAACTTGTTCAGCAACAGCAGCATCTTGCTTGGCGATGTGGTCACGGATGAATTTGTGAACGGCCTGAGCCTGTGCTGGAGTTGCAGATTTACCGGTGCCGATAGCCCATACGGGTTCGTAGGCCACAACGGTGTTTTCAAACGCTTTCGCACCCAGCGTATTCAGTACGGCATCCAGTTGACGTGCGCACACGGCTTCGGTTTGGCCTGCTTCGTTTTCAGCTTCAGTTTCACCAATGCACAACACCGGAATCAAGCCCGCGTCTTTCAGCACGCCAAATTTCTTCGCAATGAATTCATCGCTTTCTTTATGGTAGGTGCGGCGCTCAGAGTGGCCAATGATGATGTATTTCGCACCGATATCTTTCAGCATCTCGGCAGACGTTTCACCGGTGAAGGCACCAGAAAGGTTCACGTCAACGTTCTGCGCGCCCAGTGCAATGCGGCTGCCCGCCAGTTGGTGATTAGCCTGATCGAGGTAGATAGCTGGGGGGGCAATGGCTACGCCACAACCGTCAACGGTGCTGAGCTCTTTACGTAGGCCTGCGATCAATTCGTTGACCAAGTTGGTGCTGCCGTTCAGCTTCCAGTTACCCATAACTAATGGATGTCGCATCTTTTTTCCTCCAGCCGGAATCGCGAATGAATCAATGTGTTTGTGTTAATGAAGTAAACCGTACTGCCCGTTAGGCAATATAACTTGCCACCAGTATAGAGACGAAATGTGACCGTGGCTCTGTTTTTTGTCATTAATTACGGTATCGATCACGGTTCAGATAGCGTTAGCTTAATCGGTTCAACAGCAAAAGTTAGCCCTTTTTCGCCGTCATCTGCAACCACATAGCGCAGGGCACCTTCCGTTTGCTGGTAAACGCGTTGTCCTTTGCCTTTTCCCAGCAGTTCGGTGACTTTTTTCACACTCTGTTCCTCCGTCAGTGACGGTGCGAACGTGCGAGCCAGTGCGGCCATATAGTCGATGGCCTGTTTACGACGCGCGGCGGTTTCTTGTTCGTTCTGCGGCTGCGGTAGCCAGGTGATTTGCAGCGTTTTGATTTTCCCTGTGCCTTTCTCTAGCGCGGTTGAAGCATAGAGGTGGTCGTTGATCCGGCTGGCTGCACGGGTCAACATGCTGATGATAGTGCCGGTATCGACAACCCGAAATTCACCGATCGGCAGCGTCGGGTTGCTCAGGTTGTAGCGAGAACGGAATTGCGTGATGGTTTGATCGAAGGTTGGGGCACCAGCCAGCAGATACGGCGCATTGGCTGAGGTTTTGGGCGGAAACGTTGGATCGGCTCCCGCGTGAGTCTGGTACAGCACCAGCGATGATAAAACCAAAAGTGAAGCGATGCGTTTTCGTGTCATAGGGGTTCGGGTCAGCCACTTCAGAAGATGTCCAGGCCGATAACGGCAGAATACGTTTGATTAAAGCGGCATTTGTACGTCGTTGTCAAAAATCGCGTAAAGATTGCAGGTAAACATCTTGGTTGAGGTAAAATCGCTCAGACAAAAATACAGATTAATTCGGCCAGACAGGCTACTAATTCAGGGCGTTATCGTTAATGACATTACAGCAATGGTGCTTCTCGTTTAAAGGCCGTATTGGCCGTCGTGATTTCTGGCTCTGGATGGCTATTTGGGTGGCGCTGATGGCGGTATTGTTTACGCTTTCAGGTCAAAACTGGTTGGATACGCAATTGACGGCGTTTGGTTTGGTGGCATTGCTGTGGCCGACGGCGGCGATGATGGTGAAGCGGCTGCACGACCGTAATAAAAGTGGCTGGTGGGCGCTGCTGTTAGTGGTGGCGTGGGTATTGGCCTCGGGGAATTGGTACATGTTTTCCGCCATTTGGCAGTGGGGCATTGGCCGCTTCTTGCCGATCCTGATTGTCGTGATGACGTTGCTCGACTGCGGCGTTTTTCTAGGGACAAAAGGGGAAAACCGATTTGGAGCAGAGGCGGAGCCGTTTCGCTTCCGCCGCTAATTGGGAATAATATGCTGTTTACCAATAGTTCTCAGCAGTCATATGACCGGGCCTGCGGCGCAGGTGTTTGGTCATTTGCCGCTCTTCTTTTAGCAATGCTTGGGTATCGCGCACCATCTGCGGGTTACCGCACAGCATGACATGGCTGGTGGCCGTATCCATCGGTAAGCCTACTGCGGATTCCAGCGTACCGTTGCTAATAAGCTGCGGGATGCGTCCTGTCAGCGAGCCTGCTTCCTCTTCCCGGCTGACCACCGTTTGAATATGCAGTTTGCCGTGGTAGCGCTGCTGTAACTGCTGCATCAGCGGCAGATAACTCAGATCGCGTGAGAACCTAGCGGCATGAACCAGCACGATGTTCTTAAAGCGTTCCAGATCTTTGCCTTCCTGAAGGATGGACAAATAGGGGCCGATGCCCGTGCCTGTTGCCAGCATCCACAGTGTTTCACAATCAGGAATCTCTTCCAGCACGAAAAATCCGGCGGCCTCTTTGACAATCATGACTTCCGACCCAGGCTGCATGGCATGCAGATGAGGGCTAAGTTTGCCTTCTGGCACGGTCACCAGATAGAACTCAAGCGTAGGATCGCTGGGCGCATTCACGTACGAATACGCGCGTTGCACTTTTTCACCATCAATCTCCAGCGCCAGCTTGCCATACTGCCCAGCAGTGAATGAATCAGCGGGCGCCTGAACCCGAATGCTAAACAGACTTTCTGTCCAGTTTTCCACCTGAATCACTCTGCCTGTCACCCATTCAGCCATAATTTTCTGCTCCTGTTGTACCCGTCATACTTCAAGCTGCATGTGCGTTGGCAATACTCGGCTCATCTCTGAGCCTCGCCCTGAGGGGCCGCCGCAAACGGCGTTCAAATTGGCTAAGCCAATTTGTTCTTACTCACCCCAGTCACTTACTTGAGTAAGCCCCTGGGGACTCGCGCGATTGCCGCCTGCCTGCAACTCGAATTATTTAGGGTATCGACGCCACTATTTGTGCATGTAAGTCGGGCGTCTAAGATACGCCATTTATTAACAACTGTGAAACAATCAGTCAGTCTGTGGAGTGGTCTGCTACAGCAGGAATTCGTGCAACGCACGATCCTTACGATCCAGATAGTGTGTCGATTTAATACGGCGGATCGTACGAGACTTACCGCGGATCAGCAGCGTTTCTGTGGTAGCCATGTTGCCTTTACGTGCGATCCCATCCAGCAAGTCGCCTTTGGTGATGCCTGTTGCGGAGAAAATCACGTTGTCGTTGCGCGCCATGTCATCGAGCTTGAGGACCCCACCGGCTTCGATGCCCATTTGTCGGCAGCGTGCCAGCTCGTCCTCACCGATGCTGCGGTTTTCAGCGCTATCGCCTTTGACTTCATGACGTGCCAGCAAACGTCCTTGCATGTCGCCGTCGAGCGCCCGGATAACCGCTGCCGAGATCACGCCTTCTGGCGCACCGCCGATACCGTACAGTACGTCAACTTCGCTGTCCGGCATGCAGGTGAGGATCGATGCAGCCACGTCTCCATCTGGAATCGCGAACACTTTCACCCCCAGTTGCTGCATTTCCGCGATGCAGGCATCGTGGCGTGGTTTAGCCAGCGTAGTGACGGTTAACTGGCTGAGCGGTTTACCCAGCTTCAGCGCGACATTACGCAGGTTGTCTGCCAGCGGCAGATTGAGGTCAATTGCCCCCTTTGCTCCGGGCCCGACGATCAGCTTTTCCATGTACATGTCTGGCGCGTGCAGAAATGCACCTTTTTCGCCGACGGCCAGCACGGCTAGCGCGTTCGCCTGACCCATTGCTGTCATCCGCGTGCCTTCAATCGGATCGACGGCGATGTCCACGGCATCGCCCTGACCAGTGCCAACCTGTTCACCAATGAACAGCATAGGCGCTTCGTCGATTTCCCCTTCTCCGATGACAATCTGACCGTTGATATTGACTTGATTCAGCATAATCCGCATCGCCTGTACGGCGGCATTGTCAGCGGCATTCTTATCGCCACGGCCTAACCACTTATAGCCTGCTAACGCGGCTGCTTCGGTGACGCGCGAGAACTCTATGGCTAATTCACGTTTCATAAATACCTGTCTGTTGTCGATCGGAAGGGGGAGATATGGAGTGGGATTTTATCACAACGGGGAAGGGTGGCGGTTAAGTGATGCGGAAAAATCGGGCGCGACAGGCGCGCCCGATATAGGGGGGATTAGGCGTCGTGATCTTCCCAGTTACGAGCACGAGCAACGGCTTTCTGCCAGCCGCTGTAACGAACGTTCCGCTCCACCGTTTCTATGCTGGGGCGGAATTCACGCTCAATAGTCGCTTTGCTCTTCACTTCATCCAGATCGTTCCAGAAGCCAGTGGCAAGGCCAGCCAAGAACGCGGCACCCAATGCGGTGGATTCACGTACTTCCGGACGTTCCACGCGCGTGCCGAGGATATCGGACTGGAACTGCATCAGGAAGTTGTTGGCGACTGCGCCACCGTCGACACGCAGTGATTTCAGACGCGTCCCCGCGTCTGCCTGCATGGCATCCAGCACGTCACGGGTCTGGAAGGCGATGGATTCCAGCGTCGCACGGATGATGTGGTTAGCGTTCACGCCACGGGTCAGACCGAAGATCGCGCCACGGGCATACGGGTCCCAGTAGGGGGCTCCCAAACCAGTGAAAGCGGGGACGACATAGACGCCGTTGGTGTCCTTCACTTTTGTCGCGAAGTATTCGGAGTCCATGGAGTCGCCGATCAGCTTCAGCTCGTCACGCAGCCATTGGATAGATGCGCCGCCAACGAACACGGAGCCTTCCAGCGCGTAGTTCACTTCACCGCGCGGGCCACAGGCGATAGTGGTCAGCAGACCGTGTTTGGACTGCACGGCTTCTTTACCGGTATTCATTAGTAGGAAACAGCCAGTGCCGTAGGTGTTTTTCGCCTGCCCAGGGTTGACGCAGAGCTGGCCGTAAAGCGCCGCCTGCTGGTCACCCGCGATACCGGCGATAGGAATACGCGTGCCGCCTTTACCGCCGATGTTGGTCTGGCCGTAGACCTCTGAAGAGCCGCGTACTTCCGGCAGCATCTCGTGCGGGATATCCAGCGCTTCCAGCATGCGGGTATCCCATTCTAGCGTATGAATGTTAAACAGCATGGTGCGGGAGGCGTTGGTGTAATCCGTTACGTGAACACGCCCTTGCGTCATTTTCCAAATCAGCCAGGTATCGATAGTACCAAATAGCAATTCGCCGCGTTTAGCGCGCTCACGGGAGCCTTCAACGTGATCCAGAATCCATTTCACCTTGGTGCCAGAGAAGTAGGGATCGACCACCAGCCCGGTGGTGTTGCGAACGTACTCTTCCAGACCGTCTTTCTTCAGTTTCTCGCAAATTTCAGCGGTACGACGACACTGCCAGACGATGGCGTTATAAATCGGCTTGCCGCTCTCTTTTTCCCATACGACGGTGGTTTCACGCTGGTTGGTGATACCAATACCCGCGACTTCATCCGCACTGATATCGGCTTTCGCTAGTACTTCGACCAGCGTTGAGCTTTGTGTTGCCCAAATTTCCATCGGGTCGTGCTCTACCCAGCCCGCTTTTGGATAAATCTGGGTGAATTCACGCTGTGAAACGCTAACGATATTTGCATCGTGATCCAGTACGACGGCGCGAGAGCTGGTTGTGCCTTGGTCGATCGCGACAATGTATTTTTTTTCCGGGTTCATAAATCCAATCCTGTAATGATTAACCGTGAAATAGGATGGTCGTGGCGTTAAGTTTAACGGCTTTCACGACGCGTGGTAGCTTCTGCCTCGGGTTCGCACACATCGCATGGCAGATTACGGCCAATCAGTGCGCGATAACCGAAGGCACCCAGACAGGCACCGATGATGGGGCCAAAGATAGGAATCAGGAAGTAAGGGATTTCGCGTGCGCCAGTAAAGGCGACGTTGCCCCAGCCCGCCAGAAAAGCGAATAGCTTAGGACCAAAGTCACGCGCCGGGTTGAGGGCGAAGCCAGTCAGCGGCCCCATGGACGCACCGATGACTGCAATCAAAATACCGATCAGCAGGGGAGCAAGTGGCCCGCGTGGGATACCATTGCCATCATCGGTCAGTGCCAGAATCAGGCACATCAGAATCGCGGTGATGACGGTCTCAACCAGCAGCGCCTGCATAACGGAAATGTGCGGGTTCGGATACGTCGAGAAAATGCTCGCTAAGCTCAGGCTTTCCGTACTGCCGCGCACCATATTGTTGGTTTGTTCAAAATCTACGAACAGATTGTAATACAGCCCGTAGACCAGTGCGGCGGCACAAAATGCCCCTGCAATCTGCGCCACAATGTAAGGCAGAACCTTGCGTCCATCGAAACAGGCAAACAGCCACAGGGCGATAGTGACGGCTGGGTTGAGGTGAGCACCGGAAATGGCTGCGGTCAGATAGATTGCCATCGCAACCCCCAGACCCCAAATGATGCTGATCTCCCACTGTCCGAAGCTGGCTCCCGCCAGTTTCAATGCGGCGACGCAGCCGACACCGAAGAAAATCAGCAGGCCAGTGCCGAGAAATTCGGCGATGCACTGGCCTCTTAGCGTTGAACGTTCTGCTTGGCTCATATTTTTTTCCTGCTGGGTAACGTACAGAGTGGTAGGTCTAAGGATACCGTCTGGCGGCATCCCCTGTTTTAAATGTATTTATGATGTGAATTTATCGTTAATGAGCGAAAACGAGAAATATCGAAATTGAAATGTGTGTTGCGCGTCAAAAAAATGAGCGCATTCGCTTATAAAATGACTCGTAGTGGTTTTTCGTCCAGGGTTGATAGTAACGCTCAGGTTAAATTTATTAACACAATAGACGTAACGGGGAAGCGAACGGGGGCGTTTGCAGTTTGAGTCGCTTGTTTTTCGGTTTGTATTGCCCGTTTTTCAGTTTGTACTGATAGTGTTAAGTAAGAAAAACTGCGACACTCGCGTAGTGGGGGACGTGCGCTAGACAGGGGGCCATTGGCTACATACAATTTCGTTATGGTCTGTCTTGCCAGCCGTCCCGCGGTCAGGATTATGTTTGCGGGCGGATGACGCGACACCGTGAGTGTTGGTTACAGAGTCTGAAAGCCAGCGTTAACCGATCTTTGCCTTGTTGCGATTAAAAGGGGTTTGAAGAATGTCATTTGAAGTGTTTGAAAAGCTGGAAGCGAAAGTTCAGCAAGCGATTGATACTATCACGCTATTGCAAATGGAAATTGAAGAGCTGAAAGAGCAGAACAACACGTTGTCGCAGGATGTTCAGGCGGCAGCGGGTTCACGTGAATCGCTGGTGCGCGAGAACGAACAGTTGAAAGAAGAGCAAGTGGTGTGGCAAGAGCGTTTGCGCGCGCTGTTAGGCAAAATGGAAGAAGTCTAATCGGGCTTGCTGGCTCAGGCGAAAGAACGGCTTATCGATTGAGCCAAATAGAAAAGGGCGTATATCGCCCTTTTTTTGGTGATGTTACCGCAATAAAAACGCAGAAACTCAACGATATTATTCAATATCCAGCGGATCTTCCGACAGAATAATGCCCGTGTTGTCGGCATACAGATGGTCACCGGAAAAGAAGGTTACGCCGCCGAAGTTGACGCGAATATCGCTTTCGCCAATGCCTTCGCTACCCGCGCCGACCGGAATGGCTGCCATCGCTTGAATGCCGATATCCAGCTCCGCCAAATCGTCAACCTGACGCACGGCACCGTACACGACAATACCTTCCCACTCGTTTTGGGTCGCCAGCCGAGCGAGCTCCGCGTTGATCAACGCGCGGCGCACTGAGCCCCCGCCATCGATCAGAAGCACGCGCCCGAGGCCGTTTTCTTCAAAAAGATCGAAAAGTAGGCCGTTATCCTCAAAACATTTCACCGTGGTGATTTTGCCACCAAATGAAGTACGCCCACCAAAGTTGGAGAACAGAGGCTCAACAACATTCACCTCTTCGTGATAGATATCGCACAGTTCAGAAGTATCGTATTTCATAGGATTAACGTCAGGTTGCCGCCGGAATCATGAGTATATCCCTTTCTGGCCGCTGTTGGCAAAATCATCAAATGTTAACTTGATTCGCATCAGTAAATGAGTGCCGCTTTTTGCCTGTTCTCAATTTACCCGCACTAACTCAGTATCACGCCAACGGCGAACAAAATGTTAGTCAGCAGCGCGCCTTTCACCGTTTTTTCCAACATCGGACGCATACTGAATGCGCTGGTTTCACGCAGTACATAGCGCGCCTGTTTAATCAGCAAAGGGAGCGCCAGAATAAAGAGCCAGCCCGCCAGACTGTGCAGATAAAACGTCGCGAACAGGCCAAGACAAACCGGTGCTAGCAGCAGCAACATCGTGTGGTAGAAGCGTGCTTTTTCCGCGCCAAGACGCACCGCCAGCGTATTTTTTCCGCTGATGCGATCGTTGTCGATATCGCGCAGATTGTTGATGTTCAAAACGGCCGTCGCCAGCAGGCCGCAGGCTGTTGCAGGCAGCATTACGACGCTGTCGAAATGACCGGTTTGTAGGTAATACGACCCTGCGACGCTGAGCCAGCCGAAAAAGATCAGCACCGAGATATCGCCAAGCCCGATGTAGCCATAGGGTTTGTTGCCGACGGTATAGGTGATCGCAGCGAAAATTGCCAGCAGCCCCATAATCAGGAAACCGAAGATATCTGCTGGTTTTTCACAGGCGAGAATCACCAGGCTCACACCAGAAATGATGGTGAGTACCACGGTTACGATTAGCGCATTGCGCAGTTGCGACAGCGTAATGGCACCCGTTTGGATGCCACGCAACGGCCCGATGCGTTCCTCGGTATCGCTGCCTTTTATCGCATCCCCATAGTCGTTCGCCAGATTGGAGAGGATTTGCAGCAGTCCGGCGGTTAACAACGCCAGTAATGCTACCCCCGGTTTAAAGCTGCTATGCCAGCTCGCAATCGCCGAGCCGGTGACGATGGACGCAAAAGCTAATGGCAACGTTTTTGGACGAAGACTATCCAGCCAGGCTTTGGTTTTGCTGCTATGGGTCGATAATGTCATGGTGTGCTTCAATTTTATTGACGATTCAATTGCGTGAATCATCCGTTTATAAACAAAAAAAGTCAGTGATGGCGGCGTCAGAAACAAAAGTGGGAGGCCAACGCCTCCCACTTTATCGTTAATAGTGCGATCCGCGAAAACGGATTATAAGATAAATCGACTCAGATCTTCATCTGCTACTAATTCATCCAGATGACTACGTACATAATCTGCGTCAATGATAACGCTTTGACCATTCATTTCGCTGGCGTCGTAAGAAACGTCTTCGATCAGACGCTCCATAACGGTATGCAGACGACGCGCGCCGATATTCTCGGTGCTTTCGTTCACCTGCCAGGCGGCTTCGGCAATACGACGGATACCATCGGCGGTGAATGAAATATCCACGCCTTCCGTCGCCATCAGCGCTTTGTACTGTTCGGTCAGCGAGGCGCTCGGTTCTGTCAGGATGCGCTCGAAATCTTCCGTCGTCAGCGCCTGCAATTCCACACGAATCGGCAGACGACCCTGCAACTCTGGAATCAGATCGGACGGGCTGGCAACCTGGAATGCGCCGGACGCGATAAACAGAATATGGTCAGTTTTGACCATACCATGCTTGGTCGATACGGTGCAGCCTTCAACCAGCGGCAGCAGGTCGCGCTGAACGCCTTCACGAGAGACATCTGGGCCAGAGCTTTCGCCACGCTTACAGATTTTGTCGATCTCGTCGATGAACACGATACCGTGCTGCTCAACGGCTTCAATCGCCTGCTGTTTCAACTCTTCCGGGTTCACCAGCTTGGCCGCTTCTTCTTCTATCAGCAGCTTGAAAGCATCTTTAATTTTGACCTTATGGGCTTTCTGCTTCTGACCAGCCAGATTCTGGAACATGGACTGTAGCTGATTGGTCATCTCTTCCATGCCCGGCGGTGCCATGATCTCTACGCCAACGGGAGAGGCAGCCAGATCGATCTCGATTTCTTTGTCGTCCAACTGGCCTTCACGCAGTTTCTTGCGGAATGCCTGACGTGTTGCTGATGGCTCCTGAGTGCCTTCTGCCTGTCCCCAATTGTTTTTCGCCGGAGGAATCAGCACGTCCAGAATGCGGTCTTCCGCCATCTCTTCCGCACGGAAGCGATTTTTTTCGATGGACTGGTGACGTACCATTTTGATCGCGGAATCCGTCAGATCGCGAATGATGGAGTCAACTTCCTTACCTACGTAGCCAACTTCGGTGAATTTGGTCGCTTCCACTTTGATGAACGGCGCATTGGCGAGCTTCGCCAGACGGCGAGCGATTTCGGTTTTACCTACGCCGGTCGGGCCGATCATGAGAATATTTTTAGGCGTCACTTCATGGCGGAGTGCTTCGTCTAACTGCATACGGCGCCAGCGGTTACGCAGCGCGATGGAAACGGCGCGTTTTGCTTTGTGCTGGCCGATGATATAGCTGTCGAGTTCGCTGACTATCTCGCGCGGGGTCATTTCAGACATCGTTGATCCTTACGCCTTGGAGGCTAATTCTTCTATCGTGTGGAACTGGTTGGTGTAGATGCAGATGTCGCCAGCAATCCCCAGAGATTTCTCGACGATATCGCGTGCACCCAGTTCGGTATTTTCCAGTAAAGCACGGGCTGCTGCCTGCGCATAAGGACCGCCGGAGCCAATAGCGATCAGATCGTTTTCAGGCTGCACAACATCGCCATTACCGGTAATGATCAGTGAGGCATTTTCGTCCGCGACGGCTAGCAAAGCTTCCAGCCGACGCAGCATACGGTCGGTACGCCAGTCTTTCGCCAACTCGACAGCGGCTTTCACCAGATGGCCCTGATGCAATTCCAGCTTGCGCTCGAAAAGTTCAAAAAGGGTGAATGCATCCGCGGTGCCGCCTGCGAAACCAGCGATGACGCGATCATGGTAGAGGCGACGTACTTTACGCACATTGCCTTTCATCACGGTGTTGCCCAAAGTGGCCTGTCCATCACCGCCAATGACCACCTGGCCATTGCGGCGTACGCTTACAATTGTTGTCACGAGTCAGTCCCCGTTTGAAGAAAAAGACCCCCGCATCACGCGCAATGTTGTTCGTTTAAGTTTGATGCCAGAGAAAATACGGTGTGAGGTAATGAAGACGATACCTCGCACCGTGCTAGCCCAGTCTCTTGATCCTTAACCGATCGGCATTGCCCACATTACTCGGGGCACATTGATGTTATAGATGGGGGAAAGCGTGGGGTTTTTCAACCCCCGCTGGCAAGAGGAATACAGTTTGATGCGCCCGCGCCTTTAAGACGTTGGAGCATGCCGTCTGCGGCAGCGCGGTTGTTGTATGGCCCCAGCATGATGCGGTTCCAACCACCGTTAGAGGTGATGCGGCTTTCGATACCCGCAAACGCCAACTGTGCTCTCACGGATTCGGCAGGGTCCATGGTTTTGAAGGAGCCGCACTGAATCGCCCAGCGTTGTGTTTTTTCGACTTTTGGTGCTTCAGGCTGTTTGACTGGCTGTTGTTTCGGCGCTTCCTGCTTTGGTATTTCTTGTCTTGGAGTGTCTTGTCTTGGAACAACAGGCGTCGTTTGGGTGACCGCTGGCGCACGCGTTGCAGGTTGTGTCGTCACGACAGGCGGCTGCTGCATTGATTGGGTCGGTGGTTTAATGGTCACCTGTGAGCGCGGAACCTGCGTCTGGTCGTTATACGGCACTTCGGAAAGCTGTGTGGGCTGACGGCGCATATCAGACTGCATCTGCTCCAGCAACTGGCGCTGCTCATCCGTCAACTGTACCGGCGAGCGGACCTCTCCACCCGCGGACGGTTCAGTCGGTGTCGTGACGCCCAACTGACGATTTTCCAGCTCTTTGATATAGCGCCAACGCTCTTCCGGCTTGGGTGGCAGCCCGTTACCTTTGCCCGTGTTTTGATGCGGAAGGACGGGGGACTCGTCGGGTTTATTATGGGCGATAAAGTACAGACCGCCCGCGAAGGTGACCAAAACGGCAACAGCGAGCGCAACCATGGTTTTGGACGCGCCTGAAGCGTTGCCTTTTTTTCGGCTATTTGTCGTTTTCCGACGCGTTCCTGATGAACGTCCCCGGCTCACGTAGTCTCTTTGTGCCACTGTCGTTTCGCTGTGAATTGATAGGTAAATGTACCCGTCATACTTCAAGTTGCATGTGCGTTGGCTGGGCTACTCGGCACACTTACGTGTGCCTCGCCCCGTTGGGGCCGCTGCAAGCAGCGTTCAAATCTGCCTCCGGCAGATTTGTCACTCACCCGAATCACTTACCTGAGTAAGCTCATCGGGATTCCTTCCCTTGCCGCCTTCCTGAAACTCGAATTATTTAGGGGATAACATAATTAGGGGGCCATGTTACTGAACCCTCAAATATTTGACCAGCACCTGAAGTCTTAAAGCCTGTTACGGGCGTAATTCGGTGCGGCGACACTGTCGCGTATGACCAGTTCACTGGACAACAGACGGGAACCGCTTTGTACCGTGTTACCTTGCAACTGCTCTAAGAGTAGCAGCATTGCCTCGCGTCCGATCTGATAACGTGGTTGGGCGACAGAAGTCAGAGGAGGCCAGCAGTATTGCGCTTGTTCTATATCGTCGAAACCGATAATGGAGAGATCACGCGGGATGTCCAGCCCCATTTTTCTGGCCTGCGTCAGTACGCCCAGCGCCATGAGATCGCTATGACAGAAGATGGCGCTAGGCGGCTGTGGATGTTGCATCAGCGCAATCAGGCCGTTGATCCCGGTTTTGTAAGTGAAATCACCCCGAAAGATGTATTGATTATCGATGAGAATTCCATTGCGTCGCAGGGCCTGAATATATCCCTGTAGGCGATATTGACTCAGATGCATGTGCTCTGGGCCCGCAATGCAGGCGATGCGCTGATGACCTGCCTGATGTAAATAGTGTACGGCTTCAAAGGCGGCGGTCAGATTATCGATATGCACGGTTGGTAGCGCCAGATCCGGTGAGAACTCATTCGCCATCACCATCGGTGGCAAATTACGCTGCTCTTCCTGGCCTGCATCAAACGGCAGATTCGAGCCGAGCAACACCATGCCGTCGATCTGTTTGGTAATAATTAGATCGACGAAGGTTTTTTCCCTTTGATGCTGGTGAGCGCAATCGCCAATCAACACGAGGTAGCCGTGTTCGGCGGCTGTTTCTTCGATCCCACGAAATATTTCGGAGAAATAAGGATCACAGATATCTGGCACGATCGTCAGGATCGTACGTGATTCGTTACGCTTGAGATTTCTGTTGAGTGCGTGAGGCGAATAGCCAACGGCGATGACAGCCTGCTCGACCTTCCTGCGGGTGGTCGCAGAGACTTTCTCTGGGTTCATTAACGTTCGGGATACGGTGGCGGTGGAAACGCCCGCCTCATCCGCCACGTTTTTCATCGTCGCCGTGGTGACGCCTTTCTTCTGCTTCAACGCTTTTCTCCTTGCGTCAGCGTTAACTGGCGCTGACTGTCAGCAGAACGTTCCTGTCTGTTGACGCTATATGATTACGGGTAACGCTTTTCGGCGCAGTATGCCGACTGACTGGCACCGGACCCCAGCATACTGCCTGCGCAGACAGTGATAACAGATTGAACGCAGGTTTTGTTGCTTAATTTGCACAGAAAGTGTGATGAATATCGTGTTCCCGACGCCGCTCGCAAAAAATGCGTGGCAAGAAACCGAAATGACCTAACGGGAAACGCTAACCGTCTGTGGGGTCGACATCCAGCATCCATTTCACTTTACGTGCTTGCGGTAGCGTACCGATCAGCGCCAACGACGTTCTGACCAGTTTCTGTAACAACGCTCTGGAGGGGTGCTGTAGCAAAAGCTGCCAGCGGAAGCGCCCCGCACGTTTTGGCTGCAAAGCAGGCACCGGACCCAGCAGCCAGAGTGATTCATCTCGCAACGGGCTAGCCTCCAGCAAATTACGCAGCTGCTGGAGGAATAAAGCGGCCTGCTGATTATCGTGATCGTCAGCGCGGAAGATGATATGGCTGGTAAACGGCGGCAGAAAAACACTTTTTCGTTCGGTAAGCGCCTGGCTGGCAAAGGCATCATAGCCTTGCCGCAGCAGCGTTTGTAATAGCGGGTGTTCCGGGTGATGAGTTTGCAGCGCCACCTCGCCAGCCTTGCCTGCACGCCCTGCGCGACCTGCTACCTGAGTGTAGAGCTGGGCAAAACGTTCGGCTGCGCGGAAGTCGGCGGAGAACAGCGAACCGTCAACGTCCAGTAAGGCAACCAGCGTTACGTCAGGGAAATGGTGGCCTTTCGCCAACATCTGCGTGCCGATAAGAAGGCGTGCGCCTCCCAGCCTGACCTGTGAGAGCTGCTGCTCAAGCGCGCCTTTACGGCTAGTGGTATCACGGTCGATGCGGGTGATCGGGACATCTGGAAAGATCGGGGCAAGACTTTGCTCCAACTGCTCGGTGCCCAGACCGACGGGCACCATATTGGTCGAGCCGCAGCCGGGGCACTGTTGTGGAACCGGACGCTGGCTGTCGCAGTGGTGGCAACGCAACATCTTCTGATGCTGGTGGTAGGTATAATAGTGATCGCAGCGCTGACACTCGGCGATCCAGCCGCACTCATGGCACATCACCACGGGAGCGAACCCGCGCCGATTAAGGAACAAAATAACCTGATTATCGTTCGTCAGATGGTGACGGATACGGGTAATCAGCGGCTGAGATAATCCTGCTGTCAGCGGCAAGCTTTTCAGATCGATAACATGCTGTTTGGCCAGTGCGGCATTACCCGCTCTTTTGGTCAGATTCAATCGGCGATACTTGCCGACTTGGACGTTATACAGCGTTTCCAGTGCGGGCGTCGCCGTTCCCATGACGATCGGAATATCTTCCTCTCTGGCACGGAAGACTGCTAAATCACGGGCGTGGTAGCGCCAGCCCTCCTGCTGTTTGTAGGAGCTGTCGTGTTCTTCATCGATCACAATCAGCCCCAAACGCGCAAAGGGGGTAAATAATGCCGACCGTGTCCCGATGACGATCGCGGCTTCTCCGCTGCGGGCGCGTAGCCAAACGGCGAGGCGTTCGCTGTCGTTGAGTGCCGAGTGCAGTACATCAACCGGCACGTTAAAACGTTCGCGGAAGCGGGCAATGGTTTGCGGCGTCAGGCCAATTTCTGGCACTAATACCAGCGCCTGTTTGCCCTGTGCCAGCACGTTTTCCAACACGCTGAGATAGACTTCAGTTTTACCTGAGCCAGTGATACCCGCGAGCAGCCAGGCGGCAAAGTGGTTGTCTTCGCTGCGGATAGCACCGACGGCGGTGGCCTGCTCAGTGTTCAGGCGCAGGCGGTCAGTGGCCATGCTAAAGCTTTGACGCCAGTCATGAGGCGTTTGCTCTGCTGCTTTTAACTCGCACAATCCTTTGCTGCGTAGCGCCTGTAACGCCGTCTCCGTCAGCCCGATTTCGCCCACCTGATGGCGATAAAGTGGCGACTGAAGTAAGGCCGCCAGCGCCTGCTGCTGTTTAGCGGCGCGTTTTAGCGTGCTGAGCGGTGTCGCCCGGCCTTGTTCGGTGGCAAACCACTGCCAGAGCGGCGCGCGGTGCGCGGGTTTCCCCTGACGCAGTAATATCGGCAACGCATGGAACAGCACTTCGCCAATTGGGTAGTGATAGTACTCGACTGCCCACAGTAAAATGCGCCACAGACTGGGTGGAAACAGCGGCTGTTCGTCCAGCACGTCATGCACGGGTTTTAATTGTTCAAGCGGAAGTGCGCTGGTGTCGCTCAGTGCGGTAATAATGCCGATGGCTTTGCGGTTACCAAAAGAGACGCTGACGCGTGTGCCGACCTGCGGAGTCACTCCTCCTACTGGTAGCAAATAATCGAATGTACGCGCCAGTGGCACGGGCAAAGCGACCTGAGCGACAGACATAACTTCTCCGTGGTAGTGGACGTGATTTGCGCGGCGATCCATGACATAACCGAGCGGTCTATATCATGTGCGACGCAGGGTGAAAATAATGCAAGGCGCTAGTGTACATGCTGCGAGGGATAATGTGTGGATGCGATTGCATCGGGGTATCAGATTCTGTATGATCCGCCGCCATTGTGTCGTTAGAAGAAATGATCGTGTTGTTCGCGCAAATGATGATTTCGTTCGCATAATGAACTTAACTTACTCAACTTTCGTGTGGTGTCTGGCGGAACAGGGCTGGATAGCGACACGGCCTTAACAGAGGTTTCCCATGAAAAAAGGTATTCACCCGAATTATTCTGAAGTTACTGTAACTTGCTCTTGCGGTAACGTGATCAAAACCCATTCTACCGTGGGTCGTGACCTGAACCTGGACGTTTGTGGCGAATGCCACCCGTTCTACACCGGCAAACAACGTGATGTTGCAAGCGGTGGCCGTGTTGACCGCTTCAACAAGCGTTTCTCCGTACCAGGCGCTAAAAAATAAGTTTTACTGGCCAATTGGCATTGTCCCTTTTGGCATAGTAACTTTCAACAAAGGCACCTATCGGTGCCTTTGTCGTTTCTGGCGTATCAATATCCCTGCTGACGTTTTACCAGCAGCCCCAGAACGAAGATGCCGCCTAATCCTGCCGTAATAATCCCGATAGGTAATTCCTGCGGCGCGAGTAGCTGCCGGCTGAGCCAATCGCCACCGCACAGCAGTATCGCACCGAGCACCGCTGTCAGCGGCAGAAGCTTCTTGTGCAGTACGCCGCTCAATGGGCGGGCCAGATGGGGAATCATCAGGCCTATAAAGCCGATCACGCCGGTCAGCGCGACCAACAGCGAGGTGGCGAACGCGCAGCAGATGAAGATTTCCACTCGTACGCGAGCCAGATTAACGCCCATTGACGCTGCGGTTTGCCCGCCTGCCAATAGCGCGTCGAGCGCACGCCAGCGCAGGGCGGTGAGGCTAAATAGCAGCAGGACGCTGAACACCGCGAAAGGTAAGGTATCCCAACGGGCAAGGCCCAGCCCGCCCAGTGACCAGAAAAGAATTGAGCTGGCAGCGCGTTGATCGCCGGAAAACACCAGATAATTCGTCAGCGCACCGAACAGAAAAGAGATCGCCAATCCGCAGATGATCAGGCGTTCTGCGCCACGCGCCTGTTGCAGCAGAAACAGCACGGTTACGGCGACGGCGGACAAGATTCCGCCACTGAAGGCCGCTACCGGCAATGCCCAGTCACCGAGTTGTTCACCAAAACGAGTGATGACGGCTACGGCACCTGCTGAGGCTCCAGCAGACAGGCCGAACAGAAAAGGGTCAGCCAGATCGTTGCGAGTCGCCGTTTGCAGAAAGGCACCGACCATCGCTAAACCGGCACCGCACAACGCTGCCAGCAGGCTGCGGGGAATGCGCAGCTCCAGAATGATGCGTGAGGTCATCGGCGAGACGTCTGCTGACGATAACCCCAATACGCTGGCGACCTGCGTAAGGGGAATCGTCGTGCTGCCTGTCGCAATATTTAACAGCATCAGCCCAACCAATATCAGCAGCGCGATAACGAAGGTTGCAGCATAACGTGAAGACATTGGGTTCACTTAAAGGCATCCGGGTAAAGGGCGTGCGCCAGTTTATCGATGGCTGTCATGTTGGCGGGCCCCGGCGTTAGCTCTGCATATTGCAGCTTCAGATAACGATGTTGCTGTACGGCAGGGGTAAATTTCATCAGCGGGTGCGATTCCAAAAAGCGTCTTAACGCTTCTGCGCTGTTGCCCGTCTGGTAATCCAGCAAAATGATAACGTCGGGCTCGCGTGCCGCCACGCTTTCCCACGATGTGGAGGCCCAGCTCGTTTCCATATCGTCCATCACGTTCTTGCCGCCCGCTGCCTCAATGATGGCGGTTGGCATAGCGAATTTCCCGCTGGTAAAAGGCTTATCGTCGCCAGAGTCATACAGAAAAATCTTCTGCTTTGGCCGATTGCCGATACGTGTTTGCAGGGTGGCAAGGTGCTGTTTCCAGTCATCGACCTGTTCCTGAGCTTGTTCCTGCTTACCGAAGATTTTCCCCAGTTTCAGCAGGTCGCCATAGAGGAGATCCATGCTGGCTTGAGGTCGCTGCTGTTGCTGTTCGGTGAAAACACAGCTTTCGCTAAGAACGAGGGTCTGAATACCGTATTTTTTCAGAGACTGCGGTGTGACTTCTCCGCCTACTTTCATGCCGTAGTTCCACCCGGCAAAGAAGAAATCTGGATGTACGGCCAGCAGGTTTTCCAACGTCGGGTATTTTGCTGCCAGTTCAGGGATCGTGCCCTGCCGCTGGATAAAGTCTGGGGGCGCCTTATACCAGCCAGTGATTCCGGTCAGCCCGACGATATTTTTTTGTAAGCCCAGTGCAAACGCCATTTCTGTCATATTCAGGTCATGAATAACGGCTCGCTGCGGCGGCTGGGTAAAGGTTAGCGGTTGTCCACAGCTGTCGACCGTGACCGGAAAACCAGAGGCGTGCGCCCCGTACGACGTCAATACCAGCAGTCCAGACAGAAACGTTATTTTCATCAGGGTTCCTTAGTGCAGTTCAGGGGCTTCAAAGATGCGAATGGGTGAGCCGTTTAGCGGATGTGGCACCGTAAAGCTCTCCATCCCAAATACTGATTTCACACAGTCAGCGCTCAGCGCGTGTGCAGGCGTTCCCCAGCGGAGTAGCGTTCCCTGCTGCAAAACGGCAACGCGATCGGCAAAGGGAGTAATCAGTGGCAGATCGTGCAACACCGCCAGCGTTGAAATACCGCGTTTCCGCACGAGGGACAGTAGCTGTGTGCGTGCTAGCGGATCGAGATGGTTGGTTGGCTCATCCAGTAGCAGGAGTTGCGGCGTTTGTGCAAAAGCACGCGCCAGCGCGGCGCGCTGACGTTCCCCGCCGGAGAGCGTACCCAGCAGGCGATGGCGCAGCGGTAGTAATCCGGTATCGTCCAGCGCTTCGTCAATGAGTTGGCGATCGTGCGCAGGTGTGCTGAACCCATGGTGTGGAATTCGTCCTAAAGCGACATATTCCGCTACCCGCAGGCGCAGATCTGGCGTATCGCTTTGCGCCAGAATCGCGATGCGCTTTGCTCGT
Organism: Pectobacterium atrosepticum; assembly: GCA_019056595.1. Lineage (NCBI taxonomy): Bacteria > Pseudomonadati > Pseudomonadota > Gammaproteobacteria > Enterobacterales > Pectobacteriaceae > Pectobacterium > Pectobacterium atrosepticum. The sequence continues at coordinate 2,515,741 of CP036163.1, read as the reverse complement.
TCATGACGGTTGAGTGCGTTCAGAGGTTGGCCGTTCAAATGGACATACCCTGCCGTTGCGCTAAGTTCGCTGGTCAGCACGCGTAACAGTGTGGATTTGCCGCTGCCATTGGGCCCAACCAGTGCTAAACGTTCACCTGCGTGCATAGAAAGCGAAATATCACTGAGTCTTGGAGCCCGATTGGCGTCGGTAACGGAAACATGGTGAAGTTGTAGCAGCACGGGGCTGTTGGCGAGAGGTGCTGTCATGAGGCGGAATATTACCGTTATAGGTCAATGATGGTATGTTATAACATACCAAATTAAATGCAATCCTGATTTATAACGTGAGCGGAAAAGGAAACGAGCGGAAGAAGAGAGAGCGGTTGGCGTTAATAAGGGGTGGTGTGTTTTTGCATAACAAAACCCCGCCAGAAAAAGCGGGGTTTTGTTAGAAAGATAGATTGCAACGAGCGATCAGTATTCCCACGTATCCGGGTCGATACCCATTTCACGCATGATGATTTTCGCTGCTTCAGGAATTTCATCGCTACGTTCTTTACGCAGGTCTTCATCATTCGGTAACGGTTGACCTGTGAACGCATGCAGAAACGCTTCGCACAGCAGTTCGCTGTTGGTGGCGTGGCGCAGGTTGTTCACCTGACGACGTGTGCGTTCGTCGGTCAGTATCTTCAATACTTTCAGCGGGATAGATACTGTTATCTTCTTGACTTGCTCGCTTTTTTTACCGTGTTCAGCGTAAGGGCTGACATACTCGCCGTTCCACTCAGCCATGGGATACCTTAAAAATTAATCTAATGAAGACAGCATCTGTCATGAAATGCCACAATTCTAGCGGTTATTATGCTTATGCTCAATCTATACGCAAAGAAGTTTAGATGTCTAGATGTGTTGACGTCTATTAAAACTGCGTTTACTCTTAAGTTCCTATCTTTCAGCCTCCAGCCAGGAAAAGAGCCGATGACGCGTAAACAGGCAACGATCGCAGTCCGCAGCGGGTTAAATGATGATGAACAGTATGGCTGCGTCGTCCCCCCTATTCACCTTTCCAGCACGTATAACTTTACCGGATTCAACCAGCCACGCGCACACGACTATTCGCGTCGCGGTAATCCCACACGTGATGTGGTACAGCGTGCGCTTGCCGAACTGGAAGGCGGTGCGGGTGCGGTAATGACGAGCAGCGGGATGTCGGCGATTATGCTGGTTTGCACGGTGTTCCTACGTCCCGGCGATCTGCTGGTGGCTCCGCATGACTGCTACGGTGGCAGCTATCGTCTGTTTGACAGCCTGAGCAAGCGCGGCGCGTTTCGCGTCAAATTTGTCGATCAAGGTGATACCCATGCGCTCAACGCGGCGTTGGCAGAAAAGCCGAAGCTCGTGCTGGTGGAAAGCCCGAGCAATCCGCTGCTGCGTGTCGTCGATATTGCTGCGATTTGTCAGGCTGCGCGGGAAGCCGGTGCGGTCAGCGTGGTGGATAACACTTTCCTGAGCCCCGCGTTGCAGAAGCCGCTGGAACTGGGAGCCGATCTGGTGGTGCATTCGTGTACCAAGTACCTGAATGGTCACTCTGACGTGGTGGCGGGTGCAGTGATCGCCAAGGATGTCGATACCATCACTGAACTAGCTTGGTGGGCAAACAATATTGGTGTGACGGGGGCGGCGTTTGACAGTTATCTGCTGCTACGTGGCCTGCGTACCTTATCGCCGCGCATGGCGGCCGCGCAGCGTAATGCGCAACAAGTGGTTGAATTCTTACAGACGCAGCCGCTAGTGAAAGCTCTGTATCATCCTTCACTGCCGAACAATCCCGGCCATGATATTGCCCGTCGTCAACAATCTGGTTTTGGCGCTATGCTAAGTTTTGAGCTGGATGGAGATGAAGACACCCTGCGACGTTTTCTGGCCTCGCTGGAGCTGTTCACGCTGGCGGAATCGCTGGGCGGGGTTGAGAGCCTCATCTCTCATGCTGCAACGATGACGCATGCGGGTATGGCGCCAGAGGCGCGTGCCGCAGCGGGTATCTCTGAAACATTACTGCGTATTTCCACCGGCATTGAAGACGGCGATGATCTGGTTGCCGATCTGGATCGTGCGTTTCAAGCCGCAGCCAAGAGGTAAGAATGAGTGCATTAGGAGTAGCGCCATCGGTAACGGGCCGACAGCTGCATAAGTTTGGCGGTAGCAGTCTGGCTGATGTGAAATGTTACCTGCGCGTAGCCGGTATTATGGCGGAGTATAGCCACCCCGGTGATTTGATGGTGGTGTCTGCCGCAGGCAGTACCACAAACCAGCTGATTAGCTGGTTGAAACTGAGTCAGAGCGATCGTCTGTCGGCGCATCAGGTTCAGCAGGCATTACGCCGTTATCAAAGTGAATTGATTGCCGGGCTTCTACCCGCACAGGATGCAGAGGCGCTGACAGCACAGTTTATTCGCGATCTGGAGCGTTTGGCTGCGCTGCTGGATGGCAAGATTACGGATGCTGTCTACGCCGAAGTGGTTGGGCACGGTGAAATTTGGTCGGCTCGTTTGATGTGCGCCGTGCTGAATCATCGGGATATGAATGCAGCCTGGCTGGATGCGCGTGATTTTCTCTGTGCGGAACGTGCCGCGCAGCCTCAGGTTGATGAAGGGCGCTCCTGGCCGCTGTTGCAGCAATATCTGACGCAACATTCAGGGCAGCGTTTGGTTGTGACTGGCTTTATCTGCCGTAATGACGCGGGTGAAACGGTACTGCTGGGTCGTAATGGGAGTGACTACTCCGCGACGCAAATTGGTGCGCTGGCGGGTGTTGAGCGCGTGACCATCTGGAGTGACGTTGCCGGCGTTTATAGCGCTGACCCGCGCAAAGTGAAAGATGCCTGCCTACTGCCACTGCTGCGGTTGGATGAAGCCAGCGAACTGGCACGTCTGGCAGCTCCGGTGCTGCATACGCGTACTTTGCAGCCTGTTTCTGGCAGCGATATAGATTTGCAGCTGCGTTGCAGCTATCAGCCTGAACAGGGTTCGACGCGCATCGAACGCGTGCTGGCCTCGGGTACGGGTGCCAAAATTGTCACCAGTCATGATGATGTGTGCCTGATTGAAGTTCAGGTTCCTTCCGAACATGATTTCGTGCTACTGCAAAAAGAAGTCGAACAGATTCTGAACCGTGCGCAATTGAAACCGCTGGCGATTGGCGTTCATCAGGATCGTAGCCTGCTGCAACTGTGCTACACCTCTGAAGTGGTGGAAAGCGCATTACAGTTGCTGACACAGGCCGCGCTGCCCGTTGAACTCAGCGAGCGTGATGGGCTGGCGATGGTCGCCATGGTCGGTGCGGGTGTGGGTAAAAACCCGCTACATAGCCACCGTTTCTACCAGCAGTTGAAAGATCAGCCGATTGAATTTGTCCGCCAGGCCGATGATGGCATCAGTCTGGTGGCGGTTTTGCGTGTTGGCCCGACGGAACATTTGATTCGTGGTTTGCACCATTCCCTGTTCCGCGCGGAAAAGCGTATCGGTCTGGTGCTGTTCGGCAAGGGAAATATTGGTTCACGCTGGCTGGAACTGTTTGCGCGTGAGCAGAGCAACCTTTCTGCACGTACTGGCTTCGAATTTGTACTGGCTGGCGTGGTGGACAGTACGCGCAGCCTGTTGAACTATGATGGGTTGGATGCTAGCCGCGCATTGGCTTTCTTCGAAAGTGAAGCGCAAGAGCGGGATGGCGAAGATCTGTTCTTGTGGATGCGTGCGCATCCCTTTGATGATTTAGTGGTATTGGACGTTACCGCCAGTGAATCGGTCGCCGATCTGTATTTGGATTTCGCCAGCTACGGTTTTCACGTCATCAGCGCCAACAAACTGGCGGGTGCATCCGGCGGCAATAACTATCGCCAGATCCGCGATGCATTCGCCAAAACCGATCGCCACTGGCTGTATAACGCGACCGTTGGTGCGGGTTTGCCGGTCAACTTTGCCGTACGCGATTTACGGGAAAGTGGCGACAGTATTCTGTCGATTAGCGGGATTTTTTCCGGCACGCTCTCTTGGCTGTTTTTACAGTTCGACGGCACCGTACCGTTCACCGAACTGGTCGATCAGGCTTGCCAGCAGGGGTTGACCGAACCGGATCCGCGCGTTGACCTCTCCGGTCAGGATGTCATGCGTAAGCTGGTGATTCTGGCTCGTGAGGCGGGATATGATATCGAACCTAGTCAGGTTCGGGTCGAGTCGCTGGTTCCACCGAGCTGTGAACAGGGATCTGTCGATTACTTCTTTGAAAACGGAGATTCGCTGAACGAACAGATGCTGCAACGTCTGGAAGCCGCACAGGAAATGGGCTTGGTTCTGCGCCATGTCGCACGCTTTGACAGTAACGGTAAAGCACGCGTCGGCGTCGAGGCGGTCCGTCCCGATCATCCTCTGGCTTCGCTGTTGCCGGGTGATAATGTATTTGCGATTGAAAGCCGTTGGTATCGGGATAACCCGTTGGTTATCCGTGGACCGGGTGCGGGGCGCGATGTGACGGCGGGTGCGCTTCAATCTGATCTAAGCCGTTTGGTGCAGTTACTGTAATCGCAACATCATCGTTGGCCGTTTCCACGCATTGGGGAGACGGCCAATACTAAAAAGATCCGCCCCTTCATTTCCCTACCTTTCAAAAGTTTTCTGCCGCTATTTTCCGTCAGTCGTGTCATTGAAATGTCATGGTGACAACACGCCACTGACACGATCTCACCGCACAATCTACGCATTGTTTGTTTATCGTGGAATGCACAGCTGTGCAAAAAACAACGTCCTCTGCGGTAGCCCCGCACATTGTTATCGACCATCTACATGTTGGATACGGCACGACAGACGTATTGAACGATATCCATCTGGAGATTGCGCAGGGCGAATTCGTTGCGTTACTCGGTTCATCGGGATGCGGCAAAACGACGCTATTACGCACGGTCGCTGGGTTCTCTTCACCGCGTTCGGGAGCGATTCGCGTTAACGGGCAGGATATGACACAAGCGCCGCCAGAGAAACGCGGAATGGCGCTGGTGTTTCAGAGTTATGCGCTGTGGCCGCATATGACGGTAGCGCAGCATATTGCGTACGGGCTGCGCTTGCGCCGTGTACCGCGTGCGGAAATAGCCAGTCGCGTAGCGGAACTGGAAACGATGCTGGGTTTGACGGGATTGAGCGCCCGTAAGCCTGCGGAACTGTCCGGTGGGCAGCGCCAGCGCGTCGCCCTGGGTCGCGCACTGGCGGTACGGCCCGATATTCTGCTGCTGGACGAACCACTCTCCAATCTGGATACCCGTATTCGTCTACAACTGCGAGATGAAATCCGTGCGCTGCAACAGCGGCTGGGGTTGACCGCGATCCACGTTACGCACGATCGGGAAGAAGCGATGGTGATGGCGGATCGCATCGTGATTTTGAATCAGGGTCGCATCATGCAGGCGGGTAGCCCACAAGAGGTGTATCACCATCCAGCCAGCTCGTTTGTCGCGGCGTTTATGGGCGCGGAAAATCGGCTTGTGCTGGACGCTCGCTATGACGGCGATACGCTGATGATTCCTGGGGATGCAGAAAGCCACTCACTGGTGCCTGCGAACACGTCGCTACAGCCCGGCCCGATAGAGGCGCGCTTCCGTGCGGAGGCTGCTCAGCTTTACGATCCGGCAGACGTTCCTCTCATCCAGCCCGGCATGTTGATGCGCTACGGCACGGTGCTGTCACAAAGTTATCCCGGTGGATACTGGCTGCATACGATTGCCAGTGGATCGTGGCGGATACAAGTTCATGCCACCTATCCTTATGCCATTGGACAGCGGGTTGCCGTGCAGATCCCCGCCGAGGCACTGTTTCTTTTCCCGCTAGCAGAAGAGGCCACGTCGCTGACGGCGGAACCCAATACGACTTCACTTTATTCCCCGCTTCCTGGCCTGACGGCCTGACCCTGAATTGGAGACAAATGATATGAAACGCATTTTTGCTGCAACGCTGATGATGAGTACGCCGCTGGCTGCTGTGCAGGCACAGGAATTAACCGTGTTGACGGCGGGCGATCAGAATATGGTCGACTATGTAAATGAATACTTAGGGCCGCTGTTTGAAAAGCAGCATCCCGGCGTAAAAGTGCGCGCTGTTGGCACTGGTCCGGGTGATGCCGGGTCGCAGAAGATTCTTGAGCGCTTTAATGCGCAGCAGGCTGCTGGTGCCAAAGTATGGGACACCGATGTCGCGGTTGTGCATGAGAAATTTGTCGGCCCGATGGTGCAAAAGGGCGATCTGCTGAGGTATCGCGATGATATCGCCAGCGGCAAGCTGGTCAGCATGGCCGCAGCGGATAAAGCCATGGGGACGGATGTTAAAGGCTACGTGATGCCGATGTTCAGTAGCCAGACGGCACTAGCTTATAACCCTGGCATGGTAGCTAATCCGCCTAAAAGCTATGACGAAATCCAGCAGTGGGCGGCAGCCAATCCGAAGATGTTTGGCTATAACGGCATTAAGGGCGGTGCATCGGGCGTCAGTTTTGTGATGGGCTGGATTTACGCTTACGGCGGCGATGCACAGAAGCTGATGAACGGACCGTTTGACGAAGCGGAAGCGAAAAAATGGCAGCCAGCGTTTGAACGCCTGAAAGCCTTTAACAAGAACGTGACGCTGACGCCGGGCAATGCGGGCACGCTCGATATGTTGAGCCGTGGTGAAATCGCCATGGGGCCAGTGTGGGTCGACATGTTCTATTCCTGGAAAGCGAGTGGACAACTGCCAGACAATTTCAAACTGCTGCTTCCTACACCGGGTATGCCGGGACAACCGATGCACTATGTCATCCCCGCGCAGGCACCGAACCGTGAACTGGCTAAACAGTTTGTCGAACTGGCAACCAGCGCCAAAGTACAGGCCGAAGGGATTGTAGAGCGCTTTAACTGGTATCCGGGGATTGATGCCAAGTACGTTCAGGCTGAGCTGAAACCTGAAATTTGGCAACGCCTGTTTACCGATGTGACGCCCGATGAGCTGGCAAGCAAAGGCAAGACGTTCCCTATCGCGCCTTATCACACCGCGATTTTGAACGCCTATGAGCAGGCGATGGCGAAGTAATTCACTCGCGGTATATACACTTGTACTACAGGCGCTCTGGCGGGATGAAGCCAGAGCGCGGAGACATTCATGTTGCAAGTATCCCAATTCTCTTCCCGACTGGCGGGGATCGCGCTTGTGCTACCCGCGCTGGCGGTGGTGGCTGTCTGTTTTATTGCTCCGCTGGGGCTGTCGGTTGGGGGCGCTTTCGTCAGTCAGAATGGCGTGGGCATGGATAATTTTGTCACGGCATTGACGCTGTATCTGCCCGATATCCTGTTTACCTTGATGATTGTGGGCCTCGCTACGTTGCTAATCGGCGTGCTGTCCGTTCTGATTGGCGGTTACCTGACGTTAGGGGAAAACCCGCATATGGTCGCGCTGTTGCGCTGGGTATATCGCTGGCCGCTGTTTATCCCTTTTATCGTGACAGGGCAAATTTTACGCACGTTTCTGGCCAAAAACGGCTGGCTGAATGGCGCGCTGGATGCGCTTGGCATCGTTGATATTGCCAGCGCCAGCAATTGGCTGGATTGGCGCGGCATCGTATTCGCCTTCGTCTGGAAGCAGACGCCGTTTGTGGCGCTGTTGGTCGCGGGTGCCATGGCGTCGCTGGATCGCACGATGATAGAGTCCGCCCGTAACTTAGGCGCATCGCGCCTGCGTATTCTGTGTGAAATTGTGGTGCCGCAGGTTGGGCAAACGCTGCTCACTGGGCTCATTCTCTCTTTTGTCACCATGATGTCGGTACTGTCCGTGCCGATGATGATCAACGCCCAGTCGCCGACGATGCTAACCGCCAATATAGCTTTCCGTATTAACGCCTACGGCGATTATGGTGTGGCGAATGCGTTGGGGGTGATTTCCCTGCTGATGACCGGCCTGTTTGCTGTGATTTATCTCCGCCTGAACATGAGGGAGAAGGTATGAAGAACGTACTGTGGTGGATCCCGAGAATGCTGATTCTGGGGACACTGATCTTCTTGATCTTCGGGCCATTGGCTAACCTCCTGCTGTGGTCGGTAGCGGAAAAATGGTTCTATCCCCACCTGTTGCCTAATGACTGGGGTTTTGCCTTCTGGAAACGAGTGTTTTCACCGCGCGGCGTGGCCTGGGAAGCGTTGGGAAATAGCGTACTGGTCGCGGTGTTTACGGTGCTGGCTTCACTAGCGCTGGCGATTCCGGCTGGATATGCACTGGCGCGTCTGGCGTTGCCTGCCCGTGGCTTGATACTGTTGGTATTTCTTATCCCACAGGCGTTTCCGAATCTGACGGTGTACGTCAATATCGCTCGCCTGTTTTATCAATGGGGGCTGAACGGCACGTTGCTGGGGGTTGTGCTGGTTCACACGGTGCACGGACTGGTGTTTGCCGTCTGGATTGCTTCAGCGGCGTTCTCTGCGGTGGGGCGTGAAATGGAACAGGCGGCACGGTCGATCGGCGCCGGACCGTGGCGCGCCTTTGTCGATATTACTCTGCCGCTGGCTATGCCGGGCTTGATGGCATCCGCCATTTTCGTCTTCCTCGAATCGCTGGACGAATTTACCGGCAGCTATTTCGTGGGTGCGCCGGATGTACAGATGATGCCACTGCTGCTCTATACCGCAGGGGCGGGCGGTAACTATCAAATCGCTTCCATTACTGCGCTGGTGCTGCTGATTCCTTCCGTTCTGTTCATGCTGGTCGTGGAGCGTTTTTTGAAGGCTGACGTCATGGCAAGGATAGGGAAATGACGGTGAGTAAACCGGGTTACGTTAGCGCACAGGATGTCGCGCGTCGGGCTGGCGTATCGCGCTCGGCGGTGTCCCGTAGTTTTACCCCCGGTGCAAGCGTGTCTGCTGCCACCTATGCCAAAGTGATGACCGCAGCACAGGAACTGGGATATCAGGTTAACGATCTCGCGCGTGGTCTATTGGCGAACAGCAGCCGTCTGGTGGGGCTGGTGGTGACGCATCCCGAGGTCGGGTTTCGTGCCAATTTGGTCGCGGAGCTGTCACAGGCGTTAATTCAACGCGGCTCGATTCCTGTTCTTATTAACACCGGCCATGTGCGAGAAGCGATGGTTGCAGCGCGTTCTATTCTATTCGGCCATCGGGCAGAAGCAACGATTGTGCTTTCCGGCTCGCCGCCTAAAGAGTTTGTCGAACTGGCACAGCTAAACGGGCAGCCACTGATTGTCATCGGGCGGCACGAACCGGCGTGTGACAGCGTACACATCGATAATGACACCGCTGCGCGCATGGCGGCGCGGCTGTTTGCCTCATCGGGCAGAACGCGTCTGGCTCTGGCCGGAGCAGCTTCGGCAACGCCCAATATCATTGAGCGTGAACAGGCATTTTGCGATGAGGCGCGGGCGTTAGGACTGCCCGTGGCTGTGGTGCGCGGTGGCGATACGGATTATGACGACGGGCTGGCGGTGGGGCAGACGTTGTTTTCGCTCCCGAAAGCCGTCAGGCCGGATGCCGTGTTCTGCGTTAACGATTTAGTGGCGTTTGGCGTGATCGATCGCGCAAAACAGTGTGGACTTGCTGTTCCGCAGGATCTTATGGTTATCGGGTTTGACGATATTCCGGCCGCAGGGTGGGATGCCTATGCGTTGACAACGTTTCGTCAGGATCCTGCAGTGATGGCAGCACAGGCGTTGGCGTTGCTCGATCGACGTCAATCTCAGCTACAAGAACCCGCGTGCCGAGCGAAAGTGGCCGCTCCGTTAATCCGCCGCCAGTCTGCGTAACGGCATTGATGGGCGATAGCGCGTGGATAGCAAAACCGAGGATAACGATGAAACTGATTCAACTTTCCGACCTCCATCTGACCGCAGAAGGCGGCACTTTGCACGGTCGCGATCCCGAGCGGCAACTGAAAGCGGCGATTGCCGATATCAACGCACACCATCGCGATGTCGATCTGGTGGTCATCTCTGGCGATCTGTCTGATGACGGGAGTGTGGCATCCTATGCGTTTCTGGCATCGGCGCTGGCTGAACTACTGGTTCCCTGGCGTGTAACGATGGGAAATCACGACGATCGGGACGTGTTTTTGGCCCAGTTCCCGACGCTGTCGGATGACAATGGATTTGTGCAGAGCGCGACGGCGGTAGGAGATGATTACGTCATTCTGCTGGACTCGTTACATGCAGGTGAAGTGGCCGGAACGCTGTGCTCCGTGCGATTGGCATGGCTTGAGCAACAGCTTCAGGCTGCTGAAGGAAAGAATGTGTTCCTGTTCCTGCACCATCCACCGATGTCGATTGGACTGCCAGCGCTTGATGACGTCCGGCTGGCACCTGAGGCGGCAGAGACGCTGTATCAGGTGTGTCACCGCGTCGGTAACGTGCGGCATATTTCTGCGGGGCATGTACACCGGCCTGCCAGCGGTGGCTGGCGGGGCATATCGTTCAGTACGATACGCGGCACCAATCATCAGTCTGCCTTGCGTTTCGCACCGGGGTTTGAAGTCAGTCTGGAAGCTCCGCAGTACGCTATTTTTCTGACGACGAAAGACGGGCATACCGTGCATTTTCACGATTTCCCTTGTTACTGACGGCGTATTTCCTTTCGTTTAATCATATTTTTATGCAGTCTGGGAGACGGTTTCGTGCGCGATAATGTCGTTATTTTCATGCTACCTCGTAGCACGCGCCCGACACGGGACGGCTTGTATCTTATCCCATGTGGTGATTAGCTATCCCCACATGGGACAGAGAGAGTTTCAACGGGCGGCAAAGATAAACCTTGTGATTGAGTTAAAACCCTCTGTTTCACCTTTCACGCCAGCATTAACATTGAACGGTTACCTAGAGCACTGACTCTGAATGTACAAGCGGAACGGGCGTGACGGCTTCAGTGAAAGGGGGACATTATGTATTACGTCGGCATTGATATCAGTAAACGTTTTATCGATGTGTGCTTATTGGTTGATGGCATTAAAGGTAAGCGTAGGACAAAAGTTTTACCCAATGGCACAAACTCGACAGAATCTCTGACGCAATGGTTAGCGTTGCAAAAGTGCGAGCCCGTCCAGGCTCATATCATAATAGAATCCACCGGTATTTATCACGAACACCTGGCCTATGGTCTCCATCAGGCTGGTATTCTGGTGTCCGTGATAAATCCACATCGGATACGAGAATTCGCCAAAGGAATGGGGATATTGACCAAAACGGATAAGGTTGATGCTTATGTGTTTGCCTGTTACGGCTGCTTAAAACAACCGGATGGCTGGGCTCCCCCTTCGGAAGAAGTAAGGAAACTCAAGGCATTGCTACAGCACAGGGATAATCTGCTGAATGATAAACAACGCATAGAAAATCGTCTGAACACGTTAAAATCCACAAGACCTCCAGAGGAAATTGTGGGGTCATTGGAATCGATTGAGCAAAATTTAAAGGACGAACTGGCAAGGATTGAGCGTCTGATCGCGGATCACATAGATAAGCATCCCGGGCTAAAAAATGACCTGAAACTTCTGAAGTCGATTAGTGGTGTTGGTGAACAAATCGGATGGAACATGCTAGCAATACTCCGAAGCAATAACTTTAGGAGTGCGGAACAGGTGGCCTCATATCTGGGGGTTATCCCGGTTGAGCGTCGCTCAGGCAGCTCGGTACGTGGCCGGGCAAGGTTATCAAAAATAGGGCCACCGGGTATTCGGGCAAAACTCTATATGGGAGCCATAGCTGCCATCAGCCATAATCATCATGTGAAAGCGCAGTATGAACGGCTATTGCTAAAAGGAAAGTCGAAGATGTTGGCAATAGGTGCGGCGATGAGAAAACTGGTCCATCTGTGTTATGGCGTACTTCATACTCAGCAGCCCTATGATAAAAATTATGGGATGATGCCCCATTAAAATGCTTGACCGGCAACACGGTTACTCAAGCGCCGCTCGCCCCGTGACCCCAGGCTTTTTGGCGTGAATTACGCCGCTGCGCGGTGCCTTCGTCGATCGTTCCCGCTTTCGAGCCGCCAGTGACGCGTTTACTCGCCCCATAAATGGGACTCACCCTTCGGGCCAGCACAAGTGCTGTTCAAAAACGTCTCTGACGTTTTGTCTGACGTGGCGCAAGCTTTCGCCGCGTCCCTGCGGCTCATCCTAAGCCCGCTATCTCCTCAGCATAATTTTTTACGCCAGATAACGGCAAAACCCACGATACCTCTGGGTTCGCGAATAAAGGTCACCACTCCTGATCCATCATGAACTTTTTTCATTTACCGTGAGTAATCATCACCACCTGTCGGGCTGAAAAACGTTGACTCTTTAAGCAGATTACGTCATTTTCTATATAGACGTCTAAACGTATAGACGTGTAGCGAATGATGATAACAATCACGGTCAACGGGGTAGCAGGTATGAGCTTTTTTCACGCAAACCAGCGGGAAGCGCTGAATCAAAGTCTGGCGGAATTGCAGGGACGAATTAATGTGTCATTCGAATTTTTCCCGCCACGTACCAGCGATATGGAAGAGACCCTGTGGAACTCGATTGATCGACTGAGCAGCCTGAAGCCCAAGTTTGTCTCCGTGACCTACGGGGCGAATTCTGGCGAGCGTGACCGTACTCACAGCATTATCAAAACGATTAAAGAGCGTACCGGTCTTGAAGCGGCACCTCACCTGACCTGTATTGACGCTTCACGTGAACAGCTACGTGAAATCGCGCAGGATTACTGGCAGAGCGGTATCCGCCATATTGTCGCGCTGCGCGGCGACTTACCCCCAGAAGGTGGCAAGCCGGAAATGTACGCGGCGGATCTGGTTTCTCTGCTGAAAGAAGTTGGTGATTTCGATATTTCGGTTGCCGCCTATCCTGAAGTGCACCCTGAAGCTAAAAGCGCGCAGGCTGACCTGATTAATCTGAAGCACAAGATTGATGCTGGTGCGAATCGTGCCATCACGCAGTTCTTTTTCGATGTAGAAAGCTATCTGCGGTTCCGCGACCGCTGTGTAGCGACGGGCATCGATGTAGAAATTGTGCCGGGTATTCTGCCAGTATCGAATTTCAAACAGTTGCAACGATTTGCCACAATGACAAACGTACGTGTGCCAAACTGGATGACCAGCGTATTTGACGGCCTGGATAACGACCCAGAAACCCGCAAAATGGTAGGTGCGTCTATCGCGATGGACATGGTGAAAATCCTGAGTCGCGAAGGGGTAAAAGATTTCCACTTCTATACGTTGAACCGAGCTGAGCTGAGCTACGCTATTTGCCACACGCTGGGTGTCCGCCCTGACGTGGCACGCTGAGGCGACGCGCAAGATTTCAGGAAGAAAAATGGCTGTCACGTAGTTGCGGTAGATTCAGGTATTGGAATTCCTGAATCTACGGCTTGTGGGAGCCTTGAAAGGGAGGAGTCTCAAGGATGAGATTCCAATTCGTAAGGTTCTGCTGACAGTCACTGATCTGAACCACCGTTTATCTCCCGAGCCTGTTTTCATCGCTAATAGTTTTTATTTCTAATAACACGATGATGGCCGCTCGGCGACGTTATTAGCCATTCCCTCTGAATATTCGAATCCTATTTTTTCTACTCGCTTATTTTCCATATCGTTAGTTGCTTTGTCTTCTGGTCAGCTTTCCAGACATCGGTCGTGAGGGTATCGCTGACCGACGCACACAAAATGCTGTCGACGCCAAATCGCTTGAAGATATCAGTCCGCTTGTTATAGCGTGGCTGAGGGCTGGTAGGTATGCCCTGATGGTACCGAAACCGTAAAAATATTGTTTTATTCTTGTAGAAATAAATAGATACGCTTCGGTGGGATATATTATTCATTTTGGATGTTGATAGGGATTGTCGTTCATTGGTATCCTATCTATCGCTGTTAGCTATCATGATAAGGAGAATAATAATGAATATTCGGGACTTAGAGTATCTTGTCGCGCTGGCGGAGCATCGCCACTTTCGGCGTGCGGCGGATTCCTGCCATGTAAGTCAGCCAACACTCAGTGGACAGATTCGTAAGTTGGAAGATGAGCTAGGCGTGATGCTGCTGGAGCGCACCAGTCGCAAGGTACTATTTACGCAGGCTGGGCTGCTGTTGGTCGAGCAGGCGCGGACGGTATTACGCGAGGTCAAGGTATTAAAAGAGATGGCTAGCCAGCAGGGTGAAAGCATGTCTGGGCCACTGCACATTGGCCTTATCCCCACGGTGGGGCCTTATCTGCTGCCGCAAATCATTCCGATGCTGCACCGTACATTTCCCAAGCTTGAAATGTATCTGCACGAAGCGCAAACACACCAACTGCTTGCCCAGTTGGACAGCGGAAAACTGGACTGTGCCATTCTGGCGATGGTGAAAGAGTCCGAAGCCTTTATCGAAGTTCCCCTGTTTGACGAGCCGATGAAACTGGCGATTTATCAGGACCACCCTTGGGCGAACCGCGAACGCGTGGCGATGTCCGATCTGGCGGGTGAAAAGCTGCTGATGCTGGAAGACGGCCACTGCCTGCGCGATCAGGCAATGGGCTTCTGTTTTCAGGCTGGGGCTGATGAAGATACGCATTTCCGGGCGACCAGTCTGGAGACACTGCGTAACATGGTCGCTGCCGGAAGTGGTATTACGCTGTTACCAGCGTTATCGGTTCCGCGTGAGCGTGAACGCGATGGCGTCTGCTATCTACCGTGCTATAAACCGGAACCTAAGCGTACTATCGCGCTGGTGTATCGCCCCGGTTCACCGCTGCGCGCACGCTATGAGCAGCTTGCTGATACCATCCGCGAGCATATGCAGGGCTATATGGAAAACCTGTCAAAATAAGCGGTTAAGTCCGTTCAACGCCGCCACGCGGTAAGCTTCTGCCATGGTTGGATAGTTGAAGGTGGTATTAACGAAATATTCGATAGTATTACCTTCACCTTTCTGTTCCATGATGGCCTGCCCGATGTGGATAATCTCAGCGGCGCGCTCTCCAAAGCAGTGAATACCCAAAATCTGTTTCGTTTCGCGGTGAAACAGAATCTTCAAGCTCCCCACATTCATCCCAACAATCTGCGCTCGTGCCAGATGTTTGAACTGTGCTCGACCAACTTCATAAGGCACTTTCATCGCGGTGAGCTCTTGCTCGGTTTTCCCCACAGAGCTGATTTCTGGGATGGTATAAATGCCGGTGGGAATATCTTCTATCAGATGTGCGCTGGCGTCGCCTTTAATGATTGCTTGCGCGGCGAGCCGACCCTGATCGTAAGCGGCTGATGCCAGACTGGGATAACCGATAACATCACCGATGGCATAAATATGTGCCAGCGCGGTCTGGTACATACTGTTGACCTTGAGTTGGCCGCGGCTGTCGGTGCTCAGGCCGATATTTTCCAGCCCCAGCGTTTCCGTGTTCCCCGTGCGTCCGTTGGCATAGAGTAGACAATCCGCCTTCATCTTTTTGCCTGATTTCAGATTGACGATGACGCCGTCAGACAGCCCTTCAATACTGTCGAATTCTTCGTTGTGGCGGATAACTACGCCGTTGTTCCAGAAATGGTAGGACAGCGCATCCGACATTTCCTGATCGAGAAAGGCCAGCAGCCTATCGCGGGTGTTGATTAAATCGACTTTAACGCTCAGGCCGCGAAAGATAGAGGCATACTCGCAGCCGATAACGCCCGCGCCATAGATGATGACGTGCTGAGGCTCGTGGTCGAGTTGCAGAATAGAGTCGCTGTCATAAATGCGCGGGTGGTTGAAGTCGACTTCTACCGGATGGTACGGGCGTGACCCCGTGGCGATAATGATATTCGCGGCAGTCAGCGTTTCATGGGTATTGTCTGGGTAGTGAACGGCAATCGTATGCGCGTCGATAAAGCTGGCTTCACCGGAGAATAACTCGCACTGATTACGCTCATAAAATCCTTGTCGCATACGGGTTTGCTGACCAATGACGCTGTCGGCATGGCGTAGGATGTCGGAAAATGAAGAGCGAATAATGCGGGAGTTGTCACTGTAGAGGGGGTTTTGATTGAACTCGATAATACGGCTGACGGCGTGGCGGAGGGCTTTGGAAGGAATTGTACCCCAGTGGGTACAGCCGCCGCCGACATTGTAGTGGCGTTCAATCACCGCAATTTTAGCACCGTGCTTGGCCAATCCCATTGCTGCACCTTCACCGCCGGGACCGGAACCAATAATGATGGCATCATAATCGAATTGGTGTTCTAGAGTCATGGTAGGTTAACCCTGTTTTTATACAAATTAATAACGCAACTGTAACATTGTGCGATTGTAGCATCGACTGCGGCAGAACCCAATCATCCCTGCCTTTACTATGGAAACAGATTCTCACATTCTTAATATGGCAAACTTTGTCTCATTCTGTGGACAATAAAGTTTGCTATAGTGCCCCTCTGGAAAGGGGAGAGATCATTTGGGCAGCATAATGGGTGTCAGAGCACAACAAAAAGAACGGACTCGTCGTTCCCTTATTGAAGCTGCATTTAGCCAGTTAAGCGCTGAGCGCAGCTTTGCCAGCTTGAGCCTGCGTGAAGTCGCCCGTGAAGCGGGTATTGCGCCGACATCTTTCTATCGTCATTTTCGAGACGTGGATGAGCTGGGGCTGACAATGGTTGACGAAAGCGGATTAATGCTGCGCCAGCTAATGCGGCAGGCCCGGCAACGTATCGCCAAAACGGGTAGCGTAATCAGGACGTCGGTTTCCACCTTCATGGAGTTTATCGGCAATAATCCGAATGCGTTCCGGCTATTACTGCGTGAACGTTCAGGGACGTCGGCGGCTTTCCGTGCGGCGGTCGCGCGTGAGATTCAGCATTTTATCGCTGAACTGGCGGATTATCTTGAGGTGGAAAACCATATTCCCCGCAGCTTCGCAGAAGCGCAGTCGGAAGCGATGGTGACTATTGTTTTCAGTGCGGGAGCAGAAGCCTTAGATGTTTCGCTGGAACAGCGTAAACAGCTGGAAGAACGACTGGTACTGCAACTGCGGATGATCGCCAAAGGTGCCTATTACTGGTACAGAAAAGAACACGACAGTAGCTTTACTGTGCCATAAACCCTCTATACCAACATGAGAAGGGAGAAACCATGACAGAAAAGCCTCACCAAGAAAAAGGTACGCTGGTTTTGGCGCTGATTGCGGGCTTATCCGTCAACGGCGCGTTCGCTGCCTTGTTCAGCAGTATTGTTCCGTTCTCTATTTTTCCTCTGATTGCGCTGGTATTGTCCATCAACTGCCTGCATCAACGTTATTTGCACCACAGTATGCCGGAAGGTATTCCGATGCTGGCGGCGGCCAGTTTTTTGCTGGGTTTATTGATTTACAGCGCCATCGTGCGCGTTGAATATCCCGCCATCGGATCGAACTTTATTCCTTCAATCCTGTGCGTGGCATTGGTTTTCTGGATTGGTTTGAGACTGCGTCGCAGAAAAACGACGGAGTCGGTATCAACAGAAGAGAGCGAAACGCTGTAGCGGGTGAATGCTGGCGGGGTGGCCCGCCAGTTTGTGTGCGTTACTGACGTTTTTCCAACAGTACGCCACACTCCATATGATGGGTGTAAGGGAATTGATCGAACAGCGCCAGACGGCGAATGTCGTGGGTTTCCGATAGCGTTTTCAGGTTGTTGCTCAACGTTTCCGGGTTACAGGAAATATAAAGAATACGCGGATACGCCTGCACCAATTTCACCGTTTCGTCATCCAGTCCGCTGCGCGGCGGGTCAACAAAAATGGTCTCGCACTGGTAGCTCGTCAGATCGATACCCTGTAAGCGGTTAAACTGACGCACACCCTGCATAGCTTGCGTAAATTCTTCTGCCGCCATGCGGATAATCTGCACGTTCTCTATCTGATTCGCGGCAATATTATATTGTGCAGCCGCGACGGATGGCTTGGCGATTTCGGTCGCCAGCACGCGCTCGAAGTTTCTTGCCAGCGCGAGTGAAAAATTGCCATTACCGCAATACAGCTCCAGCAAATCTCCTTTCGAGCCCGCCGTGGCATCCAACGCCCATTCCAGCATCTGAATATTTACTGCAGCATTCGGCTGTGTGAAGCTGTTTTCTACCTGTCGGTAAATCATATTCCGACCTGCAACCGGCAGGCATTCATCGACATAATCGCGATCGAGGCAGATTTTGGTTTTTGTCGCGCGACCAATCAACTGTAGGTTGAACCCTTGCGCCGTCAGGCTATCGCGCAGTGCGCGGGCATGTTCCTGCCATTCTTCGTTCAGAGCGCGGTGATACAACAGAGAAACAATCACTTCGCCGCTTAGGGTCGACAGATAATCTATCTGGAATAGCTTACGGCGCAGTACGGGGTCAGGCTGAATTGCGGCAAGCATCTCCGGCATCAGGCGGTTAATGAGTTCGCTGGCTGCAGGGAATCGATCGACTCGGATGCGTTGTTTGGTCTGCTGGTCAAACATGATGTGGTAAAGCTCGTCACCATCGTGCCAGATACGGAATTCGGCGCGCATCCGATAGTGACTGACGGGAGAACGGAAGACGGCAGGCTCCGGTGCGTTGAAAGGTGCCATCATTCCACGTAGACGCTCCGTTTTCTCCGCAAGCTGGTCGTCATAGTCTTCGATGGGCAGGATTTCTGGCGTCATGGATTTCTCGTCTGAATAGCGTCTAAAAGGGCGTTATTGGCCGGGAATTGTAGGGAATCCGGTCAGAAAGTCCAGTTTTGTTACGTTATTATCCTGTAGTGAAGTAGAAGTCTAGACTTCCGTAACTCGCGATTGTAGGATGAGCGTCCGGCCTTGTATCACAAGTCAAAAGGGAATCCAGTGTAAATCTGGAGCTGACGCGCAGCGGTAAGGAATGCCCGAGCGATAGCATTATTGCAGACACTGTTATGTACTCTAAATATTTCGAGTTGTAGGACAAAACGTTAACGTTTTGAACAGCGCACATGCAACTTGAAGTATGCTGGGTATCGATGGGAAGTCATCGCTTTCGTTGTATCCCCTACTGTTGTTGACGGTTTGTGGTAACAACGGCATCCAAGCCCGAAGACCTGCCGGAATACGTCGCAATTGGTTCTGCATATCGCGTGCTATTAACAGAATCTGCGGCATCCTTATTATCTCTCGGATGCATTAACAATGATTAAAAAAATTTCGCTGCTGACGGCGCTTTCCGTCACGGCATTTTCTGGCTGGGCGCAGGAAACGGATAACAATGCCATGGTGGTTACTGCTAACCGTTTTCAACAGCCAGTAAACAGTGTCTTGGCACCGACAACCGTGGTTACTCGTGAAGAGATCGACCGCTGGCAGGCAAAAAGCCTAACTGATGTTATGCGTCGTTTACCTGGTGTGGATATCGGACAAAATGGTGGATTAGGGCAAAAAAGCTCGTTGTTTATTCGTGGGACTAACTCTAGCCACGTGCTCGTACTGATCGATGGTATTCGGCTGAATCAGGCAGGTATTAGTGGGTCATCTGACCTCAGCCAAATTCCTCTCTCACTGGTGCAGAAAGTTGAATATATTCGTGGTTCACGCTCTGCGGTTTATGGGTCTGACGCTATTGGTGGTGTGGTAAATATTATCACCACCAGAGAGAAGAACGGCACCACATTGAACGCTGGTGTGGGATCAAAAGGTTATCAATCCTACGATGCTGCAACGCAGCAAGCATTAGGCGACAGCACAACAGCGACATTGGCCGGTAATTACGTTTACACCAAAGGATTTGACGTGGTTGCTTACGGTACTGCTTCGCCTGCGCAGCCTGACCGTGACGGATTTATGAGTAAATCGTTGTATGGTACGGTTGAACATAAATTTGGTGATCAATTCAGCGGTTTTCTTCGGGGCTATGGTTATGACAACCGCACTGACTACGACAACTTCTCTTCGGTAGATACTCGTCAGCTTTATAGCCAAACATGGGATACCGGCCTGCGCTATCAGAGTGGTATTTACTCCACACAGTTAATTGGAAGCTATAGCCATAGCAAAGATTATGACTACGATCCGCTCAGAGGTCTGCATAGCAGCGGTTCGACGTTAGTTGATTCCCAGCAATACAACGCACAGTGGGGCAATGTGCTGCAAGTGGGCGCGGGTACGGTGAGTGCTGGAGTTGATTGGCAGGATCAGATCATTAAGCCGGATTCAACCAGCGTGAACCGAGAAGAAAGTCAAAATAATACAGGTATTTACCTTACTGGACAGCAACGCTTTGCCTCCATAGTGCTTGAAGGATCTGTTCGTGGTGACGATCAATCTGAATTCGGTTGGCATAATACTTGGCGAACAGGGGCGTCCTGGGAGTTTATTGAAGGTTATAGCTTGATTGCTTCTTATGGCACTGCATTTAAAGCGCCAAATATGGGGCAATTATATGGAAGGTTTGGCAGCAACCGTGACCTTCAGCCAGAAGAAAGCAAACAGTGGGAAAGTGGAGTTGAAGGTCTTACTGGGCCAGTTATATGGAGGGTTTCTGGATACCGCAATGACATCGACAACCTGATTGATGCAACAGGCAGCACTGGTTACGTTTATGAAAATGTCGGTAAAGCCAAAATCAAAGGGATTGAAGCCACCGCTAGTTTTGACACTGGGCCTGTCGGCCATCGTATTAGCTATGATTATGTTGACTCGCGCAATGCCATCACTGATGAGCCGTTGGCTCGCCGTGCAAAGCAGCAGGTAAAATATCAACTGGATTGGCAGGTGTACGATCTTGATTGGAGTGTAACGTATCAATATCTGGGAAGCCGTTACGACAAAGATTATGGCAATTATATCCCAGCGGTTGATGACTATCAGACAGTCAAGCTTGGTGGTGTAAGCCTATGGGATCTCGCCGCATCATATCCAGTCACCTCTCATCTGACGGTTCGTGGTAGAATCGCCAACCTGTTTGATAAAGATTATGAGACGGCATATGGCTACCGCACGGCAGGGCGAGAATACTATCTCACTGGAAGCTATACCTTCTAACCTGCCATCCCGTCCTACGATTCTGGTGTTTGATTCCGGCGTAGGCGGGCTGTCTGTTTATGATGAAATCCGGCAACTCCTGCCGGATCTTCACTATATATACGCATTCGATAATGAAGCGTTTCCTTATGGTGAGAAATCACAGCAATTTATTATCGAGCGTGTGGTTGAGATTGTCAGTGCAGTTCAACAACGCCATCAGCTCGCATTGGTTGTGATTGCTTGCAATACGGCAAGTACGATTTCCCTTCCTGCTTTACGTGAACGTTTTACTTTCCCTGTCGTGGGCGTCGTCCCTGCGGTTAAACCTGCGGCTAAGCTGACGCGCAACGGCGTTGTTGGCCTACTGGCGACGCGGGCAACCGTTCAACGCCCGTATACACACGAGCTGATTACCCGTTTTGCTACGGATTGCCAGATTTTGTCGCTGGGATCGTCGGAACTGGTTGAGTTGGCAGAGGCTAAATTGCAGGGGGAGGCGATCTCAATTTCTGAACTGCAAAAAATTCTGCGTCCTTGGCTACGTCTGACAGAGCCACCAGATACGGTTGTGCTTGGCTGTACGCATTTCCCATTGTTGGCAGAAGAGCTGAAGATGGTTTTGCCTGAAGGGACGCGTCTTGTGGATTCTGGCGCTGCTATAGCCAAAAGAACGGCATGGCTGATTGCTAATCTGGATAATCCTCCGCTTTCTACAGATAGGAATCTGGTTTATTGCCTGAAGATTACGCCTAAAGTGGCCACGCTGTGGCCAATATTGCAGCGTTATGGCTTCAATTCGCTGGAAAAACTGCCACTTTAATCGCATTGTGGGTGAATAGTAGACAAGCGATAATTATTTTGCATTTAGCGCTTGTCAGCGGGCGAGAAGTCCCTATAATGCGCATCCACTGGCACGGCAACAGCGACTTACGAAGTTGGTGTGACAGAAAAGATTCAACGAAGGCGGTCAGTAATGACTTGACTTCACAGCGGAAAAGCATAATATATGCGGCCCGCGCCACGGAAGACGTGGCACTGCTCTTTAACAATATAATCAGACAATCTGTGTGGGCACTCACAAGACCGTATCTTAAACGATATAAAAAGTCTTGAAGAGTGAACAACAGTGAAATTCATTACGAATAAACAGTTTTAATTCTTTGAGCATCGCTGACGAGTTCAGCAAATCAAACAAATCTTAAATTGAAGAGTTTGATCATGGCTCAGATTGAACGCTGGCGGCAGGCCTAACACATGCAAGTCGAGCGGTAGCACAGAAGAGCTTGCTCTTTGGGTGACGAGCGGCGGACGGGTGAGTAATGTCTGGGAAACTGCCTGATGGAGGGGGATAACTACTGGAAACGGTAGCTAATACCGCATAACGTCTTCGGACCAAAGAGGGGGACCTTCGGGCCTCTTGCCATCAGATGTGCCCAGATGGGATTAGCTAGTAGGCGGGGTAATGGCCCACCTAGGCGACGATCCCTAGCTGGTCTGAGAGGATGACCAGCCACACTGGAACTGAGACACGGTCCAGACTCCTACGGGAGGCAGCAGTGGGGAATATTGCACAATGGGCGCAAGCCTGATGCAGCCATGCCGCGTGTGTGAAGAAGGCCTTCGGGTTGTAAAGCACTTTCAGTCGACCTCCTGCGGAGTACGGCATCAAGGTTAAAACTCAAATGAATTGACTGGGGCCCGCACAAGCGGTGGAGCATGTGGTTTAATTCGATGCAACGCGAAGAACCTTACCTACTCTGTGAAATGTTGGGTTAAGTCCCGCAACGAGCGCAGCCCTTATCGTTAGTAGCCAGCGCGTAATGGAGGGAACTCTAGTGAAACTGCCGTCGTAAGACGCGAGGAAGGAGGGGATGATGTCAAGTCATCATGGCCTGTACGAGTAGGGCTACACACGTGCTACAATGGCGTATACAAAGAGAAGCTCGGAATCGCTAGTAATCGTATATCAGCAATGCTACGGTGAATACGTTCCCGGGCCTTGTACACACCGCCCGTCACACCATGGGAGTGGGTTGCAAAAGAAGTAGGTAGCTTAACCTTCGGGAGGGCGCTTACCACTTTGTGATTCATGACTGGGGTGAAGTCGTAACAAGGTATCCGAGTTGTGATGAGTCAGTGTGTCAATGAGTCTCTCAAATAATGGCAGCGCGATGATGAATCGAAAGAAACATCTTAGTCTTCCCTGGGCACTAGATGCCCCTGAAGGGCCGTTGAAGACTACGACGTAGATAGGCTGGGTGTGTAAGCGTAGCGATACGTTGAGCTAACCAGTACTAATGACCCGAGAGGCTTAACCTTACAACACCGAAGGTGTTTTGTGGGTGACTCATATAAAACGATATTCAGCTTGTTCGAAGATTGGTTCTGATGGTTACGGAGATGACAAAAAGTCATGATAAGTAACGGTTGGAATGAAACAGAATTTGCCTGGCGGCGATAGCGCGGTGGTCCCACCTGACCCCATGCCGAACTCAGAAGTGAAACGCCGTAGCGCCGATGGTAGTGTGGGGTCTCCCCATGTGAGAGTAGGGAACTGCCAGGCATCAAATTAAGCAGTAAGCCGGAGCAATCTGGTGGTTGTAGAGAAATTCGGTGGAGCGGTAGTTCAGTTGGTTAGAATACCTGCCTGTCACGCAGGGGGTCGCGGGTTCGAGCCCCGTCCGTTCCGCCACTTATTAAAAATTATGCCTGCTAACTTTAGCAGGCATAATGTTAAGAATAATTTAGGGGCGTAGCTCAGTTGGTAGAGCACCGGTCTCCAAAACCGGGTGTCGCGAGTTCGAGTCTCTCCGCCCCTGCCAAATAAAACCCTTCACGTTATCGTGAAGGGTTTTTTTTGATTTGTACTCTATGCTAAATCCTGCCTTGTATACCTCCCCTCGATTTCTTCATTATTCCTCTTTTTTGAATAGCCATAAACTCTAAGGTATTGTTATTTAATAGATAAAGACCTTTGATGTCCTTCTGAACGATCGTGCTTATTTAGCTGTAAATATGCACAAAATCACCGTAATACCAGGTTGTGAACTTGCTCATCTACCTTGTTCGATATTTGAACTAAAACTATCTACAACCTGAGTGAGGGTAAATCGTTTTTCACAGCGATCCTTCAGGTTGCATTCACTTGCTAGTTATACCTGCCAACATTACATCGGCAGCGCTATAGCATAAATTCGTAGCGCTACGCTGTACCTGAAATCTGACTAAGTAGCTGTAAGACTACACAGAAGGAGTTTAAGTATGTACAGACGTTTACTGGTAGCTGTTGCTGTAAGCACGGCATTATGTGGTGCCGTACAGGCAAAACCCTTGACGGTTGGGTTTTCTCAGATTGGTTCAGAATCAGGATGGCGCTCTGCAGAGACTAAAGTGTCGAAGCAAGAAGCAGAGAAGCGTGGAATAACGCTAAAAATTGCTGATGCTCAGCAGAAACAAGAGAACCAGATTAAGGCTGTACGGTCATTCATCGCTCAGAGTGTTGATGCCATATTTATCGCACCGGTCGTTGCTACAGGCTGGGCACCAGTCTTACAGGAAGCTAAAGAAGCAAAAATCCCGGTATTCCTGCTTGATAGAACGATTGAGGTTAGCGATCCATCGCTGTACACCGCTGCTATTGCCTCTGACAGTGTCTATGAAGGAAAAGTGGCAGGGGAATGGCTTGTGAAAGAGGCTGCAGGTAAACCGTGTAATGTTGTCGAATTGCAGGGAACGGTTGGGGCTAGCGTTGCGATCAACCGCAAGAAAGGGTTTGCTGAAGGTATAGCTTCAGATCCACAGATAAAAATTATTCGATCACAGTCAGGAGACTTTACTCGCAGTAAGGGTAAAGAGGTCATGGAAAGCT
The DNA here is from genome assembly GCA_019056595.1 of Pectobacterium atrosepticum. NCBI lineage: Bacteria > Pseudomonadati > Pseudomonadota > Gammaproteobacteria > Enterobacterales > Pectobacteriaceae > Pectobacterium > Pectobacterium atrosepticum. Next base: position 2,490,914 of record CP036163.1, on the reverse strand, counting down.
TTATTAAAGCTGAGCAGAACGGAAAAAATATCTGCGCGGTTTATGCACATAATGATGATATGGCTATAGGTGCTATTCAGGCAATTAAAGAGGCAGGCCTAAAACCTGGCTCACAAATAAAAGTTGTCTCTATTGATGGTGTTCCCGATATTTTCAAGGCCATGATGAATGGTGAAGCCAATGCTACCGTTGAGTTAACACCCAATATGGCTGGACCTGCTTTTGATGCTTTATTAGCGATGAAGAAGGACGGAAAACAGCCAGAAAAATTTATTCAGACAGAGTCTCGTTTATTGCTGTCCGATACGGCAAAACAGGAGTATGAAACCAAAAAAGATCTTGGTTATTGATCTTTATATTGTGAACTTATCATTTATATAAATTTTGCTAAATACCTAGCAGAAATATGAATATGGAAAAGTGGGTTTACCCTATTTTCTGCTCCTGTAAACAAAAGGGCAGAGAATATTGTTAGCCTACTTACCATAATATTGCTCAGGTATGACGTAGCCTTGTTAAGTTGTCGTATAGGTGATGCTGATGGAAACGACACGGTTGTTAGATATTCGGAGCATGAGCGTTGAATTTCCAGGGGTGAAAGCATTAGATCAGGTGGACTTTACGCTTAATCGCGGCGAGATAGTTGCTCTACTGGGGGAAAATGGTGCAGGGAAATCAACGCTAATTAAGGCGCTGACTGGTGTTTACCATCGCTCATCGGGTGACATTATCCTCGATGGCATAGCGATTAATCCTGTTAATACGGCCCATGCTCAGTCATTGGGCATCGGTACGGTATATCAAGAGGTTAATCTATTACCGAATCTGTCTGTTGCGGCAAATTTATTTATTGGCCGTGAACCCACACGATGGGGCATTGTTGATCAACACAAAATCCTGCTTCAGGCCGAGGCCCTGTTATTGAACTATGGGCTGGCTATTGATGTTAGTCATCCGCTTGGAAATTATTCCATTGCAGTCCAGCAAATTGTAGCGATTGCCAGAGCTGTCGATCTTTCCGCTAAAGTCTTGATTCTCGATGAACCTACCGCCAGCCTCGATGCAAAAGAAGTCGATATGCTGCTGGATATATTGCGGAAGCTACGCGATCGTGGAATCGGCATGATATTTGTCACGCATTTTCTGGATCAGGTTTACCGCATTAGCGACAGAATTACCGTTTTACGCAATGGACGGTTAGTCGGGACATTACCAACTGCAGAGCTACCGCGTATTGAATTAGTCCAAATGATGCTGGGGCACAGTTTTGATGAAACGTTACTTAAACGTGGTGAACACAGTGACGTCTCGGGTGAACCCATTGTGCAATTTAAACATTATGGTCGGCGTGGTTCGATTAACGACTTCGAGCTTTCCGTGCGTCCGGGAGAAATTGTTGGTCTGGCTGGTCTGCTGGGATCGGGCAGGACAGAAACCGCGCAACTGATATTTGGCATCAACGTGCCTGACGCCGGTGAAGCGTGGGTTGATGGTAAAAAAATCAACATTCGCACGCCGCGTGCAGCAGGAAAGCTGGGTTTTGGCTATTGCCCAGAGGATCGCAAAACTGACGGCATCGTCGGTGCAGCAACGGTACGAGAGAACATTATTCTGGCCCTTCAGGCGCAGCGCGGCTGGCTGAAGCCTATTTCTTTACGCGAGCAAACCCGTATAGCTGAAAAGTTTATCAGCCTATTGGGGATTCGCACGCCTAGTGCTGAGCAGGAAATTCAGTATCTATCGGGAGGGAATCAGCAAAAAGTACTGTTATCACGCTGGCTGGCAACAGAACCGCGTTTCTTGATTCTAGATGAGCCAACGAGAGGTATTGATGTCGGCGCGCATGCTGAAATCATTCGCCTGATCGAAAAACTGTGTGAGCAGGGAATGGCGTTATTGGTGATCTCCTCTGAACTGGAAGAGCTGACCGGTTATGCCGACCGCATCATTGTGCTGCGTGACAGGCAGCATGTTGCGCATCTCGAACATAGCGAGATCTCGGTTGCCGCAGTGATGCAGGCCATCGCAGTACAAACGGGAGCGGCTGATGACAGACAATAAAATCAAACCTGCCAGAAAAGTACGTCTAACGTTCACCAAAGGGGCGCCACAACTTCTGGCTCTCGTTGCTATCTTGCTGATTGATAGTATGGTCGCACCCAATTTTTTCTCCCTCCATATTCAGGATGGGCGCTTATTTGGGAGCCTTATCGACATCCTTAACCGCGGTGCGCCTGTTGCGCTGTTGGCATTAGGTATGACGCTGGTGATTGCAACGGGTGGCATCGATTTATCGGTTGGTGCGGTGATGGCGATTGCCGGCGCGACGGCTGCAACGCTTACTGCTGCTGGCTATCCACTTCCTTCCGTATTGCTTGCCTCATTATTGGTTGGTGCACTGTGTGGGCTATGGAATGGCTTTCTGGTTGCGGTGTTGCAGATTCAGCCGATTGTTGCGACGTTAATGCTGATGGTTGCCGGACGGGGAATCGCTCAACTGATTACCGAAGGCCAAATTATCACGTTTGATAACGCTGGGTTGGCTAAGCTGGGTAGTGGAACCCTGTTCTATCTGCCGATGCCAGTGATTATTGCCTGCGTGATGCTGCTGGTGTTATGGGCGCTGACTCGTAAAACGGCGCTTGGGCTATTTATCGAATCAGTCGGCATTAATCTGCGTTCAGCTCGCAATGCTGGCGTGAGCACGAAGCTGGTATTAGTCGCGACTTATGTCATATGCGGCGTGTGTGCCGCCGTGGCGGGCGTGATCGTAACGGCGGATATCCGAGGTGCGGATGCGAACAACGCGGGACTCTGGTTGGAATTAGATGCGATTCTGGCTGTGGTGATCGGTGGCGGTTCGCTACTCGGGGGGCGCTTTAATTTGCTGCTCTCTGTCGTCGGCGCATTGATTATTCAAAGTATGAATACCGGAATCCTGCTATCTGGTTATCGGCCGGAATTTAACCTTGTCCTGAAGGCACTCGTCGTTCTGCTGGTTTTGATTATGCAATCTCCACGCATTTCGCTGCATCACCTGTTCAGGAGGAAAACATAATGTTGAAACGCCACTTCCCCCTGTTGATGACGATTCTGGTATTTATTGCTGGTTATCTGTTTTGCCTCAGCCAATTTCCCGGTTTTGCTTCGACGCGAGTTTTCTTTGATTTACTGACGGATAACGCCTTTCTGGGGATCGTGGCGGTTGGGATGACGTTTGTCATTCTGTCTGGCGGGATCGATCTCTCCGTTGGGTCAGTTATTGCATTTACTGGTGTGCTATTGGCCAAATTGATCGGTACGTATGGAATTGATCCTTTCTTTGCGTTCGCAATTGCACTGGTAATGGGAGCCATGTTTGGCGGGTTGATGGGATGGATTATCGATACGCTGAAATTGCCTGCATTTATTATCACGCTTGCCGGTATGTTCTTTGTCCGAGGGATGAGCTTTATCGTTTCACAGGAGTCGATTCCCATCGATCATCCGGTCTATAGCCAATTGGCGGGTTTAGCATGGCGCATGCCTGATGGGGGACGATTTACCTTTCTGGCGTTAGTTATGTTGGTTGTGGTGCTACTGGGGATTGTAATGGCGCATCGTACCCGCTTCGGTAACCGTGTTTATGCTATAGGCGGTAACAGCTATTCTGCGGAGCTGATGGGAGTGCCTGTTAGGCGAACGACGATTCATATATACATGCTTTCCAGTATGTTAGCGGTGCTGTCAGGCATTGTTTTTTCGCTCTATACCTCAGCGGGTTATGCTCTGGCAGCAAGCGGTGTGGAGTTGGACGCCATCGCTGCTGTCGTGATCGGCGGTACGCTACTGACCGGTGGTGTCGGAACGGTATTGGGAACCCTGTTTGGCGTACTGATTCAGGGCCTGATTCAAACGTATATCACATTTGACGGCACCTTGAGCTCATGGTGGACAAAAATCGTCATCGGTTTCCTGCTGTTTGCTTTCATTGGGTTACAGAAAGCGTTAAGCACATTCTGGTTAGCCAGACGTGCTTAAGTCGGGTGTGAGCATAATCGGTCATGGATTAATCACAATAGGCGTTTTCAGCAATTGACGAATCATCGTCTGCTGATCGCTGTTTTGTAACCAAACGGCGTAAAACGGGCGTACGACGGGCTGGCTGTCGCCGACTATCCGCAGATTGGAGTACGTTTGTAACCAATGACTGGGTAAAAATGCGCAACCGCCAGTTGTTTCAAGCAGTTGGCGTGTCAAATGGGCCGATGTTGTTGTCAAAATAGGAAGCTGATCGCTGGCCAACAGGCGTGTTTCTTGCTGATGAAAATCTGCGCCCCATTCCAATTTTATATAGGGTAGTTCCTGTCCAGGTGGATGTGCTTCCGCTGCAAACAGCGAAAGGGAAAAATTACCCAGTAACTGGCTCGCCAATTCTTCCATTTTGGGTTGTTCGGTCGTAATCAACAGGTCCAATTGGCGCTCATGGAGCTGTTTTACCAAAGAGTGACGTAAGGCAATGCGTGCTTCTAACTGGAGCAACGGGCGCTGCTGGTAGAGCGATTGTAGCCAAGGCGTCAGGTACGCTTCCCATAATGAAGCGGTTGCCCCCACTGAAAGGAGGCTGTGTTGCTGTGAGCGAGCGACCTCTTTTTTAGCAATCTGCCAGGTACCGATAAGGCTTTCTGCATAGGGCAGAAGCCGTTCGCCTGCGGGGGTCAGGCGTATATTGTTCCGATGGCGTGTGAACAGGTTGGCACCAAGCTGCGTCTCTAACTGGCGAATCCGAAAACTCACCGCTGACTGCGTCAGATACAGGGATTCGGCGGCACGGCCAAAGTGTCTTGTCCTGCTGACTTCCAGAAAGGTTTTTAGTAATTCGGTATCCACGTTCATCTCCAAAAAATTTTTGTCGTAATGATTTAAATGTTTTGTTTTACACAATGTCAAGCCTATCTAATACTCCGCGCCATAAACAACACGACCATAGAAGAATTAGGAGCGTGTAAGATGGCAGAAAGCTTCTCTACCACTAATCGTTTTTTTGATAACAAGTTCTACCCGCGTGGTTTTTCCCGACATGGCGACTTTACTATTAAAGAAGCACAACTGTTGGAACGCCACGGTTACGCGTTTAACGAGTTGGATTTGGGTAAACGTGAACCAGTAACTGGGGAAGAAACATCGTTTGTTGCAATGTGTCGCGGCGAACGTAAAGCGGAAACGGAACTAGAAAAAATCTGGTCCAAATATCTGGAACGTGTCCGTCGTCCTAAACGCTTCCATACGTTGTCTGGTGGTAAGCCGCAGATGGATGCAGTAGAAGAATACACTGAAAGCGATGATTAATTAAGAATGGGGCGTTAGCCCCATTTTCTTTTGTAGCGAAAACGTATCGTGCTCCCGCTATTCAAGGCTTTTGTGGAGCTGGATAAGCAATCGATCCATACAACGGTAGCTCAGTGCTTCGGCAAGATGCTTTTTCTCAATGTTGTCCCGATCGCCGAGGTCAGCGATCGTGCGAGCGACTTTCAATATCCTATGCCAGGCGCGTACGGATAAGCCAAGTTTATTCATCACGTCTTCCAGATAGGCCGCATCGGCCATCTCCAATTTGCAGTGTCTTTCTATTTCGCGTGAAGTTAGCAGCGCATTGATTTTATTTGCCCGCTTCAACTGTATCTGCCTTGCGATCAGCACGCGCTCACGAATCGTCGCGCTGCTTTCGCCTTGATAATGTTGTTGAGATAAAACCCCTGGTGGTAGCAAAGGGACTTCGATAGAAAGGTCAAAGCGATCCAAAAAGGGGCCAGAAAGTTTGCTGAGATAGCGCAATATTTGTTGTGCAGGTAACCGGTTATGAATGCCCTGATAATGGCCCGACGGACTGGGGTTCATCGCGGCGACGAGTTGTACGCGTGCCGGATAGCACACTTTGGCGCGAGTGCGGGAAATGATAATTTCACCAGATTCCAGAGGCTCTCGTAGTGAGTCCAGAACGCGTCGCTCAAACTCTGGTAATTCATCTAGAAACAGTACACCGTTGTGTGCGAGCGAAATTTCGCCGGGTTTGGGCAGCGACCCTCCACCCACGAGTGCAGCCATGGAAGAGCTATGGTGAGGCGCTCTGAAGGGTCTTGCTCTCCAGCGCGTCATTGTGGCATCAATGTTGATTAGGCTATTGATCGCGGCGCTTTCTAACGCTTCTTCATCGCTCAATGGCGGCATCAGATTGCCTAGCCGACTTGCCAGCATTGTTTTCCCTGTTCCAGGTGGCCCTAGCAACAGCAGATTGTGGCCGCCTGCTGCCGCGATTTCTAGCGCGCGTTTAGCTTGCTCCTGACCGATAATATCCTTCAGGTCGAGCGTATCTTCCGCAGGCTGCGGAACGGGCGTCATATCGGAGCAACTGAGTAGTTCCTCTTCTCCGCTGAGAAAAGCACACACCTGCAACAGATGCCCAGCCATTAGCGCTTCTCCCTGCGGTATCAGCGTCATCTCCCGTTTGTTGTCATCTGGCAGGATAAGCTGACGGCCTGCTTTTATGGCTTCTAATGCGGCTGGAATCGCGCCATTTACGCCACGTAACGTGCCTGAGAGGCCGAGTTCGCCGAGAAACTCATAGCGGTTTAGCTTTTCACCATCGATTTGTTCTGATGCTGCCAGAATCGCCAGAGCAATGGGCAAGTCGTAGCGTCCCCCTTCTTTGGGCAAGTCTGCCGGTGCGAGGTTGACTGTGATGCGCTTTGCTGGAAACGTAAACCCGCAATTGATGAGTGCGCTGCGCACGCGATCGCGCGCTTCTTTGACGGTGGTTTCTGGTAACCCCACCAGCGTTAATGCAGGTAACCCGCTGCTGATGTGAACTTCGATGTAAACATCCGGAGCTTGTACACCAATCATTGCCCGAGTGTAGGTAACTGCCAATGACATGCTATTTCCCCTTTGCTGATGATTTGCATCATGTCTGGCAAGGGAGAATAAGTAGAGGACGTTGTCTCCAGTCTGCGCGGCGACGTCAGAACATAATTCTCTGTTTCAATAATGGATAAAAGTTGTGCGTAATGGGTCGCAATTATTCAGGGGACGCGGCCCTTTTAAGATAGCCCGACGATCGGTAATGCTCGTTGTTTCCCGCGAAGCGCTCATTTTTACGTCAACGAGAGAAAATAATTTAGCGTACTTCTACCTTATGATTACGTTGTATTTTTCCCCGTATCATAGGTAATCCTTAGAGGTGGCAATGAAAAAAAATTGTTGTCATGCCATGACTGACTGTGATAACTCTGTAGGTATTCGTTCGACAGAAGATTAATGAACAACCTATTATGAAAGCCCTATCCCTAGTGATTAGCCTAGTCGTGATTAGCGTGGTGGTGATTATTATCCCACCGTGCGGGGCTGCACTTGGACGAAGAATGGCTTAGAAATCAAGGCCTGATTCAAGAAAACCCCCGCACCGAAAGGTCGGGGGTTTTTTGTTGGGCGTAATCTATAACGGAAAGGAACAGAAAATGAACATCAGCATAAAATTCTGTTATTCCCATAAGATGTCGGGGAAATAACTATGAATGGAGCACAGTGGGTGGTGCAAGCGTTGCGAGCACAGGGAGTGGAAACCGTTTTTGGTTATCCGGGCGGCGCGATAATGCCAGTCTATGATGCACTTTATGACGGTGGCGTAAAACACCTGCTGTGTCGCCATGAGCAAGGCGCAGCAATGGCAGCGATTGGTTATGCTCGCGCGACGGGTAAGGTGGGCGTTTGTATCGCGACATCTGGCCCCGGTGCGACCAACCTGATCACCGGTTTGGCCGATGCACTGCTGGATTCGGTGCCTGTGGTGGCGATCACCGGACAGGTGGGGTCAGCGCTGATTGGCACCGACGCTTTTCAGGAGATCGACGTATTAGGATTGTCACTGGCCTGCACGAAACATAGTTTTCTGGTTGAGTCTCTCGAATCATTGCCGGAAGTGATGGCAGAAGCGTTCGCGATTGCCAACAGCGGTCGCCCTGGCCCTGTTCTGGTTGATATCCCAAAAGATATTCAGCTGGCTGTCGGCGATTTCATCCCGAACTTTGCACCCGTTGCTAACGATGTCGATTTCCCTGAGCAAGATATTACGCTGGCGTACGCTCTGTTGGCGAAAGCACAAAAACCGGTGCTGTACGTTGGCGGTGGTGTCGGTATGGCGAATGCAGTTCCGGCGCTGCGTGAATTTCTGAATGTGACGGATATCCCTTCGGTTTCTACGCTGAAAGGGCTGGGTGCCGTGGATGCCAATCATCCCTATTACCTCGGAATGATTGGTATGCACGGCACGAAGGCGGCGAACCTGATTGTGCAGGAGTGCGATCTGTTAATCGCAGTCGGGGCCCGTTTTGATGACCGCGTGACCGGCAAACTGAATGCCTTCGCGCCTCATGCCAGTGTTATTCACATGGACATCGACCCAGCAGAGCTGAGTAAATTGCGCCATGCTAATGTCGCACTGCAAGGCGATCTGAAGGCGGTATTACCTGCGCTGCAACAGCCACTGAACGTCAGCGCGTGGCGTCAGCAGTCCACCATGATGAAGGCGGAATATCCGTGGCGTTATGACCACCCTGGCCAGGCGATTTATGCGCCTGCTCTGTTGAAAACGATCTCCGAAAGAATGGATGCGGATACCGTAGTCACGACCGATGTGGGCCAGCACCAAATGTGGGCTGCACAGCATATGACGTTCAGCCGCCCTGAGAATTTCATCACCTCCAGTGGTCTCGGTACGATGGGCTTTGGCGTACCGGCTGCGGTAGGTGCTCAGGTAGCACGTCCAGACGACATGGTTATCTGTATTTCAGGTGACGGCTCTTTCATGATGAACGTTCAGGAATTGGGCACCATCAAGCGAAAACGGCTGCCGTTGAAGATCGTGTTGCTGGATAACCAACGGTTAGGCATGGTACGCCAGTGGCAGCAGTTATTCTTTGATGAGCGCTACAGTGAAACCGACCTCTCCGATAACCCTGACTTCCTGACGCTGGCAAGTGCGTTTGATATCCCCGGCCAGCGCATCACCCGTAAAGACCAAATTGATGTCGCGCTGGATGCCCTGTTTAACAGCGAAGGACCCTATTTACTGCACGTCTCGATCGACGAATATGAAAATGTCTGGCCGCTGGTTCCGCCGGGCGCGGGCAATGAAACGATGCTTGATAAAACCAAGTAAGGCTCGATAAAACCAAATAAGCTCGACGAAACCCACTAATGGCTGATTTACACAGAATAAGTGCTGGAGATAACAGAATGACACACCATCAACTTTCGATTCAGGCACGCTTTCGTCCCGAGGTCCTGGAGCGTGTATTGCGTGTTACCCGTCATCGCGGCTTCAAAGTGTGCGCTATGAATATGGTGCAAACGACCAATACCGATCACATTAATATTGAACTGACCGTTGCCAGCCATCGTTCGGTGGATTTATTGTCAACCCAATTGAGCAAGCTGTTGGATATCGCCTGCGTTGACGTTCAACCGATGACGACATCACAGCAGATCAGCGCCTAACGCAGAAGAGTAAGGGAAAAAAGAATGACAAAAAAAGCGGATTATATTTGGTTCAATGGCGAGATGGTTCCTTGGGCTGAAGCCAAAGTACACGTCATGTCACATGCCCTGCACTATGGCACCTCCGTCTTTGAAGGCGTTCGTTGCTACAATTCACATAAGGGTCCGGTGGTTTTCCGTCACCGTGAGCATATGCAGCGCCTGCGTGATTCGGCAAAAATTTACCGTATGCCGGTCGCGCAAAGTGTGGATGAGCTGATGGAAGCCTGCCGTGAAACGCTGCGCAAAAATAACCTGACTAGTGCCTATATTCGTCCATTGGTGTTCATTGGTGATGTGGGTATGGGCGTTAACCCGCCAGACGGTTATCAAACCGACGTTATTATTGCGGCTTTCCCGTGGGGCGCATATTTGGGTGAGGAGGCGCTGGAAGCAGGCATTGATGCGATGGTGTCATCCTGGAATCGTGTCGCAGCGAATACTATTCCAACCGCCGCTAAAGCGGGTGGCAACTATCTGTCCTCCCTGCTGGTGGGTAGCGAAGCACGCCGCCACGGCTATCAGGAAGGGATCGCGTTGGATGTCCACGGCTATGTTTCTGAAGGGGCGGGCGAGAATTTGTTCGAAGTGAAGGACGGGATTATCTTCACGCCGCCGTTTACCTCTTCGGCGCTGCCGGGCATTACGCGTGACGCTATCATCAAGCTGGCGAAGGATGCAGGGTATGAAGTGCGCGAGCAGGTGCTGTCCCGCGAGTCACTGTATCTGGCGGATGAAGTTTTCATGTCCGGTACCGCAGCAGAAATTACCCCAGTGCGTAGCGTAGACGGCATTCAGGTCGGCATTGGCAAACGCGGTCCGGTCACCCAAGCCTTGCAGCAGGCGTTCTTTGGCCTCTTTACGGGTGAAACCGAAGATAAATGGGGCTGGTTGGATCCGGTAAATCAGTAATTAGTTAAGACAGACAGTCAGGCGGTGACGCGTTCCGTCATCGCCCAATTCGTAATTTTTGGAGTAATAGAGCATGCCTAAGTACCGTTCAGCCACAACCACACACGGCCGTAATATGGCTGGTGCACGAGCCTTGTGGCGCGCCACCGGGATGACCGACGACGATTTTGGTAAACCGATTATCGCAGTGGTCAACTCCTTCACCCAATTCGTGCCCGGCCATGTGCACTTGCGCGATCTGGGTAAATTGGTTGCCGAACAGATCGAAGCCTCCGGCGGCGTCGCGAAAGAATTTAACACCATTGCGGTCGATGACGGTATCGCTATGGGCCACGGCGGTATGCTCTATTCTCTGCCTTCCCGTGAACTGATTGCCGACTCCGTGGAATACATGGTCAATGCCCACTGTGCGGATGCGATGGTGTGTATTTCCAACTGCGACAAAATCACCCCGGGGATGTTGATGGCGTCACTGCGCCTGAATATTCCGGTGATTTTCGTGTCCGGCGGTCCGATGGAAGCAGGGAAAACCAAGCTTTCTAACCAAATTATCAAGCTCGATCTCATCGATGCCATGATCCAGGGGGCGAACCCTAACGTCAGCGATGCCGATAGTGAGCAAATTGAGCGTTCCGCCTGTCCGACCTGCGGGTCCTGCTCGGGGATGTTCACAGCAAACTCCATGAACTGCCTGACTGAAGCGCTGGGGCTTTCTCAGCCAGCGAATGGCTCATTGCTCGCGACGCATGCCGATCGTAGAGACCTGTTCCTGAATGCAGGTACGCGTATCGTGGGTCTGGCAAAACGTTATTACGAGCAGGATGACGCAAGTGTATTGCCGCGCAATATCGCCAATAAAGCCGCATTTGAAAACGCCATGATTCTGGATATCGCGATGGGCGGTTCCACCAATACTGTATTGCACCTGCTGGCTGCGGCACAGGAAGGTGAAATTGATTTCACCATGTCGGATATCGACCGCCTCTCACGTAAGGTGCCACACCTGTGTAAAGTCGCGCCAAGCGGTCAGAAATACCATATGGAAGACGTGCACCGTGCCGGTGGGGTTATCGGTATTCTAGGCGAGTTGGACAGAGCCGGTCTGTTGAACCGTGAAGTCAACAACGTGCTGGGTAAAACGCTGCCGGAAACGCTGGAAGCCTACGACGTCATGCTGACGAAGGATGAAAGCGTGAAGCGTATGTATTCTGCTGGCCCGGCAGGTATTCGCACGACCAAAGCGTTTTCTCAGGATTGCCGCTGGGATTCACTGGATACCGATCGTCAGGAAGGCTGCATACGCTCACGTGAGTATGCTTACAGTCAGGATGGCGGGTTGGCGGTGTTGTACGGCAACATCGCGGTAGATGGTTGCATCGTGAAAACTGCTGGTGTTGATAAAGAGAGCCTGATTTTCCGCGGCCCGGCAAAAGTCTACGAAAGCCAGGATGACGCGGTAGAAGCGATTCTGGGCGGTAAAGTGGTGGCGGGCGATGTGGTCGTTATCCGCTACGAAGGGCCGAAAGGTGGCCCGGGCATGCAGGAAATGCTGTATCCGACCACCTACCTGAAATCGATGGGCTTGGGTAAAAGCTGTGCACTGATCACTGATGGCCGCTTCTCCGGTGGGACTTCGGGCCTGTCCATCGGCCACGCGTCTCCAGAAGCAGCAAGCGGTGGCATCATTGGTTTGGTGCAGGACGGCGACATGATTGCCATTGATATCCCGAGCCGCAGTATTGTATTGGACGTGGCGGAAAATGAATTGGCAAGCCGTCGCGAAACAGAATTGGCACGAGGCGATGCCGCCTGGACGCCACATAATCGTGAACGTCAGGTATCTTTTGCGCTGCGTGCGTACGCTATCCTGGCAACCAGTGCGGATAAAGGCGCTGTGCGGGATAAAAGCAAGCTGGGAGGCTAATGCTGATGGCTGTGTCACAACCTCTTCCTGCCGCGCCGGGAGGCGCGGAGTACCTGCGCGCGATCTTGCGCTCGCCAGTGTATGAAATCACGCAGGTCACGCCGCTGGAGAAGATGGATAAGCTCTCTTCGCGGCTGGGTAATGTCATTCTAGTAAAACGTGAAGACCGACACGCGGTGCACAGCTTTAAGCTGCGTGGCGCGTACGCAATGATGGCGGGTCTGAGCGATGAACAGAAATCGCACGGCGTGGTGACGGCGTCAGCCGGTAACCATGCGCAAGGTGTTGCACTCTCCTCCAGCAAGCTGGGGATTAAATCGCTGATTGTGATGCCGGTGGCGACAGCCGACATCAAGGTGGATGCGGTGCGTGGTTTTGGCGGAGAAGTGCTGCTACACGGCGCTAACTTTGATGAAGCCAAAGCCAAGGCGATTGAGCTGTCAGAGCAACAACATATGACTTTTCTGCCGCCGTTCGATCACCCTGCGGTGATTGCCGGGCAGGGCACGCTGGCGATGGAGTTGTTACAGCAGGATGCGCATCTGGATCGCGTGTTTGTGCCAGTTGGTGGTGGTGGCTTGGCGGCAGGCGTTGCCGTACTGATTAAACAGCTGATGCCGCAGATTCAGGTGATCGGCGTGGAAGCGGAAGATTCCGCCTGTCTGCGCGCGGCGCTGGATGCTGGGCAACCAGTCGATCTGCCGCGTGTCGGGCTGTTTGCCGAAGGCGTGGCGGTGAAGCGCATCGGCGATGAAACGTTTCGCCTATGTCGGGAATATCTGGATGACGTGATTACCGTCGACAGCGATGCCATCTGTGCGGCAGTGAAAGATCTGTTCGAAGATGTCCGCGCGATTGCTGAACCGTCTGGTGCGCTGGCGTTGGCGGGGATGAAAAAGTACATCCAACAGCATCAGATTCAGGGTGAGCGCTTGGCGCATGTTCTGTCCGGTGCGAACGTTAACTTCCACGGATTACGTTACGTTTCCGAACGCTGCGAGCTGGGCGAACAGCGCGAAGCCTTGCTGGCTGTGACGATCCCTGAGCAACAGGGAAGCTTCCTGAAGTTTTGCCAACTGTTGGGTGGTCGTTCTGTCACGGAGTTCAACTATCGCTACGCGGATGCCAAAGACGCCTGCATTTTTGTCGGTGTGCGCTTGACGCGCGGCTATGCGGAACGGCAGGAGATCATCGCTGAGCTTTCCGCAGACGGTTATGAAGTAGTGGATTTGTCCGATGATGAAATGGCGAAGCTACACGTTCGCTATATGGTCGGCGGACGTCCTTCCAAACCGTTGCAGGAACGTCTGTACAGCTTTGAATTCCCAGAGTCGCCGGGTGCATTACTGAAATTCCTGCATACGCTGGGGGCGCACTGGAATATTTCTCTATTCCATTACCGCAGCCACGGCACGGATTTTGGCCGCGTTCTGGCTGGGTTCGAGCTGGAGGCGGGCGATCGGGAGTTTGAGCAGCACTTGCTGGCGCTGGGCTATGAATGCCATGACGAAACCAATAACCCGGCATTCCGCTTCTTTCTAGCGGGTTAATTGCTGGGTGTCCCCCTAACGCCGCCGATGGTGTTTCACCGTCGGCGGCGTTATCTTTATGTCATCTGATAGCAACAGGGATGGCATTTCTTTATGGCAACGCAGTTCACGGGTTTTTCTCAAGCGGGTTTAACGTTTCTTCAGCAGGTGCGTCAGTACAACGATAAAGCGTGGTTTGACGAGCATCGTGCGGTTTATGATGAGCAACTGGTTGCGCCATTCCGCACGCTGGTGGATGAACTCAGTCTGACCATGTTGCAAATTGACGACCATTTTGAAACACGCCCCGCCATCGGCAAGACCCTCTCCCGTATTCACCGCGATACGCGCTTTTCTCACGATAAATCACGCTATCGCAGCCATATGTGGCTGACCTTCAAGCGCACTCGTAAAGACTGGACGGACGCGCCGGTGTATTTCTTTGAAATCACGCCGGATACCTGGCGCTACGGGCTGGGCTATTACAGTGCGACGCGTAATACGATGGATCTGTTTCGTCAGACGCTGCGCGGTAATTCGCCGCAGTTTCTTGAAGTGGTAAGCTGTCTGGGGAATACCTTCACGCTGGAAGGCGACAGCTACAAACGCCCGCTGATTAAAGACCAAGAGCCGGAATTAGCTAACTGGTATAACCGCAAATCGTTTGCCGCGATATGCACCCGACAGGATATGGAAGCGCTGTTTTCCGGTGATTTGGTGGCGGTTCTGTCTCAGGGATTTACCCAGCTTGAACCGCTCTATCATTACCTGATGAACATCGAAACCATGAAGAAAGCCGCGCAGGAAGCAGAGTCCGATACGCGGGTATTTTCGGCGGATAAGTGGTTTGAACGCTAGAGCCAGAGATCGCTAACGCTACGGTGTTTGTTCCTGCTTCAATGGGATTTGATCGCGCTCCAACAGATAGTTAAACAGGTAGCCTTCCTCCTGATTGCTGCCGAAGGTGGCGATTTGCAGATGATCATCGTCAATGCAGGTGAGCAGTATTTTCACCTGCTGACCGAAGCTGCTTTCACCTTTGCCAATGGCTTGCATATCGCTCATCTGACGGGCCGTGAAGTCAGAATCATCCAGTTTGTTACCGTAGCGGAATGCAATGGACGCGCCGCCCTCAATCTTGCCACGTTGGTTGGTCATGGTCAGGCTGACGGCATGGTAGGGCGCTTTCTGATCGTACATCTCTCGAAAATAATCCCCCAAATCGCGGTACTCCTCGGCGGAAAGCCCCGACATCACATACTCATAGCTGAACGAGCCGTGGAAGCAGGACGTGCTTTTCACGGGCGTAATCGGTGAAGGGAATGCGTGCTGCGCGATGTCATTTAGGTAACGCAGTCGGTTTAACTGCTGCTGATAACGCTGTCGCAGGCAGTCCTCGTCTTTGCACTGGTCGCGTGTGGTAAGCCAGCTGCGCTGGAACTGGTTGAGCGTTTTCTCCCACGGCGCGCTGTTGTCGTACGCTGTCAGGAACGTGCGGGATGTCTTCCATGCCTGCGCCAGTTCTTCATCTAGTTGCCCGAGCAACGGGCTGGCGCAAATCAGCTTTTCCTGCACAGAGGCGGCTTTTTCGCAGGGGAAGCTGGCGGCTTGCGCAGGGTGGCTGAGGGAGGCGAGCGTCACCCCTGCGGCAGCGATGGCAGTGAAGGCTATCTTCATGGCGTGTCCTGTAATATGTCCCAAAAGGCGGCAATCAGCGGTTCGCTAAGCCGTTTTTTCTGTACGCAGACGCCCAGCTCCAGCGGTTCCATCACCTGTTCGACAAACACAGAGACACGGCTGCGTACCGGCTCCGGGCTGTTCTCTAGTACCACGTTGGGAATCAACGCGATACCACAGCCCAGCGCGACCATTGATACCATCGCTTCATGTCCGGAGATGGTGGCGTAAATCTGTGGATTGATGATGTGATTGCGGCGGAACCACTGATCGATGCGCTTACGCACCGGGCCGTGTTCCGGCAGGATGAACGGAATCTGCGCCCAGTCCGGTTCTGGTTGGCGCACCAGCGACTGAACCGGGCAGGGAAGTGCTGGGATGATCAATGCCAGAGGCAGTTTATCGAGCGGCATGAAATCAACGCTCGCAGGTAGCGCTTCCGGGCGTCCTGCAATCCCTAAATCCCCATCATTCGACTGAATTTTCTCAACGGCATCGGCGGCATCGCCGGTTGTCAGTTTAATTTCAACCAAAGGATGCAGCGCCCGAAAGCGATCCAGAATCGGCGGCAGATGGCTGTAGGCGGCGGTGACGGAGCAGAAGATCCGCAGTTCACCGCTTAATGACGGCCCGTGCTGGTCTATCGTGTGGCGTAGCTGTTGGTATTGCAGCAGCGTTTGCTGCGCGAACAGCTTCAGATGCTCTCCGGCATCGGTGAGCTGTACGGTACGGTTATCGCGCAGAAACAGCATCTGCCCTAAATCCTCTTCGAGCCGCTGAATTTGCCGCGACAGCGTGGATGGGCTGATGTGCATCGCCTTGGCGGTACGGCCAAAGTGTCGGCTTTCCGCGAGGTGCAGGAATAATTTGAGATCACGTAAATCCATGCGATGCAGGCCCCGTTTTTTATCTTGCAGATAGTGCAATGTCACGTTGTTAATATATCAATTTAAGCAACGCAATTCCTGTCATATGATGGGGTCATAGTGAATTCCCATCTGGCGGGAATCCTTTTCTGAATAACAGACAAACAAAACCGTATACGGAGCACGACATGGCTAACTATTTCAACACATTAAACCTGCGTCAGCAGCTGGATCAATTGGGCAAGTGCCGCTTTATGGGGCGTGATGAATTTGCCGATGAGGCGAGCTACCTGAAAGGGAAAAAAGTGGTGATCGTCGGTTGTGGTGCTCAGGGTCTGAATCAGGGTCTGAACATGCGCGATTCTGGTCTGGATATCGCTTATGCCCTGCGTGCTGAAGCCATTGCAGAAAAACGTGCATCATGGCGCAAAGCGACCGAAAACGGCTTCACCGTTGGCACTTACGAAGATCTGATCCCGCAGGCCGATCTGATCGTTAATCTGACGCCGGACAAACAGCACTCCGCAGTGGTTCAGGCAGTACAGCCCCTGATGAAACAGGGCGCAGCGCTGGGCTACTCTCACGGCTTCAACATCGTTGAAGTCGGTGAGCAAATCCGTAAAGACATCACTGTCGTGATGGTGGCACCGAAGTGTCCGGGTACGGAAGTGCGTGAAGAATACAAACGCGGTTTCGGCGTACCGACGCTGATCGCGGTTCACCCTGAAAACGATCCAAAAGGCGAAGGCATGGCAATCGCCAAAGCCTGGGCTGCGGCAACTGGCGGCCACCGTGCTGGCGTTCTGCAATCCTCTTTCGTTGCAGAAGTGAAATCTGACCTGATGGGTGAACAGACTATTCTGTGTGGTATGTTGCAGGCCGGTTCTCTGCTGGGCTTCGACAAACTGGTTTCTGAAGGCACCGATCCTGCTTATGCAGAAAAACTGATTCAGTTCGGCTGGGAAACCATCACCGAAGCGCTGAAGCAAGGCGGTATTACGCTGATGATGGATCGCCTGTCTAACCCGGCGAAACTGCGCGCTTATGCACTGTCTGAGCAACTGAAAGGCATTATGGCTCCGCTGTTCCAGAAACACATGGATGACATCATCTCCGGTGAATTCTCCGGCGGCATGATGGCTGACTGGGCGAACGATGACGTGAAACTGCTGACCTGGCGTGAAGAGACCGGTAAAACCGCGTTCGAAAACGCCCCGCAGTTCGACGGTAAAATCGCTGAGCAGGAATACTTTGATAACGGCGTGCTGATGGTTGCGATGGTAAAAGCGGGCGTTGAGCTGGCGTTTGAAACCATGGTGAGCTCCGGCATCATCGAAGAATCGGCTTACTACGAATCACTGCATGAGCTGCCTCTGATCGCCAACACCATCGCGCGTAAGCGTCTGTATGAAATGAACGTGGTTATCTCTGATACCGCAGAATACGGTAACTACCTGTTTGCTAATGCAGCGGTTCCGTTGCTGAAAGGTGCGTTCATGGCATCTCTGCAGCCGGGCGATCTGGGTAAAGCGGTTGCTGGCACCGAAGTAGACAACGCGCAACTGCGTGATGTTAACGAAGCTATCCGTAACCACCCGATCGAAACCGTAGGCCACACGCTGCGCGGTTACATGAAAGACATGAAACGTATCGCTGTCGCGGGTTAATGTTCGCTTTTACGTTTAGTGGAACGCGATGATTGCTATGCTGCTCTTTTGGGAGCAGCATTTTTTTATCTGCGATTATCTCTCAGCCTGCGTTATCGATGTTGTGTCTCGGCGGTGCTTTCACGTAAGGAAAGTGCCAGCGCAGTGGTTAATTCAGCTTTTGTCATACGTACACAGTAAGACGGCATGTTCCTTTCAAAACGCCATCCTTCAGACAGTTTTCCCGCATCAACGACATCAAACCCGAAGGCATCATAGAGTTCGGCAACAATGGTTTTTTCCTGCTCATGATCACCCGCAAGCGGTAGCGCCCGGCGATGGGCAGAACCCGCAGGCAAACCATCACTTTCAAGCTGCGTCATGGTGATAGCATTGAACGCTTTGGTAATCTTTGCGCCCGGTAAATAACCAGCTAGTAGGTCGCTGGTGGTAATGCTGCGCGTATCCAGTGCAGCTACCTTGCCATCTCGCTCGGTATAGTAGTTGACGGCATCGATGACGGATTTGCCCTGTAAAGCCTGCTCAGGGAGTTTATCGATAGCGGTAAAGGGAACGGCGATCACGATAATGTCGCCAAATCGCGCTGCCTGAGTGGCGGTGCCGATATCGCAGCCGATCATGGGACGGAGGCTGAAAAGCGACTGGGGATCCCGTGAGTTGCTGAGCATGACCTGATGACCGTTCTGAAGCGCTAGTTTAGCGATCGCCCGGGCGACAAAGCCTGCGCCAATAATGCCAATTTTCATCTTTTTCTCCTTAATGCTTTTGAGAAGAGAATCTTAATTGCCTACAATTTGAAGATAAATTGTGCTTTTAAAAGAAAACAAACAACAAATATGAGCGAATCATGGATCGACTGACCAGCATGAACATCTTTGTCAAAGCGTCGGAGTTAGGGTCTTTTGTCGCTGCCGCAGAGGTACTGGGCATCTCACCACAGATGGTGGCGAAGCAAGTGGCATGGCTCGAAGCGAGGCTTGGGGTCCGGCTACTGAACCGTACCACGCGTAAACAGAGCCTAACGGATATTGGCCTTCGCTATTACGAGCGCTGCAAGGTTGTTCTTGCCGAAGCGGAAGATGCTGATGCGATTGCGCGTGAAATGCAGGTGACCCCTTCCGGTATCATTCAGGTGAATGCACCGGTTACCTGGGGGTCACATCTGCTCGCGCCGTTTATCACGCGCTATCTCGCGCGTTATCCTGACACGCAAATTGCGCTGACGCTGAATGATCGCATAGTCGATCCCATTGAAGAGGGGTTTGAAGTCATCATTCGCATCGGTGAATTGGCGGATAGTTCAATGGTAGCCTGGCCGCTTCAGCCTTACTCGTTGATCGCTTGCGCGTCGCCTGACTATCTGGCGCGTGAAGGATCGCCGGATACCCCATCGAGTCTCTCACGCCACGCGTGCCTTATTTATGGTGCACGCGCCGTCGCCACGTCTTGTCGGTGGGTATTTCAGAAGGATGGGAAGCCTGAAGAAGTTAGGCCAGAAGGTAGGCTTTTTGCTAATGACTGGAATGCGCTGCTACATGCTGCGATAGCGGGTTATGGTATCACGCTTGGGCCAGAGGCCGTGTTACGTAAGGAGATTGACCGCGGGCGTCTGGTACAGGTGCTGTCTGACTATAATGGGCCTGCCCGCCCGGTCCATGTCATGGTGCCGATGGGACGGCGATCGGCGGTTAAAATTAAAACCTTTGTCGATGCTGTCAGAGCCAATTTCGGATAAAAATGAGCCCGTGGCACAGCGATTGTGCCACGGGTGTTATGACTAAACGGACTGGTATTCCGCTTCCGCCTGATTGAAGCGGTCGGTAATCGTTTTTGATGGCGCTTTACCCAGCAGACTGACGATGAAAATGGTCAAGCTGTTGAAGATGAACCCAGGGATGATTTCATACAGTCCCAGCCAGGCGTACTGTTTCCAGATCAGCACGGTTGCCGCACCTACGATCATACCCAGCAGTGCGCCGTTGCGCGTCATACGCGGCCATAGCAGAGAAATTAAAATCACCGGTCCGAAGGCGGCACCGAAACCTGCCCAAGCATAGCTCACCAGACCCAGTACACGGTTTTCAGGGTTCAGCGACAGCGCTATAGCAATGATCGCGACTAATAGCACCATCGTGCGCCCCACCCATACCAACTCTTTCTGACTGGCATTTTTGCGCAGGAATGGCTTGTACAAATCTTCGGTGATGGCACTGGAGCACACCAGCAATTGGCAGCTCAGCGTACTCATGACAGCAGCTAAAATCGCAGACAGCAGAATGCCGGCAATCCACGGATTGAACAGCAGCATAGATAGCTCGATAAAGACGCGCTCGCTATTTTGCGCCACGTTACCCGCCTGATCCGGGTTATTGTTGAAGTAGGCGATGCCAAAGAAGCCCACCGTCACCGCACCGGCCAGACAAAGAATCATCCAGGTCATACTGATGCGGCGCGCGCTGTGAATGGTGTGGTGTGAGTCAGCAGCCATAAAACGCGCCAGAATATGCGGCTGGCCGAAATAGCCCAAGCCCCAGCCCATCAACGAGATAATGGCGACAAAATTCAGCCCTTTGAACATATCCAGATTGGCCGGATTTTTCGCTTCAATTACCATCAACGAGCTATCGATTCCCCCAAGAGATAGGACGACCATAACTGGTGTCAGGATCAGGGCGAAAATCATCAGGCTGGCCTGAACCGTATCCGTCCAGCTTACCGCTAGAAAGCCGCCGATAAAGGTATAGGCGATGGTCGCTGCGGCCCCTGCCCATAGTGCGGTGCCGTAGCTCATCCCAAAGGTGCTTTCAAACAGACGAGCCCCCGCGACGACGCCGGATGCGCAATAGATGGTGAAGAAAACCAGAATGACTAACGCGGAGATCACACGCAGCAATTTGCTGTTATCTTCAAAACGGTGGGTGAAATAGTCAGGCAGGGTGAGCGCGTTGTGGTTTATTTCGGTGTGGACGCGCAGGCGTCCAGCGACCCATTTCCAGTTCAGGTAGGCGCCTAGCGTCAGACCAATCGCGATCCAGCTTTCAGAAATACCGGAAATGAAAATGGCACCCGGTAGGCCCATCAGCAGCCAGCCGCTCATATCAGAAGCACCAGCCGACAGGGCCGTCACCACGCTACCCATCCGACGTCCGCCCAGAATGTAATCGCCAAAGTTATTGGTAGCGCGGTAGGCAAACAGGCCGATGAGGACCATCCCGAAAATGTACACCAGAAACGTCACCAACATGGGTGTGCTTATTGTCATTTAACTCTCCACATTTTTTTCGTGCCGCCGTCGCGGCGACGCTGTGTTTTATAGTAATCACTCAGGCCGGAACGAGGTCTGAAGATGATTATGGGCAGCAACCATTCCATTTGTTAACAAGGTTGCACAAAGTTGCAACATGATTGATATTGACGGTATCCCGATGTGCATCTTCTCATTACAGGAGTGGACTCTATGGGCTCTACCACGATGGGTGTAAAACTCGATGAGGAAACGCGCGAGCGTATCAAGGTCGCTGCACAGCGTATTGATCGCACACCGCACTGGTTGATCAAACAGGCTATTTTCCATTACCTCGAACGCCTCGAAAGTGGCCTCGACACTCCTGAAACACCGCAATCGGCGAACATCAGCCGCATTGAAGCGGAAGAGATTATGCCGCAATCTCGGGAAGAAGAAACCCACCAACCCTTTCTTGATTTCGCCGAACAGGTTCTTCCCCAGTCAGTTACCCGCGCCGCCATGACTTCTGCTTATCGCCGTCCTGAAAATGAACTGGTACCTATCTTGCTTGAACAGGCAAGACTTACCGACGAAATATCGCAGTTAACCCAGAAATTGGCTTATCGACTGGCAGAGAAATTACGCAGTCAGAAGGTCGGAAATGGTCGTGCTGGCATTGTGCAAGGGCTGCTACAGGAATTTTCACTTTCTTCTCAGGAAGGCGTGGCGCTGATGTGTTTAGCCGAAGCGTTGCTGCGTATTCCTGATAAATCCACACGCGATGCGCTGATCCGCGACAAAATCAGCAGAGGGAACTGGCAGGCACATCTTGGCCACAGCCCATCGCTTTTCGTGAATGCCGCAACCTGGGGGCTACTGTTTACCGGAAAGCTGGTGGCGACACACAATGAAGCACATCTGTCTCATTCTCTGAACCGCATTATCGGTAAACGTGGTGAGCCGCTCGTCCGCAAGGGTGTCGATATGGCTATGCGGCTGATGGGGGAGCAGTTTGTCACTGGGGAAACCATCGGTGAGGCGTTGGCTAACGCCCGTGAACGGGAAAATAAAGGCTTTCGCTATTCTTACGATATGTTAGGTGAAGCAGCGCTGACGCAACACGATGCCGCCGCCTACCTGACGGCCTATCAGCAGGCGATTCATGCTATCGGCAAAGCCTCAAGCGGGCGTGGAATTTATGAAGGGCCAGGTATCTCCATCAAGCTATCGGCACTGCACCCGCGCTATAGCCGTGCACAGTATGATCGTGTAATCGATGAGTTGTATCCACGGTTGTTATCACTGACGCTGCTGGCGCGGCAGTACGATATCGGGATCAATATTGATGCAGAGGAAGCAGATCGACTGGAGATCTCACTCGATCTGCTGGAAAAACTCTGTATGGAGCCTCAGCTGGTAGGGTGGAATGGCATTGGATTTGTGATTCAGGCTTATCAGAAACGCTGCCCGTATGTTATCGATGCACTGATTGAGCTGGCACAGCGCAGCCATCGGCGGCTGATGATTCGTCTGGTGAAAGGGGCGTACTGGGACAGTGAAATCAAACGGGCGCAAGTTGATGGGTTGGAGGGCTATCCGGTCTACACGCGCAAGGTTTATACCGATGTGTCTTATCTGGCCTGCGCCCGCAAGCTATTGGCCGTACCGAATCTGATTTACCCACAGTTCGCCACGCACAATGCACAGACGTTAAGCGCGATTTATCACATGGCGGGCAACAATTATTATCCCGGCCAGTATGAATTCCAGTGCCTGCACGGCATGGGGGAACCGCTCTATGATCAGGTAGTTGGCGCGGTTGCGGATGGCAAGTTAAACCGTCCATGTCGTATCTACGCCCCGGTAGGGACCCATGAAACGCTGCTGGCTTATCTGGTGCGACGCCTGTTGGAAAATGGCGCGAATACCTCATTTGTTAATCGCATCGCGGATACGTCAATGGCGCTGGAAACGCTGATTGCCGATCCGATTAGCGGTGTAGAGGCGTTGGCAAAAGTGGAGTGGAGCATGGGCGCACCGCATCCCCGTATTCCTCTGCCGCGTCAGCTATATGGTCAGGAGCGGAAAAATTCGAGTGGGCTGGATCTCTCGAATGAGCATCGGTTGGCTTCGCTCTCCAGCGCGTTGCTGAGTCATGCGGTGCAGCCGTGGTATGCCGAGCCGATGATTGAGGGGAAAAGCGAGGTGAGCGAACAGAAGCCCGTGGTGAATCCAGCCGATGTGCACGATGTGGTGGGCTATGTTCGCGATGCTTCCACAGCGGATGTTGAATTGGCGCTAGCGACGGCGGTGTATGCCGGTACTATCTGGTTTGCGACGCCACCCGCAGAGCGTGCCGCGATATTGAATCGGGCCGCATCATTGATGGAAGGGCAGTTACAACATCTGTTAGGGCTGCTGGTGCGGGAAGCGGGTAAGTCCTTCAGTAACGCGATTGCGGAAGTGCGCGAGGCGGTGGATTTCTTACGCTATTACGCGGGTCAGGTTCGGGATACGTTCACCAATGATACCTATCGTCCGCTGGGGCCCGTCGTCTGCATTAGCCCATGGAATTTTCCGTTGGCGATCTTTACCGGACAAATTTCTGCGGCACTGGCGGCAGGAAACAGCGTATTGGCGAAACCGGCTGAACAAACGCCGCTGATTGCGGCGCAGGCTGTGCGTATTTTGCATGAAGCAGGTGTTCCCACTGGCGTATTGCAACTACTGCCGGGACAGGGGGAAACGATCGGTGCTGCGTTGGTGAACGACGAACGGGTTCGCGGCGTGGTGTTTACCGGTTCGACTGCCGTGGCCAAAATCCTGCAACGCAGCCTCGCTGGTAGGCTTGACCCACAGGGGCGTTTGACGCCGCTGATTGCCGAAATGGGAGGCCTGAATGCCATGATTGTCGATTCGTCCGCACTAACGGAACAGGTAGTGAATGATGTGATCGCCTCAGCGTTCGACAGCGCCGGACAGCGTTGTTCGGCACTGCGTCTTTTGTGCCTGCAAGAGGATATCGCGGATCGCACGCTGACTATGCTGCGTGGCGCGATGGCGGAGTGCCGAATGGGGAATCCTGAGCGGTTATCAACCGATATCGGCCCGCTGATTGATGCCGAGGCGAAAGAAAACGTGGATCGGCATATTCAAACGATGCGGGCGAAAGGTCATACGGTGTATCAGGCGGCGTATCCGCAGGATGACGCAGCGTGGCTGGGGGGGACGTTTGTGAAGCCGACGCTGATTGAGCTGAATGACATTAGTGAGCTGGAAAAAGAAGTTTTTGGTCCAGTTTTACACATCGTTCGCTATCAAAGCCAGCAGTTGGATACGCTAATTGAACAGATTAACGCAGCGGGCTACGGCCTGACGCTAGGCGTGCATACACGCATTGATGAAACCATCCAACGAGTGACGAACAGGGCAAAAGTGGGTAACCAGTACGTGAACCGCAATATGGTGGGAGCCGTTGTCGGCGTCCAGCCTTTTGGCGGGGAAGGCTTATCAGGAACTGGGCCAAAAGCAGGAGGGCCGCTTTACCTGTATCGACTGCTGGCACACCGACCGGACGACGCGCTTGCGGCAGAATTCGCCAAGCAGAACCGTGAGCAGGCACCAGATACCTCTGCCCGAGCATTGCTGTTGGCGGGACTACAGGCGTTGGAAGACTGGGCGATTAGCGGAGAGCATCAGGATCTGGCGACCCTGTGTCAGCGTTATAAAGAATATAGCGTCAGCGGAACAACTCGACGGTTGCTCGGTCCGACAGGAGAGAGTAATACCTACACGCTGTTGCCGCGCGAGCGGATATTGTGTCTGGCGGACAATGATGAGGATCGCTTGATTCAGGCGGCTGCGGTGCTGGCAACGGGTGGGAAACTGCTGTGGCCGGAAGGTGAACAGGAGAAAACGCTCTATGCTCGCTTGCCGGCAGAGTTGCAGTCGCGTATTCAGTTCACACATGGCTGGCAACGGCACGAGGTGTCTTTTCAGGGCGTTATCTTCCATGGGAATGCCGATCGGTTACGTCAGATCAGCGAGGCGCTCGCAGAACGCGATGGCCCGATTATTCTGCTACTGGGCTATTCGAATGGTGATACCCATGTTCAACTGGAACGTCTGTTGATTGAACGCTCTCTGAGCATTAATACTGCTGCCGCGGGCGGTAATGCCAGCCTGATGACGATAGGCTAGAGTAGGGTGTTCAATATAAAAAGCGCGCCAAACCGAAAGGTGGGCGCGCTTTTTATGTGTAGATCTGTCGGGTGATGACTTAGTTGCGGTACAGCACTTTGATTACATGGTAACCAAACTGGGTTTTCACTGGGCCAAACGGTTTCAGCAATTCACAGGAAAACACTGCCTTATCGAAAGCGGGTACCATGTCGCCTTTACGAAACTCACCTAAATCGCCGCCGTTACGTTTTGACGGGCAGGTTGAGTGTTTCTGCGCCAATTTTTGGAAATCGGCACCTTTTTCCAGTTGAGCAAGAATGTCGTTAGCCAGCTGTTCAGTGTCCACCAAGATGTGCAGGGCTGCTGCGGTATTTGCCATGTTGTTACCTTTTTGCAAAAGAGATTCCTGCGCGCAATGTAACATTTGCAACGCAAGATGTGGACAGTGACGTGTTTTCCTTAATAACAAATCCTCGGTCAAGATCGGTACCGCTTTCTGCTACAATCGCCTTCCGTTTTATGAGTGAGCAAGATCGTTATGCGCTTAAACCCCAGCCAACAACATGCCGTCGAATTTGTCACTGGACCTTGTCTGGTTCTGGCGGGCGCAGGCTCAGGCAAGACCCGCGTTATCACCAATAAAATTGCGCATCTTATCCGTCAGTGTGGCTATCAGGCTCGGCACATAGCTGCTGTGACGTTTACCAACAAAGCGGCGCGTGAGATGAAGGAACGTGTGGCGCAAACGCTGGGGCGTAAAGAAACGCGTGGGCTGATGATTGCGACTTTCCACACGCTGGGCTTGGAGATTATCAAACGTGAATATGTCGCGTTGGGTATGAAATCTAATTTCTCCCTGTTCGACGATCAGGATCAGATGGCGCTGCTGAAAGAATTGACTGAGCAGTGGCTGGAAAACGATAAGGTTCTGCTGCAACAGCTGATCTCGACGATCTCAAACTGGAAAAACGATCTGATCGATCCGGCCGGAGCCGCGGCGACCGCTCGATCCGAACGTGACAAGCTGTTTGTACATTGCTACTCGCTTTATCACGAACATCTGCGTGCTTGTAACGTGCTGGATTTCGACGATCTGATTCTGCTCCCTACGCTGTTGCTGAAGCGGAATACCGAGGTGCGTGAACGCTGGCAGAACCGCTTGCGCTACCTACTGGTGGATGAATATCAGGACACAAACACCAGTCAGTATGAGCTGGTTAAGCTGCTGGTCGGCCCCCGTGCACGTTTTACCGTCGTGGGGGATGACGATCAGTCGATTTATTCCTGGCGCGGTGCTCGACCACAGAATCTGGTGTTGCTACAGCAGGATTTCCCCGCGCTTGATGTGATCAAACTAGAACAAAACTACCGCTCATCCGGGCGTATTCTGAAAGCAGCCAATATTCTCATCGCCAATAATCCGCACGTCTTTGAAAAACGGTTGTTCTCGGAGCTGGGTTACGGTGATGAACTTAAAGTGATTACCGCCAATAACGAAGATCACGAAGCGGAGCGGGTTGTGGGCGAGCTGATTGCCCATCACTTTATTAAAAAAACCCAGTACGGCGACTATGCCATTTTGTATCGTGGCAACCATCAGTCACGCCTGTTTGAAAAGATGCTGATGCAGAACCGTATTCCGTATCGTATCTCCGGCGGCACGTCCTTTTTCTCCCGACCTGAAATCAAAGATTTACTGGCTTACCTGCGCGTACTGACCAACCCGGATGATGACAGCGCGTTTTTACGCATTGTGAACACACCCAAACGTGAGATTGGCCCAGCGACGATGAAGAAGCTGGGCGAATGGGCAGGACAACGCAATAAAGGCCTTTTCAGCGCGAGTTTTGATCTCGGGTTGAGCCAGTCGCTGACCGGCCGTGGATTGGAATCCCTACAACGGTTTACACAGTGGATGGAGGAAATTGCTCGTCTGGCGGAGCGGGAGCCTGTTGCCGCCGTGCGTGACCTGATACATGGGTTGGACTACGAAAGCTGGCTTTATGAAACCTCGCCCAGCCCAAAAGCTGCAGAAATGCGGATGAAGAACGTGAATCAGCTATTCAGCTGGATGACGGAAATGCTGGAAGGCTCCGATCTGGATGAACCTATGACGCTGACGCAGGTGGTGACGCGCTTCACGCTGCGGGACATGATGGAACGTGGAGAGAGTGAAGAGGATCAAGATCAGGTACAGCTGATGACGCTGCATGCATCCAAAGGCCTGGAGTTTCCATATGTCTTTTTGGTTGGGATGGAAGAAGGCCTGTTGCCGCACCAAAGCAGTATTGATGAAGATAACGTCGACGAAGAGCGGCGTCTGGCATACGTGGGGATTACGCGTGCTCAGCGTGAGCTGTTCTTCACGTTGTGCAAAGAACGCCGGCAGTATGGCGAATTGATACGCCCTGAACCGAGCCGCTTCCTGCTTGAACTGCCGCAGGATGATGTCGTGTGGGAAACGGAAAGAAAAGTCGTTAGCGCGCAAGAGCGGATGCAGAAGGGTCAGACGAACGTCGCCAGTATCCGGGCTATGTTAGCGAAAGCAAAAGGGGAATAACCATCCCTTTTGTCCCGTTAAGCTGGGGCCTCTTCCAGCATCAGCGGCCAGTGTACGTAGCTCTGCCAGCGGCTTTCCTGTTCCAGCATTTCTGCTCGTAACGGGTGTTGAGCCAACCAGCCAGCAGGCAGAATCAAACGCAATGCTTCGCCTTCCACACGTAACCGTACTGCTGGCAGCGTGTCATCACGGCGGCGGCTGGCAAAAATAATCGCCAGACGTAACAGGCGGCACAGGTGCTGTGCCTGATTCACCGGTAGCGCATTCTGCTGACTGAGCGGCATTAAATCGATGGGGTTAATCTGGTTTTGCAGGAGTGTGGCTAACAGTTTTTTCTGGGCTGGCGTAAAGCCGGGGAGATCGCTATGGCGAATCAAATAGGCTGCATGCTGGGGTGACTGACGAAAATCAATGCTCAAACCGATTTCGTGCACCATACAGGCACTTCGCAGTAACTCGCGACATCGGCTATCTAACTGCCAGTCACGGGCAACCTGTTGCAGGAAGTTGTCTGCCAACGTACTGACGCGTTTAGCCTGTTCGGTATCCAGCAGATAACGGCGTTGCAGAGTCGCCAGCGTGCGGTGGCGGATATCCTGATCGACAGGCAGATGCAGCATGCCATAAACCAGTCCTTCACGCAGCGCGCCTCCGGCCAGCGTCATCGTCTTAATGTCGAGCTCTTGGAATATCGCCAACAGAATGGCGAGCCCGCTGGGGAAGACCAGCGCGCGTTCCAGCGTCAGACCATCAATTTCCAACTCTTCCAGCTTATCACACTGAATAGCATGCTCTTTAAGCTGTCTAAGCTTCGGCAGGGTAATGTATTCATCCATGCCCTGCGCAACCATAATTTCCTGTAGTGCTTGTACTGTGCCGGAAGCTCCGACGCAGATTTGCCACCCCTGTTCTCGTAGGGAGGCGGCGACGGGACGCAGCATTTCACGCGCTGCGTTTTCAGCGCGTTCAAAGTTACCCGCTTCCAGATTGCGGTCGCTGAAATAGCGATCCAGCCACGTTACACATCCCATTGGGAGGCTGATCAACTGGGTCGTTTTTGCGCCGATCCCCGTTGCCAGTTCGGTACTACCACCACCGATATCCACGACTAAGCGTGCATCTGGGCCGCCCGTGGTATGTGCCACGCCTTGATAAATCAAGCGTGCTTCTTCTTCACCGCTGATAACCTGAATCGGCAAGCCCAGAATTTCCTGAGCCCGTTGCAGAAATTCGTCAGCGTTCGTTGCCAGCCGTAGGGTTGCGGTCGCGACGACGCGTACCTGATCCTGCGGAATGTCCTGTAACCGTTCGGAGAACAGTTGTAGACACTGCCAACCACGCTGCATCGCTTCCTGCGAGAGCCGATTCTGCTTATCCAGCCCTGCTGCAAGGCGGACTTTACGCTTTATTTTCGCCAGCGTCTGAATGCTACCTGCGGTTTCCCGGGTGACCAGCATATGGAAGCTGTTCGAGCCGAGATCGATGGCAGCGTAAAGTGAAGAAGAGCTCAGCATCGACGGTTAGTCCGCTCGTTTACGGTTATTACGGGGCGCTCCGCTGCGGCGTGGCGCACTATTGTGTCGGCGCGGGCCATTATTGGAACGCGGTGGGCGCGTTAAACGCTTCGGCGCAGGTAAATCATTCATCAGCGCGTCGCTGTTGTATTTGCTGAGTGGGATACCGTGACCGATATAGGTTTCGATAGCTGGGAGATTCAGCGCGTACTCTTCACAGGCCAGACTGATAGAAAATCCGCTTTGTCCCGCACGGCCAGTACGACCAATACGGTGAACGTAGTCTTCGCAGTCATCCGGCAGATCGTAGTTGAAAACGTGAGTTACAGAAGGAATGTGTAAACCGCGTGCTGCAACGTCCGTTGCTACCAGAATATCAATACTACCCTGGGTAAACTCTTCCAGAATACGCAGGCGTTTTTTCTGTGCTACATCGCCCGTCAGCAGCCCAACGCGATGGCCATCGGCAGCCAGATGACCCCAGACGTCTTCGCAGCGATGCTTGGTATTGGCGAAAATAATGCAGCGATCCGGCCACTCTTCTTCCAACAAGGTCTGGAGCAGACGCATTTTCTCTTCGTTGGACGGATAAAACAGTTCTTCTGTAATGCGGTGGCCGGTTTTCTGTTCCGGTTCGACTTCCACGTACTCTGCGTTATTCATCTGTTCAAACGCGAGTTCACGCACTCGGTAGGAGAGCGTAGCGGAAAAGAGCATATTCAGACGCTGTGACGTTGCCGGCATGCGGCGGAACAGCCAGCGGATATCTTTGATGAAGCCGAGATCGTACATGCGATCCGCTTCGTCCAGTACGACGACCTGAATCGCGCCCAGATTGATGTGGTTTTGTTTGGCATAGTCGATCAGGCGGCCGGTGGTGCCGACCAAAATATCAACGCCGTTTTCCAGCACTTTAAGCTGTTTGTCGTAGCCATCGCCACCGTAGGCTAAACCCAGTTTTAACCCAGTCAGGTGAGACAGCGCTTCTGCATCAGAGTGAATCTGGACAGCCAGTTCACGGGTTGGTGCCATAATTAAGGCACGCGGTTGATTGGTTTGACGCTCTGCGTTTGCAGGGTGTGAAAGCAGATAATGGAAAGTAGACGCGAGAAAAGCCAGCGTCTTGCCGGTACCGGTTTGCGCCTGACCCGCAACATCACGCCCTGACAAAGTTAATGGCAGAGCTAACGCCTGAATAGGCGTGCAGTAATGAAACCCTTTACTTTCAAGAGCTTCTATAACCTGCGGGTGCAGGGCGAAGTCGGAAAACTTCTGTTCAGTTAAGTGTGTTTTGCTCATAGTGTGGTAGAATATCAGCTAACTATTGCTTTACGAAAGCGTATCCGGTGAAATAAAGTCAAGCCATTGTTGGTTAATGCTACACCAACAAGCTAGAAATAATCCTGTGGAGTAAAATATGAGCGATAAAATAATTCACCTGACTGATGACAGCTTCGGTACAAAAGTATTGCAGGCTGAGGGCGCTACCCTCGTTGATTTCTGGGCTGAGTGGTGCGGTCCTTGCAAAATGATCGCTCCTATTCTGGATGAAATTGCTGAAGAATTTGAAGGTAAACTGACGGTTACCAAGCTGAACATTGATGAAAATCCGGCTACTGCACCGAAATATGGTATCCGTGGTATTCCTACTCTGTTGCTGTTTAAAAACGGCGAAGTCGCTGCGACGAAAGTCGGCGCGCTGTCCAAAGGGCAACTGAAAGAGTTCCTGACGGCGAATCTGTAATTAGCTTGATCCCCTTCAAAAGGGTATTGCTGGCGGGCGCAATCGGGCAATATGCAATTCTCATATTGACTGCTTGCTGCTCGTCGGGAAGCGTGCTAGATTCTTTAACACTGCATATCGTACTTGCCTATGTTTAAGCCCTTAAGCTTGAGCCTGAAAGTTAGAGTCTAAAGTATTATTCTGTGTCTAAATCAAAAAGTCATTGTTTTATAAAATGATTGTTTTGCAAAGTGGTTGTTTTACAACACGTTTGTGATCCGATTTGGGCAGTCTACTAGTTTTACAATAATTGATTTTATGTGTCTTCGATCTCCTGCCGTTGATTTATGCGGATATCATTTGTGTGGATCTTGTTTTGCGCGGATTTAATGCGCTTCAGGTGTGAAACCAGACAGGAATCCGGTGGTCGAAGGCTGTTATAGAGGCACGGATGATCCTGCCATACCATTCACGTAGTAGTTCGAGATTTACCCCGAGTTAAAGAACCCACCACTATGAATCTTACCGAATTAAAGAATACGCCAGTTTCTGAGTTAATTACTCTTGGCGAAAATATGGGGCTTGAAAATCAGGCCCGCATGCGTAAACAGGATATTATCTTCGCTATCCTGAAGCAGCATGCCAAAAGCGGCGAGGATATTTTCGGCGACGGTGTGCTGGAGATATTGCAGGATGGCTTCGGCTTTCTTCGCTCCGGAGACAGCTCCTACCTCGCAGGCCCCGATGATATCTACGTTTCTCCTAGCCAAATCCGCCGCTTTAACCTCCGCACTGGTGACACCATTTCTGGCAAGATTCGTCCGCCAAAAGAAGGTGAACGTTACTTTGCGCTGTTGAAAGTTAACGAAGTCAACTACGACAAACCTGAAAACGCCCGCAATAAGATCCTGTTCGAAAACTTAACACCGCTGCATGCAAACTCTCGTCTGCGTATGGAACGTGGTAACGGTTCGACAGAGGATCTGACGGCGCGCGTGCTGGATCTGGCTTCGCCTATTGGCCGTGGTCAACGTGGCCTGATTGTTGCGCCGCCGAAAGCGGGTAAAACCATGCTGCTGCAAAACATCGCGCAGAGCATTGCTTACAACCATCCTGACTGTGTGCTGATGGTGCTGCTGATTGACGAACGTCCGGAAGAAGTTACCGAGATGCAGCGTCTGGTGAAAGGCGAAGTCATTGCGTCAACGTTTGACGAGCCAGCTTCCCGTCACGTTCAGGTTGCTGAAATGGTGATCGAGAAAGCGAAGCGTCTGGTTGAGCATAAAAAAGACGTTATCATCCTGCTGGACTCCATTACCCGTTTGGCGCGTGCATATAACACCGTTGTTCCGGCCTCCGGCAAAGTGTTGACCGGTGGTGTGGATGCTAACGCCCTGCATCGTCCGAAGCGTTTCTTCGGTGCGGCACGTAACGTTGAGGAAGGCGGTAGCCTGACAATCATCGCCACCGCGCTGGTTGATACCGGTTCCAAGATGGATGAAGTGATTTACGAAGAGTTTAAAGGTACAGGTAACATGGAACTGCACCTGGCTCGTAAAATCGCAGAAAAACGCGTATTCCCAGCGATTGATTACAATCGTTCTGGTACGCGTAAAGAAGAGTTACTTACCACCTCTGAAGAATTGCAGAAGATGTGGATTCTACGTAAGATCATCCACCCAATGGGCGAGATTGATGCGATGGAATTCCTCATCAATAAGTTGGCGATGACGAAAACCAACGATGAATTCTTCGATATGATGAAACGTTCATAAATCCGGGCGGTCATCTATATATACCCTAAATAATTCGAGTTGCAGGACAAAACGTGTTCGTTTTGAATAACGTGAAGCCAACGTATATGCGGCTTGAAGTATGACGGGTACATTACGGATAACTCGGGGAACGCCACGCTGGGTCGTGGCGTTTTTTTATCCCCCAATTGACCAGATGTGATGCGTGTTTTCCGCTGGGAAGCCGCGGTTATCACTTCAATTTTTACTGGCGATCAATGTGGGCGATAGGATATAAGGCGTAAACCGAGTCTATACTGAACAGCTACAGCGAAGCTGTTAACGGTGAACTTACTCACTATGAGTACCGAATTACTATTTATTTTCTTGTTTTCTCTGGGCTTTCTTTTTTTTGCTCGCAGCATCGCGGGTAAAATAGGACTTGTCGATCGTCCCAACTACCGTAAACGTCATCGGGGTCTTGTACCTCTGGTTGGCGGTATCTCCGTGTATGCAGGTATCTGCTTTACCTACTTCATTACCGATCAATATATTCCCAACTTCCGTCTTTACCTGATGTGCGCGGGTGTGCTGGTTTTTGTCGGCATGCTGGACGATCGTTTTGATATCAGTGTGAAAATTCGCGCTGTTGTGCAGGCGTTTGTCGCTGTGGTGATGATGGCCCTTGCGGGCTTGACGATACACAACCTAGGGCATATTTTCGGCCCGTGGCAGATGGGACTGGGGCCATTTGGCTATCTGGTGACACTGTTTGCCGTTTGGGCGGCTATCAATGCGTTCAATATGGTGGATGGGATCGATGGACTGCTTGGCGGGTTGTCTAGCGTCTCGTTCGGGGCGATGGGAATTTTGTTGTATCTGAGCGGCCATACGAATCTGGCATTGTGGTGTTTCGCCATGATCGCGGCGACGTTGCCTTATATTCTGCTTAATCTCGGCATGTTTGGACGACGCTATAAGGTCTTCATGGGCGATGCGGGTAGCACGATGATTGGCTTCACGGCTATCTGGCTTCTGATTCAGACGACGCAAGGTCCGCAGCATCCGATTAATCCCGTTACGGCATTGTGGATCATCGCTATCCCGCTGATTGATATGATCGCCATCATGTATCGGCGCTTGCGCAAAGGGATGAGTCCGTTCTCGCCTGATCGGCAGCATATCCATCATTTAATGATGCGGGCGGGCTTTTCCTCTCGTCAGGCATTTTTGCTGATTACGCTCGCCGCTGCTTTATTGGCTGCGGTCGGTGTGTTGGGAGAATATTTCTTTTTCATACCCGAATGGGTCATGTTGGCATTATTCTTGCTTGCATTTCTACTGTATGGCTACTGCCTGAAACGAGCATGGCGGGTCGCCCGTTTTATCAAGCGAATCAAACGCCGTATGCGGCATTCCGATGAGCAAAAGCAGTCATCCTGACCAAATAATTTTGGGGAAGTAATGAAATCAGAGAACTTGTCTACCGGGAATGCGTTGATTGATAACGAACTGGATATCCGTGGTTTATTCCGCCTGCTGTGGCGTGGAAAGGTGTGGCCGATAGCAATCGGCCTGCTGTTTGCCGTCGTGGCATTAGGCTATTCCTATCTTGTTAAACAGGAATGGGGTGCAACATCGATTACCGACAAGCCGACGGTTAATATGTTGGGCGGCTATTACTCGCAGCAGCAATTCCTACGTAACCTCGACGCTCGATCGTTTTCCTCTCCTCAGCCAGAACAACCGTCTATTTCGGCTGGTGCTTATGATGAATTCATCATGCAGTTAGCGGCTTACGATACCCGCCGCGATTTCTGGTTGCAGACTGACTATTATAAGCAACGTCTGGAAGGTGATGAAAAGGCTGATGCAGCCTTGCTGGATGAGCTGGTCAACAACATTCAGTTTACGGCGCGTGATGACGGGAAAAAAACCAATGACTCCGTGAAGCTGGTGGCGGAAACCTCCTCAGATTCCAACACGTTGCTTCGTCAGTATGTGGTTTTTGCCAGTCAGCGTGCAGCCAACCACTTGAATGAAGAAATCAAGGGAGCCTGGGCTGCCAGAACCATTTTCATGAAGTCGCAGATTAAGCGTCAGGAAGCGGTAGCAAAAGCGATTTACGATCGTGAAGTCCGCAGCGTTGAACTGGCGCTGAAAATCGCACAACAGCAAGGTATTAGCCGTAGCCAGACGGATACGCCAGCAGATGAAATCCCCGCATCGGAAATGTTCCTGCTCGGCAGGCCGATGCTTCAAGCCCGACTGGAAACGTTGCAGACCAGCGGCCCGCATTATGAACTGGATTACGATCAAAATCGCGCGATGTTGGCGACGCTGAACGTTGGCCCAACGCTTGAGGCCAGTTTCCAGACGTATCGTTATTTGCGTACACCGGAAGAACCGGTGAAACGCGACAGCCCGCGCCGGGCATTCCTGATGGTGATGTGGGGTGCGATTGGTGTGCTAGTGGGAGCGGGTGTTGCCCTGGCTCGCCGTCTGCGTTAACCAGCTTGCTGATTTGCGTTTGATGCTCAGCGAGCGCCTGCGCCTAACCTGATTAAAGAGATTCAATGTGAAAGTGTTGACTGTTTTCGGCACCCGGCCGGAAGCCATTAAAATGGCACCGCTGGTTCATGCCTTGGCTCAGGATGGAGCCTTTGAATCGAGAATTTGCGTAACAGCCCAGCACCGGGAGATGCTGGATCAGGTGTTGCATTTGTTCGATATTACACCGGATTACGATCTAAATATTATGCGACCGGGGCAGGGGCTCAGTGAGATATCCTGCCGGATTTTATCGGGACTTGAACCCGTCATGGCGGAGTTTAAACCAGATTTAGTGTTGGTACACGGTGATACCACCACAACGTTGGCAACCAGTCTGGCGGCTTTTTATCAGCGTATCCCTGTCGGCCACGTGGAGGCGGGATTACGTACTGGCAATCTCTATTCGCCCTGGCCGGAAGAGGCTAACCGTAAGCTGACCGGGCATCTGGCGATGTACCATTTTGCTCCGACGGAGCATTCCCGCCAAAATTTGCTGCGTGAACATTTGTCCGATCGGCATATTGTTGTGACTGGCAATACGGTGATTGATGCGTTGTTTTGGGTGCGCGACCGTATCCTCGGAGATGCCTCACTACGCCGCAGCCTCGACGAGAAATATGCCTTTTTGGACAGCAGTAAAAAGCTGATTCTGGTTACCGGACACCGACGCGAGAGTTTTGGTAGCGGCTTTGAGCGTATTTGTGGCGCGCTGGCGGATATCGCTCGTCGACACCCTGAAGTGCAGATTGTGTACCCAGTCCATCTGAACCCTAACGTCAGTGAGCCGGTGAATCGTATCCTGAGCGATATTGATAATGTGATGCTGATTGCGCCGCAGGATTATCTGCCTTTCGTGTATTTGATGAATCGTTCTTACATGATTTTGACCGATTCGGGTGGCATTCAGGAAGAAGCACCGTCGTTAGGAAAGCCAGTATTGGTGATGCGTGATACGACGGAACGGCCGGAAGCGATAGAAGCGGGTACGGTCAAACTGGTCGGCACGGAAGTGGTGAGCATTGTCGATGCGGTATCTATGCTGCTGACGGATGAAGGGGCGTATCAGGCAATGAGCCGAGCCCACAACCCCTATGGCGATGGCCAAGCCTGTCAACGCATTGTGGATGCTTTAAAAAATCATAGGAAATGATTTTTAGCGCTGCTTTTGCAGCGACCCGAAGGGTGTCGGACAGGGATAGCTCGACATGAAAAATCGCCAGGAGCGATTTTAAACGTCGCCTTACGGCGGCAGACATAAAAATATCAGGTGACACTATGAGCTTTACTACCATTTCAGTAATCGGTTTAGGCTACATCGGTTTACCCACCGCAGCGGCATTTGCGTCGCGTCAGAAAAAAGTCATCGGTGTCGATGTGAACAAACTGGCGGTTGAGACCATTAATCGCGGTGAAATTCATATTGTCGAGCCCGACTTAGATACCTTGGTCAAGGTCGCGGTGGAAAATGGCTACCTTCAGGCGATGACAAAACCTGTGCCAGCCGATGCTTTCCTGATCGCAGTTCCTACCCCTTTCAAAGGCGATCACGAACCCGATCTGGCCTACGTTCAGGCTGCAGCAGCGTCCATCGCGCCAGTGCTGAAGAAAGGCGATCTAGTGATCCTTGAGTCGACGTCCCCCGTGGGGGCGACTGAGCAAATGGCCGAGTGGCTAGCCGATGCGCGCGCGGACTTGACGTTTCCGCAGCAGGTTGGGGAAACGGCGGATATCAATATTGCCTATTGTCCTGAACGGGTGCTGCCCGGTCAGGTCGTGGTTGAGCTGATTAAAAACGATCGCGTTATTGGTGGTATGACCCCAGTGTGCTCTGCTCGCGCCAGCGAACTGTATAACATCTTCCTGGAGGGTGAGTGTGTGGTCACTAACTCCCGCACCGCCGAGATGTGTAAGCTGACCGAAAACAGCTTCCGCGACGTCAATATTGCTTTCGCCAATGAACTTTCGCTGATTTGTGCCGAACAAAACATTAACGTATGGGAACTTATCCGATTGGCAAACCGCCATCCTCGCGTCAATATCCTGCAACCCGGTCCCGGCGTAGGTGGGCACTGTATCGCGGTCGACCCTTGGTTTATCGTGGCGCAGAATCCTCAGCAGGCTCGGTTGATTCATACCGCCAGATTGGTGAACGATGGCAAGCCACTCTGGGTGGTGGATCGGGTCAAAGCGGCCGTGGCGGATTATCTGGCACAAACGGATAAACGCGCCAGCGAGGTCACTGTGGCCTGCTTTGGATTAGCGTTCAAGCCGGATATTGACGATTTGCGCGAAAGTCCTGCCGTGGGAATTACCTCCATGATTGCGCAGTGGAATACGGGTGTGACGTTAGTCGTCGAACCGAATGTCAAACACCTGCCGTCCGTCTTGGCTGGGCAGGTAAAACTGGTCGATACCAGCAGTGCATTAAAAGAAGCCGATGTGCTAGTGATGCTGGTAGACCACCGTCAGTTTAAGGCGATTAACCCAGACGATGTGAAACAACAGTGGGTTATTGATACCAAAGGAGTATGGCGTTGAAACGTATTTTAATTACCGGTGGTGCAGGGTTTATTGGTTCCGCGTTAGTCAGATACATTTTGGCTGAGACGCAGGACAGCGTCGTGGTTGTCGATAAACTGACTTATGCGGGCAACCTGTCTTCACTGGCACCGGTTGCCGATAGCTCACGCTTCGCATTCGAGCAGGTAGATATCTGCGATCGTGCTGAACTGGATCGTGTCTTTACGGCTTACCAGCCTGCGCTGGTGATGCATTTAGCGGCAGAAAGCCATGTTGACCGCTCTATCGACGGCCCTGCGGCGTTTATCGAAACCAATATTGTCGGCACCTATACGATGCTGGAAGCAGCACGCCACTATTGGCAGAACCTGGCTGATGCGGACAAGAATGCGTTCCGCTTTCACCATATTTCTACCGATGAAGTCTTTGGCGATCTGCATGGGACGGACGATCTGTTTACAGAAACTACACCTTATGCGCCGAGCAGCCCTTATTCGGCATCGAAAGCCTCCAGCGATCACCTTGTTCGCGCCTGGTTGCGCACCTACGGGTTCCCGACCGTTATCACGAACTGCTCGAATAACTACGGCCCTTACCATTTCCCTGAGAAGCTGATTCCGTTGGTGATTCTGAACGCGGTCGCGGGCAAACCGTTGCCGGTTTACGGCGATGGCGCACAAATTCGTGATTGGTTGTTTGTCGAAGACCATGCCCGCGCACTTTACAAAGTCGTGACGGAAGGCGAAGTCGGTGAGACGTACAACATTGGCGGCCACAACGAACGTAAAAATATTGAAGTGGTGCAGACCATTTGCGCGCTGCTAGAAGAGCTGGCACCGAATAAGCCTGCTGGTGTGGCGCATTATCGCGATCTCATCACCTATGTGAAAGACCGGCCAGGCCACGATATGCGTTATGCGATCGATGCTGGGAAAATCGAACGTGAGTTGGGCTGGCGTCCAGAAGAAACGTTTGAGACGGGCATGAAAAAAACCGTCAGCTGGTATCTGAATAACGAAAAGTGGTGGCGCAGTGTGCAGGACGGTTCCTATACCGGCGAGCGTTTAGGACTGAACGACTAAACCTGTATTGAGATGACAGAAAAGCCAGATGGCGGAAAAGAAAGGAGCGAAACGATGTCCAATTCCATATCAGCAGGAAAGGGAGAAATTCGCGCCACGGTTGAACCGCTGGGCTGGGAGAGTGAATTCTTCCAGATTGACAGCGGTAAGCTGAATTTTTCGCCTTCTTCGCCTGTGTTGACGCCTGATGTGTTGAACGTATTTGCGCTGACGCAGGCCAAAATCGCGGCGGACAATCTGGTACTGGCGGATGCGCTGGCCGATCTCGGTTTTCGCTTGGTGGAAGGCGAGGTCGATCTCAGTTTGCCGCTGCATCCGACGACAGTCGTTACGCCACTACCGCGCTGGCGTGAAGCCACGCTCGATGATATTCCTGCTCTGAGGGACGCGGCATCACGTGTTTTTGCGCTGAGCCGTTTCCGTACGCCGTGGTATCAGCCGGAGGATAGTGGGCGTTTTTACGCTCAGTGGGTTGAAAATGCGGTATGCGGTACGTTCGACCACAGTTGCTTGATGATGGAAGATGCCGCGGGTCATCCACAAGGATGGGTCACGCTGCGCAGACTGGATGACTCGGATGCCCGTATCGGGCTGCTGGGCGTCTGGCCGGGCGTTACGATACGCGGTATTGGTTCACAACTGATGGCGCTGGCGGAAGCGTGGTGCCGACAGCAAGGGTTGATACGCCTCCGGGTTGCGACGCAGGTTGGCAACGTGGCGGCTCTTCGTCTTTATCTTCGCCGTGGTGCCACGATTGAGAGCACGGCGTATTGGTTATACAGGTGAATACATGATTCCATTTAATGCGCCACCGGTTGTCGGTACGGAACTGGATTATATGCAGGCTGCCATGAGCAGCGGCAAATTGTGCGGCGATGGCGGATTTACTCGCCGCTGTCAGCAGTGGCTGGAACATTACTCCGGTAGCAAGAAAGTCCTGCTTACGCCTTCCTGCACAGCGTCGCTGGAGATGGCCGCTATCCTACTGGATATTAAGCCCGGCGATGAAGTGATCATGCCGAGCTATACCTTCGTCTCTACCGCCAACGCCTTTGTGCTGCGCGGTGCGAAGATCGTGTTTGTCGATATCCGCCCAGATACGATGAATATTGACGAGACGAAAATCGAAGCGGCAATTACGGAAAAAACACGCATTATCGTGCCGGTTCACTACGCGGGCGTCGCCTGCGAGATGGACGCGATTATGGCACTGGCGAAAAAATACGATTTATATGTCGTGGAAGATGCGGCACAGGGCGTGATGTCCAGCTACAAAGGCCGCGTTCTGGGGTCTATTGGTCACATCGGCTGCTTCAGTTTTCACGAAACCAAAAACTACACCTCGGGCGGTGAGGGCGGGGCCACGTTGATTAATGACGCGAGGCTGGTGGAACGAGCGGAAATCATCCGTGAAAAAGGCACCAACCGTAGCCAGTTCTTCCGTGGACAGGTGGACAAATACACCTGGCGTGACATCGGCTCAAGCTATCTGATGGCGGATATTCAAGCTGCTTATCTCTGGGCACAGCTGGAAGCCGCGCGACCCATCAACGAGCGTCGCCTGAAACTGTGGCAGAACTACTATGCGGCATTCAAATCGCTGGCCGATGCGGGGCGTATAACACTGCCGACCGTGCCTGCCAATGGGATCCACAACGCGCACATGTTTTATATCAAACTGCGCGATCAGGACGACCGCAGTGCGTTTATCAATTACATGAAAGAAGCCGAAATCATGACAGTCTTTCATTATATCCCGCTACATAGCTGCCCGGCGGGTCTGAACTTCGGTCGTTTCTCCGGTGACGATCGCTACACCACGCAGGAAAGCGAACGGCTGGTACGTTTACCGCTGTTCTACAACCTGTCGGACGTCAATCAGCGCACCGTCATTAATACCATTCTGAGCTTCTTCTCCTGATATGTCGTTGGCGAAAGCATCGATATGGACGGCAGGCTCCACGCTGATAAAAATTGGCGCGGGGCTGGTTATCGTCAAACTGCTGGCGGTCACGTTTGGTCCTAGCGGTGTGGGGATGGCAGGGAATTTCCGCCAGTTGATTACGGTGCTGGGCGTATTAGCCGGGGCGGGGATTTTTAACGGCGTCACCAAATATGTCGCGGAGTATCAGCAACAGCCGGACCGGCTGAAGCCGCTGCTTGGCACGTCCATCACGCTGGTGCTGGGGTTCTCAACGCTGCTGGCGGTACTCTTTCTGGCAGCCGCAACGCCTATCGCTAATCTGCTGTTTGGGCATGACGATTATCACGATGTGGTTCGCGCACTGGCGTTTATCCAGATGGGGATTGCCTACGCCAACCTATTTCTGGCGATCCTCAAAGGCTATCGGGATGCGATAGGCAACGCGCTGGCCGTGATCGGCGGTAGCCTGATCGGGCTAGCGGCTTTTTGGCTCTGCCTGCGTCTGGGTGGCTATGTTGGCGCGCTCGCGGGGCTGGCGTTGGTGCCTGCGTTGCTGGTGATTCCGGCAGGAATTATGCTACTGCGTCGTACTCCGTTGTCGCTGGCGTCGCTAAAACCAGCGTGGGATCGCGCCATCGCTGGGCAGTTGGGCAAGTTTACGCTGATGGCGCTGATGACTGCCGTGACGCTACCCGTGGCGTACATCATGATGCGTAACCTGCTGGCAGCGCATTACAGCTGGGATGAAGTGGGCATTTGGCAGGGCGTCAGCAGTATTTCCGATGCTTATCTGCAATTTATTACCGCCTCCTTTACCGTTTATCTGTTGCCGACGCTTTCGCGCCTGACGGACAAGGCTGCGCTAGCGCAGGAGATTGTTCGCTCGCTGAAGTTTGTGCTGCCCGTTGTGGCGTGTGTCAGCTTGTGTGTGTGGCTGCTGCGCGATTTTGCAATCTGGCTGCTGTTCTCCAGCCAGTTTACGGCAATGAGAGATCTCTTCGTTTGGCAGTTGGTAGGGGATGTGATGAAAGTGGGCGCTTACGTCTTTGGCTATCTGGTCATTGCGAAAGCGGCGCTGCGCTTTTATCTGCTCACGGAAGTCAGCCAGTTTCTCCTGTTAACCGGTTTTTCTCACTGGTTGATTCCGCTTTATGGCGCACAAGGCGCAGCGCAGGCCTATATGGCAACCTACCTGGTCTATTTTTTGCTTTGTTGTTGCGTATTCATTATTTACCGTAGGCGAGCATGACGACACTGATTCATGTATTGGGATCTGATATCCCGCATCATAACCAGACCGTTTTACGTTTTTTTAACGACGTACTGGCGACGGAACTCCCCGAGCATCAAATTCGGCATTTCATCGTGGCTTCCCACGACGGTATTTCGCCGGCCGATTTTCCTGCATTGCGTATCGAAACCTGCGTGGATAAAAAAACGCTGGCTGAGGCGGTCATCGCCAGAGCAAAATCGAACCGCAAGATGCGCTTTTTCCTGCATGGGCAGTTTAATCCCACGCTGTGGCTGGCGCTGCTGAGTGGGAAAATTAAACCTGAGCAGGTTTGCTGGCACGTTTGGGGTGCGGATTTGTATGAAGAAGCCAATGGCCTGAAATATCGGCTGTTCTATTGGCTTCGGCGTATGGCGCAAAAGCGTATCGGGCATGTTTTTGCCACGCGTGGCGATCTGGCGTGGTATGAGCAGCGTGCCCCTCGCGTGCCGACGTCATTGCTGTATTTCCCTACGCGGATGGATCCGGCGCTGACGAGCATGAAGGTTGATAAACCACTGGCTGGGCCGATGACGATTCTGGTCGGCAATTCTGGCGATCGCACGAATCGTCATCAGGAAGCGCTGCGGGCGATCCACAAGCAGTTCGGTAACAATGTGCGGGTCATTGTGCCAATGGGCTACCCTGCGAATAATGCGTCCTACATCGCACAGGTGGAAAAGGACGGTCTGGCGCTGTTTGGTGTGAAAAATTTCCAACTGCTGAAAGACCAACTGGCGTTTGATGATTATCTCAACATGCTGCGCACTTGTGATTTGGGCTATTTTATTTTCGATCGCCAGCAGGGAATCGGGACGCTATGCCTGTTGATTCAGTTTGGTGTGCCGTTTGTGATCAGCCGGAAAAACCCGTTCTGGCAGGATCTGACAGAACAAAGCCTTCCTGTGCTGTTTTACGGTGACGACCTGGACGAAGCATTGGTGCGTGAGGCTCAGCGCCAACTGGCATCGGTAGATAAACACCAGATCGCGTTCTTCAATCCCAATTATCTGCAAGGCTGGCGGGATGCGCTGGCGTTGGCGACGGGAGAACCGACATGACGCTTGGGCAATTTGGAGGGCTGTTTGTCGTCTACCTGATTTCAGTCATCTTCATCCTGAGCTTGACCTGGATGGAGTTTCGGCGCGTACGTTTTAACTTTAACGTGCTGTTCTCGCTGCTCTATTTATTGACGTTCTATTTTGGTTTTCCCTTTACCTGCGTGCTGGTGTTCCGGTTTGGCGTTGAAGTCGTCCCCGTGCAGTATCTGCTTCAGGCGATGTTGTCCGCAACGGCGTTCTATGCTGTCTATTACGTCAGCTACAAGACGCGACTACGCCAGAAAACCTCCGTGCCGCGTGCTCCACTCCTGACGGTGAACCGAGTTGAAGCTAATCTGACCTGGCTGCTGCTGGCGTTGATTGCGGTAGCCACCGTCGGTATTTTCTTCCTCAACAATGGCTTCCTGCTGTTTAAGCTGCGCTCTTACAGCCAGATATTCTCTAGCGATGTGTCCGGTGTGGCGTTGAAACGCTTTTTCTACTTCTTCATTCCGGCAATGCTGGTGGTGTATTTCCTGCGCCAGACGCAGCGAGCGTGGCTACTGTTCCTCATCGGAACGGTCGCATTTGGAATGCTGACATATGTGATTGTCGGCGGGACGCGCGCGAATCTGATCATTGCCTTCGCCCTATTTCTGTTTATTGGCATTGTGCGTGGTTGGATTACGCTCTGGATGTTGGTCGCTGCTGGGATATTTGGTATTGTCGGGATGTTCTGGCTGGCGCTGAAGCGCTATGGGCTGGACGTCAGCGGTGATTACGCATTTTATACCTTCCTCTATTTAACTCGTGACACCTTCTCGCCCTGGGAGAATCTGGCGCTGCTGTGGCAGAATTATGACAAGATTGAGTTTCAGGGGCTGGCACCGATTGCTCGTGATTTCTACGTCTTTATTCCCTCCTGGCTATGGCCTGACCGTCCGAATCTGGTGTTAAACAGCGCGAACTATTTCACCTGGGAAGTGTTGA
This sequence comes from Pectobacterium atrosepticum, assembly GCA_019056595.1. Lineage (NCBI taxonomy): Bacteria > Pseudomonadati > Pseudomonadota > Gammaproteobacteria > Enterobacterales > Pectobacteriaceae > Pectobacterium > Pectobacterium atrosepticum. The sequence goes on along the minus strand of CP036163.1, from coordinate 2,446,452 downwards.
ATAACCACTCTGGGCTGGCGATATCCCCTACGCTGTTAGGCTCGCTGGTGGTGATGGGCGGCGTGCTATTTATCCCGTTGGGTGCGATTGCGGTAGGGCTGGTTATCAAGTGGTTCGACTGGGTGTACGAGTTAGGGAAGAACGACAGCAATCGCTATAAGGCCGCCATTTTGCAGGCGTTCTGCTTCGGTGCGGTGTTCAATATTATTGTGCTAACGCGCGAAGGCGTCGATTCCTTTGTTTCACGTGTGGTGTTTTTCTGTCTGATATTTGGCCTGTGCCTGCTCGTTGCCAAACTGCTTTACTGGCTGCTGGAAAGCGCCGGACTCATCCGGCAGCGTCTGAGGCGCATGCGCGCCACGCCGCTCGCGCCGACACCCAATACCGTACAGGATCCGGTGATAAAGGAGCAGATATGACCGCGTTAAAAACCACAGAGACAATCCCTCTGTATACCATTCGTGGTTTGCCCATTCACGGTTTCCGCAATATGGGGACGTTTGTTGACTACCTATTTGCGGGAGAGCGGGTTGAAACGGGGACGCTTGTCGCGATTAACGCTGAGAAGGTGCTAACGGCGGAAAAAGAGGTGGCGCTGCGTACGCTGCTCGATCGCGCAGAATATAAGTATGCGGACGGCATCAGCATTGTGCGCTCCATTCGACGCAAGTACCCACAGGCTGACGTCACACGTATTGCGGGGGCTGATCTGTGGGAAGCGCTAATGGAACGGGCTGGCAAACAGGAAACGCCGGTGTTTCTGGTAGGGGGCAAACCTGATGTACTGGCGCAAACGGAAGCGAAACTGCGTGCGCAGTGGGATGTGAATATTGTCGGTAGTCAGGATGGCTATTTTACACCAGAGCAGCGTGATGCGTTGTTTGAGCGCATCCGTGCCAGCGGCGCACAAATCGTCACTGTCGCGATGGGGTCGCCAAGGCAGGAAATCCTGATGCGCGATTGTCGCCACCACTATCCTGATGCGCTGTATATGGGCATCGGTGGAACGTATGACGTCTTTACCGGACATGTTAAGCGTGCTCCGCTCGTGTGGCAAAACTTAGGGTTGGAATGGCTGTATCGCTTGCTGTCCCAGCCGAGCCGTATTTTTCGGCAGCTGAGGTTGTTGAAATACGTTGCTTATCACTACAGCGGTCGTCTATAGCTTCATTGAATTGGCGCGTTGGACGCGCCAACCTTTTCTCGTCGTCTTTTCCCACTGCCTTTCCCTCGTCGCCTTTCTCTACAGTAGATAACCCTGATTTTTCATTCCTATTCGACTTCAATTGTCTGTTTGCCAAACAATCGGAAAGACAGAATTCTATCTTTGGCGGATTCGTCATCCTTGATGTGTTATTCAAACCGACATTACGGTATTTTCATGACCGCCAATTTGAGGCGAGGACACAGTCTTTCTAACAGATAGCATTTCTGAAATAAGAACAATAACCGGCAACAGCCGGGATAAGCACAACATAAAGACAGAGGGATATATGGCAGAAGATGTAAAGCAGGAAAAACTCCATCGAGGGTTGGAAGCCCGACATATTGAGCTGATTGCGCTAGGTGGCACGATCGGCGTCGGGCTGTTTATGGGCGCAGCGAGTGCGTTGAAGTGGGCGGGACCGTCGGTATTACTGGCCTATATTGTTGCTGGAATCTTCGTTTTCTTCATCATGCGTTCAATGGGCGAAATGCTCTACCTAGAGCCGGTCGCAGGATCGTTTGCCGTCTACGCACATAAATACATGCATCCCTTTTTCGGTTATCTCACCGCATGGGGCTATTGGTTTATGTGGATGGCGGTCGGGATTTCGGAAATTACCGCCATTGGCGTGTATGTTCAGTATTGGTTCCCTGAACTGCCACAGTGGATACCGGCGATTGTCGCTGTCGCTTTGGTCGCGGGCGCAAATCTCGCTGCGGTAAGGCTGTATGGCGAAATCGAATTCTGGTTTGCGATGATTAAAATCACCACCATCGTCGTGATGATATTAGTCGGCGTCGGTATTATCTTCTTCGGCTTCGGTAATCACGGTCAGGCGACCGGATTCAGTAACCTGACCGAGCACGGCGGCTTCCTTGCGGGAGGCTGGAAAGGTCTGCTGTTCGCGCTGTGTCTGGTGGTGGCGTCCTATCAGGGCGTTGAGCTGGTGGGGATTACGGCAGGCGAGGCGAAAAATCCGCAGGTGACGCTGAAGCGCGCGATCAATAACATTCTGTGGCGCATCCTGATTTTCTATGTGGGCGCTATCTTCGTTATCGTCACGATTTTCCCCTGGAATGAAATCGGTACATCCGGCAGCCCGTTTGTGCTGACGTTTGCGAAAATCGGTATTGTGGCGGCGGCAGGCATCATCAACTTTGTGGTGCTGACGGCCGCGCTGTCTGGCTGCAACAGCGGCATGTATAGCTGTGGTCGCATGCTGTATTCGCTGGCTAACAACCGTCAACTTCCTGCCTGGCTAGGTAAAGTGACGGCCAGCGGTGTACCCGCAGCAGGCGTCATGATTTCTATTCTTTGTCTGGTGGCTGGGTCGCTTTTGAATTACGTCATCCCTAACCCGGAAAAAGTGTTTGTTTATGTTTATAGCGCCAGCGTGTTGCCGGGTATGGTGCCGTGGTTTGTGGTGTTGATCAGTCAACTACGTTTTCGTGAGCAGCATCGTGTCGCGTTGGCCTCACATCCGTTTAAATCGATACTGTTCCCGTGGGTAAACTACCTGACGATGGCATTTTTGCTGTGTGTACTGGTGGGAATGTATATAAATATCGATACGCGAATGTCTTTATTGGTCGGTGTCGCCTTTTTAGCCGTGGTCAGCCTGTGTTATTTCGCGCTGGGATTGGGTAAAAAAACGTCGCTGGCAGGGGGTAAATAGTCGTATTTGGGGGCGGGAAGAGCGGATTTGTACGTTATTTAGCTTGAAATGGACAAAGCATAAGCAAACGCATCATTTCGATAAAAAAGCACTAGACAGTCAGTCGCTAAGTCCGTAATATCCCGTCCCGCAACGGCGCTAAGCGCCCGTAGCTCAGCTGGATAGAGCGCTGCCCTCCGGAGGCAGAGGTCTCAGGTTCGAATCCTGTCGGGCGCACCATTATATTGTGTAAACGAGTATGTTGTGTGCAAGAGCTGCGGTGGTACACTTACCTTCGTAAAGAAAGTATCCCGTAAAAAGGATGTACCGCGTAATAAGATGTAAATGTGGTGATGGTGGCTATAGCTCAGTTGGTAGAGCCCTGGATTGTGATTCCAGTTGTCGTGGGTTCGAGTCCCATTAGCCACCCCAGATTTAGCAGTTCATTAACGTTTTTCGTTAATAAAAGTTTGTGAGTTATGCGAAGGTGGCGGAATTGGTAGACGCGCTAGCTTCAGGTGTTAGTGTTCTTACGGACGTGAGGGTTCAAGTCCCTCTCTTCGCACCACACACAAGCTAGAACATCAGTGATGTTCAAAAAGCAGTACATTCGGCGAGTAGCGCAGCTTGGTAGCGCAACTGGTTTGGGACCAGTGGGTCGGAGGTTCGAATCCTCTCTCGCCGACCAATTACAGAAAAAAGCACATCGAAAGATGTGCTTTTTTTCGTCTTAAATCTGCCTTCTCTTGCAAACGTCCTATCGGATTCATCAACCCGACAAGACGTTGCTTCTCCTCAGGAGATCGAGCTACGGCGCGTAATGTACCGTTGCCAGCGCACTGCTATCGATACTTTTCCGCATGGATTCCAGCGTCGTATCAAAAGGACACAGCGTGCCTTTTTCTGTCTGCTGACAGCTCTGAGACGTAAATTCCTCTTTCAGCAACGGCTGTTGCTCGCCCAGCGGCGTCAGCGAACGAATCTGATCCAGCGACTGTGTCTGGAAATAAATACGCAAAAAACGCTGCTGAGTCGTGGTATCGCGCCAGCGCTCAAAGACCAGACTGCCTGCGGGTGGGATGTTATCGGCGGTATCGCCGGGTAGTTGCCAGTGAAACTGCAACAGCGTGCGCAGGTAGGCAATGTTGGTGTCATGCGCGACATACAGCAAGTAAGGGGCTGTCGGCGGCTCGCCTTGTGTGGTGTCCTGCTCTGCTTGCGTCCCTTGCGCGAGTGCCTGTGCGATTTGCTGCATCAATAGTGAACCGCCACGCTGTGCAATGTAGGGAACATCATTGGTGAAGTCGTATTTGGCGGTCATCGGAGCCATCAGGGGAATAAGATCCTGTGCGCTGCGGACGTGACCAAAAGCAACCTGTGCCAGTGGCAAATTTTCGCTGTACTCCAGCAGGAAAACTTCACTCATATTCGCCAGCGTATTCAGGCCGCTGATAGAAGTCGAACCGTCTTTATCCTGTTTGAGCGCCCACGGTTTATCAAACACCGGACAGGGTTTATCTTCTCCACATACGATCTGTTTTAGCTGCTCAATACTGGGCTTCAGACGTTGATAAGCGAGATCCAGATCGCCTCCCATGGCTTTCAGTACAGCAGCTTTTGCCTGTTCAGGATCAAGCGTGCCAATCCCCATTTTATCGCCGTGGAACAGCGGATCTTGCTTTTCATCCTCAACGGCATGTGTAGTAACGCCGCAGCCGGGAAACATGCCGTCCATATAAGCTTGCGCGGTTGCGCGGGTGCGCTGTAACGGGCTGGCAAGTACATAAATCTGCTGTTCCGCTGGGCAACCTGAAGCGAACAGATGCTGTTGGCGATAATACTCGCCCTCATAGTGTCCTTTTATCACGGTGGCGGCATAGCCATGTCCGGTTAATTCACCCTCTCGCGTGACCCACTGCGGCCATTGTCGTGCCGTGCCGGACTCCAGTGCGGTTGTGTTGGATTCTGTCGGGGGACGAACGCCATGACGGCTAACTTCAACCACCTTTTCCATCAGGTAGCGATCCTGGGCTCGTGCCTGAGCAGCGAATGTTGAAATAATGATCATGGTAATCAATAAGGTACGGGGCATGCGTAATGTCGTGTGGAAAAGCATGATAATCCTTCGTCAGCAGTCATACGGATAAGGAGTTTCATTGTAGGAAGGAAAAAGTGACAAGCGGGTTTTTCAATACGGGAGAGAGTGTTAGCGAACATTTCCAAATGCATAGTTTGCAATCAAACTTTTTGATCTAAGATAGATCCGAAAGGTATAAAGCGCATAATTACCGCATGTTATATTTTTAAAAATTAAAAAGACGACATAAACCCCCGCCTGATAAATCCAACACTAACGAGTTAATTATGGCATCACATCTTATTGATTTTCTTCTTATAGGGAATAATTTTGGCACGCCTGAAATGCGCGGCGTCTGGTCCGAGCATAACCGTCTGACTAAGCAGGTCGAGGTAGAAGTTGCCTTGGCGCTTGCCGAGGGTGAACTGGGTGTCATTCCGCTGGATGCGGCAAAAACCATTGCAGAAAACGCTGACGCAAGCGCGCTTAACGTTGAAGAGATTGCAAAAGATGCGGCACGCATGAAGCACTCCCTGATGCCGACGATTGCAGCGATTCAGAGACAATGTGGCGCGGCGGGTGAATTTATTCATTACGGCGTGACCACGCAGGACATCGTTGATACCGCGACAGTGTTACAACTGAAACAATCTTTTGATATTGTCGTCAGAGATACACAACTGCTGGCCGTTGAACTGAAACGTTTGGCGAAGAAACATCAACACACGCTGATGGCTGGCCGTACCCACGGCATGCAAGCGCTGCCCACCACGTTTGGCTTCAAACTGGCTGTCTGGCTGGATGAATTTATCCGTCACCTCGAACGCCTGGGTGAAATCAAAGAGCGTGTTTTGGTCGGCAACATCAATGGTGCCATTTGTACCTATGCCTCTTTTGGCGAGAAAGGGCCAGAAATTGAGCGCCTGACGCTGGATAAACTGGGGCTGAATACACCGAATATCGGCTGGCAGTCTGCCCGCGATCGCTTCTCCGAATATGCCTCCGTTACGGTTCTGATCAGCGGTACGCTGGGCAAGATTGGCAACGAGCTGTACAACCTGATGCGCACCGAGATTAATGAAATCGAAGAGCCGTTCTCTGAAGGGAAAATCGGTTCTACCACGATGCCGCACAAACGTAACCCTGCCGCGTTGGAAGGGCTGGCGAGCTTGACTGCACCGCTGTTTAAGAGCGCCGCGCTGATTCACGAATCCATGAAAGTTGAGCATGAACGTGATGCGATGAGCTGGCGTGCAGAGTGGATCGCGCTGCCAGAAATCAACATCTATCTGTCTGCTCAGCTTCAGAATGCGCTTGGCATCCTGCGTGGAATGTCCGTCAACGAGAAGCAAATGCTGGCGAACCTCGATCTGCAAAATGGCCTGTTGTTATCCGAGAAAGTGATGTTTGAGATTGGCAAACGTCTCGGTAAGCAGACCGCCCACCATCTGGTTTACGAATGCTCTATGCAGGCATTCGAGCAGAATCAGCCTTTTAAATCGGTACTGTTGGCGCATCCAGTCCTTTCCGAGCAGGTGACTGCCGCCGATCTGGACGAATGGCTGAACCCAGCCAACTACGTCGGCAGTGCACCGCAGAAAGTCGATGAGGTGATTCGCTATGCGGATAACTCCGGTCTGCTGCCAGCATAAGGTGAAATCATGAGTATCGTATTTCGTCAGGCTACGCTTGCGGATGATGAGACTTTTTTGGCGCTGGCATTGGCCGCGTTTGAGCCGATTCGCCAGTTGGGCATCAATTTTTCTGCCGCCCATGCAGATATTGGCATGGTGCGCACGCACATTGCCTCACACGGCGTTTATGTGATGGAAAAAGGCGGGGAGATGGTGTCGTCATTTACCATCCGCTATCCGTGGGGGCCTGAGCCGGGCCCGCTCGGTCTACCGCATCTGGGTTGGTTTGCGACGCACCCTGGCTATAAAAAACAGGGATTGGGTAAGCAAATGATGAGCTGGTTGGAAGAAGAAATTCTGATTAACCAGCTCAAAGCGCCTGCGGTGTCGCTTGGCACAGCGCAAAACCACCCGTGGCTGATTGAGATGTACAGAAATTATGGTTTCAAGGAAGTCGGGCAGACGAATCTGGGAAAAGGACACCTGACCATCTGGATGGAAAAAATTCTTGATAACCAATTGTATGACCAGTGGAAAGATAAAAACTTAAAAAGAGAGGCAGTAAAATGATGAAAAAAGTAACGTTGTCTGTTCTGGCGCTGACGACCGCCTTTCTTGTTGCTGGCTGTGATTCTGGGAAGAGTGGCACCGAGCAGGAAAAAGTATTGAAAGTGGGTTCAACAGGCCAGAGTTATCCAAGTGGTTTCAAGCAAGATAACAAGCTGGTTGGGTTTGACGTTGAAGTCACGGAAGCTATCGCGAAAGATCTGAACTACAAAGTTGAGTGGGTCACCGCTGATTTCAGCGGCCTGATGGGGCAGTTGGAAGCGAAAAAGCTGGATACTGTAGCGAACGTGGTGGCAATTACCCCCGCGCGTCAGGAAAAATACAATTTTGCCCAGCCGTACAGCTTCTACGGCAGCCAGATTGTGACGCACAAAGACAACACCACGATCAATACGTTGGCTGACCTGAAAGGGAAGACGGTTGCCGGGGTCCTGGGTTCCAACCACGTCAACAACCTGAAGAAAGCATTTGCCGACGGCAGCGTCACTATTCGCACCTATGAAACACGTGATGGTGCGATGAACGATGCGCTGTCTAAGCGCGTCGAAGGCTACGTGAATTCACGTCCGATCCTGTTGGCGGAAATCAATAAGCGTAACCTGCCGTTCAAGCTGGTTGGCGAACCGCTGGTGATTGAAGAAGTCAGCTTCCCGTTCCATAAGGACGAGAAAGGCGATGCCTTGCGTAAACAGTTCGATGCACAATTGACGAAAATGCGTGAAGATGGACGTCTGAAATCTATCTCCGAAAAATATTTTGGCGAAGATATCACGGTATCACCGGCTAAATAACCTCACGCCGTCATTCTGGCAGAGTCGTCATTTAGCGTGATGACTCGTTATGTAGCCAGATGATTCGTTATATAGTCAACAGTCATAACCCTGTTCCACCGGCGCAATATGGCCGGTGGAAGCATTAATGGTATTACTCATGAATATCGATCTTGCCTACCTGTTAAAAGTCTTTCCCCAGGTATTAATGTATTTGCCAACCACGCTGTTTCTTGCCGTGGTTTCGATGTTTTTTGCTATGGTTCTCGGCCTTATCTTGGCGTTAGTCCGTGAAAGCAAGATCGTCGTCGTAGTAAAAATCGTCGAACTGTATATCTCGCTGTTCCGCGGCATTCCATCGCTGGTTCAGCTGTTTATCATCTACTTCGGCCTGCCACAGCTATTCCCTGGCTTATCCAATCTGGATGCGATGACGGCCGCAATTATTGGCTTTAGCTTGAAAACCTCCGCCTATATGGCTGAGATTTTCCGTGCGGGCTTGGCCTCGGTGGATTTCGGCCAGACGGAAGCGGGCCTGTCCATTGGCATGAGTAAAGCGCAGGTCTATCGCCGCATCGTGTTGCCTCAAGCAATGCTGAATGCGCTGCCAGCGACGGGTAATACCTTTATTTCTCTGATTAAAGATACCTCAGTGGCCTTTGCGCTGGGCGTCTCCGAACTGTTCGCAGAAGGCAAGATGATTGCCGCTGAATCTCTGCGTTTCTTTGAGACCTTCTTGGTTGTGGGTCTGATTTACTGGATGGTGATTGTGGTTTACGCTTGGCTGCAAAAACAGCTTGAGAAGAAACTGAATCACTCGCTACAGCGATAAGGGGCTGACATGATCAGTGTAAAGAATCTTTCTAAACGCTTTGGCGATCAGGTGGTGTTGGACAACATTAGTCTGGATATCGCGAAAGGCGAAGTCGTGGCGATTATCGGTCCATCGGGTTCGGGTAAATCCACGCTGCTGCGTTGCCTTAACCTGCTGGAAACGCCAGAGTCAGGTACGATCGAAATTGGTGAACAAACGCTGGATACGCGTCGTTACTCCTCCAAGGAGGCCTACGCGCTGCGCCGTCAGACGGCGATGGTGTTCCAGAGTTATAACCTGTTTAAGAACAAGACGGCGCTGGAGAATGTAACGGAAGCGCTGATTGTCGTGAAAAAAATGCCGAAGAAGCAGGCGACTGAAGTCGGTCTGGCTTTGCTGGAGCAGGTTGGCCTGCTGCCACAGGCGGCACAGTATCCGGTGACGTTATCCGGCGGTCAGCAGCAGCGCGTGAGTATTGCACGTGCGCTGGCGGTGGATCCGAAGGCTCTTTTGTTTGATGAACCAACTTCGGCGCTTGACCCAGAAAGGGTACACGAGGTGCTTCAGGTGATTCAGAAGCTGGCGAAAAATGACACCACGATGGTGATCGTCACCCATGAAATGCAGTTTGCGAAAGAAGTGGCTGACCGAGTGATCTTCATGGCGGACGGTCACATCGTCGAGGAAGGCCCTGCGGAGCAGGTGATTAGCTTCTCAGACAACCCGCAAACCCAGCGTTTCTTGCGTCAGTTGACCAAACTGCCTGAGCCGCTTGAGTACGATATTTAACGCACACGTAGACACACCTGCACGCCTGAACAAGGCCGTCCTGTCAGACAGGGCACGATAATGTGGAGTAAGAATTGATGAGAACAGCACCTCAGCACGAGCCTCTGGCTCAATTTATTCAGGCGTTTCGCCACGATTTACACCGCAATCCTGAACTGTCGAATCAGGAGTTCGAAACGACGAAAAAGATTCGTGCGGTATTGGAAAAAGAAGGGATTCGCGTCCTCGATCTGCCGTTGAAAACCGGTCTGGTCGCGGAAGTCGGCGGCCTACAGGATGGCCCACTGGTCGTGGTCCGTTCGGACATCGATGCCCTGCCAATTGAAGAAGAGTCTGGCGTAGAATTCACGTCGCTCAACAAAGGGGTGATGCATGCCTGCGGTCATGATTTTCACTCTTCCGCAGCGCTGGGCGCGGCGATTCTGCTGAAGAAAATCGAGCCGGAGCTGAAAGGCACGGTGCGAATTTTGTTCCAGGCGGCCGAAGAGACAGGGCTGGGTGCACCGGAAGTGATTGCGGTTGGCGCGTTGGACAATGCGGTGGCGATTTTCGGTATCCATAACGATCCGACGCTGCCCGTTGGCGTCATCGGTGGGAAAGACGGTGCGTTGACGGCGGGCGTTGACCGTTTTGAGATCAAGATTGCAGCGAAAGGCTGTCACGCGGCGAAGCCGCATGAAGGCAACGATCCGATTATTATTCTGGGTCAGCTGATTTCCGCGGTGCAAACCATCATCAGCCGCACGGTGTCGTCCGACAATAACGCAGTGGTGTCGATTACTCAGGTCCATAGCGGTAGCACTTGGAACGTTATTCCCGACACGGCCTACGTTGAAGGCACGGTCCGAACGTTCAATCAGGACACGCGTGATTTGATTGAACAGCGTTTCCGTCAGATCGTCTCGGGTATTGCCAGCAGCTTTGGCGCGGAAATTGAGTTCCTGTGGCACGCAGGGCCGCCATCAGTGATCAATACGCCAGAATGGGTTGAGTTTGCGCTGAACGTGGCAAGTGATGAAGGTTTTGAAGCACGCCGCGTCGAAGCCAGCCCGATTGGTGAAGATTTTGCGTTCTATCAGCAGAAACTGCCGGGTACTTTTATGATGGTTGGCTCCGGCGGACCCTATGCGCTGCACCACCCGAAATTCCGCGTTGACGACAGTGCACTGTTCCCGACCGCACACTATCTGTATCAGGTCGCTAAACAGAGTTTAGAACAGCTGTCCTCCCGTTAAGTCCCACCTGTTACTTAATGCTATCCGCGTCGACTCCTCGGCGCGGATATTTTTTTATTTTTTAAGCTGAATCAACAGCTTTGACAGGACTGTCGGAAAAGAACGACACCTGCGGTGATCTGCTGTCTCAAAAAAGAGACATTTAATTTATTGATTAATAATGATTAATATTTTATCTGATAAATTCGTCTCTGAATGGCGACAGGTTTTGTGAGTTCGCTCTCGTTTTTACCACCCAGCGTGTTGTTGCTTCCCCACTAGCGGATAAATAAAAATAGTATTTACTATTAGCTAGTTAAATTGAATTGATGAGGTCGTAGCAATAAAATTATGCATGTTGGCATAATTTGTGCTTAAATAAGCGTGTAGATGCTCATTCCACCTTCTATGCTTGCTTCGGCTTCATAATCCTGGGAATGACGCAGAGCCAATTTTGAGGTGCCTATCGTCCAACTCCAGATGAAGATGCAAATCTCCATCGGGCTTTCCGGACATAACGTTGAGTGAGGCACCATTCTGTTGTCTGACAGACCTGATATTTTCAACGCTTACCGTTTATCGGTAAGCGTTTTTTTTCGTCTGATGAAAATGCTGGGTCACAGCCTGCGATTGAAACATAAAAAATAAATAAGGCTCCAAAGAAGGAGCCTTATGAAAGAGATGATGCAGTGATTAGTTGGCTGGTTGCTGTAGCGTGAGTAACAGCCCCTCACGCCGCATTTGCGCCGCTTCATCCGGCAGATGCAGCCGCTCTAGTGCGTCGGCGCGCCAGGCGTAATCATAAGCATCTGGACGTAGCTCCAGCGCCGTGCGGAAGGCATCGCTGGCCTGTTGCCATTCGCCGTGTTTCATCAGTAGTTGACCTAACGTGCTGCTTAACAGCGGCGTTGCGCCATGTTGCTTGATGTACTGATGCAGCATTTTTTCCAGCTGTTCCGGATTGCCAGCTTTTAGGCGGGGCATTAGCAGAATCAAACGCTCGTCATACTGACGTTTGAGACCATCAAGAATGATCTTCTGTGCTGTATCATGATCGTCACACTCGATCAAATGCTCAGCCATTGCGATCTGAAGTGGGATCTCATGACGCACTTTGCGGCTCTGATTATTCCACCATGATTTCAGCCCTTCGCTGCCGCCATCCGCCATCGCCTGATTCATCAGACCGATATAGGCCCGCTGTTGCAGATCCAGCAAACGCGCTTCAGGGTACAGATTAATCTTGCGCATCGCAGGCAGAATATCCAGCAAGGCACCGTAGGCATGGGTACGCAGGAAAGCCTGCTCAGCCAGACGCAGCACTTCAGGGTGGCGAGGTGCGACTTCCAGCAATTTGTCCACGCCGTGACGTGAGGCATGATCTTCATTACGTGCTAGCTGAATACGTACGCGCGTAATATCCACCGGAAGCTGATCGGTATCTGCAACCTCGGCGGCACGCTCCAGGTATTGCTTGGTGCGGAATTCGTCACCGCGCTGCTGGGCGGCTTCGGCTGCCAAAAGATAGTTAACTACGGGCTGCTCGGCATGATCGGCATTGCGAGTCAGCAGTTTCTCTACCTGTAAATAATCACCTTCGGCCAGCTTGAGCAGCGCGGCTTTGGTCTGTTTTCTGGCACGGCTGCGTTTGCGGCCGAGGAACCAGCCGCGTGTGCGTGATCCTGTTCGAAGGATTCGGCGTAGCACCCACTCCACCGCCAAAAAGGCGAGGAAAAACAGCACCAGCATGATGACCAAACCCGTCACGCTGGTTTGAATGTCATAGTTATCCGTCTGGATCAGGACGTAGCCTTGGTGGCCCGCGACGATCGGGCCGATCACAACGCCTGCGATCAGGATCAGGAACAGCAATAAGACTTTCAGCATGTTCACTCTCCCTGCTGTGTGGCTGGCGGCTGAGCCAGTAGGTTACGAACGCGCGTTTGCATCAGCTTTTCCAACAGCGCCTGACTTTGTAGCTCCGTTGGAACATCCAGTGAAACCGACTGCTGGCTTAAGGCATCAAGCTGATCCAAAAAGGCCTGCGTCGTGGAGTCGGTGGTATCGAAGTAGGCGCGAACCCAGGTTGCTGCCGTTTCCAACGACTGTTTGTACACTTCATTCTGATGGCGAGGAATCGCCTGTGCGGCAACCAACAGACGTGAGCGGATGTTCTCACGCAGATACACGTCCTGATTCGGTGCCAGCAAAGGCTCAGCAGCGCTGTCGCGACGACGAATGGTGATAAAGTCAGCCAGGAAATTGTGCCAGCTTTTGCTCAGATTTTGTCGCCATTCGCTCAACGAAGCGGACAGCTCTGTGCTGTTGGCATCCATTGGCGCTTCATCGGTGTTGTTGTCGGCAAGCTGCAAGTTGTCAAGTTGATCGGTGAGCTGGTTCACTTTCAGGATGATGCCGTCAAAATCGACTTGGCTAACGCCTGCCAGTGCACCGATATCGTTGGTCAACGCGCGGCGAATTTCTATCAGGCTAGGGTCGTTCATTTCCGCGAGGCTGGCATCTGCGCTTTTCAACAATGCGCCCGCGGTGGTGACATCTTTGTCGCTCCACAGCTTACGCCCTGCCAGTTTTACCAGAAAATCTGCCTGAGCGATCAGCCAGGTATTGGTGTCATGGCTGGAAAGCGCCGCCAGTTTATCGCGTAGCTCGTCTGACTGACGCGTTAGCGCCTCAAGACGCTGTGTCGCGGTGTCCTGTATTTTGCTTTGCTGCTGTTGAGCATCCAGCCATTGCTGTTGTTCCTGCTTATGCTGTTGCTGCAAGGCGTTTAGCTGTGATTCCAGACGTTGAAGCGAGGCGGTTTCTCGCTGTGCCTGCTGGTGGCCGTGGTAATACAATCCCGCGCCTATTGCCAGCGCAATCACGATGGCGATCGCTCCCAGCACAGCACCACTGCGCTTGGGCTGCGGTGCGGGATCTTGCTGCTGATGCGCGGGTTCAACCCGTTCAGCAACCTCATCGGATGGAGCTGTGGGGGTATTGTGTTCCGTCATAATGGTACATCCCATGATCAGGTTTATTGTAGTGCGCGCACGAGCGCATCGTTATCGGCGTTATCAGCCACTCGGATATCGCGCCAGCCGAGCTGACGAGCCTGTTCTGCCAGTCGTTCGCTGACGACGATCAACTGGCAACCGAGTAGCCAGGAAGCCCGATAGTAATCAGGTACTAAAGTATAGATCCGTTGTAGCATTTCTCCGCTGGTAATCACCAGTTTGTCGATGCCTATTTGCTGCCAATGGCGGCTTTGCTCCGGCCCATCATAATGAACGTCTCTGCGTTGATAGCATTCACAATAGGTTACCTGAGCGCCCCGTTCAATTAGCGTTTCTCCCAGTAATTCTCTTCCGCCGTTGCCGCGCAATAATAGTGCACGTTTCCCTGCAACATCTTGCAGCTCAGGCAGTTGTAGAAGTGTTTCGCTGGTTTCACGCTCGGGTGGATAGGTAACGGGGTGCGCGCTGATTTTATGCAGCGCCAGTGCCGTGGTACGGCCAATGGCATAATAAGCGAGGTGAGCAGGCCAGCTTGTGCCTGTGCGCGCCAGCATGGGATCGGCGTAATGAATCGCGTGTTGTGAGAGAGCAAACACCAGATCGTCGGCGTGCAGCGCGTGTAATTGTGCAGGCAGGCCAGCAAGTTCTCGTCCAGGCGAAAACTCGATCAGCGGGCTGTGCCAGGCGTGATAGCCGAGCTTTCTTAAACGGGTCACCAGTTGTTCGCCAGTTGGTGACGGACGGGTAACCAGAATAGTCATGATGAGCTTTGCCCTTGATAAACGGCCTGAAGGATCGCGCTGGCCCCTTTTGCTAGCAGCTCTTCAGCCAGTGCAACCCCGATTTTTTCGGCGTCTGAGACGCTCCCTTTCCGCTCACCGACGATCATTTGGCTGCCATCCGGTGCGCCAACCAGCGCGCGTAACCACAGCGTATCACCTTCCAGTTCGGCGTAGCTGCCAATCGGCACCTGACAGCCACCTTCAAGGCGCACATTCATAGCACGTTCAGCCAGTACGCGGGCGGCGGTATCGGTGTGATTGAGTGGGGCAAGCAGTTGGCGAATGCGATCGTCATCCAAACGGCATTCGATGCCGATAGCGCCTTGTCCGACGGCAGGCAGCGATTCTTCCGGGCTTAACGCGCAGCGGATACGTTCTTCAAGGCCGAGGCGTTTCAGGCCAGCGACAGCAAGAATAATGGCGTCATACTCGCCGTTGTCCAATTTTGCCAGACGCGTTCCGACATTGCCGCGCAAATCACGAATCACCAGATCGGGA
This sequence comes from Pectobacterium atrosepticum, assembly GCA_019056595.1. Classification (NCBI taxonomy): domain Bacteria; kingdom Pseudomonadati; phylum Pseudomonadota; class Gammaproteobacteria; order Enterobacterales; family Pectobacteriaceae; genus Pectobacterium; species Pectobacterium atrosepticum. Next base: position 2,431,429 of record CP036163.1, on the reverse strand, counting down.
CGTCGGGCGCGTAGCTGGCACTGGCGGCGCAGGCTGGACGTGCCGACACAGCTGCCTTCCGGTAATTGTTCGAGGCTGTCGTAGCGATTGGAAACAAAAGCATCGCGCGGGTCGTCGCGTTCGCAAATAGTGGTCAGGCCTAGGCCATCGGGAAATTCGACAGGTACATCTTTCATGGAGTGGACTGCGATATCAGCGCGCCCTTCAAGCAGCGCCAATTCCAGCTCTTTAACAAACAATCCCTTACCACCGACCTTTGCCAGCGGCGTATCCAGGATGATGTCGCCACGGGTCACCATCGGCACCAGTTCTACGTGTAAATCGGGGTAGAAGTGGTTCAAACACTGCTGAACATATCGTGCTTGCCATAGGGCTAGCGGGCTTTGTCGGGTGGCAATTCTAATAATATTGGCTAACATGCTTGATACCGTTTTTATCATTTTTCGCCATCGTATCATTGATGGTGCGTTGGTGTCAGGTTGTGGGCATTAGCGGTGCGCCTTTAAAACGGACTGAAATTTGGGTGCCGCAAATCTAGATATACTCTAAATAATTCGAGTTTCAGGAAGGCGGCAAGGGAAGGAGTCCCGATGAACTTACACAAGTAAGTGATTCGGGTGAGTGAACGCAGCCAACGCACATGCAACTTGAAGTATGACGAGTAAGGAAGCCGTGCTGATGACGTCGGTTAGAGAAATTCGTAATAAAGCAAGATAGGTAAGTCTAACTTTCTTTACTTTCTTTACGCCCAATCAGCAAGGTGTTAAATTGATCACGTTTCCAGCAATAATTCGCTAAACATTCTTCTAATTTTATCATTGGCGAATTTGGAACATGGGGTTTTTCTAGGCACTGGGATAAATCAGGCGAAACGTCTTGTACTTCTACATCGAGACTTTGAAGCAAAGACTGGATGCGATCAACCAACTGCGTGTTGAGCGTGCTCTGGGAGCAATGAAGCCCGCTTTTCAGCAGGTTTACAGTCTTCTGCCCATTTTATTACATCATCATCACCCGTTGATGCCCGGCTACCTTGAAGGCAAAGTGCCTCACGGTGTCTGCACTCACACGCCTGATGAAAAGCAACAACAATACCTTGATAGCATCGCGCTGCGCTGGGGCCAGTTTGACGGTTCTCATCCGCAGGGCGAGCTGCCGATCACCGGCATCTATTCAATGGGGAGCACCTCGTCTATCGGGCAGAGCTGTAGCTCCGATCTCGATATCTGGGTGTGCCACCAATCCTGGCTGGATAGCGAAGAGCGCCAACTCCTACAGAAGAAATGTACGCTCCTGGAGCAGTGGGCAGCAGCGCAGGGCGCTGAGGTTAGTTTCTTCCTGATGGATGAAAGCCGTTTCCGCCACAATGAAAGCGGCAGTCTGGGCGGTGAAGACTGCGGCTCCATGCAGCACATTCTGTTACTCGACGAATTCTACCGTACCGCCGTGCGCATGGCCGGTAAACGCATTCTGTGGAACATGGTGCCGGTCGAAGAAGAATCCCACTACGACGACTATGTGCTGTCGCTGTACTCGCAGGGGGCGCTGGCACCGAACGAGTGGATGGATTTAGGTGGCTTAAGTACGCTGTCGGCGGAAGAGTATTTCGGCGCGAGCCTTTGGCAGCTCTATAAAAGTATCGATTCCCCTTATAAAGCCGTACTGAAAACACTGCTGTTGGAAGCCTATTCTTGGGAATACCCAGATACCAGCCTGCTTTCGACCGAAATTAAAAAACGCCTGCATGACGGCGAGATCGTCTCTTTTGGTCTCGATCCTTACTGCATGATGTTGGATCGCGTAACGCACTACCTAACGGCGATCAACGACCCAACGCGTCTCGATCTGGCGCGTCGATGTTTCTATTTAAAAGTCTGTGAAAAGCTCTCCAGAGAACAAGCTTGCGTCGGCTGGCGTCGCCAGATTCTGAGTCAACTGGTACAAGAGTGGGGCTGGAGCGACGAACATCTGGCGATGTTAGATAACCGCGCTAACTGGAAAATCGAACAGGTACGCGAAGCGCATAATGAGCTATTGGATGCGATGATGCAGACTTATCGCAACCTGATTCGCTTCGCCCGCCGCAATAATCTCAGCGTCAGCGCCAGCCCGCAGGATATCGGTGTGTTGACCCGTAAACTGTATGCCGCGTTTGAAGCGCTGCCGGGCAAAGTCACTCTGCTGAACCCGCAAATTTCGCCCGATTTGTCGGAGCCGAATTTAACCTTTATTTATGTTCCGCCTGGTCGTGCGAACCGTTCCGGCTGGTATCTGTACAATCAGGCACCGTCGATGGATGCGATCATCAGCCATCAGCCGCTGGAATATAATCGCTATCTGAACAAGCTGGTGGCGTGGGCGTATTTTAATGGTCTGCTGACACCGAGCACGCGTCTGTACATTAAAGGTAACGAGCTGTGTGACATCACGCGCTTACAAGCGCTGGTGGACGATGTAGCTAACCACTTCCCGCTGCGCGTGCCTGCACCGACGCCGAAGGCGCTGTACAGCCCGTGTGAAATTCGTCATCTGGCGATTATTGTCAATCTGGAACACGATCCGACGGCGGCTTTCCGCAATCAGGTGGTGCATTTCGATTTCCGTCATCTGGATGTGTTCAGTTTCGGCCAGCAGCAGCAGTGTCTGGTTGGCAGTATCGACCTGCTGTATCGCAACTCGTGGAACGAAGTGCGTACGCTGCATTTCAGCGGTGAGCAGGCAGTGTTGGAAGCGCTGAAAACCATTCTGGGCAAAATGCATCAGGATGCCGCGCTGCCGGAATCACTGGAAGTGTTCTGCTATAGCCAGCACCTGCGCGGGCTGATTCGTACTCGCGTGCAACAGCTGGTTTCCGAATGTATTGAGCTGCGTCTGACCAGTACGCGCCAGCAGGAGCCAGGTCGCTTCAAAGCGGTGAAAGTGGCAGGGCAAACTTGGGGGCTGTTCTTTGAACGGCTGAGTGTGTCAGTGCAAAAGCTGGAGAACGCGGTCGAATTTTATGGCGCGATTTCCAACAACAAGCTGCAAGGCCAGCCGGTTCAGGTCGAAACCAACCATGTGCATTTACCGCCGGTGGTCGATGGTGTCGCCAGCGAAGGGATCATCCAATTTTTCTTTGAAGATCTGACGGAAAATCAGGGCTTTAATATCTATATTCTGGATGAGTCGAATCGTGTTGAGGTGTATCACCACTGTGAAGGCAGTAAAGAAGAGCTGGTGCGCGATGTCAGTCGCTTCTATTCGTCTTCGCACGATCGCTTTACCTATGGTTCCAGCTTTATCAATTTTAACCTGCCGCAGTTCTACCAAATCGTACAGTTGGACGGTCGCACTCAGGTGATTCCGTTCCGCAGCAGCGCGCTTTCTCATCTGTGCATTACGCCCGTGGTGGATGATGAGGTGATGACGATGGAACAGCGGCTACAAATCTTATAGTCACTGCCAGACACTCGGCTTTCAGCGCATTCAGAAAGGGATGTATTGATGGATTCGTTGCAACGCCGAAATCTGATACTGCTGGCGCTCGGACAAGGGCTGACCGGCAGTATTATTTCCCTGATGACGCTGTGTTCTACGCTGGTTGGCGTCTCGATGACGCCGGTTCCGCTGCTGACCACATTACCGATTACCGCGACGGTGTGCGGCGCGGCGCTGATGATTTACGCCGTTTCTTCATTGATGACGAAATACGGCAGGCGCAATACGTTCATCATCGGCACGCTGTTGGGGCTGGTGGGAGCGCTTTTGGCGGCGTTGGCGATTGTGCTACACAGCTTTCCACTCTTTGTGTTTTCAACGTTTGTTCTGGGGATGTCCTGCGCCTTCAATCAATATTATCGTTTCGCAGCTGCTGAAATTTTTACCGATAATCAGCAAAAAAACCGGGCGATATCATGGGTGATCAGCGGTGGTGTCCTGGGCGGTTTCCTTGGCCCGTTTGCGGCTAGTCAGGCTTCTCAGCTTTGGGCGTCATACCCGTTTCTCGGCAGTTTTATCGCCGCAGGGTTTATCTGCGTTATCACGTCACTGCTGCTGCTTGGCCTTAAATTACCCCCGATGCCGATTGTTACGGCTAGCGCCCAGCGCAGTGAACCGCTGGCGGCGATCCTGAGAAATCGGGCATTTGTGTTAGGCACGGCAAGTTGTTCCGTCGGATTTGTAGTGATGACGCTACTAATGAATTCAGCGCCGCTGGCGATGCATCAGCACCACTTTTCCGTCAGCCATAGCGCGACGGTTTTGCAATGGCATTTTGTCGCCATGTATGCCCCTGCGCTGTTGTTAGTAGTGCTGGCGAAACGGTTGACGCCGGTTCAGGCCGTGGCGATCGGCATGGCTTGTAATCTGGCTGGTGTGGCGGTGGCGTTGAGTGGTTTGACGTTCTTGCACTTCCTCTTTGCGCTGGTGCTGTTTGGCGTAGGGTGGGCGTTTATGTTCAACGGTGGGACATTTATGCTGAACGCTTTTACCCATTCGGTGCATAAATCCCGTTTGCAGGGCATTAACTCACTGGTGGTTTATGTGCCTAACGCGTTGGCCTCGCTGTCTGCCGGTAGCCTAATGGCGCTGACCAGCGGCTGGCCGCTGGTGAATATGTTTGGCATCGGTATGTTGCTACTGATGGTACTGGCGCTGATATTACTGGGACGGCGCTGATGTACGAGGCATCGCAATGCTATGAATTGCGGTGCCATGAAGACAGGGAACGCTACTCGAAGTGAACGGTTTCCCCAGCCTGTGCCGAACAGGCTGATGACAGCAGTGCGATAAAATCTTCACCGCTGCGATCGCATACCCAGCGTTCTTCCCGAAGGGTAAAGTGATAGCCACCCGTTTTGGTTGCCAGCCATATTTGGTGCAGTGGCTCCTGCCGATTAATCACGATTTTGCTGCCGTTCTCGAAACTCAGCGTCATCACACCGCCGTTAATCTCGGAATCGATGTCGGCATCACCCTCAAATTGATCCAGCGTTTCTTCCAACTGAAGCATGAGTTCGTCGGCTAATTGGTGGAACTCGCTATCGTTCATTTTCGATTCCTATTGATTTTCATGATCCACCTGCGATTATAGAGAGCATACAAGTATTAATGACAGGTCTTCACGTGATGAAAAACGTATTTCGCCCATTTTTTCTGGTGCTATCAGTAGTCAGCTTATTGGGCTGTGGTCTGAAAGGTCCGCTTTATATGCCAGCCGATGGTAAGACTGGCTCGTCAGCGACTCAGCAAAATGAGAACCAGCAGCCACAAAAGAAACCGTCAATACGTCCTTAATGCGTTACGGTAATAATAAATAACAGGTCACGTATACGTTTATCGCGCCCGGTTAAGCAAGCGGGGGAGTCAGGATAATGCAGTTCGCTAAGATGCACGGGTTAGGCAACGATTTCATGGTTGTTGATGCCGTTACGCAAAACGTTTATTTTTCACCCGAACTGATTCGCCGTTTGGCGGATCGGCACTGTGGTGTGGGATTTGACCAACTTTTGGTGGTCGAGCCGCCTTACGATCCTGAACTGGATTTTCATTACCGTATTTTTAATGCGGATGGTAGTGAAGTGGCGCAGTGCGGTAATGGTGCGCGCTGCTTTGCTCGCTTTGTTCGCTTGAAAGGGTTAACCAACAAGCGTGATATCGCTGTCAGTACGCAGACTGGCCGGATGGTGCTGTCTGTTACGGACGATGAATTGGTGCGCGTTAACATGGGCGAACCGAATTTCGAGCCGCAGCAGGTGCCATTTCGCGCGGTCAAAGCGGAGAAAACCTACATCATGCGTGCCGACGAACACACGGTACTTTGTGGCGTAGTGTCGATGGGCAACCCGCACTGTGTGATTCAGGTTGAGGATGTGGAAACGGCGAAAGTGGAAACACTGGGGCCGTTACTGGAAAGCCACGAGCGTTTTCCCGATCGCGCCAATATCGGTTTTATGCAGGTCGTCGATAGCCAGACAGTCCGTCTGCGAGTGTACGAGCGCGGTGCGGGAGAAACGCAGGCGTGTGGTAGCGGCGCATGTGCTGCCGTGGCGGTAGGGATCCTGCAGGGATTATTGTCCGCGAAAGTTCGCGTATCGCTGCCGGGCGGGGAGTTGGATATCCAGTGGGATGGGCCGGGACATCCGTTATTCATGACCGGGCCTGCAACGCATGTCTACGATGGATTTATTCATTTATGAAGAATGTCGAGGAACAGGCAGAACGCGAGATCGCACTCAGTGACGAGATGGTTTTGCAGTTCCTGCAACAAAATCCTGATTTTTTTATCCGCAATGCGCGTCCCGTCGAGCAGATGCGCGTTCCTCATCCCGTCAGGGGGACCGTGTCGCTGGTGGAATGGCAACTGGCACGCCAGCGTAATCACATCACTCAGCTTGAGGAAGAAATCACGCTGTTGATGGAGCAGGCGGGCGCAAACGAGGTGTTGTTCAATCGCCTGCTTGGGTTACAAACTGAGTTGGCGTCGGCGGAAAGCCTGACAGATATGTTGGATCGCTTGCAGCGTTGGGCGCGTCAGCTGGGCCTAGCGGGGGCAGCGGTTCGTCTGTTTAGCGACAAATGGCGCATTGGCGCGCCTTCCGATTTTACCCATCTTGGGTTAAATCGCTCCTCGTTTGAGCCGTTGCGCATTCAGCGCTTCGGACAACATAACCACTATCTTGGCAGCCTAAACGGGCCGGAACTGTTACTGCTGCTACCGCAGGCCAGACAGGTCGGTTCGGTCGCGCTGTCGCTGATGGGAAATCATCACGATTTGGGGGTGCTGATTTTCAGCAGCCGTGACAGTCACCATTATCAGAATGGTATGGGAACCGTGCTGCTTCAGCAAATGGCTATGATGTTGCCTGCGATGCTGGCGCGCTGGGTTGAGCGGGTATGAGCCGACAGCCTGCGCCATCGGAGGCAGCTTCCTCTTCTCCTCTACAAACCGATGTTGATGCGTTCCTGCGCTATCTGAAAGTAGAACGCCAGTTAAGTCCGTTGACATTGACCAGCTATTCGCGCCAATTATCTGCGGTTATCACGATACTCTCCGCTGCGGGTATCGCTGACTGGCGCGCACTGGATGCCTCTAGCGTGCGCTCCGTGGTGTCCCGCAGTAAGCGTGATGGGCTACATTCAGGAAGTCTGGCGCTCCGTTTATCGGCATTGCGCAGTTTTCTCGACTGGATGGTGTCACGCGGTGTACTGACGGCAAATCCGGCTAAAGGGGTATCCACGCCGCGGGCCGGACGTCCATTGCCAAAGAATATGGATGTGGATGAGGTGAATCGCCTGCTGGAGATCGATCTGGACGATCCCCTTGCGGTGCGTGACCGTACAATGCTGGAAGTGATGTACGGCGCGGGTCTGCGTCTGGCAGAGCTGGTCGGCATGGATTATCAGCATATCGATCTGGCAAGCGGCGAAATCTGGGTGATGGGGAAAGGCAGCAAGGAGCGCAAATTACCGATAGGAAAAACAGCGGTAACTTGGCTGGAGCGCTGGCTAGCGCTGCGTGAACTATTTGGCCCGCAGGATGATGCCGTGTTTATCTCCAATCAGGGGCGACGCATTTCGATGCGTAACGTGCAAAAGCGTTTTGCCGAATGGGGTGTTAAGCAAGGCATCAATAGTCATGTTCACCCGCATAAGCTGCGCCACTCCTTTGCGACGCACATGCTGGAATCCAGCGGTGATTTACGCGCGGTCCAAGAGCTGCTCGGTCATGCCAACCTGACTACGACGCAGATTTATACCCATCTTGATTTTCAACATTTAGCCTCCGTGTACGATGCAGCGCATCCACGCGCCAAACGAGGGAAACCCTGATGCATTTTTACCGATCTCTTGGTCCGATCCGTGCGATCACGTTCGATCTGGATGACACGCTATACGACAACGCGGACGTCATTCGACGCACAGGGCAAGAGTCAATCCGCTTCCTGCAAGAGTACCATCCTGCGCTTCGTGATTTTCAGGCAGATGATTTCCAGAACTTACGCCAGACCTTGCTGGAGCGCGAACCGGACATCTATCACGACGTCACTGAATGGCGGCGCCGTGCAGTTGAACTGGCGATGTTAGATCGTGGCCTGAGTGCCGCAGAGTCTAAGGATGGCGCAAAAGCGGCAATGGAAAACTTTGCCCACTGGCGTAGTCAGATTGCGATTACCGAAGAGACGCACCAGACGTTGGCAGCATTAGCTGAGAAAGTGCCGCTGGCGGCGATCACCAACGGCAACGCCGAGCCGCATCGGTTCGGCCTCGAACGCTATTTTTCTTTCATCCTGCGTGCCGGCCCGCACGGTCGTGCCAAGCCGTTTGATGATATGTACCATCTGGCGGCGGAAAAACTCAATCTGCCTTTGCATGAGATTCTGCATGTTGGCGACGATCTCACGACCGATGTGGCGGGGTCGATCCGCTGCGGTATGCAAGCCTGCTGGATTAACCTGCGTGAAGGCAGCCTGACACAGATTGGCGACGCTCGGCTGCTGCCGCATATTGAAATTTCGCGGTTGGCATCGCTGTCGGCATTGCTATAATCACCGCATTAATCTGTATAAATCACCAGTGGAAATGCCCCTGATATGCGCGGCGTTTCCCGTCACCGGATAACCCGTACCTATGGACGTTTCTGATCTGCTCGATGGCCTCAACGACAAACAGCGTGCCGCGGTAGCCGCGCCGCGCAGCAATTTATTGGTGCTGGCAGGGGCGGGCAGCGGCAAGACTCGGGTACTGGTTCATCGTATTGCCTGGTTATTGTCCGTCGAAAACTGTTCGCCGTACTCCATCATGGCGGTGACGTTTACCAACAAAGCCGCGGCAGAGATGCGTCATCGTATCAACCATCTGATCGGTACCAGTCAGGGAGGCATGTGGATTGGCACCTTTCACGGATTGGCACACCGTCTGCTGCGTGCGCACCATATGGATGCCAATCTGCCGCAGGATTTCCAGATTCTGGACAGCGACGATCAGTTGCGCCTGTTGAAACGACTGATTCGGGCGCTGAATCTGGATGAGAAGCAGTGGCCGCCGCGTCAGGCGATGTGGTTCATCAACGGTAAGAAAGACGAAGGTTTACGTCCGCAGCACATTGAAAGCTACGGCAACCCTATCGAGCAAACGTGGCAGCGTGTCTATCAGGCTTATCAGGAAGCGTGCGATCGCGCTGGACTGGTGGATTTCGCCGAACTGCTGCTGCGCGCGCATGAACTGTGGCTGAACAAACCGCATGTGCTGAACCACTATCGTGAGCGTTTTACCAATATTCTGGTGGACGAATTTCAGGATACCAACCGCATTCAGTACGCTTGGATCCACATGTTGGCGGGCGATAGCGCCAAGGTGATGATCGTTGGAGATGACGATCAGTCGATTTACGGCTGGCGTGGGGCGCAGGTCGAAAATATTCAGCTGTTCCTGAAAGATTTCGCCGGCGCAGAAACAATCCGTCTGGAGCAGAACTATCGTTCGACCAGCAATATTCTGAAAGCGGCGAATGCCCTGATTGCCCACAACGGCGGGCGGCTCGGCAAGAACCTATGGACGGAAGGTGTCGAGGGCGAACCTATTTCGCTTTACTGCGCATTCAACGAACTGGATGAGGCACGTTACGTCGTTAACCGAATTAAAGCCTGGCAGGAAAAGGGTGGTGTGCTGAAAGATAACGCCATTCTGTATCGGAGCAACGCCCAGTCGCGCGTATTGGAAGAGGCGCTGTTGCAGCAGAGTATGCCATACCGCATCTACGGCGGAATGCGCTTCTTCGAACGTCAGGAAATTAGAGATTCGCTATCTTATCTGCGTCTCATCTCCAATCGTAATGACGATGCGGCGTTCGAGCGTGTGGTGAATACGCCGACGCGCGGCATTGGCGATCGCACGCTGGACGTGGTGCGTCAGACGGCGCGCGATCGTCAACTGACGCTGTGGCAATCCACGCGGGTGCTGTTGCAAGAGAAAGTGCTGGCTGGGCGTGCGGCGGCATCACTGCAACGCTTTGTCGAATTGATCGATGCGCTGGCCTATGAAACGTCTGAACTGCCGCTGCATGTGCAAACCGACCGGGCGATTAAAGATTCTGGCCTGTGGAGTATGTACGAACAGGAAAAAGGCGAGAAAGGGCAGGCACGAGTAGAAAACCTGGAGGAACTGGTGACGGCTACGCGCCAGTTCAGCTATCAGGAAGAAGATCAGGATCTGATGCCGCTTCAGGCATTCCTGTCACATGCCGCGCTGGAAGCGGGTGAAGGTCAGGCGGATGCCAATCAGGACGCGGTGCAGCTTATGACGCTGCACTCGGCGAAAGGGCTGGAATTCCCGCAGGTGTTTATCGTCGGTATGGAAGAAGGCATGTTCCCCAGCCAGATGTCGCTGGATGAAGGTGGGCGTCTGGAAGAAGAACGTCGTCTGGCTTATGTTGGCGTCACGCGCGCAATGGAAAAGCTGACGATAACCTACGCCGAATCCCGCCGTTTATACGGCAAGGAAGCCTATCATCGGCCTTCCCGATTCGTCGGTGAACTGCCTGAAGAATGCGTTGAAGAGGTGCGGTTACGTGCCAGCGTCTCCCGCCCGGTCAATCACCAGCGCCTTGGCACGCCGATAACGGAAAATGACAGCGGCTACAAGCTGGGACAACGGGTTCGCCATGCGAAATTCGGCGAAGGCACCATCGTGAATCTGGAAGGCAGCGGCGAGCACGCCCGTCTTCAGGTCGCGTTTCAGGGACAGGGTATTAAATGGCTGGTTGCCGCCTACGCCAGACTGGAAACGGTGTGATCGTCACGCGTGTGACTGCATATCTTATAAAAATCCTGTATTAATCTTTCTCGTCATTTTCGACAATGCTAGGTGGCCTGCCGCGTATCGATGGATGTGTGGTATCACAATAAAAAAGGAGCATGCCCATGACGCTAGACCAGATTATTGCCGAGTTGCAGAGGAAAAAATGGGTCGATCTCACGCATACGATTACGGAGTCGATTCCTATTTTTGGTGCGTTTGAAGGCGTGTTGCAGCGCAAGACCTTGTTCAATGTCGAAGATCACGGGTTTTATGCGCAGGCCGTGACGTTTGCGACGCAAACGGGGACGCATATTGATGCGCCGGGGCATTTTGTGGCGGGTAAGCGTTATCTGGATCGTATTGATAATAAAGAACTGTTGCTACCGCTGGTTGTGATCCACAAACAAGACGCCGTCGCGCTCGATCCCGATTATCGCCTTTCTGTCGAAGACATTCTGACATTTGAACGTGAGCACGGGAACATTCCGTCAGGAAGCTTTGTCGCGTTTGCTAGCGGCTGGAGTACGCGCTGGCCTGATATTGACGCCTTTGCGAATAAAGACGAACAGGGAAACAGCCATACGCCGGGGTGGTCGCTTGAGGCGCTAACATTCCTATTTGAAAAGCGCGGCATTAGCGCGGTAGGGCATGAAACGCTGGATACGGATTCTGCCGCCGATTTCCGTCGCAACAACGGGCTTATTGGCGAGTTTTTCGTACTGAACCAGAATGCTTGGCAGGTTGAGGTGCTAAATAATCTGCATCAACTGCCGTCTACCGGCGCTTATATTCACGTCAGCTACCCTAATTTCGCCGGTGCGCCCGGTTTCCCCGTCCGTGCCATTGCCTATTTACCGGGCAACGCCTAGTTCATATACGCGGTTCCTTTTTTTGGGGGACTGCGTTTTTATCGATTCCAGCGACGGATTTATTGGATAAAGCTTATCCATTTGACCAATATTTTACAGCGTGTTTCAGCCGCGGTTTTAAAGTTGAAGTCTTTTTCATCTCAGCGTAACATGCGCGCATCATTATTCTTGGAGGACTAACGCCTTGGACACACCCAGTCGATACTGGCTCACGAACCTGTTCATTAGGTACAACTTCTAAGGCTATCTTCCTCTGCTGATACCCTTCGTGGTTGTCAGCGATGCTGTTTTTGTCGCTATGAGTCAGATCCGTCGAACGGACTGAAACCTGCTGGTGACACCTCACCTCTGTTTCTGTGCTTCAATCGCGTTGTCCATCTCTGCTACTGAAAGGGGAGCTATGGCCCATGCTGAGCGCATTTAAACTGGATAATTGCCGTTTATCTCGTCTGGAATTGGATGACTCCGATGATCTCACCGCGTCAATTTGGGTCGATCTGATCGAGCCGGAAGACGATGAGCGTGAGAAAGTACAAACCGAACTGGGACAAAGCCTGGCAACCCGTCCGGAACTGGAAGACATTGAAGCGTCGGCACGTTTTTTTGAAGATGAAGACGGCCTGCATATTCACTCCTTTTTCTTTTTTGAAGACGCTGACGATCACGCCGGTAACTCTACCGTGGCGTTTACCATTCGCGATGGTCGCCTGTATACATTGCGCGAGCGTGAACTGCCTGCGTTCCGCTTGTATCGCATGCGCGCCCGTAATCAAACGCTGGTGGATGGCAATGCTTACGAACTGCTGCTCGATCTCTTTGAGACTAAAATTGAGCAACTGGCGGACGAAATCGAAAACATCTATAGCGATTTGGAATCGCTGAGCCGCATCATTATGGAAGGGCGTCAGGGTGACGAATACGACGATGCGCTGTCTACGCTGGCGGAACAGGAAGACGTGGGCTGGAAGGTCCGCCTGTGTCTGATGGATACCCAGCGCGCGCTTAACTTTCTGGTGCGTAAAGCTCGTTTACCATCCGGTCAGTTGGAGCAGGCGCGCGAAATTCTGCGTGATATCGAATCTCTGCTGCCGCACAACGAATCTCTGTTCCAGAAAGTTAACTTCCTGATGCAGGCGGCAATGGGTTTCATCAACATCGAGCAGAGCCGGATTATCAAGATCTTCTCAGTGGTATCCGTGGTGTTCCTGCCACCGACGCTGGTGGCATCGAGCTACGGGATGAACTTCGAGTTTATGCCGGAGCTGAGGTGGTCGTTTGGCTATCCTGGTGCGATCGTACTGATGATTCTCGCCGGACAGGCGCCTTACCTCTATTTCAAACGTAAAAACTGGCTTTAAGTTTTCACCGATGCGCCTGACGGGGATTACCCATCAGGCGCATAACGTTTCCTCCCTTTGATACAAAATCCCTTTTCTGCTTGATCGTTTGCAACCTTACTATTCCTGTTTATTCTCCAACTATTCTGTTTAGAATGGTGAATCGCTTTTCTATCCTTACTTTCTATTTTTTATTCTTGTTCTTACTTTTTATTCTTACTTTTTATTCTTAAATACAGGTCGTGTACATGAAAGGGATGTCACCGTGGGTGCAATGGGGAATCCTGCTATCGGTCTCATTAATTCTGGGGTTTGGGCTACAGGTTTACCACGTTCCTGCTGCGCTGTTGCTGGGGCCGATGATGGTCGGCGTCGTCATGGGGTTAAACGGTGCGACGATCCGTATCCCGCCCGTCGGCTTTGCGGGCAGTAATGCTGTTCTGGGCTGCCTGGTTGCACAAAGCCTGTCATTTTCTATCCTGACGCCTTTGCTGAACGAATGGCCGCTGGTGCTGTTCATTTTGTTGGCGACGCTGGCTGCCAGCGGATTATCTGGCTGGCTACTGGTCAAATTTAGTGAGCTGCCCGGAACGACCGGAACCTGGGGAGCATCGCCGGGCGGTGCGTCTGCCATGGTCGCCATGTCTGGAGAGTTCGGCGCGGATGTACGGCTGGTTGCCTTCATGCAATATTTGCGAGTGTTGATGGTGACTGCTTCGGCTGCGTTCGTGGCACGCCTGAGTTTAGGTGACGACGCGGCGGAAAACAGTGCGATGCTAGTGTGGTTTCCTTCGTTGGACTGGCGTTTTCTCGCGACGCTCGGTGTGGCATTCGGTAGCGCATGGTTAGCAAGGCGCTTACGTATTCCATCTGGGGCGTTACTGGGGCCGATGATTATCGGTTCGATGCTGCATGCCAGCGGCACCTTACAACTGCAAACCCCGGAATGGCTGCTGGCATTAGCTTATGCCGTGATTGGATGGAGCGTGGGTTTATGTTTCACCCGCCCGATCTTTTTGCTGGCGATACGCACGTTGCCTTACATGATGACGTCGATTGTCGGATTGATGCTGCTGTGTGGCGGGATGGCATGGATGGTGACGAAAATGATGCCGGTGGATATGCTGACCGCCTTTCTGGCGACCAGCCCCGGCGGGCTGGATTCGATTGCGATTATCGCCGCAGGCAGTCGGGTCGATATGGCGTTTGTTATTGCCATGCAGACGCTGCGGCTGTTTTCGACGCTGTTGTTCAGCCCGATCTTATCGCGTTTTATTTCCCGTCGTGTTGAGGCCGGGACGCTGTAGCTGGCGTGCGCCGTAGCTTACGCTGCGTATAAAGCGCATCCAGAATAAACAGCCCCAGCGCACCCCAGATGAAGGCAAAAGCTACCAGCTTGTCACTGCTGAATGTTTCACCATAGAACACCACTGCCAGCATAAACATGATGGTGGGGCCGAGATACTGGAAAAAACCGAGCGTCGACAGGCGCAGGCGCATGGCCGCCGAGGTAAAGAACAACAGCGGTACTGTGGTGACGATACCTGCCGAGAGCAGCAGCAGATTCAGCGACCATGGATTGGCTGTCAGATGGCTGCTCGGTGTGTCGGCAATAAAAAACAGATAAATGACGGCTACTGGCAGCAACCACAGTGTTTCTATCAGCATGCCGGTTTGGCCGTCGATGCCAATCTTTTTGCGCAGCAGACCGTATAACGCGAAGCTGAATGCCAGCCCGAGCGCGACAACTGGCAGCGAGCCGAATGTCCACAGCTGAACCAGTACGCCAGTCACGGCAAGTAGCACGGCCAGCCATTGCAGGCGGCGAAAGCGTTCACCCAGAAAGATCATGCCCAGCATGACGTTGACCAGCGGGTTGATAAAATACCCCAGACTGGCTTCCAGCATGTGATGGTTGTTGACCGCCCAGATATACAACAGCCAGTTCCCGCCAATCAGCACCGCCGTTAACGCCAGCAGAAACAGGTGCTTGATGTTACGGCAGGCAAGACTCACCTGACGCCATTTCCGACCGACCGTCAGCAGAATCAGCATAAAGAAGAATGACCAGATAATACGATGCGTCAGTATTTCATTGGGTGGAACATGCTCAAGCAGCTTGAAATAAACAGGAGCAATTCCCCAAATGAAATACGCGGCGAGGGCGAAAAAAATCCCCTCACGGGTTTGTTGCGCGTTCATGGGTAACTCGATAAGGACGGCGGGAAAACGCTAAGTCTACCCAAAACTGTGAGCGCTTTCACGTAAAGTGTTCATGACACGGTTTGCCAACGATAAATGCTATCCGACAATATAGGTTGCGGTGGCGCTGGCCAGATGCGAACCCTGCTCGTTATGCAATTCGGCGCGTGCGACGGCGATTTTATTACCACCGCGCAGCAGCGTGCTGGTAATGGTGAAGCGCTCCCCATAGCCCGGACGTAGATAGTCCACCCGCATGTCAATGGTCCCCATGCGCGCGAGCCGGTGATGAAATTCCTGATCGCTGATCGTCTCATGGCGCAGCAGTGTGTTGCCAACGCAGACTAATCCAGCGGCAACGTCCAACCCCGCAGCAATCACGCCGCCATGCAGAATCTTTTGTGCCGCATTGCCGATGAGCTTATCTTGCCGAGCGAACGTCAAGACTGCTTTGTCGGCTTCAAACTGCTGTAACTCAAGGCCTAGCTCGATGTTGAATGGCATCTTGTAAATGAAAATATCGCTAACGAGCTGGCGCACGGTATCTCTGGTTAGTGTGGTTCCCTGAAATGATGGTATGTCAGCCATAGTTGTTTCCCGCCCAAATAAGAGATACGCGTTAAATGTAGTTAAGTTGATTCTTTTAAGTTATGTAAGTGTTTATTTTATGCGCTGCTTTTGTTTCTTTCCAGAAAAGACTAAGAAACGGGAGAACGATAATTCAAACGTCGTTGAACTGTGTAGAATGGCGGGCTTGAATGGGGAAATACTCACCACAAGCTGGTTAAACGAACGTCGGTTAAAACGAACGTCGTATAAAAAAATGGCGGAGAAAATGAATGCGTAAAATAGTACTCGTACTGGCAGCATTACTGATGGCACAGGCTCATGCTGAAGATATAACAAACGCGCCTGCGCCGAATCAACCGGCGGTACGTGGCAGCATTATCGACAGCCTGTTACAAGAGCACGACACCCCGTTTATTCTCTATCCTTACGAAAGCAACTACTTACTGTATACCTATACCAGCAACATCAATAAAACGGCGATACAGAGCTATAACTGGGGCGACGAAGCGCGTAAAGATGAAGTTCACTATCAGTTGAGCCTCGGGTTCCCGATCTGGCGTGGCATTCTGGGTGATAACTCGCTGCTGGGTGCGTCCTATACACAGCGTTCTTGGTGGCAACTGTCTAATAAAAGCGAGTCTTCTCCGTTCCGTGAAACCAACTATGAGCCACAGGTCTTCCTGGGCTGGGCAACCAACTACACATTAGCAGGCTGGACGCTGCGAGATGTGGAAATGGGCTTTAATCACCAGTCTAACGGCCGTTCTGATCCAACGTCACGCAGTTGGAACCGTGCTTATATGCGTCTGATGGCGCAGAACGGCAACTGGCAGGTTGATGTGAAGCCGTGGGTGCGTTTCTCCGACAGTCAGGACGATAACCCAGATATCATTAAATACATGGGCCATTACCGGTTACGCGTCGGTTATGTGTGGGGCGACAGCGTGTTTAGCGCGGAAGGCCGTTATAACTGGAATAGCGGTTACGGCGGTGGCGAACTGGGCTGGAGCTATCCATTGACGCGTCATGTCCGCTTCTACACCAAGGTCTTTAGTGGCTACGGCGAATCCTTGATTGATTACAATCATCGTCAGACCCGCTTCGGTGTTGGGGTGACGCTGAACGATATGTTCTAACTAACGTGTGTTTTAGCGATTGCGGTTTTTAACCATTGCAGTTTTACCCGACGGCGCTGAAAATAGCGCCTGTTTGATTTCATTGAATTGGGGAAGGCGTGTCTACGGCGGAAGTATTGAATAAGGAAGCGCTGGCGGTTCAGGTTCTACGGGACACGTTCGGCTACCAGCAATTCCGACCGGGTCAGCAGGAAATTATCAGCGCGACGCTCAGTGGGCAGGATTGTCTGGTTATCATGCCGACAGGCGGCGGTAAATCGCTGTGCTACCAAATCCCCGCTCTGGTGATGGACGGGCTGACGCTGGTGGTATCCCCGCTGATTTCTCTGATGAAAGATCAGGTTGATCAGCTTCAGGCCTATGGTGTCTCCGCCGCTTGCCTCAATTCGACGCAGACGCGTGAACAGCAGTTTGAAGTGATGGCGGGCTGTCGTACTGGTCAGATTAAGTTGCTTTATATTGCGCCGGAACGCCTGACGACAGAAAGCTTTCTCGATCATCTCGCCCACTGGCAGATTTCACTGATCGCGGTGGATGAAGCGCACTGTATTTCCCAATGGGGCCACGATTTCCGCCCTGAATACCGAGCGCTGGGGCAGATTAAACAGCGTTTTCCTCACCTTCCTTTCATTGCACTGACGGCCACCGCCGACGAGACCACGCGGAACGATATCGTTCGCCTGTTGGATCTTCAGTCGCCGCTGATCCAGATCAGCAGTTTTGACCGCCCGAATATTCGCTACACGCTGGTGGAGAAGTTCAAACCGCTCGATCAGCTCTGGATGTTCGTGCAGGCGCAGCGCGGAAAAAGCGGCATCATTTACTGTAATAGCCGTTCCCGCGTGGAAGATATCAGCGCCCGTTTGCAGGCCCGTGGGCTGAGTGCGGGGGCTTATCACGCCGGGCTGGACAATGAACGACGCGCACAGGTACAGGAAGCGTTCCTGCGTGACGATCTTCAGGTGGTGGTAGCGACTGTCGCGTTTGGTATGGGTATCAACAAGCCTAACGTGCGGTTCGTAGTGCATTTTGATATTCCGCGCAATATCGAATCCTACTATCAGGAAACGGGACGTGCCGGGCGTGATGGCCTCGCCGCAGAAGCCGCGCTGTTTTACGATCCGGCGGATATGGCATGGCTGCGTCGCTGTCTGGAAGAAAAACCCGCCGGGCCGCAGTTGGATATTGAACGTCATAAGCTCAATGCGATGGGCGCGTTTGCCGAGGCGCAGACCTGCCGCCGTCTGGTGCTGCTGAACTATTTCGGTGAAGGGCGCCAAGAGGCCTGCGGTAACTGCGATATTTGTCTCGATCCGCCGAAGCGTTACGATGGGCTGGTTGAGGCGCAAAAGGCGCTCTCCTGCGTGTATCGGGTCGGGCAGCGCTTTGGCATAGGATATATCGTCGAGGTGTTGCGCGGTGCGAATAACCAACGTATTCGCGACTTCGGCCATGACAAATTGCCGGTTTATGGCATTGGTAAGGATAAATCGCAGGAACATTGGGTCAGCGTGCTACGCCAACTGATTCATCTGGGGTTGTTGAACCAGAATATTACGATGCATTCTGCCGTACAGCTTACCGAACCTGCGCGCCCAGTATTGCGGGGAGAAATGCCGCTGCAACTGGCCGTGCCGCGTGTGATTAACCTGAAGCCCCGCGCTAATCAAAAATCTTACGGCGGAAATTACGACCGCAAGCTGTTTGCCAAATTGCGTAAACTGCGTAAATCCATCGCGGACGAAGACAATATTCCGCCTTACGTGGTGTTCAGTGATGCCACGCTGCTGGAGATGGCGGAACTGATGCCGATCACCGCGGGCGAACTGCTGAATATCAACGGGGTAGGACACCGCAAACTCGAACGTTTCGGTGCACCTTTCATGAACATGATTCGCGATCATGTCGATAATGACGACGAGTGATGCTCGTCTTGTCTGATTGCATTTAAAAAAACAGGAAAACCAACATGTTGATGCTATTTCTGACGGTGGCGCTGGTGCATTTTATTGCGCTGATGAGCCCGGGGCCGGATTTCTTTTTTGTTTCACAAACTGCGGCTAGCCGTTCACGCCGTGAAGCGATGATGGGCGTGCTGGGCATTTCTCTGGGCGTAGTGGTCTGGGCGGCTATCGCACTGCTGGGACTGCACCTGCTGTTGCAAAAAATGGCCTGGCTGCATACGGCAATTACCGTCGGTGGCGGACTGTATCTGTGCTGGATGGGCTGGCAGATGCTGCGTTCTGCGCGGAGTAAAGCACAGTTGGAAACCACGCAGGAAACGGCTGTGGTATTGCCGCAGCGCGGTAAAACCTTTATGCGTGGATTATTGACGAATCTGGCGAACCCAAAAGCGCTGATCTACTTCGGCAGCGTGTTTTCACTGTTTGTCGGCGACAGCGTCGGCAGCGGTGCGCGTTGGGGCTTGTTTGCGCTGATCTCGATTGAAACGCTGTTGTGGTTCAGTCTGGTCGCGATAGTGTTCGCACTACCTACCATGCGTCGTGGCTATCAGCGTCTGGCGAAGTGGGTGGATGGCGTGGCGGGCGTATTGTTTACCGGTTTCGGCTTGCACCTGATCTTCTCTCGCTAACCTTTCTCTCAGAACGTTTCCGATGGAGAAACAAAAGCGCGCGGTGATTCGACACGGCGCGCTGTCTTCATCAGGCCTTTCTCGCTGTGGCGAGTAACGCGCCGACCAGCACGAACAGCGATCCAAATATCCGGTTGAGTGTCTTCATCTGCCGTGGGCCTTTCAGCCACCCGGCGATACGCGTGGCTAGCGTAGCGTAACCAATCATCACGATAATATCGACAACAACGGTGGTGATACCCAACACCAGATACTGTGCGGCCTGCGGCTGGTGAGGGATAATGAACTGCGGGAACAGCGCTGCCAGAAACACAATGCTTTTCGGGTTGGTCAGGTTCACCAGTATCGCACGTTTAAAGAGTTTACGACGCGGCATGACGCTGGCGAGTGCCTGAAGGTTGAGTGCGCCAGCGGCACGCCACTGCTGAATCCCTAGCCAAATAAGATAAGCCGCGCCCAGCCATTTCAGCACATCGAAAGCCAGCACAGACTGGTTAAGCAACGCACCCAACCCAATGCCTACCAGCACGATATGAATAGCCAGCCCGACTTGTAAACCACAGATTGACGCTGCCGCGCCGCGATAGCCGTGACTAATCCCCGTACTCATGGTGTTGATGGCACCCGAACCGGGCGACAGGCTGAGAATAAGTGTTGTGAGTAAGTAGGTTAACCACCAATCCAATGTCATGAAATCCTGCTCCTGAATCACGTTCTGTATTACGAGAGTCTGTCTGTTTTTTATGTCACAATACGCTCGTGATCCACCGCTTGTCATGTTCTTCCGCTAGCTTTGTTTTCCCTGTGTCACCGGAGAGGTGTGATGATTCAACGCCACAATACGTTGTTTACGTCGGAACGGTTAACACCTGAATCGTTAACGGCAGATCTGTTAACGCGAGAAGCGCAGTTTGCCGCTTTTGCTACCGGAGAATTACTGAATTTCTGGCGTCAGCGCGAAGAGGGCGAATTCTCTGGTGTGGATGATGTGCCGATCCGGTTTGTTCGCTTTACCGCGCCGCAACACGACAAGATTGTCGTGGTTTTTTCTGGCCGCATCGAAAGTTACGTCAAATATAGCGAAGTGGCGTATGACCTCTTTCATCGCGGCTATGATGTGCTCATCATGGATCACCGTGGGCAAGGGCGGTCTGGGCGGGTGCTGCAAGATGGCCACCGCGGACACGTGCAACGCTTCAGTGATTATGTCGATGATGCTGAAACACTGTGCCAGCAGCACATTGAACCTACGCGATATACCCGTCGGTTTGCGCTGGCGCATTCAATGGGCGGCGCGATTCTGGCACAGCTTTTGGTTCGTCAACCTGCGATGTTTGATGCGGCGGCGCTGTGTGCGCCGATGTTTGGCATTCGTTTACCGCTTCCTCATTGCGTTGCCGAGTGGATCGTCGATTGGGCGGAGCGTCACCCAGCGATACGTGATTATTACGCTATAGGCACGGGACAGTGGCGTCCTCTGCCTTATCGAATGAATGTGCTGACGCACAGCCGCGAACGCTACCAGCGTAGTATTCGATTTTACGCGGATTCGCCTGATTTGCGCGTAGGCGGCCCTACTTACCACTGGGTGCGTGAGGCGATACTGGCGGGGAAGTACCTGCTGACACAGGCCAGCGCCGTGACAACGCCGCTTCTGCTGCTACAAGCGGAAGAGGAGCGCGTGGTGGATAATCGCAGTCAGAATGTGTTTTGCCAGACACTGACGCAGAGCGGTGATGCCAATTCGAACGGCGTTTTGCAGGTTATCCACGGCGCGCGGCATGAAATTCTCTTTGAGACGGATCGTCTCCGCGCTCAGGCATTTGCGCTGATTTTTACGCACTTTGCGCGCTATCATTAATTTTAGACTGTTGGCACATCGCTCAACGGATACTGCCATCAACCTCGTTAATTTTTTGCGGCACGTGCCGCCAATACACCAGAAGTGAGATCTCATCGTTATGTACCATGTCGTTGCTTCCGATTTAGATGGCACACTGCTGTCACCTGACCACTCGCTGTCCCCGTATGCGAAAGAAACCCTCAGGCTGCTGACGGAGAAAGGGATTCACTTTGTGTTCGCTACCGGACGGCACCACATGGATGTCGCGCAGATCCGCGATAATCTCGGTATCAGCGCGTTTATGATTACCTCGAATGGTGCGCGTGTGCACAACTCGCAGGGTGAGCTGATTTTCAGTCACAATCTGGATCAGGACATTGCCCGCGACCTTTACAGCGTCGTACACACGAACCCCGATATGCTGACGCACGTTTACCGTGATGACGAGTGGTTTATGAACCGTCCGCGTGCGGAAGAAGAACGTTTCTTCAAAGAGTCGATCTTTAAATACAAGCTGTTCGAGCCCGCACTGCTCGAAACCGATGGCGTTAGCAAAGTATTCTTTACCTGCGATTCGCATGAACAACTGCTTCCGCTGGAAGAAGCGATCAACGCGCGCTGGGGCGACCGCGTCAATGTGAGCTTTTCGACCCTGACCTGTCTGGAAGTGATGGCGGGCGGCGTGTCTAAAGGCCATGCGCTGGAACAAGTGGCAAAGATTATCGGCTTCTCGCTCAAAGAGTGCGTGGCGTTTGGTGATGGCATGAACGACTACGAAATGCTGTCGATGGCCGGAAAAGGCTGCGTCATGGAGAACGCGCATCAGCGCCTAAAAGATTTACTGCCGGATCGTGAAGTGATTGGTTCTAACGCAGACAGCGCGGTGCCGAATTACCTGCGAGAACTGTTTCTGAAGTAAGCAGTGCATTATCGAACTGAGGTATTATCGGGTACGTCTGTACCCGATGGGAAAGCTGAACTTCAGCGATCGTTTAAGGATCGAGATACCGAGGGTGACCACGGTGCGAGGCATCCCTACGGGAGCCTCATCATCGTGTTTCCCTCTCAATCCATGCTTAAATGACTAGCATGAGAACTTCAGCGCGGCTTTTTCAGAAAATCGACTGCTTTGTCGGGAAAATCGGTGAACAGGCCGTCAACGTCCGCTTGATGGTAGAGAATGTCATAGAGTTGATCGATATCTTTGGCGTACGTCGGTAGCCTGTCGGCTCTTGCCGTAAACGGGTGCACCTGAAGTTTATGTTGATGCGCTTCCTTCACCATATTGGTAAAGGCGATGCTGTCAGGCGTCGAATCTTTCTGAACGAGCATGTGGTAGTCCGGGCCGATACCGTCTGCATAGGTCGCAATCTGTTTCATTGCACCGGGCTTTTGCATCCAATCGTAGTTGTAATTCACCCACGACCCATCGGCCTGTTTTTCGTAGGTTTCATTCCAGTCGGTATAGGCGATCAGTTGAATCAGGTTCAGATCCATTTTCATCTGCGGCTGCAATTCGGTTTTGATACGCTTTAACTCTGCAACATCAAACGATTGCAGGAAGACCCTATCGCTTTTCTCCGTATAGCCATACTGCTTCAGCACCGTCAGCGTTTCGCGGGCGATATCTTTCCCTTCCTGATGGTGAAACCACGGTGCTTTGATTTCAGGATAGAGGCCAATGTTCTTGCCGGTTGAGTGGTTCAGACCCTGAATAAATTCAATCTCTTCCTGAAAAGTATGAATACGGAAGTCGGATTTCCACATCGGGAAACGGTTTGGGTAGCTCTGTACCTGCTTGCCGTCTTTGATGTCGAACCCTTCGGTGAATTTCAGCGACTTGATCTCTTTTAGCGTGAAGTCGATGGCGTAAAAGCGTCCATCTTTACGGGCACGCTGAGGGAAACGCTCTGTCACATCGGTAACGCGATCCAGATAGTGATCGTGCAGGACAATAAGCGCGTTGTCTTTGGTGAGTACCAGATCCTGTTCCAGATAATCGACACCCTGAGCGTAGGCCATCGCCTTCGCCGGAAGCGTATGCTCGGGCAGATAGCCACTGGCACCGCGGTGGGCAATGACGATTTTGTCAGTTGATGAAGTGGAAATACTCGAGTGACTAGAAACACTAAAGGAAACGGAGAGCGCAAGGGCGGAGATCAGAGATGTTACGGTAACGTTCATGCGATCAAACCTCTTTCTGTCGAGAGAAAGGCGGCGTCATCAGGACGCCGCCAGAGGGATGCTTACAAGAGCGGGTTAGGCGCGATTGGCTAACTCTGCTTTATGCTTTTTCTCATTCAGCATAACAACAACCAGCAGAAGCACAGCCATAATGCTGCCGCCGATCATCACCATGAAACCGCCGTCCCAACCGAAGAAGTCAACGGTGTAGCCGACGATGGCGCTGGCGGCAACGGAGCCACCGAGGTAGCCGAACAGGCCGGTGAAGCCCGCCGCAGTACCAGCCGCTTTCTTCGGTGCCAGTTCCAGCGCGTGTAGACCAATAAGCATAACCGGACCGTAAATCAGGAAGCCGATGATGATCATACAGGCCATGTCCACACCCGGATTACCGGCTGGGTTCATCCAGTAAACGACGGTGGCGATGGTGACAAGTACCATGAAGAACACGCCCGTTGCACCACGGTTACCTTTGAACACCTTATCAGACATCCAACCGCACAGCAGCGTGCCCGGAATACCCGCGTATTCGTACAGGAAGTACGCCCAGGACGATTTATCCAGTGCGAAGTGTTTAACTTCTTTCAGGTAAGTCGGTGACCAGTCGAGGATGCCGTAACGCAGCAGGTAAACGAACACGTTGGCGATAGCGATATACCACAGCAGTTTGTTCGGGAAAACGTACTGCATGAAGATCTGCTTAGCGGTCAGCTCTTCTTCTGCTTTTTCATTGTAATCAACCGGATAATCGTTTTTGTACTCTTCAATCGGTGGCAGACCACAAGATTGCGGTGTGTCACGCATCAGTGCAAAAGCGATCATGGCAACCAGAATGGCGGCGAATGCCGGCATATAGAGCGCCGCTTTCCAGTCGTTGAACCAGGCCATACCCAGCAGGAACAGCAGAGGGGGAAGCCCACCACCGACGTTATGCGCACAGTTCCATACAGATACGATGCTGCCACGTTCTTTCTGTGACCACCAGTGAACCATAGTACGTCCGCACGGCGGCCAGCCCATGCCCTGGAACCATCCGCACAGGAACAGTAGGACGAACATAATCGCAATGCTTGACGTTGCCCACGGTACGAAGCCCATGAACAGCATGACCGCAGCTGACAGAATCAGACCGGCGGGCAGGAACACTCGCGGGTTAGAACGGTCGGATATCGATCCCATGATGAATTTGGAAAAGCCGTAGGCGATGGAGATACCGGACAGCGCAAAGCCAAGGTCACCACGTGAGAAGCCCTGTTCAATCAGATAAGGCATCGCCAGTGTGAAGTTTTTACGTACCAGATAGTAGGCGGCGTAGCCAAAAAAGATCCCCATGAAAATCTGCCAACGCAGGCGACGATAGACGGGATCGACGTGATCTTGCGACACGCGTGGCTGGTGGGCGGCGGGCCTAAAAATACTCAGCATAGATATCTCCAATGCGAAAAAAAACGATAGCTTTTTTGTTCTATTACGAACGTTATTGTAAGGGGCTAGCGTACAAATGAGTGTGATTCATGACGCTAATGTTACACTTTTATGAAACTGTGACGATTTTTGCGCTCATGTTAACAGAATCGGAAAATCTCACAGTGTGGTTTTAGTGATACAAATCACACTTATGGTTTTTAAACTCCCCTTTATTTTCGTTTAGTGTTCGTTTTTGCTCTTTATCAAACATTAACCCTTCTTTTTGTGTCCCAATAGCAACATACATATCCTCTATATCCCCGCCTGGAGCGAGAACATGAAGCAAAACACTGGGAACTGGCGTGAAACTGACGTGGTTGTCATCGGTGGTGGTGCGACAGGGGCGGGTACGGCACGAGACTGTGCCCTGCGCGGACTGCGCTGCTTGTTGCTTGAACGTTATGATATTGCGACTGGGGCTACCGGGCGTAATCACGGCTTATTACATAGCGGTGCCCGCTATGCGGTGACGGATGGTGAATCTGCCCGCGAATGCATTGAAGAGAACCAGATTCTCCGGCGGATCGCCCGACACTGTATTGAGCCTACCGACGGTTTGTTTATCACCTTGCCGGAAGACGATCTCGGCTGGCAGGCGCAGTTCATTACCGCTTGCCAGCAGGCGGGGATTGGCGCGCAGGCGCTGGATCCGCAGGAAGCGCTGCGGCTGGAACCCGCAGCAAACCCGACGCTGATTGGCGCGGTGCGCGTGCCGGATGGCTCTGTCGATCCTTTTCGCCTGACGGCGGCCAACATGATTGATGCCTGTGAGCACGGCGCGGAAGTGTTGACCTATCATGAGGTCATCGGGCTAATTCGTCAGGGTGACCGTATTACCGGTGTGCGCGTTTTCGACCATAAAAAAGGTGTAGAAACAGAAATATACGCGCAGGTGGTGGTCAATGCCGGTGGTATCTGGGGACAACACATTGCGGAATATGCCGATCTGCGCGTGCGCATGTTCCCGGCAAAAGGCGCACTGCTAATTCTTGGACATCGCATCAACAATATGGTGATCAACCGCTGTCGCAAACCGGCAGATGCCGACATTCTGGTGCCGGGCGATACCATTTCGCTGATTGGCACCACCTCAACCCACATCGACTACGATCAGATCGACAATATGCTGGTGACGCCTGCTGAAGTGGAAACGCTGATGCGGGAAGGTTCGATGCTGGCTCCCGCGCTGGCAAGCACGCGAATTCTACGCGCCTATGCGGGTGTACGACCTTTGGTTGCCAACGATAGCGATCCCAGCGGGCGTAGCGTGAGTCGCGGCATTGTGCTGCTCGACCATGCTAGCCGCGACGGGCTGGAAGGATTTATTACCATCACCGGCGGCAAGCTGATGACCTATCGCCTGATGGCGGAATGGGTGACGGACGCTATCTGCAAAAAGCTGGGTCATGATGTTGCCTGTTCGACTGCACAGACGCCGCTGCCCGGTTCTGAATCGCTGGATGAAGTGAAAACCGTCCCCCACGCCCTGTCAGCGTATCCCGCGGCAAAACCGCTCTCTGCGCCGCTACGTGGTTCGGCGATTTATCGCCACGGTGAACGCGCTGGGCGAATGCTGTCCGGTGAACGTCTGGACCGCAGTTTGGTGTGCGAATGTGAGGCCGTGACGGCGGGTGAAGTGCGCTACGCCGTGGAGTCATTGCAGGTGAATAACCTGATTGATTTACGCCGGCGTACTCGCGTTGGCATGGGCACCTGTCAGGGTGAGCTGTGCGCCTGCCGCGCGGCAGGGCTGTTGTGCCGTCTGGGCACCGCGACGCCAGAGCAGTCGCTTACGCAGCTTAGCCAGTTTTTAAACGAACGCTGGAAAGGCATTCGCCCGGTTGCGTGGGGCAATGCGCTGCGCGAAAGCGAGTTTACCAGTTGGATTTATCAGGGATTGTGCGGCCTAACGGCCAGCGACAGTCAGGAGGATCGTCATGCGCTATGACGTTGTGATTATCGGCGGCGGGCTGGCAGGGCTGACCTGTGGTATCCGCTTGGCAGAGCAGGGAAAACGCTGCGCGATTGTCAGTGCTGGGCAGAATGCACTGCATTTTTCTTCCGGGGCGCTGGATTTGCTTTCTCATCTCCCTGACGGACAGCCCGTTAGCCAGCCGCTCGATGCGCTGGACGAGCTGGCGCGTCAGGCCCCTCATCACCCTTATTCTCGTATGGGTGCGGCGGCGGTTGCCGCACTGTTACCACAGGTCGAGGCGTTGTTGGAACGCAGCAATATCTCCCTGTTGGGCAATCATCAGCAGAACCACTGGCGTATGACGCCGTTAGGTAAGTTTCGTGCATGCTGGCTAAGCCCGGTTGACGGTGTCACGCGTGGCCTAGCGGATTCGCATTTTGGCGACAATCCGCTCATTGCCGGTATTGAAGGCTTTCTGGATTTTCAGTCCCGAATCGTGGCTGGCACGCTTCAGACGCAGGGGATCGCGGCACGTAGTGATGAACTCAAGCTGCCCGTGCTGGATCGGTTGCGTCAAAATCCCAGTGAATTCCGTGCGGTAAATATCGCTCGTCTACTGGATCGACCTGAAAACCGCTCGGCGCTGGTGGAAGAGCTATCGCTTCTGGCTAACGGTAATGATGCCATCATCATGCCCGCCTGTCTGGGATTGGACAGCCCCGAGATCGTGAGTGAACTCGCTGATGCGTTAGGTAAACCGGTGCTGCTGCTGCCGACATTACCGCCGTCAGTACTCGGGTTACGTTTGCATCAGGCGCTGTCACAGCGTTTCCGCCAATTGGGTGGCATGGTGATGCCGGGCGATCGCGCGGTGCGCGCCTCGTTGTCTCCGCAGGAGATCGCAGTCCATAGCCACCATCACCGTGATATTCCGCTGCGGGCGAAGCACGCGGTGCTGGCGAGCGGTAGCTTCTTCAGTAACGGGCTAGTGACACAGTTCGATCGGGTGACTGAACCGGTCTTTGGGCTGGATGTTCGGTTTGCTGACCAGCGCGAAGGCTGGAGCCAGCAGGACGTGTTTGCGCCGCAGCCCTATATGCAATTTGGCGCGATTGTCGATGAACACCTGCACCCGCGTATCGCGGGTGAGACAGTCAACAATCTGTACGCGATTGGCGCGGTGCTGGAAGGCTTCGACCCGATTGTGCAGGGATGTGGGGCTGGCGTTTCCTTACTCAGCGCGCTCCATGTTGCCGAACAGATCCTGAAGGAGGGCAATCCATGAGCCTGCTTAGCGATAACAGTTTTGAAGATTGCATCAAATGTACGGTCTGTACTACGTACTGCCCGGTTTCGCGTGTGAATCCGCTTTATCCTGGCCCGAAACAGGCTGGGCCGGACGGCGAGCGCCTGCGCCGCAAAGATCCGGCGCTGTACGATGATGCGCTGAAATACTGCACCAACTGCAAACGCTGTGAGGTTGCGTGCCCATCGGATGTCAAAATTGGCGACATTATTCAGCGTGCGAAAGCGACACACAGCAATCATAAGCCAACGTTGCGCGACGCGATTCTGAGCCATACCGACTTCATGGGGTCGATTGCCACGCCGTTTGCGCCGTTGGTCAATACGGCTACCAGCCTGAAACCAGTGCGCCAACTGCTGGATAAGGCGTTGAAAATCGACCATCGTCGTCAATTGCCTAAATATTCGTTCGGCACCTTTCGGCGCTGGTATCGTCAGCAGGCTGCAAAGCAGCAGGCTTATGATGAGCAGGTCGCTTACTTCCACGGCTGCTATGTGAACTACAACGACCCACAGCTGGGGAAAGATCTGGTTCAGGTCTTCAACGCGATGGGCATTGGCGTCCAGTTGCTGAATAAAGAGAAGTGCTGCGGTGTACCGCTGATCGCGAATGGTTTTCACGACAAGGCTAGAAAGCAGGCGCATGCGAATATCAAATCGCTGGATGAGGCGATCAATCAGAAATCCCTGCCAGTGGTCGCGACGTCATCTAGCTGTACGTTCACGCTGCGGGACGAATACCCACATCTGTTGGGTGTGGACAACGGCCATGTGCGCGATGGTATCGAACTCGTGACGCGTCAGCTCTATCGCCTGTTGGAAGAAGAAGGGCGAACGCTGCCGCTGCGTAAGTTACCGCTGCGGGTGGCGTATCACACGCCTTGCCACTTGGAACGGATGGGCTGGACGGCGTATACCTTAGCGCTGCTGCAACGCATCCCCGGTCTTGAACTGGTGATGCTGGATTCCCAGTGCTGCGGTATTGCGGGTACTTACGGTTTCAAGAAAGAGAATTATGCCACGTCGCAGGGCATTGGCGCTCCGCTGTTCCAGCAGATTGAAGAAAGCGGTGTCGATATCGTGGTGACGGATTGCGAAACCTGTAAATGGCAGATTGAGATGTCGACCAGCAAGTTATGTGAGCACCCGATCACGCTGTTGGCGAGGTCATTAGCGCAGCCAGAGTAAGAGCAGAAGGGGAGCAAAGCGGGCCGTTCTTCAGTCCGTATTGAGAATAAGAATTTATCGCAAAAAGCACTTTACAAGTGCGAATGATAATGATTATTATTGCTGTGCGTTCCGGGGAACGATGTCATGTACCTGTGTTAATGATGAATTGTTTAACGATAAATTGTTTAACGATGATTTGTTAAGGGTGTTTATGACGATCCAGCTTCCCTGCGAAGGCACGACATTGCTCACATTGCTTCCAGTATTATTTAGCCAGCTCGGGTGCTGGCTTTTTTTTTGCTATTTCCTCGCTCCAGAGTCCTTCATCCCGTTCTGATTTTTCGAACAGAGCGGTGAGTTTTTTGCGCTATCTTATTTACCGCCGCCCGTTACACTTTCCTTATCAGAAACTCAGGAGGAAAGAACATGATCTATTTACGTCAAGCGCAGGATCGCGGACATGCGAATCACGGCTGGCTCGACAGTTGGCACACGTTCTCATTCGCCGATTATTACGATCCTGATTTCATGGGATTCTCAGCACTGCGCGTGATTAACGAAGACTTTATCGACGGCGGTCAGGGCTTCGGCACGCACCCGCACAAAGATATGGAAATTTTGACCTATGTCTTGTCTGGTGCGGTTGAGCATCAGGACAGCATGGAAAATAAAGAGCAGGTGCCTGCGGGCGAATTCCAGATTATGAGCGCGGGAACGGGCATTCGTCACTCTGAGTACAATGCCAGCAAAGATGAACAGCTGCACCTGTATCAAATCTGGATTATCCCGGAAAAAACCGGGCTGACACCGCGCTACGAGCAGAAGCGTTTTGATGTGCTTCAAGGGCGTCAACTGGTGCTGTCACCGGATGCGCGTGAAGGCTCGCTGAAAGTCTTTCAGGACATGACGCTGTGGCGCTGGGCGCTGAAAGCGCAGGAACAATCGGTGTATCAGATTCAGGCTGACCGTCGCGTTTGGGTTCAAGTGGTGCGCGGCAGTGTAGAGATTAACGGCCAGAAAGCGGAAACCAGCGATGCGTTCGCTGTTTGGGACGAAACGGCTATTTCTGTACACGCCAGCGAAGACAGCGAAATTCTGCTGTTTGATTTGCCGCCAGTATAACGACGACGAAGAAATAACGGATAAGCCCGCGTAGGAAAGGACGCGGGCTTATTTCTGCCACATTACCAGCTCAGTCCAAACCCTCTGGGAAATGCCACCGTACCGGTATTCGTTTCCACATCGTAGTTTTGCCAGATATTGACAGGGAGTTTCCCCTGTGGAGCGCGCTTACCTGTCAGTACCTCTGCCAAAGATCTCATCGAGTGACCACGCCAGATACCGTTGTCATACCCGTAATAGGAATAGGTTGCGACAGCAGCATTAACGTCGCCAGCGTAGTTGATAATGTCATACGGTGCGCGTAAAGAAAGGTGAACGCGTTTTTTCCCCAAATCGGTAGCATGTCGTAACCAGCTAGGGTAAGGATTATTAGCGACACCGTCTTTTGCTTGTGCGGTGGCGATGCCATCCAGCTCAACTGGCGTAAAGCTGGTTGACAGCGTCCCGAGAAGAAATATGTCACAGTTGGAAATATGATCTCTGACTTGGGCATCGGTCAGTTCCGTTTCCTTTGCAGCAACCACATTCAGATATCCCTCCTGTGTCATCACGGCTGCAATGCCTTTGGCCTGCTCTCCCCAGGGCGTCAGGATAAAATAGCGCAGGGTTTTGTCTTTTAATGGCAGCAGTGATTGCTGGTTGATCACCACGGTTATGGAACGATCGGCAATGTATTTTTCTACCTCGTATCCCTGTGTTGCAGAGGCGTCAGCGACGGTTTGTTTTTTCTCACATAAAAGGTGATACCGTGCTTTGAGGGTTAAAATTCTCTCTACCGATGCATCAATCTCGGCTTCTCCGATGTTCCCTTTCTTCACCATGTCCACAATGTGCTGGATCAAGTCTGGCAAGAGTTTTATCTGATCCGGAGATGAAATACTGATGGGCATCAGGGCTATATCTACGCCAGCGGTGAACACCTGTCGAACGGCTTCTTCCTGACTGAAGTGATCGGCAATTGCGCCCATATCCAGTGCATCTGAAATCGTCACGCCAGCATAACCCAACTCACCGCGTAGGATATCAGTCTGGATCGCATGTGACATGGTCGCAGGCACCGTAATTTTCTCACCACTACGTGTAGTAACCTGAGAGTTATCCAGTGACGGATACTGAATATGAGCCGTCATGACCATATCCGGTGCTGCCTGGTTATCAATAGCCCGCTTATAAGGCATGATATCAATGGCAAAGGCGTCTTTTCGTGTGCGGTCGACACGAGGCAGGCCAGTATGAGAATCCGTGGATGTACTACCGTGCCCCGGAAAATGCTTGTAAGCGGTAATCAATCCTTGCTGTTTCATGCCTGCCGTCATTTTTTCCGCCAAACGATAAACGGTGTCCGCATCGTCGCTGAAAGCGCGCACGTTAATGACTGGGTTGAAAGGGTTAGTGTTGACATCAACGACCGGTGCAAAGTTGGTATTGATATGCATAAAAATCATGTCTTGTGCCATCAGACGGCCCTGTTCACTGGCAATCTGTATATCGGAACCCCCTTCAATCGCTGAAGATAGCGCCATATTACCGGGAAATGATGCATAATCGCTGCGAGGTAGGCGGAAAACGTTGCCCCCTTCGTTATCTGTGCTAATGAATAATCGGACGCCGCCACGGGTTTCCATCGCGGCATACCAAGCTGTCAGTTTTTCAATTTGCTGCTTATCTTTCAGATTGTTTGCAAACAGGATCACGCCACCAATATGGTGATCCGTGATTAATTTGCCTACCGTTTCATCGGGAACTGTCATGTCCTGATTGCTTTTTCCCGTTGGATCCCAGTAGCGAAAGTCCAGCATGAGCTTTTGTCCTATTTTCTCTTCCAGCGTCATTGCGTTTATTTTCTGTTTAATATTCATAAAATATTTCCTTATTCAGGCCAAGGTTTAATGACAGAGACATAATATTTAAGTGCTATAACGTCACCTGTCATTTTTTACATGCACTTATCAGACAGTCATATTCTGAAAATCTATTAAATAAGGTATAAAAAAGAGTAAATATTAATTTTCATTAGTAATGTTTTTAATATTTAGGCGTTGGGGTAATTGATAGGAAGCGCTAAAATAAGCTAAATCATTATTATTAAAGTGGATAATTAAAGGACCTTCCGTATTTTCTGGCACACTTAAATTATTTTAATCCCCTCCACCTTTACTTTCTTTTCGTTTTTTTTTGCTAGACTTAGGTTATTGTTTTTCAGGAATTTTTAGTCGACGATGAAGAAGAAAAGACCCGTTCCCCAGGATGTTGCTGACCGCGTTGGGATTACCAAAATGACGGTAAGCCGCTATTTGCGTAACCCCGCTCAGGTGTCCGCCGCCTTGCAGGAAAAGATCGCCATCGCGTTGGATGAGCTGGGTTATATCCCTAATCTTGCACCTAATATGCTCGCTAGCTCTACCAGCCGGGCGATTGGCGTATTGTTGCAATCATTAACCAATCAGGTTTTCGCTGAGGTATTGCGTGGGATTGAACGCACGGCGGAAGCGCACGGTTACCAGACCATGCTGGCGCATTATGGCTATCATCCTGACAGAGAAGAACAGCGTTTGACTTCACTGCTGTCGTATCACATTGACGGGCTTATTCTGGCTGAACGCACCCACACGCCGCGAACGCGTCAGATGCTGGATGTTGCTGGCATTCCGGTGGTGGAACTGATGGATTCCGTTTCACCCTGTCTGGATATGGCTGTCGGGTTTGATAACGTCGAAGCCGCCCGTCAGCTGTAGGCGACATCGCTGATCCGCTCCAACCACGGTGCGCGGTCGTTATCATTCAACGGTGTACCGCTGGCCATTTTCTGGATATTGGCGCGTGGGTGCAGATCGTCGCCATCAATAAATTTTGCCTCAATGGCGCGGCCAAGTTCAGTGCCAACTGAGGATTTTCCACTGCCTGATACGCCCATCAGAATAATGCTTCGACCTGACATAATTTGATCTCTATCCCAAATTGTAAATCAAATGATACTTAATGGTTCCGGAATTTAACATGTTACCCGTATCATATTGCCGGTATCAAATGATGGCGCGATACACCTCACAAACAATCAGCCAATCCAGACCGGTGCCCTAAAGAGATTATTAACGATGACAGAAATAACATCCGCTTATAGTGCTAGTGTGCTATTAACCATCGCCGCAGGTTCGGTCGCACTGTTACTAGTGCTGATTATGCGCTTCCGCGTTCACGCGTTTCTGGCGTTGACGCTGGTGAGCCTGATCACGGCGCTGGCGACAAAAACACCTTTCGAGAAACTCGTTCCTACGCTGCTCAGTGGTTTCGGCAGCACGTTGGCATCCGTTGCCCTGCTGGTTGGTTTGGGGGCAATGATTGGCCGCCTGTTGGAAGTTACCGGTGGTGCGAATGTGCTGGCGGATACGCTAATCAATAAATTTGGTGAGAAACGTGCGCCTTTCGCGCTGGGTCTTGCCTCGCTGCTGTTCGGCTTCCCGATCTTTTTCGACGCTGGGCTGATCGTGATGCTGCCGATTATTTTCAGTGTGGCGAAACGTTTTGGCGGTTCAACGCTAACCTATGCATTCCCTGCTGCGGGCGCTTTTGCCGTTATGCACGCCTTGCTGCCGCCACATCCCGGCCCGGTTGCCGCTAGCGAACTGCTGGGGGCCAACATTGGTCTGCTAGTGCTGGTGGGTGCCGTGATTGCTTTCCCCACCTGGTATTTTGGCGGTTATCTGTTCGGCCTGTGGGCGGGTAAAAAATTCCATTTGCCGTTGCCGTCAACGTTCCTGACTGAAGTCAAAGCGGATGAGCAGCATACGCCGCCTCCGTTCAGCGTGGTGATGTGGGTGCTGTTGCTGCCACTGATCCTGATTTTCCTCGATACGGGATTGAATACCCTGACGGTAATGGGCGTCATCAGTGGTGATAGCAGTCTGGTGCAGTTCCTGCGGATGCTTGGGAAAACGCCGGTTGCGCTGCTGATTACCGTCTTGTTCGCCATGATTATGTTTAGCGGCCAGCATAGCCGTAGACATCTTGAGAAGATTTGTGAAGGCGCACTGGGGCCGGTTTGCTCAATTATTTTGGTCACCGGTGCGGGCGGTATGTTCGGTGGTGTTCTACGTTCTAGCGGTATTGGTGATGCATTGTCTGGCGTGTTGGCTGATACCGGTATGCCAGTGATTGTGGCCGCGTTTGTAGTGTCTGCGGCGCTGCGTGTCGCGCAGGGTTCGGCGACGGTGGCATTGACGACCACGGCGGCGCTGATGGCGCCTGCGGTTGCGGCGACTCCCGGCCTGAGCCAGTTCGATCTCTGTTTTATCGTGGTGGCAATTGCGGGTGGTGCGACCGTGTTGTCGCATGTGAACGACTCAGGCTTCTGGCTGGTTGGCCGCTTCCTCGAAATGGATGAGAAAACGACCCTGAAAACCTGGACGGTGATGGAAACGCTGCTCGGCACCATCGCGTTCCTGATCGCGTTAGTGGGGAGCATTTTCCTCTGATGTGTTTAACCCTCCTCTTACAAGGGAAGGTTTTGACATTAATCCGGCGTAAAAATTATGCAGCGGTGATCATGAGCACCGAGTGAGCGGCATGGATGCCGCGAAAGCCAGTGCCGCGTATGGAACGCGTCACTGGTGGCTCGAAGGGTGATCATGAACGCCGATGGCACCGCGTAGCGGCATGATTTAGCCGGAAGCCTGGGTTCGCAGGGCGGCGGCGACTGAGCGCCCTGCGTCGGGCGCGTGCTACGGAGTAGCATGGAAATTACGGTATTATCGCGCACGAAACCGTCTATTAGTCGGCATAAAAAATGTGACTAAGACATTGGGGACAACGACGCGTCTATAACTTCATGTAAGCACGTATGCCGTCGAGGAACATCTGCGTCGATAGCATCACCAGAATCAGGCCCATCAATTTCTCCAGCGCGCTCACGCCTTTCTCACCCAGCAAACGCAAGAACAAATCAGACATCAGCAAGATGATGAAAGAGATCGTCCAGGCGATAAACAGTGCCAGCGTCAGATGGGATAACTGATTGGGATACTGGTGGGAAAGCAGCATCAGCGCAGCCAGAATCGACGGCCCCGCCACCAATGGAATCGCCATTGGCACCAGAAACGGTTCTTCTCCAGCTGGCAGTCCGCTGCTATTGCCTTCCTGCGAGGGGAAAATCATCCGAATCGCAATGAGGAACAGCACGATACCGCCGGAAATAGATACCGTTTCGGTGCGCAGATTCAGGAACGCCAGAATGTGTTCACCGGCGAACAGGAAAATCAGCATCAGCCCGAGCGCAATCAGCATTTCGCGGATCAGCACCACACGTCGGCGTTTAGGGTCGAGGTGCTTGAGTACGGACATGAAAATCGGCAGGTTGCCGAGTGGGTCCATTATGAGCAACAGCAGTACTGTTGCAGAGATCATTTCTGTCATGTTGGTTCTTTACTCCCAAAACAGTGTTTCCTGACCGGGGCCATCTTCATGGACTGACCAACGTTATTATCCTGTGCCAGGTTGATGATATTAGAATGACTGCTGAAAAATGCCGTACTATCGAATAAATTCACTTGCGACTTTATGTACATTTTGTAAGGTTGAACGACACGATAATTTACAGGTTTACGACACGACACGCGCAGCCTCTGCGGCAGATCACTGAGTCAGCAATAACTAAGCGCTATCGACGTTAGCCAGAATTCTTTTTGTTACCCCCAAAGCAGGACAGTTACCATGAAAAATGTTGGTTTTATTGGCTGGCGCGGTATGGTCGGCTCGGTTCTCATGCAGCGCATGGTCGAAGAACGCGACTTTGATGTGATTCACCCGGTATTCTTTTCGACTTCTCAGCATGGCGAACCTGCACCCGCGCTGGGCGGCCATCAAGGCGTGTTGCAGGATGCTTATAATATCGAAGCACTGCGCGCGCTGGACATCATCATTACCTGTCAGGGCGGCGATTATACCAATGAAGTCTACCCAACGCTGCGTGAAAGTGGCTGGCAGGGTTATTGGATCGATGCCGCGTCCTCACTGCGTATGAAAGATGACGCGATTATTATTCTGGACCCGGTTAACCACGGGGTGATTCAACAGGGTCTGGATAAAGGCATCAAAACCTTTGCGGGCGGTAACTGTACCGTCAGCCTAATG
Organism: Pectobacterium atrosepticum; assembly: GCA_019056595.1. Classification (NCBI taxonomy): domain Bacteria; kingdom Pseudomonadati; phylum Pseudomonadota; class Gammaproteobacteria; order Enterobacterales; family Pectobacteriaceae; genus Pectobacterium; species Pectobacterium atrosepticum. Next base: position 2,394,814 of record CP036163.1, on the reverse strand, counting down.
CTGATGTCATTGGGCGGCCTGTTTGCTAACAATCTGGTGGAGTGGGTTTCTGCTGCGACGTATCAGGCTGCTTCTGGTGGCGGTGCGCGTCACATGCGTGAACTGCTGGCTCAGATGGGCGCACTGCACGGCGAAGTCGCGAAAGAGCTACAGGATCCGGCCTCTGCGATTCTGGATATCGAACGTAAAGTCACGGCGCTGACCCGTAGCGGTTCGCTGCCGACCGATAACTTCGGCGTACCATTGGCAGGCAGCCTGATTCCTTGGATCGACAAACAGCTGGATAACGGCCAGAGCCGCGAAGAGTGGAAAGGTCAGGCAGAAACGAACAAGATTCTGAACACCAGCAGCGTCATTCCTGTTGACGGCCTGTGCGTGCGCGTCGGCGCACTGCGCTGCCACAGCCAGGCGTTCACCATCAAACTGAAAAAAGACGTCGCGCTGCCGGAAATCGAACAACTGCTGGCAACCCATAACGACTGGGTGAAAGTGGTGCCGAACGATCGCGACATTACCATGCGTGAACTGACGCCTGCTGCGGTAACGGGCACGCTCTCTACGCCAGTGGGTCGTCTGCGTAAGCTGAACATGGGGCCGGAATACCTGTCCGCCTTCACGGTCGGCGATCAGCTGCTGTGGGGAGCCGCTGAACCGCTGCGCCGTATGCTGCGCATCCTGCTGTAGTTATCTTGCTGTAGTTATCTGGCTATAGCTCTCCTGCTTTCTGGCGCAACATCGTTTGGTGTTGCGCCAGTTTATAAGATCAAATCCTCTCTATTAGTCGCTTCTTTGGCAATTTACTTTCGTTTATTTTATCTTGCTTCGGTATCGCGTTTATCGGTGAAATTAACGCCACAACTCTGTCGAACACTAATAAATAAATCTATAATATTGGGTGTTAAGTCCACTTTAAAAGGATAACTCACGATATGATGGATTTATCTATGAGTAAACCTGACGAAATCGTCAAACTGCTCTGTGAGCGACTGCGCAAGGAACGGCTGTCACAGCAGATGACTCAGTCAGATGTGGCTGCCCGCTCAGGGATTGGCGTCAACACCGTATCCAACCTGGAATCTGGGCGTAATGTTGGGTTTGAAAATCTGGTCAGAGTAGCGATGGTTCTTGGACGCAGCAATGAGCTGGCGGCACTGTTTATGCCAAAAATAGACAGCCTTGATGATTTGCTCCGTTACGAAAAAAACGCCACCCGCCGGCGTATAAAAAGGAGCTCCAACGATGGTGAATAACGTTGATGTTTACTACGAGGGGTGGGGGGAACGCTGGCAATGGGGAAGGCTGGCCTCTTCTACCGCGCTGACTGGCCGTCCACTGATCATGTTTGAGTACAGTGAGGAGGCAATTCGCCGTGGACTGGAATTATCTTCACTTCGGCTGCCTCTGAACGGTCCCAGACTATCCCGGGGCTTTCCCTCGTATCAACTGGGTCTGCCGGGGCCTGTCTATGATGCGCTTCCTGATGGTTGGGGCATGTTGCTGATGGATCGTCTGTTTAGGCTCCGTGGTCTCAATACTGCGCGTATTGGTCCCTTGGAACGGCTGACCTATATCGGCAGCAATGCGATGGGGGCGATGTCGTTCGAACCGTCTCAGCCTGAAGCCTCCGCAGTATCTGAGGATATTCCGCTTGCCCAATTGTCTGCTGAAGTTCAGGAAGTGCTTGATGGAGAAGGTGGTGAATTCCTGCAAAGGCTATTGCAGATGGGGGGATCGCCTCAAGGGGCGAGGCCCAAAGCGCTGTTGTATTGTGACCCCGATACCAAAACATTGACGACATCTGCGGCATCAGGTCTGGATGCCTGGCTGTTTAAGTTTCCAGCAAAACAGGAACATCCAGAAGTTTGTGCTATCGAAGCTGTCTATGCGCAATGTCTACGAGAATGCCATATCCACACGCCGGACACCGAATATATTGAGTTGCCCAACGGGCAAGCAGCGTTTGCCAGCAGGCGATTTGATCGACAAAACGGTTTACGTATCCCGATGCAAAGCCTAGCTGCTTTCACTGAGGCAAACTATCAGAGCCCAGGCTCGCTGGACTACGCTAATTTTCTGCGCGCAACTCAGATATGTACCAATGATGTCCGAGAGAAAGTGCTGGCTTTTGAACGGGTTGTCTTTAACGTTATCTTCAATAATCGAGATGATCATACAAAAAATTTCGCCTATATCATGTCATCGTCCGGGCAGTGGAAACTGGCACCAGCATACGACGTAACCTACTGTGAAGGCCCAGGGGGATATCATCAAATGGACGTGATGGGCGAAGCATTAGAAATCTCGCGTGAGCTGATCCACAGGCTTGGCGTGCAGGAAGCCGATCTGACCTCATCACAAGTGGATATCATCATAGAGCAATACGGTGAGGTCGCTGCCAGTTTCGCGAAGAGAGCCGCAGGTATGTTCCCTGGATGCATCACGCAGGATACGCTCCGTACTATTCAGGATCGCATCAACGACAATATTCGTTGTTTGCAGAAACGTTGACGTTATGGCGTGTCGCAGATTCATGCTGTGTTTAATCTGCGATACCCAACCCGCAACGCTTCTATCTCCCCGTCACGCCACGCTATCCAGTTTTTCCAATGCCTTGCGCGCTGAAATCAGCGGGACGCGTACTTCGACCCGAGTGAATTTATCTGTTTCGCTGACTACCGTGATGCCATAGCGGTTGCCGTAGCGCGCTTTAATACGGCGGTCGACCAGATTCATGCCTAGACCATCGCCACCGCTGCGGGGCTGATAGGTGCCAGCATTATCTTCCACTGACAGTTCCAGCGTGTTGGCGTGCAGACGTCCGCTAATGTGGATGTGTCCGTGTTCAATCATCTGCGAAGTACCGTGCTTAATCGCATTTTCGACAATCGGTTGCAGAGAAAACGCCGGTAGTCGCGCTTCGCGCAGCGACTCCGGTAGCGAGATTTCTACCGTCAGGTGATCGGCAAAGCGCGCCTTTTCGATTTCCAGATAGGCGTTAACGTGCTCCAGCTCATCATTGAGCGACACTTCATCGTTACTGCGCTTGAGATTTTTACGGAAAAACGTCGACAGAGACAGCACCAACTGGCGGGCGTGGTCGGGGTTGCGTCGTATCACGGCGGACAGCGTATTCAGTGCATTGAACAGAAAATGCGGGTTGACCTGCGCGTGCAGCAGCTTGATTTCCGACTGCGCCAGCAGCTGTTTCTGTTGTTCAAAACGGCCTGTCAGAATCTGTGCGGAAAGCAGGTGGGCGATCCCTTCTCCTAGCGTACGGTTAATGCTGGAAAATAGCTTATTCTTGGGTTCATAAAGCTTGATCGTGCCGACAACACGCTGATCTTCGCCCCGCAGTGGGATCACCAGCGTGGAGCCGAGCTTGCAGTGCGATGAAACCGAACAGGTATAAGACACCTCGTTGCCGTCGGCGTACACCACCTGATTGTTGTCTATCGCCCGGCGCGTGTGTGATGACGTGATGGGCGCACCGACGTTGTGGTGATCGTCGCCTAACCCGATGAAGGCCAGCAGTTTGTCGCGATCGGTAATCGCCACGGCACCGACACCCAGTTCTTCATACAAAATACGGGCAACGCGCATACTGTTTTGCGGATTGAACCCCTGACGCAGCGCCCCTTCGGCGCGTGCCGCGATTTGCAGCGCCTTGGCGGAGAATGCAGAAGTGTATTTTTCAAAAATGGCGCGCCTGTCGAGCAGGATGCGCATGAACATAGCGGAACCGATGGTATTGGTGATCATCATCGGTAGCGCAATATCCCTCACCAACTCAGCGGCGTTATCAAACGGTCGGGCGACCAGCAGAATAATCGCCATTTGTAGTATCTCCGCAACCAGTGCGGTCAGGCCGACGACGAGTGGTTTAAAGAGCAGATCGATACGGTTACGACGTGCCAGATAGCGATGCAGCAACCCGCCGAGCAGGCCTTCGGCAATGGTCGACAACATACAGGCCAGCGCAGTCATACCGCCCATCGAATAGCGGTGTAGTCCGCCAGTCAACCCGACGAGAAAGCCCACAGAAGGGCCGCCCAGCATGCCCCCGAGCACCGCGCCTGTCGCGCGGGTATTGGCAATCGAATCGTCTATATGCAGGCCGAAGTAGGTTCCCATAATGCAAAACACGGAAAAAACCAGATAGCAGACCAGCTTGTGCGGCAGGCGAATGGTGACCTGCATCAGCGGGATAAACAGCGGTGTTTTACTGAGCAGATAAGCGATGACCAGATAAACACACATCTGCTGTAACAGGGAAAGAATTAGATCAACCTGGCTAACCATGGGCGGGGTCTCAACATACACAATCGCCAAATTGTACTGCTTTTTGCTAGCGGACGAATCGATCTTTAAACAAAAGATGCTAATTATCCCGCGTCATAACTTATTCATATAAATATAAACGGAAAAACTTCATCAGTTCTCAGATATTTCTCCGTTCTTTGACTACGCTAAATTAGGCGGTGTGGTTCAAGAACTCTTTCATAGTATTCATTATTTTTACACGTCGCCGTTATTCATTAGCAAGCTAATAACTCATTATTTTTATTGGCTTTTTGTTAAAGATAAGTGACGAAAGAATATAAACGCAGCGTAATACACTTTTTATATAGTTTATTTATTTAATTCAAATGGTTAATCAGAGGATGGATACCATGTCAGCGTTTTCTGAGGCGATTAATTCACTTTTTTCCGGGCATTATGCCGATCCGTTTTCGCTGTTAGGTATGCATCATTCCTCCAAAGGCCTTGAAGTTCGAGCATTGCTGCCGGATGCGGACGCAGCTTGGGTTGTTGATGCTAGCAATGGACGAAAAATTGTTGAGCTGGAACGTGTAGATGGACGCGGTTTTTTTTGTGGTCTAGTGCCGAATCGGAAACATGATTTTCACTATCAATTAGCCGTGACCTGGCGTGAAGAAACCTGGGTGATTGAAGATCCTTACCGTTTTGGCCCGCTGTTGCAGGATATGGACATTTGGCTTTTGGCTGAAGGCACCCACTTACGACCTTACGAGCGGCTAGGCGCACATCTGGAAACGCTGGACGGGGTTGAGGGCACGCGTTTTGCCGTCTGGGCGCCGAATGCTCAACGTGTTTCGGTGGTGGGGCAGTTCAACTTCTGGGATGGCCGACGTCATCCGATGCGGTTACGCAAGGAAAACGGCATTTGGGAGCTGTTTCTACCCGACGTGAAAGCGGGGCAGCTTTACAAATATGAAATGATCGACAGCCACGGCAGCGTCCGGTTGAAGGCCGATCCGTATGCGTTTGAAGCGCAAATGCGCCCGGATACGGCATCGCTGATTACGCCGCTGCCCGAGAAAGTCCCGACTAATGAGGCGCGTCGCGAGGCGAATAGCCTGCGTTCCCCTATCTCCATTTATGAAGTCCATCTCGGTTCCTGGCGACGGCATACGGATAACAATTTCTGGCTGAGCTATCAGGAGCTGGCGAATCAACTGATTGATTATGTGCAATACATGGGCTTCACGCACGTTGAGTTAATGCCGATTAACGAACACCCGTTCGATGGCAGTTGGGGTTATCAGCCGCTAGGGCTGTATGCGCCAACGCGCCGTTTCGGTACGGCATCAGATTTTAGAGCGTTTGTTGACGCGCTCCATGGTGCGGGCATCAACGTCTTGCTGGACTGGGTGCCGGGGCACTTTCCCGGCGATGAATACGGTCTGGCACAGTTTGACGGCACCGCGCTGTATGAATACTCCGATCCGCGCGAAGGCTATCATCAGGACTGGAATACGTTGATTTATAATTATGGCCGCCATGAGGTACGTAACTATCTGGCGGGTAATGCGCTGTTCTGGATGGAGCGTTATGGCATTGATGGGCTACGGGTAGACGCCGTGGCTTCCATGATTTATCGCGACTACAGCCGCAGTGAAGGCGAGTGGGTGCCGAACCATTACGGCGGTAAAGAGAACCTCGAAGCCATCGCGTTTCTGCGCTACACCAACCATACGCTGGGCCATGCTGCGCCTGCGGCCATCACGCTTGCCGAAGAGTCCACCGATTATCCGGGCGTCACGCTACCACCCGACTGCAATGGTTTAGGATTCCACTACAAGTGGAACATGGGTTGGATGCACGACACACTGACCTATATGCAGCTCGATCCGGTTCACCGTAAACACCATCACGATCTGCTGACATTCGGCATGTTGTACGCCTATAGCGAGAATTTTGTGCTGCCGCTGTCTCACGACGAAGTGGTGCACGGTAAGCGTTCGCTGCTGGATCGTATGCCCGGTGATGTATGGCAGAAATTTGCCAATTTACGTGCCTATTACGGCTTTATGTGGGCCTATCCCGGCAAGAAGCTGCTGTTTATGGGCTGTGAGTTTGCGCAAGGGCGTGAGTGGAATCACGACGCCAGTCTGGATTGGCATCTGCTGGATGAACCAGAAGGGTGGCATCGGGGCGTGCAGGCGCTGGTGCGCGATCTCAACCATTATTATCGCCAGCAACCGTCGCTGTATCAGCTGGATTTTCAGCCACAGGGCTTTGAATGGCTGGTGGTGGACGATCGGGAAAACTCAGTCTTCGCCTTTATCCGACGCGATGAACAAGGCAATGAAGTGCTGGTGGTCAGCAACTTTACGCCTGTGCCACGTTACGGCTATCGGATTGGCATTAACCAGCCCGGTGGCTGGCGTGAAGTCATGAACACCGATTCTGTTCACTACAACGGTAGCGATCAGGGCAATGTCGGGACGATTTATAGCGAGGAGTGGGGCAGCCATCAGCGCCAGCATTCTCTTGTTCTGACTATTCCGCCGCTTGCCACACTGTATCTGGTGAAGGAGGCGTAAATGGCGGAATTGCAGACGGGCAAGCCGACGCCGCTGGGGGCAAGTTTTGACGGCAATGGCGTGAATTTCGCGCTGTTTTCGGCGGATGCCGAGCGGGTAGAACTGTGTGTGTTTGATGAGCGCCAGCAGGAACAGCGGATCGTGCTAACCGCGCGCAGTGGCGATATCTGGCATGGCTATCTTCCCGATGCGCAGCCTGGCTTACGCTACGGTTTCCGAGTTGATGGGCCATTCGAGCCGTCACAGGGTTTACGTTTCAACCCGCATAAGCTGCTGTTAGACCCGTGCGCCCGTCAGCTTGATGGCTGGGTGGTGGATGATGCTAGCTTGCAAGGCGGAATTGACCAGCGGGATGAACGCGATAGTGCTGAGATTATGGCGAAGTGCGTCGTCACGGCAGAGGATTACGACTGGCAGGATGACCAACATCCGCAAACGCCTTGGAACCAGACGGTAATTTATGAGGCGCACGTTCGCGGGCTGACGCAACTGCACCCTGATATTCCCGAAGATATTCGTGGCAGCTATGCCGCCTTGGGTCATCCGGTGATGATTGATTATCTGACATCGCTGGGCATCACCGCGCTGGAACTGCTTCCGGTGCAGCAGCATGCCGATGAACCCCGGCTTCAACAGATTGGGCTGCGTAATTACTGGGGCTATAACGTACTGCTGCCGTTTGCGGTGGATAACAGTCTGGCCGCAGGCGACGACGCGCTGAATGAATTCCGGGATGCGGTGAAGGCCCTGCATAACGCGGGTATTGAGGTCATTCTGGATGTGGTGTTCAACCATAGCGCCGAACTGGACGTTGAAGGCCCTACGCTCTGCCAGCGCGGCATCGACAACCGCAGTTATTACTGGCTGGGCGACAGCGGTGAATACCACAACTGGACCGGCTGCGGCAATGTGCTGCGCCTGAATCACCCTGCGGTGATGGACTGGGTGATGGACTGCCTGCGCTTCTGGCGCGAGGTTTGCCACGTTGACGGTTTCCGTTTCGATCTGGCAACGGTGTTGGGTCGTACTCCCGATTTTACCGCCGCTGCACCGCTGCTGTCTGCCATGAAAAACGATAACCGCTTACAGGGCTGCAAGCTGATCGCCGAACCGTGGGATATCGGGCATGGCGGCTATCAGCTGGGTCAATTTCCGACGCCGTTCGCCGAGTGGAGCGACCGTTATCGTGACGACATGCGCCGCTTTTGGCTGCATGGTGATATTTCTCTCGGCGCATTTGCCCGCCGTTTTGCCGCCTCCAGCGACATCTTCCAGCAGCGCGACCGCCTGCCTTACGCCTCTATCAACAAACTGACGGCCCATGACGGCTTTACGCTGCGCGATCTGGTGAGTTTCAACCATAAGCACAACGACGCCAACGGCGAGGGTAACCGCGACGGCACAGACAGTAACTTCAGCAATAACCACGGCACGGAAGGTCTGGAAGCCGATGACGACATCCATCAACGCCGACAGGCTAGCCAGAAGGCGCTGCTGACGACGCTGATACTGTCGCAGGGAACACCGATGCTACTGGCGGGCGATGAACTGGGGCACAGCCAGCAGGGCAACAACAACGCCTACTGTCAGGACAATGAATTGACTTGGCTGCATTGGGATCATGCGGATCGTGGCTTACGGGAATTTGTCGCCGGATTGATCCAACTTCGTCGCACGATCCCGGCGTTACAGCAGGAAACGTGGTGGCAAGAAGGGGACGGTGCAGTGCAGTGGCTGAACAGAGAAGGGCAGCCTTTGACGCCGCCGCAGTGGGAACAGGGGGAGCATCAGCTACAGATTTTACTTTCCGGTCGTTGGCTTGTGCTGGTCAACGCCAGCCTGCATGCCGGCGCGTTCATGTTGCCAGAAGGCCACTGGCAGGTTTCACCGCCGTTTGATGAGACGAACCCGCCTGAGGGCGGAATGTGGCACGGACAAGCGCAGGCGGTATGCGTCTTGATAAAACAGACCGCCTAAGCGCAAGCCATTAAAAAGAATAATCAGGAGATAGCCATGGTGAACAACGACAAGCATGACCCTCTGATGTTGGCAAGACAGCTCCCTTTAAAATCCGTGGCATTAATTTTGGCCGGAGGCCGTGGGACGCGACTGAAAGGGTTGACGGCGCTGCGTGCCAAGCCCGCCGTCCACTTTGGCGGCAAGTTTCGCATTATTGATTTCGCGCTCTCTAACTGCCTGAACTCCGGCATACGCCGCATTGGCGTGATTACGCAATATCAGTCGCATACGCTGGTGCAGCATATTCAGCGCGGCTGGTCGTTTTTGAATGCGGAAATGAACGAATTTGTGGATTTGCTTCCTGCGCAGCAACGCTATTCTACCGATCACTGGTATCGGGGAACGGCGGATGCGGTTTGCCAGAATCTCGACATTATTCGGCGCTACCGTGCGGAGTATATGGTGATCCTCGCGGGCGATCACATCTACAAGATGGACTACTCACGTATGCTGATTGATCACGTGGAGAAGGGGGCAGAATGCACGGTCGCCTGCCTGCCCGTGCCTCTGGAAGAAGCCAGCGCCTTTGGCGTAATGAGCGTGGACAAACAGCATCGCATCCTCGATTTTGCCGAAAAACCGGATAACCCGACGCCGATGCCGGATAACCCGGATATGGCGCTCGCGAGCATGGGGATCTATGTTTTTAATGCGGACTATCTTTATCAATTGCTGGAAACAGATCGTAACGCGTCGGATTCTGCCCACGACTTTGGCCAGGACCTGATCCCGAAGATTGTCTCGCAGCGTTTGGCCTGGGCGCACCCTTTTACCCTGTCGTGCGTTACGTCAGGTGAAGATGAGCACCAGTATTGGCGGGATGTCGGCACGCTGGAAGCCTACTGGCGCGCCAATCTCGATCTGGCGTCAGTGACGCCGGAGCTGGATGTGTACGATCGGCACTGGCCGATTCGCTCTGCCATTGAATCGTTGCCGCCAGCCAAATTTGTTCAGGACCGTTCCGGCAGCCATGGCATGACGATGAACTCGCTGGTATCGGGAGGTTGCATTGTTTCCGGCTCGGTTGTCACGCATTCGGTGCTGTTCCCGCGCGTGCGGGTCAATTCGTTTTGCAGTATAGATTCGACGGTGATCCTGCCGGATGTCAACGTGGGGCGCTCCTGCCGTTTACGCCGTTGTGTGATCGATCGCGCCTGCCACTTGCCGGAAGGCATGGTGATTGGTGAGAACGCGGAAGAGGATAGCCGCCGTTTTTACCGTTCGGAAGAGGGGATCGTGCTGGTTACGCGATCGATGTTGGAAAAGCTATAAACACCATCGGAACAAAACGGGAGTAATAATGCGGGTCTTACATGTTTGTTCAGAGCTATTTCCACTATTGAAAACCGGCGGACTGGCGGATGTGGCTGGTGCGTTGCCCGGCGCGCAGATTGCGGCGGGGATGGATGTTCGCGTCATCTTGCCTGCCTTCCCCGATCTGAAAAAAGGCATTGCTAACCTACAGGTTGTGCGTGAGCTGGATACCTTCGCCGGACACGTGACCTTGCTGTTCGGCCATTTTAACGGCGTCGGTATTTATTTGATTGATGTGCCCGAGCTATATGAACGCGCGGGCAGCCCTTATCACGACCCGGCGCTTTACGCTTATGCCGATAACTACCTGCGGTTCGCGCTGCTGGGGTGGATGGGATGCGAAATGGCGTGCGGGCTGGACCACTATTGGCGGCCCGATATTGTGCATGCCCATGACTGGCACGCGGGGCTGACCTGTGCTTATCTGGCGGCTCGCAACCGCCCAGCGAAATCGGTCTTTACCGTTCACAATCTCGCCTATCAGGGACTGTTCGCTGCCGGACATATGGCGAATCTTCACTTGCCGAGCGACTTCTTTCAGGTCTACGGGCTAGAGTTCTACGGTCAGATTTCCTACCTCAAGGCAGGGTTGTTCTACGCGGATCATATTACGACCGTGAGCCCGACCTACGCGCATGAGATCACGCTGCCAGCCTATGGCTATGGTATGGAAGGCTTGCTGAAGACGCGTGAAGAAGAAGGGCGCCTGTCCGGTATCCTCAATGGCGTAGACGAGACGATTTGGAATCCGACGCACGATCCTTTACTGACTAACCATTACAGCCGCGAGGCGCTGGCGAACAAAGCCGAAAACAAGCGACATCTGCAAACGGCGATGGGCCTGAAAGTGGACGATAAGGCGCCGGTTTTCGCTATCGTCAGCCGCCTGACCAGCCAGAAAGGACTCGATATCGCGTTAAGCGCGATACCCGATCTGTTGGAGCAGGGCGGCCAACTGGTAGTGTTGGGCGCAGGGGATGCCGATTTGCAGGAAGGTTTTCTGGCTGCCGCTGCGGAATATCACGGTCAGGTTGGCGTACAGATTGGCTATCACGAAGCCTTCTCGCACCGCATCATTGGCGGCGCGGATGTCATCATGGTTCCCAGCCGATTTGAGCCTTGCGGGTTAACGCAGCTCTACGGCTTGAAGTATGGCACGTTGCCGCTGGTGCGCCGAACTGGGGGGCTGGCGGATACGGTATCCGACTGTTCGCTGGAGAATTTGGCGGATGGTCTGGCAAGCGGGTTTGTCTTTAACGATTGCAGCGTGGGATCGCTATCCCGCGCGATTCGTCGTGTGTTCGTGTTGTGGTCCCGACCTACGCTATGGCGCTATGTGCAGCGTCAGGCGATGGCAATGGACTTTGGTTGGCAGGTTTCTGCTCAGGCTTATGGTGCGCTATATCAACGCTTGCATACCCACTAGTTTTCGCACTGCGCGTCATCCTTGTGCAATCTGAAAACGACAGGGTAGGGTAACACTCACTTGGGAATGAATATTATGAACTCGCCGTTTATCTATACTTCGCCAACGATCAGTGTGGAAGCGCTGAAACACTCTATTGCTTACAAACTCATGTTTACCGTGGGGAAAGATCCCTCGATTGCGAATAAACATGACTGGTTGAATGCCACGCTGCTGGCCGTGCGCGACCGCATGGTGGAACGCTGGCTACGCTCGAACCGGGCACAGCTGTCTCAAGATGTGCGACAGGTGTATTACCTGTCGATGGAATTTTTGCTGGGGCGGACGCTGTCGAACGCGCTGCTGGCGATGGGGCTGTATGAAGATCTGAAAGCGGCGCTGGATGGCATGGGGCTGGAACTGGACGATCTGCTACAGGAAGAAAATGACCCCGGCTTAGGGAACGGCGGTTTGGGGCGTCTGGCTGCCTGCTTCCTCGATTCGCTGGCGACGATGGCCCTGCCGGGGCGCGGCTACGGTATTCGCTACGAATACGGCATGTTCAAACAGAACATTGTTAACGGCAAGCAGGCAGAGTCACCGGACTACTGGCTGGAATACGGTAATGCGTGGGAATTCCCGCGCCACAGCACGCGCTATAAAGTGCGTTTTGGGGGGCGTATCCAGCAGGAAGGCAGCAAGTTACGCTGGCTGGAAACGGAAGAAGTTATCGCGTGCGCCTACGACCAAATCATTCCGGGTTTCGATACCGATGCCACCAACACACTGCGCCTGTGGGGTGCGCAGGCCAGTAACGAAATCAATCTGGGTAAATTCAATCAGGGCGACTATTTTGCGGCGGTGGAAGATAAAAACCACTCGGAAAACGTGTCGCGCGTGCTGTATCCCGATGATTCCACCTACTCTGGTCGCGAGCTGCGCCTGCGTCAGGAATACTTCCTGGTTTCCGCTACGGTGCAGGACATTCTCAATCGCCACTGGATGATGCATAAGACTTACGCCAATTTGGCGGAAAAATTTGCCATTCACCTAAACGATACTCACCCGGTGCTGGCCATCCCTGAGCTGATGCGTTTGCTGATCGATGAGCATAAATTCAAGTGGATAGAAGCGTGGGCCGTAGTGAAGAAGGTCTTTTCCTACACCAACCATACGCTGATGCAGGAAGCGTTGGAAACCTGGTCCGTCGATATGCTGGGTAAAATCCTGCCGCGCCATCTGCAATTGATTTTCGAAATCAACGAGCATTTTCTGGAATACGTGCAGAAAGAAATCCCCGATGACAACGAGCTGCTGGCGCGGGTTTCCATCATTGATGAAAACAACGGGCGTAAAATACGGATGGCGTGGCTGGCGGTGATCGCCAGTCATAAAGTGAACGGTGTATCGGAGCTGCATTCGGATCTGATGGTGCAGTCCTTGTTTGCCGACTTCGCCCGAATCTTCCCCAACCGCTTCTGTAATAAAACCAATGGCGTGACGCCGCGGCGCTGGCTGGCGCTGGCCAACCCGTCGCTATCCAAACTACTGGACGACACAATAGGGCAGACCTGGCGCACCGATCTGAGCCAGTTGAGTGAACTTAAACAACACATCGATTATCCGGCGTTTGTGCAGAAAATCAGTAAGGTAAAGCTAAAGAACAAAGTGCGTTTAGCGACCTATATGGCGGAAAATCTGAATATTGTGGTTAACCCTGAGTCCTTGTTTGACGTGCAGATTAAGCGTATTCACGAATACAAACGGCAGTTGTTGAATGTGTTGCACATCATCACGCTCTATAACCGCATTAAGGACGATCCCGAGGTTGAACGTGTTCCGCGCGTCGCCATCTTTGCGGGCAAGGCCGCATCGGCCTATTACATGGCGAAGCACATCATTAACTTGATCAACGACGTCGCGAAGGTGATCAATAACGATCCGGCACTGCACGATCGGTTGAAGGTGGTATTCATCCCAAACTACAGCGTGAGCCTGGCACAGCTGATCATTCCGGCTGCGGATCTTTCTGAACAGATCTCGCTGGCGGGGACGGAAGCGTCCGGGACCAGCAACATGAAGTTTGCACTGAACGGTGCGCTGACGATCGGCACGCTGGATGGGGCGAATGTCGAAATGCTGGAACATATTGGCGAAGAGAATATGTTTATCTTCGGCAACACGGCCGATCAGGTCGAAGCGCTACGCCAGAGCGGTTATAACCCACGGCAATATTACGATCAGGACGAAGAGCTACACCGCGTGCTGACGCAAATCACCACGGGTGTCTTCAGCCCTGATGATAGCCGACGCTACAGCGATCTGTTTGATTCACTAGTGAATTTTGGTGATTACTACCAGCTACTGGCAGACTATCGCAGCTATGTGGATACGCAGGATCGGGTTGATGAGCTGTATCAGAATAAGGACGAGTGGGCGCGCTGTGCTGTCCAGAATATTGCCAGCATGGGCTATTTCTCGTCTGACCGTACTATCGGCGAATATGCAGAAGATATCTGGAATATCAAACCGATACGGCTGTGATGAGAAAAGGGTTCTGCTATTGATGGCTAGTTCTTAAAAAGACAACAGGCGTTCAATGAACGCCTGTTTACTAAGGAGGGGATGTGGTATATCAGCCTATATTCACACTTCCCCCACGAATCAATACGCCACCGCAACTTACTTCATCCCCAGAACGTGCAGCGGGTTTGCTATCAATGAACACACAGGATGAACCACTGCTGATGGTCCGAGTATGACCGTGAGAAGGCAGAGGGTCAGGCTTGTTGCAACGCTCATGCTGCGGCTTCGTCATCGACAGCCAATATCTCTATTCCACGCGGGACGAAGAAATTATTGTTCCTCAACATCGTATTCGCCTGCTCGTTCAGCGTAGCGAACTTGAGTTCCTCAGACGTAAAATCGTGCATAAAATAATTGAAGAAGATATCCGCCTCACGAGGCACCCGCTTAATGCCATTAAAGAACTTCACCAAATCGGCCCCCCGATACATCTGCCGACTCAGCCCTCTGCTTCTCAACACGTTTTCCGCATCGCGCCCGACCTGTATTAGCCATCCCCACTGCGCGTTGAGTTTATCCCGCTCGCTTCCACTCACGTTTTGGCGAAGTATTTTATAGTCATGCAATTTTTCCCCCAGCCAAAAGCAGTAGTGGATCATATGCAGTTCGAACGCTTCCGGTGTCGGGTTCATTTTCCCCACCCATTTGCTGTAGTACTCACTGTATTTTTTCGCGGAGTAACCCAGCCGACTATCCTGCATGATGAAATACTGGGCTACTCGTGGGTTTTTAGCATCAAGGATGGAGAAGTTAGGAAAAGGCACCTGAGCCCGACGTGCGGTTTCATACATCTGTCGTAGTGGTACCCGACACAGTTCGGCACTGGGGCGCTGTTCGTCGGGTAACAGCCCGCCCGTCACATCTTCACTGATGCCGGGGCAGAGCACTTCACGCCAGCCGGACCGGAGCGGTCCCAAAGGCAACAGAGGACGATATTCTCGCCGTTCATGTGCCGCGATCAGGTGCAACGCTTTTTTTACGGCGGGATGAAGGGGTTTATCGAACGTAATCACTTTCGCGCCAAAGGCCGTGGTGATAAGCCCAACAACAGGGTGTCGGGCAACTAATCCCGCCCCGTCAGAGATGGTAGCTACGGTATCACCCATATCCATCGAACTGCGGCGCGTGCAGTCGAACAGGCCAGCAAAAATTACTTCAACCTTACTGTCTTCGTAGCGGTATTCGTTTCCTACTTTGGTACAGACCGACTCCAGCAGCTCATCGATAAAGCGTCGGGCTAACGCGGCACCCAGATCGGCACCGAACACCGAAATCTGGACCAGTTTGATGGGCAGTTGATTCTCTTTTTTACTCAGTACGATGCTTTCTTTGAACTTGTTTTTAGCCAAATCCACCCGCGCATCGACGCCGGTCATTAGCAACTCGGCCACTATCGGGTTATCCCGAATCGGTTCGGTTGCTTCGAGCAGTGCGCGGGTCGCCGCCTTTTTGGCCGCAGATACCGTGGCATCGAAGCCACTCTTCATGGTCACCAGGTCGCCCAGCTTATTGGAGAGCACCTGACTCCAGTCCTCTTTGAAAACGCCCTTAACAGTATCGACCGCCGTTTCTTTGCCCTGCTCAACCAGTGCATCGGCATAATCTTCAGGCAACGCCTGCTGTCTGGCGTCCAGAATGCTGTCCAACCTTTCGGACGGCGTATCGTCAAGGAGGGTACCTAAACCGGGAACATAGATTTTGGCAGATGAATATGCAGATGTGAGGCTGGCTTTGATCTCAAAAGAGTGAGCACGAAACAAGCGCCCTACGTTAGTCAGACGCTGGCTCTCTTCATCCACATTGATATTGCGTTTCAGGCCATCGAAGAAAAAACCGATCTGTAACGCCAATGAACAAGTACCTATCCCTGCCTGATGACGGCTTTCTTCACGCGCAACGCGGCATTCCAGATCATCCCAATCGATCATTACAACTTCCTTGTCCGATAAGTATCAATTACATCTTTCATACCAGGGATACCCCATCCAACCCAGCGCACCATCACCTGGTTATCCGGCAAAAACAGCACATAGAAATTATCTTGCCCTTTTTCCCTCTTAGGCATGGATAAAATAACTGTATGAATCTCAGGGCGATAGCCCAGCTCATCATATTGTCGGCGGGTCATCGCAAGTTCCCATTTGATCTTTACTGTATCTCCCTCTATACGATAGGGGCCCGCAGAACTGCCTCCCGTATTAAGCCCATCAAACGCATCGGTATTTCCTCCCATATTGCCGTTGACATACACATAGCTAATGGGACGATCGATCACTGAATGAACCACGATCGACGCCCCACCGTGCCGTTCCTGAATCAGGAACGTCCAGCCCAGCCAGAGCACCAGCAGAATGCTCGCCAGCCACCGCCCCCAGCGCGGTAATATCTGCCATATCGCCGTTATCAGCCCCGAAATTGCTCTTATCAAACCGTTTGCCGCACTCATGTTCGTCCCTTTTGCTCTTGCTGATTCAATTCCTTTGTTACGCGCCGGGTAGCCATCACGCCTGCCTGATGACGGCTCTCTTCACGCGCAACGCGACACTCCAGATCATCCCAATCCACCATTACAACTTCCTTGTCCGATAAGGATTTATTACATCCTGCATATCAAGGTGACAACGATAGGCCCAACGTATCATCGGCTTGTTATCTGGCAAAAACAGCACACAGAAATCATTCTGCCCTTTCTCTCGTTTAGGCATCGGTAAGACTACAGCATGGATCTCTGGACGATATCCAAGCTCGTTATATTGTTTGCGAGTCATCGCAAGTTCCCATTTAATATTGGCCGTATCTCCGCCTATCCGGTAAGGGCCTGCGGTTTTTCCCCCCGCATTTCGTCCGTCAAATGCATCTGTATTTCCCCCCATATTACCGTTGACATAGGCATAGCTAATCGGGCGATCCATTACTGACATAACAACCAATGACGCCCCGCCATGTCGCTCCTGAATCAGGAACGTCCAGCCCAGCCAGAGCACCAGCAGAATACTCGCCAGCCACCGCCCCCAGCGCGGTAATATCTGCCATATCGCCGTTATCAGCCCCGAGATTGCTCTTATCAAACCGGTTGTCGCGCTCATGTTCGTCCCTTTTGCTCTTCCAACGCCTGACGGCCACCTTCCAGATAGGCTAATGCCCACAGCCGTCGTTGTGCCTCTGTCGCGCCAGCTTTTTCGGCTTTCTCCAATGCCTTGCGGACCATGCGCATTCTTTCACAAGGGGGAAAATGCCTGATGTTTTCCCCCTCTTGCCACAGGGCCAGCAGGCGATGTTCATCAGGTGAGCCCTGCAACGCTTGATATAACTCAGGCGTCAATTTAACCAGAACAGGTTCAGTGGGAGGGATCGACAGACTCAGTTCGCGCCAACTGCCGTCATTCTCTCGTAACCACCAGCGGTCGATCCCCCCAAAAAGCCCACCGAGCCACGGGGCGTCGTATTGCTCGATAAGCAGAGGCAACGCCTGCGGTGTGTAGAATCGCAGCAGTTGGCTAAATTGCCCTTCGGGTTCAATCACCCTCACACCCAAAGCCAGTTGCTTTTGCAAGGTACTGAGGGGTTGGTCGCTCTCCAGCAGGCCAACCACATGCCCCTGCTGAACGAGCGTAGCCAGTAATCTCTCTTCCGATTGCGGACAATGCCAAAGCCAGGGTCCAAGATTGATCAGTTCAAACACGTCATCATGAAAATAGAGCGGTAAAAATGGCCTTTCACTCAACCGTACCCGCTGCTCTGGGGTGAGGTAAGCCCCTTCCAGCAGGACGACACAGGCATTCTGGTGCCAGATTGCTTTGGGTAGCATCTTATTCTCCCTGAACCAACGCATCGCCCTGCGCCATGGCGCGTAGCAGACAGGGAATACAGACTGGTTTTTCAAGAGGTGGCACCTGTGGCGGTTGGGGCGCTTTAACCACCTCAACCGCCCCCGGAAAGGTGGGCATTTGACCTGCCCAGCCAGAACCAAAACCGGGGCTGCCGCCTGAATTCATCTTGATGCTGGGGCCAACCAGCGTCACGCCACTGGGATCAATCTTCACGAAGCTGCCACCCACTTTGAGCGTCAGTTCAGCCCCGGCTTCCAGCACTATCTTGTTGCCAGATGTAAGATGAACCTCTTGTCCGGCCTCAACCAGCAAAGCCTGCCCCAGTTTCTGGTGCATCGAGGCATCGACGCTCAGTGAGTAATCCCCTTTAACATGATCACGTTTCTCGTTCTCGACCGTCAGGTGATCGTTGGCTTTGATTCGCGTTACCCGCTCATTATCAATATCCGTGTGGGCATCATGTTTGATGTGCCAGACAACATCGTTCTCAATCAGGCCGTTCAGGTCTTTCTGCCCGTGAATATAAATTTCTTCCTGCCCGGCCTGATCTTCAAAGCGCAGCTCATTGAATCCTTCACCCTGATGAGTTTCCGTGCGTAGCACGGTACGCGTCTTGTGCGCAGGCAGGTCGTAAGGAGGACGGTTGGTCGCGTGGAACGTACGCCCGGTGATAATCGGCTGGTCTGGGTCACCTTCGAGGAAGCTGACAATCACTTCATGGCTGATGCGTGGGATAGCGATCATGCCGTATTGGCCACCCGCCCAGCCCTGACTGACGCGCACCCAGCAAGAGCTTTGGTCGTTGCTCGCGCCATAGCGATCCCACGGGAATTGCAGTTTTACCCGACCGTACGGGTCGCAGTAAATCTCTTCACCCGCCGGACCGACCACCGTCGCGATTTGCGGGCCGTCCACCATCGGTTTGTACGGCATCGCAGCGCGCCACGTCGTTGTGCCCTTCACCACCGCAAAACTGTTGCTTATGGTTGTCGGTTCGCCGCCGCTTTCCTCTTCCAGCGCCTGCGGCTGCTGCCCGACGTGCGTCACGCTCGCCGTCTGCCACACCGCGTTCAGCGTCGCATTCGGGTGCTCCGTCAGGGTAAAGGTATTGCCCGGCATCAGCCCCGCGCAGTTGGATTCCCCTTCGCTTGTCACCGCCCCTGACCGCAGCGCATCCAGCCGGTAACCGCTGAACGCCTTGCCGCTCGGGTCTTGTTTATAGCGCCCCGGATAGTCGTAATGCTGATAACTTTCACGTTGGTGCGCCAGCTCACCGCTCATCTTCTTGTGTGACAGCCCGTAAGCCGGCGTCTTGAAGTTGTAGTCCTTCAGTTCCACTTCGGCCGTGCTCACTCGCTCCGCGTAGTGGAAACGCCGGACATATTCGCCCTCACTTAACCCCTGTGTCGCCAGATTGAAGAACAGCTTAGGCCCTTTGGTCAGCGCCCCCGCATCATCGGCAAACACGACCCGATGCTTGCCTTCCTCGAACTCGTGGAAGAAGTACAGACCTTCCTCCGCCGCCAGTCGGGTGATAAACGCTAAATCACTTTCCCGATACTGTACGCAGTATTCCCGCACCGCGTGCTCATGGCGCAGCGCAAAGGCGTAGTCGGTAACGCCTGCTTCTTCCAGCAATGCACCGATAATCGCTTCCGGCTTCTGCGCCTGAAAGATGCGGGCGTTGGTGCGCAGACCCAGTCGCCACAGCGCCGGACGGACTTCCGCCTGATAGCGCGTGCGCCGAAATCCGGTGTCACCCTGCGTGAATCCACTAATAATCCCGCTGACTCGGCGTTTTAACTCGCCCTCATACCAAATCATCAGCTCGCACGGCTGGTCCAGCACCGCACCAAAATCCACATCCGGCAACGCGCTCGCCAGACTCAGCGACAGGCTGAAGGGGCAATTCAACCCCTCATCCAGCCTGAAGTCCACCACCGCAAAAGTGCCAGCCTCCAGAGCGCCAACCTTTACGGTGAACTGTAATCCTGTACTGTTTGCCATCGGCCTCTCCTTGTTGTTTTTGTGTTGTGACCATGGCTACTGCACGCCTCAGGTTCCCTCGGAGCGGCACGTCGCTATCCTGATTAATATGAAAATCTGAGTTCTGGTCTGGGTCTGCTCACACGACAGCTCACGTTGGCCAAACACCGCGCGAGAAAGAGCGCGGCTTCAGAGAAAAGTGCAGAGAATTTAGGTTGAACAGCGATTCGGTGTTTCACACCGTAGAAAGCAAGCAGAGCGCGTGTCTTAGGCGGTAGGCAGAATAATAAAAACGATCCCTGTGACATCCCTGACGATATTCCCTTTGAGAAAGAAAGTACGGGAAAAGGATAGCAAGATGCTCATGGAACCAATAGCACAAAGAAAGGACTAAAAATAAGCAAGCTTATTGATTAATATTGAAATAATATCATTAAAAATAAGTTAGGCGGCGAATAAAAAGGCCTGATCATCATCTGAGGGCAGGGTACGATATGAGTATGTTGCGGATGTTTGACGTCTGCTATTTATAGTGGGGAGGCTTCTCGATCAGGGTGCCTGATCGAGAAGTAAAGATAGGAACGATTAACCCGCTTTTGCCATCTGTTGTTGGCGGTAGCTGACTAACCAGTCGCTGATGCGTTGTTTCTGCGCGTCATCAAAGCGCATGCCCAGTTTGGTGCGGCGCCAGATGACGTCGTCCAGCGTGACCGCCCATTCTTTCTCGACCAAATAGCGCAGTTCGGCTTCATACAGGTCATGACCGAAATCTTCACCCAGATCGCTGAGGCCTTTCACGTTTGCCAGAATCAGTTCGCTGTTTGAACCGTAGGTACGGCTGTAACGGCGCGTCAGTGATTCAGGCAGATTGAAGCGGCGACGCAGCGCGGCGGCGTAGTCATCACGCGTGCCAGCGATATCACCGCCCGGCAGTACCGCATCTTTCGTCCAGGCTTTACCCGCCTGAGGATAGTATTTGTGGAGCTTGTCCAGCGCGTGCTCTGCCAGTTTACGGTACGTCGTCAGCTTGCCGCCAAACACGGAAAGCAGTGGAGCCTGACCGTTGTCATCGTCTACCGACAGCGTGTAATCACGGGTAATCGCCTGTGGAGAATCGGACTCGTCATCGCACAGTGGGCGCACGCCGGAGTAAGTCCAGACGATATCGTCACGCGTAAGTTGCTGTTTGAAATGGTCGTTATACACATCCAGCAGGTAGCCGACTTCGTTGTCATCGATCTTCACATCGTGCGGATTACCTTTGTACTCTACGTCGGTCGTACCGATGATCGAGTAGTCATCCTGCCACGGGATCACGAATACAATACGGTGATCTTTGTTTTGCAGAATATACGCCTGCGGCTGGTTATGGACTCTTGGCACCACGATGTGGCTGCCTTTGATCAAACGGATGCCGTAAGGCGATTTCAGCTGTAAGCCGTCATCAAAGAATTCTTTCACCCACGGGCCGGTCGCATTCACCAGGCCTTTGGCACGCCAGGTGAAGGTTTCGCCGGTCAGTGAGTCAACGGCATCCACAATCCACACGCCTTGTTCACGGCGAGCGCGGGTAACTTTGGTGCGGGTGCGGACTTCTCCGCCGCGTTTTGCCACTTCCTGCGCGTTTAACACCACTAGACGCGCATCGTCCACCCAGCAGTCAGAATATTCAAAGCCTTGCTTCAACTCAGGCTTAAGAACGGAATCTGCACCGAATTTCAGTCCCTTACTGGCAGGCAGGCTGACGCGTTTGCCAATGTTGTCATACATGAACAGGCCGATACGAATCATCCAGGCTGGACGCAGGTGCGGCTGATGGGGCAAACGAAAGCGCATTGGGAAAATAATGTGCGGAGCCATTTTCAGCAGCGTTTCGCGTTCAGACAGTGCTTCGCTGACCAAACGAAACTCATAGTGCTCAAGGTAGCGCAGGCCGCCGTGAATCAGCTTAGAGCTGGCAGAGGACGTGGCACAGGCAAGATCCTGCGCTTCCAACAACAGGACTGATAGCCCTCGCCCAGCCGCATCTGCGGCGATGCCTGCACCGTTAATTCCGCCGCCGATAACGATGAGATCTTTGGTTTCCACGTTTCTTCCTCCACCCTCGAATAAATCAAAATGTTCGTTTTCGAGCATTATAATAATCGAAAACAAACAAATCAGCTAATGGTTAACCAAATAAAAACATTTATGCGTGATGAAGCTAACAATATGATGATAGTTGTCACATTAAAGTAAGGGTTATTAGGGCTATTTTTGGCGGCATAGCCGGGTAGGGAGCTACGGTTGCTCGATATACTGGCTGAAGCGTAAGAGATAACCATCGGGATCCTGAACTAAAAACTCTCGCTGGCATGCTTCGCGTGGTCCTGTCGCGTCTTTGCTGGTTTCTATTGTGTAATAGTTATCTTTGAGTGGTCGGTAAAGCGGAATGTGATGATGCGCCAGACTGTCCAATAACGGCATCACGTCGTCCACCTCTATCTGAAGATTGATACCCCGTCCCAAAGGTTTGACGAGATCTCCCGTATTCCATCCTCCATCGTGAAACGCTTCCAGCATTAGCTGTGCTTCGCCCAGACTGAGATAGACAAAATCTGGATTCTCACGGCGGATCGTTATGGTGAAGCCGAGTATGTGCACGTAGAAATGCAGCGAGGTGGAAAAGTCTGTCACTGTAAGTTCAGGCACCATGCGGTTCCAGTAGGTCTGTGTCATATCGTTACCATTTTTTGTCGTCATGACTCACGTTAATGAACCCCTGTTTTTATAAATAACCTTATAATCACATAGGTTTTATGCCGCCGAAGGCGGGTTACAATGACGCCAGTTGTTACTAACACCCTGTCCATTATTAACAAGGTTGTCACTTTCGATGGAACAATTTGAAGCTATTAGTATTGAGCAAGCCCATTCCCGCTGGCAGGAAGGGGGCGTTGTCGTTGATATTCGCGATCCACAGAGCTTTGCCGTCGCCCATGTTCCCGGCGCGACGCACCTGACGAACGAAACGCTGCCTGACTTTGTGCGTGGAGCTAACTTCGAAGCACCCGTCATGGTGATTTGCTACCACGGGATTAGCAGCCGCAATGCCGCACAGTACCTGATTAGTCAGGGGTTCGATTCGGTGTACAGTATCGATGGTGGCTTTGAAGCCTGGCAACATCGCTACCCGCAAGACACGCAGGCGCAAGTCTGATCGCATGACGATGAAATAATCATTATTATCATGTTCCTAACCCAACCTACCAACTGGCGCTTTCCGCTATGATGATTCGCGTTATTGCTCTCTCCAACCCGCGTCTGGCTCAGGCATTTGTTGATTACATGCGTACGCAGCAGGTCTATCTGGAGATGCGGCCTCAAGGGCATGAGGCTGAACTGTGGCTGGAAGATGAAACCCAACTGGGCAAGGTTCAGGAAGCGCTGGAGATTTTTCTGCGCGACCCGACAAACCCGCGCTATCTGGCGGCGAGCTGGCAAACGGGATCGATGGATACTGGTATTCAATACCAGCGTTATTCTTACCTGCAAACGCTGAAGCAAAAAGCAGGGCCGCTGACGTTATCCGTGATGGTCGTGACGATTGCGGTGTTCATCCTGATGCAAGTTTCAGGTTATGAGAGCGTGATGACGTGGCTCGCGTTCCCAGCAGAAGGACAGCAACTACAGCTGTGGCGCTGGTTTAGTCATGCTTTGTTGCACTTTTCTCTGCTGCATATTTTGTTCAATCTGATGTGGTGGTGGTATCTGGGGGGGCCGGTTGAAAAAGTGTTGGGAACCGGCAAGCTGTTGGTCATCGCGCTGGTTTCTGCGCTGGTTAGCGGCTGGGCGCAATCCTGGTGTAGCGGCACCTATTTTGGTGGCCTGTCCGGCGTTGTTTATGCCCTGATGGGGTATGTCTGGCTTCGAGGGGAAAGAGAGCCTGACGGCTATTTATCCATGCCGCGCAGTCTGATGGCCTTCGCTTTACTGTGGCTGGTCGCCGGATATTTCGATATTTTAGGCATGTCGATCGCGAATGCGGCGCATGTGGCAGGGCTGATTGTCGGGCTATTGATGGCCTTTTGGGACACGTATAATAAAACAAACCCTCGGTAAATCGGGGCGTCTTAGGGGATAAATGTGAAGCAGACACAACGGCATGACGCCATTATTGAACTGGTGCGTCGGCAGGGGTATGTCAGTACTGAAGAACTGGTGGATCATTTTGCGGTGAGCCCGCAGACCATCCGTCGCGATCTGAACGATCTGGCTGAACAGAATAAAATCCATCGTCACCACGGTGGTGCGGCTTTGCCGTCCAGTTCAGTTAACACGGCTTATCATGACCGTAAAATGATGTGGTCGGATGAAAAAGCGCGCATTGCCCGTCGGGTGGCGAGCCAGATTCCAGACGGGGCTACCTTGTTTATCGACATCGGCACCACGCCCGAAGCGGTGGCCTATGCGCTGATGCAGCATAAGGATCTGCGTGTGGTCACCAATAACCTGAATGTGGCAACACTGCTGACTGCAAAAGAGGATTTTCGCCTGATTTTGGCTGGTGGCGAAGTGCGGACCCGCGATGGCGGTATTATGGGGGAGGCGACGCTCGATTTTATCTCTCAGTTCCGTCTGGATTTCGGCATTTTGGGCATCAGCGGTATTGACATGGATGGGTCATTACTGGAGTTTGATTACCATGAAGTGCGTACAAAACGGGCGATTATTGAAAATTCTCGCTGCGTCATGCTGGTGACAGATCATTCCAAGTTCGGCCGCAATGCGATGGTGAATTTGGGTAACATGGATTTGATCGACTATCTTTTTACCGACCAGTCACCACCACCCAGCGTACTGAAAATCATTGAACAACATAAGGTACAGTTGGAGTTGTGTTAAGTCCGATGTGCCTTTTCCATGATGGACAAAGGAGGAGGCACGATGTCAGATTCTTCAAACAAGTCTGGTTCTTCAGAAAAGTCAGGATTGTCAAAACGTTCAGTGGCTGCAAAAAAGTCAGATGCTTTGACGCAACCCGTTTCCCCCACTCATTCTGCCATCGCTTTTGATGCACCACAGTTTGCCGCCTCGCTGCTTCGTCAGCAGCGGCTCGGTGGCGTTGCTTCCCTGAAGGCGATGACACCGGTGCAGTGCTGGCGTGCCGTCAGCCTTGCGCTGGCAGAACAGTTGCTGACGCACACCGCATCGCCAACGCCTCCTGCTTCCAATACACCTCAGCGCCATGTGAACTACCTCTCGATGGAGTTTTTGCCCGGCCGCCTGACGGGCAACAATCTGCTGAATCTGGGCTGGTATGACGCGGTAGCCACCGCGCTGGCCGAGCAAGGGCTGAACCTGAGTGATATTCTGGAGCAGGAAACCGATCCGGGTTTAGGCAACGGTGGATTAGGTCGGCTGGCATCTTGCTTTCTGGATTCAATGGCGACGGTGGGGCAGCCTGCAACGGGTTACGGCCTCAATTACCAGTATGGTCTGTTTCGTCAGCATTTTGCGCAAGAACAGCAGCAGGAAACGGCCGATGACTGGCAACGTGACACCTACCCGTGGCTTTTACCGCGAGCGGATCTGGCGGTGGATGTTGGGTTTGGCGGGCGTTTGCAACCCCAAACCGACGGGAGCCTGCGCTGGTTGCCTGATACGGTTTTCAGGGGTGAGGCCTGTGACCTACCGGTGATTGGCTATCACAACGGTGCCGCGCAGCCGCTGCGCCTGTGGCGTGCCACGCATCGTGACCCGTTTGATCTAACCTTATTCAATGAAGGTCACTATCTGCGTGCGGCGCAGGCGGGCATTTCCGCCGCCAGCCTGACTAGCGTGCTGTACCCGAATGACAATCATACGGCAGGCAAACGCTTGCGCCTGATGCAGCAGTATTTCCACTGTGCCTGTTCGGTAGCTGACATCCTGCGCCGCCACCTTAACGCGGGGCGTGCGTTATCTGCGTTGCCGGATTATGAAGTCATCCAGCTTAATGATACTCACCCAACGCTGGCGATCCCTGAATTGATGCGTCTGCTGCTGGATGAGCATCAGATGTCGTGGGATGAAGCCTGGTCGATAACCGGACGCACTTTTGCCTATACCAACCATACATTGATGCCGGAAGCGCTTGAGCGCTGGGATGAACGGCTGTTTAGCCGCCTGCTTCCTCGCCACCTGTCGATTATCCGACAGATTGATACGCAGTTTAGGGCGCAGGTCGAGGACAAGTGGCCCGGCGATCGGCTAGTATGGGCGAAGCTGGCCATCCGCCACCAGCGCCAGATTCGCATGGCGAACCTGTGCGTCGTGAGCTGCTTTGCCGTCAACGGTGTGGCGGCACTGCACTCGGCGCTGGTGGTAACAGATCTGTTCCCTGAATATCACCAGTTGTGGCCGACCAAATTCCACAACGTCACCAACGGTATTACGCCACGCCGCTGGTTGAAGCAGTGTAATCCGGCGCTGTCTGCGTTGATCGACGACACGCTGTATACGCCGTGGGTGAATGATTTGCCTGCGCTGCAAGGGCTGGAACCCTATGCTGACGATGCTGGCTTTCGTGAGCGTTATCGACAAATTAAGGCCGATAATAAAACGCAGCTGGCGACCTATCTCCGCCAGCAGTATGACATCGTGGTCGATCCACAGGCGCTGTTTGACGTGCAAATCAAGCGATTGCATGAATACAAGCGTCAGCATTTGAATCTACTTCATATTCTCGCGCTATATCGTCAATTGCGTGACAATCCGCATCTGGATATAGTGCCGCACGTCTTTTTGTTCGGTGCCAAAGCCGCACCGGGCTATGTATTAGCGAAAAACATCATTTATGCCATTAACCGGGTCGCTGCAGTCATTAACCAAGATCGCCGCGTTAACGATCGCCTAAAGGTCATCTTCCCGGCGGACTATCGTGTATCGCTGGCTGAACGGATGATTCCTGCTGCTGATGTGTCTGAGCAGATTTCGACGGCAGGTAAAGAAGCGTCCGGTACTGGCAATATGAAGCTGGCGCTGAACGGGGCGTTGACCGTCGGTACGTTGGACGGGGCGAATGTAGAAATGGCGCAGCAGGTCGGCGAAGACAATCTGTTCATTTTCGGCCACACCGTGGAACAGGTCAAAGCGTTACAGGCTCAGGGCTACAAGCCGTCTGACTACCTTGCTGTGACGCCGCTGCTGCGTGAAATACTGAACGAGTTGGCGAGCGGCGCGTTCAGTCAGGGTGATAAAGACGCGTTTGCCCCGCTGCTGGATAGCCTGCTGAAACTGGGCGATCCCTATATGTTAATGGCCGATTTTGCACCGTATTGTGAGGTGCAGCAGCGTGTTGATGCGCTTTACCGTGAGCCGGATGAATGGACGCGCCGTTGTGTGCTGAATACTGCCAGAATGGGGATGTTCAGTTCGGACAGAGCGATTCATGATTACCAGACGCGCATTTGGCAGGCGCATCGTTAGGAAAAGGAGAGGGTATTCAAGGTGGATAAACTGGCAAGCCAACAGACAGGCATCGCGGAAAGCTATACCGATGCCTATGGCAAAGAGCACATTGTTGCGGCCGCAATCATCAATCAGATTCAGGAAATGATGGACGTTTCTGATAGCGGCAATGCGCCCTTGCCGCCTGTTCGTGTCTTTTTGCAAGGCCGGG
The DNA here is from genome assembly GCA_019056595.1 of Pectobacterium atrosepticum. NCBI lineage: Bacteria > Pseudomonadati > Pseudomonadota > Gammaproteobacteria > Enterobacterales > Pectobacteriaceae > Pectobacterium > Pectobacterium atrosepticum. The sequence continues at coordinate 2,367,184 of CP036163.1, read as the reverse complement.
ATGCGGTCATCAAGCTTGCTGGTCATGGTGAATACTTCTGGACGCTGATGTATGAAAATGGCGGGCAAATTCAAGGGCAGATAACGGGCGGCTCAACGCTGGCTCTGCCGGGCGTGCTGCCGCTGGGCTACCACTACCTGACGCTGACGCAGGCCGACCAGCGCTGGAGCTGCCGGATTATTGTCGCGCCGCACCGTTGCTATGAACCCGAAGCCTTACAGCAGGGAAAACGCTGGTGGGGCGTTACCGTCCAGCTTTACACCTTGCGCTCGCAGAACAACTGGGGCGTGGGGGATTTCGGCGATCTGCGCCAACTGGTAGAACAAATTGCCCGGCGTGGCGGTGCCTTCGTGGGGTTGAACCCACTGCATTCTCTGTATCCCGCGCTGCCAGAGGCTGCAAGTCCTTACAGTCCTTCATCCCGCCACTGGCTGAACATTATTTATATCGATGTGAATCGAGTTGATGATTTCCAGCAGAGCGCGGAAGCGCAGGCGTGGTGGCACCGTGAGGAGACGCAAAGTGCGATCACATCGCTGCGGGCGGGTCGCTGGGTCGATTATGAACCGGTTACGCAGCTTAAGCTGGCTGCCTTGCGGCTGGCGTTTCGTTACTTTACTACCCGTAGTACTCTGGATCCGCGTATTAGCGCCTTTCGTCAATTTGTCGTCAGCGGCGGGCAGAGCCTGCAACTCCAGGCGACGTTTGATGCGTTGCAGGCCTACCTGAAAAAGCAGGGCGAGAATTATGCGGACTGGCACCAGTGGCCCGCCAGCTATCATGATGTGCACAGTGAGACAGTGAAGTCATTCCGCCGTGAAAACAGCGATGAGATTACGTTCTACAGCTGGCTACAATGGATGGCGCATGAGCAATTAGCGGACTGTTATGCGCACAGTAAGCAGCTTGGCCTGCCGTTAGGCCTGTATCGCGATTTAGCCGTTGGCGTTGCACAGGGCGGCGCGGAAACGTGGGACGAACGACAGCTATATTGTCTTGATGCTTCTATCGGGGCACCGCCGGATCCGCTTGGGCCGCAGGGGCAAAATTGGCAGCTTGCACCGATGAACCCCACCATGATGCAGCTTCGGGGCTATCAACCTTTTATCGACGTACTGCGTAGCAACATGGCGCACTGCGGTGCATTGCGCATCGATCATGTGATGGCGCTTTTACGCCTGTGGTGGATCCCCAAAGCGGAGTCGGCGGGCAGCGGGGCTTATGTGCATTATCCGGTTGACGATCTGCTGGCGGTGCTGGCGCTGGAAAGCCAGCGTCATCGCTGCCTGATTATCGGTGAGGATTTAGGCACCGTGCCGCCGGAAATTGTCAGTAAACTGCATGACTACGGTATCTATTCCTACAAGGTGCTGTTCTTTGAAAAGGACGAAGAGAATCACTTCCGTGCACCCGAAGATTATCCACGTCAGGCGATGGCAACCATCACCACCCACGACCTTCCAACGCTGCGCGGCTACTGGCAAACGGTGGATTTATCGCTTGGGCGCGAGCTAGGGCTTTACCCTGCGGAGTCGTTGTTGCAGGAGCAGATGCAGCAACGTGAGAAAGCGAAACAGGGGCTGCTCAATGCGTTGCACGAATTTGGATTACTACCGCAGCGTGTTGGCCGCAACTCGGCGCTAACGACGATGGGCACACCGCTGAGCCGTGGTGTTCACCGTTATGTCGCGGATAGTGCATGTGCACTGGTTGGGTTTCAGCTGGAAGATTGGCTAGATATGGCCACACCAGTCAATGTACCGGGCACCAATCGTGAATACCCCAACTGGCGGCGCAAACTGACGCGTCCGTTGGAATCGATCTTTGCTGACCGCTGCCTTGAACGACTGGTTCGGGATGTGGATTTACGCCGCGGCGCGCCGATGAAAACGCAAAAAGCCTAACAACAGAACGAACACTTTTCCTCCCCTGAGTCTGGGAGGAAAAGCAAAGATAAATTAGCAGGGTAGAGGATTAATAGTAAGAGTGCTCGCCGCGCTGGTGTTCGGTGAGATCTCTCACGCCTTTCAGCTCGGGGAATTTCTCCAGCAGCTCTTTCTCGATCCCTTCTTTCAGCGTGAAGTCGACCATAGAACAGCCGTTACAACCGCCGCCAAATTGCAGGATCGCCAAGCCGTTATCGGTAATTTCCATTAACGTCACGCGGCCGCCGTGGCCAGCCAGCTGTGGGTTGATCTGCGATTGCAGCACATACTCAACGCGTTCCATCAGCGGGGCGCTGTCGTCCACTTTACGCATTTTGGCGTTTGGCGCTTTCAGCGTGAGCTGAGAACCTAACTGGTCGGTCACGAAGTCGATGTCAGCGTCTTCCAGATAAGGGGAGCTAAGCTCGTCCACGTAAGCGGAAATTTTTTCAAACTTCACTACGGTATCGCTGGCTTCTACGGCATCCGGTGGGCAGTAAGAAACTCCGCACTCGGCGTTTGGCGTACCTGGATTGATAACAAATACGCGAATCTGTGTGCCTTCTTCCTGTTTTGCCAACAGTTTCAGGAAATGCTCCTGAGCAGCATCGGTAATACGGATCATAATAGTAAGCTCGATAGTTGACTGCACTTATCGGTTATAATACGCCCATCCTCCCCCTGACTACAAGGTTCGGCACAAACACCAGACCTGAACGCCCGCCGCGCCTTGAGCCAGCAACAGCCTGCTGATTTCGGCTGCGGTGCTGCCCGTCGTCACCACATCATCCAGTAAAACCACCTGCTGCCCGGACAGCGGAACATCACAGGAAAATGCACCTCGCAGATTTCTTCGCCGCGCGCTGGCGCTGAGCGTTTGCTGTAACGGCGTGCGTCGCGTGCGCTGCAACTCGCGTGGGTCGTAAGCGCAGTTCAGCCAGTGCGCGAGAGGGCGAGCGAGCAGTTCGGTCTGATTGAAACCGCGATGCCACTGGCGATTTCGGTGCAGGGGAACGGTGAACAGACGATCGGGGCGGAATAGGGGAACCTGCCCAGTGAGCTTTCGCTCGCGATAGGTCATTTGCCAGCGTAATAACAGCTGTCGCGCGAGTACTGCTGCCAGTTCGGTTTTACCGTGAAACTTGAAATGCTTAAGCAGCGTGTTGAACGGCGGCGCGTAGTCGCTGATAAAGGTCATCGATTGCCAAGGCGGCGGGTCTTGCAGACAGCGCCCGCACTGACGTGTTATGTCGCCTGTGGGCAAACCACAACGCGGACAGCAGGTGGGAAAACGGGGAAAATGACGCTGACAGTACGAACAAATTCCCTGCTGGCTGCGGTGAAGCGGCAATAAACATAGCCAGCAGCGTGCTGCGATGGTTAACATATTCTTTCCCTAAATACGGTTTTTCCCTGAGAAAGGAAGATAACGGATGGCAGCGTTGTATTGGCAGACCGAAGGCGCAGGAAATACGGATCTTGTGTTGCTGCACGGATGGGGATTGAATGCGCAGGTATGGCAGAGCATGGTTGTGCGACTCGCTCCGCATTTTCGTCTGCATCTGGTCGATCTGCCGGGCTATGGCAGAAGTCAGGGGTTCGGGCCGATGCCTCTGAGTGACATGGCGAACATTGTGCTGACGCAGGCACCGGAACGTGCTGTTTGGCTGGGGTGGTCACTGGGTGGATTGGTTGCCAGTCAAATTGCGCTGAGCGCACCTTCGCGGGTGGAAAAACTGATTACCGTGGCGTCGTCGCCCTGCTTCAGCGCGCAGGATGACTGGCCGGGTATCAAACCGGACGTCTTACAGGGCTTTCAGCAGCAGCTCAGCGAAGATTTTCAGCGCACGGTCGAGCGGTTTCTGGCGCTGCAAACGCTGGGAACGGAGAACGCACGGCAGGATGCAAGACTGCTAAAAAGTGTGGTACTGGAACAGCCGATGCCGTCAGTTGACGTGCTGAACGGCGGACTGGAAATTTTGCGTGAAGCGGATTTACGCCAGCCGTTAGCCGACTTGACCGTGCCGCTCCTGCGGCTCTATGGCGCGTTAGACGGATTAGTGCCGCGCAAGGTGGCAGGGCGGCTGGATGATGAGTGGCCGAATTCGACGTCGGTGGTGATGCCAAAAGCCGCGCATGCGCCGTTTATCTCGCATCCTGATGCTTTTACCGAGCAGGTCATCGCGTTCGCTCAGGCGTAGCCGACGATAATTTACATTTTCTCCTCAATTTCTCCACGATTTAGCCGACGCTGGCAGTTAAGGTAATTCAGCACCCTATATACAGGGTTTTTCTCTGGGGTTAGTGAATCCAGTTCTGATCGAACATAAGTAGGCTGCTCATGAAGCAGCCACATTAAAATATGGCTGAGGAGTGTAGAAGAGATGGCGAACTTTTTTGTCGACCGTCCTATTTTTGCGTGGGTGCTGGCTATCCTTCTCAGCCTGTGCGGTATGTTGGCGATCAAGTCATTACCGCTAGAACAATACCCCGATCTGGCTCCGCCTAGCGTAAGGATCACGGCTAGCTATCCCGGTGCGTCGGCACAGACGCTGGAAAATACCGTGACACAGGTTATCGAGCAGAGCATGACCGGGCTGGATAACCTGATGTACATGTCCTCGGACAGCAGCAATACCGGGCAGGCCCGAATCATGCTGACCTTCGAAGCGGGCACCGACCCCGATGAAGCCCGTCAGCAGGTGCAAAATCAACTTCAATCCGCTACCCGTAAGCTGCCGCAGGACGTGCAGCAGCAGGGCGTCACCGTAAGTAAAACCGGCGACACCAATATCCTGATGGTCGCGTTTGTCTCTACTGATGGCAGCATGGACAAACAGGATATCTCCGATTATGTCGCGACGAATATTCAGGAGCCGATCAGCCGCATCAGCGGGGTGGGCGAGGTCGATTCCTATGGATCGCAGTATGCGATGCGCATTTGGTTGGACCCAGCCAAACTGATGGATTATTCGCTGACGACCAGCGACGTTGTGCGGGCTATCGAATCGCAAAATAGTCAGGTTTCGGTAGGGCAAGTTGGCGGTGTACCGTCGGTGGATAATCAGGCGCTTAACGCCACGATCAACGCACAATCTCTGCTACAGACGCCGCAACAGTTCCGTGATATCACGCTGCGCGTCAATCAAGATGGGTCTGCCGTCACGCTGGCCAATGTTGCGGAAGTGGAACTCGGTGCCGAACGCTATGATTTTCTCAGCCGCTTTAACGGTCAGGCTGCATCTGGGCTGGGCGTTAAGTTAGCGTCTGGCGCTAACGAACTGGAAACTGATAAGCGCGTCAGAGAACGCATCGAAGAACTGTCACATTACTTCCCCCACGGGCTGGAAGCCAAAATTGCCTTCGAAACGTCCCCTTTTGTGAAAGCCTCCATTACTGATGTGGTGAAAACGCTATTTGAAGCGGTGCTGCTGGTCTTTCTGGTGATGTACCTGTTTTTGCAGAATTTCCGCGCCACGCTGATTCCCACGATTGCAGTGCCGGTGGTGTTGCTCGGTACGTTTGCTGTGCTGTATGCCTTCGGCTTTAGCCTGAACACGCTGACAATGTTCGCGATGGTGCTGGCGATTGGCCTGCTGGTGGACGACGCCATCGTGGTGGTTGAAAACGTAGAGCGGGTAATGAGCGAAGAAGGGCTATCGCCACGTGAAGCGACGCGAAAATCGATGGGGCAGGTGCAGGGGGCGCTGGTCGGGATTGCGCTGGTGCTGTCCGCTGTGTTTGTGCCGATGGCTTTCTTTGGCGGCACCACGGGGGCGATTTATCGTCAGTTCTCCATCACGATTGTGACGTCAATGATTCTGTCGGTGCTGGTGGCGATGATTCTGACGCCTGCACTGTGTGCGACGCTGCTCAAGCCGCTCGCCAAAGGCCAGCACCACGGCCGTAAAGGTTTCTTCGGCTGGTTTAACCGGAGCTTTACCCGCACGTCGCTGGGCTATGAGCGTGGCGTCGGCAAGATATTGGTAAACAGCGGACGCTGGCTGCTGCTTTATATGGGTATTATCGGGATTATGGCTTTCCTGTTTTTCCGGCTGCCAACCTCGTTTTTGCCACAGGAAGATCGGGGCGTGTTCACGACTCAGGTACAGCTTCCACCTGGGGCGACGCAACAGCAGACCTTACAGGTGGTCAACAAAATCGAGCAGTATTACCTTACGCAGGAAAAAGACACGGTGACATCCGTGTTTTCCACCATCGGCTCAGGGCCGGGCGGAAATGGGCAGAACGTGGCGCGGCTGTTTGTGAGCCTTAAAGACTGGAACGAACGCACCACGCCGGAGAGCAGTTCGTTTGCCGTCATCGAACGCGCCACTAAAGAATTTCGCAAGATCAAGGAAGCTCGCGTGTTCGCCAGCAGCCCACCGTCTATCAACGGTTTGGGCAGCGCTGCGGGCTTCGCTATGCGGTTACAGGATCGCGGTGGGTTGGGGCACGATGCGCTGATGGCCGCGCGGGATCAACTGCTGAATATGGCTGACAGTAACCGTGAACTGACGCGTGTGCGCCATAACGGTCTGGATGACAGTTCGCAACTGCGGATTCATATCGATCAGCGCAAAGCACAGGCGCTGGGCGTATCGGTAGACGACATTAACAGCACGCTGAAAACGGGCTGGGGGTCGACCTATGTGAATGACTTCCTTGATCGTGGCCGCGTGAAGAAAGTCTACGTGCAGGCGGCAGCGAAATTCCGCATGCTGCCGGACGATATCAGTAAATGGTATGTGCGTAATAACAGCGGCGGCATGGTGCCGTTCAGCGCGTTTGCACAGACTGTCTGGGAAACGGGATCGCCGCGCCTTGAACGCTACAACGGCTATTCGTCGCTGGAAATTGTCGGCGAGGCCACGCCGGGCGTCAGTACCGGTACGGCGATGAATATTATGGAATCGCTGGTGGAGAAGCTGCCGGAAGGCTTTGGGGTGGAGTGGACGGGGATGTCTTTGCAGGAGCGCCTAAGCGGGGCGCAGGCTCCGGCGCTGTATGCGATTTCGCTGCTGGTGGTGTTCTTGTGTCTGGCTGCGTTGTATGAAAGCTGGACTGTGCCGTTCTCCGTCATGCTGGTGGTGCCGATGGGCGTACTCGGGGCGCTGGTGGCGACCTGGGCGCGCGGTCTGGAAAACGATGTCTATTTTCAGGTTGGGCTACTGACGGTGGTCGGGCTATCGGCGAAGAACGCCATCCTGATTGTGGAATTCGCCAACGAGATGAACCAGAAAGGAAAGGATCTGGTTGAGGCCACGCTGGAGGCTTCCCGCCAGCGGTTGCGGCCTATCTTGATGACGTCACTGGCGTTTATCTTCGGTGTGTTACCGATGGCGACCAGCAGCGGTGCGGGTTCTGCCAGCCAGCATGCGGTGGGAACGGGCGTGATCGGCGGCATGCTAGCCGCCACCTTCCTCGCCATCTTCTTTGTACCGCTGTTCTTTGTCGTCGTGCGCCGTCGCTTTCCGCTAAAGGAGAAGGTGACGGAGCAGGATTAGGTGCAGATGCAATAATTTATGGTGAAATTCATCAAACTGTAAAAAAAGGTAACTACGTTATGTCCTGCTAAACTACGCAACCAAGGACATAACAATGAAAGCTCGCTGGTTACTGCCTTTACTGATTTCTGCTGCGCTGCCGGGAATGGTCCAGGCTCAGGCCATTTATCCCATTGACCGCGCCACCATGCTGGCGGGCGGGAAATTCGATTTTAAAGTCGAGTTTGATGAAGTACTCAAGCCGGAAGATATTCGCATTCTGATCAACGGCAAAGATTACCAGCAGGTGCTGGGCAAAACAGCCTCGTTTGTTGAGCGTGAAGATGGCGGCAACGCTTCCACTGTCTGGCTGCGAGACGTAAACCTGCCAGAAGCAGGCAAGTACGTGGTAGAGGCGGAAGCCAAAGGCAAAAAGACCCAGGTGAACTGGGACGTCTATTCAGCGTCTGGTACGCGTAAAGCCAAGAACGTCATTCTGTTCATCGGCGATGGCCTGTCCGTTGCGCACCGTACTGGCGCGCGCATCCTGTCCAAAGGGGTGACGGAAGGGAAAGCTGACGGTCGTCTGGCGATTGATGACCTGCAATATATGGCGTTTGGCGGTACTTCCAGTACTGACTCCATCGCGGCCGACAGCGCCAACACCATGAGTGCTTACATGACCGGTCACAAATCCGGTGTGAATGCGCTGGGTGTGTACGTCAGCCGTAGCAAAAGCTCACTGGATCACCCGAAGCAGGAAACGCTGGGTGAGCTGCTAACGCGTTCTACCAAGATGTCTGTCGGTGTCGTCAGCGATGCTGAACTTCAGGATGCGACGCCAGCCGCTGTGGTTTCCCACACTCGCCGCCGTGCGGATAAAGCCGAAATTGTCGAGATGTTCTACAACGTGCAGCCTACGGTCATGTTAGGCGGCGGTTCTGCCTACTTCCTGCCGAAAAGCACGCCGGGTTCAAAGCGTAAAGACGAAACCAACTACGTTGAGAAATTCCAGCAGGCGGGTTACTCACTGGTTACCGATGCGGATTCACTGAAGAAAAACGCGTCACAGGCCACCAAGCTGCTGGGGCTGTTCCACACCGGCAATATGGATGGTGTGATGGATCGTCGTTTCCTGAAAAACGACGTAGCCAAGAAATTCCCCAACCAGCCTGACCTGACTGAAATGACGCAGGCGGCGCTGGATGTGCTGTCCAAAAACCAAGACGGCTTCTTCCTGATGGTGGAATCCGCGCTGATCGACAAAGCATCTCACCCGCTGGATTGGGAACGTGCGTTTACTAACACCATCATGCTGGATCAGTCTGTCGCGATCGCTAAAAAGTTCGTGGAGAAAAACCCAGATACGATGATTATCGTCACGGGTGACCATACGCACGGTCTGTCTATCATCGGTACGATAGATGACAGCAAGCCGGGCACCGAGATGCGTGAGAAAGTCGGTGTGTATGAAGACGCAGGCTATCCGAACTACAAAGACGCCAACAAAGACGGCTACCCGGATGATTTGAACGTCTCCAAGCGTCTGGCGGTGTTCTTCAACAACTACCCAGACTATTACGAAACGTTCCGTCCGAAGCTGGATGGTCAGTTCGTTCCTGCTATCAAGAACGAAAAAGATGAATACGTTGCTAACAAAGCCTACGAGAAAGTGCCGGGTGCGGTATTCCGTGAAGGGATCCTGCCACGCTCTTCCGATACAGGTGTTCATGCCGTTGACGATATGGTGATTCAGGCGAGTGGCCCCGGTGCAGAACGCATTCGTGGTTACATGGAAAACACCGATCTGTTCCGCGTGATTGTTGATGCACTGGCGGTGAAACCGCAAGACAAAAAGTAACCCTACGACGCTATGAATAATGCGAAATGTAGCAAAGCGGGGGCAACCCCGCTTTTATTCTCTTGGCTGCGTGCGGTGCTGGTGCTTCTGCTCCTCGGTGGTATCGCTCCGGTGAACGCTGCGCAGTCTGAACTCTCCTTCGATAAGCTGTATGCCTCTTACGGCGTGCTGGGTCTGGAATTCTCCAATGACGTCAAAGCGCTCTCCGGTAAACGGGTAAAGATGCACGGCTTTATGGCGCCGCCGCTCAAGGCGGAGTCACAATTCTTTGTATTAACTAAAATGCCGATGGCGCTATGTCCCTTCTGCTCGTCTGATGCGGACTGGCCCGAAGATATTGTCGTCGTCTATCTCGCCAAACGTCAGACCTTCGTACAGAACAACACCATGATTGAGGTGGAAGGTGTGCTGGAGCATGGATCGTGGACCGATCCTGAAACGGGTTTCGTCAGCCTGCTGCGACTGCGTGAAGCCACGTTCGATACCCTTTAGGAGCGCTGATGGCTGAGTTATTGATTCAACACCTGAGTGTGACCTTTCCTGATACGTCAGAGGCCGTGCTGGATATTCCCGCGTTGTCGATTCGTTCTGGCGAACGGGTCGCTGTGATGGGGCCTTCCGGTTCCGGTAAGACCACGCTGGTGAATGCCATAACTGGCATGGATCACAGCGGAACGGGTCAAGTGCAGTGGGAAAAGCAGGATATCTGGCAGTTGAAAGAAGCAGAACGCGACCGCTGGCGGGCGCAGCACATTGGGCTGGTGATGCAGGATTTCCACCTTTTTCCCGGTCTGAATGCAATAGAGAACGTCTTACTGCCTGCGCAGTTTCACCACTGGCGGATACCTGCATCGCTCAGGCAGCGGGCGGTAGATTTGCTGGCACAGGTCGGACTGGATACGGGAAAACGCCCGGTTGAGGTGTTATCACGCGGTGAGAAGCAGCGGGTTGCTGTCGCGAGAGCCTTGCTGAGCAATCCAGACATCATCGTTGCCGATGAACCGACAGCCAGTTTGGACGCGCAGAGCGGTGAGCAGATCGCTGACCTGCTGGTGACGCTGGCGCGAGAGAGCCGTGCAACGCTTATCGCCATTACGCACGATGCGCATTTGGCATCACAGATGTCGCGCTGTATTCAACTCGAAAAAGGACGCCTCGTGGCGGACACGCTGTATCAGGAGGATCCTGCATGATTCCATGGCGTCTTATCTGGGTAGACTGGCGTCGGCTATGGCCGGGTGTGCTGGTTGTGGTATTGCTGATCGCGATGGCGACAGCATTAAGTATTTCCGTGAGTTTGCAGGAAAGAGCGCTACGCATGGGCAGTGCCAAAGCGGCCGATCGTTTCGATCTGGTGATTGGTGCGCCGGGAAGCGAAACACAACTGGTGCTGTCGTCCGTGTTCCTGCAACCGTCTGCGTTGACCTTGATTCCTGCGCAGGTGCTGACTGATTTAGAGAAAAACCCGCTGGTGGCATGGGCGGCACCAGTCGCATTTGGTGATTTCTATCAGGGGATGCCGATTATCGGCACCACGCCGCCGCTGGTCACGGATAACGGCAAGCGACAACTCACTGCCGGACGCATGTTCAACGACGACTTTGAGGCTGTGGTCGGCGCGCAAACGGGGCTGACTGTGGGGAGTAAATTTAGCCCTATTCATGGTCAGATAGGAACGGAAGGCGCGCACGCGCACGATGATGTCATCTACACCGTGGTCGGTGTGTTGCCTGCCGACGGCAGCGCGTGGGATAAAGCGATTCTGGTGCCGGTAAATGCCGTGTGGCGGGTGCATGGGATCCATCCACCGCATGATGCAGAAGATGCACATCATGATGAACACGACCATGATGCGAGTGAGCAAGGAGCACATGATCACGACGATGAGCATCACGACGATCATAGTGATGTGGAAGCACATGAGCACAAACATCAGGCGGGACTGCCTGCGATTGTCGTGAAACCGAAAACGATCGCTGGCGCTTATCAACTGCGTTCTCTATATCGCAGCAACACAACGCTGGCAGTGTTCCCCGGTGAAGTGTTGGTGAAGCTGTACTCGATGCTGGGCGATATTCGCGAACTGCTGACCTATATCTCGCTGGGGACGGAGGGATTAGTGGGCGTAGCCGTCGCGATGGTGGCGGTTATCCATCTGCGGCAGCGGCAGAAACAGATTGGCGCACTCCGTGCATTTGGCGCACCGCGCTACGGCATTTTCACGTTGATTTGGAGTGGGTTGATGTCGCTGGTGAGTGTCGGCGTGCTAGTGGGTGTCGGTCTGGGCTACCTTGCTGCACAGGCTATTGCCGTAGTGATGAGCGAGAAAAGCGGCTTTGTCCTGCCGGTGACGCTGGAATGGGAAGACATCCACTTCGTTCTGCTCCTGTTGCTGGTGGCCGCTGTCGTCCTCACGATTCCGGCCATGCTGTCCTATCGTCAGTCTCCGGCAACGGCACTGCGTGGGGAATAAGTGCGTAGCGGAGAATAACGGCGTGCGCCGTCGGAAATGATGGGCACGCTTGCATCCATAGTGAAAATAATACGTTGCGTTGGAAAGGTATCTCGACAGACTGACACTGCGGGATACCTTATTATTCCGGCTTACCCCGCTCTTACTGCTCGAAATAGGTACGGATTTTCTCGATGTCGTCGCCGTTAGACAGCGCTAGCGAAAGCAGAATGCGTGCTTTTTGTGGGTTGTAGAATCCGCTGCCGATCGCACCGTCTTTCTTCTTATCGGTAACATAGCCGCTGCCGGTGCGCGTACTGATCACCACCGGAATGCCTTTGGCTACCGCTTTCTTGATGTCTTCTTTGATACGCGTGGGCGTCGCACCGTTACCGCTACCCGCGATAATGATGCCTTTTGCGCCCTGTTCAATGGCGGCATTCAGCAGACCACTGTCTTGATCCTGATAGCCGTAGAGAATGTCGACCTTCGCCAGCGTGTCCTTATTGCTTACGTCAAAGAACGGTTTGTTTTCGGGGGCAGCAGGCTGATAAAAGAAGCGCGGAACGCCGCCGTAGAATGCGCCCAGATAGCCTTGTTCATTGGCTTTGAACGTGTCCAGCGCCGTGGCATTGGTTTTGGTGGTGTAGAATGCGGAGCCGATGCGATCGTTCAGCAACACCAGCGCGCCGCGTTTTTCCGCGTTCTTACTGGTTGCCAGCGTGACGGCTTCCAGCAGGTTCATAGGACCATCCGCGCTGATGGCGGTGGCGGGACGCATTGCGCCGACGACAACCACTGGTTTCTCGCTTTTTACCGTCAGATCCAAAAAGAACGCGGTCTCTTCCAACGTATCGGTGCCGTGAGTAATGACGACGCCGTGCGTATTTGAATCGCCTAGCTGTTTGTTAATCGCTTTGGATAGCTTTAACAGAATCGCTTGATCGATATTTCCGCTGGCGGTATTGGCGATTTGCTCGCCTGTCACCGTAGCGACATCGCCAATAGCCGGAACGGCGTTCAACAGTTCCTGGATGCCGATAGCGCCCGCCTTATAACCTGTCGTGGCCGTATTGGATTCTGCCTTTCCAGCAATGGTGCCGCCGGTAGCGTAGATAGTGACGCCAGGTTTGGCGTCATCGGCTAGCAGCGCATGAGACGACAGCATCAGGCAAGCGGCGGTGATGGTGCGGGCGATAAATGAGAGTTGCATTTGCAGGTCCTTGTTTTTTGGTATGGGAATACAAGAACAAAAGCAACTTCTATACCAATGTTAACTTATCTGTTAGTCAGCTAATTAATTGCGGATAGTCTTTGGTTTGGTGCACGGCGTGGGGCGTTGGCGGCTATATTGCACCGCAATGGTGAGGGCTGTGGCATCGACGTGGAATGAGCGGTGCTGCCAAATGACAGGACGACTCCGTGCCGGTAGAACAGGATGACTACATCACGAGATTGCTGGCGCAACATAAAGAAGCAGGGTGAACGTGGTTCACCCTGCTGCATCTTACTCTCTTGGCGTAGCGCTAGAGAGGATTAGCGTAAATCCAACATCGCGATATGATCCATATCGTCAAACGTCAGGTTTTCGCCGATCATGCCCCAAATGAAGGCGTAGTTTTTGGTGCCGACGCCGGTGTGAATCGACCAGCTTGGGGAAATCACAGCCTGTTCGTTATGCATCACCAGATGACGCGTTTCATGCGGCTCGCCCATCATATGGAAAACAATGGTGTCTTCCGCCATATCAAAATAGAAGTAAACTTCCATTCTGCGTTCATGAGTATGCGTCGGCATTGAATTCCAGTTGCTGCCTTCCTCCAGACGCGTTAACCCCATGCTCAACTGGCAGGTTTCCACCACTTCCGGCACCAGATATTTGCAAATCGTCCTTTTGTTGCAGGTCGTGACGTCTCCCAACGGTGCTTTGATGGCGTCATCCTGTGTGATGATGCGTGTCGGGTAAACGGCATGAGCCGGTGCGCTGTTGTAATACAGTTTTGCTGGTTTTGCCTTGTCCAGACTACTAAATGCTAAAGCCTTGGCTCCTTTCCCGATATAGAGCGCTTCCTCGTTGCCAACCTGATAGCTTGTGCCGTCGATAACGATTTTTGCCGGGCCGCCGATATTGATCAGCCCCAGTTCGCGCCGCTCAAGAAAATAGTTCACGCCAAATTGTTTGCCGATGCCGTCATCAAACGTTATCTCGCCATCTATCGGCATGATCCCACCCACAACAATTCGGTCGATGTGGCTGTAAGTCATGGTGTAGTGGTTTGGCGTGAAGATTTTCTCAATGAGAAATTTCTTTCTCAGCTCGGTGGTATCAAGCGTTTTCGCATGCTCACTGTGTACACTCTGTCGTACGTCCATTCTGTTACCTTTTATGCGTGTTTAGGTGAAAAGCGTTTTGCCCATAATGCCGTAATGATGGGCACCAATACTGACGTCACAATGACGCTGGTGGCGACTAACGCTGTCGCCTGTTGAGCAACCGGAGCGAACTCTGGCGCCATATTCGCGATCAGAAGGGGAGTGGCAACGGCGGCACCCGCGCTGCTGGATGCGGCTATGCCCGCGGTTCCATTACCGCCGCCGATAAACTTATCGGCGAGAATCAATGGAATACCGGTAACAATAATGACCAATACGCCGAGGAAAATCCCTGCGAAGCCCGTTTGGAGGATCACCGATAAATTAATGGTGTTGCCCAATGCAAAGGCGAAGAAAGGGATCAGCGTTTGTACTGAATTACCGAACAGCTTTCTCAAGTCTGGGTCAAGGTTGCCCAGCGTAAAACCAATCAGGAAAGGCAGTACGGCACCGACAAATAACTGAGGTTCAAAGGTGGCGATACCGCTGGCACCCAGAATGACCATGGTCATCAACGGGCCGGATTCCAGAGACATCAGCACGAAGGCACCCGCTTCTTCTTTCGAACCGTATTGGTTCATCAATGCGGCGTACAAACCACCGTTAGTCATGTCCATTGCCGCGACCAGCGCAAGAACGGAGATCCCAGCCAGCAAGCCGTTTTGGATACCGTCTCCCGGTAAGAATGCGCCCGCAATCATTGCAACAACCCATGCCGTGGCGAGTTTGGTCACCACCAGAACGCCTGATTTTTTCAGCATCGAACCCGTCGCTTTAAGTTCAATGGACGCGCCCATGCAGAAAAACCAGACTGCCAGAATAGGGATCGTGCCAGTAATAAGACCGTTACTGAAAGAACCTAAAAATTTCCCAGCCCCCGGCGTAAAGGTATTACAGAACGCGCCCAAAAAGAGCGGAACCAGCATTAATCCCCCAGGGATTTTATCAATAGCTTGTTTGATTTTCATAACAGTTCTCATTGTAAAAATAGAAATATGTTCAGCCCGCCGTCAATAAAGACAGGTGGATTATTTGTATAATAAATAAATATACCGGTAATACTTCAAGTTGCATGTACGTTGGCTGCGTTCACTCACCCGAATCACTTACCTGAGTAAGCTCATCGGGATTCCTTCCCTTGCCGCCTTCCTGAAACTCGAATTATTTGGGGTATAGAGGGGGATAATAATCAAAGTGTTATTACCCGGTTTTATTAATTATTGAAGATGGTCGTCCTCATTATAAAGTTGATCGTTAATATTTTTCGTCACCGTAATGTTTATGCATTTTGTAATATATTTAGGTGATGGGAAGCCTTCCCGTAATGCTTAGCTAGCTTTTACAGGTAATTATGTCGTGACGTATCCGTCACGCTGATATTTTCATGACTATAGCTATAGTGAATTTCAATTAATTATGAATTGGCGTTCACTATGGCTATTTAGGATAAATTTATTATCTAATATCAATATTCCGACTGTTAATATGAGCTGTGATAGCTTTGCTGGTTTTAATCAGGCTTGCCAGATGCTTCTCTTTTTTTCCGTTAGCATATTGCGATTGCATACCGTTAACGCCGATAGCAGCAATGACGTCACCATTCTGGTTAAAAATCGGCGCGGCCATGCAGCAGATTTCTTCTATATCTTCGCCATCGTCTATTGCCCAGCCCTGTTCCTTGACGGTTTTCAGGTGCTGTAGAAAATCGTCTTTGTTGGTAATCGTCCGGGGTGTCAAATACTCAAAGCTGCAATCAGCAATCAGTGATTCAATTCTTTCCTGCGGTAGCCAAGCCACAAGCACTTTTCCCAGAGACATACGGTTAAATACAATTTTCTTACCTTCCCAGGATGTTTTTACGATGGCCTTGGGAGATTCTACTTTACTCAGAAAGAAACCGTTATCGCCGTCCATAATACCCAGATGGCAGGTTAACTCCGTCTCTTTGACCAGCTCGTGCATAAAGTTAATGGTGTCTTTACGCAGATCAATATTCTTTATTACCAGACCACCCAACTCAAACAGTCTCAGCCCCAAAACATAACGCCCATCAGCGCGCTGGCGTAACAGTTGCGTTACCACCAGCACTTCCAATAGATGATGCACGCTGCTTTTGGGTATAGACAAATCAGTACAAATCTCAGTGAAGCTGGCTTCGTCACGTTTGGCGATGTAGTCAATAACCATCACTAAACGGACTGCTGCTGGCGCTTTACTGTGTTCGAGTTGTTGGAATATATTCATGATTGTTCTATATGTAAAACTAGGGTTTCCTATATAGAACAATAATAACGCAACGGTAATTTATTTACCTAGATACAGATCACAAATTAATCGCAAATAGGTTGAATATTTCAATATAAATGAAACATAGTTTTATTAGGGAAACAAAATAGCGGTATTTTGGCAGGAAAGATCCCTGATCTCGTTTTCACAAGGTCAGGGATCTTTTAAATAATAACAGAACGGTAATTAACGTTTTTTAAGGGCGGCGGCCAGAGCATCGCCCATTGCGCTATTGCCTGAGGTTGGTGCGCTGGCCGGACGTGGGCGTGATTTACCGGCTGGCTGACGCAGCGAAGTCGTGTTATCCGCACGTGTATTACCACCGCCACGGCGTGATGCGGTGTCGCCCGGCTGTTCATCAAGCCGCATAGTCAGCGCGATGCGCTTACGTTGCAAATCGACTTCCATCACTTTCACTTTTACGATGTCGCCAGCTTTCACCACTTTATGTGGATCGTCGACGAAATGATCGGCCAGTGATGAAATGTGAACCAAGCCGTCCTGATGGACGCCGATATCCACAAACGCACCAAAGTTGGTGACGTTGGTGACCGCACCTTCCAGAACCATGCCCGGTAGCAGATCTTTTAAGGTTTCTACGCCATCGGCGAAGCTAGCCGTTTTGAATTCAGGACGCGGATCGCGACCCGGTTTTTCCAGCTCTTTGATGATGTCAGTCACCGTCGGCACGCCGAAACGTTCATCGGTGAAATCCGATGGCTTCAGGTTACGCAGCGCAGTTGGATTCCCCATTAGCTCCTGCAACGCCTGTTCGGTCGCGGCCAGAATACGTTCCACAATCGGATAGGCTTCTGGGTGAACGGTAGAGGCATCCAGTGGGTTATTGCCGTGATTGATACGCAGGAATCCCGCGCACTGTTCAAAGGCTTTTGGCCCCAGACGGCTGACTTTCAGAAGTTGTTCGCGGTTGTGGAAACGACCATTCTCATCGCGCCAGGTCACGATATTCTGCGCCATCATGCGCGTCAGCCCTGCAACACGTGTTAACAGCGCTACGGACGCGGTATTCAGGTCAACGCCGACGGCGTTTACGCAGTCCTCGACCACCGCATCCAGTTTCTTCGCGAGCTGGCTCTGGCTCACGTCATGCTGGTACTGGCCAACACCGATGGACTTCGGATCGATCTTCACCAATTCCGCCAGCGGATCCTGCAAACGACGGGCGATAGATACCGCGCCGCGCAGTGACACATCCAGATCGGGGAATTCCAGCGCCGCCAGTTCCGATGCAGAGTACACCGATGCGCCCGCTTCACTGACGATCACTTTCTGCGCGTTGATATCTGGGAACTGTTTCTGTGTGTCGAGGAAGAAACGCTCGGTTTCACGCGAGGCAGTCCCGTTGCCAATCGCCACCAGCTCAACCTGATATTTGAGGCACAGTGCGGCCACAATCGGAGCGGCTTTCGCTGCCTGACCGGTATGCGGATAAATGGTATCGGTCGCGACCAGCTTGCCGGTGGCATCGACCACCGCGACTTTTACACCTGTACGCAGACCCGGATCGAGACCCATGGTGGCGCGCATGCCCGCAGGGGCGGCCATCAGCAGGTCGTGCATATTGCGGGCGAAGACGTTGATCGCTTCGTCCTCGGCCTTTTCACGCACGCTGCCCATCAGTTCGGTTTCAAGGTGCAGCAACACCTTGATGCGCCACGTCCAGCTAATGACGGCGCGTCGCCAGCTATCTGCTGCCGCATTGCCTAGCCGCAGATTCAGATGGTCGATAATAATCTGTTCGCAGTAGCTCTCACGCGGTGCTTCTTCGTGCTGCGGATCGGCATTCAATACCAGTTGCAGCACGCCTTCATTGCGTCCACGGAACATCGCCAGAGCGCGGTGTGAAGGGACCAGAGTAATCGGTTCGTGATGATCGAAATAGTCGCGGAACTTTGCACCTTCTTCTTCTTTCCCTTCTACGACGCGGGAAACCAGATGCGCGTTTTTCCACAGATAATGACGCACTTTTGCCAGTAGTGTTGCGTCTTCGGCAAAGCGTTCCATCAGGATGTAACGTGCGCCGTCCAGCGCGGCCTTCACGTCTGCCACGCCTTTCTCGGCATCGACATAAGCCTGTGCCGTCAGCTCCGGCTCCTGACTTGGGTCTTGCCACAAGCCGTTAGCCAGCGGTTCCAGACCAGCTTCAATCGCGATTTGTCCGCGAGTCCGGCGCTTAGGTTTATACGGCAGGTAGAGATCTTCCAGCTCGGTTTTGCTCAGCGTGCCGTTAATCGCGGTGGCGAGCTGTGCGGTTAACTTCCCCTGCTCGTCGATGGATTTCAGAATAGTCTGGCGCCGATCTTCCAGCTCACGCAGGTAACCGAGACGTGTTTCGAGCTGGCGCAATTGGGTGTCATCCAGCCCGCCGGTCACTTCTTTACGGTAACGGGAGATAAAAGGGACGGTATTTCCTTCGTCCAGCAGGCGAACAGCGGCGTCTACCTGCTCCGTGCGCGCCTGCAATTCGCGGGCGATAAGTTGGCTTAATGAATCATTCATAGGTCTGATATCAGTCGTCATCAAGTTAGTGGAGTAAATAAGTAGTGGAATAAATAAGTCGTGGAGTAAACCAGTGAGGACAGTTATACGGATTGAGCGTGCAAAATGCCAGCCGCTGCCGTCTGGAAAGCGAGTGCGATAACGATGCTATTCTGCGCAACAATCTTTATCTAAATCAATATTCCGTCAGATTCTTGCAACCCACCCACGATTTTAGCGTATGAAATACGTTGGCTTGTTTCTTTATAAATTGAGTGTCGTTTTAATCTGGGCGTGTAGCACGGGATTACCTATCCAAAGCCTGTGAGAGCTGACGGGACAACATCATTATTCGGGCAGGAGAAAGGTTCATGACAGTCAGAACGTCCACGTTGACGGCAGAAGGGCAGGCGAGTATTGCGCTGGAAATGCGTTCCGGCGTACTGGGGAAAACGGCTGTGGATATTCGCCCACTCGGCGAACATGGGCTATGCAGCTATGACCCCGGTTTTGCTAACACGGCAGGGTGTGAGTCGGCGATTACCTACATTGATGCAGCGAATAGCGTGTTGCTGCATCGGGGCTTCCCTGTCGAACAGCTTGCCGAGCAGTGCGACTTTACTGAGGTTTGTTACATTCTGCTGCACAGCGACGCGCCTTCACCGGAGGCGTATGCGAAATTTGCTGACAACATTACCCGACATACGCTGGTTCATGAGCAGATTACCCGGATGTTCAGCGGCTTTCGTCGCGATTCCCACCCAATGGCGCTGATGTGCGCGGTGGTCGGGGCGCTGGCCGCGTTCTATCACGATGTCTTGGATATCAATAACGCGGAACACCGCGAGCTGGCGGCGGTACGGCTGCTGTCGAAAATGCCGACGCTGGCGGCGATGTGCTACAAATACTCCGTCGAACAGCCGTCTGTGTATCCCCGAAATTCTCTCTCCTATACCGGCAACTTCCTGCACATGCTGTTTTCGATTCCGGCAGAGAAGTATGAAGTTAATCCGGTGTTGGAACGGGCGATGAACCGCATCCTGATTCTGCATGCCGATCATGGTCAATGCCCGTCTACCATGGCGGTCAGAG
This sequence comes from Pectobacterium atrosepticum, assembly GCA_019056595.1. NCBI lineage: Bacteria > Pseudomonadati > Pseudomonadota > Gammaproteobacteria > Enterobacterales > Pectobacteriaceae > Pectobacterium > Pectobacterium atrosepticum. The sequence goes on along the minus strand of CP036163.1, from coordinate 2,347,210 downwards.
CGTCTGGTTCTTCCGGCGCGAACCCGTTTGCCTGTATTGCGGCTGGGCTGGCGTCGATGTGGGGGCCGTTGCACGGTGGGGCGAATGAAGCCTGCATGCGCATGCTGGAAGAGATTAAAACGGTCGACCGCGTTCCTGAATTTGTACGGCGTGCGAAAGACCGCTGTGATTCATTCCGTCTGATGGGGTTTGGTAACTCTGTCTACCAGCATTTCGATCCACGCGCGGCGATTCTGCGTAAAACCTGTTACGAGGTGCTCAACGAATTAGGCATGGAGGACAGCCTGTTGCAAGTGGCGATGGAGCTGGAACATATCGCCATGACCGATGCCTATTTTCTGGAGAATAAACTCTATCCCAGTGTTGATTTCTATACCTCCGTCATTCTGAAAGCGATGGGGCTGCCGTCATCAATGTTTACCGTCATCTCTACCGTCGGTAGGACGATTGGCTGGATTGCGCATTGGGATGAAATGCACAAACAGCAGGAAATCAGCATCTATCGCCCACGGCAAATTTATACCGGGCAGCCGCAGCGGGACTATGTTTCTCAGAAGGGATAACGTTTCTCAGAAGGAATAATGTTTCTCAAATGAAGGACTAATACGATTACCCCCTGATGCCTATGCTGTGGCATCAGGGGGCAGAGGAAATACGTTAGAATTTTTCCCAGTTATCCTGCGTGTTGCCGACTGGAGCAAGCGCTAAGCGGGCCGTTTGCGCTTTCTTCGCCATCGGCGCTGGGCGGGCTGCTGGCGTGCCACGCAGGTGGAAATGGTTCATCAGTGTTACCAGATGGGATGACTGTTCGCGCAGGCTGGTTGCCGCATTGGCGGACTCTTCCACTAGCGTCGCGTTCTGCTGGGTGACCTGATCAAGCTGGTTCACTGCATCATGAATTTGCGAAATGCCGGATTCCTGCTCCTGCGTTGTCGTCCCAATCTCGCTGATTAAATCCGCCACGCTGCGCGCCTGACGTACCAGCTCATCAATGGTGCTGCCAGTGTCTTCGACCAGGCGATTCCCTGCTTCTACTTTCTCGACGCTGGTGTTGATCAGGACCGCGATCTCTTTGGCGGCGGAGGCGGAGCGCTGTGCCAGTGAACGAACTTCCCCTGCTACCACGGCGAAGCCGCGACCCTGCTCGCCAGCGCGAGCGGCTTCGACCGCCGCATTCAGCGCCAGTATATTGGTCTGAAAAGCGATGCCATCAATGACGCTAATGATGTCTCGGATTTTGTGCGAACTGGTGGAGATCTCTTTCATCGTAATGACCATGTCTCCGAGCGCCTCGCCGCCTTTCGTTGCCGTTTCGCTGGTTTGGCTGGCGAGACGGGTGGCGTTGCGTACCGTATCTGCATTCTGACGAATTGCCTGACTCATCTGCTCCATAGACGCGGCGGTTTGCTGCAAGCTGGCGGCTTGCTCTTCCGTGCGTTGGCTGAGATTTTCGCTGCCTGCCTCGATTTGGCTAGAGCCTGAAGCAATAGCTTCGCTGCTCTGCCGTACCTGCTCGACGATATCGCCCAGGTTATTATTCATGTGATGCATGGTGGCTAACAGACTGCTGTGGTCGTTTGGCTTGATGTCGATGTCGACAGCCAGATCGCCATCGGCCACCAGCCGGGCAATGTGGGTCGCATAAAGTGGTTCACCACCCAGTTGATTTTTCAACGTGCGGGTAATCAGCCATGCCACGACGGCGGCCATCGCGGTGGCGGCAAGGGAGAGAACCAGCATGATGACGCTGCCGGATTGCGCGCCATGCTGTGCGTGGCTGACAATCTCGTTAGTATCCTGCTGTTGCGAGGCCATCATCGCGTCCAGCACTTTGAACAGTGCGTTTTGCGCAGGTTGCATCTCATTAAGAATAATGGCGTTACCCTGCAGACGCAGTTGTGGATCGGTGGATTGCACCAGCTCCATGGCTTTCAAAAAGGCGGTAAGGTACGGCGGGCGGGTGTCTTGAAACTGTTTCAACAGCGCGCTGGTTCCTTCGGTATCCAGCTGTTGCCCCAGTTTTTTCAGGTTGGCGGTATTGCGAGCGATTTGCTCATCGACGAACTGCTTTTCCTGCTTGATTTGCGCAGGGTCGGTGCTGATCGCAATGTTGCGGATCAGGCGGGCATTAGCGTCAAAACCGGCTTTAACATCCTGAATCAATAACATATTGGCTAACGTAGTGCCGGAAAGCCGGTCGATGTCGTTACCCAGCCCAACCAGTTGGAGCCGTCCGAAGAATGCCACCATCAGACTGATGATGATAACCAGAGAAAATCCCATACCCAGCATCTTGCCGAGTTTGATTCTGTTCAGCATATTCATAAACATCCTTAATTTTTTGACATGCTATGAAGGCATAACGGAGGGAGCTTGCTATCGTAATCGATGCAAGTAATGACAAGGTATTATAGCTATCCTTCGCGTTTTCGGGATACATCAGCGACTCCCGCATTTAAAAATTGATAGATAAGAATATCTTTAATATCGGCAGAAAAAGCGTTCAGTTGATCACGTAAATTACGGCAAGTGGGATTTCGTATGAAATGTGTGATCTGAGAAACAAAATGCGGATTGTTACGACATTGGTTAACGGGGATGAGGTTCCTGTAGGGAAACCTCGCCCCGTGGTCGCTCCGCGTATCTCGGTTCTGAAGCGATTGGCACGAAGGGAAGTAGCGCGTTAGCGCTTCAGAGGCTAACGCGCCGGTCAATCAAGAGGCTTTATCGCCGACAAAAGGCGCGATATAGCGCTGATAGCGTGATGTTTTCAGCTGTTGCAGGTCGACAAGTACCAGACCGTCGATGCAGTTATTGAAATCGGGATCGATACCAAAATCGATAAATCGCACGCCTCCGGGTTCACACAGCTCCGAATACTGCTTGTAGAGCGTCGGGATAGCGCACCCCATATTGCTGAGCATGCTTTTCAACCGAGTGAGGTCCTGCTGGTAGTCCGTTCCTTCAAACTGTTTCAGCACGTCAGGCAGCGATGCCGGATAAGGGCGGCGCGACGTTGCCAGCGGCTGCTCAGGCGTGAAGTGCAGGCGATAAAAGGCGACCAGCAAATCGCGTGCATGCGGTGGCAACGTGCCGGAAAGCGATACGGGGCCGAACAGATAGCGGTGTTCTGGATAACGCGCCAGATAGGCACCAATGCCCAACCAGAGGTAATCCAGCCCGCGCTTACCCCAGTATTTGGGTTGAATAAAGCTGCGGCCTAGCTCAATGCCTGACGCCAGGATCGGATCCATTTCGTCGCCGTACTGGAACAGACTATGGCTGTAGAGACCGTTCTTGCCTTTTTTGGCGATCAGATTTGCCGTTGAGACAAAGCGATAGGCACCGACAATCTCCAGCTCGCGATCGTCCCACAGGATCAGATGCAGGTAGTCATCATCGTAGCTATCCAGATCGCGGCGCTGACCAGAGCCTTCGCCCACCGCCCGGAAAGCGATTTCTCGCAGGCGTCCGAGTTCACGCAACAGCGGCACGTAATCTTCTTCACCGCGACGGTACAGATAGACCACTTTGCCATCCGGCGTGGTACCCAGCGTTTCACACGCTGACAGCGCACGTTTCAGCAGCACGCGGTCTTCGGCCAACGCAATGGGTTTTTCACCGGCAAAGCAGCCGGGCTTTCCTTGTCCCAATCGATAAACGTGACGCCGGAAGCGGGCCGCCAGATCGTTAGCATTCCATTCACCCTGGCTCCAGGATGCATAAGGAATTCTGGCACCGATACGCAGCTTGAGCGTTTGCCCACGCTGGCCGAACATTTCTCTCACCAGAAGGAGGGTGGACAGCGGGCGATAAACCATGGAGGAGAGATAGAACAGCGTACTATTGCGTCCGCCGATATGGATGGGCACTACGGGCGCACGCGCTTTGCTTGCCATGCGGATAAATCCGTTGTGCCAATGACCATCACGAATACCTTGCAGGCTCACGCGCGAAACCTCGCCTGCTGGAAATACGATGATCGCGCCGTCGCCTTCCAGATGTTGCTGGATGGCGCTGATTTGCTGGCGTTTGGTGCGGTTATTGAAGTTATCGACGGAAAAAAACAGATTTTTGAGCGGGGCGACATAAGAGAGGAGCTGGCTGGCGACGATACGGACATCTGGCCTGACACTGGCGACGGTACGTAATAGCGCCAGACCGTCCAGCGAGCCAATTGGGTGGTTGGCAACCAGTACCACCGGCCCTTGGCTGGGGATATTTTCTAAATCCCCCTCGACCATTTCACAATTGAAGTTGAAGTAATCAAGAATCTGTTCGACCAGGTCCAATCCTTTCAGGTGCGGGTAACGCCGCGCAAATTGCTGCATTTCATTTTCAAATAGCAGAGAACGCAAAACTGTTTTCTGCCAGGGTGGCGTATGGCGATGCGGGACAAGATCTTGCAGAATGGCGTCTAAGCTAAACATAAATCGTTCTCCGTAGCTCTCCGTGGCTAAAAGTACGGGATAGAAATGACATATTTATGTCTGTTGATAGATTATTAGCCAAAACTGTAAATCTGTGTAATGAACGCGTGATTTTTTGAACGTGAACATATTGAAGAACGGCATATGCACTAAGCGCCTAATGGGGTTACTGACTTGAAAACCAATCTGATTACCCGTGAGGGGTATGACAAACTGCGGGCAGAACATGAGCATCTCTGGAATATAAAGCGCCCGGAAATTACCAAAATTGTTTCCTGGGCTGCCAGCCTAGGGGATCGCTCAGAAAATGCGGACTACACCTACAATAAGCGTTTATTACGTCAGATCGATCGCCGTGTGCGCTATCTGAGAAAGTGTCTGGCGGAATTGAAAATTGTTGATTATTCACCGCAGCAGGATGGCAGCGTATTTTTTGGTGCCTGGATAGAGATCGAAAATGAGCAAGGTGATGTGAAGCGCTTGCGGATTGTCGGTCCTGACGAGATCTACGGTGACAGTAAAGACTATATTTCGATCGATTCCCCGATGGCACGCGCGATGCTGAAAAAAGCAGTCGATGAGGAGTTCACCGTGAACACGCCAGACGGCCCGCGCGAGTGGTTCATCAACGCGATTGATTACGTTAAATCATGAGCGTAGCCCGGCTCACACCGGGCAGTTTCATCGCTGATGTGAAAAACGCGACGTCGCCTGAAACTGGTTTAGCCATCCGAATTTTGTGCTCGTAAGAGCTGTCTGGCCTGCTCAATGACAGGTAAGTCCACCATCTCGCCGTTTATCTGGAAAGCGTAGCTGTGTTCGGCCGCTTTCAAAACCTGTTTTGCCCAGTCTATTTTGCTACGATCTGCCGTGAAAGCCTGCTGAACGACCTCGATCTGCGAGGGATGGATACAGAGTTTGGCCGAGAAGCCGAGCGAGCGTGCATGTAGTGCGTCAGCTAGCACTCGGTCATGATGTGTGAAATCGGGGTTAACGCAATCTATTGGCGGCGGTAAATCGGCCAGTCTGGACGCCAGTACAATACGGCTTCTGGCATACAGCAATGCATGCAGGGATTGATCGCAATGGATATCGAGTGAGAAATCCAATGAACCAAATGCCACTCTTTCTACACCTGCGGCACAAATTTCTTCCGCATTATGTAATCCCCGAGCAGTCTCAATAATCGCAATAATATTCACGTTTTCCAATCTATTACGATTTATCATTTCCCGTGCTTCATTCAGCATTGCTGCTGACTCTATTTTGGGTAAGACAATTTCCTGTGTGGCTATTTTATGTCTGGCTGCGGTTTTATTTCTTAATCTCGCTTTGTTACTCAGTCTATTTAGAAGCTCGACATCTTGATTGAATTCCGATGATCCAAGTTTATTTAAACGTATATATTTTTTGCAATTTACTTCAGAGACGGGAGTATCGTTTTCATACCACTGGATAATATTTTCTCTGGCCTGGTTTTTTTCATCAGGATGAACAGCATCTTCCAGATCAAATATCACAGCATCGGCTCCACAGCGGATGGCATGTTCAAAGCGATGAGGCGCATTTCCAGGCACGAAGAGGTAGGTCTTAGCGTGTTCCATGCTGTTCTCCTTTACTTATTTCATTGATTAAAAATGAATTTATAAAAATGTAACCAATTAATTGCGAATAAGAATGATACCTATTTACATTGAGGTTAGTGGTATGCTAGCTTTCCTTTCATTATTTTTCAATCTATCTATCGCGACATTTTTATTAAGTTTCGGGATGTGTTAACCCGAGATCTAATGACACCCTTTTATACGTTACGGCAATCAATTCTTACTTGTTTTATCGGTATGGGGAGTGGTTATGAATATCAAGGCAGACGCAGTTGAACACAGGGATATACGGAAAATTTCAGATGACTTTTTCTCTGATTATTCAAATAAAAATGCGTTAAGGCGATTGATTCGCTGCTTTTTTGCTGAGGGTATTTTGAATAAATATAACCTGATTTTTACTGAGGTTAATTCCGGTCGTGCAACGTTTTCTTTGCGCGGAAGCAACGGTGAACTGAAGTTTGATGATATTTATTCGGCGCCGGCAAATACTTATATTAATAATGGAAATGTTTATCACATTAATTCCCAAGGGGCGTCTTTTCCCGTCACTGACCACGAACAGTTGATTGATTTACTCCGCGATAGTTTTGATTTCCATCCTGAAGAAAGCGGCATTAATGGCCTGAAAAAAGATGTTGGCAACAGTATCCGTAATGATACCAACGCCCGGCGCTATCGGTGCCAATGGCGTGCTGAAGTCGCTGATGCCATGCGGCAGGATGGGCAGGAATATTTCACGCAGTGGCTGCGTCGGCAGCGAAGTATTCGCGATGCCGCGATGTTGCTCGACCAGTGGGGATCGCTGGAAGGGCATCCCTATTACCCCACCTGGAAATCCCGTCCGGGCCTGAGTGACGAAGACGTCCAACTGCTGTCGCCAGAATTCAATGCTCGTGTGCCGTTGCGTATTACCGCGCTGCGCCGTGATATGGCGTATGTGGAATGCATGCCGCACGTCGATGATTTTCATCAGTGGTTTGCTCAGGCGTTCCCCGCGCTCTGGCAGGACTGGAAGCAGCGCTTGAATCAACAAGGGCTGGATGAGACGCAGTGGCTTCCGCTGCCAATCCACAGTTGGCATCTGGAAAACTGGGTGAAATCCCATTACGCGGACGAGATCGCTGAAGGGATTTTGCTCACCGATGGTCCCGATCTCATCACGCTGCCGGGGATGTCGTTCCGTACCGTCTTGCCCGTTGAGCCACCTTCTTCACCTTTCATCAAATTGCCTGTCGCCATCTGGATGACCAGTGAAATGCGCAGCCTACAGGCAAAATCGATCCACATGGGACCGCGCATTAGCACCATTATCGAAGCGATTCTGGCGCAGGAGGGCGGGTTCGAGCAGCGGCTGGCGTTTTTCCGCGAAGAGGCCGCATTCCACTACAAACATGCGGTTCATCAGGATGACGCACTGGGCAAACACCTCTCCGTCGTCTTCCGTGATGCGCGCGTCTATGAACGCTCCGACGGCGCGCTGCCCGTAACCGTCGCCACGCTGTTTACGGCGCTGCCTCACCGCGACCAACCATTATTCACCGAGCTGGTTACGCTGTCTGGGCTTGGTGCAGAAGCGTGGTTCCGTCAATACGTGCGTGCTGTGACCCGTCCTGTCATCGCTATCTATCTGCTGTATGGCATTGGGCTGGAAGCACATCAGCAGAACAGCCAGATCCTCTTTTCGCCTGAAGGCGTCGCGCAGGGGCTATTAATCCGCGATTTCGGCGACGGACGCACCTACGCGCCGCTGCTGAGTCAGCGCGGCTATCACCTGCAACCCTACATCTGGCCCGGCATTCTGCCCACGGTGTTTGAAGGCGATATCGAGCCGGTGCGGATGTTTGTCGTCGATGCCTGTTTTGTCAGTCACCTGCACGAATTGGCGCTGGCGCTCAGCGTGGAATACGGCTTTGCCGATGCCCGGCTGTGGCAGGTGATGAAAGAGGAAACCGCCGCGGCGTTTGACGCAGTGAAATCGCGCGTTGATGGCGATGTGTGGCAGACCGAACGTGACATGTTTTTGACCCAGCCTTGGTATACGCGCTCGCTATTGCGCATGCATATCCAGGAATACCGCGACTACCGGATTCAGCACGGCCTGAGCAACCCCTTCCTCACGGAAGGAGAAGAAACTCGCATCGAGCCGTGATGTATGGCGATGCTCCTGCCTCACAGGCTAAAAAACGGGAGCATCTTTTTCAATCCTCATTTTGAGATGGATAACTTTGTTGATGAACGCCAGGAAGAACTTCACGCCGTCTACCGGGAAGCGCCATTTTCCCATTCCTTCTACGTTGGGCGTCGCCATAACGGCGGCGATCGCTATGCTGAGCGGAATCGCGATACCCGTGCAGGCGGCAACGGGAGAACGCGATGATTCCACTATCGTGGTGGAAGCCAAAGACGCCGAGGCTGCACAGGGGCTGGTGGCGGGCGGCATGTCGGCGCGATCGTCCAGTACGGGGCTGCTGGGCAAAAAGGATGTCATGGATACGCCGTTTAACGTCAGCAACATGACCTCATCGTTTATTGAAAACAAACAAGCACAGACGCTGGGGCAGGTGGTCGCACATGACGCCTCGGTGCGCGTCAGCAGTTCGCAGGGCGGGCTGCTGGATTCTTACTACATCCGCGGTTTCCCTCTCAACGAAGGTAACCTGAGCGATATCGCCATGAACGGCGTCTACGGTGTCGCGCCCAACTATCAGTTGATGACCGACTACATTGAACGAGTTGAGGTGCTGAAAGGGCCGTCGGCGCTGCTATATGGGCTGTCCCCGAACAGCAGCGTGGGTGGCGTGATTAACGCCGTCACTAAACGCCCGACCACCGTAGGTAACCTGACTCGCCTCACCACCAGTTGGCAGTCTGATTCCCAGTTCACGCAGCATGCGGATATTTCCCGCGTTTATGCGTTGGACAATAACAATCTGCTCGGCGTGCGTTTTAACGGCAACTATGGCTACGGCGACACGGTGTGGGACGGCAGCGACAAGCGCACACAGGTCGGCGCACTTGGGCTGGATTTCTCATCAGAACGTTTCCGTGCCACGTTGGATCTCATCACTCAGCACCTGAAAACGCGTGCGCCGTCTCGCCCTTATTCGTTCGCGGCGGGGGTGACGGTGCCTGATGCACCAGATGGCAACACCAACATTTCTCAGCCGTGGGGCTTCTGGCATTCCAAAGATCAGTCGGTGTTGCTGCATACCGAATACGATCTGGCGGATAACGTCACCTGGTTTACCGATCTGGGCGGTTCCAGCGCGCACGTGAGCCGACTGTCGGAGCAGGTGCCGCAGGTCACGAATAACAACGGCGATGTGAGTTCCGCCGTAGGGAATTATCGCTTTACCACCAGCCGCTATACGCTGGCGACTGGTGTTCGGGCGGATGTGGAAACTGGCTCGGTGACGCACAAGCTGTCGGCACAGACCAGCTACTATCGCGATCGTCAGGCGACCGGCATTGGCAACGGAACAGCGATTAGCTCGAATATTTATAATCCGGTTTCTTCACCTGCACAAAATGTCGCTGCTCCGCCAAGCGCGTATAAACGCTCTTCTACTGCGCTTTCAGGTATCGCGTTGGCGGATACGCTCGGCTTCTGGAACGATGCGCTGCAGATTACAGGTGGGCTGCGTTATCAGCAGATCAAGTCGGATAACTTTGTTCCCGGCAATAGCGCACCTTCATCGTCTTACGACAAAAATGCGATAACGCCGATGGTGGGTGTAGTTGTTAAGCCCTGGCAGCACGTCTCGCTCTATGCCAACTACATTGAGGGGCTGAGCAAAGGGGATATTGCGCCAGCGAATGCAAGTAATCCGGGGCAGGTACTTGCTCCGTATAAGAGCAAACAGTATGAAGCCGGGGTGAAAGTGGATGCGTTGGGGACGATCTCTACGCTGAGCGTTTTCCAGATCACCAAGCCGAGCGGTGCGCTGGTTAACGGCACGTTTGTTGAAGCCAACGAACAGCGCAATCGGGGTGTCGAGCTGGATGTGGTCGGTTCACCGCTGGAGGATCTGCGTCTGACCGGCGGCGTGATGCTGCTGGATGCTGAGTTGACCAAAAGCGTGACGCTGGGTGCGCAGGGCAAGCGCGCGCCGGGCACGTCGCGTTTTCAGGCTAACGCTGGGGTGGAATATGACCTGCCGTTCCTGCGCGATCTGACGCTGAACGCCAACGTCATCCATAACGGGAAGCAGAACGTCAACACCATCAATACCCAGTCTATTCCTTCCTGGACCACCGTTGATTTCGGCGCACGTTACAAGACGCGAATCTATAACGCCCCTACCACGTTCCGTGCAGATGTCCTTAACGCTTTTGACCGCAATTACTGGTCTGGCGTGACGTCATTCAGCACGGTATCGCAAGGAACGCCGCGGACGCTGATGCTGTCCGTGGCGGTTGATTTCTAAGGATAGGTATTTTTCAGGAACCGAACGTTAAGGAGATAGCGATGAGCAACCTGTTTAGCTTTGCCGCAGTGTCTTCCCCCGCTGTCACGCAGGCCCACTGGCCTGAAAGACTGACGCCTTATCTGGATAGTGAGATTGAGCAGTTCCTTTTCAACTCGCCGCAAAGGCTGTCATGGCTGGTTGAGCAGTATGGGTCGCCATTGAATATTGTCTGGCCGCACACCGTTACCAACAATATCGCGGCATTGCGAACCGTGTTGCAGCGTCACGATGTGGACTGCCGCCTGTACTACGGCGCGAAGGTGAACAAATCACCGGGGCTGGTACAGGCGGCTGTCAACGCGGGCATCGGCGTGGATGTCTCCAGCTTGCAGGAACTGAAAGATGCCCTGCGAGCAGGCTGCGACGGCGCGCGGCTGTGCGCCACCGGCCCGGCAAAAACGCGCGAGTTTCTGACTGAGCTGGTTCATCATCGTGCGCTTATCGTGCTGGATTCACCGGAAGAGTTCGACGACGTGCTGGCGTTGGCGGCGTTGTTGCGCGTGACGAAACCGGTGCGGGTACTGCTGCGCTATCGCCCGTCGTTCGCACAGGCCAGCCGTTTTGGCATGTTGGCCGATGAAGTCGCACGCTGTCTGGAGACGTTAAGCACCAGACAGGATGTGCTTCATCTTGAAGGCTTCCATTTCCATCTGGGCGGCTATGCTCCCGATACACGCGTGGCCGCATTGGCTGAGGTGCTGCCATTACTGGAGCGGGCGCGGTCACGGGGTTTGCAGCCCACTATGATTGATATCGGCGGTGGATTGCCGATTCAATATCTTTCCGCTTCTCGCTATCAGGCATATTTGGCGGAGCAGAATGAGGCGGATTACCGCCACGGTCAGGTGCCGACCTCGTTTTACCCGTATGGCGGCGAGCGCTCGGCAGCCGACTATCTTGAGGCATTCTTGTCAGCCTCAATCGGGCAGCATTGCGTGGCGAACATACTAAAACAGCACGGCCTGATTCTGGCCATTGAGCCGGGGCGCAGTCTGGCCGACCAAAGTGCGATTACCGTGTTTCGCGTCACGCGAACGCGCCGTCAGCCGGATGGCAACCACGTCGTGTTTGTCGAAGGTAGCAGCTTTAGCGCGTGCGAGACTTGGTTTAACTCTGAGTTTTTGATTGATCCTCTGCATGTTTTTTCCGTCAAAAAAGACACACGTCCGACGCCTGGTAAAGCCTGGATCGCCGGACACAGCTGTCTGGACGACGATGTCATTACGAACCGATTGATTCATTTTCAAACCGTGCCGCAGCCAGGCGATTTACTGATTTACGCGAATACGGCGGGATACCAGATGGACCTGCTGGAGAACGCGTTTCATCGGCATCCGCTGCCTGCGCGCCTGTGTGCTTTCAAAGGTAAGAAAGGTGAGCTGATTTTTTCCAGTGATAACTGAATGGAGCAGAACCATGATCCTGAATAAAGTAACTGATTTGATTGGTAATACGCCCGTTATACAAATTCCCGTCCCCTATGGGGATACGCGTTTGTTTTTAAAAGTGGAGAAGAACAACCCCGGCGGCAGCATGAAGGATCGCATGGCGAGAAACATGATTGTCGCCGGACTGAAGTCAGGAAAAATCCGTCCCGGCGGCACGATTGTCGAGTCGTCATCGGGGAATACCGGTATCGGGCTGGCGCTGGCGTCGATTGAATACGGTCTGCGCTTTATCGCCGTGGTCGATCATCATGCGGCACAGGATAAGATTGCCATCATGCGCGCGCTCGGCGCGGAAATTCGCTATGTCTCCGGCGACTACGGCGAAGATGAAGTGGCGGTGGTGGAGCGCCAGCGTATGGCGGCACAGCTGGCGGAGGAAATTCCCGGCGCGGTGTTTATGAACCAGTCGGATAATGCGGCGAATGCGGGCGGCTATGCCGATTTTGTCCGTGAGCTGTTCAGCCAGATTGGCAAGATTGACGCGTTTGTCGGCTGCGTGGGCACGGGCGGCTCGATGACTGGTATCTCGCACGGCCTGAAAGTCCATAACCCGGATATTGCGACCATTGCCGTTGAACCGGTTGGCTCTATCGTCTTTGGCCACCCCGGTAAGCCTTATTATCAGTCCGGCACCGGTACGCCAGCAGGGGACACCGTGGGGTTAGTGCTGGATTACAGCTGCATCGACTGCGGCGAACAGGTTTCAGATGCACAAGCGTTTGAAACGGCACGCTATGTCGCACGGAATTACGGACTGCTGGTCGGCGGTTCGACGGGCGGGGTGATCTATAAAGCGCTGGAGTTGATCTATCAGGATCGTATCGGCGGCAACGTCGTACTGGCGATCGCCGACGGCGGTGAAAAATACCTGCACACGGTGTTTAACGAAGAGTGGCTGGCGGAGCGTAATCTCACGGACAGCAGTGTGTGGCACGATCTGGATCGCTGGCTGGGCAACGCGATTTCTCTGGAGCAGGCAAGCTAAGGAGTCAAGGATGCGCGAAACGCTAAGCGGGCAGCCGCTTAACGTGGTGATTTGCGGGGCCGGCAAGACCGGCCATCTCGCCACGGTACTGTTTAAGCAACTGCCGGACGTCAAGGTGACGCTACTGGGCAGCCATTCCCGTCTGTCGGAAGCCTACCAGCAGCACGGTAAACGGCTACACGCGCTGCTACCGGATGGCGAAATGCTGACTGCGACACCGGACTGCGTGACCTGCGACCCGGCGGAAGCCTGCCGCGACGCCGACGTCGTGATTATCACCGTTCCTGCCAACTTCCGTGCCGATCTTCTGGCGAGGATCGTTTCCCATTTACCCGCCGATAAGCCGGTTTACGTTGGGGCTATCCCCGGTTTTTGTGGCTTTGACTGGCTGGCCGAACGTGAGCTGGCTGCGCGGCCGAATGCGGTGATCTGGGGAATGAAGGACGTCGCGCACATTGCGTTTGATTTGCTGTCGGGTCAGTCGATCAAGATGGGCGGCGAAAAGGCCACGCTGTATGTCGCCACGCATCGGCGCGAAACCGCTGTGAGCCAACAGGCGCTGATGGCGCTGTTGCAACGATTGTATTCCGCGCCCGTGGTGCTGTTGCCGGATTATCTGGAGATCACACTGACACCGGGTAACCCGATTATGCACAGTGCAGTGATTTATGGCCTGATCGGTCCCTACGGTCAGTGGCATGCCCGATCATTTCCTCAATCGCTGTGCTGGTGGAACGATTGCCCTGAGCTGGGTGCATATTATCTGGAACGTATGGATGAAGAGAATCAGCGGCTGTGTACGGCGCTGGAGACGCGGCTCGGCGTGCGGCTGAATTCGGTACTGCCGCTCAAGCAGGAGATTATCGATGCCTATGGCGATCAGATTGCTGATGCGCACACGATGCTCTCTGTGTTGCGTACCAATCAGGCCTACCACGGCATCGGTCTGCCGTTGCGAAAGCATAACGCTGGCGGGTACGTGTTTGATACGCAGCACCGCGTGTTTCAGGAGGATATCGCCTACGGCCTGAGCCTGTTAGTGACCCTTGCGGAGAATTTGGCGGTTAGCGTTCCGTACATTGAAGAGGTTTATCGGTGGTGCAGCGATTACATGGGCGTGTCCACGCAGGATCGTCCCGACTATTTTCCGCCGCATGGGTTGAGATGATGGGATTGGGCGAAATGATGACAGTGGCTGAAATGTGGCAGGGTGACACCGTGGAACCAGAAGGAATTGACGCATGCGTTTGACCGGACAGGTCGCGTTCATCATCCACTTTATGTTTGTTGTACAACTGGTGGCGATGGGGGCGATGGAGATGAGCGGGCCGTTTTGGCCGCTGCATCTGGAAAGCATGTCGTCCGGTGCTGAACTGAGTATCGCGGGGATTGCCGTCTACATCGGGCCGATGCTGGGTATTATGCTGACCAGCGCCTTCTGGGGACGAATGGGCGATCGGTTGGGCAACAAGGCCATGATGATCCGCGCGCTGTTCGGGCTGGCGTTGACCCAGCTTGGGTTAGCGTGGGCAAATGACATCTGGACGATAATCGCACTGCGTTTTATTCAGGGTGCCTGTGCGGGTTATATTGCGCCCGCGCAGGCATATGGCGTCGCAGTAGTTAGTCCGTTACAGCGCACGCGGCTGTTTGCCTGGCTTCAGGTTTCCACCAACGTGGGATCGCTGCTGGGAGCGATTGTCGGTGGACTGATTCTCGATTATCTGAACTTCTTCTGGATCAACCTGAGTGCCGCGATCCTGTGCGCGCTATGTGGTATTACCGTGGCGCTGTTCTTGCCGCATGTTACACCCGTGATTTCTGCTGTTCCGAACGAGAACGCGCAGGCAAAAGACATTCCCCGCAAGCGGCTTTGGGCGCTGTCGCCGATTCCCGGCCTGTTGCTGATTTCTGGCCTTCTGCTGACCAGCCGCATGATTCCGCAAACGCCGTTTTCCCTCTACATGGACGGCTTCTTTCAGGTGGATAAGTGGGTGATCGGCCTGTGCTATGGCTTGCAGGCGACCGGCGTGATCGTCTCTGCGTCACTATGGGCGCGCTATTTTGAAAACCTCTCGCTGTCGCAGACGCTGAGCCGCCTGTGTGTGGTCATGCTGGCCTGCGCCATCGTGACATTGACCGCTGCCACGATGCTGAATGTTGCGATTTTCATCCCGCTTTATTTCCTGTGGGGTGTGCTGCTTGGGGCTACCACGCCGGTTCTGATGGCGCTGATTTCGCGTGCAGCGGGTGCCGGGCAGCAGGGTTATATACTCGGCGTGGCGCAAAGCGTCAGCCAATTTGCCTCGATTCTTGGCATTTCTTTGGGCGGATTAGTTCTCTATTCCCCCGGACTACGTTCGCTATTCTTCTGCGTTGGCGTCGCGTATCTGGTGACCTTCCTGGTCGCTCTGATGCTGCTACGACGTCTGCGGATACAGGCGGAAAAACATGACTCTCTCTCGACGAAGGGAAATATCGAAAATGTTTAATCGTTGGAAGCGGCAGCGTTGCCGTCCGTTATTCCTGAGTGCGCTGCTGATGGCATTCCTGTCGCCGCTGGCGGGACAGGCTGAGCAAACGTCAACCGTCATCAAGGATGTGTTGGGGCGTGAAGTGAGAGTCAACACGCCAGTGCAGCGTGTGATGCTGGGCGAGGGGCGTCAGCTTTATCTGGTCGCCATGCTCGACAAAGAAGATCCGGCGAAAAGGATTGTTGCCTGGCGGCGCGATCTGATTCAGTCCGATCCGGCAACGTGGCATCAGTATCGCGATCGTTTTCCTCAACTGGCGACGATTCCGACGTTTGATGGCACGGAGAAAGGCACGTTTGACGTGGAGCAGGCGGTGTCGCTGAAGCCGGACGTCATCATTATGAACATTGAGGCGCAGCGGGCGATTGTCGATGCGGGCTACGACCGGATACTGGACAGCGTCGGTATCCCGATCGTCTACGTTGATTTCCGCTATCACCCGCTGGAAAACACCGCGCCGACCATGCGCCTGCTCGGCACGTTGTTTAATCAGGAGGCCCGTGCCGAAGCCTTTCTCGCATTCCGTGAGGCGCAGCTAAAACGTGTTTCCGACGTGTTGGCAGCGAAACACCCGCGTTCTCCGCGCGTGTTCATTGAGCGACTGGGTGGCTACACCGATGAGTGCTGCCTGACGTTTGGCCGAGATAACTTCGGTAAGTTCGTGCAGTTGGCTGGTGGCGACAACGTGGCAGCGAAAAACGCGCCGAATACCTTCATGCAAATGCATCCTGAACAGGTGATTGTGGAAAACCCCGAGATCGTGGTGATCACCAGCGGCAACTTTGAAGCCTTTGTGCCCGGTGGACGTTGGATTGGGTTAGGGCCGGGGCAGGATATGACGGAAGGGCGAAAGCGGCTTGAATGGTTTCTAGGGCGTCCGGCTTATACCAACATTATTGCGAAACAGAAACGTGAGTTCCATGCCATCTGGCATCAATTTTACAACGGCCCGTATGATTTTATCGCGATTCAGCAACTGGCTGAGTGGTTTCACCCAGACTTATTTCGCGATCTCAACGCGGATGACACCTTCCGCCAGCTTCATCAGCAGTTTTTACCGGTTGACTACCAGCCGGGCTACTTCGTCAGTCTTGCGCCGTAAATGAGAGGCAGCGCCGGCGTCATGTCGGTGCTGCGCGTGACCGTTACGTCAGGAGGTGGAGAATGTTTGAAAGTATGACCTACCATATTGCCCTTACGCCCGTGCAGTTCCTGTTGCCCTCGGAAAATGTTGATATGTCGAACGTGGAATGTCTGATGGAGGACATTTGTCGCTGTGGTTGCTGGACGACGCCTGTGCCGATAGAAAAAGAAACGGGGATTATCATGGATGGCAACCATCGGTTACGTGCGGCCACCGAGCTGGGATTAAAGCATATTCCTTGTGCGCTGCTTGATTATGACGATCCCCGCGTGTCCGTTTACCACTGGAGGACTGGGCAGCCTTTTTGCAAGAATCTGATCATGCAGACGATTGTGACGGAAAAGAGCCTGTTTCCCTACAAAACGACGCGTCACCTTTTCCTGCCCGCACTGCCGTCGGTGAGTGTTGTGCTTGATGAACTCATGCGCTAATCACCTCTTGCGTTAAGCGCTTCACGCTGTCGCCCTGAATCCGGGCGGCAATACCCTCCCGCCTCTCTTTTCTCCTACTTTTGCCGCCACGGTGCCTTTTTATTGGCGGCAGCGTTACTATAATCTTCGTAAACGACAATCTTCGCTAACCACAACCTGCATAAATCGCCGATGATTTTATGACTGACAGCACAGGAAATGATTGATTACACGAATTTTAATATGCTTTGTAACAATTTTGCCTAGAATGTATACCAGAAACGACTGTCAGTAATTCGTGTGTTTCTGAACAATAGCAGCGTCGGCGCTATTACGCCTTTGGAGAAAGAGAATGCAAGAAAACTATAAAATTCTGGTTGTAGATGACGACATGCGTTTGCGTGCGCTGTTAGAACGTTATTTGACCGAACAGGGTTTTCAGGTACGTAGCGTAGCCAATGCTGAACAGATGGATCGTTTACTGACCCGTGAATCCTTTCACCTCATGGTACTGGACCTCATGCTGCCGGGCGAAGATGGGCTGTCCATCTGCCGTCGTTTGCGCAGCCAGAGCAACCCGATGCCGATCATTATGGTGACGGCGAAAGGGGAAGAAGTAGACCGTATCGTCGGGCTGGAAATCGGCGCGGATGATTATATTCCTAAACCTTTCAACCCGCGTGAACTGCTGGCTCGTATCCGTGCAGTGCTGCGTCGTCAGGCGAATGAACTGCCGGGTGCGCCGTCGCAGGAAGAAGCCATTATCGCGTTTGGCAAATTCAAGCTGAATCTGGGCACGCGCGAAATGTTCCGCGATGATGAACCGATGCCGTTAACCAGCGGTGAATTTGCCGTGCTTAAGGCGCTGGTAAGCCACCCGCGTGAACCGCTGTCTCGCGATAAGTTGATGAATCTGGCGCGAGGTCGTGAATACAGTGCGATGGAGCGCTCCATCGACGTACAAATTTCTCGCCTGCGCCGCATGGTGGAAGAGGATCCGGCGCACCCGCGCTATATCCAAACCGTGTGGGGTCTTGGCTACGTATTTGTCCCGGACGGCAGTAAGGCATGATGCAATGGCGCTTTTCTCCGCGCAGCTCATTTGCACGGACGTTGCTGCTGATTGTCACGTTATTGTTTGTCAGTTTGGTCACCACCTATCTGGTGGTGCTCAACTTCGCTATTTTGCCGAGTTTGCAGCAATTCAATAAAGTGCTGGCATACGAAGTAAGAATGCTGATGACGGACAGTCTGCAACTGGAAGATGGCTCCACGCTTGAGGTGCCACCTGCGTTCCGGCGTGAGATTTACCGCGAATTGGGTATATCGCTATACACCAATGCAGCGGCGGAGGAAAGCGGCCTACGTTGGGCGCAGCACTACAAGTTTCTGAGTGACCAGATGGCGCAACAGCTGGGCGGCCCAACGGATGTGCGGGTTGAAGTCAGCAAAAATACGCCGGTGGTGTGGCTGAAAACCTGGTTGTCACCCGATATCTGGGTGCGCGTTCCTCTCACTGAAATTCATCAGGGCGATTTCTCGCCGCTCTTCCGTTATACGCTAGCGATTATGTTGCTGGTGATCGGCGGTGCTTGGCTATTTATTCGGGTGCAAAACCGGCCGTTGGTTGAGCTGGAGCATGCGGCTTTGCAGGTCGGTAAGGGCATTATTCCGCCGCCGCTGCGGGAATATGGCGCTTCTGAAGTCCGTTCCGTGACTCGCGCCTTTAACCAGATGGCCTCTGGCGTGAAACTGCTGGCCGATGACCGTACGCTGCTGATGGCGGGCGTGAGTCATGACCTGCGTACGCCGCTGACGCGTATTCGTCTGGCGACCGAAATGATGGGCAAGGAAGATGACTATCTTGCGGAGTCGATCAATAAGGACATTGAAGAGTGTAATGCGATTATTGAGCAGTTCCTCGACTACCTGCGTACCGGTCAGGAAATGCAGACGGAAGTGGCTGACCTCAACGCGATTATGGGTGAAGTAGTGGCGTCGGAGAGCGGCTATGAGCGTCAGATTGACAGTGAGTTTGCTACCGGTGAACTGCTGGTGCGCATCAGCTCACTTTCGATAAAACGTGCGGCGCTAAATCTGGTTGTCAATGCGACGCGTTACGGTAACGGCTGGATCAAAGTCAGTACCGGACGTGAGCTACAGCGCATCTGGTTCCAGGTAGAAGATGACGGGGAAGGCATCGCAGCCGATCAATTACAGCACTTGTTCCAGCCATTTGTTCGCGGCGACAGCGCACGAACCACCAGCGGAACAGGGCTGGGTTTGGCGATTGTGCAGCGTATTATCGATGCACATAATGGTGTGTTGGATGTCGGTACGAGCGAACGCGGTGGGCTCTGTGTCCGCGCGTATTTGCCGCTGCTATCGGAAGCCTCGGTAGCGGATAACGGTGCCGTAAAAGAGTCATAAGCCTTCTCGCCAGTGCCGGTACTAAATCTGTTCCGGTATTAATAAAGAAGGTGCGGGTTCAGATCGTTGACAACTTATTTGCTGAATGAAAACGGGAGTAACGGAATAGAAGAGTAAAGCGTTTGCGCCAGGGATGGCGCAAGCCGAGCGCACAGGGATGTGTTTACAGCGTCTTTACGATCTATCCGTTACTACCGCTCGACAACCCTTGTAGCAATACGAAAAAGGCGCGGAATCCGCGCCTTTTTTACATACATTTGCTGGCGAGCGGTTTACCGCTTCGGTCCTGCTTTCACCAGCGCGGCACCTGCTGGTGCATCGGTGTATTTATCGAAGTTGGTGATAAAGCGTTGGGCCAGATCGTCCGCTTTTTCCTGCCACTGTTCGATGCTCGCGTAGGTATCACGTGGATCGAGAATGTCAGGATTGACGCCGGGCAGCGAGGTCGGGATCGCCAAATCGAAGACCGGCAGTGTCTGCATTTCTGCATCATCAATGCTGCCATTCAGAATGGCGTCAATAATCCCTCGCGTATCCTTGATTGAGATACGTTTGCCGCTGCCGTTCCAGCCGGTATTCACCAGATAGGCCTGCGCGCCTGATGCTTTCATTCGTTTCACCAGCACTTCAGCGTACTGCGTTGGGTGCAGCATTAGGAATGCCGCGCCAAAGCAGGCGGAGAAGGTTGGTGTCGGCTCCGTCACGCCGCGCTCAGTTCCCGCCAGTTTGGCGGTAAAGCCGGACAGGAAGTGATACTGCGTCTGATCGGATGTCAGGCGAGAAACAGGTGGCAACACGCCGAACGCGTCCGCCGTCAGGAAGATCACTTTGGTCGCGTGACCTGCTTTGGAGACCGGTTTAACAATATTGTGGATATGGTAGATCGGGTAAGAGACGCGGGTATTCTCCGTTTTGGAACCGTCGTTGAAGTCCACTGCGCCGTCTGCCAGCACGGTGACGTTTTCCAGCAGCGCATCGCGTTTGATGGCACCGAAGATATCCGGCTCTGCTTCTTTGGACAGCTTGATGGTTTTGGCGTAGCAGCCGCCTTCAAAGTTGAAGACGCCATCGTCGTCCCAGCCGTGTTCGTCATCGCCAATCAATTGGCGTTTCGGATCGGTAGAGAGCGTGGTTTTACCCGTACCGGACAGGCCGAAGAAGACCGCCACATCGCCTTTTTCGCCGACGTTTGCCGAGCAGTGCATCGAGGCGATGCCTTTTAACGGCAGCAGGTAGTTCATGATGGAGAACATCCCTTTCTTCATTTCGCCACCGTACCAGGTGCCGCCAATCAGCTGGATGCGTTCCGTCAGGTTGAACGCGACAAAGTTCTCAGAGTTTAGCCCCTGTTCCTGCCAGTTCGGATTAGTGCATTTTGCACCGTTCATCACGATGAAATCCGGTTCAAAACCTTCCAGTTCTTCATCGCTCGGACGGATAAACATGTTTTTGACGAAATGCGCCTGCCAGGCTACTTCCGTCACGAAACGCACGCTGAGGCGGCTGTCTGGATTGGCGCCACAGAAAGCATCGATGATGAACAACCGCTTGCCGGACAGTTGCGTGGTGACGAGTTCTTTCAGGTGCGTCCAGGTTTCCTGACTCAATGGGTGGTTATCATTCTTACCTTTGCCTTGATCGGACCACCACACGGTGTCGCGGGTAACGTCATCGCGCACGATGTATTTGTCTTTCGGGGAACGGCCGGTAAAGATGCCAGTATCGACGGCTACTGCACCCAGTTGGGTTTCGATGCCGCGTTCATAGCCTTGTAGGGTAGGGGAACGTTCTTCTTTAAAAAGCAGTTCATAGCTGGGATTGTAGACAATATCGCGGACATCATGGATTCCATAAGCAGCTAGGGCTTGCGGGGTAATACCGTTGATCTGCATGTTGCTACTCCTCAAGTTATAGTCGTACTACTAAACATTGTAGGGAGTGAGCTTATTTTAACCGCGATAGCAATCATAAAATTAAATAAATTCATTAATAACTTTGCTTATTCATGGTGTTTGAAAAATAACCACGGTGGTTTGCAGGCGGGAGAATAAGCAAAATAAAACGGGTACATCCGTACCCGTTAAAAAGATTAATGCAACAGGTTTCCTGATGAATCGTGCCGAATCGCACGGATGTCCAGTGAGTTAAACAGGTAGTGTGTGCCACAATAATCACAGTGCATATCGATTTCACCGTCCTGCTCGATCATCTCATTGATTTCCTGATCGGACAGCGTCATTAATGCATTAGCGCAGCGATCGCGCGAACAGTGACACTGGAACTCGACATCCTGCGGCTCATACACGGTTACCTCTTCCTGATGGTAAAGGCGGTACAGCACCTCGTTGGCTGGCAGGGTAAACAACTCCTCAGCTTTGACCGTCGCGGTGAGCTGGGCCAGATGATCAAAATCGTTACGCTCGGCATCCTGCGCAGGCAGTACCTGTAGCAGCATGCCAGCGGCGACCGGATTGCCTTCGTGCTGTCCGGTACGGATAAACAGCCGCGTAGGCAACTGTTCGGATTGCTGGAAATAGCTTTCCAGACATTCAGCAACGGTTTCACCTTCTAAGCCAACGACGCCTTGATAACGTTCGCCGTCGGTCGGCGTAATCGTAATGACCAGATAGCCATTGCCGACCATTTCTTTCAGCGAACTCCCCGGTGCGATATCGCCTTGCAGACGGGCAACGCCGCGCATCTGCTGCAGGTGGTTGCCGTTGATGACTGCCAGCTTCAGCGGGCCATCACCCTGAAGTTGAACGGTAATATCGCCGCTGAATTTCAGCGTTGCCGTCAGTAGACTGGTGGCAACCAGCATTTCGCCCAGCAGTGTTTGTACCGCAGCCGGATAGTCGTGGTTGGTCAAAATACGTTGATACGTTTCGTTAACTGTCACCAATTCGCCACGGACGGCATAATTTTCAAACAGATAACGATGTAGTTGGTCGTGAGCCATAATATTTTCTCGTTGTAGTGCGCAATGAGTGGTGCGGCGATGAGTTGTGCAGCGATCGCCGGAGCTTCTCTTAAGCGCAGCGCGTTAGTCTTGATCGCTGTATTTAAATTTAATCAGATCGCGTCGCTCTTTTTTATCTGGGCGGCGATCGGGGTGTGGCATCGTCAGCGCATTCATTTTCCGCGCCTGCGCCACCTTTTCTCGTTTCTCAATGCTTGCAGCCGTTTCCTGATACAGCGCCTGCGCCTCTGTCGCACTTCTACGCTGGCCGCTGACAGCCACAATGATCACCGTGCGTTCGTCATTTCCCTGACGCAGTTTAATCTCGGCATTCAGTTCGACCTGTTTGCTCGGTTTACCGCGTTGCCCGTTATAGTGCACTTTGCCGCCGTCGATCATCTCGCGGGCCATCGCTCGGGTTTTATAGAAACGGGCGGCCCAGAGCCATTTGTCCAGACGAACGGCGTCGTCAGCCTGCTCGGTAACTTTCGCCATAAATCCCCCTGATTACCCTATGCCAATCGTTTAAGGATCGCGTTACTGGGGGCGACCACGGCGCGAGGCATCCCTGCGGGAATCTCATCACCGTGTTTCCCCCTCAGGCCACCTGCATTACCCTACGTTAACGGAGTGACGCAGGGCTGGTAGCAATGCAAGATAGTCGTTCATTGACGGATGTTGCAGGAATGCCTTTTCCTGTTGGCCGGAATCTGGATTACGCACGCCCAGACAGTAATGGATACCGAACGTTTTCGCAGCATCCAGAATTGGCTCGCTGTCATCCACGAAGAGCGTTCTGGCGGGGTTGAAGCCTGTTTGCTGCTGTACCGCCTGCCACAGACGCTGATTCTCTTTCGGATACCCATAAGTATGGGTGGAAAGCAATAAATCAAGGTGCTGATCCAGCCCCGTGTGCTCGATTTTCACCGCCAGACTGTGTGGATGGGCATTGGTTAGCAGAATTGTCTCCTTGCCGTACTCGCGCAGCGCCGCTAAAAACGGCGTAGTGTCATCGCGCAATCGGGCTCGCGTGCCGATATCTGTCGTCATTTGATAGATATCCAGATCGAGACGTTCTGACCAGTAATCGAAGCAATACCAATTTAGCGTGTGTTGAACGGCCTTATACTCATGCTTGATAAGCTGATGTGCCTGCTCAAGGCTAATATGGCGTTTTTCACTGAGCGACTGCGGCACCAGTTGAAGCCAGAAATAGCTGTCAAACGCCAGATCGAGCAGCGTGCCATCCATATCCAGTATCACGGTATCGATGTCGTGCCAGTTAACGTGGGGATTCATAACGACTCCAGATGTCGCGTCGTGCCATAGAGGGTGATGAAGCAGGAGACGCGTAATGCAATAGTGGCAATAGTGACGAGAAACCGATTCAGCTAGGTTAGCATAACCGCAGAGAGGGCACGATGCCGTTAGCGGGGAAGCAGAGGGCGATTATCCGGGAGCGAATTCGTCATCATGTTGAAACGTGAGGCGTAATAACGCTGAATGTCGGTAACCCGTTTCTGGCTTTTACGCATTTTAATGCCAGTCAGAACCGCATTAATGATAAACGTCGCGGAAAAGAGCAGCAGCAGCAGGCAACTGCCGAGGTAGCGCCAGACGGTAATGACATCGGGTTCGCTGTGCAGGCTGATGTGCTGCGTTCCGTTAGCATCGGTATTGAGCTGAGTGATGACGCCCGCAGCATTAAACGGCGTATGCAACAGCATGGCTGAAAGCCGCTGGAGCTCCTGCCACTGATCCGATGGACGATATTCATTGAGCGGTATCGGCGGGAGCGGATGGTTAACGAACTGCCGACCTTCGTCGCTGCGAATCAGGAACCCGCCGGGCGGTGGGCTGTTCAGTGACTCTGCCGCGTTATTGATTTCCTGATAGAAGAATTGATCGGTGGAACTGTTGACCAATGACTCCAGCGTTTCTGCGCTGACGGCAGGCAGCACGACATTCATGCCTTTTAGTTTGCCGGAATCGGCATCTTTTACCAGCGTACTCCAGTTTTTGACGTCGCTCAGATTCACCAGCGCATTTTTTAGGCGGGAGCAATCGTTTTCCTGTTTACACAAATCTTGCGTTCTCAGAACGACTTCAGCGAAGTTCTTCATCAAAATCAGCCCTGATTTCTGGATCGTGGACGCTAATTGAGAATTGACCTGACCTTCTTTGTCCGCCTGCGGATGGAGCTGACTGTTGACTGATTTAAGCAAAGCGGAGGCTTTTTCAATGGTCTCAGATTCCGGTAATGGCAACGGCGCGGCTTTGTTCCAGTAAATGGCGGAGCAGTCAAAAGGGCTGAACGCATAGGACGACGGTGCTGAGACGGGATGAATCCCTGCGGGCACATAGCACATACCACTACTGCGAACCGCTAGCGTGTCACCAATGCGGAGCTGGGCTTTTTCCAGATCGCTGACCTGCGTCACCTCAATTCGCTGTGCGCCTTGAAGCCAGGCTAAGCTGAGTTTTAACGGCAGTTCAAGCTGCACGTTAGTGACTAACAAAATCAGGCTGAGCAGCGAACCCGCGGCCAGAAGCAGATTCCTGCCCCAGCGCTGTAGCGGGAAATTTTTCACTTCATCATGCAGTGAAAGGTGTTCTCCCTGACGGATCACCTGACGGTTGAGATAGATATCTACGTCCGTTTTTAGCCCCAGATCCTGCGTGATATAGGGTTGCCAGTGGGGCGGGTAAATCAGATCGATGTTGCCGAGCGAGATATTGCCGAGCGGCCCCTGATTGGATTCGCCAAACAGCCCCAAACCTTGCGGCGTGCCGTGGAGGCAATGTACATCCCGTAGTTCCTGGGCCGATGGTGACCGGAAAAGCTGCCACAGACTCCAGCCTGCTAACAATGATGCGGTGCCGATCAGCCAGGGGAGCAGGGCGATAGGGCTATTCAGGCTGATGAACAGGAGCAGAAAAGACAGACAGAGCACGGCCGTTTCTTTCAACCCTCTGGAGTGGTGCATGGCGTGCTCTTCACGCGTTTCTTTGCGAATGGTGACCAGTTCCGCATGTTCACTGCCTTCCTGATGGATAGAGGCATTTGGCACGGGGATTTCAGCTGGCAACGGAGCCAGCGGGCGATCGTCAATGCATTCGGTTAGCGAGTGTCCGTTCAGCGAAATAACCAGCGGGATCGAGCGTGTCTTAATCAGTTCGACGGTGTTGTTTTCGGTAATGAACTGTTCCCAACTAGGGGGTAGATGGATTTCTTGTGTATCAATATAGTAGCGCCACTTATTCTGAACATCGGTGCTCAGGCCGTAACGTGTAATCGTATGGGTGATGGGATAAACCCGATTACTCTGCAGGGAACGCGGCAGCTTTGGTTGTGTATTGGGGGTATCAAGCGGCGTGGTTTGCTGACTGTTTTCCTGAGCCAGATAACGTTCAACGGCGATCCGTTCATCTTCAGTTAACCGACGGGGAAGCGATTGCGAAACGGGTAATGGGGGAGCGGACAGGAAACGGCGTCGCATACGGTAGCCGACAAGACCTCCGATAACGATCAGACAGGCAAGCAATATCGCCAATAGGGTAAATATTGTGCTCATGTCATCTCCATTCCAAAACGCGATGCTCCTTGTTCTCGCCGGAGTTTAACAAAATTATACAATTGATGATAACCCGTATGGCATTGTTTTCTTAGATTAATAACGTAATTGTGAATAGAATTAATCGCATAAGGCGACGATAGTAACAAGCAAAAAATGTCTATTGAATGAGGATAATCCTATTTTTTTTAAGTTATTGACTTTTGGCGGCGGTTTCTCGCACAGGATGTATCTTGCATGTTGCTCACACGTAAATTCATCGTCACGATAGTTGCAGCGAAGGTGACTGTTAACGCACAATGTGAACAGAATCAAAAAAGAATATTTACGATCTCTTCTTATTCAACAGCATGCCGTATTCAGGTTACGGTAAAATTAATCTTTCATGCGCGTTGGACTAAGATGCCGTTCTGGTCGTAACTCTCTGGGGGCATCAATGAGTCATAACCTGCAAAAACCTAAAATCCTCAAGGTGGAAACGATAGCGCGCTCGCGCTTGTTTAACGTGGAATCCGTCGATCTTGAATTTAGCAATGGGGTACGCCGGGTTTATGAGCGGATGCGTTCAAGCGGTCGGCAGGCGGTGATGATCGTCCCGATCATTGATGATGAACTGTTGTTGATCCGCGAATACGCCGTCGGCATTGAAGAGTACGAACTGGGGTTTCCCAAAGGACTGATCGACCCCGGTGAAACGGTCTTTGAAGCCGCTAACCGCGAACTGATGGAAGAGGTCGGTTTTGGCGCGGAAAAGCTGGAATTGCTAACGACGTTAACCATGGCGCCTTCCTATTTTTCCAGCCAGATGAATATTGTTGTAGCGCGCGGGCTGTACCCGCAGAGCCTAGAAGGTGATGAGCCGGAGCCCCTGCCGCAAGTCCGCTGGCCAGTAGATAACATGATGTCGCTGCTGCAAGAGCCTGATTTCCGTGAAGCACGTAATGTCAGTGCGCTGTTTCTGGTTCACGACTGGCTGCGTCGCACACCCCGCTAATTTCTAGTTCATCGGAATAGTCAAAAGAAGAAGGCGCCGTTTTGGCGCCTTCTTTGTAATACGTGATGTCATCGCACGCTAGCTAAAATAGCTCTTCGCTTTGTCCGTTATCCATCAGCGTGGTGCCGACTTCATGCACTTCATATTCTTTCGGCTGGGTACCGTCAATGAAGTATTCGGAACGGCTGTTCCCGCCACCGTTGGACAGCTTGCCGCTGCTACGGTCAATGACCACGCTGACGACGCCGGGTGGCGGCGTTAGCGGCTGCTCTGGCACGCCATCCAGCGCGGCTTTCATGAAATCATCCCACGCTGGCTGCGCCGATTTCGCACCGCCTTCATAACCGGAGATCTGATCTTTGATGGCGCCAGATGCACTGCTAGCACCGAGATCGCGGCGGTGATCGTCGAAGCCGATCCAGACTGAAGTCACCAGATTCGGGCCATAGCCAGAGAACCAAGCGTCTTTAGAACTGTTTGTTGTACCGGTTTTACCGCCGATGTCACGACGTTTCAAATCACGACCCGCACGCCAGCCTGTTCCCATCCAACCTGGTTCACCAAAGACGTTACTGTTCAGTGCATCTTTAATCAGGAAAGACAGCGGCGTGTTGATCACGTGCGGTGCATAAGGCTGTGCTGCGCTTTGCTGTGCGGCCTCTGGTGTAACAGGCTCCAGCTCTGGCTGCGGCAGGCCTAGTGGCGGTGCTTCGTTTGACGTGGCAACATCTTCAACGTTAGTGGTTGCTAACACTGGTGAGCGTGGCGTATCACCGTAGACCAGCGGTAGATTACAGGTATCGCAGACCACTTTTGGTGTCGCGGTAAAGACCGTACCACTTACTTCGTTCTCTATCTTGCTAATCAGATAGGGATCGACCAGATAGCCGCCGTTTGCCATGACGGCATAACCACGTACGACCTGTAGCGGCGTAAACGAGGCGGCACCCAGCGCCAGCGATTCGGTATGAACGATATTCTGCGCCGGGAAACCGAAGCGTTGCAGGTACTCCGCCGCATAATCGACGCCCATCGCACGCATGGCACGTACCATCACCACGTTTTTGGATTGACCCAGTCCCTGACGCAAACGGATCGGACCGTCATAGGTTGCTGGGGAGTTTTTCGGCCGCCAATCAGATCCTGCACCGGCATCCCAACGGGTGATCGGTACGTCGTTCAGAATCGTTGCCAGTGTTAAGCCTTTGTCCATCGCCGCGGTGTACAGGAAAGGTTTGATGTTGGAACCAATCTGACGCAGTGCCTGTGTCGCGCGGTTGAATTTGCTTTGGTTAAAGTCAAAGCCGCCAACCAGTGCCTCTATTGCACCATTTTTCGGATTGAGCGAGACAATGGCCGAGTTGACGTCCGGCACCTGTGCCAGCCACCAGTCATCGTTCACTTTGCGTACCCAAACCTGTTGGCCTGCTTGTACAACGTCCGTTACGCGCTTCGGCATTGGCCCTTGTTGCGTATCAGAACGGTATGCGCGCGCCCAGCGCATGCCCGCCATCGGCAGGGCAATGTTGCTGCCATCAGACAGGATCGCAATCGCGTTGTCTGCCGTTGTGCTGGTGACGATGGCCGGATAAAGCGGACCGTAGACTGGCAGCGCTTTCAGGGCAGCCATCATCTTCGCCTGATCCCATACACCTTCGCCCACTTTCCACAGCACTTTGCTCGGGCCGCGATAACCGTGGCGCATGTCATAGGCGAGAATGTTATTACGCAATGCATCCTGCGCGGCGGTTTGCAATTTTTTGGTGACAGTCGTGTGGACCTTATAACCGTCGTTATAAGCATCTTCGCCGTAGCGTTTGACCATCTCCTGCCGTGCCATTTCTGCGACATACGGCGCGGAGAACGAAATTTCAGGGGCGTGGTAATTCGCGACCAGCTTTTCGTTACGTGCCGCATCGTATTGCGACTGCGTGATGTAGTTTTCATCCTTCATACGCGCAAGTACTACGTTGCGGCGGGCAACGGCACGATCGTAGGAATAGAGCGGGTTGAACGTCGAGGGAGCTTTTGGCAGACCAGCGATCATCGCCATTTCGCTCAGCGTTAACTGGTCAACAGGGCGGCCAAAGTAAACCTGTGCCGCCGCGCCAACACCATAGGCGCGATAGCCGAGGTAAATCTTGTTCAGATAAAGCTCAAGGATTTCATCCTTGGTCAGCAACTGCTCAATACGGATAGCTAAAAACACTTCCTTAATCTTACGAGTCAGGGTGCGTTCCGGGCTCAGGAAGAAGTTCCTGGCAAGCTGTTGCGTAATAGTACTCGCCCCTTGAGAGGCGTGACCAGACGTGAGCGCGATAGACGCGGCGCGGATAATCCCGACGGGATCGACACCGTGGTGATCATAGAAACGGCTATCTTCGGTCGCGATAAAGGCATGTACCAACTCAGGTGGAACTTGGTCCAGTTTGAGTGGGATACGGCGTTTTTCACCAAACTGCGCGATCAGCTCGCCATCGGCGCTGTAGACCTGCATAGGCGTTTGCAGCCGAACGTCTTTCAGCGTAGTGACATCGGGCAGTTGGGGTTCGATATAACGGTACAAACCATATATCGAGGCAGCTCCCAGCAGAATGCAAGAGACTGCAAGGATGAATAGATACTTTACGAACTTCACCTGGGATTTTCCATTCAGTAGCGTTTGGACAGTTTATAAACAATCGGGCGCTAGTATAAAGATAACCCAGCACTGTGGATATGTTTATTGGATAAGGAAATCGGGTTGAACATGGCTTATCACATCTGGCGGGTTGGATTAGATATACAAAACGGCTTCATGCGTGCGCTAGCGGTTCAGCGTCGCCGCTATGGCTGGCAGCTTCGTCACTGGTGGCAATGTCCGCTACCAGATGACACGTTGCGCTCGGGTAGTCTACACCATACTGAGGTGCTTTGTGAGGCCTTACGAACATGGCGTCGTTTACTGCCTAGGCACATTTCGCTACGGGTGGGGTTTCCTGCTCAACTGACTTTGCAACAGCATTTATCGATGCCCGACCAACGTTTACAGGAGCCAGAGCGTAGCCTCTATATTGAAACTATAGCGGCTCGTAAGCTGCCGATCGGCAGCGAGTCACTGGCGATAGACTATCGGGAAGACCCGCAGATGCAGGGTTCGTTGCTGGTGACGGCTGCGCGCCGACAGGAGATTGATAATTGGCTGGTATGCCTGAATCACGCGGGATTGCACCCTGATGTTCTTGAGGTTTCAACGTGTGCGCTTCGAGTGATGGCGCAGCGGGCAGGGCTTGAATCTAACCGTCTGTTTCTGCATCGCCTGTTGGATAGCTGGCTGTGGGTATCCCCGCTCAACCACGCTTTCCACTCGGGTGTGATACACCTTGATGAGCTGAATGATGAGGCCGATATCTTATCATTTGTAAGCACTCGCTATCAGCATGATGTCGATAGCATAGCCTATTATTCTAGCGTCTCACCCGATTTACCCTGCCAACTGACTGACGTACTACAGCCGTGGTCGCCGTTAACGGTGTTTAACCACATGCAGCCGCCGCTACCGAGTTTCCCCTCGGCTTTTGCGATCGCGGGTGGGCTGGCATTGCGTCCAGAGGATGTCTGACTATGCTGCTGATTAATCTTTTACCTTGGCGTAAAACTCAGATGCGTCAGTGGGCACATCGTTGGTTAGGGCTGCTGTGGCTCCAGACGGGGTTGATGTTTTGCCTTATCGCAGCGATTTATCTATTTTGGCAGCACAGACAGCAACGTGCGCAGGAAGTACTCAATACGGAGTTGGCTCAGCAGCAGCAACTGACGGCGTTGTATCAGCAAACTCACCGCGTGCGGGAAACACTACGTCGACACCAGGAGCAAGAACGCACCGAGGCAATAATCCTGCATGACAATCGTCGTAACCTCCATTTATTAGAGCAGCTTGCTGGCATGATGCCCACGCGTCTGTGGTTGACGGAAATAGCCGATCGCGGATCGCATCTGCTGCTTTCAGGTGTGAGTGAAAATTACCACGATATCATTACGTTACAGCATACATTATTGCGCCATGCTTCAGTCGAACGTGTACAACTGCTGCATACGTCCCGAGAGCGCGGTGTGAATACCGGGCTGCGCTTTTCCTTTCAGGTCGACTGGCATGGCACTACCGCTTCCTCACTGGGGCAAGATCATGATTAATCAAGCGATTGTGATTGATGTCGTGCTGAGCTGGCCAAGGCTAATTAATAAACCGTTATGGCAGCAGCTCGCTCTTCAATGGGCGTTTGTTGCCACTGCTGGACTGCTATCAGGTTGGTTCCTCATCGGCGAAGTACGGAGAGTCGCTATTGGCATAGAAGCGCAAACCGTTCAGGCACGCCTGGATATACAGGAGGTGCAGAAAAAGCTAGACGCGATGCCGCAGTTGTCGCTGCTACGTGAACAATTAGCGGAGAAAACCACGCAAGACGATCCCTTCCAGCCCGACAGATTGGCACAGCTTATCGTCGAACCTTTATCGCAGGCTGGTGCTTCGCTGCTGTCCTTGCAGCCCGCTCAGCATAACGCAGGTGAACCTCATCAGGACCGTTGGCAGTTGGCATTTAGCGCCGATTACACGGGTGTGTTGCAGGTGCTTAGTGAGTTGACGGGGCTGCCTTATGTACTGCGAATCGCGCAACTGACCGTAAAGCCTGATACCGCTCAAACTGAGCCGTCATCAGAAATACCACGGTTACAGGTTGAACTATCGCTAATCAGGCCTGAGGTGGTGCCATGAGTCACATTACGTTTCGTACCGCTTTGATGCTGCTCTTCGTGACGCATAGCGTGCAGGCAGAAAAGCTCGCAGAACTCGCAGAACGCATAGACCCTTTTCATCCTTTGGCTACTGCGCGTTGTTTGCCTTCGGCGACATTGCCACCGTGGCAGCTAAAAGGCGTGATTGGCTCTGGCGATCGCTGGATTGGTTGGTTAGCGCAGCCAGAGGTCGGGTGGATCAGGCTGGCAAGTGGCGAGACGATCCCGCCAGGAAACTGGTTGGTCAGTCAACTGGATAAATCAGGAGCCAAGCTGGTTCCGACGGCACGTGAGGCAGGTTGTGACGGCCTGCCAGATAAGCTGTTGCTGGCTTCTCCATTTATCAATAAGCCAGCGGAATAGGTGAAACCTGCTGAGCGATACGTATTTTGGAAAACAGTTTTTTGACAACGATTTTTTGACAACAACGAATCTCAATAACAAGGAAGGTTATGAATATTAGGATGTTATGCCGGGTGGTGGCGTGGAGCTGGCTGCTGCTTCTCAGTGTGCCGTATCAGGCCAGTGCGGAGAGTTCGGTATCGATGGCATTTGAGGACTCACCGATATCTCGCGTGTTACAGGCCTTAGCCGATCACCAGCAGCTCAATGTGGTGATCGCACCGGGTGTGACAGGGAATCTAAGCCTGAGACTGGCAGATATTCCCTGGCAGCAAGCGCTGGATATTGTTTTACGTATGGGGAAACTTAGCGTAGAGCGCAACGGTAACGTGCTGCTGGTTTTCCCTGCTGATCATCTTGAGTCTTTGCAGAAGGAACGGGATGAGCGCATAGCGGAGCAGGCGCAGAAATTACCGCTGCATAATCTTTCTGTTGCCTTACAGTACGCTGATGCCACGGAAGTTGCGGCCAGCGTTCAGGCGCAACGTGGGACGCTGCTTTCTACGCGTGGCAGCGTAACCGTGGATAAACGGACGAATACCTTATTGATTCGCGATACGGAAGAGGCTCTGTCACAGCTTGAACCGTGGGCGAAAGAGCTCGATCTGCCGTTAGCGCAGGTACAGCTGGCGGCGCATATTGTCACCATCAGCAGTGAGCACCTGCAGGCATTGGGTGTTAACTGGGGGTTGGGCGAGGGGGACGCGGCGAACAAAGCGCTCAGGCTGAATAATTTTAATGTTGGCTTGCCGGTGGATACGCCAGCGATCAATGCCGGGTTCCATCTGGCGCGGCTGAACGGTCGCTTACTGGATCTGGAATTAATGGCGCTGGAGCAGGAAAGTGAGGTCGAAATTATCGCCAGTCCTCGACTTTTTACCGCACATCAGCAAACCGCCAGCATTAAACAAGGGACGGAAATTCCGTATCAGGTCTCCAGCGGTGCCAGCGGGTCGACGTCTATCGAATTCAAAGAGGCGGTATTAGGCATGGAAGTCACGCCTGATATTCTGCGTGCTGGGCGTATTACGCTGAACCTGAAAATTAGTCAAAACATGCCGGGGCAGACGATTAAGCAAGGTGATAATGGCGAAGCGTTAGCGATCGATAAACAGGAAATCCAAACTCAGGTGACGGTCGCTGATGGAGAAACCATCGTATTAGGCGGCATTTTCCAGCAACAAAAAAAGAATAGCGACAGACAGGTGCCAATATTGAGTGAGATTCCCGTATTTGGTCATCTGTTCAGAAACCATACTCAGCAGCACACGCGACGAGAATTGGTCATTTTCATTACACCGACGCTGATCCCTGCATCATTATGAGCAAACCCAGGCTAGCTCTGATGTTATAGGGTGTTTTTGGCCCACATAGGGGGCAATATTTTGTCACGTTTGGCGCTTATGAGTTTGACGCTGCGGCGGATTTAGCTTACAAGGGTTAGCGAATTGAGCACTGAAGTGTTGTTCCACCGAAAATGTCGATAAAACATACTACATTGGCCACCTGTGGTCGGTGTGACATTTTATTCGGTTGCCAAACTACCCTGAGTCTTGAGATAATTTTTTGTCTGATTCTCGCACTATCGCTCATGAGGTTTCAGTTTAGGTCCCGCCGCTGGGTTGATTGGCGGGGCGGGTTATCATTAACGAATTGTCTTAGTAATACCAAAAAACATGGCAGAGAAACGCAATATCTTTCTGGTTGGGCCTATGGGTGCCGGCAAAAGCACTATTGGCCGTCAATTAGCTCAGCAACTCAATATGGAGTTTTTCGACTCCGATCAAGAAATTGAGCGACGCACTGGGGCTGATGTGGGCTGGGTATTCGATGTGGAAGGCGAAGAAGGCTTCCGCGATCGTGAAGAGAAAGTCATTAATGAATTGACGGAAAAGCAAGGCATCGTACTGGCGACAGGCGGTGGCTCAGTCAAATCACGTGAGACGCGCAATCGTCTTTCAGCGCGCGGCGTTGTCGTTTATTTGGAAACGACAATCGAGAAACAACTGGCCCGCACGCAGCGTGACAAGAAACGTCCGTTACTTCAGGTTGAAACCCCTCCACGTGAAGTATTGGAAGCGTTGGCGAAAGAGCGGAACCCGCTTTATGAAGAAATCGCTGATGTTACCATTCGGACTGACGAGCAAAGTGCCAAGGTCGTTGCTAACCAGATTATCAATATGCTGGAAAGTAACTAAGAGCATACCTTATCCGCATTGAGCGGATCCTGAACGGGTTGTTTAACGAGCATGGAAAGAATTACCGTAACACTTGGGGAACGTAGTTACCCCATTACGATAGCTGCAGGATTATTTGATGATCCGGCTTCTTTTATGCCGTTGAAAGCGGGGGATCAGGCCATGCTGGTGACGAACCAGACGTTGGCCCCTCTGTATCTCGACTGTGTTCGTGGTGTGTTGGAAAACCATGGCGTGCATGTCGATCAGGTTATTTTACCTGATGGCGAGCAGTACAAATCGTTGACCGTCTTGGATCAGGTTTTTACCGCGTTGCTGGCGAAGCCGCATGGTCGTGATACGACGATTGTTGCTTTGGGTGGCGGTGTTATCGGCGACCTAGCCGGTTTTGCCGCAGCCAGTTATCAGCGTGGCGTCCGATTCCTTCAGGTGCCGACAACGCTGTTATCGCAGGTAGATTCTTCCGTCGGCGGTAAAACCGCCGTCAATCACCCGTTGGGTAAAAACATGATCGGGGCGTTCTACCAGCCCGTATCGGTTGTGATCGATCTGGACTGTCTGAAATCTTTACCGGCACGGGAATTGTCATCCGGGCTGGCGGAAGTCATTAAGTACGGCATTATTCTGGATCGCGATTTCTTTCTTTGGCTCGAAGAAAACATTGAGGCAGTGCGTGAGCTACAGCATGACGCGCTGGCTTACTGCATTCGACGCTGCTGTGAAATCAAAGCGGCAGTGGTTGCAGCCGATGAACGTGAAAATGGCATGCGTGCGTTGCTCAATCTGGGCCATACTTACGGGCATGCCATTGAAGCTGAAATGGGCTACGGTAACTGGCTTCATGGCGAAGCGGTTGCGGCAGGTATGGTGATGGCTGCGCATACGGCACGTCGTCTCGGGCAGTTCTCCGATTCGGACGTCGAGCGAGTTAAGTCTCTTCTGGTTCGTGCTGGTCTGCCGGTGAATGGTCCGACGCAAATGACGCCTGAATCCTATCTTCCTCACATGATGCGTGACAAGAAAGTACTCGCGGGTGAGTTACGTCTGGTACTGCCAACGGCAATAGGTCAGTCAGAAGTCCGTGGTGGTGTAGCGCATGACATGGTGTTGGCCTCGATAGCAGATTGTCTTGCCTGATACGTAATGCTAGCCGGTTATGAAACAGAAGTATTAACGACAGACAAGCCCTGATGGGTTATGGTTAATAAAATACAATGCGTTACGATTCAATGATTCGCCTTGGCGACCGCGTGGCGGATTCGAGCTTTTTAGTGGGGAGATGTTAAATGGATGAGTTCAAGCCGGAAGATGAGCTGAAGCCTGATACCAGTGACCGTCGACCTACTCGTCAGCAAAAAAGCAGCAACTTCGCGGTACCTAAAATCGCGCTTTCCAGACAGCACCTGATGATTGGCATCGGGATCGTGGTGCTGGTGCTGTTGATCGTGGGTATCGGATCTGCTTTGCAGGCACCTTCTCAGCCACAAACGTCACAGACGCAGAATCAAGCGGGTGGAGAGCGCAATATCGATCTCTCTTCATCGTCCCCCATGACACAAAGCGCGCAGCCTTCCTCGCTGGGTGAGAGCCCTACGGCGGTTCCTGGCGATGCAAGTCATGGTCAAACATCGGCGCAGACGTCTTCTCAAGCGCCGATGTCGCCTCAAACATTAAGTGCCCCACCGATTTCCGGTACACCAACGGATGCGCAGGTTCAACCGCCGGTGACAGGCCAGCAGCGTATCGAGCTGCCGGGTAATATCACTGATGCGTTGTCGCAACAGCAAGGGCGCGTTAGCGAATTCTCTCAGGGTGCGACAGGAAACTCGACGCTGCCGACGGCACCTGCGACGGTTGCTCCAACGGGGAAAACGCCTGCGACATCGTCCGCTAAAAATACACATAATACGGCGCCTGCACACGCTAGCAACGCTAAGCCTGCTGCAAACAATGCGTCAAAATCGCCAGTAGCAAGCAAGCCCGCAGCTAATGCAAAAGCTGGTCCAGCGACTGCCGGCCAGAACGTTTCCGTACAGAATGCGCCAGCCAGCCACTTTACTTTGCAACTGAGCAGCGCTTCACGCTCGGACACGCTGAAAGCCTACGCGAAACAACATAACCTCGCCCATTCGTGGGTGTATGAAACGAAACGAGACGGAAAATCCTGGTATGTGTTAGTGACCGGAGTCTATGCTTCTTCTGCGGAAGCGAAACAGGCAATTGCTGCGTTGCCCGCAGAAGTACAAGCGAAAAAACCATGGGTTAAGCCGATCCGCCAGGTGAAGCAGGACTTGAATAAGTAACACCAATTTTAGCCCTGATGTGCTGTCTGACACAGAGTACAATCCGCGGCTCTGAAACGTATGAGTAACTAACGACGGCATGAAGAAGAACCGCGCTTTTTTAAAATGGGCTGGTGGTAAATATCCGCTGGTCGAAGAGATTCGTCGCTATTTACCCGCAGGAGACTGTCTTATTGAGCCCTTTGTTGGCGCGGGTTCCGTATTTCTGAATACGGAATACGATCGCTACATACTGGCTGATATTAATAGCGACCTAATTAACCTCTACAATATCGTTAAATCGAATGCAGATGAGTTTGTTACCGATGCCCGTAAACTTTTTACGGATGAGGTAAACACCTCTGAGACGTTCTATCTGCTGCGTGAAGAATTTAACCTTTGTCGCGATGCCTATCGGCGCGCGCTGCTGTTTCTCTATTTGAATCGCCACTGCTATAACGGCCTGTGCCGTTACAACATGCGCGGTGAATTCAATGTTCCTTTCGGGCGCTATAAAAAACCCTATTTTCCTGAAGAAGAAATTCGCTGGTTCGCCTTGAAAGCGCAAAATGCCACTTTCATCTGTGAGCATTATCAGGACACGCTGGAAAAAGCAGAGAAGGGGTCGGTTATTTATTGCGATCCACCTTATGCGCCGCTGTCTGCTACCGCGAATTTTACGGCCTATCACACCAATA
The DNA here is from genome assembly GCA_019056595.1 of Pectobacterium atrosepticum. Lineage (NCBI taxonomy): Bacteria > Pseudomonadati > Pseudomonadota > Gammaproteobacteria > Enterobacterales > Pectobacteriaceae > Pectobacterium > Pectobacterium atrosepticum. Next base: position 2,309,872 of record CP036163.1, on the reverse strand, counting down.
ATTTCAGCCGTGCCGATCAGCAGAGTTTGGCGCTATTGGCACGTCGTTTGTCGGTGGAAAGCCAGATTCCCGTGCTGATTTCCAATCATGACACGTTGCTGACCCGTGAGTGGTATCAGGAGGCTGTGCTGTATGTTGTTAAAGCGCGCCGAACGATTAGTCGTAATATTTTAGGACGTAGTAAAGTAAGCGAGTTACTCGCCCTATATCGGTAATACCATTTAGTGTACAGGTGGGGTAAACAGAGCGCAGTGAATCGGTTAATGTCGTCAGAGAGGCGTCATTAGCCGGGAATAGGTTACCCGCAGGCATTCAGACTTTACCGTTTGGAGAAATGAATGAAACCGTTTTTAATCGCGCCGTCCATTTTGTCGGCTGATTTTGCCCGTCTTGGTGAAGATACCGCTAACGTGTTGGCTGCCGGGGCTGATGTGGTCCATTTTGATGTCATGGATAACCACTATGTGCCAAATTTGACGATTGGCCCACTGGTCCTGAAATCCCTGCGCGATTACGGCATTACCGCGCCGATTGACGTTCACCTGATGGTGAAACCGGTCGATCGTATCATCCCGGATTTCGCCAACGCGGGTGCCAGTTTCATTACCTTTCATCCCGAAGCCACGGATCATCTCGATCGTTCATTGCAGTTGATTAAAGATCACGGCTGCAAAGCTGGCTTGGTGTTTAACCCAGCGACGCCGCTAAGTTATCTCGATTACGTCATGGATAAGCTGGATATCATTCTGCTGATGTCAGTTAACCCAGGGTTTGGCGGCCAGTCCTTTATTCCCAGCACGCTGGATAAACTGCGTCAGGTTCGTCGCTTGATCGACGACAGCGGTTACGACATTCGACTGGAAGTCGATGGCGGCGTAAAAGTAGAAAATATCGGCGCGATTGCTGAAGCGGGCGCAGATATGTTTGTGGCGGGCTCGGCTATTTTTGGTCATCCAGATTACCGCGCCGTCATTGATCAAATGCGTAGTGAAATTTCAAGGACGACACATGACTGAATTAACCGCAGTTCGCGGATTGGCTTTTGATTTGGACGGGACGCTGGTTCACAGTGCTCCGGGTCTGGCGGCGGCTATCGATCAGGCCTTAGTGGCGCAGTCGTTGCCTGCTGCGGGCGAAGCCCGTGTCGCAACCTGGATTGGTAACGGTGCGGACGTGATGGTTGAACGGGCGTTGCGCTGGGCTGGCGTTGAGCCAACTGCTGCACGCTTGCAGGAAACCCGTGAGCGGTTCGATAGCTATTATGCGCAGACGGTGGATAGCGGCAGCACGTTGTTCCCGCAGGTAAAAGAGACGCTGGCGCAGTTAGCGCAGCAGGGCGTTCCGATGGCGGTGGTGACCAATAAACCCACGCCGTTCGTTGCGCCGTTGCTGGCAGGATTAGGGATCGGCGACTATTTCTCGCTGATCATCGGTGGCGATGACGTTATTGTGAAAAAGCCGCATCCTGCGCCGCTCTATCTGGTACTCGGTAAGCTGGGGCTGCGTGCCAGCGAACTTCTGTTCGTCGGCGATTCCCGCAATGATATTCAGGCGGCACAGGCGGCGAGCTGCCGCAGTGTCGGCATGACGTATGGTTATAACTATGGTGAAGCGATCGAGCTGAGTCAGCCGGATGTCGTTCTGGATCGTTTTGCCGATATTTTGCCCCTGATCGGGCATTCTTCTTCACACAATCAGGAACCCTTAGTATGAGCAAGCCCATTGTATTTAGCGGTGCGCAGCCGTCTGGTGAATTGACCATTGGTAACTACATGGGGGCGTTACGTCAGTGGGTCAACATGCAGGACGATTACGACTGCATCTATTGCATTGTGGATTTGCATGCCATCACGGTACGTCAGGATCCGCAGGCACTGAGAAAAGCGACGCTGGATACGCTGGCGCTGTATCTGGCCTGCGGCATCGATCCGAAAAAGAGCACCATTTTTGTTCAGTCGCACGTGCCTGAGCACAGCCAGCTGAGCTGGATACTGAACTGCTACGCATATTTCGGCGAATTGAGCCGCATGACGCAGTTCAAGGATAAATCCGCGCGTTACGAAGAGAACATCAACGCCGGTCTGTTTAGTTATCCCGTGCTGATGGCGGCGGATATCCTGCTATACCAAACGAATCAGGTGCCGGTGGGTGAAGATCAGAAGCAGCATCTGGAGCTGAGCCGTGACGTCGGTCAGCGCTTCAACAGCCTGTATGGCGATATTTTCAAAATACCAGAGCCGTTCATTCCGAAATCGGGCGCCCGCGTGATGTCGCTGCTGGAACCGACCAAGAAGATGTCCAAGTCTGACGATAACCGCAATAACGTTATCGGGCTGCTGGAAGATCCGAAAGCGGTGGTGAAGAAGATCAAACGCGCGATGACGGATTCCGATGAGCCACCAGTCGTGCGTTATGACCTGGCGAATAAAGCCGGGGTATCCAACCTGTTGGATATTCTGTCCGGCGTGACGGGAAAAACCATCCCTGAACTGGAGCAGGAATTTAACGGCCAGATGTATGGTCACCTGAAAGGCGCGGTGGCGGATGCCGTATCCGGTATGCTGTCTGAGCTGCAAGAGCGTTATCACCGTTACCGTAACGATGAGGCTTTCCTGCAACAGATCATGCGCGAAGGGGCTGACAAAGCGAGTGCTCGCGCACAGGAAACGCTGAAGAAAGTCTACGACGCTATCGGTTTTGTTGGCCGTCCGTAAGCCTTAATTGCCGTCAGGAGGCTCTCTCCTGACGGTTTCCTGCTACTGCTTATCTAATCCCTGCGAATTGGCCTCTTATCCCCGTGGGATAGGTGCAAACACGTCATCTGGAATCGGGTTTTCAAACGGTGTCTGCTGCAACCTTTCCTGGTGGTCGGCTTTTGCCTGTGCAATCAGTTCGGGCGTGGCCAGCAGATCGATAGCCAGTGAGGCCATTGCTTTCGCTGCGTATTCTGTGCCTTTGTGTGCGGCCCCGGTTTTCCCCTGTGCGACCAACTGCCATGAATGCGCTGGCGTGCCGATGGCGTAAGTGGCGCTGCGAATCTGCACGGTTGGCACAACCCAACTGACCGTCCCCACGTCCGTAGAACCGATGAAAGCATCATTCGGGCTATACAGAGGATAAATTCCGTCATGCAGCGTTAAACCCGGCTGCGGTTTAACGCCGAAACGCGCGTAGGATTCGGCAATGTCTTCGGCGCTCAGCGCGGTCTGGAACATCGCTGCCATTTTGCGGTCTTCGTCATCGAACGGTATCGGGCCGAGCGCCAGCAGATGTTCGTGCATACGTGCTTCCAGCGGCGGGTTCGCCAGCAGATTGGCATCACCGCTGATCACTTCGCTGCTGACTTCGGTTTCCGTCATCAGCGCCGCACCTTCGGCAATTTTCTTCACGCGTTTGACCAACTGGTGCAGTTCCGGCAATTGACGTGCCCGTACGAGGTAACGCACGGTGGCGTTGGCCTGCACGACGTTTGGTGCCTGACCGCCGCTGTCGGTAATCGCATAGTGGATGCGGGCAGAGGACGGCATGTGTTCGCGCATGTAGTTCACGCCAACGTTCATCAGTTCCACGGCATCCAGCGCGCTGCGTCCCAGATGTGGGCTGCTGGCTGCATGAGCAGCGCGGCCTTTAAAGTGAAAATTCAGTTCGTTACAGGCCAGCGATACTGGGCTGTTAACACCGGTGAAGGTCGCTGGGTGCCAGCAGAGGGCGATATCAACGTCGTCAAAAACGCCTTCCTTGACCATAAAACCTTTGGACGATCCACCTTCTTCCGCAGGGCAGCCGTAAAAGCGGACGGTTCCAGCCAGTGCGTGCTTTTGCAGATAATCTTTCACTGCCGTAGCTGCCTGTAGCGCTGCGGTACCGAGCAGGTTATGTCCGCAGCCGTGGCCGTTGCCTCCGTTTTCCAGCGGCTTTGGTTCAGCGACATTCGCCTGCTGGCTCAGGCCTGGCAGCGCATCGTATTCACCCAGAATGGCGATAATCGGTAGACCTTCGCCGAATTCACCCAGCAGTGCAGTCGGCATGTCGGCGATGCCTTTCGTCAGGCGGAAGCCTTCTGCTTTCAGGATGGCCTCGTGCTGTGCCGCCGAACGATGCTCTTCATAGTTCAGCTCCGGCGTATCCCAGATGCCGTCGCTCAGCGTACAGAACTGCTGCCGCTTGGCGGCAATCAGATCGCAGATCTCTTCCACGTTCTGTCGATTAACGGCCGGCAGCGTTCCTTCAGTGTGTGTTGCATTCATGCGTGGTGTGCTCGTTTGATTTTTTTGATGGCATTGGCGGGGGGCGTGTCACAGCCAGTCAGCCATGACACGCGATTTAGCAATTGGGCAACGCTTAGAGCGGCGTGGTGTCCATGCCGAACCATTTTTCGCTCAGCTTTCTGATGGTACCGTCTTGTTTAGCCTGATCGATTGCCTTGTCGAACATGGCTTTCAGCTCAGGATCGCTTTTACGCAGACCAACGGAAGAACCGCTGCCCAGAATGCCGCCGATGAACTGTGGCCCTGGCATCACGATGTTGTCATTGCCCGGTTTGTCCGTTGTACTTTTCAGGTAAGGTGCGGAAGCGATGACCAGATCCACACGGCCTGCTTTCAGATCCAGATCGTGTTCCTGTGTGGTTTTATATTCGCGTACTTTCATTACGCCTTTCAGATATTTATCCAAAAAGGCGCTGGCGATAGAGGCGGACTGCACGCCGATGGTTTTGCCTTCCAGCAGCGGTTTCAGCTTCTCAACCTCTGCCAGTGCTTTTGCTTCATCGGCAGGCTCAATGGAGAAGCGCACGCCTGCGTCTGGGAAATCTTTGGCGAGTGAGCTGGATTTCAGCACGGCGAAAGTCTGCCCTGCCTGCGTGTACGGCTGGCTGAAATCAATCACCTCACGGCGTTTTGCCGTGGCGGACATACCTGCGATGATCGCGTCATATTTACCTGCGTTCAGCGCAGGAATAGCGCTGGCGAAGGGTTGAACCATGATCTCGCATTTCACCTGCATGTTGTTACACAGCACTTTGTACAGCTCGATCTCCATGCCATCCAGCGTACCGTCTGGTTTGGTGAAGTTATACGGGTGGTAAGCGCCTTCGGTCGCGATGCGGACGGTGGTCCATTTTTTCTCTTCCGCTGAGGCGGTGAATGAGGCAGCCAGCGTTCCTGCCATACACAGCGAGCAGGCGAGCAGTGTGAGTTTTGATTTGATCATATTATTTTTTCTCCCGGCATTTCATACCCGTCATACTTCAAGCTGCTTGTGCGTTGGCTGTCCTTACTCACCCCAGTCACTTACTTTTGTAAGCTCCTGGGGACTCGCGCGGTTGCCGCCTTCACGCAACTTGAATTATTTAGGGTATGTCTATTATAAAATTATGATTCCCATTATTTTCTTACCTCAGGTTGATGTTTATACCTGTGTACGAAATCTGTGGGGTTGTGTTTACCAACTGGCAATAAATTGCCGGAAGCGAGCCGACTGGCTGGCTGTGAAAACGTGCTCCGGCGTTCCCTGTTCTTCAATTTCCCCCTGATGGAGGAAGACGATGCGGTTGGAGACTTCGCGGGCAAAATCCATTTCGTGAGTCACGACCAGCATGGTCATCCCTTCGTCCGCCAGCGTGCGCATGACGCGCAGTACTTCACCGACCAGCTCTGGGTCGAGCGCGGAGGTCGGCTCATCAAACAGCATCACTTTCGGTTCCATCGCGAGCGCACGGGCAATCGCGGCGCGCTGCTGCTGTCCACCGGACAAATGCGCAGGATAGTAGTGACGCTTATCCGCCAGACCGACTTTCTCTAACAGCTGTTCGGCGTGCTCTACGCACTCCGCCTGTGGACGCTTTAAGACGTGCACGGGCGCTTCGATGATGTTTTCTAGCACAGTCTTGTGTGACCAGAGGTTAAAATTCTGGAACACCATGCCCAACTGAGTGCGAATTCTGTCGATCTGTTTGAGGTTCGACGGGCGGTTCTGCCCTTTACGGTTCGGCTTCATTTCAATTGCTTCTCCGCCGACGATAATCTCGCCCTGATCGGGAAGCTCAAGCAGGTTGCTACAGCGCAGCAGCGTCGATTTACCTGAACCGGACGATCCCAGAATTGAGATGACTTCCCCCTGATTGGCCTCAATCGAAATCCCTTTCAGGACGTCCAGAGAACCGAAGCTTTTATGAATGTTGCGCAGGCTAATGGCGGGTGTCGTCATTGCAGATCTCCCAATTTCTTAATTTTTTTCGCTGCCGGTTGCGCACCCGGCGCACGGAGATGAGGGGTAAGCGTAAATTCTGTCCACATCAGTAAACGTGTCAGAATAAGGTTAATAAACAGATAAATAGCACCGGCGACCAGGAACACTTCAAGCGCTCGGTAAGTTTCCGCGATGAGGCGTGCAGCGATCCCAGTGATTTCCATCAGCGTGATGATGGAAGCCAACGAGGTCGACTTGACCATCGAGATCAGCTCATTACCGTAAGCGGGAAGCGCCTGACGGATTGCCAGCGGAAAAACGATACGCTTGAAAATCATGAACGACGGCATGCCGCAGGCGCGTGCAGATTCGATCTGGCCCACCGGAACGGACTGCAATCCGCCACGAATAATTTCGCTGGCATAGGCACCGGTACACAGGCTGAGCGACAGCAGGGCGCACCAGTGCGGCTCCCGCAGGAATGGCCAAAGCATACTTTCCCGAACCCAAGGGAATTGCCCCAGCCCGTAGTAAATCAGGAACAGCTGAACCAGCAGCGGCGTACCGCGGAAAAACAGCACGTAGGTTCGGGCAATGGAGCGCAGGACGGCAAGGGATGACAACTGCATCAACGCCAAGCCTAGCGCCAGAAAGAAGCCCAGAAAGACCGAGCTGACCGCCAGTTGCAGGGTTAACGGAATGCCGGGAATAATCTCCAGAAACGTTTCGTACAGAAAAGGAAAATCCATCAGCGTTTCACACCCCGGGAATAATGAGACTCAGCACGGCGCATAATCCAGCCGGAACAGATTGAAATAGCCAGATACAGCAGCGCGGCCGCCATGAAGAAATCAAACGGTTTGCCAGTAGAGCCTGCGCCAGTTTGCGCCTGCGTCAATAGTTCAGCGACGCCGGTAACGGAAACCAGTGCGGAGGTTTTCAACACCAGCTGCCACACGTTGCCGAGTGGGGGGATCGCGTGGCGCAGCAGGAGCGGTACGATGATGCGGCGCAGGCGCAGTAACGTTGGCATACCGCAGGCTTTGGCGGCCTCAATTTCCCCTTTGGAGACGGCGTAGAACGCGCCGCGATAGACTTCTGTCTGCTGCGCACCGGAGGAAATGCCGACGGCGATTACCCCGGCGAGGAAGCCAGGAAAGCCAAAGAACTCATTGCTGCCAAACAGTTTGGCGAGCAGGGTTAACGCAGAGCTGCCGCCGAAATATAGCAGGTAGATGATGAGTAGGTCGGGGACGCCACGGATGAGGGTGGTGTAGCCGTCAGCCAGATAGCGCACGGGGCGATTGCCGCAAATTTTGGACCAGGCACCGATCGTGCCGATCACCGCCCCCAGCAGGAAGCCGCCGATCGCCAGTGCGAGCGTCATTCCTGCCCCGATTAGTAATAATTTCCCCCAGCCATGTTCACCAAAACTGATGAGCTGCCAGAAAGTAACGTCTTCCACAAGTGACTCCAAACTGCTTGCTTATTGTTCTGCTGAACAGAACTGTTTTTGTGATGAGAGGACTACATACTCCGTTCAGGAACGAAAGTAGAAATACGTAATGACGCGATGTATCACCCTTCGATATGTACTCATTCGATGAGGCATTAATTTCGATAAACCACGATGGCTTGACGATGAAATCGGTTCGATAGGAACGATTCAGAGGTCGTGCCGCGAATCTATTAAAAAGCTAAGCAATAGTCGGGCCACGTTTTATGTAAACGATTATTGATTATTTATTCATATAGTCTGCTTATTAATGGGTTTTGTTTTAGTCAAAATAAGGCAGATGTGGCCTGCGGTAAAGCATTAAAGTGACATTTTGTAAGGGAGTATGTTCAATATAGTGCATTGTTATGCTATCTGGCGGGGCGTTGCATTATGATGGTGCAATAACCGCTATCCGGCAGAACGGATAGCGGGTGAGTAGGGTGGTAGGGAGAGGATTATGCTGTCTGGTCAGAGAACCAGCTCAATTTTTCCCGCAGCCCGACAACGTTGCCGATGATGATCAAACTTGGGCTGCTGGCCCGCTGTGCTAATTCGCCCAGTTGGGAGAGCTGTCCACTCAGCACGCGCTGTTTGGTTGAGGTGCCGTTTTCGATAATCGCGACAGGCACGGTTTCCGGTAACTGCTGTTCGATGAGCTTACTTTGAATGTGCTCAGCCTGCTGAAGGCCCATGTAAAACACCAGCGTCTGTTTTTCCGCTGCGAGGCTGGACCAGTCCAGATCGGTGTCGTGCTTGACGTGTCCGGTGATCAGCCTGACGCCCTGCGAGTGATCGCGATGGGTGAGTGGGATACCGCTGTAGGCTGAACAGCCCGACGCGGCAGTAATACCGGGGACGACGGAGAACGGTATGCCCGCCTGTTGCAGGTATTCCAGCTCTTCGGCACCACGGCCGAAGATAAAGGGGTCGCCGCCTTTCAGCCTGACGACCCGATGACCGGCGCGTGCCTTTTCTTCCAGCAACTGATTGATTTGATCCTGAGGAACGCTGTGATAGCCAGAGGCTTTGCCGACGAAGATTCGCTCGGCGTCACGGCGTGACAGATTGAGAATCTCTTTCGATACCAGTCGATCGTAAACGACGATGTCGGCCTGCTGGAGATGCTGTAGCCCTTTCAGCGTCAGTAATCCTGCGTCGCCCGGCCCGGCGCCGACCAGCGTCACCTCACCCCGGTCATCAAGCGGCGCGGAGAAAAGCAGTTCCGTCAGTTGGTTAACGCTTTGGCTATTGTCGTTTGCCAGCGCCTGCGCCAGCCGATCGTGTACGAAGAGCTTTTCCCAGAAGCGACGGCGCGCGCTCATATTGCGGAACCGGCTTTTGACCCGACTGCGCAATTCGCCTGCGTATGTCGCCAGCTTACCGAGATTTTGCGGCAGAATACTTTCCAGTTTTTCCCGCAGTAGTCGAGCCAATACCGGTGCGGCACCGCCAGAAGACACCGCGACCATCAGCGGTGAACGATCAATGATCGACGGCATAATGAAGCTGGCGCGTTCTGGTGAATCCACTACGTTACAGAAAATCCGGCGTTCACTGGCGCTGGCATAGACATGGTTATTGACGTCCTGATCGTCGGTGGCGGCAATCACCAGCCACACCTTGTCCAGTAACGTGGGATCGAAGGTGCCGTGTACCAGTGTTAATTGAGCATCCTGCTCCCACGCTCGAAATTGATCGTTAAAATCGAGCGCATTGACGGTAATCACTGCGCCAGCATCCAGCAATAGCCGGGCTTTACGCTCGGCTATTTCACCCCCTCCTACCAATAGACAAGGTTTATCGTGCAACTGACAGAATATTGGCAGGTAATCCATGTAACGCCTCTTGAAAGCTCAGGTTATTAGGGTAATGGTTGGCTATTATCAACCGCGATGTCACGGTCTGCGATAGATATTTGCACATTACCGTTTGTTACCTGAGTATCATAAGCTGCAACAGAATAGGCTCCATCCTCCAGACAGAAGCCATCATAAAGGCGGAAATGCTGTTTTTTCAATGGGCTTGCGACCCAAAGATCGTCCTGATGCTCGCCCACTATCCCGCGACTTAATACGCTCGCCTGCGCGAACGGATCGATATTGCTGATGGCGTAAACCTGCTGATCGTTACGTGGGCGGAACACGGCAATCTGTTGCTGCTCGACGAGGGCGCAAACGCCAGTGCCGGGCAGGATGTCGTCTAACTTACATACGGTTGTCCACTGGCTCATGCGCTTTCCCCTTCCAGTTCAATCTGTTTCACCGGAATGCGCTCGGCAGGGCGCGCCGGACGGTGTTGTTGACGTTCACCCACCATTTGCACATTCGGGTCACGTTCTGGGCTGTTAATGAAGTGAGCAAAGCGTTTCTGTGCTTCAGGATCTTCCAGCGTCGCCTGCCATTCGCAGATATAGCCTTCTCGCAGCCGTGCGATATCGGCTTCAAGCTGATCGTTAATGCCCAGCTTGTCTTTCACAATCACATTGCGCAGATAGTCGATGCCGCCTTCGAGGTTATCCAGCCAGACGGACGTACGCTGGAGCTTATCGGCCGTACGGATGTAGAACATCATGAAGCGGTCCAGATAGCGGACTAAGGTCTCGCGGTCCAGATCGGCTTCCAGCAGGTCGGCATGACGCGGTTTCATCCCGCCGTTGCCGCATACATAGAGGTTCCAGCCTTTTTCGGTGGCGATAATTCCCACGTCTTTACCCTGTGCTTCTGCACATTCCCGCGTGCAGCCGGAGACGCCAAATTTCATTTTGTGCGGAGTGCGGATACCTTTGTAGCGGTTTTCCAGCTCGACGCCAAAGCCCACGCTGTCGCCGACGCCAAAACGGCACCAGGTGCTGCCGACGCAGGTTTTTGCCATACGTAGCGCCTTGGCGTAGGCGTGGCCTGTTTCAAATCCGGCTTCGATGAGCTGAGCCCATACGTCAGGGAGGTCGTCTTTTTGTACGCCAAATAGCGCCATGCGCTGAGAACCGGTCATTTTGGTGTACAGATTATATTGCTTCGCAATGCGACCAATGGCGATCAGCCCGTCTGGTGTGATCTCTCCGCCAGCGGAGCGTGGGATGACGGAATAGGTGCCGTCTTTCTGTATATTACCGAGGAAGTTATCGTTGGAATCCTGCAACGGCGTGTGCTGCGGCTTGAGCACGTATTCGTTCCAGCAGGAAGCCAGCAGAGACGCGACGGTCGGTTTACAGACCTCACAGCCGTAGCCTGAACCGTGTTTTTCCAGCAGTTGATCGAACGTTTTGATTTTTTCGATTTGGATCAGGTGGTACAGCTCTTGGCGTGAATAGGCAAAGTGCTCGCACAGGTGATTATTGACTTCAATCCCTTGCTTGCTGAGTTCCGCATTCAATACCTGTGTCAGCAGCGGAATACAGCCGCCGCAGCCGGTACCGGCTTTGGTGGTTTCCTTAAGCGCCGCGACGGTATGACAGCCGCCGTTAATCGCTTTGATGATGTCGCCTTTGGACACGTCGAAGCAGGAGCAGATTTGCGCACTTTCCGGTAGTGCATCGACCCCCAGCGTCGGTTTCGCACTGCCTGCCGTAGCCGGAAGAATCAGTGCTTCAGGGGAATCCGGCAGCGGGATCTTGTTCAGCATGAATTGCAGCAGGTTGCCGTAATCCCGCGTGTCGCCGACCAGTACGGCACCGAGTAACGTTTTGTTATCAGCGCTGACGATCAGACGTTTGTAGGTTTCTTTGTTTTCATCCAGCCACATATAGCTGCGTGCGCCTGGCGTATGGCCGTGTGCGTCGCCAATCCCACCGACATCGACACCCATTAGCTTGAGCTTGGCGCTCATATCGGCACCCTGGAATCGGTTTTCATGCCCTAACAGGTGGTCGACAGTAACCTGTGCCATTTTGTAGCCGGGCGCAACCAGACCAAAGGGTCTTCCCTGCCAGGCGGCACATTCGCCGATGGCGTAGACGTCAGGGTCGGAAGTTTGGCACCAGTCGTTAATGGCGATACCGCCACGTGGGCCGATCTCTAGCGCACACTGGCGTGCCAGTTTGTCCTGCGCACGGATACCGGTAGAGAACACGATAAAGTCGACTTCCAGCGTGCTGCCATCGGCAAACACCATCGTCTTACGGTTTTCCAGACCAGAATGCTGAATGGCCTGCGTATTCTTGCCGGTATGCACTCGCACACCCATGTTTTCAATCTTGCGTTGCAGCAGGGCACCACCCTGTGCATCCAACTGCTCAGCCATGAGCACAGGGGCGAACTCAATGACGTGAGTTTCCACGCCAAGGTGTTTCAGTGCGCCAGCCGCTTCCAGACCTAATAACCCCCCGCCGATCACCGCACCGCGTTTGCTGCGGCGGGCGCAGTTTTCGATGGCGTTTAGATCTTCAATGGTGCGGTATACGAAACAGTCTTGTCCGTTTGATCCTTTGATTGAAGGGATCCAGGGATAGGAGCCGGTTGCCATGATGAGCTTGTCGTAATACACGGTACGGCCGGAATTGGAGTGAATGGCTTTTTCGCTGCGGTTGATGGTGATGGCGCGCTCACCTAGCAGGATTTTAACGCCATTCTTTTCGTAATAGCCTTCGCGTACTAAAGAAAGCTCTTCTACCGTGTGGTGGGCGAAGTAAGAAGAGAGGTGGACACGATCGTAGGCGACGCGGGGTTCTTCACAAAAAACGGTAATATCGTAGGTGGACGTTGGGGCCTTATCCAGCAACTCTTCGATAAAACGGTGGCCAACCATCCCGTTACCGATAACAGCGAGTCTGACTTTGTTCATTTTTGCCTCAAAATTGCTTCTTCTGAGGTTACCTTATCGCGCTACAAGGGCCGCTTATTGATGTATATCAAGTTGTCTTTTATATACTTCTTTGTGGGTATCTTGATGATTTTGCTTATTTTTTATTAAGTCTTGGTTTTTGTTAGGTTTTTCATGACGGGTAAAAGTGAGATCTATAGCACGCTTTTGGTCAGAAGCCGACTGATTAGCGGCCAATCCGCTATCAGAGTAATCGTCCCCTTCATCAATCATTCACATTTCAGAATGCTTAAAAATAAAACTAAGGGATTATCCATTTGTTTAATAAGGATATGAATATTTCTGGTGATAATGCTCACAACTTTGTGTGCAATTGCACAATTATCCGCAGCATAATTTCTTCATATGAAAGAAATTGCCTAATGACTAACGGCGTAACAACCTTAATAATTGAAAATAAAACGCTATTTTTTTTTAATTAGCACATCATTTCTTTTTTGTGATGCCGATCGACTTATAAGGTCGTACCAGAAAGATATCGGTGTTTTTTATCTACCGCCCCAACACAGTCAGTGGAGTTCTTCTTTAATTATTTATGTGGCTTACATTCGCAATCGCGTACATGAGTTGTGTTAAACATCAAGGCAGGTAACAACGTGAAAATAGAATCAATTGATGTCACCGTCTTCACTTATCCCACACGTCGAGTTTCTGACAGTGCGGGTCATTCACACCCGGGAGCCGAGAATCAGGCCAAGATGGCGCTGTTGACCATCACGGCGGATGGCGGCCAAAAAGGTTACGCTTTCGCTCCGCCGGAAGTGATTCGTCCTCATATCGTTAACGCTTTCTTCCGCAAAGTGCTGATTGGGCAGAACCCGTTCGACCGTGAGCGCCTCTGGCAGGATCTGGTGCACTGGCAACGCGGTAGCGCCAACCAACTGACCGATCGCGCGCTGTCGATTGTGGAATCCGCACTGTGGGATCTGCAAGGTCGCGTGCTGAACATGCCAGTGCATAAACTGCTCGGCGGCTATCGTGAAAAAGTCCCTGCTTACGGCAGTACCATGTGTGGCGATGAGTTGGAAGGCGGTTTATCTACGCCAGAGGAGTTTGGCCAGTTTGCAGAAAAGCTGGTGCAGCGCGGCTACAAAGCCATCAAGTTGCACACCTGGATGCCTCCGGTGTCGTTCGCACCCAGCCCGAAGATCGACGTGAAAGCCTGTGCGGCGGTGCGTGAAGCGGTTGGCCCAGATGTCTGCTTGATGCTGGATGGCTACCATTGGTACAGCCGCAGCGATGCGCTATACATCGGTCGTGAACTGCAAAAGCTCGATTTCACCTGGTTTGAAGAGCCAATGGAAGAGCAGAGCATGGCATCCTACAGCTGGCTGACCAAGAGCCTGGATATCGATGTGATCGGGCCGGAAAGTCTGTCAGGTAAATATTTCAGCCGTGCTGACTGGGTTAAAGAAGGCGCATGCGACATTTTACGCGCCGGCGTGCAAGGCGTAGGTGGTCTCTGGCCGTGCCTGAAAGTCGCGAGCCTGGCGGAATCCTTCGGTATGGATTGTGAAATTCACGGTAACGGTGCGCCAAACCTCAACGTGGTTGGAGCGATCAAAAACTGTCGTTGGTATGAACGCGGATTGCTGCATCCTTTCCTCGATTACGACGAACCTGCCGCTTATCTGAATTCGATTGTCGATCCGATGGATGACGAGGGCTTTGTGCATCTGCCGCAACGTCCAGGGCTGGGAGAAGATATTAATTTTGACTGGATTGAGGAGCACACCCTAAGTAAAGAATAGTTTTTTGTTCGATCTGAAAGATAGCCTTACCTAAAAAATAAAAAGTTGTCGTCTTCCATGCTCCCACACCTGGAGAATAATGATGAAAGCACGAGCAATACTCCGTACCCTGCTGTTAGGTTCACTCTGTATGGCCGCTACACCAGCCATTCTATCGGCAAAAACCCCTGACGATCAGCTGATCGTTGGGATGAACATGAACAACATGCTCTCACTCGACCCGGCCGCCATGACCGGTAATGAAGTGGTGGGCATTATCGTCAATCTCTATGACTCGCTGGTGGTGCTCGACCCGGCCAACCTGAGTAACATCCTGCCTTCTCTGGCGAAAAGCTGGAGCGTCAATGATGCGGGCAATGTCATTACCTTCAATCTGGTAGACAACGCCAAATTCCATTCCGGTAACCCCGTAACGGCACAAGATTTCGCCTGGTCGATGAAACGTTTGCTTAGCCTCAATATGGCTCAGGCCACGACGTGGAAATCCTACGGCTTCACCGCGGAAAACGTGGAGAAAATGATCCGCGCCAAAGACGCTAACACCGTTGAAATTGAACTGCCTAAACCGAACGACCCCAAACTGGTGATCTATTCGCTGGCAACGTTGGGTAGCGGCTCAGTGCTGGACAGCAAAACGGTCATGCAACATGAGAAAAACGGTGACTGGGGTAACGGCTGGCTGACCACGAACGAAGCCGGTTCTGGCCCGTTTAAGCTGGATGTGTGGCAGGCGAAAGACGTGCTGCGCATCAGCAAGGTTGAGAACAACTGGCAGGGCGACGCGAAAATGCGGCGCGTGATTTTCCGCCACATGACCGAATCACAGGCGCTGCGTCTGATGATTGAAAAAGGCGATATTGATGTTGCCTCTGGGATGTCTGTGCCAGATATCAACGCGCTGAAACAAGACAAAGACGTTGTGGTTGATGAGGTGAAAAAAGGCACGCTGTACTACGTTGCAATGAGCCTGAAAAATGAATACTTCGCTAAACCGAAAGTGCGCGAAGCGGTTCGTTACCTGATTGATTACGATGGCGTCAATAAGACGGTGATGCTTGGCTATGGCTTCTATCATCAGCGCCCCATCCAAAAAGGGATGGATGCGACGTTGCCGGATCCTGGCTACAAGCTAGACGTGCCGCGCGCCAAAGCGCTGTTGGCCGAAGCGGGCTACCCGAATGGATTTGAAACCACGCTGCGTGTCTTGTCCGATCAGCCGTTCCTGAATCTGGCGACGTCGGTACAGTCCACGCTGGCACAGGCGGGTATCAAAGCCAAAATCATCTCCGGCACCGGTAATCAGGTT
The DNA here is from genome assembly GCA_019056595.1 of Pectobacterium atrosepticum. Taxonomy (NCBI): domain Bacteria; kingdom Pseudomonadati; phylum Pseudomonadota; class Gammaproteobacteria; order Enterobacterales; family Pectobacteriaceae; genus Pectobacterium; species Pectobacterium atrosepticum. The sequence goes on along the minus strand of CP036163.1, from coordinate 2,294,310 downwards.
TACGGCGCGATGCGCGATCGTAACTTCGATATGCTGGTTGGCCGCGGCGGCGGTGGCGTCGATCCGCATCCTCACTCCAGCCTGCGTTCTGTTGTCTATAACCCCGATAACAGCGACGAAGCCAAACTGACCAACTTCCAAGGCTGGCGCACGTCTTTCTACGACAAACCCTTGAACGACATGATCGATCAGGCGCTGTTGGAGAAAGATCCTCAGAAACAGAAGCAGATGTATATCGACATACAGAATCGCTATGAAGAACTGTTCCCGGCCATTATTCCGGTGTCGCAGATGATCGATTCTGTGGTGTTGCGTAAGGACGTGAAAGGCTATGTGCCGCATCCGTCCTCCACGACGCATCTGCGCGAGGTGTATAAGCAGCGTTAGTGTCCACACGTTAAACCGGATGATTAGCCTGCGTTCCCGGCTAATCATCCCGATCAGATACGCTAAAAAGAGATGACCGCGTGAGTGGCGATTTGCTGTCGTCGTTAACCGGGATATCAGGAGAAAGAACATGGTTTTCTCTGATTGGATCAAGCCGGGTGGAGTACTGCGTCGTTTGGCAAAACGTCTGTTTCAGGTCGTCATCACGCTGTTCGGGTTATTAATCCTGACCTTCGTGATCGGCCGCGTGATGCCAATCGATCCAGTCCTGGCTATTGTCGGGCAGGATGCTGACCAAAGTACCTATCAACAGGTTTACCAACAGCTGGGGTTGGATAAGCCACTGTATGTCCAGTTCTTTATTTACTTCAATTCACTGATGCATGGGGATTTGGGCAATGCGCTTCTGACTGGGCGACCGGTCGTGGATGACATTATCCGGGTTTTCCCCGCCACCATCGAGCTGGCCACCATGGCGATTATCGTGGGGGCCGGCTTGGGCGTACCGCTAGGCGTGCTGGCTGCGGCACGGCGCGGTAAGTGGGCGGATTATGTGGTGCGTTTTATCAGTCTGGCCGGTTATTCCACGCCGATATTCTGGGTCGGGATGATGGGGCTGCTGGTGTTCTATGCCTGGCTGAACTGGGTTGGCGGCGCTGGGCGGGTTGATATGGCCTACGACGGTCTGGTGGAGAACCGTACCGGTCTGCTGTTGGTGGATTCGCTACTGGCAGGCGAGTGGGATGTGTTCCGCAGCGCGCTGAACCATCTGGTGTTGCCAGCCACGATTCTCGGTTTCCATTCACTGGCCTATATCAGCCGTATGACGCGTAGCTTCATGCTGGCGCAGCTTTCGCAGGAATACATCATTACTGCGCGAGTGAAAGGGCTGTCTGAGTTTCGTGTCGTCTGGGCGCATGCGTTTCGCAATATTCTGGTTCAGCTTCTGACGGTGGTGGCGCTGGCGTATGGCTCTCTGCTTGAAGGGGCGGTACTTATCGAAACGGTCTTCTCATGGCCGGGCTTTGGTTCCTATCTGACGGGCAGCCTGCTGCTGGGCGATATGAATGCGGTTATGGGGTGTGTGCTGCTGGTGGGGTTGATCTTTGTGACGCTTAACCTGCTGTCGGACATGTTGTATCAAATCTTTGATCCGAGGACGAACGCATGAATATTTCCTCTGAGCCGCCGGTCAGTCGTGAGTCGGTAATGCGGACGCCGCCGGAAAAACGCGTGAGTCGTCTGCGGCTACGCGGGGCGCGAATCGGCGGGTTTTTATTGACGATGCTGCGCAATCCACTGACCGCGATTGGTTCCGCGATTGTGCTGATGCTGATGCTGGTTGCCATCTTCGCACCGTGGATCGCCACGCACGACCCACTGGTACAGGATTTGGCCAACGCATTACAGGCACCGAGTGCGGCACATTACTTTGGCACCGATGAGTTTGGTCGTGATGTGTTTAGTCGTCTGGTCTACGGTTCACGCATCACGCTGTATATCGTTGCGCTGGTGTCGGTCACCGTTGGGCCGATCGGGCTGGCGCTGGGTGTGATTTCTGGGTATTACGGCGGTATCGTCGATACCATCCTGATGCGTATCACCGATATTTTCATCTCTTTCCCCAGCCTGGTATTGGCGCTGGCGTTCGTGGCGGCGCTCGGCCCCGGTCTGGATCATGTGGTGATCGCGATTACGCTGACGGCTTGGCCGCCGATTGCTCGTCTGGCAAGGGCGGAGACGCTGTCGCTGCGTCACGCGGACTTTATTTCTGCAGTGAAGCTGCAAGGAGCATCGTCTGTCCGCATTCTGCTGCACCACATTGTGCCGCTCTGTCTGCCGTCGGTGATTATTCGTATCACCATGAATATGGCGGGCATTATTCTGACAGCAGCGGGTCTGGGTTTTCTGGGGTTGGGGGCACAGCCGCCCGATCCTGAATGGGGCGCGATGATCTCTGCGGGTCGTCGTTACATGATGGAGTGCTGGTGGTTAGTAACTATTCCGGGGCTGGCGATTTTGATTAACAGCCTGGCGTTCAACTTCCTTGGAGACGGCCTACGTGACATCCTCGATCCCAGAACTGAATAAGTTTTCTCAACGTGCGCCGGGAAGCTCGCCCCTGATGGAAGTGGAAAATCTGCGGGTAGGTTTCGTGAACCGTGGTGCTGTGACGGATGCCGTGCGCGGTGTCTCCTTTACGCTGGGCTGTGAAAAGCTGGCGATTGTCGGTGAATCCGGCTCCGGTAAATCGACGGTTGGCCGTGCGCTGTTGCAACTGCATCCGCACAGCGCGCGGATTACAGCAGACAAACTGCGCTTCGGTGATACCGATCTGCTGAAAGCGGATGAGGCGCGGATGCGTCAGATTCGCGGCAAGCGCATATCCATGATTATGCAGGACCCCAAATATTCGCTGAACCCGGTGGTTTGCGTCGGCGATCAGATTGCCGAAGCCTATCTGGCGCACCATAGGGTGTCGCACCGCGAGGCGAAGGAGAAGGTCATGGCGATGCTGGATGTGGTGCGTATTCGTCAGCCAGAGCGTGTCTACAATCTGTATCCCCATGAGATTTCGGGCGGGCAGGGGCAGCGCATCATGATTGCGATGATGCTGATTACCGAACCCGAAATTGTGATTGCCGATGAACCGACCTCCGCGCTGGATGTATCCGTGCGCTTGCAGGTGTTGGCGATGTTGGACGATCTGGTGAGTGAGCGCGGTCTGGGGCTGATTTTTATCAGCCACGACATCAATCTGGTGCGTAGCTTCTGCGATCGGGTGCTGGTGATGTACGCCGGGCGTGTCGTGGAGTCGATTGCCGCCGCCGATCTGGACAACGCACAGCATCCGTATACGCGTGGGTTGCTGAATTCGCTGCCGGATATCGACCACCGCCGCCCGCGTTTGCCGGTGATGAATCGCGATCCAGCCTGGATCAATGGATAAAGGGGATAATCATGGCAACTGAAGCAATAAGTCAGCGCAAGCCGATGATCGAAGTGAATAACCTGAATCTCTCTTTTGGGCATGGCAATGCAAAGAATCAGGTGTTGTACGATGTGAATCTCACAGTCAACGATGGCGATATTTTTGGTCTGGTAGGGGAATCGGGTTCTGGCAAAACCACGGTGCTGAAGTGTCTGGCCGGACTGTTTAATCACTGGGAAGGCACGCTGCACATTGACGGGAAGAAGCTGGCGCACCGGATCGATCAGGCACGCTGTCGTCGGGTGCAGATGGTGTTTCAGGATCCGTATGGATCGCTGCACCCCCGTCATACAGTGGAGTCGATTCTGGAAGAACCGCTGTCGATCCACCGCTTTGGCGATCGTGACGATCGTATTGATACCTTGCTGGAAAAGGTCGGGCTGGGAACGAACTTCCGTCGCCGCTATCCGCATCAGCTATCGGGTGGACAGCGCCAGCGTGTGGCGATTGCCCGAGCGTTGATTCTGGAGCCGAGAGTTCTGCTGCTGGATGAGCCAACGTCGGCGCTGGATGTGTCGGTGCAGGCGGAAATTCTCAATCTACTGACTGACTTGCAGCAGCAGGAAAAGCTGACTTACCTGATGGTGACGCATGATTTGGGCGTAATCTCCCATCTGTGTCATAAAGTGGCGGTGATGCAATACGGCAAGATACTGGAAACGCTGGAAACCGACGATTTGACCAGCGATGTGCCGAAGGATGCTTACACCTCGATGCTGGTGGAGGCCAGCCGTCAGTACAGTCGCGATCTGGCGGTACGTTCGGAGCGTATGGGCTGAGTTTGCTGAGCGGTGATAATGGGTAGATCGTAAAGACGCTGCAAGTACGTCCATGTAAGCTCGAGCCGCGCCATCCTTGGCGCGGACGCTTTACTCTTCTATCCCATTCCCCCCGTTCTCGTTCCGTACGGTCTGAGGGCTGAGCAATCGGCCCTTTTTTTATCTTTCATGCAGGTTTTCGATCACAGTTGGTTACGAACAGACTTTTATACGTAAAAAAAGGTAAATGGGTAGCGTTGAAGAGTGCGGAAACTTACAATCATTACGCTTTCTGTAGTCAGCCTCTTCCAAAAGGAATTCTTATGTTTAAACGTACTCTGGTTGCTGCGGCGGCCCTTATTTCACTGACGGCATTTTCCCCAGCCTTTGCGGCTTCCGGCACTACTCATGTGCTGTTGACGACGTCCGCAGGCAATATCGAACTGTCTTTAGATAATCAAAAGGCACCGATTTCGGTAAAAAATTTCGTCGAGTACGTTAACAACGGCTTTTATAACGGGACGACATTTCACCGTGTGATCCCAGGCTTTATGGTGCAGGGTGGCGGTTTTTCTGGCGAAATGAACCAGAAAGCGCCGAATGCGCCGATCAAGAATGAAGCCGATAACGGTTTGCGTAACCAACGCGGCACGATTGCCATGGCGCGCACGTCCGACAAAGACAGTGCGACTAGCCAGTTCTTTATCAACATAGCGGACAATGCTTTCCTCGATCACGGGCAGCGTGATTTTGGCTATGCCGTGTTCGGTAAAGTGGTGAAGGGTATGGAAGTCGTGGATAAGATCTCTCAGGTACCAACGAAAAACGTCGGGCCTTATCAGAACGTACCGACTACGCCGATCGTGATTCAGTCAGTGAAAGTGTTGCCTTGATTAGCGTGATAGAGAAGTAAGAAACTGAGAATATGAAAAAGGCCACGAGAGTGGCCTTTGCGATCTTAACGTCTCTGCTAGCACGTTACTCCAGCGCTTTTGCCATCTGCTGTAGCCAGGTGTCCACGCCGGTACTCGGTACGTTCAGTTGACGGTAGGTTGCCGTTGCTACGGGGTAGCCGCCAACGTCTTCCTGGCTGTTCACGAAACCACCTTTCCGCTGTTTGACGTTGTCCACGATACGCTTATCGACGGCGTCACGATCTTTAGGACGTGCGCCTGCACTTTGCAGTACCTGATTGGTGACGGCGCTGGCTGATGCCGCCGTTAAGCCCGCAGGCCAAATAGGGGACACCTTGAGTAACGTAATCCCAGTGCCTGACGTTTGCGGGGCGGCGTTGCCCTTGGCATCGTATGCGAGGTTATCCGACATCCAGACATCGCCGGCGCTGTTGCTCCCTACCAGCCCTAAACCCGCTTTGGTATTTGCGCCGTAGTGCATCACGTTACCCGCGACGGAAACGCGCGGGCTGGCGGGCATGGTTTTCCCTTCCCATTCTCCTTTTACGCCACCAACGCGAACGCCCCAGATGCCGGGGTTGTAGATCAGGTTATTGACCATGACGCCCGTTGAGCCTGCTTTGAACCAGGCGTTGCGTTCGTTGTTGTGGGCATACAGGCTGCCCACGATCGACACGTCAGTCACGTTATCGTGAACCAGCGTCCCCATCGAGTGAATACCTTTGGTATGAGCCGAGTCGTATAAGCCTTCAGCAACGATATTATTTGAGAGCGTGATTCGGTGCGCAGTGCCCTGAGGCCCGTCGTAGCGAGGGCCGGAGATAGACAGGTTCTCGTCCGTCCCCCAGGCAAAGCTACTGTGGTCTATCACGACGTTATAGGCATCTTTGCCGTTGATTGAAACGTCGCGTTCAAAGCCACTTTTTTTACCCGTACCGGCATCGCCGATACGAAAACGCAGATGCTGCATGAGCACATCATGCGTGCTAATCCCCATCCCGCCGCGAATGATTGTGATACCGGGAGAGGGAGCGGTTTGGCCAGCGATGGTGACAAACGGTTCCGTTAATCGAAGGTCACTTTTATTCAGGTCGATGATGCCGCCAACCTCGAAAACGATAATGCGTGGCCCTTTAGCGGCCAGTGCTTCTCTGAGTGAACCTGCCCCGGATGAAGCCAGCGTTGTGACGCGAATAATGCGTCCACCACTGCCTGCCACGGTATCCGTTCCGAATCCTTTCAACTCTGGTGCTGCCGGTGTGGCGGCGCTAGCCATCGGTATGCCGACACTGAATACTGTGCAGGTACTGAACAGTGCGGCGAACAGAAGAGAACGTTTCATTTCATTTCCTTGAATATTAACGATAAAAATGAGCGAGCCATTAGGACTCGCTCAAGTGCTGCCCGAACGATAAATCAACGGGCGTTAAGCTCGCTTGCAGGCTCCTGCTAGCACAGGACAATGAGGGTAGGAGCCTGAAGTCCGCTTATTACACTTTACACTTCGTGATTAGTTGCAATTTGCTGCCGTCAGCACGGCCAGGTTTTTGTTCACGCCAGCATAGTTCGCCAGTTTATCTTTCACGCACTGTGGTGAAACTGGAGAGTAGCTGTAAGGAACAGAAGCGAACGTGCCGGTACTTTTCCAGTCTTCAGCATTCACGTAGGCTTTGGTGTCTTTATCCCAAGTGATATTGTATTTAGCGAAGTCGGCTGGGCTCATGATGTTGTTATTACGCAGTTCCCAGGTACCGAAGTTGGAACCGTCGTAACGTGAGGTCACCGGGTTTTTCGCATTCTCGAACCAGTTACGTTCGATCAGCGCAATCCCTTTCTGGCGTACGTTCAGGCCAGAACTGGTGATGCCGGTATACAGGTTGTTGTAAGCGTGAACCTGACCGCCGCGTTGCAGTGGGAGACGGGCGTTAACGTCGTCGTAAATATTGTGATGGTAAGTCAGATCACGGCCCGTATCGCTGCTGCTGAAGCCGCTCAGTCCCACCTTTTTGATGCCGTGAATGTAGTTGTACGACACCGTCACGTTGGTAGAAGCTTTCTTGATATCAATCGCAGATTCGAAGGTGGTGTCACCGTCTTTTGTGCCCTGACATTCAAAGTTTTTAGCGAAGATCTCGTTGTGGTCAATCCAAACGTTCGGCGTGTTATCGATACGAATGGCATCACCGTCCTGCGCGCCACCCGGCATGTAACCAAAGCGCATGTTGCGTATGATGACATCAGATGATTTTGTCAGCCAGATCCCGAAGTTAGCGGAAGATCCGTTGGTACCGATGATGGTAACCCCTTTGGTAAACTCTTTGATTTCCACACCGCGAGCGTCTTTACTCCACTGGCCGCAGATATTGTTTTCAGCAGCTTTGATCAGCGCGTCTTCATTACCGTTATAGGTGATGATGAGTGGGTAAGCCCCACCTTTGACTTTCTTACCTTTAGAATCCAGCTTCGCCTCTTCGATAATATCAATGATATCTTGCATAGAGCGCGCAGTTTTGTTCACGGCACCGGCAACGTTACCACCGTCAGTGGTAGCGTAACCCCCCGTATTTGCCGCCATCGTCGGTTGGGCTGCAAGTAATAACAGCCCAGCGGCTGTAGAAGGCAGTAGGTATTTCATTAGGGTACTCTCCTTGGAATAGAATTTTTTGGGTATTAATGTTCCACATCACCCAGATTATATTATTTGATGTTTCAATAAAAATGAAATCAAGGTTTATTGAAACCCCGATTAAGTGTTATCATAAAAATAAAATAATTCAATATTTAGATATTAAATATATCGACTGAATAACACAGAGAAATATGTGTGATTAATAAGTCTCTATTTTAAATGATGATATTTTTTTCATTTTTTATAAAATCAGTGGGTTGATAGTTTTTATGAAAAATAAAATTATATTTCGTTTTATTATTCTGCACTGGAAGCGTTTTGATATAGGTGATAACTGTGAGCGGTATCAAGAAATAAGTAAAATTTCTCATTGAGATGAAAGTATCAAAAAATAATTGATTCCGATCAAATTATTAATTAATCCCGTGTTGTGAATTGTTTCCCATTACATCAGTAATTAACCATTAAAATAATTAGCATGATAGTTAATTTATTACTTCTTTATTGAGATGAATATTCATGCTCACATGTCGGCCCTCATAAAAAATAAGCGAGCGCTTAGCGCTCGCTTGAGGGTAAATCTGACCGTGTTTATTTGCAGTTAGCTGCTGTCAGTACCGCTAGGTTTTTACTTACACCCGCGTAGTTCGCCAGCTTATCTTTCACACACTGTGCCGAAACTGGGGAGTATTTGTAAGAAATGGAAGGGAACTTGCCGGTGTTTTTCCAATCATCAGCATTGACGTGAGGCGTGGAAGGACGACCCCAGGTGATGTTGTATTTGGAGAAGTCTGCCGGTTTTGTGACGTTGTTGTTACGCAACTCCCAGGTACCGAAGTTGGAGCTGTCGTTACGTGCAGTCACCGGGTTGAGCGCATTTTCGAACCAGTTGCTTTCGATCAACGCTATCCCTTTCTGACGGACGTTAAAGCCGGAGCCAGTGATACCGTCATACAGGTTGTTGTAAGCATGAACCAGACCACCACGCTGTAGCGGCAGACGTGAGTTAACATCGCGATAGATATTGTGATGGTAAGTCAGATTGCGTCCTGTATCCGTATTGCTTGCGCCGCTTAGGCCGACTTTCTTGATGCCATGAATGTAGTTGTAGGATACCGTGACGTTAGTTGAGCCTTTCTTGATATCGACGGCCGATTCAAAAGTCGTGTCATTGTCTGGCGTGCCTTTACACTCAAAGTTCTTGGCAAAGATCTCATTGTGGTCAATCCAGACGTTTGGAGAGTTATCAACACGAATGGCGTCACCGTCTTGCGCACCGCCCGGCATATAGCCGAAGCGCATATTACGTACGACGACGTCAGAGGAGTTCACGATCCAGACACCGAAGTTGGCCGATGAACCATTGGTACCGAGGATGGTAATCCCTTTGGTGAACTCTTTGATTTGTACGCCGCGAGCATCCTTACTCCACTGGCCGCAAATATTCTTTTCAGCTGCTTTGATTAATGAATCTTCATTACCGTTATAGGTGATGATGAGCGGGTAAGCACCGCCTTTGACTTTCTTGCCTTTTGAATCCACTTTCGCAGCTTCAATAATATCCACAATTTCTTGCAAAGAACGTGCGGTTTTTTTCACGGCGCCGGAAGTTTCTCCACCATCTGTGGTGGCATAGCCGCCCGTATTTGCTGCCACCGCTGGCTGAGCCGCGAGTAATAACAATCCAGTGGCTGCCGTAGGCAATAGGTATTTCATTATGACTGTCTCCTTGGAATAGAATTTTCATGGGCATTTATCGCTCCATATGCCCGATGTCACATATACCCGTTATACTTCAAATTGCATGTGCGTTGGCTGCGTTCAGTCACCCGAATCACTTACTTGAGTAAGCTCATCGGGACTCCTTCTCTTGCCGCCTTCCTGAAATTCGAATTATTTAGGGCATACACATTTTTCAACAAAAATGAATCATCAATTTTGATGAAAAACCAAGGGGAGTGTGGTCAAAAAATAAGTTCAATTCAAGGGTGAAATGTTAAATGTATTACGGTGGAAACATTTTGTAATGCTGATGATTGGATTATTTGGACTTTATAGGAAACGATATTCCTTTAAAGTAATTGAAAATCAGTAGGTTATTATTTAAATGGATAGTCGATTTATTCTGGTTTCTTTATCTATTTGATTTTAAATGGCTACTATTCTTGCTGTGAGCGCTGAGACTAACGTAAATAATTCAGCTTAAGCCAAAATATAATATCACAGGCGTATTAAATTTTGGTTATGGGTTAATTTTATATTGAATTTTAGTTTGTTAAGAAATAATTATTATTAATCTCTATGTGCTGTAAAAAATGAGCGAGCCTAAACAGCTCGCTCAGGAAGAACCCGGCGCAGAGTGAATGCGTCGGGATTTACGCGTTTATTTACAGTTGGCTGCTGTCAGTACTGCCTGATTTTTACCTACGCCAGCATAGTTCGCCAGTTTATCCTTCACGCACTGTGCGGAAACTGGGGAGTAGTTATACGAGACTGCAGGGAATTTGCCGGTGCTCTTCCAGTCATCCGCATTGATGTGCGGTGTGGATGGTTTACCCCAGGTGATTTTGTATTTAGCAAAATCAGACGGGCTGGTGATGTTGTTGTTACGCAGTTCCCAGGTACCGAAGTTGGAGTCGTCATTACGTGCAGTTACTGGGTTGAGTGCATTTTCGAACCAGTTGCTTTCGATCAGCGCGATCCCTTTCTGACGGACGTTAAAACCTGAACTTTTGATGCCGTCATACAGGTTGTTATAAGCATGCACCTGACCACCACGTTGCAGCGGCAGACGTGAGTTAACATCGCTGTAAATATTGTGATGATAAGTCAGGTTACGACCCGTATCCGTGTTGCTTGAACCGCTCAAACCCACCTTTTTCACGCCATGGATAAAGTTGTACGATACCGTGACGTTGGTTGAGGCTTTCTTGATATCGACAGCCGATTCAAAAGTGGTGTCGTTGTCTGGCGTACCGGCGCATTCGAAGTTCTTAGCGAAGATCTCGTTGTGGTCGATCCAGACGTTTGGTGAGTTATCAATACGGATAGCATCGCCATCTTTTGCGCCACCCGGCATATAGCCGAAGCGCATATTACGCACGACAACATTCGAAGAGTTAACCACCCAGATGCCGAAGTTAGCAGAAGACCCATTGGTACCGAGGATGGTGATCCCTTTGGTAAACTCTTTGATTTCTACACCGCGTGGATCTTTGCTCCATTGGCCACAGATATTGGCTTCAGCCGCTTTGATCAGCGCATCTTCATTACCGTTATAGGTAATCACGAGCGGGAAGGCTCCACCTTTGACGACTTTACCGCTTGAATCTTTTTTCGCTGCCTCAATGATATCGACGATCTCTTGCAAAGAGCGTGCGGTTTTTTTCACAGCGCCGGAAACGTCGCCGCCGTCAGTGGTGGCATAACCTCCCGTGTTTGCCGCCATTGTCGGTTGGGCTGCGAGCAGCAACAGCCCAGCGGCTGCAGAAGGCAGTAGGTATTTCATTGTGTACTCTCCTTGACATAGAATTTTTTGGGTATTTATCACTACACACCCTGTGTAATAAAATGGCTGTTTCAACAAAAATGAAATTAAGGTTTGTCTATAAAGCCGAGCTAAGTGTTAACAGAAAAAATAAACAATACAAGATGGGGCATTAAATATATTAATGAAATAACAGAGGACAACTGAGATGTTTTGTGTTTATTTCTTTTAAATAGAAACTGATTTCTATTTAAATCCTTTAAATTCATGTGGTTGTGTTTTTTAAAATTTGCTATTTCAATCTGGATTCTTTATTTATTATCCGTTTTATACGTCAGGGTTATTCGCTATGAAGCAATTGTGATCGCCGTCAAAATTTAAAAAAACTACCACTTAAAAAGATAAATCCCGTGAACTAACCAGGCAAATTTAAAAAACGTAATTAATTCATGAGGAATTTGTATTTATTATTTTTTTTGTTAAAAATGATTTCAGAAAAATCGGTTTTTATAGGGGGTAAATAATAAAGGTTACCTATTAATAAAGGTGTTTGTTGTAGAAATAAATCATTTGTGATCTGTATAATTATTATCGTGCTAATTTATTGCGTAGAAATGGTGAGCTATTTGTTTTTGCGGGTGACAAGGGCTGGGTGCCTGACGCGAATTTCATGTATGTTAGTACGGCTTTTCCGACTAACTGTGCAATGACTATGCTGCTAATTATCGATAACTACGACTCCTTTACCTACAACCTTTACCAATATTTTTGTGAGCTTGGCGCACAGGTTGTGGTGAAGCGTAATGATGAACTGACACTGCGTGAGATTGAGCTGCTTGCGCCTGAGCGATTGGTGATTTCTCCGGGCCCCTGTACGCCAGATGAGGCAGGTATTTCACTGGCTGTTATTCGTCACTTTGCCGATAAATTGCCTATTTTGGGTGTGTGCCTTGGCCATCAGACTATGGGGCAGGCGTTCGGCGCACGTGTGGTGCGGGCACGACAGGTCATGCACGGGAAGACCTCAGCGATTGCGCACAGCGATACGGGGGTTTTCACTGGGCTGGCTCAGCCTTTGACGGTCACCCGCTATCATTCACTCATCATTGATTCCGCTTCGCTACCTGATTGCTTTGAGGTCACAGCCTGGAGCGAATATGAAGGACAGCGTGACGAGATTATGGGGATACGCCATCGCTCATTGCCGCTGGAAGGCGTGCAGTTCCATCCAGAGAGTATTCTCAGTCAGCAAGGGCATCAGCTTTTGGATAATTTCCTTAAAATTTAATCGCATAGAAACTTATTCTCCTCATTGGCTGATTTAATATTGCCTGAGAGTGATTTTTTATGCATATTTATTGACTATATTTTCATTTCTGACGTAATGGACAGCAGAGTGAGGCAGCAAATGGCAGCAGAGCAGAAAGCGGTGACACGGGATACTCACGATAAGGTGATTTTGCCGGTTTATGCACCCGCGAAGTTTGTACCAGTGAAAGGTAAGGGGAGCCGCGTCTGGGATCAGGACGGCCGCGAGTATATCGATTTCTCCGGTGGCATTGCGGTTACGGCGCTCGGTCACTGCCATCCTGCGCTGGTTAACGCATTGCGGCAGCAGGGTGAAACGCTGTGGCATACCAGCAATATTTTCACCAACGAACCTGCGCTACGCCTCGCGAGCAAATTGATTGATGCCACTTTTGCTGACCGTGTGTTCTTTGTTAATTCCGGTGCAGAGGCTAACGAAGCCGCATTTAAGCTGGCGCGTCACTATGCGGTTAAACGCCATAGTCCATATAAAACCAAGATTATTGCTTTCTACAATGCATTCCATGGCCGAACGCTGTTCACCGTTTCGGTTGGCGGACAGCCTAAATATGCCGATGGTTTCGGGCCTAAACCTGCTGATATCGTGCATGTTCCGTTCAACGACCTAGCTGCCGTTAAAGCGGTGATGGACGATCACACCTGCGCGGTCGTGCTGGAGCCGATTCAGGGCGAAGGCGGCATTACACCCGCTACGCCTGAATTTTTGCAGGGCGTCCGTGACTTGTGCGATCAACATAAAGCGCTGCTGGTATTTGATGAAGTGCAGAGTGGAATGGGACGTACCGGTAAATTATTTAGCTATATGCACTATGGTATTACGCCGGATATCCTTACAACGGCTAAAGCGTTGGGCGGTGGTTTCCCGATTAGTGCGATGCTGACGACGGAAGAGATCGCATCGGTCATGACGGTTGGGGTACACGGCACCACCTATGGCGGCAACCCGCTGGCCTGTGCAGTGGCGGAAGCTGCGCTGGATATCATCAATACGCCGGAAGTGCTATCGGGCGTAGCGGATCGTCACGATCGCTTTGTCAGTGAGCTTGATAAAATCAACCAGCAGTATGGCGTATTTGATCAAGTCCGCGGTATGGGGCTTTTGCTGGGGGCTGAGCTGAAACCGCAATGGCATGGTCGCGCGGGTGAGTTCTTGGCTGCTGCAGCGGCTCAGGGGCTTATGGTGTTGATGGCTGGGCCGAACGTGATCCGCTTTGTGCCGTCTTTGATCATTGATGAAGATGATATTGCGCAGGGGATGGAGAAATTCGCTAAAGCTGTCGCTCAAGTGGTTAACACGGCGAACTGAGTTCACGTTATTTTGTGATAAACCGTTATTTGATAAACCATTTTTTTGTGATAAGCATTGTGCGATAAAAAAAAGCGTGAGGCCGAGGCTTCACGCTTTTTTATTGGTAGGGTATCGCGACAGGGGTTTAGCGAGTGCCGTAAACGACAATCGTTTTACCGTGCGCAGAGATCAGGTTCTGGTCTTCTAACATTTTCAGAATGCGGCCCACGGTTTCACGCGAGCAGCCAACGATTTGCCCAATTTCCTGACGGGTAATTTTAATTTGCATGCCATCTGGATGCGTCATGGCATCAGGTTGTTTTGCCAGGTTGAGTAATGTTTGGGCGATACGGCCAGTTACATCAAGGAAGGCGAGGTTGCCGACTTTTTCTGAGGTAATCTGAAGTCTGTTTGCCATTTGTGCAGACAGACGCATGAGGATATCTGGGTTAACTTGAATGAGCTGGCGGAATTTTTTATAAGAAATTTCAGCCACTTCACAGGCGGTTTTTGCCCGAACCCAAGCACTGCGTTCCTGACCTTCTTCAAACAGGCCGAGCTCACCAATAAAATCGCCCTGATTGAGGTAGGAAAGAATCATTTCCTTGCCTTCTTCATCTTTGATTAGCACTGCGACAGAGCCTTTCACGATGTAGTAAAGCGTTTCTGCTTTTTCACCTTGGTGAATCAGCGTGCTCTTCGATGGATACTTGTGGATATGACAATGGGAAAGGAACCATTCGAGAGTCGGGTCTGTCTGCGGTTTGCCGAGAACCATTCGCTATCATCCTCTGTTGTAATTCACTGCGCAAATTACAGGGGTCAGAGTTCCCTGTACGGCGTGTTTAACTGCTAAAAAAATAAAATTCAGTCTAGGCAGAATGACGTCAGGGAATATACTGGAACCACTGTACCCTTGGTTTTTCGGTTGCTGCTTTGCCGCACCGTAAACGTGGCTGGGTATTTCTGGCTACGTCATCATCTTCTTCGTTTCTGGGTTTGTCCAGAAAAGGTCTATTCTATTTTCGTTTTAACACAGCTTTAAGGATGTGTCTTGTGTTGTCTCGCTTCAGCATGACAAAGCTCTGATTAACGCTGGTTTTTGTACAGTAACGGTATAAATTTTCAAAAAAATTTTAGTGGAGAGACATCATGCAGGCTCGGGTAAAATGGGTTGAAGGCTTAACGTTTTTGGGCGAATCCGCATCAGGACATCAGGTATTGATGGACGGTAATTCTGGCGATAAAGCGCCCAGTCCGATGGAAATGGTGTTGATGTCCGTAGGGGGATGCAGCGCGATTGATGTGGTGTCGATTCTGCAAAAGGGCCGTAACGATGTGGCGGATTGTGAGGTGAAATTAACCTCAGAGCGTCGGTCTGAAGCGCCGCGCTTATTTACCCATATCAATCTGCATTTTATCGTGACGGGGAAAGGGCTGACCGATAAAGCTGTCGAGCGGGCTGTCGAGCTGTCAGCGGAAAAATACTGCTCTGTGGCATTGATGCTGGGCAAAGCCGTTGAAGTGACGCACAGTCACGAAATTAGAATACTGCCGTAATTCCTTTCTCTGAGCATTAATGCTGGTCGCTTAAGCCCGTGTATCTCGATGCTTAAACGATTGGCATTATCCTCTTGGCACGTCTTGCCGTGCTCAGTGTCGGTTATTCGATCGTTTTCCCTTCTATCAACCGCTGCACCAGCGGTGCCATGATTAATTCCATTGCCAGCCCCATTTTCCCGCCGGGAACGACTAACGTATTGATGTGAGAAATAAACGAGCCCTGCAACATGGCGAGCAGATAGGGGTAATCAATATTATCTAATCCCTGAAAGTGGATGACGACGAAACTTTCATCCAGTGAGGGAATCGACTTGGCAGCGAACGGGTTGGAGGTGTCCACGGTTGGTACGCGCTGGAAGTTGATATGGGTGCGAGAGAACTGCGGCGTGATATAGGTGATGTAGTCTTCCATGGAGCGGACAACGGAATCCATTACCGCTTCACGCGAGTGGCCGCGCTCATTGACGTCACGAATCAGCTTTTGAATCCACTCCAAATTGACGATCGGTACTACGCCGACGAGCAAATCGACATGCTGTGCCACGTCGTTTTGATCGGTGACTATGCCACCGTGCAATCCCTCATAGAACAGGATATCGGTAGGTTCCGGCATCGGTTCCCACGGCGTAAATGTCCCAGGAACCTGATTATAAGGAATGGCTTCATCGTAAGTATGAAGGTATTTACGCGTCTGGCCGTGTCCGTGCAGGCCATATTCGATAAACGATTGTTCCAGCAGGCTGAAGTCATTCGCTTCTGGGCCGAAATAGCTGATGTGTCGTCCTAAATCACGCGCTTTACGAATCGCCATATCCATTTCTGGGCGGGTATAGCGGTGAAAGCTGTCACCTTCCAACTGGGCTGCGCGCAGGTCGAATTGTTGGAAAATCTTACGGAAAGCCAGACTGGTGGTCGTGGTTCCCGCTCCACTGGAACCCGTAACTGCAATAATCGGATGCTGATGTGACATAAGGTGCGTGACTCCGTGATCGCGATGCCCGCATAGGCTGAAAGCCTGCGCGCATTCTCAAAAATGACGTAATTGCTCTCATTGTTAGCATGTTTGGCGCGCTCTTTCACGCCTTTCGCCATGCTCAATAAGGGGCATGTCCTCCGGCATTGAGCTGGCTGCGCGGCATAATGTTTAGCGTTTCATGTAACTCAGACCACACCAAAACGACCTCGCCAGATTGGAGTTGGCTGCGGATATCTTCTACTTTCTGCGCCAGCGAGCGCTCCTGTTCGCCGTAATCAGTGCCTTCCCGCAGGACGAAAGATTCAATGATGCTATCCAGCGTTTCTGGATCGAGCTGTTGCCAGGGAATAATCACGCTATGTTTCCTGAGTAAAAATTGTTTCTGAATAAAAAGAACCGGTGGCGTGGTCCAAAAATGGACTAAGCCAATTGGGAATGCGCTGTTCCAGCCACATTTCCGGTTTCAGCAATGTTCCACCGACGAAGCCGACATGCCCGCCGTGTTCCGTTAGCTGATACTCAATATTAGACGGTAACTGCGACAGATCGGGAATGACCTCCGGTGTCATGAAAGGATCGTCCTTCGCATGGATGATCAGCAGCGGCTTGCGTATGTGAGGTAACAGCGGCAGGGCGCTACAGCGTCGATAGTAGTCAGCGGCATCACGAAAGCCGTGGATACGTGAGGTGATGATGTCATCAAACTCCCGTAGCTGGCGGATTCTCTTCAACTGCGGCAACTGAATTGGCAGCGTATCTGGATAAGCCGCCAGCTTGCGACCGGCGTTTTGTTTCAATAGGCGCAGCAGGTAGTGCTGATAGACGCGCGAGAAGCCTTGTTCCATTCGACGGCTACAGGGTTCGAGCATCAAGGGGGCGGAAACAATGACGGCGGCGGACAGAGAACAGGCTTCGCCCTGCTCACCGAGCAGATAGGCCAGCATGTTGCCGCCGAGAGAAATGCCGATGGCGGCGGTAGGAACTTCGCCCAGCGTCTCTTGCATCCAGTGCAGAAAATAGCTGGCATCGCTGGTTTCTCCTGAATGATAAATACGCTTCATCCGGTTGGGCTTACCGCTACACCCGCGAAAATGCATGATGACGGCCAGCCATCCGCGCTGTTTGCAGGCGTGTAATAGGCCGTGGGCGTAGGGGCTATGAAAGCTGCCTTCTAATCCGTGAAACAGCACTACGCGCGGTTTATGCCGAGCCTTCTCGGGCGCTTCGCTCCACGCTAGATCGACGAAATCACCGTCTGGTAATTCGAGCGCTTGCCAGACTGGTGAGAACTGTGCGTGACGGCGAATCAGACGCGGCAATAGCGTTTGCAGATGCGGATTATGGGCGCCGCTCAGCGGACGAAAATGGTCATGCATAAAGGATATGAAAATCTTGTTGTCGGCTCTTGTACGATCAATATCACACTGTTAGCTTCAATGCTGCCAGTTGGTACGACATTTGGGTCAGGAGCGCCCACAAATAATGGAACTGAGTTTATTTCTTTCGATGTTGGGGTTTTTGTGGGTAGCAGCCATCACGCCGGGGCCGAATAATATGCTGCTGACCACCTCGGGCGCGAATTTTGGCTTTATGCGTTCACTGTGGCTGATGGTCGGCATCATGCTCGGGATGCAGAGCATTTTGCTGCTGGTGGCATTCGGCGTCGGTGGTTTGATTCTGATTTATCCTTCGCTGCACGTTATCCTGAAAGTCCTCGGTAGTGCCTATCTGCTCTGGTTGGCGTGGAAAATCGCCACGGCGGCTTACGAACGGCTGGAAACGTCCGTCGCTCCGCCTCAGCCGATACGGCTTTATCAAGGGTGGTTGCTGCAATTTCTGAATCCGAAAGCGTGGCTAATGGCGCTGGGTGCAGTTGCCAGCTTTAGTCTGGCAGGTGAGGGCTATAACCATTCTGTCATCGCCATAAGCATCGGGATTGTGCTGGTGAATCTGGTTTCCGGTGTCATCTGGCTCGGGTTTGGTACGATGATTGGGCGACTGCTGCGCAGTAAGAAAGCGTGGATTATCTTTAATGTGTCAATGGGGCTTCTGACCGCTGCCTGTGTATTATTGATCTGGCATTAATGCTGATTTTGCGTTGATGCTGCATTGATAAAGTCGCGAGCGGTTTTTCGCTCGCGACTCTTTTCAGGCATACCAAATTTATTCGCTCTGCATGATCTGTTCTAGCTGTTCCTGCGCGTCCAGCCAGGACATCTCTGTATCTTCCAGCTCGATTTTAACTTTGGTTTGTTGTTGCAGGCAGTCGGTGAGTTCGGCTTTGCGGCTGATATCGTAAATTGCACTGTCCGCCAGTCGGGCTTCAAGCGCTGCCAGCGTTTCACCCAGCTTTTCCATCTGCTGCTCAAGCTTGGTTATCTGCTTACGCAGCGGCTGAGTTTGTGTTCTCAACTCGGCTTCGCGGCGTTTCTGATCTTTTCTACCCTGCGCACTGTTGGCGACATTCTCTTTTGGCGTTTCATCGGCCGCATTTTCCTGACGTTGCAGGCCGACCAGCCACTGTTGGTAATCTTCCAAATCACCATCGAACGGCTCCACTTTCTGGTCGTGTACCAGATAGAGATCGTCCGTGGTTGAACGGATCAGGTGTCGATCGTGCGAGACGACAACCAGCGCGCCTTCAAAATCGATTAACGCTTCGGTCAACGCCTGACGCATATCCAGATCGAGGTGGTTGGTCGGTTCGTCGAGCAGCAGGAGATTCGGACGCTGCCAGACGACTAGCGCCAGCACCAGACGGGCTTTTTCACCGCCGGAGAAGCGCTCGGTGATCTCTGTGACTTTGTCGCCCTGAAAACCGAAGCCGCCGAGGTAGTCGCGCAGCTGCTGTTCCGTTTCCCGCTCTGCCAGACGCACCAGATGTTGTAATGGTGACTCGTCCGCACGCAGGAACTCCAATTGATGCTGGGCGAAATAACCGAGTTTAACGCCTTTCGCCAGCCCGATTTCCCCTTTCAGCGGAGCAAGCGTGCCAGCAAGCAGCTTGATCAGCGTGGATTTACCTGCGCCGTTATGGCCGAGGAGTCCGATGCGGGAACCCGGCACTAAATTGAGTTTGATGGATTCGAGAATCAGATTGTCGTTGTAGCCTGCGCTGACCTTTTCCATCTTCATGAGTGGATTGGGCAACGATTCTGGGGTGCGAAAGCTGAAGCGGAAAGGGTTATCGACGTGCGCTGGCGCAATCATCTCCATACGTTCCAGCATTTTTATCCGGCTTTGGGCCTGCTTGGCTTTGGTTGCTTGCGCGCGGAACCGATCAATGTAGTTTTGCAGGTGCGCGACACGCTCCTGCTGGTGCTCATAGAGCGATTGCTGCTGTGCGAGACGGGTGGCACGCTGGCGTTCAAATGAGGAGTAGTTGCCGGTGTACTCGTTGAGCGACTGCTGTTCGATATGCAGAATCTTGGTCACCACCGGATCGAGGAAATCACGGTCGTGCGAGATCAGGACTAGCGTACCAGCGTAGTTTTTCAGCCACTTTTCCAGCCAGATAACGGCATCCAGATCGAGGTGGTTGGTCGGTTCATCCAGCAGCAGCAAGTCTGAACGGCAAATCAGTGCCTGTGCCAGGTTTAGACGCATCCGCCAGCCGCCGGAAAAGGCGCTGACAGGCTGTTGCAACTGTGGCTGAGAAAACCCTAACCCATTGAGCAGGCTTGAAGCTCTGGCCTGAATTGTCCAGGCTTGAATGGCATCCAGCTTGCCGTGCAACGTAGCAA
Organism: Pectobacterium atrosepticum; assembly: GCA_019056595.1. Lineage (NCBI taxonomy): Bacteria > Pseudomonadati > Pseudomonadota > Gammaproteobacteria > Enterobacterales > Pectobacteriaceae > Pectobacterium > Pectobacterium atrosepticum. Next base: position 2,274,244 of record CP036163.1, on the reverse strand, counting down.
TGGCGTTGCCGTTGTTCTCTTCGTTGGCGGTCTGCAACGCGGCTTCCAGTTGGCGAAACTCACGGTCGCCGTCAATCACGTAGTCCAGCGCGGGTTTGTTCAATGCAGGTGTTTCCTGATTGACCCAGGCCAGTGACCAGTTTTGCGGGAATGTCGCGCTACCACCGTCGGCGCTGATTTCACCTTTCAGTAATGACAGCAGTGTAGATTTACCACAGCCGTTCTTGCCAACCAGACCCACTTTCTGGCCGGGATTAACCGTTGCTGTCGCGTTGTCGATCAGAACGCGTACACCACGTCGAATTTGCAGCGAAGAGAAAACAATCATAAAGCGCCGTATGTTCAGAGTATGTTAAATTATGGACATATCAGGACACGAGGTGTCCTGTTTTTAGTCGTTGCGCTGCATGGTAACGGAAAACGATTATCATGACGACGCTTTGGAGGGGAATGATGTCGCAGCCACCGAAAATTTTGCTGCTGTATGCCCATCCGGAACCACAGGACTCGGTAGCAAACCGAGTCTTATTGCAACCGGCGCAGCAGTTGGCAAATGTAACTGTGCACGATCTTTACGCGCACTATCCTGATTTTTTTATCGATATCCATCATGAACAACAGCTGCTGCGTGAGCATCAGATCATTGTTTTCCAGCATCCGTTTTACACCTATAGCTGCCCGGCGTTGCTGAAAGAGTGGCTTGATAGGGTGTTATCCCGCGGTTTTGCCAATGGAATTGGCGGCAATGCGCTGGCGGGTAAATACTGGCGTTCGGTGATTACGACCGGTGAACCGGAAGATGCCTATCATGCTGATGGCAACAACCGTTACCCCATGGATGATTTGCTACGCCCGTTTGAACTGACGGCCGCCATGTGTCGGATGCACTGGATGCGCCCCATGATTGTTTACTGGGCACGCCGTTTACAGCCCGATGTGTTATCGAGTCAAGCCAGAGCTTACGGTGAATGGCTATCCTCCCCTTTACCTGAAGAGGAACGCTGATATGGAGAGTTCTGCGCTACTGACCGCCGGAGTCTTGTTTTTGTTTGTGGCGGTAGTAGCTGTACCGATCGCTGCCCGATTAGGGATTGGCGCCGTATTGGGCTATTTGATCGCCGGGATCGCCATTGGCCCTTGGGGGCTCGGCTTTATCCGTGACGTGGAAGCTATCCTGCACTTCTCGGAACTGGGCGTGGTTTTCCTGATGTTCATCATCGGCCTGGAATTGAATCCCGGAAAGCTCTGGACGCTACGTCGTTCAATCTTCGGCGTTGGGGCGGCTCAGGTTGGTCTTAGTGCGCTGATTCTGGGCGGTGCCTTATATCTGACTGATTTTTCATGGCAGTCCGCGCTGATTGGTGGTGTGGGGCTGGCGATGTCGTCAACGGCCATGGCGCTGCAACTGATGCGCGAAAAAGGCATGAACCGCAATGAATCGGGGCAGCTTGGCTTTTCTGTGCTGCTTTTTCAAGATCTTGCGGTGATTCCCGCGTTGGCGTTGATTCCTATTCTCGCTGGGGTGCAGGGTGACTTCGGCGATTGGGAACGGATTGGACTGAAGGTTGCTGCGTTTCTCGGCATGCTAATCGGTGGCCGCTATCTGGTACGCCCGCTGTTCCGTTTTATCGCGGCATCTGGCGTGCGCGAAGTGTTCACCGCCGCCGCGCTGTTGCTGGTGCTGGGTTCTGCGCTGTTTATGGAAGCATTAGGTCTTTCTATGGCGTTAGGCACCTTTATCGCCGGTATTCTGCTGGCGGAAAGTGAGTATCGGCATGAACTGGAAATCGCGATTGAGCCGTTCAAAGGTTTGCTGCTTGGGCTGTTCTTTATTTCTGTAGGAATGGCGCTGAATCTTGGGATCCTCTACACCCACATCGTGAAGATTATGATTGCGGTATTGGTGCTGGTGGCCGTCAAAGGGGCGGTTTTATACTTTCTGGCGCGGATTAACCGAATGCGCCGCTCCGAACGTTTGCAGTTTGCCGGCGTGCTGAGTCAGGGTGGCGAGTTTGCTTTCGTCCTGTTTTCCGCTGCGGCTTCATTCAATGTATTGAAAGGTGAGCAACTGCCGTTGTTGCTGGTGACGGTGACGCTATCGATGATGACGACACCGCTGCTGATGCAGGTCATCGACCGCGTCCTTGCGCGTCGTTATAACGTGCAGGATGTGCCGGATGAAAAACCGTACGTCGAAGATGATGAACCGCAGGTGATTGTGGTGGGCTTCGGGCGTTTCGGGCAAGTGATCAGCCGTTTGCTCATGGCGAATAAAATGCGGATTACGGTTCTTGAGCGCGATATCAGCGCCGTCAGCCTGATGCGCAGCTATGGTTATAAAGTTTATTATGGTGATGCCACGGAGCTGGAACTGTTGCGTTCGGCGGGAGCCGACAAGGCACGGTCAATCGTGATTACCTGTAATGCGCCGGAAGACACGATGGAGATCGTACATTTATGTCAGCAGCATTTTCCGAATCTGGAAATTTTGGCACGAGCGCGTGGGCGTGTTGAAGCCCATGAGCTGTTGCAGACGGGCGTAAGGCACTTCTCGCGTGAAACCTTTTCCAGCGCGCTGGAGCTAGGGCGGAAAACGCTGGTAACGCTGGGCATGCACCCACATCAGGCGATGCGTGCGCAACAGCATTTCCGCCGTCTTGATATGCGCATGCTGCGTGAACTGATGCCGCAACTGACGGGGGATGTCGCACAGATTTCTCGTGTAAAAGAGGCCCGACGTGAGCTGGAGGATATTTTCCAGCGCGAAATGCTGCGGGAGCGCCGTCGGCCAAGTGTGTGGGATGAGGACGACGAGTAAGAACCAATAACGCCTATCTGAATAGGTTCTGGGTTCTAGGTTACAGGTGCTGGAACGGAGAGGAGTGGGAGCTATCATGCGTAAACGCTTTATTGCCGGGGCGGTGTGCCCGACGTGTCAAGCTCAAGACACGCTAGCGGTTGGACGAGAGGATGAGGTCGAGGTGGTAGTGTGCGTGAAGTGCGGATATCGCCAGAGTCGGGCAGATGAGCCCGCGACGGTAGCTGCTCCACAGGCCAGCGATATTATCGGGATTTTTCGGCCAGAATGATGGAGGGGTAGCATGATGGCATTGTCATCAACCGTTGACGTTTTTTGATTCCAGACGGTACATAGGGACATTTTTCAGCTACAATTTGCGCCAATTTGATTTCCAACGGTAGGAGATATCATGAAAGTAGTAAAAGATCTGGTGGTCAGCCTGGCCTATCAGGTACGTACAGAAGACGGTGTGTTGGTTGATGAGTCTCCGGTGAGCGCGCCGTTGGACTATCTGCATGGTCACGGTTCCTTGATTTCAGGTCTGGAAACGGCGTTGGAAGGCCGTGAAGCTGGCGAAACGTTTGATGTGAACATTGGCTCCAGCGACGCTTACGGCAACTATGATGAGAATCTGGTTCAGCGCGTACCGAAAGACGTTTTTATGGGCGTTGACGAGTTGCAGGTTGGCATGCGTTTTCTGGCTGAGACCGATCAGGGTCCAGTTCCGGTTGAAATCACCGAAGTTGAAGACGACCACGTTGTTGTCGACGGCAACCACATGCTGGCAGGCCAGAATCTGAGCTTCCATGTTGAAGTGATTGCTATTCGCGAAGCGACGGAAGAAGAATTGGCGCACGGTCACGTTCATGGCGAACACGATCATGAACACGGCGACGGCTGCTGTGGCGGTCACGGCCATGACCACGATCACGACCATGATCACCAACATGGTAAAGGCGGCTGCGGCGGCAATGGTGGATGCGGCTGCCACTAAATTTAGTTGTAGCGCATAAAAAAAAACCTCAGATTGATGAATATCACCTGAGGTTTTTTTATTTCAAGATAGCACCAGCACGGCCAAAGCTTCTACTCATGCCGCACCGGCAGTTAAGGATCATCAGCGGGTCGGTTTCAGCCCACGCACATCGGGTAACGAGTTTTTGGCCCCGTATTGCCTGTCATTTTTCGTGCCGCCTATACGGTTGGAATCGTGCCACCATCAATCACGTACTCTGTACCTGTGATCGTTGCGGCGCGTGGCGATGCCAAGAAGGCAATGAGATTGGCTACCTCAATCGGCCTAGACGGCCGACCCAATGGAATGCCTCCAAGCGAATTCATGATGATCTGCTTACCACCCTCATAGTCAGTTCCCGCCTGCAAGGCGAGCCGCTCTGCCAGAGCAACAGATGCTTCGGTTTCAATCCACCCTGGTGCAACTCGAACGACGCGAACACCTTGAGGTGACACTTCTTTCGACAGGCTTTTACTGTATGTCGAAAGCGCGGCCTTCGCGGCGGCATAAGCGGTAGTCGATTCAGGCAAGGGAAGTTCACGCTGGATCGATGTGACGTGAATGATAACGCCAGAGCCTTGTGCCAGCATGCCAGGCAGCAATATGCGATCTAGGCGAACGGCAGGCAACAGATTGAGGTTCAGTTCGCGCTGCCATTCGTCTTCTCCCAATGCTGCGAAGCCTCCCCCGGGTGCTGTTGAGCCACCCAGGACATGGATGATGATGTCCACGCTTCCAAAGTTGGCAATGACTGCATTTGCCACCGTATTGCAGCCTTCGGCCGTCATCAGGTCGGCAGCGACAAAGATGTCTGCTGATTCATCGGTTGGCTGCTCCCGTGCCGTTGTGAGCACTTTTGCTCCGAGTTCGCGAAACAAACCAACGACAGCTTTTCCGACCCCCTTGGTGCCTGCTGTCACAAGGACGCGTTTATCTTGTAATTCCATGCGCATGGACATCAGCCAATCTCCAGTGACGTGATCTTGCCGCCTGCCAGATCAAACAGATGGTCAAGCTGTACAGGGCTACCGGGGAAGTTGCCAACAACATTGGCGGTGATTGATAAACGATCGCCGTCTCGGGTCAGGCTGACAAGCTCAACGGTGTACTCAAATTTTTTCTGAGTCTCACGCTGCCAAGACTGGATGGCAGTGTGACCTCGGTATATCTGGCCTTCGTCAACGACGGCGGCATCCTGCGTGAAGCAATGAACTATTTGAGCAATGTCTGATCCGTTGCTGATTTCGAAATAGGTAGAAACAGCGTTTGGTAGTGAAAGGGACATGAGCGTGTTCTCGCTATAGTTTGCCGTACAGGTATTTTCACCATAGACTATCTATTTATCAAGAACGCACAAAAAAGTAAGTTACTGAGTTATGAGAAAAGTATACACACCAGACACCGCTGCACTTGGCGTGGAAGAAGTTCTCCGACTGCTTGAGGGCCGCTGGAAACTCATCATTCTTTTCCACCTTTTCGATGGAAAAGTACAACGCTATTCGGATTTAGAAAGGTTGATTCCGGGTATTTCCCAGAAGATGCTGGCTCAGCAACTGCGGCAACTAGAGGCCGATGGCATCGTTTCAAGGAAGCTGTATCCTCAGGTGCCGCCCAAGGTTGAATATCGGCTCACAGAATGGGGGCAAGCCTTGTGCCCAGCACTGGATGCAATGCTGAAATGGGCAGAACAGCGCGACGATTTCCTTTCGAAGGCAGCCGAGGACGAGAAGGTCATCGACTGATGCTTGGCGGATCGACGATCCGCTTTGCCATTAGGACTGAACGCTCCGAGTGTTGCGCCAGATCTCGCTGCATCGCCTCGGGGTGAGACAACGCGCTACGCGTCTCAGTAATGCGGCGGTGGCGTTTCTTCCGACTGTGGGGCGACGAGCGACGTTTGCTGGTTGCGCAGCCTGTCGGTGAGTAGACGGACGTGCTCACGCAGGCGGCTAATTTCCCGCTCGTGTTGAATAACCGTTTGGTTAAGGTCTTCTATGGTTAATTCCTGAAAGGCCTGTCGGCTTTCCAACTGTTCAAGTCGTTCTTCGAGTGCTGATGGTGACATCGGTATTCCCCTTACTTCTTGTTACCCGCGAGTTTGTCAGAAAGCGGAAACTTCTGGTAGTAAAAACGGTCGCAGTAAGGCGCAATGAAGTATCCGGAATGGGGCATATCGTTGCCAGATGGCCTTAGGACGATACAAATGATGTCGGAAAAGCTTCCTGACGTTTTTTATCAAAGGATTGTCGAGTGCGTCGTTGTGTTGTCTTCGTCCGCACAGTTATAGTAGGCGCGAATTTATTTTAATGATGGCTGGAGCGTGTCGCTCCAGATGCTGGAGAAATGGATGAAATCACTGTTTAAAGTAACGCTGTTAGCAACAACGATGGCTCTGGCTCTGAACGCGGGCCAGGCTCTGGCAGCAGACAAGGCACAGGCGTCTGAGAGTACTACGGCAGCCAAATTCAAAAACGATGAGCAGGCAGCGGCTTACGCGTTAGGTGCATCTTTAGGGCGTTACATGGATAACTCTCTGAAAGAGCAGGAAAAATTAGGTATCAAGCTGGATAAGGATCAGCTGATTGCTGGTGTTCAGGATGCCTTTGCTGATAAGAGCAAGCTGACTGACGAAGAAATCGAAAAAACACTGCAAGGCTTTGAAGGTAAAGTTAAAGCTGCTGCTGAAGCCAAGATGAAGCAAGATGCGAAAGATAACGCTGATAAAGGCGCCAAGTATCTTGAGTCCTTTGCTAAAGAAAAAGGCGTGAAGAAAACTGAATCTGGCCTTCTGTATCAGGTTGAGAAAGAAGGTAGCGGCAACGCGCCGAAAGACAGCGATACTGTAGTGGTTAACTACAAAGGTACGCTAGTCGACGGTAGCGAGTTCGACAACTCCTACAAACGTGGTGAGCCGCTTTCTTTCCGTCTGGACGGTGTGATCCCTGGCTGGACTGAAGGTCTGAAGCACGTTAAGAAAGGCGGCAAAATCAAGTTGGCTATCCCGCCAGCACAGGCCTATGGCGAAAACGGTGTACCTGGTATCCCGGCTAACTCTACGCTGGTGTTTGACGTTGAACTGTTGGACATTAAATCTGAAGCTGACTTGAAAGCAGCGGATGATGCGAAAGCTGAAAAACCAGCTGCCGCAGAGAAAACCGCTAAATAAGCATCGCTATCATTGCGATATGACCGCAGGCATTGCCCTGCGGTTTTTTTTTGTTTCACAGCTACTCCCTGCGATCGAATTCCTTTTCCCGCTCATCGTCTTTCAATGACGCTTATCTTCAGTCTGACAGCTATTTTCCAACTGACTGTGACGGTTCCATACCTATCACTTACCGCTTACCGCTTACCGCTGATTAGCGGCACAGCGCACGTAACACCTTCGCCAACGTCTTGACGGCAATTTCCAGTTCATGCGGAGCGTGGGCGGCAAATCCCATAAGAAAGCCTGCTTTATGGAGACCCGACGCATGCAGCGGTGTCAGCCCTAGCAGATCGATACCGGCCCGGCGCGCGTATTCCACCGCATCGTGTTCTGAGATGTCACGGATGAAGATACAGGGCATCTGCATGCCTCCGGTCGGCACCCGCGGTTCTACGAAATCAGCCAGATGCTGGCGCACCAGTTGTGCCAGCACATCGCGGCGTTCCGCGTAAATGGTGCGCATCGTGCGTACATGGGCACCGAAGTGGCCGCCTTCGATAAAGCGTGCTAGCGTAAGCTGTGGAATCGGCGCGCTATGCCCATCCATAAGGGTGCGGGCCACGGTCATAGGAGCAACCAACTGTGGCGGTAATATGATGTAGCCGATGCGCAGACCGGGAAACAATGATTTGGTGAAGGTGCCGATATAGATCGTGCGATCGTGCGGGTCGAGTCCCTGTACGCAGGCGGTGGGTTTACCTGCGTAGTGAAATTCACTGTCATAGTCGTCTTCAATAATCCAGCTTTGGTTCTGCCAGGCCCATTCGATCACTGCCAGCCGCCGATCCAACACCAGCGTCGCGCCGGTTGGAAACTGGTGTGAAGGGGTCAGGAATACGGCTTTAGCAGGTGCATTGTGTCCGCTGCTTGCTTCAAGTAGGTGATCGACCTGCAAACCATCGGCATCTAACGATATCGGCACGCACGCGAGCCCGGCGGCCTCGAATGCTTTACGTGCGCCGTGGTACACAGGATCTTCAAGAAAGATCCTATCGCCAGCATCCATCAGCACATTCGCGCACAGGGTTAGCGCTTGCTGGGAACTGGTCAACACTAACACGCGGTCGGGCGTAGCGCGGGCTCCTCGTTCGAGATTGACATAATCTGCGATGGCTCGTCTCAACACTTCCATACCCTGTGGTGGACTGTGTAGCAGCGCCTGAGTGCCATATTCTTTTAGCACCTGCCGTTCCAGCCGTTCCCACGTCTGGAGAGGAAAGCTGCGTGTTTCCGGCACGCCGGGCGCGAAGGCTCGCGGTATGATGAAATCACGTACACCGCCATTCTGGAACATGGCGCTACCGCGTTGGCTGAGACGCAGCTCTGCTTTGCTATCTCCTGTTTTCCTGGCTTTACCTCGTCCTGACAGACGTTTTGCCCGCTCTGACACGAAACTGCCGCTGCCAACGCGACGCTCAATGAACCCTTCGGCATGCAGCTGGCTGTAAGCTGATTCGACCGTATCACGCGAAACCCCCAGTGATGTAGCCAGCGCACGCGATGCGGGTAAGGATTTTCCCACGTCGAGAATGCCATCAAGAATGAGCTGGCGAATCGCCCGCTGTATACGAGCATGCAGGGGCAAAGCGCCGTGTGCGGGATCGCCAATCCAGGCTTTGACAGATTCAAGCTGGGCGTGTTTGAACAATTGGTCTGCCTCTAGTGAAGGAAATGGTGGGGAACATCCGGCTATTTTAAATCTATAAATACGTTTCACAACCCATTCATCCTCTTCATCAGGAGTTAGGCTGATGCCGATATCTTCCGATACACCCACCCGCCACGACAGCCACGGTCGCTATCCCGACGCTGCCACGGTTGAGGATTTTCAATTTAATCTGGCAGCGGTGCAGATGCGCATCGCGGCGGCCTGTCACCGCGTCGGCCGCGATCCTGCAACAGTGCGCTTGCTGCCAGTCAGCAAGACCAAGCCAGAAAGTCGCCTGCGTATGGCCTATACAGCAGGTTGCCGGATATTGGGTGAGAACAAGGTGCAGGAGGCGTACGGCAAATGGGAAGCCATGCAGGACTTAGCCGACTTACAGTGGTCGGTCATTGGTCACCTGCAAACCAACAAGGCTAAGCTGGTGGCTCGCTTCGCTAGCGAATTTCAGGCATTGGATAGCCTGCGACTGGCTGAAGCGTTGGATCGCCGCTTACATGTTGAAGGACGCTCATTGGACGTCTTCGTGCAGGTTAACACCTCCGGCGAGGCGAGTAAGTACGGCCTTTCTCCTGAAGACGTACCCGCTTTTATTCAGGCGCTTCCCGCATTTTCTGCGCTACGTGTGCGTGGACTCATGACGCTGGCATTGTTCTCCAGCGAGGCCGAACGTGTACGACAGTGTTTTATTCGACTGCGTAACCTACGCGATAGGTTGCAGCAAAACGCGCCTGTCGACATCCGGCTGGATGAATTATCCATGGGGATGTCCGGCGATTTTGAGATCGCGATCGAGGAGGGTGCCACCGTAGTACGCGTCGGTCAGGCGATCTTCGGTGCGCGCCCTTTACCGGATAGTTACTACTGGCCTGATGAAACCACCACAGAAGTACACCTTTAAAAAACCAACGATTAACGCATAGGATGATGCCCATGTATGACACCTCTTTGACTCTTACCGACTTCGACCCCGAATTAGCCGATGCCATCCTGCATGAAGAAGACCGTCAGGAAACCCACGTTGAACTCATCGCTTCAGAGAATTATGCCAGTCCGCTGGTGATGGCGATCCAGAATTCTGTGTTCACCAACAAATATGCAGAAGGTTACCCCGGCAAGCGCTATTACAGCGGCTGCGAGTATGTTGACGTAGCCGAACGCCTTGCTATCGAGCGAGCCAAAGTGCTGTTTGACTGCGATTACGCTAACGTCCAGCCCCATGCCGGTGCTCAGGCGAATGCGGCCGTGTTTCTGGCATTGACTAACCCAGGCGACACCGTGATGGGTATGAATTTGGCTCAGGGCGGGCATTTGACCCACGGTAACCCTTCCAACTTCTCTGGTCGCCACTACAAGATCGTGCCTTATGGGCTTGATTCTAAAACAGGGCTTATCGATTACGACGAAATGGAACGTATTGCCTTGGAAAACCGGCCAAAAATGTTAATAGGAGGATTTTCCGCCTATTCACGCCATAAGGACTGGGCGCGTATGCGCACTATTGCTGACAAAGTGGGAGCTATCTTCTGGGTGGATATGGCTCATGTTGCTGGTTTAGTGGCGGCGGGTGAATACCCGAACCCGCTCCCTCACGCTCATGTTGTGACCAGTACAACGCATAAGACCCTGCGCGGCCCGCGCGGTGGCATTATTTTGGCCAAGGGGCAGAGTGAGGATTTTTACAAAAAGCTCAACGCCGCCGTGTTCCCCGGTATTCAAGGCGGCCCGCTGATGCACGTTATTGCGGCCAAAGCGGTGGCCTTCAAGGAAGCGCTACGCCCTGAGTTCACGGTTTATCAGCGTCAGGTGGTGGCCAATGCTCGAACAATGGCGCGTATTATCCAGCAGCGTGGTTACAAGATCGTCTCCGACGGCACTGACAACCATTTGCTGCTGATCGACCTGTCCGCCAAGCCGTATACCGGCAAGGATGCCGACGCCGCGCTGAGTGATGCTTATATCACGGCAAATAAGAACTCAGTGCCTAACGACCCGCGTTCACCTTTTGTTACCTCAGGCCTGCGTATTGGTACACCAGCCGTGACGACACGTGGTTTCGGTGTGACAGAGTGCGAGCAACTGGCGGGGTGGCTATGTGATGTGCTGGATGGGCTGGGTGCCGGGAATGAAGAATTAACGGTGATACGCGATCGTGTTCGCGAGCAGGTAGTAGCACTGTGCCACCGTTATCCTGTGTATCAATAAGGCATGCGCACAGGGATGTGCCGTCGTGGTGTTATTTTGACGTATATTTTCTATTGTTGTTATTCAGGCTGAATCTGGGTATTCGTTAGGAGTGGTTAATACTACCCGCGCGAGTGCACCAGAACCTTGCGGTCGGTTGCTGAGGAAAAACTGTCCATCGTGCAACTGAGCAATGCGCGTCACGATACTCAGCCCGAGGCCGATACCACCATAGCGGCTGTCCATGCGAACAAATGCCTTACTTAATTCACCAACCTTACTTTCATCGATACCCAGCCCTTCATCTTCGATCTGTAGTTCAATGTGTTGCTGTGTGGTCAGGCTAACTGTGATCTGGCTTGCTTCTGGGCTATAGCGATAGGCATTTTCTACCAGATTGCGTAACAGCAATTGAAGTAATGTGGCATCACCGTGAAGAGTTATATCTTCTTGCGGTAATACCCATTTCAGCGTTTGCTGACGCTTTTGCAACATTTCATCCAGTTCATCCTGCATGGGAAAAATAACGTCTTTCAGGAATGCGACATTCTCGTGGTGGCCTGCCGAAAACTCTTGTCCGACACGCGCAAGCTGTAAGAGTTGTTCCACCGTCTTCGCCATCTTATCAATACGTTTGATGAGTGGGCTACAGTCAATCTGATGTTGCTGCTGGTGTAATTCAAGATGCAACCGAATACCGGCTAGCGGAGTTCGTAACTCATGGGCGACATCGGCAGTAAATTGCCTGTCGCGTTTCAACGTTTCGTCAAGGCGTTGAAAAAGCTGGTTTATGGTATGGGTGACAGCGGCGATTTCTTTAATATCACTCTGCTGTGGCAGCGGTTCCAGATTTTCGGCCGTGCGATCCTGCAATTCTTCCTGTAGACGGGAAAGCGGGCGGGTGATCCAAGTGACAGCCTGAAAGCACATGAGCAATGTTAGGATGACCATGACCAGACTTGGGATACTGAGGGATGCTATAGCCTCATTAATCTCTTGATCGATCTGCATGTTCTGGGCGCTGGCGCTCAGGGATTTATCAACCAGCAGGCCGATCTGTTCTTCGCTTTCGTGCCAGAGCCAGAATACGCTGATCATCTGGCAGACGAGGAGGATGCCGCCCAGTGCCAGCACCAAACGGCGACGCATGCTGGTGACGGCGTCGGTGTCGCCCTTCATGGTTGTTCCCCTTTGGTCAGCAGGTAGCCAAAGCCTCGCAGGGTCCGGATACGGTCTTTGCCTATCTTTTGACGCAGGTTGTGGATATGTACCTCAAGCGAATTCGAGGACGGGTCGTCGTTCCAGGCATAAATATCCTGATGCAGAAGCTCTCGGTGTACCTGAGAACCGGCTTTCAGCATCAAGCGGGAAAGTATCGCGAACTCTTTCGGCGTCAGTACCACCGGCTTTTCGTCCAACAATACCTGCTGGTTGTTTAAATCCAGCGTAATGTTGTCGACCTGTATCTTGCTGTTGCTCGATCCCTGATTGCGGCGAATCAGCGCGCGTACGCGCGCCTGTAATTCCGTCAGTGCAAAAGGCTTGGCGAGATAATCGTCTGCACCGACATCCAACCCGCTGACGCGATCGTTGACCTTATCCCGCGCCGTTAAGATGAGTACGGGATGTTGGTAATTATTCTTACGCCAGCGTGATAACAACGCGAGCCCGTCGTCGTCCGGTAAACCAAGATCGAGAATCACCAGACTGTAGTGCGCGCTGTTGATGAGCGCGTCCGCTTCTTTGGCCGTGCCTGCGCAATCGCAGGCATAACCTTCATGACTCAGTGCCAATAATAATCCTTCCTGCAACAGCTTATCGTCTTCAACAATCAATAATTTCATGTTGTCTTATCCCTGCACGGCTGGAGGATATCGAGCTGAGGCTGATATTCTTTCGTGGCGATAGTAAACATCCCCAGTATGGTATGGAAAAGATTATCTTGCGAGTAATCCTGCTGCTTCGCGTTCTGGCGCAGACAGGTGTCTTGAATCGCCTGTTGCTGCTGGTAATCCGTTGATAACCACATCAACATCGGTACGTGCGTTTGCTGCTTCGGCGCAATAGAGTAGGGCATGCTGTGCAGGTAGATGCCGTTCTCGCCTAACGATTCGCCGTGGTCGGATAGATAAACCAGTGAGGTATTAAATTTATCCTGATGCTGTTTCAGTAAACCGATCGTTTTATCCAGAAAAAAATCGACATACAGAATGGTATTGTCATACGTGTTAGTCAGTGCTTCCTGCGTACAGGTTTGAATCTGATTGGTATCACAGGTTGGGGTAAATTTCTTAAATGAGTCAGGATAGCGCTGGTAATAGCTCGGGCCGTGGCTGCCTATCGTATGTAATACAATAATCCCATCATTATCGAGCTTGTTAATATAGTCCTCTACGCCGTGGAATAACGCTTCATCGTGGCACTCGCCGGTGGTGCATAACCCCGGTAGTTTCAGCGATGTCACATCAACCGTTGGCACACGTGTGCAGGCATCTTTGCAGCCACCGTCATTTTCCTGCCAGAGCACGTTAACTTTTGCCCGTTGTAATATATCGAGTAGCCCTTCCTGATGGCTGGCTAAGCCACCATCAAACCCTTGGCGCGGCATGTTGGAAAACATGCATGGAACGGAAACACCTGTTGATGTGCCGCACGATGACGTGTTTTCAAAATAAATAACGTTGTCCTTCGCCAGAAGCGGATTGGTTTCCTTCCCATAGCCACCCAGCGAAAAGTTTTGCGCCCGAGATGTTTCGCCGACCACCAGAATAACCAGATTCTTTTTTGCAGTAGGGGATGACGGCGGCACCTTGTGGGCATCCAGACCAATTTGCACCAGAGGCAAATTAGCCAGCGCGCTATGCTTATGGTAGGACAAACTGGCTGCCACAATATTGCTGGGCGTAATTGCTTTTACCAACTCTTTGTTATTACGCATGAACGAGGCGTAATCTTTATAAAAGAATGCTGCGACAGATAAAATAGCGAATAACGAGATAATGACGCTGAGAACGCGCAGGCCAATATAGAGCGTTGTTGGCTTGGCGGGTTTTATTTTTATCCATATGGCGAGCGCAGCCGGAATGACGCCAGTGAAAAATACCCAGACGATAAGCTGTGGCGTAAGAAGCGAAAAGGACTCGCTGGCCGTCGTCTCAACGATATTCTGGATCATGGTCCGGTCAATGATAATGCCGTAGTTCAGCATAAAGTATTGCACTGCAGCGCCGGACAGCAGGAAGAAAACAATGGCGGCCTTACGCAGATAAGGGGCGGCCAGAAGCGTGAAAATGATATTCAGCACTGCGAAAATCACTACCGGCATACTGAGGAAGAAAGGGATATTGATCCAGTCTGTCATATCCAGCAGTTGCAGCGTCTGACGGTAGTAGGCGATGTTCTGGACCAGAGTAATAAAGGCAGAAAATATCAGCACAAACGTGATGCTGCTTAGGTGTGGTCTGCCCATTGGTATTAGATTTTTCATACACGTCTCTCGTGATTTCCATTATGGAGAGGAAAGAAGACGCAGATTCTAGCGGGATTAAATTAATACAACCTTAAGAGGTAACCCGTGAAATTCAGGGACGCGAGAGTGGACATTTGCTAGACTATGTCCCCTGTCAATACAAAATAAATATATCCGTCATACTTCAAGCTGCTTGTGCGTTGGCCGTCCTCACTGACCCCAGTCACTTACTGATGTAAGCTCCTGAGGATTTGCGCGGTTGCCGCGTTACAAGGCTCATAAATGGGCCTTGTCCTAAAGGGCCACGCAGAGCGTTGTTCAAAACGCTAACGTTTTGTCACGCAACTCGAATTATTTACGGGATAAATGACGTTGAGGGTGGTGTCTGCCATGTCTAATTCGCTTGTATCTGGCGAATCTTATGAGCTTGATTTGCTGGATGAACGGCCGTTCAGTCAAACGGACTATGAGATCCTGAAATCGTATGAAGCAGTGGTTGATGGCTTGGCCATGTTGATTGGCGAGCACTGTGAGATTGTATTGCATTCGCTTGAGGATCTTAAATGTTCCGCCGTGCGTATTGCGAATGGAGAACATACCGGCAGGAAAATTGGCTCGCCGATTACGGATCTTGCATTGCGCATGCTGCATGATATGGCAGGCGAAGATAGCAGCGTGTCGAAGGCCTATTTTACCCGCGCAAAAAGCGGCGTGTTGATGAAATCAGTGACGATTGCGATCCGTAATCGCGATCAGCGCGTGGTTGGGTTGTTGTGTATCAACATGAATTTGGATGTACCTTTCTCCCAGATCGTGCAGACCTTTATTCCACCTGAAACGCATGACGCTGCGTCTTCTGTTAACTTCGCATCATCCGTTGACGATCTGGTGGCACAAACGCTGGAATTCTCTATTGAGGAAGTCAATGCGGATCGCAATGTCTCCAATAATGCGAAAAATCGCCAAATCGTACTGAGCCTGTACGAGAAAGGCATCTTTGATATTAAAGACGCCATTAACCAGGTCGCCGAACGCCTTAATATCTCCAAACACACTGTTTATCTTTATATTCGTCAATTCAAAAGCGGCGATTTCAGCGGGCACGAACGTTGATGCTGAGTTACTGCTTGCTGGTGACTGGCCCTGCTTACGGCACACAGCAAGCGAGTAGCGCGTTACAGTTTGCTCAGGCGCTGTTGGCTGAGGGACATAAGCTGGAAAGCGTGTTCTTTTATCGGGAAGGCGTACTGAATGCTAACCAACTGACATCACCGGCTAACGATGAGTTTGATCTTGTGCGTGGCTGGCAACAGTTGGGCGACGTGCATCAGGTAGCGCTGAATGTTTGCGTTGCCGCCGCGCTACGCCGAGGCATTGCCGACTCTCAGCAAGCTACCCAGCTCAACCTTGTGGGAGCGAATTTGCAACCCGGTTTTATTCTGAGTGGACTGGGTGAGCTGGCTCAATCGGTGCTGACCTGCGATCGGGTTATTCAGTTTTAAGGTAGCGTTATGAAGCGAGTCGCATTTGTTTTTACGCATTCTCCACATGGGAGTACGTCTGGGCGCGAAGGGCTGGATGCGCTATTGGCGATGTCGGCACTGACGGAAGAGATTGGCGTGTTTTTTGTTGGCGATGGTGTGCTTCAACTGCTGCCGCATCAACAGCCGGAAAAGATTCTGATGCGTAATTATATTGCAACGTTTGGCGTACTGCCGTTGTACGATATCGAATGTTGCTATCTGTGCGAGGCTTCCGTGCGCCAGCGCGGGTTGAGTATAGATACGAATTGGGTTTTGGATGTGGAGTTGTTAGCGCCAAAAGCATGGCGCAGCAAGCTGGCCGATTATCATTCCATCCTTTCATTCTAGCGACGGGCCTTTCCATTTATGTTGCATACGCTCTCATGTTCTCCTTATCACGCTGACCTGGATACGCTTTTGCGTAGTTTGGAGCAGGGTGATGCTTTAGTCTTACTACAAGATGGTGTGATTGCTGCTCTGGTTGGTGGAGACATTATTCACCGTCTTCTTGATTCAGCGGTTCTTCTCTATGCGCTCCGGCCTGATACTGAGGCAAGAGGTATGACTGAACAAATTTCAAACAGTGTCGTGCTCATTGGCTATAATGAGTTTGTTCAACTGACAGTGGAACATCCGCAGCAACTCGCGTGGTAACGCCGAATTTTTGTATATTTCTTGACTCCTTCCACTGCCAGCCCTAGAATTCTGCGTCCTCATACTTTGCCTTGCGCAAACATGAGGCGATTTATTACGTGTTTACGAAGCAAAACCCAGGAGCTTTTTGAATGGCAACGATTAACCAGCTGGTACGCAAACCACGCTCCCTGAAGGCTGCTAAAAGCAACGTTCCGGCGCTGGAAGCCTGCCCGCAGAAACGTGGCGTATGTACCCGTGTATATACTACCACCCCTAAAAAACCGAACTCCGCACTGCGTAAAGTATGTCGTGTTCGTTTAACTAACGGTTTTGAAGTTACCTCCTATATTGGCGGTGAAGGTCATAACCTGCAGGAACACTCCGTGATCCTGATCCGTGGCGGTCGTGTTAAAGACCTGCCAGGTGTGCGTTACCACACCGTTCGTGGCGCGCTGGACTGCTCAGGTGTTAAAGACCGTAAGCAATCCCGTTCCAAATACGGCGTGAAGAAGCCAAAGGCTTAATGGTTCTCCGTTAAGTAAGGCCAAACGTTTTAACTTAAATGTCAAACTAAACTCGTAGAGTTTTGGACAATCCTGAATTAACAACGGAGTATTTCCATGCCACGTCGTCGCGTCATTGGTCAACGTAAAATTCTGCCAGATCCTAAGTTCGGATCAGAACTATTGGCTAAATTTGTAAACATCCTGATGGTAGATGGTAAAAAATCTACTGCTGAAGCAATCGTCTATACCGCGCTGGAGACCCTGGCTCAGCGTTCTGGTAAAGGTCATCTGGAAGCTTTTGAAGTAGCTCTGGACAACGTTCGCCCGACTGTAGAAGTTAAGTCGCGCCGCGTTGGTGGTTCTACTTATCAGGTACCAGTAGAAGTCCGTCCGGTTCGTCGTAATGCGCTGGCAATGCGTTGGATCGTAGAAGCTGCTCGTAAACGCGGTGATAAATCTATGGCTCTGCGCCTGGCGAACGAACTTTCTGATGCAGCAGAGAACAAAGGTACTGCTGTTAAGAAACGTGAAGACGTTCACCGTATGGCCGAAGCTAACAAGGCGTTCGCTCACTACCGTTGGTAATCCCTTCGCTGTAGTCATGCTAACCAAGCGGGCGCTAAAAATAGCCAACCCGCTTGGGTTAACTAAATTGAACGCCCTAGTAAATAGAGGATACAAATGGCTCGTACAACACCCATCGCACGCTACCGTAACATCGGTATCAGTGCGCACATCGACGCCGGTAAAACCACTACTACCGAACGTATTCTGTTCTACACTGGTGTAAATCATAAAATCGGTGAAGTTCATGACGGCGCAGCTACCATGGACTGGATGGAGCAGGAGCAGGAACGTGGTATTACTATCACTTCCGCAGCGACTACTGCATTCTGGTCTGGTATGGCTAAGCAGTATGAACCGCATCGCGTAAACATCATCGACACCCCAGGACACGTTGACTTCACTATCGAAGTAGAACGTTCCATGCGTGTACTGGATGGTGCGGTAATGGTTTACTGCGCAGTTGGTGGTGTTCAGCCGCAGTCTGAAACCGTATGGCGTCAGGCAAACAAATATAAAGTTCCACGCATTGCGTTCGTTAACAAAATGGACCGCATGGGTGCGAATTTCCTGAAAGTTGTTGGTCAGATCAAAGCTCGTCTGGGCGCGAACCCTGTTCCGCTACAGTTGGCTATTGGTGCTGAAGAAGGTTTCACCGGTGTTGTTGACCTGGTGAAAATGAAAGCCATCAACTGGAACGATGCCGATCAAGGCGTTACCTTCACTTATGAAGATATCCCTGCTGAGATGCAGGAACTGGCTGACGAATGGCACCAGAACCTGATCGAATCCGCAGCTGAAGCTTCTGAAGAGCTGATGGAGAAATACCTGGGTGGTGAAGAACTGACTGAAGAAGAGATCAAAAAAGCTCTGCGTCAGCGTGTTCTGAACAACGAAGTCATCTTGGTAACCTGTGGTTCTGCATTTAAGAACAAAGGTGTTCAGGCGATGTTGGATGCGGTAATTGATTACCTGCCAGCACCGACTGATGTTCCTGCGATCAACGGTCTTTTGGATGACGGTAAAGATACGCCGGCTGAGCGTCACGCTAATGATGACGAGCCATTTTCTGCACTGGCGTTCAAAATCGCTACTGACCCATTCGTGGGTAACCTGACGTTCTTCCGTGTGTACTCTGGTGTAGTTAACTCCGGAGATACCGTACTGAACCCAGTTAAATCAGCACGTGAACGTTTTGGTCGTATCGTTCAGATGCACGCTAACAAGCGTGAAGAGATCAAAGAAGTTCGTGCGGGCGATATCGCTGCGGCTATCGGTCTGAAAGATGTAACGACGGGTGACACGCTGTGTGATCCGAACAATGTTATCATTTTGGAACGTATGGAATTCCCAGAACCGGTAATTTCCATCGCGGTAGAACCGAAAACCAAAGCTGACCAAGAAAAAATGGGTCTGGCATTGGGCCGTCTGGCTAAAGAAGACCCATCTTTCCGCGTATGGACTGATGAAGAATCTAACCAGACCATCATCGCTGGTATGGGTGAACTGCACCTCGACATCATCGTTGACCGTATGAAGCGTGAATTCAACGTTGAAGCAAACGTGGGTAAACCACAGGTTGCTTATCGTGAAGCAATTCGCTCGAAAGTTACCGATATTGAAGGTAAACACGCCAAGCAGTCTGGTGGTCGTGGTCAGTATGGCCATGTTGTTATCGACATGTACCCACTGGAGCCGGGCTCAAATCCGAAAGGTTACGAGTTCGTCAACGACATCAAAGGTGGTGTAATTCCTGGCGAATACATCCCTGCCGTTGATAAAGGCATCCAGGAACAACTGAAAGCGGGTCCGCTGGCTGGTTACCCAGTGGTTGATCTCGGTGTGCGTCTGCACTTCGGTTCTTACCATGACGTTGACTCCTCTGAATTGGCGTTTAAACTGGCTGCTTCTATCGCCTTTAAAGATGGCTTTAAGAAAGCAAAACCTGTTTTGCTTGAGCCGATCATGAAGGTTGAAGTTGAAACGCCGGAAGAGAACACTGGTGACGTCATCGGTGACCTTAGCCGTCGTCGTGGTATGCTGCGCGGTCAGGAATCCAACGTTACTGGCGTTGTGATTCACGCTGAGGTTCCGCTGTCTGAAATGTTCGGATACGCAACTCAACTGCGTTCTCTGACCAAAGGCCGTGCTTCTTACTCCATGGAGTTCCTGAAGTACGATGATGCGCCTAACAACGTTGCTCAGGCCGTAATTGAAGCCCGTGGTAAATAAGCCTCAGGGTTAAAACAAAATCCCGTGCTCTCTCCATAGGGGGAGAGCATTTGAGTAAGGAATATCGCCGTGTCTAAAGAAAAATTTGAACGTACAAAACCCCACGTTAACGTCGGTACTATCGGCCACGTTGACCATGGTAAAACAACGCTGACCGCTGCAATCACTACCGTTCTGGCTAAAACCTACGGTGGTAGCGCGCGTGCATTCGACCAGATCGATAACGCACCAGAAGAAAAAGCACGTGGTATCACCATCAACACTTCTCACGTTGAATACGATACCCCGGCTCGCCACTATGCGCACGTTGACTGCCCAGGACACGCCGACTATGTGAAAAACATGATCACCGGTGCTGCTCAGATGGATGGCGCGATTCTGGTTGTTGCTGCGACTGATGGCCCAATGCCTCAGACCCGTGAGCACATCCTGCTGGGTCGCCAGGTTGGCGTTCCGTTCATGATCGTATTCATGAACAAATGCGACATGGTTGATGACGAAGAGCTGCTGGAACTGGTTGAGATGGAAGTGCGTGAGCTGCTGTCTCAGTACGATTTCCCAGGCGACGACATCCCGGTTATTCGTGGTTCTGCACTGAAAGCGCTGGAAGGCGAAGCTGAGTGGGAAGCAAAAATCATCGAACTGGCCGGTTACCTGGATTCTTATATTCCAGAACCAGAGCGTGCGATTGATAAGCCGTTCCTGCTGCCAATCGAAGATGTATTCTCCATCTCCGGTCGTGGTACCGTTGTTACCGGTCGTGTAGAGCGCGGTATTGTTAAAGTCGGTGAAGAAGTTGAAATCGTTGGTATCAAAGATACCGTGAAATCAACCTGTACCGGCGTTGAAATGTTCCGCAAACTGCTGGACGAAGGTCGTGCAGGCGAGAACGTTGGTGTTCTGCTGCGTGGTATCAAGCGTGAAGAAATCGAGCGTGGTCAGGTACTGGCCAAACCGGGTTCAATCAAGCCGCACACCCAGTTCGAATCAGAAGTGTACATCCTGAGCAAAGATGAAGGCGGCCGTCATACTCCGTTCTTCAAAGGCTACCGCCCTCAGTTCTACTTCCGTACCACTGACGTAACGGGTACCATCGAACTGCCAGAAGGCGTAGAGATGGTAATGCCGGGCGACAACATCAAAATGGTTGTAACCCTGATCCACCCAATCGCGATGGACGACGGTTTGCGTTTCGCAATCCGTGAAGGCGGCCGTACTGTAGGCGCGGGCGTTGTTGCTAAAGTTATCGCTTAATCGCTGATAAACTAAAGCATGAAAAAGGCACTTCGGTGCCTTTTTTTACGTCTCAATGATTAGGTGGGAATTGAAATAAAAATAATTCTTATTTACAATGACTGGGTTGGTTAAAAAATCGCTAGGAGCGGTTTAAAATACCGTTTGCAGTGTCTCGAAAGGCAGTACGAAAGACACCCGCAATAACGATGAGTCATTCTGGTATGTATGTTTGTTTATGCAACGCAATTTCTGACAAAGCCATTCGTAATGCTGTTCGTCAGCACCAGCCTCAATCTATGCAACAATTACGCAAACTCGTTCCTATCGGGACAGATTGCGGTAAGTGCATTCGTCAGGCGCGTGTTATTTTTGAGGAAGAGCAGGCTAAAATTCCTGACATGTATAAAGTAGCATAAAATGTAGGGTCGTTTTTTTGACTCTCTGCTGACCAGTTCTACACTTTAAGAACTGGAGCGGAGGAGCATGTCATGAAAGGCGATAAAAAAGTCATCACACACCTGAATAAGTTATTGGGCAACGAGCTGGTAGCTATTAACCAATATTTTCTTCATGCCCGAATGTTTAAAAACTGGGGCTTAACCCGTCTTAACGATCACGAATATCATGAGTCTATTGACGAAATGAAGCACGCTGATCGCTACATCGAACGAATCTTGTTTCTCGAAGGTATCCCGAATCTACAGGATTTGGGTAAATTAAATATTGGCGAAGATGTCGAAGAAGTCTTACGTTCTGATCTTCAACTTGAGTTAGATGGCGCAAAGAATCTGCGTGAGGCGATTGCCTATTCTGATTCGGTGCATGACTACGTCAGTAGGGATCTAATGATAGAGATTCTTGCCGATGAAGAAGGGCACATTGACTGGTTGGAAACTGAATTAGATTTGATTGCGCGTCTTGGTATACAAAACTATCTTCAGGCTCAGCTAAAAGCTGAGTAACATAGCACCGTAATCTACTATGTGCTTTGTGCCTCAATTCGGCCGGACTAATGGACGTCGTTCCGGCCGCGTTTAAAATCATTTCATCCTGCCTGTTGCTTCCCCCTCCAATTTGCGTATAATGCGCGAGCTTACTTGAACAAGGTAAGCCTGATTCAATGCGAATCAGAGAGTCAATATTCATTTATTGACCAAAACAATACTCCCGATATGGGGGTTATGTGCCAACGATTACACTCCCCCATCAATCGAAATGGGTGTGAGGAGTAGTTATTTACGTTTATAAATAATTGGAGCTCTGGTCTCATGCAGAACCAAAGAATCCGTATCCGTCTGAAAGCGTTTGATCATCGTCTGATTGATCAATCAACTGCGGAAATCGTCGAGACTGCTAAGCGCACTGGTGCGCAAGTACGTGGTCCTATCCCGCTGCCGACCCGCAAAGAGCGCTTTACCATTCTGATTTCTCCGCACGTCAATAAAGATGCGCGCGATCAGTATGAGATTCGCACTCACAAGCGTCTGGTTGACATCGTTGAGCCAACCGAGAAAACCGTTGATGCTCTGATGCGTCTGGATCTGGCTGCTGGTGTAGACGTGCAGATCAGCCTGGGTTAATCAGGTCATTGAGCGATTGAGAGGTTGAAACAATGATTGGTTTAGTCGGTAAAAAAGTGGGAATGACCCGTATCTTCACTGAAGATGGCGTATCTATCCCCGTAACTGTTATCGAAATTGAAGCAAACCGCGTAACTCAGGTTAAAGACCTGGCTAACGACGGTTACCGCGCTGTGCAAGTAACTGCTGGTGCTAAAAAAGCAAACCGTGTTACCAAACCAGAAGCTGGTCACTTTGCTAAAGCTGGCGTAGAAGCTGGCCGTACCCTGCGTGAATTCCGTCTGTCTGAAGGCGAAGAGTTCACTGTAGGTCAGAGCATTAGTGTTGAAATTTTCGCAGACATTAAAAAAGTAGACGTTACTGGTACATCTAAAGGTAAAGGTTTTGCTGGCACAGTTAAGCGCTGGAATTTCCGTACTCAGGATGCTACGCATGGTAACTCCTTGTCTCACCGCGCCCCAGGTTCTATCGGTCAAAACCAGACCCCGGGTAAAGTGTTCAAAGGCAAGAAAATGGCAGGCCAGCTGGGTAACGAACGTGTAACCGTTCAGAGCCTGGACGTAGTGCGTGTTGACGCTGAGCGCAACCTGCTGCTGGTTAAAGGTGCTGTTCCGGGAGCTACCGGTAGCGACCTGATCGTTAAACCAGCTGTGAAGGCGTAAGGGGATAGCAATGGAATTAGTATTGAAAGACGCGCAAAGCGCGCTGACTGTTTCCGAAACTACCTTCGGTCGTGATTTCAACGAAGCGCTGGTACACCAGGTTGTTGTTGCTTATGCAGCAGGTGCTCGTCAGGGTACTCGTGCTCAGAAGACTCGTGCTGAAGTAACTGGTTCCGGCAAAAAGCCGTGGCGCCAGAAAGGTACCGGCCGCGCTCGTGCAGGTTCTGTAAAGAGCCCAATCTGGCGTTCAGGTGGTGTGACCTTTGCTGCGAAGCCACAGGACCACAGTCAAAAAGTTAACAAAAAGATGTACCGCGGCGCGCTGAAAAGCATCCTGTCCGAACTGGTACGTCAAGATCGTCTGATCGTTGTCGAGCAGTTCTCTCTGGAAGCGCCTAAAACGAAGCTTCTGGTAGAAAAACTGAAAGAAATGGCACTGGAAGACGTGTTGATCATCACTGGTGAACTGGATGAGAATCTGTTCCTGGCTGCGCGTAACCTGTACAAGGTTGATGTGCGTGATGCAGCAGCAATCGATCCAGTTAGCCTAATCGCCTTCGACAAAGTCGTTATGACTGCTGATGCAGTTAAGCAAGTTGAGGAGATGCTGGCATGATCCGTGAAGAACGTCTGCTGAAAGTACTGCGCGCGCCGCACGTATCTGAAAAAGCATCTGCTGCGATGGAGAAAAGTAACACCATCGTTCTCAAAGTTGCTAAAGACGCGACCAAAGCAGAAATCAAAGCCGCTGTTCAGAAACTTTTCGAAGTTGAAGTCGAAGTCGTTAATACCCTAGTTGTTAAAGGGAAAACTAAACGTCACGGACAGCGTATTGGTCGTCGTAGCGACTGGAAAAAAGCTTACGTCACCCTGAAAGAAGGCCAGAATCTGGACTTCGTCGGCGGCGCTGAGTAAGTCGGAGGAGAAGAACAATGGCAATTGTTAAATGTAAACCGACATCTCCGGGTCGTCGTCACGTAGTTAAAGTGGTGAACCCAGAGCTGCACAAGGGCAAACCATTCGCCCCACTGGTAGAGAAAAATAGTAAATCCGGTGGCCGTAACAACAATGGTCGTATCACTACCCGTCATATTGGTGGTGGTCACAAGCAGGCTTATCGTATTGTTGACTTTAAACGCAACAAAGATGGTATCCCGGCTGTTGTTGAGCGTCTTGAGTACGATCCGAACCGTTCTGCGAATATCGCGCTGGTTCTGTACAAAGATGGCGAGCGTCGTTACATTTTGGCGCCGAAAGGCCTGAAAGCCGGCGACCAGATTCAATCTGGCGTTGATGCTGCGATTAAAGCGGGTAACACCCTGCCGATGCGTAACATTCCGGTCGGTTCAACGGTTCACAACGTAGAAATGAAACCAGGTAAAGGCGGCCAATTGGCTCGTTCTGCTGGTACTTACGTTCAGATCGTTGCTCGTGACGGTTCTTACGTTACCCTGCGTCTGCGTTCTGGCGAAATGCGTAAAGTCGAATCTGACTGTCGCGCTACGCTGGGCGAAGTTGGCAACGCTGAGCACATGCTACGCGTTCTGGGTAAAGCTGGTGCTGCTCGCTGGCGCGGGATTCGTCCTACCGTTCGCGGTACGGCAATGAACCCAGTCGACCACCCACACGGTGGTGGTGAAGGTCGTAACTTTGGTAAGCACCCAGTTAGTCCATGGGGCCTTCAGACCAAAGGTAAAAAGACCCGCAGCAACAAGCGTACTGATAAATTTATCGTACGTCGCCGTACTAAATAATCTTAGAGGATAAACCATGCCACGTTCTCTCAAGAAAGGTCCATTTATTGACCTGCACTTGCTGAAGAAGGTAGAGAAAGCGGTGGAAAGCGGAGACAAGAAGCCTTTGCGCACTTGGTCCCGTCGTTCAACGATCTTTCCAAATATGATCGGTTTGACCATCGCTGTCCATAATGGTCGTCAGCACGTTCCGGTGTTTGTTTCCGATGAAATGGTCGGTCACAAACTGGGTGAATTCGCGCCGACTCGTACTTATCGCGGCCATGCGGCCGACAAAAAGGCCAAAAAGCGCTAAGGTAGGAGGAAGAGATGGAAACTATCGCTAAACATTGCCACGCTCGTTCTTCTGCTCAAAAGGTTCGCCTAGTGGCAGACCTGATTCGCGGTAAGAAAGTGTCGCAAGCTCTGGAAGTTCTGACCTACACCAACAAGAAAGCTGCTGGTCTGGTTAAAAAAGTGCTTGAGTCTGCTATTGCTAACGCAGAACACAACGATGGCGCTGACATTGATGATCTGAAAGTCGCGAAAATTTTCGTTGACGAAGGCCCAAGCATGAAGCGCATTATGCCGCGTGCTAAAGGTCGTGCGGATCGCATCCTGAAGCGTACCAGCCACATCACTGTGGTTGTGTCCGATCGCTGAGACTCTGGAGACTAGCAATGGGTCAGAAAGTACATCCTAATGGTATTCGCCTGGGTATTGTCAAACCTTGGAACTCTACCTGGTATGCGAATACCAAAGAATTCGCTGACAACCTAGACAGCGATTTTAAAGTTCGTAAATACCTGACGAAGGAACTGGAGAAGGCTTCCGTTTCCCGTATCGTTATCGAACGTCCTGCAAAAAGCATCCGTGTGACTATTCACACTGCTCGTCCAGGCATCGTGATCGGTAAAAAAGGTGAAGATGTTGAGAAACTGCGCAAAGTCGTAGCGGATATCGCTGGCGTACCTGCACAGATCAATATCGCAGAAGTTCGTAAACCTGAACTGGACGCAAAACTGGTTGCTGACAGCATCACTTCGCAGCTGGAACGTCGTGTGATGTTCCGTCGTGCTATGAAGCGTGCGGTACAGAATGCCATGCGTCTAGGCGCTAAAGGTATTAAAGTTGAAGTAAGCGGTCGTCTTGGCGGCGCTGAAATCGCGCGTACCGAATGGTACCGTGAAGGTCGTGTTCCGTTGCATACACTGCGTGCGGATATCGACTACAACACCTCCGAAGCGCACACCACTTATGGTGTTATCGGTGTGAAAGTGTGGATCTTCAAAGGTGAGATTCTGGGTGGTATGGCTGCAGTTGAACAACCGGAAAAACCGTCTGCTCAACCTAAAAAGCAGCAGCGTAAAGGCCGCAAGTAAGGAGAGTCGCTGATGTTACAACCAAAGCGTACAAAATTCCGTAAGGTGCATAAAGGCCGCAACCGTGGTCTGGCGCAGGGTACGGATGTTAGCTTCGGCACTTTCGGTCTGAAAGCTGTTGGCCGCGGTCGCCTGACTGCTCGTCAAATCGAAGCTGCACGTCGTGCCATGACCCGTGCTGTTAAGCGTCAAGGTAAGATCTGGATCCGTGTATTCCCGGACAAACCGATCACCGAGAAACCGCTTGAAGTTCGTATGGGTAAAGGTAAAGGCAACGTGGAGTATTGGGTTGCCTTGATTCAGCCAGGTAAAGTCCTGTACGAAATGGACGGTGTGCCGGAAGAGTTAGCCCGTGAGGCATTCCAACTGGCAGCAGCGAAACTGCCTATCAAAACCACCTTTGTAACTAAGACGGTGATGTAATGAAAGCAAATGAGCTGCGTGAAAAGAGCGTTGAAGAGCTGAATACTGAGCTGCTCGGCTTGCTGCGCGAGCAATTTAACCTGCGTATGCAGGCTGCCAGTGGTCAGTTGCAACAGACTCACATGGTAAAACAAGTGCGTCACAATATTGCACGAGTTAAGACTTTACTGACTCAGAAGGCGGGTGCGTAATGACCGATAAAATCCGTACTCTGCAAGGTCGTGTTGTAAGCGACAAAATGGAGAAATCCATGGTTGTTGCTATCGAGCGTTTTGTGAAACACCCGCTTTACGGTAAATTCATTAAACGTACGACTAAGCTGCACGTACATGACGAGAACAATGAATGCGGTACCGGTGACGTGGTTGAAATCCGCGAATGCCGTCCGCTGTCTAAAACTAAGTCTTGGACACTTGTTCGCGTTGTAGAGAAAGCGATTCTGTAATAAAGTAGCGCTCTTCTCTTATGATAAACGGCTCTGCAAAGGGCCGTTTATTTTTTCTACCCATAATAAGGAAGCGGTGTTATAATGCTGCGCCCTCAATTATGGGGTATTTAATGGCCCGAAAGGGTCCTAAAGTGGTAGTTGACATTAGCGGAGCACTAAAATGATCCAAGAACAGACTATGCTGAACGTGGCCGATAATTCCGGTGCACGTCGCGTAATGTGTATCAAGGTTCTAGGTGGCTCGCACCGTCGCTACGCAGGCGTTGGCGATATCATCAAAATTACCATCAAGGAAGCAATTCCTCGCGGTAAGGTGAAAAAAGGCGACGTGCTGAAGGCGGTAGTGGTGCGCACCAAGAAGGGTGTTCGTCGCCCGGACGGTTCTGTCATTCGCTTCGATGGAAATGCTTGCGTTATTTTAAACAATAACAGCGAACAGCCTATCGGTACGCGTATTTTTGGGCCGGTAACTCGTGAACTGCGTAATGAGAAGTTCATGAAAATTATCTCTCTGGCACCAGAAGTACTTTAAGGAGCGAATCATGGCAGCGAAAATCCGTCGTGATGACGAAGTTATCGTGCTAACCGGCAAAGATAAAGGTAAGCGCGGTAAAGTAAAAAATGTCCTGTCTGCTAGTAAGGTCATTGTTGAAGGTATTAACCTGGTTAAAAAACATCAGAAGCCGGTTCCGGCCCTGAACCAACCAGGTGGCATCGTTGAAAAAGAAGCTGCAATTCAAGTTTCTAACCTTGCAATCTTCAATGCGGCAACTGGTAAGGCTGACCGTGTAGGCTTTAGATTCGAAGACGGGAAAAAAGTCCGTTTCTTTAAATCTAACAGCGAAACTATCAAGTAATTTGGAGTAGTACGATGGCGAAACTGCATGATTACTACAAAGACGAAGTAGTTAAAAAACTCATGACTGAGTTTAACTACAATTCTGTCATGCAAGTCCCTCGGGTCGAGAAGATCACCCTGAATATGGGTGTTGGTGAAGCGATCGCTGACAAGAAACTGCTGGATAACGCAGCAGCTGATCTGACAGCAATCTCCGGTCAAAAACCGTTGATCACCAAAGCACGCAAATCTGTTGCGGGCTTCAAAATCCGTCAGGGCTATCCGATCGGCTGTAAAGTAACTCTGCGTGGCGAACGCATGTGGGAGTTCCTTGAGCGACTGATTTCCATTGCTGTACCGCGTATCCGTGACTTCCGTGGCTTGTCCGCCAAGTCATTCGATGGTCGTGGTAACTACAGCATGGGTGTGCGTGAACAGATCATCTTCCCGGAAATCGACTACGATAAAGTCGATCGCGTTCGTGGTTTGGACATTACCATTACCACTACTGCGAAATCCGATGATGAAGGCCGCGCGCTGTTGGCCGCCTTTAACTTCCCATTCCGCAAGTAAGGTAGGGTTACTAATGGCTAAGCAATCCATGAAAGCACGCGAAGTTGTTCGTGTGAAACTGGCTGAAAAATACCGCGCTAAACGCGAGGAATTGAAAGCTATCATCTCTGGTGTGAACTCATCCGACGAAGATCGTTGGGATGCAGTTCTTAAGCTGCAGACTCTGCCGCGTGATTCCAGCCCGTCTCGTCAGCGTAACCGCTGCCGCCAAACTGGTCGTCCGCACGCTTTCCTGCGGAAGTTCGGGTTGAGCCGTATCAAGGTCCGTGAAGCCGCTATGCGCGGTGAAATTCCGGGTCTTAAAAAGGCTAGCTGGTAATTGTCACCAATTGAATCACGGGAGTAAAGACAGATGAGCATGCAAGATCCGATCGCGGATATGCTGACCCGTATCCGTAACGGTCAAGCCGCGAACAAAGTTGCGGTCACCATGCCTTCCTCCAAGCTGAAAGTGGCAATTGCCAACGTGCTGAAGGAAGAAGGTTACATTGAAGATTTCAAAATCGAAGGCGACACCAAGCCAGTTCTGGAATTAGAACTTAAATATTTCCAGGGTAAAGCTGTGGTAGAAAGCATTCAGCGAATAAGCCGTCCAGGTCTGCGCATCTATAAAAGAAAAGATGAGCTACCAAAAGTTATGGCCGGTTTGGGTATCGCTGTTATTTCTACCTCTAAAGGTGTTATGACTGATCGTGCAGCTCGCCAAGCTGGTCTTGGTGGCGAGATTATCTGCTACGTAGCTTAATCGGGAGGAAAGAATGTCTCGTGTTGCAAAAGCACCCGTCGTCATTCCTGCCGGCGTAGAGGTAAAACTCAACGGTCAGGATATTTCGATTAAGGGTAAAAACGGCGAGCTGAGTCGTAAGATCCATAATGCTGTTGAAGTGAAACAAGCTGACAACGCTCTGACTTTCGCCCCGCGCGAAGGTTTCGTTGATGGATGGGCCCAAGCGGGTACCACTCGTGCTCTGTTGAACGCAATGGTTATCGGTGTTACCGAAGGCTTCACTAAGAAGCTGCAACTGGTTGGTGTTGGTTACCGTGCTGCTGTTAAAGGCAATATGGTTAACCTGTCTCTTGGGTTTTCTCACCCAGTAGAACATGCACTGCCGGCAGGTATTACTGCAGAATGCCCAAGCCAAACTGAAATCGTACTGAAAGGTGCTGATAAGCAGGTTATTGGTCAGGTTGCTGCGGAATTACGCGCCTACCGTCGTCCTGAGCCTTACAAAGGCAAGGGTGTCCGTTACGCCGACGAAGTCGTGCGTACCAAAGAGGCTAAGAAGAAGTAAGGTAACACTATGGATAAGAAAGCAGCTCGTATCCGTCGTGCGACCCGCGCACGCCGCAAGCTCCAGGAACTGGGTGCGACGCGTCTGGTGGTACATCGTACTCCACGCCATATTTATGCGCAGGTCATTGCACCGAACGGTTCTGAAGTCCTGGTAGCCGCTTCTACTGTAGAAAAAGCTATCGCTGAACAACTGAAGTCGACTGGTAACAAAGACGCAGCAACCGCAATAGGTAAAGCTATTGCAGAACGCGCGTTAGAAAAAGGCATCAAGAATGTCTCTTTCGACCGTTCCGGTTTCCAATATCATGGTCGAGTCCAAGCACTGGCAGATGCTGCCCGTGAAGCTGGCCTTCAGTTCTAAGGTAGAGGTGTAAGATGGCTCACATCGAGAAACAAGCTGGCGAACTGCAGGAAAAGCTGATCGCGGTAAATCGCGTATCTAAAACCGTTAAAGGTGGTCGTATTTTCAGCTTCACCGCACTGACTGTAGTGGGTGATGGCAACGGCCGCGTTGGTTTTGGTTACGGTAAAGCTCGCGAAGTTCCAGCAGCGATCCAGAAAGCGATGGAAAAAGCCCGTCGCAATATGATGAATGTCGCGCTGAACAACGGCACCCTGCAGCACCCGGTTAAAGGTGCTCACACGGGTTCTCGTGTGTTCATGCAGCCAGCTTCCGAAGGTACCGGTATTATTGCCGGTGGCGCAATGCGCGCCGTTTTGGAAGTTGCAGGGGTTCACAACGTATTGGCTAAAGCCTATGGTTCCACTAACCCGATTAACGTGGTTCGTGCAACGATTGATGGCTTGGCCAACATGAAGTCCCCGGAAATGGTCGCTGCCAAGCGTGGTAAATCCGTTGAAGAAATTCTGGGGTAATTGACCGTGGCAAAGACTATTAAAATCACTCAAACCCGTAGTGCAATCGGTCGTCTGCCGAAACATAAGGCGACACTGCTTGGCCTGGGTCTGCGTCGTATTGGTCATACTGTTGAACGTGAGGATACTCCTGCGGTTCGTGGTATGGTCAACGCGGTTTCCTACATGGTTAAAGTAGAGGAGTAACAGATGCGTTTAAATACTCTGTCTCCGGCCGAAGGTGCTAAACATGCACCGAAGCGTTTAGGTCGTGGTATCGGTTCTGGCCTGGGCAAAACTGGCGGTCGTGGTCACAAAGGTCAGAACTCTCGTTCTGGTGGTGGCGTACGTCGTGGTTTTGAAGGTGGTCAGATGCCTTTATATCGTCGTCTGCCGAAATTCGGTTTTACTTCTCGCAAAGCGATGATCACGTCAGAAGTTCGTCTGTCTGATCTTGCTAAAGTAGAAGGCGACGTAGTTGACCTGAATACGCTGAAAGCCGCTAATGTTATTGGCATTCAGATTGAATTCGCGAAAGTGATTCTGTCTGGTGAAGTTGCTCGTCCGGTAACGATTCGTGGTCTGCGTGTCACTAAAGGTGCTCGTGCTGCTATCGAAGCTGCTGGCGGTAAAATTGAGGAATAAGTAGCAGATGGCTAAGCAACCAGGATTAGATTTTCAAAGTGCTAAAGGCGGAGTTGGTGAACTGAAGCGCAGACTTTTGTTTGTTATCGGTGCGCTAATTGTTTTCCGTATTGGCTCTTTTATCCCGATTCCTGGTATTGATGCCACTGTGCTTGCCAAATTGCTTGAACAGCAGCGAGGCACCATCATTGAAATGTTTAACATGTTCTCTGGTGGTGCTCTCAGTCGTGCTTCTATCTTTGCACTGGGTATTATGCCTTATATTTCGGCATCGATTATTATCCAGTTGCTAACGGTGGTTCATCCCGCCTTGGCTGAAATAAAGAAAGAAGGGGAAGCTGGCCGTCGTAAGATCAGCCAGTATACCCGCTACGGCACCTTGGTATTGGCTATATTCCAATCTATCGGTATTGCTACCGGTTTACCGAATATGCCTGGGATGCAAGAATTGGTAATAAATCCAGGTTTTGCTTTCTACTTTACCGCTGTTGTAAGTCTGGTTACTGGGACAATGTTCCTTATGTGGCTGGGAGAACAGATTACGGAGCGTGGTATCGGTAACGGTATCTCGATCATAATCTTTGCTGGTATTGTTGCGGGTTTACCGCCGGCCATTGGCCATACCATCGAGCAAGCTCGGCAAGGCGACCTGCACTTCCTCCTGTTGCTGTTGGTTGCAGTTTTAGTGTTTGCAGTAACCTTCTTCGTTGTTTTCATTGAGCGTGGTC
The DNA here is from genome assembly GCA_019056595.1 of Pectobacterium atrosepticum. Taxonomy (NCBI): domain Bacteria; kingdom Pseudomonadati; phylum Pseudomonadota; class Gammaproteobacteria; order Enterobacterales; family Pectobacteriaceae; genus Pectobacterium; species Pectobacterium atrosepticum. The sequence goes on along the minus strand of CP036163.1, from coordinate 2,242,047 downwards.
AACGTCGTATTGTCGTTAATTATGCAAAACGTCAACAAGGTCGTCGTGTTTATGCGGCACAGAGTACGCATTTACCGCTGAAAGTGAATATGGCCGGTGTTATCCCAGCGATCTTCGCTTCCAGTATTATTCTGTTCCCTGCCACGATTGCATCCTGGTTTGGGGGCGGTACCGGTTGGAACTGGCTGACAACTATTTCGCTGTATTTGCAGCCCGGACAACCGCTTTATGTGTTACTCTATGCGTCTGCAATCATCTTCTTCTGTTTCTTCTACACTGCGTTGGTTTTCAATCCGCGTGAAACAGCAGATAACCTGAAGAAGTCCGGTGCATTCGTGCCAGGAATTCGTCCGGGAGAGCAAACGGCGAAATATATCGATAAAGTAATGACTCGTCTGACTCTGATTGGTGCGATGTATATTACTTTTATCTGCCTGATCCCGGAGTTTATGCGTGACGCAATGAAAGTGCCTTTCTATTTTGGGGGTACATCTTTATTGATCGTTGTTGTCGTCATCATGGACTTTATGGCTCAAGTGCAAACTCTGATGATGTCGAGTCAATATGAGTCTGCATTGAAGAAAGCAAACCTGAAAGGCTATAACCGTTAATTAGGTGAGCTTGAGAAGTTACGGAGAGTAAAAATGAAAGTTCGTGCTTCCGTCAAGAAATTATGTCGTAACTGTAAGATTGTTAAGCGTAACGGTGTCGTTCGTGTGATCTGCAGTGCCGAACCGAAGCATAAACAGCGTCAAGGCTGATTATCTCGCATATTTTTCTTGCAAAGTTGGATTGAGCTGGCTAGATTAGCCAGCCAATCTTTTGTATGTAGCTGCAACATTATTTGAGTATCCTGAAAACGGGCTTTTCAGAATGGTGTTGCCGTATAAAATTGTAGGAGTGCATAGTGGCCCGTATAGCAGGCATTAACATTCCTGATCATAAACATACCGTTATTGCGTTAACGTCAATTTTCGGTATCGGTAAAACTCGGTCGCAGGCTATTTGTGCTGCAACGGAGATTGCCGAAAATGTTAAGATCAGTGAGCTGTCTGAAGAGCAAATCGATAAGCTGCGTGACGAAGTTGCCAAGTTTGTTGTAGAAGGTGATCTGCGTCGTGAAGTTACCCTGAGCATCAAGCGTCTTATGGACCTTGGTACTTATCGTGGTTTGCGTCATCGTCGTGGTCTGCCGGTTCGCGGTCAGCGTACCAAGACTAACGCCCGTACCCGTAAGGGTCCGCGCAAACCGATCAAGAAATAATCGGGGTGATTGAATAATGGCAAAGGCACCTATTCGTGCACGTAAGCGTGTAAGAAAGCAAGTCTCTGACGGTGTGGCTCATATCCATGCTTCTTTCAACAACACCATCGTAACCATTACTGATCGTCAGGGTAATGCGCTGGGTTGGGCAACTGCCGGTGGTTCCGGCTTCCGTGGTTCTCGTAAATCTACGCCGTTCGCTGCTCAAGTAGCTGCAGAACGTTGCGCAGAGGCCGTGAAAGAATACGGTATTAAGAACCTGGAAGTTATGGTTAAAGGACCTGGTCCGGGCCGTGAGTCTACTATCCGCGCATTAAACGCGGCTGGTTTCCGCATCACTAATATTACTGATGTGACTCCGATCCCTCATAACGGTTGTCGTCCGCCGAAAAAGCGCCGCGTATAACGCCGCTTTTAGGATTGTTGGAGAAAGAAAATGGCAAGATATTTGGGTCCTAAGCTCAAGCTGAGCCGTCGTGAAGGCACCGATTTGTTCCTTAAATCTGGTGTTCGTGCGATCGATTCCAAGTGTAAGATTGAACAAGCTCCTGGCCAGCATGGTGCGCGTAAACCGCGTCTGTCTGACTATGGTGTACAGTTGCGTGAAAAGCAAAAAGTTCGCCGTATCTACGGTGTTCTGGAGCGTCAGTTCCGCAACTATTATAAAGAAGCTGCACGTCTGAAAGGCAACACAGGTGCAAACCTGCTGCAACTGCTGGAAGGTCGTCTGGATAACGTTGTTTATCGTATGGGTTTTGGTGCTACTCGCGCTGAAGCACGTCAGATGGTAAGCCACAAAGCTATCATGGTAAACGGTCGCGTTGTTAGCATCGCTTCTTATCAGGTATCCCCGAATGACGTAGTCAGCATCCGTGAGAAAGCGAAAAAGCAATCTCGCGTGAAAGCCGCTCTGGAGCTGGCTGAACAGCGTGAAAAGCCAACTTGGCTGGAAGTTGATGCTGCCAAGATGGAAGGTGTGTTCAAACGTATTCCTGAACGTACCGATCTGTCTGCGGACATTAATGAACACCTGATCGTCGAGCTTTACTCCAAGTAAAGCTTAGTACCAAAGAGAGGACACAATGCAGGGTTCTGTGACAGAGTTTCTAAAACCGCGCCTGGTTGATATCGAGCAAGTGAGTTCGACGCACGCCAAGGTGACCCTTGAGCCATTAGAGCGAGGCTTCGGCCATACTCTTGGCAACGCACTGCGCCGTATTCTGCTTTCATCCATGCCAGGTTGCGCGGTGACCGAGGTTGAGATTGATGGTGTACTGCATGAGTACAGCACCAAAGAAGGCGTACAGGAAGATATCCTGGAAATCCTGCTCAACCTGAAAGGGCTGGCGGTGAGAGTTCAAGGTAAAGATGAAGTTATTCTTACCCTGAATAAATCTGGCATTGGCCCTGTGACTGCAGCCGACATTATCCATGATGGTGATGTCGAAATCGTCAAGCCGCAACACTTAATTTGCCATCTGACCGATGAAAACGCATCTATTAGTATGCGTATCAAAGTTCAACGTGGTCGTGGTTATGTGCCGGCATCTGCCCGTATTCATACGGAAGAAGATGAGCGCCCGATTGGTCGTCTGTTAGTTGATGCTTGCTATAGCCCTGTAGAGCGTATTGCCTACAATGTTGAAGCGGCTCGCGTAGAACAGCGTACTGACTTGGACAAGCTAGTCATCGAAATGGAAACCAATGGCACGATCGATCCTGAAGAGGCGATCCGCCGTGCGGCAACCATTCTGGCTGAACAACTTGAAGCTTTTGTTGACTTACGTGATGTTCGTCAGCCAGAAGTTAAAGAAGAGAAACCAGAATTCGATCCGATTCTGCTGCGCCCTGTTGACGATCTGGAATTGACTGTCCGCTCTGCTAACTGCCTTAAGGCAGAAGCTATCCACTACATCGGTGATCTGGTACAGCGTACCGAGGTTGAGCTGCTCAAAACGCCTAACCTAGGTAAAAAATCTCTTACTGAGATTAAAGACGTACTGGCTTCCCGTGGTCTGTCTCTGGGCATGCGCCTAGAAAACTGGCCACCTGCAAGTATTGCTGATGAGTAACCAGATCACAGGTTAAGGTTTTACTGAGAAGGATAAGGTCATGCGCCATCGTAAGAGTGGTCGTCAACTGAACCGTAACAGCAGCCATCGTCAGGCTATGTTCCGTAACATGGCTAGTTCTTTGGTTCGTCATGAAATCATCAAGACGACCCTGCCGAAAGCGAAAGAGCTGCGTCGCGTTGTTGAACCGCTGATTACTCTTGCCAAGACCGACAGCGTTGCTAATCGTCGTCTGGCATTCGCCCGTACTCGTGATAACGAGATCGTGGCAAAACTGTTTAATGAACTGGGCCCGCGTTTCGCGAGCCGTGCCGGTGGTTACACTCGTATTCTGAAGTGTGGCTTCCGTGCTGGTGACAATGCGCCGATGGCATACATCGAGCTCGTTGATCGCTCAGTCTCTCAGACAGAAGAAGTAGCTACTGCAGAGTAATCTGTAAGAGCGTAAAAAAGCCGGGGAAACCCGGTTTTTTTATATCTGAAATAAACTATTTTTCGCATGAACATTCATGGTAAGAAATTGCCTGTATTTGAATCAGTCGAAAAACACATACCTATCTGTTCTCATCCATCCATTTCGGCTATATACTCTGCACGTTTTATTTATGCACATACCATATCGACTTTATTAGGAGTGATGATGACCACATACCGTCATAAGCGTGGGAAAATTCAGAACAACGCTATTGAGGCGTTGCTACATGACCCACTGTTTCGTCAACGAATTGAAGTGAATGAAAAAGGGAAAGGAAGTTATCGTAGAAAAGACAAGCATATGAAGAAAGGGAGTTGGGAGGCCAGTGGTAAGCAATCAAATGATTATTTACCACTGGCCTTTCTATTTTCTGCGTAATACAGCTGTATTTGAAGAAAAATTCAATTTTTACTGTTTGTGTTGTTCTTTAAGCAAATCGCGAATTTCAGCTAATAGCTTCTCTTCAGCACTAGGTTTCGGTGCAGCAGCAGGCGTATCTTCCTGTTTACGCCGCATTTTATTCATAAGCTTGATGGCTATAAAAATCGCGAAAGCGACGATGACAAAGTCAAAAATATTCTGGATGAAAGCACCATAGTTCATGACAACGGCAGGGATTTCGCCTTGAGCGTCACGAAGAATAAGGCTGAGTTGTTTAAAATCAACACCACCAATCAAAAGTCCAAGTGGCGGCATAATAATATCTGATACCAGAGAGGAAACAATTTTGCCGAAAGCGGCACCAATAATGACACCCACGGCCAAATCGACAACATTACCACGCATGGCAAACTCTCTGAATTCTTTGATGATGCTCATATCCGTTCTCCTTGCCAAAAATATAAATTAATTCTAACCAATAGCTGTAACTTTGCCAGATTATCTGGTTGGCAGTGAATTTGTTCCTACATTACAAAAAGAAGGGGCTTGGTTGAAATAACCGTTCAACATCAGGCACAAATTTTTTGTCAGCCAAGAACATGATGACATGATCGCCTTGCTCAATTTTGCTATTTGCGTTGGCAATAATGACGTCATCACCGCGAACAATTGCTCCGATGGTGGTACCTGGTGGAAGCTTAATGTCTTCAATCATTCTGCCGACGACTTTCGATGTGCCTTCGTCACCATGGGCGATCGCTTCGATCGCTTCGGCTACACCTCGCCGCAAAGAGGATACGCTAACGATATCTGCCTTGCGTACGTGGCTGAGTAACGCAGAGATTGTTGCCTGCTGTGGCGAGATAGCGACATCAATGACGCTGCCCTGAACCAGATCGACATAAGCTCGACGCTGGATGAGCACGATTACTTTTTTCGCACCCATGCGTTTAGCCAACATTGCTGACATAATATTTGCTTCGTCATCGTTGGTAATAGCGATGAATACATCGATCTGCTCGATATGTTCTTCAGCGAGAAGCTCTTGATCTGAGGCATCGCCATGGAACACTACCGTATTTTGCAAAAGCTCAGCGAGCTCCGCCGCCCGGTCCGCATTTCGTTCTATCAGTTTGATGCTGTAATCTTTTTCTAATCGCTGTGCCAATCCTGCGCCGACGTTCCCTCCACCAACGATCATGATCCTTTTATACGGTTTTTCAAGGCGCTGCAATTCGCTCATTACTGCGCGAATATGCTGGGAAGCAGCGACAAAAAACACCTCGTCACCAGCTTCGATTATGGTAGAACCCTGTGGACGAATTGGACGGTCGTGGCGGAAAATAGCGGCAACTCGGGTATCCACATGGGGAATATGTTCACGGAGAGAGGTTAGGGCATTACCCACCAATGGGCCGCCATAGTATGCATTAACTGCTGCAAGGCTCACTTTACCTTCAGCGAAATTGACGACTTGAAGTGCCCCAGGGTATTCGATCAGTTTATAAATATTATCGATCACCAACTGCTCTGGAGAGATCAGGTGATCGATGGGAACCGCTTCTGGTAAAAATAGCTGTTCTGATTCACGGATGTATTCGGCAGCGCGAATACGTGCAATCCGGTTTGGTGTTTTGAAGAGGGAATAAGCGATCTGACATGCTACCATATTCGTTTCGTCCGAATTGGTAACAGCGACCAGCATATCAGCATCTTCTGCCCCCGCTTCACGCAATACACGCGGATGAGAGGCATAGCCCGTAACGACACGCAGATCAAACTTATCCTGAAGCTGGCGTAACCGATTTGCATCAGTATCAACGACAGTGATGTCATTGTTTTCACCCGCTAGGTTTTCAGCTAGTGTTCCGCCGACCTGACCCGCGCCAAGAATGATAATTTTCATAATAAGCCATGCCGTTTATTGATCGCTGCTTGTTGCAGACAATATTGGGTTCAATATCAGTTTTTTACCAGCTTCGCATAAAAGAAACCATCACCACTATCAGCATGGGGGAGAATTTGTATACCCGGTATTTCACTTGTACCGGTATCAACAAGCGCGGCATCGGCATGGCGAGACAGGAAACCCGTAACTTGTTGAGTATTTTCTTGCGGCAGAATTGAGCAGGTAGCATAAACCATCGTGCCGCCTGTTTTGAGGTGTGGCCAAATGGCATCAAGAATCTCTTTTTGCAGTGCAACTAATTCTTCGATGTCTCTGTCTCGGCGTAGCCATTTAATATCAGGATGACGACGAATCACGCCAGTAGCGGAACAAGGGGCGTCCAACAGAATGCGATCAAATACACGCGCTTCACACCATGAGTCGGGGTAACGTCCATCGCCTTGTTTGACTTCAGCATGCATTTGTAGCCGAAGTAAATTTTCTTTTACTCGGCCTAAACGTGTTTCATCAACATCGACAGCGAGCACATGAGATTTTGGTGCTGCCTCTAAAATGTGTGTCGTTTTTCCACCGGGAGCGGCGCAGAGATCGAGGATCTGCTCACCATCTTGTGGATCAAGCCAATAGACGCAGCCTTGGGCTGAAGCATCCTGTACGGTTGCCCACCCTTGTGAAAATCCTGGCAATTGATCGACGGCACATGGAGAAGCAAGCCGTATCGCATCGCTGTATTCGGTATGAGGAAATGCTTCAATTCCCCCTTGCATCAACAAGTTTAAGTACGCTTCTCGCGTATGGTGTAACCGATTCACGCGTAGCCACATCGGAGGACGTTGATTATTTGCCTCAACGATGCCTCGCCAGTTATTTGGATAAGCATGTTCAATGCGTGCCAACAGCCAGCTTGGGTGCAGGTAGTGAGATGAGTGAGTTGCCTCACGCTGAAGGAGTTCTTCCTGCTGGCGCTGGAATTGGCGTAATACGCCGTTAATCAGTCCCTTGAGTTGTGGCCTTTTTAACGCCACGGCACCTTCTACTGTTTCTGCCAGAGCAGCGTGTGGCGGGATCCGCGTATAGTGCAGTTGGTAGATACCTACCATGATGAGGTAATGCAACGTGCGTTGTTTGCCCGTCAGGGGTTTAGCCATTAGTTGTTGGATACACCATTCCAACTGCGGTAACACGCGTAATACGCCGAAGCAAAGCTCTTGTAAAAGCGCGCGATCTTTATCGGAAACGTCACGCTGATGAATAGGCAATAAGGCGCTGAGCGATTGCCCCTGATCCAGAACTTGTCCCACCACTTTTGCGGCAATACTGCGTAGGTTGTATGAGCTTTTCATGTGTTAGCGATGACGTATACGTAAAAGGGAGAGGATATACCGGCATGACGCCGGTATGAAAAATAGATTAGTTCAGTGTATTACCGGGAACGAACCACTCACGACGCGAGTTAAGCAGATCCTGCGCACTCATTACTTTTTTGCCTGCCGGCTGTAATTCCTGAATATTCAAAATGCCATCGGCGGCTGCTACCTGAATACCCTGCTTATCTGCCTGTAAGATTGTGCCTGGCTGTGAGCCATGTGATTTGGCGATGACCTCAGCTTTCCAGACTTTCACCGGTTGTTCATCCACGATGAAATAGCTGACTGGCCAAGGATTAAAAGCACGAATACAGCGCTCAAGCTGCTCGGCAGATAACAGCCAGTTTAGACGTGCTTCTTCTTTGCTGAGCTTTTCTGCATAGGTGGCAAAGGCATCGTTTTGCGCTTCAGCGACAGCGCTGCTATCTGCAAGCCGTTCCAGCGTTTCCAATAAGCCACGCGGCCCTAGTGCAGCAAGTTTGTCGTATAGCGTTGCGCTAGTATCCTGTGGCAGGATGGGGCACGCAATTTTGTGTAGCATAGCGCCAGTATCGAGTCCAACGTCCATTTGCATGATCGTCACGCCCGTTTCACTATCCCCAGCCCACAATGCACGTTGTATCGGTGCAGCTCCACGCCAGAGAGGCAGTAGAGAACCGTGTACATTAATACAGCCAAGGCGAGGCATGGATAGCACGGGCTGCGGCAAAATTAATCCGTAAGCGACAACAACCATAACATCGGCATCTAACGCTTCAACCATCGCCTGATTTTCTGCTGGTCGCAGAGATTTAGGCTGGAAAACGGGGATGCTATGTTGCTCTGCCAGTACTTTTACCGGGCTTGGCGTGAGCTTGTTACCTCTTCCGGCTGGTCGGTCAGGCTGTGTGAAAACGCCAACGACCTCATGCCCTGATGATAAAAGCACGTCAAGGTGACGTGCTGCAAAATCAGGGGTTCCGGCAAAGATGATACGTAAAGAGTCAGACACGGTGCTTCCTGTCAGGATGAAAATTATCAGGTCCGGCTATTTTGCTTAGCCAGCTTTTCCAGTTTTTGACGAATGCGCTGGCGTTTCAGAGGGGAAAGGTAATCGATAAACAATTTCCCAACCAGGTGGTCCATTTCATGCTGAATGCAAATGGCAAGCAGTTCGCTTGCTTCAAGTTCGAACGCTTTACCTTCACGATCCAATGCGCGCACTTTCACATGCTCTGCTCGAGGAACTAGCGCTCGGGTTTCAGGGATCGACAAACAACCTTCTTCGATGCCCGTATCGCCGCTCTTTTCAATCAGCTCGGGATTGATTAGCACCAGTCGTTGGTCCCGCTCTTCAGAGACGTCAATAACAATAATGCGCTGATGAATGTCCACTTGTGTCGCGGCTAGGCCAATACCTTCTTCTTCGTACATGGTATCGAACATATCATCCACGATACGTTGAATGTCTGCATTGACTTCTTTTACGGGTTGCGCAGTGATGCGGAGCCGCTCGTCTGGAAAATGTAATACCTGCAAAACTGACATATATGTTTAGATCTGTATCTGAATAGTGAGATAGCTTTAGTGCCCATTCTAGACATTTCCTGCCCCGATTGACAGCATCAGCACTTAATTACACCACTTATCAGAACAGAGCAGCATAAGGGACGCGGATGCTATCAACGGAAATCTGGCTACGCATGACGGGTGTGCGGCACTTGGGTGTCAGGCGCCTTCGAGCTATTGTCAGAAAGCTTATTGGTTTAAATACGTTCGATAACGAGACGTTGGGGGCGTTAGGTCTGTCTGATGCTCAAATAGCACAATTTTGTACCTATGACCGCAGGATCCTAGAAGACACGCTCAACTGGTTGTCTCATCCCAATCATCATATCGTGACGTGCGAAGATGCCCTTTATCCCTTTCTGTTGAGTAACATTCGTGATTTTCCTCTGTTGCTCTTTGTCTCTGGTTCCCCTGAGTTATTGGCATCGCCACAAATATCGATTATTGGTAGCCGGGGTAGCAGTGCTTACGGTGAACGCTGGGGATGTTTTTTCGCTCAGGAACTTGCCGCGAATGAACTCACGGTGACAAGCGGGCTAGCAATTGGCATCGATGGTATTGCTCATCGTGCCGCTTTGGATTCGGGAGGGAGAACAATTGCAGTGCTGGGAAGTGGATTGGGGAATATTTACCCCAAGCGCCACGTCAAGCTTGCTGAGCGTATTTGTGGCGACGGTGGCGCTTTGGTCTCAGAATTCCCCCTCGCTATGCCGCCTTTCCCAACCAACTTCCCTAGAAGAAACCGTATCATTAGCGGGTTAGGGCTGGGTGTCCTGGTCATTGAAGCATCTATCCGCAGTGGGTCGTTGGTTACCGCGCGTTATGCGCTAGAGCAAGGACGGGAAGTTTTTGCTCTGCCGGGGCCTATCGGTAACCCTATGACGGAGGGGACACACTGGTTAATCCAGCAAGGGGCCAGTCTGGTTACACATCCGAAGGATATTCTTGAACAGTTGGTGAGTGAATTACAGTGGCTACCAACGGAAAGCGGGCAAACTATTTCTAACGAAGAAGAGGATGGCGAATTGCCATTTGCCGACGTGTTGGCTAACGTAGGAGATGAGGTTACACCTGTTGACGTTGTCGCTGAACGTGCCGGCCAACCTGTGCCAGAGATAGTCATTAAGCTATTAGAGCTGGAGTTAGCAGGATGGATCGCAGCAGTACCCGGCGGCTATGTCCGATTAAGGAGGGCAGGCCATGTTCGACGTACTCATGTACTTGTTTGAAAGTTACATCCACAATGAAACTGAAATGCGTGTCGATCAGGATACGTTAACTGATGACCTCACCCGCGCTGGATTTCATCGTAACGATATCTATAGCGCGTTGAGTTGGCTGGAAAAATTAGCCGATATTCAGGAAGGGCAAACTGCGCCGCTTTATTTGGCGAGCGATCCTCTGGCTATGCGGATCTATACGCAGGATGAAGAGTTACGTCTTGATGCGGAATGTCGTGGTTTTTTATTGTTTCTTGAGCAAATGCAGGTTCTGAATCTTGAAACGCGGGAAATGATTATTGAACGCGTTATGGCATTGGAAACGCAGGAGTTTGATCTGGAAGATCTAAAGTGGGTCATTCTCATGGTGCTTTTCAATGTGCCAGGTTGTGAGAATGCCTATCAGCAAATGGAAGAATTACTCTTTGAGGTCAATGACGGTTATGTGCAATAGCCTGAGGAATAACAGTTCGAATGGTTAAGCCTGCACTGTTTGCTGAAAAAAAACTGGAAATATGTCCAGACTGTGGGTCAGAGCTGGTTATCCGTTCTGGTCGGCATGGCCCATTCCTTGGCTGTTCTGCGTATCCAGAGTGTGAGTTTATTCGCCCGCTGAAGGCGCAAGCGGATGGGCATATCGTCAAGGTGTTAGATGGGCAGCAATGTCCGCTTTGTCAGTCGACATTGGTACTACGGCAAGGCCGCTATGGAATGTTCATCGGCTGTGGCAATTACCCTGAATGCCACCATACCGAGACTATCGATCGTCCTGATGAAACGGCGATTCGATGCCCACAGTGCAATGAAGGCACGCTGTTACAGCGTAAATCTCGCTACGGCAAGGTATTTCATTCTTGCGATCGCTATCCTTATTGCCAGTTTACGTTAAACCATAAGCCGATAGCGGGTGAATGCCCTTCTTGCCATTACGCTTTATTGTTTGAGAAAAATACGGCACAAGGCACTAAGCTATTTTGTGCGAGTAAATTATGTGGAAAACCGATAGCGGCAGAAGTTGATAAGAATGATGACGTGTCTGATGAACTAATGATTCCCGTTTTGCGGGAATTACATAATGAGCAGGTTATTGCGTACCCGACTGAAGCGGTATTTGGATTGGGGTGCGATCCTGATAGTGAGGTGGCAGTTAATCGCCTGCTGGCGTTAAAACAACGCCCTTGGCAAAAAGGGCTGATCCTTATTGCGGCAAATTTTAGCCAATTGGTGCCTTACATTAATGACAGCGCGTTATCCGATGAGCAGAAGGCGATGATGTTTTCTACATGGCCAGGTCCGGTTACTTGGGTATTACCTGCAAAACCTACGACACCGCAGTGGTTAACGGGGCAATTTTCTTCGCTTGCGGTACGCGTTAGTGATCACCCATTAGTTAAGGAACTGTGCCAGCACTACGGTAAACCGTTGGTGTCGACAAGTGCCAATTTAAGCGGTCAGCCTCCTTGCCGCACTGCTCAGGAAGTGTCTCTGCAGTTTGGTGGTGATTTCCCTGTGCTAGTTGGGGACGTCGGTGGAAGAATGAATCCATCAGAAATCAGGGATGTATTAACAGGCGAGCTCATTCGTCAGGGGTAACGGCAAGGTGGAAGGAAACGTGTCTGAAGTAACGTCTTTTGCGGTTTTTGGCAATCCGATTGCACATAGTAAATCACCTCGCATACACGAGCTATTTGCGGCGCAAACGGGGATAACGTTGACGTACCAGCGTGTGTTAGCGCCTTTGGATAATTTTGAGCAGATGCTGCGCCAGTATTTTCACGATGGTGCTGGTGGCGCGAATGTAACTGCGCCCTTTAAAGAGCGAGCTTTTGCTGAAGCCGATGAACGCAGCGAATGTGCTGCGCTTGCGGGGGCGGTCAATACATTGAAGAGGCTGAGTGACGGTCGCCTGTATGGTGATAATACTGATGGCATCGGTTTGCTCAGCGATCTGCAACGATTGGCGTTGGTAAAACCTTTGGATCGTGTTTTGCTCGTTGGTGCGGGTGGCGCGGCGCGTGGTGTTATCCAACCCCTGCTGGCCTCTGGTTGTACTGTTGTGCTGACCAATAGGACCTTTTTCAAGGCTGAAGCATTAGCTAAAATCTTCTGTGATATTGGTGATATTCAAGCTACTGCTCTTGACGGTCTGCATGGTCAATCTTTCGATCTGATCATTAACGCCACATCTTCTGGGATGTACGACAGCATTCCTAACTTACCGGCAGAACTCATTTCGCCGGAAACGAGCTGTTATGACATGTTTTACTTACCGCAGCTAACGCCCTTTTTGTCATGGTGCGTACAACAGGGGGCTATCCACTATGCAGATGGTTTGGGAATGCTGGTGGGGCAAGCGGCACATGCGTTTAAACTTTGGCATGGTGTGATGCCAGACGTGGAGCCAGTGATTGATCTACTGAAGCAGGATCTCGCTAAATGAATCAGGCGATCCAGTTCCCAGATCGTGAAAGTTGGGATGATAAGATCATGGCGATCCGATTTCCTGTTTTGGTAAATGGTTTTCAGCAAGAGTGCCTTATAACTGCGGAACGTCTTCAGCGCCGTTATGGCGGTGATAGCCCCGAACAGTGGCTGGCGCTGTTCAGGGTACATCGATGGGATCTTGAAGATGAATTGGAAAAAATGATTCTTGCTGAAGAATGGGATGATGAGGGCTATTACTCATTATCCTGAGCAAGGTATTCATCTTTCCAACGAACATAGTTATTTGCTGAGTAAATCAGCCCCTCTATTTCCTCTTGTGTCAGTGGCCGAATTTTCTTCACTGGGCTGCCAACGTATAGATGTCCCTTCTCTAAGCGTTTTCCTGGCGGGACCAAGCTACCAGCACCAATCATCACATCATCCTCAACAACGACTCCATCGAGGAGTATTGACCCCATTCCGACTAGAACTCGACTTCCTATTTGGCAACCGTGCAGCATTGCTTTATGCCCGACAGTGACATCTTCCCCAATAATAAGTGGGTTACCTTCAGGTTTTTTCTCTGAACAGTGGGTGATATGAAGTACTGATCCATCCTGGATATTACTCCTGGCACCAATAGTGATGTAGTTAACATCACCGCGTATGGCGACAAGGGGCCAGATACCGACATCATCGCCTAGTGTTACCTTGCCAATCACCACACTGGAATGATCGACCATGACTCTTTCGCCTAAAACGGGAGAGATACCCTTATAACGACGGAATATTTTTGCACTCATCGACAACCTCGCAGTTATTTGCCACATGCTGATTATTCGCATTAATAGACAAAATATCGACAGATATGCGGCTGCGGCAACTGAAAAGTGACACGGATCGAGTAAGATCTCATCGAAAGGGTTGAAAAACACGCGAACAGAAAAAAAGATCAAGAAAGTTGTTGTGTAACGAAAACGGATCCCTATAATGCGCCTCCATCGACACGGCGCTGTGACTCACAACCGGGTCGATAAAAAAAGAGAAAACGCTTTAAAATAAACGTTGACTCTGAAGGTGATAAGCGTAAAGTACGCCACCTCGCGAAGCGGTTAAGGCCGCAACGCACTGCTCTTTAACAATATAATCAGACAATCTGTGTGGGCACTCACAAGACCGTATCTTAAACGATATAAAAAGTCTTGAAGAGTGAACAACAGTAAAATTCATTACGAATGAACAGTTACTAATTCTTTGAGCATCGCTGACGAGTTCAGCAAATCAAACAAATCTTAAATTGAAGAGTTTGATCATGGCTCAGATTGAACGCTGGCGGCAGGCCTAACACATGCAAGTCGAGCGGTAGCACAGAAGAGCTTGCTCTTTGGGTGACGAGCGGCGGACGGGTGAGTAATGTCTGGGAAACTGCCTGATGGAGGGGGATAACTACTGGAAACGGTAGCTAATACCGCATAACGTCTTCGGACCAAAGAGGGGGACCTTCGGGCCTCTTGCCATCAGATGTGCCCAGATGGGATTAGCTAGTAGGCGGGGTAATGGCCCACCTAGGCGACGATCCCTAGCTGGTCTGAGAGGATGACCAGCCACACTGGAACTGAGACACGGTCCATGGGGTGAAGTCGTAACAAGGTAACCGTAGGGGAACCTGCGGTTGGATCACCTCCTTACCAATAAAGATGTGTGTTAAGTGAAGTGCTCACACAGATTGTCTGATGAAAATAACGAGCAGAAATACCTTAATAGGCTTGTAGCTCAGGTGGTTAGAGCGCACCCCTGATAAGGGTGAGGTCGGTGGTTCAAGTCCACTCAGGCCTACCAACTCTTCCATGAGTGGTATCTAAGGTAACTGTAAGTAGAGATGGGGCTATAGCTCAGCTGGGAGAGCGCCTGCTTTGCACGCAGGAGGTCTGCGGTTCGATCCCGCATAGCTCCACCATTAAAAAGACTTCAGAGCGTATTGGAAACAGTATGCTGCGAAGTATTTTGCTCTTTAACAATCTGGAACAAGCTGAAAATTGAAACATGACAGCTGAACATGCATGACTGCCTTCGGGCGGGTCGTGATGAATCAGCATGTCAATGAGTCTCTCAAATAATCGCAGCGCGATGATGAATCGAAAGAAACATCTTCGGGTTGTGAGGTTAAGCGACTAAGCGTACACGGTGGATGCCTAGGCAGTCAGAGGCGATGAAGGGCGTGCTAATCTGCGATAAGCGTCGGTAAGCTGATATGAAGCGTTATACCCGACGATACCCGAATGGGGAAACCCAATGTGTTTCGACACATTATCATTACGTGAATACATAGCGTAATGAGGCGAACCGGGGGAACTGAAACATCTCAGTACCCGAGGAAAAGAAATCAACCGAGATTCCCCTAGTAGCGGCGAGCGAACGGGGAGGAGCCCAGAACCTGAATCAGTTTGTGTGTTAGTGGAAGCGTCTGGAAAGTCGCACAGTAAAGGGTGATAGTCCCGTACACAAAAATGCACAGATTGTGAGTTCGATGAGTAGGGCGGGACACGTGACATCCTGTCTGAATATGGGGGGACCATCCTCCAAGGCTAAATACTCCTGATAGCTCACTGGTCGAGTCGGCCTGCGCGGAAGATGTAACGGGGCTAACCCATGCACCGAAGCTGCGGCAGCGACACTTAGGTGTTGTTGGGTAGGGGAGCGTTCTGTAAGCCGTCGAAGGTGACCTGTGAGGGTTGCTGGAGGTATCAGAAGTGCGAATGCTGACATAAGTAACGATAATGCGGGTGAAAAACCCGCACGCCGGAAGACCAAGGGTTCCTGTCCAACGTTAATCGGGGCAGGGTGAGTCGACCCCTAAGGCGAGGCTGAAAAGCGTAGTCGATGGGAAACAGGTTAATATTCCTGTACTCGGTGTTACTGCGAACGGAGAAAGCTAGGTTATCCGGGCGACGGTTGTCCCGGTTTAAGCGTGAAGGTGGATGACTTAGGTAAATCCGGGTCATCGTTAACACTGAGGCGTGATGACGAGTCACTACGGTGATGAAGTAACCAATGCTACGCTTCCAGGAAAAGCCTCTAAGCTCCAGGTAACATCAAATCGTACCCCAAACCGACACAGGTGGTCAGGTAGAGAATACTCAGGCGCTTGAGAGAACTCGGGTGAAGGAACTAGGCAAAATGGTGCCGTAACTTCGGGAGAAGGCACGCTCCTGTCGGTGAAGTCCCTTGCGGACGGAGCTGACGGGAGTCGCAGATACCAGCTGGCTGCAACTGTTTAATAAAAACACAGCACTGTGCAAACACGAAAGTGGACGTATACGGTGTGACGCCTGCCCGGTGCCGGAAGGTTAATTGATGGGGTCAGCCGCAAGGCGAAGCTCTTGATCGAAGCCCCGGTAAACGGCGGCCGTAACTATAACGGTCCTAAGGTAGCGAAATTCCTTGTCGGGTAAGTTCCGACCTGCACGAATGGCGTAATGATGGCCAGGCTGTCTCCACCCGAGACTCAGTGAAATTGAACTCGCTGTGAAGATGCAGTGTACCCGCGGCAAGACGGAAAGACCCCGTGAACCTTTACTATAGCTTGACACTGAACCTTGAGCCTTGATGTGTAGGATAGGTGGGAGGCTTTGAAGCGAGGGCGCCAGTTCTTGTGGAGCCAACCTTGAAATACCACCCTTTAATGTTTGATGTTCTAACGTAGGCCCGTGATCCGGGTTGCGGACAGTGTCTGGTGGGTAGTTTGACTGGGGCGGTCTCCTCCCAAAGAGTAACGGAGGAGCACGAAGGTTAGCTAATCCTGGTCGGACATCAGGAGGTTAGTGCAAAGGCATAAGCTAGCTTGACTGCGAGAGTGACAGCTCGAGCAGGTGCGAAAGCAGGTCTTAGTGATCCGGTGGTTCTGAATGGAAGGGCCATCGCTCAACGGATAAAAGGTACTCCGGGGATAACAGGCTGATACCGCCCAAGAGTTCATATCGACGGCGGTGTTTGGCACCTCGATGTCGGCTCATCACATCCTGGGGCTGAAGTAGGTCCCAAGGGTATGGCTGTTCGCCATTTAAAGTGGTACGCGAGCTGGGTTTAGAACGTCGTGAGACAGTTCGGTCCCTATCTGCCGTGGGCGTTGGAAGCTGGTGTTCGGGTTGTGATGCCAATTGCATTGCCCGGTAGCTAAGTGCGGAAGAGATAACCGCTGAAAGCATCTAAGCGGGAAACTTGCCTCGAGATGAGTCTTCCCTGGGCACTAGATGCCCCTGAAGGGCCGTTGAAGACTACGACGTAGATAGGCTGGGTGTGTAAGCGTAGCGATACGTTGAGCTAACCAGTACTAATGACCCGAGAGGCTTAACCTTACAACACCGAAGGTGTTTTGTGGGTGACTCATATAAAACGATATTCAGCTTGTTCGAAGATTGGTTCTGATGGTTACGGAGATGACAAAAAGTCATGATAAGTAACGGTTGGAATGAAACAGAATTTGCCTGGCGGCGATAGCGCGGTGGTCCCACCTGACCCCATGCCGAACTCAGAAGTGAAACGCCGTAGCGCCGATGGTAGTGTGGGGTCTCCCCATGTGAGAGTAGGGAACTGCCAGGCATCAAACGAGTGGAAAGCCCCTGTCGAAAGACAGGGGCTTTTTGCTGTGGGGCATTTGGGGGGGAGGAAAATGGAACTGTTAGGAAGATGAATTATGAATCCCTATATCCAAATCCGTAAAAATAAAATCACAATAGGTAGCTTTGCCACACTGCGTGAAGCCACTACACAGAGTGCATTTAGCAATAACAGAATCTTGGTTGCTGACTATCCACGCTCTGGAAATGAATGAAGTGGGGCTCCTGTGATGTAGCGGATACTTCAGGAAATAACAGCTATGAACTGTCGTAAATCCAGGCTTATTGTTATTTCTAGCGCTGTTCCCCTGAGTGATTCTGACGTACTTAAACGTATTTTGCAGATGATGCGGATCCGTGTCTCGTGAAACATTTTCACCTTATGTGTTGAGCACTCGACATTAGTACGAAAATTCGCTATCTTCAGGCATCTGGATGTCTAAACGTTTAAACGTATGCTTTGAGGATATAAGGTTATGCCAATTCGGGTTCCTGATGAGTTACCAGCCGTTAATTTTCTGCGTAATGAGAACGTCTTTGTTATGACATCCTCGCGCGCTAAAACGCAGGAAATTCGCCCACTTAAAGTGCTGGTTCTGAACCTGATGCCTAAGAAGATTGAGACTGAAAACCAGTTTCTGCGTCTGTTGTCCAATTCTCCCCTACAGATCGATATCCAACTGCTACGTATCGACAGCCGTGAATCAAAGAATACACCAACCGAGCATTTGAATAATTTCTACTGTAATTTCGACGATATCCAGGACGAAAACTTTGATGGCTTGATTGTTACTGGCGCCCCGCTGGGGTTAGTCGATTTCTGTGATGTTGTTTATTGGCCGCAGATCGCGCGTGTTATCGAATGGGCAAAAGAGCATGTTACATCCACATTATTCGTGTGTTGGGCTGTACAGGCTGCTCTCAATATCCTCTACGGTATTCCCAAGATGACTCGGAAGGAAAAGCTGTCCGGTGTTTACTTGCATCAAACGTTACAACCCCATGCTTTGCTGACCCGCGGCTTTGATGAAACGTTCCTGGCTCCACATTCTCGCTATGCAGATTTTCCGGCTGATGTGATTCGGCAGCATACGGATTTGGATATTCTGGTTGCGTCGGAGCAGGCCGGTGCTTACCTGTTTGCCAGTAAAGATAAACGTCTGGCGTTCGTTACTGGGCATCCCGAATATGACGTTCTGACGCTGGCAGGAGAGTTTTTCCGTGATTGTGATGCTGGGTTGGATCCGACCGTTCCGGTTAACTATTTCCCGGATGACAATCCTGAACTGGAACCGAAAGCGAGCTGGCGTAGCCATGGGCATCTGCTTTTTGTTAACTGGCTGAATTACTATGTTTATCAGATTACGCCTTACGATTTGCGCAAAATGAATCCTACGCTGGACTAACTCTCATCTTAATCCTTTTCTCTGAGGCACCTTTAAGGGTGCCTTTTTTTTGTGCTGAATGATTCCATTTCTGTTAGTTGGTGAAAGTTATTTCTCTTATTTTTTAATTTTAATCTTCATTTTTATTATGTGGTTATGTTGATAATTTTTTTAAAATGGAAATTGTTTTTGATTTTGTTTTTTCTTGTATTACGCTTAATCCTGTCGGCTAAGAAATATACATACTGGTTTGCCGATCTGGCGGTTGTTGATGAATGAAGCGGAATCTTGAAAAGGAACCACGAATGATGCAGCAGACGATAAACGGAGAGTTGGCGTTTAGTCAGCGTTTTGGCGAAGGTGAGAAGCACATTCTTACGGAGGAGGCGATTGATTACCTAACGGAATTAGTCACGCATTTCACTCCCGCACGTAATCAATTACTTGCTGAACGACAAGTACAGCAGCGCAATATCGATCAGGGTAAGTTGCCTGATTTTATTTCAGAAACGGCTTCCATTCGAGATAAAGCATGGACGATACGCGGCATTCCCGATGACCTTCAGGATCGCCGTGTTGAAATTACCGGCCCAGTTGAGCGCAAGATGGTGATCAACGCATTGAATGCCAATGTGAAGGTTTTCATGGCGGACTTTGAGGATTCACTGTCACCGGGATGGGAAAAGGTGATTGATGGACAAATCAATTTACGTGATGCCGTACGCGGTACGATTTCCTATATCAACGAAACAGGAAAAATCTACCAGCTGAAACCCAATCCTGCTGTATTGGTTTGCCGCGTGCGCGGGTTGCATTTACCTGAAAAACACGTGTCCTGGCAGGGGGAAGCCATTCCCGGCAGCTTGTTTGATTTCGCGCTGTATTTTTTCCACAACTATCAGGAACTGCTGAAGAAAGGTAGCGGCCCTTATTTCTATTTGCCAAAGACTCAGTCATGGCAGGAAGCAGCTTGGTGGAACGATGTCTTCTGCTATACAGAAGATCGCTTTGACCTTCCGCGTGGAACGATCAAAGCAACGGTGTTGATTGAAACGCTGCCTGCTGTTTTCCAGATGGACGAAATCCTCTATCACTTACGCGATCATATTGTTGGGTTAAACTGCGGGCGCTGGGATTATATTTTCAGTTATATCAAAACATTAAAGAACCACAGCGATCGCGTTCTGCCCGATCGTCAGTCGGTAACGATGGAAAAACCTTTCCTTAGTGCTTACTCGCGGCTGTTGATCAAAACCTGCCATCGCCGTGGCGCGTTTGCCATGGGCGGGATGGCGGCGTTCATTCCGAGTAAGGATGCTGAACGTAATAATTGGGTATTGGATAAGGTTTGTAAAGACAAGGAGTTGGAAGCGAATAATGGTCACGATGGCACTTGGGTCGCTCATCCGGGGCTGGCAGATGCCGTGATGGAGGTGTTCGATCGGGCGTTGGGTGAGCGCAAAAATCAGCTTGATATCAGCCGTGAACACGATGCGTTTATCCGTGCTGAGGAATTACTGGAACCCTGTCCGGGAGAGCGCACGGAAGTCGGTATGCGTGCGAATATCCGCGTTGCCGTGCAGTACATCGAAGCGTGGATATCTGGTAATGGCTGCGTCCCGATTTATGGGTTGATGGAAGACGCTGCGACGGCAGAAATTTCCCGAACCTCTATCTGGCAGTGGATTCGTCACGGCAAGACGTTGAGCGATGGTCGTGTGATCACCAAAGCGCTGTTCCGCCAGATGTTGGCCGAAGAGATGTTTGTGATTCAGGAGGAATTAGGTGATGCCCGTTTTAGCGGAGGGCGCTTCGATGAAGCCGCTCGGCTGATGGAACAAATCACCACGCAAGATGAACTGATCGACTTCCTGACGTTACCCGGCTACGCATTGCTTGATTAATCCTGACTAATAATAAAAAGGAACCTCTGCTATGACGACCTCTCGTACCCAACAAGTCCAGCATATCGAAAAAGAGTGGAAAACCGCGCGCTGGGAAGGTATTACGCGCCCCTACAGCGCAGAAGATGTGATTAATCTACGTGGATCGGTGAACCCGGAATGCACGCTCGCGCAGCTCGGCGCGGCGAGATTATGGAGCCTGCTGCATGGTGAAGCCCGCAAAGGTTATGTTAACTGTCTGGGCGCACTGACGGGTGGGCAAGCCTTACAGCAGGCGAAAGCCGGTATTGAGGCGATTTACCTTTCCGGTTGGCAGGTGGCGGCGGATGCCAATCTGGCGTCCAGCATGTATCCCGACCAGTCGCTCTACCCAGCGAATTCCGTGCCTGCGGTGATCGAACGCATTAATAACACCTTTCGGCGTGCCGATCAGATTCAGTGGGCGAACCACATTGAGCCGGGTGATAAACGCCATACCGACTACTTCCTGCCGATTGTTGCGGATGCGGAGGCTGGATTTGGCGGCGTGCTTAATGCGTTCGAGCTCATGAAATCAATGATTGAAGCGGGCGCCGCGGCGGTTCACTTTGAGGATCAATTGGCATCGGCGAAGAAATGTGGGCACATGGGCGGCAAAGTGCTGGTTCCCACTCAGGAAGCCGTTCAGAAGCTGGTCGCAGCACGTCTGGCGGCGGACGTAATGGGCGTGCCCACCTTAGTGGTTGCGCGAACCGATGCGGATGCGGCGGATTTAATGACCTCCGACTGCGATGAATATGACCGTGATTTCATCACTGGAGAACGCACGGTGGAAGGTTTCTATCGTACGCGCGCTGGGATCGAGCAGGCAATCAGCCGTGGTCTGGCCTATGCGCCTTATGCGGACCTGGTGTGGTGCGAAACCTCAACGCCGGATTTATCGTTGGCGCGTCGTTTTGCTGAGGCCATCCACGCTAAGTTCCCCGGTAAGCTGCTGGCGTACAACTGTTCACCTTCCTTTAACTGGAAGAAGAATCTGGATGACAGCACGATTGCGCGTTTTCAGGATGAGCTGTCGGCGATGGGCTACAAGTATCAGTTTATTACGCTGGCTGGCATCCACAGCATGTGGTTCAACATGTTTGATCTGGCGCATGCCTATGCACAGGGCGAGGGGATGAGGCACTACGTAGAAAAAGTGCAGCAGCCTGAATTTGAAGCGATTAAAGACGGTTATACCTTCTCATCGCATCAGCAGGAGGTCGGTACTGGCTACTTCGATAAAGTGACGAACATCATTCAGGGAGGCCAGTCTTCAGTGACGGCGCTGACGGGATCGACGGAAGAACAGCAGTTCTGATCCTAACCCGGCTAGTTTTCGGCTGGCCGGGTTTCATCTGGAGATCATGATGACGCGTGACCTTGAAAAGCTGGTGGCGCAGACGATCCTGCAAGGATTTGATGCGCAATATGGTCGTTTTCTCGAAGTCACCGCGGGCGCACAGCAGCGTTTTGAACAGGCTGACTGGCCCGCTGTGCAACAGGCAATGAAACAACGTATTCACTTATACGATCACCATGTTGGTCTGGTTGTCGCACAGTTGCGCTGTATTACCGGCATCCGCTGTGATGATGCGGATTTTTTGGCGCGGATGAAGCATATCTACACCGGCTTATTGCCGGACTATCCGCGTTTCGAGATTGCGGAGAGCTTTTTCAATTCCGTCTATTGTCGGCTGTTTAATCATCGGGAACTCGCTCCCGATAAACTGTTTGTTTTCAGTTCTCAGCCAGAAAAGCGCTTTCATGAAATTCCCCGGCCGATTGCCAAGACGTTTGTGCCAACTGACGGCTGGCAGCGTATGTTGGAAAAATTGCTGGGTGATGTGCCGCTCCGTTTACCGTGGGAAGATTTGCCGCGTGATATTGATTACATCGTTACGTATTTACAGAGTACCTTCTCTGCTGAGCAGCTTGATCAGGCGACGTTACAGGTAGCGAATGAGCTCTTTTACCGTAACAAAGCGGCTTGGCTGGTGGGGAAACTGTCGCTGCCTGACGGTGTTTTTCCATTTCTGCTGCCGATTCACCACAACGAACGTGGTGCGCTATTTATTGATACTTGCCTGACCGCTCAGGCAGACGCCAGCATGGTGTTTGGTTTCGCCCGTTCTTACTTCATGGTATATGCCCCGCAGCCATCCGCGCTGGTGGCCTGGCTACGTGACATTCTACCGGGGAAGACAACGGCGGAGCTTTATCTGGCTATTGGCTGCCAGAAGCACAGTAAAACCGAGTATTACCGCGAATATCTGCATTACATTGCCGAGTCAGAAGAGCAGTTCATTATCGCTCCTGGGGTGAAAGGTATGGTGATGCTGGTGTTTACACTGCCTTCGTTCGATCGCGTATTTAAGGTCATCAAAGATCGTTTTGCGCCGCAGAAAGAGGTGAGTGCGGAGCGAGTAATAGCGTGCTATCAACTAGTTAAAGAGCACGATCGCGTCGGGCGTATGGCGGACACGCAGGAATATGAAAACTTCGTCATCGATAAGCACCGCATCAGCCCGGAGTTATTGGATGAACTCTGGCGGGAGGTGCCGGAAAAACTAGAGGATTTGGGAGATCAACTGGTGATTCGACATTTGTATATGGAACGCCGGATGACGCCGCTTAACCTCTATCTGGAACAGGCAAACGCACAGCAGTTGCACGATGTGATCGAAGAGTATGGCAATGCCATCAAACAGCTGGCGGCGGCGAATATTTTCCCCGGTGATATGTTGTTTAAGAATTTTGGCGTCACGCGTCATGGGCGAGTCGTATTTTATGATTACGATGAGATCTGCTACATGACCGAGGTGAATTTCCGCAAGATTCCGCCGCCGCGTTACCCGGAGGACGAACTGGCCGCAGAGCCGTGGTACAGCGTCGCGCCGAATGATGTGTTTCCCGAAGAATTTCCGCATTTCCTGTGCAGCGACCGCCACATTCGCACGCTGTTTGAGGAAATGCATGGCGATCTGTTTTGTGCGGACTACTGGCGGGCATTACAGCAACGCATCAGGGAAGGTCATATCGAAGATGTTTACGCCTACCGGCGTAGGAAGCGTTTTAGTCAACGTGCTGAGCCGCTATATATCACTACTGAGAATGATTCTGGTCTTTGCCGTTATCCGGCGTGAAAAATTATGCAGCGGTGGGCTTGACCGCCGAGTGAGCGACAGGACGTCGCGAAAGCCAGTGCCGCGTCTGGAACGCGTCACTGGCGGCTCGACTAGCGGTCACGAACACCGATGGAACCGCGTAGCGGCATAATTCCCACCGAAAGCCTGGGTACACAGGGCGGCGGCGATTGAGCGCCCTGTGTCGGGCGCGTGCTACGAGGTAGCATGAAAATAACGGTATTATTGCGCACGAAACCTTCCCACAGTCTGCATAGACATGCGCCTAAAAGGCCTGACGAGGAATACACCTTGTTTATAGCC
Organism: Pectobacterium atrosepticum; assembly: GCA_019056595.1. Classification (NCBI taxonomy): domain Bacteria; kingdom Pseudomonadati; phylum Pseudomonadota; class Gammaproteobacteria; order Enterobacterales; family Pectobacteriaceae; genus Pectobacterium; species Pectobacterium atrosepticum. Next base: position 2,218,015 of record CP036163.1, on the reverse strand, counting down.
CGCTGTATTCCTGCATGACCTGCTTCGCTGCCTTGATCACCAGTGCGCCGAGTTCTGTGACGCGGTCGTCCGTGATGCGCGATACCGGGCCAGAGATGGAGATGGCGGCGAAGGCTTCGTGGTGTTCATCCAGAATACAGGCCGCGATGCAGCGTAGCCCCAGCGCGTGCTCTTCGTCATCGAACGAATACCCCTGCTTGCGAATCAGCGAGAGATTTTCCTTCAGCGCTTGTGGCGAACTGAACGTGTGTGGCGTGTAGCCATGCAGCCCTTTCTTGTGCAGCAACTGCGTGACCTGAGCATCAGGTAAATGCGCTAGAAACGCTTTCCCAGCACCGGAAGCATGCATCGGCAACTTACCGCCGATCGGTGCAGACATACGCATTAGCGCCGTACATTGCACCTGATCGATGATGATCGCCTGACTATCCGTTTGATCGAGAACGGCCAGATTGACCGTCTCGCCCGAGTCTTCCATTAATTTGCGTAGTATCGGATGCACAATCGCCAACAGGTTGCGGCTTTGCAGAAAGCTACTACCGACGATAAACGCATGCGATGCGATCGTCCACAGCCCCAGATCGCCCACCTGACGGACAAAGCCCTGTTGCTGCATGGTGGTAAGCAGTCGGTGGGTCGTGGAATTCGGTAGACCGGCCTGCTGAGCTAGATCGGTTAGCGCCACGCTGCCGTTTGCCTTGGCGATATATTCAAGCAGCGTCAGGCCACGGGTCAGCGACTGAACCTGCCCGGTTGGCTGCACGGTGGTGCCCGTACTGGCTCTAGGTTTCTTCCCGCGTTTGGCTGGCTCTGGTGGCGTCATAGCGTCGATTCCTTTTTATGGTAATGGAATTGATTTTCGTTTTTTTACCACAGAATGCAACTCTTCTTTCTCTGTGTTTTTTATCGGCAAATTACCTGAAAAAGTCTCATGCTGCCTCTCGTTAGGGTGTTCATAACTTATGCTAGGATAGACGCAATATATATCGTATTTATTGGCTGGGAATGGGGTTCGCGTGAGTAATCGGGTAGATGAATTGCGGCGTCAGTTGGCGCAACGCATTATGGTGCTGGATGGTGGTATGGGTACCATGATCCAGGGTTATCGCCTGCAGGAAGCAGATTATCGTGGCGAGCGCTTTGCTGACTGGCCGAGCGATGTGAAGGGAAATAACGATCTGCTGGTGCTGACCAGGCCGCAGGTGATTAGTGAAATTCACAACGCCTATCTGGAAGCCGGTGCCGATATTCTCGAAACCAACACCTTCAACTCCACCACCATCGCGATGGCGGATTATGATATGGCATCGCTGTCGGCGGAAATCAATACCGTCGCCGCCCAGCTGGCGCGTGCCAGCGCAGACAAATGGACAGCATTAACGCCGGATAAGCCGCGCTATGTAGCCGGTGTGCTTGGCCCGACGAACCGCACCGCATCGATCTCCCCCGATGTTAACGATCCTGCGTTTCGTAACGTCAGTTTTGATCAGTTGGTCGAAGCGTATCGTGAATCCACTCGCGCACTGATCGCCGGTGGTGTCGATCTGATCATGATCGAAACCATTTTCGACACGTTGAATGCTAAAGCGGCGAGTTTTGCCGTCGAAAGTGAGTTTGAGGCGTTAGGGATCGTATTGCCCGTGATGATTTCTGGCACGATCACGGATGCATCAGGACGTACGTTATCTGGCCAAACCACAGAAGCCTTTTATAACTCCCTGCGTCATTCCCGCCCGCTTTCCTTCGGTCTGAACTGTGCATTGGGGCCGGATGAGCTGCGCCAGTATGTCGCCGAACTATCCCGTATTTCAGAATGCTATGTGAGCGCACATCCAAATGCGGGGCTGCCTAACGCCTTCGGGGAATACGATCTGGATCCTGCTGATATGGCGAAACATATCGGAGAATGGGCGCGATCGGGCTTCCTGAATATCGTCGGCGGTTGCTGTGGATCGACGCCTGCACACATTGCCGCGATGGCGAAAGTAGTGGAAGGCGTGCCGCCGCGTAAGCTGCCGGAGATCCCGGTGGCTTGTCGTTTATCCGGTCTTGAACCGCTGACTATCGATGCCAACACCCTGTTTGTTAACGTGGGGGAACGGACGAACGTTACCGGTTCTGCACGTTTTAAGCGTCTGATCAAAGAAGAGAAATACAACGAAGCGCTGGATGTCGCCCGTCAGCAGGTGGAAAGTGGCGCGCAGATCATCGATATCAACATGGATGAAGGTATGCTGGATGCGGAAGCGGCGATGACCCGCTTCCTGAATCTTATTGCCGGTGAGCCTGATATCGCCCGTGTGCCGATTATGATCGACTCCTCAAAATGGGATGTGGTTGAGAAAGGGCTCAAATGCATTCAGGGCAAAGGCATTGTTAACTCGATCTCTATGAAGGAAGGCGTTGAGGCCTTTATCCATCACGCTAAGCTGGTGCGGCGCTATGGCGCAGCCGTGGTGGTAATGGCTTTCGATGAAGTCGGACAGGCTGATACCCGAGCGCGTAAAATTGAAATTTGTCGCCGGGCGTATCGCATCCTGACGGAAGAGGTCGGTTTCCCGCCGGAAGACATTATTTTCGACCCGAACATTTTCGCCGTGGCAACGGGGATCGACGAGCACAACAACTACGCGGTGGATTTCATCGAAGCCTGTGCAGATATTAAGGCGCAACTGCCGCATGCGATGATCTCCGGCGGCGTGTCTAACGTGTCGTTCTCGTTCCGTGGCAACGATCTGGTGCGTGAGGCGATCCACGCCGTCTTCCTGTATTACGCGATCCGCAATGGTATGGACATGGGGATCGTGAACGCCAGTCAGTTGGCGATCTATGACGATCTTCCTGCTGAGCTGCGTGATGCGGTTGAGGATGTGATCCTTAACCGTCGCAGCGATGCTACCGAGCGCATGCTCGAACTGGCGGAAAAATATCGCGGTAGCAAAACGGAAGATGAAGGTAGTAAAACGCAGGCGGAGTGGCGCGGCTGGGATGTGAAGAAGCGTCTGGAGTACTCGCTGGTTAAAGGCATTACCGAGTTTATCGAGCTGGATACAGAAGAAGCACGTCAGCAGGCGTCACGACCGATCGAGGTTATCGAAGGTCCGCTGATGGATGGTATGAACGTCGTCGGTGACCTATTCGGTGCAGGCAAAATGTTTTTACCGCAGGTAGTGAAATCTGCCCGTGTGATGAAGCAAGCGGTGGCTTACCTCGAACCCTACATTGATGCCAGTAAAGACAAAGGTTCATCTGCTGGGAAAATCCTGCTGGCGACGGTAAAAGGTGACGTTCACGATATCGGTAAGAATATTGTCGGCGTGGTGTTGCAATGTAACAACTACGAAATTATCGATCTGGGCGTGATGGTGCCGACGGATAAAATCCTGAAGACCGCGCGTGAAGAGAAGGTCGATATCATCGGGCTGTCTGGGCTAATTACACCGTCGTTGGATGAAATGGTCAACGTGGCGAAAGAGATGGAGCGTCAGGGCTTTACGCTGCCGCTATTGATTGGCGGCGCGACGACCTCTAAAGCGCATACCGCTGTGAAGATTGAGCAGAACTACAGCGGCCCGACCGTCTACGTGCAGAATGCCTCACGCTCTGTTGGTGTGGTGTCGGCTCTGTTGTCTAGTACGCAGTATGGCGACTTTGTTGCGCGTACCCGTAAAGAATACGAAACCGTGCGTATTCAGCACGCGCGTAAAAAGCCGAGAACGCCGCCCGTGACGTTAGAGGCGGCTCGCGCTAATGCCTCAGATCTGGATTGGGAAAACTACACGCCGCCGATTGCACATCGGCCGGGTGTGCAGGCGGTAACGGCTAACATCGAAACGCTGCGCAACTACATCGACTGGACGCCATTCTTTATGACCTGGTCGCTGGCTGGAAAGTATCCCCGCATTCTGGAAGATGACGTGGTGGGGGAAGAAGCCAAGCGCCTTTTTGCTGATGCTAACGCGATGCTGGACGATTTGTCCGCGCGCGGTGCGCTGAATCCTCGTGGCGTGGTTGGCTTATTCCCGGCGAACCGTGTTGGGGATGACGTGGTGATTTATACCGATGAACGGCGTGAAACGGTGCTGTCAGTCAGCCATCATCTGCGTCAACAGACGGAAAAACCCGACTTCCCTAACTACTGTCTGTCCGATTTTGTTGCGCCGAAATCCAGTGGCAAGCCGGATTATCTGGGCGCCTTTGCGGTGACCGGCGGGCTGGAGGAGGATGCATTGGCCGATCTGTGGGAAGCGCAGCACGATGATTACAACAAGATCATGGTGAAGGCGATCTCTGACCGTCTGGCGGAAGCCTTTGCGGAATACCTGCATGAGCGTGTGCGAAAGGTTTACTGGGGCTATGCGCCGAATGAGAACCTCAGTAATGAGCTGCTGATTCGTGAGAATTATCAGGGTGTTCGCCCTGCGCCAGGTTATCCGGCTTGTCCAGACCACACGGAGAAAGTACAAATCTGGCAACTGTTGGATGTGGAAAAGCATACCGGCATGAAGCTAACCGAATCCTATGCCATGTGGCCGGGCGCATCGGTATCCGGCTGGTATTTCAGCCACCCCGACAGTAAATATTTTGCCGTCGCGCAAATCCAACGCGATCAGGTAGAGGATTACGCGGTGCGTAAAGGTATGAACGTGGGTGAGGTTGAACGCTGGCTGGCGCCGAATCTTGGCTATGATGCGGATTAAGTGATTGAGTAAGGTGCTTACAGATATTGTTGTCTGAGTTATGCATGACTGGTGGCGTTTCGGGCGTGAGGGCAAAGGTTATATTTTGTGACGAATACGCCACGCCCGACATAGGGCAGCTCAAACGCCGCTTGCCCTATGTACCCAGGCTATTGGCTGAAATCCTGCCGCTACGCGGTGCCTTCGGAATCATTGAACGCTTATCGAGTCGCCAGTGACGCGTTCCCTACGCGGCACTGGCTTTCGCGACGTCCTGTCGCTCACTCGGCGTTCACTGATACCTCAGCATGATTTCTGATGCCAGTCAGAGAACCTTACCTACGCGAGCGAAGGTGTTCAGGATTTAGAATACACATCAATGAGAATACTTATCAGTCTTATTGATGCGATTTCATGGTAATGGTAAGGTGAGTATCAATTAAGCAGAAAGTGCTTTTCTGTTTTTATTCCACGCTATTCCCGATAACCGCAGGCCTGATTCTGGGCGTTAAACAGGATGAGGGTATCTTCCAGGCTCATGTTAAAACGACTCTTTTCCATTGAGGATTTCTTCGAAATCGGTGAACGTTACGGGATTGACTACCATTTCCCGCAGCTGTCATCTTGCCGCGATCGTACGAAAGAAAAGCGTATCGTTGTGCAGGGCGATGTCGAAGAGATGACGTTATCCTCCGGTATTTGCCTGACGAACTCTAACGTGCGCGTGTTGCAGCCTTACGAATCAACGTCTTTACACTGCTGCCCATTTTATACGCTGGTGGTGCTGGAAGGGTGCGTCGCGCTGCGCCTGAATGGTAAAGAGTTTGTCGTGCGGTCTGGTATGGCATTCAGCACCCGGTTGGGCGAGCCGCTCGTCATGAACGCCAGCCACCTTGCAGATCACCATCTCCGTACCGTGTCTCTGGGAATTTTCCCCGCGACTTTTGCTTTGGAACCGCTGTTGGGCTTGTTGTTGAACGAATGGGAGCAGAGCGGTAATCCGGCCTTTTTATGGCAGGTTCCCGGCTATTTGTTATCTGGGTTACAACATGCGCTTGAAAACACCACGCCGGGATTATCGCGCCAGCTTATGCTGGAAGGGGTGATGCTACAACTGCTGGGGCATGGTTTGTCATTTGGGCAACGTGGGGGAGAGCGACGCATATTGCCCCCGCCCGGCGAACAGGATCGGCTGGAGAATGTTCGGCGACTTCTGGCGCAACAGCCTGAAAAAGAGTACACCCTCAATGAACTGGCGCAACTGGCTGCGATGAGCACCAGTAGCCTGCGTACCAAGTTTCGTCAGGTATATGGTCATTCTGTCTTTGACTATCTGCGTGACTGCCGGTTGGAGCTATCCCGACGCTATCTGGCGCAGGGATATAGCGTTCAGCAGGCCGCCTGGATGTCGGGTTACCAGCATGCGACCAACTTTGCTACGGCTTTCCGGCGACGTTACGGCATTGCACCGAGCGATGCGCGCATCGCCAGCTAACACTCCCTTTCTTAATCAATGCATTGACCCTTGTTTACGCCAGGCATTGCCACTTTGCTGCCCGCCGCGCGTCTTCCCGCTGAGTTCCCATTTTGTCATTGCGCATACGTAAGCCGTCACTGCGCATAGCTATCGTTAGACCAAAAACAGTAATAATTCTTATTTACAATAATAAGGTCTGTGGAGATTCCCATGTTTAGAAAAACGCGGCTGGCGCTGGTGGTTGGCTGTTTCACCAGTGGATTCACTGTGTCGGCACTCGCGCAGGATACGCCATCCTCCCCTTCTCAGGGCGATACGTTAGTCGTGACGTCTCAAATGCAACGCGGTGCGACCAAGCTGGAAACGCCCGATATTGAGACTCCTCAGGCCGTTTCTATCATTACGCGCGATCAGATTCAGGAGCAAGGGGCGACCAGCGTTCGTCAGGCAGTTGGCTATACGCCGGGCGTGTTCAACAACCAGATTGGTGCCTCCAACCGCTTTGATTACATGGTACTGCGCGGCTTTTCTGACGGCAGTCTGGATAACGTCTATCTCGACGGCCTGAAGATGATGGGGGATACCAACTCCCATAGCTCGCTGGTTATCGATCCGTGGTTTCTTGACAGTATCGAAGTGGTCAGAGGCCCAGCGTCCGTACTCTATGGGCGTTCTTCACCGGGCGGGATTGTGGCGCTGAATTCACGTCAACCATCGTTCGAACGCAGCGGCCAGATTAAACTGTTTGCGGGCAATAATGCGCAGCGCGGTGCGGCATTTGACGTTACCGGTCCGCTGGACGATGACGAGCGGTTTGCGTTCCGTCTGGGCGGGATCGTGCGCGAAGCCGATACGCAGTTCAAAAAAACCAAAGAAGAGCGCTATGCGATCGCGCCTAGCCTACTGTGGCGGATTTCCGACAAGACGCGTCTGGAATTGATGGCTTACCTGCAACGCGATCCTGAAGGCGGTAGCCACTCAGGTTTACCGTATGAAGGCACTGTGGTGGCGCATAACGGGCGGAAAATCTCTAATACCTTCTATGAAGGGGAAGAGAATTATGAGAAATACGACCGTAAGCAAAACATGGTGGGATACAACTTTGAGCATGGTTTCGATAGCGGCTGGGCAGTGCGTCAAAAGCTGCGTTACCTGCGTACCAAAGTCCATTTGGATCAGGTGTACGCCTATGGTTGGACGCAGCCGAGCGCCGATACGCTGACTCGCTACTACTCGGGTTCCCGTGAATCGCTGTCCGCATTAACGTTAGATAATCAGCTCGATGGCAGCGTGGATACTGGCGCGGTCAACCACCGTCTGCTGGTGGGGATTGATTATCAGCAACGCCACAATGACGTGGACTGGCCTTCTGGCTCATTCCCGGCAATTGATGCTTTTAGCCCCGTTTACGGTTCTGGACCAACAGCAATGTCTGGCACGTTGGAAAAACACAAGCTGCAACAAACGGGCATTTATGTACAGGATCAAATGAGCTGGGAGCGCTGGCGCTTAACGTTGGGTGGTCGCCACGATCAGGTGAAAGTGACCCACATTGACCAGACCAAAGGGACACGCAGCGAGTTGGATAAAAACAATTTTAGCTCTCGTGCCGCCTTACTCTATCTGTTTGATAACGGCTTTGCGCCGTATGTCAGCTATTCCACTGCCTTTACGCCGACCAGTTTCGCCGATGATAACGGTAACGTGCTGGATCCAATGAAAGGCAAGCAGTGGGAAGCAGGGATGAAGTATCAACCTGAAGGTTCTCAGGATCAGTACAGCCTGTCGGTGTTCCGTATTAATCAGAAAAATGTGGCGACAAAAGTTCAGCCTAACGACCCTTACCGTTCCATTGGTGAAATCGAATCGGAAGGGGTAGAGCTGGAGGCAGTGAGCCATATTACTGATAACTTGCGTCTGCAAGCGGCTTATACCTATACGGATATTCGCTACAAGAAAAGCAGTGCAGCTGAGCAAGGAAAACGTGCGGTGTATGCGCCACGCAATCAGGCCAGCGCTTGGGCCAGCTATGATGTGAAAAGCGGTCCTCTGGATGGCCTGACCATTGGCTCCGGCGTGCGTTACGTGAACGGTGTGACCTCCGATCGTGCCAATACCCATACGTTGCCTTCTTATACGCTGGTGGATATGGCGGTGGGATACGACCTCTCGAAGGTGGGTCTGAAAGGACTGAGTGCACAGCTTAACGTCAACAACCTGACCGATAAACGCTACGTAGCGGCCTGTAACTCGCTGGAGTTCTGTTACTTCGGTGCAGAGCGCAGTGTGGTCGGCAGCGTTTCTTATTCATTCTGATAGTGTGCTTGTGGCGATAAAATGAAAAGCCGAGGAAACTCGGCTTTTTCACATCATCTATTAGCTAGCGATCAATACAGGTCGATGGCTTTCCACCACAATAAACCCGCTCCCATAAAGATCGCCTGATTCACCAGACTGACGACAAAGCCAGTGCGCCACCAGACGGCGGTGGGCACGTAGCCAGCGCCGAATAGGATTGGGCCGCGAGCGTGAGTATATTGCGTCAGCGAGCAGTACAGGCTGCTGGTAAACGCCAGCATGAACGCCATCGGTACGGCTGGAATGTTCAGATTGATCCCGACACCGAGGAACACTGCAAAAAGCGCGGCGATCTGCGCATTGCCGCTGGCGAAGAAATAGTGGGTGTAGAAATAGGCGGCGTTCAGCAGTAGCAGCACCAATACCCAGCTTGTTCCCTGCATCAAATGGCCAATATTGCTGCCGATGAGATCGCCGAACCAGTTAGTGAAGCCGAGCTTTTTCAACTGATTCGCCATCATCAGCAGGGCGGCAAACCAAATCAGCGTATCCCAGGCACCTTTCTCGTTCTTCACGTCTTCCCAGCTTAGTACGCCGGTTAGCAGCAGGAAGGAAAGCCCGACGAATGAAGCGGTCGTGGCATCCACACCTAAGCGGTCGCCAAAAATCCACAGCACCAGCAGCAGGATAACGGTGAATGCCATGAGCCATTCGCCACGACTTATACTACCCATCTTTGCCAACTCAGCGACGGCCAATTTTGGCGCATCCGGCGTATGGCGAATTTCTGGCTTGGTCAGCCAGTAAACGAGCAGCGGGACAATCGCTAAAGAGATCAAACAGGGGACGAGCGCCGCCAGAAACCAGCTTCCCCAGGTAATGGTAACGCCTGCGTTGGCTGCCAGTTTTACTGCTAGCAGGTTGCCGGTGTAGGCGGTCATAAACATTGCCGCCGTCACGTCGTTAACGTTACCGATACAGGTGATTAGGAAGGTCCCAATTTTACTGCGCGACGCGTCTTCCGGCTTGGAATCGAAGCTGCGCGACAGCGAATCGGCAATGGGATAAATAATCCCGCCACAGCGTGCAGTGTTGCTCGGCATCGCAGGGGAAAGCACCAGGTCGGCAAAGGCCAGACCGTAAGCCAGCCCGAGCGTGCGCTTCCCAAGTAGGCGAATCATCTGCAAGGCGATGCGGCGGCCCAGCCCCGTTTTGATAAAGCCGCGTGCGATCATGAAGGCCACAACAATTAGCCAGATTAACGAGCTGTTCAGATCGCTGAGTGCAGTTTGTATCGCGCCGCTGGCCGTTTTATCACCCGCTGCGTACGTCAGGGCAAAGAGCGTGATACTGATAATACCGATAGCCCCAATCGGGAGAACGTTAGCGACAATGCAAACGATTGTTGCCACAAAAATGACGGCGGAATGCCAGGCTGCGGGGTTTAGGCCTGCTGGGGGTTCCATTTGCCAAAAAAAAGCGGCGATGACAAGGATAACGATCATCGCGAGCCAGTTCAGTCCATACGAGGTTTTGGTCTTCATCCATTTTCCTTAATCGGGATCAGCAGGGTTGTACGGATATCTAACCCATAATGGTTATAGCGATAAAAAAGAGCATAGCGTTAACGGGGAAAGGCATGAGGTGAAATTGTCGGCTTATTGATTTGGATTCTGTTTTTTAAATATTGTCAGTTAATTAACTTTAATCATTAATTGATGTTACGTGATTTTTCTCTGACGCGGGCTGACTCGCAGTACCGCCAGCCAACATCTGGTAAGATGGTTGTTCATTACCTCATCAATACACTGTATTTCATCAACACACTGTATTTCACCAAATCATGGTTTAACTGGAGGCGCGGACTTTTTGTTAACACTGTTGAATCTCCTCTCTGCGATTGCGTTACTGGTGTGGGGCACTCACATTGTGCGTACCGGTATCATGCGGGTTTATGGCACTCAATTACGGCGGGTTCTCAGCGATAGCGTTGAGAAAAAACCATTGGCTTTTATGGCCGGCATTGGCGTAACCGCGTTGGTGCAGAGCAGCAATGCGACCGCTTTGCTGACCACCTCTTTTGTCTCACAGGGCTTGGTGGCATTAACGCCTGCGCTGGTGATTATTCTCGGGGCGGATGTCGGTACGGCACTGATGGTGCGAATTCTGACATTCGATCTGTCCTGGCTTTCTCCGCTGCTGATTTTTTTTGGCGTGGTATTTTTCCTCAGCCGTAAACAGATGCGAGTCGGCCAGATTGGTCGCGTGGCGATTGGGCTTGGGCTGATTTTGCTGGCGCTGGAAATGATTGTCGTTGCCGCGGCCCCGATCACGCAAACATCGGGCGTGAAGGTACTATTTTCGTCATTGACGGGCGACGTCATGCTGGATGCTTTGGCTGGCGCGCTATTCGCGGTGATTACCTATTCCAGCCTAGCGGCGGTGTTGTTGACGGCAACCTTGACGGCAAGCGGCGTGATTTCGCTGGAAGTGGCGATGTGTCTGGTCATCGGCGCCAATCTGGGTAGCGGATTACTGACGATGATGAACACCTCGACGCAGAATGCGGCAGGTCGACGCGTGGCGCTCGGCAGCATGCTGTTCAAGCTGATAGGCTGTTTGGTCGTGCTGCCGCTGGTTGAGCCGCTTTCGCGCTGGCTGACGCGCATTCCGTTAAGCGCTGAAGAGTTGGTGATCTACTTCCACCTGTTCTACAACCTGATTCGTTGCCTGCTGCTGATTCCGCTTACCGGCGTGGTCGCACGCCTGTCCTGCGCGATGATTGCTGACTCGCCGCAGGTCGACCTCCAGATGAAGCCTCGTCATCTGGATACGAGCTCACTGGATACACCGGCTCTAGCGCTAACCAATGCCGCGCGAGAAACGCTGCGAATTGGCGATGTGCTAGAGCAGATGCTGCGTTTGTACCGCGAAGTCTTGCAGGGCGACCATATGCAGCGGCGGGAGATTCGTCGGCTTGATGATGATGTCGATATCCTTTATACCGCGATTAAGCTCTATCTGGCGCAGATTCAAAAGGACGGGTTGGATGAACGGGATTCCCGACGCTGGGCTGAGGTGATTGAAGTGGCGCTGAATCTGGAACAGGCGGGGGATATTATCGAACGCATGGCTGATGACATCGCCAATCATTCATCCGGTGTACGCATGGCGTTTTCCGCACAGGGGCTGGAAGAGTTGAACCAATTGCATGAACAGTTACTGGCGAATCTTCGTCTGGGGCTGTCGGTTTTCCTGTCGGAGGACGTCGCCAGTGCGAAACGCCTGCGCCGTGCTAAACACCGCTTCCGCATTATGAACCGCCGTTATGCGCATGCACATGTCGACCGCTTACATCAGCACAACGTACAGAGTCTGGAAACCAGTTCGCTCCATTTGAGCTTACTTGGGGACATGAATCGACTGAACTCCCTGTTCTGCGCGGTGGCGTATAACGTATTGATTGTGCAGCAGGACGGGGACGAAGATCGCGAAGAATCACCGTTAACATTGTGATCCCTTCGGTGGGGCTTTACTTAATACGGTAGTCTCTTGGTTATATTTTTATGCGGGCTGCAAGCGGGTTGGCTGTTATCTGGCGTAAGAAATTATGCTGAGGAGATAGCCGGCTTAGGATGAGCGGCATGGATGCCGCGAAAGCTTGCGCCACGTCGGGAACGTGTCGCAAGCGGTCCGTTAAGCCTGATACCGACGAAGGTATCGCGCAGCGGCATAATTTAGCCGGAAGCCAGGGTTCACAGGGCGACGGCGACTGAGCCGCCCTGTGTCGGGCGCGTGCTACGAGGTAGCATGAAAACGACGTCATTATCGCGCACGAAACTGTCTCCGTGTTCACATAAAATGTGACTAAGAGACAGTACGGAGACAGCGAATTTACTCGAACAGGCTGCGGTGCAGCGTCTGCACCACCCGCTCGGCGTCGTCACCGGGTACCAGGAAGCACAGGTTGTTGCTGCTGGCGCCGTAGCAGATCAGGCGAATGCGGAAAGGTTCAAGCACGCCAAACACTTCTTTCCCTACACCACAGGCCTGAGACAGCTTATTGCCGATCAGCGCGACCAGCGATAAATTCTCTTCAACCTCGACTCGACACAGTGATGACAGCTCGGTCAGCAAGGCGCTGGACAGCAGACTACCGCCCGTTGAGGTGGAGCCGGTCGTATCGAGCGTGAGCGCCACGTTGACTTCTGACGTCGTGATAAGGTCAACGGAGATGTTGTGGCGTGCCAAAATACTGAACACTTCGGCCAGAAAACCGCGTGTGTGCAGCATGTTGAGACTGTGCAGCGTGAGCAGCGTTTGCTTACGACGTAGCGCCAGCGCGCGGAACAGCGGTGGATTTTCAGTTTTATTGCACACCAGTGTACCGCCAGCAGCCGGATCTTTGCTGGAGCCGACGAACACCGGAATGTCGCTGCGAACCGCAGGCAATAGTGTGGCTGGATGCAGAACTTTCGCGCCAAATGTTGCCATTTCAGCGGCTTCTTCAAACATGATTTGATCGATGCGTTTCGCCGTCGGCACCACGCGTGGGTCGGTGGTATAAATGCCGGGAACGTCGGTCCAGATATCAATCCGGCTGACGTTGAGCGCTTCGCCCAGCAGCGCCGCAGTATAATCGCTACCACCACGGCCCAGTGTGGTCGTACGGCCTTTCGCTTCGCTGCCGATAAAGCCCTGAGTAATCACCAGACCTTGTTCAAGGCGCGGCTGCAACTGGCTACGAGTCAGCTCACCCAGCACGTCGCAATCCGGCTGTGCACGGCCAAAGTGATCGTCTGTACGCATGATTTTGCGCACATCAAACCACTCTGCAATGACATCACGCTGGCGTAAAATTTCGACAAACAGCAGGGTGGACATCAGCTCGCCATGGCTGACCAGTTCATCGGTTAGCGCATTGGAAGTAGCCAGCGCTGCTGCTTCAGACAGCGTGGTGACGCTGTCTAGCATGCGATCAATCTCATCGCGAATAACGCTTTGGTTGGTCAGCCTGTCGATGATGGCGTATTGAATCTGGCGGATCTTCGCCAGATGTTCAGCGCGCGTTTCTGGAGTTTGACCTTCTGCGAGCGCGACCAATAAATTGGTAATGCCAGCCGATGCCGACAGCACCACAACGCGTACATTTGGATTAGATAACACCACATCGGCGCTGCGGTTCATGGCGTCAAAGTCCGCGACGCTGGTGCCGCCAAATTTGGCAATAACGGTAGCGTTCGCGTTTGCGGATACTTCAGTTGCAGACATGTCAAAAAACCTCGTGTCAGGGGTAGGCTGTTTTCAGTAAACAGCATTCCATTAATCAGCCTTGGCACAGGGGGAGAGCAGAAGTAGGGGGCAGGCGTAGAAAATGACTACGATACACCCAGAAGCGCTCCACCTTGCTGGACGTCCATCAGGACGAATCCGGTGACAACCCAGAGGATTCAGCCTCTGTAGTCGATAGGGTGAAAGCCGTATTTCACCGCATCTCGGCGTCGCTCCCCCTCGGATATCATCAGCGGATTACGGTTCCTCCGATATCTTACCTGGGCGACGCGCCTCTTCTGGCTTGCACACCGAGTGTGCAAGTACGGTGTTAGAAATAACGGGTTATGCGGTTTCTGTCAATAAACAATCTGTCAGTAAACTACAGGTCATGAACCGCATTTAGCAAGAAAAGGGATCTCAATTGGGATTTTAAGGGATACAATCGATTCAGTCACTTTGAACTCATGCTTAGAGAGAAAGTCGCATTATGAAAAATATCAATCCAAGCCAAACTGCTGCCTGGCAGGCATTACAAACCCATTTTGACGCGATGAAAGACGTGAAAATCAGCGAGCTGTTTGCGCAGGATAGCGACCGTTTCGCGCATTTTTCCGCGACGTTCGACGATCAGATGCTGGTGGATTACTCCAAAAACCGCATCACGGCGGAAACCATGGAAAAACTGCACGCGCTGGCACGGGAAACTGACCTGCCTGCGGCGATTCACGCCATGTTTGCGGGAGAGAAAATCAACCGCACGGAAGATCGCGCCGTTCTGCACGTTGCCCTGCGTAACCGTAGCAACACGCCGATTCTGGTGGATGGCAAGGATGTGATGCCGGAAGTCAACGCGGTGCTGGCGAAGATGAAAGATTTCAGCGAACGCGTGATCGGCGGTGAGTGGAAAGGCTATACCGGAAAAACGATTACCGATGTGGTTAACATTGGTATCGGCGGTTCCGATCTGGGGCCGTTCATGGTAACGGAAGCGCTGAAGCCTTATAAAAACCACCTCAACATGCACTTTGTCTCCAACGTTGACGGCACGCATATTGCTGAAACGTTGAAGCCGCTGAACCCAGAAACCACGCTGTTCCTTGTTGCCTCTAAAACCTTCACCACGCAGGAAACCATGACCAACGCGCATAGCGCGCGCGACTGGTTCCTGAAAACGGCGCAGGATGAGAAACACGTTGCCAAGCACTTTGCCGCGTTGTCTACCAATGCGAAAGCCGTCGGCGAATTTGGTATCGATACCAACAACATGTTCGAATTCTGGGATTGGGTCGGCGGACGCTACTCCCTGTGGTCGGCGATTGGGTTGTCGATCATTCTTTCTCTGGGCTTTGATAATTTTGAAAAGCTGCTTAGCGGCGCGCATGCGATGGACAAGCACTTTGCTTCCACCCCTGCGGAGAAAAACCTGCCCGTGTTGCTGGCGCTGATCGGCATTTGGTACAACAATTTCTTCGGTGCAGAAACCGAAGCGATTTTGCCGTATGACCAATACATGCACCGCTTTGCTGCCTATTTCCAACAGGGAAATATGGAATCCAACGGGAAATCTACCGATCGCAACGGTAATCCGGTGGATTACCAGACTGGGCCGATTATCTGGGGTGAACCGGGTACGAACGGCCAGCATGCTTTCTACCAGTTGATTCATCAGGGCACCAAGCTGGTTCCGTGTGATTTCATTGCGCCAGCGACCAGCCATAACCCATTGAGCGATCACCACAGCAAACTGCTGTCGAACTTCTTTGCGCAGACGGAAGCGCTGGCGTTTGGTAAGAGCCGTGAGGTTGTTGAAGCGGAATTTACGGCGGCAGGCAAAAGTGCAAAAGAGGTGGAACACGTTGCGCCGTTTAAAGTTTTTGAAGGCAACCGTCCGACCAACTCCATCCTGCTGCGCGACATTACGCCATACAGCCTAGGCGCGTTGATCGCACTGTATGAGCACAAGATCTTTACTCAGGGCGCGATCCTGAACATCTTCACGTTCGATCAGTGGGGCGTGGAGTTAGGTAAGCAACTGGCAAACCGTATTCTGCCAGAGCTGGAAAGTGACAGTACGATCGACAGCCATGACAGTTCCACCAACGGGCTGATCAACCGCTTCAAAGCGTGGCGTAACTAATCGGGCCTGTGCCCTTTGTTTTTTCAATCGCAAGGAGGAAGACATGCAGGTTCGTATTTTGTTGGGTCTATCAGCGGCAGTTTTACTGGCTGGATGTAGTAGCAACAGTCAACTCAGTACCGCTGGGCAGGCCGTGACGTTCACGGATACCAAACCAGGAAGCGAATGTCAGCTGTTGGGGCAAGTTAGCGGTAGTCAGTCTAACTGGCTGGCGGGCAACCATAGCGACGGTAGTTCTATGCGCGGTGCGGCAAACGATCTACGTAATAAAGCGGCGGCGATGGGCGGCAATACCATCTATGGTGCCACCAGCTCGAGTGAAACCTTCTGGTCAAGCTTTGCACCGCTAGACAGCAAGATGAACGGCAGCGTTTACAAGTGTCCTTAAGCTAAAGAGAAACCGGGTGAGGGTGGGGAAACAACCTGCTCTCGCCTCGTTTTTACCCACTCGATCACTCAGCGTCGTCCTGATGCTGTTTCATCCCTAAATCAAGCGGTGTTTTACTGGCTTCGCCACCGATTTCCCGCGCTAGACGGGGCACGAGATAGCCGGATACCTTCTTCATTAGCGCTTTGACTAAGACGCGAGCTTCGTTGTCATCCACCAGAAAATGAGCAGCACCCTGTACCTTATCCAGTACGTGCAGGTAATAAGGCAAAATTCCTGCGTCAAATAATGCATTGCTGAGTCGAGCCAACGTCTCTGCGCTGTCATTCACTCCGCGCAGTAGCACGCTTTGATTGAGCAACGTCACGCCTGAGCGGCGCAAACGCGCCATACTTTGTGTTAAATCAGGATCAATTTCCTGCGGGTGGTTAATATGCGTCACCAGCAGCACCTGAAGTGAACTGCGGGACAAACGATCGCACAGTGCATCGGTAATGCGTGCGGGGATCACCACAGGCAAGCGACTGTGAATGCGCAGGCGTTTCAGATGCGGGATGTGTTCCAGTTCGGTGATCAGCCAGTCCAGTTCGTGGTCTTTGGCCATCAGCGGGTCGCCACCGGAAAAAATGATTTCATCCAGTTCAGGGTGTTGGCGGATATAATCCAGCGCCTGAAGCCAGTTTGCCTTGTTACCCTGATTATCCTGATACGGGAAATGGCGGCGGAAGCAGTAGCGGCAATTTACCGCGCAGCCGCCTTTAACTAGCAGCAGGGCGCGGTTGTGATATTTGTGCAATAGCCCTGGGACGACGCTGTGTTGCTCATCAAGTGGGTCATGAGTGAAGCCCGGGGTGACAATAAATTCCGCACGCGCGGTCAGAACCTGTAGCAATAACGGATCGTCAGGATTACCTTTTTGCATCCGGGCGGCGAATGCGCGTGGTACTCGCAGAGCAAAAAGCCTACGTGCATCATTGCCTTGCCGGAGTTTAGCGTGATCGTTCAGTGCCAAAAGTTGCAGTAATTCATCAGGATCGGTAATTACGTCTGCAAGTTGCTGCAACCAATCTTCTCTGGAAGGTATATTTAGGGTTACAATGTGTGCCATTTTTTGGCTTCGTACCAGTATTAAAATTATAGAGGGCCTTTATGGCGACTTATTCTAGCAACGATTTCCGTTCCGGTCTTAAAATCATATTCGAAAGCGAGCCGTATGCCATCGAATCCAGTGAATTTGTGAAGCCGGGTAAAGGCCAGGCTTTTGCTCGTGTAAAAATGCGTCGTCTGTTGACGGGCTCTCGCGTTGAAAAAACCTTCAAGTCTACCGACTCACTAGAAGGTGCAGACGTAGTAGATACCAACATGAACTACCTATATAACGACGGTGAGTTCTACCACTTCATGCACCCTGAGACGTTTGAACAGCATCAGGTTGAAGAGAAGACCGTTGGTGATTCTGCAAAATGGCTACAAGACAACGCAGAATGTATCGTTACGCTGTGGGATGGCCGCCCGATCACCGTTCTGCCGCCGAATTTCATCGAAGCTGAAATCACCGATACCGATCCGGGTCTGAAAGGCGATACCGCAGGGACGGGTGGTAAGCCAGCGACGCTGAGCACCGGCGCCGTGGTTAAAGTGCCATTGTTCGTACAGATCGGCGAAGTTGTCAGAGTTGATACGCGTTCTGGCGAATACGTTTCACGCGTTAAGTAATTAATGCGAAAAAAGCCGGCCTTCAGTGAAGGCGGCTTTTTTAATTCATATTTTCCTCTCTAAAGTTCCCCGTTGCTTTGCTCTTCATCCGAAAAAACCTCCACAAGAATCAAAATTGGCTACGCTTAAAAAGCAGTCCTTTCGTACCGTTGAAATCCTATTCTCATAAAGAAGGAACCGAGTATGTTGAAGAAAGCATTTGTTGCCATTTTCTCTCTGGTTATTCTCTCCGCAGTGGTTGGGTGTAATACCACCCGAGGTGTTGGGGAAGATGTTGAAGCGGGTGGGAAGGCCATCCAGCGCAGTACCCAATAGCCCTACGTGGGAAATAAGTCGTAATAACTTTTCCGAGTGGAAGAAAATGCCGTGATGGTGTTTTCTTCCCTGCGGCGAGATAATGCAAGGGTGGATCACTCGGAGAAGTAATAATGTCGCCTCTTTTCATTACTGTCGGCATGCTGACGTTGAGCAATATATTTATGACGTTCGCTTGGTACGGGCATTTGCGCTATTTCAGCGGCCGAACCTGGATAATTGCTGCGTTGATCAGCTGGGGGATCGCATTATTTGAATACCTCTTGCAGGTACCGGCAAATAGGATTGGTTATCAGGTAGCCTCCGCGGGGCAATTGAAAATATTGCAGGAAGTGATCAGCCTTTCCGTATTTATCCCTTTCTCCATATACATTTTAAAAGAGCCGTTCCGAACCGATTATATCTGGGCGGGCTTGTGCCTGCTTGGCGCGGTTTTCTTTATGTTCCGCGATAAGATTATGGGATAACGCTATACCCGTCATACTTCAAGCTGCTTGTGCGTTAGCAATACTCGGCTCATCTCTGAGCCTCGTAACGCGAATTATTTAGGGTATAACCGTTTCATCTACAGTCAATATGCTCAGATTACTGATTGACCCAGATCAGTGCCTCTGTCGGGAAGCCGTAGCGTTTGGCTGTGGCGACCAGTTTGTCGCGCGTCGCCGCATCCAACGTTGGCGTGCGTGAGAGAATCCATAGGTAGTCACGGTTTGGCCCACAAATCAGGGCGTAGCGGTAGTCGTCATCCAGTTCAATAATGTTGTAACCGCCATAGAACGGCCCGAAGAACGACACTTTTAGCGCGCCACGCTGAGGTGACCCCGTGAAATACGCTTTCCCGATACTTTCTTTCCATTCCTGTTTTTCGATGTTAAAGCCACGATTAATCACCTTGATACCGCCGTCATCCCGTGGGCTGTAGGTTGCCGTCACACGTTCCAGATTGCGCTCAAAGCGGTGATCGAGGCGGGCGATTTCATGCCAGGTACCGAGGTAACGATTAACATCAAAATTTTCCACGACGGTGACGTTATCGGGGGGCGTCACGCTACAGGCGACGGAAAAGAGTGCCACTAGCACAGCAATGCATGCTTTCCCGCATCGTCTGATTTTAAGGGTAAGAAGCTTGAGGAAAGTGGTGTTAAAGCGAATAGTGTTAAAGGGAATCATATTGACGTCTCATCATTTTCATCTTTGTTCCAGTGTAGACGATGGACGTGGTCAGGCGGGGAAATAATACGGCCTGCATTGCGCAGGCCGTTAAGTACGGTGTTACATTTGCAGCGTTATACCTACAGCGTGACGACACCGATGACGGTAACCACGGTCAAGATTGCTGCCAGACCATAGAACACCCATTTCCCAGCAGGAACGTGGATTTTCAGGTCGTGCATCGCGTGGTGGATACGGTGCAAGCCACACCAGAGCGGTAACACAATCATCAGCAGCAAAAATACGCGGCCGATAAAGCTCTGGCTGAATGCAGCGATGCGCTCATAGGTTAACGCGTCCGGGAACATCCCCAGAGGTAGCATCACACCGACCAGCAGGATGATTACCGGAGCGAAGAATGCGCTCCACATCCCACCAGCGCCGAACAGGCCCCAGAAAGGAGGTTCGTCAGAACGTTTTGGCGTTGGGTTAATCACGTTATTTCTCCTGCTCAGAATAGTAAGGCGATCGCCAGAACGGCTACGGTTACCACCACGGTGACAGCCCAAAGCCCTTTAATAATTGGCTCCGGCCCCATTTTTTCGTCTTTAATGACGATAATGCTCGCCTTCGGTGCCAGCTCAAACCAGGTTTTGGTGTGCAGCGCAGCAGCCAGCAGGGCAACGATATTGATCAGCAGTACCAGCGGGTTTTGCAGGAAGCTGACGAAGTTTGCCCAGCCTTCTGGCCCATTTTTCAGTGCGAAGATCCCGCACATCAGTATGATGCTGAACCAGACGGCAGGAACGGCAGTCCCTTCACGCAACATATAAAAGCGGTAAAACCCCAGATTTTTCCACCAGGTCGGCGACATGCCGCGAACATACGCTTTACGTTTAGATGTCATCATTGTCCCTCCCTTATTGTGGTTTCAGCATGGCGATCATGAAGTCTTTAGCGCTTTCGACTTTGCCTTGCTGGATGGCAGCAGCAGGGTCGACGTGCTTCGGACACACTTCTGAGCAGTAGCCCACAAACGTACAGGACCAGACGCCGTTATTGCCGTTCAGCTGCGCCATACGCTCTTTCTTGCCGTGATCGCGATTGTCCAGGTTATAACGGTGCGCCAGCGTAATCGCAGCCGGACCGATGAACTCAGGGTTCAGGCCGAACTGCGGACACGCCGCATAGCACAGACCGCAGTTAATACAGCCGGAGAACTGGTGATACTTCGCCATTTGCGCTGGGGTCTGGTTATTCGGGCCGTCAGCGGGTTTACGATCGTTGCCGATAATATATGGCTTGATGGCTTCCAGACTCTCGATGAAGTGGGTCATATCGACCACCAGATCGCGCTCGATAGGGAAGTTGCCCAGCGCTTCGACCTTCAGACCGTTTGTGTATTCACGCAGGAAGGTTTTACAGGCCAATTTTGGGACCTTATTCACCATCATGCCGCAAGAGCCACAGATCGCCATACGACAGGACCAGCGGTAAGAGAGGTCCGGTGCCAGGTTATCTTTGATATAACCCAGGGCATCTAGCAGGGAAGTCTGCGTGTTGTACGGGACGTCGAATGTCTCAAAATACGGTTCGCTGTCCTGTTCAGGGTTATAGCGCATGACTTCCATTTTCAGGGTTTTGATCATCTCAGCCATTCGCCTGCTCCTTCTTGCCAGCTTCCTGCACATCGCCTTCTGCACCGTATACGCGTTTGGCCGGTGGCAGTTTGGTAATCTTCACATCGCTGTACTCCAGACGAGGTGCCCCTTCCGGGTTATAGAACGCCAGCGTATGCTTCAGGAAGTTAACGTCATCACGCTCGGTGCAGCCGTCATCCAGACGCTGATGCGCGCCGCGAGATTCTTTACGGTTGATTGCCGAGTGCGCCATACATTCCGCAACATCCAGGCTGTGACCCAGTTCAACGGTGTACAACAGATCGGTGTTGAACACGCTGGAGCGGTCGGTGATTTTCACGCGTTTAAAGCGTTCTTTCAGCTCCGCCATCTTATCGACGGTTTTTTGCATCAGATCAGTGGTGCGGTAAATACCACAGCCTTCTTCCATCGACATGCCCATTTCGTCGCGTATTTTCGCCCAGCTTTCGGTGCCTTCCTGATTCATCAGGTCATGCAGACGCTGTTCGATGTCGCGTGTTTGTGCGTCCAACGCTGTACCGTTGGCTGGTGCAGTTGCCTGTGCGCGTTGTACGGCTTGCTCACCTGCGACGCGCCCGAAGACCACCAGTTCGGCCAGCGAGTTGGAGCCCAGACGGTTCGCCCCATGCAGACCAACAGAAGAACATTCGCCGACGGCGAACAGACCTTTGATGCGGGTCTCGCAGTTCTGATCGGTTTCAATGCCGCCCATCGTATAGTGCGCGGTAGGACGGATAGGAATCGGCTCTTTCACCGGATCGACGCCAACATAGGCTTTTGCCAGTTCGCAGATGAACGGCAGACGTTCCTTGAGTTTTTTCTCGCCGAGGTGGCGCAGATCGAGGTAAACCACATCGCCCAGCGGGGTTGAGACGGTACGGCCTGCGCGCCATTCGTGCCAGAACGCCTGCGATACTTTATCGCGCGGCCCTAGCTCCATATATTTGTTTTTCGGTTCGCCCAGCGGCGTTTCCGGGCCCATGCCGTAGTCTTGCAGATAGCGGTAGCCGTCTTTGTTGACCATGATGCCGCCTTCGCCGCGGCAGCCTTCGGTCATCAGGATACCGGAACCGGGCAAACCGGTTGGGTGATACTGCACGAACTCCATATCACGCAACGGTACGCCGTGGCGGAACGCCATGCCCATGCCGTCGCCCGTGACGATGCCGCCATTGGTGTTGTAACGGTACACGCGACCTGCGCCGCCTGTTGCCAGTACCACGGCGTTAGCACGGATCTGAATCAGTGAACCTTCCATCATATTGATGGCAACGATACCGCGCGCCTGGCCGTCATCGACCAGAACGTCGAGGACAAAGTGCTCGTCGAAACGTTGGATTTGTGGGTATTTGAGGGAAGTTTGGAACAGCGTATGCAGCATGTGGAAGCCGGTTTTATCGGCAGCAAACCATGTGCGTTCAATCTTCATTC
Organism: Pectobacterium atrosepticum; assembly: GCA_019056595.1. Taxonomy (NCBI): domain Bacteria; kingdom Pseudomonadati; phylum Pseudomonadota; class Gammaproteobacteria; order Enterobacterales; family Pectobacteriaceae; genus Pectobacterium; species Pectobacterium atrosepticum. Next base: position 2,195,487 of record CP036163.1, on the reverse strand, counting down.
CGCCAAAGCGGCGAACATTGACAGAACCATCCGGTTTACGGCTCCAAGGGCAGCCCCACTGTTCCATTTGAATCATCTCTTCTGGGCAGTGTTTGACGAAGTGCTCAACAACGTCCTGTTCACACAGCCAGTCGCCACCGGATACGGTGTCGTTGAAGTGATAGTCGAAGCTATCGTGTTCCTGAGTCACTGCGGCTGATCCACCTTCTGCAGCCACGGTATGGCTACGCATTGGGTAAACTTTTGAGATCAGCGCGATTTTCAGTTGGGGGTTGGCTTCCGCGGCAGCTATTGCTGCTCGTAGGCCAGCACCCCCGGCCCCGATAATGGCCAAATCAGCATTAAAGGTTTGCAATGCATTCCTCCAGTTATTTAAGTTAATTAAGTTAAAATAAAAAAATAATATCTATTCGTTTCTGTCTTTATATCTGAGCTTAATATCAAACCCACTTAAAATTGTGTGATAGACGTATAAAGAATAGATAAACCTATAATTTTTGTGTGGGAATGATTATACCGAATTATAGGTAGGTGAAATTTGATGTGATCCTGCATTTTGTGGTTTTTTCAGCGAGTACCGTATTTATTGATAAAAACGTGATCGAAAGGCTTATTTACGGGGAAACGATGCTTTTATTTCTTTAATAACCCTTTTGAGAGGGATATAAAAAAATGATTCACTGGATATAATTTACGGATGCTATCTTTCTGCTGCCCCAGAAAGGGTAGGACATGCCTTGTTGAAAAGCGCATCCGGCTTTTTCCCGCTGGAAATTTGGGCTGATGCGGGTAGACTGCACCCCCTGTTTGACTTTGGAGTAAGAACCATGAGCGAGACGACAAGTTGGCAACCTAGTGCTTCTGTCGCTAATTTGTTGAAACGAGCGTCGATAGTTGCTGCTGTTCGACGTTTCTTCACCGATCGTGGAGTGCTGGAAGTCGAAACGCCAGCGATGAGCCAGGCGACGGTGACGGATGTTTTCTTATACCCGTTCCAAACCCGCTTCGTTGGTCCTGGGGCTGCGGATGGCATGACGCTGTATTTGATGACCAGCCCGGAATACCACATGAAGCGTCTGCTGGCTGCTGGCAGTGGGCCGATCTTTCAGCTGTGTCGCAGTTTCCGCAACGAAGAATCGGGCCGACACCACAATCCAGAATTCACCATGCTGGAATGGTATCGCCCTCATTATGATATGTACCGCCTGATGAATGAGGTCGATGACCTGTTACAGCAGGTGTTGGATTGTGAAAGCGCGGAAATGCTCTCCTATCAGCAGGCATTTTTACGCCATCTGGAGATCGATCCTCTGTCTGTTGATAAAGCGCAACTGCGCGAAGCGGCAGAAAAACTCGGGCTGGGCGATATCGCCTGTCGTGAAGACGATCGCGATTCGCTGGTGCAGATGTTGTTCACCTTCGGCGTTGAACCGAACATCGGGCGCGACAAGCCAGCGTTTGTCTACCATTTCCCGGCCACGCAAGCCTCGCTGGCAGAGATCAGCTCGGAAGACCATCGCGTTGCTGAGCGTTTTGAAGTCTATTTCAAAGGGATTGAGCTGGCGAATGGCTTCCGCGAATTGACCGATGCCGATGAGCAGCGTCAGCGCTTCGAGCAGGATAACCGCAAACGTGCTGCGCGTGGTTTATCGCAACAGCCGATTGATGAAAACCTGCTGGCGGCGCTGAAAAATGGTCTGCCAGAGTGTTCCGGTGTGGCGCTGGGTGTGGATCGTTTGATCATGCTGGCGCTGAAGGCTGAGAAGCTGAGTGACGTGATTGCGTTCTCCGTAGAGCGCGCGTAGCAATCGTTATGTAATCAATCTGTATGTAATCACAATCCTGATGCAGGGCGGTGCCACATCTGGCCGCCGCCCGTTTTCCTCTCTTATAAGCTGCCCGGCGTCCGCTGCCGTGGTGTCAGCGTTTTTCCACTGCGCGACAGATTGTCCATTTTCACCTGGAACGGTGGGAAAGGAAGTTCCAGATTATGCTTGCGGTAGTTTTCCAGAATCAGCTGATGAAGTTCGTGGCGCAGCGGCATACGGTGCCCCATTTCGGCGGCGAAAACACGCAGCTCGAAAATCTGAATTCCCTGTTGCAGGTCAACCAGGAAAGCTTCGGGTTCTGGTGTATCGAGGATTAGTGAACAACGCTTCACTGCGTCCATGAGCAGCTCTGTGACTTCCTGACTGTTCGCATTCGCCGGAGCAGGCACCGTCATCACAACACGCGTAACCGAATCCGACAGCGACCAGTTGATAAACTGCTCGGTGATAAACGCCTTGTTCGGAACAATGATCTCTTTGCGATCCCAGTCGGAAATCGTAGTGGCGCGGGTATTAATGCGCATGACGCTACCCGTGAGATCGCGAATCGTAACCGTATCGCCGATGCGGATCGGTTTCTCGAACAGAATGATCAGGCCGGAGATAAAGTTGGCGAAGATTTCCTGCAAACCAAACCCAAGCCCTACACCCAGCGCAGCAACGAGCCATTGCAGTTTCGACCATTCGATCCCAATGAGTGAGAACCCCATCAGGCAGCCGATCAGCATCAGAATATATTTGCTGATAGTGGTAATGGCATAGCCGCTGCCCGGCGACAGATCCAGATGTTGCAGGATCGCCAGCTCCAGCAGGGCGGGCAGGTTACGCACCAGCTGCGCGGTAACAATGAAAATCAGAATGGCGATGAGCACGGACCCCAGCGTAATCGCCTGCACGCTCTCCACGCCTTTGACCGTGCTAGAGACATCCCACAGGCTGATATTTTCCAGGAATGCGAAGGCCGAATGGATTTCTGACCACAGCGCGATCACAGAAACCAGCGCGATCAGCGTCAGAATGGATCGTACTAACTGCAAGGATTTGGCGCTGATAGCATCCAGATCGACAACAGGTTCTTCCACGGCTTCCGAGCTGCTTTCATGGGATGATGCAGACTGCGTATCTTCTTCACCTTTGGCACGCTGCGCCAGAATTTCCGAACGCCGTTGCTTGGCGCGGTCGAAGGCGATGCGACGTCGCTGAATCAGCATCCAACGGCGAATAATGTGGTAAACCACCAGCAGGAAGAACCAGATGGAGACGGAGGTTTCCAGTCGCGCTAACAGCGCCTGTGCGGTCGCCAGATAGCCGATGCAGGAGGCCAGCGCGGCAACCAGTGGCACACCAATGAGGATGTTCCACATCGCGCGGTTAACGGAATTTTCTCCCGAGCCTTCTTTATCCAGATATAGCGGGATACCGGCGCGTTTTAATCCGGCGGTGACCAGACTCAACGCCATACAGAGAAGGATGAAGCAGAGCCGCCCCAGCGTGCTGGAGAATTCGCGATCGTTGAGTTTATCGAAGGTAATCAGCGCCATAATCAGCGGCACGATAAAGGCGATGGAGAGGCGATAATAGCGCATCGCTCTGGCTACGTGCTCTGGCGACCAGCGGAAGTGGACAATAAACAGCCCCTGTGGGTGCGAGAACGAGGCGCTGATCATCACCAGCCACATTAACGGCACGGTGGCGGTCACGCTGTCGCCGATGGCAACAGCAATCGGGTAAGGCCAGGCGTTTTGCAGCCCGTATCCTAACGCCGCCCAGAGCACCGGCAGCGGCAGGGCAGTAAGGAGGGACCAGAATACGGTACGCAGCGTCAGCATAAAGTGATCGAGCGTGACCTTGCCGACACGGCTGCTGGCGCGTTCCATAAAGGCATGATAATGACGGCGGGAGCTTATGCTGAAGCCCACCAGCAGCAATGCGCCCATCAGCGGCAACACGGTTTCCTGACTGGTCACCATCATCACGAGTGCGCTACCCAGTTGCGTCAACGTATCCAGTGACAGCAGACGCGTCAGATCCTGCACCAGGTTGAGCGGATAGGCGAACGTCACGGGCTCAACATCAGCGACCCAGAACAGATCGCGGTGGGCCGCTTCGCGTGTTTCGGTCAATGCATCCGCCAACTGGTTATTGGCGACTTTAAGTTTGGTCAATTCGAGTATCTGTGTGTCACAGCCGGAGATCAGCGAAGTCAGCAGATCGCGCTGGGTGCGCATCTGATCGGTCAGAATACGCTGCTGTGCACTGGTCAACGGATCGCCGTTATCTTGTTTGACGTTATCAATATCTTGCGGTTTATTGATCAGGTCTTCGAAGTGCAGGCGCTGTACGCGCAGCTGCGCCATGTCGCTATCCAGCAACTGAGGTTTAGGCATTTCCGGCAGGCGAGCGATCTGGGCGCGTAATGTTTCTCCCAATATCGGTGAAACACCGAGCCACTGTGCCTGTTCGCGAATGGTACTCAGCGCCTGACGAACCTGAATTGTATGCGTCGCTGCCTGACGTTGCTGAGAGGCGATAAGGTCCATCCGCTGCGCCTGTTGATTCAGTGCGACGGAGAGCTCACGGTTAATCTGTAACTGCTTGCTGATGACGGCGGGTAAATCACCACTTTGTTCAGCGAGGAGCTCTGTGCGTTCTAATGCCTGCTCGGCTTCACGCTGGCGCAGGTTGTTGAGTCGGCTGCGTAGATCCTGTTGCAGCAGATCCAGCCTGTCGTGACGCTTTTTATACAGCTCGACGCGTAAACGAGACAGCTCCTGACGGTTACTGGCTGAAAGCTGCGCCAGCTCCAGTTCATCCACCCGGCTTTTGCGCAGTGCGGATTCGGCCTGAAGTGCGACGAGCTGCGCTTGCCCCAGCGGGGCAGCGGGCGTACCGAGAGACTGAATACGGCGTTCCGCATCGCTTTGCATTCGGCTAGCTTCAGTTTGCTGCTGCGGAAGCTGGCTCAGTGAATCGCCAATTTCACGCAGCCGATCCTGTTCCTGCTGGAGCTGGCGGGCCTGTTCCAACAACTGGCTGCTTGTTTGCAGCAACTGCTGTTCGAGATCGTTGCTGGAGAGATTCTCTGAAATCGACGACGATTTGCCATCTTCTGCATTAAGCTGGCGACGTAGCTCTTGAACCAGCTTGGGGAAATCATCAATGACGCGCTGATACTGTGTGGCGCGTTCCTGCGCCTCTTTGCGATCCTGTAAGGTATTCAGTGCAGACTGATATTCCTCGACGATTTTCGCCTGATCGGCCGCGCCTTTATTGGCTTCCGCCTGCTGTAGCTGCTGGCGTAACTGAGCCTCATTGGGCACAGAGGCAGCCAACGCGGCGGTTGATAATAAACATCCCAGAAGAAAAGTCAGAATCAAACGCACGTTAGCTACCTTTTACAAACAACACTTTTACAAGCGACTAAAGTCGGACATTATTTACGGTGCATCGGGCTTGTGGCCCGTCTGACCGGATACTTCTGCCGCAGGATTTTGCCCATCGGCCTGAACAGGCTCAGACGTTGCAGCGACAGGCGGTTGTGCTGCATCGTTTTCTTCCAGCTCGGTTCCTTCTGGGAAGACAACAGGCGTTTGCTCATCCTGACGGACTTCGGCAAACGGTTCACCCATACGGGTCACGCTCATGGTATTAAGATGTGCGGCAAACTGAAGGTCGCCTGCGGTAAACAGGTTAATCACGGTTGAGCCCAGTTTGAAGCGACCCATTTCTTCGCCTTTCGCCAGTACGACCGCGCCTTCTTCGCCCGCCTGCGGGTAAGTCCAACGCTTGATGATGCCTTCGCGCGGTGGCGTCACCACGCCTGCCCATACGGTTTCGATGCTGCCGACAATGGTTGCACCGACCAGAATTTGTGCCAGTGGGCCAAATTCAGTATCAAACAGGCAAATGACACGTTCGTTACGAGCGAACAGATTCGGCACATTATCTGCCGTCAGCAGGTTGACAGAGAACAGGTCACCCGGGACGTAAATCATTTCGCGCAGCACGCCGTCACACGGCATGTGGAGGCGGTGATAATCTCGAGGCGAAAGATAAATGGTAGCAAATAGGCCGTCGCGGAACAGATCGGCCATCGTATAGTTGCCAGCCAGCAGCGCTTCTAAGGTGTAGTCGTGATTCTTCGCCTGAATCAGCTTGCCGTTGGTAATCGGGCCAAACTGCGACAGCACGCCGTCTGCGGGCTGCACCAGACGATGCGCATGTGGATCGACAGGGCGAATGCCAGGACGCAGTGGGCGAACGAAAAATTCGTTAAACGTGCGATAGGAGGCGGTATCCGGTTGCAACGCTTCCTGCATGTTGACGTGGTATTGGCGGACAAACAGGTCGATCACCAGCTTGGTGAGTTTTCCTGCACGCTTATTTGCTCCCCAGCCCGCTAAGCGGGTCAGCCAGATCTTGGGAAGCCAATACTGTAATTTGATTTTGATATTATCCAGCACAGTGAGCCTCTTGGATTAATAGTGCGCCATAAAAAAGCTGTCTGGGGAACACGCTTGACACTGCCAGCGGTAACCCAGAAAGGGAGTAAGCGGATTCACTTACCCTCAAAGGGGGCGCATTGTACCGATGGTCATGATAAATGTCAGTTATCTGTATCCGAAAAGCCTTTACGCATTTTTACTTGCGTCATACTTTCCAGAATCCGGTGATAGTTATCAAAGCGCTCTCTAGCAATATCTCCGCGCTCACGTGCGGCATTAATCGCGCAGCCCGGATCGTTTTCATGTTTACAATCGCGGAACTTACATGAGCCGATGTATTCACGTAACTCAATGAAACCACTGGTAACCTGTTCGGGTTCCAGATGCCACAAACCAAATTCACGCACGCCCGGTGAGTCGATCACGTCGCCGCCGTGCGGGAAGTGATAAAGTCGGGAAGCGGTGGTGGTGTGTTGTCCCAATCCTGAGTTATCAGAAACCTCATTGACCAGAATGCGTTTTTCACCCAGCGCGAGCAGCGCGTTAAGCAGGCTGGATTTCCCTACGCCTGATTGTCCGGCGAAAATACTGATACGGTCGGTTAAGGCCTGCTCCAGTTCGGGAATACCCTGTTGGGTATGGCTGGAAACCATTAACACGCGATACTTGAGCGCGCGGTAAATATCCATCGATTTATCAACTAACTGGCGGGATTTTTCATCCAGTAGGTCAATTTTGTTCAGCACGATAAGCGGTTCGACCTCCAGCGTTTCGCAGGCGACCAGGTAGCGATCGATGATGTTCAGCGACAGTTCGGGCAAGATCGCTGAGACGATCACGATCTGATCGATATTGGCGGCGATCGGTTTAATGCCATCGTAATAGTCAGGGCGTGTCAGTACGGAATGACGAGGGTGAACGGCTTCCACGATCCCGCTGATGCCAGCGAGCGATTCATGGCCGGGGCGCCAGACGACGCGGTCGCCCGTTACCAGCGATGAAATGGTCCGACGAATGTTGCAGCGGCGCACCACGCCATCGGTGGCTTCTACATCGGCATGCATGCCGAATCGGCTGATGATAATGCCTTCCTGCGCATCGCCCAGTTGGCTATCTTCCCATTCAACTTTGCTTTCCGTTTTTTTCAGGCGACGCTGGTGGTTGGCGCTAACCCGACGCTGCTGACCTTTCGACAGTTTCTTTTTGCTCACTGAGCCTCACTTAAGACGATTTATCGTTCGCGGCAGTGCGTTATCGCCCGCTGCGTTTTAACAGACTATACCCGTCATACTTCAAGCTGCATGTGCGTTGGCTTCCTCGCTCCCCCCAGTCACTTACTGGTGTAAGCTCCTGAGGATTTACTGTGTCGCCGCCTTCCTGCAACTCGAATTATTTAGGGTGTATAATACACCCTATTTGATTTTAATTAACTGATACCACCTTGTCGGTATCAGCATTGAGATTGATACTGGTATCCTTGTATCGACGACAAGGCACAATGCAACAGGAACTCCCACGATGGTAGATGAAAATAACCTGATCTGGATCGATCTTGAGATGACCGGCCTGAACCCGGATCACGATCGCATCATTGAGATCGCAACATTGGTTACGGATGCAAATCTGAACGTGTTGGCCGAAGGACCGGTACTGGCGGTGCATCAGTCGGATAGCCAACTGGCGCTGATGGATGACTGGAATGTGCGCACGCACGGTGCCAGCGGCTTGACGGATCGCGTCAAAGTCAGCACCGCAGATGAACGCGCCGCCGAGCTGGAAACGCTGGCGTTTCTACAAAAGTGGGTGCCTGCGGGTAAATCACCGATCTGCGGTAACAGCATCGGTCAGGATCGCCGTTTCCTATTCCGCTATATGCCAGAGCTGGAAGCCTACTTCCATTACCGCTATCTGGATGTCAGCACGCTCAAAGAGCTGGCACGACGCTGGAAGCCGGAAATCATGGCGGGTTTTAAGAAGCAAGGCACGCATCAGGCAATGGACGACATTCGTGAATCACTGGCGGAACTGGCCTATTACCGTGAGAATTTTCTGCGGCTGTAGGTTAAGCAAGACGGGCAGGGCGTGATATGCCGCAATTTTGCTGCTATTTACGCCATGATGTCGGTTTTATCAGCAGTCAGACGATTTTTCATTTTCGGGGGCTTGCGGTTAAACGGATTTCTCGTATAATGCGCACCCCATACCGATGAAGAATTTCAATTAAAGAACTTCAACATCGTATGTAGATTTCCCGAGCGGGAATAGCTCAGTTGGTAGAGCACGACCTTGCCAAGGTCGGGGTCGCGAGTTCGAGTCTCGTTTCCCGCTCCAAGTTTTCTCACTGCTTGTCACCATACAAGCTGTGTGCAGTAATCAGACATAACGCCTGTTATTGTCTGTCCGATATGCGGGAATAGCTCAGTTGGTAGAGCACGACCTTGCCAAGGTCGGGGTCGCGAGTTCGAGTCTCGTTTCCCGCTCCAATCTTTTAGTCTCTCTTTTTGATTACATCATCACTCTCCTTGCCGTGTATAAAACCTGTTCAACTCTTTTTTGTCATGCATTTTTCGTTGTGTAAAAATACAGATCGTACGCTACGTCGCATACCGACCTTGTGGTATCCCCAATCTTCTACTCGATGAGCATTCTTGGCTTTACATTCGAGTTGCGCCTTGAACGTTGATATTATAGATAAATAATTTCATCAAATGCTTAGCTTGATTATATTTATTCTGATATTCGTTTTTATTTTATTTTTGCGTCGATTTGATTTTGACGTAATATTTAAATTTGACTATGTTTATAACCAGAATGCATTTGTAAAAAACACATCATTCAAAATTAAACTGGCTGTTATCATCTTTTTTTTGTTATTTGTTTTTTCTATTCTATTTTTCCTGGGAAATATCATTTAAATTTCATGAAGCATTCCAGTTGTTTATTTAATAACTAACGGATTTATTTAATAACTAACAGATTGTTATCATGGATCATAGGGTTTCCCTGTAGATAAAAGAGGATAGAAAAATGAATGCAATGAATCGCTCTATTTTACACGTTGTAGCAACCGCGGCTTTGGTGATGAGCGGGTTTGCTCAGGCTGATGATATGGCAAAAGCACATACCGGAAAAGAACAACTTGAATTAAAACATATCCATGCCGTCCTGCAAAATGGAACGTCCAGCCCGCAGCACGATGTAATGTGTGAGAAACAGCTGAATATGCCTGAATCAAAATATATGGGCATGAAAGTGACAACAGAATATAACATTAATACCCAATCAATGATGATGTCAGCGAAGTCTATGTTCCCTTCACCTCACAGTACACAGCCAATGGAATTAACGGCGGATTTATCAGCCTTGGGTCTATCTGATAGCTATTCATTTGGCGCATTTAGCCCCAGTGTTTTACCCGACTCTTATATTCTTTTCTCTCTTGATAAAAAAATGAAAAACCCAGTGAGTACTTTCATGATTATTAATAAGAATGAAACTTACAATTGTGTTATTAGCAGCTCAATGAATGGGTTAAGTAAAGATGAAATGAAAAGCATTGAGATGAAGAAATAATAACTCTTTATTTTCTACCGTAAATTGCAGGCGATAACCTGCAATTTACGTCTATTCACACGCCTCAGGCAGCCATTCAGAGGGCGAACAGATATCACCGTGCCAAATGTATAACGCGAGCATCGGCTCTTCTTGTGCCTGAGTCGCATGTGTAATACCGCTAGGGTGAAAAATTAACTCACCGGGTTGGCGCGGAAAATAATCCTCATTCCCCATCGACCATAAACCCGTGCCAGCCAGAGGAAGGTAAATCTCCGTTGCGGGGTGGCAGTGCGCTGGATAATGCGTTTCTGGCGCAATGAGCGTCAACCCTATCGCTAAATGAGAAGATACCCAGAGATCGTCAGGTCCGACGAATTGCGTAAAGGCGACTTTTTCGTCCAGATACGGAAACTCGGGATGCGGGGTGTAATCAAAGTTCCAGCTTAATTCTGGGGCTAATAACCTGATCATTGAGCATATTTCTCTGTCTCCCAATGTTTCCCCGATTTTCAACGTTTGTTCAAGATAATCAACCGCAGGCAGATGCACAGCGGTACTCGGTCGCATATTTTTTTCTGGTCGGGAAGGCCAGCCGTTGACGGTTGGGGCGACATCCTTACGTAAATGCGGATCTATGAGTATCGAGACTAACCGCTTATGTATCGTGAAGAGTAAGCGTTCGAGAATGTTGTCACTGCTGCTCATTAATGCCGCCTTATCGTGAGGATGACGTTCCCGCCCGTTTTAGCAGCAAGGAATACATAGATTGAACAATGGCTTCGGGGGCATCTTCCTGTACAAGGTGCCCTGCGTTTTTGACGATCTGTAAAGGCGAATCGCCAAGTCGATGTGCTAGACGTTTGCCGACCTCAAGTGGTATCCACTCATCCTGCTCGCCCCATAACATATTCACTGGACAATCAAGCTCGGTGAGCAAGGGTTCAATGTCGTTGGTATAGCATTGATCCATCTGCGCTATTTGCCGATAAAAAGCGGCTTGCCCGACTTCTCCCTGCCACGGTGACATGTAAATGTTCAGCGCTTCTTCCGATAACGGCTGATAAGCCGCGCCCTGCAAATAAGCGCTGAGTAACGCATCGTGAGCGTATTTCGGCAGGCCGGTGAAGGCATCCTGATGTTTTCTGACATGTGTCACAAAGGGCGAGCCCCACGGGGAAATCGCGACCGCATCAAACAGCGTCAGCGAGGCATAACGGAGACCTTGCAGGAAATAGCCACGTAGCGCCGTCGCTCCGCCGAAATCATGGCAAAGTATGTCGGGTCGCGTCAGCTTCCATTCTTTCAGGAGTGCGGCCAGTAGTCGGTCCTGCACGCCAAGCGATACCTGCTGTCCGGCAGATTTATGTGATTGCCCGTAGCCCACCATGTCGTAGTAATAAACGGTCCAATGGGAGGAGATCAGGGGAGCGATACGTCGCCATACCTGAGAAGAAAAGGGTGTACCGTGAATCAGCACCAGCGCGGGTCCTTGACCCATGCATCCCCAGGCAACAGGCTGATCTTCGAAAATAAAGTTATGTTTCAGTTCAAGCATGTTATCATCATATTCAATGTTAGCTATGTGACTATATGATACAAAAGATGAGCGAGAGATCAACCCAAGTCAAAGCATTAGCCAGTGAACCACGATTGGAAATCCTCCGGCTGCTTAAGCATCCGCAACAATATTTTAGTGGGCAGACGTCAGCCGATCCGCAGGAATTTGGTGTGTGTATTACGTTGATCGCCGATGCGTTGCATATCGCCCAACCGACAGCCAGCCGACATGTCGATCTGTTGCGGCAGGCAGGTTTCATTACGGTAAAACGCTATCAGAAATGGACGTACTGCCAGAGAAATGAAGCGGCTTTGGCGGATTACATTCAGTGGCTGGCTGAAGAACTGTGCGGGAAAACAGAAGGTTGATCGCTGCCTGACTTAAGGCTTGGCTGGATGGCGTTCAACACGTCATAGGGCGTTTCCTCGCGACAATGCCAGCCCGTGTCGATCATCATGTTATCTGTTTGTATAAGGATGTGATGCTATCATCGCTATTCAGGTGGAAAAAAATTAGTGTGCCACGACAGGCCTGCGTTACAGGTAAATAATAATTTTGAGTGCAAATCGAATCCAAACTCCGTCTCTCCCCGTGTCAAAGCTCCTCGCTCTTGCGACAGCCGCGTTTCTGACCTTACTGACCGAGATTATGCCAGCAGGGCTCCTTAGTTCGATCGCTACGGGCCTGGACGTTTCCGAAAGTCTGGCTGGTCAGTTCATCACCGCGTTTGCTCTGGGGGCGCTTTTATCCGCGATTCCCGCTACGGCACTGACGCGGGGAATGCGGCGTAAGCCTCTGTTGCTTGTAGCAATTAGCGGATTTGCCGTCGTTAATGCGGTGACCGCATTTTCGGACAACTACGTTTTATCACTGGCCGCCCGCTTTGTTGCTGGTCTGTTTGGCGGCGTGGTCTGGTCGATGCTTGCCGGGTACGCATCCCGTATGGTTCCCCGTTGGTTACTCGGGCGTGCAATCGCTATTGTCGGTGCGGGCTCTACGGCTGCGTTGGTTCTCGGCGTACCGATTGGCGGCCTTCTCGGGTCAGCGATCGGCTGGCAGGGGGCGTTTGGATTAGTGTCGATTATCGCGGTGTTCCTCGTCGTTTGGATCGCGCTTTTTGCTCCCGATTTTCCGGGTGAATCGGCTGATCAGCGGCTATCGCTGCCTCAGGTTGCCTCCAAGCGCGGCGTAGGGGCGACGCTTGCATTGATCCTCACTTATATCGTCACGCACAACATTCTTTATATTTACATCGAACCTTTCCTCGTAGCTTCTGCCATGGGGGACTGGCTCAACGGGGTACTGTTTATTTTCGGGGCTGGTGCGGTTTTTGGCCTTGTGCTGTCAGGCATCATAGTCGATGGGAACCTCAAGCGTCTCGGCCCTGCCGAAGTGCTGTTATTCGCTGCCGCGACCCTCCTTCTGGGCCTTTGGTCCGATGTACCGATCATTCTGGTTCTAGCAGTCTTTATGTGGGGAATGTCTTTCGGGGGATTCTCTGTTGTCACGCAAACGGCGATGACCCATCTTTCGTCTGATGCCGTGGACGTCGCACAGTCGATGTCTACTACATCGTGGAACACCGCCGTCGCTTCTGGAGGCGTCATCGGCGGATTGCTCCTCAGCAACGCAGGCCCGGGCGCGTTTCCGTGGGTGATGATCGGGCTATTGACGCTATCATTCATCGTTGTGATTCTGGGCGTTAACCGCGCGCTGATAGCCGCTAAGCCCGCGCAGTCCGTCTCCACCAAAAGCGATTCCTTGATTTCGAGTAACCAACATTTATGAAATACCGCCACTTCCTGTTTGACCTTGACGACACGCTGTTAGACTTCAAAGCCTCTGAGCGTCTTTCGTTCGCACGCACGCTGACAAACCTTGGTATCGATATTGAAAACACGACCCTGTTTGCAGACTATCAGCGTGAGAATTCCCAGCTATGGAGCAAGTTTGAGAAAGGGGAAATCACCAAAGATTTACTGAAAGTAGAGCGATTCCGTCGCACGTTCTGCCTTCATGGCATTGATATCGATCCCCATAAAGCGAGCAGCCTCTATTTGGAGTGCTTGCCTGAAACCGTGGTGTTGGTCGATGGCGCTGTCCAGATATGCGAAGCGCTTGCCGAGATCGGTGAGGTTGGCATTATTACCAACGGCATTGAGTATGTGCAGGCGAAGCGGGTAGCGAACTCGGGGCTGGCAGATTGGCTCACGTTTGTTGCTACCTCTGAGGCTTGCGGATTCGCGAAGCCGGACGCGCGCTTCTTTGAGTTCTCAGTCAGCAAGTTCAGCGCGTTTGAGAAAACCAAGGCGATCATCGTGGGAGACAGGCTTGATGCCGATATCCTGGGAGCGAACCTGTACGGCATAGACAGCTGCTGGTTCAATGCAAACGGAGCCGCCAACGATTCGGATATCGCGCCAACCTATGAGGCTGCAACGCTACGGGAGGTATTCACGCAGCTCAGCGCCAAGTCTTAAGCCGATACAAAGTACCATCGACGGCAATCAATTAATTTGCATTGGTTTGTCGTCGCTCTCCTCCACGAACCCAGCTTGCTGATCAACATTACCTCGCTTCTCTCTGGCCTGCTCGTCTCACTGCTCCCTCCATTCACTGCATCACTCGTAATGCATTTTTGTAACGTTTTGCCTTTTTTTGGTGCGCGCGATCCTGTCAGAACGGCGTGTTTACTGCGTTTTCACGGTGTCGGGAATCATGGCACGGCCTGTGCTTAGTCTTATATACCATCTTGTGTACAAGATGGCGCGACTCAGGCAATCGACCTGATCGGTTTTTTCAGGCTGGTGATTATCAGCTGTTGTTAGCTCACCGTTGAAGGGGAACACAATGAAAAATAACAATGACAAGATCGATCGTAAACGCAGGCAGTTAATGAAGTGGTCAGCCGTTAGCGCAGGGGCGCTGACGCTAAGCAGCTTGCTGCCGGGCATCGCTTTAGCCGCAGAGGGTGAGGAGATCCGCATTGGTTACTGGCCGATTGTTGGCGGCTTGCCTTTATATGTGGGCGTTGAACGCGGCTTTTTCAAAGAGGCGGGATTGAATGTTCGCGCCGTGAAATTCGCCAGCCCGCAACAGATTGTCGAAGGGATGATCACGGGGCGCATACACGGCTGCGCCAACGGTACGGCTACTGGCGCGTTGGGATTAGGGGAGATTACTTCCCCCGGTCTGTTCAAGATCATTTGCTCAAACCCTTCTAACCATCGGATGGTGTTGGATGAATTTCTGGTGCCGCTAAACAGCGACGTAAAAAGTATCGCAGAGCTGAGGGGCAAGCGTATCGCCTGTGGGCCGGGTATTCAGAATGTGGTCATGACCAAAATCATTCTGGAGAAGAATGGTTTTACGGCGGATGAACTGCGGGTGACGGAATTGCCCGTCGGACAACATGTAGCGGCGCTGGCCGCTGGACAAATTGACGGTGTTTATACTCTGGAACCTACTGGGACGGTCGGGCGGCTGAAGGGGCTGTCGCGTACGCTGGAAACGGGAGTGATCTCACGCTATGTGCTCGGTAACCCAGATGCGCCGTGGTTTGGTGGTGCGGCGGCGTTAAATAGTGGTTTTATCGAAAGTCGTGCTGCTGAGGCGAAGACCTTCACACAAGCCTATGCCAAATCGGTGCAGTTTATTCAGCAGAACCCTGATGCGGCTCGCGAAAACATTACCGGTTACACCAGTATTGAAGCCGAACTGAGTAAAGAGGTGCCTTTGCCGGGGTTCGTTATGTACGACGAACTAAAAGGCGACAATCTAGCGTGGTTCCAGAAGTTTTATGACGTGTTCACTGAAAGAAAAATCTTCCGGCAGCCGGTGGATGTTAGCAGCCTGATTTATCAGCCTTAAGGGAGGTGCGCGATTATGCGTGAGCATTGGACGTCTAAATTACTACCCGCTGTCGGCCCGATTCTGCTGTTTCTCTTTTGGCAATTGGCGGTCAGTGCGAAATGGTTGAACCCCATTTTATTACCTTCGCCGGTCGACACGTTGAGCTATATGTTCCAGTCCTTCGCGGATGTCAGCATGCGTACGGATATCGGCGCGACGCTATACCGTACGCTCGCCGCATTTGGTTTTGCTGCACTGATTGGCGTGCCGCTAGGCGTTATTCTGGGCAGTAATGAAAAGATTTACCGCAGTCTGGAGTTTCTGATCGATTTCTTCCGCTCAACGCCATCGTCAGCGCTGATTCCGCTATTTTTGCTGATTTTTGGGATAACCGACGCGAATAAAATTGCCATTTCAGCTTTTGCCGCCGTGCTGGTGATTCTGTTCAACAGCGCTTATGGCGTGATGAATGCAAAGAAAACCCGTCTGATGGCGGCACAGGTGATGGGGATCTCCCGCTGGCATATTTTTAAAGACATCATGCTGCTCGAAAGCCTGGCACAAACCTTTGTCGGCCTGCGTACCGGCGTGTCGATGGCGTTGGTGATCGTGATTGTCGCGGAGATGTTTATCGGTTCCGAAACGGGGTTGGGGCACCGCATCATTGATGCTCAGCAGGTATTCAATATTCGGGATATGTACGCTTCTATTCTGATTACCGGCGCACTGGGATATCTGCTTAACGTGCTGTTTTTAATAGCAGAAAAACGAATTGTTCACTGGAGTGGCAAAGCATGATGACACCTCGTACTGCGCAAGTGGAAAAATTGGATACGCCGTTGCCGCCTTACCCGGCACCGAACACTCACGTTACCATCCGCGGCTTGAACAAGTCGTTTGCGGGTCAGCCGCTTTATACCGACCTTAATCTGGATTTGCCGCGCGGCAAGATCGTGTCTATTTTCGGGCCGAACGGCTGTGGTAAATCGACGCTGATGAACATGATTGCCGGGCTGATTCCCGTCGATAGTGGCGATATCTTGTTTGACGGCAAAACGCTGGCGGAAACCAGAATTGGGTATGTGTTTCAAAACTATCGTGATGCGCTTTTTCCCTGGATGAGTGCCTGGAAAAACATTGCTTACCCTCTGGTGCGCAGTGGAATGCGCAAACAGGATGTTCAGACGCGCATGGATGAACTGATTGCGATGTTTGATATTCGTTTCGACCTTCAGCGCTACCCGTATGAACTGTCGGGCGGACAGCAGCAGACGGTGTGTATTATGCGGGCGCTAGCGACGGGGCCGGAGGTCATGTTTCTGGATGAGCCGTTCTCGGCGCTGGATTTTGAAATGACGCTGTTCATCCGCGACAAGCTGCAAGAGGTTCAGTTGGCAACCGGCGTGACGATGGTCATCGTGTCACATGATTTGGAGGATGCAGTGTTTCTGGCGGACGAAATTCTGCTGCTGACGCGTCGGCCAACGACAGTGTCGGAGATTGTTCCTTTCGATTTAGTGCGTCCGCGCGGCGCGGAGGTGATGAGCGATCCAGAGTTTATTCGCGTCAAGGCGCACACGCTGGAAGTATTCAAACGCGAAATGGCCGCATAGGGAACACCGATCTGGCCTTCTGCCTCCCAAACTGCAATGGGTTTGGGAGACAGACCGCGAACATTCACTCCTCACTCTTCACTCAGCGAACGCGGTATGTGTTCTTTTCTTAATACGCTCTGTATGCCGACAAACAACACGCCGATGAGTAGCAATAGGACGATGAGGCCGTCGTAACCGTAAAACGTCATCGCTGCGCCGGAGAACAGCGGCCCGGAGATACTGCCCGCAGACCACACCAGCCCCAGAAGAGCATTCATCATAATCAGCCGCTGACCGGCAAATCGTTGACCGGCCCGAACCAGAGATAACGTGTAAAGCCCGCCCGCTGCCGCACCCAGCGCGATGCAGGCTGACGCCAACAGTGAGGGCGAGGAAAACGAGAAGGCGGTACTTATCAGCATCACACAGAAAAGGACGCCGCAGCAGATGTGGGTTTTTATGATGCCGCATTTGTCCGCCAGCCAGCCAATCGGCATTTGAAACAAGGCATCACCGAGAAAGATGAGTGTGACTAATAAGATCGCGGATTTTTCGTCCAGCCCCTGCGCCATGCCGTAGAGCGGAAAGAGCGACAATATGCTGGCGTCAAAGAAGGAGAAGCAGAGTACGCCAGAAGCCATCGCGGGTAGAAAAGGGATAAAGTCCCGATAAGACGCCGAGGACGGATCATCGGCTCGAACCATGCTGGCGCAATTCCTCAGCATAAGCGCACAGGCGCCACATATGCCGCAAATCAGCCATAGCGCATAGGTTTGAATAGTCTCACCAGCGGCAATAAGCAGCGGCCCTATCAGCTGACACCCCGTGAAAACGGAGGCATACAGCCCCGTCAGTGTCGCTTTATGTTTGTCTGACGCTCGGCTGGTGACCCAAGTTTCTCCCAGTACCACAAGGATCCCCGCGGCAAGACCGGTTAACAGGCGGGGCAAAATGAGCGAGACAGGATGCGATAGCAGGAATGAAGCTACGGTTGCTGCTGCCAGAACCATCAGGCTGCCGGATAACAGATATCTGGCGTGCAGGTGACGGCTGAGCCACGGCGTAACAAAGGATGAGAGCATCATTCCCGCCGCTGGGAGTGCAGCCAGAATACCCAGCGTCGTCGTGCTGTGCCCGTGCTCGGCCAGCTTCAAACTGATTAGCGGCAGTGTGTATCCAGTGACTAACCCCACGAGGGAGGCGGCAATAATCATGTTCAGTGTCGTGAAATTAGATTCACGGGAATGGGCAGTCATTGTGCTTCCAGTACGCGTGTTAACAAGGGTCTTCAACTCCAGAAAGGCAGGTGGAAACCTCCTGCATCAGCCACATGTGAAATCGTGCATATTTTTCATTTTGCTCAATGGGAACGGGCGATAACAAGTAATAAGCAGAGCCATCCCGCGCAAATCCATACGGTGCATGCAATTGTCCGCTCCCAATCTCGTCTTGCACCATCAGGAAAGACGCCATTGCCATGCCTAACCCTGAAACCGCAGCCTGAATGCACAGATAAAAATGCTCATAGTCAGCTCTGACGCTGCCTTTGAGGGAGATGTGAGTCTGTCGCTGCCACGTTGCCCACGCTCTTGGGCGCGTTCCGGTATAAAGCAAACGCACTCCCTCCAGACTGTCCTTACGCTCGGCTTTATTGCGACTTACTGGCCCCATCCATTCGTCACACACTTTTATTCCATGCGTGTGCGGCTCCCAGTGAAAATCGTCACGCCGCAGGGCGAGATCAACGCGGCTACGCACGAAATCAATCGGCCCGCCCGCTGCGACCAGATGAAGTTTGATATCGGGATTCGCCTGATTAAAAGCAGGCAGTCGCGGAATCAGCCATTTCATGGCAATGGTGGGTTCGCATGACAGCGTCAGTACATCATCCTGCGCACCTTGCTGTAGCCGATATACCGCCCCTTCAAGCTGCTCAAAGACGGACTGTGTGACCGTGTGCAAAGAACGGCCTGCCGCGTTCAAAAAGATCGCTCGATTGCGTCGTTCAAACAGCTCAACCCCTAGCGCGTCTTCCAGCAACCTAATTTGTCTGCTGACTGCACCGTGCGTGACATGCAGGGACTCGGCGGCTTTAACAAAGCTACCTGTTTGTGCGGCTGCTTCAAAGAAGCGAAAAGAGGCTAATGAGGGAAGTTTCATATACACGATGAAATTTGACAGATTTACACCAAGATAAATCGCTTTTTTGACACATGCAAACGCTGAATAATCACACTGTCTTCAAGCAGGAAGAAGCGTAATAGCTTAAATAGTGAGGCGATATTGTGGGAGTAGTGCGGTTGATAGCCGTATGGCAACTACAGTCGCTGTATGTCTCTTCTAATCCACCCGCTACCCATCTGTGCAAAATCATCGTGAAAGATGATGGTTTACCGAACAAGGAAAACGTGAATGAATGAGTTAATTGCCGTCGCGACGATCACTATTTTGGCGGTTATCAGCCCTGGGCCAGATTTTGCTATGGTCACCCGAAATAGCTATGCGTTTGGCTCGCGTGCCGGGTTACTCAGCGCGTTTGGCATTGCCTGCGGCGTCCAAGTTCATGTGATGTATACCGTTTTTGGCATCGCGGTATTCATTGTTAACTCCCCGATGATATTTATGGCGATGAAAATTCTGGGGGCGTCATATCTGATTTATCTGGGGTATAAATCATTAACCAATACGACAAAAATAAAATTAGAAGAGGCATCCGGTCATGCACCATCATCGCTGGCTGCGTTTCGTATGGGCTTTCTCACCAATGCGCTTAACCCGAAAACGATGCTGTTTGTCGTCGCCACCTATACCCAGGTCGTGCAGCCCGGCAGCCCAATGAGCCATAATTTTGGCTACGGGTTATTCATGTCGGTGGCGCACTGGGTCTGGTTCAGTATTGTTGCGCTGTTTTTTGCTGCACCGGCTATGCGTCGTCGGCTGATCGACCGCCAGCGTCTGGTCGACAAAGGTATTGGTATTGCCCTGATTGCTTTAGGTGCTTCTCTGGCGTTTACCAAAATGACTCTCTGAGGGATAACAGCGGGAAATAAAACGGCCTGCAATAAACGCGACTTCTAAGTGCGATAGCCTGCGCATAAAGAAATGGAGGATCGGGCAAGAAAACAGTCGGAATGCTATACCTGTTTGCAGAGAGGATTTAGGAAAATAGCGTGTTTCTCGACATAACCTGTTTTTCAACTTGATCGGTTTCTCAACAGAAAAGGAAATAGCCATGCTTGTACACGCGTATGGAGCCCATGCGGGCGACAAACCTCTTGAGCCGTTGAAGATCGTCCGACGTGCGCCGGGAGCTCATGATGTTCAGATTGAGATTGCGTACTGCGGTATTTGCCATTCGGACCTGCATCAGGTGCGTGCTGAATGGGCTGGAACGCAGTTTCCCTGCGTACCTGGACATGAAATTGTCGGAAGGGTGTCTGCGGTAGGGCCACATGTTTCCGCTTTTAAGGCTGGCGATCTGGCCGGGATCGGCTGCATCGTGGACAGTTGTCGGCACTGTGAAGAATGCGATGAGGGTTTAGAGAACTACTGTGACGGGATGGTCGGCACGTATAACGGCCCGACAGCAGACGAACCTGGATGGACGCTTGGCGGCTACTCCCAACAAATCGTCGTGCATGAGCGCTATGTGCTGCGTGTCCGCCATACTGAGGCAGAGCTGGCTGCCGTCGCGCCTCTGCTGTGCGCCGGAATTACCACCTATTCACCGCTGCGGCACTGGAATGCAGGGCCGGGTAAGAAGGTTGGTGTTGTGGGGATCGGCGGGCTTGGCCACATGGGGATCAAACTGGCGCATGCGATGGGGGCCTATGTCGTGGCGTTCACCACGTCTGAATCCAAACGTGAAGATGCAAAAGCGCTGGGGGCAAACGAGGTTGTGGTGTCTCGTAATGCCGAGGAAATGGCGGCGCATGCAGGCAGCTTCGATTTAATCCTGAATACCGTGGCCGCTCCGCACGATCTGGATGCATTTCTGGTCCTGCTGAAACGAGATGGTGCGTTGACGCTAGTCGGTGCGCCTGCGTCGCCACATCCTTCTCCCAACGTGTTCAATCTGATCATGAAGCGTCGTACGGTGGCGGGATCGATGATTGGTGGCATTCCTGAGACGCAGGAGATGCTGGATTTTTGTGCCGAGCACGGGATTGTTTCAGATATTGAGCTGATCCGGGCTGACGAAATCAATGAGGCCTACGAGCGGATGCTCAAAGGTGATGTGAAATATCGCTTTGTCATTGATAACGCCACGCTGAGTGCCTGATTAGCCTGTGTCCCACAGCACCCACTTCTCGGTGCTGTGGGGTTATCACAGGATGATTGATCACGCCTTCTCTACATCTGAGAAAAACCAACCCATCGTAATTTCCTGTCACTAAAGAAATGTGGATGCGCTACTATCCGTCGGTACTATCCATCCTTACACCAACACGTTGATTTTCCTTATCTATAGCAACGAAAAGGATCAGTTAAAACGGACGTTTATCTTGGTTTAGCTCTCCTGCTATCTTCGCTACACCTCACTGTTATGGGATAACGGGAAAGGCAAAAAATAGCGTGCTTCGTGCTACCTTCGGCGATTGGTAAACACCATCAATACTGTTTTTTGGGGTAAAGTTTCATCTGCGATAAAAAGGAAAAAGAGAGAAATGGCGGATAGTTACTCAAACGAAACCGGGGTATCACCACAGCACGAACTACCTTTGCGGGATGAATCGCTTAAGGCTATCAGCGAATGGTTTGACGCGTTGGAGAAAAGAGTCGGTGTGGATAAGATCGTATCGCGAACAACGCTGCAAGCGGGTATCCATAACGATGTGGTACTGGATTATGCGCCGGGCCGGACGTCAATATCCTCTGAATCAAAAAGTGACGCAGACGGGCTGTCGCCCGGTAGCCGAAAAGGGGAATTGAGTGTTGCGCAGATAGAGGAATATGTGGTTCCTGCGCTGACTCAGGCTATTGCCCTGCGGGTACAGAAACTGGCAGATACTGCGGTGATTGACTATCGGTTTTGCTTCCGTGCCGTACTCCCGGCAATCGAAGGTCGTCTGCTGGTTACGCTATTTACGTTCACCAACGAGGTGAAAAAACAGCAGCTACTTGAGTCTATTTACGTCTATATCGAGCAGCATCTTACTCATGGCAATGCGCCGACTGAGACGCTGCAAACTTTCTTTCTGGCTCGCCACCTGCTTGATGTACAGCTTTTCCCCTCGCAGGATATCCATTGGATCATGACTCAGTTTGAAAAAATTCAGCAGCGAAATGCAGGACATGCAGAATTGTTGGAACATCGGCGCAGAATCGTCGGTGCGTTAAAAGGATGGGTCGATCAGCAGTTTTTGTTGCGCTATTGCGACGTGTCTCAGTCCGAATATTTTTCCGAACCGGAAATCTATACCCTCAAACCCGGTATCGCATTGGATTTGCAGGATCCACAAACGCTTCACCCTGTTGAATTAGTGCTTTATGCGGCAGTCATGATTCTGCGTTATGAACCTTCCTACAGTAAATCCCAGGCTCTGGAATATCTGGATATCGCGAAGCAGTTGGGCCATCCGCGTGCGGTAAGCATGATGGAAGAGGGAAGCGGCACATTTGAACAAGCGCTGATCAACCTGAAAAATGAATGGGTGGAATGCGTGGCGAATGATGTGTTTTCTACCATCACGATACGTGTTCGTAAGGAAAGTACTGAAGCGTATGAGCAGTCGCTGCTTTTCATCACGCGTTTACTGATGTTTGGTTTTCCAAAGAGTTACAAGATTATCCTGAAATCGTCGGCGCGACAGTACCTTCCCATCAAAGGGTTAGCAAAATCGGATACCCATCGCTTTTTTGCTAACGCGTTGCAGTATGCATCGATCCATCCGCCTCTTGAGGATTATGCGCGTGCTGCGATTGAGAAATTTGAATGGTATGCCGATTCGGAAGGCGAGAAGTGCAGCATGCCGGGAAGCTATGCGGTATTCGGACTGGGTCTGACCGATGCAGGGTATTTCCCGCTCGTAAAAGATTATATGGAAAGCGTGGATGACGAGCACCAATCGGTACACGTTGGCTTCATCCATGCGTTTTTCGATAAGCATGGCGTGATGGCACAGAACGTGGTGGCGCTGGTTGCCTGTCTGAGCCACGCGACGGAAAGCCTAAAGTTGAACATGTTGCCCGCACTAGAAGGTGATGCTTTGTTCGAACAACTGGTCGAAGAGGTGCGGAGGCGAGAACCTGCTGTGATAGAACATATCTTATATCTCATCTGGGGCAATGCCAAAAAGCTCGCCGCACTGGTGAAGAAATCAGAATCGAAGCGCGGCGCGTTATTGACGTCGCTCATTCAGGCTTCGGCCGAATCTTAAATGTAATGATGACAATATTGGGGGGCGGCGCAGGTGCCTCACCCCGTAAAGGAACGTGCTTATGACCGCTATTCTGCTGCTGGACTCGCGTGCTGATGAAATCGGCTCCATCTTAAATCATGGGGCACCGGAGCTTGAGCTGGTGCTGTCAAACGGTACGGCAGAGCAGGCCGCGAGTTGTCCGATTTGGTTGGGGGAACCTGACACCGCAGCAGCATTACTGGCTCAGGGAGCCAAGCCGAAGTGGCTACAGTCTACCTGGGCAGGGTTCAAGCCGTTGTTGGCTGATGGGCTACCGCGAGATTATCGTTTAAGCCGCGCTGTTGGCGTGTTTGGGCAACCGATAGCCGAATATGTGATTGCCTATATGCTCAGACATGAGTTGCGTCTGGGGGAACGGCAAGTCAGTCAGGAAGAACGGCGCTGGGATCATCGCTTGCCGGGCTCGCTGGCAGATAAAAACGTGCTGATTGTTGGTGCAGGGGAGATCGGCTGTGAAGTCGCAGGTTTTCTACGGCCTTTTGGCGTCGAGCTATACGGCATTGTTAGTACGCCAAGACTGCGGCCTGATTTTAAACGGATCATGAGCCTTGCGGAACTGCCCGCCGCGGTGCCGGAGGCTGATTATGTCATCAACCTTCTGCCAGATACCTCGGCGACTACCGATATCTATGATGCTAATTTTTTTGCGGCCATGAAGCCTTCGGCACTGTTTATCAATGTCGGGCGCGGTAGTGCTGTCGTTGATGATGATTTGCGATCGGCGCTACGTGATGCGCAGATTGCAGGCGCGGTACTGGATGTATTCAGGCAAGAGCCGTTGCCTTACAGCCACCCGTTCTGGAAAACACCGAACCTGACGTTAACGGCACACATTGCCGGACCGATGGTGCCGGGGCTGATGGGAAGGTTATTTCTCGATAATTTCTCTCGCTTCCATGCTGATAATACGCTGCGTGGAGAGGTAGATTTTAGTCGTGAGTATTAAATGATTATCTGGAAAATTAAAACGAGTGAATTAATTACCTTAATAATAATTGTAATTCACTCATTTAAAATAATTTCATTTTAAATATTTTTGTAAAAATTCATTGAGATTATTTTTCATGTCGATGCAATACTATGCTCGCTTAAAATCCAATGTTTGTTAATTTATAAATAATAAGTCTGCTTTTTATTTGAAAATACTCAAAAATAAGGAAATATTGGGATGAAATATCATCGTTTAAATTTATACCTCGCGGCAGCCGGATTGGTATTCTGCATGGGTTCTGCGTTTGCAGAAACCAGCGTTTCCGTGGAAGTGAAGGATATCGGGAAACTGCAAAAAAAAGGCACAGTTTCTCTCTTTGATGCACCAAATAGTATGCAAGCGGATGCCGGAAGTTATTATAAGTTTCACAAAGCCGAAAATGAGGGGGTTGTCGTTATTACCCCTAATGCATCAAGTGCACAGACTGATGCCAAAAGCGCACAAAAAAAGTCATTATCAAGCAATCAGGCTCTGGCCAATGACAGTTCATTCACTCCTCTGTGTCCGACACTTTCAGTAAACTCAATTTATACGCTGGATGGGCTGCAAAGTGGGGGTAGCGCTTGTTATCATTTTGAAATTACCCAGCGTTCTAAAACAACCGCTTTCGTCGTAGGAATGAGTCCTGAAACAGATATTGCGCTCAGTTTGATGCGGGACGATGGCCAGAATAATGTGACGGCAATTAATTATTCTGATCAAGAAGGGAATGCTGATGAGGCTACGCTGGATTTAACACAACCGGGACACTATTATTGGTTCATGGAGGCCAAGACAGCAGATGGTTCTGGTTTTAATTTTGGTGCCATCGTTAATACAGATGTCGATGCGTATGAGTTAAATGATATTCCCTCTCTGGCCTTCCCGCTGCCTGATAACCTGAATAAAATTGAAGCTAATTCTGATAGCGATTCTGATGCGGATTACTATGTATTTACTGCAATACGTGGCCAGCAAGTTTTACTTAGCTTGAATGGATTGACGAGCGGAACCAATAACAACTGGTTACTGGCGTCTTCCGCTGATGGAGGGAACACCTGGACAACCCGTAATACCGGACAGGAAATTACCATCACTCCATCTCAACTGAATGAAAAGATTTTGGTTAGAGTATTGCCTAATCCATCACGATTACCGACCGTTTCTCAGAAATATAAGCTGACTTTAGGCTCCAAAATTGCCAGGTTTAGCCATTCTGTTTCGGGGGAAAGCACCGTTCTGCGTATTCCAAATGCAGCACCAACGGCTTATGGTTTTATGACCACGCAAGCCTATCGGGATGTTACCTGGCAAGTTACACTGGCTGATTCAACCGGGGCTGGTATTCCAAATATTGTTGTAATTCTTAGACTCAATCAACGAGAAAATAATGGAATTCTGGACTTTGGCCCGAACACTGACCACGGGATAATAACGGGTGCAAACGGGAGTGCTTCGGGATCTGTGAAATTGGATAACTGTTATGCCGATTACACTACACAGTTCCAGGACTACAGTCAGGGCTACATCAATACGTGGAGAACAACCTACGATGTGGGTGGATGGCGCATTGAAATCCCAGATCAGAGTGGCGTTGGTGTGGGTGGCAATAACTCAACTCACGTCACATTTGGGCATATCTGCAAGCAAACTTTGTTGAAAAGCGTAAAATCTTGATACGCAAGCAAATGAAAGATCGGGCCGCCTTACTTTAGGCGGTCTGGTTGTGGAGGCGGGCTTATGGTTTTGCCTCCATAGCACTGAGTTGGTTGAGGCTGTACGTGTACGGCAATGTTTTTCAGTGAAAAGGGGGTTGCCACGTTAGGTTGATTGGTACATAATGCTGACCGTTGAATCGCTATGTCAGTAAATAGTGATGTAATTCATTTAGTTACATGCGATTTGGCAGGGTTAATTAGTTTTGGTTTCAGCAGGGTTTGCTTTTTGCTGAAAGTAAAAGATAATAAATCCGATTCTATGCGGGAATAGCTCAGTTGGTAGAGCACGACCTTGCCAAGGTCGGGGTCGCGAGTTCGAGTCTCGTTTCCCGCTCCAAAGTTTTTGTACTATAGACGTCCATGAAAGTCTGTAGCTCTCCGATTCAACAAGATAATCGCTCCTTTAGCATCCAGCAAAGTCCGCTTAAAACCACCGTCAAGCACGCCGAAGTACTAAAAAATTACTACAATAAAGTCAGACGGTTATGGGTTGGGGCGTTTGCTGAGCCCCTTCCCTGTGCGCGTTACACTGTCCGTGACCTCTAGAGCCCCGATTCGGGCATGGTGTCAATAAAGATAATCGACAACTATTACCATGAAAAATCATGTGGATTATGCATACACGATATAAAGTGTAGTTATTTACTCAACACCATTTGTTCCCAATCAACGACTGATGCTGCAATGCATTCCATCTTGGTCGATGGAGTAGTGGTTGATTTTTCACTTGATGCTACAATTTCAACGTTAACTAAACAATCAGTTGTCGCCGTTTGAATATTATAAACCGATGGTTCTGAGCTTTTTTTCTCATAACGAACTGAACTACTTAAGTTAGATTTTTGTGATTTGAGAAGAATGGATGATTGTTTAGGAAGAAATATCCCCCCTTTTTCTATAACTACTTCATTATTGATGTCTTTATAATCAGGTACGGTTATAAAAATTCTTTTTATTGCAATATCGATCTGCCCTGTATTAGAAATAAGCAATGACATATCAGATGATGTGCTAGAAACGGTAGATAATGACACCGAAACCTTATTGCTGGCATAGAAATAATCCCAGCAATAAGCTCCAGCAGATACAACTATCGCTGCTGCCGCTAAAAGTTCTGATACAAATGTAGCAATTTCTGTTTTTGACATAAGTTCACTTTTTTATGTGATTACATGGTTTTCCATATTAATGGGAGATGCTGATAAAAGATAAATGCTCACTACTATTCGTAGTGTTATTTTTTAATTATCATCGCTTTTTTATGTGTATCTACATATCTCTGACGAGCACTGTAAATATCCTTTATTGTGGGAAAGAATATATTAACGACATGCCAGCTTCAACATTTTCTCAATTATCAGTGCCGTTTAATGTGGTAAGTGTAGAAAATTTTGTTATTATTTGAATTGTATTTATCTCTCTACCTCGCATCATTCGAGCGGTGAAAAAAGCAGTACACCAATAGCTCGGTACATGACGAGTTCATCGATAAAAGGATTTTCCATGCCTGTTCGTTCCCCATCGTTAAGGTTTTATCTGGTTATTGGCCTGCTTCAGGGACTTTTGCTTGTTGCCGCGCTCGAAATGAAAGAAGGCGTTCTTCAGGCAATGTTGATAACGATGGCGACGGTTGGCGGAATCAGTCTGCAATGGCTGGAGCGTACGCTCTTCTTGAAAAAGACGTGGCTATTGGCCAGCGTGCTAACCGTGCTGATGACTGCAATCAGCGGCTGGGTCCTTTCTGAAAGTGGATTATTCCGGCTGCTGGATTCTTGGATATTGTGTGGCACTCTCCTCGGTTATATCGCCTGTACGTTTATTTGCTGTTGGCCAACCCAGGAAGGGCGATGGCCGTCCTATGAAGCACTCTGTAAACACGCTTGGATCGCTATTTTTACTGTGCTATTGGCCTGGCTATTAGTGCTGGTAGTCGTGCTGCTGCTCGTACTGTGCGGCATGCTGTTTAACATGTTGGGTTTCCCGCAGGTTAATAAAGTATTCGGTCATTATCGATTCTATATGCTGCTCTTGCCGGTGGTGTTTTCTATCGGCATGTATATCGGAATGAGCAAGGAAGCGGTGATTGGGTTGTTGCGTGGGATCCTGTTATCGGCGTGCCGTTTCTTGTTGCCGTTTAGTGCGTTGATCACGGTGGTTTTTACCTTAACGCTGCCTTTTAGCGGCCTTGAACCGATATGGAATACCGGTCGTTCCACCGTCATTCTGCTGTGCTTGGTGGGCGTGAACCTCTTTTTGATCAACTGCACGTCTCAGGATGATAACGAAGGGCGAACTTATCCGACGCTGCTACGCGGGCTGGTTAGTGTCAGTGTGCTGTGTCTGCCTGTTTTGGTCGCGTTAGCGGGCTATTCCAGCTGGCTGCGCATCGAGCAGTATGGCCTAACGCCTTTCCGCTTTCAGTCGATCTTCGTGGTGGCAGTTGTGATGCTTTACAGTCTGGCGATGGTGTGGGCTGTCATTCGTCGCTCAGATGTCTGGTTGGGACATTTGCGCATGAGCAATCCGCTGCTCGCTGCCGTCATCTGCGTTCTGGTGATATTGCTGCATACGCCGTTGTTAAACCCAGAGGCGTTTAGCGCGAGAAATCAGGTTCAGCGCCTGCTTAGTGGAAAAACGCCGGTCGATGAGTTCGATCTATGGGCGCTGCGCGATGAGCTGGGAACTGCGGGCAGGAAGCAGTTTATCTGGCTGAATAAAGAATTGGAGCAAGACCGAATACTGGATGCTACAGGGCGTCAGGCACTGCGCGATCGGTTGCAGGGGCGAGCAGCAAAAGTTCGTCCTGTTCAGGTTGAATGGGTGGGTCCGTTGGAAGACGGGGTTGAAAGCATGTTGCAGAGCAATAATCTGGGTAACCGATGCAGAGAGGAAGCTTGCCTGCTCTTTGCGATTGATTTGACGGGTGATGGCCATAACGAAGTGCTCATTTTTCCTCGGGCTGGCTGGGGAGGCGGTGGCAAGATCCTTGCTCGCGATGAAAAAGGACAGTGGCAGATTGCAGCCAACCTGTTTGGCACCATAGGTACGCAGCAGCTGATTGAGCTGATTAAGGACGGTGAGGTTGAGGTTGTTACGCCACGCTTCAAAACCGTCAGAATCGGCGACCAGAATATGGAGATCACGTATCCCTGATTCGGCGTCAAGTTAGGTATTACTTATTGATTCGATAAAGACAACGGATTGGTGATAGCGATCACATTTCTGTACTTTAGTCACATGCGAAAACACATGAGGATAAAGTGATGTCAGTAATTAATACCCAAGTTAAACCATTCAAAAATATGTCTTTCAAAGACGGTCAATTCATCGAAGTGACTGAGAAGAACATCGAAGGCAAATGGAGCGTGTTCTTCTTCTATCCGGCTGACTTTACGTTTGTCTGTCCGACCGAACTGGGTGATGTCGCTGACTACTACGACGAATTCCAACAGCGTGGCGTGGAAATTTACTCTGTTTCCACCGACACCCACTTCACGCACAAAGCGTGGCACAGCACCTCTGAAACCATTGGTAAAATTAAATACACCATGATCGGTGACCCAACGGGTCAACTGACGCGTAACTTTGAAAACATGCGCGAAGCAGAAGGTCTGGCCGATCGCGGTACGTTCATCGTTGACCCACAGGGCATCATCCAGGCAGTAGAAATCACGGCTGAAGGTATTGGTCGCGATGCCTCTGACCTGCTGCGCAAAGTGAAAGCGGCTCAGTACGTTGCTTCTCACCCAGGCGAAGTGTGCCCAGCCAAGTGGAAAGAGGGCGAGGCTACGCTGGCTCCTTCTCTGGATCTGGTTGGCAAAATCTAAGCTAACACCACGGAAAACATAGCTGTTTTGTCGGGTGCATTGCACCCGACTTTTATGGCCCGGCTCCTTTTCGGGCCAGCACCCTGCATGATTTTGCCTTTGTACCAATTTGCCTAATTAAGGACGACCGATGCTCGACAATACGATGAAAGTCCAGTTGAAAGCCTATCTGGAAAAATTAACCAAACCTGTTGAGTTAATTGCGACTCTGGATGATTCCGCTCAATCTGCTGAAGTCAGAACCTTGCTGACCGAGATCGCCGAGTTGTCTAATCAGGTAAGCTTTATTGAAAATAATACAGTGGTTGAAAAGAATGGCCAGCCAGCACGTAAGCCTTCTTTTTTGATTACTAATCCAGGCTCCCAAAGCGGCCCGCGTTTTGCCGGTGCACCGATGGGACACGAATTTACCTCCCTGATTCTGGCGTTATTGCAGGTGGGTGGACATCCGTCGAAAGAAGCGAAAGAATTACTCGATCAAATCCGTAATCTTGACGGTTCGTTCCATTTTGAAACGTATTACTCGCTGTCCTGCCACAACTGCCCGGACGTGGTGCAGGCGCTGAATTTAATGGCGGTTTTGAACCCAAATATCACCCATACCGCAATAGACGGTGGCGTGTTCCAGGATGAGATTCAAAGCCGTAATGTCATGGGCGTCCCCACCATTTTCCTGAACGGCGAACACTTCAGTCAGGGGCGGACAAGCCTCGCAGAGATTGTGACTAAAATCGATACCGGCGCGGGCGCTAAGCAGGTTGATAAGCTGAACCAGCGTGATGTCTATGATGTGTTAATCATCGGTAGCGGCCCAGCAGGCGCGGCTGCGGCGGTCTATTCGGCGCGTAAAGGCATCCGCACTGGGTTAGTCGGCGAACGCTTTGGCGGTCAGGTGCTGGATACCGTTGATATCGAAAACTATATTTCCGTCCCGAAAACGGAAGGTGCCAAACTGGCGACCGCGTTGAAGAGCCATGTTGACGACTATGATGTCGATGTTATCGACGCGCAGAGTGCAGAAGCCTTAATTCCCGGCGGCGAACCGGGTAAACCGCATCAGGTGATCACCGTATCCGGCGCGACGCTGAAAGCGCGTAGCGTGATCATTGCGACTGGCGCGCGCTGGAGAAACATGAATGTCCCTGGCGAAGATCAGTATCGTACGCGTGGCGTAACGTACTGCCCACACTGTGATGGACCGTTGTTTAAAGGCAAGCACGTCGCGGTGATTGGTGGCGGAAACTCCGGTGTAGAAGCGGCTATCGATCTGGCTGGTGTGGTGAAACATGTCACGCTGCTTGAGTTTGCACCGGAACTGAAAGCGGATTCGGTATTGCAGGAGAAAGTACGTAGCCTGCCGAACGTTGACATCATCCTGAATGCGCAAACCACAGAAGTGAAAGGCGATGGACAGAAAGTGACGGGTCTGAGCTACAAAGATCGTATTACCGATACGGTACACGATTTACCGCTGGAAGGGATCTTCGTGCAAATAGGCCTGTTGCCTAACACCCACTGGCTGGAAGGTACCGTAGCCAGAAACCGCATCGGTGAAATTGAGATCGATGCCAAGTGTGAAACCAGTGTGAAAGGTGTCTTTGCTGCTGGCGACTGTACGACTGTGCCGTATAAACAGATCATCATCGCGACGGGTGAAGGAGCAAAAGCGTCCTTGAGCGCATTTGATTACCTCATCAGAACTCGTGCGTAATATCGGACTATGAGAGAGGGGCACATTCGCCTCTCTCCTGCTGCTCTGACGACGATCTTTACTTTCCGCGCGGCGATGTCTCATAAAAGAGACATCGCCGCGTTTTTTTGCTTTTCATCGTAGAATTTTTCTTTTGATCGTAAAAAGTAGAGCTCAACCCTTGCCAAGGGACAATAAGAAATTCATAATGCTGGCCGCTCTGTGTTGTTGTCTGTTTTTACTCTCTACATAACACCGTATTTCGAGCGCTAGCGTTACCTCAATTCACATCATTTTTTATCAATTAATACAAAAAATAATATTCTTCTTAACAGACTTATCCACAGATTGTTTGTTGGTTATTTATTAATCACGCTATATTATTGATAAAATGCTATAGAATATCTTATTGATATTTATCCATAAATTTTACCTATAAAACGTTATAACGATCACTTGTACTTTTTGTGACAGTTGATTGGCAACGGTTTTTTTTATTTATGCACAGCGCGTACGACAAACTGATGACAATCCTTTGAGCCACTCACGCATCGCGCGGTAATCCTTTCTCTACTGCACGAATAAGTCGCTTTTTCTGCGTGGATTGGACGTCAATTTCCAGTGACGCGCGGCGTTCCAACTGCTGGTGAATCGCCCAATGGATATGTTCATCCAACAGTTCGCTTTCACCCAGACGGGTTTGTAGTGCCAGCACGATTCTATCCTGATAGGGTGCATTTCCCAGTGCGACGGCAATATTGCGTAGCCAGCGGAGATGTCCGATGCGCCGGATCGGCGATCCTTCCGTAATTCGCAGAAATTTCTCTTCATTCCAGCCAAATAATGCCAGCAGCTCCGGCGTATGCAGCACGGCACGTGGGCTGAAGTCGGCCTCATCGGTGAGCTGTGAAAATCGGTTCCACGGACAAATAAGCTGACAGTCGTCGCAACCATAGATGCGGTTGCCCATCAGCGGACGGAACTCTTCGGGAATCGAACCTTCCAATTCGATGGTCAGATAGGAAATGCAGCGGCGGGCATCAACAGTATAAGGTGCGACAATCGCGCCGGTTGGGCAGGTCGTCATGCAAGCGACACATCGGCCACACTGTTCTTCCTGTGGCCGATCAACGGGCAGAGGTAAATCGATCAGCAGTTCACCGAGAAAGAACCAGGAGCCTGCTTCTCTATTTAGAATTAGTGAGTGTTTACCAACCCAGCCAAGCCCGGCTTTTGCGGCTAAAGGACGCTCCATAATGGGAGCAGAATCGACAAATGGGCGAAAATTCAATTCACCGCAGTATTCCTGAATCTGGTCGCCGAGCTTTTTCAGGCGCTGACGTAATAGCTTGTGGTAATCGCGACCCAGCGCATAACGGCTAACGTAGCCGAGCTCTGGGTTCTTTAAGGTACTCGCAAATGCCGCTTTGGCGGGCAAATAATTCATACGAACGCTGATGACGCGTAGCGTACCGGGCAGCAGTTCGTGCGGACGCGCCCGCAGCATGCCATGGCGTGCCATCCAGTCCATTTCTCC
This sequence comes from Pectobacterium atrosepticum, assembly GCA_019056595.1. Classification (NCBI taxonomy): domain Bacteria; kingdom Pseudomonadati; phylum Pseudomonadota; class Gammaproteobacteria; order Enterobacterales; family Pectobacteriaceae; genus Pectobacterium; species Pectobacterium atrosepticum. The sequence continues at coordinate 2,162,489 of CP036163.1, read as the reverse complement.
GTGGTACTGCTTATCTAGCCAAGCCTGAAGCCGAGGCTCTTCTACGGACAGATCGGTGTCGCAGATGCCGACCTGCTGGAATCCCAATGCCTGTCCCCATTGTTTGATGTGTTGCGCTAATTCATTGAGATCGTAGGGGTATGACATGATGGGCCACAGAAATAAACAAGACGCGCTGATGTTACCATATTCGCGTCGCAGAGCCGATGCTTGCTGAGATGCGCGGAATGCTGGCGGTCGTTTAGGTTGCTTGCTAATTTTAAGTCATTGTCATGAAAACTAAGAGCAAATGATGAAGGGTCACGATCGGAAGCGAGAGGGTGATTTGCCTGACTCGGTGTTTTACGCCGAATGGGTGCGCCGTGAAGAGGCTAGGGCAGCCCGCGAATCAGGGATTTCGCTGTGGGAACTCATGCAACGTGCGGGAGAAGCTGCATTTTTGGTGGCTCGCCAGTGCTACCCCTCGGCCCGACGTTGGCGGGTGCTGGCTGGACACGGCAATAACGGCGGCGATGGATATGTGGTTGCCAGTTTGGCGCTGGCGGCGGGCATGGCCGTGGATGTTGTTGCCTGCGCCAGCGATAAACCGCTGCCTGATGATGCCAATCTTGCTCGGCAGCGCTGGTTGGATCAAGGTGGCCGTGTTGAAGAAGTTCGTGCGCAGGATGATGTTGATACGCTGTGGCCGGAAGGGATCGATCTCATTATTGATGGTTTACTGGGAACAGGCCTTTCTGCTGCACCGCGTGCACCCTATGCGGCGTTAATTTCTCAGGCAAATATCTATCTTGCGCCCATTGTTTCACTGGATATTCCCTCAGGCTTACATGCTGAAACCGGCGCCTGCGCTGGCATCGCGATCTGTGCGTCGCAGACGGTGACGTTTATCGCGCTGAAACCGGGGCTACTGACTGGTCGTGCCCGTGAACAGGTTGGGAAACTTCATTATCACTCTCTGGGATTGCAAGCGTGGCTGAACGATCAAACCGCGCCGATACGGCGACTAACTGCGGCGCAGCTTCCCGAATGGCTGACGCCGCGTTCAGCCGGACAACATAAAGGGGATAACGGCAGGTTGCTGGTGGTGGGGGGAAATGCGGGTTTAGGTGGTGCGGTATTGATGGCTGCCGATGCGGCGCTACACAGCGGCGCAGGCTTAGTGCGAGTACTTACTCACAAACAGTACCAATCGGCGTTTCTGACGGTTCGACCCGAGTTGATGGTGCAAGAATTGACGACAGATACGCTGCGGAAAGGGCTCGAATGGGCTGATGTCGTGGTGATTGGGCCGGGTTTAGGGCAGGATGAATGGGCTAAAAACGCGCTACGTTTGGCAGAAAATTGTAACAAACCCATGTTATGGGATGCGGATGCACTCAACCTGCTGGCAATCAATCCGCATAAGCGGCAGAATCGCGTGCTGACACCTCACCCCGGCGAGGCGGCTCGTTTACTGAATTGCCGCGTGTCTGATATTGAAAGTGATCGCTTACTTGCGGCCACAAAGCTGGTAAAACGCTATGGTGGTGTTGTCGTATTAAAAGGTGCGGGAACGGTGATTGCCAGCGAGAACGAAGAGGTCGCTATTGCTGATGTGGGAAACCCCGGCATGGCGACAGGTGGCATGGGTGATGTGCTGTCAGGTATCGTTGGTGGTTTGCTGGCGCAAAAGCTCTCGCTGTATGATGCTGCTTGTGCTGGGTGTGTCGTACACGGTGCGGCGGCCGACTGGCTGGCGACGCGACGTGGCACCCGAGGTATGCTGGCAACCGATTTACTGCCTGTGTTGTTCCGTTATGTGAATCCCGAGCGGATGTTTCCAGAGCCGATATTTTTAGAACAGTAGATATTCTTAGAACAATAGAATGAAAAAAATAGTCTTACTTCTGCCTGATGAGGCAGCAACCATTTCATTAGGCACGGCGCTGGCGAAAGCCTGCGATGGTGCTTGTGTTATCCATCTTTATGGCGATCTCGGTGCCGGGAAAACGACGTTTAGTCGTGGATTCCTACAGGCGCGCGGTCATCAGGGCAATGTCAAAAGCCCCACTTATACGCTGGTAGAGCCTTATGCGTTATCGCCACTGACCGTCTATCACTTCGATCTCTATCGACTGGCTGACCCGGAAGAGTTGGAGTTTATGGGGATCCGCGATTATCTGACGCGAGATGCTATTTGTCTGATTGAATGGCCGCAGCAGGGGGCAGGCGTGCTGCCCGATGCGGATATCGAGCTGCATTTGCGCTATCAGGATGAGGGCCGACAGGCTGAGCTGTCTGCGGTCTCCGCGACGGGAGACGCGATGTTACAACGTTTTTCTCTTCAGCCAGGAACAACAGAATCATGATGAGTCGTATGGTTAAGCTGTTCATCGGCGTATGGCTGTTGCTAGCAGGATCGGCGTGGGCGGCCAATTTGTCGGATATCAAGGTGGACAATGCGTCAGGTCAGGCCACGGTGCGTCTGAGCTTTAGCGGTCAGCCTATTTATGCTTTTTTCCCGCTCAGCAACCCGGCCAGAGTGGTCATCGATATTCGCCAGACCGGCGTTATTCAGGGGTTGCCGTTGGATTTCAGCGGGCAAAATCTGATTAAGCGTGTGCGTACCAGTAATGCTCAGGACGCAGAAAGCCTGCGTCTGGTACTGGATTTGACTCAGGCAGCCAAGACACGAGCGGTTACGCAAAAAGAAGGGGCTGGATACGTTGTTGTTTTCACCATCACCGGTGATAAAGCGAAAACGGTACAAGCTTCAGCGCCTCCTGCTACACGGCAGCAAAATAGCGCGCCAGCAGAACCTGCAAAAAACCCGTTTATCAACAAACCGACTGTTGTCGTAAATAGCAGTTCGTCGTCTACCCGAGTACCAGCCCGACAGAGTAATGAACGGATCGTTGTGGCGATTGATGCCGGTCACGGGGGACAAGATCCTGGTGCGATTGGCACGAACGGGCTGCGGGAGAAAAATGTCACCATTTCTATCGCTCGTAAGTTACAAACTTTACTGAATAACGATCCTGCCTTTAAAGGCGTATTAACGCGCGACGGTGACTACTTTATCTCCGTCATGGGGCGTTCAGATGTGGCGCGTAAGCAGGGTGCGAACCTGTTAGTGTCGATTCATGCGGATGCCGCGCCGAACCGTAATGCCAAAGGCGCGTCTGTTTGGGTGTTGTCCAACCGCCGGGCGAACAGCGAAATGGCAAACTGGCTGGAACAACATGAGAAACAGTCTGAACTGTTGGGTGGGGCGGGCGATCTGCTAGCGAACAGCAGCGCGGATCCTTATCTCAGTCAGGCGGTGCTGGATCTGCAATTTGGCCACTCCCAGCGGGTCGGATATGACGTCGCGACCAAGGTGCTGCGTGAGCTCCAGCGCGTCGGGGGGCTGCATAAACGACGCCCTGAGCACGCCAGTCTGGGCGTATTGCGCTCGCCAGATATTCCTTCTCTGCTGGTGGAAACCGGGTTTATCACCAATGTCTCGGAAGAGCGACTGTTGGGGAGTAACGACTATCAGGAAAAAATCGCCAATGCGATTTATCAGGGGCTGAGGGGGTACTTCCAGACGCATCCGATGCAATCTGTTCCCAAAAACGCTCTCCCAAAGCAGGAAAGCCGGCCTCTACAGCCGGCGGCAAATGATACAGCGGCATCGGACAGCAGCGTAACGGTGGCGAAAACGAGTGCGGGCAGCACGCGTCATACCGTCGCACGTGGCGAAACACTTTCTTCCATTGCCCGGCGTTATAGCGTCAGTCTCGCGGCTATGCGTGATGTGAATAAGCTGAATAAAGACATCGTCTGGGTTGGACAGCGTTTGAATATTCCGGCGACAGGGTCGAAGCAGACGGCATCAACGCCTGTTCCCAAAAAGGCAGCACCGGTGAAGCATAAGGTCATAAAGGGTGATAGCCTGAGTGCGATTGCTGCGCGTTACGGTGTCAGCATGAAAGAGATCCAGCAGGCGAATAATATGCGCTCCGGTTCGGTACAACTGGGGCAAACGCTGATTATACCGTCCGCCTGATTCTTCATGCTGGCGATGTCGATAGATTGAGGATAGTAAGAGGGATACGCCATGCCGATTCAGGTGCTGCCACCGCAGTTGGCTAACCAGATTGCCGCCGGAGAAGTGGTTGAGCGTCCGGCTTCGGTCGTGAAGGAGCTGGTGGAAAACAGTCTGGATGCAGGGGCGACCCGAATTGATATCGACATAGAACGCGGCGGTGCGAAACTGATCCGCATTCGTGACAATGGTTCGGGCATCGGAAAGGATGAATTAACGCTAGCGCTGGCGCGTCATGCGACCAGTAAAATTGCCACGCTCGACGATCTGGAAGCGATCGTTAGCATGGGGTTTCGTGGCGAAGCGCTGGCGAGTATCAGTTCCGTCTCCCGTTTAACCCTCACATCACGTACAGCCGAACAATCCGAGGCCTGGCAGGCCTACGCCGAAGGGCGCGATATGGCGGTGACGGTCAAGCCAGCAGCTCATCCTGTGGGCACCACGCTGGAAGTGCTGGATCTGTTTTACAACACGCCCGCCCGCCGTAAATTTATGCGCACGGAAAAAACCGAATTCACCCATATTGATGAGGTCGTGCGCCGCATTGCACTGGCACGTTTCGATGTCGCCATCACGCTGCATCATAACGGTAAGCTGATGCGGCAGTATCGTGCAGCACCGGATAAAAATCAGTATGAACGCCGTTTAGGCAGTATCTGCGGTGCGACCTTCTTACAGCATGCGCTCGCGGTGTCATGGCAACACGGCGATCTCACCATTCATGGCTGGGTTGCCGATCCGGTTGGAGCGAAACAGCTGCCTGATATGCAGTATTGCTACGTGAACCAGCGCATGATGCGCGATCGGCTCATTAATCATGCTATCCGGCAGGCTTATCAGGATCAGCTTAGCGACGAGCAGCAGCCCGCCTATGTTTTGTATCTGGAAATTGACCCGCATCAGGTTGATGTCAATGTTCATCCTGCCAAGCAGGAGGTGCGGTTCCATCAGGCGCGATTGGTGCATGATTTCATCTATCAGGCCGTGATGTCCGTTCTACAGCAGGCCTCTGCGCCACGGCTTGATATGACAGAACCAGAGACCGGAAAGCCCGTGCAATGGCAGCAGGAAAATCGTCCTGCCGCAGGCGAAAACCATTTTGCCCAGCCGCCGCGTACCACTAATTCGCCGTCGTATAGCGGGAAAGCACCGCGCACAGGTCAGGCGCGAGAATCCGCGAATTCGGGCTACCAGCCGGAGAATCCGTATCAGAAAAAGCAGGATGAGTTGTATAAAGCACTGCTGCAACCGACGGATAATGGAGCAAGTACACCGCCGTCTGGCATTGCTGCGCCATCCACGGTATTACATGATTCGTGCCCGAATCGAACCGCGACGAACACAGCAGCCAGCAATAATAAGCAACGCGCGCTGGTTGAGTCACCGCTGGAAAGTCAATCGACTGGGTTTGGGCGAGTACTCACGGTTTATCCACCGTGCTACGCGCTGTTGGAGTACCATAAGGGGTTAGCGATACTGTCGCTTCCCGTTGCTGAACGCTATCTAAAAGTCGTGCAGTTGACGCCATCCGAAGAGGGCCTGCGGGCACAGCCGTTACTGATTCCGCAGCGCCTGACGCTGAGTAAATCTGAACTGAACGTCTTGTCTACTCATCACACTTTGCTGACGCGTTTTGGTATTGATGTATTCGTTGAGTCACAGCGAGCCACATTGCGTGCCGTACCTTTACCATTACGCCAACAAAATTTACAAAACTTGATCTCTGAACTGATAGGCTATCTGGCCGACTATCAGACGGTTGAGACACAACAAGTGGAACCTGACGCGTTGGCGTCGTGGATGGCAACGCGATTGCAGAGCGAGCAGGAAAACTGGAGCCATTCTCAGGCCATACAATTACTGGCGGATGTCGAGCGGCTTTGTCCGCAGTTGGCGAAAACGCCGCCGTCTGAACTTTTATATATGATGGACATCCATGATGCCATCAAGGCTTTAAAGCATGAGTGATGTAGAAAACGCGTCGTTGCCGCCCGCCATTTTTATCATGGGGCCGACGGCGTCAGGAAAAACGGCATTGGCGATGACGCTACGAGAATATTTGCCGGTAGAGTTGATTAGCGTAGATTCCGCCCTCATCTATAAAGATATGGATATTGGGACGGCGAAACCGAGTGCGGATGAGCTGGCACGGGCACCGCATCGGCTAATCGACATTCTCGATCCGACGGAGTCCTATTCTGCGGCCGATTTTCGCCGCGATGCGCTACGTGAAATGGCGGACATTACCGCTGCCGGGCGCATTCCCCTCTTGGTGGGGGGGACGATGCTGTATTTCAAGGCGCTGCTAGAGGGGCTTTCTCCTCTGCCACCAGCCGATGCCGCAGTGCGCCAGCGCATTGAAGAGCAGGCAAAAGAAATCGGTTGGGAAGCGATGCATCGGCAGCTTAGTGAGATCGATCCGACAGCGGCAATTCGGATTCATCCAAATGATCCGCAGAGACTCTCGCGAGCACTGGAAGTTTTTTTCATTTCAGGTAACACTTTAACTGAACTGACAAAAACGTCTGGCGACGCGCTGCCCTATCAGGTTCATCAGTTTGCTATCGCTCCGGCGATGCGTGAATTGTTGCATCAGCGAATTGAACAGCGTTTTCACCAGATGTTGGCGGCGGGTTTTGAGACAGAAGCCCGGGCATTGTTTGCCCGGCACGACCTTCATACGGATATGCCCTCTATTCGTTGCGTGGGTTATCGCCAGATGTGGTCATATTTATCCGGTGAAATTGATTACGATGAGATGGTTTATCGGGGAGTTTGTGCGACGCGTCAGTTGGCGAAGCGGCAAATGACCTGGCTGCGCGGTTGGGATGATGTCTGCTGGCTGGATAGCGAAAACCCGACTGAGGCACTGGACAAGGTAATACAGGTTGTTAGTGCATAGGTTGAGTGATTGTGTACAATCGGTGAGTCTCAGCGTGCAAGTTTTTTACACCGTTATTTTAGAGCCGTTGGGCTCTTTGTTACAAACAACATACAAATAAGGAAAATATAGAATGGCTAAGGGGCAATCTTTGCAAGATCCGTTCTTGAACGCTTTGCGTCGTGAACGTGTTCCGGTTTCGATTTATTTGGTGAACGGTATTAAGTTGCAAGGTCAGATCGAGTCTTTTGATCAGTTCGTGATTTTGTTGAAAAACACGGTAAGTCAGATGGTTTATAAGCACGCCATCTCTACAGTTGTTCCCTCTCGCCCAGTCTCTCACCATAGCAATAATCCAGGCGGCAGCAACAACTATCACGGTAGTAACACGACTGCTCAGCAGCAGTCGCAGGATGCTGATGACGCCGAATAAGGCGTATTGTCAATTCACCACGGCGCGGGAGAGCTGGACGCATCGCTCGGCTCCTTCGCTGTGGTGTTTTTTGCTCGTTTGAGAGGTTACTCGCTTGTTTGACCGTTATGAATCAGGTGAACGGGCCATATTAGTTCATGTTTTTTTCTCGCAAGATAGAGATACTGACGATCTGCTGGAGTTTGAATCTCTGGTTTCTTCTGCCGGTATTGAGTCCTTGCAGGTTGTTACTGGTAGCCGTAAGGCTCCTCACCCCAAGTATTTTGTCGGGGAAGGCAAAGCCGAAGAAATTGCTCAGGCAGTAAAAGAAACTGGCGCGTTTGTCGTGCTGTTTAATCATGCGCTGACGCCTGCTCAAGAACGTAATCTAGAGCGTTTGTGCGAGTGCCGAGTGATCGATCGTACCGGATTGATTTTAGATATTTTTGCCCAGCGTGCGCGTACTCACGAGGGGAAATTACAGGTAGAGCTTGCACAGTTGCGCCACCTTGCAACCCGACTGGTTCGCGGTTGGACGCACCTTGAACGCCAGAAAGGCGGTATCGGTTTGCGTGGCCCAGGTGAAACCCAGCTTGAAACCGACCGTCGTTTATTGCGTAATCGAATCAGTCAGATACTGTTGCGTCTCGAACGGGTAGAAAAACAGCGTGAACAGGGGCGCCGGTCACGAGTTCGCGCCGATGTTCCCACTGTTTCGCTGGTGGGCTATACCAACGCGGGTAAATCCACGCTGTTTAACAAGATTACATCGGCGGGCGTCTATGTCGCCGATCAGTTATTTGCCACACTGGATCCAACATTGCGCCGCATTCAAGTGGATGATGTCGGTGATACAGTGCTGGCGGATACCGTAGGTTTTATCCGACAGTTACCCCACGATTTGGTGGCTGCGTTTAAGGCTACATTACAGGAAACACGTCAGGCCTCACTGCTACTGCACGTTGTTGATGCCGCCGATCCTCGTCTTGACGAGAATATCGACGCGGTTAATGACGTGCTGGCGGAAATCGAGGCGGATGAAATACCTGCGCTGTTGGTAATGAACAAGATTGATATGCTGGATGATTTCGTTCCGCGTATCGATCGCAACGAAGAGAATCTACCGATACGTGTCTGGCTTTCAGCACAGACAGGTGACGGTATTCCGTTGCTATTTCAGGCATTGACTGAGCGGCTTTCCGGGGAAATCGCACAATATACCTTGCACCTTCCCCCGCAGGCAGGACGCTTGCGTAGTCGTTTTTACCAGCTTCAGGCAATAGAAAAAGAATGGATTGAAGAGGATGGGCAAATTGGTCTGGTTATTCGTATGCCGATTGCTGACTGGCGCCGCCTCTGCAAAAAAGAGCAGGAACTGATGGACTATATTGCCTGACTGGCAAAAAACAGTCTGAACGGCGAAATAGTTTGACGGACTCTGGGATATTGAACCTGAAGAACACCTATCATAAAGAATGGAGCTAAAACATGGCGTGGAATCAGCCCGGTAATAACGGACAAGACCGCGACCCGTGGGGGAGCAGCAGCAATAATGGCGGCAACTCTGGCGGAAATAACAATAAAGGTGGCCGAGATCAGGGGCCACCGGATCTGGACGACATCTTCCGTAAGTTGAGCAAAAAACTCAGCGAACTGGGTGGTGGAAAAGGTTCTGGCTCAAGCAATAGCGGAAATTCTGGCGGCCCAGCACTGGGTGGCCGGATCGTCGGTATCGCTGCCGTCGCTGCGGTTGTCATCTGGGCCGCTACTGGTTTCTATACCATTAAAGAAGCCGAACGCGGTGTCGTAACACGCTTTGGTAAGTTCAGCCATTTGGTTGGGCCAGGTCTTAACTGGAAACCAACCTTTATCGACTCTGTTCGCGCGGTGAACGTTGAGTCGGTACGCGAACTGGCGACGTCGGGTGTGATGTTGACATCGGATGAAAACGTCGTACGCGTTGAAATGAACGTACAGTATCGTGTCACACAGCCTGAACAATATCTGTTCAGCGTAACCAATGCTGATGACAGCCTGCGTCAGGCAACTGACAGTGCGCTGCGCGGCGTTATTGGTAAGTACACGATGGACAAAATTTTGACGGAAGGCCGTACCATTGTGCGTACGGATACCCAACGTGTACTGGAAGAGACCGTTCGTCCGTACAACATGGGGATCACGCTGCTGGACGTCAACTTCCAGACCGCACGTCCGCCGGAAGAAGTGAAGGCCGCGTTTGATGATGCGATTGCTGCGCGTGAAAATGAACAGCAATATATTCGTGAAGCGGAAGCGTACGCGAACGAAGTACAACCGCGTGCCAACGGTCAGGCCCAACGTATTCTGGAAGAGTCTCGCGCTTATAAAACCCGTACCGTTCTGGAAGCTCAGGGTGAAGTCGCCCGTTTTGCCAGAGTATTACCGGAATATAAAGCGGCACCGGAAATTACCCGCGAGCGTTTGTATATCGAAACGATGGAACGCGTGCTGAGCCATACTCGTAAGGTTCTGGTCAATGACAAGGGGAGTAACCTGATGGTGCTGCCGTTGGATCAGATGCTACGCGGGCAAGGCGGTGAAAATACGCAAAGCAACAGCAGCGCTAACCCACTGCGTTTGCCTAGTAACAGCACCGGTGCAGCGAATAGCACCCAAACGCGCAGCAGTAACAATGGAAATATCATGGATCAGCGCAAAGCAAATGCGCAGCGTGATGACTTCACTCGAGTAGGGAGAGAATAATCGATGCGTAAGCCCTTACTATTTATCCTGATCCTGGTACTGATGGTGGTCTATGCGTCACTGTTTGTGGTGCAGGAAGGCCAGCGCGGCATTGTGATGCGTTTTGGCAAAGTATTGCGTGATGACGAAAACAAGCCGCTGATTTATGTACCGGGATTGCAGTTCAAGGTTCCGTTTATCGACTCAGTGAAAATGCTGGATGCACGTATCCAGACTATGGAAAATCAGGCTGACCGCTTTATCACTAAAGAGCAGAAAGACCTGATTGTCGATTCTTACCTCAAATGGCGTATCAGCGATTTCAGCCGCTACTATCTGGCAACGGGCGGTGGTGACATCTCTCAAGCTGAAGTGCTGCTGAAACGTAAATTCAGTGACCGTCTGCGTTCTGAGATTGGTCGTCTGGATGTGAAAGGCATTGTGACCGACTCACGTGGTCAACTGATGTCTGACGTGCGTGAAGCGCTGAATACCGGTACCGGTGAAACCACCGAAGCCGATAATGCGATTGCTTCTGCCGCTGCGCGTGTTGAGAAAGAGACGACGACCAACGAACCTCACATCAACCCTAACAGCATGGCTGCGCTGGGTATTGAGGTTATCGATGTGCGGATTAAGCAAATCAACCTGCCAACCGAAGTATCTGACGCAATTTACCAACGTATGCGTGCAGAACGTGAAGCGGTAGCGCGTCGCCACCGTTCACAAGGTCAGGAAGAAGCAGAAAAGCTGAAAGCGACGGCAGACTATGAAGTTACCCGTACGCTGGCTGAGGCTGAACGCCAAGGGCGAATCACCCGTGGTGAAGGGGATGCTGAAACGGCTAAACTGTTTGCGAACGCATTCAGTGAAGATCCTGATTTCTATTCTTTCGTTCGTAGCCTGCGCGCGTACGAAAGCAGCTTCAGTAATAATCAGGACGTGATGGTTCTCAGCCCGGATAGCGACTTCTTCCGCTACATGAAGTCACCGGATAGCAGCATGGCACCACGCCGCTGATAGTCATTAACTGACGTCTTTCATCAAGCCCGGGTTATTTCTCCGGGCTTTTTTTTGTCATTTTCTGGCAGAGATCACTCAAAGGGTTTGGTTCTGCTCGTACTCGAAGCAGGAAAAGGGGCTGTTATGAATTCAACGATTTGGCTGGCGCTCGGGCTGGTTTTGGTACTTGAAGGGCTGGGGCCGTTACTGTTTCCTCGTCTCTGGCGGCGTATGATTTTGGGAATAGCACAGTTACCGGATACTATTTTGCGCCGTTTTGGCGGCGGAATAGTCGTTGCAGGGTGCGTGATCTACTACATGTTGCGTAGCCGGATGGGTGGCTAAAATTAAGCTGAAAAATGTGCGCAACCGTGTGCTAAAAGTACTGAAAGCATCCAAATGAGATGGTAGAATCCTTTTTTAAGCAACCTGGTGATTCTTGAAATGGGTAAGAACGTCGTCGTACTGGGCACCCAATGGGGTGACGAAGGTAAAGGCAAGGTCGTTGACCTGCTGACTGAACGGGCTAAATATGTTGTGCGCTATCAGGGTGGTCACAACGCTGGCCACACGCTGGTTATCAACGGTGAAAAAACCGTCCTTCATTTAATTCCTTCTGGCATTCTGCGTGAAAATGTTGTCAGCATCATCGGTAACGGTGTTGTGCTGGCGCCTGACGCATTGATGAAAGAAATGACGGAGCTTGAAGCGCGTGGCGTCCCGGTACGCGAACGCCTGCTGCTTTCTGAAGCCTGTCCGTTAATCCTGCCTTATCACGTCGCATTGGATAACGCGCGTGAAAAGGCGCGTGGCGCGAAAGCAATTGGTACGACGGGTCGCGGTATCGGCCCTGCGTATGAAGATAAAGTTGCTCGCCGTGGCCTACGTGTTGGCGATCTGTTTGATAAAGAAACCTTTGCCGTCAAACTGAAAGAAATCGTCGAATACCATAACTTCCAACTGGTTAACTACTACAAAGTTGATGCTGTCGACTACCAGAAAGTACTGGACGACGTGCTGGCGATTGCTGACATCCTGACGGCTATGGTCGTTGATGTTTCCGATCTGCTGTACAAAGCGCACCTGCGTGGCGATTTCGTCATGTTTGAAGGCGCGCAGGGTACGCTGCTGGACATCGACCACGGTACCTATCCGTACGTGACCTCTTCAAATACCACTGCGGGCGGCGTTGCCACTGGCTCTGGCTTGGGTCCACGTTATGTCGATTATGTGCTGGGTATCGTTAAAGCCTACTCTACCCGTGTGGGTGCAGGTCCATTCCCGACTGAGCTGTTTGAAGAAGTGGGTGAGCATCTGTCTCAGAAAGGTAACGAGTTTGGTGCGACTACGGGTCGTCGTCGTCGTACTGGCTGGCTGGATGCGGTTGCCGTGCGTCGTGCGGTACAGATCAACTCGCTGTCAGGTTTCTGCCTGACCAAGCTGGATGTTCTTGACGGTCTGAAAGAGATTAAGATCTGCGTCGGCTATCGTTTGCCGAATGGTACGGAAGTGGACACCACTCCGCTGGCTGCTGAAGGCTGGGAAGGTCTTGAACCCATTTACGAAACTGTGCCGGGTTGGTCTGAAAGCACATTTGGCGTGAAAGATCACAGCAAGCTGCCGCAGGCTGCGCTGAATTACATCAAACGTATCGAAGAAATCACTGGTGTGCCGATTGATATTATTTCAACTGGCCCAGATCGCAGCGAAACGATGGTGTTACGCGATCCGTTCGACGCTTGATTTCATCACCCTTAACGGGTGATGCGCATATGAAAAAGGACGGGAATCCCGTCCTTTTTGCTATCTACCGTTTAGCCGTCGTAGAGCAGTGACGGTTTCTTACAGTGATTCTTGAGCGTCTTTCACCTTCTGCTCTTTTTTCTTCAGGCCTTCCAGCAGTTTATTGTGAATGTTACTGAACCCGCCGTTGCTCATGACCAGAATATGGTCGCCTGGCTGTGCAGTCTTGACGATGTTTTCTACCAGCGTATCAATATCCGCGCTCCAGTGAGCGGGCTGTACGCAGGCTTCCGCGACTTCTACGACCTGCCACGGAATATGCGTCGGCTGAAAGAGGAATACTTCATCGGCACGGCCTAATGATGGAGCCAGTTCGTTTTTGCACATCCCCAATTTCATGGTGTTCGAACGAGGTTCCAGTACGGCCAAAATACGGGCTGTACCACCCACTTTGCTGCGTAGTGCCGACAGCGTAGCCAGAATTGCGGTAGGGTGGTGTGCAAAATCGTCATAAACTGTGACGCCATGCTCCGTACCGCGTAACTCAAGGCGACGGCGCGCGTTGATAAATCCACCCAGCGCGCGGCAGGCATCTGCGGGTAGTACGCCGACGTGATGTGCGGCAGCGATGGCCATCAGCCCGTTGTGCATGTTGTGTTCACCCACCAATTTCCAGTGGACTTCACCGACGAGTTCATTGTTCAGGTAAACCTGATATTGGCTGGCATCGATGGCCACTTTCTGTGCCCGCCAAACGCCTTCTTCGCCGACCAGTTCCTGTTCACTCCAGCATCCCATCGCCATCACCTGTTTGAGAGTAATGTCGTTGGTTGGCAGGATGATCTTCCCGCTGCCGGGCACCAGTCGAACAAGATGGTGGAATTGTTTCTGAATGGCTTTCAGATCGTCAAAGATGTCGGCGTGATCGAACTCAAGGTTGTTGAGTACCAGCGTTCTTGGACAGTAATGGACGAATTTGGAGCGTTTGTCGAAGAAGGCACAGTCGTATTCATCGGCTTCAAGCACCATGAACGGGCTGTCACCCAATCGTGCGGAAACGGTGAAGTTGCCGGGAACGCCGCCGATCACAAAGCCGGGCTGGTAACCGCAATCTTCCAGAATCCAGGTGACCATCCCTGCCGTGGTTGTTTTGCCATGCGTTCCCGCAACGGCAATCACCCAGCGATCGCGCAGTACATAATCATGCAGCCACTGTGGACCGGAAACATAGGGTAGCCCCTGTTCCAGTACGGCTTCGACGCACGGGTTTCCGCGCGTCATCGCATTACCGATGATGACTAGGTCGGGGGCGGGAGAAAGTTGTGCGGGGTCGTATCCCTGAATCAGTATGATTCCCTGCTCTTCAAGTAAGGTACTCATGGGAGGATAAACATTCGCATCTGAGCCCGTGACGTCATGCCCCAGCGAGCGTGCGAGTAGGGCAAGGCCACCCATAAAGGTGCCGCAGATACCTAAAATATGAATACGCATACATTTTCCATCTTCACTGTGAGTCTGCGTCACATTCTAACGCTATGAATCCGCCATAAGAAATGGATTTGACTAGGTACTCACTTTCTCTTTGGGCTACACTGCATGCGCAAACGTTGGCGGTGCAGAAATGAAACCGCTTTTCATCCGTAGATTTTGGAATAGTGTTATGAAAACGTTAGGCGAATTTATCGTCGAAAAACAGCACGATTTCTCTCACGCCACAGGTGAGCTTACCGCGCTGCTGTCTGCTATTAAACTGGGCGCCAAGATTATTCACCGTGATATCAATAAAGCAGGTTTGGTTGATATCTTGGGTGCCAGCGGTATTTCTAATGTTCAGGGCGAAGTGCAGATGAAGCTCGATCTGTATGCCAATGAGAAACTGAAAGCTGCATTAAAAGCGCGTGGTGAAGTAGCAGGTATCGCTTCTGAAGAAGAAGACGAAATCGTCATCTTTGAAGGTGATAAGGCAGAAAACGCTAAATATGTGGTTCTGATGGACCCGCTGGACGGCTCGTCGAATATTGATGTGAACGTCTCTGTCGGTACGATTTTCTCTATTTATCGCCGTATTACGCCGCTGGGAACCTCCGTCACGGAAGCTGACTTCTTGCAGCCGGGTAGCCAGCAGGTTGCTGCGGGCTACATCGTTTACGGTTCTTCCACCATGCTGGTGTACACCACGGGTCACGGCGTTCACGCTTTTACCTACGATCCGTCGCTCGGTGTATTCTGCCTCTCGCATGAAAAAGTTTGCTTCCCAGAAAAAGGGAATATGTATTCCATCAACGAAGGAAACTACATCAAGTTTCCTTCCGGCGTGAAGAAATACATCAAATACTGTCAGGAGCAGGATGAAGAGACGCAGCGTCCTTATACGTCGCGTTATATCGGTTCACTGGTAGCGGATTTCCATCGTAACCTGCTGAAAGGCGGGATTTACCTGTATCCGAGCACGGCGAGCTATCCGAAAGGCAAACTGCGTTTGCTGTACGAATGCAACCCGATGGCATTTCTGGCGGAGCAGGCGGGTGGTAAGGCTAGCGACGGTAAACACCGCATTCTGGATATCACGCCAGAGAAACTGCATCAGCGCTCACCGTTCTTCGTGGGAACAGAATCCATGGTTGATGACGTCGAACGTTTCATCCGTGAATTTCCAGATGCTTAATTAGCACTATTCCGTGTTGTCGGGTTATCTGCCAACGCGGGATGACTTCTTATGGCGTGCTGCCCAGTACGCCATCTTTGTGGTCCATCGCAAACCGCGTTTTTTAATGTTGTGCTTCGAACCAGCTTTCCAGAATAATCACCGCAGAAGCCGCATCTACGCTACCTTTATCCAGCGCTTTAAAGCCGCCGCGTTCGAAGAGATCGGCACGTGCTTCCACTGTACTCAGCCGTTCATCGTGTAGCTCAATAGCGACGCCGAAACGACCATGCAGTCGATTAGCAAATTTCCGCGCCCGTGCCGTCAGCGGTTGCTCGGTGCCATCCATGTTAAGCGGCAGGCCGACGACGACCAGATCTGGCTGCCATTCTGACAACAGCTTCTCCACTTTTTGCCAGTCGGGTATCCCTTCCTGCGCTTTGAACGATGTCAGTGCACGTGCCGTCCCGGTAATTTCCTGACCGATTGCCACGCCGATACTTTTTGTCCCAAAATCAAAGGCAAGAAGGGTTCTGTTGCTCATCAGGCATGTCCTGCTTCGGTGGAGATATTATGAATATCGATGCCCAACTTTCTGGCAGCCGCTCGCCAGCGTTCTGCAATGGGCGTGTGGAACAGAATATCTTTATCGGCCGGCGTCGTCAGCCAGGCATTCTCTAGCAGCTCTTCTTCCAACTGCCCGTTCTCCCAGGCGGAATAGCCTAAGGCGACCAGCGTATTTTTCGGCTGTTTGAGGGTGCCTAACGTTTCCAGCACGTCTTTTGAGGTGGTGATCATGGTGTCCTCAGAAATACTGATGCTGGAACCAAAGTCGGAGCAGGGCGTATGCAGGATAAAGCCACGGTCATCCGCCAGTGGGCCACCGATAAAAACGGGCTTATCTAACCGTATGGCAGGATCGCGCGGTGTTGGATCTATTTTTAGCTTTTCCAGCACATTCTCCACAGAAAACTGATCCATCGGTTTGTTGATGATCAGCCCCATGGCTCCGTCTTCATTATGTTCGCAGATATAGACCACCGAACGTTTAAATACAGAGTCCTGTAGTGCTGGCATAGCAATGAGGAAGTGATGCTGTAAATTCATTGTGTATTTTTATCGATATTCGTCAGCGTTGGAGAAACGGCCCGTGTTGCACGGGCCGGATGGCGTATCTGGTGTCTTTTGTATTAGTGAGTACGTGCAGCCAGACGTTTTTCAATGGCGTCCATCAGCATGCCGGTGATAGAAACATCCGGGTAGGCAGCTTCGATTTCACGCACGCAGGTCGGGCTAGTGACGTTAATTTCTGTTAGACGGTCACCGATGATGTCCAGACCGACGAAAATCAGGCCTTTCGCCTTTAACGTCGGGGCGACGTCGCGGGCAATTTTCCAGTCGCTTTCGGTCAGCGGACGCGCTTCACCGCGACCACCGGCGGCCAGATTACCGCGT
Source organism: Pectobacterium atrosepticum (assembly GCA_019056595.1). Lineage (NCBI taxonomy): Bacteria > Pseudomonadati > Pseudomonadota > Gammaproteobacteria > Enterobacterales > Pectobacteriaceae > Pectobacterium > Pectobacterium atrosepticum. Next base: position 2,145,562 of record CP036163.1, on the reverse strand, counting down.
GTCTCACCGCTTTTAGGGATACGTGCCAGACAATAAGGAACGGGTTCGCCATCGACTACCAGCACGCGCTTGTCGCCATCTTTAATCGCAGGCAGGTAGTTTTGCGCCATGCAGTAGCGGCTGGCGTGTTCAGTCAGGGTTTCGATGATGACTGAGACGTTGGCGTCATCCTGCTTCAAACGAAAAATAGATGCGCCGCCCATGCCGTCGAGCGGTTTGAGAATAACGTCGCCGTGTTTTTCATGGAACTGACGCAGTTTGTCTGCGCGACGCGTAACGAGCGTATCGGGTGTTAGATGTGGGAACCAGGCGGTGAAGATCTTCTCATTGCAATCGCGCAGGCTTTGCGGCTTGTTGACGATCAGCGTGCCTTTCTCTTCCGCGCGTTCCAGAATATAGGTGGCGTAGATGAACTCCGTATCGAACGGTGGATCTTTACGCATCAACACTACATCCAACTCTTCCAGTGCAATATCCTGCTCGCCGGAGAAATCGTACCAGCCGTCGTAATCGTACTGGACGCTCAGGCGACGTGTTGTTGCACGCGCGACGCCAGCGTGCATATAAAGATCGTTCATCTCCATATAATGCAGTTCCCAACCACGGCGCTGTGCTTCCAGCAGCATGGCAAAGCTGGTGTCTTTCTTGATATTGATGGTGTCAATCGGGTCCATCACGATACCGAGTTTGATCATTCTTTTCTCCTTTACCCCAAATCGCCGAAACGTACCTGTAAGGCGGTCATGGCGGTGAGTGCAGTGGTTTCTGTGCGCAAAACGCGTGGCCCCAACAGGATATCAGTGAATCCATGTTCTGAGGTCATGGTAATTTCAGTGGCGGTGAGCCCGCCTTCCGGGCCGATCAGTAGTCTGACCCGATCTATCGGCAGCGGCAGCGTATTGATGCTTTGTGTGGCGCGCGGATGCAAATTTAATTTCAGCGCGTTGTCTTGCTCTGCACACCAGGCTTCCAGCGTCATCGCTGGCCGAACCAGCGGCACACAGTTACGGCCAGATTGTTCACAGGCGGCAACCGCGATTTTTTGCCACTGGCTAATTTTTTTCTCCATACGGTCTGCATCCAGTTTGACGCCACAGCGTTCAGAAAGCAGTGGAGTAATAACATTGACGCCCAGTTCGATGGATTTCTGAATGGTAAACTCCATCTTTTCGCCGCGCGACATCACCTGTCCCAGATGCAAATGTAGAGGCGATTCTTTATCTTCCAACTTACCTGCTGTGAAGCTAACGCGCACACTCTTTTTTCCAGCCGCGATGATTTCTGCATCAAAGACATGGTTGCTGCCATCAAACAGCTGCAATGACTGACCGGTATTCATGCGTAACACGCGACCAATATGGTTGGCGGCATCGTCGCTTAGTTCGGCTTCACCGCCGTTAAGGGGGAGCGTCTCGGGATGAAAAATGCGTGGTACTCGCATACTGAATTAAGACCTTTGAATGAAATTAATCGGCACAGTAGTAACGCCAGAAATAGGTAAAACCACCGTCATTTAATAGTGGCCGAGTACGCTGAGCGGTGATAATGGGTAGATCGTAAAGACGCTGCAAGTACGTCCCTGTAAGCTCGGATTGCGCCATCCATGGCGCAAACGCTTTACTCTTCAACCCCATTACCCCCGTTCTCGTTCCATAAATAGATTTGTCAACAGTCTGAACCACCGTCATTTGACGGTGGTTACGCTGGAAACTGATTCGCTATAGTAGGTAGACGAACTAGCGCTGGCAAGCCTGTTGAACGTAGGGATTTGGGTTTCCCTGCTTTGCGGCGATGCGTTGATTGCGGGTACATTCCCACTGCGTGACGGGGTATTGCTTATCCCAGGCTTCGAACAGCTGAGTCTGCTGGCTGGAAAGGCGTAACTGATAGCGGTCGCGCATGTAGAAATAGGTACGAGCGATCTGGCCGCGGGCGCGAGCTGGCGGTTCTGCCAGATTGTTTTTGAAGTCGACCTTCATCTCGCATTGACCATATTGGGATGCACCGCCGTTCCACTGCCCATACATGGCATTGCCGCGATCGCCGTTGACCTCGCCGATAGCGGGTTGCAGGTTATGCAAATCCGTTTCTATCTCTCGGTAGACGGGGTCGCTGTTACAGTTCTTTCTGCCGCCATCCTGCCAGCATTGGCGTTGGTGGCCGAACTGCCAAGCGGGCACAACATGCTCCCACTCAATACGGCTGGCACGTTGTTCATTCTTTCTGACCTGATAGCCGCAGGACTTAAGATCGGGTGTGCCTTTCTTGCCCTGCCACGTAATCTTACAGCCGCAGTAGAACGAACCCGGTGCGTCCCGATTAATTTCGACAGCGGCGGCTTTTGCCTGCGAAAAATTATTGATGTTTTGGCTCAGCGCGGCAGCTGAAAATAGACCCGCGCCAACGGCGGCGATAGCGAGAATTTTGCGTACCATATTCCAAATAATCCACAGGCAGTAAAGTTGGCAGACTACCGGATGTCTCGTCGGCAGGCAAATGCAAAAGCAGTTTTTAAAACTGGAAATTTCCTTTTAAATAGAACTTTTTACATCATGACGTAAGGTTTTCCCGCAACGACGGCAGCGATATTCTGTTTCGCCGCGCAGCACCCGATTGTGTCGACGGATCGTGAGCTCATGCCGTTGGCAATCGCAGAGGTAGGTGAAGGTCTTCCCCTGCACGGATTGCACTGCAAACCGATGCGTGCGCTTCGCCGGAACGTGCAGGACGTTTTCCATCATCCAACGCCACTCTTTGCCGTGGGGAGCTACACGACCAAAACGCGCGTAGACCAGCAGATGGGCCAGCTCATGAGGAACGACTTCATCGATAAAGGTTTGCTGGTTTTCCTGTAACAAAACAGGATTCAGCCGAATTTCCCAGTGTTGTAGCCACGCCGTGCCTGCCGTAGCGCCGCGCTGCTGGTAACTTACCGCGGGTTCGGTGTAGTCCGTCTGCAAGGTGAGGTTGGCCTGCTGCAACTTATCACGCAGACAGCGCATCACAGCCTGATGGCTGGCAATGGGAATTCGGGGAGTGTTCATTTCTGTGAGCATAAATTGAGTGGCAGGGAGACGCAATAGGCGAAGCGGAGGGATATGTGGAGAGGCCAGAATGAAGAACGGCGAATTTTCATTCGCCGTTTGGTGTTTGTCATGCTGATATTTACCGCGCTGGTATTTATCTCGGAATAATATTACAGACCAGCAGCTTCACGCAGCTGCGCGGCTTTGTCTGTTTTTTCCCACGGGAAATGCTCACGGCCAAAGTGACCATAAGCTGCCGTTTCCTGATAAATCGGATGCAGCAGATCCAGCATCTGGATTAAGCCATAAGGACGCAAATCGAAGAATTCGCGCACCAGCAGCGTCAGTTGCTCGGTGGACACTTTCTCTGTGCCGAAGGTTTCGATCATGATGGATGTTGGTTCCGCCACGCCGATAGCGTAGGACACCTGAATCTCGCAGCGATCGGCCAGGCCAGCAGCAACGATATTTTTGGCAACATAGCGTGCGGCATAGGCAGCAGAACGGTCTACTTTAGACGGATCTTTACCGGAGAATGCACCGCCGCCGTGCCGCGCCGCGCCGCCGTAAGTATCAACGATGATTTTACGACCCGTCAGACCGCAGTCACCCATTGGGCCGCCGATAACAAAGCGTCCAGTTGGGTTGATGAAATATTTGGTGCTGGCAGACAGCCACTCTGCAGGCAGAACCGGTTTGATGATCTCTTCCATCACCGCTTCATGCAGATCTTTCTGGCTAACGTCTTCTGAATGCTGGGTAGACAGCACCACAGCATCAATACCGGCAATCTTGCCATCGTCGTACAGGAACGTAACCTGGCTTTTCGCATCAGGACGCAGCCACGGCAGAGAACCGCTCTTGCGGACTTCTGACTGGCGATGAACCAGACGGTGTGCATAAGTCACAGGGGCTGGCATCAGTACGTCGGTTTCGTTGGTCGCGTAACCGAACATCAGACCCTGGTCGCCTGCGCCTTGTTCTAACGGATCGCGGCGGTCAACGCCCTGATTGATGTCAGGAGACTGCTTGCCAATTGCGCTCAGTACGGCACAGGAGTTGGCATCAAAGCCCATTTCAGAATTGACATAACCGATATCACGTACGGTACGACGGGTAATTTCTTCAATGTCGACCCAGGCGCTGGTAGTAATTTCACCACCGACTAACACCATCCCGGTCTTTACATAAGTCTCACAAGCGACACGCGCTTTTGGGTCTTGCTCCAGAATGGCGTCGAGAACCGCATCAGAAATCTGGTCAGCAATTTTATCAGGGTGTCCTTCAGAGACTGACTCGGACGTAAAAAGGTGTTTAGCCATGAGTTTCTTTACCTTCAAATCAAAGCCGTTAAGCAGTGTATCAGTTAATCAGTATAGACGGATTAACATCTGGATGGCTATTCTAGGTCACCTTTTGGTCTCAGTGCCAGTAGTTTTTCGCATTAGCTCGCCATCGTCCTTTTATCATCGGCCGTTTTTTCTTTTACAAGAGATGACTGGCAGTAATTTTCATTTTGCTTTTCCAGTAGCATGTAGGTATAAACGGCGAACTGTAGCGTATAGGGTATATGCTGCGACATGTGAATGTCTTATTGATAGCTAACCGCACAGCCTGCGGCGCACGTGGAGGTGATTGGATTAATGATCCGTTGTTTACTGAGTGTATTGCCTTCGCAATACGTCCCTTTTGACGCCATCGCGTCAGCGACTCAACCCTTCTTTTCCGTTTCCAGACGTAGTCTGTCGTTAAATTCGACACAGGACTCCAGGGCTGGTTAATCTGCCTGTTATTCTTTCTGCCAGAAGCGTTTACATCTTTCTGGTCACGTTCGCCCGGTGATTTTCACAACGAGTTTTATCGACCCGTAACACGGAGCCCGACAACGTGTTTTACACTAATAAGAGTAATAAAGTGACGGCATACTTCACTACGCCGGTTTTTTCACTGTCGATGCCGCATGTTGCAGGTATGCTCATGTGGGCTGTTTATTCAGGTACTGATGTGATCAGCAGTCTAGAAAAAGAAGAGGTTCGTTATGTCTGACGACATGATTCATCACGGCTCGTCAGCGACGGGTAAACATGAAAATTTGCGCTCTATGCAGGAGGTTGCCATGAATGACCGTAATGCCAGCGAAATGCTTCGTACCTACAATATTGCCTGGTGGGGCAATAATTACTATGACGTCAATGAACTTGGCCACATTAGCGTGTGCCCGGATCCCGACGTCCCAGAAGCGCGCGTCGATCTGGCCAGACTGGTCAAAGATATGCAGAAAGAGAACCATCAGCGCCTGCCTGCGCTGTTCTGCTTTCCGCAAATTCTTCAGCATCGCCTGCGTTCTATTAACGCTGCGTTTAAACAGGCTCGCGAATCGTTTGGCTATGAAGGCGGCTACTTTCTGGTGTATCCGATCAAGGTTAACCAGCATCGTCGCGTCATTGAGTCACTGGCCAATTCCGGTGAGCCGCTGGGTCTGGAAGCCGGTTCAAAAGCTGAGCTGATGGCGGTACTGGGTCATGCCGGCATGACCCGCACTGTGATTGTGTGTAACGGCTACAAAGACCGTGAATACATCCGTCTGGCGCTGATTGGCGAAAAGCTGGGCCACAAGGTTTATTTGGTCATCGAGAAGATGTCCGAAATCCGGCTGGTGCTGGAAGAAGCTGAGCGCTTGAATGTGGTGCCGCGCCTCGGCGTCCGTGCGCGTCTGGCCTCTCAGGGATCGGGCAAGTGGCAATCCAGCGGCGGCGAAAAATCCAAGTTTGGCTTGGCGGCGATTCAGGTTCTGCAACTGGTTGAGATGCTACGTGAAGCTGGAAAGCTGGATAGCCTGCAACTGCTGCATTTCCATCTGGGATCACAGTTGGCAAATATCCGTGATATCGCGACGGGCGTGCGTGAATCCGCGCGCTTCTATGTCGAGCTGCATAAACTGGGTGTGAATATCCAGTGCTTTGACGTTGGTGGCGGTTTGGGCGTGGATTATGAAGGAACTCGTTCTCAGTCCGACTGTTCAGTCAACTATGGCCTGAACGAATACGCCAATAACGTGATTTGGGGTATCGGCGATGCCTGTAATGAACACGGGTTACCGCATCCAACGGTGATTACTGAATCCGGCCGAGCGGTCACCGCGCACCATACCGTGTTAGTTTCCAATATTATCGGGGTTGAGCGTAACGAGTTCAGCGAACCTACTGAGCCGGAAGAGGATGCCCCGCGTGCGTTGGAAAGCCTGTGGTCAACCTGGAAGGAAATCAAGCAACCAGGGAAACGCCGTTCGCTGCGTGAGTGGTTGCATGACAGCCAGATGGACTTGCACGATGTGCATACCCAGTACACGCACGGCATGTTGGATCTGACACAGCGTGCGAAGGCAGAGCAGCTTTATCTGAGCATCTGTCAGTTGATTCAGGAACAGTTGGACCCGAGCAATCGTGCGCATCGGCCAGTGATTGATGAATTACAAGAGCGGATGGCTGACAAGCTGTATGTCAACTTCTCTCTGTTCCAATCTATGCCGGATGCATGGGGTATCGATCAGCTGTTCCCAGTAATGCCGCTGGAAGGGCTGGATAAACCGCCTGAGCGTCGTGCTGTACTGCTGGACATCACCTGTGATTCTGATGGCACGATCGATCATTATGTCGATGGTGACGGAATCGCGACGACGATGCCGATGCCGCCTTACGATCCAGAAAACCCGCCGCTGCTGGGCTTCTTTATGGTCGGTGCCTATCAGGAAATTCTGGGTAACATGCATAACCTGTTTGGCGATACGTCGACCGTTGACGTGTTTGTCTTCCAGGACGGTACCGTTGAGATTGAAGAGTCTGACGAAGGGAATACGGTTGCTGACATGCTGGAATATGTGCAACTTGACCCTAAAGTACTGATGACTCGTTTCCGCGATCAGGTTAAAGAAACCGACCTGGATGCTGAACTTCAGGCGCAGTTCATGGAAGAGTTTGAAACCGGGCTGTACGGTTATACTTATTTGGAAGATGAGTAAGTGTGATTGACTAAGTGAAAAGGGATGCGAGTGTGCATCCCTTTTTTTCGTCTATCGATCAGATAAGCGAATTAATCATATTGATATCGGCTGCTGGTTTTGGAAGGGAATCAAATTCTTCAATGACGTTGTCTTTGAAGATAATTTTAGCAATAAGCAGTAAAGAGTTTTTATCCTGAACGCCATATTTATTCAGTAATCTTGATTTACTGTTCAGTACTGATTTCTTATTTAACCCGATGAGATCGGCAATCGCTTCCGCTGTGTAGCCCGCACACCAATACTGGAATACGGCATATTCAGATTTTGATAGCCTGACGGGACTGAATAAACGGCGGTCGTGGAGGTGGACGAAATCGAGTAATTTATAAAACGAATCGATGGCTGCTGACTTTGAAATAAGAATCGTTTTTTCGTCAATGCACACGGGGGGGTGATTGGGGGAATTATTGATGATAACGAACGATGACGCCATATTATAAAAGTGAGTTCTTATCGACTCATAGTATTCCTCAAAGCCCTCGCTACTGCCGTCAATGATGAAAATACATTTTTTCTTTCCTTGTTGCAGCGTAAACCTGTTGACGGGCTTTATCGAGAGTATAGGAATACTCGATAGGATTTCCCGTAATCCTACCGTGGTAAAATTGCATTTACTGAAAATTCTCACATCCATGATTTTTAACACATATGAGTTTATTGTCTGAAAGTGGCCACAAACCAATAATCGTTGCTGATGTTATCCAGTTATTAAGAAATTGCGATCCTGAAATGCATTTAAATCGCTAAAAGATGGAGCCTCTAGAGAAACCTGCGGGAGCGGCAACAGGTTTTATCATATATCTATATGATTAAACTGGAAGAAATTTTATTGGTTTAACATAGTATGCTTGATTTACTGGTTTGTTTCTATCTTTAAATACATGGGGTTATCCATCCTTACTGTTATTACGACGTGTATGTCTGCGTTAATCGTGGTTGCCTGTTTTTCCGTATACCGCCGCATTCATTCTCTCAGTTGCGTTCCTACATCTGGAAATCTGCTGAGTATCGTTTCTTAAAAAGAGAACGGAGGGTAAATATGATTGAAAATAGCTATCTATTTATATCTATTAATTCTTAAATCCTATCATAGTGATGATGGCGGTGATTGAAGGTCGCTGTTTTTTAACAGCTTACAGCGAATATGACGGGGATGATAGTGGTCGGATGACTAGCGGGCAATTGAGATTTTTTCAATTGCCCCAGTGCGCATTTTTTGCGAATAATCAGCGTGTGAGATTATTTCTCGGCAGTAATGCGTTCACGGATGTGTTTGGCGCGCCCTTCAGAGGAAGGGTGGGAATCAAACATGCTACTCTCATGGCTAGCATCCAATTTGGCGAGTTTCTCAAAGCTGCTCGCCAGACCTTCCCGGTTGATGCCGCGTTTCTTCAGCAAATCAAAGGAATAGTCATCAGCCTGACTTTCCTGGGATTGAGAGAATTGAGAATTAACCAGTTTTTCCCCCAGATCGGCTAACTGTGATTGCGATAATGACGCTGCTACGCCGCCAGCGGAGGCGATTGCGGTCCGTGCGGCAGTCGCAGCATAGGCAACCTGCATCGCTTTACGCGTGTGTCCCAGCGCAACGTGGCCCATTTCGTGGCCGAGTACGCCTTCCACTTCATTGTCGTTCATCATGTCCATCAGACCGCTATATACTCGGATGCAACCGTTAGCCATTGCCCAGGCGTTAACATCCTTCTCTAGATAGACTTTGTAGTTTGCTGGCGTGCCGTTGATATCGTGGCCCAGCGCATCCGCAATTTTATTCAGGCGCTGCGTGTATTTGCTATCGGCAGGGGCAATCTTTGCTTCTTTATCCATTTGTTCACAGGACTGGTCGCTGAGCGCTTTAACCTGAGCATCGCTGAGTGTTGCAGCTTGGAAAGCCTGTGCGCCGGATTGCATTAAGGTATTGGTGTTTAAATTCTGGCAGCCGGTCAGCAAGGTTGCTACACACAGGGCCAGTACAGAAGAACGAATTGCCATAAAAATCATCTCCCTACGATTGTGTTTGTTTTTTAATACGAAAGAAAAGCGGCTATAAACTACCCGAAAACAGCATTGAGAAATAGATCTGAAGATCTGATTTGTACTCTTTTCAATAGCCAACAGGCAATGAGTTTTGTTTTCGTGCGTTCCAAAAAAGTACGGTAGATAAAGGTGAACCCACTGGAAAACATGGCGTATGGCGCTGCAATCAACTGCACAATTGATAAAAGAACCGCCATTGACTTGTTAGCCGATAAATCCCTGTTTTTTGCTCACGGTTCCATGTGCATTCGCTACATTTTTCATGTACATTTGTAATCATATTTATTTTGTCATTCCTGTTTAACTTGTTGAATAATATGGATTATACAGGAATGGCATTCGTTCAATCCGATCTGGAGTCAAGCATGTCCTCTCGTAAAGAACTTGCCAATGCTATCCGCGCGCTGAGCATGGATGGGGTGCAGAAAGCCAAATCCGGTCACCCGGGCGCACCGATGGGCATGGCCGATATCGCCGAAGTGCTGTGGCGTGATTATCTTAACCATAATCCGGCCAACCCCAACTGGGCCAACCGCGACCGCTTCGTGCTGTCCAACGGTCATGCGTCCATGCTGATTTACAGCCTGCTGCATCTCTCCGGCTACGACCTGCCGATTGAAGAACTGAAAAACTTCCGTCAGATGCATTCCAAAACTCCGGGTCACCCTGAATACGGCTACACCGCCGGCGTTGAAACCACCACCGGCCCGCTGGGTCAGGGTGTTGCCAATGCGGTCGGTATGGCGATTGCCGAGCGCACGCTGGCGGCGCAGTTCAACCGCCCGGGCCACGACATTGTTAACCATCACACCTACACCTTCCTCGGTGACGGCTGCATGATGGAAGGGATTTCTCACGAAGTCTGCTCGCTGGCAGGCACCATGAAGCTCGGCAAACTGACCGCGTTTTATGATGACAACGGCATCTCCATCGACGGTCACGTAGAAGGCTGGTTTACCGACGATACCGCCGCCCGCTTTGAAGCCTACGGCTGGCACGTGGTGCGCGGCGTGGACGGTCACGATGCGGACGCCATCAAACGCGCTATCGGCGAAGCTCAGTTGGTGACCGATAAACCGTCGCTGCTGATGTGCAAAACCGTGATTGGCTTCGGTTCACCGAACAAGGCCGGCACGCACGACTCGCACGGTGCACCGCTGGGCGAGGCGGAAGTCGCGGCTTCCCGCGAACAGCTGGGCTGGACGCACGCGCCGTTTGATATTCCGGCGGATATTTATGCCGCCTGGGACGCCAAACCGGCCGGTCAGCGTAAGGAAGCGGCCTGGGATGAGGCATTTGCTGCCTACGCCAGCGCGTACCCTGAACTGGCTGCCGAATTCACACGCCGTACCGGCGGTGAACTGCCGACCCACTGGCAGGCAGATGCACAGAAATTTATCGAGGATTTGCAGGCCAATCCGGCGAAAATCGCCAGCCGTAAAGCGTCACAGAACGCGCTGGAAGCCTACGGCAAACTGCTGCCGGAATTCCTGGGCGGCTCTGCCGACCTGGCCCCGAGCAACCTGACCATCTGGTCCGGCTCGGTATCGCTGGATAAAGACCACGCGGGTAACTATATCCACTACGGTGTGCGCGAGTTCGGTATGACCGCCATTGCCAACGGGATTGCGCTGCACGGTGGCTTTGTGCCGTACACCGCGACTTTCCTGATGTTTGTGGAATACGCGCGTAACGCCGTGCGTATGGCGGCGCTGATGAAAATCCGCAGCATCTACGTCTACACCCACGACTCCATCGGTCTGGGCGAAGACGGCCCGACGCACCAGCCGGTTGAACAGCTGGCCAGCCTGCGCGTAACGCCGAACATGAGCAACTGGCGTCCGGCAGACCAGGTGGAAACCGCGGTGGCGTGGAAATACGCGATTGAGCGTCAGGACGGCCCGACGTCACTTATCCTGTCGCGTCAGAATCTGGCGCAGCAGACGCGTACCGCTGAACAGCTGGCGAACGTGGTGAAAGGCGGGTACGTGCTGAAAGACAGCGACGGCCAGCCGGAACTCATCCTGATTGCCACCGGTTCTGAAGTCGAACTGGCTGTCGGTGCGTATGACAAGCTGACAGCCGCTGGCCGCAAGGTGCGCGTGGTGTCCATGCCGTCAACGGATGCGTTCGACAAGCAGGACGCGGCCTATCGTGAAGCTGTGCTGCCGAAAGCGGTATCGGCGCGCGTGGCCATTGAAGCGGGTATCGCAGACTACTGGTTCAAGTACGTCGGCCTGAACGGCGCGATTGTCGGTATGACAAGCTTCGGTGAATCTGCGCCGGCTGAGCTGCTGTTCGAAGCGTTTGGCTTCACTGTCGATAACGTGGTCGAAAAAGCGCAGGCGCTGCTTAAGTAATCACGCCTCTAATCCTGATATGAGAAGCCGTCAGCTAACATTGGCGGCTTTTTTTCATCTTTAATTTGTCCCTACCGCTCGACACATTTTGTTAGATCCCCAAGTCCAGATTTTTTATTTTTATGACGCAGGTCACTCTTCTCGCGTGTGCCAGACGAGAATATTTCTTTTATGCGTTAATTCGTTTATTCTAGCTGAAGCGTTTCAGTTGTTGTGCTGACGGCGTTTTTCCAGGGGTTCTCTGGTGTCTAAGAAGGGTATATTCTATGCGTTGGGTATACCTGCCATGACATAAGGAACCACAAGGAACGCCATGACGATCCGTATTGCGATAAACGGTTTTGGCCGCATAGGCCGCAGTGTTTTACGTGCATTGTATGAATCGGGCCGCCGAGCCGAGATTACCGTGGTGGCGATTAACGAGCTAGCGAGCGCGGAAGGCATGGCGCATTTGCTCAAGTATGACTCCAGTCACGGCCGTTTTTCGTGGGATGTTCGTCAGGAGTGCGATCAGCTTTATGTCGGTGATGACGATATTCGCCTGTTGCATCAGGTAGAGATCCAGCAGTTGCCCTGGCGAGAACTCGGTGTAGATATCGTACTGGATTGCAGTGGTGTCTACGGTAGCCGAGAAGATGGGGAAGCCCATCTGGCGGCAGGTGCGAAGAAAGTGCTGTTTTCTCATCCGGGAACGACGGATTTGGATGCCACGGTGGTGTTTGGCGTCAATCACGATCGGTTGGAAAGCGGACATCGCATTGTTTCCAATGCGTCCTGCACAACCAACTGTATTATCCCGGTGATCAAGCTGCTGGATGATGCCTTCGGTATTGAGAATGGTACGGTGACGACGATTCACTCATCGATGAACGATCAACCGGTGATCGATGCTTATCATCACGATCTGCGGCGTACTCGCGCTGCCAGCCAGTCGATCATTCCGGTAGATACTAAACTGTCGGCGGGGATCACCCGTATTTTTCCACAGTTTGTTGATCGCTTTGAGGCGATCTCGGTGCGGGTGCCGACGATTAACGTCACGGCAATTGACCTGAGCGTCAGCGTCAGGAAAGCCGTAAATGTGAATGAAATTAATGCACTATTGCAAAAATCAGCGCATGAGTCGTTTCGTGGTATAGTTGATTATACTGAGTTGCCATTAGTGTCAGCTGATTTTAACCACGATCCGCACAGTGCCATTGTCGATGGCACGCAGACACGGGTCAGTGGTCAGCATCTGATTAAAACATTGGTCTGGTGCGATAACGAATGGGGCTTTGCCAACCGGATGTTGGATACAACACGTGCGATGGCGGCCTGCGGTTTCTAGTACGACGGTGGCGATCAGGGGTCGCTATCTCGCTCAAGCAACTTTAAAAGAGAATCAACAAGAGGATTCACCATGTCTGTAATTAAGATGACCGATCTGGATCTGGCTGGTAAACGTGTTCTTATTCGTGCGGATCTGAACGTACCAGTAAAAGAAGGGAAAGTGACGTCTGATGCGCGCATCCGTGCCTCTCTGCCGACCATCGAAATCGCTCTGAAACAAGGCGCTCGCGTTATGGTCACTTCCCACTTGGGACGTCCGACCGAAGGCGAGTACAACGAAGATTTTTCTCTGCTGCCTGTTGTTGACTACCTGAAAGAGAAACTCTCTTCTCCCGTACGTCTGGCGAAAGACTACCTAGATGGTGTTGATGTCGCCGAAGGCGAGCTGGTTGTACTGGAAAACGTCCGCTTTAACAAAGGCGAGAAGAAAGACGACGAAGTGCTCTCCAAGAAATACGCGGCACTGTGCGATGTGTTCGTGATGGACGCCTTCGGTACGGCGCACCGTGCACAGGCTTCAACCCACGGCGTAGGTAAATTTGCCACTATCGCTTGTGCGGGCCCGCTGCTGTTTGGTGAGCTGGAAGCGCTGGGTAAAGCACTGAGCAAACCAGCCCGTCCGATGGTCGCCATTGTGGGCGGTTCTAAAGTTTCTACCAAACTGACCGTACTGGATTCACTGTCTAAAATCGCCGATCAGCTGATCGTGGGTGGCGGTATCGCCAATACCTTTGTTGCCGCACAAGGCCACAATGTAGGTAAGTCCCTGTATGAAGCAGACCTGATTTCTGAAGCGAAAAAGCTGCTGGAAACGTGTGATATTCCTGTTCCGAGCGATGTGCGTGTAGCGTCAGAGTTCTCTGAAACTGCTGCTGCAACGCTGAAGTCTGTTACGGAAATTAAAGACGAAGAGCAGATTCTTGATCTGGGAGATGTTTCCGCTGAGCGTTTGGCTGAAATTCTGAAGAATGCCAAAACCATCCTGTGGAATGGCCCAGTTGGCGTCTTCGAATTCCCGAATTTCCGTAAAGGAACCGAGATTATCGCTCGTGCTATCGCGGATAGCGACGCATTCTCTATCGCAGGTGGCGGCGATACGCTAGCTGCGATCGATCTGTTTGGTATTGCAGACAAGATCTCCTACATTTCTACTGGTGGTGGCGCATTCCTGGAGTTCGTTGAAGGGAAAAAACTGCCAGCAGTCGTTATGCTGGAAGAACGCGCCAAGCAGTAATTTAAGGTAAGGGGTGCTTTTTCCCTTTCCTGTGGTTGTCTCGACAGGTAGTTATCACAATATCGTGTTGGGACAACCTGTCGATTTAACATCGATTTCTTTAACCCCTCCACGGCCAACGAAACGGGACACGTAACATGTCTAAAATTTTTGATTTCGTAAAACCCGGTGTCATCACTGGTGATGACGTTCAGAAAGTTTTCGCAGTAGCAAAAGAAAACAAATTCGCTTTGCCAGCAGTGAACTGTGTCGGTACCGACTCAATCAATGCTGTGCTGGAAGCTGCAGCCAAAGTGCGCGCGCCGGTAATCGTTCAGTTCTCTAACGGCGGCGCAGCATTCACCGCGGGTAAAGGTCTGAAAGCAGAAGGCCAGCAGGCGGCAATTTTGGGTGCGATTTCTGGCGCTCATCATGTGCACCAAATGGCTGAGCATTACGGCATTCCGGTAATTCTTCACACTGACCATTGTGCGAAAAAACTGCTGCCGTGGATCGATGGCCTGCTGGACGCGGGTGAAAAACACTTTGCTGCTACCGGCAAACCGCTGTTCTCTTCTCACATGATTGACCTGTCTGAAGAGTCTCTGGAAGAGAACATCGAAATTTGTTCTAAATATTTGGCGCGTATGGCCAAAATCGATATGACCCTGGAAATCGAACTGGGTTGCACTGGTGGTGAAGAAGACGGCGTGGATAACAGCCACATGGACGCTTCTGCTCTGTACACCCAGCCAGAAGATGTTGATTACGCGTACACCAAACTGAACGCGATTAGCCCACGTTTCACTATCGCCGCCTCTTTCGGTAACGTGCATGGCGTATACAAGCCAGGTAACGTGAAGCTGACCCCGACCATCCTGCGTGATTCTCAGGAATATGTTTCCAAGAAACATAACCTGCCACACAACAGCCTGGATTTCGTGTTCCACGGTGGTTCTGGTTCCAGCGCTCAGGAAATCAAAGATTCGGTCAGCTACGGCGTAGTGAAAATGAACATTGATACCGACACCCAGTGGGCAACGTGGGAAGGTATCCTGAAATACTACAAAGAAAACGAAGCCTATCTGCAAGCTCAATTGGGCAACCCGAAAGGCGACGATCAGCCGAACAAGAAATACTATGATCCACGTGTGTGGCTGCGTTCCGCCCAGACAAGCATGGTTGCTCGTCTGGAACAAGCCTTCAAAGAGCTCAATGCTGTTGATGTGCTCTGAGTAAGACGACAGACATAGTTTGATGCTAAGGCTCCTGCGGGAGCCTTAATTTTTGGGGCGATGTTGCGGTTTCAGTGGTGGACGTTATGCTTTCCCAGTGATTAAAAAACAGGAGCTTTTAAATGGAAGAACTTAATACGGGTTTGGATCAGGCAGGGAACTGGTTGGTGACTCATCAGGACTTGTTTTTGCAGTATGCCGTGAATATTGTTGCAGCATTAGTGATCCTCATCGTTGGTCTGGTGATCGCACGGATAGTCTCCGGCACCATTAATAAACTGATGATTAACCGTTCTATCGATTCAACCGTGGCAGATTTCCTGTCTGCGCTGGTTCGCTATGGCATTATCGCGTTCACACTGATTGCAGTATTG
The DNA here is from genome assembly GCA_019056595.1 of Pectobacterium atrosepticum. Taxonomy (NCBI): domain Bacteria; kingdom Pseudomonadati; phylum Pseudomonadota; class Gammaproteobacteria; order Enterobacterales; family Pectobacteriaceae; genus Pectobacterium; species Pectobacterium atrosepticum. The sequence continues at coordinate 2,129,925 of CP036163.1, read as the reverse complement.
AGTCGGGTTGGTGTACAGACGGCATCGGTGATTGCCGTGCTGGGTGCTGCGGGCTTGGCTATTGGTCTGGCATTACAGGGGTCGTTAGCCAACTTTGCCGCAGGCGTTTTATTGGTGATTTTCCGGCCTTTCCGTACTGGGGAATGGGTGGATTTGGGCGGCGTGTCCGGTACGGTCACGCAGGTGCAGATCTTCTCGACAACGCTGCGCACGTCTGATGGCAAAATTATCGTGGTTCCAAATGGCAAGATCATCGCTGGCAACATCATCAACAGCTCGCGTGAGCCGGATCGCCGTACCGAAATTATTGTTGGCGTGGCGTATGATGCCGATATTGACGTAGTGAAAAAGCTATTGGGCGATATTGTTGCGGCGGATGAGCGTATCCAGCATGACAAAGGCGTCACTATTCGCCTGAATGAAATGGCGGCGTCATCGCTGAATTTTGTGGTGTGGGTATGGACGACCAACGGCAATGCGCAGGCGGTGTACTGGGATCTGTTAGAAAGCTTTAAACGCGTGCTGGATGAGCACCGTATTGGCATTCCTTATCCGCAGATGGATGTGCACCTGCACAGCATACAATCCGCAGCGAAACAGCCAGAATAAACTCGCTGACAAAAGCCTCTAGGTATGCACCATGTCCCGATATTGGCATGGTGCATCGTCAGAAATCGTCCTCTCAACTAACATTTCCTCCCCTCCATCCTCAGCACATTAGCGTACCTAATGTAGCGTTAGAATATTCAATTTCACTTATTTAATCGGCTTTCATAAACTCCTCGCGACAACAATAAATAGCGTAGGAGAGAAGTATGTGGGCGGTCTATTTACAGGGCGTTCTGTTAGGGGCAGCGATGATTCTGCCACTGGGTCCACAGAATGCATTCGTAATGAATCAGGGAATTCGCCGACAGTATCACCTGATGGTGGCGCTGCTATGTGCCGTGAGTGACATGGTGTTGATTAGCGCGGGTATTTTTGGCGGTAGCGCGTTGCTCAACCAGTCTTCGTTATTGTTAGGAGCGGTGACTTGGGGCGGCGTTGCGTTTTTGCTCTGGTTCGGCTGGGGAGCAATGAAAACGGCCTTCAGCAAGAATATTACGCTAACCAGTGCTGACGTGATGAAGCAGAGCCGCTGGCGGATTATTGCCACTATGTTGGCAGTGACCTGGCTTAACCCCCATGTTTATCTGGATACTTTCGTGGTCTTGGGGAGTTTGGGGAGCCAGTTTGCGGATGACGCCCGACGCTGGTTTGCGCTGGGGACGATGACCGCTTCCTTCACTTGGTTCTTTGCGCTGGCGTTATTGGCAGCTTGGCTGGCACCGTGGCTGAATACACCTCGGGTACAGCGAGTTATCAACTTTTTTGTCGGTGTGGTGATGTGGGGAATCGCTTTGCAGCTGGCGCGTCACGGCTGGCAATAGTGGTTAGAAATAAATAACACCGCTTTACGCTGCGTTTCAGAAATTCACCTATATTGTGTGGAGTCAGTAATACGTTATGTTGTCTGGTAAAAGATACCCTTCTTGTATCTTTCATTCTGGAACATGCTGTGCCGAAGCAGGATAAATCCGCTGAGCCACATGCGTGACGAAACATAAGTAAGGAGAGAGTGTGAAGCGAGGTATGATGAAGCTCAATGCACTGGCGCTGGCCGCCGCAGTAGGGTTTGGTGGCGTGTCGATTGCCGCACAGGCTGCGGAACTGCCGGATGGCCCGCATATCGTGACGTCGGGGACATCCAGCGTAGACGCGACACCCGATATTGCGCGTCTGGCAATTGAAGTGAGTGTGTCATCAAAGGATGCGGCGGACGCGAAAAAGCAGGTCGATGCTCGCGTTGCACAATATTTTGATTTTCTAGGTAAAAACGGCATTGAGAAAAAAGATATTAATGCTGCAAATTTACGCACGCAGCCAGAATATGATTATCTGAAAACGGGTGGTTCAGTGCTGAAAGGCTATCGTGCGGTGCGTCAGGTGGAAGTGACGCTGCGTCAGTTAGATAAACTGAACGAACTGCTGGATGGTGCGCTGAAATCAGGGCTGAATGAAATTCGCACGGTAGAACTGGGCGTTGCTAACCCGGAAACGTATCGTGATGAAGCGCGTAAGAAAGCCATCGAACAGGCGACGAGTCAGGCTGCATCGCTAGCACAGGGCTTCAACGCCAAGCTGGGACCGATCTACAGCGTTCGCTACCATGTTGCCAACTATCAGCCGATGCCAATGGCACGGATGTTTAAAACAGCAGATGCGGCAGCACAAAGCGAAGCAGCGCAAACGTATGAACAACAAACCATTCACTTTGACGATCAGGTGGATGTCGTATTTGAGTTGCAGCGCACGCAATAAGAAATGTGCTAGCGAGTTGATCGTACCAACAGGCCTGTTTAGACAGGCCTGTTGGTTTTTATAACGACATCAATATCACTTTCTCAGTACGTTATGACTGTCTCAGTACCTGATGGCCGTGTGATAGCAGGGCATCCGTCACTTTTCTCATCATCCGACTTTCCGGCGCGAAGCGATGCCAGTAGAGCATCCGGCGCTGAAACAGCCCCGGCGTCAGATCGACTAATTCGTTGTTGGCAAGCTCTCTCTCGATTTGCAGATGCGGGATCATGCAGCAGGTCGTGCCCTGTCGTGCCAGCTGTACGAAGGCTTCCGATGAATTCACAATATGGCAGGGAACACTGCCCGGCGACAAATCAAAGTTCTGCTGTAAAAAAGCCTGATGCATATCGTCCAGATGGTCGAAGGCAACCGCAGGGGCACGCAGCAGCGCAGAGCGCGTCACACCATTCGGGAAATAGCGGGCGGCGAACGCTGGCGACGCAACGAACAGATAATCCAGCGCACCCAGTTTATCCACCAGACAACTTGGTAGCGGCTGAGACTGAATACTCACCGCACCGACCACTTCACCCCGACGCAATCTTTCCTGGGTGCGCGTTTCATCCTCGACCTGCAAATTAAGACGAATGGGAGAATCCACCAACACCGACTGTAACGCTGGCAACAGCCAGGTCGCCAGACTGTCGGCGTTCACCGCCAACGACAGCAGCAGTGGAATATCGCTGTTGGTTTCATTACCCAGCCACTCTTCTTCCAGTAATTCTACCTGATGAAGCAGAGCCAAGAGCTTCTGCCCTTGTTCCGTTGGGCGGGGCGGGATGGTTCTGACCAACAGCGGTTGGCCGAACAGATTTTCCAACTGTTTAATACGCTGCGAAACGGCAGATTGGGTAATACACAATTTTTGGGCAGCGCGTTCAAAACCACGTTCGCGGATGACGGCATCCAGAGCCTGAAGCGTTCGATAGTCCGGGCGTTTCATGAAAGTCAAAATCCCCTGAATGAGTCTGTTTTTTTTCACTATGCCACATTTTGCTGGTTTGCCATGCAGAAATCTTATTTTGGCTATCGTGTGAAATCACGATTCAGCACGGTACGTGTGACATTGCACGCGTGAAATAATGCATCGGTGGTGAGGTGAATTGCACGCTTTCCCCAACGCGCATGTTCTATAATACGCACACGTTTTCGTATATCGATTCTACAGGCCAAAAGCAGATTATGACGCAAGATGAACTGAAAAAAGCAGTGGGATGGGCAGCGCTTGACTATGTTCGCCCTGACACCATCGTGGGAGTAGGAACCGGATCGACGGCAGCACACTTTATTGATGCGCTGGGTTCGATAAAACATCAAATCAAAGGCGCGGTTTCCAGTTCGGATGCTTCAACGGAAAAATTGAAAAGTCTGGGCATTCCCGTTTTTGATGCCAATGATGTTGATTCGCTGGATGTTTATGTGGATGGCGCGGATGAAATCAACGGTCATATGCAGATGATCAAAGGCGGTGGTGCTGCTCTGACCCGTGAGAAAATCATTTCGGCACTGTCGCGCCAGTTCATCTGCATTGTTGATGCGTCAAAGCAGGTTGATGTACTGGGTAAATTCCCGTTGCCAGTTGAAGTCATTCCAATGGCGCGGTCTTACGTGGCGCGTGAACTGGTGAAGCTGGGTGGTCAGCCGGAATATCGTCAAGGTGTAGTGACGGATAATGGCAACGTCATTCTGGATGTACACAACCTGAATATCATGGATGCGGTCGCGGTAGAAAACCACATTAATGGTATCGCTGGCGTCGTGACCGTTGGGCTGTTTGCCAACCGCGGTGCGGATGTGGCGTTAGTCGGTACGGCTGATGGTGTAAAAACCGTCACTAAATGAGTGTATGATCGTTCTGACGTGGTGGACGGTCATGTCAGAAATTTTTTAGCTAAAAAAATCTATTTAGTTAACGGCTCATTTTTGGTACTTAATATCACATTTTCTTATTTTGTTTATCGCCGATATGGCGATGCACATCTTTGGCAATATTTTTTGCCATAAATCAGGTGCGCTTCTCTGTGGCGCGATTTGGGCGAAGCAATCGTTTGTATTGCTGACTGCGTAATTTTTGTTATGTTGGCAGAGGCTATTTAGCACTCTGTCACATTTGAAGTCTGAAAATAAGGTCGGGAAATGGCAAAGGTATCACTGGAAAAAGACAAGATTAAGTTTCTGTTAGTGGAAGGCGTGCACCAGAGCGCGCTGGATAACCTGCGTGCAGCGGGTTACACCAACATCGAGTTCCACAAAGGGGCGCTGGATCCTGAAGCATTGAAAGCTTCTATCCGCGACGCGCATTTTGTGGGGATCCGCTCGCGTACCCATCTGACAGAAGAGATTTTTGCTGCTGCGGAAAAACTGATCGCGGTAGGGTGTTTCTGTATCGGGACTAATCAGGTTGAACTGTCGGCCGCGACCAAACGCGGTATCCCAGTGTTTAATGCCCCTTTTTCCAATACCCGCTCCGTGGCAGAAATGGTGATCGGCGAAATGCTGCTGATGCTGCGTGGTATCCCGGCAGCGAACGCGAAAGCGCACCGCGGTATCTGGCACAAACTGGCTGTGGGATCGTTTGAAGCTCGCGGCAAAAAGCTCGGAATCATCGGCTACGGCCATATCGGTATGCAGTTGGGTATTTTGGCTGAAAGCCTGGGTATGCACGTTTATTTCTATGATATTGAAAGCAAATTGCCGCTGGGCAATGCTCAGCAGGTGCGCCACCTGTCCGATTTGCTGAATATGAGCGACGTGGTGAGCCTGCATGTGCCGGAAAATGAAAGTACGCATAATATGATGGGCGCGGAAGAACTGGCACTGATGAAACCAGGTGCAATCCTGATTAACGCCGCTCGCGGTACGGTGGTTGATATTCCCGCGCTGTGTGAAGTGCTAAGCAGCAAGCATTTGTCCGGTGCAGCGATTGACGTATTCCCACAGGAGCCGGCAACTAACAGCGAGCCATTCCTGTCGCCGCTGTGCGAGTTTGATAACGTGCTGTTGACGCCGCATATCGGTGGATCCACGCAGGAAGCACAGGAAAATATCGGTGATGAAGTTGCAGGGAAACTGGCGAAATATTCAGACAACGGCTCTACGCTGTCTGCGGTGAATTTCCCAGAAGTGTCGCTGCCCGTTCATGGCGCACGCGCTAGCCGCCTGCTGCACATCCATGAAAACCGTCCTGGCATGATTACCAAAATTAACCAGATCTTTGCTGAGCAGGGCATTAACATTGCTGCGCAGTATCTGCAAACGACACCTGAAATTGGTTATGTGGTGATTGATGTAGAAACCGACGGTGCGCAAACGGCACTGCAACTGATGAAGGCGATTCCCGGCACTATTCGTGCCCGTCTGCTGTTCTGATGTCTGATTGATCAGTGAGTCAATTGATCGATAAATAATCAGCCCTGAAAGGGGCTGGTTGAGGCTGCTGACAAAGTCCGTAGAGCGAGAGTAACGGATAGATCGTAAAGACGCTGTGAATACATCCTTGTACGCTCGGCTTGCGCCATCCCTGGCGCAAGCGCTTTACTCTTCTATTCCGTTACTCCCGTTTTCATTCAGTAAATAGGTTTGTCAATGGTCTGCATCAGCCCCGAAAGGGGCTGATTGCGTTATTAAAGCGCGATAACGATCTTACCGCGCATATGCCCTTCCAGCACTTTATCATGAGCCTGCTTCAGCGTTTCTACCGTTAACCCTTGCAGCGTTTCGCTGGCGGTACCCTGAAGTTTTCCTGCATCAACCAGCTGTGCGACTTCGTGCAGAATGTTCCCCTGTTCCGCGATATCCGGTGTGGTGAACATGCTGCGGGTAAACATGAGTTCCCAATGCAGCGCCGCACTTTTGAGTTTTAGCGCCGTTTGGTCGAGCGGGGTTTTGTTTTCCACGATAGTGCAAATGTGGCCCATTGGCGCGATCAGTTTGCTGATGGCGTCCCAGTGTCCGTCGGTGTCGTTCAGGCAGAAAATATAATCGACCTGTTTGATCCCTTCCTTTGCCAGTTCCTCGACCAGATTACGATAATCCACGACTTTATGTGCGCCGCGCTGGCGGCACCACTCTGCCGAGTCAGGCTGTGACGCAGTGGCGATGATGTTCACCGAACTGCGTAATGCCGCCAGAGAAATCGCGAGCGAACCTACGCCACCCGCGCCGCCGATAATCAGCAACGTTTTCTCGCTATCGGCCTGCTGTATTTTCAGATGCTCGAAAAGCCCTTCCCACGCGGTCAGTGCCGTAAGCGGCAGTGCGGCCGCAGCCGACCAGTCCAGAGAAACAGGCTTACGCGCCACGATACGTGAATCAATCAATTGATGGGTAGTATTGCTGCCGGGTCGGGTGATATCGCCAGCGTACCAGACTTCATCACCTACCTGAAGGTGGCTAACGGCGCTGCCGGTTTTCAGCACGATACCGCTGGCATCCCAGCCGAGAATTCTGGGTTGCTGTAACCCATTTTGACGTAACCCAGCATGAACTTTGGTATCAACCGGGTTGACGGAAATAGCTTTTACGCCGATCAACAGATCGTATTCACCGGGCTCGGGAATGTCCTGCGTGATGGTGATGAAATTTTCTGGCTGTTGTGGATCAACGGCTATCGCATGAGCGGTCATGGTGTGTTCCTCATTATTTTCAGAATAGGGTCTTGTGAATAGGACAAAGTGTAGAACACTGAGATAGGGCTGATAAGATGGACAATAAATAATGAAGTGTTCGGCTGAGATGAACAATGATGTTTAAACAATTGCAGGATATGGCGCTCTTTGCGCTGGTGGCCGAGTGTGGCAGCTTTACACAGGCGGCGCGAAAAGCGGGATTAGCAAAATCCAGCCTGAGCCTGCGTATTAGCCAGCTCGAACAGCAGATCGGCCTGCGACTGCTTAACAGAACGACGCGCCAGCTAAATCTGACGTTTGCTGGTGAACGTTACCTGATTCACTGTCAGGAGATGCTACAAGCCAGTGAGCGTGCCGATCTCGCCATACAGCGCTTGCGTGATAACCCCAGCGGACGACTACGTATTACCAGCCCTGCGGGGTTAGGTTCCACACTGCTGGCGCGACTCACCGCTGAGTTTCAGCAGCGCTTTCCGGCGGTATCGCTGGATGTTCTGATTTCAGATGCGGTGATCGATCTGGTGCAGGAGGGCTTTGATGTCGCTTTTCGCACCGGTAAACCTCACGATTCGTCACTCATTGGACGTTCACTCGGGCAGACTCCGCGATATTTGCTGGCATCGCCTGACTATCTTGCACGGCATTCGGCATTACTTCATCCGCAGCAGCTCCAGCAACACCGCTGTATTGCGCATCATGCCTGGACAGAATGGCTCCTTCATCGCGGTTCAGAACTCTACCGTTGGCTATTACCTGACGCACACATTACAGATAATCTGCTTTACGCCCGCGAGTGCGCTATTGCGGGGGCTGGGATTACGCTATTGCCGGACTTTCTCTGCCGAGATGAAGCTGTGTCTGGAAAGTTGGTTAGGGTTCTGCCGGATTGGCAGGCGGAAGCCAATGAGCTTTATCTGGTGTACCCCAGCCGCAAGTTAAATTCGCCCGCATTAGCGTGTTTCATCGACTTCGTTTTACAGCATCGCGCGTTAGATGATTACTCAATACTTTTGAAAAAGTAACAGTGATATATTGCGCAGAGATTTTTGTTTCATTTTTACGTTCAATCGTAAATTTTTATTGAAACGTGATTTCTATCAACTTATTTTAGGTGCGTTTTAGATTGGGAATGCCGATAACAATCTTGGTTCCTTTTGACTTTTTTATGAAAGGCATGTCCTGCGTGGCGTTTTGTCACGGTGATATTCGGGCTCTGTCACATTGATTAGTGATAGAGATAATGTAGACCAGTGATGGTGAAAATGAGAATGCAATCGATGTCTGTTCAAAAAGAGAAGTTGAGTTACATCAACAATATACGTCTCGTATCGTTATTTATTACTCTTTTTTCAATTATCCTGATTCTCTTTGCGCTTTCTATTGGCACAGCGAGCTATTTCTTAAAGCAGAGTAATGATTCACTGGATAAGGCAAATGAGCTGTCTGATATTCGCGCGGGTATCAGCAGTAGTCTCGATCAGCTGCGTGTTGCCAGGCTGCTGCTCATTCAGGCTGGTGCGGCAAACCGTATTAGCGATCACGAAGTATTTAAAGCTGCTTCAGACCAGGCCTCTGGTCGGGTCAGAGCCTCACAGAAACGCCTTGATGAATATCTCGCGCGTCCCGACAGACTGGAGAGTGAAAAAGCCTTGGACGAGGATATCCTCAAGGCTTATACCAACTATCGCGATAATGCGATTGTCTTGATGCAGAAAGCCACAAGTGATGGTGAATTTGAAGATCTGGTGTCGTTAGAAAGTACGCTGGCGCGCACGTTAGATGAAGAGTTTAGCGTTCCTGTACGTAAAAAAGTGACTGAACTGACAAAAGCCGCGCAGGATATCAATCAGCGGGCGGAACAGAACGCCCAACTGGGATACTGGATGATGGCGGGCTCGTTTGCCTTATCCGTCATTATGGCAATCATGGCGTACATCATGGTGCGCAATGTGATCCTTGCACCAATCAATAGACTGGTTGAACGTATCCAGAAAATTGCAGCAGGTGACCTGACATTGCCACCGATGGCGATGGGGCGTAATGAGATAGGCACCCTGGGTACGAATATTCAGAACATGCAGGCGGAACTGACGAATACGGTTACGATCGTGCGCGAAGGTGCGGATTCGATCTATCAAGGATCGTCAGAAATTACGGCGGGTAACGTCGATCTCTCTTCACGTACCGAGCAGCAGGCAGCCGCTCTGGAAGAAACCGCAGCGAGCATGGAACAGCTGACCGCAACGGTGAAACAGAACTCTGACAATGCTCATCATGCCAGCCAGTTGGCGAAAAATGCTTCTGAAAAAGCAGAGAGAGGCGGGCAAATTGTGCAAGGCGTGGTGGACACGATGCAGGATATTTCCACTAGTTCAAAACGCATTTCCGAGATCACTTCCGTTATTAACAGTATCGCCTTCCAGACCAATATTCTGGCGCTGAACGCCGCAGTAGAGGCGGCGCGGGCAGGCGAACAAGGGCGTGGTTTTGCCGTCGTTGCGGGTGAAGTTCGCAATCTGGCGCAGCGTAGTGCGCAGGCGGCGAAGGAAATCGAAACGCTGATTGGCGAATCTGGTAGGTTGGTGAATACCGGCTCTGGGCTGGTGGCTCAGGCTGGGACAACCATGGGCGAGATTGTCCGTGCGGTCGTCAGCGTGACTGATATCATGGGGGAAATTGCTTCCGCTTCTGACGAACAGAGTCGTGGTATTGGGCAGGTCAGTCAGGCCGTGTCTGAAATGGATAGCGCAACGCAGCAGAATGCAGCGTTAGTGCAGGAAGCATCGGCGGCTGCTGTTTCACTTGAAGAGCAGGCTGCGCGTTTGACGCAGGCTGTCGCGGTATTCAAGCTGTCCGGTATAGTCCAGCAAGTGAGGTCATCATTGCCGAAATCTGCGCCGCAACCGCGTTTAGCGCCAGCGATGGCTATTGCCGGAAGCAGCAAAGGCAACAGTAATCAAAATTGGGAAACGTTCTGATTCCCAGTAGATGAAGCATGACTGGAAAGAAAAATGGCCCGCAATACATTGCGGGCCATTTGTTTATGACGTCTGGTGACGGCTTATTTAGTAATCTTCTTGTATTTGATGCGGTGAGGCTCCAGCGCCTCTGCGCCCAATGTACGCTTCTTGTATTCTTCGTACTCGGTAAAGTTGCCTTCGAAGAATTCCACTTTACCTTCATCCTGATAATCCAGAATGTGCGTGGCGATACGGTCGAGGAACCAACGGTCATGCGAGATCACCATGGCGCAGCCAGGGAATTCCAGCAGGGCGTTTTCCAGCGCGCGCAGGGTTTCGATATCCAGGTCGTTGGTAGGTTCATCGAGCAGCAGTACGTTGCCGCCTACCTGCAACAGCTTAGCTAGATGCAGACGACCACGCTCACCACCAGATAGCTCACCAACGCGTTTGCCCTGATCAACCCCTTTGAAGTTGAAACGGCCAACGTAGGCACGGCTAGGCATTTCGGTGTTGCCGACACGCATGATGTCTTGCCCGCCGGAGACTTCTTCCCAGACGGTTTTGCTGTTATCCATCGCGTCGCGGAACTGGTCTACTGACGCCAGTTTCACCGTTTCACCCAGCTCAATTGTGCCGTCATCTGGCTGTTCTTGACCAGACATCATGCGGAACAGCGTCGATTTACCTGCACCGTTCGGGCCGATAATCCCGACAATCGCGCCCTTCGGTACGGAGAAAGAAAGCCCGTCGATTAACTGGCGCTCACCGTAAGATTTACTGAGGTTGGTGACTTCCACCACTTTATCGCCGAGGCGAGCACCAGGTGGAATAAACAGTTCGTTGGTTTCGTTACGTTTCTGGTATTCCGTGCTGTTCAGCTCTTCAAAGCGCGCCAGACGAGCCTTACCTTTGGACTGACGGCCTTTAGCACCTTGACGAACCCACTCCAGCTCTTTCTCAATGGATTTACGGCGTGCCGCTTCCTGAGAAGCTTCCTGTGCCAGACGCTGATCTTTTTGCTCCAGCCAGGAAGAGTAGTTACCTTCCCACGGAATGCCTTCGCCACGGTCCAGCTCCAGAATCCAACCTGCTACGTTATCGAGGAAGTAACGGTCGTGGGTAATCGCCACCACTGTGCCCTCGAAGTCGTGCAGGAAGCGTTCCAGCCAGGCTACCGACTCGGCATCCAAGTGGTTGGTTGGTTCGTCGAGCAGCAGCATGTCTGGCTTTTCCAGCAGCAGACGGCACAGCGCAACGCGGCGACGTTCACCCCCAGACAGGGTCGCGATTTTCGCATCCCACTCTGGTAGACGCAGGGCATCCGCCGCGCGCTCTAACTGGTTATTCAGGTTATGGCCGTCATGCGACTGAATGATCTCTTCCAGTCGACCCTGCTCGGCAGCCAGTTTATCGAAATTTGCATCCGGGTCGGCGTACAGCGCATAGACTTCATCAAGACGTTTCAGCGCAGTCACGACTTCTGAAACTGCTTCTTCCACGGACTCACGCACGGTGTGCTCCGTGTTTAACTGCGGTTCCTGCGGCAAATAGCCGATTTTGATTCCAGGTTGTGGGCGAGCTTCACCCTCGATGTCCGTATCAATGCCAGCCATAATACGTAACAGCGTTGATTTACCGGACCCGTTCAGACCCAGTACGCCGATCTTGGCACCGGGGAAAAAACTGAGGGAGATGTTTTTCAGAATGTGACGCTTCGGCGGAACGACCTTACCGACGCGATGCATGGTATAAACATATTGAGCCACGTTGCGACTTCGCCTCTCTCTTATCTCTATGATTTGTCACCATAAGCGGGTGACCATGGGTAATTAATAGCGCTGCTGAAGGATATGCTTTAGCAGCGGCTCGATTATTCTAAGCACATTATTCTAAGTACGAAGTGTAGCGGGTTTCAGCCCGCGATCCCAGCTATCCGGCGATTTGCCATGGCCGATCTGAGACGTATGCCCGTCTGATGAATTTCAGGATCGGTTTGCGGATCGGCATACCGTTGTCTGGCATGATGTGCCACACTAGATCTGCCCGATATATCCGTCATACTTCAAGTTGCTTGTGCGTTGGCTGCCCTTACTCACCCCAGTCACTTACCTGAGTAAGCTCCTGGGGATTCATGCGGTTGCCGCCTTCATGCAACTCGAATTATTTTGGGTATAGGATAGGGGTATCGATACGATGAAGGATGCCGATAGCAAGTTCGATAACGGATGAGGTTAATGCAGGTGATGAAAGCAGGTCATTGGTGGTACGCCGTTGCGGCGGTTTGTCTGGCTGGGGCTTCCGGTCATGTGCTGGCGGATTCTTTAGACGAGCAGCGTCAGCGCTATCAGCAAGTTAAGCAGGCATGGGACAGTAACCAGATGGACACGGTAGTGCAACTGATGCCGACGCTGCGCAGTTACCCACTTTATCCTTATCTTGAATACCGCTCGCTCACGCAGGATCTGAGTCAGGTCAGTGCGACGCAGGTGAAACAGTTTATAGCCACCCATCCCACGTTGCCGCCCGCCCGCAACCTCACCACCAGCTTTGTGAATGAACTGGCGCGCCGTCAGGACTGGAACGGGCTGCTGGCATTTAGCCCACAGCCGCCGAAGCCGGTCAGTGCCCGCTGTAACTTTTATTATGCCCAGTGGGCAACCGGCCAGCGTCAGGGCGTGTGGGAAGCCACGCGTGATATCTGGCTGACCGGGCGTTCGCTCCCTACCGTGTGCGATAAACTCTTCTCTGTATGGCAGCAAGCAGGCGAACAGACGCCGTTGACGACGCTGGAGCGCGCGCGTCTGGCCATGGATGAAGGCAGCGGTAGTCTGGTGAGCTACCTCATCAAGCAGTTACCTGACGATTATAAAACGATGGGCGATGCACTGCTGAAACTTCAGAACGATCCTAATTCGCTGGAGAGCTTCGCCCGTACCGTGGGGCCCACAGATTTCACCCGTAAAGTCACGCTGTCGGCTTTTACGCGCACAGCGCGTCAGGATACGGATAATGCCCGTTCGATGTTGCCGATCATTGCCCGTTTGCAGAAGATGAGCGCCGCAGAACGTCAGGATATGGAAGAAACCATCGCCTGGCGTTTGATGGGTAACGACGCTACGCCAGAGCAGGCAGAGTGGCGGGATGATGTGGTGCGGCGAAGTACGTCGACTACGTTGCTGGAGCGTCGGGTGCGGATGGCGTTGGGTGCTGGCGATCGTCAGGGGCTGACGAGCTGGATGGCACGCTTACCGGCGGAGGCGTTGCAGAAAGACGAATGGCGCTATTGGCGCGCAACAGCGCTGTTGGATCAAGGTAAACGTCAGGAAGGCGAGACGATATTACGTGGCCTGATGCAGGAGCGCGGGTTCTACCCTATGGCGGCGGCGCAGAAACTGAACGAGCGCTATCCCATTACTATCATGACGGCGGTGAAGCCAGACCCTTCTCTGTCTCAGCTACCGGAAATCACCCGCGTGCGGGAATTAATGTTCTGGCAGATGGATAATTTGGCACGGAGCGAGTGGGTTGGGCTGGTGGCGAATCGTAGCAAACCGCAGCAGGAAGCGCTGGCTCGCTATGCGTTTGAACAGCGCTGGGCGGATTTGAGCGTGCAGGCGACGATTGTTGCGAAGCTGTGGGATCATCTGGAAGAGCGTTTCCCGCTCGCCTGGAATGACGAATTCCGCCGTGAAACGCAGGGGAAAGGGATTAGCCAGAGCTATGCGATGGCGATTGCCCGTCAGGAGAGCGCATGGAATCCAAAAGCGCGTTCCCCTGTTGGTGCATCGGGCCTAATGCAGCTGATGCCCGCGACGGCGCAGCATACCGCTAAAATGAGCAATATCACGTTCTACACGAACAGCAGTCAGCTATTTGATCCTGAGACCAACATTCTGTTGGGAACAAGCTATTTGGAGTACGTGTACCAGACATTTGGCAGTAACCGCATTCTGTCTTCCGCGGCTTACAACGCCGGGCCGTCGCGCGTGAATACTTGGTTGAGAAACAGCGCTGGGCGTATCGATCCCGTTGCGTTTATCGAAAGTATTCCGTTTTCGGAAACACGGGGTTACGTGAAAAATGTGCTGGCCTATGACGTCTTCTATCGCAACTTCCTTCATCAGCCAGCCAATGTGCTGACGGATGCAGAATGGCAGCGGCGTTATTGAGACGAGGCGTTGCGATTGCTTCCCGAAATTGTGTTATGCTGCCGTACTAGTTAAATAGTATGGCAGCCCGTTATGACTCCGTTATCGCTTATCGACCCGGCACTCTCTGAACAAGACAATGAGCATTGGTTACGCTTTGTCGCGCTATTACAGCAGTCTATTGCAGAGGATCTCCAATTGCCGCTGCTTCAACTGCTTCTTACGCCGGATGAGCGTACCGCGTTGGGAACGCGGGTGCGAATTGTGCAAGAGTTAATGCGGGGTGAAATGAGCCAGCGTGAGCTAAAAAGCGAGCTAGGTGCAGGAATTGCCACGATTACGCGCGGTTCAAATAGCCTGAAAGCCGCGCCCCCCGCGTTGAAAATCTGGCTGGAAGCGCAGTTGCTATCGGCAGATAAACCGTAAGGTGACGACGCGTAATCGTTACTGTGTCGTTGTTTGAACGGAAATCTGATAGATCGGGTTATGAAACGGTACAAGCGCCAGCAGCAGCGCCTGATGGTACACGCTGGTACGTGACAATTTGCCGTCGGTGAAGACGCCGATGGCACCACCTTTATGTTTTATATTCTGAACGCCCGTCAAACGCTCCATTTCATCGCCTAATTCCCGCCCTTCACGAATACCATGTAATATACTTTCAGGAAGAACCAGGCTTGCAGAACGTGATTCGCCACGCAGATTGGCATTTTCGATCACCATCCAGGCGAAAGTCATGCTTTCTTCAATGCCCGCTTCTACACCGACCCAAAAATTGGCTTCTGGTCGCACCTGGCGTGCCATCATGACGCGATTTCTGGCACCGGTACGGGTTTCGATAGAACCGAGAGGCTGACGTGGGACGCCGCTATCGACGTCAACACCTTCGATGCGACAATTTTCTGCACCAAAGACATCGATGAATGCCAGGCTAATAGCCTTAATTTTTGCTGGGTTGGTAGTTGCAGCGACAACGTGATACATAACAGTTTCGTACCTTTAGTTAATTTGACGCAGTATAACGGAAAATAACCATGTTACAGGTATATCTTGTTCGCCACGGCGAAACAGAATGGAATGTGGCTCGACGTATTCAAGGCCAATCTGATAGTGCGCTGACGCCAAGAGGTGAGCAACAGGCACAACAGGTTGCTGAACGAATCGGGACGTTAGGGATTACGCATATTTTTACCAGCGATCTCGGCAGAACGCGCCAGACGACAGAAATCATCGCTAAATATTGTGGTGATTGCCAGATAATCCTGGAGCCCGGCTTACGCGAATTGAACATGGGCGTATTGGAAGCTCGCGATCTGGATTCGTTGACCGCCGAGGAAGAAGGGTGGCGTAAACGGCTGGTGGATGGCACACCTAATGGGCGAATCCCGGAAGGGGAATCGATGGTGGATGTCGCATCACGTATGCACGGTGTCTTAGAACATTGTCTGGCATTGCCTGCTGGGAGCCGCCCGTTGCTGGTTAGTCACGGCATGGCGCTGGGGTGTTTACTCAGTACGGTTTTGGGGCTACCAGCATCGGCTGAGCGGCGTCTGCGACTACGCAACTGTTCCTTATCGCGCATCGATCATCAGCAAAGCCCGTGGCTGGCATCGGGTTGGGTGGTGGAAACGGCCGGAGATATTTCTCATTTGGATATCCCGGCACTGGATGAGTTACAGCGCTGAGGTCGGCTCTGCATGCTGGATGGGGATGAGATACTCGCAGCGTATGATGTCAGGAATATCATCACGCGCTGTGCCGTCTGGATGGAAGCGCTCGGCATCGAATCCTTTGCGGCGTGTGAGCTTGAAGGTCGGCAGACAGGTGTCATACAGCGTGATAATAAAGTCCTGTAACTCGTCTGTTGGCCCTTCAAAAACAAACATCGCGTAGTCGCCACCCGGTAGCGTAATGGGCTCGCCAGTGTGGACGTCATCGGGCAGGTACTGCGGCTCCAGCGCGGTGGTGTAGAGCACCTCGTGTTCGTCGTCTTTCTCTTTGCTTGGGCGCGAATGATGCAGCCCGTAAAGTACTGGCGGAACGGAGCAGGTCTCACCCAAAAATTGGCGCCAGTAGTGGACGCGGATTTCCGTACGGAAGTTACAGATCTGCTCAAGTCGACAGTTATAGGTTTGCGTTAGCCCAAGCAATTGCGTTTCTGGCAGTTGCACAAACTGCGGCTGTGGTAGGGTAAATTCACCGAGCCGAATCGGCGGACGAATGCCGAAAGTATTCCAATTATCGGAACGACGATAAGACGCCGGCGTTTGGGAAAACTGCTTTTTAAACGCGCGGGTAAACGTTTGTTGTGAGTCAAAACGGTATTGCAGAGCAATATCAAGGATGGGACGGCTGGTCAGACAAAGTGCAACCGCCGCTTTGGTCAATCTCCGCGCTCGGATATATGAACCAATAGCATTGCCCGTTACGTCTTTGAACATTCTTTGCAGATGCCACTTGGAATAACCTGCTTTCGCCGCCACATTATCCAGTGATAGTGGTTGGTCGAGATGGCTTTCTAGCCAGTTAAGCAAGTCACGTATGATACCGGCTTGATCCATAATCTTCCTCATCAAACACATTGAGCGCGAGCGTATTGAGATCACGCATCATAGCAATATTTTCACTTTGGTACTGCTGAAGATTTTTGAAAATATTCAGCAGGTAATTTGGATGAGTAGGATGATCATGGCGGTTTATTTTGTACATCCTCTTTTTAATTGTGGTTATTAATTGTTTGTCATGAATTATCACAGAGCCTGAAATTATGAACATAAAACGAATCATGAGTGTGGGTCTGCTAGTGCTATCTGCGGTTGGCACCGCCAGTGCGGAAGAGGTTGGATCTGTCGATACGGTCTTTAAACTGCTGGGGCCGGATCATAAGATCGTAGTCGAGGCGTTTGACGATCCTGATGTATCAAACGTGACCTGTTACATAAGCCGAGCCAAAACAGGCGGCATCAAAGGCGGATTAGGGTTGGCGGAAGACACGTCAGATGCGGCGATCTCTTGCCAGCAGGTTGGGCCGGTTACGCTATCCGATAAGATCAAAAACGGCGGTGACCGCGGATCTGTGGTATTCCAGAAAAGAACGTCGCTGGTTTTCAAGAAGTTGCAGGTTGTTCGGTTTTACGATCAAAAGCGCAATTCTCTGATCTACCTTGCTTACTCCGATCGATTGGTCGATGGTTCGCCGAAGAATGCGTTAAGCGCGGTGCCAGTTATGCCGTGGGGAAAGAGTGAATAACGTGCGGTAAGAAGGGAAAAACAGCCGGAACAGGAGCCTGCTCCGGCTGAGTGGGATTAATTTTCCAGATCGCCACAGAAGCGGTAGCCTTCACCGTGGATCGTCGCGATGATTTCCGGCGTATCAGCTGTCGATTCAAAATGCTTGCGGATACGGCGGATGGTGACGTCAACGGTACGGTCATGCGGCTTAAGTTCACGACCTGTCATTTTCTTCAGCAATTCTGCGCGAGATTGAATCTTGCCTGGGTTTTCGCAGAAGTGCAGCATCGCGCGGAATTCACTACGCGGTAGCTTGTATTGCTCGCCAGCCGGGCTGATCAGAGAACGGCTATTGATATCCAGTTCCCAGCCGTTGAAACGATAGCTTTCCACCAGACGACGTTCTTCAGTGCCACTGCCCAAATTCATGGTTCGTGACAGCAGGTTACGTGCGCGGATCGTCAGTTCACGTGGGTTGAACGGTTTGGTGATGTAATCATCCGCACCGATTTCCAGACCGAGGATCTTATCGACTTCATTGTCGCGACCGGTGAGGAACATCAAGGCAACGGTGGCTTGCTCGCGCAGTTCACGTGCCAGCAAGAGACCATTTTTCCCTGGCAGATTGATGTCCATGATCACCAGATTGATGTCATTCTCGGACAAAATATGGTGCATTTCTGCGCCATCGGTGGCTTCGTGAACAACGTACCCTTCTGCCTCAAAAATACTTTTGAGGGTGTTACGGGTTACCAACTCGTCTTCAACAATAAGAATGTGCGGCGTCTGCATGTTTGCTACCTAAAATTGCCAACTTAAATTATAGAAATCGGAAGTACAGAAGTCGCTGTCATACCCTGCTGGCCCGCTGGCTACAACGCCAGTTATTCCGGGTATTTCCCTGGAGCTTATCGAGGTAAATATACGCTCTCGCTCAACATCAGACTCAAGTACGTAAATGCGTTACTGGTGTTCATTCTCTACCCGCTTAGAGGTACTGCTAGCGGGTGAGTGTGGCGCTAATTTAACTGCGCTCAAAGTGGCGCACAGTTTAACCTTATTAACAGCAACATAACAGTAAGCACTGATTTTGCCTGCTGATAAATCTACGGTTCTGTTGACATATATCAAATTTCATTTTAGCACGTTAACTATTTTGTGATAAACACTTATAGGATTGCTAGTTTACGTCACAATTTAGCACTTTTTATGAACGATTTAGCATAGCAAATGCCAATAATCATAATTGACGCTGCACATATGTTGGTGTTTTTATAACTTATTGAAATAAAATAATTTACCTTGTCTTTCTTGTGGTTTTCTCTTCCCGTTCATTTTTGGACATCACTGATGTTTCCTACCGAAGGTTGAGTTGATGTCAGAAATTCTGTTGGTTTATTGTTAATTTTCCATCGGTAGTGATGGCAGGATAGCTATTGATGAACCGTTATCAACAAATCGTGATCGATTACACGTCCGTGTTATTTAGCTGCTGGCGAAAATATTGCCAGAGCGTACGTAA
Organism: Pectobacterium atrosepticum; assembly: GCA_019056595.1. Lineage (NCBI taxonomy): Bacteria > Pseudomonadati > Pseudomonadota > Gammaproteobacteria > Enterobacterales > Pectobacteriaceae > Pectobacterium > Pectobacterium atrosepticum. The sequence goes on along the minus strand of CP036163.1, from coordinate 2,111,030 downwards.
CCCATACTGGGGAGTCTATGCAGTTTCATATTATTTTGGTTGAGCCCGCCCGGGCAGAGAACGTAGGGGCAGCAGCCCGCGCGATGAAAACGATGGGATTCAGCAGTTTGCGTATTGTCGGTAGTACAGTACATCAGGAACCCGCAGCCCGTTGGGTGGCGCACGCATCTGGGGATATTCTGGATAACGTACAGGTATTTTCCACGTTGGCTGAAGCATTGGTAGATGTTGATTTTACTGTCGCGACCACCGCGCGCAGTCGGGCTAAATATCGTTATTACTGCACGCCAGCGGAGCTGACAGGCGTATTGCAGGAGAAGGTGCAATGGATGGCGTCTGCGGCGTTGGTGTTTGGCCGAGAAGATGTCGGCCTGACGAATGATGAACTCGAACTGGCAGATGTGCTAACTGGCGTGCCGATGAAAGCGGATTACCCTTCGTTAAACCTGGGTCAGGCGGTGATGGTGTATTGTTACCAGTTGGCAGAATTCATGCAGGTCAAACCGGAAGCGGTGCAGCCAGCGGTGGCGGGCCAATTGTCGGCGCTGCGCGATCGTCTGGATCGGCTATTGGTCAACTTGGCGGTTGAGGACGACGAAAAGCTGCGGGACTGGCTGCATCAGCGGCTGGGACGCTTAGAGCAACGCGATACGGCGATGCTCCATCGGTTGCTACACGATATTGAAAAAAGATTGCCGAAATAAGATAGCAGAGATGGTTTTTGGGGTGGTCGAACATATTGAGTTTCTTTTTTTGACAATGATTTATCCGGATTATCCCTGTTTTGGTAGTGTGTTCTGCGGTGGGTGTTTTTTGTTCAGCGAGAAGAAAAAAAAGAAATCCGTTGACTTCAAAGGGCGATTAACCTAACTAATAGGGCAGATAACTCTACTTCTAATGAGACTCGATTTTAGCATGCGCACTATCAGCCTAATCACCACGATTATTACCATCACCGATACAACCAGTAACGGTGCGGGCTGACGCATACAAAGATTCCAGAAAAAGCCCGCACCGAACAGTGCGGGCTTTTTTTTTATGGCAGGTTATCCCTCAACGTCGTCTGTAAGCGGCATACAAAAAACGTTTTTAGCGTTTTGGTTGGCAGAAATTCAGGAGAAAAGATAAAAATGCGAGTGTTGAAATTTGGCGGGACTTCAGTAGCGAATGCGGAGCGCTTTGCCCGCGTTGCCGACATTATCGAAAATAACGCGCGCCAGGGACAGGTCGCTACCGTATTGTCCGCGCCGGCGAAAATTACCAACCATCTGGTTGCCATGATTGAGAAAACCGTCGCCGGACAAGATATCCTGCCTCATTTAAACGACGCCGAAACTATCTTCTCTTCGCTGCTGCAAGGTCTTGCTGCATCCCAGCCGGGTTTTGAACACGCCCGCCTGAAGGCATTCGTGGAACAGGAATTCGCACAGCTGAAACACGTCTTGCATGGTATCGCTCTGCTGGGGCAGTGTCCTGACAGCGTGAATGCCGCGATCATCTGCCGAGGGGAAAAACTGTCTATTGCCATCATGGAAGCGGTCTTTCAGGCGCGCGGCTATGGGGTATCCGTCATCAATCCGGTCGAAAAACTGCTAGCGCAGGGACATTATCTCGAATCTACCGTCGATATCACTGAGTCGACTCGCCGTATCGCTGAAAGCGCGATCCCGAAAGATCATGTGATCCTGATGGCAGGCTTTACTGCTGGCAACGACAAAGGCGAGCTGGTGGTGCTGGGCCGCAACGGTTCAGACTATTCCGCTGCGGTGCTGGCTGCGTGCCTGCGTGCGGACTGTTGTGAGATCTGGACCGATGTTGACGGCGTTTATACTTGCGATCCTCGTCAGGTGCCGGATGCCCGATTATTGAAATCAATGTCCTATCAGGAGGCGATGGAGCTGTCCTATTTCGGCGCCAAAGTTCTCCACCCTCGCACCATTGCTCCTATCGCCCAGTTCCAGATTCCCTGTCTCATCAAAAACACTGAAAATCCTCAGGCTCCCGGTACGCTCATCGGCATGGACAGTACCGATACACAGTATCCGGTGAAGGGCATTACCAACCTGAACAACATGGCGATGGTTAACGTATCCGGCCCCGGCATGAAAGGTATGGTCGGCATGGCAGCGCGCGTGTTTGCCGCGATGTCGCGTGCGGGTATCTCTGTGGTGCTGATCACGCAGTCATCTTCTGAATACAGCATCAGCTTCTGCGTATCGCAGAACGAGCTGGCGCGTGCCAGAAAAACGCTGGAAGACGAGTTCTATCTGGAACTGAAAGAAGGCGTGCTGGAGCCGCTGGATGTGATGGAACGTCTGGCGATCATCTCTGTGGTGGGCGATGGCATGCGCACGTTGCGCGGTCTGTCTGCTCGTCTGTTCTCTGCGCTGGCGACGGCAAACATCAATATCGTGGCTATCGCACAGGGCTCGTCCGAGCGCTCTATCTCTGTCGTAGTCAACAATGATGTCGCCACGACTGGCGTGCGCGTTGCACACCAGATGCTGTTTAACACCGATCAGGTGATCGACGTGTTTGTTATCGGCGTCGGCGGCGTGGGTGGTGCACTGCTGGAGCAAATTCACCGCCAGCAGCCGTGGTTGAAAGACAAGCATATCGACCTGCGTGTGTGTGGGATCGCCAATTCTAAAGCCATGCTGACCAACATTAACGGCGTTTCGATGGACACCTGGCGTGAAGATCTGGCAAAAGCTCGTGAGCCGTTCAATCTGGGCCGTCTGATTCGTCTGGTTAAAGAGTATCACCTACTGAACCCAGTGATTGTCGATTGCACCTCGAATCAGGCTGTTGCCGATCAGTATGTGGATTTCCTGGCCGACGGCTTCCACGTGGTGACGCCAAACAAGAAAGCCAACACCGGGTCGATGAATTATTATCATCAACTGCGTAGCGCCGCATCGAAATCCCGTCGTCGTTTCCTGTATGACACCAACGTCGGTGCAGGTCTGCCGGTGATCGAGAACCTGCAAAATCTGCTGAATGCGGGTGATGAGCTGATTCGCTTTACCGGTATTCTCTCTGGCTCGCTGTCCTTTATTTTCGGTAAACTCGATGAAGGCATGTCACTGTCGGAAGCGACGACGCAGGCGAAAGAAAAAGGCTATACCGAACCCGATCCACGTGACGATCTGTCTGGTATGGACGTGGCGCGTAAGCTGCTGATTCTGGCGCGTGAAGCGGGTTATCAATTGGAGCTGGGTGATATTGAGGTGGAGTCCGTTCTGCCTATCAGTTTCGATGCCTCCGGCGATGTCGCCAGCTTTATGCAGCGCCTGCCGGCGGCAGACGATGAGTTTGCCAGCCGTGTTGCACAAGCGCGTGATGAAGGTAAAGTATTGCGCTATGTCGGCGTCATTGAAGAAGGTCGCTGTAAGGTCAAAATCAGTGCGGTTGGCGGTAACGATCCACTGTTTAAAGTCAAAGATGGTGAGAATGCGCTGGCGTTCTACAGCCGTTATTATCAGCCACTGCCGCTTGTATTGCGCGGGTATGGCGCGGGTAACGATGTTACCGCTGCTGGTGTGTTCGCCGATCTGCTGCGCACCTTGTCATGGAAGTTGGGAGCATAATTATGGTTAAGATATATGCACCTGCATCAATCGGTAACGTCAGCGTCGGATTTGATGTGCTGGGTGCGGCCGTTTCACCTGTAGACGGCTCACTGCTGGGGGATTGCGTCTCTGTTGAGGCCGCCGATCTGTTCAGCCTGCGTAATGAAGGGCGTTTTGTTAGCAAACTGCCGGACAACCCGAAAGAAAACATTGTGTACCAATGTTGGGAGCTGTTCTGTCAGGAAATTGGCAAAACCGTGCCCGTGGCGATGACGCTCGAAAAGAACATGCCGATTGGCTCGGGGTTAGGTTCCAGCGCCTGTTCTGTCGTTGCTGGACTGATGGCGATGAACGAGTTTTGTGGCAAACCGCTGGATGACACTCGTCTGCTGAGGCTGATGGGCGAGCTGGAAGGGCGCATTTCCGGCAGCGTTCACTACGATAACGTTGCGCCGTGTTTCCTCGGCGGCGTCCAATTGATGTTGGAAGAAAACGGCATTATCAGCCAGCCAGTGCCATCGTTCGATGACTGGCTGTGGGTTATGGCGTATCCGGGGATTAAAGTCTCAACTGCCGAAGCGCGTGCGATTCTGCCTGCACAATATCGTCGTCAGGATTGTATTAGCCACGGTCGCTATCTGGCGGGCTTTATCCACGCCTGCCACACCGGACAGGCCGAGCTGGCGGCGAAACTGATGAAGGATGTTATCGCAGAACCTTATCGCACTAAACTGCTACCCGGCTTTGCTGCCGCTCGTCAGGCTGCTGAAGATATCGGCGCGCTGGCCTGTGGTATTTCCGGCTCTGGCCCAACGTTATTCTCCGTCTGCAACGACATGGCGAGCGCACAGCGTCTGGCCGACTGGCTACGGGATAACTATTTGCAGAACGATGAAGGTTTTGTTCATATTTGCCGTCTTGATAAGACTGGCGCACGACAACTGGGATAACGCATGAAACTGTACAACCTTAAAGATCATAACGAGCAGGTCAGTTTTGCTCAGGCTATCAAGCAAGGGCTCGGGAGCCAGCAGGGTCTGTTCTTCCCGCTGGAGCTGCCAGAATTTGAGCGTACTGAAATTGATGCTTTGCTGGATCTGGATTTTGTGACCCGCAGCAGCCGTATTCTGTCCGCTTATATCGGCGATGAAATTGCGACAGAAACCGTGTTTGAGCGTGTAAAAGCGGCCTTTGCATTCCCAGCACCTATCGCGCCAGTTGAGGACGATGTCGCAGCACTGGAGTTGTTCCACGGCCCGACGCTGGCCTTTAAAGATTTCGGCGGCCGCTTTATGGCGCAAATGCTGACGGAAGTCTCTGGCAACGAAAAAATTACCATTCTGACGGCAACCTCTGGCGACACCGGCGCTGCCGTGGCGCATGCCTTTTACGGTCTGGAAAATGTCCGCGTCGTGATCCTGTATCCGCAGGGCAAGATCAGCCCGCTGCAGGAAAAGCTGTTCTGTACACTGGGCGGCAACATTCACACCATCGCTATCGACAGTGATTTCGATGCTTGTCAGGCGTTGGTGAAAAAGGCGTTTGATGATGAAGAACTGAAAAAGGCGATTGGCCTGAACTCAGCGAACTCCATTAACATCAGCCGTCTGCTGGCGCAAATTTGCTACTATTTTGAAGCCGTTGCACAACTGCCACAGGAAGCCCGTAACCAACTGGTCGTTTCTGTGCCAAGCGGTAACTTCGGCGATCTGACCGCCGGTCTGCTGGCGAAATCGCTGGGTCTGCCGATTAAGCGTTTCATTGCGGCGACTAACGCCAATGACACCGTGCCGCGCTTCCTGAGCCAGGGTAACTGGGAACCGCATAAAACGGTGGCAACGTTATCCAACGCGATGGATGTGAGCCAGCCAAACAACTGGCCGCGCGTGGAAGAATTGTTCCGCCGTAAGAACTGGCAGTTGAAAACGCTGGGCTTTGGTGCGGTGAGCGATGACACCACGAAAGAAACCCTGCTTCAGTTGGATGCGTTAGGCTATGTCTCCGAACCGCATGCTGCAATTGCTTACCGTCTGCTGCGCGATCAGCTGCAAGCTGGTGAGTTTGGCCTGTTCTTGGGTACGGCGCACCCGGCGAAATTCAAGGAAAGCGTAGAAGAGATTCTGGGCAAAGAACTGGATCTGCCGGAAGCGCTGGCTGAACGTGCCGATCTGGATCTGCTGTCGCACAACTTCCCGGATGATTTCGCACCGTTGCGTGAGTTCCTGATGTCCCTGCCAGAATAAGATTGTAGCGATAAAGAGCGAATGAGAAGGGCGGAGAATTCCGCCCTTTTTACGTTTCCGACTTACTGCTCGTGGCGCTTAAACACCAGCTCATCAGCCGAAGAATCTGCTGCTTCAAAAGCGTAACCTTCCAGATTAAACGCTTTCAGCTGCTCTGGTTGGGTCAGGCGGTTTTGAATAATGAAACGGCTCATCAGGCCGCGCGCTTTCTTCGCGTAGAAACTGATGACCTTAAATTTACCGTTTTTCTCATCCAAAAAGACGGGTTTGATCAGCCGGGCATTAAGATTTTTCGGTTTGACGGCTTTGAAATATTCATCCGATGCCAGATTAATCAGCACGTCGTCGCCTTGAGCATGTAACGCTTGATTCAGTTTTTCGGTGATGGTGTCGCCCCAGAAACTGTAGAGATCTTTACCGGCTTTATTTTCCAGTTTGGTGCCCATTTCCAGCCGATACGGCTGCATCAAATCCAGCGGCCGCAACACGCCATACAGACCTGACAGCATACGCAGATGCTGCTGGGCGAAATCGAAGTCATCCTCGCTGAAACTTTCTGCGGCTAATCCGGTATAAACATCGCCCTTAAATGCCAGCAGCGCCTGACGCGCATTCTCTGGCGTGAAATCGGGGTGCCACTCGCTAAAGCGGCCTGCGTTCAGGTCAGCCAACTTATCGCTGATGCTCATCAGAGAGGCGATGTGTGCTGGCGTCAGTTTTTTACACACGCTAATGAGCTGGCTGGAATAGTCCAAGAGCTCTGGCTGGGTATAGCGCGTCGTTGCCAAAGGACTGGTGTAGTCGAGCGTTTTTGCGGGTGAAATAGTAATAAGCATGCGCCATGTCCTGTCGGTCTGATTTTTGATGTGCCCACTATAGCAAGAACCCGATAAGAAAGTGGCGATGGCTACAATAGCCTCATCTTCCAAGACGCTTCGTTTTTCAGACGCTATGATTTCAACTGGGTAATAGATAGGGCTGTGCGGACAGGGTTAACAGCTGGCTTGCACGGGAAAGTGCGCGTGTTATTATCAGATTTCGGCGCGAAATAGACGGCCACCAGATTAGATAACAAGTGGATTCATATACGAGCTATTTTCATTCACGAGCACCACGTATAAACAACGAGACATGCCAACATGACGGATAAACTGACTTCCCTACGCCAAGTGACCACGGTTGTAGCTGATACCGGCGATATTGCGGCAATGAAACTGTACCAACCGCAAGATGCGACCACCAACCCTTCACTGATTCTGAACGCTGCGCAAATTCCTGAATACCGCAAGCTGATCGACGAGGCTATTGCCTGGGCGCGTGAGCAGAGCAGCGATCGTAAACAGCAGGTGGTGGATGCCACGGATAAACTGGCGGTCAATATTGGTCTCGAAATTTTAAAATTGATCCCCGGCCGTATCTCTACAGAAGTGGATGCGCGTTTGTCTTATGACACCGAAGCCAGTGTGGCGAAGGCGAAGCACCTGATCAAACTGTACAACGATGCGGGTATCAGCAACGAGCGTATCCTGATTAAACTGGCCTCAACCTGGCAGGGCATCTGCGCGGCAGAGCAACTGGAAAAAGAAGGCATCAATTGTAACCTGACGCTGCTGTTCTCCTTTGCTCAAGCGCGTGCCTGTGCTGAAGCTGGGGTGTTCCTGATTTCACCGTTTGTTGGTCGTATTCTTGACTGGTACAAAGCCAATGGCGATAAGAAAGAATTCGCGCCGCATGAAGATCCAGGCGTGGTTTCCGTCAGCGAAATCTATGACTACTACAAAGAGCACGGCTATGAAACTGTCGTGATGGGCGCGAGCTTCCGTAACGTTGGCGAGATTCTGGAACTGGCAGGGTGTGACCGCCTGACTATCGCTCCAGCCCTGCTGAAAGAACTGTCAGAAAGCGAAGGCGAAGTGGTGCGTAAACTGTCTTATGTTGGTGACGTGAAAGTTCGCCCAGCGAGAATGACGGAAGCTGAGTTCTACTGGCAGCACAACCAGGATCCAATGGCGATTGATAAACTGGCTGACGGGATCCGTAAATTTGCTATCGACCAGGAAAAACTGGAAAAGATGATTGCAGATTTACTGTAAGCATTCTGCTGATAAAAATAGCCGGGATTCCGGCTATTTTTTTGTCTGCGATTTAGTGTCGCTGAGGGGGGAAACCTATTTTGCCGTCGCGTTACGGGTTTTCTTCGCGACATAAAGATTATCATCGGCACGTTTCATCACTTCGATTAAATCTTCTCCAGTGGCATGGTATTCAACCAGCCCGATACTGACTGTTAGCCTGATTTTCCCTGTGGTTGTTTCACAAGGTGTCTCGCTAACGCGTTCTCTTGCTTTATCAACGATGGTATATGCATCGTCTAATCCGGTATTCGGTAATACGATTGCGAATTCATCACCGCCAATACGACCAAAAATATCTTCGCGGCGAAAGGATTTTTTGAAGGTGTCAGCAACAAACTTCAGGGCATCATCACCGACGCTATGGCCGAAGCTGTCGTCCACTTGCTTAAAATAGTCGATGTCGATAAGAATAACGCAAACGGGACGCTTGGTCAGATTAGCGATACTAAACGCCTTATTGGCTGCCAGAAAGAATGCGTCTCGCCGTAAATAGCCAGTGAGATCGTCATATCTGGCAATGATGGGTAATTCTATCAGGTATTTTTTCGCCAGCAGCGACAGTAAACTGCCCAAGATAGCGGAAAGTAAGACGATGCTCAGAATGATTATCGCGGAACCAGGGGATGTGAGCGTATAAAAAAATGAAGGGGACGGTGTCTCTGACGTAGTTCTAATCCGAATACCCAATAGTTCGTCCGTGGGCGATAGCACTGGAAATATGATAGTAAGGGTGCCTTTCCCTGCATATTCACCAATTGATGGCAGTTTATTCTGGCAGATGCGAATAATTGCCATATCATTAAATGTGAGATCGGATGATGATAGTCGATTAATACATTCGCTACGAACATCACGCGTATTAAATACCCATGCCCTCATCCGTGCAGAGACATAGGAGCCTGTTTTTCGCGTGATATCGCTCTCCGTTACCTCCCCGCCTGCATTATAGGATTCATAAGTCTTGATGGTGATGTCCAGATTTTGCCGTTCTACTTTCCATGCGTTTCTGCTTGCTTCATGAGTAAGAAAGATAGCGATAAAAAAGGAAATAAATCCAAACAGGAAGAAAGCTGAGGTAGGGTGTGAAAATAGCTTTAATATCTTATATTTAAGATCATTCATGGCGACTTCCTTGATAAGGCTTTTTTACTTATTGTGATACTAAAGAAGTGCTTTAATTTTATCATATTATTTGATTTTACGTGATGTTCTGTCGTGGCGGATCTCATCCTTTTTCTCTTTAATATATCGGCTTATTTCATCCGCTCTTAATGGGTAAGCGATCTTTTTTATTTGCCTGCTATTTTTAAATTTTAATTGCGTCGCGGTATTATTAATTTAAGTAATTTTATTGCTTTTTTTTGAGACGACAATTAATAACTATTATCAAGTTTCGTATCACACATGGCGTGAAATCACGGATGTTGTGTGAATTTCCTCATGAGAGATAATTGTTTGTTAAAAGCCTTCAATATCCTGATAAAATTGGTTTTTTGTTTAAACTGAGGTGCTTATGAACGTATTGCGTATTGGTTTGGTCTCCGTATCCGATCGCGCTTCCAGCGGGGTTTATCAGGACAAAGGCATCCCAGAACTGGAATCCTGGCTCAGTAGCGCCCTGACCACGCCTTTTGAAGTGGAAACTCGACTGGTGCCGGATGAACAGCCGATGATTGAACAAACGCTGTGTGAGCTGGTGGATGAACGCGGCTGTCACTTGGTGTTGACGACCGGAGGCACAGGGCCTGCGCGTCGTGATGTGACGCCGGATGCCACACTGGCCGTTGCCGATCGTGAAATGCCGGGGTTTGGTGAGCAAATGCGGCAAATTAGCCTGCGTTTTGTTCCTACCGCAATCCTCTCCCGTCAGGTTGGCGTGCTGCGCAAGCAGGCGCTGATTATCAATTTGCCGGGGCAGCCCAAGTCGATTAAGGAAACGCTGGAAGGTTTAAAAGATGCTGATGGCAAGGTGATTGTGGCCGGTATTTTTGCCAGCGTACCGTATTGCATCCAACTGCTGGAGGGGCCTTACATTGAAACCAATGTGGATGTGGTAGCAGCTTTTCGCCCTAAAAATGCCGTGCGCGAAATAAAAGACTGAAGTTAGGCGATTTGAAACATAAGATTCAGCTTTGCTGGTGTATAAAAATTTTGCCGATATAGTAATTTATACTTTACATACTGCGGTGACGTTCCTCTTTTCTCACTCTGGCAATGCACGGTAACTTATGACTCAGGATCAACACGCCCATCCTCGCCGGTTGAATCGGCAGGACTATAAAACGCTGTCTCTGGCTGCGCTGGGTGGCGCGTTAGAGTTTTACGATTTTATTATTTTCGTCTTCTTTGCTGCTGTGATTGGCGATCTCTTCTTCCCGCCGGACATTCCTGAATGGCTGCGGCAGGTACAGACGTTCGGTATTTTTGCCGCAGGCTATCTGGCTCGCCCGCTTGGGGGCATCATCATGGCCCACTTTGGCGATAAGAGCGGACGTAAGAAAATGTTCAGCCTGAGCATATTGCTGATGGCGTTACCGACGCTGGCAATGGGCCTGTTGCCGACCTATGAAGCCATAGGTATTGCGGCCCCGCTTTTGCTGCTGTTAATGCGTGTTTTGCAAGGGGCAGCAATCGGCGGGGAAGTCCCCGGTGCGTGGGTCTTCGTTGCGGAGCATGTGCCTCGCGCCCGTATTGGATTTGCCTGCGGTACGCTGACTGCCGGTTTGACCATGGGGATCCTGCTGGGTTCGCTAATTGCGACGCTGCTGAATACGGCGCTCACACCAGAGCAGATGTTGGGCGGCGGTTGGCGTCTGCCGTTCTTCATTGGCGGGGTATTTGGCCTTGTGGCGATGTATCTGCGCCGCTGGTTACAGGAAACGCCCATTTTTATGGAAATGCAGACGCAGAAAAAACTGGCAGAAGAGTTGCCGTTGAAATCGGTCGTCTTAAATCATAAACGTGCGGTTGTGGTTTCAATGCTGCTGACCTGGCTGCTGTCTGCGTGCATCGTCGTCGTTATTCTGATGGCCCCGACCTACTTGCAAAAAGTTCACGGTATTCCTGCTGCGCTGGCATTGCAGGCAAACTGTCTGGCAACAATTGCGCTGATGGTGGGCTGCGTCGGTTCTGGGCTGTTGGTTGATCGTTTTGGTGCCAGTAAACTGTTTATTGTAGGTAGCCTGTTGCTGGCTGCATGTAGCTGGTTTTTTTACAGCTCGGCGGCAAGCAGTACGACGTTGCTCTTTGTCAGCTATGCGATTGTAGGGCTCAGCGTTGGCGTGGTTGGCGGCGTGCCTTATGTCATGGTGCGGGCGTTTCCGGCTGCCGTGCGGTTCTCGGGGATTTCTTTTTCCTACAACGTTTCCTATGCCATTTTCGGTGGCCTGACGCCCGTCTTCGTCACGCTGATTATGAAGGTGACGCCGATGGCACCGGCATTCTATGTTTTGACACTGGCCGCTGTGGGATTACTGTTGGGTGTTTATTTGCAACGCGATCTGGATGCTGATTCGCGTACTTCTGCCGATAGCAACGCGCACGATCGTTCACCCGTCGAAGTTTAATCGTACTTTATCGTCATCGAAAACAAACGAGCCCTGTCAGGTTGACAGGGCTCGTTAGCATTTAGCGCGAATGAGTGCTTACAGACGCGTCAGAACTTATATTGCATCAAAACTCAGTGGGACGCGCCACGTGCACCAATTGGCAGTACGGTGCGGCCAAACTTCTCGTTCAGCACTTCAGCCATTGCCAGATAAATGGCGCTAGCACCACAGATGATGCCTTCGTAACCCGCGAAGGTCAGCATTGCGTGGTTGCCAGTAAAGTTACCCACGGCCAGCAGAGCAAACAGCACAGTCAGGCTGCCGAAGACAAACTGCAGTGCGCGGTTGGTTCCGAATGTACCGAAGAACATAAACAGCGTGAATATGCCCCACAGGCCAAGGAATACGCCGAGGAACTGAGCGTCGCTGGCTTCCGCCAGACCCATTTTTGGCAGTACGAGAATGGCAACCAGCGTCAGCCAGAATGCGCCATAAGACGTAAACGCGGTCACGCCAAACGTATTCCCTTTTTTATATTCCAGCAGGCCAGCCAGGATCTGGGCAATACCGCCGTAGAAGATACCCATGCTGAGAATGATGGAAGAAAGTGGGAAAAAGCCTGCGTTGTGCAGGTTCAACAGAATAGTGGTCATCCCGAAGCCCATCAGTCCTAATGGACCAGGATTTGCCAACGTGTTCGTGCTCATAAATCCTCTGCAATAACAGATTATTAATAGTCCCTTCGCGTCGGGCGCGGCATTAAGGTTAGCGGATGCGCCAATCACGTTGGGATAGGTGTCGTTTAGGTGTTATTGCCCGCCATTGTGTAGGAAAATGTTCCCATTTCTGCGGCGAGCGCGGCATCATATCGGGCGTTTGGAGTGGACACAACATGGGGAAGGCAGAATAGTTTGATCGTACGAGGGATAAAGGTCATTTTTTTTCATCTTCCCCCTTGATGATAGAAATGTTGGCCCCATCTTATTTCCAACCGAAACAGTTTGACCTGCCGCAAAGGCAAGTGTTGGGCCGTTACATCGGTGGTTAGCATGAAAATGAAACGTGTGCTGCTGATGAAAAACGAGAAATCTTGTTGAAAAACGACATTTCGCCCGCACAGTAGGTTTAACCACCATACCGAATATGACTTTTTAGTGGAGATGTTTAGATGGGTAAGATTATTGGTATCGACTTGGGTACAACCAACTCTTGTGTCGCGATTATTGACGGTACTAAAGTAAAAGTACTGGAAAATAGCGAAGGCGATCGCACCACGCCTTCAATCATTGCTTATACGCAAGATGGTGAAATTCTGGTTGGCCAACCGGCTAAACGTCAGGCAGTGACTAACCCTCAAAATACACTGTTTGCTATCAAGCGTTTGATTGGCCGTCGTTTCAAGGATGAGGAAGTTCAGCGTGATTCCAACATCATGCCGTACAAAATCGTCGCAGCTGATAATGGCGATGCATGGCTGGAAGTGAAAGATCAGAAAATGGCTCCGCCACAGATTTCAGCTGAAGTGCTGAAAAAAATGAAGAAAACGGCGGAAGACTATCTGGGTGAGACAATCACCGAAGCGGTTATTACCGTACCGGCTTACTTCAATGATGCACAGCGCCAAGCAACCAAAGATGCTGGTCGTATTGCTGGTCTGGAAGTCAAACGTATTATCAACGAACCGACAGCGGCAGCACTGGCCTACGGTCTGGATAAAGAAGTCGGCAACCGTACTATCGCGGTTTACGATCTGGGCGGCGGTACGTTCGATATCTCCATCATCGAAATCGATGAAGTTGATGGCGAAAAAACTTTCGAAGTTCTGGCAACCAACGGTGACACGCACCTGGGTGGTGAAGACTTCGATAGCCGCATGATCAACTATCTGGTTGACGAATTTAAGAAAGAGCAAGGTTTCGACCTGCGCAACGATCCGCTGGCAATGCAGCGTCTGAAAGAAGCCGCAGAAAAAGCCAAGATCGAGCTGTCTTCTGCGCAGCAGACCGACGTTAACCTGCCGTACATCACGGCGGATGCTACCGGTCCTAAGCACCTGAACATCAAAGTGACGCGTGCGAAACTGGAATCACTGGTAGAAGAGCTGGTGAACCGTTCTCTTGAGCCGTTAAAAGTGGCGTTGCAGGATGCTGGCCTGTCCGTTTCTGAGATTCAGGACGTGATTCTGGTTGGTGGTCAGACGCGTATGCCTCTGGTGCAGAAGAAAGTCGCTGACTTCTTCGGTAAAGAGCCACGTAAAGACGTGAACCCGGACGAAGCCGTTGCCATTGGTGCTGCGGTTCAGGGCGGTGTCTTGTCTGGTGACGTGAAAGACGTTCTGCTGCTGGATGTGAGTCCGCTGTCTCTGGGTATCGAAACCATGGGCGGCGTGATGACCGCGCTGATCGCCAAGAACACCACGATCCCGACGAAACACAGTCAGGTGTTCTCAACGGCGGAAGACAATCAGTCTGCGGTAACGATTCATGTTCTGCAGGGTGAGCGTAAGCGCGCGCATGACAACAAATCTTTGGGTCAGTTTAACCTGGATGGTATTCAGGCTGCACCGCGCGGTATGCCGCAGATCGAAGTCACTTTTGACATCGATGCGGATGGTATCCTGCACGTTTCCGCGAAAGACAAAAACAGCGGCCGCGAGCAAAAAATCACCATCAAGGCATCTTCTGGTCTGAACGAAGAAGAAATTCAGAAAATGGTACGCGATGCAGAAGCGAATGCTGAAGCTGACCGTAAGTTTGAAGAGCTGGTTCAGGCACGTAACCAGGGCGATCACCTGCTGCACAGCACGCGTAAGCAACTGGAAGAAGTGGGCGATAAACTGGCTGCTGATGACAAAACTGCCATTGACGACGCACTGAAAGCGCTGGAAAGCGCGCTGAAAGGCGAAGATAAAGCAGAAATCGAAGCGAAAATTCAGGCACTGGTTCAGGTTTCCGGCAAGCTGCTGGAAGCGTCTCAGCCACAGCCTGGTGCTGAAGGTGCCGCTGATGATGCCTCTGCTCGTCGCGACGACGATGTCGTTGATGCTGAGTTTGAAGAAGTAAAAGATAAAAAGTAATCGCCCTTAAGCGGGCGCAATAGCAGCTACAGGGCTATTGCTGGCAATCAGCACGGGCGTCGAGGAAACTCTGCGCCCGTGCACGCATGTTGAGGGGCAGGAAAAGAAATGGCGAAGCAAGATTATTACGAAAGCCTGGGCGTTGCTAAAAGCGCGGACGATCGCGAAATAAAGAAAGCGTACAAGCGTCTGGCGATGAAGTACCACCCGGATCGTAATCCTGGTGATAGCGAAGCAGAAGCCAAGTTCAAAGAGATCAAAGAAGCTTACGAAATCCTTATCGACTCGCAAAAACGCGCAGCCTACGATCAGTACGGTCACGCGGCGTTTGAGCAAGGTGGTATGGGTGGAGGCGGCGGTGGTGGCTTTGGCGGCGGCGGTGCCGATTTTGGTGATATTTTTGGCGACGTATTCGGGGATATTTTTGGCGGTGGTCGCCGTCAGCGTGCGAGCCGTGGATCCGATTTACGCTACAACATGGAGTTGTCGCTGGAAGAAGCGGTACGTGGCGTCACCAAAGAGATCCGTATTCCCGCACTGGAAGAGTGTGATGTGTGCCACGGCAACGGTGCGAAGCCGGGTAGCTCGCCGATCACCTGTCCAACCTGTCATGGCAACGGCCAGGTGCAGATGCGTCAGGGCTTCTTTACCGTGCAGCAGGCGTGTCCGCACTGTCATGGGCGCGGTAAGATCATTAAAGATCCGTGCATCAAATGCCACGGTCATGGTCGCGTAGAGAAAAGCAAAACGCTGTCGGTGAAAATTCCGGCGGGTGTGGACACGGGCGACCGTATCCGCTTGTCTGGCGAGGGCGAAGCAGGCGATCACGGTGCACCGTCAGGTGATTTATACGTTCAGGTGCAGGTTAAAGCGCACCCGATCTTCCAGCGTGAAGAAAACAATCTGTACTGCGAAGTGCCGATCAACTTTGCGATGGCAGCATTAGGCGGCGAGATTGAAGTCCCGACGCTGGATGGTCGCGTGAAGCTGAAAGTGCCTGCAGAAACGCAAACCGGGAAATTGTTCCGTATGCGTGGAAAAGGTGTGAAATCAGTTCGCGGCGGTGCGCAGGGCGATCTGCTGTGCCGTGTGGTTGTGGAAACCCCAGTTAATCTGAACGAGCGCCAGAGACAACTGCTGCAAGAACTCGACGAGAGCTTCGGTGGCCCGTCTGGCGAAAGAAACAGCCCGCGCTCGAAAAACTTTTTTGATGGCGTGAAGAAGTTTTTCGACGACTTGACCCGTTAATCGCTTATCGTTAACGCGTGATAGAAAGACCGGTGGGTAAACCCGCCGGTTTTTTTTATGACGGACATCCTTGTTCGTCATCCTGCGGGCGTTGCTGCGCAACGTTGAAAAACGCTCCCGACGTTTTTTTATGCTTCCCTCTAAGCAGCTTCAATTCAATAAATCGGTTTTTCCGAATATTAAGTCAGTTTTAATCTGCTTTTAACGAGTGATTGGATTGCGTAATCTTGCTAGCAAGAAAGCGGACGTTTGGTATTAACGTTCGTGCTGATGGGGAGATTAAGTCAATGATAACAATGATTCGTCGCTTTATTCGATTAGATGCGGCAGCGGGCATGATGCTAATGATGGCAACGGTTTTGGCGATCGCACTTGCCAATTGGTCTGTTACTGCTGCGGGCTATCAACAATTTCTGATGATTCCAGTGGAAATGCGGTTTGGCGCACTGGAGATCAATAAGAACCTACTGCTGTGGATTAATGATGGCCTGATGGCGATTTTCTTCCTGCTGATTGGTCTGGAAGTGAAGCGTGAGCTAGTCGAAGGCACGTTAGCCAGCCGCCAGCAGGCGATGTTGCCACTGGCAGCCGCAGTAGGCGGAATGATTTTTCCCGCCTTGCTCTTTCTGCTTTTTAACGTGAATGATGACGTGACACGTGCAGGGTGGGCTATTCCCGCCGCGACAGATATCGCGTTCGCCATTGGTGTGTTGACGTTATTAGGCAAGCGTGTTCCCGCAGGGTTAAAAGTCTTCCTGTTAGCGTTGGCGATCATTGACGATCTGGGCGCGATCCTGATTATCGCCCTGTTTTATACACAGCAGGTCTTCTGGCTTGCGCTGGCCGGTGCGGTGCTGGCTATTGCTGTCCTGGCCTATATGAACAAGCTGCAGGTTGGCAAAACGTCCGCCTATTTATTAGTGGGGGGCGTCTTGTGGGTCTGCATTCTGAAATGTGGCGTTCATGCAACGTTGGCCGGGGTCATTGTCGGATTTTTTATTCCCCTGCGTACGTCCGACGGGGAACCTTCTCCGGCAACCTCGCTGGAACATGGCTTACAAACGTGGGTCGCGTTTCTTATTGTTCCGCTGTTTGCCTTCGCCAACGCAGGCATTGTATTGCAGGGAATTGTGCTGGAAAAACTGTTTTCCCCTTTGAGCCTTGGTATCGCCGCTGGGTTGTTGCTTGGTAAACCACTGGGCATTACCTTGTTCAGTTGGCTAACTATACGATTGGGCTATGCGCGCCTGCCGGTTGGTGTGCACTTTAACCAGATCGTGGCAGTCTCCGTGCTGTGTGGTATCGGTTTTACCATGTCGATATTCATTACGCTGCTGGCATTCTCTGGTGGTGATGCGGAGTTGATTACCTATGCCAAGCTGGGAATCTTGCTGGCGTCAGGGCTGGCAGCATTACTTGGCTATCTGGCATTGCGCGGAGTATTGCCAGCGCTGGACAAGGCGGTTCAGCCGTGTAAGGGTTGAACTATGCCAGAGGCGCGAAGAGGGGGCGGGTGTGTCTCATTTGAATTTTAATCATCTCTATTATTTCTGGCAGGTTTATAAGTCGGGCTCCGTTGCCGGTGCGGCAGAAATGCTGTTTTTAACGCCGCAGACCATTACTGGGCAAATCAAATGTCTGGAAGAGCGTTTACAGGGCAAACTTTTCAAGCGCAAAGGGCGAGGGTTGGAGCCGACGGAACTGGGGCAACTTGTTTTTCGCTATGCGGATAGCATGTTCCAGCTCAGCCAGGAAATGTTAGATATTGTGAACTACCGCAAAGAATCGAACCTGTTATTCGATGTTGGCGTGGCAGATGCGTTGTCCAAACGGTTGGTGAGCCGAGTGCTAGAAACGGTTGTGACGGAACAGGAACATATCCATTTGCGCTGTTTTGAGTCGACGCACGAAATGCTGCTGGAGCAGTTGAGCCAGCATAAGCTGGATATGATCCTATCAGATTGCCCAGTTGATTCAACTCAGCAGGAAGGGTTGTTTTCACTCAAGTTGGGCGAGTGTGCTGTGAGCTTTTACTGTAAGCGTCCGCAGCCTGAGCTGCCTTTTCCAGCCTGCCTTGAACAACGTAAGCTACTGATTCCCGGGCGGCGAACCATGCTGGGACGAAAGCTATTGAATTGGTTTACGGCGCAGAATATTCAGACGAACATTTTGGGTGAATTTGATGATGCGGCGCTGATGACGGCATTTGGCATTAATAACGATGCGATTTTCGTTGCGCCGTCGCTGTATGCCAATGAAATTTATCAGCAGGGTGATATCGTCGAGATCGGCAGGATCGAGAACATTCAGGACGAGTATTATGCGATTTTTGCGGCCAGAATGATCCAGCACCCTGCGGTGCAGCGTGTCTGTAACGCGGATTTCTCCGCGCTCTTCTGTGATAGAGCAGAAGGTCTGTCGCGGGGTGATGGATAAGTACTTGTCGTGAAATAACAGACGCAAAAAAACCGGCCTAAGCCGGTTTTTTTTAGCAACGACACGCAGATGCGTGATTATTGCATGGCGTTGATGCGCGCAACCAGATTGGATTTATGACGTGCAGCTTTGTTCTTGTGAATCAGACCTTTACTAGCCTGGCGATCCACGATCGGTTGCATGTCATTAAATGCTTTCTGTGCCACTTCTTTATCGCCAGTAGCGATCGCCGCGTATACTTTCTTGATGAAAGTACGCATCATCGAGCGACTGCTTGCATTATGCTTACGGCGCTTCTCAGATTGTACGGCGCGTTTCTTAGCTGATTTGATATTAGCCAAGGTCCAACTCCCAAATATATTCAATCGAGGACAATTCAAAGGCCGTGGAATATGCTCGTTTAGCCTTCGTTTGTCAATGGATTTGTGCAAATAAGCGTCGTTTGTACGTCGACACTTGTTACGTTGTGATGGCGCAGGATTTTAGCAGCTTCACGCGGTGGAATACAGCGTTTCACATCATAAATTCATCCTGAATTTGATAAAGCCCTGTCTGGCATCGGTAAAGTCGGATTGTATAGGGCATCCGCTACCTGGATATTCTGCTTGTGGGCGTCATCTATCGATGATTCAGCTAAAAAACATGCAAATATTGGCACGATTTACAGGGTGGCTGCAAAAGGCGCGAATCGCGGGTTAACCTTACTCGCTGTACAAGGTATAATCCGCCGGTTTCCATAATATTAACCCTTTGTTCTGGGCCAGCCATGCAGCTAATTCGCGGTATACACAATCTTCGAGCACACCATTATGGCTGTGTGCTCACTATTGGTAATTTTGACGGCGTGCACCTTGGACACCAAATGCTGCTTGAACGACTGAAGCAGGAAGGTCGTGCTCGTGGGTTGCCGGTGATGGTCATGATTTTTGAACCACAGCCGCTGGAACTCTTTGCTGCGGAAAAAGCGCCCGCACGTTTGACGCGTTTGCGTGACAAGGTGAAATACCTGGCGCAGGCTGGTGTGGACTATCTACTGTGCGTCAGATTCGACGCGCGTTTTGCCGCCAATGATGCAGAGACGTTCGTTTCTTCTCTGCTGGCGAAGAAATTGGGCGTGAAGTTTTTGGTTGTCGGAGATGACTTCCGCTTCGGCGCTGGTCGTCAGGGAGATTTCCTGTTATTACAGAAGGCTGGGCGTGAGTCGGGGTTTGATGTCATTAGTACCGATTCGTTCTGTAATGGCGGTAAGCGGGTCAGCAGCACTGCGGTACGTGAAGCGCTCAGTCGTGATGAGCTTGAACTGGCAGAAAGCCTGCTGGGCCATCCTTACTGCATTTCCGGACGCGTGGAACATGGCAAAGAATTGGGGCGAACCATTGGGTTCCCTACCGCCAATTTACCGCTGAAACGTCAGGTTTCCCCTGTCAGCGGCGTGTATGCCGTCAGCGTTTATGGGCTGGGGCAAGAACCGCTGCCGGGTGTCGCCAATATTGGTACGCGCCCAACCGTAAACGGTGACAAACGCCAGCAGCTTGAAGTGAATTTGCTGGACGTGACGATAGATCTCTATGGTCGTCATATTGAAGTCGTACTGCGTAAAAAAATCCGTAATGAACAGCGTTTTGCTTCGCTCGATGCGTTAAAACAGCAAATCGCCGATGATGTGGTGACAGCCCGGACGTTCTTCGGGTTAAAGACACCGGTTTAATTTTTCTAGCCGAAACGAAATCGAGAATCTAATGAGTGACTATAAGACTACCCTGAACTTGCCGGAAACAGGGTTCCCGATGCGTGGCGATCTGGCCAAGCGCGAACCTGACATGCTGAAACGTTGGTATGAGCAGGATCTGTACGGGATTATTCGCAATGCGAAGAAGGGAAAAAAGACCTTCATTCTGCACGATGGCCCTCCATACGCGAACGGCAGCATTCACATTGGTCACTCAGTTAACAAGATTCTGAAAGATATTATCGTTAAATCGAAAGGCCTGTCTGGCTACGATTCCCCTTATGTGCCGGGCTGGGACTGCCATGGTCTGCCGATTGAACTGAAAGTAGAACAGTTGATCGGTAAGCCGGGCGAGAAAGTCAGTGCGGCAGAATTCCGCGCTGAGTGCCGTAAATATGCGGCAGAGCAGGTTGCCGGTCAGAAAGCCGACTTTATTCGCCTCGGCGTGTTGGGCGACTGGGATCGTCCTTACCTGACGATGGATTTCAAAACCGAAGCGAACATCATTCGTGCGTTGGGTCGCATCATTGAAAACGGCCATCTGCACAAAGGTGCCAAACCGGTTCACTGGTGCGCCGACTGTGGCTCCGCGCTGGCGGAAGCGGAAGTTGAATATTATGACAAAACGTCCCCATCCATTGATGTGACGTTTAACGCCAGCGATGTTGCGGCGGTATTAGCCAAGTTTGGTGTGAGTCGCGTAGACGGCCCTGTCTCGCTGGTGATCTGGACGACGACGCCGTGGACGCTGCCGGCAAACCGTGCGATCTCGTTGAATGCAGAGTTCGATTATCAACTGGTGCAAATTGACGGTCAGGCACTGATTCTGGCGGCCGATCTGGTTGAAAGCGTGATGAAACGCGTGGGTGTGACTCAGTGGATAGTTCTGGGTGACTGTAAAGGCGCCGATCTTGAGTTGCTGCGTTTCAAGCACCCGTTCCTGGACTTCGACGTACCGGCAATTCTGGGCGATCACGTAACGCTGGATGCGGGTACGGGAGCGGTACATACCGCAGGTGGCCACGGTCCTGACGACTACGTGATCAGCCAAAAATACAATCTGGAAATCGCTAATCCCGTTGGGCCGAATGGCTGCTACCTGAGCGGTACTTACCCTGAACTGGATGGTAAATTCGTTTTCAAAGCTAACGATCTGATTGTTGAAATCCTGCGTGAAAAAAGCATGTTGCTGCACGTAGAAAAATTACAGCACAGCTACCCGTGCTGCTGGCGCCATAAATCGCCGATCATTTTCCGTGCGACGCCGCAGTGGTTTGTCAGCATGGACCAGAAAGGTCTGCGTAAGCAGTCGCTGTCTGAAATTAAAGACGTGCAGTGGATCCCCGATTGGGGTCAGGCGCGTATCGAAGCGATGGTTGCCAACCGCCCTGACTGGTGTATTTCCCGTCAGCGTACCTGGGGCGTGCCGATGTCGCTGTTCGTCCACAAAGAGACGGAAGAGCTGCATCCGCGTACCGCTGAGCTGATTGAAGCGGTGGCGAAACGTGTTGAAGCCGATGGCATTCAGGCATGGTGGGATCTCGATCCGGCTGATGTGCTGGGCGCAGAGGCGGATAACTACGTCAAAGTACCAGACACGCTGGACGTTTGGTTCGATTCTGGATCGACGCATGCGTCAGTGGTAGATGTTCGTCCTGAATTCGGCGGCCACGAAGCAGATATGTATCTGGAAGGTTCCGACCAGCATCGTGGCTGGTTCATGTCTTCTCTGATGATCTCCACCGCGATCAAAGGCAAAGCGCCTTACCGTCAGGTACTGACCCACGGTTTCACCGTTGATGGTCAGGGCCGTAAGATGTCCAAGTCGATCGGGAATACCGTTAGCCCGCAGGATGTGATGAACAAGCTAGGTGCCGACATTCTGCGTCTGTGGATCGGTTCAACAGATTACTCCGGTGAAATTGCCGTATCCGATGAGATCCTGAAGCGCTCAGCCGATGCCTATCGTCGTATTCGTAACACCGCGCGTTTCCTGTTGGCGAACCTGAATGGATTCGATCCACAGAAAGATAGCGTGAAACCAGAAGACATGGTTGTGCTGGATCGCTGGGCGGTTGGCTGTGCTAAAGCCGCGCAGGACGAGATCCTCGAAGCGTATGAAAGCTATGATTTCCACCGTGTCGTACAGCGCCTGATGCAGTTCTGCTCGATCGAGATGGGATCGTTCTATCTGGATATCATTAAAGATCGTCAGTACACGGCAAAAGGCGACAGTGTTGCACGCCGTAGCTGCCAGACCGCGCTGTATCATATTTCAGAAGCGCTGGTGCGCTGGATGGCACCGATTATGTCCTTCACGGCAGATGAACTCTGGAACTATCTGCCGGGCGAGCGTGCGCAGTATGTGTTTACCGAAGAGTGGTATGACGGTCTGTTTGCGCTGGATGCCTCTGAAACGATGAACGATGCGTTCTGGGCGGATGTCCTGAAAGTGCGTAGCGAAGTGAATAAAGTGATCGAACAGGCGCGTAATGACAAGCGCATTGGTGGATCGCTGGAAGCTTCCGTCACGCTGTACGCCGATGCCAATCTGGCGGACAAGTTGAACCAGCTACGTCAGGAACTGCACTTTGCGCTGTTGACGTCAAAAGCGCGGGTGGAACGTTATGAAAATGCGCCGGATAGCGCGCAGGCAACGGAACTCACCGGACTGAAAATTGCCTTAAGTGAGGCAGAAGGGCACAAGTGTCCACGCTGCTGGCATTACGAGACGGATATCGGTAGCAATGCCGATCATCCTGAAGTCTGTGGTCGCTGTGCGACCAACGTGGGCGGCAACGGCGAAGAGCGTAAATTTGTCTGATGAATAAGATCTGTTCGAGTGGACTGCGCTGGCTCTGGCTGGCGATACTGGTTTTAGTTATCGATCTTGGCAGCAAGCAGTGGATTCTTGCCCACTTTGCGCTGGGGGACACGGTACCCGTGATGCCTTCTCTGAATCTGCATTATGCCCGTAACTACGGCGCAGCATTCAGCTTCCTGGCGGATAAAGGCGGCTGGCAACGCTGGTTCTTTGCCGGCATCGCGATTGCTATCGTGGTTGCACTGCTGGTGATGATGTACCGTGGTAGCGTCAAGCAGAGGCTAAATAACATTGCGTACTCGCTGATTATCGGCGGCGCATTGGGCAACCTGTTTGACCGCACATGGCACGGATTTGTCGTCGATTTCATCGATTTTTATGTCGGTAACTGGCATTTCGCCACCTTTAACCTAGCCGATACTGCCATCTGTATTGGTGCGGCGCTCATCGTACTGGAAGGATTTTTCAGTACGCATGATGATACTGATATCGCTAAGAAAAAGGGTCACTGATGTCCGAGACTGTGCAGCACAACAGCGCGCTGCTGGTGCATTTTATTCTGACGCTGGAGGATGGTTCTACGGCCGAATCCACACGTGAGCGCGGCAAGCCAGCGCTGTTTCGTCTTGGCGACGGCAGTCTGTCTGACGCGCTGGAACAAAATCTGTTGGGGTTGATGCGTGGCGATAAACGCAAGTTTACGCTGTCGCCGGAGTCGGCCTTTGGGCCGACCAACCCGAACCTGATCCAGTTCTTCTTGCGTCGTGATTTTGCCCAGACTGGCGTGCCGGATGTTGGCACCATCATGCTGTTCAGCGGCGTTGCCGGAAATGATATGCCGGGAATTATCCGTGATGTGACTGAAGAGTCAGTTACGGTGGATTTCAATCATCCTTTATCCGGTCAGGCGATTACCTTCGATCTCGACGTGCTGGATATCGATCCCGTACAACAGGAGGTGTCTCATGCAGATCCTGCTGGCTAATCCACGTGGCTTCTGTGCCGGTGTCGATCGGGCTATCAGCATAGTGGAGCGTGCTCTGGAGCTTTTTGGTACGCCGATCTACGTCCGTCATGAAGTGGTACATAATCGTTATGTGGTCAACGGATTACGTGAACGTGGCGCAATTTTTATTGAACAGATTGAAGATGTGCCGGATGGTGCGATTCTGATTTTCTCTGCACATGGCGTTTCGCAAGCGGTGCGTAATGAAGCAAAGAATCGTGATCTGACGGTATTTGATGCGACCTGTCCGCTGGTAACTAAGGTGCACATGGAAGTTGCCAGAGCCAGTAAGAAAGGTGTAGAAGCGATTCTTATCGGGCATGCTGGACACCCTGAAGTTGAGGGAACGATGGGGCAGTACAGCAATGCGGATGGTGGCATGTATCTGGTCGAGTCCCCCGATGATGTCTGGCAGCTACAGGTAAAAGATGAAAAAAACCTGTGCTTTATGACGCAAACCACGCTTTCTGTTGATGATACCTATGCGGTGATTGATGCGTTGCGTGAGCGTTTTCCTCGAATCATTGGCCCGCGTAAAGATGACATCTGCTATGCCACGACCAACCGTCAGGAAGCTGTGCGCCATTTGTCGGATAAGGCAGATGTCGTTTTTGTCGTGGGCTCTAAAAACTCCTCAAACTCCAACCGTTTAGCTGAGTTGGCACAGAGAGCGGGGAAAGCGGCTTATCTAATTGATTCCGCCGACGATATCCAGGAGTCGTGGTTAACGGGCGCTTCACATGTTGGAGTAACCGCAGGCGCATCGGCACCCGATATTTTGGTACAACAGGTGATTCAGCGGCTGAAAGAATTAGGCGGCAAGGTTGCGGTTGAAATGCAAGGGCGTGAAGAAAACATCGTCTTTGAAGTGCCCAAAGAGCTGCGTGTTGAAGTCAAACAGATCGATTAGTCTGTTTCTGCGATAGGGCTTCGGCCCTATCGCTGTTATTCCTTTCAGTTTTTCCCCCACTGTATTCACTCATGAAAATGTTAATGCATAAAAATGAATTTTTATGCGTTATGCCATGTGATTTATTTTTGACCTTTCCTACGTATCTCTAAACACCTTGTGGTTTTTCAGCATTATAACGTGCGACTCTGATGCTTGCGGTTAGACAGTTTTGCTGATTTTCTGCGGCTTCAAACAGTATTTTCTAATCTGGCCGTAAATCCGCTGGCGATAGTGCGCGGTGCCCGTTAACCTGATGTTATTTTTATGTCGTCAGGATCAAAAAGAGAGAGACATTATGAAGGATTCATCCATCCGTATTGCTGTTGTAGGCGCGGGCGGCCGTATGGGACGTCAGCTGATTCAGGCTATCGAGCAAATGGACGGCGTAGTATTGGGCGCAGCGCTGGAACGTTCTGGTTCGTCTCTGTTAGGGAGCGATGCTGGTGAACTTGCTGGGCTGGGTAAAAACGGCATTACCGTGAATGAAAGCCTGGATGCCGTACAGAATGATTTCGATATTTTGATCGACTTCACCCGCCCGGAAGGCACATTAGCGCATTTGGCATTTTGTCGTCTGCATCGTAAAGGTATGATTATCGGGACAACCGGTTTTGATGATGCAGGCAAGGCGGCAATTAAGCAGGCTGCGCAAGATATCGGGATTGTGTTTGCGGCGAACTTCAGCGTCGGCGTTAATGTCATGCTGAAGCTGCTGGAAAAAGCCGCCAAGGTCATGGGCGACTATACCGATATCGAAATCATTGAAGCACACCACCGCCACAAAGTGGATGCACCGTCTGGCACCGCGCTGGCGATGGGTGAAGCGATTGCTGATGCTCTGGGACGCGATCTGAAGTCCTGTGCCGTGTACACGCGTGAAGGTCATACAGGCGAACGCGATCCGAAAAGCATTGGTTTCGCTACTGTGCGAGCGGGTGACATTGTCGGTGAACATACGGCGATGTTTGCTGATATTGGTGAGCGCGTTGAGATTACCCACAAGGCATCCAGCCGCATGACGTTTGCCAATGGTGCAGTAAGAGCCGCTATCTGGATTAGTTCGAAGGAAAGTGGTGTTTTTGATATGAGAGATGTGCTTTCTCTGGATGATTTGTAGTATTTTATTTTGTTATAAAAATAACATCTAGCTGAAAAAGGTGGATATTTTAACGTTCACCTTTGTTTTTACCTCATTGGCTTCTTTTTTTTTATCATTATCTTCTTTTGTTTGTGTTTTATTCCATTTTTTAGTGATGAGAAACCCTCTGTACTCCCTAAATGCCCTTTGCTGGTGATTTATTACCCTTATTTTAACAATGTTGCTTAGCAACCGTTTACTTATCTGAGTTGATAGGGATTTTTACGTCAGTGGACGATTATTTATTTCGTAAAGCATAAAAATAAGAGAAAAAAAGCGGTTTGGGTAGACAATCGGGAAGACCATCATTAAAATGCGCCCAATTTGCCAAAAATTGGCCTTACAGGTAGTTTTTGCATTGATTTAGTGGCTCGAATCTGAATTAATATGCAAATAACGTGATTTTTTATTCCTTGGAGGGTGTTTTGATTAAGTCAGCGCTATTGGTTCTGGAAGACGGAACCCAATTCCACGGTCGGGCCATTGGGGCAGAAGGATTGGCAGTGGGGGAAGTGGTCTTCAATACGTCGATGACCGGTTATCAAGAAATCCTTACTGATCCTTCCTATTCCCGCCAGATTGTCACTCTCACTTATCCCCATATCGGTAATGTCGGCGCTAATGCCAACGATGAAGAATCCCCCTCAGTACAGGCTCAAGGTCTGGTTATTCGTGATTTACCTCTGATTGCCAGTAACTACCGTAGTGAAGAAAGCCTGTCTGAGTACCTCAAACGCAACAACATCGTCGCCATCGCAGACATCGACACCCGTAAACTGACCCGTCTGCTGCGTGAAAAAGGCGCACAGAATGGCTGTATCATCGCGGGTGATGCGCCGGATGCTGTTGTCGCACTGGAGAAAGCGAAAGCCTTCCCAGGGTTGAAGGGGATGGATCTGGCAAAAGAAGTGACAACGGCGGAAAGCTACAGCTGGTTACAGGGAAGCTGGATGCTGGAAGGCGAATTGCCTGCGGCGAAAAACGAAAGCGAACTGCCTTACCACGTAGTGGCTTATGACTACGGTGTGAAACGCAACATTCTACGTATGCTGGTGGATCGCGGCTGCCGCCTGACGGTCGTTCCGGCGCAGACATCTGCTGAGGACGTACTGAAGCTTAATCCAGACGGTATTTTCCTCTCTAACGGGCCGGGCGACCCGGAACCGTGCGACTACGCGATTCGCGCGATCAAAACCTTCCTGGAAACGGATATTCCGGTATTCGGTATCTGTCTGGGTCACCAACTGCTGGCACTGGCGAGCGGTGCGAAGACCATCAAAATGAAGCTGGGTCACCACGGCGGCAACCATCCGGTAAAAGATCTGGATAACAACTGTGTGATGATCACCGCGCAGAACCACGGCTTTGCGGTTGATGAAGATAACCTGCCTGACACGCTGCGCGTCACGCATAAATCCTTGTTTGACCATACGGTTCAGGGGATTCACCGCACTGACAAACCGGCGTTTAGTTTCCAGGGACACCCAGAGGCAAGCCCCGGCCCGCATGATGCTGCGCCGCTGTTCGACCACTTTATTGACTTGATTCAGACTTACCGTTCTTCAGCTAAATAATCAGGAGCGAGAAAATGCCAAAACGTACAGATATTAAAAGCATCCTGATTCTAGGCGCCGGCCCGATTGTCATCGGTCAGGCGTGTGAGTTTGACTACTCGGGGGCACAGGCGTGTAAAGCGCTGCGTGAAGAGGGTTACCGCGTTATTCTGGTGAACTCCAACCCGGCAACCATCATGACCGACCCTGAAATGGCCGATGCGACCTACATCGAGCCGATTCACTGGGAAGTGGTGCGTAAAATTATTGAAAAAGAGCGTCCAGATGCTGTGCTGCCGACGATGGGCGGCCAGACGGCGCTGAACTGTGCGCTGGAGTTGGAACGTAAGGGCGTGCTGGCGGAATTCGGCGTCACCATGATTGGTGCAACGGCGGATGCGATTGATAAAGCAGAAGATCGTCGTCGTTTCGATGTGGCGATGAAGAAAATCGGTCTGGATACCGCACGTTCCGGTATTGCACACAATATGGAAGAAGCGCTGGCTGTAGCGGCTGACCTCGGCTTCCCGTGCATTATCCGTCCTTCCTTTACAATGGGCGGCACCGGTGGCGGTATCGCTTACAATCGTGAAGAGTTTGAAGAGATCTGTGAGCGCGGACTGGATCTTTCTCCAACCAAAGAGCTGCTGATCGATGAATCGCTGATCGGTTGGAAAGAGTACGAGATGGAGGTGGTGCGTGATAAGAACGATAACTGCATCATCGTCTGCTCAATCGAAAACTTCGATGCCATGGGGATCCACACCGGAGACTCCATCACCGTTGCGCCAGCGCAAACGCTGACGGATAAAGAATATCAAATCATGCGTAACGCCTCGATGGCGGTACTGCGTGAAATCGGTGTAGAAACCGGTGGTTCTAACGTTCAGTTCTCGGTGAACCCGAAAACAGGTCGCCTGATTGTTATCGAAATGAACCCGCGTGTATCACGTTCTTCCGCGCTGGCGTCTAAAGCAACGGGCTTCCCGATTGCGAAAATCGCGGCCAAACTGGCGGTGGGTTATACGCTCGATGAGTTGATGAACGACATCACTGGTGGTCGTACGCCAGCGTCTTTCGAACCGGCTATCGACTATGTTGTCACCAAGATCCCACGTTTCAACTTCGAAAAATTCGCCGGTGCCAATGACCGCCTGACCACGCAGATGAAATCTGTGGGTGAAGTGATGGCGATTGGTCGCACACAGCAAGAATCCTTGCAGAAAGCACTACGTGGTCTGGAAGTCGGTGCGACTGGCTTCGATCCAAAGGTAGATCTGGACGACCCTGAAGCGCTGACTAAAATTCGCCGCGAGCTGAAAGATGCCGGTGCCGAGCGTATCTGGTACATCGCTGATGCTTTCCGCGCGGGTATGTCAGTCGATGGCGTATTTAACCTGACCAACGTTGATCGCTGGTTCCTGGTGCAAATTGAAGAGCTGGTGCGTCTGGAAGAGCAGGTTGCAGAAAAAGGTATCACCGCGCTGGATGCGGATTTCTTACGTGCACTGAAGCGTAAAGGCTTTGCTGATGCGCGTCTGGCGAAACTGGCTGGCGTGGCGGAAAGCGAAATTCGCAAGCTGCGCGATAAATTCGACCTGCATCCGGTGTATAAGCGTGTCGATACCTGTGCGGCAGAATTCTCGACCGATACCGCTTATATGTATTCCACGTACGAAGAAGAATGTGAGGCTAACCCGACTCAGGATCGT
Source organism: Pectobacterium atrosepticum (assembly GCA_019056595.1). Taxonomy (NCBI): domain Bacteria; kingdom Pseudomonadati; phylum Pseudomonadota; class Gammaproteobacteria; order Enterobacterales; family Pectobacteriaceae; genus Pectobacterium; species Pectobacterium atrosepticum. The sequence continues at coordinate 2,081,858 of CP036163.1, read as the reverse complement.
GACAAAATCATGATATTGGGTGGTGGGCCAAATCGTATTGGTCAGGGGATCGAGTTTGACTACTGTTGCGTCCATGCTTCGCTGGCGCTGCGTGAAGATGGCTATGAAACCATCATGGTTAACTGTAACCCTGAAACCGTTTCAACAGACTACGATACGTCCGACCGCTTGTACTTCGAACCGGTAACGTTTGAAGATGTACTGGAAATCGTCCGTATTGAGAAGCCAAAGGGCGTTATCGTGCAGTACGGTGGCCAGACGCCGCTGAAACTGGCTCGCGAGCTAGAAGCCGCTGGAGTACCGGTTATCGGAACTAGCCCAGACGCGATTGACCGTGCAGAAGACCGTGAGCGCTTCCAGCATGCCGTCAATCGTCTTGGGCTGAAGCAACCGTCTAACGCCACGGTAGCGACGATTGAGCAGGCGGTAGAGAAAGCGCGTGGCATCGGCTATCCGCTGGTCGTCCGTCCTTCTTATGTTCTGGGCGGTCGCGCGATGGAAATCGTGTATGACGAAATCGACCTTAAGCGTTATTTCCAAAACGCGGTTAGCGTATCCAACGATGCGCCCGTTCTGCTGGACCGTTTCCTTGACGATGCTATTGAAGTTGACGTCGATGCGATTTGCGACGGTGAACGTGTACTGATTGGCGGCATTATGGAACACATCGAGCAGGCGGGGGTTCACTCCGGTGACTCGGCTTGTTCACTGCCTGCTTACACACTGAGCAAAGAGATTCAGGATGTGATGCGTCAGCAGGTTGAAAAACTGGCGTTTGAACTTTGCGTTCGCGGCCTGATGAACGTGCAGTTTGCGGTGAAGGATAACGAAGTTTATCTGATTGAGGTGAACCCGCGTGCCGCGCGTACTGTCCCATTTGTCTCGAAAGCGACCGGTGTTCCATTGGCGAAAGTCGCTGCGCGAGTGATGGCAGGCAAAACGCTGGCTGAGCAGGGTGTCACCAAAGAAATCATCCCGCCGTATTACTCGGTGAAAGAAGTGGTGCTGCCGTTCAACAAATTCCCTGGCGTTGACCCGATTCTGGGGCCAGAGATGCGTTCGACCGGTGAAGTCATGGGCGTTGGCCGCACGTTTGCTGAAGCGTTTGCCAAAGCGATGCTGGGCAGCAGTTCGCACATGAAGAAAACTGGACGTGCGCTGCTGTCGGTACGTGAAGGCGATAAAGCCCGCGTGGTGGATCTGGCGGCTAAGCTGTTGAAGCACGGTTTTGAGCTGGATGCGACGCACGGCACGGCGATTGAACTGGGTGAGGCTGGCATTAATCCGCGTCTGGTGAATAAGGTGCATGAAGGTCGTCCGCACATTCAGGACCGCATCAAGAACGGCGAGTACACCTACATCGTCAACACCACCGCAGGGCGTCAGGCGATTGAAGATTCCAAGCTGATTCGCCGCAGCGCGCTGCAATACAAGGTGCACTACGACACCACGCTGAATGGTGGTTTTGCTACGGCAATGTCGTTGACGGCAGATCCGACGGAGAAGGTCACTTCCGTGCAGGAAATGCATGCGATGATTAAAGGCTGATAGGACCGACTTCGGTAGGTTGTAAGCTGATAATAAAAGCCAGCGTTGGTAACAGCGCTGGCTTTTTCATGGGGAACGTTTTGAGTTTTATCCCAACGCCACTTTGATACCCAGCGCGATCAACACCGTTCCCAGCAGCTTATCTACCAGTTTCTGCACTTTAGCCAATCCTCGGCGTACCGGCTCACTTTGGAAAAGCACCACCAACAGCGGCCACCAGACGAGAGAAAGCAGCCAGATAATCATGGCGTACCACAGTTTTTCACCGATGCCGGAGTGAATGTTCAGAACCTGGGTGAACATCGCCAGAAAGAATAGTGTGGCTTTCGGGTTAAGCAGGTTGCAGAGATAGCCTTGCAGGAATGCTTTTTTCAGGCTGACACTTTGCTGTGTCAGGTTTGATACGTCCATTTTGCTTCCGCCGCGAGCGAATAGTGCCTGAATACCGATCCAGATTAGGTAGGCGGCGCCCGCATATTTCAGTACATTAAACAGCCACGGCGTGGTGGTGATGACGACGGCTAGCCCGGCGACGCAGTACGCCATGTGGGTTGCTACGCCGCAGATTACGCCAAAGGCGGTCATCATTGCGGCAGCACGTGGGTAGCGTGCCGCATTCCTGATGACGAGGAAAAAGTCGGGGCCGGGAGAAAGCATCCCCAGCGTGGCGATAGTCGCGACAAACAGCGATGTTTCTAGCATGATCATTCCAGACAGTGAAAAAGAGAGGGACGAGGGAAATCATAGCGCCAGAATAATGAATTCGCATCACACTTATTGGTTATTCGGCGGCGATATGTTAACAATTGTCCTTTCATTTTTTGTGGTTAATTTCAGGGGCAGGTTGAGATAATAACATGGTCAGTGAACGTGAGAACCGTGAACGATTAAGTGGCGCAAAACGGATGGATGAAGCGCCACAGCAGCGGGAAATAACCCGATTGTGCATCCAGTGTGCGCTGCTGCTGTTACAGCATGGCGCAGAGAGTATGGTGGTAGAACAGCTGTCCTCACGACTAGGCATGGCGCTTGGCGCCGATAGCGTTGAGAGCTCAATCTCGGCAAACTCGATTGTGCTGACCACCATCATGCAGGGGCATTGCCTGACGTCAACGCGGAAGAATGCGGATCGCGGCATTAATATGCACGTTGTCATTGAGGTTCAGCATGCGGTCATCATGGCCGAGCATAAACTGCTGGATGTGGCAGGGGTGGAGAAGCGTTTGGGACATATTAAGCCACTGCGCTATCCGCGTTGGCTGATGGTTTCCGTTGTGGCGCTCTCCTGCGGCTGTTTCAGCCGTTTGAACGGCGGTGGGTGGGATGCCTTTATTGTCACACTGATTGCCAGTGGTCTGGCGATGTATGTCCGTCAGGTCTTTACCGGACGACATCTGAATCCGTTGATCAACTTCTGTATTACGGCATTTGTCGCCACGTCAGCGTCAGGGCTGTTGATGCGTTTGCCTGCTTTTTCTCAGACGTCGACGGTGGCGATGGCGGCAAGTGTGCTGCTGTTGGTCCCCGGTTTTCCGCTGATTAACGCCGTGGCAGATATGTTTAAAGGGCACGTGAATACCGGTTTGGCACGCTGGACGGTCGCGAGTTTATTGACGCTGGCAACCTGTATTGGTGTTGTGATGGCGATGTCGCTGTGGGGGTTACGCGGATGGGCTTAAGTTTACTGTGGGCACTTTTGCAGGATATGGTGCTGGCTGCGGTCCCTGCGTTGGGATTTGCGATGGTCTTCAATGTGCCGCTGAAAGTGCTGCCTTACTGTGCGCTGTTGGGCGGCGTCGGGCACGGCGTACGATTTCTGGCGATACATTTCGGCATGAATATCGAATGGGCATCTTTTCTGGCGGCAATCCTGATTGGCATCATTGGCATCCGCTGGTCACGCTGGTTGCTGGCGCATCCGAAAGTCTTTACCGTGGCAGCCGTCATCCCGATGTTTCCCGGTATCTCTGCCTATACGGCGATGATTTCGGTGGTGGAGATATCACATCTTGGCTACAGCGAAGCGCTGATGAGCGTCATGATGACCAATTTTCTGAAGGCCAGCTTTATCGTCGGTGCGCTCTCTATCGGCCTGTCTTTACCGGGAATCTGGCTCTATCGTAAGCGGCCAGGGGTATAAAACTCTTATATTACATTTCCGCCGAGTCTTAATATCGACGAGCGAAAGGGCTTTCCGTATAGTGTCAGCAATTTTCTGACCTACAGGGTTTTTCACCATGGTTATTAGTTTGATTGCTGCACTGGCAGTGGATCGCGTGATTGGCATGGAAAACGCGATGCCGTGGCATTTGCCCGCCGATCTGGCATGGTTTAAGCGTAATACGCTTAATAAGCCGATTATTATGGGGCGTAATACCTTCCGCTCTATCGGTCAGCCGTTGCCCGGCAGACTGAACATTGTCGTCAGCAATCATCCGGGTGATGACGAGCGCGTGGCCTGGGTCTCTTCGCTGGACGCTGCGCTGGCGGCGGCAGGTGAGGTTGAGGAAGTGATGGTGATTGGCGGTGGCAGCGTCTATCAGCAGATGTTGTCGCAGGCTAACCGCCTCTACCTGACGCATATTGATGCCGAAGTGGAAGGCGACACGCATTTCCCTGACTATGAGCCGGATGAATGGCAGTCTGTTTTCAGCGAATTCCATGATGCTGATGAGCGCAACTCACACAGTTACTGCTTCGAAATTCTGGAACGCCGCTAGGAGCACTTTCCTGCAATAACGTTCCGTCGGTAATACGATGAATAGCCAAACCCGCCTCGCTGCGGGTTTTTTCGTTTTCTGGGCCAGATGGTTAATCCACAACCTGACAGCTCTCCCAAATGGCTTTTCTCAGCCAGCGATGTGCAGGATCGCTCTCGCGACGCGTATGCCATACCTGCTGGAATGCAAAATTGGGGATTGTGAATGGAGGCGGAAAAATGTGCAAATCTGGTGTATTGATTCGGGTCATGCTACGCCGTGCTGCGGTCAAAACCAGATCGGTACCGGCAATAAGATTGATGGCGGCATGCCAGTGGGGCAATGTCAGCACAACATTGCGCGCTCGGCCGCTTGCTGCCAGCGTGCTGTCAATTTCATTAGCCGAATCAGGATGCATCGTGACCAGAATATGTGGCCGCTCCAGCCACGCGTCAAACGACAGCATACCGTTTTCCGGCAGCGTGTTACGGTCCGCCAGACAGGCAAAATGCTCTTCAAAAAGAACTTCGGCGTGTACCTCGGGTGGGCGTTCAGGGAATACACCGAGGCTCAAGTCGATTTCTCCATCGTTCAACTGTGCCAGCATCATTTCACGGCCAGCATGGCTGATAGCCAGTGAAATGCCGGGAGCCTGCATGCGCAAATGCCGCATGAGCGTTGGCAACACCGCATTCGTACCGTAATCAGAGAGGGCCAAACGGAAATGTCGCGTGCTATGGCGCGGATCGAATGATGGGGTTTGTATCAACACATTCAGCTGTTCAAGCGCGTGTTCCAGCGGGCCGAGTAGCGCCTGAGCCCGGGTCGTTAGCGTCAAACCAACCTCACGCCGGACTAATAGCGGATCGTTAAAAATCTGACGCAGCTGTGATAATGAATGGCTGACGGCAGGCTGGCTGCGGTGCAGGCGCAGCGCAGCTCGCGTGACGTGTTTTTCCGTCAGCAAAGCATGAAGCGTTAGCAGCAGATTCATGTCGATACGACGCAAATCATCCATTCTATGAATTCCTTCTGTATGAATTACGAATTTCCATCAGTTTAATGGATGCTTGAGTATTGGAACATCCCAATGACGTTGTGCATTTCATATTGTGAGCCAGGGGGTTCCATGTCGTTATTTTCTTCCTTTTCTCTCTCACTGCTGTTGCCACTGGGTATTGCTGTGCTTGCCGGGAGCATTGTGCCTTTTCAGGCTGCCAGCAATGCGGCGCTGGGGCGTTCATTAGGCCATCCGCTTTGGGCAACGCTGGTATCTCTGTTGGTTAGCATTTGCGTGCTGTTGCCGATCTTGTTTGCGGCTCGGGTACCCGTTCCAGCGGTTGGTAATGCCTTACAGGGATCGTGGTGGATCTGGTTGGGTGGGGTGGCGGGCGTTGTTTATATCACCGCTGCGCTATTGCTGACGCCACAGCTCGGTGCTTCAGGCTTTATTGTCTGCGTGATTGTCGGTCAGGTTGTCGCATCGCTGATTATCGATCATTTTGGTTTGATGGGGCTGGCGGTGAAGCCCGCGACTCTGGGACGAATAGCCGGTGTCGCGTTAATAGTCATGGGTATGCTGGTGGTGCAATGCTCCGCGACTTCTCAACCGCGGGTGACACATGTTGTTGAACCTCATAAGCCCCCACATTGAGGGGTACCTCCGAATGTTGGCCATTTAAGCTCGTTTTTAGGGGAAATACAGGGGGAGGTTCCCGTAGGGACGCCTCAGCCTGTGGTCACCCCGTGTATCTCGATCTTTAAACAATTGGCGGTTAGGGCATCTCTTCACTTTCCAACGTTTGCCGGTCACATTTCCGTCACCTGCCATTGCTAGTATAGAAACACGCTGTCGCTCGCGTAGTTAAATTGAAATGTGGTTAATTCGAAATACATGTAAATCACTGTGTTTGATACGAAGGAGGCAGTACATATGGCGAATAAAAACAGTAATCTGAATACTGACCGTTTGAGCGATCCGCGCCGCCGTGAATTACCATTGGGTGGAGTAGAAACTGTGGGTCTGGCTGGGCTTCTTGGCGGTGGCGTGTGGTCTATTCCCGCCGAGGCGTTAGCCGTTCCGTCATCCAAAAAGAGTCAGTCTGGGACGACCTTCCCCTTTCTGTGACACTTTCCCTTTCTATGACAATAGTACGGCTGGTGATGAGGTGGATGCATCCGTGCATCTATTCACTGAGTCAGAGCGTGATATCACCTGAGAGTTCGGTATTTGATGAGAGTGACGGTTGCGTGAAATAGCGCTTGTCGTCCCAACGTAGCATAGTCAGTTCTCCCCCCCAACAGCACCCGGTATCTAGCGCATAAATGTTTTCCGGCGTGCCTTTCCCTTCCAGTGATGCCCAGTGGCCGAATGCAATAGCGTATTCCCCAGCAACTTGGCTCGGCAGATCAAACCACGGTTTTAGCAGTGAAGGTGCCTGACCCGGCTGCTCTTTGCAGAGCATATCTAACTGCCCGCCAGAGAAGCAGTAGCGCATGCGGGTAAAGACATTGGTGCTAAAGCGTAGGCGAGCCAGACCGCTGAGTTCCGGGCTCCAGTGGTTCGGCATATCGCCATACATGGCATCAAGGAAGAGCGGGTAGCTGTCGCTGCTCAGGATCGATTCGACTTCGCGTGCACACACCAGTGCCGTCGGCAGGTCCCACTGTGGTGTTATGCCCGCGTGTGCCATGACCAGCTTCAGATCTTCATCAACCTGTAAGATCGGTTGGCGACGTAGCCAGTTGATTAGCTCGTCTGCGTCCGGTGCAGTGAGGAGATCATTGAGACGATCTTTCGGCTTATTGCGGCTGATACCGGCATAAACGGCCAGCAGATGCAGATCGTGATTGCCAAGCACCATACGGACAGATGAACCGAGAGAACGAACGAAGCGCAGAACCTGAAGCGAGTCCGTCCCGCGTGCAACTAAATCGCCAGTTAGCCAGAGCGTATCTTGCTCAGGATTAAAGGAAACTTGCGCCAATAGCGCTTTAAGTTCAACTAAACAGCCGTGAACATCGCCAACTAAATAGGTAGACATAATTAATGTATCAGTGAGGGGATTGCCAGTCGGAAGACGGGGATTGGGACCTGAAACGCTTTACTCTGATGGTCAACCATATGGTAGTGGCCTTCCATTGTGCCGAGGGGCGTTTCCATGACTGCACCGCTGGTATATTGGAACTCGCCGCCAGGCTCGATAATCGGCTGTTCACCGACTACGCCTTCACCCTGAACTTCAGTCTGACGGCCATTACCGTTGGTGATCAGCCAATAACGCCCCAAAAGCTGGACTTCATGACGCCCCAGATTGCGAACCGTAACCGTGTAAGCAAACACGAAACGTTCTTCATCAGGCTCTGATTGTGATTCCACATAGAAGCTCTGAATTTGTACACAAACACGGGGCGCATTAATCATGATGAACTCCAGTTATTCCTGTTTTGCAGGATGCTCGCTCAACCAGTTTGCCAATCGACAATATTGCTCAACGGTCACATTCTCTGCGCGGCTGGTGACATTGATACCCAGCTCGGTGAGCGTTTCTGGGGTGAATAGGTTGCCCAGACTGTTACGCAATGTTTTACGGCGCTGGTTAAACGCTTCCGTGGTGATGCGGCTCAGCATTCGAATATCGCTGACTGGGTAGGGGAGCTCGGCATGAGGGACGAGTCGCACTACGGCGGAATCAACTTTAGGTGCGGGCTTGAATGCCTCTGGTGGCACTTCAAGCACCGGAATTATCTGACAATAATACTGTGCCATAACGCTCAGGCGTCCAAAGGTTTTACTGTTTGGCCCTGCTACTAAGCGGTTAACCACTTCTTTCTGCAACATAAAGTGCATGTCACGGATAGATTGAGTATAGGTGAATAAGTGGAACATTAGCGGTGTGGAAATATTATACGGCAGGTTGCCAAAAACGCGCAGCGGTTGCCCAGCCTGTTCAGCGAGCGCGGCGAAATCGATCGTCATGGCGTCTTGCTGAATAATCGTCAGCTTATCTTTCAGCGTTGGGTGTTTTTCCAACCGTGCTGCCAGATCTCTATCCAGCTCAATAACGGTAAAACGATCCATCCGTTCGCCAATGGGCGCGGTCAGCGCGCCGAGGCCTGGGCCGATCTCTACTACTGCTTGACCCGGCTGAGGATGAATCGCCGATACGATGCTATCGATCACGAAGTGATCGTTTAAAAAGTTTTGCCCAAAACGTTTACGGGCGAAGTGACCTTGGTGTACGCGATTATTCATTACTATTCTTTATCATTTTAATGGCAAGATTTAATGCCGTGATGAAACTACCGGGGTCAGCGCTGCCGGTTGCGGCCAGCTCTAGTGCTGTGCCGTGATCGACCGATGTGCGGATAAACGGTAACCCCAGTGTGATATTAACAGCGCGCCCGAAGCCCTGATATTTCAGAACCGGGAGCCCCTGATCGTGATACATCGCCAAAACGGCATCAGCGTGTTGCAGATACTTTGGCTGGAAAAGTGTGTCGGCAGGCAACGGCCCAATCAGCGTGATGCCCTGTTGCCGTAGCTCGTCCAGTGCCGGATTAATCACATCCAACTCTTCACGGCCCATATGGCCGCCTTCACCAGCATGAGGATTCAGTCCACAAACATAGATCTGTGGTTGAACGATGCCGAATTTTGTCTGCAAATCATGATGCAAGATCGTGATGACTTCATGCAGGCTCTGGCGGGTAATTGCCGCAGAAACGGCAGCAAGCGGTAAATGCGTGGTCGCTAAAGCGACGCGCAATTCTTCCGTCGCTAGCATCATGACAACACGCTCACGGCTGCTGCGATCGGCGAAAAATTCAGTGTGCCCGCTGAAAGGAACACCGGAATCGTTGATAATGCCTTTATGTACTGGGCCGGTAATCAGCGCGGCGAATTCGCCGTTTAGGCAGCCATCACATGAACGGGCTAATGTCTTAACGACATAAGCGCTGTTAGCCACATTCAATTGACCTGCAATGACGGTTGCTGATGCGACGATCGGCAGGATGGTGAGGCTACCTGCCTGTTGTGGTTGTGCGGGCTGGCCGGGTTGATAGTCACGCAGCGTCAGCGGCATAGACAGCTGCAATGCGCGAGTTAATAATAGGTCAGGATCCGCACAGATCACTAGCTCTACAGGCCAGGCCTGCTGTGCCAGAGCAATCACCAGATCGGGGCCAATCCCACCGGGCTCGCCGGGGGTGATCACAACGCGTGGCGTATTGCTCTTAGTCTGCATTAGTTAGTGGCACCATTAATCACTTTGACATAAGCCGCTGCACGCTGTTCCTGCATCCAGGTTTGCGCTTCTTCAGCGAATTTACGATTAAAGATCATACGGTACGCTTGCTCTTTTTGCGCCGCGTCGGTTTTATCAACCTGACGAGTGTCCAGCAACTGAATCAGGTGCCAGCCAAAAGAGGAGTGAATCGGTTGGCTGATTTCGCCTTTCTTCAGTTTCAGCAACGCATCGCGGAAAGCCGGATCGTACATATCTGGAGAAGCCCAACCAAGGTCGCCGCCCTGATTCGCCGATCCAGGATCCTGAGAAAGCAGTTTGGCTTGTGCAGCGAAATCGGTGCTACCGTTTTTGATCTGCTGTGCTACGTCGGCCAGTTTGGCTTGCGCCTGACTGTCCGTCATCACCACAGACGGTTTGATCAAAATATGGCGAGCGTGCGTTTCAGTTACCGATACGCTTTTGTTACCGCCGCGAATATCGTTAACTTTCAGAATGTGGAAACCCACACCAGAACGGATCGGGCCGACGACTTGGCCTTTCTGCACCTGTGTTAAGCGTTCAGCAAACAGCGTTGGAATTTCCTGCAACTTGCCCCAGCCCATTTGGCCGCCTTTCAGCGCCTGAGAATCAGATGAATAGGTGATGGCCAGCTTACCGAAATCCGCCCCTTCGTTGATTTGTTTCACCAGAGACGTTGCCAGATTTTCCGCTTCATCAACCTGCTGTTGAGTCGGGTTTTCCGGCAATGGGATCAGAATATGGCTCAGATTCAGCTCATCATTCTCGCCGGTCTGGTTCGCAATCTGCTTAGCCAGCGTATCGACTTCCTGTGGCAGTACGGTAACGCGACGACGGACTTCATTGTTACGCACTTCCGAAATCAGCATCTCTTTGCGAATCTGGCTACGGTAGGTGTTGTAGTTCAGACCTTCATTAGCCAACTGACTCTTTAACTGATCGATAGACATCCGGTTCTGAGCGGCAATATTAGTAATTGCCTGATCCAACTGCTCATCCGTCACCTGGATACCCATCTTCTGCGCCATTTGCAGGATGATATTATCCATGATCAGACGGTCGGTAATCTGATGACGCAACGTGGCATCATCTGGCAACTGCTGCCCGGCCTGCTGGGCGTTCAGTTTTACCGACTGCAAAAGACTGTTTACATCGCTTTCCAATACGACGCTGTTATCGACGACTGCTGCGACCTTATCAACCACCTGTGGTGCTGCGAACGCGGTAGAGGCACTCAGTGCCAATCCGAGAATAAGCGTTCTCCAGTTCTTCATACCTTTCCCATTATTTCATCCGCAAGGCGGGTTAAAAGTTCCAACGTTTCAGTGAAACAGCCTGTTTACTATCCTTATCGACCCAGCACTCTGCATGACATCAGAATGCGCGCTGGTAAGGCAAAATACCCGAGCGCAGCATTTTGTCAGAACCCAAGCCGTAATTACTGCTTAAACCACGTAACTCGATATTAAACGACACTTTGTTGTCGTATTCACTGCTGCGGCTGGCGCTGTTCCAGTCGGTAATTTTACGTTCATAACCGACGCTCACGGCCCAACAGCAGGTATTGTACTGTAAGCCAATAAGCTGATTTGCCGGCTGATTGGCCTTGGTGTCGTAATAATAAGCACCCACAACAGCCCAACGTTCGACGATCGGCCAGCTAGCGGTAACACCTACCTGCGAAATACCTTGCTGAGAACCTTGGTTGGTCACGTTCGGCAGCATGTCGCGGATATATTCAGGGCTAGCGTAGCGGTAGTTTAACTGCACCAGACGTTCCGCATCACGACGGTATTCTAACACGGCGTCGCCCAGCGCGACTTCGTTCAGACGATTGTCATATTGCAGACCACCGCGAACGCCCCAACTGTCATCGATTTTCAAGAAAGAATCACCGGCCCATACCTGACTGCCGTTATTATCACTTTTATCGAGCGACGTGTTGCGGTCACCGGTGCGAGGACGATCGAAGTAATAGATTTGACCAATAGAAGCGTTAAAACGTTCAACCAGCGCATCATCATAAATACGCGTGGTGACACCGGTCGCAATCTGATTCGCGGACGCGATGCGATCCAGACCGCTGTAGCTGCGATCGCGGAACAGGCCAGAATAGTCGGTCTGCATCAACGTCGAGTCATAGGTATGGATGCTGCTCTGATCGCGATAAGGTACGTACAGGTATTGCGCGCGAGGCTCCAGCGTCTGGGTATAGGCTTGAGACCAGTCCATTTCGCGTTCAAAGACCATTTTGCCATCGACTTTATATTGTGGCATGACGCGGTTAACGGAACTCTGAAGCGCGTTTTTATTAACATCGCTGACAGTCGGGTCGGCACGGTAACGATCCAGATTATCTTGTTGGTAGTGCGTCGCTAATAGTTTGGCTTCGGTATTCAGGCTGGCCCAGCGGTTTGCCAGCGGGAGATTTAGCGTTGGCTCAACGTGCAGACGTGTCGCTTCCGGCCGATTGTCGTTGACGTTGGTAAATTTTACCGCCTGACCATAAAGGTGCATATCAACTGGGCCGATATCATTCTGGTAGTAATTGATATCAAGCTGTGGCTCAGCGCGGTAGACATCACGACTGGTCGCATTGGAAAAGACCTGGAACTGTCTGGTGGACAGTGTGGTATTCCAGTTTTGGTTCGCATAGCCCGTACTGAGTTTTTGGGTAACGTAACCATCGGTGGTTGAACCGTAATGCGAATCCAGATCGGTGAAGTAGCGGTCGTCGCTGACTTTTGTATAGTCTGCGTCAAAACGCCACACCTGATCCATTACGCCGCTGTGGCCCCAGTGGAGTAGCCAGCGGGTATCATTATCGTCTTGCTGTGAGGTTTTGGCGTATTCACTGTCGCTAGGTAGCCAGTCGAACTGAATAACGCCAAGGCCCGGTGTGGTCAAGTAGCGGAATTCGTTCTGCCACTGCATGCCACGTTTGGTTTGCAGATGCGGCGTGATGGTGGCGTCAAAATTAGGGGCGATATTCCAATAATAGGGCGTCAGCAGTTCAAAGCCATTGCTGCTACCATATTTCGCATTGGGGATCAGAAAGCCAGAGCGTCGTTTATCGCCGATAGGAAGTTGTAAATACGGGCTGTAGAATACAGGCACGCCACCAATCTTGAAACGCGCGTTCCAGATTTCAGCAACCTGTTCTTCTCTGTCTTGAATCACTTCCGAACCGACGACACTCCAGCTATTATCTCCCGGCAGACAGGACGTGAAGGAGCCGTTTTCCAGAATGGTGTAGCGATTGCTGTCACGCATTTTCATTTTGTCGGCGGAACCACGCCCTTGACGGCCCACCATCTGATAGTCGCCTTCATAGACGTCGGTATCTTTGGTGTTCAGGTTGGCCCAGGCTTTAGGGCCTTTTAGGATGACCTGATTATCGTCGTAGTGGACCTTTCCCGTCGCGGTAATAGTACGCGTAGGCGTGCTACCCTGCGTTGCCGGATCCAACTGGTTCAGCTCCACCTGTTCGGCGGTCATGATGCTGTTACCCTGCTGGATGTTAACATTGCCGATGAATTTGGCATTGTCGGGATAGTTGGCTTCGGTTTTGTCGGCCTGAATATTGACCGGCAGCTGATTGGGATCGCCTGTTACCAGCGGCCTGCTGTACGTGGGTACACCCAGCATGCACTGTTCAGCGAGATCGGCCAGCGCGTGCTGGCTGTAAAGCGCCGACCAAACCAGAGTGGCCAGCAGAGTTGGGAAACTTTTTTTCATACGTGTTATCAGGTGTTCCGTCATCAGGGGCATCATGTCGGCAAACGGTCAGAGACTATATCACTCGTTAGCGTTGCGCCAGTGTTAAATCCCCACCGCTTATATACGCACCGCCGTTAGGTGCAAAGATAAATGACAGGTATGATAAAGCAATTTTTAGCTGACGGCATGAGGATTTGAGGAGTATATGCGGTATTGGGGAAAGTTGCTGGGGTTGGCGCTGGGAATCGTCTCAAGCACTGGCATCTGGGGAATGATCATGGGCTTATTGATGGGGCATTGGATTGACAGAGCCCGGGCATCGCGTCGCCGTGATTATTTCTCTGCTCAGTCTACCCGTCAGTCATTGTTCTTTCTCACGACCTTTCAGGCCATGGGGCATCTGACCAAATCCAAAGGCCGGGTGACGGAAGCTGATATCAATATAGCGACCAAAATGATGGATCGCCTCGAGCTGTTTGGTGACGCTAGAGCTGCCGCCCAACGGGCTTTCCGCGAGGGAAAGGCTGGCCAATTCCCTTTGCGAATAAAATTGCGCAAGCTGCGTGACGCCTGTCTGGGGCGTTTTGATTTAATTAAGATGTTTCTGGAAATTCAGCTTCAGGTCGCGTTTGTCGATGGTGTTCTGCATCCGAATGAACGTCGTGTGCTGTATGTGATTGCTGATGAACTGGGCGTGACGCGTGAGCAGTTTGAGTTTTTCCTGCGGAATATGGAAAGCCCCACTGGGCAGCAGTCTCGGCAGAATCAGTCACGCCAAAACGGGAAATCGCAACAACGCCGTAATAACGGTTACTCCAATGGACACTCTTATGGCGGCCAACGCCCGCCCTCACCGCTACGTGGGCCAACGGTCGAGAGCGCCTGTCGTACGCTGGGTGTGCGCAGTAGTGATGATGCCGTGACGATTAAACGCGCCTATCGCAAACTCATGAGCGAACATCATCCCGATAAGCTGGTCGCCAAGAAACTTTCGCCGAGAATGATGGAGATGGCCAAGCGCAAAGCGCAAGATATTCAGGCCGCTTATGAATTGTTGAAAAGCGCGAATCAGACAAAATAATCCGTATCCTTCCCCCTTCATTGCTTCCCTCTTTTACCGCTTCACATTTTATCGTGCCATCAAGCCAGATTTGAAAACACCAACAGCGTGTTGATCTCAGAAATCCGCTTCGCAACGAAAGTGCATCGGGGTATTGAAAGCCGGATGCGTGATAGCCAGCTCTTGTGCGTGCAGTAAAAGGCGGGGTGCCATCGCTTTGGCATCAGGATGCGCATAAAACCCATCGCCGAGGATAGGGTGGCCGAGTGCCAGCAGATGGACGCGCAGTTGATGGGAGCGACCGGTAATCGGCATCAGCTTGACGCGTGTTGTACCGTCATCGTCACGCGAGAGTACCTGATACTCTGTCTGTGCTGATTTTCCTGTTTCAAAGCAGACTTTCTGTTTCGGGCGGTTTGGCCAGTCGCAGATCAGTGGCAGATCGATGACGCCTTCATCCTGTGCCATATGTCCCCAGACGCGGGCAAGGTAGGATTTCTTGGGCTCGCGCTCGCGAAACTGACGTTTTAATTCGCGCTCGGCAGCTTTCGTGAGTGCGACGGCGATCACGCCGCTGGTTGCCATATCCAGACGATGAACGGATTCGGCCGTGGGGTAGTCAGCCTGAATGCGGTTCATTACGCTGTCTTTGTGTTCTGGCGCGCGGCCGGGAACCGACAGCAGACCGCTGGGTTTATTCACCACCATGATGTGCTGATCCTGATACAGAACATGCAACCAGGGATCGGTAGGTGGATTATAGGGTTCCATTCACGCTCCAAAATACGCAAAAGACAGGGACGTCGTTGCTGTTTGATCGAGATACACGGGCCTATCACGGGGCGAGGTGTTCCTGCGGAAACCTCATCCCCGCGCTTTCCCTAATATGCTGCTATCCGTACGCTGAAAAACCTAGCTGCCCATACTACGCATAACGCATAACGCATAGGACGGGCGACGGGCGGCACATTACTGATGCGTTACCACGACCAGACGGATCGCATCCAGACGCCAGTTGGCCTCGTGCAGATTGCTCAGCACCTGCTCGCGCTGATTTTCCAGCGCGGTCAGCTCATCTTCACGAATGTTAGGATTGACGGCTTTCAGCGCTTCCAGACGTTCCAGCTCGCGGCGCAGTTGCAGATCGGCCTGCTGTTGCGCTTCAGTGATTAGCTGGCGCGCCTGCGTTTCCACCAACGCTTCTGCCTGTTGCAGCATAGCGTGAACATCGGATTGCACTGCATTCACCAGCTTGCTGGAAGTATGGCGGTTCACCGCATTGAGCTGACGGTTAAAGCTCTCAAACTCCACCTGTGCGGCCAGATTCGTGCCTTTACGATCCATCAGCAGTCGAACCGGTGTTGGTGGCAGGAAGCGGGTCAGTTGCAGGTGTTTTGGTGCCTGAGCTTCCACAACGTAAACCAGTTCTGCCAACAGTGTACCGACCGGCAGCGCTTTATTTTTCAGCAAGGAAACCGCACAGCTTCCGGTATCGCCGGACAGCACCAGATCGAGCCCGTTACGGATGAGCGGGTGTTCCCAACTGATAAACTGCGCGTCTTCGCGTGAGAGAGCCTGATCGCGATCGAAGGTGATCGTACAACCGTCCTGCGGCAGACCGGGGAAATCCGGCACCAGCATATGATCGGATGGTGTCAGAATGATCAGATTATCGCTGCGATCTTCCTGATTGATGCCAACGATATCAAACAGGTTCAGGGCGAATGTCACCAGGTTGACGTCATTATCCTGTTCGGCAATGGCTTGTGCCAACAGCTGAGCCTGTTCGCCGCCGTTAGAATGCATTTCCAGCAGACGATCGCGACCTTGTTCAAGCTGTTGCTTCAGGCTGTCGTGCTGTTGGCGGCAGGTATGGATAAACTCATCCAGTCCCTGCTGTTCACCGACGGTCGTCAGTCGCTCGATTAACTGTGCATGGTGCGCATCATAGATGGTGCGACCTGTTGGGCAGGTGTGCTCAAACGCATCCAGCCCTTCGTGATACCAGCGTACCAGCAGAGCCTGGGCGGTGTTTTCCAGATACGGCACCAGAACCTGAATTTCTTTTGCCTGCCCGATGCGGTCCAGACGGCCAATACGCTGCTCCAGCAAGTCGGGGTTGAACGGCAGATCGAACATCACTAAATGGCTGGCAAACTGGAAATTACGGCCTTCGGATCCGATCTCTGAACAGATCAGCACCTGTGCGCCTTCTTCTTCAGATGCAAAATAGGCGGCGGCGCGGTCACGTTCCAGAATAGACAGCCCTTCATGGAAGACGGCGGCGCGAATGGCTTCACGCGTGCGCAGCACTTGCTCCAACTGGAGCGCTGTCGCTGCCTGTGCGCAGATCACCAACACTTTTTCATCACGGTTGGTGGTCAGGTAGTTCAGCAACCATTCCACGCGCGGATCGAAGTTCCACCAGGTGGCATCGTCCCCTTCGAGCTGTTGATAAATTTGCTCAGGGTACAGCATATCGCGCGCGCGGGTTTCCAGTGGCTTGTTCGCATTCATAATGCCGGAAACTTTGATTGCCGTTTGGTACTGCGCTGGCAGCGGCAGGCGGATTTGATGCAGGACACGCTGCGGGAAGCCTTTAACGCCCTGACGCGTATTGCGGAACAACACACGGCTGGTGCCGTGGCGATCCATCAACATGGTGATCAGTTCCTGACGCGCCTTCTGATTGTCATCGCTGTCGCTGTTGATGGATTTCAGCAACGGCTCAATGTCCTGTTCGCCCAGCAGATCGCTTAGCACATTCAGTTCAGCCGCTTGGGCTTTTTCACCCGCTAACAGCAGTGTGACGGCATCGGCGACCGGACGGTACTGCTGCTGTTCGGCAACGAATTCCTGATAGTCATGGAAACGGTTGGGATCGAGCAGGCGTAAGCGTGCAAAGTGGCTCTGCTGGCCAAGCTGTTCCGGCGTTGCGGTTAATAGCAAAACGGCCGGAGTGGCGCGTGCCAGCGCTTCAATAGCCTGATATTCCGGGCTGGGGCTTTCTTCACTCCAGACCAGATGGTGGGCCTCATCCACGACCAGCAGATCCCAGTCGGTGTTAACTAACTGCGCAAAGCGCTGGGCGCTGCGTTGAACAAATCCCAGCGAGCAGATCACCAACTGTTCAGTTTCAAACGGATTGCTGCTGTCCAGCTTGGCTTCGGCATAGCGCTCGTCGTCAAACAGTGAGAACAGCAGGTTAAAGCGGCGCAGCATTTCAACCAGCCACTGATGTTGCAGGGTTTCCGGTACGACAATCAGCACGCGACTGGCACGACCCGCCAGCAATTGCTGGTGGATGATCATACCGGCTTCAATGGTTTTCCCTAGACCGACTTCGTCCGCCAGCAAAACGCGTGGCGCATGGCGTTGGCCGACTTCATAAGCGATGTGAAGCTGGTGGGGGATGAGGCTGGCGCGCATGCCGCGCAAACCGCCCCATTGTTGCAGCGCCTGCTCGTTCTGATGCTTACGGGCGCGATAGCGCAGCGCAAAGCGATCCATACGATCAATCTGTCCTGCGAACAGGCGATCTTGCGGTTTGTTGAACGTGAGTTTGCTGTCCAGAAAGACTTCACGCAGTTCCGCTGGCGTTTCGTCGTCCAGGCGTTGGCCGCAATACACCAGCAACCCTTTTTCTTCTCGCACGTCATCAATCTTGAGCTGCCAGCCTTCATGGCTGGTGACGGTGTCGCCGGGATTGAACATCACACGGGTGATGGGGGCGTCACTGCGGGAATAAAGTCGGTTTTCACCGCTGGCAGGGAAAAGCAGCGTTATCATACGCGTATTGACGGCAACAACCGTTCCCAGTCCAAGTTCGCTTTCCGTATCGCTGATCCAGCGCTGACCAAGTGTAAAAGGCATAAATTCTTAGCTCGATGTTCGTCTGTGTCGGGGGAATGTCTGATTACATTATCGAGTGCTGATAATGCTGCGATGCAAATTCAGAAAGGGCGTTATGGTAATGGATGACGGCGCATTCGTCACCTCTCAAAACTTGCTGTACCGTGAATTAACCGCTTTGATTTAAGATCATCCGATCTAGGCATTTAAAATAATCCCATCTGACCTGTCACCAGTGTAGCAAAATCATCATGCAGGAAAGGAAGAATGGCGTCCGCAACGGGTTGGAGCTGGCGTTCTACATAATGCTGATAATCCAGCGGTGAATGTCGGGTTTCCAGCGGTTCGGGGCCGTTGACGGTCATCACATAGCTGATCCAGCCACCGTTTTGGTATTGCAGTGGCCGCCCTTGCTGGCGGTTATAGTCATCGGCGATTTTAGCGGCTCTGGCGTGTGGCGGCACGTTGCGCTGGTAATCGTCAAGCTTGCGGCGCAGCCGTTTACGGTAGATTAGCAGATCGTCAAAATCACCGTTCAGCGTATGGTCAACATAATCCCGCAGCCAGTCCTGATAAGGCTGTTGTTGAAAAATCAGCAGATAGAGCTGTTGTTGAAACTGCTGCGCCAGCGGTGTCCAGTCGGTACGCACGGTTTCCAGCCCTTTGAACACCATCTTTTCGCCCTGTGGCGTGTCGATAAGTCCGGCGTAGCGTTTTTTACTGCCTTGTTCCGCGCCGCGAATCGTCGGCATCAGGAAGCGGCGAAAATGCGTTTCAAACTCTAACTCCAGCGCGCTGGTTAACTGCTGGGTGTCTTGCAGATGCTGTGTCCACCACTGATTAACGTGTTGCACCAGTGATTTGCCAATCTTTGCGGCTTCCTCTGCACTGTGCGCATGTTTAAGCCAGACGAACGTGGAGTCGGTATCGCCATAAATCACTTGATAGCCTTGTTCTTCTATCAACTCGCGCGTTTTACGCATGATTTCATGACCGCGCAGGGTGATAGAGGAGGCGAGGCGTGGGTCGAAGAAACGGCAGCCTGTGGCACCCAGTACGCCGTAAAAGGCATTCATGATGATCTTCAACGCCTGCGACAGTGGCTTATTGTTGGTACGCTTCGCTGCTTCACGCCCTTGCCAGATTTGCTCGACAATGGCAGGCAAGCAGTGCTGTTCACGGGAGAACCACGCACCACGAAAACCGGAGACAGCGTGCTGAGCGTCTGGATTCTGTGTTCCCACTGCCAGCCCGACTGGGTCGATCAGAAAGGTGCGGATAATCGAGGGATAGAGGCTCTTATAATCCAGTACTAAAACCGAATCATAGAGGCCGGGACGCGAATCCATCACAAATCCGCCGGGACTGGCTTCAAGCGCGACCTCGCCCAGGTTGGGGGCGACATAACCCATGCGGTGCATGCGCGGTAAATAGAGGTGAGAAAATGCCGCGACGGAACCACCGCTACGGTCTGCTGCCAGCCCGGTGACGCTAGCGCGTTCCAGCAAGAAGGGCAACAGCTCGGTCTTGTCGAAAATACGCGTGACCAATTCGCAGTCTTGCAGGTTATAGCGAGCGAGTGCAGGCTTATCTTCGGCAAAACGGCGGTCGATTTCATCCATCCGCTGATAGGGCGTGTCGATGGCTTTGCCTTCTCCCAGCAGCGACTGCGCGACAAACTCCAGACTGAATGAGGCAAAATTCCACGTTGCAGATTTGAGTGCTTCAATACCGTCAATAATCAAACGACCCGTTGCGCTGGCAAAGAAATGTCCCTGTTTAAAACCGTGTTCTCGCCATTCCAACGCCTGCCCGTTGCGCCCCAGCTTGAGTGGGATGTGGTAGCGTTCGGCATGTTTCTGCAAAACGCGCAGGTCAAACTGCACCAGATTCCAGCCGATGATGGCATCGGGATCGTGCTGCTGCATCCAAGTGTTCAGCTTTTCCAGCAGTAGCGGGCGGCTGGCGACGTACTCAAGATTAAAATTATCGTGTTCAGGCGTACCGTTAGGCGGGCCGAGCATGTAAACCTGGCGCTGTCCGCAGCCTTCCAGCCCGATGCAGTAAAGCTCACCGTGGCGGTTGGTTTCGATATCCAGTGAGACCAGCCTGAGCGTCGGGCGATAGTCAGGATTGGGTTTCATGCGGGCTTGCGTCAGCAGGTTGTCTGATGTGGGTGTACCGTTCAGCCATACGGGCGCGGTGATAAAGCGCTCCATAAGGAAGCGTTCCGGCGGGCGAATATCCGCTTCGTAGACCTGAACACCTCCCTCTCGCAGTAACTTTTCCAACCGCAGTAGCTGACGGTATTGCGGACAATACAGCCCCAACAGCGGTTGATGATGGAAATCCTGCATGGCGAGCGGCTTTAACTGCCAGCGTTTTTCCTGCTGTAAGAGTGTTCTTGCAAGGGCTTCCTGCTGTGCGGGAATAAAGGCAATAGCCTCTTGTACTGGCAGCCGTGCGAGCAGCGGGCCCTCATCGGTGGCCAGCCAGAATTCAACCTGCGTGCCTGCTGGCGTATCGTTCCAGTGGCGGGTCAGTAGAAACCCCTGACGAACCTGAGTCACTAAGCGGCCTTTTATAGCAAGCGAGATAAGGAAGGAGAATAACGCTAAGTATGGTTATTTATACAGGTAATGTCCAGCGGCATCACCTGTTATAAAGGCAGGGGAAGTTGGGGTTAATACTCGTCGTGTACGGCTGAAACCACGCGATTGCGGCCTTCTTGCTTGGCTTTATACAGAGCCTCATCCGCTAGCTTGAAGGTTCGCTCGATTGATATATCGTTGACGGCCGGTTGCCACAGCGCCACGCCCAAAGAGATCGTAATACTACCCACAACAGGAATGGTTGATTCCTGCGTGCGTTGCCGCAGACGTTCGGCAATGTCGAGTGCCACATCCAGCGTGGTTTCCGGCAGCAGGATCAGGAACTCTTCGCCACCGCTGCGGCACAGAATATCGGAATCGCGCGAGTTGCTACGAATCAACTGCGACAAATCACGAATGACGTTGTCCCCCACGTCGTGCCCGTAGGTATCATTGATGCGTTTAAAGCGGTCGATATCCAGCGCGATGACGGCAAAACTTTTCTGCCCCATCTGCCAATAGCGGAGAGCGCTATCCAACCCACGACGATTGAGCAGTTCAGTCATCGGGTCTGAGTGTGCTTCAGAGCGTAATTTACCAATCTTACGCTGGAGTAAATCGATACCCAGTAACATCGCCTGTTTGAGCTGCGAGGCTTCAAAATACCAAGAATGGATATTTCTAATATCATCGGAGACGTCTGTTGCATCCATCTTATTCGCGCTGCGTGCCAATAGCCAAAGCGGCTGCGCGATGAGCCGGGCAAGCAGCCAGACGCAGAATATGGTTAAAAGCGCTAGCGGAAGCGTGTGGCGCAGAACGTTTAGCATCAGGCCATCCAGTGGTTTCAGCGTAATGTCTGTCGGGCGGAGTGCGACAATCTCCCACTGCGAGGTGGATTCAACGGCATAGCCCGCTAACATTTTCTCACCCAGATAGTTCACCATATGCTGACTGCCATTATCCTCGTGCAGCGCGTCGATCTTCAGGTTATTGGTTTCTGTTTTGTCAATACGCTCTATATCGCGGTGATACAGCATTTGTTTGTTTTTATCGGTGACGTAGATATAAGAGCCGTCGCGGTAATAGTGTTTATCTAATAGCGTATTGAGAACACTAGGCTGTTTAAGATAGATCGATCCACCGACAAAGCCTTTGTAGCGCCCATCCCGTGTGAAAATCGGTGTAGATATCAGCACGATGAAGTTATTGGCGGCAGAAATATAGGGTTGGCTAATGAGAGAGCGCCTTTCTTTCAAGGCTTCGAGTGCGCCGTCTGTTGTCAGGCTTTTTCCGATTAGCTGGAAGGTATCGGGTGATGTTGCTCTGACGATACCTTTTTCATCGGCAATGACGACAGAGTTGAAATTGCTGGTCTGTAGCCGTAAACGCTCAGCTTCTTTAAATAGACTCGCTTTATCATCCATCTGGGTGGCGACGATATTGGCGCTGTAGGCTAACTGTTGCTGAGATTCTTTAAAGAAAGAATGAGTCATTGCCGCTAGCTTGGTGGCGTAAACGCGATTGGCTTCAAGTGTGTTATCAATCAGAAGCTCTCGTTGGACGCGGTAGCTGGCATAAAAACTGTTTGCCAGCGTCACTAATGCGCTTGCCACTGCCAGAAGTAGGATAAGGCGTCGTAACCCGAGATGGTTGAGTAGTTTAAAAAACATAGTGGCAGTGCGGCACGGTGGCAAAAAATGACCGCTATCATAAGTGTAGATGCCCGTCGGTGCAAAAGAATTGACCAGTAATCAGGAGTTGACGGCTTCTGCTATGATCCAGACAATCTTTGTTTTTATAAAGTACGGGTAGGTTTTATGGAAGCGTGGCTGGATCATCTGGTTACTCAATCACTCGCGTATTCACTGATCGCCGTCATGCTGGTTGCCTTTCTGGAATCTCTGGCTCTGGTGGGCCTGCTGCTGCCGGGCACGGTAATGATGGCAACGCTGGGGGCGCTGATTGGCAGCGGACAAATGGGGCTGTATCCAGCGTGGGCGGCTGGAATTATCGGTTGCCTGCTCGGGGACTGGATTTCTTATTTTATTGGCATGCGCTTCAAAGCGCCGCTGCATAATTGGTCTTTCCTGAAAAAGTATCAGGCGTTACTGAATAAAACCGAATATGCCCTGTATCAACACCCGATGCCGACGATATTGATCGGGCGTTTTGTCGGCCCGACGCGGCCATTAATCCCGATGGTGGCGGGAATGTTGGGCTTACCGCCTTATAAATTCGCGGTGCCGAATATCATCGGCTGCCTGCTGTGGCCACCGGCCTATTTCTTACCCGGTATTCTGGCTGGGGTTGCGATTGATATTCCCGCAGGGGCCAACAGCGCGGGCTTTAAGTGGTTGTTGCTGGTAACCGCCATCGTGGTGTGGGTCGCAGGCTGGTTAAACTGGCGCTGGTGGCGCAGTGATAAGCGTAAACAGCATGATTGGTTTAGCAAAAAGGTGCCGCTCAGACGCCTGCGTTGGGTGGCTCCAGTGATATTTGTGGCGGCGGTTGCATCGTTGATCGTGCTGATTCAGCACCCGCTGATGCCGGTTTACCGGCACCTGTTGTGGCAGGTGCTCAACGGGTGAGATTGGGCAGGCCGGGGAAGACCCGGCCACGCCATCTAGCAGTAAAACTCGGCGACCTGCTCGAAAATACGCATTTCTTCCCCGTGACGACGTACCTGAAGGACGTCTTCCAGTTTCTCCACCTGACTGATCATCTGCTGTAGTCGTTGGTCATCTTTGACAAGTAGCCAGATTCGGCTTTCTTCACCGTTTGCCAGTGGCATACAGAGAATGCCTTCTACGTTAAATGCCCGGCGGGCAAACAGGCCGCAAACGTGTGACATCACGCCGGGGTGATTGCGTACTGAGAGTTCTAGCGTGACCTGATTTGACGTTGGTTGAGTTTGCATAGTCATTAATCTCCGATCATATCGATGTTCGCTGCGCCCGGTGGCACGATGGGGAAAACTTTTTCATTGGCGTCAATGCGTACGTGGATCAACGCTGGACCGGGTTGATTGAGCGCTTCTTTCAACGCGGCCTGCGGGTCGGCTGCCGCATTCAGATCGCAGGTTGCAAAGCCGAAACCTGCGGCAATGGCGAGAAAATTGGTGTTGTAGCGGTAATCGGCGGCGAAGATACGCTGCTGGAAAAACATATCCTGCTGCTGGTGAACCAGACCGAGTGACTGATTGTTCATCAGGACGATTTTTACGTTGAGCCCTTCTTCTGCCGCGGTCGCCATTTCCTGAATATTCATCATCAGGCTGCCATCACCCGAGAAACACACCACGGTGCGATCCGGTTCGGCCAGCGCTGCGCCAATCGCCGCAGGCAAGCCAAAGCCCATCGTGCCAAACCCGCCGGATGTCAGCCACTGGCGCGGACGACGCAGTGGGTAAGACTGAGCGACCCACATCTGGTGTTGGCCGACATCGGTCGTGATGATGGCATCATCCGTCAGCGCCTGCGCCGTGGCCTGAACCAGTCCATAATGGCTTAATGGGTCGTCAGCATTCGGCATGCTGAACGGAAATTCCTGTTGCAGCCCGCTAACGGTTGCACGCCATACGCCACGCTGCTGTGGGGTGATATGTGGCAGCAGATGATCCAGCACCTCGGCGACATCGGCATTGATCGCCACGTGCGGCTGGCGGATCTTGCCTAACTCGGCCGGATCAATATCGATGTGAATGATGCTGGCCTGTGGGCAGAATTGTTCCGCTTTACCAATGGCACGATCGTCAAAACGCGCACCCAGCACAATTAACAAATCCGCCTGTTCTAAGATCAGATTGGTTGATCGTGCGGCGTGCATCCCCAACATACCGAGCGACAGCGGATGATCTACGGGCATAGCACCCAGAGCCATCAGCGTCATGGTAGTTGGCAGGCTAGCGCGTTCCGCCAGTTGAACCGCTTGTTCGTGTGCGACACCGCTAATAATTCCGCCACCCAGATAGAGAATCGGACGCTGGGCTGCGTTAATCATGGCCGCAGCCCGTTCAATTTCCTGCTGAGCAATAGTCGGTGGCGTATCGAGAGGGAAAATGTCTGGCAGTTCGCTCAACTCAATGGTCGCGTTCTGAATATCTTTTGGAATATCGATCCACACCGGGCCGGGACGGCCCGATTGCGCGATGCGAAAGGCTTCTGGGATCACGCGCGGCAGTTCGTTGATATCACGAACCAGATAGTTATGTTTGGTGACGGGAATGGAGATGCCGTAAGTGTCGACTTCCTGAAACGCATCGGTGCCGATCATGCTGGAAGGCACCTGACCGGTGATGCACACCAGCGGGATTGAATCCAGTTTGGCATCGGCGATGGCAGTAATCAGGTTGGTCGCCCCTGGGCCGCTGGACGCCATACAAACCGCAGCGCGTCCGCTGGCTCGCGCCATGCCTTGTGCCATAAATCCCGCGCCTTGCTCGTGGCGGGCAAGAACATGGCGGATAGTCTGACTTTGGCTAAGAGCATCATATAACGGCAGTGCCGCGCCGCCGGGAATGCCCGCTACGGTGGTGATACCCTGCTGTTCGAGCAGCCGAACAATCAACTGAGCGCCTGTATAACGCATGTTTACATCCTTCATCAGGGCCGGTGCGGTGTCGGAGCGGGGAGGGTAGAAACAAGAAACCCCGCTCGGCTGGCGCCGGCGGGGTTTGAGAATCTTCGATTCGGAACCCGTTACGGCGCGCTGCCGACGACGACCACGACGACTGCCACGAGCACGACGACGACCGCGTCAATATGCGCGGTGTTTAGTAGTGCTGAAGTGGAAGAAGAGTAGTGCGTCACGGGAATCCTAATTTATGTTCGGGTTATTTACATTCGAGCGCTTTATGGTCGAGCGTTGTGTTCGAATGCGTCATCAATCGCCAATCCATATAAGCACAGCAGTACAAAAAGACACAATACCCACAAGGGATAAAAACTAAAAATGTCTCATTGATCACAATATATTGATATTTCGTCGCGCTATTACCGCTTAATTTTTCATCCAAAAGCCAGAGAAGCGTGACTGTTTTCACAACTGGAACACGGTTTCAATGTTATAAATTATCAAATAATCATTGAGATAATGGGGTGGTAATAAATGAGTATCTCCCGAACGGTGGGGAAAGGCGCGCTGAGTGGCATCTTGCTGATGGCGATGGGTATAAGCCAGGCGATCGCCTGTCAGGCTGGCCCCGCCAACGAATGGATGCGGGGTATTGAACAGCAGCGTCAGGCGGATTTGGGTAATGGCTGCTACCTCAACCCTATCATTGCGGGCGATCATCCCGACCCTACGATTATCAAAGATGGGGAGGATTACTACATGACGTTCTCGTCATTTGACGATATCCCCGGACTGCTAATTTGGCACTCGCGCGATTTGGTGAACTGGCAGCCGCTTGGCCCCGCGATAACGATGCCCGTTGACGCAATTTGGGCTCCAGATCTAGTGAAGCACAACGATAAATATTACCTCTACTTCACGACGAACCGGATTATCGATGCCAAAGGGACGAAAAAGAAAACGCTGTATGTGATCACCGCCGATGATATTCGCGGCCCGTGGACGCCGCCGAAAGATACTGGCTTGAAAAATCCGGCCAGCGATCCCGGCCATGTAGTGGGGGAAGACGGTAAGCGTTACATCTTTATGTCTGGCGGCAACCGTGTGCAGTTAACGGATGATGGGCTGTCGACGGTCGGTGAAATGGAGGTGGTCTATCAGGGATGGCAGTACCCAGAAGCGTGGGATGTGGAAAGCTTCTCGCAGGAAGGGCCGAAGATGTTGCGCCACGGCGACTACTTCTACATGGTGCTGGCGGAAGGCGGCACGGCTGGGCCACCAACGGGACACATGGTGATTGCGGCTCGATCGAAGTCGATCAACGGGCCGTGGGAAAACTCACCGTATAACCCGATTATCCGCACGCAGGATCGTTCAGATAAGTGGTGGTCGCGCGGTCACGCGACGCTGATCGAAGGGCCGGATAAAAATTGGTACATGGTGTATCACGGGTATGAAAACGGCTTTATGACGCTGGGTCGGCAGGCAATGCTGGAGCCGATTGTCTGGGGTGCTGACGGCTGGTTTACCTCTGCTGGATTCGATACCGGCAAACCGATTCGTAAACCGGAAGGGGGCGAGGCGGTGCCTCACGGCATCGGTTGGTCTGATAGCTTCACCGACGAGAAATTTCCGGCTCGCTGGCATTTTTACCGTGCTAATGCGGAAGAGCTAAAGCGGGTTACGCTCACCGACGGCAAGCTGCACCTGAAAGCAAAAGGAACATCGCCAAAAGACAGTGCGCCGCTGACGATGATCCCCGGCGATCAGGCTTACCAAATTGAAGTCACGGCGAATTTCGCCCCCGGAGCACAGGCCGGTTTACTGCTGTTCTACAATGCAAAACTGTACGTCGGGCTGTCGTTTAATCAGTATGGCACGGTGATGCACCGCTATGGGCTGGAAAGGGCGGAGAAGAAATTGCCGCACATCACGGGTAATGAGGTGCAAATTCGGATGAAAAACGATCGCCACATCGTGACGTTTTACACCCGAACCTCGGATCAGGAACCGTGGAAGAAATATCCGGTGCAGATGGAAGTGTCCGGCTACCATCACAACGTCGCGTATGACTTCCTCAGCTTGCGGCCAGCGTTATATGCGTCGGGCGAAGGCGAGGTCACGTTCAGTAACCTGCGCTATCAGGCTTTACCTTAACTCTTTAATCGGAAGACGAGCGTGAAATTCCCAGGATGGCGGCAGCATCGGCGCTGCCATCCTGTAACGCCTGAGTCGGCCCATCATAATAAATCTGCCCGTCCACGATCAGTACCGTACGTTTTGCGATCCGCATGGCATCATCCAGATTGTGGGACACCATCAATAGCGTGAACTTGCGCTCCTCACACACGCTTTCAACCAGATCGAGCATTTCCTGACGTAGCGCGGGATCGAGTGCCGAGAACGGTTCATCTAACAGCAGAATGGGCTGGTGACGCACCAGACAGCGTGCTAATGCCGCGCGCTGACGCTGTCCACCGGACACCTGCGAGGGCAGACGATCAAGAAGATCGGTTAATCCGACCCTGTCAGCAATCTGCTGCAGCGTTGCGCGCTGTGCCGCATTGAGCCGTAGGCCGGGGTGTAGCCCCAGTGCGATGTTCTGCCCAATCGTCAGGTGAGGAAACAGGTTATTTTCCTGAAACAGAATCGAAACCGGCCGCTTGGCTGGGGACGTCTCGCGGTGAGATTCACCGTTAAGCCTCAATTCGCCACTGTCTGCCATCAGGAAGCCAGCCACCAGATTTAACAGCGTGCTTTTTCCCGCGCCGCTGGGGCCAAGGATAGCGATGCGCTCTCCCGGTTTGACGTGAAAATCAAAACGCATGGGTAAGTGCTGATAGAAGTAGGTCAATTTCTCAAGCGCGATCATGACGGCCTGCCAGTTTCTCAATCAGGGTAAATAACATAAAGCACAGCAGCATCAACAACAGTGCCGTGACTGCGCCGTCGGCGCTGCGATAGGAACCAATTTGCTGGTACAGATAGAACGGCAGCGTGCGGAACTGCTCATTACCGAATAGCGCGATAACGCCAAAATCCCCGATCGACAGCACGCAGGCAAAGGCTAACGCTTGCGCGAGCGGCTGTTTCAGCGCGACGAGTTCGATCAACTTCAATCGCTGCCAACCGCGAATATCCAGTGAAATACAGAGTCGGTTGTAGCGCTCGGCAACGTCCAGCATGGGGTTTTCCAGCACCTTAATAGCATACGGGATTGCCATCAACGCATTCGTGAATACCACCAGCACGTAAGGAGATTGCGGCAACCCGATGCTGTTATTCAGCAGCAGGAAAAAACCCGTTGCTAGAACAATACCCGGCATGGCGAGGATGAGCATACCGCTTAGATTCATCAACTGCCCGTAGAGTGGCTTCTGGCGTAACTTGAGTTCGCGGCTGCTCCAGAGCAGCATCATGGTCAGCACCAGACACAGCAGTCCCGCGCTTAAGGCAATACGTAGCGAGGTAAACAGCGTTTGCCAGAGCACGGGCTGTTGCAGCACGGAAACCAATGAGCGGTTCACGCCATCAACGACCACGGCTAGCAAGGGGGGAACGACCAGCAGCAACAGCGCACCGATCAGAAGGCCGTCAGTGAGGCGGCTTAAGGCGCTATCCTGCGGGTTACGCCAGGCAAGCTGCTGCGTACTGCCGACAGGCAAAATACTACCCAACCTCTGGCTCAACAGAACCAAACCGAGACAACAGACCATCTGAATTAATGCCAACAGCGCCGCGCGTGCCGGATCGTAATCAAAGCTCAATGCCTGATAGATGGCCAGCTCAATCGTGGTCGCTTGCGGGCCACCGCCTAGCGACAGAACGGTGGCAAAACTGGCAAAGCAGAGCATAAAAATCAGCGCGCCGGTTGGTAAAATTTGCCTGCGCAGGGCAGGCCATTCCAACAGACGGAAATGCTGCCAGCTGTTCATGCCCAGATTGGCGGCTAACTGACGCTGCTCGGTGGCGATCCCTTCCAGTGACTGCAACAGCAGTCGTGTTGCCAGCGGCAGATTGAAGAACACATGTGCCAGCAGAATGCCTTGCAATCCATAGGGCGAAAAGGTGTATTTCAGGTCAAACCAGCCCAGCGCAGAGGCCAGCCAGCCTTGTCGGCCATAAATGCTAAGCAGGCCAAAAACGGCGACCAGCACGGGAAGCACTAGCGTCATTGCGCACAGGCGCAGTAGCCAGCGGTGGCCGGGGAAGCGCCGTCGATAAAGCGCTCTGGCAAGAAAAATCGCCGGAACGGTAGAAAATAGCGCAGAGAGAAAGGCCTGCCAGAAGGTAAACCGAATTACATGCCAGAGATAGCTGTCATGCCATAGCGTGCGCCACTGGCTTTCTGGTGCCTGTATCCACAGTGCGCCAAAAGCCAGTACGGCAACGGAAATTAACAGCGTGGTGGCCAGTAGCCCTGGCCACAGACGTCCGCCGATCAGTGGCTGACGGCGCGTTGCCATGCCTGAATCCACTGCGTCCTTTGATCGGCGACTTCCTGCGCGCTGAACTGCATGGCTTTTTCAGGAACCGCGAGCGTCGCGAAGCCTGCTGGCAGTTCGGTTTTCACCGCCGGATACATCCAGTTGGTGGTGGGGATCGCCTGCTGGAAGGTTGGGCTCAGGATGAACTGCATAAAGCGTTTTGCCAGCTCGGGATTTTTGCTGGAAGCCAACTGTCCGGCGATTTCGATTTGCAGATAATGCCCTTCGCTAAAGGTAGCCGCCGCGTAGTTGTCTTTCTTCTCTTCGATGATGTGATAGGCCGGTGACGTGGTGTAGCTCAGTACCAGATCGGCTTCCCCTTTCAGGAACAGGCCGTAGGCTTCGCTCCAGCCTTTAGTGACGGTAACGGTTTTTTTCGCCAACTTTTGCCAGGCTTGCGGTGCATCGTTGCCGTACACTTTCTGCATCCACAGCAGTAGACCCAGTCCCGGTGTGCTGGTGCGCGGGTCCTGATAGATCACTTTCCACGGCGCGTTGCTGTCCACCAGTTCATGCAGGCTTTTCGGTGGGTTCTTCAGCGTGTCTTTGTTATACACAAACGCGAAATAGCCGTAGTCGTAAGGGATGAACGTTTTATTGCTCCAGCCGCCCGGCACCGTGACGGTGCTGGTGTCCTGACCGTGTGGCGTAAACAGGCCGGTTTGCTCAGCAGCTTGCAACAGGTTGTTGTCCAACCCCAGAATGACGTCCGCTTTGCTATTTTTTCCTTCCATACGCAGACGATTCAGCAGCGACGCGCCATCCTCCAGCGCGACGAAATTCAGTTCGCACTCGCACTCTTTTTCAAACGCGGTCTTGATGACGGGGCCTGGACCCCACTCGGAAGCGAATGAGTCATAGGTATAAACGGTAAGCGCGGGCTTGGCGAAAGCGGATGCTGAGAGCAGTAACAGACAAGGCAGGCTGGTTTTCAGCACGATGGCTGAACGCTGTAATAATTGATTTAACACTTTGCACTCCTGAGAATCATAGGGTGGCAAAGGACTTCGAGGCAGCAATAAGCCGCACTCTCAAATCCCTTCGCCGGTATTAACCGGATCAGGTTCGACGGGTATCTTCTCAGCGAAAAATTTTCCGCACCCCGTTGAGAACGGCTCATTGTAAAGGGTTAAGTCGGACAGTGAAAGGCTCTCCGTGTTCCGGCGGCGCGAACCAGATTTGAATGCTCATTCAGCCGCAGCCGCAGTACGTGCACAATTTCGTTTAACGTAATGACCTTGGTTGTTCTGTTTGTGGACATTCACCATTTCACGGATTCCTTCTCGATTAGCGCGGTACACCAGTCGATAAAGGCGCGGATAGCAGGCGAAAGGTGGCGGCTTTGCGGGTAGAGGATGAAAATAGGTTCAAACGGTGATCCGATATCAGGAAGCAGCCTGACAAGATGTCCATCAGAGAGTTGCTGGCGTACCATATAGCTGGCAATGCGTAGTAGGCCCAGACCGGCTACGCCTGCGGCGACATACGCATCGGTGTCATTTACGCTGATCTGTCCTGCTCGCGGAATCGCTACGGTGTGTGCCTCATCGTGAAACCCCCAACTCGTTGAACGACCTGTCCGGCTGTGGGTATATCCCACTGCGGTATGCTCTTTGAGCGAGTCCACCGTTGTGGGGTGTCCATGCTGTTCAAGATAGCGTGGGGAAGCGCAGATATGCCACTGGAACGTACCGAGTCGCCGTGCGACCAGTCGCGATAACGGCGGTTCTCCGGTTCTGATGACACAATCGATACCCTGCTGGACAATATCCACAGTGGCATCACCTAGGTGGAAGTCCAACCTTATTCCAGGATGACGTTCACAGAAGTCGGGTAGTGCCGGGATAAGGAAATTTTTGACCAGAGAAGGTGTCGCCCCGATTCTGATCGTTCCCTGTAGTTCCTCCTTTTGCTGTGCCGTTACGCTTTCCGCCGCGTGCACATCCCGTAAGATCGCTTTGCAACTGTCGTAATAGCGCAGGCCAACATCCGTAATGCTGAGTGCTCGCGTCGTTCGGTTAAGTAACCGAGCACCAAGATGTGATTCGAGTTCTTTGATGCTACGGGTGACGGTGGATGGCAGAACATGCAGGGTTTCCGCCGCTTTTTTGAAACTACCCGCATCGACCACACGGATAAATGTTTCCATGGCCTGAAACCGATCCATACGATGATGTCTCCCTATTTGCGATGAAACGTTGATAAGACGTGTAAGGCGTACTGCCGTATTAGCAGCTATATCACCTTATCGTTTGATTTTTTCAAATTATGAAGTGATGTGGCTGAATCTTATCATCTTCACATTTTTGTATAACATGACACTCGAACTCTAAATATCCTTGTGCTGACAAGTATTATCAGACCAAGGGCATGTTAGCACACTGAATGCATGGGGGTGTTCATCACTCCCTGTGATAGAGATAATTTGAAATTTTGAAGGAGTTAAAGCGTGAATGACCGCGGAACAGCGTTGAAAGATATTCTTGTACTTGGCGCAGGGCAACTCGGTATGGCGGTATTGCGTGCTCTTGCACCGCGTGCGCGAGCCTTGCCGTTGTCGGTCACAGTACTCGTCTCGCCAAGTACAATTAACGATCCGTCGGAGCAGGGTATGGCAACACTGACCGAACTCCGTGCACTAGGGGTTGACGTTATCGGGTTCGATCTGGCCTCTGATGAACACGCTCTGATCGAGCTTTTCAGGAATTATAAGACGGTATTGAACTGTTCGGGATTCGTAGCAGGGCCGGGCACTCAAATGAAAATAACCAGAGCAGTGTTGGCTGCCAACGTCACGCGCTATTTCCCTTGGCAATTCGGTGTTGATTATGACGTCGTGGGTCGAAAAAGCGGCCATCCGGTTTTTGATGAACAGTATGACGTGAGACAGTTGCTACGTAGCCAGCTGGGCACCGAATGGGTGATTGTTTCGACCGGTATGTTCACGAGTTTCCTGTTTGAGCCCGCCTTCGATGTAGTGGATCTGGATCGCGGAATTCTTCACGGTCTGGGAAGTTGGGATACGAAGGTGACCGTGACGATCCCCGAAGATATTGGCTGGCTTACGACTGAAATCTTGCTGGGCGAACCACGATGGGTTAATGAGGTTGTCTACGTGGCAGGTGACACGATCTCATACGGGCAACTTGCTGATGTCGTTGAACGTGTCACAGGGAAGATCTTTGAGAAGACACTATGGACTCTGGACAAATTGCGCAGGGATCTGAAAGTTGCTCCAGATGACGCAATGGCACGCTACCGGGCCGCGTTTGCTTTGGGGGAGGGGATGTGGTGGGACAAATCCCGCACGTTCAATGAGCGTAATGGTTACGAGACGGTCGACGTCGAGCATTTCTTACGGATGCAGTTGCAAAAATAGGCAGAAATGTGCGGAGCGATTCAACGTGCCCCGCACTTTTTTCTAATGCAATCAGCGTTCCGGCGGTGCAAACCAGGCGGATTTAAAATCAAACCAGCCCAGCATATTCATCCTGACGCCGCGCATGCTGCGCTGCCCTTGAAGTTGCAGCCAATGATGCAATAACGGATGCAACTGCCCACTCTTGATGAGTTTTTCACACCATTCCGCCATTGGTAACGTATGGCTACGCCACTGCTGTGCATCGGTATCTAGGTCGTCATTCAGGCAATGTTGCACCAGTGGCAGCTCATAGAGCATGGCAAACAGCGAGAATTCGAGCGGCAGATAACAATTCAGGCTGCCAAACCAGATATCGCTCTCGGCATTGCCCTGATACCAATCTTCGTAACTGATGGTCTGAAGATGTAGGGTAACGCCCTGTTGTGCCAGCAGCGTGCGCATAATCTCGCTTAATATCCGGTACTCTGGGTGTTCCTGATAGAACGTGAGCGTGACGTCGGTTAGCCCATCGGGAATGGACTGTGGCGTATCGGGATGATGGTGATGCCAGCGCGGCAGCAGGCTGTAGGCGGGTGACCAGTCGCGCTGGTTGCTGGTATTGGCGTGGCTGAGCAGCGAAACAGGGTTAAATACCTGTCTGAGCCATCGCAGCGCTTCTGGACGCTGGTTCAGCGGCGATCGTTTGTCGAATAACAGGAAATAACCGCCTTCTTCCATTCGGCTTTCCAGCTGTTCATGGTGGGAATCATCAGACTGGAATTGGACAGACACTGGCATTTCTTCCGGCTCGTCCGGCAAGACCCAAATGTTGACCTCATCAATCAGCGCCCGATAGCCAAAATAGTCGTCGAAGGCGCGGATCTTCAACTGGCTGCTGTTATTGCGTACTACAGCGTAAGGCCCGGTGCCAATCGGGTGTTGGGCGAAATTCGGCAGCGTTTGCCACTCCTGCGGCAGAATCATGGCGTGCACGCTGGCCAGGAGCCACGGCAGCCATTTATCTGGGCTACTCAGCCGGATATCAATCACAAACGGCATCGGTGAATTCACCGCTTCAATATGGGAGAAGAGTGGAAGCGGAATGAGCCGTGATAATGATGTGGTGATGTCGTCCATCGTGAGTTCACGACCGTGATGGAAACGGATAGCCGGCCGCAGATAAAAGCGCCAGTGCAGCGGTGCTAGCATCTGCCAGTGATGAGCCAGGTCGGGTTTTAGTTCCCCATTTTCCTCATTTATATTGGTCAGGCCGCTAAAAATTTGTCGCGCAATATGCATTTCTGAGCGCCGCAGTGCCGAACTGGGCAGCAAATTGCGTAATGGGCGGTAATAGAGGATGCGCAGAATGTGCTTTCCTTGCCGGAAACTCCGGCCAAGGTGGGAGAGTAGCATCTGGCGCACCGCTTCTTTGTCACCGACCAACTGCACCAGTTGCTCAATACGATCCTGTTCTAGCAGATCCTCGGCACGCTGTTGCTGTAGCGCTAATCCGGTATACACAAAGGAGAGCTGCGAACGTTTTCCTCTTCCGGCTTCTGCCTGCCAGATGAGCCAGCCTTCCAGCTGCATCGCGTTCAATAACGAGCGGATATGGCGGCGTGAGCAGTTCAGCACCCCCGTCAGCTCTTGCAGCGTGGTGTCGGTGGTTTGTCCCTGAAAGTGTTGCCACAGACGGATGAACTGTTGTTGCAATCGAGGAGAAGACATAAAAGAGGAACTCCCTGCACTAAAGTCATCAATTTATCTTTCCCTATATTACGTCGATACTTTCTAACAAGGAAAGAGAGGAGGTGGCTCATGACAATTTCCCGTTTGTCCCAGTTCTATCGAACCTACTTATCGACCTGTAAAGTGAAGTGGTTGCGATGGATGTCTACCCAACAGCGCGTTGCATTATTGCAGCAGGCGACGCAGTGGCACCTGAACGAAATGTCCGACGACGAATACCGTCATTGGCTCTAGGTGGTGCGAGGAAATGTATTCTGAGTAATGGTGATGTTTCACCAACCAGCGAGTTTTCTCGCTGGTTTTTTTTATGGTGCAGATCTGCTTACCGCGTTTGAGTTGTCGCTGATGGTTTACCCTAAGGAGATATCAGCGGTAGTTTTCACGTAATGGTTTACCCTCGCTGAGCAATGCACAATAACGCGCCAATTCGTCCTGCTGGTGTGCATTGCGTATCTGCAAGGCCAGATTAATCGTGGCAAGCTGCCGAGCGTTGTCGGCCAATTCCTGTGGTATTTTTTTTTGTTTGGCTAGCCAGTCGGCGACATCACTCCACTCCCATAGCGGCGATGTACCGCGTAAGCGTTGAACCGGAGAGGGGAAATCGCCTGCGCCACGTTTTCCATCTTTTAGAAGCGCAATGGCTTGACGCGACAGCGCGGCTAAGGCGGCGATGTCACTAATCCCAACCCAGGCCGCATCGACGGAGTGGACTCTTGCCTGAATATCTGCGGACTCAATATCATGAATAGCGCTGATGACTGCGGTAGAAAAATGCGGGCTTTCTCGATCAAATTCGAGATAGACGGCGTTGCCATAGAAGCAGATCAGAGCATCGTCGCAGCCGCTGGCAAAAAGTGCATCTTCTAGTCCTGCGGTGTCTGCACAAACGCCCGATAGCGTGAGAGAGAAGTGATACGTTGCCATAAATTCCTCAGTAAGCCGTATGTGTCTTCTACTGTTTCTGCATTGCCAGACAGCTATCGACGTTGCGGCGGATTTGCTTTGCGTGGTTTTCCGAGACTGATGGCGTGGACCAAATACTCATTATATGAGTACTGTGGTCTGGCGTGCTGCAGATAAGCCTGCCAAATGCATGTCCGTTACTGGAATAAAAACGCCACCCCCGCGTTAATGCGTATTCAATAGCTTCCTGTATATGCTTATTTGGATGTTTTTTCATCGCTATAGAGGGCCATGGTAAATTTTTATGTTGACGAATGTCAACGCTTCCATTGGTGGAGCGTGAAATATACCCGCTTATTTCTCTGAAAATTAAACGACGTGATGAGGCTGCGTGCGGTTTCGCAAAAGTAGGTTGAGAAGAAGAGGGAAAGCCTGCCTGCAGAGGGTGGTATGCAGATAATGCTAACGTGAAGATGATTTAATACCAAAAATAAAATATTAGAATGGAATTCATTGTCATTAAAATTAAACAATTCTATGAATGTGTTTCTATACTAATAATGAATGGTCACGTAAGTGTGGTGACCAAGATGATTCACTAACCTTATGTAATAGTTTACGTTTTGAATTGTTTTTAATTGAAATGATTTTCGTTGAAATGACGCTTTTCCGTGATGGCGATCTTGTAGATAAAATTATTTTTAGAGGTTCCTATTTTTTCTCTCGTACTTAACGCACATTGTTATAATATTTAAATGCTATGTAACATGTGGTGGCGTTTTATTTTTCCTTGTTTACCTGAAATTCACTTCACAGCAACTTTCTGAATAACTCGACGGATGTAAAAATGAGCGATGTACCGTATCAGTCAATAGCACTTTACGAAAAATCAGAACCTTGGCATTCCTCCCCTGGGGTGCATAATATTAAGTTAACGCCTCTTTTTATTATTGTTTTTTCTGGTGTTTTACTGCTCTTTGCCGTTGCTGTCGCAACATCATCCTACTTTCTGAAGCAGGCAGAATTGTCATTAAATGAATCAACGCTGGAATTGAATGTTCGGATGGAGTTAGTTGATAGCGCTAACCATATGCGTGCGGCACGTATGAATTTGCTGCATGCCGTGAACCATTTACATAATGGTCTTACGAACAATTACAACGCCAGTATGAAAGCCGCAGAAGAACGGCTGGTGATGTCGCAGCAAATGTTTAACGGATATCAAAATAGAGCGGCCCGTTCTGATGTTGAACTCGCCCGTGATAATGAGCTAAAAGCGCGTTATAGCGATTATGTTGAGCGGGGTACCAAGCCCATGTTTGACATAGCGAAAAAAGGTAATGTTGAAGAACTCAATGCGTTTGAGTCGACGACGATGTCTAAATTGGATGATGAGTACGATGTGCCGCTGAAAGCGTCCTACCTTTATCGGGTTGAGATGGCCAAGAATATTAATGTGACGGCTGAGAGACATTCAACGCTGGGATACACGCTCATGACCGGGGCATTTATTCTTGCCATCGTGTTAACCGGCATGACGTTCTTATTAATTCGCCGAGTTATTATTAACCCAATACAGTATTGGGTGTCGCGTATACAGGCGATCGCGCAGGGGGACTTAACGCGTGCGCGTGCGGATGTGGGGAGAAATGAAATAGGCATTTTGGGTAACAATATCCAGCAAATGCAGGATTCACTCTCAGAAACGGTTGGCTCGGTGCGTGATAGCGCGGAGTCTATTCACAGCAGTTCGACGAAAATCGCCGTTGGCAATACAGATTTGTCCGCACGAACGGAACAGCAGGCTGCGGCGCTGGCGGAAACGGCTGCCAGTATGGAACAGCTCACGGCGGCGGTGAAACAAAATACCGATAATGCGCATCATGCTAGCAAGGCGGCGACGGATACGTCGTCTAAAGCGGTGAACGGTGGCAGCATTGTGGAACAGGTTGTGGGTTCGATGGCGGACATTGCCAAAAGTTCAGGCAAAATTTCTGAGATTATTGCGCTTATTAACGGGATTGCATTCCAGACCAATATTCTGGCGCTGAATGCGGCGGTGGAAGCCGCCCGAGCGGGTGAGCAAGGCAAAGGGTTTGCGGTGGTTGCAGGAGAAGTGCGTAATCTGGCACAGCGCTCTGCTAACGCAGCGACAGAGATTGCCGCACTAATTAAAGAATCCGCAACCAGAGTGACGGAGGGGACGACGCTGGCGTCTGAAGCGGGTAAAGCGATGGCTGAGATTGTCGCCGAAATTAATAACGTCACCCGGATCATGAATGAGATTGCGCTGGCTTCCGATGAGCAAAGCAGCGGTATCAATCAGGTGTCGTTAGCGATATCAGAAATGGATCGGGTTACGCAACAAAACACGACGCTGGTGTTGGAGGCTTCCTCGTCTGCCTCATCGCTGGAGCAGCAGGCTGAGAGGTTGAATCTTGGGGTGTCTAGGTTTCACCTGATGTAATCCCGTTGGTAAAAAAGCCAGAGCGGTAAAAAACAGAGATGTATCATTGATCGCCAGCGGCTTGTGTCGCTGGCTTTTTTTCGACGTTTTTTCCCGCATGGGATGTTAATCCACTTCTGATAGAATCAATGAAACAGGTTCACTGCTTCTGGATGATAACGCTCGCATGTTGCTTCTCCGCCAGAGCAATTTTGTACAAACGATAAGAGGATTGATGCGTGCATAAAAAGCCGGTTGCGCAAGAGCAGACAAACTTCAAGCACCTTGACGCACTCGGCGGTCTGGATATGTTGCAGGCGCAGTACTACCAGCAGCGTTTTCCTCGGCATGTTCATGATACCTATTGCATCAGCGTGATTGAGCAGGGCGCTCAGCGCTTTTATCGTTCAGGTGCAGAGCATGTTGCGCCCAAAGGTGACATCATCTTGGTGAATGCGGACGATGTGCATACGGGAAGTTCTGAGGTCGAAACCGGCTGGGCCTATCGGGCTATTTATCCGCATCCTGACCTTTTTCGTTCAATTAATCAGGAGCTTCAACGCTCAAAGGATTCCATTCCGTGGTTTCCTGATGCTGTGGTGCACGATCCAGGGTTGGCGGAACAGTTGCTCATGACGTTCAATATGCTTGCTCAGCCGGGCAATATGCTATTGAAAGAAACGCTACTGTTATCTTCACTGACCTGGCTAACGATGCGCTATAGCAAGACTCGCCTGACGCCACAAATGTTGCCCATTGCGACTCAAAATATACTGAACGTTAAAGCCTTTATGGACAGCTATCCTGAGAGAGAACTCGCTCTCGTTGAATTGGCAGAACTCGCCGAGCTCAGCGTGTGGCACTTCTTACGGCAGTTTAAAGCGGTTGTCGGTATTACGCCCCACGCTTATTTGATTCAGGCTCGTCTGCGCAAGGCTAAAGACCTATTGCGTAAAGGTAGTTCTATCCTCGATGTCTCTGTGTCGTGTGGGTTTACCGATCAGAGCCACCTCCATCGTCATTTCAAAAATTCTTTGGGGCTGACGCCAGGCGAGTTTGCTAAAGGCAACGCATAACCCGTCATACTTCAAGTTGCCTGTGCGTTGTTTAAAACGTTAACGTTTTGTCCTAAAACTCGAATTATTTAGGGTATAAATAGGCTCGTTCTCTATTCTGAGACGCAGCAACTTTATCCAATACTATTAAAACGCGTTTTGTTAATTTCCCGCTATCGATTTATTTATGGTAGTGCAATGTTATATGGAAAACACCGTAGCTCGTTCGTCATCGGCAGTAAAAGACACAATTAGCCCGTGGAAGCACTTTATGACCGGCGTGGTTGAAATGCTTCCTCTCTGTTTATCGGTTGTGCCCTGGGGGATTCTTGCTGGCTCAATGGCTATCCAATCGGGATTATCCGTCGGGCAAAGTATCGGGATGTCCGCTATTATTTTTGCGGGAGCCGCACAATTAGTCTCGTTAGGATTGCTCATGTCTGGGGCGAATGTCGCGACGTTATTAATATCCGTTTTCTTTATCACCGCACAGCACTTGATATACGGCCTGACATTACGCGAATACGTTTCGACCTTGAAATTAAGAAAACGGCTGCCTATTGGTTTTTTATTATCAGATGAACTTTTTGCGCTCAGTGAAAAGAAAGATAGGAAGAATAATGTCAGCGCCAGCTATTTAATCGGTGCGGGCGTCACCTTTTATATCTTTTGGAATATCTTTAGCATTCTTGGCGTGCTTATGGCGTCTGCTGTGCCTGACCTGGATAAATATCACCTTGATTATTCTATCGTTGCCACGTTCATCACCATCGTTGTCCCGATGATCAAGAAAATCAGTACCTTTTCTGGTGTCCTGTTTTCCCTGCTATTATCGATGCTATTGACCTATTTCAAGATAGACGGTGCCATCGCTATTGCCGGTGTCGGCGGTATGTTTTTCTCTGTATTCATCGCATCTGTGCTTAAGGAAGAAAAATGAGTTGGTTATTGATATTCGTTCTGTCGGGGATCGTTTTTTTTAATCGCTATATCTTTCTTGAGCCCGCTGTTCCGGTAAAAATTCCTGTTTTACTCCATCGTGCTTTAAAGTATTCCGCGCCATGTTTACTCACTGCGATTTGTGGGCCGATTATTTTAATGGAACACGGCGTTATTCGCGCATTTCCTGATAACCCTTATTTCCTCGGCGCGATTGTGAGTGTCGTTATTTCATTTTTTATCAGAAATATTGTGGTCGCCGTGCTGTTGAGTATGCTGGCTTTTTATCTCATTGCTGCCTTGCTTTAGCGCTTAATTTAAAAAAGAAAAAGCCCGCAAAAATGCGGGCTTCATACTATCCATAATCTCAAACTATCCGTAATCTCAAATCAGTTCAGAAACGCCGGCTGATTCTTTTCATACTCGGTAATCGATGCTTCGTGTTGCAGCGTCAGGCCGATGCTGTCTAATCCGTTGATCATGCAGTGACGGCGGAAGCTGTCGATTTCAAACGGATAGCGTTTGCTGTCCGCCTGAACAACCTGATTTTCCAGATCGACAGTGAAAGTAATACCTTCCTGCTCGTCCACCAGCTTGAACAGCTCGTCCACTTCCTCGTCGCTCAACTTCACTGGTAACAGTTGGTTGTTAAACGAGTTGCCATAGAAAATATCGGCGAAGCTTGGGGCGATAACGACGCTGAAGCCGTAGTCGGTCAGCGCCCACGGTGCGTGTTCACGGGAAGAGCCACAGCCGAAGTTTTCCCGCGCCAGCAGGATACTCGCCCCTTTGTAATGCGGTTTGTTCAGCACAAATTCAGGGTTAGGCTGTTGACCGGCATCGTCTAGAAAGCGCCAGTCGTGGAACAAATGTTGGCCGAAACCGGTACGCGTCACCTTTTGCAGAAACTGCTTGGGAATGATGGCGTCAGTATCGACGTTAGCGGCATCCAGAGGAACCACCAGACCTGTGTGTTGGGTAAATTTAGCCATGTCGGTTTCTCTCTTAATTCAACTCGCGGACGTCGGCAAAGCGACCCGTCACCGCAGCTGCAGCAGCCATCGCCGGGCTGACCAGATGGGTGCGTCCAGCGCGCCCCTGACGGCCTTCAAAATTACGGTTGCTGGTTGATGCGCAACGCTCGCCGGGGTTCAGGCGGTCATTGTTCATCGCCAGACACATGGAGCAGCCCGGTAAGCGCCACTCAAAACCTGCTTCGATGAACACTTTATCCAGCCCTTCCAGCTCCGCCATGGTTTTTACCGGGCCGGAGCCGGGTACGACGATAGCCTGAACGCCTGCGGCAACTTTACGCCCTTTGGCGATTTCTGCCGCCGCACGCAAATCTTCAATACGTGAGTTGGTGCAAGAACCAATGAAGACTTTATCGATCTTCACGTCGGTCAGTTTAATGCCGGGTTGCAGATCCATATAGGCCAGAGCTTTGGCGGCAGAGGCGCGTTCTACCGGATCGCTGAAAGAATCAGGGTTAGGGATTTCCTGATTAACGGCGATAACCTGACCGGGGTTGGTGCCCCAGGTGACCTGTGGTGCAATTTGCGCGGCGTCCAGCGTGACGATAGTGTCGAACTGCGCGTCATCATCGGATTTCAGCGTGCTCCAGTATGCAACGGCGGCATCCCAGTTTGCGTCTTTCGGGGCAAACTGACGACCTTTCAGATAGTTAAACGTGGTTTCATCTGGTGCAACCAGACCGGCCTTCGCGCCCATCTCAATGGCCATGTTGCACAGCGTCATACGGCCTTCCATGCTCAGCGCACGAATAGCTTTACCACAGAATTCAACCACATGGCCGGTGCCGCCCGCGCTACCGGTTTTACCGATGATCGCCAGCACGATGTCTTTCGCGGTGATGCCATGAGCAGCATCACCGGTGACTTCAATCTTCATGGTTTTGGCGCGACCCTGTTTCAGGGTTTGCGTCGCCAGCACATGTTCCACTTCCGACGTACCGATGCCGAAGGCCAGTGAGCCAAATGCGCCGTGCGTTGCGGTGTGTGAGTCACCGCAAACGATGGTCATACCCGGCAGCGTCATCCCTTGTTCTGGGCCGATAACGTGAACGATGCCTTGATACGGGTGGTTCAGGTCATACAATTGAACGCCAAACTCCGCACAGTTCTTGATTAGCTCCTGCATCTGAATGCGGGCCATCTCACCACTGGCGTTGATGTCCTTGGTCTGCGTGGACACGTTGTGGTCCATGGTCGCGAAGGTTTTCCCCGGTTGACGAACCTTGCG
Source organism: Pectobacterium atrosepticum (assembly GCA_019056595.1). Lineage (NCBI taxonomy): Bacteria > Pseudomonadati > Pseudomonadota > Gammaproteobacteria > Enterobacterales > Pectobacteriaceae > Pectobacterium > Pectobacterium atrosepticum. The sequence goes on along the minus strand of CP036163.1, from coordinate 2,039,341 downwards.
GCCCATCGCACGCAGGCCGTCGAACGCCTGCGGAGAGGTCACTTCATGCACCAGATGCCTGTCGATATACAGCAACGGTGTTTCGTTCGGCGCTTCATGAACGATGTGCGCATCGAACAATTTTTGATATAACGTCTTACCCATGGTTATGCCCCTTGCGCCACGAAACGCGCAATAACGTCGCCCATTTCACTGGTACCGATCGCGTTGCTGGCGCTTGCCAGATCGGCGGTGCGGTAACCTTCAGCCAGCGCAGTATTGACGGCTTTTTCGATTGCCTCTGCGGCATCATCTGCCCCCAGACTGTAACGCAACAGCAGCGCCAGTGACAAAATCTGTGCAATCGGATTGGCAATGTCTTTACCCGCGATATCCGGTGCAGAACCGCCAGCAGGTTCGTACAACCCGAAGCCTTGTTCGTTGAGGCTCGCGGAAGGCAGCATGCCCATTGAGCCGGTAATCATGGCGCACTCGTCGGACAGAATGTCACCGAACAGGTTAGAACACAGCATCACGTCAAACTGAGACGGGTCTTTAATTAATTGCATCGTCGCGTTATCGATATACAGATGAGACAGTTTTACATCTGGATAGGCTTTAGCGACTTCAGTAACGATCTCGCGCCACAGAATGGAGCTTTGCAGCACGTTGGCTTTATCGATGGAGGTCACGATGCTGCGACGTTTACGTGCGGATTCAAACGCGATGTGCGCGATACGTTCAATTTCGAAACGGTGATACACCTCGGTATCGAAAGCGCGCTCATATTGACCGCTACCTTCACGGCCCTTCGGCTGACCGAAGTAGATTCCGCCCGTCAGCTCGCGCACGCACAGAATATCAAAACCTTTCGCGGCGATATCGCTACGCAGCGGACAAAACGCTTCCAGCCCCTGATACAGACGCGCAGGACGCAGGTTGCTGAACAATTTGAAGTGCTTACGCAGAGGTAATAATGCACCGCGCTCCGGTTGTTCTGCCGGTGGCAGATGTTCCCATTTCGGGCCGCCAACGGAACCGAACAGGATCGCATCGGCCTGCTCACAGCCTGCGACGGTCGCCTGCGGCAACGGTGTGCCCTGACGGTCAATGGCGATACCGCCAACGTCGTATTCGCTGGTGGTAATGCGAATGCCAAAACGCTGACGTACCGCATCCAGTACTTTATGGGCCTGTGCCATTACTTCTGGGCCAATGCCGTCTCCGGGTAAAACGGCGATATGGTAGCTCTTTGTCATCACACTGTTTCCTGACTGTTTTGTTGTTTGCTATCGTTTTGTTGTTGGTTATTGTGCTGCTGCAGACGCTGAATTTCTTTTTCTACCTGCTGAGCACGTTTGATGTTGTTTAATACATTTACCATTGCTTGTGCGGAAGATTCAACGATATCCGTTGCCAGACCAACGCCGTGGAAACGACGCCCCTGATAATCCGCGACGATATCAACTTGACCCAGCGCATCGCGCCCCTGACCTTTGGCCGTCAGTTGGTATTTGACCAGCGAAACTTGATAACCCGTGATGCGGTTGATCGCCTGATAAACGGCATCCACTGGGCCATTACCCGTCGCCGCTTCTGACTGCGTTTCTTCTCCGCAGATCAGTTTGACTGAGGCCGTTGCCATCACGCTAGAACCAGACTGAACGCTGAAATAATCCAGATGGTAGAACTCAGGTTCTTCCTGCTGGCGGCTGATAAAGGCCAGCGCTTCCAGATCGTAATCAAATACCTGGCCTTTTTTATCCGCCAGTTTCAGGAAGGCAGAGTACAGATCGTCCAGATTATAATCGTTATCCTGATAGCCCATCTCTTCCATACGGTGTTTCACCGCCGCACGACCAGAGCGGGAAGTCAGGTTCAACTGCACTTCTTTCAGGCCGATGGATTCCGGTGTCATGATTTCGTAGTTTTCACGATTCTTCAGCACGCCATCCTGATGAATACCAGAAGAGTGGGCGAAAGCGTTGGCACCCACGACCGCTTTGTTAGCTGGGATGGGCATGTTGCAAATCTGGCTGACCAGTTGGCTGGTGCGGTAGATTTCCTGATGGTTGATGTTGGTATGGACGTTCAAGATGTCATGGCGGGTTTTTATCGCCATGATCACTTCTTCCAGTGAACAGTTGCCGGCACGTTCACCGATACCGTTCAACGTACCTTCTACCTGACGCGCTCCTGCGTGAACGGCTGCCATTGCGTTGCCGACTGCCAAGCCCAGATCGTCGTGAGTGTGAACAGAAATGATGGCTTTATCGATATTCGGAACATGTTGGTACAGCGAGGCGATGATATTACCGAACTCATGCGGCATGGTGTAGCCGACGGTGTCCGGGATATTAATCGTGCGAGCGCCCGCGTTGATTGCGGCCTCAACCACGCGACACAAGTCTGGAATGGGTGTCCGGCCCGCATCTTCGCAGGAGAACTCAACATCGTCTGTATAGTTACGTGCGCGTTTTATCATGTAAATGGCGCGTTCAATGACTTCGTCCAGCGTGCTGCGCAGCTTCGTGGCGATGTGCATCGGTGAGGTCGCGATAAAGGTGTGGATACGGAAGGCTTCTGCGACACGCAGCGCTTCTGCGGCAACATCGATATCCTTTTCTACGCAGCGAGTCAGACCGCACACACGACTATTTTTGATGTTGCGGGCAATGGTTTGAACGGATTCAAAGTCACCGGGAGATGACACTGGAAAGCCAACCTCCATGACATCAACGCCCATACGCTCCAGAGCGAAGGCAATTTGCAGTTTTTCTTTTACACTCAAACTCGCCTGTAAAGCCTGTTCACCATCGCGTAATGTGGTATCAAAAATAATGACTTGCTCGCTCATCGGTTTAGTTCCTTGTCGTGTCTACTTGTACTTAGCGCTCGGCGAGTAAAAAAAAACCCGCGCATCAGCGCGGGTTTTTGTATCGTGTGGCGAGAAACTTAGTTCTGAAGTCTGCCCACAAACCTACCGCGCAAGAAGGATGCGTTTAGTAGTAGGCTTAGTAGGACAGTAAACTTGAACATAGTGTCGTGTCTCGTCATCTAAAATTCGGTATTGCATTATTGGTACGCGATTATCAGGGTTATGTCAACTTTTGATTGGTGTGACGTGCGTCAAGTAAACCAGCGATAGCCAACGGCGAATGAACGAAAGATCGTTGCGGTTTTGAACAATGACGGTAGACTGCACGCCAAATAATGTACAGCTGTACGCTGAAACGCTGTCAAATTCATTCCCCTTAGAAATTCTTTTACAGATGAATAATCATTTACAGCCATACCATGTGGTTCACCGGGTTCAAGATCAGATCAATCACTGCGCAGGTCGTATTACCTTGCGCGAGTGGACGCCTGCGGGCGAACAGCAGCTCACCTGGACACAGGCTGGGCAGCGCATTCAACGCATTGCCAGTGGGCTATTGGCGCTGGGGCTGGATGTTCAGGAACGGGTTGCGATTTTCTCGCATAACTCAATGAATTGGTCGCTGGCTGACCTGGCACTGCTGCACCTGCGGGCGATCAGCGTGCCAATCTATGCCACGAATACGACAGCGCAGGCGGCATTCATAATCAATGATGCCGATATCCGTACGATATTCGTCGGCGGTCAGGAACAGTTGGATGCACTGCTAGCGCTACGCGATACCTGTCCACAGTTGCGAAATATCATTGTGATGGATAAAGACGTCAATCTGCGTGGTAGCGATATTGTGCAATCGCTGCATGAGTTTGAAGCGCAGGCCGTAGACGATTTTTGGCGTGATGAATGGCAGACGCGCATCGACAGCCGCGATCTCAACGATCTGTTTACGCTGATTTATACCTCTGGCACCACCGGTGAGCCGAAAGGCGTCATGCTGGATTACACCAACATGGCGATGCAGCTTAAGCTACACGACGATCGCTTAAGCATGTCGGCAAATGATGTCTCACTCTGCTTCTTACCGCTTTCCCATGTGTTCGAGCGTGCCTGGAGTTTCGTTGTTATGCACTGTGGCGCACAGAACGTGTACCTCAGCGATACGAATTTAGTGCGTGGTGCGATGCTTGCGGTGAAACCTACTGTGATGTGCGCCGTACCGCGTTTTTATGAGAAAGTTTACAGCGCAATCCATGAAAAAGTGGCACAGGCTCCCTGGTATCGCCAGCGGTTGTTCAACTGGGCTATTGCGCAGGGGCAACACGCTTTTCTGGCTAGCAATACGACGAAAAAGGGCGGACTTTTTCGCCGCGTCATGCATCACTATGCTGACCGGCTGGTGTTAGGGAAACTGCGTCAGCTTCTGGGGGGGGAGATTCGTTTTATGCCCGCAGCGGGCGCACGGCTGGATGACAACATTATTCTGTTTTTCCGGTCGATCGGGATTCGCATCATTTATGGTTACGGCATGACCGAAACCTGCGCGACGGTTTCCTGCTGGGAAGAAGGCCGATTCCGCTTGGGCTCTATCGGTACGCCGCTACCGGGTATTGAGGTACGCATTGGTGAGGAAAAAGAGATCCAGGTGCGTGGCGCGACCATCATGCGGGGTTATTTCCATCGTCCGCAGGAAACCGCAGAAACCTTTACCGAAGACGGCTGGCTGAAAACCGGCGATGCGGGAGAGCTGGATGCCAACGGTAACCTGTTTATTACCGAACGGTTGAAAGATCTGATGAAAACCTCAGGCGGTAAATATATCGCACCGCAGCATCTGGAAGGCACGCTTGGACAGGATCGTTTTATCGAACAGGTTGCGATTATTGCAGACACGCGTAAGTACGTGTCTGCACTGATCGTTCCGTGTTTCGACGCGTTGGAAGAATACGCTCACTCCATCAACTTGAAGTACCACGATCGTCTGGAGTTGCTGCGCCACAGCCATATTATTGAACTGTTCGAGCAGCGCCTGCGGGAGATGCAGAAAGAGCTTTCCCGCGTTGAGCAGGTGAAGAAATTCACGTTGTTGCCAGTGCCGTTTTCGATGGCGGAAGGGGAGCTGACGCCAACGCTCAAGCTACGTAGGAAGATCATCAACCAGCGTTATCAGTTGGAAATTGATGCGATGTACGTAGAGTCTTGATGATGTCGTAGGCCGAGACGCTCGTTTCCTGAAAAGAAATGTGGTTTTTCGGCCTCAAAATTTCGCTCTGTAATTTATGGCTTTTATGGACGATCTCTCAGGTCTGAAGGTTCCCAGTTAGTATTTTATCTCAGTTATTTTTCCCCTCACGTTCGATTTCCTCTGGGCGCAATTAAGGGCGGTGGTTTTTTGCCGTTTGTCTGCGTCATAATCTGGCGTTATGTTAATGGGTTATCAGTAATCCCTATAATATTTCGTATTCTTGTACTAAAAGTTAACAGTATTAACACAACGTGAGCGCGGGGAGTTCCCCCGGTCAATACAGAAGCGGATTCCGCATTCTGAACAAAAGAGGCAGATCCATGGAGATGTTGTCAGGCGCCGAAATGGTGGTCCGATCGTTGATCGATCAGGGCGTAAAACATGTGTTCGGTTATCCGGGCGGTGCGGTGCTGGATATTTACGACGCCCTGCATACGGTTGGCGGTATCGAACATATTTTGGTGCGGCATGAGCAAGGTGCGGTACATATGGCGGATGGCTATGCGCGTGCGACGGGTGAGGTCGGCGTCGTGCTGGTCACCTCCGGTCCTGGTGCGACAAACGCCATCACCGGTATCGCTACTGCGTATATGGACTCCATTCCTATGGTGGTGTTGTCCGGTCAGGTGGCCACCTCGCTGATTGGCTATGATTCCTTTCAGGAATGCGACACGGTGGGAATTTCCCGCCCTATCGTAAAGCATAGCTTTCTGGTCAAGAAAGCTGAAGATGTCCCGACGATCCTGAAAAAAGCCTTTTATCTGGCATCAACCGGACGTCCGGGGCCGGTGGTCGTCGATCTACCAAAAGACATCATGAGTCCGGCGAATAAACTGCCGTACGTTTATCCCGAAAGCGTCAGCATGCGCTCCTATAGCCCAACGGTTCAAGGGCACAAAGGTCAGATTCGCCGTGCGTTGCAAACCCTGCTGGCGGCAGAAAAGCCGATTATCTACAGTGGTGGTGGCGTGATTAACGCAGAGTGTCACGAAGAGCTGCTGACGCTTGCGGAAAAACTGAACCTGCCAGTGACAACCTCCCTAATGGGGCTGGGCGGATTCCCTGGAACGCACCGTCAGTGCCTCGGCATGCTGGGAATGCACGGGACGTATGAAGCCAACCTAGCTATGCATAACGCTGATGTGATTTTCGCCGTAGGGGTGCGCTTCGACGACCGTACGACGAACAATCTGGCGAAGTACTGTCCGAATGCGACGGTATTGCATATTGATATCGATCCTGCGTCGATTTCCAAAACGGTAAACGCGGATATCCCTATCGTTGGCGATGCCAAACAGGTACTAAGCCTGATGCTGGAGTTGCTGGCACAGGATGGCGCACAGCAGCAGTTTGATGCGCTACGTGACTGGTGGCAAGGTATCGAGCAGTGGCGTGGGCGTCACTGCCTGAAATACAACACCGAAAGCGACAAGATTAAACCGCAGGCGGTGATTGAAACGCTGCATCGGCTGACCGAAGGTAAAGCGTATGTGGCATCGGATGTCGGCCAGCATCAGATGTTTGCTGCACTGTATTATCCTTTCGATTTGCCGCGCCGTTGGGTGAACTCCGGTGGACTGGGCACGATGGGCTTTGGCTTGCCTGCGGCATTGGGCATTAAGCTCGCGCTACCGGAAGAAACGGTAATTTGCGTAACGGGTGACGGCAGCATTCAGATGAATATTCAGGAGCTCTCTACAGCACTGCAATATGATCTGCCGGTTGTGGTGATCAACCTGAACAACCGTTTCCTCGGCATGGTGAAGCAGTGGCAGGACATGATTTATTCTGGCCGCCATTCCAGTTCTTATATGGAATCGTTACCGGATTTCGTCAAGCTGGCTGAAGCGTACGGTCACGTCGGGATTTCTATCGATACGCCGGACGAACTGGAAAGTAAGCTGTCTCAAGCACTGGCGCAGAAAGATCGTCTGGTATTTGTTGATATCAACATCGATAGCAGCGAGCATGTTTACCCTATGCAGATTCGCGGCGGGGCGATGGATGAAATGTGGTTGAGCAAAACGGAGAGGACCTGATCATGCGTCGGATTTTATCAGTATTACTTGAGAATGAATCAGGCGCCTTGTCCCGTGTTGTCGGCCTGTTTTCTCAGCGCGGTTACAATATCGAAAGCCTGACCGTAGCGCCAACCGAAGACCCTACGCTATCCCGTATGACTATCCAGACGGTAGGCGATGAGAAGGTGTTGGAACAGATCGAAAAGCAACTGCACAAACTGGTGGATGTCCTGCGCGTCAGTGAACTCGGTCAGGGTGCGCACGTTGAGCGTGAGATCATGTTGGTGAAGCTACAGGCCACAGGTTATGCCCGTGAAGAAGTGAAACGCTGCGCCGATATTTTCCGCGGTCAGATTGTGGATGTCACTGCCTCGCTTTATACCGTACAACTTGCTGGCACTAGCGATAAACTGGATGCGTTCCTCAGTGCCGTGCGTGAAGTGTCCGAAATTGTTGAAGTGGCGCGTTCTGGAATCGTCGGCGTATCGCGCGGCGATAAAATCATGCGTTAATCGACTTTCCGCTGCTTTTTCCTTTAAGAGGCCCGATATAATCGTATCGGGCCTTTTTATTTCTCTTATCTTATATACCCGTAATACTTCAAGCTGCATGTGCGTTGGCTGCGCTTACTCACCCGAATCACTTACCTGAGTAAGCTCATCGGGATTCCTTCCCTTGCCGCCTTCCTGCAACTCGAATTATTTGGGATATAGTAGGCGTAATATATTCAGCTTAAAAGACGTCCATTATTGATGTGGCAGCTTGAAATATGTGGGTAACGTGATAAAAGCAGTTGCCGTGCAAAAGCTTCTGCTGTTAGATCTACGCCATATCCATGATGATTTTATGGTCATCATATTATTTTATTTAGCCGGCCTACTTATTTCCGGCCTACTAAGGGGTTACCGTGAAACTGGATGAAATCGCGCGTCTTGCGGGTGTTTCACGCACGACAGCCAGCTATGTCATTAACGGGAAAGCCAAACAATATCGCGTGAGCGATAAGACCGTTGAGAAAGTCATGGCTGTCGTCAGGGAGCACAATTATCATCCCAACGCCGTCGCGGCTGGATTACGTGCCGGGCGCACACGTTCAATTGGTCTGGTTATTCCCGATCTGGAAAATACCAGCTATACGCGCATCGCTAATTATCTGGAGCGTCAGGCCAGACAGCGTGGGTATCAGTTATTAATCGCATGTTCCGAAGATCAGCCGGACAACGAGATGCGCTGTATTGAACATCTGTTACAGCGCCAAGTTGATGCGATTATTGTTTCTACCGCGTTGCCACCTGAGCATCCGTTTTATCAGCGTTGGATAAACGGTGGCCTGCCGATTATTGCATTAGACCGAGCATTAGATCGTGAGCACTTTACCAGTGTGGTGGGGGCCGATCTTGAAGATGCTGAAATGCTGGCGCAAGAATTAAGGAAAATGCCTGCGAAATCGGTACTCTATCTTGGTGCTTTGCCTGAACTTTCAGTCAGCTTCCTGCGTGAACAAGGGTTCCGTCAGGCGTGGGCGGGCGATCCGCGTGAAGTGAATTATCTTTATTCCAATAGCTATGAGCGCGTGGCTTCTGCCGCCGCGTTTATGGATTATTTGCAAAATAATCCTATGCCAGAAGCGTTATTCACCACCTCATTCCCGTTATTACAGGGCGTGATGGACGTTAACCTGAAGATTAACGGGCGTCTGCCGAATAATCTGGCTATCGCGACCTTTGGGGATAATGAGCTGTTGGATTATCTGGAGTGCCCAGTACTATCTGTCGCTCAGCGCCATCGTGAAGTTGCGGAGCGCGTACTGGAGTTGGTGCTGGCCAGTCTGGATGAACCGAAAAGGCCGAAGCCTGGCTTGAATCGTATCCGGCGTAATCTGTATCGTCGTGGCTCACTGAGCCGGATGTAATCTCTCTCTGCCTTTCTGCGCCATAGGTTGCTATGGCGTCTCTTCTTTATCCGATCTCAATTCATTGTTATGGCAATGCGACTCGAAATAGCCGACGGCAATATTCCAGAAAATAGCCATACGTTACGCCCATCACCATTGATATCACCAGGTTGCTGGTGACTGCGGTCAGGATTTGTGCAGGACTTGCCCCGATAACCCAGAGAATCGCAGCATAAACAGGGGATTGAAAACTGACATACGCAAACAGATCGGCAACGCTGCGCACGAAGAAATGGTCACCACCGTGGCGTTTGGCAACATTCAACACGCGATCGCGATAAAGTCCGTATGGCCAGGCAATAGCAATATTGACGGGGATAGACAGCAGACGTGAAGACAGTGACTGCTCAAAGCTCATCCCGGAAAGCATGATTTCAATCGCCATACCGATGATGAAACAGTAGACAACGAGCGCAAAGGTATCAGCGGTGGCGCTTCGCAATCGTGACGTCGGGGAAAACATACCTGGCTGCTCCATTCTTAGGGCGGATAAACTGGTTAGGCTGAATTATGTGGTTTTTTGTCATGCCTTATTTTATTTGCGTAGTTTACATCACTGAATGATTGGCTTGATACTAGGTAAATATATTTATTTGTGAGCGTTTTTTATACTTTTTCGCTACTTTATTTCTATCCGGCAAATTTCTCGTTTTTTTATCGCGGCAAAGAATTTAAAGTTTTTAAAAACAATCAGTTGAGTTTTTTAGGACGCGTGGCGTTTCTTCGAAGATTTAATGCTTCTCTGGAAATGTGGGATGCACAATTTATTCGGCATGTTTTCTGAGCCTGCTTTTCTTTTCAGGAAGCCCGATCCGTCGGTGAGAGTGCTTAACCTAAAGTAAATTGGCTGATTAATACAAAATCGATGATGTTGATGTTAAAAATGTGACATTGAGCAACTGTTAACCGGCGCAGTAGGATTTTGCAGGCTCGGCAATCCTTGGTATTCAAGGTGTTTGGTCTGGTGAGACTATTCTGAAAACCTTTATCTTTAGTATCAGCATGTGACAATAAAAATAATCGAGATACTGGAGTTGGTCGCTATATGTTTGCAATGATCCCGTTTTGCTATGAATTTCTCTCAAATTATCATGACGTTAATCTTTATTAATTCTGACTCCTTATTCTTTTTACCTCTATATCGGCCCCAATTCATTCAGGAATAATCCCAAAGCGCGTCCGCTCTGGCTTGACAAGGTTTTCATACCCTCCGTACACTCTTAATAGTGGGATTTTGTGGGGTAAAGTGGTGAAAAAGGTTATGGAGGGGTAACTCAGGTATGTTTCGTGGGGCTACGCTGGTTAACCTCGACAGTAAAGGGCGCCTTGCCGTGCCTACCCGATACCGGGAAATGCTGTACGGGGAATCGCAAGGTCAAATGGTTTGCACCATTGACCTGCATCAGCCATGCCTGCTGCTTTATCCCTTACCTGAATGGGAAATTATTGAACAAAAGCTGTCTCGTTTGTCGAGCATGAACCCCGCTGAACGTCGCGTTCAGCGTTTGTTGTTGGGGCATGCTAGCGAGTGTCAAATGGATAGTGCGGGACGTTTGTTGATTGCGAATACGTTAAGGCAGCATGCGGACCTTAAAAAAGAAGTGATGCTAGTCGGACAGTTCAACAAGTTTGAACTGTGGGATGAACAGACTTGGTATCAACAGGTCAAGGATGATATTGACGCTGAACAATCGACTCAGGAACCCTTATCTGAGCGGTTGCAGGACCTATCGCTATAGTCATGCTGGAAAATTATAAACATACCACCGTCCTGTTGGATGAGGCAGTAAATGGCCTGAATATTCGCAGCGGCGGCATATACATCGACGGTACATTTGGCCGTGGTGGTCACTCTCGTCTGATTCTTTCCCAACTGGGGCCGGAAGGGCGTCTGTTAGCTATCGATCGCGATCCTCAGGCTATTGAAGCCGCTAAGGCAATTGACGATTCACGTTTCTCTATTATTCACGGGCCGTTTTCCGCCATGGCGGATTATGTCGCGGAACTCGGGCTTACTGGGCAAATCGATGGCGTTCTGCTCGATCTTGGCGTTTCCTCCCCGCAGCTTGATGACCCTGAGCGTGGGTTCTCATTTATGCGTGATGGCCCGCTGGATATGCGTATGGATCCGACACGGGGTTCGTCCGCTGCTGAATGGTTGATGAAAGCGGAAGCTGACGACATTGTCTGGGTCTTGAAAACGTTCGGTGAAGAGCGCTTTGCCAAGCGAATTGCCCGCGCGATTGTAGAACGTAATCGTACTGAGCCGATGACGCGGACAAAAGAGCTGGCCTCGTTGATCGCTGCCGCCAGTCCGATTCGGGAAAAACATAAGCATCCGGCAACGCGCAGTTTTCAGGCAATTCGCATTTATATCAATAGCGAATTAGAAGAGATCGAGCGTGCGTTAGAAGGCGCACTGAGCGTACTGGCTCCGCAGGGGCGTTTGTCGGTGATCAGCTTCCATTCGTTAGAAGATCGGATTGTAAAACGGTTTATTCGCCATCAAAGCCGTGGGCCACAGGTACCAGCTGGCTTGCCGTTAACGGAAGAGCAGTTGCGCAGCCAGGGCGGACAGACGTTAAAACCTGTTGGAAAGAAACTGATGCCTTCGGAAGCGGAAGTGGCAGAAAACCCACGCGCGCGCAGTTCCGTGCTTAGGTTCGCTGAGAGACTGCCTGCATGATCGGTAACGAGCGGCATACTCTGGTCGGTGTCATCGGTGAGGATCTGCTGCGTAATGCAAAGCTCCCGGTGTTGCTGATGGTTGCCGTGCTGATTTCTGCGGTCTTTGTGGTAACGACGGCGCACCGCACGCGCTTGCTAACAGCAGAACGCGAACAGCTTCTGCTGGAGCGTGATGCGTTGGATATTGAATGGCGAAATCTGATCCTGGAGGAGAACTCACTAGGGGATCATAGCCGCGTTGAGCGGATCGCGACGGAAAAACTGCAAATGGGGCATGTTGATCCGTCACAGGAAAATATTGTGGTTAAACAATGAACTAAATAGGCAGCCAGCTAAGTATGAAAGCAGCACGTACAGGAAAGTTAAAGCGCCAGGAAGATCAAGCCAGCTTTGTTAGCTGGCGTTTTGCGTTGCTTTGCGGCTGTATCCTGTTTGCGATGGCTGGCTTAATGGCTCGCGCAGCTTATCTTCAGGTCATCAACCCAGACAAACTGGTGCGCGAAGGGGATATGCGTTCCCTGCGAGTGCAGGAAGTGCCAACGGCGCGCGGTATGATAAGCGATCGCGCTGGCCGTCCTTTGGCCGTCAGCGTGCCGGTGAATGCCGTCTGGGCTGATCCGAAAGAAGTCAACGAGCGTGGTGGCATTACGCTGGATACACGCTGGAAAGCACTTTCCGATGCGCTTGATATCCCGTTAGATCAGCTGTCAACCAAGATCAATGCTAATCCTAAAGGGCGCTTTGTTTATCTGGCGCGTCAGGTGAACCCCGCTATTGGCGAATACATCCATAAGCTGAAATTGCCGGGCATTAATCTACGGCAGGAGTCCCGCCGGTATTATCCTTCTGGACAAGTGACCTCTCACCTCATCGGCTTCACCAATATCGATGGGCAAGGTATCGAAGGGGTAGAGAAAAGTTTTGACCGCTGGCTGACTGGGCAACCCGGTGAACGAACCGTGCGTAAAGACCGGTTTGGCCGCGTGATTGAAGATATCTCCTCCGTTGACAGCCAGGCTGCACATAATCTAGCGCTCAGTATTGATGAGCGTTTACAGGCGCTGGTTTACCGCGAACTCAATAACGCTGTTGCGTTTAACAAAGCTGAGTCAGGAACGGCCGTACTGGTTGATGTGAATACTGGCGAAGTGTTGGCAATGGCGAATAGCCCGTCTTATAACCCGAACAATCTGTCGGGTACGCCGCAAGACATTATGCGTAACCGCGCGATTACCGACATTTTCGAACCCGGCTCTACCGTTAAACCGATGGTGGTGATGACGGCGCTGCAGCGCGGGGTGGTGAAAGAAAATAGTGTCCTAAGCACCCTGCCGTATTACGTCAATGGTCATGAAATCAAAGACGTAGCGCGTTACAGTGAATTAACGCTGACGGGTGTGCTTCAGAAGTCGAGTAACGTTGGCGTATCTAAGCTGGCGTTAGCGATGCCTTCCTCTGCGCTTGTAGATACTTACGCGCGCTTTGGATTAGGAAAAGCGACCAATTTGGGGTTGGTTGGAGAAAGCAGTGGCTTATACCCTCAAAAACAACGGTGGTCTGACATAGAGAGGGCCACCTTTTCTTTCGGCTACGGGCTGATGGTAACACCGTTACAGTTAGCGCGAGTCTATGCCACGATCGGCAGTTTCGGTATTTACCGTCCGCTGTCGATTACCAGAGTCGATCCACCCGTTCCAGGCGAGCGTGTCTTCTCGGAAGCGCTGGTACGTTCCGTGGTGCACATGATGGAAAGCGTTGCGCTGCCCGGCGGCGGCGGTACTAAAGCGGCCATCAAAGGTTACCGTATCGCGATTAAAACCGGTACGGCCAAGAAAGTTGGACCGGATGGCAAATACATCAACAAATACATTGCCTATACGGCGGGCGTGGCGCCAGCCAGTAATCCACGCTTTGCTCTCGTTGTTGTGATCAACGATCCGCAGGCAGGAAAGTACTACGGCGGCGCGGTTTCTGCGCCAATCTTTGGCGCCATTATGGGCGGCGTTCTGCGTACGATGAATATTGAACCGGATGCGTTGCCGACGGGCGACAAAAACGAGTTTGTAATTAATAGAGAAGAGGGATCACGTGGCAGATCGTAATTTGCGCGATTTACTTGCGCCGTGGGTGCAAGACGCCCCGGCGTGCGCGCTGCGGGAAATGATATTAGACAGCCGCGTCGCGGCTGCCGGGGATCTGTTTGTCGCAATTGTTGGGCACAAAGCAGATGGACGGCGCTATATTCCGCAGGCAATTGCGCAAGGCGTAGCAGCGATTGTTGCTGAGGCAGACGGTGAGGCCGCTGATGGTACCGTTCGCGAAATGCACGGTGTGCCAGTGGTGTATCTCAGTAGTCTGAATCAGCGGCTTTCCGCACTGGCAGGCCGTTTCTATCAGCAGCCTGCGGAAAAATTACAGCTGATTGGGGTAACGGGAACCAACGGGAAAACGACGACGACTCAGCTTCTGGCGCAGTGGAGCCAGGCATTAGGCGAAATGAGTGCAGTGATGGGCACGGTAGGCAATGGCCTATTGGGTCGGGCTATTCCAACAGAAAATACGACGGGTTCCGCCGTCGATGTTCAGCAGGTTTTAAGCCAGTTAGTAGAACAAGGTGCGACGTTTGCCGCAATGGAAGTGTCCTCCCACGGGCTGGTACAAAACCGCGTGGCTGCGTTGCCATTTACGGCGGCAGTGTTCACCAACCTGAGCCGTGACCATCTTGATTACCACGGTGATATGGAAAGCTATGAAGCGGCCAAATGGTTGCTGTTTGCCGAGCATCGCGTTGGGCAGATGATTATCAATGCTGATGATGAGGTCGGGCTACGTTGGTTAGCAAAGCTGCCTGATGCTGTTGCTGTGACGATGGAAAACAATTTAGTTCCCGGCTGCCGTGGGCGCTGGTTGAAAGCGACACAGATTGATTATCACGACAACGGCGCCACGATTGCGTTTGATTCAAGCTGGGGACAGGGCGAAATTGAAAGCCGCCTGATGGGCGCGTTTAACGTCAGCAATATGCTGCTGGCGCTGGCGACGCTGCTGTCTCTTGGCTACCCGCTCGACAAGTTGGTTATCGCGGGATCTCAACTGCAGCCCGTGTGCGGTCGTATGGAAGTTTTCCACGCTGAAGGAAAACCAACGGTTGTGGTTGATTACGCTCACACACCAGATGCGCTGGAAAAAGCGCTTGAAGCGGCACGTCTGCACTGTCAGGGCAAACTCTGGTGTGTGTTTGGCTGCGGTGGCGATCGCGATAAAGGTAAGCGCCCACTTATGGGTGGCATCGCAGAACAGCTGGCCGATCGCGTTGTAGTGACTGATGATAACCCGCGTAGTGAAGAACCTCAGGCGATCGTTGCCGATATTCTCTCTGGGCTGCTGGATGCCGGACGGGTTCAGGTGATTCACGGACGTGCCGAAGCGGTCACCAGTGCGATTATGCAGGCTCAGGAAAATGACGTTGTGCTGGTTGCGGGCAAAGGACACGAAGATTACCAACTGGTTGGCAATCAGCGTCTTGATTATTCGGATCGTATCACCGTTGCTCGTCTGCTGGGGGTGATCGCATGATTCGCGTTTCCTTGCAGCAACTCGCCACGGTGCTCAATGCGCAGTTGATTGGTGAAAACATCGATATTGAAGACGTTTCAACCGATACGCGTAAGTTGTCATCCGGCTGCTTATTTGTCGCGCTGAAAGGCGAAAAATTTGATGCGCATGATTACGCCGCTGATGCGGTAAAAGGCGGCGCGGCGGCTCTGTTAGTCAGTAAGCGCTTACTTGTTGATGAACCACAACTGCTGGTGAGCGATACGCGTTTGGCGTTGGGACAATTGGCGGCCTGGGTTCGTCAGCAGTCAACGGCGCGCGTTGTTGCACTGACAGGCTCTTCCGGAAAAACCTCGGTTAAAGAGATGACGGCGGCGATTCTTCGCCAGTGTGGTTCCGTGCTGTATACCGCCGGTAACTTTAACAACGACATCGGTGTACCGTTAACGCTGCTGCGTTTGACGGCGGAACACCAGTTTGCGGTCATTGAACTGGGGGCGAATCACATTGGTGAGATTGCCTATACCACCGATCTGGTGCGTCCGGAAAGCGCGCTGGTCAACAATCTGGCCGCTGCGCATCTGGAGGGTTTTGGTTCACTGGCTGGTGTAGCGCAGGCAAAAGGTGAGATTTTTTCTGGTTTGCCAGTAGACGGCGTAGCGATCGTGAATGCGGACAGTAACGATTTCCCGCACTGGCAGGTCATGCTGAATCATAAAACTGTCTGGCGTTTCTCGCCGCAGGCCGCTTGCGACATCGACTTTTTTGCCAGCGACGTAGACGTGTTGGCGCAAGGTACGCATTTCACGCTGCACACGCCATTTGGTGAAACGCAGGTTCTGCTCCCTTTACCCGGCCGGCATAATGTGTCGAACGCACTGGCGGCGACTGCACTGGCAATGTCCGTTGGGGCGACGTTGGAAGCCGTTAAATCTGGATTATCCCAGCTTCAGGCAGTGCCGGGGCGGCTGTTTCCGATTGCTTTGTCTGAAGGCAAGCTGCTGTTGGATGACAGCTACAACGCTAATGTGGGTTCGATGACGGCTGCCGCACAGGTACTGGCGGAAATGCCAGGCTACCGCGTGATGGTCGTCGGTGATATGGGTGAACTGGGGGATGAAGCCCCTGAGTGTCATCGTCAAGTGGGCGAAGCGGCGCGTGTTGCGGGCATCGATCGCGTATTGAGTGTGGGAACGTTGAGTGAATTGATCGGCACTGCCAGCGGCAATGGTGAACATTTTCAGGATAAAGCCGCGCTGGTTTCACGTTTGAAGGTGCTGATGTCAGAACATAACGTCATCAGCGTATTGGTTAAAGGCTCACGCAGTGCTGCGATGGAGCAGGTTGTACATGCATTACAGGAGAATGCGCAATGTTAGTATGGCTGGCCGAACATTTGGCCAAACTTTATACCGGTTTTAACGTCTTTTCTTATTTGACGTTCCGCGCCATTGTCAGCCTGCTGACCGCATTGGTTATTTCCTTATGGATGGGACCGCATATGATCGCCTGGCTGCAACGTTTGCAGATTGGGCAGGTTGTGCGTAACGAAGGGCCAGAATCACATTTCAGCAAGCGCGGTACCCCGACGATGGGGGGCGTGATGATCTTGGTGGCGATTATCGTTTCCGTTTTGATGTGGGCGAATCTGTCTAATCCATATGTCTGGTGCGTACTTCTCGTGCTAGCAGGCTATGGCGCGGTCGGTTTTGTTGATGATTACCGCAAAGTGGTCCGCAAGGATACCAAGGGGTTGATTGCCCGCTGGAAATATTTCTGGCAGTCAGTGATTGCGTTAGTGGTGGCCTTCACCATGTATTCCATCGGTAAAGATACGCCAGCCACACAGCTTGTCGTGCCGTTTTTCAAAGATGTGATGCCGCAATTGGGTCTGCTCTATGTTGCGCTGGCCTACTTTGTCATTGTCGGCACCAGTAATGCCGTAAACCTGACCGATGGTCTGGATGGCTTGGCAATCATGCCGACCGTGTTTGTTGCTGCTGGTTTTGCGCTGGTGGCATGGGCAACAGGGAACATGAATTTTGCCGGTTATCTGCATATTCCATATATCCGTCATGCCAGTGAGTTGGTGATCGTCTGTACTGCAATTGTTGGCGCGGGGCTTGGATTCCTGTGGTTTAACACCTATCCGGCGCAGGTGTTCATGGGTGACGTTGGTTCACTGGCGTTGGGCGGCGCGCTGGGGACGATTGCGGTCTTGCTGCGTCAGGAGTTTTTGTTAGTGATTATGGGCGGTGTGTTCGTGGTCGAAACGCTGTCGGTGATTCTGCAGGTTGGGTCCTTTAAGTTGCGCGGGCAGCGGATTTTCCGCATGGCGCCAATTCATCATCATTATGAACTTAAGGGCTGGCCGGAACCGCGCGTAATTGTGCGCTTCTGGATTATTTCGTTGATGCTGGTGCTGATTGGCCTGGCAACGCTGAAGGTACGATAAGACATGGTGGACTATCAGGGTAAAAAAGTCGTCATTATCGGGTTGGGTCTGACCGGGCTCTCCTGTGTTGATTTCTTTCTCGCGCGTGGTGTCGTACCGCGCGTGGTGGATACCCGTATCAGTCCACCGGGTCTGGATAAGCTGCCGGAGCAGGTAGAACGACATCTCGGTAGCCTGAATGAAGACTGGCTGATGAGCGCGGATTTGATCGTCGCCAGCCCCGGTGTTGCGTTGGCGACGCCGATTCTGTGTGACGCCGCTGACGCTGGCATTGAAATTGTTGGTGATATCGAACTGTTCTGCCGTGAAGCGCAGGCACCGATTGTGGCGATTACCGGATCTAACGGTAAAAGCACGGTGACGACACTGGTCGGTGAAATGGCGCGTGCCGCAGGCTGGCAGGTTGGCGTCGGTGGCAATATTGGCCTACCTGCGCTGCAATTGCTGGAACATCCCGCTCAGCTGTATGTACTAGAGTTGTCGAGCTTCCAACTGGAAACGACGACTAGCCTGCACGCTGCTGCGGCAACGATTCTGAACGTGACGGAAGATCACACTAACCGTTACCCGTTTGGTTTACAGCAGTATCGGGCGGCGAAATTGCATATTTATGAACACGCAGATTTGTGTGTTGTGAATGCTGACGATGCGCTGACCATGCCGGTTCGCGGGGCGGATGCGCGCTGCCGCAGTTTTGGCGTTGATGTTGGCGATTATCACCTTAACCGCCAGCAGGGCGAAACCTGGCTGCGGGTGGACGGTGAACGTGTGCTCAACACCCGTGAAATCAAGCTTGTCGGGCAGCACAATTATACGAACGCATTGGCGGCGCTGGCGCTGGCTGATGCTGTGAAGATTCCACGCGCGTCTGCGCTGACGGCGTTGACGTCATTTACCGGGCTGCCGCACCGTTTTCAAATGGCCTTTGAGCGCAATGGCGTGCGGTGGATCAATGATTCCAAAGCCACCAATGTAGGCAGCACCGAAGCCGCATTGAGCGGTTTGGCTGTAGACGGCACTTTGCATCTGCTATTAGGTGGTGACGGGAAATCTGCTGATTTCTCGCCATTGGTGCCGTATTTACAGGGTGAGCGCATTCGTTTGTATTGCTTTGGTCGTGACGGGCAACAGTTGGCAGCGTTACGCCCAGAAATTGCCGAGCAGACAGAAACGATGGAACAGGCGATGCGCGTTATTGCTGAACGTATAAGGCCGGGCGATATGGTGTTGCTGTCGCCGGCTTGCGCTAGCTTGGATCAGTTTCGCAGTTTTGAACAGCGAGGCGATGAGTTTGCTCGTCTGGCGGAGGAGCTAGGCTAATGCGGTTCTCCGGAATGGCGTTTATCGAACGCATCAAGAGCTGGGTTATGGGGACGCGCGAAAGCGATACGCTCAGCATCGTTCTGTACGATAGAACGCTGGTGTGGCTGACGCTTGGACTGGCTGTGATTGGTTTTGTGATGGTAACGTCGGCTTCCATGCCTGTTGGGCAGCGTCTTGCCAGCGACCCGTTTTTATTTGCGAAGCGTGATGCGATTTATTTGGGTTTGGCATTTGGCTTGTCGTTAATCACCCTGCGCATCCCAATGGAGATATGGCAGCGTTACAGCCCAGTGCTGCTATTGCTTGCCATGGTCATGCTGCTGGTTGTACTTGCAGTGGGAAGCTCGGTCAACGGTGCATCACGCTGGATTTCACTGGGGCCATTGCGCATCCAGCCTGCGGAATTGTCCAAGCTGGCGCTGTTTTGCTACCTGTCTAGTTACATGGTGCGCAAGGTTGAAGAAGTCCGAAATAACTTCTGGGGCTTTTGCAAACCGATGGGCGTGATGGTGGTGTTGGCTGTGCTGTTGCTGGCTCAGCCTGACCTCGGCACTGTAGTCGTGCTGTTTATTACGACGCTAGCAATGTTGTTTCTGGCTGGTGCCAAGATGTGGCAGTTTCTGGCGATCATTGGTTCCGGCGGGTTTGCCGTTGCCCTGCTGATTGTGGCTGAACCCTACCGTATGCGGCGTGTGACGTCTTTCTGGAACCCGTGGGAAGATCCGTTCGGCGACGGCTACCAGTTAACACAATCTCTGATGGCGTTTGGGCGTGGTGAATTCTGGGGGCAAGGTCTAGGGAATTCAGTACAGAAACTGGAATATTTGCCGGAGGCGCATACCGATTTCATTTTCTCTATTTTAGGTGAGGAACTGGGGTATATCGGTGTGGTTTTGGCGTTGTTAATGATATTCTTCGTCGCTTTTCGCGCGATGTCTATCGGAAAGCGGGCGCTGGAGATCAATCAGCGCTTTTCGGGCTTTCTAGCGTGTTCGATTGGCGTTTGGTTCAGCTTTCAGACGCTGGTGAACGTTGGCGCAGCGGCGGGAATGCTACCGACTAAAGGGTTAACGCTACCGCTGATCAGTTACGGTGGTTCCAGTTTGCTCATTATGTCGACGGCGATTGTTTTGCTGTTACGCATTGATTTTGAAACGCGTCTGACAAAAGCGCAGGCGTTTACGAGAGGTGCCCGATGAGTGGCGAAGGCAAGCGTTTGATGGTGATGGCTGGTGGCACGGGCGGGCATGTCTTCCCCGGGCTGGCGGTTGCACACCACCTGATGGCGCAGGGCTGGCAGGTTCGCTGGTTAGGTACGGCGGATCGTATGGAAGCCGATTTGGTGCCTAAGCACGGTATCGAAATTGATTTTATCCGCATTTCTGGCTTGCGCGGTAAAGGCATTCGGGCGCAGTTAAGTGCTCCGATCCGTATTTTTCAGGCAGTGCGTCAGGCGCGGGCGATTATGCGTCGTTACCAGCCTGATGTGGTGCTGGGTATGGGCGGTTACGTTTCTGGCCCCGGCGGTCTGGCTGCCTGGCTGTGTGGCATTCCGGTTGTACTGCATGAGCAGAATGGTATTGCAGGGCTGACCAATCGCTGGTTATCCCATATCGCTAAAAAAGTATTGCAGGCATTTCCGGGCGCGTTTCCCAAAGCGGATGTCGTGGGTAACCCGGTAAGAACCGATGTGTTGGCACTGCCTGCGCCAGAAACACGATTAGCCGATCGCTCAGGCCCTGTGAGGGTGCTGGTTGTTGGTGGCAGTCAGGGCGCAAGAGTGCTGAACCAAACGCTACCCGGCGTAGCAGCACAGTTGAGCGATCGTATTACGATTTGGCATCAGGTCGGTAAAGGCGCGTTATTAACCGTTCAGCAGGCTTATCAGGATGCTGGGCAGACGCAGCACAAGATTACCGAATTTATTGATGATATGGCTGCAGCCTACGCTTGGGCTGACGTTGTAGTGTGCCGTTCCGGTGCTTTGACCGTCAGTGAAATTGCGGCAGCCGGGTTGCCGGCGCTGTTTGTGCCGTTTCAGCATAAAGATCGGCAGCAGTACTGGAATGCGCTGCCGTTGGAAAAGGCCGGTGCAGCAAAAATTATTGAGCAGCCACAGTTCAGCGTGGCGGCTGTCAGCGAGGTGTTGTCCGGTTGGGATCGCACTACATTGCTGAAAATGGCGCAAAAAGCCCGTGCAGTGGCGATTCCAGATGCAACCGAGCGGGTTGCGGCGGAAGTCAGTGCAGCGGCAGGCAGTCGGGCCACACATGTGGCTCATGGTTAATTAATACAACGTTGTCGGGCAGAAGGCTGTGCGACGGCGCTACAAGGTAGCGATAGAATAAAGTGAATACTCAACAACTGGCGAAACTACGTTCAATCGTGCCCGAGATGCATCGCGTCCGGCACATACACTTTGTCGGCATCGGTGGTGCTGGCATGGGTGGTATCGCCGAAGTGTTGGCCAACGAAGGTTATGAAATTAGCGGTTCCGATCTGGCACCGAATGCGGTGACGCAGCAGTTGACCAAACTTGGCGCGCAGATTTATTTCCACCATCGTGCAGAGAATGTTCTGAACGCCAGTGTGGTTGTGGTGTCGAGTGCAATTACTGCGGATAACCCCGAGATTGTCGCCGCACATGACGCACGTATTCCGGTGATCCGTCGTGCAGAGATGTTGGCAGAACTGATGCGTTTTCGTCACGGTATTGCGATCGCGGGTACGCACGGTAAGACGACGACAACGGCGATGGTCACCAGCATTTACGCGGAAGCGGGATTGGATCCGACGTTTGTGAACGGCGGCTTAGTGAAAGCGGCAGGAACACATGCGCGTTTGGGATCAAGCCGTTACCTGATTGCAGAAGCCGATGAAAGCGATGCGTCTTTCCTGCATTTGCAGCCGATGGTGGCGATTGTGACCAACATTGAAGCCGATCATATGGACACTTATCAGGGCGATTTTGAGAACCTGAAGCAGACGTTCATCAATTTTCTGCACAATTTGCCGTTTTACGGTCAGGCTGTGATGTGTATTGACGATGCTGTTATTCGCGAACTGTTGCCGCGCGTTGGCCGCCATATCACTACGTATGGTTTTAGCGATGATGCGGATGTGCGCGTTGCTGGATATCGCCAGACAGGCGCGCAAGGGCACTTTACGCTGGAGCGAAAAGACAAAACGTTGCTCAATGTCACGCTGAATGCACCGGGGCGTCACAATGCGCTCAACGCGGCGGCAGCGGTTGCTGTAGCGACCGATGAAGGTATTGATGACGAAGCAATTCTACGTGCACTTGAGCGTTTTCAGGGCACCAGTCGTCGTTTTGATTTTCTCGGCGAATACCCGCTTGAACTAGTGAATGGGCAAAGTGGTACAGCGATGTTGGTGGATGATTACGGTCATCATCCGACGGAAGTCGATGCCACGATTAAAGCGGCCCGTGCTGGGTGGCCGGATAAGCGGCTGGTCATGATTTTTCAGCCGCATCGTTATACGCGAACCCGCGATTTGTATGACGATTTTGCGCACGTGTTATCACAGGTTGACGTGTTGCTGATGCTGGATGTGTATTCCGCAGGAGAATCGCCGATTCCAGGTGCAGACAGCCGTTCGCTGTGCCGTACGATTCGCGGAAGAGGTAAGATTGATCCGATTCTGGTGACGGATATGGATACTTTACCGGAACTGTTGTCACAGGCGCTACGAGGTGAAGACCTGATCTTGGTTCAGGGTGCCGGCAATATCGGTAAACTGGCGCGTAAACTGGCTGATTCCAGATTACAGCCGCAGATAAGCGAATGAGGAACATCATGACTGAGAAAGTTGCTGTATTGCTTGGTGGAACCTCTGCCGAACGTGAAGTGTCGTTACTTTCCGGTCAGGCGGTTTTGGCTGGCCTGAAAGAAGCGGGCATCAATGCGCATGCGGTTGATACGCGTGACTTCCCTGTGACGACGTTGAAAGAAGAAGGTTTTACCAACGTTTTTATCGCCTTGCATGGTCGTGGTGGTGAAGATGGCACATTGCAGGGTGTTCTGGAATTTCTGGGGTTGCCTTATACCGGTAGCGGCGTCATGGCATCTGCACTGACGATGGATAAGCTCCGAACCAAACAGGTGTGGCAAGCGGTGGGGTTGCCGGTGTCGCCTTATGTGGCGCTGGATCGTCGCCAATATTTAGATACGGAAGCGAATACGTTATTGGCGCAGTTCACCCATCTCGGGTTGCCGCTGATCGTCAAGCCAAGCCGTGAAGGTTCCAGTGTGGGTATGAGCAAAGTGAATACGCTTAGCGACCTGCCTGCCGCACTGGAAGAAGCATTCCGCCACGATGACGATGTTCTGGTCGAAAAATGGCTGAGCGGTCCAGAGTATACGGTTGCTATCCTAGGTGATGAGGTATTGCCTTCTATTCGTATTCAACCCGCGGGTACGTTTTACGATTATGAAGCGAAGTATTTATCGGATGATACGCAGTATTTCTGTCCGAGTGGTTTGTCAGACGAGCAAGAGCAAGCGTTAGCTGCATTGGCGATGGCGGCTTATCGTGCGGTAGATTGCAGCGGATGGGGACGTGTCGATTTTATGCTGGATAGCGACGACGCTTTCTACCTGCTTGAAGTGAATACCTCTCCGGGGATGACGAGCCACAGTCTGGTTCCTATGGCGGCGCGTCAACGTGGCCTGACTTTCTCGCAATTGGTCGTGAAAATTCTGGAGCTTGCTGGCTGATATGTCGCAGGCAGCGCTGAATACACGCGGACGAGAGCCAGAACCGACGAAAGGAACACGTCGCAGTAATGGAGGCCAATTAGCAGGAGTAATTTTCCTGCTGATGGTGATAGGGACGATCGTCTGGGGAGGCTGGATGGTGGTGGGGTGGATGAAAGATGCCAGCCGCTTGCCGCTCTCCCGCATGGCAGTAACAGGGGAAAGGCAGTACACCACCAACGACGATATCCGTCAGGCAATTTTGTCGTTGGGGTCGCCTGGAACGTTCATGACACAAGATGTGAATGTGATCCAGCAGCAGATCGAGCGTCTATCGTGGATAAAGCAGGCTAGCGTGCGTAAGCAGTGGCCGGACGAATTAAAGATTCATCTGGTTGAATATGTTCCGGTTGCGCGTTGGAATGATCAGCTAATGGTTGATGCGGAAGGAAATTCGTTCAGTGTACCTGCCGAACGCATTGGTAATCGCAAGCTGCCACTGCTGTATGGCCCGGAAGGTAGTGAGGCAGAGGTGCTGGAAGGTTATCGCACAATGAATCAGACGCTGGCTGCTGGAAAGTTTACGTTAAAGATGGTTGCGATGAGTGCGCGACATTCGTGGCAGCTAGGATTAGATGATGATACTCGCCTTGAATTAGGGCGGGATGATAGGGCTAAACGTCTGCAACGCTTTATCGAGCTGTACCCGCTGTTGCAGCGGCAGGCTCAGAGCGAAAACAAACGTCTCAGCCATGTGGACTTGCGGTACGACAGCGGGGCCGCGATAGGTTGGGCTCCAGCCTTGCTTGATCAACAAAACGTTGATCGGCAGCGAGTTGGTCAGCAACAAGACATTGATCAGCAACAGAACAGTAACCAGAAACAGGCACAGGCTAAACAACAATGATCAAGTCGACGGACAGAAAACTGGTAGTTGGGCTGGAAATCGGTACAGCAAAAGTGGCTGCGCTGGTAGGGGAAGTTCTGCCCGATGGCATGGTCAATATTATTGGCGTGGGCAGTTGCCCGTCACGCGGTATGGATAAAGGTGGCGTAAACGATCTGGAATCGGTCGTTAAATGTGTTCAGCGCGCTATTGATCAGGCTGAGTTGATGGCAGACTGCCAGATCTCTTCCGTGTATCTGGCGCTGTCGGGAAAACACATCAGTTGCCAGAATGAAATAGGGATGGTGCCTATTTCAGAAGAAGAGGTTACGCAGGACGACGTAGAAAGCGTGGTACACACCGCCAAGTCTGTGCGCGTGCGCGATGAGCACCGAGTTCTCCATGTGATCCCACAGGAATACGCGATCGATTATCAGGAAGGGATTAAAAACCCGGTTGGCTTATCCGGCGTGCGCATGCAGGCGAAAGTCCACCTGATAACCTGCCATAACGATATGGCTAAGAATATTGTCAAAGCTGTTGAACGCTGTGGCTTAAAGGTCGACCAACTGATTTTTGCAGGGCTGGCATCCAGCTATGCGGTGCTGACAGAAGACGAACGTGAGCTGGGTGTGTGTGTAGTCGATATCGGTGGCGGTACAATGGATATCGCGGTCTATACCGGCGGCGCATTGCGACACACTAAAGTGATTCCGTATGCTGGCAATGTAGTTACAAGCGACATTGCCTATGCGTTTGGCACACCGCCGACGGATGCCGAAGCGATCAAGGTACGCCATGGTTGTGCATTAGGCGCAATCGTCGGCAAAGATGAGAATGTGGAGGTCCCGAGCGTTGGAGGACGTCCACCCCGCAGTCTGCAAAGACAGACATTGGCGGAAGTGATTGAACCACGTTACACCGAGCTGTTGAATCTGGTGAACGATGAACTTTTACAGTTGCAGGAGCAGTTGCGTCAACAAGGCGTGAAACACCATCTGGCGGCAGGGATTGTGCTGACGGGCGGTGCCGCGCAAATAGACGGTCTGGCGGCCTGTGCGCAGCGTGTGTTCCACACACAGGTGCGTATTGGACAACCAATGAATATAACAGGGCTGACGGATTATGCCCAAGAGCCTTATTACTCAACGGCGGTTGGGTTGCTCCATTACGGAAAAGAATCTCACCTAGGTGGTGAGCATGAAGTCGAAAAACGTGCCTCAGTGAGCAACTGGTTCAAGAGAATCAACAGCTGGTTGAGGAAAGAATTTTAATTTTATCAAAGAGATCACCTGGCACAGTTTTATGATCTCGCAGTTACAGGCACAAACGGAGAGAAATTATGTTTGAACCAATGGAATTAACCAACGACGCGGTGATTAAAGTCATCGGCGTCGGCGGCGGCGGCGGTAACGCCGTCGAACACATGGTGCGCGAGCGCATCGAAGGCGTCGAATTCTTTGCGGTCAACACGGATGCGCAGGCATTACGTAAAACGGCTGTTGGCCAGACGATTCAGATCGGTAGCGGCATCACGAAAGGTTTGGGCGCAGGCGCTAACCCGGAAGTTGGCCGTAATTCGGCTGAAGAAGATCGTGAAGCACTACGTGCAGCACTGGAAGGTGCAGACATGGTGTTTATCGCCGCAGGTATGGGCGGTGGTACGGGTACAGGTGCTGCACCGGTTGTGGCCGAAGTAGCAAAAGACCTGGGCATTCTGACCGTTGCTGTGGTGACCAAGCCTTTCAACTTTGAAGGCAAAAAGCGCATGGCGTTTGCGGAGCAGGGTATCGCCGAGCTGTCTAAGCACGTCGACTCGCTGATCACGATTCCAAACGACAAGCTGCTGAAAGTGCTGGGGCGCGGTATTTCCCTGCTGGATGCATTTGGCGCGGCAAATGATGTACTGAAAGGTGCGGTGCAGGGTATTGCCGAGCTGATCACGCGTCCTGGCCTGATGAACGTCGACTTTGCAGACGTACGTACCGTGATGTCCGAAATGGGTTATGCCATGATGGGATCCGGTGTTGCGCGCGGTGAAGACCGTGCAGAAGAAGCAGCAGAAATGGCGATCTCCAGCCCACTGCTGGAAGATATCGATCTGTCTGGCGCACGTGGCGTGTTGGTCAACATCACTGCGGGCTTCGACCTGCGTCTGGATGAGTTCGAGACGGTAGGTAACACCATCCGTGCATTCGCATCCGACAATGCGACAGTAGTGATCGGTACGTCGCTTGATCCTGAAATGAATGATGAACTGCGTGTGACGGTTGTTGCAACGGGGATCGGCATGGACAAACGTCCTGAGATTACTCTGGTGACGAATAAGCAAGCTAGTCAGCCTGTGATGGATCATCGTTACCAGCAACACGGTATGACACCGCTGGCGCAGGAAAAACCGGCTGCCAAAGTGGTTAACGACCAGAATCCGCAGACGAATAAAGAGCCAGACTATCTGGATATTCCGGCGTTTCTGCGTAAGCAGGCAGACTAATTTGCTGCCAGATAACGTTGGAATCTCCGCTCTTTGTGCTAAACTGTGCCCCCGAGCTTGGTCTATACTAGGTCGGTAGGTTCAGTAACATGCGAGATAAAATGATGATCAAACAACGTACATTAAAACGTATTGTTCAGGCGACTGGTGTCGGGTTACATACTGGCAAGAAGGTCACGTTGACCATGCGTCCTGCACCGGCAAATACCGGGGTCATCTATCGCCGCACAGACTTGAATCCCCCGGTTGATTTCCCGGCTGATGCAAAATCCGTGCGTGATACCATGCTCTGTACTTGCCTGGTTAATGAGCATGACGTGCGTATTTCTACGGTGGAGCATCTTAACGCTGCGCTTGCAGGGTTGGGCATTGACAATATTGTCATTGATGTTGACGCACCGGAAATTCCAATTATGGATGGCAGCGCCAGCCCGTTCGTTTATCTGCTGTTAGATGCGGGTATCGAAGAGCTGAACTGTGCCAAGAAATTCGTACGCATCAAGCAGTCAGTTCGCGTTGAAGATGGCGACAAGTGGGCCGAAATGAAACCGTTTAACGGCTTTAGCTTGGATTTCACTATCGACTTCAACCACCCGGCGATTGATGCGGGCAACCAGCGCTATCGTTTGGATTTCTCTGCTGATGCGTTTGTTCGCCAGATTAGTCGTGCGCGTACGTTCGGCTTCATGCGCGATATCGAATACTTGCAGTCTCGTGGGTTGTGCCTGGGCGGCAGTATGGATTGTGCCATCGTCGTTGACGATTACCGCGTACTGAATGAAGACGGTCTGCGTTTTGAAGATGAGTTTGTCCGCCATAAAATGCTGGATGCCATCGGCGACCTGTTTATGTGTGGTCATAACATCATCGGTGCGTTTTCTGCATTTAAATCAGGCCATGCTCTCAACAACAAATTGTTGCAGGCTGTGCTGGCAAATCAGGAAGCGTGGGAATACGTGACCTTTGAAGATGAAGCTGAAATGCCGCTGGCGTTTAAAGCACCGTCTATCGTGCTGGCGTAACACCTGAAGTAGTCACTTCTTATTACGACTGGTTTTACTGGTACTCTCTCCGGCCAGTGAAGCCAGTCGTTCTAATATCTTTCTGAGTTTTTCTGGGCTATTGCCTGCTAACGTCCTCAATGTCTCCGCACTTTGTTCACTCAACTGACGCAACGGTTTGCTGTCGGTGTTCCCTGTCGCTGAAATGTCACTATTTTTCACGATTTCATGCCCTTTTGCGGCAAGCGTTGGATTAATCCTGATGTCGATTGAAGCCAATGATGGTAATATTTGTGCGCGTAATGCAGAGAGCAACGCAGGCTGTTCGTAACGTAACCGCATCAGCCAACTGGCGTTGGCGGTTTCCAGTATCAGCAAACCTTGCCGGTAATTAGCGACGCGGCACCATGGGTGCAACGGTGCAGGCAGTAATCCGCGTACGGCACGGTTGAGTTTTAATAAGGCGATAGCGCGCTGTTGCACATCTTGTAGCGGGCCTTTACCCGACATTGATGCGCTATCAAACAGAAATTCCAGTGATTGTGGGCGGCTATCACGCATAGACCTGGCTCCGGTGGATGTTAACTCGTGATTGGTATTCTAAATCGTTGGCGACAATTTGGCAGACGTTATTTCTGGCCGCATCTCTTATTAGGGATGGTTGCGGCGAGTCTTGGTCTGCCGACAAGCCTGAATGAATCACAGGATATTGTCTCACACCCTAATTCAGCCTCCAGTGTTAGTCGCCAGAATAGTGTATCACTAAGCCTTACCGATCTGGTGGCGCTAAAGGAAGCGCATCGGCGCTCGTCCTATAGCGTTGATTACTGGCATCAGCATGCGATTCGTACGGTAATCCGCCACCTTTCCTTTGCATTGACGACGCCACAGACGGCCAATGCCCAACAGGTTGACGAACTACAGCCCCATTCTCTGGTGTTACTGGATACGCTAAATGCGTTGCTGACGCAGGATTCCCAGTTTCCCTTTGTGATCTCCCCCCATGCTGGACGAGTCACTTTTTATCCTCAGGCACATCATCAAATCGGCATCTGGCTTGCCCAAATCCGCGGCATCCGTGCAGGACCCTACCTTCTCAGCTGAAAGTGTAATAGATAATTAGCTGAAGAAATTTCTCTCGTTTTTGCTGAGTTTCTCAGGTTTTCGATATTGTGTTGCCACTGGATACGTGGCACTTGTGAGATTAAAATTATTATGGTCATGAATATCCTAACCAAAATTTTTGGTAGCCGTAACGATCGTACGCTGCGTCGTATGCGTAAAAATGTCGATGTTATTAGTCGTTTAGAACCAGAAATGGAAAAACTTTCAGATGAGGAGCTGCAAGCGAAAACGCTGGAGTTCCGTGTTCGTCTGGAAAAAGGCGAAAAGCTGGAGAACCTGCTGCCGGAAGCCTTCGCCGTGGTGCGTGAATCCAGTAAGCGTGTCTTTGGCATGCGTCACTTCGACGTGCAGCTTCTTGGCGGTATGGTGCTGAACGAGCGGTGTATTGCGGAGATGCGTACTGGTGAAGGTAAAACGCTGACAGCAACGTTACCTGCGTACCTGAACGCGCTGACTGGCCGTGGCGTACATGTGGTTACCGTGAACGATTATCTGGCACAGCGTGATGCCGAAAATAACCGTCCTTTGTTTGAATTCCTTGGCCTGAGCGTGGGTATCAACCTGCCGGGGATGCCTGCACCAGCGAAGCGTGAAGCTTATGCCGCAGATATTACCTACGGTACCAATAACGAATACGGTTTTGACTACCTGCGTGACAACATGGCTTTCAGCCCGGAAGAACGTGTGCAGCGTAAATTGTACTATGCGCTGGTGGATGAGGTTGACTCCATCCTGATAGATGAAGCGCGTACGCCACTGATTATTTCCGGCCCGGCTGAAGACAGTTCCGAGCTTTATATCAGCGTCAATAAAATTATTCCTCACCTGATTCGTCAGGATAAAGAGGATTCGGATACTTTCCACGGCGAAGGCCATTTCTCTGTTGATGAGAAAGCGCGTCAGGTGAACCTCACCGAGCGTGGTCTGGTTCTGGTGGAAGAGCTGCTGGTGAAAGAAGGCATTATGGAAGAGGGGGAATCACTGTACTCTCCGACGAACATTATGCTGATGCACCATGTTACTGCCGCGCTGCGTGCGCATGTGCTGTTTGCCCGCGATGTGGATTATATTGTAAAAGACGGTGAAGTTATCATCGTTGATGAACACACTGGACGTACCATGCAGGGGCGTCGCTGGTCCGATGGCCTGCATCAGGCTGTGGAAGCGAAAGAGAAGGTGGCCATTCAGAATGAAAACCAGACGCTGGCTTCCATTACCTTCCAAAACTACTTCCGCTTGTATGAAAAACTGGCAGGTATGACGGGTACGGCAGATACCGAAGCTTTCGAGTTCAGCTCCATTTATAAGCTGGATACGATTGTGGTGCCGACCAACCGTCCGATGATTCGTAAAGACTTGCCTGATCTGGTCTACATGACCGAGCAGGAAAAAATCGATGCCATCATTGAAGATATCAAAGACCGCTCCGTAAAAGGTCAACCGATTCTGGTTGGTACGATCTCCATTGAGAAATCAGAAGTGGTTTCTCAGGCGCTGGAGAAAGCGGGCATCAAACACAGTGTGTTGAATGCGAAGTTCCACGCGATGGAAGCAGATATCGTTGCTCAGGCCGGGCAGTCTGGCGCTGTCACTATCGCAACCAACATGGCCGGTCGCGGTACGGACATCGTCTTGGGTGGTAGCTGGCAGGCAGAAGTGGCACATCTGGAAAACCCAGATGATGAGCAAATTGCAGAAATTAAAGCAGCCTGGAAAGTGCGTCATGATGCTGTGCTGGCGGCGGGCGGCTTGCACATTATCGGTACTGAGCGCCATGAATCTCGTCGTATCGATAACCAGCTTCGTGGCCGTTCCGGTCGTCAGGGGGATGCGGGTTCATCACGCTTCTACCTGTCGATGGAAGATGCGCTGATGCGTATTTTTGCGTCCGATCGTGTTTCTAACATGATGCGTAAACTGGGTATGAAACCAGGTGAAGCCATTGAGCACCCGTGGGTCACCAAGGCTATTGCTAACGCACAGCGTAAAGTGGAAAGCCGTAACTTTGATATTCGTAAACAGCTGCTGGAATATGACGATGTAGCGAGCGACCAACGTCGTGCGATCTACACGCAGCGTAACGAACTGCTGGACGTGTCCGATATCAGTGAAACCATCACCAGTATTCGTGAGGATGTGTTTAAAACGACCATCGACAGCTATATTCCGCCGCAGTCTCTGGAAGAAATGTGGGATACGGAAGGCCTGGAACAGCGCCTGAAGAACGATTTCGATCTGGATATGCCTATTAAGGCGTGGCTGGATAAAGAGCCTGAACTGCACGAAGAAACGCTGCGTGAGCGTATTTTCCAGCAGGCGCTTGACGTTTATCATCGCAAAGAAGAAGTGGTTGGCGATGAAGTCATGCGCAACTTCGAAAAAGGCGTGATGTTGCAGACACTGGATTCCTTGTGGAAAGAGCATCTGGCGGCAATGGATTACCTGCGTCAGGGCATCCATTTACGTGGTTATGCACAGAAAGATCCGAAACAAGAATATAAGCGTGAGTCGTTCTCTATGTTTGCCGCGATGTTGGAATCACTGAAATATGAAGTGATCAGTACGTTGAGCAAAGTTCAGGTGAGAATGCCGGAAGAAATCGAAGCGTTGGAGCTGCAACGCCGTGAAGAAGCTGAGCGTTTAGCGCAGCAACAGCAGTTTAGTCATCAGGAAGAAGACAGCCTCAATACGGGTTCACCGGCGCAGGCAGACCGTAAAATTGGACGTAACGATCCTTGCCCATGTGGTTCAGGCAAGAAATATAAGCAGTGCCACGGTCGCTTACAGAAATAATTGACTGCTAAATCCAGTGATTAAAATGTGATAAGTACAAGGGCGGTCATTGACCGCCTTTTACTTGATAAGAATCTGATAGGAATGGTCATGACGCAAAAACAGTTATCCGTCGCGGTGGGCATCATCCGTAATACGGAACAGCAATATTTCATTGCTCGTCGCCCTGATGGTGTTCATATGGCAGGGATGTGGGAGTTTCCCGGCGGTAAAATTGAAGCGGGCGAAACCCCTGAGCAGGCTCTGATTCGTGAACTGCACGAAGAAACGGGTATCGAGGCCATCGCCCCCCAGCCGCTAAACGATAAAACGTTTTCTACGCCGGAGAGAATCATCACGCTTCATTTCTTTCTGGTTGAAACGTGGCAAGGAGAGCCCTATGGCCGAGAAGGTCAGGAATCTCGCTGGGTGAGCGTGGAGGCGTTGCGTGAGGACGAGTTTCCGCCAGCGAATGCGGAGGTGATCCGCTGGCTGAAATCGCTTTAATCGAATCTTGCCTGTCTGAACTCGTTATCGCGAAACGTGGCTGTTAGCGCGTTTCGCTCCAGTCTTCACTGTCTGAAACCATATCATCACTCGGAATACACTTTTCTTCATCAGCCCATTCTCCCAAATCGATGAGCTGACAACGCTTGCTACAAAATGGGCGATAGATGCTGGCTGCGTCCCAAATGACCGCCTGCTTGCAGGTTGGGCACTTTACCGTCGTAATCTCTGTTGTCATAAAATTTCTTCACTCTATTTATACTTAATATCTATTTGATACTTAACACGTTTTTGTTTGTTAGGGCTGAGCCTAGCAGCAGGCCAGTTCAAACGTTAAACGAGGAGGAATGTGGCCGTTTTCGCTATCTAATGGCAGAAAACGGATGGCATAGCGTGTCTTATGGCCGGATATTTGTGGATAGAGCTGATGCATCTGTTCAAGACGTAAACGCAGCAGATCAGCATCAGAGGCATTGTCCTGAAAGAAACCATTCAAGCTGGTCTGCGGCCGGAATGTGCCGGAGTGGCGGATCAGTTCCAGGATCATATCCAGCGCTTGTTTGAGCGGCGACAAAGAATTAAGCCAGCTGAAAACCAATTGCTCACGCAGTTCCTTAGGCTGATGCAGCCAGCTATGCAGAGTAGGTAGGTCGAAACTGCAACAACCGCCGGGAATACCGAGTCGCTGACGTACCATGCCAATCAGGCGATCCTCTCGTAAGAACTGCCCCATCCGTGGTGCTGCCATCAGCGTACTGGACAGATCTTTCAACTGACGTCGCAGCGAGTGGATGCGTTCCATGTCAACGCCCGGCACATCACTCCATTGCAGCAGCTTTTGCTGTTGGCGCTCGAGTTCTTTCAGCAACTCGGTACGCACGTCTCCACGTTCCAGCACATCAAGCAACTCGGCGATAGCGCGAAAAAATGTCAGAGCACTTCCCATATCGGTAAGGGAATGGTTTTGATGCAACTGCTGCGATAATGATTCGATACGCAACCAGGTACGCGTTTTTTCGTTCAGCGGATATTCAAATAAAATTGTTGAGGAAGCGTCACTCATTCTTAGCCATCCTGTCGGCTGCGGAGGCGGCTAGCTCTAGGTAATGGCGGTGTAATTCCGCAACCTGTTGAGCCAGCGCGTTTGGGCAGCGACTGTTATCAATAATATCATCGGCACAAGCCAGGCGCTGTTCTCGGGTTGCCTGTACTGCCAGTATGTTTTCTGCTTGCTGCAGACTGATACCATCGCGGGCCAGTGTGCGTTCAAGCTGTGTTTTTCTGTCTACATCAACGACCAGAATACGTTGTGCTCGCTGTTGTAAACCGTTTTCCACCAGTAAAGGGACGACCCACAGAATGTACGGTGTGGATATGGCTCGAAACTGGGCCTGTGTTTCCTGATGGATCAACGGATGGAGCAAGTTATTCAGCCACTGTTTCTCCTCTGGCGAGGAGAAAATTCGTTGGCGTAGCGCAGAACGGTTCAATGAGCCATCGGCATTGAGCACGGCGTCGCCGAACCGGAGCCTGATGGCATCCAGTGCGGGTTTCCCTGGCTCGACTACCTGACGCGCGATGATATCCGCATCAACGATAGTGGTCCCTAATTTGGCAAATTCATCGGCTACGGTGCTTTTCCCGCTGCCGATACCGCCTGTTAAGGCTACGATGTATGTCATTGCACCTGTATTGAAAAATTAACATTTCTACTATTTTCAAGGAAAAGGAATGGATTCCTATTCCCCTGAAGCCAATCAGGCATAAGCCGTAGTTTGCTCCACGCTATCATCTTGTTAGGCGATAGGTAAATTTTTCTGATTTTATCCCAAATAAAGTGAAAATCGCAGTCTTGCCGCAGGATTATTCCTGCGTATGATAACGTCACTGGTAAAGGGCATTATTTTTTTAAACACGATTATGCCCAGTAACGATACTGAGCATTCCGCCGTCACTCACCAGGAACTCGAACCTCATGCGTATTGAAGAAGATTTAAAGTTAGGCTTTAAAGACGTTCTCATCCGGCCAAAGCGTTCGACGCTGAAAAGCCGCTCCGACGTTGAACTAGAACGTCAATTCACCTTCCTTCACGCCGGAGGCAACTGGTCCGGTGTTCCGATTATCGCCGCCAATATGGATACCGTGGGTACGTTTAGTATGGCGGAAGTCCTGGCCTCTTTTGATGTTCTGACGGCTGTCCATAAACACTATTCTGTCGAACAATGGTCCCAGTTTGTGCAACGCGCCCCAGAATCGGTATTACGCCATGTCATGGTCTCAAGTGGGACCTCTGATGCTGATTTCATCAAGTTAAAGCAAATTCTGGCGCTGTCGTCTGAACTGAAATTTATCTGTATCGATGTAGCAAATGGTTATTCTGAGCACTTTGTCACGTTCCTACAAAAAGTGCGTGAGGCTTGCCCTGACAAGGTTATCTGTGCGGGAAACGTGGTGACGGGCGAAATGGTGGAAGAACTCATTCTGTCTGGCGCGGACATCGTGAAAGTCGGTATTGGCCCCGGCTCTGTTTGCACAACGCGTGTCAAAACGGGGGTGGGTTACCCTCAGCTTTCCGCCGTGATTGAGTGTGCCGATGCGGCTCATGGTCTCGGTGGGCAAATTGTGAGCGACGGTGGTTGCGCTATGCCGGGCGATGTCGCGAAAGCATTCGGTGGCGGAGCCGATTTTGTCATGCTGGGCGGTATGCTGGCAGGACACGATGAATGTGAAGGAACCATCGTTGAAGAAAACGGTGAGAAAATGATGTTGTTCTACGGGATGAGTTCCGCATCTGCGATGGAACGTCATGTCGGCGGTGTGGCTGAGTACCGTGCCGCAGAAGGCAAAACCGTGAAACTGCCACTGCGCGGTCCGGTAGATAATACCGTACGTGATATTCTTGGTGGCCTACGGTCTGCCTGTACCTATGTCGGTGCATCCCGTTTGAAAGAGCTGACGAAGCGCACAACATTTATCCGCGTAGCCGAGCAGGAAAACCGTATTTTCAATGGGTAGTTACCGTTGTTATGCGCGATCTTTTCGCTGTTAACGGTGGTGGTGCGATCTGATTTGTAGACGTGTCGTGTTGTATTGGTCGGTTCAGGCTCCGGCCAATACATTCCCCAGTTGGAAGATAGGTAAATACATGCCAATCACTAGCGCCCCGACCATTCCCCCGACGACCATCATCAGTAACGGCTCTAGCGTTTGTGTCAACATGTCCGCCTGCTGTTGTACGCGCCCCTCGTGCCATTCTGCCAGCTGTGTAAAGATCGCATCCAGCGCACCGGTTTCTTCCCCAACGCGAATCAATTGCGGACAAGGTGCGGGAAACAGCGCGGCGTGATGCTGTGTGGCATCGTATAGCGACGTGCCCTGATGCAACTGCGCCTGTATCTGTTGAATCGCGGCTTGATAAAGCGGGTGACGGATCGTCGCGGCGGCATCCAGCCCTTCAGGAAGCGTCAAACCAGCATGTTGCGTCATAGCCAGGATAGTAAATATCTGGTTCAGCGATTTACCGCGTAGCAGACTGGATACCACGGGAAGCTTCAGCAGCCATTCTTGTTCCCTGATTTTCCATAATGGCCTTTTCTCCCTCAATTGGGCGTACCCTAGCATCAGAAAACTTAGTACCAGCAACCCAATGAATCCGTAACCAGAGATTACCTCTGCCAGATGAAGCAACTGTCGGGTAAACCACGGTAATGGCGCGTTGAACGAGGAATAGAGCGTCGCGAATTCGGGTAAAACCAGAATCAACATCATCATACTGACCACTATTGCGATTGTTAAAACAAAACAGGGATAGCGCAGCGCCTTGATGACTTTCTGTTGCAGTCTGGATTGTTTTTCTTGCTGTTGTGCTAACTGTAGGCAGCATGTGTCTAGTTTCCCTGTTAATTCGCCGACGGCAATAAAGGAGCGATACAGAACGGGAAAGATGTGGGGATAGTAGAGCAATGCTTCGGATAGCGAACTTCCCTGAGCAACATGGGTGCGAACGTCTCGTAATACGCAGCGCCAGCCGGGGCGATCATGCTGTTCCGACACCAGTTTTAATGCATCTAATAGCGGCAGCCCTGCTTGTAGCAGTGCTGCAAGCTGTTTGATTAATTCGCCGAGTTGTTCGCGCTTCCAGTAGCGGAGCGATAGATAATGACCGACTTTTACGAGAAGAGGCTGGTAGCCTTGTGCAATCAGGCTAGCATAGACGTGCTGGCGGCGTGTGCTGATGAGCTCACCTTCGGCAAATTCTCCCTCGGACGTGATTGCCTGCCAGTGATATAAGCGTTCTAGCTTCATTGCGCCTCCTGATTCATCGACCACTCATCACCAACAACTCGATAGACTTCAGCAAGCGAGGTCATACCGTCGTTAACCAGCTCCAGCCCTGCAGCCAGCAACGTTGGGAAACCTGAGTTACGTGACAGAACGGATAATTCCCCTACGCTGGCGTTGCCCGCTAACGCTGCCTGAAAATCCGGCGTGATGGGCAGTAATTCATAGAGCGCGACACGGCCATAGTAGCCAGAGAAACAGTGGCTACAGCCGTGAGCTTGCCAATGGTGTAATGGCCCTCGCCATACGTCGTTTGGCAGTGAGAGTAGTGGTTCTCCCTGGGTTTTACAGTGCGGGCATAATCGACGTACAAGACGCTGTGCGACGATGAGCTTTAGTGCTGCGGCTAACAGATAGCCGGGGATACCCAGATGACTGAGGCGAGTCAGGGTTTCTACGGCAGAATTGGTATGTAACGTGGACATGACCAGATGGCCAGTTTGTGCGGCCTTTACCGCAATTTCTGCGGTTTCGGTATCGCGAATTTCACCAATCATAATGACGTCCGGATCCTGTCGCAGCAGCGCACGTAAGATTCGGCCAAATCCCAGCTCGGCTTTAGGATTGATGGCTGTTTGGTTGATTCCCTGTAAGGGGATTTCGACCGGATCTTATACGCTACAGATATTGCGGCTGCTATCGTTCAGCCAGCGTATCGCACTGTAAAGTGTCACCGTTTTTCCACTGCCTGTTGGGCCAGTGACGAGCATCATCCCCTGTGCGGCGCTCAGCACGCTAATAACCTGCTGTAATGCCTTTGCGGTGAGCCCGAGCTTATCCAGCGCCAACTCTTGCTGGTGCGTCTGCAAAATACGCAGTACGACTTTTTCTCCTTGCTGCACGGGGAGGGTAGCGATGCGTAACGAGTAGGGCTGTTGATCCAGCATCAGGCTGAATTGACCGTCTTGCGGTAATCGCCTTTCGGCAATATTCAACTTGCCCATGATTTTCAGCCGCGCGGTAATTCGGTTTGTCAGCTCGGGAGGGGGCGCGGATATTGACTGCAACACACCGTCAATCCGTAGCCGCACACGATAGCTGTCTGACAGCGGCTCAAAGTGGATATCAGAGGCGCGGCGCTGAACGGCGAGGCGCAGCGTTTGATGGATAAATTGCGCGACGGGGGAGGCGTCATCCTGATCCTGTTGCCCAGTGCTGGAGCGATCGGTGCTGGCATGGTAAGTCTCTGCTGGCTCGGCAACGGCATTCACCGGATTAAGCTGTTGTTCCATTCTGGCCTGTGGCCATTGTTCCACCATAATTCGGCGATTGCTGGCGAAACGCAGCGCGGCAATCATCTCCGCAGAAGGGGACGTCGTGACGGCGACCGACAGCGTTTGTTCATCGAGGTTAAGCAGCAATGCCTGATAACGTCGGCACAGTGTTTGTAACTCGCTGAGCGTATGCTCGGAGGAGAAGGAAGAATCCGTCATAATTAACCCGCCGTATTATCGAAACGGAAAACGTCCTGACAGGCGGATTGCAGGCTCTCTGCGTTGTCATCCGTGGCACAGTTTTTCGTCCAGCGTGAAGCGCCCGTTTCGGCATCCCACACTGGCGTCAGAACAACACGCAGGCCTTGCAGAGTGGCTTGCCCTGTCAATGTAATTACCCCTTGGGCGACGCTAACGGCGCTGACGTAGCGTGAAGATTTACTGCCCGGAATACTCTGATTACCTGCGTTGCAGGCGGTAAATGCGGCATTTTCCAGACCGCAGAGATCGACTGGCGTTTTATAAGACACCATCGTTTGTAGCATGTCCGTCAGTGCCGCTTTTTGCAGATAGCCTTGATAGGCGGGGACGCCAATAGCGCTGAGGATGGCGATGATCGCAATGACGATCATCAGCTCAATCAGTGTGAATCCCTGTTGTTTTGTCATGTTGATTTCCCTGTTGTTGAATATAAATTTTGTGGCGCACAAATATGGCGATGCATAAATCCATATGAATGGCTGGCAGCATAGAAAAGGGAGTGAAGGCTGACGAGCGGGAAAAATGAAAACAGGAAAGCGCTACGACATGTTTTTAGGCATTTGCAGAGAATTAAAAAATTTTTGCAGGCAGGTACGCATTATTCACATTATCAAGACCGAACGTCCGTGTGGGACAGAAAGTCCGTATTGTTACGATGTTATGGGGAGGATGAGATGAAGAAATGCGAACGAGGTGCGGAATGGCACCTCGTCGGTAGAAATAGGGAAGCGATTAGATAAAGCGCATGGATAAGTCCATTGCCTGCACGTGCTTGGTTAACGCCCCCACTGAGATATAGTCCACGCCGGTTTCCGCATAGCCACGCAGCGTGTCTAGGGTGACATTGCCGGATATCTCCAGCAGCGCATGGCCTTGCGTTAAGCTCACGGCTTCCCGGATGTTATCCAGACTAAAATTATCCAACATGATGATATCTGCACCCGCTTCTAGCGCCTGCTGTAATTCATCCAGCGACTCGACTTCAACTTCTACCGGAACATCGCCGCGTAAAGACTGTGCTTTTTCTACCGCATTTTTGATTGAGCCCGCGGCGATGATATGGTTTTCCTTGATCAGGAAGGCATCGGATAAACCAAGCCGATGGTTGTCTCCGCCGCCGCATGATACGGCGTATTTCAGTGCAGTTCGCAGCCCCGGTAGCGTCTTGCGCGTATCTAGCAGCCGGGTGCGTGTTCCTTGTAGTACTGCAACATAGCGGCTGGTTTCGGTTGCGACGCCGGATAGCGTTTGCAGGAAATTTAGCGCCGTGCGTTCGCCCGTCAGAAGCTGTTTGGCTGGCCCTGTGATGTCACACAGCGTTTGGTTGGGGGTGATGGTTTCGCCATCGGCGACGTGCCAGACGATCGTTGTCGTGTTGCCCAATTGAGAAAAGACTTCCTCAAGCCAGCGCGTACCGCAGAATATACCCGCTTCACGCGTGATAATGCGTGCGCTGACGATCTCGTTATCGGGTAGCAGAAGCGCGGTAATGTCTTGGTTAGCATCGACGATGCCACCTAAATCTTCACGTAAGGCCAGTTGCACGCTGGTAGGGATATCTTGTGCAATACGAGCAAGCAAGGTTTTTTGGCGTTGTTCCTGACTGTAGCGACGCGTTGACATGGCAAAACTCCGAAGGGGGATTCGGAGGTCTATGCTACCTTGTTTATATCCGGACATCCAGAATGAATAATTATTATAATTCAGACTGTTACTGTTATTAACCTTCCGACGAACATGTGCATTCGCCGGAAAGAAAACATGATTTTAGAAGTTGTAACCGACGACCAGGTAGTAGCCCCAGCCGGTAGATTTCACTTCAAACGGGCCTTTGCCGAAATTGAGTTCTGCGCCATCAGCCCATTGGCCGCCATTGTGGAAATAACGTGCGACGAAAGAGTAGTGCCAGTGGTCGTAGCCCAGCGCCAAAATATGGCTGGAGGCAATGGAGTTGTTAGTGCGGCTTGAATTCGATTTATCACGCAGTTCTGAACCGAAATCGAAATTGGTGAAGCTGATATAAGAGACGTTACCGCCCATCAGAGAGCCCAGCGGGTAAGAGTATTTCACTTTTACGCGGTAGCCATCCCACTCATTTTCGTTCGCTGCGCCGTAGTTCTGCCATTGGTATTTGGCATAACCGTTCAATGAGAGAGACAGATCGGTGCCGGTATCAATATCGGTGCCTAAGCCCATGTACCAGGTGCTCTGGCGTGAACCACTATTGCGGCCCTGATCGTAGATAACGTTATTGGCGATGTACCATTCTTTAAACGGACCAAAGCTGAGGTCAGCTCCCGTCAGTTTATCAATAGAGAAGCGCGGTTCGATCTCGACAAACAGCGGAGAGCCTTTGTCCCAAATGCCGCGGCTGTCGGGATCACCACCGAAAAATTTAGGCACATCGGCGTAGCCGTAGAAATCGAACCAGTCTTTACGCGCAAATGCTTCGTATTCCAGGTAGGTCGTGCTGCTCAACTGCGGTCCGAAGCGCGTGTGGGCGCTGCCGACGACGTTAATGCTCTGATGCCACCAGTCGGACAGGTATTCGGCTTTATTGTCGTCAGCAAGGGCTGGCATTGAGCATGACAGTGCGAGCAAGGCACCTGCGGCGAAAGTTTTTTTCATGTTAAGTACCATAGTGTTAGACGTTATTTATGTCGTGCGTAAGACCGAAAAATAAGTTTTGGTAATATCTAAAAAAATCAGAAGATAATTTTGTCATGCATTCTAAGTAAAAATAGACGCAATGCACGAAAACGGTTGCCTTTTATTGCGCTATTACATTTGTTATGTGATTTTAATCACATAATGGTGTTGGGGATTTTACTTTGATAAAAAGGGCATCGGTATTAAGTATAGGCAGAAAGGCGACGGGAATATCACAAAACGAACGGTAAAACCTATTGATATCCAGTTGGATAGATAGGATGGTGTGAAACATGGTATCTTTGATACAAGGACTTTTGGCTCCAATTGTTTTACTCCTGAAATAGATTTTTCGCCTGATTCAGCCGGCTAACGATACGATGCGAGGTTATCGCCGATGCTTTTGGAAAATGGCTGGTTATCCGACATTACACACACGCCTTCGCCGCATTATGATGGTCGCCCAAATAATGAGGTGCCTTCCTTACTGGTGATTCACAATATCAGTCTGCCGCCCGGTGAGTTTGGTGGCCCGTATATTGATCAACTGTTTACCGCTACCTTGGATCCTACGGCGCATCCCTATTTCGCCGATATTTCCCATTTACGCGTAGCAGCCCACTGCCTGATCCGCCGCGACGGACAAACCACACAGTATGTGTCTTTCGATGAGCGTGCTTGGCATGCTGGTGTCTCGGTGTTTGAAGGACGTGAACGCTGCAATGATTTCTCTATTGGTATCGAGCTGGAAGGCACAGATACGCTGCCTTTTACCACGGAGCAATATCACGCTTTGGCTGCGATTACGCACCTATTAATGCGGGATTATCCCATCACGCCGTCGCGAATTACCGGGCATAGCGATATCGCTCCAGGCCGTAAAACCGACCCCGGCCCTGCATTTGACTGGGACGGCTATCATCGTTTGCTACAAGAAAACTGGACAGAGAACAAAGGGAGCCTAGACCAATGACGCTGTTTACACTGTTGCTTACGCTGGCATGGGAACGGTTGTTCAAACAGGGAGAGCACTGGCAGATCGATCACCGGCTTGAGGTGATATTTCGGCATGTTTCGCCTCCGTCTTTATTTCAAACGCTGTTCCTGACGCTGTGTAGTATGGGCGTGGTGGCTGCTCTGCTGTGGCTAACGAGCGGTATTCTGTTTGGCTTGATTTCTCTTTTGCTGTGGATCGTCATCAGCCTAATGTGCATTGGCGCGGGTGAAATTCGTCAGCACTATCGGCGTTATTTGCAGGCGGCGCAGCGCGGCGAGTCGGACGCCAGCCGTGAAATGGCGGCTGAACTGGCGTTGATTCACGGTCTGCCAGTGGGCACGAGCGAAAGTGAGCAATTGAAAGAACTGCAAAATGCATTGCTGTGGATAAACTTCCGGTTCTATTTAGCCCCGCTATTCTGGTTCGTCGTAGCTGGGCCTTACGGGCCGATTACGCTGATGGGATACGCATTTTTACGTGCCAGACAGAGTTGGCTGGCACGGCACCACACGCCGCTGGAACGCGCACAGTCCGGTGTTGATAGTTTGCTGCATTGGCTTGACTGGATTCCCGCTCGTTTGGCTGGTGCTGCTTACGCTTTGCTGGGCCACGGCGAAAAAGCGCTGCCAGCTTGGTTCGCATCGCTGGGGGATGCCCGCAGCTCGCAATACTGGGTGTTAACTCAGTTGGCTCAATTTTCTCTGGCGCGTGAATCCCACATTGAGCCTGTAGAAACGCCCAAAGCTGCTGTAACGCTGGCGAAAAAGGTGACGTTGGCGCTGGTGGTCGTGGTCGCACTCCTGACGATATACGGTGCGCTGGTCTGATTTCCCAACATACGCTCCAACGCACCCGTTTCTCGTTTATTGCCTGTCTGCGGGAGGTTCACCGAACGCCGGCATGCCGTTACGATCCCAGCTGAATGTTTTAATCCGGGTGTGGCGGTTCGGGTCATACAGCGGATCGCCTTCGATCTCTGTGTAATTGCGGGCATGGTAAACCAGCACATCCTCGCCCGTTTCTGTTTGGGTAAAGCTATTATGCCCCGGCCCAAATTGCCGGTTTTCCCAACTGGTGGTAAAGACCGGCTGCTGCGATTTATGCCAGCTTGTCGGGTTCAACAGATCGCTATCCGCATTCGCCCACAGTAAGCCGATACAGTAATTTTCATCGGTGGCACTGGCTGAATAGGTGATAAAGAGGCGTTCGCCGTGCTTAATGACGGCGGGGCCTTCGTTGACTTTAAAACCTATCACTTCCCACGGCAGTTCCGGTTTGCTCAACATGACGGGCGTGCCTTTCAGCGTCCACGGGTTTTCCATTTCCGCCAGATACAGATTCGAGTTGCCCGCAATGGCGGGATCTTTTTGCGCCCACAGATAGTAGCGCTTTCCACGATGTTCAAAGTGCGTGGCATCCAGTGAGAAGGTATCGAATTGCGTGTAAATCCGGCCTTTTTCAACCCAGTGGCCTGTAAGTGGATCGCTGTCTGCACATTCCAATACAAACATGCGGTGCTGGAATAACCCCTCCTTGATTTCCTCCGTCGGTGCTGCGGCGAAATAGATATACCATTTGCCATCAATTACATGCAGTTCCGGTGCCCAAATCA
This sequence comes from Pectobacterium atrosepticum, assembly GCA_019056595.1. Taxonomy (NCBI): domain Bacteria; kingdom Pseudomonadati; phylum Pseudomonadota; class Gammaproteobacteria; order Enterobacterales; family Pectobacteriaceae; genus Pectobacterium; species Pectobacterium atrosepticum. The sequence goes on along the minus strand of CP036163.1, from coordinate 1,995,668 downwards.
GTGCGCTTAAGGGGCCGTGTTCATGCTTGCGCCAGATCGTCACCGGGGTAGCGTGGGGAAGTGCTTCCAGCGAGCTGGCCCGACGAATTTCGAGCCGATTGTATTCGGGGACTGAGGCAATAAAATAGTACTGACCATCTGTATGACGAAGAATAAAAGGGTCTGCCCGTTGCTCAATCAGTGGGTTAGGCCATTGATGTGGGTTCATCATTCTTTCCTCCTGTTTTTACGTTGAGTGCCGGACCGCCGTGGCTATCGCTCAGTTCTCGATAGTTATTACGGCGCTTTTCCAGATCAATTTGTATTTGTTGCATGAGCTGGCGATCGACTTTCAGTAAACGCACAATGCCTGCGGTGATCAAATAACCTACGCCGGGAATGATGGTGAACAACATAATGATGCCATTCATTGCCTCTGCATTTTGCTGTTTGGCATTGGCATCATAGCCATAGTAGGACAGTAGGAAGCCCACCATGGCCCCCGCAATCGCCAGCCCGACTTTCAGGAAGAACAGATTGCCTGAGAAACTAATCCCCGTGATGCGCTTGCCCGTTTTCCACTCGCCATAGTCATCCACATCAGCCATCAGAGACCAGTGGAGCGGTGAAGGGATCTGATGCAGGATATTCAGCAGGAAGTACATCACCAGAATAAAACTGGTGAGATGAGGGTTGAAGAAATAGAAGGCGCTGGAAAAGATCGCCAGTGCGATGTTGACCCAGAAAAACACTTTCAGCTTGCAGAAACGGTCGGTAAGCGGCTTTGCTAACGCGCTGCCGAACATCATGCCGACTACGCCGAGACTGATAAACAGGCTGGCGAATGAGACTGATTTTTCCATCACCCAGGTGACGTAGTACATCGTGGCCGCCATGCGAATAAATCCGGGGCAGACGTTGCACAAGGTTAACAGCAGGATCCGCGGCCATTGGTCGTTTTTCCAGACGTCTCTCAGATCCGCTTTCAGTGCATCATTGGTAGGGATGGCAGGTTTGATCCGTTCCTGAACCGTGGCAAAGCAAAACAGAAACATGAATAAGGCAATAATCGCCATTACGCCCATCGACATTTGGTAGCCGCGTGCTTTGTCCTCACCGCCGAACCACTCGACCATTGGCAGTAACGTTGAGGAGAGAATGAGCGTGGCGATACCGACCATAATGAAGCGGTATGATTGACAGGAAACCCGCTCATGCGGGTCCGCGGTGATCACGCCACCCAGCGAGCAGTAAGGGATGTTGATCGCGGTGTAGGTCAGCGACATCAGGAAATAGGTGACGAAGGCATAGATGACTTTGCCGTTGTAGCTCCAGTCCGGTGTGGTAAACATGAGTACGCTGAACAGAACGTAGGGTACGCAAACCCAAAGCAGGTAAGGCCGAAAGCGACCCCATCGACTTTGGGTTCGATCGGCGATCGCGCCCATAATCGGATCCGTGACGGCATCGATAACGCGGATGGAGAGTAGCAGGGTGCCGACCAAGGCGGGCGATAGCCCATAGATATCCGTGTAGAAATAGCTCAGAAATAGCATGATGGCTCCGCCAATCATGTTGCATCCTGCGTCACCCATTCCGTAGCCGATCTTTTCTTTAACTGACAGTGCGTTGTTCTTCATGAATACGACTCCTGTGCTTAACGTGTAAACACGATTATTCCCTTCGCTAGGGATAAAAGAGCGTATGAAATCGGTTGCAAAAATGGACAAATGGGTCGGGTGGGGCAAAGTGTGATGGATATAGCAAATATGAAAATGGCCGACAGAGTCGGCCATGGAAAAGAATGGGATAGGGTATGAACGCTGAGGCTTACTTCGCCTGATTTTTCTTTTTGATGAAGTAGCCCACGCCCAGAATAATCAGCCAGACTGGAATCAGCATGACGGAAATCTGAATGCCCGGCGTCAGGAACATGATGACCAGTATACCCGCCAGGAACAGCAGGCAAATGTAGTTACCCAGCGGATAAAGCAGCGCTTTAAACTTGGTCACTGTGCCTTCTTTATCCTTCTGCGCACGGAATTTCAGGTGCGCTAAGCTGATCATCGCCCAGTTAATCACGAGAGCAGACACAACCAGTGCCATTAATAGCTCGAACGCTTTGCCGGGAATAAGGTAGTTGATCAGTACACAGAGCGCCGTCGCCAGCGCAGAGATACCGATAGCAACAACGGGAACGCCACGGCTATCGATGGTTTCCAGTACTTTCGGTCCATTCCCCTGTTTCGCCAGCCCGAACAGCATGCGGCTGTTGCAATAAACACAGCTGTTGTACACCGATAGCGCTGCGGTCAGTACCACGACGTTCAGTATTGTCGCCACGACGTTGCTGTTCAGCTCATGGAAGATCATGACGAACGGACTACCGCCTTCCACCACTTTGCCCCATGGGTAAAGTGACAGCAGGATAGCGAGTGAACCGATGTAGAAAATCAGAATACGGTAGATAACTTGATTGGTGGCGCGCGGAATGCTTTTCTCTGGGTCATCCGCTTCTGCTGCGGTAATCCCGACCAGTTCGAGGCCACCAAATGAGAACATGATAACGGCCATTGCCATAACCAGACCTAGCCCGCCATTGGGGAAGAATCCGCCCTGCGCCCACAGATTGGTTACGGTTGCTTCCGGCCCGCCTGTACCACTGATTAGCAGCCAGCCACCAAAGGCGATCATGCCAATAATCGCTGCGACTTTGATGATGGCAAACCAGAACTCCATCTCACCGTAGACTTTGACGTTCGCCAGATTGATGGCGTTAATCAGCAGGAAGAAGACGGCGGCGGACACCCAAGTCGGAATGTCTGGCCACCAGTACTGAACGTAAATCCCTACGGCGCTGAGTTCGGCCATGGCGACCAGAACATACAACACCCAGTAATTCCATCCAGATGCAAAACCAGCGAAATCGCCCCAATATTTATAAGCAAAGTGGCTGAACGATCCGGCTACCGGCTCTTCCACCACCATCTCACCCAGTTGGCGCATAATGAGAAACGCGATCAGGCCGCCAATTGCATAGCCTAACAGGACCGATGGCCCAGCCATTTTAATTGTTTGCGCAATACCCAGAAAGAGGCCAGTACCTACCGCGCCACCCAAGGCAATCAACTGAATATGACGGTTTTTTAAACCACGCTTTAGCGTGCCGTCCGTTTGTTGATTATCCATCAAATTTAACCCTCTGCCAGTGCAAGTAAAAAACACGGTGTGAACGAACACACGTATTAGTGACTGTACGTTTGTGTAATTTTATTTTTACGGAATGGTATTTCTTAAAATAAGAAAATATCTACCGTTTGCCAGAGAATAGTGGTAAGTGCGCAAGATTGCACTGATTTCTTATAGTCTGATAACTAAAAACTATCGTGACATCAAAATTGTTATTCCTCCTTAATTGAACCCCTAATGATGAGAGAACCGATGGAGAATTTGAGGGGTAATACCTCTTTGGGCTTACTCCCTTTTATTATCTCTTTATCCCCGCGGTAAGAATGATGTTTACCCTGTTAGGGAGCTATTGGTAATTCCGCTATCTTTGTAAGAATAAAAAGTCTTATTTTTTGAATAATAATTCACTATTTGTGCATTTAAACGGTTCAGCATTGCCTGCTTTACGTTTCAAAAAAGTTAAAATATAGACAGGGGGGATTAATGGTCATACCACAGGCGGGCTATCACTTTGCCGCATGTTTCTCGTGCAATTGTTAAAATCTGTTGGGATTGGTGATTTAGCTCAAGGTCCTTATGGACAGAAGGTGAATACTTTGTTACTTTAGCGTCACGTTTTTGAAATTGGTATTACCAATTGACTCCGCGCCATTCGCAGAGAAGAATTCACTATGGCATACAGCAAGATCCGTCAGCCCAAACTGTCAGATGTGATTGAACAGCAGCTGGAGTTTCTGATCCTTGAGGGAACCTTGCGCCCCGGCGAGAAGCTCCCACCGGAGCGCGAACTGGCAAAACAGTTCGATGTTTCCCGCCCTTCTCTGAGAGAAGCCATTCAACGCCTGGAAGCCAAAGGTCTCCTTTTGCGCCGTCAGGGTGGTGGTACCTTCGTTCAAGCCAATCTATGGCAAAGTGTCAGCGATCCGCTGGCAGAATTACTGAGCACACATCCCGAATCACAGTTCGATCTTCTGGAAACGCGTCATGCGCTGGAAGGCATTGCTGCCTACTATGCTGCGTTGCGTGGCACAGAGTCGGATCTGCAACGTATCCGGGATTGTCATGCCGTGATTGAGAAGGCGAGGGAAGCGGGCGATCTGGACGCCGAGTCAGAAGCCGTTATGCAGTATCAGGTTGCTGTAACAGAAGCCACGCATAATGTGGTTTTGCTGCATTTGGTGCGCTGTATGGGGCCGATGCTCGAACAGAACGTGAGGCAGAATTTTGAATTGCTTTATTTGAGCCGTGAAGTGCTGGCTCAGGTGAGCGTTCATCGCGCCAGCATTTTTGAGGCTATTGTTGCCCGTGAGCCAGAAAAGGCGCGCGAAGCATCACATCGCCATCTGGCGTTTATTGAGGAAGTATTGCTGGATCTTAACCGGGAACATAGTCGGCGCGAGAGATCGCTGCGTCGGCTCCAGCAACGCAGGGATTGAGCATCCGTACTTTGGGGCTCTGAATGCGGCAATGACGACGATGAGCCTGTCTTCATGCGTTTTGCTTATGGCGAAACCTAAGCCAGAATGCAGGAAGACAGGCTCCAATAAACTAACTGATTAAAGAAGATAAGGAATAACCATGTCAGATCGTTTAAATAATGACGTGGATCCGATCGAAACCCGCGACTGGCTGCAGGCGATCGAATCGGTCATCCGTGAAGAGGGTGTTGAGCGCGCTCAGTTCCTGATAGATCAGGTCTTGAGTGAAGCACGTAAAGGCGGCGTAAGTGTTGCTGCTGGTCTGGCTGCGCGTCAATACGTCAACACCATCGCTGTGGAAGACGAACCGGAATACCCAGGTGATCTGGATCTGGAAAGCCGTATTCGCTCAGCGATTCGCTGGAACGCGATCATGACTGTGTCGCGTGCCTCGAAAAAAGATCTGGATCTGGGCGGCCACATGGCTTCTTTCCAGTCTTCCGCCACATTCTACGAAGTGTGCTTCAACCACTTCTTCCGTGCTCGCAATGCGCAGGACGGCGGCGACCTGGTCTACTTCCAGGGCCACATTTCTCCGGGCGTTTACGCTCGTGCCTTCCTTGAAGGCCGTCTGACTGAAGATCAGATGAACAACTTCCGTCAGGAAGTTCACGGTAAAGGTCTGTCTTCTTATCCGCATCCTAAACTGATGCCGGAATTCTGGCAGTTCCCGACCGTTTCTATGGGTCTGGGCCCGATTGGCTCGATCTACCAGGCTAAATTCCTGAAATATCTGGAACACCGCGGCCTGAAAGACACCTCTAAGCAAACCGTTTATGCCTTCCTGGGCGACGGTGAAATGGATGAACCAGAATCCAAAGGTGCGATCACCATCGCGACCCGTGAAAAACTGGACAACCTGGTCTTCGTTATCAACTGTAACCTGCAACGTCTGGATGGCCCAGTTACCGGTAATGGCAAAATCATTAACGAACTGGAAGGCATCTTCAGCGGTGCTGGCTGGGATGTTATCAAGGTTATCTGGGGCGGACGTTGGGACGAACTGCTGCGTAAAGACACCAGCGGTAAACTGATCCAACTGATGAACGAAACCGTTGACGGTGACTACCAGACTTTCAAATCCAAAAATGGTGCCTATGTGCGTGAGCACTTCTTCGGTAAATATCCGGAGACGGCTGCACTGGTTAAAGACTGGACCGACGATCAAATTTGGGCACTGAACCGTGGTGGTCACGATCCGAAGAAAGTCTACGCTGCACTGAAAAAAGCGCAGGCGACCAAGGGCAAACCTACAGTTATTCTGGCGCATACCATTAAAGGTTATGGTATGGGCGACGCGGCTGAAGGTAAAAACATCGCTCACCAGGTTAAGAAAATTAACATGGAAGGCGTGCGTTACTTCCGCGATCGTTTCAACGTGCCAGTTAGCGATGAAAACATCGAAAAACTGCCGTACATCACCTTTGATAAAGATTCTGCAGAGTACAAATACCTGCACGAGCGTCGTCAGGCACTGGAAGGCTACCTGCCAACCCGTCAGCCTAACTTCAGCGAAAAGCTGGAACTGCCAACGCTGGAAGATTTCCGCACGCTGCTGGAAGAGCAGAATAAAGAAATCTCCACCACGATCGCTTTCGTTCGTGCTCTGAACGTGATGCTGAAGAACCCGTCTATCAAAGATCGTCTGGTTCCAATCATCGCCGATGAAGCGCGTACCTTCGGTATGGAAGGTCTGTTCCGTCAGATCGGTATTTACAGCCCGAACGGTCAGCAGTACACCCCGCAGGACCGTGAGCAGGTTGCTTACTACAAAGAAGACGAAAAAGGTCAGATCCTGCAAGAAGGGATCAACGAACTGGGCGCAGGTTCTTCCTGGCTGGCGGCGGCAACGTCTTACAGCACCAACGATCTGCCAATGATCCCGTTCTACATCTACTACTCCATGTTCGGTTTCCAACGTATCGGCGATCTGTGCTGGGCAGCGGGTGACCAACAGGCGCGTGGCTTCCTGATCGGTGGTACTTCTGGTCGTACAACGCTGAACGGCGAAGGTCTGCAGCACGAAGATGGTCACAGCCACATTCAGTCTCTGACTATCCCGAACTGTATTTCTTACGATCCGTCCTACGCTTATGAAGTGGCTGTCATCATGCATGACGGTCTGAACCGTATGTACGGTGAAGCGCAAGAAAACATTTACTACTACATCACCACGCTGAACGAAAACTACCACATGCCTGCGATGCCGCAGGGTGCGGAAGAAGGTATCCGTAAGGGTATCTACAAGCTGGAAACGGTTGAGGGTAGCAAAGGTAAAGTTCAGCTGCTGGGCTCTGGTTCTATCCTGCGTCACGTTCGTGAAGCGGCTCAGATTCTGGCGAAAGACTACGGCATCGGTTCTGACGTATTCAGCGTAACCTCCTTCACTGAACTGGCACGTGAAGGCCAGGATTGTGAGCGTTGGAACATGCTGCATCCGACCGAAACGCCGCGCGTACCTTACGTGGCTCAGGTACTGAGCGATGCGCCAGCGGTTGCATCTACTGACTACATGAAGCTGTTTGCTGAGCAAATCCGTAACTTCATCCCGGCGAGCGATTACCGCGTACTGGGTACTGACGGTTTCGGTCGTTCTGACAGCCGTGAGAACCTGCGTCACCACTTCGAAGTGGATGCGTCTTACGTCGTGGTTGCGGCTCTGGGTGAACTGGCTAAACGCGGTGAAATCGATAAGAAAGTGGTTGCAGATGCCATCACTAAATTCAACATCGATGCAGATAAAGTTAACCCGCGTCTGGCATAAGAGGTAAAGATTACATGGCTATCGAAATCAACGTACCGGACATCGGTGCAGATGAAGTTGAAGTCACCGAAGTGCTGGTGAAGGTTGGCGACAAAGTTGAAGCTGAACAGTCGCTGATCACGGTTGAAGGTGATAAGGCTTCTATGGAAGTCCCTTCTCCGCAGGCGGGTGTCGTGAAAGAGATTAAAGTCTCTGTCGGTGACAAAGTTGAAACCGGCAAACTGATCATGATTTTCGATTCCGCCGACGGTGCAGCTGACGCTGCACCTGCTAAGGCAGAAGAGAAGAAAGAAGCCGCTCCGGCTGCTGCACCTGCGGCCTCCGCGGCGAAAGAAGTTAACGTACCGGATATCGGCGGTGACGAAGTTGAAGTGACCGAAGTACTGGTTAAAGTGGGCGACACTGTTGCTGCTGAACAATCTCTGATCACTGTAGAAGGCGACAAAGCTTCTATGGAAGTTCCGGCACCTTTCGCCGGTACGGTTAAAGAGATCAAAATCAGCAATGGCGATAAAGTCTCTACCGGTTCTCTGATCATGGTCTTCGAAGTGGCGGGCAGCGCACCTGCAGCCTCAGCAGAGAAAACTGAAGCGGCACCTGCTGCTGCACCAGCGGCCTCTGCGGCGAAAGAAGTTAACGTACCAGATATCGGCGGCGACGAAGTTGAAGTGACTGAAGTGATGGTTAAAGTCGGCGATAAAATCGCGGCTGAGCAATCACTGATCACCGTTGAAGGCGACAAGGCTTCGATGGAAGTCCCTGCGCCGTTTGCGGGTACGGTTAAAGAAATCAAAATCAGCACCGGCGATAAAGTTAAAACCGGCTCACTGATCATGGTCTTCGAAGTCGAAGGCGCTGCACCAGCTCCGGCTGCTAAGCAGGAAGCGGCTGCACCGGCTCCGACGGCAAAATCTGCTGCTGCACCGGCAGCGAAAGCGGAAGGCAAGGGCGAGTTCGCTGAGAATGACGCTTACGTTCACGCGACGCCGGTTATCCGTCGTCTGGCACGTGAATTCGGCGTGAATCTGGCGAAAGTGAAGGGTTCTGGTCGTAAAGGCCGTATCCTGCGCGAAGACGTTCAGGCTTACGTGAAAGATGCCGTGAAACGAGCTGAAGCTGCGCCAACTGCTGCCGCTGGCGGCGGTCTGCCGGGCATGCTGCCATGGCCGAAAGTCGATTTCAGCAAGTTTGGTGAAGTTGAAGAAGTGGAACTGGGCCGTATCCAGAAAATCTCTGGTGCTAACCTGAGCCGTAACTGGGTGATGATCCCGCACGTTACGCACTTCGATAAAACTGACATCACCGATCTGGAAGCGTTCCGCAAACAGCAGAACGTGGAAGCTGAGAAGCGCAGACTGGATGTGAAAATCACCCCAGTTGTCTTCATCATGAAAGCCGTTGCTGCTGCGCTTGAGCAAATGCCTCGTTTCAACAGTTCACTGTCTGAAGATGCTCAACGTCTGACGCTGAAGAAATACATCAACATCGGTGTAGCAGTTGATACCCCGAATGGTCTGGTGGTTCCAGTGTTCAAAGACGTGAACAAGAAAGGTATCGTCGAACTGTCTCGTGAATTGATGGCGATCTCCAAGAAAGCACGTGACGGTAAGCTGACCGCTGGCGAAATGCAGGGCGGGTGCTTCACTATCTCCAGCCTGGGCGGTATCGGGACTACGCACTTTGCGCCGATCGTCAATGCGCCGGAAGTTGCTATTCTTGGTGTGTCTAAGTCCGCGATGGAACCGGTCTGGAATGGTAAAGAGTTCACTCCGCGTCTGATGATGCCGATGTCTCTCTCCTTCGACCACCGAGTCATTGACGGTGCTGATGGTGCTCGCTTCATTACCATTATTAACAATACGTTGTCTGACATCCGCCGTCTGGTGATGTAATCGAAAAGCCGGCCTGACGGCCGGCTTTTTTCTGATAAGCTGTTATTTGTTACAGCTGTCAGTGATCAAGGACAAATCGTTAGTCGCTTGTTGTTTCAAAATTGTTAACGATTTTGTAAACTACAGTGGCAAAGACACGTCCCGGTGGAAGAGGGCGTTATTAAAAATGCGCCCTAAATCTGAATGATGACGGGTGTGACGTCACAGACCCGCCGGAAATCAATTAAGAGGTCATGATGAGTACTGAAATTAAAGCTCAGGTAGTGGTACTTGGTGCCGGCCCCGCGGGTTACTCTGCTGCATTCCGCGCGGCGGATTTGGGTCTGGAAACCGTACTGGTAGAGCGCTACTCCACGCTGGGTGGGGTGTGTCTGAATGTGGGTTGTATTCCTTCCAAAGCCCTGCTGCACGTCGCTAAAGTCATTGAAGAAGCCAAAGCACTGGCGGAACACGGTATCGTGTTCGGTGAACCTAAAACCGACATTGATAAAATCCGTCTGTGGAAAGAAAAAGTCATCAACCAACTGACCGGTGGTCTGGCTGGTATGGCGAAAGGCCGTAAAGTTAAGGTCGTTAACGGTCTGGGCAAATTTACGGGTGCCAACACGCTGGAAGTTGACGGTGAAAACGGCAAAACGACAATCAACTTCGATAACGCGATTATCGCTGCGGGTTCACGTCCGATCCAACTGCCTTTCATTCCTCATGATGACCCGCGTGTATGGGATTCTACCGATGCGCTGGAGCTGAAAAGCGTCCCAGAACGTCTGTTGGTTATGGGCGGCGGTATCATCGGTCTGGAAATGGGTACGGTTTACCATGCTCTGGGTTCACAGATCGACGTCGTTGAAATGTTCGATCAAGTGATTCCGGCCGCTGACAAAGATGTCGTTAAGGTCTTCACCAAGCGTATCAGCAAGCAGTTCAATCTGATGCTGGAAACCAAAGTGACGGCAGTAGAAGCCAAAGAAGACGGCATCTATGTGACGATGGAAGGCAAAAAAGCGCCAGCCGAGCCACAGCGTTACGATGCAGTTCTGGTTGCTATCGGTCGTGTACCGAACGGTAAAAATCTGGATGCAGGTAAAGCGGGCGTGGAAGTTGACGATCGCGGCTTCATCCATGTTGATAAACAAATGCGCACCAACGTGCCGCACATCTACGCTATCGGCGACATCGTCGGTCAGCCGATGCTGGCGCACAAAGGCGTGCATGAAGGCCATGTTGCTGCCGAAGTGATCTCCGGTAAGAAACACTACTTCGATCCGAAAGTGATTCCTTCTATCGCCTATACCGAACCGGAAGTCGCGTGGGTGGGTCTGACTGAGAAAGAAGCCAAAGAGAAAGGCATCAGCTACGAAACCGCGATCTTCCCATGGGCGGCGTCTGGCCGTGCTATCGCGTCTGATTGCGCTGAAGGTATGACCAAACTGATTTTCGACAAAGAAACACATCGTGTTATCGGTGGTGCGATTGTCGGTACTAACGGTGGTGAACTGTTAGGCGAAATCGGTCTGGCGATCGAAATGGGTTGTGATGCGGAAGATATCGCGCTGACCATCCATGCGCACCCGACGCTGCATGAGTCTGTTGGTCTGGCTGCTGAAATCTTTGAAGGCAGCATCACTGACCTGCCGAACCCGAAAGCGAAGAAGAAGTAAGCTCTCTCAGGTTCGAATAGCGTAAATCTAATCCGGTACCGTAAAGGTGCCGGATTTTTTTTGCCTGTGGCACTGGATCATTGGGTTAACTGTTTCCCAGCTCTGCCATGGCGCAATGTTTGTTTGGGAATGCTACCGCGTAAATTGGCTAATAAATACGCATGATGTTTGGTATTATAGGCCCCAACGACGAGCAACAGGCTATGCTTACAATGTCACCAGTACTCAACGATAGCGGGAGTTTTGATATGGCGATTCTTCCAATGTCATATAGCCCCGCCACTATGGCGCGGGAATATCGGAAAATTGGCGAAACGAGTGTGAACGGTCGCGCTGTGGATATTTATATCCATAATGAGCGGCATCACGGCGTTGCCATATATGGAGAGCCTGATGACGTTAACGGTGATTTACGGCATGTTGTCGTCGCAAAAATTGACCTGAAATCCCGTAACAGCGATGACGAAACTGAAACTATTTTGGCGGTCATCGGTTATTACGAGAACCTGCAACTGGTGGATGACAACCTTGCTCAGGTTGAAGGTGTGATTGTCACTAAACGTGAACGAAACGCCAATGTCGCTAGCGCTATGTATAAGGCGCTCATTAATGACGGCATCGTGCTGGTGAGTGATAACGTTCAATTCCCTGGTGGGAAGGCGTTGTGGGCACGTATGGCACGTAAAGAGGTTGGTATTCAGGTATTTGTATTCGACTCAGAACAGCGTGCTTTCTGGCCGTATGACGGAGAACGAATCCGATACGATGGTCGTAGTATTCCCGAAAGCGATATCTGGAGCCTTGCACCGAATGAATCGCGAAAAGGGGTTGTGCTGGTGGCTGAACGCAAACGAGACGAATCAGTAGCCTGATGTCGTCCTACTACTGCGATAAATTTTTTTGCCTATGGCTTCGCAGAATACACGTTCCGTCCGTTTATTTTTAGCCACGTCAATTACAATCAAACCTCAAAAAAGAAACGATGTTTTATTTTTGAGGTTATGATGAATCTTAATGTCTTACGCTCTTCTGTCTTGCTACTGGCGGCGTTGCTTGCCAGCCCTTCACTGATGGCTAACGATATGAACCCTCACTCTCAAATAGCGGCGGATCAGGCGGTGACGGATGAAGGGCTGCCTTCATTTTATCCGCAGCTTAAACAGCAGATGACCTACTCCGACTCCTGGCTATCTGGGAACTTTGCAGATTTTAGCCAGTGGCAATCCCAGTCGAGAAAAACGCTACGTTCGCTGCTTCTGACGCCTGACTCTACTAAAGACTTTGCGCCTCAGGCGATTGAAAAACAGGATCGCGGCAGTTACACTGCAGAGAAAGTCGCCTTCAACCTCACTGATGAAAGTCGTGTAGACGCACTGCTCCTAACACCAAAAAGCGCGGGGCCGCATCCGGCGGTGATCCTGCTGCATGACCACGGCGCCAAGTTTGATATCGGCAAAGAGAAGATGATCAAACCATGGGGCAATAACGAACAGCTAGCTTCTGCACAGGCGTGGGCCGATAAGTTTTTCACCGGTCGTTTTGTCGGGGATGAACTGGCGAAGCGGGGCTATGTGGTATTGGCGGTGGATGCGCTCGGCTGGGGAGCGCGCGGCCCGATAAAATATGAGCAGCAGCAGGCGCTGGCGAGCAATTTCTTTAATCTTGGGCGTTCACTCGCCGGTCTGATGGCCTACGAAGATATGCGGGCGACGGATTTTCTGGCATCGCTTGAACAGGTTGACAAACAACGTATCGGCGTCGTTGGTTTTTCAATGGGTGCGTATCGTGCCTGGCAGCTAGCAGCGCTGTCCGACAAGGTAGCGGCAACCGCGGCGGTATCTTGGATTGGTACATACGACGGGTTAATGACGCCGGGTAATAACGTACTCAGAGGGCAGTCGGCATTCTATATGCTGCATCCGGGGCTTTCGACGCGCTTTGATTTCCCGGATGTGGCGAGCGTGGCGGCACCGAAGCCGATGCTGTTGTTTAACGGTGGTAAAGATAAGCTGTTCCCGACGATCTCGGTTGAGGATGCCTACGCCAAAATGCACAAGGTGTGGCAATCCCAACAGGCGGAAAGCAAGCTGCAAACCAAGATCTGGCCTGAACTGGGACATGTTTTCTATCAGGAACAGCAGGACGAAGTCTTTAGCTTTCTGGATCAATGGTTAAAGCCCGCATCCCGTTAAACCAGTATTTTGTTAAAACAACAGCCCAAGTAAATAGCGAAGATCGCCTTCTTGCCGTAATGTGCAACGATCGGCGATCTGGTTACTGTCGAGATGCGCCAGAGAACCGATGGTTTGCTGCAATTTGGCTCGCAGATCGGTGGGGCGTGCCGATGTTTCCTGACGCGTTGTGCGCTGAATTAGGGCGCTACCGTCACGCAAATGCAGCGTAACTTCATGAAAACGCGCTTCTGGGTCAAGCTCATCGGGTGGCGCGGTTTCATCGGTGCGGCGTATGACTCGATTCGCCAGTGCGGCGATCGCTGCTTCAACTGGCGCTTCTGAAAAATGCGTCAGCTTTAGTTCCCCTTCAATCAGTGCCGCCGCAATCACATATTCCAGACTGAATCGTGCCTCGACGCCGTTGGTCGCGTTACGGATAAAAGGAGCAACGTCGCCACCCGGTGGGAAGGTCACCGTGATACTTTCGATGGCGTCTGCCAGATCGGCATCCGCGCCGTTCTGCTTATGCCACTGCTCCCGTAGTGCAAACGCGGCTTCGGCGGCGCTGTGGGTTCCACCACAGGTTGGGTAGCGTTTGAATTCCAGACCGGGGGAAAGAATGCGCCACGGCGCTCCCCAGTTTTCAACCAGCAGCGCTGGCTGCTGTTTTTGATCGCCATGCGCGGCAAGAAACGCCTCAATTACCAACTGCTTGTTGCCCTCGAAGCCTGCTAATCCCATCTTAACGGCGGTTAATCCTGCTCTGGCGGCAAGTCCGGCGTGTAGCGGTTTGACCGCCGAACCAAACTGCGCTCTCAGCCCTGCGGCCTGTGTGGCGGCTAAGCCAAGAATGGTTTGTGTCTGTTCTACCGACGCGCCAGCCAGACGTGCAGCGGCGGCGGCGGCGGCGATAGCGCCGAGCGTTGCTGTGTTGTGGTAACCGAGGCTGTAATGGCGCGGGCCGCATGCCAACCCGATTCTGCCAGCGGCTTCTACGCCTATCACATAGGCCGTCAAAAATGCGTCTTCCGTAACGGACGAATCCTCCGCGGCAAGGGCAAACAGCGCGGGAAGAATAACGGTGCTGGGGTGGCCGCGAAACGCCGGATGATAATCGTCAAAATCCAGTACGTGGCCGGCATAACCCAAAATCAGACTTCGCGTCAGGCTGTCCGTGCCGCTGAATACCTGCTTTAACGGCGCGAGCCCGCTATCGGCAATCGCACCCTGTGCGATCGGGAGCGCGGTGGAGATGAAGTCAGTCACCCCTTCACGGGCGGCATCAATCGCGTCTTGGTTTGGCTCGCTATGGATAATGTGGTGGGCAAGCGTTGCGGTGATATCAGTCTGATTGGTCATGAGTTGTCAGGCATCTTGGCAGAAAAATACTAATTTACTGTGTATCGCCAAATGGCGATTAATAACCAAACGGAATAATAAATTCCATTTGGTTATTAACGAGCGGAATCAGAAGCGGTCTTTTAGCTGCCCGGGTGTAATGCCGAATGCACGGCGTAGCGCGGTGGCAAAGTTGGCGGGGCTGTTGTAACCCGCGATGCTGGCCGCCTGTGCAATACCGATGCCGTCTTTTTGCAAGGCTAGCATGGCGCGTTGTAGGCGACAGTTACGCAGGTATTCGAAAACGCTCATATTGAACGTTTGGCGAAAATGGCGCTGCAGCGTGCTTTCACTCATGTTGACGCTTTTAGCGATTTCACTCATTGAAAGATGATCGGCGCTACCGCTCTCCAGCATGTCTCTGATCTGCTGGATACGATGGTAACCGCGTAAGGTGACACCGCTGCTTTTCTCCTGTGCCACGCTGGCGGTCAGTGAAGTAAAGGCTTCGATAATCAGGCTCATGCACTGCGTTTCCAGATAAAGGCGCTGGAGCGGCGTTTGGCAAGGATTAGCATCCAGCGTTTGTAAGGCAATTGCCCGCGCCTGCCGGGACGGTGTCCATAAGTGTGTCGCAAGGTGGGTCTGCGTGAAATCGTGGATGGCCTGCCAGTCGCCAACGGTATCCATCATATTGCCGTACAACCATTCCCTATCGAACGTCAGCGTAATGGTGCGTTCATATTCATCACGCTTACCGATGCGGGTAAACATCGTCGGTTCCGTCAGCGCAATCAGCGAAGCTGGCTGGCTCTCTCCCAGATGCAGTTCCTGATGGCCAAATGAAATATGCGCATTGCCGCTCACCACAATGGCTAGCTTGATCGCGCTATCCAGCAGGTTTTGGGTTTTCATGTTGTGACGATTAATCACATCCGCAGTATGCAGGATCAGATGCGGATTGAGCTGCACAACCGTGAAAGACCCAAATAGCACCGGCGTGTTATCGATCAACCGGGGACCAATAAAACGGTAATTATTCGCGACCAGACTCGATTGCTGAACGATGTGATCTTTGAAGATCGGCTTTGATGACTGAGTGAAGCTGCGCACGTGATTACCTACCTGATTAAACCCTTCGACCTGCGCCTTCCATTTTGATGCTTTGGCAAAACATTTTGCTGCTAGAGCAAACCCCGTCCTGAATGACAAATGTAACAATGACCGCGCCAAAATGGTAATGCAAATACTTCTCAATAGCATTTTTCGTTGGAGAGGTCACATTGCACGATAAATGTATTTTCCATTTCCGGCAATGCGGAGAAAAGGGCTGATTGACTACACACAGTATTTCATAACAACGATACGTGATGCCCCGTTTGTATGACGCTTCTCTCCCGATAACCGCCATGTCTGCGCGTTTTATCTCCGCCGTTATTCAGCGCCTTTGCTGATGGTCGTTAGGTGTCGCTGCACCAATCACGATGCTGAACCTTTTTCAGGCTACTTATTCATTTCTTACAGGGCAGGATAATTTTGATGAAATTACCACAATCGCGCCGTTATCTGGCGACGCTCATTGGCGTTAGCTGCGGGATGACTTCGTTTCTGAGTGCGGCGCAGACCTCGACCATTCCTTCAACAGAACCTGCCCCTCAGGTGCAGAATCAGGCCGAAAGCAGTCCATCGGGCGATACGATGGTGGTGACGGCTGCGGAGCAAACGCGTCAAGCTCCAGGTGTATCGGTGATTACGGCTGAGGATATCAGCAAGCGCCCGCCCGCTAACGATCTGTCAGAACTCATTCGCACCATGCCGGGCGTAAACCTGTCCGGTAACTCAACCAGCGGCCAGCGTGGTAACAATCGCCAGATCGATATCCGCGGCATGGGACCAGAAAACACCCTGATTCTGGTGGATGGCAAGCCGGTGTCGAGCCGTACAGAAGTGCGTTATGGCTGGCGTGGCGAGCGTGATACCCGCGGTGACACCAACTGGGTGCCTGCTGATATGGTGGAGCGCATTGAAGTGCTGCGCGGCCCAGCGGCGGCGCGCTATGGTAACGGCGCAGCGGGCGGTGTGGTCAACATCATCACCAAACAGCCGATGCAAGAATGGCACGGTACCTGGAATACTTATCTGAACGCGCCGGAACATAGCGCGGAAGGTGCGACCAAGCGTACCGATTTCAGCCTGATGGGCGGCCTGACCGATAGCCTGAGCTTCCGCCTCTACGGTAATCTGAATAAAACCGAGGCTGATGCGCGCGATATTAATGAAGGACATCAGTCAGCGCGTGCCGGTAATCAGTCCGCTTCACTGCCTTCTGGGCGTGAAGGGGTGCGCAACAAAGATATCAGCGGCCTGCTACGTTGGGATATGACTAAGCAGCAGTCGCTGGAGTTTGAAGCCGGCTCCAGTCGTCAGGGCAATATCTATGCGGGCGATTCGCAAAATACCAATACTAATCCGCTTGTCGTAAGCAATTATGGCAAGGAAACTAACCGTATGTACCGCCAGAATTTTGCGGTCACGCATCGCGGCTACTGGGACAGCGGCGTCAGCTCTACGTCGTATCTGCAATACGAGCGTACGCACAATACCCGCATCCTTGAGGGACTGTCTGGCGGTTTAGAAGGTATTTTTGATACGACGAGTCCGAACCAATATGGCACGATAAAGCTGGATAATTTCACTGCGCATAACGAAGTGAATCTTCCGCTCAATGTCTGGGTCGATCAGGTGCTAACGTTCGGGGTTGAGTGGAACGAACAGAAGATGAAGGATCCAGTTTCTAACTCGCAGACGACAACTGAAGCGGGCAGTGTGGGTTCTCTTAGTAGTGGTGGCCGTAGTGAGCGATCCTCTGCTCGTCTGGCTTCCGCTTTCGTGGAAGATAATATCCAACTGACGCAAAGCACCATGTTGACACCGGCGCTGCGTGTCGATAATCACAGCACGGCAGGCACCAACTGGAGCCCGTCGCTCAACCTAGCGCAGGAATTGGGTGACGATTACACGTTGAAGCTGGGTATCGCCCGCGCTTACAAAGCGCCGAATCTGTACCAGACTAACGAGAACTACATCCTTTATAGCCGTGGACAAGGTTGTTCTGGCGGTACTGCTTGCTACCTGATCGGCAATGAAGACCTGAAAGCGGAAACCAGCCTGAATAAAGAGATTGGTTTAGAGTTTCACCGCGACGGTTTGATTGCTGGTATCACCTACTTCCACAATGATTACCGCAACAAAATTGAATCAGGAAACAATGTCATTGGTAACGCTGTAGGTGGAAACAATACGGGTCGCAACAACGCCAATATCTTCCAATGGGGAAATGTACCGAAAGCCGTCATTCAAGGATTGGAAGGTAACCTGACCGTTCCTGTCACAGAGACGATCAACTGGCGTAATAACCTGACCTGGATGCTGGAATCAAAAAATAAAACCACGGGCGATTATTTGTCGATTACGCCGGAATTTACCCTGAATTCATCGGTGGACTGGCAGGCGACGGAGAAGCTTTCCTTCTTGGCTGATGTGACCTGGTATGGTCGTCAGAAACCGAAGATGTATAACTATAAAGGCGATCGCGTAACCGGTAGCGCAACCAATGAATTAAGCCCTTATGCGCTGTTCGGATTAAGCAGTAGCTACAAATTTAATAAGAATCTGAGCGTGACAGGGGGGATCGATAACCTGTTTGATAAGCGGCTGTTCCGTGCCGGTAATGCGCAGGATGTGGTGAACAACAACGTTGTCACCATTGCGGGTGCAGGTGCGGCAACGTACAACGAACCGGGACGGACTTTCTTTGTCAGCGTGAATACGTCGTTCTAGATCTTATACCCGTCATACTGAGTCGCAAACGCTACGGGAAATCCCGTGGCGTTTTTTATGGCGCGCCATCCCTGCGAGCCGTTGCGGCGCAACGTTAAAAATTTCTCCCAGAAATTTTTTATTATCGCTATCAGGGACAGAAAAGGGCTTTTAAGGTGGCGACGATTTTTTCTACGTCGTGATTTTCGATGCGGTAGTGCAGCGTTTGTGATTCGCGTCGATAGCTAATCAGCCCTTCCTCACGCATTTTCGCCAGATGTTGCGAGAGAGCGGACTGACTCAGCGGGATGTGTTCAAGCAGCGCACCAACTGACATTTCTCTGTGCTCGATAAGCAAGCAAAGTACCAGCAGCCTGTTTTCGTTGCCAATCGCGCGCAGCAATGCCGCGGCTTTTGCCGCACCGTCCTGCATGAATTCCCGATCCGCATTGCTCAACGCCATATTCATACCATCCTGCGCGACTGACTAATTTAGTGATATCTAATGTATTGAGCTTACCATATCATTGCCACATTTCTCCCCAACTTGACTGGTAACGTCAGAGAAAAAATGCAGGCTAGGGCTTTTGTTTGATGACGTTATTGGCGCCGCTAGACGAGAATTGCGGCTCTGTTCCGCCCCATGATAGGCGGTTACTGATGCCATTGAAGGAGACCAGAGCAGGCCCTTTAAAATCCAAATCGAGATGATGTTCTGTGCCAGTTACGTTCACCTTTACTGGCTTATCATCGGCAATAATGTGAGTGCGGATCGTGTTTTTATAGGCGGCGACGGTCAGGTCTCCGGTTGATTGACCTGTAACGGCAATCTCGGAACCGGTCACGGTAAGGGATGTCGCGGTATCGAATGTTACGTTGTGCTCGGAACCCGTGACGGAAATAGCGGCACATTTGCCTGTGAGTGCGATGTTATTGCCGTTGCCTGAAATACTGACATCATTGCCATTGCAAGGAATATCGCGTGTTAAGCCGATACCCTCCAGCTCAATAGGTGCGGCATAGACAGATGCGGTGAACGCCAGAAGTGTGGCAGAAATCACGTGCATATATCGTTTCATCTTCATGGAGTCTTTCCTGTTATCAATGAAGCCATCCGGCATCATTGCCGTGGGGGCACCTATCATCTGTTAACACTTATTCAGACTCTATTGCGAACATTCTGATTATCGCTGCGTCTTTAGACGATGCTTAATCACGTTATATTGTTAAAAACCCACATATTGCATGGTTAAATCAGCATAGTTAGTGTGCGCTGTCAGGGGCATGCTATTCTGCTGATGTCGGTATTTTTCAGTGATAGTGACATTGGACACATAGCACAGTTGAATAAAAATTAATGTTGCTATTATGTGAACGAATTAACAATCGATTCAAATCCTGATATGCTGACGAGGCTGGACCGGACACTCTACTACCTTACATCCACACCCTGACACCCAGGCATGGACACCATAATGGGGAACAAGGGCGCCGGGCATAATGAAGACAATGAGAGCGAGGAAAACGTCGTGCTAGAAGAATATCGTAAGCACGTAGCCGAGCGGGCTGCGCAGGGGATTGTTCCTAAACCGTTAGATGCCACGCAGATGGCCGCGCTGGTTGAGTCACTCAAGAATCCCCCGGCAGGCGAAGAGGAAGTATTGCTTGATCTGCTGATTAACCGCGTTCCACCCGGTGTTGATGAAGCCGCCTACGTGAAGGCCGGTTTTTTGGCTGCTGTCGCTAAAGGCGAAGCCACTTCCCCCTTGGTTACCCAGGAAAAAGCGATTGAGCTGTTGGGCACCATGCAAGGTGGTTATAACATTCATCCGCTAATTGATGCGTTAGACAGCGACACGCTGGCACCGATTGCCGCGAAAGCGTTGTCCCAGACGCTGCTGATGTTTGATAACTTCTATGATGTGGAAGAAAAGGCGAAAGCAGGCAATGCGCACGCCAAGAAAGTGATTCAATCCTGGGCTGATGCCGAGTGGTTCCTGTCCCGCCCGAAACTGGCGGAAAAAATTACCGTTACCGTCTTTAAAGTCACTGGTGAAACTAACACTGATGACCTGTCTCCGGCACCTGATGCCTGGTCGCGCCCTGATATCCCGCTGCACGCGTTGGCGATGCTGAAAAATGCCCGTGAAGGCATTGATCCCGATCAGCCTGGCAACGTGGGTCCGATCAAACAGATCGAAGAACTGAACAAGAAAGGCTTCCCGCTGGCGTACGTCGGTGACGTCGTTGGTACGGGATCGTCGCGTAAATCTGCGACCAACTCCGTGCTGTGGTTCATGGGTGAAGACATTCCTCATGTTCCGAACAAACGCGGTGGTGGTGTGGTGCTGGGCGGCAAGATTGCGCCAATTTTCTTCAACACGATGGAAGATGCTGGTGCGTTGCCGATCGAAGTCGATGTGAACGATCTCAATATGGGCGATGTGATCGACATCTACCCGTATGAAGGTGAAGTACGCCGTCATGGCACTAATGAAGTGTTAGCGACATTTGCCCTGAAGACCGACGTATTACTGGATGAAGTGCGCGCCGGTGGCCGAATTCCACTGATCATCGGACGCGGGCTGACGTCTAAAGCGCGTGAGTCACTGGGCTTGCCGCACAGCGATGTCTTCCGTATTTCTAAAGCCATTGAAGCCAGCAAAAAAGGCTTCTCACTGGCGCAGAAAATGGTCGGTCGCGCCTGCGGCGTCGCGGGTATTCGTCCTGATGAATACTGCGAACCTAAGATGACATCCGTGGGTTCACAGGACACCACCGGGCCGATGACTCGTGATGAGCTGAAAGATCTGGCTTGTCTCGGCTTCTCCGCTGACTTGGTGATGCAGTCGTTCTGTCACACTGCGGCCTATCCTAAGCCGGTTGACGTGACCACGCACCACACGCTGCCTGATTTCATCATGAACCGTGGCGGCGTATCGCTGCGTCCGGGCGATGGTGTTATTCACTCCTGGCTGAACCGTATGCTGCTGCCGGATACCGTGGGTACAGGCGGTGACTCCCACACCCGTTTCCCAATCGGTATCTCTTTCCCTGCGGGTTCTGGGCTGGTGGCGTTCGCTGCGGCTACGGGCGTGATGCCGCTGGATATGCCGGAATCTATTCTGGTGCGCTTCAAAGGCAAAATGCAGCCGGGTATTACTCTGCGCGATCTGGTTCACGCCATTCCGCTGTATGCCATCAAACAAGGTCTGCTGACCGTTGAGAAGAAAGGTAAGAAGAACATCTTCTCTGGTCGTATTCTGGAGATCGAAGGTCTGCCGGATCTGAAAGTCGAGCAGGCGTTTGAACTGACCGACGCCTCGGCGGAACGTTCTGCAGCCGGTTGTACGATCAAGCTGGATAAAGCGCCGATCATCGAGTATCTGAACTCCAACATCGTGCTGTTGAAGTGGATGATCTCCGAAGGTTACGGCGATCGTCGTACGCTGGAACGTCGTGTTCAGGGTATGGAAAAATGGCTGGCGGATCCGCAACTGCTGGAAGCCGATGCCGATGCCGAGTATGCGGCGGTGATCGACATCGATCTGGCTGACATCAAAGAGCCGATCCTGTGTGCGCCGAACGATCCAGACGATGCGCGCTGGCTGTCTGACGTGCAGGGCGAGAAGATTGATGAGGTCTTCATCGGTTCCTGTATGACCAACATCGGACACTTTCGTGCGGCGGGTAAACTGCTGGATAGCCACAAAGGCCAGCTGCCGACCCGTCTGTGGGTTGCGCCACCGACCAAAATGGACGCTGCACAGCTGACGGAAGAAGGCTATTACAGCGTATTTGGCAAAAGCGGAGCGCGTATCGAGATCCCAGGCTGCTCGCTGTGCATGGGTAATCAGGCGCGCGTGGCGGATGGCGCGACGGTTGTTTCTACGTCGACCCGTAACTTCCCGAACCGTTTGGGAACCGGTGCTAACGTGTATCTTGCGTCTGCTGAACTGGCTGCGGTTGCCTCGCTGCTGGGCCGTTTGCCGACGCCGGAAGAGTACCAGACCTACATGTCGCAGGTGGATAAAACCGCGCAGGACACCTATCGCTATCTGAATTTTGACCAGTTAGGTCAATATACTGAGAAAGCCGATGGCGTGATCTTCCAGACGACTGTCTAACTCGCTATAGTTCGCATCCCTACACCGAAGGAGGCCTTGTGCCTCCTTTTTTTCTGCCTGCTCCATTCCACCTTGTGCATCTGCAACATCAAAGGTGAAGGTGCATCACGACGATAGGGTGTAGAGGCGACTAAACTAAACAGAAGAGACATCACAGTGAGGATGGCATCATGGACTATGAATTTTTGCGGGATGTGACGGGTCAGGTCATCGTTCGTATGTCGATGGGACATGAAGCGATTGGGCACTGGTTCAATGAAGAAGTAAAAGGCCAACTGACGGTATTGACTGACGTAGAGGATGGAGCGCGTTCCGTCGCAGGTAGCGAACGGCAGTGGCGGCGCGTGGGCCACGAATACACGCTATTGCTGGATGAAGAAGAAGTCATGGTTCAGGCGAATCAACTGTCTTTCACCACGGATGAGCTGGAGGAGGGCATGAGTTATTATGACGAAGAGAGCCTGTCTTTATGCGGTCTGGATGATTTTCTGACGCTGGTGGAAAAGTATCGCGAGTTCATCCTGCATTGATCGTTTTAGTCATCCGATCGTTTTAATGACACGATCGTTTTGAAAACACCACCCGTTCGGCGAGTGGTGTTCTCCATCAATCAGCCAAGATTGGCATGACCAAAGCGTGCCTGCCAGTCGTGATCGAAGCGGTTAAGTGCATCGTCAACCGCAGGATCTTGCAGGAACAGCTCGGCAACGGCTGGGTCAACCGTAATAGCCTGACACCCCGCTAGTAGGCAGTCCAATACCTGACGCGGAGTGCGAAAGCTGGCTGCCAGCACCTGAGTCTGCGGACTGTGCAGGTTAATCAGGGTTTGCAGCTCTTTCACTAGCGCAATCCCGTCTCCACCCTGTGCATCAATGCGGTTGACGTAAGGCGCGATATAACGAGCGCCCGCCAGCGCGGCATAAAACCCTTGCCCTGCACCGTACACAGCGGTACCAAGGGTGGGAATATCCAATTCTGTCAATTGCTTAATGGCACGTAAGCCTGCATGTGTTACCGGCACTTTGACGACCAGAGAAGGAATCACATCTCTGAGCTTTAACGCCTCTTCCACCATCACGTCAGGATCGCGTGACATCACCTGAGCAAACAGCTGTCCTTCTGCGCCGATAACGGCCTGCATGTCCCGCAGCACGCTATAAATATCGGATTTTCCGCGTGCGACAATGCTCGGGTTGGTGGTCACGCCTTTAATCGGTAACACGCCAGCGAGTCGTTCCACTGCGGCTACATCAGCCGTATCTAAATAGAATTCCATCATTTCCTCCGTACTGAAATCGGTGTTTCGGATGACATCAATACTGTGGCGCTTAGCGCACAATAATACCCAGCAAAATACCCACCGCGCCGAAGTCGGAATCACTGAACGTGGTGTTTGCCAGCCCGATACTGCCCAACACTGGCAGCAGGAAAACAGGTATGAAAGTAATCAGCAACCCGTTGGTAAAGGAGCCTAAAATTGCGCCACGACGTCCGCCGGTAGCGTTACCGAAAACCCCAGCCGCCGCGCCGACAAAGAAGTGCGGCACCACGCCGGGAATGATCACCGTCATACCCAGCAGGTAGAGCAGCACCATTCCGATCACCCCAGCGGCAAAGCTGCTCAGGAAGCCGACCAGAACGGCATTTGGCGCATAGGGGAAGACGACGGGGCAATCTAATGCTGGTTTAGCGTTGGGGACGAGTTTGTCAGAAATGCCTTTAAACGCGGGCACGATTTCCGCAATCACCATACGCACGCCTTGCAGCACGATATACACGCCAGCGGCAAAGGTAATGGATTGGATCAGCGAAAACATGAACCAGTTTTTCCCACCCGCGTTCATCGTTTTCACCGCTTCTGGGCCAGCAAACAGGCAGGTGAAAATGAAGATGAAAAACATGGTAAAGGCGATGGCGACCGGCGTATCACGCAGGAACAGCAGGCTCTTCGGTACTTCCATGTCTTCTGTTGATTTCTCTTTATTACCAAATTTGCTACCAATAAACGCTGACAGCAGCTGTGATATCGCAGAGAAGTGACCAAAGGCAACGTCATCGGATCCCGTTACTTTCTTCATATACGGGTGAATAATGGCAGGGAACAGCACCATCGATACCCCAACCACCAGCGATCCCACGGTAATCAGCAGCACACCTTTCATGCCCGCCGTTGCCAGAATCACGGCAACCATCATCGACATAAACAGCGTGTGGTGACCCGTTAAGAAAATGTATTTCCACGGCGTAAAGCGTGCGATCGCGATATTAATGACCATCGCGAAGAACATGATCATCGCCATCTCGGTGCCGAAGTTCTTCTGGGCGACCGCGACAATCGCCTCATTGTTAGGCACTACACCCGCGATACCGAACGCATGGTGGAAAATCGCGGCGAAGTCGCCTAGCGATGAGACAATCAGGCTCGCGCCCGCGCCGAGGATCAGGAAACCCATTACGGTTTTCACCGTCCCTTTGATGCATTCCGTGGCAGGTTTTTTCTGGGCAATCAGACCGATAAGCGCAATCAAACCAACTAATATTGACGGTTCAGACAGCACATCACTCATTAAAAAACGGAAGAATTCCATTTTTGATCCCTCTGCTTATAAGGCGCCAAGTTCTGTCAGAGCGATCGACAGGCGTTCTTTCATCGCCACTTTGTCGATCATATTATTCAGGGACACGATTTTTCCCCCTACCGCCTGCGCGACGAGCTGTTCGGCAATGTCTTTGGTTCCGACAAAAATGTCGCTGTCCGTTCCTTTCGCCGAACCTAAGTCCACGTGATCCACGTCCGCAACTACGCCGAGTTCTTTAACGATGTTTTTAATGCTCATTTCCATCATCAGGCTGGTACCCAGGCCGTTACCGCATACGACTGTAATTTTCATAATCTGTGTCCTCTGGTGGCGTTTAATAACGAGAAATAACGGAAAGCACCTGTTCTATCTCTGTCGCGTTAATTAACGCGGCGACGTCATCAGGCGTGTCGAACAACTGAGCGAGCTGTGAAATAATATCGATATGGCTATTGCTATCCGTGGCGGCCAGAACAATCAGCAAATGTACGGGGTCGTTACCGTCAGAATGGAAAGCCACGCCGTCACGAATCAGCGTCAGGCTGACGCTGAGTTTGTTTACGCCGTCTTCTGGGCGAGCGTGCGGCATGGCGATTCCAGGGCCGACAACATAGTAAGGGCCGATTGCCTCATGGGAGCGATAGATCGCCTCAATATAGGTGGGTTCAATCGAGCCATTATCTAATAATGGCTTACAGGACAAAGCGATAGCATGACGCCAGTCGTCACAGGCAGGTAAGATTTGAACAACATCTGGTGTTAGTAAAGTGTTAAGCATTAGAGTCACCTCTGTATCATTCTGAACGCAGGATAGTGTGCTGGCGTCGAAAATAATGTGATTAACATCTAAAAAGGTAGCGCTAACTGATATGCCTATCATTAACTGTGACCGGCTTAGCACAAGCGGGGCTAAGACGTGTTCCCCGCGAACAGACAGAGGCACACTGTGGATGGCACGGCATAAGTGATGCAGTCACCGGAACGTTGTGGTGTCTGTACATTGCCTGAACGCAATGAATTAACAGGTTTTTATCGCGGCTGTACGCTGAGAAAAATGACGAATGGAATGGAGAGGAAGTGAGCATGCGTAAGCGTCGCAGTACCGGTAAGGTTACGCTACAGGATGTCGCCGACTACGCGGGCGTAGGGACGATGACGGTGTCGCGCGTGATGCGCAAGCCCGATCTGGTCTCTGATAAGTTACGCAGTAAAGTGGAGCTGGCCGCCAGAACATTAGGCTATGAGCCCAATCAAGAGGCCAGCCTGCTCACCGAGAGCGCTAACCGCGTGACGCTACAGGACATTGCGAACCATGCGGGTGTCGGCGTGATGACGGTTTCTCGTGCATTAAGGGAGCCGGAGCTAGTTTCTGATACCACGCAGAAGAAAATCGACGATGCGATAAAAACGCTGGGTTATGTACCGAACCGTGCGGCCGGTGCGTTGGCATCCGCCTATCAGCCCACGATTGCGGTGCTTTATCCTTTTCAGCAAGATCGTGCCAGCGTCCGTTTTGTTCAGGCATTACAGCAGGCGGTTGGCAAACATAACGTGTCGTTAATCATGGGTTGCCATGAGTATCGTCAGCACACTGAAGCGGGAATGGTTGAAAAGCTCTTGCAGCAGCGGCCAGCGGCGCTGGTGTTATTCAGTGCGCAGCTTTCACAACGTACCCAAGATCTCATTCAGGCCAGTAACGTCATTACGGTGAATGTTTCCGGCGCTGCCGCGCTGAGTGCGAATATCAATATTGATATCGCCCTTGCCGATGCAGCTGAGCAGTTAACCCTTTCGCTGCTGGAAAAGGGGTATCGTCACGTCGCCTATATCGGTGCGCATACCGATAACCGACTGCAAAAACAGCAGTTGAACGGCTGGAATAAAGCCATGCTGGCGCATTATCACAATGCGGATTTGAAGATTACGATCCCGGAAGCCCCCAGCCTACAGTTTGGCCGTTATGCCATGACGGAACTGCTACAAAATCAGCCGGAACTGGACGCGATTATCTGTAGCCATGAGGAAATTGCGTTGGGCGCGCTCTTTGAATGCCAACGCCGCCTGATGAAAGTCCCTTACGATCTGGCGATCGCCTGTCTGGATGGTTCTGAGCAATGTGAACACACGTTCCCTGCACTGACCGCGATGCGGCTTGACTATGAAAAGCTGGGTGCGGAGGTTGGGCGTCTGGTGTTAGCCATGATGGATAACGCCGATCGCCCACCCGTACTGGAAAAAGTGACGTTCATCTTCGAACCCCGCGCCAGCAGCTAGCAAGGGATAGAAAGTAGAACAGCTAATCCGTCAACGTGTTAGGTCCGCACTCCGCCGGGGTGATTTATGTACCTCGGCTTTGAGTTCGTGCGAAGAAAGCGATGTCTGATGATTAATGAGTTAGCGGACAGCAGTAAAAGGAAGCGTATTGGATACGTTTTACATGCTTGAATATAGGTTCATGATAACGCCCCCGCTGATAATAAGTACCATTGAAAATACAGCGGGTAAATCCGGTTTTTGTTTATAAAGCAGCATCGAAATAAATGTCACGCCGATGATGCCAAAGCCGCACCATAACGAATAGGCAATCCCCACGGGTAAATAGCCCATTGCACGGGTTAACGAAAAATAGCAGAGGCAGTAAGCGAGAATAACGATAATGGAAGGCGTGCGCTTTTTAAAGCCATCGGTTTTTTTGATCATCGATGTGCCAGTAATTTCCGAACCAATCGAAAGTGCCAACCATAAGAATCCGTTGAACATGATGAGTATCCTTATTTTCAGTGAATGATTTTTGTCTCTAATGGCTGACTCTGGTTACTGCTATCCAGTTTTTCAGGCTGTTCATCCACGCCCATTTTAGAAAAGAGATTCATGATCGTTATGCCTGTAGCAATCACGATCATTCCAACGATTGCTGGGATATCAGGGTGCTGTCCGTAAAAAATAATACTGAGCGTTGAAACTAATAAAATACCTGTACCAGACCAGGTGGCATAAGCTAGCCCAACGGGGAGATGCCTTACGGCTTTTGAGAGTGAATAATAACAAACGCAGTACAGCAGAATAATAATCGCCAGTAATGCTGCCTTTGTCATTCCCTGACTATTATCAAACATTTTTAACGTGGAGGTAGCGGACGTTTCTGACAAGATGACCAATAACATCCACAGCCATGACTGCTTTCTGAGTGACATAGTATTGCTCCTGATTTATCTGCTGTTAAGAATTCGTGGTCTATACCCGTCATACTTCAAGTTACATGTGCGTTGGCTACGCTACTCGGCACACTTACGTGTGTCTCGCCCCGTTGGGGCCGCTGCCAGCAGCGTTAAAACCTGCCTCCGGCAGATTTGTCACTCACCCGAATCACTTACTTGAGTAAGCTCATCGGGATGAAATGAGAGACATTCTGTCTCTCACCGGAGGCCAGCCAGCGGCTGGTCAAATTCGTTCCCGACGAATTTGTCCTTCTCTTGCCGCCTGCCTGAAACTCGAATTATTTAGGGTCTAGTTTTTTCTTTAATGACGAACCAGCTGAATGTCGAAATCAAACTCGTCAAAGAAAGCGTCCAAACGGTTTAACTCTTCCTCGTTGTAGCTGGGGTCCGCTTTTATTGGATAAATCATGCCTAGCCTTTCGTACTTTTTACGGCCTAGCTGGTGATAGGGCAGGATATCGATGCGTCGCACATTGCCGCGTTTCGCTAGCTTTTTTACATAGTGAATCGCACCCATGATGGCGTCATATGAATCGTTGTATCCGCGAACGAGCGGCATACGAATAACGATATTGGCACCCAACTCGACCAGATGTTCCAGATTACGCCGTATGTTCTCATTTCCTATGCCAAACAGCGCTTTATGCTGATTCGTGTCGATATGTTTAATATCGAAGAGGAACATATCCGTTACCGCTGCCAGTTGGTCATAGTGGGATATTGACGTTGTCCCCTGTGTTTCTACTGCGGTATTGATCATCTTTTGTTTGCACGCCTGAAGGAGTGCAACGGCAAAATCCGTTTGCAGGCTTACCTCTCCGCCGCTGAGCGTCACGCCGCCGCCGGAAGACTGATAAAAGCTGTAGTCCTGCATGATGACGGCCATCAATTCTGCGACTGTCATGTCTTTCCCTACGATATCGAGGGCATTGGAGGGGCATGCCACCTCGCATTTTCGGCAGCCTGTGCATTGAACAGTGCGATCGATATGATGAAATCGCGAGCCACATTCATCCGCGATCAGCGTGTGGATACCGCGGGGATACGCCTCGGCACATTTGCCACAGTGCAGGCATTTATCAGGGGAGAACAGGATTTGGTAAGCGCGACGTATTCCCTCTGGATTGGCGCACCAAGGGCAGCGAATATTGCAGCCCTTCATAAAGATCAGCGTACGAACGCCATCCCCGTCGTAGATCGAATACTTCTGAATATTGAATATTCGGCCTGTGATGTCTTTTGCTGGCTCCATCTCTCTCTCCACATGTCACCCGCCCATGGCAAGATAAACGTCCTTGTTCAAGGCGTGCGCCTTATTCATGTTCGCTGCTGATGGTTCAGAATTTCTCAATCATGGTGCGGCTAATGATTTCATCCTGAACCTCTTTGCATAGCTCAACGAAGTACGCGCTATAGCCCGCCACGCGGACGATTAAATCACGGTATTTCTCCGGCGCTTGCTGGGCTTTTCTCAACACCTCATCGTCAACGTAGCTGAATTGCATCTGACCATTGCCCAGAATGGAGGACGTTCTCAGCAGGGTGATAAGCCCGTTACGACCTTCTGGCGTGTCCAGCATGCCTTTAAGGAATTTGAAGTTATGCACCATGCCTATATTCATGCTTTCCACATTCATTTTGCTGACCGATTTGATGCTTGCCGTCGGCCCTTTTTTGTCTGCCCCTTGGGTTGGGCTGATTCCATCGGAGAGCGGCGCCCACGCCAAACGCCCGTTTGCACTGGCTGCGGTCAATGCGCCGATCGGCGTATTGTTGGAGATAGATAAGGTGCCGTGGCTAAAGGTGGAATAGAGCATCTTGTATTGGCGGCATTCGCGTTCTGTCCATTCGGTGATATCGCGCGCGAGTTGGTCAACGGCGTTGTCGTCATTACCGAATTTCGGCGCATTCAGGCACTCTCTGTGCAGCATTTCATAGCCTGAAAAGTTAGCCAGTAGAGCGTCACGCATCTGCTCCAGTGTGTACTTACGATCCTCATAAACGAGTTTCCGAATAGCCATCATGGAATCGACGTAGGTGGCTAACCCAGAGAATATGAGTCCAGGCCCATGATTGATTAATGCACCACCGGCAGCCACGTCCTGACCTTTTTCCATACAGCCTTCCACCAGCAGCGACATCAGAGGCTTGGGTGCGATATCGCGATGTACGCGCTGGCTGATCACAGTGCCAATCGCCGACAGGCGGATAATGTGTGCGATCTGTGTTTTCACTGCGCGATCAAAAGCCTCAAACGTGTCCAGCGAGCTTAACTCGCCAGTGTCCACCCCCTGAACGCGATCGAATAGGATCATGCGTCCACGGTTTAAGGCGAATTCAATGGCGATGGGCCACTGTGTATAGCCCGTTGATGTCCACTGATAAACTCGGCCCGATTTTTGCGGTTCTACACAGCCCATCAGGCAGTAATCGCGTGCATCGTCAAAATCGAAGCCTTTGCGCAGCATCATCTTGATATGGGAATCATCGAAGTGACATGCCGGGAAACCCATACCGGATTTGACCACATCGACAATTTTTTCCATGTACTTGTGCGGCGATTGATTATGAATC
The DNA here is from genome assembly GCA_019056595.1 of Pectobacterium atrosepticum. Lineage (NCBI taxonomy): Bacteria > Pseudomonadati > Pseudomonadota > Gammaproteobacteria > Enterobacterales > Pectobacteriaceae > Pectobacterium > Pectobacterium atrosepticum. The sequence goes on along the minus strand of CP036163.1, from coordinate 1,964,876 downwards.
CGGCAGGCAAGTGAAGGCTGATACACTTTCACAAAACGCACTGCATCCATGATCAGGTAGGTCAGATCGTTACAGGCATCGCCTCCGCTACGTTTCTGCCCGCCTACCGTCAGGTTGATGAACGGCTGATAGCCCGCGAAATATTTCGCGCCGCTTTCGCTGGACATCCACATCAGTTCCGCACATTTGATAATGAACATCTGTAGCAGTTCCAGTGCCTGCTCGCGCGTCAGACGACCGGATTGAATGTCGGCTTCATACATTGGGTAGCAGTATTGATCGACGCGTCCTAACGAAATACCGGTCTGGTTTTCTTCAATTTCAAATAAAGACTCCAGCGTCCAAATACTTTGCAGAGCTTCCTGCAACGTTTTGGGGGGATTGGCCGGCACGTTCTCGTTTACGTCGGCAATCATCAGCAGTTCAGCACGTCGTAAGGCATCGTTTTCCTGTGCAGCCTGTTCACGTGCATGTGCTGCGATGCGGCTGGCATAGGCCATGACGCCGTCGCAGGTTTCAATCGCCGCCTTATAGAAATAGATACGATCGATATGAGCCGGGTCTTCCATACCCAGCTCAGCAAGCTTTGCCTGTGCATCGGCTTTGATGCCCTTCATCCCTTTAGTAAAGAGCAGCACGTCGTAACCCGGACAGGTATCGCCGCCGCCGTTGATTTGGTGATAAGAGAGATCGCTGACGAAGGTTTCTCCGCTGAATTCCCAGAGACCAGCTTCACGATATTGTGCTTCGCACACTTCATCCAGCGAGCGACCTTGCCAAAATGGGGTAATTTCTTCGCGGATCGTTTTTTTATCTTCTTCTGAAATCTGAAATGGATCCTGAGGCCGCGTGCTCATGGTGTCCAGTTCGTCCCGTACCCAGCACCAGGCAATATCAGGAGAAAAGGCACCTGCTCGGGGTTTACCGCAGGGATGCCCTACGATCAGTTCTTCATCCTGAATCAAGATGGGGGCAGTTTCGCAGGCTCTACGGAAGGATTTCGCACGTAGCAGAATCGGTGGCAATCCGGGGTTGTTTTTTGCGACCTCGGTAAAGGCTAACGCACGATAAATAGATATGCTGGGACGCGCTTCCAAATAGCGTGCGCGCAGGCGTTGCATACGTGGCGTAAGCATTTCTTGCTTCGCTACTTTTTCCTCCGCGGAGGATTTTTTGCTGCTATCCCGTCTGGCCATTTTTTCGGTATTCACTATGCTGTTACCGAATGAAAAATGGTTTGTGTCTGGCGCTAACGTGTCATTATCCATACGAAAGTCTCCTGCTGTTATTTTTTCTGATTTAATAGAAGGCAATAAGGGAAGTACTCTGTGTAATATCCGAAAGGTGGAATAGGCAGGGGGAATATCAGCCTGAATGTTGATATTTTTATTAATGGCGTGTTTTTATGATGCCGATCCTTCTCTATTCTATAAAAATATTCAATGATTTTTATATTACATTGCTATTCCATTGCGTTATTAACTGAATTCTAATTATATGGTGATTTTGTTTTTTAGTTTATTGGTTATCTAACGCTGTCTTTTAATAATTAATTTAGGCATCTAAGGTAGTGTAGCCACTATTTTAACGATGGTGGGATAATAATTTGATTGAGATCAATTTATTCTATTTTATTATATTGGGTTTTTTATTATTATTTTATTATTAATTATTTCGAATGAGTGTATTAGTAATAAATTAAAGGGGGTTGTATATTCTACATGGTTTTAATTGCAGGAAGGCAGCAAGAGAGGATGAGATAGTTCAGGCCAATCTACGCTTCAGATAATTGGCCTGTAATCGAAGGAACAGATAGTGCTACAGCGATGCACCGCCGCACATCACCAACTGCTGGCCGGTCATGGCTGCGGCAGACGGGGAGAGCAGGTAACCCACGAGATCGGCCACTTCCTGCGGCTGGATGAAGCGCCCGATCGGCGGCAGCTTCGGAGGCGAACTCTGGCGACCTGGCATCGTCAGCATTGGGGTTTCTGTTGCGCCCGGTGCAACGATGTTTACGGTAATACCGCGCGGAGCCAATTCCGCGGCCCAACTTCTTGCCATGCCGATCATCGCGGATTTAGTCGTGACATACTGGCTGCGTCCTGCCGAGCCACTAGATGTGCGACTGCCCAGTAGTACGATTCTGCCACCTTGCGGCAGCTTATCGACCAGACGGTCGGCAAGTACCTGCGCTGCATTGATATGCAATCGCCACAGCGTTTCACCGTCCTCCAAGGAAAGCTGGCCGAGCGGGGCGGCCTTCATGATGCCCGCGGCATGGATGATGGCATCAACCTGCACAATCTCGTCCAGAATGGGAGTCAGCGCGGGCGTATCCATGATATCCACCGCACGGTGGGTAAAGTGTGGATGTGAATAATCCCCCGGCTTGCGTGACAGGCCGGTTACCCGCCAGCCTTCTGCCAGTAATTTTTGTGTGATGGCTGCACCGATCCCCGAGCTGCTACCAGTAATCAGGGCGTGTTTAGGGGCTGTCGCTGACATGCAATGTCTCCTTAATACCCGTCATACTTCAAGCTGCATGTGCGTTGGCTTCTCTTACTCACCCCAGTCACTTACTTATGTAAGCTCCTGGGGATTCGCGCGGTTGCCGCCTTCCTGCAACTCGAATTATTTAGGGTATAACTGTTCTAATCACAACAACGTGACGGGGATTTTAAACACGGCTTTTTTGACCGGAGCAGGGCTGTCGTTAATCGCACACAGCGCCTGATGGGCTTCTCCCGGATAAAAGGTGACGAAGTCGCCTGCCCGTAGGTGGATCTGATGCGGCACCTGTGGGTTCTCCAGAATATAGAGATCTGGCTTACGTTCAGTCGCGGGCTGCCCATGCACATCATTCAGACCGTAACCGATAATCTCCTCGCCTTCCAGAATCAGTTGGATATCGAGATAGTTGCTGTGGAATTCGGTATGTCGTGTGGCGCGCGGCGCGGTATTCACGGTGCCGATGTTGTAAAACCATTCGGCCCCTTCTGGCTGATAACGGCCTTCGGGTAGCGCATTCAGTTCAGCCAACGACATGCCCGGCGCGGACAGAATGGCCCACAGCGCATCGGGCAGCGTGGCGAGTTTGAGGGTGTTGAGGTTTCCTGCAATCATAATAGTGTCCTGAAGGAAGATAGCGGGGGAGAGCCCCGCAGGAAAAGAGAAAAAGCAGCGCGGTTTAACCTTAAGCCTATTTTTAGGAGAAACACGGGGATGAGGTTCCCGTAGGGAAGCCTCGCCCCGTGGTCGCTCCGTGTATCTCAGGCTCTAAAGGAGCGACAGCCTTAACTCGCCTTGACCCACTCTTCACTCACCACGACGTGCTTGATCGCCTGACGGAAGTAGGTGAACGCGACGTGTAGCTTACCGTCTGGCGCTTGCTTGACGCTGGGGTAAGAGAACTCGCGGTTCAGCTTCTCCGTTGAGTTATTGGTCATGCAGTAACCGTCACCCACTTCGATATTGCGCTGCCACGGCCAGCTTTTACCGCCGTCTTCCGAAATGGCGAGCGTCATCGGTGCGCGCGGTGCGCCCCAGAAGGCGCTACGACCACCGGTTTGCACTTCCGGCATTTTGGCACCGCTGGCTTTGTCTTCTTCATCCTCGATTTCATCGTACAGTGATAGGCGGCGATCGGTGGCATCGGCGGCGCTCATGTGGTTGAACACCAGCGCCAGATGACCGTTTTTCAGCGTAGTCACCTGAATAGACGAGTTGTTGTTCGGCAAATCGGTTGCTACCGGCTCTGACCAGGTTTTACCGCCATCCGTTGAACGGCTTTGGTAGATGAAATCAGCCCAGCGGCTGCGGTACAGCGCCAGCAGCGTGCCGTCCTGCAATGGGGTGATATTCATATGTACGCAGCCCGTGCTGTTTGGCACCGGATATTCGCGCCAGGTTTTACCCTGATCGCTGGAGATTTTCACGGCGCTGTCATCATCGTTACCGACCCATTTCTCTCCCGGCTGAACGCGGCAGTAGAACACCGGTAGCAGCCAGTCACCGTTTTCCAGCACGGTGATGGGCTGGCGGATGAAGGTGCCCGGCTGATCGAGCAGCGTGCCGATCTCGCCCCAGGTAGCACCTAAATCGGTGGACTGGCGGTAGCGCACAATCGCGGTATCCTGATTACCGGATTTCTGCGCGGTGTACAGCAGCCACAGCACGTTATCCGGCGCGAGGAACAGCACAGGGTTCTGCTCAGAACGCGTGGCATCCTCAGACAGCTTGGCGGCTTTACTCCAGCTACCGCTGCCGTTCACAAGGCGGGACATATAGATAGAGATATCCGCAATCCCTTCTTGTGTACCACCGAACCAGACGCACAGCACATCGCCGTTCGGCAGATGGAGCAGGTTGGCCGCATGATTCTGCGGGCATTCCGATGGAATGTAGGCATCCAGACGCGTGGCATCGCCTTCTGCGTGATGGACTTTTCCGCTACGTTCCACAGTAATGGTTTCGCTACTCATTACTCAAGCTCCTGATTTATTTTCAGTTTGAGAAATTTTGATTTTTTTCGCTTTGTTCGGAATCATGCGATCGATCAGTATGACAATAGCTGGGGTAACCAGCGCGACATACATGTTATCGATGCCGTATGGGTTGCCGAGAATATACCAAACGGAGGTGACCACACAGGCTGAGATCAGGCTGGCGTTCGCCCCGCGAGTGCTGCTGAAGAACGGCAGGTAGAACGCAATCATTGCAACGACGGAAATCGACAAGCGAATGGCACGGGTAAAGAACGATAGCTTCAGAACTTCAGGCACCAGCAGGACGAAAATTAACGGCGCGAATCCGATAATGAGCGAGAATACACGCGTCATTTTCATCTCTTTTTCCGGTGTCGGATTATAGTACGGGACGTAAAAATCCTTCACGATCAGTGAGGCGATTGCCAGTGCTACGGTACTTACGCTGATGAAAATCGATGCGACCAATGAGGTTGTCACCAGCCCAGCTAACCACGGGTTCATATCTTGCAGGAAGATTGGCATTGCATACAGGCTGTTGATTTCAGGGTGAACAAACTTCGCTGCGACGCCGATGACGGCGATAGCAATCGCGATCGGCATACAGAAGAAGAAGGCGACCCAAGTGGCGCGTTTTGCAGAAGTTGCATCCTTGGTAGCTGAGATGGCTTGAATGACGAATTGTGTACAGAAGATAGATCCAATGGTGCCAATCAGCCAGGCGAAGATAGTGCTGGCACCCAATTTACCGTCCCATGACCAGTAGTAATCCGGCATTTTCTCAATCATCGGTGTAATGCCACCGGTCATTTTCAGCGCCACGAACAAAATGATCATCACACCGACGTATTTCAAGGCGCTGTGAATCAACGTTACATAAGCAACACCTTTTAAGCCGCCAAAGTAAAAGTAGAAAGTACTGACGATGGCGGTGATCAGGGCTGCCACGGGCAGGGAAATTTTTAGCACGGTTGAGATGGCTGCTGCGCCGCTGACGTAGTTGCCCACGTTCACCAGCAACAAAGCATAGATCATGATGATTGAAATGATGTTCTTGGTCGATGTCCCGTATTTCTCGGCAATTGCGCCGGAAATGGTGACTTTACCCGTGTTGTAGATCTTTTTGACCAGAATCATCCCAAACAGAAGGAAGCCGATGGCCGCGCCAATCACTGACCAGGACGCGGCGATACCGTTTTCGAAGGCGGACTGCGCCGTACCTACTGTGGATTTGGCACCGATGAACTCGGTCATCAGCAGAACACCGACGATAAACGCCGGTAGCGCACGCGATCCTTCCATGAACTCGGCGCTGGATTTACTGCGTAATTTGAGCGTCAACCATGAGGTGAATGCGATATAAAATACAATCATCCCAATGATTATGAGGGTGTCGGTAAAATCAAAATGGTTCATATCTTCTCGGCCTATAAGTGGAAATTGAAATTTCTCTGTTACTGCGAGAATTGACTAAGTATGTTGCGGATGTTGTCTTCATCCTGTGCGGAAAACTGGATCGGATAGCGGCTAACGCCGACATCTTCACCCATGATTGCCAGCGCTTTCTTCACCACAGCCGGTGAGAACGCGATGGCGTACAGTGTCTTACGCAATTCGGCAACCTGTTCTTGTGCCTGACGGGAGCCTTCAATGTCACCGGCATGGAAACGGTGCCAAATCTGGCTGATCGCTTCCGGTGCCACGTTAGCCAGCCCGGAGATACAGGCGGAGCAGCCGTCAACAAAGCCCTGGTGAATGAGCGAGTCTGGGCCATTCAGTACGTTAAAGCCCTGCACACCTTTCACCGCTTGCACATAACCGCTCAGGCTTTCATAGCTGCCTGCGCTGTCTTTGATGCCGATGATGTTCGGGTGATCCGCCAGCGTGCGGACGGTTTCCGGTGCCAGCGTATTTCCCGTGCGTGCAGGAATGTTGTAGAGAAACACCGGCACGGTCAGCGCATCGGCGACGGCGGTGTAGTGGGCGATCAGCTCTTCCTGTTTTAGTGGAATGAAATACGGGGTGATGACAGAAACGGCATCGACACCCAGCTCGGCGATGCGCTTGCCGAGCTTGATGGTTTCCCGCGTGGAGATTTCACCGATGTGGCCGACAACCGGCACTTTTCCGGCAACTTCATCAACGCAGGTTTCCGTGACGGCGACTTTCTCATCGGTGTGCAGAACGAAAAACTCACCGTTGGTGCCGTTACAGAAAATACCGTTGCCATAGCGCATCTGGCGTTGAACCTGAAGACGCATGGCAGCGGGGTTAAATTCGCCCTGGTTATCAAACGGCGTGACGATGGCGGTCAGGACGCCGGTAATGTTCTTACTCATTATTCTTCCTCGTTACACGTAATCAAAAAGGTGGAAACTTAAAATCGTTCTATTCAAAACCGCGCTATTAAAACAGGGTCAGGTACACCTCACGGACATCGTCGGCACTGACTTGTGTCGGTACGTTTTTCATCAGACGCTGAACCTGTAACGCGGCATCGACCAGATAGGGCAGGTGATCTTTTTCCACGCCAAGCTGCTGTAAGGTGTTGGGCAGATTGAGTCGTTTGACCAACTCACTGAAATAGGTCACCAGCGCCTGCGCTTTTTCCGCGGTACCGAGCGTTAGATCGGCATCCGGCAGCAGGTCATACGCCTGAGCGAATTTGTCCTGTGCAGCGTCCTGCACGAAGCGCATGCAAGGGGCGAGCAGGATGGCGTTCGCGACGCCGTGTGGGATGTGGTACTTACCGCCTAGCGGGTAAGACATGGCGTGAACCAGATGCGTACCGGAGTGGGCAATGGCGGCACCACCGTAATAGGACGCCCACAACATATTCAGCTTGGCTTCCAGATTGCTCGGTTCGCGCACAGACGTTTCAAGGTTGGCAAACAGCTTCTTCAGGCCAATCAGCGCGTAGTTGTCGCTGACCGGGTTGGCAATCGTCGAGGTGAAACACTCGATCAGGTGGCAGAGTGCGTCGATACCGGTTGAGGCGGCAATATGTGGCGGCATGCTGATGGTCAGCTCCGGCACCAGTGCAACATAGTCCGGCAGCATCACGGGCGTAATAATGCCGACCTTGGTCTCTTTTTCCGGGATCGCCAGAATGGCATTCGGCGTGGCTTCTGAACCAGTTCCTGCGGTGGTCGGGATGAGCAGGGATGTCGTGCGGCGAGTTGGCTTTTCTCCTGTCAGCAGGCTATCCAGCGTGACGGTTTCATCGCCTGCGCACAGCACGGAAAGCAGTTTGGCGACATCCAGTACGCTGCCGCCGCCTACGCCAATGACTAGATCGGTCTGGGTTTGTGTGAGCTGACTCAGTATGTGGGCAACGTCGTGCTGGCTTGGCTCGGCAGGCACATTATCAACCAACAGAACCTGCGGAACGGCTTGCTTAACTTGTGCGATCAGCGCCTGAACGTCAGGCAGCCCGACGATGTTTTTGTCGGTGACAAATAAAACGTGCTGTTTCCCTGCCAACAGGTGACTAATGTCCTGAAGTACCCGGTAACCGCTGAGGATAGTGCTATTGATATTCATGCTTATTACCTTGCCTTTTCTCTTCTTCGCCAGAGCGTTATCGTGATGATAATGGTTGCGATGGTGATTACTTTCAGTCAAATGGAGTGTTCTTAGTCACTGCTAAACGCCATTTGCCACATCGTGGTGATAATTTATAGGTGAAATTCCTTTTAAATAATTTGATATTGCTCACATATAATCAAATGTGATTCAATATAATCATTGTCAGGTAATCATGAACCGAGGATGAGGTATGCCAAACGTGCAGCAATCAGCAGGACAGGTATTAGTTGTTGCTGATGACTTTACGGGTGCCAATGATGCGGGCGTCGGTCTGGCGCAGCAGGGGGCTCGGGTTAGCGTCGTATTTGACGTTAATACACTGCATGCGGATTTACTGGGCGATGCGGTGGTCATCAACACCGATAGCCGTGCGGCGCGTGACGACGTGGCGTCTCAACGTACTGCCGAAGCGGTAGCCGCCTGGCAGGCTGTGGGCGGGAAAGGCTGGATTATTAAGAAAATTGACTCGACGCTGCGTGGGAATTTGGGGGCGGAAGTGGCCGCTGCGCTGTCTGCGGCTGATGTACCTGTTGCGCTGATTGCTGCGGCGTCGCCGACGCTGGGGCGCGTTACCCGACAAGGTGAAGTCTGGGTTAATGGTCGTCTGCTTACCGACACGGAATTTGCCAGCGATCCAAAAACGCCAGTGACCTCGGCTTCTATCGCCGCCCGTCTGGCGGAACAAACTGCTTTATCAGTAGCAGAGATACATCTTGATGAGGTGCGTCAGGCCAATTTAGCCCACCGTTTGCAGCAGTTGGCGGACGAGGGTACACGCCTGATTATTCTCGATACCGACGTGCAGGACGATCTGACACACATCGTTAACGCCGCCAGAGCATTGCCGTTTCGCCCCTTACTGGTCGGCTCGGCAGGCCTGAGCGACGCGCTGGCGACTGCGCAGGATTTTACGCGCAAAACTGAAAAGCCGCTGCTGGCTGTCGTCGGGTCAATGAGCGATATTGCTCAAAAACAGATTGCAGCCGCCAGATTGCGCAGTGATGTCACGCTGGTTGAGATCGACATCAATGCGCTCTTTTCACCCGACTCATCCACCGTCATGGCGTCCCAGTGTGAGGATGCGCTGAAGGCGCTGACGAACGGCCACCATTGCATTATTCGAACCTGTCACAACGAGAATCAGCGCTTCGAGATCGACGCGCGCTGTCGGGAGCTTGGGCTTAGCCGCCAGCAGCTTGGCGAAACGATCAGCCACTATCTGGGGGAACTTACGCGCAACATTGTTCAGGCACTAGATAGCCTAGCGGCGGACGGCACTCGCCGACGCTTACCGGGGGGATTGTATTTATCGGGTGGTGATATTGCGATTGCCGTGGCAACCGCACTGGGCGCTACCGGTTTTCAGATTAAGGGGCAAATCGCATCCTGCGTGCCTTGGGGATACCTGCTGAACAGCATTGTCGGCATGACCCCTGTGATGACTAAAGCGGGGGGTTTTGGTAACGAAACTACTTTGCTCGATGTTTTACGTTTTATTGAGGAGAAGGTCAGTGAGTAAAATTATTGCGGTAACGATGGGGGATCCGGCAGGGATTGGACCGGAAATTATTATCAAATCTCTGGCCGAAGGCGAGCTTTCCGGCGCATCCGCTGTGGTGGTGGGCTGCGTACAGACGATGCGACGCATTCTGGCGCTGAACGTGGTGCCAACAGTCGAGCTGAAAATCATTGATAAACCGGCTGACGCGGTATTTGCGCCGGGCGTCATCAACATCATTGATGAACCGTTGGAAGATCCGCAGGCGCTAAAGCCGGGTATCGTTCAGGCACAGGCGGGCGATTTGGCTTACCGCTGCATCAAGAAAGCGACCGCGCTGGCGATGGCGGGTGAAGTCCACGCGATTGCGACCGCACCGCTGAATAAAGAAGCGCTGCACTCGGCGGGCCATCTTTATCCGGGCCACACCGAACTGCTGGCGAAGCTGACCAACAGCCGTGACTATGCGATGGTGCTGTATACCGATAAGTTGAAGGTTATCCATGTTTCAACGCACATCGCGCTGCGTAAATTCCTGGATACGCTGAACCGCGATCGCGTGGAAACGGTGATCGACATGGCAGATGTCTTCCTCAAACGCGTCGGTTTTACCCATCCGCGTATCGCCGTTGCCGGAGTTAACCCGCATGCGGGTGAGAATGGCCTATTTGGTGACGAAGAGATCAAGATCGTGTCGCCGTCGGTTGAAGCGATGAAAGCCAAAGGCATTGATGTTTATGGCCCGTGCCCGCCGGATACCGTCTATTTGCAGGCGTATGAAGGCCAGTACGATATGGTGGTGGCGATGTATCACGATCAGGGGCACATCCCGCTCAAGCTACTAGGCTTTTATGATGGCGTGAATATTACTGCTGGGTTGCCGTTTATCCGCACGTCGGCTGACCACGGTACGGCGTTTGACATTGCCTGGACGGGTAAAGCGAAGCCTGAAAGCATGGCGATCTCTATTCAGCTCGCGATGCAACTGGCCTGATTTGCGGTGACGACCGGCGCTGTTAGCGCGGTTTTGTAAGCGAATAAAACGCGATACAGTGCGCATTGCAGGATATCTTCCTTCCCGCGATTGGGAAGGTTTCTGGTATCCTGCAACCAAGAATATATCGCTAACAACAGCAAGATGGATATCGCCGTGGATCCTACATTAACCGATGCTTTCCGCATGAGCGGGGATAAAGTAAGAGGGCAGAGCCGTCTTGATCAGATTATGGATTATCTAAAAAGCCATAATCTGGTGACGGTCGATGAACTGGTGTCCGTGATCGACGCTTCCCCGGCGACGATCCGTCGTGACTTGATCAAGCTGGACGAGCAGGGTGTGATTAGCCGCAGTCACGGTGGCGTGACGCTCAATCGTTTTATTCCTTCCCAGCCGACCACGAATGAGAAATTACATCGTAGCCTTCAGGAAAAACAGGCGATAGCGCGCTATGCAGCGACGTTGGTTAAGCCGGGCAGCGCGGTGGTGCTGGATGCGGGAACGACCATGCTGGAGCTGGCGCGGAACCTGACGCACCTGCCGCTGCGCGTGATTACCGCCGATTTGCAAATTGCGCTGTTTTTGTCTGAGTTTAAGCAGATCGAAGTGACGATCATCGGCGGGCGTATTGATGACAGCAGCCAGTCCTGTATTGGTGAACATGGCCGTCGTCTGCTACGCAGCATTTACCCGGACATTGCATTTATCAGCTGCAACTCGTGGAGTCTGGACAAAGGTGTCACCACGCCGACGGAAGAGAAAGCGGGCGTGAAGCAAGATCTCGGCGCGAATGCCAGCCGTCGAATATTGCTGGCTGACAGCAGTAAATATGGCGCGTATTCCCTGTTCTGCGTCACGCCTTTATCGGATCTGACGGATATCGTTACCGACAGCGCGTTAGCGCCCGAGGTGCAGGAGCAACTGAAAGGCAAAGCGTTCAATCTGACGCTGGTGTAAGCGAGGATGCCATCCGTGGCATTTTCTTTCCTACATCCCCGAGCGCTGGCTAAAGGTAATACACTTACTTCATGCTGGCGGCGAGGGTATCGACGTTGTGTTTAAACGCGGTTGTATAGGTTGCTGCCGGGCCGGACGCGTCGGTTAGGGCTTCTGGATACAGTTCACCACCCGGCTGTGCGCCGCTGGCATTGGCGATTTGCTTCACCAGACGTCCATCGGTCTGGTTTTCAATGAAGTAGCTTTTCACCTTCTCTTGTTTGATTTGCTTAATCAGCGCGGCCACTTTTTTGCTGCTGGCTTCGGATTCGGTAGAATAGCCCACAGGCGACAGGAACTTCACATCGTAGGCTTGGCTAAAGTAGCCGAATGCATCATGGCTGGTGAGTACTTTACGTTTTTCCGGTGGAATGTCGGCAAAGGTTTTCTTCGCGTAGCGATCCAGATCTTGTAGCTGCTTGATGTAGGCTTCACCCTGCTGACGATAGTAATCGGCATTCTGTGGATCTGCTTTTGCCAGCGCGTTGACGATGTTGTGCGCGTACACCACACCGTTGCTCATGCTGTTCCAGGCATGCGGGTCGGTTTCGGTTTTGCCGTCTTCCACCATCGAGCGTGTTTCAATGCCGTTGGATGCCGTGATGACGTCGCCATGGTAGCCGGAGGCGGTGACCAGACGATCGATCCACCCTTCCAGACCCAGCCCGTTAACGAAAACCAGATCGGCGTGAGCCAGCGTTTTGCTGTCTTTTGGCGACGGTTCAAACTCATGCGGATCGCCATTCGGCTTGACGAGATCGGTCACGGTGACGCGATCGCCACCGATGTGGCTGACCATATCGCCAAGTACGGAAAAGCTGGCAACAACATCAAGATTCTTTGCCATCGCCAGTGGGCTAAGCAGCAGGCCGGATAACGCGATAGCTAACAGTGAACGTTTCATTCTTCCCTCACAAAAGTTGCAAATAACGAGATTAATCAGTCAACGGCGCAGGCGTAACAGCCCACCGTGGTGACCAACACAGACCGAGAAACAGAAAAACAGCGTCATCGTCAGGATGATGGCGGGGCCAGCAGGCAGCTCGGCATAGTAAGACCACAGCAGCCCGATCAGGCTGGCGACCATTCCTTGCAGCACCGCAATACCGAGCATGACGGGCAGGCGCTGCGTCCAAAATCGGGCGCTGGCGGCAGGCAGCATCATCATGCCGACCGTCATTAGCGTGCCTAACAGCTGAAATCCGGCGACCAGATTCAGCACCACTAGCGACAGAAACAGGCCGTGGATCAGCGCCCGATAGCGCCCTGAATTGATGCGCAGGAAGGTCACGTCAAACGATTCAATCACCAGCGCCCGATAGATCACTGCCAACACCAGCAAGGAGGCGGATCCGATCAGCGCAATATCGATCAGCGCGGCGCGATCCACCGCCAGAATCGATCCGAACAGCACATGCAGCAGGTCGATGTTGGAACCGCGCAGTGAAACCAGCGTGACGCCAAGCGCTAGCGAGCCGAGGTAAAATCCGGCAAAGCTGGCGTCCTCTTTTAATTCCGTGTGGCGCGTGACGAAGCCGGAGAGCATGGCGACGGACAGCCCGGCAATAAAGCCGCCGATTCCCATCGCCAGCAGTGACATCCCCGAGATGAGATAGCCGATTGCCACGCCGGGTAATACCGCATGCGACAGCGCATCGCCAATCAGGCTCATACGCCGTAACAGTAGAAAACAGCCCAACGGCGCGGCGCTCAGCGTTAGCACCAGACAGCCAACCAGCGCGCGGCGCATAAAGCCGAATTCTGAAAAAGGAGAAGTAATAAGGTGAAATAGCATCATGACGTGACGATCCTGAGCGTTGGCGTATCACTTTCGGCCTTGCGCAGGCTATGTAATATGGGTTGAGCATCTCCCCAGCGATGGCCGTACGGGGTGAGTTGTAAAACAGCCGGAAAGTGCTGCCCAACCAGCTCCATATCGTGCAATACGGCCAGAATGGTTCTGCCTTCGGCATGAAGCTGCTCGATAATCTGCAAGAGTGTCTGTGTGGTTTGGCTATCGACGCCGGTAAAGGGTTCATCCAGCAGAATGATTGGAGCCTGCGTCAGTAATAGCCGCGCGAAGAGCACGCGCTGTAGTTGTCCACCGGACAGGACGCCAATATGGTGGTCGGCAAAATCTCCCATTGAGACGGCGTCGAGTGCGTTAATGGCTTTGCGGTGCCAGTTGGCGTTAATACTCCGTAACAATCCGCGATGGGGCAGCGACCCCATCAGCACCAGATCGCGTACGTTAATCGGAAACTGCCGATCGAATTCGGAGAGCTGCGGTAAATAGCCGATAGCATTCTCTTTGCCGCCGTTACCGAGGCTGAATGTGCCGTAAAGCGGTGGCAGCAAACCCGCTAGCGTTTTCAGCAGCGTAGATTTCCCCGTACCGTTCGCACCAATAACCGCCGTCAGCGATCCCTGATGAAAACAGCCGCTGAGCGTCGCGAGTGGCGGTTGACCACGGTAGCCAAAGGCCAATTCCTGTAGGGCAATCATGGCAACATCACCGCCCACCCGACCATCAGCCACAGCAGTGCCAACAGCAGCGAAACCAGTAACACGCGCTTCAGCGCGGAGAGAGAGTAAAAACTTGTCATTATCATCGGTAAAAGATTAATTGTTATATTATAACGTATCACTTTTTAGCGGCGACGATAGAGGCAATAGGTAAAAAAGTATGTAAGACGATTGGGGAGATTTGGTGTGATTGCTGTGATTGCTGAAAGGTGTGCAATATTTCGTGCGCTTCGAGCACTGCTGACAAACCCCAGCCAACGCATATCGCGATGGTTCTTCTTTTCACGGCGTAAAAAATTATGCTGAGGAGAACATGAACGCTGAGTGAGCGGCATGGATGCCGCGAAAGCCAGTGCCGCGTAGGGAACGCGTCACTGGCGGCTCGAAAAGCGGTCATGAGCACCGAAGGCACCGCGTTAGCGGCATAATTCCCGCCAAAAAGCCGGGGTTCATAGGGGGCTGGCGTAGCCCCCTATGTCGGGCGCGTGCTACGACGTAGCATGAAGATAACCGTGCTCGAAGCGCACGAAACACCCTCAGTACTCACAGATAAAACCGATTAGCGTGCTTGAAGATGGGAACACATTACACGGCTGATAAATTCCCCTGCATATCAACCACAAAGCGAGTCGCTGGCTCATCGTTGATATATCCCGCGAGGATTTTCAGCATCAGGCCGAAGCGGTATTGCAGGCAGTCCGGCGGCAGCGTGGTGGTCGGCGTGTAGGCTGTCAGCAGTGCGCGATACTGTTTCACCCGCGCCTGCGGAATATCTCGCCAGGCGAGATCGCTGCCGTTGCGCAGGCAATACCAGTCGGTCACCAGCGTGAGCAGAGAAATATCCTGTAACCCATCGGTGCCTGCTACCGCGCTCGGTTTACGCTCGGCGGCATCGGGCAGTGCTTTGGCGTTGAGCGGTTCCTGTTGCTGCGCGATCCACAGTAGATCGGCACAGTTCAGTGTGTTGATAAGGGGCGATAAATCTTCCGGCCAGTCTTTCACCAGAAAACGCTGGCGTACCAGCAGCGCCAGATGATGATGCAGGAAGTCGTAGTAATCACGGCTTTTCAGAATGTCGCCCAGCGGTTCGCCAGTGCGATCCAGCTCTTTCTGATAAAACGGGAACAGGTGGTTGAACTGCGGCACGTTGCGCAGCACCAGCGTATCAATATCGACTCGGTCGCTATGCAGCGTCGCCAACTTCATGGCTGGCGGGTAAGCGGCCAGCGACGGCACTGCCACATTCACCAGCGTCCCCTGTGAACCGCGATACACGCCCGTGTCGTTGACGTGCAGGTGGCCGCTGAAGTGCAGACGGATACCCGCCGCCAGCGCCTGTTCGGCAACCTCCGGTCGTGGCGTACGCTTGATGAAGCTGTTGCTGCCAAAGAGCTGTTTTTCGTCCTCCACCGTGCCATCGAGGAAATCGACCAGCGGATAGTGCGAGAACACCAGCAGCTTCTTATTCTGCGCTTTCGCTCGCTGTACTACCGATTTCACCCACGGCAGCATGAAGGGCTTTTCCGTCAGCAGGGCGTTCCAGCCAGTGTCACTGCTGGTAGAGTAGCCTTTAATCTCTTCACGTTTTTCCGGGCCGTCTTTGACCTGATACACGTTGGCATCGATGGAAAGTAGCCACAGCCCCGTTTCCGGTTCCACCAGATAGGAGGCATCGACAATGTTCCACTGTTTGCTGCCGTCCGGTGAACGGGCGAGATACTGGCGCTGGCTGAGTTCATCGCTGCCACCAAACGGTGTTTCCCAGTGCAGAAAATCGTCACGCTTAAAGAAACCAAACGGTTTCATCAGCGGCAGACCGCGCTCATAGCCGAGCGCCTGCATCTTGGTCGTGACGATCAGTGACTGTGCATCACCGAGTTTGACGTCGGATTTGCTGCTCAGCATGGTGTTGCTGCCATCCGCATTGAGCATTCTCTCTGAGGAATCATCACCCTGCGGGCGGTTAACGTCGTGGTTGCCCGGTGTGGCGAAAAAGCGCATGCCGTGACGCTGTTCATACTGCGTCAGGATGGCGGCAATGCCTTCAACCGTAGGCTGTTGGCCGTCATCAGAATAATCGCCGGACAGCACGACGTATTTCACCTGCTGTTTTGCCAGTTCGTCCAGCGCGGCCAGCAGCGCAAAGTAGGGCTCGTTGAAGATGCGGGTCGAATTCACCGAATCTTTCAGGGTGCGAATGGTCAGCTTCTTTCCAGTCTGCGCATCGGGCAGACCGTCAAAATCGTAGTTGCCGTAGATATTGTGGACGTGAACATCCGAAATAATCGCAATGCGCAGCGGCACTGTGGGCGTTTCTGCATCGGCATTCGCGTGAAAAAAGCCGCCAGCTAGCGTAATGGCGCTGCCTGCACCGAGCTTAACGAAGGTTCTGCGAGTGAGTGATTCCATGACTATCTCCATAGGCGGGGTTGCTGGTCGAACCCAAAGGATTAGCGGTATATACCTGTCATACTTCAAGCTGCTTGTGCATTGGCTGCCCTTACTCACCCCAGTCACTTACTAGTGTAAGCTCTTGGGCATTCGCTCGATTGCGCCTTCATGCAACTCGAATTATTTGGGGTATAGCGCATAATCATGACAGGCAATCAATCGTGCGCCGTCGAGCGCATCACCCATCGGAACGGCGAGTTGGGATTGCCACTCGTCCGGCAGCCAGGGCCGAATGTGCAGGCCGATGCTGCCCATGAGCGATAAACGAGGTGAAGCGTGACGTGCCACGGCGGCCAATAGCAGGCAGATTTCACTGGCCGTCTGTGCCAGCAGCGCGTGAGAAACGGCATCATCCTGCTGAGCGCAGTCAAATACGTGGCGGGCGAACTGCGCGTAGTCGCTCGGTTTCGCCTGCTGGCTAAACGTCTGTAGTGCGTCAAGCGTGTTCGCGGCCTGCGCGTGTGCTGCGCTGGCGCAAAAGAAATCGTCAATGCTCTGGCTGAGCGCAGACGGTGCGCGCCAGCCTTGCAGCACATCGTAGGTGTGTTGCAGCGCCGCCAGTCCGAGGCGTGCGCCGCTGCCCTGATCGGAAATCGGGAACTCATGGCCGCCGTAGGCAGTAATCGTTTGGTTCTGCCACGCCAGCCCGCAGGAGCCCGTTCCGGCGATGACCACGCCCGCATCTTTCCCTTGATTGACGGCCAGACAGGCACCGAGCGCATCGGTATTGAGCACCTGAGTGGCATAAGGATGTGGCAGCGCCAGAAAGGCATCATAGGCGGTGCGATGTTCCGCACTGGCGAGGGCCAGTCCGACTTTCAGCCGAGATACGTCATCCGGTGAAAGCCCGCTGTGTTTCAACGCCTGTGCAATGGCATTGTCTACCGACTGGCGTACGTTCTCCACGCCGAGCAGCAGATTGGCGCGACCGCCGTGTCCTTGTCCGAGCGGCGTACCGTTGGCCTGATAAATTCGTGCCCGACAGCCTGTGCCGCCGCCATCCACACCCGCATAGAGCCATGTCGTCATGATGCGCTCGCTTCTGAATCCAGATAGGGAAGGCAGGCAACCGCCAGATCGCCGCTGAGACTGACAATTTCAGTCTGTGAGTCCGGCAGGCTGTTCAGCAGTAAGGTTAACTCGCTGGCGCAGCGTGTTAGCAACTGCACCGCCAGCGCGTCGTGCGGGTGCGTGAGCACAACATGCCCAAGCGTGGCGTAATCGGTGGGCTGCGCCTGCTTTGACCAGTCGATCACGCGATCGACATTCTTATTGAAGTGTTGAAACAGCGCGTCGCTGAGTGGCGTAAGCGGAGTAATGCCCTCAATGGCCTGAAGCATCTCCTGCACCGCCCACAGCCCCAGCCGCGAGAGGCTGGCCGGGTTGCCGATGGGAAAACTATCGCCGCCGCGACAGGTCAGGAGTCCGTCATGCCAATGCAGCAGCCGGGTGAAACCGCCAGTGACCAGAAGATAGCGGTTTTTCCCCAGCCAGCGCTGCTCACACAACGTGTGCTCCTGCGCTCGATCAAAGGGGCGATCGCCATCAATGTCGATCTCCCTGAGTTGCCATTTCACGGTGCGTTTTTCCGCTGTTGTTGATTGGTCGCGATCGTTTCGTTGAGGCGCTTCACATCGTTTGATGTCAGGCGCAGATACTCATCAAACGACACCTGATCGTTCAGGTATTGGGTAAAGCGCGTCAGGATGATGGGGTACAGTTCGTTCGCCCCCAGACTTTCCATGCGTTCCCAATCAAAGACGTAAGATGGGATCTTTTTGATCTCTTCGCGCGCGGTGTTCAGGCCATCGATCACGTGCTTATCTTTAGTCTGGTAGTGCAGATCGGCAATATCCGCACCGACAATGATATTGAAGTGCTCGGCGATCTCACGTTGCAGCGGTTCGCTGCCCAGCCACTCCATGAACTCGGCGACTTCCTGCGGGTGTTTGGTGGTGGTGAACGGCATGATGAAGGTCGCACCACCCATCGAGATACACTTCTCTTTGCAAGGCGCTGGCAGCACTTTCCAGTCAAAACCGTCGCCAATTTGCTTACTGAACTGGTTCAACAGCCAGTTGCCGGAGAAGTAGGTCACGATGTTGCCGTTCACAAAATCGTCCGCCATGCTCTTGTACTGACCGCCGCCCGCCGCGCCCCACATTTCGCGTGGGAACACGCCTTCATCCGACCAGCGCTTCAGATCTTTAATCCACTGCTGTGCCGCCGCATCCGGGAAGTTGATCAGCCCGTCTTTATCGTAGCGTGCGCCGTAAGAGTAAGCCGGGCCGGAGAAGCGGAAACCGCTGCGGTCGATGGTGAAGGGGATATGGACGCCGGTTTTTTCCGCGACCAGCTTCGAGGCTTTCATCAAATCATCAATCGTGTAGCCCGGCTGTGGTAGCGGAACGCCAGCCTGTTCAAACAGCGTCACATTAATAAACGGCAGGTCGGCGGTCCAGGAGGCGACAAAGCCCGGCAGCGCATCGGCTTTATGCACGCCTTTCACGCGCATGACCTTTTCGATACCCGTGTTGTAGCGTTTCTCAAAGGCGGCAGGATCTTTCAGGTAGGGGCGCAAATCCAGCGTATAGCCAAGCAGCCCCATCTGCGTCGTTTTAGCAATATCGGGACCTAAGCCCGCCGCCAACTGCATCGGCAGCTGTGTTTGCAGCGCGTTATAGCCGGTGCTGACGAAATTCACATCGATGCGTTCATTACTTTGGGAGAAGGATTTAACTTTCTGCTCCATGAAATGCACTAATTCGGGATCGTCGTCACTATATAAAAATGTTATTTGCGTTTTGGCAGCTAACGCGCTGTTGCTGAATAACCCCAGCGCAAGGGCGGAAAAAAATAACGCGGTATTGGGACGCATCATAAACATCTCCACATCATAGGTTTGATTAATGGCTGAAATACCCTGGCGTTGCCTGCGAGGTTATTTTTATTTCCTGTGATTTATTCTATGTCCTAATTAATGCAAATTTGCATTAACCCGTCATTTTCATCGTGCAATCATGGACAGAAGCCTGACTGATTTATGTGAGGCAGGTTAAAGATATTTTAAATGTTGGTTTAAATAAAGTATTTTTGTGATATTAATCACATATATAAATATGAGAATCTTATTTATTAATGCGAAATGTCAATAAATGAATGCAAAAGACAATTTAATGCAAATTTGCATTGTGATTGCGAGTTTACGGTGCAGGGAATCGCCCGTCGCTCTAAATATTGGCAGTGCATGCACAGCGAGAGTGCAAATAAGTTAAGCCATACCTTTTTGTTATTTTATTTGTCAAAACCGTAAACAGGATTCCGCATGAATATCGGTTGGAAATTAAAGAAGAACGGTGTCATTAATCGGTTTCTGATTACCGAACTGACGGAAAAACGTTATTTCGCCGAGCCGGATACGCTGCCGGATAAGGTGAACTACCGCTTTATCAACGGTTTTGTCGATGTCGGTGTTTTACCCTGCCGAGTGCGTTTTTTGCAGGAAGAGGCAAAGCGCGAAGTGACGTTACCCGACGATCTTCATTTCCCGTTGATGTGGAGTGGCGGCGATGAAAGCCGCAGCGTGAATTTCAGTGATTTCTGGCCGTGTCCAGTTCACGTTCAGCGTTTTTCCCGCTGCGTGATTCATAGCGACAGCACGCAGGCGGCACCGTTTACGCTCAGCACCTGCGGCGGCGTCACGTTATGGCTCAACGGTGAGCAGATTACCCGTTTTACGCCCTTTACCCGCAACACCGAACAAACCTGTGATATCGCGCTGCCGCTGCAAGCAGGCGCGAATACGCTGGTGGTGCATAGCGAAGAGCTGTGCGAGCGCGATACGGATTACCTGTTCAGCCTGTGCTATCAGGGAGAAGACACGCTCTTCTGGCAGCTTGACGCCGCCGCCGGGCTCAGCGAACAACTGGCCGCACTGGATAGCTGGGTTAACGGACTAACGCTGGAAAACAATCTGATCCAACCGCCCGTGCTGATGCTGAACAGTACGCAGCCGCTGCCGGAGTCCGTGACGATGGCGCACCGCCTGATTGGCAACGTCAACGAGTCCGTTCCTGCGTGGCAGCAGCAACAAAGGCTGCCCGCTGGCAATCTGGGCTGGCAGGTGGATTTACCTTCTGCTCTGGTCGGCTACTACGATCTGGTCTGCGCCGCGACCTGCAATGGCATTACGCTGACGCGAACCCTCAGCTTCGGGCGTTTGCCATCGCAAACGCTGCCCGCATTGTCGACGCTGCCAGCGCGGCGTGAAACGGTGTTGTGTCATACGGCACAGCACGGTTTTGAGCGCCTTGGTCGGTTGCTGGCGATTGTCGCGACAGGCGAGGGCAACGATGCCGCCGCACCGATTCTCAACAGCGCGCTGCAAAAAATCAGCCGTCGTGAAGACTGTGCGGATTTCCAACTGGTGCCGCTGATTTGGCTATGGCAGCGCTATCAGGGGCAACAGCTGCCGCCGCAGGACTGGCGGCGCGTGCGCAGCGCCATCCTTGGCTTCCGTTACTGGATTGATGAACCGGGTAACGACACCATGTGGTTCTGGAGCGAAAACCACTGCTTATGCTTCCATGTCGCGCAATATCTTGCCGGACAAAACTTCCCTGATGACATCTTCCCGTGCAGCGGCCGTCGCGGTCTGGAGCAGAAAACGATTGCCCACGAACGCCTGACGCGCTGGTTTGATTCCATTCTGGAACACGGTCTGGTGGAGTGGAATTCGGCGGCCTATTACCCTATCGATCTGATTGGGCTGGTGGCGCTGTATGAACTGGCGCAGGACGCCGATCTGCGGGAGAAATCTCGCGTAGTGATTGACCGCATCATGCTGATGACGGCGTGGGTGCATCAGAATGGTGTCGCGGTTGGCACGATGGGACGCGCCTACGATAAAGAGCTGCGTTCCGGCATGTTGACTGAGCTGTCCGGCCTGTGTGCGCTGATGTGGGGCGAAGGCTGGCTGATCCCACACTGTGCCGCGCTGCCGCTGCTGTGCCTGAGCGATTATCAGCCGCCGGAAGCGACAGATCAGATTGCGCACTGGTCACTACCGCACGGCGCAGAAGCGCGCTGGGTACAGGGGTTGAACCGCAGCGCCCGTATCATTGCCTGGAAGCAGCGCGATGTCGCCTTTTCCTCCGTTTTCGACCATCACCCCGGCGAGCCCGGACATCAACAACATCTGCTGGATGTGCGACTGGGTACGCACTATGCCGCTCGCCTGTGGGTGAACCACCCCGGCGAGGATCGCCCTGACGGCGTACACCGTCCTTCTTACTGGGCGGGAAACGGACGTTTGCCACACCTGATGCAGCACCGTAATCGCGCGCTAATAGTGTTCGATCTGCAACAGGATATCCGCCCATGGACGCACCTTTATCTGCCACAAACCTCGCTGGATGAGGTCATCGTTGAAGACGCCTGGTGCTTCGTACGCGGCGGCAACGGCTATGCCGCCTTCCATAATCCCGCAGGGCTACAGCCGTTTGCGACCGCAGGCCAGCAGGCTGAAGGCGAGCTGCGGGCATATGGCGAACAGAACGTCTGGTTCGTTGCCGTAGACAGCGGCGACGACGCGGAAGGATTCGCCGCGTTCGCTGCCCGCTTCCGAGGGCGCTCATTGGTTCAGGATAGCAACGGCGTGCGTATCGACGACCCCGATTACGGCGAGTTGGCCTTTAGCCACGAGACTGGATTCAGCGTAGCCCAGCGGCCTTTCATTTTTCCCGACGATGTCCCGGTCGTCCCGCAGTTCAACACAGGAAACCCATGACATGCAGACAGGTTCACTTAACCGACAACAAACCGAAGCGCTGCTGGCGCAGGTGGCGCGGGCGTTTTGCCGCCTGAAAGCTATCGACAGCGTAACGCAGGACGACGTACCGGATGCCGGGCTGACGATTCAATTTGAAGAGTGGGATTGGGAAGTCGGCGTCGGGCTGTACGGTTTCTGGAAGCTGGCGCATCTGACGCAGGATGACACCATGCTGACGACGCTGGCGAACTGGTATCAGCAAAAACTGGATGCCGGGTTACCACCGCGCCAGATCAACTCGACGGCACCGATGCTGGTGCTGGCGCTACTGTGTCAGGACAAGCCGGATGCGCCTACACAGTGGCGTGAAACCGTGAGCGACTGGGCGGACTGGCTGCTGCACTCGCTGCCAAAAACTGAGGATGGCGGTTTCCAGCACACGGTGAAAGAGCGGCCGAATACCGGGCAACTCTGGGACGATACGCTGTTTATGGCCGGTCTGTTTCTGGTGGTCGCGGGGAAATTACTCTCCCGTCGCGATTTGATCGAAGAGGCGGAATATCAGCTCCTCACCCACGCGCGCTATCTGGCCGATGTGCGCAGCGGGCTGTGGTATCACGGCTGGACGTTCGTTGGTCGCCATCACTATGCCGATGCATTCTGGGGACGCGGCAACGCCTGGATCACGCTGGTGCTGCCGGAAATGCGGGTGCTGGCGGAGGATCAGCTATCCGTGCCGGTATTGCGCACGCTGGAAGCGATTCTGGAACAGCAAACGACGACGCTGGCGCGTGTCCAGCATGATTCTGGCCTGTGGCACACTCTGCTGGATGACCCGGATTCACCGTTGGAAACCTCCGCTAGCGCCGGGTTTATTGCTGGGATTTTGACGGCGCGTCGGCTAGGGATGTTGCACGATTTTCCGCAGGACGTGCTGGAAAAAGGCTATGCCGCCGTGGTGGCGCAGATTGACGCACAGGGTGTGGTGCAAGGTGTCTCGGACGGCACGGCGATGGGACATGATTTGCAGTTCTATCGCGATATTCCCAATGTTGCCGTGCCTTACGGGCAGGCGCTGGTCATGCTGATGTTATTGGCACAGTTAGATTCTG
Source organism: Pectobacterium atrosepticum (assembly GCA_019056595.1). NCBI lineage: Bacteria > Pseudomonadati > Pseudomonadota > Gammaproteobacteria > Enterobacterales > Pectobacteriaceae > Pectobacterium > Pectobacterium atrosepticum. Next base: position 1,941,451 of record CP036163.1, on the reverse strand, counting down.
TTTGCGAGGGCTGACAATGGCGAGTCTGGAACTGAAAAACGTCCACAAAAATTACGGTGCGGTGAGCATCATCAAAGGCGTGGACTTAACGATTCATGATGGCGAGTTCATGGTCTTTGTCGGCCCGTCGGGCTGTGGAAAATCCACGCTGCTGCGCATGATTGCCGGTCTGGAAGAAATCAGCAACGGCGAGCTGCTGATCGACAACCGCAAGGTGAACGATCTCACGCCAGCAGAGCGCAAGATTGCGATGGTATTCCAGTCTTATGCGCTCTACCCGCACCTCTCGGTGCGCAAGAACCTTGCGTTCGGGCTGGAAAATTTGCACTTCCCCAAAGACGAAATCATCCGTCGCATTGATGAGGCTGCGCGCATGCTGGGGCTGGAACCCTATCTGGATCGCAGGCCGCGTGCGCTGTCGGGGGGACAGCAGCAGCGCGTTGCCATTGGTCGCGCTATCGTGCGTGAGCCTGACCTGTTCCTGTTTGATGAACCGCTCTCCAATCTCGATGCCAAGCTGCGCGTGCAGACGCGCGGCGAGCTGTCCCGCCTGCATCAGAAACTGCGTACCACCATGATTTACGTGACTCACGATCAGGTAGAAGCGATGACGATGGCACAGCGCATTGTGGTGCTGAATGCCGGTCGCATCGAGCAGGTTGGTACGCCGCTGGAGCTGTTCAATCGGCCGAAAAACAAGTTCGTCGCGGGCTTCATCGGCTCACCGCGCATGAATATGTTCCCGGCGCAGATTGTCGCCACTTGTGCCGACGGCGTCGAGGTGCAGTGCCCGTCCGGCAATCGTCTGGTGCTGCCGTTTATCGGCACCGTCGGGCAGAACGTCACGCTCGGGATTCGTCCTTCACACTGTGAAGTCGTGGAAGAAGGCGAGGGAATTGCACTGTGTGTCGATCGCTGCGAGATGATGGGGCATGAAACCTTTATCTATGGGCGGATGGGCGGCATTGACGACGAGATGATCGTCCATCTGGCGCAGCACCGCGAGTTCGCTGCGGGCGAGTCGGTGTTTGTGCGCTTTCCGCCAACGTATTGCCATCTGTTCGATGGTGAAACGGATGACACATTGCCGCGCTGCACCGAGCATTAATTATCGCGACGGGAGAGGACGACATGAAAAAGATTGCCTTACTGCCCGCAGGATCGCTGATCGATAAGCTGGTGACGCCAGTGGAAAAAGCGGTGAATCTGCTACAAAAATTTGGTGGCCGCAAAGTGATGCCGTGGTTTTTTATCGCGCCCAACATGCTGCTGTTCGCCGTTTTTGTCTTTATTCCGATTCTGCTGTCGGTGTGCTACGCCTTCACCGGCGGCACCAATATCCTGCTGTGGGAGCGCCCGTATGTGGGCGTGGCTAACTTCTCCACGCTGCTGAGCTGTGGCAACTACGCCGACCCGTCGAGCTGTGAACAGGATCTGTTCTGGACCGGCGTCTACAACACGGTGTCGTTCACCTTTTTCAACGTGCTCTGCACGCTGCTGGTGGCGCTGGTGACGGCACTGATCCTCAATCGCAAGATTGTCGCTCGGGGCTTTTTCCGTGCGATGTTCTTCTATCCGGTACTGTTGTCACCGGTGGTGGTTGGCCTGATCTGGCAGTGGTTTCTTAATCGTAACGGCTTGCTGAATCTGGTGCTGTCGTCGCTGGGCGGACAGCCGATTACCTTTCTGCTCGATCCAACACTGTCGCGTTTCTGGGTGGTGTTTGTCTCTGTCTGGTTTCACGTCGGATTTTATACCTTGATTCTGCTGGCCGGATTGCAGGCGATCCCGCGTGATATCTACGAGGCGGCGGCGGTGGATGGCACCTCGCGCTGGCGCGGTTTTTATCGGCTGACGCTGCCGCTGCTGGCACCGAACATTCTGGTCGTGGTGATTCTGCTGACCATCAACAGTGTGCAGATCTTCGATGAAGCCTGGGTGTTAACCAACGGCGGCGGCCCGGGCACGGCCAACAGCTTTATTGTGCAGTACATCTACCAGACCGCCTTCTCGTCGAATGCATCACTCTACGGGCTGGCGTCGGCAGCCTCGGTGTTGATGGGCGTAGTATTGATGATCCTGACGGCATTGCAGTTCCTGCTGACGCGTCGGCTGGAAGGGAAAAAATAACGGGAGCCATGATGAAGATAATCGCCTTTCTTACCCGCACCCGTCATCCGGGGCGCATCCATATTACGGATATCATGAGCTGGGTCTGGCTGGTGGTTGGCACGCTGCTGGTGATGATTCCGGTCATGTGGGCTGCCATGTCATCGTTCAAAACACCCGCGGAGATTAACCGCTTTCCGCCGAGTTTTCTGCCGCAGGCGGCGGATACCATCACGCTGCCGGAGTACCCGAAGCCGCTGGAACTGTGGCAGGTTAAGCAGGAAGACGGTGAAGCGAAAACCATGGCGCTGGTCAGGCGCATTGGGCTTATCGCACAGCTGGTGAACCCGGATGTGCCGAATGAAGTGGTGCGTGTGTCGACTAAAGATCTGGTGCCGATGAAGGCGTTGCATTTGGAGACGGAGAACTACACGACGCCGATAACGAAGTTCCACTTTGCCACCTACCTGAAGAACACCGTATTCGTGACGGTGATGGCGACGCTGCTGACCCTGTTGCTCAGTTCGATGGCGGCCTTTGCGCTGTCGAAATACGAGTTTCGCGGTCGCGGCACGGTGCTGACGCTGTTCCTCTCCACCATGATGATCCCGCTGTCGGTGGTGATGGTGCCGACGTTTCTGGTGGTGATTGGCCTGAATATGGGCGATAACCTGTGGGGCGTGATTATCCCCACAGTCGCGACGCCGACTGGCGTATTCCTGCTGCGGCAATACATGCTGACGATCCCCGATGAGCTGATCGAGGCGGCGCGGATCGATGCCGCCAGCGAGTTCCGTATTTACTGGAAGATCATCCTGCCGCTGACCGCACCCGCGCTGGCAGTGCTGGCGATCTTCTCGGTGATCTGGCGCTGGAATGATTTCCTCTGGCCGCTGATCGTCCTCTCCAGTCAGGATAATTTTACGCTGCAAATCGGTCTGAATGCGTTTCAGGGGCAGTTCTCAGTGCAGTGGCACTATATACTGGCGATGACGATGCTTTCGCTTCTGCCGGTGACGGCGGTGTTCGTCTTCCTGCAAAAATACATCACGACGGGGATTGCCAACACGGGGATGAAATAATGGCGACACTCAAGGATATTGCCGACCGCGCGGGGGTTTCTATCAGCACGGTTTCCCGCGCGCTGAACGGTACGGCACCGATCAGTGCCAAAGTCAGGCAGCACATCATGGCGATTGCGACCGAGCAGGGTTATCCGCTGCATAAAGTAGGCAAAGCGACCGCCGCACCGACGGAACCGCTGCGCCACATTTTGCTGGCGACGCCGCGCAACCTGATGCTGGAAAGTGAGTACAATCTGGTGTCGCTGACGTTGATTAACGCCCTGAAAACGCTGTGTTTACAACGTAATATCCAACTGCGTCCGTTTCTGGGGGAACACGACACCATTAACGAACAGCAGCTGTTGCGTGAACTTCAGGGCGGAAAAGAGAGCGGCATTCTGATCGTGAATGATGATCACCCAACGCTGCTGAACGCCGTCGCGGAAAGTGGAATTCCGGCGGTGCTGATCAATGGTGAAGATCCCTCAATGCGTCTGAGTAGCGTCACGCCAGCCAACCACTATGCCGCCGCCGCCGCAGTGCGTTACCTGATCGATCAGGGCCATACGCGGATCCTGCATTTGACCTGGACGTCGCGCATGACGATCAAACAGCGTGAACGTGGCTATCGTGATGCGCTCGCACAGGCGGGTATTGCGGTGGATGACGATCTGATTCTGTCACTGCCGGATTTCCACCCGCGCACGGCACGTGATGCGCTGTTGCGCTGGCTGACGGCGAACCCCGATAGATTAGGCGTCACTGCGATTTTCTGCGCTGCGGATAATCAGGCTATCGGCGTGATCGACGCGCTGTATCAGCACGGACTTCGGGTGCCGGAAGATATGTCGGTGATGGGCATGGACGACATTCTGCCATTCGACATGCTGCCGGTTTCGCTCACCACGGTACATCTGCCGTTTGAAACGATCGCCCGTGCTGCGTTACAGCTGCTGGCGCAGCAAATGACGCCCTCACAGGCGCTCGGTATTGCCCAACGCACCGAACTGGCGGGGCAGGTGGTCGTCAGAGAATCAGTGCGGCGAGTGGGGACTACTACCGGTTGAGCTCACGGGCAGCAGCACGATCCGGCTGTGGATAACCCTTTCACGATAATCCGATGGCCGCTGCCAGTCGATGCACCAATGCCTTTGCCATCGCAGGTTCGGTCACATTAGTGAATCCCATAAGAAGCCCTCCACGTGATGTTTTGCTCGTTCGCCAGTCATTCAACGCCTGAATGGCAAGGCCATGAGATTGAGCGGCGGCTGCCAGAGACTGGTCGTTGCCACGGGCGGTCAGCGTAGCTAGCACATGAATACCGCCTGCCTGTGGCTGAACGGTCAGGTGTGAACCTAATGCCTGCAAAAGCTCATCAACGAGATAGCCGCGCCGAATGGCATACAGTGAACGCATCCTGCGCAAATGGCGAGCAAAGTGACCTTGCTCCATGAAATTCGCCACTGTGGCTTGGGGTAGGATCGATCCCGCGCAGCAAAAATGATTTGCCGTATCCCTGAAGCGCTCGATCTGCGGTTCAGGGACAACCAGGTAAGCTAAGCGTAGGCCGGGAAACAGCACCTTGCTGAAGGTGCCGGTGTAGAGCACGCGCCCATCGCGATCCAGGCTTTTCAGCGCAGGTAATGGCCGGCCGTGGTAACGGAACTCGCTGTCGTAGTCGTCCTCAATGATCCATGATCGGTGGTGGCTGGCCCATTCCAGCAGTTGCAGTCGTCGGGGCAATGACAACGCCATCCCCATGGGGCTTTGGTGCGTGGGAGTTACCACGGCAAAACGTGCCTCTGCGGCTCGCTGTTGACCGATGTCCACATTCAGGCCTTCCTCATCCACCGGAACGGGTTCCAGATGCATACCTGCTCGCGCCAAGAACTGGCGAGCGAAGATATAGCCGGGATCTTCGAACCATCCAATGTCGCCAGGTTGCAACAACGTGCGGCACACCAGTTCCAGCGCTCCCCGATAGCCAGCGGTGATGAACACCTGCTCGTGTGTGCAAGTGATGCCGCGCGAGATCCCCAGATAGGTAGCGATGGCTCGACGAAGCGGTTCATAGCCCGCTGGATCTGGAGAGATCATGGCTGCCGTATCCAGAGTGCGTAAGTTGTGCCCGGCTAGGCGCGCCCAGGTCTTGCGGGGAAAGGCATCCAGTGCAGGCAAGCCAAGTTGGAAAGGTTGTACTTGAGCGGTCTCGATTTGCGGGCGTGAAGGTATTTGAGAAAGGGATGTGGTGCTGTATCCCGATTCGGTCAGCTTTTCCAACTGGGGTGAGACGATGGTACCCGCTGGGCCGCGAGTCAGGAAATAGCCTTCACTGGCTAGCATCTGATAAGCCATTTCAACCGTGCCTCGTGCCAGATTCAGTTCACTGGCAAGGCTGCGTACGGACGGTACGCGATCGCCTGGATGAAGTTTTCTGGCGATAATAGCGTCTCGGTAGCGTCGATACAGCTGTAAATAGAGCGGTGCATCGTGTTCCCTGCTTGGCTTTAGTTGCTGCATGTCCATACGTTATGTCCCATTCATTTACTCAATTCTTGCACCTTTCTTATGGGTCATGATTTTCCTAACATACTGGCTTCATTACAAGGAAATTGGCATGAGCACCTTTCGATTAAGCCTCATTGAGAGTGATCAGGACTACCTGGCTTGCTTCGATGTTATGCGGGAGCTGCGGCCTCATCTTCCTGATGCAGCCACATTCACTGCGCAGGCCCGTCGTCAAGCTGGGCAAGGCTATCGTCTGCTGGCGGCATGGCAGGACGATCTCGTCATGGGGTTGGTGGGCTACCGCGTTCAGGAAAATCTATTGTATGGCCGATTCCTCTATGTTGATGATCTTGTGGCCGCTGTAGGTGTCCGTGATCAGGGGCTTGGCGGTCAGCTGATCGAGGCAATGCGCGAGGAAGCGCAGCGGCAAAACTGTGCTCATCTGGTGCTCGATACGGCCTTGAGCAATGCGCTGGCGCAACGCTTCTATTTTCGTCAGGGCTTACTTTCCAAAGGCCTGCATTTCAGCCAAGCGCTATAGGTGTGAAGAGCCATGAACCCACTGCTTTGCGGTCACTTTGGGTGGCAAGGTCGGGTTACTCCGATGGTTGAAACATGGACTCAGACACACCATGCGCTGACTTATTTTCTCGTTCTTTCATTTCTTATTGGAGATCTTCTATGAGTATGCTTCGCTTGCCCTACCAAACCCTTTCGGCAGAAGCCTATCAAGGGTTCGGCATTGCCAAGAAAGCTCTGAACAAGAGCAGCCTTGGAAAACAACTGATCGAATTGGTCTATCTGCGTGTTTCGCAAATTAATGGCTGTGCTTTCTGCCTGGAGATGCATGCGTCGGCTCTGCGTGCTGATGGCGTGCCGGATGCGAAGCTGGACAGTCTGGCTGGCTGGCGTGTGAGTGAACAGTTCAATGAACGCGAGCGTGTGGCGTTGGCCTGGACTGAATCGCTTGTGGATGTGGCTCGCAGCCACGCGCCTGATGAAGATTTCGAGCCGCTGAAGGCGCATTTCAGCGATGCAGAGATCGCCGATCTGAGCTTTGCTGTTGCGCTGATGAGTGCCTTTAATCGCTTAGCGATCGGCATGCGCCAATAAGGTATGAGTACCCGCTTGCTGGCACCGTGTTGACAGGAAGAACCTAATCAACGGGCGGGTAGCAGGATTCGAGGTTTACAGGGGCGTTCGCATCGAACGCCCCTTGATATTTAAAGGCAATATCACGTTCAGAACAGGGTAAGTTCATCGTCAGCTTTGTCGTAGGTTTTATGCCGATTCATCCTGCGAGCAACTCGCTGCGGTGGGCGTGTGTGCCGCACGCCGTCACTTTACTGCCGAATGTTTGATAATTAAAGCGGCATTCTATATTCGATAACGCCCGGTTTTTCCGCAACCCAATCATAAAGACGCTGCGCTGTTTTATTGGTTTCCTGAGTATGCCAATACAGACGAACGCAGTGCTTTTCTTGCGCCTTTTCTCTCACGTACTCAATGAGTTTTTTCCCCACGTTTTTGCCGCGCGTGGTGGGATCAACAAAAAGATCCTCAAGGTAACAATAGCGGTTTACGCCCCATGTGGAATCGTGAAAAACAAAGTGTACGAAGCCGATAATGCGTAAGCCTTCTCTCGCCACGGCGCAGTGCACGGGAATATCCGCTTTAAAAAAGCGATCCCAGGTTGTTTCCGTTACTTCATCGGTAAGCTGGACGTTATAGAACGTTTGATAACTTTCCCAATAGGGCAGCCATTGATTGTAATCATCTGGTTCAACGGGGTTAACCATAATTTCCTGATCTGAATTCATTATTTTTACTCTCATGTTGTTAGGCGACAGGTACTGAAAATCAGGTTGGTATTTATAGCAATGAAATAGACGGATATACCCCTCCACTTATTAAGAGAGGTGCAGACCAATTAGGAGAAAGTGAAGGCGGGATTAAAGAGGCGTCCGCATCGACGCCCCTGATATTTATCTCATGTTACTGACAGCGCCGCGCATTAGGACTTCTCTGGCGCTGAATGGACGAGCTGGCCTTTGAAATACGTTTTGACCACGTTGGCACGATGAACCTGTTTGATCGGGACGTTAAACAAATGGCGATCCAACACGATCAAATCGGCGGATTTACCCAGCTCAACCGATCCCGTTTCTTTCTCTATGCCCATCGCTTTCGCACTATTGATAGTATAGATACGAATCGCTTCAGGCAGATCGACGGCCTCTTCGGGAGCCAGTGTTCCGGGCGCATCACCCAGCGGATTCTGCCGCGTCACCAGCCCTTCAATTCCGATCCAGGGAGATGGCGTTGGGCCACCCGCTGGCCAGTCAGAACCGCCAGCGACCACCGCACCAGAACGTAGCAATTTAACCGTGGGGACAAAATCCTTCATGCGCTCTTCGCCAATGGTCACTACGCTGGCGTTTGTCATATCGGAAGGAAACCACAGCATCGGCGAGAGATCGGCGGCAACCCGCAACTGTGCGAAACGTGGCATATCTTGCGGTGAGATCAAATGCGTATGCGCGATTTGATGCATCGGGCCATTTGGCCCATTAATTTTACGCACTTGCTCAACGGCATCCAGCGCCAGACGGAGTGAACCATCTCCCGCAGCATGAAGCTTGGTAGAGATCCCTTGTTTATCCAGCTTGGAGAGAATCTCAACGACTTGCTCTGTGGTGTAGTGGGTATCGCCGTGATAGTGATCGCCGTGTGCTTGAGTTGGCAGATAGGGCTCAATCAGCTTTGCGGTATGAGCCGGTGGAACACCATCCAACACAAATTTAAAACGATCGGGGAAGAAATTTGTGGTGCGGTAGACATCACGTCTGGCAACCAGCTCCAGACCCGCAGCGCCTTCATCCAACAGCGGAGTGGAGACGATCGAGCCGATAATACGCAGAGGCAGACCTTCTGCTCGGTCAATCTTGCTCCAGATGCGCAGATTGACTTCTGAGCTGACCGCTTCCTGCACGCCAGTAATACCTAATGACACCATCGTTTTGGTGGCTCCGCGCCCTGATGTCAGCCGTTGCTCTTCCGTGCGCACGGGGACCAGACTTTGCACATGCTGGAACGCGGGGAATTCTTGCAACAGGCCGGTTGGTTCGCCTGTTTTTGCATCTTTAACAATGACGCCACCGGCTGGGCTAACGGACTGCGCGGTGATAGCGGCCAGACGCATCGCTTCGCTGTTAATCCAGCGGTTATGGTAAGAATCATCACGCAGAATGACCGGACGCCCGTTACTGACTTTATCCAATTTCGCCAGCGCTTCAGTGGTAGAAAGCTCCGCCATACGTGGGCTGCCCCAGGCAGAACCGATCACCCATTCTCCCGGTCCGGCTTTTTGCGCGCATTCACTGACCTGGCTCAGAATGTCATCCAGTGAACTTTTTTGTGAGAAATTACAGGAGTAAATATCTTCATAGCCACCGTCTAACGGATGAGCGTGGACATCATTAATGCCCGGCATTGCCATGCTGCCGTTGAGATCAACCACCTGCGTTTTCGGGCCGATAAACTCTGCTGCCTGTGCATTTGAACCGATGAAAACGTAGCGACCATCACGTACTGCAACAGCTTCTGCCCACGGCTGACCTTGATTGACGGTGTAAATATTGCCGTTACGTAAAACTAAATCGGCAGTCTCTGCCGTTTCTGCCGCCATTAGCGTAGATGAAGAAAAAAGCAAACCTGAGACGGTGACAGCAAGTGCTGCGAGCCTGAAAGAAGTGTTTGGTGGCAAAGAATAATCGGTTGTCGCGTTGCCAGAAGATGGCGAGGGTGCCTTATTGGCGGTGTTTTGGGATAGGTTTTTGTTAGCGGTGCGGTGTGCACTATTTTTGTCCATACGTTATATCTCCATATATAGCGTTTATTCCTCATTGATGAGGCGCTGCTATTTTTCGGCAGCGATGGATAAATAACTGTACAGATTGTGCTCTGATTATCTCGATGAGCACGAAACGCACATGCTGTGATGATTTCCTTGGTTGATTGTTTACTGGTGACTTTTCTGTACGCTATAAAATGAAAAACCTCCGATAAATCGGAGGCTTATAATGGAATTATTGACAATAATCTCTAAGGTTAGCCTTAGAAAGGAATATCGTCGTCGAAATCCATTGGTGGTTCGTTGCTTTGTGCCGGGGCATTATTTTGTGAGGAAGATGCGTTCTGAGCTGGGCGCTGCTGAGCTTGTGCGCCGCCGCTGAACTGGTTTCCGCCCTGCGGTTGCTGAGGTTGACCCCAGCCGCCTTGTGGCTGACCGCCACCTGCATTGCCACCGCCTGCTGGTGCGCCGCCGCCCTGACGTCCACCTAGCATCTGCATGGTGCCGCCGACGTTAACGACGACTTCGGTGGTGTAGCGCTCTACGCCAGCCTGATCGGCCCATTTACGGGTTTGCAGTGCGCCTTCGATGTAGACCTGAGAGCCTTTACGCAGGTATTCGCCCGCGACTTCTGCCAGCTTGCCAAACAGAACCACACGGTGCCATTCGGTCTTCTCTTTCTGCTCACCGGTTTGCTTGTCACGCCAGCTTTCCGACGTAGCCAGCGTGATGTTGGCAACTGCACCACCATTCGGCATATAGCGGACTTCTGGGTCTTGACCCAGATTCCCGACAAGAATCACTTTATTAACGCCTCTGCTGGCCATGCTCGTGTCTCCTGATAAATCAATTTATGTAAGTCTAAACGATCAATTTTATCATGATACACATTTGTATCATACCTGCGAAATGGCTTCAGAAATGAAAGTAAGATTTGCAGCGTTTGCAAAAGTAAACGGGTTTAATACTGGATATTCATTCAGTTTTTTTTGTGCCATAATTGTTCGTTTCGTACCGGTTCTCTCCGTTCGGGAGACGATGACAAACCGTTTTTATTCCGGGAAGTGTGTGAATGGATAAGATCGAAGTTCGTGGTGCTCGTACCCATAATCTCAAGAATATCAATCTGATAATTCCCCGTGACAAGCTGATCGTCATCACCGGTCTGTCTGGTTCGGGTAAGTCATCGCTGGCGTTTGACACGCTGTATGCCGAAGGGCAGCGACGCTATGTGGAATCACTCTCCGCCTACGCCCGTCAATTCCTGTCACTGATGGAAAAACCGGATGTCGATCATATAGAAGGGCTGTCGCCCGCCATTTCTATCGAGCAGAAATCCACTTCACACAACCCGCGCTCTACGGTTGGGACGATTACCGAAATTCATGACTACCTGCGCCTGTTGTTTGCACGCGTGGGTGAACCGCGCTGCCCAGAGCATGATGTGCCGCTGGATGCGCAGACCGTCAGCCAGATGGTGGACAACGTGCTGGCGCAGCCGGAAGGCAAACGCCTGATGCTGCTGGCACCGATAGTGAAAGATCGCAAAGGCGAGCACAGCAAGACGCTGGAAAACCTGGCCTCACAGGGCTACATCCGCGCCCGTATAGACGGCGAGGTGTGCGATCTGTCCGATCCGCCGAAGCTGGAGTTACAGAAAAAACACACCATTGAAGTTGTCGTCGATCGCTTTAAAGTGCGAGAAGATCTGGCACAGCGGCTGGCAGAGTCGTTTGAAACCGCGCTGGATCTGTCCGGTGGTAGCGTAGTCGTGGCCGATATGGACGACCCTACGCAGCCTGAACTGCTGTTCTCGGCGAACTTTGCCTGTCCGGTGTGTGGCTACAGCATGCACGAACTGGAACCGCGTATGTTCTCGTTCAACAATCCGGCGGGGGCGTGCCCAAGCTGTGATGGTCTGGGTGTGCAACAGTTCTTCGATCCGGCTCGCGTGGTGCAAAATGCGGAGCTGTCGCTGGCGGGCGGGGCGATTCGCGGCTGGGATCGCCGCAATTTCTACTATTTCCAGATGCTGCGCTCACTGGCGGAACACTACAAGTTTGACGTCGATGCTCCGTTTGAGGGACTGAGCGCCGCGGTGCAGAAAGTGATTTTGTACGGCTCCGGTAAAGAGAACGTCGAATTCAAATATATCAACGATCGCGGCGACACCTCCGTGCGTCGTCATCCGTTCGAAGGCGTGCTGCACAACATGGAGCGCCGCTATAAAGAGACGGAATCCACGGCAGTGCGCGAAGAGCTGGCGAAATTCATCAGCAACCGCTCCTGCGCCAGCTGCGGCGGGACACGTCTGCGTGAAGAAGCGCGTAACGTGTTTGTCGAACAGACCACGCTGCCGCAGATTTCCGATATGAGCATCGGCCATGCGATGACGTTTTTCAAGAACATGAAGCTCAGTGGGCAGCGCGCCCAAATCGCCGAGAAAGTGCTGAAAGAGATTGGCGATCGGCTGAAGTTTCTGGTGAATGTCGGGCTGAACTATTTGTCGCTCTCCCGTTCGGCGGAAACGCTGTCCGGCGGTGAGGCGCAGCGTATTCGTCTGGCAAGCCAGATCGGCGCTGGGCTGGTTGGCGTCATGTACGTGCTGGATGAGCCGTCCATTGGTTTGCACCAGCGCGACAACGAGCGCCTGTTGGAAACGTTGGTTCATCTGCGCGATCTGGGCAATACCGTTATTGTGGTGGAACACGATGAAGACGCGATTCGTGCTGCCGATCATGTGATTGATATCGGCCCCGGTGCGGGCGTGCACGGCGGGCAGATTGTCGCCGAAGGCACGATGGACGAGATTATGGCGGTGCCGGGTTCGCTGACGGGTCAATTCCTTAGCGGCAAACGCAAGATTGAAATACCGAAGCAGCGCGTACCTGCGGATCCAACCAAAGTGCTGAAGCTGATCGGCGCGAAGGGCAACAACCTGAAAGACGTCACGCTGACGCTGCCGGTTGGCCTGTTTACTTGCGTCACCGGGGTGTCGGGATCGGGTAAATCTACCTTAATCAACGATACCTTGTTCCCACTGGCGCAGCGTCAGCTGAACGGCGCAACGCTGGCAGAACCTGCTGCTTACCGTGAAATTCAGGGGCTGGAGCATTTTGACAAGGTGATCGATATCGATCAAAGCCCGATCGGTCGTACGCCGCGTTCCAATCCCGCAACCTATACTGGCATTTTCACGCCGATTCGCGAGCTGTTTGCTGGTGTGCCGGAATCTCGTACCCGTGGTTATAACCCCGGTCGTTTCAGCTTTAACGTGCGCGGTGGACGCTGCGAAGCCTGTCAGGGCGACGGCGTGATCAAGGTAGAAATGCACTTCCTGCCAGATGTTTATGTGCCGTGTGACCAGTGCAAAGGCAAGCGCTATAACCGCGAAACGCTGGAAATTAAATACAAAGGCAAAGGCATCCATGAAGTGCTGGATATGACCATCGAAGAAGCGCGTGAGTTCTTTGATGCCATTCCGGCGCTGGCGCGGAAGCTGCAAACGCTGATCGACGTCGGCCTGTCTTATATTCGCCTTGGGCAGTCGGCAACCACGCTGTCCGGCGGGGAAGCGCAGCGTGTGAAACTGGCGCGTGAGCTTTCAAAACGTGGAACCGGACAGACGCTGTATATTCTCGACGAACCGACGACCGGTTTGCACTTTGCTGATATTGAACAGCTTCTTACCGTTCTGCATCAGTTGCGCGATCAGGGTAATACCATCGTGGTGATTGAACACAATCTTGATGTGATTAAAACGGCGGACTGGATTGTCGATTTAGGGCCGGAAGGCGGCAGCGGCGGCGGCGAAATTCTGGTTTCTGGCACGCCAGAAACGGTGGCGGACTGCGAACAGTCCCACACCGCGCGCTTCCTGCGACCTATTCTGGCTCGCGAAGCCTGATAGCGAGAGGCCAAATCATGTGGACGCAATATGAAATCCGCCTGAAGCCGAAAGCCAGAGGCTTCCATCTGGTGACTGACGAAATACTGGCGCAGGTTGTCGCACTGCGCCAGATAAAGGTCGGGTTGATGCATGTGTTCATCAAACATACTTCGGCGGCGCTGACGATTAATGAGAATGCCGATCCCACGGTACGGCAGGATTTCGAGAGCTTCTTTAATCGTTTAGTGCCGGAGGATGAGCCGTACTACCGCCATACTTATGAAGGTAGCGACGACATGCCCGCGCACCTGAAAGGCAGCCTGCTAGGAAATAGCCTGACGATTCCCATCACCAACGGACGCCTGAACATCGGCACTTGGCAGGGCATTTACCTGTGCGAACACCGCAACCACGGCGGCAGCCGCTCGCTGGTTGTCACGCTGAATGGGGAATAACACCCTTGAAGCGAGTCGTACCAGCAACGTATCCCCGATAAGCCCTGAACTGCCTGCACGGCAGTGAACGGGGAGGCTGCGGGGATCTTCATCACTGCGATTTTCTAAGCTGCCTGTACGGCAGTGAACCCGTTACGCTCAAATATGGAGTCTATTTGCTTTTTCTAAGCTGCCTGTACGGCAGTGAACGATGGCTTGATGGCCCCCTGATAAGCTGGCTGTTTCTAAGCTGCCTATACGGCAGTGAACACAGTGAGTTCAGACGGTGGTTGTTAAAGCAATTTCTAAGCTGCCTATACGGCAGTGAACCAGCGGATTCAGGCGTAGTGCGTCTTCCAGGTTTTCTAAGCTGCCTATACGGCAGTGAACATTTTGATTTCTCTGCATGACTTGCTCCGATTTTTCTAAGCTGCCTATACGGCAGTGAACCAAAGGGCATGTATTAGAACGCGCTAATAATTTTTCTAAGCTGCCTATACGGCAGTGAACGTGGCCAGTGCGCAAGGGTTGAGTGAAGACCATTTCTAAGCTGCCTATACGGCAGTGAACGTCCCTGCACTTAATGCGCTTGGTAGCGACTGTTTCTAAGCTGCCTATACGGCAGTGAACGTAGCCGCAGCCTCCACGGCCTCATTCAGCCATTTCTAAGCTGCCTATACGGCAGTGAACGTTCCTATTTTACGGTAGTTACCTAATTTTAAAAGAAAATAAACCATTTTTCCCGAAAAACCCTTTTTTATCATAGCGCTTAATCGATATTAAAAATCAATGAGTTACAAGTGTCCGTGAAAAAAGGGTGCCAACCCTGTGGCAACGATTTTATCTATTCTCGGTAGACCTATGTTAGGTGCGTACATATGCCGCGGATATACAAGAGAACGATTCAAATCTATACTTAACCTATGTTTTAGTCAGGCTAGCGGCTGGCTGAATTCTGTATTAAGAGGAGGTGCATTATGCGTATTGTCTCAGTATTTAAAAATGGTAATAATCGTGCTATTCGCTTACCGCGTGATATGGACTTTGAAGGCGTCAATGAACTGGAGATCGTGCGTGAAGGGGATACCATCATGTTGCGCCCAGTCAAACCCAATTGGCATTCGTTTCTGCAAGAAGAGCGCGCTGACGCTGACTTTATGACAGAACGTCAGGATGTAGTCGAAGAGGGGAGATTCGAACTGTGAGCCGTTTGTTCATGCTTGATACTAATATCTGTTCTTTCATAATGCGTGAACACCCAGCTGCGGTGATTGAAAAGTTGCAGCAATGCACATTGCGACGCGATCGAATCGTGGTATCAGCGATCACGTACGCTGAAATGCGTTTTGGGGCGGTTGGCAAAAAAGCTTCGCCGCGCCATATGCTGTTGGTTGATGCTTTCTGCCGCCGACTTGATGCGATATTACCTTGGGATAGCGCAGCGGTAGATGCCACCACAAAAATCAAAATCGCGTTAGCTGCCGCTGGTACGCCTATTGGCCCAAATGATACGGCCATCGCTGGTCATGCTATCAGCGTTAAGGCCGTATTGGTCACCAATAATCTGAGAGAGTTTGAGCGAGTGCCAGGGCTGATGCTTGAAGATTGGGTTAAATAATCTGTCAGACAGAGCTAGTGATATCTGGCGAAGTGAAAGCCCTGTACTTGTTAAACTGCCTGTGCGGCAGTGAACTGGAACACCGGCGCACGTATCAATGAGGCGCTTTTCTAAGCTGCCTACACGGCAGTAAACCCTCGCTCGCACTCGCCCCGGTTTTGCAATGCTGGATTTCTAAGCTGCCTATGCAGCAGTGAACATAGTTAGAACTCTACGATAACCACCAGATTATTAAAGAGAATATGGTTTTTCTCAAAACCCCTTTTTTATTAAAGCGACCAACTGCAATTAACAATCAATAGCTTGCAGTTGGCCGTTAAAAAAGGGTTAGAACCACGGAACGGTGGCTTCCGTGCTTAAACCGTAGGAAGAGAAACGGCCTGCGGTAGGGGCGTTCTGTAGCGGGCCATGTTCCACAAACACAAAAAACATCTGCCCGTTGGACAAGCTCTTTATTTGCACAAACGGCAGTGCGCTGCGTTTTTCCACCGCGTCGGGAATTCGTGCCGCAGCTTCCGCTGCCGTCAGCCAGTCTTTGCTAACGGAACGTCGACGTAGACGTTCTGCGCTGCTCTTGAGCTGAACGCGGCGCACGGTACGAAACTTCACGCCATTGGGTACGGGATTACACTCAGAAACCTGTGTGTAATCCCGCAATCCTTTTAGCCAGGCCGTTTTTTCTAACACAGAGAGCGCGTCTTCCGTACCGTGTAACCGCAAGCATTCCCCCAGCGTTTTACCCACTTCGGGAAAGCTGATCCCAATCTTGCCATCGGCCAATTGCCCCAGCGCTCGGTGCAGTTTGGCAAACAGCGCATTCAATAGCTGAGACGCAGTGAACTCGGGATCGGGTTGGACGCGAATATCAATGTAGTGATCCATACCGCCACCTTATTCGCCTTTTTCACCAAACACACCGCCGCGAATCAGCGTGGCGATCACGTAATGCTGCTGTTCAGGCATGGGAACATCGCCTTTAATCACCCAGTTATCCAGCAGCGTGTAGAAATCCATTTTCTCTTTGGGCTGGCGATAAGCTTTACCGCGACTGGTTACGGATCCGTAAGGTTCGACGGCAATCGGACCCGCTTCAGCAGCCGCCGGATACCAGTCGTCGATGGTGCGCAATGCGTTGCCAATTTTCTGCGAGTGAATGGCCGCGACATCATTCACCTGATAGAGGATCTTGCTCTTGCCGTTACGCGCTTTTTCGTCGAGCACCAGTTCCTGAGAAGGGAAGACTTCCTGACCGTTACCTAGCTGTACATAGGCTTCGACGGTAAAAAGCGCCGAGGCGTCACCCGCCAGCCCCTCCTCAATCGCCTGTGCCAATGCTGCAAGGTCACCCGTTGGTTGGCTGAACTGACGCAGCGAATAGTCTTCACCGTTGAATTCCCAACTTCTTTCACCTTTCTTGGTGACGACCACGCGGATCGCTTCTGCCCCAATGCGGTTGCGCCACAGAAAACGACCGTTCGCGATGTTCTCTGCATAGCGTGCTGCCAGCGAGCCAAAACCTTGTTCCTGAGCGTATCCGGTGATGATGTCACCCAGTGCGCTTTGGTAATCCTGATCGTTACAGACCGAGGGCTGCGCCAGATTACCCAGTACCCGCAGAGTGAACACGACTTTCAGGGTATCGGCACCGAAGGGAAGGGCGGCGACGTCCACTTTTTGCAGGTTGGCTTTCTGAATTTCTGCATCCAGTTTGGCCGGGTCGCTAGTGAGGGCATTTTTCAGGCGGTTAGAGATCGTCCCGCGTACCGATTTCTCCTGAATGGCAATGGCCGTCCAGTTGTCCTGCTGCGCCCAGTTGCCTGCATACATCAACGCATCCGAGTTAGCCAATTTACGTTCAAAAGCCAGTACTGATGCGGTCTTTAACGTCGTTGCTGCTTTTGCCATGATGTCGTCCTTTTTAGTAATCGAATTCGTAGGAAGTGTCTTCAGCTACAGAATGGGTATCCGCTAATTGGCGGCAGTGATAATCGCCGTTCTGATAGTCATATTCCCAGAGTATCTGGCGGATATCGCTGATGCGGTGCGCCCCTTGCCATTCTCCGATGCCGTAGGCGGCCTCGGCAAAACAGAACGGCGTGTGTGGATCGCGGGTTTTATCAACCTCTCCGGGCGCATAAAGCGGTGAAATAGCTCGGTAGCCAATCATCAATGGCGTCAGAAAACCACCGTCGCCGGGTTTGGGAAGGTATTTCCACTGTATGGTGTTATCGCTAGGATCGCGTTCTGACTGCATCTTTAGCGCGGCAAAATCCAGCCAGGCATCGATCATTTCTGCTTGCGGGTTGGCTTGCTGTAACGTCTGAAAATGGCGATGCAGTAGTGAGGTACGATCTCGTAGCACAAAGCCCGGTAATAGGCGACGCATGACTCCACGGGTTTCTGTTTCGTCCACCGGTAACGACTGGACGGTAACCCGCTCGATATCAATAACGGTTCCTCCTGCCAGACGTTGGCATTGCGCCTGCTGTTTCAAATGTTCACATAGCGCTGTCGTGTCCGCCGGGATCTGTCCGTCGCAGCGTATTAACAGCGAGACGGTCATATGCATGCGGCCTTCTTCATTAAAAGCGGCAGTTTTGGCTTCTTTGGTCAGCGGATTTCTGGTCAGGGCAAAACTCCGTTCCCAACTGGAGCCATAAGCGTGTAGCTGATGCTGATGGCTTACCACGCCGCAGCCTTCCAGCGTCAGCCCGTGGCTGGCCTGTAACTTACGCGACAGCGCATGAGTAAAACCGAGAAAGTGCGTAATCGCGGGGAAGCCGTAGGTCAGTCCGGCAATGGCGTTGGCGTTTTCGACCTGGATACGGCGGAGGATAATCAACGTGCTCATGCCAGCTCCTCTTTCAGTGCGCTTTCCATTTCACGCATACGACGTTT
Organism: Pectobacterium atrosepticum; assembly: GCA_019056595.1. Lineage (NCBI taxonomy): Bacteria > Pseudomonadati > Pseudomonadota > Gammaproteobacteria > Enterobacterales > Pectobacteriaceae > Pectobacterium > Pectobacterium atrosepticum. The sequence goes on along the minus strand of CP036163.1, from coordinate 1,923,078 downwards.
GAACAGGGCTGCGGTAGACCATTCCCGACGTTCGACCTCGCCAAAAATCAGGTTTTCATGTTTGAGGCGACGATTCAGCCAGCGGCCAAAATCGTAGGCTACTGCCTGTTGCCAGTCTCCCGCTTCGCGTTCACGGCGGAAAATCGTATCCGTTTCTGCACGATAAGGGTCGAGCCATAGCTGCTGGGCGCGTTTCAATTCAGATTCTACGCTCCAACCGACGGGCAAATTCTGTACGCTGGCGACATAGAAGAAGAGCTGATCGATCAACTGGTCGAGGTAACGCAGGCGCTGTTGACGAATGTCGCGATTGTTTTCCACGTCTTTGACGCTGAGCAGAAAGCGCTGCATCTGCGCTAACGTCGCGCGGGTGTGATAGTCCACCTCGCCGCGCGGCCGGAAAATGGATTCATGCTGCTGCGGCGGTTTTTCAATACTGTTCCACTGTGGTGGCGCACTGCTGAGCAAGTAAGAACGACCGCTGCGGCTGCTGTTTAGCGCAGAAATATTTTGCGGCTTAGTGCCACCCATATTCTGTACTGCCAGATTGGGATAGCTGATAGAGAGTTGGTCGTGCCACTGATTTGTTCTTTGCGCCTGACGAATCGCTTTTGCTTCGTCGCCAAAACGCACGGCATTAATCCGCTGGTAGAGAGCCTGTGCTAGTGAAGAGGAGTAAAGCGGGCTGAGCAGATGGTATTCGCCGCTTGCTAGTGGGAAATAGATCTGTTTGGCTAGCTTATGTGAGCTGGGTTGGCGATTGGTGAACACCTGTTGAAATCCTGTTAGCCACTGTGCAAGCTGCTCTGGGTTTTCAGCCAGCGCTTCCAGTGCGCTGTGGTCGCCACGCTGTAAGGCGGCGACCAGCGAATCTCCGTCATGTTCGGTTTGTAGCAGCTTGGCAACGTCTAATGCAGCTGCGTTGCCGACGGCATCAATGGCGGGTTGTTCCAACGTGGCGGTGGAGAGTGTTTTAGCATCCGCTACCGTTTCGGCGCTAAAGACGCTGCTGCCTTTGGCATCGCTGTGGGTAAACTTCAACGCGTGCGTGACCAGACTGATTTGTCCGGCGCGGCTGGCGGCATCGGTTAACCAGTTTCGCACCTCGTGCTTCAGCTCTATCTCCCGCCGCGCTTGTGCCAGTTCTAGCTCTGCTACAGCCAGCGCTTCACCGCTGAGTGTCGCACGTTTCTTCTCCGCTTCTTTATCGAAAGCATCCAGCTTGGCCTGCTTTCGATTGTTGATGTAGGAGAGTATGAATTCGGGTAGTCCATTTCTCATTGCTTACTCCCTAATGATTGAATGGGTTATCTCATATAAGATTTGTCTTCAATACGCTCAACGATACTGATGGCTGTGGTTGATTAGCTATATCAATATAAAAATTAAAAGTTACTGACGGTGGTGATAGAAGAAGGAGCACGACTATAACCACCGTTTTTTTTCTTTGACTCTGCTTCATGAGCATTTCCCCTCTTGATGGTGTTCAATAAGGAGAATAGTACACTTTTTTATCCTAGGCAAAATGGTATTTAAATATTAAGTTTGAAATACAATTCTCCTCAAATTACTATCGCCTACACAGCCGGATAGGCTGCTTAGAAGTAGGCTAAATGAAGTAAACTGCCGTACAGGCAGCGGCGCACTCAACTGAGTGCGCCAAACACCCCTAACAGCGGGTGCCAGTACCAGTCCTCTTCTTCCCGCAGACGAATTTCGCCGAAGCGGGCGCTCACCCAGCTCAGTTCCCACTGCTTTTCTTCCGCCAGCCGTTGGTACAAGGCGTGGTAATCCTGTTCTATCCAGGCACTGACGCCTTCTGCCATGTCCAGCGTGACGGGGCGAGCAATATCGCTTTGCTTCCAGCCACTCGGGCCATCGTCCTGCACCATGAAAACCGGTTCTTCATCGTCATCGGCGATCCACAGGTAGTACGCTTCATCTTTCGCTGATTGACGAAATGGTGTACGCCGCTGTAGTTCGCCATTCCAATGCGGGTGCGCGCGCCACCAAAAGGCAGCGGGAGGGCGTTTCAGGTCATCGAGTTTTTGATTTTTGAGGCCAAGCAGCGTTTTCCCCAACACGGCATGCTCTAACGCCACCAGTGAAAGTGGCTTTGCAAACGATGTTGGCTGCACGATACGCGGTGCGGCGCTGAGGTGGCGGTACTCTTTTTCCTGCAATAGTTGGTGGAGATCGTGTGTATCCAGACTGTCATCCTGCGACTCAAAGCCAGGTTTACAGTACGCGATGTCTTTCCCTCTAAGCGCTCGAATGTTGTGGCTAAGCAGATAGATATTGGGGGCTTTAGGCACATACTGCTTATCCTGCCGGTGGCGCAATATTCGTCCGGCAAGCTGGATCAGCGAACGCATCGAGCTAGGCTCTACAATCGCCCAGTCGTAATCATGATCGCGACCCACCTCAGCGACTGAGGTTGCCAGAACAACAAAGACGTGATGCTGTTGCGGCGAGTTTTCTATCGCCTGACGAATTTCCTCCACTTGCCACAGCGCATTGATATCGTTACGCATCAGCGCGGCATCAAGCCGCTGTTCAATGTGGGAGCGCATCGCTAGTGGGTGTTGGCTGTGATAAATGCAGTAATGAATGCAGGTATCCGGTGGAGAGGGGATAGCGATCAACTGTCGAGCGATGGCAACCAGCGGATCGATGTTTGCCATTCTGACCAACCCCAGCGAGACGGTTTTCCCGTTTTCATGCTGTTGGTGGTGCTGAGAATGTAAATCGAACATCCGTGGATGAATCGCCTGCGCGACGGCCAGATGAACATCATCTTTGTTTTTGCTGGAGCTGCTTACCGGTACGATAGTGGCGAAGCGTAGCGGGAGTTCATCTTTCGTCAGATTTTTCAGCCGTTGATGAACGAACGCATCGTGGCTGACCATGAAATCTTTCACGTCGCCATATTGCTCATGCTGACAGTCAAATTCATCAAACCAGCCACAGCACACGTTCAGTGGCGTATTTGGCGTACCGTAAGCCTGTTGCCAGGCGGCGCGGCCATCAAGATAGGCATCGAACAACGCACGGATTAACGCAGGCGGCAGCGTGGCGGACGACAGCAGCACGCGTGAGCCCAGCATTCCCGCCCAGTTAACCAGTCGACAAAGTGCAGGAAGATCCTCCAGACCAAAATCATCCGGTTCATCGAGTACTAGATCGGAGGTTAACAGCCGTAGCATTGGGGCTATTTGGTGGCCGCCGCGCAACCCTTCCGTGGCGGGCATCAGGTGATCGATGGTGGTGATCAGCACCGGTGCACTCAGTAATTGATGCAGAGTTGGGCTGCGTTCCAGCCATGCTTTTAGCCGACCATCATCCAGCGAGCCATCGTAACGAACATACTGATGTTCAGAGAACAGCGGGTCGGCGGATTCACTGCCAGTTTGCGGCGTGTTTTGTTGGCGTGCCTCATTTTCCTGCCGCATTTCATGGAGATCTTGCACCGCCTGTGAACCAATCAGCACCGCTAAGTCGTCTTCGTCTAGCTTCAAACGCTGCCGTAGTGCATCGCCGGTTTGCAGCGTCAGCGTGCGTAACCCCAATGCTACGGAGAAGCGGCAGCCGATGGATTCATCCGAGAGGCCATACATAATTCGTGCATTAGCGAACGTTTTTCCCCTGCCTGTCGATGCCATGTTTATGCCGAAGAAGCCGTGCTGCTTGCTGGCATCACGAATGGAACAGGCAAGGTCGAACGCGCGATCTTGCCAGCGAAAGCGCGGGTGCGTGCTACGTTGCCGGAACCCTTTGTGGCGAGTGATGGCGGGGAGCGTGTCACGCAGGTGCGGCAGGCTTCGCCCCAGCAGTAAGGCATTTTGCCCAACGCCGACGCAGTGTTCATCCAGCCTCTGCTTATATTCCCCAGTCTTGCGATCGGTATTGGCCCACACAGGATAAGTGATGTCCTGCCAGCCAACCGTTGCCGCTCCTGCCGAGTAGTGATGGTCTGCCAGCATTAGCGCGAGACGTGCCAGATGCACGGTCAACCGTTGCTCTAACTGGCTGAAATGCATAAATGAGGGCAGCTTCAGTGCGCGACCCGCAAATTTTCGTGCCTTCTCGCGCCAGACCGTACTGCGCAGCGGTGTCCCGTTAGGGAACTGCCAGTTTTGCTCTCGCTCGGACGGTAAACAATTGGTCTGACAATGGTTGAGTGCATTCCACTGCGGAGAAAGATGGTCGGTTAACCATGTTTCCGCATAGTCGAGCTGGGGAGGGCGGCTGTTTGGTGCAAGCTCTGTCGATTTGTTAAATACGGGCAGCCGATGGTGAGAAACAATCAGCCAAGCGATGGTTTGCGCCAGCGGCGGCAAGGTACGGAATGGACTATCGCTGAACGTCGGTTTATCCTGTTGCAGCGTCGCCAGCAGCGCGACTTCTGCTTCTGAGGTAATCGTGCTGAGCGTGGTTAGCCAGGCTTTATCGTCCTGCTCACCGACAAAGGCCTGAAAAAGTCGCAGTGATACCCATTCATGTCGATAGGGTTGGCTGCGTGGGCCTGTACCGCTTAGGCCAGCTTGAAATAGCATATTGGCTTTGCCAACATCGTGAAATAACCCAGCAATGGCGGCCAGTAGGCTGAATACTTCTGCGCTGTGCCACGGATTTTCATCTTTCGTGCGCAGAACATCCCGACTGGTGGTATTGGTGGGGACACTTCCCTGCGCATTAAAACGTCGCAGATTGCCGACGACCCACAACAGCTCGGTGTGGTTTGTGCTACGAACCCAGTGGCAGGCCACTGCCGTATTGCGACGTGCCGTTTTGCGCAGCAGCTTGCGCAGCGTGTTCAGCCCTTCCTGCGTGATGGCGGTTTGCCAACTGCGCTCGCCTTTGCGTTCAGCAAACTGATCCAGTATCCGGCGAGTTTCGACCAGCGCACGCTTATTGCATTCTGAAATCAGCAGAATGTTCATCGCGCTACCTGACTCAGTTTGCTGGCAACATCCTGCAAGCTGCCGATCATCACATCCAGCGCTTCGGATTGTTGAAATGCGGTCAGGCAGCGCTGACGAAATTCTTGCTCATCTTCGCCTTCCATCGCGGCAATAAAAGCCTGCGGCAGCACTAGCGCATCTTTAATTAAATCGGCGACGTCGAATACCAGCCCGCCACGGCGAGTTTTACCGTGTAACACCGCTAATCCGTGCGGCAGGCCCAGCACCCACGTTGAGACGGCGGCCAGCCCATAAGCCAGATAGTTGCCGTGATCGAGAAAGCGGTTCGCCAGATCGGTACCGCCGCCGCGTTTGGCGCGGGTAAAGTCACCATAGCTCACGGTATTGGCGGCCAGTTTGTACAGGGCTTTGGTCATCATCGCTTCCTGTACCAGCACGTCATTGCTGGTGCGGCAGTCTGTTAATCCTTTTTCATAACGATCCAAAAGCGCCTGAAGATGATCGGACTTAAAGGTAAAGCGCGATTCACGGAACAGACGAGAACCCAGCCAGTGCTGACGAATTTGCGCTATTCGCACTTGTTGGAAGGCGATGGCGGCGGCCAGCCTTTTCTCATCATCGAACCAAAAGCTGACCCAGTCCTGCAAATACTCGGTTGGTCGATATTCGCTCTGTGGCGATAGCCAGGATACCGCGACTTCAGCTTCATTGGCCGCAAACAGCGGCGTACCGCCGCCGCCACAAAAACCAATCATCACACCCGCTCTGGCGAACTCTCGCATGGCGGCTTGAGTTACGGAGGTACCCGTTCCCAACATCACAACACTGGTATTGGCGATGGGAATATTCCAGTACAGAGACTGGTTTCCTTCCTCCGTGACATATTCGACACGGCCACCGTTGACGAGAATGCGGCAATGTTGGAGGTAATAAACATTGGCGCGTTTGGAATGCAGAATGGTTTTTAAATCCGAAGGGCTAAAGGCGTTATCCATAATGTATTTTCTTCCGTAATAGATAATAGCCATGACGCCAGCTTAATAAATCGCAGGCTAACTATTTGATAAGGAAAAATATAATCTTCAGAAAACTGATGAAAATCAGACTATCACAGTTGCATGTGAAAGATGATGACCGCAAAAAATATTACCTAAACGCAGACCCTTTTTATTTGGCCTATTTCACAGGATTAAAAATCAATGAGTTACAGATAGGGTTAAAAAAAGGGTTTTTACGAAGAAAATGGCAATTGCTGCTAATAAAACAAATCGTTAGAGTGATCGGGCTACAGTTCACTGCCGTACAGGCAGCTTAGAAAAGTCCGTCACGAACTTCAAAACGTTTAGCCCAGTTCACTGCCGTACAGGCAGCTTAGAAAAGCCTGGAAGACATCGCCGGTCAATCGGGGCGGTTCACTGCCGTACAGGCAGCTTAGAAAATTTCCTTTTTCAGTGCATCCGTGCGGATTTTGTTCACTGCCGTACAGGCAGCTTAGAAACCGATTAGTGAATATCGGTGTCGGCACACCTCGTTCACTGCCGTACAGGCAGCTTAGAAAAGATTAATAACGTCACGTTCCCAGGCGAGGTGGTTCACTGCCGTACAGGCAGCTTAGAAAGCACATATCATCGCACGCATCCAAATGCGATGGTTCACTGCCGTACAGGCAGCTTAGAAAAGAATTTGAGCCTGATAACTGATTAATGGCGTGTTCACTGCCGTACAGGCAGCTTAGAAATGCCAATTTTTCGCCCCGCCGGGCAGCAAGCCGTTCACTGCCGTACAGGCAGCTTAGAAATACTGTGCCGGAGTGTTGTCCCTCCGTGAAATGTTCACTGCCGTACAGGCAGCTTAGAAATGGCGACACAGGAGATTGCCAGCCAGTCAGGGGTTCACTGCCGTACAGGCAGCTTAGAAAGCAGAGACTATCGATACGGTCTGGACGGATGCGTTCACTGCCGTACAGGCAGCTTAGAAATGTGTCGGATCGGCGTCGGCGTTGCCGTCAGGGTTCACTGCCGTACAGGCAGCTTAGAAACTCGGCATACGCCAGTTGGGGAATAACAGAGTGTTCACTGCCGTACAGGCAGCTTAGAAAGCGAATCGTACAGTGGCCAGCGAGCGACGGTTGTTCACTGCCGTACAGGCAGCTTAGAAACTCGGCATACGCCAGTTGGGGAATAACAGAGTGTTCACTGCCGTACAGGCAGCTTAGAAAGCGAATCGTACAGTGGCCAGCGAGCGACGGTTGTTCACTGCCGTACAGGCAGCTTAGAAAGTTTGCAGGGTCAGACCACGACACCATCGCCTGTTCACTGCCGTACAGGCAGCTTAGAAAACCCGCAATTTGACAGACGAGCAACGCAAGCTGTTCACTGCCGTACAGGCAGCTTAGAAAAGCATCACGTCGTGGGTCAAATACTGCGACAGGTTCACTGCCGTACAGGCAGCTTAGAAAATCGTTACACGGCACATAGATTGCGTCCGTAAGTTCACTGCCGTACAGGCAGCTTAGAAAGTGTGGGCCAGCCGTACAGGTGATTACAAAGAGTTCACTGCCGTACAGGCAGCTTAGAAAGGAAAGTTGATCTACACCGACGAGCCTAACGCGTTCACTGCCGTACAGGCAGCTTAGAAAAGCGTAGACGCGAACTCATGCGCGAATTGCTCGTTCACTGCCGTACAGGCAGCTTAGAAATGTTGAGCTAACTGGTAGTTGCTGCGGTCTGGGTTCACTGCCGCACAGGCAGCTTAGAAAGATCTACCAGCCTCAGACACATTAGCCCCCGCGTTCACTGCCACACAGGCAGCTTAGAAATGGCACGGATACATCCACTTCACTGACGCGCCGTTCACTGCAGTACAGGCAGCTTAGAAAAGTGTAGTGATATAGATTGGCCGGCTCATTCAGTTCACTGCCGTACAGGCAGCTTAGAAACGGTGATGAGTGCCTGATTATCTTTGCCGATCGTTCACTGCCGTACAGGCAGCTTAGAAATGAACTAACACGCCATAAGCAATATCAAGCGTGTTCACTGCCGTACAGGCAGCTTAGAAATGTCGCCATAACCACCTGTAATACAGGCTCGGGTTCACTGCCGTACAGGCAGCTTAGAAAACAGATAATTGATAGAGAGACGTCAATTAATGGTTCACTGCCGTACAGGCAGCTTAGAAAGTCACATCGTCGTCCCTTCCGAGGACTATGGAGTTCACTGCCGCACAGGCAGCTTAGAAAGTATCCAGTGACCGACGAATCAGCGCTCGACAGTTCACTGCCGCACAGGCAGCTTAGAAATGCGCATTGTGGACAAAATCGCGCGGCGTGTTGTTCACTGCCGCACAGGCAGCTTAGAAATCGATAAGGTCTGGGAGCGTATCCGAGTATCGGTTCACTGCCGTACAGGCAGCTTAGAAAGTTTACGATTCTGCTCACGTCACTAATTTCAAGTTCACTGCCGTACAGGTAGCTTAGAAACACGCGAGATCGCTGTTCAGGCCGAGGCAACCCGTTCACTGCCGTACAGGCAGCCTATTCACAGCACTCAGGCACTGCTGTCTGGTTATTATCGAGGTAGCACTGCGCCAGCGCTCAATGCGCTGTAGCTCTTAAATAACGTATTGTTGATGGCTTATTTTCGTAATATTTTCAAGTAACGGGTATCTTTGGGTGGGAATGGAAAATTGCAGATTGAATGTTATTAACATTTAAAAACCATCATTTTTCCGTTAAAGTGCACTTACAGGGAAATAGTTTGTTGACTTAAGTAAAATTCGAGGGAATGAGGCACTTGTGAAATACGATCCGGTTTTAAAAACGCTTGTTGATGATGACTATCGGTTAGAAGATCATCTTGATTTTAAAAAACAGCATGCAGATATTAACTATCAGAAATTACATGCTCAACTCAATGAAATAAATAACGATAACATTCATGCCATATTGACTGCGCAGGAAGCGACGTATTTCTTACAAACGTTATGCACACCTAATCCTAATCAATCGTGGAAAACAGCCATGTTTGGCTGTACCGATCCTGTCTCATCGTTTGCTGGGAATATTGCAGAAGCGGTGTCTGTTAGCAGAATCGTGATGGAAATTAAAGGGTTTGGGGTAACGGCAACGGAATATGTCGGGAAAAATGGCAGTAAATACATAAAATTATCTGGATATCCGGGGGTAAGAAAGTATTTAGATGCCACCAGATATTTAGTTAGTAACCAAAAAATACTAGATATAGGGATAGGTACAAAAGGAATTGAAAGTGGTATTGCGGCAGGGGCAAGATTCTGTATTTTGTTTTCAGGTGCTTATCGAGCCATTGAGTTGATGTTGAAAGATGAATACGCACTAACCGATTTTTTTGTTAATTTAACGATGGATGCTGCAAAATTAGCGATATCTATTGGAGTTGCCTGGGGTGCGAAAGCGGCAGCTACCTCGGTAATGGTAGCCACAGGAGGCAGTGTGATTATTATTGCTGGTGGTATATTTTTACTTGGGGTTGCTGTCAGTTTTTCATTACTCTGGCTAGATAATAAATATAAAATAAGTGAGACGATAATAAAAAATTTAAAATCACATAAAAAACAATATACACCATACCATCCCGATCAATTCTTTCATGCCTGGGGGAGGTACAGCCGTGGTTAAGGTAAATAGACCATTAACTGGTGCATTTGCAGTTTTTATTTTTCTATTGACATGCTTTACTGGTTGGTTTTCTTTTAATTCATATTTGGATATTTTACAGTTAAATGATACGATAGTTTTTTCATGGAGAGTCGGGTTAATGGTATTTGGTTCTCCTTTGCTATTCTATTTTTCATATTTGTTTTTTTATTCTGCAATAAATAATGAAGTGGCGAAAATAAATAATAAATTTGGAGGGGGGCTATTTATAGTAATGATAGCTGGTACTATAATTAGTTTGTTCTCATCTTTCTACATATCTTATAATTTTAGAGCTTATGGTTATGAGTTATGTCCTAAAGTATCTTGGATGGATCCCAATAAGTATGTGAAAAACATTGCTCTCTGTGATGAATGGTAAATAACAAGAATATCTAGTGGTTTTTATTTTCCTACCAAGGAAGAATCAATCGTGGTTAAGATAAATAGGCCATTAGTTGGTGCATTTGCGACGTTGGTTTTCCTCATGTCCTGCTGGGGGTGCTGGTTTTCTTTAAGTGGTATTTAGCTTTCGTTAAATTAAGTAATGTAATCATTTTTTCTTGGAAAGTTGGTGTTTTAGTATTTGCAGTGCCACTATTGTTCTATTTTTCATACTTGGCATTTCATTCCGCAATGAAAAATGAAATAGCGAGGATGAATAATAAACTAGCTAATGTATTGGCTGTTATAGCTATATTTGGCGCAGTGGTTAGTTTTTTTTTATCAATGTATATATCGTATAGTCTGGATGATAGAGGTTATTTAGTATGTCAAAAAATATCCTGGATGGGTCCCAATAAGTATGTGAAAGATATTGCTTTTTGTGATGAATGGTAATAACAAGCACAACTGATAAGATGCGCTTGTTATCAGCGGTCATAAATATTAGAGACTCATTTCCTCCCAAATGCTGTAACCCGACGTTCCTGCGATCTTATGGTTCCATGCTATGGTTTTATATTTCAGCTGGACTTTTTCATACGGCATGATGTCGTTGTTATCGATGACGTGTGGGTAGACACAGGTGACATCTACAATGCTCGCATCCGTTAAGGCAACTTCATAATAAAGCTCTAACTGCCCAGCGGAATTTACGCGATAAAAATAGAATGTCACATCTACCTTTTCATTATAAGAGATCGCCATTCCTAATAACGGGGATGATTTATCGATTGGCTTAATAAAATTAATGGGGTGATGAGAAACATTTTGATCGCGACTAATGCTGTGGTTTAAGCCTAATACTTGTATTTGGTCTTCATGACCGGCTTGATAACGATTGCCAATTGAGTCGAGCGTTGAGCAACCGGATGAGATTAAACCCTGTTTCTGACCATTAATGCTGGCGTAAATCAAATTAGCCATATCAAATCCTTATGAGAAAATTTATTAATAGACTGAATGATAATATATCGATTATCAGCGCAGAAATAATACGGCTAACGCAACGTCAAAGCAAACCCTCATAAAAGGCGGGTGTGAAATCTAACCTGCATTTATTTCTCGCCAGTTTAGCCAGATTCGCATATCAAATTCTAACTGGTGATAATCAGGATCCATATGGCAGCAGAGTTGATAGAAGGCTTTGTTGTGGTCTTTTTCTTTGAGGTGGGCGAGTTCGTGTACCACGATCATACGCAGGAAATCTTCTGGCCCGTCACGAAATAACGTCGCTATTCTGATTTCGTTGTTGGACTTTAATTTTCCGCCCTGTACGCGTGCTACAAATGTATTGGTTCCCAGCGTCCCTTTTATCGGGTTCTGTTTATTGTCGTAAAGCACCTTTGATATTGCTGGTGCATTCTTCAGATATCGCTGCTTGAGTTCAGCGACAAATTGATAGAGCGACTTATCACTCTGAATCTGATGGCGGTCAGGGTATCTTTTTTCCAGCCAGAGGCCGAGTTTACCTTGATCAACGAGCGTCTGCGCTTGTGCAACAATCGTTGGGGGGTAGCCGTTCAGGTAGCGTAATTGGGTCATGGTGTTTTTATTCGTTGGAATAATTCAGGTTAAGCACGGGTGATTGATTGGTACTTTCTCGCTAGTTCGAATTTGGAGAACCGACCGTACTGCTTTGATGGTTAGCTGGAAACATAAGCCACCGATTTAACGGAGTTTATACACTATCACGTCGATTAAATCAGTGGCTTTGTCATTTTACGGTTTACTGAATGGCGGCGAAAGCGGCAGCGACGCGTTGGACGTTGCTGTGGTTGAGTCCCGCCATACACATACGGCCGCTGGCGATCAGGTACACGCCAAATTCTTCACGCAGGCGGTCAACTTGTTCCGGGCTGAAACCCGTGTAACTGAACATACCGCGCTGGGTGAGCAGGTAGTCGACGTTGCGGTTCGGCAGTGCGTTTTTCAATGCGGAAACCAACTCCTGACGCATGCTTAGAATACGCGTGCGCATCTCTTCGACTTCCGCTTTCCAGTCGGCGTTCAACTGCACGTCGTTCAGGACTTTAGAAACCACCTGAGCGCCGAAATTTGGTGGGGAAGAGTAGTTGCGGCGTACGGTCGCTTTTAACTGACCCAATACGCGCTGCGCGCTGTCGGCATCGTCACACACCACGGAAAGGCCACCGACGCGCTCGCTATACAGTGAGAAAATCTTGGAGAACGAGTTGGCGATCAGTGCCGGAACGCCTGCGCTGGCAACGGCGCGAATTGCATACGCATCCTGCTCGATGCCGAGGCCAAAGCCCTGATAAGCGATGTCCATAAACGGAATCAGCTCACGCTGGATGATAACCTCAATGACGCGATCCCACTGTTCGGTGGTGAGATCGGAACCAGTCGGGTTATGGCAGCACGGATGCAGCAGCACAATGCTGCGTGCTGGCAGCGTTTGCAGGGTGGCGAGCATGGCATCAAATTTCACGCCCAGGCTTTCGCCATCGAAATACGGGTAGGTGTGAACCTTAAAGCCCGCGCCCTCGAAGATCGCAATATGGTTTTCCCATGTTGGATCGCTGACCCACACTTCTGACGCTGGGAAGTAGCGTTTCAGGAAATCTGCACCGACTTTCAGCGCACCGGAACCGCCCAACGTCTGGATGGTCGCGATGCGACCTGCTTCCAGCGCCGCGTGGCTTTCACCGAACAACAAATGCTGGATAGCCGTGCGGTAAGGCTGTAACCCTTCCATCGGCAGATAGGAATTCGCGCTCTGAGCAGGCTGCCGCAGGCTGCTTTCCGCTGCGCTGACGGATCGCAACTGAGGGATAATATTCTGCTCGTTGTAGTACAGCCCGATACTCAAATTGATCTTATCTGCTCTTGGATCCTGTTTGAATTTTTCCATCAGAGACAGGATAGGATCTCCGGCATAGGTATCAACGTTTTGAAACACAGTGTAGCTCTCCTGAGTGTGTCATTTTTATGGGTACCGCACCCCGACGATGATGGGGGACAATCAGGCCGCGTAACGGCCAGGGCGATGATTCATCGCGATAATCAGGTTCAGAATGGTTGCCCCCAGAATCGAAGCAATCAACATCGGTATGCTTACCACGAACAGGGAAGTCAGCACAATCACAACGTCAACGCCCATCTGGAGTTTCCCCGCCCGCAGGCCATATTTGTCCTGAAGGTAAAGCGCCAGAATGTTAACGCCGCCGAGGCTGGCTTTATGGCGGAACAGCACAACGAAGCCTATTCCGGTGATGATATTACCGAACAGCGTGGCGTAGAACGGGTTGAGCTGATCGAAATGAATGAACAGCGGATGCAGATCGGAAAACAGAGAAACCAGCCCGACAGCGCTGAACGTTTTCACCGTGAATTTCCACCCCATACGTCGTACGGCCAAATAATAGAAGGGCAGATTCAGCAGGAAAAACGCGACGCCAAATGAAACGTTTGTCAGATAATGGACAAGAAAAGCGATGCCTGCGGTGCCACCGGTGAGCGTGCCAGCCTGACGCAGCAGGATGATGCCAAATGACACCATCAGCGTGCCGATCAGTATTGCCAGAACATCTTCCAGCAACGTATGTGATATTTTTTGTGTGGGAATAACGTTATCCATGGTGAGCACTCGATAGACTGACTGTCGTAAAAACATGTGCTTACCCAAGCAAGAATCACACCAGATGATACCGCTTAGCGGCTGGTTTGCGCGAAAGACCTACGGTAATAAGAGCAACGTATTGAATTATATCGATGAAAGTAACGCATGATTCGTGCGATTTTAATAAAAAAATGGCTGAGTCGTGCGGTAAGTTATGATTTTTTGCGTGAGTTGCTCGTTTTTCTGCACCAAATAGACGCGATTGCCCCAATTCAGGGCAACGCAGGCGGTTCTGGCGTGATCAAACCGTTCTCTTTAAGGCGGTTCAATACCACTGAGGTTTTCAGATGTGCGACGCTCTTGTTCTGCGACAGAATCTGACTAATCAGCGTGCTGAGTCCGGGCAGATCCGCGACGGCGACTTTTAACAGATAATCGGCATCGCCCGTGGTTTTATAGGCGTCAATAATCGCATCCACTTCCCCCAGCATTTGGTGAAAGCGTTCAACGTATTCGCTGGTGTGGTTGATCAACCGGACTTCAATTAACCCCAGACATTCCAATCCAACGGCATTCGGTGACAGGCGAGCATGGTAGCCAAGAATGAGCTGTGCCTGTTCCAGCGCGATGCGGCGGCGTGAGCATTGCGAGGCGGAAAGACCGACCAGTTCGCTCAATTCCTGATTAGTCAGGCGACCGTTGGTCTGTAGCAGCGTCAGGATTTTCAGATCGAAATCATCAATGTTGTACATCGCGTTCCTTAAACCATGTCAGTAGTCAGTCAAACAGACTACCAGCTTTTTAAGCCGCGTTGCCTATGAGTTTTTTATCGCTGCTATATGTTACAAACAGCTATATTCAAATTAGTTTGTATCTGTCAGGAATTGGAGTTTATCGAGCATTTTACCGTTTCTAATGCTTGAAGCTGAGTTAGCCTTGCCTGCGCTTTTTTACGAGCTTCTCCTTTAGCCATACCGTTACCTATTCCGAAATCACCAAGAACGCCAAGCACTGTTCTACCATCAAACTCTCCTGTGGATTCGATCTCGTTTTGGATGCTGCGGGTTTTAGCGATTTCTTGTTTTATAGCCTTGCAATCAAAAATCCCTGATTCTTCTCCTGTTACGGTTGCTGCTTGGGGATATTGTTTTGTCGCACAACCAGCCAGAGCTATTATTCCAAATGTCAGCACGATCATCTTTTTCATTATTTATTCCTACTTATTTTCTGTCATTAAAATGGGAAGTATCTTGGAGCTGAATCATAGTCATTTAAGAGCCAAAAATGCTTAGCTTAGAGTAATCTGAAGAGTAAAAATAAGAGACGCTTTACCTAGGTAGTGGACTAATGTTTGGGGATATTTTATACCATCACTCCACAATGATCCGCTCGTCACTCTCTCCCAAACATACCGTTAACAGCTGTCCGCTGGGGCTAAAGGCGCAGTAGGGTAGAGGTTCACGCAGATAGAGGTACAGCGGAAGTGCCAGGTAAAGCGCGATCAGCACGAATGCGGTGATTGTTTTTGTGGAGATCGTTTTTGTGGCAACTGTTTTGGTCTGCGTTGAGCGAGGATCTATCGGGTCGTGCTGAGCGTGCCGGTACTTCACGACGCCGATAGTGGTCATCGCTACGCCTACCAGCATGGAAACATACAGTTCGCCAGTCGTCGGAGAAAGTATCAGCTCCTCATTTTCATAGGCCTGCCAGTATTGAATGCGCCACAGGACGCTGATACCGATTTGCACTAGCCCGGCGAGTATCCAGGCAATGCGCCATCCCGAGAGCTGAAAGAGCGCCAGAAAGCAGAATCCTGATGCAGCACAAGACCAGTAGATCAGATCGAATATCGCACCGAACATACCGCCAAACAGCGTGCCGCCGACATCCGTAGGTTTCAGGGTATAGAAGTTAATGAGGGCAAACAGCGTCAGGATAGCGGATACGGCAAGCCAGCTTGCCGCATAGTAGACAACCAGCCTGAAAGTTGGCAAGCCACTGGCTTGCCGAGAAAACCCCATCAGTCCGTTTTTACTCACCGTCGACGTATTCCAACGCCGTGCGCTGTGTTAAGCGGGTGATCAGCTCGTAGGCGCTGGCACCCGTGTGTGCAGCAATACGTTCAACCGATAGCGTTGGCCCCCAAAGGATGACTTCATCGCCGACCTTATCCTGCGCATCAGGCCCTAAATCAACGGTAATCATATCCATCGATACGCGGCCGGAAAGCGGTACTTCGCGACCGTTGATGAGCACGGGCGTACCCGCAGGCGCACAACGCGGATAGCCATCGCCGTAACCTACGGCCACGACGCCCAGACGCGTATCGCGCGGGCTGGTCCAGGTGCCGCCGTAGCCGACAGCTTCACCCGCTTTGTGTTCACGAACCGCAATCAGGTGAGACGTAAAGGTCATGGCAGGTTGGAAGCCGAAATGCGCGGCGTCTTCGTTATCCAGCGGCGACACGCCATAGAGGATAATGCCGGGACGGACGCGATCGCGGTGCGCTTGCGGCCACAGTAGAATTCCACCGGAAGCCGCGATGGACTGTGCGCCGGGTTTACCTTGTGTAAAGGCATCGAAGCAGGCCAGTTGACGTTCGGTGGTTCCGGCCTCAGGTTCATCAGCCCGGCAAAAGTGGCTCATGATATTGACGGGCTGCACCACATTGCGACATTCGGTCAGGCGCTGCCAAAACGCGTCTGCATGTTCTGGCAGAACACCAAGACGGTGCATGCCAGTATCGAGCTTCATCCACACGCGTATCGGCTGCGGCAGTGTGGACTGCTCCAGCGCGGCAAGCTGCTCGGGGCTGTGAACGGCGGTTTCTAGCTGATGTTCTACCAGAAGCGGAAGATCGTCGGCGGAGAAAAAGCCTTCCAGCAGGACGATAGGCTTGGTGATGCCTGCAGCACGCAGCGCCAGCGCTTCGGAGAGTCGCGCAACGCCGTAACAGTCAGCGTCGCAGAAGGTATGAGCGGATTCGATCATGCCGTGGCCGTAGGCGTTGGCTTTCACGACGGCAACGATCTGGCTGCCAGGCGCTAACTGGCGGATTCGTTGCAGGTTGTGGCGTAACGCACGCCGGCTAATGACGGCAGTTGCCGTTTTCATTCTTGTTCCTTAGTGCAGTGTTGTCATTGCTGAGCGCTGCGTTATTCATCGTCATATTGTGGGCCGGCATAGTTATCAAAGCGCGACCACTGCCCGTTAAAGGTTAAACGAACGGAACCAATCGGGCCGTTACGCTGTTTCCCCAGAATGATTTCAGCGATGCCTTTCAGGTCGCTGTTCTCGTGATAAACCTCATCACGGTAGATAAACATAATCAGGTCGGCGTCCTGCTCGATGGAGCCGGATTCACGCAGATCCGAGTTGACCGGACGCTTATCGGCGCGCTGTTCCAGACTACGGTTAAGCTGCGACAAGGCGACGACAGGAACCTGCAATTCTTTTGCCAGCGCTTTGAGCGAGCGAGATATTTCTGCGATTTCCAGCGTACGGTTATCCGACAGTGACGGCACACGCATCAATTGCAGGTAGTCGATCATGATCATGCTCAGGCCATCATGTTCACGGAACACGCGGCGGGCGCGGGAACGAACGTCGGTTGGCGTCAGGCCGGAGGAGTCATCAATGTACATGTTGCGCTTTTCCAGCAGGATCCCCATGGTACTGGAAATACGCGCCCAGTCTTCATCGTCCAACTGACCCGTACGGATGCGGGTCTGATCCACGCGAGACAGAGACGCGAGCATACGCATCATGATCTGTTCGCCGGGCATTTCCAGACTAAATATCAACACAGGCTTTTCTTGGGTCATGGCAGCATGTTCACACAGGTTCATCGCAAAGGTGGTTTTCCCCATTGATGGACGCGCTGCCACGATGATTAAGTCAGATTTCTGCAAACCGGCGGTTTTTTTGTTGAGATCCTGATAGCCCGTATCCACACCTGTAACACCATCGTGTGGCTTCTGGTAAAGCTGCTCGATACGGGAAACGGTATCTTCCAGAATACGGTCGATGCTTTTTGGGCCTTGATCTTTGCTAGCGCGGTTTTCGGCGATCTGGAATACGCGGGATTCCGCCAGATCGAGTAGATCCTCGCTGCTGCGACCTTGCGGATCGTAGCCCGCATCGGCGATCTCATTGGCGACGGAGATCATTTCACGCACTACGGCGCGCTCACGCACGATGTCAGCGTAGGCACCAATGTTGGCGGCGCTCGGCGTGTTTTTTGCCAGTTCAGCCAGATAAGCGAAGCCACCGGCAGATTCCAATGAGCCTTGCAGTTCGAGTGATTCGGATAACGTAATCAGGTCGATCGGTTTGCTCATTTCCAGCAAACGATGCATTTCGGTGAAGATCAGGCGGTGGGCGCGGTTATAGAAGTCGTTAGCGACAACACGCTCAGCGACATTATCCCAACGTTCATTGTCGAGCATCAGGCCACCCAATACCGATTGCTCCGCTTCCAGCGAATGTGGCGGAAGTTTCAGACCTTCCATCTGGCGGTCACGAGGCTCATTCGATTTATTGGTGGGTCTTTTCTCTGCCATGAAACGGATTCTTTACCGGTTGATTTGCCATTGGATAAGGGGGCATTGTATATGCCGCACGTCCGAAATAACACAATATACCCGTCATACTTCAAGTTGCATGTGCGTTGGCTACGTTTAGTCGCCTAGGGTATATGTGTTATAGAGAGACGATGAACCTGTCACGATTAAGGAGATAACATGGCAAAACGCATTCAGTTCCGAGCTTATGGTGGCCCAGAGGTTCTGCAATATGGGGATTTCACGCCTGCCGAACCCGCAGCGGGAGAGGTTCAGGTGGAGAATCACGCCATCGGCATTAATTTTATCGATACCTATATTCGCAGCGGCTTGTATCCCGTACCCGATTTGCCTTCCGGATTGGGAACTGAGGCGGCAGGCGTCGTAACGAAAGTCGGCGCGGGTGTTAGCGTGCTGAAAGTCGGCGATCGCGTCGTGTATGCGCAGTCTGGGCTAGGGGCGTATAGCGAGGTGCACAACGTGGTGGCGGAGAAGGTTGCGTTGCTGCCGGACGCTATCAGCTTTGAGCAGGCAGCGGCCTCTTTCCTGAAAGGGCTGACGGTTTACTATCTGCTGCGCCAGACGTATGAGATAAAACCAAATGAAGTCTTCTTGTTCCATGCTGCTGCGGGCGGCGTTGGGTTGATTGCCTGCCAGTGGGCGAAGGCGCTGGGGGCGAAGCTGATCGGGACGGTAGGTTCCGATGAGAAAGCGGAGCGTGCAAAACAGGCGGGCGCTTGGGCAACCATTAATTATCGTACCGAGAATATCGCGCAACGCGTCGCAGAACTGACCGATGGCCAGAAGGTGGCGGTCGTGTATGACTCGGTCGGGAAAGATACCTGGGAAGCCTCTCTCGACAGCCTGCGCCGTCGCGGATTGATGGTCAGTTTCGGTAATGCATCTGGGCCGGTGACCGGTATCAATCTGGGCATTTTGAACCAGAAAGGGTCGCTGTACGTGACCCGTCCTTCACTGTTTGGTTATGTGACAAACCGCGCTGAACTGGAGCAGGCCAGCAACGAACTGTTCTCATTAATTGCCAGCGGGGCGATTACTGTAGACGTGCCGCAGAATCAGACATTCGCACTGGCAGATGCACAAGCTGCCCACCGGGCGCTGGAAAGTCGCGGTACGCAGGGTTCATGCCTGTTGATTCCGGGCTAATGACTTAGGAAGGTTATCGTGCGTGTCGCGGTAACCTTGCCTTTCCTCGTTTGGCCGTGCTTCGGTTTATTTGCCGCATCCTTCCGTAGAAGAAAAGACCGCTGTCCGTAGTCTTACTTATTAACAAAAAAACCAAATCAACATGTTTGTTTTTTAAACACCTCTCTGTAGGATTTGACGAAAAAATAGGCTCCGACGTTCATCCAAATTCTCTGTTTTGCTTGTTGTCTGCATTTCTATACCTCTTCGCTATCTCGATTGTTGTTTTCACAGGTGATGTATTCATCTGCTTTTGAACATACATAAAGAAGGATGCGAATATGAGATCTATCAAACGCCTGCCAATGCCCCCAACCCGAGGTGTTCTCGGGCATGTTGATTACTTAAAACGAAGTGACATCCACTTACAGATGCTGCGGTGGAAAGCGCAATATGGCTGTTTTTTCCGATTAAGGCTGGGGCTTAGTTCAGCGGTAGTGATTGCCGACACGGAATGGATTCGCACCATAATGAAATCCCGTCCCGACGAGTTTCGGCGCATCAGCAGCATTGAATCTGTTTTTCAGGAAGCCGGGTTAAACGGGGTTTTCTCATCTGAAGGGGAACGGTGGGAACTCCAACGAAAACTGACGGAGCCGATGTTTCAGCCCGCCCATCTAAAGTATTTTTACTCCAGCCTCAGGAAGGTTACGTCTCGATTATCTGAGCGTTTTACGATGCTGGCTGAAGCTGGAGAAGCGATTGCTCTGGTAGATGAATTTAAGCGCTATACGGTTGATATCACGTCATTATTGGCTTTTGGCGAAGACGTTAATACCCTCGAACAAGGCGATAACCCGCTATCGCAAAGCTTACGTCACTTATTTCCCATCATTCATGAGCGCTGCGAGTCCCCAATACCCGTATGGCGCTACATCCGGAGGGCGCGAGATAAGCAGTTTGATGCAAGTCTGAACCTGATTCGCGAATATGTTGATGGATTTATTTCTCGCCAGCGGCAACGCATCCAACTGAACCCGCAGTTACTGGAGGCGCCTGAAAATATGCTGCAAGTGATGCTCGCTGAGCAGCAAAAAGACGGGACGCTGAAAGACGACGATATTGTGGCGAATGCGATTACGCTGCTTATTGCAGGGGAGGACACGACGGCGAATACGCTTACCTGGATGAGTTTTTTACTTTGCTCGGCGCCTTCGGTAGAAGAGTGCGTTTTTCAGGAGTGTAAAGAGGCGGCTGAGGGGGTTGGGGCGATCCTTCCGTGGCCGCTGCCGCGTATGGCCTGGCTTACTGCGGTGATGTATGAATCGATGCGGCTTAAGCCCGTCGCGCCGTTGCTGTACCTTGAGCCAACCAGAGACACCGTCATTGATGATTTCCTGATCAAAAAGGGCACGCCTCTACTGCTAATGCTGAATGCGAGCGGATTCAATGACGAGCTATTTCAGCAGCCCTATGATTTCATGCCTGAGCGGTGGCTTGAGCGCGGAAAGGCGGCTTTTTCCGATCTCCAGCCCTTTGGCGGCGGGCCGCGTATGTGCCCCGGACGGTCGCTGGCATTAATGGAGATCAAACTGGGTTTTCACGCGCTGTGTAGCGGGTTTCACGTAGAGGCACTGCAGGTTGCGTCGGCAGTCACCGAGAGCTTTGCTTTTACGGTGACGCCATCAGGTTTTCGCGTGAAGCTACATAAACGCGAGCTGCAACAGTAGTGAGGCTGGTGTGGTGTGAGTCTGCTGAGGTGAAGGTTGTTGCTGAGAAGTAGAACCTGACAATAATACCGACTCGTGAAGAGTCGGTATTATTGCCTGAAAGGCCTTGGCCGTTCTAATTTCATCAGACTGTATGTAGGGTACAGCATGGTGATCGTCACGAAAGTGCCGCTGTGCGGCTATTATTTCCCTGACGATGATGAAATTGTGTGGCTTGTTTGCCACTTAGCATGGTCACCCTTTAAACGGCAATAGGGTGTCAAGCTGTGGCGTCATCCTAGCAGCCAGATCAGGGAAAAAATATCTGCTGGCGCACACTTTTGTACTAAAACAGATCGTATTAAAATAAAGTAGAGCGAATACAAAGTATTACTAAAACAAGGTCGTGTTAAATACGGTATTGCCCGTCATTTTCGCGCGTAATTCAGGTTTTTCCCTTTTCTGGCATTACCACTCATTTCGATTGCGCTGGCGGTAGGTGTCTTTCCGATAGGTATTACGGTGCGAGTCGTATACAGGTCGCCCGCTAAACTTGCGCCATAGCCACACGGCTGCGACAGCTAGAATCAGCCATGGCAACACTTTTATCGCCATAGTAAAAAGCCCACCAATCAGCATAAAAAGGGACGCTACAAACAGTGCTGCAATCACGCCCAGTAGTGACACGCCCGTCAACATCAGCATGATAAAAAAGCCAATAACGAAGAAAATTTCCAACATGGTGCGCTCCTGTAGCGGTTAAACCGCAGAAAAATGAGTCTGCGTGCTACATAAGCTATAACAAGAATCGTGCCAAGATGCGTCGCTGATAAGTGATTGATTTATCAGCGACGCGAGGAAGAGAAAGAAAAGAGTGTTGATGAAAAATACTAACTATTAGTGTTTTTTAAACCAGATTAACCAACGCCAGCGCACGTTCTACCACTGCAGAATCTGCTCCAGGTTTGTGGGCATTCTCGCTCAGGTAGCGTCGCCACTGACGAGCGCCGGGGATGCCCTGAAACATGCCAAGCATATGGCGCGTGATGTGGCCTAAAGAGGCATCGCCAGAGAGTTCACGCTCGATGTAGGGATACATGGATCGTACTACACCAGCCAGATCTTGCGTGGCGGCATCGATACCAAACAGTTCGCGGTCAACCTGCGCCAGAATTCCGGGGTTTTGGTAGGCTTCACGCCCCATCATCACGCCGTCGAGATGCTGCAAATGCATTTTGGCTTCTTCCAGCGTTTTGACACCGCCGTTGATAGCGATAGTCAGTGCTGGGAAATCACGCTTGAGCTGGTAAACACGCGGATAATCTAACGGTGGAATTTCCCTATTCTCTTTCGGGCTAAGGCCCGATAGCCAGGCTTTGCGCGCATGGACGATAAAGGTATCGCACTCGCCGCGTTCGGCTACGGTTTGAATAAATTCGCACAGAAATTCATAGCTGTCTTGATCGTCGATGCCGATGCGGGTTTTCACCGTAATCGGAATTGAGGTACTGTCTTTCATCGCTTTGATACAGTCAGCCACCAGCGCCGCGTCGCCCATCAAGCAGGCGCCGAAACGGCCATTTTGCACACGGTCAGACGGACAACCGACGTTTAGGTTAACTTCATCATAGCCGCGCTGTTCTGCCAGTTTGGCACACTGCGCCAGCGCTTGCGGATCGCTACCGCCGAGTTGCAGCGCCAGCGGATGTTCTTCTTCGCTGTAGGCCAGATAGTCACCTTTTCCGTGAAGAATCGCGCCAGTCGTCACCATTTCTGTATACAACAGCGTCTGGCTAGTCAGCTGGCGAAGGAAGTAACGGCAATGACGATCGGTCCAGTCGAGCATCGGCGCGATGGAAAAGCGGTTAAGGCTAGAGGCGCGAGAGTCGGCGGATATTGTGTTGTTTTTATCTGATTTTACGTCGGTCATGGTTTGTCAGTCATCGTTTCGTGTGTTTCTGGCGGTGTTGTCTGAGGTTATCTTTGCTGGCGTCCGACTATAGCACAGGGAACATGCGCCCCGCATGCGCGATAATCGGAGTTCAATAAATATGAATTATGACGCTATTGGCTACCTATTACGTGTATTGGCTTAGCTGTGTTCGAACACGATTAAATTTGACTGTCGGTAATAAGAACTGAGCGGCATACAGAGATACAATCAGGTAGATATGAGCAGACCTACCAGCAAAGGCTGATAGGTCGTGCAGATATTTATATTAGTTAATGAGAGAAGGTCAGTTTACAGAGCCACGAATCTGTTCAATTCTATTAATTTATGAAAATATCACATCTAACTTCCAGTTTTCCTTACATAATTCAACTAAGTTTAGTTGTCGTCTTTCCAGAACCGACGGTATCCATTCAGACTCATTTAACACTTGAGTTGTTAAAATGTATGATGACACACCACTGCTTCCCACAAAGTACGCTTGTTTTTTACGTGAGAAATCAAAATTTGATGCTTGGGAATTTCGTCTTTGTGTTAAGGGGACAAGATTAGCTAAACGGTGCGTCCATATTTCTCGTTGCTCCTCATCAGGCCAATTAGCTTGCCATTCGCTCCCGTCCTCCACAGTCTGTGGGAGTACATGTTCAATAGTCAAAATAGAGTGATCATATTTTGCAGCTTTATCCGTCAAAAATGAGTCAACGCGTAAAATAATATAATTACGTCTTCGAGCTGTCAGGTAATAAATGTTTCCATCAATTTCTTTAATAAAATCATTTGCTTCCTGAATAGACAAGTTTACTGATTCAATACTGGGGCGTGAAGATGTCTCTAACTCAGTAAGTACTTTTGCATACCGATCAATACGCTCATTAATATTAGCTGAACAAATATGTAATTTTGCAGCTAACCTCTCTAAACGGAACATGAAATCCAAAAAAGCAGAACTATTAGAACCAAATTTAGCTAAGAACTGGATGGCAACTGGTTGCCAATCTGAATTATCTATTCGATTAAGCCAATACAAAATCTGATTAACATTTTCTGCATTCGTAGATGCAACATAGTTGCTATCTCGTACTATCAAGTAAGCATCTGCATAAGGTGAAATTACCTTATCGATCAAAATTTCAGGATCATTTATTTTTGATTGAACATGCTCTTTGAACTCCTCTAATAATACTCGTTTTGCTTTAGTTTTAGCATATATCATTCGAATGTAGGTAAGAAGATCATTTAGCCCACTTCGTCCGGTATTGACTTCAATTTCTTCCCATTTGTCATTGAATATATCGCGTTTTGACTCAATAATTTTACCGATTGCATCAGCCTTTATCAGATCGGACGGTAGTAAATCCATGCCTCGATTATTCAGTACCGAAAATACCCTGAATGCAGACTGCTGACTTGGTGATGTCACTGCCACCAAAAAACAGCGTGTCATCAAAAAAACACCAAAATTGATTAAGGTTTCTGTATTAGAAAATGTCTGCTGTAATTTCTTTTGTAGCAATAAAGCATTCAGTTGAATATTAACTTGCGATTCATTCTCTAATTGGGCAGTGTCAATATTTGCAAGATTTTCAAATTCGAGTGCCTGAACTGTTGTTGCAAAAAACGTCCTATCACGCTGACGCAGCGCTAAACGAGGTTTAGCTGGAATGCCTTGTAGACGTTTGCCCGGCTCTTGAATATAAGAAAAACATTCATCTTTAGCCTCTTTATCGTCAATTAATGAAGTAAGTGCTGCGATTAAAATCGTCAGTGTCGTCAAACGCTGTTGACCATCAATGACTTGGGAATGAGGTTTGTTCTCTTGCTTGATGAGTACAATGCTACCAAGAAAGTAACTTTCTTCTTTTTCGTAGTGATAAAAATCGTTCAAATCATCAAACAACTCGCCAGCCTCTTCGGGTGTCCAAGCATACGGTCGTTGATAAGGTGGTATTTCATAGTCAAAATCTGAACTGAATATTTTAGATAGGGAATATTCAGCACCTGTAATATTTTTTGACATCCTATAATCCTTTATCGATATGGTTTTTTTGACTTTATGAGTACTAAGTAATGTATATTGATCCGGCCAAATCTTTACCATCTTGTTAAAGTATAAGGCAATTTAAAAGTGAAGAATCTGTATTTATGTCATGGATAATTATTTAATAAAAATACCAGTAAATTACGCTCCTAGCACTAAGTATTTTGTCAGATTAAGTATGAGATTAGTAAAAATATCATCAGCCAAACTCTGATTTAATAAATATGTTAATAAATTTATTGATGCTCCATTATTTGGTGTCAGAGACTTGTCCATCACCAATTTCTATCAGGCGAAGATCACCAGAAACGTTTTCAGTCATATCAATCGAGAAAAGGGTGAACTGATATTCTGTGCTATTTCAACAACAAGATCAGGAACAATGTCGTCAGAAGAATACACGTTATTTCTAAATAAAAATAGCGTCTTTCACTGGTTTTTATAATATCTTCAACCTTCCTTAGGCTAATTTCTTCCTCAATGTTTCCACGAAATTTTTTAATAGAGGATATTATTTCTTGGATCTCTTCAGCATTTGTAGCGATAGAGACTCTGGATGTGGTTAGCGATTTAACATAGTCTTTAACGAAATAAGCAGGCCATTTTAGCTGGTTAATAATCTGCTCGAAGCCATCACCTTCTTTTAGGAAAAGTGTGTCCGGCGTGTATTTCTCACATGATTTATACCATCCCGTAATATGATGGTTTGAGAGGTAGTCTTCTAAGGATACGAGCATGTTACGGCCATTTTGATCCACCGCATTGCTCAAACTCTTATACTCATCCGATTTGAGCATCCTGCCTCGCCAAATGACAGGTGCGTTCAGTTCAAAGCCTTTTGAAAATTTGTCTTTTCCATTGGATGCATGTTGTGTGGATAACAATAGACACGATAAGCCACTTTCTTTCGCAGAATGATATTCCGCCTCAAAAATCTCATCCGCTTTTGAACTATCGAAGTAATCACTGGGGTAAATTATATTCATGTAAATGATCTCAAAAGAAAAAGGATGACATTGAAATTTAAAATAACGTATCACATATCTTATTCTGCTGGTGGTCAACAGCGCTTTTCATTTGAAGACGTCCTCTGGATAAATCAATGCAGCTCAACTTCCCAGTCTTCATAAGGGGGTTCAACGGTGAAACTGGGGTCGCAGTATTGTCGTAAATAGTCTGTAGCTCGTTTTTCGGCATATTTGGCGTTCAGTACGTTGCCATCTTCATCCAGCTCTAACACATTGGCGTAGATCGCGAAGACCTGTTCAAACGCGCTGGGCTCTTCACCGTACAGTGAAAGGTAATCAATGCCTTCGAGCGTATTTTGGGTACCGCTAGCCATGAAATAGGCGAAGGTTCTTAATGCGCTGCTAAAACTGTGGCTTAATTTCATGGTAATTTGCTTCCGTTATTGACTACGTTGCGCATCCTCAACGAGATTGATGAATAAACGCGGTAGCACGCTGATTTATCACGAAGGAAATACTTTAGCGGTTTAAGGGTATGAGATACAGCCGGTATCAGGAACGAAAAAACAAAGGGAGCAAACTGTTGGCTTGCTCCCTTGATAAGGTCGATGAGAACGCTTATGCGGCTGCGCGGTTTACCATCTGTGTCAGCACCTTGCGCCACGTTTCTACCTGACCGAGGTAGTTTGCCGCTGGGATTTGCTGGAAGTTCCCGTTGGCATCTTCTAGCGCAAACGTGGGGAAGCCTTGTCCGCGCACTTTCGCCAGTAATTCTCGGCTGGCGTTGATATGCTTGGACAGCGCTTCTGCCTGAATAAAGGCGAATTCCGTGCAGAAGGCGTCGCCATCCAGACCGATTTCTTCCGCACACTGACGCAGCACGGCGGCATCGACGATTTTAAGTCCGGAAACGTAGTGCGCCCGCTCAATCTGGTGCAACATCTCCATGCCTTTGTCATCCATCGCTTCCGCAGCGAGCACGGCAGCCGTCGGCGGCGCGGAATCCAGTACAACGCTAGTGTCGCGCAGCAGCCCTTCGTAATAATCTTCCCCGAAAGTTTGCCCGGTCAATTGCGCTATACGGCGATCGTGCGGGATCACATAATCGTGCCACTCTGGGGTGATGGTTCGGCTATTGCTGCCCGTCATCATACCGCCGCCGTGGAGGATCAGTTCCAACCCGTCGATTTCCTGCGCCGCTAGCGCGAGTGGGGCGGCGCCGTAGCACCAGCCGCACAAGGGATCGTAAATGTAATGCAGTCTTACTGTGGCCACTTCATTTCACCTTTCAGGACCTGGGCACTCAGTTCAAGGCCAGATTCTTCCTTCAGTGTCGGATAATGTTTCTTCATTGCGGCGATCAGCTCGGCAGAATCTTTACTTTTCGCCAGCTCTTTTTCCACCGTATCCAGATATTGCAGCGTGAACGTCACGTTCTTCAAGGTGTAATCCGTTGGCGCGATGAAATGGCCCGGTACGACGGTGGTCGGCTTCAGCGCTTCAATAGATTTCAGCGTTTCACGCCAGTGAACGCGAGATTCTGGCGTTTGGGTATCAGCAAGCCAGACGTGGATGTTCGCAGACACGGGAATACCGCCGACAACGGCTTTCAGCGACGGGATCCAGACGAAAGTCCGATCCGGCGTTGGCCCTTTCAACCCTTTCACTTCCAGTTTTTTGCCGTCAACGGTAAAGCTATCGCCTGCCAGTAGTTGAGGAACGACGATTTCTTTCGGCGCGTTTTCTTTCAGAACGGGGCCCCAGTGTGCCACTTTGCCGTCTTTGCTCGCATTGATGGCGTCGATGGTTGCTTGGGTCGCAACAATTTTAGCGTCTGGGAATGCGGCTTTGATCACGTCCAGACCGAAGTAGTAGTCAGGGTCGGAGTGGCTGATATAGACGGTGGTCAGTTTTTTGCCGGTGGCTTTGATGCGATCAACCAGCGTTTGGGCATCGTTACGCTGGAACTGGGCATCGATCAGGGCGACTTCTTTATCGCCGCTGATAATTTCAGAGGAAACGGGGAATACACTGGCTTCACCTGGATTAAACACATCGATTTTTAACTCAGCGGCGTTAGCAACAGACGCCAGGCCCAGCGATGCAGCGAGTAAAGATACGGTAAAAGCGATAGATTTAGACATGGTGATACTCCACGGGTATGACAGAAAGTGGCTTCATGTTATGTTGCATTAATCGTACGAAAAACCGCAAAAATGGCAATTGTTTGTTGCATAAAACGGACTAATTTATGGATCGCATTACGGCTGCTGAAGTGTTTGTGACTATTATAGACCGCGGTAGCATGATTGCGGCGGCAGAGACGCTAGACATGTCTCGGGCGATGGTGACACGCTATCTAGCGGAAATGGAGGCATGGGCAGGGGCGCGATTATTACATCGCACCACGCGCAAGCTGAGTCTGACGGATGCGGGTGAAAAAACGCTGGTGCGCTGCCGGGAGATGCTGGCGCTGACGGCGGACATGCGCGTCGAGGCCAATACCGATGATGCCACGCTAAGCGGCTTGTTGCGTCTCAGTTGCTCGCAGTCGCTGGCGCAGGGGGCTCTCGGTATAGCGATAACCGCTTTCCTACGACGCCATCCTCGGGTCGCTATCGATCTGCAAATGAATAATCGATCGGTGAATCTGGTCGAGGAACGTATCGATCTGGCGCTGCGCATTACCAACGAGTTGGATCCCAATCTGATCGCTCGACCGCTGGCAAACTGTGAGTCAGTATTGTGTGCTTCCCCCTCTTATCTGAATGAGCACGGTATTCCACGACAGCTGACTGACCTCTCTATCCATAACTGCCTGACCTACACCTATTTTGGCAAAAGCCTGTGGCATTTTTCCCGTGGTGATGAAAAATTTACGATACCGGTAAGCGGAAACCTCAGTGGCAATGAATCGCTGGTGCTGCTGTCGGGCGCGTTGGAAGGCGCAGGGATTGCGCTGCAACCGCGCTATTCTGTGACGTCTTATCTCGCCAGTGGGCAGTTGGTGGCGCTGTTACCGGAATATCGTCCACAGATGATGGGGATTTATGGCATCTACACGTCACGCCGTCAGATGCCAACCGCGCTGCGTACTCTGTTGGATTTTCTGGTGGAATGGTTTGCTCACGATCCGCGCTGGCGGGGGTTAACACAGTGATAAGTGAGCAAATCAAGATCGGATCGTCACTGCTGCAAAACCTGTTCTAGACGCGAAGGCACGCCTGCGGCGTACTGTTTAAGTTGATCAATGACAGTATCGACCAGTGACGAAGCCGGGCGGTGCAGAGGACGAATCAGGCTGACGGTAAAAGGCACATCAATACTAAAAGGCCGCACGACCACGCCAGACACCGCGTAATCCAACGCAGTGAGTGGATTGACGATCGAAAGCCCAATACCCGCCCGTACCATTGCACACACCGACGCTGCGCTGTGGGTTTCCAGCACCATCCGGCGCGACACGCCCTGTTCCTGAAACAGCGTGTCTAGCAACTGGCGATAGCTGTCGGCGCTCGACAGGCTAATAAAAGGTTCATTGGCAAAATCCTGCGGCGTAAGCACGGATTTTTGCGCCAGCGGATGCCCGACAGGCAGCACGCAGACTTCATTTAACAGCATCAATGTTTGTCGTTCTGTACCGGCTGGCGTGAGGCTATTTTCCGTTAAGCCTAGATCGTGACGCTGCGCGGACAGCCACTCTTCCAGCAGTGGCGAATCCTGCGGAATAATGTGCAGATTAAGCAGTGGGTAGCGCACTAGCAGCGGCTTGCAGGCATCAGGCAGTAGCGACTGTGAGAACACGGGCAGACAGGCGATAGAAAGCTGAGCCTGCTGAAAACGGCGAATATCGCTGGCGGCGTTGATGATCCGATCTAATCCATAATAAGAACGCTGCACTTCTTCAAACAGCTGTAACCCCTGTGCTGTCGGGTAAAGCCTGCCGCGCAGCCGCTCGAACAGCGTCATCTGAATCAGTTTCTCAAAGCGCGCCAGCTCGCGGCTAACGGTCGGCTGCGACGTGTTCAGCAACGCGGCTGCTTCCGTCAAATTACCCGTGGTCATGACCGCATGGAAAATCTCGATGTGTCGTAAGGATATTGCTGCCATATCGCCTCCTCGATTCATTGAGATAAACCATATCAGAAATGAATAAAGTCTGCCTAAAACGATATTTGTTTACCTTTAAGGTTATTTTTATAGTGATGTTCAATCACGCTTAACCCTGTAAATCGGTAATTATTTATGCCTCATGATCTGAATGACGTAACACACGCTCTCAACGCGCAAAGTTTGCGTGAACTGCCTGTCCGTTTTGGCTGCCCGGTGTGGGCCTATGACGCCCAGACTATCGTTAATCGCATCACCCAACTGCGCCAATTCGATACGATTCGCTTCGCACAGAAGGCGTGTTCCAACACGCACATTTTGCGCCTGATGCATGAGCAAGGTGTGAAAGTCGATTCGGTATCGCTGGGGGAAATTGAACGGGCTCTGATCGCAGGATTTGTGCCGGGCACCGATGCTCACGAGATCGTCTTTACTGCCGATCTGCTGGATCGCCCGACGCTGCAACGTGTTTCCGAATTGAACATTCCGGTGAACGCCGGTTCGGTCGATATGCTGGAACAGCTTGGGCAGCAGTCGCCGGGGCATCCGGTGTGGCTGCGCGTGAATCCGGGTTTTGGTCATGGTCATAGCCAGAAAACTAACACCGGTGGCGAGAACAGTAAGCACGGTATTTGGTACGGCGATTTGCCGCTGGCGTTGGCGCACATTCAGCGCTATCAGCTGAAGCTGGTGGGAATTCACATGCATATTGGCTCTGGCGTCGATTACGGCCATCTGGAGCAGGTGTGCGAGGCGATGGTGCAGCAGGTCGTTGAGCTGGGTCAGGATATCGAGGCGATTTCAGCGGGCGGCGGGCTGTCGATTCCGTATCGTCACGGTGAAGAAGCGATTGATACTGAACACTATTACGGGCTGTGGAACGCGGCGCGTGAGAAAATTGCTGCGCATCTCGGTCATCCCATTACGCTGGAAATTGAGCCAGGGCGTTTCCTGGTCGCTGAATCTGGCGTGCTGGTAGCGGAAGTTCGAGCGATAAAATCCATGGGCAGCCGCCACTTTGTACTGGTTGATGCTGGGTTTAACGATTTGATGCGTCCGGCGATGTACGGCAGCTATCACCATGTTTCTCTGTTGTCGGGCGATGGCCGCGATATCAGCCAGTCCACGTTGCGCGACAGTGTGATTGCGGGGCCGCTGTGTGAATCCGGCGATGTGTTTACCCAGCAGGCGGGCGGTGGCGTGGAAACTTTCTCGTTGCCGGATGCGCAAGTTGGCGACTATCTGGTCTTCCATGACACCGGTGCGTACGGTGCATCTATGTCCTCTAACTACAACAGCCGTCCGTTGCTGCCAGAGGTACTGTTTGAAAATGGCGAACCGCGCTTGATCCGCCGTCGCCAAACGCTGGAAGAGCTGCTGGCGCTGGAAGCGCTTTAATCGACATGGTTCGACTGTGTCGGGGGAAAGGCGTCCTGCTTTTCCCCTGAACGTGGTGCATGACGCAGATTATTCCCTTGTCGGTTGAACCTGATGCGCCAGCCGAACGTCATCCCTGCGGCGGACAGCAGAATCGCAACCGCTCCGGCAAGCTGCATCCCATCCAGTTTATGTCCAAAGGCTGCCCAGTCGACCAGCGCCGCAATGACGGGATAGATAAACGACAGTGCGCCAACCAGCGCGGTCGGGATCTTCTGGATCGCGCTGTATAACAGTGTCGACATCAGGCCGGTATGGATCACGCCGATAGCCACGAGAATTCCCCATTGCGACACTGTCGGAGAGGTGGAAATAGCGGCAAAGGGGGCAAGAACAACAACGCCAACGAGTAGCTGTATCAGCACAAGCACGTGCGGCGGGATCCCTGAGAGCTTTTTCGTAATGGCGGCTGCTACGGCATAAAAAAATGCCGCACCCAGTGCCATCAGTACGCCAGACAGATAGTCTTTGTCATCGCTGTCAGCCCCTGTTTGAGCGCTGACGATCAGGACGATGCCGCCAAAGGCGCACAGTAGCCAGCAGGTTTTGTTGAGGGTCAGTGTTTCCCTGAAAAAGATCGCGCCAAGTCCCACCAGCATAAAGGGCTGCGTGTGATAAACCACGGTGGCGACGGCAATAGACGCCTGTGAGTAAGCGCCAAACAGCAACGTCCAGTTGAGTACCAGCGCCAGGCCGCCGAGTACGGCAATGCCGGTCTGCTTCCTGTTAATGATGCCTCGCCGCAATAAGCCCAATAGCCCGCATACCACCAGCATCGTCAATGCGCCGAACGCGCAGCGCCAGAAAACCACTGTCATCGCGGGTTGCCCTGCCGTCAGGACGAACCAGCCAACCGTACCGGAAATGATCATCGCGATAGCCATTTCTATCGTGCCGCGAGTCTGTGGTGTCATCTTTTTCCTGCCTGTCAGTGTGAAAAAATCAGTGCGAGAGTGCTGTTATATCGAACGAAATTTTTTATAATGAACAATAGAGTGAAATAATGAACACGAATCGATTGTTCGTCAAGTCGAACAATCGGCCGTTATGGTGAACGATATGATGATTGATAATCAGGAAAATAGCGCACAAGAGGGTATGCAGGTCGCTACGCCTATCGCACGGCTGGCTGTCTCTATCCGGCGTGAGCGTGAGCGGTTAAACCTGTCAGTAACCGAGCTGGCAAAGCGTGCGGGGCTGGCTAAATCAACCCTTTCGCAACTGGAAAGTGGAATCGGTAACCCGAGTTTGGAAACGCTCTGGGCGCTGGCGATGGCGCTCGATGTGCAGGTGAGCCAGCTGATTGGGCAACCTCGCCAGCATGTGCAGGTGATTCGGGCTAACGAGGGGGCGGCGACCTATTCAGAGCAGGCAAACTATGCCGCGACGCTGCTGGCCGCGTGTCCGGCTGGCGTGCAGCGTGATATTTATCGGCTTAAAGTGCAGCCGGGCGAGGTCAGACTCTCCCAGCCGCACAAACCGGGAACGATAGAGCATGTGATTCTGGGCCACGGTCGCGCCAGAATCGGGCCTGTTGCACAGCCCATTGAACTCAGCGCGGGGGATTACATCAGCTATTCCGCTGATGTGCCGCACCTGTTTGACGCGCTGGAGGCGGACACGACAGCGGTAATGTTGATTGAACACGGCTGATAACACGGAGAAGGCGATCGGTTTTACCGCGAGTTTTGCTGTCCGTAATACGGCCCTTTCTGTACCGATTCGCGCAGCTTAAGTTCGCCGGTAAAAGGTTGCAGCGGTTTGACGTCTTTGCCTGCAATCAGATCCAGCACTTGCGTAATCGCGGTAGCGGCCATTTCTTCAATCGGCATATAGACGGTGGAAAGTGAAGGGTGCAGGTAGGTCGCGCAGGGTTCATCGTCAAAGCCGAAGACGGAGACATCCTGCGGCAATCTTTTCCCCGCTTCGTATAGCGCTTTCATCGCGCCAATCGCCATATCATCGTTGCTGACGAACAGCGCGCTAAAGCTGATGCCGTTATCCAGCAACTGGCGTGCGGCCTGATAGCCACTGGCGACCATGCTGGTTCCGTGCGCCACCCGGCGCGGGTCAACGTCGATCTGGTGGTCGATTAATGCCTGCTGATAGCCCGCGAGGCGTGCTCGTGCCGTCGGCGTTTGCATCGGTGCGGTAATGCAGGCGATTTCGCGATGGCCTTGTTCGATCAGGTAATTCACCACGTCAAACGCGGCCTGCTGCTGGCGGAAGAAAATACAGCGTTCCCGCGCCTGCGGCAGATCGCGATTCATCACCATGATTGGAATGGTCTGCGTGTTGAGCAATGTCATGAGATCCGCTTCGGACATATAGCGGGTGTAGAGAATAATGGCGTCACACTGTCTGTCAGACAGAAGTTGCACCGCGCGCATTTCGTCTTCGGGCGTATCGTGCCCGTCGGTGACGATCAGGTGCTTCCCGCTGCTTTCCGTTATCTCTGCGGCACGACGTAGCAGGCGGCCAAAATAGGGGCCGTCAAAATTGGAGATAACGAGACCGATGCTGTTTGAGGTACGGCGAGCCAGCGAACGCGCCAGAAAATTAGGGCGGTAGCCGAGCTCATCCATTGCCTGAAATACTGCATCGCGCGTTGCCTGTTTGACCTGGCCGATGCCGTTTAGCACTCTGGACACGGTCGCTTTGGACACGCCTGCGCGTTTCGCCACTTCAAGCATGGTTTTCATGGCTGCACCTTAATTGAGTATGATGACGGGCTGAAAAAGCCAATCCATCCTTGTTACGAACATCATGCGACATGATACCACAGGCATATTGTCGGATTTAACGGCTGATGCTCGTTTCTCAACCCGATTTTTGTCAGTTTTGTGATGTAGCCATTTCTCGCCGTAACAAGACAATCTCTTCCGCCAAATCCCGGCATAGCATGGCGGTCATCAGATGATCCTGCGCATGTACCATGATCAGGTTGACGGGCACCTTTCCTTCTCCTTCATCCAAACCGATTAGCCGTGTTTGAACGCGGTGAGCGGCACGCGCCGTCTCTTGTGACGCGGCAAGCAGCGCGTCGGCCTGTTGCCACTCTCGCTGACGCGCGGCCTGAATTGCCATCATGGCGTTTGAGCGGGCTTCACCCGCGTTGATCAGCAACTCCATCACGGTTTGTTCCATATCGAATTCAGGGAGGTTCTCTGTGTCTTTCATCGTAGGTTTCCTTATCGCGGTCAGGAAAACAGCCTAAGTTGGCTGAGAATTTATGTAGCTAAGAATTTATATAGCCAAACGCTTATGGTATGCCAAAAATCACATTTTCATCATATTGGAATTCCAATATTGTCTTGTGAGAATCATGTCACAGAAAAATAATTCATTATGGTTGATTTTTGGTATGCCAAACGCGAAAGCGCGGTACCTGCATTTACCCTGCGCGTAACGGCCATCCCGCGTATAACACGCGATATAACAATATGATGATCAAAGAGGTGGTGTTATGTCATTTAAGGACCAACTGATTGATTCATTGGGCTCATTTGCCAATAAATTTAATAGCCTGCGGTACATCATGGCGATTAAGGCATCCTTTATTACGCTGATGCCCGTCATTATCGTCGGCGCGTTTTCCGTTCTGATTTCCAACATGGTGATGGACCCTAAAAATGGTCTGGCCAGTTTCTCCATGTTCTCGTTTCTGGCGGAGCTCAAGCCGATCATGAGCGGCATTAACTACGCCACGCTCAGCTTTTTGACTATCGGTGCCGTCTTCCTGATTGGTATCGAGCTTGGGAAGATTAACGGTTCACGCGGGCTGTTTCCCGGCCTGCTGGCGGTGATCTGCTTTATTGCCGTTACGCCAACCACGATCGAAATGGCCGTCAACGGGCAGATGATGGTGGTCAAAGACGTGCTGGCGAAACAGTTTTCCGATACCAAAAGCCTGTTTCTGGGGATGTTCATCGCCATCCTGTCGGTAGAAATGTATACCCGGTTAGAAAGCGTCGATCGGCTGCGGATTAAAATGCCTGACAGCGTGCCGCCTAATGTTGCAGCCTCTTTTTCTGCGCTGTTTCCTTCCATCATCACGGTGGTTGCTATTGCCACCTTTGGGTTTGTGTTTCACCGCGTGACGGGCATGTACCTGTATGACGCTGTTTATCAGGTGGTGCAACAGCCGCTTGAATCCGTCGTACAAAGCCTACCCGGTTTATTGGTGCTGATGTTCGTCGCCCAGCTGTTCTGGGTGATTGGGATTCACGGTAACCAGATGATTAAACCGATTCGTGAACCGCTGCTGCTGGGGGCGATTGCCGTCAACATGACGGCGTTCGAACAGGGACTGGAAGTGCCGAACATTATCACCATGCCGTTCTGGGATGTGTACATGAGCATCGGTGGTTCCGGTTTGACGATTGGCCTGCTGATGGCGGTGATGATCGCGTCTAAACGCAAAGAGATGAAAGAGATTGCCAAAATCTCTTTCGGCCCCAGCGTGTTCAATATTAATGAGCCAGTGATTTTTGGTATGCCGATTATGCTCAACCCGATTCTGGCGATTCCCTTCATTATCACACCGTTAGTCACCGGTACGATTGGTTATTTCGCCACCAGTATGGGGTTTGCCGGTAAAGCGGTGGTGATGGTGCCGTGGACGACGCCGCCAATCATTAACGCCTGGCTGTCGACGGCGGGCTCCATGGGGGCGGTCGCGACACAGATCGTGTGCATCATCGTTGCGATGCTGATCTATCTGCCGTTTGTCAAAGTTGCGTCTCGCCGAGCTGAGTTAGCGCAGTTGGAAGCGGAAAAGCAGGCCGCAGCGAAAAAAGCCTGAAACGGACGAGAAGAGAGGTAACGCATGAGTAAGGTTGCACTGACTATTCCCCCAGATTTTATTCTGGGTGCGGCGGCATCGGCATGGCAAACGGAAGGATGGAGCGGCAAGAAGGCAGGGCAGGATTCCTATTTGGATCTCTGGTACAAGCAGGATCGTCAGGTGTGGCATAACGGGTATGGTCCGGCGAAAGCGACAGACTTCTTTAACCGTTATCGAGAAGATGTGGCGCTGATGAAGCTGGCGGGGCTGACGCACTATCGTACGTCGATCAACTGGTCACGTTTTATGCTGGACTATGAGAAGGGCATCGTCGATGAGGAGTACGCAGCCTACATCGATAATCTGCTGGATGAAATGCACCGGCAGGGGATCGAACCGATGATCTGCCTTGAACATTACGAACTGCCCGCCTGCCTGCTGGAGAAGTATCAGGGCTGGTCATCAAAGCAGGTAGTGGAATGGTTTGTGCTGTATGCCGATACCGTTTTCGCCCGCTATGCCGGAAAAGTGAAGCGCTGGTTTACCTTCAATGAGCCGATTGTGGTGCAGACGCGCGTTTATCTGGACGCGCTACGCTACCCTTATGAGCAGAACACGCACACGTGGATGCAGTGGAATCACCATAAGAATCTGGCGACGGCAAAAGTGGTGCAGCGGTTTCGGCAGAAGGGTTATGACCGAGACGGCGGCTCGATCGGCGTGATCCTCAACCCTGAAGTGACGTATCCGCGATCTCGTGCGGCGCATGATGTGAAAGCGGCACACCTTTACGATCTGTTCTATAACCGCGTTTTCCTCGATCCGGCGTTGAAAGGGGAATACCCAGCGGAACTGATCGCGCTGCTGACGCAGCATCAGGTGAAGTGGGATTACACGGAAGAAGAGCTGGCGATCATCCGCGATAACACGGTCGATGAGGTGGGAATCAACCTGTATTACCCGCACCGGGTAAAAGCGCCCAGCCGTGAATGGAACAAGGAAACGCCTTTCCATCCTGCTTATTACTACGAGCATTTTGAGTTGCCGGGACGCCGTATGAACACCTCGCGCGGCTGGGAGATCAATCCCAAAATCATTTACGACATGGCGAAGCGTATAGAGCGTGAATACGACAATGTGCCGTGGTTTGTGGCGGAAAACGGCATCGGTATTGAGAATGAGGCACGCTTTAAAGACGATGCGGGCGTGATTCAGGATGATTACCGCATTGCGTTTATTGCGGAGCATCTTTACTGGACGCTGAAGGCGAAGGAAGAAGGGGCAAACTGCCGAGGCTATATGCTGTGGGCGTTTACCGACAATGTTTCGCCGATGAATGCGTTTAAAAACCGCTACGGATTGATCGAAATCGATCTGGAACAGGATCGGCAACGGCGGCCGAAAAAATCCGCCGCCTGGTTTCGTCAGCTACACGACACGCGTCGGCTTGAATTGACGCTGGATGATGAAGAGAAATAGACACAGATAACCAAAATGAGGAACGGAATATGAAAAGAATCGTACTGGCTTGCTCGGCAGGCATGTCGACCTCACTGGTGGTCACCAAGATGGAGAAGGAAGCGGAAGCGCGGGGAATGGCGTTTAAGATCTACGCGATCCCGGAACAAAATCTGCGGGATGAATTGCAGGAGTTCGGCAGCGACATTATTGCGGTTCTACTGGGGCCGCAGGTGCGTTTCAAACTTAACGAAAATAAAAAGCTGACGGACAGCTATCAGATTCCTATCGCGGTGATCGACTCTGTCGCCTACGGCACATTAAATGGCGCAAAAGTACTGGATCAGGCGCTGAGTTTGGTAGACTAATGCCCCACCGCAACGTCAGTACGTGTGGCTGGGCGCATGCCCTAAATAATTCGAGTTGCAGGAAGGCGGCAAGCGCAGGAATCCCCAGGAGCTTGCTCAAGTAAGCGACTGGGGTGAGTAAGAGAAGCCAACGTACATGCAGCTTGAAGTATGACGGGCATAAATCGGTGCGGGCCTGACGCCCGCATTCAGTGCGACAGTGTATGTAGGGTGAAAGCGTGGCGAAGGATGTGGTTCTGCAAGAGAAGAAGCAATATCAGGAAATCGGCTGTGATTTGCGCCAGAAGATTCAGTCAGGGGATTACCCTGTCGGATCGCGGCTTCCTCCTGAACGAAATATTGCGGAAACCTATGGCGTTAGCCGGACGATAGTGCGCGAAGCACTATTGATGCTTGAGTTGGAAGGTACGGTTGATATTCGTCAGGGCTCCGGGGTTTATGTCCTGCGTATTCCCGATGAAGACGATGCGGCAGACAGCGCCAAAAATCATATCGGCGCGTTTGAAATGCTACAAGCGCGCCAACTGCTGGAAAGCAATATTGCTGCATTTGCGGCACGCATGGCAACGCGGGCGGATATCGAAAACCTGCGTAAAATACTGGAGCAAGAGCAAGCCGCGATTGCCGTAAAAGATTATCGCGGTGATTTCGATCGCTTGTTCCACCTGCAAATTGCTGGCGCGACGCAAAACCAGATGCTGCTGGAAACGGTCAGCAATATTTGGGCGTGCCGGGACGATAATGCGCTCTGGCAGCAGCTTTATACCCACGTTGGTACGCAGGGTTATCGCCTGAAATGGCTGGCGGATCATCAGGCTATTCTGGCGGCACTGCGGCGTCGCGATGTGTCTGGCTCTTATCAGGCGATGTGGCAACACCTTGAAAATGTCAAAAATACGCTGATGGAAATCTCCGACGCCGACGCGCCAGAGTTCGACGGCTATTTATTTGATTCTGTGCCGATTTTTCAAGGGAAACTGGTGTAGTCATGGCGGACACGGCTTTGGCGAGCATTGTTTATCTGGCTGATTATCCCCAGCATCAGGAACAGGTGATCGACTGGATATGGCAGGCATTCGGTAGCCAGAATAGCCGTGAATTCTTTGCCAGCGTGGTGCGCAATAGCCTGAACCCTGCGGCGCTGCCGCTGACGTTTATTGCACTGGATGGTGATCGTTTAGTTGGGACGGTGGGGCTTTGGCGCTGCGATTTAATCAGCCGACAGGATCTGACGCCTTGGCTGGCGTCGCTGTATGTGGAAGAAAGTTATCGTGATAAAGGTCTGGGCGTGGCACTGCAACGGCACGTACTGGACTTCTGCCGCCGCGCAGGTTTTGACGATCTTTATCTGTACGCCACGTTTAGCGGCTATTACGAAAAACACGGCTGGCGTTACATCGGCGATGGACTGGACTACCCAGACAAAGCCGTGCGGCTGTATCACCAGTCGCTGTAGGCGGTCTCTTAGTTTGCATAAAAAATGACTCAGAGACAGCAAACCCGAGAAGTATCGGGGACATCAGAACGATGTCCAGTCTCCTTCACCAGCTGCGATACCGCTCTTGCCCGGTGCTGCCAGCGCAGGCCTAAGGGTTAACGGCGCCGCCGCTGGTGTACGGGCGATCTGATGGCCGTTGCCTAAGCGGAACTGGCTGACCGTCTCGGCCAACTGTGCGGCCTGCTGTTGTAGAGACTGCGTGGCGGCCGACGCTTCATTCACCAGCGAGGCATTCTGTTGGGTGGTCACTTCCATCTGGTTCACCGCAACGTTCACCTGCTCAATGCCCATCGTTTGTTCATTGCTGGCAGAACTGATCTCTCCGACCAGATCGCTGACTTTGCGCACGCCATTGACGATATCTTGTATCGACACACCCGCTTGTACCACCAATCGGTTGCCCGCTTCGACGGTTTGAACGGAGCGATCGATCAACTCTTTGATCTCTTTGGCCGCAGAGGCGCTGCGCTGTGCCAGACTGCGCACTTCACTGGCGACCACGGCGAAACCACGACCTTGCTCACCGGCTCGTGCGGCTTCTACAGCGGCATTCAGCGCCAAAATGTTGGTCTGGAACGCGATGCTGTCGATGACGCCGATGATATCGACGATCTTCTTCGAGGAAGAGTCGATCGCGCCCATCGTTTCCACTACTTCTGTCACCAACTGGCCACCCGATTGCGCTTGCTGTGTGGTCGATTGTGCCAGTTGATTGGCCTGACGGGCGTTATCGGCATTCTGCCTGACCGTCGAGCTTAACTGCTCAATGGAGGCGGCGGTTTCCTGTAACGCACTGGCCTGCTCTTCCGTGCGGCTGGAAAGGTCGATATTACCTGCGGCAAGCTGTGAAGAAGCCCCCGCGATGGATTCAGACCCTTGGCGAACTTCGCCAACGATAGAACGCAGACGCACCGTCATATCTTGCAGCGCGTGCAGTAGCTGGGCTGCTTCATCGCGTCCTTCCGGCTGAATATTGTGCGTCAGATCGCCCGCCGCGACGGCCTGTGTCGCACGGACGGCACGCGCCAGTGGCTGCACGATACTGCGGGTGAGCACCCAGGCGATCAGGACGCCGATGATGGCGCTCAGCACGCCCGTGACGGCAAGGATGAGATCGCCACGGCTTGCGCCAGCGTTAATGTTTTGCCCCATTTTATCGATGCTGGCGCGTTGGTGGTCTCGCAGCGCTTCCACGCTAGCCAGATAACCATTGGAAGCCGGAACGAACTCATTGTCGAAGAGCGTTCTGGCGCTGTCGAAATTACCCGCGCCTTTTTCTGTGATAATCGCATCGCGCTTTTTGATGTAGGACTGACGATATTCGCCAACTTTGTCGAATAAGGCTTTTTCTTCTGGTGTAGAGATCAGGCTGGCAAAATCCTCCTGCCGTTTACCGCTTTCTTTACTGGCCCGAGTGTTTTCTGCGGCAAATAGCTCAACCAGCGAATCGTCATTGCTGCGTGCTACCGCCATACTGCGCTGGACACCAGCGACGAGCGTGGCATGCCAGTCCGATGCCAGCCGTTCTTTGCGTAGCGGCTCTTGCATCATCTGTTGTGTACTGCTGGACACCTGGTTAAGTTGGTAAATGCCGCTGGTCAGCATGGCCAGCGAAAGCGCAATAAGTAGGCCAAAGCCGCCGGCCAGTCGGGTACCTATTTTGTAGTTCTTCATTATTCGTTACACACACCTGGTTAAATTCAGCGTCTGCCCTATGCAGACTCCGCGATCCTACTCCTCACTTTCTGATTGATTCTGTTGAAAAAGTGGACTAATACCCCTGTGTTTGAGTGGTCATTTATACATAAAAAATCAGGAAATGTGATCGGACGGGAAAAGGGTGAAAAAGAGGGATCGGAGAGAAAAGGAGTCTTTAAGGGAAAATAGCGGTATTTATCTGGTGAAAAGGCGGTAAGAAGGTGGTTGGCTTACATGATTCGCTAGAATTTTACAGTTGGTTGCACTTATAGAATAACTCTTTCGATTCATCGCTGGTGAAGATAAGTCGCGATCCCTAGAGTAACAAGTCCCAGAGGTATTGATTGGTGATACATCGATGTACTCTGTACATTGAAATCATTTGATTACACCAACCTACGCGGATGCGTAGGTTTTTTTTTGCCTGAATTTCCCGCTTTTGCTATCTCCAGCGATTTTAATGCTATGCGAATGATGTGCTGACGACAATCTTCGCGTTAAGCCGCGCACCGTCGCTTGAACTATGGCGTGTATATAGTATTTTGACGTATCGTTTGGTGGTTTTGCGCTTTAGCAAGCTGCCCGTTTATCTGTCTATTGGGAGAAGGCATGATTCATACCCTGTTACGTTGGGTGTTCCAGCGTCTGTATCGCATCCGGATCGAGGGCGACAGCAGCCAGTTTCAGCAATCCAAATTGCTCATCACCCCCAATCACGTCTCTTTCCTTGACGGTGTCCTGCTGGCGTTATTCTTACCGATAAAACCGGTTTTTGCCGTGTACTCTTCTATTTCCGATCGCTGGTTTATGCGCTGGTTGAAGCCTTATATCGACTTTGTGCCGTTGGATCCCACCAAGCCTCTGGCGATCAAAGGGCTGATCAAGGTGATCGAGCGCGGCCAGCCTGTCGTGGTTTTCCCTGAAGGGCGTATTAGCGTAACGGGATCGCTGATGAAGGTTTACAGCGGCGCGGCGTTTGTCGCAGCGAAATCCGGGGCAACAATTATTCCCGTGCGTATTGATGGGATCGAGCTTTCGCCGTTTGGTCGGCTGGCGGGCGTGTTTAAACGCCGCTGCCTCCCACAGGTTACTATCACCTATTTGCCACCGACCACATTACCGATGCCGGAAGCCAGCAGTGCCAGAGCGCGTCGCGCACTGGCCGGTGAACGTTTGCACCAGATTATGATGAAGGCGCGGATGGAAACGCGTCCGCAGCATACGCTGTATCAGGCATTTCTGGCGGCGAGATCCCGCTATGGACGGCATTCTGCCAGCATTGCGGATATTTCATTTAACGAAGACAGCTATCAGGGCTTATTGAAAAAATCGCTGGGCGTGTCGCGCATTTTGCAGCGCTTCACTCGCGCCGATGAACATGTTGGCATGCTACTGCCCAACGCAACCATTACTGCGGCATCCATTCTGGGCGCATCGCTGCGTAACCGTATTCCTGCCATGCTGAACTACACCGCTGGCGCGAAAGGGCTACAAAGCGCAATGAAAGCGGCAGGGATTAAAACGATCGTCACCTCTCGCCAGTTTCTTGAAAAGGGCAAACTGACGGATCTACCGAAGCAGGTCAGTGAGGCCAACTGGGTTTATCTGGAAGATTTGAAAGACACCGTGACGCTGACGGATAAGCTGTGGATCCTGTTTCATCTGCTATTTCCTGCTCGCGCGATGCTGCCGCAGAAACCCGACGATGCGGCTATCGTGCTGTTTACCTCCGGCTCTGAGGGGAATCCGAAAGGCGTCGTGCATTCTCATGACAGCCTGCTGGCAAACGTTGAGCAGATTCGTACCGTGGCGGATTTCACCCCGCGCGATCGATTTATGTCTGCACTGCCGCTGTTCCATGCGTTTGGCCTGACGGTTGGTCTGTTAACACCGCTGATGACAGGCGCTCGCGTGTTCCTCTATCCCAGCCCGCTGCATTATCGCATCGTGCCGGAACTGGTTTACGACCAGAACTGTACCGTGCTGTTTGGCACGTCTACGTTTTTAGGCAACTATGCGCGTTTTGCCCACCCGTATGATTTTGCTCGTCTGCGCTATGTGGTCGCTGGGGCTGAAAAGCTGTCTGAGACGACGCGTCAGGTCTGGCAGGACAAATTCGGTATCCGCATTCTGGAAGGATATGGCGTGACCGAGTGCGCTCCGGTAGTGGCGATCAACGTGCCGATGGCGACGAAAATCCATTCCGTCGGCCTGCTGCTGCCGGAAATGGAGTCGCGTTTGATTACGGTGCCGGGTATTACGCGCGGTGGTCGGCTGCAACTGCGCGGGCCGAATATCATGAAAGGCTATTTGAGGGTGGAAAATCCCGGCGTGCTCGAGACGCCTGCTGCAGAAAACGCAGAAGGTGAATTGCAGCAGGGCTGGTATGACACTGGCGATATTGTCGAACTCGACGAAAGAGGGTTCTGCACCATCATCGGTCGCGTGAAGCGCTTTGCCAAGCTCGCGGGGGAGATGGTCTCGCTCGAAAGCGTGGAACAGCTGGCGGTTAAAGTGTCGCCGGAGGCGCAGCATGCAGCCAGTGCGAAAAGCGACAGCAGCAAAGGCGAAGCGCTGGTGCTGTTTACAACGGACAGCCAGATAACCCGTGATGTGCTGCTTGCACAGGCCCGCAGCAGCGGGGTGCCAGAATTGGCAGTACCACGTGATATTCGCTATGTGAAAGCGTTACCGTTACTCGGCAGCGGCAAGCCTGATTTTGTCACGCTACGCCAAATGGCTGAAGAGCCTAATTCCGAGCAATCGATCATCGAACAATCGATCGTCAAACAACCTATTACTAACGCGTCGGAGCCTCGTGCATGAGTCAACAGACTGAACCCGCGACGCCTTTGCTGTCGCGTAGTATGAGCGCGGTGATTATCGCGCAGTTCTTCTCCGCGTTT
The DNA here is from genome assembly GCA_019056595.1 of Pectobacterium atrosepticum. Lineage (NCBI taxonomy): Bacteria > Pseudomonadati > Pseudomonadota > Gammaproteobacteria > Enterobacterales > Pectobacteriaceae > Pectobacterium > Pectobacterium atrosepticum. Next base: position 1,878,822 of record CP036163.1, on the reverse strand, counting down.
GGTGATAACGCGTTGCTGTTTGCTACGTTAGCGCTGATCAAACAGCTGGTGTATCCCGACTGGAGTCAGCCGTTTTTGCAGATGGGGTTTGTGGCCGCGTACATCGTGTTAGCGCCATTTGTCGGACAAATAGCGGATAGCTTCGCCAAAGGGCGGGTGATGATGTTCGCCAATACCCTGAAACTGGCCGGAGCGCTGCTGATTTGCGTGGGTGGTAATCCGTTTCTGGGATACACGCTGGTGGGCATTGGTGCCGCTGCGTATTCACCCGCGAAATACGGCATTCTGGGTGAGATCACGCGTGGCGATCAGTTGGTCAAAGCCAATGGCTTGATGGAAGCCTCGACCATTGCGGCGATCCTGACCGGATCTGTGGCGGGGGGCGTGCTGGCGGACTGGAATATTTACGCGGCACTATCGATTTGTGCGGTGGCTTATGGCGTGGCGCTGGGCGCGAATATGTTGATTCCACATCTCAACGCCGCACGTCCAGGGCAGCCGTGGCATCCGGTGCAGATGGCGAGCAGCTTCTTTTCTGCCTGTCGTGTGTTGTGGCGCGATGGCGATGCCCGGCTTTCGTTGATTGGCACCAGCATGTTTTGGGGCGCGGGCGTGACGCTGCGTTTTCTGCTGGTACTGTGGGTGCCGCATGCGCTCGGCATTACCGATAACGCGACGCCGACGCTGCTTAATGCGATGGTCGCCGTGGGGATCGTGCTGGGGGCGGGGGGCGCTGCCAGACTGGTTACGCTCGATAATGTACGACGCTGCCTGCCTGCGGGATTCCTGATCGGCGTGGTCGTAGTGATTTTCACTCTTCAGCATAATCTCCTTAGCGCCTATTCCCTGCTGATTTTGCTGGGGGCGTTGGGTGGATTTTTCATTGTTCCGCTTAATGCACTGTTGCAGGAACGGGGAAAAGCCAGCGTCGGTGCGGGTAATGCGATTGCCGTACAGAATTTGGGTGAGAACGGCGCTATGCTGTTAATGCTGGGGCTCTATTCTCTGGTGGTGAAACTGGGCGTCTCGGTTATCGCGATCGGGATTGGTTTTGGCGTTTTGTTTGCGCTGGCGATTGCGCTGCTGTGGGCATCGCTAATCCTGACTAAGCGCCGTGCACGTTCCGCCGGTGCAAAATAGGGAAGGGTGAAAATGAGTCTGATATGGCATGACTGGGATGTGGCAGACCTTAACGTGTATTCACTGCATGACATATTGGCGCTGCGCAGTCAGGTATTTGTGGTTGAGCAAACCTGCCCCTATTTGGATATTGATGGCCGCGATCTGGTGGACGGTAATCGCCACATCGCAGCATATCGCGACGGCAAGCTGGCCGCGTATGCTCGGTTACTCGCTCCTCATCCGAACAACGATGTGGTGACGATTGGACGCGTGATTGTGGCTCCTCACGCTCGTGGGCAACATCTGGGCCATCAGTTGATGGAGCACGCGTTGATTGCCTGTGCACGCCACTGGCCGCAAAAGCATCTTTTCCTGTCTGCGCAGGCTCATCTACAGGCGTTCTACGGCGCGTTTGGCTTTGTGGCGACCGGTGAGGCATATGACGAAGACGGTATCCCGCATATTGATATGCTGTCGGCGTTCTGAGGGATATTGAGCCAACTGCGGAAAGAGTAGAGATCGCGGCGTAAACGAAAAAACCGGCTGAGTATGGCCGGTTTTTTGTTATTTTACGGTGGGTTAGCTAGCGGCGTGTGAAATTTTACTACCCAGTTTCTGCACGTCTTGGCCAAAGCCGCGCGTGGTGTTACAGCCGCTCAATGCTGCTGTGACCAGCAGCGCTACTACGATTGTTGTTATACGTTTCATCATCGTTACCCGCAGGTGGTTGATAAACAGGTGTGATAAATAGAGTGTGATAAGTTTCTACTGTGTCATAACCGCAGGTAAAAATTCAATCCTCGTATAGCCTGAACCAGCTGATATCGTTTGAAATTATGTTGCTGTTGATGGGTATGAGCTCTGATCTGACTCTGTTAATGCACAGAGCTAAACCTAATTTGAACGGCAGCTATTGCCTGGAGCGGATGTTGCTAACATCTGAATGTACTAATCTGCGGGGGCTGGTCAGCTTCTATAATCGATGATTCGTATTGACAGATACAAACAGGTAAAATATGGTTAACACTTTGTAAAAAATGGAATCTAAAATTAGCAACCCCTTTAATATTATGAGGATTTTAATGAAAAAAATTTTACTGTGCGGGCTTGTACTGGCTACTTCCTCATGTGCTGACTTTCCGAAAAATATTGGCGATCAGATGAAAGCAGTGAATGAGGCACTCACGCCTAAAACGTCGAACGCTGTACAGACGACGTCCACAAGAAAAGTCGGCACTATCACTAATGACCAATGCAAAAACAGCGTTGGGCAAACGCGATCTTACTTCGAACAATTAGTTGGATTTAAGCTTAATGAAAGTAATTCATCCGGCTACACGTCCTTCTCTGAGACTTACAATCTTAAAATATCCGATCGTAAAGATCGCTTCGGTGGTAACTTAGCAATTTGCATCATCTCTATCGATCCACAGTCTAATAAAGTCACGACATTCTCGATGCCGACATAATATCAATACAGACATCTAACCGGGGCATATTATTTTCCCCGGATATTTTTTCAATCTCTTATACAAAATTAAAATAACTATTCAACGGCATTGACCCTTATTTCATTGGGCATAGCTATCGCGTTGTTGTTTTCTGTACATCCGCCAACAGATAGCATATTACGGAAATTCCCTAAACGTTGTATTTAAGCTGTGCAGGTGGGAGACATTTTAACAAAAGCCAATATATATCAGCAGCCCTGATATTCTTACATTCTTTTTCCGCTTAGTGCCAGGAGCAGATGTAGTAGTCATTTATAATGTGTTCATTAACAGAATAGGTGTGTGGCTGGCCAGCCACACTCTTGAAAAGTTGATAAACTTCAATACTTCCTTCTGGGACTTCATTTCCCTCCCCGCGCCAGTTGCAGGGCAAAGGAGATGAAATTTACTGCCAACGCTAAAACTGTGGTTTAGTCGCCTTTTGCTGATCCATATATTTGCTAGTAGCATTTTGCCAGGCAGGATCAATCAGCTTAATTTTTGTATTTCCCATAGTAAGGCTTGCCGTGCCACTCTCACAGCCCATTCCTGAACTAGGCATCGGTTTTTCACACCACACAGGAAATACTCCACCAGTTGATACTGGTCCGTACTTTTTCAGGGCAGCCTTGACCATGTTGTCTTCATTTTCTTTCGTCCAAGGTATTTCATAGATGACCTGCGAAACAGCCATCGGATTAGATTTATTATAAGGAATACGAGGATCGAAACTCACCTGCATGCGGGTGCCATTGTTTTCATATACAAGATCCTGAATCTGCGGGCTACCGTAAATAATGGTAGCATACTGATTTTTCATGGACTTAGAGGCTCGAATTTTATCTGCTGAAACACCGAAATTTTTTTGCATTGCCGTGCGAGCTTCTTCAACACTCATTCCGGTCTTTACGCCGCCGACATCGAAGGATTTTACATCAACAGAACGAACGGACGGCGCGGAATAGGCTGGAGGAACAAGATAGGGCAGAGCTATTAAGATTGCTGGAGACAATGCTAATAAATTTTTTTTCATCTTCTTTCCTTTGAGATTGATTTCAACATTCATTTTCTGCATCAAAATTGCGGGAACCCTCCACGACTTGAGGCAATGTTAAATAATTTAACATAAATGAATGTTTGTTTGAAGACGATCGCATAGAGGCATAATTTTGTTGAGATTTATTAAAGATTATTGCATACGGAATGTCCGCTTCCGCTCAACGCTGTCCTTAAGCTCAGTGAGCCTGTGTCCTTCGCGCAAGAGCGGACGTTATGCTAATCAATGATGGGGCGGTCAGGCTGGAGAGTACGTTTAGCCAGTTTCTTTTGAAGTATTATGACCATTACGGGAAATCCAGATGCGGCTAATGCACTTACAACCAACAGTCTGTTTAGATTTTGCGTTGTTATTCCCTGATCAGGTAGTAATAAGGAAGACAAAAAGAATGCGAGAGTTGTTATCAGGAACATCATTGCTGTCTGTAGTGAAGAAAAACTGGCTCGTTGTTCATTCTCAGGATACTGGACAGCAACCGACGAAGCGGAAACCAGTCGGCTATATGAGGCTCCAAGAAATAAGGTTATAAATAGAACGGCATTATGATAGCCCATTGCAGGAATCAGCAAACTTGCTACAAAGAATAGCGTTGAAATTGTTGCCAACATCAGAGCAGATAAATGCGATGTCAGAACACCTGTTATTTTTGTAGACAGATAACCTGCAATCCCCCCACTTAAGAACAATAAGGGTAATAGGGTTTGTTGTGCTCCCATATACTGCAACATTAATGGAGTCAAAATGGGAATAATGAGCATTGGACTAAATTGTACCAGTGCAGAACAAGAGGCGAAAAGTAAGGTTTGAGCATCAATAGATAGTTTGGCTTTCACGCCTGATTGAACCGTATCCTTGGGAATAATAAATACTATCAACGGTAAAGACAGCAGGCAAAGTGAACTGATTAACCACAACGCAGTATGCCAACCATAGTGTGTGCACAAAAATAATATAGCTGGCATTCCGACGATACTTACCATCGAAAATGATGTAATCACCGTTGCCAGTATTTTTCCTCGCAAGTTTGCTGGGGCACAATTTATCAAAATACTCGTACCCACACCCATTGTCGTACCACCAACCAACCCTGCGCAAAATCGTAGTACCAGAAGCGTGCCAAAATGAGTAGTGAGTGTGGACAAAAATGTTAGTGCTCCCAGGAGCACCATATTCTTGATCAAGAATTGTTTTTTATTAAACAGGTCGATCCAATAAAAAGCAATAATTCCAGAAAGGACGGCACCCAGTGTGTACATACCAGAGACATAACCAGAAAATGATACAGGAACCGAAAACTCGTCTGCCATAAAAGTAAAAACAGGCGTTAACGCCATATACTCCAGCGCATTAGTGAACTGGATAAAAGCCATTACAATAGCTATCCGCATGAGGGCTTTATGATTAAACGTTTGTGTGACCAGTGGCATAGCAAGCAACCTGTGGATGAAAGATATCTGAGTTTAATCGATATCAATGGCGTGCATTACATGGTAAAAATGGTGCTCATTATTATCATATATGGGATAATTGATGCGTCCGGCTCTTGATTTTAATACCCTGAAAGTGTTCACTGCTGTGGTTGAAAGAGAAAGTTTTGTTGGGGCATCGAAAGTCCTTGAAATGCCGACATCAAATGTTAGTCGTTGTATTTCTCAGTTAGAAGAAAAACTGAATCTTCAGCTTATTGAGCGCAGCACTCGACATATGAAACTCACCCAAGCGGGGCACTTACTCTATACCCGAGCGAAGCCATTACTGGAGGCGCTTGAGCAAACTGAGACAGAATTAACGTTGCGGCAAATGCAACTCAAGGGCCCATTACGTATCTGTATTCCCAATGAAATAGGTCCTGCATTGCTGGGTTCTGTCGTTGCCGATTTTGCCTGTCAGTACCCGGATCTAGAGATTAGCTGTGTCACAAATTTGTCTGGTTTCGAATCCCTGCGGGATGATCTGGATTTAGCTATCATTATTACCCGCGGTCAGATGGATGACAGTGACTACATAGCTCGTCATCTGGTGACTATTCCTTGCACCATTGTTGCAGCCCCCTCCGTTATTCAGCGTTATGGCACCCCTTCTCATATCCAGCAATTTGAAGAATTACCCTGTATTACAACGGTAAGTGCGCTGAAAGGCGCTCCCTGGCAGTTTGTCAATACAAAGGGGGGATTCGAGACAATTAAGGTTAAAGGGCATTATCGGGTAAATAGCGGAGAGATGGCTGGACGGGCTGCGGTATCAGGTGTCGGTTTTGCAATTCTATCGAAACAAGCCTGCCAACCCTACATTGACGATGGACGGTTAATCGAGGTTGAGTTTGAACAATCGGTAGCCCCATTACAATTGTTCGCAATTTATTCAGATCGGCGTTACTTGCCCGCCAAAACAAGATCGCTCATTGATTTCATACATCAGAAATTGAGCAATATATCCTTAGCAACATAAGGCAGCATTGAATCGCCACAGAGAGTACAGTTGTCACAATGAATCCCTACTTAACACGGAACGCCCGCTGTTCGCTCATTACGGCCTGCCAAATTTGATTGTATTCTGTCCGCGAAAATTGTTGTGCCTGATAGCGATAAATGCGTGTTCGATGGTTTCCAGATAGGCTTCAGCCCTTTCTTCATTAAAATGCCGCAGGCCATAAAGATAAATGGCTTCCAGATCGCGCTGTGCTTGCGGTGTTAGCTTGATTTTATCGGGTGGCCGTTCGCGTCTTGTTTCTGATTTTTTGCAAGAATTCATCTTTATTCCACTCCTGTGGCTCTCCGCTGCTTATCCCTTCAGCGATTAAATGACGCAATGTTTGCAGATCTGACTCCGCCTGTTTTTCCCGTAGCATTCTCAGCGCTTCCCGAATGACTTCACTTTGCGTACGGTAATCGCCTGATTCAACCAGCGATTCCACGTAATGGCGAAGTTCATCTCCAAGGTCAATTGTCATGGTTCTGGCCATTATGCCTCCGATTCTCAGATGTAAGATTTATTCTTATCATAAACGAGTAGCGTACTTAAAGATGAAATCGTCGTCTAGTACAAGGAAAAAGGATTTCCGCACCGCGTACAAGCAGCGCTTGATAGGAAAGGGAGGCGGTTCGCAATAAGCGTTGTAAACGTTGCAAAAAGAGAAACAGAAGGGAAAGCGGTGGGCAGATTTACCAAAGGAAACCTGCCCACTTAATTATTATTACTCTTCCGCCAGAAATAGCTCCAGCAGGGAGTTCAGAAACAGTTTGCCGTGCTCGGTGATTTGCCAGTGGGTGGCGGTTTCCGTGAGGTAGCCTTGTGCCAGAGCCTGATCCAATTGCGGACGGATGCTGTGCTCTTCCAGACCGGTATAAGCCGTGAAATCCACTCGCGGGGCGGTTTCCAACAGGCGAAAGCGGTTCATGAAAAACTCAAAAGGTCGATCGTCGTTGGCAACATCGTGTTGCTTATCCATGTACGTGCCCTGCATATAGCCACGCGGATGACGGACTTTTACCGTGCGCAGAATGCGGCCGTCGCTGAAGGTCAGCTTGCCGTGCGCCCCACAGCCAATCCCCAGATAGTCACCGAAGCGCCAGTAGTTCAGGTTGTGCTGGCACTGGTAGCCCGGTTTGGCATAGGCGGAGGTTTCATACTGCTGGTAACCCGCTGCGCTCAGTAGCGCGTGACCCTGCTCGTAGATGTCCCACAGTGCGTCATCGTCCGGCAATGTAGGCGGGCGTGAGCTAAACAGCGTGTTGGGCTCGATGGTTAACTGATACCACGATAAATGCGGCGGATTGAGTGCAATAGCCTGACGTAGATCGTCCAGCGCTTCGTCCAGCGATTGATCCGGCAGGCCGTGCATCAGATCCAGATTAAAGCTGCGTAATTTCAGACCGGTCGCTAGCTGTGCCGCACGTTTGGCCTCTTCTGGGCCGTGAATACGCCCAAGACGCGTCAGCTTTTGCGGATCGAAACTCTGCACGCCGATGGAGATACGGTTAATCCCTGCGCGCTGATAACCGCTAAAACGGTCGGCTTCGACCGTACCGGGATTGGCTTCCATCGTAATTTCGGCATCCGGCGTTAACGGGATTCGCGCCCGAACGCCGTCCAGCAGCGCCTGCATCGCTTCCGCGCTTAGCAGGCTAGGCGTGCCACCGCCGATAAAAATCGAGTGCAGTGCGCGGCCACCCGCCAACGGCAAATCGGCATCCAGATCCGCCAGCAGATGATCGACATATTCCTGATGCGGCACATCGCCTTTCAGCGCATGCGAGTTGAAGTCGCAATACGGGCATTTCTGTACGCACCACGGAATATGAATGTACAGGCTGAGCGGGGGGAGCTTAAGCATTGCGTAGCGCATCCAACAGCAGGCGTAGCGCCTGACCACGATGGGACTGTGCGTTCTTTTCTTCACGCGTTAATTCTGCTGCCGTTTTACCCAGCTCAGGTACGAAGAAGATGGGATCGTAGCCAAAGCCACCGCAGCCAGAGGCGTGGTGTGTCAGCACACCCTGCCAACTTCCGTGGCAGACAATCGGTGTCGGGTCTTCAGCGTGGCGCAGATACACCAGCACGCAGTGGAAACTGGCGCGGCGTTGTTCATCCGGTACGTCTTTTACTGTCAGCAGCAGCTTATCCAGATTTTGCTGGTCGCTGGCCTCTGCGCCCGCGTAGCGTGCTGAGTAAATGCCCGGCGCGCCGCCCAGTGCATCGACAGCCAGACCGGAATCATCGGCAATGGCCGGTAACCCGGTGATTTGCGCCGCATGACGTGCTTTCAGAATGGCATTTTCGATGAAGGTCAGGCCGGTTTCTTCGGCGGAATCCACGCCCAGCTCGGTTTGAGCCACAATATCCAGACCGAAATCGGCCAGCAAGCTGGCGAGCTCGCGCACTTTACCGGGGTTTCCGGTAGCCAAAACCACTTTTTGCATCGTCTTGTCCTGCGTGTTTATTCAATGAATTCCGCGACGTCAGCCGGGATGTGCTGCGGATGGGTAATTCTAATCTGTTTATGCCGCCCGAGTTCGCCTTTTTCAATCACGACCAGACTCTTGGCGACCCGAAACTGTTTGGCGAGGAATTTGGTTAGATGGGCATTAGCCTGCCCATCAACCGGTGGAGCGGTGATGGCGACTTTCAGTTCGTCTCCATGCAAACCCACGATCTGATCGCGGCTGGCTTTCGGCTGAATATACAGCCGAATCACCAGCGCATCGCCGTGGCGGGTAATCGCACTCACAGCAGGAACCACAGCCCCGGAAACAGGTCCATGCCCAGATAGTTGAGCATATACAGAATCAGAATCACGGCCATGGCAGAGAAATCAATGCCGCCCATCACAGGAATAATGCGGCGGAGCGGTGCCATTAGCGGTTCGGTCAACTGATGCAGCAGATATTCAATCGGGCTACGACCCTGGCTGACCCAGCTCATGATGGAGCGGATAATGATGACCCAGAAGACCAGATAGCCCGCGGATTTGATCAGCGAAATGAGTCCGACCAGCAGGTTCATTGGGCTAAGGGAAATTGCGCCAACCTGAATCAACAACAGTAACGGGTATTTGATCGTCGTAAGGACAAACGCCAGCAGCAGTGAGGCGCTGTCAATCGGCCCCAGCGACGGCAGAATCCGGCGCAATGGCCCGACAATCGGCTGAGTGATTTTGACGACAAACTGCGATAGTGGGTTATAGAAATCACTGCGTGACCACTGCATCCAGATGCGCAGCAGCAGGACCATTACATAGAGGTCGACCAGTGTTTTGACCAGAAAAGTCAGGGTGAGCATAAGTACGTCTTTTCCTTAATAAGATAAAGAATCGGGGATGCCGCTTTTGATTAAAAAAGCGTTTCCATTTCCTGTGCGCGAGCAATTGCCGCCTGCATGGCCTCGGCCACGGTTTGCGTCAACTGCTGTTCGTTAAACACCCGTAGGGCTTCTGCCGTGGTGCCGCCCTTGGAGGTGACATTTTCCCGCAAGGTCGACAGCGGCGTATCGGGATTGGCCTCAACCAGCGCAGCAGCGCCCGAGGCAGCCTGTTGCACCAGCAGGCGAGCGGTTTCCTGATCGAACCCTTGGCGAATGGCTTCTTGCTGCATCGCTTCCATAAACAGGAAGAAATAGGCCGGTGCGCTGCCCGCTGCGGCGATCACGCTGTTAATGCCTTGTTCACTATCCACCCAGCAAATTTTACCGACGCTTTGCATCAGCTGTGCGGTGAAGTCTTTATCGGCCTGACTGACGGACGCGGGGGCGTACATCCCGCTCATCCCTTTTCCGACCAGAGACGGCGTATTGGGCATAATGCGCACGATATTCAGCGGCTCACCCAGCAGCGCCTGAAAACGGGCGATGTTGATTCCCGCTGCAATCGAGAGCACCAGCTTGCCCGCGAAGTTGACCTGTTCATTTAACGGTTCGCAAACCGTCGCCATCATTTGCGGTTTGACGGCCAAAACAATGACGTCCGCTTCCTGAGCGCAGCGTACATTATCCGCGCTGCTGATGACGCCATATTGTGCAGCCAGCGCATCACGGTTTTTACCCGAAGGTGCGCAGACGCTGATGTGTTGAGCGGGATAACCGCCGTTGACCAACCCGGCGATAATGGCCTGCGCCATATTTCCGGCACCAATAAACGCTATTTTACGTTGCTGCATCTGCATTATCGCTGATCACCTGTTCCGTTTGTATTCTGTCTAAAGATGACGTGCTGTTCAGGGTGTGCCTGCTGTTTCTGCGCTCTTGACTGCTCATGCTTTTAGGGATGAATAGTCGCGCGCGCCAAAGACTGCCGTACCGATGCGCACCAACGTGCTGCCTGCGGTAATCGCTGCACGCATGTCGTCCGTCATCCCCATAGAGAGTGTATCAATATGCGGATAATTTACTGACAATGTTTGAAACAGCGCTGTCATTTGTTTAAAAACAGCAAGCTGCCGTTCGTGATCGGTTTCCGGTGCCGGAATGGCCATTAACCCGCGCAGGCGCAGGTTAGGCAAGGCGGCGACGCTGGCGGCGAGTTCCGTAAGTTCATCCACCATAATGCCGGACTTGCTTGGCTCATTGCTGATATTAATCTGCAACAGAACATTTAACGGCGGCAACGTGGTTGGACGTTGTTCACTCAGACGCTGTGCGATACGCAGGCGATCCACGGTGTGAAACCAGTCAAAGTTCTCCGCTACCAGCCGACTTTTATTTGACTGTAACGGGCCGATAAAGTGCCATTCCAACGGTGTGTTCGGCTGGTTTTCCTGGAAATAATGAATCTTCTCCACGCCTTCCTGGACATAATTTTCGCCGAACGCACGCTGACCTGCCGCAATGGCTTCTTCGATCGCGCTCACAGGTTTGGTTTTACTGACTGCAAGTAGCGTAATTTCTTCTGGCGCTCGTGCGCAATGCGTCGCGGCGGCTGTGATTTGCTGCTGGATGTCCTGTAGATTCTGCTGGATTGTCGTCATGGTTATTCAGGAGGTTAATCTATGGAGTTGGATGAGTGGATGGCGCGTAGTGTAAAACATAATGCCTCGGATCTGCACCTTTGTAGCGGGCATCCTCCGGTGTTGCGTGTGGATGGGCGGCTACAGCCTGAAAATACCTTACCATGTTTAACGCCGGAGCAGGTGGCACAATGGTGCGATGTCTGGCTAGAACCGACTCAGCAAGAGCAACTGCGGCAGGCAGGGCAGGTGGACGGCGCCTTAATGTTGCCTGACGGACAGCGCCTGCGGGTAAATGTGTTTCGTCAGCGGGAAGGACTGTCTGCGGCGCTACGCATTATCCCATCTGTTCAACCTTCATTGGATGCGCTACATGCGCCACCCGTGCTCTCGACGCTGCTGGAGAAACCAAACGGACTGATCCTGATTACCGGCGCGACGGGCAGCGGTAAATCCACGACGCTAGCGGCGATGGTCGGGGCGTTAAACGACAGCAGCGATCGCCATGTGATTACGCTGGAGGATCCGATCGAGTTTATTCATGTCAGCCGACGTTGCCTGATTCAACAGCGAGAAATCGGTGCGCACAGCGCTTCTTTTGCGCAGGCGCTACGGGCGGCATTGAGGGAAGATCCTGATGTCATTCTGCTGGGAGAACTGCGCGATACGGAGACGATTCGGCTGGCGCTGACAGCAGCGGAAACTGGCCACTTGGTGTTATCAACGCTACATACGCGCAGTGCATCACAGGCAGTCGACCGTTTGATTGATGTTTTTCCCGGTGAAGAGAAAGCCTATGTTCGTAGCCAGTTATCGACCTGTTTGCAGGCGGTAGTGACGCAAAAGCTATTGCCCGCAGCGCAAGGCGGTCGAATTGCACTTTATGAAGTGCTGACTGCTACAGCGGCAGTCAGCAACCTGATTCGTGAGGGAAAAACGCACCAGCTTCCTGGCCTGATTCAAACCGGAGCCGCTGCGGGAATGCAAACGTTCGAGCAAAGCTACCAGCAGCGCTGCCGGGATGGGCTTATTTCACACAGTTGCGTCCTTGCCGTTTAGCTGCGTAGAGATTTTCATCGGCTAACTGAATCCAGTCTTCAACGGAAGCGAGATCGGAACGGTAAGCTGCGATCCCTGCACTGATCGTGAAATTCAGATTCTGGCGATCGTATTCCAGCGTATGTTGCTCAATCGCTTTGCGAATACGCTCGATAGCCATGACGGCGGTTTGATAAGGGACATCTTTTAGCAGGATGATGAATTCTTCTCCCCCAATACGGGCGACCAGATCTTCCTGACGTAATGACATACGCATCAGCATCGCCAGTTCTTTGAGGACGGCATCGCCAGCCAGATGGCCGAATTGGTCATTAATGTTTTTGAATAAATCGATATCAATAATCGCCAGGCAGCTTTTATCTGCGTGCTGGTTTTGCTGTCTGAGCAGGAAAAATGCGCTGGCTTGCTCGAAGAAGCTGCTGCGATTTGGCAGGCCAGTCAGAAAGTCATGTCCTGCGTTAAAGCGGAGAGACGCTTCTATCTGTGTGCGTTCATCCTCAAGCAAACGCGCGTGAATGATGATACCGAGCGTTTTTACCAGCGGAGCCAGTAACTCGATCATCGTTTGATCGTAACCTTCCCGGCGGTTGGCCAGTGCGATCATCCCGACCGTTTTGCCGTTGTGGGTGATAGGAATACCGAGCAGGGAATGTAGTGCAGGATGTATGGGGGGAAGGTCCCGACCGGCCTTTTGCCTCAGTAGGCTATTGGTGCACACCACCGTGTTGTGAGTCACAACATGGCCAAACAGGTTATCAAGTTTACGCAGCCTCAGGCCGCCGTGGGTTCTGCGCTGGTGTCTGTACCATGTCAGGGTTTCTTCATCCCAGGCAAGGTTGGAAATCGCAGGAAGGTATAGTGATTGGCCGTCTTCATCTTCCTGCAACGTGGCGATAAAACCGAAGCTGCTGTTGGTCACGTCAAGCAACCGCTCGAAGACTTTATCGCAGGCTGAAGGCAGATTATGGTCGAGCAGAAAGCTGTCATGAACTGACAGCAGGATATCGAGAATGATACCTTGCTGATGGGCTTTCTTTTCGGTTTCGACGTTTTGCGTGATGTTGTGAGCATATTTAATGATTTTTCTCACATTACCATCACTATCCATGACCGGACTATAAGTTGCCTGTATCCAGAATGAATGGTTGCCTTTGCCCAGTCGGTGGAAGCGCCCGCTGATAGGGTGGCCGCGATGCAAGGTTTCCCAAAATGTTTGATAGTCGGCCTGTTCGGTATAAATGGGATCGCAGAGTGATTTGTGATGTAGACCGAGAATTTCCTTTGCTTCATAGCCTGTCAGTATCAGGTAGTGTTTATTGACGTGAGTGATATAGCCGTCTTTATCAAATTCGATCACGCCCTGTGCATTTTCAATCGCATCTAGCTGTGCTCGATGTTCCGACATCAGACGTTTTTCCTGAGTAATATCAAGCGCCAGTTTTATTACACCAATCCGACGACCTGAATGATCAATAATTGGCGTATATGCGGCGTGGAGCCAAATAATGTCCCCTTTTTGGGTTTTTCGTTGAAATTCCCCCGCATTGATATTCCCTTTGATGACATCGTGCCAGAAATGGTCGTGTTTTTGACGTTGTGCTTCTGGCAGGAAAAGCGTGTGGCTTTTCTGAATAATGTCTTCTTTTTTATAGCCCAGCATTTTGCAAAAAAGAGGATTGGCTTCAATCAGTTTCCCTGTCAGATCGAATTCGGCGATAGCATAGACGGAATCGAGCGCGTGCAGTTTGGCTTCATTGTCAAACCTGGTAATCAAATCAACATCGACTGACTGATTATTCATGTTTATCTCTGCCTATATTCTTTCTGTCTTTACCCTTGATTCGCTGTTGTCAGAGGCATTTGTTTTACCATGATGCCGTCTGCGGTGTTATCGGGTGATTGGCGGTCCCCCTTTTTCTTTGCGCTGAAATCAATGGGCAGAATTAATAAAATAGCGTGCTATTAATTAATATAATAAATATATTATTAATAAGTAATTAATGATCTGAAACGCATGACTACTGTTATCAATAAGAAATTTATCTTATTGTCTTTTTATTCAATGCATTGACGCGATTATTTTGATCGCTTTTATGCCGAAACCCTATTTATACGCTTATATGTAAAAACAGAGAATAGCGGTAAAAAAATAATACTCAAATTATCTGAAAGTATAACGTGTGAAATGTGTTTTTTTTAAAGTGTCTTTCTGCCTGTTCTCATTATTTATTCGGTTTTTTAGGCGATGTACGGAGGGAATAAAAGGGGAACGGAGGCTATTCTGCGTCATGCTGGTGGTCAGCATGGGAGTTGACCACCAGCGGTGCAAAATTAGGAAAGGCGAGGTTCTACCTGAAACAGCGCCATGGACCGCATTAGCTGTTGAGACTGCTGCTCCAACGACTGCGTAGTCGCGGATGAGGCTTTGACGAGTTGCGCATTGTGCTGAGCGACCTTGTCAATCTGCGTGAAGGCGACATTCACCAACTCGATACCGCGATGCTGTTCTTGCGTAGCGGTAGAAATGTCTCGCATCAGTTGCGTAATACGGATGATTTCATCGGTCACGTCGTCCATGGTTTCACCCGCTTTGGAAGCCAGCTCAAGTCCTTCAGATACGCGCGTCTGGGAATCCAAAATCAGCGAACGGATCTCTTTCGCCGCCTTCGCGCTGTGCTGCGCCAAATTACGCACTTCTCCGGCGACGACGGCAAAGCCTCTGCCTTGTTCTCCTGCGCGGGCAGATTCGACAGAAGCGTTCAGCGCCAGAATGTTGGTCTGAAACGCGATGCCGTCAATTACGCTGAGGATGTCATTGATGCGTTTGGCGCTGGTAGCGATCTCCTGCATTTTTTCAATAACATAACCGACAGATTCGTTGCTGCGGCTGCTGGTGTTCGAGACGTTATTGGCGAGTTGATGGGCCAGTTCGGCGTGATCGGCATTGAGTTTCACGGTCGCGCTCAATTGCTCCATGCTGGCCGCGGTTTGTTCCAGTGCTGCAACGGATTCTTCAGTACGTTGGGAGAGCTGGACGTTTTCTTCAAACAGTTCTCGGCTACCGAGATCGATTTGCGTGCTGGCATCGCGCACTTGGCTAACCGACTCCAGCAGCGCACCCTGCATGCGGCCTATGGCATCGTTGAGTCGGCCCAGTTCGTTGTCTCCGCCTTGAATCAGACGGCGCGTCAGATTCCCAGCGGCGACCTGCTCCAACTGCTCAATGGCATAATCCAGCGGTTTGAGCAGCATGTGCCGCAGTGCGACCCAGGCTAATGCGACCAGTGTGATAGATAACAGGCTGGCAATCGCAATCAGTAACAGCATAATGCGTTCATTACGTTCGGACTGTGCCAGACCCTGTTCGGAAAGCTGCTGGGCATACTGACGGAAATTTTGGATCGATAAATCAAAGGCTTCACTCAGCGTGCCGAGCTGTTTTTCCAGGACTTCATAATATTCGTCGGTATACTGTTTTTGCAGCGCGTTCAGCATCGGGGTCATGCCCTGCTGAAAATAGGCCTGATAGGTTTTCAGCACTTCCTGCGCCAGCGCTTGCTGCTTCGGATCGGCCTTGGCCGATTTGATCACGCGTTGAATGTCTTCCTGTGACTGGCGGAGATGTTTTTCTACGAGCCCAGTTTCCTTAACGCCGTCGTCCAGCAGGCCGATTTCGATTTTCCTGACGGCGAGCGTTGCAGAGGCGCGCGCGCTGAGCGTTTGGTTATAGCCACTCATCAGATTGCCCAGCTCAATGCCTTGAATCTGGTTTTGTGCTGTCAGCGTTTCCCTGTCTTTCTTAATGGCAACCACGCCCATGCCGCTGACGATAAGCAGCAACAGGGTGGTTAGCAGCAACAACGTTAATAAGCCGGTACGAATAGAAATATTTTTCAACCCCATGGTGTCCTTTTCCTTACGCCGCCTTCGTGGGTGATAGCATATCGATCGTTAGATTTGGTGAGTGCAACTAAAGAGAATACGTTATCTGTGTTGCGGTGAGATAAAATTAAAAAGATATGGCAGATGTAAAAAGGGTTGAGTGAGTAGGGTACAACTAGACAATCCCTCGTAACGCAAAGGGTATAAATAATTAGCCGTAGTGTTTGTGCCTGGTTTATTATCTGTCAATAGCGTTGGTTTTTCAGTGGCGTACTCAATACGCCTGTCAATGATACCCAGAGGTATCCGAGGTTTATGTGCAGTTAACAAGTTTCACGGATTATGGCTTGCGGGCGCTGATTTACATGGCGTCACTGCCGAGCGGGAAAATGACCAGCATTTCGGAGGTAACGGAAGTGTATGGCGTGTCTCGTAATCATATGGTCAAAATTATCAATCAACTTAGTCGTGCTGGGTTGGTGATGGCCGTGCGCGGTAAGAATGGCGGCATCCGCCTTGGAAAACCGGCAGAAACAATCCGAATTGGCGATGTCGTGCGCGAGTTGGAGCCGCTCACGTTGGTCAACTGTAGCCATGAGTTTTGCCACATTACTGCAGCCTGTCGCTTGAAACAGGTGCTCCAACAGGCGGTACAAAATTTCCTGCATGAGCTGGATCAATACACGTTGGCTGATATGGTCAAAGAAAACCCGCCGCTTTATAAATTATTGTTGGTTGAATGAGTTTTGTTCAGCCTCCTGCTGATGACAACGGAGGAACCGCAATGTCACAAGATCCATTCCTGGAACGAGAAGCAGAAAAATACGAATCTCCTATCCCCAGTCGTGAATATATCTTGGCGCACATCGCCAAGCGCGATACCCCGATCAGCCGAGAAGAATTGGCCACCGATCTGCAATTAACTGGAGAAGAAGCCCTCGAAGCGCTGCGCCGCCGTCTGCGTGCAATGGAGCGTGACGGTCAGCTTATTTTTACTCGCCGCCAATGCTATGCGTTGCCGGAAAAGCTCGATCTACTGCGTGGCACGGTTATCGGCCATCGCGATGGCTTCGGTTTCCTGCGTGTGGAAGGCCGCAAAGACGATCTTTATCTGTCGGCTGAAGAGATGAAACGGGCGATTCACGGCGATGTTGTGCTGGCGCAGCCGCTGGGTGAGGATCGTAAAGGTCGTCGCGAAGGACGCATTGTGCGCGTGCTGGAACCGCGTACCGGACAAATTGTCGGCCGCTATTTTGTCGATGCGGGTATCGGGTTCGTTGTACCGGATGATAGCCGCCTGAGCTTTGATATTCTGATCCCGAAAGAAGAAATTAACGGCGCTCGTATGGGTTTCGTGGTGGTGGTTGAGCTGACGCAACGCGCCACGCGCCGCACGAAAGCGGTCGGTAAGATTGTCGAGATCCTCGGTGACAACATGGGCACCGGTCTGGCAGTGGATATCGCTCTGCGTACCCACGATATTCCTCACACCTGGCCACCTAAAGTGGAAGATCAGGTGAAGGATCTTTCTGAAGAAGTACCTGAAGCCGCGAAAAAAGGCCGTGTGGATCTGCGTAAGCTGCCGCTGGTCACGATTGACGGCGAAGATGCCCGCGATTTCGATGATGCCGTGTACTGTGAGCCGAAACGCGGCGGCGGCTGGCGTTTGTGGGTTGCGATTGCTGACGTGAGTTATTACGTTCGGCCGAATACACCGCTCGACCATGAAGCACGGGCGCGTGGCACGTCGGTGTACTTCCCATCGCAGGTGGTACCGATGCTGCCGGAAGTGCTGTCGAACGGGCTCTGTTCGCTTAACCCGCAGGTCGATCGCTTGTGTATGGTCTGTGAAATGACCGTTTCGACGCAGGGTAAGCTGTCGTCTTACAAGTTTTATGAAGCGGTGATGAGTTCACACGCGCGTCTGACCTACACCAAAGTGTGGAATATTCTGCAAGGCGATGCCGAGTTGCGTGAGCACTACAAGCCATTGGTTGGCGGGCTGGAAGAGTTGCACCACATGTACAAAGCGCTGGAACATGCGCGTGAAGTACGTGGCGGCATCGCGTTTGAAACTGAAGAGGCGAAGTTTATTTTCAACGCCGAACGCCGTATCGACCGTGTGGAAGCGGTGGTGCGTAACGACGCGCACAAGCTGATCGAAGAGTGCATGATTCTGGCGAATATCTCGGCCGCGAAATTTGTGGAGAAGAACGAAGAGCCCGCATTGTTCCGCGTGCACGATCAACCGAGTGAAGACCATGTATTAGCCCTGCGCAGCGTGCTGGGCGAGCTGGGTCTGACGCTGAAAGGCGGAATGAAGCCGCAGCCGAAAGACTACGCCGAATTGATGAATGAACTGGCGGACCGTCCCGATCGGGAAATGCTGCAAACTATGCTGCTGCGTTCAATGAAACAGGCGATTTATGACCCAGAAAACCGGGGACACTTCGGGCTGGCATTGACGTCTTACGGCCACTTCACGTCGCCAATTCGTCGTTATCCTGACCTGTCGCTGCACCGCGCCATTAAGTATCTGTTAAGCGATCGTCATGAACGTTGGACGTCAACGGGCGGCTGGCATAGCGACATTAACGAGATGCTACAGCTGGGTATGCACTGTTCGATGACGGAGCGTCGTGCGGATGAAGCAACGCGTGACGTCGCGGATTGGCTGAAGTGCGACTTTATGCAGGATCACGTTGGTGAAGTCTTTACGGGGATTATTGCCAGTGTCACCGGTTTTGGCTTCTTCGTGCGCCTGAAAGATTTGTTTATCGATGGACTGGTACACGTTTCTACGCTGGATAATGATTACTACCGCTACGATAATATCGGTCAGCGACTGATCGGCGAATCGCGCGGGCAGGTTTATCGTCTGG
Source organism: Pectobacterium atrosepticum (assembly GCA_019056595.1). Classification (NCBI taxonomy): domain Bacteria; kingdom Pseudomonadati; phylum Pseudomonadota; class Gammaproteobacteria; order Enterobacterales; family Pectobacteriaceae; genus Pectobacterium; species Pectobacterium atrosepticum. The sequence continues at coordinate 1,859,894 of CP036163.1, read as the reverse complement.
GTGATGAAGTGGAAATCCGCGTTGAAGCCGTGCATATGGACGAGCGCAACATTGATTTCGCCTTGATTTCCAGCACGCGCAAGGTGCGTGGCGAAGGGAAAACCGCGCGTGACCGTACGAAGAAACCGGATTCGCGTGAGGCTAAGCCAAGTCGACGCCGCCGTAGCCCAAGCAAAGCGGCCGCAAATTTTGAGCCGGATGCTGCGGTCCGTAAAGAAGGCGATCGCAACGCGACGTCGGATAAGCCAAAAGCCAAACCGAAAAAGAACCGCGATAAAGCGAAAAAGAACGCGGAAAAGACGAATAAAATCGCCGCCGCGACCAAGGCTAAACGCGCGAAGAAAAAGTCTGCTGAGTAAGGTTAGTTAATCTGCTTCCTCCTCGATGAAGAGGAGGAGTAGGGTAAACCTCTATCTCTAATGAACAGGTTCTGCCTGTTATGGTTAATTTGAAGAGTATCAATGAGCGAAATTATTTACGGTATCCACGCGGTTAAGGCACTACTTGAGCGCGATCCACAGCGTTTTCTGGAAGTCTTTATTCTCAAAGGGCGCGACGATCGTCGCCTTCAGCCCGTTATTGCCGAGCTGGAAGCGCAGGGTATCGTCATTCAAGTGGCGAGTCGTCAATGGCTGGATAAGCAGGCTGAAGACGCGGTGCATCAGGGGATCGTAGCGAAGGTCAAAGAGGGGCGGAAATATCAGGAAAATGATCTGCCTGCGATGTTAGACAATCTGGAAATGCCTTTCCTGCTGATATTGGACGGCGTGACCGATCCACATAATCTGGGCGCTTGCCTGCGTAATGCGGATGGCGCTGGTGTACATGCGGTGATTGTGCCCCGCGATCGTTCTGCGCAGTTGAATGCGACGGTGAAGAAGGTGGCCTGTGGCGCGGCGGAAACCATACCGGTTATCAGCGTGACCAATCTGGCCCGTACGATGCGCCTGTTGCAAGAGCGTAATATCTGGATCGTTGGCACGGCCGGTGAAGCGGATCATACGCTGTACCAAAGTAAACTGACCGGTCCGTTGGCGCTGGTGATGGGCGCGGAAGGGGAAGGCATGCGTCGTCTGACCCGTGAGCACTGTGACGAGTTGATCAGCATCCCGATGGCAGGCAGCGTGTCTTCACTGAATGTGTCTGTTGCTACCGGTGTGTGTTTGTTTGAAGCTGTTCGCCAGCGTGGCGGATGAATTTTATTCATTAAGAGGAATTTATGCCGATACTCAATGCGTTGTTAGCGTTTGCATCCTATTTCTTTATCGGGTTTGCCATGGTGCTGGCCTTTTTATTTATCTACACTCGCGTTACGCCGCATGATGAATGGGCGTTGATTAAAGAAAACAACGGCACGGCAGCTATTGGGTTTGGTGGGGCGTTGATTGGCTATGTGATCCCGCTTTCCAGCGCGGCGATTAATTCGGTGAGTCTGGTGGATTACATTACCTGGGGCGTGGTTGCGCTGGTGGTGCAATTGCTGATTTATTTCGCGGTGCGTCTGTATATGCCGCGTCTCAGCCAGCATATCCAGAATAACGATATTGCGTCTGGCGCCTTCCTCTGTGCCGCTTCGCTTAGCGGTGGGATCCTGAATGCGGCGTGTATGTCGTATTAATCTGTCTCAGCATGATGATACCGGGAATCTTCCCGGTATTTTTTTACAGCATACCCTGCGGATTCAACGATACAGCACGGCACGTGCGGACCACAAACCGGGGAGCGTTGCAGCCTCGGATTTCAGTACAATCACATAATAGTGCGCACCAGAGGCATCGGCTTTTTGCTGAATGGCTCGCTCGGCGTCGTCTCCATTCCCGCGTACGGTAACAGAGATCGTACCCACCTTTTCTAACAGGCTGGTTTGCGCGTAACGAATTTCGAGTGCGTGCCCCGCAGGTGGAGGTGCCGCGACAGGCTTCCCTTGTATGAGCTGACAGCCAGACAGCGCCAATATTAAGGGTAAGAAAAGTATCCGTACGATGTTCATCGCTTCAGCCTGACAGGAATAGATAACGGGAGTGTAGCACCGTTACAAAATCTACGATAAAGGCTTAATTTGGGTTGACCAGATTATTATTAATTGTTTATTTTAATTTTTTCATGAGTATGAGTACGGGAATAAACGATCCGATTTTTGTAATCATTTACTTGGATGGAGTAGGGCATGGGAATTGCCACTTGTCAGATCAAGGAACTCACCTTAAGTGCTCGTTCGGTAGAAGCTATTGAACAAATCAACACACTAGTTGATAGCGCAAACCGACTAGCATTCGCTGTTTCAACAACCCCTCTTTACAGTATTTTCAGCGATCCTCGCAGTGCTAAAGACGTAACTTATAATATTAGCGATTATGATTGGGAACTTTACGGCCAAGCGATGGCGGGTATACCAAATATTCTCAGGCATAAATTGGATCAAGTTGTGGAGCCAATGGCATGGTCTTCTGTAGGAGACGAGTCCGAATTCTGGAAGTGTGTTTATGCATCGTACAATAAGTAGGTTTATCTTTTTCTTCTTCTTTATTACTGGCTATACACACGCTGTCGAATCTTCATTACACGAACTAGATTCGATTTATCAGCAGTGCCGTGAGCGAGGAAAGAAGAGTCCCGTCACGCTTCCGTCTGCAAACGATTGGTTCTGGACATTAAACAATGATGATAAAGCCACTGCTCTTATTTATTTGAATGAGAAAGCGATGAATCGCTGTACCGAAAGTGAGGTGGATAAACTGGCGATAAAAGCATTCCATTTGGCAGTGGAGGGGAAGCGGAGTTTTTTGGATACGCTAATTGCGGCGCGAACAACGACGTTGCAGCCCTTGCAGCAGCAATGGATAGAGTCGCATCGTGATGAACTTAATCGACTCGGCGAGCTGCCTGGTCTACAGGTGCCGTTCAGTTTATCCCAATACTTTAAGGTCATTTCTGAGAAAAAATAACGAGCGGGCAATGAGATGCCCACCCGTTAGTTGAGGTTAGCGCGAGGTGGCCAACGTAAAATCTTCGCCCTTGAAGACTTTTACCGGATTGCCGCGTTCTATCTGATGATGGAACAGACGCCGCTGTGCCCGTAGTTCGGCGTGCTGCTGCTGTTGTAACGCTTCCAGACGATAGGCGATGAGATAACACGCCAGACGCTTGTTAGCGTGCTGGCTGCGTTCACTCTGCACCTTCACCGTGATACCGCTAGCGACATGGGTAGCGCGGACGGCAGACTCGGTTTTATTCACATGCTGTCCGCCGGGGCCGGAGGATTTAGTGGTTTCAAAACGAATCTCGTCATCGGCAAACGCCTGTTCCTGATGAAAACGTGCGACGCCGATAAACCAGTTCTTACGTCCGCCACCTTTGCGCCAAGGGCTATTGCACGTCCACTGAAGCGTACCGCACCAGCTTGCAGCCAGCGGTTCTGCCTGCTCACCGTTTAACAGAACCAGTGCGGAACGTAATGTACCGGCACGTTTCCCTACTTCTGTTTCGATGATTTCGCACTCGATGCCTTGCCGCGCGGCATCTCGCGTCAGAGCGTGCAACGCTTTTGCCGTTGCCAGCATGCATTCGTCCGGTCCCTGCGCGGCGGAGAGTTGAAGTAATATCATTTATCTTCCCCGCGCGTTTTGTAGGTGAGCACCGGTTTCAGGCGGGCAATCAGCGTGATTAATCCCGCCTGCTGCATCGCGCCGATCACGCTGTCTATCGGTTTGTAGGCTTCCGGTGCTTCCTGAAAGATCAGCTGCCTGTCCTGACAAATCACCCGACTGCCGAAACGCGTGCGCGCCAGTTGCTGGACGCTATAACGCGAAGACAGTCGATCTTTACACTCCGTACGCATCCACTTTCTGCCCGCGCCATGTGCCAGCGAATAGAGGCTGTCTGCGTGGGGAATGGGTTGCACAATATAGCTGTAGTCGCCGCGTGAACCGGGAATGATAACTGGGCCGCAGTCGGCGGGTGTCGCGCCTTTGCGGTGCAGCCAGCCGGAAATGCTTTCAATCGTTGCCGATGTCACCAAATTATGGTTCACGTCCAGTGCAGCATCGCCCTCCGTATGCCAACGTTCCAGCATCCGCTGCGCGATCAGTCGCCGATTGTGGGTGGCAAACGTCAGCGCAAATTGATGTTGTTCCAGATAGGCCTCAGCAGCTGGCGTGTTGGCTTCAATACCCTGATGACCGAATTCCCGCACGTGGGCTTCCAGTATGGTTTGCCCTAATCCGCGTGAGCCGCTATGCACGAGCAACAGCAGCTGTTTAGGATCAATGTGCAGAGTATTCAGCGCATCTGGCTGATAGATTTCATCAAGCTGCTGTAATTCTGCAAAGTGGTTACCGCCGCCGATGGTGCCCAGCGAATAGCGGAAATCCGCCAGTGCGGGTGGAATATCGATATCGTCTTCCAGTGGCCCATCGATATTGCCAAGCCGTTTTTCCAGCTTATCCAGTGAGATTTTTTTGGCGTTCAAGCCAGTACGCCATAGCGCCATACCGCAGCCGATATCGTTTCCGACTAGCGCCGGATAGAAGCGCTGTTGTGAAAAAAAGGCGGCACCGATGGGATAACCACGGCCCGGATGCAAATCTGGCATACCGGCCACGCGTACCATATCGGGAAGTTGTGATGTAATTTGAAGCTGTTGGATTGCTTTATCTTCAATCCAGGTATTTTCCGTCGCGATCACACTGACGCGCGCCGAAATAGAGCGAATAGCATTGCCCATAGATCATCCTGCTGATCAATTTAAAAATAGGGTAAGGCAGGCTACAGCTGGGGGGATAACGCAAAGCGGAAAAGAATGCGGAATTAGTCCCGAGATGTCCTGCAAAGAATCAGAGTAATTGTTGTCATGATGTCGTCTCCTTTGTCAGTGGGGGAATAGTGGAAAATCGCGGGCATAATACTCAAGTGGTGGCCATCGTGCAATACTGGCAACACGATGACCGCTGTGTGGATGTTAAATACGGAAGACGCTGACCAGCTCGCTGAGATGGTGGCCTTTCTGACGTAGACTCTGCGCGGTATCTTCCGAATTGTTGACCAGAATGGCGTTTTCCTGCGTTGCCTGACCAATCTGTACCATCGCGATGTTTACCTGGTTGATCCCAGCGGACTGCTCGCGTGAGGCGATATCAATATCGTTCACGATGGTGCTGACCTGCAGGATGCGGTTACGTAAGTCGTCCATTACAGCCTGCGTTTTTTCTGAGAAATGATAGCCCGCTTCGATCTTTTCCAGCGATTCATCAATCAAGGTTTCGATCTCTTTCACTGCGGTAGAACTACGCTGTGCCAGTGCTCGCACTTCAGCAGCAACGACGGCGAAGCCCCTGCCGTGTTCGCCCGCACGAGCGGCTTCTACCGCAGCATTGAGCGCCAAGATATTGGTCTGGAAAGCGATAGATTCGATCACCGTCGTGATATCGGCAATCCGCTGAGATGAGTTTTTAATGTCGCTCATCGTAGAGACCGAATCGGTGACGGTCTGGCTGCCGTTTCGCGCTGCGGCTGCGCTCTGCTCCGCCAGATCTTTGGCGGCAGAGACGTTATCGGCGTTCTGCTTCACGCTGGCGGATAGCTGCTCCATGCTGGCAGATGTTTCTTCGACGCTACTGGCCTGACGGGCAATCTGCTCACTGATATTTTCGCTATCAGCAGCCAGCGCATCGGTGCTGGCACTGATTTCTTCGGAGGAGCTTCTGACCTGTGACACAATCGTTGTTAGCCCCTGTCCGATGCCGTTAATCGCATCGATCAGGCGGCCGACTTCATCGCCGCGATTGCTGGAAAGCGTGGCCGTCAGGTTACCGGCAGAAAATTGCTCCGCCACTTTGACGATTTCAACCAGCGGCTGGCTCAGCCATTTACGCGTCAGCACGACAAAGAATGCCGCGAAGAGCAGAACCAGAATAATGCCACCGCCCAAAAACAGATTGCGGGTGCGGTTAACCTCCGCCATCAGACTTTCTTTGCTGATGGTACCTGCCACAATCCAGTTCCATTGTGGAATACTGCGGTACACCATGATCCGGGTTTTTTCTTCGCCTTTCATCGTGTTGTTGTCGTATTCGATCGTACCATTACCGGTTGCCAGCACTTTCTCTAACGCACCTTCTGACCAGTCAGGGCGTTGGTTGGCATTGCTTTGGTGGTAAAGATAGTTACCTGCATCTTTTCCTTTTTTCGCGCTAAGTACAAAGAAATGGCCTGTCTCACCCATTTTCTTGTTCAGAATAGTTTGCTGCATCTCGGTAAATTGCTTCGTGATGTCGACGCCGACGAACAGAATACCGATAACCTTATTTTCACCATCGTGTATCGGTTGATACTGGGTGATGTACTGTTTGCCGAACAGTGTTGCTAACCCACTGTAGGTTTCACCTTTAATCACCAGTGCATACGCTGGGCTTTCACGATCGAGTTTGGTGCCCATCGCGCGCGATCCATCTTCTTTTTTCAGTGAAGTGGTGATACGCGTAAAATCCTCTCCATCGCGGACAAAAATCGTTGAGATCGCGTGGGTACGGCTCAGAAAGTCATCCGTCACGTCGGTGTTGAGGTTCAATACCGTATCGCCAGCCTTTAGTGTTGGGTGAGAGGTGTTGCTGAAAGGGGTGCGGTTAACGGTATCCAGTGAAAACTGTGTCGGCAGAAAGCTCGCCAGCAGCCGCGTATAGTTGCTGACCTCGGCTTGTAGGCTGGTATCGTACATGTTGATCATGTCAGTGACTCCATTCACCTGACTCTGCATGTCGTTGAGGGTCAACGCTTTCAATTGATCGCCTGCGGAGCGGGTAAGGGTGAGAGTGAAGGCAATGAACAATATCGCCACGCTCAGGGAGGCGATAATTGATAACTTGATACCCAAACCCCAGTGTTTAAAGGAAAGTCCCAACATATGTGTGTCTCTTATAATAAAAAGGTTATTTTTTAGTCTTGCTTCACATGCGTTAACGGCAGTAAATGAAAAAAAATTAATCACGGAGTGTAAACATTCATTTCTGTTATTGATCTAGATCAATGTGATTTTTTTATTTACATAAATATGCCGATTAAACCAGTAAGGAATTAATGAAAACACTGAGATAAGAGGGTGGCTGTAAGTGAATTTATCGTAAAAGGTTGTCCCCTTTTTGCTAAATACGATTTCGCTACATAAAAATAGGCTGACAGAACTGGAAACGAGGGAAATATGGTCGAAATGTCACTGGATAAACTCGGTAGCGGTATCGAAGCGATTCACGCGGCGCCTTTGGGAAGAAGGGAACAGCCTCTACCGACGATTTTTTTCTTCCATGGTTACATGTCGTCAAAGGAGGTGTACTCATATTTTGGCTACGCGCTGGCTCAGGCTGGGTTTCGGGTGATTTTGACTGATGCGGCAATGCACGGTGCCCGCTATAACGGGGATGACGCGCATCGATTGGGGCATTTCTGGGATGTTTTGCAATCGAATATTGAAGAACTTCCCGACTATGTTGCGGAATATCGGCAGCGTGGGCTGATCGACGGCGAACGTGTTGGCGTTTGCGGTGCGTCGCTTGGTGGAATGAGTGCTCTTGGGTGCATGGCTCGCTATCCTTGGATTACTGCGGTGGCTGCATTTATGGGTTCCGGCTATTTCTCCACGCTATCATCAACGTTATTTCCTCCGGTTCCGGCCGATCACGAGGAAAATCAGGCGGTGTTGCAGGCGTTAGCGACCAAACTGGCTGATTATGATGTCACTACACGTCTTGATGCGCTGTCCAATCGGCCGCTGCTTGTGTGGCATGGCGAAGCGGATGATGTCGTGCCAGCGGCAGAAAGTGCACGTCTCCATCAGGCATTACAGGCACGCGGTACACTCGCCAATCTGACGTATCTGACCGAGCCGGGTGTGGCGCATCGTATTACGCCGACGGCGTTACAGGCGGGTGCTGATTTCTTCCAGCGGACGCTGTAATCCCACGCTAATTCTGCAAATATCACAACGTAGAAAACTCCTGTGTTTCTTCCTTGTGTTCTTTAATGTCGAGCACTATACTTACGCGTCATTTTTTCAGCCGCACACATACACGTTCCTTGCCTCCACGGGCCGCGGTTGACCCAGACAGGAGGCTGAATAATCCGTAAGGAGCAATTCGATGCGTCATTACGAAATCGTATTTATGGTTCATCCTGACCAAAGCGAACAGGTTCCGGGCATGATCGAGCGCTACACTGCTACCATCACTGGTGCGCAGGGCACGATCCACCGTCTGGAAGACTGGGGCCGCCGTCAGCTGGCTTACCCGATCAACAAACTGCACAAAGCTCACTACGTTCTGCTGAACGTTGAAGCGCCGCAGGAAGCGATCGATGAGCTGGAAACAAACTTCCGCTTTAACGATGCCGTTATCCGCAGCATGGTTATGCGCGTTAAGCACGCGGTAACTGAAGCATCTCCAATGGTGAAAGCGAAAGACGAACGCCGTGAGCGTCGTGAAGATTTCGCTGAAGCTGGCGATGATGTGGAAGCAGGGGATTCTGAAGAGTAATTGTTGTGGTGACGATGAATCGTCTGGTGTTGTCCGGCACAGTGTGCAAAACGCCTATTCGTAAAGTCAGTCCGTCAGGTATTCCTCACTGTCAGTTTGTGCTTGAGCACCGCTCGACACAGGAGGAAGCCGGATTAAGTCGGCAAGCATGGTGTCGTATGCCCGTGATTGTCAGCGGACTATCGTCACAAGCAGTTACCCACAGTATAACGGTCGGCACGCAACTTACCGTGCACGGATTCATTAGCTGCCATCAAGGGCGTAATGGTCTGAGCAAGATAGTGTTACATGCCGAGCAGATTGAATTGATAGATTCTGGAGACTAGCCACATGGCACGTTATTTCCGTCGTCGCAAATTCTGCCGTTTCACCGCGGAAGGCGTTGTAGAGATTGATTATAAAGATATCGCTACGCTGAAAAACTATATCACTGAAAGCGGCAAGATTGTTCCGAGCCGTATCACCGGTACTCGTGCAAAATACCAGCGTCAGCTGGCCCGCGCTATCAAGCGTGCGCGTTACTTGTCTTTGTTGCCGTACACTGACCGTCATCAGTAATCGGCCACTGTCCATTAACGAGACTTTGAGAGGATAAAGTAATGCAAGTTATTCTGCTTGATAAAGTAGCAAACCTGGGCAGCCTGGGTGATCAGGTAAACGTTAAAGCGGGCTATGCTCGTAACTTCTTGGTTCCGCAGGGCAAAGCTGTGCCGGCAACTAAGAAAAACGTTGAGTTCTTCGAAGCACGCCGTGCTGAACTGGAAGCCAAACTGGCTGACGTTCTGACTGCTGCTGAAGCTCGCGCCACCAAGATCAAAGAACTGGGTAGCGTTACCATCGCGTCTAAAGCAGGCGACGAAGGTAAACTGTTCGGTTCCATCGGTACTCGCGATATCGCTGATGCGGTAACGGCTGCCGGTGTTGACATTGCTAAGAGCGAAGTTCGTCTGCCGAACGGCGTTCTGCGTACTACCGGTGAGCACGTAGTAAGCTTCCAGGTACATAGCGATGTATTTGCTGAACTGAATGTAGTTGTTGTTGCTGAAGCGTAATTCACGTTTATCGTTGAATTAACACTTTAGTTAGCATGTGAAACGCTGGCCTTGTGCCAGCGTTTTGCATTTTAGGGATACGGGAATGATCTATCATTACCTTATTACCTAGAAAAGAAGGTGCCATATGTCTGACTTGATTCACCTCACCCGCGTGTATGACGCGCAAGCCCCTTTCTCTTCCCACACTTTTCTTATTGACCGCCTGTGGCCGCGTGGCATCAGTAAAGCACGTCTGGAGGGTGTTGAGTGGTTTAAAGACATTGCGCCGAGTAGCGAGCTGCGGAAATGGTTTCACGCCGAGTCTGAACGCTGGGCGGAATTTGCGGACTATTATCGTAATGAGTTGGCGCAGAGCGATGCGAGCGGCAGGCTGATGACGTTACTCGAGCAAAAGAAAGCAATCACGCTGCTTTATGGCAGCAAAGACGCGCAGCACAATCATGCTATCGTCCTGCGCGATTTTCTGTTGGAACAGCTGGCTCGTTAGCGTGTTCGGGTAAACGCGCCGTCTGCACCGCGGGTGAACCGAATCGTCTGGTTTGCCGTGGTTTCGATTTCCAGCTCTGCGACCATGCCTTGTGCATTCAACTGCAATTTGACTTCCTGACCCGACCGTAAATTGCTGAGCGGCTTATCCCTGCCTTCCACCTGAGCCATAGCGAACACATCGCTGACGGGCAGATTGTTATCGCGAAAGAGCTGTGCCAGCGTTTGCCCTGAGGCTATTTCATACTGTCGCCATGGCGCCGATGACTGTGTCGGCGGCGGCGTAGCGGCAGGCTGCTGTTGTGGTGTTGAAGGCTGGCTTTCAATAATCACGGCCTGCATCGCAGCCTGATTATCTGCCTGCGTAAGAGGAACGGGCATGGTAAGGGCAGGTTGCGGATGTTGCGTATTGTAAGGCCAGAGCAACACAATCAGCAGCACTGCGATAGCGATTAAAATCCAGCGACGATGGAGCAGCGGCAACGGTTCCATCCAGTGGTAGCCGTCAGGTAAATGCCAGACTTTTCGCAGCGAGACACCAATACGCTCACGCAAGGAGGGGGGAGACAGTCGCTCCTGCTCTTCGCGCTCCTCGTCGTTTTCTACCGCTACAGCATTTGAGGGCTGCCGCTGGATAATTCGCTGACAGAAGCGTACTAGCGTTTGATAATCCCAGGTGGTTTTCCGCTTCCTGGGCGCAATTCTGCCCATGGTGACCTCTCTTACTACAATTCAGAATAAAAATAGTCAGTATAAAAACATCAGTATAAAAAACAGTGCCAGTGTAAAAAACGCATCAGATAAAAATGATGTGATTAACCACGTCATGCCAAACCAAGCTATACCAGTAGCAAGGCGGCGTCGGCATAAAAACAGTATCAGGATGATAACGCAATCCAGTATACCGATAATCTGCATGAACTGACCAGTTAACGCGTTGATGATTAAGGCAAGCCGTGCGCCAAAAACATCAGAACTACCAGTATAGGCCAGCTTCCGGTAATGGTTTGGCTAGCGTCCAGTTAACGTGATTGCCTGCACACAGGATTTTACCCCAATCCCTGTCGCTGTTATGCTGCGCTTTCAGTTTTTTACAGATTAAAAGGAACATCCATGACAACTCCTTCTTTTGATAGCGTCGAGGCGCAGGCAAGTTACGGCATCGGCTTACAGGTTGGTCAACAGTTACAGGAATCAGGTCTTGAAGGCCTGATCCCAGAAGCTCTGCTTGCTGGTCTACGTGATGCGCTGGAAGGTAATGCGCCAGCGGTGCCTGTGGATGTGGTTCATCGTGCGCTGCGCGAAATTCATGAGCGTGCTGATGCGGTGCGTCGCGATCGTCAGCAAGAGCTGGCGGTAGAAGGTCAGCAATTCCTGGCTGAAAACGCACAGAAAGAAGGCGTGGATAGCACGGAGTCTGGTCTGCAATTCCGCGTGTTGACACAGGGTGAAGGTGCGATTCCGGCTCGTCAGGATCGTGTACGTGTGCATTACACTGGTCGTTTGACTGACGGCAGTGTGTTCGATAGCTCTGTTGAGCGTGGTCAACCTGCTGAATTCCCTGTAAGCGGCGTGATTCCAGGCTGGATTGAGGCGTTGACGCTGATGCCAGTCGGTTCCAAGTGGGAACTCTATATTCCACATAATCTGGCGTATGGTGAACGTGGCGCGGGTGCTTCCATTCCGCCGTTCAGCGCCCTGATTTTTGAAGTGGAACTGCTGGAAATTCTGTAAGTTCCAGACAAAACAAAGGCGCTCACTGAGCGCCTTTGTTGTTTTTACTAAATGGTTTTTACTGACTTTCTTATTTTTTGGACTTTCTTATTTTTTACTACAGCGACATTACTCACCGCGCAGCGCGCGTGGGAACAGCAAATTGTTTTCCAGATGGATGTGTTCCATCAGATCGGTAATAAACTCGTTAATACCGGAGTACAGTGCACGCCAGGTGTTGCAGGCACCTTCCGGTGGTACGACGCCGTGGGTCAGTTCTTTGACCACTTCCACATCACGCCCGGCGTCATCGTGCTCATGCTCCATCACTGAAATCGGTGCGGCAGCATTCGCGCCCATTCCCTGACCGATCATTGGGAAGAGGATGCGCTCTTCTTTCATCATGTGCTGAGACAGCTCGTTGTAAATCGCGGTCAGTTGGTTTGCAAGGCCGTGCGGGCAGTCTGCTTTGTCGTGATGCACGCGCTCGACTTTTTTTGCCATCAGAATCAGCTCCGGCAATTGTTCACGGTGGCGGTCATGAAAACGGGGGATAATGTACGCGATGATGTCAGCCAACGGTGCTTCACGCCAGTCTCGTGCGTCAGAAGGCTGTGCGGCCAGTTTCTCTAACTGCGCTTCCAGTTCGTCGATATTGAGATCTTTTTTGCCAGCTGCGCGGCTTAGCGTTTGTTTTCCGCCGCAGCAGAAATCCAGATTGAGTTCACGAAAGAGTTTAGTGGCGCGCGGAATAGCGATAGCCAACTCACCCAGGGATTGATCGCGGTATGCCATGATGATGCCTCTCAATAAATGCAGTTTATAAATTGCATTTTAAATGCATCTTTTAGCGTTGAATATACCGCTTACGAGGTAGGCGGTAAAATGCATTCCGTATTACTGCACGGTGTTGCGTGTCTCAAGCGATTGCGTGATGGTGTGTAAGAGCGCTGGGATATCCATTCTCGGCAATACCACCTCTATGAGTGACAAGCGAGATTCCGCGTTCACTTGCTCAAGTACCTGCGCGAGCGCGATGGGTGAACGCACCTGCTTGCAGAGTATCTCGTTTTCATTTGCGCCCAGCGCGGTAGGAAGTTGTGTCCAGTTCCAGGCCGCAATATCGTTATAGCGCTGTTCCGAGCCGTGAATAGCGCGTTCGACGGTGTAGCCTTCGTTATTCAGCACCACAATGACCATATTCAAGCGATCCCGAATGATAGAACCCAACTCCTGTACGGTGAGCTGAAGTGAGCCATCGCCGATCAACAGAACCACGCGTCTTTCGGGTTCGGCAATCTGTGCGCCGAATGCGGCTGGCAGAGAATAGCCTATCGACCCCCACAGCGGTTGGACGATGAAATGACAGCCCGCTGGTAACCGGAGCGTAGCGGCACCAAAACAGGAGGTGCCTTGATCGGTGACGAGGATATCGTCAGGGCGGAGGAAACGCTGTATCTGTTGCCAAAACTCGCGCTGACTGAGTGCGCTTCTGTGTTCCGATTGCGGTAAAACCGGAGGCGTAATGGTGCAGTGATCCCAGCGGGAGGCGAATTTTTCTGTGATTTTTTCCAGCACTGCGATAGCGTCTGACATGGGAACGGAGGGGAAAACCTGATTCCCTACGCGAGCCAGCGTTGGCTGAATATCGATATTTTTTTCGATCGGAATCTGATGGCTAAAACCGGTGGTAATCGTATCGGTATAACGCACGCCGATGCTGATGATGGCATCCGCATCTTCGATGTGCGCTCGGATTGATTCGTGACTGCCGCTGCCTGAGTAGGTTCCGGTAAAGCTGCGGTGCTGTTCGTTTAGCGTGCCTTTTCCCATCAGCAAAGTGGCGTGGGGAAGCGGTGTTTTATCAAGCCAGCGTTGGATTTTCCCCGCGAGGCTAAAGCGTTGAGCCAGAAAATCTGCCAGCAACGAGACTGATTTTGCCTTGCTCAGCATATCGGTGGCAGCGGTGGTAAAGGCGCGTAGCGAATCATCAGAGTGTAATGGTTCAGGGATAACCAGCGGATAGGGTCGTGCACCGACAGGTGCTGCCGCCACGTCTACTGGTAGAAACAGGTAGACCGGTTTGTGCTGAGCGAGGGCTTCACCAATCACTCTGTCGATCTCTGCGGTTGCGTTTTCGACGGTGAGGCTGGCTTGGGCAACGGTGACTTCTGCCGCCATGCGGGAAAAGTGGCTAAAGTCACCGTCTCCTAATGTGTGATGGAGTAATTCGCCATTGCGTTGTGAAGCGAGACAGGGCGCTGCGGCAATGTGGATGACAGGTAGGCATTCCGCGTAGCTGCCCGCAATGCCGTTAATCGCGCTGAGTTCACCGACGCCGAAAGTGGTGAGCAGCGCCGCTGCCGGGCGACATCGTGCATAGCCATCAGCAGCGTAAGCTGCGTTTAACTCGTTCGCGCAGCCCACCCAGGTAATATCTGGGTTTCTGATGACATGATCGAGAAAGTGCAGGTTGTAATCACCCGGTACGCCGAAGAGATGCTGAATGCCGATCTGTGTCAGGCGATCCAGTAAATAATCGCCCACCGTATAATTTTCGCTCATGGCTATTCCCTCTGTGCATGATGGATATTCTGATATTAAGTATTAGCGCTAAGATGAATATTTCTAATATTTATTCCCTATGGTTAATCCCTGAGTCTTTATTTATTCGTGCCTGATGAAGCTTGATTCATTAAATTAATTAATAGGATGCTGATGAATAGCCTCTATTAGTGTTAGCGAAACGTTAAGAACGGTAAAATCAGGAAAATGCGTATTTATCTGATAGTGGCGCACAGGAATTCCCCGTATATCTTTGCTAGGCCGCAGTCGCGGTGAGCCAGGAGTTACCCTATGTTTAAGCCACTCGTCATCAGTGCCCTGTTTGTGGGAATGTTTGCGGTTATGCCAGCGCCAGAGGCGAAGGGTGCCAGCATCGATTTGATGCCTGGCGTCACGTTGAATATCGGCGAGCGTGACAGACGAGGTAATTACTGGGATGGCTACGACTGGCGCAGCGAGCGCTGGTGGCAGGAACACCGAGGTTACAATCGTGGTGAACGTAATCGGCATGGCTACTACTGGGATGGCTGGCGCTGGCGGGATGCCCGCGAGTGGCGTGAGAGTCAGCGCGACAGACGCCATTATGACAATCGTCGTTTTGATCCGCCGCGTTATGTTGAGGAACGTGGGCCACGCCGAGGTGATTGGGACAGGCGCGGACATGAGCGAGGAGATGGGTACTACCGCAATGGGCGAGGCTCGTTCCGCGACTAGTCAGATAAAAAAAGCGCCGCGAAAGGGCGGCGCTTGTTGATCGAGATATGATGTGTCTTTTAACTAGTTTGCCAGTTTCGCGGCGATATCAGCGATGCGCTGGCCATACAGTTTACCGGTCGCCAGATCGCCAGCGACCACTTCATCTGCGCTGGCGTCGGAAGGTGTCTGCGCCAGCAGACCTACTGATCCACCAAGGTTATTCAGATCGTCGCGTTTCGCCGCTTTGGCGTTGGACGGCAACTGGTTCAGGCTGACCCAAATCCCACCGTGCTGTGAAGCCAACGTTTGCAGATAGATCAGCGTGACCTGCTTGTCCCCGTTTAGGCTGGCGCTATTGGTAAAACCGCCAAATACTTTGTTGCTCCAGGTGCGGGAGAACCAGGCTTTAGAGCTGGCATCCGCAAATTTCTTGAACTGCCAGGTCGGGCCGCCCATGTAGGTTGGTGTACCGAAAATAATGGCATCGGCAGCGTTGAGTTTCTCCCACTCGGCGTCGCTGATATTCCCTTCTGCATCAATTGCGATGAGCTCGGCATTTGCACCCTCTGCGACGGCAGCAGCCAAACGTTGCGTGTGACCATAGCCTGAATGATAAATAACGACGGTTTTTGACATTCTTGTCCCCATTTTTCTATGTTGTATCGGTATGTAGATAACCTACTGTACACCGAGAAGAGATTACCCCTGTTTCATTACTCTGTAACAGTATGATACTGGGGTGAAAATGGAGGATCTTCTGGTTTGAATAACCGATCGTTCAGGCTCCCGCCGAAGCAGGAGCCTGCGCATAATAGGCGTTAAGCGCTTATTTAGCGTGTTGCAGGTCGAGGCGGTAAACCGCAAAGCCCGTGTCATCATTACCGATGGACGTCATCGGGTATTGTGCTTTCTCTTTGATAAACGCGGTGGCTTTCTCTGACGGCGACGTTTCAAAACGGATATCCAGCGGCGTATCGCTGACGATAGGCGCCAAACGCCAGTTGTTGTCCGCCTGCGGCTTCACTTCTCCCGACTTTTGCGTTTCCGCACTGATGTAAGCCGCCAGCACGGAACGGTTTTCATCTGGCGATGCAAAGGCCACATACTTTTCACCCGTACCGGCAAATTTCTCGCCGTAGGCGCGGTAGTTATTGGTGGCGATCAGGAAGGTTGCTTTAGGATCGATCGGTTTGCCGTTGAACGTTAGCGCTTTGATACGGTGCGATTTATCGTTGATTAACGCGCACTCGCTGTCATAGCGGGCAGGTTGTGTGACATCAATCTGATAATTGACGCCATCGATCACGTCAAAGTTATAGGTACGGAAGCCATCCCAGTTGAGCAGCGATTGCGGTTCACGCTTGCTCGTATCGATTTGTTTGAACTGGCCCGCAGCGCACTCCAGCCACTCCTGCACCTGTTGTCCGTTGACTTTCACCACCACCAGCGTGTTCGGGTAGAGGTATAAATCGGCGGCGTTGCGGAAGGTGAGCTGGCCTTTTTCCACTTCGACATAGCTGGCCGGATCGTTTTTACGTCCACCGGCTTTAAACGGTGCGGCGGCGGAGAGCACCGGCAGGTCGGCCAGATCGGGATCGCCCTGAATAAAGTGTTCGACATAGGCACGCTGAGCATTGTTGACGATCTGCACGGTTGGATCGTCCTGAATCAGCGATAGGTAGCTGTACATGTTATCTGCGGATTTGCCGATCGGCTTGCTGACGAACTCGCGTGTGTCTTTATGCGCATCGGAAAGCACTTTCACCAGCTTGTCGTCTTCCGCCGCCAGTGATTTCTTCTGTGCTTTGTCATAGATAGGTCTGGCTTCCGCTTTCGCATTTTCTACCTTCCATGTGCCGCTGTCGTTATTCAATGTGAAATCGACGACGCCGAGATGGTCACCCCATTGTCCCGGCATCACGGCAGGCACACCGTTAAGCGTTCCCTGTTTGATATCCGCGCCTTTGATGTTGGCAAAGTCATTGCTGGGGAAAACCGCGTGAGCATGACCAAACATGATGGCATCAACCCCAGGAATTTGGCTGAGGTAGTAAACAGAGTTTTCCGACATCGCTTTATACGGTTCGGCGGACAGGCCAGAGTGGGGGATAACAATCACCAGATCGGCACCTTGCTTACGCATTTCCGGTATCCATTTTTTGGCACTCTCCGTGATGTCTTCCACGGTGACTTTTCCTGTCAGATTGGCTTTATCCCACACCATGACCTGCGGCGGGACGAAGCCAATGTAGCCGATGCGCAGGGTATGCGGCTTACCATCGCGATCTTTAACCGATTTATTTTCAATGTGGTAAGGCGTAAACAGCGGTTTGCCCGTTTTTGCATCCAGCACATTGGCGTTCACATAAGGAAATTTCGCGCCAGACAGCGCCTTGTGCAGGTAGTCTAATCCATAGTTGAATTCGTGATTACCGATATTGCCGACGGAATAATCCAGCGTGTTCATCGCCTGATAAACCGGGTGTACATCGCCAGCCTTCAACCCCTTCGCCGCCATGTAGTCGCCTAACGGGCTGCCCTGAATGAGGTCGCCATTATCTACCAACACGCTGTTGGTCGCCTGTTCGCGCGCGGCGTGAATCAGACTGGCGGTGCGCACCAGACCAAATTTATCGGTTGGAGTATCCTTGTAGTAATCGAAATCCATCATATTGCTGTGCAGATCGGTGGTTTCCAATACCCGTAAATCAACGGTGGCGGCATGAACGGTCGTGGCGACCAGCGTAGCAAGTAGGCTGAGTGCCAGTGAATGCTTCATTGCGTAACTCCTTGTGCGGTGATTGTCGACGCGTGAGGCGATCGGGGTGTCTTTCATATCATGATGAAGTTAAAGTGATTATCGTCTCTAAATTCTGAGTATGACATCAGTAATGGCGATAATCGTAGATTGCCTCACAGATGTATACCCGTAATACTTCAAGCTGCATGTGCGTTGGCTGCGTTCACTCACCCGAATCACTTACTTGAGTAAGCTCATCGGGATTCCCTCTCTTGCCGCCTTCCTGCAACTCGAATTATTTGGGGTATATAATGAATGAGAGAGATGAAGTCTGCGTTACGCGCAACCAATAACGACGAGGTAGATCATGCTAGAACCTATTTGCCATCTGGCCCGTGATGCCGGTGCTGCCATTATGCAGGTTTACGACGGGCAGCATCCCGTAGATGTCGCGCACAAGAAAGATGATTCGCCAGTGACCGCAGCCGATCTCGCGGCTCATCGGGTCATTAAGGAAGGACTGGCGGCGGCGTTTCCTGATATTCCTTTGCTGTCAGAAGAAGATCCGCCGGAGTGGGAAGTCCGTCGGCACTGGCAGCGCTATTGGCTGGTCGATCCGCTGGATGGCACGAAAGAGTTCCTCAACCGCAACGGCGAGTTTACGGTCAATATTGCGCTGATCGAAAACGGCCAAGCCGTGCTGGGTGTGGTTTATGTGCCGGTCACGGGCGTGATGTATTCCGCGGCGGACGGTAAAGCCTGGAAAGAAGAGAACGGCCAGCGCCGGCAAATTTCGGTGAAGCAGGCGTATCCGCCGCTGGTGGTAGTCAGCCGCTCTCATGCCGATCGTGAACTGAAAGATTATCTTAGCCAGTTGGGTGAGCACCAGACGGTGGCGATTGGGTCATCGCTAAAATTTTGTTTGGTGGCAGAAGGTGAAGCGCAGCTTTACCCACGCTTCGGGCCGACTAACATTTGGGATACGGCGGCGGGCCATGCGGTGGCGGTGGCGGCTGGGGCGCAGATTCACGATTGGCAGGGGCAGCCTCTGTCTTACACGCCGCGTGAATCTTTCCTCAACCCCGGTTTTCGCGTCTCTTTATTTTAGCGCTATTTCTCTTCCAGTAACTGACGCAGCAGGGACATCACCTGCTGCACTTCCTGCCCGCTCAACGCGCCATCTTTCACGAAACGGACTTTCCCCTGTTTATCCAACACTGCGATAGCTGAGCTTTGCGGCTGTAGCTGCCAGGTTTTACGCACGTTACCGTTGCTGTCGACAATGAATTGCGACCATGGAAAGGCTTTCTTGTTGTCCTCAAGGCTACTGCGCACAAACATGCTGGTGCCGATGATGGCATCGTCGGTATTCACGATTGTCGTCGTTTGGTAATAATCATGCGGTAGGTTAGCGGCCTTCAGTGCGGAGATGAGGGGATCGTT
Source organism: Pectobacterium atrosepticum (assembly GCA_019056595.1). NCBI lineage: Bacteria > Pseudomonadati > Pseudomonadota > Gammaproteobacteria > Enterobacterales > Pectobacteriaceae > Pectobacterium > Pectobacterium atrosepticum. The sequence continues at coordinate 1,840,677 of CP036163.1, read as the reverse complement.
CATCTCTTTTGCCGAGGTTCGACCGGCGATGTGTTGTATCACCCGTACTTTCCCAGGCAATTGCGCGCTGTTCCAGTTTTTATAACTAAACTGATTATTAAGGTACTGAAGTTCTCCTCTGTCCGCGACCCCGACGGGGGGAACCCATTGGTTGAGCACTAACGTATGGGCCGAGGCTGGGAGTGAGATAAGCCCCAGCAAGGAAGCTGTAGAGAGCGCGAGGAGCAGGTGGCGTATTTTTATCATGGTATTTCCTTCCGTGTGGGTGACCTGATGCGATGTCTATTATGGAAAATGTCAGGCTATGGAATAAGCGTAGATTCAGGAAACGGGTCTGTCCTGCTCCGCGATAACACGGTTTATGCCGGAGTGCACAAAACCCTTATTTTTGAAGGTTTATACTGATGACTAAATATTTACTTAAACACTATTCTGTAAAAATCCGTAAAAGCAGTTAAGAATACTAAATGGTAGGGAACTAAATGCCGTTTTACAGTACTAATTAGCAGTATCCGTTATCTCATTAGCGCTCCAGAACCTCAGCCATGTTGGCGAAAGGGAGAGCGTAGAAAAATAAAACGGGAGAGTAAAACGATGAGGATCTTCGAACGTTACAATCCTTCGAAAGTCGCCAAATATGTGAAAACTCTGTTTCGCGGGCGACTGTACATCAAAGGGGTTGGTGCTTTTGAGTTCGACTACGGCAAAATTCTATTGCCAAAGAAACAAGATAAGCAGCATCTTCTGGTGATGTCAGAAGTGAATCGCCAGGTCATCCGGCTTCAGGCTGAGATGGGATAAGTGATAAAGAAACGGCCCATAGCGGGCCGTTCTGGTTTGTTATCTGGCTTTGCCAGAGTAACGGTTAGTCTGTGCTATCAACTTTCGCGCTTGACGCGATAATCGGACGATCTTCCAGACGCGTCACCAGCAACTGATCGATTTTGTAGCTGTCGATATCCACCACCTCAAACTTATAGCCTGAGAAGCGCACCGCATCGGTACGTTTCGGGATTTTCCGCAGCGTATACATCATGAATCCGCCGATGGTTTCGTAGTTGCCGGAGTGTGGGAAGTCATCAATATTCAGCGCCCGCATCACGTCTTCTATTGGTGTACCGCCTTCAACCAGCCATGAATTCTCATCACGCGCCACAATCTGTTCTTCCATTCCCTGGCCGACGAGATCGCCCATCAGTGTGGTCATCACGTCGTTAAGGGTGATGATGCCGACAATCAGTGCGTATTCGTTCAAAATAACCGCGAAATCTTCGCCCGCGGTTTTAAAACTTTCCAACGCTTCGGACAGTGTCAGCGTATCCGGAACGATCAGCGCCTGACGAATCTGTACCCCGCTGCTCAACGTCAGGCTCTGGTTTCCCAGCACCCGAATCAGCAGGTCTTTGGAATCCACGTAGCCGACGATCTGATCAATTGTGCCATCGCAAACCAGAAACTTTGAGTGTGGCTGCTGGGCAATTTTTTCCTTAATGCTGTCTTCGTGCTCGCGCAGATCGAAGTAGACCACACTTTCACGCGAGGTCATGGAAGAAGGCACGGTACGGGATTCCAGCTCAAACACGTTTTCGATCAGTTCGTGTTCCTGCTTACGCAGTACGCCAGCCAGCGCACCGGCTTCCACCACGGCGTAAATGTCATCGGACGTGATGTCATCCTTACGCACCATCGGCAGCTTGAGCATGCGGAAAATGACGTTAGCCAGACCGTTAAATATCCAGACCATCGGGCGGAAAAGGAACAGGCAGAAGCGCATGGGGTTGATTATGCGGACCGCTACGGTTTCCGGCGCAATCATACCAATGCGTTTCGGGGTGAGATCGCCAAACAGAATGAACAGGCTAGTGACAAGGACAAATGAGCAGATGAAACTGACTTTATCTGCGGATTCGGGTGACATGAAGCGTTCAAACAGCATGGAAAAGGTAGGGGAAAATGCCGCATCGCCGATGATACCGGCCAGAATCGCGACGGCGTTGACGCCAATTTGAATCACGGTAAAGAAGATGCCCGGCGTTTCCTGCAACTTGAGCACCAGATTGGCGTTGATATTTCCCTCATCAGCCATCAGTTTGAGTTTAATTTTACGAGACGCCGCCAGCGAGATCTCCGACATCGAGAAAAACGCACTGATGGCAATAAGAAAAAGAATCAGTAATAGACTGTTTAACATAGTTTTTACTTTAGGTAAGTTTTCGCATGAGCCGAGATTGACGCAGCGATCCTCAGAAAGGTGAACACATAAAAGTGAACACATTATGATCGTTATTGAAGGTCAAAACCGGGCGAGGATTAGCCCGGTTCGGGGGCATTATAGCAGGAGCGGTGAAATTACCGCCAGCGGTCAACGCGGAGGCGGCAGACAGACGCCGATGCCGCCTAATCCACAGTAGCCGTTCGGATTCTTGTGCAGATATTGCTGGTGATCCTCTTCCGCATAATAGAACGGGCCCGCAGGTTCGATTTCTGTGCTGATCGCACGACCGTCGCTGTTCTCCCTCATCGCCTGTTGAAAGCGCTGAAGGCTCGCCTGCGCGGCCTGTTCCTGCTCGGGAGTGAGCGTATAAATGGCGGAGCGATACTGGCTGCCGATATCACCACCCTGACGCATACCCTGTGCGGGGTCGTGATTTTCCCAAAATAATTGCAGCAATTGGCTGTAGCTGATAGTCGCAGGGTCGAAAACGACACGCACTGCTTCGGCGTGGTCGGTTTGCCCGCTGCACACTTCACGGTAGGTCGGATTGGGCGTGTAACCACCGATATAACCCGCAGCGGTGCTGTAGATGCCCGGCTGTTGCCAGAACAAACGCTCTGCGCCCCAGAAGCAGCCCATCGCAAAAATAGCGACAGACATGTGGTCCGGCACATGCGTCATGGAATGTTCATGCACGACGTGCAGCCTGGCTACTGGCATAGGGGTGGAACGCCCCGGTAAAGCATCGGATTGCGTAATCCGCTGCGTCTTATCAATCGAATTCATCACGTTGTTAACTCCAGCTAGACTGGGTAAATAACCCGCTTTCATTGAAAGCATAACCAAGAAGCATTGGGCTGTCTTTATATCTTAATGGTGTTTAATGTTAAGGTAATGTTTATCTGTAATGCCGCACACTGATGTTTGTAGGTGAAAATCTATTTTTAAGATAGAAAATTAGTATTTATCACTAATATCATGCAAAGTTGGCAGAAGATTTCAGCGCTACATTGCGGATTGTCAGGTAAGCGTACAGCGGCGGCCGTCAACGCGGCGGGCGAAGTGATAAAAGCCATGCTATAGGTTTTAGGCGACAGACCGATTTATCAGGGAGCTCAGTGACTATTTTCATTGCAAAAAGACGTTTCACTTCAAAGAACCGTTTCATTGGAAAAAAAAGTGTTACCGGGCAAAAAGGCGTAGCAGAACAAAAGAACGTCCTTGCTGGCTGCGGTGCACCACGATACCGGATTCTTGGCCTGATGTGCGCGCTGCTCATGTTGGCGCCAGATAGCCAGGCGGCGAGTGTGCGTCTGCAAGTCATGGGGCTGGAAGGGCAGCTACAAAAAAATGTGCGGGCAGGTTTATCTACCATTGCGGTCGATGAGGTTAATGCTGACGGACGTTTTCGGTCACGCGTTGATGAGGCGATCCGTCAGGGGTTGCGTGCGCTCGGCTATTACGATCCACAGATTGGTTTTGAATTTCGACCTGCCGTTAATGGTGGGCGACCTGTATTGATTGCGACTGTTACGCCCGGCGAACCGGTAAAAATTGCTGGTGTGAACATCACCTTGCGTGGCGGTGCGCATGACGATAAAGACTATCAGCAGCTGGTTAAAGACGATCGTCCTGAAATTGGTTCTGTGTTGAATCACAGTGATTACGATCGCTTTAAAAGCGGGTTGAACGGCTTGTCATTACGCAAAGGCTATTTTGATGCACGCTTCCAGCAAAGCCAGCTCGGCGTGATGCGCGAAGAGAGAGAAGCATTTTGGGACATCGATTTTGATAGTGGGGAACGCTATCGTTTTGGCGCTGTGAATTTTCAGGGCGCACAAATCCGCGATGATTATCTGCAAAATCTGGTACCGTTTCATGAAGGCGATGTTTACACCAGTGAGGATCTCGGTGAGTTAAACCGTCGCCTCTCTGCGTCGGGATGGTTTAATTCCGTCGTGGTATCGCCCAATTTCGAACAGTCAAAAAGCACCAAGGTTCTGCCGCTTGACGCTGTGGTGACGCCGCGAACCCGCAACCGCATCGAAACTGGGGTGGGTTATGCCACTGATGTTGGCCCTCGTTTTAAAACGACCTGGAATAAACCTTGGGTGAATTCTCGGGGCCACAGTCTGGAAAGCAGCCTGAGCGTGTCTGCGCCGGAGCAATCACTCGATTTTAGCTACAAAATTCCCTTGTTGAAGAACCCGCTTGAGCAGTATTACCTGTTGCAAGGCGGTTTTAAACGCGAAGATCTCAACGATACCAAATCCGATGGCACCACGGTGAATGTTGCACGCTACTGGGATCTTTCCAGCGGCTGGCAACGGGCGATCAACCTGCGCTGGAGCCTCGATCACTTTACGCAGGCGAGCGTGACGGATACCACGATGCTGATCTATCCGGGCGTGAGCATTAACCGAACTCGTCAACGCGGCGGGCTGATGCCGGTATGGGGTGATACGCAGCGTTATTCTATCGATATTTCCGACACTACCTGGGGATCGGATATCGATTTTGCCGTGGTTCAGGCGCAGAACGTCTGGATTCGTACGCTGGCGGATAAACACCGTTTTGTCGCGCGCGGCAATCTGGGCTGGATTGAGACCAATAATTTCTCCCGCGTTCCTCCCTCACTGCGTTTCTTTGCCGGTGGCGATCGCAGCATTCGTGGGTATAAATACAAATCTATTTCGCCGCGTGACAGCGACGGCAAACTGACCGGTGCGTCCAAGCTGGCGACTGGCTCGCTCGAGTACCAATACAACGTGACGGGAAAATGGTGGAGCGCGGTTTTTGTTGATTCAGGTGAAGCGGTGAATGACATCAAACGGAGTAACTTCAAGACTGGCACGGGTGTCGGTGTGCGCTGGGCCTCGCCGATTGGCCCAGTGAAACTCGATGTTGCCATGCCGATCGGCGATGCAGAGAAGAAGAACGATGTTCAGTTCTATATCGCACTGGGGCCTGAATTATGATGGATGATAAAAACGAAAAAAAAGCACAGGATCCGGTGACAGAAGAAAACGTCATGCCTGATAGCGCGCCGACGACGCCAGCGCGGAAAGGACGCTGGTGGAAAAAGATAGGTATCGGGATCGTCGCCTTCTTATTACTGCTCATTGTCGGGCTAGGGCTGCTGGTGGGAACTACGCCGGGCCTGCATCTATTGCTGAATACCGCCGCGCGCGTGGTGCCGGGACTCGATATTGCCAGCGTGAGCGGTGGCTGGCGTGATTTAACGCTGAAAAATGTCAGCTACGAGATGCCGGGCGTGACGGTAAAGGTTGATGAATTTCATCTGTCGCTGGCGTTAGGGTGTTTACGCAAAAGCCAGTTGTGCATCAATGATCTCTCGGCGAACCGCGTGGATGTCGTCGTGGATACCAAAGCCTTGCCAGCGGCAGAAGAATCACCGCCTCCTTCGACGCCAGTCACGGAAATCTCAGCACCTTTCCCTATTTCTCTGCGTCAGTTGGTACTCAATAGCGTTCAGGTTACCGTCGATGATACAGCGATTTCGCTGGGCGAATTCCGTACGGGAATGCAGTGGGAAGGACGTGCGCTGACGCTGTTGCCGACCAAAATTAGTGCGCTGCTGGTGGCTTTGCCGAAAACACCTGTCGATGTGTTGGAAGATGGCAAAGTGACGGCGGCTGAAATGGCATCCGTCATCAAAGAAACAGCGGCGAACGTACGCGAGGCGGTTGAGCAAGGCTCCTCGCAAACGCTTCAAATCGATAAAGTGCTAGAGGCAAATAACACGGTCGCGGCAGCCACCACCACGACACCGATACTGACAGCATCGACACCCAAAACAGATAGCGCATCTGACAAGCCAGCAGTGCCTGAACAGCCACTGGGTGAACGCCTGAGCGCACTGTTCTCCAAACCGCTGCTGCCGGATCTACCGCAGTTCACGCTGCCACTGGATCTGAACATTGTCGAGATTCATGGCGAACAGCTGCGGCTGACGGGCGATCAGGACATTTTGATTAATAACCTGTTCGTGCAGGCGTCGACCCAACAGCAGCATTTGCGTCTGGACAAATTGATCGTGCAATCGCCGCAGGGCGGATTGAATGTGCGCGGTGAGGCGACGCTCAGTGATAACTGGCCCGTTTCGCTAACGGCGAACGGCGTGTTGAACGTCGATCCGCTCAAGGGCGAAAAGCTGAAACTGACGGTCGACGGCGGCCTGCGCGAACAGCTGAATGTGGCATTGAATCTCTCGGGGCCGCAGCGTGCACAGGTAGACCTACAAACTAAACTGGCGGAAGCCGGGCTGCCGCTGGCGTTGACGCTGCAAACCGAGCGTGTGCGCTGGCCGCTGACGGGGGCAACACAGTATCAGGCTAGCAACGTCAGGCTGCGTTTTAACGGCAAAGCGACCGACTACGCGCTGTCGCTGCGCGGCGACCTCAGCGGAGCGGACATTCCCCCCGCGACGCTGTTGCTGGATGGCAAAGGCAACGAGCAGCAGTTTACGCTGAGCCGTCTGCGGCTGGCAGCGTTGCAGGGCAATGCCGATCTGAGTGCGCTTATCGACTGGAGTAAAGCGATAAGCTGGCGCAGTGAACTCCTGCTGAACGGGATTAACACCGCGAAACAGTGGCCCGAATGGCCCGCGAAAATAGACGGGAAAATAACGACTCGCGGCAGCGTCTATGGCGGTAGCTGGCAGTTGCAGGTGCCTGAATTGCGGCTGGACGGTAACGTGAAAGCGAACAAGCTCACGGCCAGAGGTGAACTACGCGGTAACGCCGCGGGCCAGTGGACAATACCTGGGCTGAATCTGGCGTTAGGCCGTAACCAACTGAACGTTAAGGGCGACCTGAGCGACAAGTGGCAGTTGGATGCGGACATCAATGCGCCGTCGCTGGATGGTATGTTGCCCGGCCTCGCGGGGCGCGCCATCGGTACGCTCAAACTACGCGGCAATCTGCGTGAACCGCAGATGTTAGCGGATATCACGGCTTCTGGGCTGCGCTGGCAAGCTATCACGATTAGCCAGGTGAGGGTGGAAGGCGATGTACGTTCTGAGCAGCAGATTCAGGGCAAGCTCGCGGTGCGTCTTGAAGATCTGAAGCAAGATGGCCTGAATATTAGTCTGTTAACGCTGGATGCCAGCGGCAACGAGAAACAGCACCAGCTCCGATTGAATATGCAGGGTGAGCCGGTCGCGGGGCAATTAGCGCTTTCAGGCAGCTTCGATCGTCAGGAACAACGCTGGCGTGGCACGTTGAGCAATACCCGTTTCGACACCCCTGTGGGGGAATGGCGTCTGACACAGGATATGGCGCTGGATTACCTGAATACGCAGCAGAAGATCACAATTGGCACGCACTGCTGGCGTAATCCGAACGCAGAACTTTGTGTACCAAAAGCGATTGAAGCGGGGCCGAGCGGACAGGCAAGCGTTCGACTGAACCGTTTCGATCTTGCCATGTTAAAACCGTTCCTGACGGAGGATACGGTGCTGGCTGGGACGTTCACGGGCGGTGCCGATATCAGCTGGCAGGCGGGACAAGGCTTACCGCAGGCGAAAGTATCGCTGGTAGGGAACGGCATCAGCGTTCGCCAACAGATGCAGGGCAATACGTTGCCGATTGATTTCGATACTTTTACGTTGAATGCCGGGCTCGATCGCGGGCGGGCGCAGCTTGGCTGGCTGATGGCGATTCGCGAAAACGGGCGCTTCAGCGGTGATATTCAAGTGACCGATCCACAGGGTCGGCGCAATCTCGGCGGCAGCGTCACGATCAATAATATTTCGTTGGCGTTGCTCAACCCTGCATTGAGCAAAGGAGAAAAAGCGGCGGGGATACTGAATGCGAACCTGCGTCTCGCGGGAGATGTCGCTCGCCCGCAGTTATTCGGCCAGATGGTGCTGGAACGGTTGGATATTGATGGCAACTGGATGCCGATTGACCTGACCAATGGGCGACTGGCGGTGAACTTCAGTGGGATGTCGTCAACGCTGCAAGGTTTCCTGAAAACGGATAATGGACAGTTAAATCTTGGTGGGAACGCGGACTGGTCGCAGCCTGATGCCTGGCGTGCGCGAATTGCCGCGAAAGGCCAGAAGTTGCGGGTGACGATTCCGCCTATGGCGAGGCTGGATGTTTCGCCAGATATTGTTTTCGAGGCCACGCCGCAGCTGTTTGCGTTAAACGGATCGGTCAGTATTCCGTGGGCGCGTATCGTGGTTAAAGATATGCCGGAAAGCGCGGTGGCGGTGTCGTCGGATGAAGTGATGCTCGATGCTCAGCGCCAGCCGCTGAAAAAAGCCAGCGCTGCGATTCCTATTAATAGCAACCTCACGATCCGCGTTGGTAATGATGTACAGCTAGATGCATTTGGGCTTGCCGCCCGTCTACAGGGTGACCTGAAGATGGTTCAGGACGAGCGCGGACTAGGGCTAAACGGCCAGATCGATATTCCGTCCGGCCGCTTTAAAGCCTATGGACAAGATTTGATCGTCCGTAAAGGACTGATTTTGTTCTCTGGCCCGCCCGACCAGCCGATCCTGAATATCGAAGCCGTGCGTAATCCAGACAACACTGCTGACGACGTTACCGCAGGCGTGCGCGTCACTGGCATGGCTGCTACACCGAAGCTGGAAGTCTTCTCCGATCCGGCGATGTCGCAGCAGGAAGCGCTCTCTTATCTGCTGCGTGGACAGGGTTTGGACAGCGGCGGAGCAGATAGCTCGGCGATGACCTCAATGTTAGTAGGTTTAGGGGTTGCACAAAGTGGTCAAGTTGTGGGTAAAATCGGCGAGGCCTTTGGCGTAAGTAATTTAGCTCTGGATACACAGGGTGTTGGCGATAATTCTCAGGTTGTCGTCAGCGGTTACGTCCTTCCGGGTCTGCAAGTGAAATATGGAGTTGGCATATTCGATTCTTTGGCAACGTTAACGCTGCGTTACCGCCTGATGCCAAAGCTATACTTGGAAGCGGTGTCTGGAATTAGTCAGGCATTAGATGTGCTCTATCAGTTTGAGTTCTAGCGATGCGAATTATTGTTTACGGCAGTTTACGACGCAAACAGGGAAATAGTCATTGGATGACGAATGCGCAATGGTTAGGGGATTGTCTGCTCGCTGGTTTCGAGCTGTACGATCTCGGCCATTATCCGGCAGTCGTACCTGGCGATGGAGAGATCCGTTGCGAGGTCTATCGCATTAGTTCGTCGATTCTGACGGAACTGGATGCGTTAAAACGGGACGGTCACGAATACCAGCGTGAGTTGATTCCCACCCCTCTGGGCAATGCCTGGATTTATCTGTACAAACACCCTGTTGTAGGGCTAATGCGTATTGCCAGCGGCGACTGGCTGAAGCGCAATGAAGAAGAGGCTTGAAGTCGAGTAACCAATCAAGTCATTATCTCCATAAATAAAAACACCGCGTAAAGCGGTGTTTTTGATCGTGCGGTGTCTTTGATCGCGTAGCGCTTATTTGTTTTTCGCGCGCTCGAAGGAAGCAATGATTTCGGCTTTTGCCGCTTCAGCGTTATCCCAACCTTCAACTTTCACCCACTTGCCTTTTTCCAGATCTTTGTAGTGTTCAAAGAAGTGGCTAATTTGTGCACGCAGCAGTTCGGACAGGTCGTTAACGTCTTTAATATGATCGTATTCTTTAGTCAGCTTGCTATGCGGAACGGCAACCAGCTTGGCATCTTCGCCCGCTTCGTCGCTCATTTTCAGCACGCCAACAGGACGGCAGCGGATCACTGAGCCCGGCTGCAACGGATACGGGGTCGGTACCAGCACGTCAACTGGGTCGCCATCCAGAGACAGCGTGTGGTTGATGTAGCCGTAGTTGCATGGGTAGAACATGGCTGTAGACATGAAACGGTCTACAAACAGCGCACCGGTATCTTTATCAATTTCATATTTGATTGGATCGGCATTCGCGGGGATTTCAATCACTACATAGATATCTTCTGGCAGATCTTTACCTGCTGGAACATCGTTCAGACTCATGTCAGTTTCCTTCTCTTAAAACCTGAATAGCGTGGCCGTCATTATAGCCAAAAAGCGTTTAATGTCCCTGACTTTTAGCGCACCGAGGCGCCATACGTTAGCGTGAGCAGTTTAAGTAAAAATACTTTCGTTACTAAAGTTTCTTTAAAGAAAGCAGGCTTGCTACCGATAGAAACATGATCGAGATCACGTTATGTGGAGCATTTCTCCGCATTTATTTACTAGTTGTAATTCCAGGGAAACAAAAATGTTAAGAAACATCACAATCAAGACGAGCTTGATTGCTTTGTTAGGAACGATGGTACTGCTCTTATTGCTGGTCTGCGGAATTGGCATCACTTCCATTAATCAGGGAATCACTTCGCTTACAACAATCGACAAGATTCAGGGCAAAGAGGTTACTGCGCTGGCTGGGAGCTATACCGCCTCGCTGCGTGCAAGAACAGGGGCGGCTTTGGCTGCTCGTCAGATGGAAAACGGGCTGACCGATCTCGCAAATGCGTCGGTAGTGCGAGCGGAAGCCTATACGGCGCTCTCCCACAAAGAAATGACGCGTTTTCTTTCCTATGGAACCGTAACGGAACGCGGCGCCAAAATGGCGGCAGAGGTCAAAAGCAACTACGAGCAATACATGAACCTTGGCGTTCAGCCAATGGTCGATGCGCTGAAACGTGGTGACGTTGCTGCTTATTACGTGTTACTGCAAGACGTGCTACCACCGCTTAGCGTTAAGATGGATAAAGTAGCGAATGAATTCCGCGACTTTGGGCTGGAAGTTGGGGAAAACATGCTCACAGAAGCAGAAAGCTTTGCGTTTGACCGTCTGGTGATCATCGGTATTGCCTGCGTATTTGTTCTGCTGCTGGTATTAGCTGCATGGATTGCACTGAAGCGTTCCATTTTGTCTCCGCTTGAAGATACCGTCGTCCAGTTGGAGTTTATTGCCCACGGTGACCTGACCCAGCGTATTGCCGATGGTGGCAATAATGAAATTGGCCGCCTGATTCAGGCGATGAAGGCAATGCAGCATTCGCTGGCAACCGCCGTTGGCCGCGTCCGCGATGCGGGGATGCAGATTGACGTTGGTACTCGCGAGCTATCATCCGGTAATACCCATCTGGCTGCTCGTACGGAAGAGTCGGCATCATCGCTGGAAGAAACCGCAGCCAGTATGGAGCAGTTGACCGCCACGGTAACGCTAAACGCTGAGAGTGCGGAACAAGCTCATACGCTGGCGCAAAACGTGTCTGACATTGCCACTAAAGGCAGCGAGACGGTGGGGGGCATGATTGAGAAAATGCAGATGATCTCCAGCAGCTCCGCACGTATTGGCGATATTCTGGCAGTGATTGACGGCATTGCGTTCCAAACCAATATTCTGGCGCTAAATGCGGCAGTTGAAGCCGCGCGGGCGGGTGAGCAGGGACGTGGCTTTGCGGTCGTTGCGGGGGAAGTCCGTAATCTGGCGCAGCGCAGTGCGCAATCGGCGAAAGAGATCAAAACGCTGATGGAGGAATCCCAGAGCCGCGTCAGTGAAGGCACCGTTATGGCAAAAATGGCAGGTGAAACAATGGACGACGTTTCTGACGCGGTGGCACGAGTGACGTCGCTAATGCGTGAAATCTCAACGGCAACGCGTGAGCAGAGCAATGGCATTGGACAGGTGAATCTGGCGGTATCGCAGATGGATGAAGTTGCACAGCAAAATGCGTCTCTGGTCGAAGAATCCGCGGCCGCTACACGCTCACTGGAAGATCAGGCGCGTCTGTTAGCTGAAAGCATGGCACAGTTTAAAGTGCAGTCGCAGGAGTTTGCCGCTATCGGCCGATTCTAAATGCCTGCAATTCGAATTATTTAGGGGAGTCCCTCATAAAAAATTCCCGTGAAAACGGGAATTTTTTTGCCTTACTCTTCACTCTTCGGGGGACGTATCCTCGTCTTCCGGTTGCTTCTTCTTGCGCAGCTTATCCCAGATTTTACTTTCCTGTCCGCGCCATAGGCGTTGGATATTGTCGTGGTGACGCATCAGTATCAGGCAAGAGAGCATCGCGACGGGGAAGGTAAATTGTGGCTTGAACCACCAGACATAAAACGGTGCGATAAGCGCACTGACAATGGCACCGAGCGAGGAATAGCCGCTTAACAGTACGGTTAGTAGCCAGGTGCCGGTCATCAGACCCGTCAGATCCAAGCCGATTGGGGCGATGGCGCCAAGAGCGGTTGCCACGCCTTTACCACCGCGAAAGTGGAAAAAGACCGGATAAATATGGCCGAGGCAGGCGGCGATGGCGGTTAACCCGAGATACAACGGGGTAACGCCTAATGCATAAGCGCCCCAGACAGGCAGCATGCCTTTCAGGACATCAAAGACCAATACGGTTGCAGCGGCAGCCTTGCCGCCAATACGCAATACGTTCGTGGCTCCAGGATTCCCAGAACCATGCAGACGCGGATCGGGCAGCCCAGTAATTTTGCAGAACAAAATCGCACTGGAAACAGAGCCACACAGATACGCGATTAACATCATACCAAGCGCGGTAACACTCATAACGCCATTCCGTTTAATAAGGGTCGTTTTACTCTTCTCATCTGTGGATAATACGCATATTCCGTCGGAAGTGGTATCCGACAGCGACAAAAACAGAGAACGGCGTGATGGATATCGTATTTATTGAAGAACTTACCGTAATCACTACGATTGGTGTTTACGATTGGGAACAGACCATCCAGCAGAAACTGGTGTTCGATATCGAAATGGGCTGGGATAACCGTCAGGCTGCGGCCAGTGACGATGTGAATGATTGCCTGAGCTATGCTGATGTCAGTGACGCGGTGATTGCCCATGTGGCAAACCAACGCTTTGCTCTGGTGGAGCGTGTTGCTGAAGAAGTTGCACACATGCTGATGCAACGCTTCTCGATTCCCTGGCTGCGCATCAAGCTTAGCAAGCCGGGCGCAGTCGCGCAGGCGCGTCAGGTTGGGGTCATTATTGAGCGCGGTGCGCGATAAATCTGATTTAACAGAATAAATACGGGTTTACGTGCAACTAAATCGTAACCTGAATAGTCTATAAGCCAGTTATACCCGTCATACTTCAAGCTGCATGTATGTTGGCGCGCTACTCGGCCCACTTACGTGGACCTCGCCCCGTTGGGGTCGCTCACCCGAATCACTTACTTGAGTAAGCTCATCGGGGTTTTTCTCTTGCCGCCTGCATGCAATTCGAATTATTTAGGGTGTGTAGCGGCTCGCTGAAGTGCGTGGCCGCTTTTTTATGGGCTGCATTTTCGTTTTTATTAGAGGCAAGGATTTTTAGATGACTGACCTGCATTCGTTGCTAATCGCATTTATTCTTGGCGTGGTCGAAGGGCTGACCGAGTTTCTGCCCGTATCGTCTACGGGGCATATGATTATTGTTGGTCATTGGTTAGGGTTTGTTGATGAGAAAGCCAAGACGTTTGAAGTTATCATCCAGCTTGGATCGATTCTGGCGGTTGTCGTCATGTTCTGGCGTCGCCTTTTTGGCCTGATTGGGATTCACTTCGGCAAGGTGCCGCATGAGGGGAAAACCTCTGGGCGTCTGAAGCTGACGCACATCCTGTTGGCGATGATCCCTGCGGTCGTGCTCGGTCTGATTTTTCATGATGTCATCAAATCGCTGTTTTATCCGCAAAACGTGATGTACTCGCTGGTTATCGGTGGCTTTCTGCTGCTAGCCGCGGAATGGTTTAAGCCAAAAGAGCCGCGCGCCGTTGGGCTGGATGACATTACGCATCGTCAGGCATTTATGATTGGCTGTTTTCAGTGTTTGGCGCTGTGGCCCGGCTTTTCACGTTCGGGAGCGACCATTTCCGGCGGGATGTTGATGGGCGTCAGCCGCTATGCGGCCTCTGAGTTCTCTTTTATCCTGGCGGTTCCTATGATGATGGGCGCGACCGTTCTGGATCTGTATAAGAGCTGGCATTTCCTGTCGTTGGCTGATGTGCCGATGTTTGCCGTTGGTTTCGTGACGGCGTTTGTTGTGGCGCTGATTGCGATTAAAACTTTCCTGAAAATCATCAAACGAATCTCGTTTATTCCCTTTGCGATTTACCGTTTTATCGTCGCAGGCGTTGTTTACATGGTATTTATGTAAGACTGAGCGTTTAGCTGTAATTATAGAGAAGAGGCCACGCATGAGCGTGGCCTCTTTTTTTAGGACGTGCTTGATACATCAGGCTGTTGTGCTTTCCAGTCTGCTAATGCATGAATACGGCGGCGTGCCAGTTCATTGCGCACATCAATGCTCTTAAAGCCATCGGCGACGACGCTTGCACTGCTTACCTGACTGGCGACGCGGAAGGCTTCACGCAGGTAATTGCCTTGCGGATAAGGGTTTTCTTCGAAACCGGCTCGGCCTCTGGCATCGGCTTCGCTAGTCAGCGCTAACTGTTCCAGACGCTGCGGCTTGCGCCAGACGTCAATCGCATCAAATAACTTCAGCAGGGTTTTGGGTTGCAGCACCTGCACGGTATGAACCAGGTCATGATATTCCGCAACCAGCTTCGCCAAATCACGAATCGGATTAGGTACGCGCAGGCGCTGACAGAGTGCTTCAACCAGTTTGACGCCCGCCGGGCCGTGGCCAAGATGACGCGGCCATAGTTCAGGTGGCGTTAGCCCTTTTCCTAAATCGTGGCACAGCGTAGCAAAACGCACGTCAATGTCAGGGCTGAGGCGTGCGGCCATTGCTACCGTCATCATGGTATGAATGCCCGTATCGATTTCCGGGTGCCATTTGGCAGGGGCAGGTACGCCATACAGATTATCGATTTCAGGGAACAGCACGGCCAGTGCGCCGCAGTCACGCAGCACCTGAAAATAGACATCCGGCGACGACGTGCCGAGTGCTTTTTCCGTCTCTTTCCAGACGCGCTCTGGCGTCAGGTAAGCCAGTTCGCCTTCATGCGCCATTTTTTGCATTAGCGCCATGGTTTCTTCTGCAATCTGGAAGCCGAGATGAGCAAAACGCGCGGCAAAACGGGCGACACGCAGAACCCGTAGCGGATCTTCGCTGAAGGCATCCGAGACGTGGCGCAGTACGCGATTGTCGAGATCGCGACGGCCATGATAAGGATCGATCAGATCGCCACGCTCGGTACGAGCAATGGCATTAATGGTCAAATCGCGGCGCAGCAAATCCTGCTCTAACGTAACATCCGGTTCAGCATGACAGACAAATCCGGTATAGCCTTTACCGGATTTACGTTCGGTACGCGCGAGGGCGTATTCATCGCGGCTGATGGGGTGTAAGAAGACGGGAAAATCTTTTCCGACCTGCTGGTAGCCCTGCGCAAGCAGATGCTCTGGCGTAGCGCCGACCACCACCCAATCTTTCTCAGTGACGGGCAAACCCAGCAGGCTGTCCCGAACAGCGCCGCCGACAAGGTAAATCTTCAACGTCGGGCTCCTGAATAAATAACCAATACTTCACAACATTCTACCATCTTTGCGCCGCTACGTTGGCCGCAAAGAAAAATGCCTGCAAGAAGCAGGCACGTATTTCGATTAGCTCATCCAGCGGTCATTTTTCTTTTTGCGAGGGATGATGTGCGGCAACAGCAGACCCAGCAGCAAGCCTATGCCAGCAACACCGCCGCCATACATAAACCACTGTAGAATGATGGTGCGCTGCTTATCGTCAAGCTGGACATTCGCCGCACTAACTTTCTTCTGTGCGACGATAAGCTGATTTTTTAGATCCTGATTTTCCTGACGTAACCCGTTGATAACACTATCACTGGCAGCGACTTTCTGCTGCATATCAGCGGTACGCTGGTTCCAGGTTTGATCGATATTATTCAGTTTGTCAGTCAGGTCTTTTACCTGTTTTTCCAACTCTGGCACTCGTGTGCGCAGGCTTGGCGTATTGCTAAGCTGGTCGAGAGGAATCCAGGTGGTGCGGTTTTTATCGTCACGAATCTGTGCATAGCCCGCACTTTCATTAACGCTGAGTAGTGTGACCTCAGTGCCAGCGTTCACAGTACCGACGATACGATATTGATTGCCTGGCCCACTGTGGACATACGTCAATAACTCGTCGGAAATGTAGCGTTTTTCTTCCGCCTGTGTGGTCCAGCTCAGCGTGAGTGAAAATAAAGTAAAACAGAGTAAGCCTAATTTCTGCATAAGATCATCATGTTGCGTTAATGGTGGTCTGATAGTAGAGGCTTAAGTCTGACGAGGCAATCTATAAACCGAAATGAGAACAGTCTTAGAACCTATCCCATTAGGGCTATTTTATTTGCCATTTTGGACACGGACAGCGCGAATAACGCCTACTGGGGCAGGTTCTTGGAAGACGGCATGCTGCCTGTTTAAGCACGGGAAAGTGGCATTGCTGATAAGTAGGTTTGCATAAGAAATGCGCGCTTGTTCGCAGCTGAAAAAGAGTGTGTACGGTAAGGGTAGTCAGGTGAAGTAAAATGTTATTTACTGACATGATAATGAACGTGGTCTTGGTATTGTGAATGCTATGAGTGAAGAAATTGAGCTGAAATTTATTGTTCATCCCGACAGCGTTGAATCGCTGCTGACACAACTGGCTGAATGGGAGAGCGATTATAGCCAGTATGAGCACATGCGTGCTCAGCGTCTGAGCAATATCTATTATGAAACGGCGGATAATTATCTGCGTCGTAATGGCATTGGGCTGCGTATTCGCGGCGAGAATGAACGCTACGAAATGACGGTGAAAACAGCCGGCAAGGTGATTGGCGGGCTGCATCAGCACCCTGAGTATAATGTTGCGCTGGAGACAGCAGAACTGGATCTTAGCCTGTTTCCTGCGGAAATCTGGCCGGAAGATTGCGATGTTAAAACGCTGCAACCGTCGCTTAACCCGCTGTTTAGCACAGATTTTACGCGTGAAAAGTGGGTGTTTACTTACTATCAAAGCGTGATTGAGGTTGCGTTAGATCGCGGCGAAATCCGCGCTGGCGATCTGAGTGAACCTTTGTGCGAACTGGAGATGGAGCTTAAGGTGGGGCAGACCACTCATCTGCTGGCCTTGGCAAAGGAAATCGCGGAGTTTGGTGGTATGCGCCAGGGCAGCCTCAGTAAGGCGGCACGAGGATACCATCTGGCTAAAGGCAATCCGGTTCGCGAGTGTCTTCCTCTCAATCGGTTGGTTGTGGACTCCAAAACCAATATCGATCAGGCGATCCGCGCGGCGCTGGAATTGGCCTTAAGTCACTGGCAATACCATGAAGAACTGTGGGTAAGAGGGGATTCCTCTGCTCGTGAAGCTCTGCCACAGGCCAGCGCGTTGATGCGCGAAATGCTGGTGCTGGTGGGGGGCGTGGTGCTGCGTAGGGTCACCACGCTTTTCCGCTCTGCACTCGCCACGCTGGAAAATCGGCTACAAGGCTCCGGCGGGTCGGAAATCTGTTACAGCACCGACTACCTGCAAAGTAAGTTGGTACTGACTTCCTGGCTGGTCGAGTCCGGCTGGCGCGACTACATGGATAATAAAGATCGCATTAAGCTACAGGGATCGTTCAAACGCTTTGCCGACATTATGCTTAGCCGCAGCACGGCGGAGCTGAAAAGCGCCTTCTCTTCTAAATTGACGGCAGAGCAATACGAACAGCAAATCCCTCGTCTGCAACGTAATCTCTACGCTTTTCTTCTTTTATCCGGTGCCTATCCGGCGGATCAAGTGGAAGCCTACGTTGAACACTGGCAGACGTTGCTACAGGAAATTGAGCACCTTGCTGTCGATCAGGCTCCTTCTGCTTATCTGGAAGCCTATCGCAAAGAAGTGTTGACCCTGCCTCCGTTCTGGCTGCATAGCGGTGGACCATCACAGTAACCGTTAACTGCCGCTTGTCAGTGAGGATAGGCGGCGTATCAAGGGAACCCCCATGTCGATACTTCCTTTGCCCGCTTTACCTGTGCTTCTGACGGAACAATCTCAGCGTGCTTTGTCGCGTTTGCGGGAGGCCGCGCCTGATGAACCGATAACAGACAGCGACTCGGCTGTTCTGGCATTGAGTGATTTTGTCAGCGATGCGCTTGCGCTGCATCCTGACTGGTGGCAGGGGATTCATCAGCAGCCGCCACAGCCTGAAGAGTGGCAGCACTACGCCGATTGGTTGAGCAACGCACTGGTTGACGTTAACGATGAAAATGCGTTGATGGCGGCATTGCGCCGGTTTCGCCGCCATATGCTGGCGCGAATTGCGTGGTCGCAGGCGCTGCAAACCAGTACGACGGAACACTCGCTGCGTCAGCTTAGCGAGCTGGCCGAGGTGATAATTGTGGCGGCGAGAAGCTGGCTATATCAGGCCTGTTGTCGCGAGTGGGGGACACCTTGCAATGCGCAGGGCGTTGCTCAGCCTCTGCTGATTCTTGGCATGGGAAAATTGGGGGGGGGAGAGCTCAACTTCTCTTCAGATATCGACCTGATCTTCGTTTATCCCGAAAATGGTCATACGCAAGGCGGACGGCGTGAGCTGGATAACGCGCAGTTCTTCACGCGCTTGGGACAGCGGCTCATTAAGGTGCTGGATCAGCCGACCGTCGATGGCTTTGTTTACCGTGTGGACATGCGGCTACGTCCCTTTGGCGACAGCGGCCCACTGGTGCTCAGCTTTGCGGCTATGGAGGATTATTATCAGGAACAGGGCCGCGACTGGGAACGCTACGCGATGGTTAAAGCGCGTCTGATGGGCGGAATGGACGATGCCTACAGTCAGGAACTGCGCAGTACATTAAAGCCCTTCGTCTTTCGTCGTTATATTGACTTCAGCGTGATCCAGTCTTTACGCAATATGAAGGGCATGATTGCCCGTGAAGTGCGTCGCCGGGATCTGCGCAATAACATCAAGCTGGGCGCGGGTGGGATTCGTGAGATCGAATTTATCACGCAGGTTTTCCAACTGATTCGAGGCGGACGTGAACCGGGGTTACAGGGACGTTCACTGTTGCCTACGCTCCAGCATGTGGGAGCATTGGGGTTATTAACCCCGCAGCAGGTGCTCGATCTCAGTACCTCTTATCTGTTTCTGCGCCGTTTGGAAAACCTGTTGCAGGCGATTGCCGATGAACAGACACAAACGCTGCCGAGTGATGAACTGAATCAGCAGCGGTTGGCATGGGGAATGGGGTTCGACAGCTGGGACACGTTGCAATCCATGTTGTCACAGCATATGCAGGCGGTGCGCCACGTATTTGATGAACTGATTGGCGATGATGCACCGGACAATAATGATATCCCTGAACATAGCAGCTACAGCAGCCTATGGCAGGACACGCTGGATGACGGTGACCTGGCTCCGCTGACGCCGCATCTTACGGAAACCGTGCGTGAGAAGCTGATGCGGACGATTGTGGAATTCCGTAATGATGTGGCGAAACGCACAATAGGGCCACGCGGGCGAGATGTGCTGGATCAGCTCATGCCGTGTTTGCTGGCGGAGGTCTGTGCTCGTCAGGAGGCCGATACGGTGCTGTCTCGTTTGACCCCGCTGCTGCTGGGGATTGTCACTCGAACCACCTATCTCGAACTGTTACTGGAGTCTCGTGCCGCGCTGGCCCAACTGATTCGCCTGTGTGCGGCTTCGCCGATGGTTGCCAGCCAATTGGCACGTTATCCCCTTCTGTTGGATGAATTGCTTGATGCGTCAACGCTGTATCAGCCGACGGCTCCGGGCGCGTACGCTGACGAGTTACGTCAGTATTTGATGCGCGTCCCTGAGGATGATGAAGAACAACAACTGGAAGCCGTTCGCCAGTTTAAGCAGTCACAACAGTTACGCATCGCCGCAGGAGATATCGGTGGCGTACTGCCGGTAATGAAAGTGAGCGATCACTTAACGTATTTGGCAGAAGCGATTATCGCGGCAGTAGTTCAGCAAGCGTGGGGGCTGATGGTGGAGCGCTACGGCCAACCCTCCCACTTGCAGCATCGTGAAGGCCGTGGGTTTGCCGTCATTGCCTATGGCAAGCTCGGGGGATGGGAATTGGGCTATAGCTCCGATCTGGATCTGGTGTTCTTGCTGGATTGTCCATCGGACGTGATGACGGATGGCGAGCGCAGTATTGATGGCCGCCAGTTTTACCTGCGGCTTGCACAACGTGTGATGCATCTGTTTAGCACCCGGACGTCATCAGGCATTCTGTATGAAGTGGATGCGCGTTTACGGCCATCGGGCGCGGCTGGCATGTTGGTCAGCACGGTTGAAGCGTTTGATGATTATCAGCGCAATGAGGCGTGGACGTGGGAGCATCAGGCATTGGTGCGCGCGCGTATGGTGTACGGCGAAAGCGGTGTGCAGCAGACATTTGAGTCTATCCGCCGCAGTATCCTCTGTGCAGAGCGTGATGCAGATACCTTGCGAACTGAAGTGCGGGAAATGCGGGAAAAAATGCGTCAGCATTTGGCGAACAAAGATAAATCACGCTTTGATATCAAAACTGATGCGGGCGGTATTACGGATATCGAATTTATCACCCAGTATCTGGTGCTGCGCTACGCCGCGCAGGAACCACGTTTGACTCACTGGTCAGACAATGTGCGTATTCTGGAGCTGATGGCGCAGTATGGCGTGATGGAAGAGAGCGAAGCCAATGCGCTCAAGCTGGCCTATGTCACGATGCGCAATGAACTGCACCATCTGGCTTTGCAGGAACTGTCCGGGCGGGTTAGCAAGGATCGGTTTGTTGCTGAGCGGGAACAGGTGCTGGTGAGTTGGAATAAGTGGCTGATGGGTGCGTAAGTTTCTCCACCCGTCATACTTCAAGCTGCATGTGCGTTGGCTTTTCTCGCTCACCCCAGTCACTTACTGATGTAAGCTCCTGGGGACTCGCTGCGTCGCCGCCTTCCTGCAACTCGAATTATTTAGGGTATATCTATATGGTCAAAATGTGCCGTGCGGTTTAGAGCCGCGCAGCAGTGGCGTGTATGATACGTGCCTATGATATTATTACGCGCATTATGCGAAATAAGCCTGGAGTAGAGGATGAAAGTGACGCTGCCTGATTTCCGTCAAGCGGGTGTGTTAGTGGTTGGTGATGTCATGCTGGATCGTTACTGGTATGGGCCAACCAGCCGAATTTCACCAGAGGCACCGGTGCCTGTGGTCAAGGTTGATACGATCGAAGAGCGCCCGGGCGGCGCGGCGAACGTCGCAATGAATATCGCAGCATTAGGGGCGGGATCACGTCTGGTCGGGTTAACGGGGGTTGATGATGCTGCACGCGCACTGAACGCCAAACTTGGCGAAGTGAATGTGAAGTGTGATTTTGTCTCTGTTCCTACGCACCCGACGATCACCAAGCTGCGCGTACTGTCGCGCAATCAGCAACTGATTCGACTGGATTTCGAAGAGGGCTTTGAGGGGATTGATCCTCAACCGATCATTGAGCGTATCCAACAGGCGCTGCCAGAAATTGGCGCGCTGGTGCTGTCTGACTATGCAAAAGGCGCCTTGGCGCATGTGCAAACCATGATTCAGACGGCAAAAGCGGCTGGCGTTCCGGTGCTGATCGACCCAAAAGGCACCGATTTTTCCCGTTACCGTGGTGCGACGCTGCTGACGCCGAATCTGTCTGAATTTGAAGCAGTCGCAGGGCGTAGTAAAACGGAAGAAGAACTGGTCGAGCGCGGTATGCAACTGGTGGCTGATTACGAGCTGTCTGCGTTGCTGATTACGCGTTCCGAGCAAGGGATGACGTTGCTACAGCCGGGCAAAGCCCCACTGCATTTGCCGACGCTGGCGCAGGAAGTGTATGACGTCACTGGTGCTGGCGACACAGTGATTGGTGTGCTGGCTGCTGCGCTGGCGGCGGGTAATTCGCTGGAAGAGGCCTGTTTCCTGGCGAATGCTGCCGCAGGCGTCGTCGTTGGCAAGCTGGGAACTTCAACCGTTACTCCGATTGAGTTGGAAAATGCTATCCGTGGCCGTGCCGACACTGGATTTGGTGTGATGACCGAAGAACAGCTGAAACATGCCGTTGAGTTGGCGCGTCAGCGTGGCGAAAAGATTGTGATGACCAACGGCTGCTTCGATATTCTGCATGCTGGACATGTGTCTTATCTGGCAAATGCTCGCAAACTTGGCGATCGGCTGATCGTTGCGGTAAACAGCGATGCTTCAACTAAACGCCTGAAGGGGCCGACTCGGCCTGTCAACCCGCTGCCGCAGCGGATGATCGTGTTGGGCGCATTGGAAGCTGTCGACTGGGTCGTGCCATTTGAAGAAGGTACGCCGCAGCGTCTGATTGCCAGTATCCTGCCGGATATTCTGGTGAAAGGCGGAGACTACCAGCCACATGAAATCGCCGGTAGTGAAGAGGTCTGGGCCAACGGCGGTGAAGTGAAAGTCCTGAATTTTGAGGACGGTTGCTCCACGACAAATATTATCAACACGATTAAAGCCAGCACGTCTCAATCTTAAACGAAATAAAACTGACGGCGTCGATGCCGTTCAAGCTGCAAGTTAATGATTCTCGCCTAGGCCTATCACGGGCGAGAATCATAAAAATCATGACGCCGACAGGGCGACACGTCAGATAAAACAGGTATGAAACCAGTGAAGAAAGAACCAGCCGAAGTGAATGCGGTCGCACTGCGGGTAGCGGAGTTGCGCCGGGTCTTACGCCATCACGAATACAAATATCACGTTGAAGATGCGCCCGAAATTCCTGATAGCGAATATGACAAACTCATGCAGGAACTGAAGGCGTTAGAAGCCGATCACCCAGAACTGGTGACGAGCGATTCTCCTACACAGCGCGTTGGTGCGGCACCATTGGCCGCATTTGAGCAGGTCCGCCATGAAGTGCCAATGCTATCGCTGGATAATGTGTTTGATGAAGAAAGCTATCTGGCCTTCAGCAAGCGAATTGGTGACAGGCTGAAGAACGGTGACGATCTGACATTCTGCTGTGAACTGAAACTGGATGGCTTGGCTGTCAGCCTGTTGTATGAAGAGGGTGTTCTGGTACAGGCAGCCACGCGAGGGGATGGAACGACTGGGGAAAATATCACCAGTAACATCCGTACCGTTGGGGCGATCCCATTGCGTCTTGAGGGTGAAAATATTCCGCGTCGTGTTGAAGTGCGCGGCGAAGTGTTTATGAAGCACGGCGGCTTTGAGAAGTTAAACGAAGAGGCTCGCCGTACAGGGAGCAAAGTCTTTGCCAACCCGCGTAACGCCGCTGCCGGATCGCTGCGCCAGCTCGATCCACGCATTACGGCTAAACGCCCGTTGACCTTCTTCTGCTATGGTGTCGGCCTGTTGGAAGGCGGTGAACTGCCCGCGAGCCACTGGGAGCGGTTGATGCAGTTCAAGGCGTGGGGATTGCCGGTTAGCGACAGAATCAAGTTATGCACTGGTCCGGCTGAGGTACTCGATTTTTATCGTCAGGTTGAACAGACTCGTAGTTCATTAGGCTTTGATATTGATGGCGTCGTCGTCAAAGTTGATTCGCTGGCGTTGCAGGAACGATTAGGGTTCGTTGCCCGTGCGCCTCGCTGGGCGGTGGCGTTTAAATTCCCCGCGCAGGAACAGCTGACCTGGGTGCGCGATGTCGAGTTTCAGGTGGGGCGGACGGGGGCGATTACGCCCGTTGCGCGTCTGGAACCCGTCGCCGTGGCGGGTGTGATCGTCAGCAACGCTACGCTGCATAATGCCGATGAAATTGAGCGGCTAGGTTTGCAGATTGGCGATCGCGTGATTGTGCGCCGAGCGGGGGATGTTATCCCGCAGATCGTCGGCATCGTGGAATCTGAACGGCCCGAAACCGTGCAACCGATCGTTTTTCCTGCGGCCTGCCCCGTGTGTGGATCTGATGTTGAACGTGTGGAAGGGGAAGCCGTCACGCGTTGTACCGGTGGATTGATCTGTGGTGCCCAGCGTAAAGAGGCGCTGAAGCACTTTGTTTCTCGCCGTGCGCTGGATGTCGAGGGCATGGGCGATAAGATCATCGATCAACTGGTGGAAAAAGAGTACGTCAAAACACCGGCCGATCTGTTTCGTCTGAGCGCCGGGATCATGACGGGTTTGGATCGCATGGGGCCGAAGTCCGCGATGAACTTGGTCAATGCGCTGGAAAAGGCGAAGAGCACCACGCTGGCGCGCTTCCTGTATGCGCTGGGGATCCGTGACGTTGGCGAATCGACGGCTGCCAATCTGGCTGCGCATTTTGGTTCGCTGGAGACGCTTTTTGCTGCCGATGAAGACGCGCTGCTTGAGGTGCCGGATGTCGGTAAAATCGTTGCCGCGCATGTACGCCATTTCCTTGAAGAAGAGCACAACCAAACCGTGATCCGCGAGCTGACCGATCCTGCCGGTATCAACATCTACTGGCCAGAGGTTAAGGTCGTCAATGCTGAAGAGATCGACAGCCCGTTTGCGGGGAAAACGGTAGTATTGACCGGATCGCTGAGTATTCTGTCCCGTGATGAAGCCAAAGATCGACTAACGGCCTTAGGGGCAAAAGTGAGCGGCAGCGTCTCGAAGAAAACCGATATGGTGATCGCTGGTGAAGCCGCAGGCTCTAAACTGGCGAAAGCGCAAGAGTTGGGGATCCCAGTGATCGATGAGGCGGAAATGATCCGACTATTGAATAATCACGGTGACGTAAGCACGTTATAGGAGAAACACGGGGATGAGGTTCCTAAATGGGGCCTCGCCTTGTGGTCGCTCTGTGTATCTTGAACCTGAAACGACTAAGCTATTGGGAGTGAAAGCGGGTGGAAAAAGAAGACCTGATAGATATTGCCAGGATGCAGATGCCTTTTGGGAAATATAAAGGGCGGGTGTTGATTGATTTACCGGAAGAGTACCTGCTGTGGTTTTCCCGTAAGGATGAATTTCCTCAGGGGCGCTTAGGGGAGTTGATGCAAATTACGCTGGCAATCAAGATAGAGGGTCTACAAGGGTTGGTAACGCCGCTGAAGCGACCTCGTTCCTGATTATCCCTCTCTCGGCGTAACCCGTGATGAAAAAAGGTCGTTTCAATGAAGCGACCTTTTGCGTTTACTGACTACTCCATCCCTGACGCAGACTATACGTAGATATTAATCTTGTTGTCTGCGGTTGGACGATTAACGCCTTCTTGTTTAGCATTTTGCGTCGTAGAAGAGGAATCAGACTGTTGCTCTGATTTCTCACTCTGCAAACGAGCAATTTGAGCCTGTAATGCCTGGATCTGGGCCTGAATTGCCTGCTGCTGCTGTTCGATCAGTTTACGTTCTTCATCGCTTTCTGCGCTGGAAGCCGATTCGGTCAGCTTACTCACCTGTTTGGTGAGCGTCTGGACCTGCTTGGTTAACTGCGCAATCTGCTGCTCTGACGTGTTGCTACTTTTACTGCTGCTTGCCGTTGTTGTCGATATGCTAGTACTGCTTATTGTGTTTGACATTTTCCCTCCTGAAAATATGCCGTCATACCCAAATTATTAGGGGTACAAGCCCTTATATCGGCAATTTAAACACTTTCTCGAAGGTGACATTGTTGGCAATGAAACATGAAATACTCACTTTCCTGACAGCTAATGTAACGGAATGTATCAGCCAGGAAAGAGAGATAAATAATGGGGGAATGCGTCAGAGATTGCGGTCAGACGTAGATATCAACACCGTCTTTTTTTTCATTTTGTTGTGATGTTGTTTCTGATGCCGCGCTAAGCGCTTGCTTTTCTGCTTCTTCTTTTTGGATGCGGGCAATCTCGGCATAGAGTGCCTGTATTTGCGCCTGAATCATTTGCTGCTGCTGCTTAATGAGTTTGCGCTCATCTTCACTTTGCGCATTGACGGCTGATTCGCTCAATTCTCTTAGCTGTTTGGTTAGAACTTTGATTTGATTTTGTAATGCGGCAATTTTTTGTTGAGCGCCATTACCACTACTGGCCGCGGGTGCAGCATTACTCTCTGTAGTTGATGTAGCCTTACTCTTACTGGCCGTAGGTGCCACCGCTACTTTTGACAACGTATTCATGGTAATCCGGCTGATATCGTTGGACATCACTTCCTCCTGAAATAAGTCAGTTCTCCAATCACTATCGGCTGTGCCGCTATTTTCTTTACGAAAAACTTACAAATCAGTGAGGGACTGCCGGGCACTTGTTAAAGGAAAAAAGGGGGGCTGACAAGAGTGTTTCCTTACTCTCTTGCCAGCAATAGTGATGACATGACGCAGTTAACTACCGTACACGTTAATCGCGCTGTTCAGTCGCTTAGCCTGAATGTTTAGCCCTTCTGCGGCTTCTGTTGAGTGCGTGACCATATCGGTATTGCGCTGCGTCATTTGTTCTATCTGTGCAATAGAGGTATTGATCAGGCCCAGTGCAGAAGTTTGCTCATGCGTTGCGTTGCTGATCTCTTTGATCATGGTGGAGACCTGCAAGACTTCATCAACGATGTCGCTGATATGTTTGCCCGCGTTCTCTACCATTGTGCTGCCTTTTTTCACGCTTTCTACGTTGGTGTCAATCAACGTTTTAATCTCTTTGGCCGCAGAGGCGGAATGCTGTGCCAGATTGCGAACTTCAGCGGCCACCACGGCAAACCCCCGTCCCTGCACGCCAGCACGGGCGGCTTCAACCGCTGCGTTCAGCGCAAGGATGTTCGTCTGGAAGGCAATACTGTCTATCACGCCAATGATATCAACGATTTTATCGCTGGCGCTGGAGATGGAATCCATCATGCCGATGGTTTCCTTCATGATATTGCCACCTTTAAGGGCGGTACTGCTGGCTGCTTGTGCCATTGTTGTGGCTTGTGCCGCCGTTTCTGCACTTTGTTGTACGGCAACGGTGATTTCTTCAATGGCGGCGGCGGTTTGTTGCAGATTTGCTGATGTTTCTTCTGTGCGCGTATTCAGGTCGACATTGTTTTCTGCCAGTTTGTGACTGACATTGGTGATGCCGTTAACCTGCGTACTGACGTCATCGACAAGCGAGTGTAGGTTCAAGCCAAACTGGTTGACGGAGCGTAGCAGCAGGCCAATTTCGTCTACCCGATTCATATGGGTATGGTTTACTTTACGACCGGATACGACATGCTGAGCCTGCTTGAGTATCATCCTGATTGGCTGTGCAATTTGCTTTTGCAGAAACTGATCCATGATGACGATGAGTAACAGCGTCAGTGCCAATAGCCATAGCGGATTCATTCCACTGAAAGCACATAGTGCAGGGATCAGCCCCACAGCCAATACCGCGATACGCAAGCGCCAACGGACTGACAATTTTTGTAAGAGCGACAGCGGAGAAAAGAGTCCGGTGCGAACGACCAGCCCTTTATAGAACTTGCGGCTGCCCGCCTGTTTTTTCTGCACGGCGCTATACAGCATTTCGGCCGCTTTTATTTCTTCGGCATTGGGCGTGTTACGTACCGAGATATAGCCCGCAAGCTGCTCTTGCTGGTAAACCGGTGTAACGTTGGCGCGAACCCAATAGTGGTCGCCGTTGTTACGACGATTTTTAACTAATCCAGTCCAGCTATCACCTTGTTTCAACGTAAACCACATGTCGGCATAGGCTTCAACGGGCATATCTGGATGACGCACAATATTGTGAGGCTGGTTGATGAGCTGCTCTTCAGAAAAACCGCTAACCTTAATGAAGGCAGAGTTGGCATAGGTAATGTGGCTGTGAATATTTGTTGTGGACATCAATATGGTGTCCATGTCTAACAGATACTCCTGCTGTGTTACAGGTGTATTCAATCTCATTAGAAACCCCGGCGTACGTATCCCGCTCAGTTTCCAGGTTCAGCCATGTTGGCTGCTTTTCTCGCCTCAGCCGTTCTGGTTATTCCAGAGGCTGAAACGTTACAGGGCTGCCGCGTGACGATACCGTGAAATCTGTCAGGCATATTGCTGTGTAAATATTCAAGTTATTCAAATAGGTATACTGAATTTTTTTGGGCGATTTACTCGCTTATATAAAACAATGCTATGCACTATTTTTAATGAGCGGGCTATTGACCCTATATTGTGCGTGATGGCGTTTTGTAACTATATATTTGTAACAAATGTTTCATCAGTGTTAGCACGCTTTTTCAGCACGCGTAAATTTATGATGAGGACGATTACCTGTCAATTGATTCATTTTATTGGCAATAAATAATCAGAGAAAAAATGATGAAAAATAGGTGAGGGGCACATAGTAGATTTACTAAGAGAGTGTTCTGGATGGGAGTAATTGACAATAAGAAGAACTTATTGTTAACTTTTTTTTATTTTTTCTTTGCATGAATGAAATGAAATGTTGCTGCATTGATGTTTGTTCTTTTAATTACTGCTTTTTCTATGTTTTTATTGAAGCTGAATTTATTGTAGATCAAATAATGCCATCCGCAGGCCAGATAATGGCTCTGGCCTGCGGAAAAATATAATCAGGTTACTGGGGCTGGGTTGAAAACGGCAAGGGCATTATGAAGCCCCCATTGATCGGACCAGGTTTTTTTCTTGCTGCTAGCGATATCCAAAATGAAATGAAAAAGCTGCCAGCCGACGTCTTCGATCGTGGCGTCTCCGGTTGCAATCGTACCGGCATCAATATCCATCAGATCGTGCCAGCGGTTTGCCAACGCGGTACGGGTCGCCATTTTGATCACGGGTACGGCCAGCAGACCATAGGGCGTACCGCGACCGGTGGTGAAGACCTGTACGGTGATGCCGGAAGCGAGCTGCTGGGTACCACACACAAAGTCGCTGGCTGGTGTTGCTGCGTAAATCAACCCGCGTTTGGTGGGGCGCTGGCCGGGGGACAGGACTTCGACAATTGCGCTGGTGCCGGATTTGGCGATAGAGCCGAGTGCTTTTTCCACCACGTTCGCGAGGCCACCTTTTTTGTTGCCCGGCGATGGGTTGGCGCTACGGTCGGTCTGGCCGCTGTCGAGGTAGTTATCGTACCAGGCCATTTCTTCCAACAGACGTTTACCGACCTCTTCATTGATGACGCGTGGTGTTAGCAGATGGATAGCGTCGCGTACTTCGGTCACTTCGGAGAACATGACGGTTGCGCCGCAACGTACCAGCAGGTCAGATGCAAAACCAACGGCTGGGTTAGCGGTGACGCCAGAGAAAGCATCGCTGCCGCCACACTGCATACCGACAACCAACTCTGATGCTGGACAGGTTTCACGTTGACGTTTGTTCAATCGTTGCAGGTGTTTGTCTGCCATCGTCAGAATGTCATCCACCATCGATCTGAAACCAACATGGTGTTCATCCTGCAAGCGGACAATGCTGGTGTCATCGAGGGAGATGGCCTGTACATCTGGCGTTCCTTCTAGCAGGCGTTCCGGCTGTAATTTTTCACAGCCCAGACCCACCACCAGTATCTCGCCGCCAAAATTCGGGTTCAGTGCCAGATTGTGAATGGTGCGGATAGGAACGACCGCCGCAGGGGCATTGATTGCCACGCCACAGCCATAGAGGTGATTGAGCGCGACCACACCGTCCACATTGGGATACTTGGGTAATAAATCTCGCTCGATAATTTTGACGACATAGTCCACTACGCCCGCGACGCAGTGTACGCTGGTGGTAATGCCCAACAGGTTTTTCGTGCCTACGCTGCCATCAGCGTTGCGATAACCTTCAAAGGTGTAGCCTTCCAGCGGAGGAAGAGAAGGGGGAATGTTGGTCGCCAGCGGTAAGGTTTCCAGCGCGGGTGCCTGAGGTAACTCGACAACGGATTCGTCAATCCAGCTTCCTTTGGCAATATCGCGCAGCGCATAGCCGATAATTTCGCCATAGCGGATGATTGCGCCTGATTTGGCGATATCAACAAGGGCAACTTTGTGACCTTGCGGAACATGTTCAATTAATTCCAGATTATCATTAAAACGGGTTCCGGCACGTAAGCCATTATTATTAACAACAATGGCAACATTATCGGAATCGTGAACCTTAATATAAAGTGGCTGCTCTTGTGCAGCATTACTTTCTGATTTATCTGACATGATGCAAGCCTTTATTATTTGTTTATCAGAAACGCTGTGGTAACTATTACTATACGAGTAACTTACCACATGACTACTTCATTGCTCGCTAATGAGTATACGTGAGGTTCCTTTCTCGTACATTATGCAATTGACCTAAGCCGGCGCTTTTTGTTTCTTATTTATCGGGTGAATGACTAGTTTTTGGTGAGTTTGATCACATTTTGTCTGCGCACTGTTTTTAGGCCGGAAATGAAAATAATATGTATGAATGTAAAAAGAGAATAACGGCGTTTTTCGTGAAATACCTCGCACTATATAGGGCAAGTGCACCAACATATTCCAAAGGACATTTTTAATGTTGTGCTTTTATCTAGTGAGCATCCAGCAGGTAAAAATTATAATGTTCCTGCGAGTTGAAGATGTCAGCTAATTACTCTGATGCTATATAGCCTGGCTATTCGCAAAAAAAAATAAAAATGGGAATGTTAACTATCCACCGATCTTCATTCTGATAACCCTACACCGTTATCTGTTATTCAGAATGAATGAGCGAACCGCGATTGAAGCAGGAGTTCATCATGAATACAGTAAGCTCAGCAGCTGGCGCGATACAAAAGAGAACAAACGCCCGCTACTGGATTGTCGTGATGTTGTTTATTGTCACGTCATTTAACTATGGAGACCGTGCGACCTTGTCCATTGCTGGTTCAGCAATGTCCAAGGATATTGGACTGGATGCGGTAGGGATGGGATTTATCTTCTCTGCGTTCTCCTGGGCATATGTTATTGGTCAAATACCCGGAGGCTGGCTGCTCGATCGCTTTGGCTCAAAGAAAGTCTATTTTTACAGTATCTTCACCTGGTCGATTTTTACCTTATTACAAGGCTTTGTCGATATCTTCAGCGGGGCGGGCATCGTCATTTCTTTGTTCCTCCTGCGCTTTATGGTCGGCTTGTGTGAATCACCTTCCTTCCCGGGAAATAGCCGAATTGTGGCGGCTTGGTTCCCTGCACAGGAGCGTGGAACGGCTGTCGCGATATTCAACTCGGCACAGTACTTTGCGACCGTGATCTTCGCTCCTATCATGGGCTGGCTGGTACACGCCGTAGGTTGGGCGCATGTGTTCTGGTTCATGGGCGGGTTAGGTATCATCCTCAGCTTTGTCTGGCTGAAAGTGATCCACGATCCCAAAGATCACCCTAGCGTGAATCAGGCTGAACTGGATTATATTGAAGCCGGTGGCGCACTGATTAATATGGATGCCAAAGGGTCGAAGAAAGCGACCGTGAAGGGTGAAAAATGGCATCAGATCAAGCAATTACTGCAGTCCCGTATGATGCTTGGTGTTTACATTGGTCAATATTGCATTAACGCAATGACCTACTTCTTCATCACCTGGTTCCCACTTTATCTGGTTCAGGCGCGCGGCATGTCGATCCTCAAAGCGGGATTTGTTGCCTCGGTGCCTGCTATCTGCGGTTTTGTGGGTGGCGTTCTGGGCGGCATCATTTCCGATTACCTGATGCGCCGGACCAATTCACTGACCTTTGCCCGTAAAACGCCTATCGTTCTCGGTATGTTGCTCTCCATGTCGATGGTGATTTGTAACTACGTTGAAACCGAGTGGGTTGTCATTGCTGTGATGTCTGCGGCCTTCTTCGGCAAAGGTATTGGTGCGCTAGGTTGGGCGGTTATGGCCGATACGGCACCGAAAGAAATCAGCGGGTTAAGTGGCGGTCTGTTCAATATGTTCGGCAATGCGTCTGGTATCGTAACGCCGATTGCAATTGGCTACATCATCGGGATGACCGGCTCTTTCAATGGTGGCCTGG
Organism: Pectobacterium atrosepticum; assembly: GCA_019056595.1. Classification (NCBI taxonomy): domain Bacteria; kingdom Pseudomonadati; phylum Pseudomonadota; class Gammaproteobacteria; order Enterobacterales; family Pectobacteriaceae; genus Pectobacterium; species Pectobacterium atrosepticum. The sequence continues at coordinate 1,808,695 of CP036163.1, read as the reverse complement.
TGTATGTCGGGATCCATGCGCTGGTTGCCATCGTCAGCTACCTGTTCATTGTGCAAGATATTAAACGTGTCGAATTGAAGCCATTCGTTAAGAATTAAAGTCGTTCGTTACAGCATTAACCTGCATGTAGGCAGTAACACAAAACGCTGTGCCGTCATACTGATGGCTCGGCGTTTTGTCCTTTATTTATGTCATGGAAAGTAGGGATTTACCTATTCGAAATCGGGCGCTAATGGTCTGTATTCCGGTGTTTATAAGGCAGAAATTCGCTTTTCCCGGTTTTCGTGAAACACCTCCCATTGGCCTGTGATAATGACATATTTAATCTGCATTTCGACAGGGAATGCTGTGCTATTGCCCAATGAGTTGTGAAATAAGAAAACTTATACTTTTGACTGAGGTTGGTAAGGCGGTACGGATTATGGCACCGCTTTCCCGATCGTTTTATTCCGGTATCAAGGTAGTTTATACCTGTTTTTATTCTGATAACCCTACAGGCATTGTTCATTTCAAATCAGAGTAAAAACAAGGTCGCGCTAAAAAGTAGGAAAACAACATGAAATCATCTACTGGTGCACCATCTGTTTTTTATTTCTGTATGACTGAATTATTTTCATCCGCCTCAACGCGTACCTGCGTTTTGGCAAGTATCGGAAACCTAAGCGTAAATTCTGTTCGCTCTATCCATGACGGGAGCCTGTAATGACAAATTTTTCAGCGACTCCTGTAATTACCGACATGAAAGTCATCCCCGTTGCGGGCTATGACAGCATGCTGCTGAACATCGGTGGTGCACATGGCGCTTACTTCACCCGTAACATCGTGATTTTAACCGACAGCGCTGGGCATACCGGTGTTGGTGAAGCGCCCGGTGGTGAGGTCATTTACAACACGCTGGTCGAGGCCATTCCCCGCGTGAAAGGCGAACAAATTGCCCGGATGAACCGTCTGGTTCATGACATCCATGTCGGCAACCAATCTTCTGATTTTGATTCTTTCGGCAAAGGTGCCTGGACGTTTGAGCTGCGCGTGAATGCGGTTGCGGCACTCGAAGCGGCACTGCTCGATCTGCTGGGGCAATTCATGGGTGTCCCGGTTGCCGAACTGCTTGGACCGGGTAAGCAGCGTGATGAAGTCACCGTGCTCGGTTACCTGTTCTATATCGGCGACCGCACGAAGACGGATTTGCCTTATTTATCAGGTGAGAAAGTATCAGGTGAAAAAGGCAAGCACGAGTGGTACCACCTGCGTCACCAACAGGCGATGGACAGCGAGGCGATTGTGCGTCTGGCCGAAGCCACCACCGACCGCTACGGATTCAAAGATTTCAAACTTAAAGGTGGCGTGCTGCCCGGTGAGCAGGAAATCGATGCCGTGAAGGCGCTGAAAAAACGTTTCCCAGATGCCCGCATTACCGTCGATCCAAACGGTGCCTGGCTGCTGGATGAAGCAATAGATTTGTGCAAAGACATGAAGGGCATTCTGACCTATGCGGAAGACCCGTGCGGTGCTGAGCAAGGTTTCTCCGGTCGTGAGGTGATGGCTGAATTCCGCCGTGCTACCGGGCTGCCAGTAGCGACCAACATGATTGCCACCAACTGGCGTGAAATGAATCATGCCGTGATGTTGCAAGCGGTCGATATCCCGCTGGCCGATCCGCATTTCTGGACGATGCACGGTGCGGTACGCGTCGCCCAGCTATGTGATGAGTGGGGCCTGACGTGGGGCTGCCATTCAAATAACCATTTCGATATCTCCCTGGCGATGTTCACGCACGTGGGTGCGGCGGCGCCGGGTAACCCGACGGCGATTGATACGCACTGGATCTGGCAGGAAGGGCAGCATCTGACCAAAGAGCCGCTGCAAATCGTCAACGGTAAAATTAAGGTGCCAGATCGTCCCGGTCTGGGGATTGAGCTGGATATGGAACAGGTCATGAAAGCTCACGATCTGTATAAAAAATTACCGAGCGGGGCACGTAATGATGCTGCCGCCATGCAGTACCTGATTCCTGGTTGGAAATTTGATCGTAAACGCCCGGTTTTTGGCCGCTAACCCTACATAGAAAAATTAGAGAGATAAGGATAAGAAAATGACGTTGCAAAATTCAACTCCGGTTATTACCCACATGCAGGTTATTCCGGTTGCAGGTCACGACAGTATGCTGCTCAACCTGAGCGGTGCACATGCACCCTATTTCACTCGCAACATTGTGATTTTGAAAGATAACGCTGGGAATACCGGTGTTGGTGAAATTCCTGGCGGTGAAAAAATCCGTCAGACGCTGGAGGATGCTGCCGCGCTGGTGGTGGGTAAAACGCTGGGCGAATACAAAAACGTGATGACGGCAGTACGTGCGCAGTTCGCTGATCGTGACTCTTCTGGACGCGGTTTGCAGACGTTCGATCTGCGTATCACCATCCATGTCGTCACGGGTATAGAAGCCGCAATGCTCGATCTGCTGGGGCAATTCCTCAATGTCAGCGTGGCCTCGCTGCTGGGCGATGGCCAACAGCGTGATGCGGTAGAAATGCTGGGTTATCTGTTCTACATCGGCGATCGTAATAAAACCGATCTGCCTTACCAGAGCCAGACGAATGAGAAGTGCGACTGGTATCGTCTGCGTCACGAAGAAGCTCTGTCACCAGAAACCATCGTGCGTCTGGCTGAAGCCGCGTATGAAAAATACGGATTCAATGATTTCAAACTGAAAGGCGGCGTACTGGCCGGTAGCGAAGAAGCCGAAGCGGTAACTGCACTGGCTAAGCGCTTCCCGCAGGCACGTATCACGCTAGACCCGAATGGTGCCTGGTCGCTGGATGAAGCCATCGATCTGGGCAAACAACTGCGCGGCGTACTGGCGTATGCAGAAGATCCGTGCGGCGCGGAACAAGGTTTCTCTGGTCGTGAAGTGATGGCTGAATTCCGCCGTGCGACCGGTCTGCCTACCGCGACCAACATGATCGCTACCGACTGGCGACAAATGGGCCACACGATTTCGCTGCAATCGGTCGATATTCCGTTGGCCGATCCGCACTTCTGGACGATGCAAGGTTCCGTTCGTGTGGCGCAGATGTGCCACGAATGGGGCTTAACCTGGGGTTCTCACTCCAATAACCACTTTGATATTTCACTGGCCATGTTTACTCAGGTCGCCGCGGCGGCTCCGGGCAAGATTACGGCGATTGATACGCACTGGATCTGGCAGGAAGGCAACCAGCGCCTGACGAAAGAACCGTTGCAGATTGTTGGCGGCATGGTGGAAGTACCGAAGAAACCGGGTCTGGGTGTTGAGCTGGATATGGATCAGGTAATGAAAGCACACGAACTGTATAAAAACATGGGATTAGGCGCACGTAACGACGCAATGGGAATGCAGTACCTTATTCCTGAGTGGACATTTGATAATAAACGTCCGTGTCTGGTTCGCTAACGTTCTGCTTTTCCGTTTTTTGAGCGCGCCGCTTCAGCTAAGTGGCGCTGGAATGACCGAGGATAAAAAATGAAGACTCCGCTGTTACCTAACCGTTTTCGCCAAGATTTGCAGCAGGGGAAAACGTTGATTGGCTGCTGGTGTGCGCTAGGCAACCCGATTTCAACTGAAGTGCTGGGGCTCGCGGGATTCGACTGGCTAGTGCTGGATGGAGAACACGCGCCTAACGATATCGTGACGTTTATCCCTCAGCTAATGGCGCTGAAAGGTAGCCACAGTGCGCCCGTCGTCCGCCCGCCGTGCAATGAGCCGATCATCATCAAACGGCTGTTGGATATAGGGTTCAATAACTTCCTGATCCCCTTCGTGGAAACGGCAGAAGAAGCCGCGCGTGCGGTCGCTTCAACCCGTTATCCGCCTGCGGGTATTCGCGGTGTTTCCGTGGCACATCGTAGCAATAGCTATGGCACCGAACCGGACTATTTCGCCAAGATTAACGACAACATTACCGTCGTGGTGCAAATCGAAAGCCAGGACGGCCTCGACAATCTGGATGCGATCATCGCGGTAGACGGCGTAGACGGCGTATTCGTTGGCCCGAGCGATCTGTCTGCGGCGCTGGGCTATCTCGGTCAGCCTAACCACCCTGACGTGCAGAAAGCGATCCGCCACATCTTCGATCGCGCTGCGGCGCATAACAAACCGTGCGGCATTCTGGCTCCGGTTGAAGCCGATGCGCGTCGCTATCTGGAATGGGGTGCAAGCTTCGTCGCGGTAGGCAGCGATCTGGGCGTATTCCGCAGCGCGACACAGGCGTTGAGCGACAAATACAAGAAGTAATTCAGTGATTCCGCCGCGAATCGGATCCGTCATGAGACGGGTTCATCGTGAATTGAAGTGATATCTACATCAGACAATGAGGTTAGGGCGATGAAAATTGGTTTTATTGGACTGGGCATTATGGGAAAACCGATGAGTAAAAATCTGCTGAAAGCAGGTTACTCATTAGTCGTGATGGACAGAAATCTGGAAGCCGTCGCGGAAGTGGTTGCGGCAGGTGCGACGTCAGCTGAAACACCGAAACAGGTTGCGGAGCAGAGCGACGTTATCATCACCATGTTGCCTAACTCTCCACATGTAAAAGAGGTGGTGCTGGGCGAAAACGGCGTCATCGAAGGTGCGCGTGCCGGAAGCATTGTGGTGGATATGAGTTCAATCGCACCGCTTGCCAGCCGTGAAATTGCTGCTGTGCTGGCGGAGAAAGATATCGCCATGCTGGACGCACCGGTCAGCGGCGGTGAACCCAAAGCGGTCGACGGCACGCTGTCCGTAATGGTCGGTGGTGACAAAGCGCAGTTTGACCGCTGCTTTGAAATTCTGAAATCAATGGCAGGTTCTGTTGTACATACCGGTGATATCGGTGCGGGCAACGTCACTAAACTGGCGAACCAGGTGATTGTGGCACTGAACATCGCTGCCATGTCTGAAGCGCTGGTACTGGCGACGAAAGCAGGCGTTAACCCCGATCTGGTTTATCAGGCGATTCGCGGTGGGCTGGCTGGCAGCACCGTGCTGGATGCGAAAGCGCCTATGGTCATGGATCGTAACTTTAAGCCGGGCTTTCGCATCGATCTGCATATTAAAGATCTGGCGAACGCGCTGGATACCTCACACGGCGTGGGCGCACAGTTGCCGTTAACGGCGGCGGTGATGGAAATGATGCAGGCGTTGAAAGCGGACGATCTGGGATCGGCCGACCATAGCGCACTGGCGTGTTATTACGAGAAGCTGGCTAAAGTAGAAGTCACGAGATAACCCGTGAAGCGATAGTCACGAGGCTGGCACGGTGTGCCAGCCGACTGGCAGATAAGCATTCTGATCTACCCAAGAGATTTCAGGATCTCTGCCCTGAAAGCAGGTGGATATAAGCGCTATTTCATGAGCGCGCGGATTATTGATGCAATCGGAACGTTGATGAAATCGGATCGTTTATGAAAATAGTGATCGCACCGGATTCTTATAAAGAAAGCCTGTCTGCACAAGAAGTTGCCACGCAGATTGAAAAGGGATTTCGTGAAATATTTCCCGATGCCTGCTATGTCAAATTGCCCGTTGCAGATGGTGGGGAAGGGACAGTTGAAGCCATGGTCGCTGCGACCGATGGCAAGATTGTGAATGTGAAGGTGACAGGGCCGTTAGGCGATAACATTGATGCGTTCTTTGGCCTGTCTGGCGATGAAAAAACGGCTTTTATTGAGATGGCGGCGGCAAGCGGTCTGGAACGCGTGCCTTCTCAACTGCGTAATCCGTTAAAGACCACCAGCTATGGTACGGGCGAGTTGATCCGCTGCGCGTTGGATCACGGCGTTCAGCACTGCATCATCGGGATTGGCGGGAGCGCAACCAATGATGGCGGATCAGGCATGGTGCAGGCGCTGGGCGCGAAGTTGCTGGATAAGCAGGGCGAACAGATTGGTTTTGGTGGTGGTGAACTCGACAAGCTTGCCAGCATTGATATCAGCGAGCTGGATGAACGTATTAAAAGCTGCCGTTTTGAAGTGGCCTGCGATGTGACCAACCCGTTGACGGGGAAACTGGGGGCATCGGCTATTTTTGGTCCTCAGAAAGGCGCAACGCCGGAGATGATAGAACAGTTGGATAATGCGTTGAAGCATTATGCAGCGGTGATCCGTCACGATCTGGACATGGACGTGGAACACGTTCCTGGATCCGGTGCGGCGGGCGGAATGGGGGCGGCGTTACAGGCCTTTTGCGGCGCTGAGCTTCGCCAGGGTATTGAGATTGTTACGGAAGCGCTAGGATTGGATGAACTGGTACGAGATGCCACGCTGGTGATTACCGGAGAAGGGCGTATCGACAGCCAGACGATCCATGGCAAAGTGCCGATTGGCGTGGCGCGAGTCGCCAAACAGTATAATAAACCGGTTATTGGTATCGCAGGCAGCCTGACGGCAGATGTCGCTGTGGTACATGAACATGGCCTAGATGCAGTATTCAGCGTGCTTTACAACATCTGCTCACTAGAAGAAGCGCTGGATAATGCGGCAGAGAATGTGCGAATGACGGCGCGTAATATCGCCGCCACGATCCGACTGGCGCAGTCAATATCGCGCTGAACGCCATATTGAGTTGATAATCGTACCGATCGTCAGTAAAGGCAGGTGTTCGTAATACGCCTGCTTTACTGCGTGTTCATGCTGACGCGTTCATAACGACGAATGCAGAGGTTTGATATGCGGCTGGGCGGCTTTGTTCACGTTATCGATCTCGTCCAGTAGTTCCAGCCATTCAGGTTCCAAATCGCTGGCATGAACGCCGTTACGTAGCTGTTGTTCCAGATAGCGGCAGATGCGTTTCAGACGCGGGACGCCGCTGTAGCTGCAACTGCCGTGCAGTTTATGAACCAGCTCGATAATGTTGTCATCCGTTTGACCATTCAGCACATTTTCTATCTTCTGCCGAACTTCCGGCAGGAAATCCAACAGCATTTGTAACAGGTCACGTGCCAGTTCCGGCTTGTTCGCCGCCTGTTGCTGCGCCAGCGCCCAGTCGAGTGAGAGTTGGCTATCGTCGTGCTCGTTCAGCAAACCCGCAATATTTCCCCGGTCGCGCTTCAGCGGATCTTTCCGCGCATGGCGTGTCAGCACGCTTTTTAGCATCTGCTCGTCTATCGGTTTAGCCAGATAATCATCCATACCTGAGCGTAACAGGTGCTCACGTTCGCCCGTCATGGTCTGCGCAGTCACCGCGATAATGGGCGTAGTGGCATGATGAGGGATCTGGCGGATCAGCTCGCTGGCGCAAATGCCGTCCATACCCGGCATCTGAATATCCATCAGGATAATGTCGATTTGATGCATTTTCGCCTGTGAAATAGCGTCTGTTCCGCTTTCGCACAGGATAATCGTATCGACCTGTTCTTCCAGCAGTGTACCGATCAGCTTCAGATTGGCTGGGTTGTCATCCACTGCCATCACACTCAGCGGCAGACGGGCTGGATGGCGAACGACACTCTGGTGCGATGTGGTAGCGTCAGGCAGAAAAGAGAGCTGAAACAGCGTGCTGTCCTGTAGCAAGGGCAGCAGGCGTGATGCGGCGAGCGGTTTGCTCAGGCAAGCATGCACGCCGAAGGTTTTCAACTGCTCGGCATCCATTTGCGCCAGACTGGGCAGCGCCAGAATCACGCAAGGCGCACGGCGGCAGATATCGCGCAGTCTGGGCGTGTAGTCGAGCAGCATATTGCGATATTGCACAGGAATACCGAGCAGCAGGATATCAAAATCACCTTCCGGCAATTGCTCAAACGTCGGGCTGTAGCTCACCATCAACGGCGTCTGGCTCAGGATATCCAGCGTGGCCTGTGCGGCAATCGGATGGTACTCGACGTAGGCCAGATGTTTACCTTGCAGCATCGTATAAGCTGGCTCGGTCGGCATGGCGTGGGGGTTGAGCGGCAGCGTGATGTGGAACCAGAAGGTCGATCCCTTGTTGAGCTGACTTTGGAAACTGATATCGCCGCCCATCTCTTTGACCAGACGCTGGGTGATGACCAACCCGAGTCCTGTGCCGCCATGACGACGTGAAATACTGGTGTCTGCCTGTCGGAAAGCCTGAAACAGCTGTGACTGCTGCAACTCGGCGATACCGATGCCAGTATCGCGTATCTGCACTTCTAGCTGAACCTGATGATGTTCCTGTCGGCGCTTTTCCACCCGAATATCAATATTGCCCTGTTCAGTGAATTTAATCGCGTTACCCAACAGGTTGGTGATGATTTGCTGTATCCGCAGCGGATCGCCGACAAACTGCTCTGGAACGTCATTCTGAATACTGAGCGTTAGCTCCAACCCTTTTTCATGTGCTGTATGCGCCAGCAACATCACGACGTCGTCCAGCGTGCTGTGCAGGGAGAATGGAATATCTTCCAGCACGAGCTTCCCAGCCTCCAGCTTCGAGAAATCCAGCACATCGTTAATAATATTCAACAGATTATTGGCGGATCGTTCGATGGTGAGCAGATAATCAGTCTGCGTCGTGTTCAGCGGGGTCTTCAGCGTCTGACGGGTGAAACCGATCACGCCATTCAGCGGCGTTCTCAGTTCATGTGACATATTTGCCAGAAACTCAGACTTGATGCGTGCCGCTTCCTGCGCCCGTTTTTTAGCCAGATCCAGTTCGACGTTTTGGATCTCCATCTGCTCCAGCGTTTCGCGCAGATCGTAGGTTGCCTGATCGATATTTTGCTGCATCTCTTCGTGGTAGGCAGTCAGCGACATCGCCATCGAGTTAATGCCATTTTTCAGCATATCCAGCTCGCCGAGCATGTAGCCTTCCACCCGGCTATCCAACTGCCCGCGGCGAATGCGATCGACGGTATCAACCATATTGCGGATCGGGGTAGTGACATCCCGCATCAGACGATAAGCAAAGAGGACGGCGGCGCCCAAAGATAACAGCAGCAAGAGCGCGGCGATAAAAATTTCCTGATACTGCTGAAGCCGAATAGTGCTGGTATCCAGCTCGATCACCAGATAGCCGAGGGGCGTGGCGGTACCGGGCAGTACGGGCGTCGCCCCGCTAGGCATGAACTCGCTGTCATTGACGATCGGCATGTGCAGAATCAGCGCATCATTCGTGTGGTGCAGGTGCAACCTATTGTATGAAAGCGCATCGCTGCTGATCGGCTGTAATGTCACGCTGTTGCGTACATTGGTGGTGGCCAGTAGCTGATTACGGGCATCGAACAAGCTAATGGTGCGAATAATCGCGGAATGGCGGCGATGAAGCGTGTTGATTAACGCAGGAATCGTGTCCATCTGGCGATGGGTAATGGCGTAAGCGCTGATGGTCGCTAGCGGTTCAATGATACTGGTGCCTGAATCGGCCAATTGCGCCTGCAACTGATTGTAACGATGGATGACGAAGAACGAGCTGAGCAGTAGCCCGATCATGAGCGTCGGTGCCAAAATCAGTATCAACATCCGTGCACGAAGACTGTATTTGGTCATGAGGTTCCAATGTGGGAGAATTAGAGGATGCTAGGCATCCTATTATTTAATTTAGTTATACCTTAAATAATTCGAGTACAGCCGTTCAACTCAAGAGATCAATCGATAGTACATTATGGCGCAATTCTACTCTCCAAACCGGCGTGTGACGACCCGGAAAGCGGTTCCAGCGAAAAACCTCACTGTCACGGTCGCGTCACTTGACCCGTTTGGGCAAGGTGTAGCGCGTCACGAAGGAAAGACGGTTTTTGTCACGGGTGTGCTGCCGGGAGAGCAGGCCGAGGTGCAACTGACGGAAGAGAAGCGTCAGTTTTCACATGCAAAGCTTAAACGCCTGTTGACGCCTAGCCCGCAGCGCGTTGAGCCGCCGTGCCCTCACTTTACCCGCTGTGGCGGCTGTCAGCAGCAGCATGCAGAAATTACGCTGCAACAGAGCAGCAAAACGGCGGCGTTGATGCGCATGATGACGCGGGAAACGGGTATTGAGCTGTCAGCCGCATCGCTTATTGCTGGCACACCTTATGCCTATCGGAGGCGCGCGCGGCTTGCGTTATACTTTCAGGCAAAAGAGCAGCGGCTGTTGATGGGTTATCGACAGTCAAATTCTCACGATCTGGTGGATATCAAAGCTTGTCCGGTGTTACGCCCCGAGCTTGAAGCGCTGCTGCAACCACTGCGCGACTGTTTAAGCCAATTAAGCGCAGTGAAACGCCTTGGGCATGTGGAACTGGTGCAGGCGGAGAACGGTCCGCTGCTGGTGCTGCGGCACCTTGATCCACTTCACCCAGCGGACGAGCAGGCATTGCGTGATTTTGCCCAACGGCAGGGTGTCTCGGTTTATCTGGCACCGGATGCTGAATCGCTGATGTGTTTGCATGGTGAAGAGCCGGTTTATCACATCGCCGGGCTGACGCTGGCATTTAGCCCGCGTGATTTTATTCAGGTCAATGATGCAGTGAACCAACAGATGGTTGCGCAGGCACTGGCGTGGCTGGATGTGCAACCACAGGATAGAATATTGGATCTGTTCTGCGGCATGGGCAACTTCACGCTGCCACTGGCACAGCGTGCCGCCAGCGTTGTTGGTGTGGAAGGGGTTACCGCGTTAGTTGAGAAAGGGCGTGAGAATGCCCGACGCAATGCCCTGTCCAATGTCACATTTTTTCACCAAAATCTTGAAGATGACGTCACACAGCAGCCGTGGGCAGCCCAAGGTTTTGATAAGATATTACTTGATCCGGCACGCGCGGGCGCGGCAGGCGTGATGGAGCAGATTACCAGACTGGCACCGAAACGAGTGGTGTATGTTTCCTGTAACGCCACGACGCTAGCGCGCGACAGCAAAGTATTACTCGCAGCCGGTTATCGGCTGGCGAATGTCGCGATGTTGGATATGTTTCCACATACCGGACACCTTGAGTCGATGGCACTGTTTTTGCACGATACCGGCACGCGGAAGGCGCAATAAGCAGCAAAGTCGCGACGTTTGCAAGGTGAAGGGTAACGTAGGGAGAAATTATGGTTGCGGTAAGAAGTGCGCATTTGAATACGGAAGGTGAATTCGTCCCTGACGCGTGGATTGCTTCACTGGGTATTGCCAGTCAGCAATCGTGTGAACGTTTAGCCGAAACCTGGCGTTACTGTGAGCAGCAAACGCAAAATCAGCCCGATGCATCGTTACTGCTGTGGCGCGGCATCGAAATGGTAGAAATCCTGTCCACGCTCAGCATGGACAATGACAGCATGCGCGCGGCGCTGCTTTTTCCGCTGGCCGATGCGAACGTAGTCGATGAAGCGACGCTGGAAGCCGCGTTTGGGAAAAACATCGTTGATTTGGTGCATGGCGTGCGCGATATGGATGCAATCCGCCAGCTCAAAGCGACGCAGAATGATTCGGACGCGTCTGAGCAGGTTGATAACATCCGTCGCATGCTGCTGGCGATGGTAGAAGATTTCCGCTGCGTGGTGATCAAGCTCGCCGAGCGTATTGCACACCTGCGTGAAGTGAAGGATGCCCCGGAAGAAGAACGGGTATTGGCGGCCAAAGAGTGTACCAATATCTACGCACCGCTGGCTAACCGCTTGGGCATCGGCCAGTTGAAGTGGGAGCTGGAGGATTTCTGCTTCCGCTACCTGCATCCTGATGAATATAAAAAAATCGCCAAGCTGCTACACGAGCGCCGTATCGATCGTGCGCAGTACATTGATGATTTTGTCAAAACGCTGCGCGATGCGATGAAAGAAGAGGGCGTACAGGCAGAGATTTACGGCCGTCCCAAGCATATCTACAGCATCTGGCGCAAGATGCAGAAGAAAGCACTGTCGTTCGATGAACTGTTCGATGTGCGTGCGGTACGTATTGTCGTTGAGCGTTTGCAGGATTGCTACGGGGCGCTCGGTATCGTGCATACACACTATCGCCATATGCCGGACGAGTTTGACGATTACGTCGCTAACCCCAAACCGAACGGCTATCAGTCCATCCACACCGTGGTGTTAGGGCCTAGCGGAAAGACGCTCGAAATTCAGATTCGTACGCGTCAGATGCATGAAGATGCTGAACTGGGCGTTGCGGCACACTGGAAATACAAAGAAGGCACCGCAGTCGGCGGGCGTTCCGGTTACGAAGGGCGCATTGCCTGGCTGCGTAAACTGCTCGCCTGGCAGGAAGAAGTGTCTGATTCGAATGACGTACTGGACGAAGTTCGCAGCCAGGTGTTTGACGATCGTGTCTATGTCTTTACGCCGAAAGGCGACGTGGTGGATCTTCCTGCGGGTTCAACGCCGTTGGATTTTGCTTATCACATCCACAGCGATATTGGGCACCGTTGCATCGGAGCGAAAATCGGCGGACGTATTGTGCCGTTTACCTACCAGTTGCACATGGGCGATCAGATTGAAATTATCACCCAGAAGCAGCCGAACCCAAGCCGTGACTGGCTGAACCCGAATCTGGGGTATATCACTACCAGCCGTGGACGCTCCAAGATCCAGAACTGGTTCCGTAAGCAAGATCGCGACAAGAACATTTTGGCGGGTCGACAGATTCTGGATGACGAACTGGCGCATTTGGGCGTCAGCCTGAAAGCGGCGGAAAAATTGCTGCTGCCGCGCTACAACGTGAATTCGCTGGATGAATTGCTAGCTGCTATTGGCGGCGGTGACGTGCGTCTGAACCAGATGGTGAATTTCCTGCAATCGCAGTTAAAACAGCCGAGTGCGGAGGAACTGGATCGCGAAGCCCTGCGCCAACTGACGCAAAAAACGCATCAGCCGCCAGCGCGCAGTAATAACAAAGACAATGGTCGTGTGGTGGTTGAAGGTGTTGGCAATCTGATGCATCACATTGCCCGCTGCTGCCAGCCGATCCCAGGTGATGAGATCACTGGGTTTATCACTCGCGGACGCGGGATTTCGATTCACCGCGCTGACTGTGAACAGTTGGACGAACTGCGGGCAAGTTCGCCGGAGCGCATTGTGGACGCGGTATGGGGTGAAAGCTACTCCAGCGGCTATTCGCTGGTGGTAAGGGTAATTGCCAACGATCGTAGCGGCCTGCTGCGAGATATCACCACGATTCTGGCGAATGAGAAGGTCAACGTACTGGGCGTTGCCAGCCGCAGCGACACCAAACAGCAACTGGCAACGATTGATATGGATATCGAAATCTACAACCTGCAAGTGCTGGGCCGCGTTCTGGCGAAGCTCAACCAACTGCCGGATGTGATTGATGCGCGGCGCCAGCAGGGGGCGTAAATAATGGTTTTGTGTTTTGCCTCAAGCGTAAAAATTACGCTGAGGAAACACAGTTATCTAGGATGAGTGGCATGGATGCCACGAAAGTCGCTGCCGCGTAGGGAACGCGTCAGCGACGGTCCGCCAGAGGACTGTATTTCCGAAGGCACCGCGAAGCGGCGTAATTCCCGCGCAAAAGACTGGGGTCACGGGGCGGCGTCGATTGGACGCCCCGTGTCGGGCGCGACGCAGTTGCGGAAATGATCGTTGGAATGTATCGCGCACGAAACCTCTCCAGCTTGTCTGCAATCTTCGTAAAAATAATTTTTGATTTTCAGGAATATTATGACTGTATCTTTGACGAATTTATCCTCCGTCGAGCGCCTGCTCGCCATCATGAAAACCCTCCGCGATCCCGAAAATGGTTGTCCGTGGGACAAGAAGCAGACTTTTGACACCATCGCGCCTTATACGCTGGAAGAAACCTACGAAGTGCTGGATGCCATCAGCCGTCAGGATTTTGACGATCTGCGCGGTGAGTTGGGAGATTTGCTGTTTCAGGTGGTGTTTTACGCACAAATGGCGCAGGAAAAGGGACTGTTCGATTTCTCCGACGTGTGTAACGCCATCAGCGACAAGTTGGAACGTCGTCATCCGCATATTTTCGGGGAACTGACGCTGACGGACAGCGATGCCGTGCTGGCAAACTGGGAGCAGACAAAAGCGCAAGAACGTGCGGAAAAAGATCGTCACTCGCCGTTGGATGACATTCCTGATGCGCTGCCTGCGTTGATGAAAGCGCAAAAAATTCAGCAACGTTGTTCGTCAGTTGGCTTCGATTGGGACAGTCTGGGCCCGGTTCTCGACAAAGTGTATGAAGAGATCGATGAGGTGATGTTTGAGGCGCGACAAGCCGTTGTCGATGAAGAAAAATTAGGTGAAGAGATTGGTGATTTATTGTTCGCCACAGTCAATCTCTCTCGTCACCTTGGGCACAAGGCAGAGAGCGCGTTACAGGCTGCTAATCGCAAGTTCACTCGTCGTTTTCGTGAGGTAGAACAAATCGTTACAGCATCAGGAAAAACGCTGGAACAGGCAACATTGGATGAAATGGAAGCCGCGTGGCAGCAGGTGAAAAAACAGGAAATAAGCCATTAATCGATTTTTAACCACAAGCTGGTTTTTTATCTGTTTTAATGATTTTATTCTATTGTTTTTAAAGGTAATTGAAGGTTTTGGTAAGCGCGGTTTTACCTAATCTTCGCGCGTGTTGGGATCGCCACATTGTGTAAAACGAACATTTGTGGCGCTCATCAGGTTCAGGTATACTACTTTCCCGTCTTGGTACCTCCATCGTCTTTAAACCTAAACTCTCAGGTTCAGCATGACAACTAATTATATTTTTGTGACCGGCGGGGTCGTTTCCTCTCTGGGTAAAGGCATTGCCGCAGCCTCTCTGGCGGCTATTCTTGAAGCCCGTGGCCTCAACGTTACCATCATGAAACTGGACCCGTATATCAACGTGGATCCGGGCACGATGAGCCCGACGCAGCACGGTGAAGTGTTTGTCACCGAAGACGGTGCCGAAACCGATCTGGACTTGGGTCACTACGAGCGTTTCATCCGCACTAAAATGTCGCGCCGCAACAACTTCACCACTGGCCGTATCTACTCTGATGTCCTGCGCAAAGAGCGCCGTGGCGACTATCTGGGCGCGACCATTCAGGTGATCCCACATATCACCAACGCGATTAAAGAGCGCATTATTGAAGGTGGCGAAGGCCACGATGTCGTTCTGGTAGAAATCGGCGGTACTGTCGGTGATATCGAATCTTTGCCGTTCCTTGAAGCGATTCGGCAGATGGCAGTACAAGTGGGCCGTGAGCACACGCTGTTTATGCACCTGACGCTGGTGCCGTATCTGGCGGCAGCGGGCGAAGTGAAAACCAAGCCGACGCAGCACTCCGTTAAAGAGCTGCTTTCTATCGGTATTCAGCCTGACGTGCTGATTTGTCGTTCCGACCGCACAGTGCCCGCCAACGAGCGTGCAAAAATTGCTTTATTCTGTAATGTGCCAGAAAAAGCAGTAATATCCCTTAAAGACATTGATTCGATTTATAAAATTCCAGCACTATTGAAATCACAAGGTCTGGACGATTATATTTGTAAACGATTCAGCTTGAACTGCCCCGAAGCAAACCTGTCAGAATGGGAACAGGTTGTGTATGAAGAAGCCAATCCGGGCGGCGAAGTGACTATCGGTATGGTCGGCAAATATGTTGCGCTGCCCGATGCCTACAAATCCGTTATTGAAGCGCTTAAGCACGGCGGGTTGAAGAACCGTCTGACGGTAAATATTAAGCTGATCGACTCACAGGATGTTGAAACCCGTGGTGTCGAAGTATTGAAAGATTTAGACGCTATCCTGATTCCGGGCGGTTTTGGCTATCGTGGCGTCGAAGGGAAAATCATGTCGGCGAATTACGCCCGTGAGAACAATATCCCTTATCTGGGCATTTGCCTGGGGATGCAGGTCGCATTAATGGAATTTGCCCGTAACGTTGCCGGGATGGAAGGGGCAAACTCAACGGAGTTTGTGCCAGACTGTAAGTACCCAGTGGTTGCGTTGATCACGGAATGGCGTGATGAGAACGGCGATGTTGAAGTCCGTGATGAAGCAAGCGATCTGGGCGGCACCATGCGCGTTGGCGGGCAGCAATGCCATCTGACCGAAGGCAGTCTGGTGCGTCAGATGTACGGTGAACAGACGATTATTGAACGTCACCGTCATCGTTATGAAGTTAACAACATGTTGTTGAAACAGATTGAAGCGGCGGGATTACGGGTTGCTGGCCTTTCCGCCGACCGCAAACTGGTGGAGATTGTCGAGTTACCCGATCATCCTTGGTTCGTTGCCTGTCAATTCCACCCGGAATTCACATCAACGCCGCGAGATGGACACCCCCTGTTTGCCGGCTTTGTCAAAGCCGCTGGCGCGTATCAGAAGCGTCAGGTGAAGTAAGAGTTATATCAGCAACGCGCGATTGTTATCGCGCGTTGCTCGTCTAGGGTTTTAGTTCTATCTAAAGTTTTAGTTTAACTTGTACTGAGGAAAATCTAATGTCCAAAATTGTTAAAGTCATCGGCCGTGAAATCATCGACTCACGCGGAAACCCAACTGTTGAAGCTGAAGTTCATCTGGAAGGTGGTTTTGTAGGTCTGGCTGCTGCGCCATCAGGAGCTTCTACTGGCTCTCGCGAAGCGCTGGAACTGCGTGACGGTGACAAATCCCGTTTTCTGGGCAAAGGCGTAACGAAAGCCGTTGCTGCTGTTAACGGCCCGATTGCTCAGGCTGTACTGGGTAAAGACGCGAAAGATCAGGCGAACATCGACAAGATCATGATCGACCTGGATGGTACTGAAAACAAATCTCAGTTCGGTGCTAACGCCATTCTGGCCGTTTCTCTGGCAGCCGCTAAAGCAGCCGCTGCGTCAAAAGGCCTGCCGCTGTACGCTCACATTGCTGAGCTGAACGGCACCCCAGGTAAATATTCTATGCCACTGCCAATGATGAACATCATCAACGGCGGCGAGCATGCGGATAACAACGTTGATATCCAAGAATTCATGATTCAGCCTGTTGGTGCGAAAACCCTGAAAGAAGCCATCCGTATGGGTTCTGAAGTGTTCCACACCCTGGCTAAAGTTCTGAAATCCAAAGGTATGGGCACTGCTGTTGGTGACGAAGGTGGCTATGCGCCAAACCTGGGTTCCAACGCCGAAGCGCTGGCCGTTATCGCAGAAGCGGTAAAAGCAGCAGGCTACGAGCTGGGCAAAGACATCACGCTGGCGATGGACTGCGCAGCGTCTGAATTCTACAAAGACGGTAAATACGTTCTGGCTGGCGAAGGCAACAAATCGTTCACCTCTGAAGAATTCACCCACTTCCTGGAAGATCTGACCAAACAGTACCCGATCGTGTCTATCGAAGACGGTCTGGACGAATCTGATTGGGCTGGCTTCGCTTACCAGACTAAGGTTCTGGGCGACAAAATCCAGCTGGTTGGTGACGATCTGTTCGTAACCAACACCAAGATCCTGAAAGAAGGCATCGATAAAGGCATCGCTAACTCTATCCTGATCAAATTCAACCAGATCGGTTCTCTGACCGAAACACTGGCTGCAATTAAAATGGCGAAAGATGCAGGCTACACCGCTGTTATCTCTCACCGTTCAGGCGAAACTGAAGATGCAACCATCGCTGACCTCGCAGTAGGTACAGCTGCGGGCCAGATCAAAACCGGTTCTATGAGCCGTTCTGACCGTGTTGCTAAATACAACCAGCTGATTCGTATCGAAGAAGCGCTGGGTGACTCTGCGCCGTTCAACGGCCTGAAAGAAGTTAAAGGCCAGTAATTGCGTCTCCGGCGTAATCGGGTAGCCGAGAAGGTGGCCTGATACGCGCCCAACGTGATTAGCTATAAAAATCCAGAAGCGTGAAAGCGTTTCTGGATTTTTTTATGGCAGACATCCCTGTCCGCCACCCTTCGGGCCGTTGCTGCGCAACGTTGAAAAATGTTCCTGACGTTTTTTTATGGCGGAAACCCTGTCTGTCACCCTTCGGGCCGTTGCTGCGCCACATTCTTACCGCTCAACACGTCCTTCAGTGGGTATGGCTGATGCTCATTTTTGAGTATCATTCATACACCTCATTTTTATATTTTAATTTTTAAAATTCAAAGTTTTATAAAATAAATCCCTCTATCGCTCTCCTTATTTTCTTCCTGTCATGTCTGTATAGTACGTATCGATATATAAAGAGTTATATATCGATTATTGACATAATATTGACCAACAGGGATATAGCGGATGAAAGCCCGAAAAAATAATAGAAAAAAAGCACAGTGGTTATTGCCAGTATTAATGGTGGTTGTTCCACCCGTATTGAGCGCCGAACCGGCAACGATCAATAACAGCGAAAAGGCAAAGGCGGCTGACGTTATGGTCGTTAAAGCCGATCGCAGCGAGGTGAATGTGAATCTGGCTGGCGCAGGTATGACGACCGATGAGGTGGAGATCGGGCCGCTGGGTAAACGCGCAAGGCTGGATACGCCGTATTCGACCACGACCGTAACGGAAGCCATGATTGCCAATCAGCAGGCGAAGAACGTTAACGATCTCCTAAAATACAGCGCCTCCAGCCAGATGCAGGCGCGGGGTGGCATTGACGTAGGTCGCCCACAAAGCCGTGGTATGCAAGGTGACGTGTTGGCGAACAGCCGATTGGATGGGCTGAACATTATTTCTACCACAGCGTTTCCGGTGGAAATGCTGGAGCGGCTGGACGTGATTAACAGCCTCACTGGCGCACTGTATGGTCCTGCTAGCCCAGCCGGGCAGTTTAACTTCACGCAGAAAAGGCCGACAGCGCAGACGTTAAACCGCTTTACCGTTGGCTATTCCGGTAAAGGTGCCGCGGTGGGCTATGCCGATCTAGGCGGGCATGCGGGGGATGAAAACCAGTTCGGCTACCGTATTAATCTGCTACACGATGAAGGTGAAGGAAGTATCAGCAACAGCACATTGAGACGGCAATTAGCCAGTGTCGCGTTTGACTGGAATCTTTCCCCCGACACGGTGCTGGAAGTGAACGCCAGCGAGTATCGTTTCCGAAAAATGGGTTATGCCGGTGGTTTTTCCTATGGGCCGACAATTCAGTTACCCAGCGCACCGGATGTGACAAAACAGGGATACGGGCAGAGCTTTGCGGGTCTCGATCTGGTAACGAAAACGACCAGCACGCGCCTGAAGCACTACTTCAACAATAACTGGTACGCCTCGGGTGGCGTGGGCTATCAAACTGCCGATCGCGGTATGCGCTCGCTGTCGAATGCTATTACTAACAATCAAGGCACAGTGAGTACCTCTCTGACGCAGCCTTATTCCGCCGGACGTTTTAAGGTATTGAGCAATACGCTGCAACTGAACGGCCATATCGATACGAATGGGCCTTCGCATGACGTGGTATTCAGTACTACGGGATACCAGTGGACAATCTATAACGGGCTAGGGAATAGCAGGCGCTTTCCGCTGGGAAACAGCACCATTGATTCACCGCGTCATTATACCGATCCCAGCGATGGGCGTTTCTATCTGGGATCGGGCCGCTATAAATCCAGCCGCACCAGCCAGCAGGCTATCACCGCTGGCGATACCATCACGTTCAACGATCGTTGGTCAGCCATGGGCGTAGTGAGCCAAAGTTGGATCACTTCACGCAGTTTTGGCTCTGATGGTGGGGTGACTCGCGATACAGGCACCAGCCCGACGGTGTCACTGATGTACAAACCCTTGTCTAACGTGATGACCTATGTCGCCTATGCCGATTCGCTGGAGCAGGGCGGTACTGCGCCAACGGATGACTATGTGGTGAATAAAGGGCAGACGCTGAAACCTTATCGCAGTACTCAATACGAGGCGGGGGTGAAATCCCAGTGGGATGGGTTGAATCTGAATGCGGCTATTTTCCGTTTGGAACGTCCCTTCGCGTATGTTGCAGCAGATAACGTGTTCAAAGAGCAGGGCAATCAGGTCAACACGGGTCTGGAGCTGATGGCGGATGGTGAAGTGCTTTCCGGTTTGCACCTTTACGGCAGCATGACGCTATTGGATCCCAAGCTGAAAGACACCGCATTAGCCGCGACGCGTGATAAGCGAGTGGTCGGCGTGCCGAAATTTCAGGCTAATTTGCTGACGGAATATAGCCATCCGTCTGCGCCCAATCTGGTCTATATAGCCAATCTCCACTACACCGGTAAACGTGCGGCCAATGACACCAACACATCCTGGGCGGATAGCTATGTGACGCTGGATCTGGGAACACGCTACGGCTTCAAGCTGTACGACAAGCCAGCAGCGTTTCGTGTGGCGCTCAATAATGTCACCAATGAACGTTACTGGGCTTCTATTTTCCCCGGCAGCACGGACGGCATTAACGGCGGCGCTAACGCTTTCGTTGGTGACCCGCGTGAAATCCGCGCTTCTCTGACCGTTGATTGGTGAGTGCGATGCTGAAACGTTATTTTGCCGCGCGATACGGTGAGCTTCTGCTTAATGCGCTAATGCTGTTGGCGGTGAGTTTCTCCGGTGTGCATTTGGTTCAGGCAGAAACGCCTGAGTCCGCGCCGCGGACGATTCACTATTACGGCGACCGTGCAGTGACGGTGCCCGCGACGGTTGAGCGGATAGCGACCTCATGGAATGCGCAAAACTCGATACTGGCTATGCTGGGCTATGGCGATCGTATTGTCGGGACGACGAAACTCGTGCGCGATATGCCGCTGTTCCGCCAGTTTATGCCGTCCATTACGCAGGCTTCGCTGGTTTCCCAGAGCGGAAACATGGGAATTAATACCGAAGCGTTGATTGCGCGCCGTGCTCAGGTCTTTTTCGTGTCGGACAGCGTGCCGGTTGCTGAAGCCGAAGCGTTGAATAAGGCCGGAATTGCCATCGTACCGCTGCGCTACAACTCGCTGGCGGCGATGGTGGAACGCACGTTGATCACCGGTGAGATTCTGGGGCCGGAAGCGTCGCGTCGGGCACAGGATTTTGCCGCTTATTATCAGGACAATGTCAGACGCGTGACGGAAGTGATCCAGAACATTCCGTCACAGCAGAGAGTGAAGGTCTACCATGCGGTTGGCGATCCGTTAACGACGTCGGGACGTCCTTCACTGAATCAGGACTGGATGGATCTGGGCGGTGCGATCAATGTGGCAGAACCGTGGTTTAGCCGTTCAGGTGTGACAACCGCACCCGTTTCGCTTGAGCAGATTTTTCAGGCCGACCCTGATGTGATTAT
The DNA here is from genome assembly GCA_019056595.1 of Pectobacterium atrosepticum. Taxonomy (NCBI): domain Bacteria; kingdom Pseudomonadati; phylum Pseudomonadota; class Gammaproteobacteria; order Enterobacterales; family Pectobacteriaceae; genus Pectobacterium; species Pectobacterium atrosepticum. The sequence goes on along the minus strand of CP036163.1, from coordinate 1,787,637 downwards.
TACGATGCGGGCTGCGGATGCGAGAGCGATTCGTCAGGATGCACAGTGGCAGCAGCTACGTGCGGTAAAACAGGGGCGTGTTTATGCCAATCCGCTGGGCATGTTCTGGTGGTGTCGGGAAACCTCGGAGCAGGCGCTGCAATTTCTTTGGTTGGCAAAAACGCTGTATCCGCAGCAGATGCAGCACATCGATATGGCAAAAGAGACGCATGATTTTTATCAGCGTTTTTACGGTTTCGATTTAACCGCGCAGCAGGTCGATTCAATTTTGTCTCCCCCCTGAAATATAGGGGACTTCACTTGATGACAGGGCCGCATCAGCGTTGCGATGCGGCCCTGTTTTTAGACACAGAAAAATGAGGTATAACGCGGATTAAGCCAACTGCTTGAGAATCGCTTTGGCGACCACTTCTGAGCTTGCCGGATTTTGACCGGTGATCAGCTTGCCGTCTTCAACAAGGTACGGTGCCCAGTCTGGGCCTTTTTCGTACAGGCCGCCGAGTTTCTTGAATTCATCTTCAATCAGGAAAGGCACCACGTCCGTCAACTGAACCGCCTCTTCTTCACCGTTGGTGAAGCCTGTCACTTTGCGGCCTTTAATCAGGGCATCGCCGTCTTCTGTTTTCACATGAATCAGCACGCCCGGCGCGTGGCAGACAAAACCGGTTGGCTTGTTGGCACGTACAAAGGCCTCGATGAGCGCGATAGAGACGGGCGATTCAGCCAGATCCCACAGCGGACCGTGGCCGCCGGGATAGAAGACCGCATCGAAATCCTGTTCGATGACGGTATCCAGTTTTACCGTATTAGCCAGTTCCTGCTGCGCAGCAGGGTCTGCTTTAAAGCGATGCGTCAGCTCGGTTTGAAAATCAGCCAGATCGCTTTTCGGGTCGAGGGGCGGTTTGCCGCCAGCAGGGGAAGCGAGAACGATCTCGGCACCCGCATCTTTAAAGGTGTAATAAGGTGCCGCAAATTCTTCCAGCCAGAAGCCGGTTTTATTACCGGTGTTGCCCAGTTTGTCGTGAGAAGTCAGGACCATTAAAATTTTCATCATTTTTCTCTCTATAGCTGCAGGATATTCGGGTGAATAGAGGCCATTTAGCCTTTGAGAACTGCGACAATCGCATTTTGTTTCTCATGGTAAGGCGCACGCAGTGTCAGGTTAGACGCGCCATCTTCACTTTGTATGACGATCGGTTTGGCGTGGCTGAAACGGCGAAATCCGTGGACACCGTGATATGCGCCGATGCCGGATGCGCCAACGCCGCCAAACGGGAGTGTGTCGATGGAGACGTGCGTCATCACATCATTGATAACCAACGCGCCTGACGTTGTTCTGCCGGCGAAGCGTTGCTGCATGGCTTCATCATGGCTGAACAGATAGGCCGCCAGCGGACGTGGATGCGCATTGATGTAGTTAATCGGTTCCTCTGCCGTTTGATACGTTTTGACGGGCAGCAGCGGGCCGAAAATTTCTTCCTGCATGATCGTCATATCATCGCGTACGCCGAACACCAGATGTGGGGCAATTTTGCGGCTTTTGGCATCGTAGGACGCTTCGCCTTCCGGTGCCAGACTAACGACGGTCGCGCCTTGCTGTTCAGCCTCTTTCAGGAGTCGAATCAGGCGATCGTAATGCCTATCAGCAATGATAGACGTGTAATCTGGGTTCGCCTGTAGTGTCGGGAAGCTTTTCTGCATAAAGGCTTTGGCAGCATCGCGGAAAGCCTGTTCCTGACCTTCAGGCAGCAGCACATAGTCCGGCGACAGGCAGATTTGCCCCGCGTTGAAAGTTTTTACCGTCAGCGTGCGTTCAGCAGCTTCTGTGATATCTGCACTGCTATCAATGACGACGGGTGATTTGCCACCCAACTCCAGCGTGACCGGCACCAGATTCGCCGCCGCCGCGCGCATCACATGTTTCCCCACGGCGGTGCTGCCGGTGAAGACCAAATGATCGAACGGCAGTTCGCTGAATGCCTGACCGATTTCCGCATCGCCCAACACGACGGCCAATTCCAGCGGGTCAAAATAGTGGGCAATCAATTCCGCCAGCAGTTCAGACGTGTGTGGCGTCAGTTCTGACGGTTTCAGAATCGCGGTATTACCTGCGGCAAAAATGTCAGCCAGCGGGCCGAATGACAGGTTTACCGGGAAGTTCCACGGGCTGATCACGCCGATCACACCCAGAGGCTGATGTTGAATCCATGCCTGCATACCGGGAGCGGGTTCATCAACCGGTTCTGGCTGCATCCAACGTTCAACGTTATCGATGGCGTTCTGTAGCATCTTTAGCGTGATGCCGATGTCGGCAGCGAACGAGTGATACAGGCTGCGATGGCCGAAATCATCACTCATGGCCTGCGCGAGCGCCGCATGGTTTTCACGGAGCAGATTGATGCTGCGCTGTAAGCGATCTTTACGTAGCGCGGCATCGGCGGGGCCAGATGCAATGTGAGCACGCTTCATCGTCTTCAGGATGGCTTGTAAATCCTTTTTGGATTGTTGTGTCGACATGTTTTGTCCCCTTTTAGTCGTCGAGTACCAGAGAAAACAGAAAGTTAGCCGGGGTTCCGGGTCACTCAAGATGGGATAAAGGATACGGCAGGGGTTGATCCGTCCGCCAACAAGATTATTATTCTAGGGGTATAAATAATTTTATATCTCAGGCTCTATAGGTATCTCATGTCACTCCTTCGTCTACGTACGTTTGTGGAAGTCTATCGACAGCGCTCAATTAGCGGGGCGGCGCGCGCGCTCAATCTGACTCAGCCTGCGGTGTCGCAGCACATTGCCGGGCTGGAGGTCGCGGTGGGGCGTCGTCTCTTTGAGCGTCAGGCAAACGGTGTGACGCCAACGTCGGCAGCAGATGACTTAGCGGCGGATCTCGGGGATAAACTGGATGAAGCCGAAGCGGCGTTGGCCTCCGCCCGTGCGAGGTCAATGGATGTCGCGGGGACGCTGCATATCATTGGTCATGCGGATTTCATGGCTGAAGTGGTATCAGAACAGCTGTTTCCGCTGCTTGAGGCGGGTGTCCGGGTGCATATGCATACCGGTGACGGCGACTTGATTAAACAGATGCTGCTGGAAGGGCATTGCGATCTGGGCATAACGGCGCATCCCGTGACGGATAAGCGGCTGAAAAGCGATCTGTTAAAGAGTGCGACGCTACAGGCCGTGGCGGCGCCCGCGATTGTCGAACGGTTGGTACAGGCAGACGATCTGCCGCAGGCGCTGGCACGGGAGCCGATGCTGGCGTATGACCTGGAGCTTCCTCTGATTGATCACTGGTTGAAGAAAAACCGCATACAGGATAAGGGACTGGTGCCCGCCGTGGTGAGCCAAGATCTGCGTGCGCTGCGTCGTGTGCTGACCAGCGGGTTTGGCTGGACGGTGATGCCGATATATTTATGTCAGGATCTGTTGGATTCGGGGGAACTTGTCATTATCCCGCCGCCTGTCGGCACCACGCAGCTTGATTACTATCTGGTCTGGGTGCCGGGCGCGCTGCGCCAGCCACGTTTAGCCCATGCGCGGCAAACTTTTCTGTGGCGCTTACAGCACGCGGAATAATCTCGTCCTCGATTAAAAAAATGCCGTTTTTCAAGACATAATGAGGCGTAGCCTGCTGCCAGCTCCGCCTTCCTTCTTGCTTGTTCCTCACTTCCTATCCTGTGATCGCCATAAACGAACTGCGAGTTTTGTTCAGTTAAAATGGCTTTTTATAAAATCTTTGAAGCGGATCGCACCAATCTTCCCTGTGCTGCCAGCGTAGGGGACGTGATGGCAAAAGCGCAAAGGTTTTCACGATCGCCGAGCGCTAACGTAACAGCGTGACACCCTCATAACTAGAAATGCTCGGGGAAGGATGGCGATGAAAACACGTAAGATCGGTTTGGCTAACTATTTAGCCTACGGTTCAGGGGACTTTCTTGGTGCGGGTACAACCGCGCTGACGGCCGCTTGGTTACTCTATTTTTACACCACGTTCTGCGGCTTAACGCCGATTGAAGCAACCTTTATTTTTGCGATGGCGCGCGTGCTCGATGCTGTTGTCAGCCCGCTGATGGGCTTCCTGACCGATAACTTCGGCTCAACCTGGCTGGGCAAGCGCTTCGGCCGTCGTAAGTTCTTTATTCTGCTCGGTATTCCCTTCGTGTTCAGCTACAGCTTCATGTGGGTCGGGGATATGAGCTATTGGTACTATCTGCTGACGTACCTGCTGTTCGATATCGTCTATACGATGGTGCTGGTGCCGTATGAAACGCTGGTGCCGGAAATGACCGACGATTTCAAACAGAAAACCAAGTTCTCCGGCGCACGTATCGCGCTTGCGCAGCTTTCCGCGATTTTAGCTGCTTTCTTGCCGGGCATTCTGCTGGGCTACTTCGGTAAAGACAATGCCGTGTCCTTCTTCTATTCGAGTCTGGTGTTCTCGATTATCTGCGCCCTGGTGCTGACGTTGGTCTATTTCTTTACCTGGGAGCGGCCACGCGATCAGATGTCGGAAGCGTCGCTACGGGCGGAAAAAGAGCGCCAGTCCCTGACGCTGAGCCAAAGCCTGAAACGGCTGAACGTTGAACTGGTTTCCACGCTGCGTATTCGTATTTTCCGCCAGCATCTCGGTATGTATCTGGGCGGGTATATCGCGCAGGATGTGTTCAACGCCGTGTTTACCTACTACGTAGTCTTTGTGCTGATGCAAAGCCCGACGATGGCCTCTAACCTGATGGGAACGATGGCGATTCTGCAATTTATTGCGGTGATTGGCATGATTCCGCTGTGTATCCGCTTTGGGCCAGCCCCCTCTTACCGCTTTGTTGTGTGCCTGTTTGGCCTGAGTGCGCTCTCCTACGCTGTCCTGTGGTACAGCGGCCTGCATGACACCTTCTCTCTATTGCTGCTGATCTCTGCGCTGGCGGGTATCGGACGCGGCGGGATCAACTACGTACCGTGGAACACCTACACTTACATCGCGGATGTAGATGAAGTGATCACCGCACAGCGTCGTGAAGGCATCTTCGCTGGGATTATGACGCTGACTCGTAAAGCCTCTCAGGCCGGTGCGGTGATGCTGGTGGGGATTGTGTTGCAGCTGTCCGGTTTTGTATCCGGGCAGAGCGTACAAGCGCCGAGCGTCAGCCACACGATTCTGATGATTTTAAGCTTCGGCACTGTGTGCGTGCTGGCGCTGGGCTTCCTGGTTTCTCTACGCTTTAAGCTCAACCTGCAAACGCACAGCGTGCTGCGGGAAGAGACGTTGAAAATGCGTGAAGCCGGGCGTCCTGTGCCGGAGAAGATTACGCCGCAGGCGCGGGCGACAGTCGAAATGTTGGCTGGTATGCCGTATGAATCGCTGTGGGGCAACAACAATATCGGCTATTTGAACCGTCATAACGGCGACAAGCCGGTAACGCACGCTACACAGCCGTAACTGTATTGAACTGTTAACTGATAACTCAATTGGATGAATGACTATGACCGTATTCAGTGTAAAACATAGCCCGCTTTTACGTCAGCCGGAACGCTTCATCTCCCGTGAGGATCTGAAGGCGCTGATTTGCCGTATCACCGACAATCTGGTGAATATTGAGGATAAAACCGGTGAGTTCTTGTTACGGCTGGACGATGGTCGGGTGATTGATACCAAAGGCTGGGCAGGGTGGGAGTGGACGCACGGCATCGGGCTGTACGGGATTTATCAGTATTATCAGCAGACGGGTGACGAGCAGATGCGCGCCATCATTGACGACTGGTTTACTGAACGTCTGGCGGAAGGCACACCGACGAAGAACGTGAACACCGTGTGCCCGTTCCTGACGTTGGCTTATCGCTATGAAGAGACGGGCGATGCCCGCTGGCTGCCGTATCTGGAGCGCTGGGCGGAGTGGGTGATGTATGAAATGCCGCGCACGGACAAGCAGGGCTTGCAGCACATTGTTTATAACAATGAAAACCATCAGCAGCTGTGGGATGACACGCTGATGATGAGCGTGCTGCCGTTAGCGAAAATCGGCAAGCTGTTAAATCGGCCGGAGTTTGTAGAAGAAGCGACATATCAGTTCATGCTGCACGTGCAATACCTGATGGATCGTGAAAGCGGCCTGTGGTTCCACGGTTGGACGTTTGAAGGACAGCACAACTACGCCAAAGCGCGCTGGGCGCGTGGTAACAGCTGGCTGACCATCGTTATCCCTGAATTTATCGAACTGCTGGATCTGCCGGAGCACAACGCGACGCGCCGTTTCCTGCTGCAAGTATTGGAAAGCCAGATTGAAGCATTGGCAAAATATCAGGATGACAGCGGCCTGTGGCACACGCTGATCGACGATCCCAACTCGTACTTAGAAAGCTCAGCAACCGCCGGTTTTGCCTACGGTATTTTGAAAGCGGTGCGCAAGCGCTATGTTGATCCGAGCTACGCTGAGGTTGCGGAGAAAGCGATTCGCGGCGTGATTAATCACGTCAATAAGGACGGTGAACTGACGCAGGTATCATTCGGCACCGCGATGGGCACCGATCTGGATTTCTACCGCAACATAGCGCTGACCTCCATGCCTTACGGTCAGGCAATGGCGATCCTCTGTCTGGCGGAATATCTGCGGGTCTATCTGTAAGAGGTCATCGCTACTCTTATATGCAAATGCTGCGAATTTTTATGGTTTGGCCGTTATCCGGCGTGAAAATTATGCAGCGGTGCGCTTGACCGCCGAGTGAGCGACAGGACGTCGCGAAAGCCAGTGCCGCGTCGGGAACGCGTCACTGGCGGCTCGAAAAGCGGGCATGGGCACCGATGGAACCGCGTAGCGGCATAATTTAGCTGGAAGCCTGGGTTCGCAGGGCGGCGGCGACTGAGCGCCCTGCGTCGGGCGCGTGTATATGTTACATATGAATGGCGGCAGTATGGCGCACGAAACTCTCTCTTAGCCTGCATAACAAATGTGATTAAGAGGAGGGGTGAGGGGGGGATTATTTCCCGCCTGCCAGATCGATAAAATTCCCTGTTACATAGGACGCCTCGTCCGATAACAACCAGCCTATCGCCTGCGCGACTTCCATCGGGTGACCACCCCGTTTCATAGGCAGCGAATGCTTGACGCGATCGACCCTTGCCGGTTCTCCACCGTCAGCATGCATATCGGTATAAATAAAACCGGGCCGCACGGCGTTAACCCGAATGCCCTGATCGGCGACTTCCAGAGATAAACCAATAGTTAAGGTATCGAGCGCGCCCTTTGATGCCGCATAGTCGATATATTCGTGTGGCGAACCCAGCCGAGCGGCTGCGGATGACACGTTGACGATGGCTCCGCCTTTTCCGCCATGCCGAAATGCCATGCGTTTGACCGCTTCCCGAGCACAAAGAAAACTGCCCACGGTGTTGGTGGCAAAAATATCGTTAAGCCGTGTGGCATCAAGCTGTTCAATAGTGGCCTGAGGTTTGAGTATCGCGGCGTTATTCACTAGGCCTGTCAGACGCCCAAGCATTTTATCGGTTTGCTTAAAGAGTTCGATAACCTGCTCTTCATCGGCGATATCGACCTGAACGGCGATGGCAGTTCCGCCGCTCGCGCGTATCTCTTCGAGGACGCTATTCGCACTATCCTGCTGGGTGCGGTAGCCGATACAAATCTTGTGGCCTTTTCCTGCCAGATAGCGCGCGGTTGCGCGACCGATGCCGCGCGAACCGCCAGTAATTAACGTAATGAATTCCATTCTGCCCCTTAGTTTTTTAGCCCCGCCATACTGTAATTCGCAGGGATCCAGCGATAGCCGTTTGGTTTACCGCTTGAATCATACACGGCTTTGCCCTGACCTAAACCGGGGAAGGAAATGTGTGCCGCACCAATCCATTCATTATTCTGCGCTGCTTCTGCCAGAACCTGTAAACGCGCGTCTGCGGCTTCATCCATATTGCGATCGAAATCGATCGTAGTCATAGGGCGAGGAAATTGTACCGCTTCGGCATGGATCGTATCGCCCCATAGTGTCAGTTTTTGACCGTCACTTTCGATCTGATAAAGGCTATGACCTGGCGTATGCCCCGGCGCTGGAACAGCGGTAATGCCCGGAAAAAGCGGCTGCTTGCCGGAGAAGGTTTTCAGCCGTTTGGCCGCAACGACGGGCTGCAATGAGTCCTCCGACTGCCCGAACGTGTGTTTCTCGCTATCCCGAACATGGTTGCTGTTAGACGGATTGAGCCAGAAATCCACATCTTTCTGATTAACGTAAACGGTGGCGTTAGGGAAAACCAGCTTGCCGTCACGCGAGACGCCGCCAGAATGATCGGCATGAATATGGGTCAGCAAAACGGTATCAATCTTCTCCGGTGGATAGCCAGCGGCGCGCAGGTTGTCGGGTAATTTCCCCCCCTGTTTGCCGAATAGTGGCCCGGCCCCAGTGTCTACCAGTATCAGCCGTTTACCCGTATTAATGAGATACGCGTTAATTGAGGTTTCGACCTGCGGCTGGAGATTCTTTTGCGCCAGCAGGTGCAGTATGTCTTCGTGGGGAATGTGGGTGAGCAGCTTATCCAGTGGGATAGTGACCGTACCGTCAGAAAGGGCAGTAATTTCAAACTGGCCTAGCATCATCCGGTAATAACCCGGTGCCTGTGTTCTCAGTTGAGGCACCGATTCTGCTTCGGCGATAAGGGGCGTTCCCGCCAGCAAAACCACGGGTAATAACGTCTGTTTCAGAAGATTCATTTTCATTATGCATTCCAGGAAGGTGACCCTGCTCGTCAGGGACTGGAACGATTATTCTGCTGACGCTACTATTGTTCAAATTGATTAACTTGATACTAACTATCATGGAAAATGATTTTCGAGGCGTGGATTTAAATCTGCTGGTGACATTTCTGGTGTTGTATCGCGAAAAAAGCGTCTCCGCTGCGGCGGATAAGCTGCATTTGGGGCAGCCCGCCGTAAGTGGTGCGCTGGCGCGTTTGCGTACACTGTTTGACGATCCGCTGTTTATCCGCACGGGGCAGGTGATGCGCCCAACGGCGCGCGCGGATTATCTGGCGACCCAACTGTCACCTACTTTTGAACAGTTGCAGTCGGTTTTGGGCGATCCCGAGAGATTTGATCCGCGGACAGATTCACGTGTGATCACGCTGGGAATGACCGATTGGGTAGAAATATGGCTGATGCCGTTGTTGCTGAAACGGCTCAACGCGACTGCGCCTAATTTGCGCATCAACCTTGTTGCCACCGATCCGTTTTTAGATGTGGATCGGCTGGAAAATGACAGCGTCGATCTGGTGATCTCCGTTGCCAGCTCGCAGGCTAACTGGTTGAAGCAGCGCGCGTTGCTATCGTCAGGGTTCCGAGTGCTTTGGCATCCACAGCAGCTCACGTTGCCATATCCTCTTCCTCTGGCTCTATACAGCCAGCAGCGCCATTTACTGGTGACTTACCGTGAACGTGCACGTGGTGTTGTGGACGACATGCTGGAAAAACAGGAAATGACGCGGACGATTCATTACACCACGCCGCATTTCTCCGCTCTGCTGGGAATATTGCAGCAAACGCCGTCAGTCGCTACCGTACCGGAAAAGCTGGCGACGCTGTGGTGTCAGCATTACGGCCTGGTCGACAGCCCGGTTCCGCTTGATTTACCGAGATATACGCTCTCGGCGCTCTGGCATGCAAGGCAGGACAGTAATCCGGCGATCAAGTGGCTGTATGAGCAAATTGCGGAGGTGGTGGAGGAGCAGGAGGCGAATTCGCCCCCTGCTTGAGTGACGGCGAGGGGATTACTGTGACAGCCCAGCTATGCTGTAATTCGCCGGAAGCCAGCGGTAACCGTTGGTGGTGCCGTTGCGTTCCAGGCGTGTACCTACGTGGCCGATGCCGGGGAAGGGCAGGTGAGCACCCGCGACCCAATAACCCTGACTAGCGGCGTCGGCCAGTGCTTTATTACGAGATTCCGTCGCCTGATCCATATTTGAGTCAAAGCTGATGGTGGTGGCTGGTAAGCTCATCTGTACTGCTTCCGCATGAACGATGTCTCCCCATACCAGCAACTTTTTCCCCTCGCTTTCAACCATAAACGAGGTGTGTCCCGGCGTATGCCCTGGGCTTGGAATCGCGGTGATTCCGGGCAGAAGTACCGTCTGCGGGGCTGGGAAGGTTTTCAGCTTGTTATCTTTCTTAATAGCATCAAAAATATTTTGCACGCGTTGGAACGCCGCCTTTCTACCTTCTGGCGCATTCTTCAGATTTTCTGGGCTGAGCCAGAAGTCGGTTTCTGGTTGACTGACATACACGGTGGCATTCGGGTAGTTCAGCTTATTGTCCTGCACCAAACCGCCAAAGTGGTCACCGTGTAGGTGGGTCATCAATACGGTATCGACCTGTTCAGGCTTATAACCCGCCGCAATCAGATTCGGCAGCACTTTCCCTACCGTAGGGTTACTTTGTTTACCGTTGCCGGTATCGATCAGAATCAGGTGTTTCCCGGTATTGACCAAATAGGCGTTGATCGATGTTTCCACCTGTGGCGTTAGCGATTTTTCTGCCAACAGTTCGGTGATTTTTTCTGGCGGGGTGCGCTGCAACAGTTTGTCCATGGACATGGTGTTGGTGCCGTCAGACAGGGCGGTGATTTCAAACTGTCCGAGCATCATGCGGTAATAGCCTGGCTGCGTTTTAACCTGGGCGATATCCTGTGCCTGCGTAAGAGCAGGTACAAATGCACAAGAGGCGAGTAATAAGGCTAATGGTTTCAATAACTTCATTTGTTTTTGTCCTTGTTTATTATGAAACATAATAAACTCGTCATACTTCAAGTTGCATGTGCGTTGGCTGCGATCAGTCACCCGAATCACTTACTTGAGTAAGCTCATCGGGATTCCTTCCCTTGCCGCCTTCCTGAAACTCGAATTATTTAGAGTATGAAAGCAGGTGAAATCGTAACAACAGATTGATTATTGACGCACACGTCGAATTACTCAACTGTTCCGACTCCGACGAAGAGGTTGCTGAGTAGCTGCCGCCCTGCAACACGAATGATTTAGGGTATAATGTGTTTTTAAGTAAGCGAGACAGTGAAAAACATGCAGTACCCGATTAATGAAATGTTCCAGACGTTACAGGGCGAAGGCTATTTTACCGGTGTTCCGGCGGTGTTTGTGCGCCTGCAAGGTTGCCCGGTTGGCTGTAGCTGGTGCGATACCAAACATACCTGGGACAAACTGGCAGAGCGGGAAACCTCATTGGATCAGGTGCTGGTAAAAACGGAAGAAAGTGATGCCTGGGGCGCGGCGAGTGCAGACGATATTCTGGCACTGATGGCGCAGCAGGGTTACACGGCACGCCACATCGTCATCACCGGTGGCGAGCCCTGCATCCATGATTTGGCACCGCTGACGCTACAGTTGGAAAAGCAGGGCTTCAGCTGCCAGATCGAAACCAGCGGCACGCACGACGTGCGCTGTTCGCCTAAAACCTGGGTGACGGTATCGCCGAAGGTGAATATGCGCGGCGGCATGAAGGTGCTCGATCAAGCGCTGCAACGGGCGGATGAGATCAAACACCCAGTGGCGCGTGAACGTGATATTGAAGCATTGGATGCGCTGTTGGCGCGGCTTGATGATGATAAGCCGCGTATTGTGGCGCTACAGCCGATCAGCCAGAAAGACGATGCGACCAAACTGTGCATCGCGACCTGCATCGCCCGTAATTGGCGGCTTTCCATGCAGACACACAAATACCTGAATATCGCCTGATATCAGGGGGCGTGAGAGAGGGATCTTCACGCCAGACTACATACTACTTCATACCACTTCTTCGTTACTCGCCTTTATAGACGCAGCCAGCAGTGCAGGTTTCTTTCACCATCACGGCGCTGAGCAGCGGTAATGTCGGCTTCAGCTGTTGCCAGATCCAGTGTGCCAGCACTTCGCTGGTTGGGTTTTCCAGACCGGGGATCTCATTCAGATAGTGATGATCCAACCGTTCCCATGTCGGCTTGAACGCAGCTTTCAGTTCAGAGAAATCCATCACCCAGCCGGTATACGGATCTACTTCACCGGTAATTTCCAGTCTCACCATGAAAGAGTGCCCATGCAGTCTCCCGCATTTGTGGCCTTCCGGCACGTGAGGCAAATGATGTGCGGCTTCAAACTGAAAATCTTTAAATAGTGTCGTGACCATAGCGATGTTCCCGGTTTCGTTCTGAAAAAGGGGCTTCCAGAACATAGTATGCAAAAAGCCGTCGCATACTACCCGAAAGTGCTTATTCTTCCAACTGCACGATTTCTTCCAACTGCACGATCGCAGTGTGATGCCAGCCGGATGGCAGCGGATCGGGGCGGTGGAACGTCATATGGCTAGTAGTCAGGTTCAGGACGCCACGGGCAAAGAGGGCGGGCATGCCGCCTGGGTAATGCTCGACACCGAAGGCGCGGCCTGTCGCAGGATCGACTCGATACGCATTATCCAGCCCCATTCCTGTTGGGCGTTCCGGGTTGCAGGGCGGGCGCACATCGTACATGCCCTGTTCCGGTGAATTGCTCTGCCGTTGTTCAAGGTGTACGGTGTGGAAATGGATATCGCGAATGTAGCCTACGGGCGTACTGTGCAGGTTAATCGCTCCTTCGCTGATCCCTGCGATCTGGGAAAATTGCACTGCTTCGATCCGGCCCGGTTCGATGGCGGGATCGCGATAGCGCACGGAGATAAAGATCGGATCGGCTTTGCCCCAGTGGCACGGATGTGCGGCAACGCACTGGAACGTGATGTTGCTGAATTGCAGGCGTCGGAATGCGCCACCATCGCGGGAGATCAGGCCGATTGCGCGGTTAGTGTCATAAATAGCGCAGTTGCTGACGGAAATATCTTCGATATCGGCAAAGGTTTCGGTGCCGATTTTCAGCGCGCAACTCTTGGATCGCAGCAGGCAGTTGCTGATGACAACCTGTTGTACCTTACGTTGCAGGTGAGGTGGCTTATGGGTGGTTTTGATGCACAGCGCATCGTCGGCGGCGCTTAATGAACAGTTGCTGATTTGCACCTGCTGACAGCTGTCGAGATCCAGCGCATCGGTATTCGCCATGCTCAGATCGTTATCAATCGTCAAACGTTCGACGATGATCTGGCGACAACTGACCAGATGCACGGTCCACATCGGAGCGTGTTCAATCGTAAAATCACACAGGCGAACGTGTTCGCAATCCTCAAAGACCACAATGCGCGGGCGATATTTTGCTGGCAGGCGATAGCCCTGATCGTCAGGTTCCGCAGAAAAATAGGCATCGGCATTCCCCATGATCTTACCCTGACCGCAGATCGTGATATTGCGCTGTTGATAGGCATAAAGAAACGCACGGTGCGACAGTTCGGCCATGCTGATCGTCGTGGCTTGCGCAAACTGTTCATAGTCGCCGCTGACGATCAGCTCCGCACCCGCCTCCAGTTGCAGACAAAAATTGGAAGGCAGCAGTAATCCCCCTAACAGATAGCGCCCCGGTTCTACCGTCAGTGTGCCGCCGCCCTGTGCCGCAATCCGATCGATAGCCTGCTGAAAAATGGCGGTATCCGGTGTGACACCATCAGCGGCGGGGGAGTATGACTGAATAGAATGTTTCATGATGAGATCCAATTTTGTCCTTCATTATCGCATTGCAGCACGTTTTGGGTTGTTCGGCAGGATCCGCCACGATGAAATCTGCGGAGCTTGGAACCGGCTTCACAGCGCAGGGCATACCGCTTAAGAGAATGTGAAGGGCATAACGAAGAGGACGATACGGAGCTTCATGCAGTGTGTGTTTCATCACGCTTTTAGGCTGCTTTCTCTCTTTTGCCGCGTACGTGGAGTGATTTTGTTGTTTTTGTGTTTCTTATTTGTGAATCAAATCTCTTTTTGGTGTAGTGAGCCAGTTAATGATGTGAGGCACCTCCCTGCTGCATCAGATAGGACTCATGCTGCGTGGTTGAAACGCCCGCTAACGCCACTCGGTCATCCACATTTCTTCCGTCAGCCCCGCAAATCACACGCTTTCCCACTGTGGTGACTGGCGCGATAAAAAAAGTTCTGCCTATCTTGTCAGGGTCAGGGAGATGTCGATTCCCAAAACGATAGCGGTTATGTACCCAACCTGCTTTCTCATCTACACATCACACCAGTACGCCAGACACACCACACAATAATAATGTCGTTGGGGGAAAAATGAGATTACTTGGACTGATTTTCATCGCCTTCTCTGCGCTCTGTTCGCTTGCGCAGGCTGCTGATCCAGTGGAATTACGCGTCTCTTGGTGGGGAGGAAACAGCCGTCATCAGGCGACGTTGACCGCGCTGGAAGCCTTTCAGAAACAATATCCATATATCAGCGTAAAACCAGAATATACCGGTTGGGATGGGCACTTATCTCGTCTGACGACGCAGATTGCCAGCGGTGAAGAGCCGGATGTGCTCCAGGTAAACTGGAACTGGCTGCCGATTTTTTCCAAGACCGGCACCGGCTTTTATGACCTGAATAAGCTGACCGATACGCTGAAATTGCAGGATTTCCCCGAAGACGCGCTAAAGCCAGCGACCATCGACGGTAAGGTGAACGCGATTTCCACCTCGCTGAATGCGTTGGTGATGTACTACAACACGGAAACCTGGAAGAAAGCCGGGCTGCCGTACCCAACCAGTTGGGATGAGCTGTTCCATGCGGGCAAGGTATTTAAAGAAAAACTGGGTGATAACTATTTCCCGATTGCTTCGCCTGCGCAGGACAGCGGTGAAGGCATGCTGGAATTGATCAACTATTACATGACGCAGAAATATCAGATCGGCATGATCGACGAAAAGAACAAACGCTTTAACTACAGCGAGGCACAATGGATCGAGGCGTTCCGCTTCTACAAGCGTTTGATCGACGAACACGTAATGCCGTCTTCGAAGTATTACAACGCGTTTGGCAAAGTGGGTATGTATGAAACGCGCCCTTGGATTAACGGTGAATACGGTGGTGCGCATCTGTGGATTTCGGTCGTGAAGAAATACGCCGATCCGCTGGCGGCACCCGGCAAGCTTGAATTAGGGCCGTATATTATGACGCCAGGTTCGGATAATTCAGGACAGTTCTTCAAACCGTCGATGCTGTTTGCCATCAGCAAAAACACCAAACACCCGAAAGAAGCAGCGCTGTTACTGAATTTCCTGATGAACGATCCTGAAGGGGCGCTGCTGATGGGGACCGAGCGCGGTATTCCGCTCAGCCGCATTGCCAGACATACGCTAGAAGAAAAGCAGAAGCTGGACACCAACGATCTGTCGGTTGCCGGATTATCGCTTGCGTTGCAAAAGCCGATGCAAACATCCGTTTCTTCCTATCTTGAAGATCCCCAGCTTGCCAGCCTGATCCTGCAAACCATCGAACAGCTCGATTATAGTAAAAAGAGCGTCGAAGAGTCGGCGAAAAACTTCAGCAATTCTGGGGAGAGAATTCTGAAGCGAGTGATTCGCTAAGCGAATGACTGGCTAAGATAGTTGCTGACTAAGGTGTTTTACTGATTAAGGTATATTACTGGCCGGTGCGTTACGCGAGTTCAGCCAACTGCTGTTGCAGGCTATCGGCTAACGCGCGCGGACGCCCGGCATCAAACATCACATGCATGCTCACCGGGTAATCCCGGTGTTGCAGGCAGAAATCCTCCATCTCATGCCCAATGCCGTATAACGCCTGAATATTGGTTTTGGCGATTTCACGCAGCGTCCAGTTGTTCTCCACCTGTTTGCAGTAGTGCAGCGTAAAGAAGGCTTTCTGTGCGTGAACAAACGCGCGGCAATACAGTGTCAGACCACGCCATTCCTGCTGCCAGCGCTGTCTGAGCGCCTCCGGCATTGTGTGTTCACGGGAAAATTGCAGTGCGGCCTGCTGGCACTGTTCTGCCAATTGCCACGCGGCATCTTTCTCTTTCGCGATGTGATAGAGGTTTTGCGATGCCAGCTCGGCATGCTGCGGGTCGAACGTAATATCTTGCCCAGAACCCGGCAGCCAGTGGTTACGGTTGAGCTGACCGTACAGACTCCAGATTGCCTGACCAAAGCTGGTCGGCAGCAGGCTGTGGCGATGAAAAACGTGGTGACGCGTATATAGCGACAGAGAAACGGCCTGATGCGCCTGATCTAATAAGGTCTGCATGGTGTGCAGTACGCTATCGTCCGGCTGCCACTGATAGCGCGTCATTAACCACTGTGCAAACAGCGTACTTTCGTTTGCTGATGCAGTCTGGTTAGTGAGTAATCGGGAGCAGGCGAACAGGGTGAACTCGCTTAGCGTGCCGATCACGCTGTGATTATCGACGCCCTCCCAACTGATGCGGCACAGCGCGCTGACAATCGCGGGATTTTTCTCCCTGCACCACAGCAGCCGCCCTTGTACCTCGGTGTAGCGTAGGAAGGGCAGATTGCCCCAGCCGACCTCTTCGCCAGCCAGATCCAGCTCAACCCAGACTTCGCGCCCGCTAATGTCCAACAGTGCTGGATTATTGGGAAATTCAGGCCAGAAGCGCTCTGGCGTGACTTTGATGGCGACGGAGACGGATTCCGGCAGTGTGCGAATGGCGTTCAGAACGTTACCGATATCCTGATGGCTGGCGGGAAACGCGCGCAACACCAGATGGCGCTGGTGATAGTGCATGACGCGGGCGACGGCGGAGAATAACCGGTGGTAGATCTGCTCGCTGTCGGCGTTGGTCGGCCAGTGGGTGGTGACGGGAACGACGCCGTTGATCTCATCGCCGGAAGGGGCAGAAAAGCGCAGCAAACTATCGCTGTTGGAGATCGCCAGCAGCAGGCCACTCAGACGTGGGATTTGCTGCATCAGCAGTTCGACTTTGGCGGCAAGATAGTCGCACCAAAAATCGGTATCCATGCGAAGGCTATGTTTGTCGCCGAGTAACTCTGGGTGATGAAGCAGTAGATCCGTGGGAAACGACAGCTCTTTGCATTGCAGATACAGCGACAGTCCCTGTTCGCGGCAGTGCGCCGCAACCTGATTCAGGTAAACGCAGCGGGAACGCTGCTGGCTGCTGATGCGATCGTCAAAACGCGCGTTATTGTAGGCTTCCGGCGTCACGAGTTTATCCAGTAAATCTGCCGCACCCAGCACCAGCGTATTGAAGCCGTGTTCACAGGTGTAATCGACGATCGAGATGACCTGTTGCCAGTGCCATATATCCTGCGTATTGAGTTCCAGCGCGCGTCGTTGCCACATCATTTTTCTCCCGTTGCCACTGGCGTGAGTATCGCATTGATGCGCTAGCGCAAAGGATAAATTCCTGGGGAGAACGCCAGAAATGTGAGCCTGTTCGCTAATGTCGATCGCCTAAGGCGTTGTTGGCGGGGGATTTATCGTGGGAGTGAATATCGCAGACCGATTATGACGCGCTAACCTGCGAGGAACAGGGCAGCAGAAGCTGGGGTGCAAGCTACAAGCTAAAAACCTTCCAGTAGCCTTAATTGGCTGAACGTTAATGGACGATAGAAAATATATCCTTGAATACCAATGGGATGGTATTTATTTAATCGATTTAAATCGGTGGCTTTTTCAACACCCTCACAGATAATATTTACCCCAAGAGGAATAAGTTTATTCAATAAGACTTTTAGTTTTTGTGATTTTGTTTCTTCTTTACCAATGCCATCTATAATGGAGCGATCGATTTTTATCGTATCGAAGTTAAACAAACTCAAGCTGTCTATCTGTAGATTTCCTGCGCCAAAATCATCTAATGAAATCATAAAGCCATATTTTTTGGCTTGGTTTAAAAAAGGTATTCCATCAATTAACTGTTGTCGGGTCGTTTTTTCACTGATCTCTATTTCTATATTCTGTGGGCTAACATTATTGCTTAAGCATTTCTGATATAAGCTTTCCAGATAGAGAGTGTTATTAAAAAGTAAGTGCGATAGGTTGAATGATATTGTCATGCTGTTTTTGTTTTTTATTACCTGACAAACAACATCAAAAATAAAATCTGTTACTTTATCGATTGCTTGACACTTCTCAATTTTATCTATTGTTTGCTGAGTTGGTGTGAGTGCCCCTTCCGAGTTATAAAACCTGGCGAGGGCTTCATAGCGAAATATTTTATTTTTAGGGAGATGGATAATAGGCTGAAATTCTGCTGTTAGCCTAAGAATTTCTCCATCGATATTCAATGTTGTTGTATTCATTTTACTGATTACTCACCCTCTCCATAGAAATAGGAATTCCATAACATGGCTCGTTTGGATTCTACACAATAATTTGGAATATTTGGAAATTGTTTTAAATGATCAATAATTCCTGTTTGATAGTTTTTGGCTATCAACAAAAAACTAATGATCGTTTAAATCTATATTGATGTTTGTGTTTTATTCCATTAATGATATTTTTAATGGAATTTATTATTAATAATTCTCGTTTGTTTGGTTTTTATGATTATTTTGTTTGTATTTTGATCAATTTGATGGGGCGTGCGATCGTTGTGACTTCATGTCATCCTTGTTAGGATGATAAGCGATGTTAAGATCGTTGTTTCATAATGATATCGGGGTGAGAAGCAACTCGGAATTGTTCCTGAGTGACATTTACACTTAGTAATAATATACATTTTCTAAAGACTTTAATCCCACGTGATAATTCGTTTTTTAAAAAAATAGAAATCCTTTTTTGGGTTTTTGGGTATATCACCATCGCATTAATAGGTGGATTTTATCGTGGAACACTTTTCTCCTCCTCCCGCTAAAGTGATTAGCGCATTGCTGCAACATACCTATGTGATGTCTGTCTATGCCAAAGATATGCTATATGCATTGAAAGCAGATGTTGCGGAACTGAACCTGAATAAAGGTCGTATGGTATTAGATGTTGAATATTCTGGCTCGGATATCGATAAGTATCTTGTCGATGGTGGCTTGAATTTTGATCTGGAGGCACTCAAAGGCACGGAGAGCATCGAACGAGAAACCTACAGTCTTTGTAATATCCCTACCCAATTATTCAAGACGGACAGTATGTTTTATCGTCTGGAATGTCGCTTGCCAGAGTCTGTTTTTGTCACGGAAAACAGGGGGGCGATTCGTATTCCCTTTATTCTTGGTATGCAGGCCCGTGCTCGCATTGAAGTTTATCTACATGCGCTTAATGTGCCCGGGATGGTGCGTAATTTATCGACTGGTGGATGTATGGTTGAAATCGATCTGGTTGAGAGTATCGCGATTGAAGTGGGTCAAGATATTCCCGGAATCACGCTTGAATTCCCTAACGGAGAAAGTTTTTATGCCGAGGGGAAAATTCGCCATATACGGCCCTTTGGGAATAATGGCTATGCAGCCGTCGGCATCCAATTTATCAATTTGTCTTCATCCCAGTCGGAAGCCTTGCTTCACTACACGAATGAGTCGGAAAGAGAGGCGGCATACCGAACCGGCGTCACTGGCAGCATGGTGTATTCGTCCCCGTTGTTCATTCCGGGCACCAAGGAGAAAAACATATTGCTGCGAGAAAGTCAGGAGCGAGAGAAACGTACTCGTCAGACGCCCATGGAACGAGGAGTGATGGAGGTTGCTCATCGGCTTCAGATTGGGCTGATGTACATGAAAACGCGCAATCAACTGCCTATTGATATCTTTTACGACTGCGTTGACACCTTGCTCTATATGGTCAAAAAAGAGAGAAAAGCCTTTCTGTACGCGCTGTCATTCCTGCGCGATGAGGCGGATTGGGTCAGACATGCGGTGCAGGTCGCGGGGAAGCTGGCTGATATGCTGTTAATTTCCGACCCACATAATCCTCAGGTGCGTGAGGCGGTGTTAGGCGCGTTACTCCACACGATGGGCAAGCCGCTGCTAGTAAACGCCCGTCTTCCGTCGCTGAAAGTGAATATGAACCCGGCGCAGAAGGCGATCCTTAGCGGTCATGTAGGCGTGCTGTGTGCGAAACTTCATGAATTAGGTTGGGTGCTCAGCCCCACGTGTTGCGATGTGATAGAAAATGCTAACGAGCGTTTGGACGGTAGCGGCTATCCGCAAGGCAAGCGCGCCGATCGGCTATCGGAGTTAGTCCGATTAGTGTCCGTGATTAAGGCAATTAATAAGCTGAGGTATGCGCGTAATGGCATTTCTCCTCGCACGCCATTGGCTACCTACCGCAAAATCTATGAGGCGAGCGGTGCCTATGATAAGACCGTGTTGGTCAAATACGTGCAGATTTACGGCCTCTACCCAATAGGCAGTCTGGCGAAATACTCGGGAGGCTTTCTTGGGTGGGTGATGGATATTGATAAAAAGGGCAAGCCTATCGTGGTGCATCTCATCAAGAACCTTCGCTTTCCTGATACCAATATCAGCAGTGTCGTTTCTAATGGCGACTTATTGCAGGTCGGTAAGCTCGAAAATATCGTTAATCCTGACGATTTCGGCATGAAAGTCCTAAAAATTTAGCCCACATCCTGTTTGTATGGGGCTGCGCGGCAGCCCCACTTTCCTCATGAGTTCCTACCGATACCGCCATGAAACGCGCACCCCATCGGCTATAACACTTTAAGCAATAAGGACTATCAGAAAAACCATTTAGTCATTTTGGTTATTTAATATTTCCATCATTTCTTTAATTGTTAAGATGCAGATCGTTACCCTTATCCTCCACCCATCTTTTTATTGCATGTTTTTGTATTAGCGCCGTTGGCTAACTGCACAGGCACAAGGAAACAGAAATCACAATGACTACTCCGGTTTCCCCCACTTCGTTGCTTCCGCTGAGTGCGGAGCAATTAACGCGTTTACAGGCGGCAACCGGTGATTTCTCATCGACGCAGCTGGCCTGGCTATCCGGCTATTTCTGGGGGCTGATACAACAGCCTGGGAACGTGCAACCTGGTGCAACGATCGACGCGGCGGCGACCGCTTCTACGGTAACGGTGCCGGTACAAACCATCACGCTGATCTCCGCCTCGCAGACCGGCAACGCTCGTCGGGTCGCGGAACAATTGCGTGACGACCTGCTGGCGGCCAAGCTGTCCGTCAATCTGGTCAATGCGGGTGATTACAAATTCAAGCAAATCGGGCAAGAAAAACTGCTGCTGATCGTGGCGTCGACGCAGGGTGAAGGGGAGCCAGCGGAAGAGGCGGTGGCGCTGCATAAGTTTCTGCTTTCCAAAAAAGCGCCGGAGCTGAAAGACACCGCGTTTGCGGTGTTTGGGCTGGGTGATACCTCTTATGAATTCTTCAGCAAGGCGGGTAAAGATTTCGATGGTCGTCTGGCTGAGTTAGGCGCGGAACGCTTGCTGGATCGCGTTGATGCCGATGTGGATTATCAGGCGCTTGCCGCACAATGGCGACGTCAGATGGTTGACATTTTGCAGGCGCGGGTGCCGGTTCAGGGCAACGCGGTGGCACAGCTTGCCGCTCAGGGCGCACTGGATGAAATTACCAGCAGCCCGTACAGCAAATCCTCGCCGTTGCAGGCCACGTTTGCCGTGAATCAGAAAGTGACCGGGCGTGGTTCAGAAAAAGACGTGCGCCATATCGAGATCGATCTGGGGGATTCCGGTTTACGTTATCAGCCGGGTGACGCGCTGGGTGTTTGGTTCGATAACGATCCTGCGCTGGTGCAGGAATTGCTGGAACTGCTGTGGCTGAAAGGCGATGAACCCGTCAGCGTTGACGGCAAGACGCTGCCACTGTCGCAGGCGCTGAAAAGCCACTTTGAGCTGACGCAAAATACTGCGCCGATCGTCGAGAAATATGCTGCGTTGTCGCGCAATGAGACGCTGTTGTCGCTACTGGCTGATAAGCCTGCGCTTCAGCAGTTTGCGCAGCGGACGCCGCTGGTTGATATGGTGCGACAAGCGCCAGTAGAACTGACGGCGGAACAGCTGCTTGGCCTGCTGCGTCCGTTGACGCCACGTCTTTACTCCATTGCTTCATCACAGGCAGAAGCCGAAAGCGAAGTGCATATCACCGTTGGCGTGGTGCGCTATGAATATGAAGGACGCGCGCGTGCCGGTGGTGCGTCCAGCTATCTGGCTGACAGGCTGAGTGAAGACGATGAAATCCGCGTCTTTATCGAGCATAACGATAACTTCCGCCTGCCTGCTAATTCGGAAACTCCGGTCATTATGATTGGGCCAGGAACCGGGATTGCGCCATTCCGCGCCTTTATGCAACAGCGCGATGCCGATGGGGCGGAAGGAAAGAACTGGCTGTTCTTCGGCAATCCACACTTTATGGAAGACTTTCTGTATCAGGTTGAATGGCAGCGCTACGTGAAAGAAGGGCTGTTGACGCACATCGATCTGGCGTGGTCGCGCGATCAAGCACACAAAATCTATGTACAGGACAAACTGCGGGAAAAAGGCGCGGAAGTCTGGCGCTGGATTCAGGACGGTGCGCACCTGTACGTGTGTGGCGATGCTAACCGTATGGCGAAAGACGTCGAGCGAGCACTGCTGGATGTGATAGTTGAGCATGGCGGCATGGACAGTGAACAAGCCGACGAGTTTTTAAGCGATCTGCGCCTTGAGCGCCGTTATCAGCGAGATGTGTACTAATGAGCGAAAAATACGTTTTCAGTGAAAAACACCCTGGCCCCTTGGTGGTAGAAGGGAAACTCACTGATGCAGAGCGCATGAAGACAGAAAGTAACTTTCTGCGTGGCACGATAGCTGAAGACCTGAACGATGGTCTGACCGGCGGCTTTAAGGGCGATAACTTTCTGCTGATCCGTTTCCACGGCATGTATCAGCAAGATGATCGCGATATTCGTGCCGAGCGTGCCGAACAGAAGCTGGAACCGCGCCATGCGATGCTGCTGCGCTGCCGTTTGCCCGGTGGGGTGATGACGCCGCAGCAGTGGTTACGGATCGACAAATTTGCTGGCGAGAACACGATTTACGGCAGCATTCGTATCACCAACCGTCAGACGTTCCAGTACCACGGTATTCTCAAATCGAACGTGAAACCGGTACACCAGATGCTGAATAGCATCGGTCTGGATGCGCTGGCGACGGCGAACGACATGAACCGTAATGTGCTGTGTACGTCTAACCCGATAGAGTCCGAACTGCATCAGCAGGCGTATGAGTGGGCGAAGACGATCTCTGAGCATCTGCTGCCGCGCACGCGTGCCTATGCTGAGATCTGGATGGATCAGGAAAAAGTGGCGACGACGGATGAAGAGCCGATTCTGGGTTCAACGTATCTGCCGCGTAAGTTTAAAACTACCGTCGTGGTTCCGCCGCAGAATGATGTGGATCTGCATGCGAACGATCTTAACTTCGTGGCGATTGCCGATAATGGCCGTCTGGTGGGCTTTAACGTGCTGGTGGGCGGTGGGCTTTCTATCGCGCACGGTGACAAAGAAACCTATCCGCGTACTGCCAGTGAGCTGGGCTATATTTCTATTGAGCATACGCTGGCCATCGCGGAAGCGGTGGTGACCACGCAGCGTGACTGGGGCAACCGTACCAATCGTAAAAATGCCAAAACCAAATACACGCTGGAGCGTGTGGGTGTAGACAACTTCAAGCAGGAAGTGGAAGCGCGTGCTGGTGTGAAATTTGAAGCGGTGCGCCCTTATGAATTCACCGAACGTGGCGATCGCATCGGCTGGGTAAAAGGCATCGACAATAAATGGCACCTGACGCTGTTTATCGAAAACGGTCGTATTCTGGATTATCCGGGTCGTCCGCTGAAAACCGGTCTGGCGGAAATCGCCAAGATCCATAAAGGGGATTTCCGCTTAACGGCGAATCAGAATTTGATCGTTGCGGGCGTTCCGACGCGTAGCAAAGCGAAGATTGATGCGCTGGCGCGTGAACATGGCCTGATTGATGACAGCGTCAGCGAGCAACGCAAGAACTCGATGGCCTGCGTATCGTTCCCTACTTGCCCGTTGGCAATGGCAGAGGCCGAGCGTTTCCTGCCGGAATTTGTCACGAAGGTGGAAGGTATTATGCAGCAGCACGGCGTCGGTGATGAGCACATTGTCCTGCGCGTTACGGGCTGTCCAAACGGCTGTGGCCGCTCGATGCTAGCGGAAATCGGTCTGGTGGGCAAAGCGATGGGACGCTATAACGTGCACCTTGGCGGGAATCGCGAGGGGACACGCATTCCCCGTATGTATCGCGAAAACATTAATGAAACCGAGATCCTCGCCGAAATCGACAGGCTTGTCGGGCTATGGGCGCAAGATCGTCTTCAGAATGAAGGCTTCGGCGATTTCGTTATTCGTACCAACATCATTAGACCGGTGCTGGATCCCGCCCGCGATTTTTATGACTGATAGGAGATCCTGATGGCCGAATTTAACCTTAAGGCGCTCAACGCGTTACCGAAAGATGAACAGGTGGCCGCGCTGGCGGCTGTGAATGGCCAGCTTGAACAGCTGTCCGCGCAGGAGAGGGTGAGCTGGGCGCTGGAGAATTTGCCGGGCGATTTCGTTTTGTCGTCCAGTTTCGGCATTCAGGCTGCGATATCGCTACATCTGGTGACGCAACAGCGGCCGGATATTCCAGTCATTCTTACGGATACCGGCTATCTGTTTCCTGAAACCTATCAGTTTATTGATGCACTGACGGAACAGCTGAATCTGAATCTGCACGTGTATCGCGCTGCAGAGTCTCCCGCATGGCAAGAGTCTCGTTATGGCAAGCTGTGGGATCAGGGCGTGGAAGGTATTGAACGCTACAACCAGCTGAATAAAGTCGAGCCGATGAATCGGGCGCTGAGTGAGCTAAACGCTGGGACGTGGTTTGCTGGCCTGCGCCGTGAACAGTCCGGCAGTCGGGGGGAATTGCCAGTGCTGGCGATTCAGCGCGGCGTCTTCAAATTCCTGCCGATTATCGATTGGGATAACCGGACGGTGTATCAATATCTGAAAGAAAACGGCCTGAGCTACCATCCGCTGTGGGATCAGGGCTATTTGTCAGTCGGCGATACGCACACCACTCGCAAATGGGAGCCGGGCATGAGCGAAGAAGAAACCCGCTTCTTCGGCTTAAAGCGCGAGTGCGGGTTGCACGAAGGGTAAAGGCATCTGACACATTGTCGTTTGTCTCTTAGCCATATTTTTATGCAGATGAGGAGACGGTTTCGTGCGCCACAATATTGCCATTCCATGCTACTTCGTCGCACACGCCCGACACGGGGCGGCTCAAACGCCACTCGCCCCGTGACCCCTAGGCTTTCGGCGTAAATTATGCCGCTAACGCGATGCCTTCGTCGATATCTGGCTTAACGGACCGCTTGCGACACGTTCCCGACGTGGCGCAAGCTTTCGCCGCGTCCTGCGGCTCATCCTAAGCCAGCTACCTCCTCAGCATAATTTTTTACGCCGGGGAATAGCAAAATCTGCGAAGCCTGTGGATTTGTGTATAAGAAATAGTCTTTTTTAGGGGAGAGCCTCGCCCCAATCACAGTTGTAAACGTGGTGTTATTCCATTACGGAACTTGTCATTCCAATTCGGCATTTCATAAGTGTTCTGTCCACACCGTATAGTCGCATTATCTACTTTTTTGCTTAGTTAAGGCGATTGTGAACTATCTCCCTATATTTGCCGATCTTCGTCAGCGTCCAGTATTGGTCGTTGGCGGTGGCGAGGTTGCTACGCGCAAAATCGATCTGCTCCAACGCGCGGGTGCGGAGGTAAAAATTGTCGCGTTAGCACTGGCGGAACCCTTGGCTGCACAGCATCAGGCTGGGCAGGTTGAATGGCTGGCGCAATCTTTTTCGCCGGAACTGTTATCCGGCGTGTTTCTGGTGATTGCAGCAACGGATGACGCCGAGCTGAATGCTGCGGTGTTTGAGGCGGCGAATCAGCGCCATTTGCTGGTAAACGTGGTGGACGATCAGCCGAAGTGCTCGTTTATTTTCCCTTCGATTGTCGACCGCTCTCCGCTGGTGGTGGCGATTTCCTCAGGGGGACAGGCACCGGTGCTGGCGCGGTTACTGCGTGAAAAACTGGAATCATTACTGCCTGCCAGCCTAGGCACGATGGCAGAAATCGCCGGAAGCTGGCGCGACAGAATTAAAACCCGGTTGCATTCCATGCCAGCACGCCGCCGTTTTTGGGAACGGCTGTTTGTCGGACGCTTTGCGTCGCTGGTTTCTGCCGGACAGTTGGATCAGGCCGAAGTCGAACTGCAACAGCAACTGGTTAATCAGCAAGACGAACAGCAACTGCCCGCCGCAGAACGAGGCGAAGTGGCACTGGTTGGTGCAGGCCCCGGTGATGCTGGGCTGCTTACGCTGCGCGGATTGCAGGTGATGCAGCAGGCGGATGTGGTGCTGTATGACCATCTGGTTAGCGCCGACGTGCTGGATTTGGTGCGCCGCGATGCCGAACGCATCTGCGTCGGGAAACGCGCCAGCACACACTCGCTGCCGCAGGGTGAGATTAATCAACTACTAGTGAAGCTGGCGCAGGAAGGCAAGCGGGTAGTGCGTCTAAAAGGCGGCGATCCCTTTATTTTTGGCCGCGGCGGCGAAGAGTTGCAGGCGGTGGCACAGGCAGGGATCACGTTTCAGGTGGTGCCCGGCGTGACGGCCGCAGCGGGCGTCACGGCGTATGCGGGGATCCCGTTGACGCACCGTGACTATGCACAGAGTGTGATTTTTATTACCGGACATTGTCGCCCCGATGGCGATTCGCTGGACTGGTCAACGCTGGCGCGTGGACGTCAGACGCTGGCGATTTATATGGGAACGATGAAGGCTGCGGAGATTTCACAGCAGCTTATCGCACATGGCCGCTCAGCGCAGACGCCTGTCGCGGTGATCAGCCGCGGCACCCGACACGATCAGCAGGTACAAATCGGTACGCTGCAAGAGTTAGAACATTTGGCACGGCAAGCACCGACACCGGCGCTGCTGGTGATTGGCGAGGTGGTGGATTTGCATCACCAGATTGCCTGGTTTGGTCAGACAACGCCGACGGTGCCGCAAGACAGCCGCCCAGCGGTAGTAAACTTGGCTTAAGGAAAGGGTATGGACGAGAAAC
Organism: Pectobacterium atrosepticum; assembly: GCA_019056595.1. Taxonomy (NCBI): domain Bacteria; kingdom Pseudomonadati; phylum Pseudomonadota; class Gammaproteobacteria; order Enterobacterales; family Pectobacteriaceae; genus Pectobacterium; species Pectobacterium atrosepticum. Next base: position 1,760,647 of record CP036163.1, on the reverse strand, counting down.
GACTCACGCATTTACGGCAGCTTGAAGCCGAAAGCATTCACATCATCCGCGAAGTGGCGGCCGAGTTCGGTAACCCGGTGATGATGTACTCCATCGGCAAAGATTCTTCGGTGATGCTGCATCTGGCGCGCAAAGCATTCTATCCAGGATCGCTGCCTTTCCCGTTGCTGCATGTTGATACCGGTTGGAAATTTCGTGAAATGTACGAATTCCGTGACCATACGGCGAAAGCCTACGGCTGCGAACTGCTGGTGCACCGCAACCCACAGGGTGAAGCGTTGGGGATTAACCCCTTCGTGCATGGTAGCGCCAAGCATACCGATATCATGAAAACCGAAGGGCTGAAGCAGGCGCTGGATAAATACGGTTTTGATGCCGCGTTTGGCGGGGCGCGTCGCGATGAAGAGAAGTCGCGTGCCAAAGAGCGTATTTACTCCTTCCGTGACCGTTTCCACCGTTGGGATCCAAAGAACCAGCGCCCGGAACTATGGCACAACTACAACGGTCAGATTAACAAAGGCGAGAGCATTCGTGTTTTCCCGCTCTCCAACTGGACCGAGCTGGATATCTGGCAATATATCTATCTGGAAAACATCGATATTGTCCCGCTGTATCTGGCCGCGCCGCGTCCGGTGGTGGAGCGCGATGGCATGCTGCTGATGGTGGATGACGATCGCATCGATCTGCAACCGGGCGAAGTGATCGAACAACTTATGGTGCGCTTCCGTACGCTGGGCTGTTGGCCGCTGACCGGTGCGGTGGCATCGCATGCGCAGACGCTACCGGAAATCATCGAAGAGATGCTGGTTTCCACGACCAGTGAGCGTCAGGGAAGGGTAATTGACCGCGATCAGTCCGGTTCAATGGAGCTGAAAAAGCGTCAAGGGTATTTCTGAGGAATCGTCGAATGAGCCAAATTTCTTTAAAAGACACAGTTGCAGAAAATGCGGCTGAGAAAGATGCCGTCGTCATCAACGATGCGATTGCACGGCAGATCGCCGAGCAAGGCGGTGTAGAAGCGTATTTACACGCGCAGCAGGATAAAACGCTGCTGCGCTTCCTGACCTGTGGCAGCGTCGACGACGGAAAAAGTACGCTGATCGGCCGTTTGCTGCACGATACGCGCCAGATTTATGAAGATCAGCTCAGTACGCTGCACAATGACAGCAAGCGTATCGGGACGCAGGGCGAAAAGCTGGATTTAGCGCTGCTGGTCGATGGGCTTCAGGCCGAACGCGAGCAGGGCATCACGATTGACGTCGCGTACCGCTATTTCTCGACGGAAAAACGCAAATTCATCATCGCCGATACGCCGGGACACGAGCAATACACCCGCAACATGGCAACCGGCGCATCGACCTGTGAGCTGGCGATTCTGCTGATTGATGCGCGTAAAGGCGTATTGGATCAAACCCGTCGTCACAGCTTTATCGCGACCCTGCTGGGTATTCGCGATCTGGTGGTGGCAGTGAACAAAATGGATTTAGTGGATTATCAGCAAACGGTATTTGAACAGTTTAAGCAGGATTATCTGGATTTTGCCCAGCAACTGCCAGCTGACCTGAATATTACCTTTGTGCCGATTTCCGCATTGGATGGCGACAATGTCGCGACGCCAAGCACGACGATGGGCTGGTATACCGGACCAACGTTGCTGGATGTGCTGGAAACGGTCAATGTGGCGCAGCGCACGCTGGAACAGCCAATGCGCTTTCCGGTGCAATACGTCAACCGCCCGAATCTGGATTTCCGCGGTTACGCTGGCACGCTGGCATCCGGCATGATCCGCGTCGGACAGCGGGTTAAAGTGCTGCCGTCCGGCGTCGAATCTACCATCAGCCGAATTGTGACCTTTGACGGCGATTTGCCGCAGGCGCAGGCGGGTGAAGCGATTACGCTGGTGCTGGCGGACGAGGTTGATATCAGCCGCGGTGACCTGCTGGTCGACAGCAGCGAATCGCTGAAAGCGGTGCAGCATGCGTTAGTGGATGTCGTCTGGATGGCAGAACAGCCGCTGGTGCCGGGACAAAGCTACGACATCAAGATTGGCGGTAAGAAAACGCGTGCTCGGGTCGAGAATATTCAGTATCAGGTTGAGATCAATACGCTGACGCAGCGCGTCGCGGAAAACTTGCCTCTGAATGGCATCGGTTCGATTGAGCTGGTTTTTGATGAACCGCTGGTACTGGACAATTACCAGCATAATGCGGTGACGGGTGGAATGATCTTTATCGATCGTCTGAGCAATGTCACGGTCGGCGCTGGTTTGGTACGGGAACCTATCGAACAGGTGTATCAGGAGCCAGGCGCGTATGGCGCGTTTGAGCTGGAACTGAATGCACTGGTACGTCGCCACTTCCCGCATTGGGGTGCGCGCGATCTGCTGGGAGGCAAATAACGTGTCTTTACGTCACTCGCCAACTGACGATAACGTCGTCTGGCATGCGCACAATGTCACCCGTGAGTCGCGCGAAAAACTGCGTGGCCATCAGGGCGTCGTTATCTGGTTTACCGGGTTGTCTGGATCCGGTAAATCCACGCTGGCGGGGGCGCTGGAGCAAGCGCTGCACCAGCGTGGCGTCAGCACCTACCTGCTGGATGGCGACAACGTCCGGCACGGGCTGTGCCGGGATCTGGGCTTCACCGACGACGATCGGCGCGAGAACATCCGCCGCGTGGGTGAAGTTGCCAAGCTGATGGTCGATGCTGGTCTGGTGGTTCTGACTGCGTTTATCTCGCCGCATCGTGCCGAGCGTAAAATGGTGCAGGATTTACTGGGCGAAGGGCAGTTTATCGAAGTCTTCGTGGATACGCCGTTAGCGACCTGTGAAGCGCGCGACCCTAAAGGGTTGTACAAAAAAGCCCGTGCGGGGGAACTGCGTAATTTCACGGGGATCGACTCGGCGTATGAAGCGCCGGAAGCGCCGGATAGTCATCTGGATGGCGAACAATTCGTAACAAATTTGACAGGCCAATTGTTAGAGCTGCTTGGCAAGCGAGCTATTATCAAGCTCTGATGTCCCCGCTTTTTTCACCGCGCTGTTGGGTGATGCAGGGGAAGAATGGGAAAGAATATGCAAAATGCCACGCAGTTAACGATTAGCAAGACTCGGCCAGCGCAAGAAGAGGATGACGGCGTTTCCTACCTGTTTATGGGGGCGGTAACGGGGTTCTCCTTTTATTGGTTGGCTTTTAGCATCCCCTTTCTGGTATATGGCTCTAATACCACGTTTTTCTTCATGCTTTACACGTGGCCGTTCTTTCTGGCGCTGATGCCGTTTTCGGTGCTGGTTGGCGTCGGATTTAGCTTTCTGCTGAGAGGCTATCTTTTTTATACGCTCTTTGCGACGGGACTGACGGTGGTGTGTTTATTCTGGATGGTGTTTTCTTTTCTGACCGGGTGGTAAAAGAAAGGCGGTAAGGGGAAAGGCTGCCAGCGCGGAAGAGGCTGACAGCCCGTTATTTTACAGCATTCAAACTATTTACAGGATCTTGCTCAAGAAAGCCTGCGTGCGCGGGTTACTTGGATGAGTAAAGATCGCCTCTGGCGTTCCCTGTTCCTGAATAATTCCCTGATCGATAAAGATCACTCTATCAGCCACTTCTCTGGCAAATGCCATTTCATGGGTCACGATGACCATCGTCATGCCTTCGTTCGCCAGCGTTTTCATGACGGCCAAGACTTCGCCAACCAGCTCTGGGTCTAATGCAGATGTGGGTTCATCGAACAGCATGATCGCCGGTTCCATCGCTAACGCACGGGCAATGGCAACACGCTGTTGCTGACCACCGGACAGGCTGTTCGGCCAGGCATCGATTTTATCCAGCAACCCGACCTTGCTGAGCAACGCTTTAGCACGTTCAACGGCTTGTGTGCGGGATAATTTCTTCACTCCCATCGGGGCCATAATCACATTTTCCAACACCGTCATGTGTGGGAACAGATTGAAGCGCTGAAACACCATCCCGACGCTTTCACGCATACGGTTGATATCGGTTTTCTGATCGTGAATGGCAAAGCCGTTGACCGTAATCTCACCCGCCGACAGCGTCTCGAGTGCGTTGATACAACGCAGAAAGGTACTTTTTCCTGAGCCGGATGGGCCAATCAGACAGAGTACTTCCTGAGGCGCGATATCACAGGAAATACCACGCAGGACATGGGTATCACCAAACTGTTTTTGCAGGTTATTAACGTGAATCACTTTTGCCAAACCTCATTTCCATGTGCCGCACCAGCAGCGAGAGCAGGAAAGTAATAACCCAATAGACGATAGAGATCGCCAGGTAGGGTTCCCAGTACGTGGCGTAAGCCCCTGATACCGTACGAGCGGCATAGGCGAGATCCGCCAATCCGATTGCCGAAGCCAGCGATGAATCTTTCACAATGGCGATGGCGTTATTACCCAGCGGCGGCAGCATACGGCGAAAAGCCTGTGGCAGGATCACTTTCCGCATGGTGCGGCCATAGCTCATGCCGAGAGAGCGTGAAGCCTCCATCTGACCGCGATCGATAGATTGAATACCGGCGCGGAATATCTCGGAGACATAGGCACCCGCATTCAGCGTAATGGCCACTACGCAGGAGAGGAACGCACCGTAATCTGAGCGTAATGTGCGGGCAAAATCGACCGACATAATATTGCTGGTCACCAGCAACCCGTCACGCGGGTTGATTAACAGCGGCACCAGAGCGAAGTGCACCACCATGATTTGCACAAATAGTGGCGTACCCCGAAAGGCGCTGATATAGATCCGCACCGGCCATTGAATGCCGTAGTGCAGTATATATTTCCACGGCCCGTGCGGCGCCTGCGCTAAGCGGCCTAATCCGAGCGTTAATCCCCAGCAGGTGCCAAGAATGACACAAATAATGGTGCATTTGATGGTCATCCAGGTGCCTTCCATAAATAGCGGGGCGTACTCCTGAATGATCTCCCAACGAAATCCCGTCAAGATCGTTTCCTTTTTTAAATCGGCTAACGTAATGGTTTTTATAAATTAAACCGGACAGGCTAGCTGTCCGGTTGATGCGACGTCTCACATGAGGCGATTGAGACCAAGAGAGGTACGCGGCGTATTGCAGGCGTTATTCTGCGGGTAAAGTCGGCACATTGTTATCAAACCAGGTTTGATAGATCTTGGCGTAGGTGCCATCAGCAACGATTTTTTTCAGACCGGCGTTAATCTTCTCGCGCAGTTTATCGTTGCCTTTCGCTACGGCGATCCCGAAATACTGACGTTCGAATTTGGCATCAGAAACCAGGTTGAACTGTTTTTCAGGGTGAGTCTTAATGTAAAACTTCACCACGCCCACATCGCCAACCGCAGCACCCACACCATCTTCATACAGCTCTTGTAACATTAACGGGGTGTTATCAAAGCGCTTAATCGATGTACTGTTTTTGCCTAATACGTCGGAGACCACGATATCGGCGGTACTGGAGTTTACGACACCCACTTTGTGATCTTTCAGCGCGGCAATTGAGTCGATCGTCGACCCTTTAGGAATCACGATGGACTGTTCGGCAGGGAAATAAGGCGCGGAGAAATCGACCATTTGCTTACGTTTGTCGGTAATCGTGATACCGGAGATAATAATGTCGCGGTCACCGGAGTTCAGGGTCGCGAAGATGCCTTCCCACGGCGTATTGATCAGCTTGATATTAAAATTCTCCGCTTTGGCGATCGCTTTAATAATATCAATATCAAAACCTTCCAACTGTTTCTGCGCATTTTCAAACTCAAATGGGCGATAGGTTCCGCCAGAGCCGACAACGTAAGTAGGTTCAGCGGCGAAGGTGCTCGTTGATAGTACGGTGGTGGATAGTGCGGTTGCGAAGAGCGCACCAACGCATAACAGTTTTTTGAACATGGTTTTCTCCTGGTTTAAATGTAAAATTTTCTTTTTTTATGCACTTTGTATGCATAAAAATACACAGATAGCATTAATGGTTCAACTGACGTTTTTCCTATGTCGATTTTACCCTGCGGGCTCCTGCTCGCTTTCGTCCTCTAAGAACGGTGGCGGTCGTAGCAAGCAAGAGGGGATGAATAGATGACGCGAGTGCTGCTTGGAAGTGCATTGGGTGTGATTTTCTGCCCTAAATATCCCCATTTGGGCATGCTGCAGGGTGAATATTGCCTCCCACTGCCGGACACAGTGGAGTCAAAACAAAAGTTATGGGATGATTAGGCGGTTTTTCAGGGGGCCGGATGGGAAAGCTTACGCTGTTATTATTGATATTGCTTGGCTGGCTTCAGTACTCACTGTGGCTGGGCAAGAATGGCATTCATGATTATGTTCGGGTGAAGGATGATGTTGTTGTCCAGCAGGGGAACAATGCCAAATTAAAAGACCGTAACGAACAACTGTTTGCCGAAATTGATGACCTCAATGGCGGACAGGAAGCGATTGAAGAGCGCGCACGCAATGAGCTGGGCATGATCAAACCCGGCGAAAGTTTCTATCGTTTGGTGCCAGAATCGAACCACCGTAACGCGAATACGCCTTCATCTACTAATACTTCATCCAACAATACACAACGTTGACGCATGCAGATATCGAGCCTTTCCCCGCCTGAAATTGTTGCTGTTTTGCCCGCTGCGGGTAACGGCAGCCGGATGCAAAACGATCGTCCTAAGCAATATCTGACGATTGGCAATGATGCAACCGGCCATAAAACCATTCTTGAACATACCATCGACGCGCTCTTACGCCATTCACGAGTACAGCGTGTCGTCGTTGTTATCAGTCCAGATGACACATTCTTTCATACTCTGGCGATTGCCAACGATCCCCGTATTTGTGCCGTAACGGGCGGGAAACTGCGTGCGGATTCCGTGCTGGCTGGGTTGGCTGTCGTTGCCGATAGCGCGTGGGCGTTGGTGCATGACGCGGCGCGTCCGTGCCTGCATCAGGACGATCTGACGCGCTTGCTGGCGATTGTCGAACAGAGTGATGTCGGTGGAATTCTGGCCGCGCCGGTTCGTGATACCATGAAGCGCAGTACGGACGGGTTTATCGATCGCACGGTAGAACGTAACGATTTGTGGCATGCGTTGACGCCGCAGCTTTTTCCTGCGGCACTGCTGAAACAGTGTCTGCAACGTGCGCTTCAGGATGGTGTTGCCGTCACAGATGAAGCCTCCGCACTGGAATATTGTGGCTATCGCCCGCAAATTATCAGCGGACGTTCAGATAATATAAAAGTCACGCGCCCAGAGGATTTGGCATTAGCTGAATTCTATTTAACCCGTTTGCAGTAATCTCATTTTACTCGCTAAATTTATTCGCTAAATACATAAGGAGAACGCGCGATGCGTATCGGTCACGGTTTTGATGTCCATAAGTTCGGTGGAGAAGGTCCGCTGGTGATCGGTGGCGTGCGAATTCCTTATACTCAAGGTTTGCTGGCGCATTCCGATGGGGATGTGGTGCTGCATGCGGTGACCGATGCCCTGTTGGGAGCTGCTGCGCTGGGCGATATTGGTAAGTTGTTCCCCGATACCGATCCGGCCTTTAAAGGTGCGGACAGCCGTGGCCTGTTGCGTGAAGCCTGGCGGCGTATCAATGACAAAGGCTATCAGCTAGGCAATCTGGACGTCACGATTATTGCGCAGGCGCCGAAAATGGCACCGCACATCCCGCAAATGCGCGTGAATCTGGCGGAAGATTTACAGTGCCATATGGACGACGTCAATGTGAAAGCGACCACGACAGAACAACTGGGTTTTACCGGTCGTGGTGAAGGTATTGCCTGCGAAGCCGTTGCCTTACTCGTGAAAAAAGAAACAGGCGAAATTGTCGCGTGGTAAGCCGTTTTTTATAAGTAATGTATTATCAACAATACCTTATCAATAATAGAAAATTAACAGTATAAGAAACAATGTCATGATCGTGCGTCATCCGGTCATGTACCTTGTAGGATAATGATGGAAAATAGCGAACAACTCGTCTGGCTGCACGGTGAACCACAGGCTACCGGCTCATTAAAATCCACTGCGGAAGACTTTCTGGTGGTGGAAGATCTGGGGTTTCAACCAGATGGAGATGGTGAGCAGGTCTTGGTACGCGTACGTAAGCGCGGCTGCAATACGCAATTTGTGGCCGAGATGCTGGCGAAATTTGCTCGTCTACCGCTACGTGCCGTCAGCTACGCAGGCCTGAAAGATCGCCATGCCGTCACAGAACAGTGGTTTTGCCTGCACATGCCGGGAAAAGAGACGCCAGATTTCTCCTCGCTGGAACTGGAAGGCTGTGACGTGCTTGAGGTTATCCGCCACCGCCGCAAGCTGCGGATCGGTACGCTGCGGGGTAACCATTTTGCTTTGGTGTTACGTCAGGTGAGTGACCGGAACGAGGTCGACGCCCGTTTAGCGCAGATCGCTGCGAGCGGTGTTCCTAATTATTTCGGTAGCCAGCGTTTCGGACGAAACGGAAATAATCTTGAGCAGGCTCGTCTTTGGGCCAATAACGATATTCGAGTGAAAGAACGCAGTAAGCGTAGTTTTTATCTTTCCGCCAGCCGCAGTGCGATGTTTAATCAGGTTGCCAGCGCACGACTGGCGGGACAGCAAGCGAAAACAGTTTTGTGTGGTGATGCATTGCAGCTGACAGGACGCGGCAGTTGGTTTGTTGCTAAAGCGGATGAACTGGAAACCTTGCAGGTGCGCCTTGACGCTGGCGAGCTCCAGATTACCGCGCCGCTGCCCGGAGAGGGTGAACTGGGCACGCAGGATGACGCACTAGCATTTGAAGAACAGGCGTTGACCGGGCAAGAAACGCTATGGTCTTTGGTCAAGCGTGAGCGGGTCGAGCCGGCTCGGCGTGCTGTGCTGCTATATCCGCAGCAGATGCAATGGGAATGGCAGGATGACGTGACGGTGGCAGTGAAGTTCTGGCTACCTGCTGGCAGTTTTGCAACCAGCGTGGTGCGTGAAGTGCTGCATTCATCGCAGGATACCGATATCGGTGCTTGATGTGCAGCAGCGTTTTTTTAGAAAATAGTTGAAGAGAATTAATGCTGGCAACCGTGCAATCGCGGCGGCTGGCTTATCCCTGTGCGGGAAAATTGCTGTATTGGTGACGAGGTTAACCAGAGCTGAGGTCGGCGGGGAATGGTAAACAAACGTATAGAAACGTTGTTGGCGCAGTTGCGCCAACAGGGCATTGAGGACGAACGTCTGCTTACGGCGATAGAAGCCGTACCCAGAGAACGTTTTGTTGACGAAGCTTTCGAGCATAAAGCGTATGAAAACACCGCTCTGCCTATCGGTTCCGGTCAGACTATCTCGCAACCCTATATGGTCGCGAAGATGACGGAACTGCTTAACTTGACACCCGAATCCCGCGTGTTGGAGATTGGTACCGGTTCAGGTTATCAAACGGCGATTTTAGCGCATTTGGTTCGACACGTTTGCTCAGTTGAGCGTATTAAAGGGCTGCAATGGCAGGCTAAACGTCGCTTAAAGCAGCTTGATTTGCACAATGTTTCTACCCGCCATGGGGATGGGTGGCAGGGCTGGGCGTCGCGTGGGCCGTTTGATGCCATTATCGTTACGGCGGCACCGCCGGAAATTCCTCAGGCGCTGCTGGAACAGCTTGATGAGGGCGGAGTGATGGTGTTGCCTGTCGGGGAACAGTCGCAAATACTGCAGGTCGTTCAGCGCCATGCTGGTGAATTTATTATTAAAACGGTTGAAGCAGTTCGGTTTGTTCCTCTGGTCAAAGGGGAATTAGCCTGATACCGTTGGCAGCGATATGCATGTTTTGTTAAGTCTTTAAAATTTCAATACAACTGTTTTATGGTGCGAACGTGTTGATATTGTTAGCATCTAATCATCGTGGTGCCTCTCCCGTTTTGCTTATGCGCCAGCGATGGCGAAGTAGCGATCTTTCTCGTTCCAGCTAACGAAAAAAATACCGGATATCGTTTACGCTACAATCATTTACGCTACGGTCAGTTAGGCTACGATTAGTTAAGTTACAGCGGATGCAAGGCACACATGTCCGGATTGAGTTCTGGATACGACTGTTTTTTGAATGTTATATACCCTAAATAATTCGAGTTGCAGGCAGGTGGTGAAGGAAAGCCAACATAATGCGGCCTAGAAGTCTGGCGGGTATAGTTACTTTTTTGAACGCTATAGGTATAGGGGAGTAAGGCGCATGGGAAGCCGAATGATGAATTTGCGTCACATTGCTGCGTGTATGGTGATTGTCTTAGGGGGGGCTGGATGCTCCAACAATAATTCCAAGTCCGCGCCGATCAGCAGCGTTGACGGAAATACGGGCAGCCGAGGGGGAATGTTATCTGCGCCACCATCACGCATTTCAACGGCGGGTGAAAGTGTTGCATCTACGTCCGAAGGCCGAATTGTTTACAATCGCAGCTACGGTAATATTCCGAAAGGCAGCTACAGCGGCGGCAATGCTTATACCGTTAAACGGGGCGATACCCTGTTTTATATCGCCTGGATTACCGGCAATGACTACCGGGATTTGGCGCAGCGCAATAATATTCCTGAGCCGTATAGCCTGAATGTCGGGCAATCACTGAGTTTAGGCAGCGGCTCTGGCAACAACGCTTCTGGCGGTGGCATGATGAGCGGTGGTGGAATGTTGGCAACAACGGATGCGACCCGAGGTGGAGTACCAACGCCGCCATCAAGTGCTCAAATACAAACTACATCGGTTGATTCTCAGTCAACTAATGCGTATTCTGGTAATCAGGGTAAACAGAATGTAGGTAAGATGTTACCTACAGCAGGGGCAACAACTACCGCTCCTGTTTCCGCACCAGCGGCTGTTGCTAGCAGCAATACGGCTGCTGTCAGCAGTTGGCGTTGGCCTACCGATGGGAAAGTCATAGATAGTTTCTCCGATTCCGAAGGGGGAAATAAAGGGATTGATATCGCCGGCTCACGTGGGCAACCGATCACCGCAACTGCCAATGGGCGTGTGGTGTATGCGGGCAATGCGCTACGTGGTTACGGAAATCTGATAATCATCAAGCATAATGATGACTACCTCAGTGCCTATGCCCATAACGATACGATGCTAGTCCGTGAACAACAAGATGTCACGGCAGGACAAAAAATCGCTACGATGGGCAGTACAGGCACCAGCTCAGTTCGCTTGCACTTTGAAATTCGTTACAAGGGGAAATCCGTAAACCCGCTGCGTTTTCTGCCGCAGCGATAAATCGGGCAGAGTATTTAGGTATTCTGCCAAGGGATCACGGGTAGGAGCCACTTATGAGCCAAAGTACGCTGAAAGTTAACGAGTTACATGAAGATACCGATTTCGAAGAAAATGGACTTGACGTTTTTGACGATAAAGCGCTGGCAGAGGAAGATACCAATGATAATGACTCGGCGGAAGACGAGCTATTATCGCAAGGGGTCCCACAGCGTGTCCTGGACGCAACACAGCTCTATTTGGGAGAGATTGGCTATTCGCCGCTTTTAACCGCAGAAGAAGAAGTTTATTTTGCCCGACGCGCGTTGCGTGGCGATGTCCCATCGCGCCGACGGATGATCGAGAGTAACCTGCGGCTGGTGGTGAAAATTGCCCGCCGTTACAACAATCGTGGTCTGGCGTTGCTGGACCTGATTGAAGAGGGTAACCTTGGTCTGATCCGTGCGGTTGAAAAATTCGATCCAGAAAGAGGATTCCGTTTTTCAACCTACGCTACCTGGTGGATTCGACAGACGATAGAGCGGGCGATCATGAATCAAACCCGCACCATCCGTTTACCTATTCACATTGTCAAAGAACTCAACGTTTACCTGCGTACCGCGCGCGAGTTGTCTCATAAACTGGACCACGAGCCGAGTGCGGAAGAAATTGCCGAACAGCTTGATAAACCTGTTGATGACGTCAACCGCATGCTGCGCTTGAATGAACGTATTACTTCCGTCGATACCCCGCTGGGTGGTGATTCGGAGAAAGCGCTGCTGGATATTCTGGCAGACGAAAAAGACAACGGACCTGAAGACACCACGCAGGATAACGATATGAAACAGAATATCGTTAAATGGTTGTTTGAGCTTAACGCCAAGCAGCGTGAAGTGTTGGCGCGTCGTTTCGGCCTGTTAGGGTATGAAGCGGCTACGCTGGAAGATGTGGGTCGTGAAATCGGCTTAACGCGTGAACGTGTTCGTCAGATTCAGGTTGAAGGCTTACGCCGCCTGCGGGAAATTTTGCAGGTTCAGGGTTTGAGCATTGAAGAACTGTTTCGTGAATAATTCGTAACGAGTTACTGATGTCTTGAAATAAAAAATGGTGGGGAAACCCACCATTTTTTTATGCTCGCGTTTGCCCTTTCGTATGAAAAGGCGGTCTGACGGCGATTAGCGTATGATATTCGCCAGCAGGAAATCGATGATTTCGCTGGTTTTAATCATTTGCTTTTCACCGACGCGGCGATTCTTGTATTCAATCTCTTCGCTATCCAGATTGCGATCGCCAATAACGATGGTGTGCGGTACGCCAATCAATTCCATATCGGCGAACATCACGCCCGGGCGTTCTTTACGGTCATCAAGCAGAACTTCAATGCCTTTAGCGCGCAGTTGCTGGTAGATATCCTCAGCCACTTCTTTTACGCGGAAAGATTTGTGCATATTCATTGGCAGAATGGCAACGTGGAAAGGTGCAATCGCGTCTGGCCAGATGATGCCGCGTTCGTCATTATTTTGCTCAATCGCTGCTGCGACAACGCGCGTCACACCAATACCGTAACAGCCCATCGTCAGCGTCTGGTTACGTCCGTCTTCACCTTGAACGGTCGCTTTCAGCGCTTCAGAATATTTGCTGCCCAGTTGGAAAATATGACCTACTTCGATACCGCGTTTAATTTGCAGCGTGCCTTTACCGTCTGGACTGATATCGCCTTCAACCACATTACGGATATCTGCCACCTGCGGCAGCGCAACGTCACGCACCCAGTTGATGCCAAAATAGTGTTTGCCATCAATGTTCGCGCCAGCGCTGAAGTCGCTCATGGCCGCAACGGTGCGGTCAACAACGACGGGAATATCCAACTTGACTGGGCCGAGTGAACCTGGGCCTGCACCAATGATTGCGCGGATTTCTTCTTCCGTTGCAAAAGTCAGCGGGCTGGCTACCTGAGCAATTTTCTCCGCCTTGATTTCATTCAGTTCGTGATCGCCACGAACCAGCAACGCAACCAGTTGATGGCCGCTTTCTTCTGTTGCCTTAACCAGCAGCGTCTTCACCGTTTTTTCTACTGGCAGTTTAAACTGCTCAACCAGCTCGGCGATGGTCTTGGCGTTTGGCGTATCAATCAGACGCAGCTCTTCCTTCGCTTCCGCACGGCCTAGCTTCGGCGCGACAGCTTCTGCCAATTCAATATTTGCCGCGTAGTCGGATTCCGTTGAGAAAACGATATCGTCTTCACCGCTGCTCGCCAGTACCTGAAACTCATGGGATGCATTACCACCGATAGAACCGGTATCTGCCTGAACGGCTCTGAAATCCAGATCCATACGGCTGAAAATCTTGCTGTAAGCGGCGTACATGGTGTCGTAGGTGGCCTGCAACGATTCCTGCGAAGTATGGAAAGAGTAGGCGTCTTTCATCAGAAACTCACGCGAGCGCATGACGCCAAAGCGCGGGCGAACTTCATCGCGGAATTTGGTTTGAATCTGGAAGAAATTTAGTGGCAGCTGCTTATAAGAGCTGACTTCATTACGAATCAGGTCAGTAATGACTTCTTCGTGTGTTGGACCGAGTACGAATGGGCGTTCACCACGATCGACAAAGCGCAGTAGTTCAGGGCCATACTGATCCCAACGGCCACTTTCCACCCATAAATCGGCAGGCTGAACAACCGGCATGGACACTTCAATAGCGCCCGCGTTGTTCATCTCTTCGCGCACGATGTTTTCAACTTTTCTCAAAACACGTAAACCGGTCGGCAACCAGGTGTAAAGGCCGGAGGCCAGTTTACGAATCATTCCTGCTCGGAGCATCAACTGATGGCTGATGACTTCGGCATCGGCTGGCGTCTCCTTGAGAGTGGAGAGCATGTATTGGCTAGTACGCATGGGGTTTTAGTTCCGTTAGAACGAGAAATAGCATAGGGCTGCCGCGCAGCCGAAGGCACATAAAAAGTGGCTTAGTTTACCAGCGTGGGAGGCGTGTCAAAAGAGAGCAGGGACAATTTTAGAATATATTGCTGTGGTTCGTGTATTAACACGTGTGGGACGGGTCAAGGCTTAATACTTCAGTTTGTTCCCCGCATACGCGCCAGCGCACATTGAATTCCAATAGTAAAACGGCATATTCCCGCGTGGCACTTTCCCCTTTGCGGTAAGCTGGGCGCGGATCTTGTGCCAATACCTGTGAGATAAAGCGTTTTAACTGAGGATATTTCTTTTGGTGTTCTGCGATCTGATTTTCTGCATTCGGCGAAAAAAATACCGGCATCGCGGCATCGGGTGCCATTTGGGCAAAACCCGCTTGCGCCTGAGGATGGCTTTCTGCAAAGGGTAGATAAGGCTTGATATCGACTACCGGTGTGCCATCAACTAGATCAAGGCTGCCTAGTTCGAGCGTAATCGTATCGCCTTTTGCACGGATCCCTTTTAATTCAACCAATGACATGCCAATAGGGTTGGGACGGAAGGTGGAACGCGTAGCGAAAACGCCCGTGCGTGTGTTTCCTCCCAGACGCGGTGGCCGAACTGTCGGACGCCAGCCGCCCTCCATCGTTTGATGAAAGATGAACAATACCCAAATATGGCTGAAATCCTCCAGCCCCCGGACACACTCCGCCTGATTGTACGGCGGTAATAGCTGAAGTTCCCCGCCTCCATCTTCAATCAGACCCGGTTGCCGTGGAATGGCAAATTTTTCTTTATACGGTGAACGGATAATCCCGATCTGATTGAAAACAAATTGACTCATTGTGCAGAGACTTTCAGCGCAGTGCCCTGGCAAACGACTTGGCTGTAGCAACCCGCTACGCCACTGACGGTTTGGCATTCATGCAGTAAAACCGCATTGGCTTTCATTACGGTTGCGCGGTTTTGCATTCTTTTACGCGCATTTGCTGCGTTGGGGGGAGCATCCTGAGCGCTGACCTGACATGAGGAACCTGAAACTTCGCCCATATCACGGAACGGTTTACCGACTAACTCTTCTGCACTTTTATACAACACGGCTGGCGTTGGGCGAGCCGGTGGCTTCGGTTTTGGAGCCGGTTCTGCGGTTTTGGTTTCAATAACAGGTTGAGGAGCAGGTGCCGGTGGCTTCTGAAATAAAGAACAGCCTGTCAGCGACATTGCCAACAATATAAAGGGAACAGCACGCATTAAGGATTCCTCTGCTTTTTCTCAAAGAGCGAGTATTGAAGCAAGCAATTGCACAAATAACAAGACGGGCATTAGCCCGTCTTGCAGATAAATGCGTTAGGGCAGGATTACCAGCCTTTCACCGCGCCGCCGTTAAAGATTTTATTTGCTGCGTCGTTCACTTCATCAGACTGGTAGGCCTGAACGAATTTCTTCACGTTTTCAGCGTCTTTGTTGTCTTCGCGTGAAACCAGCAGGTTTACATACGGAGAATCTTTCTCTTCAACGAACAGGCCATCTTTGGTTGGCGTCAAGTTAATCTGGCTAGCGTAAGTGGTGTTGATTACAGCCAGCGCAATTTGCGCGTCATCTAAAGAACGTGGCAACTGTGGCGCTTCCAGTTCAACCAGTTTGATATTTTTCGGGTTTTCGGTCACATCCAGTACGGTTGGCAGCAGGCCAACGTTGTCTTTCAGTTTAATCAAACCGACTTTCTGCAACAGCAGCAGCGTACGGCCTAGGTTAGTTGGGTCATTTGGAATGGCGACTTGAGCACCATCTTGCAGCTCATTCAGCGATTTGATTTTTTTGGAGTAACCCGCAATCGGGTAGACAAAGCTGTTGCCGACAGAAACCAGTTTATAACCACGATCTTTGATCTGTTGATCCAGATAAGGTTTGTGCTGGAAGGCATTCAGATCGATGTCACCTTTGCTCAGGGCTTCATTTGGCAACACGTAGTCGTTAAATGTGACTAATTCAACGTCCAGACCGTATTTGTCTTTTGCCACTTTCTGTGCGATTTCCGCAACCTGTTGTTCTGCGCCAACAATGACGCCGACTTTAATATGATTAGGATTCTTCTCTTCCTGACCACATCCCGCTAGCGCCAGAGCACCAATAAGTGCGCCAATGGTCGCAATAGATTTCAGTTTAATCGCCATATCCGTACCCCTAATTAGCTATTCTTGGCAGATGCCTTTAGGCAAATGCGTATTGTGATGATTACTTATGTGTGACAGCTTTTACTGCCCTGTCGCCGCAGAATTGAATCAGATAAACCAAAACAACCAGTAATATTAATACCGTATTCATGACCGTCGCGTTATAACCAATATAACCATACTGATAACCAATTTGACCTAAGCCGCCTGCGCCCACGGCACCACCCATAGCAGAATAGCCTACGAGCGTAATTAACGTGATGGTTGCGGCATTAATTAGCCCCGGTAACGCTTCTGGCAATAATATCTTTTTGACGATCTGCATCGGAGTCGCACCCATCGCGCGGGCGGCTTCGATCAGGCCAGTCGGAATTTCAAGCAGTGCATTTTCCACCATACGGGCAATAAACGGTGCCGCACCTACGGTAAGAGGAACGATTGCCGCTTGCAGGCCAATAGAGGTTCCGACAATGATGCGGGTAAAAGGAATCATCCATACCAGCAAAATAATGAACGGAATCGAGCGGAAAATGTTTACCAGTGCAGAAACGGTCCTGTAGATTTTTGGATTGGCGATAATTTGGCCCGGACGCGTGGTATACAATAAAACGCCCACGGGTAAGCCAAGCACAAAGCCAAAGAAACCAGAAACAAACGTCATCGCGACGGTTTCCCATACTCCCTTAGCCATTAACCACATCATTGCTTCAGACATAACCCAGGACCTCAATAGTAACGTGACTTTCCTGCAGGAATTGGATTGCGTCTTTGATATCCGCATTGTTGCCATGCATTTCTGCCAGCATGATGCCGAATTTGACGCCACCGGCATAATCCATCTGGGCGCTAATAATGTTGTTGTTGACGTTAAAGCGTCGAGCAACCTCTGACAGCAGCGGTGCATCCACCGATTTACCCGTAAATTCCATCCGTAATAACGGCGTGGTATCTGGGTGATAGTCAGGGGACAGACGAGTGAGGTAATCGTCTGGAATATCCAGGTGTAACGTTGATTGAATGAATTTCTGTGCCAGCGGCGTTTTCGGATGCGAGAAGACTTCGCTTACCGTGTCTTTCTCGATGAGTCGTCCGTCACTGATAACTGCAACCTGATCGCAAATGCGTTTCACCACGTCCATTTCATGTGTAATAAGAAGAATGGTTAGGCCCAGACGACGATTAATGTCTTTCAGTAATTCAAGAATCGAGCGAGTCGTTGCGGGATCCAACGCGCTGGTTGCTTCATCACACAGCAGAACTTTAGGATTGCTCGCCAATGCGCGGGCAATGGCGACACGCTGTTTTTGTCCGCCGGACAAGTTGGCTGGGTAGACATCGTGCTTATCTGCCAGTCCAACCAGCTCCAATAATTCGTTTACTCGCTTGGTAATGTCAGCTTTCGGCGTGTTATCCAATTCCAGCGGAAGCGAAATGTTGCCAAAAACGGTGCGTGAAGAGAGTAGGTTGAAATGTTGGAAAATCATGCCGATTTGCCGACGTGCGCGCGTCAACTGGCTATCTGACAGCTGAGTCAATTCTTGTCCATCAACCAGGACTTTCCCTTCTGTTGGTCGTTCCAATAAATTGACGCAGCGGATCAGTGTACTTTTACCTGCGCCCGATGCGCCGATAACACCATAGATTTGCCCTGTGGGGACATGAAGGCTGACATCAGCAAGTGCGGTAATGCTCCGCCCGTTCTGCTGAAAAACCTTAGTAATATTAGAAAGTTCAATCATATGTTTTTATCGTAAGTGCCTATGGCTGGATAAATCAGTTTCTGAATTAACAGAAGATGAAATGGATGTTAGGGCGTCTAGACGGCTAAGTCAATCGGGATTGTCACTGCCCTGCATTCTCTCTATAGGGGAAAACATGCGATACTGCCGCGTAATTTACGCCATTAAGGAGCAAAGTCAGTGGCACAAAGCATTCCAGCAATTTTTCTTGATCGTGACGGCACGATCAATGTTGATCACGGTTATGTTCATGAGATTGACCATTTTCAATTTATTGATGGTGTCATCGATGCCATGCGAGAGTTGAAGGACATGGGGTTTGCGCTGGTTGTTGTGACTAACCAGTCCGGTATCGCCCGCGGTAAATTTACAGAAGATCAGTTTATGCAACTGACGGAATGGATGGACTGGTCGCTGGCAGACCGTAGTGTCGATCTGGATGGCATCTACTTTTGTCCGCATCATCCTGAAGCTGGCGAAAATGAATACCGTCAGACTTGTGATTGCCGTAAGCCTGAGCCTGGCATGTTGCTCTCCGCACAGCGCGAACTGCACATTGATATGGCGGCTTCTTATATGGTGGGTGATAAGTTAGAGGATATGCAGGCTGCAATTGGTGCTGGTGTGGGGTATAAACTGCTGGTCCGTACCGGTAAACCGGTTACCGAGCAAGGTGAAGCACTGGCTGATGGTGTACTTGGAAGCCTCGCAGATCTGCCAAAATGGATAAAAACGCGCAGTTAACAGGCGGAACGAATGAAAGATGCGCAAACAGAAAAAACTTTACTAGATTTGCTTGCGCTTCTGAATTGGCTCCCTATAATGCGCATCCACTGACACGGCAACAGCGACTTACGAAGTTGGTGTGACAGAAAAGATTCAACGAAGGCAGTCAGTAATGACTTGACTTCACAGCGGAAAAGCATAATATATGCGGCCCGCGCCACGGAAGACGTGGCACTGCTCTTTAACAATATAATCAGACAATCTGTGTGGGCACTCACAAGACCGTATCTTAAACGATATAAAAAGTCTTGAAGAGTGAACAACAGTAAAATTCATTATGAATGAACAGTTACTAATTCTTTGAGCATCGCTGACGAGTTCAGCAAATCAAACAAATCTTAAATTGAAGAGTTTGATCATGGCTCAGATTGAACGCTGGCGGCAGGCCTAACACATGCAAGTCGAGCGGTAGCACAGAAGAGCTTGCTCTTTGGGTGACGAGCGGCGGACGGGTGAGTAATGTCTGGGAAACTGCCTGATGGAGGGGGATAACTACTGGAAACGGTAGCTAATACCGCATAACGTCTTAAGGCGAGGCTGAAAAGCGTAGTCGATGGGAAACAGGTTAATATTCCTGTACTCGGTGTTACTGCGAAGGGGGGACGGAGAAAGCTAGGTTATCCGGGCGACGGTTGTCCCGGTTTAAGCGTGAAGGTGGATGACTTAGGTAAATCCGGGTCATTATTAACACTGAGGCGTGATGACGAGTCACTACGGTGATGAAGTAACCAATGCTACGCTTCCAGGAAAAGCCTCTAAGCTCCAGGTAACATCAAATCGTACCCCAAACCGACACAGGTGGTCTGCTCCTAGTACGAGAGGACCGGAGTGAACGCACCACTGGTGTTCGGGTTGTGATGCCAATTGCATTGCCCGGTAGCTAAGTGCGGAAGAGATAACCGCTGAAAGCATCTAAGCGGGAAACTTGCCTCGAGATGAGTCTTCCCTGGGCACTAGATGCCCTGAAGGGCCGTTGAAGACTACGACGTAGATAGGCTGGGTGTGTAAGCGTAGCGATACGTTGAGCTAACCAGTACTAATGACCCGAGAGGCTTAACCTTACAACACCGAAGGTGTTTTGTGGGTGACTCATATAAAACGATATTCAGCTTGTTCGAAGATTGGTTCTGATGGTTACGGAGATGACAAAAAGTCATGATAAGTAACGGTTGGAATGAAACAGAATTTGCCTGGCGGCGATAGCGCGGTGGTCCCACCTGACCCCATGCCGAACTCAGAAGTGAAACGCCGTAGCGCCGATGGTAGTGTGGGGTCTCCCCATGTGAGAGTAGGGAACTGCCAGGCATCAATTTATACAGGTGCGCTGATATGGCTCAGTTGGTAGAGCGCACCCTTGGTAAGGGTGAGGTCCCCAGTTCGACTCTGGGTATCAGCACCAGTGATTTGGGTTAATGTTCGGCTTAAAAAGAATTTACCTGGCGGCGATAGCGCGGTGGTCCCACCTGACCCCATGCCGAACTCAGAAGTGAAACGCCGTAGCGCCGATGGTAGTGTGGGGTCTCCACATGTGAGAGTAGGGAACTGCCAGGTTTCAATTAAAACAAAAGGCCATCCGATAAGGATGGCCTTTTGTTTATTCCTATTTCAGATTATTAGATCTTTTCTTTTATCCGAATAAAAACTTCTGCTTACCTTCTTATTAACCCATCTAATAATAACGTATTGTTTGCCACCATTTTATTTGTCCATATTCAAATTAAGGATAATTAAAGGCGCTGGATCACACTGTTGCATTAATAAATTATTACAATCAGGAACCTTTTGCCTCTGGGTGTAAGTACTGCTTTACTACAATGGGCATCGTTCTATGCCCGAAAAAATAGGAGAATAAAATAAGATGACTGATCTAACGGAAAGTGCGAAAGATACGCGTCAGCGTATCCGGGCTATAGTTGGCGCTTCATCGGGTAATTTGGTTGAGTGGTTTGATTTTTATGTTTATTCCTTTTGCTCAATCTATTTTGCTCATATCTTTTTCCCTTCGGGAAATACCACCACTCAATTAATACAAACCGCAGGGGTTTTTGCAGCAGGCTTTTTAATGAGACCGATAGGCGGTTGGCTTTTCGGTTACATTGCTGACAAGCATGGTCGTAAAAATTCAATGCTAATATCAGTTTGCATGATGTGCTTTGGATCTCTGGTTATTGCCTGTCTACCGGGATATGAAACTATTGGTACTTGGGCACCCTTTTTACTGTTACTAGCTCGTTTATTTCAGGGGCTTTCTGTCGGTGGGGAATACGGTACCAGCGCAACGTATATGAGTGAAGTTGCCGTTGAAGGAAGAAAGGGATTCTATGCTTCTTTCCAATATGTCACGCTGATTGGCGGTCAATTGCTGGCGCTGTTAGTTGTCGTGATATTACAGCAGATTCTGAGTGATGAAGATTTACGTGCGTGGGGATGGCGTATTCCTTTCGCTCTCGGCGCTGTTCTGGCTATCGTGGCGCTTTATTTACGCCGTTCGCTGAATGAAACATCTGATAAAACGACTCGCGGACATAAAGATGCTGGCTCCCTTGTGGGGTTGTGGAAACATCGTCGCGCCTTTATTACCGTACTGGGTTTTACGGCTGGGGGGTCTTTAGCTTTTTATACGTTCACGACTTATATGCAAAAGTATCTGGTGAATACGGCAGGGATGCATGCAAAAACCGCTAGTGGGCTAATGACCCTCGCACTGTTTATCTTTATGTTATTGCAACCTTTCTTTGGTGCAATGTCGGATAAGATTGGTCGCCGCAGTTCAATGCTCTGTTTCGGCGGATTTGCGGCACTACTGACGGTTCCCATTTTAACGGTTCTACAGAGTGTAACGAGTCCTGTGCTTGCTTTCTCGTTGGTGATGCTTTCTCTGGTTATCGTTAGCTTCTACACATCTATCAGCGGTATTTTAAAAGCAGAGATGTTCCCGCCTGAAGTCCGTGCGTTAGGTGTAGGTTTATCTTATGCGGTGGCTAATGCGTTGTTTGGTGGATCTGCTGAATATGTTGCGCTTTCGCTGAAATCTTTTGGTATGGAAACGGCTTTCTTCTGGTACGTATCTGCGATGGGAGCCATTGCATTTATTGTGTCGTTAACGCTGCATCGTAGAGGCAAAGGGATGAAACTTTAGTTTTCAGATAATTGCCATAACGCATAGCCGGTGGTTGCACCGGCTACATCCCAAACAAGATCTTGCCAGCTCCACCCTGTTCCGCCTTCCCGACTATCATAAAGCTCTTTTGCCATGCCTACGCTGATTGCCAGCATAATACCGAATCCTCCGCTACGATCTGAACTCCAGCGCTGGTGAGTGCCATATTCATACCAGGCGGCACTGATGGCGGCTGAGGCGAGGAAATGTTGGGCTTTATCTTGTCCTGTCCAGCGATCTTGTGCGATATGGCTACATCCAGAACAGCAAATCATTGCCGCAACACACAGTAAGCGCATAGCTTTCCCCATGATAATAAAAAACCTCGGAAGCCGAGGTTTTTCAAAGTATAGCGTGGGTTTTAGAGAATACGACTGATTAGCCGGTCTATACGAATACGGCGTAGACGTCGTATCAACTTGCGGACTTTCACTGGATATTGCGCGATGCTCTCCAGTTCCGTGTAGCTTTTTACGACGTGGGTGTGCGTCCTGATCGTATCCAATTCATCCAGACGTTGCTGCAATAGAACCTGCTGAGGATCGTGAATCAGGATAGCGTTTTCCAGATCTAGACGCCATGCGCGTGGGTTAAGGTTGTTACCCGTCAGCAACTGCCACTTGCCATCCACCCACATGCCTTTCAGATGGAAACTGTTGTCGCCGTCTTTCCATAGCCGTACAACAAGCTGTTGGTTTTCAATGTAGCGCTCCAGACGACTGAGGAAACGGCGCAGGTTGATCTCGTAGAGATACGGTAATGCGCCGATGATTTTGAAAGGCTGGTCTTCTGGAATATAAAAATCGTTAGCGGTCTTATCGCCAATAATAATTTCTACTTTTTTGCCGTCCCGCAATAGCCGAATGATATTTCTGACCAGCAGCGCGGGCATGTTGAAATAGGGAGTACAGATGACTAAATGCTCATCGGCGCAATACATCAGGTGATGTATGGTCTTATTCAGCGGGCTTTGTTTTCCTAACCCAACGAGCGGCGTGACGGTTAATTCGTTTGCATTTGCGCTGCATTCCGGTGCCTGATAACTGGCGGTACGTAAGGTTTGACGGAATTGCTTGATATCATTTTTGATTTCCAGGCTCTTCGGGCGATCGGTATGATCCAATCGCTGCACTGCTGGTGCGGACAGCATTGTCTGGATATATTGCACCATCGTATCAGCCAATACAGGGTTATGAATCAGCTGATAGCGATCATAACGGTATTTCTGATGCTGATGCAGATAAACATCATTCAGGCTGGCTCCACTGTAGATGACGGTGTCATCGACAATGAACCCTTTTAGGTGCAGGACACCCAACGCTTCACGTGTGTTGACTGGGATACCATAGATAGGGAAATGCGTATCTGGATGCTTTTTCGCCATATCGCAATACCAATCGGCATTGGTATTTTCTGCCGCTGTGCCGATCCTGCCACGCTGAGCACGATGCCAGTCTACCAAAACACGGACATCCAGTTCAGGGCACTGCCGTTTGGCTTCATAAATTGCGGATAGAATACCGATGCCGCCATCATCACGCTCAAGATATAAGGCCACAATATAGACGCGCTTTTTAGCACGTAGAATGGCGTTAGTCAGCGTCGTGCGGAAAAGCTCCGGCGAATGCAACGTCTGAACATCATCTGCGTTCTGAGAAATTCTGGGCAGTTGTGCAAGGTGCTGTTGGTATTTATTGCGTTTAAAATTTGACAGCATCACAGTGCGTTTCTTCTCTCATCAGTTTATACCCCCCATACTTAAAGCTGCACTAGGGTATATGACCTTCTGGTCATTATCAAAAGTTAAGGAGTAGCCGAATGGGCGATAGTACCATTACTTTCCGGCCGTTGTGAGCCTGTTTTGCCGTTGCAAGAGCCATATCACGCCCCGCGATCAGTCTTTCAGTGGCAATTCCAACGTCACAATACCCTCTTCTAATTGTACGTCGATGTGAAAACCAAGCTTTTTGGACAGCTGTATCATGCCTTGATTATGCGGCATGGTGATGCCAGTCAAGCGGGAAAGACCATGCGTCCGGGCGTAATCAATCAACTTTTCCAACAATCGTCTGCCAAGGCCGAGTCCTTTCAGATCGGATCGCACCAGCACGGCAAATTCCGCATCTGTATTATCAGGATCGGAAATTGCGCGCGTCACACCAATAATCTCCGTCTCTTCCCCAAGCTGTCGCACGGCAACGAATGCCATCTCACGATCGTAGTCAATTTGTGTCATATTGGCTAAGTCTTCGTGAGTAAATTCATTAATTTCGCTGAAATAACGGTAATACAGATCTTCTTTCGTCACTCTTGCGATGAACGAACTGAGCAGCGGTTCATCTTCCGGCAAAATGGGCCGGAACAGGCAAGTATCGCTATTTTTGAGGATGACCGTTTCTTCCAGTTCATGTGGATAGGGGCGTATTGCCAGCCTTGACTGCGGATCGCCACTGAACGGTGTCAGATGCAGCGTGACATCCAGCAGCGTAAAGGTATCCCCGGATGCCAGCAGAGGGTGGATATCTAGCCGGGAAATTTCAGGGCAGTCGAGAATCAGGTTGGATACCTGGACCAGCAAACGGCTAAGTGCGGGAATATCCAGCGGACGAAGAGCGCTGTATTCCCGAATCTTACCGCCTTTCACTGCTTGCAATACCAAATAGCGGGCCAGCGTCATATTTAGCGGAGGTAGCGCGACAGCAGCCTGCTTTTCTCGCCACTCCACGCCACCTTCTCCCAGCATAATCAATGGGCCAAAAACGGGATCCTGTTCAACGGCAATCCTGAGTTCCTGTGCACCCGCGCGATTTGCCATGCTCTGCACTAACAGGCCGTAAATGCGCGCCTGTGGATAGGTGCGTTTCACCCGGTCAAGAATCGCATCTGCCGCCTGCTGGACTTCTCTGGCGGTTTGCAGGTACAGCATGACGCCCTGAACTTCCGATTTATGCGGGATATCTGGCGATCTCAGTTTAATCGCGACCGGATAGCCAATTTGCTCGGCGATATGAACGGCTTCGGCACTGTCGCCAGCAATCCAGGTGGGTAACGTATCCAAACCATAGGCTTGCAGAATCGGTTGAACCTCATGCGTATCGAGCTGAGTCACACCATCCGACAGCGCCTGATGAATCAGCGCATGGGCCTGACTGGCGTTGATACCCAAATTCAGCGGCAGTGCCGGGGTTTCCTTGAGCTGTTTCTGGTTACGCCGATACTCGACGATATGCATAAATGCCGTTACCGCGCCTTCTGGTGTGCGATAGGTCGGAATGCCTGCATCGTTAAATAAGCGTCGCGCTTCCTGCGAGGAGAACTCACCACACCAATTGGTCAGGAGCGTAATTCTTTTCCCACGTGGATGCTGTTGGAAGAGTGTAATCAACTGCTCGGCGCAATCGGTACTAGGAGCGGCGGCGCTGGGTGCATGAATAATTAAGAGTGCATCGATTTCATCGCTATCTAGCAATACAGAGACGGCCGCGAGATAGCGGGCCGAGGTCGCGTCATCACGCAGATCGAGCGGATTGCCGATAGTGACGGTTTGCGGCAGCGCGTCCTGTAGCGCTTGTCGAGTCGCATCACTGAGCGGTGCGAGCTTGCCTTGCCGACTGAGGAGCTGATCCAGCGCCTGTGCGGCCGGTGATGCGCCATTGCTCACCAGCATCAAACGTTCACCGCGTAGCGGTCGCAGGTGGCTTAAGGTTTCCACGGCGGAAAAAAGCTCATGAGTGTCCCGTACCCGCAGTAAACCTGCACGTTGAATGGCTGCATCATAGGCGGCATCCAGACCGTGGCGTTGATCATTCAGCAACTGCTGTGCCTGCTGACTACGACCGCTTTTTATCACCAGTATCGGTTTATTTCGGGACGCGCTGCGGGAAGCGGAAAGAAAGCGGCGGGCATCGCTGATGTGTTCCAGATGCAGCAAAATCGCGCTGGTTTTTCCATCGCGAGCCAAAAAATCTAGCAGGTCGTCGACATCGATATCCAGGTTGTCGCCCAAAGCAATGAAATAGGAAAAGCCAATACCGCGCTGCTGTGCCCAGTCTAGTATCGTGTTGGAAACGGCGGCCGACTGCGAAATAAATGCCAGCTTGCCTTTCATTATGGGGACAGGGGAAAAGCTGGCATTCAGGCCTTGCCAAGGGGCGAGCAGCCCGAGACTGTTGGGGCCAAGCAGGCGCATGTTGTAGCGCACAGCACAGGTCTTTAATTCGCTGAACTGAGTCGGCGGTGCGGAGAGGATGATGACGGTTTTACAGCCTTTCTGCCCTAGCTCCTCTAACAGTGTTAGATTACGGCTGGCATTAGTACAAATCACGGCAAGGTCGGGCGTGATTGGCAGGCTGGCGACAGTAGGGTAGGCCAGCACGCCGCAAACGGCACGATATTTCGGCGTAACAGGTAGCACAGGGCCGCTGAAATGGCCGTCCAACAGGTTTTTCATCATCAGAAAACCGGCCCGTCCCGGTTTTTCTGACGCGCCGAGAACGGCGATAGACTTAGGGCGTAACAGTGCTTCCAATCCGCTCTGGCTCATGCGTCACTCCTTCACATCAATCCCCTTTGATACTAAACGTTTTCTGCGGGTTGTGTTGTGACGATGGGTAAAATTTCCCGCAAACTGTGGTGTGGTTTCCCCGCCAGATAGTGTCGCCGGAAACGATCAAAATGCTGTGATAGCGCGTCGGCTGCGACGATATCCCCCGCCTGTGCAAGCAGAGCGATGGCAATTTCGGCGGTGCAGTGCTGCCGTGGGCTGCTGGCTTCACGCAGTTGGTAGCGGGACAGCGCGTCTACATTTAGTGACAGGATCGGCAGAGTGTCCAGATAGGGACTTTTGCGGAACATTTTACGCGCTTCCGGCCAAGTCCCGTCGAGTAAGACAAACATGGCAGGCTTTTCTGTTGCGGGAAGCTGTTGAAACACCTGACGTCCTTCTTCCGCGGCATCGGCAAGGAAGACCAGATACGGCTGAACGTTCGGATCTTGCAGAGTAGCAAGCAACTGGGGATCGGGCTCGGTGCGTGACCAGCGAAACGCCTGCGTCTCGGGCAGAATATCGGCGATGAGGCGTCCGGTATTACTTGGTTTTAACGGCTCGGTATCAAACATCACCAGGCAGACACGGCTGCGGGATGGCTGCGCCTGAATGGTGTGGCACAGGCAGTTGATCGCGGGCAATAAACACTGTTGGCAGCGCACTACGCGGGAGCCGCGTGCGCGAAACGGTTTGGTTGACTGCTCAAGACGTTGCTGGCGCAGGCGGAGCACGGCATTGGTGCCGATGAAAGGATTGTTAACCGTGGAAGGGCGGTTGATCATGAAATTAAGGACGCCATGAGATTCTGCAACGAACCGGCTTCGTGTTAATTATTGGGAAGCTGGTTCAGAAAGACGACATTCTAATCGACAGACAGGTTGACCAAAAGAGGCGGGGCAATAATGCCCCACATTTCTACCGCGTTTCTCTACAGCGATTCATCCAGCCAGCTCTCAAACTGTGCTTTTGGTAGTGCACCGTTGAGGATGTCGACCATCTGGCCCTGTTTGAAGATCATTAGCGTTGGAATACTGCGGATGCGGAAACGGGCGCTGAGTGCCGGTTCGGCTTCGGTATTGACCTTAATAAAGCGGATTTTCCCACTGCGCTCTTGCGCGACGTTTTCAAATACGGGGGCGAAGTTGACGCAGGGACCGCACCAAGGGGCCCAGAAATCGATCACGATGGGAAGATCATCCTGTAACAGTTTATCGAGCGTCGCTTCTGTGGCATTGATGACGTCACCGCTGAATAAGGTTTCTCCGCAACGACCACATTTTGCATGGTCATCAACACGCTCTTCTGGCAGGCGATTGGTTGTTTGGCAAGATCCACATACCGTATTCATAACAGGGCCTCAGATAAAAGGGCTAAAATAAAGATGTCGCTGATAAAATGCGCGTAATGCTGCATTGGAAGGTCAACGGCATGGTGCTTAAGAGTGGATAAATTATGGTGGGGAGACATTATGGCAACAACGTGGTTTGCCCAATAGCTACAATAGCTTCTGACTGTTAGCGCTCTTTTACCACAAGCGTGTGGCTAAGCGGGTGTACATAAGGTAATCTTCGCGCCCAGCGCGTAGGTGGAGAAAACAATGAGCGATTCATTCAATAGTAAAAGCGGCAAAGTCCGTGTGATGTACGTCCGCAGTGATGATGAGGGCGAGAAAGACAATAAAAACAAGCGTCCTGCTGATAAAGATCGTCGTGGCGATCGACGTGATAGTGGTGGCTCTCGCGATCAACGTGAGAAACCAAAGCATCCGCGTGATGTTAACCCGCGTTATGCCCGTGAAAATCCGTCCCGCGACGGCGATAGCAGTGCGAAAACGCCGTGGGGCAATAAAGATCGTAACGAACGCGGCAGCGACACTACTCGTCGCCCACGTGGTGAAGATTCTGGTGGTTATGAATCACCGTGGAAAACCGTGTCTCGTGCGCCAAGCGAAAGCGACACGCCGGACCATGGCGGTATTACTGGCAAGAGCCAGATCGATCCTGAGCAACTGCGTCGCCAGCGTCAGGAAGAAACGCGAGTTTACGGTGAAAATGCCTGTCAGGCGCTGTTTAAAAACCGCTCAGAGGTGATTGTTCGTGCCTGGTTCCTGCAAGAAGTGACGCCGCGTTTCCGCGATGCACTGCGCTGGATGGCGGCAAACCGCAAGGCTTACCACGTTGTGGAAGAAGAAGAGCTGATTAAGGCTTCCGGCACTGAGCACCATGGCGGCGTCTGCTTCCTGATTAAAAAGCGTCAGGGAATGGATGTGCGTGAATACCTGAAAACGGCTGGCGAGCATGACTGTGTGTTGGCGCTGGAAGATGTGGGTAACCCGCACAACCTCGGCGGAATTATGCGCAGCTGCGCGCATTTCGGCGTGAAAGGTGTATTGGTTCAGGATGCGGCGCTGTTGGAATCCGGTGCTGCGGTACGCACGGCAGAAGGCGGTGCGGAACACGTTAAAGCGATTAACGCTGACGATTTCCTGTCCGTGCTGGCGGAGTTCCGTAGTGCAGGCTACACCATCGTGACCACCTCTAGCCATAAAGGTACGGTATTGTCGAAAGCAACGCTTCCGGCGAAAACCGTGATCGTGCTGGGTCAGGAAGGTGATGGTCTGTCAGATAGCGCCTGGCAACAAGGAGACGTGAAAGTCTCTATCGGCGGTACTGGTAAGGTTGAAAGCCTGAATATTTCAGTCGCAACGGGCATTTTGCTGTCCGAATGGTGGCGACAGAATCAAGCCTGATATCACGCGTGAATTCTCAGGGGGGATTTGCTCCCTGAGAAGGCATCACCATGGATGAGAGAACGTTCGATGAAGCAGAAAAAGCAGAAGGTTATCGAGGTATCGTTACTGTTGGGCGCATTGCTGGCAAGCGGCTGCAGTTCGCTGTCGCGCTCATCCACTGCTGTTGCCGCTGTACCAACCGCTGATGTGTGCCAGATTGGCGACAAGCAGGTACAGACCACGCTGTATTTTGGTTTGAATCGTCCTGCTGGCCCTGTGATTTCTGATGCCGAGTGGAAAGCGTTTTTGGACGGTGAGGTTACGCCACGCTTTAAAGAAGGGCTAACGGTGTTTGATGCCAAAGGACAATGGCTGGGGAACAATGGACTGGTTGCCCGAGAGAACAGCAAGGCGCTGATGTTGATTCACGGTGCTGATAAAGAGCGCGATATCGAAGCGCTGCGCACCGCCTACAAATCACGTTTCGCGCAGGAATCCGTCATGCGGATTGATGCTCCTGTCTGCGTCGCCTTCTGATTTTATTATCAGCCCCTTTTTCAGGGGCTGATTCATATCGTTTGTAATCCCATCGACAGAACAAGAACGGTGATAATGGGATAGAAGAGTAAAGCGTTTGCGCCATGGATGGCGCAAGCCGAGCGTACAGGCATGTATTTACAGCGTCTTTACGATCTACCCATTATCACCGCTCGACTGACTTTTATCTCATACGTACTACAGCACCAATCCCGCCACTGCCGCAGACAGCAAACTCACCAGCGTAGAACCATAAACCAGCTTCAGGCCAAAGCGTGATACCACATTGCCCTGTGCTTCATTCAGCCCTTTGATTGCGCCTGCGATAATGCCGATTGATGCGAAGTTGGCGAAGGAAATCAGGAAGACAGACAAAATCCCCAAACCGCGCGGCGACATTTCTGCGGCGATCTTCTTCAATTCGATCATCGCAACGAACTCATTGGCTACAAGCTTGGTTGCCATAATGCTGCCCGCGTTCAGGATATCGGAAGACGGAATGCCGATCAGCCAGGCCAGCGGTGAAAAGACATAGCCCATGATAGCCTGGAAGCTAATGCCAAAGACGGTGCTGAACAGCGCATTGACGGCGGCAATCAAGGCCACGAAGCCGATTAGCATCGCCATAATAATCATCGCGACTTTAAAACCGGCAAGAATGTATTCCCCCAGCATTTCAAAGAAGCTTTGGTCTTCATGCAGCTTTTCTAGCTTCAGTTCTGGTTCGTCGTCAGGCAGATAAGGGTTGACGATAGACAGAATGATAAAGGTGCTGAACATATTCAGAATCAGTGCCGCAACGACGTATTTGGCGTCCAGCATGGTCATGTAGGCGCTGATGATCGACATGGAAACGGTCGACATCGCCGTCGCGGCCATCGTGTACATCCGCCGTGGCGACATGTCGGCGATGATGCCTTTATAGACGATAAAGTTCTCTGACTGCCCGAGCATCAGCGTACTCACGGCGTTAAACGACTCCAGTTTTCCCATCCCGTTGACCTTGGACAGCAGAGTGCCAATGCCTTTGATAATCAGCGGTAAAATTCGCCAGTGCTGCAAAATCCCGATCAGCGCAGAAATAAAGACGATAGGGCAGAGCACATTGAGGAAAATAAAGGAAAGTCCCTGTGCATTCATACCGCCAAATACAAAATCGGTTCCTTGATTGGCGAAAGATAATAGCTTTTCAAACAAACCGGCAAAGGCGCTAATCGCGTTAAGCCCGATGTTGGAATGCAAAAGGAAATAGGCCAGCAAAACTTCAATCACCAGTAGTTGTACAATAAAGCGCAGTCGGATGCGTTTTCTGTCGTGACTGACGAGCAACGCTAGTAAAAAAATGGCAGCCGCTGCCAAAATGAAATGTAAAACCTGTGACATAGAAGAACCACTCAATCCCCGAATAAAAGAGGCGCATTGTAATCGGAATGTGAAAATATGT
Source organism: Pectobacterium atrosepticum (assembly GCA_019056595.1). Lineage (NCBI taxonomy): Bacteria > Pseudomonadati > Pseudomonadota > Gammaproteobacteria > Enterobacterales > Pectobacteriaceae > Pectobacterium > Pectobacterium atrosepticum. The sequence goes on along the minus strand of CP036163.1, from coordinate 1,729,436 downwards.
TTATCCCGAATCTGTAAATCCTTATTCACTACTGCGCTATAAGGGGTGAGCGAGAGGTATCCGATTAATCAGGGAAAGGTGGGAATATTAGAAGGAGGTTCCCCTTCGGCCAGTTATTGGCAGAAGGGGACAAAGTGTTTCTGCTTGGTTAGTGTGCGCCTCCGCCTCCACCGCCGGTGGTAAAGGGCGGCCTAGCGAACCAGACCAGCACCAGTAGCACCAGAAATACGGCGGCAGCGGCCCAGAAGATCTCGTTGGCGGAAATAATCAGCCCCTGAGCCGTAATCTGTTCTGCGATGTAAGCCGAAGCTTGTGTTTGACTCATCCCCATTGCCTGAAGCTGCTGGTACGTTTCCTGTGCTATCGGATTATACGGCGTGATAGATTCCGTCAAGTGCGCATGGTGCAGCGATTCTCGCTGTGTCCAGAGTGTGGTGGTCAGCGATGTCCCAATCGAACCCGCCAGCGTTCGGGCAAAGTTCGACAGACTTGATGCTGCCGCCAAACGTTCAGGCGGAAGACCCGATAGCGTGATAGTCGTCAGCGGCATGAAGAAGCAGGCGACGGCAAACCCCTGTACGAACTGCGGCCAGGCCGATGCGCCGAAATCCATACCTGGCTCGAAGGTGTACGCACGCCAGTAAAAACAGACCGCGTACATAATAAAGCTGAACGTCACCAGCTTGCGCATATCCAGACGTGGCGCGAATCGACCGATGATTGGCGACAGCAACACGGGCATCAACCCAACTGGCGCGGATGCCAGCCCTGCCCAGGTGGCGGTATAGCCATACACCTCCTGCAACAGCTGTGGCAAGAGCACTATCGCCCCAAAGTAGAACATATAGGCGAGGCTGATACACAGACAGCCAATGGTGAAGTTTCGCGACTTAAATAGGGATAAGTCCACCACCGGATGGTCGTCTGTCAGTTCCCAGACAATCAGGAACGTTATCGCAATCACCGCCACTACGGTTAGGGTGATGATTTCCGTCGAGTTAAACCAGTCCAGCTCCTTGCCTCGGTCGAGCATCATCTGAAGGCTACCGATACCGACGACCAACAACGCCAGCCCGATGGTATCGATGGGCTTGATCTCAGTTTTGGTTTCTCGCCCGCGCAGCGTTTGCAAGGCAATAAACACCACGGCGATGCCCAGCGGGACGTTGATGAAGAATATCCAGCCCCAGTGATAGTTGTCGCTAATCCAGCCACCCAGAATGGGGCCACAGATCGGCGCGACCACCACGGTCATTGACCACAGTGCCAGAGCGATGCTGCGTTTTGCCGGGGGATAATTACTTAGCAACAAACTCTGTGACAGCGGGATCAGCGGCCCAGCGACAATCCCCTGCAATACGCGGGCGAAAATCAGCATTTCCAGGCTGGTGGACATACCACACAGCCAAGAGGTCAGGGCGAAGAGTGCTGTTGACCATAGAAAAAGGCGGACTTCACCGAACCGTTTTGCCAGCCAACCGGTGATAGGAATAGAGATGGCGTTAGCGACCCCGAACGAGGTGATAACCCACGTTCCCTGTGAGTTGGACGCACCCAGATTACCGGCGATGGTCGGAATAGCGACGTTGGCGATGGTGGAGTCCAGCACCTGCATAAACGTTGCTAGCGACAGAGCAACGGTCATCCAGGCCAGACTCGCGCCTTTAAGCGGTTTTCTCTGCACGTTTCTCTCCTGGTCGATTAACCGGCATTCGCCTGAATAATGGCGCTAATGTCTTGGTTAACAGGGGTGAGATCCAGCGTCAGAGCATCACTTTGGTAGGCTGGCGTGGTGCGCGATGTTTCTGATAACGCACTGCCTTCTGTATTGGCGGTATCGACATTCACCAATGCAGACAGGCCGATGCGCAACGGATGCTCGGCAACCTGCTTCGGATCGATCTCAATTCGTACCGGCAGGCGCTGAACCACTTTGATCCAGTTGCCTGTAGCGTTCTGGGCGGGCAGCAGAGAAAACGCGCTACCGGTACCCATGTCGAGACCGACCACTTTTCCTTGATACACCACATCATCACCGTAGATATCCGCGATCACGGTAGCGGGCTGGCCGATGCGCATATTGGCTAACTGCGTCTCTTTGAAGTTAGCATCGACCCACAGATGATTGGCAGGAACCACGGCCATCAGTGCCGAAGTCGAGGAGATACGGGCACCAATCTGTACGCTGCGGCGTGAGATATAGCCGTCAATCGGGCTGACAATTTTGGTACGCTGTAGCGCCAGCCAGGCATCGCGCATTTCTACGGAGGCTTGCTGTATGGCGGGTTGCTTCTCAAGCGGTGTATCCAGAATCATCGCCTGATTCGCCTGATATTGCTGTCTGGCGACTTCCAACGCCGCTTTGGCGGTCGCGACGGCATCGCGCGCATGTTGCACTTCTTCACGTCCGATAGCATTCGCATTGCCTAGCGCTTCACGACGGCTCAAGTCGCTTTGTGCTTTGTTCAGTTCAGTTTGGCGCAGCTCGATATTGGCCTGGTATTGTTTGCTGTTGATAATCAACTGATGCGTTTGGCGCACGCTGTTGGCCAGTGCGGTTTTCGCGCGTTCAAACGTTTGCAGCGCATCGGTAGGATCCAGCTCCACCAACACCTGCCCTTGCTTAACGAAATCGGTATTGTCGACGTTAACATGGGTGACGCTACCCGTAACCTGCGCCATGATCTGAATCTGGTTGCCTGCGACGTAGGCGTCGTCCGTGCTTTGGTGATGTCTGAGCACGAGGAACCAGTAAACCAGCCAGGCACAGCCAATCACGACGAAAATAAATGTCAGCAGCGACAAGACCCGTTTACGCTGCTGTTTCTTGTTTCTTTGCGGCGTCTGTGGCACCTGATTTTCCACATTTTCACTCATGCTGTTCTCTCTCTTCTTATTTTCTTTGTATCGGCCATCGCACCAGACAGAGCCGCCTGGCGATAGTCGCAATGAATTCGTATTGCTGTGCAGTCCGGGGGAGTTTTCAGATGGCCCACCTGGAGCGTGAGATTGCCGTTGTGCTAAGCCGCAGGTTGCGGCTGCGGAAAGATCATGCGTATTTTTCGAAGCGAAGCCCATCTGCCCCGATACGTAAGCATCGGGTCATTCCGGGTGAAAAAGGAGCCGGTTGTGATTTTTTGTTGCTCTTCCGCTATACGCTGCCGAAATCGTCCATCTCATCCAGCCTACCCAAGAGTTTTCTCATCAGGGCTTCAAGCTGCTTCTGCTCTCCGGATTCAAGTGTTGAACAAAGCACATGGAGGCTTTCATGTTGTGGCGGAATCAGCTGACCAAGAAACGCTTTGCCTTCTTCTGTCAAATGCAAGTGCAGGCAGCGCCTGTCACTGCTGCTTTCGCGTCGCTCTATCCAACCTCTTTTCTCCAGATCGTCAGCGATGCGTGTTGCATTGGTGCGCGACGACCCCAGCGCTGCACTGAGCTCAGATGGCTGAATACTGTAAGATTCTTGAGATTCTAACGTCAGCAATGCCATGAAAAGGGTTTCGTTAATTCCCTGATCTTTCAGCATTCTGTTTCTGTGTTCCAGAATTTTGCCTTGAACGTGCATGAATAGACGCAATAGCAAGACTTCCTGACGCGGGAAGCCGGGTTTACGTGAAGCACGCAGATCGAGCATTTGTTCTATAGGAGTGAATGAACTGTCCATTTTTTATATAAACCTCATTAATCACGGTATGCATAGTAACTAATGTTACTAAATGGGTAAACGGCATTCAGGTGGGAAATTGTGCTTATTTCTGTGACAGAACGTAAGCGGAGAATAGCTTGAAGTAGGAATTATTCGCCGCTTACTTTATTTAAATCAAAATCTTATTTGATAATTTACACTGTGGATTCAAGCAGCTTAAAAGCAATGCCGTAGCAGAATGCTCCCAGTAACGTCGATAAGACGATACTGCGGGTTTTATAAAAGCAGGCGGTCAGCGTAATAAAGCCTACCAGTGTTGGCAGCAGCTTTTCGTGATGCGTGAGAATATCCGGCACGCTGGAAACAATCAGCAGCGCACAGATGGAAGCAATACCAATGCTATCAAGCAACAGGGCTTTTTTACCGCGTTGCAGCGAACCGGAAGCGCGTGAGGCGCTCAGCCGCAGAGGCAGATAGCGGAAGAGATAGTTCACCATTCCCACAATCAGCCCGATAAGAATAACTTCTGTGCTCATGCGTTCACCTGTGGCGTGGCGGAGTTAACCAGCGAAGCCAGACAGCCGCTGAGAATGCCGAGCAGTATCGCGGCTGGAATGGAGGAAAGCAGCAGCCCAAGCAGCGCGCCGCCTAGTGCGCACGCTACAACCAGACTCTGTTTCCGCTTGAAGGACGCGAGTAAAAAACTCAAGAAAAGCGCGGGCAGCATGAAAGATAACGCGGCTTCGACGGCAGGGTAATTATCCAGTGGGCCGTTACCGAACACGGCACCGATCACTGTGCCGAGCACCCATGAGAGCCAGGCTAAAAGCGATACGCCTATCATCCAGTTTTCTGACCAGCGCCGGTTGTCTTTCGCCAGCCGGGTGGCTGCCGCGGCAAATACTTCATCCGTCAGGCCGAAAGCCCACAGTGCGGTTTTCCGGGTCGGCAACTGTTGTACAATGCGATGTCGTAACGCAGGTCCATACAGCACATGGCGGATATCCATCGCCATGACGGTCAACGCCGCTACCCAGATGGACATACCTGCGCTGAGCAACGCGGTGATGACGAACTGGCTGGCACCGGCGTAAATGATGCAAGAGAGAAAAATGCCTTCCAGCGGGGTAAATCCTAGCTTGACGGCGTTCATGCCAAATGCGAATGCCACGGGCATGTAGCCGATAACAATCGGCAAACTGTCAAATACGCCCTCTCTAAAAGACGCAGACTTTGTCGGTGCAGGTGTGGTTAATGTCTTCACTGGCTTGATATTTTTTGCACTTAAAGGGAATTAACCGGTAACACTAGCAAAGCATTACCGGAATTTCACGCTATTGCGGAACGGGCGTGATGATCTCGTGCGTAACTTTCTCGTGGGAAACTGTCTCGAATAAGACGATTTCAATCGAGACAGCTGCAAATAAGCGCGGCTACAGCGCCGCCATCGCTTCCTGCGTTTTGTGATGATGGCTTCGCCACCACACCAGCAGGTTCAATAGGCTGATAATACTGCCCGCAGCACAAACGCCCAGCCAGCCCCACTGCTGATAAGCCGAAGCAGAGAGGAGCGATCCCAGTGCACCGCCGATGAAATAGCTGGTCATATAGCCTGCGGTCAGGCGATTACGTGCTTCGGGCATCATACGGTAAATCACGCTCTGGTTGGTCACGTGCACGCCCTGAACTGCCAGATCCAGTACGATGATGCCAATGAGCAGCGCCGCCACGGAATGAATACCGAGTGCGATAAAGCCCCACGAGAGCAAAAGCAGGATAATCCCAACGCTGGTGGTCGGCTTGGCTTTGCCTTGATCGACCAGACGACCAGCGCGCGATGCCGCTAATGCGCCTGCCGCACCGACCAGCCCGAACAGGCCGATAACGCCTTCGGAATATCCGTATGGCGGTGAAGCGAGCAGGAATGCCATCGACGTCCACAGAATGCTGAAGTTAGCAAAGGACAGACAGCCAAGAATTGCGCGCGTGCGCAGCAGCGGATTTGCAGAGAACAAGCGGAATATGGAGGCCAGCAACTGCGGGTAGTTCAGCGTGTTTTGTTGAGGAATGCGCGGCAATGCGCGCCACAGAATCAGCGCCATGATGGCCATCAGCGTACTGGCAACCCAGTAAACGGTACGCCAGTCACCGAGTGAAGCCAGCGCACCCGCGACGGTACGCGCTAGCAGAATCCCTAGCAGCAGGCCACTCATAATCGTGCCGACGACTTTACCGCGTGTTTCCGGCGTTGCCAGCGTCGCGGCAAGAGGAACCAGCAACTGCGCGACAACGGAGAACAAGCCGGTTAACGCCGTGCCAGCAATCATTATCCAGAGCGTGGGTGCCGAAGCGGTGATCAACATTCCACCAGCGGCGAGCAGCGTCATGCCGACAATCAGCGTCCGGCGTTCAAACATATCCCCCAGCGGCACCAAAAACAGCAGGCCAACGGCATAACCCAACTGCGCGGCGGTGACAATGAATCCCGCCTGATTAACGGAAAGCGCAAAGACTCTGGCAATCGTCTCCAGCAGCGGCTGGGCATAATAGTTACTGGCGACGGCAAGGCCAGTCGCGATAGACATAATCAGGGTCAAAGACAGGCTAAGCCCTGGTTGTGGTGTAGAGGATGCAGATTGTTGCTGAAGAGGCATAGTGTTTGAACGTTAATATGATGTTAAAAGCAGAGTCTATAGTATCCGGCAGAGCCTAGTGAGATGCCAGAATATCTTTCCGCTTCTTAAATATGACGGAGATGTTTCGCTTTTGCCGGGATTGATTTAGCTTATCCCCAGAGTCATAACACTATCGACAGGGGATATTATGTTTAAGCATTATCAGGTGTTTAAGAAAAACAGCATTGCAATGCTAATGGGATGTGCACTTCTGCCAGCCGCGGCACTGTGGTCTATGGGCGCACAGGCGGTCACGGCGGTTTATGTCTCTGCTGCCACTGACGGCGCGATCGATGTCTACACACTCAATACGCAAAGCGGCGAATTGACCGCCATCGGGAAAACGGCCGCTGGGGCGAAGGTAATGCCGCTGGCTGTTAGCCCAGATAAATCGTTCCTCTATGCTGCTACGCGCGGCATCCCCTACTCCGCAGTCAGCTATAAAATCGACGCCAAGAGCGGTGTATTGAGCCCATTGGGCAAAGCGGAATTACCGGACAGCATGGCCTACATCTCGACGGATCTTACGGGAAAATGGCTGTTCAGTGCGTCGTATGGCGGCAATAAAATCGCCATTAATGGCATTGATAAAGACGGCAAGGTGAACGCAAGTGCGGTCACAGTGGTGCCGACAGGCGAGAAGGCACACAGCATTATTGCCGATCGCAAAAATAAGTTCGTCTTTGCCAGCAATCTGGGCAGCGACCAAATTGTACAGTTCCGGTTTGATGCGAAAACGGGAACGTTGACGCCGAATGAGCTAGCCGAAATTAAACTGCCTGAAGGGAACGGGCCGCGCCATCTGGTGTTATCACCCGATAATAAAACGCTCTACGTGAGCAACGAATTGTCCGGCAAAGTTGCGCGTCTGGCGCTGGATGAAAAGACTGGGCAACTTACTCTGTTGGATTACACTGACACCATTCCAGCCGATGCGGGAATGCGGGCAGGAACGATCGCGCCGGATAAAAAGAACGCCGATAGTCGACCACAGATATGGAGCGCCGATTTACGTCTGACGCCAAATGGAAAATTCCTGTACGTATCGGAACGCACCAAAAGCACGATTACGCTGCTGCGGGTTGAGCCGAAAACGGGTCAGTTGAAATACATTACTCGCTATCCGACGGAAACACAGCCGCGTGGTATTCAGATCGATCCAAGCGGGAAATTCCTGATTGCCAGCGGTGAAAAATCGACGTCGCTGTCGGTGTACCGCATCAATCAGGACAGCGGAGATTTAGTGCGAGTAGGGCACTACCCGACCGGAAAAGGCGCGAACTGGGTCGAAATCGTTAAACTGCCGTAATGGTCGACCATCGATAAAAAACGCCCCTTTCCGCGAAAGGGGCATAGTAGAAACAAGGAAGAATGCCTCTACAGGATGTATAACGCGTACTTTTGACGTTTTCTCATGGTTAGCGTGAACGTTCATTTTCCCCTTGTCAGTCAGCTTCCTGCTTACGCGAGCGGAATGCCGCGACTTTCATTCTGTTGCCACAGAGCGCCATGCTGCACCATCGCCGACGATGTGATTTGGTGGTATCCAGAAAGAACAAGGTACAGTCGTGCGCCTCACACTGGCGAATATATTTTACTTCAGATCCGGAAATCAGAGCAGCGAACGCCATTGCTATCGGTTCGAGTAAGCTGGCACAGCTATTATCCCTCCTGCATTCAACAACGCTAAAACCAGCTTGCTGACTATCCCATTCCAGCATTCTTACCGGCCGTCCACTATCAAGAATATGGTTTATTTGTTCAGGGTGATATTCCTTACCCGATCGGACGGCATCTATTGTCCGAACCATTGTCTGACGCAATGCCAGAGTTTCATTAATCAGGCCGGTCGGCGTATCTGTAAAATTTTCAGATAGTTGCTTCGCCGCTTTAAGCCATGCGATGACACTTGCGTCATCCGTCAAACAGTCGTGGTATTCGTTTCCTGTTCCAAATGCACTGTTGATGAGGTCCAACGCGAGATTATTCGCGAGAAAGTGAGGCTGAGTTATCGGTGATGTGTGCATTGATGTAACCCTTAAAATGATATTGACAGGTTACACTAATTATTTGTAACCTTCAAATAACCACTTTATAGGTTACAAAGGAAAGAGACTGTGAATACTGATATAGCAATGACACCCGAGACCCAAGTCCACTATCGCTATGAGCAGGTGGGTAATGTAAATATTTTCTATCGTGAAGCAGGAAAGCCATCATCACCCAGCATTTTGCTACTGCATGGATTCGCTGCATCCTCGTACATGTTTCGAGAACTGATTCCGGCACTTGCTGATAATTATCACGTGATTGCTCCCGATCTGCCGTCCTTCGGTTTCACTGAATCGCCGGGAAGCGATGAGTATGACTATACGTTTGATAATCTGGCGAAGACGATCGATCAGTTCACTGAACAACTGAAGCTCCCACGTTATGCGATCATGGTTCATGACTATGGCGCACCGGTTGGATGGCGTCTTGCTACGGCTCATCCCGATCGCATCACGGCAATTATTTCGCAGAACGGTAATGCTTATGAAGAAGGTTTAGCGCAAGGATGGGATGCGATCAGACGGTATTGGCAATCACCGACGGCAGAGAATCGAGCTGCCCTTCATGATTTTCCGACCGCAGCCTCCGTGAAATGGCAATATTTAGAAGGCGTAAGTGATACCAGCCTTGTCTCCCCTGATGGATACACCCTTGAAGGTCTGCATGTGTCCCGCTTAGGCAATGCTGATATTCAACTGGATCTGCTACTGGACTACGCCTCCAATGTTCAGCGTTATCCTGAATTCCAGGCCTACTTCCGTGAGCAGCAACCGCCGCTGCTTGCTGTCTGGGGCCGCCATGATCCTTACTTTTTACCTGCCGGTGCGGAAGCGTGGAAGCGGGATATTCCCCATGCTGATATCCGTTTCTACGATACCGGGCACTTTGCTTTAGAAACGCATGGAAACGACATCATCCCCGTCATCCACGCATTTCTGGACGACAATATAAAATGATTTTCTGATTGGGTTTGGTGAGGCGTCAGCGAGGGAAGTGTTGTTGCGGGAACGGAGAAAACGAGCGCCCTTTCGTTAGAAAGGGCGCTCGTCTACAGGGGATTATTTCGCAGCATCGGCGGCGGTTTTCACCCAGCCGTCAAACAACTGCTGGTGGGCTTTGATCCAGCCATCAACATGACGTTCGATATCTTTCTGTGAACCCTGACCTTCATGCATACGCAGATTTTGCGCATTCACATCGGCAATCGGCAGCTTCATGATGGCGAATAGCTTCGCCGCTGCGGGATTTTTCTCGGCCCATGCTTTGTTCGCGGCAATCTTCATCGTGTTAACGGGGAAGCCATAATCGGCACCGTTTGGCAGTTTAGTGCTGATATCCTTCATTTCACCCGGTTGGGAAGAGAAAGGCACCTGCAACCAGACTACGTCACGACCCGGAACCAGCACATCACTGACCCAGTACGGCGTCCAGGTGTAGTACAGAATCGGCTTGCCTTCTTTGTAACGTGTAATGGTATCGGCGATCATCGCCGCATAGTTGCCCTGATTATGCTCGACCGTATTGGTTAAGCCATAGGCGGGAAGGTGATGGTTGATGGCCGCTTCACATCCCCAGCCCGGCGTACAGCCCGTCAGATCGGCTTTACCGTCGCCATTGGTGTCAAAAATCTTGGCAATTTTCGGATCTTTTAGCTGCGCAATATTGGTGATTTTGTATTTTTCAGCCGTTTTCTTGTCGATCAGATAACCCTGAGCGGCACCGGATACATATTCACCCTGGCGGTAGAATTTCGCATCCCCACCAGCCGCTTTATATTGGTCGGCGTGTAGCGGGTCCCAGTTAACCGCGATAAACGTCGCATCGCCGGAAGCAATTGAGGTGTAGGCGACGTTGTAGTCCACTTCACGAGGCGTTTGCACGTCATAGCCCAGCTTTTCCAACGCGCGGCTGACCAGCAGCGTCTGGAACGTTTCCTCGGAGATGGTGCTTTGCACCGGAATAACGGAAATACCTTTACCCGGTTGCGCGGTGTCAGCGGCGTAAACCTGCGTACTCAACAGTGCGGTAGTCAGGGCGGCGGCCCAAAGTTTGGTGTTTGGCATCATGATTCCCTCTGTCTTTATACCCGTCATACTTCAAGTTGCATGTGCGTTGGCCGTGCTCAGTCACCCGAATCACTTACCTATGTAAGCTCATCGGGATGCCTTCCCTTGCCGCCTGCCTGAAACTCGAATTATTTAGGGTAAATGGTAAGTGTTGCTAATAAAATTAATGTGTGGATAAAACGAGTAGTGAATGTCGCCGCTTGTCTGACGTATGCCAGACAAGCGGGACGAGTGTTACTGCTTGATGAAAGGACGGGTCAGCAGGCCGATTGGGCCGCTGGCATACCAGCTTTTATTGCCCTTGCTGCGACGATCGCGCCCCAGAGACTGGGTAAGACGGTCAAGAATAATGGCCAGAATAACAATCCCGACGCCACCGACGGCAGCCAGACCCATATCCAGACGGCCAATCCCGCGCAGCACCATCTGACCCAGACCGCCCACGGCGATCATCGAGGCGATAACCACCATCGACAGCGCCAACATCAGCGTCTGGTTAACACCGGCCATGATGGTCGGCATGGCCAGCGGGAGCTGAACCTTAAACAGCATTTGGCGCGGGCTGGCACCGAATGATTCAGCGGCTTCAACCAGATCGGCGGGCACCTGACGAATACCCAGAATCGTTAAGCGAATAATCGGCGGCAGGGCGAAGATAATCGTTACCACGACACCCGGCACGTTACCTATACCGAACAGCATGACGATAGGCACCAGATAGACGAACGCCGGCGTGGTCTGCATGGCATCGAGCAGTGGCCGGATAAACTTCGCGGCTCGTTCGCTACGCGCCAGCCAGATCCCCATGGGGAGCCCGATGAGCACGCAGAAGAACAGCGCGGTCAGCACCAGCGCTAACGTAATCATGGCCTGTGACCAGGCACCAATTGCACCAATCGCAATCAGAGACAGTAGGGTTGCTACGCCCATGCCGAGGCTGGACATCTGCCAGGCAATCAGTGAAAACACCAGAATGGCAATCGGCGCAGGCATTCCCAGCAGAAACTGTTGGAAGCCGCCCAGAATAAAATCGACCGGCACGCGAATGCCCTGGAAGATCGGTCTGAAGTGCAGCACAACCCAGTCGATACCGTGGGTGACCCAGCTGTCCAGCGGAATCAGCGTATCCTTAAACGGATCGAGCAGATTGAAATGCTCGGGTGTCGCAGGAGCCGCGCTGTTTAACCAGTCACTGCCGGATTGCGCAGCTTGATGAGCGGCATCGGTGGAGCCATCGGGAGCTGGCGTGCTGCTCCAAGCATCGCTGCCGTTAGCCGGTGCATCCTGAGTGGGTGCGCCGGTAGACCACGGATCGCTTTGCGCGGCGCTATTACCCTGCTCAGGCGTTGCGTTTTGGTCGGCAGGCTGATTTTGTGCCGTGGTGTTGTCCCACGGATTTGATGTTGATTTACTCATTGGTCACTCCTTCCTTATCCAGTGCCTGAAGCAGCATTCCTTTGGAAATGATGCCAATGTACTCATTGTTTTCGCCGACAACAGGAACGGCACAGGGAGCCTGTGCGACCTGAGAAATCAGCTCGTTGAGTGACATATCTGCGGGCACGGGAGCAGGTTCGGGCAGTAACGCCTGTTCCAGCGGCTGCTGTTCTTTCAGCGCCTGCTTTAGTGAATCAATAGACACGATGCCAATGAAGCGTTTCCCACCTTCCAGTACGTAGCCGTAATCACGGTCTTCGTCCTGAAGGATTTTCAGCGCGGAACGCGGTCCTACGCCGGGGGTTTTACGAATTAAGGTAACTGGGCGACGACGCGCGATATCTTTGGCGCTAAACACGTGGCTGATATCGACACCGCGGAAAAAGGTGCGCACATAGTCATTGGCTGGGTTATTCAGGATCTCATCGGGCGTACCGACCTGAATCACTTCACCGCCGTGCATGATGGCAATCCGGTCACCGATGCGCATCGCTTCATCCAGATCGTGCGAGATAAAGACGATAGTGCGTTGATGACGGGACTGGAGTTTGACTAACTCATCCTGCATTTCAGTACGGATTAGCGGATCGAGTGCGGAGAATGCCTCATCCATCAATAGGATATCGGGGTCATTCGCTAACGCACGCGCCAGACCGACACGCTGCCGCATCCCGCCAGACAGCTCATCCGGGTAAGATGCCGCGTAGGCTTCAAGGCCGACCTGCTGCAAGGCATCCAGCGCTTTTTGCTCGCGTTCCACTTTCGGTACGCCAGCCAGCTCCATACCAAATGCGGTATTGTTGAGGATATTCAGATGCGGCATGAGCGCAAAGGATTGGAACACCATACTGATTTTCTTACGACGCACGTCGCGCAGCGCGGTATCAGATATCTTGGAGATATCCTCACCGTCGATCAGTACCTGACCCCGAGTGGGTTCGATCAGACGATTGAGAAGGCGTACCATGGTTGATTTGCCGGAACCGGATAATCCCATGATGACAAATATCTCGCCTTCTTCAATGGCCAGACTGGCATCTTTTACCCCGACAGTAAGCCCTGTTTTTTCAAATACCTGATCTTTGCTCAGGCCTTTATCAATCAGTTTAAATGCTCTGTCTGGGTGCTCGCCAAATATCTTATAAAGATTCTTTACTTCAAGTTTAATTGCCATGAAATTATTGTTTTCCTGTGCCGTTTATAATTCTATAACGCAACCCTGATAATGATTAAACATAATCTACCCTACCATACTCAGATTCTGAGACAACCCTTTATTGCCTTCGAATAGCCTCTCGCTAGGCCAATATTAGCAATGGCGGTAACGTGATTATCGCTACGTTATCTTCATGATTTACGTGATCTTTATGGTTTTTGGTCTGAATGATAATTCTTTTTATAACAGTACGTTATCTGTCAGTTTTTACGTATTGGATTCGTGAGTGATATAACCTTTTCTGATTGTGAATAAATCACTTTTTATAGTGAATTTCACTAATCGAATAATATGGTAAATAAATCACAATTTTTGGCTTATAGACACTAGAATAGGCCGACGCAGGTACATTTTTACTTATGATATCTGTCGGTATTTTATACAGTATAGCAAAGATATAATGGGTAAAATGATTGTGTTAATTACCACCAATAAATAGGAGTGTTCTGAATAATATATTCTTCATTTTTTCAGAGTAATAAAGTCGAGATGATGTGCCAATTTGGTGAGATGCTTCATGCGCTATCGTGGATTTGTATTTTGCCGATCGCGATCGCGTTATCCAGATAAAGTATAGGGTTATGATGGTTAAATATTATCCATAACGACTATCGAAAGAGGCCATCGTGTTAGATCACCTGAGCATCCCGGTACGGGATATTGCCCGTAGCCGACAATTCTATGCAGCGGCGCTTGAACCATTGGGCTACAGACTGATTAAGGACATGTCGTTTGCCGTCAGTTTTGCGGTGACGGAAGGATATGGACAGTCAAGCGATCCCGCTGGCGAATTCTGGATTTATCAGTCAAAGGGCGAACCTTGTCCGGCGGTGCACTTTGCTTTCAGCGCCGCCTCGCGAGAGCGTGTGGATGCTTTTTTTGCTGCCGCTATTGCGGTGGGTGGCATAGATAATGGGCCACCGGGGCTGCGTCCTAATTACCATCAGGATTATTACGCCGCATTCGTGCGCGACCCCGATGGATACAACATTGAAGCGGTATATCACCGCCAGCCTTGACGATCCGGATGTGGTGAGATGTAGCGATAGGGGAAATGCCCCTTTGTCATTCGCTCATCAGGCTGACGTGTGCGGCGACAATACGCCAGCCTTCGGGCATTTTTACCCAGGTTTGCATTTGGCGGCCAATCTTCGTGCTGCCTGTGCGGGTAAACTCGGTGCTGGCGACGGCCATATCATGACCGTAGGTCGTGATGACCGTATTACGCAGGGCTCTGTCCAGACCAGCAGAGGGACGAGCGAGGCGAAAGGCGCGGATTTCCTCGATCCCGTACAGATTCTCTCCCGCACCGTAGCGCACCGTTTTTTCATCGTGCCAGAACAACTCATCTAGCACCGCAACGTCGTTACCGGTTAAGGCTTTTTCGTAGCGATAGAACGCGGCAGTCACATCGGCCAGCACATCCGCTTGGTTGACATCATCAGGCAACATATTTTCTTTCCTCTTAGGGTATATACCCTAAATAATTCGAGTTTCAGGCAGGCGGCAAGGGAAGGAATCCCGATGAGCTTACACTGGTAAGTGATTCGGGTGACTGAGTGCAGCCAACGCACATGCAACTTGAAGTATGACGGGTATACGTTATGCCCTGCTGCTCAAGCGCCCACGCCGTCCGCAGACAAAGATCCTCACGCCACGGTGCGGCAATAATCTGAATACCGATTGGCAGGCCGCTGGCGGTTGCCACTGGCACCGTCACGACGGGTAGCCCGACGAAAGAGATCGGCTGTGTCAGCATACCCATGCTGGCGCGGACGGGCAGGTCAGTATCATTAATACGCATGGTTTCCTGCCCAATGAGTGTGGCGGAGCAGGGCGTCGCAGGGGCAATCAGCAGGTCGGTGTGTTCAAACAACGCCAGCGTCTGTTGACGAAAATAGTTACGGAAGCGCTGGGCTTGCACATACCAGACGGCGGGGATCATCGCCCCAGCCAGCAGCCGCTCGCGTGACAGTGGCTCAAAACGCTCAGACTGAGTGCGTAAGTCGGGCAAATACTGATTTCCTCCTTCACTGGCCGACAGAATAAAGGCGGCGCTGCGTGCCAGTGCGGCGTCGGTTAACGTCAGGCAGTCCTGCGCGCCCAGCGCCTGTGCGATCTGGTAGACGGCGGTTTTTGCCTCCTCGCTGCTCCACGTGGAAAAATAGCCATCAAGCACGGCATAGCGTAGTCCATCGCTGCCTGCTTCCAGCTGTTGGGCAGTATGCTGCGTTTCTCGCTCGGCCTGAAAACGATCGTGCTTGTCGCGACCTTGTAGTGCATCGAACACCAGTGCTAGATCGTCTGCGCTACGGGCTAACGGGCCAATGTGGTCGAGGCTGGCGACAAACGGGTGGCTACCGTGGCGTGATAAACGGCCAAATGTCGGCTTCAGCCCAAAAATGCCGCATAGCGACGACGGCACGCGGATCGAGCCATTCGTGTCGCTGCCCAATGTGAAGTTAACCAGCCCTGCGGCGACGGCTGCTGCCGATCCTCCAGACGATCCGCCGGCAATACGCTGCGTGTCGAGCGGGTTACGCGTGGGGCCATAATGGCTGTTCTCGGTGGTAAAGCCGTAGGCATAGGCATCCATATTCAACATGCCGGACAGCAGCGCACCCTGACTGGCAAGCTGACGGGTGGCAAAGGCATCTTGCGTAGCGGGCGGTTTCTGGCTGAAAAGCTCGGCACCCGCCAGAGTGGTTTCGCCGCTGACATCAAACAGGTTCTTTACGGCATAAGGCACACCGGCCAGCGCGGGTAAGGTTTCCCCACGTTGACGGCATGCGTCGATACGCTCTGCTTCTGCCAACATGCGTTTGCTGGTGACATGGGTATAAGCATTAATCGTGGGATTGGTCTGTTCAATCGCGGCTAGTGCCTGCTGTGCAAGCTCTTTGGCGGAGAACGTTCCAGCCTGCAAGCCTTGCTGAATCTGCCGGATAGATAATGATGAGGACTCGCGATTAGCATATAAACTCATAGCGTATAAACGCCAGCAATGTCCTGATGCTCATCAAGGGGGAACTCCATCAACGGCTGTGCCATGGCGTGGATGCGGCTGAATTGCACCAACAGTTCCTGACGCCGTTCCTGGCTGAGTTGCAGTGATAGCAGTGTTTCCATCTGCTGTAGATACGCTGTCACCGCGTCTTGTTCGATCATCGTCATTCTGTTTTCTCCCGGTTAAATAAGACTAGAAGCCTGCCGCGCTGCCGTTGCTGCGTGGATCGAAAGCGCCTTCCAACATGCCGTTGGTGTGGCGCACGATGGCACCTGCATGGCCGACGGTTTCGCTAAAGCTGCTCAACAGCTCGACGTCGTGCCCTAGCTGACGCAGCGCATCTACGGTGGCGGGTTTAAAGCGATCTTCGATCTTCAGGGTATCGGAGGATTGTCCCCACGTGCGGCCCAGCAGCCAGCGTGGAGCGGTAATCGCCTGTTGCAGCGGCAGCCCTTGCTGGACGTGACGGATAAAGATGGCCGCCTGCGTCTGTGGTTGTCCGTCTCCGCCCATTGAGCCGTAGACCATCGTGCGTCCGTCGGATAAACGTGCAGCGGCGGGGTTTAAGGTATGAAAAGGCTGTTTGCCCGGTTCTAACGCCAACAGGTGCGCCGGATCGAGGCTGAACGAGGCACCGCGGTTCTGCCAAAGCACGCCGGTTCCCGGTAGCACAACACCGCTGCCGAACTCGTGGTAAATACTTTGAATGAAAGAGACGCACAGGCCGCTGCTGTCGCATACGCCCATCCAAACGGTGTCGCCGGGGCCTTTGCCTTCTCCCCACGATGCGGCTTTTCGGGTATCGACCTGCCGAGCGAGCGCACCAAGCGCATCGTTTTCCAGCAGCGCCTGAATATTTTGTGTCATCAGTTTGGGATCGGTAATGAAGCGGTCACGCAGGCCAAACGCCAGTTTGGTCGATTCGACAATGCGATGGATTGTCTGACTATCGCTCAGATCTTCCATTTCTAAATGATCGGTCAGGCCGAGGATCGCGAGGGACACCAGACCCTGCGTTGGCGGCGCGAGGTTATAGATATCGCCTTTACTGTGTTTTAGCACCAGCGGCGTTGTTCGCTTGGCGCGGTAGCTCGCCAGATCGTCAGCCGTCAGCGGCATCCCGAGCTGCGCCATCTGTGCCGACAGCTGGGCGGCGACGGAGCCGCGATAAAAGCTGTCCAGCCCTTCAATGCTCAGCGTCGTTAAGGTCTCGGCTAAGTCAGGCTGCGTGAAACGGCTGCCCGCACGCGGGATATATCCCTGCGGCATGAAGAGTTGGCTAAAGGCTGGGAAATCGGTCAATTCGTGGTAGCGCTGGGTCAGCGCATCTTCCTGCGATTGCGTGACGGGAATCCCGTCCGCCGCATAGCGAATGGCATCGGACAGCAAACGAGCGAGCGGTAGCGGCTCTCCTCCCAGTTCTTGAGAGAATGCCAACGCTTCCTGCCAGCCGCCGACGGTGCCCGCGACCGTCAGCGCCGCCTTCGGGCCTCGATGTGGAATACGGCTTTCACCCCGATACAACTCGCGACAGGCCAGCGACCCCGCAGCCCCGCTGGCATCAATGGCAATAGGTTCGCCGCGTGGCGGCACAATCAGCCAGAAACCGTCGCCGCCGATCCCGTTCATATGTGGGTACACCACGGCAATGGTTGCCGCCGCCGCGACCATGGCTTCAATGGCGTTGCCGCCTTCGCGCAGAACAGCCAATGCGCTGGCGCTGGCTAAATGATGAGGTGCCACCGCCATGCCTAGCGGGGCGGTATTACTTTGCATCATTTCGATATTCCTTTTTTTAATATTGTGTAGGGTGAGTGTTATTAACCTTAGCTATAAGCAAACGGCGTTCCAGTTTTTCGGTGCGATGGGAAGTCCGTATGCGTGCTGGAAGGTGTATCTGTATCATCCTGACAATCCTGTGCTATGTTCTGCGCAATGAAACAAACGTTACAGCACGCGCAATGGATGAGAGATGATGATGCAAATCGATGAACGATTACGGGATCGCTATAGCGAGCTTTCACCGCAGGAACAGCGCGTCGCGAATTTCATCTTCGATCACTTTGACGATCTGATTAGCTACAACAGCGCCGAGCTAGCGCGGCTGAGCGGTGCTTCAAAAGCGACCGTCAGCCGCTTGTTCAAACGACTGGGCTACCCCAGCTACCGTGACATGCGCGATGAGCTCAGAACGTTGCGCCAGAGCGGGATGCCGCTGGCGGATAATCGTGATGCAGTGCAGGGGAATACGCTGCTGGCGCGGCATTACAAACAGGAAATGGCGAACCTGACGCAGTGGATAAACCAGATTGACCCCGTACAGTTTGGTGCCGTGATTCAGGCGCTGATGCAGGCGCAGCGCCTGTGTTTGATTGGGCTACGCAACAGCTATCCGGTCGCGCTGCACCTGCGCCAACAACTGCTTCAGATTCGCCAACAGGTCACGCTGCTGACGCAACCGGGGCAGACGCTATCCGAAGAACTAGTCGATCTCACCGCGCAGGATGTCGTGATTGTGGTGGCCTTTCGCCGCCGTCCACGCCTGATTCAGCCGCTGCTGGCTCAGTTGCAAAAACGCGGTGTGCCCGTGCTACTGCTATGCGAACCCCAAGTCAGTGCGCTGGTACCGCTGGCAACCTGGTCGCTGTGTGTTCCGCTGGACAGCGTATCAGCGTTTGACAGCTATTCGTCTGCCATGAGTTTGGTGAATGTGATCAGCAATGCGTTATTGCATGAAATGCTGCGCGATGGACGCCAACGCATCCATCAGATCGCGGATCTTTATGGTGAACTGGATGAGTTAGAGCAACGCTAATGGTGCGTTAGTGTGGTGCTGTTGCACTTTAATGGTGCGAATTAATTGGTGTTCTTATCTGTCATATGGCTTGTTTCTGGCGTGATAGCTCTGGATTATTTTTGTGACGCAGCGCTGTGGATTGTTTCTCGTTGTTATCTGTTCATAGGCGTAAAAAATTATGATGAGAAACGTGGGGCATCCCGAATGAGCAGCATGGACGCTGCGAAAGCCTGTGCCGCGTCGGGAGCGCGTCACAGGCGGTTCGACAGGATGACACGCGTTTCGAATGTACCGCGCAGCGGCATAATTCACGCCGAAAGCCAGGGTTCGTAGGGCTGCGGCGATTGAGCAGCCCTACGTCGGGCGTGGTGCATGAGTTGCATAAATTATCTCTCTGCAATCACGCACGAAATTTTTCACAGATATTGCATATCCATAATCATATTCATAGCTATCCCATGTTTTAGAAAAACTCTCTGACTCCTTATGGTGTTTTCTCATAACCAACAGCACAAAAAGCGTAAATGGAATCTGGCATGCTCCTTGCTTAGTATCTGTAACGATAGTTTCAGTATTTGTTTTTAAAGAATCTTTCGTTTCAATTACACTAACCGGGGGCAGAGACGATGTTGATCAATAAACTGAGCATCAAAAAAGGGTTACTGGCGGTGATGGGCGCGGCAATGTTACTGGTTCAGGCCGGTAGCGTGATGGCCGATCAGTTGCAGGATATCGAGAAGCGCGGTGTGCTGCGTGTCGCTGTGCCGCAGGATTTCCCACCGTTTGGATCGGTCGGCACCGATCTGCAACCGCAGGGCTATGACATCGATATCGCCCGCTATCTGGCGAAAGAGATGAAACTAACGTTGCAACTGGTTCCGGTAACCAGCGCCAACCGCGTGCCGTATCTGCAAACCAACAAGGTCGATCTGGTGATCTCCAGCCTGGGCAAAAATGCCGAGCGTGAAAAAGTGATCGATTTTAGTCGCGCCTATGCGCCGTTCTTTTTAGGTGTATTCGGACCGAAAGACAGCGCGTTAGCCTCGTCAGAAGCGTTGGAAGGGAAGAGTATCGGCGTCACACGCGGTGCGGTAGAAGATATGGTCCTGACGGAAACGGCACCGAAGGCCGCACAGATTAAGCGCTACGAAGATAACAACACCACGCTGTCGGCGTATCTGTCAGGGCAGGTGGAATTTGTCGCCACGGGCAACTTGGTTGTCGCCGCCATCGCTGAGCAGAACCCGACAAAAGCGCCTGTCGCGAAGTTTATGCTGAAGGATTCGCCGTGCTACATCGGGATGAAGAAAGACGAACCTGCACTGAAAGCGAAAGTCGATGCGCTGATCGAACAGGCGTTGAAAGACGAGACGCTCAATAGCCTGTCGGAAAAATGGCTGAAAGCGCCGTTGCCAGCCAGCATCAAAGCGTAACAGGAGCGCGCCATGACCTATCAGCTTAATTTTTCCGCACTGTTGCCGTTCTGGCCTGAGCTGCTGGCGGGGCTGTGGGTCACCATTGAGCTGACAGTAATGGCAACCCTCGGCGGCATCGCCATCGGTATCTGTGGTGCGGCTTTGCGTAGCGGCAAGCCCACCCTGCTGAGTCGGCTGTGGGGGATCTACGTCGAGCTGATTCGCAATACGCCGTTTGTGGTTCAGCTGTTCTTTATCGTCTTCGGCTTGCCGAGTTTGGGTTGGAAGCTGACGGCCGGGGAGGCTGCGCTGTTAGCGATGTTGATTAATCTTGGCGCATACAGCACAGAGATTATTCGTGCGGGGATTCAGGTAACGCCAAAAGGTCAGTGGGAAGCCGCTCGTGTGTTGGGACTGACGCGGATGCAGACTTTTCTGCGCGTGATTTTGCCACCCGCGCTTCAGCGGATTTATCCGGCGCTGGTCAGCCAATGCATCATCGTCATGCTGGGATCGTCGGTGGTGTCGCAGGTTTCCTACGAGGAACTGACCTTTGCCGCCAACCTGATTCAGTCCCGTACGTTTCTGAGCTTTGAAGTGTATCTGGCGACCACGCTGTGTTACCTCGTGCTATCGGTTCTGATGCGGCAACTCTTACTGCTAGCGGGTCGGCGTTTCTTAGGGAGTCAGCAATCATGACATTTACCGACTGGGATATTGTGCGCAACCTGCTGCTGGCGGCGCGTTGGACGCTGTTATTGTCACTGACAGCCTTCATCGGCGGTGCGCTGGTGACGTTTCCGCTCATGCTATTGCGGCTGACCAAGCGCAAATGGGCGACGCGCTTTGTCCATCTGTATTCCGAGTTATTTCAGGGCACGCCGCTGCTGATGCAGCTGTTTCTCGCGTTTTTCGGGCTGGCGTTGTTCGGTATTGATGTAAGCCCCTGGACGGCAGCAGCATTGGCGCTGACGCTATTTACCAGCGCTTTTCTGGTGGATATCTGGTGCGGCAGTGTGGAAGCGTTACCGAAGGGGCAGTGGGAAGCGTCGCGCTGTCTCGGACTGGATTTCGGTCAGACGCTCTATCGGGTGATTGCGCCGCAGGCGATGCGTATCGCTATCGCGCCTACCGTTGGGTTCTCTGTGCAGGTGATCAAAGGCACCGCGCTGGCGTCGATCATCGGGTTTATTGAACTGACCAAAGCGGGAACCATGTTGAATAACGTCACCTATCAGCCGTTTAAAGTGTTCGGATTGGTGGCGCTGGGCTATTTCCTGATGTGCTATCCGCTCTCTTACTACAGCCGCTATCTGGAGAAGAAATTCAATGCCGCTCATCACCATTAATCAGGTTCAAAAATATTACGGTCAGAACCATGTCCTGAAAGGGGTGGATCTGGATATCGAAATGGGTGAGGTCATTTCGATCATCGGGCGTAGCGGCTCGGGTAAGAGCACGCTACTGCGCTGCATGAACGGTCTGGAAGGTTATCAGGACGGCAGCATCAAGCTGGGCGGGGTGACGGTCACCGACAGGGATTCGCAGGCGCGGGAAATCAGCCGCTCGGTCGGGATGGTGTTCCAGAACTTCAATCTGTTCCCGCACATGACGGCGCTGGAAAACGTGATGCTGGCACCGCGCCGCGTGCTGGGTAAAAGCGCGGCGGAGTGTCAGGCGTTAGGCGAACAGATGCTCAACAAAGTCGGGCTGGGCGAACGCCTTCATTATTATCCCGGCAATCTGTCGGGCGGTCAGCAGCAGCGAGTCGCCATTGCCCGTGCATTGGCGATGAATCCAAAAGTCCTGCTGTGTGACGAAATTACATCGGCACTCGATCCTGAACTCGTCGGCGAAGTGTTGAAGGTGCTGGAACAGCTTGCCGCAGAAGGCATGACGCTGATTCTGGTCACGCATGAAATGAATTTTGCCCGTGAAGTGGGCGATCGCGTGGTGTTTATGCATCAGGGCACAGTCTGGGAGCAGGGCGACAGTAAAACGCTGTTTGCTAACCCGCAGACCCGCGAGTTGAAACAGTTTATCGCCTCGGTCCGAGGATTATCGGAAGCGTAATGACGCTTTTCGAGTGTGTAAGTCGAAACAAAAGTCTGGAGCAATAACCATGAGCAGCGAACTGTACGCGCAAATTAACCCCCCTCATCGCTTACTGATGGGGCCGGGGCCGATCAACGCCGATCCGCGCGTATTACGGGCAATGGCCAGCCAACTGGTTGGTCAGTATGACCCCGCGATGACCCATTATATGAATCAGGTCATGGAACTCTATCGCCAGCTTTTCCGCACGGAGAACCGCTGGACGATGCTGGTGGACGGCACCTCGCGTGCCGGCATCGAAGCGATTCTGCTGTCGGCAATCCGCCCTGGCGATAAGGTGTTGGTACCGGTGTTTGGTCGTTTTGGTCATTTGCTGTGTGAGATTGCCCGCCGCTGTCGTGCCGAGGTTCATACCATTGAAGTGCCGTGGGGTGAGGTGTTCTCGCCTGACCAGATCGAAGATGCGATCAAAACGGTGCGCCCGCGTCTCTTGCTGACGGTGCAGGGCGATACGTCGACCACCATGTTGCAGCCGCTGGAGGCGCTGGGCGAGATTTGCCGCCGCCACGGCGTGCTGTTCTATACCGATGCGACGGCGTCTTTCGGCGGTAATCCGCTGGAAACCGATAAATGGGGTTTGGATGCCGTTTCCGCTGGATTGCAGAAGTGTCTGGGCGGGCCGTCTGGTAGTTCGCCGATCACGCTCAGTCCGCAAATGGAAGCGGTGATCCGCCGCCGTAAATGCGTCGAGCAGGGGATCAGAACCGACGCGCATCAGGACGGTGACGACGAGATGATCTATTCCAACTATTTCGATCTGGGCATGGTGATGGATTACTGGGGGCCGGAGCGCCTGAATCACCATACCGAAGCGACAAGCATGTTGTTTGCTGCACGCGAGTGCGCGCGGGTGATCCTCGAAGAAGGGCTGGATCGCAGCATTGTCCGCCATGCGCTACATGGTAATGCGCTGGTGGCAGGGATTCAGGGTATGGGGCTGGAAACCTTTGGCGATCTTAGCCACAAAATGAATAACGTACTGGGCGTGGTGATTCCTGACGGCGTTCACGGCGAGCAGGTTCGTAAGCTACTGTTGGAAGACTTTGCTATTGAGATCGGCACTTCGTTTGGCCCGCTTCAGGGCAAAATCTGGCGTATTGGCACCATGGGTTACAACGCACGTAAAGACTGCGTGATGCAAACGTTAACTGCACTGGAGGCGGTGCTGAACCGTCTTGGCTTCCGCACCGTGCAGGGCGAGGCTATGCAGGCCGCCTGGAACAGCTATGCGGCGAACGAGGAGCGTGCATGAGTGAACCTCTACTGTCGTCGCCTGCTGCACAGGCTGCCGCTGAACTGATTATGTCGCGCTGCGATGTTCTGGCTGAAATTAGCGAAACGCCCGGTCAACTAACTCGCGTCTACCTGTCGCTGGAACACCTGCGTGCCAATATGCAGGTGGGGGAGTGGATGCGCGAAGCCGGAATGAACGTCTGGCAGGACAGCGTGGGCAATATTTGTGGTCGTTATGACGGGCTGACGCCGGATGCACCGGCGCTGCTACTGGGCTCGCATCTGGATACGGTGCGCAATGCCGGACGCTACGACGGCATGCTGGGCGTATTAACGGCGATTGAAGTGGTACGCACGTTTCATCAGCAGGGAATCCGGTTGCCCGTGGCGCTGGAAATCGTCGGCTTCGGCGATGAGGAAGGTACGCGTTTTGGCATTACCCTGCTGGGAAGCCGAGGCTTGACGGGCACCTGGCCGGAAAACTGGCTGGAATGTCAGGATGCAGAAGGCACCAGCGTGGCGCAGGCATTGACCATTGCGGGGCTGGATCCGCTACAGGTGGCACAGGCTGCGCGCCCGGTCAGTGACATCGTCGCCTATCTGGAATTGCATATCGAACAGGGGCCGTGTCTGGAACAGCAGGAGCTGGCGCTAGGTGTGGTTACGGCAATCAACGGGGCGCGGCGACTCAACTGCACGTTCCTCGGCCTGGCAGGGCATGCCGGAACGGTGCCGATGACGCAGCGGCAGGATGCGCTGGCAGCGGCGGCCGACTGGATGGCGCAGGCTGAACGGGTGACGCGGGAAAGCGATCCCCATCTGGTCGCTACATTTGGCACGTTGCAATGCTTACCTGGCGCGGCGAACGTGATCCCCGGTGAAGTGAAGATGACGTTGGATATTCGCGGGCCGGAGGATGCACCACTGGATGCGTTGCTACAAAAACTCCTGACGCTAGCACAGGCTATCGCGCACCAGCGCGGCTGCCAGTTCAGCGCCGAAGAGTATTATCGTATTGCAGCAACCCGCTGCGATCCCGCGTTGCAGTCGGCATTAAACGAGGCGGTGGCGCAGGTACAGGGGAAAACGCTGATGCTGCCGAGCGGTGCGGGGCATGATGCCATCGCGATTGCCGAGCGCTGGCCGGTGGCGATGCTTTTTGTCCGCTGTCGCGGCGGTATCAGCCATCATCCCGACGAATCGGTTATCACGGCGGATGTGGCGCTGGCACTACAGGCGCTCTATCAGATGGTGTTTCATCACGCATCAGCACGGTAACGCCCACCGCAACTATCACCTCACCGACGACGGCGGCAGTTGTTACAGCGTAAACCGATCTGCATCACGCCACGCGGGGAAGGATTCCCGGTAGCTCTGCAGTGCTTCCAGCGACAGTTCGGCGTCCAGTTGGGCAGGCTGGTTGGGGGCGGCAGAGGCCAGAATTTCCCCTTGAGCGTTAATAATCAGGCTATCGCCACGGTAGCTGTGGCCGTTGCCGTCGGTGCCAACGCGGTTGCAGCCTGCAACGTAGGCCTGATTCTCAATGGCGCGCGCGGCCAGCAGTGTTTGCCAGTGCGCTGCACGCGGTGCAGGCCAGTTGGCGACATACAGTGCCAGATCGTAATCCTGTCGATTGCGCGACCATACTGGGAAACGTAGGTCGTAGCAGATCATCGGGCAGATGCGCCAGCCGCGCCACTCAAGGGTGACTCGCTCCGTTCCTGCCTGATAGTGGTGGTGTTCATCCGCCATGCGGAACAGGTGGCGTTTATCGTAGTGATACACGTGGCCGTGCGGATCGACCAGCAGGAAACGGTTCACTGCACCTTTCGGCGTGTTCACCGCGACGCTACCGCCGATCAGCGCGTTGGTCTTTTGCGCCCACTGGTGTAACCACGCCTCGACGACCGACTGATCCAAACTACCTTTGGCCGCTTCCATCGCAAAGCCGGTGGTGAACATCTCCGGTAACACAATGACATCACGCTCGTTCATCTCCGCCAATAACGTATCGAAGTGGCGTAGATTCGCTTCCCCATCACGCCAGACGAGTGGCTGTTGCAGCAATGAAATCTTTAAAGTTGACATAAACGCTCCGCCGCGGCATCCAACGTTGCTTCCTGTTTAGCAAAGCATAGTCGAATCAACGTATGTGGGAACGGATCGGCGCAAAAGACGGAGAGCGGGATAGCGGCGACACCAACGTGCTCAGTCAGCCAGCGGCAGAAGCTGACATCGTCCAGATCGGAAATCGCCCGATAGTCCGCCAGCAGGAAGTAGGTACCTTCGCAGGGCAGAATCTCGAAACGGCTGCCTGCCAGCGCATTGATGAAGCGATCGCGGCGTGCGCGGTAAAAATCGGGCAGTTCGCGCCAGTGTTGCGGTTGTTCGCGCAGCATATCGGCGATAGCGAACTGAGCGGGCGTGTTCACGGAGAACGTCAGATATTGGTGAACCTTACGGACCTCCGCGCTCAATGCCGCTGGTGCGACGCAGTAGCCGACTTTCCAACCGGTCATGTGGAAGGTTTTGCCAAACGAGGAAACGGCGATAGCGCGTTGACGCAGCGACGGGTGTGCCAGCACGCTGGCGTGCCCTTCATTATCAAAGCAGATATGCTCGTAGACTTCATCACTCAATACGAAAATATTGCGCGCGGCAATCGCCTGCCATAGCTGCTCAAAATCGGTTTTCTGCCAGACGGTGGCGGACGGATTGTGCGGCGTGTTCAGAATCACCAACCGAGTGCGATCGCTCAGCAAGTCGGTAAAAGATGACCAATCCACGCGAAATGCGGGTGGCTGCAAGGCGATGCGTTTGAGTACGCCGCCAGCCAACGTAACGGCAGGCGCGTAGCTGTCATAGCTGGGATCGAAACAAATCACTTCGTCGCCGGGGCGTACCAGTGCGGCAATAGCGGCAAACAGCGCTTCGGTTGCACCCGCCGTGACGGTGACTTCACTATCCGCATCCGGTCGCCAGCCGTACAGTGCTTCCGTTTTCTCGGCAATGGCCTGACGCAGTGGCGAGACGCCGGTCATCGGCGCGTATTGGTTGGCGCCCTGACTGACGTGATACGCCAGCCGCTGCTGTAAATAATCCGGGCCGTCAAAATCAGGGAAACCTTGTGATAGATTGATGGCCTGATGCTGTTGGGCCAGTGCGCTCATCTGGGTAAAAATGGTGGTGCCCAGCGAAGGCAGTTTACTGTCGGGGATCAGAGCGGCGCTCATAGCGGATAGGACTCCTGCAAGCCTGTATTGCTTGGTAATATAACATGCTGTTAGTATTTGGCAATCAAGACGCTTGGACGTTTAAATGGCTAAATGCCTTTGCGTGCTAAGACATAATGAAAAGATCTAAACCTTGCAACTGTATGCTTTGAAACAGAAAGACCAAAAACGGGAAGCCTCATGACTGAAAATCAACAATTGACGGCGCTGGTTGCGGCCTGCCACTGGATCGGCGAGAAAGGCTGGTGTCCGGCGACGGGCGGCAATATGTCCGTGCGGCTGGATGACGCGCAGTGTCTGATTACCGAATCGGGTAAAGACAAAGGCAGCCTTCAGACAGAGGATTTCCTGCTGGTGGATATTGCCACTAACCATGTGCCGAGTGGCCGTACGCCGTCGGCGGAAACGGGGCTGCACACGCTGCTGTATCGCCGCGAACCGACTATTGGCGCTGTGCTGCATACGCACTCGGTGAACGCGACGGTGCTGTCCCGGGTGGAGAAAGGCGCTGAGCTGGTGCTGCACGGCTACGAAATGCAAAAGTCGTTGGCGGGGCAGACAACTCATTTGGATCGTGTGGTGATCCCGATTTTCGATAACGATCAGGATATTCCAGCGCTAGCGCAGCGAGTAACGGAGTTCGCTAGCCACACGCCGCTACGCTACGGTTTTCTGGTGCGCGGCCACGGTCTTTACTGCTGGGGTGCGACGGTGAAAGAAGCGCGTCGTCATCTAGAAGGGTTAGAGTTCTTGTTCCAGTGTGAATTGCAGCGTCGACTGCTGGAGGCTAAAGCATGATTAAGGCGATAGTCACTGATATTGAAGGCACCACCAGCGACATCCGTTTTGTTCACAGCGTGCTGTTTCCTTATGCTCGCGAGCGACTGGCCGATACGGTGCGACAGCACGACAGCGATCCTGAGATCGCACAGGTGCTGAACGCGCTGCGTCAGGAGTTAGCTCAGCCTGATGCAGATAGCGATACACTGATTGCCGCGCTGAATCAGTTTATGGATGAAGACCGTAAATCCACGTCGCTGAAGTTGCTGCAGGGCATTATCTGGCGTGCGGGCTACCGTAACGGCGATTTTCAGGGGCATCTGTATCCTGAAGTAGCGGCACAGCTCGCCGCGTGGCAGCAGCAAGGCCTGCACCTGTATGTTTACTCATCGGGTTCGGTGGAAGCGCAGCGGTTGCTGTTTGGTTACAGCAACGCGGGCGATCTGCGCCCGCTGTTCAGCGACTATTTTGATACCCGCGTCGGCGCGAAGCGGGAGACTGATTCTTATCGCACGATTGCACAAGCCATCGGGTTGCCTGCTGAGCAACTGTTGTTCCTATCGGACATTCGTCAGGAGCTGGATGCCGCGCAGGAAGCCGGTTGGCACACCTGTCAGCTTATTCGTGATGACGCGGATAGCGTAAGCCGTCACCGTCAGGCGGCTCGTTTTGACCAGATCGACTTACCGGAGTACGCCCAATGAGTGGATTAACCATTTTTAGCGACAGTGATGCAAGCCAGCCGATTTGGCAAAGCCAGGATGCCGATGCGATTCAGAAACAGCTGAACGATATCGGTGTGCGTTTTGAGCGCTGGGAAGCCAGTCAAAAACTGAGCGACGCGCCGTCCTCCGAGGAAGTGCTGGCGGTGTATCAGCATGAAATCGATAAGCTGGTGGCAGAAAAAGGTTACCAAAGCTGGGATGTGATCAGCATGCGTTCGGACAATCCGCAGTGTGCGGAGCTGCGCACCAAGTTTTTATCCGAGCATATCCATCACGAAGATGAAGTGCGCTTTTTCGTGGAAGGCGCGGGACTATTCTGCCTGCATCTGAACGGCAAGATTTACCAGATTCTGTGTGAGAAGAACGATTTGTTGTCTGTACCGGCAGGTACGGCACACTGGTTTGATATGGGGCCAGAGCCGCATTTCACTGCCATCCGCCTGTTCGATAACCCGGAAGGCTGGATCGCCCATTTTACCGGCGATAAGATCGCGGATGTATATCCGAAGTTGGAGTGTTAGCGCGTAGGGGGCTATGCCCTTATTCCATGAATAAAAATGGTTTATACCCTAAATAATTCGAGTTGCAGGAAGGCGGCAAGAGAGAGAATCCCGATGAGCTTACTCAGGTAAGTGATTCGGGTGAATGAACGTAGCCAACGCACATGCGGCTTGAAGTATGACGGGTTTATCAATAGGTTGAGAACAGGGCGAATGCCCTGTTCTCATATGATGATTGAGTCTTTTTGATTCGCTATCTAATTTATTCAAAATGATATTATTTTAATATTAATCAATGTGTTTACTTGGTTTTAGGCCTTTTTTTGCGCGATTAGCACTATGAACATCTTGTTATCCTTTATGCGTATTTTCTTAAAAGGAATAGCGTCAAGGATGCCACATGGAACATTTTCATCACTCTTCACACCGCCTCAACCCTGCGACCTTCTTGTTTCCCACGACGTGAACATACCGAATCGCTGCTCGATTTAAATGCTCTGCGCTTTTCACCTGCGTGGCATTTTTGCTCATGTGGCGTTTAGCCAGGATGGCGCATGCGGTAGCCGTGGCGGCAGAGCGAGAATAAAAATAAGGAGAAAGCCGATGGCAAACAGTACAGGATTACAGTTCACCGTAAAGGTTGGCGCGCTGGAGGCAGGCACCTTTGCGGTGGTGGATTTCAGGCTGGATGAGGGGTTGAACCGGCCTTTCAGCCTGTCACTGAGTCTGGCGAGCGCGTTGCCGGATGTGGATTTCGGCGCGGTGCTGGATCAGCCGTGCGAGCTGATGATTTGGTATGAAGGTGAACTGAAGCGTCGTGTCAGCGGCATTATCAGTGGGTTCACGCAGGGCGATACCGGATTCCGGCGCACGCGCTATCAGGCGGAAGTGCGTCCGGCGCTGTGGCGGCTGGGGCTGCGTACCAACGCCCGCATTTTTCAGGCGCAGAAGCCGGACGCGATTATCGGCGCGTTGCTGGAAGAGGCGGGTATTACCGACTACGCCTTTGCACTGCGCCATGAGCACGCGGTGCGGGAATACTGCGTGCAGTATCGGGAAAGCGACCTGGCCTTTATCACCCGTCTGGCGGCGGAAGAGGGATTGTACTTCTTCCACGAGTACGAGGAAGGTAAGCATCGGGTAGTGTTTGCCGACGATGCGGGGGCGCTGACCAAAGGGTCGGCGCTGTTCTTCAATCTGGCCACGCAGGGGCTGAGTGAAGGTGAATATGTCCGGCGTTTCCACTACGCGGAGCGGGTGAGCACCGCCGAAGTCGAGCTGAAAGACTACAGCTTCAAGACACCGGCTTACGGCCTGTCGCACAAGAAGATGAGCGGCGAGCTGGCACACCAGCGTGAAAGCTATCAGCATTACGACTATCCGGGGCGCTACAAACAAGACCCGAGCGGCAAGGCGTTCAGCGACTATCGTCTGGATGCGCTACGGTCAGGCGCAGTAACCAGCGAAGGGGAATCCAACTGCGCGGGGCTGATGCCGGGTAATACCTTTACCCTGACGGAGCACCCGAATGCGGCGCTGAATGCGGTGTGGCAGACGGTGAGCGTGACGCACGTCGGGCAGCAGCCGCAGGCGCTGGAAGAGGAAAGCGGCGGCGAACCGACGACCATGAGCAACAGTTTTGCCGTGGTGAAAGGCACGACGACGTGGCGTGCTGCCATGCCCTACAAACCGATGGTGGACGGCCCGCAAATCGCCACCGTCGTCGGCCCAACGGGGGAAGAAATCTACTGCGACCCGTATGGTCGGGTAAAACTGCAATTCCCGTGGGATCGCTACGGCGCGAGTAACGACCAGAGTTCCTGCTGGGTGCGGGTCAGTCAGGGCTGGGCGGGCGGTCAGTACGGCATGATTGCCATCCCGCGTATCGGCCATGAAGTGATCGTCAGCTTCCTTGAAGGCGATCCGGACCAGCCGATTGTCACGGGGCGTACTTTCCACGCCACTAATCCCTCGCCGTATCCGCTGCCTGCCAATAAGACACGAACCGTGCTGCGCACGAAGACGCATCAGGGAGAAGGATTTAATGAATTGCGCTTCGAGGATCAGGCCGGTCAGGAGGAGGTTTATATTCACGGGCAGAAAGATCTCAAGGCGCTCGTTGAGAACGATGTGGTCTGGCACATCAAACATGATGCCCACACGGAGATTGATAATGAGCGAGTCACCCGCGTTAAAGCCAACGATCACCTGGCGGTGGAGGACGAGAAACGTGACCACGTGAAAGGAGCTCTCTCGTTGACCGTTGATGCGTCGATGCATCAGAAACTGGGGCAGGCTTTGCTGGTCGAGGCGGGTGAGGAAGTGCATGTAAAAGCGGGGGCTAAGGTGGTTCTTGAAGCGGGCGCGGAGCTGACGCTGAAAGTCGGAGGAAGCTTCGTGAAGATCGATCCCAGCGGCGTGACGCTGGTCGGCCCCAGCATCAAGATGAATTCAGGCGGCAGCCCGGGTTGTGGCTCTGGTTGGGCAGGCCAACTGCCCTCATTACCAGGAACGGTTGAGGTGATTGCGCCGCCCCAACTGCCCAAAATACCACCCCTTGAAAAACCGGTCTGTATTCCCTGTCTGCTGCGTGCCATGGCGCAGGGCGATGCGTTAATACAGGGAGAATAAGATGCTACCTGAAACTATCTGGCACCGGGGTGCCTGTATCGCTCTGCTGGAAGGGGCGAATCTCACCGCTGAACAGCGCGAGCAGTTGAGCAAAAATCCGTTTTTACCGCTCTATTTTCATGATGACTTGTTTGAACTGATCAATCTGGGTCCCTGGCTTTGGCATTGTCCACCAGAGGACGAAAGATTACTGGCGACGCTTGTTCAGCAGGGGCTCGTGGTTGGCCTGTTGGAAAGCGACCAATCCCTTAGCGCTTTGCAAAAGCAACTGGCTTTGGGTGTGAGGGTGATTGAACCCGCAGGGCAATTTAGCCAATTGCTGCGGTTCTATACACCGCACGCGCTGCCTCTGCTTGTTGAACAGCACGATGCCCCGTGGCTCGGTGGGCTGTTTGGCGGGATCGACCGCTGGTGGTTGCGAGAATGCGACGGCAGTTGGCGTGAGCTGTCTTTGTCGATCCCGCCGTCGGAGCCGGTTCTGGTCAAACTGACGCCCGCATTGTATCAGGCTTTACAAGGATCGACTGACGAGCATCGCCTGCTCGCTCTGTGGCAAGAGGGGGATAGCATCAGACATTTCCCACCCTGTGAAAGAATGAACATGGTCCGCAAGGCATTGGCGAAAGCCGAGCAGGCTGGTGCGACAGAGTCTCAAGGACGGTTGTGGGCATTAGCCTATCTGGAAGGTGGTCAGCAAGCGTTGGAAGAACAAAAGGGACGAACATGAGCGTGGCAAGCGGTTTAACAAGAGCAATTTCGGGGCTGATAACGGCGATATGGCAGATATTACCGCGCTGGGGGCGGTGGCTGGCAAGCATTCTGCTGGTGCTCTGGCTGGGCTGGACGTTCCTGATTCAAGAACGACACGGCGGGGCGTCAATTGTCGTTATGTCAGTAATGGATCGCCCCATTAGCTATGCTTTTGTCAACGGCAATATGGGAGGGAATACCTTTGCGTTTGATGGACTTAACACTAGCGGCGGTACAGCAGGTCCTTATCGTATAGACGGGAATACGGTCAAGATAGATTGGGAATTGGATATGACTGAAGAACAGGAAAAAGCGGGGTATCAGTTTGAAAAACACACAATTAATTTACCTATGCCTAAACGACAGAAAGGCCAGGATGATTTTTGTGTACTGTTCTTACCAGATAACAAGTTGGTCGTGCGTTGGGTGAGCAGTTGCTATCTTGATATGGATGATGTTATTGCCCCCTATCGCACAAGGAGAGGACGATGAACGATTGGGATGATCTGGAGTGTCGCGTTGCGCGTGAAGAGAGCCGTCATCAGGCAGGCACGATGGCTACCCGACGCATGACAAGGAAAGTGAACCAGCAAGAGCCAAAGGGACAGTCATGAGTGCGGCAAACGGTTTGGTAAAAGCAATTTCGGGATTGATAACGGCGATATGGCAGATCTTGCCGCGCTGGGGGCGGTGGCTGGCAAGCATTCTGCTGGTACTTTGGCTGGGCTGGACATTCCTGATTCAAGAACGACACGGCGGGGCGTCAATTGTCGTCCATTCGGTGGTCGACCGCCCCATTAGCTATGTGTATGTCAATGGCAATATGGGAGGGAATACCGATGCATTCGATGGGCTTAACACTAGCGGCGGTACAGCAGGTCCTTATCGAATAAATGGTGACACTGTTAAGATCAAATGGGAACTTGCGATGACCCGCCGACAATATGATGAGCTTGGCTATCGTCCTGAAATTCATACTGTCGTCCTACCCATGCCTAAACGTGATAAGGGCAAAAATGATTTTTGTGTACTGTTCTTACCAGATAACAAGTTGGTCGTACGTTGGGTGAGCAGTTGCTATCTTGATATGGACGATGTTATTGCCCCTTATCGCACAAGGAGAGGACGATGAACGATTGGGATGATCTGGGGTGTCGCATTGCCCGCGAAGAGAGCCGTCATCAGGCAGGGATCGGCACTTGTTCTCTGGCGTTACAAATAGGCTTCTTCTTTGATGGCCTGAAACGCAATATCAATGTGGATGAAGAAAGCCAGCGTCTGACTAACGTAGGCCGTTTGTTTCGTGCCCATCCGGAAATAATTTTGGCTGAACTCACCTCTTCATATTCGTATTCCAAAGTCTATATCCCCGGTTTAGGTACCCCGCTGGAAGATACGCCCTCTGAAAGGCTGGACAGTATTCTGGATGCCAGACAGCAGGCGCTGCCTGAGGATTATGCCGATGCGCTGGTTGAACAGGGGAAAGAAACGGCGGTCGATACCGTCAAGGGCGTTTTCAAAGGGGACTGGAGCCAGGTGCTCGCCAATAAGCTGGGCGACTTAGTGACCATGAAGAGTGGTTTCGATGCCACGGTGTCTGCGGCCAAAAAGGCGGCGAGCCGTGCACTGCTCGAAGCGACCGAACCGATTCGGGATAACCCGATCGTGGCTGAATTGTTGATGACCGGGGTCGATGCGCGAGTGGATTTGGCTAAAAATAAGTTCAAAAAAAATCTGGCAGATATCAAAAAAGCAAACCAACTGCCCATCAAACTGATCCAGATTTCGGTATTCGGTGCCGATCTGGGTGCCGCGTTGGCTCGACGCTTTATCGACGAGTTACTGGAGTCGGTCTGTAGCAAAGTGGGAAATGAATACCGCTACGCAGACAGTAAGGTCGAGGTGGTTTTTGCTGGCCTGTTCGACTGCACGCGCCGTAGTTCGATGGATATGGGGGATACCGTGGCTTCTGCCTCTGACGGAGCGGGGCTGCTTGCCCGTCATCCCGCTGTCGGGATTTTTACCACGGCCTTTGGCGCGAAAGTGATTGAATTCGACAAGCCCCTTCACCCCGCCGTCAAAAACGCTCTGCACCTGATCGCGGCACATGAACGGCGAGAGTATCGCCCTCTGTTGCCCTTGGGGCCGCTACGGTCCGGCTGGCGTGAAGTGCTCTGCCCCGGCATCAGTGAAGATGTGACGGGCGGGCTGTTACCCGACGAACAGCGCCCCAGTGCCGAACTGTGTCGGGTGCCACTACGACAGATGTATGAAACCGCACGTCGGGCTCAGGTGCCTTTTCCTAACTTCTCCATCCTCGATGCTAAAAACCCACGAGTAGCCCAGTATTTCATCATGCAGGATAGCCGGCTGGGCTATTCCGTGAAGGCATACAGCGAGTTCTACAGCAAATGGGTTGGGAAAATGAACCCGACACCGGAAGTGTTCGAACTGCACATGATCCACTACTGCTTTTGGCTGGGGGAAAAATTGCATGACTATAAAATACTCCGCCAAAACGTGAGCGGAAGCGAACGCGATAAACTCAACGCGCAGTGGGGCTGGTTAATACAGGTCGGGCGCGATGCGGAAAATGTGTTGAGAAGCAGGGGACTGCGTCGGCAGATGTATCAAGGGGCCAATTTGGTGAAGTTCTTTGATGGTGCTAAGCGGGTGCCGCGTGAGGCGGATATCTTCTTCAATTATTTTATGCACGACTTTGCATCAGAGGAACTCAAGTTCGCTACCCTGAACGAGCAGGCGAATACGATGTTGAGGAACAATAATTTCTTCGTCCCACGTGGGATAGAGAGAGTCGCTGCCGATGACGACGTTGCAGCATGATCGTTGCAAACCTGACTATTGAGAGAAAAGGAGTAAAAAATGGGTAACGCCGTTAAAGTAGGCGATAGCGATACGGGGCACGGCAGTCATCCACCGACGCCTGTCGCTTCAGGCTCATCAACGGTTAAGGTTGACGGCATGCCGTTGGCCCGACAAGGCGATCCTTTGGCTCCTCACGGCCATGAGCGGAGCATTAGCAGCGGTTCATCCAGCGTACTCGTTGAGGGTAAACCCGCGGCGAGAACGGGTGATGCAGTGAGCTGTGGTGGCGTGGTGATGGGCGGGGGAACCGTTACCATTGGATGATAGATTCGCCGCGTCCGTGCGGCCTATCCTGAGTCTTTTGTCGATAGGTGGGGTTGTCGTTACGCCAACGCCGCTTTAAATATCCCTTCTTGAACGTCCTGTGGCGTGACTACGCCGGTGTCGAGTATCCAGCCGCTGATTAATGCGGTGGGGGTGACATCAAACGCTGGGTTGTAGACTGATGCATTCTGCGGTGCCCACTGGCAGTGGCCGAAGCTGCCGGAAACGCCAGTGACTTCGGCGGCGGCGCGTTGTTCGATAGGAATTGCCCGACCGTCTGGACACGCCGGATCGTGCGTGGTGTGCGGTGCCGCAACGTAAAACGGAATCTGGTGATAGTGCGCCAGCACCGCGAGACTGTAGGTGCCAATTTTATTGGCGACGTCGCCGTTGGCGGCAATACGGTCTGCGCCGACCCAAATCGCATCGACCTGACCCTGCGCCATCAGGCTGGCAGCCATCGAATCACAGATCAGCTGATAGGGAATGCCTAATTCACCCAGTTCCCAGGCCGTGAGGCGTCCGCCCTGTAGCAGCGGACGAGTTTCATCGACCCACACTTGCGCCACTTTCCCCTGTTGGTGTGCACGCAGCAGCACGCCGATGGCGGTGCCGATGCCCGCGGTTGCAAGACCGCCAGTGTTGCAGTGGGTTAGCAAATGGCTGTTTGGCTCCACCAGCGCAGCGCCATGATCGGCGATGCGTTCACACAGCGCGCGATCTTCTTCTACCAATCGCAGCGCTTCCTGCACCAGTGCAGCGACAAACTGCGGCTGTGCCAGCGCCAGCTTCATGCGATCCAAATTGTTCATCAGGTTGACGGCGGTAGGACGCGATGCCCGTAGCGTCTCCAGCGCTTGTGCCAGTTCGGCCTGCGATAAGCCTCTCTCCGCCAGCAGCGCGAGCAGCAGGCTGGCAGACAGGCCAATGAGCGGCGCGCCGCGTACCCGCAGCGTCTGGATATGCTCAACCAGTGATGCGACATCCGGGCAAGGGCTCCATCTTTTTTCTTGCGGTAACGCCTGCTGGTCGAGGATCCACAGTTGGTTATCTACGATTTTCAGGCTGGTTGTGTTAAGTGTCTGCATAGGTCGTTAAATCCATGTTGCATCGATATTCGTATTCTGCCAAGATGCCTGATAGATGTATAGACGTCCGAACGTTTTTATGTCCGTATCTTGAATTTAAGAATAGCGAGGAGTTGGAATGTCACTTTACCGCACTTTTACGGCGGATGACGCTGTTGAATATGCCCGCCAGTACGGCGGTGTCAGTCAGCCGCAAACGCTGGTAACCGCAGAAGAGATCGGCGATGGCAATCTGAATCTGGTGTTTAAAATTAAAGATGAAGCGGGCATCAGCCGGGTGATTGTTAAACAGGCGCTGCCCTACGTACGCTGTGTCGGGGAATCCTGGCCGCTGACGCTCGACCGCGCCCGTATTGAGGCCGAAACGTTGCTGACGCACGCGCGCTTTTGTCCGCAGCATACCGTGACCGTGCTTTATCACGATCCCGAACTGGCGGTGATGGTTCAGGAAGATCTCTCCGATCATCGCATCTGGCGCAGCGAGTTGGTTAGGGGGGCGGATTATCCTCAGGCGGCGGCGCAGTTAGGGGAATATCTGGCACAAACGTTATTCCATACGTCTGATTTCTATCAGCACCCGCATGAGAAGAAAGCAGCGGTGAGCCAGTTCACTAACCCTGAACTGTGTGAGATTACCGAAGATCTTTTCTTTACCGACCCTTATATCGATCACGAAAGAAATCAGTTTGATGCGGCGCTGACGCCGGATGTGCAGACATTGCGTGACGATCGAGCGCTGAAGCTTGCGGTTGCTGGGCTTAAGCACCGCTTCCTGAGTAAAGCGGAAGCGCTGTTGCACGGTGACATCCACAGCGGATCGATCTTTGTGGCGGAAGGGCGCTTAAAGGTGATTGATGCTGAATTCGGTTTCTACGGGCCGATGGGTTTTGACATCGGCACCGCCATTGGCAACCTGCTGCTGAATTATTGCGGCCTGCCGGGGCTGTTAGCCCCGCGTGAGGCGGCGGCAGGGCGTGAACGGCGTCTGGAAGATATCCGTACGCTGTGGCAGACCTTTTCCGCACGTTTCCTGGCACTGAGCGAAAGTGACTGCCGCGAACCGGCGCTGGCGGAATCGGGTTATGCCGCGCTGTTTTTACAGCAGGTTTGGCTGGATGCGATTGGATTCTGTGGAACCGAACTGATTCGCCGCACGATTGGGCTGGCGCACGTTGTGGATCTGGACAGCATTCAGGAGACGGATGCCCGTCTGGCGTGTCAGCGTCATGTTCTTTCGCTGGGCAGGACGTTGGTGCTGGCAGCCCCGCATATTGCAGATGTGGATGCGCTACTGGCGCGTGTACGACAGAGCGGTGCCTAATTAGGCACACTATTCTATGACCCGCTCCCGTCAACGAACCGGATGGGAGCGGCAATCCGATGATGTCTTATCTCTATTTCTTCCCTTTATTCATCATGGCCTGTAAATCCGCGAAAGGATTATGCGTGGCAACCCCAACATCCTTCTGCGCATCTTCACCTGCAACGACGGTCGAACCGTACATATCCGCATCGGTATATTTCGAATGCTCATGGTCGTGACAGTAGAGGCACAGCATTTCCCAGTTACTGCCGTCTTCCGGGTTATTGCCGTGATCGTGATCGATGTGGTGAACGGTTAATTCACGCAGGTTGGAATAGACGAATTCGCGTGAACAACGACCACACACCCACGGGAAAAGTTTGAGCGCTTTTTCGCGGTAGCCGCTTTCGAGTCTGGCGTAGTTCTTGGGGATGTAAGCCATGTGTAGGGTTTCATTCAGAAGGAAAGATGACGTCGATTTTACAACTGATGAGTATGTAAAGGAAAGATCAGGCCGCCATATTGGCGGCCTGATTCTATTTATGCTGCTTCGGTTTTTCTTTCCGACTGCGGTACGGACGTGGGCTTGTTGGCGGCCAGTGCGTCGAACGCAAAGTCATCCACATTAATAGAACGTAAGCGGCTGGCTTCGGCTTTGGTCAAAATGCCCGCTTCTTCTGCGGTAATCTGACCTTCGATCAGCGCTTGCTCTGCCAGTTGATCCAATCGCATGAATGGCAGCGGTTTATCGCTGGCCTTCGACAGGCGTTGGTAAATCGGCTCGGCTGCGATGATATCCCGCAAGGCTTCTTCCAGCAGCCCGACAGGGTTGTGCTCACTGGCAGCCAGATATTGGCCGCGTCCCAGACGACTGCGCGTTTCCGATGGCGTTTGCAGAATCTTCGCGACCTCATGGTCGAGGCGATCAGATGGCGCAGGGCAGCGTAGACCCAGTGGGAAGATAATGAAGGTCAGCAGCCCTGCCACTACGCGATTCGGGAAATTGCGCAGTAGATCGTCCAGCGCCTGCTCTGCCTGATGCAGACTGTCCTGCACGCCCCAGTGCACCAGCGGTAGATCCGCTTTCTGACGTCCTTCGTCCTCATAGCGTTTCAGCGTCGCAGAGGCTAAATAGAGCTGGCTGAGAATATCCCCTAAACGTGCCGAGATACGCTCACGACGCTTCAGGCTACCGCCCAGTACCGCCATCGACACATCCGCTAGCAGAGCGAGATTCGCGCTGAGTCGGTTGAGCTGTTGGTAGTAGTGGCGCGTTTTGTCGTTCACCGGCGCACTGCTCAGGCGGCCATTGGTTAAACCAAGCCAGAAGCTGCGCACCTTGTTACTGCCGACATGGCCGATGTGCCCAACCAGCGCACGGTCAAAGCGTGGCACATCGTTGTCCTGCGCGGCTGCCATTTCTTCCAGTACATAAGGATGACAGCGGATTGCACCTTGGCCGAAGATAATCATACTGCGCGTCAGGATGTTCGCCCCTTCCACGGTGATGGCAATCGGTGCGCCCTGATAGCTGCGCGCAAGGAAGTTGGACGGGCCGAGACAGATACCTTTGCCCCCGGCGATATCCATCGCATCCAGCACGCTGCGCTGACCACGGTGGGTACAGTGATATTTGACGATAGCGGAAAGCACCGCCGGTTTTTCACCCTGCATGATGCCGCTAGTAATCAGCGTTGCAGCGGCATCCATCACGTAAGCGTTACCCGCGATACGTGCCAGCGGTTCTTCGATACCTTCCATCTTACCGATGGAGATTTTGAACTGACGGCGGATATGGGCGTAAGCACCGATGCCGAGGGCAATCGATTTCAACCCGCCGGTGGAATTGGACGGTAGCGTAATGCCGCGCCCAACTGACAGGCACTCCATCAGCATACGCCAGCCCTGACCTGCCATCTTCGCACCACCAATGATGTAATCCAGCGGAACAAAAATGTTCTCGCCCTGCGTCGGCCCGTTTTGGAACGGAATGTTCAGCGGGAAATGGCGGCGGCCGATTTTAACGCCGTCGGTATCCGTCGGAATTAACGCACAGGTAATCCCTACGTCATCCTCATCACCTAGCAGGTGGTCGGGATCGTACAGCTTAAAGGCCAGCCCGAGCACGGTGGCGACCGGCGCGAGTGTGATATAGCGTTTATTCCAGGTCAGGCGCATGCCCACGACCTGTTCCCCGTGCCAGTTGCCGTAGCAGACAATGCCGGTATCGGGAATCGAGCCCGCATCAGATCCGGCCTCCGGGCTGGTCAGCGCAAAACAGGGGACTTCCTGACCGCGTGCCAGACGTGGCAGGTAGTGATCTTTTTGCGCTTCTGTACCGTAGTGTTGCAGCAGCTCGCCGGGGCCGAGTGAGTTGGGAACGCCGACGGTGATCGCCACAATACTGGAGACGCCCGACAGTTTTTGCAGCACCTGCGCTTGTGCATAGGCGGAGAATTCCAGCCCACCGTATTGCTTTTTAATGATCATGGCGAAGAAACGATGTTCTTTTAAAAACGCCCACAATTCCGGTGGAATATCGGCACGTTCATGGGTGATTTCAAAGTCGTTAGCCATTCGACAGGCTTCTTCAACTGGCCCGTCGATAAACGCCTGCTCTTCAGCCGTCAGCTGCGGGCGTGGGTAGTTATGCAGCTTTTTCCAGTCTGGCGCGCCGCGAAATAGATCGCCTTCCCACCAGGTTGTTCCTGCATCGATCGCTTCTTTTTCCGTGTTCGACATCGGCGGCATGACCTTCTGGAACATGCGCAGCGCGGAAGCGGAAACCAGCTTTTGACGCACGGCGGGAACCGTAATCGGAATCAGCAGAATCACGAGCGGAACCATCAGCCAGATGGGCCACAGCAGCATGGCGGACATGGCGGCGAAGTAGGCCAGCAGGATGGCGCTGCCGAGCAGCAGACTGAGCCGATGGTAAAACATCGCTCCGATGATAATCAGTAGGAGGAGGATACTGACAGCAACCATAACGTGTCTCCAGCATTGTGATCGAATTAAGGGTTTCCCCCCTTCCACCGAGTGATAGTGGAAAGCGAGAACCGTTTCATTAGTGAAATAAGGCGTAAGAGGTCAATGTTGTAAGAGGTCTGACCTGTTGCTTATATTTGTTGTAGTTTATCTGATTATTTTTATCAATTCGTTTACATCATAATTACAACTCACTTCACAAACCGAGCGGCAGTCGTAAGTTTTCTGACGGGCATCAGCGATCCTCTCGATCCCGTGATTACGCGCTTCTCGCTATTTGTTCAATCCGCTACACTGCATGCAGAAGATGATACTGTCACCAGACAAAATGAGAGGATTCCATGTACCAGGATTTAATCCGTAGTGAACTGAAAGAAGCAGCAGAAACACTGAATAATTTCTTGAGTGATGATGCAAACATTCAGTCGATTCAAAACGCTGCGGTACTGCTGGCTAACGCTTTTAAAGCGGGTGGTAAAGTGATTTCCTGCGGTAACGGTGGCTCACACTGTGATGCGATGCACTTTGCCGAAGAGCTGACGGGTCGCTACCGTGAGAATCGTCCGGGCTATCCGGCCATTGCGATTTCCGATCCAAGTCACCTGTCTTGTGTCAGCAACGATTTTGGCTACGATTTTGTCTTCTCCCGTTACGTTGAGTCGCTGGGACGTGAAGGTGATGTGCTGCTGGGGATTTCCACTTCTGGTAATTCTGGCAATATCATTAAAGCGATTGCTGCGGCAAAAGCGAAAGGCATGAAGGTCATTACGCTAACGGGGAAAGACGGCGGAAAAATGGCGGGATCGGCCGATGTGGAAATCCGTGTTCCGCACTTCGGTTATGCCGACCGTATTCAGGAAATCCATATCAAAGCGATTCACATCCTGATTCAACTGATTGAAAAAGAGATGGCGGATCAGTAAGCCGCATTAATAGGCTCCACATAGTTCGAGTTTCAGGTCGCCAACGCATAGGCAACTTGAAATATGACGAGAAGGGAAGGGTAGGAAGTCAGATGTGTGAACTGCTGGGGATGAGCGCGAATGTACCGACGGATATCTGCTTTAGCTTTACTGGGCTGATACAACGCGGTGGGAACACCGGGCCGCATCGGGATGGCTGGGGAATTACCTTTTATGAAGGGAACGGCTGTCGTACGTTCAAAGATCCGCTGCCAAGCTATAACTCGCCGATTGCCCGACTGGTGCAGGATTACCCGATCAAATCCTGTGCGGTGATTTCACATATTCGACAGGCAAATCGCGGCGCGGTGTCGCTGGAAAATACCCATCCCTTTACTCGCGAGCTATGGGGGCGAAACTGGACGTACGCCCACAATGGGCAACTGAAAGGTTACCATTCGCTTAAGACGGGTATGTTTCGCCCTGTCGGCCAGACGGACAGCGAATTTGCTTTCTGCTGGCTACTGTCCCAACTGTCCGAGCGCTATCCGCGCACGCCGGGTAACTGGCCTGCGGTATTCCGTTATATTGCTAAACAGGCGGATGTCCTGCGTGAGAAGGGCGTGTTTAACATGCTGCTGTCGGACGGGCGCTTTGTGATGGGATATTGCTCAACCAAACTCTACTGGATCACCCGCCGCGCGCCGTTTGGTAAAGCGACGCTGTTGGATCAGGATGTGGAGATTGATTTCCAGCAGCAGACGACACCCAATGATGTCGTCACCGTGCTGGCGACGCAGCCGCTAACGGGTAACGAATCCTGGCATCAGATTATGCCAGGTGAATTCGTTCTATTTTGTTTCGGCGAGCGCATACTTTAACGTCGGCTGGCTGGTCATTAACGGTGGATTAACGACGTATTGCCCGTTAAAAACCGTGATGGCCGGTGGCTGATTATGCTGATTAAAATAGGTGTACCCCGGCTGAAGCTGCTTCCAGAAGCTGGCGTAGGTAGAACTACGGTGGCGTTGCATGTTCTGTTCCGTCATGCGGAACGGATAGATGGCGATATCAATTTTCGCCTGACCGTGGCGTAGCGCCGCGTCGGCATAGCGATAAATCTCATCCATATAGTTGTTGGTCATGGCATAGCAGCCAACCGAGACACATTCACCGTGGATCATTAAATAGCGACCAGAATATCCCTGTGATTTATCATAGTCGTTGGGGAAACCGATATTGATCGCGCGGTAATATTGGCTGTCTGGCTTGAGCTGGCGCAAATCGACCTGATAGAAGCCTTCCGGGCTTTTTAAATCGCCTTCAACACGTTTTGGCCCTAATCCGCCCGAATATTTACAAATTGGATATTGTTCCAATAAACGATATTCGTTGCCGACTTTCGCATAAAGTTCGAATATTCGCTCTTCTTTAAAGATCTGAATATAGATCGGAGAGCCTAATAATTGCTGTTTTAATTCTTTTGCTATCGGCGCAAGCGGCGGTGCGATCTCGCTGGCGGCGCTGGTAACAACAAGAGAAGGCAAAAAAAACAACATCGCAAACGACAGCGCGATTTTTTGCATTATGGTTCCTGATAATAAAATTGCTGTGCTACACCCGTCATACTTCAAGTTGCATGTGCGTTGGCTACGTTCAGTCACCCGAATCACTTACCTGAGTAAGCTCATCGGGATTTCTTCTCTTGCCGCCTTCCTGAAACTCGAATTATTTAGGGTATACATGCGGCATCCCTGTAGCGCTACTGCTGTTATAGCGTAAATGTTGGGCGACCGTTATCGTTCTGTATTTCGTCGCCAAATAGATAACGACGAAAACGGAATCACATTATCATTGGTTTCATATTAATCAAGCGTTGAAAAGCGCTAAGAAATAACATTTACAAAAAACGGCCCGAAAGGATGCGGGCCGCCCAATTTGAGATCTTTTTTACGTCGCTAATGGCGGAGAAAAGCGAATCAGGCGCGGGTGGCTTCTATCATCATAATGTCGGTGACAAAGGAACCGTCTGACTGTACCTCAAAATGCTGTACAACCTCGTCCGCCAGTGTTTTCTGCAACTCGCGAATAGCGACAGTGAAATGTTCTGGCGTACGCATACGTGCGATCCAACTGCTGAATTCCAGCGTCAACCTGTCGCTGGTGACGTTACGCACGATAAACCCCGCTTCTGTAAACAGACTCAGCCATTCGCCCGGCGCGTAGTTGCGCACATGTGAGGTGTCGCGCAACTTCTCTACCGTCTGCAGATAGGTGTCCAACAACGGATGGCCGGGCGAAACGACATCCATCATGATCACGCGACCGCCCGGTTTCAGCACGCGCCGCATTTCACGTAATGCCTGCCCGACATCATGCCAGTGATGGGCGGAATAACGGCTGATGATGATGTCCGCACTGCCGTTATCGAACGGTAAAGACTCGGCTACGCCTTGTTGAACGCGGATATTGTTCAGTCCTTTTTGCGCAGCGGCCTGACTGACCACGTCCAGCATTTGGGATGACAGGTCATAGGCGACAACCTCCGCGACGGCCTGTGCGGCGACGAAGCTGGCATGTCCGGCACCGCAGCCAACATCGATCACGCGTGCCTGCGGGAAAGGGGCCAATAACGTGGCCAGCCGGGTTAAATCTTTGCCTTGCGCATGTACCGCGCTGGTCAGGTAGTTCTGCGCCTGTGAGCCGAACTGGTGTTCGACGCGACGATTATGATTCTGTTTCTCTTCCATTATTGCTCCCGCTTTATCTGAATTATTCTCGTTTCATCATGGTTAAATGGCGGCGCGCCTGCCAGTAAAGAAGACCTTAGTCTAGGAACACTATAATCAGGGAAAAATACGGGTACAATATGAGCATTTATACGGGTATAAAATACTCCCTGTTTGATTAGCACGTTTTTCATTAATGCCGCTGTCATCCATGCAACTGTCATCGTAAGTC
Source organism: Pectobacterium atrosepticum (assembly GCA_019056595.1). NCBI lineage: Bacteria > Pseudomonadati > Pseudomonadota > Gammaproteobacteria > Enterobacterales > Pectobacteriaceae > Pectobacterium > Pectobacterium atrosepticum. The sequence goes on along the minus strand of CP036163.1, from coordinate 1,684,763 downwards.
ACCTAGACGAACGAGATGAAAAGGACACTTGGTTATGTCTACAAATACGCTGATGTCTGCCAATTCTCTGAGTGGTCCAAAAGCGCTGGGGGCTTTCTTACGGGCGCTGCGTGAGCGGACAACGCCGGAAATGGTCGGTCTGCCTGCCTCTGGGCGGCGGCGCACCAGCGGATTGCGCCGCGAAGAATTGGCGCAAATCGCCCGAATCAGCACCACTTGGTATACCTGGATTGAGCAGGGGCGTGATGTGTCTGCTTCGGCCTCCGCGTTGACCCGTTTATCTCAGGCATTAAAACTGGAACCCGCCGAGCATGACTACCTTTTTAGTCTTGCTGGCGTTAAAGATCCTCTGAAGCAGAATAGGGCAACGTCGCTGGATGCACAGGTTGCCGCTAGCCTGCACCACATTGCTTGCCCTGCGTATCTTCTGGATGGTTGCTGGAATATGCTCGCGTGGAATGCGCCGTCGGAACAGCTGTTTGCCGGGTGGTTGGGAAACGATCCCGAATCGAATCTGCTGCGTTTCATGTTTCTTAATCCACTGGCACGATCGCTGGTGGTGGACTGGCCGGAACGAGCAAAGCGCGTGGTGGCAGAGTTTCGTGCGGAATCAAGTCACTACGCGCCAACTGAGTCCGTTCGGCAAATCGTGATGGCGCTGTGTGAAGAAAGTCGCGAGTTCAACCTCTGGTGGTCACAGCAGGCGGTAACCGCCCGTGAAGGCGGCGAACGACGTTTTCATCATCCTTTGCTTGGTGATGTGGCCTATCATCAACAGACTTTCCATCCTGCCGGACATGGGGAAGTTAAGCTGGTGATGCTCATCATGCAGTAAACACGGCAAGCATCGCGCAACTTGTCTACACTGACTTTGATCTGTATATTCATACAGTATCGTCAGAGGGCCAGTATGCGCAAAATCATTCATGTTGATATGGACTGCTTCTACGCAGCAATTGAGATGCGTGATAACCCGCGCCTGCGCGATATTCCTCTGGCGATTGGTGGAAGCGCCGATCGACGTGGTGTTATTAGTACAGCTAACTATCCTGCCCGACGCTACGGTGTCCGCAGTGCGATGGCGACGGCAACCGCACTGCGCCTGTGTCCGCACCTCACGTTGTTACCGGGGCGTATGGAGGTGTATAAGTCCACTTCGCGCCAAATTCGCGAGATTTTCTCCCGCTATACCTCATTGATCGAACCACTTTCTCTGGATGAAGCCTATCTGGATGTCACCGATAGCCCGCACTGCAACGGTTCGGCGACGCGGATCGCGGAAGAAATCCGCCGAACGATTGCGGATGAGCTGAATCTCACTGCTTCAGCAGGCATTGCGCCGATCAAGTTTCTGGCGAAGGTCGCGTCTGAGTTAAATAAGCCGAATGGACAATATGTGATTACACCGGAGCAGGTGGATGATTTCCTTCTCGCGCTGCCTCTGGAGAAGATTCCCGGCGTCGGGAAAGTGACGGCGAAACGGCTGGAAGAACGTGGCCTGCATACCTGTGCCGATGTGCGGGTATATGCGTTGGCGGATCTGCTTAAAGCGTTCGGCAAGTTTGGCCGTGTGCTGTGGGAGCGATGTCAGGGGATTGACGATCGGCAGATTTCACCGGATCGGCAGAGGAAATCAGTCGGAGTAGAGAAGACGCTGGCGCAGGATATCCACAACTGGGATCAGTGTGAAAACCTGATCGAACAACTTTATCAGGAGTTGGAAGTTCGTCTGAAACGGGTGAAACCCGATCTGCATATTGCGCGTCAGGGGGTAAAACTCAAGTTTGATGATTTTCAGCAAACGACGCAGGAACATGTGTGGCCGATGTTGAATAAACAGGATCTGTTGAAGTTGGCGCAACAAACCTGGCAGGAGCGGCGTAAATCCAGAGGCGTCCGGCTGGTTGGGCTACATGTGACGCTACTCGATCCGCAAATTGAGCGCCAACTGGTGTTTGATTGGGGATAATGGTGACTGGCTGGGAATAAAAAGGCGACGGATATCCGTCGCCTCGGTTTTACAGCAATACGATTAGGCGCGTGGTGGAATCGCTTTCAGCAGTTCTGTGAGCAATTTCCAGTACAGATCGACGCTGCCGATATGAACTTGTTCATCCGGTGAGTGCGGTCCGGTGATGGTCGGCCCAATGGAGACCATATCCATGTCTGGGTACGGTTTTTTGAACAGGCCACATTCCAGCCCTGCGTGAATCACCATGATGTTCGGCGTCTTATTGAACTGCTTCTGATACGTTTCGCGAACCAGCGCCATTACTGGCGAATGCGCATCCGGCTGCCAGCCTGGGTAGCCGCCTTTCGGTGACGTTTTCGCACCAGCCAATTGGCCCAGAGCTGTCAGCGTACCGACTACGGCGTCTTTACCGCTGTCGATCAGCGAACGAATCAGGCAGATAATTTCCGCATGATCGTCTTCCATGGTGACAACACCAAGGTTCAGTGAGGTTTCCACCACGCCTTTGACGTCGTCGCTCATACGGATCACGCCGTTCGGCGTCGCGTTGAGCAGCCCCAGCAGACGGTCGCGGCTGTCTTGCGTCAGTGGATGTTCGTTGCTGTCGTTGGCTTCCACCAGCACGGTCAGGTTTTTCTCAACCGCAGACAGCTCATTCTTCAACACGGCCAGATAGTCCTGGCTCAGCGTCTTCAACTGCTCGACATTAGCGGCAGGCAGTGACAGCGTTGCGAAAGCTTCACGTGGAATCGCGTTACGCAGCGTGCCACCGTTCAGATCGAGAATGCGGATATCCAACGCTTCCGCCTGCTCGAACAGGAAACGTGCCAGCAATTTGTTGGCGTTGCCCAGTCCCAGATGAATGTCGCCGCCGGAGTGGCCGCCTTTCAGTCCTTTAATCGTCAGCTTCAGCGTTTGGTAACCGGCTGGTGGCACTTCACGTACCAGCGGCAGACGGGTAATGAAATCAATACCACCCGCGCAACCCATGTAGATCTCGCCTTCTTCTTCCGAATCGGTGTTGATCAGGATTTCGCCCTGAAGCCAGTTAGGTTGCAGGCCAAACGCGCCATCCATACCCGCTTCTTCCGTCATGGTCAGCAGCACTTCCAGCGGACCGTGCTCGACGCTCGGATCGGCCAGCACCGCCAGCGCGGAAGCCATGCCAATACCGTTATCCGCGCCCAGCGTGGTACCGCGCGCTTTCAGCCATTCACCGTCAACGTAAGGTTGGATCGGATCGGTGGTGAAATCATGCACGGTGTCGTTGTTTTTCTGCGGCACCATGTCCAGATGCGCCTGCAACACGACAGGTTTGCGATTTTCCATGCCTGCGGTTGCCGCTTTGCGCAGCAGAATATTGCCAACCTGATCGCGCTCGGCATAGATGCCTTTCTCTTTAGCCCATTCCAGAATGTGCGCGGCCAGCGCTTCTTCATGATAAGAAGGGTGCGGGATAGAACAGATCTTGGCGAAAATATCCCACAGAGGCTGGGGGGAAAGTTGAGACAATTCAGACACTATTTCAGTCTCCTTTTTAGCACCCTACTTATACTCGTCATACTTCAAGTTGCATGTGCGTTGGCTACGTTCAGTCACCCGAATCACTTACCTGAGTAAGCTCATCGGGATTCCTTCGCTTGCCGCCTTCCTGAAACTCGAATTATTTAGAGTATATAAGGGCTAGAGGTTAAAAGTTGATCGCAGTTAGCCACGTAACGTGGCGTGTCACAAGAGAATATCATTTTCCATCAAAGCAGGGGAAATTGCCGTCGTCTCCTCTTACTTTTCTTGTTGCAATATGAATCAGCAGGCTTGGCAGGGGCAGGTTGTCAGGAAAAACTCGGTTCTTGCGTTGAGAAAAACTGGTTTTTATGTTGTTGGCTATCTATAATCTCGCGCAACCTTTTTCCCCCTCTCAGACTCAACTTAAGCCGGTTTTTATTCGGCTGGGATATATTTTATGAGCGAAAAGTACGTCGTAACCTGGGATATGTTGCAAATTCATGCCCGCAAACTGGCACAGCGTTTACTGCCTGCCGAACAATGGAAAGGCATCATTGCTGTAAGCCGCGGTGGCCTGGTTCCTGGCGCGCTGCTGGCGCGTGAGCTTGGCATTCGTCACGTTGATACCGTTTGCATCTCCAGTTATGACCATGACAACCAGCGCGAAATGAAAGTGATCAAGCGTGCCGAGGGTGATGGCGAAGGATTTATCGTGGTTGACGATTTGGTTGATACCGGTGGGACGGCAAAAGCGATTCGTGATATGTATCCGAAAGCGCACTTTGTGACCATTTTCGCCAAACCTGCTGGTCAGCCACTGGTTGACGACTACGTCATTGATATCCCGCAGGATACGTGGATTGAACAGCCGTGGGATATGTGCGTGGTATTTGTTCCGCCTTTGTCTGGCCGTTAATCGCCTGAGCGATAATTCAATCGATTTCCTGCAATGCCCGGTTTAGCCGGGCATTGTTGTTTCTACTCTCTTATGATTTCTGGCGTAGGCTTGATCCGATCGTGTCTTTCTGTCGTTGGCATTTGTCTTCCCTAGCCTGAGTTCGTTACACTTTAGCAGGTGACGAAGAAGTCGTCTGATGTCCGCTAACGGCGGTTCACATTAACGGAGGCTGCTGTGGCGCAAGCTAACCTGTCTGAAACGCTATTCAAACCATCCTTCAAACATCGAGAAACCTCGACGTTAGTCAGACGTACGCGACACGATCAGGAAACGCAGGGGCTGCACTCTACGCTGGAAGGAGAAAAGACCAGCAGTTGGTATCGGATGATTAACCGACTGATGTGGATTTGGCGTGGTGTCAACCCGTGGGAAATTGAAGACGTACTGTCGCGTATCGCCGCCAGCCAGGCTGACCGAAGCAACGAACAGTTGCTCGATACGGTGATCGGCTACCGAGGCGGTAACTGGATTTATGAATGGGCGAAGCAAGGCGCAGACTGGCAGCAGCGGGCAACAGAAAGTGGTGATGACGCGCAAACCGGACAATTTTGGTTGAATGCGGCCAACCTCTACAGCATCGCTGCGTATCCGCATATTAAAGGCGATGAGCTGGCTGAACAGGCGCAAACGCTGGCAAATCGCGCCTATGAAGAAGCCGCTAAGTACCTGCCTTACGAACTCAAAGAACTGACCTTTCCTATTGCTGGCGGCGGCACGCTGACTGGCTTTCTGCATATGCCATCGCAAGGAAAAGCCCCTTTTCCGACCGTCCTCATGTGCGGCAGCCTGGAAACGTTGCAGAGCGATTATCACCGCCTGTTTCAGGACTATTTTGCGCCAGCGGGTATGGCGATGTTGACGATTGATGTTCCCTCTGTTGGGTTCTCTTCCCGCTGGAAGTTGACTCAGGATTCCAGTTTTCTTCATCAGCAAGTCTTGCGTGCGCTGCCGGATGTCCCGTGGGTCGATCACTGCCGCGTTACTGCATTTGGTTTCCGTTTTGGTGCCAATATTGCTGTGCGTCTGGCTTATCTGGAATCACAGCGCTTACGCGGCGTGGCCTGTCTCGGCCCAGTGGTGCATCATCTGTTAAGCGATCCTAATCGCCAGCAGCAGGTGCCGGATATGTTTATGGATGTGCTGGCGAGTCGGTTGGGTATGCCGTTCTCAACGGATGCGTCGCTGAAAACCGAGCTTGGACGTTATTCGCTGAAAACGCAGGGGCTGCTGGGACGTCGCTGCCCGACGCCGATGCTGGCGGGCTATTGGGAGAACGATCTGCTATGTCCGAAAGAAGAGGCCAGCCTGATTGTGAATTCATCCGCACAAGGTAAGCTGATGCCGGTTAATTTCTCTCCGGTGTATCAGAATTTTGATCGCGCACTACAGCAAATTAGCAGGTGGTTGCAGGATAAAGTGTGTTGATCATGATGAATAAACACTTGAGCACTGAACAGTAACCTTATGCCAGGTGGTTGATAAATTGCCATTCTCTGCTAAAAAGAATGTTCAACCAGAGGAGATCGTAGATGATGTTACCGAGTGGACACCCCAAAAGCAGACTGATGAAAAATTTTACGGCGTTGGGGCCTTATATCCGTGAAGCGCAGTGCGAGGATACCGCATTCTTCTTTGATTGCCTGGCGGTTTGCGTCAATATCAAGCCAGCACCGGAAGAGCGTGAGTTCTGGGGCTGGTGGCTGAATTTGGAAGATACCGGGAAAGCCTTTTCCTATGAGTATCACTATGGTCTGTTTGATAAACAGGGTAACTGGCGTGAGGAAAAAATTAAGGGCAAAGCCGTGATTGAACAGGTAGAAAATGCCAAACAGGCTTTCCATGTTCGACTAGAGAAATTGCTGCGCTCACTGGAACCCGCCTGTACCCTCGTCGCACGACCGTGATACTTCCTTGACGATCCCCGATTTATTCGCAGGTTTTCGCGTTATGCCTGTTGGCATAACGCGCCTGTCCTGTTACAACGTTTTCCTTATTCTTATTTTTTGACATCCAACGGCAGAGAAATTATGAGCGGCAGCCAGACTTTGGTTGTGAAACTGGGCACCAGCGTGTTAACCGGCGGTTCACGCCGTCTTAACCGTGCTCACATTGTTGAACTGGTGCGCCAGTGCGCGCAGCAACATGCGGCAGGGCACCGGATTGTTATTGTCACCTCAGGGGCGATTGCTGCTGGGCGCGAACATTTGGGCTACCCCGAACTCCCGGCCACGATTGCAACCAAACAACTGCTGGCCGCCGTGGGCCAAAGCCGCCTGATTCAACTGTGGGAACAGCTGTTTTCCATCTACGGTATCCACGTCGGGCAGATGCTGCTGACGCGTGCGGATATGGAAGATCGTGAGCGTTTCCTCAATGCACGTGACACCATGCGGGCGCTGCTGGATAACAACATCGTTCCAGTGATTAATGAAAACGATGCGGTTGCGACCGCTGAGATCAAGGTCGGCGATAACGACAACCTGTCCGCGCTGGCCGCGATTCTGGCCGATGCGGATAAGCTACTGTTGCTAACCGATCAGGCGGGGCTGTTTACCGCCGATCCGCGTAATAATCCTGATGCGGAACTGATCCGTGAAGTGACCGGCATCAACGATGCGCTGCGCAGTATTGCGGGTGACAGCGTGTCTGGCCTCGGAACGGGCGGCATGTCGACTAAGTTGCAGGCTGCCGATGTGGCCTGTCGCGCCGGCATCGACGTGGTGATTGCCGCAGGCAGCAAACCGGGCGTGATTGGCGATGTGATTGCTGATATTTCCGTCGGAACACGTTTTCATGCACTGGATACGCCGCTGGAAAGCCGCAAACACTGGATTTTTGGTGCACCACCGGCGGGGGAAATCACCGTCGATGACGGCGCGCTTTCGGCGATCCTCGAACGCGGTAGCTCGCTGCTGCCTAAAGGTATCCGCACGGTAGAAGGCAATTTCTCTCGTGGCGAAGTGATTCGCGTGCGTAGCCTAGCGGGCCGCGATGTGGCGCATGCCGTGACGCGTTACAACAGCGATGCGCTGCGCCTGATTGCCGGACATCATTCTCAACAGATTGCCGAGATTCTTGGCTACGAATATGGTCCGGTGGCTATCCATCGCGACGATATGATTATCAATTAAGGAGTTCGCGATGCTGGAACAAATGGGTAAAGCGGCAAAAGCGGCCTCTTATCAACTGTCGGTCTTGAGCACGGCTCAGAAAGATCGTGCGCTGCTGACAATTGCAGATTTGCTGGAAGCTGAGAGTGCAACGATTCTGGCGGCTAACGCGCTGGATTTAGCCGATGCACGCCAAAATGGCATGAGCGAGGCGTTACTGGATCGTCTGCTTTTAACGCAGGAAAGACTGAGTGCGATTGCCAGCGATGTGCGCCAGGTGTGTCGCTTGACCGATCCGGTAGGGCAGGTGATTGACGGCAACATGCTGGATAACGGGCTGAAGTTAGAGCGTCGCCGCGTGCCGCTGGGCGTGGTTGGCGTAATTTATGAAGCGCGCCCGAACGTCACCATTGACGTGGCTTCCCTGTGCCTGAAAACCGGTAATGCGGTAATTCTGCGCGGTGGCAAAGAGACGTACCGCACCAATGCGGCTACGGTAAAAGTCATTCAGCAGGCGCTTTCGCAGTGTGGCCTGCCAGCTGCTGCGGTGCAGGCGATTGAAAGCCCGGATCGCGAGCTAGTCAATCAACTGCTGAAGCTGGATCGCTACGTGGATATGCTGATTCCACGTGGGGGCGCAGGCTTGCATAAGCTGTGTCGTGAACAATCGACGATTCCGGTGATCACTGGTGGTATCGGCGTGTGTCACATCTATGCCGATGACAGCATCGATTTCGACAAGGCGTTGACGGTTATTGAAAGTGCCAAGGTGCAGCGCCCTAGCGCCTGTAACAGCCTGGAAACGCTGTTAGTCAATCGAAGCATTGCCGAGCGTTTCCTGCCTGAACTGAGCAAGAAAATGGCGGCGTCGGGCGTTACGTTACACGCTAGCCCTTCAGCAATGCCTTACCTGACCGGTGGCCCGGCTAACGTCGTTGCTGTGGAAGACGCCAACTACAACGATGAATGGCTCTCTAACGACCTGAACGTCACGCTGGTGGACGATCTGGATGCGGCGGTTGCCCATATCCGCGAACATGGTACGCAGCACTCTGATGCGATTCTGACACGCTCCTTGAGCAATGCGGAGCGCTTCGTGCGTGAAGTGGATTCCTCAGCGGTGTATGTCAACGCCAGTACGCGCTTCACCGACGGTGGCCAGTTTGGTCTGGGCGCGGAAGTGGCGGTCAGTACCCAGAAATTGCACGCTCGTGGTCCAATGGGGCTGGAAGCGCTGACCACCTATAAGTGGATTGGTTATGGTGATGATTTGATTCGTGCCTAATCGATGAATTGCTGCGCATCTCAAAGAGATGCGCAGCAATTATTTTTATTCCGATAAAAGTATTTATTTCAACTGTATTGCTCTGCTGCGCCATCGTTATTTAAATTGAAATTTAATGCGAAAATATAAATGCAATAAAATAACTGCATCAGAAAAATATCCTCCAATAGTAACAAACTATGCTTTGTGCGATATTTCACAGATCCATAGTCTGTCTTGCTATCGGAGGATAATTATTTATCCTTTGTTTCAAAAATACATTATTTCATATTAACGTTGATGCTTCTCTGTGGCGTTATGGATTGAGTTGGCAGTTTCGTGAGCCTGTTTTTCCGCTCGGCTGTTAAAATTATCTGCTTTCGTTTTGGCATCAGCCCAGCTTTTTTCGGCGTCTTTTCTGACTTCGGATTCTCTGGATTTTACATCAGCGTTGACTTTGTCTGCTTTTTCTCGGGCTTCTGGCTCCCTTGATTTTAGATCGGCTTTGAAATCATTCGCTTTTTCCCGCGCCTGAGTTTCATGCTCATGCGCTTTAGTTCGCGCTTCTGACGCTTTTTCTCTCGCTTCAACACGATCGTGGCTGAAGGCAGATTCCGCCGATGCTCGGGTTGAATCCAGGTCATTTGCTGCCGCCATGCCAATGTAACTGGTTCCCAGTATTAAGCCTAAAAACAATGGTTTCATATTCATGGTGTATTTCCTCTTACAGCGCGTTATGACTACGCTAACAATAATCTTGTCGTCGACAACGTATTATTGAGAGCTTCACGTTAAGACAACGTCCTTTTCGTCTTGGCTGCTTAAGTAGAGCAAAATAGAGAATAAAAAGAATAGGGAATTATCTTAAACCGTACAGGTGGGTATTGTTATGTGTTGCGGTTATAGTCGAAGGGTAAAAAGATATTTTTATTGTAAATATCACGCTGTATATAAAACTTAATATTTATCTCCACAGAAAGCATAGTTTTCACATAATCAGGTATTATCTTTTTGGTACTTCTCCCGAAGAGAATGGAGATTTAGGCCATGGGTTCTGTATGTGCATCTGTTAAGCCGAAAAGATATAGCGTATGACGTTATTAGCACTGAAAATTATCAGCACAGGGTGGATGATGATAAAACCAGCAGACGATCGCCAAACGCTTGACTTGCTGTACCATTATCACTAGTTTGTCACCCCGTAGTTCACGTCTGGCTCTCGCCACGACGGTCCCAAAGCCGATATAGCTCAGTTGGTAGAGCAGCGCATTCGTAATGCGAAGGTCGTAGGTTCGACTCCTATTATCGGCACCATAGTTTTCAATGACTTACCTTGCTTTCATATAAAACATGTTTTCCTTTTGTGCCATATTTGTGCCATTGCGTTCTAAAATCGCGTCAATTTTACTGGCATGCTCACTTAGATGTCCGGATGATAAATGCGCATAACGCTGAACCATTTCCAGCGTTTCCCATCCCCCAACTCCTTCAGTGCCAAAAGAGAAACGCCAGACTGAACCAGCCAACTCGCCCATGTATGCCTCAAGTCATGGAATCAGAAATTGCTAATGCCCGAACGCTTTAGCGCTCCATGCCTTGTTGCTGTCTGTTCTCATCTTGCGAACCGATGGGGATTCGGTGCCGTCAGGTTTAGTGCAGTTTTCTCGGTACACGAAAACTCAGCGGTGGTGATGACCTAATTGTTTTTTCAGCACGCGACATGCGGTATTGTTTAGTGCAAATAAAAAGCCCCTATAGTTAGGTAATGCCAGTCAGTTAAGCTTGGCTGGCATTTTTCTCCGTGCCGTTGCATACTTTTGGGGCCTTTCCTTCACTATTCGGGGAGGGCTCTTTCTCTGCACGGCGGAAGCTTCACCATCTGCACTATGCTCGCCACATCTTTGACCAACTCCGGGATCCTGCCCGGTGATGCCCCTTCCAGCGTCCAGAGTAGCTTCATTATCCATGCCGTCGACTCCCTGGGGCTCAGTTGATTTGTCCACATTACTTTTAGCGTCGCCGCCATCTTAATAATCTGATAACAAACTATATTATATGCCAGCAGTACGCCCCACAGTTCCTGTCGCACCAGGTCTGGTTTTTTACTTCTCAGCGTCAGCCTGCTGTCCTGAAGTCCCTGTTTTATTTCCCGGTAGCCCAGCTCTATTTCCCACCGGTAGCTGTACAGATCGGTTATTTCTTTACCCGGCCAGCGCATTGGATCCATCATTGAGGTCAGGAGGCAGATTGTTTTTCCTTTGATTTCACGTTCAGTCATCTGTACTGCTATTTTTTCAGTCAGATGTGGCCATTTTTTCCGCGCCTGCGGTGTCGTTTTCAGGCTTATCAGCGCGTCACCTTTACCCAGCTTTCTCACCACCTCATACTGAAGATCTTTCCGTGCTGCTATCATCCAGTGCCGGCTTTCTCCCGCCTGACACCAGGCATCCAGTAGTCCCACGGAGTAATAATCCCGGTCAATCAGCTCTTCTGCCAGTGTCATTTCGTTATCGCTGATTGTCCCCATTGCTGCAGCGGTGACCAGATGGCTGGTCAGTTCCATCTGACAGACCATCTTCACCTGCGGATAAAGTGATGCCTTCGACGAGTTGACCGTCCGCATGAACGCGGCATCGTTCTCAGGCGTATCATGCGTGCGCCAGATGACACCATCGACAGCCAGCAGGGTCAGCCCGCACCCGTGGGGATGGTTTGTTTGCCGGTTCCAGAGGTCAGCAGTCTGTTCAAAAACAAGCCTGACAGCCTCACTACCCAGACGCTGTCGCGCCTGTACCACTACGCTGGGTGCGACGAAGGGACGGTTACCGGGGAGGAGGATATCCAGTCGGTTAACTATCTGATGTAGTGGTTCTTTTCTTTCAAGCGCCATACCAATAAGGCACCAGACCATCATGTCGGTAGTGAGTCTGCGTTTACGCAGCGTAACGGTCCCAGTTTCTTCAAGGCAGCGCGCGACAAGTTCGGGGTCGAGGACCTCAGCTAGGGTGGAGAGGGGATTACGCAGGGTGTCATACTGGGAAATAACGTTGAGAGCCTGAGATAGTTGCATAAAAAATCCATAATCTTCCATGAAGACTACGGACTCTTACACAGCCACTGGATCGATCAACTGATCCTTAACTGATCGGCATTATCCTATTAGGAGCTTTCTAATTCAGTTTAGTCGCAATGACGCTTGACCATGCTCTGTATCCAGCGCCATTTAAGTGAGTTCCATCAGTTGTGTAATCAGATGATAGAAGACCATCTGATGTCATTGTTTCGTTAACATCAAACCACGTGCATTTACCTTCACTCTCACAAAATTCCTTCATTGATATATTAAGGACTTCAATTTTTTTGTTTATTATTGAGTCTCTTGTTTTTATTGTTGATTGCAAAAATACAGAAATGTCATTATTAACAAGAGAATTAATTAATTTTTTGTAATTATCAACTGCGCTTTCTACTGAATACTTCATCATTGACAGGTCATTAACTCCCGCCATCACAAATGCCTTTCTCGCCCCTGACTTTACTATCAAATCAGTCATTCCGACAATATTTTTAAGCGTGTTCCCACCGATACCAAAATTAGCTATTCGAGAGGCCGGGAAGATCTGGCCCCAGTTCGCGCCCTCAGTGAGGCTATCCCCAACAAATGCAATATCGCCAGATGGGTTAAACTCGCGGAAGAAGGTCATTCTGTCGTTAATGTGATATTCGCTCGGATTTTTGTATTCTATATTCAATGATGATTTGACAAATATCACAATTGGCTCAGTTATTTGGTATTTGTGACTAATAAAACCCAAAAAAAAGAATGCAAATGCAATTATTGTTGCTGCTAATGATTTGTTCATGACTGAACGCCATATATTGGTTTTTAAGAATTATCTCATTAATGGAGGGGGGGTTCCACTAGAAGCACGGGCTTATTGAAATTCTGGGGCATGTATGGGGCAAAAAATTGCCGCAAGGTAACTCCGTATCACTAAGTAATCGGAACCCGCTTGCGGCAATACTCTGCGAGTGGGACAACAATGGGTGAGGTATGCGCGGGCGGGATTTGGTGTGCACAGGCAAGTACAGGTGAGCTTCGGTGTGTGAACGCGGCAATTCACTGTAAGTTATTGTGTTTATGTGGGGTTCATGATTTTCGTAATGCGAAGGTCGTAGGTTCGACTCCTATTATCGCACCACTAACTCATCCGAGCACCTCCGAAAAACTCAATAAAACCATTTTAAATCAACGATTTTTTCTGATTTTACGTCCATATGTATCCAATGTTGTCCAGTGACATCCGGATGTAAATTTGTATAGGATTGTGTATAGACAGGTTAGATAAAGGATTCCTATACAAATGCCACTCAACGATATGCAGGTCCGCAGCGCGAAGCCTGAAGAAAAGCCCTATACACTCGGTGACGGTTTAGGGCTGTCTTTACTCATTGAACCGAGCGGCAGCAAAAACTGGCGTTTTCGCTATCGCTTCGGCGGTAAACCCAAGATGATATCTTTTCGGCGCTTACCCATTGGGGAGTCTGTCTGAAGCGCGTAAGCAGGTACTAAATAGCTGATCCTAATATCGCTACACTTTTGCCTGACCGTGCTTCCTGCCAGGAAATGGGCTTACCGTTTTCATAAAATAGCGTACTTTGTTCAGTAATTGCCACATCGAACGACAGCTATGATTTCTAGTTATTGTGTCGTGTAATGCCTGCCATAACCGTTCTACGTGGTTCACCCACGGTGAGTAAATTGGTTGATAAATAACAATAAATTTTGGGTTATTCTTCAGCCAACGAAGCGTTTCACGACTTTTATGGATGATGTAGTTATCAACGATCAGCGTGATCGTTTTTGCTCGCCGGTACGTGCTTTTTAGATGTTTTAACAAGCTGATAAATAACCCGAGTTTTTACTGCTGCTGCCGACGTAACTGACTTTTCCTGTGCCGCTGTGCAACGCGCCAGCCAGATAATATTTTTCGTTTTTCCCTGGCGGGCCATTTTCTCTTCTTTATACGCGTCGCGAATGCGAAGCGTGGGGGCCGCTCTTCGCCAGACAAGTCCAGCAGAACGGCACCCGGTTATCTCGTTGATTTTTATTGCTAACAGTTCAGTACTCCAGCGAGAACGCTGATAACCAAAATCTTCCGGCGAATGCTTAATCAGTTGACGCAACAGCACACAAATGCGCTCAAACGGCCAGCGTCGGCCACGACCTGAGGGTAATGATTTCAGGCCTTCCAGCCCGTAAAGTGTGAACCAATTAATCCAGCGCCCCAGCGATGAACGTGCGCAGCAAAGCGTTTTGGCAACGTCACTTATCTTGTCCCCACGATGAAGCATCAACATCGCGGTGAGTCTGCGGGCATAGTTTTTATCACATGTTTTATGGATGGTTTTTTGCATCAGACACCTTTCGGCGTCGGGTATCGGTGCTATGATCGGCATGACTCAGTCCGGTTGGTGATTTGGGATATTCAGCGATTGATCAGATCGCTTAAATCGGACTGAGTTCCCTTCTGGTGATCTACTATTTGGAACAGCTATTTAGAGGGCATCAATCCAAGCGAATAGCGTAAAGCACAAAAACTTAACCTGATGTCTGATTCAGAGAATGCTTTTCTCAAAAATATCGGCTAATGGCTGAGTATTGCCATGGTATCCCGCCACGTTAGCCGCTAACCATTCCTGAATGCCGATATTTTCGAAAGAGACACCATAGCCACAATTAATAATCATATGCTCGAACAATAAACGCTGAGAACGCCCATTGCCTTCCCGAAACGGATGGATCACATTCAAATCTGAATAATATTCTGCTAACTGAGTTATTAGAGCCGGACGTTCAAGACTTTGTAAAAAATCATCGTTGGATAGTTGCGTGAAAATTTTATTGGCTTCAATTTCAATACGGGATACGGTGCAAAAACGTGTTTGACCTTTAGAAATATCGATACGCCGTATTTCTCCTGCCCAATCGAATAAATCCCCGAATATTTTTCCGTGCAGCCCACACCAGTGATGTAGATCGTAAGGCGGTTCTTCAAATTCAATATCGAGAACGGCCAGTTCGGATAGCTGACGCTCCGCATCGTCGAATTTACTATCATCGTTGATGCCGAGCTTATTTATCAGAACATCGCTACTAGGGTAGGTATAAGGATCTTGCCCTGAGCCGTATTTATCAGACATAACCACTCGCTTTATACATGGCTATCAGGCTTTTTCTCAGCGCTTCCCTTTCCTGCTTGTCTGCGGGAAGCGGCGTATCCTCAACGCAAAATCCTTCAAGACGCATACTGTCCCGATAGTTTTTGAGTTTCACCTGATTGTAGTAATCACGCTTTTCTTCCAGCGTCACCATATGTGGGGATCGCGTTTTGTTTGGCAATGCTTTTGTCGTGATTTTCCGGTGCTGTTTAAATATCGACAGATCGGTATTTTTCAATTTCTCGATCAGCCGTTCCCCGTCACCAAACACGCCCCAAGACGAGATAGACAAGGCTTGCCGTTTGCCATTTCTTTCGCGTGATATGCTGATATCCATCGTTGACTGGAGCGCGTTTAACACTTCCTGTACTTTTCTTTCAGAGATACCTGTAGCGGCTACGATAGATTGCGTATTAGGGGAATCCTCTTGTACCAGAGCCGCGAGTACCGCCATTTCATACCGCATGGGCTTTCACCTTTAATCCGCATATATATGCGACAAAGAGTACCACAATTACGACCTAGGCGTATCTTACCTGCATGAGTGAGAGTCACTCATTACCTTTTCACTCGCTGTTCATCACTTAACTCGCTAAAAATAAAGATAAAAAATGAAAGGTGTAGAGGGTGAACCGTTTTTCGCAAAATCATTTTATTGGGTGAGATGTGTATAAACGAAATTCACATAACAAAAATTATATAATAAAAACAGTTTGTTACACCATTATGTTCGGCTCCGATTCTGTTCTAAAGGAGATGCCCCAAATGAAGCTCACTGAATCTTGCGGTTTAAAGAGCGCTCTTTTGCAGTAAGTGGCGCAGTAGCTACTGAGGTCGTTGGGCAACGAAAAATTAATGTTATGGTAAATAGGTGTTTCTTTTTTAACAGGAGAATCTGCTTCATGGAGTTATTTTTGCTGCGACATGGAAAGCCTGATATTAGACGTTCGACGGCAATCAGATCGGTCGATATGTACTCGTGGATAGGGGAGTATGATGCGGCTGGCATATTGGATTCGCCCGATGCTTCAACAGTCGCTGCTAGTGAGGGGAAATTTATAGTTTCTAGCCCAATGCCACGGGCTCTTGAGTCTGTAGCTGCTCTTGGGTTGGAGCCAGACATCATCATTGATGAGCTGCATGAAGCGCCATTGCCAGTTTTTAATATCCCCCTGCTAAAGTTAGCCCCACTTGTTTGGGCTGCTTTATTTCGTATTTTTTGGATGGCGGGAGGTAGTGGAGGAGTAGAAACTTTTTCTTCAGTAAAGATAAGAGCGAAGCTCGTTTCCTGTGAGTTGGATAAAATGGCAGAAACACATGGGAGTGTATTAAGTGTTGGGCATGGTTTTATGAATGCTTTGGTTGCCAGAGAGCTACAGAAAGCTGGCTGGAAAAGGCAGAAAGTGGGTCCGTCAGGATACTGGTCGGGCATTAAACTTGTGCGTTGATAGCTCAGACCGCCATATTTTCAGGGCATATCAAATGCACTAATCAGACAGTAGCAATCCAGATCATGCTGGGCGTTGCCAAACGAAGCCACATCGTTCCCGTGGCGTTGATGGAGAGGAGTGCTGGTTTCCCGCATGATGCTTTGAAAAGCAGCGCCAGTTACAAATGCTCCAATTTCGGAAGCTCACCAGAGAATAGTTCCAGCTATATCGGCTACGTTAAAGTCCAGCATTAACCCCACCAGTAATCGCGCTTTGCCGAAGTTGTTTACATATCGAGAGATCCGTATTTTTCAATCAGCCCTTCTCCGTCTCCGAACTTGCCCCATTAAGAAACATGGAATTAACCAGCGCTGCCATATCGACGGGTGCAATTTCGCCCCGTAATGCAGAATCAACGGCAGCATAAAGCATAGAATCGTAAGCTTTGGCGAGCCATCGAGCTGGCATATCAATGCGGAACGCCCCTTCCTTTTGACCCTTCTTGAAAAATTCTTCCAGTGCTTCACCATAAAAGGAAGGCATGGCTTCATCCACGGCATCTTTTCTGTCATCCACCATCTGCACCCACTGAGCCGCATTCCAAAACATGTAAAAATCACGTCCTACAATGACGTTCTCCGTGAGCCGAATCAATGCATCAGGGTAAGGTGCTCTTGCTAATTCCGCGCTAAAAAGAGCCTGTTCAAGGTGACGGGTAGCGCGTTCAAGCAAGAGTACGATGATCGCCTCTCTGGTCGGTGCGATACGATACAGAGTGGCTTTGCTAATCCCCGCTTTCTTGGCTATTTGTTGCAGATTTGCTCTGGGATTGCGGGCGATTGCAAGGGCCAGAGCGCCGGCCAGCTTGTCACTGATATTTTCAGACATCTTCTCTCCTTTTCTTGTTGTCAGCCCCGTCAGGGTGGCTGCATATCTTTCCATACCCGCAATGAAAAAAAAACACCTCATTAGAATCCATTTTGCGTCTAATGAATCTATATTGACTCATTTGATTCTTAAAAGTATTATTTCCGTCGCAAATTTAAGCAAAAGTTCCAGTGTGGATCAGGGGGTAGTATGGCTAAGTTAAAAATGAGTGCGCTCGTCTTGAGTTTGCTGTTGGCTGGCTGTGATGATGAAACGACGGGAGCTGAACAGCAGCAGTCGCAATCGGTAGAGGTTGAAGCCCAGACCGTCATCCCGCAGGTGAAAACCATGACGGCAGATTTGCCAGGGCGAATCGAACCTGTCCGTGTCGCACAGGTTAGGGCGCGCGTAGCAGGGGTTGTTCAGAAAAGGCACTTCACTGAAGGAGCCGTTGTGAAGGAAGGGGAGCTGCTTTTCACCATTGAACAGGCATCGTTTGAAGCTGCCCTTGCTCGTGCTAAGGCAAGCTTGGCGCGGTCGGAGTCACAGGTAAAGCAGGCCGAATCCCTTGTTCGTCGCTATACCCCGCTTGTGAAAATCGAGGCTGTCAGCCGTCAAGAATACGATGATGCGGATACTGCCCTAGAGACCGCGAAGGCTAATCGCTTGTCCGCTCGTGCGGACGTCAAAACGGCTGAACTGGATCTCAGCTATGCCACCGTCAAAGCACCGATCTCCGGCAGGATAGGCAAAAGTCTGGTGAGTGAAGGAAGTTTGGTGGGGCAGGGAGAAACCACGCCAATGGCTTTGATACAGCAAACCGATCCGGTTTATGCCGATTTCAATCAGCCCGCAAATACCGTCCTGCAATTGCGTGAGGCAATGGAAAAGGGGCAGCTTTCAACGAATAAGGATTCAGCGCCGAAGGTGAGCATTCATGTTGAAGGAACGGGTTATACCGCAACGGGTAAATTGCTGTTCACCGACATTTCGGTCAACAGAAACACTGGCGAAATCATGCTGCGTGGAGAATTCCCCAATCCGGATAACCGGCTCCTGCCTGGTATGTATGTGAGAGTGAGTACCGAGCTGGGTGTTGATCAGAAGGCTATTTTCATTCCACAGCGGGCAATAATCCGAGGAACGGATGGAACTGCAAAGGTTTTTGTCATCAATGCTGAAGGTCTGACTGTTGAGCAGAAAGTTACCACTGGTGTAATGGAAGGTAAGGACTGGCAGATAACGGAAGGGCTGAGCGCTGGGGATAAGGTCATTATCAGTGGCGTGGATAAAATTCAGCCGGGAATGTCGGTAAAAACCGCTGATGCATCCCAACAGGAAGTACAAACGCCAAAACAGCAGGATGGCAATGTCTCTTCTTAGCACTGGCGGGGACGTTATCTTGTTCGATTCGCACCATCAGTGTTTTTTTAATCCGCAAAAATCATACGTGCCGGAATAAATCATGCCTAACTTTTTTATTCACAGACCCAACTTTGCCTGGGTTGTGGCTATCTTCATCGCGATGGCGGGGTTGCTTGCCATTTCGTCGTTGCCCGTCTCGCAGTACCCAGCGGTTGCTCCGCCACAAATTGTGGTGACGGCAACTTATCCCGGTGCTTCCGCTGAAGTCATCAATAGCGGTGTCACAAGCCTGATAGAGGAAGAGCTTAATGGCGCAAAAGGGCTGCTCTATTATGAATCTCAGAGTAACAGTGCGGGCTCGGGAGAGATAACCATTACCTTTCAGCCGGGTACCAACCCCGATCTCGCTCAGGTTGACGTACAGAACCGTATTAAAAAAGTCGAATCCCGTCTTCCTGCCTCGGTAACCCAACAGGGATTACAGGTCGAACAGGCGAGTACCAACTTCCTGATGATCTTTGCTCTGACAGCAAAAGATAAGAATTCTGATGAAGTAAACCTTGCTGACTACGCGGCGCGAAACATTAACAACGAAATTCGCCGAGTCACAGGCGTAGGCCGTGTGCAAATGTTTTCCGCAGAGCGCGCTTTACGTGTATGGATAGATCCGACGAAGCTGATTAGCTATGGGTTGTCCATTAATGATGTAGATAATGCCATCAAAGCGCAAAACGCGCAGGTATCCGGTGGGAGCCTGGGAGAGCAGCCCAGTCCACCTGATCAAGAAATCTCTGCAAACATACTGGTTCAGGGGCAGCTGTCCTCTATTGAGGAATTTTCTCGCATTGTGCTTAAGGCTGATGCAGACGGATCTACTGTCCGTTTGAGTGATGTTGGCCGAGTAGAAATGGGGAGGCAGGATTATCGTTTATCATCACGGCTCAATGGTGAACCTGCGGTAGGGATCGGTGTGCAACTTTCTCCTGGGGCCAATGCACTTGAGACAGCAAAAGCCGTCAA
Source organism: Pectobacterium atrosepticum (assembly GCA_019056595.1). Taxonomy (NCBI): domain Bacteria; kingdom Pseudomonadati; phylum Pseudomonadota; class Gammaproteobacteria; order Enterobacterales; family Pectobacteriaceae; genus Pectobacterium; species Pectobacterium atrosepticum. The sequence goes on along the minus strand of CP036163.1, from coordinate 1,665,049 downwards.
ATCTCGACTGGCTGAATTGTCGATGAATTTCCCAGAGAATATCAGTTATAGCGTTCCTCATGACACATCGAAATTTGTTGAAGTGGCCATTAAGAAAGTCCTGATGACGCTGCTTGAAGCCGTTGTACTCGTCTTTCTAGTCATGCTGCTGTTTCTGCAAAATATTCGCTACACCCTTATCCCGACGATTGTTGTTCCTATCTGTTTGCTTGGCACGCTGGCGGTGATGTTGCCGTTAGGGTTTTCCGTCAACATGATGACCATGTTTGGCATGGTTTTAGCCATCGGTATTCTGGTGGATGATGCCATTGTGGTCGTGGAAAATGTCGAACGCATCATGGCCGAAGAAGGGCTGTCTCCTAAAGAGGCGACGATCAAAGCGATGACCCAAATCAGTGGGGCGATCGTGGGGATTACCCTCGTGCTCGTTGCGGTGTTCCTGCCGCTTGCATTCATGAGTGGTTCTGTTGGAGTGATATATCGTCAGTTCTCTGTTTCTCTGGCAATTTCGATTCTTTTCTCCGGCTTCCTTGCCCTAACGCTGACGCCTGCGCTTTGCGCCACCTTGATTAAGCCTATTGCTAAAGGTCACCATGCCGAGAAAAAAGGGTTATTCGGCTGGTTCAACCGTAAATTCAGCAGCTTGACGGAGCGTTACTCTTCTACCACATCAACATTGCTGTCACGCTCAGGCAGAGTGATGTTGGTGTATGTCGCCATTCTTGGTGTGCTTGCGGTGGCCTATACCCGGCTACCCTCGGCGTTTCTTCCGTCAGAAGATCAGGGTTATGTCATGACGGATATTCAGCTTCCTCCGGGGGCGACATATCAGCGGCTGATGACATCAACCAAGGAAATGGAAAACTACTTTCTTGAACGTCCTGCGGTTGCGGATGTACTGACGCTTCAGGGATTCAGCTTTTCCGGTATGGGGCAGAATGCCGGCATGGGCTTTGTCATGCTCAAAGACTGGTCAGAACGCTCCAGTGAGGAATCTGTACAAAATGAAGCGGATCAATCCAGCGGTGTTTTCCAGAGCATAAAAGACGGCACGCTATTTTCTATCGTTCCGCCTTCGATTGAAGGCATGGGTAACTCAAGTGGCTTTGCGCTACGTCTTCAGGATCGTGCAGGCCTTGGTCGTGACGCGCTGCTTGCCGCAAGCCAACAGCTAATGGGCAGGGTGTATGAATCCCCGACTTTTGCTTACATCATGGTGGAAGGATTGGCTGATGCACCACAGCTTGACCTGCGTATCGATCGTGAGAAAGCAGAAGCAATGGGGGTTCCTTTTGATGCCATTAATAATGCTATCTCGACCGCCTACGGTTCGGCGTTAGTCAATGAGTTCCCAAATCAGGGGCGTATGCAGCGCGTTATCGTCCAGGCAGCACCTGAAAGTCGGGCTACGCCGGAAACGCTGCGTAAACTGAATATTCTCAACCGCAATGGGGAATTGGTTCCTCTGGAGGCGTTTAGCGAAATCGCGTGGAAGCATGGCCCTGTGCAAGTAGTCCGCTACAACGGTTATCCGAGCCTCAAACTTTCCGGTGATGTGGTTCCCGGCATGAGCTCTGGTGAGGGAATGAAAGAGATTGAGCGGTTGGCTGCACAATTATCACCGGGAATTGGGTATGAGTGGACCGGTTTGTCCTATCAGGAAAAAGCCGCCGGTTCTCAGGCTCCGCTGCTATTAGCTTTAGCACTTGTCGTGGTCTTTCTGGTTCTGGTTGCTTTGTACGAAAGCTGGAAGATCCCGTTCTCGGTCCTCCTGATTGTTCCTGTCGGGGCGTTGGGTGCTGTTGCGGCCGTAATGGCTGCGGGTATGTCTAATGACGTGTATTTCAAGGTGGGTCTGATCACTATCATTGGGCTTGCGGCGAAAAATGCAATTCTCATCATCGAGTTTGCAAAGGATCTCCACGCACAAGGGAAATCCTTCAGGCAGTCCGCTATTGAAGCCGCACGCTTGCGTTTTCGTCCTATCGTGATGACCTCGCTTGCCTTTATTCTTGGCGTGGTACCGCTTGCTATTGCAACGGGAGCGGGTGCACTCAGCCAGCGTGCTATCGGTACGGGTGTCATGGGGGGGATGTTGAGCGCGACCTTACTGGGTGTGCTGTTTGTGCCAGTCTTCTATGTCTGGGTCATGTCTTTGATGAACAAAAGCAAAGAAAAGACACCGCCTGATAGCCAGACAGATACCCGAGAGGTGGGAAAATGATAACGCCTCATAAACTCAGTCTGATCGCGGTTACGCTTCTGTTAGCGGGATGCTCTATGGCGCCCACTTATACCACGCCACCGTCACCGATAACGGAACAGTGGAAAAGCGATCGGCACTCATCTGCCACAACTGACTGGAAGACATTCATTCAGGATGAACGGTTACGACATTTGGTCGATATGGCGCTCGCCAATAACCGAGATTTAAGGCAGACCCTGTTAAATGTGGATGTTGCTCGGGCCCAATATCGTATCCAACGTGCCGATCGATTGCCGGGGATTGAGGCTCAGGGATCGGGTTCACGCCAGCGTGTTCCTGGCGATATATCCCCAACCGGCCAAGCGGCTGTTCAAAGCGAGTGGCGTTCTGGCGTTGGTCTGGCGGCATTCGAGCTTGATTTGTTTGGACGGGTTAAAAGCCTCTCAGATGCCGCGATGGAAGAGTATCTTGCAACAGAGAACAATGCCCGCGGTGCGAGAATTACGCTGATAGCGGAGGTCGTGCAGGCTTATCTCACCCGCAATGGTGCGGTGCAGCGTTACGAGCTTACAAACAGCACATTACAGTCGCGGCAGGACTCCCTGAGGCTCATTTCAGAAAGACGTGCTGTAGGTGTAGCATCCGCTCTTGATTATCAGGAAGCTCTGGGGCTTGTAGAGCAAGCGCGGGCTGAAAGGGAGCAGGTAACTCGGCAGCTAAGGCAATCAGAAAACGCGCTGCGTTTACTGGTTGGAACTAATGATATTGACCGTTATCTGCCTCAGAAGTCTGTTGCTGAAGAGGCGATTCTGCAAAATATTGCACTGGGTACACCATCCCAGTTGTTGGCGTACCGACCGGATATTGAAGCAGCGGAAAATCGACTTAAATCAAGAAATGCGAGCATTGGCGCAGCGCGGGCAGCCTTTTTTCCCCGTATTTCTCTAACAGGAATGTACGGCAGTGCCAGTACTGAGTTATCCGATCTTTTCAGCAGCGGACAGCAGGCTTGGTCATTTTCACCGCAGATAACGCTGCCGTTATTCTCCGGCGGAAGCAATATGGCTAACCTGGATGTAGCAAATCTGCGAAAAGAGATTGCTGTGGCAGATTATGAAAAAACCATTCAGACGGCATTTCGTGAAGTGTCTGACGCATTGGATGCAACGGATACCTTACGGCGGGAAGCGTTGGCACAGGAAAGCCTGACGAAGACCAATCTTGAGTCGTTGCGACTGGCTGAAGCAAGATATGCCGGTGGGGTGGATGGCCACTTGCGCTATCTTGATGCACAACGTAGGGCGTTTGGTAGTCAGATACAACTTATCGATATCCGAACACAGCATCAAGTTGCATTATCTACACTCTACCGCGCGCTGGGTGGTGGCTGGCATGAAGAAAATCGGCAAGAGCATTAATCATATTCGGTAACCTGCTAAATAGCTTGCTGCTGAATTATCATACGTGCCAGACAGTGAAAGCGCTGACCTCGTTCTTCAACGATAATCTAAAGTAATACAAACAATGGCGTCCTGTCAGGGCGCCCTTACTCCACTGTATCGTCAGGAAGGTTCTCCAGCCGGATGACCGCTATTTTAACCTGAAAATGTCGTTTAAGAGATCATTTCACTGCTTTTCTTGGTGGTTTTTGTTATGAAATACCGCTAATTTTATGCGCTTGGTTAATGTCACTAGTTATGTGTTTTTTGATAGTATAAAAAACTAATAATTTTCATTAAAAAATCAATGATTGCTAAACTATCTAATATTTATTTCTTAACACGGAAATAGTTTCCTAAGGTGATAGAGGTATTTATTCTGCCAAAAGTAAAAAATAAAGAGTGAATGTTTTTACTAAATTAAAATTAATGAGTTGTTTTTAATTTCCTTAATTTGTTAGCGGGTTAAGTATTTCGTTGTTAACGAAATTAAAAGGCACGAAATATATTCTTTTTCAGTCAATTGAAACTCAATGACTTATTCTGTTTTTTTATGGATATTTTTACTTAAGTTTAATTTAATCTTTTGTTTTTATTGTGTTTTTGTTTTAGTTGTTCTGTTTACTTGCTTTGCTATATAAGCATTGACCATGCGTTTGTGTTGTGTGTATGATCTAAACTCAAAATATAAATGTATTTAACTTCCTTCTTGGTGTGACTCTTTTACATCGATATAAACCGTAAATTTACGGCTTTATTATGGTTTTTTTAATTCGATTTAAATTTATTTCATCTCGCTGGTCGAAAAACAAATACGCTATACCCTAAATAATTCGAGTTTCAGGAAGGCGGCAAGATAAGGAATTCCGATGAGCTTACTCTGGTAAGTGATTCGGATGACTGAACGCAGCCAACGCACATGCAACTTGAAGGATGACGGGGATATTTGTTTGCCGAGTCGCTGCCGTGCTTATGGATTATGGCGGGCTTTTGGTAGGAATCGACTTTACTTCTCCGGGCCCGAGTGCCCTTACGTTGGTATAGACACATGGCAAAAGGAACTGATGGTGCATCTGTCGCACCAAAGGAACGTATTAATATCAAATATGTTCCGGCCACTGGTGGTCAGCAGGCGGAAATAGAATTGCCGTTAACGCTGATGATCGTGGGAAATATGAAAGGGCGCACAGAGGAAACGCCGATCGAGGAACGTCAGACCGTATCGATCGATAAAAACAATTTTACCTCCGTGATGAAAGAAGCAAATCTGGAACTGAATTTCAGTGTGCCAAATCGCCTTGAAGAAGAAAGTCAGGACGACCTGCCAGTGAAATTGAGCATCGGCGGTTTGAATGATTTCTCCCCTGACCGCATTGCCCAGCAAGTGCCTGAATTACGTAAGCTGCTTGATTTACGTGAGGCACTGGTCGCGCTGAAAGGCCCCCTCGGCAATATTCCCTCATTCCGTAATCGTTTGCAGGATCTGTTGTCCAGCGAAGAAGCCAGAGAGCAGCTTTTAAAAGAGCTCGAGCTGGTGAAACCCGCCGAATAATTGATGTTTACTGACGAAATAGGGAAATAATATGTCAATAGTTGAAGAACAGGCCCAGGCAGGGGCTGCCAGCACCTCTGGCTCGCTGCTTGATGACATCATGGCTCAAGCGCGTATCAGCCCAGTCGATGAAGGCTATAGCGTGGCTAAACAGGGTATTGCCGCGCTGGTTGCTAACATTCTTGATAGCGGTAATGCAGCAGAACCCGTGAATAAAGCGCTGGTCGATAGCATGATCGTCGAACTGGACAAAAAGCTCAGCAAGCAGATTGACGTTATTCTGCATGCGAAAGAACTTCAGGAATTGGAATCTTCCTGGCGTTCTCTGAAACTGCTTATCGATCGCACCGATTTCCGTGAAAACATCAAACTGCTGGTGTTGCATGCGACGAAAGAAGAACTGTTGGAAGATTTCGAGTTCGCTCCTGAAATCTCACAGTCTGGCTTCTATAAGCACGTTTATTCCAGCGGTTATGGCCAATTTGGTGGCCAGCCTATCGGTGGGGTGATTGGTGACTATGCGATGACGCAAAGTTCGCCAGACATCAAACTGATGCAGTATGTCAGCGCCGTTGGCGCGATGGCACATGCGCCGTTCATCTCTTCCGTTGCACCGACCTTCTTTGGCGTGGATCGTTTCACCGATCTGCCTTCCATCAAAGATCTGAAATCCGTTTTCGAAGGCCCAGCCTACACGAAATGGCGTTCTCTGCGTGAATCTGAAGACGGCCGCTATCTGGGGCTGACGGCACCGCGCTTTTTGGCTCGCCTGCCTTATGACCCGGTTGAAAACCCGATTAAGGGCTTCAACTACAAAGAAGATATCAGCACCGATCACGAACACTATCTGTGGGGCAATACCGCCTATCTGATGGGAACGGCGCTGACGGACAGCTTCGCAAAATACCGCTGGTGTCCGAACATCATTGGCCCACAGAGCGGTGGTGCGATTACCGACTTGCCGGTGCATGTTTATCAAGCCATGGGCCAACTTCAGGCCAAGATCCCGACTGAGGTCCTGATCACCGATCGTCGCGAATATGAAATGGCTGAAGAAGGCTTTATCACGCTGACGATGCGTAAAGACAGTGACAATGCGGCGTTCTTCTCTGCTAACTCGGTGCAGAAGCCGAAGGTGTTCCCGAACACCAAAGAAGGCAAAGAAGCGGAAACCAACTACAAGCTGGGTACGCAACTGCCTTACATGTTCATCATCAACCGTCTGGCGCACTACATTAAAGTGCTTCAGCGTGAACAGATTGGCTCATGGAAAGAGCGTCAGGATCTTGAGCGCGAGCTGAATACCTGGATTAAACAGTACATCGCCGATCAGGAGAACCCGCCGGCAGATGTCCGTAGCCGTCGTCCTCTGCGTGCCGCACAAATCAAAGTGCTGGATGTAGAAGGGGAACCAGGTTGGTATCAGGTCACCATGTCTGTGCGCCCGCACTTCAAGTACATGGGGGCGAACTTTGAGCTGTCGCTGGTAGGGCGTTTGGATAAGGAATAAGACTCATGCCGTCTCTTTCTGCCTGGGAAAGGGGAAGCGCGGCAAGTCTGTTTGATCGTATCCGTGGGGAGGAACGTCGTTCCTCCCCTGAAACGGAAGTTGAAGCACTGATCGAGTCCGTTAAGCGTCAACTGGACAACGTGCTCAACACCCGGCCCGGAAATTGCCGCAGCGCACCTGAGCTTGGCGTGATTGATTTTAATGACGCGACGCAGGGTGGTGCGGATATTCGGGGGAAAATCCGGGAGGCGATCCGACAGTGTATCTGTCGCTTTGAACCTCGAATTGTTCATGTAGATGTCAACACGTCGGACTATTTATCGAATCCGATGGAGATGTCGTTTCAGGTTACCGCCCGGGTCAGATTGGAAGATCTGGAGCAGGTCGCCTCTTTCAATATCCACATGGATAGCCACCGTCATTACAGAATGATCTGATTATGTCACTGGAACATTTTTTCAGGGATGAGCTGACCTACTTGCGCCTGCAAGGGCGTGAATTCGCCAAGGCGCACCCTGAGCTTACCCGATTTTTGTCAGAACAAACTACGGATCCAGACGTCGAACGTCTGCTGGAAGGGTTCGCCTTTTTGACAGGGAGCCTGCGGGCGAAGATCGAGGATGAATTTCCGGAACTGACACATGGTCTGCTAGGCATGCTGTGGCCTAATTACCTGCGCCCCGTACCAAGCATGACAATTATGCAGTTTTCGGTACACCCCGGTGCGATTGCCCAACCTGCGTTTGTGGCGCGAGGCTGTGAGCTTGATAGCCTGCCGATTGACGATGTAGTTTGCCATTTTCAGACCTGCCACGATGCCTGGATTTATCCGGCAGATATCCGCGAGATCAAGGTACAAAGCGGCAACGATCTTTCCACTATTACTCTGGATATTGGGCTGCATGGCCCGCTATCACTCAGCGATCTGCAACTCGACAAACTGCGCTTTTATCTGGGCGGTGATACCTATACCGCCTACGAGCTCTATTTCTGGATCGCTAGCCAACTGTCGCATATTGAGCTGGAAGTTGATGGCCAACGTTTCCGTCAGGAAGCTAGCGTGCTGAAGACGGTCGGCTTTGAGCGTGAAGATGCCCTGTTGCCGTATCCCGGCAATGTCTATTCGGGCTACCGCATTTTGCAGGAATACTTTTGTTTTCCTGAAAGTTTTCTCTTTTTCCAACTTGCTGGCGCGGTATGGCCTGATCTCCCGCTAACGGTAACGGAATTTCGTCTGCATTTTTGCTTTGATCGCCCGTTGCCAGCGGAACTGAAGATCCGCCCTGATTCGTTCATGTTCAACTGCGTGCCTGCAATTAATCTCTTCCAGCATGATAGCGAACCGATCAACCTCAGCGGACGCCAGACCGATTACCCGCTGAAAGCCAGCTACCGTAACGCTGATAGCTTTGAAATTTTCTCTGTGGATAAGGTTGAAGGCTGGGTTGAAGGGAATTCAGGTCGTTCTCGGGGAATTCCACGCACGTATCAGCCTTTTGAGAGCTTTCAGCACCAAATTGAGCGAGCCAAAGGACGGCTGGCGCTCTATTACCGCATCCGGGTAAGAGAAGCCATCAATGGTAACGGTTTTGATCATATGCTCTCTTTTGTGCGCGGTGATGAGCAAGAAGTGATTGATTTAGATGAATCCATCTCGGTAACCCTGACTTGCACCAATCGATCGCGTGCGGCGCAGCTGTCCGTTGGGGCGATCTGCGTGCCAACCGGGAATTCACCGTCTTTCGCAACGTTTCGTAATTTGGTTCGCCCGACGCGGCCGCTGCGGCCAGCGATGGATGGCAGCCTGCATTGGACGCTGATCTCCAACCTGTCCTTGAACTACGTGTCGTTGCTGCGGCGTGATGCGTTGGTACAGATTCTGCGTACCTACGATTTCCCCGCGCTGCACGATAAGCAGGCAGAGCAAGCCTCGCGTAAGCGTCTGGCGGGTATCGAGTCTATCGAAACCACCCCTATCGATCGTCTGGTTCAGGGCATGCCGGTGCGCGGCTTGAAATCAATCCTGTCGGTACGGCAATCCGCGTTTTCCAGTGAAGGAGAACTCTATCTGTTTAGTACGGTGCTGGCGCACTTTTTCTCGCTATACGCCAGCGTTAACGCTTTCCACCTGTTGGAAGTGGTCAACATCGATAACAAGGAGCGCTACCGATGGCCGGTACAGATAGGTCAACACTCAATGATGTGACGTTCCGTCAGGATGTCTCACGCTTTAATTTTTTCCAATTGGTGGAATTGCTTAATCAACTGGAAGGCGTGGATCTGGAACAAGAACTGGATTTTCGCCCTGAACAGGAGCGTCTGCGCTTTCGCTCTACCGCCTCTATTGGCTTTCACCCCAGCGATATCTTGAAGGTGGGATGCGATGAAGAAGGCCGTCAGGAGTTGGAGGTCGCGTTTCTGGGTCTGCACGGCAGCCAGTCGCCGATGCCAGGTTATTACCTTGAAGAGTTGGCTTGGGAGTACGCGCAGGGCGAACAGAAGCTGGGCGTATTTCTCGATTTCTTCCATCACCGCTTACTCACGCTGTTGCACCGCGCATGGCGAAAATATCGCTATCACGTCCGCTTTCAGAACGATGGGGAGGATGGATTCTCTCGGTTGATGTTTGCGCTTGTAGGACTAGGGAATGACGCCGTACGCGACAGCCTGCCGGTTAACCGCGCCAAGATGCTTTCCTACGCCGGGGTGCTGGCAAGCCCCAGCCGTTCACCGGAAGTGGTCGCGGGCCTGGTTATTCACTGTTTTGACCTGGACGACGTCGCCGTCATGGCCTGGCAGCACCGCCGCGTTCCTATTCATGAAGGGCAGCAAAATCGTCTGGGAAAAGGAAACATGATGCTGGGCGGTGATTTTGTTATCGGCGACAAAGTGAATGACTGTGCCGGCAAGTTTTTGCTCAAGGTCGGCAATCTCAGCTTTAGCCGCTTTCTCAGCTTTTTGCCCAACGGCGAGCATTTTCAGCCGCTGGTGCGTTTTGTCTCTTTCATTCTTCGCGATCAGTTGGCTTGGGATCTGCGTCTTGGTTTTGCGGAAGGCGAAGCCAAGGGCTTAAGCCTGGGAAGTGAACAAAGCAGCCGGTTGGGATGGAGCAGCTTTCTCGGGCAACCCCCAACGGATCCCTATGTGACGATTTGTGTGCAGGAGTAAATGTGAACGTAACCCACCCACTCACGTTGGTTGTGCTCAACAGTGAGCAGCTCGATATCAATTCTCAGGTACAGCACCAGTTTGATCACCGTGGTGGCACGCTGGGCGCATCGGAAAAAGATCAGTGGCAACTACGGGATCGGCTGGGCTCCGTGGTCCCGGCACACGCTCGTATCGAAATGACCGATGGCTATTTCAGCCTGTGCGATCTGAGCGGCCAGTCTTTTATTAACGGTTCCCTGTCGCCGATTGGGCGAGATCGTAAAGTCATTCTGTCGCACGGTGATGAGCTTGTGATTGGGCCTTTCCGGCTGGGCGTGTATATCGGCGATCCCACAACGGAACAGGATATCGATCAGGTATTAGGACAGCGCACGGACGATGTGCTGGGCGGCTGGCTAAGTGAAGATAAAAAAAGGCGCTCTACGGATCTTGCAGACTCCACCGTCGTGTTGAACGACCCGCTGTGGGCGCTACAGAAAGAACAGAGCCAGTCACTCTTGCTATCAGACAGTGAGACGGTCGGAGAATCACTCACGACTTCTCTTTCTTCTTTTTCTTCTGCTGAGGACACCATGGATCAGAAATTTGTCGAATTACCGACTATCAACACACGCTATGCGGGAGATGAGCTGGAAGGGTACAGCGACGGCACCTCATTGGCTCCGCTGATGCGCGGGCTGGGGCTGTCGCTTCAGCCGAGCGATGATGCGCGACTGCGTGAAATGCTGGAAGAGATGGGGAAAAGCTTGCGCGCCATGGTTGAAGGCTTGCTGGCATTGCAGACGGAACAGGCGGCACTGGCGGACACGCACTTACGCCCGATTGAAGATAACCCGCTGCGTCTGGGGCTGGGTTATGCGGATACGCTGTCGGTGCTGTTTGCCGAGGGGAAAAGCCCAGTTCATTTGTCAGCGCCCGCCGCGGTGGAAGAGGTGTTGAACAATATGCGAGTGCATCATATTGCGAACCAGCAGGCGATTGCCGTGGCGTTGGAAAACATTCTTCAGGCCTTTTCGCCAGCCGCGCTGCTTAGCCGTTTTGAACACTATCGTCGTAGTGGCGAACCGTTGGCTGCGGATGATGGCTGGGCGTGGCAGATGTATCAGCACTACTTCCGAGAATTGACGTCACCCCGCCAGCAGGGTTTCCAGAAATTGTTCCATCAGGTGTATGCGCAAGCGTATGACCGTGCCGTGCGTCAGCAGCAGGAGCAAAAATAATGCTGCGGGCACTGTGCTTATTTTCCCTGATGTTACTGCTGTCGGGGTGTTCCACGCTGGGCAAGATGGCGCAGGTCGCGGCGAATCCGGATATCCAGGTGGGCAGCAACAATCATCAGCCTTCTACCGTGGGGTTTAGCCTGCTGGCGGAACCGGATGTGAATCCGAACGACAGCGGTGAAGCCGCCCCTATCGAATTCCAACTGGTTCTGCTGGCGGAAGATTCGCGTCTGTTAGCAACCGATTACGACCAGATCACGACGGATATCGAAAAAGCGTTGGCCAAGAATTACATCAGCCATCAGGACTACACGCTATTGCCGGGGCAGTTCAAATATCTGCCGCCAGAAGCACTGGATGAAAAGGTGCACTACCTCGGCGTGGTAGCTCGATATGCAGATTCGGAAAGCGCGGAGTGGCGCAAAGTCATCAAGCTAAAAAATACCGGACAGACGTATCAGATCCTCGTGCACTTGCGCCGGGATGAAGTCGAAATCAAAAAAGACCAAGAAGAAGAATAATTATGTCGAGTCGCAATCGCATTATCTGGCGGGAAGGTTTGTTTATTAAACCGCAGCATTTTCAACAGCAGCAAAGACACACCGATTACGCACTGCATGCGCGTCTCAGCGCTCTCAGTGATTATTTCTATGGTTTACAGTCGCTGGCAATTAATGAGGAATACCTCAATTTTGGCCGTATCGCGCTGGTTAACGCCAGCGGCGTGATGCCTGACGGCACCGTGTTCAATATTCCAGGTGATGATGCCCTGCCGCTGCCGTTGGAGATCACCGACGTCGCGCTGGCAAACCAGAAAGTGTATCTGGCGCTGCCGCTGGCGGTAAATGGCGTCAGTGAAGTCGGTCAGCCGGGGCAGGGGATAGCCAGCCGTCTGCAATCGCATCGGCATGACGTGCGCGATCTGCACAGCGACGGCGGTGATATCGTTTCTCTGGAAGTCGGCAAGGTCAGCCTGCGCCTGATGCTCGATCGTGACGATCGCAGCGCTTATGCCTCGCTGGCGATTGCCAACATTCTGGATAAACGCCCCGACGGCGGCTTGATCCTGGATCCTAACTTTATGCCGTGCAGTATCAGCGTTACCGCGATCCCTACCTTAAAACGCTTTTTGGGCGAATCTGCCGGTCTGGTCGCTGAACGCGCACGCAGTCTGGCACAGCGTATTGCCGCACCGGGACAACAAGGCGTGGCGGACGTGGCCGAATTTATGATGCTGCAATTGCTTAACCGCGCTCAGCCTAAGCTGTCGCATTTGGCGCGTCTTGGTACGTTGCACCCTGAACGCCTTCACGAAACGCTGGTTGAGCTATGCGGCGAACTGATGACGTTTACCGATGAATCGCGTCTGCCACCGGAATTTCCCGCCTACCGTCACGAACATCAGCAGGCCAGCTTTGAGCCGCTGATGATGGCGCTGCGTCAAGCCCTGAGCACCGTGCTGTCGCCGCGTGCCGTCTCCATCCAACTGAAGAAACAGCCGTATGGCGTGATGGTGGCGATGGTTGGTGATGCGGAATTGATGACCAGCGCCGAGTTTGTGCTGGCAGTGCGCGCGCGTATGCCGCAGGAGCATCTGCGTAAACAGCTGCTGCAACAAACGAAGATTGCCTCCAGCGAGAAGATCCGCGAACTGATCAGCCTGCAGTTGCCTGGCATCCCTCTGCTGCCGCTGCCTGTGGCACCGCGCCAGTTGCCTTATCACGCGGGATACAGCTATTTCCAACTGGATAGACAAAGCCCTGCCTGGCAGGTGCTGGTGTCTGGCAATACGTTAGCGTTCCACATTGCTGGTGAATTCCCGGAACTGGATATGCAGCTTTGGGCCATCCGTGGTCAGTAGTCAGGAGAGTAAGAGATGAGCATCGAGGTTATTAAAAACGATCAACTGGGCGATCTGCTTTTTGACCACGCCCGACAGCTGGATATGGACTCCGACTACTGGTTCCGCCTGCGTGGACAAAGCATTAATCCGATGGTTGATACGGTCACGCCGCTGCTGGGCATGGTGGAGCGAGTACGCCAGCTCTCTGCTTATGAGGGCGTGGAGGATCTCTATCAGCGCGTGGTGTCTGAAATTCAGGCCATCGAGCAGGAATTGCATTCTCATGGCTATGAAAACGGCGTGATTTTGTCCTTCCGCTACATCCTCTGCACCTTCATTGATGAAGCCGTGATGGGACGGGAGTGGGGCGGGCAAAGCATGTGGTCGGCCCATTCCCTGTTGACCCGTTTTCATAATGAGACCTGGGGAGGCGAAAAGGTTTTTGTCCTGCTGGAGAAGCTGCTGGACGATCCCACCCGCTATCGCGACATTCTGGAGTTTATCTACCTTTGCCTCTGTCTGGGCTTTGAAGGGCGCTATCGGGTGATGACTCAGGGGCGTGAGGAGTTGAACCGCGTCGTGAGTAAGTTACATGACACGCTGCGCCCTGAGCCTGCTAATTCGCCGACGGTCTTCCACTTGAATCTGGGGCAGCAGGCCTCGCGTTACCACCTGCGTAGACAGGTGTCATTGCGCACGTTGTTTATCGGCGTTTTTGTGGTCTTGGTGGCCGCATTCGGCCTGTACCGTTACGAGCTAACTCATCAAACCCAGGACGTACTGCGTCAGCTGGGAGAATTATTACAATAACAGGAGCTACACCGTGATTCGAATTGAACTGCCGACACTGGTTGAACGACTTAACCCCGTGTGCCGTCATATGCTGGAAGAAGCGGCGGCACTTTGTATTCAACATCAGGGAGCGGAAATCCGTATTGAGCACCTGTTGATGAAAATGCTGGAAACGCCGCTGTGTGATGTGCGCCAGATCCTCAAGCGCGCGGGTGTCGATGCGGATGAGCTGTCTTCGCTGCTGTTACCTTCTTCCGTGGATAAAGAATTTGATGCGGGCTATCCCTCATTCTCTCCTCTGCTGGTGGAATGGTTACAGGACAGCTGGCTGCTGGCCTCGGCTGAATTCCAACATGCGCAGCTGCGCAGCGGCATCTTGCTGCTGGTTTTGCTGCTGACGCCAAATCGCTATGTAGCAGGGGCTGTATCCCGCCCGCTGGCGCAGATTAACCGTGAGCTTTTACGTCAGCAGTTTGATGAGTGGGTCAAGGATTCCGTTGAAACGGAGGTGGCGACGCGCTCCGCTACAGCGGAGCAGGCTGCTGCGGCGACTACCCAGCTCTCTCGCTATACCCAAAACGTGACGGAATCTGCCCGACAGGGGCAGTTGGATCCGGTGCTGTGTCGCGATCATGAAATCGATCTGATGATCGACATTCTCTCCCGTCGCCGTAAAAACAACCCGATTGTGGTGGGGGAAGCGGGCGTCGGTAAAAGTGCGCTGATCGAAGGGCTAGCGCTGCGTATTGTGGCGGGTGCCGTACCGGAAAGATTGCGGGATGTAGAACTGCTCACGCTCGATCTGGGAGCGATGCAGGCCGGTGCGTCAGTTAAAGGCGAATTTGAGAAACGCTTCAAAGGTGTGATGCAGGAAGTGAAAGATGCACCACGCCCGATCATTCTGTTTATCGATGAAGCGCATACGCTAATTGGGGCTGGCAATCAGGCTGGCGGGCTGGATGTGTCCAACCTGCTCAAGCCTGCGCTGGCACGCGGTGAATTGCGCACGATCGCAGCGACGACCTGGAGTGAATACAAAAAATACGTCGAGAAAGATGCGGCGCTTTCCCGTCGCTTCCAGCTCGTCAAGGTCGGTGAACCGAACGCGGAAGAAGCCACCGTTATCCTGCGTGGGCTGCGCAGCATCTATGAAAAAGCACACGGCGTACTGATTGATGAAGATGCACTTCAGGCGGCGGCGCAGCTGTCGGCGCGCTATATCTCCGGTCGCCAACTGCCCGATAAAGCCATTGACGTGCTGGATACCGCGAGTGCGCGCGTGGCGATTAACCTGACGACGCCACCGCGTGCAGTCAGCCAGCTACAGACTCGCCTGCATCAGCAGAAAATGGAAATCACCCAGCTTGAGCGTCAGGCGCGCATCGGTCTGGGTAATACTGAAGAGCGGTTAGTCGAACTGCGTGACGCCCGCGAAGCGGGGGCGGCATCGCTGGCACAGCTGGAAGCCGATTGGCAGCAGCAGAAAACACAGGTTCAACGCGTGATTGAACTGCGTACGGCGCTGTTGGATGACGAGCAAACCGTCGACTTTGATGCGGTATCGGCAGCGGCGGAACTGGCTACCTGTGAGCAAGCACTGGAAATACTTCAGCAAGCTTCCGTGCTGGTCTCTCCCCACGTCGATAAAATGCAGATTGCGGCAGTGATTGCCGAATGGACGGGCGTGCCGCTGAACCGAATTTCACAGGGTGAAATGGATATCGTCACCCGCCTGCCTGAATTCCTGGGAGAGTCGATTAAAGGGCAGCAGTTAGCGATTGCCCAATTGCATAAACATTTACTGACTGCGCGTGCGGATCTCCGTCGTCCGGGGCGTCCGCTAGGTGCTTTCCTGCTGGTGGGGCCAAGCGGTGTCGGTAAAACGGAAACTGTGGTTCAGATTGCCGACCTGATGTTTGGTGGACGTAACTATCTGACCACCATCAATATGTCGGAATATCAGGAAAAACATACGGTTTCACGCCTGATCGGTTCGCCTCCGGGCTACGTCGGGTTTGGCGAAGGGGGCGTGTTGACCGAAGCCATCCGTCAGAAGCCGTACTCCGTGGTACTGCTGGATGAAGTAGAGAAAGCGCACCCGGATGTTCTGAATTTGTTCTATCAGGCGTTTGATAAAGGTGAACTGGCCGATGGTGAAGGCCGTGTCATCGACTGCCGCAACGTGGTGTTCTTCCTGACGTCCAATCTCGGGTTCCAGACGATCGTGAACTACGCCGAGCAGTCGGATGTGTTGCTGGATGCGCTCTATCCCGAACTGGCGGCCTTCTTCAAACCTGCATTATTGGCGCGTATGGAAGTCATTCCTTATCTGCCGCTGGCGCATGACACCATGGTCGAGATCGTACAGGGCAAATTGTCGCGTCTGGTTTCTCTGCTGCAACAGCGCTTTGGTGCGGAAGTCATCATTGAAGACGAGGTGCCGGAAGAGATTCTACGGTTGGCGAACCGCAGCGAAAACGGGGCACGTATGCTCGAATCAGTGATTGACGGGGCCTTGCTGCCACCGGTTTCGCTACAGCTACTGCAACGCATGTCTGCGGGTGAACCCGTTAGCCGTATTCATTTCCGTGTCGAAGCCGGCCAGTTCCAGACCGAGGTGGAGGGCTGAGTATGCAACATGCCCTCAAACTGGCGCTAGCACTCACCCGACAGCATGATGAAACTAGTCTGTGCGACTGGCTGCTGGAGACGATGCAGGCCGCCTGGCAGCCGCAAGGGATGCTGCTGGGGATGGTGGATGTCAGCGGCAGACAGCTGATCTGTCAGGGGCGGGTGCATGAGACGCCGGTGGCGCTGAGTCTGGGGGTGGATGACTTTAGCCATCCGCTGGCTTATGCGCTGCATAAGAATCAGGCGCGTACCTGGGATTCTCTTTATGGCGGTGCTCGTATTGAGCACCGTGAATTTCGGCAGATGCTGGTCTCTGTCGGGACGAGTTGCGGGCTTCACGCGTTGCCGCTGTTGTCGGACAGCGGTAAGCCGCTGGCGGTATTAGCGCTGTTGGATACGCCGACGCGCCTGCAAACGCTGCATCAGCGAGGCGAATGCGAGCGGCTGGCTCAGGTATTTTGCCGCCAGCTTATGCTGCTGCGTGAGCTGGTACACACCCGACGGGAACAGGTCGCCTTGAGAGATTCTCTCCGCCAGATTAAGGATGAAGGGCAGAGTCGTCGCGAGCAGAAAAAGCGGGTGGAAGCCACCCTGATTGGCCGATCTGTCGTGATTAAAGAGCTGCATCAGCAGATTTATCAGGCGGCAAAACACCGTCTTTCAGTGCTGATTCAGGGCGAAACCGGTTCAGGGAAAGATGTGGTGGCTCGCTTGCTTCATGAGTGTTCCGAACGCGTCGACAAACCCTTTATTGCTATCAACTGTGCCGCAATCCCCGAAAATCTGATTGAAAGCGAACTGTTTGGCTATCAGAAAGGGGCATTCTCTGGCGCACAAAGTAACAAAATTGGTCTGGTTGAGCAGGCTAACGGCGGCACGCTGTTTTTGGATGAAGTCGGCGATATGCCGCAGTCCATGCAAGCCAAGCTGTTAAGGGTATTGGAGACACATAGCTTCCGCCCTCTGGGCGCGGAGAAAGAAGTTCATTCAGATTTCCGTCTGATTGCCGCGACGCACCAGCCGCTGGAACAGCAGGTGTCTGACGGCGTGTTCCGGCAGGATCTCTATCACCGCCTCTGCCAGTGCCTGTTGCTGGTCGCGCCGCTGCGTGAGCGGCCAGATGATATTCGTCTGCTGTGCGAGCACTTCATCGGTCAATTTGCAGATAAACCATTTTCGGATGAACGACAAAAGCCCATAGGGCCATTGAGTCGCGCTTTCCTGCGCCAGCTCGTGGGGTACGACTTTCCCGGCAATGTGCGGGAACTACGTAACCTGCTGGAAGTGGCGTGTGCACATACGCCGAGCGGTGAAGCGCTGTCCTTGACATCGCTGCCGCCCGAACTGCGTGACCGGCTGACGAGCAGCACGGCTGAGGAACAGGATTGTTATCAGCATATCCACGATTTGCGTATAGCCACACAGCGGTATGAAGCGGCTGTGATTGAGGCACGCCTGCGCCAGTTTCAGGGCAACCGCCTGCTGGTAGCCGATAGCCTCAATATCCCTAAACGCACTCTTGACCACAAATGCCAGAAGCTGGAGGTGAATTGATGTTTCTGACGATGGCTCCCCTACTGTTGGCAACTGCCGCGATGCCCGATCCCGCCTGGCAGTCGTTATGGGAACAGTGCCGCAATGAAACGACTTCAGAGCTCCGACTGGCCTGCTATGACGCACTAGGCCGAGAAGCTGAACGCACCGGTACGCTGTCCCCACAGGGAGATAGAGCGACTACCAGCGGAGCGTTTCAACTGGGACGTGAAGCGGATAGCGACGATATGACGCTCACCCGCGTGCTGGCCGATGGCAATACGCTGGTGATTAGCTGCGCCAGCAATATTACGCACCTGCGCTTAACGCTCAGTGAACCTTGGGCAGGAGAATCTGTTACATCACAGCTTGATGGTGTGACGGTATCCGACAGTTGGTTTATTCGTAACCGCGGGCTGCTGCTGGAGTCAGGACGCGGCCTGCCGGCGATTGATACGTTAAAGCGCTGGATTGGGCATCGTGAGCTGGTACTTAACGGCACAGACGGTCACGCGCTGCGTATCGAACTGACTGGTCTGGGTGAAGCATTAGCGCCGCTGCGTCAGCAGTGTCACTGGTAAAGGAGGCGTTCATGCATGCACATCCTTGGTGTAAACGCCTGCAAACCTCGTTGCCGGATGAGAGGTTGCGCGCGGCGGTATTGGCTGACGATCCGCTCTGGGAAAAGGTAGAAACGGAGCTGGTCAAGCTAGGATCGCTGGCGCATAACCAGGTCGATCTTAACGTGGTGGCGGGTTATTGCCTGACGTTACTGGAAAGCAAAACCAAAGACATGCGGGTACTGGTTCAGCTACTGCGCTGCTTACAGCACCCCGCTAAAGCGACACCGTTTTCTACCGCACTGATGCTGCTGGATAGCTGGCTGGAGAGCTACTGGGTTACCGCCTGGCCTGCTAGCCCGGTTCAGAAACAAAAGTTGATGATCCAGATTGTTCGGCGTTTTGAGGGCGCGATCCCTCGTATTGCGGAGACTGCATCCAGCGCAGAGTTAGAGCAGTTACAGAAATTAACCGAGCAGGTGGCGACCCGCTGGGGCGAGCTGGCCAGCGACAAAGCGGCGCTGATGGATGAATTGGTGCAAGGCTTTAAGCGTGCCAGACAGCGGCAGCAGGCGCAGGAACAGGCGAATCAGACGGCGAAACCAACCTCGGCAGCCAGCGGTAGCTCAGGCGTAAGTGAAACCAGTGCCAGCGCTGCCTCGACGCCAGTCAGTTCGGTGGAGATTAACTCATCTGATGAACGCAGTTGGCGACAAACTCAGTTGAACGTCGCCGCATTGCTGGTTGAGCGTCATCCTGATTCACCGATGGGCTATCGTCTGCGACGCCATGCTATCTGGTCCGGTATTGCCACACCGCCGATGTCGTCGAAGGGACATAAAACTCAGTTGGCACCCGTCTCGTCAGACCGCGTGGATGAATACCAAAGTGCGCTTGCACAAGCCGATTTGGCGCTGTGGGAACGTATAGAACAAAGCCTGGTGTTGGCACCTTACTGGTTTGATGGCCACATGCTGTCTGCTTCGGTGGCATCTCGGCTGGGGCATACCTCTGTCGCCACGGCGATGGCTGAAGAGCTTTCTGCCTTTATTCAGCGTTTGCCTGAACTGCGGGAGCTGGCGTTCAGCGATGGCGCACCATTTTTGACTGGGAAGTGCAGCCAATGGTTGCAGTCCAGCCAGCCAGTGCGCGGCGGTGGCGGTGCGCGGCAGGACGATCTGGCAACAGAGGCTGCCTCCTGTCGGGATGAGAAAGGCATCGGTGCGGCGATGTTGTTACTGGATGAACGTATGCGTCGCTTGAAAGAGCCTCGCGATCGCTTTTATGCCGAGTTGGTACTGGCGGATTTACTCGCCGAAGAAGGGATGAAATCACTGGCAGCACAGCACTATCAGCACATGTGGCAGGAAAGCCAGCAATTGGGCCTGATGCAATGGGAACCGGGAATGGTCAGCCGCGTGGAGCGGTTGGCGGCAGCCCGTAAAAAATAAGACATTCGGAGTGAATGGTCACTTATGTTTAAAACAATCATAACCTTTCTACGCAAGCAGTTGCCTAAACTGAAACCCTCCTGGCTACTTTTGGGAGCGCTACTGTGGGTCGTAGTGTTGGTTCTAGCCTGGTGGCTGGGGCCGCGTTTGACGGTGGGCGAGTCACGCCCGTTGCAGGGAATCTGGGGCCGCGTGGTGTTCACGCTGGTCTGGCTGTGGTTGGCGTTCTCCTACAGCGCCTGGCTGGTCTGGCGTCGCGTGCAGCAGATGCGCGCAGAGCGCCATGAACATCAGGTGATTGAGCAGGATCCCTTACAGGTGTATGTCGACAGTCAGCAGACGTTTCTCGATCGCTGGCTGGAGGCATTTCAGACCCAGTTGGGTAAAAAAGCGTTGTATGCGATGCCCTGGTATTTGACGATTGGTCTGGCCGGTAGTGGCAAAAGCAGCCTGATCCATCGCGCCAATCCGGCAAACAAAATGAATCCAAAGCTGGATGCCGCGCTGCGAGACGTAGCGGCAGGCCAGCTGGTGAGTAGCTGGGTCGGGGAATCCGCTGTCATCTGGGATCCTAGTGGACAATTACTGGCGCAGCCTGAGCTGGCGGGTGATTCGCTCGGGCTGCGCCATGCCCGACTGTGGCAGCACCTGCTACAGTGGCTCAGTGAAAATCGTCGCCGCCAGCCGCTCAATGGTCTGGTTCTCACGCTGGATATTTCCTGGTTGGCACAGGCCGGTGTCGCGGATCGTAAAGCCTATGCGCAGGTCATGCGCGCGCGTTTGCAGGAAATTTCTGTCAACATCAATACGCGCTTACCGGTGTATATCGCGCTGACTCGACTGGATATGCTGAGCGGCTTCGATAAGGTCTATCGCCAGTTAAACCGCGATGCGCGTCAGGCCATTTTAGGCGTGACGTTTACTCCGCAGGCGAGCAACAGCAAAGGTTGGCTGGAAGAACTAGAGCGTTTCTGGGACGAGTGGGTCACGCACCTGAATGACAACCTGCCAGACATGCTGCTGACGCAATCGGACAGAAGTGTGCGCAATTCGCTGTTCTCGTTCGTCCGCCAGTTGGCTGGAGTGAAAGATTACGTGATGGAAGTGCTGACGGAAACGTTAGCGACGGGCGAGGATCGCGCGTTCCTGATCCGTGGCGTCTACGTCAGTTCTGTCTATCAACAGGGGGTGCCGTTCGATGCTTTTGCGCAGTCGGCTTCCCGACGCTATCAACTGCCAGAGCCGATTAACGCTGCGCTGCGCGGTGAGTCGAACACGTTCTTTGTGCAACGTCTTTTCCCTGATGTCATTTTTCCGGAGGCCAGTCTGGCGGGGGAAAACCGACTGCATAGTCTCTATCGTCGTCGTCGGCTCAGTATCGGCGTGGGCTGTATGCTGCTCGCCAGTCTGGCGCTAGTCGGCAGTTGGCACCATTTCTATCGGGTCAATGAAGAAGCCGGACGTAATGTACTGACGAAAGCGCAGGCGTTTATCGGCACCAATGAGCTGGAAGGGCAGCCGGGCTATGGCTATCAGCAGTTGCCGCGTCTGAATTTGATTCGTGATGCGACCTTATCCTTTGGTAATTACCACGAACGTACGCCGCTGCTAGCCGATCTTGGCCTGTATCAGGGCGGTAAGATTGGGCCTTATGTTGAAGGCACTTACCTGCAAATGCTGAACCAGCGCTTTCTCCCTGCGGTGATGCAGGGGCTGTTGGAAGATTTGAATCAGGCACCCGCTAATAGCGAGCAAAAGCTGACGATTCTGCGTGTGATGCGGATGTTGGATGATGCGTCAGGACGCAATAAAGTGCTGGTCGAACAGTTTATGGCGCAGCGCTGGCAGAAGGCGTTTCCCGCACAGGGCAATGTGCAGGAACAACTGATGCAGCATCTGGATTACGCCCTTGAGCATACCGACTGGCATAAGGCCCGTGAGCAAAAATATGCGGCGGCGATCAGTACCTTTACGCCATTTAATCAGCCGATTACGTTGGCTCAACAGGAGCTGAGCAAGCTGCCGATGTATCAGCGCGTTTATCAGAGTTTGGTGATGAAAGCGACGCAGGTGCTGCCGCCGGATTTAGCGATCCGTGATGAAGTCGGCCCGACGTTTGATCCGGTGTTTTCCTTGCGTAATGACAAAGCGGGAAGTGTGCCGCGGCTGCTGACGTATCCCGGTTTCAGTGATTATTACCTCAAGCAGGACAAAGCGCTGTTAGAACTGACGGCATTGGACGCCTGGGTTCTGGGCCAGCGTGAGCGTGCGCAGTTTAGCGAGGCAGACCGTCGGGAAATTCTGCGTCAGGTGAACGATCGCTACATTACGGATTACATCAACCAGTGGCAGAAAGTGTTGGCGAACATTGATGTGCAGACGCTCGATACGCCGGAGCAGGCGCTCGATATTCTCACGGATATTACCGGCAACGATCAGCCCTTCCAGCGAGTGTTGACCACGGTCAGTGATAACACCCGAATCCGTAAGCTGTCCGACGATGATAACGACACGGCGCAAGGTATCAACACGCGCACTGGTCGTCCGTTTATGACTATCAATGCGGCACTGAGCGGACGTGGTGAGCAGGGGCCATTGGTGCAAGAGGTTAATCAGAAGCTGACCGACCTCTATCACTACCTCGATCAGATCGTCAACGCGACCGATCCAGGGCAGGCAGCGTTGAAAGCGGTGCAGGCGCGGCAGGGAAATAAATTTGCCGATCCAGTCTTCGCCTTACAGCAATACGCCCGTAGCCTTCCCGCGCCACTGGATCGCTGGGTAGGACAATTAGCCGGAGAAAGCGCCAGTCTGGTGACTGGGCTTGCGATGTCGTCGCTGAATCAAGAGTGGCTGGATAAAGTTGTGACGCCATTCAATGAGAAGCTGGCGGATCGTTACCCCTTCGACCCGTCATCGAACAAGGATGTGCCGCTATCGGAAATGGAAATGTTCTTCATGACTGGCGGGACGCTGGACAGCTTCTATCAAACCAACCTCAAGGCGATGATGGAAAGCGGCATGCTGGAAGAAGGGATGGCGTCGCCTTTACAGGCTGAGCTGGTGAAACAGCTGGAGCGTGCTACCCGCATCCGCCAGACCCTGTTTAATGCGCAGGGTAGTCTGGAAGTGCACTTTGTTCTGGAGCCGCTGGAACTGACGGCGAACAAGCGCCGCAGCGTACTCAATCTGGACGGACAACTGCTGGAATACAGTCACGGTCGTCGTCAGAAAACGCCGCTGGTGTGGCCAAACAGTATGCGAGATGGGGCTGAGAGCAAGCTAACTCTGGTGCCGGACGATCGTGAGCGCTCACCACGTAGCCTGAGCTTTAGCGGGCCGTGGGCGATGTTCCGGTTAGTCAACAGCGACCAGCTAACGCAGGTTAATGAGAACACCTTCGACGTGCGCTTCTCGCTGGAAAACGGCGCGATGACGTATCGCGTATATACCGATGCCAGCCATAACCCGTTTGCTGGTGGTCTGTTCAGCCAATTCACGCTGCCTGACTCGCTTTATTAACTTAACTCTCGGGAGCCTGCTCAGGCTCCCTATTGCTGGATGATGTGATATGCAAGATGCACAACAGGCCCTGAAAGTGGGCCGAGATCCACGGATGCTGCCGGAATTTGACGCACTTCGGGCGGAAATTAACAAGTTGAGTCACGCGTCTCGTCCCGATGTGGATTGGATGCTGGTACACGATATGGCCACCACCATCTTTGAAAAACAGGGTGTGGATCTCCAGACTGCGATCTATTTCACTCTGGCGCGCTCACGGCTGGCTGGATTGACGGGCTTCACGGAAAGCTGTGAGTTTCTGGCGAACCTGATCGTGACGCAGTGGGATAACTTCTGGCCGCCGGTGCATCAGGAGCGGGCACGTATCGAGATGCTGGACTGGTTCATTGCCCGCATCAGCGAGGTGGTGCGGCAGTACGCCATCAGCCATGAACACAAGCGGCTGGTTTATCGTTGCGAACGTGCGCTGCAACTGATGAGTGAAAAACTGCATAATTCCGGCTTGAGTCGTATTCCTCGCGTCGAGAATTTGCTGCACTTCGTCGAAGGTTATACCCATTTGTTTGATGAAACCGAGATTGTCATTGTGTCGGACGATCAGGAACTGAGAAAGCAGGATATGCAGATTCCACCCATGGTGTTCTTTCATTCAGACATGGAACCCGGCGCAACGGTGCAAAGCGGTGGTTCATCAGGCTCGGGTCAGGCTGCGCTGCCCGCGGGTAGCATTCTCATCGGACGGGAGAAGGGGCAAATGAAACCGACGGTATTGAAAATTGAGGCGCATAAAAAGCAGAAGCCAGCTTGGTTCTGGTTTGTCTCCGGGTTGCTGACTTGCGCGCTACCTGTCGCCGCTATTACGGGGTGGCAGTATTGGCAGGAACAGAAAGCCGATGCGCTGGCATTGCTGCAACAGCCCGCGTACGCCTTGCCTACTGCCCCCGACCATAATGACATTCGCCGGGTGCGTATTGTTCTGGGTGAGCAGAAATTGCAGGGCATGGAAGGCGAACTGATCAACCGTTATCAGGCACAGCTGGAACAGGTGAAAAATGCGTCGCCTTTCTATCTGTACCAGTACGGCAATGGGTTGAAAAACGTGATGCAGCAGCTCTATCCCGATTCGCTGGCGGTGAAGGAGATGGAGCGCCAGTGGCAAATTGCGCTTGAACGCCAGCAGGGTGATGAACCGAAAACACAGGGTTACGAACAGGCGCGTGCCAGAGTCAACGAGACGTTGCAGCAACTGCTGGAACTGGAGCGTCAGCGGCGGACGGTGACGATCTCCTACCTGAAATCAAAACTCTACGATATGCAAAAAGATCTGATATCGGACGTCCCCTTTGGGATACGGCTGCGGGAACTTGAGGCGCGTAAAATCAAGAGCCAATCGCTGACGCCAGCGGAGCTACGCGGTATGGAAGATGAGCTGCGCGCCTTCAATATTCGCTTGTACCGTTTGCAGCAGGGTAATTCTGCCAGTTGATTATCGTGAAGGGAAAACCGCTGAGCCCATGATGAAATACAACAAATTATTGATAGTCCTGTCGGCCTGCTGGCTGGCGTCATGCCAGGCACCCGTGACGTCGCTGCCTGAATCGGAGTTAGTGGCGTCAGCGAACCGCGGAAATGGTGAAGCGCAATATCAGCTGGCAAAGACGCTAGCCACACGTTCCCAGTACACCGAGGCGATGCAATGGATGCAGAAGGCGTCTGGGCTGTCTGAACTCCCCGGAAATGCAGAAATGCGCGCAGCTGCTGCGCTTCAGGTCGGCGATTGGTATCAGGCCGGGTTAGGCGCGCCAAAGAATAGCCCGTCTGCCCGCCAGTGGTGGGGAACGTCCTCACGTCTGGGAAATGGTGAAGCGGGGCATCGGCTCGGTATGGACTGTCAGGTTCAGCATCAGGGAAAGCTGGTAGCAGCCTGCCTGAATGCGTTTGAGTCTGCAGCGGCGAATGGCTATCCCCCCGCGCAGCTGATTGTTGCTCAGTGGCATGCTACGCATGCGGGCGGTGAAAAAGAGGCTGTAGTGTGGTTGCTGAAGGCTTCTGAACTTGGCAATCGGGATGCGCAATATCAGCTAGCGCAGCGCTATGAGCAGGGCAACGGCGTGGTTATCCGTCGCGATCTGGCCGAGCGCTGGTATTTCCGTGCCGCGACGCTCGGTCAGGCACAGGCGCAACGGTGGATGGCCCTGCATGAAGACGGTGAGAATGCGTTGAACTGGTATCAAAAATCCGCGTCATCAGGTGATTCGGAAGCCCAGCTTTGGCTGGGCAAGGCATACCGCGAAGGTAAGCGCTTACCTTGGGATGAGCAGAAGGCGCGTTACTGGCTGGAACGTGCTGCGTCTGGAGGATCGGGCGAAGCAGATTATTTACTTAGCCAGAGTCAGACAACCCATGAAAAGCGTGAACATTATCTGGTTCAGGCATCCTCTGCGGGCTATATCCGAGCGCAACGTGAACTGGGTGAGCGACTATTTAAAGTGAGCGAATTCGCGCGTGCGCGTGAAGAATATGCCAAAGCGGCTTCAGCAGGAGATGCCGAGTCACGACTGGCCTATGGCGAGATGTTGCGGCTGGGACAAGGCGGTAAAGAGGATTATGTTGAAGCGATGAAGCAGTATCGTCTGGCGGCGAATGACGGTAACCGTATGGCTCAGTATCGTATGGGGATGATGCGTCAGGATGGGCTGGGGGCATCCCGCAATCGTATTCATGCTTACGCCTGGTATGCCATGGCGGCGACGGAGGGGATGAGCGAAGCCATCCATGCGCGTAACGATCTGGAAGCGACAATGCAGCCTGATGAAATCAAAGCCGGACAGCGGCTGGCGATGCACTGGTCGTCAGGAAAGACAGAGTAATCCACTGCGGATTTGTTGGTGGTAAATAGCTGATGAATAGTTAAGGTAGAACCGATAAATCATCACGGTTTAATGAGATCGTAATGACAATAACAGGCGGGTGTTGCGTGATAGCAGCACCCGCTTTTTTGTTGTTATTCCGCGATCTGCACGCCTATTTTTCATCATAAATGAAAGTGATTACTTACTTATATTCTTATAGGAAATGAACAAATTATCGCCATATATCGTTCTTTACTATTAATGATCACTATTTTAATTGGTTATTTATTTGATTAATTCAGCACTAATAAAAACTTTCAGAATAACTGCGCATTCTGCGCAACTTCTTGCTCACTTTCTGGTGTAAATCACTTTTTGCGCAATGTTTGCAAACGATTCGAGAAGTCTGCGCAACTTATTGCTCAAATTTTGCTTAGGGGGAATTTTAGTTAAGTTATTTTTCATTAAAAACAACAAGATAAAAATTGGCATGGGGATTGCTATACAGACGGTGAAGTTACTAAACCCGTTTAACTATTCCCCGTTTCAACAACAAGGAGCAAGACTATGCCAACTCCATGCTATATCAGCATCGAAGGTAAAACTCAGGGCAATATCACCGCTGGTGCCTTCACGTCTGATTCTGTCGGCAACATCTATGTGGAAGGCCACGAAGACGAAATGCTGGTACAGGAATTCAAACACATTGTAACCGTACCGACCGACCCGCAGTCTGGTCAGCCATCTGGCCAACGCGTGCACAAGCCGTTCAAATTTACTGTCGCGCTGAACAAAGCGGTTCCGTTGATGTACAACGCCCTGGCGTCTGGCGAAATGCTGCCGACCGTGACCCTGAAATGGTACCGCACGTCAGTTGAAGGTAAACAAGAGCATTTCTTCTCTACCGTACTGACCGATTCCACCATCGTGGACATCGATTGCAAAATGCCACACTGCCAGGACCCGTCCAAACTGGATTACACCCAACTGATTGAAGTGTCGCTGGCTTACCGCAAAATCGACTGGGAACACACGGTTGCAGGGACTTCTGGCTCTGATGACTGGCGTACGCCGGTCGAAGCGTAATTCCTATCTAACCCGGGCTTGCCCGGGTTTTCTGTTTTTTCACTGATGTGAGTCGTGGTGTGAGCAGACTCAGACCACAACTCAGGTTTTCATGTTAATCAGGATAGCAACATGCCGCTCCGAGGGAACCCGAGGCGTGCGGTAGCCATGGTAACAGCACAAGAATAATAAGGAGAAGGCGGATGGCAAACAGTACAGGATTACAGTTTACCGTAAAGGTCGGTGCTCTGGAGGCCGGCACCTTTGCGGTGGTGGATTTCAGTCTGGATGAGGGGTTGAATCGGCCCTTCAGCCTGTCGCTGAGTCTGGCGAGCGCGTTGCCGGATGTCGATTTCGGTGCGGTGCTGGATCAGCCGTGCGAACTGATGATTTGGTATGAAGGCGAACTGAAGCGTCGGGTCAGCGGGATTATCAGTGGGTTTACTCAAGGCGACACCGGATTTCGGCGCACGCGCTATCAGGCGGAAGTCCGTCCGGCGCTGTGGCGACTGGGTCTTCGCACCAACGCCCGCATCTTTCAGGCGCAGAAGCCGGAAGCGATTATCGGCACATTGCTGGAAGAAGCAGGCATTACCGACTACGCGTTTGCGCTGCGCCATGAGCACGCCGTGCGGGAATACTGCGTACAGTATCGGGAAAGTGATTTAGCCTTTATCACTCGGCTGGCCGCAGAGGAAGGCCTGTACTTCTTCCACGAGTTTGAGGAGGGCAAGCATCGAGTGGTGTTTGCCGATGATGCGGGTGCGCTGACCAAAGGGCCGGAGCTGTTCTTCAATCTCGCCACGCAGGGGTTAAGTGAGGGCGAATATGTCCGGCGTTTCCACTACGCGGAGCGGGTGAGCACGGCCGAAGTGGAACTGAAGGACTACAACTTCAAGACGCCGGCTTACGGACTGTCACACAAGAAGATGAGCGGTGAGCTGGAGCACCAGCGTGAAAGCTATCAGCATTACGACTATCCGGGACGTTATAAGCAAGATCCGAGCGGCAAGGCGTTCAGCGGCTATCGTCTGGATGCGCTGCGCTCAGGGGCGGTGACAAGCGAAGGGGAGTCCAACTGCGCGGGGCTGATGCCGGGCAATACCTTTACCCTGACGGAGCATCCGAATGCGACGCTGAACGCAGTGTGGCAGACAGTGAGTGTGACGCACGTCGGGCAGCAGCCGCAGGCGCTGGAAGAGGAAAGCGGCGGCGAACCGACGACCATGAGCAACAGCTTTGCGGTGGTGAAGGGCACAACGACGTGGCGCGCGGCGATGCCGTACAAACCGATGGTGGACGGCCCGCAAATCGCGACGGTGGTGGGTCCGGCGGGTGAAGAAATTTACTGTGATCAGTTCGGCCGGGTAAAACTGCAATTCCCGTGGGATCGCTATGGCGCGAGCAACGACCAGAGCTCTTGCTGGGTGCGCGTCAGTCAGGGCTGGGCGGGTGGCCAGTACGGCATGATCGCTATCCCACGTATCAGCCATGAAGTGATCGTCAGCTTCCTCGAAGGTGACCCAGACCAGCCTATTATCACTGGGCGTACGTTCCACGCGACCAACCCGACGCCGTACGTTTTACCCGCACATAAAACGCGCACGACGCTGCGTACTGATACGCACAAAGGCAGTGGCTTCAACGAACTGCGTTTCGAGGATGAGGCGACGCGTGAACAAATTTACTATCACGCTCAGAAAGATATGGATGGTGTCATCAATAACATCCATCGGCAGAGTGTGGGGCGCGATCAGCATCTCAGCGTCGCTCAGGATCAGTTCCAACGAGTCGATCGTCACCGTCACCGAACGATAGGCAAAGATGACTTTGAAAATATCGGTCAGGATCATCATCAGGAAATTGGCCGGAGTTTTATTCAGAAAATAGGCTCTTCGTTCAAGCGCTTTATCGGTGGGGGAGAGATTACCCGTATCGAAGGGAGCCGCCAGACCACGATGTCCGGTTCTGAAGAGACGCTGATCGGGGCGCATCAGCGTATTCTGGTCAATACGGACAGCTACCTGAAAGCCGCAGATATCGTGCTGGAAGCGGGGCAGGCTCTGACTATTAAAGCGCCTGGCGGTTTTATCAAGATTGATAGCGCGGGTGTCACAATTTCCGGGACGATTGTGAAAATCAACGATGGTGGTGCGGCTGGCGTAGGGACTGCGCCGGTGTCGATTACGCCAGAAGACCCCTCGAAGCCTACGCTGCCGGATGCGCCAGACAGACGTTAAGGAGGAACTATGCCAGGTGCTGCACGTTTAGGAGACAGCTGCGTAGGTCACGGTTGTTTTCCTGCGACCCCAATTATTGAAGGCAGCGGTGATGTCATCATCAATGGCAAACCAGCGGCCCGTAAAGGTGATGGGGTTTTGCTCCATGCTTGCCCTTGCCCGAATATGCCTCACGGCGTACACAATCGAGCGATATCTGCGGGCTCCGGTACGGTCATCATCAATGGAAAGCTGGCGGCGCGTATCGGTGATGCGATCGGCTGTGGCGGCTCGGTTGCTGCTGGCAGCGGGAATGTGATCATTGGCGACTCGCCTTATCAGTCCCCGGTTAAACCGTGCGCCGAACAATCGGCCAAAAGCCGCGCGCCTCTGTTGGCATTGACGCCAATGCTGTTGCCGACATTAATGGAATGGGCTTCGGTCGCCGAGTTGCCCATTCTTGATGATCTGCTCTCTGTCGCACAGCGTAAAGAGCGCTATCTGGCTCGTGCCAAGTTGGCGACCGAGGCGGCGACGCTGCCGGGATTAGCCGATGCGGCAAAGCGGTTGGCGTTTAATAACGACAGCATCTTGCGCGCGGAGGCGGCTCAGTACGTTTATTCGGTCGATGAATTTCGACGAGGAGTGCTGGATAAACTGCCTAAGGCTCCGGTTGGTCTGGAACTGCTGGATGTCCAAAAACTTCCTGGTTTGACGGACAATGATTTTATGGATAAGAAAACAGGGTTTGGTTCTGCCCTGTTCAAATCAGCGATTAATGGTGAAACCATGTTGACCTATAGGGGTACCAATAATGCGGTGACGGGAGTGAAAGACTGGTTGACTAACGCCACTCAGGGTATGGGATTTGAATCAGCGCAGTACAAACAAGCAATGGATCTCGCGACTCAAGTCAAAGATCTGATGCCAAATCCTCCACCTGTTATTGTTGGCCACTCTCTGGGGGGCGGGTTAGCCTCTGCAGCGGTCAGTGCGACAAAACTTCCCGGCTATACGTTCAATGCCGCAGGATTACATGAGAATACTGCCTTGCGAGGTGGTGGTGCGACATTGGCAGAAACGGCATCATTGATTAAAACACAAGCGGTTGATGGCGAGATATTAACCATGGTGCAAACCTACGGTAAAGCTTTGATTCCAGGCTTGCTATCCGGTGCGGGCGCATTGATTGGCGGAACCGCCGGTGCGGCGCTAGGGGGCGTTATCGGTGTTGCAAAGCTACTGGGAGGGGGGCTGCCGAAAGCAAGCGGTGATATGATGGCGCTTCCCGCTGTTGGCGGTTCACCGATTGCGCGTCACGGTATGGATCAGGTAGTTGCGGGTATTGAAAGCCAGAAAAAGGAAGATATCGGGAAGATAACCAATACATTCAGGGGAATATAATGCAATGGTTGGCACGTATAAAATGGGTAGGCGTCGTTATTCTGGGATTATTAACCGCTTGTCAGGCAGGAGGACACAGTATGCGGGCGAGTGAACTTTTTGAACCACCAGTGGTGGCGGTGCTGGAAAGCATTCAAAAAGGTGACGAATCAGCAGCCCGTCATCAGCTGTCACAGGGCGTTAACCTGAATATTAAGGGAAAAGAAGGTGTTACTCCGCTGTTGTGGCTGATTTATGAGACGAAGGATAAAAAAGCCGTCACGCTGGCGCTTAAACTGGGTGTCGATCCAAACTATAAAGACGGATTTGGCGACAGCGCAGTTAATTCCGTGGCGGGAGCCAAAGATCCAGATTGGCTTCGCATTATTCTGGATGCTGGTGGCGATCCGAATGCAATTGGTCGTCGTGGTCAGCCGGCAATATTTAGTGCCATTAATGAGCAACGGTGGGCTGATATTAAGCTACTCGTTGAGAAAGGGGCTGATCTGAATTTAGAAGATCAAAATAAAAGAAATAGTGCGCTTTATGCCGCTTATGTAAATGAATACGAAATTGTGTATTGGTTGATTGAGCAGGGCGCAAGTTTCGATACCTATTCTTCAACCGGCAGTAGCTTGGCGTGGCGTGTACACGACAGCTTATCCATTATGTCCCCTAAATCACCTCACTATCCTTGGGCGCTGAAGGTAAAACAACTGTTACTGGATCACGGTGTTAAATTCCCACCATTGTCGCCTGCTGAAGTTCGGGAGCGTTGGGAAAAAGGAGAACCTCTTTGAGATGGTGGTATTGGCTGCTGGCTAGTCTGCCACTATTAACCGCTTGTCAGGCAGGAGGACACAGTATGCGGGCGAGTGAACTTTTTGAACCACCAGTGGTGGCGGTGCTGGAAAGCATTCAAAAAGGTGACGAATCAGTAGCCCGTCATCAACTGTCACAGGGCGTTAACCTGAATATTAAGGGAAAAGAAGGTATTACACCGCTACTGTGGTTGATTTATGAGACGAAGGATAAAAAAGCCGTCACGCTGGCGCTTAAGCTAGGTGTCGATCCAAACTATAAAGATGGATCTGGTGATAGTGCGGTGAATCGAGTATCTGGTGTTAAAGATCCTGATTGGCTTCGTATTATTCTGGATGCGGGGGGTGATCCGAATGCAATTGGACGCCTTGGGCAGCCAGCAATATTTAGTGCTATTAACGAAGAACGCTGGGCCGATATAAAATTACTTGTGGCGCGTGGAGCTGACGTAAATTTACCTGATGAGCAAAAAACCAATAGTGCTCACTATGCTGCCTATCTTAACCAGTATGAAATCTCACATTGGCTGATTGAGCAGGGCGCTAATATTAATACCTATTCGGCTACGGGAGCTAGCTTAGCGTGGAGTGTTGAAGACAGCTTATCTATTATGTCCCCTAAATCTCCTCACTACCCTTGGGCGTTGAAGGTAAAACAACTGTTACTGGACCGCGGTGTTAAATTCCCACCGTTGTCGCCTGCTGAAGT
Organism: Pectobacterium atrosepticum; assembly: GCA_019056595.1. Taxonomy (NCBI): domain Bacteria; kingdom Pseudomonadati; phylum Pseudomonadota; class Gammaproteobacteria; order Enterobacterales; family Pectobacteriaceae; genus Pectobacterium; species Pectobacterium atrosepticum. The sequence continues at coordinate 1,632,570 of CP036163.1, read as the reverse complement.
TCGGGATCGTTGGGAAAAAGGACTGCCGCTGTAATTTTATTTCGATTCGTGGTTTTTATTATCTATTTTGTGTCATAAAAAGAAACTGCACTTACCGACCAGATAATCAGTGTGATTAACTGGTCGGTGCTGTGACTATTAACAAAATAAATAGTCGCTCATCGTATTAAAAATTATCTCATTTATTTACAGGCAAATAGCGATGATGGCAAACGGTTATACTCTGTTTGAAATCAGCCAGTTTGATGCGCCTTTGTACGCTATTATCTCACCGCTGAGTTATCCCAAATTACCTGAATATTGGCAGGCCTTTCAACCTGCGGCGGCGGATATATGGCAACAGCTGCATTTTGGCAAGGATGCTGAAAACTGGCAGATGTGGGCACCTATTGTGGTGAAAGTAGAAGAAGCTAAGTCAGGAGAAACCTTGTTGCATTGGCTGACCGATACACAGCCAGAGCGGCATGGTGGTGTGATTCTTACGCATAGCGCACTGACATTACAGCAGGTTGCTGACTTTTGGCAGACGCGTATTTTCTGTCTCTGGCCTGATGGTACACGAGCGCTGTTTCGTAGTTATGTGCCAGACGTTTTATCGACCTGGTGGCCAACCCTTGACCTTGCTGCTCAAACTGATTTTCTCGGTCCTTTGAATAATATCTATTTGCCTGTAGCGAATAGTGAACGAGGGGAATATCAGCTATTCGCACAACAAGAGGGTAATAATAAAAATAAGAATGAAGTTAATAAAGAGTACCAAATTAATTTAACGAGTTATCAATATTATCTTCTCGCCAATGACAATCGATTACACCGATTAGCGAATGAACTCTTTCTTTTTGTCAGTGCGCAATGTGTTTTTCCTCTGGATGTCGAAGTAGTAAAGGCCCGCTTCATTAGCGGTATTGCATTAGCTGAAAAATATTACTCTAAAGCCAGCGAAGCGGAATGTGAAGCCTGGTCTGCTCATCGCTGGGTACTCGGTAGTGAATTCTATTTACACCCGATTTTTATTCATCTGACTGAACGTTATTCGATTGCGGACAGTATTCGGATTTTTAAATCTGAGCCTGAACGTATTGAAAGTGTACAGCTTAATTACCATCGCCCCGGTTGGATGCGGGGAGAGTTACCTGACATGACGGAGGTCACGCTGTGAGTGTATCGCAACCTTTCCTTGAACTGACGCCGGAAGATGATGCCGTCTGGCAAACGCGTGTCGCTCAGGGTGGCTGTTTTGTTATTGCTGAGGCATCAATGAATGATGCGGTGCCTTGGCTAGCCGAGCGCTGGGGAGGCAGCCTGGAACAGACGCGTTTGTACTGGGGGGAAACGGGGCGCGTTCATGCGTCGGTAGCGCCGTATTGCATCCCGCTTAACGCTGCTAACTGGTCGCAGGTGAAAGAACACATTATCACCCAGTCTGGTTGGGGCATGGGTCTGCAACTGGAATGGTTTATGCAGGCGTACTCGCCGCTCGATCAATTGCTTGAGGTAACGAAGCATCTGCGGCAGTGGAGCCTGGTGGCCTCACCTTCCGGGGAGAATGTCATTCTGCGCGTTGGCGACTGGCGGGTGGTGAATCAACTGCTATCAGCCAGCTCTGTACAAGAAGCCTGCGCGCTCTATGGCCCTATAGCCAGCTTCTGCGATATTTCACCTGATGGAACCGTACGTGCTTTAAATTTGACAGCCCGCGAACCCCACTCCATTCCTGACATCCTGCCGCGTCAACTGAGCGATGAACAATGGCAAGCCATCATGGTGCCTTCTGAACATCAGAATCTGGCACGCTATAGCGAACACCTGCGCGCTTACCATGCTGGCTGGCAACATGCGCCTGACGATGAACTACAGACATTTACCTACCAGCAGGCGGAACAGGCGCGGAACAATGGCTTTAACAATGACCGCGATATTGTGCGCTGGCTGGCATTGGCGACAGAGCTCTCGCCGGAATTCATTCATCAGCCCTGGGCAAAAAATATTCTGATACAGCCAGAATACATCGGCACGCAAAGCCGTATGGATCGCCTGTATCAGGCAGCAATTGACCACCTGGACGAAGCATAAAATAAAAAGGACGTCATTTCATGAGTCAGGATAAACAGGATTCATTACACCAAAGTAGTGCTGCTGCGGAAAAAAGGTTTTCAACGGATAAAATCATTCAAGGGGGGTGTAAAGAATGTGAGTGTGAAACCTTTGTTCAATATGTCTATTCGTCAGGGGATCCTGTACCAAATGCTCCTTTTGTTTTAACCGATAGCAAAGGGAATAAAACGGATGGGCAAACGGATGGAAGTGGGTACTTTAAAGTCCAAGATATGGCATGCAGTACTTATCAACTTGATATTAAAGAAGGTTCAGATGATTTTGATTCCCCTGATACCGTAGAAAATAATCCGGTACTTCAAGCTAATCCCGCTCATGCTGCATTAGCAGGAGAGTATTTTACCCTTTATTTACTGCTGCATGAAAAAGGGATTGTAGAGTACGACACTGAAGACAGTGAACGTTATGATGAAGTAAATGTTGATGATAGTACATTGAGTGGACGATTTTTTTCTAATGTTGAAGATAAATATCAGCTAGCCTATGACCGCTTTCAAACATTAAAAAAACAGATTAATGCAGGGGATCGTGAATTCAAGCGAGCAATTAATAAGATTCATCATAGTTTGTCGGCAGAGGTTGCCGATCAGACAACAGAAACAGCGGTTTTGTTGCTTTGTCAAATTATTCTCGGTTTTATCCCTGTTGTTGGTCAAGCACCCGATGTTTATTTTATTGGTGAGTGGTGCTGGGCCGCCTATAAGAAACCAGATAACTTGGAAGATAACTACTTTCTTGCTGAAGGTGCACTGAATGTCGTAGGTGTTATTCCTGGTCCAGGACATGCGCTAAAAATTGCAGGGAAATCTGTTGTCCGTGCAATGAAAGCATTAGAAAAAAGTGCGTTGGATAATCAAGCTGTTCAACTGGCTGTTCGTGAAATTAGAAATTTGTCTAATGGTAATATTGTTCGATGGTTAATGGACTTCGCAGAAAAAATTAATAAAGAGGCTAAAGAAGCTATAAATCTGCTCAATAAAATAATTACTGCTATTGAATTAATGGTAAATAATGCCGCAAGTTCAGCAAAAAGTTGGATTGTTGCATTTGCAAAAGATAGTTTTTCTGCGATTTGTGGTGTTATTAAAAAACTCATTGATAAATTTAAAGAAATTGTTGATGAGATTATCCTGAAGGTTAATGCATTTATTGGGAAAATAATTACCAGAAAATCAGGAGAAGCGATAGGTAAGGGAAAAGCTATAAAACCTGAAATTAAGGTAGCGGATAAAACACCATCAGACGTTGATGGGACTCCCGGCCATTCATCATCTACCGCTAACACAGCTGATGGAAATACCTGCTCTACATCAAATCAATGCAAAAGTGAAGGTGAACCGGTCGATATGGCCACGGGTTATATGGTGGAGTGGCGTACTGATTTCCAACTGGCAAGTATTTTACCGTTGGTGATGAAACGCTATTACCGATCTGGTGGTGATAGGAAGCCTAGTTTATTAGGCGCACTATGGCGTAGTAACTGGGATATGAGCCTTACACTTGAAGACGGTGTGGTGACGCTGACTGACGGCGAGTTCAATCAGGCGATCTTTGTTTTGCCTATTGAGGGGGAATCCACTCGTTCGCCATCTAACCCGCAATGGCGTCTGACCCGCCAACAGGGACGGTTGATTTTGCAAGATGCCGGTAGCTTGCGCTATCGGTTTGAGCACGCCAGAGGGATGGAATTATGCTTAACATCAATAGAGGATCGGCAGGATAACCAGATCTCGCTGATTTGGGAGTTTGGCATATTACGCTGGGTGGCTTTGCCTGATAATCGCTTGATTCATGTGGAAACTCATCGTCAACGTATTACTTGTTTAACGTTATGCGATACTCATCGCAAGCCTTTGAAAACACTGGCTAGCTATACCTATGACAGTCTCGGGCATTTACTGAGCGTGCGAGCGGATGAGGGGCGTAACTTTGATTATCGTTATTCTCCTGAAGGTTGGCTGCTGCGCTGGTCGGATTTAGCGTTGACCTGGGTTGAACACGACTACGATAAAAAAGGTCGTGTAATTCGTGATAGAACCTCGGAAGGTTACTGGCCGGGGCGCTTTGAATATGATGATGATACTCTGACCAGCCATTATTATAGCGGGTTTGGTGGAGTGATCAGCTATGTGCGCGATGAGCGTAATAATATTCTGTTAAAGCGTACGCCAGATGGTGGTGAGACCCTGTTCGAGTGGGTGGATAACCAACTGGTGGCGGAGACTGACCCGCTGGGCGGCCGTACGGCGTATCAGCGTAACGACTGGGGGCAGGTGACCGAGGTTGCTTTGCCGGACGGCGCCACACATCAGTATTTGTATGATGACAACGGGCAACTGTTGGCCTATACCGACCCGCTGTGCAGCGAATGGCACTACCAGCGTAATGCGGCCGGGCAGGTTGTGGAGGTGAACGACCCGGAAGGGCGTGAGTGGCTGTATTCTTATGGCGAAACGGGACAGCTGTCGACGGTGATAGGGCCGGACGGCGTGTTGCAGCGTTATCACTATAACCGCCGTGGCCTGCTGAGCAGTCTTGAACGGGATAATGCGCCACCGGTAACGTTCCGGTATGACGACCTTGACCGCCTGACGGAGCGACATATCGGGCATGAAGCGGGCGTGCAGGTCCGGCGCTGGGAATATGACGGTGTGCGCGAGTCACCGTCGAAGGTGGTGTACGAAGACGGGAGCGAGACTCGGTTTGGTTATGATGTGGAAGGTAACCTGACGGCAGTGACGGATGCGCTGGGTCAGCGCTACCAGTTCCGCTATGGGGCGTTTGATAACCTGCTGGAAGCGACGGACCCGTTGGGCGCAACCGTTCGCTACCACTACAATGCGGAAGCGGAGTTCGCCGGGGTGACGAACAGTCAGGGACGGGACTGGACGTACGGTTTTGACCACAGCGGTCGGCTGAGTGAGGAGCGGCATTACGACGGCCGGGTATATCGCTATCACTACGATGTAGCAGACCGTCTGGTGCAGCGAATGGCACCGGATGGCAGTGCTCTTCATTATGAACATGATACAGCAGGGCGGATAACGCGTATCACGGCGCGGAGAGCGGACGGGGAAACGGACGGCATCACCGAACTGGAATATGATGTTGCCGGTAGGCTGACCCAGGCCGCCAGCCCGGATGCGGTGGTGGAATACGCCTATAACCGGGCGGGCCAGGTGACGTCGGAGACGGTCAACGGCGAAGCGGTGCAGAGCGGTTACGACGCGGGCGGTCAGCGTGCCATTGTCGACGGCATTCTGGCACCACTGCAGCTGGCATGGCAGTCGGGGCGGCTGTCGTCGCTGGGTATCGGTTCACACCAGCCGTTGCAGTTCAGCCATACCGCAGCGGGTGAAGAGCAGCGACGCAGTAACGGCAGCGGGTTTGCATTACGCCACGAGTGGAGTCCGACGGGGCTGCTGCAGCGTCAGGCGCTGGAAGGGGCGGACGGGCGGGTGAGTGACGTGCTGGAGCGTCGTTATCAGTACGATGTGCTGGACCGTCTGACGGGTATCACCGACAGCCACTGGGGTGAGCAGGCATTCCGACTGAACGGGGCGGGTCAGGTGACGGCAGAGCGCCGTGATGAGGGACGTCGGCGTCAGGCGCGGCTGTTTGGCTACGACAGCGAACAGAACCTGTGCGAGGTGTCGCAGATAGCGCCAGGTCTGGGTGAGACGCTGAAGGTGCAGGATGCGGTGGTGCAGTCGTCGGCACGGTACGATGCGGCAGGCCGGGTAATCGAGCGGGGCCATACGCAGTACCGGTATGATGACTGCGGGCGTCTGGCGATGAAACGTGAAACGCGTCCGGGGTTCAGGCCGAAGGAAACGTACTTCGACTGGGACGTACAGGACCGACTGGTACGGGTGAGTCTGCCGGACGGGGCGCGGTGGCGCTATCGTTACGATGCGTTTGGTCGCAGAGTCAACAAGGTGCGCGAGGGGCAGGTGCCGTCGGCGCAGGCAGTAGCGCGGGTGGCGTACCGGTGGGATGGCGACCAGCTGATTGGTCAGCAGCAGTACCGGGCAGACGGCTCCGCAGCGCGGGAAGTGCAGTGGGTATATGAGCCGGGGAGCTTCCGGCCGCTGGCGCAGGTAGAAGCGCAGGGCGACAGCACACAACTGCACTACATCGTCACTGACCTGACAGGAACCGCGAGAGAGCTGTGCAGCGAGGAAGGGGAAGTTCGCTGGCGTGGGGAGCAGGGTTTGTGGGGTGCGCATCGTGAAGAGCGACGGCCCATCCCGCTGCGGCGCTACCTGGGTGATGCGGCGAATGAAGAAGTGTACTGCGAACTGCGCTATCAGGGGCAGCTGTACGATGCGGAAACGGGGCTTTACTACAACCGACATCGTTACTATGATGCGGAGAGTGGGCAGTATCTGTCACCGGACCCGATAGGGCTAGCGGGAGGGTTGAGACCGCAGGGTTATGTTCACAACCCGCTCACTTGGGTTGACCCATTGGGGTTGACTGAATCTGGATGTAAACAACCGACTTCCCCTGATATTGACCCTAAAGACGTAGCAGGTAAAAAGCCCGCTGAAATTGATAAAGTAGCAAGAGATGCGGGCCTTCAACCTAAAGGGCCAAACCCAATGGAAGGTAAAGGAGCTTATGTTGATCCTGTTACATCAAAACAAAGGGTACTAATTCATCCTGATGCATCTTGCGGTCCTCATTGTCATGTTAATAATCCAGCAGGAGAAAGGCTCGATATAAATGGGAAGCTCGTTCCTTCCGAATCTCCTGAAGCTCATCTACCCTTAGATATGGACCCATGATGAATATAAATATGCACGATTGGACATTGCTTTCTTTATTAATTGATTGGAGTAAAGGGGAGCTTGTTATCAAATTATTGAACAGTAACTCTGAACCAGTTGTCATAAAAGCCAGTGGTGTTAAGTTGATTAATATACCTAAGAGTGATGAGTGGGGAGAGAGCGTGAGTATTAATGAAGTTATTGAGTTAGATAGAAATTCCTATGGGTTTGAAAGAATGAAAATTGAAATTCAATCGGGTGATATCATAGAAATAGTTGCAGAGGAAATACTGCTGCCAAATTAATATCAGGTTTGCAATACGACATCTTATTTTAATGGCCGGAAGCGATCACACGATCCTTCCGGTTTTTTATTTTATTAGCGGTCAGGTCAGTTTTTATAAATTAATCTGCGTCTCAATAATAATCCTGCCGCGCTCCACTGTGACGGTCACCGGCATCCCGGTGATAAAGCCACACTCTTCCAGCCAGCGGCCTTTAAGGTTGATGGCCGAGGGCGGGTTAGGCTTGCCGTTGTGCGACGCATATCCCACGGTGTAGTAACGCTCTGTTTTGGCTGCTTTATTAACGGTGACGCCTGACTTAGAATGTGCCTTAGCCATAGTAACTACTCCTATAGTTGCTTGTGGTGAGCGGCGGCAATGAGGTCTGAACTCATCGCCGCCGCGCTATTTTAACGTTGTCTTACACTCTTCTTGACTGCCTTCTCCACGTTGACCTTAGTCACAAAACTGTCAATCACCATAATCAACGCTCTTTGCTCTTCATCCGGCAATGCATCAGCCTGCTGCCAGAGTTCATGTAACTCGGCATTACGGATCTTCACATCCTTGCTGGTCTCCACTCTTCCAACCAGTTCATCAAGCGAAACCTGCAACACCTCAGCCAGCTTTAACAGCGTCTCCAACTGCGGTGAAATATGCCCTCGCTCCCAGCGGTTATAGGCTCTGGGCTGTACATCTATCATCTCAGCAAGGCGTGTCTGGGTAAGCCCTCTGGCTTCCCTTAGTGCTTTCAGGCGTTCGGAAAAAGCGGACATATCAAGACCTGTTATCAGGAAATCACTAGCTGCCATTGTATGCCCCCTTTTTTAACTGCCTGTTGTAATGTGCTATATATGTGATTACTATATATCACATATATGTCCATTGACAGCAATTTTAGAGGTATCGAATGGCACGCTTCCCCGAATCTGAGTTGCAGCACCTCAAAGCCGCCGTGTCACTGGTTGAGGTGGTGCGCTCTCAAGGGCGCAAGGTGGTGAAGCGCGGCAAAGACGTCGTGGTGCTGTGCCCGTTCCATCAGGAGAACACCCCTTCCATGGTTATCAGCCCGGACAAAAACCTCTATCACTGCTTCGGCTGTGATGCAGGCGGTTCGGTCATTGACTGGGTGATGAAGACGGAGGGCTTAAGCCTGCCGCATGCGGTCGATAAGCTGCGGCGTGAGCTGGGTGAGATACCAGCGGCTGAGCCGTTGCCACCCGTTGCCAATATCGCGAATGAACAGGCGCGGCAGGCGTTACTGCATCGTGTTACCGAGTTCTATCACCACACCTTGCTCAATGCGCCGGAGGCCGTCGCCTATCTGGAAAAGCGCCGCCTCCATCATCCTGAGTTAGTCGCGCAGTTCCGCTTAGGGTTCGCCAACCGCACGCTGGGCTATCGCCGTAACGGCCAGGTGCGGGAGCTGTACGGGCGCAAACTGTGCGACAAGTTGCGTGCCGGAACGCCAAAACACCTGTACCTGCCGGGGCCACACGGCGGGGTGTGGAACGAGCCAGCACTGGTTGCCAGTAAGTCGGTCATCTTATGCGAATCACTCATTGATGCGATGTCGTTCTGGGTAGCGGGGTATCGCAATGTGACGGCGGCGTTCGGGGTGAATGGGTTCACGGAAGAGATGCGGAATACCGTTATGCGCCACGGCGTAAAACAGGTACTTATCGCGTTCGATAACGATACGGCAGGCGATGACGGCGCGGTAAAACTGGCTTCTGCGTTAGCCGCTGACGGCATCACCCCGTTCCGCGTGGTGTTCCCGGCTGGCATGGATGCGAATGAATACCTGTGTAAAGTCTCGGAGCCGGAAGTGGCGTTCCGTGCGGTGGTTGAAGGCGCAATGGCGATGGGGGAAGCCGTCAGAGCTGAACCTGAATCCATGCCACAACGGAAAGCTGCGCTACAGCCTGACAAACCGTCTCAACCTGCTGCTTCCTTAGCTGCGGGTGTCGTGGTTGACGCCCTGCCAAACGGTGAGCTTGAGATAGCGTTATCCGGCCAGCAATGGCGCATCCGGGGCATGGCATCGGTGAAGATCGGCAGCGGTGCCATGAAAGTGAACGCACAGGTACTCGACACGGCCAGCGGCGTGGTGTTCGCCGACAGCGTGGACATGATGAGTGCGCGTTCCCGTGCAGGGTATGCGCGGCTGGCCGCCTCGGAGTTGGGGTTAGCGGAAAGTGACCTTAAACGCACTCTGGGACGTGTGCTGCTGGCACTGGAAGCGCATCTGAGCCAGCCGGAAACAAACGGTGAAGCCACACAGGACATCACCGATGTACAGCGGGAGGCCGCGCTGGCGCTGCTGCGTGACCCGAACCTGATCGGCAGGCTGACGGATGACCTTTGAACACCGTGGCGCGGTTATCGAGTATATCGAGGTGGCGCGCTCGGATATCGTGCTGGCCAACCGGTTAGCGCAAAGTTGGTGCCAAGTTGGAGTCTGGAAAATCCCGCCAAGCCACGCGGGGTAAGGGTTCGTCAGTCGCAAGGCCCGCTCGCTCTGCTGTCGGCAACGGCACTCGTTCTCGGCTCTTACGGTGTGGCCGCCCTCCCTGGCGGCACTGGCTCCGGCGTCAACCCTCGCCCAACGTCAACCCCAAAGCAGAAGCCGCTCCTTCGTCACGGCGCTTAACGGCTTCACCTCGCCCCCGCCCCAACCCCGCTGCACTGGCTGTGCCCGGCTCGCAGTCGCAAGCTCCTTGCACGTTCCCGTGCTCGCCATCTTCGCCCCGTGCGGCCCCGCCGGGGGCCTCCCTGTTCAACGTCTTGTCTTGCGGGCCTCGCCAGCCCGCGCCCGGCAGACGCTTCACCGTCCCACAGCAAGCTGCGGAACGGCTCGCGCCACAATAACCCGGTTCAGCAACAAAACGAGTAATGGCAGCGGCTGACGCCGCTGCTATGATGTGGCGCAGGCAGACAGGGAAGTCACAGCGTGGCGGTAGCGTGTCTGCGGGCAAAAGTGCGCGTCGGGAGTTGTGGGTTACGGGCGTGTTAACATGGCCGAAAACGCTGTCTAAAAAGGCTGTTGCTTCAAGTGGTTGAGTGCACTAAAAAGTACGACTGCACCGGAGTTGTCCCTATGACCCGATAGGGCTGGCGGGGGGAAATAGACCTCAAGCATATGTTTCCAATCCCTTAGTGTTCTGTGATCCTCTGGGACTGGCCAAGGCTGGATGTCCAGATAAAGCCCTCAAAGAAATTAATGAAAAGATGAAACAAAACGGTAAGGAAGTTAGCGTTACCGTTGGTTCTAAAGAAGAGGCAGAGGATGTTTTAAGAGGATATATCTCTGATAAAGATGTGAGTAAACAAGGTGGTTTCAGAAATACCACGGATCAGAAGTTACCCTCAGGTAAAAAATCGGACTCTGGTTCTGACTGGCTTCCTGGTGGTCAAGGTGCTTATGAAAAACAAGGCACTTATCATTATGATTTAGCTGACGCGAATGCAAAAGCAGGGGATCATGCTTTACTTGGAGATCACCTCCAAATCCACACTTATGAAGGAAAGATAATAAGGATATTTTATTAAGTCTATTTAAGGAAGTGTAAGTGATGACAGAAAAAATTAGTCCATATAGCCCTTACCCTTATGGTTTTAGAGGGGATATTAAAAAGGGATCTTATTGTGAAGTGGATATTAATGAGGGGAAAGGAACAAGGTTTATTATTATTAGACCTAAGGCTTACTTCCCCCAGGATACTATTGAAAGAGATATAGATCTTATAAAAAAAGGGATATCGACACTGGAGGATTTATATCCCGATGTAATTAGATTGGGATATATTCCTGATAGATTGGAAACATTTTGGTTATATAATTTAAATGTTTGTGATATAGACAAGGTATATCTTGAAGACTCAGACTCTGAAGTTTTTGCAGCGAATGTAAAATATGATGAATATTATACATTTGATGATTTTTATAAATGCATGGACTTTGTAAAGAAAGAGTTTGGCGTTAACGAAAAGGATTTTAAAAAGGACTGGGAAACGAGTTATCCTCAGTATTAATATTGGTTATGGAAAGCCGGAAGCGATAACACGATCCTTCCGGCTTTTTTATTTTATTAGCGGTCAGGTCAGCCGTTATAAATTAATCTGCGTCTCAATAATAATCCTGCCGCGCTCCACCGTCACGGTTACCGGCATCCCGGTGATAAAACCGGACTCTTCCAGCCAGCGGCCTTTAAGGTTGATGGCCGAGGGCGGGTTAGGCTTGCCGTTGTGCGACGCATATCCCACGGTGTAGTAACGCTCTGTTTTGGCTGCTTTATTAACGGTGACGCCTGACTTAGAATGTGCCTTAGCCATAGTAACTACTCCTATAGTTGCTTGTGGTGAGCGGCGGCAATGAGGTCTGAACTCATCGCCGCCGCGCTATTTTAACGTTGTCTTACACTCTTCTTGACTGCCTTCTCCACGTTGACCTTAGTCACAAAACTGTCAATCACCATAATCAACGCTCTTTGCTCTTCATCCGGCAATGCATCAGCCTGCTGCCAGAGTTCATGTAACTCGGCATTACGGATCTTCACATCCTTGCTGGTCTCCACTCTTCCAACCAGTTCATCAAGCGAAACCTGCAACACCTCAGCCAGCTTTAACAGCGTCTCCAACTGCGGTGAAATATGCCCTCTCTCCCAGCGGCGGAAGTGGCGTTCCGTGCGGTGGTTGAAGGCGCAATGGCGATGGGGAAGCCGTCAGAGCTGAACCTGAATCCATTACAGCCTGACAAACCGTCTCAACCTGCTGCTTCCTTAGCTGCGGGTGTCGTGGTTGACGCCCTGCCAAACGGTAGGGTTGCTGATGGAGAACGAGAAAGGCTATCTCACCGAACTGCACCAGAATGCCCAGCGGTTACTGAAACCGTTAAAAGTGGTGAACCCGTTCGCCAGCCAGCTCACGTTCCTGAGCGACAAAACCCGTACCCGCCGCGACCATATGAAATACCTGACGTTAATCCAGAGCATCACGCTGCTGCACCAGTATCAGCGGGAGATAAAGCAGGTTGAACACCGTGGCGCGGTTATCGAGTATATCGAGGTGGCGCGCTCGGATATCGTGCTGGCCAACCGGTTAGCGCACGAGATATTAGGCCGCACGCTGGACGAGATGCCGCCACAGACGCGCAAGCTGTTGCTGCTGATACAGGGCATGGTCAATCAGTTAGCACATACGCAAAACAGGAAGCCGGGCGAGGTACGTTTTACCCGGCGGGATATCCGCAACGCGACCCAGTGGAGCGATAACCAGTTGAAAGTCCACTGTCTGCGGCTGGTCGAAATGGAATACCTGCTTATCCACGGCGGCAGTCGGGGGCACTTGTTGCAGTACGAACTGCTGTGGGATGGGAACGGAAGCGATGATAATACGCATCTGTGCGGCCTTATCGATCCGCCGGAAGATAATCCGGCAGGACAGTACGACTCACGCAAGTTGGGGGATAAGGAGAGCAAGTTGGCCTCAAGTTGCCCCCAAGTTGGTGCCAAGTTGGAGTCTGGAAAATCCCGCCAAGCCACGCGGGGTAAGGGTTCGTCAGTCGCAAGTGGCGATAAGGCGAAAAGCCCTGTTCCGGCGAAGAGAAACAAACGCATCACATCGTAACCCCTCATCACCTCGCAGGACGCGCCGCCATGACCAAACCGAAACTACCCAGCTCGGAAGCCCTTTACCTTAGCAGCCTGTCACAGACGCTGCGCCAGCACACCACCGCTTACCTTGAATACCTGACGGCCACGAGCCACAGCCCGCGCACGGTGGAAGGCTACGGTGAACGGCTTCGCCCGTTCGTGACGTGGTGCGAGGAGCGGGGACTTACGCAGGCGGTCCCTGCGGGCTTACTGCCTTGTTCAGCCAAGGCGCTCCGGCGGTAAATGCCGCCCGGCCAGCACCAGACAAAAGCGTTCTCTGTAACAATCGTTGCTGGCCGAACGTCATTCAACATAATGTGGCATTACGCGAAAGCCGCTGAACGCGGCCAACGCGCAACACACATTATATCGGCGCCGGGCAGGTTAAGGGCGCGCTGCGGCTACCTCAACCTCAGTGAGCGGCTGGCCGCCGGGGTTGGGTTCTTGGTGCGGTGTGGCGCACAGCTCGCCCGCTCGCTCTGCTGTCGGCAACGGCACTCGTTCTCGGCTCTTACGGTGTGGCCGCCCTCCCTGGCGGCACTGGCTCCGGCGTCAACCCTCGACCAACGTCAACCCCAAAGCAGAAGCCGCTCCTTCGTCACGGCGCTTAACGGCTTCACCTCGCCCCCGCCCCAACCCCGCTGCACTGGCTGTGCCCGGCTCGCAGTCGCAAGCTCCTTGCTCGTTCCCGTGCTCGCCATCTTCGCCCCGTGCGGCCCCCGCCGGGGGCCTCCCTGTTCAACGTCTTGTCTTGCGGGCCTCGCCAGCCCGCGCCCGGCAGACGCTTCACCGTCCCACAGCAAGCTGCGGAACGGCTCGCGCCACAATAAACCCCGGTTCAGCAACAAAACGAGTAATGGCAGCGGCTGACGCCGCTGCTATGATGTGGCGCAGGCAGACAGGGAAGTCACAGCGTGGCGGTAGCGTGTCTGCGGGCAAAAGTGCGCGTCGGGAGTTGTGGGTTACGGGCGTGTTAACATGGCCGAAAACGCTGTCTAAAAAGGCTGTTGCTTCAAGTGGTTGAGTGCACTAAAAAGTACGACTGCACCGGAGTTGTCCCTATGACCCGATAGGGTTACTTGGTGGAATCCGGCCTCAAGCCTACGTTCACAATCCGTTGGAATGGGTGGATCCGCTGGGGTTGACGGAATCGGGATGTAAACAGCCGAATAAGCCAGTAGCTGGAAAAATTACTGGTTATACGAAGCATGGTTTAAACCAAGCAGTTGGCCGTAATGGTGGTAAAGGGGTCAATGCTAAAGATATGCTCGATGCAGTGAAGAATCCTAAAAAAGTTGTAGAAAATGCAAATGGAACAACCCGCTATCAAGGTAAAAGAGCAACTGTCGTATTAAATCAGGACGGTAAGGTTGTTACAACATTCGGAAAATCTCGCGGGCCAGAAATTTGGGGTCAAGGAACTAGTCGAGTCTCGGGAAGTGGTTCAGCGCAGCGTCGAGCTAATGATCTTGGCTTTAGTTACAACCCCAGAATGGTAAGGTGAGGCTATGAATTTTAAGCTAAATCGTGAGGTTATAAATGATCTTCTTGTTTTTATTTCTGACCCTCATATAGCAGGGGTATTAAAAGAAAGTGTAGGAACGGGGGAGATAAAAATAAAAGATGTATATCCGACTGGTAGATATTTTGTTGAGTTTTCTGAACAGGATGTTGATGTTATTTTAGATGAACTATCGAATGCTATATCTAATGTTGGTATAGGTAATGATGGGGAAATAAATGCATATGGAATCCGAATGGAAAAATTAATAGACATATTTAATGATGTTTAGATTTTATACATGAATGGTTCGTTAAAAAAGCTGGAAGTGATCTTACGATCCTTTCGGCTTTATTATTTTATGGTCTGGTCAGTCGCTACAGATTAATCTGCGTCTCAATAATAATCCTGCCCCGCTCCACAGTGACGGTGACGGGCATCCCGGTGATAAAGCCCGACTCTTCGAGCCAGCGGCTTTTAAGGTTAATGGCCGAAGGCGGGGTGGATCTGCCACTATGCGGGGCATATCACACGGTATAATAAAACCAGTTAATTGGTCAGCAGCAGTACCGGGCAGACGGGTCAGCGGCGCGGGAGGTACAGTGGGTGTACGAGCCGGGGAGCTTCCGACCACTTGCGCAAGTGGAAGCGCAAGGTGATAGCACACAACTGCACTACATCGTCACTGACCTGACAGGAACCGCGAGAGAGCTGTGCAGCGAGGAAGGGGAAATCCGCTGGCGCGGCGAGCAGGGGTTGTGGGGGGCGCATCGTGAAGAGCGACGGCCTATCCCGCTGCGGCGCTACCTGGGTGATGCGGCAAACGAGGAAGTGTACTGCGAGCTGCGCTATCAGGGGCAGCTGTACGACGCGGAAACGGGGCTTTACTACAACTGACATCGTTACTATGATGCGGAGAGGGGGGCAGCATCTGTCTCCGGATCCGATAGGGCTGGGTGGGGGTATCCAACCACAAAGTTACGTACATAATCCGTTAGAATGGGTTGATCCGCTAGGGTTGACGGAATCTGGCTGTAAGCAGCCGAACTCACCTGAAAACAGCCAAAAGCCAGAAGTTAAAAAACCAAATATTTCAACAAAAATTCATGACGGCGCACAAGGTAAACATATAGAAGGACATAATAACTACGTTGAGGGTAAGAGTGTTATAGATGCTAAGCCTCAAGAATTATTAGATAACTACCATGCAGGAAATGTTAATACCTCTAGGGTAATTAACGAAAATAAAATTAAAGTGGATTTTGGTGATGTGAACGGTACTCATAAAGATATGAATGGTACTAATACTTCCACATCATGGGGGCTAATCCATAGCCGTAAAAATGGTGCTCATATTGTTCCGGCGTTGCCTGATACAATTTAGGTAGGTTATGAGATGAATATGAATGAACTGAAATTAATAATATTTAATTCGCTTTTGGGTAACGTTAATGAAAATGTTAGAGCATTAGCTTATGATTTTTTTGATAAAAAAATCATAATGTATGGGTATTTGGACACTGAGCCTGATGATGATGAAATCATCGATGTTGCTGTAAGCGAAATAATGGCATCATGTCCTGAATTGGAAAATCAAGAGATCAATTTAGTCAAGTCATGTGAACCTGTAGGTAAGTTGAACTCTTATAAAGGCTGGGTGTTTGTTAGATATGAAAGTTAATTAAATACAATTTTGAATTTATAAAAAATCCGAAAAGATCATCTATGACCCTTCAGGTTTTTTATTTCTAACTGAATAACACGTTCTATATACGTGGTCATCGGATTTTTGGCTCTGTCAGTAATGACACTCATGGTTAAATCTGAATTTGTTACCCTATTGAATAATAAGGCTTTGGCTATGAGTGGGTTTGAAAAATATCGTATGTGCTATTGCATTGTCAATGCTATATGGTCTGGTCAGTCGCTACAGATTAATCTGCATTTCAATAATAATCTTGCCTTTTCCACCGTCCGCCACAATGGCGGCGCCAAGCACGGCTATTTGGCTACGACAGCGAACAGAACCTGTGCGAGGTGTCGCAGATAGCGCCGGGTCTGGGTGAGACGCTGAAGGTGCAGGATGCGGTGGTACAGTCGTCGGTGCGGTATGATACGGCGGGTCGGGTGGTGGAGCGCGGCCATACGCAGTACCGGTATGATGACTGCGGGCGTCTGGCGATGAAACGGGAAACGCGTCCGGGGTTCAGGCCGAAGGAAACGTACTTCGACTGGGACGTGCAGGACCGACTGTTGCGGGTGAGCCTGCCGGACGGGGCGCGGTGGCGTTTAATTCAAATGGAAGTTATTTCACTTCCATATTAATTGGTGGTAAGTGTTTTATGAATATAATGCCAGATGATTATATTATTATTAACGATATTGCAATAAACACTCTGAAGCTTAGGGTGAAAGGCGACGATTTAATAAATAAAATGAGGTTTCTTGGTTTTCTACATTCTAACGATTTTATGGTTAAAAGAGTAGAGAGTGAAAACGATCAATTAGATCTCGTGATATAATTAGTTAAAGTAGATGATTTATTCTTATTTGGTTACGGTTGGTATCCGTCATAAGTCGATGACGCCAGTACTTCGCCCTTTTCTGTCAATGAATATCCAACGACTGACTGGGTAGTCAGCCCATATATAATCTGCCTCCCTCCATAGTCAGTTCTCCGTTATCTACTCATCTCTTTTGCACTACTCTTGTCGCTAATGGTCTCAGTAATATGACTATCTCTCATTTTTAATACACAAACCACTCTCCATTTTACTATATTAGTTTTATATTCAAAGTTAATTATTAGCTATGTAAATAAAAATACTGAATATGTTATTCAGTATTTTCTTTGTACTCGTGAAGGGTTTTTATTCTATTGTTTCTACGCCATAGCTATGTGGTTAATTCTATTTTTAAATGAATGTAAATGAGTGAGGTTATTTTGGATATAATGAATAATGAATTAGTTTCATCGCTAATATTAAGGGAGTTAATTCAATATCGGCGTCGATTCACCCACTCGACGAAGTCAGTGAGTGAAGAGGAATCTCAGGTAACTCAGGTTCAATTACCCAGAATTCGTACTTTTGTTGACGAAGGTCGTCGGGTTGAACTTATTCTACCGGCGTTTCCCGTTAAATCTCCTAGCCCTTATAAGGTACTGGGGAGAATGCCAGACATGGCAGAGCGCTTGTCCCTGATATTTCTGAATTCGTTATGTCAGCGTATTCAGCTTTATTATCCGCCCGGCGCACATATCCGTATTTGCTCGGATGGGCATGTATTTGGCGATCTAATTGGGACCAGCGACGAGACCATTAACACCTATCAGGATGAGATCGAAAACTTATTGCATGAACTGGGAGCTGTTCATCTCAGCGTCTTTAATCTTAAGGATGTAGAGAATATGGCGGCACTCACCGCTGACTATGGCCATCTTCGCCAACGACTGGTTGAGGATTACGCCGAATCGGCAGAGGAGATCAAGGAGCAGCTTATGCAGAGCGAAGAAGGTTTACAGCTTTATCGTTCAATAACTCGCTTCCTCTATGAAGATAGTCTGCGGCCTGACTATACCGGCTCTAATGCGGCCTTACAGAAGGATGCTAAAAAACGCGCATGTGGCGTTATTCAACGTAGCTGGGCGTGGGGCAATCTGCTTGCTGAAAATTTCCCAGACGCTATCCGTTTGTCTATTCACCCTCAACCTGCGGACAGCCTGAAACTGGGTATTCATATGATGCCCACCAAAGATGACTGGTTAACGCCTTGGCATGGTGTTGCCGCCAATGTTAATGGGCAGTTTGTGCTTATGAAGAATACGGATGCGCAGCAGTTGGCCGGTGAGGTTGTGGAAATCCGTGGTACGCCTAGCCACTACTTAGTTAAACAGTCGGATGTGGCATAAGTGTGCACTTTTCTCACCTTATGATCTGCTGAAAACATCGATATTGTCATCTTATAAAGGAATATACACGATGGAAAATAGAGTGAATTGCAGCATCGAGCTGCTTTCTCCTTTTGGCGCGCTATTGACCCCTGTTGAAGCGGGGCAGGGCATCGCTACACTGCCGATCGACACACTGCGTGAGCTTGCTCGCGAGTATCATCTTCTGGTACTACGTGGTTTTTCTTCTGGCTTTTCCGATCCCGAAACGTTAACTGAGTATGCTGGTCACTGGGGGGAAATCATGATGTGGCCTTTTGGGGCAGTGCTGGATGTAAAAGAGCATGCGGATACCAAGGATCACATCTTCGATAACAGCTATGTGCCGCTACACTGGGATGGAATGTACAAGCCAACGATCCCCGAATTTCAACTGTTCCATTGCGTTTCTGCGCCGGGGCAGGATCAAGGTGGACGCACCACCTTCGTTGATACCACACGTTTGCTGGCTGGGGCCGATGCACCGTTAGTCGAGGAGTGGCGTCGTGTTTCAATCACTTATCGCATTAAGGCCGTTGTGCATTACGGTGGTGAGGTGACTTCACCATTGGTCATTCCTCATCCTAATGGCGTTGGTGAGATCATGCGTTATAACGAACCGCCGACCAAAGGGGAGCGTTTCCTTAACCAGCATGCGCTGGAATATCATCATATTGCGCCGGAAGCACAAAACACATTTAGCCAGACGTTACGGCAGCATCTGTACGATCCCCGTTATTATTATGCGCACCAATGGCTACAGGGCGATGTTGTGATAGCCGACAACTTCTCGCTACTGCATGGGCGCGAAGCGTTTACGGCTCATTCGGCTCGTCACCTGCAACGTGTGCACATTCAAGGCACCCCGATTTGCGTGAATACCTGTATTGATAACGCAGCATAAGGGAAAGCATCATGGCACATATTCTCATGGCGGCGATGGCAACGCCGGGGCACGTTTACCCGTTGCTGAGCATAGCTCGCTATTTGGTTGCGCAGGGGAACGATGTCACGCTGTTTAGCGGCGCGCTATTCCGTGAGCAGGCGGAGGCCGCTGGGGTAGGATTTATTCCTTTTAGCGATGACATTGATTTTGACTACAGGCACCTTGAGCAGCATTTCCCTCTGCGAGCCACGCTGCCACCAGGTAACGCGCAGATGGCTCTGGCGCTGAAAAATTTCTTTGCTGCGCCGATTCCATTGCTGGATCGCCAATTGCGTGAAGCGCTGACAAAAACCAATGCCGACCTGCTCATGGTTGAAAACTGTTTTTATGGTGTCTTGCCGCTGTTGCTCTCCAGGTTGCGGCCACCCGTCATCGTTATAGGTGTTACACCATTGTCCTACTCAACGCGAGATTCTGTTTTCTATGGACCCCGTATTCCTCCTAAATTGCTGCCGCCCGATCTAAGTCATGAGCAACTTGTCGATGAGGAAACGCGGGGATTTATGAGCGAAGTTCAGCACGCATTTAATCATGCGATGGTGCAGGCGGGAGGAAAGCCGCTTGAGCAACCTTTTATGGATACGCTGATTGGCCATTGCGATCGTTTCTTACAGCTATCCACCACTGAGCTTGAGTACCAGCGTGACGATTTACCACAAAGTGTGCGATTTGTTGGACCATTATCTCACCATGTTGCAACTGAGTGTGTTCCTGAGTGGTGGGCGCCGGACGACAGTCGGCCTCTTATTATCGTTTCACAAGGCACACTGGCGAATGTCGATCTCCAGCAACTCATTGGGCCAACGTTACGCGCACTAGCTGACTTACCCGTCAGGGTGCTGGCGACCACGGGAGGACGCTCAGTCGATTCCCTGCAAGCATCCTTACCTGAAAATGCCAGAGTGGTGAGCTTCCTCTCTTATGACGATTGGCTGCCGACGGCGTCGATATTAATAACCAATGGTGGATATGGCTCGATTAATGCTGGGCTGAAAGATGGCGTTCCACTCATTGTGGCTGGGGTAGGGGAAGATAAACAGGAGGGCGCTGCGCGCGTGGTGTTTGCCAGATGTGGGATTAACCTGCAAACCAGTACGCCAAGTGAACAGCAGATTAAGCAATCCGTTATTGAGATATTGGAGGGTCCCGGCTATCTACAGCGAGCAAGATGGATTCAGGCAGATTATGCCAGTCATGATGCGTTTGCTCTGATTAATGCCGAAGTTAATGCATTATATCTTCCAAAGGAATATCCGCCAAAGGAAGATGGCATAACATCAGGCAGGGATGTATCTCTGCTTCGCGCTTAGCCATTATTTCGTGATTATGCTCTGAAATCAGCCACGCGTTATGGGGTGAAATGGTGCCCCATAACGCTATTGCGTATCATGTTTTTAAAATAGAATACGTGTACGGATGTTCTATCGCAGAGCTGCAGTAAATGAAGCTATTTTTGGCCGTAATTTTTTCGGTATTGATGATTCCCCAGACCAGTTTTTCGGCAACAAAAACGGATGCGGTGACGTTGCTGAAGCATTTGGATGTGACTACTTTCCGCAGTTCTTTTGGGCCGAAGCATTTCCCTAAAGGGACGCTGCTGAAGGATACCGGTGAGTATGTATTTAGCCAGGAAAAAGACTGGGCAGAAGCAACAGAAACGGATGGCAGTTGGACGTATTCGCTACGCATTGTCTCGGAAAATGAAAAAGAGATAATTGCCTGTTTCGTGGATGATGCGCATGTGGGAAGTTACTTTTCGACAAGTCCTTTCCTGATAAAGAAAACGGGAAACTCTCAGGCGTATTCGGCGATCAAGCTTGATCACGACGTAGAAGGATGCGAAGTCAATCCCAAGAATCAATAACCGCGATCGCCTTTGGGCAATCAACAGCATCATCCAAATTTTGCTAAAAATAAGGAGCCACTATAAGCCGCTCCTTTGTTGTTTCTATTATTACTGTTTTACAGCGCTTTATCGGTCAACAACGCGACCTTGCTGGCTGTTGAGACACGCTCAAGGTAGGCGTGGACGTTAGGGCCAAACTGCAGGCCTTTCACGATCGTGAGCGATAGTAAAATAGGGAACAGAATAAAATCAGTGGTGGAAATAGCGTTGATGTTTGCCAAACGCGACTCCAGCGCTTCGAGTTTCTGCTCCACTTCCGCAATCAATTCCGGCGTTTTCGCTATCAGTCCATCCAGGTCGCCGAAAGCTTTTTCTTCACGCAGAATGTAGGCATGACGTGCCTCTGGCGTGGAAAGCTCTTTGAAGTCGGCTTTCGTGAAACGGGGAACCGCAAGGTTAAACACCGCGTTGGAAACGGACTTACACCAGGCTTCAATCTCAGCATCAACCGGTTTGTCGGCGATTAACGGGGCTTGCTTGCTGTCAACATAGTGGACGATATCCATGCTTTCCGGCATGAAGCTGCCATCTTCTTTCCGCAGGATCGGCACCACTTTGCGGCCTACCATGCGCGTTGGTGTGTCGGCGTCGCCTTCCATAATGACGGATTGCTCAACAGGCAGATTTTTCAGACCAAAAATCATTCTGGCTCTGACACAGAATGGGCAGTGTTCGTAAATGAAAAGTTTCATGTATTACCTCGTAAGATTTTGAAAAAGTAGGTAAAAAATTGCCAGTTCGGTCATGACAAGTCATACCATCAGAATAATACCTGATGCGGTTGGCGGTAAAGCGAATGTGGCTCACCTCTGCTGAGAGCAAGAAAAGGAGAGACGCGATGTGAATCCGCATGACTCATGCTGGATTGCGGTATGATGCGATGTAACCCTTTTTGCGGAAGAGAAAAAATGGATCGCCTAAGCGCGTTGGAAACATTTATCTGCGTTTTTGAAACGGGGTCGTTTTCCGCCGCATCCCGCAGGCTTGGTATTGGGCAGCCTGCGGTTTCCAAAGCGATTATGCAGCTTGAAAACCAACTGGTAACGCTGCTGCTGCTCCGCTCTACCCGAGGGTTGACGCCAACAGAAGCTGGGCAGCGTTTTTATGAGCAAATCGCCCCTGCATTAAAAATGCTGGGGGAGGCTCAAGATCATATAGTGAGTGGGAGCGCTTCGCTGTCCGGTCGGCTACGTATCTGTGCGCCAGTTACCTTTGCCAGACTGCATATTATGCCGCGACTCCATGAGTTTATGGCCGAGCATCCAGAGCTAAACGTTGATGTCATTCTTGACGATCGTCCGATCGATCTGATTGCTGAAGGTATTGACGTGGCACTGCGTTTGGGCGAGATGAAGGATTCAAGCCTGATCGCCCAGCGGTTGGCGTCGTGTTCCATGCGTCTGTTGGCAACCCCTGACTATTTCGCACGTCATGGTATACCAGCTTCTCCTGACGCACTGGCAGCGCATCCTGCCGTCATCTATTTGCAGGGAGAGAGAACCGATCGCTGGATTTTTTCTCAGGATGGAACACAGACCACGGTATTCCCCAATGGGCGTATCCGTGTTTCTGCGGCGGAAGGCGTGCGCGCGGCCGTGCTGTCTGGCGCAGGGTTGGCGGTGGCGTCTGAATGGATGTTTGCACCAGAGCTTGAGAACGTGCAGGTCGTTACTGCACTGGATTCATGGACGTTGGGTAAGATGGATTTGTGGGCTGTTTATCCCGGAGGTCGCATGACATCAGCCCGCGCCAGAATTTTTACTGGCTTCGTTCAGCGTCTCTTTTCCTGATTCATTCCCATTCGGAATAGCTTATATCCACTCTACCTCTCTACTAGGAATGATTTCGGCGTCTTATGCTGCACTCATCGCTTGCCGATTTCCGGCGGGAAATACATAAACAGGTATGATGATGAGTACATTATCCAGCGAGGCCAATGTCAGAACACCGCATGTTCCCGGCAAATTATTGATTTTCTCAATGGCGGCTGCCAGCGGTATTTCTGTTGCCAATATCTATTACAACCAACCAATGCTTGGCGTGATTAGTGAAAGCTTTACGTCGAGTGGGGCAATCTCGCTGATTCCAACCGTGACGCAACTGGGCTATGCGCTTGGGCTGCTACTTCTGGTGCCGCTCGGTGATAAATTTGATCGCCGTCGGCTGATTGTATGGCAATTCTTGATGTTGGCGCTGGCCTCAGCATTTGCTGCACTGTCGACATCGGCTTTCGCCTTATTAAGTGCCTCGTTGCTCATTGGTTTTGGTGCCACTGCTGCACAGCAGATTGTTCCGGTTGCAGCAGCACTTGCGGATGTGAAACAGCGTGGTGCTATTGTTGGGACGGTGATGAGTGGATTGCTGAGCGGCATTCTGCTTAGCCGTACTATTGCGGGCCTTGTGGCGGAAAGCGCAGGCTGGCGTGCAATGTTCTGGCTGGGTGTACCGCTGGCGCTGGCGGGCGCGTGGGCGATGGGAGGAATGTTACCGGCTTCGCCCTCGAATCAAACCGTTCGTTACAGTGAGCTGATGCGTTCGCTGGTAACGCTGTGGCGGAATAAACACACATTACGCAAAGCCACGCTGATTCAGGCACTGCTGTTTGCATCGTTCAGCGCGTTCTGGAGCGTACTTGCGCTGTATCTGGAAAGCGGACGCTTTCAAATGGGGGCGGCCGCAGCGGGTCTATTTGGTGTGATTGGCGTAGCGGGCATCTTTGCGGCTCCGCTGGCGGGAAGATTGGCCGATAGAATCGGTAGCCGTCCAGTTGTGATCGCTGGAGCACTGCTGACGCTGCTGTCATGGGGGATATTCATCGGCTTCGATTCTGTTATCGGCCTGATTATCGGCGTTGTACTACTCGATCTCGGCGTTCAAAGTGCGTTAATTGCCAATCAGCATGTGATCTACGGGCTTGGCGACGCAGCCAGAGGTCGAATCAATACGGTGTTCATGGGCGGTATGTTTCTAGGTGGCGCGGGTGGGTCCTCGGTTGCAATGGCTGCCTGGCATCAGGGAGGATGGTTGATGGTCGGGGGGCTTGCCAGCGCGTTGGCAATAATGGCACTGCTGGCTGCACTGATGAACACGAAAAAAGCGGTATTATGATCGGAAAAGCAGGCTGAAATAGCCAGATATTGCGACAGGGAAGCATTGCCAATGTTGTTTTACAACCGACAGATTAACCTTACTTGCTGATGACAATACTATACATTTGGCTTGCTATAGTCCTTGCATCCCTTGTTAGTACCTCACATCTCTGTGAGTGTTGTGTAGTTAACCATCCCTGTCATTAGAATTATTTTACCCGCCTCGTGCGGGTTTTTTTTTGCTTATATTCCAACTAGCTGGATTAGTTCCGGCGTGCCTACGCCGTATCATTTTTGATTGAGTGATCGGGGACTATTTTGGTGACGACTCGGTTTCTACCTTCATGCTTGGCCTGATAGAGAGCATCATCCGCGGTTTTCAAGACGCTATCGATTTGCTCCGTTCCGGGAATAAAACAGGTGACGCCTAATGAAATCGTGATGTATTCAGGAATTGGCAGCGGCATTTTTTCAACTTTTTTACGCAGCCGTTCGGCAATCTCAGCGGCTTGCTTCATGTCCGTATCAGGCAGAAGTGACAGGAACTCCTCTCCACCGGTGCGACAAATCAGGTCGGATCCGCGTGAGCTCTGTTTTATGTTTTTAGCCAGCAGCTTGATGACGTCATCGCCAATATTGTGTCCGTAGGTATCATTCACGCGTTTAAAATGATCGATATCGATCACGATGGCTGCGACCTGATTACTCTTTGACAGAATGAGTTCAATATTTTCATAGATGCCACGGCGATTGAGTAATCCAGTGAGTGGATCGGTGTGGGCTTGTAAACTCAGTTTTCCAATCCGCTTGTGCAGTAACACCGTACCGAAAAGAATGACGCGTTTTAGCTGATCGACTTCGAAGTACCATGAGGGAACTTTCTTGATTTTTTCAATGATGCCGTGTTCCTCCATTTTGCTAGCTGAGACTGCCAGCAAACGTAAAGGATTGGCAATATAAAAGGCGAGTAGGGTGAGGGCAATAAGCGTTAATGCCATTACCGGTGCACCTTCATATAAGACGGAACGCATGACGCCGTTAATTGAATCGATCACGTTTTGGGAAGGATGTAAGGTAATGATCACCCAGCCAGATGACTCTACTGTATCAAAACCAACCAGGGACGGAGTACCTTGCATGTCGGGCATGGAAAGAGTTCCACTCTTCTTGTTCTGAAATGCTTCTTTGATTTTCTTGTCACTGATGGATTTGCCGACCCACTGTTTATCCGGATGATAGAGAACCACTCCGTTTTTATCGATGACATAAACGCTGGAATAATCATTATAGAAATGGGTATTCATGAATTCGTTTAAGAAGCTTTTGCTTTTTAAATAAATCGTCCCGCCAATGTAACCGAGATAATTTCCTTGTTTATCTTTTATGGGGGACGAAATCAATACGAGTAGATTCCCCGTCACGGAAATATAAGGCTGGCTGATTAGCGGCTTCTGCTCCGTCAATGCCAACTTGCTGGCATCTGAGGTCAGCGTGCTTCCTTTCAGGTTGAGTGACGTTGGGTAAACCGCGCGTATGCGGTTCTGGCTGTCTGCAACAAAAATAGAATTAAAGCTTTGGCCCATGTGATATGCCTGTTCGCTTTTCTCCAACAGCGCATTATCGTTACTAAAATTATCCGCAATCCATGTCGCGCTGTAGGCCAGTTCCTGCTGCGCGGAAGATAAAAAACTTTCTGTGGTGGCAGCCTATTTGGTGGAATAATTAAGATTGGAATTAAGTATCTGATCGGTAATGAGTTTTTTTGTACGTTATAAATGGCAATATAAGCATTAGTCAGCGTAATCACCATGCTGATAATTGCGAGGGATAAAATGAGCGAACGTAAATTTATTGGCAACCGCTTTTTTATTTTCATGGTGTTCGCACCTACTTTCCGCTAGGTAAGCAAAATTAATCTTTCTTGTTTTTATGAAAGTTTGTTATGTAGAACTTGTTATGTAACACGGGCTGAACATCTCTTGCGGCCCTTGAATAAACTCACCCTATTCAAAGTTATAGACGCTAACTGGACTATCTTGCAACATGCGATATCTCCACTACTTCAACTTAATGGAGAGAATGCACGATCTCCAGTGTGCCGTTAATGATGAACTGCACACCCATGCAAACCAGCAAAAAACCCATCAGCCGTGAAATGGCTTCAATACCGCTTTTTCCGATCAGACGCATAATCAGGCCAGAACTTTTCAGACTGAGCCAGACTATCAGGCTGATCAACATAAAAGTGAGTACGGGGGCAACGGTAACAACCCATGGCGTGATGTCGACGCCGCTCTTGATTTGTGATGCAGAACTGATGATGAGGGCAATGGTTCCTGGCCCCGCGGTGCTGGGCATCGCCAGTGGAACGAAGGCAATATTGACTTCATTGGCGGAGAAACTGTCGTCAATTTCTTCTTTTTTACTTTTGACTTCAGGTGCGTGTTCTGGCTTTTGCTGGGGGAAAAGCATGCGAAAACCGATGAATGCCACAATGAGCCCACCGGCAATACGCAATCCGGGAATAGAAATCCCGAAAGTATTCATAACGATTTGGCCCGCGTAGTACGCGACGGTCATGATGATGAAGACATAGATCGAGGCCTGAAAGATCTGACGATTTCGCTCCCCTTGACTCATGTTGCCTGACATCGCCAAGAATACCGCTACCGTTGTCAGTGGATTCGCGAGTGGCAGGATTAACACCAGACCAAGGCCAATGGTTTGAATCAATTCCAGCATTCTACGTTCCTTTTATTGGGGCGATTTCGTCAGTTCAGGAAAACGGTCAATGATGACCTGTCGCTATGGTGTCTGGCGCGGGTTAGACCCGCTCATCCTCCGCTAATTTCTTAAAGCGATAGAGTGTTTTCGTCAGCATATCGCGAGAAAACATATCAAACATTTGGCCGATCTTTTTCCCTATCAAGCCTCCCGGTGGATTGTAGCGAATCGTCAGCGTCACGGCCGTACCCGCTTCCGACGCAGCAGGTTGAAAAGAAAGTCGGCCTTCATTGGGAACGCGTGCTCCTTCCAGAGAACGCCAGTGGATATACTCCCCCGGTTTTTCGTCAATGATGCGAGCCTGCCACTCAATGAGTGAGCCAATCGGTGTGTTAATTCGCCAGTTGGAATCGGTATGGTTCAGTATCTCTATACTGGCGAAATGGCCCATCAGGATCGGCAACGTTTCTGGTTTGCGCCAAAGATCAAACAAGCGTTCTGCCGGGCGATTGATAATAATGCTGCTGCTGATTTCATTGGCATAACTGCCGTTTTTCGCTGCGGTTCTTCTTAAGAAAGAGGGAAACACCCGTCATCCTCCAAACTGGATTGTTACCCCTTAATGGGCATATATACGCCATTCTGACCGATATTGACCAGCGAAGCAAAGTTGGAGAGGGTGACGATAGTGTCGGCACAGGCTATCGCAGCAATAGTCAGAATTTTTACACGCCTAATGTTGCGTTAATGTTCGTTCGGTACTGTAAGTATCAGACAAAAGCCGAATGAAGTGCCGCAAAACACCAGGGTTTTTACATAATGATAATAGCAGTACCCCGCCCACTATTTTTAGTGGGCTTTTTTATTTGTACTTCCCTGTTTAGGTATTTTATTTTTATGCGAATTGATATTGGTCAATTTATCGTTAATAGATTTGTACCTATTAAGATGTAATAGCGATTTATCCATATGTTCTGGGCTATAAATAACGTTCTGATTGTGGATGATTTACTTTATAGATATGCCGTGATAGGTTTATAGCCAGCTTTTATGCTGGTAGGAATAAAGATGAATAACCCATTTGTTGCCAAGTGGAGCCGCAATGGTAACCTGCTTTGCCACGGCCATTGGCTAATATCTTATAACGAAACAGATTTCATGTTGCCGGAAAAATATAAAGAAAATCATATGGGAACAATGGGGATCTACTCTGTCATTGATCCTGATGATGAAACCTACCGAGACGGATTAGATGAGGATGATTGGATTCTTGGAAATATCGACTGGCTTGCCGATAGTTTTGAAGAGAACAACGTCCCTATTGAAGAGTGTTATTTTAGATTTTTTTTTCAGGTTATAAATAAGCAGGACTGGCGATGCACCAGTTGTGCCGGTTGTATGTAAATTATACTATCATTATTAACGCCTCCAATCCTTCAGTATTCCCGTCGAACCTTAATCTATTAAAATAGAGCTGTTTTTTTCCTGATTATTCGACGGTGTTTTATACAGTTTTCCCTCGCTTTTCATTCCTTTTTCATCGCCTTTGCTATGCGCCTCGCATACCGTGCAGCGGGGCGTCTTTTTCGGGGAAAAGTGTTACCCTGACCAAACAATCCTTGATTAAGATGGGGCGGCAATGACGGAAGCTGACATTCTACGGTTGAGTGCTTTGGTGGGCGAGAAACTGAAAGCTCGTGGTGCCACGTTGACGTGTGCAGAATCCTGTACTGGAGGCTGGCTGGCTAAGTCTATTACCGATGTTGCGGGGAGCTCTGGCTGGTTTGACTATGGCTTTGTGACGTACAGCAATCTGGCCAAACAGCGTCTGGTAAATGTTAGCGCAGATACATTGGAACGACATGGCGCAGTGAGTGAATATGTCGTCAATGAGATGGCCGCAGGGGCTTTGCAGGCCGCGCATGCCGATTTTGCTATATCGATCAGCGGCGTCGCTGGGCCAGACGGGGGGACTGAAGAGAAACCTGTCGGCACGGTGTGGTTTGGCTTCACCGACAAGCAGGGTGGGGCATTCGCCCGGACAATGCGATTTAGCGGAGACCGAAACGCGGTACGTCTGCAATCGGTCCATTTTGCGCTGCAAACGCTGCTCGACGTGTTTTTGAAAAAATAACCTTGATGCTGTATGTGTATACAGTATAATGTCAGTAATTATTCAGCAATTCATGATTAAGCCGCCGCGTAGAGACAGTAACTTTACGCCGCATGACAGGAGCAGAAATGGCTATTGATGAGAACAAACAAAAGGCACTTGCGGCAGCACTGGGCCAAATCGAAAAGCAATTTGGTAAAGGTTCTATCATGCGGTTGGGCGAAGATCGCTCAATGGATGTTGAAACCATTTCTACTGGTTCTTTGTCCCTTGATATTGCTTTAGGTGCCGGCGGTTTACCTATGGGCCGCATCGTTGAGATTTATGGCCCAGAATCCTCTGGTAAAACCACGCTGACCTTACAGGTGATTGCTGCTGCTCAGCGCGAAGGCAAAACCTGTGCGTTTATCGATGCTGAACATGCGTTGGACCCTATTTATGCGAAAAAACTTGGTGTAGATATTGATAATCTGCTGTGTTCGCAGCCGGATACCGGCGAGCAGGCGTTGGAGATTTGTGATGCACTAACGCGCTCTGGTGCTGTTGACGTTATTATCGTCGACTCCGTTGCAGCGCTGACGCCAAAAGCTGAAATTGAAGGCGAAATTGGTGACTCTCACATGGGGCTGGCTGCACGTATGATGAGCCAGGCTATGCGTAAATTGGCGGGTAACCTGAAGCAAGCTAATACGCTGCTGATCTTCATCAACCAGATCCGTATGAAAATTGGTGTGATGTTTGGTAACCCTGAAACCACTACCGGCGGTAACGCACTGAAGTTTTATGCCTCTGTTCGTTTGGATATTCGTCGTACTGGCGCTATCAAGGAAGGCGAAGAAGTCGTCGGTAGCGAAACCCGCGTTAAAGTTGTGAAGAATAAAGTGGCAGCACCGTTCAAGCAGGCTGAATTCCAAATTTTGTACGGCGAAGGCATCAATATCCACGGTGAGCTGGTTGATCTGGGTGTGAAACACAAGCTGATCGAAAAAGCGGGTGCCTGGTATAGCTATAACGGCGACAAGATCGGTCAGGGTAAAGCGAATGCCTGTAATTTCCTGAAAGAGAATCCGACGATTTCTGCTGAACTGGATAAGAAATTGCGCGAAATGCTGCTGCATAAAGGCAATGAGTTGAAGCCGGCTGCTGCGGGAAATAGCCATGACGAGGATGAACTCGCTGGCGAAGGTAAAGAAGAGTTTTAATAGTGGCTGAATTATCTCTAACAGAGCACTTCAGCGGATAGATGGATGAATAAACCATTACACTATGCGATGAATGTGCTTTCTGTTCGCGATTATAGTGAAGTCGAAATACGCCGCAAATGTGCGGCGTATTTATATAAGTCAGAAGGTACGGAAAGTGAAGCAGACGAAGCCATAGCCCAAGCTGCGGCAGAAGATGTGGAAGCGGCGATTGCTTACTGCAAAGAACACGGTTGGCTGGATGATGCGCGCTATGCTCGCCGCTATATCAGTAGCCGGAGCCGCAAAGGTTACGGTGTCCAACGGATCAGAATGGAGCTAAGCCAGAAAGGAATCGATAAGGCAACGTTAACCACGGCATTGAACGAGAGTGATATCGACTGGTGCATGCTGGCGAAATCGGTTGTGGAACGGAAATTCGGGCATCCTCTGTCCGATGAATGGAAAGACAAAGTCAAACATCAGCGATATCTGCTCTATCGTGGTTTCTTTCATGAAGAAATCCAGTCAATTTATACGAATTTTTCAGATTGAACGCACACGGGATTTTACTTCCCATCGAAGAAAATTTATCTTATTCCCACTTTTTGTTCGTGAGTTGCTCGGTAATGTCAGCATGCTGGACTAACCTTGCCCGCGATCTGTTCTTCTAGCTTGATTCCAGGACAATTATGAGCAAGAGCACCGCTGAGATCCGTCAAGCGTTTCTCGATTTTTTCCACAGTAAGGGACACCAGGTTGTTGATAGCAGCTCTCTGGTGCCGAACAACGATCCGACATTGTTATTCACCAATGCGGGTATGAATCAGTTCAAAGACGTGTTCCTCGGGCTGGATAAACGCAGCTATGTCCGAGCGACAACCTCACAGCGCTGTGTGCGTGCCGGTGGTAAGCATAATGACCTGGAAAACGTAGGTTATACCGCACGCCACCACACCTTCTTTGAAATGCTGGGTAACTTCAGCTTCGGTGACTACTTCAAGCATGATGCAATTCGCTATGCGTGGGAATTGCTGACCTCTCCTCAGTGGTTCAATCTGCCAAAAGAAAAGCTGTGGGTAACGGTATACGCAACGGATGATGAAGCTTACGGTATTTGGGCTGATGAAGTTGGCGTACCGCGCGAAAGAATTATTCGTATTGGTGATAACAAAGGCGGACCTTACGCCTCTGATAACTTCTGGCAGATGGGCGAAACGGGGCCGTGTGGTCCTTGTACCGAAATTTTCTTCGATCACGGTGAGCACATCGCGGGTGGCCCGCCGGGAAGTCCTGATGAAGACGGCGATCGCTATATCGAAATTTGGAACCTGGTGTTCATGCAGTTCAACCGTCAGGTTGATGGCACAATGCTGCCGCTGCCGAAGCCTTCCGTCGATACCGGCATGGGATTGGAACGCGTTTCTGCCGTGTTGCAGCACGTCAATTCAAACTATGACATTGATTTGTTCAAAACGCTGATTGATGCGGTAGCGAAAGCAGTCGGTACGACGGATTTAACCAATAAATCGTTGCGCGTTATCGCCGACCATATTCGTTCTTGCGCGTTCCTGATCTCGGATGGTGTGATGCCATCTAATGAAAACCGCGGTTATGTTCTGCGCCGTATTATTCGCCGCGCAGCGCGTCACGGTAATATGTTGGGCGCTACGGATGCTTTCTTCTACAAACTGGTCGCGCCGCTGATTGAAGTCATGGGCCCAGCGGCTGAAGAGTTAAAAAAGCAGCAGTCTGTGGTTGAGCAGGCGCTGAAGATGGAAGAAGAGCAGTTTGCTCGCACGCTTGAACGTGGTTTGTCTCTGTTAGACGAAGAAATTAAAAACCTGAAAGGGAATACGCTGGATGGTGAAACTGCCTTCCGCCTGTATGACACCTATGGTTTCCCTGTCGACCTCACTGCGGACGTTTGCCGCGAGCGTGGCCTGAAAGTCGATGAAGAAGGCTTTGAAGCTGCGATGACGGCTCAGCGCCAGCGCGCGCGTGATGCCAGCGGATTTGGTGTGGATTACAACAGCCTCATTCGTGTGGATGAAAACACGCCATTCTGCGGCTATGAAAAAACGCAGCAGCAAGCGAAAGTCATTGCGCTTTATCATAATGGAAACGCGGTTGATCAGATTGCGGCAGGTGACGAAGCGGTAGTGATTCTGAACGAAACACCGTTCTATGGTGAATCCGGTGGTCAAGTTGGCGATCAGGGTGAACTGAAAAATGCAGGCGTCAGCTTTGCTGTTCAGGATACCCAGAAATACGGTCAGGCAATTGGCCACGTCGGCAAACTGACTCAGGGTACGCTGCGTGTTAACGACAGTATCGATGCAAACGTTGATAATCAGCGCCGCGATCGCATTCGTCTGAATCACTCTGCAACGCACTTGCTCCATGCTGCACTGCGTCAGGTTCTGGGCGTTCATGTCGCGCAGAAAGGTTCCTTGGTTAATGATAGCTATCTGCGCTTTGACTTCTCACATACGGAGGCGATGAAGCCAGAACAGATTCGTCAGGTTGAAGATATCGTCAACGCACAAATCCGCCGTAACCTTACCGTTCAAACGGATGTCATGGCACTGGATGATGCGAGAGCAAAAGGTGCGATGGCGCTGTTTGGTGAGAAATACGACGACCATGTCCGTGTTCTGTCGATGGGTGATTTCTCCATTGAGCTTTGTGGGGGAACGCACGCAAGTCGTACTGGTGATATCGGCCTGTTCCAAATCATTTCTGAATCAGGTACTGCTGCTGGGGTGCGTCGTATTGAAGCGACCACGGGTGAGAATGCGCTGTCCGCGTTGCATCGTCAGAGCGACGTTTTGCAAGACATAGCGCAACTGCTGAAAGGGGATAGTCACAACCTGACGGATAAGGTACGCTCTGTTCTGGATCGTTCCCGCGCGTTGGAGAAAGAGCTTCAGCAGTTGAAGGCTCAGCAAGCGGCGCAGGAAAGCTCGTCACTGTCCGGTAAGGCAACAGAGATTAACGGTGTGAAGTTGCTGGTTACACAACTGGACAACGTGGATCCTAAGCTGCTACGCACGATGGTTGACGACCTGAAGAATCAGCTTGGGTCTGCTGTTATTGTTCTCGGAACGGCGGCAGAAGGCCGAGTTAGCTTGATTTCTGGTGTAACGAAGGATCTGACCGATCGCGTAAAAGCCGGTGAGCTGGTTGGGTTTGTTGCCCAACAGGTTGGCGGGAAAGGTGGTGGTCGTCCAGATATGGCTCAGGCTGGTGGCTCAGACGTATCTGCGTTACCTGCTGCGCTGGCAAGCGTTGAATCTTGGGTTGCTGCGAAGCTGTAA
This sequence comes from Pectobacterium atrosepticum, assembly GCA_019056595.1. Taxonomy (NCBI): domain Bacteria; kingdom Pseudomonadati; phylum Pseudomonadota; class Gammaproteobacteria; order Enterobacterales; family Pectobacteriaceae; genus Pectobacterium; species Pectobacterium atrosepticum. Next base: position 1,599,038 of record CP036163.1, on the reverse strand, counting down.
AGGATAGATAACGTTTTATTCGCGTTATCCAACAAAACGCCATAACTTTCTGGTTGTGGCGTTTTTGTCTGCGGAAAAGGATCCGGCAAACAGGATAGAAAGTATGTTACCTTCAGATATTCTGAAGCTTTATATGCTCAGTCCTGTTGTTGTGATAACAAAAGCACAAGCTACTGATATCGACTAAACTAACAAGTAGTGACACCGGAGTGTGATGGTGGTTATACCATCGTCTAGGTTTACGTTTTCACGGCACATGATGGATAATGGCGGGGAGACAGAGAGACCCGACTCTTTATAATCTTTCAAGGAGCAAAGAATGCTTATTTTGACTCGTCGAGTTGGCGAAACCCTCATGATCGGCGATGAGGTAACGGTTACCGTATTAGGAGTGAAAGGCAACCAGGTGCGTATTGGTGTTAATGCGCCTAAAGAGGTTTCTGTCCACCGTGAAGAGATCTATCAGCGTATTCAGGCCGAAAAATCTCAACCGACGTCATATTGATTGACAATGCGTCTCGTGTTCGCGGGACGCAATTGTTATTTCCTGCATTTCCCCACACATTTATCGATTCATCTACTTTTACTATGCGCTTCTTGTCGCAAGGTAACCGCCTGTTTTTCTGTCGATAAAACAGACTTTTTGTTGTGAAAGTGTGCGTCTTGGATGCGAATTGCTCAAACGAGCGCAAGGTGGGAAAAATTGTTTGACTTATAAGTCTGGGAAAGTAATATGTGCGCCACGCAGTACCGGTGAGCACTAACAAGAAGTACTTAGTAGCGAAACAGGTAATGTAAGGTGAGGTGGCCGAGAGGCTGAAGGCGCTCCCCTGCTAAGGGAGTATGCGGTCAAAAGCTGCATCGAGGGTTCGAATCCCTCCCTCACCGCCATTTAATATGCATCCGTAGCTCAGCTGGATAGAGTACTCGGCTACGAACCGAGCGGTCGGAGGTTCGAATCCTCCCGGATGCACCATTAAAGACAGCCTTTGCAAGGCAAGTAGTGTTAGTGAAAGCAAGTTTTGTCGTAGATGAAGAATTAGTAATGCATCCGTAGCTCAGCTGGATAGAGTACTCGGCTACGAACCGAGCGGTCGGAGGTTCGAATCCTCCCGGATGCACCATATTTTGATATGGATAAGGTTGTTATCTTGCTCTTATAACCGATGTTCTTGGTTTGTAAGAACAAGGGAGGAAAACGTTGCTTTAGCAACGGCCCAAATGGCGAGGCGAAAGCCGAGTAATCCTCCCGGATGCACCATTCTTAAGTATCTCGTTTAATTGCTCACCCCTTATTTTTCTGCACCACACTCTGCATCCGTAGCTCAGCTGGATAGAGTACTCGGCTACGAACCGAGCGGTCGGAGGTTCGAATCCTCCCGGATGCACCATATTCTGATATAGTAAAAATATTTTCCTTACTCTTATAATGCACAGTCTTGGTTTGTAAGGACGAGGAAGGAAAACGTTGCTTTAGCAACGGCCCGCAGGGCGAGGCTAAGCCGAGTAATCCTCCCGGATGCACCATATTTCGATGTAAATAAATTATTATCTGTTCTTGTCTAGTTCCTAACTGAGATAGCTTCGCATAAGCGAAAGCATATACGATGCTTAATCAGACAATTCCCTCAGACGCACCATCTTTTTTACCACTCCTTCTCTGCCATGCTTTTTAGCGCTACAGCGACATTGCTCTCTTCCCTGCCAATTCAGACCGATATTTTTCTCAGCACGCTCGTGCATGAACTCTTATCTCTTCTCCTGCCTATATATTGAGATTGAACCTACGAATAAATGAAGGCGGCTTTACTCTTATGGTGGTAATAACCTGTTTTTTATAAGGTTATTGAGTAAGCGACAATGTTTTCACTTTACGATAAAGTAAGCTCTCTTTTCAGTGGTCATGGAGTCATGATGTACGATCGCTATCAAGGGCTGATCTTTGATATGGATGGCACCCTACTTGATACAGAGCCGACGCACCATAAAGCGTGGGATCTGGTTCTTGCCCGATATGGTATGAGTTATGATGCCAGTGCCATGACCGCATTGAACGGTTCGCCTACCTGGCGTATTGCGCAGCGTATTATCGACAGCCATCAGGCTGATATTGATGCTCACCAACTGGCCGCAGAAAAAACCGCCATTGTTGAGGAAATGCTGCTGGATACGGTGAAACCACTACCGCTGATTGATGTTGTTAAACATTATCGCGGGCGTCGTTCTATGGCGGTCGGCACGGGTAGCACGCATGGTATGGCTGACAGATTACTAATGCATTTGGGTCTGCATGATTATTTTGATGCGATCGTTGGGGCTGATGATGTCACGCAGCATAAGCCTTTCCCCGATACTTTTCTGCGTTGTGCGGCGTTGATTTCTGTCGCACCGGAACACTGTATCGTGTTTGAAGATGCTGACTACGGTGTTGAAGCCGCTAAGCGAGCCAATATGGCCGTGGTTGATGTCCGAACATTGTGAGTGAGTTCTGGGCCGTTTTTTCTCTTTTCTGGAGTAGCCTGCTCAGCGCAACATTGTTGCCCGGCAGTTCGGAAGTACTGCTGGTGACATTATTGCTGGCTGACAGCGCAAAACCCTATCTGTTGATCGCGGTAGCAACGGTAGGAAATACGCTGGGCGGGTTAACAAATATTTTTATAGGGCGCTTACTCCCTCAGCCAAAACAACAAGCTGGGCATAAGGTGGCCATGCGCTGGTTACAGCGCTATGGCTGCGCTGCATTGTTATTTAGTTGGGTGCCGGTAGTAGGCGATTTATTGTGCGTGTTAGCGGGTTGGTTACGTATGCCCTGGGTGAAATCGGCGTTTTTTATCGGAATTGGAAAAGCGCTGCGATATATCGTATTGGCAGGTATAACGTTACAGGGTATGGCGTGGTGGTCTTAGCCAGATTGCAATGCAAACTGGTGAGTGCCGCTGAGTTTCAATTATGCTTACAACCATTACATTTTAACAACGGGAGGTCGATTTGATCCCGGACATTTCAGAAGCACTTTCTTGGCTGGAAAAACACCCACTGGCGGTGAAAGGTATTCAGCGTGGAATTGAACGCGAAACATTGCGTGTAACAGCAAACGGAGATCTTGCTACGACAGGGCATCCTGAAATATTGGGCTCTGCGTTGGCACACCCGTGGATTACGACGGATTTTGCAGAAGCGTTGTTGGAATTCATTACGCCGGTCGACAAAGATGTCGATCACCTACTGACGTTCCTACGCGATATTCATCGTCACGTTTCTCGTAACCTGGGCGATGAACGGATGTGGCCATTGAGCATGCCGTGCTTTATCGACAGCGAGCAAAATATAGAGCTGGCGCAATATGGCTCTTCGAATGTCGGGCGCTTCAAAACGCTTTACCGCGAAGGGCTAAAAAACCGCTATGGCGCGTTGATGCAGACCATTTCCGGTGTGCATTATAACTTCTCTCTTCCGCTGTCATTCTGGCAGGCGCGAGAAGGCGTTGCTGACGCAGAAAGCGGGAAAAAGGCTATATCTGCGGGATACTTCAGACTGATTCGCAACTATTACCGCTTTGGCTGGGTGATCCCTTATCTGTTTGGTGCGTCTCCGGCGATCTGTTCGTCTTTCCTTAGAGGGCGAGAAACTGCACTGCCGTTTGAGCGTACGGAAAAAGGCATGCTTTACCTGCCTTATGCGACCTCTCTACGGCTCAGTGATTTAGGCTATACCAATAAGTCACAGAGCAATCTGGGGATTACGTTTAACGATCTGGATACCTATGTCGCCGCGTTAAAACGCGCGATAAAAACGCCGTCTGAGGAATATGCTCAGGTTGGTGTGAAGAAAGAGGGTCGTTATCTACAATTAAATACGAACGTCTTGCAGATTGAGAATGAGCTTTATGCGCCGATTCGTCCTAAGCGTGTGACGCGTGCAGGTGAAACGCCATCGGATGCCTTGCTGCGTGGCGGAATCGAATATATAGAAGTCCGCTCGCTGGATATCAACCCATTCTCTCCGACTGGGGTGAGTGAAAGTCAGGTGCGCTTCCTTGATTTATTCCTGATCTGGTGTGCGTTGGCGGATGCGCCGGAAATGAGCGCGGATGAGCTACTGTGTACACGTAAAAACTGGAATCGAGTGATCCTTGAGGGTCGTAAGCCAGGGCAAACTGTAGGTATGCGGTGTGAAACCATCCAACAGCCGATTGCCGAAGTGGGGAAATCCCTGTTTGCAGATTTACGTCGTGTTGCGGAAGTGCTGGACGCGGAAAACGATCAACCACACTACCAGCAGGTATGTGATGAGCTGCTCGTTGGTTTTGACGATCCTGAAACGACGTTCTCTGGTCGACTATTAACGTTGATGAAGCAAGAAGGCAATGGTAGCGTGGGTCTGAACTTAGCGGAGGAATACCGCCAAATGCTCAGTGGTGAACCATTGCAGGTGTTGACCGAAGAACAATTGGCAGCTGAGGGCGAGCGCTCTTGGCAGCGTCAACGTCAGATTGAGTCTGAAGATACGATGGGCTTTGACGATTATCTGGCGACGCAATAAAAAGAAAAGGCCACAGAAACTGTGGCCAAATAAACATCTCTAATAGGGATGATGATAATAAATGCGCGTCTTTCAGTAAGTCAGACTCGCATAAAAAGGAAAAGTTTCCCGGAAACGAGAAAAAATGAATTTTTTCTATGAGGAGGAGGCATTATGCCGTTACTAGATAGCTTTACCGTTGACCACACTCGTATGGCTGCACCCGCCGTTCGGGTTGCTAAAACCATGAAAACCCCTCATGGCGACAATATCACGGTATTTGACCTGCGTTTCTGTCGTCCGAACATCGAGGTCATGCCGGAGCGTGGCATTCATACTCTAGAACACCTGTTTGCCGGCTTCATGCGGGATCATTTAAACGGTGATGGCGTTGAAATTATCGATATTTCTCCGATGGGATGCCGTACTGGTTTCTACATGAGCCTGATCGGTACGCCGGATGAGCAGCGTGTTGCAGATTCCTGGAAAGCCGCGATGTCTGACGTCCTGAAAGTGACCGACCAGCGTAAAATCCCTGAGCTGAATGAATACCAGTGCGGCACCTATGATATGCATTCACTGGAGGAAGCACAGGAAATCGCCCAGCACATTGTGGATCATGATATCGGGATCAACCAAAATGACGATCTGGCGTTGCCGAAAGATAAACTGGCTGAGTTACATATCTAGTTTATTGGGTATGGGCAGGTAAAAGACCACCTCTAGAGAGGGGGTAACGCCTACAGTAAAAAAGAGAGCCGAAAGTTGGCTCTCTTTTTTATGCTCGTGAAGGGGGTTAGACCGCGAGAAAGTGCTGTATAACTCGGCTGCCAAAGTAGGAAAGTGTTAGCATCAGTGCACCAATTAAGCTAAACCAGACAACGCGCCGACCTCGCCAGCCTTCATGGTAATGCCCCCAGAGCAACAGAATATAGATGAACCAGGCAAACAGGGAGAATACAGCCTTGTGCAGGTTCTCTTTGTTATCGATGAGGTTGTCCATATAGAACAAGCCGGTACAGAGCGTCAGCGTGAGCAGGATGACGCCAATCTGCGTGATGTGAAACATCTTACGTTCAATGCTCATCAACGGCGGCATGTCAGCAGCAAACCCTAGCTTTTTGTTCTTGAGCAGATAATCAAGCCAGGCAAGCTGGAGCCCATAAAGTGCCGCAATCAGCAAGGTTGCATAGGAAAAAAGTGCCAGGCCGATATGGATCATCAAACCCGGTGACGCTTCCAGATGCGTAATAAATTCACTCGGCATGAAGCTGGCAAAGGCCAAATTGATCAGCGCAAAGGTATAGACGATAGGGAGAATAAACCAGCCGCGATCGCGGGCTGCGACAATCGTCATAACTGTACAGATGATGAGGCTGACAAGCGAACCGATATTCAACAGGCTAAGGTTTTGACCTGCCTGAACATCGAAAATGCGTTGATAGAGCGCCACTGCATGGCAGATTAGCGCAGCGCTGGCCGAGAGTATTGCCAGCCGACGATATGCACTGTTCTTGCGCAGCAGACTGGGGATAATCAGTCCGAGGCTGAGTGTGTAGGCGGCAAGCGCCACAATAGCGAAAACAGACATACAAATAGGTTATTAAATATCAACTAGGTAAAATAGATAATCAGTATAGCGTTAGTCGCCGTGGGTACCAACAGTTCTCCGTCAGCAGCGCTGAGATCGTTCTCGCTTTTGTGTATAATCTCTTCCATTCGTGTCGCGCTGGCGGCCTGTCTTACGTTGAGCATGAGATATGTTTGAAAATTTAACCGATCGACTCTCGCGCACATTGCGCAATATCAGCGGCCGCGGGCGGTTGACTGAAGAAAACATTAAAGAAACGCTGCGTGAAGTACGTATGGCATTGCTGGAAGCCGACGTAGCGTTACCTGTGGTGCGTGATTTTATCAATCGTGTAAAAGAACGTGCTGTTGGGCATGACGTCAACAAAAGCCTGACGCCGGGACAAGAGTTCGTCAAGATTGTTAAAAACGAACTTGTCAGCGCAATGGGCGAAATCAACGCCGAGCTGAACCTTGCTGCTCAGCCTCCAGCGGTTGTTCTGATGGCGGGTCTACAAGGTGCAGGTAAAACGACCAGCGTGGGCAAGCTGGGTAAATTTCTGCGTGAAAAGCAGAAGAAAAAAGTGCTGGTGGTTTCTGCTGACGTCTATCGCCCTGCGGCGATTAAACAGTTGGAAACGCTGGCACAGCAGGTGGGTGTCGATTTCTTCCCGTCAGATGCGCAGGAGAAGCCGCTTGCTATCGTAGAACGTGCGTTACAACACGCCAAGTTGAAATTCTACGATGTCCTGTTGGTCGATACCGCCGGCCGTCTCCACGTTGATGACGCGATGATGGACGAAATCAAGCAGGTTCATGCGGCGATTAAACCAGTTGAAACGCTGTTTGTGGTTGATGCCATGACGGGGCAGGATGCTGCGAATACGGCGAAAGCGTTTAATGAAGCACTACCGCTGACCGGTGTGATCCTCACCAAAGTTGATGGTGATGCCCGCGGCGGTGCGGCGTTATCTATCCGCCATATTACTGGCAAGCCGATTAAATTCCTTGGCGTCGGCGAAAAAACCGAAGCGTTGGAGCCGTTCTACCCCGATCGTATCGCATCACGCATTCTCGGCATGGGCGATGTGCTTTCACTGATTGAAGATATTGAAAGCAAGGTTGATCGTACACAGGCAGAGACGCTAGCGAAGAAGCTGAAGAAAGGCGATGGGTTTGATTTGACCGATTTCCTGGATCAGCTTAAGCAAATGCGCAACATGGGCGGCATGGCGAGCATGATGAGTAAAATGCCCGGCATGGGCCAACTGCCTGATAATGTTAAATCACAAATGGATGACAAGGTACTGGTACGTATGGAGGCGATCATTAATTCGATGACGATTCAGGAACGTGCTAAACCAGAGATCATCAAAGGCTCGCGTAAACGCCGTATCGCGCAGGGTTCAGGCATGCAGGTGCAGGACGTGAACCGTCTTCTGAAACAATTTGATGATATGCAGCGAATGATGAAGAAGATGAAAAACGGCGGTCTGGCGAAAATGATGCGCGGTATGAAAGGGATGATGCCACCTGGATTCCCGGGGCGTTAATCACTGAAATCGATGGTGCAGAGAAACTCTTGGCGAGATTATACGCTTTAGATTGCTTTTTGCGCCAAAATGAGTAAAATTTTCGGGCTTTTTATATGACATACTGGGCTCCGTTCCTCGATGGGGCCCGGTTGTTTTATTCACTAAAGAGGATGTTATGGTAACAATTCGTTTGGCACGTGGCGGCGCGAAAAAACGCCCCTTCTATCAAGTAGTCGTGACCGATAGCCGCAATGCGCGTGATGGTCGTTTCATCGAACGCGTAGGTTTCTTCAACCCAATCGCAACTGGTCAAGCAGAAGCACTGCGTTTGGATCTGGACCGTATCGAGCATTGGCTTGGTCTGGGTGCAACTGTGTCTGATCGCGTATCTTCGCTGATCAAAGACGCTAAAAAAGCAGCATAATCTGTTGCGGTGGTGATAATGAGCAATCAACTTAGCCCAAAACCTCCTGTTAACCCGATTGTGATGGGGAAAATTGGGTCGGCATATGGCATCCGAGGTTGGCTCAGAGTGTTTTCATCCACCGAAGATGCCGATAGCATTTTTGATTATCAACCTTGGTTCATCCAGAGTAAAAGCGGTTGGCAGCTTGTCGAGATTGAAGGCTGGAAGTATCACAATCAGGATCTGATCATCAAAGTGAAAGGTGCTGATGACCGTGATGCGGCTAATTTACTGACCAATTGTGAAATTGTCGTAGATTCGTCACAACTGCCCGATCTGGGCGTAGGTGATTATTACTGGAAAGATCTTATTGGCTGTCAGGTCGTGACCGTAACGGGTTATGAGTTGGGTAAAATCATCGACATGATGGAAACCGGCTCGAACGATGTGATGGTGATAAAGGCTAACCTGAAAGATGCCTTCGGGGTCAAGGAGCGACTGGTCCCGTTCCTCACCGAACAGGTTGTTAAGCGCGTCGACCTTTCTGCTCAAACTATTGAAGTAGATTGGGATCCTGGTTTTTGAACTCTGAATCGACCAGTAGTACCCAGCGGAACGAGACTATGTGGATTGGGGTGATTAGCCTGTTTCCAGAGATGTTCCGGGCAATTACTGATTTCGGAGTCACTGGCCGGGCAGTTAAAAATGGCCTGCTGAACGTACAGTATTGGAGTCCTCGCGATTTCACTTACGATCGGCATCGCACCGTGGACGACAGGCCTTATGGCGGCGGCCCCGGAATGCTGATGATGGTGCAACCTTTACGGGATGCGATCCACGCAGCAAAAGCAGCGGCAGGCGAAGGCGCGAGAGTGATTTATTTATCACCTCAGGGCCGTAAATTAGATCAGCAAGGCGTACGTCAACTCGCTACGAACCAGAAGATGATTCTGGTCTGTGGACGGTACGAAGGGATTGATGAGCGCGTAATTAAAACCGAGATCGATGAAGAATGGTCTATAGGGGATTACGTACTCAGCGGTGGGGAACTGCCAGCGATGACCCTGATTGACTCCGTCGCCCGCTTTATACCGGGCGTTCTGGGACATCAGGCTTCAGCAGAAGAAGATTCTTTTGCCGATGGATTGCTGGATTGTCCTCATTTCACTCGCCCTGAAATACTAGAAAGCATGGACGTTCCGGCAGTATTACTGTCTGGCAACCATGCGGAAATACGTCGCTGGCGATTGAAGCAGTCGCTTGGCCGAACCTGGCTTAGAAGACCTGAACTTCTGAAAAGCCTAGCTCTGACTGACGAGCAAACAAGGTTGCTGGCTGAATTCCAACGTGAATATCAGTCTGAGCAACAAGAGTATTAGGTGGTTACGCCAGTTTACTGTGCGAACCCAACTATCAGTTTACCTAGGGTAAGAGACATATTATGAGCAACATTATTAAACAAATCGAAGACGAACAAATGAAGCAGGACGTACCTGCATTTCGTCCGGGTGATTCCGTAGAAGTGAAGGTATGGGTTGTTGAAGGCAGCAAAAAACGTCTGCAGGCATTCGAGGGCGTGGTTATCGCTATTCGTAACCGCGGTCTGCATTCTGCATTCACTGTTCGCAAAATTTCTAACGGCGAAGGCGTGGAGCGTGTATTCCAGACTCACTCTCCAGTTATTGACAGCATCGCTGTTAAACGTCGTGGTGCCGTGCGTAAAGCCAAACTGTACTACCTGCGTGAGCGTACTGGTAAGTCTGCTCGTATCAAAGAGCGTCTTAGCTAAGATAGCGCTTTCGCAACATCCGAAAGTTGTTATGAATAAGGGTTTAGCCAAAGGCTAAGCCCTTTTTTTTCGCTTGATTGCAGTAAAAAGCCCACCATCTTGGTGGGCTTAGCTTTCCCTGGTGCCATCATTATTGTTTGAATTTCAGTATCATGATGACATTAGATGTGGTTATTTTATAAACGTTTATACAGATCAATTTTTCAATATTGATCGGTTATGACGATCAACGTATCGCGTTGGTGTCGATTTTCTACTCTGTTCAGAACGGCTTGTTAGCGATGACTGTTGGGTACATGTGCATACGATCGTTAATAAACTGAATATCTGTGAATCCTGCCAGCTCTAACTGCGACTGTGTTTGTTTGTGGGTACGAAATGCTGTCCATGTTGCGCCAATAATACGTGAGAAAAGTACATATTGAAGTGCTAGCAATTTCGGGTCAGAGTTTGTCCATGGGGAGTCTTGCGACTGCATTGGTGGAGGTGTCATAAAGCTGGTTATCAGTGTGCCTCCTGGCTTCAATCCAGAGTAGAACACGCGGTAAAGCTCGGTGACTTTGTCATCATCTTGCTCATAAACATTGAGTCCATTACTGGTAATCACATCGGCTTGTGCTGCTAAATCAATTGTCCAGGCATCAGCAAGAACTAACGATATCTGATTTTCTAACCCTTGCTGACTGGCAAGTTTGTAAGCTTCTTCCAGCGCTTGTTTATCCAGATCGATTCCGATTAATTTCACATCTCGATGCCGCGCATAGTCCAGTAGCAATAAATCTGCCATGACGCCGCAGGGAACGGATACCATGACGGCGTTGGGGCGTAAGAGCTCTTGAAGCAGGCGTTGGAAAATACCGAATCGTTCGCGTGTCGCCAAAACGCTGGGTAACTGCGTGTAGATGATTTCTTCGAGCGGGTTATCATAGTGATCTGGCTGATGTGCTATCACATTATGCGTCCAGTACGCATTTAACCCATGATGTTTTAGTAAAAACTGGCCTAGCTCAAGGTGGGAAAAGGCGTCCAGAAGCGCCAACTGTTCTTCTACGGAAATTCCAAGGTGATCGCCTGACTCGAGAATTTTGTTCTTTACCGCAGCGACCTGTTCATCATGGCTTTCCTTTGATGAGGCATCGTGTGACAAGAGTCTTGGGCTGTTATTCAGAGACAGGTTATGAGGCTTGTTTGAACCGGACATGTGAGCACTCCATAATATCAATCGCTATCAGGAATAATGGGATTAACTCGCTGTGATCTATGCTCTTTTGTTATCCCAGTATCAGGTTGTTAGTAACTTAAAGTGATTATTTGATGAGGCGATAATAGTTGCGAGGTATGTCTGGCGTATTTCTATGAGAGTACTAAAGTGAGTTGAATTGTTACCAGATGCGATGAGCCATAGCTTTCTGTCAGCTACGTTGCGTATTAGTATGGATCATCGTTATTCAGAAGGATGTTAAGGTAGATTCTGTTGCCAGTGGGTTCGCAGTGTCTCCGCCGCCTCTACGCCATCGCAGCTGGCGGGAAAATTTTTCCCTGCTTTCCCCCATTCTTCCATGTTATCTGCACGGCAAAAAGCCAATTGCCCAGCTTGATAACCACGCAGGTAGGTTTCACGCTCGACCTGTGGATTACCAAACCATTCCTGTAAGGTGCCGTCGTCTTTTACGACCATGCCAGAGGTCGCATCCTGATAGCCTGCTTCATACCAGAATCCTGACTCGTTTTTAGCCGGTAGCGACGGTGTGTTGCTTTGGCACGCTGTCATTAAAAGAATTACAGCCAAGACATAACTGTATTTCATCATCAAACCTTCAATATTTGCGGCCATTGGCCTGAATGAACATCGTTATCAGGCGATGCCCAGCTTTTCTTTCAGTAGCTTGAGGTAGCGACGACTGACGGGGATGTGTTTTCCCGTATGTGTCAGCACTTCTGCTGCGCCGTTCTCCATGAGCTGGATTTCTTTCAGTTGCTCCGTGTTAACCATATATTGACGATGGCAACGGACAAAAGGCGTTTTCTCTTCCAGCGTTTTCAGTGAAAGTTGAGTGTAGCCAGACTGGCTGACGCCCACTACGTGCACGCCACTGAGTTCCGAACAAAGATACTCGACTTCCTCAATCTTGAGCAAAAAAATACGATTGTGTCCGTTACAGGGAATATGGCGAAGCAAGGGTTCTGAAATTACCTGTACGTTTTTATTTACACTCGTGCCGCGACGTAAACGATTTAGCGTTTTGCTTAGCCGCTTTGCATCCAGTGGTTTAAGTAAATAGTCAAAAGCATGTTCTTCAAATGCTCTCACCGCGTACTCATCATAGGCTGTCACGAAGACGACGTATGGCATATTTTCTGGATTCAACATGGCAACCAACTCTAATCCGCTGACCTTTGGCATCTGTATATCCAGGAAAATCACATCCGGTTGCAGTCTGTGAATGGCCGGTATTGCCTCCAGCGCATTGCTGCACTGTGCAATGATGGTGATATCAGATTCATTTTCCAATAGCAGGCTGAGCTCTTCGCGTGCCAGCTGTTCGTCATCGATGATTATGGCTTTCAGCATCCTTCCCCCTTGTTGGCTGATTCTACCACTATTCATGTCAGGGATTAGCATGGTTGCGTTGGGAAGTTATAAGGCATGCATATATCTTTTTTCTGGCAATATTTAGGGTGGTAATTTTTTATTTACACCAAGTGGATTGAAATCTTTACGGTTCATGTTATGGTGTAAACATCACGCGTAGATAGGTTGTACAGACAGTAGGTTGTATAGACGATCGCGAACATACCGAACTTTTCAGGAATGGGATCATGCAAAAAGATTCGCTTAATAATATTAATATCAGTGCAGAACAGGTTTTGATTACTCCCGATGAATTGAAAGCCAAGTTTCCGCTTAACGACGTGGAGCAACGCGACATTGCGCAAGCGAGAGCGACCATTGCGGACATCATTCATGGCCGTGATGACCGGTTATTGATCGTCTGCGGACCTTGCTCTATTCATGATATAGATGCAGCGCTGGAATATGCGCGCCGCTTGCAGTCGCTTGCCGCTGAATTGAACGATCGTCTCTACATTGTGATGCGCGTTTATTTTGAAAAGCCACGTACAACAGTGGGTTGGAAAGGGCTCATCAACGATCCATTCATGGATGGTTCATTTGATGTGGAATCTGGGTTGCACATCGCTCGTGGGCTGCTTCTGCAACTGGTGAATATGGGGCTGCCGCTGGCGACAGAAGCGCTTGATCCGAACAGTCCGCAGTACCTGGGCGATCTATTTAGCTGGTCAGCTATCGGCGCACGTACGACTGAATCACAAACGCACCGTGAGATGGCTTCTGGCCTGTCGATGCCTGTTGGGTTCAAAAACGGAACGGATGGCAGTCTGGGAACGGCGATCAATGCGATGAGAGCTGCCGCGATGCCACATCGCTTCGTCGGTATCAATCAAACTGGGCAAGTTTGTCTGCTGCAAACGCAGGGGAATGGTGATGGCCATGTGATTCTGCGCGGTGGTAAAACCCCAAACTACAGTGCACAGGATGTCGCCGAATGTGAAAAACAGATGCAGGAAGCAGGACTGAGACCTGCGCTGATGATAGATTGTAGCCACGGTAATTCGAATAAAGACTACCGCCGTCAGCCACTGGTTGTTGAATCTGCGATTGAACAAATCAAGGCGGGAAATCGTTCGATTATAGGACTGATGCTGGAAAGCCACCTTAACGAGGGGAGCCAGTCTTCAGAACAACCACGTTCAGATATGCGCTACGGTGTATCAGTCACGGATGCTTGTATCAGTTGGGAAAGTACAGAAACGTTGCTGCGTTCCGTTCATCAAGATCTGAGTGCCGCACGTGTGAAACATTCAGGAGAGTAATAAGATATGGTAGCTGAACTGACCGCATTACGTGATCAGATAGATGAGGTAGATAAGGAGCTTGTCGCGCTCTTATCACGTCGGTTGCGTTTGGTGGCGGAAGTGGGTGAAGTGAAAAGCCGCTATGGTTTGCCCATTTATGCGCCCGATCGTGAAGCGGCCATGCTCAGCTCACGTCGTAACGAGGCGGCGTCGATGGGGGTTCCACCGGATCTTATTGAAGATATCCTGCGGCGCACCATGCGCGAATCCTATTCCAGCGAAAACGACAAAGGTTTTAAAACGCTGTGTCCACAATTGCGTCCGGTCGTCATCATTGGTGGCCGTGGTCAAATGGGCAATTTGTTTGAGAAGATGCTGACGCTATCGGGATATCAGGTGAGGATCCTGGAGCAAGATGACTGGCCGCGCGCTGATGAGCTGTTGTCTGATGCAGGTATGGTGATTGTCAGCGTGCCGATTCACGTTACCGAACAGGTTATTGCCAGTCTGCCTATCTTGCCGGATGACTGTATTCTGGTCGATCTGGCATCGGTAAAAAATGGCCCGCTTCAGGCGATGCTGGCGGCGCATAATGGTCCGGTACTCGGTTTGCACCCTATGTTTGGGCCAGACAGCGGCAGCCTTGCCAAACAGGTTGTCGTTTATTGCGATGGCCGACAGCCGGAGGCCTATCAGTGGTTACTGGAACAGATTCAGGTATGGGGCGCGCGTCTGCATCGCATTAGCGCAGTTGAACACGATCAGAACATGATGTTCATTCAAGCGCTGCGCCACTTCGCTACATTTGCCTATGGCCTGCATTTAGCGGAAGAGAATGTGCAGCTTGAACAGCTATTAGCACTGTCATCGCCAATCTATCGATTGGAATTGATCATGGTTGGTAGGTTGTTTGCGCAGGATCCGCAGCTTTATGCCGACATTATTATGTCTTCAGAGGATAATTTGGCGTTGATTAAGCGTTACTACAAACGTTTTGGCGAAGCCATTGAGTTACTGGAGCAAACAGATAAAGCGGAATTTATTAGCAGCTTCAAAAAAGTTGAACACTGGTTCGGCGATTATGCCAAGCGTTTTCAGGCGGAGAGCCGAGTGCTTTTACGTCAGGCAAACGACATTCGCCAATAAGTACGTTTGAGCGTTGAACTACATTTGTTCTTTGAGTCGTGCTTGAGAGGCCATCCTGATATTTATCAGGATGGCTTTTTCAATTATTCGTTCACATCGACTATTCGTTTACATCAACAGGTACGACGTTTTCACTGGGGTAGCAGCCTAACACTTTTAACGAGCGGGTAATGGGCGCTAATCCTTTTAGTGCTTTCTGCATGGCATCGCCGCGCAGATTGGCCTGCACATCAAGATAGAACATCTCTTCCCACGGGTTGCCGTTGATCGGTCTGGATTCGAGCTTGGTCATGACAATGCCGTTATCACGCAATACCAACAGTGCTTCCACCAGTGCACCTGATTGTTGGCCTGTTGCCATAATCAATGTGGTTTTCGCAGGTACTTGCTCGGTCACATCAATCGGTTTACGCGCTAATACAATAAAGCGTGTGATGTTTTGCGATTGATTTGCCAGATTGTGTTCCAGCATTTGAAGTTGATAAAGTTGACCACCGGCTTCGCTGCCAAGTGCCGCTGCTTTTGGTGAGTTGAGCGCCGCGACTTTTTCCATCGCAGCAGCGGTGCTCTCACAATATTCAATCTTCCAGTGCGGAAAACGATTGATGAAATGGCTGCACTGCTGGAATGGCTGAGGATGGCTATAAACCGTTTCGATTTGTGCCAATGACGTATCGGTGGCTACGAGGACGCAGTGATTTATCGGGTTGGTTAATTCGCCGACGATGGATAAACTCGTGTGTTGCAGCAGATCGTAAACGTCGTTGATCGAACCGGAGCTGGTGTTTTCAATGGGGAGAACGGCATAGTCAGCTTGCCCTGTTTCCACCATGTTGAAAATATCCTGAAATTTCTGGCAACCGCACTCAATAAATTGCTCGAAATGCCGCGCGCTATATTGGCGGGCTGCGAGATGGGAATAAGACCCTTTCGGACCGAGAAATGCAACGCGGGCAGAGTGCGATGTTGTTTGGTTGAGGTGATGCTGTAAGAGTGCCTGCTGCGTCAGTACCGAATCTTCAATGATGAGTTGAAATAAGCGAGTGATGTAGTGACCATCAAGATGATGTTTTTTCCCTGCTGCTGTCAGCTTGTCCAGCAAATCACGTTCACGCTCTTTGTCACGGATTGGGCGATGCGAATGCAACTTGCTGCGGGCAACGCCCAACGCGAGTTCTCGCCTTTGTGCCAACAGTTCAATTAATTGCAGATCCAATGCGCTGATGCGTTCTCGCAGTACCAGTAATGGGTTGTCTGTCATGATGCTATTACCTGTCTTATGTTCTTATATAAAAAAAGCCTCCTTGTCAGGAGGCTTTTTTGTTCGTCTTCGTATTCTTGCTCTTACGACGAATCGCCTCCCAAATCAGGGGAAGGTGAAAAAGAATACGAAGAAAAACGGTTTATTTATCATGTTTACTCGGTTAGTCAGAAAAATATCCAGATTCTGAACAGGTAAGGTAACTGTTGGCTTTTCATCCTGTCAATACAAAATCGCCGAGCGCAATTTTAAACCATGTATAACATTGGCTCTTTAGGTCGTGGATTCCGATGGTTGGCATACAAAAACGCGCCCTCAGGCGCGTTATATTGAGATGAAGAGAGTGGAGATTACTCTTCTTCTTGCGTCGGTTGTAGATTAGCTTCTTTAACACCAGCTACCGCGCGTCTGGCTTCACCTTTGTGTTGGAGTTTGTCCAACTGGCGTTCGAGCTTGGTAATTAACTCATTGATGGCTGCATACATATCGTCATGTTTGGCGCTGGCAACCAGTGGACCATTTGGCGTACTGATCGTGGCATCAGCCACAAAACCCTGTGGTTCCTTTGACAGAATAATATGTGGGTTAATCAGCTGGGTTTGCCACTTATCCAGCTTAGAAAGACGGTCTTCGACATGTTGACGAATTGCGGGGGTGATATCCATTTGCTTACTGGTAATATTAATAGTCATATAAACTTACCTCTCTGCCTATGTCCGTCTTGGATAATTTCAGCATACAGCGAGTTGTGGCAAAAAGCGTGAGATTGATCGCTTTTTTTCGTCACTTTTTGTCAAGAAAACGCGATTTGTGAGGCACCATCGGGAATGGAAGGGAAGTACTTGAGGGGCCATCTGGCCTGTGCCATTATTGATAGGATGTATTGACGTTACCGCGCTGTTGTTGACTCCCACCAAACTTGTTTTTTCTGTTCATCGAAGCATAACGAATTGATCGAACCATAAAAAAACGGCAACCGAAGCTGCCGTCTTATTAATGAGTGCCATTTACCGTTTATGCTGGGTTAGCGGCAATCACTTTTGCGACTTTGTCCGCCTGTGCGGCCAGTTGCAGTTCACGGTAGGCGCTTTCCATCAACGGCAGGGCATTTTTTGTTGCCTGGGTATCTGGATAATCACGCAGCATTTGCTCAACGCGATTAACTACTGCCACATAAGCGCCGCGTTTCGTGTAGTATTGCGCGACAGAAAGTTCATATTTGGCCAGACGCTCTTTTAGGTAAACCAAACGCTTGTTTGCGTCGGTGGCGTATTGACTGTTCGGATATCCCTGAATGAGCTTGCTGAAATCCCGGAATGCGGTGCGGGCATACTGCGGATCGCGATCGGAACGATCGACGCCGAAGAAGCCTTGTAGCGCGCTATCATCCAGCGCCATGTCGGTAAGGCCGCGCATGTACAGGACATAATCCACGTTTGGATGGGTCGGGTTGAGTCGCAGGAAGCGATCAATAGAAGCTTGGGCCAATGGCAGCTCTGCGGATTTGTAATAGGCGTAAATCAAATCCAACTGTACTTGCTGCGAATAGGGACCAAAGGGATACCGGTTATCCAGTGCTTCCAACTGCGTGATGGCTGCTTTAAAGTTGCCGTCCTGCAGTTTTTGTTGAGCATTGGCATAGATTTCAGATGGCGGACTATCAGGAACCGCATCTTTGGAATTGCTGGAGCAACCAGCCAGCGCCAGGCTCAACGTGGCGGCAGCCACCAGATATTTCATACGCGTCATGACGTTTTGATTATCCTCAGAATGTTATTCCGGGAAGCTGTCCGTTAAGCTCCCGATTTAGACCAGCTACAATAGTACATTATTTTAAACGGCGTCGCCGTCAAAACCCAACGTTAACGAAGAAGCTGCATAATATGGCACAACAAGTACAACTCACCGCAACGGTGGCCGAATCTCAACTCGGACAACGTTTAGATCAGGCTTTGGCCGAATTGTTCCCTGATTATTCACGATCCCGCATAAAAGAGTGGATTCTTGATAATCGGGTACAGATTAACGGCAATGTCATCAATAAGCCAAAAGAGAAAGTACTTGGCGGCGAATCGGTAGCCATTGATGCATTGATTGAAGAAGAAGCACGCTGGGAAGCACAGGATATCAAGCTGGATATTGTGTATGAAGATCAGGACATTCTGGTCATCAACAAACCCAGAGATTTAGTCGTTCACCCCGGTGCTGGTAACCCAGATGGCACGGTATTGAATGCCTTGTTACATTACTATCCTGAGATTGTCGATGTGCCCCGCGCAGGGATTGTGCATCGGCTTGATAAAGATACCACTGGGCTCATGGTGGTTGCGAAAACCGTACCGGCACAGACGCGTTTAGTCGAAGCATTGCAGGCGCGCGAAATTACCCGTGAGTATGAGGCTGTTGCGATTGGTTCGATGACTGCAGGTGGCATGGTCGAGCAACCTATCGCCCGTCACGCAACCAAGCGTACTCACATGGCGGTGCACCCGATGGGCAAGCCTGCCGTGACGCACTATCGCATTATGGAGCACTTCCGTGCGCATACCCGTTTGCGGTTGCGTCTGGAAACGGGGCGCACCCATCAGATTCGTGTGCATATGTCGCATATTGACCATCCGTTGGTTGGCGATCAGTTATACGGTGGTCGTCCTCGTCCGCCAAAAGGTGCGTCGGATGATTTCATTGAGATGTTGCGTGGGTTTGATCGTCAGGCACTGCACGCTACCATGTTACGCTTCTACCATCCTATTACCGGAATCCAAATGGAATGGCATGCGGCACTACCTCAGGATATGGTCGATTTGATTGATGCGTTGAAAGCCGATACCGCGGCGTTTCAGGACCAACTAAACTGGTAATGCATTCAATACGATAAGTGCTGACTATAGAGGTGACGGACTATGCTGATATACCCCGACTGGCCTTTGCCAGAAAGTGTGAAGTCTTGCAGTACGACGCGCATTGGCGGGCATAGTACGTCACCTTATGATTCGCTGAATTTGGGAAATCATGTGGGTGACGAGTCCGAACTAGTCAGCGCAAACAGGCAAACGCTGGTGGCGATGGCCGATCTTCCTGCTATGCCGCACTGGTTGGAACAGGTTCATGGTACCGATGTTATTCGCATTGGCGGAGTACTTCCATCGTCCGTTTGCGGTGATGCCGCTTATACAGATAAGAAAGGCCAGGTCTGTGCGGTGATGACGGCTGACTGTTTGCCTGTGCTTTTTTGTGCAACCAACGGCGATGAAGTGGCTGCTGCACATGCTGGCTGGCGGGGATTGCACTCCGGGGTGTTGGAAGAAACGTTAGCCTGTTTCCGAGCGAAACCTACGCAAATTATGGCATGGCTAGGACCCGCTATCGGGCCTGATGCTTTTGAAGTCGGCCCAGAAGTTAGGGACGCGTTTATTCAGCATAATGCGTCGGCGGCCTCTGCATTTAGGCCTGAAGGAAACAAATTTTTTGCCGATATCTACCAACTGGCAATTTTACGTTTACGCGCCGCAGGGATAACGCAAATTTTTGGTGGAAATTCCTGTACTGTGAGCGAGCCTCACAAATTTTTCTCTTATCGGCGTGATGGCGTGACTGGCCGTATGGCAAGTTTAATCTGGCTGATATAACCTATTGAATTAAGGCGATCCAAGATAAGTAACATTTAAATCCCGTCACGACTGGCAAAATAACCTTGAAATTTTTGAGGGATGACCTCATTTAATCTCCAGTAGCAATTTTGACCAGTGTACGGGAGGTGTTATGCGTCTGGATCGTCTTACCAACAAATTCCAACTTGCTCTTGCTGATGCCCAGTCTCTTTCCCTTGGGCGTGATCACCAGTTTATTGAACCACTTCATTTGATGAGCGCTTTGCTTCATCAGGCCGGAGGAACTGTTGGTCCACTTCTGACTGTCGCAGGAGCCAATCTTAATCACCTGAAAGCCGAAATCGACCAAGCAATCACGCGTTTGCCTCAGGTTGAAGGTACCGATGGTGATGTCCAACCTTCGAACGAGTTAGTCCGCGCATTGAATATGTGCGACAAACTCGCGCAAAAGCGTGGTGATACCTTTATTTCCTCAGAACTTTTCGTGCTTGCTGCTTTGGAGTCTCGCGGCACGCTGGGGGATATATTGAAAAAGGCGGGTGTCACGCAGCAAGGTGTAACAAACGCGATTGATCAAGTGAGAGGAGGAGATCAAGTGAACGATCAGGGGGCTGAAGATCAGCGCCAGGCATTAAAAAAATTCACAATTGACCTCACGGAACGTGCGGAACAAGGCAAGCTCGACCCGGTTATCGGGCGTGATGAAGAGATTCGCCGTACTATTCAGGTCCTACAACGTCGGACCAAAAATAACCCGGTATTAATTGGTGAGCCCGGCGTGGGGAAAACCGCGATAGTAGAAGGGTTAGCCCAGCGCATCGTTAATGGCGAAGTGCCTGAAGGCCTGAAAAACAAGCGCGTACTTTCGCTGGATATGGGGGCACTGGTGGCTGGTGCCAAATATCGTGGTGAGTTTGAAGAACGTTTGAAAGGTGTACTCAACGATCTGTCTAAACAGGAAGGTAATGTCATTCTGTTTATTGATGAGCTCCATACGATGGTGGGAGCGGGTAAAGCCGATGGCGCGATGGATGCCGGCAATATGCTAAAACCCGCGCTGGCTCGCGGTGAACTGCATTGCGTTGGGGCGACGACGCTGGATGAATATCGTCAATATATTGAAAAGGACGCCGCGCTTGAGCGTCGTTTCCAGAAAGTGTTTGTCGCGGAACCGACCGTTGAAGACACGATTGCGATTCTGCGTGGGCTGAAAGAGCGTTATGAATTGCATCATCATGTGCAAATTACTGACCCGGCGATTGTTGCGGCGGCAATGTTGTCCCATCGGTATATTTCGGATCGTAAGCTACCGGATAAAGCCATTGACCTGATTGATGAGGCGGCATCCAGTATTCGTATTCAGATTGATTCAAAACCAGAGCCTCTCGATCGGCTTGAGCGCCGAATCATCCAGTTAAAGCTGGAGCAACAGGCTCTGAAGAAAGAATCTGATGAAGCCAGTCAAAAGCGGCTTGAGTTACTAAGTACGGAACTTGACCAAAAAGAGCGTGAATATTCCCGACAAGACGAAGAGTGGAAAGCGGAAAAAGCGTCACTCACGGGAACGCAGAATATTAAGGCCTCTTTAGAGCAAGCGAAAATTTCGTTGGAACAGGCTCGACGTCAGGGAGACCTGGGGAGAATGTCTGAGTTGCAATACGGCAAAATCCCCGAGTTAGAGAAGCAGTTGGCAGCTGCAACGCAGCAGGAAGGAAAAACGGTGCATTTGCTGCGTAATCGAGTCACAGATGTTGAAATCGCTGATGTGCTGGCACGCTGGACTGGAATTCCTGTTTCTCGCATGCTGGAGGGCGAGAAAGAAAAATTATTGCGAATGGAGGATGAACTGCATCAGCGAGTGATCGGGCAGAACGAAGCCGTTGAGGCGGTAGCGAATTCTATTCGTCGCAGCCGGGCAGGGTTATCCGATCCTAATCGTCCGATTGGTTCGTTCCTGTTCCTTGGACCAACGGGTGTGGGGAAAACTGAACTCTGCAAAACGCTGGCAACTTTTCTCTTCGACAGTGACGACGCTATGGTGCGTATTGATATGTCCGAATTTATGGAGAAACACTCGGTTTCACGTCTGGTCGGTGCGCCTCCTGGATATGTCGGTTACGAAGAAGGGGGATATCTGACTGAAGCGGTACGCCGTCGCCCTTATTCGGTCATTTTGCTAGATGAGATCGAAAAGGCACACCCTGATGTGTTCAATATTCTGCTTCAGGTATTGGATGATGGTCGCCTTACTGATGGTCAGGGGAGAACGGTCGACTTCCGCAATACAGTGGTCATCATGACGTCAAACTTGGGATCTGACCTTATTCAGGAACGTTTTGGTGAGCGTAGCTATACCGAAATGAGAGATATGGTTCTTGACGTCGTTAGCCATAGCTTCCGTCCTGAATTTATTAATCGTATCGATGAAGTCGTCGTATTCCATCCCCTGGGAAGGGCGCATATTACGTCGATCGCACAAATTCAGCTTCAGAGACTGTACAAGCGTCTTGAAGAGCGTGGATATAGTGTCACGATCACGGATGCCGCTTTAGATATGCTCGGAGAGGTCGGATTCGATCCTGTCTATGGTGCTCGTCCGCTTAAAAGGGCGATACAGCAACTGATAGAGAATCCACTCGCTCAGCAGATATTAGGGGGGGAACTGATACCCGGTAAGCGGATCACATTAGATGTTGAAGGTGAACAGATAGTCGCACGGCAAGAATAATGTGAAACGGTAAATAATCAACGGGGGCATTTGCTAATAAATGTCCCCGTTTTCACACCTTAAGTTCGGATTATATTCATTTTCTGTATGGTTAGTGCGCTAAATACTGCTTTTTGGCTTGTTTTTGAACGCTTGGAAAGTATTATGCATTTAGCGCTTGTCAGCGGGCGAGAAGTCCCTATAATGCGCATCCACTGACACGGCAACAGCGACACGCGGTTGTGGTGACAGAGACAAGATTCAACGAAGGCGGTCAGTAATGACTTGACTTCACAGCGGAAAAGCATAATATATGCGGCCCGCGCCACGGAAGACGTGGCACTGCTCTTTAACAATATAATCAGACAATCTGTGTGGGCACTCACAAGACCGTATCTTAAACGATATAAAAAGTCTTGAAGAGTGAACAACAGTAAAATTCATTATGAATGAACAGTTACTAATTCTTTGAGCATCGCTGACGAGTTCAGCAAATCAAACAAATCTTAAATTGAAGAGTTTGATCATGGCTCAGATTGAACGCTGGCGGCAGGCCTAACACATGCAAGTCGAGCGGTAGCACAGAAGAGCTTGCTCTTTGGGTGACGAGCGGCGGACGGGTGAGTAATGTCTGGGAAACTGCCTGATGGAGGGGGATAACTACTGGAAACGGTAGCTAATACCGAATAACGTCTTCGGACCAAGACAGGCTAGAGTCTTGTAGAGGGGGGTAGAATTCCAGGTGTAGCGGTGAAATGCGTAGAGATCTGGAGGAATACCCCTGGACAAAGACTGACGCTCAGGTGCGAAAGCGTGGGGAGCAAACAGGATTAGATACCCTGGTAGTCCACGCTGTAAACGATGTCGACTTGGAGGTTGTGCCCTTGAGGCGTGGCTTCCGGAGCTAACGCGTTAAGTCGACCGCCTGGGGAGTACGGCCGCAAGGTTAAAACTCAAATGAATTGACGGGGGCCCGCACAAGCGGTGGAGCATGTGGTTTAATTCGATGCAACGCGAAGAACCTTACCTACTCTTGACATCCAGAGAATTTGGCAGAGATGCCTTAGTGCCTTCGGGAACTCTGAGACAGGTGCTGCATGGCTGTCGTCAGCTCGTGTTGTGAAATGTTGGGTTAAGTCCCGCAACGAGCGCAACCCTTATCCTTTGTTGCCAGCACGTAATGGTGGGAACTCAAAGGAGACTGCCGGTGATAAACCGGAGGAAGGTGGGGATGACGTCAAGTCATCATGGCCCTTACGAGTAGGGCTACACACGTGCTACAATGGCGTATACAAAGAGAAGCGAACTCGCGAGAGCCAGCGGACCTCATAAAGTACGTCGTAGTCCGGATTGGAGTCTGCAACTCGACTCCATGAAGTCGGAATCGCTAGTAATCGTAGATCAGAATGCTACGGTGAATACGTTCCCGGGCCTTGTACACACCGCCCGTCACACCATGGGAGTGGGTTGCAAAAGAAGTAGGTAGCTTAACCTTCGGGAGGGCGCTTACCACTTTGTGATTCATGACTGGGGTGAAGTCGTAACAAGGTAACCGTAGGGGAACCTGCGGTTGGATCACCTCCTTACCAATAAAGATGTGTGTTAAGTGAAGTGCTCACACAGATTGTCTGATGAAAATACTGAGCAAGCGCACCTGTTGATGTCATGAGTGTAGACTCATGCTGACGCGATAGTGTTGAAGGTTGGGTAACACTAACTGGAGGACCGAACCGACTAATGTTGAAAAATTAGCGGATGACTTGTGGCTGGGGGTGAAAGGCCAATCAAACCGGGAGATAGCTGGTTCTCCCCGAAAGCTATTTAGGTAGCGCCTCGTGAACTCATCTTCGGGGGTAGAGCACTGTTTCGGCTAGGGGGTCATCCCGACTTACCAACCCGATGCAAACTACGAATACCGAAGAATGTTATCACGGGAGACACACGGCGGGTGCTAACGTTCGTCGTGAAGAGGGAAACAACCCAGACCGCCAGCTAAGGTCCCAAAGTCATGGTTAAGTGGGAAACGATGTGGGAAGGCACAGACAGCCAGGATGTTGGCTTAGAAGCAGCCATCATTTAAAGAAAGCGTAATAGCTCACTGGTCGAGTCGGCCTGCGCGGAAGATGTAACGGGGCTAAACCATGCACCGAAGCTGCGGCAGCGACACTTAGGTGTTGTTGGGTAGGGGAGCGTTCTGTAAGCCGTTGAAGGTGACCTGTGAGGGTTGCTGGAGGTATCAGAAGTGCGAATGCTGACATAAGTAACGATAATGCGGGTGAAAAACCCGCACGCCGGAAGACCAAGGGTTCCTGTCCAACGTTAATCGGGGCAGGGTGAGTCGACCCCTAAGGCGAGGCTGAAAAGCGTAGTCGATGGGAAACAGGTTAATATTCCTGTACTCGGTGTTACTGCGAAGGGGGGACGGAGAAAGCTAGGTTATCCGGGCGACGGTTGTCCCGGTTTAAGCGTGAAGGTGGATGACTTAGGTAAATCCGGGTCATCGTTAACACTGAGGCGTGATGACGAGTCACTACGGTGATGAAGTAACCGATGCTACGCTTCCAGGAAAAGCCTCTAAGCTCCAGGTAACATCAAATCGTACCCCAAACCGACACAGGTGGTCAGGTAGAGAATACTCAGGCGCTTGAGAGAACTCGGGTGAAGGAACTAGGCAAAATGGTGCCGTAACTTCGGGAGAAGACTGGTGTTCGGGTTGTGATGCCAATTGCATTGCCCGGTAGCTAAGTGCGGAAGAGATAACCGCTGAAAGCATCTATGAGTCTTCCCTGGGCACTAGATGCCCCTGAAGGGCCGTTGAAGACTACGACGTAGATAGGCTGGGTGTGTAAGCGTAGCGATACGTTGAGCTAACCAGTACTAATGACCCGAGAGGCTTAACCTTACAACACCGAAGGTGTTTTGTGGGTGACTCATATAAAACGATATTCAGCTTGTTCAAAGATTGGTTCTGATGGTTATACGACACAAGAAAAGTGAAGTGTAACGGTTGGAATGAAACAGAATTTGCCTGGCGGCGATAGCGCGGTGGTCCCACCTGACCCCATGCCGAACTCAGAAGTGAAACGCCGTAGCGCCGATGGTAGTGTGGGGTCTCCCCATGTGAGAGTAGGGAACTGCCAGGCATCAAATTAAGCAGTAAGCCGGAGCAATCTGGTGGTTGTAGAGAAATTCGGTGGAGCGGTAGTTCAGTTGGTTAGAATACCTGCCTGTCACGCAGGGGGTCGCGGGTTCGAGCCCCGTCCGTTCCGCCACTTATTTGCAAAATCCCTAAGTTAACGCTTAGGGATTTTTGTATTTGTACAAATTAGAATTTTTTAGATGATTTCCTCTTTTTTCTTCCCCTTGTGTTTTCTAACCATTTCATCTTTTCCTTCGCTGCTCGCGAATATATACAGCAAGTCTGCGATAAAATTTTTATAACAGAGAGTGCTCTTTTTTGATAGGGTATTTGGTGTATTGAAACTGATAGTGGATGAGGCGTGCGGAAAAGAACCTATGCAATGAGGTATGTTGCCGGCCAACCAGCTGAACGTATCTTTCCTCCCGGGGAAATGCATTATCCGGGACAAGCTCTACCGACAGGCTCATTGTTGCTGGAGGGAGATGTCTTACGCGTAATGGTGTGGAACATTTTCAAGCAACAGAGACTGAACTGGCTTTCCGTATTGCAGAATTTCGGTAAAGGCACTCAATTAGTCCTGTTGCAGGAAGCGCAAAGTACGCCAGACCTCATCCGTTTTGCAACCACTAACTATCTCTCTGCCGATCAGGTGCCTGCGATTATACTCCCACAACACCCATCAGGTGTGATGACGCTATCTGCAGCCCAGCCGGTATATTGCTGTCCTTTACGTGAAAGGGAACCCTTGTTGCGTTTAGCTAAGTCCTCTTTGGTAACGGTCTATGCGCTTCAGAATGGGCAGAGGCTGATGGTTATCAATATCCATGCGGTTAACTTTAGCTTTGGTGTTGAGATTTATACCAAGCAACTGGCTGCAATAGGAGAGCAACTCCTACATCATCAGGGGCCAGCTATTATGGCTGGAGATTTTAATGCATGGAGTCAACAACGAATCAATGCACTTAATCGGTTTGCGGCAAGAATGGGGCTGCAGGAAGTGCATTTTGTTGATGATCAGCGGCGAAAGGCGTTTGGTCGACCGTTAGATTTCGTTTTTTACCGTGATATGACTGTTAACCAATCTTCCGTATTGGTGACTCAGGCCTCAGATCATAATCCACTGCTCGTCGAATTTAGCCTGATTTAATGCCCATAAAAAAAACAGCCCTCTACAACTGTAGGAGGGCTGTTTCTCGTTGCTGATTCTGATATGACGTTAAGAATCAGGTTTTATATTGCTGCTAACATATAGCGTCAGACGATCGCCTGGCTGGATGTTGGCATTCTTGTTGATAACCGTATTCCAGCGCATCACATCAGCGATATTTACGCCATGACGTTTAGCAATGCTTGCCAACGAATCACCCTTTCGTACTTGGTAGGTGATAGATCCGTTAGTTCCCGAAGCTTTCGCAACTTGCAGCGTCTGACCAACCTTGAGTGCACCTACGCTACGAAGATTGTTCCAGCTCTGCAAATCTTTCGTGCTGACATTAAGCCGCGTCGCAATCGCCGATAAGGTATCACCTGAGCGCACCTTATACTGCTGTGATGCTGGCGTTTGTTCTAAGCGCGTTGGTTGAATCGCTGCGATATCGCCATCAGCCAGTGAATCTTTCAACTGCTCAACGTGCGCTTTAGGAACCATAATGTAATGTGGCCCATTTGGTGCGGTAACATTACGTTTATAGCCCGAGTTATAGCTCTTCAGCTTATTTAACGACAGGCCTGCCATCTCAGCAGCTTGTGTCAACTCTATCTGCTGTCCCAATTCCACCTTCGCTAATGCTCGGCTTTCATTGGGCTGCGGTAGATTCACGCCATATTTCTTACTGTTTTTAAGAATGTCGCTTAAGGCCAGCATCTTAGGAACATAAATTGACGTTTCACGCGGTAACGCCAATGCCCAGAAGTTGGTCGGTTTTCCTTTCGCTTTATTCGCTTTCATTGCCTGCATGACGCGGCCTTCACCACTATTGTATGCAGCAACCGTCAATAGCCAGTCACCATCAAACATTGTGTTGAGTCGTTGCATCATATCCAGCGCAGCAGTCGTCGACGCAATCACGTCGCGACGCCCGTCGTACCACTGGTTTTGTTTCAAACCATAGTTACGCCCTGTACCAGGGATAATCTGCCATAGCCCAGCGGCATTGGCAGATGATGTGGCACTTGGATCAAAAGCGCTCTCCACTATGGGTAGTAGTACCAGTTCCATCGGCATTTTACGTTGCTTAATCTGCTCGACTATCCAGTACATGTACGGCTCTGCCCGTAATGTTACATCGTGGAGATAGCTCTTATTTTTCAAATAACGCGTTTTTTGCTCGCGGATCCGTGCGTTATCCGGAATCCCCATCTTCAGCTCGTCGCCAATGAAGTTCCACAGATCTCGTTGCGCGATGCTATCGTCATCTAGCCATCGCGCGGAGGTCTCTCGACCATCTGTGTACTTTCCTGCTTCACTTTGACTTGCCGAAGACAAACTCTGTGCATGCTGCTTAGGTTGCGAGGTGTCATGGGGTGAGACCTGACAACCGACCAGCAAGACTGAGGCGATGATGATCGCTTTAGCCTTCATATGTTGGTCAATAGTTGCTTAAAAGACGAGCAAGGATACGTTGATTAGAGGAATAGCACAACCTAAACCTTCAAAAGCAGTCTTTCTTGCTGCGTAGCATCTTAAAAACTTGCCAATTCTCTATATTTTCAGGTTCGTTTGATATTTTTCTTTTTAAATCAATTTCATGACAGCGAAGGAACAGGTTGATTCTTCTCTCCAGACCTAGTGTTGTGGGTAAACTAGACTGCGATTTTTCTCGTATCTGACTGATTTTATGAAGATAAGACTCAATATCTGGATCTTCAGGCCATATGTCATTAGAAAATCTTAAGTTTGATAGTGTATATTCATGAGCGCAACATACGACAGTATCGTCAGGAAGTTCTGCTATTTTTTGAATTGATTCATACATTTGCTTCGGTGTTCCTTCAAATATACGACCGCATCCCGCTGAAAATAGCGTATCGCCACAGAATAAAAATGGCGCATTATAGTAGGCAATGTGACCAGATGTGTGTCCTGGAACCTCAATTACAGAAAATTCCGAATTTAACAAAGAGACAGTATTTCCTTCCTCTACCAGATAGGTTGCGCCGCATTTAGCGGTTTCTTTCGGGCCAAAAACGGGCAAGTTAGGGTAATGATTAAGTATTTCACTGACGCCTCCCACATGATCATTATGGTGATGAGTGAGCAAAATTGCTTCGGGAAGAAGTGCGTTTTGATCGAGTGCATTAAGCACTGGGCTCGCCTCACCAGGATCGACGATCACACAGCGGTTTGCTTTATTGCTCAATAACCAAATGTAGTTATCCTGAAGTGCGGGGATACTGATAAGATTCATTCATCACCTCTTTTTGCTAGTAGCCTGAGGACGACAACAGAAGATGAAATCGGCACAAATACCTCAGACTATTGTTGCACCTGATTCATGGGATGATATCACCTGTGGGCAATTTTATCGTGAGTCGCTTGAACAGGCCTTGTTGCCATGGTGGCCAAAACTCTTTGGTTTTCATCTTATCAAGATAGGGGCGCTGAGCGCAGAAATCCACGTAACAGGGTGTGCGATCGCGCATCAGGTTAACGTTGCTCCACACGGTGATAATCTTCACGTTGCGGCTGATGCCCATCAATTACCTTTTTCTGAAAAGTCGATCGATGCCTGCTTACTCGCTCAAACGCTCTCTTATTCGTCGGATCCACATCGTATTCTGCGGGAGGTTGATCGTGTTTTGGTGGATGATGGTTGGTTAATACTGAGCACGTTTAATCCGATCAGTCTGGTTGGTCTTGGCAAACTGATCCCCAGGCTTAATAAAAAGCATCCCTATTGCAGTCGTATGTTTACTCAAATGCGCATCACAGACTGGCTGGGACTATTGAACTATGAGGTTATTCATCAGACCCATTTTCACGTTACGCCATGGCGGAGAAATAAAGGGAAACTGAATAAACATATTCCGATGCTGGGATGCCTGACGCTAATTATTGCCCGAAAGCGAACGATTCCGCTGACGTTTACACCGATGAGAGCGCGTTTGCGGAAAGCATCTGTGCGCCGCACGGTGGGCGCAACAAGGATATATCGGAGATGAGGGCGACGACTACAGTGATTTATTCAGCCTGATAACCGGTGTCATCAAGCGTTGGCGCACTGGCGGCAGCGCGAGCGAGTTCATCGCAGCGCTCGTTTTCTGGGTGACCAGCGTGCCCTTTTACCCATTCCCAACGCACGGAATGGCGTTGAATCGCAGTATCCAGCCTTTTCCAGAGATCGACATTTTTGACCGGCTTTTTGTCAGCGGTTTTCCAACTACGCTTTTTCCAGTTATGAATCCAACTGGTGATACCCTGACGAACATATTGACTGTCTGTGCTGAGTACGATGTCACAGTCGGTGGTCAGTGTTTCAAGCGCTGCAATAGCGGCCATCAACTCCATTCTGTTATTCGTCGTAAGACGATAGCCTGCACTCAACGCTTTTTCGTGCTGCTTGTAGCGCAGCACGGCGCCATAACCGCCGGGGCCGGGATTACCGAGACAAGATCCGTCGGTGAAAATTTCTACCTGTTTGCGCATCTCTGGTAGACTCTCCCTTATGCTAAAAACGGCAAGTCTGACATAAACGAAAACGATGAGCACTGAAATTACGCGACAAATCGTCCTGGATACAGAAACCACCGGTATGAATAAGCTGGGGGTTCACTACGAAGGGCATAAAATTATCGAGATCGGTGCGGTCGAAGTGATTAACCGCCGCCTGACTGGCCGTCATTTTCACGTCTACATCAAACCCGATCGTTTAGTGGATCCAGAGGCCTATAACATACATGGTATCAGCGATGAGTTTCTTGCTGATAAACCAACGTATGCTGATGTTGCGGATGATTTTCTCGATTTTATCCGCGGCGCGGAGTTGGTCATTCATAACGCAACGTTTGATATCGGCTTTATGGATTACGAATTTCGGTTGCTGAACCGGAATATTCCCAAGACGGAGACGTTCTGTAAGATCACCGATAGCCTGTTTATGGCACGGAAGATCTTTCCCGGTAAGCGTAACAATTTGGATGCGCTCTGCGATCGCTATCTGATAGATAACAGCAAGCGTACGTTGCACGGCGCATTGCTCGATGCCGAAATTCTGGCAGAAGTTTATCTGGCGATGACCGGTGGTCAAACTTCTCTGACTTTTTCGATGGAAGGTGAAGCGCAGCGGCAGAATGAGAGTAATGAAACGATCCAGAGAATTGTCCGCCCTCAATCGGCGTTAAAGGTGCTTTACGCTGATGAAACAGAGCTGCTCGCGCATGAACAACGTCTGGATTTGGTTGCTAAAAAAGGCGGTAGTTGCCTGTGGCGAACAGAATAATGTCGCTGAAGTGTTGCCCTTTGCATAGCAAAATGGATAGTTTGATGATGTCTTGGGTGAGAGAATAGTCAGTAAGATGAAATTATAAACAAACAGAAACGGTTAGTTATAAAAAGCATTGACGTAATAGTGTCATCATCTTAGTATTCACCCCGCTCAGTGAGCATGAGTGGAGCGGTAGTTCAGTTGGTTAGAATACCTGCCTGTCACGCAGGGGGTCGCGGGTTCGAGCCCCGTCCGTTCCGCCACTTATTGAAGACCCTGAATCAGCAATGATTCAGGGTTTTTTCATTTATAGCCCTTATAAAAAAGCGGTAGAAAATAGCTTGAAGAAAAAATGGCCACCCAGAACGCAGTGGCCGTTTTTTTAGAAATCCCAATCTTCGTCTTCGGTGTTGACGGCTTTACCGATCACATAAGACGAGCCGGAGCCAGAAAAGAAGTCGTGGTTCTCATCAGCATTTGGTGATAGGGCCGAGAGAATCGCGGGATTCACATCCGTCATGCTGGCGGGGAACAACGCTTCATAGCCCAGATTCATCAATGCTTTGTTTGCGTTGTAGTGAAGGAATTTCTTCACATCCTCTGTCCAACCCACGCCGTCATAGAGTTCCTGCGTATACAGCACCTCGTTATCGTACAAATCCTGTAGCAGGTCGTAAGCGAAGTTTTTCACCTGCTGCTGGCGAGCGGGATCGGCCTTTGCTAGTGCTCTCTGGAATTTGTAGCCAATATAGTAGCCGTGTACGGCTTCGTCACGAATGATAAGCCGGATCAAATCCGCCGTATTGGTAAGCTTGGCGCGGCTTGACCAGTACATCGGCAGGTAAAATCCAGAGTAGAACAGGAACGACTCCAGAAACACGCTGGCGACTTTCTTCATCAGCGGGTCGTCGCTGCGATAGTGCGACAGAATAATATCTGACTTTTTCTGTAGGGCCGGGTTCTCTTCACTCCAGCGATAAGCATCATCCACTTCGCTGGTCAGGCACAGCGTCGAGAAAATGGAGCTGTATGAGCGAGCGTGCACTGCTTCCATAAAGCTGATGTTAGACAGCACGGCTTCTTCGTGCGGCGTTACTGCATCGGGCATTAACGTTGGCGCACCCAGCGTATTTTGGATGGTGTCCAGCAGCGTCAGACCGGTGAATACACGAATCGTCAACTGACGTTCGCGGGTATTCAGCGTGCTCCACGACGGAATATCGTTCGAGAGCGGCACCTTTTCAGGTAACCAGAAGTTAGACGTTAGCCGGTTCCAGACTTCCAAATCTTTGTCGTCTTCAATTTTGTTCCAGTTAATCGCCTGGATGCGAGCGAGTGCGGTCATGTTTCGATTTCCTTCCGCGATGGCTTATAGCGCACAGGATACACAGCCCTGAACTTCAGTGCCTTCCAGCGCCATCTGCCGTATGCGAATGTAATAAATAGTTTTAATGCCCTTGGTCCAGGCGTAGATCTGCGCTTTATTGATGTCACGTGTCGTGGCGGTATCGCGGAAAAATAGCGTCAGTGACAGCCCCTGATCGACGTGCTGCGTTGCGGCGGCGTAGGTATCGATGATCTTCTGCGGCCCGATCTCATAGGCATCCTGGTAATACTCTAGGTTGTCGTTGTTCATGTAAGGGGCAGGGTAGTAGACGCGACCAATCTTGCCCTCTTTGCGAATTTCGATGCGTGACACAATCGGGTGGATGCTGGACGTTGAGTGGTTGATATACGAAATCGAACCGGTCGGTGGAACAGCCTGCAAGTTTTGGTTATAAATACCGTGTGCAATGACGGATTCGCGCAGCGCTGCCCAGTCCTGCTGGTTGGGAATGTGGATGCCAGCCTGTTCAAATAGTTCACGTGCGCGGGCTGTTATTGGTTCCCACTGCTGTTCGATGTATTTATCAAAATACTCGCCCGTGGCGTATTTAGAGAGTTCAAAGCCCGAGAAGCGTTGGTTACGCTCGATCGCTAGCGCATTTGATGCTCGAATCGCATGGAAAGCGACAGTGTAGAAATAGATATTGGTGAAATCGACGGCTTCTTCTGTACCGTAAAAAATCCGCTCTTTCGCCAAATAGCCGTGCAGGTTCATCTGACCTAAACCAATGGCGTGCGATTCGTCGTTGCCTTTTTCGATAGACGGCACAGAGCTGATATGGCTCATATCGGAAACGGCAGTCAGCGCGCGGATCGCCATTTCAACCGTCTGGCCGAAATCGGGCGATGCCATCGCGTTGGCGATATTCATCGAACCGAGGTTGCAGGAGATGTCTTTGCCAATATGGCGATAGCCGAGATCGTCGTCGTACAGGCTGGCGTCATTGACCTGCAAAATCTCAGAACACAGGTTGCTCATATTGATGCGGCCGTGAATCGGATTCGCGCGGTTCACCGTATCCTCAAACATCATATAGGGATAACCGGATTCGAACTGGATCTCGGCGAGAATCTGGAAGAAGTCGCGTGCCTTGATTTGAGATTTACGGATGCGCTTGTCATTGACCATTTCGTGGTATTTTTCGGTCACGCTAATTTCCGACAGCGGCACGCCATAAACCTGCTCGACATCATAAGGTGAGAACAGGTACATCACCTGATTATTCTTGGCTAGCTGAAACGTGATATCAGGGATGACTACCCCCAAAGACAGCGTCTTGATACGGATTTTCTCGTCGGCATTTTCCCGCTTGGTATCCAGAAAACGCAGAATATCTGGGTGGTGTGCATTGAGGTACACTGCCCCAGCACCCTGACGCGCGCCAAGCTGGTTAGCATAGGAAAAGGCATCCTCCAGCATTTTCATGATAGGAATAATGCCGGATGACTGATTTTCGATACGCTTGATTGGTGCGCCGGTTTCGCGGATGTTACTGAGCATGAAGGCCACGCCGCCGCCGCGTTTTGAGAGCTGAAGTGCGGAGTTTATCGCTCGACCAATCGACTCCATATTGTCTTCGATACGCAGCAGGAAGCAGGAGACCAGCTCGCCGCGCTGCTTTTTACCGCAGTTGAGGAACGTGGGCGTGGCGGGCTGAAAGCGTCCGCTGATGATCTCGTCGACCAGCGCGCTAGCCAGTGTGGTGTCCCCTTTGGCGAGGGCCAGCGCTACGAGGCAGACACGATCTTCATAGCGTTCCAGATAGCGTTTGCCGTCAAAGGTTTTGAGCGTATAGCCAGTGTAGTATTTGAACGCTCCCAGAAAGGTTTGAAAGCGAAACTTGTGAGCGTAAGCCTGCTGGAAAAGACTCTTGATGAAATCGAAGTGATATTGGTCCAGCACTTCGGCTTCGTAGTAACCCTCTTCAACCAAATAACGCAGCTTTTCTTCCAGATTGTGGAAGAACACGGTGTTCTGGTTCACATGCTGTAGGAAATAACGGCGTGCCGCGAGCTTATCCATCTCGAACTGGATGTTTCCCTCTGCGTCGTAGAGGTTCAGCATCGCGTTCAGCGCATGGTAATCGAGCGAGTGGGCATCTGTGTCGGCCTTGGTTGCCTTTGCACTCACGTGGTCTGTTGTTGCCAAAATTCAGTTACTCCCTTACGCACATTTGCAACGTCTTCTGCTGTGCCGAGCAATTCAAAGCGGTACAGGTAGGGCACCTGACACTTCTGCGCGATGATGTCACCGGCGATGCAGTACGCTGCACCGAAATTGGTATTGCCTGCGGCAATCACGCCACGCAGGTAAGCGCGATTGTGCGGATCGTTGAGAAAGATGATGACCTGACGCGGCACAGCCCCTTTCGTGCTGCCTCCGCCGTAGCTGGGGACAACCAGAATATAGGGGCGATCAACTTTCAATGCAGGCTGTTCTGTCGCTATCGGGATTCTCAGGGCGGGTAAATCAACCCTGCAAATGAAGCGATGCGTGTTTTCCGACTGGCTGGAGAAATAGACCAGCGGGTTCATATTGCCCCCTTACTGCAATTGCAGGGCGGCGTTCAGAGTACTGATCTTATCTGGGCGGAAGCCGCTCCAATGGTCATTAGCCGTCATCACGACGGGCACTTGCTGATAGCCCAACGCTCTTACCTGCTGTAACGCCTGTTCATCTTCAGTTAAGTCCACCAGTTGATAGTTAATTCCTTGCTTATCCAGCGCTCGACATGTGGCGTTGCATTGAACACAATCTGGCTTAGTGAAAATAGTAATACGCATGATTCGTATTTACCCTTTGGCGTGAAATAAGTATGTCGGAGCGGCTATCTTTAGTGCATGTGCACCCGAACCGATCCACTGGGTAGCGACCTGTTACGCGAGGGCTACACAAGGAATACTAGATGTAGATATTTAATATTTCAACCACACAAGATATATGATTTTTAGTTGACCTTATACAAATTCCCGCGAACCCAGATGTGGCAAGGCCGTTAGAGAATGCAAGTAAAAAATGCAGAAATAAATAAATGTGATGCGTATCATTCTTGACGAAATAGTGTGCGAAAAAAAGAAAAGGGAGGGAGGGGGAAATGGAAAGGGCGACTTTTGCTCTATCAGAATAAAACCGTGATTCTGGTTGATGACAATGTCTGATAGCCGCGGATGTCTCAGGAGATCTATTTACCAAAGGCTGTCGACAAACTTATTTACCGAACGAAAACGGTAGTAACGGAATAGAAGAGTAAAGCGTCCGCGACAAGGATGTCGCGGTTCGAGCGTACAGGGATGTATTCACAGCGTCTTTACGATCTATCCGTTATTACCGCCCGGCAGGCTTTGTCATCAGTATCAGACAGCAACGCTGCCTTTGGCGATCGATTACAGGACGGGCAGGTTTCTGCCGTAATAGATTTCCTGCATTTCGTGATACAGCAGATCGGTAATTCTTTTCCGCTCGGCAGCGCTGAGTTCTTCAGGGTTGACGTTGAACAGGTAATGCTTGAGGTCAAAGTCTTTCAATAACATCTTGGTATGAAAGATATTTTCCTGATACACGTTCACGTCCATCATGTGATAGAGCGACTTCATATCCTCGGACATGAAGTTTTGGACAGAGTTGATCTGGTGATCGATGAAATGTTTTACTCCATTGATATCACGGGTGAATCCTCGCACGCGATAGTCAATAGTCACAATATCGGATTCAAGCTGGTGGATGAGATAGTTCAACGCTTTCAGCGGTGAAATCACGCCACAGGTAGAAACTTCGATATCTGCCCGGAAGGTGCAAAGCCCGCCTTCGGGGTGGCTTTCTGGGTAGGTATGAACGCAGATATGGCTTTTATCCAGATGTGCAACGACGGAGTTGGGCAGCGGCCCTGGGTGTTCTGAGGTATCCACGTCACGTGGATCGATAGGTTCTTCGCTGACCAAAATGGTTACGCTGGCGCCTTGTGGATCATAGTCCTGACGCGCGATGTTAAGAACGTTGGCACCGATAATTGAGCAGGTTTCAGTGAGGATCTCTGTTAAACGGTTAGCATTATATTGTTCGTCGATATAGGCGATATAACCATCGCGATCGTCGGCCGTTTTGGTGTAACAGATATCGTAGATACAAAAACTCAGGCTTTTTGTCAGGTTGTTAAAGCCGTGTAGCTTCAGCTTGTGCAATTTACGTCACCCCCTTGTGGTTGTGTGATTACCCTAAGTGATGGGTTATTGCGCATTCTGTAGCGCACTCAACAGATACTGTGGCAGGGCAAAGCTGCCGATGTGAACATCAGGTGTGTAATAGCGACAGGTGATGCCTGATTGCGCGAAATGTTGGCGCAGAGTTACGATGTCCATCTGGCGCAGCGCCGGGTTATTGCTGGCCCAGGCGAAAGTCATAATGCCGCCGTAGTAAGTCGGGATTGCGGCCTGATAAAAGCTGACATCATTGAAATAGTGGCTGAGTTTTTTATGGCTGCCGATGGCTTCATCCTGTTGCAGGAAACACACGCCATTCTGAGCGACAAAAATCCCGCCTTCGTTCAGACTGCGGGCACAACCCTGATAGAAATCTGAGGTGAACAGGCTTTCGCCGGGGCCGATGGGGTCGGTGCAATCGGAAATTATGACGTCAAACTTTTCGCTGCACTGTCTGACGAAGTTAACGCCGTCATCAATCACCAGATTAAAACGCGGATCGTCATAGCTACCGGCGCTGTGGTTGGGCAAATACTGGCGACAAAATTCCACCACGCCAGCATCGATTTCCACCATCGTGATTTGTTCGACGCCGTGGTGTCGGCTGACTTCCCGCAGCATGCCGCCATCGCCGCCACCGATAATCAGTACGCGTTTGGCGTTGCCGTGTGACAGAAGAGGGACGTGGGTGAGCATTTCGTGATAGATGAACTCATCGCGTTCGGTGGTTTGCACCACGCCGTCAAGCGCCATCACGCGGCCTAATGCATCGTTTTCAAAGATGATGAGATCTTGATGATCGGTCTTCTCGTGATATAGCACGCGATCGACCGAAAAATACTGACCAAAGTTGGCATGCAGGGTTTCATACCAAATTTCTTTCTGGGACATGTTAGGGCTTCCTCCGCGATAACAGCCATGAAAATTGGCGCGCCATCATAGCCGACTCTTTTGCCGCTTGCACGGTCAAATTTCAGTCAGTGCGGAGGTGCGGGGAAATTACTGCGCGTAGGAGAGCAAACCAAGTGAATTACGTGCCAGAGACTGACATTTCTTCGGTGTCGGGATAGCGATTTTACTGAGGTCGCGATAGCTGTCTTCACCCATCGCCGTCATGTCGTAAGCGTTGTAGTTGCTGAGGTCCCAGCGATTCTGCTGAGCAAATGCAACCAGCGTTCGACGAATCTGTTCATTCGGCAGGTCTTGATAGCCACAGTGGTTTTTCAGATAAACAAAGATTGCGGTCA
Organism: Pectobacterium atrosepticum; assembly: GCA_019056595.1. Classification (NCBI taxonomy): domain Bacteria; kingdom Pseudomonadati; phylum Pseudomonadota; class Gammaproteobacteria; order Enterobacterales; family Pectobacteriaceae; genus Pectobacterium; species Pectobacterium atrosepticum. The sequence goes on along the minus strand of CP036163.1, from coordinate 1,561,222 downwards.
GATCGGCCAGATCTTCCGCTTCAAATTCATTCAGCGCCTTGCTGGCGGAAGAGAAGCTCATCAGGCTTAGCAGGAGCAGAGCCAGCGCAGAGTTTTTCATGGTTGAACCTGTTCCAAATATCGTCAGATGACGTTATCACAGATATCCCATGAGGTTCCAAATTTTCTTACGGGAAACATCTGATATCCCCCGTTATTCTTCAAGCTGTATGGGCGTTGGTCTTGTTACTTTACTCATCCGTGGACCTCATCTTGTCGGACTCACGCTTTGCGTTGTTCAAAATACTCACGTTTTACTCTGTAACTTGAATTATTTAGGCGATGGCGATAAAAAACGCGCGCTGAGAAGATTAAAGACGTACAAGCATAATTTGTTGAAATAAATAGTATTTATTTTATCGATGCTAAGTGATGAAAATCATCTTGGGTTAATCGCAGGATTAGAGCCTATTTATCGCTGTTTGATACGATGACGCCGCTGTCAGGCTCTGTTATTAATAACAGCGATCTCATCCAATACAGTTTTTATTCTATGATCTCCGGTGTCTGGCGCGTCAGTAGTTGGTTGTTGGCGGGACTGTTGCTGCTTCCTTTAGCGACGGTTTTTTATCAGGCTTTTTTTGCCGGCGGGCTGGGATTTACCCAACTGTGGCAACTCGGTTTACCCACCTACCTGATACATTCTGCGATCATCGCGATCGGCACGCTTTTCTTCAGTTTACTGTTTGGACTGCCTTCGGCTTGGTTTATCGCCATGTACCGCTTTCCCGGCCATCGCGTGTTGCAATGGGCGCTTTGCCTGCCGCTTGCGATGCCCGCTTTCCTGCTCGCCTACCTTTATACCGATGCGTTACGTCATCTTTCCTTGTGGTTGCGGGAAGGAGGGTTGTTGATTGCATCGCCGTGGGGAGAATTCCACGTTGCTGGGCTACCCGTTTCACTCGGCTGCGTGAGTTTGGTACTGGCGCTGGTGTTGTATCCCTACATTTACCTGTTGGTGCGTGAGGCGCTGGTGAAACAGCCTGCCAGTCTGATTCATTCAGCTCGTTTACTGAATCAGACGCGCGCTCAGGTATTCCGCCGCTTATGTTTACCTATTGCACTGCCGGCGATTGCCTGCGGTAGTGCGTTAGTCGTGGTCGAGACACTGGGCGATTATGGTGCGGCGTCTTATCTAGGTATTCCAACCATGACAACACAGGTGCTGGATATCTGGCAGGGACAGGGCGATTTGGGGGCGGCCGCGCGCCTTGGTGTGTTGATTCTGCCCGCGATCTTTATCTTGATGTTTCTGGTTAATCTCTGGCGTCGGAAGCAGAAAATTTATCAAGCTCAAGCAAATTCCTCTCTGAGCATTCCGCCTGCATTGGGCGGGTGGCGCAGCAGGGCGGTTCGCAGTTATTGCTGGGGTGTCGTTTGTCTGGCGTTCCTGCTCCCGGTTCTATATCTACTCTTTCTCGCTATCCGACACATGATGTCGATATGGGATATGGCGTTTCTTCACGCGGTGATGAATAGCCTGTTGGCGTCAGCCACGGCAACCATCATCATTACGCTAATGGCACTGTCATTTATCTTCTACACGCGCACGGCTGGCGTGTTTGCCAATCAGACGCCAGTTCGGTTGGTTAGTTTGAGTTTTGCTTTACCTGGTGCGGTACTGGCCGTTGGGCTATTTACCTTACTGTCGCTGGTGGATCGCGGGATTAATTTCCTTGCCAGCGCAGCTGGGCTGCCCACTGCGGATGCTTTGCTGGCCGGGTCGCTATTTATTCTCATGGTTGCCTACAGCGTTAAATTTGGACGCCTGATGCTGGACAGTCTTGAGCGCAGTATGGAAGCGATTCCAAGGTCGCTGGACAGCGCGAGTCTTGTTCTGGGGGCTTCTCCCCTTAGCCGCTGGTCACGCGTGCATATTCCGCTGTTGCGCCGCAGTGTGTTCATCGGAGCGTTGTTGATCTTCACGGAAAGCATGAAAGAGCTGAATATCTCGCTGCTGCTGCGTCCTTTTGGGATTGATACGTTGGCAACGTATGTTTTTCGCTTTACGGCGAGTGAGCAGGCTGCGTCATTTGCTTTTCCTGCGCTGGTGTTAGTCGCGGTGGGGCTGATACCGGTTTTCTGGCTGAATCGCGCACTGAATATAAAAGGATAATCACATGGCCGCGTCGATAGATATTCTGAGCGTTCAGGCGGTAAGTTGTTCGTTGCAGCAGTCTCCTGTGTTGGAGAACATCTCATTTGCCGTGCGCGATGATGAGACTATCTGTCTGCTGGGTAGGAACGGTAGCGGTAAAACGGCGCTATTGCAGGTGATCGCGGGCCTGCTGCCGATTACTCAGGGCAAGATCTTGCTGGAGGGAGAGCCCATCAGCTCACCGCAGGAATACGTCTTGCCTGAACGACGTCAGGTTGGACTGATTTTTCAGGATTACGCGCTTTTTCCGCATCTAACCGTGGAAGGCAACATTGCGTTTGGTTTATATGGCCGCCCGGAAAGCGAGGTGAAGCCAATCTGTGCGGAGATGCTGGCGCTGTTGCAACTGGACGATGTCGCTGCGCGTTATCCACACGAGCTATCTAATGAACAGCAACAGCGTTTGGCGATTGCCCGTGCGCTGGCCTGTGAACCAAAACTGCTGTTGCTGGACGAGCCATTTCCCGGTTTGGACAGCCAGACTCGTTATCGCCTGATCACTGAGTTGCGGCAGGTTCTCAAACAGCGCCATGTCGCGGCGGTTTTTGCTACACACAACCGAGAGGAAGCCTTTGCCTGCGCCGACCATCTAATTCTGCTGGATGAAGGGAAGATTATGCAGCAGGGTTATCCATCCGAACTGTACCACCGCCCGAACAGCCGCTTTGTCGCTGATTTTATGGGGAATACGAACTATTTACCCGTGAAAATTATGAGCGACCATCAATGGCAGAGCCCATTGGGCGATCATCACGCGACACATCCGCTCAACCAGTCGATCGATTCGCCGTGCGATTGGATGGTGCGTCCGGCAGATGTGGCGCTTGCGCTCGATCCCGATGGTCCTGCGTCGATCGAAGATCGATTATTTATGGGCACATCAAACTTGTATCGGGTGAAGCTGGGAGAACTGATGCTGCTGGTGCAGACCGGCAACTGGTTTGAACCAGGACAGCAGGTGCGTTTAAGCATTAAGACGGATCCTCCAGTCTTGTATCCTGCTTTACCGACCGTCAACAATACGGCTGAAAGCCCCGAAATGAAATGATTACGCCTCTGAGTGCAGATCTGATGCAGCCATGAGCCAGGCGCTGTTGTGCTTTTCAAATCCTAATTTCGGGTAGTAATCCACCGCCAGCGGTGCGGCCAGCAAAATGATTTTGCAGCCTTTCCCCAGCTGCTGAGCGGTTTGTTGAATCAGCTTCTTCCCTATCCCCGCATGCTGAAAGTCGTCTGACACCGCCAGATCGGACAGATAACAGCAAAAATGAAAATCTGTCACGCTGCGCGCAATGCCAACCAGTGTCTCCCCTTGCCATGCGGAAACCAGCAGGTTGGCGTGCTTAAGCATACCTGTAATCGCCGTCTCATCATCCAGCGGGCGACGCGGTCCCAATGAGGTTTTCGCTAATAGCTCAACGAACTGCTGGCTGGAAAGCGGGGCGTTCACTTTGTAGCAAACATCCACGGGTGGTGTGCTCATGATGTCTCCTTCATGGTGTGGTTTCTGATATACTTCGCGCGCTTGGGCACTGCCCAGACTGATTTAAACGTCAGCATTGGCGCATCATCGATAATGAGTTTGTCATTTTGTCGATGATGCTGAATACCTTACTTCAAAGAGTTATCAGTATGATGAAACATACCGTGGAAGTCATGATTTCTGAACAGGAAGTGATGGCGCGGGTTACCGAACTGGGGCAACAGATCAGCGAACATTACCGTGATAGCGGCAGCGATATGGTACTGGTGGGGCTCTTGCGCGGATCGTTTATCTTTATGGCTGATTTGTGCCGGGCGATCGATGTCCCTCACGAAGTGGATTTTATGACGGCATCCAGCTATGGCAGCGGTATGAACAGTACGCGCGATGTTAAAATCCTGAAAGATTTGGATGAAGATATTCGCGGTAAAGACGTATTGATCGTTGAAGATATCATCGACTCGGGCAATACGCTGAGCCGAGTGCGGGAAATTCTGCAACTGCGTGAGCCGAAATCATTGGCTATCTGTACGCTGCTGGACAAACCAGAGCGCCGTGAAGTTGCGGTTAAAGTGGAATGGGTTGGGTTCTCGATCCCTGATGAGTTCGTCGTGGGTTACGGCATCGACTATGCTCAGCACTACCGCCATTTACCTTACGTCGGTAAGGTTGTTCCGCAAGAATAATGGTCAAGATAAGGCCGATGCGGTGAGCGACGCCCAGCGAGTGGGCGTCGGGCAGCGAATCAAGACAGGGTGGAAATCGCGCGGCGATAACGCTGTTCTAGCGTCTCCCGATTGGTCGCAGTCACTTCCAGATCGCGCAGACGGCCATCCTGAATACCGTAAACCCAACCGTGGATCGTGACTTTCTGCCCACGCTTCCATGCGGACTGCATGATCGTGGAGTGGCCGAGGTTATAAACCTGCTCGACAACGTTGATTTCGCAGAGTGTATTCAGGCGCTGTTCGGGAGGCAATTCCCCCAGCAGCGAACTATGCTTGTACCACAAATCACGGATATGCAGCAGCCAGTTGTTAATCAAACCCAACTCTGGGTTTTCCACCGCCGCCTGAACACCGCCGCAGCCGTAGTGGCCGCAGATGATGATGTGTTCGACTTCGAGAACTTCGACAGCATACTGTACAACTGACAGGCAATTGAGATCGGTGTGAATGACCAGATTTGCGACGTTACGGTGAACAAACAGTTCACCAGGCTCAAGGCTGGTCAGACTTTCCGCAGGTACGCGACTGTCCGAGCATCCAATCCATAGAAAACGGGGTCGTTGTGCCTGCGCCAGTCGTTCAAAATAGCCAGGATCCTCTTCCACCATCGTTTTAGACCAAAGCTGGTTGTTCGCGATGAGCGTTTCAATTTCTTTCATGAAAGTAAATGACCTGTGACAAACAAGGGGCAGTGGGGAGTAATATAAGGCAACATACGTCGTTTGAAAAACGATAGTTTATACTCGTCATACTTCAAGTTGCATGTGCGTTGGCTGCGTTCACTCACCCGAATCACTTACTTGAGTAAGCTCATCGGGATTCCTTCTCTTGCCGCCTTCCTGAAACTTGAATTATTTAGAGTATTTATTTGTCACACTTCGAATCTGTAGAACTCACTGATAATAAGGCAATCCATTTCTTATGACATATGCACTGGAACTGGCGCAACTAACCAAAACTTATGCGGGAGGCGTCAAGGCGTTACGGGGGATCGACCTGAACGTGGAGGCGGGGGATTTCTATGCGCTACTGGGGCCGAATGGCGCAGGAAAGTCCACTACGATTGGGATTATCAGCTCGTTGGTGAACAAAACCGCCGGTAAAGTTCGCGTCTTTGGCTACGATCTTGAGCTGGATAAAGTGAATGCGAAGCGCCAGCTGGGGTTGGTCCCCCAGGAATTTAACTTCAATCCTTTCGAGACGGTATTGCAGATTGTAGTTAATCAGGCGGGTTACTATGGCGTGAAACGTCAGGATGCGTTGCCGCGTGCGGAAAAATACCTTAAACAGCTGGATTTGTGGGGAAAACGCGACGAAAAAGCGATGATGTTGTCCGGTGGTATGAAGCGTCGCCTGATGATTGCGCGTGCGTTAATGCATGAGCCTAAACTGCTGATTCTTGATGAACCCACTGCGGGCGTGGATATCGAACTACGCCGCTCCATGTGGGGCTTTTTGAAGGAGCTGAATGCGCAGGGCACCACGATTATCCTGACGACGCACTATCTGGAAGAAGCGGAAATGCTGTGCCGCAACATCGGGATCATCCAGCGGGGAGAGCTGGTGGAGAATACCTCGATGAAGCAGTTGCTTGCTCAACTGAAATCAGAAACGTTTATTTTCGATCTGGCGGCGAAAAGCCCGCTACCACAGATTGAGGGTTATGCGTTCCGCCTGACGGATACGTCAACGCTGGAAGTGGATGTGATGCGCGAGCAAGGACTGAACGCGTTATTCAGTCAGCTAAGCGCGCAAGGGATAACAATATTGAGTATGCGCAATAAAGCTAACCGGCTGGAAGAGCTGTTTGTCTCGTTGGTTAATGGGGACGGGGTGAACGGTAAGGGAGAAAAGGCATGATGCATTTGTATTGGGTAGCGCTACAGAGTATCTGGGTTAAAGAAGTGACCCGATTTGGGCGGATCTGGATTCAAACTCTGGTGCCGCCAGTGATCACCATGACGCTGTACTTTATTATTTTCGGCAACCTGATCGGCTCACGTATTGGTGAAATGCACGGTTTCACTTACATGCAGTTTATCGTGCCGGGCCTGATCATGATGGCGGTGATTACCAACGCGTATGCCAACGTAGCTTCCTCCTTTTTCAGCGCCAAGTTTCAACGCAATATTGAAGAACTGCTGGTCGCGCCGGTGCCGACTCATGTGATTATTGCGGGTTATATTGGCGGGGGGATCGCGCGTGGCGTGTGCGTCGGGGTATTGGTTACCGCCGTGTCGCTGTTCTTCGTTCCTTTGCATGTTCATGCCTGGTGGGTCATTGTTCTGACGCTGTTACTGACGGCAACGCTATTCTCGCTGGCGGGATTACTGAATGCGGTGTTTGCGAAAACCTTTGATGATATCAGCCTGATTCCGACGTTTGTGTTGACGCCGCTGACCTATCTGGGCGGCGTGTTCTACTCGTTAACGCTGCTGCCGCCTGTCTGGCAGGCTGTTTCCAAACTGAACCCGGTGGTGTACATGATTAGTGGTTTCCGCTATGGCTTCCTCGGGATTCAGGATGTGCCGCTACTGTTCACGATGTCGGTGCTGATTGCCTTTATCGTAGTGTTTTATTTACTAGTCTGGTGGCTGATTGAACGCGGACGTGGGTTGCGGACGTAGTGTGTCAATTCTGTAAATGAGAAGGCGGTGGTGACACCGCCTTTTGCTTATCGATAAAGCGATCAGGCGACCTGGACCGGAATGGCTTTGGCCTGACGTTGTAGCTCATTCTCGCCAGAGAAATAGGCAACCTTAGGGCTGTGGCTTCTGGCTTGTTCGTCCGACATCTGCACGTAGGAACAGATAATCAGCTTGTCGCCTACGCAGGCGCAGCGAGCGGCGGCGCCGTTCACGGAGATAATGCGTGAGCCTCTTTCGCCTGCAATGGCGTAGGTAGAGAAACGCTGACCGTTATCAACGTTGTAGATATCAATCGCTTCGTATTCCAGAATGCCTGCGGCATCCATAAAATCCTGATCGATGGCGCAAGAGCCTTCATAATGCAAGTCAGCCTGAGTTACTTTCACCCGGTGCAGCTTGCCTTGCAGCATGGTACGTATCATCGCTTTGTTACCTCGGTTCATACAGTCAAATCGACCTGGTGGTTATCAATCAATCTAGCCTTGCCTAACCAGGCAGCCATCAAAATCACAGCACGCGTGCTGGCAGCGCTTAGCGGTTGCAGCGTATCAGCATCACAGATAAACAGTTCATCAGGCGTAAAGCCTGCTTCGCGCAGCTTCTCAGCTACCTGCTCCAGCAATATATCTATCTGGCGATCGCCGTTGTCCAACTGCGCCGAAAGCGCCATCATCAACTGATAAAGTTGTGGTGCCAGTTGGCGCTCTTCAGCACTGAGATAGCCATTACGTGAACTTAATGCCAAACCGTCTTTTGCTCGCACGATAGGGACGCCAACGATATCAATGTCATAGCCCATATCGCGGGCAAGCTGCCGAATCAGCGCTAACTGCTGGTAATCTTTCTCACCGAAGCAGGCTAAATCCGGCTGTACCAGATTGAACAGCTTGCTAACGATGGTGGCTACGCCTCGGAAATGACCGGGACGGCTGGCACCTTCCAACATAGAAGACAGGCCGGGGACATCGACAAACGTTTGCGACTCCAGTCCATTTGGGTATATCACATCTGGGCTCGGTGCGAAAACCAGATCGGCACCACGGCGGTTCAGTTTCTCGCAGTCTTCCTGCAACGTTCGGGGGTAGCGGGCTAAATCATCTGGCCGCTCAAACTGCATGGGATTGACAAAAACGCTGGCAATAACGATGTCGGCGCGCGCTCTGGCTTCATCGACCAGCGTCATGTGCCCATCATGCAAATTACCCATGGTGGGAACCAAAGCAATACGTTTCCCTTCCTGACGCCAGCGACGGACTTCGCGGCGCAGCAGCAGAGGGGTTTCGATAATCAACACACCGATACTCCTTAACAACAATAGCCTGACTAGTGGAATGAATGCCGATCGTTTAGGCCCGAGATCTCGGGGGCTACCACTGTGTGAGGCATCCCTGCAGGAACCTCATTACCGTGTTTCCCCCTAAATTCACGTTTCAGTAACCAGCATTAGATTAATGAAATGAATGTTCTTCGGCTGGGTAGATACCCTGTTCGACTTCTTGTGAATACAGGCGTACCGCCGTGCGAATATCACCGCTTTGCGCCAGAAAATTCTTGGCAAACTTAGGCGTGCTGTCGCCGGTAATGCCTAAAGCATCATGCATGACCAGAATCTGCCCGTCGGTGACGTTGCCTGCGCCAATGCCGATCACGGGAATAGACAGCGCTTCTGTTACACGTTTGGCCAGCGCGACAGGCACGCATTCCAGCACGAGCAACTGAGCACCTGCTTCTTCAAGCGCAAGAGCATCGGCCAGCAGCTGATTGGCATCGCTTTCGCTGCGGCCCTGAATTTTATAGCCACCGAAGATGTTAACGGACTGCGGAGTCAGACCCAGATGACCGCAAACCGGCACGGCACGTTCAGTCAGCATTTTTACCGTTGGGGCAAGCCAGCTTCCGCCTTCCAGCTTCACCATATTCGCCCCAGCGCGCATCAGTTCTGCTGCCTGGCTGAATGTTTGTTCCGGCGTGGCGTAGGTCATAAAAGGCATATCGGAGAGAACCAGTGCCAGCGGTGCGCCACGGCGGACACACTGTGTATGGTAAACGATGTCGTGTGTGGTCACGGGCAGTGTGGAGTCGTGACCTTGCACGGTCATTCCCAGAGAGTCACCCACCAGCATCACGCGAATGCCTTGTTCAAAAAACAAACGAGAGAAGCTGGCATCGTAAGCCGTTATCGTAGCGAATTTTCGCTGCTCTTGTTTCCATTGGCGCAAGTGGGAGATAGTCGTCGGTTTCATGACGGTCTTCCTATGTCAATAGGGCGAAGAATCAAGGGGAACATTCTAATGTAAGCCGACGTGTAGCGATATACCCGCCATGCTTCAATCTGCTTGTAGGCAGGCTTTAATATGGCTTAGGCGGGATTGCTGTTGTCCCACAATGTCAGACCATTGCGGTCGACATCGGTTAACCGTTGAGTGAGTGTTTCGCCGTCGGGGAACGTCAGTTCAGGGGCGATTTCTACGAGCGGATAGAGCATGAACTCACGATTTTTCATGTCGTAATGCGGCACCGTCAGGCGTTCTGTCTGGATGATGGCATCACCGAACAGCAGAATGTCCAAATCCAACGTGCGCGGACCCCAGCGGTGCGCCTTACGTTCGCGACCTTGTTCCAGCTCGATAGCCTGTGTGCAATCGAGCAACGACTCGGCGGCTAATGTAGTTTCCAACTCAACGACGGCATTAAGATAATCCGGTTGATCCTGCGGGCCGAGCGGGCGACTACGATAAAACGAGGAACAGCGAATGACGCGAGTCTGTAGAATCGCATCCAGCGCAGCCAGTGCGGCGCGTACCTGTTGCAAAGGCTGGGCAAGATTGCTGCCCAGCGCCAGATACACGCGTGTCATCAGGGTTGATCCCTGCGTGCTGTCGTAGGTTTACGCGGTCGACGAGGGCGGGAGCGACGATGTGGTGTCGGGCCATCATCCAGCGATTTAAGCATATTTTGCTGACGCGGCGGGGCCGCAACTTGGAATTCTCCCCACCACTGAGCCAGACGCAGCAGCTCCTGATGGTTTTCAATCTCGGCGCGCAGGCAAAGAAGGTCATACGCGGCGCGGAATTTAGGATGCTCCATCAGTTTATAAGCGCGTTTACCCTGACGACGAGACAGGCGCATTTGCAGTTGCCAGATATCGCGGACTAAAGAGGTAATACGCTTAGGGATCGCCAGAGAACGGCATTGTTCGTCCAGCACATCGTTCATTGCCAGCGCGAACGCATCTAAGTAGGCCAGACCACTTTCCTGTGCCAGCTTTTGCGCATGTTCAATCAGCGGATACCACAGCATGGCGGAGAACAAAAATGCCGGATTCACCCGCATATCGTTTTGCAGACGCTGATCGGTGTTTTTCAGCACTTGTGCAACCATGCGTTCCAGCGTGGAATCGCTGTTTGGTGTGAAATGGCGGCTCAGCAGTGGGAAAAGCGGCTGGAACAGCTGGTATTCACACAGCATTTTATACGTTGGGTAGCCATAGCCTGACTGAAGCAGCTTCAGCGATTCCTCAAACATCCGCGCCGCAGGAATATCATGCAGCAGCGCGGCCAGACGAGGAATCGGTTCGGCGGTTTCCGGGCTGACGGTCATGTTCAACTTGGCAGCGAAACGGACGGCACGCAGCATACGCACCGGATCTTCACGGTAGCGCGTTTCAGGATCGCCAATCATGCGAATGACACCCTGGCGGAGATCGTTCAGGCCATTGGTATAATCGCGTACGCTGAAATCAGAAATACTGTAATAGAGGCTATTGATAGAAAAATCGCGGCGTTGGGCGTCTTCTTCAACCGATCCGAAAATGTTGTCGCGCAGCAGCATGCCGCTCTGAGCCTGCTGAGAAGAGTTTTTGGCTTCTTGCTGTTCCTGATGCTGTTCATGGTGACCGCGGAATGTAGCAACTTCAATCACCTCGGGCCCGAACATAATATGTGCGAGACGGAAACGACGCCCTACCAAACGACAGTTGCGGAATAACTTGCGCACCTGATCGGGCGTGGCGTTAGTGGTGATATCAAAATCCTTCGGCTTTTTACCCAGCAGCAGATCGCGTACGCCGCCGCCAACCAGATAAGCTTCGTAGCCCGCTTTGTTCAGGCGATAAAGTACTTTCAGCGCATTATCGCTGATGTCACTGCGTGAAATAGTATGTTGGTCACGCGGGATTACCGTCAGATGCTGACGCGGTTCCTCTGATTGGACCATTTCGTTCTCACGATTCAGTACTTTACGACAAAAATTAGCAACTCGGGAAAAGATAATACACCTCGATAGTGATGGATAAATCAACGGCACAGTAAAAAACTTCCGGAAGGCGTCTTTGATATCGCCCCGGCGGCGGCCTGCAAAAGTGACGGTTAAGGATGCGCGTCACTAAAAATAGCGGCTAATCATAGCTCACCAAGGCCCCTTTGAGAATGCCGATGTGAACGTGGATGTGTTTATTGCCGCCTGTAACGGGACGATATTAAGGGACCAATGTGCGACGGACCATGCCAGAAGCGCTGAAAGCGTCATCTCTTGGCCATTTTCCGGCAGTGGTTGATTTAAAAATTGCAGCGCAGCAAGCAGCACGGGACGTGGATCGCTGTCCGGCAGTGCGGGTGCGTGATTCTGTTTGGAAAGCTTATTTCCCTCGGTGTTCAGAACCAGCGGCAGGTGGACATAAGTGGGAATTGCATAATCCAACTGTTGATAGAGCGAAATTTGCCGAACTGTCGGTTCGATAAGATCGGCGCCGCGCACGATCTCCGTAATACCCTGATCGTTATCGTCGATGACGACGGCCAGATTATAGGCAAACAGCCCGTCGCGACGGTGGATAATAAAATCCTCCTGAGCGAGGGTCTTGTCGGCATACAGGTTGCCTCGCAATTTATCGTGAAAGTGAAATACTGGTGTCGTCTGTCGCAGGCGTTGCGCGGCGTTGTCGGCTGACAGGTTGCGCGTTCGGCAATAGCCGTCATAGCGCCCACCCAACTGCTGAATACGGCTACGCGTACAGGTGCAGTAATAGCTCATTCCCTGTTGTTGAAGCTGCTGAAGAATTTCGCGGTAACGCGCATGGTGCTGTGACTGATAAACCACATCGCCGTCCCAGTACAGGCCGTAGTGTTCTAACTGTGCGAGTATGCGGGAAGCAGCCCCGGGAATTTCCCGTGGAGGATCGATGTCTTCAATGCGTACCAGCCAGCGCCCTTGTTGGGAACGAGCCTGAAGATAACTACCTAGTGCAGCGATCAGTGAGCCAAAATGCAGGTCACCAGAGGGAGAGGGAGCAAAACGCCCGACATAACGATGAGTTTCGGTAAAATGATTAATTTGGGTAAAACTATTAATTTGGGTAAAACAATCGGTCACAGACATAATAGGTTGGTGCTATCTCGTCAGCATTTATCCAGACAGAAGATAGAGTGATGAATGTCATTCATCAGCGGTAAATTATCCGAAGACGGCCCCTGCGAGTGGCAGGAGCCGATTCTGGACAGGAGAATTATCCCGCCATTTGCTTTTCGCGTATCTCTGCCAGCGTTTTGCAGTCGATACACAGATCGGCAGTCGGACGAGCTTCCAGACGGCGGATGCCAATCTCGACGCCACAGGATTCACAGAATCCGAAATCCTCATCTTCGATTTTCACCAGGGTTTTGGCGATTTTCTTGATCAACTTGCGCTCACGGTCACGGTTACGCAGTTCGAGACTGAACTCTTCTTCCTGCGCTGCGCGATCCACGGGATCGGGAAAATTAGCGGCTTCATCGCGCATGTGCGATACAGTCCGGTCCACTTCATCCATGAGTTGGTTGCGCCATGCTTCAAGAATACGCTTGAAATGAGCCAGCTGAGCGTCGTTCATATACTCTTCGCCCGGCTTCTCTTGGTACGGCTCTACTCCGGCAATTGCGAGAATGCTCAGAGAAGATGTCTTACGATTTTGCCCTTCTTGCATGTTGCTTCTCCTACATAACACGACACGCATAATACCCTTTTATGCAGTGAAGTTGCGGCGTTGTTGGCCAGAACTTCAGCTATCTGGGTATATCGGCCCCCAAAGGGGGGAAAAAACAGGCCGCTATAAATAGCAGATGAAGATGGGGTTGGCAATGCTTCCTGACACCGGCCTGATAAAGTGTCACGAACAACCTGCATACATTAAATAATAAACAATGTGTTACGCCTTTGGTGGTACGTTCGGCGTGTTATGTAATGCTTGTGCTTCATCCCAACAACGGTAGCTTATTCGTCAATTTAATACCGTCAGGGCATAATGTGGAGCCGTAACATAAAATTTCAACCCCTGCCTGTTGCGCTTCGATAAATAATTCCGCATAGCGTGAGTCAATATGCCGAGCGGGAGAAACCTGCTGGATCCCTGAATGGAGAACGGCGAAAAAAAGAACCGCGCGTTTTCCATTGGAAACCATTTGTTGCAGCTCACGCAGATGCTTTTGCCCTCTGAGTGTAACCGCATCGGGAAAGTAACCACATTCATGTTGCAATAATGTGACGGATTTCACCTCAATATAGCAGTCAATCCTGTCCGGCGCCTGTAAAAGCAGGTCTATTCGGCTGTTTTCCGTACCGTATTTCACTTCTGTTTTTATGTCCGAATAGCCCGCCAGCTCTTCTATGCGATTTTCCAATAAGGCTTCGTACAATAATGTGTTGGCACGCAGAGTATTGACACAAATCCAGTGATTTTGTTGCGTTTCAGTCAGTTCCCAACTTTGTGGATACTTGCGTTTAGGGTTATCGGACGTTGAATACCAGACGGTATCACCGGGCGTAGCACAGCCCGTCATTGCACCCGTATTGGCACAGTGCAGCGTGAGCGTCTCGCCTTCCGGCGTTACGACATCGGCCAAAAAGCGTTTGTAACGTTTAATCAACCGGGCGGGCTGTAAACGTGGGGTATAGTCCATAAGTATCCTGTTCTAACCGTCTATTTAATAAATGACCAACTTTCCAGCTTTTGATAGCGGGTTTTACCGTTGTCGAAAAGTGACTGATAAAGGGAAAAGTGTGTCATGTCGGCCTGCCAACTGAACGTAGCGGGGGGAATCGCCACGGGACGAGTCGCGCCGCGCAATAACGTAATATGTGGGTGAAAAGGTAATGCTGTTTGATAGCAGCCGTTGCGCGCCGCCTGAGAGCGCAATAGTTCCGCGAGCTGTAGCAATCCACGCGGTGCACGGCGGCAGCCCAGCCAGACAACACCGGGCCGCGGCCAGTGTCCTGCGTCATTCAGCGTGAGGGTAAACGCGGGCTGACGAATGCGGCTTGCTAAGGTCTGTAAGACTTGCGCCTTTTGCTCACTCACATCGCCTAAAAAAGCCAGCGTCAGATGAAGGTTGGCCGCAGCCACTGGACGGCCTGCTTCCAGTGGGAAATGTTCGGCACGCCAGCGGATAATCTCTTGCTGTGTGGTTTCCGGCAGTGATAAGGCAAAAAACAGGCGGCGGGTGGCTGACATGGCGATCTCTCTGTTCTGATTCCATCCGATGCTACATTCATCCAGATGCTACAATGCTCGCCGCTGAAAGTTAACCTTATACGGAGATGTCTGTGATTTTACCGCCCGTTAGCGCCGTGTTGGATGATGTGATAACGGCGCTACATACCGCGCCTCAGGTGCTGCTCAATGCCCCAACGGGGGCGGGGAAATCAACCTGGCTACCGTTGCAATTGCTGCAACAGGGCAACGTGAATGGGCGCATCATCATGCTGGAGCCACGCCGTTTGGCGGCGAAGAGTGTTGCCTGGCGTTTGGCGCAACAGTTGGGTGAAGAGCTAGGTCAAACGATAGGTTATCGCATGCGGTCGGAAAGCCGCGTGAGTGCAGCAACGAAGCTGGAAGTCGTCACCGAAGGGATGTTGACCCGTTTACTGCAACAGGATGCGGAACTGCAAGGCGTAGGGCTGATCATCCTTGATGAATTTCATGAACGCAGCGTGCAGGCCGATTTGGCATTGGCGCTGCTGCTGGATGTGCAACAGGGGCTGCGTGACGATTTAACGCTGCTGATTATGTCTGCGACGCTCGACAATGCGCGGCTATCAGCGCTATTGCCGGAAGCCATCTGCGTGGTTTCCGAAGGTCGCAGCTATCCAGTAGAACGGTGTTATGCACCGCTAAATAGCCAGGATCGCTTTGAAGAAGGCGTTGCGCGACAGGTGCGACGTTTGCTCAATGAAGAGGCTGGTTCGCTGCTGTTGTTTTTGCCCGGTGTGGCTGAAATTCGCCGCGTGCAGGCACTGCTGGAAAATAGCGTGTCGAGCGAGACCGACCTTTGTCCTTTATATGGCGCACTGACGCTGGCGGAACAGCAAAAGGCCATTCTGCCTGCGGAGCGGGGCCGTCGCAAGGTGGTGTTAGCCACCAACATAGCTGAAACCAGTCTGACAATTGAAGGGATTCGACTGGTGATGGACAGCGGCCTTGAACGCGTAGCGAGCTTCGATGTGAAAAGCGGCGTAACTCGGCTGGTGACGCAACGAATCAGTCAGGCCTCAATGGTGCAGCGTGCGGGGCGTGCGGGGCGTTTAAGCCCCGGTATTTGCTGGCACTTGTGCTCTCGCGAACAGGCAGAACGTGCGGCGGCTCAAAGCGAAGCCGAGATACTGAATAGCGATTTAAGCAGCGTCTGGCTGGATTTATTACAGTGGGGCTGTACCGATGTGGCGCAGTTAACCTGGCTGGATACGCCCCCCGCCCCCGCGCTTTATGCCGCACGACAACTACTATGCCAGCTTGGTATTACCGATGACCAAGGTCGGTTGACCGCCGAGGGTCGGAAAATCGCAGCACTCGGCTGCGATGCCCGACTGGCGACGATGCTGTATGCCGCGTCACAGCAGAGTGCAGAGGCGTTGGCGACCGCTGGATGTCTGGCGGCGATACTCGAAGAGCCGCCGCGTAGCGGATCGATCAATCTGGCTGACTGGCTGCATCGTCCATTACCGCACTGGCTGCGGCGAGCGAAACAGCTGACGCGCCGTTTATCGACGGCTTCGGGACATATTGCTGATTTTGGTCATATTGATAGCGGCGAAGCCGATTGGCTGCTGGCACAGGCTTTCCCTGATCGTATCGCCCGGCGGCGCAGTCAGGATGGACGTTACCAGCTCGCTAACGGTAGCGGCGCGATGATGTCGGCTGATGAAGCGTTGTCAGGTAACGAGTGGCTGCTGGCACCCGCGCTATTACAAAACGATCGATTAATGCAAAACAAGCAGAGCGCAGATGCGCGAATCCTGCTGGCGTTGCCGCTGGATATTGAGCGGCTGGAACGGCGACTGCCTGGATTAATAAATGAGCGTAACGTGGTGCACTGGGACGAAGAAAAGGGTACTCTGCGCGCCAGCCAGCGCGACCAGATAGGTTGCCTGATTCTGCGGAGGCGCCCGTTGAACAAGCCTTCCGATGAGGTATTGCAGCAGGCGATGTTATCCTGGATTCGGGAGCAGGGGCTCAAGGCATTAAACTGGGACGCTGCAGCGTTACAGTTACGCGCTCGCCTACAGTGTGCTCACCAGTGGTTGAATGAGGTTGACTGGCCGCGAGTGGATGACGACACACTGCTGGCGACGCTGGATATCTGGTTACAGCCGTCGCTGTCCGGCGTGCGGGATTTACGTGCGCTGCACCAGATTAATTTGAGCGATGCGCTGCTGCGACGGTTGGACTGGTCGCTGCGCCAGCGGCTGGATAGCGCATTGCCTACGCATTATACGGCACCTGGCGGCAGTCGCTTGCCTATCGCTTATTATGACGATAAGCCACCGGTGCTGTCGGTACGGATGCAGGAGATGTTCGGCGAGCAGAAGAGTCCGCTTCTGGCGGAAGGCCGTGTGGCGCTGGTGTTGGAACTTTTATCGCCAGCACAGCGTCCACTACAGATTACGCGAGATTTAGCGGCGTTTTGGCAAGGCACGTACCGTGAGGTGCAAAAAGAGATGAAGGGGCGTTACCCCAAGCATATCTGGCCGGACGATCCGGCAAATACGGCTCCAACGAGACGTACCAAAAAATATCAGAATCACTAATTTCAGACGTTTCCGCTTTCCCAAAAAAGGAGCTGGAAACAGAGTAGGCGGCTTGAGCGCAGAGCAGATAGCCGTGAACAACCTGATGGAGAAGTTATTGTAATGTCTCAGGATGACCGCGAACCTATCGGACGTAAAGGGAAAGCGCCAAAACGTAAGCCTGAACGCAAACAGGCCATACGACGTCGCAGGGATGACGACTATGATGATGACTATGACGATTATCAGGACGACTATGACGACGATGATGATGACGGCGATGACACCATGACGCGGAAATCGCAGAGAAGACGGCGCTGGCTGGGGCTGGCGATCAAGCTGTTCCTGATCTTTGCTGTGGCGATGGCGATCTATGGCGTCTATCTCGACAGCCAGATCCGCAGCCGTATCGAAGGTAAAGTCTGGCAGTTGCCTGCCGCCGTCTATGGCCGCATGGTCAACCTCGAGCCTGGCATGGCCTATAGCCAGAAAGAGATGATTAGCCTGTTGGAAGGTATGCAATACCGTCAGGTGAGCCGTATTACCCGTCCGGGTGAATTCAGCGTGCGTGGTAACAGCATCGATATGCTGCGCCGTCCGTTTGATTTCCCTGATGGGAAAGAAGGGCAAATTCAGGCGCGCCTGACCTTTGCCAACGATCGCCTGTCGCAGATCCAGAATCTGGACAATCAGCGTAACTTCGGCTTTTTCCGTCTCGATCCGAAACTGATCACCATGATGCAGTCGCCGAATGGCGAACAGCGTTTGTTCGTGCCACGTGCCGGTTTCCCCGATCTGTTAGTGGATACCTTAGTGGCGACCGAAGACCGCCATTTCTATGAACACGATGGCATCAGCCTGTACTCCATTGGTCGTGCGTTTTTAGCGAACATTACGGCGGGACGTGCAGTACAGGGCGGCAGTACGCTGACGCAGCAGCTGGTGAAGAACCTATTCCTGACTAACGAACGTTCGCTGTGGCGTAAAGCCAACGAAGCCTATATGGCGCTGATCATGGATTATCGCTACAGCAAGGATCGTATCCTTGAACTGTATCTGAATGAGGTGTACCTCGGTCAGAGCGGTAACGATCAGATCCGTGGTTTCCCGCTTGCCAGCCTGTATTACTTTGGTCGTCCGGTGAATGAACTGAGTCTCGATCAGCAGGCGCTGCTGGTGGGGATGGTGAAAGGTGCATCGCTGTATAACCCGTGGCGTAACCCAGATATTACGTTAGAGCGACGCAATCTGGTGCTGCGCTTGTTGCAGAATCAACAGGTGATTGATGCCGATCTGTACAACATGCTGAGTGCGCGTCCGCTGGGCGTGCAGCCGAAAGGCGGCGTAATCAGCCCTCAACCGGCATTTATGCAGATGGTGCGTCAAGAACTGCAACAGCGGCTTGGCGACAAGGTTAACGATCTCTCCGGCGTGAAGGTCTTTACCACGCTCGATCCCGTCTCGCAGGATGCAGCGGAAAGAGCGGTGGAGGTCGGTATACCGGCACTGCGTGCAGGCCGTAACGTCAGCGATCTTGAAGCGGCAATGGTGATTGTCGATCGTTTCAGTGGCGAAGTCCGCGCGATGGTTGGCGGTGCTCAAACACAGTACGCTGGGTTTAACCGTGCGCTACAGGCGCGTCGTCCTGTCGGATCGCTGGCGAAGCCGCCGACCTACCTGACGGCGTTGAGCCAGCCGGATACCTATCGTCTGAATACTTTGCTGGCGGATGAGCCACTGTCGCTCAAGCAACCTAACGGACAAGTGTGGCAGCCGAAGAACTACGATCGTGAATTCCGTGGCCGCGTCATGTTAGTCGATGCGTTGGCAAACTCGCTGAACGTCCCGACCGTCAATCTGGGGATGGCCGTGGGGCTGGATCAGGTCACGGCAACGTTGAAGCGTTTAGGTATCCCCGAAAACGTGATTCAGACTGTACCGGCGATGCTGTTGGGGGCGATCAGTCTAACGCCGATGGAAGTGGCGCAGGAATACCAGACGATCGCCAGCGGCGGCAATCGTGCTCCACTTTCCTCACTGCGTTCGGTGATTGCGGAAGATGGCACTATGCTGTATCAGAGCTTCCCGCAGGCTGAACGAGCGGTTCCGGCACAGGCGGCCTATCTGACGCTATACGGTATGCAGCAGGTGGTCGAACGTGGTACGTCACGGTCACTGGCGGTGAAATTCCCGAATTATCATCTGGCAGCCAAAACCGGTACCACCAATGACCTGCGTGATAGCTGGTTTGCTGGGATTGATGGTAAAGAAGTGGCGATTAGCTGGGTAGGACGTGATAACAACGGCCCGGCTAAACTGACCGGGGCGAACGGTGCACTGACGATTTATCGCCGCTATCTGGAAAACCAAACGCCACTGCCGTTGATGCTGACGCCGCCGGAAGGCATAACGACCATGACGGTGGATGCTAGCGGCAACTTTGTCTGCAACGGCAGCAGCGCCGGACGCGTATTGCCAGTCTGGACGGATAACCCTCAGGCATTGTGTCAGGCTAGCCAGCCGCAGCCTTCAGCGCAGCAGGACCAGCAAAACGGTGAAGGTGTCGCTGGCTGGATCAAAGAAATGTTTGGTCAATAATCTCTCACAGCCCCCGGTTAATCCGGGGGGTGTCTTTTGTGACGGTTATTTGTGGGTGATTGCCATTTTTAGGCTCTGTCATTTTTAGATAACCGTCACACCCTTTCAGATGTCGTTTTTCTTGCTATACCATTCCAGCGTTGACAGGTAAAAGTCTTGCGATTGGCATTCCGTTGCGCCTATCATGCTGCCTTTATCGTAATCATTATCGTTCTCTTTTAGCTTGATCGTTATGGGTCTGGTTCGATAGTTACGGGAATAGCGATCGCCGCTAATACCCCTTTCCGTCCGTGACATTAAAAATCAAAAGCACTATGCAAAATCAAACTGTACTGCCTGATACCACCTTCAGACTGGATGACGTCAGCTTTTCCGTCGCCGGGCGCACGCTGCTACATCCGCTATCTATCACGTTTCCTGTGGGGAAAGTGTGTGGTCTGATTGGCCACAACGGCTCAGGAAAATCGACATTGCTGAAAATTCTGGGTCGTCATCAGCCTGCCAGCAGCGGTACCGCGCTGTTGGGAGAACAGTCGACAGGAAGCTGGGACAGCAAATTGTTCGCCCGTCAGGTTGCCTATTTACCGCAGCAGCTTCCTGCCGCCGAAGGGATGACCGTGCGCGAGCTAGTCGCCGTGGGGCGCTATCCGTGGCATGGTGCATTAGGCCGTTTCGGTAGCGCCGATCGGGAAAAGGTCGAAGAAGCCATCACGCTGGTGGGATTAAAGCCGTTTGCTAATCGTTTGGTGGATAGCCTGTCCGGCGGTGAACGGCAGCGAGCCTGGCTGGCGATGACCGTGGCGCAGGATAGCCGCTGCCTGTTGCTGGATGAACCGACTTCCGCGCTGGATATTGCGCATCAGGTTGAGGTTCTGGCGCTGATTCAGCGCATGAGCCACGAGCGTGGCATCACCGTGATTGCGGTGTTGCATGATATCAATATGGCTGCCCGCTACTGCGATCATCTGGTGGCATTGCGCGGCGGTAAAATGATTGCGCAGGGTGAGCCTGTTGCGCTGATGCAAGGGGACGTGCTGGAAAATATCTACGGCATTCCCATGGGCATTCTGCCTCATCCGGCTGGTGGCGCACCGGTCAGCTTCGTTTGTTAACTCGGTTTACCTGCTAATGATGCCTGAATTTTTTTCTTCCCCGCGTTCTCCCGATCCGCTACGACGTCGTTTACTGACGGCGCTACTGCTGTCACCGCTGGTTTATTCGGCGGCGAGCAGGGGAGGGACAAGCGCTTTTCCTGATCTAAACCGTATTGTGGCGCTGGAATGGTTGCCTGTTGAACTGCTTCTGGCGCTGGGCATCACGCCCTTCGCGATTGCCGATAAGCACAATTACAACCTGTGGGTGAAAGAGCCCGCGCTGCCAGACTCGGTGATTGATGTGGGACTGCGTACCGAGCCTAATCTTGAATTGCTGACGCAGATTCGCCCGTCCATGATTCTTTATTCTGAAGGTTACGGTCCTTCGGTCGCGAAAATGTCACGTATCTCTCCGTTGCTGGGCTTTGGCTTCAGCAGCGAACAGGGAAAACCGCTCACATCGGCACAGACCTCAGTGATGAAACTGGCTGATGCGCTAAATATGAAGGCGGCCGGAGAACGGCATCTGACGGAGTTGGCGCAGTTTCTCCAGCAGGAAAAGATCACGCTTCAGCCTTACACGGAGCGGCCGCTGTTGCTCATCACGCTGATCGATAGCCGTCATGTACTGATCATCGCCAAGAACAGTCTTTTTCAGGAAGTGATGGATCATGTCGGGATAGAGAATGCCTGGCAGGGTGAAACCAGCTTCTGGGGCAGTACGATTGTGGGCATTGAACGTCTGGTGGAAATCGGTGATGCCAATGTGCTCTGCTTCGAACATGGCGATAGCGCCATCAGCGCGCAGCTTGATAATAATCCGCTCTGGCAGGCCATGCCATTTGTGCGTCAACAGCGTTTACAGCGTGTGCCTGCCGTTTGGCTGTATGGTGGAACGCTCTCGGCGATGCGCTTTTGCCGCATATTGAATCAGGCATTGGAGGCGAGAAATCATGCCTAATTCTTTGTCTATCGCGCACAAGCGTGCCGTGCACCCGTTGGTACTTCCCATTGTTTTAATTGGTTTTCTGCTGTTCGTGATTCTGGGGATGGGTAGCTACAATTTGCAGCAGCAATTGCCTGTGTCACAGTGGTTTGAGGCGCTGACACAACCCGCCTTGAATAATATGCAGCAGCTTCTGTTCCACTACAGCCTGTTACCGCGCATGGCGCTGGCACCGCTGATTGGTGCAGGGCTGGGGTTGTGTGGCGTGCTGTTCCAGCAGGTCTTGCGTAATCCGCTGGCTGAGCCGTCAACGCTGGGGATCGCCACAGGCGCACAGCTAGGCATCACAGTGGTAACGCTGTGGGCGCTGCCCGGCGGCGAATGGATCCAGCAGGCCGCTGCGATGATCGGTGCGCTAGTGGTTGGCGCACTGGTGTTTGGCGTTGCCTGGGGCAAGCGATTATCACCAGTGACGCTGATACTTGCGGGGCTGGTGCTGAGTTTCTACTGTAGCGCGGTCAATCAACTGCTGGTGCTCTTCCATCATGAACAGCTTCAGGGGTTGTTCCTGTGGAGCAGCGGCGTGCTGAACCAGCAGGACTGGAGCAATGTGCAGTTTGTTCTCCCGCGCCTTTTGGTGTGTTTCTGTCTGGCGCTGCTTCTGATTCGTCCGTTAACGCTGTTGGGACTGGATGACGGCGTTGCGCGTAATCTGGGACTTGGGCTGTCGCTGGCGCGTCTGAGCGCGCTTGGCTTGGGTATTTTCCTGTGTGCGCAATTGGTGAACGCGGCGGGCATTATCGGTTTTATCGGCCTGTTTGCGCCGCTGCTGGCGAAAATGCTGGGTGCGCGGCGCTTATTCCACCGCCTCTTATTAGCACCGTTATTGGGGGCGCTGCTGCTAGGCGTCACCGATCAGGGGGTTATCTGGCTGAGTCGGGTGTGGCTTGACGTACCAACGGGCGCGGCGACGGCGTTGATTGGCGCGCCGCTGCTACTCTGGCTGCTGCCGCGCCTGCGTAATAGCGGTCAACACGCGCTGGTCGACAGTAATAGCACGCCGACGCTCGAACGTAGCCTGTGGGGAAGGTGGCTGGTGCTCGGCATCATGCTGCTGGGAATGGTCGTTCTCATGGCACTGATGTTGGGAAAAGATGCGGAAGGCTGGCAGTGGGGCGGTGGTGATGTATTAGCGCAATTGCTTTCATGGCGCTGGCCTCGGGTTCTGGCGGCGCTAACTGCTGGGGTGATACTGGCGGTGGCGGGAACGCTAATCCAAAAATTGACGGGTAACCCGATGGGAAGCCCGGAGGTTCTGGGGATTAGCTCTGGCGCATCGTTTGGCGTCATTATTTTGCTGTTCTTCATTCCCGGCAATGCTTTTGTATGGTTGCTTCCAGCCGGTAGCGCGGGCGCGGCATTGACGTTGTTGGTCATGGTGATTATCGCCGGACGAGGCGGTTTCTCCACGCAGCGCATGCTGCTGGCGGGGATCGCGCTGAGTATGGCGTTTTCCACGGTGATCGCGCTGCTGTTAGCCAGTGGCGATCCACGTATGAGCACGGTGCTGACCTGGCTGTCGGGATCAACCTATGCGGTCGAACCTGTAGACGCGATACGTACGGCGGCGATCGCCGTTCTGTTGCTGTTGATCGTCCCGTTCTGTCAGCGTTGGCTGCGTATTCTGCCGCTTGGTACGACAACCGCCAGATCGCTTGGTGTGGCCGTCACGCCGGTTCGCCTGCTGGTTTTGCTGCTGGCCTCGGTGCTGACCGCAATGGCAACTATGATGGTTGGGCCGATGAGTTTTGTGGGTCTCATGGCACCACATATGGCGCGGATGCTGGGCTTTAGTCGTGTGTTGCCACAAATCGCCAGCTCTGCGTTGATTGGTGGAGCACTGATGGTAATTGCGGATTGGTTTGGTCGAATGATCCTCTTTCCGGCGCAGATTCCGGCAGGGTTGCTCGCGACGTTTATCGGTGCGCCTTACTTTGTTTATCTGTTGCGCAAGCAGGTGAAATAACGCGAGCGTCGGCGGGAAGCTCGCCGACGCCGTGTGATTAGCCGGAGACGTTGATGGCTTCGACCAGCATCCAGAACGTGGTGAGCACCAGAGAAAGCGCCATGATGCCGTTGAAGGCTTTCAGTTTCCACGGCTCCTGAAGATGTTTGCCGATGCGATCGCCGAGTAGCGCCCAGACTAAAATGCAGGGCAGATTGAGCGCCATAAAGGCGATCATAATGGTGAAAATGCCGTTGCTGGCGGTATAAAGCAGCGCGATGTTGCTGGACATCAGCCAGGCTTTCGGGTTCACCGCCTGAAATAATGTTCCTTGCAGTACAGTCATCGGCTGTACTCGCCCTTGTAATTCTGGTGCCGACGATCGCACGATTTTCCACGATAGCCACAGTAGATAGGCGCATCCCAACACGGTAAGAGGGAGGCGGATCATGCTCATCCAACTCAGCAAAAGCTCCAATGCCACGCCCATCAGCGCCGTTTGGAGCGCACAGCCAATTAAAATACCCATCAGCATCGGTAGCGTACGACGCAGGCCAAAATTGACGCCTGACGTCGCCAGCAGCAGATTATTCGGTCCCGGTGTGATCGACATGACGGTGACGTAGCTGAAAAAAGAAGGATCGAGCATGGTGTTATCCTGATGATGGGGAAGAACACTATAGTAGGCAGAAAAAATAAATGGTTACAGATACACAAAATGATTATTGTAATGGGTACAAAATGCATTAATCGTTAACTGTACTCATTGGCTGGCGGGGGAACTGTGTCCATCATCGACTCACAAGAAAGTACGCTCTATCAACAGCTCGCGGAAACCTTCGCAACGGCCATTCATCAAGGGACGTTAGCGCCGGGAAGCCGCTTGCCGTCGATTCGCCGTGTCGCCGGATCGCATCAGGTGAGTGTGAATACGGTGCTGAATGCCTGGCGTATTCTCGAAGATCGCGGTTTGATCGAAGCACGACCGCAGTCCGGCTATTTTGTCCGGGGGCGTCTGCCGTCGCTAACGGAAAGCAAGCCTCACCGTGCGCAGGTGATTGTGCCGGGCAGTGAAAAACTGGATCTGATTGATACCGTATTTGCTGCCCAGACTCACCCCGACTACACCAACATATCTCTGGCGTGCCCGCAGCATACCGATTTCTATCCTACCGAAAAGATCAGCCGTATTGCCGCGTCCTTGCTGCGGCGACAGCCTGAACTGATTGGTCGCTATGCGCTGCCGCCGGGCAGTGAACGGCTGCGGCGCGAAGTGGCGCGGCGAGCAATGGATTTGGGTATGACATTGACCCGCGAGGACATCACGATCACTCACGGCTGCATGGAAGCGCTGCAGCTGGCGCTACGCACGGTTACGCAGCCGGGCGACTGTGTGGGGTTGGAAACGCCAACCTATTTTTATCTCTTCCCTCTGCTAGCCAGTCTGGGCTTGAAAACGGTGGAGATTCCTACCGATCCGCAGCGTGGTCTCTCGCTGGATGCGCTGGAACTGCTGCTATCAGAAAATCGGTTACAGGCGATTATCGCCATGCCAAACGCACAGAATCCGTTAGGGTGTAGCATGACGCTGGCGGATAAAAAGCGGCTGGCAAAGCTGGTGAACGACTATCAGGTGCCGCTTATTGAGGATGGGCTATACAGCGAGCTTCAGTTTACCTGGCCGCTGTCGCCTACTGTCAAAGCCTTCGACCGCGAGGGGTGGGTCATTTACTGCTCTAGCTTCACGAAAACGCTGGCACCTGATTTTCGTATTGGCTGGATGGCGTCGGGGCGTTTTCGGGCACAGGTGGCACGGCTGAAAGCAGTATCGTCAATGGCGGAATCGGCGCTGCTATCGGAAACGCTGGCGCAGTTTCTGGAGTCCGGCGGTTACGATCACCATCTGCGCACGCTGCGTCGCCGCTATGCCGCGCAGATGGATGAGGCGCGTGGGCTGATTGCCCGACATTTTCCACAGGGTACACGTGCGACGCAGCCGCAGGGCGGGTTCGTCTTCTGGCTGGAATTACCGGGCGGTGTAGATGGGGTTGAGTTATTCCATCGTCTGCTGCAAGAGAAAATTTGCGTCACGCCCGGCGAACTCTACACGCTGAGCGGCCGCTGTAAGCACGCGCTTCGTCTGTCTTGCTGCTACCCGTTTGATGAACGCTACACGTATGCGCTTAAGCGCGCGGGTGCACTGGCGTGTGAAATGAGCGGTATCGGGCCGGGGAATGAAGGCTAACTGTAGGGTCTACTGAATCTGGTTTATGTGCAGACGACGGCGTCAGTGAGTGACGCCGTCGTATAGTAAATTCGCGTTTACAGACGCGAGAAGCAGATCTGTGCGGCTTCGATGGTGCGTTCAATGTCTTGTGGCGTATGCGCCAGCGACATGAAGCCTGCTTCAAAAGCAGACGGTGCGAGATAAATCCCTTCTTCCAGCATCATGTGGAAGAAACGCTTAAAGCGCTCGACGTCGCACTTCATCACATCCTGATAGCAGGTGACGCTCTCGGCATCGGTAAAGAACAGGCCGAACATGCCGCCCGCCTGATTAACCACTAGCGGAATGTTTTCGGCTTTCGCGGCAGCCAGCAGGCCATCGGCCAACTGATTGGTCAACGCGGTGAGTTTTTCATGTACGCCGGGTTTCGCCACTTCAGTCAAACAGGCAAAGCCTGCGGCCATGGCGATGGGGTTGCCAGACAGCGTTCCCGCCTGATAAACCGGTCCGGTCGGTGCCAGCGCTTGCATAACTTCACGCTTACCGCCGAATGCGCCGACTGGCATGCCGCCGCCGATGATTTTCCCCAGACAGGTTAGATCCGGTACTACGCCGTAGTGTGACTGTGCTCCTGCTAGCGCGACACGAAAGCCGGTCATGACTTCATCGATGATGAACAGAGCGCCAAACTCGTCACACAGGGCACGCAGGCCGGGCAGGAAATCTGGCAGCGGTGGAACGCAGTTCATGTTGCCCGCGACGGGTTCGACGATAATCGCGGCGATCTCGTCAGGGTATTGTTCAAACGTGGTGCGTACTGATGACAGATCGTTATAGACGCAGGTCAGTGTATGGCGAGCGAAATCGGCCGGAACGCCGGGAGAGTTAGGCTGGCCCAACGTTAGCGCACCGGAGCCGGCTTTTACCAGCAGACAGTCGGCGTGACCATGATAGCAGCCTTCAAATTTGATGATTTTATCGCGGCCCGTATAGCCACGCGCCAGACGGATCGCGCTCATGGTGGCTTCTGTACCGGAGTTGACCATCCGCACCATATCCATGCTAGGCACCAGCGAGGTGACCAGACGCGCCATCTGCACTTCCATTTCGGTGGGCGCGCCAAAACTCAGACCGCGTTCTGCGGCAGCAATGACTGCATCACGAATCGACGGGTGATTGTGACCCAGTACCATCGGACCCCACGATCCCACGTAATCAATGTACGCCTGTTCGTCGACGTCGTAGAGATAGGCTCCGTCTGCCCGTTCGATGAACAACGGCGTGCCGCCGACGCCGTTAAAGGCGCGGACAGGTGAATTCACCCCGCCGGGAATAAGTTGCTGTGCCGCAGCATACAGGCTTTCAGATTTGTTCATTACGCGGTCCTGACTGGTCTTGATCGTAAAATGTAGAGGTATTCTAATGAACTGACCGCCGTTATGAAATCGCTGTGCAGGTTTTCACTTGAAAACTTACGACATCATACCCACTGAGAGTACTGGCTGGGGGGAATATGAAGCGGCATAATGCGGCGATTATTTAGGGTATGGCTGTCAAATCTTGAACGTTTTCTAATCCTGCCGGATAATAAGCGTATGAATATGGGTCTATCACCTGATAAGCCCTGAGTTGGGAGTAAAAATATGAGCGACGATATAGCAGCACTGCCTCTGCAATTTACCGATGCGGCGGCAAGCAAGGTGAAAAACCTGATTGCTGATGAAGAGAACCCAGAGCTGAAACTGCGCGTGTACATCACGGGCGGCGGCTGTAGCGGTTTCCAGTATGGTTTTACCTTTGACGATCAAATCAACGACGGCGACATGACCATTGAGAAACAAGGCGTGGCGTTGGTGGTTGATCCGATGAGCTTGCAATATCTGGTTGGCGGTGCGGTAGATTATACCGAAGGGCTGGAAGGTTCCCGCTTCATCGTGACGAATCCGAATGCGAAATCTACCTGCGGCTGCGGTTCCTCTTTCAGCGTCTGATCTCGTATTGCGGTTATTCACCGACTAAAAAATAAAAACCGTGTCTTATTACCAAGACACGGTTTTTTTATATGCCCGTCATACTTCAAGCTGCTTGTGCGTTGGCTGCCCTTACTCACCCCAGTCACTTACCTGTGTAAGCTCCTGGGGATTCGCTCGGTTGCCGCCTTCATGCAACTCGAATTATTTAGGGCATAGTAACAAGCAACCTGTCATAAGAAGCGTTAATTAGAATAATGCGCCTTGTGTTTTACTGTGGTTACCATTCGACCGTAATCAAACGTGTTTCCATACCTTGCGTCGTTTTTGTCGCGGAGGATGAAAATTTTGCCTGATCGACCTGAATACGTGACTCAGTAATTTTAGGTTGAGGTACAGAGGCTACGTTACAGTTCATTTGATATTGACCGGATTGCGGCGTTACGCCACACGACGGTAATATCGTCAGTTGAGCGTTAATTTGCCCACCCTGACTCCCTGCATATGCCGTGCTACAGGCCGCCATTAGCAAGCCCGCATAAAGCAACGCATTTTTCATGTTTAAAGCTACCTGGTGTTAAAGGAACCGATACCGGTTCAAAATTTTCTAATTTCATTTATTACGAGTGGTAATCAACATCTTTATTGATGTCTATGATTCCATCGTTATGTTCAGATTATCGGCAAATTATGGCGAAATAAAAGTCTGCTAGTGTTACAACTTGTATACTAATAAAGCTATTGTTATCGAAATGGTTCTGTGGTGTTAATTAACAATCATTTTGCTGATGAAGGCGCGAGTTTTAATTCTGCTAATTGAGAACAAATTTGCTGTGCTGCCAAGAGCAAACGGGGGCCGCTGCGGCTAAACCAGTCCTCATTGACGGTAATAACCGGAACCGTTAATTGCGGCTGCCAAAACGCCTGCGTATTGGTAATTTTATCTGACGCACCGCCAATAATAATGGCCTGCGGCTGTCGTCTTAACACCTGTTCACGGCTTACCTGTGGCCAGGGCACAGTGCTGTCACTAAAGATATTTTCTGCGCCGCACAGTGAAACGATCTGGCTCTGTAGCGTCGCTTTTGAAGAGGTAAACAGAGGCTGAGTGCCGAATTGAATGAATACCCGCAATGGCGCTGTATGTGCCGCCTTATGCTTCTCATCCGCGTGCTGTAGTTCGCCTATTTGTTGCTGAAAATCTGTCGCGGCCCGTTCGGCTTGCTCAGGATGGCGGCTATATGTCGCCAACTGTCGCAATGACGCTGGAATATCGTCTAATGTTTTTGCATCCAGATAGACGATGGGAATCGAGAAATTAGCGAGCTGTTCCAGCGGTCGCTGCGGGTTACCCTCGCGCCAGGCCAGAATAAGATCGGGCTTGAGGGCGAGGATCCGCTCAAGGTTGATTCCCTGCCAGGAGGCAACCTGTTCCAGCTTTTTCGCTTCCGGCGGGTAATCTGACCAGGCGCTGACCGCAATCAGTTGTTCGCCCATGCCAGCAGCATAGGCCATTTCCGTCGCGTGTGGTGCGAGGCTGATAACACGCTGCGGAATGGCATAAGCGGCGGTGCAGAGCAGCAGCCCGGTCAGCCAGCAGAGGAACCTGAAGGTCATCGATTAGCGAGCAGCCAGCTTGGCCAGAATGGCTTCTACCATCCGCGTTGATTGCTGTGCAGCAACGCTTAGGAACTCATCAAAACTCAGGTGTGAGGCTTTATCGGCCACATCAGAAATTGCGCGCACCACTACAAACGGTGTGCCAAATTGATGGCAGACATGTGCGATCGCGGTAGCTTCCATTTCCACGGCAATTGCCTTCGGGAAGGTGGCACGAATGCGTGCTAACGGCTCTGCGCCGTTAATGAAGGCGTCGCCGCTAACAACCAGTCCGCGCACGGCGTTCAGTTGTAAATCGGCAATGGCTTCCTGCGCCAGCGCGATGAGCTTTTCATCGGCAGGGAAAGCGGCAGGGCAACCCGCCATCTGGCCGGGTTCATAGCCAAAGGCTGTGACGTCGGCATCGTGGTAGCGTACTTCATCAGAAATCACGATATCACCGACGTTCAATGTGGATGCCAGTCCGCCCGCGGAACCCGTGTTAATCACTACGTCCGGCTTGCTATGTTCCAGCAGCAGCGTGGTACCCAGTGCGGCGGAGACTTTACCGATACCGGATTTCAGCAAAGCGACTTCTACGCCGTTGATTTGTCCGGTGTAGATTTCGCAACCTGCACGCTGAAAGGTCTGACGGTTTTCAATCCGATCGCGTAACAGCGTTACTTCTTGTTCCATCGCGCCGATAATACCGACTTTCATAAGGTTCCCCGTAAATTCTGTTATAAATGGAAGATGTATACCTAATGCTGGCCACTGAAGTTCCATTTTAGCGGAAACACAGGGATGCCTCTCCCAGTGGTCGCACCGTGCATGTCGATCGTTAAATGACCAGTATTAGGTGTATATCGCGGGAGCTAGTCTATCATGGCTAGCGGGATGAGATGGAGTGTGCATTATTGTGCTGTAGCGGGATGACAGGGAGAACCGTATGTCTGATATCGATTTCGCCAAAAAAATGAGCTTTCAGCGGCATTTTAGCCGACCTAAAACGGCCGAGAGTGAATATGCGATTGTGCGTCAGTTTGAGAGCGATCGCGGTCGTATCATTAACTCCGCCGCCATTCGTCGCTTACAGCAAAAAACCCAGGTCTTTCCGCTGGAACGTAATGCGGCTGTCCGTTCCCGCCTGACTCACTCGATGGAAGTTCAGCAGGTTGGCCGCTACATCGCAAAAGAGATTTTGTACCGCCTGCAAGCCGATGAGCGATTGGCATCGCTCGGGCTGGCCGACAGAGAAACGCCGTTTGAAAGTCTGGTTGAAATGGCTTGCCTGATGCACGACATCGGCAATCCGCCGTTTGGCCATTTTGGCGAATCCGCGATTAATCAATGGTTCAGGAAATTACTGGATAGCCATTATCTGGACAATGAATCTCCGGAACGCGTTGATGATTGTAAAGTCCCTACGCTGCGTATGCAGCAGGATGGGCTGGACGATCTACGCGGGCAGATCCGGCAGGATCTGAGTCATTTTGAAGGCAATGCGCAGGCGATCCGACTGGTGCATACGTTGCTGAAGCTTAATCTGACCTACGGTCAGGTGGCCTGTATCCTGAAATATACCCGCCCCGCGTATTGGCACGGCGAGCTTCCGGCAGATTACAACTATTTGATGAAGAAGCCGGGTTATTATCTGTCAGAGGAAGCGTTTGTCGCCAGGCTGCGTGAAGAACTGGATATGGGCGAATTTCATCGCCACCCGCTGAGCTACATTATGGAAGCGGCCGATGATGTCTCGTACTGTATCGCGGATTTAGAAGATGCCGTTGAGAAAGATATCCTTACAATCGAAGAACTTTACGATCGTCTGCGTGAAAATTGGGGCGCAGGCGCAGAGAAAGACATCTTCGCCAAAACGATCGAACGTGCCTACAAAGAGCGTGAACGCTTTCAATGGCGCAGCCACGATGACCAATTCTTCATGAATCTCCGTGTTTATACCGTGGGGCAGATGGTGCCACATGCCGCGCTGCGTTTTATCGACAACCTGCCGGAAATCTATACCGGATCGTTCAATCAGGCGTTGCTTGAGGACGACAGCCCGCAGAATCGCCTGTTAGGCATTTTCAAGCATGTCGCCTTAAAGCACGTTTTTAATCACCATGAAGTTGAGCAACTGGAGCTACAGGGCGACCGTGTGATTCGCGGCCTGCTGGATATTTATAGCCCGCTGCTCGACATGCCTTATCAGGATTTCAGCCAGCTTGTCAGCGCTGATACGCATAAGCGTTATCCGATTGAAACGCGGCTTTATCACAAGTTATCCAGCAAGCATTGCCTGGCCTATCGTGAAGCGGTCACTGAGTTGGACGGCGTCGCTGAACCCGAGCGCATCATCCGTGAATATTATTATCGGGCGCGTCTGATTCAGGATTACATCAGCGGTATGACAGATTTGTACGCCTACGACGAATACCGCAAGCTGATGGCGGCGGATTAGTGATGAACAGGCTGCAACGGAAATCGCGAGTTTTGTAAAGCCGTTCAATATTTCCTTACGCTTCACGCTCTTCCCCTCGGGAACATTGTTGGTTCATATTTATCTCATACAGCACGACCACTGAGTGTACCCGGTGTCGGGTACACGGGCCGTAAGACTCGCGTGTTGATTACTATGAGACATACTCCTATGAAAAGAAAATCACTGGTTCTGAGTGCGCTGGCGTTAAGTCTGGCGATGGCGATGGGCTCCACTACGGCAAATGCGGCTGAGTCAGCGGCGTCTGCTGCGTCATCAGGTCAATTACCTAGTCTGGCCCCTATGCTGGAAAATGTTATGCCTTCCGTGGTGAGCATCTATGTGGAAGGGCATACCACCAATGCGGGTAAAGAAAGCAATGCAGGCAAAGAAGGTATACCGCCGCAGCTTCAGCCGTTTTTTGGTGAAAACTCGCCGTTCTGCCAAGAGGGATCGCCGTTCCAGTCGTCGCCGATGTGTCAGGGCGATAGTGACGACGATGACAGCGGCCAACCGCAACCAAAACAGGAAAACTTCCAGGCGCTGGGCGCGGGCGTAGTGATTAATGCGGAAAAAGGCTACGTGGTGACCAATAGTCACGTGGTGGATAACGCCGATAAAATTCAGATTCGACTCAGTGATGGCCGCAAGTATGACGGTAAAGTGCTAGGCAAAGACCCGCGTTCAGATATCGCGCTGGTGCAGTTGAAGGACTTTAAAAATCTGACGGCCATTAAGGTTGCGGATTCCGACCAACTGCGGGTCGGTGATTACACCGTAGCGATTGGTAACCCGTATGGCCTGGGGGAAACCGCGACATCGGGCATTGTGTCCGCGCTGGGACGCAGCGGCTTGAATATTGAAAACTACGAGAACTTTATTCAGACCGATGCGGCGATTAATCGGGGTAATTCCGGCGGGGCGCTGGTGAACCTGAATGGGGAATTGATTGGGCTGAATACCGCGATTCTTGCGCCAGACGGCGGCAATATCGGGATCGGTTTCGCTATCCCCAGCAATATGGTGAAAAGTGTCGTTGCACAGATTATCGAATTTGGCGAAGTGAAGCGCGGCGAACTGGGCATCACGGGTACGGAGTTGAATTCCGAACTGGCGCAGGCGATGAAGGTTGATGCACAGCGCGGCGCGTTTGTGAGTCAGGTGCGGCCGAAATCGGCAGCAGATGCGGCGGGCATAAAGGCGGGCGATGTGATCGTCACGCTGAATGGCAAGGCGGTTAGCAGTTTCTCCGCGCTGCGTGCGCAGGTCGGTTCGCTGCCGGTGGGCAGCAAAGTCGCTCTGGGGCTGCTGCGTGATGGCAAACCGCTGACGGTTGATGTGACGCTGCAACAGAGCAATCAGGCTCAGGTGGCTTCCGGTAATCTCTACTCCGGCATTGAAGGTGCTGAACTGAGTAATACTCAGATTGACGATAAAAAAGGCGTTAAGGTGGATAACGTTAAACCCGGTTCCGCGGCGGCTAAAGTGGGGCTGAAGAAGGACGATATTATTCTCGGCGTTAACCAACAGGTGGTTCAGAATATCGGCGAATTGCGTAAAATTCTGGACAGCAAACCGGCAGTCTTGGCGTTGAACGTTCGTCGAGGTGACAGCACGATTTATCTGCTGGCTCAGTAATCGAAATGTTCAGCGTGTAAGTTAATAATTACCTTTTAAGACAAACTATTACGTTGATTTTCTGGCCGGGTACTCAGTTGCCCGGCTATTTCTCGCTTCTCCATGAAAGTGCTTTTGTGAGTTCTTCCACAGATTTAACCTAATTCCCATTTCTTTGTTAATTTGCACAATGTGTGGCGCGCCATGTGGCGGTATGCTGGTGCAATTGTCAATGTTCCTCTCAGAGGTAAAAATGGCGTCGTATCATCTCAATGCCAAGATGGCACAGGATATTGTCTCGCGGACTATGCAGATCATTGATAGCAATATCAACGTGATGGATGCTCGCGGTAAGATTATCGGCAGTGGCGATCAGGAACGATTGGGGGAACTGCACGAAGGGGCGCTGCTGGCACTCTCGCAGGGGCGGGTTGTCGATATTGATGACGCTGTGGCGCGCCACCTGCATGGCGTGCGTCCGGGCATTAATTTACCCCTGCGCATCGACGGTGAAATCGTCGGTGTTATCGGTCTTACGGGGAATCCTAGCCAGTTACGCCAATACGGCGAGCTTGTCTGTATGACAGCGGAAATGATGCTGGAGCAGGCGAGGCTGTTGCATATGCTGGCACAGGACAGCCGTCTGCGGGAAGAGCTCGTGTTGAACCTGGTCCGTACCGACGATCTGTCCCCTGCTCTCATGGAGTGGGCGCAGCGTTTAGGTATCGATATGAATAAACCCCGTGTTGCAGCGGTGATCGAAGTGGACAGCGGGCAGCTTGGCGTAGATTCGGCAATGGCAGAGCTACAGCAGTTGCAGACGCTGCTGACTACGCCAGAGCGTGACAACCTGATCGCTATCGTTTCCCTGACGGAAATGGTGGTACTAAAACCGGCGCTGAATAGCCATGGGCGTTGGGATGCGGAAGAACATCGCAGACGCGTGGATACGCTAATGTCGCGGATGGCGGAAAGCAGTCGGCTGCGGGTGCGGCTGGCGCTGGGGAACTATTTTGCTGGCCCCGGCAGTATCGCGCGTTCTTACCGTACGGCGCGCACGACAATGAGCGTAGGCAAGCAGCGAATGCCCGCACAGCGTTGTTATTACTATCAGGATCTGATGTTGCCTGTGCTGTTGGACAGCCTGCGTGGTGGATGGCAGGCAAACGAACTGGTGCGTCCGCTCTCGAAGCTCAAGGCAATGGATGGCAATGGTCTGTTGCGCCGGACGCTAGGTGCCTGGTTCCGTAATAACGTGCAACCCGGTGCGACGGCAAAAGCGCTGTTTATTCACCGCAATACGCTAGAGTATCGCCTTAATCGTATCTCTGAACTGACGGGCTTGGATTTGGGGAATTTTGACGATCGTCTGCTGCTGTATGTAGCCTTGCAACTGGATGAAGAAGAGTAGGGCAGAAGAAAAACGGCTTTACGTCCACCGTTACTCCATCTGAATTTCTACCGTGTTCCCCTGATGCTGGTTGGCATCAGGGCTACCCCTCTAGGTCTTCAGTCGTAACAACATTACTTAGACTGAAAACTATGACATAACCATTAACAATATAACGCTATAGCATAAATTATCGCGAAACAATATTTTTGCCCCTTCCTTATATCCACTATTGTCACTCCCATGTTGTCAGCCTGATAGCCGCATCAACGGCGTCAATCGATCGCATTCATCATTATTTCATCTAAATACTTTCAAGCATTAAGGTTAGGGAGTGAGAATGTCAATACGTCGTCTGGGGTTATCTGTTGCTACGGCAGCGCTGTTGTTCTCTGGTGTGGCCTCGGCGGCTACCGAATTATTAAACGTGTCTTACGATCCGACGCGTGAGCTGTATCAGCAATACAATTCAGCGTTTATTAAGCATTGGAAAGCGACCACGGGTGAAGATATCACTATCAAAAACTCGCACGGTGGTTCTGGAAAGCAGGCGCGTTCGGTCATTGATGGCTTGCAGGCTGATGTGGTTACGCTGGCGCTGGCGGGTGACATTGACGCATTAAACCTGAACCAACCACTGATCGATCCTAAGTGGCAGGCGCGTTTGCCTGATAACAGCACCCCTTACACTTCCACCATCGTTTTTCTGGTGCGTAAAGGTAATCCGAAGCAAATCAAAGACTGGAACGATCTGGTGAAACCGGGCGTTGAAGTGATCACGCCAAACCCGAAAACGTCCGGTGGAGCACGTTGGAACTTCCTCGCTGCATGGGCTTATGCCAAAGCGCAACCGGGCGGCAATGAAGAAACCGCACTGAAATTTGTCACCGAATTGTATCGTCACGCTCCAGTACTGGATACCGGTGCGCGTGGCGCGACCATTAGCTTTGTACAACGTCAGCTGGGCGATGTGCTGCTGGCATGGGAAAACGAAGCTTACCTGTCTCTGAAAGAGCAGGGCGGCGATCAGCTTGAGATCGTCACGCCGTCCTTGTCGATTTTGGCCGAACCGCCAGTCGCTGTTGTCGACAAAGTGGTCGAGCGCAAAGGGACGCAGAAACAGGCTGAAGCTTATCTGCAATACCTCTATAGCGACGAAGCACAACGTATTATCGGTAAAAACTTCTACCGTCCACGTAACGCTAAGATTGCCGAAGAGTTTAAAGATCAGTTTGCACCGGTGAACCTGGTTACGATCGATAAGGATTTCGGCGGCTGGAAAGCGGCACAGGACAAATTCTTTAACGATGGCGGCGTGTTCGACAAAATCTTTAAAGAGATCAATAAGTAAATTTATAACGTCTGACGGATTAAGGCCGCTATTACCCTAGCGGCTTTTTTCAGGTTAAAAAGGCAGAGGAACTGCCACCTGAAACGTACTGTCAGGTAGCGCGCGTCGGCAAGCAGTTGTTGGCTGGATAGTGAGTATGAAAATTAAAGGCACGGTATGTCACAGCGTTCTCCCTCAGTGATTCCCGGTTTCGGGCTAACGTTAGGGTTTAGCCTGAGCTATTTAGGATTAGTTGTCCTCATTCCATTGGCAGGAATGTTTTTGTATGCAAGCCAATTAACGTTCGGCCAGTTTTGGGATCTGATCACCAGCCGTCAGGTGCTTTTTTCTCTTCGGCTTTCGTTTGGTACGGCACTGGCAGCCGCTTTTATTAACGGCATTCTTGGGACGCTGCTGGCGTGGGTGCTCGTTCGCTATACTTTCCCCGGCCGTAAAGTGATCGACGCCATGATCGACATGCCCTTTGCGCTGCCAACCGCCGTGGCGGGGATTGCTCTGACAGCGTTGTATGCGCCGAATGGCCTGATTGGTTCGCTGTTTCCGTTCAAAATTGCCTATACCAGCATTGGTATCACGCTGGCGCTGATCTTCGTCACGCTGCCTTTCGTGGTCAGAACGGTGCAACCGGTGTTAGCTGATATTCCCAAAGAAGTGGAAGAGGCGGCCGCCTGCCTTGGCGCACGTCCGCTTCAGGTTTTCCGCCATGTATTACTTCCCGCGCTGTTACCCGCATGGCTAACTGGTTTTGCTTTGGCCTTTGCCCGCGGCGTAGGGGAATACGGTTCTGTGGTGTTTATCGCGGGAAATATCCCCTTTAAAACGGAAATCCTGCCGCTGCTGATTGTCTCCAAGCTCGATCAGTATGACTACAAGGGGGCAACCGGGATCGGCGTGTTCATGCTGCTGGTTTCTTTCATTATGCTGCTGCTGATTAACGTGTTGCAGCGTCGCATTCAACCGAAACTGTAAGGGCTGGTCGTTATGGAACAGGTTATTTCCGCTCAGGCCAGTGCGGCTAAAAGAAAAAAACAGCCCGCAGCCTATTACATTCTAGTTTCACTGGCGTGGGTCGTCTTTTTCCTGATTCTGGTGCTGCCGCTGATGATGGTAGTGACTCAGGGTCTGGATAAAGGTGTTGGCGCATTTTGGGACGCGATTAGCGAACCGGATGCGATCTCTGCGCTTAAGCTGACGTTACTCGCGACTGTCATTTCCGTGCCGTTAAACGTCGTGTTCGGACTGGCGACGGCGTGGTGTGTGACGAAATTCGAATTTCGTGGCAAGAGTTTTCTGCTGGCGCTGATCGATTTGCCATTTTCAGTATCACCCGTTGTTGCGGGGCTGGTGTATGTGCTGCTGTTTGGGGCGCAAAGCAAAATTCATCCCTTCCTGCTCGAACACGATCTGCAAATTGTTTACGCCGTGCCGGGTATTGTTCTGGCGACGATTTTCGTGACATTGCCTTACGTTGCCCGTGAGCTGATTCCGCTGATGGAAGAGCAGGGCTCGCAGGAAGAGGAAGCTGCACGGTTGCTGGGGGCGAACGGCTGGCAAATGTTCTGGCACATTACGCTGCCGAATGTGAAGTGGGCACTGATTTACGGCGTGGTGCTGTGTACCGCGCGCGCGATGGGGGAATTTGGCGCAGTTTCCGTCATTTCTGGCCATATTCGCGGCCTGACTAACACACTGCCGCTGCATATCGAAATTCTTTATAACGAGTACAACATCGTTGCTGCCTTCAGCGTGGCGATTCTGCTGCTGATGATGTCGCTGGTGGTACTGTTATTGCGCCAGTGGAGCGAAGAGCGATTGACGAAGCAAATACAGAAACAACAGGAGTTGGCCAAAAATGAGCATTGAGATTCGCAATATTAATAAACAATTTGGCCAGTTTCGGGCGCTGAACGAGATTAATTTGTCGATCCACAGCGGCGAGCTGGTGGCGCTGCTGGGGCCATCGGGCTGTGGTAAGACGACGTTGCTACGTATTATCGCCGGGCTGGAGCAACCGGATAGCGGCAGTATTATCTTTCACGGTCAGGATGTGTCCGTCCACGATGTGCGTAAACGCAATGTGGGATTTGTATTCCAGCACTATGCGCTGTTCCGCCACATGACGGTGTTCGATAACGTCGCGTTTGGGTTGCGAATGAAGCCGAAAAATATCCGCCCGTCAAAGAGTGATATCGAAAAGAAAGTGCATGAATTGCTGAATCTGGTGCAATTGGACTGGCTAGGGGATCGCTATCCTGAACAGCTTTCCGGCGGCCAGCGTCAGCGTATTGCGCTGGCACGTGCGTTGATTGTTGAACCGAGCATTCTGCTGTTGGATGAACCTTTTGGGGCACTGGATGCCAAGGTACGTAAAGAGCTGCGTCGCTGGTTATCTCAGTTGCATGAAGATATCGATCTGACATCGGTATTTGTGACACACGATCAGGAAGAGGCGATGGAAGTGGCCGACCGTATCGTGCTGATGAATAAAGGCGTAATTGAGCAAATTGGTACGCCTGCGGAAGTGTATAACCATCCTGCCAGCGAATTTGTTTATCATTTCCTTGGCGATAGTAACCGGCTGAAAGTAGCGCAAACGGAAGAAACCATTCTGTTCCGTCCGCATGAAGTGTCGTTGTCTGTTCAAGCTCAGGATGGCTATCAGGCGGTGACGGTTCGCGATATTCGCCCGCTAGGAGCTTTGACGCGCCTGTCGTTGAAATTGGGTGAGCAGTCAGAGCTAATTGAAGCCGAAGTTGCAAAAGACGATGTGAGTCTGGAAGGGTTGCAGAAAGGTGACGTTATTCAGTTCAAGCCTAAGCGCTATAATCACGATTGGGAAATCTGATCGGTAGAGCATCGAAATAAAAAACCCGCGAAATTCGCGGGTTTTTGCTTTTGTCATCAATACTTGCCGGATAGCGAGGATTAACGATAAGCGGGGTTAGAGGCAACAGAGTAACGGCCGCTGCCAACCAACATGATGATAATGCCAGCAAAGAAATAGAGTGCTTCTACTTCCAGTGCCCATGCGCCGACATTGGTCAGCGTGAAGAATTTACCGGTGCCCACCATTAGCGTAGCGACAACCAGCGTCAGCGCGGCGATCAGGCCAGAAATACGGGTAAACACGCCCAGAATAATCAGAATCGGCGCAACCACTTCACCTACATAAACGCCATAAGCGATGAAACTTGGCAGGCCTGCGCCTTGCAGCATCTGTACGATCCAGCCTACGCCGTGCTCAACTTTTGCTACGCCGTGAAACAGCAGCAGAATACCCACGGTTAAACGCAGTAAAAGTTTACCTGCATCGGGGTGATCGGTTAAACGCGTGAACCACTGATTCAACTGAGAAATCATACTAAACAACCTCATGAGTAAGCGAAAAGTGCTATTGGATATAAGGCGGCAGTGTCGTCGATTTAGCGCCTGAATAGAAAACAAATAAATTTGATATTTTCTGTCAAAAAATTAGGTGAAGCGTGTCAACGCGGATAAGCATAGCACCGCAATTGTGGCGGTCTAATGATGGATGAGAATAACGCAATAACAATATGTTATGAAAAGCGTCTACAACCTGAACGGCTGAAGGTCAGGGAACGCGGTTTGGGGCTTACCACGGATGCGGTAGGCCCCTTTTCATAACCGGTTTATGCTTCGCCAAGCAGTGCTTTTTTAGCGGCCTTAAGAAAGTCGTCCGATAAGGGATCGCCAGCTGTTGCGCGCGCTAAGGTTAGTGCGCCGGACAGCAGTGCGAATTGCGCCAGAGCATGTAGCCTACGCTGTTCTTTATCTTCTATCGCTGAGAGGGACTCCAGCCTGTCGAGCATGGCTCTGACGCCGCTGAGATAAACCTCACGTACTGGCTTGCCTTCACTTTCCCTAGCGATGTCGCTGGCTAACGCGGTGATCGCGCAGCCATCTTTGGCGCCATCACGGTGGTTGGGGGAGAGATAATGTTCTACCAGCGTTTGCAGGTCATGATGATTTGGCTGACGGCTTATTTCTTGCCAGCGGGAACCCGAATCTTCAAACGCTTTACGGCTGGCGATAGCGGCAAGTTCATCTTTAGAAGCAAAATGACCATAAAAGCCTCCGTGGGTTAATCCAGCCGCGGCCATCAAGTCGTTCACGCTGACGCCGTTCAGGCCTCGTTCACGAAAGAGCTGTGAAGAAACTTGGATAATTTCCTCTCGGTTACGCTCCATCTGCTGTTTTGATACACGGGCCATTTTGTTCTCCTTTCTCTGTCAGGCATCATCTTAGAGTATGAAAAAACCAGACTCAATAGATGATGCCTTTCATCAATAGTCAGATCAGGCTCGTGGTGGCCACGGCGTAATGATATGAGCGCTGTCGCCTCCCAGAGCCCGTGGCAATGTCCCCGCGATCTGATCGTGCGGCGTTCCCAGCGAAATAGCACTGACTTCATCCAGTCGCGCGACCTGATCTTCGCTTAACGTCACATCTAATGCGAGTAGCGTATCATCCAACTGCGCCAGAGTGCGGGAACCCAGAATGGGGATCAGGCTGGTGCTGGAGCGTGCGGATTTATATCTTAACCAAGCGATTGCAATCTGTATTGGCATGACGTTTACGTCGTTTGCAATGCGAAATACCTCATCCAGCAAGGTCGTGTCTTGCTCGGTGTGCACTAATCTTCCGCCAAAACCGATCAGACGACCTTCTTTACTTTGACGGTATTTTCCCGTTAGCAGGCCGCCACCCAGAGGAGACCAAAGCGTTGCTGCTAACCCCATTGCTTCTGCCATCGGCAGCAGTTCTCGTTCTGCTGTGCGCTGCACCAGACTGTATTCCACCTGAATACCGGCAATTCGCGACCAGCCGCGCAGTTCCGCCATGGTGTCCGCTCGGGCAATACGCCAGGCTGGGAAATTAGAGAAGCCTGCGTACTGGATTTTCCCTGCTCGAATGAGATCGTCAAATGCGCGAACAACCTCTTCAAGCGGGGTTAATTGGTCATCAAAGTGCGCCCACAGCACATCAATACGATCGGTTTGTAGTCGCTTAAGGCTGTTTTCTACCGATGAGATCATATTTTTACGGCTATTGCCGGTTCGTGAAATTCCGGCATCCGGCATGGCGCTTAAGGTGTATTTCGTCGCTACGACAAAATGATCGCGGTCTGCGGCAATGAATTCTCCGACCATCTGCTCAGATTGGCCGAATTGATAAGCATCTGCCGTATCGATAAAGTTGCCGCCAGCATTGGCATAACGATCAAATACCTGTTTAGCCTGTTCTTTTTCAGAACCGTAGCCCCAACCAGTGCCAAAATTTCCTGTTCCGAGAGCCAGTTCAGAGACGCGTAAGCCCGTATTACGTCCAAAAGTTGTGTATTTCATACCGTTTACCTTACATTTAAATGTTGATTGACATTTATTATATATGTCATACATCATCTATAAGTGCAAGAAGGATGGCGTTCTCTTTACGAGAGGTCATGCTAATAGCAGTTGCTTAACTGCATGAATTGCGTTTTTAATCAATGTTCAACGTCGCTATGGCGTTAAACCTTAAAAGGAAATATCCATGTCTGACGATATTCTGTTTAGTCCCTTCACGGTGAAAGGGTTAACCCTTCCCAATCGCATCGTTATGGCACCCATGACGCGAAGTATGGCGGAAGAGGGGATTCCCGGCCCGGCGAATGCGGAATATTACCGGCGCCGTGCTGAAGGGGGCGTAGGACTGATTCTGACAGAGGGGACGGTGGTCGATCGTCCCGCTTCGCGCAACATGCCAGGGATTCCATTTTTCCATGGTGAGGCAGCGCTGGCAGGTTGGGATGCGGTGGCTAAAGCGGTTCATGCCGCTGGTGGTCGTATTGGCCCACAAATTTGGCATACGGGATCAACGCACGGTCGCGGCTGGGAACCTGATGCCCCCGTTGAGAGCCCTTCTGGGCTGGTTGGGCCGGATGAGCCTCGTGGTGTGGTGATGACGGAAGAAGATATTGCCGATACTGTGGCGGCTTTCGCCCGTGCAGCAGCTGATGCCAAACGGCTGGGTTTTGACACGCTGGAGCTGCATGGTGCACATGGCTACCTGATCGATCAATTCTTCTGGCCGGGTACGAATAAGCGTTCAGATGCCTTCGGTGGAGCAACGATCCGTGAGCGTTCCCACTTTGCCGCAGAGGTTATCCGCGCGGTCCGCGCCGCTGTTGGTGAAGATTTCCCGCTGATCCTGCGCGTGAGTCAGTGGAAACAGCAAGATTACAGCGCACGGCTTGCCACCTCCCCACAGGAGATGACGGACTGGCTGGCACCGCTGGTTGAGGCTGGTGTGGATATTCTCCACTGTTCCCAGCGCCGTTTCTGGGATCCGGAGTTCCCTGAGGTTGATGGGGCTGAAGGACTGAACTTCGCTGGTTGGGCGAAGAAGCTAACAGGTGCGGCGACAATCAGCGTTGGCTCGGTGGGGTTGACCTCGGATTTCTTTGCTGCGTTTGGTGGCGAAGGTTCTGGTACGGCGGCGCTGGACAATCTGTATGCGCGGATGGAGCGGGAAGAGTTTGATTTGATCGCTGTCGGCCGAGTATTGCTCTCTGATGCGCAATGGGTGCAAAAAGTGCGTACTGGACAGACTGATAAATTACGCGGTTTTGATGCAGCGGATTTAGCCGTGCTGGCGTGACGTTTGGGTGCCGTGGCCGATGAGGTCGCGGTACTTCAATTGTGTATTGGAAAGGTTAATGCGGAGCAACTGAATGCAGGTTATTCGCCTACACGACACGTGCAACAAGTAATTTTGGGTGTAGTTACTTCAGGTAGGAATTACTTTGCGGAAGTGGTGGGTCGTGCAGGATTCGAACCTGCGACCAATTGATTAAAAGTCAACTGCTCTACCGACTGAGCTAACGACCCGCAGAAGTGGTGGGTGATGACGGGATCGAACCGCCGACCCCCTCCTTGTAAGGGAGGTGCTCTCCCAGCTGAGCTAATCACCCACTTCTGTACTACGTTTACTTCTTGGTTTACTTCAACTTCTAGTAAGAAGACCAGCTGGTGTGAGATTGGTGGGTGATGACGGGATCGAACCGCCGACCCCCTCCTTGTAAGGGAGGTGCTCTCCCAGCTGAGCTAATCACCCAATCTCAAATCTTCTTACTCTACACAGCGAGATACTCTTAATTAAAATCAGTAAAGAGTGGTGGGTGATGACGGGATCGAACCGCCGACCCCCTCCTTGTAAGGGAGGTGCTCTCCCAGCTGAGCTAATCACCCCCGCTGTGTGGAGTCGCATTATAGGGATCCTTGAATATGAGTCAACGCTTTTTAAAACTAAAATGATTGTTCGTTGCAAAATTAGGCAAGGCGTCGTATTTATCGTCGTTGGCGCGTTATCCTTGCACAATTCAGTCAGCTACCTTGTCATTTCCGCCAGAATAAAAGCACGTGCGTCATGTTACGGCGTTGAGGAATCGAAGCAGAGTGATAGAATGTTACTCACTTTTGTTCTCTGAGCTTATGTCGGCCTATGTCGACAGCCGTTGCGTAATAAGGCTGTAATCCCAAATGAAAATCAAAACCCGTTTCGCCCCTAGTCCTACTGGCTATCTTCACGTCGGCGGCGCTCGTACCGCACTGTACTCTTGGCTGTTTGCTCGTCATCAGGATGGCGAGTTCGTGCTGCGTATTGAAGATACCGATCTGGAGCGTTCAACTCAGGACGCGATTGATGCCATTATGGATGGTATGAACTGGCTGAGCCTGAACTGGGATGAAGGCCCGTACTACCAGACTAAACGTTTTGACCGTTACAACGCCGTCATCGATCAGATGTTGGAAAATGGTACCGCATATAAGTGCTACTGTTCGAAAGAACGTCTGGAAGCGTTGCGCGAGCAGCAGATGGAAAAGGGTGATAAGCCCCGCTACGACGGGCATTGCCGTGGTTCTCACGAGCATCATGCTGATAATGAACCGCACGTTGTCCGTTTCCTTAACCCGCAGGAAGGCTCTGTCATCTTCAATGACCGCATTCGCGGGCCAATCGAATTCAGCAATCAGGAACTCGACGACCTGATCATCCGCCGTACTGACGGTTCACCGACCTACAACTTCTGTGTCGTTATCGATGATTGGGATATGGAAATTACGCACGTTATTCGTGGTGAAGACCATATCAACAACACGCCGCGTCAGATCAACATCCTGAAAGCGCTGGGTGCACCGGTACCGGAATATGCGCATGTGTCGATGATTCTGGGCGATGACGGTAAGAAATTGTCCAAGCGTCACGGTGCTGTCGGTGTGATGCAATACCGCGATGATGGCTATCTGCCGGAAGCACTGCTGAACTATCTGGTGCGTTTAGGCTGGTCATCTGGCGATCAGGAAATCTTCTCTATCGATGAGATGAAGTCTCTGTTCTCACTGGATGCCGTCAATAAATC
The DNA here is from genome assembly GCA_019056595.1 of Pectobacterium atrosepticum. Lineage (NCBI taxonomy): Bacteria > Pseudomonadati > Pseudomonadota > Gammaproteobacteria > Enterobacterales > Pectobacteriaceae > Pectobacterium > Pectobacterium atrosepticum. The sequence continues at coordinate 1,516,433 of CP036163.1, read as the reverse complement.
CGCGAGCGCTTTCAATACTGAGAAACTGCAATGGTTGAACCATCACTATATTAACCATCTGCCAGCAGAATACGTGGCAACGCATCTGTCATGGCATATTGAGCAGGCTGGGCTTGATACACGCACCGGCCCGCAATTGAGCGAACTGGTCGGCCTGTTGGGCGAACGTTGTAAGACGCTGAAAGAAATGGCGGACTCTTGCCGTTATTTCTATGAAGATTTTGCTGAGTTTGATGCGGATGCCGCGAAGAAACATCTGCGTCCGGTTGCGCGTCAGCCGCTTGAGCTGGTACGTGAAAAACTTGCAGCGATTACTAGCTGGACGGCAGAGAACATCCACCACGCCATTCAGGGTACGGCGGACGAGCTGGGTCAGGGTATGGGCAAGGTTGGTATGCCGCTACGCGTTGCAGTAACGGGCGCTGGCCAGTCTCCGGGCGTTGACGTTACCGTACACGCGATTGGTCAACAGCGTTCGTTGGCGCGGATTGATAAAGCGCTGGCGTTCATTGCTGAGCGTGAAACCCAACAGTAATTGCTATCGTGTGAATGTATACAAAACGAACCCCGGCCGGAATGCCGGGGTTTTTTATTATATGGTATGAGCATTATTGACCAGCGATGGCAACGGCTTTACCGATGGCATCGGGAATCACGTCACCATGGCCCTTTCCTGGGAACAGAATAAAGTCCGCTTTTGTACCTTGTTCATTGAGCTGTGCGGCCAGAGTTGTTGCTCTTTCCACCATTTTTCTTTGACTGAGCCTTTCTGCCCGTTTTTCATCAACGGGTTTACCCGCCTGCGTTTTGACAGGTTCATCTTCATTTGCCCCTACTGTGATGGTAATGGACAGCGGCGGTGTAGCGAGCAACGGTGTTCTTGCCGGAATAACAACGCCATTTCCCCACCAGATAGACGGACTTGCAGCAACATAACGCTGGAAAGACTCGGTGTGGTTAAAAAGCGTATAGAGCGTGAACAGACCGCCGAAAGAGTGCCCGGCAAATGTTTGTTTTTGTTTATTGACGGCGTAGTTCGCTTCAACCCAGGGTTTTACCGTGGATTGCAGGAATTGATAAAACGTCTCGGCTTCACCGCCTGTGGCAAAATCTGGGTCGGTGAGCGTTGTTGGCGGTGTGTAGTCGCGTGTTCTGGCGGGAACATCGTATGGCTTATCGATCGGATAACCGATAGCGACAATCAGCGGAGCCGCGCCATTTTTCTCGTTATAGCTGTTTATGGCAACAGGAAACTGAGCATTGCCGTCCAGCATATACAGAACCGGATAGCCGCCTTCTGGTGCGGGTTGGCGGGGAAGCGCGATGAAAAGCCGATAGGCATGTTTTGCATCGCTTTGCACCTCAACGTGCCTGATCTCAAATTGAGCTTTTGCTTGTTCGGTAATATCAGGAATGGTTGGCTGTGCCCGAACGGGCAACATGCCAGAGGCAGATATCATCAGAGAAAATACAATCATAGGAAAATAGCGCATGTGCTGGGTGCTTAATAGAAGACAGAAGTGTAACGTGAATCGATGATAATAAATCGCGTTATCGTTGGCAGCTTTTTTTGTGCTTGTGATGATATTACACCGAAATTTGCCGCCTGTTTTTTCTTACCTTTGGCGTCTTTTTCAGCGGTTGATCGGATAACCGGATTTAGCCGTTGACACTGTTAATCGGGTTTCATATTATGCGACGCGTTCGTACGGTACTTGCCTTCGCGGTGATGCTGTAAGATACGGGGCTATAGCTCAGCTGGGAGAGCGCTTGCATGGCATGCAAGAGGTCAGCGGTTCGATCCCGCTTAGCTCCACCAAACACTCCCTCTGTTTGGTTAATTATCACGAACATTCCACACGTTGTGGGGCTATAGCTCAGCTGGGAGAGCGCTTGCATGGCATGCAAGAGGTCAGCGGTTCGATCCCGCTTAGCTCCACCAAATCACCGCACTACTCCTTAGTTATCTCTTTTTCTCGATGAATACGTATTCAATCAACCTTGTTCATTTGCTTAATACTCTTGTAAACGATTTTCTATAAACGATAGTTGGCTGCCCCGCGCTTTGAAGGCAACCAAACCGTTACCGCTTAGGCCTCTTCTGGGAGCCTTGGCGTCCAGTCTATTGCCGACAAACCTTGCTGTTCCAGAAGCTGGTTAGCTTGTGAAAAATGCTTGCAGCCCAAGAAACCACGATGTGCAGACAGTGGGGAAGGGTGCGGCGATTTCAGAACATGGTGACGCTGTGGGTCAATGATGTTGCCTTTTTTCTGTGCATGCGATCCCCACAAGAGAAAGACTAGACCTTCCCGTTGTTCATTCAATGCCGCAATAACGCGGTCAGTAAAGGTTTCCCAGCCCAGATTGGCATGCGAGTGCGCTTGCCCGGCTTCAACGGTCAATACCGTGTTTAGCAGTAAAACCCCTTGCTCCGCCCAGCTTTGCAGAAAACCGTGTCGTGGAATTTCAAATCCAGGGATGTCGCTCGCCAGTTCTTTATAAATATTGCCCAGAGAAGGCGGAGCGGGGACGCCCGGACGTACAGAAAATGACAGCCCGTGTGCTTGATTCGGGCCGTGATAAGGGTCTTGCCCCAGAATGACGACTTTGACCTGATGCAGCTCAGTGAAGCGGAACGCATTAAAAACATCTTTCTGCGGAGGATAGATCGTCTTACCCGCAGACCGTTCCTTCCCAACGAATTCAAGGGTATTGATGAAGTAAGACTGCTGCTTTTCTTGTGCCAGTACGTCATGCCAGGTGAGAGAGGTCGCCATCATGCACTCTTTTTTTACAGGTTGAATGGTGTTGTGGGTAGCTTACCGATCTATCGTGTTGAGGTAAAACCGTAACCGTTGTTGTCGGGATGAAAGAGGCTTTTTTTCGAAAAAAAATTGAAAATTTACAAAAATATTTGCAATTTAGCGTGTTGGTAAAATTGATATAAAACAATATATTGCCCTAGCGCTGCTAAGTTGTGGGGGTTTAAAATTGATTTAAGTCAAAGATATCTGGTTATCAGACTGGTATATAAGAGAGTAGAGACGCAGAGTTTTATACGATCGTTACGACGTTTGGTAGTTTTTTGCCGATAGCGATTTTAACTAAATCAGTTTTTAACTACATCAGTTTTTAACTACGTCAATTTTCAATTAAGACGATAACACACCGTTTACGGAGGCAATTATGGTTACTGGTATTCAAATCACCAAGGCTAACGACAGCGCGCTGATCAATTCCTTCTGGTTGCTGGATGAAGAAAAATCACAGGCGCGTTGCGTATGTGCTAAATCTGGTTATAGCGAAGATCAAATCGTTCCGATGAGCGATCTGGGTCAGATCGAGTATCGTGAAATCCCACTGGAAATCAAACCTGAAGTGCGTGTGGAAGGTGGTCAACACCTGAACGTAAACGTTCTGCGCCGTGAGACGCTGGAAGATGCCGTTAAGCACCCGGAAAACTATCCGCAGCTGACTATCCGCGTATCTGGCTACGCTGTTCGTTTCAACTCACTGACGCCGGAACAACAGCGCGACGTTATCGCTCGTACTTTTACCGCAAGCCTGTAAGTTGTTACTTAAGCCTTAATAGAAAGGGAGCCGAAGCTCCCTTTTTTATATCTATGCTTTAAAGGAATTTTATTCAGCGGACGGTTCGTCAGTTTTCTGCGTTGCTTGACGACGCTTACCAACATTTTTACTGTCGCGATCGCGAACCTTCACTTTAACTTTTTCTTTTTCCTTCTCTTTTTTCTCTTTCCGCTTCGCGAGCACTTTTTTCGACGGTTTGCCCGTGGTTTTGGCGCTTGGCGCTTTGGTCTCTGGGCGAAGTTCCTCAATGACGCGCGGTTTTAGCGGCTCATTCAAGTAGCGGCTGATTTTTCCCAGCAGCAGGTGATCGTGTGCTTCAACGAAAGAGATGGCACAGCCTTTACGACCCGCGCGGCCAGTGCGGCCGATACGGTGAAGGTAAGTATCTGCTGTGCGCGGCAAGTCGAAGTTAAATACGTGGCTGACATCGTCAATATCGATGCCACGCGCGGCGATATCTGTTGCCACCAGCACGTTAACCCGACCGTCGCTCATGCGTTTGATTGCCTCGTTGCGCTTGGCTTGCACCATTTCGCCTTCGAGATAGCATGAGTTAATGCCAGCTTCATGCAGCCAGGATACGAGCTCATGCACCCGCTCACGCTTGCGCACAAAGATGATAGAACGCGTAACATCTGGCTGTTTTAACTGATGGCAGAGCAGGGTCGTTTTGTGTTTGAGATCGTCGGCACGGTAATACCATTGCAGAATTTTTTTACGTTCCCGACGTGATGGATCGGACTCGATTTCAACGGGTTCGTTGAGCAGACGCTCGGCGAAATCCTTGATCGCGTTTCCTTCCAACGTCGCAGAAAACAGCAGCGTTTGCTTGCGCCAGCGGGTTTCTCCGGCGATGTGTTCAATATCCTGGGCGAAGCCCATATCCAGCATTCTGTCCGCTTCGTCCAGAATCAGCGTTTCTACCGCGCGGCAATCGAAGTTTTCTTCTTTGATGTATTGCATCAGACGGCCCGTCGTCGCGACGACGACATCCTGATTTTCACTGAACACTTCCGCATGATTCATGTAGGCCACGCCGCCAGTGATTGTCGCGATATCCAGATGCGTATGCGCCGCGAATGCTCGCGCTTGATCCGCCACCTGCATGGCGAGTTCACGGGTCGGCGTGAGGATCAGAACACGAGGTGGACCTGATTTTTTACGAGGAAAATCGATAAGATGCTGCAAAACCGGCAGCAGATAAGCGGCGGTTTTACCTGTTCCTGTTGGCGCGGAGCCCAGTACGTCACGGCCTTCCATCGCCGGAGGGATTGCCTCGGCTTGAATCGCAGTCGGACGTTCATAACCCATATCACGCAGGGCGTCTAACAGGCTTTCATCAAGATCGAGCTCGGAAAAATTGGTTACAGTCATGGTCTACCTCTATTTGGGGCGCCGATTATAGACGGATTGGCCGGTTTCTTCACCTGTTTAAGCAGACATCGGCACTTTTCCTGCATTGATGTTTCGCCTATGCTACTGCGGTTTGCGTTTGGAATCTTATTTTCATGAGTCATCAGGCTGATTATAAACTGACATTGCGTCGGGATGGATTTACCTTCAAGCAATTCTTTGTGGCGCACGATCGCTGTGCAATGAAGGTTGGAACCGATGGTATTCTTCTGGGAGCCTGGGCTCCGGTGTCTTCAGCCACGCGGGTTCTGGATATCGGCAGTGGTTCTGGCCTTCTCGCGTTGATGCTAGCGCAGCGTTCCGAGCCACATGTTCGGATTGATGCCGTTGAGCTGGATAGCGCCGCCAGTCAGCAGGCGAAAGAAAACAGTGCTGCCTCTCCATGGGCTGACAGAATAACGGTTTATGCTGAGGATATCGTGAGTTTTTCCGCGATGCGAACTGCCGATTATTCGCTAATTATAAGCAATCCGCCTTATTTCCCACCTGGGATCGCGTGTGGTTCAGCTCAGCGTGAGCAGGCGCGTTACACGACCTTGTTAACCCATGAAGTGCTATTGCGTTGTGCTCATCAGTTGCTGATGCCTGAAGGACTTTTTTGCGTGGTGTTGCCCGTTCAGGTTGCTGAGCACTTTATTCCTCTGGCGCAGCAACACAATTGGCACGTCCAGCAGCAGCTCCGCGTATCTGAACAGGAAGATAAACCTGCGCACCGCGTTTTGCTGGCGCTGTCTCGCCAAGAAAAGGAGTGTGTGAATTTCTTATTGGCAATCCGTGATGCAGAAAGATGTTATTCGACGGATTTTCAGCAACTGACAAAAGATTTTTATCTTTTCATGTAGGTGGCAGACGCTTTGTAGCCGCGTCTGCCTTTCCTGAGTGAACTATTGTTCGTGAACTGCGGTTTTTGCGAATTATGATTTTTGTGAACTATGGCACCAGAATAGTTGGTGTCGGTGCCTCGAATTGTTCGGGATAATCCAAGTTATAATGCAGTCCACGGCTTTCTTTTCTTTCTAGCGCACAGCGGACGATGAGCTCGGCGACCTGCACCAGATTACGCAGTTCTAGCAAGTTGTTGGAAATACGGAAGTGGGCGTAGTACTCATCGATTTCCTGCTGAAGCAGATGGATACGGCGTTGCGCTCGTTCCAGCCGCTTGGTGGTCCGCACGATCCCAACGTAATCCCACATAAACAGACGTAGTTCGTGCCAGTTATGCTGGATCACCACCTGTTCGTCGGAATTATCGACCTGACTTTCATCCCAATCCGGCAACTTTTTCACTGCTTTGATTTGCGGTAAGCGCTGCAAAATATCTTCTGCGGCTGACCAGCCGTAAACCAGACATTCCAGCAGTGAATTGGACGCCATACGGTTTGCACCATGTAATCCGGTATAGCTGACTTCGCCAATCGCATACAGTCCGTCAAGGTCGGTACGCCCATGCTGGTCGACCATCACGCCGCCACAGGTATAGTGCGCTGCTGGGACGATCGGTATCGCTTCGCGCGTCAGATCAATGCCGAGAGACTGTAGCTTTTCATGGATGGTAGGGAAGTGCTGTTTGATGAACGCTTCGGGCTTGTGGCTGATATCCAGATACATACAGTCTGCACCAAGCCGTTTCATCTCATGGTCAATCGCTCTGGCGACTACATCGCGCGGTGCCAGTTCGCCTCTGGCATCGAAATCGGGCATAAAGCGTGAGCCGTCAGGGCGTTTGAGGTACGCGCCTTCACCGCGTAGCGCTTCCGTTAGCAGGAAGTTTCGCGCCTGCGGATGGAACAGGCAGGTCGGGTGAAATTGATTGAATTCCAGATTTGCTACGCGACAACCCGCACGCCACGCCATCGCGATACCGTCGCCAGACGAAATATCGGGGTTCGTGGTGTATTGATAAACTTTGGATGCGCCACCGGTCGCTAAAACTACCGTTTTCGCCCGGCAGGACTCTACGCGTTCCTGTTCACGGTTCCATATATAAGCACCAATAATACGGCGAGTACCGGGCAAACCCAGCTTATTGGAGGTAATTAAATCGACGGCGTTGCAGCGTTCCATAATCCGAATATTCGGATGGGATAACGCTTTCTGTACCAGCGTATTTTCCACTTCTTTTCCGGTTGCATCCGCTGCGTGCAGAATCCGACGGTGGCTATGTCCACCTTCGCGCGTCAGATGATAGCGTTCTTCGCCGCTGGTGCTGGTTTCGGTATCGAATAGCACGCCTTGTTCGATCAGCCATTGCACGCAGTGTTTGGCATTACTGGCGATGAATTCAACGGCTTCGCGTTCACACAGGCCATCGCCGGCGATCAGGGTATCGTCGATATGGGAGTCAATCGTGTCGGTTTCATCGAAAACGGCTGCGATGCCGCCTTGAGCATAAAACGTCGCGCCTTCATTGAGCGGGCCTTTGCTTAGTACTGTCACGTTGGCCTGTGAAGCCAGACGCAGCGCTAGTGAAAGCCCGGCAGCACCGCTGCCAATGATTAAAACATCACAGACGTGTTCAGTAGTCGTTTGCATGGTCGTGTCGTGGGTGCGAAAAGAAGAGGAATTCCGATGGTAGCACCCAACGGTTGATTGCCGTATTGGTTTTTAGCCCCTTATCTACGCTATAAAGAATAAGCGGATGATGGAGCATGGTGAATCGTGCGAATACCCCGGATTTATCGTATCATCTTCGCAAGAGCGTAGAAGCCTCAGATGAAGACCATATGTGATGAGACGGTGCGTCACGGTATGCATCGTAAAGACGAGTAACGGCGCTAAGTAAAAGAAAAATGATGACTCGGAACTTTATTGAATGTCTTGGTTCTAATGAGGAGCTTGCTCTAAATATGACTTATATAGCTGGCAGTACTATTTCATGTGTGGAGAACGGTTTGAGTAGAGATTACCTCGGATGAGCGAGCAACTGGCAGATCAGGTTCTGGTCGAGCGAGTCCAAAAAGGCGATCAAAAATCGTTTAACTTGTTGGTCGTTCGTTATCAGCATAAGGTAGCGAGCCTGGTATCGCGGTATGTTCCACAAGGGGACGTGCCGGATGTGGTACAGGAATCGTTTATTAAAGCGTATCGCGCGTTAGAATCATTCCGTGGCGATAGTGCGTTCTATACGTGGCTGTATCGTATTGCAGTGAATACGGCCAAGAATTATCTGGTAGCTCAGGGCCGCCGCCCGCCTTCCAGCGACATTGATGCCAATGACGCAGAAAACTATGAAAATGCGGGCGCACTGAAAGAAATATCGAACCCTGAGAATTTAATGTTGTCAGAGGAATTACGAAGCATAGTTTTCCGAACTATCGAGTCTTTACCGGAAGATTTACGTTTAGCGATTACGCTGCGTGAGTTGGACGGTTTAAGCTACGAAGAGATTGCCGTGATTATGGATTGTCCCGTCGGCACTGTTCGTTCTCGTATTTTCCGAGCGCGGGAAGCTATTGATAATAAAGTACAACCGCTTATTCAGCGCTAGCTAGCGTTTCCAGCTATCCGCATGACTAATGATGGATTTGACAAGGTAAGGGTGTCGGTATGCAGAAAGAGAAACTTTCCGCTTTAATGGATGGCGAAGCAGTAGATTCCGAACTGTTAGGCGCATTGTCACGTGATGACGCGTTGCAGCAAAGTTGGCAAAGTTATCATCTAATTCGTGATACGTTGCGTGGCGATATCAGTGAAAACGTGATTCACCTGGACATCGCTTCTCGTGTTGCCGCTGCAATCGAAAAAGAACCTGTTCGTCTGGTTCCACAAACGCAGCCTGAATCTCAGCCACAACCTGTCGAGTGGACGAAAATGCCTTTCTGGCACAAAATCCGTCCGTGGGGTAGCCAACTGACGCAAGTCGGTGTCGCAGCCTGCGTATCTTTAGCGGTAATCGTCGGCGTACAAAATTACCAACAGGGTAATGCACCTGAGCATGTTGTTGAATCCGGCGTGTTCAGTACCTTACCTGCCATGGGTACCGCTTCTCCTGTGAGCTTGGGCGTGCCGTCAGAAAATATTGCCCCTCACAGCGGCCAACAGAAATCTGATATTCAGCGTAACCGGCTTAACGCCATTTTGCAGGACTACGAATTACAGCGTCGGCTACATGCCGAACACGCTCTGCCGCAGGACGACCAGCAAGCGGCAATTCAGGTTCCCGGCACTCAATCATTAGGAACACAGTCACGGTAATGAAGCGTGTTTGGTCCGCCGCCTGTTTTCTGATTGGCAGTCTGTTTTATTCTACGTTCGCCCCGGCTCAGAATGTTGAGCCGGGCGCGTTGCTGCAGCAGATGAATAGCGCAGTTCGTTCTCTGAATTACGAAGTTTCATTTATCAACATCACCCTGCAAGGATTTGAGTCGGTACGGTATCGTCATGCCGTAGTCAACAATCGTTCCTTGGCGCAGCTGCTGTTTATGGACGGGCCGCGACGCGAGATCGTGCAGCGTGGTAATGAGGTCAGCTATTTCGATCCCGGTTTTGAGCCATTTACTCTCGCCAGCGATCATATTGTCGATTCTTTCCCTTCTCTGGTTTTCGCTGATTTCCAGAAATTATCGCCTTATTATGACTTTATTCCCGCCGACGGAAGGGTGCGCATTGCCGATCGTCTGGCATCAGGGATTCGGGTCATTTCTCGTGATGGCACGCGCTACAGTTACATGGTGTGGATTGATGCGGAATCGAAACTTCCCTTGCGCATTGATTTACAGGATCGTAATGGCGACAAACGGTTGGAGCAATTCTTAACGACATCGCTGATTGTTGACGATGATGTCGTTAGCGTGATGCGTCCGCTGGAAGGGATCAAACTGCCTCCCGTGTTACCCACGCCTGCCGCTGAAAAAGGTGATTTTACCTGGGAGCCAGAATGGTTGCCTGCGGGGATGAAAGCACTTTCGTACAATAAAAAAGTATTGCCCGGTTCGTCTATTCCGATTGAAACACGTCTGTACAGCGACGGTTTGTTCAGTTTCTCGATTAATATTAGCCCGTCTTCTGATGTGAGTGAGGAACAGTCTCTGCTCACGGGGCGACGCTCTATTCATACCGTCATGCGGGGAAATCGCGAGATTACCGTTGTCGGTGATATTCCTCCCTCTACCGCTAAGCGCGTGGCTGACAGTATCGTCTTGAAGGCTGAGCCATGATCAAAGAGTGGGCAACGGTTGTATCATGGCAGGATGGAATCGCAGAGCTGCGGTGTGAGCCGAGTGCGGGATGTGGCAGTTGTAAATCCCGCTCGTCGTGTGGAACGGGCTTGTTAAGCCAGCTCGGGCTTTCCGCTGAAAATACGCTGTATGTCCCTTACGATCGACCTTTAGAGATCGGACAAAAGGTGGAATTGGGTATTTCCGAAGGGCGGCTATTGCTTTCTGCCGCTCTGGTTTATTTCGTTCCGCTGGTTGGGTTGCTGTTTGGGGCTGCGATATTCCAAACGCTATTCGGTACCGATTTGGCTGCTGTTATTGGTGCGTTGTTGGGCGGCGGATTAGCGTTTATCGGCGTGAAGCTGTGGGCAAAGCGGTTAGGTAAGAATAAGCGTTATGAGCCTGTTATCCTGCAAATTGCGTTGCCTGGCACTCTCTTACAAAATTGATCTGTGTGCCTGAGCATCAATGGCGCGCAATGTGGAGACACTGTTCGCTATTTTGTTATCTTTCAACATGATGTTTGCCACGTAATGACACTTTACTTCCTGCTTTCCTCTTGTTGTTCTGCTATTCCAAATAAAACCGTCATAATCAAGGGGAATGCACCGGACATGACTAGGTTTTCACGCTTCTCGCATGTAGAATGCTGCGATTCAGGTGGAATAACATCGCTGCTGTTTTCACCTATGCGCATGCCCATGGGCAAGAATTTCAGGAATATCAAGGTAGAAAAATTTTTATAATGAAGCATATACGAAATTTCTCCATTATTGCCCATATCGACCACGGTAAATCGACGTTATCTGACCGTATTATCCAGATCTGCGGCGGATTAACCGAACGTGAAATGGCTGCGCAGGTTCTGGATTCCATGGATCTGGAACGTGAACGCGGAATAACGATTAAAGCGCAAAGCGTGACGCTGGATTATAAATCGCAGGACGGCCAAACCTACCAGTTAAACTTCATTGATACGCCTGGGCACGTAGACTTCTCTTATGAGGTTTCCCGCTCGCTTGCCGCCTGTGAAGGTGCGCTGCTTGTTGTTGATGCCGGGCAGGGTGTTGAAGCTCAAACGTTGGCTAACTGTTATACCGCGTTGGATATGAATCTGGAAGTGGTGCCGGTCCTAAACAAGATTGACCTGCCTGCAGCTGACCCGGATCGTGTTGCTCAAGAAATTGAAGATATCGTTGGTATCGATGCCACTGATGCTGTGCGCTGCTCCGCGAAAACAGGGGTTGGCGTGCCAGATATTCTGGATCGTTTGGTGCGTGATATTCCGCCGCCGGAAGGCAGCCCTGATGCGCCGTTGCAAGCGCTGATTATCGACTCCTGGTTTGATAACTACCTTGGCGTTGTGTCGCTGGTTCGTATCAAAAACGGCACGATGCGCAAAGGCGACAAAATTAAGGTGATGAGTACGGGTCAGGTGTATAACGCCGACCGTCTCGGTATTTTTACACCGAAGCAGATTGACCGCGATGTATTGAATTGCGGTGAAGTAGGCTGGCTGGTGTGCGCCATCAAAGATATTTTGGGTGCGCCAGTCGGGGATACCCTGACACTGGCACGTCAGCCAGCTGAAAAAGCGCTGCCAGGCTTCAAAAAAGTCAAACCTCAGGTCTATGCCGGTTTGTTCCCGATCAGTTCCGACGATTATGAAGCATTCCGTGACGCGTTAGGCAAGCTGAGTCTTAATGATGCCTCTCTGTTCTATGAACCGGAAAGTTCTACCGCGCTGGGCTTTGGTTTCCGCTGTGGTTTCCTAGGTCTGCTGCACATGGAGATCATTCAGGAACGTCTGGAGCGTGAGTACGATCTGGAACTGATCACCACGGCACCGACGGTAGTGTATGAAGTAGAAACGACGGCTAAAGAAACCATTTATGTCGATAGCCCGTCTAAACTGCCGCCGCTGAATAATATTCAGGAACTGCGCGAACCGATTGCCGAGTGTCACATGCTGATGCCTCAGGAATATCTGGGTAACGTGATTACGCTCTGTATTGAGAAGCGCGGCGTGCAGACGAATATGGTGTATCACGGTAATCAGGTTGCATTGACCTATGAGATCCCGATGGCCGAGGTGGTGCTCGATTTCTTTGACCGTCTGAAATCAACCTCTCGTGGTTATGCATCGCTGGATTACGGCTTCAAACGTTTCCAGACATCGGACATGGTGCGCGTTGATGTATTAATCAACAACGAGCGCGTCGATGCATTGGCCCTGATTACTCACCGTGATAACTCACAATATCGTGGCCGTGAGTTTGTCGAAAAAATGAAAGAACTCATTCCACGTCAGCAGTTTGATATTGCGATTCAGGCTGCGATTGGTAACCACATTATTGCGCGTGCGACGGTTAAGCAATTGCGTAAAAACGTACTGGCCAAGTGTTATGGTGGCGACGTCAGCCGTAAGAAGAAACTGTTGCAGAAACAGAAAGACGGTAAGAAGCGTATGAAGCAGGTCGGTAACGTCGAGCTGCCGCAAGAAGCGTTTCTGGCAATTCTGCACGTCGGCAAAGACAGTAAATAAATTCTGAGGAGTTGGCATGGCCAATATGTTTGCCGTAATTCTGGCATTAGTGACGCTGGTCACGGGGATTGTCTGGTGTTTAGAGCGCTTCGTTTGGGAACCCGCTCGTCGGAAAAAATTTGCCGCTATGAGCGGTGCCGATCTGGCCGATGGAGCGATTTCATCGAAAGCCATTGAACAACCAGGCTGGATTGAGACGATAGCATCCGTATTCCCTGTCGTTGCTCTGGTATTGGTTGTGCGCTCTTTTATTTATGAGCCGTTTCAAATTCCATCCGGTTCGATGATGCCGACGCTGTTGATCGGTGATTTTATTCTGGTGGAAAAATTTGCCTATGGCATTAAAGAACCCTTCACGCAAAAGACGCTGATCGAAACGGGGCATCCGAAGCGTGGAGACGTGGTGGTGTTTAAATATCCGTCCGATCCTAAAGTGGACTTTATCAAGCGCGTGGTTGGTGTACCGGGCGATCGCGTTAGCTATAACCCGATTACCAAGCAGGTCACGATTCGTCCATCCTGTCAGGGGCTGCAGGCATGTGATACGGCATTGGCGGTCACATATAGTAATGTGCAACCTAGCGACTTTGTTCAGACCTTCAATCAGCCTGGGGGGGAATCGCGTGGCGGTTTCTATCAGGTGCCTGCCAATGACAACAGTGTAGATGGCACTCGCATGGGTGCGCGCAAAGAGTCATTAGGCAATGTCACACATAATATTTTGTTAGTACCGGGCCAGCAGGATCAGCTTGGTGGTTATTATCAGCAATCGCAGCAGCAGCTTGCGACATGGGTTGTCCCGGCAGGGCACTACTTCATGATGGGTGATAACCGAGACAACAGTCTGGATAGTCGCTATTGGGGCTTTGTACCGGAGAGAAATCTGGTCGGTAAAGCCACCGCTATCTGGATGAGTTTTGAGAAACAGGAAGGTGAATGGCCTACCGGTGTACGTTTGAGTCGCATCGGTGGTATTCATTAATCAAAAGTAAGCATTGATCAAAATAAGATACAGGCAGCATTCTGATGCTGTCCGTTGTAGAATATTTTCTGAAATGTTCTTTTTGAAAGAACGTGCCCTAAATAATACAAATTGCAGGATAAAACGTTATCGTTTGAACCACGCTAACGAACATGCAACGCGAAGTATGACGGGCAGAAAGGCAGGCTCCCTTATGGGAGCCAATGCAAACGAAACAGTTTTGACCGAGTTGGTAAGCAGGGCTGTTCCGTATGCTGCTGTTTTTGACGCATCGTTGATCTATTGGTAACACATGAATCCCATCCTGATAAATCGTTTACAAAGAAAGCTGGGCTATACTTTTCAGCAGTACGAGCTTTTGTTACAGGCGTTGACGCATCGTAGCGCCAGCAGCAAACATAATGAAAGGCTTGAATTCCTGGGTGACTCCATCCTGAGTTTTGTGATCGCCAATGCGCTGTATGACCGTTTCCCCAAAGTTGATGAAGGGGATATGAGCCGGATGCGGGCGACGCTGGTGCGGGGAAATACCCTGGCCGAAATCGCGCGTGAATTCGAACTGGGAGAGTGCTTGCGCCTCGGTCCCGGCGAATTAAAAAGCGGTGGTTTCCGTCGTGAATCGATCTTGGCTGATACGGTCGAAGCGCTGATTGGTGGTATTTTCCTCGACAGTGACATCCTGAATATCGAACGTTTGATCCTGAATTGGTATCAAACGCGTCTGGATGAAATCAGTCCTGGCGATAAGCAAAAAGATCCAAAAACGCGGTTGCAGGAATTTCTGCAAGGGCGCCACTTACCTTTGCCAACCTATCTGGTGGTGCAGGTTCGTGGGGAAGCACACGATCAGGAATTTACTATCCACTGTCAGGTGAGCGGCTTTAGTGAGTCGGTCATTGGCACTGGATCGAGTCGTCGTAAAGCCGAACAGGCTGCGGCTGAACAAGCGTTGAAAAAACTGGAGCTTGAATGAGCGAAGTACAGACACACTGCGGTTTTGTCGCGATTGTTGGTCGACCCAATGTCGGAAAATCGACGTTATTGAATCAATTACTGGGGCAGAAGATCTCTATTACGTCACGTAAGCCCCAGACGACGCGGCACCGCATTATGGGTATTCACACTGAAGGGCCTTATCAGGCTATCTATGTGGATACGCCGGGGCTGCATATTGAAGAAAAACGGGCGATTAACCGCCTGATGAATCGTGCAGCTAGCAGTTCGATGGGGGACGTTGAGCTGATCATTTTCGTTGTTGAAGGTACACACTGGAACGACGACGATGACATGGTGTTGAATAAACTGCGCGATCAGAAACTTCCTGTGCTGTTGGCGATCAATAAAGTCGATAACGTCACGGATAAAACCAAGTTACTGCCGCACATCCAGTTCCTCAGCCAACAGATGGACTTCCTTGATGTCGTCCCGATCTCTGCGGAGAAGGGCTCGAATGTTGATACGATTGCCAGCATTGTGCGTAAGCACTTACCACAAGCAACGCATCACTTCCCAGAAGACTACATCACCGATCGTTCACAGCGTTTTATGGCATCGGAAATTATCCGTGAAAAGCTGATGCGTTTTCTGGGTGAAGAATTACCATATTCCGTAACGGTCGAAATCGAACGTTTTGTGACTAACGAACGCGGCGGTTATGACATCAATGGCCTGATTCTGGTTGAACGTGAAGGCCAGAAGAAGATGGTCATTGGCAACAAAGGTTCCAAGATTAAAACTATTGGTATCGAATCTCGTCAGGATATGGAAGAGATGTTCGAGGCCAAAGTGCACCTTGAGCTGTGGGTCAAAGTGAAATCCGGCTGGGCAGATGACGAACGTGCCCTGCGTAGCTTGGGTTATAGCGAAGACTTGTAAGGTTCACGCCGATGGAAGGCTGGCAACGCGCATTTGTCTTACATGGGCGACCTTATAGTGAAACTAGTTTATTGCTGGATCTGTTTAGTGAAAGCGATGGTCGTGTTCGTGTGCTTGCCAAAGGCGCACGAGCTCGCCGTTCTAGCCTGAAAGGTTGTTTACAGCCTTTCACTCCGTTGCTGGTGCGTTGGAGCGGGCGGGGTGAAGTGAAAACGTTACGCAGTGCGGAGCCCGTCTCGCTGGCGCTGCCACTGACTGGCTCGATGCTGTATAGCGGTTTATACGTTAACGAACTGCTGGCTCGCGTGCTGGAACATGAAACCAATTATTCCGCTCTTTTCTTCGATTATCTCCACTGTTTACAACATCTTGCTGCACAGGATGCTTCTCCAGAACCGGCATTAAGGCGCTTTGAGTTAGCGTTATTGGGCTATTTGGGATACGGCGTTGATTTCTTGCATTGTGCTGGCAGCGGTGAACCCGTGGCAGATACCATGACCTATCAGTATCGAGAGGAAAGAGGGTTTACTGCCAGTTTGGTTGTCGATAATAAAAGTTTTACCGGGCATGAGTTACATTCACTGGCGTCGCGTGAATTTCCTGATGTTGGCACACTGAAGGCAGCAAAGCGTTTCACCCGCATCGCGTTAAAGCCGTATCTGGGTGGAAAACCGCTGAAAAGTCGTGAACTGTTCCGACAGTTCGTTCCTGCTGCTAATTTGTCCAAACCCACTTCTTCTGATAAATAATCCCCTTTCGTCAGTACCCTGACGCTGTGACATCGGTGTAAACTGCCACGTACCGTGCATGACTTTACCGAGGATTTATCATGGCTGAACTGTTGCTTGGCGTTAATATCGATCACATTGCGACACTGCGTAATGCACGTGGAACACCGTATCCCGACCCCGTTCAGGCGGCTTTTGTCGCCGAGCAGGCGGGAGCGGATGGTATCACTGTGCATTTGCGTGAAGATCGTCGCCATATTACGGATCGTGATGTGCGGATCCTGAGAGAGACACTCCAAACCCGTATGAATCTGGAAATGGCCGTCACGGAAGAAATGCTGAACATCGCCTGTGAAGTGAAGCCGCATTTTTGCTGTCTGGTACCGGAAAAACGCCAGGAAGTGACAACAGAAGGCGGGTTAGATGTGGCAGGGCAGCAGGACAAAATTGGTAACGCAGTAGCCAGACTTAGCCAGGCTAACATACTGGTTTCGCTCTTTATTGATGCGGATAAACGGCAAATTGATGCCGCCGTTGCCAGCGGTGCGCCCTATATCGAAATCCATACTGGGGCGTATGCTGATGCGCCAGATGATGAAACTCGTCAGCATGAGTTCGAGCGCATTCGTGATGCTGCGACTTACGCAGCGGCGAAAGGGCTCAAAGTTAATGCCGGTCACGGTTTGACGTACCATAATGTCCTGCCTATTGCGGCGCTGCCGGAAATGCACGAATTAAACATCGGGCATGCGATAATCGGGCGTGCGGTGATAAGCGGGCTGAAGGATGCGGTTGCCGAAATGAAGAGTCTGATGCGGGAAGCACGCCGCTGATGGCGATTCTTGGGCTAGGAACGGATATTGTCGAAATCGCCCGTATCGAGGTTGTGATTGAACGTTCAGGCGAGCGATTGGCTCGCCGTATTCTGACGGATGCTGAATGGGCGCATTATCAGCAGCACCAGCAGCCTGTCCGTTTCCTCGCCAAGCGTTTTGCCGTGAAAGAAGCGGCAGCAAAAGCGTTCGGTACGGGGATTCGCAACGGGCTCGCGTTCAACCAGTTTGAAGTCTTTAATGATGAACTGGGTAAACCCTGTCTGCGGTTTTTTGCTAAAGCGGCAGAGTTGGCTGAACAGATGGGTGTCAGACATGTACATGTGACACTGGCTGATGAAAGACGCTATGCCTGTGCGACGGTGATTATCGAAAGCTGACCGTTCGTCAATGGATTCTCAAATCCTGTCGGCGTGGTGCATTAGCACATATTTTTCCCACAGCTGCTCATTCCCTTCAACATGGTTTGGATCTTTGACGATCGTATTGTCGATGGGACAAACTTTCTGACATGTAGGCGTATCGTAGTGGCCAACGCACTCAGTACAGAGAGTGGTATCTATTTCATAAATGTCCATGCCCATGGAGATGGCCTGATTAGGGCACTCAGGCTCGCACATGTCACAGTTGATGCATTTATGGGTGATGAGTAACGCCATGATGTTCTTCTACCTTACAAACAGGGCGCAGATTATACCCGCTGATGCCCGTTTAGACACGCGTAACAGTTATTGATCGATAATATATTGTCGACTGCCCCCCTGTTGTCTTCAACGCACCTCTCTTTCGAAGCATCTTACTGTGAGTTTTTTGTGTTTTCGGAGATCTTCAGCATGCAACCTATTGGCTGCATAAATAGTGAGGTTACAGGGTAAAATTACCATCTGTTCGTTAAATTGGTTTTATACGTATGCTTTAGACTGTATCAATCAGCCAGTGCGACTGTGTTTATTGGGTTTTAATTTATTGATTTACAATTTAAATAAATTTAGTTGTGATATTGAACCACTTATTTTTGTAATATCGATGGACATCGATTTAATTGGTATTACCGATGACGTTTGCATCTGGAGAGTCAATGACGGTGCATGTCCATATGATATAATTTTATAACTAATAGTGTCAGTTTAATGGCGGAACTCATAGTGCAGCAGGAAGGTCATCTTAATCTGGTTGGGGCAGGATTTTTCCAACAGGGAAGCGCTGAAGCATTAGGCGCTGATTACTGGCACCAATGCCAACGGCGGTATACTTTTCAGCCCATTTACCGAACATCAGGTAAATTAATGGCTATTGAGTTACTGACTTCCGTTTTTTCTCCTACCCTGCCGCAAAAATTTATCTCTCCTGAAAAATACTTCGCAAATATTGATGTTGAAACCCGCCTTCTAATTATTGTAGAACAACTGCAACTTTTATCTCAGTGGAATTTTCGATTTATTCGCGACGATCTTTTTGCCTCTGTCAACATTGATGGCATGACGTTACTGGCGTTACAGAATAATTTGGAAGCCAAGCGCCTGATCGCAGCGATGCCCTGGATTCGTTTTGAAATGGTCGAAAATCAGGGAGGGCTGCCGAAAGAAATATTAACCAAGCTCCCTGAAGCACAAACCTTGTGGCTGGATGATTTTGGCTGCGGTATGGCGAATTTTTCATCACTTATGCTGGCTCAGTATGACTGTATCAAAGTGGCGCGTGAGCTTTTTATTCTCCTACAACAAAGTAGTGAGGGTCGGACCGTTTTTCCTGCTCTGATCGCTTTACTATCGCGCTTTTGCAATTATGTGGTGATTGAGGGAATTGAAACACAGGAGGAATGGGCGATTGTTCAGGCATCACATGCTTATGCTGCCCAAGGTTACTACCTCTCGCGTCCCCAGCCATTTGAGAATTTTGAAGCATTGAAGCCTGAACTTTAGGTGATAACCTGTTGTTTAGGCTATCACTTTACTTATTAACGTACTGCTATCGGTTCCCCGCTCGCCCTTCGCCATATCAATTCATTATATTCCCTAACGTTTCATTTTTGTATAAAAAACACTCAACTAAAGTATTTTGATTTTTCCTCTAGGTGACAAAGTAAAATGCTGTTTTTTGTTTTATTTTTGTTATTTGATTCTTATTTTATTTGTTATGACGGTGTTTAATTTTAAAGAGGCTAAAGAAAGGAGGGCTGCAGATTTTGCATCAAATTATGACATATATAATCGGAGGTTTGCGTTAATGATTTTATTTTTTTCTTTTAATTATTTGATTTTTAATGGTAAAAAAATATAATGTTTACTGTTAACGATCAAAAATCATTTTGTGATAGATTTTGTTGATTAAAACAATGATACTTATTGGTATAATTGATTTGCTTACAAAAAATTGACGTTCAGAATATATTGCTATGTACCTTTAGGAATATTCTTTTATTCCATTAGAGAAGCTTATAACCCGAACAATTACTACTATTAAATTAAGATACTCTTTTGAATTTGCTGTTTTTATTTGCGCACAGTGATATGCGAGGGCTTTATGCTGACGTTGCTATGTTTCTAAATACTCCTGCTTCATGGAGCGTTTTTTCTTTCATCCTTTCTGCTCTCCGGAAATGCACCAACCCTGAAAATCTACGGGGTGGGGGTTTGTTACCGAGATTTTTCGTCATCAGCGTTGTGATTTGTACGATCAGGACCACCCGGGCCTGAGGAGAGTGTTATTGTGTATGAAATTATAATAACCCTACTATTGCTACTGTTATTGTTTTCTTCTGTAAAAAATAGAAAAATTAAACAAAAGTTTAAAACTGAGCAGAAAAAACAAGATTTTCTCAACATGACTTTCTTTGCAATGGAATATAGTCCTGCCTCAATTATGATCGCAGATGAAAATTGTGAAATTATTTATGTAAATCGTCAGTTTATTACCATGTCTGGCTATATGCCGGATGAGGTTATTGGCAAAAAAACAAATATATTAAACTCCGGTATGACCAATGCCAGCGTCTATGAAGATCTGTGGGCTACCATAAATAAAGGTAATGTTTGGAGTGGTGAGTTCGTTAACCGACGTAAAGATGGGCAGTTGTATTGGGAAAAGGCCAATATCGTTAAAATATATAATAAGGCGAGTAACACGACCCAGTATGTCGGCATTAAATTAGATATTACGGAGCGAAAATCACAGGAGCATCATGATAATTCATACAATCGTGCGCTAGAGCTGTTATCAAGCGGTGCGCCGCTGAAGGATATCCTGGATGCGATCATTTTCAGCGTTGAGGAAAAAAACCCTGGCCGTATTGTCTGTTCTGTACTGCTAGTTGATAAAGACAAGAAATGTCTGACGCTTGGATCTGCGCCGAGCCTGCCGGGTTTTTATAAAAATGCCATTCACAACGTGAAAATTGCCGACGGTGTCGCTTCTTTTGGGACAGCGGCTTATACCGGTAAACGCGTAGTCGCTGATGATATCTCAGTTCATCCACATTGGTCGCTGTACAAAGGGCTCGCATTATATGCTGGGCTGCGTTCCTGTTGGTCTGAACCTATCATCGGTCAGAACAAAGAAATATTAGGTGTTTTAAGTGTTTACCACCGCAAAGTGTATGTGCCGACCGAAGACGAAATTTTCTCTATAGAGAAATCGGCACAGCTGATTGCGATCGCTATTGAGCGCTATCATGCCATCGATATGCTGCGGCGCAGCGAGGAACACTATCGGCAACTGGCGCACTATGACTCATTAACATCATTGGCTAACGGCCTGACGTTCGCCGAGCAAATGGAACAGGCGATTTTGTTATCTAAACAAACAGGCAGGAAAATCGCGCTGATGTTCTTGGATCTCGATAAATTTAAACAGATAAATGATTCATTCGGACATGCTGTCGGAGATTTGCTATTAAAAGAAGCCGCTGCACGTATGCGTGGTGCGGTTAGGGATTCAGATACGGTATATCGCCGTAGCGGTGATGAATTCATTATTCTGCTTCAGGGCATTAAAGAAATTGATAATACACTTTATGTTGCAGATAAAATTCATAACGCGTTGAATAAACCTTTTGAGATCAATGGTAAAATGCTTGATATATCATGCAGTATCGGTATTGCTCTGTACCCAGAGCACGGTTCCGACTCTCTGACGTTGGCAATTAATGCCGATTCTGCCATGTATCAGGCTAAAGCTATGGGGCGAAGCCAAACTCAGATTTATCACAGCATGAACGATCACTAACAAATAGAATAGAAAAAAGGCGCTCAATTGAGCGCCTTTTTATTATCTTTCGCGTAGTGCTTCTGCTTTTGCGCGAATAATCGGCTTTAACAAATAACTGAGGATGGTTTTCTTTCCCGTTATTATATCAACAGAGGCCACCATGCCAGGAATGATAAGAAGGGGTTTATCGGCTGAACCTAAATAATTCTTATCAGTCCGTAGCCGAATAATATAAAAACTATTCCCTTCTTTATCCGTTACGGTGTCTGGGCTAATTTGTTCCAACTGACCTTTTAAACCGCCGTAGATGGTGTAGTCATAGGCTGTCAATTTTATTATGGCATCCTGACCTGGGTGCAAAAAGGCAATATCCTGAGGGCGAATTTTAGCTTCGACTAACAATTTGTCATCCAGCGGAACAATTTCCACCAGATCACTACCCGGTTGAATCACTCCACCGATGGTATTCACCAAAACCTGCTGCACGATACCGCGAACAGGAGACACAACCAGCGTTCGGTTTACGCGATCTTCGAGTGCTTTACCCGTGGCTTCAATTTTGTTTAGGTTAGTTTGTGCTTCGCTGAGCTGAGATAACGCTTCGCTTCTATAGCGGCTGCGCGTTTCCTCTATTTTATTCTCGCTCTCTTTAGTCGCGGACTCCGCCCGTGGTATGGAGAGTTTGATAGAATCAAGCTGACCACGGGTTTCGACTTCAGCACGGCGCAGGCGTAAAACTTCTACTTTAGAAATGGCGCCTTCTGCGATCAGCGGTTCTGACATTTTAATTTCTTGCTGAAGCAGGCCTAGACTATTGCGGAACTGAATCTCCTTGGCAGAGAAATCCCTCAGTTCCTGACGGCGCTGAATCAACTGCTCTTCCAAGCCGGATATCTCATTATGAAGCTGCTGACGGCGGCTGTTATAAAGCTCTTTTTCTCCTGCCGCGACTTTAGGTGCTTGCGTCGTAATTTCTTCTGAAAGCACTAACTCCTGACCGCTGATTTCGGCAGTCAGGCGCTCAATTCGTGACAGTAGCGCAAGCCGATCGGCTTCGGTTTCACCGACGTTAGAAGCAAAACGCGTATCATCAAGGCGCAGTAAAGGGTCGCCTGCATTAACCACCTGACCCTCACGGATGAACACTTCTGTGACAATGCCACCTTCCAGATTTTGGATTTTTTGTAGCCGAGAAGAAGGGATCGCTTTCCCATCGCCCCGAGTGACTTCATCAATATTCGCAAGCCCGGCCCACAGGATGAAAAACAGGAAAAAAGCACCGATAGCCCATAGCGTGAAGCGAATAGAGCGTGGCGAATCCTCAGCCATTGCCCGACTCACTTCTGGCATCGTTTGCAGGCTTTCTTCGTCTCCGCCGACAAAATATCGTTTGATTCGTTTGATATATTTACCGAGACGCATTGATCTGCCCCTTCTTCAACGCGTCCATCACGATCGCTTTCGGCCCATCAGCAATAATTTTACCTCTGTCGACAATCACTAAACGATCGACCAGCGCTAGCATGGAAACCCGATGGGTGACCAGCAAGAGCGTTTTCTCGGCAATCACGGGGGCCAGAGCCTGCTTTAGTCGATCTTCGCTGGTGTTATCCATCGAACTGGTGGGTTCATCGAGCACCAGAATCGGCGGATCGAGCAACAGCGCCCTGGCTATTGCGACAGCCTGACGCTGCCCGCCGGAGAGTTGTTGACCACGTTCGCCAACCTGAAGGTTGTAACCATCGGGGTGCAGACGTGCAAACTCGTTCACCCCAGAAATTTCGGCGGCTCGCAACATAGCTTCGTCTTCGACATAGCGTGCGCCGCTAATGAGATTATTGCGCAGCGATCCGCTGAATAACTGAATATCCTGAGGAACATAGCCAATATTGTGGCGCAAATCGCTGACATCCAACTGACGGGCATCGACACCATCGATCAGAATATTGCCCGCATCCGGCTGATAGAGATTCACGATCAGCTTTTGTAGCGAACTTTTACCGGAGCCGCTGCGGCCAATGACGCCCACTTTCTCGCCGGGAGCGATAGTCAGGCTGATGCTTTGCAGCGAACTGGTTTTTTGTTCTGGATAATTGAACGTCACATCGCGAAATTCGATGCCACCTCGGATGCTTTCGCGCTTTAGTGGGCGTTCGTTATCGCTACGTTCTTGCGGCAGTTGCATCATCTGTTCAGTCGTTTGCATCGTTAAACGTGCCTGCTGGTAACGGCTGACCAAGCCAGACAGTTGGCCTAACGGCATGAGCGCTCTGCCGTTCAACATGTAACAGGCAATAAGTCCACCCATGCTGAGTTTGCCGTTAATCAGCATATAGACACCGACGACAATCATGGCAACGCCAGCAAATTGCTGGAACCACTGCGTCAGATTCACCGCCAGTGAGGATAACGCTTTCACCCGCATTTCCAGCTTGCTCAGGCTGCCAATCGTCTGTTCCCACTGGTGCTGCCGTTCGCTTTCCGCATTGTTGACCTTGATCGCATCCAGACAGCTCAACGTTTCGATCAACGTAGCCTGCCGTTCACTGGCAAGGTGCATCGTTTTCTCGATCGTAGCGGACAGCGGTTTTTGCATCGCCCAACTCGCCAATAGGGCAATCGGGTAGGCCAGTATGGAAACCCAGACCAGTGGGCCGCCGATGATGCCGATAACCAACAGCAGAAGCAGCGTAAAAGGAAAATCGATCAGCGTCGTCAGCGTCAGTGAAGAAAGGAAATCTCTGAGCGACTGAAATTCATGGATATTTTGTGCAAAGCTACCGACCCGTGCTGGCCGAGCCTTCATCGACATACCGGTAATACGTTCAAATAACGTGGCTGAAATAATCAGATCGGTTTTTTTGCCCGCCATATCGAGACAAATGCCGCGCAGTGTTTTGAGTATCAAATCGAAAACAAAAGCACCGGTAACGCCGATAGCCAGCACCCACAATGTCGCTGTTGACTGATTAGGCACGACCCTGTCATAGACATTCATCACGAACAACGGTGTGGCAAGCGCGATAATGTTCACCAGTAAACTGGCGAGAATGGCATCGAGATAGAGCGAACGTGAAAGCTTAAGCGTATCCTTGAACCAGGATTTGGTGCGAGGAATCAGAGACGGGTTCTGTAGATCGAACTGATGGCGAGGCTGGGCGAACATCACCAAACCAAGGTAATTTTGTTGCAGTGTATTGTGCTCAACGGAAATTTCTCCGCCTTCTGTCTCACTGGGCATCAGGCGTGCACTACCGTCAGGGTTCCAACCTAACAGAATCGCCGCTCTTCCTTCCCGTAATAACAGCATTGCAGGGAGCGACATCTCAGAAATTTTATTCAGAGAACGCTTGAGAACGCGTCCTTGTAATCCCGCACGTGCAGCGGCTCTTGGGAGCAATTTTACGGACAACCTCTGGTTGGCTAACGGTAGCCCGGCGGTGAGTGTAGTACGGCTGACGGATTTCCCCTGTAAAGTACAGAGGATCAGCAAACTATCCAATAAAGGATCATCGTGACGGCTGCGAGGGTCGCTATTTTCATAGACGATGGGTTCATGAACGATAGGCTCATGGGCGACTGATTCATCAGAACCCTTCGTCTCTTCTACTGAATGCAACTTCATTTAACTGAACGTCCCTTACGCAACGTAATTCACTCGCATATAAACCATAATTTATCGCCGTCTGACTAATGAAATATATTAATTGAGGCTTGGCAACTCTGCGTGGGTTGTCATGTTTGTCAAGCTGGTACCCGCATCAGGAGCTGGGATCGATAAACGGTTTAATAGCTCTCCCATGCGTGATGTGATCCGGTATTCGGTATAGAGGGCGATGAAGCGAACCTCGACCAGACGGCGTTGCGCGGTGAATAGCTCGTTTTCGCTGTCTAGCAAGTCCAATAGCGTCCTTTCCCCCAGACCAAATTGCTTCTGATAGGCGGTACGTACTTTCATACTGCGGTCCGCGTATTCAGCGGCAATCGGAACCTGCTGACGGGAGTTGTTTAACGCTGACCAGGCTAGCTTGAGTTCTTCATTCAGCAGGCGCAGAGCATTATTTCGGACATCCTGTGCTTCTTTTACCTGATAAGCTTTGGATTCCATGTTGGCCTTGCTGCTACCGCCTTCATACAGGTTGTAGCGCATCCGTAGCATCGCCTGCCACTCATTGTTTTGGCCGCGTGTCCCGTCAACGTTGTTATCCATTGTGCGAGAGAGTTCAACATTGAGACGTGGATAAAACGTTGATTTTGAAGTTTCATACTGTTGCTGAGTGGCTTCAATATCTGACTCTGCAGATTTCAGCGCCGGGCTGTTCGCCAGCATGATGCGCTGTGCTTCCTCCAATGAGGCGGGGAGTTTTATCGCAGACGCATCGGGCACGACCAAACTCTCAGGTACTTTCCCTACAACGCTCATGTAGTTGATTTTGGCATCATCCAGATTGGTTTTTTCTGTCAGCATGTTGTTGCGCGCTTGTGCTAAACGCGCTTCAGCCTGATCCAGATCGGCCAATCTCCCAACGCCTTGCTCGCTGCGCAGCTTTATTTGATCGTAAATACGCTCATGGCTTGTAAGGTTGGCTTCTGCTAAACGCACGAATTCCTGGCGTTGCAGCACATTGAGGTACACCTGAACAGCATCTAACGCCGTTGCTTCACTGGTATTTAATACTTTATAGGCACGTGAATTAACAGTCGCACGCTGTCTGCCCACTTCGCTGGAAGTGGCAAAGCCATCAAATACCGTCTGGCTCAGATTGATGCTTGATTCCTGTCTGCTTAGCTCAACACGTTTATTGATACTGGAGCGTGTTGAGGGGCTGTCTGTCTCTTCGCGGCCAGCACCTGCACTCAGCGTGATGGAAGGAAGATATCCACCTTTTGCTGCGCGCAAATCGTGTTCGGCAGAAAAACGGCTATTAATGGATGCGCTCACTTCGGGATGTGTGTAGAGCGTACTTTTTATTGCTTCTTGGATCGTATCGGCATACGTCGCTGTGGAAAAAAAAGTAATAAAAGGTAATAAAATAAAACGGTATCTACGAATCATCAGCAGTTTTCCTTCACAAAAAACTTTATTTGTGATTATTCCTATTAGGGTGCTTGGGTGTTATATAAGCGCTTAACGAATTGATTTGATTTTATTCGTTTTATATCAATGTGTTAACTTCAATTCCTGAAGGGCCCTAATACAAGAAAAATAAGGGCTACTCTAAGTGAGTAAAGTTCTGGAAAGAATATTCTGAATTTTTTATTATATCGCTCATTGAGTCAAGCGTTTGACGCATAACGGCAGCACTATCGTAGCGTTTTTTTTTAAATGTCAGGACGACACACAGCAAATCAACTTTATCAGGATGATAGCCAAAATCTATAGCTGCAATATCTCAATATCACAAAAATAATTATAGATATCAAGGGGAAAGAATTTTGAATAGTGTGATTGGCGTCATTAAATTCGTTATTGGACAGGTTTTTATCGTCGCGCTTGATGGGAGCCAGAGACTGTTGGTTGCTGGCGATCGGGTTTACAGCGGTGAAGAAGTGGTAACCGGGGCTAACGGCGCGGTTTCAATCACGTTGCCAGATGGCAAGACACTGGATCTGGGACGCGATAGCCGCTGGAGCGATGTAAGCAGTGCGTCTTCTCAGAAAAATGCGGATGTCGCCAATGA
The DNA here is from genome assembly GCA_019056595.1 of Pectobacterium atrosepticum. Taxonomy (NCBI): domain Bacteria; kingdom Pseudomonadati; phylum Pseudomonadota; class Gammaproteobacteria; order Enterobacterales; family Pectobacteriaceae; genus Pectobacterium; species Pectobacterium atrosepticum. The sequence goes on along the minus strand of CP036163.1, from coordinate 1,489,423 downwards.
TGTCGCTGCTATACAAGATGCTATCGCTCAGGGTGCCGACCCAACGCAAGTGCTAGAGGCGACTGCCGCTGGTAATGATAACACTGGCGAAGCAGGTGACGGCGGTGGCGGGCATTTCAATTCAACGGTGGTACTGGACCTAACGGGTGATGTCGTGACGGCCCCGATTGGTTATGATACGGCAGGTATATCGTTTACTGACAGAGCTTCATCTGTTCTGGATGGCGCAGATTCATCTACGTTGCTTACTGCCGCAACGGATATTACCGATACCACACCGTCTTCTGTCACCATTATCATCAATAGTGACGGCACAATCAGTTTTGTTTTCACAAGACCCCCCGTCGGTTTTGACCTCAGTGATGTCAGTGTAACAAATGGCTCCATAACGAATCTGGTACAAGACCCTAGCGATCCTACCCGCTGGACGGCGACATTGACGCCAGCCGCCAATTTTGAGGGAGAAGTCCGTGTCAGCATCCCTGACGGCAGTTACACCGATGCTGCGGGCATTCCTGGCACAGGGGGAAGTGAAGCGGTAACAGTTGATACCTTGCCCCCCGTTGCCTCAATTTCTATCGACGATGTCACGTCGGATAACGTGATTAATGCCAGCGAGTCGGGCCAGACCATCGCCGTCACCGGTAAGGTCGATAACGACGTGAAAGCGGGCGATGCGGTGACCGTTACTGTTGGCACCGAGACCTACCAGACCACCGTCAATACCGATGGCAAGACCTGGAGCGTCAATGTGCCGGGCACCGTATTAGCGGCGAACGCGGATATCTCCGCGACGGTCACTACCCGTGATACGGCAGGCAACGTGACTACCGCCGATACCAGTCATGCTTACGGTGTGGATACGGTGGCACCCACGGCGTCGATTACTATTGATAACGTCACCTCCGATAACGTCATTAATGCCAGCGAGTCGGGTCAGACCATCGCGGTGACGGGTAATGTCGATAACGATGTCAAAGCGGGCGATGCAGTCACCGTGAAAGTCGGTACCGAGACCTACCAGACGACAGTGAATACTGACGGCAAGACCTGGAGCGTCAATGTGCCGGGATCGGTATTAGCGGCGAATGGTGATGTCAGTGCGACGGTCACTACGCGCGATACCGCCGGCAATATCACTACCGCCAATACCAGCCACGCTTATGGCGTGGATATCGTTGCGCCCACCGCGTCGATTACTATCGATAATGTCACGTCGGATAACGTGATTAACGCCAGCGAGTCGGGTCAGACCATTGCGGTGACCGGTAAGGTCGATAACGACGTGAAGGCCGGTGATGCGGTGACGGTCACCGTGGGTACCGAGACCTACCAGACCACCGTCAATACGGATGGCAAAACCTGGAGTGTGAACGTGCCGGGATCAGTATTGGCGACGAACGGTGATGTCAGTGCGACGGTCACCACGCGCGATGCCGCAGGTAATGTCACCATAGCAAACGCTACTCACGCATACGACGTAGATACGGTGGCGCCCACCGCGTCGATTACTATCGATAATGTCACGTCGGATAACGTGATTAACGCCAGCGAGTCGGGTCAGACCATCGCCGTCAGCGGTAACGTTGACAACGACGTGAAAGCCGGTGATGCGGTGACGGTCACCGTGGGCACCGAGACCTACCAGACCACGGTGAATGTGGATGGCAAAACCTGGAGCGTGAATGTGCCGGGAACGGTGCTGGCTGCGAACGGGGATATCTCGGCCACGGTCACGACGCGTGATACTGCAGGCAATATCACCACCGCCAATTCTACTCACACTTACGGTGTCGATACGGTGGCGCCCACCGCGTCGATTACTATCGACGATGTCACGTCCGATAACGTGATTAACGCCAGCGAGTCGGGCCAGACCATCGCGGTGACCGGTAGCGTCGACAATGACGTGAAAGCCGGCGATGCGGTAACGGTTACCGTCGGTACCGAGACCTACCAGACCACGGTGAATGTGGATGGCAAAACCTGGATCGTGGATGTTCCGGGAACGGTGCTGGCTACCAATAGTGATGTCAGTGCCACGGTCACCACCCGCGATACGGCGGGCAACGTGACGACGGCCAATACCAGCCACGCGTACGGTGTCGATACGGTGGCGCCCACCGCGTCGATTACTATCGATAATGTCACGTCGGATAACGTGATTAATGCCAGCGAGTCGGGCCAGACCATTGTGGTGACCGGTAAGGTTGATAACGACGTCAAAGCCGGTGATGCGGTGACGGTCACCGTGGGTACCGAGACCTACCAGACCACGGTGAATACCGATGGAAAAACCTGGAGCGTGAATGTGCCGGGATCGGCACTGGCTGCGAATGGTGATGTGAGTGCCACGGTGACGACCCGTGATACCGCTGGCAATGTGACGACGGCCAATGCCAGTCATACATACAGTGTTGATACCGTTGCGCCAACCGCGTCAATCTCAATCGATAACGTCACGTCCGATAACGTGATTAACGCCAGCGAGTCGGGTCAGACGATTGCGGTCACCGGTAAGGTCGATAACGATGTGAAAGCCGGCGATGCGGTGACGGTCACCGTCGGTAGCGAGACCTACCAGACCACGGTGAGTGTGGATGGCAAAACCTGGAGCGTGAACGTGCCGGGTTCGGTGCTGGCCACGAACGGGGATATCTCCGCGACGGTCACCACGCGCGATACCGCAGGCAATGTCACCACAGCAAACGCTACTCACGCTTACGGCGTCGATACGGTGGCGCCAACGGCCTCAATCTCTATCGACAATGTCACCAGCGATAATGTGATTAACACCAGCGAGTCGGGTCAGACCATTGCCGTCACCGGTAAGGTCGATAACGACGTGAAAGCGGGTGATGCGGTGACGGTCACCGTCGGTACCGAGACGTACCAGACTACGGTGAATGTGGACGGCAAGACCTGGAGCGTTAACGTGCCGGGATCGGTGCTGGCTACCAATAGTGATGTGAGTGCCACGGTGACCACGCGCGATGCGGCGGGCAACGTCACCACGGCCAATTCTACTCACGCTTACGGTGTCGATACCGTTGCGCCAACCGCGTCGATTACTATCGACAACGTCACGTCCGATAACGTGATTAATGCTGCTGAGTCCGGCCAGACCATCGCCGTCAGCGGTAACGTTGATAACGACGTGAAAGCCGGTGATGCGGTGACGGTTACCGTGGGGACCGAGACCTACCAGACGACGGTGAATACCGACGGCAAGACCTGGAGCGTCAATGTGCCGGGTTCGGTGCTGGCAACGAATGGTGATGTCAGTGCAACGGTCACCACGCGCGATGCGGCGGGCAATGTCACCACGGCCAATTCTACTCACGCTTACGGTGTCGATACCGTTGCGCCAACCGCGTCAATCTCAATCGATAACGTTACGTCCGATAACGTGATTAACGCTGCTGAATCCGGTCAGACCATCGAGGTGACGGGTAATGTCGGCAACGAGGTCAAAGCGGGCGATGCGGTGACCGTTACTGTTGGCACCGAGACGTACCAGACGACGGTGAATACCGACGGCAAAACCTGGAGCGTGAATGTGCCGGGTGCGGTATTAGCCGCGAACAGTGATGTGAGTGCCACTGTCACCACGCGCGATACCGCAGGCAACGTCACCACGGCCAATTCTACTCACGCTTACGGTGTCGATACGGTGGCGCCCACCGCGTCGATTGCTATCGATGATGTCACCTCGGATAACGTGATTAACGCCAGTGAGTCCGGGCAGACGATTGCGGTGACGGGTAACGTCGGCAATGAAGTGAAAGCCGGTGATGCGGTGACCGTTACTGTCGGCACCGAGATCTACCAGACCACGGTGAATACCGACGGTAAAACCTGGAGCGTGAATGTGCCGGGATCGGTGCTGGCCGCCAATGGTGATGTGAGTGCGACCGTGACGACCCGCGATGCGGCAGGCAACGCCACCACGGCGAACACCACTCACGCTTACGGTGTCGATACCGTTGCGCCAACGGCGTCGATTACCATTGATAATGTGACGTCGGATAACGTGATTAACGCCAGCGAATCGGGCCGGACGATTGCGGTGACCGGTAACGTTGACAACGACGTCAAAGCCGGCGATGCGATCACTGTTACTGTCGGTACCGAGACCTACCAGACTACGGTGAATACCGACGGTAAAACCTGGAGCGTGAATGTGCCGGGTGCGGTGCTGGCGGCGAACGGTGATGTGAGTGCGACGGTCACCACGCGCGATACCGCAGGCAATGTCACCACAGCAAACGCTACTCACGCTTACGGCGTCGATACGGTGGCACCCACCGCGTCGATTACTATTGATAACGTCACGTCGGATAACGTGATTAATGCCAGTGAATCCGGTCAGACCATCGCCGTTACCGGTAAGGTTGATCACGACGTCAAAGCCGGTGATGCGGTGACGGTTACCGTCGGTACTGAGAGCTACCAGACCACGGTGAATGTGGATGGCAAAACCTGGAGTGTGAATGTGCCGGGTTCGGTGCTGGCCGCCAATGGCGATGTCAGTGCCACGGTCACGACCCGTGATACCGCAGGCAATGTCACCACCGCCAATTCTACTCACGCTTACGGCGTAGATACGGTGGCGCCAACGGCGTCAATCTCAATCGATAATGTGACCAGCGATAACGTCATTAACGCGACAGAGTCCGGTCAGACGATTGCGGTGACGGGGAAGGTCGATAACGACGTCAAAGCCGGTGATGCGGTGACGGTGAAAGTCGGTACCGAGACCTACCAGACCACGGTGAATGTGGATGGTAAAACCTGGAGCGTGAATGTTCCGGGCTCGGTGCTGGCTGCGAACAGTGATGTGAGCGCGACGGTTACCACCCGCGATACGGCAGGCAACGTGACCACCGCCAACACGAATCACACTTACTCTGTGGATACGGTTGCGCCAACGGCGTCAATCTCTATCGACAACGTCACCTCCGATAACGTGATTAATGCCAGTGAATCCGGCCAGACCATCGCGGTGACGGGTAACGTCGATAACGACGTTAAAGCGGGCGATGCAGTCACCGTAAAAGTCGGAACCGAGACCTATCAGACTACCGTCAATCCTGATGGCAAGACCTGGAGCGTCAATGTTCCCGGTTCAGTGCTGGCCGCCAATGGTGATGTTTCTGCGACGGTCACCACCCGCGATCCTGCGGGTAACGTGACCACCGCCAATACCAGCCACGCTTATGGCGTCGATACGGTTGCGCCAACGGCGTCCATCTCTATCGACGATGTGACGTCAGATAATGTGATTAACGCCAGTGAATCCGGCCAGACCATTGCGGTGACCGGTAAGGTTGATAACGACGTCAAAGCGGGCGATGCGGTGATGGTGAAAGTCGGTACCGAGACCTACCAGACAACGGTGAATACCGACGGCAAGACCTGGAGCGTCAATGTTCCGGGAGCTGTTCTGGCAGCGAATAGTGATGTGAGTGCCACTGTCACCACGCGCGATCCTGCTGGCAATGTCACGACCGCCAATACCAATCACGCTTACGGCGTCGACACCGTTGCGCCAACCGCGTCCATTACTATTGATAACGTCACGTCCGATAACGTGATTAACGCAGCCGAATCCGGCCAGACCATCGCGGTGACCGGTAAAGTCGATAACGACGTTAAAGCGGGCGATGCGGTCACCGTAAAAGTCGGTACCGAGACCTACCAGACCACGGTGAATGTGGATGGCAAAACCTGGAGTGTGAATGTGCCGGGATCGGTGCTGGCAACGAACAGTGATGTGAGTGCGACCGTTACCACGCGCGATACTGCCGGCAACGTGACCACCGCCAATACCAGTCATGCCTACGGCGTCGATACCGTGGCACCAACGGCGGCGATCTCTATCGATAATGTCACCAGCGACAATGTGATTAACGCTGCTGAATCCGGCCAGACCATCGCGGTGACGGGTAAGGTCGATAACGACGTCAAAGCCGGTGATGCGGTGACGGTCACCGTGGGCACTGAGACCTACCAGACGACGGTGAATACCGACGGTAAGACCTGGAGTGTGAATGTGCCGGGTTCCGTATTAGCGGTGAACGGTGATGTTTCTGCGACCGTGACGACACGCGATCCTGCCAGCAACGTGACCACTGCTAACACCAGTCACGCATACGGCGTGGATACGGTGGCGCCAACGGCGTCAATCTCAATCGATAATGTCACGTCGGATAACGTGATCAACGCCAGCGAGTCTGGTCAGACGATTGCGGTGACGGGGAAGGTCGATAACGACGTCAAAGCCGGTGATGCAATTACGGTAAAAGTCGGTACCGAGACCTACCAGACCACCGTCAATGTGGATGGCAAGACCTGGAGCGTCAACGTGCCGGGATCGGTGCTGGCAGCGAATGGTGATGTCAGTGCCACTGTCACCACGCGCGATACTGCCGGCAACGTGACCACCGCCAATACCAGTCATGCCTACGGCGTCGATACCGTGGCACCAACGGCGGCGATCTCTATCGATAATGTCACCAGCGACAATGTGATTAACGCTGCTGAATCCGGCCAGACGATTGCGGTGACCGGTAAGGTCGATAACGACGTGAAAGCGGGCGATGCGGTGACGGTCACTGTGGGCACCGAGACCTACCAGACCACGGTGAATACGGATGGTAAAACCTGGAGTGTGAATGTGCCGGGAACGGTGCTGGCCGCCAATGGTGATGTCATTGCAACGATCACGACCCGTGATACCGCAGGTAATGTCACTACAGCAAACGCTACTCACACTTACGGTGTGGATACGGTTGCTCCGGTGGCTTCTATCGTTATTGATAATGTGACCAGCGACAACGTGATCAACGCCAGCGAGTCAGGGCAAACCATCGCCGTGACCGGTAAGGTCGATAACGACGTCAAAGCCGGTGATGCGGTGACGGTTACCGTGGGGACCGAGACCTACCAGACGACGGTGAATACGGATGGCAAAACCTGGAGCGTCAACGTTCCAGGTTCGGTTCTGGCTGCGAACAGTGATGTCAGTGCGACGGTCACCACCCGTGATACCGCAGGCAACGTCACGACCGCTAACTCGCACCATGCTTACGGTGTGGATACTGTGGCGCCAGTGGCGTCGATCTCTATCGATAATGTGACCAGCGATAACGTCATTAACGCGAACGAATCCAAACAGACGATCCCTGTTACTGGAAAGGTCGGCAACGAGGTCAAAGCCGGTGATGCGGTGACGGTCACCGTTGGCACCGAGACTTACCAGACCACCGTCAATACTGACGGAAAAACCTGGAGCGTGAATGTTCCGGGTTCTGTGCTGGTGAGTAATAGTGATATTAGCGCCAGCGTGACCACGCGCGATGCAGCGGGGAACGCTACCACGGCGAACACCCATCATGCATACGCTGTGGATACCATCGCTCCAGAAATTGATATTACGAATTTTGCCGGTAACGATGGATATGTCAGCCAGAGTGAGTCGAAAAATACCCTAGTCAGTGGCACCAGCAACGAGAATACGGTTGATCTGGTCTTTACTGATGTGAATGGTAAGTCGGTTACGCTGCATGACGTGTCAGTGACAAACGGCAAGTGGCAGACGAATGTCGATCTAAGCACGTTAGCGGAAGGCAAGATTACCGCAGGGGCAACGGCGACCGATGCGGCAGGTAATCAAGCCCATGATAACAGCCAAGCGATCATGGATATTACGCCGCCAGTTGCACATAACAATACGGTGTCGGGTGCGGAAGATACACCGCTACATATTGGTTGGAGCGATCTGGGCGTATCGAGTGATACCACAAGCATCGTGATTTCGTCTCTGCCGCCAGCCAGCGTTGGTACGCTCTATTTTAACGATAGTGGGAGTTGGAAAGCGGTCGCCGCAGGCCAAACCTTTACGGCGGGTAACACCGATCTACGCTTTACGCCAGTGAGTAATGTCTCTGGTGCATCGCTGGGTGACATTGCTTACAGACCTGTCGATAGTGCAGGGAATACGGGCGATAAAGCCGCGTTGCATATTGGTATTACGCCAGTTGCCGATGCGCCAGTCGTGAGCCTGAACACCAGTAGCGGTACCACGACGCCAGCCTCTGCGGAAGTTATTAAGGTGAATGGGGGAAGCGCTAACGGTGGTTTTGACGTGCAGAACGGAAAAATCGTCGCGGTCGGCACCGGAAAGGTGGCGTATTACAGTCAGGGCAATACCAGCGGCGACGGTAGTTACAGCGATATCTTCGTTGTGCACTCTAACAGCGGCTATTTTTATCGGCAGAGCGACTGGGCGGCCGATCGCAAGGATCACCGCGATTTGGATTCATTCAACGGCAACCGGACCAGTAACGGCAGCAACGCGCATTCTGACTACATTTTCGTCATCAAGGAAACGGGCTACACCTATAACGCGACCAACAGTACGAACAACAATGCGAACACGTCGGTCAACACTCTGGATGGGTTGAAGGTTAATTATACCGATAGCAGTGGTAAATCAGGCTCGTTTACGAATCAGGTTAGCAACAATATTGAAGGCGTGATTTACAGCGATGGTTCGACGTATACCCCCGGAACCAATAGCGCGACGGTGGAAAAAGTACCCGGTCAGGCGGGAAAACAGACCTATACGCTCGATGTTTCAGCCGCACTGACCGACCGTGACGGTAGCGAAACGCTGTCGGGGATTAGGTTGACGGGGATCCCGACGGGAACGGTGCTGACTGACCAGATCAACAATGTGAAGTATACCGTCGGCGCCGATGGTTCGTATCTGATTCAAAATGCGCACAATGCTCAGACGCTGGCCGGGAAGATTACGCTTGAGGTGCCAGCCGATGCGGGTAAATTGAATGTCGTGGCGCAGGCAACATCGACAGAAATAGGCAACCACGATACGGCAACAGGTTATTCGACGGAAGGCGCTGAGCAGTATGGATTGAGTGTCGGTGCGGCGGGTAATGACACTATATCCGGCACGTATAACGATGATGTTCTGTTCGGCGATGTCGTGTCGTTCCCTAATACCGATGGTAGCGGCATCGCTGCCTTACAAAACTACATCGGTAAGCAGCTAGCTATGCAAACGGGCGTACCGACCACGAAGGACATGCATAACTATATCGAGTCGCATAGTGCTGAGTTTGATCTCTCGTCAGCCAAAGGGGGAAATGACATCCTCAACGGCGGCGATGGGGATGACATCCTTTTCGGCCAGGGTGGAAATGATACCCTCTACGGTGGTGCGGGGAATGACCTGCTCTACGGCGGTAGCGGAGACGACATCCTGATTGGCGGCGCAGGGAGCGATACGCTCATCGGCGGGGCCGGCGCGGATACCTTTAAGTGGCAGGCTGGTGATATCGGCAATGATGTGATCAAAGACTTTAATGCCAAAGAGGGTGACCGGATTGATTTAAGCGATCTGGTTGGCGAACTGGAACAAGGAACTGATATCAGCCGCTATATTCGCATCACGGATAGTCATGGCTCGCCGACGATTGAAGTTAGCACTGCGGGGAACTTTACGGCGGATAAAGGCGGAACGGTTGCGGTGTCGATTACGTTGGAACATTATAACGGTGCATTACCGTCGCTGGAGAGTCTGGTCAGCAAACCTGAACCATCTAGCTGATAGAAAAGGGAAAAAGGAGCCTATTTGGCTCCTTTCTTTATCAAAAAATTAAAGGGGCTCCGAAAATGTTTTATATCCAGCGCGATAGTGATGGCCACCTGATGAAGGTAGAAGAGAGTCCTTTTCCTGAAATGAATGGCGAGTTATCCGATGATTCACGCGAGGCGCAGGCTTGGTTCCGTAGCCATCAGGCGGCGATGTCCAGCTTGCAGCAACTCCGGCAAAGCGATCTGGAAATGGTGCGCGTGCTGGAGGATTTAATTCAGGTTTTGATTCAGAAAGGCGTGGTCAGCATTACCGATTTCCCTCAGGCAGCGCAGTTGAAGCTGATCAACCGTGCGCAGGCGCGTGAAGCGCTGAATGGCGGATTGAACAAGCTGATTGGCGACGATGAAGAAACGATGTTCTGAAGCGATAATCTTTTGAAGACATGATGTTGTAAATAGATGATATTTTAACGTCGATCCCAGCTTCTCAATGAGTAGGGAGAAGCTGGGGTCGTTAAACACAGTTAACTCAAACGATGTTGTGTCAGGCCCTGACCGCGGGCATCGGTTCACCCAGCAGCCGTCCCATTGCGCCCTGTAATCCCATTTCCTGAAGCACTTTCAACTCACCTGCGGTTTCAACACGTTCGGCGATAAGCGGCAGGGCAATACTGTTGGTGGCGCGATACAGCGCTTCGATAAACATTTGCTTATCGCCTTCTTGGTCTATATTGCGGATGTAGCTGCCATCGACTTTCAGGTAAGCCAGCCCCCACTGGGACAGATTGCCAATCATATTAAACCGCCCACCAAAATGCTGTAACCCCAGTGCACAGCCATGTTCATTCAACAGCTTGATTAAGGTTTCCAATTGGGCACTGTCTGGCAGTTGATTCTCATCCAGTTCCAGAATGAGTCGTCTGGCGACCTCTGGCTGATGCTTCAATGGGGCGAGCAGATCGGCGAGCAGATGAAGATTTAGAACTGTGGTGCCGGACAAACTTAGCGCGAGGTTGCCGTCGTGCTGGCGGAGATAATCCAATACTTCGCGCAGCATGGTCTGATCCAGACGGGTATCCCAGCCAAAGCGTTGAATCCACGGCAGGAATCGACCTGCTGCGATGCTGTTCCCTTGCTCATCCTGAATGCGAGCCAGTACTTTGTGGTGCAGGACCTGACTGGGGTCGTCACACGCTACGACGGGTTGCAGGAAAAGCTGTAAACGCTCCTGTTCAAGGATAGGATCGAGCAGGTTAAACCACATGTGGCGATCGGTTTCGACCTGTTCGGCACCGGCCAAAGGAATCTCGTAAGGGGCAGTGGTATCGGTATCGCTTTCGGCCCGCGTGAGCGCCTGATCGCCCTGAATAAATAAGGATTGCGCGGTGTCGCCGGGTCGGAAAGGTACCATGCCGAATTGGGCGACAGGCGAAACGTCGGTTTCGCCTGTCAGATGTAAGGTTTCAATGTTACGCGTCAGTTCGCCAATCAGCGCATAGACTTCTTTATCGACCAGGCCCGGGCAGAACAGCGCAAATTCCCCTCCGCGGATACGTGCCAGAAGACTCTCCGTATTCGTGTGCTGCTTTTGCGTTTTGCGCAGGATATGCCCGACGGAGGCTAACAGTGCATCGGTACGCTGACCACCCAGCCGCTGGTTCATCCCGGCCAAATCCTGCACGCGAATCATGATAAGAAAGCCGGGGGCGGTTTCTTCATCGGCCAGTTTGTCGTTGAACTGCATGTCAAACGCACGGCGGTTATTCAATCCGGTTTGTGGATCCTGATAGGCTTCCTGACGTAAGCGCTCGCTCCGCTCCGCCTCCTCTTCAAACAGCGTCTTGAGTTTGCTGACCATCAGGTTCATCGCCTGCGCGACGCGGCGGAACTCGGGCGTATTGGGTAAATCCGGTTGGCTAAGAAATTCACGACGGGTAATCGCCAGCGATTGGTCGACGATATAGTCGAGCGGGCGTAGCTGGCGACGTAGGAACAACGCGCCGATGAGTACGCCCAACGTGCCGCAGCCAAGCAGCCACAGGAAGGTCGCTGTACTGCTGCGCCACAGTCGGGTTACTGCGAACATTGGGTGGCTGACCACTTCGACTTTGGCTGCCTGTTCCCAACCGCGCATGACGATGGCTTCGCCAGCGCCGGGCTGAAGATCTACTAACTGGACAAACCAGAGCGGCACGTCAGGGATATCCGGCGATGCGGTGCGTTCCAACGTGACGTTACCGGTTTTTAAATCTCGCACGCGAATACTGGAAAAATAGCCGCTGTCGAAAATTGAGCTGACCATCAGCTCCACCATCGCCGGGTCATCAATATTTGGCGTCAGGGAAAGCCCGAGTGCGGTAGCGGCATCCTGTGCGTGAGAGTGAAGCTGGTTATTGTACTGTTCACGCGAATTTTCCAGGCTGACGAAAAAACTTCCGCTGAAAATAATTAGCACAAACAGGCAGATGGCTATCAGTAGTTGTTTGTATAGAGACATAGCCTACCCTTACTCCTCAATTGAAAACCCTTCGGCACGCATTTTGGTTAAGACATCCTGCCAGCGTGAAAGTCGTTTACTGTCACCGACACGTTTGTTGCTGCCACTGGCTCCCGGTAGCCAGAGACCATCGCCATTAAAGGCGTACACCGGAAGTAAATCGTTGCGCTCTGTTGCAGGTTGGATCTTGTCGGTCAGATTATCCAGCACCAGCGGAATCGAGGTCGGTGTGGGATAATAGGTCACGACCATATGCGCTTTATTCAGACGCAGGGCTTTAACATAGGTGATGCGTAATTTGTCCGCAGAGACGCCTAAATGACGCAGCGTAAAATACTTGGCAAGCGCATAATCTTCGCAGTCCCCGGCGCCTTTACGCAGTGCTTCAATCGGGGTTGCCCAGTAATCTTCCTGATTCCAGATGACAATATCATCGCGAAACAGCATTCGGTCATTGAAAAATTGGTTCACGCTACTCAGTAGAGCCTTTTCCTCTTTATTACGGGAATTCACCAACAGCGTCTGCCATTCATCTATCCGGCGGCGAGCATCGGGCGTTGCTGGGCCATAAAGCTGCTCGGTCCGCTGATTAATGGTAATAAAATCCCAGTCCGCACGCAGGGAACCCGCCAGCAGAAACAGCAGACAGCTAATAAAGAAGAGCGTGTAACTGGAGATTCTGAACCCGGAGAGTCGCACTGAGGTTTCTGCTTACCTTGCGAGATGAATGTGGAGAGTGAATTCGATGCAGAATAGCGTACTTTCATAGGTCTCAAAAGCAGTATATACCTGTAATACTTCAAGCTGCATGTGCGTTGGCTACGTTCACTCACCCGAATCACTTACCTGAGTAAGCTCATCGGGATTCCTTCTCTTGCCGCCTTCCTGCAACTCGAACTATTTGGGGTATAGTGGTGAAAATAGTGGTTTGTCATAGGCGTGTGAAGAACGCTGACATAAAGCATGAGGTATCAGAATGAGTTCAGGGGTAGTGAATGGAGAGAACCTTAATTTAGGGACGCTGGTTTCTGAAACCCGGAACCCGGCAACGATGACGCTGGATCAGCTCTCTACGCTGGAGATGATGCAGGTGTTTAACCAGGAAGACCGGAAAGTGCCCGAAGCGATTGCGCAGGTTTTACCCGCGATTGCTGAGGCTGTCGATCTGGCAACGGCGTCGTTGCAGGCGGGTGGACGTTTGATCTATCTGGGTGCGGGAACCAGCGGCCGTTTGGGCGTATTGGATGCCTCTGAGTGTCCGCCGACGTTTGGCGTGCCGCACGGGCTGGTTATCGGCCTGATTGCTGGCGGGCCAGGAGCGTTACTCAAGGCAGTAGAAGGTGCAGAAGACGATCCTGCGCTCGGTGAAGCTGATTTGAAAGCGCTGAGTTTAACGGCTACCGATATGGTGATCGGCCTTGCGGCATCAGGCCGAACGCCGTATGTGATTGGCGCATTGCGCTATGCGCGTGACGTTGGCTGCCGGACGGCGGCGATTTCCTGTAACCCGCATTCGCCTATTGCACAGGAAGCACAAGTCGCGATATCTCCGGTCGTCGGTCCGGAAGCATTAACGGGCTCGACGCGGCTGAAATCGGGTACGGCGCAAAAATTAGTCCTGAATATGATTTCTACCGGCGTAATGGTTAAGCTGGGCAAGGTGTACCAGAATTTGATGGTTGATGTGAAGGCAACCAACGTGAAGCTGTTGGATCGGGCTTGTCGCATCGTGGTGGAAGCGACGGGGGCCGATCTGGACAGCGCCCGACAGGCGCTGGAGCAGTCGGATAACGACGTTAAGCCTGCGATTCTGATGCTTCTGGCTAATATTGGCGTTGAAGCGGCACGTGAACGTTTGAAGCAGCACAACGGCTATCTGCGTGAGGCGTTACTTGGCGGGTAAGACTACTTTGGTGTCGGTCTATCTTGAGGTAAATCGGGGGAAACGTTTTGAGTGATAAGCGAGAGCAACGCATTGTTTTTTTTGATCTGGATGGCACGTTGCATCAGCAGGACATGTTTGGCAGCTTTTTGCGTTTTTTGCTTCGTCGGTTGCCGTTAAACCTCGTCCTGGTTATTCCGCTATTGCCCGTTATTGGACTGGGATTATTGATTCGTGGTCGTGCGGCTCGCTGGCCGATGAGCTGGCTGCTGTGGGCGATTACGTTTGGGCGTGACGAAGACGACCTCGTTCAGCTTGAAAAGCAGTTTGTCGGCGTGTTTCGTCGCGATGTTATACCGTTTCCTCAGGTTCAGCAGCGGCTGAAAACCTATCTTGAAGACAGCGATGCGCAGGTCTGGCTGGTGACCGGATCGCCACAGCGGCTGGTTGAGCGGGTCTATCACGATTCGCCTTTTCTGCCCGGTGTTCGTCTGATGGGGAGCCAAATTACACGCCGCTACGGTGGTTGGGTATTAACGCTGCGCTGTCTCGGGCATGAAAAAGTGACGCAGATGGAGCAGCGTCTTGGCGCACCGCTCAAGCTCTACAGCGGTTACAGCGACAGCAAACAGGACAATCCGCTGCTCTATTTTTGCGAACACCGCTGGCGAGTGACGCCGGAAGGTAGTCTGCAACAGTTGGAGTAACGCCTTCAATACGCCATCCATATAGGTATAATGCGCCGCCAAAATGTGAATGATTGAGAGAGGAAACGTGAGTAGCCTGCGTGATAATGAATACTGGATGCGCTATGCATTGACGCTGGCTCAGCGTGCTCAGGATGAAGGCGAAGTGCCAGTTGGCGCAGTGCTGGTGCTGGATAATGAAGCGATTGGCGAAGGGTGGAACCGGCCGATAGGACATCATGATCCTACCGCGCACGCCGAGATTATGGCGTTGCGGCAGGGAGGGCTGGTGTTGCAGAACTATCGCCTGCTGGAGACCACGCTGTATGTCACGCTGGAGCCGTGCATTATGTGTGCGGGTGCGATGATACACAGTCGTATCGGTCGTCTGGTTTACGGTGCGTCAGATGAGAAAACGGGGGCTGCGGGGTCGTTGGTGGACATTCTGCGCCATCCCGGCATGAATCATCAGATCGTGATTGAATCCGGTGTTCTGGCTGATGAATGCTCAGCGACGCTCAGCGCGTTCTTCCGTATGCGCCGTGAGCAGCATAAAGCCCGTCGTGCAGCCGAGAAAAACGCCGCGCAGGAGTAGCGTATACCCGTCATACTTCAAGCTGCTTGTGCGTTGGCTGCCCTTACTCACCCCAGTCACTTACTTGTGTAAGCTCCTGGGGATTCGTTCAGTTGCCGCCTTCACGCAACTCGAATTATTTAGGGTATAGGTCCATTCTAGTATTTTTTATTCCGGCACTTTGGTGAGAGGAACGGCTGGATAGCCCAGTGCAATCTGTGTCTGCTGCTGCACTTTAGCTTCTTTCTCTATCAGATAGCCTTCCAGACTCACCATATATCGCCGAATGTTTTCTACGTAGTTATAGGCTTCATGTCCACGTGCGTAGCCGTAGGTGGTTTGGGTGTAATAGCGCTTTTGGCTCAGCATCGGCAGGCGCATTTTTACATCGACCCAGCTGTCGGGGTTACCTTTCTGTTTTTCAGTCAATTTACGCGCATCAAGCAGGTGGGCGTATCCCATGTTGTAGGACGCCAGCGCAAACCAGATTTTTTCATCTTCCGGGATGGTATCCGGCATTTTCTGCATCATATGCGACATATATTGTGCGCCGCCGCGAATACTTTGCTCAGGGTCGACTCGGTCAGTCACGTTCAGGCTTTCTGCGGTGTTACGCGTGAGCATCATCAGCCCACGCACGCCAGTAGGGGAGGTTGCCAGCGGGTTCCAGTGTGATTCCTGATAGGAGATAGCCGCCAGCAGCTTCCAGTCGATATCGGTGGCATATTTTTCAAACAGCGGGCGCAGATCCGGCAGCGTTTCATCAATCGCACTCAGGAACGTAGTGGTATCGACATAATCGAATTCACCAACGTGGCCGAGATATTTCTCCTCCAGACGTGCGAGCGTACCGTCTTCGACAAGCTGGCTGAAGAAATCCAACAGTGCAGCGGACAGGCTGTCATCGTGCGAACGGCGCATATACCAGATGACAGGCTCTTCGTCGCTGAGATCGAAGGCGACGGCGAGCTGCGGATGAATACGCTGCATCAAGCCGATGGTGACCGAATCACCCAGCGTATAATCCAGTTTGCCGTCGGCAACCTGTTTCAGTAATTCCTGCGTGCTCTGATCCGAGGCAGATTCCCAGCTCAATTGCGGGTACTTCTCTGCTTTTAAATCGCGCAGAGTAGCCGCATGGGCGGAGCCCGACGTAACAACAAGACGGCCTTGCAGCTTATCCAATGTTTTTGGGCGGGGCGATCCGAGGCGGTAGACCATCTGTTGTGAAATGGAGTAGTAGGTCGGGCCAGCACGGAAACGTTCCAAACGCTCGTGATTGTAAATCAGCCCGGCAGCCAGCAGGTCGGCATCGTCACCGTCCAGATCGTCGAACAGTTCGTCAAGATTCTTACGTGACGAGACCACCAGCTTGACGCCGAGGTAATCGGCGAAACGTTTTGCCAGTTCATAGTCCAGACCTGTCGGGGATCCGTTGCTCATTGCATAAGTCAGCGGTGAGTTAACGGTGCTGATACGCAACTCACCGCGTGAGAGGATCTGCCTGAGCTGCACATCCTGACTACTGCGCCAAGGAATACTAGGCCATAGCGCTAATGCCAGAAGTAACGTGATAATCCCGATGAAAAAATAATTTAATTTTAAAGGCTTCAAATAGTTATCTCTCGGCGGCCGTGTGGCCAGGCTGTCTGTAACGGCAGTTTTTTTATACGTCATTTCCCAGAGTGGGGGCATTTTGCTTAACAAACCGCCAGTGTGCAACTTTTATTGATTTGGTCACCGATTAATCATTCGGTGGATGCGAAGTGAAATTATCGCCACGCAAACGGTTTCGTCCGAGGGAAGGATTCTCTATAATATGCGCGTTTCCCCCCTGTTGTGCCCAATGGCTGTATTGCAGCCAGTGCATCGAAGACGAGAGAACTTTAGATTATGGAAATACTGCGTGGTTCACCTGCTTTATCGGCTTTTCGTATTAATAAATTGCTGGTCCGCTGCAAAGAGCACCTTTTGCCGGTCAGCGATATCTATGCTGAATACGTACATTTCGCCGATGTCAGCACTCCGCTGAACAATGATGAACAGGCCAAACTGACACGTTTGCTGAAGTATGGTCCTTCTCTCGCGGAGCACGAGCCGCAAGGTCATCTGTTACTGGTGACGCCACGTCCCGGCACCATTTCACCGTGGTCTTCCAAAGCGACGGATATCGCCCATAACTGTGGATTAAGCAAAGTACTGCGTCTGGAACGCGGTCTGGCTTTCTATATTCATGCGCCAACGCTGAACGATGAGCAGTGGCAGCAACTGGGGGCACTGCTGCATGACCGGATGATGGAAAGCGTATTTAGCGACCTGAAACAGGCTGCAGCCCTGTTCTCTCATCATCAGCCAGCACCTTTCAAGCGCATCGAAATTCTGCTGCAAGGGCGTCAGGCATTGGAAGAAGCGAACGTCCGTCTGGGGCTGGCATTGGCGGAAGATGAAATCGATTATCTGCTGGAAGCCTTCAACAATCTGGGCCGTAACCCAACCGATATCGAACTGTATATGTTCGCACAGGCGAACTCTGAGCACTGCCGCCACAAGATTTTTAACGCGGATTGGGTGATCGACGGCGTAACTCAGCCGAAATCACTGTTCAAAATGATCAAAAACACCTTTGAACACACACCCGATCACGTTCTCTCTGCCTATAAAGACAACGCCGCCGTTATGGAAGGCTCCGCTGTCGGCCGTTTCTATACCGATGCCAACGGACAATATGATTACCATCAGGAAGACGCACATATCCTGATGAAGGTTGAAACGCATAACCACCCAACCGCGATTTCACCGTGGCCGGGCGCAGCAACAGGGTCTGGCGGTGAAATCCGTGACGAAGGCGCGACAGGCCGTGGCTCCAAACCGAAAGCGGGTCTGGTGGGCTTTTCCGTATCGAACCTGCGTATTCCTGGCTTTATCCAACCGTGGGAAGAGGAGTTCGGCAAGCCAGATCGCATTGTCAGCGCGCTGGATATCATGACCGAAGGCCCATTGGGCGGCGCGGCATTCAACAACGAATTCGGCCGTCCTGCACTGACTGGCTATTTCCGTACTTATGAAGAGCGTGTCGATAGCCACAATGGCGAAGAGCTGCGCGGTTATCATAAACCGATCATGCTGGCAGGCGGCATTGGTAACATCCGTGGCGATCATGTCAAAAAAGGCGAAATTATCGTCGGGGCCAAACTGATTGTGCTGGGCGGACCGTCCATGAATATCGGTCTGGGCGGCGGCGCGGCCTCTTCCATGGCATCGGGTCAGTCCGATGCGGATCTGGATTTTGCTTCTGTGCAGCGCGATAACCCAGAAATGGAGCGTCGCTGTCAGGAAGTGATCGACCGCTGCTGGCAATTAGGCGAAGCCAACCCGATCCTGTTCATCCACGATGTTGGGGCGGGCGGTTTGTCTAACGCTATGCCGGAACTGGTGAGTGACGGTGGTCGCGGTGGTCGCTTTGAACTGCGCGATATTCTGAACGACGAACCGGGCATGAGCCCGCTGGAAGTCTGGTGTAACGAATCGCAGGAACGCTACGTTCTGGCGGTTGCCCCTGAACAACTGGCACAGTTTGATGAGATTTGCCGCCGTGAGCGCGCACCTTATGCGGTGATTGGTGAAGCGACGGAAGAGCTGCATCTGACGATGAACGATCGTCACTTCAACAACCAACCTATCGATTTACCGCTGGATGTGCTGCTGGGTAAAACGCCGAAGATGCTGCGTGACGTTGAGCGCAAACAGGTAGAGGGTACGCCGCTACAGCGTGACGACATCTATCTGGCTGAAGCGGTCGAGCGCGTGCTGCACTTGCCAGTCGTTGCGGAAAAAACCTTCCTGATCACTATTGGTGACCGTTCTGTCACCGGTATGGTGGCGCGCGATCAGATGGTCGGGCCATGGCAGGTGCCGGTGGCTGACTGTGCTGTGACCACCGCCAGCCTCGACAGCTATTACGGCGAAGCGATGTCTATCGGCGAACGTGCGCCTGTCGCGCTGCGTAACTTCGCAGCCTCCGCGCGTTTGGCCGTGGGTGAAGCGCTGACTAACATTGCTGCTACGCACATTGGCCCGCTGACCCGCGTGAAGCTGTCTGCGAACTGGATGGCCGCAGCAGGGCATCCCGGCGAAGATGCTGGACTGTACGATGCGGTTAAAGCCGTGGGTGAGGAGCTGTGTCCGGCGTTGGGTCTGACGATCCCGGTGGGTAAAGACTCCATGTCGATGAAAACCCGCTGGCAGGAAGAAGGCGAAGATCGCGCGGTCACCTCGCCGATGTCGCTGGTGATTTCTGCGTTTGCTCGTGTGGAAGACGTGCGTAACACGGTAACGCCACAACTGCGCACCGGGCAGGATAATGCGCTACTGCTGATCGATCTGGGTGCAGGCAATAAAGCGCTGGGCGCAACGGCGCTGGCACAGGTTTATCGCCAGTTGGGCCGTAAAACGGCAGATGTTCATAGTCCAGAGCAGTTGGCAGGTTTCTTTAATGCTATCCAAGAGTTGGTCGCAGCTAAGGCGCTCTTGGCCTACCACGATCGTTCAGACGGTGGCTTGATTGTGACGCTGGCGGAGATGGCATTTGCTGGCCACTGCGGCGTCACTGTTGATATCGCGTCTCAGGGCGAGGATACGCTGGCGACGCTGTTTAACGAAGAGTTGGGTGCCGTTATTCAGATTCCGGCCGCGCGTCGTGCCGAAGTGGACGCTATTCTGGCGCTGCATGGCTTGGCAGATTGTGTGCATTATCTCGGTCAGGCTGAGGAAGGAACGCGTTTCACCATCAATCAGGGTGCAGAAGCGGTTTATCAGGAAAGCCGTTCGACGTTGCGCCGCTGGTGGGCTGAAACCAGCTGGCAGATGCAGCGCCTGCGCGATAATCCACAGTGTGCCGATCAGGAACACATCGCCAGACAGGATGATAACGATCCCGGTCTGAATGTATCGCTGACCTTCGATCCGAAGGAAGATATTGCCGCACCTTACATTGCTAAGAACGTCCGGCCTAAAGTGGCTGTCCTGCGTGAGCAGGGTGTGAACTCCCACGTAGAAATGGCGGCGGCGTTCCACCGTGCAGGCTTTGATGCCATCGACATCCATATGAGCGACCTGCTGGCAAATCGCCGTAACTTGCAGGATTTCCAAGCGCTGGTTGCCTGTGGTGGTTTCTCTTATGGTGACGTGCTGGGCGCGGGTGAGGGCTGGGCTAAATCCATTCTGTTCAACGCTCGCGTGCGTGATGAATTTGCTGAATTCTTCCTGCGTCCACAGACGCTGGCGCTGGGCGTATGTAACGGCTGCCAGATGATGTCGAACTTGCGTGAGCTGATTCCGGGAGCCGATCTCTGGCCGCGTTTTGTCCGCAATAAATCCGATCGCTTTGAAGCGCGCTTCAGTCTGGTCGAAGTGGATAAAAGCCCGTCGCTGTTCATGAACGACATGGCAGGGTCACGTATGCCGATTGCTGTTTCACACGGCGAAGGGCAAGTTGAAGTCCGCGACGATGCGCATTTAGCGGCGATTGAAGAGCACGGTCTGGTCGCGTTGCGTTATATCAACCACTACGGACAGGTAACCGAAAACTATCCGGCTAACCCAAATGGCTCGTCAAACGGTATTACGGCGGTAACCAGCACCAGCGGCCGTGCAACCGTTATGATGCCACACCCTGAGCGCGTGTTCCGCACCGTCAGTAACTCCTGGCACCCAGAAGAATGGGGCGAGGATGGCCCGTGGATGCGTATGTTCCGCAACGCACGCAGACAGCTGGGCTGAGCTAACGTCAGTTAGGGAAAGGGGCTTCGGCCTAATACTGATCACTTAAGCCTCATTTTAGGAGAAACACGGGGATGAGGTTCCCGTAGGGACACCTCGCCCCGTGGTCGCTCCGTGTATCTCGGTTTTTAAACGATCGGCATTAGGGGCTTCGGCCCCTTTTTTACGTCTGTTTTCTCGGTTTGTCGTTTTTTTGCGACGGACTGGTTTTTCGCTGTCTCTAATTAGTGACATTTAAATGATTGATTTATATAGATAGCGTAATGATGTCATAAAGCTGTCTGTTTTTAGCGACATAAATCGTCTCTTTTACGCGTATTTTCGTTATTTGGATTCTGGTTAATGTGTTTTCTGGTGATTTTTAAAGTAAAAATCATTATTAATTAGTGTGTTATTTTTTATTTTTTGATGTTGGCATGATACGTGCATTTTAATCAGTGTTGCTCATTCAACTGGTTATGATTGCGTTGCTAACTGGCAAATATTTTCGCTCATAACATCTGGAATGATGCCAAAAGAAAGGGTGCCTATCGTCCACCAGACCGATAACAGGGCGTGAAAACGAACTTTATCAAGCATCGGACGACACGTTGAGTGAGGCACCGCCTATTCAGTTACGCGGCCAGAGGGAGCGATTCTTCTGGCCGCGTGATGCTTTCTTACCCGTCACATCCTCTCCAGTGAATCCCCCTGATTGTTTTCTACAGTGTCACTTTCTACAGCGTTACTTTCTACAGTGTTACATCGGTATTCATTCCGTATTGCGAAGTATTGCGCATGCCGTAAGGGAAAACGTTGAACTTTTATAAGACTCAGTTAGCATCAAAGCGGATTCGATAGGTAACGAGATGATTTCTTTGAAACGATGGCGTTTATTCCCGCGTTCCCTGCGGCAATTAGTAATTATGGCGTTCTTGCTGGTGTTGCTGCCGCTGTTGGTGCTGGCTTATCAGGCTTATCAAAGCCTGAACATGCTGAGCGAACAGGCTGCAGATATTAACCGGACAACGCTGACGGATGCCCGCCGCAGTGAGGCGATGACCAGCGTCGCGTTGGCGATGGAGCGTAGCTATCGGCAATACTGCGTATTGGACGATCAGACGCTGGCGACGCTCTATCAGAACCAGCGTAAACAGTATTCGCAAATGCTGGACTCTCACGCGCAGGTGCTGCCCGATCCCCGTTATTACCAGACGCTACGTCAACTCCTTACTCAACTCAGCGAAATACGCTGCCATAACAGCGGCCCGGAACAAACGGCATCCAGCCTGCTAGAAGGGTTCTCCCGTGCCAACGGGCAGATGGTGCAGGTGACGCGTGACGTCGTTTTCTCCCGTGGGCAACAGCTCCAGCAGGCTATTTCTGAACGCGGCCAGTTCTTTGGCTGGCAGGCGCTACTGTTATTCCTGGTCAGCGTACTGCTGGTGGTTCTCTTTACGCGGATGATTATCGGCCCAGTTAATGGCGTAGAGAGGATGATTAATCGCCTTGGGGAAGGGCGCTCGTTGGGTAACACCAGTACCTTCAAAGGGCCGCGTGAGATTCGGACGCTGGCGCAGCGCATTATTTGGCTGAGCGAGCGCCTGTCGTGGCTGGAGTCGCAGCGGCATGAATTCTTGCGCCATATTTCCCACGAACTCAAGACACCGCTGGCTAGCCTGCGGGAAGGGACCGAACTGTTGGCGGATGAGGTCGTCGGCCCGCTGACTGCCGATCAGAAAGAGGTGGTTGATATCCTCGATAGTAGCAGCCGCCACCTGCTGCAACTGATCGATCAACTGCTCGACTATAACCGCAAGCTGGCGGATACACCGACCGAACTGGAGCGGGTTGAAATCGAAGAGATCGTCGATATTGTTGTTTCATCCCACAGTCTGCCTGCCCGTGCCAAAATGATTCACACCGATGTGACGCTGGCCGTCGAACACTGTTGGGCGGAGACGACGTTGTTAATGCGAGTGATTGATAATCTCTATTCCAATGCGGTGCACTACGGTAAGGAATCCGGTAACATTTGGGTTTATAGCCGTCAGGTTGGCAATCGCGTTCAGATTGATGTCGCAAACAGTGGTACGCCCATTCCTGATGCAGAACGAGGCATGATTTTCGAGCCCTTTTATCAGGGAAGCCATCAGCGCCGTGGCGCAGTAAAAGGAAGTGGGTTGGGGCTGAGTATTGCACGTGATTGCATTCGTCGTATGCGTGGTGAGCTTAGCCTAATTACCGTGGATTATGCTGATGTGTGTTTCCGCATCGAGTTGCCCTTATTGCCTGATAACGAATAGTCCGAGAATAAATAAATTCCGAGA
This sequence comes from Pectobacterium atrosepticum, assembly GCA_019056595.1. Taxonomy (NCBI): domain Bacteria; kingdom Pseudomonadati; phylum Pseudomonadota; class Gammaproteobacteria; order Enterobacterales; family Pectobacteriaceae; genus Pectobacterium; species Pectobacterium atrosepticum. The sequence continues at coordinate 1,466,076 of CP036163.1, read as the reverse complement.
ATGAATAGATAATGAATATAGGATTTATGAAGGGATGGTTTGCAAATAGAGGGTTTTACCGTCTGTTGAAAACGGTGGTGACGTCGTCGCCGCTCGTTTTGGCTGCGTGTAATAGCCATGTGAACAGCGGCACTGCGTTGCTAGAAGCAGAAGCAATACCGCCGAAAGAGCAGGTTGCCGATTTCCGTATCGCACAATGCGAGCATCTCTGGCAGATAGACGATCGTGAATCCATGAACAACGCGCTGTACTGGCTACGGGCGATGGACTGTGCTGGGCGTTTGACACAATTTCAGGCCCGTGAGGAAGCCGGACAGATTGCGGGTGACGGATGGGAGAGCGTGTTTAAGCAGGGCATTTTGTTGGATAACGCCGGTATTACCCAGGCTGAGCGGCGTCAGGTGTTGGCACAGATCAATTTATATCGTCTGGCTTTCCCTGCGGCACTGCGTCCACTGATGCAAACCTGGCGTGACAGGCAAACGCTGTTTCTGGCGCTATCGGATGAACGTCTGCGCTATAAGCGTTTACAGGAATCCAGCGACAAGCAGCTAGATGCGTTACGAGTGCAACAAAGTCACCTGCAATACCAGTTAGAAACAACCACACAGAAACTGGAAAATCTGACGGATATTGAGCGTCAACTGTCGTCCCGTAAGCAATTGTCGGGAGAGATGCCAGATAATGATGCTGAGCGTCGCAGTGGTGCGGGTACGAATAGAGACGGCTCGCGTAATTCGGCAACGAAATCTAGAAATGAATCCGTGGATGCGGATGACACCTACACGCCGCCGACCAAGAAGGAGTCAACAAGACAATGACAGCCAGAAAAACGGCGAGTTTATTGCTCGTGGATGATGACCCTAGCCTGCTAAAACTACTGGGAATGCGTCTGACCAGCGAGGGATTTAGCGTGATGACGGCGGAGAGTGGCCAAGAGGCACTGCGTCTGTTAACGCGTGAGACATTCGATCTGGTTATCAGCGATCTTCGTATGGACGAGATGGATGGCATGGCGCTGTTTTCCGAAATCCAGCGTTATCAGCCAGGTATGCCGGTGATCATTTTGACCGCTCACGGCTCTATTCCCGATGCGGTTGCGGCGACGCAGCAAGGGGTATTCAGTTTCCTCACGAAGCCCGTTGATCGCGATGCGCTCTACAAAGCGATAGATGACGCGATGGCGCTGTCTGCGCCAGCGGGTGATGAAAGCTGGCGTGAAACGATCGTAACGCGCAGCCCAATCATGCTGCGCCTGCTGGAGCAGGCCAGAATGGTCGCACAGTCGGACGTCAGTGTACTGATTAATGGCCAGAGCGGAACCGGGAAAGAGGTGCTGGCTCAGGCTATTCATGCGGCAAGCCCGCGAGCGAAAAAAGCCTTTATCGCGATTAACTGCGGTGCGCTGCCAGAGCCACTGTTGGAGTCGGAGCTGTTCGGTCATGCGAAAGGGGCTTTTACTGGTGCTGTCAGCAGCCGTGAAGGGCTTTTTCAAGCAGCGGAAGGCGGTACGCTGTTTTTAGATGAAATCGGCGATATGCCGCTGTCTTTGCAGGTTAAGCTGTTGCGCGTTTTGCAGGAGCGAAAAGTCCGTCCGCTGGGGAGTAACCGCGATCTGGACATTGATGTGCGGATTATTTCCGCCACGCACCGTGATTTACCGAAGGCGATGGAAAAAAACGAATTCCGCGAGGATTTGTATTATCGGCTCAACGTGGTGAATATGAAGCTGCCAGCGCTGCATGAACGCGCTGAAGATATCCCGATGCTGGCAAACCATCTGCTGCGCGAATCAGCCAATCGTCACAAGCCTTTTGTGCGCACCTTTTCAACCGATGCGATGAAGCGTTTGATGACGGCGAGCTGGCCGGGTAACGTGCGCCAACTGGTGAATGTCATCGAACAATGTGTGGCGCTGACCAGCGCACCAGTGATCAGTGGCGCGTTAGTTGAACAGGCGCTAGAAGGTGAAAATACCGCGTTGCCGACGTTTGTTGAAGCGCGTCATCAGTTTGAGCTTAACTATTTGCGAAAATTATTACAGATCGCAAAAGGTAACGTGACGCAGGCTGCACGAATGGCTGGGCGTAATCGAACGGAGTTTTATAAACTGCTGGGCCGCCACGAGTTGGATGCCAACGATTTTAAAGACTAGCGCTGAGAGAACAGGCAGTGTGATGCGAGGTGGGTAAGAGCTCAACTCACAAACAGCGTAAAGTATGACGGATATAGATTGTCTGCCTGAGTTCTGACATGCTGTTTACTCGCTGATGCTCGGCTTTGGCCGCAACATAGATAACACAAAGGTTCCTCCATGAAGAAAATTGATGCGATTATTAAGCCGTTCAAACTGGACGATGTGCGTGAAGCGTTAGCTGAAGTGGGCATCACAGGGATGACGGTAACGGAAGTGAAAGGCTTTGGTCGTCAGAAAGGCCACACAGAGCTGTATCGTGGCGCAGAATACATGGTCGATTTTCTGCCGAAAGTAAAAATCGAAATTGTTGTATCAGATGATATCGTCGATACCTGTGTTGAAACCATCACGCAGACCGCGCAGACGGGTAAAATCGGCGACGGCAAAATCTTTGTCTTTGATGTGGCACGCGTTGTCCGTATTCGTACCGGTGAAGAGGACGAGGAAGCGATTTAATCGTTTCGCCCACTCTGTCAATACCGCTGCATACTCTAAATAATTCGAGTTTCAGGAAGCCAGCCCTCATCAGGCTGGCTTCTATACATTTACTTCCCTTTAGGCGCTGTCGGAACCCAACCCGCCAATACCTTATCTGCGGTATATTCAGCCGCTTCCGCCTCGCTCAACTGACGGCGCTGATCGTTTTTCTCTGTGCCTGTGCCACTGGATTTATACTCGAAAAAGCGCGAGTCCTGCGGATGGAACCAGATTTTCTCACCTTGTTTATCTTTGCCTGACATTTTGTCCCAGCCATAGATGTGGTCATCCATGCTGGTGTTCAGGAAGACAGTCTGGCCGATAGCATTAGGATCGGCATAGCGACCATCTTCAAAGGTGGTCGTTGGGTGCCAAGGGCGGCCCAGGCCGTAGCTTTTCGCCGGAACGTCTTTCTCTTTAATCACCCTGCTATTGATAATGACCAAACCATATTTTTGTTTAATGTCGGTGCTGGGGGCGGTGAGATAGCCAAGCGGCTGATCTTTCACATCGGTACGGTTACGCGCGACGATATCGCAATCGTCAAACAGCGCAGTACCGTTGCCAAAGATGAAATCAACGGTGCCGCTGATACGGCATTTTGAGAAGAAGCTGCGTCCACCTTTCACATATAACGTATCCTGATAGCCTGTCAGGCTGACATCATGGAACCACGCACGATCGCTATTTTCGGCAACTAATAATGCAACGGCCTGCGAGTCTTTTAATTTGGTTGGATCCTCATCAGCTTTTGCCTGATTGGCCGGGTAATCGAAATCGTTGCTAATGGTCAGTGAACGGGCGCTGAAATCGGGGGCATCGACTTTCACCGTGTTGCTGCCATAGGTTCCCCATTTGCTGCCATCTGGTTTGAGCATCCCAGCGGCGGTGGTTGCGGTGATCACGGTGCCGTCACGGCTTTCGCCCTGGAGATGAATGTTGGGACGCGTAACGGTGAGACGTTCGTGGTATACGCCATTTTTCACATAGATAACAAACGGAGAACTGTCTGCCGGGGCACTGGCGATAGCTTCAGTAATGGTTTTGTAGGCTTTGGCGTCCGTTACATTAGCGGAAACCAGCGCATTGTAGTCGGCTGCCTGCGCTAACGCCCAGGGTGAGGAAATTAACATGGCTAAGGTCAGCGTCTTGCCGAGATGTGAAGCATTTATCATGTCCAGAGTCCTGTAATCGGTAAGGGAAAGAGGAAGGTCTATAACGCGCGGCTACGTTACGCCGCGCGTGGTTCTGTCTTATTGTTTTTGCCTGACAGATGACTACTTGTGCTTGCTGGCCGTTTTTTCCGCCAGCGACGCTAAAGCGGGTTCCTGCCGAATGGCGTCAGCGACAATTCCGGCCACGGCAATCGCGCCTTTTTTCTGAAAATGAGTGGTATCCGGCTTGCTCAGGCTACCTAGTTGATCGTGATAAAAAGGGTATTGTTTGGGATCGATCGCCAGCCAGTATTGTTTCCAATGATCGCTGTTGCCCTGATTCGCCAGCGCGATAGTGGCAGGCTCAACGTCCAGTAAAATCACCTTGTTATCCGTTGCTGTGTTTTTGATCGTCTGGCTGTAATCACCGATGAAGGCATAACCCTTTTCTGAATTTTGCTTGGTGAAGTGGCTATGTACGGCCGGTGTACCCTCTTTGCCTTCAGCCGTTTTGACTCGGGTGGTTGGGGTCAGCAGAACCGGCGTGAGTTTGTGCTGACGGGCAAAGGCGACATAGCGTTCCAGCGATGTCTGGAATGACATATCGGCTTTCCCCTGCGGTGCCTGTTTTTTCCCTGCGGCATCGTTTGGATAAGTGCAGAGGTTAGCGACATCAGCAGGGCCGCGTACCGCTTTCGCCCCGTTGCAGTTTTGATCGTTGTGTCCCATCTGAATAAACAGGAAGTCACCTTCTTTCATCAGGGGCTGCATCTGGCGGAACCAGCCTTCGTAAAAGTAGTCGCGTGAGCTACGGCCTGAACGTGCGCCATTGACGACTTTTACGCCGCTGTTTTTACTGAACTGTTGTTCAAAAACCTGTCCCCATCCCATGCGTGGGAAGCGCCCCTTTTCATAGGTGGCTGCGGTTGAGTCGCCGACGATGAAAATGCGGGTTTGCGCTTTCTGAATCGCATCCAGATTCTGGCGGGCAGACCGATAATCCAATGGTTCATAGTCGCCTTTATCGTTCAGGCCAACAATCGGGTGAAATGCGCTATCAGTCAGCACCGCGTGGCCGGAGTAGCCCGTATTGTTGTGATAATTGCGGTTATGGTTAATAACGCTGACGATTTTGGTGACAGCTTCCTGCTGAGTGGCGGGGTAGGTCAGAGGGTCGAAGCGCGTGGGGGCGTTGATGCCTACCTGCTTCAACGCGCCATTAAAGCCAGCATGAAAATCAGCGTAGGCTTTTTTCCATGCTGTGGTGTTCAGTTTTGGTGATGTTGTGTCGTCCGTTAACTGCTGTGGACCAATGTAGCCTGATGCCACCGCGATATCTGAAGTAATGCGGTCGGTCAGCGGATTGATATTAGCGATATTTTCTTTGCCGTCATGCAGTGAAGGAGCGACAGCGGACAGACAAATTGCCCGAGAAATATTATTCAGCAGGCAGTTATTACCACCGGATTCGATGGCTAAAAGACGTAACGGTGGCGTGAGGCCAGAGATATCAAGATGATACTTTCCTTGCTCATCGGTCTGTGTCTGCCGTTTCTGGCCCTGTTGATCTCTAATAATGATGGTGGCGGGCAGATGAATATCCCGTGCGGTGACACTACCGGATAACCCGGTTTTCTCACCTAGCGTTGTACCTGACAGTAATTTAACGCTCTCTGGCGCGGCGGTCTGGTGCGCAGCGGCGGGAGTTTTAGCGTGTACCAGTGTGAAAGGGGCGGAAAGTATCAGAGCTAAAGCTACACTTTCTGAAAAACGTTTTGCCATGGTTAGACATATCCCTTGTTGGTTAATCGAAAACGGTTAATGAACCCAAGCGTTATCAAAGGAAGATCGCTGTTTTTTATCGTTCTTGTCACGACCTTTAGAGAAAACGTCTGGGGCTTTCATTGTGCACCCAAGCCGATTCAAGGGCGATGCCTAAACGCAGGTTCTTGTGGTGAAATGACAATTCATTAAAAGTGAAATGTTATTTTAATAATGCGTGATTTTTTGTGACCCAGCTCTTTTTTAGCGGAGCACTGCCGTATTGGCATATAGATTTGTGATCAATAAGGTGTTTTATACCCGTCATATTTCAAGCTGCTTGTGCGTTGGCTGCCTTTACTCACCCCAGTCACTTACCTGAGTAAGCTCCTGGGGATTAATGAGCCTCATAAATGAGACTCACCCTTCGGGCCAGCGCAGTTGCCGCGTTACAAGGCCATAAATGGGCCTTGCCCTAAAGGGTCAACGCAGAGCGTTGTTCAAAACGCTAACGTTTTGTCACGCAACTTGAATTATTTAGGGTATATGTTGGTGGTTTTCTGAAAGATGAAAAAAGGCCGCATAAGCGACCTTTGGGTTTCATCCGTCACCAATGAGGGTTAGACGACTTTATGTGGACCAAAACATTCGTAATGTAGCTGCTCTGCGGGAATGCCCATTGCCAGCAGTTGCTGTGCGACAAACTGCATGAAAACCACGGGGCCACACAGGTAATAGTGCATATCGGGCGTGGTTAATTCGCCTTTTAGCGAGGCCAACTGCATCAGTCCGCTGTGATGATAATCTTCACCCAGACGGTCGGCTTGTTGCGGTTCCCGATACCAGATGTGGTGATCGAAATGCCGCAGCGCCTGCCCCGTTTGTTCAATTTCATCAGCAAACGCGTGTGCTGTGCCGTTTTCTGCCGCGTGCAGCCATAGCACCTTCGCCTGATGAGCCTGTTGTTTTAGCGTATGCAGCATGCCGAGCATGGGGGTCTGCCCCACGCCGCCTGAAATCAAGGCAACCGGTGTGTCGGTTGGAATATCAAGGAAGAAGTCGCCGTGCGGAGCCGCCAGATGAACAATATCGCCTTCGCGAGCGGTATCATGCAGATAGCCGGAAACGGTGCCTTGTGCTTCACGTTTAACCGCAATCCGGTAGGATTTCCCATTCGGCGCATGAGTCAGCGAGTATTGGCGAATTTCCTGATTGGCAAAACTGTCATGCTTGATATAAATCGCCAGATACTGGCCCGGCTGAAAATCTGCAATAGGTTGGCCATCGGTGGGTTCCAGAGTGAAGCTGGTAATCACGGAACTTTGTAGCTGCTTGTTCACAATACGGAAAGGCCGCACGCCACTCCAGCCGCCGTTTTTCGTTTCGGTGCTGCGATAGATATCGTCCTCGCGCTGGATGAAAACGTTCGCCAGCACGCCATAGGCTTTACCCCAGGCATCCAGCACTTCTTGCCCTGGGCTAAACATTTCGTCCAGCGTGGCCAATAAGTGATTACCCACGATCTGATACTGATCTGCCTGAATGTTAAAACTGGTATGTTTCTGGGCTATGCGCTCAACCGCAGGCAGCAGCGCAGCCAGGTTTTCAATATTCGTCGCATAAGCACAAATGGCATTGAACAGTGCTTCCCGCTGATCGCCATTGCGCTGGTTGCTCATGTTAAAGATATCTTTGAGCTCAGGGTTATGTGTAAACATGCGATCGTAAAAATGTGCGGTTAGTTTCGGGCCGGTTTCCGCCAGCAGAGGAATGGTCGATTTAACGATGGCGATAGTGTGGTTATCCAGCATGGTGACTCCTTATTTATTGGCATATTTTATAAGTTGTATTTTATATGCATCTTATTGGGTTTGTCCGTCGCTGTAAATTACCTTTTTGGTGGTGGGGGTTTGTAGAGTGAGCCTGAGGGAATAACATGAAGAAATAGCAGGTTGAGAATGAAGAAAAATCTGCTTGCCGCCACGCGGTTTATATTTGCTGAAGCCTTGCGCTGCCTATAGCTAATCGTTTGCGTAAAAACCTCTGTCAAGACCTATCTTCATTAGGGAGAAACGGTTTACACTATACGCTATTCCCCAAAAGGGTAGCCCAATTCCCAAATGGGCCATTAATTCCCAGTATATTTATGTTAGCTGAGTCAGGAGATCCGGATGTTAAAGCGTGAAATGAACATTGCCGATTATGATGCCGACCTGTGGCAAGCAATGGAGCAAGAAGTGGTGCGTCAGGAAGAGCATATTGAACTGATTGCGTCAGAAAACTATACCAGCCCACGCGTGATGCAGGCTCAAGGTTCTCAGCTGACGAACAAGTATGCTGAAGGCTATCCGGGCAAACGTTACTACGGCGGCTGTGAGTATGTTGACATCGTTGAGCAACTGGCGATCGATCGTGCGAAAGCGCTGTTCGGTGCAGATTACGCCAACGTGCAGCCGCACTCCGGCTCTCAGGCTAACTTCGCTGTTTACACCGCGCTGCTGCAGCCGGGCGACACCATTCTGGGTATGAACCTGGCACACGGTGGTCACCTGACGCATGGTTCTCCGGTTAACCTGTCCGGTAAACTGTATAAAGTCATCCCTTACGGCATCGACGAAAGCGGTAAAATCGACTACGACGAAATGGCTGAACTGGCGCGTACGCACCAGCCAAAAATGATTGTCGGCGGTTTCTCTGCCTACTCTGGCGTGGTTGACTGGGCGAAAATGCGTGAAATCGCTGACAGCATCGGTGCTTATCTGTTTGTCGATATGGCGCACGTTGCGGGTCTGATTGCCGCAGATGTTTACCCTAACCCGGTTCCTCATGCTCATATCGTGACCACGACTACGCACAAAACGCTTGCTGGCCCACGCGGTGGCCTGATTCTGGCGAAAGGCGGCGACGAAGATCTGTATAAAAAGCTGAACTCCGCTGTTTTCCCTGGCGGTCAGGGTGGCCCGTTGATGCACGTTATCGCGGGTAAAGCGGTTGCACTGAAAGAAGCGATGGAACCTGAGTTCAAAGTCTATCAGCAGCAGGTTGCGAAAAACGCCAAAGCAATGGTAGAAGTCTTCCTGTCACGTGGCTTCAACGTGGTTTCTGGTGCGACCAGCAACCATCTGTTCCTGCTGGATCTGGTCAGCAAAAACCTGACGGGTAAAGAAGCCGATGCAGCACTGGGTCGTGCGAACATTACCGTGAACAAAAACAGCGTGCCTAACGATCCGAAGAGCCCGTTCGTGACTTCCGGTATCCGTATCGGTACGCCAGCGGCAACGCGTCGTGGCTTTAAAGAAGCGGAAGTACGTGAACTGGCTGGCTGGATCTGTGATGTGTTAGATAACATCAGCGACGAAGCGACCATTGAACGCGTGAAGCAAAAAGTTCTGGATATCTGCGCCCGCTTCCCGGTTTACGCATAATTCGGCATTTTTCTCTGACATCACTGTCGGAACATGTCTCAAACGCCAGCCTGTGTGCTGGCGTTTTTTATGGCGCGCCATCCTTGGCCGCCACCCTGCGGGCCGTCGCAAGCGACGTTGAAAAACGTTCCCCACGTTTTTTTATGGCATGCCACCCCTAGCCGCCACCCTTACGGGCCGTTGCTGACGCAACGTTAAAAATTTCTCCCGGAAATTTTTTATGTCAGTTGATCAAGCTGATACCTTCGTTCGCGTTTAATGACGAATAACGCGTTGCGCCGCCGCATGCACTCTGACACAGTAACCAGCAAAAAAAAGTAACCAGCAAAAAAATCACTGGCAAAAAGAATCGCCAGTAAAAAGCGTTGGCGCATTTTCAGCGGAAAATTATAAACGTCGTGTTTGCGACGGTTCGTTGGGTGGTGAACGGGCGTGTTCGCCGTCGAAAGGGAGAAATCATGGTTTTGCAATCGACGCGCTGGCTGGCGCTGAGCTATTTCACATACTTTTTTTGTTATGGCGTTTTCCTGCCGTTTTGGGGCGGATGGCTGAAAGGAGAAGGGCTCTCGGCAGAGTCGATTGGTATGCTGCTGGGAGCGGGGCTGGTGGCGCGCTTCGTCGGCAGTCTGGTCATTACGCCCAGTGTGAAAGATCCATCCAAATTGATTGCGGTGTTACGTGGGCTGGCATTGTTGTCATTGGCGTTGGTCGTCGGTTTTTGGCTGGGTAATGCCTGGCTGTGGCTGATGATAGTGATGATCGGGTTTAACCTGTTTTTTGCGCCGCTGGTGCCGCTGACCGATGCGTTGGCCGCGACCTGGCAGCGGCAGGTGGTGATGGATTATGGCAAGGTGCGGGTTTGGGGATCGATAGCGTTTGTTATCGCCTCTGCGGCGACGGGCGAACTGGTTGCTATCTGGGGGCATCCCGCGATTCTGGCGATCTTCAACGTGGGACTGGCTGTCATGCTGTTAGGCATGTTGCTCCGACCTAGCGTGATGCCGCAGGCGGCAGCCTCGACAGCGCAGTCGGCCAGCGTCACGCCGTGGAAAAGATTGCTGAGTGAGCCGGCTGTATGGCGTTTCCTGCTTTGCGTATCTCTGTTGCAGGGCGCGCACGCGGCTTACTATGGTTTCAGCGTGATTTATTGGCAGGATTCAGGCTATTCCGCCTCGATTATCGGCTATCTCTGGTCGTTGGGCGTCGTTGCGGAGATCGTCATCTTTACCTTCAGCCAGCGTCTGTTCCGACGCTGGAGCGCCAGACAGCTTTTATTGCTCTCTGCCGTATGCGGCGTGGTGCGCTGGAGCTTAATGGGCGCGACGGTGGCTCTGCCGTGGCTGATTGTGATACAGATATTGCACTGCGGTACGTTCACCGTTTGCCATCTGGCTGCAATGCGCTTTATTGCGGCACGTAGCGGCGGTGACGTACTGCGGCTACAGGCGGTGTATTCCGCGTTAGCGATGGGCGGGAGTATTGCGGTGATGACAATGGTGTCCGGCTTCCTGTTTGAGCATTTGCAGGGCGGCACGTTTTGGGTGATGGCGCTGTTGGCGGTTCCGGCACTGTTTATCCGGCCCTCTGTCAGCCACCATACTGCTGTCGAAAAAGCGTAAGCAAATGGTATGTACTGTCAATATAACGTATCGTGGTAAAAATAATGTTACATTATAACGCTTTGAAGCGAGAGTACGGTCGGATAACGTTGCTGGTGTTAGGTCTGGCACTTTGTCAGCCCGTGTTCGCCCACCCACACAGTTTTATTGATATGCAGACCACAGTTGAGAGCCAGAACGACAATATCACCGGTTTACGTATGCAGTGGACGATGGATCCCATCACGTCTGCCGACCTGCTGTATGACGCTGGAAAGGCGAAAAAGGATTCTGAAGTCTGGAAAAAGCTGGCGGCAGAAGTCATGGCTAATGTGTTAGGACAGCACTATTTCACCGATATTTATCGTGATAGTCAGCCCGTGAAATATGCGCCGATGCCAACCGAATATCATCTTTCCCGCAAAGGCAATCAGGCGATACTGGAGTTTGTGCTGCCGCTGGCACATCCACAGCCGCTGGCCGGAAAGCCGTTGCTAATTTCTACTTACGATCCTACCTACTTTGTCGATATGTCCTATCAGAGCGACAAGGCTGTTAAGCTGGCACCCGCGCTAACGTCACGTTGTAAAACCACGCTCGTCACGCCGAAACCTAACACTGAATTGCAATCTTATGCGCTGTCGCTAGATAAGAATGATGCGCCGGATGAAGACATGGATCTGGGGAAACAGTTTGCACAGCGGGTGACGTTGCAATGTCAGTAAATCTTGGATCGTTGCCGCGTCAACGTTCGTTGTTGAGCCGACTGCGCGATCTATGGCCGCTGTGGATATTTTTGGCGCTGCTTGCCTCGGCGCTGCATTACATCGTGAGATACTGGCCGCAAATCGTGCTGCAAAGCGCGATCTGGCAGAAGTCACTACACCAGCAAATGTCGAATTTGTTGCAGATGGTAGAACAGCAGCCGCATCAGGCTGGGCTGAGTTTGATGATGTTCAGTCTGGTCTATGGTGTGCTCCATGCTGTCGGGCCGGGGCACGGCAAAGTCGTCATCATGACCTATTTGGCGACGCATCCGTCGAAGCTGAAAAGCAGCCTGAAGTTAACGCTTGCTGCCTCGTTAGTTCAGGGGCTGATGGCGATAGCGCTGGTGACAGTCGTTCTCGGGATCTTGCAACTGTCGAGTCGAACGCTGCATAACAGCAGTTTCTGGATGGAGAAAGGAAGCTTTGTGCTGGTGGCGGGGCTGGGGCTGCTGCTCTGTTTCCGTGCGCTAAAACAGCTGTATATCGTGCTAGTTCGACAACCCAAGCCCGCGACTATTTTGCGCGTTATTCCTTTGCCTGTAACCCCGCTTAACGTGGCAGCTCATGGACGTATGACGCTTAGCCCGATTTATGCGCCGTCTCACTCCCTTCATCAGCATGATGCCGACTGCGGTTGCGGGCACCGCCATCTCCCTAGCAATGAAGAACTTGAACGTGGTAGCAGTTGGCGCACACGCCTGATGATTGTCTTGGCGATGGGGATGCGCCCGTGCTCAGGTGCCATCATGGTGTTGCTTTTCTCTAAAGTGATCGGCGTCTATCTGTGGGGCGTAGCTTCTGCGCTGGTGATGGCTGCCGGAACCGCGATTACTATCTCGGCACTGGCCGTGCTGGTCTTTTACTGCCGTCGCGTCATTGAACGGTTAGGTGCAAATCGCGCATCACCCGTGTGGCAGCGTGCTACTTTTTCTCTTCTGTCTTTTGCTGGCGGGATGATTTTGGTTGGCTCCGGCATTCTGCTTTACCTCAGCGCACAGCCCGCAATGATGGGCGGTATTCGACCATTCTCTGGCTGATTTCACTTTTTATTAACCTCACGTTAAAAACCCGTTGCCTCCGATAATCACGGCGGGATATCATTTCAATAATGATAACTATTATCATCTATAACCATAATCGCAGAAGGGAATAATAATGAAAAAATGGCTGTTCTCAGTCGTTGTTCTGTTGGGGTTGAGTGCGAGCGTTGCTGTCAGCGCTAACCCGATTGTTATTGAAGACGTCAGTGGCAGGAAGGTAGAAATCAAATCCGAAGTGAAGCGGATTATTTTAGGGGAAGGTCGACAGATTTATCTGCTGGCTGCCTTTGATACCGAAGCACCGTTCCAGCGCGTGGTTGGCTGGCGTGACGATTTGCCAAAAGCCGATTACGACGGCTATATGGCCTATGAAAAGAAATACCCAGAAATCAAAAAACTGCCGACCTTTGGTGGTGCGAAAGACGGCACGTTTAACGTCGAGCAGGCGTTGACGCTGAAACCCGATTTAGTGTTGATGAATCTGGAGTCCAAGGCCGCGACGGACGAAGGAAAATTGATTGAAAAACTCAGTTCGCTGGGTATTCCTGTCGTGTTTATCGATTTCCGCGAGAAGCCGTTTGAGAATGCAGAGAAAAGTATTCACATCATGGGGCAACTGGTGGGCAAACCAGAGCGTGCAGAAGCGCTTATTAAATTCCGCCGTGAGCAGATTGAAATTGTCACCGATCGGTTGAAAAACTATCAAGGGCCGCGCCCGAAAGTGATGATCGATCGCGCGGGTGGCTATGATGAAGAGTGCTGCATGTCATTCGGTGATGAGAACTTTGGCCGCATGGTTGAGGCTGCTGGCGGTGACAACATTGCCAAGAACATCATCCCTGGTACGTTTGGTACGCTGAACCCTGAGCAGATTATCAGCTCTCGCCCAGATGTGGTGGTGGTGACTGGCGCTAACTGGAAAAACTACAACACGGCGAATGGCTGGGTTGGCGTTGGACCGGGAGCCGATCAGAAAGAAGCGCTGCAACGCCTGCAAAAACTGATGGAACGCTCAGCATTCAAAACGCTACCGGTAGCAACCGATGGCAATGCCCATGCTATTTGGCATCAGTTCTATGACAGCCCGTATCAGTTTGTGGCGATTCAGGTATTAGCGAAATGGATGCATCCTGAACTGTTTAAAGATCTCGATCCTGATGCCACATTCCGTACCTTCCATGAGAAGTTCCTGCCGTTGCCGTATCAGCCAGGTTATTGGGTTACGCTGCCTGCGAAGAAATAACGCCGCCAGACAGTCAATCAGATAATAAAAAAGCACTGAACCTCATTGGTCAGTGCTTTTTTTATGCATTTTATCGATCGTTCCGCTTCATGCTCGACGCAAAGAGATATCAGCCGCTCATCACAACATAACTGGTGTTCTGTGCCATCAGATCGTTCGCCCACCGAGGTAGCAACGCAAACGTTTTTCTTTCACTTTATTTCATTACCGATGAATGGATGTTTCTGACGATCGATTATCTTTATTTGATAGTTTTTGGCTATTTATTTGAGATTATTGAATGGTTTAAGCGATCATTACTATCAAGCTGTTCGCTTCTGTGTCGATAATTGAGCGTGGTAAAGGTATGTCTGATTTTTACTCAAAATGCCATGTCTGGAGGACGATGGTGTTTATTTTGACATACCGGAATCAGGAAGAAAGATGCGGTATAAAAACTCAAAAATGGAGCGGTTATGAATATCACGCAACGCCTGCTGTTGACGTTTTCGTTAATGTCGCTAGCACTTATCTCATTGGTTATTGTTACTTTATCATTATTATCAGGGTTCCAGTCTCGTTTTGAATATGTTCAGGATAATGCGATTCCAAGTATCAAAGATCTAAATAATTTGGTGGATAAAAGCAATTCACTGGTGCTTTTTTTGTATCGTCATCAGACCACGGATGACGACAGTAAGTTACCGGCAATTGAGCAAGACATTACTAAAAATATCGAAGAGATGAAGGTACTCAATGAGTATTACCTGAAAAATAATGCTTCCAGCGAGGGGGATCGCCAACTGACCAATACGGCGATTGAATTGACCAAGAAATTACAGGCGTCTTTGCCCGTTTTTCTGAATGCGTCAAGAGCGAACCAGAATGACATCGCTCTCGGCCTGCTTCAGGGAATGGAAGGTCCGGGAAAGGTCGTTCGTGATCTGATCGCCAATTATCGTAAGCAATTCGATCTTAATGTCAAAATGGGCGACGATCTGCGTCAGGTTAATAAACGAATCTATGATCAAACGTGGTTTGGTTTGTTGTCTGGTGCGTTACTGATCGTGTTGCTAATTGGCTTTTTTGCTGTGAGGACTATTCTGGGCATCAGGAAAAGTTTGAATAATATGAGTCAAACGATGGAAAACGTCAGCACGCATCTCAATTTGACGATTCAAGCTGACGATCGACGCAAGGATGAAGTTGGGAATACTGCCCGCGCCTTTAATAGCCTGATGCAACGGGTATCTTCAGCGCTGGCCTCGGTGAGTGCTTCATCGCAGTCGGTGAGCAGTGCGGCAACGCAGATTGCGGCAGGTAATGAGGATTTGTCATCCCGCACTGAGGAACAGGCGGCTTCGCTGGAACAAACTGCGGCCAGTATGACGGAAATTAGTGAAACGGTGCGCCAGAACGCAGAAAACA
The DNA here is from genome assembly GCA_019056595.1 of Pectobacterium atrosepticum. NCBI lineage: Bacteria > Pseudomonadati > Pseudomonadota > Gammaproteobacteria > Enterobacterales > Pectobacteriaceae > Pectobacterium > Pectobacterium atrosepticum. The sequence continues at coordinate 1,451,007 of CP036163.1, read as the reverse complement.
CGCAACAGGCCAGCCTGCTGGCAGGGAATGCCAGCAAAATTTCCATCGATAGCGCCGATTCAGTCAGCACCATGCTGAATACGATGGAACATATTCGCAATAGCTCAGGCAAGATCACCGACATCATTGCGCTTATCGAAGGGATTGCGTTTCAAACCAATATCCTTGCTCTGAATGCGGCGGTGGAAGCTGCGCGTGCGGGTGAGCAGGGGCGCGGTTTTGCGGTGGTAGCGGGTGAAGTGCGCACGCTGGCGCAGCGTTCGTCTACAGCGGCGCGTGAAATCAAGGACTTGATTGATGCTTCAAATTCGCTGGTGTCTTCGGGGGTTGAACAAGCCAGCGATGTAGGGAAAAACATGTCGGCGATGAAAGATGCGATCCAGCAGGTGACGGATTTAGTTAATGAAATCGCTGCGGCGACGGAAGAACAAAGTCAGGGTATCAGCCAGGTACATCAGGCCGTTAACCAGATGGATGATGTGACTCAGCAAAACGCCTCATTGGTCGAAGAGGCCTCTGCGGCCTCGCAGTCGTTACAGGAACAGGCGAGCACATTGAGCCAACTGGTGGGGCAATTTATTGTGGGACAAATCGCTTCATCGTCGCTGATCCCCGCTCTTGCTTCTGTACCGTCCGGCCTATCTGCACCTCGTCTTGCCTCCGCGAAGAACAAAAATGCGCTTGCTCAGGATGAAGCGGGCTGGCAGCGTTTTTAATCTATAGAGCCACGTGCCAAACGGCGCGTGGCCAAAGGAGTCGATGACGGATGGAGAAAAGAGAAGACCAAGGGAGATGACGGTATGGAATTGACCGAACATAGTGCGGAAAATCTGGGGAATTATGCGTCGTTACTGACGGAGTTCGAGCATATGACTACGCTACTGACTCAATTAATGAACAGCGATTACCGCACGCTTGATCTGTATCTCAATAATTGCAGCCATCTGATTTTGCGATTTACAGCTATTTATAAATTGATCGGTAAACCAGAGTTTGAGGATTATTTAAAGCATCATGACGCGGCGCTGTACTACAACGTAAACAGTGTAGGGTTGGCATTACGCTTGTTTGAGAACATGCTGACGAACATGCGCGATATGTTGGGAACTGAGCGTTTACACTAGCAGTATTATGCCTCCGGGGCACTTGCTTACCGGAGGCTATTTGAGCGGCCAATTGCCTAGATGGTAGGTTCGCTGACTAATCCGTCAATAATCACCTGCGGTACGCCCTGTGAACAGCGTTCGATGCGTCCACGTACGCCATAGACCGCTGACAGGCTTTCTGGGCTAATGACTTCGGCCGGCGCGCCATCTGCAATCAGATTACCGTTTTGTAGCATCAGTACGTGGTCGCCATGACGCAAGGCAATATTGATGTCATGCACCACCACAACGGTGATGATGTTGCGCTTACGCGTTTCCTTTCGTACCAAATCCATCACGTGGAATTGATAATTCAGATCCAACGCACTGAGCGGTTCGTCCAGCAAAAGCAACGAGGGTTGACGGATCAGCGACTGCGCCAGCCCAACCAGCTGTTTCTGTCCGCCTGAGAGCTGATCAAGATAGCTCAACGCCAGATGCTCGATGCCTAACTGACGCAGCAGGGTCATGACTTCATCCTGCTTTTCGGCGTTGTGCATGCCGCCGGACGCGCGCTGTGCGACGATAATGGATTCCAGTACGTGCAAGTGCACGCCGGCGGGCAACGACTGCGGCAGATAAACGACTTTTTCCGCTCGCTGAGCGAACGGGAGTGTCATCAGGTTAGTGTCATCCAACCACAGTTCACCTTCGGAAGCGTTCAGACCCGCCATCGCGCGCAATAGGGTTGATTTTCCACTGCCGTTGGGGCCGAGCAGCACCGTGATCTTTCCACGCGGCAACTGCGGCACGGACAGATCGCGGATCACCTGACGCTTAGGGTAGCCTGCGCGAAAGTGGGAAAGTCGTAATCCAGAAGCGGTTTGCTGGCTCATACGTTCCCTCTGTGGCGCAGGATGATACTCAGGAAGAATGGCACACCAACCAGTGAGGTGACGATACCCACCGGGATAATGACGCCGGGAATGAGATTTTTCGAGGCAACAGACGCCATCGATAGCACCAGCGCACCCGTTAGTGCACTGGCAGGCAGATAGAAACGGTGATCTTCACCGAAAATCATACGTGCGATATGCGGAGCAACCAGACCGATAAAGCCGATTGGGCCGACAAACGCGACCGAAATGGCAGACAAGATACTGATGCGCAGCAGCGTCGCCAGACGCAGACGGCGAACGTTAATGCCAAAACTAACGGCGCGATCTTCACCCAACCGCAGTGCGGTCAGTTTCCATGAGCTCATCAGTGAAATAGGCATAACGATGACCAGCACCAGCAGCAGGACGCCCAGTTTTTCCCACGAGGCACGGGCCAGACTGCCCATCGTCCAGAACACCAGACCTTGCAGCGTGTCTTCGTTGGCGATGAACTGGAGCATAGAAACCAGCGCATTGAAGGTGAACACCAGCGCGATACCGAACAGCACGACGCCGGAGGTGGCGACCTGCGTCCAGCGCGTAATGCCATCAAGCAGCAATGCTGCCAGCAGAGCAAAGATAAAGGCGTTTGCAGAAATAAACCACTGAGCCGGAATGCCGGGGATGCCGATTCCAAGGACGATCGCCAGTGCAGCGCCGAATGCAGCGGCGGAGGAAACGCCAAGCGTAAACGGGCTGGCCAGCGGGTTGTTCAGGATAGTTTGCATCTCTGCGCCAGCCAGGCCGAGCGCTAGCCCGACGATAATGGCCATCAACGCATAAGGCAGACGAATATCCCAGACGATCACGCGAGTGCCTGCATCGGCGCTGGCCGGGTCGGTCAGCGTGTTCCAGAGCACATCAAGCGTGAGTCCCGAAGGTCCCATCGTGAAATCCAGCAACAACGAGCCGATGATGATCAACAGCAGTATCGCCATAACACTCACACGGCGTCGAATGATGGCGCGATAGTTGTCCATAATGGTGTTGGCATCCACGGCAGTATTGTGGATACCCGGTTCAGTGGTTGTACTCATGAAAAATTACTCACCTTGTTTCCAGGCAAAGATAAAGTCGCTGTCAGGCAGCGAGGTGAAATTTTGAATGATATGGTGATACGTGTCATCAGGGTTCAAGCTGGCAAACGCTTGAGGATAAATATCTTTTGCCAGATATTCCATACCAACAATGTTGTAAGGATGGTTGTAGAAATGGTGGTAAATACCATAGACGTGCTTAGCCTGAACCGCTGGGATCTGGCTAATACCGGTGCGGCTTAGCAGCACATTAGCCTGAGTGCGAACGTCTTCGACAGTCGCGCCATAGCCTAACGGTAATACCTGACTGTTACCACGTTTAGAGCCCGTCATGATGTAGGCATCAGGCTCCATGCTGATGATTTTTTCCAGCGAGACAAAGCCGGATGCACCCGGTAGCAAACCCGAACCAATATTTGTCGCGCCGACGGCTTCAATCAATCCGCCCCAGCCGCTGTTGCTGTGCGTGAAGCAGCAGGAATCCGAATTTCCGGCAATCGGTTCAATAAAGACGCTGGGTTTTGGGGTTATCGCGGCGGTTTTCTGCTGAATGGCATCGAGGTGTTTGCGGTAGAAATCGGTATACGCTTTGGCGTTGGCTTCACGATTCAGAACCTTACCCAACAGATCGACACTAGAGGCGGTATCTTTAGCCGGATTCACTTCATAATCGACAAACAGTACGGGAATATTCAGTGCGCTGAGCTTGTCAATCACACCACTTTCCTTCAGCGCCGCCTTGGCACGCAACTGGGCAATCATCAGGTCTGGCTGTTTTGACAGCACGCTTTCCAAATCGACGTTGCCTTTATCACTGAAACCCATATCCAAAATGCCGACGGACTCAGGCCATTTTCCTTTCAGCATGTCCCAGGTTGCCGTGTCCTGTTTTTTCGCCAGATTGTTCCAGGCGACAAGACGCTGAAAGGGATTATCGCGGTCAAGTAATGCCATCGTCATAATATCGCGGCCGTCTTGCAGAATGATGCGCTGCGGCTCTTGTTTAATGGTGACACTTCTGCCGTCGAAATCGGTAACGGTGAGAGGATATTGGGTAGCGTAGCTGAAGAGTGGGGCGGAGAGTAATGCGGTCAGGAAGAACGATCTTGCTGATTTTCTTAACATGGTGGCGATCCTAATTCACAATTTATCAATGTGATGAAGTTATCAGTGTAATGAGTTTGATAATTATTATCGTATATTGATAAACAATGCGTATACAGGATTCATATGTAAAGAAAAATAACAACTCCGACCCGAGTTCATTTTTATGAGAGTGGGTCGGAGTGGGTCGAGATTAGCGTTTCAGCGCGTCGCTCAGTTCTTCACGGATGGTGCCCAGAATAGATTTCACCACACGCGGGTTGCCTGCAACCAGATTGCCGGATGCCAGATAGTTATGGCCGCCAACGAAGTCCGTCACGATCCCGCCAGCTTCACGTACCAACAGTTCGCCACCGGCAAAATCCCACGGCTTCAGACCGATCTCAAAGAAACCATCAACGCGACCCGCGGCCACATAGGCCAGATCCAGTGCGGCAGAACCCGTGCGACGGAAATCCGCACATTGGGTGAACAGTGCGCTAACAACGTTGATATAACTTTTGCTGTGTTGTTTTAATTTGAAGGGGAAACCTGTTGCCAGTACGGTGCCTTCAAGATCGCGGGCAGTACTGCTGCGCAGACGATAACCGTTCAACTGTGCGCCCTGACCGCGGGTAGCACTAAACAGCTCATTACGCATAGGATCATAAACAACGGCAACTTCGGTACGGCCTTTAATGCGGACCGCGATAGAAACGGCGAAGTGGGGTAAACGCTTGATGAAGTTGGTGGTGCCATCCAGAGGATCGATAACCCATTGTACTGCCGGATCTTCACCTGCCAGCTCACCACATTCTTCACCAATAATGGTGTGCTGTGGGTAAGACTTGCGGATGACTTCAATGATCAGACGTTCTGCATCCCGATCGACGTTGGTCACAAAATCGTTGCTGCCTTTCTGGCTAGCTTCGACGGCGTCTGGCGTTTCATAGTTTTTGGCAATCAAATTGCCGGCTTTACGCGCAGCGCGTATAGCGATGTTGAGCATCGGATGCATGGTATCGGTCCACTGGAATGTTAAAGAACGGAAAGCGGCGCAGAGTATAGCAGTAGAAAAGTAAAATAGCTAAGTTTGTGTTAAGGTATGGCGGTTTCCTTTTCGCATGACTTCCTTTCGCACAACAGAGTACATAATGTTAGACAATATTCGCATTGTTCTGGTTGAAACGTCGCACACTGGCAATATGGGATCAGTGGCCAGGGCGATGAAAACCATGGGCTTAAGCAAACTTTATTTAGTCAATCCATTGGTTAAGCCTGATTCGCAGGCGATTGCGTTGGCCGCAGGCGCCAGCGATGTTATCGGTAATGCCACCCTTGTTGATTCGCTCGATCAGGCGCTCGAAGGGTGCAATCTGGTGGTCGGCACTAGTGCACGTTCCCGCACTTTGCCTTGGCCGATGCTGGAACCGCGTGAGTGTGGCGTTCGCAGTGCGCAGGAAGCGGAGCACGCGCCGGTGGCGCTGGTGTTTGGGCGTGAGCGTGTGGGACTGACGAATGATGAACTTCAGAAATGTCATTACCACGTGGCGATTCCCGCTAACCCAGAATACAGCTCGCTAAATTTGGCGATGGCGGTGCAGATTATTGCTTATGAAGTCCGTATCGCGCATTTGGATCGGTTACAGGCTGGGCAGCCGGAGCATGAAGAATCGCCGTACCCGCTGGTCGACGATCTGGAACGCTTTTATCAGCATCTTGAACAGACGTTACTGCAAACCGGATTTATCCGACCAGCACATCAAGGGCAGGTGATGAACAAGCTGCGTCGCTTGTTTACCCGCGCCAGACCTGAAGCTCAGGAACTTAACATCCTGCGTGGAATACTCAGCTCGGTACAAAAAACACACGACGAATAATACTTGAGTGTTTTACTCGGTTAAATAGTTGACTAAAACACTCGGGAATGTCAGACTCGCGGTATGTTCTGCCAATACATGTTTTCATAATACATGTTTTACCTACAGGTACCACTATCATGAGACTGACATCCAAAGGCCGTTACGCCGTTACCGCCATGCTCGATGTGGCTCTGCATTCCCAGGAAGGACCAGTTCCATTGGCGGATATTTCCGAACGCCAAGGTATTTCACTGTCTTATCTGGAGCAGCTATTTTCGCGCTTGCGTAAGAACGGACTGGTTGCCAGCGTTCGTGGCCCAGGCGGCGGTTACCTGCTGGGTAAAAACGCGAATGAAATCGCTGTTGGTATGGTTATTTCTGCTGTCGATGAGTCTGTTGACGCAACGCGTTGCCAAGGCCGCGAAAGCTGTCAGGGTGGCGATCGCTGCCTGACGCACACGCTGTGGCGCGATCTGAGCGACCGTATTACTGACTTCCTGAATAACATCACGCTGGATGAGCTGGTGAATAATAAGGAAGTACTGAACGTTGCGGATCGTCAGGATACTGATACGCGTCGCACCGCGAATGGGCGCATCCAGGAAACGATCAACGTTAACCTGCGCGCCTGATACACCTTCAACGTGACAGGTTCCTTGTGACGAGTACCTTTACTCGTCACGTTTTGCCTTTCTGATCGCCGCCTAATCAATGACCACGTTGCCCAATGTGGATCGGGTGCTATGGCGACTGTCACAGTGTTGATCTGGCTATAAATTATTCCGACGATAAATTGTTCCGACTATAAAATAGTAAAACTTTGCACTGGCCCGAAAGGTTGCGGGTATAAACAACCTGTCAATAAAACAAAACGCATTGTACGTTTTGAAGTGATGTACGGAGTTTATGAGCAATGAAGTTACCTATCTATCTCGATTATTCAGCTACCACGCCGGTTGACCCGCGCGTCGCTGAGAAAATGATGCAGTGTTTGACGTTGGACGGTACGTTCGGTAATCCGGCTTCCCGTTCACACCGTTTTGGCTGGCAGGCGGAAGAGGCGGTTGATATCGCCCGTAACCAAATTGCTGAACTGGTCGGTGCCGACCCACGTGAGATTGTCTTCACGTCAGGCGCGACCGAAGCCGATAACCTCGCGATTAAAGGTGCTGCCAACTTCTACCAGAAGAAGGGCAAACACATCATCACCAGTAAGACCGAGCACAAAGCCGTGCTGGATACCTGTCGTCAACTCGAACGTGAAGGCTTCGATGTCACTTATCTGGCACCGCAGCGCAACGGCATTATTGATCTGGTTGAACTTGAAGCTGCGATGCGCGAAGACACCATTCTGGTTTCCATCATGCACGTCAATAATGAAATCGGCGTAGTGCAGGATATCGCAGCCATCGGCGAAATGTGCCGCAGTCGCGGTATCGTGTTCCATGTTGATGCCACGCAGAGCGTAGGCAAACTGCCTATCGATCTCAGCCAGTTAAAAGTGGATCTGATGTCTTTCTCCGGCCATAAAATCTATGGGCCGAAAGGGATCGGAGCACTGTATGTTCGTCGTAAACCCCGTATCCGCCTCGAAGCGCAGATGCACGGCGGTGGTCATGAGCGCGGCATGCGTTCTGGCACCCTGCCTGTGCACCAGATTGTCGGTATGGGCGAAGCCTACCGCATCGCGAAAGAAGAGATGACCGCAGAAATGGATCGCCTGAGTACGCTGCGCGATCGTCTGTGGAACGGTATTAATGATATTGAAGAAGTCTACCTGAATGGTGATATTGAGCAGGGCGTGCCCAATATCCTGAACGTCAGTTTCAACTATGTTGAAGGTGAATCGTTGATTATGGCACTCAAGGATCTGGCGGTATCGTCCGGTTCTGCCTGTACGTCGGCCAGTCTGGAGCCCTCCTACGTGTTACGCGCGCTGGGCATGAATGATGAGCTGGCACATAGTTCGATCCGTTTCTCGCTGGGGCGTTTTACTACCGAAGAAGAGATCGACTACACCATCGAGCTGGTGCGTAAATCTATCGGTCGTCTGCGCGATCTTTCTCCGCTGTGGGAAATGTTCAAACAGGGCGTAGATATCAGCAGCATCGAATGGGCGCATCATTAATTCACCAGAGCGGGGACGACTACATGGCTTACAGCGAAAAAGTAATTGATCACTATGAAAATCCACGCAACGTGGGTTCGTTTGACAACGCCGATCCTTCTATCGGCAGCGGCATGGTCGGCGCGCCAGCGTGCGGCGATGTGATGAAGTTGCAGATAAAGGTCAACAACGAAGGCATCATCGAAGATGCCCGCTTCAAGACATACGGTTGTGGTTCTGCCATTGCCTCCAGCTCGCTGGTCACAGAGTGGGTAAAGGGCAAATCGCTGAATGAAGCTGAAGCGATTAAGAACACGCAGATTGCCGAAGAGCTTGAGCTACCGCCAGTGAAGATTCACTGTTCCATTCTGGCGGAAGACGCTATCAAGGCAGCGATTGCGGATTACAAAAGTAAACGCGACGCGCAGTAATCTCTGCGGCTGAACTCGTCGGGGCACCGTGGTTATCGGTGCCTGATTCCGTCGAGTTGGCGAACGATCGAGGTAACAGTATGTCGATTTCTCTGAGCGAAAGTGCGGCGCAACGCGTGAGCGCTTTCATCGCAAACCGGGGCAAAGGCCTTGGGCTGCGTCTTGGCGTACGGACATCCGGCTGTTCCGGTATGGCGTATGTGCTGGAGTTTGTTGATGATTTGAACGACGGTGACACTGTCTTTGAAGACAAAGGCGTCAAAGTCATCGTAGACGGCAAAAGCTTGGTCTATCTTGACGGAACGGAGTTGGATTTCGTTAAAGAAGGGCTGAACGAAGGCTTTAAGTTCAATAATCCTAACATTTCCGGCGAATGTGGTTGCGGCGAAAGTTTCAACGTCTGACCCCTCTTGGGTAGTGAGCGTACTATCGATTAATGACACGCGCTGCTACCCAACACTCCCAGAGTACCACTATGGATTACTTTACGTTATTCGGGCTGCCTATTCGCTATGATGTGGATGGTGGCCTGCTTGCATCCCGTTTTCAGGATTTGCAGCGTCAGTTTCATCCTGACCGTTATGCTACCAGCCCAGAGCGCGAGCGTATGCTGGCTGTACAGCAGGCTGCGACGATCAATAACGCCTATCAGGCGCTAAGACATCCGCTGAAACGCGCGGAGTACATGCTGTCGTTGCGCGGTTTTGATGTGAACAACGAGCAGCACACGATGCGGGACACGGCATTCCTGATGGAACAGCTTGAACTGCGCGAAGAGTTGGATACGATCTCTCAGCGATCGGATGCCGATGAGGCACTGACGACCTTCGCCGAGCGGTTGCAGGTCATGATTGGCACTCGTCGTTCTCATATGCGTCATGAACTGGATAATGAGACGTGGACAGACGCTGCGGACACCGTGCGCAAGCTACGCTTTTTAGACAAACTCCAGCAACAGGTTGAAGAACTCGAAGAACAATTGCTGGACAGATAACTCGTTAACCCGGCGAGAAACCCGATGGTGATTGCCATACAGGGCTTTCGCCAGCCAATTGATGGAAGCTCAATATGGCCTTATTACAAATTAGTGAGCCAGGTCTTAGTGCGGCACCGCACCAGCGACGTCTGGCCGTCGGTATTGATTTAGGCACCACCCATTCTCTCGTTGCCACCGTGCGCAGCGGCGAAGCTCAAACGCTGACGGACAGCGACGGACGCGATCTGCTACCGTCGGTTGTCCACTATCGTCACGATGGTCACCGCGTCGGCTGGCACGCGCGCGACAATGCTGTCCACGATCTGGAAAACACCGTCAGTTCAGTAAAGCGTCTGATGGGGCGTTCTCTGGCCGACATTCAGCAGCGTTACCCTCATTTACCCTACCGTTTTCACGCCAGCGATAACGGCTTGCCGCTGATTCAGACGTCGGCTGGTAACCTGAATCCCGTGCAGGTGTCTGCGGATATTTTGTCTGCGCTGGCTGCGCGTGCGGAATCTGCGCTAGGCGGCGTGCCGGATGGTGTAGTAATTACCGTTCCCGCATATTTCGATGACGCACAGCGTCAGGGTACCAAAGATGCGGCGCGTCTGGCTGGGCTGCACGTATTACGTCTGCTCAACGAGCCAACCGCAGCGGCGATTGCCTACGGGCTAGATTCCGGTAAAGAAGGCGTGATCGCCATTTACGATCTGGGCGGCGGTACTTTTGATATTTCCGTTCTGCGCTTAAGCCGTGGTGTCTTTGAAGTGCTGGCGACCGGCGGTGATTCTGCGCTGGGCGGTGATGATTTCGATCATCTGCTGGCCGAGTGGCTGCGCGAACAGGCAGGTATTCACAATCGTGACGATCGCCAGTTGGATCATGCGTTTCGTGACGCGGCGGTGAAAGCCAAAATTGCGCTCAGCAGCGCTGATGCGATCGATGTGGATGTCGCTGGCTGGCTGGGGACTATCACCCGTGAACAGCTTGATGCATTGATTGCTCCGTTGGTGAAACGGACGCTGCTGTCCTGTCGTCGTACGCTGAAAGATGCGGGGCTGATGGCAGAAGACGTGCAGGAAGTGGTGATGGTCGGCGGATCGACGCGTGTTCCATTGGTGCGTGAGCAGGTGGGGACATTTTTTGGTCGTACACCGCTGACGTCTATCGATCCTGACAAGGTTGTGGCGATCGGCGCGGCGATTCAGGCTGATATTCTGGTCGGCAACAAGCCGGACAGTGAAATGCTGCTGCTGGACGTGATCCCCTTGTCGCTGGGGCTTGAGACTATGGGCGGGCTGGTGGAAAAAATTATTCCGCGCAATACCACGATCCCGGTTGCCCGCGCACAGGAATTTACGACCTTTAAAGACGGCCAGAGCGGCATGATGATCCACGTCTTGCAGGGAGAGCGCGAAATGGTGGCGGATTGCCGTTCGCTTGCCCGCTTCTCACTGCGTGGCCTACCGCCGTTACCTGCGGGTGGGGCTCATATTCGCGTGACTTTTCAGGTCGATGCGGATGGCCTGCTGAGCGTTACAGCGATGGAGAAATCGACGGGCGTCGAGGCTTCTATTCAGGTTAAACCGTCGTACGGTTTAAGCGATACGGAAATTGCCACGATGATCACCGACTCGATGTTGAATGCGAAGGAAGATGTCGGGGCGCGTCGTCTGGCAGAGCAAAAAGTGGAGGCGGCACGCGTGCTGGAAAGCTTGCAAAGCGCACTGGTGGCCGACGCAGCGTTATTGAGTAATGACGAAAAAGGTATCATTGTCGCGGCATCCGAACACCTGCATACGATGATGCAGGGAAGCGATCCCGTGGCAATTGAAGCCGCGATTAAAACAGTCGATCAACAAACCCAGGAATTCGCCGCCCGTCGTATGGATGCCTCTATCCGTCGTGCGCTGGCAGGCCATTCTGTGGATGAGGTGTAACATGCCTAAGATAGTCTTTTTACCGCATCAGGATTTGTGTCCTGAAGGTGCGGTTTTGGAAGCTGAACGCGGTGAAAGTATACTGGAAGTCGCCCTGCGTAACGGTATTGACGTTGAGCATGCCTGCGAGAAATCCTGTGCCTGTACCACCTGCCACTGTATCGTGCGTGAAGGCTTTGACTCGCTGGTAGAAAGCACAGAAGAAGAAGACGATATGTTGGATAAGGCCTGGGGGCTGGAGCCGGAAAGCCGTCTGGGCTGTCAGGCGCGTGTCGCCGGAGACGATCTCATCGTCGAGATCCCTCGCTATACGATCAACCACGCGCGCGAGCATTGATCTGAATAGGGAGGAACCGCTATGGGATTAAAATGGACAGACAGCCGGGCTATTGGCGAAGCACTTTACGACCAGTTTCCCGATCTCGATCCGAAAACCGTGCGTTTCACGGATATGCACCAGTGGGTCTGCGAGCTGGATGAATTTGACGATCTGCCGGACGCCTCCAACGAAAAAATTCTGGAAGCGATCTTACTGGTCTGGTTAGATGAAGCCGACTAAGTAATATGACGGGGCTACTAGGTTAATGCCGAGCGTTTGAGAACCGAGATTCATGGAGTGACCACGGGGCGAGGTATCCCTGCGGGAACCTCATCCCGTGTTTCTCCTGGTATGAGACTTACGTGACCAGTATTAGGCTGGTGGCCTATTTTATTTCCGTGCCAAAATTCGTAACATTTTCATGTCATGATGCACGGTTTATGTATCTGCAAACATGAAAAGCACCTGCAAACATGAAAAGTGGCAGGAATATCCATTATCGGAGAAGCACTATGACGAACAATACCATGCTGATTTCACTCTCGACTCAACCAGCTGACGCGCGCTGGGGAGAAAAAGCAACGCTGAGTGTGAATGAGCAGGGTTTTACCATTCATGTTGGCACGACGTCACTGAATGGCAAAGCTGCACTGGCAACGATCCAGCGTGCCGCCCGCAAAATCGACGGGCAGGGGATTAAACACGTTACGTTGGCGGGTGAAGGCTGGGATCTGGCAAACAGCTGGGCATTCTGGCAGGGCTATCGTGGGCCGAAAGGGCAAAGAACGGTTGAATGGGCGGAGCTGAACGATGCCGACAAGAAAGAGCTGAATGACCGCTTGAAGATTGTTGACTGGGTTCGTGACACCATCAACCTGCCTGCTGAAGATTTGGGGCCAGAACAGCTGGCGACACGCGCGGTCGATTTGCTGTGTGACGTGGCATGTGATGCCGTCAGCTACCGCATCACCAAAGGTGAAGATCTGCGTGAACAGAATTATGCCGGTCTGTACACGGTCGGTCGCGGTTCTGAACGTCAGCCGGTGCTGTTGGCACTGGACTATAACCCGACGGGTAATCCAGATGCACCGGTGTTCGCCTGTTTGGTGGGCAAAGGTATTACGTTTGATACCGGCGGCTATAGCCTGAAGCCGAGTGGATCAATGGATTCCATGAAGTCAGATATGGGCGGTGCGGCTACTCTGACGGGGGCACTGGCGCTGGCAGCGTCACGCGGTTTGCAACAGCGAGTGAAACTGTATCTGTGCTGCGCAGACAACATGGTGAGCGGCAATGCATTCCGACTGGGCGACATCATTCGCTATCGCAACGGTAAAACGGTTGAGGTGATGAACACCGACGCGGAAGGGCGTCTGGTGCTGGCGGATGGTCTGATTGATGCTTCCGAGCAGAATCCGCAGTGGATCATTGACTGTGCAACGTTGACGGGCGCAGCGAAAATGGCACTGGGCAACGATTATCACGCGCTGTTCAGCTTTGATGATGAGCTGGTTGCGGCATTGCAGGAAAGTGCGAAAGAAGAAAATGAGCCGTTCTGGCGCCTGCCGCTGGAAGAGTTCCACCGCAGCCATCTGCCGTCCAGCTTTGCCGATCTGAACAATATTGCCAGTGGTGCACACACCGCCGGCGCCAGCACGGCAGCCGCTTTCCTGTCGCACTTTGTGAAAAATTATCAGCAGGGTTGGCTGCACATCGACTGTTCCGCAACGTACCGCAAAGGTGCGGTTGATCAGTGGGCGACGGGCGCGACGGGACTCGGCGTGCGCACGCTGGCGAATCTCCTGCTGAGCAACGCCAAGTAGTCGGTTCAGGTTTGTCTGCCATTTACAGAATGTGTTGAGAAATAAAACCGGGCCTCAACGCGCCGGTTTTTAACGTAATCATGTTGAGGAAAGTATGGAGTTTTCGCCACGTAATAAACTGGAAGAAGTACTGATTCTGGCCGCAATGGAGCCCGCGCATCGCCCTGAGTTTTTCAGCGAACTGATGAAAGCCACGGTGTTCGTGCTGGGCAGTACTGATGACGGGGATGAATCCGGTGAGGCGGTGTTGCATGCGGGCAGTAATGTGAACATTCAGCACTGGGAAAAAGACGATGGTTCATCCGCCATTCCTTTCTTCTCTTCTCTGGAAGCGTTACAGAGCGTGATTACGGAAGAAGCGTCTTTTCTGGCACTGCCAGTGCGCTCGCTGTTTGAAATAACTCAGGGTGTTACGCTGTTCCTCAATCCTAAGCTGCCGTATGGAAAAGAATTTCTGCCACAGGAGATTGAACATATTCTGTCTGGTGAAGGTAACGGCTTTGTTCAACAGCGCGTTGTTGAAGACGATATGCAGGTCATGCTGAGCCAGCCAGCTGAGATGCCAGCACAGATGATTGACTCTCTGACACAGCTTTTTACCAAGCATCGCCATGTAAAACGGGCGTTTCTGGCACAGATTCAGGAACCGGGTGAAGAACAGCCGCATCTGCTGATTGGTATTGATGTCGATCAGGATGAGGAAACCATCATTCGTGAAGCGGGCAGCGTCGCCAGCGATACCTTATCGGACGATCGTCCTGTCGATCTGTGCCTGGTGAAGGAAGGCGAGCCGGGCATCAGCCATTACATGATTAAGCACACCACGCCGTTCTACGAGCGCAAGTGGGGGAGTTTCCTGAGAGAGTTTAAGGGAAGCGGCAACGCATAGCGGCGTTCAAAACGCTAACGTATTGTCACGCAACTCGAATTATTTAGGGTATATAAATTTGATACAGGCGACAGCGGATTACGATTTTTCCGCTGTTGCCTGTAACAACAGTAAATCGATCAGCATCACAAGATTCGATTCAAATGAGCTAATCTCGCCCGCTTCCGCCGCATAGTGAACCGCATCATCGTAGAGCCGGAAGTGCAAATCGGCTAACTCGCCTAATGAGTTCAACGACGCGCGGGTAAAGGCAATCACCTTCATACCAATGTTTTTGGCGATACGCGCCTTATCCAGCACTTGCTCGGTTTCCCCACTGCGAGAGATCGCGATAAACACCTGATACTTTGGCGCGTTATTGAGAAAAATACCTCTGCTGTCGCCTAACCCAGAAGAGAACGCATCTTTCCCCAGCACCTGAAGCTTCTTCGCCAAATATTCGGCAAACAAATGGGAAAACCCTGCGCCGTACAGAAAAAAGTGACTTTCTTGCCGCAGAATAGCGCCGAAGGCTGCTCTATCCTGATGGCTAATGTAGGCAAATGTGCGCTGATAATTGTCGATAAAATGCTGGAAAGCATCAGGCAGTGACGCATCATCGGGCGTGACGACAGGTGAGGGAGCGAGACGCGGATTGTCCGTGAGCAACGTTTTGCAGTGATAAATGAATTCACTGTAGCCGCTAAAACCGATTTTCTGGCACAGCCGCATGATAGTCGCCGTGGATACATAGGTTTTCTGCGCCAATTCCCGCACTGTTATCTTGCCGATCAGCGATGAATGTTCGGCAATAAAAGCCAGCACGCGATATTCCGCGCGCGTCAGCGCCTGACCGTGCTGCATTAACGATGCCAGCCGATTATCCACCTGCTACTCCTGAGCGATTCCTGATAGACAAGGAATAAATAGACTGACAACAAAATACCGTGCGGGGTTAATCGCGCGCAATCGGGACATCATCGCGGCTACCCCAGTCGCTCCACGATCCGTCGTACAGCGTCACATTGGGGACATTTAACTGCGTCAGCGCCAACACCACGACAGATGCCGTTACGCCGGAACCACAACTGGCGACGATAGGGCGAGTGAAATCCACGCCGTGCTTATGCAGAATGGTCGCCAGTTCGGCATTAGGCTTCAGCGCACCGTTATTCACCAAATCAGTCCACGGTACATTCAGGCTACCGGGGATATGACCACGGTGCAGGCCGGGACGCGGCTCGTCTACTTCGGCATTAAAGCGCGGGGCGGGGCGGGCATCGACAATCTGCTCTGATTTATTCCGACTGATTGAGAGCACGTCGTCGCGTGAGCGAATGGCGTTTTCATCCAACGTGGAGTGAAACGTGACGGGCTTACTCGCCACATCGCCCTGTTCCAGCGGCAGATTCTGCGCTTTCCAGCCTGCCAGACCACCACTCAGAATTGAAATGGATGTCGCGCCGAAGGTGTGCAGCATCCACCATGCGCGGGGGGCGGAGAAGAGGTTACCTTCATCGTAAATCACCAGATGCTGCTGGTTATCGATCCCCAGTTCACCCATCGCGCGTGCGAAGTTTTCGCAAGTTGGCATCATATGCGGCAGGTCGGTGCTGTGATCGGATAGGTTTTCAATATCAAAAAAAACCGCGCCGGGCAGATGAGCGGCGCGGTATTCGGCATGAATATCACGGGTGTCGTTACCCGGTGGCAACATTCGGGCGTCAATGAGCGTGATGCTGCTGTCATTCAGGTGGCTGGCGAGCCAATCAGCGGAGACAAACCGCTCATGAGAAACGGGCAAATCAGAAGACGATGCTGACATAGATCCTCCACGTTGGGGCCGATGAATTCGGCCCCGAATCTATCATTGATGTGCAATGATAGATTCATTGTCAGCGATTTTCCTTAATCCTACAAGTCGCAGATTATTGGGCGATACCGTCTCTATATGCTTGTTTTAATTGCGGCCAGTAATCCTGATTGGCCTCAATCATATCGTCCAGAATTGCTTTAGCGTGCTGCATGGTCGGCACGGTACGGTTCAGAGTAAATGCCTGCAACGCCTTCTCGTAGCTGCCTTCCAACGTGGCTTCCACCAGTAATTGTTCGGACGCCAACTGCTGTTCCAGCAAGGCACGATGAAACTGCGGTACATTCCCCATGCGCACGGGTTCCGGCCCTTGGGCGGTGATATAAGCGGGGACTTCCACCATCGCGTCGTAAGGCAGATTGGCGATGGCGCCTTTATTTTCGACGATGACCAGATGACGCTGACGGAGATCGAACGCCAGCGAGCAGGCGACGTCAACAATGAACGAACCATGCACGCCAACGTGGAACGCATCCGGCAGAATACCGGTTTCCTTGTAGCTGGCGGCGGCCGCAAACAGTTTCTTCTCACGTCCGTCCATCACTTCGTTGGCGCGTGTGTAGTCCGGATCCTGATGTTCAACGATCTGGTTAGGCATCAGGTAATACTGCAAATACGGATTCGGCACGAACTCTGGGAAATGATCCATGATCGGTTTGATGTTACGCCATGTTTTCACCCATGACGGATCGGCGTGTTGCGGATCGGTGTCGGCTGCATCGGCGGTCAACAGGCCGTAGCGGGCGATGTGTTCGCGCAGTTCCGGCATACGATCGACGCCGTCGACCAGTACACGGGTAAACCAGCCAAAGTGATTCAGCCCGAAATAGTCCACCGTGATGTCGTGGCGATCGACGCCCAGCACGGCCGCGATGTTACGCATCGCGGCAACCGGCATATCACAAATATTCAGCACACGGGCGTTAGGACGCAGGCGACGAACGCCTTCAGCAACAATCGCGGCAGGGTTAGAGTAATTGACGATCCACGCGTCTTTGTGCGCATAGCGCTCAACTAGATCGATCAGCTCGGCCATCGGCAGAATTGTGCGCAGGCCGTAAGCCAGACCGCCGGGGCCACAGGTTTCCTGCCCGACGACGCCGTGGCGTAGTGGTATTTTCTCGTCCTGTTCGCGCATTTTGTACTGGCCGACGCGCATCTGTGCAAAAACAAAGTGAGCGCCGGTAAACGCGGTTTCCGCATCGGTCGTGACGGTAAAGACGATACTGTCACTGTGGTCGCGAATCACCTTTTCCACCACCGGTGCGATGATGTCCTGCCGCTGGCCGTCGATGTCATACAAACGAATCTCTGCCAGCGGGAAATCCGCAAGACGTACCATCAGACTTTTTACGATGCCCGGGGTATAGGTGCTGCCGCCACCGGCAATCGTCAGAATAAATGGGGGTTTCGTCATGGTCAGTCTCCTGTTAAAGCGCGTTTTCAACTGCTTCGCGTATAGTTTTGACGTGAAGTCCGTAAACCACCTGTACGTTGTTACCCTGTCGGATAACGGCTTTCGCACCGGTGTTCTTAAGCTGTTGTTCGTCTACCAAAGCTGGGTCGATGAGCGTGACCCGCAGTCGGGTGTAGCAGTTATCCACCACCTCGATATTGGGTTTGCCGCCCAGTCCCGCGATAATGGTGGCTCCGACAAGCTGGGCATCACCTTTCACTGCGTCCTGCGCTTTTACCTGATGCTCGGATTTGGTCTGATATTCGTTTTTAGAATAGAGACGCGTCTCTTCCTCATCGGTTTCACGCCCTGGTGTTGGCATGTCGAAATACAGAATAAGGAAGCGGAAGACGAAGAAGTAAATCACTGACATGGTCAGCCCGACCGCGATGTACATCGGCCAGTTAGATTTCTCGACGCCTAGCGGCAGGTTATAGAGCAGGAAGTCGATAACGCCATTGGCACCAATTGCGTGCACGCCCATGATGGAGAACAGCATCATGCCTATGCCGGTGAGCACCGCGTGGACGGCAAACAGCATAGGAGCGACGAACAGGAAGGAGAACTCCAGCGGCTCGGTGACGCCCAGTAAGAAAGAGGTAAAAGCGGCTGGAATCAAAATGGCTTTCGCCGCCAGACGTTTTTCTGGCTTCGCCGTGACGTACATCGCCAACGCTGCGGCAGTGAGACCAAACATTTTACTGATGCCGCGCGCATCCCAAACCACGGTCGAGCTCAGCTGTTTGACGTCCTGACAGGCCATTTCAGCAAAGTAGATGTTGCGTGCGCCCTGATACAGCTTGCCGCATACCTCGGCCGTTCCACCCAGTTCGGTGTACAAGAACGGGGTATAGACCAAATGATGCAGCCCGGTGGGGATCAGAATGCGTTCCAGAAAGCCATAAATCGCGATGCCAACAGGACCTGCACCTTTGATGGCGAAGGCCAGCCAGGTGATGCCGTGCTGAGCAAATGGCCACAGGGTGCTCATTGCAAAGCCCAGCGCAATCGCTAACGGAATAACCAGAATGGCGACGAAGCAGTGGCCAGAATAGATCGCCATGACGCCGTTAAACTGTTTACTGGAATAGCGGTTATACAAATAGCCAGCGAATCCGCCGATCAGAATACCGGCGAAAACGCCCATTTCCAGCACCTGAACGCCCAGTACCATACCTTGCCCTGCGGGACGCATCTCGGCGGCTGACACGAGTTTACCCTGTAACTGCAGCGTGATATTCATGGCATTAATGAAGATGATGAACATCACCAGACCGATCAGTGCGGCATAACCCTTGTCGCGCTTTGCCAACCCGATAGGAATCCCAACGGCGAACACTAACGCCAGGTTAGCCAGAATCGCCACGGCAGATTTGGAAACCAGTTGACCAAAATCCTGAATTAAGGGGTGATTAAGTAAAGGGACATAGCCTGCTAAGTTGCCGTTACCGAATACGTTCCCAAATGCGATGAATAGCCCGACAATCGGAAGTATCAGCACCGGCCCATACAGGGACTTGCCGAAATTTTGCAATGCGTTGACCGCTCTTTTCATTATCAGCCCTCTTACTGGCCATTATGGTGGGTACAGCAGCAAGGCTAGCAGTGAATGCCAAAGGGATTCCAGTTATCTTATTGTTTTAAAAACAAATAACCTATAACGTTACAAGTAACCTTCAGAACTGTGATCGCCGATGATTTGTTACATTCAGTACAGGTGCGGTGGGGAACGAAAAAGCGCGATGCACAATCGTTAATGAAGAGAAAATGAGAGGTAATATTTTTTTAATAAAATGTTATCTCCTTGGTAGGCAACAAAGGTCTCTGCCCCTATAATTTGCGCCACTTTCACCGGTCGGATAACAATTATTATAATCCGACTGCAATCTGACAGTTTAGTTAATGAGGTCAATATGACGATAGAACGTACCTTCTCCATCGTAAAACCTAATGCGGTTGCCAAGAATGCTATCGGTGCGATTTATGCACGTTTTGAAAGCGCAGGTTTTACCATCGTTGCGTCTAAAATGCTGCGCCTGAGCCGTGAGCAAGCGGAAGGTTTCTACGCTGAGCATAAAGGCAAGCCGTTCTTTGATGGCCTGGTTGAATTTATGATGTCTGGCCCGATCATGGTACAGGCGCTGGAAGGTGAAAACGCCGTTCAACGTAACCGTGACATCATGGGTGCCACGAACCCAGCCAACGCGCTGGCAGGAACGTTGCGTGCTGATTACGCGGACAGCTTCACGGCGAACGCAGTACACGGTTCAGATTCTATCGAATCTGCTCAACGTGAAATCGCTTATTTCTTCAGCGACGACGAAATCTGCCCGCGCGCGTAATTCTGCGTGTGTGTCATGTTACGCATGATTGGTTTTGTGTGTAATAACAGATGAGCACTTGTGATGTTGCCCTTTTTCACCGAGCCAGTGCGCGGCACTGAAGCGATGACACAGAAAAAAAAGCGGTGATGGTAGCTTACCTGTTTTAAACTTTGTACAATGCTGCGCCCCGGATGAGCCTGCACTTGCCCGGGGCGTTTCTTTGGTCATTACCATCGAACTCAACCCTCTTTTTTTAGCGCCATAACGTGTAACAACGAGGCCAGGATCTACAATGTCTAAGCAAATCGCGTCTGAAATCATCGTGTCTGAAACTATCGTATCTGAGCAAACCGTGTCTGAATTCTCTCCGGCGTCTGCTGATGCCTCTCAATCCGTCAAAGCCAGTGTGGGGAAAATTAACCTGCTGGATCTTAATCGTCAGCAAATGCGTGACCTCTTCATGTCGATGGGAGAGAAACCATTCCGTGCCGATCAGGTCATGAAGTGGATGTATCACTACTGCTGTGATGACTTCAACCAGATGACGGATATCAATAAAGTCTTCCGCACTAAATTGCAGGAAATCGCTGAAATTCGCGCACCCGAAGTGGTGGACGAACAGCGTTCTTCCGATGGCACTATCAAGTGGGCGATTCTGGTGGGTGGCCAACGGGTCGAAACGGTTTATATTCCAGAAGAAGAGCGCGCCACGCTGTGCGTATCGTCTCAGGTTGGCTGTGCGCTGGAGTGCAAATTCTGTTCAACGGCTCAGCAGGGCTTTAACCGTAACCTGCGCGTATCGGAAATCATTGGTCAGGTGTGGCGTGCAGCGAAGATCATCGGTGCTTTTAAAGTTACCGGTCAGCGCCCGATCACCAACGTAGTGATGATGGGAATGGGCGAACCGCTGCTGAACCTGACTAACGTGGTGCCAGCAATGGAAATCATGCTGGATGATTTCGGCTTTGGTTTGTCCAAGCGTCGCGTGACGCTGTCCACGTCAGGCGTCGTGCCTGCATTGGATAAACTGGGCGATATGATCGATGTTGCACTGGCGATTTCACTGCATGCGCCGACCGACGACATTCGCAACGAAATCATGCCGATCAACAAAAAGTACAACATCGAAATGTTCCTGAGTGCCGTGCGTCGCTATCTGGAAAAATCCAATGCGAATCAGGGCCGCGTGACCGTTGAGTATGTGATGCTGGATCATATCAATGACGGCACTGAACATGCGCATCAGTTGGCTGAATGCCTGAAAGATACGCCGTGCAAGATTAACCTGATTCCGTGGAACCCGTTCCCCGGCGCGCCGTATGGCCGCAGCTCAAACAGCCGCGTTGACCGTTTCTCCAAAGTGCTAATGGAGTATGGTTTCACGACGATCGTACGTAAAACCCGTGGGGATGACATCGATGCTGCCTGCGGTCAGTTGGCCGGCGAAGTCGTGGATAGAACCAAGCGTACGCTGAAGAAGAAAATGGCGGGTGAACCTATCGCGGTGAAAGCGGTCTGATAACGAATGGCGTGGGTTAACGCGAAAGCGCTAACCCGACGTCTTGCCGCCTATGTCGTTTTACCAACGTAATTTGCAGGGCAAATGCGGGCAAACTGCGAAGCGCGCCGCGTTGTTGTCAGGTACGACTGCCACTCTGTTCATATTCAGGTAACCTCTTTGCCAAGGACGACAAGCGAGGGAGAACAGGGATGGCGAAGCCTCTAGCACAGAGACTGTCTTTATTACATGGAATAGCGTTATCACAGGGAATGTATTGGCTGAGTAGCCTGTTTGCGATGTTGCTGCTGGTAGGGTGTGTACCTTCGCCTCAGCAGACGACAAATCCAGCGGTCGCCCAAACCCGTTTGCAGCTTGGGTTGGCGTACCTCGCGCACAATAATCTGGATTCGGCTCGGCAAAATCTTGAGAAGGCGGTAGCGATTGCTCCGCAGGATTATCGAACGCAATTGGGGATGGCGCTTTACGAGCAGCGAATAGGTGAAAACCGTCTGGCTGAACAGCGTTATCAGCATGTGTTGAACAGGGCGCCGGAAAATGGCAGCGTCATGAATAATTACGGTGCGTTTCTGTGTAGTTTAGGGCAGTATGTAGCGGCACAGCGACAGTTTAGTGCGGCTGCACAACTTCCTGATTACAGTCAGGTTGCTGATGCGTTGGAAAATGCAGGATACTGCTTTTTCAATGCTGGACAGACTGAAGACGCGCGCAATTTATTAAGTCGGGCGCTGAAATATGACCCGACGAAAGGCAGTGCTTTGCTGGCAGAAGCAAACAAACAGTTTTCTGCCGGGAAAAATGAGCAAACGCGGCTGCTGCTTGATGTTTATCAGCATATTCTTCCGGCCAGTGCCGAAAGCTTATGGTTACAGATTCGTTTCGCCGCGTTAGCGGGCCATGATGGCGATAAAGAACGTTATGGCAACGTGCTGGCGCGAAGTTTTCCACAATCTAAACAGTACCAGCATTTCTTAGCTAATGAATACTGAAACCACCCAAGATACAACAGAAGCAAAACTACCCGGCGAACGTCTGCGTGAGGCGCGTGAACGCCTTGGGCTGACTCAGCAAACTATTGCCGAGCGTTTGTGCCTTAAAATCACCACCGTTCGAGATATTGAGGACGGTACAACCCCTGCCGATTTAGCGCCGACCTTTTTGCGCGGCTATATCCGTTCTTATGCCAAGTTGGTTCATTTACCTGAAGATAACCTGCTTCCCATAATGGATAAACAGGCCGTGCCTAAAACGATCTCGGTCTCGCCGATGCAGAGTTTTTCGCTGAAAAAAAGCCGCAAAAAGCGTGATGGCTGGCTGATGATAATCACCTGGCTGGTCGTGCTGGTTGTTCTGGGGCTAACGGGCGCGTGGTGGTGGCAAAACCATCAGGCTCAGCAGGCAGAGATCAACAGCATGGTCGATCACGCCAGTTCTATGCAGTCGCAAACGGAGGGGCAGTCCGTTCCGCTGATGGATAACAGTGCTCAGCAGGAAACGTCGACGGCGGGTTCTGCAGCGACACCTCCTTCAACGCCAGTCGATCTCTCCGCCACTATCGCGGCGACACCGTCAACGCCTCCTTCTTCCACAACCTCATCATCTGCTGTACCGTCCAGCCAATCACCTTCACAGGCGAATGCCACACAGTCGCAGGCTGCGGGTAACGCATTGTTAGGCGCTGGGGCAGTCGCACCTGCGGCTACGGTAGCGGATAGCAATCCGGTCTCTGCAGCTCATGCATTGGTGATGACCTTTACGGCCGATTGCTGGTTGGAAGTCACGGATGTCAGCGGTAAGAAACTGTTCAGCGGCATGCAGCGTAATGGCAGCACGTTGAATCTGGATGGTCAGTCACCCTATCAACTTAAAATTGGTGCACCTGCTGCGGTACAGATTAAATTTCAAGGTAAGCTGGTTGATTTAAGTCGATTCGTGCGCAGCAGTCAGGTTGCACGCCTGACGTTGACCGCAGAATAACGTGTTGTTTAGGTAAGACTGCAATGCTGGAGATGAAGTAATGCATAACGCTGCACCCATAACCCGTCGAAAATCAACACGGATTTACGTCGGCAAGGTGCCTGTTGGTGATGGTGCGCCGATTGCGGTGCAATCCATGACCAACACCCGAACCACCGACGTTGAAGCAACCGTCAATCAAATCAAAGCGCTGGAGCGTGTTGGCGTCGATATCGTCCGCGTTTCCGTGCCGACAATGGATGCGGCGGAAGCCTTTAAGCTTATCAAACAGCAGGTGAATGTCCCGCTCGTCGCCGACATTCACTTTGACTACCGCATCGCGCTTAAAGTCGCGGAATATGGCGTAGACTGTCTGCGCATCAATCCCGGTAATATTGGTAACGAAGAGCGCATTCGCTCGGTTGTCGACTGTGCACGTTACTACAATATCCCGATCCGCATTGGTGTTAACGGCGGTTCGCTGGAAAAGGATATACAGGAAAAATACGGTGAACCCACGCCGGAAGCATTGCTGGAATCGGCGATGCGCCATGTTGATATTCTTGATCGTCTGAACTTCGATCAGTTTAAAGTCAGCGTTAAAGCCTCGGATGTTTTCCTTGCGGTGCAATCTTATCGCCTGCTGGCAGCACGTATCGATCAGCCTCTGCATCTTGGTATCACCGAAGCCGGTGGCGCACGTAGTGGTGCGGTGAAATCGGCTATTGGCCTCGGCCTGCTGCTGTCTGAAGGTATTGGTGACACGCTGCGTATCTCATTGGCAGCCGATCCGGTTGAAGAAGTTAAAGTCGGCTTCGATATCTTGAAATCACTACGCATTCGCGCACGCGGAATCAACTTTATTGCTTGCCCGACTTGCTCTCGCCAGGAATTTGATGTGATCGGTACGGTGAACGCATTGGAACAACGACTGGAGGATCTCATCACGCCGATGGACGTCTCGATTATCGGTTGCGTGGTTAATGGCCCCGGTGAAGCGCTGGTGTCTACTATTGGCGTAACGGGTGGACACAACAAGAGCGGCTTTTATGAAGACGGCGTGCGGCAGAGAGAGCGATTCGATAACGAACAGATGATCGATCAGTTAGAAGCCAAAATTCGCGCGAAAGCCTCCATGATGGACGAAAGTCAGCGTATTACCGTCAATCTGGTGGATAAGTAACCCTGACGGCGTGACGGTATGCCGTCACCCGCATAATTCACGATTCCTTAACCCGATGGGGATGCTCCGCATTGAAGATGCGACGACAATCCCTCTATAATCGGGTTTATTTTTTGAAAAACGCATAGAGAACTGACGTGGCAAAAAATATTCAAGCCATTCGCGGCATGAACGATTACCTGCCAGCCGAAACGGCATTGTGGCAGCGTATTGAAAACAGCCTGAAACAGGTGCTCAGCGGCTACGGCTATAATGAAATTCGTTTGCCGATTGTCGAGCAAACGCCGCTGTTTAAGCGCGCTATCGGGGAAGTGACCGATGTCGTCGAAAAAGAGATGTATACCTTTGACGATCGCAATGGCGATAGTTTGACTCTACGTCCGGAAGGGACGGCAGGCTGCGTCCGCGCCGGTATTGAGCACGGTATTCTCTACAATCAGGAACAGCGGCTGTGGTATGTCGGCCCGATGTTCCGCTACGAGCGTCCGCAGAAAGGGCGCTATCGCCAGTTCCATCAGTTGGGTTGTGAAGTTTTTGGTCTGCAAGGGCCGGATATTGATGCCGAACTGATCCTGATGACGGCCCGCTGGTGGCGGATACTGGGCATCGCCGATCATGTGAAGCTGGAACTGAACTCGATTGGTTCGTTAGACGCACGTGCCCGCTATCGTGAAGCGCTGGTGGCGTTTCTCGAACAGCATAAAGATCAACTGGATGAAGACTGCCTGCGCCGGATGTACACCAACCCGTTGCGCGTTCTGGATACGAAAAATCCACAGATTCAAGTTCTGCTGAATGATGCGCCGGTGCTGACGGACTATCTGGATGATGAATCGCGAGCACACTTTGAAACACTGGGTGAACTTTTAACGCAGTCCGGTATCCCATATACCGTTAATCCGCGTCTGGTCCGTGGTTTGGATTACTATAACCGCACCGTATTTGAGTGGGTGACCACCAGTCTGGGCGCTCAGGGCACGGTCTGTGCCGGTGGGCGTTATGATGGTATGGTGGAGCAACTAGGTGGACACGCGACGCCAGCGGTCGGTTTTGCGATTGGTCTGGAACGTCTGGTTCTGCTGGTGCAGTCTGTGAATCCGGATTTCAAAGCACAGCCAGGCGTAGATGCTTATCTTATTTCTTCCGGTGCAGGAACGCAGATTGCCGCAATGCAACTGGCGGAGAAATTACGTGATGCGTTGCCGCAGTTGAAATTGATGACCAATTACGGCGGTGGCAACTTTAAGAAACAATTCGCTCGTGCTGATAAATGGGGCGCACGCGTCGCATTGGTATTAGGCGAAAATGAAGTGGCGGCCGGTCAGGTTGTGGTTAAAAATCTGAGCAACGGCGAGCAGGATACATTGGCACAGGCCGACGTCGCATCGCGGCTGGCAACGTTACTGGATTGAGGAGAGAGACACCGTGGAAGTCTATACCACAGAGAATGAACAGGTTGATGTACTACGTCGTTTCCTCGCGGAGAACGGAAAGGCGTTAGTTGTCGGTGTTGTGTTGGGCGTTGGCGCATTGGTTGGCTGGCGTTTCTGGCAAAGCCATCAAAATGATAGCGTGCAGGCTGCATCTGCGTCTTATCAGCAGGTGACGGAGCAATTGGCCGAAGGTAAAGCTGAAGCGATTGCTTCAACAGAGAAATTTACGGCCGAGAATAAGAATACCTATGGTGCGCTGGCTTCTCTGGAACTGGCTCGTCATTACGTTGATCAGAAAAATTTTGCTAAAGCAGTACAACAGCTGGTGCAAGCGCAGTCACAAACTAAAGACGCTGACCTGCTAGCCGTCGTGAATCTGCGTTTGGCGCGGGTTCAGCTACAGGAAAACAAAGCGGATGATGCGCTGAAAACGTTGGATGCCATCAAACTGGAAGGTTGGGCGTCACAGGCTGCTGAAGTTCGTGGTGATATCCTGGCTAGCAAAGGGGATAATCAGGCTGCGCGTGATGCCTACAACAAAGGGTTGTCTTCCAACCCATCGCAGGCACAGCAAGCGTTACTGCGTATGAAACTGAATAACCTGTCCAGCTAAGAGGAATTCCATGCAATTGCGTAAAACACTTTTGGTAGGACTGGTTTCTGTTGCCCTGCTGAGCGGATGCTCGCTGTTTAACAGCGAAGAAGATGTTGTCACTATGTCTCCACTGCCGCAGGTGGAAAACCAGTTCACACCAACTAAGGTATGGAACAGTTCGGTTGGGAGTGGGATTGGTGAGTTTTATTCCAACCTTCACCCAGCATGGCAGGATAACCACGTTTTTGCCGCCGATCGTCGTGGCACCGTGAAAGCGATGGATCTGAGTGACGGCAAAGAGATTTGGCGTGCCGACCTGTCAGAGAAGACCAATTTCTTCTCCCGTAATAATCCGGCGCTGCTGTCTGGCGGGGTAACGGTTTCTGGTAACAATGTCTATGTCGGCAGCGAAAGGGCGCAGGTCTATGCGCTGAATGCCGAAGATGGTACGCCAGTATGGCAAACGAAAGTAGCAGGTGAAGCGCTGTCTCGTCCTGTCGTTAGCGATGGCGTCGTGCTGATTCACACCAGCAACGGTATGTTGCAGGCCTTGAATGAGGCGGATGGCGCAATCAAGTGGAGCGTTAACCTAGATATGCCGACGCTGTCTCTGCGCGGTGAATCTGCACCGACAACCGCATTTGGTGCGGCGATTGTCGGCGGTGACAACGGTCGTGTGAACGCCGTGATGATCAATCAGGGTCAGCTCATCTGGCAACAGCGTATTTCACAGCCGAGTGGCGCAACCGAAATCGATCGGCTGAACGATGTCGACACGACGCCAGTTGTCGCGGGCGAAGTGGTTTACGCGCTAGGGTACAATGGCAACATGACCGCGCTGGATCTGCGTTCTGGTCAGGTTCTGTGGAAGCGCGAGCTGGGTTCAGTGCATGATTTCATCATTGACGGTGACCGGATCTATCTGGTCGATCAGGACGATCGCGTTGTTGCGTTGAACACCAATGGCGGCGTGAGCCTGTGGCGCCAAAGCGATCTGTTGCACCGTAACCTAACGGCTCCGGCGCTGTATAACGGCTATCTGGTTGTGGGCGATACCGAAGGGTATCTGCACTGGCTGAATACAGCAGATGGCCGCTTTGTCGCACAACAAAAAGTAGATAGCTCTGGTTTCCTGAGCAAGCCTGTAGTTGCCAGCGATAAGCTGCTGATTCAGGCGAAAAATGGTGACATCTACGCGTTCACCCGCTAGGTAACACCTTATTGATTTGGAGCGCAGCGTTTTTGGATGCGTTCCCATAACGGCTCCTGACACTATCAGGGGCCGTTTCGTCTTTTTATCGTCAGCGAGTGTTTCGCTGTAACGTATTGAAATATAAGTAATGAGGTTGTAACAATGATACCTGTCGTCGCGCTGGTCGGGCGCCCGAATGTGGGGAAATCCACGCTATTTAACCGCTTAACGCGCACTCGTGATGCATTGGTGGCGGATTTCCCTGGGCTGACTCGTGACCGCAAGTATGGTCGTGCAGAAGTGGAAGGGCATGAATTTATTATCGTCGATACCGGTGGTATCGATGGTACGGAAGACGGTGTGGAAACGCGCATGGCGGGTCAATCGCTGGTGGCGATTGAAGAGGCGGACATCGTGCTGTTCATGGTGGATGCTCGCGCGGGGTTGATGCCTGCGGATGAAGGCATTGCCAAGCATTTGCGTAGCCGCGAAAAGATGACGGTGCTGGTCGCTAACAAAACCGATGGCCTTGACCCAGATATGGTCACGGCAGATTTTTACTCGCTCGGTATGGGAGAAGTCTACGCGATCGCGGCATCTCATGGCCGTGGTGTGACGTCGCTGCTGGAAACCGTTCTGCTGCCGTTTGTACAAGATGAAATAGAAGAGCCGGTCGAGTTAACCGAAGAAGAAGAGAACGCGGCTTACTGGGCTGCGTTAGAAGCAGAAGAGCAGGCCAGCGAAGAAGAAGCGGAAGACGATTTCAATCCTGAAGATTTGCCGATCAAGCTGGCTATCGTAGGGCGTCCGAATGTCGGTAAATCCACGCTGACTAACCGAATTCTGGGTGAAGAGCGTGTGGTAGTGTACGACATGCCAGGCACGACGCGTGACAGTATCTATATCCCGATGGTGCGTGACGAACGTGAATATATTCTGATTGATACCGCTGGGGTGCGTAAGCGCGGCAAAGTCACGGAAACGGTAGAAAAATTCTCCGTCATCAAGACGTTGCAGGCGATTGAAGATGCCAATGTGGTACTGTTGGTTATCGATGCGCGTGAAGGCATTTCCGATCAGGATCTCTCGCTGCTGGGCTTTATCCTCAATAGTGGGCGCTCACTGGTAATTGTGATGAATAAGTGGGATGGCCTGTCGCAGGAAGTGCGCGATCAGGTGAAAGATACGCTGGATCTGCGTCTCGGCTTTATCGATTTTGCCCGCATTCACTTCATTTCTGCGCTACACGGTAGCGGTGTCGGTAACCTGTTTGAGTCGGTTACCGAAGCCTATTCTTGTGCAACGCGTCGTGTGAGTACGGCGATGTTGACTCGTATTATGCAAATGGCGTCAGACGATCACCAACCGCCGCTGGTGCGCGGTCGTCGTGTGAAGCTGAAATATGCACACGCTGGGGGTTATAACCCACCGATTGTGGTGATCCACGGTAATCAGGTGAAAGACCTGCCGGATTCCTACAAGCGCTACCTGATGAATTACTATCGCCGTTCGCTGGAAGTGATGGGCACGCCGATTCGTATTCAGTTTAAAGAAGGGGAAAACCCCTTTGCAGAGAAGCGCAACAAGCTGACGCCAACTCAGCTACGCAAGCGCAAACGGTTGATGTCGCATCTTAAAAAAAGTAAGTGATTTATTAACGGGGCGAATAGCAATATTCGCCCCGTTTTGTCAGAGACGAAACGAACTGTAGTTAACAAAACAAATAATACTCAAGGAAAGTCATGTCCTGGGAAACCTGGAGTTTTGCGTTCAACGTCACGATGCCTAATCTACTTATGCTATTAATCGGTGTGGCATTGCGTAAGCTGAATTTGTTGAACGATGCTTTTTGCGATACCGCGATGCGGTTAGTGTTCAACCTTTCTCTGCCTTGCCTGTTGTTTTTCAGTGTCGCGACCACTCATCAGGCATTCTCAGAGCAGTGGCCGCTGGTGGTGTATGGCACCGTGGGGACGTTGGCAACTTTCCTGCTATTGGAGATAGTGGCGATTCGTCTGGTCAAGGAACCCACGGAGAGGGGTATCTTCGTTCAGGGTGGTTTCCGTTCCAACACGGGCATTATGGGCATGGCGTTTGCGATGAGTGCTTATGGTGAAGAGGGCGTGGCTGTCGGATCCATGTATCTGATGGTGACGGTGATTATGTTCAATGCGCTATCCGTTATCACGTTAACGCGCAGTTTGCAGCGGCAGTCTCCCGAGCAGCGTATTCCGGTGCGTACGCTGCTGCGCGGTATTTTCACCAACCCGCTGATTATCGGTTTACTCTGTGGTGCCGCATATGCGCAGAGCCATTTACCGATACCTGCCGTGATTAAGCAAACTGGCAGCTTTATTTCCTCAATGGCGCTACCGCTGGCGTTACTCTGTGCCGGAGCGAGTCTGGAATGGCGCAGTATGTTTCGTTCGTCCAACGTCGCCATGCTCTCTTCCGTAGCTAAGCTATTGGTCGTTCCGGGACTGTTGACGTTTGGGGGATGGCTGGCTGGTTTCCGAGGCGTTGAACTGGGTATTATCTTCCTGTTTTCCTCAACGCCGACAGCATCGGGAAGCTACGTGATGACGCGTGCGATGGGGGGGAACGCTACGCTGGCGGCGAATATTATTGGGCTGACGACGGTGGGGGCGTTTTTCATGATCGCCATTGGGCTATATGTGCTGCGTTCGCTCAGTGTTATTTAGTGTCTGATAACCGTTAGTTAGCTATCGATATTCCTTACTGTTAATAGGAATACGCCACTATGGAATGGTGTATTCCTTTTTTATGGAAGCATATTCGCCAGTATTAGATTGTCTGCCCGCCTGACACTTCGATTCGCTGTGCGGTAACCCAGCGATTATCTTCGCGTAACAGACTGGCAATCATCGGGCCTATATCATCGGGAACACCGACTCGTCCGAGAGCAGTCATCGTTGCAAATTGTGCGTTAACATCAGCATTGTCCCGAACAAGCCCGCCACCGAAATCGGTTTCGATCGCACCGGGTGCAACGGTATTTACGGTGATACCACGTGGGCCCAGTTCACGGGCCATGTAGACACTGAGCATTTCAACAGCGGCCTTTGCCGCAGAATAGGCCGAAAAACCTGGATATGATACGCGGGTCAGGCCAGACGAAAAGTTGATGATACGTCCGCCATCAGCCAGCAAAGGCAGAAGTGTCTGCACGAGGAAAAACATTCCTTTAACATGAACATCAAATAGCCCGTCAAACTGCGCTTCAGTTGTGTCTGTTATCATGGAGAATTCTCCATGGCCCGCGTTATTGACCAGATGGTCGAATGTGTCACGGTCCCAGATTTCAGAAAGTAGAGGACGTAGGGATTTGGTAAATGTCGGGAAGCTAGCGCTATTACCCACGTCAAGCTGAACCGCCACAGCCTTGCGTCCCAGAGACTGGATTTCATCTACGACCTCTTTTGCCTGCTCAGTGTTTCCTCTGTAGGTAACAATGACATCACCTCCACGCTCTGCGATGGAGAGTGCGGTGTTACGACCTAGGCCCCTATTAGCCCCCGTTACGAGAGTAATTTTGCTCATGATATGTCCTTACTGTTCTGTTGGTGCATCTACAATATGACAATTCATCTGGGCTGCATTGCCTGATCTTTGTTATTTTTTGCCTAATAATATTTTTATTGAGTTGTTTGTGCTGGTTGCCAGCATAATATAAACACTTATTCTTGTCTGAAAACGTTCGATGAATGACACTCTGCTGAATCTTTGCCGCCGCTATGCCGATGCCTGTGCTGACCATAACGGCGTTACTGTCACTCCGGTTCCGGGGCTGACTATCGTACGTTCCCTTCATCCTGGAGAGTTACAGGCTGCAGTGTCAAAGCCGCTGATAGCCATGCTGTTACAGGGCCGAAAACGCGTTACAACAGGCCCTGACAGCTTTGAGTATGGTCCCGGAGAAGCGATGGTTATATCCGCCGACATCCCGACAGTCAGTCAGATAACTCAGGCCAGTAAAGGTGCCCCCTATTATTCACTTGTACTTGAGTTGGATATTGAGATCCTCCGTGAACTCCAGGTGGTTATGCCGACTAAAATAAGTAATGCTTCGGGCAATATTCATATCGAATCGATTTGTGACGACTTGGCAGACACCGCATACCGTCTGGTAAAGTTGTTCGGACAGCATGAAGCGCTCAATATCCTCGGTAAGGGACTAATACGCGAGCTACATTACTGGCTGCTCAGAAGTAAGCATGGATCAGCAATCCGGGCCCTTGGCGCTGTTGACAGTCATGCCGGACGAGTCAGCCGCGCAATAGCCATACTGCGTAAAGATTTTATGCGCTCGATTAGAATCCAAGAACTTGCCAGTGCGGCTGGTATGAGTGTGTCGGTATTTCATCAATATTTCCGGTCACTCACCACACTCACCCCCTTGCAGTTTCAGAAGCAGCTCCGTCTGATTAATGCCAGAAATCTGATGTTGACAAATGGAGTGGGTATTACTCATGCGGCTTCTGCTGTCGGCTACGCCAGTGTATCGCAGTTCACCCGTGAATATGCCCGAATGTTTAATATTCCACCAGGACGTGATATTCGTCTGATCAGATCGAGTGCCTCTCAGGAATGAAAGAGAGCATTACCCTGTAAATTATCAGTTAGAGCAATAAATTGATGGTATTAACGCGAGTTTTCGCTCCACAGAGCGTCACACTCCATATTTACCGATTAACTACACGCACACCGATTAAATTCGTCGTTACTGCTCATCCGTTGTCACTGAGGTAGGCCGTTGCGCCACAGATCAGCCAGCTCCGGTGGCGCGCTGTCTTCCGGGATCAGCAATATGATATCGGCATACTGATTCTGCTGCGGGTGGCTGTAGCTAATACTGATACGGTAATAAAATTGGTCGCCACGGCCCGGACCGTCCGGTTTGCCGGGCTCGCGAGCCTGAGGGAAGGCATTACGGATCGCACTACAAATGCGCTCCCGTTCGGATGACGGCACACTGGCGAGCGCGAAACGTCGCGTCCCCGCCAGCTTGGGAATCCAGGCGAATCCTCCTTCACGTGCCAGCTCAATAGTGGCGTCGTCGTTGAGATCCGGCAACGTTTTCATAAGAACTCCTTCCGTACCTCCACGCCCACGGTTTCCCACGATTGCTGGACGATGTCAGCAACGGTTTGGTTAAAGCGTTGGGCTGCATGTTGAATAGTATGGCGCGCGAAAATCTCGAAATCCGCATTTTGTGGTAGCGTTTTATCACACAGCGTGTCGTACCAGATTCGGCCCGCTTTTTCCCAAGAGTGGCCTCCTAGAGCGATGGCCGTCAGATAGAACGCTCGGTTGGGAATGCCCGAATTCAAATGTACGCCGCCGTTGTCTTCACGCGTGTTTACGTATTCATTCATGTGAGAGGGCTGGGGATCGATACCCAATAGCTCATCATCATACGCAGTACCCGGATGGGACATAGAACGTAGCCCCATACCATGGATGCCGTCTGCCAGAAGTTCAGCGCCGATAAACCAGTCGGCCTGCTCAGCGGTTTGCCCTAAATGATACTGTTTGACCATGGAACCAAAGACGTCGGACAGTGATTCATTGAGTGCGCCGGACTGGCGGAAATAAATCAGCCCCGCTTCATGTTCGGTGATGCCATGAGCGAGTTCATGTGCAATCACATCAAGTGCAATCGTGAAACGATTGAATATTTTGCCGTCGCCATCCCCGAATACCATCTGCTGCCCAGTCCAGAAGGCATTCTGATAATCCTGACCGTAATGCACTGTGCCAGCCAGCGTCAGCCCTTCAGCGTCCAGCGAATTACGTTGGAAAACCTTCCAGAAGAAGTCATAGGTTACGCCTAGATAGTCGTAGGCCTCATCTACGGCGACATCACCGTTGCTGGATTGGCCTTCAGCGCGTACCAACTTGCCGGGTAACTGTTGCAACTGTTCTGCATCATGGATACTGCGATTTGCCTGCCCGGCGGGCAATTTCTCATGAGGTTCTGGGCGCGGATTGTGGCTGACCATCAATGACTGAACGTGCATCAGCGTTTGTTGCGCACAGTGGCGCTGCTCGTCGGTACCGTTTGCGATAATACGATGCAAAATATAAGGGGGTATCACGCTACAAATCGGTCTGGACTTCATACCTCATCTCCTTGAAAACGTTCATCAGGGGTAACACAGACGATCAATAAAGCTCACTGTATTGTTATCCGATCCGCTTCACCGTGCAGAGGCTGGAACCTGTGCGGTGAAAACGATGAATATAATTTTAGTGAACTGGAAATGAGTATAGTTCAGATATCAGGGGCAAGAATGGGGGATCGCCGTCGTTTTAGGACAAATCCCCATCCCATGAGTTTTGTGATGATCGTGCGATTTTTATGACTGAGATGAGGATTTTCGCCGCTTTTTCACGGAACTTAGGTTTGGAGCCAGCGTTGTGACCTGACTTTCCACCCAACCGTCCTGCAAGCGGGTTTTCAGTGTTTCACCGGGGGTGATTTGCGCGACATTTTTCAGCACCTTACCGTCCGATGCCGTGGTGACATTATAGCCGCGTGCCAGCGTTGCCAGCGGGCTAACGCCTTCCAGTCGCGAACAGGCGACGCCCAACTTCTGCTTATTTTGATTTAACTGACGATCCACTGCGCTCTGCATCTGATAGCTAAGTTGCTGTAAACGCTGTTGTGCACGATGTATACGAGTCTGCGGCTGCTGTTGCATCAGGCGCTGTTGTAAGCGTTCACTTCGGCGCGAGGTCTGCCGAAGCTGCTGCTGCATGGCATCATCCAGCCGCTGGCGCAGTTTGACCAATTGAGCCTGCTGACGTGCCAGCCGCAGTTGCGGATGCTGCTGCTGTAAGCGATGGTGCAGACGAGTAAATTCTCGATTGCGCTGGGCAAGGTAGTAGTCCATCGCCATTTCCAGACGCTGGCGCTGGGACTGGATCTGGCGCAACAGCTCAAGTTGGTTACGGCTGACTAATTCGGCCGCGGCGGACGGCGTGGGCGCGCGCAGGTCACCCACGAAATCAGCGATAGTGACATCGGTTTCATGGCCGACGGCGCTGACGATAGGAATGCGGCTGGCGAAGATAGCGCGGGCTACGCGTTCATCGTTAAAACTCCAGAGATCTTCCAGCGAACCGCCACCGCGCCCGACAATTAACACATCACACTCATCTCTCTGGTTAGCCAGTTCGATGGCGCGAACAATCTGTAGCGGCGCTTCCGCCCCTTGCACCGATGTGGGATACACGATAACCGGCAGTGACGGATCGCGGCGCTGTAACACCTGCAAGATATCGTGCAGGGCAGCACCGCTGACTGACGTAATCACACCGACCTGTTTGGCGGGAGAGGGGAGCACTTGCTTAAACTGCTGGTCGAATAGCCCTTCGGCGGCGAGACGCTGCTTGAGCTGTTCAAACTGTTGCTGTAACAGGCCGTCGCCAGCGGGCTGCATGCTTTCCGCCAGCAACTGATAGTCGCCACGGGGTTCATACAGTGTGATGGTTGCGCGAATAATGATCTGCTGGCCGTTTTGCGGGCGGAACGTCACTCTGCGGTTACTGGTGCGGAACATCGCGCAGCGCACCTGCGCACGCTCGTCTTTCAGCGTGAAATACCAATGGCCGGATGAGGGCTGAGAAAGGTTGGAAATTTCGCCGGAGAGCCAAATTTGGCCCATTTCCATTTCCAACAGTTGTCTAACCGTCTGATTCAGGCGGCTAACGGTAAAAATTGCAGAGGAGGGAAATTGAGACATTGTGAGCCAGATCAAATTTTAAAACAGTCACTTAATCGATTGATACTACCTACCTGAAACAGGTAATCAAGCATTTTAGTAAAATAATGCTGGAGGCAATCGATTACGCTCTGTATAATGCCACGGCAATATTTTATCTATTCCTAACATCCACCTTGGTGAGATATTGCCCATGCTACGTATCGCTAAAGAAGCACTGACGTTTGACGACGTCCTCCTGGTTCCCGCTCATTCTACTGTTCTGCCTAATACTGCCGATCTGTCCACGCAGTTGACGAAAAACATTCGCCTGAATATTCCTATGCTGTCCGCAGCGATGGATACCGTTACCGAATCCGGCCTGGCCATTGCGCTGGCGCAGGAAGGCGGTTTGGGCTTTATCCACAAAAATATGTCGATTGAGCGTCAGGCTGAAGAAGTTAGCCGCGTGAAGAAATATGAAAGCGGCGTTGTGGTCGATCCACAGACTGTGGCGCCAGAAACGACGCTGCGTGAAATGAGAGAGCTGACCGAGCGTAACGGCTTTGCTGGTTATCCTGTTGTGGCAAAAGACAACGAATTGGTCGGTATCATCACTGGCCGTGACGTGCGCTTTGTTACCGATCTGGAAAAACCCGTCAGCGCGTTCATGACGCCGAAAGAGCGTCTGGTTACTGTCAACGAAGGCGAAGCGCGTGATGTTGTGCTGCAAAAAATGCACGAAAAACGCGTTGAAAAAGCGCTGGTTGTTGACGACAAATTCCACCTGATCGGCATGATCACGGTAAAAGATTTCCAGAAAGCAGAACGTAAACCGAACGCCTGTAAAGACGAACACGGTCGTCTGCGCGTAGGCGCGGCGGTTGGCGCTGGTGCAGGTAACGAAGAGCGTGTTGATGCGCTGGTTGCCGCAGGCGTTGACGTACTGCTGATCGACTCCTCACACGGTCATTCCGAAGGCGTATTGCAGCGTATTCGTGAAACACGCGCCAAATACCCGAACCTCGAAATCATCGGCGGCAACGTTGCGACGGGCTCTGGTGCGAAAGCGCTGGTTGAAGCCGGTGTTAGCGCAGTGAAAGTCGGTATCGGCCCTGGCTCTATCTGTACTACCCGTATTGTTACTGGCGTGGGCGTACCGCAGATTACTGCGATCTCCGATGCGGTTGAAGCGTTGGAAGGCACGGGTATTCCGGTCATCGCCGACGGCGGTATCCGCTTCTCCGGCGACATCGCTAAAGCCATCGCAGCAGGCGCAGCGTGTGTCATGGTCGGTTCTATGCTGGCGGGTACGGAAGAATCCCCGGGCGAAATCGAACTGTATCAAGGACGTTCATTTAAATCTTATCGCGGTATGGGTTCACTGGGCGCGATGTCCAAAGGCTCATCAGACCGTTACTTCCAGACCGATAACGCTGCCGACAAACTGGTGCCGGAAGGTATCGAAGGCCGCGTAGCCTATAAAGGCCGCCTGAAAGAGATCGTTCACCAGCAGATGGGCGGCTTGCGCTCCTGCATGGGTTTGACGGGTTGTGCCACCATCGACGCGCTGCGTACGCAGGCTGAGTTTGTGCGCATCAGTGGCGCCGGCATTCAGGAAAGCCATGTTCACGACGTTACCATCACTAAAGAGTCACCAAACTACCGTATGGGTTCATAAGGTAATTTGCGGGCTGATTTAACCCGATAAACCCGGTACTATTCCTATCTTTTTAGGGCTATTCGCCGGGTTTACTTATTTTTTAGCTTTTTGGAACACGCTCCTCATGACTCAAAACATTCATCAACACCGCATTCTTATTCTGGATTTCGGCTCGCAGTACACGCAGCTGGTTGCACGTCGCGTGCGTGAGCTGGGCGTTTACTGTGAACTGTGGGCATGGGATGTCACGGAAGCGCAGATTCGCGGCTTTAATCCGAACGGGATCATCCTGTCTGGTGGCCCGGAAAGCACCACCGAGTTTGGCAGCCCGCGTGCGCCAGAATACGTTTTCAACGCTGGCGTACCGGTATTAGGCGTGTGCTATGGCATGCAGACGATGGCGATGCAGCTGGGTGGCCACGTTGAAGGTTCCAACGAGCGTGAGTTTGGTTATGCGCAGGTAGAAGTTAAAACTAATAGCGCGCTGGTGCGTGATATTCAGGATGCGTTGAGCGCCACGGGCGCGCCGCTGCTGGATGTCTGGATGAGCCACGGCGACAAAGTAACGGCGATCCCAGAAGGGTTCGAGACCGTTGCCAGTACGGATACCTGTCCGTTCGCTATCATGGCTAACGAAGAGAAACGTTTTTACGGCGTGCAGTTCCACCCGGAAGTGACGCACACGCGTCAGGGCCAGCGCATGTTAGAGCGTTTTGTCCTTGATATCTGCCAGTGTGAAGCTCTGTGGACACCAGCCAAGATTATCGACGATGCGGTGAACCGTATTCGCGAGCAGGTGGGTAACGACAGCGTGATTTTGGGTCTGTCTGGCGGCGTGGATTCTTCCGTTACCGCGATGCTGCTGCACCGTGCGATTGGTGACCGCCTGACCTGCGTGTTTGTCGACAACGGCCTGCTTCGCCTGAACGAAGCCGATCAGGTTCTGGAAATGTTCGGCGATAATTTTGGTCTGAACATTGTTCATGTGGCGGCAGAAGATCGCTTCCTGAACGAGCTGGCGGGTGAAGATGAGCCAGAAGCCAAGCGTAAAATCATTGGCCGCGTGTTTGTTGAAGTGTTCGATGAAGAAGCCAACAAGCAAGCCGAAGTGAAATGGCTGGCTCAAGGCACCATCTACCCGGACGTGATCGAATCTGCGGCGTCTGCGACGGGCAAAGCGCACGTGATCAAGTCACACCACAACGTGGGTGGCCTGCCGAAAGAGATGAAGCTGGGTCTGGTCGAGCCGTTGAAAGAGCTGTTCAAAGATGAAGTGCGCAAGATTGGTCTGGAACTGGGTCTGCCGTACAACATGCTGTACCGCCATCCGTTCCCTGGCCCAGGCCTGGGCGTGCGTGTACTGGGTGAAGTGAAGAAAGAATACTGTGACCTGCTGCGTCGTGCGGATGCGATCTTCATCGAAGAACTGCACAAAGCTGACCTGTATAACAAGGTTAGCCAAGCATTCACCGTCTTCCTGCCGGTCCGGTCCGTAGGCGTAATGGGTGATGGCCGTAAATACGATTGGGTTGTCGCGCTGCGCGCAGTAGAAACCATCGACTTTATGACTGCGCACTGGGCACACTTGCCATACGATTTCCTCGGCCGTGTATCCAACCGCATCATCAACGAAGTCGACGGCATCTCCCGCGTCGTTTACGACGTATCGGGCAAGCCGCCGGCAACGATTGAGTGGGAATGATTTCGCGTCTGGCAACCGCCTGCACGTAAAAGCAGTAAAGTACCTCTAAGCCCGCGTAACTGCGGGCTTTTTTGTTTTTGTGTCTGGCATTTTCTGGCAGCTGTTAGCAACGGGAAGCACGGTTTTTTCAATGGAATTTTTGATGGTACTCTCTGGTTTTGAATTCAGGTTTGAAAAAGTACCATGTGATAGATTTAGGTTTAGTTATGGTATTTGTTTTTTATAAATCAATTAAAAACAGATAGTTAAATAACTTTTCTGAATTTTTTACAACATGGTATTTTTTGATAAAGGAAAACAATAAACCATGTTGACTGACACCAGGCTGCGTCACCTTAAGCCGAAGGAAAAACTCTATAAAGTTAATGACCGTGATGGGCTGTATGTTGCGGTCACTCCTGCGGGAACGATCTCATTTCGTTATAACTATTCAATAAACGGAAGACAGGAGACCGTTACTTTTGGCCGCTATGGTGTTGGAGGGATCACGCTTGCAGAAGCGCGTGAACGGCTCAATGAAGCCAAAAAAATGGTTACCAGTGGAAGATCGCCTGCGAGGGAAAAAGCCAGAGATAAAGCGCGTATCAAAGATGCGGAGACTTTTGGTGCGTGGGCCGAGAAATGGTTACGCGGTTATCAAATGGCTGAATCGACGCGTGATATGCGGCGTTCGGTATATCAAAGGGAGTTGAAGTCAAAATTTGCCCAGCAGAAACTGAGTGAGATTACACATGAAGACTTACGCGCATTAACCGATAGCATTGTCGAGAGAGGGGCACCGGCGACAGCTGTTCACGCCAGAGAGATTGTATTGCAAGTCTATCGCTGGGCTATTGAGCGGGGTCAGAAGGTGGAGAATCCAGCTGATCTGGTACGGCCTGCAAGCATAGCGAAATTTGAGCCTCGTGATAGGGCATTGACGCCAGTTGAAATTGGTCTGATGTATCGGTATATGGAACGGGTAGGAACGACGCCATCAATCAGAGCAGCTGTTAAACTTTTGCTGTTAACGATGGTACGTAAAAGTGAGCTTACTAACGCGACCTGGAACGAGATCAATTTTAGTGAAGCTGTATGGACGATACCAAAGGAGAGGATGAAACGACGTAATCCACATTTGGTTTTTCTTCCCCGACAGGCAATGGATATTTTGATTGCTCTCAAAACCTTTGCCGGTAGCTCTGATTTTATCCTTCCTTCGCGGTACGATTCCGATGCGCCAATGAGTAGCGCTACTTTAAACCGGGTTTTGACACTGACGTATCGCCTGGCACAGAAAGAAGGGCAGTCATTACCCAAGTTTGGTCCCCATGACTTACGGCGTACAGCCAGCACCTTGTTACATGAGGCCGGGTACAATACTGACTGGATTGAGAAGTGCCTTGCGCATGAACAGAAAGGGGTACGGGCTGTTTATAATAAAGCCGAGTACCGCGAGCAGAGATCAGAGATGCTGCAAGATTGGGCGAATATGATTAATGAATGGGTAAGTAATTGATAATAAATTATAATCAATCTTTTTCTAGCAACAGAAGGAAGGTTTTAGCCGCTAAATATGTGGTCATCTATGTCTCTAAATGCCACCGCTATGATTCAGCAAGTAAGTTAGTACCTATTGAGCAGAGGGCCGGGCAACTGTAAACGACACTTTGGCTTAGACTTACTCGCAGGAAAACTAACGCCTTAAATGACCAGAGGCAAGTAAGGTGATTAGCCATTGCATAACCATAGAATTGATCAGCCCTATGCCATTACAGACCGGCTTCTGTGGTTTACTGGTGAGGTAATATCAAAGAGATCCATTTTGTATAATCGCTTACAGCTGCGCTGCAAATGATAAATCACAACACCATGAGCCATCATCTTAATACCGTTTAATCGTGGAAGATTTTAGCCGCTAAAATTTTCCAGAAATGGAATTTTATAAGATGAACTCATCACGAATCGTTCCCAAGGCTTTAGAAATAGCTTGATTTGTTAGTGCGCTACCTATTAATTCCCCTAGTTTTATACCAATTTCGCGATTGGAAAGCCCTTGCTTATGAAGAACCAGTATTCGCTTTTTGTTGTCAGTCAGTCGCGAATCTACCATTCTGCGTGCTAAGTTGCGCAGTTCAGGCACATTAGTTGGATCTAGTGAAGAATCACAGAGGTAATGATAAAAGTACTCATCAACTAAATTATCTCCAGATTTTGCATTGTAGCGATCTGGATGGGAAATTTGTCTCCGTAGCCTCAAGACTTCTTGCTCAAATTGCTTTGTTGAACGTTTGGCCCGTTTATAGGTTGCGCTCCAAGAACCATCGTGCAGTTTCGATCGGTGATTTTGACAGTACGTTTGACTGAAGTCTGGTCTCTTTTTTTTTCCAAATTTCTCATTATCTTCGCTTTCTTCACCTTCAATAATTCCACTCTCTTTCCATGAGTTAATAAATAATGAAAATTCAGTCTGGTTTCCACATAAGGCACAGGTTCGCGTTTTTCTTTCCGTATTTACATATAGATCGGGAGCTAGCTTTGAATTTTTTGGGCTGTTTCCTTCACAATACATAAAAAATGATTTTAGCATGTCCTGAGTGGATATAAAAAATATATCTTGCTCTGTGTGGGAGCTATGGTTAACAAAATTTCGCAGATGAAAATGAATTTGATTGGCCGTATAAGAAAATCCTCTGAGTTTAACAAGTTCACTATAGTTACAATTTTTTATTGAGGCAGGGCAAAAAGATAAGTAATGATTTGGAAGTTTGCTTAAATATTCTGCTACAGATGGATCAATCAACTCTTTGATCAATTTTATGATGTTATACCGTTTAGATTTATCAGAGTATGAATGCCATTTCCCCCTAAAAAT
This sequence comes from Pectobacterium atrosepticum, assembly GCA_019056595.1. Taxonomy (NCBI): domain Bacteria; kingdom Pseudomonadati; phylum Pseudomonadota; class Gammaproteobacteria; order Enterobacterales; family Pectobacteriaceae; genus Pectobacterium; species Pectobacterium atrosepticum. The sequence goes on along the minus strand of CP036163.1, from coordinate 1,409,058 downwards.
GCGGATGGCATGTGCTACCGTTTCATCAGTATGTTCCCAAACAGGTATGTAATAAAGCCCTAGTCGTTTTTGCGCATTTTCTTCCGTTTCAAATATTGTCATGTCCAACCTATTTGTCCAATTGATACCGCTAAGATACAAGAAGCTTCAGGCAATATCTACTAAACAGTGTTGATAAGGAGATATGGTATGAATTCATCAATGAATAATAAAATGCTGATTAATCGCAGGACATTACTCAAGATGATTCCTTTGTCTGATCGAACAATCTATAACTTGGAGCAGCGTGGTGAGTTTCCTAAACGTATTGTCTTGACTAGTCGAAGTGTTGCTTGGGATTTAGCTGAGGTTGAAAACTGGATTGAAGAAAAGCGCAGGTCTGCTTTAAAGGCAGCAAGACCCGGTTTTTTTTGGTAAGTGCGAGTCATCATGACGATTAAATATATAATGGATGCTCCCTCTAGGGAACCGACTCAAAATAAAAAAGAGTCAGTGAAAGTTAAGAGAATTACGAGATATATAGATAAACTTTTGGCAATCCAGGAGTGTAGTGCTCTGGAGGCTAATGAAATAGGTTTTATTGCTCGGTTCTTAATTCAAGCAACCCTACCACACAGCAAACCAAGGTTAAATGAGTGGTGCCGTAAAAATGGTAATTTAACCATGCATATGATGGCACCATCAGCAGTAGGTTTGCCTTTCGGTTGCTATGCTCGATTACTATTGGTTTGGGTTAGTTCTCAAGCAGTTAGAAATAAGTCAAAACTGGATAAAGGCTTTATTACTGAACAGGAAGCGCGAAAGCTTGAATTGGGTCGCTCCCAACGGCGTTTCATGGAAGACTTAGGTCTTCGCTCAACCGGTGGGAAAAATGGTTCTATAAACCCATTTCGAGAACAGATGCGGCGATTATTTAAAACTACGATCAGTGTTACGTTTTCAGAGTTAAATGAGGAAAGTAGATATATTTGTGAGGATGAAGTGGGAGCCAGAGTAGCTGATGTTTCCCATATTTTGTGGAGTGCAAAACAACCAGAACAAGATTTTTTATGGGAGTCTTGGGTTGAGTTGTCACCTAAATTTTTTCAACTGATAACAGATAAACCTGTTCCATTGGATATGAGAGTATTGCGTTTGATAAAGCGCTCTCCGATGGCCTTAGATATATATTGCTGGGCGACGTATCGTGTGAGTTATTTAAAGCGAGTCACAATTATCCCTTGGCTAGGTTTGATGGAGCAAATGGGATCAAATTATGCCGATGTCAAAGACTTTAGACGACGGTTTAACGATGGTCTTGAAAAGGTACAGCGGGCATGGCCAGGGCTAGACGCTACATCAACCGACAAAGGACTTCTTATAAAACCAAGTGCTCCTCAAGTACCTCGAAGGAAAAAATACAGAAACGAGGGATATTAAAGCGTGATGAACCTCTATCAACTGACCCTTTACCAGGGGGTGTAAGCTTGGGGATGAAGAAAGTTATCCACGCATATTCTGTCACGCTTTAAGGAAAGTATTCTGCGCATGTTCTGTCTCAGTTTACGCATGTTTTGTCTCGGTATGCGCATGTTCTGTCTCTTGGATGGCTGTAAAAGCAATTTATAACAGAGGGTTATAGATCACCCTGTAGTGTTTTCCTGTAGGTTTAACCTATATAAAAATTAACCTATAGTTAAATGATAGATATTGTGGATAAGCTCGATGGGGAAAAATTACATTCCTGATTATCACTATCGGGTTTTTTAATGTTAATTTTTATTTAGATTTGTTTAGCTAAAAAATACATTTTTCTAAATGTTATCTGTTTCTTTTGAAAACGATTTGTTCTGTAAGCATTCATAGCTTGTATTTTTATTGTTGACACATGAGGTAGGTTGTTTTTTTTAGTATATAAAATAATTGTTTAGCCGTTGTTGGGGGGTAAAAATTTTAGCCGCTAAAATCCGATAAATTTCCCTGGGATTTAGGTGCGATGAAATCAGTTATGGCTGAGTTTATAACCAGTGAGACTGGGCTGAGACTCACTATATATCGAAGAGTTTTACCCGAGTAATCCTGCATTAATACGCTAAGAAAACACATCCTGTACACTGAAATACACATTGATGTGCACAGATATGCTACGGCAACTGGAGGGCAGGACATGTAAAGTTAGCTAACCAGCAAGCTGGTTATCGAACTTTACTTTTCCCCACTCGCATCTTCGACGCTCAAAGGGAATCCTGCTCTGCGAGGCTGATCGGCTACCGCCGATACGGAGAGTCACATGACTGTTGCTCAGACGCAGTTTTCCATACGTCAGTGACTGTTAATAGTGAGAGTGGTCAATATAAATAACCAGTTAATATTGAGGTGGAATATGAAGTTATTGGTACAGATGTTTACATCATTGAGAGGGATTTTAGCCGCTAAAAAAACGGTGCCCATTTTCCTTTCAGTATCGTTGATAGCTCTGGCGGCTAAAGCCGGGATTCCGGTTATTGATGGTACTAACATGGTTCAAACGACAATCAGCGCAGTCAATAACGTTCAGGCCGTAGCAAAACAAATTCAGCAGTATCAGACGCAGCTTCAGCAGTATGAAAATATGCTGCGAAATACTGCTGCGCCTGCAGCATATATCTGGGATCAGGCCAATTCTACGATCAATAAATTACTACAGGCGCAGGATACACTGAACTATTACAAGAACCAGACAGGTAGTCTTGATTCGTACCTCAAGCGCTATCAGGATATTAATTACTATCGTTCATCAGCTTGCTTCAACAGCAATATTTCATGTACTGCCGATGATATAAAAGCGCTGCAGAATGCTGATAAGGACAGTTCGGAGGCACGTAAAAAGGCTAATGATGCGGTCTTTAAAGCTCTCGACCAGCAACAAGAATCATTGCAATCTGACGCTGACAACCTTGTAGACCTGCAAAGCCAGGCGAGCGGGGCAACAGGTCAGATGAAGGCAATTCAGGCCGGAAACCAACTTGCCAGTGCTCAGGCCAACCAACTGCTGCAGATACGCTCACTCCTGGTAGCCCAACAGAATGCCGCAATGACATTGGCTCAAGTACAGGCAGATAAAGAAGCTCAACAGACAGTAGCTGATGAGAAAGTATTAGCTGGGGGTAATAAACCAAGCCCTAAGCGAGTTTGGTGAGGAGGCAGAATGAATAAATTCTTGATGTCATTTGTTGTAATCATCTCGTTGATTCTATGTTCTTGTGAAAGAAAAGATAAGGAGTGTTTATTTCCGCCAGGAAATACTACTGATGGACATAAATACGATAACTGTGCGCTTCGTAGCAATAATACCCCAAGTCCTAAGAGAGATTGGTAATTATGAAAATTGCAAGCAAACTTACATTTTTAGGTGTGGTTTTTTTCTTTTCTATGAATGCCTACGCAGGACAACTGGATAGCAGTGGCTTACTTGATACTTTATTAGATAAGTATCAGCAAGTTGCCAGTACATGGACGACAGTAATTGGTAATTATGCAAATTGGCTATTTTGGGGGCTGGTATTAATAAGTATGGTATGGACGTTTGGTATAATCGCTATGAAAGGGGGCGGCTTACAAGATTTACTTGCTGAAATAGTAAGGTTTTTCACCGTGAATGGTTTTTTCTATTATCTTTTAAGCAATGGTCCCGCGATATCTAAATCTATAATTGATTCTATGAGAGAGCTTGCCGCAAATGCTTTAGGAACCAGTGCTGGCATTTCACCTTCAAGTATAGTTGATATGGCCTTTGTGATATTAACGAAAATAAGTTCTGCCGCATCGATCTGGTCACCAATGATCTCCACTATTATGATCACTGTCGCGATAATCGTTTTGGTTGTAATGTCCCTTATCGCGATAAATATGCTAATAATGTTGGTTTCTGCGTGGGTGCTATGTTACGCCGGAGTTATATTGCTTGGTTTTGGTGGATCGAAATGGACTTCTGATATAACAATTAATTATTTGCGCACTGTTTTATCAATTGGTATTCAGCTGTTCACAATGACATTAATTATTGGCATTGGACAGTCATTTATAGATCAATATTTTTCTATTATTAAAGATGATGTTCCTGATCTTAATAGCCTTATTGTTTTGCTTCTGGCGTCAATTATCCTGTTAGTATTAACGAATAAGCTGCCACTGTTGTTATCAGGTGTTGTAGGAGGGGCGTCTTTACAAGGGATTGGTGGGTTTGGGGCGGGTATGATTACCGGCGCTGCCGCCACTGCCATCAGCGGTGCTGGAGCAATGGCAATGGGGGCATCAGCTCAAGTCAGCGGCGGAGCCTCTGCATTAAAGGCAGCGTTCGAATCTGCACAAGCTGCAATGGCCGAAGAGTCGGGCTCCGGTGGCGTAATTGGTGGTGGTGAAGATACAGGTTCTGTAGACACGTCGGGAGAGCAACCATCCGGTAAAGGTAGCTCCAGTGGGGGAAGCGAAGGTTTTGCTGCTTCCTTCTCGCGTGCTGGCCGCATGGCAAGCCATATGGGAAGCAGTATGGCTAATGGAGCTGCTGAGTACCAGGCAATGAAGCGAAGTAGCAATTCTTCTCGTGTCCAACAGACTATTGGAGGGGAGGTGGCGACTCAGATACGTAAACAAACAGCTACTCGTCGGGATAAACGCGAACATGATGATTTTGCCGGAGATAGCTTATCCGGCAATAATGAATCTTGAATCACGCGCGTCAGTTAACGAGGTAGCGTGAACTGACGCTTTCACTGAGCGAACTTTACTCCTGCAACCCAAAGGAAAAACCATGTCCAGGACTACCTATTCACGGTTACGCATCGAGGGCTTCCGCAAAGCAGAGGATTCCCTGAGACTTGAAGGAATGGACCCCAGTGGTACGCCGCTCTATGAGTCCATTAAGGCATGTATTATTTCAGGTGAGCTGACGTATGAGCAGGGACGTTCAGAGATTCTTGCATACTACACAAAAGCAGATACTTCTGGGCCTGCGGCAGTGGGGGAAATGCTGGTAGAGGAATTTCTAAAGCCGCTGAGCATGTCCCATGATGAACTGGCGGAATCTATGGGTATTTGCAAGCAGGATATTGAAGATATTATTTGCGGCCGGCGCCGTCTTATGACTGATGAGGGGCGCATTCTTGCAGGAATGTTTGGTACAGATGAGGACTTCTGGATCAACCTTCAGGCGTTGCAAGACCGAAAGGAACAACGAAGTAAGTAATTAATCTGTGTCCACCTCGTATTACATCGTGCTAGCAGCTCCTCAAGGGGCATGAAAGTTAGGATAATTGTTCAAAGTCATTTCCCGGAGCAAAATTCTCAATAAAGGCTGGAAAAAATGCAAAGTATGTCCGCAAAATCAACGAAGCGAGTACGCAAACGCTTAGAAACGCAGTAGGATCATTCTGCCACACTGGCAGCTAGCTAACGGTGAAAGGAGTTCATGTGAGCCAAGAAGATGATGAGAAGTACCCAGCCAGCGCAGTATCCTCGTGGAGCGGCTTCGTTTATCAAGGGAAAATTGCACTATATCACTCCCTCAAGATGATTCACGATGGCGACTTAGACTTCGAGCTTCAGCTAGACAGTAGTGATGACTTCGCTATTTATAAAAATGGAAAACTACAAACCGCCCATCAAGTCAAAGCTAAGATAAGTAAATATCGAAGTGGTTACGCCACGGCGCTGGAACAATCTTCTTTAATCGAATACGACAAAATCAAGGGGACAACGCGTTACTTCCATGTATCCGTCCGGCTAAACAATACAGATGATCACAGAGGCATTAGCGGAGAAACAGTAAAATTCTATCGCTACGGAGACAACTTTCATTGCGGCTTGGGTGAAATTGAAGGACTAACTAAAGAACTCATAAAAAAAATATGTGATAAACAGTCCATCACCGTCAGTGATAACCTTATAAATTTCAACTACTGCTTACTGTCAGAAAAAATCAGCACCACGGCAATAAATAACCATAAATTAAATCAAGTTGACGGAATCTCAGAAGACAAAGCCGCATACGAAGGACGTATTAAGGCCAGAAATATTTTAGAAGACCTGCTGACCGAAAACCCCTATCAGAATAGAGACTACTATGCAGTTGAATTAAAGGCCAGGCTCCAAACGCATCTAGAAGAAAGACTGGATCAGGTGCTTCCAACAATGAGTGACGCAACATATGAGAGAGCTAGGCGTCTGTGTGAGCACATTCGCGAAACCCATATCAACGAATTGAAAACCCTATGCCAGATGATGAAGCCTTCCGAGCGATTTCAAGACGTTCAGACTAGCGATATCAGGCGATACACCAAGCTCATCCAAGCTATTTCGGTGGAACCCATATTCAACCATCTCCCGCACTACCTCGACAGCCAAAATCGGTTCTACGTGCCTACTGCTCTTGATGTGGATGAAAGTGAAGAGTGTGAGTCTGATATGATCCGTGAAATGAAAAACAACGGGGATCTGCTGAGGCTACTTTTTGAGTACAACCATCTAATCGCCAGCAAAGCAGAAACCTCATTCACCATTAATACAAAATTCACAAACTCGGATGACCTCGACAACAAGCAGACCACTGAAAAGCTTGAAAGCAACATCACCAAGTCACTATGCATTAGCGTGATAACAAAAGACGACGCGGAGGAACTACTGAATGATAAAGCAACTCATTAATGAAGCACTTGTTGCCCATGGCTTTGTTAGTAAACGCGACTTGGACAACACAAACTTTTATATTCGCGAGTCTGGATCTGCTATCAGGTTCGTAGTCCTACACAATCTTGACGACTTCCCTGACCCGGCCGAATTGAATAATAGAATCAATTATCTTGCTCCTGAGGAATTTCTCAGAAACCCAAGTTTTAAGAAAAACTGCGACTTGATTTGTATTCATCGCCTTGACGTTCTGGCCAAATTCAAGGATCACGAAGAAGAAATTTTCGCAATTGAGGAAGACCCGCACTTTTATAAAAAATATGTCCTCTATTACAGTATTGCTGAAGAAAGCGCGCTCACTAATTTCACCTACGACAAACTGGTATCTGTGATTGCTGATAAAAAGGAATTTCTTAAATACAAAGAAAACCCTCTTGTCGCTACACAATACAGCTTCGCGGCGAAGACCTTTATCAAGCTTCCATTCTTAGAGTTACCTAGCCATCAAGAAAATCTTGTGTCCTTGAGGTTACAGGCAGCAGAGGCCGTTGCAGAAGCCGGCCTGAATAATACGTATTTGACTATCCAGAACGTCACAGCCAAAAACGCCGACGAAATTATCAAGGAAATGATTAACAATGAACTGGAAAATATCCAAGATTGAAGTCTCAAGCTTCAAAGCATTCAAGCATATCAACTTGGATCTTGGCGAATCGTCTTTGCTAACACTGGACGGCCCTAACGGTTATGGCAAAACAAGCATCTTCGACGCAATCGAACTACTGCTTACCGGCCAGATAAGCCGAATACAAAATCTATTCAATACATTATTAACTAGGAACAAGAGAGACTACGCGGACAATCTTTTCTGGAACAATCGCTCCGGCGAATACGACCTCTGCATTAAGATTGAATTTTCTAATGATGGTCGAAAACTTATTTTAGCCAGACATTGCCAAGCTGCGATATTCAAAAAACCAGTAAACAATCGTGCAGACAAATACGAAAACTTCAAGCTTTACGAGCTGCCAAAATTCGAATCATCTGACTTCTCTAAGATCAATCTGCGCGACAACAACTTCCTTGGCGAAATTTTCGGAAAAAATTTCAGGGAAAACTTTTCCTTCCTTAACTATCTGGAGCAAGGGCAAAACCGTCTGTTACACACTCGGGTAGACGAACGTAAGGAGAAACTAGGAAACCTATTTAACATCAGCGATATCGAAGCCGAGATCGAAAGCTGCAACACTATATACAGTAAACTCACAAGGTATATCAACAATCCCGAACGCACGGCAAAGGCTGTATCACTTAAAGAAGAGATAGCCACCCTAAGGGACACATTGCAGGCAGAGACTGGGATCACTGAATACAAAAATCTCTCGACGACTGATATCCAACCCGGATGGGACAAGGAGATACTGTTCTCAACGTATTCAGCAGTAGACCATGCTTCCTACCAGGAATCCGTTCGCAAGATTATTGCCCTTCTGCCACTCAAAGCCACGATAAAAACTAGGGTTCACAATGAGAGAATTGATGCCGACATTGATCGTAACGAGGAATCTCTGAGAATTTTGGCGCAGTTTGGTAAAGACCTAGGCAAGCTTGATGGGCTTGAAGCTATCAAGAAGGGGATTGATGAATTAGAGCGTTCAGCAAGCATCATCAAACGCGGTGCCACTGTGATTAAGCTCGAAGAAACACGCTCATTACCTCACTGGGCGGATGGGCGTCTTGAGTGGTTTGAGTCACAAATTAAATCCCGAAACAGCCTACAAGAAAAAAGCAGCGCCAACGCGAACGTCGTAGCTGAATTGGAACGCCTAAAAAGACAGCTACTTGAGGAACATAATAAGTCTTATCCCGACGAACAGTTGTGCCCTCTCTGTGGCACCGACTGGGAAGATCACAAATCAATGGTGAATGCCATTGAAGCAAGAACTAAGCAGATCTCTGAAACGCTAGGTCAGGACGGTAAGGACTTAGTTAAAATCATCGCAGCTATGGACGCTGAGTTGAAACTCATCGACACCTATATACAAGACAGGCTCAAACTTCTCACACCTACATTTGAGCTAAATCTTCATGCAGCGCTGACCAAAATTATGCTTCGGCTACCTGCAATAACCCAGCTACTGGAGAAGCTGCAAAGCGAAAAAATTCAATTTACTGACTCATTTACGGAAATTGATGACGTAGTAGATGAGCGACTTGAAAAGCTCAAGGAAATTCTAAGAAATAAAAAACAGGTTGAAGCTGATGCCTTAGCGCTGCCGGAAGACTGGCGAGAAATCACTAACAGCGCCTTCAAAGACCTACAGGACTTCTACATAGTCACTGCTGAAGACCTGAAGGACAAAGAGCAGTACATATCGATTAAAGCTAACGAAGCTCAAAACTCCAGGCTCCAAACCTGTATGAGCGATCTTAAGCTTATCGAAAATGAAACCCTGGCAGCCCAAAAAGCACAAGGTAAAATCGAAAAGCTCCGCAGCACATTGAAGAAAACAGAGCAGAGTTATACCGACCAGACAATTTCGGCTATTGAATTCATATTCCACATCTACAGTGGCCGGCTGATTCAAAACTACCAGCGTGGCTTGGGCCTGTTTATCGAGAGCCGCGAAGGTACCCAGTTGAGGTTCCTGACTGCCGAGAAGTCTGAGCACGACGCAGTCATGTCCATGAGTTCTGGTCAGGTGTCGGCCCTCAGTCTTGCCTTTTTCCTCTCGCTCAACAAGGTCTATGCTCGGGTGCCTCTCATTTTAATTGATGATCCGTCGCAATCCCTGGATGAAGTAAACGTTGCTTCCTTGACCGATCTACTCCGTTGCGAACTCAAACATTGCCAGTTGATTGTCTCCTCCCACGAGGACGATATCTCGGCCTATATGCGCTACCGATTCGACAGAGCAGGTTTGACAACAAGTTCGCTCAACATGCAGCTCTTGGCGAAAGAAGCCTCGTAAAAGCCGCATGTAGATTACAGTAAAATCACATTGAAGAAGGACGTATAACGTTGCTTGCTGGGTGGGTTTTTGATATTTGCATAGTGCTTGAGCCTTTGTTACTAAGCATATTAGGACTGGGCTGATAGAGTGAAATCATCGATATGAGGGTGTCATGTGACGCCGAACTAGTGTAGAGGAAGAATTTTGAATAAAGAAATTTCGCTTGATATGGATGGAGTATTGGTCACGTGCAGCAAGAACTACGTCGACGACGTTGAGTTTAGAGGTGTCTTTTGACGCTTCAAAAGAGCGCTTTCCATGAGACCTACGTTCGTGCGGCCGGAGCCGTGGCGTTCGTAGCCGTAGTCGATACTAATGGAGATGAAGGGATTGGTACCGCGTTCCATATCGGTGATGGGATTTTCGTTACGGCCCGGCACGTGGTTGAAGGGGTGACAATCAAGGAGATCGCTACCACCAAATCGGCGCACCTCATCGAAGAGGCTGGAGGTAAGATGGTTCCTCCGCGTCGGCTACAGATTGTCGATGGTCCCTACTTTGGTCCAAATGGACTCGATGTTGCTGTCTTCAGAGTTGAGCTTGGCACGACGCCGTTGCCGGCGATCACTGTCAGCCAGCACACGGACTACTCGTTTGGAGAGAATGACTTGGTCCTATCAGACATCCTCGTGGTCGGCTATCCCCCGATCCCGTTTACTACGGTACCCAACCAAGTTGTCACTTTAGGACAGATCAATGCTGTAGTACGTGTACATCATTCTCCAGCCCTGCATTTCATCGCTTCATCCATGGCCCGGGGCGGGTTTAGCGGAGGTGTGGCGCTTGATCAGTCCGGTGTTGCGCTTGCACTCGTGACAGAAAGTTTGGGCCAGGGCGATATGCCGCTGGAAACCGGCTATATGAGCCTGCTGTCGATCGAACCGGCGGTGGATCTTGCTGCCGAAAAATTCAAGTTCAGCACTCATGGTGGCTATCCTGGTCGCTATAGTGACACGTTGTTCGCCGTGAAATTCTCGGACCCGTCTGGTAGGTCGCTTAGTTCTTTTATCTATGACGCCAGTTTGTACATCTATGATGACGACCGCGACGTATTTGTTGAGATCAATTGCGCAGACGAGGCACGGATGGATGAAGCGGTCGCGACATTCGATAACATTACGCCTCTCACTCGCCACGATATTGGTGATGGGGCCGTTTTGTACACGCCCACCGAAAACCCTTCCGCAGAGCTGCTGCTTGAGGCGGGGGAGGCTGTAGCGGCTCTCTTCGAGAGTTTTGGCTACAAGAGGACGGCCTTGGAGCGCAGTCAGTGGCAGCTCAAGTCCAAGCGTTAGACTGCAACGGTGAATCGCCACGGATAATTTAGACACTTCTGAGCCGTTGATAATATTGATTTTCATAGTCCGTCGTTGTCATCTGATTACTCGAACCATGCCGACACTTACTGTTATAAAAAATTTCGATATAGTCAAAATTCAGAGATCATCTTGGCGAGACAGTCGTTTTTTTTGAAAACGCGAGGGTTGGATGGGCAGTTGGCCGCCATCTTCCTATCAAATGCGGCCAAATCATAAAAGGAGTCAAAAGAATTTCATGAAGAAAAAGCTGCAATTGGCACTCAACAAGTACAAGCCGATCCCTCCTAAGCTTCAAGGGGATAGCGAAGAGAGTCCGAAAACGATTATTGATCTTGACCTTGCCGCTCTCTATCACCACTTTTACTTGGACACCTACGGCACTCAGCCCCCTAATCCGGATCCTGCCCAGTTTGAGCACATGAGATTCCTAGTGCCTGACGATGAGCTTCGATTTCAAGGTGAGGGGGTGGGCGCTTCAACCAATGCCAAGCGAGCCAAATCCAGCGAGATGGGGCAGGCGTTCTGTCGCTGGTTCCTGCATGAGCATTTGGGGATTAAATACTTCGCACATTTGGATCGTTTGATCGATGACACAGGCGAGAATTTGCATGGATTTACTTTAGAGCGTACCGCACCAGGCGATATGCCTGACTACCTGTGCAGTGACGGGGCAGGCTCCGTCGTACTTGCAGAGGCTAAGGGACGCTATACTTCGGTGGGGTTCAACACGAAAGAGTTTGGAAATTGGCGGAAACAGTTCACGCGGGTTCGGGTGTTGGACAGCAAGGGCGAGGCTGTTTGGATAAAAGGCCATATCGTGGCCACTCGCTTTGCAACCGAATCCACACCCAAGGTTCAGACCAAGTTGTTTGCAGAAGACCCAATCACAGAGGGCCGGGAGCCTTTATCAGGAGAAACTGCACGCAGCCTCTCCGGACAAATAATCTGCAGCCATTACAGTAATGCGCTGATGAAAATCGACCAACCTCTTTTGGCTCTCGCCATTAGAAGATCAAGGCGTTTGGAGTCGCAAAGCAGAATTCCAGTAACCCTGTGGAAGTTCGCATTTGATGACCAACAGCGACACTTCGTTGGGGGCTATTACGCAAATGATACCAACGAGCCGTTAATTGACTTAGAAAATGGGCAGGCCACACACCGCAGCCGTGATCCCTTCAGGTTAGGTGTGCACTCGGGGACGTTCGTGGGTGTTGAGCTTTCGGTCTTCGAGCATCTGGTAAAGGTTGCGCGGGGTGATGCTCGTCTGTTGGATGGCCTACCGGAGGTCGAGCCCATTAGGGAGATTTACAGCGGAATAAGCATGTTGCGAGACGGCTCAATTGTTGGACCCTTGTCAATGTTCATACCTGTCAGCTTAAATAACTATTAAGCGTGAGTTGCCAGCGCTAAAGGTCCTTGTTCGAACGGCTGATGATGGCCGATTGGAGCCGATCCCAAAAGGTGTCTAACAGTTACAAGCGGTCACCTTGTGTCTAGGATATATATACTTTGGCGTAGCAGCTCGTGGGATCACAGACTAAATAGCTGGGTATTTCAGCTCGCTCAGACCGCATGAGTATAACGGTGGATTACCACTAAACGAATCGGAAAAACGATACAGGAAAAACTCTATAGCGGTGGCCAGTTGTAGTTGGCCACTACATAATGATATGACTGACCGACGGGTCGTTATATTAAATGTTATGCCCCTTGAGTAGACTTCTATGACACATATTGCAGTAAGAAAGATGATTGGCAGCCAAAATAGGTATGCCAATCGCAACTGGTGGTACGAGTTTCAGGAGATACCTGGCTTCGCTGAAGAGTCAGATGTTCAGGTACGTTCAAGCGAGCTATTGCAGCAGTTTTCAACCATAACGAAGAAATGGAGTTCAGAACTAAATTCGGAATGGACGGTAAGAATATTTTTTGCAGCAAAGATGGTTTTGGCCTCTTCCGTTATGGCACAGACTTTGAAGTACGCTGAGGAAAATAACCTGCGCCCTGTGGTCTCATATCTGAGTTATTACACGGTCATGCATGCATTGCGCGCTATTCTTTTGACAAGCCCGCAAGTTAAATGGAACAACGGAGAAATTCTCCAAACGACCCACACAAAAACGATCAATATCGCTTGCGATGCATTAGCACATTTCAATAAGGAGCTTGCGAGTCAGGTAAAGAGTTCAACGATTCATCTAAAAGCCTTCAGAGAGCTTATTTCTTACCGCGCACCATCGAGTGGTGACAACTTCGAAAAACCAGACTTTGATGTGTACAGATTCTGCCGACTTTTTCTTGAGGTGGCACAGCTTCAGTCTGAGCTACTTGAAGCATCCATCGGAAAGCATGTAACTAACTCATTCGCACTTGAACAAGACTTTACTCAACATGTATACGACATTGAGATCGATGGAATTCACTTCCATGACAAGGAGGATTGGTATCGGATTGGGTATTTAGCTAGAAAGCATCCAGCACCAACAAACATTCTTCACATAATGTCAGAAGGGCATGTGGAAGACTTTTTTGGCTCATGGTGCCCAGAGGAGGAAACTCCTAATGCTTTTAACCCCGATGACGATTGGCGCATACTCTTCGATGTCCCCTAATGGGAGGGCATACATTTCATTCAAGCCGATCTGCTTAAGCAGGCGGATTAATTCAAACGATAGCCGTCTGCTTCTCTAAACCCTCGATTTCAGCTTCGGGCTGGACTCGGTCGTTCACCCAAAACGTGAGTAGTCGCTTCTGGCTTGCAACCGGACGTCCGGACCGGAACGACCGCTCCTCCAGGTCTGCCATTCCTGTCGCTGGTAACGAACTTCTACTCCCCGCCTAGTCTGGACTTCGTACCTTGATGCGCGCCGCGCTGTTGGCGGAATTATGAGATTATTTGCCGACCATAAGGTGGGCCATGGTGCGTTACGATTCAGCCTTGCTCCCATGCGCATATTCATTTCATGGTATTTTGCATGGCATTGTAATGTGATTTATTTTCAATTCATTGTTTTATAATAATTTTATATATGTATATATGATTGAGTGGGAATGATTGGGCGTCCAAAACTGATCGGCCCCCTCTAGCAAGAAATCCCCTGAAGCCCGCGTAATCGCGGGCTTTCGGCTTTTTAGGTCTGGCACTTCGCTACAACGACTCGATCCACCGCAGATAAGAAACTATCACTTTTGGTCGATATGATGTTGGTGGAATGACGCTTTCAGAGGCATGTGAACGGCTGAATGAAGCAAAGAAGATGATCTAAGCGGGGAAGTCATGTTGATAAATGGGGAACATGTCGGCAAAATTGGGTAATTATTGGTAAAATTAAAATCTTTCTTCAGACTCTGCCATTTTTTCCAGTATCACAGTCTTTGTTATTGATACGAAAAGCGGCTGAAATAAGGTATAAAGCCGCATGAAAATCCCAAAAAGACTCCAACCTCTGGTCGATGATGGCCTCATAGACGATGTGCTCCAACGCTTGAAAAGCGGCAAGGAGGCGGACGTTTACACTGTTTTATGTGGTGACAAAATCCAGTGTGCCAAAGTTTACAAAGAAGCAATGCAACGTAGCTTTAAACAGGCAGTGCAGTACCAGGAAGGACGCAAAGTCCGTAATACGCGTAACGCCCGTGCAATGCAAAAAAGCTCAAAATTCGGACGCAAGCAACAAGAAGAATCCTGGCAAACGGCGGAAGTTGAAGCATTGTTCCGTCTTGCTAATGCCGGTGTTCGCGTACCACAACCCTATATTTGCATTGACGGTGTGTTATTGATGGAGCTGGTCACTGATGTTGACGGCGCTGTTGCCCCACGCCTTAGCGATGTGATTCTGACGGAAGAAAGCGCAATTGCTGATTTCGATACGATGATCCGCAATATCGTGCGCATGTTGTGTGTAGGTATTGTACATGGTGATTTATCGGAGTTTAACGTGCTGATCGATGCGCAAGGACCGGTAATTATCGACTTGCCACAAGCTGTGGACGCCGCCGCCAACAACCATGCTGAATCAATGTTTGCACGTGATGTTAATAACATCACCGCTTACTACGGTCAGTTCGCGCCACAATTATTGCAAACACGGTATGCGCAAGAAATCTGGATGTTATATGAAGACGGAAAATTAACACCAGAAACCGCGCTAACCGGTCTCTTCGTCGAAGCGGTGCATGAAGTGGATATGGGTTCACTGATTGATGAAATCATTGCAGCTGAAGATGAGTTCTACGAACGTCAGCGGGCAAAAAAAGAACGCGACGATGAATAATGGTTGGAACGACATCAGTCGTTGATGGCGCTTTCAGGGATTCAGTGAAAACTGAATTCCTGAAAGTCACCAGACGCCAGTTTTCTATGTTGTTTTAATTCCAGAGATACACGGGTCTACCGTGAGACGGATCACGGGAACCTTATCCCCGTGCTCCGCCAAAGCTGCAACAGCTGTTTAGCTAGTCATAAAATAACCCGTTAAAGATGTGACTCATCGTCCGTGGTCTTACTCATCAGAAGAAGCGATTCTATCCACTCGGAAATCAAAAATAATTTTTGATAGGTGGAGGAAAATGGAATGAATCACACTGACTGGCACCCGGCGGATATCATCGCGGGATTACGGAAAAAAGGGACGACGCTGGCGGCGGTTTCCAGAGCGGCGGGGCTGGCATCATCTACGCTGGCGAATGCGCTCACCAGACACTGGCCGAAAGGAGAGCGCCTGATTGCAGACGCTATGGGGAAAAGGGCGGAAGAGATTTGGCCGTCGCGTTATTCAGGCGTGAAGTGAAGGCAGGGAGTAGGGGATATAAACGAGAAAGCGCCACGGGATCATGGCGCTTTAAAATTATCTTAGGATAAATAGGGACGGGAAAATCATTTCCCCATCTAGAGCCCCGCGAATTCAAACGGTTGGGCAGGTTTAAAGTGTCCTGAAGCCTGACCGGAATAGATCGTGCTTTGGTTTGGCCCCAAATCCAGTTTAGCGGCGCTACCACCGCGTGGCGCAAAATTGATCTTCTTCAAATCGACCCAAAAGATGTTGGGCGAAACGGCAGACTCAAAGAAATATTGCAGTGATTTATGGTCGACAACGGTACGCCAGCGAGTTGAGGCAATATTCGGCATATCTGGTAAGGAATAACCATAAGGGACTGAAGCATTACGTATGATACTGAATGCGGTGGCTAAGTCTGCTTTATCTTTTTCTATTTTTCCTTTTTCTGCTACACCAGGAATGAGTTTATTGGGGTTAACATTTTTCACATAAAATGAGGCGCGAACAAATCGGTCGGCAGCGCGGTTCGTTCCTGGCAGCATCACATTGCCACCGATCTGATCCCAATAGGCATTAAGCGTCAACTGCTGATCGAAAGTTGGTGAATTGGTCATTACCTGATAATTCTTACTATGGTGAATGACCTGCTTACCGTCGATATATTCAATAATCGCACTGTCGCCAGACGAATCAGATAACGAAAGATGCAGCGTTGCTAGCCTCTTCTGCCCTTCCACTTGCTTGGTAACCAGTATAAATTTTTCCTGTTGTAGCGATTTCACCGCTTCATCGACGGTAGCGAAATTATCCAACACGTATTGTGCCCATGCGGCGACACTTAATCCCGGTTTTTTCGCTGTCGGCTTGGTTTTGGGATATTCAGACTCCGCCAGCCAAAGCACATTGGCTGCCAACCCTTTTTCATTAACCCCATCGGTTGTGGAAGCCATTCCTTTTCTACCATCGAAAGCGGAGGCAATGACACTGCCGTATTTTGATGTCCACTCCAGAGAATATTGACCGGCTCCGCCAGAGCGCTTTAGTTCTTGAGGGAAAATCCAGAGATTGGTCTCGGTATCATCGGCCCAGTCCATTGAACGGGCGGTAATGGGGTAATCAGGGTTATGTGGATCCAGATAAACGAACCGCGTACAGGCGAGTGAAACCGCGGAGCCTAACGTTAATGCCACTAATGATAATGCACATACCGTAGACTTAATACGCTTATTATTTTTTATCATTTAATTTCTCCAATTTTACTGTTTTTAAAGGTGAGTAATAAGAGATTTTTTTATTATAGATGGTGGTTTTTTTATTGCCTTTAATTCTTCTTGGTAAATAGAGTGGTGTTTATTTATCCTTAATTAATTATTTTTAATGAAATGTATTCACTGCAATGGATTTTCATTGTCGCCATTATTTTTGCAATGAAATTTCACAGTAAAGTGAAGTTTGAATGAAAATTTTTTCTGAAAGCGGTTTCTTTCTCATGACAATAAATCAAGACTGGAAAGCGGTGGCCACTGTGTGACTTGTCACCGTTCCATACGTTATCCCTGTTGGTTTAATAAAGGTGAATTGTGATGAAAGACATATCAGCACTGTTTATTTTATCTGTTTTGTTCCCCGTTTATATTCTGGCAGCAACGCCGACTGTTTTGCCGTATCAGGAAGAGGGAACAGGTTACCACCCTAAAAAAAAGCATTCACATCATCATTACCCTGAAGCAGGGCGAAGCCATGGTGCGAATGGGGGTAACGGCGGTGACGGAGGGAGTCTCGAGAATGCACCGGGTGGGCGGGGTGGTAACGGCGGAAATGGAGGAAATGGTGGTAACGGAGGGAAAGGTGGATCGGGCGGAAAAGGGGGGATTGCGGGTAAAAATGGTGCCGATGGAAAAAATGGAATCGATGGTGCCGATGGGAATTAGTACTCATTCGGGCATGGATGCTCGCAAATCTTCTGCCTGTTTCAATACAACGTAAAAGTAGGTCAAGGTTTCACCCAATGCTTTAACCTTACTGCCAACTGGCAGTAAACTGGTGGAATGATTTTTTGACCGATTTTCACTGTGGGCGCTCGCCTGCATGTGCATCGATTCCGTTCCATCTCTTTTCAGTGAGCTATTTGGCCTATGACGTACCTCAAATTCTTGGGGATTGGGTTTATTTGTGTGTTGTTGCTGTCTTTTTGGCAAAGCTGGGCGCAGTCGACGCGTAACGGCGAGACGTTTAGTGGGCAAACCTGGTGGTCTGCCAAACGTGATTCTTCTGGGCTAGCGCCGAACCCTGTGCAATTTCGCCAGACTGCTATCGTGCAGGTCTATGCTGCGCCGACTTACGGCTGGCGCGGGCTGGTGGCGGTGCATCCGTGGATCATCTTCAAGAAAGCAGGGGAAACCCAATATCGCCGCTACGAGGTTGTAAGCTGGGGAAGTGATAACGTTGTTCGTCTGAATCGTTCGGCGGCAGATGCTTACTGGTACGGGGCTATGCCGAAGCTGTTGGTGGCGCACCGTGGCGACAGGGCGGAAGCCATGATCCCGCAGATTGAGGCCGCCATTAAAAGCTATCCGTGGCCGAATACCTACCACGCCTGGCCTGGGCCGAATAGCAATACGTTTCTGGCACACATTGGCCGTGAAGTACCTGCGCTCAAGCTGGATATGCCAGCCAATGCGATTGGTAAAGATTACCGCCCGATAACGCGACCGGTTGGGCTGTCGCCATCAGGGAGTGGCGTGCAGATTTCACTATTGGGCGTACTAGGTATTACGATGGGCGTCGAAGAGGGCATTGAAGCCAATATTCTGGGGCTGAGCATGGGTGTCGATATAAATCCGCCCGCGCTGCGTTTACCTTTTATTGGTCGCCTCGGCTATGAAAAAACGGGTAGCAAAGAAGGCTGAAAGTAGATTTCCGCCTTACGCTCCGCATTGCCGCAGATGCGTCAGCAGATTGGTCACTTCGGGTTGCAGAATTGCGCCGGATTTCACGCCCAGCCAGAGCTGGCGTGAAGCCCACTCGTCGGTGAGGTTGATGGCACGTAACCCGGTGCCAAGTACTTCCGGACGAATTGCTCCTTCCGGTAAGACGCTGATGCCCAGCCCCGCTTCTATCATGCGGCAAATACCGTCAAAACTGCTGACTTGCACGCGCAAGCGCAGCACTCTTCCCAGTTCATCCGAGGCGTCTTTCAGCTGTTTCAGCAAAGAGCTACCGCTATTGAGGCCGACGTAATCGTAGCCCAATGTGTCGTTAAAACTCACGTCTGACAGTGCGGAAAGTGGGTGCTGGGGCGGAACGAGTACGACAAGTTTGTCCTTACGGTAAGGAATCTTCTCGACCCCTTGCGAGCCGACATTATCCACGAAGATGCCAATATCGGCTTCACCCATCGCCAGAGCCGTCACTACGGTTTTGCTGAGCTTTTCCTCTAGGTTAATACGAATGAGCGGTCGTGTCGGAAGGAATGACGCGAGATCCTGCGGAAGGAACTGAATAATCGCCGAGGTATTCGCCCACATGTGTACGTGACCACGCACGCCAACGGCGTAGTCATTCATTTCGCTCGCCATGCGTTCCACGTTGCTCAACACATTGCCTGCGAGATTGACCAATTCCTTACCTGCGGGCGTTAGCGTCAGGCCGCGCGGCATTCTGATAAACAGCGCACAGTCCACGGTACGTTCCAGCTCGGCGATACGCTTGCTCAAAGCCGAAAGCGTGATGTGAAACTTTTCTGCGGCTTTGGTCAGGCTACCCGACTGGGCAACCTGCAAAAAGATACGGAGCGACTGAAGGTCAAAATGCGCAGGATTAATCATGGTTTATCGAGAGTCCTCTGCAGGGCTGGAAAACTGCGCAATAGCTGGCAGTTTGATTCCGCGCAGCATGTCGTCGCATATCTTATGTCAGGCTGTAAGTTAACACATTCGGAGGTTTTCCTGACAGGAAAGGGTCATTGACTATTCAGGGATTATCAAAATGCGTCTCTGCACCTAGGATGGTGTCGTTCTCTCTCTATTTTTGCCTTATGGGTTATTTGGTTACGTTATGTTTAGCTTAATGATGTTCAGCGATATTTTGTTGTGTTTGCTTTTGGGTATCGGACTGGGATTTTGCGGAGGAATGCTGGGGATTGGCGGTGGGCTTATCGCGATTCCGATTTTGGGAGTGCTCTTCGGGATGGATCAGCATATGGCACAGGGAACCGCGCTGGTGATGATTACGCCTAACGTACTGATTGGTTTTCTGCGCTATCGCCAGCGTAACCGTATTGATACGCGGGTGGCGCTGACGATGTGTGCTTTTGCGACGGGCTCTGCCTACCTTGCTGCTCACATCGCTTCATCGATTGATGTTCACCACCTTCAGCGCGCCTTTGCCACTTTTCTGCTGGTGTTGGCGGCGTACTATATGTGGCAGTGGTATAACAAAAAGCGCAGCCAAAGGTCGGAGATTGTCCTGTCGACCAAATATCTGCCGCTACTCGGTGTAGCGAGCGGGTTTATGTCCGGTATTTTTACCGTCGGCGGCGGTCTGGTGGTGGTGCCAGTACTGGTTACGCTGTTTGCTTTTGCACAAACGCAAGCGCAGGGTATGGCGCTGATTCTTGTAGTGCCGGGCGCACTGGCGGCGCTGCTATCCTATTCGCAGGCGGGTAATGTTGACTGGAGTATCGGCTTACCACTGGCGCTGGGGGGAATTGTCAGCGTGTCCTGGGGCGTCGCCGTTGCCCATAAACTGCCGGTGGCTTATCTACGCGGCGCGTTTTGTCTGATGCTGATCGGCGTGGGAATCGCTATGCTGGTGCTGAAATAACCGCTAAAGCAATGCGCTTTTGCAGCGAAATGAGAACCAGATAGATGAAAAAATGGAAAGTGTGGATTGTAGTACTGTCGATTGCCGTTATGGCCGCGCTGTTTACGCTTTCCGGGCTATCTGACTTCGAGTTGGATAATGCCACTGTGTCACCGTTTCGCTTTCCGTCTGGGCAGAATGTTTTGGCTGGTTCTCTGATTGTGCCAAAAGGCGTGATGTCTCCGCCTATTGTGCTGATTGTTCATGGTGATGGGGCGCAAGATCGATTCTCCGAGTCTGGCTATCTTCCTTTAATTGACCAGTTTATCGACGCTGGGATTGGTGTTTTTACCTGGGATAAACCCGGCGTCGGGGAAAGCTCAGGTGATTGGCTGAATCAATCCATGCAGGATCGTGCTGATGAAGCGGGTGCAGCGCTGAATGCAGTCAGAGCACTTCCTGAAATGGATCGGCGCAAGATCGGATTTCTCGGGTTTTCTCAGGCAGGCTGGGTCATCCCATCTGCTGCCAGCCAGTTTCATCCTGCGTTCTCGGTGATGGTGGGTAGTGCGCTCAACTGGAGAGAGCAGGGGGTCTATTATACTCGTCAGAAACTGACGCGCGCCGGAATGGCGGAAGCGGAAATTGAGCGGCAGGTCAGCGCCGAGTTAACAGCCAATGACGCCGTTTTTGGCCAGCCTGAGATCGCTGACCCGGCCCGACGGCCGGATATCGAACCGCGCCGATTTGCCTTCATTGCCCGTAACTATCTGGCGGATGCGACGGAGGACGTTAACGCAATGCCCGGCCCGGTGTTAGCACTATGGGGGAGCGACGATCTCAATGTCGATCCACAGCAGAATGCAGCGAGGTATCAGCAACTCTTGACTGTCCGTCTTCATCAGCAAGCGGTGATTGTGCCAGACGCGACGCATGGATTACTGCGCGCGCCGCTGTTCAATGACCAACTGACGGCGGAATGGCCACAGTGGAAGAAGGTGGCTTTCATGATTCTGGGCAGGAAGGCCTATGCACCTGGAGCCATTAGGCAGATGACAGAGTGGATAACGGCTGAGGTTAGTAATGACGGGTCACGCGGCTCTCACTTGCCTGAGTGAAAACGTGTAAATGCATCCAACGTTCATATTTAGTGCTTTTCATTCCTACTTACTCCTTTAAATAGATAGGCATTAAGCCTAAATTTTTCAGTACTTTCTCCGTTGATAGGTAGGAAGTCATGCGGCCAGACTGATGGTTTTTCTCAGATTCCTGACCGTTGTTGGAACGGCCCGAACGAATCAGGGTCGACGTCCTCTCTGAAGCCCAATCCGCCCAGGCCATAAATGGCGATCCACTGCCCCAGCTTGATTTGCGAGACTTTCACCGCTTTATAAAAGAGTACACGCTGGTCAGTGAGTTGGTTGATCAGGAAGTGTTTAATTTTGTTACAGAATGATAGGTGGCTAGAAAGATGGTTTTCTGTGGCGGGAATGCCGATTTCAGTAGTTTTTATGATGATTAAGGGAGGGGGCGCGTCCGTGCGGCCGTGTTATCGGATGAGGTTGCGTTGAGTTACTGCGTTTTTTCTTTCGGCTCCAGAGCCCATTCCACTTTGCCTTTACCGGTATTTTTGGCTTGGTAAAGTGCAACATCCACGCGTTTCATAAAGTGTTCTGTGGGTTCCTGAGGTTGCTTTTTACCCGCCCCAATGCTGACAGAAAGATGATGCATATTTTTAATAATGATTTTGTTCGCATTTTTTAATACTTCTCTTGCCAGCTTCTCTGCCCGATCCTGTGTCCCGGCATACAAAATAATCGCGAATTCTTCGCCACCTATTCGGGTTGCGACCACTTCACTGTTATCAAAACGGGAAAGGATATGGCCGAACTTACTTAATATTTCATCACCTTTCGTATGCCCATATTTGTCATTGATGACTTTGAAATTATCGATGTCGATAATAAATAAATAGGGCGTTTTCGCTTCGGGTTTTTTTAATTCATTAATAAAAAACCGGCGGTTAGGGAGCTGCGTGAGTTCATCGCTGAATGACTGTATTCTGGCTTCAACATACTTATTATTGATTTGCTGTATCAGGGTATAGACACCGAATCCGACGCCAAACATACCAATAATTCTCAGCATATCCTCAACATAATACCCAACTAGTTTGGGCTGATAGATAAACTCATCCATGAAGTCAAACGTGGCTGAGCATATCCAGACATGTAGTCCGAGTCGAATAGATAAAGCTGAGGTATGGTTAAGTGATATTTTACTGGTACACGACAAAATAAAAAAAAGAAAAACCAGTGCAATCAAATCGGTATAAGACCCTGGATTATTGTGCAACTGCTCCTGAAAGTCGCGGTGCTTGAAGAACAGGAGATTAAATATAATGATTAACACAGACAATAAAAGGGCAAGCCTTACTGACGAGGACGCCTTCTTATTTTTATCGATAAAATCATGGTCATACTCTTTAAAAGGCATTGCGGATCTCCTCTTGTATCACCTTTCAATCCTATCATGAAACCTGTTGAATACATTCAGTAGCGTGGTGCCGAGCGGTGTTGCCAAGAGAATGACGTTAATCTGACTCATGTGCAAAAAGCAGACGCCCGATCGCTCAGGCGTCTTTACCGATTAAAAATCAGCTTTCAGTACAACGCGATAACGGGCTTTGCCGTCACGTACGTGCTGGATAGCATCGTTGATTTTCGACATTGGGAACAGTTCCGTCTGTGGCTTCACGTTGGCACGTGCGGAGAGCTTCATCAGAGAACGCAGCTCATGCGGTGAGCCAGTAGAAGAACCAGAAACGCTGCGGTCGCCCGCGATGAGCGTAAAGGCTGGAACGCTAAATGGCTTCATTACTGCGCCGACGGTATGGAACTTCCCGTTGTAGGCGAGCGCGTTGAAGTAGGGTTGCCATTCCAGATCGACGCTCACGGTGTTGATGATCAGATCGAACTGGCCTGCCAGTGCGGTCAGCGCCTGCGGATCGCGACTGTTGACGACTTTATCGGCACCCATCGCCAACACTTCCTGCTCTTTGGACGGGTTTGAGCTGAACGCCGTGACCTCACAGCCCATCGCATGCAGGAGCTTAATCGCAATATGCCCCAGACCGCCGATACCGATCACGCCGACGCGGCTGGTCGCAGTGACATGGTGCATTAACAGCGGTTTGAAGACGGTGATGCCGCCGCACAGTAGCGGACCCGCCGATTCGATATCAATGGAATCAGGAAGCGGGATAGCCCATTGCCAGTTCGCTCGGATCTTATCGGCAAAACCGCCTTTGTTCAGAATCGTTGGCACGCTGCCTTGCTGACAGTTGGTTTGGCTGCCGCTGATACAGGCATCGCAGTGCCCACAGCTGCGTGCCGTCCAGCCAATGCCGACGCGCTGACCAATCTTTAATCCTTTGTTCTTCGCCGCGTCACCCAACGCGTGCACACGACCAATTACTTCATGCCCGGCAACCAGCGGATAGCTCGACATTCCCCATTCGTTATCGATCATCGAGAGATCGGAATGGCACACGCCGCAGTAATCAACCACGACTTCGACATCTTCCGCCTGCAGTTCACCCGCATCAAACTCATACAACTCCAGCGCTGCGCCTGCTTCCGGTGCGGCATAACTCTTGATTATCGTCATCACAATTTCCTCAGTATGGGTTTGATTAACCAGTCTAAAGGGTTATGACGTTTTTCTCTATGTCACAACGTGCCTGTGGTTTTTCATTTTGTGTCAACGCCGGAGTAGAGCGGGCTAGCGCTTGCTTTACGGGGGGCACTTACTTATGCTGCAAAGCGTAAGATCCTATCCCATTAGGGCTATTTCGTTTGCCATTTTGAACCTGGGCAGTGCTCGCACAAACGCAATTGCGTTTGAACGCCCCTTGGGGCGGCCCGAAGGGTGAGTGTAGCGAATAATCCTCACGTACTACGTGTACGCTCCGGTTTCTGCGCGCTGTCCGCGTCCAAACTGGCTGCACCAATAACGCCTACTGGGATGGCTCTAAGTACATGACTCGGGGTGCCCTTCTTTGTGAAGGCTGAGAAATACCCGTACCACCTGATCTGGATAATGCCAGCGTAGGGAAGTCACGGTATCCCACCGGTTGCCGCCTTCTTCCACGCCGGTTGGGAGACCTATGAACACGCAACCCGCCGACTTTTCTGCCGCTCAGGCAGCAACATCACTTACCCAATTTCGTTCTGCTGCTCCGCTGGTGCACTGCTTGACCAACGATGTGGTGCAATCTTTTACTGCTAATGTGCTGTTGGCACTGAATGCGTCGCCTGCAATGGTAGTCGATCCTGAAGAAGCTGCGCAGTTCAGCGCGGTGGCGGATGCGCTGCTGATTAATGTCGGGACGCTAGAGCGTACGCGCGCTGAAGCGATGCGTGCGGCCGTAAACAGCGCACATCAGGCGGGTACGCCGTGGGTGCTCGATCCGGTTGCCGTAGGCGGTTTAACCTTTCGTACTGAATTTTGCCGAGAATTGCTGACATGGAAACCAGCGGCGATTCGCGGTAATGCGTCTGAAATCATGGTGCTTGCTGGGTTAGCTGCACAAGGACGGGGCGTGGATAGTGCTGATGATTCACTGGTAGCACTCCCTGCAGCGCGAGAGTTAGCTCGGCAGGTGGGGACGATTGTTGCGGTGACCGGCGCGGTGGATTATGTCACGGACGGTGAGCGTGATATCGCGGTAACCGGCGGCGATAGCATGATGACGCGCGTGGTCGGTACGGGCTGCGCACTGTCGGCGGTGGTCGCGGGGTTTTCTTCTCTGGAAGGTGACCGCTTATCCCACGTGGCGGCAGCATGCTATGTCATGGCATTAGCGGGGCAGCAGGCGGCTTCAGTGTCACAAGGCACAGGAAGTTTTATCCCTAATTTCCTCGATCGACTCTATACCCTACGCGCGGAGGAGCTGGCATGAAGCGTATCAATGCGTTGACGATTGCGGGTACCGATCCGAGCGGTGGGGCGGGTATTCAGGCGGATTTAAAAGCGTTTTCCGCGTTGGGCGCTTATGGCACGTCGGTCATTACCGCACTGGTGGCACAAAATACGCGTGGCGTGCAGTCCGTCTACCGGATTGAACCGGATTTTGTCGCAGCGCAGTTAGATTCCGTGCTGAGTGATGTGCGTATCGATAGCGCCAAGATTGGGATGCTGGCGCAGACTGATATTGTCGAAACTGTTGCTGAACGCCTGCGCCATTACGCCGTGCCTTTCGTGGTGCTGGACACCGTTATGTTGGCGAAAAGTGGCGATCCGCTACTCGCGCCGGAGGCGGTAGAATCGATCCGTCGTGAGCTGCTGCCGCTGGTTTCTCTGATTACGCCCAACCTGCCGGAAGCCGCAGCGCTGCTGAATACGTCACCCGCCGCTAACGAGCGGGAAATGCGTGAGCAGGGGGAAGCGCTGCTGGCGATGGGTTGTCAGGCGGTGTTGATGAAAGGCGGTCACCTTAGTGAAGCGGAAAGTCCGGACTGGCTGTTCAGTCGACAGGATGAACCGCAGCGCTTTAGCTCCCCGCGCGTGAATACGCGTCATACGCACGGCACTGGCTGCACGCTTTCTGCCGCGCTGGCGGCACTGCGGCCACGTCACGATAGCTGGGGCGAGACGGTTAAGGTGGCGAAGGCGTATTTACAGCAGGCGTTACAGCAGGCCGACACGCTGGAGGTCGGGCACGGAATCGGCCCTGTTCATCACTTCCATCACTGGTGGTGAGCCCTAAATAATTCGAGCTGCGGCTTTCCTATCGTTTGACGTATGACGGGTATAAGTAAATCGACTTGTACTTTGCGCGACATCTTTGTCAGTAATTTCAAACTAAATTAAGCGTATTTCGGCGTGACAGTGCGAGTGTGTCCGGTTATTTTGCTCTGAAATCTTGGCGTTAATATGAAATAGGGTGTGGGGATAACATATGGCAGGTTCTGCTCGCAGTGCGATGGCTGCCAAGGCGCTTCAGACGATACTCAATATCGGCCTGTTGGCGCTGGCAACCATTCTGGTGATTTTTTTAGTTAAGGAAACGTTTCATCTGGCGAAGGTGTTGTTGATCTCCAGCGAGAAAGATTCCTCCTATCAGCTGATAGAAGGCATCGTGATCTATTTCCTTTATTTTGAGTTTATTGCGCTGATCGTGAAGTATTTCCAGTCTGGCTATCATTTCCCGCTGCGCTATTTTATCTACATCGGCATTACGGCCATCATTCGCCTGATTATTGTCGATCACAAAAGCCCGTCGGATACGCTGGTGTATTCCGCGGCGATCCTGTTGCTGGTAGTGACGCTGTATCTGGCAAACAGTAATCGCCTGAAGCGAGAGTAATCTAAACGCGCCGCTATTCCAGCAGCGAACACTGGGGCGGTAACCGACAGTGAATCGCTGCGGGAAGCACCTCAATGCGGAAGCGTTTGGCGGTGAGCGGCTCGCCGTCCAAATTAAATGTCATATCGTCCGGGGCGGTGATCTCCAGCCAAGGCAGGGTCGCGGAAATCATGTTCTGGTTTTCGCTGCCGGTAAACCAGGCCTGAAGCATATTAGGCAGCAACTCCGTTGCCGACAGCACGCTCAGTTCCAGCAGCCCATCGTTGATCAGCGCCTCAGGGCAAAGCTGCTGTCCGCCGCCTGCCTGACGGCCATTCCCTACCGCGATAACCAGTGTATCGCCCGACCAGTGAAAATCCGGCCCGTGAATCTCACAGCGCTCGGCTTGCAGCATATCCATGCGAAAGAGCGCGTGTAGCACGTAAGAGGCACTCCCCAGCGCGGCTTTCATCTTGGCGGGTGTTTCAGTGGTAATGCGCGTGGCAAATCCGCCCGTCGCCATATTGATGAAATAGTGGCTGTCGTTCACTTTAGCGATATCAATCGCCGTGGCGCGGCCTTTGATCGCCAGCGTCAACGCATTGTGCATCTCCATCGGAATCTGACAGCTGGTGGCGAAATCGTTGGCTGTGCCCAGCGGCACAATTCCCAGACATGGGCGAACCGCTTCCGGCTGCACGGCTAACGCTGCGGCAACTTCATTGACGGTGCCGTCGCCACCCGCCGCGATCACGTTATCGGCTTTGAGCTGGATAGCCTCTTCCACATAGCGTTTGGCATCGCCGTATTCCCAGGTTACGCGGACATGTAGCGTATAGCCATCCTTGCGTAGCTCGCCGATGGCTTCGCGAAGTTCGTCATTACCCGCACTTTTCCCATTCAAAATCAGCAGTGTGATTGGATTTTTTTCCATGTCGTCTTTCTCTGGCTACGATGTTGTTAATACGGAAACGTTGCAGTTAATCATAGTCATTAAATCGGCATGTAGACATCAGAAGAATCGGTGAATATACCCGTCATACTTCAAGTTGCATGTGCGTTGGCTGCGCTCCGTCACCCGAATCACTTACCTGAGTAAGCTCATCGGGATTCCCTCTTTTGCCGCCTTCCTGAAGCTCGAATTATTTAGGGTATGTTTGCGGTGGGGAAATACGTGATCGACAGAAAAAGAAAAGCCAGCTCAAGGGAGATTGAGCTGGCCAAGGAGGTGGTTCCTAGTAGTATCACTACGCTTATTTTTTGTTCTATGTTTTCTCAGCGACGCAATATTAACCACAAGGCTAGCGAATTGATGTGATCTGTTTCTAATATTCGTTAAAAAACCCTGAGCTTTGTAACGATACCCGCTGGCTGTTAGCGCGCTTATATGTGACAGAGAAAAGGCGATGGTGGGGGGGCATACCGTAAGGAAGCGGCGTTTTGCTAAGTGTACCGCCGGATGGTTGTGCATCCGGCAGTATGACTAATTTATTCCGCGTTAGGATTGCGCGTGGTGGTGGCGCCCGGTAGATTGCGCAGCAATAGTGCATAGTCCAGCGAGACATCGTCCGGCACCGGCAGATAAACGATATGGCCGTTACCTGGGGCAACCTCGGTCGGCTGTCCTTTGACATTCTGCATCGATTCGATGGTGAATTGAATATTGCCGTTTGGCGTCATCATTTCCACGCTGTCGCCGCAGGAAAACTTGTTCTTCACCTCGACTTCTGCCAGCCCGTCGCGACGAACGCCGGTGAATTCACCGACAAACTGCTGACGATCGGAAACGGAATAGCCGTAGTCGTAGTTCTGGTAATCTTCATGCACATGGCGACGCAGGAAGCCTTCGGTATAACCACGGTGCGCCAGACCTTCCAGCGTTTCCAGCAATGTCGGGTCGAATGGTTTACCCGCGACAGCATCGTCGATGGCGCGGCGATACACCTGTGCAGTACGAGCGCAATAATAGAATGACTTGGTGCGGCCTTCGATTTTCAGCGAATGGACCTGCATTTGCGTCAGGCGCTCAACGTGTTGGATCGCACGCAGATCGCGGGAGTTCATGATGTAGGTGCCGTGTTCGTCTTCAAATGCGCTCATGTACTCGCCGGGGCGCATACTTTCTTCCAGCATAAAGACTTTGTCGGTCGGTTGGCCGATGCCCAACGCAGGTTCAACATTTTTTACCGCGATAGGTTCGTGCTGATGGACGATGTTCCCGACCTCATCCACTTTACCTTCCTGAACCTTATATTCCCAGCGGCAGGCATTGGTGCAGGTGCCTTGGTTTGGATCGCGTTTGTTGATGTAGCCGGACAGCAGGCAGCGGCCAGAATAGGCCATGCACAGCGCACCGTGAACGAAAATCTCCAGTTCCATCTCTGGGACGTTCTGGCGGATTTCCGCAATTTCTTCCAGCGACAGTTCGCGCGACAGAATCACACGCGTTAGCCCCATCTGCTGCCAGAATTTCACTGTCGCCCAGTTGACCGCGTTGGCCTGAACGGAAAGGTGAACATCTATCTGTGGGAAGTTTTCCCGCACCAGCATGATCAAACCCGGATCGGACATGATCAGCGCATCCGGCCCCATTTCGATGACGGGTTGCAGGTCACGCAGGAAGGTTTTTAGCTTGGCGTTGTGTGGTGCGATGTTAACGACCACATAGAATTTCTTGCCCAGTTCGTGCGCTTCGTTAATGGCTTGCGCCAGCGTCTGATGGTTGAATTCGTTATTGCGCACGCGCAGGCTGTAGCGAGGTTGACCGGCATAAATAGCGTCCGCGCCATAGGCAAAGGCGTAGCGCATATTTTTCAGCGTACCGGCCGGAGAAAGCAGTTCCGGTTTAAACATGGTATCTCTCGATTCTGATCACAAGTCAGGCTGCTCCACGGTGGGAACAGTAAAGGCGGAGGATTCTAGCGCTAATAGGGGGGAATTGCAGTAGACGACACACGAAAAGTGGGCCTATTGTTTGACGTAAATCAATTTTTTTGACCTAAATAAAGAATGGCCTGCCATAAACGGATCAGGCCAGATCTCATCGTATTAACGCGTGGCGATACGCGATGTACCGAGGATTTCTCGGTTGTGTGGCTGGTATAAATCAACCTGTGGGCCAACCGGCACAATCTGTGTCGGATTCAGCCACGCAATGCTGTAATAACCGGCTTTGATATGGTCGATATTGACCGTCTCTGCAATGCCTGGCCACTGATACAGTTCGCGCAGGTAATTCGACAGATTGGGGTAGTCGGCAATACGTTTAAGATTACATTTGAACGCGCCGTGGTAGGCCACGTCAAAACGTATCAGCGTGACAAACAAGCGCCAGTCGGCTTCGGTCAGCGTGTCGCCCAGTATGTAACGATGGCTGCCCAAATGATCGTCTAGTTCGTCCAGTGTGGTGAAGAGTGTGGTGACCGCATCGTTATAGTGTTCCTGCGTTTTGGCGAACCCGGTCTTATACACGCCGTTATTGACGTTGTGATAGACGGTTTCGTTCCAGCGGTCGATCTCGCTGTGCAGTTCCGACGGGTAGAAATCGAGGTGGTTGCCAGTCAGGTCGTTAAATTCACTGTTCAGCATGCGGATGATATCCGCCGATTCGTTGTTCACGATACGGCCTTCCACCCGGTCCCACAGCACGGGCACGGACACCTTTCCGGTATAGTCGGGTACGCTGGCGGTGTACAACTGGTGCAGATAGTGAATCTCGCCTGCATGTTCACCGGCATCCTGCGGCGTTGCAAATTCCCAGCCGTTATCTGCGATACGCGGATTAGCAATCGAGAGCGAAATAATGTTCTCCAGTCCTTTCAGCTTGCGAAATATCAGCGTGCGTGATGCCCACGGGCAGAGATAGGAAACAAAAAGCTGGTAACGACCGGCCTCTGGTACCAGCTCGGTTTGCCGAAATTTGGTTTCTTCGCGGTGGAACGCGCCGTTTTTGATCTCTTCCGCCGCGACATCGCCGTTAACCCACTTGCCATTCACTAAGCCTGACATATGCTTTTCCCTTACCTGTTTTTTGCAGGTGACCTATGATCCGCATCGAGTGCGGATGGATACCTGTCATTATTGTAGGTCTAAAATGGTAACAGCCGTGGGAAAAGAGAACATGACAAAATTTTCATTAAGTCGGACAGTATTTTTGACTGGCACGGGAAGGTAGCGGTTAGCGATCTGCCGCCAGCAGGCCGTAGAGCGCAGAATCAGACACTTCGCCGTCTACGATCCAACGCTGCTTTAACAACCCTTCCTGCGTGAACCCCAGTCGTTCCAGCGATTTGGCTGAGGCCACGTTGCGGGGATCGATTTCGGCTTCCAACCGGCTGAGGCCCGCCGTTTCAAAGGCAAAATCCCGCAGCGCAGAGAGTGCCTCCGCCATATAGCCTTTCCCTTGCGCACTCTCCGCCAGACAGTAGCCGATCTCTGCGCGTTTAGACTCAATCTCAAGGTTGAACAGCACGCAGGTGCCGATCAATTCGCCGCTCTCTTTGACTTCCAGACCCAGTTTCATATACAGCCCGGCACACAGCGCGCTCCAGTATTCGTCAATCGCGTCATTGGCCTGTTCGATCTGTTGCCAAGGTGGGTGATTCCAGAAACGCATGACAACCGGATCGGACATAAAAACGAACAGCGCAGGTGCATCATCACGATAGAGCGGGCGTAGCAGCAGGCGAGGCGTCTGGATTTTGGTGGTTTCGGAAAATAGCGCAGTCATTATCGTGAAAGCCTCTTCTTCGTGGGAAATGGATTGGTGTGCAATGAAAGACGGTTACTTTGACAGATGACTGGCTTGCAGTGCGGCAATATCACCCGCAGCGATGGTTTCCAGATGACGTGTGATTTTTTCTATCGGCCAGTTCCACCAGCACAGTGTTTCCAGAGCCTCGATGACGTCCGGTGCAAAACGCGGCTTCAGGATTTTTGCCGGATTGCCACCGACGACCGTATACGCGGGCACATCGGCAGTGACCACGGCGCGTGAAGCAATAATGGCACCATTTCCGATGTGGACACCGGGCATGATCAGCGCGTCATAGCCAATCCAGACATCATTGCCGATCACGGTGTCGCCTTTATAAGGTAAATCTTCTGGCTTAGGTGTCACTTTCTCCCAGCCGTTGCCAAAAATCTGAAAGGGGTAAGTCGACAGGCCGGAAAGCCGATGATTAGCGCCGTTCATGATAAATTTTGCGCCACGAGCGATAGCACAAAACTTACCGATGATTAATTTATCGCCGATAAACGGATAGTGATAGAGCACATTTTGCTCGAAATTTTCCGCGCCATCGGGATCGTCATAATAGGTGTAGTCGCCAATCTCAATATTCGGGTTGGTGACAATATTCTTGATAAAACACACTTGGGGGAAACCGGCCATGGGGTAGCGGTTATCAGGATCGGGTCCGTTCAAAATGGGCTCCATAACATCATAAGACGGTGGGCTTTATACCTCATTGCAGGGCGCGGCTTCCCAGCGATAGCCGATGCCATACACCGTGCGGATAAATGAGGTTTCTTCATCTAACTGCTCCAGCTTGCGGCGCAGGTTTTTGATGTGGCTGTCGATGGTGCGATCGGTCACGACGCGATAATCGTCGTAGAGCTTATCCAGCAGCGCTTCGCGGGAAAATACCTTACCCGGTTCGGTGGAGAGCGTCTTGAGCAGACGAAACTCCGCTGGCGTCAGGTCGAGGTTCTGCCCCAGATAGCTGGCCTGAAAGCCGCTTTTATCAATCAACAGGGCCGTTTCGCTTTTCTCTGCGGCTTTCACGCCGTCGTTCTGCCAGCCACAGCGGCGTAGCAGCGTTCTGACACGCACGACGACTTCGCGCGGGCTGAAGGGTTTACAAATATAATCGTCAGCACCAATTTCCAGCCCCAGCAGGCGATCGATCTCTTCGATGCGGGCGGTGACCATGATAATGGGCACGTTGGAGAACTGGCGGATGGTGCGGCAGAGCGTCAGACCGTCGCAGCCCGGCAACATCAAATCCAGCAAAATGAGTGAAGGGGAGTGCTGCCGTACCCACTCGACGACATCGTTGCCGTTAGGCAGCCATTGTGTGGCGTAGTCTGCGGCCTGAAGATAATCCACCAGCAGTTGCCCCAATTTGGGCTCATCTTCGACGATCAGAATAGGTGACGCCATAGCGAAATCGGATGCGGTTGTCATAGCTCTGCTTAGTTTCGGTTTCAGGAGTGGCGCTTAATCAGGTACGTGCGACGGAAGCTCAATGGTAATCATCACTCCCCCTAATGGCGAATGTTCAGCATACAGACGTCCGCTATGCGCCTCAACGATATTATTGCAGATAGCCAGCCCCAGACCGGAACCGCCGCTGGCGCGGTTGCGCGAACTTTCTGCACGGTAAAAGCGCTCGAAAATCAGCGTAAGCTGCTCGTCGGTGACGCCGGGGGCGCTATCCTGCCAGATAATGGCCCAGCGTTTATGCTGCTGAACCACGGTAATAGCCAACTGGCCCTGTTCATCGGTGTAACGCAGGCTATTTTCCAGCAAATTATTAAATAACTGACTTAGCCTGTCTGGATCGCCAAAAACGCCAGCCTGAGCCGGAAAATCGGTGGTGAGCATAATCTGTTTTTTCTGGAAGCGTTCATGAAACGCGGCGATAGCAATGTGTAGGATTTGCACGACGTCTACAGACGTTTTGCGGTAGGCCAGCGCGCCGCGATCGGACAGCGTGAGCTGATGCAGATCGTCCACCAGCTTGGTGAGCGTGGCGACCTCCGACTGGAGCGAGTGCAGAGAATGTGCGTCGGGCTTGCGCACGCCATCCTGCAAGGCTTCCAGTTCGCCGCGCAGCACCGCCAGCGGCGTGCGAAGCTCGTGGGATACATCGGCCATAAACGCGCGGCGGGACTGCTCGTTTTTTTCCAACGTCTTGGCAAGCTGGTTGAAATCCTGTGCCAGCCTGCCCAGTTCGTCGTGCGAGCTTGCCGTCACCCGCGTGCTGAAATCTCCCGACGCCAAGCTGTGCATGCCGCTGACCAGCCGTTTGACGGGCGCGAGCAGGCCGCGAGCGGTCAGCCAGGTGGCAATGATAGCGAGCAGCATTGAGAGGGCGACAATCAGCCAACTGGTGCGCTGTTGCTGTTGATCGAAACTGATGTCGGCATTGCGGGTCAGGCGTTCAACGGGCGAAGCGACAATCCAGCCGACGGTCTGATTCTGTACCTGAATGGGCTGCGAGGTGCCTTCATTGGGTATCGGTGCCGGCGATCCGAACAATTTGCGTTTGTTTGCATCTAGCACCCAGAGACGCACTCGCCACCCTTGCATGCTGTTATCGGTGTCGTTGTTCTGATCCATGGAGTGCAGCATTTTGAATACCAGACGCTCATTGTTACGCAGAAATGACCAATCGCCGTGCAGCTGATATTGCTCCGCCAGTGCATCACGCAGTTGCGTAACCCGCTGTTCGTTACCGCGCTTAATGTAGTCGATAAAGCCGCGCTCGAAGCTGACGCGTACGCCCCAGTGCATGGTGACCAGTACCAACATGCAGGTCGCGAAAATGGCGAGAAACAGCTTGGCGGTGATTCCGAATTTCATAACGACCTCACGATTTACGCGCTAGCGTTGACTGTTTTAGGGTGTCCGGCGGAACACGATTAAAAATCAACGCAGGCAGAGCGATGATGACGACCATACTGAGATAGGTGTAGAGAAATACCGTATGGGTTGCTCCACTTTCTGCCGCGATATGCGGTTGAGAAAATATGCCCAGCAGAATACCCGCGATGCTAACCCCCAGGCTGGTGGAGAGCTGCATGGTCATCGACAGCAGACTATTGCCGCCGCTGGCGAGGGGATCCGGCAGATCTTTCAGCGTCAGCGTGTTCATGGTGGAGAAGCGAATGGCGTTCACTGTGCCGAGGAAGAACAGAACCACTGGGATCATCCAAATCCATTGCATAAGTGCGACCAGTGCGAATAGCGCGGTGACCAGTGCCAGCAATAATGTAGACGCGACCAGCACACGGCGGTAGCCGAACCGATTGACGATCTGCACCACGACGCGTTTTATTCCCATGCTGCCAAGTACCATTGGCACCATCATTAGCCCAGCATGGAACGGGGAAAACCCCATTCCTAACTGCAAAAACAGCGGTGTCATAAACGGTAGCATACCGCTGCCGATACGCGCCAAAAGCCCGCCGGTCAGGCCGATAGAAAAGGTATGGGTGTCGAACAGACGTAGATTGAACAGCGCTCGTTCGTTACGACGGGCGTGTAGCCAGTAGCTCAACAGCGCGATGAGCCCGATGGCAATCAGCGCGAAAATGGCAATCGGCGGAATGCCGAGACTACGGTTACCGTCGAGCGCAAGCGTCAGCGTCGCCATGCCGACAGCCAGCCAAACGAAACCGCTGATATCGAAGCGCTGAGTTTGCATGGTGTAATTGGGCATCAGGAACCAGGTTGCCAGCGCGCCGATAATACCAACCGGTAGATTGATAAGGAAAATCCAGTGCCAACTGGCATATTCCACAAGAAAGCCGCCGAGCGCGGGCCCCAGTAATGGGCCAATCTGGCCGGGCAGCGTCACGAACGTCATCGCCGCCATATACTGATCGCGTGGGACGATCTTCATCACCGTCAGACGTCCTACCGGCACCATCATCGCGCCGCCAATGCCTTGAATCACGCGTGAAATCAGCAGTTCATCCAGCGTTTCCGAACGGGCACACAGCAGCGACCCTAGCGTAAACAGCAGAATCGCGGCGAAAAAGATGTTCTTCACGCCGATGCGATCGGCTAGCCAGCCGCTGGCGGGCAGCATCACCGCCACGGTCAACACATAGGAAACGATCACCGAATGCATATGCAGCGGGCTTTCATTCAGACTCGCGGCCATAGAAGGCAGCGCGGTATTCACGATGGTGGTATCCAGCGTCTGCATAAAAAAGCCAAAGGCAACAATCCAGAGCTGCCAGCGGACAGAGGCCGGTTGGGTCATATTCCATGACCCTCTGGATTGTTGAATACATTGGGCATAGTCGGTGGTGTCCTCACATTGCGCATGGTGTTTTTAAATCACGAATACTGCTATTTAGGGGAGGTTTCGTGCGCTGAGCATTTCCCTTGGCGTAAATTATGCTGAGGGAAAGGCAGACTCTCGGATAAGCGGCATGGATGCCGCGCAAGCCGATGTCGCGTCGGGAACG
This sequence comes from Pectobacterium atrosepticum, assembly GCA_019056595.1. Taxonomy (NCBI): domain Bacteria; kingdom Pseudomonadati; phylum Pseudomonadota; class Gammaproteobacteria; order Enterobacterales; family Pectobacteriaceae; genus Pectobacterium; species Pectobacterium atrosepticum. Next base: position 1,372,949 of record CP036163.1, on the reverse strand, counting down.
CGTCAACGGCGGTCCGTAAAGAGGATGCTTTTCCCGAAGGCACCGCATAGCGGCATAATTTCCCGCCAAAAAGCCAGGGTTCCAAGGGCGACGGCGATTGAGCCGCCCTTGGTCGGGCGCGTTCGGGGCGCTACTAGAAAAACAGCGAACGTTAAGCGCACGAAACCTCTCCAGAAATGACATATTGATTGTTATCACGACAGTGACAAATCCTTCTCCGGTGCTTTGCGCCGAATCGTCCTCAGTTTGTCGAAAAACAGATACACCACCGGAGTGGTATACAGCGTGAGGACTTGGCTCATCAATAGCCCGCCGACAATCGTGATGCCGAGCGGTTGACGCAGCTCTGCGCCGTCGCCGCTGGTCAGTACTAGCGGCAGTGCGCCAAACAGCGCGGCTAAGGTGGTCATCATAATCGGGCGGAAACGCAACAGGCAGGCCTGAAAAATAGCATCCTGCGCGCTCAGTTTACCGCTACGCTGTGCCACCAGCGCGAAATCCACCATCATGATCGCGTTCTTCTTCACGATCCCAATCAACAGCATGATACCAATCAGTGCCACCAGACTAAACGGCGCGCCGAACCACTCCAACGCCAGCAGTGCCCCCACGCCCGCCGAGGGCAGGGTGGACAGAATGGTCAACGGATGTACATAGCTCTCATACAGTATGCCCAGCACGATATACACGGTGATAATCGCCGCCAGAATCAGCAACAGCTGGGAAGACTGCGATTGCTGGAACGCCTGTGCCGTGCCGGAGAACTGGCCGCGAACCGATGACGGCACGCCCAGCGACGTCATGGTTCTCTCTATCGCCGCCGTCGCGCTGGAAAGATCGGTGCCTTCCGGCAGGTTAAAAGAGATGGTTGAGGCAGCGGACAGCCCCTGATGGTTCACTGACAGCGGTGCGTTGATCGGCTTCCAACTGGCGAAATAAGACAGCGGGATCGGTTTGTTGTCACTATTTATCACGAACATCTTGTCCAGCGAGCTGACATCCTGCGTATAGGCGTCATCCACTTCCATCACCACTTTGTACTGGTTTAACGGTTGGTAAATGGTCGAAATCTGACGTTGTCCGAAGGCGTTGTTAAGTAGCGCATTGGCGGCAGAGACGCTGATGCCTAGCTGTGCCATCGCATCACGATCGTAGGTTAACGCCATTTCCGCGCCTTTATCCTGTTGATCGGAGTTCACATCGGCCAGCTCAGGCAGTTTGCTGAAAGCTGCACGGATCTTGGGTTCCCAGGTACGCAACTCGTTCAAATCGTCAGACAGCAGTGTGTACTGATAGCCCGCGTTCGCTTCCCGCCCGCCGATTCGGATATCCTGCACCGGCATTAAAAACAGGTTGGCACCCGGCTCTTTTGCCAGCTTGATGCGCAGGCGGCTGATCACCTGCTGGGCTGAAACATCGCGCTCGGAAAGCGGCTTCAGTGAGATAAACATCGAACCGCTGTTGGTGCGCGATCCGCCGGTAAAACCGTTAACGTTATCCACCGCCGGATCGCTGCTGACAATGGTCATGAAATTCTGGAGTTTCACCGTCATGGCCTGAAAAGAAATACTCTGATCTGCCTGAATGAAACCCATCATCCTGCCCGTGTCCTGCTCAGGGAAGAAGGTTTTCGGAATGCTGATATACAGCCAAACGTTGAGCGCGATGGTCCCCAGCAATAGCAGTAAAACCCAGCGCGCATGGTTGAGTACCCACTTCAGCGATCGCCCGTAGCCTTGCTGCATGGCGAGCAATACACGATTAAACCCTTGAGTGCGCGGCTGGCTGCGTTTGGGAACGGCACGCAGCAGTCGTGCGCACAGCATTGGCGTCAGCGTGAGCGAGATCAGCAGGGAAATCATGATCGCTACCGACAGCGTCACGGCGAATTCGCGGAATAGCCGCCCCGGCAAGCCGTCCATCAACAGGAGCGGGAGGAATACCGCAACCAGCGATAGACTCATGGATAAAACGGTGAACCCGACTTCTCGCACACCTTGCAGCGACGCCTGTAGCGGCTTCATTCCGGCCTCGATATGGCGGGAAATATTCTCCAGCACCACGATAGCGTCATCCACCACGAAACCGGTGGCAATGGTGAGTGCCATTAGCGATAGGTTGTTCAGGCTGAAGCCACACAGATACATCGCGGCGAAGGTGCCAATAAGCGATACGGGGACGGCCAGTGCCGGAATAGCCGTTGCCCGCCACGAACGCAGGAACAGGAAGACGACTAGAATCACCAGCGCGACGGCGATGATCAGTGATTGTTCCACTTCCGCCAGTGAGGCGCGAATAGTGGGCGAACGATCCTGTGCGACATCCAACTGAATTTCGGCAGGCAGGCTGGCACGTAGCTCCGGCATGGCAGCACGGATATTGTCTACTGTGGTAATAATGTTGGCATCCGGCGCGCGGCGAATCATGACCAGAATCGCGGGCTTCGAATTCGCCATCCCGGCGTTGCGGGAGTTTTGCACCGAATCTTCCACCGTCGCCACATCGCTCAGGCGGACGGCGGCTCCATTGCTATAGTGGATAATCAGTGGCGCGTACGCATCGGCGGTTTTGAGCTCATCGTTGGTTTGTATCTGCCAGCGTTTCTGACTGTTTTCCACATTTCCCAGCGGCTGGCGCACGTTCGCCTGTGCGATAGCCTGCCGTACCTCATCGAGAGAAATGCCCTGATTAAACAGCGCCACCGGATTTAGCGCAACGCGCACGGCGGGGAGCGAACTCCCGCCGATAGAGACATCGCCGACGCCTTCCATCTGAGAAATTTTCTGCGACAGTTGGGTCGAGGCAAAGTCGTACAACTGCCCCTGACTGTAGGTGTCCGAGGTTAGCGTCAGGATCATGACGGGCGCATCGGACGGATTGACTTTGCGATAGGTAGGGCGACTCGACATGCCGGATGGCAGCAGATTCTGTGCTGCGTTGATTGCCGCTTGTACATCGCGCGCCGCACCGTTGATATCCCTGTCGAGGTTAAACACCAGAATGACGCGCGTGCTGCCGAGTGAGCTGGTGGACGTCATTTCGCTAACGCCTGCGATCCTGCCGAGCGCACGTTCCAGCGGTGTCGCGACGGCAGAGGCCATGGTTTCCGGCGAGGCACCGGCCAGCGAGGCGCTGACTGAAATCACCGGGAAATCCACCTGCGGCAGCGGAGACACTGGCAGAAGACGGAAACCCAAGACCCCGCAGAGCGCGATGGCCAGCGTCAGCAGCAGGGTGGCGACGGGGCGGTGAATGAACAGGGCGAAGAACTTCACTCGGTTTCTTCCTCCTGACGCGGTACACGACGGAAGCGTGTCGCTAAGCGGTCAAACAGCAGGTAAATCACCGGTGTGGTAAACAGCGTCAGAATCTGGCTCATGATCAGGCCACCGACCATACAGACCCCTAGCGGCTGGCGTAGCTCAGCGCCAACGCCGGTACTGAGCATCAGCGGCAGTGCACTTAGCAGTGCGGCCATCGTGGTCATCAAAATCGGCCGGAAACGCAGCAGACAAGCCTGATAAATGGCGTCATAGGGTTTCATACCCTGTTCTCGCTCTGCCGCCAGCGCGAAGTCGATCATCATGATGGCGTTCTTCTTCACGATCCCGATGAGCAAGATGATCCCGATAATGGCGATCACATCCAGATCTTTCCCCGCCATCATCAGTGCCAGTAGCGCGCCGACCCCCGCCGTTGGCAGCGTAGACAAGATCGTGATCGGATGGATAAAGCTTTCGTACAGCACGCCGAGCACGATATACATGGCGACAATCGCCGCGACGATGAGCCACACGGTGCTGCTCAGCGCCGACTGGAACGCCAGCGTGCTGCCCTGAAAACGGGTGGTGATATCCGCAGGTAGATTCATCTGCTGCTCGGCCTGAGTGATGGCATCAACCGCTTCGCCCAGTGCATAGCCGCTGGCGACGTTGAAAGAGATCGTCGTCGACGGGAACTGGTCGATATGGTTGATCGCCAGTGGCCCCTGACGCTCTTCAATGGTGGCAATGCTGCTGAGCGGAATCGTACCACCGTCGCTGCTGATGAGGCGCACATCGTTTAGCGCGTCCAGCCCCGTGTTGTTGGTCGTATCATGTTCCAGTACCACGCGGTACTGGCTTGCCTGCGTATAGATGGTGGAAACCAACCGCTGACCAAAGGCGTTGTACAGCGCGCTGTCAACCTGCGACATCGTGATACCCAGACGGCTGGCGCTGTCACGATCGACGTTGACATAGGCGACTGCGGCACCGTCTTGCCAGTCGCTGCTGACATCCTCTAGCTGCGGCAGCTTTTTCAATTCGGTCATCAGCTTCGGCACCCAGACGCTGAGTTCGTCCAGCGACATCGCCTGCAACGTAAACTGGTATTGCGTGCGGCTAATCTGGGTGTCGATGGTGAGATCCTGCACCGGTTGCAGATACAGCTGAATACCGGGAATCTGTGCGGTTTGCTGTTGCAGGCGACTGATAATCTCTGGAATGCGTTCGCTACGTTCACTGAGCGGTTTCAGGTTGATTTGCAATCGACCACTGTTCAGCGCCGCGTTGGTGCCGTCAACGCCGATGAACGAGGACACGCTCTCCACCGTCGGATCCTTCATGATAATGGACGCAACGCGCTGTTGGCGGTCGGCCATATTGCTGAACGAGACCGTCTGCGGTGCCTGCACGGTGCCCTGTATAATGCCGTTATCCTGTATCGGGAAGAAGCCTTTCGGGATCCAGATATAGAGCAGGATGGTCAGCAGCAGCGTACCGAGTGCAACGCTGAGCGTTAGCCACGGATGGTTCAGTACTTTACGCAGCCACGTGCCGTAGGTATCAATCAGGCGCGTGAAGAAACGCTCGCTGGCGCGGGTAAAGCGGTTCTGTTTACGCAGCGACTGATGACTTAGCATCCGGGCGCACATCATCGGAGTGAGCGTGAGCGACACGACGGCGGAAATCAGGATAGATACCGCCAGCGTGACGGCAAACTCGCGGAACAGGCGTCCGACGATATCGCCCATAAACAGCAGTGGGATCAAGACGGCAATGAGGGAGAACGTCAGGGAAATAATGGTAAAGCCAATTTCTCCCGCGCCTTTTAGCGCCGCGTTAAGCGGTTTTTCCCCTTTTTCGATATAGCGGGCGATGTTTTCAATCACCACGATGGCATCATCCACCACGAAACCGGTGGCGATGGTGAGCGCCATCAGCGTCAGGTTATTGATGGAAAAACCGAGAAAATACATAGCGGCAAAGGTGCCAACCAGCGACAGCGGTACGGCAATGCTTGGGATTAGCGTGGCGACGGCGTTACGCAAGAACAGATAAATCACCATTACGACGAGGGCAATAGCCAGCAGCAGCTCGAACTGGACGTCTTTGACCGAGGCGCGAATGCTGGTGGTGCGGTCGGTCAGCGTGGCGACCTCAACGGAATTCGGCAGGCTGGCTTTTAACGCAGGCAGCATCTTGTTAATGCTGTCCGTGGTCGTAATGACGTTGGCACCCGGCTGGCGCTGAACGTTGATAATGATCGCCTGCTGCCGGTTCGCCCAGGCACCAAGATAAATATTCTCGGCGGCCTGCTCAATAGTGGCGACATCCTGAAGCCTTACCGGTGCGCCATTCTTCCACGCGACAATCAGCTTGCGATAATCATCAACGGACTTCATCTGATCGTTGGCGGAGAGCGTTACCGAACGTGTCGGACCATCCAGACTACCCTTGGCGGAATTCACGTTGGCAGCGGTAATCGCAGTGCGGATTGTTTCGCTGGTCAGGCCGTAAGCCGCCAGCGCTGGCGCGTTTAGCCTTACCCGCACGGCGGGGCGTTGTCCACCGGCTAATGACACCAACCCGACACCCGCCACCTGCGAGATTTTCTGCGCGATGCGATTGTCTACCATGTCCTGCACCTGCGTCATCGACATGGCGCTGGAGGTGACGGCCAGCGTCATAATCGGCGGATCCGCCGGATTCACTTTGCTGTAGGTCGGTGGGTAGGGCAGATCGTTCGGCAGCAGGTTGCTTGCCGCGTTGATAGCGGCCTGCACATCCTGTTCGGCGACGTCCAGCGATAGCTCAAGTTGGAACTGAAGCGTGATGACTGATGCGCCGCCTGCGCTCTGCGTCGACATCTGTTTTAGCCCGGACATCTGGCCGAATTGCCGCTCCAGCGGTGCGGTAATCGCTGAGGTCACCACGTCGGGGCTAGCCCCCGGATACAGAGTAATGACCTGAATCGTCGGATAATCAACCTCGGGCAGTGCTGAAACCGGCAGTGCCCGATAGCCGATAATACCGGCCAATAGAATGGCGATCATCAGCAGCGTGGTGGCGACCGGTCGCAGAATAAACAGGCGAGACGGTCCGCCGCCGCTGGCTGGAACGTTATCCTGCATCAGGATTTCTCCCCAGCGATTGCGGGCGTTTTCTCCGTCAACGCTGAGGGCACGATTTCCACTTTCGCGCCTTCTGTCAGGCGGTCGATGCCGTCAGTCACGACCTGAACATCGGCGTCTAGCCCAGCGGTAACCACAACTAACTGACCGTACTGAATACTGGTGGTCACCTGACGCTTACTGACTTCGTTCTTATTATTCAGAATCCAGACGAAGCGGCCGTCATTCCCCATTTGTACGGCGGCAGAAGGCGCGACGACGGCATTTTTCAGCGTATCGACCTTCATGCGGATATTCACGAACTGGTTCGGGAATAGGGCATCATCCAGATTATCAAAACGTGCCTTGAGCTTGATCGTGCCGGTGGTGGTATCGATCTGGTTATCCATGCTCAGCAGGATGCCCTGCGAGAGTTTCTTTTGATTGGCGCGATCCCAAGCTTCCACCACCGGCGGCTGACCTGATTTTTGCGCATTCAGAATCGTGGAGATTTCCGCTTCCGGTACGGTAAAGACCACATCGATCGGATACGTCTGCGTAATTACGACAATACCATTGGTATCGCCGCTAGTGATGTAATTGCCCACATCGACCTGTTTTAAACCTATCCGACCGCTGATTGGGGCAGTGATCTTGCTGTAATCCAACTGAAGCTGTGCGCTGGCTACGGCACCTTCATCGGCTTTTAACGCGCCTTCCGCCTGACGAACGGCGGCGGTCTGCGTATCCAACTCCTGACGGGAGATCAGATTGGTTTTCACCAGTTGTTGATAGCGTGCTAAATCCTGTCGGGTGTTAAGCAGTGCGGCCTGATCTTTTGCCAACTGCCCTTGTGCCTGCGTCAGCTCAACCTGAAAAGGACGCGGGTCGATTTCCGCCAGCAGGTCGCCAACCTTAACCTGTTGCCCTTCCTGAAAGTGTAGCGCCATCAGTTGCCCGTTCACCCGGCTGCGTAGCGTCACGGTATTGGCCGCCGTCACGGTGCCTAAACCGGACAGGTAATGAGGTACGGAAGCGGATTGCGTCAGTGCAGCCTGCACCGGAGCCAGCGTGCGCATGGCAGCACGGCGTCCGCCGCCACTGCCACTATTTTCCGAATGTGACGTACGGGCGGCGTGCTGTTCGCTCGTGCCGGGGGCGGCAGGCGTCGTCTGGGTAAAATGGCGCCAGATCAGGACGGCAATAGCGATAACGGCGGCAAGTATCAGCAGGCCTCGGATACGTTTGGCATTCATAGTGATGGATTACTCTCTCCAGGTTGCGCGGGAAGTACGATCTACCCGTCATACTTCACGCTGCATGTGCGTTGGCTGTCATACCCAGCACGTTATTAGACCAGTGGTCGCATTTTACTAGTTTAAACAGTGGATGCCGGACAAAAATGAAGGAAATATGGAAGATGTGTCAGGGTTTGTAGGAAAAAAAATCCGGCAGTGTAAGACTGCCGGACCGAGATAAGAATTTTATAACGCGATGAAGGGTTACAGCACCAGACCGGCGATAGACGCGGAAAGGATGCTCACCAGCGTGGAACCGTAAACCAGCTTCAGGCCAAAACGGGAAACCACGTTGCCCTGTTGCTCGTTCAGGCCTTTAATCGCACCGGCAATAATACCGATAGACGAGAAGTTGGCGAAGGACACCAGGAACACAGACAGAATGCCCACGCTGCGCGGAGACAGTTCGCCTGCCACTTTTTGCAGTTCCAGCATCGCGACAAATTCATTAGAAACCAGTTTGGTCGCCATGATGCTACCAACCTGAAGGGCTTCGTGAGACGGGATACCCATGATCCAAGCGAACGGGTAGAACACGTAGCCAAGGATTTCCTGGAAGCTGACGCCGAAAATGGCGCTGAAAATCGCGTTGACCGCGGCAATCAGGGCAATGAAGCCGATCAGCATGGCGGCGACGATAACGGCCACTTTGAAGCCCGCCAGAATGTATTCGCCCAGCATTTCAAAGAAGCTCTGGTTTTCATGCAGAGTACCCAACTGCAATTCCGGCTCTTCACCGACTTTGTAGGGGTTAATCAGCGACAGCACGATGAAGGTACTGAACATGTTTAGAATCAGCGCGGCAACGACGAATTTGGCATCCAGCATAGACATATACGCACCGACGATGGACATCGAAACGGTGGACATGGCGGTAGCGGCCATGGTGTACATGCGTTTTTCGGACATTTTGCCCAGAATATCTTTATAGGCAATGAAGTTTTCGGACTGGCCGAGAATCAATGAGCTGACCGCGTTAAATGATTCCAGTTTGCCCATGCCGTTCACTTTGGACAGGACGGTACCAATCGCGCGGATGATGATCGGCAACACTTTGATGTGTTGCAGAATACCGATTAGCGCGGAAATGAAGACGATAGGGCAGAGCACTTTGAAGAAGAAGGAAATCAGGTTCTTCTCACTATTCACCATGTCACCGAATACGAAGTCTGTCCCTTGGCCTGCAAATCCGAGTAATTTGTCGAAGACTGCTGCGAACCCTTTGACGACACCTAACCCAACGTTTGAGTACAGGAAGAAGTAAGCGAGCAGAATTTCGATGACGAGTAGCTGAATAATGAAACGAATACGAATGCTTTTACGATCGCGGCAGACAAGCAGCGCCAGCGCCGTAACAACAACCAGCGCCAGAATAAATTGCGCAATATGGGACAAGGACATGTGTGCTCCAAATATGAGGCAGGCCAAATTTTCCACGTCATTTTATGTAACGCGTGCACTAAAAATGAGAGGAAGGACGCAAAAAAACAATTATAGCTTGGGATTTTATCTAAACTAAATGCTACGTCTCGTTATTTGCGCATTTCTGTTCATTCATTATTCTTATTCCACACAGAAAGTTACGCCGCCATACTTTGGATTGCAGACTGGCGGTTTTTTCATGATGTTTTCTGCATGATTCAAAAGGAGAGTGATTATGTCAGTATCAAATACCACACGCGAGCTTGGACGTTCAGGAATTGTGGTTCCGCCCTTTTCTTTCGGCGGTAATGTTTTTGGCTGGACGGTCGATGAGGCGACGTCGTTCAGCCTGCTGGATGCACTGGTAGCGCATCGGCTAAATTTCATTGATACCGCTGATGTTTATTCGCGCTGGGCACCCGGCAATCAAGGCGGTGAATCTGAAACGATCATCGGCAACTGGCTGAAAAAAAGCGGACAGCGCGACAAGGTCATTCTCGCTACCAAAGTCGGCATAGATTTGGGCGATGGGAAGAAGGGGCTATCTCCTCGCTATATTCGGCAGGCGGTCGAGGCCTCATTACAACGCTTGCAAACTGACTATATTGATCTCTATCAGGCACATACTGACGACAAAGATACGCCGCTGGAAGAAACGCTGGCTGCGTTTGATGCGTTAATTAAAGAGGGTAAGGTACGCGCGATAGGGGCGTCCAACTACAGTGCGGCGCGTCTGGACGAAGCGCTCAAAGTCAGTAAAGCCAATCATCTGGCGCGTTATGAAACCCTGCAACCGGAATACAACTTGTACGATCGGCAAGGCTACGAGGCTGCGTTAGAGCCGCTGGTGCGTGAGCAAGGCGTCGGGGTCATTAGCTATTATTCGCTGGCTAGCGGATTTCTGTCAGGAAAGTATCGTCAGCCGAAGGATGCGTCGAAAAGCGCACGCGGGCAGGGGGTAGTGGAAAAATACCTGAACGAGCGCGGTCGCACTATTTTGGAAGCGCTGGATAGCGTGGCGAATGCGCATCAGACGACGCCATCGCAGGTCGCGCTGGCATGGTTGATTGCACGTCCAGGCATTACGGCCCCGATCGCCAGTGCGACGTCGCTGGAGCAGGTCGCTGAGCTGGCAAGCGCGACGCGGCTGGTGTTGCCAGTAGAAGATATTGAGCTACTGAACCGCGCGAGTCGTTACTAATAAATAGAACGTTTTTTGAATACGAGTCTTTTTATCGTACTTGTTAAATTAATTAACAGGACAGACCGCTATGAAGGACGATGTAACCTCAGAAAGTCGCATTTCCATTGATTCTCACGATCTTATCAGAACGCTAACCCGCATTGTCGGTAAGCCCCATATCTTAACCGATAAAAATAAAACAGAGCGTTATCGCAAAGGCTTTCGCTCGGGTAGCGGGGAGGCACTGGCGGTGGTTTTTCCCGCTTCGCTACTTGAGCAGTGGCGGGTATTTAAAGCCAGTATTGAAGCGGGTTGTATTGTGCTGATGCAGGCCGCTAATACGGGATTAACTGAGGGTTCTACCCCGAGCGGTAATGATTACGATCGGGAAATCGTGATCATCAATACCCTGCGCTTGGATAGCGTTCAACTGCTGGATGAAGGACGACAGGTTGTAGCGCTGCCGGGAAGTACTCTGTGGCATCTTGAGCGCGTATTGAAACCGCTTGGGCGTGAACCGCATTCTGTGATCGGCTCTTCGTGTATTGGCGCATCGGTGATTGGGGGAATTTGTAATAACTCCGGTGGTTCTTTGGTTCATCGTGGCCCAGCCTATACCGAAATGGCACTTTACGGCCGGGTTAACGAGCAAGGTCAGGTGGAGCTGATCAACCATCTGGGGATCAATTTGGGTGATACGCCGGAAGCGATTCTGACCCGTTTGGAATCGCAACAGTATGACGTGAAGGACGTGATTTATGACGAGCGTCAGGCATCTGACCACGACTATATTGAACGTGTGCGGGATGTGGATGCAGACACGCCGTCGCGCTTTAACGCCGATGAACGCCGCTTGTTTGAGGCCGCTGGCTGTGCAGGAAAACTGTCGATTTTTGCCGTGCGTCTGGATACGTTTCCGGCGGAAAAATCCCAACAGGTTTTTTATATTGGGACTAATCAGCCGCAGGTATTGACGGAATTACGCCGTCATATGCTCGCAGATTTTAAAAATCTGCCGGTGGCGGGTGAGTATATGCACCGCGATATATTCGATATCGCCGAAACATACGGCAAAGATACGTTTATGATGATCGATAAACTGGGTACGGATAAATTGCCCTTATTTTTTAACCTGAAAGGGCAGGTGGACACGATCTTTAGCAAAGTGCCTTTCCTTCCGTCGCATCTTGTTGATCGTACCATGCAGTTTCTCGGCCGCCTGCTGCCTTCTCATCTACCGGCGCGGATGAAAACGTATCGTGACCGTTTCGAACACCATTTGATGGTGAAAATGGCGGGCGACGGCATTGATGAAGCACATCGTTGGCTGGAAGAATATTTTCATGATGCCGACGGCGAGTTTTTTGTCTGTACGCCGGAAGAAGGTGCGAAGGCCTTTCTGCATCGCTTCGCAGCAGCGGGAGCCGCGATCCGTTACCATGCAGTACACAGCAATGACGTGGAAAATATCTTGGCTCTGGACATCGCTCTGCGGCGTAACGACCGTGAATGGTTCGAGCATTTACCGGCGGATATTAGCGATATGCTGGTACATCGGTTGTATTACGGTCACTTCATGTGCCATGTTTTTCATCAGGATTATATTGTGAAGAAAGGCGTGGATGTTCATGAACTGAAAGAGAGAATGCTGGCCTTACTCGATCAGCGCGGGGCGGAATATCCGGCAGAGCACAATGTTGGTCATCTCTATCAGGCCAAACCACAGTTGAAAGCGTTTTATCAGAAAAGCGATCCTACCAATAGCCTGAACCCAGGAATAGGCAAAACCACTAAGCTGAAAAACTGGGGCTGTACCGGCTGTGAAGAGCACCATACCAACCATTAAATAGCTGATGCCGCTAACGGGCGTGTTGTGTCCGTTAGCGGGATGGCTTAATGCGTTTCACCGTTTTTAGCCCGTCGGCTGTCCTGCGTGACAGGTCAGAATGGGTCACCGATCGGGACGAAAACGTGTCGTTAGTGTGCCTCTGCGCCGTCGTCTTCAAACCAGGCAGCCAGTTCGCGCCGCAGGTTATCTGACTGGGTGCCGAAAATAGCCTGCACCTGATGACCGACAATAATCACGCCGATAGCACCGAGCTTTTGCAGACTGTCGCTGTTGACTAGACGCAGGCTGTGAACCTCGACCCGCAGTCGGGTAATGCAGGCATCCAGACTGACGATATTTTCTTTGCCGCCAAAGGCGTTCACCAACTGCTGCAAATTCTCTTTGTCTAGCGGTGAAGCGATTTCAATCTCGGTAATTTGCTTACCCAACATTGATGCGAACAATTTCCGAAAATTGTGAATCTTGCCCATCGTAGTCACCTCTTCGTTTGTTTATCAGCGTGCGTATGATAATGCCGCTCACCTAACATTACTGTTAGGCGACACACGGTGATGAGGTTTCGTCGAAACATCCATCACGGTGGCCGCCTAATATTGCGATGCTTAACTGACAAGCATGAGCTTTACTGTAGTGCGCGGCGGAGAATCCGACAGCCGTAGCCTGACAGGTCGAGCGCCCCTGAAAGCGTGCTGCCCGTGGTCATTTCCTCGTAGGCGGCAGGCAGCGTAATGTACTGCGGTGTTGCCGTGTAATTCTGTACGAAGATAAACTCACTTTCCCCGTCATCGCGACGATGAGCGACAATGCCGTAAGGCAGATCGGTCGGCAGCGCACGCGGTAGATCCTGCGTCTTTATCAGCGTGGTGAAGAAATCACGTTGGAAGGCGAGATCGTTGCGCGACGCGATGTAATAGGCCTGACCCTTGCCATAATCATTGACCGTAACGGCTGGACGTCCTGCATAGAAATCGCTGTCATAGGTCGCCAGTGCCCGCGCGCCTTCCAGATGAATCAGCTCGCACAGATGGGTGACCTGATACGGGCCAACCAGACGTTGCTCATTACCATCCAGACCGCTGATGCTGTTGCTTTCATGATCGTACAGCCCGTCGATTTCTTCCGCCCAGATCCCCATGATAGGACGAAGTGGACCAGGGAAACCGTTTTGGTAGCACAGATCGGTTTCGTTAACGACACCCGACCAGTATGTAGTGACGAAGCGGCCACCTTGTTTGACGAAAGCATCGACGCGTTCAGCAAAGCCATCGCGCACCATGTAGAGCATCGGTGCAATCACGACCTGATAACCGCTGAGGTCGACATCGGCGTTGATGATATCCACCGCCACGCCCTGTTCCCAGAACGTCCGATAATGGTCGGTGACAGTTTTTTCATAGAACAGCCCCGCGTTACGCGGCCCTTGAGCATTATCCATCGCCCAGCGGCTTTCCCAGTCGAAAATGATAGCGACTTTCGCGTCGACCCGGCTGCCTGCAACAGGGGCGAGTTTATTGAGTATGTCACCCAACTCCTGTACTTCGCGCCCAACGCGGGTGTTGATATGCCCGACATGATCGACGACGGCACCGTGGAATTTCTCGACGGAACCGCGGCTCTTACGCCACTGGAAATACTGCACGGAGTCTGAACCGTGTGCGACCGCCTGAAGCGAAGACAGAATGTGCATGCCTGGCTTTTTCAGCTTGCTGATCTGCTGCCAGTTGGTCAGGCTCGGCGTTGATTCCATCAGGTAGAAGGGTTTTCCACCTTTCAGCGTGCGCATCAGATCGTGATACATCGCGGTATAGGCACCCAGCGTGCAGTCATCTTCCGCGTTATGCCACAGCGGGTAGCTGTCCCAGGAGATAAAGTCGATCACCTTCGCCAACTGCCAGTAGTCGTAATCATAGAAGTATTCCATGAAGTTCGTCGTCGTTGGCAGAGATGGGTTTTCGGCTTTTAGTGGTGCAATTTCTGCGGCACAGAAATCACTAACCTGTGAGGTGTTAAAACGTTTCCAGTCCAGATTCAGGCCGTGAATAGAGACTTCACCAATCGGTGACGGCGGTTCTAACTGTGACCAGTCGGTGTAGGTGTGGCTCCAGAAGGTGCTCCACCACGCTTTATTCAACGCGTCTATCGTGCCGTAGCGCGCTTTTAGCCAGCTTTGGAAGGTGCTGCGACAGGTATCGCAGTGGCACTCGCCGCTGTATTCGTTGGAAATGTGCCAGCCGATCACCGCAGGATGATGCGAGTAGCGTTTTGCCAACTGGGTGTTCATTTGTTTTACTTTTTCGCGATAATTCGGCGAACTCAGGCAGTGGTTGTGGCGACCGCCGTGCAGCGCCTGTACACGGTTGCTACCCACGCGCAGCACGTCCGAGTATTTTTGCGATAGCCAGGCTGGACGAGCACCGCTGGGTGTTGCCAGAAAAACGAAGATCCCATTGGCATACAGCGTGTTGAGGATGCTGTCCAACCAGCCAAATTCGTAGCGACCTTCTTCCGGTTCAATCCCAGACCAACTGAAAATGCCCACGGACATGACGTTGCACTGGGTCTGCTTCATCATCTCAATGTCTTTTTCCAGTACCTCTGGGTTGTCTAGCCATTGGTCAGGATTATAGTCAGCACCGTGCAGCAGAACGGGCACCTTGCTGCTTAGTGGGGGGAATTTGAACATCGTTCTCTCCTAAACGGGTTGTCAACGTGTTGAATTCGGTTTGCGTATTCGAGATAGCGACAATGTGCTTTACACGGCGATGATGGGTAGATCGTAAAGACGCTGTGAATACATCCCTGTACGCTCGAGTTGCGCCATCCCTGGCGCAAACGCTTTACTCTTCTATCCCATTATCGCCGCTCTTGTTCAGTTAAACGGGTTGTCGACGTGTTGAATACGGTTTGCGGCTTACTTAAACACTTTGATGGAAGGCAGTACGTTGCCTTTGCAGTCGAACAGCGCCTGGTTTTCGCGTGCGTTGCCTTCCTTCCACTCATCGTTGTTATATTTCATGCCTGCTTTCGTCGCCCAGGTTGCGCCGGGGGTAGGTAGCCAGATTGGCTCCCAATAGAAGATGCCTTTGCCGCGCTGATTGGGCACGTTGATGACGCTTTGCATCAGATCGTGCAGGTAATTGGCTTGACCCTGTACGGAAGCCGGATAGCCGCCTGCATCCAGCTCTTTTTGCTGGAAGCTGTTTTCGGCGTTATCGCAGTTTTCCAGCGTATAAGCATAGGCGGCTTCAACCACGATGATGTCTTTATTGTAGCGCTTGGTGACGTCGTTCATGTTGTACTGCAACGCGCTGATAGGGCCATTCCAGTAGGTGTAAAACGAGGCTCCGATCACATCGAATGGGACATTGCGTTTGACGATTTCATCAAACCACCAGATGAAGGTGTCGTTTTTGGTGCCTTCTGCCAGATGCAGCATGATTTTGACGTTATTCGCGCCTTGTACGTCCTTCACGCCCTGAATACCGGCTTTCAGTAACCCGGCGAGGCGATCAAACTCACCGCCACCCTGACCCCAGCTTTTTCCTTCCGGCCACAGCATCCCGCCGTTCAGTTCGTTACCAATCTGCACCATATCCGGCATGACGCCTGCTTTCTGGAATTCGCTAATGGTGGCTTTGGTGTAGTCATGTACGGCAGTGGTGAGCTGTGCCACATTTAGGCCAGACCACGCTTTGGGTTTGTTTTGGTGGGCTGGATCGGTCCAGAAATCGCTGTAGTGGAAATCCAGCAGCACTTTCATGCCGTTCGCTTTGGCACGTTTAGCTAGCGCTAACGTGGTGGCTAAATCGTTATTACCGCCGCCATAGCCGTTGCCTGCTGTATCTTTCGGATCGTTCCAGATGCGCAGACGGATGTAGTTAATCCCGTTCTCTTTCAGAATCAGCATGGCGTCTTTCTGTTTGCCATGCTCGTCATAAAATTTTCCGCCGTGCTTTTCTACTTCATTTAGCATGGAGATATCCGCGCCTTTAATGAAGTCGGCAGGGACGTTCGTCAACGTGTTGATCGTCACATTCTCTGCGGCATACAGGGTTTGCGGCAGGGAGACGGTCAACAGGCCAGTTGCCAACATGGCGGCCATCAGTACGCGTTTTTTCATTTTCATTTTACGTTCCTGGAATAGGTACAGATGTTGAGTAATTACCCTTTGGTTCCGCCTGACGTCAGGCCGGAGACAAAGTACTTTTGCAATGAAAGATAAAGAATGGCGACCGGCACCGCGATCAGCACGGCTCCGGCGGCGTAGGTGGTGTAGCTAGCGCCCATTTTCTGTGCAACCAGGTTATAAAGCCCGATGGGTAGCGTGTATTGATCTGGCGTGCGCAGGATGGTGCTGGAAAGAATAAAATCACCCAGCGGACCGGTGAACGAGAACAGGGCAATCACCGCGATGATTGGTTTAGACAGCGGCATAATGATCTCGATAAAGATGCGGAAGTTGCCTGCACCGTCCATACGTGCAGACTCATCCAGATCTTTCGGAATGGCATCCAGATAGCCTTTCATCAGATAGGTGTTCATCGGGATCATGCCGCCGACGTAAACCAGCACCAGCGCAATATGGCTGTTCACCAGCCCCAACATCTGTGCCAGTACGAAGATGGCGATTAGCGCGGAGAACTGCGGAATCATCTGCAACAGCAGAAACAGCATTAGCCCGTTCTGGCGGCCGCGAAAGCGGAAGCGTGAGAATGAATACGCGGTGAAACTGACGCTGACTAGCGTCAAAATCATGGTCAGGAAACTGATTTTCATCGAATTCCAGTACCAGGCAGCATAGTCGATCTGGCCGTTAAACAGCTCCTCATAGTGAATAAAGGAGAAGTTATCCGGAATGATCGACGTGTTGAGCAGGCTGCTGCCCGGATTAAGCGACGCGCCTACCGTCCAGATCAGCGGATAAATAATGATGACGGCCACTATCGTCAACAGCAGGTAGGTCAGACCGAGTTTGATAAAATTCTGGCGTTTTACGCTGTGTTTTTTCATCTGCGCGCTTTCCTATGCCATGTTGTCTTGTTTGAAGGAGTTGGTTGCGCGGAACTGCCACAGCGCGATTCCCACGACAAAAATCGACAGCAGAATCGTGATGCTGGCCGCGATCGCATATTGGGATGAAGACATCGTCAGCTTATAAATCCACGACACCAGAATATCCGTCCCACCCGCGTTAGAGCCGATCACCGCCGGACCACCGTTGTTGAACAGATAAATGATGTTGAAATTATTAAAGTTGAACGTGTAC
Organism: Pectobacterium atrosepticum; assembly: GCA_019056595.1. Taxonomy (NCBI): domain Bacteria; kingdom Pseudomonadati; phylum Pseudomonadota; class Gammaproteobacteria; order Enterobacterales; family Pectobacteriaceae; genus Pectobacterium; species Pectobacterium atrosepticum. The sequence continues at coordinate 1,355,558 of CP036163.1, read as the reverse complement.
TGCGTGATGATGATGGGGGCAATGGAATAGAGCACCAGCGGCAGCGTGATGGTGGTCAGCTTGTACCAACTGCTGGCACCGTCAATGGTCGCCGCTTCGTACAAATCGTCAGGAATAGCCTGCAATACGCCGGTGGTCATGGCGAACACAAACGGGAAGCCTAACCAGGTTTGCATTAGGATCAGCGCGGTTTTGGTCCAGAACGGATCGGTCATCCACGCCTTAGGCTCAATCCCCAGTGCGGCCAGAATACCGTTATTAATCACGCCAAACGTTTCATTAAACATGCCCGCGAATACCAGAATGGTGACGAAGCCCGGTACCGCCCACGGCAAGATTAGAATGGTGCGGATCAGCGGTTTGAAACGTAGGCCTTTCTGGTTCACCAAAATCGCCAGCAGGATACCCACGGCGCACTGGAGTGTGGTCGCAATCAGCGTCCAAATTACCGTCCATTGCAGCACGTCAAAGAACGTGGATCGCCAAAGGTCGAGTCGGAAGATGTTGATGAAATTCGTCATCCCCACCCAGTCGACCAGCTTGGCTGGCGGCGTGTGGTAGAGGTTGTAATTGGTAAAGGCAATGGAGAAGCCGAAAATAATCGGGAAAACCACGACAAACACCAGCAGGATAAAGCCGGGCGTGATCATCAGATAAGGGAAACCTTCGCTCAACAGCATCTGATATTGCTTCTTCACGCTGTTCAACGGCAGGCCTTTATCACGTCTGGTGCCGCAGACGTAGGCATCGCGCAGGCTGTAATAGTAGACGCCGACACCAAAGGCGGCGACGATCACACTGATAATGCCTTTTGCCAGCAGAAAAATAGAGTGATCGCGCGGCAGTTCGGTGCCTAGCGTGATAAGCCCCCAGGCACCGTTCCGCAGGAAATCATGGAATATGCCGATGAAGCAGATCATGACGATAAAGAAAAGCGCGCCTTTGACGAACTGGCGATTATAAATCTGTCCGAGTCCGGGGACGAGCGCCAGCAATACAGCCGTTCTGGCGTGACGATGTCCTCTTTCTTGTGGCACAAGGCCGCTGGCGTTGATGGTCACATCTACCTCCATTTTCTTAAAAACATGGTATCCCCACATCCCGAAACCGAGTGGGGATAAACAAGGGGATCCCATGTTGACCCACGGTGGTGCAGTGGTTTACTGGTTACTGTGGTTAGCTTCGATCTGCATTTTTATTACCTTCACGGCAGATTCCAACGCCGCTTTAGTGTCCTGCTTGCCCGTCACGCTCAGTTGCAGCGCGCTGTTGGCTGGCGTCCAGACTTCCTGCATTTCCGGTACGCTCGGCATCGGGACGGCATAACCAGATTGGATCGCGACAGCACGGGATTTTTCGTCATTCTTAATCAGCGGATCGTCAACCAGTGCGGCGATCGGCGGGATTTCACCGGTCAACTGGAAGCGAACTTTGGCGTATTCCGGCTGATTGATGAACTCAATGAATTTCTGTGCCAGCTCTTTGTTTTTGGAGTAAGTGGAGATGCTGTAGCCTTTCACGCCCAGCAGTGAACGCGGGTGTTCGCCGTTTGGCAGCAGCGGCAGGGGGGCAACGCCATAGTTTACGCCCGCGTTTTTGTACGGTTGGAATGCCCACGGACCGGTAATCACGGCAGCAGCTTTTTTCTCGGTAAACAGGGAGTCGATGGCGTTAGCACCGGTTTCACCAACGATGCCGGGCGGGAACAGGCCATCGGCGTAGAATTTCTTGATGTAGTTGACGGCGTCGATGGTGGCTTGTTTATCCAGACCGATGTCTTTTACATTCGGTGATCCGTTGCTGTTCTGGCCGAAAATGTAGCCGCCCATCCCAGCGATGACGCCATAGGCGTAATAAATCTCGTCAAATTTCGCCAGCAGACCATAGCGACCTTCGGCACGCTGCTGTTTGGAAAAGGCGAACAGGTCGTCGAATTTTTCCGGCGGTTGTGGCATCAGGTCTTTGTTGTACACCAGTACGGTGGTTTCAACTGCTTTCGGTACGCCGTACAGCTTACCGTTATAGGTTTGCGCTTCCAGTGCGGGTTTGGTGAAACTCGACAGGAAAGTCTGATCCAGCTTCAGTTCGCTAATCAGCCCCTGAACCACGGCGGTGCCAACCTGATCGTGTGGCATCACTATTACATCCGGACCGATACCGGCTGGGCCATCCAGACGGAGTTTCTCAATCTGCTGAGCGTAAGGCGTTTCCAGTACTTTGATTTTGACATTATTCTGTTTTTCAAAGGCTTTGATCGCATCGGCGATACCGTCGGATTTCTTGATATCTTCCCATACCAGAAGTTCTTTGTCGGCTGCCAGCGCTGATTTGCTGAGCACGCCGGTGATACCCAGTGAAATCATAATGACGGTGGTCAGTGTTTTCATTTTCATCATTAGTCCTCAAAGCCCTGGTGGGCCCATCATGGTAGGAAATCGTTGCGTACTTGCCGCTCTCACCGTTTTTGTCATCCTTGTGCGATGTTGGTGTAACGTTACATCGCACGGCAGTACACAGCAGGGAATGAGGCATCTAAGCGTACGCGTTGTTTGGTGATCGTCGCTGTGTGGCACGTGACGCTTTATTGCGCGTTTCCCATAATCTAGGGTAACGGTTACACCAGTGGCGATTACATTAAGCAGAGTGCGCCACGTCTGCCAGCGAAACATGTAAAGGCTGTGATCTTATGCACAAAAGTAACCCCCTGTTTGTGCAAACGGTTACACCATGCTGTTATATTGCGATTATGCACCAGCGTGCAGGTAAGCCTGGCCGGATACTGATACGTCTGTAGGGGCTGCCGAGCCATTTTGAGTCGATGACCATCAGGCCGTTGTGACTCAGCGCTTATATTCTTAAAAGCAAAATTATCAAGAGGTTACCGTTATGGCGTCGATCCAGTTGGATAAAGTGAGTAAGCATTTTGGCAAAACGATTACGCTTCACGATGTGAATCTAACAATTGCAGATGGAGAGTTCGCTGTTTTTGTTGGGCCGTCTGGCTGTGGTAAGTCGACGCTGTTGAGAATGATTGCCGGACTGGAAGATGTCACGGGCGGTGACATCATGATTGATGATGCGGTAGTGAATGATGTTGCCCCTGCGCATCGTGGTGTTGCCATGGTGTTCCAATCTTATGCGTTGTATCCGCACATGACCGTCGCCGAGAATATGGGCTACGGCCTGCGCGTTAACGGCGTCCCGAAAGACCAGATTAAGCACCAAATCGAGATGGTGGCGAAGACGCTGCAACTCTCTCAACTGTTGGAACGCAAGCCTAAAGAGCTGTCAGGTGGTCAGCGGCAGCGCGTGGCGATAGGGCGCGCTATCGTGCGTAACCCGAAAGTTTTCCTGTTTGATGAACCGCTGTCGAACCTTGATGCGGAGCTGCGTGTGGATATGCGGTTGCACATTGCCAAGCTGCATCAGGAATTGAAAACGACCATGGTTTATGTAACGCACGATCAGGTCGAGGCCATGACGCTGGCCGATAAAATCGTGGTGATGAATTACGGTAAAGTCGAGCAGGTTGGATCACCGATGGAGCTTTACTATCATCCGGTTAACCAGTTTGTTGCGGGGTTTATCGGCTCGCCAAAAATGAACTTCCTGCCTGCGCAGGTCATCAATTGGACACCGGATAGCCTGACGGTCAATGTCGCCGAACAGCTACAGCTTGAGCTGCCGGTTCGTACCAGTGAACTGAGTGTTGGCAGTACGATAACGCTGGGGCTGCGACCGGAACACGTTTCACCGGAAGGTGAGGGGATTCGTTTGTCATTTGGTTGTGAAGTCGTCGAGCGTTTAGGCAATAGCACCTACCTGTTCGGCCAATGCTGCGGCATTGATAATTTCAAACTTCTGCTGGCGGGCGACAGCGCCTTCAAACCCTATGAACACATCGAGGTTTTCTTCTCCCCCACTAACTGTCTGGTATTCAACGCCGATGGTTTGCGTATCAGCGCTTAGTTAAGCGACTGAATCGCTAAATTTAAATAGCAAAATCCCCCTACTAAACAGCGCCCTTAGCGGGCGCTGATCCCGCACTGATAAAATCATCTATTGCGACATATGCCGCTGTTCTGTGTGTTCCAAGCGTAAAAATTCGCGCTGAGGTGTACATGGCCGTTGGATGAGCGGCATGGACGCCGCGAAAGCCTGCGCCGTGCTGGGAGCACGTCGCAGGCGGTCCGAGCAGCGGACATGGACACCGAAGGAACCGCATAGCGGCGCGAATCACGCCGAAAAGCCAGTGGTCAAGGCGCTGCGGCGACTGAGCGCGCCTTGTCGGGCGTGTGACGATATCACAGAGAAATACGGTGTTTAACACGCACGAAACCGATACGCAGCACCAGCATAGAAGTAAGCATTCGTATAATAATCTATAACGGAAAAAGGCTCTCCGCAGAAAGCCTTTTGGGAAATACCCGACGGGAATGATGAGCCCGTCGAGCTGAGGGTTAGTGCTGTATTACCACCAGGCTTCCGCTTGGATACCGAAATTGACAGTATTGCTGCGGTCGTCGTTGAAGCGGTTTCTATTTTCATTCCCACCGTCGAGGTAAGAAACGAAGAAGCGCAGTTCTGGGCGTGTCAGCATAGGAATATCGGCGCTGAAAGCGTGTGCCAGCGTGTATTTCTGGCCGCTGTATTTGGTTTCTGTTCCGGCTTTCCAGCTGTCTTTTTTCTGGTATGTGCCCGCTTCCAAATAGGTTTTCTGGTTCTTGGTCCAGGCATATTGGCCGCGACCTACCGCAGACAATAATTCGGTGCTGTCGCGCCAGCGGCTGATTTCATCTGCTTTACCATAAGTCAGAACATGGCTGAGAGAGATATGATCGGTGATTGGCAGGTCACCAGCCTGAATGACGCGATAGCCTTTGGCGCTGTCATTAATGCTCCAGACGTCATACCAGCCACCGCCCTGATCGACCATGTTGTGCGCCAGACCTTTGTCGGCGTATTGCAGCACCAGTTTTTGGTTGGACTTTAGGCCGGAAAAGTAGTGGCTGAGTTCGCCGGTGATCATCATCGAGTTCTTAGGATCGAATTTTTGCCCTTCCGCGAGGAAAATGTTCTTCTGCGTATCTGCTTCATTTGGCATCGCGTAGGAGATACCGAACTCTGTCCACGCGCCGTCCCACGGTTTCCAGCCTGCATAGCGTGCGTCCAGATAGTTGATATTCAGATCATTGTAGGTATCTTCTCTGGAAGAACACTCCTGACTGTTCAGGCTATTGCCACAGTCGACGTCCATGTTTTCGGCATCGGCACGGATCCAGGCAAAAGAGAACGCACCTTCGCCCGCTTTGACGTTTTCGATCCCAGCGCCCGCACCGGAGATATTCCAGTATTTGGTATCGATGATGTGCAAGTCATGACGCTGATAATAGCGTTTCCCTGCCCAGACGGTGGCATCCGGTAGGCCAGGTACAAAGCCCTTCGCCTGAAGATTTAACTGGCGCAGCCCAAACTCGGCATCGTCATTTTTTGTGGTTTCATTATCGTTCGAGCTGTTAGAGAACATGGAAATCATGCTGTCGAAGTAAAACGTTTTCCCATTTTCGTTATACAACTGCTGCCCTAACTGGATTTCGCCGTAGGTGTCATCCTCGTTACCTAATCTTCCCACATAACTCTTATCGGCTGTCTGTTGTTTTCCGTGGTTTGAAACACCCACGCCAGAACGGAAGTATCCTGAAAAATCGACAGAATAAGAAGGGGTTGCCAGCATTGCCAAACTCAGGGCAATGGATGTCGTCAGCAGTTTTCTTTTCATAATATACCTTTCGCTTATTCGGGTAAGAATGTGGATGTTCCAAATAACATGACGTGAACGGAGGTAAAACGTTTCCACTCATGGCGAAGGATTATGGGGGAATAAAATGCGGCGTGACATGATTGCTCTCACAAAATGCAAAAGAGTTACACCAAAAATTACACTAAGTTAACGGTGCTATAGGCCACTTTCGGTTTATTTATTAACGTTAACCTGATGTTATTCGCTATCTAATGGTGTGTAACTGGTTACACATTTTGCTTGTGTGCCTCAAATGCAGCATAAAATTTTTTTATACCAGAATCGGAAACGTTACATAAAAGGTGTAATGCGATGCTGAATAGGAAATATTTCTGGAATAGAAGGAAAGCGTGTCTGCTGAAGGAAGAGAGGAAACAAGGTGTGTGAATTCAGGAACGCAATGGCGCCGCTGCCTGTTCTGACGCGGAATATCGCATCAGGCAAGCAGCATTGATGAAAGGCCGTTATTTCTTGCTGATAGGGGGGCTTACCGAATGACGGCGTACCAGCGTCGGGCTAAACATATTCGTGGTTTCGTTGAGTTGTTTACCGTGGGATAACGCGATAGCTAATTCTGCTGCCTGAATGGCCATGGCGGACACCGGGTAGTGTACGGTGGTCAGGCGAGGGCGGAGGTAGCGAGCGATCAATACGTCATCAAATCCTATCACCGACATATCTTGCGGTACGTTGATGCTGTTATCACTCAGGACGGAAAGTGCACCCGCCGCCATAGAGTCGTTGTAGCACACCACTGCCGTCATGTTGCCGCCCCGACTGAGGAGCTCCATCATGGCGGCTTCACCGCCTAGTTCATCTGGTGATGCGCGTGCAATGAGGCGTTCATCTCGTGCGATGCCGTGCTCTTGCAGCGCATCCATATAGCCTTGCAGGCGGTCGACGGAGTCGGAAATTTGGTGATTAGAACAGAGAAAACCGATCTTCTGATGGCCTTCCTGAATTAAATGACGTGTCGCCAGCCAGGAACCATAGCGGTCATCAAGCGCAACGCAGCGGTTTTCATAACCGGGCAAGGTGCGGTTGATGAGCACCATATCCGGAATATGGCTCATCAGCGCTGCCAATTCCTCATCTGAAAGCATTTTGGCGTGAACGATCAGTCCCGCGCAGCGGTGGCGAATCAACTGCTCAATAGCTTTCTTTTCCTGCTCAGCATTGTGGTAGCCGTTACCAATCAGCAAGAAATTGCCGGTTGCCTGTGCAATTTGTTCGACAGATTTGACCATCGTCCCAAAAAATGGATCGGATACATCCGCAACGACCAGCCCCATTGTCTCTGCACTTTGGTGTGCGAGCGCTCTGGCATTGGCGTTTGGATGATATCGCAGCTCCTCCATGGCTTTGTGTACGGCTTCCCTTGAGGCTGTACTGGCTTTGGGTGAGTTATTGATTACTCGCGAAACCGTAGCGACTGATACCCCTGATAGACGAGCAACATCCTTTATTGTGGCCATTGGCATTCCTGAACGGTCAAATGCGTGGTGAGGCGGACCGCAGCCTAACGCGCAAGTTAAAAGAAAAAATCGATTACTTATATTTATAAATGTACAGGTTTTTTGCGGATGTTACCTATCCGACCTCCTTTCCTTTTTGATCCAGACCGTACTTATGTGATCGCTATCAACAATCATCGGCCATTTCTCTCTTCCAAAATATCAATCTGAGGTTTAAATTTAGGGTAACCGATTACACTTATATGATAGCTAAACGATAGCTTCCTATCTTTATTCAGCATTATTACAGCTGTTTTATCCATGGCATATAGTGAAACTGATTACATTGATGGGTTTTTCTGGCTAGATGTACAGGTGTACCCAACGTCTCTTCCATCCCGCCGACGGGTTGTTAGCGCCACACCATTGGGGTTGTCGCCATCGCTGTACCGAATTCGTGTTTTGTATTGAGGAATAGCTTATGCAGTTTGAGCCAACTGAACATCCGCATCGCCGTTTTAACCCGCTGAAAGGCGAGTGGATTCTGGTTTCTCCACATCGGGCCAAGCGCCCCTGGCAAGGCCAGCAGGATGAACCCGATCGTGCCACACCACCGCCTTACGATCCGACTTGTTATCTATGCGCGGGCAACAAACGTATTACTGGCGATATCAACCCGCAGTATCAGAGTACGTTTGTTTTTACGAATGATTTTTCGGCACTGATGGAAGACACGCCGGATGCCCCGTCGGGTGATGATGAACTGTTCCGCGTGCAGCAAGCCCGTGGTGTCAGTCGTGTGATCTGTTTTTCTCCCGATCACAGTAAAAGCCTGCCACAGCTTTCGCTGTCAGCGCTGAAAGCTGTGATCGATACATGGAGCGAGCAAACCGCGGAGCTGGGCAAGCGCTATCCATGGGTGCAGGTATTTGAGAATAAAGGGACGATGATGGGGTGTTCTAATCCCCATCCACACGGGCAAGTTTGGGCAAATGATTTTCTGCCGAACGAAGTGCTGCGTGAAGATGAACAGCAGCGGGACTATTTTACTCGCCATGGCTCGCCGTTATTGCTGGACTACGTGCAGCGAGAGCAGGCTGACGGTGCGCGCATCGTAGTGGAAACCGAGCACTGGTTAGCGGTTGTTCCTTACTGGGCCTCGTGGCCGTTTGAAACGCTGGTACTGCCCAAATTCGCGGTGCAGCGATTACCACAGCTAAATGACGTTCAGCGTGACGATCTGGCTCTGATTCTGAAAAAGCTGACCAGCCGTTACGACAACCTGTTCCAGTGTTCATTCCCTTATTCGATGGGATGGCATGGTGCACCGTTTAAGGACGGGGACATCGCGCACTGGCAGTTGCATGCCCATTTTTATCCCCCGTTATTACGTTCCGCCAGCGTGCGCAAATTTATGGTCGGCTATGAAATGTTGGCCGAAGCACAGCGTGACCTGACGGCAGAGCAAGCCGCTGAACGCTTACGCAGCGTGAGTGATATCCATTTCCGTGAGCAAATTTGAGGTCATTTTATGAGCCGTATTGATTCTCTACGTCAGTTAACCGAGTCTGTTTTTGTCCGATTATTTGGCTATGCGCCGCACGCTGCGATTCAGGCACCCGGCCGGGTCAATCTGATTGGTGAGCACACCGATTATAACGATGGTTTTGTGTTGCCGTGTGCTATCGATTACCAGACGGTCGTCAGTGCGGCGGTGCGTCAGGATGGCATCGTGCGGGTAGTGGCAGTGGATTATGACAACCAGCAGGATGAGTTTGATCTTGCCAAAGCGATCGTGCCTCATTCTGAATACGTCTGGGCAAACTATATCCGTGGAACCGTGAAGTTTTTGCTGGCGCGCGGTCTACCCCTTAGCGGCATGGATATGGTTGTCTCCGGTAACGTGCCTTCCGGCGCTGGACTGAGTTCATCGGCTTCGCTGGAAGTGTCGATCGGGCAAACGTTTAAAGAACTGAATAACTTGGACATTAGCCAGTTGGACGTGGCGTTAAACGGCCAGCAGGCGGAAAACCATTTTGTCGGCTGTAGCTGCGGCATTATGGATCAGTTTATTTCCGCTCAGGGACGCGCGGGTCAGGCGATGTTGATCGACTGTCGCTCTCTGGAGGGACGTGCTGTGCGTATGCTTGACGGTGTCGACGTCCTCATCGTGAATTCCAATGTGCGCCGTGGATTGGTGGATAGCGAATACAACACGCGCCGCCAGCAGTGTGAAGCGGCTGCGCGTCACTTTAACGTCAAGGCGCTGCGTGATGTATCACTGTCGCAGTTTGAGGCGGGAATCGAGGGGCTGGATCCGGTAGCCGTTCGCCGTGCGCGACATGTTATTACCGAGAATCGCCGCACGCTGGAAGCAGCCGATGCGCTGGCTCGTCAGGATGCTCACCGCTTATTTACGCTGATGGCGGAATCGCATGTCTCCATGCGTGATGATTTTGAAATTACCGTGCCGCCGATCGATACGTTAGTGGATCTGATTCAGGATTATGTTGGAGAACGGGGCGGCGTGCGCATGACCGGCGGTGGTTTCGGTGGTTGTATTGTTGCCCTGATTCCTTCGGCGTTAACCGACGAAGTCAAACAGGTGATCGAGCGTGAATATCCGGCGCGTACCGGGCTTCAGCCGTCAATCTACCTGTGCCACGCATCAGACGGTGCTGGTCGCTTGAATTAAGTCTCGGCCGATAATAGCAAGCGAAAAGGGCTTTATGCGTAAAGCCCTTTTTACATTGATCCGGCTTAAGGCAACAGGAACACCGTTGCCAGCCCAAGGAAGATAAAGAAGCCGCCAGTGTCGGTGATTGCCGTAATCATCACGCTGGAACCGATGGCTGGGTCGCGGCCGAGTTTCATCATGACCAGTGGGATGGCGACCCCCATCAGCGCAGCGAGCAGTAAATTCAGCAGAATAGCCAACATCATCACGCCACCCATAGCGGGGTTGCCATAGAGCAGGAAGGTCACCACGCCCATAATCGTGCCCCATATCACCCCGTTTACCAGCGCAACGCCTAATTCTTTGAGCAGCAGATACGATTTTTTGCCGTGTTCAAGCTGATGCAGTGCCAGTGCGCGTACAATCATGGTGATTGTTTGGTTGCCGGTATTCCCACCGATACCCGCGACAATTGGCATAAGCGTCGCCAGTGCTACTAAATGGGATAACGTGTGCTCAAACAGGCCGATAACCCGCGAGGCAATGAGCGCGGTACAAAGGTTGACGGCTAGCCACGCCCAGCGATTGCGGAACGATTTATACACGGGCGCGTAGACATCTTCAGAAGGCGTTAATCCCCCTGAGCGTCGCAGGTTACTGTCGCTTGCCCGATTCACAACGTCGACGATATCTTCAATCGTCAGACGCCCCATGAGTTTCCCTTTGCTGTCTACCACGGCGCTGGAGATTAAATCGTAACGTTCAAAAGCCCCGGCGGCTTCTTCGACTTTATCTTCAGGCTGAAATCTCAACGGCTGAGCATCCATAACGTCAGTCACTAAAGCCTGAGGCGAGTGGAGCAAGATATTGGCCAGCGACAGCTCACCGATCAGCGTGTTTTTACGATCGGTTACGAACAGTTTGTCGGTGGAGTTGGGAATCTTTTTGCGGTAGCGCAGATAGCGCTGTACTGTCGCGAGCGTGACGTCGGCGCGCACGGTGATGAGTTTGAAATCCATCATGTGGCCGAGGCAGTCTTCATCATAATTAATGGCGGCACGTAGCTGCGCACGTTGCTTCGGCTCAAGTGAGGTCAGTATTCGGCCTAGCAGATGACGAGGGACGAGGCGAGAAAGTTGAGCCTGTTCATCCACATCCAGTACCCGAACTGCCCTCAGAATTTCCTTATCCTGCATATCACCGATCAGATCGTCGGAAATGCTGTCGGAGGCCTCAATCAACACGCGGCCACGTTTCGCTATCGGAATCAGCCGCCAGAGCGCCAGACGCTCATCCTGTGGTAACGATTCCAGCAAATCGGCCAGGTCGGCAGCATGTAAATCAATGATAAGTTGACTTATTTCTGCAGTTTGGTCGAGAAAAATACTCTTGTCGCGTAGCGTCGTTTTTTTGCTAGACGCTGTCTCGTCGTTTAGCCTCGCGTCGTCGCGTTCTGTTATACGCGGTTGCCGGTTGATAATGTCTTCAACCAGTTCTTTGTTTTCCAACAGCAGAAGGGAGATACGGCGCCGGAGGTTGGTAAGTTTTTTTACACTCGACATAACGTTTTGTGCTCGATCTGTTTTTTATCCGTGTTTGATTAAACGTAGCGCAAAATCAGTAGATTAAGAATAGGATTACCGGCGAATTGCAGTCTGAAAAAAGTATTGATGTCGTTCTTGCGTGTTTTTTATGGCGATTTTTACCTAACGCAAAACTAAATCGTTTGCTATTTAATATTTGGCGATATAGAGTCAATCTCAGAAACGTAACAGACACCCATGGCAGAGACGATGAACGACAACGCTTACAAACTGGATGGACAGCTGTGCTTTGCACTGTATTCAGCCAATCTGGCAATGAATAAGCTGTATCGCCGTTTGCTGTCTGAGTTGAATCTGACTTATCCCCAATATTTGGTCATGCTGATACTGTGGGAACGTGATGGGTTGACGGTATCTGAACTGGGTGAGCGGCTGTATCTGGATTCCGCCACGCTAACACCATTGCTCAAGCGGTTGCAAAGCGCAGGGTTAGTGGTGCGTAATCGGGGAACAGAAGATGAACGTCAGGTGCTGATCGGGTTAACCGAAGCTGGACGGGCACTTCAGCAACAGGCGCGAGCGATTCCTGAAAGCGTGTTTTGTGCGACGGAATGTCATCTTGAACAGTTACAGACGATCAAAAAAGATTTAGAGACGCTGCGTAAGAGCCTTATCGGGAATCTTTGACGATTTTAGTGGTTGCCTTGTGCACCGAGAAGAATGTTAGTTAGCATCTTGCTTTTAAGCAGTTTATTTTTGATTAATCGATTCATTTTCAATCAATTAAGTAGTGTGCGATTTGATTTTTCGCTATGTAAATAAAACCTGAGCAGTATCGCTATTGCCTTAGGCCATTTCCTAACAATCTGGAGTCACATTATGTCTATTGAAAAAGTATTATACGTTGCTCATGCCCAGGCTACCGGTGGTCGTGATGGTCGTGCGGTGTCTTCCGATAACGCGGTTGATATTAAATTGACAACCCCACGTGAATTGGGCGGCGCAGGCGGTGAGGGAACTAACCCAGAGCAGCTGTTTGCCGCTGGCTATTCTGCCTGTTTCCTCGGTGCGATGAAGTTTGTCGGTGCCCGTGACAAAATCGCTGTACCTGCTGATACCACGGTAAACGGTAGCGTAGGCATCGGTGCCATCCCAACAGGATTTGGTATTGAAGTTGAATTGAAAATTTCCCTGCCAGGCTTGGATCGCGCAGTGGCTGAAGATCTGGTGCAGAAAGCCCATATCGTTTGCCCATATTCTAATGCAACGCGTGGCAACATCGACGTGACCCTGACTGTCGTCTAAGTCCGGCGTGAAGTAAGCGTATTACCGATCGATGAAAACGGTGGCTGCGAAGATTCGCACTGCCGTTTTTTTATTTGTACGATATATCCTGAATGGGCAGTTGGTGCAGGCGTGAATAACGGGCACGAAAATACGAAGGTAATAAACCTTATGAGGAAAAAACGCATATCAAGGGCGGATTAGTTAAGTGCTACTCTTTCTGTTTGATGAGTACGCTGGTAGGAAGCAGTAATTGTTCAGCACGCTGCTGCTGTTTGTCTTGGTGATGACCAAACGCGGTGATGGTGGAGTAAGCAAAACGGCCTAAAAGAATGATGAAGCTGATGAGCAAAACGGCACTAGCTATCCGAGAGCCACTTCGTCGTGGGCGTATCGATAATCGCCGTTTGTGGGTAAGCGTGGACATTACCAGTTAATCCTCTGTGAAAGCGAACATTCGCTGTTGTTTATTTAGGCACAAGCAGTAGGCGAGGTCAATCTGCCGAAGTGAAAAAGATGATGGTTGATCCGGTTTTCGCACGTTCGGTGCAAGGGGAGTGGGATTAGGGACTCGCGCGAAGAGGAAAGGGTATGAGGTGGTGGCAAGGGTGCACCAAAAACCCGCTCAAAAACCAATAAGCGGGTTGTGTGGTGCAAGGGAATTACGCCGTGGTATTGACGTTACGCCCAATCGCCGGATTTGCTGGCAGAGGTGGTAATGCCTTCAAAATACCGGAAACGACAGCTTCTTGATTATCGATTGATTTTTTCACCATCATTGCACTCGCCTCGCTGCTGGTACGCATCGTACTGAGGTCGGCAGCGAATGATGCAATCTGTGATACATCCATTTTACTCTCCTTAATACTGAGTTGGATCCATATCCGGCATGGAAAGGAAGCGTACCTTTCCGCCGAAGTTGCATGATGATATTAGCAAAAACTCTTGCCAACCATCATTTTGGTATCGGCACCATCCCTGTAAACTTTACGCTAATCGCCCCTAACTGGCAGGCCCAATTGCACGTTTTTCCGCCGCTGGACCGTCCTGCGTAGGCTCGGATTATCCACGCAACGTTTTCAGCAATCAGGCTTTTTCTTCTTCAATCACCAGCTTCCAGCCGGTGACGTCCTGCCAATATTCCTGTTCGCGTTCCAAATCTAACTGTACGAGCGTGTTGTTGGTAAAGAAGTCGTGTGAGAACGTCAGCGTCCAATAATTGTCATCGGTATGTAGCTGTAGCGATTCCGGCGTTGTTGTTGCCTGACGCTGGTTGTTCAACAGCGTGGCAAGGCGCAGGAGTTGCACTAGTGGCAAATATTGTTTCTTTTTGAACAGATTTAGCCGTGGTAGTTCTTCCAGCTTGATAGCTTTACGGTGTAGCCGCACGATCATCGACAGCACAAGCTGCTGTTCCTGATTGAAGCCGGGCAGGTTGGTATTTTGCAGAATGTAGGCGGAATGGCGATGCATGCCACTATGATTAATGCCCAATCCGACCTCATGCAGCATGGAAGCCCAGTTTAAGATGGCCTCAAGCTGTGGGTGTACCAGACTAGGATTTTGCTCTGCCCATTGAGCATAAAGCTGTTGCGTGGTTTCTCGTACGCGTCGCGCTTGCTCACGGTCGATATTATAATGGGTCGCCAGGCTCTGCGCAGTACGGATACGAATATCCTGATGGCGGAAACGACCTTCCATTTCGTACAGCACGCCTTCGCGCAATGCACCATCAGACAGGCGTAACTCTTTGATCGCCAGCGCATCGAAAATGCCACAAAGGATAGCCAGACCTGGCACTAACACCGACTGACGGTCTTCGGACAGCCCCGGCAGGCTCAGCGCCTTGAAGTGCTTAAATTGCAAGATTTGCGTGCGTAACATTTCCAGCCGCTCGGGGGTAATCAGGCCGTCTTTTTCCCCCATTTCTACCAGAATTTCATGCGTGGCTTTGATCGTTCCTGACGCACCAAGGGCGAATTTCCAGCCATAGATACGGTATTCCCAGGACAGCGTCTCCAGTTTTTGTGCCGCAGCCAGTCGGGCGCGCTTGAAGTTGGCTTCGCTAATTTCACCATTTGGGAAAAACTGTTGTGCGAAGCTGACGCACCCCATACGACGGCTTTCTACCAGCATCGGCTCGAAATCTTCACCGATAACCAGCTCCGTAGAACCACCGCCGATATCGATGACCAGCTTGCGGCCTTTTTCCGGCTGCGTATGCTCCACACCCATAAAAATCAGGCGGGCTTCTTCATGGCCGGAAATGATCTCTATCGGATAGGGAATGATGTCCGCCGCGCGACGCAAAAATTCCTGCGCGTTCGCAGCCTGACGCAACGCGTGTGTTCCGACGATGGAGACGTTCATTGCCGGGAAACCCTGCAGACGTTCAGCAAACAGTGCCAGACAGCTTAGGCCACGTTGAATGGCTTCTTCACTAAGCATACTTTTGTTGTCTAGTCCGTCGGCCAGATGTACTCGCTGTTTTAAACGCCCCAACACTTGAAGCGCACCGTTTACCACGCGTGCGATCACCATGTGAAAACTATTGGAGCCCAGGTCGATAGCCGCGAATTCTTGCGGTTTCATCTCGATTTCTTCATTGTTCGTTAACGGCATTATTCAGGCTTATCTCCAGGTTGCTCCAACGCCTTGATGTAGTCGTAAATGGCATTTTGCGCGCGTACTTTACGCTTGTTACCGCGTGATACATAGCGGTTGCTCGACTCTTTATCAATGACACGGGCTTTCACCGTATCGCTGAACAGAATATCCAGCGTTTCCAGTACGCGGTTTTTCAAAATGGGATCAAGGATTTCCACTGCGACTTCAATGCGATAATCAATGTTACGTGTCATCCAGTCTGCGGAGGAGAGGTAGACTTTTTTGTCCCCGCCGTTGTTGAAGACATACACCCGATCGTGTTCCAGATAGCGGTCAAGAATACTGATGACCTGAATATTTTCACTGATCCCCGGCAGATTGGGGATCAGTGAACACATACCGCGTACCAGCAGATTAATTTTCACGCCTGCCGAGGAAGCCTGATACAGCTTTTCCGCCAGCCCTTTATCCACCAGATTATTTACCTTAAGCGTAATGCCTGCATCACGATTAGCCAGCGCGTTTTCGATCTCGGTATCGATCAGTTGGTAAAGCTTGTCGCGGGAGTTTTGCGGAGACACCAGCAGGTGCTCGAAACTGACCGGACGGTAGGGGTTTTCAATGAAGTTGAAGACGCGACGGACTTCGTTGGTAATGCGTTCGTCGGCGGTCAGCAGCGAATAGTCGGTATACAGACGGGCCGTTTTTTCGTTGAAGTTACCGGTGCCGATGTGCGCGTAACGCACGATGTTTTCTCCCTCACGGCGGGAGATTAGGAACAGCTTGGCGTGAATTTTCAATCCGGGCACCGAGAAAATTACGTGCACGCCAGCCTCGGTTAGACGCTTGGCCCAGTGAATATTCGCTTCTTCGTCAAAGCGCGCCTGTAACTCTACGACTACCGTGACTTTCTTGCCATTGTGCGCCGCATGAATCATTGAGGTAATGATGCGGGAATCCTTGGCGACGCGGTAAATATTGATTTTGATGGACAGTACATTGGGGTCAAAAGACGCTTGTCGCAGCAACTCCAATACATGCTCGAAGGTGTGATACGGGTAATAGAGTAGAACGTCGCGCTCACGAATCGCATCAAACCCATTGCGAAACCGGTTGAACCCAGTGTGCCGCAGACGGGGCAAGGATTTGTTGACCAGATTGGCGCGTCCGACGTTCGGGAAAGAAATAAAGTCTTTGAAATTATGGTAACGCCCGCCGGGGATGACGGAGTCAAAGGAAGAGATCCCCAGTTTTTCTTGTAGCATCTTGACCATGGCGTCTGGCATATCGCGCTGATACACGAACCTTACCGGCTCGGCGGTTAGGCGCTGCTTAAGGCTAGAGGACATCAGCTCCAACAGGCTAGATTCCATTTCCGTGACCAGATCGTATTCCGCATCGCGTGTCATCTTCATGGAATACGCGTTCAGTGCATCATAATCAAAGAAGCCCTTGAAGATATCATCCAGACAGTAACGCAGGATGTTATCGATGAGGATCATGGTCTTACGACGGCGTGGCGCTTCTGCCGGCAAGTTGACGAAGCGTGGTATTTTATCCGAAGGAATTTCCAACAAGGCGTAACTGATCTCATTGCCACGAATAATTTCGACGGCAAGATAGGTGTAGTTATCCTTAAGGAACTCCACCAAATTGGTCTCGTTAAAGATGAGTATTGGCGTAATGTGCGGGCGCAGATATTGCCGGAAGTATTCCCTCAGCCACTCTTGCTGATTAGGGGAAACCTGACGCTCATTGACCAAAAAAATCTGGTTACGCGCCATCTCCAGCAGCAGTTCGTTGTACAAGCTGTCAAAGAGTTGATCGGTTTTTAGTACGCGAGCCTGAATTCTGCCTAAAAGATGTCGCAGATTGCCGTCGAGACCTTGTTCTTCGTTAATCAGAATGCGTCTCTTCAAATCGGCAAAACGGACTTTATAAAATTCATCAAGGTTGCTGGAGTAAATCCCAAGAAAGCGCATGCGTTCGATTAACGGATTGCTTTTATCTGCTGCTTCCTGAAGTACTCGTTCATTAAAGGATAACCAACTTAATTCTTTCTCTATGTAGAGTTTGTCCTGACCCATTGTCACTCCGCTCAACTCATGTACTGAAGGTTCATCCAATATTCATACCCTTCCGTTGTTGAGATAGGGTACAACAACATTATGGCGTGTTGATGACGATAAAATCTAATTCATAGACAGACTTACCATTGTCATATTATGGGCGTAAAGGCAACATATGCTACCCGCAATACGTTAACAACACGACTCTGGCGGCTTCACTTTAACGGCGAGAACAATGGTAAAAACAGTCAACACATCACAGTATCGAGATCGTCGACGAGCGTGGGTCGATCGATTGACTCACCGCATTGTTGCGGGCAGCGGGCTGCTGGTACTCGCTATGCTGTTGTTAATTTTCTTTTATCTGCTGTATGTCGTGACGCCACTGTTCCTTTCTCCTACCGTTAACGGGCAAAAAACGGTTCAGCGCCACAGTGCAGAACCGTCGCTGGCGCTGGGCCTCAGCGACAATGGGCAAATCGGGTTTCGCATCGATGCCCAAGGCTATGGTGAGTTTATTCCGTTTGTGGAAAATCAGCCCATGTCGCGTATTCAACTGGTTCCCGCGCTGAGTTTACTGGCACAAAGTCAGGGTGAGCGGCAGGTTTATGCCTTGAGCCAGCCTGACGGCCGCCTGCTTTTCGTTCAGCCTAAGCTGTCGCGTACGGAAAACCGTCCTCCTGTCTGGGATTATCCGCTGGGTGAGCAGGCGTATTCGCTTGGGCTACCTGCGCAGCCGTTGCGCCATTTAGCGATAGCATCCGTGAGCGAAAAACGTATCGTTGTGGCTGCGATTGGGCAAGAAAATGCTTTGATTGTTGCCGATGTTGATGAAAGCGGCGTGCGGCAACGGGCTGTGATTACGCTTCCGACGGGTACGATTAACCAACTGCTGCTGACCCCAGACGGGCAGCAAGTGTATTTGCTCAGCGGCAATACCTTAATGTTGTGGCAGGTGGGCGCAAGCGCCTTGACGCTGCGGGAAGAGCGGCAATTGCAACTGGCAGAACCTCTGCATCTGGCGTTGTTGTCCGGTGGGCGATCGTTGTTGGTGCAGGCCGCTGACGGGCGTATTAGCCAATGGTTTGAGGTCCCGAGCGAAAAGGGTGCCAGGCTGACGGAAACGCGTCAGTTTCCGCACGTCGCGGGGGAATCTGTATTGCTGGCAACGGAGGCGCAGCGGCGGGTGTTCGCCACGTTGAACGCACAGGGTGAACTGTCGCTGTTTGCTAGCAAGCAGTCGCATGCGCTGCTGACGCAAACATTACCCGCTCATGCGCTGGGGCTGGCATTTTCACCGCGTGGTTCTGCCATGCTGGTTGAAACCGCGCAAGGTTTGCATCGTTATCAGGTTGATAACCCCTATCCCGACATTGGTTGGCGCGGGTTGTGGCAAAAGCTGTGGTATGAGAACTACCCAGAGCCTGCTTATATCTGGCAATCTACGTCGGCGGATGACAGCTATCAGGCCAAATTCAGCATGATGCCGCTGATGCTGGGCACGATGAAAGCCGCGATTTACGCCATGTTGTTTGCCACGCCGCTGGCGCTGTCTGCCGCGATTTATACCGCCTGCTTTATGTCGCCGACGCTGCGACGCTGGATTAAACCTACGTTGGAGATCATGGGCGCGCTGCCGACTGTCGTTGTCGGCCTGATTGCGGCCATCTGGCTGGCACCGCATTTTGCGACGTATCTATCCGCTATTCTGGTCATGCCGATTTTATGGATGCTGGCTGTGATCGGCTGCGGCTGGCTGATTGAATGCCTGCCGACGCGCTGGCGCGTCAGTTTCCCTGTCGGTTGGGATGCGCTATTCCTTATTCCTGCTATTTTGCTGACATTCGTGGCGGGTTGTTGGATTGCCCCGCTTATCGAAATAGCGGTGTTGGGCCAGCCGCTGTACCAGTGGTTGGGCGATGATTTCGTGCAACGCAATACGCTGGTGGCGGGTGTCGCTCTCGGTTTTGCGCTGATTCCGCTGATTTTTTCGCTGGCGGAAGATGCTCTGTTCAGTGTGCCAACTCGCTTAAGTCAGGGATCGCTGGCGCTGGGGGCGACGGCGTGGCAAACCTTGTGGCGTGTCGTACTGCCGTCTGCTAGCGCCGGGATTTTCGCCGCGCTGATGCTGAGTTTCGGCCGCGCCGTGGGGGAAACCATGATTGTGCTCATGGCGACGGGTAATACGCCGATTATGGATGAGGGTCTGCTTCAGGGCTTGCGTTCGCTGGCGGCGAATATCGCCATTGAAATGCCGGAAGCGGTAACGAACAGCGGCCACTATCGGGTGCTGTTTTTAACGGCGTTAACGCTGTTTGTTTTCACATTCATCGTGAATACGCTGGCTGAAACTATCCGGCAGCGCTTACGCCAACGCTACCGTGATGAAGGAGAAAATGCGTGAAGCGCTGGTTCCGTTCGGGAAGGCCCTGGGTGTGGCTGACGGCATCGTCAATTTCTATTAGCCTGCTGGCAATGCTGACAATTATCGTGCTGCTGGCTGGGCAGGGAATGCGCTATCTCTGGCCGCAGCCCGTCTGGCTGCTGACGCTACAGACTGAACCGGGTATGCAACGTGCACTGGTGGGAGAAATTTATGCAGAGCAGACGCTTTCGCCTCAGCAACTGGAACAGGCCGGTTTAACCTCGCCGTCTAGGGAGTCTGAAACACGCTATTTGATCAAAATTGGCCAACGTGAAATCTACGGGCAGAGCTTTCGCTCCCTGCTGTCGCGCGATATAGCCCGTTTTGATCAGCCCGCCGACATTCTGGTGTTGAAGCGGACGAACAATGGTACGGCCTATGGCTATTTGGCTGGAATGCTGGAAGGTGAGCAGCCGCTGGTAGCGACGGATCTACCTGCAACCTTACAGCACCGCGTCGAGCAGGTGCAGGGATTGCTGGCGAAGACGCAGGCCATCCGCATGGGTGAGATGGCGAAGATCAACCAGCAGTTTGAGACGCTGCGGTTGGAAGAAAAAAAGCGGCAGCAAACCAAAACGCTTGATAATCAGGCGCTGGCGCGTCTTCAGGCTGAGCGTACTGAACTGCAACGCCGTTTCGATGAGCTGTTACGTCAGTTAACTGCACTCAATCTGGACATTAATCGCGATACCGTGCAGCTACGGGATGCGAACGGCAGTGTCCATCTTATCCCGCTCAGGGACATTGAACAGGCCTGGTATCCGAATGCGATGAACCTGTGGGATAAAGTCAGCCACTGGGGCGAGCAGGCGAAATACATGCTGGTGCACTATTCGCCGGACAGCAACAGTGCGGGTCATCTTTTTCCTGCCATTTTTGGCACAGTACTGATGGTGGTGCTGATGTCCATCGTAGTGATGCCGCTGGGAGTGATCGCTGCGGTTTATCTGCATGAATACGCGGGGAAAAACAGTTTAACGCGTTGGGTGCGAATTGCTGTAGTCAACCTGGCTGGGGTACCATCGATTGTTTACGGCGTGTTTGGGTTAGGCTTTTTTGTTTATCTCATCGGTGGCACGCTGGATCAGTTGTTCTATTCTGAAGCGTTGCCGAACCCGACGTTTGGTACGCCGGGGCTGCTGTGGGCGTCACTGACGCTGGCATTGCTGACGCTGCCGGTGGTGATTGTGGCGACGGAAGAAGGGTTGTCACGCATCCCGATGTCCGTTCGTCAGGGTTCACTGGCGCTGGGAGCCACCAAAGCCGAAACGCTGTGGCATGTCGTGTTACCAATGGCAATTCCCGCGATGATGACGGGCCTGATCCTCGCCGTTGCGCGTGCCGCAGGGGAAACTGCGCCGCTAATGTTGGTCGGTGTGGTGAAGTCGGTGCCAGTCTTACCGGTTGATGACATTTTTCCTTATCTGCATCTTGAGCGAAAATTTATGCATCTGGGATTCCAAATCTACGATCTGGCGTTCCAAAGCCCGGATGTGGAAGCCGCAAGGCCGTTGGTGTACATCACCGCGCTGCTACTGGTGTTGATTGTGGTCGGGTTAAACCTTGCGGCGATTGGGATCCGCCATGTTCTGCGTGAGAAATATCGTTCGTTATCACTCTGAAAGTAGGATGAAGTTATGGGATTTATGACACAAAAGGAGATGGCACCGCTGCCTGATGTTCATCAACTGAGTGATGAACAGACGACGTTAACCGTGGAACATCTGAATCTGTACTATGGTAATAAACAGGCATTGAACGATATTTCGATTCGTATTCCGAAGAATCAGGTCACGGCGCTGATCGGCCCATCGGGCTGTGGAAAATCCACCCTGTTACGCTGCTTTAACCGCATGAACGATCTGGTGGATGACTGCCGTACTGAAGGCGATATCAGACTGAACGGTATGCCCATTAACGACCCGCAGTTGGATGTTGCTGTGTTACGTCGTCGGATTGGTATGGTTTTTCAACGCCCGAATCCATTTCCCAAGTCGATTTATGAAAATGTGATTTATGGCCTGAGATTGCAGGGGCTGCGCGATCGTCGCTTACTGGATGATGCCGTTGAGCGTGCGCTGCGGGCGGCGGCGCTGTGGCATGAGGTAAAAGATCGGCTGAGTGACAATGCGCTCACGCTATCTAGCGGACAGCAGCAGCGTTTGGTGATCGCTCGGGCGATCGCCATTGAGCCAGAAGTGCTACTGTTGGACGAACCGACCTCTGCGCTCGATCCGATTTCGACGCTGATTGTTGAGGAACTGATGGGAACGCTAAAGCAGCACTTTACGCTGGTGTTGGTGACGCACAATATGCAGCAGGCGGCTCGTGTGTCGGATTACACCGCGTTTATCAATCAAGGTAAATTAATTGAGTACAACCGCACGGACGATCTGTTTACCTCTCCGACTCAGCGGCGTACAGAGGACTATATCACTGGGCGATTTGGGTGAGTTTTCATCAATCCATCGTATTAAATGACCTAAAAAAATTATGGATACCGTTCATCAATTATCCGTACCATTTGAAAAATTGATGATAAAATGCGCGCAAGTTTTTGACTCTGGCAAGTGGCGGGTAAGATGAAATTCAGTACCATGAACGAAGGCGACATTATTACCGAGCTGTGCCGGAGAATAAAAGACTCCAGAATTCAGCAACGTTTATCGCAGGTCGATCTTGCCGAACTGGCGGGACTGGGGATTGCGACGATCAAGCGTGCTGAAATGGGCGAATCCATTACGCTCAGTAGCCTGCTCTCTATTTTGCGTGGGTTGAACCGTCTGCATCAGATTGAGGGTGTGCTCTTCGACGCTGAAGTAGAGTCCTTCCATGCGCAGATCAGCGGTGAGAAAAAACAGACGCCGCTGCGTATCAGAAAGAAAGCCGCAACGTTTCCTGCCCAAGCGCTCACCAAACATGAAAATATCAAGAAGCCGGCTAACAGTACCGTTGACTGGTACATCGCGGCGGCTGAAAACAATATTGTCTGGTCGCTGCCTGAAAGCGATAAAAAATAAAGGGCTAATGCTAAATCACTCGCATTAACCCCCGATTGTCGCGTTAATCAGCCAGACATTTAACGCGACAGAATCAGTTTTTCATCCGCCATTGATCCCCTAAATAATTCGAGTTGCGTGAAGGCGGCAACCGCGCGAATCCCCAGGAGCTTACACAAGTAAGTGACTGGGGTGAGTAACGGCAGCCAACGCACAAGCAGCTTGAAGTATGACGGGGATATTATTCGCACAGAACCACTTTGATGGCCAACCCCCCGCGAGACGTTTCTCGGTACTTGGCATTCATGTCTTTGCCGGTTTCATACATGGTTTCAATGACCTTATCCAGCGATACGCGTGGCTCGCTGGTACGGCGCATTGCCATTCTTGCTGCGTTGATCGCCTTCACGGAGGCGATAGCGTTACGTTCAATACACGGCACCTGAACCTGACCCGCTACCGGATCGCACGTCAGCCCGAGATTATGCTCCATGCCAATTTCTGCGGCGATGCACACTTGTTCAGGGTTGGCACCCAGTAACTCAGCTAGACCAGCAGCGGCCATCGAACAGGCAACGCCGACTTCCCCCTGGCAGCCAACTTCGGCACCGGAAATAGAGGCGTTCATTTTGTAAAGTATGCCGACAGCACCGGATGCCAGAAAGTAGCGCAGATACGCTTCTGGGGTAACGGGTTGAACGTAGCGATCGTAATAGGCCAATACGGCGGGAATAATGCCGCACGCGCCGTTAGTCGGCGCTGTGACGACACGCCCGCCCGCTGCATTTTCTTCCGATACGGCCATCGCGAACATGTTAATCCAGTCCATGGCATCCATCGGGTCATTAGAAAAACGATCGTTGATGAACAGCAAGCGATGCAGCGCTGACGCACGGCGCGGAACACGTAATGGGCCGGGCAACACCCCTTCAGTATTCATGCCGCGATGCATGCAGTCCTGCATGGTCTTCCACACGTCGGCAAAATAGAGCTCAAGCGCTTCTCGTCCATGCATCGCGATCTCGTTTTTCAGGACGATGGCGGATAAAGACAAGCAGTGATCGTGACAATGTTGCAGCAACTTCTGGGCAGAAAAGAATGGGTAGGGCGCGCTTTCGTCTGCCAAATTGGGTTTGCCGAAATTTTCCTGATCGACGACGAATCCGCCCCCGATGGAGTAATACGTTTTGCTATAGACCAGCTCTTGTTGGTTGTAGGCGCGAATAGTCATGCCGTTTTCATGCAGCGGCAGGTTTTCCGGTTGGAAACGCAGGGAAGATTCCAGCGGGAAGCTGACCTCATACTGGCCGTTGAGTATCGGTAACCGTTGGGTGTCTTTCACCTGTTGAATAAAGGCCGGAATACTATCGATGTTTACGCTATCTGGCAGGTTACCCGCGAGCCCCATAATGATGGCGATATCGGTGTGGTGCCCTTTTCCCGTTAGAGAGAGCGAACCGTAAATATCAACGACGATACGCGTCACCGATGAGATAAAGGAGAGGTTCACCAGATCGTCAGTGAACATTTTACCCGCTTTCATCGGGCCGACGGTATGGGAACTGGACGGGCCGATACCGATTTTGAAGATATCAAATACGCTGACCATAGCGATTTCCTTGAAAAAAAACGCCGGATACCCGTCATACTTCAAGCCGCATGTGCGTTGGCTTCCTTCACTCACCCCAGTCACTTACTTGAGTAAGCTCCTGGGGATTCGTGTCGTTGCCGCCTGCCTGCAACTCGAATTATCTAGGGTATAGCTAGAGAACAACGTTCCGGCGTTAAATTAGGGTGGGGGGGTTACAGCAGATCGCGCAGGCTGTAAACAATGGCGGAAATAGCGATCAGTCCCATGAGGGTGACAAAGACGTTGCTAATGTGGCCGCTGTATTTTTTCATCGCTGGGACTTTCTGGATGGCGTACATCGGCATCAGGAACAGCAGGCACGCGATAATTGGGCCGCCCAAAGTTTCGATCATACCCAGAATGCTTGGGTTCAGCGTCGCGACAATCCAGGTGGTGATCAGCATGAACAGTGAAGTGATACGGTTCAGTTTGGTGCTGGAGATGGTTTTTCCTCTGCTGCGCAGGGATTTCACGATCATGCCGTTAAAGCCTTCACCCGCACCCAGATAGTGGCCCAGAAAGGATTTAGAGATCGCGATGGTCGCAATTACTGGGGCCAGATAGCCGATTACCGGGCTATTAAAATGGTTCGCCAGATAGGACAGAATAGAAATGTTTTGTGTTTTTGCTTCCATCAGCTCGGTTGGAGAAAGGCTCAGTACGCAGCTGAAAACGAAGAACATCACCGTCAACACCATCATAATGTGGCTGTAAGACAGAATGCGTGAGCATTTCTTCTCTGCATCATCACCATATTCTTTGCGTTTGGCAACGGCGAAAGAGGAGATGATTGGCGAGTGGTTGAAGGAGAAAACCATCACCGGAATAGCCAGCCATAATGTCGCCAACAGACCGTTACCCGTTACGCTGGAACTCAGAGAAATGTTTTCAAAAACAGAGGTATTCCAGTTCGGAATTAAATAAAGCGCCAGCAACATCAGTACGGCAACAAAAGGGTAAACCAGAACACTCATTGCTTTAACGATCATCGCTTCACCGAAGCGGACAATAAACATCAACCCGAGGATCAATATTAATGACAGCGCAGCACGCGGCGGAGAAGGTAAATGCAATTGGTGAGTAATAAAGCTATCTACCGTATTGGTGATAGCGACGCTATAAACTAATAGGATCGGATAAATAGCGAAAAAATAAAGCAAAGTGATTAATTTACCCGCACCAACGCCGAAATGTTCTTCAACGACTTCGGTAATATCTTCGCCACCTTTCTTGCCGGATAATACAAAGCGGCATAATGCACGGTGAGAATAATACGTCATCGGAAAGGCAATCAGTGCCATGATAATTAACGGAATTAAACCACCAATGCCAGCATTGATGGGTAAGAATAACACGCCCGCACCGATGGCCGTGCCATAGAGGCCGAGCATCCAGACGGTGTCGCTTTTACGCCATCCTGAAGCCTGTTCTAACACGTGGCTGCTATCTTGAATTGTGCTCATTTACTGGTTTCTCCTCGGTGAACACATTAATACCCATCATACTGGGGTATAAAAATTACAGTATCGGCAACTTGCCGTTACAGAGTTTAAAAAACGAAAAAGACATACTGCTAATTATGTCAACAGGTCAATACTGTTTTGTGGCGGCATTCTATATCGTGGTGGTCAGCGAATAATATTGAGGCGATCACAGAAATGAATTGACGGGGAATATTTTAATAAATTTTCGTGCAAATTAAAATATCAATATTGATACTTTATTTTAAGTATTTCTAACGGCTCGTTATTGATACTTTATTTAATTTCCGAGTGATAAATAATGAACAGTAAATAAAATAAAAGGTAGCTGAAATAATAAACGCAATTTTGCTGATGTCACGCGTAATGATGGTTTTTCTCTGTTAGGGGACGTATCGGTAATGATAGTTACCCGGCAGATCATAACCTGCCGGGTAACTGCCACCGATCTGTCAGGCGGTGAGTTTTTCTTCTGCCCACGCCAGACCGCTGTGGTATTCCTCTGGTAATAGAGGTGCCAGCGATTGCAGGGTGTGTTGCAATTGTGCGGTGTCCGACGACGGTAGATTGAGGTGTCCAACTTTGCGGCCAGGACGAACCTCTTTCTCATACCAGTGCAGATGTACCAGCGGCAGCGCCAGCCAGTCGATATTCACGTCAGTGCCGATCAGGTTGACCATCACCGACGGCGTTTCGACGACCGGTACCGGCAGCGGCAGATCCAGAATGGCGCGCAGATGGAGTTCAAACTGGCTGATCGACGCGCCATTTTGCGTCCAGTGTCCACTATTATGTACCCGTGGAGCCAACTCATTAATGAGCAGATGGTCGCCGACAATAAAGCATTCCATCGCCATCACGCCAACATAGCCTAGCGCATTCATAATCGCGGACAGCATCTGCTCAGCCTGCTGTTGCAATTGCGGATCAGGCTGAGGGAAAGCCACGCTGGTACGCAGAATGCCATCCTGATGCAGGTTATGGGTTAGCGGGTAGAACACGCATTTACCGTGCGTATTGCGGGCGCCAACCAGTGAGACTTCACCAGAAAAATTAATCCCTTGCTCAACAATACATTCACCGTAGCAGTCTGCGGGCAACGTCTGCTGCTCGCCGTTACGCAAGCGCCACTGCCCACGGCCGTCATAACCGCCGACGCGGCGTTTAACGATAGCGAGCTCACCTAATGAAGCAAAGACGTGTTGCCATTCATCGGCGCTGGCCAGCAATTGCCAGGGCGCGGTTGCCAGATTCAGCGAGTCCAGCAGCTGTTTTTGCGTCAGGCGATCGGCCAGACGTGGGAAAATATCACGGTTCGCAAACGCCGTGTGTTCAGCCAGTTCGCGGGTGAGGGCGGTTTCTGGCCAGCGTTCGATCTCAGCGGTAATCACACTGTTATGAAACGGAACCGATTCCGGCTCCGCATCCAGCCCAACGGGATAGACGGCAATCCCTAACGGTTCGCCTGCTTGACGGAGCATTCTGCCCAACTGACCATTGCCTAATACGCAGACCGGTTTCATGCCTCCTCCCGCGGATCGGGATGAGACAGCACATCATCCGTTTGCGCCTGACGCCAGTCTGCCAGACGAGCGGCGATACCATTATCATGTAGGGCGAGAATTTGTGCGGCCAGCAGAGCCGCATTCGCTGCGCCTGCCTTGCCGATTGCCAACGTGCCGACCGGGATACCACGCGGCATTTGAACGATGGAATACAGGCTGTCTACACCGCTCAGCGTTGAGCTTTGTACTGGCACGCCTAGCACAGGAACCAGCGTTTTCGCTGCCAGCATACCCGGTAGGTGTGCTGCGCCGCCTGCGCCAGCGATAATCACATCAAAACCATTTTGTGCCGCCTGCTCAGCGAAGCTGAACAGTTTATCCGGCGTCCGGTGTGCGGAAACGACTTCGGTATGAAAAGGAATGTTCAGCGTGGTGAGGATTTCCGCAGCAAACTGCATAGTGGCCCAGTCACTCTTTGAACCCATGACGATGGCAATTTTAGCCGGGGCAACGTTGGATGACATGCCTGTGACGCTCCTGTGATTGTACGTGTTCGTGACGCGGGTATACCAATATTGCGTCGGCCAGACGAGAGGGTCTGGCGTTGAGGGCGTAGAGCATATCACGCCATTATGGCGAGGAAAACGGTTGCGTATGCGGAAATACTGGGGAGATTAGGTGAGAGATTGTTAAGTCAATGGCAGAAAACGCATTAAAATGGGAAGGAAATCAGTTCGATATTTTGTGGCGTGACCTTAATCATCGAACCTTCCTCATGCCAGGCACCGAGAACGGCACGTCGGCCATAAGATTTGCCGAGATCAACCTGATGGATGGCTGGACGGTGTGTGTGGCCGTGGATCATCGTCTTCACCTGATAGTGCCGCAAGCGTTCAAGCACTTGCTCAGGATTCACATCCATAATCTGCTGAGACTTTTGCTGATTGGCCTGTTGGCTGCTGGCACGCATTTTAGCGGCTATCTTCAGACGCAGCGATAAAGGTAACAGCAGGAACAGTTGCTGAATGAACGGGTTGTGTACGCGGCGGCGAAATTTTTGATAGGCCGGATCGTCAGTACACAGGGTATCACCATGCAGAATGAGGATTTTTTGACCGTAGAGGTCAACGATATTTTCTGTCGGTAGCAGCGTCATTCCACTTTGTCTGGCGAAACGCTTGCCGATCAGAAAATCACGGTTACCGTGCACGAAGTAACAGGGAATGCCGAGCTGATGTAATGCATACAATTCAGCAGCGATGGTCGCATGCAGTGGTTGCGGATCGTCATCACCAATCCAGGCGTCGAAGAGGTCACCAAGAATGTAAAGCGCATCGGCATGAATCGCCTCATGGCGTAAAAAACGCAGAAAACCGGCGGTAATCGCCGGTTCATGAAGACTTAAATGCAGATCGGCAATAAACAGCGTTGCCATGCAGGCCGGATTATTCGCTGACCGTTACGTGGGTGATCACCACGTCTTCTTTCGGTACGTCTTGGTGCATGCCGCTGCGGCCGGTTGCAACGCCTTTGATTTTATCAACAACGTCCATACCTTCAGTCACTTCGGCGAATACGCAGTAGCCCCAACCATCGGCACGCTCTGAACGGAAGTTCAGGAAATCGTTATCAATGAGGTTGATAAAGAACTGGGCAGTAGCAGAATGTGGATCGTTGGTACGAGCCATCGCCAGCGTGCCACGGGTATTTTTCAGGCCATTGTTGGCTTCATTTTTGATTGTCGCATTGGTTTCTTTTTGATCCATGCCAGCAGCGAAGCCACCGCCCTGAATCATAAAACCATTAATCACGCGGTGAAAAATCGTGTTGTCATAAAAACCGCTGCGGCAGTAGTTCAGGAAGTTTTCTACAGTAACCGGCGCCTTGTCTGCAAACGTGTTAATAACGATATCGCCGTGGTTGGTATGAAGCGTAATCATAATAATGAACCCTAGATAGCCTTAGTGATAAGAGTGCAGTTCACAAAATACGGTGAACAACAAGAGCGCTGTTATAGCATAACTGGTCGATTGAGTCAGTATTTCGGTCTTTCTGCGCGTTTGCTGGCGGTTGGTGTGATGAAAAAGCCGTATAAAAATGTTTACTACTCATATTTAGGCAATCGTCGGGGAAAATGTACTGTGGTCAAGTATGCATCGATGATGGCTTAATCACGCAAAGCAGGCTTTTGAAAACAAATAAATTGATTAAATGCACAGTTAATGGTTAATTAATTTGAATGAGAATTTTGTTGCCCTAGATCAATGTTTTGCGTAATCAACGTATTCTTTTTTTTCAGCTCAGATTAATCTGAGAGTCATTCTTATTACCCATAAATACCTCTAAATGGATAGGTGGATCATGCTGGATAGTATTAATCGAGTATTAGATAAGCCCGATTTCGGCAAATTGTTCTTGCGCGTATCTTTCAGCGTTTTGATGTTGTTCCACGGGTGGCACAAGCTGCACGGCGGGATTGGTTTTATTGAGGGGATGTTGACTAATGCCGGACTCCCAGCCTTTGTGGGCTACGGTGTTTATGTCGGTGAGATCATCATACCAATCATGATGATTCTCGGCATTTTTACACGTCCTGCCGCACTGATCTTCTCTTTCACTATGTTTGTCGCGTCATTGCTGGTGCATTCTGGTGATTTCCTGTCTCTGGAAAAAACGGGTGCGTGGGCAGTTGAAGGCGCGGCTGTCTTCTTCTTTGCGGGTATCGCTATTGCCTTGCTCGGTAGCGGAAAATACTCAGTGATGTCGAATCCACGTTGGCGCTGATTGTTTTTGTCAGCAGGTTATTTTTTCGTCAGTAACGCCGATTGTGTGAAATGGCCCGGGAAATCCGGGCCATTTCATTTTTATCCTTTCTCGCTTATTCCCTCTTCTTAACCTTGCAATACAGTAGGGTTCAGGTTTCAATACGCCGTTGGGGTATAAACCCTGAATGTATTGATATTGCTGACGCTAACTGCCACTGTGATTGACCTATCGTGTGAACACGATGTTTTTGTGAACACCACTCTTGTGAAACCATTTTTTTGTGAAAACCATTTTTTATAAAAACACTGGAACGCCCTGATGCTAAAGATTTTTAATACGCTGAGTCGCCAAAAAGAGGAATTTAAACCCATCCACGCCGATCAGGTGGGAATGTATGTGTGTGGCATCACCGTTTATGACCTGTGTCATATCGGTCATGGACGTACTTTCGTGGCGTTTGATGTGGTGGCGCGGTATTTGCGGTATCTGGGGTATTCACTGAAATATGTGCGTAATATCACCGATATTGACGACAAAATTATTAAACGTGCAATCGAAAATGGGGAAACCAGTGACCAACTGACAACCCGCATGATTGCAGAGATGCATGCTGATTTTGATGCCTTGAATATCCTGCGTCCTGATGCTGAACCGCGTGCGACGCACCATATTACCGATATCATCGAAATGGTGGAAACGTTGATTACCCGTCGCCACGCCTATGTGGCGAGCAATGGCGATGTGATGTTCTCCGTTGATACTGCGTCGGGCTACGGTGTGCTGTCTCGTCAGGATCTCGATCAGTTACGGGCTGGCGCGCGTGTTGAAATTACAGAAGTGAAACGTAACCCGATGGACTTTGTGCTGTGGAAAATGTCCAAACCGGGTGAGCCTCACTGGTCTTCTCCGTGGGGAGAAGGGCGCCCCGGCTGGCACATCGAATGTTCAGCCATGAACTGCAAACAGCTGGGTGAGCACTTTGATATTCACGGCGGCGGTTCAGATTTGATGTTCCCGCACCACGAAAATGAGATTGCACAATCCTGCTGTGCACACGATGGCCCGTATGTGAATTACTGGATGCATTCCGGTATGGTGATGGTTGACCGCGAAAAGATGTCAAAGTCGCTCAACAATTTCTTCACCGTGCGTGACGTGCTGGCGTATTACGACCCTGAAACTGTGCGTTACTTCCTGATGTCAGGCCACTATCGTAGCCAGTTGAACTACAGTGAAGATAACCTGAAACAGGCGCGTGCGGCGTTAGAACGCCTGTATATCGCACTGCGCGGAACGGATCCCAGCGTTGAAGCGCACGGCGGTGACGAGTTTGAAGCGCGTTTCCACGACGCGATGGATGATGATTTCAACACGCCTGAAGCTTACTCGGTGCTATTTGATATGGCGCGCGAAGTTAACCGCCTGAAAGCGGAAGATGTGCAGGCGGCGAATCAACTGGCATCTACACTGCGTAAACTGTCTGGCGTGCTCGGCCTGCTGGAACAGGATCCTGAGCAGTTCCTGCAAAACGGTGCGCAGGTGAATGATGACGAAGTGAAAGAAATCGAAGCATTAATCCAACAGCGTAAAGATGCACGCGCGACCAAAGACTGGGCGCTGGCGGATCAGGCGCGCGATCGGTTGAATGAGATGGGGATCGTGCTGGAAGACGGCCCGCAGGGAACGATCTGGCGCCGTAAGTAGTAAATACCGTTTCTCTCAATAAACACATTTTCAGCTAATAAAAAGCCCGCGATTATTCTTCTGCGGGCTTTTTTTTCGGCATCATTGACGTTGTAAGGGCTACTCGGCGACAGTTACGGTCTCGCCGTTGAACTGAACGGTTTGCCCAGCGACGATTTTGCAGCGCTTGCGTGTTTCCGTCTGGCCGTCAACAGTTACGTCGCCTGCGGCGATAGCCAGTTTAGCCGTCGCTCCGCTTTCGCTCCAGCCCAGCAATTTCAAGAGATCGCACAGTTCAACGTACGGATGTTTTTCAAGATTAAAGGTTGCCATAAATTCCTGCTTATTCGTGTTTGACTCGCCAATTATTCGGCGTGGTCATGGTACTCTTCGCACGCCTGTAGCGTGTTTTGAATCAGTGTGGCAACAGTCATAGGGCCGACGCCGCCCGGTACAGGGCTGATATAAGACGCTCTTTCCTGCGCTGTTTCAAATTCTATATCGCCGACGACTTTACCGCTTTCCAGACGGTTGATACCCACGTCCAGCACGATTGCGCCTGGTTTAATCCATTCGCCAGGGATAAAGCCCGGTTTACCCACCGCGACAACCAGCAGGTCGGCGTTTTCAATATGGTGGCGCAGGTTTTTGGTGAAGCGGTGCGTGACGGTAGTAGTACAGCCCGCCAGCAACAGTTCCAGACTCATCGGACGGCCAACAATATTGGATGCGCCGACGACAACGGCATTCAGCCCAAAAGTATCGATATTATAACGCTCCAACAGCGTGATGATACCGCGTGGTGTACAGGCACGCAGCAGCGGCGCACGCTGGCACAGACGGCCCACGTTGTAAGGGTGGAAGCCATCAACATCTTTATCTGGGGCGATACGTTCGATCACTTTGGTGTTATCAATGCCTTCCGGCAGCGGGAGCTGAACCAGAATACCGTCAATCGTCTGGTCGGCGTTGAGCTGGTCGATAAGCGCTAACAGCTCTGATTCCGTTGTGGTGATGGGTAAATCATAAGAGCGGGAGATAAAGCCGACTTCTTCACATACCTTGCGCTTACTGGTGACATAAATCTGTGACGCTGGGTTCTCGCCAACCAGCACAACAGCCAGACCCGGTGCGCGTTTTCCTTCAGCCAAACGCTGCGTTACTCGTGCGGCAACTTCGTCTTTAACCTGCTGCGCAATCGTTTTACCATCAATAATCTTTGCTGCCATCTGAGATGAGACCCATCAATTGGAATACAGGGGGAGATGGCCGCTATTTTGTCAGAAGCTACGCGTGCTGTCAGGCATTGCGTCAACATTAATTCCAATTGTTCTCGCTATTCGCTGACCTCGAACCGGTTTTTACCACTATTTTTGGCGCGATACAGCGCGGCATCGGCAATATCAATAACGGATGCTGCTGTTGGTGGTGGGTTATCGACGCAGAACACATAGACACCGGCGCTAATGGTGACGATTTTCTCTGGGAACAGCGTCATTTCATGCGCGATTTTTTCCTCTCGCACTGAATTCAGCACGCGCTGAGCGAGCGTGGTGGCCCCTTGTTTATCCGTATCGGTAATGATGATGGCGAACTCCTCACCGCCATAGCGGGCGACTAAATCTTCTTTTCGCTTCGGCATTTTGCTCAGGGCGTTACCAATCTTGCGTAGGCACTCATCGCCGGCCACGTGCCCATAATGGTCGTTATATTTTTTGAAGGCGTCGACGTCGATCATGATCAGCGCCATACACTGCCGCGTTTCCGCAACCCGCAATAGGGTTTGTTGCAGGAAAATATCAAACTGGCGGCGGTTAGCTAAGCCTGTCAGGCCATCAAACAGCGCTAGCGTTTGTAAGGTGTGGTTAACCGATGTGAGCTCATCACGTACGATGGTTAAATCGATCTGATTTTTCAAATTCATACGAATCTGTCTCAGCACGATCAAACCGAGCAGGATAATAGTGAATAGCAGAGTTAAGGTAATGGCACCGTAAACCAGACTGTCCGATTTCCATTTACTAAGAACCAATCCAAGATCGAAACCTGCGGCGATGACGATGGGGTAACGCTTTAATTTTGTGTAGCCATAAATGCGTTCGACATGGTCGAGCGTGGAGACAAACGTTGCTGTTCCGCTTTCCGACTGTTTCAGGTGTTCTGAAAATAGCGGGCCGCTCGACACATTTCGGTTGATATAAGAGTCGTCGTAAGGACGGCCGTACAGAATCCGGCCGTCGGAAAGCAGAATGGCAAGCACGTCCATATTCCCCATGGAGTAGTAGCCATAATACTGTTTGAAATAGTTCAGCGAGAGGGTGGCGAGCAGCACTCCGCTAAAGCTCCCGTCTGGCTTATTGATACGCATCGAGACCGGAATGATCAGATCGCCGGTAGATCGGCTCTGAATCACGCTGCCGATGTGCATGGCCTGACTGACGTTATTCTGGTGATACTTGAAATATTCTCTGTCGGCGTTATTCGCATTTGCCGGTTTTGCTATCCCAGAGTTCACCAACCATTCGCCTTTGTCGTCATAAATGAAGATGCCATGCAACTGTGGCAGCGTTGCCTTACGGCTCCTTAAAATATCGCCTAATCGGTTCAATTGTACGGACGATTGACCATCCTGCTCGATACGCTCTTGTAAATCTTGCAGCAATATGTCGACTTGTAAAAAAGTATCTTCGGCATGGCGTGCCAGCGACAGCGACAGATTTTTGGCGTTTCGCTCTGTGGAATCGATAAGCTGTTGGTGAGAATTGAATACTGCCCATCCGTTCAGTGCCACTACCGCCGTGATGATGAATAGCATAAATATAATCATCAATTTTTGCAGTGGCATTTGATACTGGCTGGCTTTTTCGCTCATGCTGGCCTTCATCGTCCTTCTCATCCTTAGCCAAAGAAATGACTGATGATAAGTGTAGACGCTCTTGCCATTTGCGCCGCTATTGATGAGGTTGGCTTATGTTTTTTTCTGTATCTCATTTTCGTGCTGCGATTGAATAGTCTTTTTTGTTATCAACGACGATGTTAAATACGGGATCGGTTTTATCCAACTGTAAAAGTAAATGACAAAGCGTTGCTTCATGCAAAGCCTTGTATGTGGTTTGTTTTCAGGCTAATTATTTGAAAGCGTGACAGGGTGTAAAAAAAATTTTATTTATCATTAAATACGCTATGTTTAATTGGCGTTTAATCGGAGTTGCTAATGATAATGGTATGGTGTTTCTGACATTTCGACTGATGAGTAAGAGGTGCCTTCGTGAATGATGAGATCATTAATCTCGATGGCTTAGCAGGAAATAAATTGAAATGTAACACCTCTATTCAGATGGAAAAATAAAAAAGATACTGCGGCGAAATAGAATTGCAGCCAGTTATGAAATAAAGAGCCCTTCATGAAAATAGCGATTAGCGGAACGGGATATGTCGGTTTATCGAATGGATTATTATTAGCACAACAGCATCAGGTTGTGGCGTTGGATATTGTGGCAGAAAAAGTAGCGTTGCTAAATCAACGAAAATCGCCGTTTAATGACGCTGAGATTGAACGCTTTTTACAGCATGAAACGCTGAATTTCTCGGCTACGCTGGACAAGCATGAGGCGTATGCTGATGCGCAGTTTGTGATTATTGCTACGCCGACGGATTACGATCCGCAAACCAACTATTTCAATACCTCATCGGTAGAGGCGGTCATTCGTGACGTGCTGGCGATTAATCCGCAGGCGATTATGGTGATTAAATCGACGGTGCCTGTTGGCTTCACCGAGAAAATCAGCCAGCAGTTCGATACGGATAACATCATTTTTTCGCCCGAGTTTTTACGTGAAGGAAAGGCGCTGCACGACAATCTTTATCCGTCGCGGATTGTGGTGGGTGAGCGGTCTGAAAGAGCGAGATTCTTCGCTAACTTATTGATATATTGTGCGTTAAAGAAAGATATTCGCGTTCTTTTTACCGATCCGACAGAGGCGGAAGCGATAAAGTTGTTTGCGAATACCTTTCTGGCGATGCGCGTGGCCTACTTTAATGAGTTGGATAGCTACGCCGAATCGCTGGGGTTGAATACCCGGCAGATTATTGAAGGCGTGTGTCTCGATCCTCGTATTGGCGATTACTACAACAATCCGTCTTTCGGCTACGGCGGCTACTGCTTACCGAAAGATACTCGACAGCTTTTGGCCAATTATCGTACCGTGCCGAATAACCTGATCAAGGCTATCGTGGATGCTAACCATACGCGGAAAGATTTCATTGCCGATACGATTATCCGCCGCCACCCTAAAACTGTCGGTGTCCATCGCCTCATCATGAAAGCGGGGTCGGATAATTTTCGCTTTTCCTCCATTCAGGGCATTATGAAAAGGATAAAAGCGAAAGGAATCAATGTGGTGATTTATGAACCTGGGATTGATGATGATAACTTTTTAGATTTCCCGATCGTGCATCAACTCGACAGTTTCAAACAACAGTGTGACATTATTATTACCAATCGTTATGCCGATGAATTAAAAGATGTGATAGGGAAAGTCTATACGCGAGACTTATTCGGCGAGGATTGATTTCTTG
The DNA here is from genome assembly GCA_019056595.1 of Pectobacterium atrosepticum. Classification (NCBI taxonomy): domain Bacteria; kingdom Pseudomonadati; phylum Pseudomonadota; class Gammaproteobacteria; order Enterobacterales; family Pectobacteriaceae; genus Pectobacterium; species Pectobacterium atrosepticum. The sequence goes on along the minus strand of CP036163.1, from coordinate 1,319,056 downwards.
TCGTAAATCAATAAATCGATATTTTTATTCGATATTGGACTATTCGTAAAAAGTTCACTTTTGCATTGTAATTAACTATGTCTTTTTTGTGGCTTCGCCATTTCGTGTGGCTTATCTATGATTTTATGATTATCGCAATAAATTAAGGTTGGCTTAAGGCTTCATTATTTAGACTACTGAATAATGATTTATCGCCATTATTTATTTTGGGAATACCTTATGACGGATTTTTTGCCTTTTTCCCGCCCGACCATGGGCGACGAGGAAATTGCTGCCGTGGCAGAAGTATTACGTTCTGGCTGGATAACCACGGGGCCGAAATGTCAGCAGTTAGAGCAGGCTTTTTGCCAGCAGTTTGGGTGCCGACAGGCGATTGCGGTTAGCTCCGCGACGGGCGGAATGCACGTTACGCTGATGGCGCTCGGCATTGGCCCCGGTGATGAGGTTATTACGCCGTCTCAGACCTGGGTTTCAACCGTCAATATCATCACGCTATTGGGTGCGGAACCGGTGATGGTGGATGTGGATCGGCATACGTTGATGGTGCGATCGCAGGATATTGAAGCTGCCATTACGTCGAGGACCAAAGCGATTATTCCCGTGCATTACGCCGGTGCGCCTACCGATCTGGATGCGCTGCGCGCACTCAGTGAACGCTATGGCATTCCGCTCATTGAGGATGCGGCGCATGCCGTCGGTACGCAATACCGTGGTGAGTGGATTGGTGCGCGTGGAACCGCCATTTTCTCGTTTCACGCGATTAAAAATATCACCTGTGCGGAAGGTGGCATGGTGGTGACGGATGACGAAGCACTCGCCGAGCGTATACGCAGTCTGAAATTTCACGGGCTGGGTGTGGATGCGTTTGACAGGCAGTTACAGGGGCGCAAGCCGCAGGCCGAAGTGGTGACGCCGGGGTTTAAATACAATCTGGCGGATATCAATGCGGCTATTGCGCTGGTCCAACTGGATAAACTCCCTGCGATCAACGCCCGCCGTCAGCAGCTTGCCGCGCGTTATCTCACTCAGTTGCACTCGCTGCCGCTTCAGCCGCTGGCTGTCCCTGACTATCCCCATTTGCACGCCTGGCACCTGTTTATGGTGCGCGTGGACGAAACGCAGTGCGGTATTTCACGCGATGATCTGATGGCGGCGCTGCAAACACATGGCATTGGCACCGGGCTGCATTTCAGAGCGGTGCATACGCAGAAATATTACCGTGAGCGCTACCCGCATTTGCACCTGCAGGAAACGGAGTGGAATTCGGCGTCGCTCATGACGCTGCCGCTGTTCCCCGATATGCAAGACAGCGATGTCGATCGCGTCGTCGCGGCGTTAACCTCGATTCTGGAGTCTGTTCGTGATTGATGACATCAAAAATGTTTCTGTTGTGATTCCCGTTTATAACGAAGAAGAGAGCCTACCGGTGCTGATTGAACGCACGCTGGCGGCTTGTCGGAAGATCGGTAAACCCTGGGAAATTATTCTGGTTGATGACGGCAGCAACGATCGTTCAGCGGAACTGTTAACCGAGGCGGCGAGCGACCCGGAAAAGCACATTATCGCCGTGTTGCTGAATCGCAACTATGGCCAGCATTCGGCCATCATGGCCGGATTCCAGCAGGCAGTAGGCGATGTGGTGATTACGCTGGATGCTGATTTGCAGAACCCGCCGGAGGAAATCCCGCGGCTGGTGGAGTATGCGTCGCAAGGGTATGACGTGGTTGGCACCGTGCGGGCAAATCGACAGGATTCGCTGTTTCGCAAACTGGCCTCGAAAACCATCAATATGATGATTCGCCGCTCAACGGGGAAATCCATGGCGGATTACGGCTGCATGTTGCGTGCTTATCGCCGCCACATTGTCAGCGCGATGCTGCGCTGCCACGAACGCAGCACCTTTATTCCTATCCTTGCCAACACGTTCGCACGAAAAACCATCGAGATCGACGTGTTGCACGCCGAGCGGGAGTTTGGCACGTCCAAATACAGCTTTCTGAAGCTGATTAATCTGATGTACGACCTGCTGACCTGCCTGACGACGACGCCGCTGCGTATTCTCAGCCTGATTGGTAGCGTCGTCGCGCTGTCGGGTTTCCTGCTGGCACTGCTGTTGATTGGCTTGCGTCTGTTTTTCGGCGCGGAGTGGGCGGCAGAGGGCGTGTTCACGCTGTTTGCTGTGCTGTTCATGTTTATCGGCGCGCAGTTCGTTGGGATGGGGCTATTGGGCGAATACATTGGTCGTATCTATACCGATGTGCGTGCCCGTCCACGCTATTTTGTGCAAAAGACAGTGAGTGCGGCAACGCCACTGACCACCAGTTTACGGGATGAAGAAGAATGAAAGCGATAGTATTTGCCTACCATGATATCGGCTGTGTGGGTCTTGAAGCGTTAGCGTTAGCGGGCTATGAGATTCAGGCGGTGTTCACGCACAGCGATGCTCCGGGCGAGAACCACTTCTACGCCTCGGTGGCGAAAACGGCTGCCGGGATGGATGTTCCGGTATTTGCACCAGAAGATATTAACCATCCGCTCTGGGTGAATCGTATTCGGGAACTGGCACCCGATGTTATTTTTTCTTTCTATTACCGCACGATATTAAGCGATGACATTCTTCAGTTACCGTCGTTTGGCGCATTTAATCTGCACGGCTCACTGCTGCCGCGCTACCGTGGGCGAGCTCCCGTTAACTGGGTGTTGGTGAACGGAGAAACGCAAACGGGCGTTACGCTGCACAAGATGGTTTCCCGTGCTGATGCGGGTGATATCGTCGCGCAGTCTGTGGTGGCGATTGACGATGAAGATACCGCGCTGACTTTGCATGGAAAATGTCGTACCGCCGCAGCCACTTTGCTGGCGCAGCAGTTACCGCTGATTCGCTCGCGTGAGATTGCGCTGACGCCACAGGATGACAGCCAGGCCAGCTATTTCGGTCGTCGCACGGCCGCAGATGGTCTGATCGACTGGCAAAAAAGCGCCCATGAGATCAACAACCTGATTCGCGCGGTGACGGAACCCTATCCGGGGGCGTTTACGTTTCTCGGTGAGCGCAAGGTGATTATCTGGCGCGCCCGTGTGGTTAAAAACAACCGTGTGAACGTTAATCATCCACATGGCGGTGATGCGGGATCGATTATTTCGACTTCGCCGCTGGTGGTGTCCTGTGGTGAAGACGCGCTTGAGATCGTCAGCGGACAGAGTGAAGCCGGGCTGTATATGTCGGGTAGCCGACTGGCGGCGGAAATGGGCATGGTGCCACAGGCGCGGCTGGGTAACCTCGCCAGCCGTGTGCAACGACGCCGCACGCGTGTGCTGATCCTCGGTGTGAACGGTTTTATCGGTAACCACCTGACCGAGCGCCTGCTGCGCGACGATCGCTATGAGATCTACGGGCTGGACATCAGCTCTGATGCCATCGCGCGTTTTCTTGGCGATCCGCGTTTCCATTTTGTGGAAGGTGATATCAGCATTCATAACGAATGGATCGAATACCACATCAAGAAATGCGATGTCATTCTGCCGCTGGTAGCGATTGCAACGCCTATCGAATACACCCGTAACCCGCTGCGCGTATTCGAGCTGGATTTCGAAGAGAATCTGAAAATTGTGCGCGACTGCGTACGCTACAACAAACGCATCGTTTTCCCGTCTACCTCAGAAGTGTACGGCATGTGTGACGACAAAGAGTTTGATGAAGACACCTCACGCTTGATTGTCGGGCCGATCAACAAGCAGCGCTGGATCTACTCCGTATCCAAGCAACTGCTGGATCGGGTGATCTGGGCGTACGGCGCCAAAAACGGCCTGCGCTTCACGCTGTTCCGTCCGTTTAACTGGATGGGGCCACGTCTGGACACGCTGGACGCCGCGCGGATCGGCAGCTCGCGTGCCATTACTCAACTGATCCTCAATCTGGTGGAAGGATCGCCGATCAAGCTGGTGGACGGCGGGGCGCAGAAACGCTGCTTTACCGATATTCACGACGGCATTGAAGCGCTATTTCGCGTTATCGAAAATCGCAACGGTCAGTGTGACGGGCAGATTATCAATATCGGCAATCCGCATAATGAAGCCAGCATCCGCGAACTGGGCGAAATGCTGCTCACCAGCTTTAATGCTCACCCGTTACGTGACCGTTTCCCGCCGTTTGCCGGATTTATTGACGTGGAAAGCAGCAGCTATTACGGCAAAGGCTATCAGGATGTGGCGCACCGCACGCCGAGCATTCGCAACGCCAAACGCCTGCTGGAATGGGAACCGACGGTGAAGATGGAGCAAACCGTCGCGGAAACGTTGGACTATTTTCTGCGTACCGTTGACGTCCCGCACACCGCTGATGCCACGGATACGCAGGGATGACGCGCGTTGGCCTGCGAATTGATGTCGATACCTGGCGCGGTACGCGGGACGGCGTACCCGCGCTGCTGAAGGTGCTGGCGGAGTTTGATATCCAGGCGAGTTTCTTTTTTAGCGTCGGGCCGGACAACATGGGGCGTCACCTGTGGCGTCTGCTGCGCCCACGTTTCTTATGGAAGATGCTGCGCTCCAACGCGGCCTCGCTCTACGGCTGGGATATCTTGCTGGCTGGCACGGCGTGGCCGGGGCGTCATATCGGCGCACGGTTTGGCTCGTTAATCCGCCAGACGCACGACGCCGGGCATGAAGTGGGGCTACATTCCTGGGATCATCACGGCTGGCAGGCGAATGTCGCCCGCTGGTCGGATGCGCAGCTGGCAGCGCAGTTCCATGAAGGCATGGATGCGTTAACGCAGATTCTGCCATCGCCAGTGCGCTGCTCCGCCGTAGCGGGCTGGCGAGCTGATGCACGCGTCGTTGAAATGAAGCAGCGCTGGAATCTGGACTATAACAGTGACTGTCGCGGCACCCAGCCTTTTCGGCCACGACTGAAAAATGGGGGGCTTGGCACGACGCAGATCCCCGTAACGCTGCCGACCTATGATGAGGTTATTGGTGAGCGCGTGAGTGACGGCGAATTCAACGACTTTATTCTCGACGCAATCGAGCAGGATCGGGGCGTGCCGGTGTATACCATTCACGCAGAGGTTGAAGGAGGCGCGAAATTGGCGCTGTTCCGTCAGTTACTGCTTCTTGCCCGTCAGCGGCACATCGAATTTTGTCCACTTTCCTCGTTACTGCCTGATGATTCGACTACGTTGCCCGTCGGGCGGATTGAACGCGCGCCGTTTCCCGGACGGGAAGGGTGGCTTGGCGTGCAAACGGAAGAATAAATAAAGCAGGAGACAGCATGGAAAAAAGCATGATCAAGCTGAAAAGTACTGTGATAGTGGTGTTGTTTGCTTTGCTCTACCTGCTGCCGCTTAACGGTCGCTGGCTGTGGTCGCCGGATGAAACTCGCTATGCCGAAATCAGCCGTGAGATGCTTCAGCGCGGCGATTGGATTGTGCCGCATTTGCTGGATATTCGCTATTTTGAGAAACCTGTCGCGGGCTACTGGCTGAATAACATGAGCCAGTGGTTACTAGGTCATACCAATTTTTCCGTGCGCTTTGCCTCGGTGTTTTCTACTGCGCTGAGTGCGCTGCTGGTATTTTGGCTAGCGATGATGCTGTGGAAAAACCAGCGCACGGCGCTGCTGGCGGCGACGATCTATCTGACGTCACTCCTTGTTTATGGCATTGGTACTTACAGTGTGCTCGATCCGATGGTGACGCTCTGGATGACAGCGGCGCTGTTCAGCCATGCGATGATTCTACGGGCAAAACTGACGCGTGAACGGCTGTTGGCCTGGGGGTTGATGGGGTTAGCCTGCGGTATGGGGTTCATGACCAAAGGCTTTCTGGCGCTGGCGTTGCCGGTGATCAGCGTGCTGCCCGTGGCGCTGGCGCAAAAGCGTATCAAGGAACTGCTGCTGTTCGGGCCGTTGGCGATTGTTGTCGCGGTGCTGCTGAGTGCGCCGTGGGCGCTGGCGGTGCACGCACGAGAAGCTGATTACTGGCATTACTTTTTTTGGATTGAACATATCCAGCGTTTTGCTGAAGACGATGCGCAGCATAAGGCACCGTTCTGGTATTACCTGCCGTTTCTGATTGTGGGGACATTCCCCTGGCTGGCGCTGTTGCCGGGCGCGTTACGCAGCGGTTGGACTGAACGGAAAGTGAACCCAGAGCGGTTCTTCTTGCTGTGTTGGATGGTGATGCCGCTGCTGTTTTTCAGCATCGCCAAAGGTAAGTTGTTGACCTACATTCTGCCGTGCTTTGCACCACTGGCGCTGCTGATGGCGGCGTGGATTTCCGGACTGGCCCCCGTAGTGCGCGAGCGTCTATTGCGCATCAATAGCTGGCTCAATATTGTTTTTGGCGGCGTGTTGGGGCTTGCGGTTGCCGCGCTTGGCCTTGGCATCATCGTGCCGCATTTCTATCAACCGGGAGAAGGCCTTACCATCATATCGGGAATCGTCTGCTTTATCGGTTGGATAGCCTTTGCTGCTGTTAGCTTGAGGAAACAGCAGACGTGGGGCTATCTGGTGGCGGGCTGTCCGCTCTTTCTGGCGCTGCTCGTTGGCGGGAGTATTCCGGCGAGTGTGGTTGATTCCAAGAATCCCCAAACCTTTATTCGTAGCCACCAGCCGTTGCTTGAAGACAGCCGCTATGTGCTTAGCGACGAAGTGGGGCTGGCTGCCGGACTGGCGTGGGAACTGAAGCGCAGTGATATCACCTTATTTAAGGCGCGTGGCGAACTGAACTATGGGCTGGACTATGCTGATGCTGCCGATCGCTTTGTGGATGAGGGCGCTTTCCCCGCTTGGCTTGCCGATAAACGACGTAGCGGAAATGTCGCGCTGGTGCTGAAGACCGACAGAGACAGTGATGACGAATATCGTAATCTGCCCGCCCCTAATCAGTTGAGAAAATCGCACCGCTATGTGCTGCTGTTTTATAAGCAGGTCGTGCCATGAGTTATTTATTGGTTGCCATCGTCTGTCTGTTGACCAGCTTAGGGCAACTGTGCCAGAAACAGGCGGCAGAATGCTGGCGGCGTTTGCCCGTGGCTCAGCGTCAACGGGTGACGTTCGGATGGCTGATGTTGGCGGCATTGCTGCTGGGTATTGGGCTGCTGCTGTGGCTTTTGGTTTTGCAACATCTCCCGCTCGGCGTGGCGTACCCGTTGCTGAGCATCAATTTTGTTCTGGTTACGCTGCTGGCGCACTATGGGTTTGGCGAACGCGTGGATAGGCATCACTGGTGGGGCATTGCGCTGATTGTCATCGGTATCTATCTGATGCAGGGGGAGTGATGACGAACAAGGGATATTTTTGGGTCGTTGCCAGCCTCGTGTTGGCTAGTGCCGCCCAGGTATTAATGAAAAGCGGGATGCTGGCGCTGCCGAGCATTTCCATGACGCACTGGCCATCGCTCAGCACGCTGATGGCGGGCTGGCCTGTTGTCGCGGTGCTGGTCGGGATTATCTGCTACGGCCTGTCGATGGTGTGCTGGTTCATGGTGCTACGCTATTTACCGCTAAGCCGTGCCTACCCGCTGATTAGTCTGAGCTATGCGGTGGTCTACCTTGCTGCGGTTTTTCTGCCGTGGCTGAATGAACCGATGAGCCTGCGTAAAAACCTCGGCGTTCTGATTATTCTTCTCGGGGTTTGGCTGGTTAGCCGCGACGCACAGGCGACGAAGTAAACCGCCTGTGCTTGTGCCTGCGAGGGATATTATTGACTGAAAACGTGTGCGGCACCGTTCACGCTTAGGCTAACCTGTTGGCCGACGATGAAAGCGGCGTGACTGACGGTTTTAAGTTCAATGACATCGGCTTCTGCGTTGTGGATGCGTAGCGTCAGTGTAGAGACGAAGCCGGAAAACTCGACGTTGCGGATAGTGGCACGCATATGTGCCGTGCTCGTTATCTCGGTATCCTGAATCGTTATCTGCTCCGGCCTGAGCATGATTCTTACTCGACCGTTTGCCGTTGGGCGATCTACTGCGATGCGCCCAAGCAGGCAGTCAGCCTTACCACCGTCAATCTGTGCATTGAGAATCAGCGTTTCACCGAGGAAAGTGGCGATGTCTTCACTGTTGGGCTGGTGGTAGAGCGCCCAGGGGGAACCCGATTGCGACAGTTGACCCTCACGCATGACGACCACCCTATCGGCAAAAGACAGCGCTTCCCCCTGATCGTGTGTCACCAGAATCGAAGCCACGTTAGCCTGCTGCAATACGTCCATTACCGCCTTACGGGTGGCGGCACGCAGTCCGGTGTCCAGCGCGGAAAACGGTTCATCCAGCAGCATCAACGCAGGGCGCTGCGCCAGCGCGCGGGCCAGTGCGACACGCTGCTGTTGACCACCGGAAATTTCATGCGGTGAGTGTTTCTGTAAATGCGTGGGAAGCGAAACCAGCGCCATCAATTCATCTACGCGTTTTTGTTTTTCCGCTTTCGAGCCTTTGAGCCCAAAGGCGATGTTGTCCGCGATGCAGAGATGCGGAAACAGCGCGCCGTCCTGCGGGACATAGCCAATTCTGCGCTGATGGGCAGGGACGGAGAACCCGTTATCGCAGAGCGTTTGGCCGTTTAGCGTAATGACGCCGGTATCCGGTGTTTCGAACCCGGCAATCAGGCGCAGCAGGGTGGTTTTCCCTGAACCGGATGGGCCGACAATCGCCGTGCGACGGCTGTTTTCTAACGTTAAATGAATGTCAGACAGCACGGTGCGTCCGTTAAAGCTTTTACTGACGCGATGAAGTTCCAACATGATTATCGCCCCGCTATTTTTTGTGATTGCGTGTAGAGAAACCAGGTCCACGGCAGCGACAGTAAGACCAGAATAAGCGCGTAGGGTGCCGCCGCAGGATAATCGATCTCACTGGTTAGCGCCCAAAACCCGGTCGCCAGCGTGCGCGTGCCGTTGGGTGCCAGCAGCAGCGTGGCGGTTAGCTCGTTGATGATCGCCAAAAAAACAAGCGTTGCCCCCGTGGCGACGCCGGGCGCCGCCAGCCGGATGGTCACGGTCATTAGCGTCTGTAAGGGTGAACGTCCCAGACTGGCCGCGACCTGTTCCAACTCCACCGGTGCCTGTGCTATTCCTGCGCGCAGGTTAACCAGCGCCCGTGGCATGAACATCAACAGATAAGCCAGCAGCACGGTGAACTCAGTCTGGTAGAGCGGTCTGATGGCGTGAATCGTGGTAGTTACCAGCGCCAGCGCGACGACGATACCCGGCAGAGAACTGGTGATGTAATTGCACCCTTCCAAAAACCGATACAGGCGATTAGGGTGGCGGATGGTCAGCCAGGCCATCGGGATCGCTGCCAGCGTCGTCAGCACAGCACCGCTCAGCGCCAGCGTCATGGTCTGGCGAAACGCATCAAGCAACTCACGCCGTTGCCACACTTCCCAGCCGCCAAAACCTAGCCAGCGAAACAGCGTAATAAAAGGCACGCCGAGCGTCAGCAGCACCAGCGTTGTCAGTAACAGCAGCGCCAGCGAGAGAGAAAGTGGTGACAAGCAAATCGGTGTGACAACCTGCGGCGCGCCGGAACCCACGTGAGCATAGCGCGTGACGCCACGCACGCGGGCATCCGCACACAGCAGAAACAGGCACAGCAACGCCAGTACACCGGCCAGCATGTTGGCTGCTGGGCCATTAAACGTTGACTGAAACTGATCGAAGATTGCGGTGGTAAAGGTATCGAAGCGGATCATGGCGAACAGGCCATACTCCGCCAACAGATGCAGAGCGATCAGCAGCAACCCGCCGCCGATGGCCAGTTTTAACTGCGGCAACACCACGCGGAAAAATACGGTAATAGGTGGCACGCCCAGCGTAGCCGCGACATCTTCCAGCGCGGGGTTAAGACGCCGAAGCGTCGCCGCGCAGGGTAAATAAAGAAACGGTAAATAGGCGACGACGGATAAAAATACGCCAGCCGGTAAGCCATGCAGACCGGGGGCGGTACTGATCCAAGCATAGCTTTGTACAAATGCGGGAATCGCCAGTGGCGCGGTGAGCAACAGGGACCACAGGCGTCGAGCGGGCAGGGTGGTTCGTTCCGTCAGCCAGGCTAACAGCACGCCCAGAATCGTACAAATCGGCAGCGTCAGGACAACCAGCAGCACCGTATTTGTCAGAAGCTCGCCAACGCGTGGGCGGAATAACAAGGCACGAGCCGTTTCCCAGCCGGTATCAATACTTACGCCAATCACAAAGCCCAGCGGGACAAAGCCCAGCAGGGATAATACCAGAGCGACGATCGCAAGCAACGCGACAGGCTTGCGTAATGGCGGAGAGGAGGCGGTGGAGGTCGTGGTTTCGCTGTAGCTAACGTTTGTCATGCTGCCTGCAGTTGCCTCGTCAGGACGATATTCTTAGACGGTGAAGCCGCGTTGAGCGGCCATTCTTATGATAATTCGTCAGGGCGAAAATGCCCTGACGAAGGCGCTATCATTACAATCTATTCGCTACAATCTATCCGTTACAACAAGCCAGCCTGCGTCATCAGATCTACGACTTTTTTGCTGTTGAGCTTGGCGGCATCAACTTTTGGTGCGTCCAGATCTTTCAGCGGAACCAATTTGTCGTTTGAGAGCGCATTGACGCCAACCGCATATTCAAACGCATCGTTGGTGCGCAAGATTTCCTGACCGGGTTTGCCCGTGATCCATTTGATAAAGGCCTGAGCGTCTTTCGCATGTTTACTGGATGCCAGCACGCCGCCACCGGAAATGCTGACAAACGCGCCCGGATCCTTGTGCTTGAAGTAGTACAGCTGGGTGTTGTTACTGTTTTCGCCGGTTTTAGCCTGATCGACAAAACGGTAATAGTGGAAGATCACGCCGCTATCAATCTGGCCCGCGTTCACCGCTTTCATTACCGTGCTGTTACCTTTGTAGGCAGTGAAGTTCTCTTTCATGCCTTTCAGCCATTCCTGCGTGGCTTTCTCACCTTTCTGCTCTAGATAGGCGCTGACGATGGCCTGAAAATCCGCACCGGACGGAGATGCGGCCCAGCGGCCTTTCCATTCAGGCTTCGCCAGATCGGCTAAGGATTTCGGTAGTTGTGCATCGGTAAATTTGGTCGGGTTGTAGACAAATACGGTAGAGCGCGCGGCAATCCCTACCCAGCGCCCGTGGGACGGACGATAATCAGGTGCTACCTGAGCAAGGGTGGCTTTGTCCAACGGAGCAAAGAGGTCGGCATTATCGACAAGCACCATCGACGGTGAGTTTTCGGTCAGAAACACATCGGCAGGGGACGATTTTCCTTCCTGCACAAGTTGGTTGCCCAATTCGGTGTCGCTGCCGCTGCGTAACGTCACCTTGATGCCCGTTTCTTTGGTAAAACCGTCAACCCAGGATTTCACCAGGTTTTCATGTTGGGCATTGTAAATCACAATCCCTTCATCGTTTTCTGCTGCATTTGCCGATGCGCTGAGAGTCAGGCCGGAAGCTAATAAAACGGCAGAACTCAGTAATCCAAAACCAAGCTTCATATTATTTACCCTTATCAATACCTGTCGTGTTTGCGTATTGCTGACCTACATGGGTGCCCCCGCGTTGCTCATAATAGCCAGGCTATTTAGCGACACAGGCCGAGATGTAGTGGCAGTCGGAAAAGAATTCTACATATCGATAATAATAATGATAGTTATTATTATTTCGCTTTCTTAAGGTTAAATTAAGGTTCCGGTGAATGTGACGTTTCGGTTATGACTTTATTTCAGCGCGTGTCACGGTGTGAAATTGTATAAATTCATCGATTAAAAAATAGGTCGATATGTTTGCGAAATTTATTTCATCGGAAATGAGACATAACGTCATGATTTACAGCAACAAATTATGATTAATCATCTATATTTACTGTGCAGGCTGTGAGTAGCGATACAACAAATGCACCGTATTTCTTCGGTGTCACGTGCGCTTGTCTGCAATTTGGGGTTAATTGGCCGACAAAAAGGTGACACAGCAACTGATATTCGGGGGATGGAAAAATGGATGTAGAAACGCGGATGATTGAGCTTATCGTTAAATCTGGCGAAACACGTTCCTGCGCAATGGAAGCACTTAGAGCAGCTCGCCGGGGCGAGTGGGATCACGTCGATGAACTATTAAAAATGGCTGCGGTGGCGCTGAATCGGGCGCAATTGATCCAGACCGGATTTATTGGCTATCAGAGTAAGGAAAAAACCAATCTCGAACTTATTGTGGTGCATGCACAGGATCATCTGATGAATGCGATGCTGTGCCGTGAACTGGCTGAAGAGATTATTGAACTCAGGAAAGATGTATCTGGCGTCAATATGCACATGCGCTAACCGTATTACTGAGCAAATGAAAAGCCATTCAGCTTCTCGCTGAGTGGCTTACCCCTAAGATGTGCAACTCTTCTTTATCGCGACTTCCCGTACTGCTCGTCGCTGACTTTTTCCAGCCATTCGACCGGGCTGCCGTTAAGCGATTCGGCAATAGCAATGTGGGTCATGGCGGTTTGTGCCGTCGCACCGTGCCAGTGTTTTACGCCTTCGGGTATCCAGACGATATCACCCTGATTGATCTCCTGAATCTCGCCATCCCATTCCTGAAGCCAGCCTCGACCCTGCGTGACGATCAGCGTCTGGCCGAGTGGATGGGTATGCCATGCCGTGCGGGCACCGAGTTCAAAAGTTACTGTTGCGCCGCCAACCCGAGCGGGGGAGGTGCTCTGGAAGGGCGCATCAATGCGTACGTTGCCGGAAAAATAGCTGTCTGGGCCAGGCTGGGACGGGTGTGAACCACTGCGGGTAATTTTCAATTTTTCCTCCTTGCTGGAAAGCGTAGTTGTTATTGAAAGATTCGCTGTGATTGAAAAATTCAGTGTTGATGAAAGACAGCGACTATGAAAACGTTACTGCGATTTATGGGGAAGTACCAGAGGGTAAAATCAGAAAGAGGCTATGAATTATATTCATTAATTACGCGGAGGAATGTAGCGCATATTATTCATCATTGCTTATTTTTAGTGTGAAACCGCCGATTATTGGCGGTTTCACATGGATATCATTCATGAGTTTGTATAATAGATAAAAGTTGATGTACCACTATTTGGACACTCTGATGTTAAAAGAAAATTTTAATGACCTTATTTCGTTCCTCGTGGTGGCAAGAGAACGCAGTTTTACCAAGGCAGCGGCGAAGCTCGGGCTTTCTCAGTCGGCGTTAAGCCATTCTATTCGTGGCCTTGAAGAGCGTCTTGGTGTGCGATTGCTGACCCGAACCACGCGCAGCGTCGCACCGACGGAAGCGGGGGAGAAATTGGCGCATAGCCTCGGCCCGCGTTTCGCGGATATTGAAAGCGAACTGATTGCGCTGGGCGACATGCGGGATAGACCCGCGGGGAATATTCGCATCACTGCGGGGGAGCACGCGGTTGATTCGATATTATGGCCGATGTTAAAGCCATTTTTAGCGAATTATCCCGATATTAACATCGAAATTACGATGGATAACGCTTTGACAGATATCGTTGTCGGCCGTTTTGATGCGGGCATTCGCTTGGGTGAACAGGTGGCAAAAGACATGATCGCTGTTCGTATCGCACCTGAAATGAGTATGGTGGTGGTCGGTTCCCCTAACTATTTCGCACGCAACCCTGTCCCTATAACACCGCAGGATTTGCAGCATCACCGCTGTATTAACATGCGTCTGCCGACGATGGGTGGCATCTATGCGTGGGAGTTTGAAAAAAGTGGTCGGGAAATCAAGGTGCGAGTTGAGGGCCAACTGACGATGAATAGCCTGCGCCAGCGGATCGATGCCGCACAAATCGGACTGGGTCTGGCCTATGTGCCGGAAGATTCAGTGCGAGATGACATTGCCAGCGGTCGCCTGATTCAGGTACTGACGGAATGGTGCCCACCATTCCCAGGGTACTATCTGTATTATCCCAGCCGCAAACAGCATACCACCGCCTTTTCACTGTTTGTGGAGGCGCTGCGCTATCCGCGTTAGCAACGCGGAGATAACCCGTTGGTTAAGAGGCGCTGGCAGAATGTTGTTATCGACCTCATTCATGAATCGCGGTGTGTGATGTGGTACGTTAGGGAAAGAAAAAGCGCTTCTGATGGGGAAGGTTGCGGGGTTACTCATTTTGAATATTCAAGGAGATGAAATGTATTCTGATAACAATAAAACATTTGTAGACGTTTTTTCCGGCGAATTTAGCGTGAACGATAATACCTGGAGCCTTGACGCCGTGCGGTGGAGTTTTGTTGAGAAAGAAAAAATTATTGCCAGCCTGAAAGGGAAAATGAGGAGCGGCCCGTTTGAGGCAGAAATAACGTTATTATGGCGAGAAGAGATTGGGGGATATTTTGGCAAAGGCGCGATAACCTATCATAACTTCGGCCCAAAATATAAACACAATGAATTCTCAGTGGAAATTGGATGTTTAGATGTTTATATAGAAGAAGATATTTGTGTTATAAAAAAAGCAAAGTGGATTGAGAATGAGCGCCCTTATTTATTCTATGGTGAATTGGAACAGGTGATGAATTGACGCGAATAGCCGCCTTTTGTGATGAAGTTTGCTATTTTCCAGCGTTATTGCTTAGGGGAGTAGGTTTATTCTTGCGTAATCCCCTGTCCAATAAAAATAAGTTTGAGCTTAGCTGAACTCTGATAAAAAAACTGTCGCGTTAATGCCTTGACTGCTCACACTGATTTTTTAACTTCATCATTTCCGCTGGTGGCAAGGGGGCCGTCATCATCAAGCGATACTTCATACACTCCGGCGTTTCATCCGTGGGGGATTTTTTCGCATTGGAGGAACAGGCGGTAACAAACAGGGTTATCAAGGCGATCAATAGCCGATGGATAGTAGCCTGACGGTATTTCATACATTCTCCTGTTAGCTTTTTGTATACATTACCGCTCAGCGCTGTTCAATTCCATACGTTATGGAAAAGATAGATGCAAATAGCATAGTTCACGGCCCAATAGCTTGTCGTTTTGGCACCCTGCCATCCTGCACTTTTCTGAATCGAATCCGCCGTGCGCAAGAATACAAAGGTGTTCTTTGGCTGACTTTACCTCTTTATCTGAAGGTAATGATTCGGTATCCCGAACCTTTAAGGCGAATAGGGAGGAGGGGGATGCTTCTGGCGTGCACTCGATGTACCATGCTTGCCCGCATTCCGTACAGCGATACATGAATTCTGAGTAATCAAGCTGCGGTTCGAAATACTCACTATCCAGAGTTTCAAAATGCCGATTATGAGTTAATGCATTCGGAAAATGGAAGCCGTGCCCCCAATGTTCGATCTCAGCCACACTAGTGGGAAGTTCTTTGCAATTACACATAAGCCTGATCTTAAATTCAATCGCGCAACAGTAGCCTCACAAAACATGTGGTGGTATACCGAGTGCGGTAAAACTGCGAATTTATTAAATTAACACTAAGATAGCGATTTGTCAGGTTAACTAAAAGGGAAGCAAGGATTGCGCTATCCCGCACTTATTCATAGCCGAAGTTTCCTTGAGTCCAATCATCCCCGCATTACCAGTAAACTGTGACTTTCGAGGCTCCTGCCATCGAACCTTTCTCCCTCATGTTCAGACTGAGTAAGCGAGAAAAGATACAGGAAATCGTCTCCTGACGTAGTCTCTAACCTGATTATTGTGACGGACATAAACACTGTACATACCGTTACACAGCAACGCTCATCATCGAAGATAACCCTGGTATATAATCCAAAAATACAGGGATCGATTTACCGTGAAGATAAAAATTCACAAATTTCAAACAATAAATATCATGTAGTCTTACTTTATAATGAAAATCAAAAATACTCTCTGCCTACATATCCTGATGGCTACCCTCGCCATCCTGTTTCTTAGCGTTCCCCCGCTGGTGACGAGCTTTGATCCGGCGCTAACATTCCAGCCACTGATTAACACCATGGAAGGAACGCCAAAAGAACAAAGGGAAAAAATAGCCACCATTTCCCATGCCTTACAGGGAAATGCGATTTTCTTTCTCGGTGCTTCTGAAGTGTCGACATCTGAAGACGAACATTACGCAGTATATAATTACTTTAATAACCAGTTACATCGTCCGGTAGTGGCCTATGGCGATAGTTATGTCGATAGCGTCACGCATTTTTTACTGCTCTCGCGTTTTAAAAACGAGCTTAACGCTAACAGTAAAGTTGTTTTGCTTCTGGCACCCGATAGCTTTTATTCAGACGGCATTCCGCCGTCAATTTTTGCCAACAATTTCCCAGCATCTATTTTTAATCCGCTGATGAAGGATGACCAAACGCGTCCTTTTATGGTCAATTACTTACAACATATCGATAAAGAAGATATCAGCCATTTAACTTTCGGCCAAATGAAAGTCTATGGCTGGCACCCACAAATTATTTGGCAGGAAGTGAGTTATCAATTTGCTAATTTCTGTGAGCTGATAAAAAACTACTGGCTGGCGATGCTACGTATTGTCCCGCAACCCACGCAACCGTGGCCTCACACGTCAACGACCAATGTTGCGCCTGACTGGGATCGCGAACTGACTCAGGCTCATGAGTTGAATAAGTCGCGTCAGCAAAGCGTCGCCACGTTGTGGATGGATAAGACTGTTTTTGCCGACGATCAAACACCGGAAGAGTGGGACAATGCGCCGATTGTTCCTGCGCAAATGGAGGCATTACGGGCGACGATTAAATTGCTTAAAGCGCGCAACGCCCAGTTTGTCGTCATTGTCGATCCGATTAATCCGTGGGCGATTAATAACTCCCAGAAATTCCAGCCAGTCGATGGCCAGATCAGGTCGATGCTGGAGGAAAATAAAGTTCCTTATTTTGATATGTATGCGCAGCCTTATCAGAACGGTTGGAATTGGGATCGCCTGCACCCAACCGAGCCAGCATGGGTCGCGATGGATAAATTTATTGCTGAGAGTTTTAAATGATGAAAACTGCCATTCGTCTTTTTTTCCTTTATCTCTTTCTGGCGGTAACCATCGTTGCATGGACCTCTGTTGATGAAAGCATGAGTTTAAAAGTGCATTTTGAATATCAAAAATTCTGAAGGATGAATGATGTACAGCTCCGGAATGTTTTTTTTCCTTCTGTTTTCATCAGCATTATTGTTTGCGCTGATTAATCGCGTATTCAGTTATCGGCTGACGTATTTATCCGCCTTTTCCGTATTGGCGGTATTGGGCTGGGGATATATTTTCCAGGGGGATTACGTTGTTCCTGTGGCGGTTTTCCTGAGTTTTTATATTATCGTCACCTTAAAAGAGAAAGGCTGGTTAAAAACCTGGCAGGCGGTCAGCCTGACGTTGCTTCCGCTGTTTTTGGTGAAATTACACCTCAATAACCATTGGGGCATGATCGGTCTGTCTTTTATGACCTTCCGCGCGATTGACGTTCTACTTTATCGCAGCAAAAAAGATGGTCAGAATTTCCTGCATTACTTCTGCTACCTTTTTATGCCTTTTATTATTCTGGCTGGCCCGATGTATCGCTGGCGGACATGGCTTGTTGACATTAATAAACCGGTTTTCACGATGACCCGTGAGCAGTTTTTAGTGGCCATAGAGCAAATTCTTACCGGTATTATTCAGAAGTTCTTATTCGCCATGTTGATCAATAATCTGGTCATTGAGTCGTGGAGCCATCGTCCGTTTACGCTAAGCGTTGGTGTGGTGATGTCGCTGGCCTACAGCGCCTATCTGTATTTTGATTTTGCCGGTTACAGCAATATGGCTATTGGCGCGGGGCGCTTATTTGGCCTGAATATCCCGGCGAACTTCAATATGCCCATTTTGGCTAAAAACCCGCAAGATTTCTGGCGGCGTTTCCACATCAGCCTGTCTGAATGGCTGAGAGACGTGGTCTTTATGCCGATTTATATGAATCTGATGAAGCTCGATTTTTTCCGACAGAACAAAACGCTGGCGCAAAATATTGGCATCTTCTGCACCCTGTTTTGTATGGGGGCATGGAACGGACTCGAACGACACTATGTCATCAGCGGCGCGCTGTTCGGCGCCATTTCCGTTGCTCACAACATGTTGCAGTGGTCTGCTAAACGCAGTCCGGCTTTGAACAATTGTCTACATCATCCGGTTATTGCGTTCATCGGTCGAATTCTGACGCTGGCAAGCGCCGCAGCCTCCCTCTACATCTTTAGCGGAATGTCTCCTCTATGAACCTTCATTCAGAGCTTCAGGAACTGCAAGATTTCCTTCGTGCGGCATTACTTCAACCCGCTAACCCAAATCAGTTGGCGATTAGCGGTAGCGATGACGCGATGACCTGGCAACAGCTATCCGTTGCCGTTACAGACTGGTCGCATCGCTATCAGCAATGCCAGCGGCCCGCAGGTTCACCCGTCGTATTATATGGGCATCAGCAGGCGGAGTTTGCCGTGGCGATCTATAGCTGCCTGCTGCATAACATTCCGTATATCCCGGTGGACTGCATCTATCCGCAGGAGCGGCTTAAGGAGATTTGCCACCTGGCGAACGCCCCTTACTACTACGATGTCGCGACCCGGCAGTTCATTGCTACCGGTGAGGCTGGTCAGGCACTGGTCGAGCAGAATCTCGCCTATATCATGTTCACCTCCGGCAGCACCGGAAAACCCAAGGGTGTGCAGATCGGGCGTGAAAGCCTGTGGCATTTCATGAAGTGGGTGCGTGAGGATTTCTCGCTGCCAGACGCGCCAGTGCTGATGAACCATGCGGTGTTCAGTTTCGATCTCTCCCTGATCCCGCTGCTGGCGAATCTTGCCACTGGGGGGCACATCGTTCTGAATGCGAAAGAGGATATTGCGGCAGAAAACTGGCTCGATCGCCTAAAAGACAATGGCGTTTCTGTCTGGGTTTCAACGCCATCTTTTGCCTATCAGAAACTGCTCTCTCCTCAGTTCAACAGTGAATATTTACCTGAACTCAACGTCTTCGTGTTCATCGGTGAAGTGCTAAACAAAGCGCTGGTCAAACAGTTACGCCGCCGCTTCCCGCACGCCAAAATTCTCAACTCCTATGGCCCAACGGAAGCGACTATCGCCACCACCGTCATCGAAATC
This sequence comes from Pectobacterium atrosepticum, assembly GCA_019056595.1. Taxonomy (NCBI): domain Bacteria; kingdom Pseudomonadati; phylum Pseudomonadota; class Gammaproteobacteria; order Enterobacterales; family Pectobacteriaceae; genus Pectobacterium; species Pectobacterium atrosepticum. The sequence continues at coordinate 1,299,997 of CP036163.1, read as the reverse complement.
ACCGATGACATCCTGCATAGCGAAAACGATCTGCTGCCGGTTGGCGCGATGATGCCGGATTCCAGAATGGAAATTACCGCTGAGGGTGAGCTGATTATTTGGGGCAAAAATGTGATGCGCGGCTACCTTGGGCTCGCGCAGGAGAACGCTGAGAAATTGTTGCATCGGGAAAGTGAAGCGTTCCGAGGCTACAGAACCGGCGACCTGGGCTATGAGAACGGGCTCCTTTACTGTCAGGGCCGCAATGACAGCCAGATCAAACTCAATGGCTACCGCATTGAAATCAACGAGATTGAAAATCGCCTGCTGGCGATATCCGACATCAGCGAAGCGGTTGTCCTGCCGCTGATGAAATCGGGCGGTGGCGTGCTGCGTATTGCGGCATTCTGCGTGACGAGCTTAGCACCCGAAGTGATTAAAACCTCGCTCTCTAAGGTGATTCCGCCTTACATGGTGCCTTCCCAAATCATTATCAAAGATGCGTTGCCGCTGAATCCTAACGGCAAAATTGATCGTAAACTGCTGGATACCCATGCCCGCACGATTTAATTATCCCAGGAAAAATTATGGAACAAGAAATACTCGCGCTGTTTGAAAAGATCTTATCCCGTAAAGTGGGCTTTAACGATGAGCTGATTGAGTCCGATATTCTCGACTCGATTCTGGCGGTCGATCTGGTGCTGGAGGTGCAGGACGTTTACGGCTGCGTGATCCCACCAACCGAAGTCGCTACCGTTCTGAAGACCCCTGCGGATCTGGCTCGTTACATTGAAGAGAACCGTGGCTAATCCCTAAACAGCGACGGTTTTACACTATTTAAAGACCCTGGATAGGTTTATTCAGGGTCTTTTTTTGTGGATGCTGAGATGTTTACACTAGCGCTGGGTCAGTGTCCAAATTCACGATGCCACTACAATAGTGTTATTTAGCCAAGAGTTCTCTTCGGACGATTTCTGCGCCAGCACTTAGCGCATTGAGCTTGCCTGTGGCTACCCGACGAGGTAAAGGAGCCATGCCACAGTTGGTTGAAGGATAGAGCTTGTCTGCATCGACAAACTGAAGCGCTTTTCGCAGAGTATCGGCTACTTCCTCTGGTGTCTCAATGGCATTGGTTGCCACGTCAATGGCCCCGACCATCACTTTTTTACCGCGAATTAGTTCAAGCAGGTCCATGGGAACATGCGAATTATGGCATTCCAGTGAGATGATATCGATATTGGATGTTTGCAGTCTTGGAAACGCTTCTTCATATTGGCGCCACTCTGATCCCAGCGTCTTTTTCCAATCTGTATTGGCTTTGATGCCATATCCGTAGCAGATATGTACCGCTGTTTCACATTTCAGCCCTTCAATCGCTCTTTCTAACGCGGCGATACCCCAATCATTCACTTCATCAAAAAAGACATTAAATGCGGGTTCATCAAACTGAATAATATCCACACCAGCAGCCTCGAGTTCTCTGGCTTCTTGGTTGAGAATTTTTGCGAATTCCCAGGCCAGTTTTTCGCGGCTTTTATAGTGGTTATCATAGAGTGTATCGATCATCGTCATCGGCCCTGGCAGAGCCCATTTAATCGGTTTCTTCGTGAGTTGACGTAAGAATTTGGCATCTTCAACAAAAACCGGTTTTTGACGCGTCACCGCACCGACAACGGTTGGTACGCTTGCGTCATAGCGATTACGAATTTTAACGACTTCACGTTTCTCAAAATCCACGCCGCTAAGGTGCTCAATAAACGTCGTGACAAAGTGTTGGCGCGTTTGTTCGCCATCGCTAACAATATCAATACCTGCACGCAGTTGATCAAACAGCGACAAACTCAGGGCATCTTTTTTCCCGTCAATTAACTCTTCGTTTTGTAATTTCCAGGGGGACCACAGTTTCTCAGGCTCTGCGAGCCAGGACGGTTTGGGCAAACTGCCAGCAGTTGAAGTAGGTAGCAATGTTTTCATAACAGGTGACCTTATATTTTTGGTGAATCAACGCGCGTAGTGAGCAGACCATTGTTCAAGAATATTCTTGTAGGGTTTGATGAAGTGCTCTTCAGTAAACTTTCCTTGCTCAATAGCCAACTGACTGCGTTCTACCCGATCATAAACAATTTTTGTTAATGAATGATCCTGGTTATTCAGGTTGGGTTGATAGTATTGCCCTGCTGCCGAGTTAGCATTGTAAATCTCAGGTCGATAAATCTTTTGGAAAGTCTCCATCGTGCTGATAGTACTAATAAGCTCAAGATTCGTGTAATCGTTCAGCAAATCACCAGAAAAATAAAAAGCCAAAGGTGCAACACTATTTGCAGGCATAAAGTAGCGAGCCTGTAACCCCATCCTTTCGAAGTAATGATCGGTCAAGGAAGGTTCATTTTGCTGATATTCGATGCCTAATACAGGATGCTGATTCCCCGTCCGATGATAGGTGTTTTTACTTGAAACACTTAGGCATATAACCGGTTGTTTATTAAAGTTATCTTTGTAAAATTTTGAATTCGTAAAACATTTAAATAATTTTCCATGCAAATCGCCAAAATTATCTGGCGTGCTAAATCCGGGATGACTCTTATTATGCTCTGGCAGTAATACGCTAAAATCATAATCTCGGACGTAAGAGGAAAAGTTATTCCCTACGATGCCTTCAATGCGTTCATTGGTTTTTTTATCAACAATATTCGTTTTCAATATTTCAATTGCAGGGAAGGTATCGCCATTGCCTTCAATATCAATCTCAACGGAAATGATCTCAAGTTCGACAGAGTAACGGTTAGCTTTAGGGTTATCCCAATACGCCAATGTATTGAAGCGATTATCCATCATCACTAACGTGTTGCGTAAGTTCTCCTGGCGACTCTTCCCTCTGGCTAAATTAGCAAAGTTGGTCGTGATACGCGTGTTTTCGGAGGGGTTATAATTCTCATCGAAGCAGCTGCTCTTAATCGTAAATGTAAAATCTTTATTCATCGCGGTCTTTGCATCCTAAATTTTGATATGAAAACTGAATTAATTTGTTGATTTTAATGATCTTGTTTGTTTATCACTCAGCAGTCTTCATGTTGTCAATACGTTAATATTGCATATTTTATGCCAGAGTCATTGGATGAGTGAAAGAGAGTTAATTTCATCAAAGATGAATTATATTCATGATCAGGTGTGTGGTCAGGAAACCTGGGAACCGCTCATGACCCGCTTGCATGGCATCATACGAGCCGATGAGTGTTCCTTGTCTTGCCAGTTCCGCACGAATTTTCCTCGTATGCACCGCAGCGTCAACACCATAAGCTTGCACGTCCAGACGAGCAGAAAACCCTCAAGCACGGTGAGATTCTTTTCTGAGTTCACCGATTTCTCAGCATCATAGATCAGTCCCATTAGCGTGATAGAACTGATAGCAAACTGTCCGTAATGACGGCAGGAAGTATCCCTGACATCAAGTATTTACTCTCGTGATAGTTGCATTTAGCTGGAATTAAAGTGTGCGGCAGACCAAGATACTTGGCGGATAATGATTGTTAATGCACTAACATTATAAAAGGGATGCAACCGTGCTGAAAAAGCTGGTAACAGGGCAACTAAGTTTGCCGATGACGTTCTGGGGATGGGGTTTTTGCGGCGGTTTTTTTCTTGGTCTCATTGGGATGGCAGGTGTGCAGACAGGCCACGCAGCAATGGTGCCGCTAGCTTACCTGCTTAAAACAATTCTGTTCAGCGCTGTACTTTCCGGCATTACGTTTATCCTTCGTAGAAAAATCACAGTGCTTGGCGTCCTTGCATTTTTTATCGTCTTGATTCAGGTGATTATGGGCATTGTGATGGTTATAGGGCTTTCTTCATTGTGGTTTGAATAATCGAGGTAAGAAGGAAAAAAAGGCCACACCGTATGGAATCTCTACGTGGAGAGGGAGAGTTATCACACCGGGTCATTACCTGACGTACTAATCTGTGTAAAATCAGAGCTAATCCTATTCCATTGAGAGTTCTGCTATGGCTGGCGTAAACAAAACTCATCTGACCGAAACGGACATCATCAGCAAATTTATCCTTCCTGCGGTTAAGAATGCAGGCTGGGATGATTTGGTTCAGATTCGTCAGGAAGTGAAACTGCGTGATGGCAAGATTGTGGTTCGTGGAAAACTGGCCTCACGTATCAAAGTTAAATCTGCCGATATCGTGTTGTATCATAAACATAACTTGCCGCTGGCAGTTATCGAAGCCAAAGCTAACAAGCACGCCATCAGCAAAGGGATGCAGCAGGGGTTAGACTACGCTAACCTGCTCGACGTTCCCTTTGTATTTGCCTCCAACGGTGACGGATTTATCTTCCACGATAAAACCAATCCGCAGCAGCTCGAATCTGAAATTGCTCTCAGTGATTTCCCAACGCCTGAACAGCTCTGGCAAAAATACTGTATCTGGAAAGGGTTCACTCAGGAGCAGTTGCCCGTTATCAGTCAAGACTATTACGACGACGGCAGCGGGAAATCTCCCCGTTATTATCAGGTGCAGGCGATTAATCGAACGGTGGATTCCGTATCGGCAGGTAAGAACCGTATTCTGCTGGTCATGGCGACTGGCACGGGCAAAACCTATACGGCGTTCCAGATAATCTGGCGGCTGTGGAAAGCCAAAAACAAAAAACGAATCCTGTTCCTCGCGGACCGCAATATTCTGGTTGATCAGACTAAAAACAACGATTTCCAGCCTTTTGGCCCAGCCATGGCCAAAGTCACCGGACGCACCATTGATCCGGCCTATGAAGTGCATTTGGCACTGTATCAGGCGATTACTGGGCCGGAAGAACATCAAAAAGCCTATAAGCAGGTGGCACCGGATTTCTTTGATCTGATTGTGATTGACGAATGCCACCGTGGCAGCGCGTCTGAAGATTCAGCCTGGCGGGAGATTCTGGAGTATTTCGGCAATGCCACGCAGGTTGGTCTGACAGCCACGCCAAAGGAAACCGAAGAGGTCTCCAATATCGATTACTTCGGTGAACCGGTTTACACCTATTCGCTGAAAGAGGGCATTGAGGACGGTTTCCTCGCGCCTTACAAAGTGGTACGCGTTGATATCGACGTGGATGTGCAGGGTTGGCGGCCAATAAAAGGTCAACTGGATAAATACGGTAAAGAAATTGAAGACCGCATCTACAACCTGAAAGATTTTGACCGCACGCTAGTCATTGATGAACGCACGATGCTGGTGGCGCAGACCATCACCGATTACCTGAAACGTACTAACCCGATGGATAAAACCATCGTTTTCTGTAACGACATCGATCACGCCGATCGAATGCGTCATGCGCTGGTGGTACTTAACCCTGAACAGGTGCTTAAGAACGAAAAATACGTGATGAAAATCACTGGCGACGATGATATCGGCAAGGCGCAACTGGATAACTTTATTAATCCTAAAAAAGCCTACCCCGTTATTGCGACAACCTCAGAGTTGATGACCACCGGCGTCGATGCGCAGACTTGCAAGCTGGTCGTGCTGGATCAAAACATCCAGTCCATGACCAAATTTAAACAGATCATCGGGCGCGGCACGCGAATCAACGAAAAGTACGGCAAGCTGTGGTTTACCATTCTCGACTTCAAAAAAGCGACAGAGCTGTTTGCCGATCCACGCTTTGATGGTTTGCCAGAAAAAGTGCTGGTGGTAAAACCCAGCGACATTTCTGATCAAGATTCTGATTTCAATGAAAAGCTGGATGAGGAAGATGACGGCGATAATATCGCCAATGAAGCGCAAGAAGACGCCGCTGACTATCAGATTAATCATGATAAGCATTGGGGAAACGGTGAATTCCATGACGATGACGAAGTCCGCAAATTCTATGTGAACGGTGTAGATGTAAAAGTGTTGGCTAAGCGCGTTCAGTATTACGATTCTGATGGCAAACTGGTGACAGAATCCTTTCAGGATTACACCCGTAAAACGATGCTCAAAGATGGTGAGTACGCTTCACTGGATAGCTTTATACGCAAATGGCAGGATGCACCACGCAAACAGGTCATTATAGAAGAACTGGAGCAATTGGGGATTCTGTGGGATGTGCTGGCGGAAGAGGTGGGTAAAGATCTTGACCCGTTTGATTTACTCTGTCATGTGGTGTACGGTCAGCCGCCGTTAACGCGTCAGGAGCGTGCGGCGAATGTGCGTAAGCGTAACTATTTTACGAAATATGCAGAACCGGCGCAGCAGGTGCTCAACACGCTGCTGGATAAATACGCCGATGAAGGCGTGCAGGAAATCGAGGATGTCCAGGTACTCAAGCTGAAACCGTTTGATGCGCTGGGTCGTCCGATAGAGATCATTAAAACCCGCTTTGGTGACAAGAAGGCTTATGAGAAAGCCGTCAACGAACTGGAAAACGAAATCTACCAGTTACCGCCGCGCTCAGCCTGATAACCTATAAATACATTGCCACTGGCCGCGTCTGCGACCGGTGGCATCCTTTTTTAAGTATGGAAAGAAAACATGTCGATTAGCTCAGTCATTAAATCCCTTCAGGACACTATGCGTAAAGACGCCGGGGTGGACGGCGATGCCCAGCGTTTGGGGCAGCTTTCATGGCTGCTGTTTCTGAAGATTTTTGATACTCAGGAAGAAGAGTTGGAACTGGAGCAGGATGACTACCAGTTTCCGATCCCACAGCGCTATTTATGGCGTAGTTGGGCGGCGAACAGCGAGGGCATCACGGGTGATGCGTTGCTGGAATTTGTGAATGATGATCTGTTCCCGATCCTGAAAAACCTCACTGCGCCGATTGATAAGAACCCGCGTGGCTTTGTGGTCAAACAAGCATTCAGCGATGCCTACAACTACATGAAAAACGGTACGCTGCTGCGTCAGGTGATCAACAAGCTAAACGAAATCGACTTTAGCAGCAGTCAGGAACGCCATCTGTTTGGCGATATCTACGAGCAGATCCTGCGCGACCTGCAAAGCGCGGGCAATGCAGGTGAATTTTATACTCCACGTGCGGTAACGCGTTTTATGGTCAACCGCATTGACCCAAAACTGGGTGAGTCAATTATGGACCCGGCGTGTGGTACTGGCGGCTTCCTCGCCTGCGCGTTCGACCATGTGAAAGACAATTACGTTATTACCACCGAAGACCACAAAACGCTGCAAAAGCAGATCTATGGCGTAGAGAAAAAGCAGCTTCCACACTTGCTGTGTACTACCAATATGCTGCTGCACGGCATTGAAGTGCCGGTGCAGATCCGCCACGACAACACGCTTAACAAGCCGCTCTCTTCGTGGGATGAACAGGTTGATGTGATTGTGACCAACCCACCGTTTGGCGGCACCGAAGAGGACGGCATCGAGAAAAACTTCCCGGCAGAAATGCAGACCCGTGAAACCGCCGATCTGTTCCTGCAACTGATTATCGAAGTGCTTGCCGATAAAGGCCGGGCTGCGGTGGTATTACCGGATGGCACGCTGTTTGGCGAAGGTGTGAAAACCAAAATCAAAAAACTGCTCACCGAAGAGTGCAATCTGCACACCATCGTGCGTCTGCCAAAGGGCGTCTTTAATCCCTATACCAGTATCAAAACCAATATTCTGTTCTTCACCAAAGGTCAGCCGACTAAACAGGTGTGGTTCTACGAACATCCGTACCCAGACGGCGTGAAGAACTACAGCAAAACCAAACCGATGAAGTTTGAAGAATTCCAGACCGAGATCGACTGGTGGGGCAACGAAGCTGACGGTTTTGCCAGTCGTGAAGAAAACAAGCAGGCGTGGAAAGTCAGCATCGACGACATCATCGCCCGCAACTTCAATCTTGATATCAAGAACCCGTATCAAGGTGAAACCATCAGCCATGACCCGGATGAATTGCTGGCGCAGTACCAGACGCAGCAGGCGGAAATCAGCGAACTGCGTAACCAGTTACGCGACATCCTCGGCGCTGCGCTAGCGGGCAACAAGGGGGCGAACTAATGACCGTTGAGAAGCCGATCACCGATCATATCGCTATCTGGTCTTCTGCGCTGCAAACCCGTTCTACTGCGGGGCGTGGTAGTAATGGCAAAATCGACCTCTATGGCATTAAGAAACTGCGTGAGCTGATTCTGGAGCTGGCGGTGCGCGGCAAACTGGTGCCGCAGGACCCGAATGATAAACCCGCGTCTGAGCTGCTAAAACGTATTGCTGCCGAGAAAGCCGAGCTGGTCAAGCAGGGAAAAATTAAAAAACAGAAGCTGCTGCCGGAAATTAGTGAGGATGAGAAGCCGTTTGAGCTGCCGGAGGTATGGGAATGGGTAAGGTTGAGTGATATCAGTGAGTACATACAACGAGGAAAAGGCCCGAAGTACGCTGAACATGGTTCTGTAAAAGTTGTGTCTCAGAAATGTGTGCAATGGAGCGGTTTTAAATTAGAACAATCTCGTTGGATAACGGATGAATCTATTCATTCATATACTAAAGATCGATTTTTGAAAGATGGGGATGTCCTTTGGAACTCAACTGGTGCTGGTGGCACTGCTGGTAGGGTTATTTATCTTCCTGTAGTTAAAGAAAAACTTGTTGTCGATAGCCATGTTACGTTAATTCGAACCGTTAGAGATAACGGAAAGTTTATTAGTAACTATATATCTACTTATGGGATACAGCAGCGTTTTGATCCAAAACATTCGAATACATTATTATCTGGTACAACAAATCAGGCGGAATTAAATTCTTCTGTTGTTAATTCTTTCTTAGTTCCATTCCCTCCGCAAAGGGAACAGGAAAGGATAAACGACAAAGCAGCAGAGCTTATGTCCCTCTGCGACCAACTGGAACAGCAATCTCTAACCAGTCTGGATGCACATCAGCAGCTGGTGGAAACCCTGCTGGCAACGCTGGTCGATAGTCAACATGCCGAAGAACTCGCCGAAAACTGGGCGCGAATCAGCCAGCATTTCGACACGCTATTTACCACCGAAGCGAGTATCGATGCGATTAAGCAAACCATTCTGCAACTGGCGGTGATGGGATTGTTGATCGAAAGTGCTGAGTTTAGCCAGAGAAGTCATTTAAAGAAATATCTGTCGTTTGGACCTAAAAATGGTCTATCTCCTAGTGAAGTAAAATATGAAACTGATGTAAAAGTCTTAAAGTTAGGTGCGACCTCGTATGGTTATTTGAAGCTGCAAGAAACTAAGTATGTTGATATTGATGTAAAAGATAAATCATATTTATTCCTTAAGAAAAATGATATTTTAATTCAGCGGGGTAATTCATCTAATTTTGTAGGTTGTAGCTTGTTAATTGAAGAGGATTTTGATGATTTAATCTATCCAGATTTAATGATGAAAATTAGAACAAAAGATGAGTTATTACCTGAATATGCCGTGTTGTGGTTATCCTCTCCTTTTGCCAGGGATTTCATGTGGTCAAAAATGACTGGAACGTCAGGAACAATGCCTAAAATAAGCAAGAAAGTAGTTGAGGAAATACCTATAGCTGTCCCTCCTTTCGCTGTTCAGAATCAACTGGTGATTAAAATCAAAGAGCTCTTCTTGCTTTGTGGCTCTCTGACATCCCGCCTACAATCCGTCCAGAAAACCCAGCTCCATCTGGCGGATGCCCTCACCGACGCAGCATTAAACTAAGGAACAGACGATGCCGGTTCATCATGCTATCTGGCGAGTAGGGGAAAACCCTCAGCCGCTGACCATCAGCAAACTCGGCAGCGAACAACTGCTGGAGAAGATGATTCTAAACGATCCCACCATCCTCTCTGACCAGTGGATGATTATCGGGCATCAGGAACCGACGCTCGATAAAGGGCGTATCGACCTGTTGGCTATTGCGCCGGATGCATCGCTGATCCTGATTGAACTTAAACGAGACCGTACGCCGCGTGAAGTCGTTGCTCAGGCGCTGGATTACGCCTCCTGGGTGGATGATTTAACCGCCGATCGTCTGTCGCAGATTTATGAAAAATTCTCCGGTGGCGGTAATCTGGGAGACGCGTTCAAGCAACGCTTCAATACTGAACTGGAAGAAGAGTCACTCAACCAGTCGCACCAAATCATCATTGTGGCAGCGGAGCTGGATCCGTCTACCGAACGTATCGTGGACTATCTGAGCAAAAACGGTATCTCAATTAATGTGCTGTTCTTTAAGGTATTCCAGCACGGCGACGAGCAGTTCTTAAGCCGCACCTGGCTTATCGACCCGAGCGAGACACAAACCAATGCCGCACAGGCCACCGCCGTAGCAAACGCAAACGCGAAGGAACCGTGGAACGGGGAGTTTTATGTCTCGTTTGGCGATCCGCAAAGCCGTGTCTGGGAAGAGGCGCAACACTACAACTTTATCAGTGCGGGCGGCGGAAGCTGGTACAGCCAGACGTTAAAACAGCTACAACCGGGCAACCGTGTGTGGGTAAAAATCCCGGCGAAAGGCTACGTTGGCGTTGGTATTGTGCAGAGCGCCGTTGAACCTGCCAGCAGCTTCACTATCAACACCGAAGAGGGGGAAAAGCTGGCAATGGATGTGCTGAAGCACAGCGATCTCTATCGCTTGAACGCGGATGATCCCGAAAAGTCTGAGTATTTTGTTTCCGTAAAATGGCTGGAAACCCGCAGTGAACAAGAGGCGGTTAACGAAGTGGGGTTCTTCGGTAATCAAAATACGGTCTGCAAGCCTACAACCCAGAAATGGCGACACACTGTCGAGAAATTAAAGCGTTATTTCGGAAATTGGAACGCGGAATTGTAATGCTCAGGTGATGATTTTTCCCAACAGACAAGAAATGAGTATCTCAGAAGACGTCTAAAAGCGAATGGTTCGGTTTATTGGGATACTTACACGTATATGTCGGTAGAGTCTGGTTGACTGAAAATAGCGAATTTATAGCTAACTCACTGAATTTAAGGAATAAAAAAAGACGTCGGTTGACGTCTATTTACTTCGAAATGGTACGCCCTACAGGGCTCGAACCTGTGACCTACGGCTTAGAAGGCCGTTGCTCTATCCAACTGAGCTAAGGGCGCATTGCGCAAAGAAGTGGCTGCTGCTTGTCGCAACAGTGGGCTGGATTATACCCACACGTCCCAGTGAGTCAACGGGTTGGCGCTGGATTTACGCTATACGGTGAATCCCTGTACAACTTTGGTGGATGTTGCTTTTTCTGGTGTGGTTTTTTTGCACAATTGCGAGCGTCGTCCACATGAATTAGACATTGTAATGATAGTTTCAGTCTTATCTGCTGGACGCGTTCAGTAATTCTTTTCAAGTTATGAACAGGCATATTCTGCACCCTGCGCTATTGGTACACTATGCCCGCATTCGTTGGGCTTTGGATGAGTGTGGGCTGCTTTCACTCGCGAGGCTTGTTGCTCGGCTATTTGTGAATCCGCTATTTTGTCGAACTTTGGAACCTTTTGATTTATGAACATTCTTTCATCCGCATTCTTGCGCGTTTGTCTGCTGGCGATGTTGATGCTGCCTGTTGGATATGCATCGGCGGCGAGTGCGGATTCTGATCCACAGCCCGCGCAGACCGATGCGCCAGTAAAAATTAATGTTGATGCTGAGTTGATCAAGCTGCAAAAGCAGTTAGATAGCATCAAGCAGCAGGTTTCAGGCACAAATAACGACAGCAAATTTGGTGCGTTGAATGACACAACGCAGGAATTGGCGAATAACGCCAACGAGCTTTCTAATGCGGTTGCACCGCAGCGTGCTCAAATTCAGGCTCAATTGGATGTATTAGGGCCCGCGCCAGAATCCGGTTCCAGTATTAGTGAAACCAGTGAAGTGACGCGCAAGCGCAACAGCCTGAATGCGCAAAAAGCAAAAATGGACGCGCAGATTGAGCAGATTCAGGCTTTACGTACCAGTGCGGCTAATCTGTCTGCGCAGATTGTTACGCTGCGTCGTAGTGCGCTGAAAACGCAACTGGCCTTGAATTCCGGCAGCATTCTGGGCGGGCGTTTCTGGGCTCCTGTTGTAGCACCGCAGGCCGAGGATGTACGTCGTCTGAGTGCCTTTCAGGATCAATTAAGTGATGCCTTTACGGCAGCCTGGGAGCCAGATTGGCGTTACGGCTCTGCTTTCCTGATTCTGATTGCAATGGCTATGAGTTCGGCAGGGCGTCGGTATCTGGAGAAATATCTGGCCTGGGCGGGAATTCACTGGCTACCGGAAGGGCGGCTGCGGCGGAGCTTTTTAGCCACGGCGTCAGTTATCTCAACCGTGGTAACGATCGGTATTGCAGTGAATTTGATCGACTTTACTTTCACGCGTCATGGCGAGGCGACAGAACGCGTAGTGTCCTTCCTTGATGCGCTAGTGAGGCAGGCAATTTTTTGTTCAATGATCGCTGGGTTGGGGCGAGCATTTCTTTCGAATCAGCGCCCTTCATGGCGTTTGCCCGCGATTGCTAATCCTGTAGCAAAAGCCATGAAGCCGTTTCCTGTGGTTGCTGCTGGAATTATTCTGATCTTCGGTTTTATTGAACAAGTGACGGCGACGGTGGGGACATCGGTCGCGGCAACCATTATGGTGAATGGCTTATCTGCACTGTTCTTAGCGTTTACAGCGGGGACGATCACGCTGAAAAGCGATCAGATTCGTCGGCAGATGGTGCATTCAGGGGAACAGCCGGAAGCGCGCTCGACGTTATCTGGCGTTATTCATCTTGCGGTATTGGCGACGGCGTTCTCTATTCTGGTGTCGCTGGTTATCGGTTATATCTCTCTAGGCCGCTTCCTTGCGTTCGAGCTGGTGTGGATTGGCATGGTGTTCTCCTGCCTGTATTTATTCTCAACATTTATTACCGATATCTGCGAAAGTCTTTTTTCTCCCAACAATGCCAGCGGCAAGCGAATGAAAAATTCGCTCAATTTGGACGATCGGCATCTGGCTCAGGCCACATTGCTTCTGTCGGCTGGTGGTAAAGTCTTTTTGATTTTGATGGCAGCCGTCGCCTTACTTAATGGCACGTTTGGCACTACTACTCCTCTGGAGTTGGTGCAAAAAGCTGTTGAAATCTGGGGAGGGAAAGGGCTGGAAACCTTGAGCATCGTGCCTGCCCATCTGGTCAATGCCGTACTCTTTCTGGTGGTAGGGGTTTATGTCTTACGCTCCTCAAAACGCTGGCTGGAAGATGAGTTTCTTCCTAAGACGACGCTAGAGCGAGGAATCCGTGCGTCGCTGGTGACGCTATTCAGCAATATCGGTTATATCCTGATTATTCTGCTGACGTTGGCGACATTGGGGATTGAATGGAACAAGCTGGCGTGGATTGTCAGTGCGTTGTCGGTGGGTATCGGTTTTGGCTTACAGGAGATAGTGAAGAACTTTATCTCTGGCCTGATTTTGTTGACGGAACGCCCGGTGAAAGTCGGGGACTCGGTCAGTATCAGCGGGGTCGAAGGAGATATCCGTCGGATTAACGTGCGTGCGACGGAAATTCAACTGGGTGACCGCTCGACGGTAATCGTGCCGAACTCTCAATTCATTTCACAGAATGTGCGCAATATTACGATGGGGAATCCGTTTGGGGTTGCCACGCTGGCACTAACGTTCCCGCTGGATATCGATCCTGAAGAAGTTCGGACACTTTTGCTGGATGCTTACATCAACCACGATGCGATTCTGGAGTCACCTGCACCGTCAGTGAAATTCAGTCAGTTGAACCCGACTGGCATGGTGTTGAGCGTTACGGGCTATGTCAGCAGCCCGAGAATGGTATCGGAAGCGAAGAGCGACCTGTTGTTTGAGATCATCAAACGGCTACGGGCATCAAACATTCCACTGGCCGTACCGCAGAAGATGGTGCTGGAAAATTCAGGGCTTGCTCTGCCTGACAGCATTTCGGGCGAGGATAAATAATTTACTCAGCCATCCGTTATCCGATATTGAACGGATAACGGATGGACATCGAAGCCGTGCTCACAGGGTGTGAATCGCGGCTATTTTCCCTGCTGGTTAATCATATCGAGATAGATTTCACGTAGCCGCTGAGTAATCTGGCCGGGCTTGCCGTCGCCGATCGTTTTTCCATCCAGCATCACGACGGGGAGGACGATCATGGTGGCTGAACTGACAAAAATCTCTTTGGCGTGATACGCCTCTTCCGGCGTAAAACAGCGCTCTTCCAGCGTAATACCGTCCTTTTCTGCCAGCTTGAGCAGCGACTGACGGGTAATACCGTGCAGAATATCGTTGCTGAGTGGGCGGGTCACAACCGTATTGTCATGCAGGACGATGTAGCAGTTGCAGGAACTGCCTTCGGTAATGAAGCCATCTTGGACAAAGAAGGCGTCGTCTGCCTTATTCGCATGGGCATACTCTTTCGCCAGACTCGCGGCGAGCAGGCTGACGGTTTTAATATCCCGACGATGCCAGCGGATATCCTCGGTGGTGACAACGTGTAGCCCTGTTGTTGCTTTCGGGTTACCGACCAGCGAACGCGCCTGAGTGAATAAAACTAGCGTGGATTTAACGTCAGCAGAAGGGAAATAGAAATCACGATCGCCGGCATTACCACGGCTAAGCTGTAAATAGATCGCGCCTTCTTTCAGATCGTTTTTGTTGATCAGCTCATTGTGGATATCTTTGAGCGCCTCTGCGGTGACGGGCAACGTAAGCGATAACTCGCGGCAGGAGCGTTGCAGGCGAGTAATATGATCGGGGAAATCAACCAGCTTGCCATCGATTACCGCCGTCACTTCATAGACGGCGTCGGCAAACAAGAAACCACGATCAAATACAGAAATTTTTGCTTCATTCTCTTCTAAATACTGTCCATCAACGTAAACAAGACGTTGCATCACAACACTCCTTAATAGTTGCTCAATGCAGGTTAACGCGCGTTATCCCCACAATAATGCGTCGGGCGGTAATATTTCGCTACCGTTATAGTGCAGTCCGTTAGTGCGATCGCGCTGCAAGAGCAGTGGGCCATCCAAATCGACGACGTCGGCACCTTGAGCCACGACAAATGCGGGTGCCATCGAAAGCGATGTGCTCACCATGCAGCCGACCATAATTTTTAAACCTTGCGCTTGCGCGTATTGTCGTAAACGCAGGGCTTCAGTCAGTCCACCCGTTTTATCCAGCTTGATGTTGATCATGTCATAGCGCGCCACTAGGGCGGTCAGTGACTGACTGTCATGACAGGACTCATCGGCACAGACGGGAATCGGGCGGGGCAGATCTGCCAGCACATCATCTTTCCCCGCAGGGAAAGGTTGCTCGATCATCGTTACGCCAAGCGCGGCGAGTTCAGGAACCAGAGTTAGATAGCGCTCGGTATCCCATCCTTCATTAGCGTCCACAATCAGGCGGGCCAATGGTGCGCCTTTGCGAACGGCGGCAACTCTGGCCAGATCGTCTGCGTCTGCTAGCTTTAATTTGAGAAGAGGGCGATTGGCATTGTGTATCGCAGCGTGGTGCATGCGGTCTGGTGTATCGAGCGATAGCGTATAGGCCGTCTCCAACGCTGTTGGCGAAGGAAGATTCAGACGCTGCCAAATGCGTTGCTGATGCTGCTTGCACTCCAGATCCCAGAATGCGCAATCGATCGCATTACGCGCCGCGCCTGCTGGCAAAATGGTTTGTAGCGCCTCCCGATCCAGACCGTTACGGATATCGCTGTGCAGTGAGGCAATCTGTTCCATTACTCTGTCGAGTGATTCACCGTAACGTGAATAAGGAACGCATTCGCCATAGCCCGTCACGTTACCGGACTGGAGCGCAACGAAAACGACATCCGCCTGACGTTTGCTGCCGCGTGAAATGGTAAATGCTCCCTCTATTGGCCAACTTTCGGTGAAATATCGCATCTCGATCATAAGTTTGCTCTTGAATAAACCATCTCGAATTAACCCTATTGTGCCCCAGCACCGTAAGTGCCTCATTTGACAGGGCCGATCTGATGCTAAAGTGTAATGCTTCTTCCTGCGCGTATTCTTCATTTTTCGCGATGTGAGTAAGAAATAAATGAGGTGTAATTCCTGGCTGAGAAAATTTATGAGCGGGTATCGACAGAGCGAATTATCTGAGATAGCTTGGAACGACTCACCATACTTCAGATCGCATGTACCCTGGTGGTCAACGAAACTGCCTGTCTGCGATTTGAATGATGTTGAGTAGAGTGCTTTTTACAGGCACTGCGTCGCTCGGACGGTCCGGGCGCTCACGTTAATTTGAGGATGTTATGGCTGATTCTACTTCTCCGCGCCGTTTTACGCGCATCGATCGTCTTCCCCCGTATGTATTTAATATCACTGCTGAATTAAAAATGGCTGCGCGTCGTCGCGGCGAAGATATTATTGATTTCAGCATGGGTAACCCTGACGGCCCGACGCCTCCTCATATCGTGGAAAAGCTCTGTACAGTTGCACAGCGTGAAGATACCCATGGTTACTCGACCTCCCGAGGGATCCCACGCTTACGCCGTGCGATCTCCCGCTGGTACGCCGATCGCTATGAGGTTGATATCGATCCGGAAAGTGAAGCGATCGTCACGATTGGTTCCAAAGAAGGGCTGGCGCATCTGATGCTGGCGACGTTGGACCATGGTGATACGGTGCTGGTGCCGAACCCCAGTTATCCGATTCACATTTATGGCGCGGTGATTGCCGGGGCGCAGGTGCGTTCCGTGCCGCTAGTGGAAGGCGTCGACTTCTTCAATGAATTAGAGCGCGCTATCCGCGAGAGTATTCCGAAGCCGAAAATGATGATTCTCGGTTTCCCGTCAAACCCGACGGCGCAGTGCGTCGAACTGGATTTCTTTGAGCGCGTCGTTGAGTTGGCTAAACAGTACGGCGTGTTGGTCATCCATGATTTGGCCTATGCCGATATTGTGTATGACGGCTGGAAGGCACCGTCGATTATGCAGGTTCCCGGCGCAAAGGACATCGCGGTGGAATTCTTCACGCTGTCGAAAAGCTATAACATGGCGGGTTGGCGCATTGGCTTTATGGTCGGAAATCCAGAGCTGGTAAACGCGCTGGCGCGAATTAAGAGCTACCACGATTACGGCACGTTTACGCCGTTGCAGGTTGCTGCGATTGCTGCGTTGGAAGGCGATCAGCAATGTGTGCGGGATATTGCCGAGCAATATCGCCAGCGCCGTAACGTTTTGGTACGTGGTCTGCATGAAGCGGATTGGATGGTTGATGAACCGAAAGCCTCAATGTACGTCTGGGCGAAAATCCCTGACGCCTATGCGCATCTGGGGTCGCTGGAGTTCGCCAAGCGGTTGCTGTCTGAAGCGAAGGTTTGCGTCTCGCCCGGTATTGGGTTTGGGGATTATGGCGACACCCATGTTCGGTTTGCCTTAATCGAAAATCAGGATCGTATTCGGCAGGCGGTGCGCGGCATTAAAACGATGTTCCGCGCTGACGGTATCTTACCGACCACGAAACCCTTAGCAGGAAAGGGCCCTGCTGCCTGATATCCTCGGCTCCCAGTCGCCTGACTGGGAGCAACATAAACATGCCGTGACAGCGGCTTATCATTTGCTAGAATGCCTACCGTTAATCTCAATCAGGATGAGTTTGTCATGTCGTTATCTCTGTCTAAATTTTCTGCGTTAACGCTGCTTTGCGTCACGCTGGCCGGGTGCCAACAAACAGGAACGTCTGCCCACAAAGGAACGGTGGCAGGTCAGTCTTCTGCGGTAACGGTCTCTTCTAACGATCAACTGAACCAGCTGTCGTCGCTGGTTGCGGCTACCCGATATCTCAAATCGAAGTGTAACCGTAGCGATCTCCCCGATGATGCGACGATTGCCAATGTTGCGTTGACTGTGGCGAAGCAAAGAGGCTGGAATGTTGCGAACTATCAGGCTTTACCGCAGCGCAGCGAAAGCCTGTATCAAGGGTTATTAAAAGACAGCACGCCAAAAGAGGCGCAGTGTTCGGAATTTAACCGTACGCTGACGCCGTTTATTGATGCTATGCGCAGCCACGGCTAAGGCGTCGCGCTTCCACTTTCGTTGTCGGCGGAACGTTCATTCTCGTTGAATTTTCCGCCCGGCCAATCCTCCAGTGCTTCCAGAATAAACACCTCGCCCTCTACGCTGAAAATGGTCATATCCTGCTGGATTTGTTCTATGGTTAGCCCTTCCATCGGCGAGTCGCCTTCACGGAATTGCAGGCCGTTGAGCGTGATGCTGCGCTTGGCTTCGTCCGACGTATAAACATGTGCGCTGTAGGTCAATGGTGGAATCTCGCCATTGCTGACGGGAGGTAACGACAGCGTGGTCTTTTTCTCAAGGGATGCAGCAGGCGCATCGACATGAGCCTCTCCTTGGTGAGGCGTAGCCGTGAGTGCTGTCTGCGCTTGTCCCTCAGCCGCAGGTAAGGTGGCGGCTTGAACGGCCAACGTGGTCGTCGGAGACTCGGTGGGGCTACCCCAGCGCTGGTGGCTGAACCAGCCTAGCGCGATAAAAAGCAAAGCATAAACAACCATCAGATAACCGGGCATCGGATATCTGGCAAGTAGCGCTGGCTGTGAGTGTGTCGGTGCGTCCGGTGCGTTATCCACGCGCTAATCCTTAATTATTTATCCCCGTCATACTTCAAGCTGCATGTGTGTTGGCAATACTCGGCTCATCTATGAGCCTCACCCTGAAGGGCCGCCGCTTACGGCGTTCAAATCGGCTATGCCGATTTGTCCTCGCTCACCCCAGTCACTTACTGATGTAAGCTCCTGGGGATTCACTGCGTCGCCGCCTTCCTGCAACTCGAATTATTTAGGGGGTACTTAGGTCGTGTAGCATCACATCATAAACGAAAGTCGGGTGAGTAGGATGGTGCTACATGCCTTATTTTGCAAAAAATAGGAAGCGGCAGAAAACTGAATCTCTCGGTTATGTGACAGTTCCTCCAATTTGATTAAAAACTATTGTAATCATAATAATCACGGATGGAATCTTGATGCGGGTCGCAAAAAAAATGTGCGAATTTGCTTTAATGAAACCACGTTTTACCATTGTAGGTATAACGTTTCTTTTTGGTGATTTGGTAGTCAATAAACGAGGGGCGAATCATAAGAATTTAATTAAGCATCTTGAGTGTTAAATCGGTAGCATTATTATGTGGTTTTTACTACAGGTATTACGCTACTTTTTTATCTATAAGGGATGTGTCAATCTGCCGCTAAATTACGAATAAAAGCAATTTTAAAGAATGCGATTAATATCGCAGGATTTTGTGCGGATTTATTTTTCTATTTTAATAATTAAAAAATACTGAGGGATAAAATGTTTAGAACGGTTATTGGGACTGGTCGCTTACGCACCTGTGCGGTAGCTATTGCCCTTTCAGGGATAATACTTTCTGGGTGTGACAATAGTCAGCAGCCAGTGGCAGAAACGGCGCCGCCAGATTTGCAGGTGAAAACCACCCCGTTTGGTTGGGCTGCACAATATCAGAACACGGATGGTAAGTTTTACGCAACGACGGGAGGTGAGGGCGCACATGAAAATAGCATTTATATCGTCACCAATCGTCAGGAATTGAAAGACGCGTTAAATAATATCCGCAGCGCACGTTATATCGCAGGCGATTCCGATGCGGAGTTACAGGCAAAATTAGAACCTAAGATTATCTATTGGCAAGGTACTGTCCGTGGTGATGATTTAGGGAATGGACGTAATGCGAATGCGGAGGATTATAAAACCAAACCGAATAAAACTACGTTCGATTTCGATTTATATGTCAAAGCCTTCGATCAGAATTATATGGCGCAGCTGAAAGCCACGGCAGATGCGGGTGGAGCTGATGCGGCAGCAGCCAGTGCAGAGCTTAGCCTGTTGAAAAAACAGAATGGTCAGCGTTCACAGTATGCTAACAATCAGAAAGCGCAGATTCAATTTCAGGTTCCGCCGAATACCACGATTTTAGGTGTAGGTAGCGACGCCAAACTGGTGGAAGGCTATTTATCCCTCAATACGTTAAGCCACACGTTCGGCAAAACGGATAACAGCAACATCATTATCCGCAATATTACGTTTCAGGCACCGCGTGACTTTGCCCCAGCTTGGGATGCGGGCGACGGTGAGAAAGGCAACTGGAATGCGCGTTATGATTCTGTATCAATTAATGCCAGCAAAAATGTCTGGGTCGACCACTGCACCTTTACGGATGGTGAATATCCTGATCATTTAGAGCCGGTGCTGTTCGGTAAACATATCCAACGCCACGATGGCCTGCTGGATATAGAAGATGGTGCTGATTACCTGACGATTTCCTACAACATTTTTGCTCAGCATGACAAAACAGTATTAATCGGCTCTGGTGACGGCGATAAAGGGGAATATCGGATCACCTTTGAAGGCAATTTATGGGACAACAGCGTGCAGCGTTCACCGCGTGTGCGTTTTGGTCAGGTGCATTTGCTGAATAACTATCATCGTGGCGCAACGGATACAAACTATCCCATTCTGTATGCCATTGGGATGGGCTTCGATTCATCGATTCTTTCTGAGAGTAACGTTTTTAACTTCGAGGGCGGCAATGCAGACGAAAAACTGATTATTGGTGCTTATAAGGGAAGTAAGTTTAAAGACAACGGTTCCTGGTTCAATGGCAATCCGGCAAGCAATTTGAATCAAATCGCATTGGATAAGTGCAGCGCACTGCAAGAAACCGAGAAAGCCGCTGCGACAAGCTCTGGGAAAGCGGTGCCGGGATGGGCGCTGGAGACTTGCACCAATGAATTGGAATGGAGCCCGCCTTATGTGTATAGCGTTGGGAAATCCATCGCCGCCGTTGAGAAATATGTCCTGGAAAATGCTGGCTCTGGAAAGCTGGATATTTCTCTCCCCTAGTTATCGTCATTAATACATTATCGTCATTAACACATTATTTTTATTGAAATAGTTATCTGTAACCCCTCTGCCCAATACCAATCATTTTGCGGTAATGAATCTGCCGCCGAGTGAGAGATATCGGGAAAAATAATAGTAAAAATACAGGAAATACTATGACTTACTTTTTACCCCGTACTCGTCTTACGCTCTGTGCGACAGTCGTTCTGAGCAGCCTGATTGCCGGATGCAGCGATAGCGACTCAGCGCCGGATGTTGGTGTCGATCGTTCCGCCGCGCCGCAGAATCTTAAAGTGCCGACGCTCGCCTATGATGACAATAGCGTGGTACTTGCCTGGGAGAAACCGACTAAACCTGCCGCAGGCATTAAAGATTATCGTGTCTATATGAATGGAACCTTGTTGGGCGGAACCATTGATAACCAGAACACCCACTCGCCAGCGAAGCCTTATATCGATAACTTCTACAACGCGATTGATACCACCAACTGGCACGTCCGCGTCAGCTTCCATAATTTCAAGGTGGCTAACCTGTCGCCGGAAACAGAGTACCGTTTCACGGTGCGCGCGCTTTATGAAGACGGTAAAGAATCCGTTGATAGTGACGCGGTTGTGCAGAAAACAACGGCCACGCCAGCCTCATTGAACGTGACTAACTACGGTGCTAAAGGGGATGGGGTAGCAAACGATACGGTGGCGATTCAGAAGGCGATTGATGACTGTACGCCAGCCGCGTATCCGAAAGGCTGTAAAGTTGTAGTTGAAGGTGGGACGTTTAAAACTGGTGCGCTGTTCCTGCATAGCGATATGACGTTTGAAGTCGCGAAAGGCACTACGTTGCTGGGGTCAGCAAACGGTGACGATTACCCACTTGCCCGTGGCTACTATCTCTACCCGTACAGTGCACCTAAATTGCCTAAGCGCCCACCGTCGCTGATTAACGTACTGGAAGCGGACGATCAGGGTAGCAGCCATGCTGGCACCTTTAAAAATATTCGTATCGTCGGGCAGGGCACGATTGATGGTAATGGCTGGACGCGAGGCATTAAAGCCGGTGATGCAAACATTACTGAAATTGATGAATTAAATAATACCTTACCTCTCTATCGTGCGAGCAAAGCCACCAATGTCAGCAGTGACGGTATTCTGGCAAAAGACCAAACGGCAAAAGCCGTTGCTGAAGGAATATTACTGGATGAAGCGTACAAAAACCGCCGCTCCAGCCTGATGACGTTGCGCGGTGTAAGCAATATGTATCTGGAAGGGCTGACAATTCTGAACCCGGCATACCACGGCGTGATGGTGCTAGAATCTGAAAATGTGGCGATGAATGCGTTGGTTCACACGACATATGATGCAAACAACGCGGATGGCATTGAATTCGGAAACAGCCAGAACGTCATGGTATTTAATAACTTTTTTGATACGGGTGATGACAGCGTAAACTTTGCCGCGGGATACGGTGCCGAGGTGGCGACGCTGGGGCAAAAAGCACAGAGCGGTGCCTGGATCTTCAATAACTACTTCCGCCGTGGTCATGGTGCGGTGGTAACGGGTAGCCACACCGGTGCCTGGATTGAAAAAATCGTTGCTGAAGATAACGTAATGAATAAGACGGATGTTGGCTTACGCATGAAGAGCCGACCTTATTATGGTGGCGGCTCGCGTGACGTGGTATTCCGTAATAACGCGATGCGTGATATTGTCAACGAGCCGTTCGTGTTCACTATCAAATATAAAGCGGACGTGAACGATACCCAGCCAGCGGCAGAACCCGCGCAGTTCCGTGATGTGACCGTTTCTAACGTCACGGTTGATGGTTCACCGAAGAAAAACAGCATCATGGTCGACGGGATGACCGTGGCTGAAATGGCTGATGCGTATAAGTTCTCCTTTGAACGTGATGCTTATCACCAAGGCTTGCATTTTGAGAATGTAAAATTCAAAAATGTAAAAGCCACGGACATCACGTTCCTGAAGAGCAGTGAATTTAAAAATGTCATTTTTGAGAATGTACCGGGAGCCTGGAATTTCGGTCATATTGAAAATATCAGGCTCGAAGACCGTGTAAATAATGATGCCGCGCTGACGACCAGCGGTGATGAAACCATCACCCGGGAAGCCGCAACGGAATAAGGCATTTTCCCCACGCCGCTGGGCGTGGGGAGTATTATGGATGATTACCTATGGCACGATTGCAAGCTTTCAAAGAACCGTCTTTTAATTCGCTGGTCGCTACTTTTCGGTCACTGCCAGCTCCTCTGATTCGACGTATTGTATTGGGGCTGATTTTGCTGCTGATTTGTCAGCAGTTGGCCGTGCTGACCTGGCGCTTTCTCCTACCTGAAGACTCACGCATTATTGGCGTGTCGGTCACGCCTGCCCAGGCGAAAGAAAAGCCCACAACGTCGGGTGTTTTTACCTTGTTCGGTCATGCTCCCGATGCGGATGCGTCCGCTGTTAACGACGCCGCATTATCCGGGGATATTCCTCTGTCATCGTTAAATATCAGTCTGACTGGCGTGCTAGCGAGTGAAGACGCCAAACGTTCGATTGCCATTATCGCTAAAGATAGTCAGCAATATAGCCGCAACGTCGGCGATGCTGTGCCGGGCTATGAAGCTAAAATTGTGACTATCTCTGCCGATCGTGTCGTGCTCCAGTATCAAGGGCGCTATGAGGCGCTGCATTTGTATCAGGAGGAAAGCACTGCCGACGCACCGCCGTCTTCTGGTGCCTTTAGTCAGGCGAAAGAGAAGATACAAAAAGATCCCTTCACGGCGCAGGACTACCTCACCATTTCTCCCGTCACGGAAGAAGAAGTACTGAAAGGATATCAGTTAAACCCCGGCAAAAATCCCGATCTTTTCTACCGCGCAGGCTTGCAGGACAACGATCTCGCCGTTTCATTAAACGGCATGGATTTACGCGATGCGGATCAGGCTCAGCAGGCGATGGCGCAACTGGCAGGGATGAGCAAATTTAATTTGACCGTCGAGCGTGATGGTCAACAGCAGGATATATATCTGGCATTGGATGGAGACCACTAATTTGTTTAGCAAGGGACAGGGATTTTTTAAGCGTCAGGTTTTTTCGAAATATAAAAACCAATGGCTTGGTAATACACGCCGCAAGAGCATGTTGTTGCTCGGTGGTAGTATTTTGTTGATGGCGTCATCATTGGCGTGGAGTGCCGAATTCTCAGCCAGTTTTAAGGGCACGGATATTCAGGAGTTTATCAATACCGTCAGTAAGAATCTGAATAAGACGGTGATTATCGATCCATCGGTCAGCGGAACAATTACCGTACGCAGCTATGACATGATGAACGAAGATCAGTATTACCAGTTCTTCCTGAGCGTGTTGGATGTCTATGGATTCACGGTTATTCCGATGGATAACAATGTCCTGAAAATTATTCGCTCGAAGGATGCGAAATCGACATCCATGCCGTTGGCGAGTGATGAGCAGCCGGGTATCGGTGATGAAGTCGTCACGCGCGTCGTGCCAGTCAACAACGTGGCGGCTCGCGATTTGGCACCTCTGCTGCGCCAGTTGAACGACAACGCGGGGGCTGGGAGCGTGGTGCATTACGAACCCTCGAACGTGCTGTTGATGACCGGCCGCGCGGGTGTGATCAAGCGGCTGATGACGATTGTGGAACGGGTTGATAAGACCGGCGATCGGAATGTGACGAGCATTCCGCTGTCTTATGCCTCTTCGCTGGAAGTGGTGAAGATGGTGAATGAACTGAACAAGATGGATGAGAAATCTGCCTTGCCGGGTATGTTGACCGCCAATGTGGTGGCCGACGAAAGAACCAACTCGGTGCTGGTGCGCGGAGAGCCGAATTCACGCCAGCGCGTTATCGATATGATCAAGCAGCTCGATCGCCAGCAGGCGGTACAGGGCAATACCAAAGTCATCTATCTCAAATACGCCAAGGCCACCGATCTGGTTGAAGTGCTCACGGGAGTAGGCGACAGTATCCAAACCGACCAACAAAATGCGTTGCCCGCGCTGCGCAAAGACATTTCGATTAAGGCACACGAACAAACCAACTCGCTGATTGTGAATGCGGCACCTGACATCATGCGCGATCTGGAACAGGTGATTGCACAGCTGGATATCCGTCGTCCGCAGGTATTGGTCGAAGCGATCATCGCGGAAGTGCAAGATGCCGATGGGATGAACCTGGGCGTTCAATGGGCGAATAAAAATGCTGGGGTGACACAGTTCACGAATACGGGGTTACCGATCACGACAATGATGGCGGGAGCGGACCAGTTTCGGCGTGATGGAACGCTTGGCACGGCTGCGACGAGTGCACTGGGCAGCTTCAACGGGATTGCCGCCGGTTTCTATCAGGGCAACTGGAGCATGCTGATGACGGCACTCTCCAGCAACAGCAAGAACGATATTCTGGCAACGCCGAGTATTGTGACGCTGGACAATATGGAAGCGACGTTTAACGTTGGTCAGGAAGTGCCTGTATTAGCGGGTTCACAGACGACATCCGGTGACAACGTTTTCCAAACGGTTGAACGTAAAACGGTCGGTATCAAACTGAAGGTGAAACCGCAAATCAACGAAGGCGACTCCGTTCTGCTGGAAATCGAGCAGGAAGTCTCCAGCGTGGCTGATGCTGCCTCCAGCAGCAGCACCAATCTTGGGGCAACATTCAACACACGTACCGTCAATAACGCGGTGCTGGTCAGCAGCGGCGAAACCGTCGTAGTGGGGGGCTTGCTGGATAAAAGTACGAATGAGTCCGCCAGTAAAGTGCCTTTCTTGGGCGATATTCCGATTCTGGGGCATTTGTTCCGTTCAAACAGTCAGGAAACGAAAAAGCGTAACCTGATGTTGTTTATCCGTCCTTCTATTATCCGCGATCGTAGCCAATATCAGAGTGCCTCTGCCAGTAAATATCACTCATTCAGCAATGAAGAACAGAAACAGAGAAACGTAAATAGCGGTGATGGCGGGCTTCTGGATAACGATTTGCTGCGCCTGCCAGAGGGTGGGAACGCTTATACGTTCCGTCAGGTCCAGTCCTCTATTGTGGCGTTCTATCCGGCGGGCGGGAAATGAGTGACGTTGCCTCTCAGATTATAGAATTACGCCCCATATTGCCTTTCGCCTATGCACGATCGCAGCAAATTCTGCTGTTGCAGGGGGAAAATGACGCGAGCCTTCGGACGATTTGTGTCGCGCAGACGCCGTCAGCCGCTTTGCTGGAAGCGCGTCGGGTTGCGGGCTGTTCGCTCAGGGTTGAGCGAGTCACGGAAGAAGAGTTTGAGCGGCAATTGGTCATTAGCTATCAGCGCGACTCGGAAGAGGCGCGCCGTATGATGGAGGACATCGGCAACGAGATGGACTTCTATACGCTGGTGGAAGAACTGCCAGACAGCGATGATCTGCTCGATGCCGATGACGACGCACCGATTATCCGCCTCATCAACGCCATGTTGACCGAGGCGATTAAGAATAAGGCGTCGGATATTCATATCGAAACCTATGAGCGCTATTTGCTGATCCGCTTCCGGGTTGACGGTGTATTACGTGAGATCTTGCGTCCACAGCGTAAGCTGGCTTCGCTGCTGGTATCGCGTATCAAAGTCATGGCTAAGCTGGATATTGCGGAAAAGCGTATCCCGCAAGATGGGCGCATGGCGCTGCGGGTGGGGGGACGGGCGATTGACGTGCGCGTGTCCACATTGCCGTCGAACTACGGTGAGCGCGTCGTGCTGCGTTTGTTGGATAAAAACAGCGTTAAGCTTGATCTTGAACTGTTAGGCATGTCGGAACGTAATCGACAACTGTTGGACAGCCTGATCCACCGTCCGCACGGGATTATTCTGGTCACTGGCCCGACAGGGTCGGGGAAAAGTACCACGCTTTACGCAGCACTCAGTCGCCTGAATGCCTCGGAACGTAACATCATGACGGTGGAAGATCCCATCGAGTATGAACTGGAAGGCATCGGACAAACGCAGGTGAATACCAAGGTGGATATGACGTTTGCCCGTGGGCTACGTGCCATTCTGCGTCAGGACCCGGACGTCGTGCTGGTGGGGGAAGTTCGTGATGGTGAAACGGCGCAGATTGCCGTTCAGGCATCGCTGACTGGCCACCTCGTGTTATCCACACTGCACACCAATAGTGCGCTGGGCGCGCTGTCTCGTTTACAGGATATGGGCGTAGAGCCTTTCCTACTGTCAACTTCCCTGTTGGGTGTACTCGCGCAGCGTCTGGTCAGGACGCTATGCTCTGACTGTAGCCAGCCACAGCCGGTCGATCCGGTTCAGGCGAAACAGATGGGGATTGTGCCTGATACGCTGTTGCATAACCCCGTTGGCTGTCCGCAGTGTAGCTTTACCGGCTACCGGGGGCGTATCGGTATTCATGAGCTGGTGCTGATCAATGACGATGTCCGTGCCGCAATTCACCGCAGTGACGGTGAAATGGCGATAGCGCGGATTTTAGGAGAGAAACGCGCCACCATCCGTCAGGACGGCTTGGAGAAAGTACTGGCAGGGCTTACGACCTGGGAAGAAGTGATCCGCGTAACCAAAGAGGAATGACATGGCACAGTACCAGTATCAGGCGCTGGATGCGCAGGGGAAAAAATGCCGTGGCAGTCAGGAGGCAGACTCTGCCAGACAGGCGCGTCAGTTATTGCGGGAGCGCGGACTGGTGCCGCTGTCGGTTGATGAAAGCCGAGGCGATCAGCAGAAGTCGGGTTCTACAGGATTTTCTCTACGGCGTAAAATTCGTATCAGTACCTCAGATTTGGCGCTATTGACTCGCCAGTTAGCGACGCTGGTAGCGGCATCGTTGCCGTTGGAAGAAGCACTGGATGCGGTTGCAAAACAGAGCGAAAAACCGCATCTGAGTCAGTTGATGGCGGCGGTGCGCAGCAAGGTCATGGAAGGTCATTCGCTGGCTGATGCCATGAAATGCTTTCCCAGCAGCTTTGAACGGCTGTACTGCGCAATGGTCGCCGCAGGTGAGACATCAGGTCATCTTGATGCCGTGTTGAATCGGCTGGCAGACTACACTGAGCAGCGCCAACAGATGCGTAGCCGCATACAGCAGGCGATGATCTACCCGTGCGTGCTAACCGTGGTCGCGATTGCTGTGGTCAGCATTTTGCTGTCTGTCGTGGTGCCGAAAGTTGTCGAGCAATTTATTCATATGAAGCAGGCGCTGCCGCTCTCTACCCGGGTTTTGATGGGGATGAGTGATGCAGTGCGCACGTTTGGGCCATGGTTCCTGTTGGCATTGCTGGCCGGATTTATGGCGCTCAGGGTGATGCTGCGGCAGGAGAAGCGGCGCGTCAGTTTTCATCGACGCATACTGCATTTACCGCTGATCGGCCGTATAGCTCGTGGTCTGAATACGGCACGCTACGCGCGAACACTCAGTATTCTCAATGCCAGTGCGGTGCCGTTGTTGCAGGCGATGCGCATTAGCGGTGATGTGATGAGCAATGACTATGCCCGCTATCGTCTCGCGATGGCAACGGATGCGGTACGAGAGGGCGTTAGCCTACACAAAGCGCTGGAACAGACGGCGCTCTTTCCCCCGATGATGCGCCATATGATCGCCAGCGGTGAACGCAGCGGCGAGCTGGACAGCATGTTGGAACGGGCGGCAGATAATCAGGATCGTGAATTCAGTTCGCACATGACGCTGGCGCTGGGGTTATTTGAACCGCTGCTAGTTGTCAGCATGGCGGCAGTCGTCCTGTTTATCGTATTGGCGATTTTACAACCGATTCTACAACTGAATACGTTAATGAGTTCATAAGGTCAATGAGCTTGTAGCAACAATGAGTTCGGTAAGAGAACCAACAATTGAACGAGGAAAAGTAAGGATGCAGCAACGTCAACGTGGTTATAGTCAGCGTGGTTTTACTCTGTTGGAAATTATGGTGGTGATCGTCATTCTCGGCGTATTGGCGAGCCTGGTGGTGCCCAATCTGATGGGGAATAAGGAAAAGGCGGATAAGCAAAAAGCCGTCAGCGATATTGTGTCTCTGGAAAGCGCACTCGATATGTACAAGCTGGATAACAACCGATATCCGTCCACCGAACAGGGGCTGAAAGCGCTGGTCACGAAGCCGACGGTACAGCCAGAACCGCGTAACTATCCAGCCGATGGCTATATTCGCCGCCTGCCGCAGGATCCGTGGGGCACTGACTACCAACTGCTGAACCCGGGCCAGCACGGTAAATTGGATATCTTCTCCCTTGGGCCAGACGGGATGCCGGGAACAGAAGATGACATCGGCAACTGGAATCTTGATAAAAAATAAAAGCATGCGGCAGCACGTCTGTTTTTATAGATGAATGTCATCGATGGCGGTGGGAAAAGGACGGCAGAAGCGCAATGAAGCGGTCAACGAGGAAGCAGCAGGGATTCACCCTGCTGGAAATGATGCTGGTTGTGTTACTGGCTGGCATCGCGGCTAGCATGGTGGTCATGGCGTTTCCTCCCCAACGTCAGAATGACAGCGCCTGGCAGTTGGCACGTTTTCAGGCGCAGTTGGAATTTGCTGCTGAAAACAGTCAGGTTAACGAATATATGCTGGGTGTGCGCATTTATCCCGATCGCTGGCAGTTTTATCAACTCCAGCGACCTGCTACAACGGAAGGGACACCGATCCCAGACAACGACCGCTGGCAGGGTTACAAGTGGCAGCCGTGGCAACCGTATCGGGTGAGCGCATCGGCGACGCTGCCCGATGCATTGCGGCTTGAACTATTGCAGGCCGATGGGAAAAAAGTGGATAAAACGCAGAGCGGCGACGATCCCGATATCCTAATTTTGCCCGGTGGTGAAATCACGCCTTTCCGTCTGGCCTTTAAGTCTGAAAACAAAGCGCTTTCGAATTGGCTTCAGGTCGATGCCAACGGACGGTTTGTGACGTCGATGAGTCAGGGTAAGAAACGATGAAGCGACAGAAAGGGATGACGCTGGTGGAAGTACTGGCTGCGCTGAGCGTTTTTGCACTGGCTGGCATTGCCGTTTTGCAAACGACAGCCAGACAAGCAAGCAGCTTGAGCCGGCTGGAAGAGAAGACGTTCGCAGGCTGGGTGGCGGAAAATCAGCAGGTTCAACTGCGGCTTGAGCAGCGCTGGCCTGAAGCATCGTGGGTGAAAGGCGAAACGAAATTTGCTGGCGTGCGCTGGAATTGGCGCTGGCAGGGCGTAGAGACCGGTGATCCTCAGACTAAAGCGCTGGATGTGGAAGTGCGACGTAATAAGGATGCCCTTGCTGCCGATGCCTCGTTACGCACCTATGTGGTGAAACAATAATGCGCAGTAAAACAAGGATGTGTAGCCAAACAAGACAGGGGCGAGAGACCATGCGACAGAAACGTCAGCAGGGTTTTACGCTGCTGGAAATGATTCTGGCGATCGCTATTTTTGCGGCGCTGAGCCTCAGCGCGTTTCAAGTGCTGAACGGCGTGATGCGTAATGATGAAATCTCACAGCGCAAAGCAGATCGTCTTGCTGAAATACAGCGCGCTTTCTCACAAATGGACAGCGATTTTTCTCAGATGATTGCACGCGGCAGTAGAGGAAGCACCTCGATATTTTACGCCGGTCGCGATCAGGTAAAAAGTGATGACTGGGGCGTCAGCTTTATGCGTAATGGCTGGCAGAATCCGTTTGGCATATTGCCGCGTTCTGAACTTCAGCCTGTGGCCTATCGGCTGCGGGAACACACTCTGGAACGGTTAACCCACTCGGTGCCTGACCCGATTGAGGGACTCGATCCTGGCGTAAAACCGCTTCTCACACAGGTTGACGGTTTCCGCCTGCGCTTTTTCAGCAATAAAACCTGGCGCGATCGCTGGGATAACACGACGCAATTGCCACAAGGGATTGAAGTGGTGCTGACCTTAAGGGATTACGGAGAAATGTCGCGTATGTTCTTGATTACCACCGGACCGGTTAAATGAGGTCGCGTCAGCGCGGTGTTGCGCTGCTGGTGGTGCTCTTGATTCTGGCATTAATGGTGACCATTGCTGCGGTGATTACAGAGCGCACGGGTAAAGCGTTTATGCGCACCGAGAATCACCTGAGCCGCCAGCAGGCGAAATGGTATGCATTAGGGGCGGAGACGCTGAGTGGTCAGATATTACTGCGCGATGCGCGGAATATGCCGGGGCGCACGTTTGCCGGACAGAACTGGTCGCAGCCGGGGCACCGTTTCCCCGTGGACGGCGGGGAAATCATCGGCCAGATTAGCGATGCGCGCACCTGCTTTAATCTGAATGCGATCAATCAAGGCGTGGATAACGAAAGCACGCTGGTGAAAACGCCTTATCCGGCACAGGTTTTCCGTTTGCTATTGAAAAACCTGGGTGAGGATGCGGATCGTGCAGAAAAAATTACTGCGGCGGTGCGAGACTGGATTGACGCAGATAACTATCCATCGGCGAACGGTGCAGAAGACGAGGTCTATGCCACGTTGCCAGTGCCTTATCGTACTGCCAATCAAAGAATGAGTGAAATCAGCGAATTACGAGCCGTTTATGGCATGGACAGCGATCTCTATCGCCGATTATTACCCTATGTCTGTGCGCTACCAGTGGATGCGATGTCCATTAATATCAATACGTTGACCGAATTTGATGCTCCGTTGTTATCCGCCGTGTTCCTGAATGAAATGACGATGTCGCAGGCAAAAGCGCTGGTGCAGCAACGCCCACGTATGGGATGGGCAAGTATTGAGGTTCTGCAACAAACAGGGGCATTGCCCCCGAATAGTAAAAATACGGCGCAGCGGGTGCTGGCAGTAAAAAGTGAATGGTTCTTTGTAAAACTCCAGGTGCGCGTCGGTGACAGTGATTTTCATCAACGCAGCTTGCTTCATCTGAGTGGACAAAAGATACAGGTTGTACAGCGGCAATATGGAGGATATAGGACGGTGAATCCATGAAAATAGCGGGAAAATGGAAGCGAAAAACCGCAAAAACCCCATTAAATCGAGGAACGGTTGTTCGACATCCGTGCCTCATTGTTCGTCTTCCGGTAGAAGAGCAGGGAGAGATCGAATGGCAGGTTCGTTCATCCAATGGGGAGAATTTACTGAGTCAGGGGCGTGGTAGCGTAGAACTGGTTCGTCCGGTGTTGGCGGCCTATCCGTCCGTGACGTTTACCCGCGTACTAGTACCGGCAACTGACGTGACGTTTTATGCCCTGACGTTGCCCCGACAGGCGCGGCGTCAGTTGACTCAAATCGTGCCGTTTATGCTGGAAGATCAGTTGGCTACAGAAATTGAAAAACTGCATTTTGCCGTGTTGGACATTCACGGCGATGATGGCACGGTCGCAGTGGTGGAAAAAAAACGGATGCAGCGCTGGCTGGCGCAGTGTGATGCGCTGGGGCTCAGCGTTGATGCTTTATTGCCTGACGCCTGCGTATTGCCGAAACATCAGGATGGCTGGAGCGCGTTACAGCATGACGATATGTGGCTGTTTCGCCAGCCGACCGGCCATGCCATGGCGGCGGAATCGTCCTGGTGTGGCGATCTGCTGAAGGCGTCTATGCCGTTGCCTGCGATATACAGCTACAGCGGCGTATCGGTTGGCGGTGAGCTGTCGCAGTACGAATGGCAGGAGGAGGGCGAGTGGAAAGCACAGCCGGAAACGGATCTTTTCACACTGGCTGCAACGGCGCAGTTACCCGCCTCTGTCGATCTACGGCAAGGCGATTATGCGCCGGAGAAAGCTTGGCAAAACACTCTGCTGCCATGGCGTGGCGTTGGGATAGCTTTTGCCTGTTACCTTCTGTTGGTCGTGGCGGATGCGGGTTGGGCGCACTATCAGCTTTATCAACAGGCTGAGCATTGGCGACAGGAAAGCGTGCGTGTCTATCGGCAAATTTTCCCTTCCGAGAGCAATGTCGTTAACCCGCGTGCGCAGATGCAGCAGCACCTGCAACGTACGGCTGCTGGGGGCTCAGGGAAAGGGCTGCTGGAGCAATTAAATCCCTTGCAGCAACTGATGACGCAGAATAGCGCTATCAAAATTCAGTCGCTGTCTTACGACGGTGCTGCTGGTGAATTCCGGCTGGCGTTGCAGGGCACGTCGTATCAGGAGCTAGAGCAATTTCAGCAGCAGGCTGCCGCCTATTATCAAGTTCAGGCGGGGGAGATGCGGCAGGAAAACGATCGGGTTGAAGGTCGCTTAACATTAAGGAGCCAGCAATGAATGAATTACGGCAACGCTGGCAGACAATGAGTCAGCGTGAACGTCAGCTTATGGTGATGTGCGCGGCGGTGCTTCTGCTCTGTCTGGTGTATTACGCTATTTTTCAGCCGTGGCAACTGCGGGAAGATCAGTGGGAGCGTACGATTTCCCGCGAGCAACAGACTGTCAGTTGGATGCAGAAGCAGGCCTCCTCGATTCCGCAGGGAAATCAGGCGCAGGGGGAAAACAGTCAGAGAGAAACCAGTCTGCCGATTTTGATCTCGCAAAGCACCAAGCGTTATGGGCTGACCGTCGTACGTTTGCAGCCGCAGGGCAATCAGGCATCGGTAACGCTAGCCAAGAGTGATTTTAATAGTCTGCTTCGCTGGCTGAGCGAACTGGAACGGCAAAACGGCGTGCGTGTCGTGTCGCTGGATGTGAATGCCGTCGAGCAAAGCCCGGGAATGGTGGATGTCACTCGGCTTATGTTGGAACGGGCGGATGAAGCTTAAATCCGGCATCGGCGCAGGTGTCGCTCTGGTTCTGGCCTATGGGCTGTTCCTGACGTGTTATGCACCTGCCCGTTTGCTCACTGCGATGCCGCTGCCCGCCGGAATGGCGATCGCGCAGGCCACTGGAACGCTATGGCAGGGGAACCTGCAACGGTTTAGCTGGCGCACGTTAACGTTGGACGATGTGCACTGGAAAATCACCTTTTCAGGTTTTATGCCCGCGCTCGAGATTGCGTTTAAAAACCCGGAAGGCATTGAAGGTAAAGGCATTATTCGCGGCTGGCAGCAGCCGCAGTTTTATCAATGGCGGCTTTCTGTTCCGGCTGGCTATTTATTCAGCCAGTTGCGTTTTATTGTGCCCATTGGGGCGGAAGGAAATGTGCAGCTAAATCTGCAAGAGGCGACGGTCGATCGTTCAGGCTGTCAGTCGCTGGATGCTAACGTCATTTGGCCAGATGCACGAGTGAAAACCCCACTGGGTGGGCTGGTGTTGGCGACGCCTCAGGCCACGTTGCGTTGCGAGCAAGGGGCGCTAGAAGCGAGCCTGCGGCAGGTTTCCTCTCATCTACAGCTGTCTGGCAAAGGTAGCGTTACGCCGAAAGGTGAATATCGTTTTACGGGGCGGCTTAGCAGCGGGAATGATTTACCGGCGACCATGAAAAAACTGCTGGCGACTACCGGTAAAGTGGACGAGCAGGGAGCCAGAACGCTGAATTTTCAGGGGCGTTTGTTGTAACAGGGATCATCGTTGCGTAGTCGATCGTAAGAATTAGCAGCACTCCATTGTTAGGGTTGGTGCTAGCCGCAAAGTATGAAACGCTCATCTATACCACTTCTTTATCAATAATCAGGGACTAACGTGGACGATTTAAGGGAATTCGCACAAGTGTTTCCGGCATGGTGGTTGGGTGCGCTGGGCGTGTTGGGGCTGATTGT
This sequence comes from Pectobacterium atrosepticum, assembly GCA_019056595.1. NCBI lineage: Bacteria > Pseudomonadati > Pseudomonadota > Gammaproteobacteria > Enterobacterales > Pectobacteriaceae > Pectobacterium > Pectobacterium atrosepticum. The sequence goes on along the minus strand of CP036163.1, from coordinate 1,265,550 downwards.
TGGTAGTTTTCTAAACGTCGTGATTTACCGTCTGCCGATTATGCTGGAACGAAGCTGGCAGCAGGACCTCGATCTTCAGGCCGGAATGACCGATTCCAGCCCTGACAGTACACGCTACAACCTGTGGTGGCCGCCGTCGTCTTGCCCGCACTGCCAGCAGGTTATTGCGGTGAAAGATAACATCCCGCTGTTCAGCTGGTTGTGGCTACGCGGTCGCTCCCGCTGCTGTCATCAGTCAGTGTCTGTGCAATATCCGCTGGTGGAAGTTATCACCATGCTGGCTTTCCTGACGGCGGGTTTGCTATGGCAGCCCAGTATGGCGTTGTGTGGGGCGTTGATTCTACTGTCTTTCCTGTTGGTACTGACCGTCATTGATATCAAAACGCTGTTGCTGCCGGATGTGCTTACGCTGTCGCTTCTGTGGGTAGGGCTGCTGTTTAATCTCTCTGAGACGTTTGTCCCAGTGGGGGATGCCGTGGTGGGCGCGATGGCGGGTTATTTATCTCTGTGGCTACTCTATTGGGTATTCAAATACGCGACCGGTAAAGAGGCGCTGGGGTATGGTGATTTTAAGTTGCTGGCCGCGCTAGGTGCCTGGCTGGGCTGGCAGGCGTTACCGAATTTGGTTTTGGTTGCAGCGCTGAGTGGATTGGTCGTTACTCTTGTCTGGCGCGGGTTGCGTAAAGAAGATACGGCTAAACCGCTGGCCTTTGGCCCGTGGCTGGCAATCGGCGGCGTGTTCGGTGTGATAATGAACGGGCTAAGTCTGTAGAACATGGCAAAGATAATGCTGAATCATTAACTGAACGGTGAGTGACGGGCATAAAAATAGGCTGAGGGTATAAATACCATCAGCCTTTTGTATCTCTGTGTGTGTGCCCTTCAGCGAATAAATCTTTGTCGGGCAAATGACAGGTTATTCTACCATCAGCATAAAGGTACTCACCCAAACGACTAAACAGAATGAGATACCCATAAAAAAATACTTCACCGATTTATTCTCCAGCAGAAACCACGCCAGCAACGATCCCGATTGTGCGTTTTATTATGGAAGGAAATAATTACGCTGTTGGTTATATCACCGAAGGGTAATCTTTCCCGCTGTCATCACTAGAGTCACACCAGTTATGACGGGATCGGCGCTAAATTTACGCCGAGTGAGGGGGGGAATTCAATAGGTCCAGAGACTATATTTTCAAAATAGCATTAAAAAGCGTTGAACCGTTTCACAGGCTGGAAAAACCGGGGGAATGCCGATGAAAATCGTACCTTATTCCCCCAATTCCTGACGGCGTTATCTTCGGGGGTAACGCCTCATTAATAGCCGAGTGATAGTATTGTTACCTGCTCATAAATAGGCTAATTATTTAGATGGTTGGCCTAATCTCTCCATCCCATCGCCGGCGCGATATGTTTCAGAATTGCTTCGATAACATGCGCATTATAATCAACGCCCAGTTGGTTCGGTACGGTTAGCAATAGCGTATCCGCTTCGGCAATAGCTTCATCCTGCTTTAACTGTTGGATGAGCGCTTCTGGTTCGGCGGCATAGCTGCGTCCGAAAATCGCGCGTGTTTTCTCATCGAGGAATCCGACCTTGTCGCTATCGTTACTGCTTCCGCCGAAATAGGCGCGATCGCGCTGATCCATCAGTGCAAAAATACTTCGGCTGACAGACACGCGCGGTGAGCGCGTATGCCCAGCTTCAGCCCATGCGGTCCGATAGGCACGAATTTGCTGCGCCTGTTGGATATGAAAAGGTTCGCCAGTTTCATCATCCTTTAGCGTGGAGCTTTGCAGATTCATTCCCAGCTTCGCTGCCCATACTGCCGTGGCATTCGATCCTGCACCCCACCAAATTCGTTCGCGTAACCCATCCGAATAAGGTTCCAGACGCAACAGGCCCGGTGGATTTGGGAACATTGGCTGTGGATTCGGTTTCGCAAACCCTTCTCCGCGCAGCACATCCAGCAGTGCCTCGGTATGATGCCGTGCCATATCCGCCTCAGACTGACCTTCTGCGGGCTGATAACCAAAGTAGCGCCAGCCATCGACTACTTGTTCAGGGGAACCACGGCTGATGCCAAGCTGCAAACGACCCCCTGATATCAGGTCGGCGGCGCTGGCATTTTCAGCCATATACAGCGGGTTTTCGTAGCGCATGTCGATGACGCCGGTGCCAATTTCAATGCTGCGGGTTTTCGCGCCAATGGCCGCGAGCAGTGGAAAAGGTGAACCCAACTGGCGGGCAAAATGGTGGACCCTGAAATAGGCACCGTCAGCGCCCAGTTCTTCAGCGGCGACAGCAAGATCGATGGATTGCAGTAATGCATCTGCCGCTGAGCGTGTGCCGGACTGCTGCGACGGCGTCCAGTGACCAAATGATAAAAATCCAATCTTCTTCATAGGGTATTTATCCTTATATTCAGACAAATATTTAGCACGTTCGCCCTGCACAGCAAGGTGCTACAAATTCAGTAATGGGAACACTCTACGCGATTAATAGTGAGAATAAATATCATTTTTTTAACGTAATAATTCAGTTTATCTGACCAAGCGTTAGCAGGATAAACAATCTTTTTGGCAGATAATTTCTGACGTTGTTCGTGTCAATAGCGACCTGGTTATTTAGGGAAAACGCTCCTCGGTTTATCTACTCCAAAATTGGTATCTGAATATTATTATGAGCGAGATCAGTATTTTCTTTTTCTTTATCGCTGTATTATTTTATATATAACGAAAATTAGGATACCAACATGATAAAGAAATTTGGCTACACGCTGTGGTTTACCGGGCTATTTTTGGTGTTTTCTAACGCCTGGGCAGCGCGTCAGGTGACCGACCAACTGGGGCGCGATGTGACTATTCCTGACCACGTTAATCGCGTAGTGGTGTTGCAGCATCAAACCTTAAACCTGTTGGTGCAATTGGATGCACAGGACAGCGTCGTTGGTGTGTTGTCCAGTTGGAAGAAACAGCTGGGAGAGCATTATTTACGATTGGCACCACATCTGGCGGATTTAACGATGCCGGGCGATCTCACGCAGGTCAATATTGAAAGCCTGCTGAAGCTATCGCCGCAGGTGGTCTTTGTCGCTAATTATGCGCCGCCGGAAATGATTGCACAGATTGAACGGACGGGAATTCCGGTTGTGGCGATCTCGCTGCGTCAGGATCAGCCGGGCGAGGCCGACAAAATCAATCCTACGATGAGTGATGAAAACACCGCGTATAACGAGGGGCTCAAAGCTGGAATTCGGCTGATTGGTGAGGTGGTTGAGCGCCAGAAACAGGCCGAAGCGCTGATTGACTATACCTTTACGCAACGGCAAAACGTTAGCGCGCGTCTGGATTCCATTCCAGAAGAAAAGCGAATCCGCGTGTACATGGCTAACCCAGACCTGACAACCTACGGTTCAGGAAAATATACCGGCCTGATGATGTCGCATGCAGGAGCGTTGAATGTGGCGGCAGCATCGATAAAAGGCTTCAAGCAAGTATCGATTGAAAATGTATTGGTTTGGAACCCACAGGTAATTTTTGTGCAGGATCGCTACCCGGATGTCGTGAAGCAGATTGTCAACGATCCGGCCTGGCAGGCGATTGATGCGGTGAAACAGCATCGAGTCTATCTGATGCCGGAATATGCTAAAGCTTGGGGTTATCCGATGCCGGAAGCGTTAGCGATTGGTGAATTGTGGATGGCGAAAAAGCTGTATCCAGAGCGCTTTGCCGATATCGATATGCAAAAAGCCGCTAATGAGTATTACCAGCGCTTCTACCGTATGGACTACCGTGCGGAAGCTTCCGCGGCACAATGAGTTATCGCACCTACCGGATCACACTGCTCACGGTGGTGATGTTGACGCTGTTGATTGCCGTGTGCTCACTGGGGATAGGTCGTTTTAGCTTATCCCCGTGGCGCATCGTCCAGATCCTTGTCGAGCCGCTATCTGGCGATAACCCTTTACTTGGGGATATCGAGCGGCAAGTGGTATGGAATGTACGTTTACCGCGCGTGTTATTAGCCTGGTGTGCAGGTGCGGCGCTGGCACTGAGCGGAGCCACGCTGCAGGGTGTTTTCCGTAATCCGCTAGTCGATCCGCATATTATTGGCGTGTCTGCCGGTGCGGCCTTCGGCGGTACGCTGGCGATTCTATTAAGCTGGACGCCGCTGCTTTTGCTGCTGTCGGCGTTTACGTTCGGCATGTTGGCGCTCTTGTTGATTTTCATGATGGCTGCCGCCTTCGGTAAGCAGAACGTACTGATCCTGATTCTTGCTGGCGTCATCCTCAGCGGCTTCTTCGGTGCGCTGGTTAGCCTGATGCAATATCTGGCGGATACCGAAGAAAAGCTGCCGAGCATCGTGTTCTGGCTGCTGGGTAGCTTTGCGACCGCGCACTGGAATTCGCTGATTACGATGGCGGTGCCGTTAGCGCTTGCGGGGGGATTGCTGCTGCGATTGCGTTGGCATGTGAACGTGTTGTCGATGGGCGAGCAAGACGCTCGCGCGCTGGGTGTGGCCGTGCAGCCGTTGCGCTGGCTCATATTAAGTTTATGTGCCGCGATAGTGGCTGCTCAGGTAGCGGTTAGCGGCAGTATTGGCTGGATTGGGCTGGTTATTCCCCACGTTGCACGTAGGCTGGTGGGGGCCGATCACCGCCGATTGCTGCCGGTGTCGCTGTGGCTGGGTGGCGGCTTTATGGTGTTGGTAGACGATCTGGCACGTAACCTCAGTGAAGCCGAGATCCCGTTGGGCATTCTGACGGCGCTGCTCGGCGCACCACTTTTTGCCGTGCTGTTGTATAAAACACAGCGACAGGGTAGAGGACACTAGCATGCCGAGAATCAGGCTATCGACAGAAGCACTGGTGTATGGCTACCCGCAGGGGCAGGGCTTTTTTTCACCGTTAAATCTGTGCTGTCGGGAAGGCGAAATTACGGCGATTCTGGGTGCGAACGGCAGAGGGAAAACCACACTGCTGAATACGTTATTGGGAAACTTATCGCCGCTTTCCGGGACGATTCAGCGCGATGGGCACATCGGTTTTGTGCCACAAATATTTACCCCACCGTTTTCCTATAGCGTCTTGGATATGGTGCTGATGGGGCGGGCGGCGCGTGTTCGGCTGTTTGCTATGCCCTCTGCCCATGATATCCGCGTGGCTCAGAATGCGCTGACTCTGCTGGGAATCGCCTCGCTTGCCGAGTGTGAATTTAGCGCGTTGTCCGGCGGGCAACGGCAGCTCGTATTAATCGCGCGGGCATTGGCATCGGAGTGTCAGACGCTGATTCTGGATGAGCCGATGGCGGCGCTTGATGTGCAAAATCAGGCGCAGGTGCTGCGGTTATTACAGCATCTGGCTAAAACGCAACGTCTGAGTATCCTGTTGACCACACACGACCCAGCTCACGCCGTGATCATTGCAGAGCAGGCGCTGCTTCTTATGGATAATCAGCGCTATCTTTATGGCCGCTGTGATGACGTGTTGACGGAAGATAACCTATCTCGTCTGTACGGCATTCCGGTGCGTCAGGTTTACGTGGAAATGGCGCCGCAGCCGTATCGTGCGCTGATACCGATATTAACCATGACGGAGCCACAATGACCGATCCCCTTCGCCTGTATGCTGCTGGCAGCCTACGCCTCGCATTTGCTCCTTTGCTGGCGACATTCAGTGAACGTTATGCGGTGGAAGTGATACCGACTTTCGGCCCCGCGGGGCTGCTGAGTGAAAAAATGATGCGCGGTGACGCGGTGGATATTTTCGCATCGGCAAATTGCGCGCACCCTTTGCGCTTGAAAACGCGGGGACTGGCGGAGGAAACCGCCGTGTTTACGCGCAACCATCTTTGCATCGTCATGCGCAATGTACCGGAACTGACCTCGCAGTCTTGGTTGATGGCGCTGCTTGACCCTCGCTTTGTGCTGTCAACCTCAACGCCGGGCAGTGACCCCGGTGGGGATTATGCTTTTCAGCTCTTTGATCGCATTGAACGCCTGCATCGCGGATGGGGAAATCAGCTGCGCAACAAGGCGAAACCGCTGGTGGGTGGGGGACTAGACCATGCGATTCCGGCGGGTATGACGGCAGGGAGTTGCCTGATTCGGACCGGGCAGAGCGATATGCACATTGGCTATGCCAGCTATCTGCCATTGCTGCTCAATCAGCCAGATTTGCATGTGGTTCACTTACCCGATCCTTATCGCATTGATGCCGAGTACATGTTGGCCATCATGAAGCCAGCCCGGCGTGAAGCCCGACTGCTGGCGAACTATCTTTTATCCCCTGAAGGACAAGGTTTTTTGGTGAGTAAAGGATTCGTCTCGCTGTTTTAGTGGGGCTGCGGGAGGTAAATCGGTCAACGATGGCGAACTCTGCTATGATTGCGACATATCTGCGCCGTTCTTTGGCTCGGCGTCACCTTTCGTTATTTCGTCCTTGGTAGAGTAATCACTGTGAGTACAACCTCTTTTTCTTCCCTCGCGCTGCCGGCAGAGCAGTTATCCAATCTTAATGAACTGGGCTATACCGAAATGACGCCAGTCCAGGCGGCGACGCTGCCAGCCGTTCTGAGCGGCGCAGACGTGCGGGCCAAGGCGAAAACCGGTAGTGGCAAAACGGCGGCATTTGGGATTGGGTTGCTAGATCGTATTGTCGTCAGCGATTTTACCACGCAGGCGCTGGTGCTATGTCCGACGCGTGAACTGGCCGATCAGGTCAGCAAAGAACTGCGCCGTCTGGCGCGTTTTGCGCAAAACATTAAGATTTTGACACTGTGCGGCGGTCAGCCGATGGGGCAGCAGCTCGATTCACTGGTCCACGCACCGCACATTGTTGTCGGTACGCCGGGGCGTATTCAGGATCATTTACGCAAGCAGTCTCTGGCTTTAGATAGCCTGAAAGTGTTGGTGCTGGATGAAGCGGATCGCATGCTGGACATGGGCTTTACTGACGCCATTGATGATGTGATTTCCTATACGCCGTCCGATCGTCAAACACTGCTGTTTTCCGCTACGTACCCGCAAGAGATCGAACAGATCAGCGCACGGGTTCAGCGTCAGCCGCAACGTTTCGAAATAGCAGATGACGTGGAAGAGTCGGCCATTGAACAACGTTTCTATGAGACAACGAAAGATCAGCGCCTGCCGCTGTTGATTGCCATTCTGAGCCATTATCAGCCAGCATCCTGCGTGGTGTTTTGCAACACGAAACGTGATTGCCAGAGCGTATTTGAGGCACTGGAGATGCGCGGGATTAGCGTATCGGCATTGCATGGCGATTTGGAACAGCGCGACCGCGATCAGGTTCTGGTGCGTTTCTCTAACCGTAGCTGTCGCGTGTTGGTAGCAACGGATGTTGCGGCTCGCGGTCTTGATATCAAAGAGTTGGCGCTGGTGGTGAATTTTGAGCTGGCTTTCGATCCTGAAGTTCACGTTCATCGCATTGGCAGAACAGGCCGCGCGGGGACGCAGGGTCTGGCTGTGAGCCTGTGTACGCCACAGGAAATGAACCGCGCTAACCTGATTGAAGACTATATCGGTATGCGAATTAAATGGACATCGGCGGATGAGATTAGCCGCAGTGGTGATGTTGCGCTCGAACCTGAGATGATGACGCTGTGCATTGATGGTGGCAGAAAGGCCAAAATCCGTCCCGGCGATATTCTTGGCGCGTTAACTGGCGATGTAGGATTAACGGCAGCGGAAGTCGGGAAAATTGATATGTTCCCTCTACATGCTTATGTCGCAATCCGTAAAGACAGTGCTAAACGTGCGCTGCAACAGCTCCAGAAAGGCAAAATCAAAGGAAAAAGCTGTAAGGCCAGATTGTTAAAGTAACCGGTGGCTGATATACCAGACAGGGTAGGATGAGAGTCACTGGGTAACAGACAGGAGTGTTAAGGGCGGATGCAGACAACAGAAATCGATCTGCGGCTGACGGAAGTGAGCCAGCAGCTAACGATGGTGCTGGTGCCGGGATTGCGGGACAGCGATGACGAGCACTGGCAAAGCCATTGGGAACGGCGTTTTCCTCACTGGCAGCGTATACGCCAGCGGGAATGGTATCAGGCCGATCTGGATCGCTGGGTGTTGGCGATCCGCCGTGAGCTCAGTGTCTGTACACAGCCTGTGATTCTAATCGGCCACAGTTTCGGTGCGCTGGCCGCCTGCCATGTTGTGCAACAAGGGCAGGAAGGGATCGCGGGTGTTATGCTGGTGGCACCAGCCGAGCCCATGCGCTTTGAGATTGACGATCGTATTCAGGCCTCACCGCTGTCGGTTCCAACACTGACATTTGCCAGCCATAACGATCCGCTGATGAGTTTTACTCGCGCCCAATACTGGGCGCAGGCGTGGGATAGCGAACTGGTTGATGTGGGGGAAGCTGGACATATTAATGCAGAAGCGGGATTTGGTCCCTGGGAATATGGCCTGAAAAGATTAGCTGAGTTTTCGGAAATACTCATTCCTAATCGTTAATCGGCCGGTTTCCATCAAGTCGATATCTTAAACTATTAAGATAACGTTATATTTTTATTTAATGCCAGGGCAATGCGATTATCTGTCTTGGCATCTATTTATTATTAAGACAGCTCTTCTTGATCGCCTGAACCATGCAGCATTTCTTGAATCTGCTGATAAACTTCGGCGGCAGACAAATTGCTATATGACGTTTTACTCTCAAAATGTAATACCTGTTCACCACCAGAACTATGAAGAGCGCTCATGAGTGCCAAATCTTCCTGTGTGATGCGCTGTCCTGTATAGGCATCAAACATTTCAGAATTACCATCTGGGTATTTAATCACAGAAACCAGCTTGCCGTTGTACAAAGGAATACCCGTCGTTGCCAGAGAATATTCGGCTGCGGCTTTTTGCTGCGCCTTGATCTGTTCAGGTGGCTGGGCATCTTTCTCTTCAGTAGCGCGCTTCTTTTGAGAAGACAGCGTGACCTTCGTACTCTCGTTCGAGTCCGGCATATTTTGAGAGTCTGAGTTTGCTGATGTGTCGGTTTTATTACTTGGGCTGATGGCTGCAACGACAGTCGGATTTGCAGCCGCGCCAATAGGGGGCATGGTAGCCGGGGTCGTCGCACTCACGAGTTGAATATCTGGAATTACCACAGTATAACTCCTTCTTATATCTATTTAATGCTGGTAATGGTTTTTACCAGTGAGTTACTTCAGTGTGTTAAAACCACATACGTTAATGCCAAAATTGCTGAAATGTAGGTCACTGACGCAAGCAGGTTAATTACCTTCCTTGGAAGAGGCATCAATCTGCTGAGTATAATTTCCTATTATTCAACACCATGACGTTAAATAAATGGTTCAGTCAGAACACGGTTAATGTAAAACAGTATTTATGCCAAACACGATCTATGCAAAATGCAGTTGCATTAAAAACACCCTATCAAAAAAGGTATCGGCTATTTTTTTTGCTTCATTAATATCCAAAAGGCATAAGATTTAACTTTTTGATTACTAACCGTGTGATTTTTTGTGACCAAACATATCAGTTTTTAAAAAATAGATAACTATCATGGTATTAGCAGGGATCGGTAGTGCCTCATGCCATGTATGTGCTCTACAAGTGCGGGGGAACGCGATACACTGTTTTCCTTATCTTTGCTCTGTTAAGAAGTGCTATGCCCAGTATTAAACTGACGGTTAACTATTTGTATCGGCAATCAGGTGAAACGCGAGAAGCGTCACAGGCGACAGCCCGCGTATTTGCGGGTGATGATCTCATTGCTACTGAGGTGATTACCGGTATGACGGAAAGCCCAGTCGATAAGTATTTGCACTACTCAGGGCCTGAAAATCGGCCTGTCCGTGTTGAATGGGATTGTCAGGGCACAACCGTGATGACGGTTTCTACGGTGGAAATCTGCCCCTGCTGTCACCATGATTAGTTTAATATGCTGAAGTTGTGCGCTGCTTTTGAGCGATTCACTTTCATGATCGATACACTAAACAACGCGAGTTGCAGAAAACCAACGCACATGCGGCTTGAAGTATGACGGGTAGACAAGGTGAATGTATGAGATTAGCAGTATCAACCTTAATAGCCTGTGGACTGTTGACGGCAACATGGGAAGCGCATGCTGGCTGGTATGTCGTAAGCAATTACGAAGGCCACATTGGGCCTTATCCAGTACATTTTTCATTGCAGAAATACAGCTCAGACCAAGATAAAAATCTTCTCGGGAGCTATTTTTACGATAAATACCGAGCGCCGATTCCTCTGTATGGACGACTCACGGAAACGTCGCTTGAGATCTGCGAAATCCACTCCCCGCAGGATTATGATAAATATATCATTGAGGGCGTTAAGTCCGGTATCGATACAACCCACTGCCCGTTTAAATTGACGGAAATAGGGGAAGAACTCCGTGGCGAGTGGTCAAACGGAAAGGCACGTTATGATGTTAGTTTACGGCGTGTGGCATCCTTTGACGATAGCGAGCAACCCGCAAAGCTAGAAGGGCAGGTTGATATTCCTTTCTGGGGACAAACGGCGACGCATAGCTTCGTTGGGGTGTATCAAAACAGCGATACAGGGATGGTTGTTGAGGGAATCAAGGCGATCAATAAGAAGAGCGGCAATGTCGATCAACTTCTCAAACCTGATTTTCAGCAATGCCAGTTTGGTTTTTTCATGACACCAATTTATATGAATATTGAGAACGGTGTAGATAACCATAGCATTACGCTGAACTGCTATTCCCATGGTGGAGGCGATATTCTATTGGAATACCGTTTTGATGCAGGCAACCAGCATTATGACGTGGTTAGCGAGTAAAGATCCTAACGGGTTAGGATCTTTACTGATTTATTATATATAAATCACATGCATTATTTTGCAGGCTAAATATACAATGATTTATTGTTGTAAATAAATGATTTTTACTTCCCCCTCTTTCTTGTTAAAAGTATTCCTTCCTACACTTTCATTATGGTTACATTTTTTACTATTGATAGTGTTGATTTTAAAAGGACTATCCGTTGCCAAAGGAGTTAATATGCTTTCAGGAAAGAAAACGATTCTAGTATTCTCAATGTTGTTCGCCACTTTTTCTTCACATGCAGATAATTTCCCTAAATTGAACCAAGCGTTGCCATCCGGAATTGATGCACGAGCCATTGCGCCTGTATTTGATTTTGATACAGATGGTTGCCTTCCTAGCGCTGGAGTAAGTCGTAGCGGCGTACAGAATGGAGGGTTGAAACCATCAGGAAATATAACGGGTGGGTGCCGATGGAGTAACTTTCTCGACTCGTCAAATACATTGCATCGATACGCCTGTGTTAATTCTGCTGGATCTCGTTATTGCGGTAGCTTCTATGCGCTCTACTTTTTAAAAGACCAGATACTGAATGGTGTAAATTCAGGCCACCGCCATGATTGGGAACATGTGGCTATTTGGACTAAAAATGGTGTGGTGACGCACGGTAGCTACAGTGCACATGGTAAGTTAACGACCAAAGAGGCGTCGAGTATCGACAAGCAGGATGGTCATCTGAAATTTTCTTATCACAAAGATGGACCATTAACCCATGCTTTCCGCTTTTCTAAAACGAATGAACAAGCGGAAAATCCGTATAGAAAATTTGTCACGCCAGATCTTATCAGCTGGTACTCAATGCTTGGCGATGGTATTAATAATCAAGAGTTGCGTAACCTATTAAATGCGTTTGATTATGGTTCAGCTTCGATTCCTCTTAAAGACGGGAATTTCCTGACTAACCTGAATAATGGCCGCCCGGCCGGTTACCCAGAATTTACAGATGCCAGTATAACAGTATCGAAATAATCATGATAAGAGAGGTATGCTCAAACATACCTCTTTCTATTGTGGGGTATTTTCCTGTTTTGCGCTTCTCAATGTATTGAAACCTTTTAATGTTGGCTTCTCATTACTGATTGGGGACGTAATGCATGAGAAATAGCATCGGAGAAATAGCGGACAGGAAAGATATTTACCCTACGAAGGGGATGACACTCTAAAATTATAGTAAACGTTGGCTGCGCTTCATCTTTAATGCACTAGCAGAGCTATCAACGATCTTAAAACCTAAACGTTGGTAGAGCGTTATTGCCCTGTTGCCTTTCAAAACACTCAGCGTAACGGGGACATTGGCTTCATCCGCTTGCTGTAAAAATGTTTTTAATAACCACGCCGCGATGCCCTGTCCCTGGTAGGCCGGTAAAATCTGGATTTGTATAATAATCCACGCATTGTCGCCTTTATGTCGTTTGAATAATCCAATGCGTTGAGACCCCATCAGCACAATATAGGCGTCATTATAATGATATTTTATTCGCTGCCAGTGCGCCAAATCATCAGCAATAACGCCAGCTCTTTGAAGATGTTCATCCATCGCCGCACGGCGAAGCTCAAACAGGAACCGCTCGTCCTCCGGCGTAGCCAGACGAAGCGAGATATCGCGCCATTCCATATAACCTCCGTATTGTTAGATTAACGTCGTGTAAGCATCTATCTATATTGACAAAATCAGATAGTTACCATGAAATAATCTTCAGGAATATATATAAATCAAGGAAATAAATATGAGGCCTTTAGGTTTAGCATTGCTCTGTTGCGCTGTTCTTTTCTCGCCATTCTCCCTTGCTGTCGATGTATCTAAAGTGTATGGAAGAATTCAAATTGTTGATTCGTTTCCAGACTATAGGGTGCAGATTGTCAACGCGCACGAACACCTTAGAGTAGAAGAAGTTACCGCGTTTGCTAACCGAGCAGGGCAATGGAAAATTGTTGATAACTTTCCTGATTTTAAAATTCAGATTGTTGACGCTCACCCTGACTTCAAAATTAGACTCGTCGATAATTTCCCCGGTCCAAGCCGACGATAAGCGGCATTCTTATACCTATGTTGGTACAACATCGTAGTTTTTAGCCGACAACGTATATGATTTAATTTTATGATTTTATAGGGAAAAATAGAGTTTATTAAGGGCTTTTAGACGTGTGAATGGTGTCCCCAGCAGGAATCGATTTTATGGTTTAATTTATTGTTTTTAATTTAGTTTTTGTCGTTCGATAAATTTTACTATACATGCTCTTATACTTATTTTCAAAGATGTGTAATTCTCGGGCACTATCTTTTTTTTACATTTTGTTACCATTGGTGCTTCTAGGACGAATATTACTGGATATTACTGGATATTACTGAATATTGCTGAATATATGCCAATATGAATTATTAGACCTTTAAATAATGACTCTCACCTGACTACCCCTATTTACAACAAAATCCCGCCATGTAAATCTATATACATCTTACGAACTCCTTTTGAATCTGAATTAATCTCAGAGGGAACGTGCATCTCAAATAAATGTGTGGAAGGTATGGCTATGGATGCTTCATTGATTAAAAACAAAGAGATACGGTTAATCCGTCTGAGGGATGTAATGTCTAAAACGGGGCTTCCTCGTTCAACGATTTATCATCGAATGAAGGATGGTCGATTCCCGCTTAATGTATCGATCGGGGAAAGAACGGTGGCATGGGTGGAGCAGGAAATTATCGATTGGATTAATAGCAATCTGGTAAATAGGAAAAGTGCGGAGTAAGGAAATGAAAAAAATAGAACGCTGTAAATATGATAAAACCTTGAATGTCATTTCGGCTTATCAGCTGGTTCCATTTGAACCTAAATACGGGGATGGCGGTTATGCGATCCGCGTCATTGAGATTTATCGCCTGTTTAAAATGGAGCGTTCATTAGCCGAGTTGGAAACGCTGACGGGCTATAACATGCCCAGCTACATGTGTGACCCGGACGAAATCAACTTCCTGATTGAGCGTGGTACGGCGATTTGTGAGGCGGCACAGGAAGCGTTTAATGAAGCCCATCAAGGCGTTCTCCGCTACGGTGGTGAAGCGGATAATCCTAATCCTAATCCTAATCACAATGTACTTGATACCCGGCAAGGCCTTGTCTCGATGAAAGAGGCATTGAGACAATTACAAGTGCAGCGGCAGCGTGCGGAGGACAATCACGAAAAGGCTAAATTAATCTATCAGGCGCGGCAGGGGTTATTGGGTTTATTGCGCCCTGTTGTGGAAGCGATGCTGAAAAAGAATATCAAAGGTTTTATGAACAAGGTCATGGAGAAACTGCCAGTTGCCTCGTTGCCTGCATATTCCTACAGGATGGATTCCTATTCTAATGGCCTAAGCAGTAAGTCTCATATTTATGCCTGGTCAAAGATGGATGAATTACAAAAAGCGGTAGAGGAGATATTAAAACTCTGTCGTCATCCTATAGATAAATATGAATTAAACCGTAATGGGATCGCAAAGGCTGAGTTATGCAGTTTATATTACGGCCATGAAGGTGAGCTATTTCGCCAACTCATGCCAGTGAATGATTATGTGGAGTTAATGATCGAGACGGTGAACGCCGAACAAGATAAAAATCGCATGATGCGAGACACACTGTAATTCACCTTATTACCCCATTCATATAAAAGGATATTTTATGCATCACGTTAATGCTCCGGCATTGGCGGGGGAATTTCATCGTAATTTTACCCGCGGCGCGAATTATTTAAGCAATAACAAAAAGAGTTTTTCTGTATCTGATGAGGCAGAAAATAAATTACGCATTGCCTTACTGGAATCCGGTTGGATGATGCAGGGCATTACCATGATGGACATGGCAGAGGAAACCGGCCAGGCGATCACGTTTGGTGATAGCAGCTTGCATACCGGGCGTGCGCTAGAAGGGCGATTTAACAAGCCGCTGGCTGTCAATGGTACGCCGTACATGCTGGTTGAAACGGACTCCTGCGCGTCGCTGTCGTATGAGCAAATGTCACTGATTGCCAATGTGGGCGGGATTGACCACTTCACCCGGACGATGGCGGCGTTCTTTGAACGCGCAATGGCGTTAGATATTTTGCGTATTGGACTAAATGGCGCGTTTCTCAGCCCGGAAACCAACCCTACCAAATATCCCAAAGGGGAAGATATCAATCTTGGCTGGCATGCCGTCGCCAAACAATTTAATGGCGGCTCCCAGGCACTGACGGATGCGATCACCCTGGGGAGCGGTGGCGATTTCCCACATCTGGATGCATTGGCCAATCACCTCATAACCCAAAAGATACCAGAGGGATTACGCGAAGATCCGCGCCTGGTGGTGTTGGTCGGTGCAGAGCTGGCGGCGGCGGAGCGGCTACGGTTGTTCAATATGGCAGACCGTCCGGCGGATCTCGCCGCCGCGCAGATGGTCACCAGTTCTGTAGCGGGACGCTTTGCCTTTGTTCCGCCGTTTATGCCGGGTAAACGACTGGCCGTGACCACGCTGGAAAACCTGCACGTCTACACGCAGAAGCATAGCCGCTATTTCCGGGCGGAGTTTGTGGATGACCGTTCCGTGTATGAGCACAGCTACTGGCGTAATGAGGGCTACGCGCTGGGGGATGGTTATCTGTATGCCGCCGCCGATGAGCAGGCCATTACGTTGTTACCGTGAGGGAGAACATGAACGATTCACAGTTAACTACCGGCTGGTTTTGCGTGGCCACCGAGGGCGTCACCATTGACGGACGCTATATCGATCCGGCCTGGCTAAAAGACATGGGCGCGACCTACAACCCGTCACGTTATACCGCGCTGATTTGGGGAGAACACAAGCGCACGGGCGATAACCTGGGGGAAGTGTTGGCCGTGAAACATGAGGTTATCGATGGTGAATCCCGGTTGTTTGTGCGTATCCGTCCCACGTCGCAACTGGTCAGCTACAACGAGAAAGGGCAAAAGCTGTTTTGCTCGATTGAGATTGAAGAGGATTTCCCCGAAGCCGGACGGTTTTATCTCAGTGGGTTGGCGGTAACGGATAGCCCCGCCAGTGTGGGAACGGATCGTCTGCGTTTTAGCGTTAATCGCGGGTATTTCTCACGCCGGGGGAAACGTGGCCGACTCAGTCAGCCGATCCCCTGTCAGTTTTCGCTGCCACCGTCCGGCTGGTATTCCGCGATTTCAGGCGGCTAAACGCAGGCAAAAAATACCCGGTGCGGCAGGCACCGGGTAACACTCCCTTGTCATCTAACGTCATGGCTCGTCACTGAGCAGGAAACACTATGTACGCGATAACACACCCGGTCAATCACGGGGATTCGGATAAAAATTGCTTGCTGTCGCCAGAATACGCGGGGTATAGTTTTCGCGTTGCCGCAAAATCGGCAATCGGGATTTGCAGCCCGTGTATTCTACTGGCGACACCAGACGCGCCTTGCGTCTTTTTTTGTGTCGTAGCCTTTGTGCACCCATTTTCTACGGCATTATTCCGTACCGAATCAATGGTGGCTCAGGCGGGGCAGCTTTCGGGCTGGCCGGTATCCAGTAGAGCCGGTACTGCAAACCCCGTCTGGGCTACCACCATTCAAGAGATTTGCAGCTCTGGTGGTAGCAAGTTTTGCTATCTACTGGAGATTGACGCATGTCAACGACCCCTGGCTATACTCACCCCGAATTTGTCTTTTTATTTCTGGCTGTGCGCCGTGCTGATGTTCACGCCGTTCCGCACCGTGAAACCGTTATTGCCCCGAATGAACGCAGCGCCCGCCGTCTGCTGGCGCGTGACTATGTACTCGCTTTTGCTGGCCGTCTGCCGGTTGAGGGGGCGCGTCATGTTTGATAACACGCCGTTGGATCTGGAAGAAATCATCGACCAATGCCGGGCGCTGGCGTATGCGCTGGTTGAGTTGGATCAGTCCCAGGTGAAAGAGGTGCTGACCTTTGTTCTGTCGGAGCGGCTGGACTGCTTGCACCGCACCTTTAACCAGCCGGTAGCGGAGGGTGAACATGACTAATGCTCAGTTTCCTTGTGGCTACACGCAGAATGGTGAAGAGCGTATAAATCGCGCTTTACAGGCCACCGAGTGTATGGCCGAGCTGTTACGCCACCATGCCGATCACCCTGGTAAGCCTCTTAATTCAGACGGCCTGGCCGCTATTTTTGAATGTGTTCGTGACCAACTCAACGGTGCGGTAGAAACCAGTGAATTCTTTGCCGGAGGGGTGAACCATGAGCGCAATTAACCTGCCGACCTCACCGGCTTTCAAAATGGCGCTTTTGCGCCATTACATCGCTAACGCTTTCTTTGAAGCAATGACAGCCCAACACGGCCAGGCGGCATATGTGCTGAACGGTCGCTGTATTCCACTGACCGCCGACAAGGTGGCGATTAACATCATTTCCCACATTGAAGCGCCTTATATCGACCAGTTCGGCTGTGCGATGGGGCAAGCGATGGCGGCGCAGGCGCTGTATGAAATGCTCGAACCGGGCTTTATGCGTGAGGCGGTGCGCCTGTCAGCGTATGGCTACCGATGCCTGTCGGCCATGTATGAGGATATTGCCAGCGGTGCGACGGATGGCAAATTGCCGCCCGGTGCCGTGGTGGAAACGCTGACGACGGGAGGAGCGGCGCAATGAGCAGACCCAAACTCTCCGAGACAGTGAAGGCAGCAAATAACCGCTGGGCGCAGATATTACCGGCGCTGGGAATTACGGTTCCGGCCAACGGCAAGCATAGCGCTTGCCCGAAATGCGGCGGTACAGACCGTTTCCGCTTTGATGATAAGGACGGGCGCGGGACGTGGTTTTGTTCGCAGTGTGGCAACGGTGACGGGCTGGATTTGGTGCAACTGGTCAGCGGCGACGACAACAAAACTGCCGCCGATGCGGTGGCATCTGTGCTGGGCTTACCGGAGATGCAACACCCGACAACCCCGCCCGCCAGGAAAGAAGCCGACGGCGCCGAAAAGCGCCGCCAGTTCAGCGCCAGCTATCGCACACTGCGGGCGACTTGTGAAACCGGCGAAAGCGCCTATCTGACCAATAAAGGCTTAACGGGGCAGGGCTTGCCCCTGACTCGCCAGGAGAAACAGAGCGGTGGCGTGGTGTTTCCTGCCGGTTCGCTGTTGCTGCCGCTGACTGACGTTGACGGCCAGATAACGGGGGCGCAGCTAATCAGCCCATTGGGGGATAAACGGCTGCTGGCCAACTCCATTCTGGCGGGCAGCTTCATTGCTCTGCAACCGCTGCCGAGTGAGGCACCGGAGCAGGTGACTATCACCGAGGGTTACGCTACCGCGCTGACGGTGGCGGCATTGACCGAGGGCGTCACGGTGGCTGCGGTTGCCGCCAGTAACTTGCTGAATGTGGCGCAGGTGTTCCGGCAGCGCTGGCCGGATGTGCGGTTGGTGATTGCTGGCGATAACGATTTTGGCGACGGCAAGGAAAACACCGGGAAACAGTGGGCGGAGAAAGCGGCCAAAGCGGTAGACGGTTGGGTGACATTGCCGCCGACGCGCCATAAAGCGGATTGGGATGATTTCAGGCAGGAGCACGGCCAGGAGCGCACCAAAGAGGCGTTGCGCGAAGAAATGATTTTGTTTGGCAAGGGCAAGACCCGCTTGCCGCAAGGCTTCCGACTGACCAAAGAATACCTGTGGTTTGACAAACTGGTGAACAAGTCAGACGGCGATACGGAAATTCGCAATATCAAACTGTGCAGCCCGGTACGGGTGACGGCTATCACCTGTGACATGGACGGCAGCAACTACGGCCGCTTGCTGGAATGGGAAGACACCAACGGCATTAGCCGCAAATGGGCGATGCCGATGGAGTTGTTAGGTGGCAGCGGGGAAGAGTTGCGCCGGGTACTGCTGGTTAACGGCTTGTCGTACATCAACACCAACGGTCAGGCACGGGCGCACCTGATGGAATACCTTTCCCTGTGTAAACCAGACCGTAAGGTGACATGCGTCAGTAAAACCGGCTGGCACGGTTCGGTGTACGTGCTCCAGGACGAGGTGATAGGTGAGGGGGCGGAATCGGTCATTCTGCAAACGTCCAGCGTACAGGGGCGGGATTTTCGCACTGCGGGAACGTTGGCTGATTGGCGTGATCAGGTGTCACGGTATTGCGTCGGTAATGCCCGCGTGGCGTTCTCCGTCAGTCTGGCTTTTGCTGCACCGCTGTTAAAGCTGGTTGGTGTGGGCGGTGGCGGCTATCACTTGAAAGGGGAATCGACGGATGGCAAAACCACCACCATGAAGGTGGCGGCGTCAGTGTGCGGCGGTTCGGACTTCTGGCATACCTGGCGGTCAACCGGCAATGCGCTGGAAGGGACTGCCAGCCGCCGCAATGATGCCACGTTGATGCTCGATGAAATCCGTGAGGTAGACGGACGGGAGGCCGGAAATATCGCCTACATGCTGGCTAACGGCCAGGGTAAGGCCAGAGCCAGAACGGACGGCAGCGTAAGGGAAACCAATCGTTGGTGTCTGCTGTTCCTTTCCACAGGCGAACTGTCACTGGTTGAACACGCCGCCAACGCCGGAGAACGTACTTATGCCGGTGTAGAAGTGCGTATGGTGCAAATCCCCAGCGATTCGGGCAAGTACGGTGTGTTTGAAGAACTGCATGGTTTTTCGGGCGGCAAGACGCTGGCCGAGCATTTAGAACAGGCAGTGACGGAATACCATGGCGCGGCGTTCCGCGAATGGTTGCGCCATCTCACGGCGGATTTATCCGGCATGACGGCCAAAGCCAAAGCGTTGCTGAAAACCTACACTCGCGAATTAACCCCACCTGATGCAGGTAACCAGGTAGGGCGGGCAGTCACGCGCTTTGCTCTGGTCGCGATGGCGGGCGAACTGGCCACCGAAGCGGGGATCACCGGCTGGCCTGCGGGGGAAGCACTGCGGGCGGCAAAAGTCTGTCTGGATGCGTGGATGGTAGATCGTGGCCATGTGGCCAATCAGGAGGAAGCCGCCGCGCTGGAGCAGGTGAAAGACTTCATCACCCGTAACCAGTTCAGCCGCTTTGCCGACTGGCACAACGAGTACAGCCGCCCGGCCAACTTGGTGGGTTTCCGTCAGGTAGTGAAAGGCAACAACACCGAGGATGCCGCCACCACGTTTTACGTGCTGTCATCGGGTTGGAAAGAAATCTGTAAGGGGTTTGATGCCAAGAAGGTGGCACAGCTTTGCGTCAGGGCGGGCTATCTGGATGTGGCAGAGGGCAGCAGCCGCACACAGAAAAACATCCGCCTGCCAGAAATAGGCGTCAAATGGGTGTACCAGTTTAATAGCAGCGTATTGGGTTAATACTCTCGCACGTATCTTATTTTTCTGAGGATACAGTGGTTACAGAGGTGACAAGCAGGTAGGGCAAGGGCTGGTGTTGTCACCATGAATAAATAGCCTGTGGTGACAGAGGTTACAAAATACGACCTGTAACCGCTGTCACCAGTAGTGAAAATGGCGTGGTTACAGTAAAAACCCTTTTATATCAATCGTGTAACCACTGTAACCGCTGTATCCACGCGCAGAGAAGATAAACACAGTAAAAATGGCCGTCCGTTAGGGCTTTATTTCTGGCGGGCGGGGTTAACAGAATGGAAGGAGTGAGCGACATGAGGATAATGCGTGTTTACTGCCCGGAATGCGGCACGGTGGCCACGGTGAAGAAAACTCACCGTAAGCACCCGCATATCTCAGATATTTACTGCGCCTGTGCGGATGTGGAATGCGGGCATACGTTCGTGATGAACATGACGTTCTCACATACCCTCAGCCCCAGTGCTAAAACTCACGGGCATGTGATTAAGAGCGTGATAGACGGCATCGCCCCGGAGAAGCGCAAAGAGATGATCGACATGCTGAACCAGGCGCAGGAGGACGACAAAAAGGCCGAAAACGTGGACGAGCCGGAAAGTTCTCTGGTTGTGGTGCGGCGTAAAGTTGGGGAAAGGTAACGGGCTGTTGTTATCCCTGTAGACAGCGATTAAACTACCGGCTGTTAGTGGAAGTATGATGTTCTCTAATCTAGATGGTTAATTTAGGTTAGAGATGAAAACCCAACCTCACCAGTTGGGTTTTTTTGTATCTGGCTGTTCGTGTTTTTCAGTGACTCCACCCCATCTACTCATCTGTAAGCCGGATCCCGCAAGGGATCACCGGAACAGTGGCACGTTTGTTTTCCTGCCTGATATTTTTCACCGCGCCACGAAAAATAATACAGTGTCTTTAAATTCAAAGAGATAGCGTGATTTTTTGCGGGCTTCAAAACCAGAAAAAAATGGCAAAACTGAAAAAAGCTGAAATTTATTTCAATGATTTCAGTTGGCACCAAAGCGCACAAGCCCAGATATGGCGCGGTCTGGCGGGTTGTTTTGTAGAAAAGTAAAACTGAAAAATTTTTATGATCCGAAAACCGCAGGCGGGTGCGGTGTAGTGCCGATTTTGTCATGTGGATGCTTATTTTTATTTACTGGTGTTCTATTAGTAGGGTTTGTAAGCCATTTGGACGAGCGAGGCGGAAGGAAAATGGATATTATCTATTTTTATCAATTGGTTAAAAGCAGAAACAAAGTGTTCCGTTCGGCAGGTTTCATTACTACATTAAATATGGGATCTTTGTTATGCTATGTGTGAATAAAAAATTCAGCTACTATGTCATCAACATAATTAACTATCTTAGGATTAAATTTTATTTCTAAAAAATAAATGTTATGTTGCGCTCTATTCTTTTCAAGAATTAACCAATTCAATTGTGCTGATAGGTTTTTTTATTACTTTGAGCTAATTGATTGAGTAAATGTGAGATGACAAGAAAAATTATATCATCTGAATTAAAACCTCTAGCGTTTTCTAGATAATAATTAACAAGGTAATTATTATGCATGCTATACTTTCTCAATATGTTAAAGACTTGGCAACTGAATTTGAAGTTCAGGAGCATGATGAGTCTAAGCTGTTTGAATATTTCTGCAATTACGTTATAACTTCTAAGTATTTTCTCGGTAGATTTAACCCTGTCGATATAACAACTCAAGAAGACGATGCATCTTTAGATGGAATTGCGATCATCATTGATGGAGAGCTAATCATTAGTGTTGATGATGCTGAAAGTGCCTTTGACACTCATAAAACATCTTTGCCTGTGGAAATTATAATAAATCAAGCAAAGTCAGGCGAGAGTTTTTATAAAGATGAAATAGCGAATTTTAATATTGGTTTACAAGATTTCTTTACATTGGATCCAAAATTCCCAAATGGTATTTACAATGGTCAGGTCATTGAAATAATAAAAATCATTGTGGCTAATGTGAAGAAAATAAAAAACAAAATGCCAAATTTAAAAGTTTTTTATTGCACTAGTGGAGTATACAATAAAGAGAGGGAAATTGTTGCTAGCTTCAAGAACATAGAGAGAACTTGTAAATCAGCCGATATTTTCAATGATATTGAAGTGCTTCCACTAGGTCGTAAAGAGTTAATGAAAATGTGGGGGTCTATATCTGACAAGAATGAGGCTTCATTGCAATTAATTGATTACATAGGAATCAATGAGATGCCTGGGATACCCCAAGCATATATATCGATTGTAAAAGCAAAAGAGTTTCTTAATAAAATAGCTATGGACGATGAAGGAAAAATAAGAGAAGAAGTTTTTGACGAGAATGTGCGTGCATTTCTCGGCGGAGAAAACCCAGTAAATAGAGATATAGCTAACACTCTCAATAGTGATAAGGCCAAACAATTTTCAGTTCTCAATAATGGTGTGACCATAATTGCGCCAGAAATTGCAATCCAATCAAATACAAAAGTTATGCATTTGACAAATTATCAGATAATTAATGGATGCCAAACGACAAATACTTTATTTGAAAACTTCCATATCTTGGATGATAGCGTTGAGTTAATCGTGAAATTTATAGAATCTCAAGATACTGATGTAGCCATCGAGATCGTTACAGCGACAAACAACCAATCGGCTGTAGAAAATGAAGCTTTTTATGCTTTAAGAGAAAAGGCTAGATTAATTCAAAAATTTTTTGATATTCAAAGAAATGATGAATCAAAAGAGAAGTTGTATTTCGAAAGAAGAGAGGGTGAATATAGAAACAAATCCATTCAAAATACAAAAATATATGACATTAAAGAACTTGCAAGATGTTTTATATCCGTTTTTAAATTTCGCCCGCACGATGCTTCTAGATATGTAAAAAAAGTATTGAATACTAGCGATATACTTTTTGCAGACAACGACAATGAATGTGCATATCATTGTGCTGCGTATATATGCTATAAATACAATACATTAATAAATGGCAGGAAAAATGACGCACCTAAATATAATAAGTTACGGTGGCATATTGCAATGTTATATCCATGGGTGGTCAACAATAAAGTAGAAACTCCGGATCCTTCTTCTAAAAAAATCACAGCCTATTGCGCTAATATTATAAAAACCCTCTGTAATGATGAATATGTTGAGTACTTTAAAATATGTCAAAAAATAATTGACAGCCTTGAAACTCCAACGGATGATCAAATAAAACGAGGTAAATATAGCTCTGACTTACGTGACGCCGTCGAATTATATTTCAAAAGAAATTAAACCCTTTCGGCCTCTATTAAGGGGCTGATCTTATAAATGGTATTACTGTACCACTGGAGCATGATTTTTCTTTTTTCTATATATTGCGCATGGTTATAAGTTCCACGGATGGAATTTTTATCAACATGCGCAAGCTGGGTTTCAATCCATGCGCTGTTATATCCATGTTCGTGCAAAATGGTACTCATGGTATGCCGGAAACCGTGTCCAGTAAGTCTGCCGTGATAACCCAGCATTTTGATTACTTTATTTATCGCGGCATCGCTCATCGGCTTTCTGGTGTCATTTCGACCAGGAAAGACAAGTTGATAATAGCCAGTTAGCACTTTCAGTTCTTTCAGAATAGCAATTGCGTGCGTGGACAATGGCACCAAATGTGGGCGGCGCTTCTTCATCCGTTCTTTAGGTATTTCCCACAGGGCATTATCTAAATCAAATTCAACCCACTCAGCCGCGCGTAATTCAATGGTTCTGACACCGGTCAACATTAAAAGCTGAGTGGCATATTTGGTGATCTGGCTTCCTTTGTAATTATTGAGTGCCTGAACAAAGTCGGGTAGTTCACTTTCGGTTAGGAACGGGAAGTGATTGTTCTTTGGCTTGTTCATGGCGCTGGCCAGGTCGGGCGCTGGATTATACATAGCACGTCCGGTTACGACTGCGTAACGGAATACTTCACCACAGCGGCGGCGGATTTTGCTGGCTTGTTCCAATGCTCCGCGTTTTTCGATCTTTTGCAGAACGGCCAAAAGTTCAAGCGGCGTGATCTGGTCTATCGGACGTTTACCCAGGAACGGGAAAATTTCTTTTTCCAGATAGTGTATAACTTCTTTGGCGTACCCTTCCGACCAGGTAGTGAGTTTTGATGTGTGCCATTCTCTCGCCACCGCTTCAAAGGTGTTTTCCGTAGAGAACAGCAAAGAGAGCTTATCGGCTCTGCGTGCATCGCTGGGGTTAATGCCATTAGCTAACATAGATCGGGCTTCATCACGTTTCTTACGGGCATCGGCAAGGGATACGGTATCGTAAGTGCCAAACGATATGAGCTTAGGCTTGTTGGCAAACCGATAGCGGAAGCGCCAGCCTTTCGTCCCTTTAGGATCAATCAGTAAAGACAGTCCGCCACCGTCATTAAGTGTGTAGGGCTTGTCTTGGGCTTTCGCCTTTTTAATTTTGAGGTCGGTTAGCAGCATGTGTATAAGAAAAAGATCGAACCAAATGTATACACGATTTTATACGCATTTGTGTATAGCTTCTACAAGATTTTATGGTATCAACTAAGACTACGCTTTGGCTATGCTTGTTGTTTTTAAAGTGTTTTTTAGACTATTAGAGAGCATGTAAGATAGGGTTATGGTGTCCCCAGCAGGAATCGAACCTGCAACTAGCCCTTAGGAGGGGCTTGTTATATCCGTTTAACTATGGAGACGTGAAGCGCGACCATTATACGCATTTTTGCTCTGAGAATAAGCACTTAACGGCGCGTTTGCTCAAAGTGTCGGCAATCAGCGTTTCTGTCGGTGTTCTTTTCCATCATTCTCATGCGCCTTTTGCCGTTTGGCGTGGGATGAACTGTTCATGTCATTACGAATTTGCGCATGGCTGATGAGTGCGAAAATAAAGGTACCGCCGATAATATTCCCCGCCAGTGTGGGCAAGGCAAACGGCCAGATGAACGCCTGCCAGGGGATGTGGCCAATGAACACAAGATAAAAAATCTCTGAGGCACCGGCCACGATGTGTGTGAGATCGCTGAAAGCAATCATCCAGGTCATGATGATGATAATCCACAGTTTGGCGGAGTAGGCGTGAGGCAGCATCCAGACCATAGTGGCAATAATCCAGCCAGAGACAACGGCGTTGGCGAACATCTCCGTTGGAGAGTTTTTCATGACCTTCATGGCGATCTCGACTAACGCCTCCCGCGTTTCACCATCAAAAACGGGCATATAGGTAAAGGCGAGGGCGGCCAAAGCTGTCCCGATCAGGTTACCTGTCAGCACGACGGACCATAGCCGACCAAGCAGGTGGAAATTGCTGCGTGTTGGCTTATGCATGATGGGAAGCACCGCCGTAACCGTGTTTTCGGTAAACAGCTGCTGGCGCGCCATAATGACAATTACAAAGCCGATGGTATAACCGAAACACTCCAGCAGAAAGCTGCCGGGTACGCCAACCAGATGGTTGTGGAGCATGCCGACGGCCATGAATGATGTTCCCATGGAGATTCCCGCCGCAATCGCCGACCACAATAACGCCATCGCATCGCGTTCCAGCTCCTTTTGTCCTTCCTGACGAATCTCCTCATGGATCGCGGCAGCAGGGGAAGGTAAATGTTCTTCGTCAACATCGATCGCTTTTCCTTGCGTGCTTTCCTCACTCTCTACCGCAACGTCGTTTTCTTTCTCTTGCCGGGTCTGCTTGGATTCTGAAGGCGGGTTCATAGCGGTCCTCTCGACGATCGTGCTGATTGGTGCTTGGGTAATGGCGCTGAAGTTGCGGGTGTGAGCACCGACAACCCCGATGATAAGCGTAGTCAGTTTTTACAACTTGGGACGCCGCGCGTGATTCACTGATTTAGGTGGGCAGTGCTATGCTGTGAGAGGAATAATGAAATGCTGTGCTGTTGTCCACGCTGGAACGCGTGTCGTAACGATAGCGCGTGTTGTCCCCATAAGAAAAAATGGCAAGCCTCTGAAATGTAGTAATGCGTAAGCCAACGTAGCGATAGATCAATAAAATGTTACACTGTTGGCCGATATCCCGTCCTTGTCACTCAGCCTTATAGGCTAGTGCTGATACTGGGAATACCCATTTTCGGTCACGGGTATATACCCTAAATAATTCGCGTTGCGGGCCGGCGGTAAGTGAAGGAATCCCGATGAGCTTACTCAAGTAAGTGATTCGGGTGAGTGACAAATCTGCCAGAGGTAGATTTGAACGCTGCGTGCAGCGGCCCCAACGGGGCGAGGTGCACGTAAGTGTGCCGAGTAACGTAACCAACACACACGCAATGTGAAGTATGACGGGTATAGCGCACTATAAATCAGGGAGAACAGATATGAATTACCGCCTGAGTGGGGTGGTGTTTGCCAGCGTGTTACTCATCGGCTGCGCCAGTTCCGGGGATCGCGCTCAAGAAGGACGTTCTGATCCGCTTGAAGGCTTTAACCGTACCATGTTCAACTTCAACTACGACGTGCTGGATCCGTATGTGGTACGTCCAGCGGCTGTTGCCTGGCGCGATTATGTGCCGACGCCTGCGCGCAACGGACTGGGGAACTTCTTCAACAACCTGGAAGAGCCTGCAACGATGGTGAACTACTTCGTTGAAGGCAAGCCGTATAAAGCGATGATTCACTTTAACCGCTTTTTCCTGAATACCTTGCTCGGGATGGGCGGTCTGATTGACGTGGCATCGATGGCTAATCCTAAACTGGCGAAAGAAGAGTCTCGCCGCTTTGGTAGTACGCTGGGTAATTATGGTGTGGGATACGGGCCTTATGTGGTGTTGCCCGGCTACGGTAGCGTAACACCACGTGAAGACGGCGGTGGCGTAGCGGATACACTATATCCGATGCTGAGTTATCTGACGTTCTGGATGTCTGCTGGCAAGTGGGCTATCGAGGGACTGGAAACGCGAGCACAGCTGTTGGATTCTGATGGTTTACTGCGTAATTCTTCCGATCCTTACCTGATGATACGCGAAGCCTATTTCCAGCGGCACGATTTCCTCGCCAGCGATGGGCAAATCGCCCCGCAGCAGAACCCGAATGCCGCCGCGATTGAAGACTCGCTCGACGAGATCGATTCAGCGAAGTAGCGTTGCGCATTATCACTCATCTCAAAGGCACCTGCGGGTGCCTTTTGTTTTTATAAAATACGGCTAAACTTATTTTTACCATGATGATTCTGTGGTTTGTTTCTTAAAAGTTATTACTTTGTTGTTCATTTATTTACTTACTAAAATTTATTTCTTCCCGTCAGATAACAATAATGTAACGTCATTAACCAGTACGGATGCTCATCGTGGCTGAAATGCGTCAGCGTGCTGATTTTTTTGTTAGCAAGGTGATTAACAAAAAGGTCATAAGAACGATGCTTTTTACTCATAGTGGTGCACTCATGTGTTAATGAATGCCTGGAATTCTATTTACCTGCACTGATAAAAATAGAGATATAAGCATGAAAAAACTACTTGCTATGTTCTTCTGCCTGAGCGTGGTGGTCAGCGCCCCACTGGCTATGGCTGAAGATGCTAAAACGACAGAGAAGACAACGGACGTGGTACTGATCGGCGGGGGCATTATGAGCTCTACGCTAGGCGTGTATTTACAGGAGCTGCAACCAGACTGGTCTATCGACATGGTTGAGCGTATGGATAACGTGGCGGAAGAGAGCTCTAACGGCTGGAATAATGCCGGTACGGGTCACTCGGCCTTCATGGAACTCAACTACACGCCGGATAATCCCGACGGCCCTATCAATATCAGCAAAGCGCTGGAAATCACCGAAGCGTTTGAGATTTCGCGCCAGTTTTGGTCCTATCAGGTGAAAAACGGCGTGCTGAAGAATCCGCATGCTTTCATCAACAGTGTGCCGCACATCAGCTTTGTCTGGGGTGACGAGAACACGGCCTTCCTGAAACACCGTTATGATGCGATGCAGCACAGCACGCTGTATCGTGGCATGGAGTTCTCTGACGATCCCAATACGATCAAAGAGTGGGTTCCGTTGGTGATGGAAGGTCGCGATCCGGCTCAGAAGATTGCTGCAACCCGTATGCCTATCGGTACCGATGTGAACTACGGTGAAATCACGCGTCAGCTGGTTAGCGCGATGAAAACCAAGTCCAACTTTGCGCTGCACCTGAATTCAGAAGTCCGTGATATCAAACGTAACGCGGACAACACCTGGAGCGTGACTTACGCCGATCTGAAGAACGGTGAAAAAGAGAGCGTGATTAAGGCGAAATTTGTCTTTATCGGTGCGGGTGGGGCGGCACTGAAACTGTTGCAGAAATCCGGAATTCCTGAGGCCGATCTATACGGTGGCTTCCCGGTTGGTGGCGAATTCCTGGTGACAGAAAACCCGGAAATCGTGAAACGTCACATGGCAAAAGTGTACGGTAAAGCCTCCGTGGGCGCGCCGCCGATGTCCGTTCCGCATCTGGACACCCGTATTTTTGACGGCAAGCCAGTTCTGCTGTTCGGGCCGTTTGCCACTTTCTCCAGCAAGTTCCTGAAAAACGGTTCACTGTGGGATCTGATCGGTTCCGTGACCTTCTCCAACGTGATGCCAATGACGCACGTCGGTCTGGATAACTTCGATCTGGTGAAATATCTGGTCAGTCAGGTCATGATGGATGACGACGATCGTTTCGCTTCGTTGCAGGAATACTTCCCGAACGCGAAGAAAGAAGACTGGAGATTGACGGTTGCAGGTCAGCGCGTGCAGGTTATCAAGAAAGATGATGATAAAGGCGGCGTGCTGAAGCTGGGTACTGAGATTGTCAGTTCGCAGGATGGCTCGATTGCTGCACTGCTGGGTGCCTCTCCGGGCGCTTCTACCGCAGCGCCGATTATGCTGAGCCTGCTGGAAAAAGTGTTTAAAGATAAAGTAGCGACGCCGGAATGGCAGAGCAAGCTGAAAGAGATTGTACCGTCTTATGGTCAGAAGCTGGACGGTAATATTGAGATGACCAATAAAATCCGCAGCTACACCAGCAGTACGCTGGGTCTGGATTATATTGAGGTTAAGCCTGAGTAATCGGTATTAACCGGATCACACGATCTAAGGCCGCGAAAGCGGCCTTTTTTGTGCCTTCGCCTAGGTACATACGGACAATAAAAAAAGCAGGTAAGTTGCCTTACCTGCTTTTTTATTTAGAAATTCGTACGTTATTTAGAACGCATAGTTGAAGTTCACGCCGTACAGCCAGGCTTTACCTTCAGAGCTGAAGTTGTACGTTGGAGACGTTGCAGTTGGGCCTTTTTCGGTGATGGTAACTTTTTTACCATGCATGTAGGACACGCCAACATCAACAGAGGCATCTTTGTTAAACGCATAGGTAGTACCTGCGCTCAACCAGAAACGGTCCTGATCGGGGATGGAGATAGAACGTCTGTCGGCCGGTACCGGGCTGTCATCAAACGCGATACCACTACGGAACGTCCAGTTATCGTCGTGATAGTAGGTGGTACCGAGTGCGATACGGTAAGCATCACGGAAGTTTTCTTCTTTCTGGAACAAGGTTTGTCCATTGCTACCCGTTGCTTTCAATTCCTGGAACTGGCTCCAACTGGTGTAGGTCAGGCTGTAGTGTACCGCCCATTTCGGCGCTACGCGGTGATAGGCCGATGCTTCCCACATTTCCGGCAGATTTAGCGTCAGTTTACCAGGCACTGTTGCGCCATTAAGCGCTCCTGCTCCTGCAGGCAGTTGGTTACTGTAGTCACCATTAAAGTCGATATCGACTTTAGAGCGGTAGGTTAGGCCGATGCGATTGTTTTCATCTACTTCGTACAGGATGCCGGCGTTCCAGCCGTAGCCCCACTCTTTACCTTCCATACGTGATATTTCTGTACGGGGGGTCACCCCTAGAGCAGGAGGAAATGCAGCGGACAGTTCCCCTGCATGACGCACAAACTTGGCATCGGCATAGACGGCGTTAACACCTAAACCAAAGCTGAAATGCTGGTTCAGGCGATAGGCGGCGCTCAGGTTCAGGTTCGAGGTCAGCAGATCGGTTTGACCGCCGATAGAGCCAGCTACATAGTTGTCATTAAACTCAGTCGCCAGACCATAGTTGGTTACCGCAGAAGCACCAATCGCCCACTGTTCGTTAAGCGGCATAATAAAATGCAGGTTCGGCACCCAGGCATGTGGTGCGATATTTTTCGCATCAGCATTTTGCCCAGATGAACTTGAACCACTGATATCAATATCTGGGTTGATATAGGTGACACCACCAGAGAACGATGGGCGGTCAAACATGGTCATGGTCGCCGGGTTACGGCTACCGGAGGTCGCATTGTCGGCTACGGCACCTTCACCAGAAAACGCGCGTCCCAGACCCGATGATGAGTATTCATTAAGCTGGAAACCAGCTGCGGACACATTTGCTGAAAACAGGGCCACCGCAACAGCAATTGTGGATTGTTTGAACAGGTTTTTCTGGCTCATGACCAAAACCTCTTTATATGCTTGTTATTTAACGTTGTTACACAAAGTAACAAGGGACGCGCATTGTAGGGGGCGCACTCAGCCTGACAAATCAGACCAGTTGGCAAAGTATAAGTTGGGAATACAATAATGTTGCGCTTGTGTATCCGAAATATTTCTAAAATGATGCAAAATTTAGATCTGCTTAACGGTTTGGTTAATTTGTGTGAGGAGATATTACTCAGCCTTCACTGCTCAATAACACATTAATGTGACTGATATCACTAAAATTGCTGGCTAGCATGAAGTGCTGGCACTGCTTTGGGATGAGGGAGTAAAATATAAGGAAGATAAAAATTTTTGAACTGGATCAAATCTCCTGCGTCTTAAGTCTTAAGAGGAAAGCATCATGACGAACGTAATCAACAAATGCAGTGCTGAAGAAACCGCAGCCTGCTGCTGTGTCGATGTCGGCACAATCATGGATAACACAGATTGCACGGCATCTTACAGCAACGTGTTCGGCGATCGTTCTGACGCGGAAGCGACATTAGCGGCCCTGACGGAAAAAGCGCGTGCGGTAGAGTCTGAACCTTGCGAAATCGCTAGCACGCTGGAAGACGTAGACGGCGGCGTTAAGCTGGACATTGATTTTACGTTCAGCTGTCAGGTTGAAACGATGATTTTCCAGCTCGGCCTGCGTTAACTTTTGTGTTGGCAGGAGCCCTTTCGCGGCTCCTGCTATTGCTTCCTTTCCCTAACTTATCGCCTGACCTCTGTTTCTTCTCTTCTTGCCGTTTCTTCATCTTTTTTGTTCGTCGCTACTTGCATGCTCTTCACACTTTTATGTTGCGCGGCTTTGCGTAATGTAACTATTTGGTTAACAATGAAATCAGGTCTGACCTGTTGTGCGCGTACTTTATTTTCGGTTAACAGGAGCGTTTATGAGCGAGGTATTACCTCTGATAACCCGCCGTGGCGATCGCATTGCGTTCGTGAGCGGATTACGCACCCCATTTGCCCGGCAGGCAACGGCCTACCATGGCGTACCTGCCATCGAGTTAGGGAAGCTCGTCACCAGTGAGTTACTGGTTCGAACCGGTATCGATCCTGAGCTGATCGAGCTACTGGTGTTTGGGCAGGTGGTCCAAATGCCTGAAGCGCCGAATATCGCCAGAGAGATCGTGCTTGGTACGGGCATGAGCGTGCATACCGATGCGTATAGTGTTTCCCGCGCTTGTGCCACCAGCTTTCAGGCTGTCGCTAATGTGGCAGAAAGCATTATGGCGGGTACGGTGGAAGTCGGTATTGCTGGGGGCGCGGATTCCTCTTCTGTGCTACCCATTGGCGTCAGTAAAGCGCTGGCCAGAACGCTGGTGGATATGAACAAGGCCCGAACGCTGGGCCAGAAGTTGAGGCTGTTGAGCGGCCTGCGTCCGAAAGACTTGCTCCCGGTTGCGCCCGCCGTGGCGGAGTATTCCACTGGGCTGCGTATGGGGGATACTGCGGAACAGATGGCAAAAACCTACGGCATCACGCGTGAAGAACAGGATGAACTGGCACACCGCTCGCACAAGCTGGCCGCACAGGCCTGGGAATCTGGCGTGCTGCGGGATGAAGTGATGACGGCTTACGTCCCCCCTTACGAGAAGGCGTTGAGTGAAGATAACAACGTGCGCCATGACTCCGCCATAGAGCAGTATTCGCGTTTACGTCCGGCGTTCGATCGCCGACACGGTACGGTGACGGCGGCAAACAGCACGCCGCTAACGGATGGCGCAGCGGCAGTCTTGATGATGAGTGAATCCAAGGCCAAAAGTCTGGGGCTTACGCCGTTAGGCTATCTACGCAGTTATGCATTCAGTGCCATCGGCGTGCAGCGTGATATGTTGTTGGGGCCTGCCTATGCTTCCCCGCTTGCGCTGGCAAGAGCGGGTGTGGCGTTGGCCGATCTAACGCTCATTGATATGCACGAAGCCTTTGCTGCCCAGACGCTGGCAAATCTGAAGCTGTTTGCCAGCGATGAATTTGCTCGGAATCAATTGGGCAGAAATGCCGCGCTGGGTGAGGTGGATCGCGCTAAGTTCAACGTATTGGGTGGCTCTATTGCCTATGGGCATCCTTTTGCTGCCACTGGCGCGAGGATGATTACCCAAACGCTGAATGAACTGCGCCGTCGCGGTGGCGGGCTGGGATTAACCACCGCCTGCGCGGCAGGCGGGCTGGGCGCTGCAATGGTACTGGAGGTGACGCCATGAACGATCAACAGCCTTTCTCCGTTACAGCATCGCCTACAACGGAAAAAACATCTGCATTTTCCCTCACCATTCGGCCGGACAATATCGGTGTGATCAGCATTGATGTCCCCGGCGAGAGGGTGAACACGCTAAAGAGTGAATTTGCAGAACAGATCCTCTCGGTCTTTGAGTTGGCGCGGCAGCATGCGACGCTCAGGGGGCTGATTTTTATTTCCGCCAAGCCTGATTCGTTTATTGCTGGTGCGGATATCACCATGTTGAATAAGTGCAGCAGCGCCGAGCAGGCCGAAAATCTAGCCAAGCAAGGGCAGGAAACGTTTGATCAGATTGCAGCGTTACCTTTCCCCGTGGTGGCTGCGATTCATGGTGCTTGTTTAGGTGGTGGGCTGGAATTGGCATTAGCCTGCGACTATCGCGTTTGCTCTCTGGATGAAAAAACGGTGCTGGGGCTACCGGAAGTGCAGCTTGGCCTCCTTCCTGGATCGGGCGGAACGCAGCGTTTGCCACGCTTGATTGGTCTGGATAGCGCACTGGATCTTATTCTGACGGGTCGCCATCTCCGGGCGGGTCAGGCGCTACGGCAGGGGCTGGTTGATGAGGCGGTTCCGCACGATATTCTGCTGGATACGGCAGTCGAGATTCTCAAAAAAGGAAAACGCAAAGCGGTGCCGCTGGGCTGGCGTTCGCGTCTGCTGAACAGTCCGGGTATTCGTCATTTGCTTTTCAAAATGGTGAAACGCAAGACTCGCGCGAAAACACATGGCAACTATCCCGCTACTGAAAAGATCATTCAGGT
Organism: Pectobacterium atrosepticum; assembly: GCA_019056595.1. NCBI lineage: Bacteria > Pseudomonadati > Pseudomonadota > Gammaproteobacteria > Enterobacterales > Pectobacteriaceae > Pectobacterium > Pectobacterium atrosepticum. Next base: position 1,231,874 of record CP036163.1, on the reverse strand, counting down.
GGTACGCCGGGGAATAGAAAAAGGCCGGGAAGAAGGGTATCGGCATGAGGCGCGAGCGTTTGGAAAACTGGTGATGACGCCGGAGTCTGCCGCACTACGCCACTTGTTTTTTGCCACTAACGCATTAAAGAAAACCTCCGGTGCGGCCTCTGAGGCGAAGCCGATCCATCGTGTCGGCATTCTGGGTGGCGGGTTAATGGGCGGAGGGATCGCCAGCGTGACGGCAACGCGCGGGCAGTTGCCTGTGCGTATTAAAGATATCAATGAGCAGGGTATTAACCATGCGTTGAAGTACAACTGGCAATTATTGACCAAGCGTGTTCAGAGTAAACGGATGAAGCCGACGGAGCGCCAGCGTTTGATGACGTTGATTTCCGGTAGTACGGACTATCGTGGTTTTGAACATGCAGATATCGTTATTGAAGCGGTCTTCGAAGATCTGGCACTGAAGCGGCAAATGATTACGGAGATTGAAGATCATGCCGCGCCGCATACCATTTTCGCATCAAATACCTCCTCGTTGCCGATCCATCAAATCGCGGAGGGCGCGCGTCGTCCACAACTGGTTGTTGGCCTGCACTATTTTAGCCCGGTAGATAAAATGCCGCTGGTTGAAGTCATTCCCCACGCGCACACCAGCGCGGAGACGGTTGCGACGACGGTTGCCCTGGCGAGAAAACAAGGAAAAACCGCGATCGTCGTGGGTGATAGCGCTGGTTTTTATGTGAATCGTATATTGGCACCTTACATCAACGAAGCGGCTTACTGCCTGTTAGAAGGGGAGCCAATTGAATCGATTGACTATGCGCTGGTGCGTTTTGGTTTCCCCGTCGGCCCGCTAGCGCTGCTGGATGAAGTCGGTATTGATGTCGCGACCAAAATTGTACCGGTGCTGAGTGAAGAACTCGGCGATCGCTTTACCTCCCCGCCAGCGTTTGATGCGATTCTGAAAGATGGGCGCAAAGGGCGCAAGAATGGCAAAGGGTTCTATCGGTACAATAAAACGCGCCGTTTCTGGCACTCGGGGAAAGAAGTCGACAGCTCGGTTTATCCGTTGTTGGATGTGACACCGAAGGCGCATATCGATCCTGCATTAATCAGCCAGCGTGCCGTGATGATGATGTTGAATGAGGCGGCGCGTTGTCTGGATGAAGGCGTGATTCAATGTGCTCGTGACGGCGATATCGGCGCGGTATTTGGCATTGGCTTCCCGCCTTTCCTCGGCGGTCCGTTCCATTATATGGATCGTCTGGGGATGGAAACGGTAGTGAAAACGCTATTGGTACTGCAACAACAGTATGGCGATCGGTTCGCACCCTGCGAGCGTTTACTCACGATGCGGGAAGGCCAGCGGACGTTCTATCCGCCAGCCGATAAAGACAATAGCATTAGTTGATCGTGACGTTGATCGTGACGGTGTCTTTATACGTCCCTTCAGGCTTGCTGGCCTGACTGGCGTTAATGCGGGCGGTGTACGGGATATTCTGCGTAATCCCCGTTCCCGCGCCGCTATAATCGTTAGTCTCGGTCCAGGCAATATTCCCAGTACGATAGAGCTGATATTGCAAGTAGTAAGGCGTACTACCGACAGTGGCCGTCATTCTGCGCCAGTTGGCATCGTCGGGATGAGTACTGACGAGCTTGACGGTATACGCGCCCAGCAGCGTACAGCGAACGCCGAGATTATTGTTGACCGCTGCGAAATTGGCGGGAAATGCTGCCGTACCAAAGCTGATATTTGGCGCGCTGGTGATCTGGCAATCATTGGTGATGGTCATGGTGATATTGAGCGTTGAGGTCGTTGATCCCTCATCGTAAGAGCAGAGGCCCAATATGCCCAGTGCACAAAGTCGGTAATCCCATTTGATCGTCACCGTGTCGGTATAGGTCCCGGCGGAAACGTTGCTGCCTATACTGGTGCGGATATAGATCGGCATCGTGCCGTCAGTGGAGTTGAACAGACCGAGTATGTCCAGAAAGGTGGTCCGACTCCAGGTGTAGGTCGAGTTGATGTTATAGAGCGTACCGCAGCCCGAATCCATACACAGGCTGTAAGGAACATAGTCTGTGGTTGTCCCTCTACGCATCCGCATGGTGGTGCCGCTGGGGTTGCTGTCACTCTGTATCGTAGCGGTGATGGTATTGGTACTTGCTAAACTCAACACACTTCCCGTACAGCGAAATCCACTTCCCGATGCCACGACCTGTGGCGTACCGTTAACGCCGACAACGGAAGAACCATAAGGCCCCAGCACGGTGTTGCTGGGCGGCGTGGTACAGGCAGCGTGGCTAAATGGTGCGTAATACAGCGCCATCAGCAGGAAAGCCAGCTGTAACCAACGGGCGGACCGCCGGTTGGTGGCGAAGAGGTGCTGGATTTGCGGTATCGGGGTCAGCATCGTTTTATCCTTTTGAGTCAGTCTGGCAGGTAAGCGGGCCGATGGTCGCCATCATGGCCTGTGATTCCGGCAGTGAGAACGCCACGCGGCAAAGCCGTCCGTCTTCTTGTTTAAAGCGTAAGCGGTTAGACGTCCCCAGATTGGTGAAGTAGGCCAGGCCATCGTAGCCGCTGATCGTGGTGTTGCCGCTTGCTTCGTCTGTTATCCAGGTGCCGATGGTGAGAGGATTACCGTCTGTATTGCGCAGCATAATGTTGGCGGAGCGCACGACATGAACGGGAAATGTCACGACAGTGCCACTGCCTTCTTTTACCGACACGCGGGATTCCACCTGTGGGGTAGTGACGTTAGCTGGCAGTTGTAACGTATCGATTTCCACTTTTGCAGGGTAATTGGACGCGACCCAGGGTACGAGTAAATGGCCGCGGTTATTGGTTTTCCCTACCAGTTGGTTTTCGTACCTTACCGGGACGTCAGGATATCCCTCGGTATCGACAACAATAAAAGCGTCGTTAATACGATTGCTAGGGAAAAGCCCCCCGTTCATGTAGATCAGTGAACCGCTCAGCTCTCCCCACTGAGTGGTATTTCCTGCATTGCCATAGGTCCCGCCAGCTACCATCGCATAAGGGCCGCGCCAGTTCAGCGAACCTTGATGATAGGGAGTCCTTCCTGCACCATACGCGGCGTTCCAGCCGAACCCGCCTTCTGTCGGCGTGGTACGGTTCACCCCGACTCGCGGGGAATAATCACCATTGTTGTCGCGCTGAACCCCAGCATTGACGCTGCCGTTGTTGCCAAAAGGCATCACGAACTGGAGCTGGGCGCTGTAGCCGTTTTCTCCCAGCGCTTTGTTAAAGGCGAGATAGATGGAACTGCCTTGCCACAGCTGTCGGCTGAAAGAGAAATTCAGCAGGCGAGTACGGGTTGAATCGTAGGCGCGTATATCGAAATAACCCACGCCGAACGAGCCATTGCCGTCACCGAATATTTGGCTGCTGATCGTTGCCTGATTGCTTTCTCGGCTGAGACGACCTCCCGTGAGTATGGCCGTTAAATCACGGTATTCTTCGCTGCGAGTGGCATGCTGAACGTTCAGGCCAAATGAGGCGGTGTAGTAGGAATAGCCCGTTGTGTATTGGTGTCCGGTGGCTTCCTGTTCGCTCTGACTGTAGGACGAACTCAGTGTCCCCCAGCGTCCGAGGGTAAAATCCGCCCCTGCACCAAGCAGAGATAGGTCCTTCACTGCTTCGCCATGTGCCGACACCGTGAGTTTATTGGTCAAGCCATACCGATAGATGCCGCTGACGGTAGGATCGTCAGTATAGGCATTATTCTGTACGCCATAATCCTGACGTAAAACGCCAACGGACAGATCGAAATCGCTTAATCCCTCTCTCAGCAATGCGTTGGAGACGTAAAAAGGGATCGTGGTGGAAACCTGCCGCCCTTGGGCGTCTGTAGTAATGACGGTCGCTTCCCCTGCGCCGTTCAGATAAGGCGTATTCGTGAGGGTGAAAGGACCGGCGTTCAGGCTGGTGCTGTTCGCTTTATAGCCATTGATAAATAGGTCCAGCGTGCTGGGCACGGCGGCTGTACCGGTATATTGCAGCATGGGATAGGTCACGATATCCGGGCGAAGACCAAAATTGCGAGCGATACGCAGGCCGCCCATGCGCACCGAGTTGCTCCACGTTAGAGAGTTGCTAATTAGGTCGCCAACCTGATAGGTGATCATGCGTTCGTTATCGTTGTAGCGCCAATAGGTATCGAAACGCTGATAGCCATCTTGCTGTGTGTTACTGCTGCCAGATGTGAAATAGTAGATTCCCGTATTGGATAAGGTTCCGTAGGGGCTGAAAAAGCGCTGCTCCATCCAACTGCTGAGCGAATCGGAATTGCTGCTGGGGGCGGTGTAATACAGGTTATAGTTGAATAACAAACCGGGGCTGCTACGGGCGGGGTAATGCTCCATGTTTTGCCCTCCGCCTTCAACGGATTGCTCTGGTAGCCAGGATGTGGGCACGGTGAGCTTTAGCTGCTGTATAGCCTGATCGTAATCGGCAGTGACCTCTGGCAGTGTGCTGACATTGACGAGCCCCGTGCTTTGATCCGGCAGGCGGACGTAATTCGAACGCAGCGTTGCTGCATCCACATAATAGTTTCCTGCGCGATAGGTGACCGGGACAACCTCGTCATCACCCTGTCCATTAACAGAAAGCGTTAAATAATAAACGGACTCACTGACTGAGGGCATGGCGCGGGGAGGGGCGGGAAGATCGGTATAGTCTTCCGCGAGAATCGTCGCAGAATACAACAGCGCAAACGAGGCATACATGAGCAGGGGCAAGACACCTGTTTTGATCATCATGCCTGACCTCACCATGGCCGCATGGTCAATAAACCTGCCTCTGCCGTTAATCGCTCTATCATTCGCGTTTAATTAAGATGGGGTCGGTGATATCGATCAGATGGGTAAAGAGTTGCATCGCTGCACCCGGGGGCGATATGCCTGCGGGTAGCGGCCAGCGCATCTCTTGCCCCGGTAGCACATAGCCTAAAAAGCCGTCGGTTAACGTAGTCCGGCTTCCTTTCCCGCTTCGGTCGGCGGACCAATAGACGTTGCTCAGGCGGGCATGTACCACACCTCGGTTGCGGACATAAAGATAGTTTTTCCCACCCACTGCGCTGATTCGCCAGCTGAGAACGGGTAGCGTAGGTTGGGTGTCGGCACGCCGTTTATCTGGGCGAGCATGTGTCCAGATGCCTTGACCATCGAGAAACAAAGGCAACAGATAGCGCATCTGAAATTGCAGCCCCATCTGCGGGGAGTTTTGTTGATAGGGCGCGGAAATCTCATCAATGATGATGCGGTAAGCCTGTTCAGTATTGGCGGGAGGCGGGTTGACGCGAATCAGGCGTATCATATTGCGCTTACCCGGCTCCAGCGTCATGAACGGCGGTGTGGCAATCACGTTACTTTGGTCGGCATAACGATCCTGAAAATCTATTTGCTTCCAGGACATGATGCGGATTTGTAGACCGACGGGGGCATTGCCTTTGTTTTCCAGCCACAGCGCCGAGCTGTTCTCATCTGATTCAATGACCTGATAAATCGGCCAAACGAGGATAGAACTTGCGGCAAAGCAAGATAGGCTGATACTGCTCAACAAAAAGACCATTGCCCGAATAAAAAACGTCATTTTCCTTTTCATCCTGTATTTATCCCGTTTTTATTTTTAATAAGTCAGGCTGACGGTCACGTTATCGGTGTAAATCCCCGCGGGAGGCAGAGGCGTGCCGCCAAAATAGCGGGCATAAACGGTGTAAGTCTGGGGCGTCGCTGGAAAAGAGACGATACTGAGCGCCAGCCCCCCCGTTCCCCATACCAGTGTGCGGGCGGCATCGCGATAAAGCTGGTAGGCCAGTAGCCGCGTTCCTGCCGCATTTTTCAGATAACGTTGCGTGCTGCTGCCGCCGTTGGTGCCGTAGTCCAGTTCAATGATGGCGTTAATGCCCGGCGTACAGGTGGCGATAATCGATCCACTTCCGCTTGTGCTGGCAACATCAACGTTTGTCGCTGTGGCCCCGCGTATCCCGAAGCTAAGCGTGCCCATATTGGGTTGACTGCTTGCTGTACTGGTGCCAAACACACAGCCCTTTTGTATGGTGGCTTCGACGTCAAAGGTGCTGCTAACAGTGAGCGCCATCGTCACCGTGGGTAAAAGGGTGCCAAACAGCAGAAGTGACGAAGTCAATACCGATGGAAAACGCATCGCGATACCGATGGCTACTTAGCCTGAATAGCGATACGAGATATGCCTGGAGCCGACTGTGGGGCGTAGGCAGTAAACGCGGAATCGCACATGAGATGTGGTGACATAACGGCTCCTTACTTTGTTGGTCAGAGACCCTAAAAAGGCCAGCATGCGAGCATGCCGGCCTGTAAAAATTACCATTCAATCGTTGCAGTGACGGTGTCGGTATAAGTCCCCGCTGTTGGTGATAGAACGGTTTGATCTGCGGGTAGAATACGTGCGTAGACCGGAACCAACTGTGGGTTGCCCGTTGCGACAATCGCAATACCGGTTGCAGTACCGATTGGTATCTCGGTGGTGCGAGTTGAGTCGCTGTATAGACGATAAGGTACGTTATAGGTCCCTGTACCTGGCGCGAGCCTGCGTAACGATGTGTTGTCATTCGCCCCTGGGCCAATGCTCAATGTTGCTGGTGTGCCGACAGAGCAACTGACCGTAATCCCGTTGCCACTGACGCTGGTGACCTGACTGTCAATATTGGCCGTCAGATCGGAATGGGATCCAAAGCTAATTGTTCCCCATGTGGTGCCTGCGCCTCCACCATTGTTGATCGTGCAGGCGGCCGTAATGGTCAGTGATACGGGGATCTGACCATTAATCGTCACGCTGCTGGCGGTGGGAGAAAGGCCGAATGTGGTGAATAGTGTCGCCAGAATAGGTAATGTTATACGCTTAGAATTCATAACGATTCCTTTATATGCCTCTCACATATTTTCATCGAAAGTGTCTTCACGAAAGAGTCTTGATTTTCGTGAAAACTGCTCGCTACGGTGACTATTACAAAAGAAATCATAACGAGTCGTTTTAATCAGTGCGGATATTTATATGGCATGGATTCGCCGCTCGGGAAAATGCAGAGAATATATTCTCTTTCCTGATAGTCTGAACCACTGACACAAAGATGTCACACTGCTGAAATATATATCGCTATTACTTTCAGTACTTTCCGCATGGTGAAAATAATTTTATAAAGGAAACGTATTGCTAATTTTATCTTCCATGGTGATGAATAATGGGAGGCATATAAGAAACAGAAAGACTCTTTGGGCTTTATCGAAAATTGCACGATGGTCCATAAGTAGAAGAGTAATCTATTTTTATTATATGACCTTATATTCCGTATAATTACCTTGTTTATACCCGTAATACTTCAAGTTGCATGTACGTTGGCTACGTTCAAATACTCGGCCCGTCGTGGGCCTCGCCCTAAAGGGCCGCTGCAAGCAGCGTTCAAATCTGCTCCCAGCAGATTTGTCACCCGAATCACTTACCTGAGTAAGCTCATCGGGATTCATTCTCTTGCCGCCTTCCTGAAACTCGAATTATTTAGGGTATATATAAAATGAAGGATAAAAAAACGCTATATAAGATAAAGATAGAAGTAGAGTGGTTGTTTAACAATATTGCAAAATTGATATGCGTTAAAAAAGTGCAAACCATCTATTTTGGTGTTTTTAGTAGTGTTTTGTGCTGATTTTTTATTTTTAATCTGATTTTTAGTAAAATAAATTGATTTGTTTGTAATTGATTATAATGTCCATCTTTATTTTGTGGATATATCTTCCCAAGACAATGTACTCGGCTAAGTGTCTTTAAACCTTTTATTTATCATGTGATTACTGCAGGTAAATGGGAACAGGTCACGATCCAGACCGAAACATGATGTCAGGCGAGTTTATCAGGGCGAGAAACTCAGGTAACCTACAGAGATAAAGCAGGATAGACCTTACATAATTCGAGTCTCAGGTGCAGGATAATTCATGCATATGTAGCTTGGCTTATAGAGAATATGCTCTAAATAATTCGAGTTGCGTGACAAAACGTTAGCGTTTTGAACAACGCACAAGCAGCTTGAAGTATGGCGGGTATACATCATATATTTCATTAACATAGCGGTGTAATATGCAAGTGTTGATAATGCGTCATGGTGATGCGGTACTTGATGCAGCGAGTGATGCTGTGCGGCCATTGAGCGACGGTGGTCGTGATGAATCTTGTCAGATGGCGTGTTGGTTGAACGAGCAAGATATCGATATTGAGCGCGTTCTGGTGAGCCCTTATTTACGCGCCCAGCAAACGCTCGACGTGGTGAAAAAATCCCTACCTTTGCCGGAAGAAGCGGATTGCCTAAATGAACTGACGCCCGGCGGTGATGCCCAGCTTGTCAGCGATTATCTGCAAACGCTGGCGAGAGAAGGCGTCGGTGCGGTTCTGGTGGTTTCGCATTTGCCGCTGGTGGGCTATTTGGTAGCAGAGCTATGTCAGAATGAATCGGCTCCGATGTTCGCCACGTCTGCTATTGCCTGCGTGAAGGTAGACACTGAATCTGGCAATGGCGTTCTGCACTGGCAAGTTAGCCCAGCACAACTGACTGCGAAACCCTGATTGCTAATCGAGAAGCTCGGAATTCATACGGTATGAGGCGTGTAGCGTGTTACACGCCTCGGCATGCTTGAAGTATGACGAGGGTTATTCAAGCGAAGGCGCTTCCAACGCAACCAGCACTAGCAGCGCCGCATTCCCCCCAAATTCTTTTGGCGCCTGATGAAAAGCCAGCACATCTGGGTGCTGTGCCAGCCACAGCGGCGTTTGTTGCTTAAGGATATGTTTGCCGTGCCCGTGCATCACGCAGGCGCAGTAAACGTGCTCCCGGCGACAGGCTGCCAGCAGCGCACCCAATTCTTGTTTTGCCTGAAGCTGCGTCAGGCCATGTAAATCCAGAAACAGCTCCGGTGAATAATCCCCACGCCGGAGTTTCTTCAATTCATAATGACTGGCGCCAGGGCGGACATAGCGCGTCGGGCCTTCCGTGTCCAACTGCGGCTGAAATTCATCCGAAAAATAAAAACTGGCATCAACCTGTTCTTGTAATGCCCGTTTGGCCGGTAATTCGCCTATTTTCCTGCGCAGCGGTTTATGGGTATAGGTATCCTGACGCAACTTTTTTGTGCCAGTGATTGACGTGCGAAAAAGCTGCAATTCGTCGTCATTCAGCGAATATTTATTACTCATGTTTCATTCATCTTGCGTCAACATTCGAGCAGTTTACCTTGTCTCTCCCCTGTCGCTAAATAAAAGTCTGTATCGGGGCGCGTTCAGTCGGTTATATCTGCTGATTTGTCGCGGGCTTCATGGCAAACTAAGCGACAATTTCCTAATTCAGAACTGTCTGCGGAGGACACCCTTGGACAAAATTTTCGTCGATGAGGCCGTCAGTGAACTTCATACCATTCAGGATATGTTGCGCTGGGCTGTTAGCCGGTTTAACGCAGCCAACGTCTATTACGGTCACGGGACGGATAATCCCTGGGATGAAGCTATACAGCTGGTATTACCTAGCTTGTATCTGCCGCTCGATATTCCTGAAGATATGTACACGTCCCGTTTGATCACTAGCGAACGGCAGCGCATTGTTGAACGCGTGATCCGTCGCGTCAATGAACGTATCCCAGTCGCCTATCTGACCAACAAGGCTTGGTTCTGCGGCCTGGAGTTTTACGTTGACGAACGCGTACTGGTGCCGCGCTCTCCTATCGGTGAGCTGATCAATAACTACTTTGATGAGCAACTGCCAAAAGTGCCAAACCTTATTCTGGATCTGTGTACTGGCAGCGGCTGTATTGCTATTGCCTGCGCTCAGGCGTTCCCAGAAGCGGAAGTCGATGCGGTGGATATCTCCAGCGATGCGCTGGCGGTGACCGAGCAAAATATTCAGCAGCATGAGCTAGAATACCGAGTAACGCCGATTCGCTCTGACCTGTTCCGCGATTTACCGGCGATTCGCTATGATCTGATTGTGACCAATCCACCGTATGTGGATGAAGAAGATATGTCCGATCTGCCGCAGGAATTCCGTTTCGAGCCTGAACTGGGACTGGCGGCGGGCAACGACGGTCTGGATCTGGTTCGTCGTATTCTGGCCTGTGCGCCAGACTATCTTAGCGATGACGGCGTGCTGATTTGCGAAGTGGGTAACAGCATGGTGCACCTGATCGATCAATATCCAGAGGTTCCGTTCACCTGGCTGGAGTTTGATAACGGCGGTGACGGCGTGTTTATGCTAACCCAATCTCAGCTGGTTGATTGCAAAGAGCATTTTAGCGCTTACCGTGATTAAACGGTCATAACGATATTCATCAGCCTTACTGTTTGTGCATCAGCTCAGACGGTAAGGCAGAAACAGAACACATGCGAAGGAGTTGTGATGGCAGGCAACAGTATTGGGCAATTTTTCCGCGTCACTACATTTGGTGAATCCCACGGTATTGCTCTGGGATGTATTGTTGATGGCGTACCGCCGGGTATTCCGCTGACGGAAGCGGATTTGCAACACGATTTGGATCGCCGCCGTCCGGGGACATCCCGCTATACGACGCAGCGCCGCGAGCCTGATCAGGTCAAGATTCTGTCCGGCGTTTTTGAAGGCGTGACAACAGGGACCAGCATTGGTCTGTTGATTGAAAACACCGATCAGCGTTCTCAGGATTACGGTGCGATTAAAGACGTCTTTCGCCCCGGTCATGCCGATTACACCTACGAGCAAAAATACGGCCAGCGTGATTACCGTGGTGGCGGCCGCTCTTCTGCGCGTGAAACCGCGATGCGCGTTGCCGCCGGTGCTATTGCGAAGAAATACCTGCAACAGCAACACGGTGTGAAGGTTCGTGGCTATCTGTCACAGATTGGCGATGTCACCTGCGAGCTGAAAGATTGGGAACAGGTTGAGCAAAATCCGTTCTTTTGCCCAGATATCGATAAGCTGGACGCATTGGATGAACTGATGCGAGCGCTGAAAAAAGAGGGCGACTCCATTGGTGCGAAGGTCAGCGTCGTGGCGGAATCGGTGCCTGTTGGGTTAGGCGAACCGGTCTTTGACCGTCTGGATGCCGACTTGGCTCACGCGCTGATGAGCATCAACGCAGTGAAAGGCGTTGAAATTGGCGATGGTTTTGCGGTTGTCACTAAACGTGGCAGCGAGAACCGTGACGAAATCACACCGGAAGGCTTCCAGAGCAATCATGCTGGCGGCATTTTGGGCGGGATCAGCAGCGGTCAGAACATTGTCGCGCATCTGGCGTTGAAACCGACCTCCAGCATTATGGTGCCGGGGAAAACGATCAATCGTCAGGGTGAAGCGACTGAAATGGTCACGCGCGGGCGTCACGATCCGTGTGTGGGTATTCGTGCAGTGCCGATTGCCGAAGCGATGATGGCGATTGTGTTAATGGATCACCTGTTGCGCCAACGCGCACAGTGTGGGGATGTGAACAGTCAGGTTCCTCGCTGGTAAAAATAATGAAACAAGGGTTAATCGGGGTTCTCGCGCTGGCGCTGGGTGCGACGCTGTTGTCGAGTGCGGTATGGGCGAAAACGCCCTGGCAGGAGATCGCGCATCCGGTCGCGGGTACGCCGCAGTCAATTGGTAGTTTTTCCAATGGCTGTATTATCGGTGCCCAGCCATTGCCGTTGCAGTCTCTGGATTATCAGGTGATGCGCGTCGATCAGCGCCGCTATTTCGGTCACCCCGATCTTCTGGCGTTTATTCACCGCCTGAGCACCGAGGTGAAGCGCACGACTTCAGGGAATGTGCTGGTGGGGGATATGGGAATGCCTGTCGGTGGACGTTTCAGCAGCGGCCACGCCAGTCACCAATCCGGGCTGGATGTGGATATCTGGCTGCAATTACCCCGACAGCGCTGGAGTGAGCAACAGTTGCTGAAACCGCAGCCTATCGATTTGGTTAACGCCAGCGGACTTAACGTCAACCCGCGCGTTTGGCGACCGGAAGTTACTACGTTGATCAAGACTGCCGCTCTGGATAGCGACGTGACGCGCATCTTCGTCAATCCGGCGATTAAAAAACAGCTGTGTGCCGAAGCAGGTCACGATCGTGACTGGTTGCGTAAAGTACGCCCTTGGTTTGCGCATCGCGCGCACATGCACGTGCGTTTGCGCTGCCCGGCAGACAGCCTGGAGTGTCAGGAACAAAGCGAACCACCCATCGGTGACGGATGCGGTGCTGAGTTAACCAGCTGGTTCCAGCCGAAGCAGCCTAGTAGCGAAGCGCCAGAAAAAACGACGCCGCCACCGTTGCCGCCTTCTTGTCAGGCATTACTCGACAGACATTTTGCCGCGAGATAACGAATAACGATGGATTGGTTAGTGCTTGGGCCAGACATGCTGGTCGTGCTGTTTTTTGTTGGGGCGTTGGCCGGGTTTATTGATTCGATTGCAGGTGGCGGTGGGTTATTGACGATCCCTGCCTTGCTGGCGGCGGGCTTGTCTCCGGCGCAGGTACTGGCAACGAATAAGCTTCAGGCCGTCGGCGGATCCTTTTCCGCCAGCCTGTATTTCATTCGTCGTCGCGCGGTGAATCTGGGTGAGCAGAAACTGGCTATTGCGCTGACATTTATCGGTTCCACCTTTGGTGCCTGGCTGATTCAGCAAATCCACGCCGATTTTCTACGTCAGCTGTTGCCGTTTCTCATTATTGGCATCGGCCTCTACTTTTTACTCACGCCCAAAATCGGCGATGAAGATCGGCAGCGTCGCCTGTCGCCGCTTCCGTTTGCGATTGTAGCAGGCGGCTGCGTCGGCTTTTATGACGGTTTCTTTGGCCCCGGTGCTGGGTCGTTTTACGCCCTGGCCTTTGTCACCCTATATGGCTTCAATCTGGCAAAAGCGACGGCGAATGCCAAAATCCTGAACTTTACCTCCAACTTCGGCGGGCTATTGTTTTTTATGCTCAGCGGAAAAGTGGTCTGGGTGGTCGGGGGTGTGATGCTGATCGGACAGATCCTCGGTGCGCGGCTTGGTGCCAAAATGGTGATGACGAAAGGGCAAAAGCTGATTCGTCCTATGCTGGTGCTGGTTTCCGCCATTATGAGCAGCAAGCTGATTTATGACAGTCATGGGCATGCGATTGCTGCCTGGCTGGGACAATTTTTATGACAACAATTTTATGATAACAACAGATAACATGACAACAACGCACCATTATCAACAACTGGTTGATATTTTTAATGATTGTTTTGGCGATGAATACAATACCCGTCTGATAAAAGGTGACGATGAGCCTATTTATCTGCCGGCGGATAATGACATTCCGTATCACCGGATTGTGTTTGCCCATGGTTTTTATGCCAGCGCGCTGCACGAAATTTCCCACTGGTGCATTGCCGGCGCACAGCGGCGTTTGCAGGTCGACTTCGGCTACTGGTACTGCCCCGATGGCCGCGATGCCACGACGCAAAGCCAATTTGAAGTGGTGGAGATCAAACCTCAGGCCTTCGACTGGCTATTCTGCGTCGCAGCGGGCTTTCCGTTTAACGTCAGCTGCGACAATCTGAACGGCGACGGTGAGCCAGATCGTATTGATTTCCAACGACGTGTGCATGCGCAAGTGATGCAGTATCTGGACGAAGGGATTCCTGCGCGCCCAGCAAGCTTTATTCGCGCGTTACAATCGTTTTACAATACGCCACCGCTGACGGCGGCGAGCTTCCCGTATCCAGCCGATCTGTGGTGAGCGGGAACTGCAAAAAAATTGAGGATAAGAAATGATCGCAGAATTTGAAACGCGCATTCTGGCGCTGATTGATGACATGGTAGAGCATGCCAGCGACGATGAGCTTTTTGCCGGTGGCTATTTGCGTGGTCATCTGACGGTGTCGGTTGCAGAAGTGGAAGAGCACGGTGAACACACGCTTGAAGCTCTGCATATGCGCGTTAGTAACAGCATTAATAACGCGATCAAAAACGGTGAACTGTCACCGCCGGATCAGGTGCTGGTTAACGGAATGTGGGAACGTCTGTTCCAGCAGGCGCAAACTAGTACGCACTGATTTCATCTGTGCTAACCGCCAATTTGTCAGTGCTGGCTCAGTAGAGCCAGCACATCCTCTTCCCCATTAATCGTGTGTTACGGGTTTGCCTTTCAGCAGTTTCCTTATCCAGAATCTATTCGGATTTAGCGCAGCGAGCGTGTCACGATCCAGCGGTAGTGGTTCGGCATACATCTGCGAAGCCAAAATTTCCGCTGCGAGTGGGGCAGAACATAGCCCGCGTGAGCCTAGCGCACCGATAATAAACAGATCCTGCCAATAAGGTGCGCTTGACACTGTGTCGGCGCGGTGCTGTGGATGCAGCCGATTTTCATACTCTTTCAGCGTTTGCTCATAGTTCGGAACGGCCCCAATTAGCGGCAGATGGTCACGTAGCGCGCAGCGAACGCCTTGACGAGCCTGCGCATCGCTGATATCGACGGTTTTGGCCCAGTCTGCATTAGGCAAACAATTCAGCAACCGTTGACGGTTCTCCTGTTGTTCTTCCTCCCGATAATCACCGTGCGCTTGGCCGCGTAGGTAGCTCGCCCCGATACAGTGCGTTTGATGTTGCGGACTCACCGGCGTCAGGTAGCCGTCGTAGCACAACACATGCTTTAATTGCCCTAGGACAGGGTTAGTCGGGATGTGGCTAACTTGCCCACGCACGGCGTAGCCGGGCAAATGGCGGGTTTGTGGCCAGTCGGTAATGTGGTGACCATTCGCCAGAACCACAACAGCATGGTTGACCTGTTGACCCGCACTTAAGGTGAGCGCCCAGCCGCTGTCCGTTTTTTCCAGCGCTGAAACGGCGGTACTCATCTGTACCGACAGGCCGTTCTGCTGTGCCAGCTTCAGTGCAGCAGCTGTTAGTTCTGCCGGACACAGCCAACCGCCGTCGGGATAGGTGATGCCATTTACCCCGGGATTCAGGCCACTCTGTTTTTCCAGTTGCTGTGCATCCACGCTAACGACTAGCTCTTCCGGCCATTCCCCTTGCAAAATCTGTTCGATTTTACGCGCGCTTTTTTCATCCCAGGCGAGCTGGCTGACGCCGCACCACTGGTGTTCAAATTCAAGCCCCTGTTGCGCCAGCGCCGAGTAGCTGCGGTGGGCAAAGTCAAAGGCGAGCGAGAAAAAGCGGGACACCGCATCGTGTCGGTTATTCAGCAGAGGATACAGCGCGCCCTGACGATTGCCTGATGCGCCGGTGGCAGGCTGTGACTCCGCGCAGTAGAGCGTGACGTTTGCGCCGCGCCGTTGCAAAGCCAGTGCAGTAAGCACGCTGGCGATGCCGCCGCCAATAATCGCAATATCGTCAGTCGTGCTGGCAGCGGGACGTGAATACCACGGTGTCGGCGAGGTAATGGGCAGTGTATCGGGAAGGAGGCCGCTTAGCATCTCCCGCTTCTGTCCGAAGCCTTTGACTTTACTGACGTGAAAGCCCGCCTGTTGTAGACCGCGTCGGACAAAGCCTGCGGCGGTAAAAGTGGCGAATGTCCCTTCTTTACGACACAGACGTGCCATCGCCTGAAACAAATTATCCGTCCACATATCTGGGTTTTTGGAGGGCGCGAAGCCG
Organism: Pectobacterium atrosepticum; assembly: GCA_019056595.1. NCBI lineage: Bacteria > Pseudomonadati > Pseudomonadota > Gammaproteobacteria > Enterobacterales > Pectobacteriaceae > Pectobacterium > Pectobacterium atrosepticum. Next base: position 1,216,252 of record CP036163.1, on the reverse strand, counting down.
TCCAGAAACCAAGCGTCAACCTGATGGTTCTGGGTGTCATCCAACTCAGGCAATATGACGTTGACGTCACCGAACCATAAATCGAGCGTGATGCTGCCTTGCGCCAGAATCAGACGGTGACAACCCGGCAGCGCCAACGGCCACTGCTGGCGCAACTCATCCGCAAATTCTGCCAGCTCCGGCCACTGCGCGTGTGCGGCAGCCAGATCGTGCTGACGCAGGGGGAATTTCTCGAAGCTGATGAAATGCAGATGTCGCAGTGTTGCCTGCGGCTGCTGTTGACGAAAGTGAGCAAAAGCTTGCCACAGCGTAAGAAAATTCAGACCGGTGCCAAAGCCGGTTTCCGCTATCACGCAGGCTGTGCGCGGGTGCGTGCCGAATCGTTCAGGAAATTGATTGCCCTGTAAAAACACATAACGGGTTTCGGCCAACCCATCCTGATTCGAAAAATAGACGTCATCAAACTGTTGCGATACAGGTGTACCCTGAGCGTTCCAACTTAACGATGCGTGTTGGATGGGAAGGTTAGCCACGGCAAAAGCTCATTATTCAAGTGATGACGAGATTTTAACGAGCTGAATATCGTGGTGCAAATTTAGCAATAATTTCGCGATAGTTCGGCTGATCGGACTTGTTCAGCTTACAACTGTACGCTAAAGTGCGAAGCGAAATCCCAAACTCTATAAGTGGAAGAAGAGGTATTAAATGAAACGTGCAGTGATTACTGGCCTGGGGATCGTATCAAGCATTGGTAATAACCAGCAGGAAGTTCTGGCATCATTGCGGGAAGGCCGCTCGGGTATTACTTTCTCTCAAGAGCTGAAAGATTCCGGCATGCGTAGTCACGTCTGGGGGAATGTCAAACTGGACACCACTGGCCTCATCGACCGCAAAGTTGTGCGTTTTATGAGTGATGCATCGATTTATGCCTACTTATCCATGGAGCAGGCGATTAAAGATTCTGGGCTGTCTGATGAGGTGTATCAGAATAACCCGCGCGTAGGCCTGATTGCCGGTTCCGGCGGTTCTGCGCGTTATCAGGTATTTGGTGCTGATGCGATGCGTAGCCCGCGTGGTCTGAAAGCCGTTGGCCCTTATGTGGTGACCAAATCAATGGGTTCTGCGGTATCTGCCTGTCTGGCAACACCGTTCAAAATTCACGGTGTGAACTACTCCATCAGCTCTGCCTGTGCGACTTCTGCCCACTGCATCGGCAACGCGGTTGAGCAAATTCAGATGGGTAAACAGGATATCGTGTTCGCCGGTGGCGCTGAAGAACTGTGCTGGGAACTATCCTGTGAATTTGATGCCATGGGCGCACTGTCTACCAAATACAATGAGACGCCAGAAAAAGCCTCCCGTACCTATGATACCGGTCGCGATGGTTTCGTGATCGCAGGCGGCGGCGGTATGGTCGTGGTAGAAGAATTGGAACACGCGCTGGCGCGTGGTGCGCATATCTACGCAGAAGTGGTCGGCTACGGCGCGACGTCTGACGGTGCGGATATGGTTGCGCCATCAGGTGAAGGTGCGGTGCGCTGTATGCGGATGGCGATGAACGGTGTTGATACGCCGATCGATTACCTGAACTCTCACGGTACTTCTACGCCGGTTGGCGATGTGAAGGAGCTGGGTGCGATTCGTGAAGTGTTTGGTGATAACTCGCCTGCTATCTCTGCGACGAAAGCGATGACCGGTCATTCTCTCGGTGCTGCAGGCGTTCAAGAAGCCATTTACTCCCTGCTGATGTTGGAACACAGCTTCGTTGCACCGAGCATTAACATAGAAAATCTGGACGAGCAGGCCGCTGGCCTGAATATTGTGACTGAACCGATGGAGCGTAAACTGACCACGGTGATGTCTAACAGCTTCGGTTTCGGTGGTACGAACGCGACGTTGGTGATGAGAAAACTCGATAAATAATCGGCTTTTCACACAGAGATTATCATTCAAATAAATAAAACCCCGCAGGCACAAGCCGCGGGGTTTTTGTTTTTTGGATGGTGGCAGTGATGATGAACTGCAATCGTAGCCGAACCGGTATGGCGCTTAGATCAGCACCCAGAGCAGAAACGCAGCTATGCAGGTACTGACAATCACCAGAAACATCGGCTTATGGAACAGGGATTGCCAACTGAGCGGCAGCGAGGCAATCAACGGGTTAAACAGCGGATGCAGCAACTGTGAGGTTGCCGTCCAGTCCGTTTCCTGTGAGCGCTGAATACGTTGTGTAAACAGGAACGTCAGCAGATCGCTGACCTGCATCGGCGTCAACGGGGTTTGTAAGCCGATATTGAAGCGATTCTGTGTGTAATCCATCAATAATTGCTGTTCCTGCGTGGTCATTGGCTGCTGTAACAGAGCCTGCAACGGAGCAAGGTTCGGGGAAAGCAGCACGTTCTGTGTCGGCAGCGGCTGTGATGATAGATTCGTTGTTGATGCTTGATTTGCGTTTGCCGTGCTAGCGGTATTGGCTGTCAGCGGTTCCGGCGACGCGCCAGCCGTTCCTGCATGGGTCTGCGTTCCTTGTGGCGTCAAGGTGGTGCGAAGCAGCGTCTGCGTCTGTTGCAGCTCAACTTGTGCTTGCAGGAATTGCGTGAGCAGCGGCAGATGCTTTAACGGGATCGCGTCGCCTACGTTAAGATTCTGCATCATCATCAGATTGCTCAACACTCTCGCTGGCTGTTCCCCAGTCATAGTTGCTAACCGGGTGACTAACTGATTCAAGCCGCGTTGTTCCACTGGAGAGAGCGGACGTTCGGGCGAATTGGCAGCCTGAGCCGCTTGCGGCGCTGTGGCTGATGCCGTTGACTGCGGAATTTGCCCATTTTGCAGTAGCGTAACAACCTGCTGTAGCTGTGTTTTATTCAGCGCGCTTAGCGTGGTGCTGCCGAACTGCTGCCGGATGAAATCACTGACTGCCTGACGATTATTGCCCTGAGACAGCATATCTGTCAGACGTTGGAGCAACGGCTGGCGGCCGCTGTTATCTTGCGCCTGTGTTAGACGCGTCTGAAGTATCTGCTCGGCCGGTTGGTAGTGGCGGGACAGCAGCTCATTATTTTCTGCCAGCCCTAACCCCTGTTTTACCGTCGTCCAGACTTCTGCTGCCTTTGACGTTGTTAGCGCGGCAACTTTAAGCACCAGATTTTCCAGCGTCGTGCGCTGCGCCAGCGTTAATGGTCGATCGCCGTTGGTGGAACCTGCGGCGTTAGAGGATGATGTTGAGGTCGACGATGTGGTTGTCGGCATAACCGAGCGTTCGCCGGGCAGCGGGGCACCTGGGCCACTTACAGGTTGCATATCGGTTATCCTCACTGCCGTCATGATTGAGATGAATCATAGCAATCTCCCGTGACGGCCGATAGTCATGCGTCGCCTAAAACGACACGAATCTCATGAGGCACGCCCTAGCGGGATACGCAAACGTTGGGCGAGGATAACACCGAGTAGCGTGATGCCACCGCCAACCAGATGATAATGGTGCAAAGGCTCGTGTAAAAGGCCAATCGCAATCATCGCCGTAAAGATCGGCGTCAGGTTCATAAAAATGGCGGCCTTGCTGGCTCCCAGACGCATTACTCCCTGAATCCACAAAAAAGGTGCAATGATTGAGGCCATGATTCCAGCGAAAACCACCAGCGGCAGGTTTTCGCCGTTGAGCTGCACATTGTCCGTCAGCAAGAAATTTGGAATCAGCACTATCACGCCAAAGGCAATTTGCACGTAGAGCGATACCCAATTGGGCAGCGGGATGCTCCAGCGTTTGGTCAGCACACCATATATTGCATAGGACAACGCGGCACAAAACATCATGAATTCACCGGGCCCGATGCCCTGTGCCAGAATCTGTTCGGGGTGCCCGCCGCTGATCAGCCAGACAATCCCTGCCAGCGACAGCAGACTACCGAGCAACACGCCCAGCGTGGGCGCTACGCGCAGCAGAGGAATGCTGAGCAATACTGTGAGTAACGGCACGAGCGACCCCATGATTCCCATCATCACGGCGCTGATCGTGTGTGCGGCGTAGTAGGCCAGACTTTGATACAACACCATGCCTAGCAGGCCCAGCACCAGCAGCTTCCATGCATGTTGGCGAATGGCTGTCGCATGGTGGCGAAGGCCTGGCAGCATGAACGGCGTCATGACGATAAACGCCAGTAGCCAGCGGTAAAATGAAATGGCGGCTGGGTCGATGACGTTAGCGGAGAGCTTGTTGACAATGACGTTAACTGACCAAATCAGGACGGCGATAATGGGAAATAGGGCGTTCAACGTGGGTTTCTCATAGCGAACCAGACGGAAAATGCACCGGTTGCCAGTCTGGTAGATAAAAATGGGGCAAGTGCGGCAATGGCAAACAACATAACAGAGCCATGTGATGACTATCAACCTTGTAGGGCCGCCTCTTAACGCAGTCTAGATATGGATCTGCCGCGGTAAATTGCCATCTATCGTGGGATCGATAGCGGTGTAGTATCGATATGAACCGATGGAGGAAAGATATCGCATCGTAATTGCCTTGGGTTTCTGCACCATTCGGTGGCAAAATATCTCCCCGCTTTTTTTGGCTGGCTACAGGTACCGGAGAAAACAATGAAGATTCTGGTTGATGAAAATATGCCGTATGCTCGCGAGCTTTTCAGCCGTTTGGGTGAGGTTCAGGCGGTACCGGGACGCCCTTTACCGCGCGAACTGCTGGTAGGCGCTGATGCACTGATGGTGCGATCGGTTACAAAAGTGAACGCTAATCTGCTGTTTGGCTCGTCGGTAAAATTTGTCGGCAGCGCGACGGCTGGCACCGACCATGTCGATGACACTTGGCTTAACGCCAACGGCATCGCGTTTTCTGCTGCGCCCGGCTGCAATGCTATTGCGGTGGTGGAGTATGTGTTTTCTTCTTTGCTGATGCTGGCCGAACGTGATGGCTTCCAACTGCGTGATAAAACTGTCGGCATTGTCGGCGTGGGGAATGTTGGCAGACGCCTTGATACACGACTGAAAGCCTGGGGCGTAAAAACGCTGTTGTGCGATCCGCCGCGTGCCGATCGCGGCGATGCGGGCGACTTCCTGTCGCTGGAAACGCTGGTGCGTGATGCTGACATTTTGACATTGCATACGCCGCTGTATCTCGACGGGCCGTACCGAACGCATCATTTGGTTGATGCCACCGTACTGAACGCGTTTGCGGACGGACGTATTCTGATTAACGCCTGCCGTGGCCCAGTGGTGGATAATGCTGCCTTGCTTGAAGCGCTGCAACAGGGCAAAAAACTCAGTGTGATTCTTGATGTGTGGGAGCCTGAACCTGGATTATCGACCGATCTGCTGGCGCGGGTGGACATCGGCACGGCGCATATCGCCGGTTATACGCTGGAAGGAAAAGCACGCGGCACCACACAGGTTTTTGAAGCCTGGAGCGAGTTTATCGGAACGCCGCAGCAGATTGCGCTTTCGTCGCTGTTACCTGAACCGGACTATGCCGAAGTGACATTAACTGCACCGGTGGATGAGGCGCTGCTAAAACGCCTCGTGCATCTGGTGTATGATGTGCGCCGAGACGATGCGCTGTTGCGTCATGCTGCGCATCAGGAAGGCGAGTTTGATCGCCTGCGTAAACATTATCAGGAACGACGCGAATGGTCGTCACTCCATGTCATCTGCGCCGATGTTGAGAGCGCAGATTGTCTGAACGCGCTGGGATTCAACGCGTCAGTGCGGGGCGCACGCTAACGGCGTTCCGCGCGAGCATGACTCTTTTTTATCCATGAACTGACAGAGGGTGTCGCTATCGTCTGTCGGTTACATTCATGATTTGTGTTTCATTCAAAATTTGGGAGAGAACCAAATGTCTGACGGCTGGAATATTGCTCTGCTGGGTGCCACGGGCGCAGTAGGCTCGGCGTTACTGGAATTATTGCAGGAACGTGAATTCCCAGTGGGTGAACTGTATCCACTGGCCAGCGAACGTAGCGCGGGTGAAACCATACGTTTTAACGGCAAATCCTGTCTGGTCACCGATGCGGCTGATTTTGACTGGTCACAGGCGCAACTGGCGTTTTTTGTTGCCGGTCAGGATGCTAGCGCTCGCTACGCAGAAGCCGCGGGAGATGCAGGTTGCCTGGTCATCGACAGCAGCGGCCTATTTGCACTGGAGCCGGATGTGCCGCTGGTCGTGCCCGGCGTGAATACGCATACGCTGGCGGATTATCGTAACCGTAATATTGTCGCGGTGGCAGACAGCCTGACCAGCCAACTTCTGACGGCGATTAAACCGTTGACTGATGCGGCAGGGCTTTCGCGCCTACATGTTGTCAATATGCTGTCAGTTTCCGCACACGGCAAAGCGGCGATAGACGATCTGGCTGGGCAAAGTGCCCGTCTGCTGAATGGCATTCCGCCTGAAGAAGGGCTTTTCCCGAAACAGCTGGCGTTCAATCTGTTGCCTTTACTGCCCGATGATGTGGGCAGCGTGCGTGAAGAGCGTAGCCTGGTAGATCAGGTGCGTAAAGTCTTGCAGGATGAAGGATTACCCGTTTCAGTGACCTGCATTCAATCCCCTGTGTTCTATGGTCACGCACAGATTGTTCATCTTGAATCGCTGCGTCCGCTGTCTGCGGAAGAAGCGCGTGATGAACTGCTCAATGCCGGAAATATTCAGGTGAGTGAGGAGCAGGATTATCCGACTCAGGTGGGCGATGCTTCCGGTAATGGGCAACTGAGCGTCGGCTGTCTGCGTAATGATTATGGTATTCCTGAGCTGCTGCAATTCTGGTCGGTTGCCGATAACGCGCGCTTTGGCGGCGCACTGATGGCAGTAGAAACGGCAGAATGTCTGGTGCAGGAGTATCTTGGGTAATGTCGGAAACCACTCAGGCGGCGGCTATTCAAGCCGCCGCCGTTGCGGAGAACGAACGCGCCCCGCTGAAAATCGCGCTAGGCATTGAGTACGACGGCAGCCAGTATTATGGCTGGCAACGTCAGATTGATGTCGCTAGCGTGCAGGCCTGTCTTGAAAAGGCGCTGAGCAAAGTCGCGGATGAACCTATAGAAGTGTTGTGCGCCGGACGAACCGATGCTGGAGTTCATGGCACTGGGCAGGTTGTGCACTTCACCACGCAGGCGATCAGAAAGGATGCTGCCTGGACGATGGGCGTAAATGCGAATTTACCGCCGGATATCGCGGTACGCTGGGTGAAAGCGGTGCATGAGGATTTCCATGCGCGCTTCAGCGCAACGGCACGTCGCTACCGTTATATTATCTATAATCACCGCTATCGCCCCGCTGTGCTCTCGCATGGCATGACGCACTTTTATCACCCGCTGGATGTTGAACGGATGGAACGCGCCGGACAGTGTTTGCTGGGGGAAAATGATTTCACCTCTTTTCGTGCGGTGCAGTGCCAGTCGCGCACGCCGTGGCGCAATGTAAATCATTTAAAGGTTACACGTCACGGTAACTATATCGTGGTAGATATTAAGGCTAATGCGTTCGTTCACCATATGGTGCGCAACATCGTCGGTAGCCTGATGGACGTCGGGTGTGGCAATCGTCCCGAGTCGTGGATTGCGGAATTGTTGGCGGCCAAAGATCGTACGTTGGCAGGCGCAACGGCCCGAGCCGAAGGGCTGTATTTAGTGGCGGTTGATTACCCTGCGCGTTTTGCTTTGCCACAGCCCACGATGGGGCCGCTCTTTTTAGCAGATTGACGTTTTTTGCTGTAACGCGTACGCCTTTTGCGTGTTACATGCTGTCGGATGGCTGTAGGCCAAAAGTAGTGTGTAACGCGTATTAAGGATCATGCTATACGCAAGGAAACCCGGATAGTGCGGCTGCCTTGCGTATATCGACCGCGTGCGATCGCTATACATTTTGGAGAGAAGACGTTGTGATGGAATTTATACAGTTTATTATTGATTTTATTCTGCACATTGACGTTCATCTGGCGGAACTGGTGGCGCAATATGGCGTCTGGGTTTATGCCATTTTGTTCCTTATTTTGTTCTGTGAGACGGGACTGGTGGTGACGCCGTTTTTACCGGGAGATTCGCTGCTGTTTGTCGCAGGGACGCTGGCGGCGTTGCCGTCGAACGACCTGAATGTGCATACGATGGTGTTCCTGATGATTATTGCCGCGGTTACGGGCGATGCAGTGAACTACACGATTGGACGATTGTTCGGTGAGAAGCTGTTTAGCAACCCGAACTCAAAGATTTTCCGCCGCAGCTATCTGGATAAAACGCATGCGTTTTACGCACGTCACGGTGGCAAGACGATAATTCTGGCGCGCTTTGTCCCGATTGTGAGAACATTTGCACCGTTTGTCGCTGGGATGGGGCACATGAGCTATCGGCATTTTGCAGCCTATAATGTCATTGGTGCGTTGCTGTGGGTGCTGTCGTTCACCTATGCGGGCTACCTGTTTGGCGATTTGCCGGTGGTGCAGGAAAATCTGAAATTACTGATTGTCGCGATTATTTTTCTCTCTATCCTGCCGGGTATTATTGAAATTGCCCGTCACCGTAGAGCAGCCACGCGCGGCAATGTGAAATAAGTGACGTATTTTAACATCCGGTTTGACCAGTTTTTTATCCACAGTCCCGGAGCGTTATGGTTTAATGGGCAGCATTTATGGTCTGTTCTTGGGAACATCCTTGATGCCGATGCCTTTGTACCGCGATTGTGGTGCGTCTCAGGCATTTTTTCATTGGCAATGTTGTCAGGGAATAACATGAACAGCGGACTGGCATTTGCCAGGTTCAAGCAGAAAGGTTATCAATGAGCTGGATTGAACGAATTCTTAACAAAAGCAATATCACACCGACCCGTAAAGCGAATATCCCTGAAGGGGTCTGGACAAAATGTGATAGCTGCGGTCAGGTTCTTTATCGTGCTGAGTTGGAACGTAATTTGGGGGTCTGCCCGAAGTGCGATCACCATATGCGCCTGTCTGCACGGGCCCGTCTACAGGCTTTTCTGGATAAAGAAAACACTGTCGAGCTGGGAAGTGAACTGGAGCCGAAGGATGTCCTGAAATTCCGGGATTCCAAAAAATATAAAGATCGTCTGGTTTCTGCGCAGAAGCAGTCCGATGAAAAAGACGCGATGGTCGTCATGAAAGGCACGCTTTACGGCATGCCAATTGTGGTCGCGTCGTTTGAGTTCGCTTTCATGGGCGGTTCAATGGCTTCCGTTGTGGGTGCGCGTTTTGTGCGTGCCGTTGAGCAGGCATTGGAAGATGGTTGCCCACTGGTGTGCTTCTCCGCCAGTGGCGGTGCACGTATGCAGGAAGCGCTGATGTCGCTGATGCAAATGGCGAAAACCAGTGCTGCATTGGCGAAAATGCGCGAGCGCGGCTTGCCTTACATCTCTGTGCTGACTGACCCAACCATGGGCGGTGTTTCCGCGAGTCTGGCGATGCTGGGCGACCTGAACATTGCCGAGCCGAAAGCGTTGATTGGTTTTGCTGGCCCACGCGTTATCGAACAAACCGTGCGTGAGAAACTGCCGCCGGGTTTCCAGCGCAGTGAATTCCTGATTGAGAAAGGGGCGATTGATATGATCGTACGTCGCCCAGAAATGCGCTACAAGGTAGCCACTCTTCTTGCCAAACTGACGAATCATCCAGAACCAGGCAATGATGACGTGGAAATCCGCAGCGATGCGCCGTCTGAATCATCACAGGATGACGCATAATTGACATGATGGGCTGGGCGTGTGGCACTCGACCAAGTCGTTCTCGACCGAATAGCAAGGCACACGCTCTGTCCGCAATGAACCGTAAGCTAGTGAACGGGACTCATGGATACTCTTCAAATACCTCAAGCCACGTCACCTTTGGTCACGTGGCTTCATTATCTTGAGCACCTGCACGCTCAGGCCATTGATTTAGGCTTGGAGCGCGTTAAGCAGGTTGCTGAACATCTTCAACTGCTACAGCCTGCCGCCACGATTTTCACCGTAGCGGGGACGAACGGCAAAGGAACCACCTGCTGTACGCTGGAGTCCATTCTGTTGGCCGCCGGACTACGGGTTGGCGTGTACAGTTCTCCTCATCTCGTTCGCTATACCGAGCGGGTGCGTATTCAGGGCCACGAATTGTCCGATGCGCAGCACACGCAAGCATTTGCGGATATCGAAGCAGGAAGGGGGGCAGTATCGCTCACCTATTTTGAATTCGGTACTCTGTCGGCATTGCAACTCTTCAAGCAAGCGAATCTGGATGTCGTCATTCTGGAAGTGGGATTAGGCGGGCGTCTGGATGCCACCAATATTGTGGATGCGGATGTCTCTGTGGTCACCAGCATTGCGATCGACCACACCGACTGGTTAGGTAACGATCGGGAAAGCATTGGCCGCGAGAAAGCCGGTATATTCCGACAGGGTAGACCAGCCGTCGTTGGTGAGCCGGATATGCCGGGAACGATTGCCGATGTTGCCGCTGAGAAAGGCGCATTGCTGCGCCGCCGTGGTCGCGACTGGGAGTTTTCAGTTCAGCGCGAAACATGGAGCTGGCAGGATAAGCAGCGTGAATTGTCGCGTCTGCCACTCCCTAATGTTCCGCTGCCGAACGCTGCTACTGCATTGGCTGCGCTGCACTATTCTTCACTGAATGTGAGTGAAGAGGCGATTCGACAAGGCTTACAGCGCGCGGCATTACCGGGGCGTTTTCAGATAGTGCAGGAATCACCGCGGTTGATTCTTGATGTTGCACATAACCCTCATGCGGCGGCGTATCTGGCAAACCGTTTGGCTGGGTTGCCGAAAGCCGGAAAAATGCGGGCTGTTGTCGGCATGCTGTCGGATAAAGATATCGCTGGCACGCTGGCTCACTTAATACCGTTGATTGATGAGTGGTATTGCGCATCCTTGGAAGGCCCGCGTGGCGCAACGGCGCAGCAGATTGCCGAGCATCTGACGCGCAGTCAATCATTCCCCGATGTCGTTACCGCCTGGCAGCAGGCGATGTCCGACGCGACGGAGCAGGATATTGTCATTGTGTGTGGATCTTTTCATACGGTAGCGCATGTGATGGAAGCGCTGGATGAGGAGAAGGTGAATGGCGAGTAAATTTCAGAACCGCCTGGTCGGCACGGTTATTTTGGTCGCGCTGGGCGTGATCGTCTTGCCTGGCCTGTTGGATGGTAAGAAGAAGCACTACGAAGACGAATTTGCGTCGATTCCGCTGATCCCTAAGCCGGGAGACAGCAATGAGATGGAATCGCTACCTGCGCTGAATCCGTCGTTACCGAGTCAGCCACCGGAAGGGGCGGAAGCGGCGATGCAGAATAGTGCGGAAACCGAACCGCCTGAAAATAAAGTGCCTGAAACCCCTACGCAAACGCCTGCCATGACGGCACCGCCAGTGGTGGTTGAGCGTCCGCCGGTTCAGACACCTGTGCCAGCGACGCCGAAGCCTCAGCCAAAACCTGAGGTGAAGCCAGAAGTGAAACCAAAGCCAGAGCCTAAACCGGAACCCAAACCGGAAGTGAAACCTGAAACGCAACCGACGCAGCAAGCACCTGTCGGACAGGCCTATATTGTGCAGCTTGGTGCGTTGAAAAATGCGGATAAGGTGAACGAAATTGTCGCTAAGCTTCGTCTCTCTGGCTATCGCGCATATACCGTGCCGTCAACGCCGGTTTCAGGACAGATCACCCGTATTTATATAGGGCCAGATGCCTCTAAGCAGAAGCTGGAGTCTTCGTTGGGCGAGCTGCAACAGCTCAGTGGACTCAGTGGGCAGGTACGAGCGCATTCGGTTCGTTGAGATACCGATAGATAATAGAATCAGGTATTGCGTATTGTCGGTTTTTTCCGCTGATTATCTATCGATGAAATCGGCGGAAATACGCTACGCAAACGTTTTCTTTTTCTGTTAGAATGCGCCGCGAACAGGATGACGTAGCGGCTTATCGGTAGCATCGTTCATTATTAGGATAGTTCATGGTTTGGGTTGATTACGTCATTATTGGCATCATCGGGTTTTCGGCGCTGGTTAGCCTGATCCGGGGGTTTGTTCGTGAAGCGCTGTCGTTAGTAACCTGGGGATGTGCTTTTTTTGTTGCCAGCCATTACTACGCCTACCTCGCGGTCTACTTCACCCGTTTTGATGATGAGCTGGTGCGTAACGGCATTGCGATTGCCATTCTGTTTATTGCTACGTTGATTGTGGGAGCTATCGTCAACTATGTGATTAGTTCACTGGTTGAACGTACCGGATTATCCGGCACCGATCGCGTTCTGGGCATTTGTTTTGGTGCGCTGCGCGGGGTGCTGATTGTTTCCGCACTGCTATTTTTTCTGGATACGTTCACCGGTTTTTCACAAAGTGATGATTGGAAGCAGTCCCAGTTAATCCCGCAGTTCAGTTATATTATCAGGTGGTTTTTTGACTACCTGCAAAGCACGTCAAGTTTCTTGCCGCAGCATTTGCCGCTGCGGTAGCGCTGATGAGGAAAAGACACCATGTGCGGTATTGTCGGTATCGCCGGTTTTACACCGGTCAACCAGTCGATTTATGACGCGTTAACGGTGTTGCAACACCGTGGGCAGGATGCCGCGGGTATTGTGACCATCGATGCCTTTAATTGTTTTCGCCTGCGTAAGGCCAATGGCCTGGTGAAAGATGTGTTTGAAGCGCGGCACATGCAGCGCTTACAGGGAAACATGGGGCTTGGCCATGTACGTTATCCGACCGCAGGCAGTTCCAGCGCCTCGGAAGCACAGCCTTTTTATGTAAACTCTCCGTTCGGCATCACGATGGCTCACAACGGTAACCTGACGAACGCCCACGAACTGCGTAAAAAGCTGTTCGAGCAGGAGCGCCGTCACGTTAACACCACGTCCGATTCTGAAATCCTGTTGAATATCTTTGCCAGAGAACTGGACCGTTTCCAACATTATCCGTTGGAAGCCGATAATATTTTTGCGGCCGTTGCCGCGACGCACCAGCAAATTCGTGGTGCCTATGCCTGTGTTGGCATGATTATCGGTCATGGCATGGTGGCGTTCCGCGATCCTAACGGTATTCGTCCTCTGGTGATTGGTAAACGTGACCTGGAAGATGGTCGCAGCGAATATATGGTAGCGTCTGAAAGCGTCGCACTGGATACGCTGGGCTTTGAGTTCTTACGTGATGTTGCGCCGGGAGAAGCGATCTACATTACGGAAAAAGGGCAACTGTTTACTCGCCAGTGCGCAGAGAATCCAAAGAGCAACCCGTGCCTGTTCGAATATGTCTACTTCGCTCGTCCTGACTCTTTCATCGATAAAATTTCGGTCTATAGCGCACGCGTTCGCATGGGTCAGAAGCTGGGTGAAAAGATTGCACGTCAGTGGGAAGATCTCGATATTGATGTCGTGATCCCGATTCCTGAAACCTCTTGTGATATCGCGTTGGAAATCGCGCGCATTATCAACAAACCGTATCGTCAGGGATTCGTGAAAAACCGCTATGTTGGTCGCACCTTTATCATGCCGGGACAGCAGGCGCGTAAGAAATCTGTGCGTCGCAAGCTGAACGCGAACCGTGCCGAGTTCCGTGATAAAAATGTGCTGCTGGTCGATGACTCTATCGTACGTGGCACAACGTCGGAGCAGATTGTGGAGATGGCGCGTGAAGCAGGAGCCAGGCGTGTTTATCTGGCCTCTGCGGCACCGGAAATTCGCTTCCCTAACGTGTACGGCATCGACATGCCGAGCGTTAATGAACTGATTGCCCACGGTCGCGAAGTGGACGAGATCTGTAAGATTATCGGTGCCGATGAGCTGATATTCCAGGATCTCGACGATCTGATCGACGCAGCGCGTGAAGATAACCCGGATATTGTTCAGTTTGAATGTTCAGTGTTCAATGGGATTTACGTGACAAAAGACGTCGATCAAGGCTATCTGGATTATCTGGAAGTACTGCGTAACGATGATGCTAAAGCGTTACGTAGCCAGAATGAAGTCGAAGATCTGGAACTGCACAACGAAGGTTAACGGCTAGCCGCACGTAAGGCTTTATTGAAGGGGGAGGGCGCGAAAGTGTCTTCCCCCTTCTTGTATATAGAAAATAGGGTTTCAGTGCTTATCCTTGCTTATCGCTAATCAATACGGCAAAGTTTGCGCAGATGATTTTTCCGCGTTTCTGCGTACGCGGCCAGCCAGAGGCAGTATGAATGAAGCGACTCATTGTAGGGATCTCCGGTGCCAGCGGTGTTATTTACGGTATCCGACTACTACAGGTTTTACAGACACTGGAAGGCATCGAAACCCATCTGATTATGAGCCAAGCCGCTCGGCATACGTTGGCGCTGGAAACGGATTTTAGCCTGCGTGACGTACAGGTGCTGGCCGATGTGGTACATGACACGCGTAATATCGCTGCCAGCGTTTCTTCGGGGTCGTTTAAAACGGCGGGGATGGTGATTTTGCCCTGTTCGATAAAAACCCTTTCCGGGATTGTGCACAGCTACAGCGACAATCTATTGACTCGGGCAGCCGATGTGGTGCTGAAGGAACGTCGCCCTCTGGTGTTGGGGGTGCGTGAAACGCCATTGCATTTAGGGCACTTACGGCTGATGACCACTGCCGTTGAGCTGGGCGCGATAATCATGCCGCCAGTGCCAGCGTTTTATCATCGCCCAGAAAGTGTGCAGGACATTGTCGATCAGACGGTGAATCGTATTCTGGATCAGTTTGATATCGATCTGCCGAAAGATCTCTTTACTCGCTGGCAGGGTGCGTCATAGCAGGATAGATGCCAAGGCGCGTTATTTTTTTCTCATGGGGGAGTAAACCTTTACTGCCCTTTTTTTGTGCTTTTTTATCACATTGCACCAATTTTACGCACGGAAGCACTTAAATAGTGCGCTTGGGTTTTTGTATTCGCGCCAATGTTATCTATTCTTATTGTTATACGCCAAAAAATAACTCGGAAAAGATTTTATAATCAAAGGGTTAATCATTATTTCCTGCGTGTTTTTCTCATGGACTCTTTATAACGACCTTACGTTCATTGTGGCATGAAAACTGCTTATGAAAACTGTAATAGTCGGCGTAGAAAAAAAATAGCACTCATATCGTTCATTTTTAAAGCAATAAATCGGTATGTCTTCCGACATTGACGACACACGACATCAATCACTCATGTTAAGGGTAGCAATATGAAGAAACTGATCAAAGTTTTGCCGTTGGCACTTATTCTGGCTGCAGGCAGCGCCATGGCGGAAATTCCTAAAAATATTAAAATCGGCACCGATCCTACCTATGCTCCCTTTGAATCTAAAAATGCCAGCGGTGAACTGGTTGGGTTTGATATCGATCTGGCGAAAGAGCTGTGCAAGCGTATTCAGGCTAATTGTACGTTTGTAGAAAGCGACTTTGATGCGTTAATTCCTTCTCTTAAAGCTAAAAAAATTGATGCCATCATCTCTTCTCTGTCCATTACCGAAAAACGTCAGCAGGAAATCGCCTTCACTGAGAAGCTGTATGCTGCCAATGCACGCCTGATTGCGAAGAAAGGCGCGAGCATCGAGCCAACGCTGGCTTCTCTGGGTGGTAAGCGTGTCGGCGTACTGCAGGCATCAACGCAGGAGGCTTTTGCCAACGCGAACTGGCAGCCAAAAGGTGTTGAAGTTGTCGCTTATCAAAATCAGGATCTGATTTACGCCGATCTGAGCGCAGGTCGTATCGATGCGGCATTTCAGGATGAAGTAGCAGGAAGTGAAGGCTTCCTGAAACTCGATATGGGCAAAGACTATGCGTTTGCTGGTCCGGCAGTAAAAGATGACAAGTTCTTCGGTGTCGGTACGGGGATGGGGCTGCGTAAAGCCGATACCGAGCTGAAAGCTGCGCTGGATAAAGCTTTTGACGCTATGCGTAAAGACGGTACTTACGACACCTTCGCGAAAAAATACTTCGATTTTGACGTCTACGGCGGCTAATTTCGTCACCACTATTCATTTTCGTTATCACGGTAAAATTTCGTTATCACGGTAAATTGTGTAGCGGATCCGCAGGACAATACGACATGGGAACGTTCCTCCCGTGTCGTGTTCCTGATTGATAACGCACCGTGCCATCAACCGCTATTTTCAACGGATATAATCGATGCTCTATGGCTATTCCCAGCTGATTCTGGATGGTGCCATCATGACGCTGGAGTTGGCGGTGAGTTCGCTACTGCTGGCGTTGGCTATTGGCCTGATTGGCGCGTCGGCGAAGCTGTCTTCTAATCGCCTGCTGGCAGGGTGCTTCTCCTGCTATACCACGTTAATTCGCGGCATCCCCGATTTGGTGCTGATGCTGCTGATTTTCTATGGCCTGCAAATTGTCTTAAACGGCGTGACGGAGTCGATCGGTCTGGAGCAGATTGACATCGACCCTTTGACCGCTGGGGTTATTACGCTGGGCTTTATTTACGGCGCGTATTTCACGGAAACCTTTCGTGGCGCGTATCTCGCTGTGCCGCGTGGACAAATCGAAGCTGCCGTCGCATTCGGTTTCTCTCCTATCAAGGTGTTCCGTCGTATTCTATTTCCTTCCATGATGCGCTTCGCACTACCGGGCATCGGCAATAACTGGCAGGTGATCCTGAAAGCGACAGCGTTGGTGTCATTGCTTGGCCTGAATGATGTGATTAAGGCGACGCAGTTAGCTGGCAAGGGGACCCACGAACCGTTTTATTTCGCACTGGTTGCTGGGGCGATGTACTTGATTTTTACCACCGTTTCTAACGGCGTGTTGTGGTGGCTGGAAAGGCACTATTCGCAGGGAGTCAAGAAAGTAAACTATGAATGAGATCCTGCAACAATATTGGCAACCGCTACTGTGGAGCGATGGTTACCGTCTGACAGGGCTGGCGATGACGCTCTGGCTGCTCATTTCCTCGGTGGTCATCGGCGGGCTGATGGCGCTGCCGCTGGCGATTGCTCGTGTGTCACCGCGACGCCGATTCAGTCTGCCGGTTTGGTTATTTACCTACGTGTTCCGCGGCACACCGCTCTATGTGCAGCTTCTGGTGTTCTATTCTGGCGTATATAGCTTAGAAATCGTTCGTGGCACCGATCTGCTGAACGCCTTTTTTCGCAGCGGGCTGAACTGCGCTATTTTAGCGCTGGCGCTCAATACCTGTGCATACACCACAGAGATTTTCGCGGGGGCAATCCGTTCTGTACCCCATGGGGAAATTGAAGCTGCCAGAGCATACGGTTTCTCCCGTTTTAAGCAGTATCGCTGCATTATTTTGCCCAGTGCGCTGCGTATTGCGCTGCCAGCCTACAGTAATGAAGTGATTCTGATGCTGCATTCGACGGCGCTGGCTTTTACTGTAACCGTACCGGATATTCTGAAGATTGCCCGTGATATAAACGCAGCAACCTACCAGCCGTTTTATGCGTTCGGTATTGCTGCTGTCATCTATTTGGCGATCTCGTTTGTGTTAATTGGGCTGTTCAGAAAGGCAGAACGGCACTGGCTACGTCATCTTTATACCCGTTCATCTCATTAAACGCAGGAAAAAGAGCATGTCGAATAACAAATTAATGGTGACGGAACTGCGTAAACGTTATGGCCAGCATGAGGTGCTCAAAGGGATCTCATTACAGGCGAAAGCGGGTGACGTTATTTCGATTATTGGATCGTCTGGTTCGGGAAAAAGCACCTTACTGCGCTGTATTAATTTTCTGGAAAAGCCCTGTGAAGGGGCGATTTACGTCAGCGATCAGGAAATCCGCATGGTGCGCGACACTGACGGACAGTTGAAGGTGTTTGATAAAAAGCAGCTTCAGATGCTGCGGACGCGTCTAACGATGGTATTTCAGCACTTCAACCTGTGGAGCTTCATGACCGCGTTGGAGAACGTGATGGAAGCGCCGATTCAGGTATTAGGGCTCAGTAAAGCGGAAGCGCGTGAGCGGGCGGTATTTTATCTGAACAAGGTCGGGATTACGGATTCTGCCCAACAGAAGTACCCGTCGGATCTTTCCGGTGGTCAGCAGCAGCGCGTATCTATTGCACGGGCGTTAGCGATGGAGCCAGAAGTACTGCTATTTGATGAGCCGACGTCGGCGCTCGATCCCGAACTGGTCGGCGAGGTGTTGCGCATCATGCAGCAGCTTGCGGAGGAAGGGAAAACGATGGTGGTGGTAACGCATGAGATGGAGTTTGCCCGCCATGTCTCCAGCCACGTTATTTTCCTACACCAGGGTGTGATCGAAGAGGAGGGGCCGCCGGATCAACTTTTCGGTAGCCCGAAAAGTGCGCGTTTGCAGCAATTTTTGTCAGGCGCGTTGAAGTAGGTTTTGGGGATGATGATTATCAGCCTCAGACGTTTCTCTCAAATAAAACGGTGATAATGGAATAGAAGAGTAAAGCGTCCGCGCCAAGGATGGCGCGGCTCGAGCTTACAAGGGACGTACTTGCAGCGTCTTTACGATCTATCCATTATCACTGCTCTCAGCACTGGGTCAGCCCAGTTTTTTGGTGGCGTCTTGCAGGGCTTCTTCCAGTTCAAAGAAACGGAAACCAAAGCCTGCGGCCTCTAATCTCTGTGGGATGGCGCGCTGTCCACCTAGCACCAGCGTCGAGGCTTCTCCCATCAGTAGTTTGATCGCGAAAGCGGGCGCTCGTAGAAAGCCGGGGCGATCCAATACGTGTGCCAGCATGGCGGAAAATTGTTCATTGTGAACCGGATAGGGCGCAACCATATTGAAGGGACCGCGCAATATTGGCTGGTCCAGCAGATAGATAATGCCGTTAACCATGTCATCAATATGAATCCATGGCATATATTGCTTGCCGGAACCCATCGGCCCGCCGAGACCTAGGCGGAAAATCGGCAGCATTTTTGCCAGCGCACCGCCCTGTGCCGAAAGAACAATACCGGTGCGCAGCAAGCAGACCCGAGTTTTATCGCTTTCGGCAGACTGCGCCAGCGCTTCCCAGCGGGCGCACAGGTGGTGTGTGAATTCATCGACAGGGGATTCACCTTCCGTGACCAGCGCTTCGCCTTGGTCGCCATAGTATCCGACAGCAGATCCTGAGATGAAAACGGCGGGTGGTTCGCTGCTGGCTTTAATCAGCGTGGCAAGCTGCTCGGTGATGCTCCAGCGGCTCTGTGCCAGACGCTGCTTTTGTTGTGGCGTCCACCGTTTATCGGCGATAGGTTCGCCCGCTAGATTGATGACGCCATCAAAGTCGTTCAGTGAGGTGATATTACTCAGCGTTGACCAATATTCCACCTGATTGCCGAGAACACCTCGTGCGCGCTCAGGATCGCGTGTCAGTACCGTGATGTGATGGGAAAGCAGCTGTAATCGTTGGATAAGATGGCGGCCAATAAGGCCAGTTCCGCCTGTTATAAGTAGTTGCATCGCTCTCCCCTTTATACTCGTC
Organism: Pectobacterium atrosepticum; assembly: GCA_019056595.1. Lineage (NCBI taxonomy): Bacteria > Pseudomonadati > Pseudomonadota > Gammaproteobacteria > Enterobacterales > Pectobacteriaceae > Pectobacterium > Pectobacterium atrosepticum. Next base: position 1,196,868 of record CP036163.1, on the reverse strand, counting down.
ATACTTCAAGTTGCATGTGTGTTGGCTACGTTCACTCACCCGAATCACTTACTTGAGTAAGCTCATCGGGATTCCTTCCCTTGCCGCCTTCCTGAAACTTGAATTATTTAGAGTATATGAACTTTATGCCTTGTGATAACGCAGGGTCATAGAAACCGAGTCGGCGTATCGCAGGGCAAACGGTTTATCTATTTCTACTTCAGCATAGGTTATCCAGTCGTGATCGCTGGCGATGTTGAGCACATCTTGCGTTAATTTTTCCAGCAAAGCGAAGCGGTTATCTTCCACGTGGCGAATGATATTTTTGGTGATGGTGCGGTAGTTCAACGCATCAGCGATATTCTCGCTGTTACGCGCTTGTTCTGCTGGGTAGTGAATCACAACGTTGATGATCACATCCTGCTTATTCGTGATTTCCTCATCTTTGATACCGATGAAGGTGCGCAGCCGCAGATTCTTTATACGAATAATGGCGTCAGAATGATGATATGGCATTGCTCGGCCCTCGGTTGCTTCTGTTACTGCGAATAAATCGCAGCGTCATGGATATCGTTAACAGGTAAGCTGCTTGTTGGTAACAGTATCATTAACAACAATATGTTGATTACCATAACAGAAGATACCCAAAGGCCGAATGAGATGCGCCAGAATTTTACAGCTCGGCTAGCTGGTAAGCCCTCTGCGTTGCCGGGCGATCGCTAATGCGCGTATACCACGCTTTTACCGCCGGGTAATCATCAAGGTCGACGCGCTGGCGGGCATAAGGCACGACCCACGGGTAGGTCGCAATATCGGCAATACTGTAATTTTCACCGGCTAGCCAAGGGCTGTCTTGCAGATGTTTATCCAGCACGCGATACAGACGCTGTGTCTCCTGCTGATAGCGCTCAATGGCATAAGGCACTGGCTGAGGTGCATAGTGGTTAAAATGATGATTCTGCCCCAGCATCGGTCCGAAACCAGCGACCTGCCAGAACAGCCACTGTAGCGTGGCTGTACGCTCACGTAGCGACGAACTCAGCAGCACGCCATGTTTTTCCGCCAGATAGAGTAGGATCGCCCCAGATTCAAACAGGCTAATCGGTGTGTCCCCTTCCGCTGGCTGCGTGTCGACAATCGCGGGAATTTTGTTGTTAGGCGAGATAGCCAAAAATTCCGACTTGAACTGTTCGCCTTTACTGATGTTTACGCGGTGGAGTTGGTAGGGGAGATTAGCTTCTTCCAGAAATAGGGTGATCTTGTGCCCGTTAGGGGTTGGTGCGTAATACAGGTCAATCATGAATCAAGTCTCCGTTTTAATTCAGAAAAACATCATGGAACTGTATGGCAGTTGATCGCCTCAGAGAGCGATATGCTGTCAGAATAGCGTATTGGGGAACGGGCTCTTACCCTACCACTTCTACGGGTGAAAAATAAGCAATGCCGCACGTCGTTGCACGATCTTTACCGGAAGCACTCTGCCAACTTTGATAGACTACTCGCGATGACGGATGAGGGTGTTGTGGATACAACATGGTTGATATAAACGTTGCGAGGATAAGCGATGAAATTGATGTTTGCGTCCGATATACACGGTTCTCTCAGTGCGACGGAGCGGGTGCTGGCGATCTTTGAGCAGAGTCATGCTGACTGGCTTATTTTACTGGGCGATTTTCTCAATCATGGCCCGCGCAACCCGCTGCCGGAAAAGTATCAGCCTGCGGAAGTGGCTGCTCGATTGAACGATTATGCGTCACGCATCATTGCCGTGCGGGGGAACTGCGACAGCGAGGTTGATCAGATGCTCTTGAGCTTTCCGATAACGGCACCGTGGCAACATGTGCTATTGCCGCAGAATCGCCTTTTCCTGACGCACGGTCATCTTTATCATCCAGATAATCTACCGCCGTTACACGCGGGGGATGTGCTGGTATATGGCCACACCCATATTCCGGTTGCTGAGCAACGCGGTGAATATTATTTTTTTAATCCCGGTTCAGTGAGTTTGCCGAAAGGGGGATACCCCGCGAGCTACGGTTTACTTGAACAAGACAAGCTGCGGGTTCTGCCGCTACACAGTGGTGAGCCTATTGCACAGGTCGTGATTAGGCACTAATTTAGCGTATATCCTGTTTTTGACCTTGAATCATGGCAAGGTAGCAGAGAATATTCGCAGCAAAGATCGATCATTTAAAACAGACGCGCGTAGCAACGTGCCAATACTAAAGGGTTTCAGAGGATGGCGGAACAAAGTCAAGCAGCAGGCACAGAGTGGGTTGATATCGTCAATGAAAACAACGAGGTAATTGCTCAGTCAAGTCGTCAGCAGATGCGTGCTCAGAGTCTTCGTCATCGCGCTACTTACATTGTTGTGCATGATGGCATGGGTAAGATTCTGGTGCAGCGTCGAACGAAAATCAAAGACTTCTATCCAGGCTGGCTAGATGCAACAGCAGGCGGTGTGGTGCAAAGCGGTGAACAGATGCTGGAGTCCGCGCGTCGTGAAGCCGAAGAGGAGCTTGGCATTGCTGGCGTGCCGTTCGCGGAACACGGTTTGTTCTATTACGAAGGCGAAAATTGCCGAGTGTGGGGCGGGTTATTTAGCTGCGTCACCCACGGGCCGTTCGCGCTACAGGAAGAAGAAGTTGATGAAGTCAGCTGGCTGACGCCGCAAGAAATCACGGCACGCTGCGATGAATTTACGCCGGATTCCCTGAAAGCCCTGTCGCTGTGGCTGACGCGCTATAGCGATCAGGAATATGGTAAGCCGATTTCACGTAAGCTGAACGAAGCGGTAGAAGCTTCTGCGACGTCTGTTGTTTATGATGAAAGTACTCATGATGAAAGCATTCATGGTGAAGATATTCATGATGAAAACGACAATAACGTTGAGTCATCGGAAGCTGATTCGCAGAAATAATCTAACATCAGTTAAATCCCTACCTCGCCGCTGCTTTTCCCCGCAGCGGCGTATATTTCCAGATGATGGCGCGCAGTGCATCACTCAGGAACATGAATACTCTTTTTGATGTCCTTCAGGTAAATTACGATGGTGAACGTCATGATCACCAGCAAAGCCCACGAACTCCATTTTCCTACGTGAACCATCGACCAGGCACCGAGCTGTTCTGGATAGCGCCAGATACTGAAAAACGTACTGATGTTTTCAGCCAGCCAGATGAAAAATCCGATCAGAATAAAAGCCAATGACAGCGGCATTCGTCGTTCTCGATCGTAAGGCGTGAAAATGACGGTGGTCCGCGCATAGAGCCCGACGGCTAGTGCGGCGATGTACCAGCGATAGTCGCCGATGTAGTGGTGGGTGAAGAAATTAGCATAAATAAGTAGCGCAACCAGCGTCGCTAGCCAGTAGGGCGGGTGATGGCGAATTTTAAGATCAAACAATCGCCATGACTGAATGATGTAGCTACCTACAGAGGCGTACATGAATCCGGCGAACAGTGGCACACCGAATACCTTGGTATAGGCGAAATCAGGATAAGACCAGGAACGAATACCCGATGAGGTTTTAAAGACCTCCAGCGCAAAACCCACGAGATGAAACAACGTAACGGCTTTTAACTCGTCCCAGGTTTCCAATTTGCTGGCAACCATCCATCCCTGAATCAGAATGGCGAATATCAGTAGCAAATCATAACGCGGGATAGAAAACCATCCCGCTTTCGGCACGCTGAAAACCGCAAGAAAGAACAGACCAACGAAGAGACAGGCGCGAGCTTCTTTGACGCCGAAATAGAGAAATTCAATAAAAAAACGGGCTAACCCTTTTGGCGATGAAGGTGTGATCCCTTTTTCCAATTGCTGCTGAAAGTGTTGATCTACTCGTTGTATTACAGTCATCCATCGACCCTGTTTTATGGTTGTTTTTGTGTCTGCGTGGTGTGATTTTTCGTGCGGATAACAATAAAAAATGCCAGCCCTGAGGCTGGCATAGAAGATAACAGAATTAATCTGAATAGATTAGAGCTGTGTAGCCTGAATTGCGGTCAGAGCGACGGTGTAAACGATATCGTCTACCAGTGCGCCACGAGATAGGTCGTTAACCGGTTTGCGCATGCCTTGCAGCATTGGCCCGATGGAGATCAGGTCGGCAGAACGCTGTACCGCTTTGTACGTGGTGTTACCGGTGTTCAGATCAGGGAAGATGAACACGGTAGCTTTACCCGCAACAGGTGAGTTCGGTGCTTTGGACTGTGCAACGTCTGCCATGATAGCGGCGTCGTATTGCAGCGGACCATCGATGACCAGATCAGGACGTTTTTCCTGCGCCAGACGGGTCGCTTCACGCACTTTCTCAACATCGCTACCCGCGCCGGAGTTACCGGTAGAGTAGGAGATCATTGCAACACGTGGGTCGATACCGAATGCGATAGCGGAGTCAGCAGACTGGATAGCGATTTCAGCCAATTGCTCTGCGGTTGGATCTGGGTTGATGGCGCAGTCGCCGTAGACCAGAACCTGCTCAGGCAGCAGCATGAAGAACACGGAAGACACCAGCGAGCTGCCTGGTGAGGTTTTGATCAGCTGCAACGGCGGACGGATGGTGTTAGCGGTGGTATGAACGGCACCAGAAACCAGACCGTCAACTTCACCCTGTTCCAACATCAGTGTGCCCAGAACCACGTTGTCTTCGAGCTGTTCGCGCGCAACCACTTCGGTCATGCCTTTGCTCTTACGCAGTTCAACCAGACGTGCAACATAGCGCTCACGTACGACAATCGGGTCGACGATTTCGATGCCTTTGCCCAGTTCTACGCCCTGAGCCGCGGCAACACGTTGAATCTCTTCTGGGTTACCGATCAGTACACAGTGTGCAATACCGCGTTCAGCACAGATAGACGCTGCTTTAACGGTACGTGGTTCATCACCTTCTGGCAGAACGATACGTTTGCCCGCTTTGCGCGCCAGTTCGGTCAACTGGTAGCGGAACGCTGGCGGAGACAGACGACGTGAACGCTCAGACTCAGCGCTCAGGGAATCGATCCACTGGGTGTCGATGTGGCGTGCGACATATTCCTGCACTTTCTCGACACGCTGACGGTCATCAGCCGGTACTTCAAGGTTGAAGCTTTGCAGGCTGAGTGAGGTCTGCCAGGTGTTGGTGTCAACCATGAATACTGGCAGGCCAGTCTGGAAGGCGCGTTCGCACAGCTTGGCAATGCTTGGATCCATTTCGTAGCCGCCAGTCAGCAGCAGGGCACCGATTTCCACGCCGTTCATGGCAGCCAGGCAAGCAGCAACCAGAACATCAGGACGGTCGGCGGAGGTCACCAGCAGTGAACCCGGACGGAAATGCTCCAGCATATGAGGAATGCTGCGTGCGCAGAAGGTTACAGACTTAACGCGGCGCGTCTGAATATCACCTTCGTTGACGATGCGGGCATTCAGGTGCTTCGCCATATCGATGGCGCGCGTGGCAATCAGGTCGAAGCTCCACGGAATGCAGCCCAGAACTGGCAGCGGGCTGTTAGCAAACAGCTGCTTAGGATCGATGTTGGCAACGCTGGCTTTCGTGGAGTCATCAAAGATTTCAGACAGGTCAGGGCGAGTACGGCCTTGATCGTCTACTGGCGCATTCAGTTTGTTGATGATCACGCCAGTGATATTTTTGTTTTTGCTGCCGCCGAAGCTGGAACGTGCCAGTTCGATGCGGTCTTTCAGCTGTGCCGGGGAATCGTTACCCAGCGCCAGTACGAAGACGATTTCTGCGTTCAGCGTTTTGGCGATTTCATAGTTCAGCGCGTTAGCAAACTGGTGCTTACGCGTAGGAACCAGACCTTCAACCAGAACGACTTCAGCATCTTTGGTATTTTCGTGGTAGCGCGCGATGATTTCTTCCATCAGCACGTCTTGCTGGTTGGAGCTCAGCAAAGCTTCAACGCGACTCATTGCCAGCGGCTCGGCGGCGTTGATGGCGGAATTAGCACGAATAATGGTGGTGGTTTGATCTGGCGTATTGTCGCCACTGCGTGGCTGGGCGATAGGTTTGAACACGCTCAGGCGAACGCCTTTTTGTTCCATGGAGCGGATGACACCCAGGCTGACGCTTGTCAGACCAACGCTGGTGCCAGTGGGGATCAACATGATTATACGGGACACGGCCGAACCTCTTTACGGTTGCTCGTTAGTCAAAACAACACCGTCAGCCTTGGCTGACGGTGTTGGGAGTTACGTGTTTTACGCGGTCAGACGGTAAGCGTCTTCGGCGATGACCAATTCTTCATTGGTCGGGATAACCAGCGCCGGACGGGTGCCATCTTTAGCGATGTTGCCACCTTTACCGAAGCGTGCAGCCAGGTTGCGTTCGTGATCGACGTCAAAGCCCAGCAGACCGAGTTTTTTCAGCGACAGTTCGCGAACCATTGCTGCGTTTTCACCGATACCACCGGTGAAGATTACGGCATCCAGACGGCCTTCCATCAGTGCAGCGTAAGAACCGATGTATTTAGCCAGGCGGTGGCAGTAAACGTCCATTGCACGTTTAGCATCTGCTTTCGTCTCGTAGTTATCTTCAACGTAGCGGCAGTCGCTGGTTACTTCAGTCAGACCCAGCAGACCAGATTCTTTGGTCAGCAGAGTGTTGATGCTCGCAACATCCATACCCAGTGCGTCGTGCAGATGGAAAATGATGGCGGGATCGATATCGCCGGAACGCGTTCCCATCACCAGACCTTCCAGCGGGGTCAGACCCATAGAGGTGTCAACGCATTCACCGTTACGGATTGCAGTAACGGAACCACCATTGCCCAGATGGCAAGTGATGACGTTCAGCTCTTCTACCGGCTTGTTCAGCACTTTTGCGGCTTCGCGGGAAACGAAGTAGTGACTGGTGCCGTGAGCGCCATAACGACGGATGTGGTTTTCTTTATACAGTTTGTACGGCAGTGCATAAAGGTAGGATTCTTCCGGCATGGTCTGGTGGAACGCGGTGTCGAAAACAGCGACGTTTTTATCAGTCAGGTGCGGGAAAGATTTCAGTGCTTCGTCGATACCGATCAGGTGCGCCGGGTTGTGCAGAGGTGCAAAAGGTACGGAATCTTTGATACCCTGAAGAACATCATCAGTGATGATCGCGGATTTGGTGAACTTCTCACCGCCGTGAACGATACGGTGACCGATAGCAACCAACTGAGCAGACAGCTCTGGCTTCTGAGACAGAATGGTATTAACGATGAAGTTCAGCGCTTCGCTGTGAGCTGCACCGGCACCCAGTTCGGCGTCTTGTTTACCGCCGTCCATTTTCCATTTGATGCGGGCTTCAGGCAGGTTGAAACACTCGGCTAAACCAGACAGGTACTCTTCTCCGTTAATCGCATCGATGATCGCGAATTTCAGGGATGAACTACCGCAGTTAAGAACCAGTACTAACTTACTCGACATGGAAGTACCTACTTGTTATACATGGTTAAAAAAATGTCATACAGGGCATAGCGTATCGCATGCCGCCACTGGCATTTATGATTAACATCATACCTTGGTGTGATACACCAGACACAATGGTGAAATAGGGTCGATACTATGACGTATGTTATATCGAGTTATCGCTACAACAATGCGACAGCGACCTAATGTAAACCGCAGCTTTTAAAGCGATGGATAACCGCGTTATGGCCGTTGGCTGCGTTTGTATCGCGAAGGGAATTATACTCCTTGCGTGTAGTCATACTACTTTAGGTATACAGCGGCCAAAAGGCCGGTTTAGGATACCGATAGCGTAGGCTAAACACAAAATATATTTTAACCTTATCAACTTGAGTTGTTGATTTGTTCAAAAGTTTTATTTTTTATCTGTAAAGTTGAGGTGTGGCTATGGCGACGAAACCAGACAGTAGAATCAGTTGGCTACAGTTACTCCAACGTGGGCAGCATTACATGAAGACGTGGCCAGCAGAAAAGCAGTTGGCACCCCTATTTCCTGAAAATCGTGTGGCGCGAGCGACGCGGTTCGGTATTCGCATCATGCCGCCACTGGCGGTGTTTACCTTAACGTGGCAGATTGCGCTCGGTGGCCAGCTCGGCCCGGCCATCGCCACCGCGCTTTTTGCCTGTAGCCTGCCGTTGCAGGGCCTCTGGTGGCTTGGTCGCCGCTCTGTTACTCCTCTACCTCCGACGTTGGCGCAGTGGTTTCATGAAATTCGCCATAAGCTATTGGAGTCGGGTCAGGCATTAGCCCCTCTGGAAGAAGCACCCACTTACCAAACGTTGGCTGATGTGCTGAAACGTGCATTTAACCAGCTTGATAAAACCTTCCTTGATGATTTGTGATCGGCGTCAGGCTGTGTGCGGGTTGATGGCTATTTTGTTCTTTCCCCTGTTTCAAATCAAAGAAGCGGCGGCTACCGCTATCGTGACACGATTCAGTATGCGATTCTGCGGTTCATACCTATTTAGTGACATTGGCTTACACCAAAGAGGGTTCAGGAGAGCAACATGGAAATGACGAATGCCCAGAGATTGATCCTTTCAAACCAATACAAAATGATGACGATGCTCGATCCAGATAATGCTGAGCGCTATCGTCGGCTACAAACGATCATCGAGCGTGGTTACGGCTTGCAGATGCGTGAACTGGACCGTGAGTTTGGTGAGCTGACTGAAGAGGTTTGCCGCACCATTATTAACGTCATGGAAATGCATCATGCTTTGCAGGTGTCGTGGACCAATCTGAAAGATAAGCAGGATTTGGATGAACGACGCCTGACCTTCCTGGGCTTTGATGCCGCAACGGAAGCGCGTTACCTCGGTTTTGTGCGCTTTATGGTGCATGTAGAAGGTCGCTATCCTCACTTTGATGCGGGCACGCATGGTTTTAACGCCCAGACGAAAATGTGGGAAAAGTACAACAGAATGCTGGCTGTCTGGCAGTCCTGCCCGCGCCAGTATCACTTGAGTGCGGTTGAGATCGCACAGATCATCAACGCCTGATAATGAAAAAGGGGCTTTCTGTGGAGTGTAAAGGTTTTCTGTTCGACCTCGATGGTACGCTAGTTGATTCACTGCCTGCTGTAGAACGCGCGTGGATTAACTGGGCAAAAGATCACGATATTGAACCACAGGAAGTGCTCGACTTTATTCATGGTAAGCAGGCAATTACGTCCTTGCGTCACTTTCTTCAGGGGCAGAGCGAAGAAACGATTCAACAGGAGTTTGATGCGCTGGAGAAAACAGAGGCTTCTGATACGCAAGGTATTGTTGCCATGCCTGGAGCGAAGGCGCTGTTGGAACGTTTAGATGCGCTGGATATCCCCTGGGCAATTGTGACATCTGGCACGGTGCCGATTGCCAGCGCACGTCATCAACGCGGAGAACTACCTGCACCTCGCGCCTTTATTACGGCGGAGCAGGTTGCCAAAGGTAAACCTAACCCTGATGCCTATTTACTTGGCGCACAGCAACTAGGGCTTAAACCGGAAGAGTGTGTGGTCGTTGAAGATGCGCCAGCGGGCGTGCTATCGGGTCTGGCGGCTGGCTGCAAAGTCATCGCGGTGAAAGCGCCAGCGGATACGCCGAAACTGGATCAGGTCGATCTGATTCTTGATTCGCTGGAGCAGATAGAAATAGAACAATTACCGAACGGTGCTAAGGTGCTTCTGTGCCAGTAGGCTGTCTGTAACATAATGACAAAACTGTGACTAAATATGATCAAACCTCGCATCCGCGAGGTTTTTTTATGGCAGACTATACCCGTCATACTTCAAGCTGAATGGGCGTTGGCTTCCCTTTTGTAGCGTGCTGAAACCGACACCTCCCAACATGTACCTTTCTGTCAGGGGAACCGTTTTGAATAGCGAACTTCTCTGGGTTTTATCCCTGTTGCTGATCGCCATTGTGTTGTTTACCACTAATAAATTACGCATGGATGTCGTAGCGCTGTTGGTCATTATCGCGTTTGTATTGAGCGGTACGCTAGCGCTATCTGAAGCGCTGGTAGGGTTCAGCGATCCTAATGTGATATTGATTGCTGCCCTGTTTGTGATTGGTGAAGGATTGGTTCGTACCGGTGTCGCTTATCAGGTCGGTGATTGGCTGGTTCGCGTTGCGGGCAGCAGTGAAATAAAGATGCTGATCTTACTGATGGTCACCGTTGCGCTGCTGGGTGCTTTCATGAGTTCCACCGGCGTTGTCGCGATTTTTATTCCCGTGGTACTGAGTGTTTCTGCACGGATGAAAATTTCTCCCGGAAGGCTGATGATGCCGCTGAGCTTTGCTGGGTTGATTAGCGGCATGATGACGCTGGTGGCGACGCCGCCGAATATGGTGGTGAGCAGCGAACTGATGCGCGAGGGCGTTGCGGGCTTCGGGTTCTTCAGCGTGACGCCGATAGGGATGGTCGTGCTGCTGCTGGGCGTGGCGTATATGATGGTGGCGCGCTACTGGCTTGGCGACGCTGAGACGGCAACCGCAAAAGAGATGTGGAAGAGAAGAACGTTTCGCGATCTGATTCGTGATTACCGACTGACGGGCCGGGCGCGTCGGTTGGCAATTCGACCAGGGTCACCTTTTATCGGCCACCGTCTGGATGATCTACGTCTGCGCCAGCGTTTTGGGGCGAATGTAGTCGGGATTGAGCGCTGGCGTAAATTTCGCCGCGTAATGATCAGCGTGGCAGGCAATACCGAACTTCGCCTGAATGATGTCTTACTGATTGATATGTCGGCATCTGAGGTGGATTTACGCGAATTTTTCACTTCGCAGCGGCTTGAACCGATGGTGCTGCGCGGTGAGTATTTCTCTGAGCAGGCGCGTGATGTGGGGATGGCGGAAGTCTCTCTCATACCCGATTCCGAACTCTTAGGGAAAACGCTTTACGATGTTGGATTTCGTAGCCGTTATGGCCTTAGCGTCGTGGGGATTCGCCGGGCAGGTGAATCGATGGAAGGTATCCTCGCCGATGAACCGCTCCAACTCGGCGATATTCTGCTGGTGATGGGCGACTGGCGCATGATTCGGCAGTTGCATGCGCAGAAAAATGACTTCCTGTTGCTTAATCTTCCTGCCGAAGTTGATGACGTTGCCCCCGCGGTAAGTCAGGCTCCACACGCGCTGTTTTGCCTGGCGTTGATGGTAGCGATGATGCTGACGGACGAAATACCGAATGCAGTTGCCGCGCTGATCGCTTGTTTACTGATGGGCAAATTCCGCTGTATCGACATGGAAAGCGCCTATCGAGCGATTCACTGGCCGAGCATTATTCTTATCGTCGGGATGATGCCGTTTGCGCTGGCGTTACAGCAAACTGGCGGTGTTGCGCTGATTGTTAAAGGGCTAATGGATGTTGCCGGGAATGCCGGGCCGCATGTGATGCTGGTGTGCTTATTCGTGCTGTGTGCCGTGATTGGCCTGTTTATTTCCAACACGGCGACGGCGGTGTTGATGGCGCCCATTGCGATTGCCGCGGCGAAGCAAATGGGCGTGTCACCTTACCCTTTTGCGATGATCATCGCCGTTGCGGCATCTGCCGCCTTTATGACGCCCGTATCGTCACCGGTGAATACATTGGTGATGGGGCCGGGCGGCTATAAATTCGGGGACTTTGTGCGTATGGGAGTCCCCTTTACCGTACTGGTGATGCTTGTCAGCGTAGTGATGGTGCCGTGGCTGTATCCGTTCTGATGTTTCCAGACCGTTATAGCGGATGTTCGTTATAACGGAGAGTCTTGACTGATTTCGTCGAGCGACAGACTGAAGCTGGGAACGAACACCGTCATGAAGTAGTCCATTTCCGAGCTATGGCGCAGCTGTAGTGTCTTTTCCAACCGCGCTTTGGCAAGCGTGAATTCCGCGTTTCCTGCGGATAATTCTTCCAGGCACTTCAGGTAGGCGCAAAGTGCGTCTGCCTGCTTAACGATGGCGCGTTCTTCTTCGCTGGTGTAGCTGTCATCCAGCAGCATCCGATAATCCTGCTGCAACTCTTCAGGCAGCATCTCGATCAGTTTCTGCTGCGCAATCTTCTCTATCTTCTTGTACTCGTGCGCGATCTGCGCGTTGTAGTACTTGATTGGTGTCGGCATATCACCAGTCAGCACCTCACTGGCGTCATGATACATCGCCAATAGCGCGATGCGTTCTGCGTTCAGATTACCCTCAAATTTACGATTTTTGATTACCGCCAGCGCGTGAGCGACAAAGGCGACCTGAAGACTGTGCTCGGAGACGTTTTCCGTGCGCACGTTGCGCATCAATGGCCAACGGCTGATAAGTTTTAGACGGGATAAGTGGGCGAAAAAGTGGCTCTGATTCATGGCGATCTCTCAGACAACAGCACGGTGAAATATCGATATCGTGGGCGTCTATTGTGAGCATTTGCCGAAGATTATGCAAACGAAGGTCAGGTTTTCGCCGGGCGACGACGGCCCGGCGATGAGTGGTTCGATTACTGCTGGGTTACTGGTGATAGTGCCCCAGGAAGCGTCCTAATTTGTGGATTGCCATGTCCAACTCATCAATACGCGGCAGCGTGACGATACGTACATGATCCGGGTAAGGCCAGTTAAATGCGGTTCCCTGAACCAGTAACACTTTTTCCTGTAACAGGAGATCCAGCACCAGTTTTTGGTCGTCATGGATATTAAATCGTTTGGCATCAATGCGCGGGAACATATAGAGCGCGCCGCGTGGTTTTACGCACGATACACCGGGGATCTGGTTGATCAATTCCCATGAGCGATTGCGCTGTTCATACAGACGCCCACCGGGTTGAATAAATTCGCTGATGCTTTGGTAGCCACCCAAGGCGGTCTGAATCGCATGCTGCATTGGCACGTTGGCACACAAACGCATGGACGCCAGCATTTCCAGCCCTTCAATGTACCCTTTTGCGTGTTTTTTCGGGCCGTTCAGTACCATCCAGCCTTGACGGAACCCCGCCACACGATATGTCTTGGACAGCCCGTTGAACGTGACTGTCAGCAGATCCGGCGCTAACGCAGCAATAGAGTGGTGCTGCGCATCGTCATACAGAATTTTGTCGTAAATTTCGTCGGCGAAAATGATCAGGCTGTGTTCACGCGCGATAGCCACGATATCCAGCAGCAACTCTTTGCTGTAGACCGCACCCGTCGGATTATTCGGGTTGATGATGACAATACCGCGAGTATTAGACGTGATTTTTTTGCGGATATCATCCAGATCGGGGAACCAATCGGAGGACTCATCGCAGAGATAGTGAACGGCATTGCCGTTAGACAGGGAAACCGCCGCAGTCCAGAGTGGATAATCCGGTGCGGGAACCAGCATTTCATCACCCGGATTGAGTAGCGCCTGCATGGACTGCACGATGAGTTCAGAAACACCGTTACCAATATAGACGTCTTCAACCGTCATATCGCGCATATCGCGCGCCTGATAGTGCTGAACGATAGCCTTACGGGCGGAATAGAGCCCCTTGGAATCACAGTAGCCCTGTGCAGTAGGCAGGTTACGGATGACATCGACCAGAATTTCGTCCGGTGCCTCGAAGCCGAAAGGGGCAGGGTTGCCAATATTCAGTTTAAGGACTTTATTACCTTCTTCTTCAAGCCGCTTGGCTTCCTTTAAGACTGGGCCACGGATGTCATAGCATACGTTCTCCAGTTTCTTGGATTTTTCAATCGGAGACATAAATAGTACGAACCTTCTGCAGAGAGCGCATATTCCCATACGGAATAGCATAACCTGCTTAATGTACTCCTCCTATAATACCTTTTGAAGAATGATTATCGCTTTCGCTGCAAATGATTGCGCATCTGCACTATATGGTTGTGTACTCGTTGGATGGTGCGATATGGTAGGGGTGCGGACGACGGTTCATACCGCACTTTTTTAGCGCCAGAATAAGGTGACAGGGAAAGCTCGTTTATTTACGTATGGGGCATATTTATTTCGTAGTATGAAATAAAGAGAAAGTGTCGTTGTTATTGAATTAAGGATTAAGGCTGGTGAGCCATTTAATTACATGATGTCTTACCAATGGAAAGGCGATAGGGGTAACGAAATATAAGTATTTTTTTGCCCTTATCGTGCGTCTGCGATAGTGTCTTTAAATGTATCGGTCATTACCTTTACATGTAATAAAACACCAGGAATATTTTGTTAAAATTAAAATAGATAAGTGAAAAATCGTATGACCAGTGCAAATCGACCAGTACTTAATCTCGATCTTGATTTACTGAGGACGTTTGTTGCCGTTGCAGATTTAAATACGTTTGCAGCCGCGGCGGCCGCAGTCAATCGAACTCAATCGGCTGTCAGTCAGCAGATGCAGCGGCTGGAGCAACTCATCGGAAAGGAGCTTTTTGCTCGGCACGGGCGTAATAAATTACTGACCGAACATGGTATCCAGTTTCTGGGTTATGCCAGAAAAATACTACAATTCAATGATGAAGCTTGTATTTCATTAATGTACAGCGATATTCAGGGTACGCTGACCATTGGGGCGTCTGACGATACTGCAGACACTATCCTTCCTTATATTTTACATCGGGTGACATCCGTATTTCCTAAGCTCTCCGTCAACGTTAGTGTAAAACGCAGCGCTGAAATGATGGAAATGCTGAGTCAGGGGAAAATAGATCTGGTTATTACTACAATGAACGGTGTGGTGTTTCCTCATGTGTTATTGCGTAGCTCTCCGACGTTATGGTATTGCGCCGCGGATTATCAATTCCGAGCACAAGAGCCCGTGCCTCTGGTTGTACTGGATGAGCCGAGCCCTTTCCGTACGCTGGCTACGCAGCAACTGACGGCCGCAGGGATCCCCTGGAGAATCGCGTATGTAGCTTCAACGCTATCTGCTGTGCGAGCTGCGGTGAAGGCTGGCATGGGTGTCACCGTGCGTTCAGTAGAAATGATGAGCCCAGAACTGCGAGTGTTAGGCGAGGAGGAAGGGTTGCCGAGATTGCCTGAAACACGTTATTTCCTCTGCCAGAATCCTAACCAGGAGAGTGAACTGGCGACGGCAATTTTTAATGTGATTGAATCAGGGAAGCCTTCTCACATTACGCCTGTCGGCATGTTCGCAAATAGCGCGAATGGAAAGCTGTCTTCCGATCCGTCGCTGAAGGACGTGATCTAATCGTAATGGGTAGTTAACTATCATTCGGGGAGGGTAGGGATGCACCCCGAATGATGATGGTTTATGGCTAACGTGTTAAACCAGCGTCGACAGAGTCTTAGTGACCCAATTTCCTCAATCTGATCCCACTTTGTGTTTTTCATTTCACATCAATAGACTATGCGTAGCGGGATTATTGGTTTCCTGTAATTTATAAAACGCTGGTTCTATTTTTTTAAAATTATGTTATGAAAAATAGCATCTCCCCTTGTCCACCATCATCTCGATTTTTTTACTAACTAAATTGGTAAAAATGTGTGCTGGATCAAAAAATACCCCTAATAACCCCATGGGGGAACAGGCATTTTCTGTGAAACTGGTATAGTGACGCAGCAAACTTGCTTTCTGTGTCGCTGTACTCTGGTTAACCGACGAAAGTACTGACTCGATTTAGCTACGGGTGATAACACAAAATGTTAACAAAACAGCGTGCATGTAAAGGAATGTACTGTTATTTTTAGTAAGGTTGAAAAAAGGTTACAAATTTAGGGGCTCAACCATACCAAGCAAGGCTTACCTGATACGTTTCCATGCTTTTTTGTGGTTATTAATCCTTCCTTTTAATCGATGTGGCCCATTAACTGCCGATAATAGAGCAGAGATGTTACCCGCCACTTTTGATGAGTAAGCAAAGAGAATGTCAACAACTACTGAAATCCTCGCCCATCATTGGGCGTTTGCGCTATTCCTAATCATCGCCATAGGCCTTTGCGTCTTCATGCTGACCGGTGGATTCTTGCTGGGCGGGAGAGCAAAAGGCAGAGCCAAGAACGTACCTTATGAATCCGGGATCGACTCAGTGGGTTCAGCGCGGCTACGTCTGTCTGCTAAATTTTATCTTGTCGCTATGTTCTTCGTTATCTTCGACGTTGAGGCCCTCTATCTCTACGCTTGGGCTGTGTCTATCAAAGAAAGCGGCTGGATTGGCTTCATCGAAGCAACCATTTTCATTTTGGTGCTGTTGGCTGGTTTGATTTATCTGGTACGCGTTGGGGCACTTGACTGGACCCCGGTACGTTCCAAGAGACAAGTCGTTAAATCAGACATCATCAACACTACCAACACTCATCCGCAGTAACAGCGAGGCATTTTAAGATGGACTATACGCTCACCCGCATAGAGCCGGACGGTGAGAATGACCGTTATCCCCTGCAACGTCAGGAGATCGTTTCCGACCCTCTGGAGCAACATGTTCACCGCAGTGTCTATATGGGCAAACTGGAACATGCATTACACGATACGGTGAACTGGGGTCGTCAGAATTCCCTGTGGCCGTACAACTTCGGTCTTTCCTGTTGCTACGTAGAAATGGTGACATCATTTACCGCTGTCCATGACGTTGCGCGTTTTGGTGCTGAGGTTTTGCGTGCGTCGCCACGTCAAGCTGACTTTATGGTGGTTGCTGGTACCTGCTTTACCAAAATGGCTCCCGTTATTCAGCGTCTGTACGAGCAAATGCTTGAACCTAAATGGGTTATTTCCATGGGCGCGTGCGCCAATTCCGGCGGTATGTACGATATCTATTCCGTCGTTCAGGGTGTAGATAAATTCCTGCCTGTTGATGTGTATATTCCGGGCTGTCCTCCGCGCCCAGAAGCTTACATGCAAGCGCTGCTGCTGCTGAAAGAATCTATCGGTAAAGAACGCCGTCCTCTGTCATGGGTGGTTGGTGAACAGGGCGTTTACCGCGCCAACATGCAATCTGAGCGTGAGCGCAAACGCGGCGAGCGAATCGCGGTGACCAACCTGCGTTCGCCTGATGAGATTTGACCTGTAGATGATAAATCCGGTGGCCGTGTAATACCCCGATAATAGTGTGCGGTCATTATCAGATACAGAAATAGCACATTTAATGTGGTGACATATTTATGACAGATTTAACGACACACGATCTCGCTCAGCCAGGCTGGCAAACCCGCGATCACCTTAATGATCCGGTCGTTGGCGAACTGTGTAACCGTTTTGGACCAGATGCATTTACTGTACAGGCAACCCGCACAGGTATTCCTGTTGTGTGGGTTAAACGTGAGCAATTACTCGATGTTGTCACATTCCTGAAAAAACAGCCGAAGCCTTATGTCATGCTGTTTGACCTGCACGGTATGGATGAGCGTCTGCGTACCCATCGTGAAGGTTTACCTGCTGCCGACTACTCCGTTTTTTATCATTTAATTTCTATCGAGCGTAACCGCGACATCATGCTAAAAGTCGCGTTGGCCGAGAATGATATGCATTTGCCGACCGTGACCAAACTGTTTCCGAATGCCAACTGGTATGAGCGGGAAACGTGGGAGATGTTCGGCATGGCCTTCGATGGTCATCCAAATCTGACGCGCATTATGATGCCGAAGACGTGGGAAGGGCACCCGTTGCGTAAAGATTATCCGGCGCGTGCGACTGAATTCGATCCTTTCGAGCTGACTAAGCAGAAAGAAGATCTGGAAATGGAATCGCTGACGTTCAAACCGGAAGAGTGGGGAATGAAGCGTGGCACTGAAAATGAGGACTTCATGTTCCTCAACCTCGGTCCGAACCACCCGTCTTCACACGGTGCCTTCCGTATTATCCTACAGTTGGATGGCGAAGAGATCGTCGACTGCGTGCCTGATGTGGGTTACCACCATCGCGGCGCGGAGAAAATGGGCGAGCGTCAGTCCTGGCACAGCTACATCCCTTATACCGACCGTATTGAATACCTTGGCGGCTGCGTTAACGAAATGCCGTACGTGCTGGCAGTAGAAAAACTGGCAGGTATTGAGGTGCCAGATCGCGTTAAAACGATTCGCGTGATGCTGTCTGAGCTGTTCCGTATTAATAGTCACCTGCTGTATATCAGTACTTATATTCAGGACGTCGGGGCAATGACTCCGGTGTTCTTTGCGTTTACTGACCGCCAGAAAATTTACGATTTGGTTGAAGCGATTACCGGTTTCCGTATGCACCCAGCCTGGTTCCGTATCGGTGGTGTGGCGCACGATTTGCCACGCGGCTGGGAGCGACTGCTGCGTGAATTCCTCGACTGGATGCCAGCTCGTCTGGACACGTATGTCAAATCCGCGTTGCAGAATACCATTCTGAAAGGCCGTACTCAGGGCGTTGCCGCCTACAATGCGAAAGAAGCATTGGAATGGGGCGTAACGGGTGCAGGTCTGCGTGCCACAGGCATCGGTTTCGACGTGCGTAAATGGCGTCCGTATTCCGGCTATGAAAACTTTGACTTTGAAGTGCCAGTAGGCGACGGCATCAGCGATTGCTATAGCCGCGTTATGCTGAAAGTTGAAGAGCTGCGTCAGAGCCTGCGGATTCTGGATCAGTGCCTCAAGAACATGCCGGAAGGGCCGTTCAAAGCGGATCACCCGCTGACGACGCCGCCGCCAAAAGAGCGCACGTTGCAGCATATTGATACGCTGATCAACCACTTCCTTCAGGTTTCCTGGGGACCGGTTATGCCTGCCAATGAATCATTCCAGATGGTTGAGGCAACAAAAGGCATTAACAGCTATTACCTGACCAGTGACGGCGGCACGATGAGCTACCGTACTCGTATTCGCACGCCGAGCTATGCGCATCTGCAACAGATTCCTTCTGTAATTCGCGGGTGTCTGGTATCCGACCTGATCGTTTACCTCGGCAGTATTGATTTCGTAATGTCAGATGTGGACCGCTAATTATGCATGATCACAACAATCACGATCATATCGACGCTCAGGGACAACCTGCTGCTGATTCGCTGACAAAAGACAATGCTTTTGTATTGAGTGACGCTGAACGTGACGCTATTGAGCACGAAAAACATCACTACGAAGATGCACGCGCCGCATCAATCGAAGCACTGAAAATTGTGCAAAAAGCACGCGGCTGGGTACCTGATGGTGCTATCAACGCGATTGCCGATCTGCTGGGGATCCCTGCGAGTGACGTGGAAGGCGTGGCAACGTTCTACAGCCAGATTTATCGCCAGCCGGTCGGGCGTCATATTATTCGCTATTGCGACAGCGTCGTGTGCCACATCAATGGCTATCAGGGCGTGCAGGCTGCGCTTGAGCGTAAGCTCAGCATCAAACCGGGACAGACAACGTTCGATGGACGTTTCACGCTGCTGCCGACCTGCTGCCTGGGTAACTGTGACAAGGGGCCGTCAATGATGATTGATGACGATACCCACAGCCATGTGACGCCAGAAGGTATTGAATCGTTATTGGAGCAGTATCAATGAGTAAAGACATTGTTCTGACGGCTGAGCAGCATCCTCTGACCTGGCGTTTACGCGCAGACAAACAGCCGGTATGGCTGGATGAGTATCGCAGTAAAAATGGTTATGTTGCCGCGCAAAAAGCGTTAACGGGTATGGCGCAGGATGAAGTGGTCTCACTGGTTAAAGACGCTGGTCTGAAAGGGCGTGGCGGCGCGGGCTTTTCAACAGGCTTGAAGTGGAGCTTGATGCCGAAAGACGAAAGCATGAACATCCGCTATCTGCTATGTAACGCAGATGAGATGGAGCCAGGTACTTATAAAGACCGCCTGTTGATGGAGCAAGAGCCTCATCTGCTGGTTGAAGGCATGCTAATCAGCGCCTTTGCGCTGAAAGCCTACCGCGGCTACATCTTCCTGCGTGGTGAATACATCGAAGCTGCTGTTCACTTGCGTCGCGCAATTGAAGAAGCAAAAGCCGCTGGCTTGCTAGGTAAGAATATTCTGGGCAGCGGATTTGATTTCGAGCTGTTCGTGCATACGGGCGCAGGGCGTTACATCTGCGGCGAAGAAACTGCACTGATTAACTCGCTGGAAGGCCGTCGTGCTAACCCTCGCTCCAAGCCGCCGTTCCCTGCGTCTGCGGGTGCTTGGGGCAAACCGACTTGCGTCAATAACGTCGAAACGCTGTGTAACGTGCCCGCGATTATCGAGCACGGTGCGGCGTGGTATCAGGGATTGTCTGCGGGTAAAAGTAAAGATGCCGGCACGAAACTGATGGGCTTTTCTGGCCGCGTCAAGAATCCGGGCCTCTGGGAACTGCCTTTTGGCACCACGGCGCGTGAGATTCTGGAAGATTACGCGGGCGGCATGCGCGATGGTCTGAAACTTAAAGCTTGGCAGCCGGGCGGTGCAGGTACAGATTTCCTAACGGAAAGCCATCTCGATCTGCCGATGGACTTTGAGCACATTGCAAAAGCAGGTAGCCGTATGGGTACCGCGCTGGCGATGGCTGTCGATCACGAAATCAATATGGTCTCGTTGACGCGCAATTTGGAAGAGTTCTTCTCCCGTGAATCCTGTGGCTGGTGTACACCGTGCCGTGATGGTCTGCCGTGGAGTGTGAAGATTCTGCGTGCGCTGGAAAATGGTGAAGGTCAGCCTGGCGATATCGAAACGCTGGAGCAGCTTTGCCGTTTCCTCGGACCGGGTAACACCTTCTGTGCGCATGCGCCGGGTGCGGTCGAGCCGCTGCAAAGTGCCATCAAGTATTTCCGGGAAGAATTCGAAGCGGGTATCTCTAAACAGTATTTAGGCAACCTTAAAGCGATTGGCGGTATTCAGCCTAACCTGTTGAAAGAGCGCTGGTAAACCAGCGCCTAACACGTGCGAGATGCAGTGAATGTATCCGCAGGGTGGCGCAAATAAGCCACCCTCATAAACCCAATAGATTTCAAGGCGCAGGTAGCCAACGCATTTGCGGTTTGAAAGATAAGGGTATACAGAATTTTTGATTAGCGCCTGTGGTAACACGGGCCATTATGGAAGCATGCTGACTATGGCTACTATTCATGTAGACGGCAAAGAGTATGAAGTAAACGGAGCGAACAACCTTCTCGAAGCTTGCCTGACTCTGGGACTTGATATTCCTTACTTTTGCTGGCACCCCGCGCTCGGGAGCGTAGGATCCTGCCGCCTCTGTGCGGTAAAACAGTATCAAAACGCGGAAGATACTCGCGGTCGTCTGGTGATGTCTTGTATGACACCGGCAACCGAAGGAACGTTCATCGCGATTGAAGATGAAGAAGCGAAACTATTCCGTAAGACGATAGTTGAGTTTCTGATGACCAACCACCCGCACGATTGTCCGGTGTGTGAGGAAGGCGGTAACTGTCATTTGCAGGATATGACGGTTATGACGGGGCAGAACTTCCGTCGCTATCGCTTCACCAAGCGTACTCACCGCAATCAGGATCTCGGGCCGTTCATTTCTCATGAGATGAACCGCTGTATCGCGTGCTATCGCTGCGTGCGTTACTACAAAGACTATGCGGATGGTAAAGATCTCGGTGTTTACGGTGCACACGACAACGTCTACTTCGGTCGCCCGGAAGATGGCACGCTGGAAAGCGAGTTCTCCGGTAACCTGGTTGAAGTGTGCCCTACTGGTGTATTCACCGATAAAACGCACTCCGAGCGCTATAACCGTAAATGGGATATGCAGTTTGCACCGAGCGTCTGCCAACAGTGCAGCATCGGCTGTAATACCAGCCCCGGTGAACGCTATGGCGAACTTCGTCGTATCGAAAACCGCTTCAACGGTAGCGTAAACCACTATTTCCTGTGTGATCGCGGCCGTTTTGGTTACGGCTATGTCAACCAGAAAGACCGTCCGAACCAACCACTGCAACGCCGTGGTGATGATTGGATCGCGCTGAATGCCGATCAGGCACTGCAAGGTGCTGCGGATGTTCTGCGTCAGGCGAAGAAAACCATCGGTATCGGTTCACCGCGTGCCAGCATTGAAAGCAACTTCGCGTTGCGTGAGCTGGTGGGTGCAGAGAACTTCTATACCGGTATTGCGCAGGAAGAACAAAATCGTCTGCAACTGATCTTGAAAGTGCTGCGCGAAAGCGGTGTAAGAACGCCGGCGCTGCGTGAGATCGAAGGCTACGATGCAGTTCTGATTCTGGGTGAAGATTTAACACAGACCGGTGCGCGTATCGCGCTGGCCGTTCGTCAAGCCGTTAAAGGCAAAGCTCGCGAAATGGCAGCAGCGCAGAAAGTGGCTGACTGGCAGATTGCGGCGATCATGAACATTGGTCAGCATGCCAAGCACCCGCTGTTTGTCACCAACGTCGACAATACCCGTCTGGACGATATTGCTGCATGGAACTACCGTGCACCCGTTGCCGATCAGGCACGTCTTGGTTTTGCGATTGCACACGGGTTAGATAGCAGTGCTCCAGCAGTCACCGATCTGGCTGCAGGTCTCGACCAGAAAGTCGATATCATCGTACAGGCACTGGCTGGTGCGAGAAAACCACTCATCATTTCCGGCACTAACGCGGGCAGCGAAGATGTGATCTCTGCTGCGGCAAACGTTGCCAAGGCGCTGAAGAGTCGCGGCTCTGACGTCGGTATTACCTTTGTTGCACCTGCTGCAAACAGCATTGGGTTGTCAATCATGGGCGGCGGTTCGCTGGATGACGCGCTGGTGCAGTTGGAAAACGGCGAAGCCGACAGCGTGGTGGTTCTGGAGAATGATCTCTACCGTCATGCACCGGTCGCTCGCGTTGATGCGGCACTGGAAAAAGCTGAGAACCTGATTGTGGTCGATCATCAGCGTACTCGCATCATGGACAAGGCCAGCATCATTCTGTCTGCCGCCAGCTTTGCTGAAAGCGACGGTACGTTGGTGAATCAGGAAGGCCGCGCTCAGCGTTTCTTCCAGGTTTATGACCCAACGTACTACAACGACAAGATTGTGATGTTGGAAAGCTGGCGCTGGCTGCACTCACTCTATATCACCTATAACAGCCGTCAGGTTGACTGGACGCAGTTGGATAACGTGATTGACGCGTGTGTCGCTGCGCTGCCGCAGTTGGCTGCGATTAAAGATGCCGCACCAGACGCCTCGTTCCGTATTCGTGGTCAGAAACTGTCGCGTTCACCAATTCGCTCCAGTGGACGTACTGCGATGCGTGCCAATATCAGCGTGCATGAACCGCGTCAGCCAGTCGATAAAGACACTATGTTTGCCTTCTCAATGGAAGGGAACAACAGTCCGACAGCCAATCGTCAGCAGATTCCGTTTGCCTGGGCGCCAGGTTGGAACTCACCGCAAGCCTGGAACAAATTCCAGAATGAAGTGGGTGGACATTTGCGTCATGGCGATCCGGGTGTGCGTATGATCGAAGCCGGAGAAGGTTCGCTGGCGTACTTCGACAACATTCCTGCGGCTTTCGTCCCACAAGTGGGTCAATGGCGCGTTGCGCCGTATTATCACCTGTTTGGCAGTGATGAAATGTCACAGCGTTCTGATGTGATTCAGCAGCGTATGCCAGAGCCTTACGTGATGGTGAACCCGGCTGATGCGGCGACGCTGGGCGTAAACGCTGGTACGTTGCTGGAGTTGACCTGTGCAGGGCAAACGCTACGTCTGCCATTGCGCTTAAGTGCGGCATTGAGTCAGGGACAGGTTGGTTTACCGCTGGGCTTGCCGGGTATTGCACCGGTGCTGGCGGGTGCAACCGTTGAAAATCTGCGGGAGGCCGCACAATGAGTTGGTTAACGCCGGAATTAATCGAGATTCTGATCACCGTCGGAAAAGCGGTCGTGATTCTGCTGGTTGTGGTGACCTGTGGCGCATTCATGAGTATGGGTGAACGTCGACTGCTCGGCCTCTTCCAGGGACGTTATGGACCGAACCGGGTTGGTTGGGGCGGTTCATTACAGCTTGTCGCTGACATGATCAAAATGTTCTTCAAAGAAGACTGGGTGCCGAACTTCACCGATAAAGTAATCTTCACACTGGCACCGATGATCGCGTTTACGTCAATGCTCATTGCCTTTGCGATTGTACCGATCACACCAACCTGGGGTGTCGCCGATCTGAACATCGGTATCCTGTTCTTCCTGATGATGGCAGGTTTGGCGGTTTACGCGGTTCTGTTCGCTGGTTGGGCGAGTAACAACAAATACTCGTTGCTGGGAGCGGTACGTGCTTCCGCTCAGACCGTGAGCTACGAAGTCTTCATCGGCCTATCGCTGATGGGAGTGGTCGCGCAGGCGGGCTCGTTCAACATGCGTGACATCGTCGATTCTCAGGAACATTTGTGGAACGTTATTCCGCAGTTCTTCGGCTTTATCACGTTTGCCATCGCAGGCGTGGCGGTGTGTCACCGTCACCCGTTTGACCAGCCTGAAGCTGAACAGGAACTGGCCGATGGTTACCACATTGAATATTCCGGTATGAAGTTCGGTCTGTTCTTTGTGGGCGAATATATCGGGATCGTTACCGTTTCTGCGCTGATGGTGACCTTATTCTTCGGTGGCTGGCATGGTCCGTTCTTGCCACCGTTTGTCTGGTTTGCGCTGAAAACAGGCTTTTTCATGATGATGTTCATCCTGATTCGTGCTTCGTTACCCCGTCCACGTTATGACCAGGTGATGGCTTTCGGTTGGAAAGTCTGTCTGCCGATAACGCTTTTGAATCTGCTGGCGACAGCCGCCGTCATTTTGTACAACGCTTAAGAAGGGGTGAATAAACCATGACATTGAAAGAGTTAGTGGTTGGTTTCGGCACCCAGATACGCAGTATCTGTATGGTGGGATCGAATGCTTTCAAGAAGCGCGAAACCAGGATGTACCCAGAAGAGCCTGTGAATCCGCCGCCACGTTACCGTGGTCGTATCGTGCTGACGCGCGATCCCGATGGTGAAGAGCGCTGTGTTGCTTGCAACCTGTGCGCGGTGGCGTGTCCGGTCGGCTGTATCTCATTGCAGAAAGCGGAAACCAAAGATGGTCGCTGGTATCCCGAGTTCTTCCGCGTCAACTTCTCGCGCTGCATTTTCTGTGGCTTCTGTGAAGAAGCGTGTCCGACAACGGCTATCCAGCTGACACCGGATTTCGAGATGGGCGAGTACAAACGTCAGGATCTGGTGTACGAGAAAGAAGATCTGCTGATATCGGGGCCGGGTAAATATCCGGAATACAATTTCTACCGGATGGCTGGTATGGCAATCGATGGGAAAGATAAAGGCGAAGCTGAAAACGAAGCCAAACCTATTGATGTCAAAGGCCTGTTGCCCTAAGGAGCTAGCATGGAATTCGCTTTTTATACCACAGGTTTGATTGCGATATTGGCGACACTGCGCGTCATTACGCATACCAATCCTGTGCATGCATTGTTGTATATGGTCACCTCGCTCATGGCGATTGCGGGCGTCTTTTTCTCGCTGGGGGCTAATTTTGCCGGCGCGTTGAGCATCATCGTGTATGCGGGTGCCATCATGGTGCTGTTTGTGTTCGTCGTCATGATGCTCAACCTCGGTTCTTCTGTAGAAGAACAAGAGCGGAATTGGCTGAAACCCAGCGTCTGGATTGGTCCAAGTATTCTCTCACTGGCGTTACTGGTGATTGTGGTCAACGCGATCCTTAGCCTGAAAGATCAGGGTATCACTGGCACGCCCGTTGAGGCGAAAGCGGTGGGCATCAGCCTGTTTGGGCCTTATGTTCTGGCAGTTGAGTTAGCGTCAATGTTGCTGCTGGCGGGATTGGTTGTCGCTTTCCATATTGGTCGTGAAGATAAACGTGGTGACGTTGTCAATAAAGAAGGCGGCGCGAACCAGGACGTTGAGAAAAAAATAACGGGGGAACGCGCATGATTCCGTTACAACATGGGTTGATTTTAGCCGCTATTCTGTTTGTTCTGGGGCTGACGGGTCTGTTGATTCGTCGTAACCTGCTGTTTATGTTGATCAGTCTGGAGATCATGATCAACGCTGCCGCACTGGCTTTTGTCGTCGCGGGTAGCTATTGGCAGCAGCCAGATGGTCAGGTGATGTACATTCTGGCGATTACGCTGGCAGCAGCCGAGGCCAGTATTGGTCTGGCCTTGTTGTTACAGATGTATCGTCGTCGTCAGACCCTGAATATTGATACAGTCAGTGAGATGCGCGGATGAACTTACTCTATTTAACAATACTCTTCCCGCTGCTCGGCTTTCTGTTGCTGGCATTTTCCCGCGGTCGCTGGTCGGAAAATACGTCCGCGACCGTCGGTGTTGGCTCGATTGGTCTGGCCGCGCTAGTTGCCGCTTGGGTTGTGGTCGATTTTATGGGCCAGCAGCACACCGGTGGTGTCACCTTCTTTAATCAGCATTTGTGGACATGGATGACCGTTGGCAATTTCGACATTAGCGTAACGCTGATGCTCGACGGTCTCTCTGTGACGATGCTGTCCGTGGTGATTGGTGTCGGTTTCTTTATTCACCTGTTTGCCTCTTGGTATATGCGTGGGGAAGAGGGATATTCTCGCTTCTTCGCTTACACCAACCTGTTTATCGCCAGTATGGTCGTTCTGGTACTGGCTGATAACCTGTTGCTGATGTACCTCGGTTGGGAAGGGGTAGGGCTGTGCAGTTATCTGCTGATCGGTTTCTACTACACCAATCCGAAAAACGGCGCGGCTGCAATGAAGGCCTTCATCGTTACGCGCGTGGGTGACGTCTTTCTGGCCTTTGCACTGTTCATTCTTTACAAAGAGTTGGGCACGCTTAACTTCCGCGAGCTGATGGTATTGGCACCGCAGAAACTGGCTGAAGGTTCACCGGAAATCACCTGGGCTACGCTGATGTTGCTAGGTGGTGCGGTTGGTAAATCAGCACAGCTGCCGTTGCAAACCTGGCTGGCAGATGCGATGGCCGGTCCAACACCGGTATCTGCATTGATCCACGCCGCTACGATGGTTACTGCGGGTGTTTACCTGATTGCGCGTACCAACGGCCTGTTCCTGATGGCACCGGATGTCCTGCATCTGGTAGGTATTGTGGGTGCGGTGACGCTGGTACTGGCGGGTTTTGCCGCTCTGGTGCAAACCGACATCAAACGCGTGCTGGCCTATTCCACGATGAGCCAGATTGGTTACATGTTCCTGGCGCTGGGCGTTCAGGCATGGGATGCCGCGATTTTCCACCTGATGACGCACGCATTCTTTAAAGCGCTGCTGTTCCTCTCTTCTGGTTCGGTGATTTTGGCCTGCCACCACGAGCAGAACATCTTCAAGATGGGCGGCCTGCGTAAAACCATTCCACTGGTTTATGTCTGCTTCCTGGTCGGGGGCGCTGCGCTATCTGCATTGCCGCTGGTTACCGCAGGTTTCTTCAGTAAAGACGAGATTCTGGCTGGCGCATGGGCAAATGGTCACATCAATCTGATGGTGGCTGGATTGGCTGGTGCCTTCATGACCTCGCTGTATACGTTCCGTATGATTTTCATCGTGTTCCACGGTGAAGAGAAAATTAAGGCGCATGCAGGAAAAGGCATTTCTCACCACTTACCGTTGGTTGTGCTGATGATTCTGTCCACCTTTATTGGTGCGATGATTGTTCCGCCGTTGCACGGTGTATTACCGGCGACGACTGAGCTTGAACACGGCCAGTTGATGACGTTGGAAATTACCTCTGGCGTGGTGGCGATTGCCGGTATTCTGCTTGCCGCTCTGCTGTGGCTGGGTAAACGTCAGGCGGTGAATAGCATCGCGAAGAGTGCCCCGGGCCGTTTCTTCTCGACCTGGTGGTTCCACGCGTGGGGCTTCGACTGGTTGTACGACCATGTCTTTGTTAAACCGTATCTGGCTATCGCGAAGCTGTTGCAGCGTGATCCGTTGAATGCATTGATGACCCTTCCGGCTACTGTTATCCGCTGGGGTAATCGTGGGCTGGCGCTCAGTGCGAATGGTCAGTTGCGCTGGTACGTTGCTTCTATGGGCTTTGGTGCCGTACTGGTGCTGGGCTTGTTACTGCTGGTGTAAGGCAGTATCCGGTAACGTATAAAAGGTAGGGTATTCAGCAGACAGGAATGCCCGCCACGGCAAGTTTTCAGATTTCTTTAATTTAGGGACACAAAACGCCATGCTACTACCTTGGCTAATTCTTCTCCCCTTTATCGGCGGTCTGCTGTGTTGGCAGTTAGAGCGTTTTGGTACGAAAGTGCCGCGCTGGATAGCGTTGATTGCAATGGGGCTGACACTCGCACTGTCTCTGCAACTGTGGTTGCAAGGCGGTTACTCACTGACAGCGCCGACAGGCGTACCACAATGGCAATCCGAGTTTTATGTGCCGTGGATCCCGCGCTTCGGCATTGGCATTCATCTTGCGCTAGACGGCCTGTCGCTGCTGATGGTGGTGCTGACTAGTTTGCTGGGCGTGTTGGCAATCCTCTGTTCCTGGAATGAAATTCAGCGCTATCAGGGCTTCTTCCACCTGAACCTGCTGTGGATTCTGGGCGGTGTTATCGGTGTGTTCCTTGCCATCGACATGTTCCTGTTCTTCTTCTTCTGGGAAATGATGTTGGTGCCGATGTACTTCCTGATTGCGCTATGGGGGCATAAAGGCTCCGATGGTAAAACCAGAATTACGGCGGCGACCAAGTTCTTCATCTATACCCAGTCGAGCGGCCTGATCATGTTGATCGCGATTCTGGCGCTGGTCTTTGTGCATCACAATGCTACCGGCGTTTGGACGTTCAACTATGAAGACCTGCTGAAGACCCCAATGTCATATGGCGTTGAATATCTGCTGATGCTGGGCTTCTTCATTGCGTTTGCTGTAAAAATGCCGGTCGTGCCATTGCACGGTTGGTTGCCGGATGCACACAGTCAGGCTCCGACAGCAGGTTCTGTTGACTTGGCGGGTATTCTGTTGAAAACGGCGGCCTATGGTCTGCTGCGTTTCAGTCTGCCGCTGTTCCCGAATGCCTCCCATGCCTTTGCACCGATTGCCATGTGGCTGGGTGTGATTGGTATCTTCTACGGCGCATGGCTGGCGTTCAAACAGACGGATATCAAACGCCTGATTGCTTACACCTCGGTGTCGCACATGGGCTTTGTGATGATTGCCATCTATTCCGGTAATCAACTCGCTTATCAGGGCGCAGTGATTCAGATGATTGCGCACGGTTTGTCTGCTGCCGGTCTGTTTATTCTGTGCGGCCAGCTGTACGAACGTCTGCATACCCGTGACATGCGTGAAATGGGGGGGCTATGGTCGCGTCTGAAGTTCCTGCCAGCGCTGTCTCTGTTCTTTGCTGTGGCGACCTTGGGGATGCCGGGTACGGGCAACTTTGTTGGCGAATTCATGATTCTGTTCGGCAGCTATCAGGTTGTGCCGGTGATTACGGTGATCTCAACCTTCGGTCTGGTATTTGCGTCGGTCTACTCACTGATCATGATCCAGCGTGCTTATTACGGTACGCCTAAATCTGATGAACCATTGAAGAGTATGTCGATCCGCGAATTGTCTATCGTGCTGCTGTTGGTGGTATTACTGGTGTTGTTAGGGGTTTACCCGCAACCGATTCTGGATACCTCCAGTGCCGCGATGTCAAATATCCAGCAGTGGTTTATGTCGTCTGCTCCAGATTCAATTATTTCAACAACAAGGCCGTAATTCGCCATGACAATAACTCTTCAACAACTAATTGCGCTATCGCCGCTGTTGATCGTCGGATTGACGGTAGTGGTTGTGATGCTGTGCATTGCGTGGCGACGCAACCATTTTGTCAACGCAACCATGACGGTTATCGGCCTGAATATTGCGTTGCTGTCACTGTACTTTGTCGGCCAGGTTGGCCCAACGGATGTGACGCCGCTGCTGCGTGTTGATGGCTTCTCGATGTTCTATACCGGACTGGTTCTGCTTGCCAGTCTGGCAACCAGCACGTTTGCCTATCCGTGGCTGCAAGGCTACCCAGACAACCGTGATGAGTTCTACCTGCTGGTTCTCATTGCTGCGTTAGGTGGGATCCTGCTGTCGAGCGCCAACCATCTGGCTTCGCTGTTCATCGGGATTGAACTGCTTTCCCTCCCGCTGTTTGGTCTGGTCGGTTATGCCTTCCGCCTGAAGCGTTCGCTGGAAGCCAGTATTAAATACATGCTGCTGTCGGCGGCGGCGTCTTCCTTCCTGCTGTTTGGGATGGCGCTGATCTATGCTGAATCGGGCGATATGAGCTTTGCCAGCCTAGGTAAGAGCCTGAGCGATCACCAAATCCATGAACCGCTGCTGCTGGCTGGCTTGGGGATGATGATTGTCGGTCTGGGCTTCAAACTGTCTCTGGTTCCGTTCCAGCTGTGGACACCTGATGTGTATCAGGGGGCGCCTGCGCCAGTATCTACGTTTCTGGCGACGGCCGGTAAGATTGCGGTTTTCGGTGCGGTAATGCGTTTGTTCCTGTACGCGCCGGTGGCTGACAGCGAATCCGTCAGAATCGTGCTGAGTATTATTGCGTTTGCATCGATAATGTTCGGTAACGTGATGGCGGTATCGCAGACTAATATCAAACGTCTTCTCGGTTACTCCTCTATCGCGCATCTGGGCTACTTGTTGGTTGCCCTGATCGCGGTTCAGAGTCATCAACTGGCGTTGGAAACTGTCGGTGTTTATCTGGTCGGTTACTTGTTCAGCAGCCTCGGGGCGTTCGGTGTAGTTAGTCTGATGTCCAGCCCGTACCGTGGCCCGGATGCCGATTCGCTGTTCTCTTACCGTGGTTTGTTCTGGCATAAACCGATTCTGTCTGCGGTTATGACGGTAATGATGCTGTCGCTGGCGGGTATCCCGATGACGCTGGGCTTCTTCGGGAAATTCTACGTGTTGGCTGTCGGTGTTAATGCTGAACTGTGGTGGTTGACCGGCGCGGTCGTTCTGGGTAGCGCCATTGGTCTGTACTACTACCTGCGTGTCATGGTTAGCTTGTTCCTGAATGCGCCTCAGGTGTTGCAGCGTGATACGCCAAACAACTGGGCATTAACCGCGGGTGGTGTGGTCGTGTTGATCTCTTCCATCGTGGTACTGTTCTTTGGTTTGTACCCGCAGCCGCTTATCTCTCTGGTTCAATTGGCGCAGCCAATGATGTAACCACTGACGAGAGTTAGGTTGAGTTATGAAGCGCCGTTGATGAGAGTCAACGGCGTTTTTTATATCAGTAACGTTCGTTTTAGGAATGATCTGGTCTATTGAAGCCGTAAAAGTCGCGCAAAATTGTCTATAGTTAAGAAGGCCACGATTTATAACTAATGACTTTTCATAACAGAAGGAAGCACTTTATGGCGGCGACAAAAAAACAGCCTGAAGAAATTCGTGTCGATGATGATTTAAAACTTCTGTCTGAAACGCTAGACGAAGTACTACGCTATACGGGCGATCAGGCAGACCAAACCTATCTTGATTTGAAGAAGGGAGCGGAAAAAGCGCTGCTGGAAGTTAAAGCCCGCATTGGCGTGACTGACGGCTATTATGCGCGCGCGAAGCAGGTAGCCGATAAAGCCGATGTTTATGTGCACGACAAACCGTGGCACGGCATCGGTATTGGCGCCACGGTCGGTCTGGTGCTGGGATTACTGCTGGCTAAGCGCTAGTTTCTGCCACACTGAGTCAACGTCGCTCTGCGGTACATAGCTCTGTAACCGTCGCTTGGTAACGATGAGCAAGGCAGGGGGCGAGTTTCTGAAGAATCATGTAAGATGTTTGACAATCAATGTAGCGGGGGTTACCCGCTACATCTTCTTATACTCTCTATTCTTGGATCTTATCCTCTTTCTCCTGCATTCCCTGTATCCAATAGATGGCTTCAAATGGTCGCAACTCCAGTATTGCCGGTTGCGGCTGTGCATCAGAATAATTGCTAAATAACAGTCGCCAGCGGCGGTCGTGGGTCTCCATCGGAGGTTGCCAGCGCAGGGGCTGTTTGCTGAGGTTTGCCAGAACCAGAAGCCGTTGCCCCTCCCAAGTGCGCTGATAGCACCAGACGTTAGGGTGGTCTGGCAGCAGATCCTTATAGTCGCCGTGCGTTAGCAGCGGAAGGGCTTTACGCATAGCAATAAGCTGCTGGTAGGTATAAAAGACGGACTCTTTATCCGCCAGCGACTGCTCTGCGTTGATGTGAGGAAAGTTCTGGCTGGGGGTTATCCACGGTGTGCCGGTCGTAAATCCAGCATGATCGCTCTCATCCCACTGCATTGGCGTACGGCCGTTATCGCGTGATTTGCTGGCGAGGATCGCTAAGATTTGCTCATCTACCTGACCCCGATCGCGCTGTTCGGCAAATTGATTCAGGCTTTCAATATCGCGGTATTGTTCAATCTGTGTATAGCCGGGATTGGTCATGCCCAGCTCTTCGCCCTGATAGATATAGGGCGTGCCCTGCATACCGTGTAGCACCATCGCCAGCATTTTGGCGGATTGCACACGGAATTCCCCTTCATCGCCAAAACGCGACACGATGCGTGGCTGATCGTGATTACACCAGAACAGCGCATTCCAGGCGTGGTTATGCATACCCTGCTGCCAGTGGTTAAAAATCAGCTTGAGTTGGATAAAATCAGGTTCCGCCAGCGTCCATTTTTCCCCATTAGGGTAATCAACTTTCAGATGATGAAAATTGAACGTCATGGAGAGTTCGCTGCCGTCCAGTGCGGCGTAGCGGCGGCAATGTTCCAGTGAGGTCGATGACATCTCACCGACAGTCATCAACCCGCGGGGCTGAAATACATCCTGACTGAACTCCTGTAAGTAATCGTGAATAAGTGGCCCATCGGTATAAAAACGGCGTCCATCGCCCTGTGTGTCTGACGGGAAATCCTGCTGCTTGGAGACTAGATTGATTACATCCAGCCGCAGCCCGTCTACGCCTTTATCCGCCCAAAATCCACAGACCTGTTTTAATTCATCCCGTACGCGCGGGTGCTCCCAGTTCAGATCGGCCTGTTCGGTAGCGAAAAGGTGCAGATAGTATTGTTTGCTTTCCGCGTGCCACAGCCAAGCTGGGCCGCCAAATTTTGAACGCCAGTTATTGGGCGGTGCACCGTCATTACCATCACGCCAGATATAAAAATGACGATAGGGGCTGCGGCGATCCTGAGCGTTCTGGAACCAGTGGTGCTGAGTAGAGGTATGGTTGAACACCATATCCATGACAATACGAATACGACGTCGATGTGCTTCGGCGATCAACGTTTCCATATCGGCCATCGTGCCGTAGGCTGGGTCGATAGCGCAGTAGTCGGCCACGTCATAGCCGTTGTCAACCTGAGGAGAAAGGTAAACCGGAGTCAGCCAAATAGCATCGATGCCCAACTGTTGTAGGTAATCGAGTCGGGCGGTGACACCAGCGATGTCGCCAATGCCATTTCCGGTACTGTCCTGAAAGCTCTTCGGATAGATTTGATAAATCACGCCGTTTTGCCACCAGGGGAGTGATGTACTCATGAAAAATCCTCCTGCAGCGTTATCGCCGCGGCTTAACAGGCGCGGCTGAATAGATATTAGGACGGTTATGCGGGATCTAGCGTGCCATTGCGACTTTTGCGCTTATAGACCAGCACGGTCAGCACTATCGAGATGACGGCGGCAACCAGCATCGCCAGAGCAAAGACTCCCCAAAACTGAGGTTTGATGGAGAGAATACCCGGCAATCCACCGACGCCGATGCCATTTGCTGTTACGCCATATAGGCCGCAAATGAGCGCAGCAGCGGCGGAGCCGATCATGGCGCACAGCATCGGGAAGCGGTATTTCAGGTTGATACCGTACATGGCCGGCTCGGTCACGCCAAGAAAGGCGGAAATCGCAGCGGGAACAGATATTTCGCGCTCGTTGGCTTTCCGACTGACGATAATCACCCCGACGACGGCAGCTGCCTGTGCAATGTTGGACAGCGCGATGAGTGGCCAAACTGGGGTGCCGCCCATACTCTGAATCATCTGCATATCAATCGCTAATGTCGTTTGGTGTACGCCCGTGATGACCAGCGGCGCGTACAGGAACCCAAACAGCGCGGCACCAACTGGGGCGAAGCTGCCTGTCATCACCGCCTTAACGGCCCAGGCGACGCCATCGCCAATCATACGACCAAACGGACCAATCAACGTGTGTGCCAGGAAAACGGCCAGAATGAGTGATGTTACGGGCACGACTACCAGATAGAGGTAATCCGGCACGATTTTTTTCAGTCGTATTTCGATCAAAGCCAGCGCCATTCCGGCTAATACGGAAGGAATGACCTGTGCCTGATAACCTATTTTTTCAATGGTGAACCAGCCAAAATTCCACACTTCAGGCGTTTGTTGGCCGATGAGATAGGCATTCATTAACTGTGGTGATACCAGCGTGATGCCTAGCACGATACCGAGAATCGGTGTCCCGCCCATTTTACGTACGGTTGACCAGCAGACGGCTACAGGGAGGTAGAAGAAGATGGCTTCGCCGAGTAGCCAGAGGAAATCATAGACGGTTTGCCAGGTCGGGTAGAGCTGTACCAGCGTTTGCCCGTCACGCATCGGGATGTCGCCGATAACGTTACGCGCCCCGAGGATCAAGCCCCCGCTGATGAGTGCGGGAAGCAGAGGGAAAAAGATCTCGGCAAAATGTGAAATGCTGCGCTCAAACCAGCTCATATTCTGGCGGGCGGCGATTTTGGCTTCTTCCTTATTAATCTCTCCTTTTCCCGTGGTGGCGAGCAGCGCTTTGTAATACTCGTCTACGTCAGTGCCGATCACGACCTGAAATTGTCCGGCATTCGTGAAGCAGCCTTTTACCATACGCATTTCTTCAATGTTTTTGGGGTGCGCCTTGGAAGCATCGTGCAAGACAAAGCGAAGACGGGTGATGCAGTGCGTGACCGCCGCGATGTTCTCACGCCCGCCAACCAGCTCGATCAGACGGTCAATATCCTGTTGTTTAACTTTACTCATAGTCATGTCCTTATATCTTTTAACGCAGACGTCGGGGACGCGAAGCAAGTACAGCTACAGAAAAGCATAGTCTGTTAATGATGATTTTGCTGCGAGAGAAAAATGCATTGGGCTGTTTTTAAAAGAGAATGTTCAGGCATGCGGTGTGATGCACAAATCTGTGATGTGTGGGTAGACAAAAAAAGAAAGAGGAATGAATGGAATGTGGGAACAGGAGAAAAACAAAAGCCGCCTGTAGGAGGCGGCTTTAGAGATTGTTTATATCACAATCAGAACGGGCTGATGATTGAACCAATACGTTCACAGTAGCTGACATAAACGTCTCCCATTCTTTTAAAGAATTTGCTGATTTTACGAAGCATAGTCATTATCAGACTCCTCTAACGGGTTAATTAAGTGTGATGTTCATCACGTTTTTAATGTTAGCGGAGATGAAATTGGATTTCAACATTTTTGTGATGTTAGTCACAAAAATATAACGAGTGAGTCAATGAAATACACGGAGGAGTGAAGAGAACCTGATGCGCGCCCGATAGCGCCGCGAATCAGGTGAGGGGATACACTACGAGTCCGTGTCAGGCGGAATAGTGGTAAATATTGTGATCGAACCACTGCTCGTCAATCTGCTCCGCATCTTTCTCTGTGTGATGAAAAAGGAAGCCGAGCCGTTGGGCGACGGCGTTGGGCGACGGCGTTACTACGCGTGTTGGCGGTTGAGGCTTTGATGACGCAGCGCTCAACGAGGTTCGCATCGATATAGGCTGCTATCAGCGTACTGACGGCCTGAGAAATGATGCCTTTACCTTCAAATTCTTCGGCGAGCCAGTAGCCGATGACGCCTTCTTTATTCTGGATCGTGTTGAAGGAAACGATGCCTGCCAGCGCATCGTCCCAGCGGATGACGTATACGGCGGCCGTTTTGTCGAAGAATTCCTTTCTGTTGCCGCGAATGGTTTCCCGCGTGTCATCGACGCTTTTGACGGAATCTGGCCAAGGCAACGTTCGCCGTAGACGTGGTTTTTCCTGCTGAATCAAGGTAAAGAGCGCCTCAGCGTCGCTCTCTTCCTGTATCGCTAGGCGCAGATGGGGCTGATGGCGTAGCTCATACAGCTTGTCTCCAAATAAGTTGTCTGCAAATAACGTATCTGTAGATAACTGTTCCATAAAGATCCTCCCTTTAACGCTGCAACGTTCCATCAACGATCGTGACACTATGCCCGCCGATCCAAGGTTCATCGTTCAGATAAGTCACGGTAATTCGGCCGTCACGTTGCAGCATCGTGCCTTGTCGCACAAGATAACTGAGCGGTGCGTCGATGTTATTCATGGAGTGATGCTGACGAAGCAGCGCTGCCAGACAGGCATTGGCGCTGCCAGTCACGGGATCTTCTTTAAGATGGCCGCGTTCAATATAGAACGTGCGAACTTCATAATCAGCGGGCGTTGCACCCTCGTGTGGTCCATAGATGGCGATACCGTTGGTCTGGCTGAGATTTTCCACGGCGGCGAGTGCTTCTGCATCCGGTGTGATGTTCAGACAGGTGTCGGCACTGTCTACACGAACCACGAGCCAGCGAATTCCCATGTGTACGGCGGCAGGCGGATAGCGTTTATCGATACGGTTAGCACCAAGGTTGGTAATGCCCAGCGTTTTTTCCAGCAGCGGCATGTGCTCATCGCCAAACGGAACGATGGTGGCCTGCGGCGCGTGAAAAGCGAGGCTCTCATCATCACCGATGTTGATTGGAACCAAACCAATACCGCACTGTTGTATCAACTGCCCCGAGGATTTAGGACGTAATCCTTCTTCCAGTAAAGCGTGTGCGGTGCCTAGTGTGGGATGCCCGGCAAACGGAATCTCTGATTCTGGCGTAAAAATGCGGACATGATAATCCGCTAAAGGATTGGTGGCTGGCAGAACAAACGTGGTTTCCGACAGGTTTGTCCAGCGGGCGATGTCTTGCATTTGCTCATCGGTTAATCCATTCGCCTCCATAATGACGGCAAGCGGATTGCCTTTGAAAGGCTGCTGGGTGAAAACGTCGACCTGTTTGAAACGACGTACTATAGGCATCGCATTTCTCTCCTGTATGCGGCATCGTTTAAATATCACTCAAAACTAACCGCGATCCTATCGCGCGCTTGTGGCATAATGCGCGCCAAATCACATTCCGACTCGAGTATAAGTGCTGTGTTAAGTACCAACAATATCACCATGCAGTTTCATATGTGGTAATAATATTTTTCTGCCATACCTTCATACCCGCTCCCCATTGTCATCGCATAGACGAATTGCACCGTCTGGCTTTAGTTGGTTGTGATTTTTTCCTGCATGTGCACTGTATCCCTCACAGCCGCCATGAATTAATTGATGTGAAGGGCTAATTTGAGAAATATATCAATTTAAACAATGGATTAAGCTACATGGCCCTGATAAGGCAAAATGTGAAGAGATTTTAATCAATTTATCGATCTGTAAAAACGATCGATAAATTGATATTGATAGATTTAATAGATTTAAAGGTGTGGGGATGCTATACTTCGTCTGGTTGTAAAAAGCAGTTTGTCTTACCCACTCTTTTTGCTAAATGGACTTAACTATTTGATTTTATGATAATGATAAGGTTTTTCTAATGACTGTGAAGCGTATGTTGGGCTGTAGTCTGCTGACAATGTCGTTGCTATTCAGTAACGCTAGGCTGTGTCCCTTAACTTAACAACCGCTTTAAAAATAACCTGATCGCCCCCAGCTTTAGCATACTCAGGTAGTTTCTGGCTGTTTTTTCCGAACGTGTAGCGATACGACGATTTTCTTTGAGTATCGCAAAGCAACGCTCCACGACATTGCATTTTTTGTACAGGCATCTGTCGAGGGGCCGACGTCTGTCCTGACTAGCTTTCTCATTCGATTTAAACGGAATCACCACTTTTATTCCCTTTATTTTCAAATGAATGCGGAGGCTATTACTTGAGTAACCCTTATCCGCCAGTACCGCTTTCGCACGCGATTTCAGATGCCCACTTCTTCGGATAATCCCGACCCGATTAAGCAACGTTTCCGCATACCGGCTTTCGTGGGCTTGTCCGCCGCTCAGACAAAAACTCAGCGGTAACCCTGTGCCATCTGTCGCCAGATGGATTTTGGTGCCAAAGCCGCCGCGAGAGCGACCCAGCCCATGGTCCTCGCGTTCATCGGGATGTTTTTTTTCGCACCGGCCGCCGCTTTCAGGGCGCGAACGTTACTGCCATCCAGCGCGATAACATCCCAGTCAATCAGCGCTTTTTCATCCAAGATCTGGAGTAATTTATTGAAAATACTGTTCATTACTCCGGCTTTAGACCACCGGTTAAAGCGGTTGTAAATAGTTTTCCATTGACCATAACGCTCAGGTAAATCCCGCCACGGCGCGCCAGAGCAAAGAACCCAAAATATACCATTCATGACATGCCTGTGAGCAAAGTAAGGACGCCCGCCTCTGGAAGAACCTCTTTCAGGTGGCAGCATGGGAGAAATCAGCGCCCATGCTTCATCGGGGAAATCGTAACGAGCCAAATTAAAGAACTTTTTGTGGTGAAATCATGTCATTGATTGTACAAAAAATAGTTACGGGACACAGCCTAGGGCTTACTCTGATTAAGCTCTGCCTTTACCCCCAACAGCTAGCTAAGAGCAAAAAGCTATCTATACACATATCTCTCAGAAGTCGTGCCGGTAGAACAATTACGACTCACAGAAGAACACATTTTAAAGCTGAAACTAAACGAACGGACTGTCTTTAGGTAGACTTTAAAACTATTAAATCAAGTAAATATCATTTCGATTATTAATATTTATTTAATGGTTTTGTATAAATTCTATTCACCCACCCAGTAGTTTGTTCGCCATTTAAGGATATTTTAACATAAAGCCATTTCTTATTGCTTTTATCTAAAACTGCAACAACAGAGTATTTTTTAATCGTTTCTATAACTTCGCCTTGCATTGAAGGTTTATCGCGTAATCTAACGCTATCAGCGGTGATGACCCTGAAATCTTTCAATACTTCCCAATTGACAGTTTCATTCTTATTGGAGACAAGTTCTTTTATATAGGAATTTATAGATAAAGATTGAATAATTAAATCTCCACTCTTATTAAAAAGCTCAAGAGCTTCAGCTTTTATCTTATCTTCAGCAATAGGGAAAATAATATGCATTATGAAATAATAAACTATCAATTGTATTACTATAGGCAACTCTCTGAATTTTTTAACATACGAGCTTTTATCTTTAAACTCTTGGAGTTTAGTAATTGCATCTGGTTCGATTTCGTTAAAATCCTGAGTACTTTGTGCTATATACGCAGCACCTTCAGCGGTGCTTGTATAAATATTTGCCACATTGACAATAGAATTTAACTCTTCGGCACTGATGTTATCTAAATAGCTATTGACTGAGTTGTACAATACTTTTATTGAGTTAAGTTCACCTTCTCCAGATGTCCGTGGACGAACTAAAGCATTGATCAAACTACTGGGAGACATCAGATTTTTATATTTCTCAGCAATAGTATCCTGCGTTGCGATTAAAGCACTGATAGAACTACTGGGAAACATCAGGTTTTTATATTTCTCTGCAATAGTATCCTGCGTTGCGATTAAAGCACTGATAGAACTACTGGGAAACATCAGGTTTTTATATTTCTCTGCAATAGTCTCCTGCGATGCGATTAAAGCACTGATAGAACTACTGGGAGACATCAGATTTTTATATTTCTCAGCAATAGTATCCTGCGATGCGATTAAAGCACTGATAGAACTACTGGGAAACATCAGGTTTTTATATTTCTCTGAAATAGTATCCTGCGTTGCGATTAAAGCACTGATAGAACTACTGGGCAACATCAGATTTTTATATTTCTCAGCAATAGTATCCTGCGATGCGCTTAAAGCACTGATAGAACTACTGGGAAACATCAGGTTTTTATATTTATCTGCAATAGTATCCTGCGTTGCGATTAAAGCACTGATAGAACTACTGGGAGACATCAGGTTTTTATATTTCTCAGCAATAGTATCCTGCGTTGCGATTAAAGCACTGATAGAACTACTGGGAGACATCAGATTTTTATATTTCTCAGCAATAGTCTCCTGCGATGCGATTAAAGCACTGATAGAACTACTGGGGAACATCAGATTTTTATATTTCATATCCATAAATCAGAACTCTCAACTAAATTGCCATATACATTCGATTGCTCTATTTTATAAAAAAATCTAAGGTTTTACCCTGAGCACCTAATGAACAAAAAATAATATTTTTAGATTTCTTCATTAACTTTACTCTTTAAAGAATAACGCGCTGACTACCTACAGAAATAGCAATATATCATTCCAAAATAAAATTCACCTGTAAATATCCCACATAACAATATATTTTGTAAAGAAAATATTAATGAGTTTTATCATACTCCTTAGAGATCACTTTGCTTTTGTTAGAACACTAACTACTTCGTTACTACAACCTAATGAATACAAAAACAATGCAGCCAATCATATTAGATATGATTACAAACAGAAAAGTATAAGGCAAAGCATAAGAAAATACAGTTAATGGAGTATCTAAAAAATCATTTAGTTAAACCTAGCCTTGCAATTTAGTTACCCTGCTAATTGTTGTCTGTAGTGGCACACTGAATTTGGCCACATATGGACGTCCCGTGTTGTGCAAGTACTAAATTGATATGGTTTGCTGCCATATATTCGGCGTCATTACTGGGCCAAACAACCCGCGCCATGATGTCATCCGCATCCTGTTTCCTTATCACTACACCGGTATGTCACTACTACCTTGGCACACGTCAGGCTATTACAGGATCGGTTTACCATTTTCTCATCAGTATTTGCAAACTCAGGGGGAATAATATTCCTTGGATAAAGCAATGGTTAGTTCATAGCGAACGCCCTGTTAATGTTAAAACTTGTAGGCTCTGTCAATAATCGCCAGACAATCCGTGTCATCTTATTAGCCAGTGCAACTGTGGCTTTCATTTTACCTCTTCGTTCAGTAAGCCGTTTCAACCACACACCCAGTGCATCATCGCGTTTATGAGCCCAGTGCATCACAGACCGCGCACCATGAATGATCAATGTCCGTAGATCACGATTGCCATTTTTGGTCATCGAAGAAAGACTGTTTTTGCACCCTGAACTATGTTGTCTGAGAACAAGACCACACCAGGCAGATAATTGTCGTCCGTTAGTAAACTGATCTGCGTTTACTTCACTCAGAAAAGCGGTAGCGATAAGTGGACCAATACCTGGTATTGTCATCAGTACTTTATATTTAGGTTGTTGCTGACAAAGAGCTGTCAGACTGCGCTCAACAGAAAGAATGCGTTCATTAAGTGAATGTATACTTTCGAGCAATGAGGCAAGTAACTGGCGCAGCACGGGGGAAATTAGCTGTTCTGCATCTTCAATAATATCGGGCAGTCTCTGCTGTAAAATATGAATTCCGACAGGGATCTCAACACCTTGCTCTGCTGCCAGTGACCGGGCCTGATTTGCCAGCGCAGTGCGCTGTTCTACCATCAACTGGCGGGCAGCTCTGATAGCCTTAATATCTTGCTGTTCAACTGTTTTTATAGCCACGAAATGAATACCAGGGCGAAAAGCTGTCTCACAAATAGCAAGTGCATCGTTGGCATCATTTTTCTGATGATGTGTTAATGCTTTTACATGTTGCGTGGGTATGAGTCTGACCTGAAAGCCGATTGACTGAAAAGTCCGCCCCCAATAATGGGAAGTCGCGCAAGCCTCCATTGCAATCATCGAACCGGCAGGGAATTGACGAATGGTATCGAGCAATTTAGCCTGGGAAACCTTACGGTTAGATGCAATACTCCCATCGTTCATCCAGACGCAAACTTGAAAGACAGATTTTGCCAGATCGATACCGATAACTTTAATCTCGTTCATGATGCAGTACCTCTGTGAATAAAATCGCTCAGCATAAGTATGGCAAAACTTACATAGAGGGAGGGACGTCCATCACATCACTACATATCATGTCTCTTTCGACGTTGAACAGTTACCTGTCAATATCCAATGCGTTGATGATGGTTCTGACTATCAGTTTGATTCCGATGATATATTAGATATTTTTGCTGCATAATAGTCAGTTAAATCATTAGTTATGCATGCCAGCTCAGACAGGAAGTA
Organism: Pectobacterium atrosepticum; assembly: GCA_019056595.1. Taxonomy (NCBI): domain Bacteria; kingdom Pseudomonadati; phylum Pseudomonadota; class Gammaproteobacteria; order Enterobacterales; family Pectobacteriaceae; genus Pectobacterium; species Pectobacterium atrosepticum. Next base: position 1,154,916 of record CP036163.1, on the reverse strand, counting down.
ATGGCTAAGTCTGTCTGAGTAAATCTCTCTACATGTAGGTTTTATGTTGTACTATTGTTGCTGATGAGTTGTTTTTTTTGAGTTTTCTGATCGCATATTAAAATAAAGCATAGCATATGGCATGCTAATAAAAATATGATCTATTCTATTCTATTCTATTCTATTCTATTCTAACCTGAATTCCATACTTTATCGATTTGGATATCTATTTTATCATTTATGGATCGTGATAGGAGATACCATATGATTGAGTCGCTCAACTGCTTCGCTTCCTCTTCGACTAACTTAGGAAGTTTTATAGCTGGACTTTTAGTTTTTTTTATTAGCACTTTCTTTGTTTTTTTTGTTAAAGATGTATTTAAAAAACCACCATCATTCTCTGGGGTTTTTTATCTTAAAATAACTACGGAAAATTCTAAAAAAGAAGATTACAAGGGGCTATCTTCTTTTTTTGTGCTCACATTAATTAATGAATCCGCAACAAAGGTAATTGGGAAAATAGAAAAGATTTATGATATAGAAAATACAGGTTTTCATAGAAAATACACAGGTAAAGATAGAAATGTAGGGAATGTAATATTAACAATAGAAAGATATTATTTGAGATTTAATAAAGCTAATATACACATTTCTTTAGATGGTGACCCAAATGGAGTACAGAGACCATCATCCTTAGTTGTAAGTTTGGATAAAGCCAAATATAAAACTACGGGAGTTTTTACTACAACAGCTGCAGATGCTAATGGAATTGCTGTATTCCAAAATGAAAAGTTTCATTAAAGAAATGAGAGTTTTATTAATCATACTTACTATACCTTTTTTTATTGTCACTATGTTTTCATGCTTCAATAGAAAAATTGCTAGTGATTTAACTAAATGTGTCGATTTCATTAATAATGAAAAAGAACATTTCTCCATGATAGATGACTACTATTATTATGTTTTAGTCATAGCTGAAGATCATAGGAGTAGTATTCATTTTGGCCTTGATCCAATAGCTATTATTCGGTGTGTGTATTTAAGATTAACCCAAAATGTCATACAAGGAGGAAGTACAATAGATCAACAATTGGTTAGAACTCTGACCGGAAGATATGAGCGAACCCTACGCCGAAAGATAAGAGAACAGGCGATTGCTATATTGTTAAATTACAAGATTAAAAACAAAAAAGATATAGGTAAGGCTTATTTAAGTTGTGCATATTTTGGTTATGAAAAAATTGGTTTTTTAAGTTTGTCAGATACTGATAAACAAGATGCAAGTGAGTTAATTGCGAGGTTGAAATATCCCACAAAAAAGAACGAGAAACCGAATGATAATAAAAAAATAGTCGGTAGGAAGAAATATATTGATAACATTCTTGATAATAAGTTTTATATAATAAAAAAATTGTCTACTGATAATAAAAGTTTACGAAAATGATCTTTGTATGAGTTAAGATACTAACTATTATTTGATTTTTTTGAACCGGAAAATGTACTCTAGATAGAGTTCGCTTAATCATAAATTGGTTCATAAGACGAGGTTTGATTGTCTTCAGTAAATTCAGCCAATAATCTTTGCATCGCGATCGAATCGCTCACAAATTTGAGTTTTCCATTGTCTAGCATGAAGCTCTGTGTATGGCCTGATAGATGAAAAATTCTCACTGCCCAACTAGATCCTGAGCGAGTTACCGTGATGCTTTTTAAAACCCGTTTTAGCATAAGATTAAGCTCTAAACTATCAGTGATACTTGATAGCTTTGCGTTATTGACGGCGTCAATGCCACGCTGTTCTCGCTCAATTTTTGCTTGCTGCTCTGTTATTTCTTTTACGCGTGCTTCCATTGTACTGATTGTTTTAATGACAGACGAAGGGACTTCATCAACTTCCTGTAACGTGATGTTTAGATTAGCTATTCTCTTCTCAAGCTGTTTTTTTTCAAGATAGGCTGATCTGTCAGACGTAACAGCCTTTTTGAACTCTAGCCGACCCAGCATAGTTGCTAATGCGTCATCTAATCCTTTGATCGAGAGATTTTGAGAACAACGACCATCTTTGGCGTTTAGGCAACCATGATAAACGTACAGTTTCCCTCTTACCGTGCTCTTTCTTTTTATTAATGCACCACCGCATCCACAGCGTAATAGACCACTATAAGGATTATCAGTGCTACGGCGTCCTCGCGTGGATTTGCTTTGGTCAGATTGAAGTAACAACCACTCATCTTTACTGATCAGGGCAGGGTAGTATCCTTCTACTATCTCTAGTTGGATCATTTCTCTTTCTTTGTTCGTTTCCCCCGTCTGATAGGCACCATATAACGCTGGGTTCTTTAGCATTTTAGTTATTGATGCATGATTCCATTGTGCTGTACGAATCCCTGCTATGCCCTGTTTATTGAGAAATTTAGCTATCATATTGCTACCTTTACCCTCTTGCTTGAGCGTGACTATCTGCCTAGCCGTTTCCACTTTGTCGCTGAACGCGTATCCCGTTTCAGTGCGCTTTAGCCAAAAAGGGAGGATTTTATTGATAGGTATGCCGTTAAGTGCATCTTGTCGCTGCTGTCCTTTGGTTTCTCGCAGACGTTGCGCTTTACGCTCTGATTCTTTGTAAGCAAGGTCGGCGGCTAAAGCGATTCGAATAACGCTTTGCAACTCATTTAGGCTGCTTTTAGTCAAAACCAATCCATCAGACAAACTAACGATTTGCACATCCTTGCTGAGGATTTCTTTCACCGTTTCCAGTGTTACATCTATGCCACGTCGTGAAAGCCGATCCAGTGCTTCAATAATAATTGTTGAGCCAGCAGTAATCTGCCCTTCATCTATTGCGGTGAGCATATCAGCTAACGAAGGGCGTTTACCTTCACGGAAAGCACTTATCCCCAGATCTTGAAAATTCTTGCTGGAAAGTCTCAGCATATGTCTGCTGGCGTATTCCTCAGCCATTTCCGTTTGTCTGCGGAGACTATCACCCGATGCCTGTTTCTTGCTCGAAAAACGCACATAACTGTAGGCGATCCCATTGCTATCTTGTGGCATAATGTGTCCAAAATCACGTTTCTATAAGAGAAGAGTAAATCCTTTGCTATTAAGTAACAATATCACCATGCAGTTCGGCAGCAAGCCGTTGTTTGAAAACATCTCCGTTAAATTTGGCGGCGGAAACCGTTACGGTTTGATTGGCGCGAATGGCTGCGGCAAATCCACCTTTATGAAGATTCTCGGCGGCGATCTGGTGCCGAGCGGCGGTAACGTCTTCCTCGATCCTAATGAACGTCTGGGTAAACTGCGTCAGGATCAGTTCGCGTTTGAAAAATACAGCGTGCTGGATACCGTTATCATGGGCCACGGTGAGCTGTGGGCGGTAAAAGAAGAGCGCGACCGTATCTACTCATTGGCTGAAATGAGCGAAGCCGACGGCTATAAAGTGGCCGATCTGGAAGTGGAATACGGTGAGATGGATGGCTATAGCGCGGAATCACGCGCGGGCGAACTGTTGCTGGGTGTGGGGATTCCTGTTGATCAGCACTATGGCTTGATGAGCGAAATTGCTCCCGGTTGGAAACTGCGTGTCTTGTTGGCACAGGCACTGTTTTCCGATCCTGAAATCCTGCTGCTCGACGAACCGACCAACAACTTGGATATCGATACTATCCGTTGGTTGGAGCAGGTGCTGAACGAGCGTAACAGCACCATGATCATTATCTCGCATGACCGTCACTTCCTGAATATGGTCTGTACGCATATGGCGGATCTGGACTACGGCGAGCTGCGTGTTTATCCGGGCAACTATGATGAATACATGACGGCCGCGACGCAGGCTCGCGAGCGTTTACTGTCCGATAACGCCAAGAAGAAAGCGCAGATTTCCGAACTGCAATCGTTCGTTAGCCGCTTTAGCGCCAATGCCTCTAAATCCAAACAGGCGACATCGCGCGCGCGCCAGATCGATAAAATTCAGTTGGATGAAGTGAAAGCCTCCAGCAGGCAAAACCCGTTTATCCGTTTTGATCAGGATAAGAAACTGTTCCGTAATGCGCTGGAAGTTGAAGCGTTGACCAAAGGTTTTGATAATGGCCCGCTGTTCAGCAAGCTGGGTCTCATGATCGAAGTGGGTGAAAAAGTCGCCATTCTGGGTGCCAACGGTGTGGGTAAATCGACATTGCTGAAAACGCTGGTCGGTGATTTCGCACCAGATAGTGGCACCGTTAAGTGGTCGGAAAATACTCAAATTGGCTACTACGCACAGGATCACGAATACGAATTCGATGAGACGCTGACGGTGTTTGACTGGATGAGCCAGTGGAAACAGGAAAAAGATGACGAACAGGCGGTGCGTAGCGTGCTCGGTCGTTTGCTGTTCAGTCAGGATGATATCAAGAAGAAAGTGAAGGTCTTATCCGGTGGTGAAAAGGGTCGTATGCTGTTCGGTAAGCTGATGATGCAGCGTCCGAATATTCTGGTAATGGACGAACCGACCAACCACCTTGATATGGAATCCATTGAATCGCTGAACATGGCGCTGGAAATGTATGAAGGGACGCTGCTGTTCGTGTCTCATGACCGTGAGTTTGTTAGCTCGTTGGCAACCCGTATTCTGGAAATGACGCCAAACAAAGTGAACGATTTCACCGGTAACTACGAAGATTACCTGCGCAGTCAGGGTATTCAGTAAGCCATAAACCGTCCCCGTCCTAACCACTGTTTAGGACGGGGAACGGATATTCTCAGTTTCTCTCTCCTTTTTATCTCTTCTTGCCGATGTCGTCATTGGGCGAAAATATTCACTTATCCTGTCTGTTTATCACCCAAATTAACGAACTTTAATAAACGCGGTGTTTTTTTCGGAATTGTTAAAAAAGAAAAGAAATACTCATCGTAACTGCATGAAATAAAATGGTAATAACTTTTTCTTGTATGATTTTCAGTTTGCATAAAAGAAAAAAAATTGTTAATCCATTGCGTTATTTTACCCCACTGAAATTTTGCACGTTCATTTATGCTGTCGCCACATTGCCAAATAAAAATAATTATCATTTAATTTATTTTATTGATTATTTGGGGGCCGTTAATGAACATCGATTTGACGCCGTATTATGCCGAGCCCGGTGAGCAGCCTTTTAGCGCCCGACGTATGGCGATGCCTTGGCGCAACCATGTGCCACTTTCACCAGAACAAATTCCAGCCGGTTGGCAGACGCTGAAGCAGCAGAGTGTGCCTGCGCGTAAGCGTCTGCTCTATCTGCACATTCCTTTTTGTGCCACGCACTGCACGTTCTGCGGTTTTTACCAAAACAAACTGCGCGATGACAGTACGGCGACCTATACCCGCTATCTGTTGCAGGAATTAGCAATGGAAGCGGACAGCCCGCTACACCAGTCTGCGCCCATTCATGCGGTTTACTTTGGCGGCGGTACGCCAACGGCGCTGGCGGCTGATGAGCTGTCGCAAATCATTCGTGCGATTCGCACTTCGCTGCCCTTAGCACCGGACTGTGAAATCACGGTAGAAGGGCGGGCGATGGATTTTGACGATGAGCGTATTGATGCTTGTTTGGATGCAGGAGCGAACCGCTTCTCCATTGGGATTCAGACGTTTGATACCCGTATTCGTCAGCGTATGGCGCGTACCTCGGATAAACAGCAGTCAATCCGCTTCCTTGAACGCCTGTGCGGGCGGGACAGGGCCGCTGTGGTATGCGATCTGATGTTCGGTTTGCCGGGACAAACGCCGGAAATCTGGCGCGAAGATCTGGCGATCGTCAGCGATTTACCGTTAGACGGCGTCGATCTGTATGCACTTAATCTGTTACCGACAACGCCGCTGGCGAAAGCGGCCGAAAACCAGCGTGTTGCGTTGCCTGATGTGGTCGCTCGGCGTGACTTTTACCGGACTGGCGCGGCATTTCTGGCTGACTCTGGCTGGCACCAGCTTAGTAACAGCCACTGGGCGCGCACCACGCGTGAGCGCAATCTGTACAATCTGTTGATTAAACAAGGCGCGGATTGCCTGGCAATGGGGAGCGGTGCGGGCGGCAATATAAACGGACAGGCTTACATGATGGAACGCAGTCTGGAGCGCTATTATCAGCAGATCGATCAGGGGCAAAAACCGATCATGATGATGACGCCAGCCAGCTCAACCGGGCCGTGGCAGCATCAGCTTCAGGCGGGTATTGAGGTCGGTCGCATCAAACTGCCTCAACTGACCCAGCATGCCCGTGAACTTCAGCCATTGCTGAGCCAGTGGCATCAGGCCGGTTTAACCTGTGACGATTCCACCTGCCTGCGTTTGACCAACGATGGCCGCTTCTGGGCGAATAACCTGATGCAGGCATTACAACAAATTATCCCTCAGCTTAATGCCGAAGAGCATGCCCACTAACCGGAGACGCAATCATGACCATGACACTGAATGAATTACTGGCAACCAACCCTGATGGCACATTGGAAGATATTGCCGGAAAATACAATACGTCGCTGTTTGCCGTCGTTGAGGCGTTGCCTACGGCTCAGTGCACGCTGGCGACGGGCGATCGTTTCGATCAGGTGTGGGACACGATTGCGACCTGGGGTGAAGTGACGCTCATTAGCCACACGGCGGATGCGATTCTGGAATTCAAGAGCGAGCTGCCAACCGGTACGCACCGCCACGGTTACTTTAACTTGCGTGGCAAAAATGGCCTGAGTGGACACATCCGTGCGACGAGCTGTCAGCACATTGCGTTTATTGAGCGTAAGTTCATGGGGATGGACACGGCGTCCGTGGTGTTCTTTAATGCCAATGGTGCGGCGATGTTTAAAATCTTCCTTGGACGAGACAGCCACCGCCAGTTGCTGAGCGCTCAGGTCGATGCGTTCCGCGCGCTGGCGAGTGAATTACAACCGGAGCAGGTATGACGTGGTTACTTTTCGGCGCAGGTAATGGGGTGGGTGGGTGCTTATTACAGCGCGCCATCGAGTGCGAGCAGGCAGTAGTACTGGTATTACGCAATCCTGAACAGGCCAAACACTGGCGTGAACAGGGTGTGACAGTGGTAGAAGGTGATGCCTGCGACCCAGAAACGGTGGCGGAAGCCTGCCGTGTTGCGGGTCCCTCTGCCATTGTAGTATCGACGATGGGTGGCGGCACGGTAAATTATCAGGGTCACCGAACGGTGATTGACGGAGCAGAGCAGGCTGGCATCAAGCGTATGCTGCTGGTGACCTCACTGGGCTGCGGTGATAGCTGGCCGCTGCTGTCGCCACGCGCTAGAGCTGCGTTTGGCTTTGCGGTACGGGAGAAATCGCTGGCAGAAAGCTGGCTGCAAAGCAGTACGTTGGATCACTGTATCGTTCGCCCTGGCGGTCTGCTGGACGTAGTGGCGACACACAATGCGAAACTGACGCAAGGTGCTGCTACGTTGGGATTGGTGTCACGCTCGGATGTGGCGCTGGCGGTTGATCAACTGCTGCAACAGCCCGTGTTTGGCAATCACATCTACAATCTGATCGATCCCGATCTCACCATGCCCGCTATTCCGTAATCCCCGCCATTCTGTCATCAATGTTGCTGGGATCGTTATCCCGGCAACAGATAAACTGTTATAGCCAATCTGTCGAAAACTGTATCTGTTATCTCTCAGGTGGCTATGGTCTAATCGACGCCAGCCGTGTTGTGTTTTTGTTAAAGCATGACAGTTTTTATATGCATGATGGTGATGACGATGGATGAAGTAAAACGCCTTCTGACCGAAGAGATCGAACGTATTAATCGGGAAGAGAAACGCGACAATAAAATACGTTTTAGCCGAAAATTCATGCAGTCACACCCTTATCTGTTTGCCGCGATGCTGGCGAGCTATGTGCCGGTTGCGATTATCCTCTTTTATGCCTCTTATTTTGGTTTGCCGTACTTGATCGGCTTTACCGTCTTCCTGCTGGTGATGACGCTGGCACTCTCGATGGATATCAATCCGACCTATCGCTTTGAAGACATTGATACGCTGGATTTACGTGTTTGCTACAACGGTGAGTGGTTTACGATCCGCCACGTATCGCAGGACACGCTGGATAAGCTGTTACGCAACGAGCAGGTGCCGCCCGCTGTGAAAGCAGGGATAGAGAAAATTCAGCGTACCAAAGGTGATGTTGATTTCTATGACGTCTTCTCGCTGGCCTATCGGCAACAGCCTTCGGCATAGCCAGCGCTCTCGCCCTCCGACTATCCACTTTCCTAATGACCAGATAATCCCGTCGTTTTCACCATGCTGAAGTTTGTATGGTGTCTGGATTGCTCAGGGATTCGTTTTCATAAAGACTGGTTTTCATAAAAACAGAGTGCTACGTTCATTGTAAGCGACGGATGTCGTATTTCTTTTGATTTTTCAGACCGATAGTTTTCCTGGTTGATGGTTTCTCAAATACGGGTAGAACAGGACGATGAGCGAAAAGGTATTGCTGGTGATTCAGTTGGGCCAACCGCCGGAAGGTATTGCCTCTCAGGTTGGGCAGCAGGGGAAATGGTTTAGCGATGCGGTACAGGATAACTCTCAGCCAGTACAGGTGGTTCGTCCCGATCTTGGGGAACCGCTGCCACCGTTTGATACGCTGGCAGCGGTGATTATCTCTGGCTCGTGGTCGATGGTCACGGATCGACTGGAGTGGAGCGAATACACCGCAGGCTGGCTGCGCGAGGCGTATTACGCAGATGTGCCGCTGCTGGGCGTGTGTTATGGGCATCAACTGCTGGCCGATGCGCTGGGCGGCAAAGTAGGCGACAACCCGAACGGCAAGGAAGTCGGCGTTCAGGTTGTGACAACTCATGACGCCGCAGCACAAGACCCCTTACTGCGTGACTATCCATCGCAGTTCGGCGCTTACCTGACCCACCAACAGTCGGTGCTGGAAGCGCCAGCAGGTGCTCAGGTGCTGGCGAGTTCAGCGATGGACGGTTGTCAGATTATCCGCTACAGCGAGAAAGTCCTGACCGTGCAGTTCCACCCAGAATTCAATGCGGACATCATGCTGACGTGCCTGCGTCATACTGAAACGGCGCTGAGACAGGGCGGTTGGGATGTCGATCGGATGATGGATATTCAACAAGAGCCTGTCTGGGCGCGTAAGATTTTGCTGGATTTTGTACAGCGTTATGCGGCGAAATAGCGTGCGTTCAATGCGTTGTTCTCAATAAAAAATCCTGCTCGCTCGTCATCTATCGGTGATGATCGAATCCAAAATAATGACAGGCTCACCCAGCGAAACCGTAGCGCTATGGCAAAGTTTGAACAGCTCGCTCACCAAATCCGTGAACAGCTTCAGGAAGGTATCTGGCAGCCGGGCGATAAATTACCCTCGCTGCGGGAAAAATCACTGCATGCAGGCATGAGCCTGATGACGGTGCTGCATGCGTATCAACTGCTGGAAAGTCAGGGGTTGATTGTGTCGCGCCCACAATCGGGTTACTACGCGGCACCTCAGTTGGCCGCAACGCCAGCAGACAATCTGTATTCGCCCGTTGGGCAGGATCGCGTCCAGCTTACCGAAGACGTGGACGTCAATGCGTTCATTTTTGATGTACTTCAGGCCAGCAAAGATCCGGCGGTGATGCCCTTCGGATCGGCATTCCCCGATCCGCAGCTTTTTCCACAGCGCCAACTGACGCGCTCGCTGGCCTCGGTGGCGCGTCATATGCAGCCGCAAAGCGCGCTGGATAATTTGCCGCCGGGTAATGAAAGCCTGAGGAAGAATATCGCCCAGCGCTATGCGTTGCAGGGCATTGCCGTTTCGCCCGATGAGATTGTTATTACGGCAGGGGCGATGGAGTCCCTCAATCTCAGCCTTCAGGTGCTGACGGAACCGGGTGACTACGTGGTGATCGAATCTCCCGCTTTTTACGGTGCGCTACAGGCGATTGAACGTCTTAAACTCAAAGCCATTGCGATTGCTACCGATCCGCAGCAGGGCATAGATCTTGACGCGCTACAGCAGGCATTGCATGACTACCCGATCAAAGCCTGCTGGCTGATGACTAATTTCCATAATCCGCTTGGCTGCACGCTGTCTTGGGAGAAGAAACAGCGGCTGGTGGCGATGCTGGAAAACCACGGTGTTGGCCTGGTTGAGGATGACGTCTACAGCGAGCTTTATACCGGTCTGCAACGTCCGTTGCCAGCCAAGGCATTGGATAAAAAAGGTACGATTTTGCACTGTTCCTCCTTTTCTAAAAACTTGGTAGCCGGGTTCCGCATCGGCTGGGTGGCAGCAGGGAGCTATGCGGGAAGCATTCAGCGTTTGCAACTGATGAGTACATTATCAACCAGCGCACCGATGCAGTTGGCGATTGCGGATTATCTGGCGACCAGCAGCTATGACAGCCACCTGCGCCGCCTGCGACGGGCGCTGGAGCAACGAAAACACGCTGCGCTACAGTCTCTACGGCGACACTTTCCGGGCGAAGTTCGTATTAATCATTCACAAGGCGGCTATTTTCTCTGGCTGGAATTACCTGAAGGCGTCAGCAGCACTGAACTCTACCGGCGTGCGCTGGAACGGGGTGTCAGCATTGCTCCGGGCAAAATGTTCACGACTGGCGACAAATACGATCGCTACTTCCGCTTCAACGCGTCCTACGACTGGGACGATCGCTGCGAACAAAGCGTGATCGCATTAGCCTCGCTGATTCGAGCGCAGCTATCCTCTCGTATGACCTGATCACTCCTTTATGGGTGTGGAGAGGTTTGCCATTTTTCTGCTACTGTTCCCGTTATGGCGGAAAGTGGGAAGGCCGCGCATTGATGGCTGAAAGGTATTGATGGCGAAAAATAGTCATAACCTTGCCAGAAATCAGGAAGTCGATCGGCGTGATGGGTATAATCCCTATCAAAGGTGAGCTATACCCGCTATCTTTCGGACCGCGCAGGCAGCCTTCCCGCACCCCGAAATCTATCGGATAGACAACGTAAACAACAGGAAAAATCCCCCTGATGAGTATTCGCATTGTTCCTCAGGAACAGTTAGAACAGAATGAACAATCAACGCGGGAAGGGCATATCCCTCCGCTGCTTTTTGCTAATCTGAAGAGCCTGTACAGCAGTCGCGCGGAGCGTCTGCGTCAGTTAGCTGAAGACCACCCGCTGGGGGATTATCTCACCTTCGCCGCAGGTGTGGTGGAAGCTCAGCAGAAAGTGTTGCACGATCATCCGCTGCACCTTGATTTGAGTGATGTGCTGAAACAGTCCGGCGAACGCCCGCCGCTCGATATTGCGGTGTTCCCGCGTGATGCGCACTGGCATACGCTACTGCGTGCGTTGATCGAAGAATTGAAACCGGATGCCAGCGGACAGGTGTTATCCACGCTGGAAAATCTGGAAAAAGCGTCAGAGCAGGAGCTGGAAGAACAGGCAACGGCGCTGCTGCAACACGAGTTTCGTGCCGAAAACAACGATAAAGCCCCGTTCATCTGGGCGGCACTGTCGCTGTTCTGGGCGCAGATGGCAGGTCTGTTGCCCGGTAAAGCGCGCGCCGTACCTGGCGAGCATCGCCAGTTCTGCCCCGTGTGTGGCAGTATTCCCGTCTCTGGCGTGGTGCAGTTAGGCACATCTAGCGGGCTGCGTTATCTGCACTGTAATCTGTGCGAAAGCGAATGGCACATGGTGCGGGTGAAATGCAGCAACTGTGAAGAGTCCAGTGAACTCAATTACTGGTCTCTGGATAGCGAAAACTCCGCGATTAAAGCGGAAAGCTGTGGTCACTGCGGCACGTATGTGAAGCTGTTATATCAGGAAAAAGATCACCGTGTGGAAGCCGTCGCCGACGATCTGGCGTCGCTGGTACTGGATGTGAAAATGGAGGAAGAAGGTTTTTCTCGAAGTAGTATCAACCCGTTCCTGTTCCCTGAAAGTTCGATCGAATAGTCCACCTAATCGGTGAAGCGCGTTTGGGCTTCACCGCCTTTCGTCTAGAAAACCTACCTCTGCCACACACCGCTGAAATGTAGCAGCAATACCAACGCAGTGATCACAATTGACGCAGATGTCAGCACGATCAGTCCGTGGTTAATGCGCGATAACACCAACTGACAACTGGCATTAAAACGATAACGCACAATCGCCAGCACCGACATCAGAGCGGAAACGCATAAGAGCAGCATGGCGCAGGCAAACACCGCGCGGCTATCGTCTGCCATACTGAGGCGAAAACACAGAAGGCTATTGATCAGCATCACAAACAGGGTACGGGACCACGCCATGCCGGTTCGCTGTGACTGTAACCCCGGATCGCGGGTCGTCTCCATACGCTACCCGAACAGAATCATGGCGGCGAGAGCAATGGCAATGAGGGTGATAAACAGCGTCACGATCAGCAGCATCGGCGTGTACGGCATATCATTTTCCTGCCGCATGGCTTTTTCATTGCTGACCCAGCGACGATAGGCCAAGCCGCCCAGCAGCGCCGCACTGACGACCAGTAACAACGACAGCCCTTGACGCAGCAACGGATCGATATGCACGGTAAATTGATCGATACCCACTGCACCCGCGAGAAACGCCAGCGCGGTGCGGATCCACGCCAGAAAGGTGCGTTCATTCGCTAATGAAAAACGGTAGTCCGGGGTTTTCCCCTGGCTCCACCACGGAGTTTTGTCCTGTCTGGGTGTTGTCATGTTATCATCTGATTTCAGGTTGAAAAAGGTATCCGCTTGGGCGCCGCGTTTGCATTCTAGCGCCCTCGGCGGATTTCGTCTGCCCGATTGTATCAGCGATGATTGCATCAGAACGGCATGATGAAGCACCGCGATGGCGGCGCGCCGTTTTATTAGGACGCGTCTTTCCCCGCTTCATGATTCTCTACGGCCAATGCGGTGACCAGTGCGAATGCACAGGCCAGTAGCGTGCCGAGTATCCAGGCGAAATACCACATCTTCTTTCTCCTCAAAAATCGTTAGTAAACAGAATGCTTATTTTCTTCGATGTAACGTGCGTCGATACGGCCAAACATTTTGTAATAACACCAGCTGGTATAGATCAGGATGGTGGGGACAAAAATGCAGGCCAAAATCGTCATCACCTGAAGCGTAAGCTGGCTAGAGGTGGCATCCCAGATGGTCAGGCTAACATTGGGATCAAAACTGGAAGGAATCACGAAGGGGAATAGCGTAATCCCCGCGGTCAGAATCACGCAGACAATCGTCAGTGACGATGTCAGAAAGCCCCAGCCGCAGCGGTTCACGCGTGAGAAGAGACTCGTGAACCACGGCAGGACTACACCCAGAGCTGGGATCGTCCATAACACGGGATACGCAGTAAAGTTGGTTAACCAGGCTCCAGCCTGTTGGACCACTTCTTTTTTCAATGGGTTGGACGGTGCTGCTTTATCCAGCGCGGAGGTAATCACATAGCCGTCGATTCCGGTTAGTACCCAGAGGCCAGCCAGTAAGAAGGTGATGCTCATCAGTACGCTGGCGGTCAGGACCGTTTTTTGCGCGCGACGCTGAAGTGCATCGGTGGTGCGCATTTGCAGGTAAATCGCGCCGTGGGAAACGATCATGGCGACACTCACTAACCCCGCCAGCAACCCGAACGGATTCAGCAGGCCAAAGAATCCGCCGTGGTAGGTGAGGCGCAAATACATATCTACGCTCAATGGCACGCCCTGCAACAGGTTCCCGAGTGCTATACCAAACACCAGCGTGGGGACGAAGCTGCCGATAAAAATTCCCCAGTCCCACATATTACGCCAGCGGCGATTTTCCAGTTTTGAGCGGTAATCAAAGCCAACCGGGCGGAAAAACAGGGCGGCCAAGACTAAAATCATAGCGAAATAGAAACCGGAAAAGGCAGCAGCATAGACCATCGGCCAGGCGGCAAACAGCGCGCCAGCAGCGGTGATCAGCCAGACCTGATTGCCGTCCCAGTGTGGGGCGATCACGTTAATCATCACCCGCCGTTCGGTGTCGCTCTTTCCCAGTAGGCGTAGCAGAATGCCCACGCCCATATCAAAGCCGTCGGTGATGGCGAAGCCGATGAACAGCAGGCCAATCAATCCCCACCAAATCAGACGTAATGTTTCATAATCCAGCATTATTGTGGCTCCCGTTAAGGTTTTGCAGGTGCGGCGAGTGGCGGTGTTGTCGGCTGTTCAAAATGGTAGCGGCCGGTTTTCAGGCTGCTTGGCCCCAGTCGGGAAAACTTGAACATCAGATACAGTTCTGCGACCAGAAATAGCGTATACAGCCCGCAAATCAGCCCCATCGACAGCAGAATATCGTGTGCTTCCAGAGACGAGTTGGCAACGGCGGTAGGCAGGACCTCGGCGACCGCCCACGGTTGACGACCGTATTCAGCGATAAACCAGCCGGATTCAATGGCGATCCAAGGTAGGGGAATACCGTACAGCGCCACACGGTGCAGCCATTTACGCTGTCCCATGCGGCCGCGTATGACGCTCCAGAACGACAGGGCAAAAATAGCGAGCATCAGCACGCCGCAGCCCACCATCAGGCGAAATGCGATATACAGCGGGGCGACGCGAGGAATCGAGTCTTTTGTCGCCTGCTGAATCTGATTTTCACTGGCGTTGGCGACGTCATCGGTATAGCGCTTAAGCAGCATGCCGTAGCCAAGATCGCGCTTGGCAGCCTCAAATTGTGCGCGAACGGTGGGATCGGTGTTGCCTGAGCGCAGCTCCTCCAACAGACCGTAGGCCGTCATACCGTTACGAATGCGTATCTGATGTTGCGCCATCAGGTCTTTAATGCCGACGACGGGTTTGTCGAGCGAACGGGTAGCAATTAATCCCAGCAGGTAAGGAACATGGATGGCGTAATCGTTTTGCATCGTCTCCTGATTAGGAATGGAGAACAGCGTGAAAGAGGCGGGGGCGGGCTGCGTTTCCCATTCGGCTTCAATCGCTGCCAGCTTGGTTTTCTGCACATCGCCCATCACATAGCCGGATTCATCACCTAACACGATGACGGACAGCACTGAGGCCAGACCGAAACTGGCGGCAATGGCGAACGAGCGCTTGGCAAACGCGATATCGCGGCCTCTCAACAGATAGTAAGAACTGATCCCC
The DNA here is from genome assembly GCA_019056595.1 of Pectobacterium atrosepticum. Lineage (NCBI taxonomy): Bacteria > Pseudomonadati > Pseudomonadota > Gammaproteobacteria > Enterobacterales > Pectobacteriaceae > Pectobacterium > Pectobacterium atrosepticum. The sequence continues at coordinate 1,139,871 of CP036163.1, read as the reverse complement.
AACACGAACATCGCACCCGCGGTGTAGCCTGCTGCCACGGTGTGTACGAATTTCACCTGTGCGACGGGGTTCAGCACCAGTTCGGCGAAGCTCAGCATTTCCATGCGCATGGTTTCGTAATTGAATTCGGCGGCAATCGGGTTTTGCATCCAGCCGTTGGCGACCAAAATCCACAAGGCGGAGAAGTTGGAGCCTAGTGCGACGAACCAGGTCACCATCATATGCTGGACTTTGGTCAGGCGATCCCAGCCGAAAAAGAACAGGCCGACCAGCGTGGATTCCAGGAAGAACGCCATCAGCCCTTCCATCGCCAGCGGTGCACCAAAAATGTCGCCCACGTAGTGAGAATAGTAAGACCAGTTGGTGCCGAACTGAAATTCCAGCGTCAGTCCGGTTGCCACACCCAGTGCAAAATTGATGGCGAACAGCTTGCCCCAGAATTTGGTCATATCCTTGTAGATTTGCTTGCCGGTTAACACATACGTGGTGTTCATAATGGCCAGCAGGAAAGACAATCCCAGCGTCAGAGGGACGAAAAGAAAGTGGTACATGGCAGTCAGGGCAAATTGCAGCCGCGACAGGTCAACGACATCAAACATGTTACGCTCCTAAATAGCTGTTCCAAATAGTAGATCACCAGAAGGGAACTCAGTCCGATTTAAGCGATCTGATCAATCGCTGAATATCCCAAATCACCAACCGGACTGAGTCATGCCGATCATAGCACCGATACCCGACGCCGAAAGGTGTCTGATGCAAAAAACCATCCATAAAACATGTGATAAAAACTATGCCCGCAGACTCACCGCGATGTTGATGCTTCATCGTGGGACAAGATAAGTGACGTTGCCAAAACGCTTTGCTGCGCACGTTCATCGCTGGGGCGCTGGATTAATTGGTTCACACTTTACGGGCTGGAAGGCCTGAAATCATTACCCTCAGGTCGTGGCCGACGCTGGCCGTTTGAGCGCATTTGTGTGCTGTTGCGTCAACTGATTAAGCATTCGCCGGAAGATTTTGGTTATCAGCGTTCTCGCTGGAGTACTGAACTGTTAGCAATAAAAATCAACGAGATAACCGGGTGCCGACGCTGCGCATTCGCGACGCGTATAAATAAGAGAAAATGGCCGCTATCGCAGAGGCGCTAATCGAGTGTAGCGTCGAGGATGAGGTCGATATCCATCTCAACCCCAAAATAGGTGGTGACTGGCAGCTACGTGGTCAACAAAAGCGAGTAAAAACGAAAAATATTATCTGGCTGGCGCGTTGCACAGCGGCACAGGAAAAGTCAGTTACGTCGGCAGCAGCAGTAAAAACTCGGGGTTATTTATCAGCTTGTTAAAACATCTAAAAAGCACGTACCGGCGAGCAAAAACGATCACGCTGATCGTTGATAACTACATCATCCATAAAAGTCGTGAAACGCTTCGTTGGCTGAAGAATAACCCAAAATTTATTGTTATTTATCAACCAATTTACTCACCGTGGGTGAACCACGTAGAACGGTTATGGCAGGCATTACACGACACAATAACTAGAAATCATAGCTGTCGTTCGATGTGGCAATTACTGAACAAAGTACGCTATTTTATGAAAACGGTAAGCCCATTTCCTGGCAGGAAGCACGGTCAGGCAAAAGTGTAGCGATATTAGGATCAGCTATTTAGCTTCAGGCAGGAAAATGCTGTTATTCCGATACTTGCCGGAATAAATAGTGATGAATAAATGCGAATAAATTAACGTCGACGGTATTTTCATCCGTCGGAAATTAACTTCACTGATTGAAGTGAGATAAGAATGAATAGTGAATGAAACGTGCGGGGATTATACCGTGCAAAAACGAGAGGATAAATAGTACAGTTTGTTGATTTGGCGTTTTTATCTTTAATGCTGTCATTTTGGTTTTATGTTTTTATTTATTTAAATTTTAGGATCTTAATTCTTATTTTTTTAACTTATTGGTTTTTTATTCTTTATTTTGGTTGGTGTTAAAGTGAAGTGTTAATTTAATTAGTACAGATTTGTAATTGATAAATATAACAGTTTCATTTTTTATTTAATTTTACATTTTTTGATAAATAATAATGGGGAACTATCAGAGCATCTTGTCTATTGAGACTGAAATGGCCGTACGTTAAATACGGCACATTTTATTTTATAATGAATGGCTGTTGCTCTTCATTCGTGGCAATGGCTAAATCCACCGCGTAGCTCAGCTCGGTAATTCGGGTATTTGCCGTCGCGCGCCGTGCCGCCAGTTCCTGCTGTAGGCTTTTGGTCGCGGCGAGTTGTTGTGCCTTCTGGTTTGTCACCCACGTCGTTCCATCCCACTCATCAAACTCGGTTACCGGAGCCAGAAACGTCATGTTTTCAGGCAGAACGCCGAATTGCATAACTGTCTGCGGCTGGCGTGTTTCTGTGCTGTAAACTGCCTGGCCGCGGTAATCTGGTACCTGTTCCCACGATTTGCCATCAGCGGAACGGCGCAGGGCTTGTCCAACTGGCGGCAGGTCAGGCTCGTCGGCATAGCTATCGGCAGGAAGACCGACACCTTGCATAACATACTCATAGCTGGCGCTCTGATATTCCCGCGTTGCGGGATTGACGTGATAAACCGTAATCCAGCCTGTGTTGATTGCCAAGCCGCGTTCGTTCAGTTCTGCGTTTTTAATTTGTGTTGAATAGTTGCTCATTATGCTGCTCTCACGATGTAGTTAAAGGCGATATTGCGTGGACGGTTTTCGGTTGCTGTTGGGACGACGCGTGATGCGTCTAATTTTGCCGGATACCAGTTGTTCGCTACTGAATCCGTGACTAATGAAAGCAAACTTTCTGTATCACGTAATGCAGTGCTCATTTCGTAATACAACGCGCCTGACGACGAGTTTGTGTTCAGTACAGGTACATCTGCGTCATAACCATAAAATAATGAACCAACAATATTCCTGATCGCATCACCCTGCGCCGACATCAATGCACGCACAGTATCAATCCCACGCCCGTCATCCCAGCCGCGCACGAACTCGCCGCGCAAATCAGGCAGGAAACCGCTAGGGTAACGGGACGCTAAAACAGGGAATTGTGCTGTATCGAACTGCTGGCCGTTGCATTTCAGATAGCCAGCGGGTGCGACAGCGCCGGGGAACGGCAGTGGGATACCCGCTAGTTCAGAGGTTGGCAGTGCGCCAATGGTCGCCGAGGTTAGGTTTCCGCGATGATATGCCACCATGCCATTTATTGTGAACGGTTGATTATCTGGCGTAAAAACACGAACGGAGCCGTTTTCATCCAGATCAATCGCGCTGTTTTTTTTATTATTTCTGATTGTCAGCCGATCCGTTGCAATATCTTGATAGCCAAATGTCCATCGCGCCGAACCGTCGAAATCCTTACCAATCAAATACCCTGGTTCACCTAACCCTTCGTTTATTACAGCTAACGACTCCCAATTTTGTTTAAATGTTTTTGCCGCGGTTATTGTTTGTGCTGTATCTGTGGTCATGGGATTTAGATTTGATGAATTCCATGAGCGCGACCATGCTGTCCACTGATTCACATCTCCATTTCGCGCTCTGTATGCAAACTGGCTACCGCCATACGCGCAAGCAATTTGAATAATGTACTGATTAGTATGTCCGTATGCGCTGAACACGATTGCATAAAAACCTGGACCGTTTTCAGCATTAGCAGAACACAATGCTGTTTCACCTGCATCAATGAGATTGCAATCATTAATAATTCCAGTGTTTAGCGACGCCCCAAACAATGCATTAAGCCCGATGTTTTGTCGAAACTGCGATTTATCAGGAATATCCGCGCCGTTCTGATTTTTTGCCAGCTTCCCTGCCAGTGCATTCAACACCGTTGTGCTGAAGTTCGGATCATTCCCCAAAGCGTTCGCCAACTCTTGCAACGTATCGAGTGCAGCAGGCGAGCCATTTACCAATGCTGCCACGGCGGTTTTCACAAAGGCTGTTGTAGCCAGTTGCATGTCGTTAGAACCTGAGGCAGCCGTTGGTGCTGTGGGTGTTCCCGTGAGTGCAGGGCTGGCTTTAGGGGCATACTGGGGATGCGCATCAAGAATGGAAGCATGGGCATTTAGCTTATTGGTCGAGTCAGTTTTCACATCAGCAATCGCATTCAATATAGTTGTGCTGAAGTGCGGATCATTGCCTAGCGCATTCGCTAACTCTTGCAGCGTATCCAGTGCCGCGGGAGAACCATTGATCAGTGCGGCAATAGCCGATTTCACAAATGCCGTGGTGGCAATTTGCGTATTGTTTGCCGTCTGGGCTGTCGTTGGTGCGGTTGGTGTTCCCGTTAGCGCTGGGCTATTTTTGGGGGCATATTGCGAATGCGGGTCGCTAGCTGCGATATGCTTTTGCAAACTCTCGCCCGTGGTTTCCTGCATTTTTTTCAGGTAAGCCGTGCGGCTGGCTAACTGCTCTGCCTGACGGTTGGAGATTCCCCCTGGGCCCGCGACAACCGGGTCTGATGTTTCAAGCTGATAAATCCCATCAATCCAGTCTTCTTGTTCAGATAAATTCGCCATGTTCATACGCTCCTGTTGACTGTGGCATAGCTACGATGCGACTTTTACCGCGGTTCTTTCTGTTTCCGCGCTAGTGCCAGCATCGTGCTATGGCTATAAAACCGTTTTAGTGACGACGAAGAGAGTAGCGTTTGGGATGACGGGGGTTTAGCAACGGAGTTTAAAAATTAAAGTGAAAAGCACATAGAAGCGGCGGTGGCTGTGCGGACAACATGCTCTTGCTTCCTACCAAATGCGAATTAGTGCAAATGGCGCATTAATTGCATCTTTCTGACAGTGGTTTTTTTCAGGAGAGATAGCGATGGTGGCGGAGCCTTCAACAACAATTCGATTTTTACTCGCCTCGCGCCAGTGTGAGCTAAACAGCCTGCGCTACCTGCTGCAAAGTGGTGAACTGGTGGGAAAGATCAGCCAGCTTGTGCATCTATTGCAGCGTGAACGGGGAACCGCCAACCTGTTTCTTTGTTCCGATGGCCGATTTTTCGCCGACGAACTGGCGCTACGTGAAAAAGACGTACAGGCAGCGCAGACGCATTTGATGACGCATCTGGCCGGATTAGAAAAAATGACGGCGGAATTGCCACAGGCGAGCCGCTTATTCAGTCGCGTCGCCAGCGTGGTCTATGCGCTGAGTCTGCTGCCCGCATTGCGCCAGCAGATTCGCCAGCGTTTGCTGCCTCAGCCTCAGGCGATGACATTCTTTAACGACATTATCCGTAACCTGCTGGCTCTGGTTTTTGAAGTGTCGGACACGGCGGCCGATCCGGGAATTTCCCGCGCGTTGATTGCCATGTTCAGTTTTATGCAGGGCAAAGAGCTGGCAGGGCAGGAGCGTGCTGTCGGCGCGGCGGCTTATGCGGCAGGCAGTGTCGATGAGGACACTCGGCAAAAACTGCTGGATTTGATCGAGCGGCAAGAGCGCTGCTTCGATACCTTCTTGAATTTTAGCGATGAAGAAAGCCAGCAGCGCTGGCGTGCTATCGAGGCAGACAGCGAGTTTGAACGTCTGCGCCGCATTGTGTGTACCCGAAGCCCGATAGAAAAACTATCTGAAGCCGATAGCCTGCACTGGTTTTCGGTTGCCACACGGCGCATTGACGAAATGAAACAGATGGAAGATGAACTGGAGCAGACGCTGATGCAGCGCTGCCGTACCCGTATTGCGGCAGCGGAGAAGGCGTGCAGCGATCAGCGGGCGGATCTCGAAGAGCTGATGGCGCAGCAGGAAAATGACGATCCAGGCTATTCGATATTTATTGCTGGTCACGACATGGAAGGGCAAAACGCGCAGCCCGGTTGGCTACATAGCGACGGCGTCAGCCCACAACTGGGGCGGTCGCTGCTATCGCTGGTGCAACAACAGTCACGGCGCTTACAGGCGCTGGACCATGAACTGACAGCATTACGGGCCACGTTGAATGAAAGAAAACAGATCGATCGGGCGAAGGGCTTGCTGATGCAGCACCGTGGATTGAGCGAAGAAGAAGCCTACAAAACCCTGCGCCGCATGGCGATGAGCCAGAATAAAAAGCTGATTGAAATCGCGATGGCGATGCTCGCGGTGGCAGATGTTTTTGGAGATACCCCTTAAGAGGTATATGCACATGAACTGTGCGTGTTCTGCTTATTGGCGGTGCAAGACTCCGTCTTGTGAAGAGGAAATCGCGGAGTCAATGGCGGAGTAATTGACGGTGTGAAGTGGTTTCGTGCGTACAAAGATCGCCATTTCTATGCTACGTCGTAGCACACGCACGACACGGGGCGCTCAGTCGCCGCTGCCCCGTGACCCGAGGCTTTTTCGCGGGAAATTACGCCGCTGCGCGGTTCCTTCGGAAAATCAGTCACCTGACGGACCGTGGCTGACGCGCTCCCGGCGCGGCAGCCACTTTCGCAGCGTCCATGCTGCTCATCCTGGATACTGATTTGTCCTCAGCGTAATTTACGCGGCAGAAAAGACAAACCGCGATCTTCCCCTGTTCTTTTGTGGTCGTAAATCATAAATTTCAATATTTATTAGTGCCTTACTTTCAAGTGGCGTAAAAATTATGCAGCGGTGGGCATGTCCGCCGAGTGAGCGGCATGGATGCCGCGAAAGTCAGTGCCGCGTAGGGAACGCGTCACTGGCGGCTCGACTAGCGATCATGAACACCGATGGCACCGCGTAGCGGCATAATTTAGCCGGAAGCCAGGGTTCGCAGGGCTGCGGCGCTTGAGCGCCCTGCGTCGGGCGCGTGCACGGTATCGCAGATAAAGGGTGCTGTATGGCGCACGAAACTGTCTCTGAACCTGTATAGATATGTGATTAATAAACCGCCCCCTGCGAAGGGACGGTACGCAAAACTGTGATAGCTGGCACAAACCTTGCTTTAACTCATTAGCAACAACCAAACATTCATAATGCGTTTCGGGCCAATGGCGGTGCGGAAGGTGTTAATCGGACAACGGCGTCCATAAGCGTGCAGATTCTGCATGGGCTTGTGGACGCCGTTTTTGTTTTTACCGCCTGAAAAGGCATTTTGCGCAAGGGTGTCGTTGATGAGTGATTCCAAAACCAAGAGCATAACCGTCTCTCGCCGCCAATTTCTGTTGGGGAGCGCCGCACTGGGAAGCAGCCTGATGCTGCCGGGGTTGATGAATAGCGCCTGGGCTGCGGGTTCCGACGCGCCGGAGAAAAAGGAAATCCGGGTTGGGTTCATCCCGTTGACGGACTGCGCCTCGGTCGTGATGGCCGCAGTGAAAGGCTTCGATAAGAAATACGGCATCACCCTCGTTCCCAGCAAAGAAGCCAGTTGGGCTGCGGTGCGCGACAAGCTGGTGTCGGGAGAACTGGATGCGGCCCACATTCTTTATGGGCAGTTGTACGGTCTGCAAATGGGGCTGTCCGGGGCGCAGAGTAATATGGCAGCGCTGATGACGCTCAACCAGAACGGACAAGGGATCACGCTAGCGAACCAACTGCGTGAAGCCAACGTCACGGATCTCGCCGCACTGCAAAAATATGTCTCCGCCAGCCCTGCGGGTACTTACACCTTCGCGCAAACCTTCCCGACCGGCACACACGCCATGTGGCTCTACTACTGGCTGGCCTCTGCGGGGATTCATCCGCTGAACGATGTGCGCACCGTAGTAGTACCGCCGCCGCAGATGGTGATGAACATGAAGATTGGCAACATGGTCGGCTACTGCGTTGGCGAACCGTGGAACCAGCGTGCCATCAGTGAAAACATCGGCTTCACCGCCGCCACTTCGCAAGACATTTGGCCGGATCACCCGGAAAAAGTGCTGGGTACTCGCGCTGACTGGGTGAACGGCAACCCGAATAGTGCCCGTGCGTTGACCGCTGCGATCCTCGATGCCTCGCGCTGGATTGATGCTTCGGACGACAACCGCCGTGAGACGGCTGGTGTGGTTGCCGGACGCGCTTACATCAATGCCAAAGAAGAAACCATTGTCGGACGCATGCTGGGTCAGTACGAAAACGGATTAGGGAAAAGCTGGAAAGACGAACACGCGATGCGTTTCTACCACGACGGTTCGGTGAACTACCCGTACCTGTCCGACGGGATGTGGTTCCTCACTCAGCATAAACGCTGGGGCTTGCTCACCGAAGAACCGGACTATCTGGCCGTCGCGAAGCAGGTTAACCGTATTGATATCTACAAGCAGGCAGCCGATGCCGTAGGGAATGTGCCCTTGCCCGGTAGCGACATGCGCAGCAGCGTGCTCATCGACGGTCGTCGCTGGGACGGTAGCGATCCGGCGGGTTATGCCAACAGTTTTAGCGTGAAGAAATAAGTGAGGTTGATGATGAAAAACCAGGCCCAGGTCATTCCAATTACCGCAGATAACGCCCCGGAAACTGTACACAGCGCCGAGATTATGCCGCTGCCAACTAAACCAGCGACGCCTGGGAAAGCGCCAGCGGCTCCCGCTTTTGCTTACCGCCCGCTGCTGCGTAAGCTGTTTCAGCAACTTTTCCCAGCGGTACTGGGGCTGGGGCTGCTGATTGCCGTCTGGCAAATTGCTGCGCTCAACAGCGAAAACTTTCCAACGCCGTGGACGACCTGGCTCGCGGCGCTCAGCCTCTTTGCCGATCCGTTTTACATAGCAGGGCCGAACGATCAGGGCATTGGCTGGAACGTATTGGCCTCGCTGCAACGCGTGGCTATCGGTTTCGGGCTGGCGGCGCTGGTTGGTATACCCGCTGGCTTCCTGATTGGTCGTTTTACCTTTCTGGCCAACATGCTCAACCCGATTATTTCTCTGCTGCGCCCGGTCAGTCCCTTGGCATGGCTGCCTATCGGCCTGTTGCTGTTCCAGCGTGCTGAGCCAGCATCGAGTTGGACGATTTTCATCTGTTCCATCTGGCCGATGATCCTCAATACCGCCGAAGGCGTACGCCGTATCCCACAGGATTACCTGAACGTGGCGCGGGTGCTGAAGCTTTCCGAATTCACCATCATGCGCAAAATTCTGCTGCCTGCGGTGCTGCCTAACGTGTTGACCGGTGTGCGTCTGTCGATTGGTATCGCCTGGCTGGTGATTGTGGCGGCGGAAATGCTGACCGGTGGTGTGGGGATTGGTTTCTGGATTTGGAATGAGTGGAACAACCTGAATGTGGAAAACATCATCATCGCCATCGTGGTGATTGGCGTTATTGGTCTGCTGCTTGAGCAGGGGCTGGTGTGGATTGCTAACCGTTTCAGCTATGACAACCACTAAGGAGTCGACGATGCGTACAACACCGATTATTCAAGTGCAAAAGGTGAGCCAGCGTTTCAATACCGCCAGCGGTGAGTTTCTGGCGCTGGATCAGGTGAGTTTTGATATTCATACCGGTGAAACAGTCAGCCTGATCGGCCATTCCGGTTGCGGAAAATCTACGTTATTGAACCTGATTGCCGGCCTGACGCTGCCGAGCAGCGGTGGCCTGCTGTGTGACAACCGTGAAATTGACGGGCCGGGGCCGGAACGCGGCGTGGTCTTTCAGAACCATTCTCTGCTGCCGTGGCTGACCACCTATGAAAACGTCGCGCTAGCGGTACGGCAGGTGTTTCGCGGGCAGATGAACAAGCACGAAATGCACGAATGGATTATCCACAATCTGGAACTGGTGCACATGGGACACGCGCTGAACAAGCGTCCAAATGAGATTTCTGGCGGGATGAAGCAGCGTGTAGGGATTGCCCGCGCGTTGGCAATGAAGCCGAAAGTGCTGCTGATGGATGAACCGTTTGGTGCACTGGATGCGCTGACCCGTGCGCATCTTCAGGATGCAGTGATGGAGATTCAGCAGCGTTTGCAAACCACGATTGTGCTGATTACCCATGACGTAGACGAAGCGGTGCTGCTGTCAGATCGCGTGCTGATGATGACCAACGGCCCCGCGGCGACGGTCGGTGAAATCATGGCGGTTGAGCTGGAACGTCCGCGTTCACGCGTCGCGCTGGCTGACGATCCGCGCTACCACCATTACCGTCAGCAGGTGTTGCATTTCTTATATGAAAAACAGCCTAAAGCAGCCTGATAGCGAGGCCAGAACGATGATGAAACCGCATCTGATAGTGATTGGTAACGGAATGGCGAGCGCGCGATTCGTCGATGCGCTGCGGCAACTGGCCGCGACGCGCTACTGCATCACTGTGATTGGTGATGAGCCGCGCGCCAGCTATAACCGCATTCTATTGTCGCCGGTATTAAGCGGCGAAAAAGCGTTTACGGATACGCTGCTGACGCCTGCGGTTATCGACGATGATGCGGCACTGCCGGTGAACACTCTGTTGGGGGAGCGGGTTACCCATATCGATCGCCAAGCGCGTGAGGTGACAACGACGCAACGGCAACTGCATTACGACCATCTGGTGTTGGCGACGGGCTCAACGCCGTTTATGCCGCCGATGCCCGGTATCGATCTGGCTGGCGTATGTGGTTTCCGCACGCTGGATGATGTTGAACTGATGTTGGCGACGATTAGCCGGTCCGTTCCTGCGGTAGTGATTGGCGGGGGGCTGCTCGGTATTGAGGCGGCTGCGGCGCTAAGGCTGCGTGGTGCTGATGTGACGTTGCTGCATCGTGTTCCGATTCTGATGGAACGTCAACTGGATGCCACAGCAAGCGACCTGCTGTGTGACAGCCTGCGCGCGCGCGGTATCGCCTGTGAAACAGATGTGCAGGTTGCTGCACTGCATGGCGACGCACACGGCGTAACGGCAGTCGAACTGGCAGATGGCCGCACGATCCCCGCCGGGCTGGTGGTGGTGACCGCTGGCGTGATCCCTGCCAGCCAACTGGCTCGCGAGTGCGGCTTGCCCTGCAACCGTGGTGTGCTGGTGGACGGACAGTTGCAAACCGCCGATCCACATATCAGCGCGATCGGTGAATGCTGCGAACTCAATGGTGAAACGTTCGGGTTGGTTGCCCCGTGTTTCGCCCATGCCACGCTGGTAGCGCAGCGCCTTGCTGGACATGCACCGCAAGACTATCTGCGTGAACAGGCGACGACGCGGCTGAAAGTCACGGGAATTGGCGTGGTCAGCGGCGGCGATATTAACGTTGCTCCGAATGATGAGGTGTACACCACGTTTGATCCGCAGACGCAGCACTATCGCCGTCTGCTACTGCGTGACGGTCGGCTGAGCGGTGTTCTGCTGTATGGCGACACTGACGACAGCCCGCGCCTGCTAGCCGCGATGGATAACACGACTGAAGGCGAGATGATACCGCCTGCCACGCTGCTTTTCGGACTTTCTTCCCCTGATTCTGACTCACAGCCTGAAGCTGTAAGGATTCCTGTCATGAGCAAACCTATTTTAGTGGTCGTAGGCCACGGTATGGTCGGCCACTATTTTCTTGAACAGCTGGTTGAGCGTGACCTGCACCAGCATTACCACATCGTGGTATTTGGCGAGGAACGCTATGAAGCCTATGACCGTGTTCATCTCTCCGAGTATTTTTCTGGGCGCAGCGCTGCTTCGTTGTCACTGGTAAAAGACGGCTTTTTTGCCGAGAGCGGCATTGAATTACGCAGCACCAGCGAGATCGTGGCGATCGATCGTGAACGTCAGTGCGTGTGTGACGCGCAGGGTAGAGAAACCGCCTACGACAAACTGGTGCTGGCAACGGGGTCCTACGCATTTGTTCCACCGATTCCCGGCAATACGCGCCCTGGCTGTCTGGTTTATCGCACGTTAGACGATCTGGACGCGATTGCAGCACAAGCGAAAAAAGCCACATCCGGTGTGGTGATTGGCGGCGGTTTGCTGGGACTGGAAGCCGCCAACGCCCTGCGTCAACTGGGACTGGACACTCATGTGGTGGAATTTGCACCACGCCTGATGGCGGTACAGCTGGATGACGGCGGTGCCTCGATGCTACGCCGCAAGATCGAGGCTCTGGGCGTACAGATTCATGTCAGCAAAGAAACGCGTGAAATTACCGACGGCGAGCAGGCGTTGCATCGTCTCTGCTTTGCCGACGGTAGCGTGTTGGAAACCGACTTAGTGTTATTTTCCGCTGGCATTCGTCCACGCGACAAACTGGCGGATAGCTGCGATTTAGAGAAAGGACCACGGGGCGGCATCGTGATTGATGACCGTTGCCAAACTTCTGACGATGCGATTTTCGCTATCGGCGAATGTGCGCTGTGGAAAGGTCAGATTTTCGGGCTGGTAGCTCCGGGCTACCAGATGGCACGCAGCGTGGCCGATACGTTAGCGCTGCGTGATACGCCATTTACTGGCGCAGATATGAGTACCAAATTGAAGCTGCTGGGCGTGGACGTCGCGTCGATTGGCGACGCGCACGGGCGCACGGCAGGAAGCCAAAGCTACCAGTGGACGGACGGTCCGAACGAGGTCTACAAGAAAATCGTGGTGTCTGCCGACGGTAAGCATTTGCTGGGTGCGGTACTGATTGGCGACAGCAGCGATTACAGCACGCTGCTGCAAATGATGCTCAACGATATGCCGTTGCCTAAACAGCCGGAAGGACTGATTTTACCGGCGCGTTCTGGCGATGCACCGAAAGGACTGGGCGTGGCGGCCTTACCCGCCAGCGCACAGATCTGTTCCTGCCATAACGTCAGCAAAAGCGACATCTCAGCCGCAGTGGCGGGTGGCTGCGGCGAGCTGGGGGCGCTAAAAACCTGCACCAAGGCGGGGACGGGCTGCGGCGGCTGTGTGCCACTGCTTAAACAGGTGATGGAGTACGAACTGACGCAACTGGGCGTCGAAGTGAAGAAGGACATTTGCGAGCATTTTGCCTATTCGCGTCAGGAGCTGTATCACCTGATCCGCGTGCATGAGATCCGCTCGTTCGATGGCCTTCTTGAGCGTTACGGCCACGGTTTAGGTTGCGAAGTGTGTAAGCCGCTAGTGGGGTCGATGCTGGCGTCCTGCTGGAATGACTACCTGCTACAACCGCAGCACCTGCCGTTGCAGGATACCAACGATCGTTTCTTTGCCAACATCCAGAAAGATGGCACCTATTCCGTCGTGCCGCGCGTTCCCGCAGGGGAAATCACCCCAGCTGGGCTGATCGCTATCGGTCAGGTCGCGCAGCGCTATAACCTGTACACCAAGATTACCGGCGGTCAGCGGGTGGATTTATTCGGGGCGCGATTGGAACAGCTTCCGGAAATCTGGCGTGAGCTGATCGACGCTGGGTTTGAAACCGGTCATGCCTACGGAAAATCACTGCGTACCGTGAAATCCTGCGTGGGATCGACCTGGTGCCGCTATGGCGTGCAGGATTCGACTGGGCTGGCGATCCAACTGGAGCACCGTTATAAGGGGCTGCGCTCGCCGCATAAAGTCAAAATGGCGGTTTCCGGCTGTACACGTGAATGTGCGGAGGCACAAAGCAAAGATATTGGTGTGATTGCCACGGACAAAGGTTGGAATCTGTACGTGTGTGGTAACGGCGGTATGAAACCGCGCCATGCGGATCTTTTTGCCAGCGATCTGGATACCGAAACTCTGCTGCGCACCATCGATCGGGTCTTGATGTTTTATATCCGCACCGGCGATCGTCTCCAGCGTACCAGCACCTGGATGGATAATCTGGAAGGCGGAATAGAGTATCTGCGACAGGTGATTCTGGAAGACAGCCTGAATATCGGCGAAGAGTTAGATAAAGAGATGCAGCGCGTGGTGGAGGCTTACCAATGCGAATGGCAAACCACGCTGGAAAACCCAGAACGTTTGGCGCTGTTCCGTGGTTTCCTGAACAGCGATAGCCCGGATGAGGCGGTGGTGATGGTGCCGGAACGTGGGCAGATTCGTCCAGCGCAGGAACATGAAAAAGCAGTATCGACAGAGCCGGTAGTCCTGAAACCTGCCACGCATGAAGCGGAATGGGTACAGGTAGCAACGCTGGGTGACATTCCGCGTCATGCCGGAATGGCGGCCCGTCTCGGACAGCAGCAGATCGCGCTGTTCCACCTACCGGGCAGCGAGCAGCAGGTGTACGCGTTGGAAAACCACGAACCGGGCAGCGGGGCGAATGTGCTGTCGCGTGGGTTGATCGGTGATGTCGCGGGTGAACCGGTGGTGATTTCTCCGCTGTACAAAAAACGCTTCAAGCTGCGGGATGGCGTCAGCCCGGATGACAGTGCGCTATACGTTCGCGCCTGGCCGGTGCGTGTGGAAGACGACGAAATCTGGGTATGCCGTCAACCGCTGGCCGTGCCGGAAAGCGTCGGTCTGGCAGACAATGACATGGCGAAAGCATCATGAACGCGCACGTCTGTCGGACAACCTGCCCGTATTGTGGCGTCGGCTGTGGCGTGCTGGCAGAACACGACGGGCAAGGCGAGGTAAAGATCAGTGGCGATCCGGCGCACCCAGCTAACTTTGGTCGCCTGTGTGTCAAAGGTTCCGCGCTGGGAGAGACGCTGGACCTGAAAGGCCGGCTGCTGTGGCCACTGGTGGAAGGGCGTCGCGTCAGTTGGGATCAGGCGCTCGATGTGGTGGCCGAACGGTTGCTGGCGACTATGCAGCAGCACGGCCCGCAGTCGGTGGCGTTTTATGGTTCAGGCCAGCTGTTGACGGAAGATTATTACGTCGCCAATAAGCTGATGAAGGGCTTTATTGGCGTCGCCAATATGGATACCAACTCACGCCTGTGCATGGCATCGGCGGTGATTGGCTACAAGCGCGGATTAGGGGCGGATGCCGTTCCCTGTAATTATGAAGATATTGAACAAGCGGATGTGGTGGTGCTGGTGGGGTCTAATACCGCCTGGGCGCATCCGGTGGTGTATCAGCGGCTGGCGCAGGCGAAACAGCAGCGACCGCAGATGCAGGTGGTGGTGATCGACCCGCGACGTACCGCAACCTGCGATATCGCCGATCTGCATTTACCGCTGCAACCTGGCAGCGATGCAGGGCTGTTTAACGGCCTGCTGCAGTGGATTGCACAAGACCCACGCATCGATCTCACTGAACTGGCCGAACGTTTTTCCGGTGTGGAGGCGGCACTACAGTCAGCGCAAGCATGGTCGGTGGCGCAGGTGGCAGATTTCTGCCAGCTTGATGACGCCGATATCGAGTGTTTCTACCACCTGTTCAGCACCAGCGAAAAGGTGGTCACCCTTTATTCGCAGGGCGTTAATCAGTCGTCTTCGGGCAGTGATAAGTGCAATGCGATCATCAATGCGCATCTGCTGAGCGGCAAAATCGGCGTGCCGGGTTCAGGCCCCTTTTCGATAACCGGACAACCAAATGCCATGGGCGGTCGGGAAGTCGGTGGTTTAGCCAATCAGCTCGCCAGCCATATGGGCTTTACGCCGCTGGATATCGAGAGGGTTGGGCGCTTCTGGCAGAGCGATAATGTCGCGACACAGCCCGGTTTGAATGCGGTGGATCTGTTTCGCGCTATTGAACGTGGCGATATTAAAGCGGTGTGGATTATGGGCACCAATCCAGTGGTATCGATGCCGGATGCCGACCGAGTGAAACTGGCACTGGAGCGTTGCCCGCTGGTGATTGTCTCCGAGGTGATGCGCCATACCGATACCACAGAAACTGCCGATATTTTACTCCCCGCATTAGGCTGGGGGGAAAAAGACGGCACGGTAACCAATTCCGAACGCCGATTGTCTCGCCAGCGTGCCTTTCTGCCTGCGCCGGGGGAAGCCAAAGCTGACTGGTGGATGTTGAGTCAGGTTGCGCAGCGCATGGGATTTGCTGAAGCGTTTGCTTATCAGCATCCCGCAGAGATTTTCCGTGAACACGCTGCGCTGTCTGGGTTTGAGAATAACGGCAGCCGTGCGTTCGATATCAGCGGGCTGGCGACGCTCAGTAATCAGCAGTGGCAGCAGTTGGAACCGATACAGTGGCCGGTGAATGCGGCATTCCCGCACGGACGGGCCCGACTGGGTGACGATGGTCGATTCTGGCATACCGATAGTAAGGCGCATTTGGTGGCAGTAACGCCGTCGCTGCCGCAAAGCCCGTGGAGTGCGGCGTATCCACTGGTGCTGAACACCGGGCGTATTCGCGATCAGTGGCACACCATGACGCGTACGGGTAAAGCCGCTCGGCTGATGCGTCATATCAGAGAACCTTACTGCGAGCTGCACCCACAGGATGCACAGACGCATGATATTCAGGCGGGCGATCTGGTGCGCCTGTCGTCAGTACACGGTTGGATGCTGGCGCGGGCGCGACTCGATGCTGGGCAAGCGCGCGGTAGTGTGTTTGTGCCTATGCATTGGAATCAGCAGTTCAGCGCTCAGTCGCGGGTCGACAGTTTAGTTTCCCCGATTACCGATCCTTATTCCGGCCAGCCGGAAAGCAAGCACAGTCGGGTGCGTATCCAACCGTGGCATACCGCCTGGCAGGCCACGCTATTCTTTGCCGACGAACCGATGTCATCACCATTAGCGTTACCCGCAGAGCATGATGTTCTGCCTCCGCCTGCGACCTATTGGAGCAAGATCCCTCATGAGGGCGTGACGCAGTACCTGTTTGCCGACCGCACGACAGTAGATGACTGGCAGGCATGGCTGACTGAACACTATGGGTTGGAAAATATGCAATGTCAGATTGCGCAGGGCAAAGGCATATTTCATCTGATTGGCTGGCGCGAGAGCCGCGTGGCCTTGGCCTGCTATGTCAGTGCGCAGGCGCTTCATATTGATAGCGATGCGGTACGTCAGGCGTTTATCACGCCACCACTGTTGCCACACGAGCGCCATGCTCTGCTGGCGGGTCAGGCACCGCAAGGTCAGGTGACGCAGGGGGCCACGATTTGCAGTTGCTATAGCGTCGGTGAAGCGATCATTGTCGGCGCCATTCGTAAAGGATGCCACAGCGTGGCGGCATTAGGCGGCGCACTGAAATGTGGCACCAACTGCGGTTCCTGTATCCCTGAACTGAAGGCGTTATTGAGCCAGCATGTACCGATAACGGTCAATGAATTGAAAAAAGCAGGTTAAGCGCCACGGCGTAATGAGGTGTGACATGATGACAACACAATCAATATTGGCGAAGGGTCAGAGGCGTCAGCCCGTACTCGGCGGTGAAATCTGGCTGGTGGGCGCAGGGCCCGGTGATGCGGAATTGCTGACGCTGAAGGCGTTGCGGGCAATCCAGCAGGCGGATGTAGTGGTCTACGATCGGCTGGTATCGGCGGAGATTATGGATCTGGTGCCGGAGTTGGCGCTGTGTATCGACGTCGGTAAAACGCGCGGTTGTCACCGCCTGTCACAGGAAAAAATCAATCAGCTGTTGGTCGAGCTGGCGCAGGCTGGGCAGCGGGTGATCCGTCTCAAGGGCGGCGACCCGTTTATTTTTGGACGCGGTGGTGAAGAGATGGACTATGCCCAGCAAGCCGGGATCGTCTGCCATGTGGTGCCCGGTATTACTGCTGCGACAGGCTGTGCGGCGGCTGTAGGACTACCGCTGACACACCGTGCCTGTGCGCAGTCGGTGCGTTTCGTCACCGGTCACTCGCGCGACGGCGAGCCGCAACTGGACTGGCCGACGCTGGCGGACAGCCAGCAAACGCTGGTGTTTTATATGGGGCTGAGCCACAGCAGTCGGCTATGCCAGCGCCTGATCGAACACGGGTTGTCAGCGCAGACGCCCGTCGCGATTATTGAACGCGGCACGCAACCGGATCAGCGATTACTGATTGCTACACTGGCGACCTTACCGGCATTGCTGGCACGCTATCAACCACAGTCACCCAGCCTGCTGGTGGTCGGTGATGTCGTCCGCTTCTGCCGCCATCCTGCGCTGCATGTTGAAGCGACACCCGCGCTGCTGACGATGGAAAAGCATGAAGCCGCCTGATGGCAACAGGCTCCTTGTACGCACCGACGGATGGCGTTGTTGGAACTGGTGCAAAAACATATTCGTACCCGCGATATGCTGGAGTTGGCGCGAGAGATTGGGTTATTATTTGAACGCTGGGCGGTACCGCTGACGCAGCGCCGAGCGATACTATTCTATATTGCGCAAACGGGAAGCACATCCAGACCCGCAGATTTCATTGACGCACTGGCTGCACCGCTATCAACCGGTCAGGAGGACATTATGACGATTGCAGAACAATTGAAAAAAATGGGATTCGATGAGGGAATCCAACGCGGTATTCAGCAAGGATTGGAGCAGGGTATTGAACAAGGGATGAAAAACAGTGCCAGACAGATTGCCCGAGAGTTGCTGTTAACGGGTATGGATAAGGAAAAAGTGCGGCAAATTACCCGACTCGATGACGAAGAGCTGGAGCAACTGGTAACGGCTGTCCTGCATGAAACTCAGCATTGATACCGTACTAAAAACGGAGCGTTGTCAGTGCCTTTACGGGGAAAGGCCTGTCAGGCAACGCTCACGTCTTTTCGTTAACGGGATATTTTTAGCCTTTCCGTACCCGAGCGGTCAGCCCTTTTAGAAAGTAGCGGATCACCTGATCGCCGCAGGTGCGGTAGTTTTTATGGTCAGGTGCGCGCATCATCGCAGTCACTTCCGGTAGTGAAACTTGAAAGTTTTGTGCCAGTAGAATTGCCTGAATATCATCCGTTTTTAGTGAAAAGGCGACACGCAGTTTTTTCAGGATAATGTTATTCGTCATCTTGCGCTCAAACTGCGGCGCAGGCTGGTTTTCATCTTGACCGCGCTTTTGCAGAATTAGCCCATTCAGGAAATAACTCATTACGATATCCGGGCAAGGCTGATAGCCTTCCTCTCCCTCTTTTTTGACATAACTCGCCAACTGCTGGGGAGGGACGGTCATCTCCACCCGCGCCAGGATCTTCAGCAGGTGGTCATTATTGAAATTCAGCATATAGCGCACGCTGCGCAGGACATCGTTATTCATCATTACTGAGGGGGTCTCGCCGTTCGTCTTGGTACAAAGCGCACAGTATAAAGGGAACGGCGGAGAAATGCAGAAACGATCGTGGAATTAGTGAAACGTTTCCCGTCCGGTAAAGTGCCCAACCCAGCCTTCTGGATTGGTAAAAATACGGATCGCGACAAAATCAGGAAATTCACCGCAGTCAAACCAGTGCGGCGTGTTGGCGGGGACGCGCAAGAGATCGCCTGCTTCGCAGGTAAGCTGAAAAACCTGTTCGCCAATCGGCACAAAGAACGCGCCGCTACCGCGTACGAAGAAGCGAACCTCATCTTCACTGTGCGTGTGCTCCTGAAGAAACTTCTCCCGTAATGCCTTTCTCTCTGCGTGATCTGGCGCCAGGCTAATCACGTCGGCGGAAGTGTAGCCTTCTTGCTGTTTGAGGCGCTCAATATCGGCATGATACTGCGTCAAAATGGTTTCGCTGCTAGCGTTGAGCGGAGGCGCTTCGGCCTGCCAGTGCTCTAGCTGAATACCGGCGCTGGCAAGCAGCGATGCAATATCATTAAACGCGGTGAGCTGCTGGACGGGCTGTGTGATGTGCGGGCGGTGGTAAATCGATAGCGTTGTCATGTCTGCTTTTCCCTCAGGTATGGAAGAACCTTAACCATTCACTTTATAGGGATAAAAAACAAGATGCTTTTTTTATAACTTATTCCGCCGATTGAGACAGGATCGCGTCAAGTAAGCCGGGGAAACGCTGTTGCATTTCGCTGCGGCGCAGCCGGTTGATGTGCGTGGTGCCGCTGTTGGTGGTATGCAGCAGGCCCGAATCGCGCAACACGCGAAAATGGTGTGACACGCTGGATTTAGGGCGACCGCCGTCGAGTTCGCTACATGTCGCTTCTTCTTGTACGGATAGGCAACGCACAATGGCTAAGCGCAACGGATCGCTCAAGGCGTACAGAACACGCTCAAGAGTAAATTCTTCAGGGGACGGGTGCTTAAAAGGTCTCATAGATGAATTATAGCGATAGGGTTGTCTAAAATCCATTGTTCGATTAATATCGAATTATCGAAATTAACAGATGAAATAGGAAATGTTATGTCCGCACTGTTCCAGCCCTTCAAACTGAAAGATATTACGTTACGTAACCGCATTGCCGTTCCACCAATGTGTACTTATTCCGCGAATGATGGCCTGATCAACGAATGGCATGAAGTGCATTATGCGTCGCTGGCGCGCGGTGGAGCAGGGTTAGTTATCGTTGAAGCGACGGCTGTTGCGCCCGAAGGCCGCATTTCTCCGCGCTGTACCGGAATTTGGAACGATGAGCAGGCGCAGGCGTTTGCCAAGGTCGCCAAATCCATTAAGGATGCAGGCTCCGTGCCGGGTATTCAGATTGCGCACGCCGGACGTAAAGCCAGTGCCAATATTCCTTGGGAAGGTGATGACCATATCCCCGCGGGTGACTCACGCGGTTGGCAGACGATTGCCCCTTCCGCAGCGGCTTTCGGTGCAAATTTATCCAAGCAGCCGCAGGAAATGACGCTGGAAGATATCGCCCGCGTTCGTGATGACTTTGTCGCTGCCGCTCGCCGTGCGCTGGAAGCTGGGTTTGAATGGCTGGAGCTGCATTTTGCTCACGGCTACCTGGCACAGAGTTTCTTCTCTGTTCACTCCAACAAGCGTAACGATCAGTACGGCGGCAGTTTTGAAAACCGTAGCCGTTTCCTGCTGGAAACGCTGGCTGCCGTTCGTGACGTCTGGCCACAACATTTGCCGCTGACTGCTCGTTTCGGCGTGATTGAATTTGACGGCCGCGATGAAGAAACGCTGCAAGAATCCATCGAACTGACGCGCCGTTTCAAAGCCGCAGGGTTGGATATGCTGAGCGTCAGCATCGGTTTCTCTACGCCGGAAGCCAATATTCCGTGGGCACCTGCCTTTATGGGACCAATTGCTCAACAGGTGCGTGAACAGGCCGATCTTCCTGTGTCCTCCGCCTGGGGCTTCGGGACGCCAGAATTGGCTGAGCAGGCTGTGGCATCGGGTCAGTTGGATCTGGTAATGGTAGGAAAAGCACATTTGGCGAATCCGCACTGGAGCTATCAGGCGGCACGCGAACTGGGCATCGATCGCGCCTCGTGGACGCTGCCAACGCCGTACGCCCACTGGCTGGAACGTTATTAATTACTGATCAATATCTCTGTGGCATTGATGTTACGTCCGACTTAGGGTGCCCAATCACCGGCGCCCTAATAACCTAGGTTCTGGCGGTCATGCTGTCCTTAAGGCGTTCCTTTTTATACCCTTTGCAGACGTCATCGTCAGCATGATCCTGGCCAGTGCGTAATGGAAAGCAAAGCACTCGCCTCCATATAACCTCACTCAATGCGGTGCCACTTTCGAAAAGATATTAATCACCAGCACACCCGCGCAAATCAGCCCCATTTCCAGTATGGCTGGCAGATCCAGCTTTTGTCCGCTGACCAACCAGCCTAGTAAACTGATCAGCATAATCCCCGCGCCAGACCAGATGGCATACGCTATCCCGGTAGGGATGTATGCCAATGTCTGCGCAAGCAGGTAGAACGCGGCGGCGTAGCAGGAAATTGTCCCCACAGAGGGCCATAAGCCGCTAAAACCCTTCAGAGTATTTCATCATCGTTGTACCAATCACTTCTGTAACGATGGCTAGGCCAAGAAGAATATAGGTGGTCATAGCAGTCTATCTGTAGAGATCAGCGTGCATATTCCCATTTCGGGAATATGCAGCCGTTAGGGCCGGGTGCGGTCTGTTTTCCGTTCTCATCGAAACGTGTTTTACATTTTGTGGTCAGCCTGCCGTCTTTCCAGACTCCGCTGCTTTTGACTTTGCCATCGGGGTAATAACAGGCGCTTTCTCCCTGGCGCAGGGCACCCTGATAATCTTTGTACTCTTTGCCATCGACCACTAACGATTTGAAACCCTGTGCGCGGCTAATGCATTGCATCTGACCGTTAGGGTAATAGCTGATTTGGGTGTAGCTGTCATCGGTGCCGATACGCGTTTCATCCTGACGCTGGCCGTTGGCATACCAGGTATTATTGGTTTGCTGACGGTTGAACAGATAATCGGCCTCGGTGAGGGGCGTGCCGTCAGGGTTAAAGGTTTGCTGTTTGCCGCAGTAGCCGCGACCACTCATCGACGGAGGGCAGTAATTACGCTCGATAATTTTGACACCAGCGGCGGTAAATTCTTGCGCCAGTCCGACTTCATCACCGTGGTCATAGGTTGATATGGACTGCGGTTTTCCGTCGGAGAAATTATAGATATTCCGGCCGTCGAGCTCGCCATTGCGGTAGCCGCGATCGGCGCGCAAAGTGGTGCCATCGTCGTAATATTCGATTTCGCGGCCGTTCAGCGTCCCCATCACATAGCCAGCTTGATAAACCAGTTTCCCGGTAGAGTTGAACTTCTGGTACACCCCGTGGGGAAGATTATCTTTATAATGAATGATTTGTGTCAGATGGCCTTTCTTATCACTCCAGCGCAGTTCTCCCTGCTTTACGCCAGCGATCAGTTCGACCTGCTGGATCTCGCCGTCAGCCGTGTTTAGCTGCCACATCCCGTTAGCCACGCCTTTCACAAACGGGCCTTCGCCGTTTTCGGTGATCCACATGCCTTCAGGCTGGTCATCAATATAATCGCCTTTCGTGCGCAGCACGCCCGCCAGACGGCGCTCACTTGGGCCATGGCGCTGGCCATTGAGGTAAGTATCGAAGCCACTTAGCTCGGGTGTATTGCTATTCGCGCCGTCGGTTATCTCCCAGCGGCCTTCTCGCTTATCGTTTTTCATCATGCCAGTGGCCGTTTCTTGCTCATCGCTGATGGTCCACTGGCCTTGCTGTTGTCCCGCTATATAGCTACCTGAACTGTCGAAGTTCTCACCAACGGTGGTCCATTTTTCGTCAGGGATGCCATGGAGGAAAAACCCTTTTACTAAGCCATATTGCTTCGAATAATAGACATAGGGCCCATTTTCGCTGCCGCTGAATTTAGCCGGATCAGCTTGCCAACTGATGGCAGTTACACGAAATTCGGCTGTGGCGCTGTCTGACTCACGGCTGAACGTCGCGGTGAGAAATAAACCGTCTTTTTCCGCAAACGTTTTTTTATAGGCGTAGACATTTTCTGCTGGCTGTTTCGCGGCATGGGAAGGTATGCCATCCTCAAAATACCAGCCGACAAACTTGCCCTGAGTAAAGTCGATGTTATCGAAATCCTGATTATCGAACGTAGGGTACTGCGCGCTGTAGTCATAAGGCGGAAGCTGGCCGAGGGCACGTTTTATCAGCGTTGAATTGAGATCTTTATTCTCGCGCACCAACTTATCCAGAACCGGTTGTAAACTCAGTACCGGAATATAGCTGCCGTCTTCAATATAACGCCAACTGCGCAGGGCGAACTTGCCGTGACTTTTACTCAACACCAGCGTGATTTGACCAGACTTGTCCACATCGGCATAAAACACGGATTCGATGGTGGAATCGGGGAAAGTACCGAGCAGGTGGGGAAGGTGATCGACACTGTGATCCTCTTCGCTACAGAAGCAGTAATAGCCGTTGACCACCTGGTTTTCCTGAATGAAAACCAGAAGGGCGTTGCTGTCGCGTGCGCCCGAAATGATCGGATGCGCCAGCGTTTTACCCGCGTAAAAAGAGTGTGGGGTGTCGTCCGGTGCTGCGATAGCCGTGCTAATCCCTATGGCCATATTCAATAGTAAGATGCCAAACAGTAACTTTACGGCTTTCATTCCCTGACCTGCTCCTTTGAAAAAGAGCGATAGGTTACATGAAATGTTTCTAACGGTTAATATTTGGTTGAATCAATTCTTTGCCGGCTGTTTATCAAAGATGATTCAGGGAGGACCGTTGGTTATAAGCAATAACGGAGCGTCACTTTCCCTTTTCCTCAGAACATCTCAGCATCCTGGTCATACGATGGCTTTCGGCGTAGTGGGATCAGCATTTATTGAGCTGATCCCAACCCTCAAGGACAAAAAAATCCCTTTCACCATCAGTGACCACGATGTATCTATGTCCGTGTACTTCTGCGATCTCAGCAACAACAAGATTGAAGTTACGTCTTACGAATACCTTCATGCAAAGCAGATACTGGAGAACTTTGCATAGTGGCACTTCTATCATTATGGTCGGCTACTACAGCGCCGTGATGGCAAAACAACAGAGTCACTCAACGGGCATATCGTAATCGTGTGAAAGCGAATGTTCGAACCTTGCTCAAAGCTGTCGGAGGTCTTTCGAAGGGCTGTAGAGTGCCAGAAGCGGAAGTTAGCGCGTTATAACGATTTCAGGATTACCCATATAATGGCTTTGTAGTTCAAACTGACGTGGTCGGAATATTATCCCGCCACATCCTGAGCAAATTGCTTTTAAATCAAAAAATAATTTTTTTGCGTCGTTGAAAAAAAGGAATTCGTATATGTCTAAGATTAAGTTTGAACTGAGGCGTGGAAGCGATGTGCTACGTGATGGCATGTATCTGGAATTATCTGTCAGTGAGACATCTCCTTTACGGCAAGTTGCTGAAGTTTTCTATTCTGACGTTACACAAGAATTCTTTTTGACCTGCTACGAAGAGAATATCCCTCTTGAAGCAGTGGAGAAATTGATTTCGGAGGCGAGGATATCTCTCCCGCTAGTGAAGCAAGAACAATAAAAATCCACATAGCACAGACCACATTTCAAGATCCGCTTCTCGCTCTAAGCTGCCTGTAATGCTACTTCAGAAATAGGCTTAGCGTAGGATATTCTCCGTTTTCCAGGCGTCCTCCTCGAGGACGCCCAACTGGTCGACGTTGGTGATACAGAAAACCATGTTAAGAGATGTCAGAAATCGACTCTAATAATAATTATCTCAAAACGGCAACAAAACGAGATGTTGAACTGTTTCTTTGCCTCACAATTGTCTAATGAGACTTTATATTTCAGACTGTTAGTCTCTATACGTGGTTTCCTGCACGGTTGACCTTCAAACAACTTCAAGTATTGATTCAAGCCTTTGTTTTGCTTGACTGGTCAGGCGTCTAATCCAAAGCGACCGGGTCATTTGCTGTATCTTATTGTCACCTTCAATACTCAGAGCCAATGCGCGTAATTCCTCGCAGGGGATCGCGTCAACCTGGCGAATATCGTTATCCGTGGCAGGCAAACGAAACGTATTCCAGTCAGCGCGTTGCGCTGCAGACAGCCAGACGAAGTCTTCACCCGAGAGATCTGTTGCAAGGTGATAGTGTTGATCCACAATATCCATTACGCGTTCACGTATCAACCTGCCGGCGCGAGTGAAGCCATGTATACGTGCGATGCGTTGAACAAGCGTAGTATCCAGAAGGGGTGATTCACTTGTCACCACCGCTTCAATGAGCGTTTTAAGTGTCTCATCATATTCAGCTGTATAGAATTGTTCTGCATCTGCCCTGCCGTGCCATTCCTGAAGATCGTTGACGATATACTTACCGGCATGTGCTGGCTTGTCGTCGTCCTGAGAAGCTAAAGATGCATACTTGAACTCAGTGACATCACCATCTTCAATTACTTCGCCAGGAAGCGGGCTGATAGGGGTTACTGAAGCAGATATTTCCTCATCATTAGCGACAGGTGTAGTGTCAGAAACCAGTATGTCTTCACTGACATCATCGGTTACGGGATCGATGATTGGCGTAATCTGCTTTTGTTTTTCTGCTTCTGCAATCAGTGTGGCTTCCGCTGTTCTGGATTCTTCAAGCAGGCGACGTATTGCTGTATCCAGCCTGTCAAGTGCACCTTCTTTATCAATCCACCATTCTGTTGACCAGAGGCGCAGTAATTTCCAGCCCAGGCCCTGCAGGATGGCGCTGCGGACTTTATCGCGATCGCGTGCTGTTGCTGCGCTATGGTAAGTGGCGCCGTCACATTCAACACCGACAAGATAGTCGCCAGGCTTATCCGGATGAACGATCCCCAAATCAATACGGAAACGGGATACGCCAATTTGTGGGACAACATGCCAACCCTTTTTTCTCAGGCCATTTGCCACCGCTTCTTCAAATGGTGAGTCATAACCGCCTACAGATCCACGTACTGCCTGGGCAAGAGCCACAGGGCCGCGCTGTGCGAATTCAATGAAATATTTGAGGTCAGCAACCGCGCGTGCGCTGGTACGATTAAGGTCGATAAAGGAAGGGTCGAACGAGCTGAAGACCATCATTTCCTGTCGCGCGCGCGTGACGGCAACATTCAGCCGGCGCCAGCCTCCCTCACGATTTAGAGGCCCAAAATTCATCGACATCGTATTTGCGCCTGGCTCAGTCGGGCCGTACCCAATACAGAGCATGATCAAATCGCGCTCATCCCCCTGAACCGTTTCGAGGTTTTTAACCACAACAGGTTCTTCCAGTTCAGACTGGAAGAAAGGTTCAATTTCAGGATGTTGTTGTCTGGCTCGGTCCAGAAGATCGCTGACCAGTTTCTGCTGTTCGGTATTCAGAGTGATAATGCCTATCGATCTGCCTGACGCAATGAAGTCTTTATCAGTCAGTCGCTTCACCGTTTCAGCAACAATTGCTTCTGCCTCGGCCTGATTATGACGTCCTTTGCCTTTAGAGTAGACGCCTGCGACCTTGCACCATTGAACCGCGCTTTGCTTTGTTTCCGAAGCAGGGAAAGTAATCAGATTACTGTCATAGTAACGATGGTTAGAGAAGGTGATCAGGCTTTCATGACGGCTCCGGTAATGCCAGCTCAGGCTGTGGTTATACAGGCCGGCAGCCAGACACTCATCCAGAATGCTTTCCATATCTTCTTCAGTATCATCGTCTGTGTCATTAGCCGCACGATTAAAGAAGCTGGTAGGCGGCATCTGGCGTGGATCGCCGGCGATTACCACCTGTTTTCCTCGCGCCATAGTGCCGATAGCATCCCACGGAGCAATCTGTGATGCTTCATCGAAAATTACCAGGTCAAACAAGGCCTGGTCCGAGGGCAGGAACTGGGCGACTGAAAGCGGACTCATCAGCATGCAAGGAGCAAGTTTGGCCATGGCATCGCCCATTTCCGCTGCCATCTGGCGTACCGGCTTATGACGACGGGACTTCTGTAGCTCATGTTTGAGCAGGGCAAACCCCCCCGGCTTACTGACCTCATTTTTTGCAGGAATGACGCCACATAAACGGGCACGTATGTAGCGCACTGTCAGTTTGGCCAGACGATCGGTTTGCGTACGGTAAGCCTCAATATCACTCATATGCTCAGCCGGCACAAAATTGTGCAGCAGCGGCTCTGAATCGATCATCCAGGATGCAAACCAGCGGCAATAGGCAGTTTCAAATATCTCTGCGGCGCTTACGTCTCCTGAGTCAAGATGGACCAGCGCGTTTATCACGGGCTGCAGGCCATGAGAAATAGCTTCTTCACGCACACGGCTCCAGTCACTCCAGGCTTTAAGAGCGGACTGATGTTGCAGGATATTGAGTGCGCAGTCACGCAGAGCCGTGAGCGAAGGTTTGTCCTCAGATGGTTTTATCAGATTGCAGAAGCGAACCTGCGAATCATTGAAATCGGTAATAGCTGTGTGCAGTTTCCGGGTCAGGGTGGGGATCACACCCTGTGAACCGAGAAGGTCGTTGGCATCAATAATCAGGTTTTTTACCGCAGTGCGGATCCCGGCCAGCTGCTGTGGCGAAGAAGCAAAACCACCTAGCATATTACGGATAGATTCGGCGAGTTGCAGGGTGGCCTGCAATTGCGCAGAGTTGGTATCCAGACCAACCCATCCCGGCAGGGATGTAGTGGCAGAATTAAGCTCAGTTAGGCGTTGCAGTAATGTCTGCAGAGTTTCAACAATGGGGAGGTCAACGGATAAGTCGGGAGCTGAAGTCAGCGAGTGTTGCCGGATAACTTCACCAATCACTTTCTTGCGGGCACTGGTCGCAAAGAACCAGAATTTTTTGTCAGCGACTTCAAGTGCGTTTCTGATCTTCGGAACATTAACGTGCTGCCAGCTGTTACCGAGATAGGTAACGGACAGATGAGCCTTTGTTGCTTCGATCTCACCTAGGAGGTGAATGGCTTTATGAGCTGATTCAATACGGCTCGTGGCATCCGGTGCGAACATGAAGCTCAGATCAATGCCGTAAGCTTCCGACAATAATTCACAGAATGAAGTTAACTGCGATAGTCTCTCCGGTTCGGTAGAGTCCAGAGTGATTCCCGTCGCTTTAAGTAATTCCTCGGTGGCGTTTTCAAGACGATCAATAGTTATTGGCAATGCGTTTGCTTCAGCAATAAGAGAGGATTGCCATCCATTTGTCCAATCAGCCTGGGTGATGAGGTCAAAATGGTCACTGTGCTGTTTCCAGGCATCACGGTTCAGCTTAAGCCGTTTTACTATCTCTCTGAACTGCGTCATCTCTGCAGAAGAATGCAAAGTCGATGCAGGCCAAGTAAAGTGCGGTGTGGCGCTACTGGCATCCCTGATAACCGTGCCCATTGCCTGATGGAGCGTTAAGCCATTTGGCCAGCGCAGATGTAGCAAACGGACAACCTCATTGAGTTTGTCACGCAGGTGCTGCACCTTGGCCGCTTCTTCCTGCCACTCTGCGGTGGTCAGTAGATCACGTGCATCCCATGCCCGCTCAAGCTGTTTGAGAAAATCCATCTTGGACGTTTTGCTCGAGTGCAATTCCAGACAAAATTCACCGAGACCTTGAGCCTCGAGCCTGCGGTAGACCACATCCAGTGCCGCTTTCTTCTCAGCCACAAACAGTACACGCCTGCCCAGCGCAAGATTATGTGCAATCATGTTGGCTATGGTTTGCGACTTCCCAGTGCCGGGTGGTCCATCCAGAACAAAATCCCTGCCTTTTGCAGAGGCTACAACGGCGGCGATTTGCGAGGAATCGGCTGGCAACGGCAGGAAAAGGTCCTGCGTATTGATGTTATCATCGAGTTGCTCAACGTTGATGACTTCCCCGCTCTCATCCAGAACGGCATTGTCCTGGCCGCGTTCAATGAGATACTTTACCAGCGCACTTTGCATAAGCTGCGGTGCACGATCGATGAGATCTTTCCACATCAGATATTTGGCAAAAGAGAAGGTGCCAATCACAACTTCACGGGTGACTTCGAAACCGGGAATATCGCGCACAGCGCGCCGTACCATATTCCAGATGCCATCCACATCAACGCCACTTTCATCAGTCGGAAGATCGCCATCGAGGCCATTGATTGTCAGAGCAAAGTCATTATGTAGCAGCTCAAGCAGTGTAAGGTTGAAGCGAGGCTCTTCTTCAAGCAAACGCATGGTCACGCCCGAAAGCGCACTTTTACGGTCAAGCTGAATCGGCAGCAGTATCAGTGGGGCGGAGTAACTTTTGGGGTCATCAGCGGATTTTTTCCATTTAAGAAAGCCAACAGCGAGGAAAAGGGTGTTGGCGCCACCTTCCTCAAGATCACTTTTCGATTTTCGATAGAGATCGATAAGGGATGACTCCAGGCGGTATTTTTCCATTGAGGAGACAACTTCACCGCGTTCCAGCGCAAGCTGTGCGTATTCTTCGCGCAGGTTCTCGTTTGTAAGCTGCTGATAAAGTTCGGCATCGCGACCGCCACTCTCGAGATCAGGGAGCGGGACAATGCGAATGCGTTTCCCTTCAGCCAGTTTATCTTCAAGATGGCTCGGATTCGCACAAATCAAACGAATGCCCTTAGCGCTTTCAGGAAGATGTAACAGGCGGTTCCGTGTGGTTAAGTCCAGAAGTTTTCGTTGCCACTGTACCAGCCGGCCCCCGGCTTCTTTCTCACCAGCCGTCTCAATATCGATGTCAACATCAGGGAGAGAGGGAGCTTCCTCAAACCCATGCAAATTAACCTCGCCGGAATCCGGCTGGTCTTCAAGGCGGATGATACCCAGAGCCAGTGGCCGAATTTTCTGCATCCGCGCGCGACGGGAATCAATGGCTGCGTGAAAAACATCTTCGTTAAGATGCTTTAACGCTTCATCAGATGCCTGTGTAAATGAAGGCGGGTGAGCTCGGGTCGCGAGTGTTGTCTCAAATACGACCATTTCTTTCAGGTCGACACGTTTGCGCACCGCTGAGACATCTTCTGTCACTAGCTGCGAAAACTCCTGCGGTTGTAACCAGACGCCGGCAAACGCATGACCTTCGCTGAGCATTAGCAATGAATTCAGACCAAGCTGTTCCAGCGCGGAAGCAAATAATAAGGTTGTATCCAGACAGGTTGCGACTTTTCCTTCCAGAATGGCGCCTGGCGTGCGAATTTTCTGTCCATTGTGTTCAAAACTGGCTGGGGGAAGGGCATAACTGATATTAAGGTTGCAGACAGCAGTCCAGAGAGCTGAGGTAATTTCCCAGACACGAGTTCTGGACTTGCTTTCATAGCCATTAAGAGCGTCATCCTTGCCTGCCCGGCGAAGAACATCAGAGGTGGCCTTGAGTACACGATCCACTGCTGGATCATTAGGAATAATAAATGAAGGTAGCAATTCAATCATTGCACTGCCGCCCCATTCATTTTTCGCCAGTGCTTCAAGCGGGTAATGGGTAATAAAGAGTTCTTCCTCACCTAGGCGCAAACTCAAAGTGACTTCACAGAGTACGCTCTCGGTCAGTTCGGCAAGCCATTCGGCATTAAGTTTGACATCCCGATCCCTGATATCCAATGAAGTACCGGGAAGCAGGCGGTCGATATTCCATTTTTTTTCTTCGAGCACGGCGGGCGCGGTCCGCAGATGCAGCGTCAGATCCTGAAATGTCTCTTCGGACTCATTATGCAAGACAAGCTCACGTAACAGCGGAACAGCATTCTGGTGTGATGTGAACCCCAGCTTGTGCGCGATACTCACCTGCGCTTTTATACCCATGAAACTAGTTCTCCTTAAGAGGAAATCACTCAAATATGCACAGTAATGTTGACGACAGGAGATGCATTAAGCAGGCAGAAAGCATCAGCAATTTGATTGCTCTGGCGGCGAGTATAATAACAGGCACGCAAGTTCAGGAAGCATCATTCGCGGATTAGGTTGGGGGGCGAAAGGCAGTGATCGTAAAAATCAATGCACGCTTCCTCTACCGTCAAGAGGGCGTCTCTAAGAATCATCTTAGTGTCTTGCTAACATAAATTATAAAGGGAAACTGATCTATAGATTAGGTCAGCCCAGTAATCTGAGGTGGGGTAGCAATTTCAGAAAATTAAATGCTTATGATAAATAAGGTTTTTTTATTTAATCCCACGATGAAAATGTGACAATGAACAACAAAAAAAATCAATAACAGGTGATGTTCGATATAATATTTTGAAAAATGGCCAGATGACAATTGAATATATCACTTGACCTGCACCTGTTGTTTAACAGACCACGATTTTAGTCATGCCTTTGTCAAACTGCGAACGTCCGCTCCTCGCTCTCAGCAGACCTTCAGCGTCACGTACTTGTCCCCTGTGTGCCAGAAGCAGATATTTTGAGCTTGATAGCAATAACTCAGAAAGGTCATGCCAGATGAGCTTCAGCGATAATTTCCATTAAAAAGTCAGCCACTACCCTGATCCGTGAAGATGCTATTAGGTCGGTATGACTGACCAACCAGAGGTCTTCAGAAAACACGCGTTGGGTATGGATGACTTCCACCAGGTCGCTGTTCTGCGCGGCAATGAAGCAGGGTAAAACTGCGAGTCCTAAACCAGCGTTTGCTGCAGCAATCTGTGTTACAAGGCTGGTCAAGGCTAATGTCGACGTCATGTCAGGGAAGTGTTCATTGAGCCATCTGGCAGAGGGGAGATGACTGAACGACTTGTCCCATGTGATAAAATTTCGGCCTATTATCGGGTTATCTTCGGGCGCAGGATGCTCGCGGACATAGGTTTCTGAACCGTACACCGCAGAAGCCACAACACCTACCTTTCGTATCTTTAAGGAATTCTGTTCAGGACGGACAAGCCGCAGCGCAATATCGGCATCATTTCGTACTACTGATACGGTATTTACACCCGTGACGAGCTCCAGAATGATTTCAGGATAACAGGCCATGAAGCGGGGTAGCTGAGGAATAATCAGGTGGTTTGCTAGCGTCACTGCTGTAGCCAGGCGGACTATTCCGGCAGGAGCCAGATCCCGTCCAGAGATTTTTTTCTCCAGTGTTCCTACTTTACCTTCCACATCTTCAGCATATTTGAGAACTTCTTTGCCAACATCAGTAAGAAAATATCCGGTCTGATGATGGAGGAACAGGCGGGTCTTTAAACTGCTTTCAAGTGCGCCAATCCTTCTTGATACAGTTGACTGGCTGACCTTCAGCTTAATGGCAGTTTTGGTGAGGCTGCTTGTTCGCGCGACTTCCAAAAAGAAGCGTAAGTCGTTCCAGTCCATGCTTATTTCACGCATAAAGTTTTCTGTTTTTGGAAGATGATTGATCGATTTTATCTATAGTTTTCAAAATATGGAACAAATAAACTCTTCCTCATGGCATTTGCCAACTTAATATTTCTTAAATAGGAACAATAAAATGGAAGCAACAAATACGCATGATATACAGGGGCTGAGTGCAAGAAAGACGGTCGAGGCTTATCTGGCGGCATTTGCTGAAGGAAAGTTGGATGATATCGTCAGCCTGCTTGATGACAACGTCGTGTGGCATATCGATGGTGAGCCTGGGGTATCTACCGTTGGGCTGTTACAGGGGCCGGGGCGAGTCAGGCGCTGGCTGCAAAATTTCCCGCAGAACTTCAGGCCATTGGATTTTTCCATCAGTGACATCATTGCCCATAATGACAGCGTTCTGGTACTGGGGCGTTTTCGTCATACCGTACTGAGTACGGGAAATGCGGTTGGCAGCGATATGATCATTCACTTTAAGGTATCAGGGTCGAAAATCACCCGTTATCAAATGTTTGAAGATTCAGCTCTACTTAGCAGAGCTTTTGATGCCAGTGATGAATGGCAGCTTCAGCAGGTTAGAATTAATGGCACTCTGTATCGTTATCGCGATATTGGTGAAGGACCGACGCTTATTTTTGCTCACGGACTGTTCGCAAATCATGAAATTTTCTCTGCACAATTTCAGGTACTGAGTAAGTCGTATCGTTGTATTGTCTTGGACATGCCGGGACACGGCCTGAGCGAATACGATCCCGCTGGTTGGAAACTTGACGATCTGAGCAGGGATTTAGCGTTAATGATTCAGGAACTGTCACTCGGCAAAGTGACATTTATTGGACAGAGTCAGGGCGGAATGGTTGCCATCAGGCTTGCAGCCCATTATCCGCAACTGGTGTCCGGGTTGGTTCTGATCGGCACCAGTGCCAGAGCGGAATTTCCTGAACGTCTGCAAAACTGGCACAGGCAGCGTGACATTCTGCTCACCGGTTCAGAACATGCGCGTGAGGATTTATTCAAAAAAATTCAGGGTCATATCAATAATGAGGCGTGGTTGCAGAATAATCAGGGAGAGGCTGTCCGAGAGCGTCGTATTATGCTGTCTCACAATCGCACAGGATTAGCGCTTGCATTGGATGCAGCGGTTTTTGAGCGGGGTGATATAACGGAACTACTGGCTGACATCAGTGCTCCGACACTGATCATCTGTGGGGAACAGGACACTGCAACACCTGTTGAACTGAGTCAGGAAATAGCTACCCTGATCGCTGACGCGAGTATACTCATTTTGGCTAAAACAGGTCATCATCCTCCGACTGAAGCTGCGCAGGCAGTCACGGCTGCGATTGCAGAGTTCCTGAAATTGGAATGTTCTAATCATCACTAATATCCTCACTTGTCAGTGTCTATCCATTCCTTATGTGGCATCGTCATTGTTATCACGACGATGCGTCTCTATCACTGTGCGTGCAGGTACGCCTCATACCACTGGCTAAGCTTTTCGGTAATCGGGCGATGTTCGGCGCTAAACAAGTGGCCATCCAGCGCTTTTACTGGGGTGATGCCTGCCAGCGTGCCGGTAACAAAGGCTTCATCAGCGGTAAGCGCTTCTGCCAGCGTAAAATCCTGAGTTTTGACCGTGAGTCCGTTGGCGTGAGCGAGATCGATAAGGGTCTGGCGGGTAATGCCATTGAAGCAGTAGCGCCCCGATGACGTCCACAGTTCACCGCGGCGGACGATAAAAAAGTTGGTGGAGTTACAGCTGGCGACAAAACCGTGCGGATCCAGCATCAACGCTTCGTCTGCACCGGCCTGCAACGCCTGTAGCAGCGCCTGAATAAGATTAAGTCGGCTGTGCGAATTG
This sequence comes from Pectobacterium atrosepticum, assembly GCA_019056595.1. NCBI lineage: Bacteria > Pseudomonadati > Pseudomonadota > Gammaproteobacteria > Enterobacterales > Pectobacteriaceae > Pectobacterium > Pectobacterium atrosepticum. The sequence goes on along the minus strand of CP036163.1, from coordinate 1,105,715 downwards.
AGCCGTAGATCGAAGACGTCAGGCGTGCTGGTGCGGTAAGTGGACGTAAACAACGTCAGCCCGCGCTTTTTTGCCGCCGTATCGACGACCTTGTATTCCGCCACGCACACGATGGTTGCACCACCGATGATGAAGCGAGGATCCTGATTCGGCGTATGCTTTTTCCCACGGGTAATCATCAGGCGAATATGTGCGCCATCAGTCATCCCGTTGATGGCGAGCGTTTTATAGAGAATAGCGGTCAGCGCCTCTCGGCTATGGCCGATATCCAGTTGGATTGAAGCAGCACCGTCAAACAATCGATCCAGATGGGCATCCAGCGCAATCAGGCGGCCATTAACCAAGCGCAATCCTTCCCATACGCCGTCACCGCACACGTAGCCGGAATCAAAGATCGACACCACCGCGTTGTCGCGATGAACAAATTCCCCATTCACATACACCTGTACGTCGTTGTTACGCGGATCTTGCAAATAGGCCTGACTGCTTTGGCTGGATAACGTCGGTTGCATCGTGCTGTTCCTGAATGTGAATGTGAATGATGAATTAAAAGGCCCGCTCGGCAAAGCGGGCAAGAAAAGCCTGTGTACGCGGCTGCTGCGGATTTTTGAGTACCTGTTCGGCGCTGCCCATTTCATGGATCACGCCATTTTCGATAAACACGACGCGGTCGGCGAAGTGATAGGCAAAACCCAGCTCATGGGTGACTAACAGAAGGGTGCGACCTTCGTCCGCTAACGCCCGAATGGTGTGCAGCACTTCGCCTACCAGTTCGGGATCCAGTGACGATGTCGGCTCATCGAACAGCATCACTTCAGGCGACATTGCCAGCGCTCGGGCTATCGCTACCCGCTGCTGCTGACCGCCGGACAGGCTGCTGGGGCGAGCGTCTTGCTTATTGCTCAGCCCGACCTTTTCCAACTGGGCTTTGGCGATGATATCCGCCTCATGTCGTGGGATCTTTTTCACCGATATCAGTGCTTCACGCACATTTTCCAGCACGGTGAGATGGGGAAACAGGTTGAATTGCTGAAACACCATTCCCACGCGTTCCCGCACGGCGCAAAGTTGTTTCTCTGGGTAGTCGTGCTGACCTTTAGCGTCTGTTTTTCCCAGCACTACGCCATCCAGTTCGATGGTGCCAGCTCTGGGGATTTCCATGAAATTCAGGCAGCGCAATAGCGTACTTTTCCCCGATCCGCTGCCGCCGATGATGGCAATTTTTTCACCGCGTCGTACATCCAGATCGATACCTTTCAACACCTCAACGGCACCGAAGCGTTTCTGGAGTCCGCGAATACGCAGAACGGTATCTTCACTCAGATCACGATTTTCGCTTAGAACACGTTCTTCACTTAAAGCAATATCTTCACGCATAGTAATCCTGTGTCACTGTCGGGCTAGGGGGTTGAACGGAAACGACGTTCAAGTCGTGCGGCAAGGTAGCTCCCCGGCCAGATCAAAACGAAATAGAGCAGTGCCACCACCGTCAGGATTTCCAGCGGACGATAATAGGTGCTGCTCAGCAGCCGCCCTTGGTACATCAGTTCGTTGACGGCCAATATGGAGGCCAGCGAGGTGACTTTAGCCAACTCGATCATCCGGTTGGTCAAGGCAGGTAGCATGTTGCGCAATACTTGTGGCAGAACCACGCGCCGTAGGATCACCGTGTGCCGCATGCCCAACGCTTTTGCGCCTTCCCATTGTCCGTGGTCGATGGATTGTAGTCCGGCACGGAAAATTTCGGTGCAGTACGCGGCGCTATACAGCGTCAGAGCCAGCACGGCGGCGGCAAAGGTACTAAACTGCACACCGACCAGAACCGGGAAGGCGTAATAAAACCAGATCAGCTGGATCAGGACGGGCGTATTGCGGAATATCTCGACAAAGAATCTGGCGGGCAATGACAGCCAGCGCTTTCCAAACACGCGAAAAATACCCAAAACCAGCCCCAGCGCAGTTCCCAGCACGCCTGCTATCAGCCACAGTTCGAGCGTGACGCCAAGGCCTTTCAGCAACACCGGAATGTTGTCCCAGACCAGCGAGAAATCCCATTGATAGTGCATGATGTTCCTTAGGCGAGCCGACGGTCTGCCAGCGACAGCCGTTTCTCAATATGTTGACTGAACAGGCTAATCAGCAGCAGCAGAGTGAAATACATCACGGCCACTAGACTGTAGACTTCGAGCGGTCGGTAAGTTTGGCTGTTTAGCTGCATCGCCTGATAAAGCAGTTCGCTATAGGCCAGTGAGGAAGCCAGCGAGGTGGATTTGATGAGTTCAAACGAACGCTCAATAAAAGGCGGGATCATTCTGCGCAAGGCCTGCGGGAGAATGACCCGTCGCAATGCCGTCGATTGCGGCATGCCCAGCGCTTTTGCTCCTTCCCATTGCCCTGGGTGAATCGAAGAAATCGCTCCACGATAGACCTCAGCATAGAAGGCACCGGACTGTGCCGACAGCGCGATGACGGCGGCGGTGAAAGGTGAAAACGTTAAGGGCGTAATAACGGGCAGGGCGTAGTAAATCCAGAAAAAATGCACAATCGCGGGCGTATTACGATAGAAGCCAATCAACATCACGGCGGGCAAGCGCAATAACAACCGAGGCGACATTTTCATCGCGGCGAGCACCATGCCTGCCAGCATTCCGATCAGGATGCTGGTGGCACCGATCTTTATCGTTCCCCATAGCCCCTCCAACAGCAGTTGGTGGTAAGGCCAGATGGCAGAAAAATCCCACTGATATGACATAGATACAGAACCCCTGGAAATGGCGTATACCCGTCATACTTCAAGTTGCATGTGCGTTGGCTACGATACTCGGCACACTGACGTGAGCCTCGCCCCGTAGGGGTCGCTGCAAGCAGCGTTCAAATCTGCTTTTAACAGATTTGTCACTCACCCGAATCACTTACCTGAGTAAGCTCATCGGGATGAAATGAGAGACATCCTGTCTCTCACCGAAGGCCAGCCGTTGGCTGGTCAAATTCGTTCCCGACGAATTTGTCCCTCGCTTGCCGCCTGCCTGAAACTCGAATTATTTAGGGTATATTAGGAAAAACGTTTCTTATTTTGTTAGAACCTATGCATCTTAGCAGGTCGAAAAAATGATAAATAAATAATAAAACGTGGTGTTAATATTCCTTTTGTTTATAAACAAATGACGATATGCCGATGCCCCACTCAACTGAATTACCTCTGACGTTGCGTCTGGCGACCTTTGCCTGTCGACTGACGATTCAGGACATCCCTGTCGTATTAAGAAGAAAGATTGCGCTGCATTTTATCGACAGCCTGGGCTGCGGCATTGCAGGCGCAAAGAGTCAGGCGGTTCAGGATTGCGCACGGGTCACTCGTCTGCACTATGCTGCGGGCAACAGCCCAGTATTGGATGGTGGAACGCCGCTGGCGGCTATTGGCGCGGCGTTTTTGAATGCGGCGGCGATCAATGCGTTGGATTACGATGACGGGTATGAAGTGGCCGGGTGCGGCATGGGGCATCCCGGTGCCTCGCTGGTTGCCGCCGCGCTGGCGGCGCTGGGGCAGCGCCCTATCGACGGCGAAACGCTGATCTGTGCGCTGGCCGCTGCATATGAAATCAATGGCCGGATCATCCAATCTCAGCAACCGAGTCCGGCGCGTTTTCAGCAGGTTTATGGCGTGTGTCAGCATGAATCGGTAGGTGCAGCGGTGGCCTACGGGTTACTGACGGGGTGTGATGCCGAAGGATTAGAGAACGCTATCGGGTTGGCGGCCTCGTTGACGCCGTTGCCCAGCTTGCACAAATACAACTGGCAGCAGCGACCGTTGGTTTCCTTTAAGGATTACAACGCGCCAGCCGCGGAAGCGGGCGTCCGTGGTGTCGAGCTGCACCACGCAGGAATGATCGGCCCAAGAGATGTGCTGTCCGGCGAGAAGGGATTCTGGCGCATGATGGGGTCAGATCGTTTTGATGAGACGATTTTGTCGACCGGTTTAGGAGAGCAGTGGGCGCTCCAGCACGCCAGTTTCAAAGCGTATCCGGCCTGTCGCTGGATACATACTGCACTGGAATCCTTCGAACGTGTACAGGACGAGTTGGCGCTGGTGCCGCAGGATATTGACCTTATTCGGGTTAAAGGCAGCCAGAGATTGGCCGCTGACTTTATGGATAGGCGACCGAAAAATGAAACGGATGCGCAGTTCAGCCTGCCGTTTGCGCTGGCCTGTCTTGCCTACCGTATTCCGCGCCACCGCTGGAGTGCGGGCGATACGTTAATCAATCCTATGCTTCTGGCGCTAGCCGATAAGGTTCACGTTGAGGTGTCTCCCGAACTTGACCAGCTTATGGCGCAAGCGCGTCGCCCGGTATTGCAGGTTGATGTTGTCACGCGGGGAAACGTTGTGGCAGGTGAACGCATTGCATTTCCGCTGGGCTGTGTGGAACACCCGCTAACGGAAAGCAACATCATGGAGAAATTTGCGGAGAATCTATCGTCACGGCTTGCCCCTGCTGATATTGCACAGGCAGTAGCGGCGCTCTCTGAGATTGAACAATGCAAGGATGTAGCTGCACTGGTTACGCCGCTGATGCAGATGTCCTGAATCCGTTCAGGACCGTTCTGTTATCCAAATCCCGCTTATTTCCAGTCTTCTTTAATGACTGACGGCACTTTGCTTGCGTCCACGCCGCGCAGTTTGAGCGCCTGTTCATAGTAGTGCTGGGTTTTACCAGACTTATACAGCTTGGCAAATTCGTCATTCAGGAAGTTGTGGAAGGTCTGGTCGGCTTCTTTGCGGATTGCGCCGCTGGTGCTGACTTCAATAATCGGCTTCGGCAGAATCAAATTGCCTTTGCCGACTTTAGCCTGTTGCAGCGCCAGAGCCGGATGGAAATACGACAGTGCATCGACACGGCCAGCATAGAATGCGGCTACGCCCTCATCCATATTTGGGAAGCGCACTAGCTGTGCTTTTGGCAGACGTTTGGTCAGAATCAGATCTGGGCTGGAACCCAGCGTGACGCCGATTTTGACATCCTCACGATTGAGATCGTCCCAGTTGGTAACGGTAATGCCGTCGCGAATCAACACGCCTTGCGCATACCAAAAGAAAGGCTGCTCAGGGAAATCGACCGCTTTTTTCCGCTCTTCCGTTGGATCGAGTACCAGCATGGTATCGATCTGACCCGTTTGTAAGGCGGCAATGGCGTTACCCCAGGTGGTTTCTACCGTCACCAGCTTCACGCCAAGATCGTTGGCTAACTCCTTGCCGATGTTATAGCCGATGCCATCCCATTCTCCGGTCGATGGATTTTTAAAATACCACGGCTCACCCTGTGCCACGCCGATGCGTAATTCACCGGTTTGTTTGATGTGTTGCCACGTTGATGGCTGTGTTTCCGCAGCCTGACTGAAAAAGGAGGCGCTAACTAGCGTCATCGCCATGAATACCTGGTGAAGAGAACGTTTCATAATAGTTACCCTGATGATTGAGTTTTAATCGAGGCGATATATTTCGCTCATGCAGAGTAGCGAAATACTTATAGCGAAATTAGTCTTTTTCGCCTTATCTCATTCCAGATAAATATAAGTATTGGTCAGGACAAAAAACGTGTTAGACAGCGGTGTGCCTCGCCGTAGGGCGTGGAGTCTGAGGTGGTGGCGTTTGTCTCATCGTTGAGCGGGTGAGTATTGCAGTATTTCCCGGTTTTTTTACCAGAGAAAGGGCATAGCAATAATTTCGCTATGCTTTCTCATTATTGGTCAATGACCAACGGCATGCAGCTACGTCAGGCGGTGTGTGGCAGCGTCATCACGATGGCAAGTCCGCCGTTATTGCCGCGTTCTGCATAAATAGCACCACCATGTGCAGTGATAATGGCTGAGGCAATAGACAGCCCAAGTCCACTGCCGCCGGAGTGTCTTCCGCGTGAATGTTCTGCCCGCCAGAAGCGGTCGAAAAGCAGGGGCAGCGATTCTGCTTCAATCCCCGGTCCGTGGTCAGAAACTGTAATCTGCCAGCACGGCACGTTTTCACGTACTGCCATTTCACGAACGGTCATTTCACGTACCTCAATTGCCAGATAGCGCCCCTCGCTGGCGTAGCTTAAGGCATTCTCGATCAGAATAGAGAACACCTGTCCCAATCGTTCGCGGTCGGCAACACAAAAGTCATGTTGTTCGATATGAATATGGGTCTGAAACCCAGCCTGCTCTAGCTGAGGCCGATACCAGGTAAGCCGCTCAGTGACGATCTCGTCGAAATACAGCGGCGTTTTGACCAGTTGCAGTTGTCCGGCTCTGGCGAGTGAAAGAAAGTGCAGATCCTGAATCACGTGATTGAGCTGTTCGAGCTGTTTGATGACCATCGTCAGCTGTGATTTATCGCGCGGAAAGACGTCATCAAGCATGCCCTGAACGCGCCCCATCGCCGCGTTTAACGGCGTACGCAGTTCGTGAGCCAACGCCGCGCTGGATTCGCGGAGTTCCCGCTCGTAGCGCTCCAACTGTGCGGTCATATTATTAAAGTCGTTCGCCAGCGTAATCAACTCCATCGGTGCCTGCTCGACAAGCTGTGTGCGAGCATCGAAATTTCCCTGAGCAACGTCGCGTGCGGCGCTGGCGATATTGGAAAATTGTTGTGACAGCGGTCGCGCCCGCCACAGCACGATGACGACGACGGTCGGTAAGGCGATCAGAACCATAATCGCCAGCACCAGCCAGTCAGTGCTGGCAATATTTGGCACAAAGAAATCCGGGCCGTAATACTGATTGATAATCTGTTGGTAGCGGGGATTACCGTAATCTTCCTGTTTGCTTAACTGCTGAAATTCAGCCCGTACCTCGTCCGGCATCTGCTGTTCGACGTAGACATTGTTGATGGCGAAGCGTAGCCACATCAGGGTGGCGATGATGAGCAGGGTGGCGAGCAGCAGAGAAATAATACGAAAGCACAGCCAGCGCCACAGCGACATTTTTTCTGACAGGAAGATCGATTTTTTCATCAGGTTCACCGGAATCGATAGCCAACAGAACGGACGGTGACGAGCACGTTGATGATGTCGTACTGGTTGAGTTTCTTCCTGAGGTTGTGGACGTGAGTATCCACCACGCGTTCCAGCGCATCGCTTTCCGGCAAGCAGGCTTCCAGTAGCTCACCGCGAGTGAAGGCGCGGTTTGGCGCTTTGAGCAGCGTCACCAGAATGTTGAATTCGGTGGGCGTAAGATCGAGAACGACAGATTCAGACGGTGAGAGCGCAATGCTTGCCGTCACGGAGGTTGGATCAACCGATAAATTCTCGAATGTCAGGATCGCATCTTCCCGGATGGCGTAGCCGGTTCGCCGTAGCACGGCCTGCACTCGCGCTACCACTTCCTGCGGATTATAGGGCTTGACGACATAGTCATCCGCGCCGTAACGCAGCGCGCCGATCCGTTCCGGTTCATCGCCGATGGCGGTGACCATAATTACCGGAATATTACTGCGCTGCCGCAGGGCGGACAGCACCTCAGAACCATTCATTTTCGGCAGCATCACATCCAGCAAAATCAAATCGGGTTTACTGGTCAGCGCCATGTGCAGACCTTTTTGCCCATCAGACGCGATAGAAACCTGATAGCCATCGCGCCGCAGATAAGCCTCAAGCACGCTGGCGGCATCCATATCGTCTTCAATAACCAACACCCGTTTTTCTGCCATCACAACCTCTTGATGAAATCTTAAAAAACCACAAAGCGTTTCTTGATTAAGCGTCAGCATAATTCGTCACGGTGCTGAAAAGCCAACACCAATTACATTGCACCCGCCGTGGAAACACCACGGTGCAAGATTACCGCGTTAAAGAGGGGATGTATGAACATAACAACAATGATTTTATCCACCAGTCTGTCCGCTATCGTGTTATCTGGCACCGCATTCGCTGCGGAGTCGGAGGCATCAGCGCCCTCGCTTTTGGGTGACCACACGGATGTTACCGTTGGCGTTGCAGCCCAGAATGCACCGCGTTACAAGGGGAGTAAAAATCGTCAAACCATGGCACTGCCTGTGCTGACGGTTCAGCGCGGTGCACTCTATTTCGATTCTTCGCACGGCATTGGCTGGCAATACCAGTCTCCTTCCGGTTTTTATCTCGATCACGCGATTGGCTACGACATGGGAAGGGATGACAAAAACAGCAATTGGCGTGCGGGTTCTAACCGATTGAAAGGGATGGGGAAAATCAAAGGATCGGTAATTACCACCGTAACGGCGGGGTATCAGTTTGCACCCTGGCTGGCGCTGGAAGCGAGCGGTGAATTTGCACTGAGCGAGACAAAAAGAGGAAATCAGTATCGCGTCGGGGCAAAGAGCACGGTGTGGCAGTCCACGACAAAAGACGACGTGCTGGCGCTGTCGGCAGACGTGCTGATGGGCGATGCCCGCTTTAATCAAACCTATTACGGTGTGACACAGCAGCAGAGCAGCCGTTCTGGGTTGGCCGCCTATCATGCTGGCAAAGGTGTCTACGGTTATGCACTGGGCGCGAACTGGACGCATCAATTTAGCCCTGCCTGGTCAACCAACGTCGGGGTTACCTCAACGTGGCTGACTGACAAAGTCGCGGATAGTCAGGTTGTGGAACGACGGAATGATACTGGCGCCACGTTGGCTGTTCTGTATTCGTTCTGATGGCGTTTGATGAGTGAGAGGATGTGATGATGGTCAGCCGTTTTGCCTTTTGTCTGCTGTCAGCCGTGTTGCTTAGCGGCTGTGACAGTACCGATGGTTCGCCTGCGCCGCCGCCCGTGAGGCCGGTAAAAACGCTGGTCGTCATGCCAGCAATGAGTCGTGAGCCTGTGACGCTGACGGGAGAGATTCGCCCGCATGAAGAAACGGCGTTAGGTTTCCGGCTGGATGGCCGCATCCTGAATCGTTTGGTGGATGTGGGGGCATCCGTGAAGCGCGGTGATGTGATTGCGACGCTCGATGCTCGCGACAGTGAAAATCAGCTGCGCAGCGCACAGGCTGATTTAGCCAGCGCAACCTCGGCAGAACGGCTGGCGAAAAGTAATTTCTCCCGCATGAAGGCGCTGGCGCCGGGCGGGGCCATTGCGCGGGTACAGCTTGATGAAGCGCAGGCAAATTGGGATGCCGCTGTTTCCCGGCGCGAAAGCGCACAGACGACCGTCAAAGGGGCGCAGGAACGCCTCAGCTATACGCAACTCACGTCCGCACAGGATGGTGTGATAACAACGGTCAGTGCGAATCCCGGTCAGGTGGTCAGTGCCGGGCAGGAAGTCGTCAAGCTAGCTTCGCTCGATGGGCGCGATGCGGTGTTTGATGTACCAGAACGTTTGGTCAATCAGTCGCTTCCTTCGCGCACGATTCTCGTGTTGCTGCTATCCGATCCGGCGATTCAGGTACAAGGACGCGTGCGTGATATCAGTCCGCAGGCCGATGCAGTCACGCGAACGTTTCGGGTTCGGGTGACGTTAACCTCGCCACCGGTAGCGATGGTACTGGGTGCCAGCGTGAATGGCGCAATACAGCAGTCCGACACAGCTGTCATTGAGTTACCTGCTTCTGCACTCACCCGTCAGGAAGAAAACCCGGCGGTTTACGTCGTGAACACGGAAACCCAGACGGTGCGCTTGCAGCCGATTACCGTTGCACGCTACAGCGACACGGCGATCTACATCACCGATGGGCTGAAACAGGGTGACCGCGTGGTAACGGCTGGCGTCAGTAAGCTACGGCCGGATGAGAAAATTCGGCTGGATGAAGAGGGGCGTCGCTAATGTCTCGTGAATCTCAATCTTCTACCTCTACGCGCTTCAATCTCTCCGCTTGGGCACTAGCGCATCAGCAGTTGGTCGCTTTTATGATGCTGGTGATTATGGCGGCAGGCGTGATGAGCTACCAGCGCTTGCCACGCAACGAAGATCCGGCGTTTACCATCAAATCTGCCGTGGTATCTGCCGCCTGGCCGGGGGCGACGGTGAGCGATACCGTCAATTTCGTCACCGATAAGCTGGAGAAGAAGTTACAGGAAACGCCGTATCTCGATTATGTCGAGAGCTACACCCGTGCTGGGGAAGCGGTGGTTTTCGTTAACCTGCGTGATGATACACCGCCTTCTGCCGTGCCGAATATCTGGTATACGGTGCGTAAGAAGATGACGGATATCGCCAGTTCGCTCCCCGATGGTGTCAGCCCGCCAGACGTCAATGACGAGTTTGATGACACGTTTGGTACGATTTATGGCTTCACCGCGGATGGGTTCTCACCACGTGAACTGCGCGATCGCGTCGAGGATATTCGCTCTGCGTTACTGAGCGTGCCGGATGTCGGCAAGGTCGACATGCTGGGGGTGGAAGAAGAACAGATCGTCGTAACGTTTTCTCCCCGACGGCTGGCTGGATTAGGGATCGATTCGCAGCAGGTGATTGATTCACTTAAAGCACAGAATGCGGTTACGCCTGCCGGTATTATCCGTACTGGGGATGAGAAGATCGCCGTGCGCGTCAGCGGCGCGTTTACCTCTGAGGAGAGTCTGCGCCAGATTACCTTACGTATTGGCGGGAAATTTGTTCCGCTTACTGATATCGCCACCATTAGCCGTGAAATAGCGGAACCGCCGTCGCCGACGTTTCGAGTAAATGGCGAGAAAGCCATTGGACTGGCTATTTCTATGGCACCTACCGGCAACATGCTCAATTTCGGTCAGGCTATTCGCGAAAAAATGAACACGCTTTCTGCCCAGTTACCGCATGGGATAGAAATGACGCGTGTGGCCGATCAGGCTGAGGTGGTGAAAGGCGCGGTCGGCGGCTTTATCAAAGTGCTGCTGGAGGCCGTTGCCATCGTGTTGGCGGTGTCGTTCGTTTCTCTCGGCAGCCGTGCGGGACTGGTCGTTGCTGCATCCATCCCTATTGTGCTGGCGATGACGTTTATTGGCATGGAGATAACCGGTATTGGTTTGCAGCGTATCTCGCTCGGGGCGCTGATTATTTCGCTGGGACTGCTGGTGGATGACGCCATGATTACGGTAGAAGCCATGGTGTCGCGGCTGGAAGAGGGGTGGGATCGTAAACGGGCGGCGGCCTGGGCGTATGAAAGTACAGCTTTTCCCATGCTGACGGGGACGCTGGTGATGATTGCCGGATTTATTCCCGTCGGGTTTGCCTCATCCAGCGCGGGTGAATACTGTTTTTCGCTTTTCGTCGTCGTCCTCATCGCCTTGCTCAGTTCCTGGATCGTCGCGATTCTTTTTTCCCCGCTGCTCGGTGTCTGGTTGTTGCCAAAAACGTTTTGTCACCATCACAACGAACCGGGACGAGTGGGACGCATTTATCGCCAATGGCTGCAACGGGCGTTGGCAAACCGGGGAATGACGTTAATCATTGCGGTGCTCCTACTGGTTGTCGCCTTGTTCGGCGCAACCCGATTGGAGGGAGAATTCTTTCCCGCGTCGGACAGGCCAGAACTGCTGGTTAGCCTGACGTTGCCCTCGAATGCATCACAGGCTGCGACGGAAGTGCAGGCGAAACGGCTGGAAGCACTTCTGAAGGACGATCCTGACGTTGACCATTTCTCCACTTATGTTGGGGCGGGGGCGGTACGTTTTTATCTCCCAATGGATGTGCTACTGAGTCACGAAAATATCGCTCAACTGGTGGTGGTAGCAAAAAATCTGGATGCGCGGGACGCGCTGGCGGCACGGTTGAATCAGGTGCTTGAGCGCGATTTTAGTAGCATTGTGGCGCGCGTCTCGGCATTGGAATTAGGGCCGCCAGTGGGCTGGCCGCTTAAATATCGGGTCGCGGGGCCGGATATTAATCGGGTTCGTGATCTTGCGCAGGGGCTTGCCGGCCTGGTGGGAAACCGAGCCGATGTCCGCGAGGTGAATCTGACGGCAGGTGAACCTGAACGCTCGGTGAACGTGGTGCTGAATCAGACTGAAGCCCGCGCGGTTGGTATCAGTTCACAGGATGTGGCCAGCATGCTGGCGGCGATATTCTCCGGTTCAACGCTGACCTCGGTGCGCGATGAAAACCGATTGGTGGACGTCGTGATTCGCGGTACGCCGCAGGAACGCAGAGACGTCGCCACGATCGCGAATCTACAAATTCCGATTGCGGAGGGGCGCTCGGTACCGCTGAGACAGATTGCCACGGTTTCGTACGGCGTTGACGATCCGATTATCTGGCGGCGTCAGCGCGAGCCGTTCATCACGGTGCAGATGGATGTCGCGCCGGGCGTGCGGGCACCGGCGCTGTCTGAAAAATTGGCACCGGAAATTGAACGCTACCGTGCCTCGTTACCGACGGGCTATCACATCACGGAAGGCGGCGTTGCGGCGGAATCCGACAAGGGCAATGGTTCGGTGTATGCGGTGTTGCCAGTTACGCTGTTGGTGATGCTGGTGCTGTTAATGATTCAGCTACAGCGTATTTCCCGCATGGTGCTGGCATTCCTGACCGCACCGTTTGGCCTGATCGGCATCGTTGCGGCCATGTTGCCGACCGGAACGCCGATGGGATTTGTGGCGCTGCTGGGAGCAATTGCGCTGGCGGGGATGATTATTCGTAATGCCGTCATTCTGATTGGCGAAGTCGATCTGAATGTGAAAAATGGACAACCCGCCACGGAGGCAATCGTGAATGCGGCCAGCCATCGTTCACGCCCGATAGTGCTGACCGCGCTGGCGGCGATTCTTGGCATGATCCCGATTGCGCATCAGGTGTTTTGGGGGCCGATGGCCTACGCGATTATCGGCGGATTGATGGTGGCGACGCTGCTGACGTTGCTTGCCCTGCCTGCGGCGCTGAGTCTATTGATGCAGTGGGAAGGGCGGAAGGTGGAAAATCCTACGGCGTAGGGGAAAATACGACAGGTCGTGGCACTATTATTGATGCGTCACGACCTGTTGATGCGTTTTATTGATCGACGACGGAACCGTCGACGTGCAGTCGGGTTTTCAGGCCGCGACGGCGGTAGGGGAAGCGGCTCTCCAGATCGTCTGCCAGCTCAATGCCGATGCCGGACTGTGTCGGTATCTCCATAAATCCCTCTACGCATTTGAACGTGTTCTTCACCATGTCTTTTTTCCGCACGCCATTCTCTACGCCCGTCGCACCAAATTTTTCCGACAGTGCGGGCTGGTCATCCCCCGGATACTCCAGCAGCGCAAAGTTCGGGATGCTGACGGCGATCTGTAAACAGGCGGCGGTAGAGACGGGGCTAAGTGGGTTATGCGGCACCACCATCAAATCATTGGCCTCTGCCAATGCTGCCACTTTTTTCGCACCAGTAATCCCGCCGCACATGCAGACGTCAGGACGCACATAGGCGACCGCATTACGGCGAATCAGCATCGCGAATTCCTGCGGGTTATTCAGGCGTTCACCGGTAGCGATAGGAATATTGATTTTGTCGGCCACCTCCGCCATGGAATCGAAGTTATCCGCACCGATAGGGTCTTCAATAAAATACGGATAAAACGGCTCAATGCCGCGAGCGAATACCACGGCATCGGCGGGCTTCAGGCGACGATGGACTTCAATGCACAGATCGACATCGTTACCGACTGCTTCCCGATAGAGGCCGATACGTTCGATGGCTTCGCCGATCTCTTTGGCATGAGTGATGAAATAGGGCGTATCACGCGATTCATCCAGAAAAGGCGTGAGATGACCAATCGCGGTAAAACCATCAGCTTTGGCTTTTTCCAGATTGGCGATGGTTTCTTCGGTAGTGCGACCTCCCGCGTGGGCATAAACGCGCGCCTTGTCGCGGCAGCGGCCGCCTAGCAGGTTATAAACCGGCGTATCGTAATACTTGCCCGCGATGTCCCACAGAGCGATATCAATGGCGCTGATAGCACCCATGATGGCGGCGCCACGAAAATGCCAGCAGCGGTACATATACTGCCAGTGGTGCTCAATGCGCAGCGGATCTTGCCCGATCAGATAAGTGCGTAATGCCTCCACCGCGCCTTTGGACGCATCCAGAAAGCCCCAGGCACCGGATTCGCCAATGCCCGTCAGCCCCTCGTCGGTGGTGACCTCAACAAACATATATCGGTTCGCTAAAATTACGCGCACATCGGTAATTTTCATCAACGCTTTCCTTAAGTTAGCCTGCTTAGCATTGAGTCTAATCACAGAGGCGTGCGGGTTGTCAACGCTGACGTCAGCGCGGCATCCAATACGCGGACGCAGTCGGGGCCGAATGGCGCATCTGGCTGAGCGAGATCGGCACGGCTAACGCGTGCAATACCATTTATTAGATATCCTTATCCTGAATCTCTATAAAAGAAATGGCAGGTTGCCGTTATAGTGATGGTGAAATAAGTAATTAGAAGCACGCTTATTATTTTTACCGTCGTTTGATAAATGCTCGGCGTCGCAGGTATTCGTCGTAAACAACACCGCATTGACTTTTATTTCCTGCCGTTATCGGCGGGCAGGCGTTTTCATCCCTAAAACCTGTGGAATAAAGGCAGGATTATTGCGTGATATACCCCAAATAATTCGAGTTGCAGGAAGGCGGCAAGGGAAGGAATCCCGATGAGCTTACTCAGGTAAGTGATTCGGGTGAGTGAGCGCAGCCAACGCACATGCAGCTTGAAGTATTACGGGTATATATCCATAACACATATATCCATAACAAATAGAAAGGTGAGCAAGATGGGAACTACCGCATTACAGCAGCGTATTACTAGCAGTATTGAGCAGCATCGCGAAGAATATATTGCGATTTCCCAGGATATTCATGCGCATCCTGAGACTGGAAATAATGAGTATTACGCTAGCGGACTATTAACGGATTTATTAAAGAAACATCACTTCACGGTAACGCTGAATGTTGCCGGACATGAAACGGCCTTTTATGCGGAAAAAGACAGCGGCAAACCGGGGCCGACCATTGCTTACCTGGCTGAATACGATGCGTTGATCGATATCGGCCACGCCTGCGGTCACAACATTATCGGAGTAACCAGTCTGGCTGCGGCGATTGCGCTGGCAGAGGTTATCGATCAGACCGGCGGCAAGGTTGTGGTGCTGGGGACGCCTGCTGAAGAAGGCGGCCTGCGCGGGAAAGGCGGAATTAATGGCAACGTGAAGGCGCGTTTTGTCGAACACGGCTTCCTCGATAAGGTCGATGTCGCGCTGATGGTTCATCCGTCAGGAAAAACGCGGCTCACTGGACCGTCACTGGCAAATAATCACCTCTATTTCCATTTTTACGGTAAACCCTCCCATGCCGGAAGTTCACCACATAAAGGCGTGAACGCGCTGGATGCGCTGGTGCTGCTTTACAACGGGATCAGCGTGCTGCGCCAGCAACTGCCGGACGGCGTTCGGGTTCACGGCATTATCACCAACGGCGGACAGGCACCGAATGTGATTCCAGAATACGCCTCCGCCCACTATTACATCCGTGCCAAAACGCGTGAAGAAGTGCTGGCGTTGGAACCGCGTATTCGCGCGATTGCGGATGGCGTCGCGCTGGCGACGGGCACTACGGTGAAAATTGAACATCAGGTAGGCCCGCGCGATTTCCTGATCAACCACGCACTGAATGCGATCCTGCTTGAGGAGTTCACCGCCGCAGGGGAAGTGGTCGATCAAAACGCGAAAGAGGGTATCGGTTCGACGGACGCGGGAGATATCAGCCACGCGGTGCCGACGGCACACCCTACTATTAAAATCGGCCCTGACGATCTGATCGGTCATACCGTGCCATTCCGTGAAGCGGCAAATTCTCCACTCGGTTACGCCGCGCTGCTGACGGGCGCGCAGGTGCTGGCTCGAACCGGTCTGCGATTGTTGACGGATGCTCGCGCGTTACAGGATGCCAAAGACGAGTTTGCGGGTCGTCACTCGGTTACCGACGCCGCCTGATGTTGCGTTTGAACCGGCTGAATATCATAAAAATAGTGGAGTTTCCCATCAATGAAATGGTTTAACTTTCCTGCCGCCGCACTCTTGCTGGCGGCTAGCTTACCCTGGGGAATCGCGCTGGCGGAGACCGTCAATCGCGATGCAACGCTGAATATCGCTTATGGCAAACGACCGGGTACGCTCGATCCTTACCTGACAACCAATAGTGCGACCACGGATGTGGTGCGCCACATTTTTGAACAGCTTTTTACGATTAACGATCGGTTTGAACCGGTGCCGGAACTGGTTGAACGCTATTCGCTGAGTGATGACCGCAAGGTCTACACGTTCGTACTGCGCGACGGCATCCGCTTTCATGATGGTCAGCCGCTAACAGCCGATGATGTGGTGGCATCGATGAACCGTTGGCTGGCCGTTTCCACGCAGGGTAAAGCCAACCTGCCGGGGGCGCAGTTTAGCCGGATTGACGAGCGTACCGTGCAACTGACGGTACAGACGCCGTCTCTGATTACCCTGAATGTGCTGGCCGACTTGAAAAACCTGCCTTCCATTATGCCTAAGCGCCTGATTGACGAAGCCAATACCAGCAAAAAACCGGTGAGTGAACTGATTGGCACCGGTCCTTACAAGCTGGCGGAATTCAAACAGGGAGATTATCTGCATCTGACGCGCTATGACGGCTATGTCTCGCGCAGCGAACCGGCGAACGGTCTGTCGGGCCAGAAGACGGCAGAGGTGAAAGATATCTGGTTTCGCTACATCACGGATGAGTCCACCCGGCTGGCAGGGGCATTGACCGGTGAATATGACGTCGTTTTTGATTTGCCGAAAGACAACATTGAGGCACTGAATCGTGCTCGCGATGTGAAGCTGTATCGCCCCGAAGCAGGGGGATCGCTCATCACCTACCTGTTCAATAAGAATCGTGGACCGTTTGCCGATGTGAAACTGCGTCAGGCGTTCAATCTGGCGCTCGATGTACATCAGGTGCTGTTGGCGGGATACAGCGATCCACGCTTTTTCAGGGAGGATTCGTCATTGGGTTTTCCTGAGCAGGTGGATTGGCACAGTGAAGCCGGTAAGCCTTACTGGAATCAGCACAAGCTGGAAGAGGCAAGAAAGCTGGTGAAAGAGTCCGGTTATAACGGCGAAGAAGTGGTGATCATCGCCACCAAGGAATACGCCGAATTGTACAATCTGGCGATTGTTGCACAGCAGGTGCTCAAACAAATTGGCGTGAAATCTCGCCTTGATGTCTATGACTGGGCCACGGTGTTACAGCGGCGTCAGGATCCTAAAAACTTCGACCTGTGCGCGCTGGAGTTTTCCATGCGTCAGGTACTGCATCAGTACCCTTTCCTTGATTCTCGCGCCAAATTCCCCGGTCTGAGCAATAGCCCGGAAATCGACGCGCTGCTGGATGATATCAAACAGGCACCGTCGCTACAGGCGGCAAGAGGATTGGTGGATCAACTTCACGTTCAAACCTGGACCTATCTGCCCGTGATTGTGCTGGGGCGCACCACGCCTGATGCGGTCGCGATCAAGCATCATGTTCACGGCTATCGGGATTTAATCGGCCCCGTTCTGTGGAACGTCAGCATCACAAAACCGTAAGCGGAGAAGCGAATGGGATGGTTTATTTTCCATCGGCTGTTGGCGCTGATACCGGTGCTGCTGGTGGTCTCCATTGTGGTGTTTTGTCTGGTACATCTGGCGCCGGGCGATCCGGTGCTGGTGATACTGGGCAATGATGCCAGTCCCGGGGATGTCGCCGCACTGCGTCAACAAATGGGGCTGGATAAGCCCCTGCTGGCACAGTTTGTCGTGTGGTTTGGTGCGGCGTTGCGTGGCGATCTCGGCCATTCGCTCTTCATGAACGCCAGCGTGATGTCGCTTTTCTTGCAGCACCTGCAACCCACGCTGGCGCTAGCGCTCTATGCGCAAGGGTTAGCGCTGCTGCTGGGTCTGGCTGCCGGCGTGATCAGTGCGGCGCAGCAGGGACGGCTGCTCGATCGCCTGATTATGGGACTGGCGGCGGTGGGAATGTCGATTCCCGGCTTTTTACTCGGGCTGTTTCTGATTTTCTTTTTTGCCGTGCAGTTACGCTGGTTTCCGGTCGTGGGATACAGCTCGACGCGCGGCGATGTGCTGGTCAATCTCTGGTATATGACGCTCCCGGCACTGGCGTTAGGGCTGCGCATTGCCGCCCTGATTGCCCGCATGACGCGAGCGGTAATGCTCGACGTGTTAAGTGAAAACTACATTAAAACAGCACGTGCCAAAGGCGTATCTGAATACCGGGTTTTACTGCGCCACGGTTTGAAAAATGCGCTCCTGCCTATTTTAACTATCTGCGGTGAATCTTTCGGTTCGCTAGTGACGGGAACGATTGTGATTGAAAGCGTGTTCGGCATTCCCGGCGTGGGCTCGCTGGTGGTGGATTCCATCGAACGGCGCGATTTCTCTGTGATTCAGGGCGCGGTGCTGCTGATTACCATCAGCTATGTTCTGATTAATCTGGCGGTGGATATTCTGGGGCATGCCGTTGACCCGCGAATCTCTCTGTCTGGGGAGAAGGAGTGACATGAAAGCGCTGTTTTCCAATCAACTCCTGACAGCGGGCGTCGCTATCCTGCTACTTATTCTTGTCGTTGCGGTAGGGGGCGCGTTCCTCAGCCCTTACGATCCCTATGCGCTGAATCCCCTCGCGCGGCTGTCTGCGCCTACGTTTCAGCACTGGTTTGGCACCGATAATTTTGGTCGCGATGTGTTTGTGCGGGTGGCGATTGCCGTACAGATTTCGCTGTCCGTTGGTGGCGCTGTGGCGCTGATTTCGGGAACGATTGGCACGCTGATTGGCCTGCTATGCACCTGGTATCGTCTGCTGGACGCGATCATCATGCGGATTTGTGACGGGTTGTTTGCCTTTCCTTCTCTGCTGCTGGCGATTTCCATCGTCGGTATTCTTGGCCCGAACTCCGCCAATGTTGTGCTGGCGCTATCGCTGGTGTATGTGCCGTCGGTGGCACGCGTGATGCGTGCGGCGGCGCTGGTGATCAAGGAGAAAAATTACATTGAGGCGCTGCGTGCACAGGGGGCAAAGAGCCGCCGGATCATCTGGCTGCACATTCTACCCAACGTGATATCGCCGCTGATCGTTCAAGTGTCGTGGATCTTCTCGGTTGCGATCCTCACCGAGGCCGCGCTGAGTTTTTTAGGTTCGGGGATCCCCGCCCCAACGCCCAGCCTGGGTAATTTATTGTTGGAGGGGAAAAAAGTAATTTTTACCTCTTGGTGGATGACCTTTTTCCCCGGTATTGCCATCGTGCTCTTGATCCTGTCTCTGAATATGATTGGAGACGGCCTGCGCGATATCTCCGACCCCACGCTTAAACCGCTTTCACGTCGGGTTTCCCGTCTGCTGAAAGCAGTAACGACCCCAAAGTGAATATGATGAGTGAAACGCCGCTACTGTCTGTCAAAGACCTGAAAGTCACGTTTGCCGTGCCGTCTGGCCTCTTGCACCCCGTTCGAGGGATCTCTTTTGAGGTGAAACCGCGTGAGACGCTGGGCATCATCGGTGAATCGGGCTGTGGAAAAAGTGTCACCGCCGATGCGCTGATGGGGCTGTTGCCTGCGCGCGCTAGTCGGGTCGACGGCGAGGCTAGTCTGAACGGCCAGCCGCTGCTGTCGCTGTCAGATGAAGCGCGGCGACGTCTGCGTGGCAATGCGCTGGCGATGATTTTTCAGGACCCGCTTTCCAGCCTTAATCCGGTTTATACCGTCGGTGAACAGATAGAGGAAAGCCTGCGGCAGCACACCACGCTATCGCGTCAGGCGCGGAAAGCGCGGGTACATGAATTGCTTACTCAGGTGGGGATGCCCGATCCGGCCGCCTGTGCCGTGAGCTATCCGCATCGACTATCCGGCGGGATGCGCCAGCGTGTGATGATTGCTATCGCTATTGCCTGTGGGCCGGGATTACTGATTGCCGATGAACCGACAACGGCGCTCGACGTCACCATTCAGGCGCAGATTCTTTCGCTGTTGGATAGGTTAAAAGCCGAAACCGACATGGGCATCGTGCTGATTACTCACGATCTGTCGGTGGTGGCGCAGATGTGTCAACGCGTGATTGTGATGTATTTGGGGGAAGTGGTGGAGCAGGCGGATGTGTTCACGTTGTTTGATCATGCTCGTCATCCTTATACGCAGGCGCTGCTGCGAGCGGTGCCTAATCTCGATGCGCCGCGCAAAAGCGAGCTACCGGAGATAACTGGCAGTGTCCCACCGCTGTCCCATCCGCCAACCGGCTGTGGTTTTGCTCCGCGCTGCCCGCTGGCGGATGAACGCTGTCACCATTCTCCACCCGTGCTCTCCGTGGCTGACGGATCGGGTCATCGAGTACGCTGTTGGAAAGCGGACAGCCTCGGGAGCGGTGTATGATCGCGCCGTTATTACAGGTGAAAAACCTGCGTAAAACCTTTCGGGTTGGGCACGGATGGCGCAAAAAAACGCTAGTGGCGCTGGATGATGTCAGTTTCCATATTTTCCCCGGTGAAACTTACGCACTGGTTGGGGAGTCGGGCAGTGGCAAAAGCACCACGGGGCGCAGTATTTTAGGGCTGACGCCCGCCAATGCCGGTGAACTGCACTTTGCCGGTCACGATCTCCGGCAACAGAATGCTGAGCAGTTACGACAGTTGCGGCGCGACATGCAGATGATCTTTCAGGACCCGCTCTCCTCGCTCGACCCCAAGCGTAGCGTCGGGTACAGCATTGAAGAACCGCTGATTATCCACGGAATACACGACAGCCAATGGCGCAAGGCGCAGGTAGTCAAGATGTTGACGCGAGTCGGGTTTACCGCTGCGGATGCCGGACGGTTTCCGCATGAGTTTTCCGGCGGGCAGCGCCAGCGTATCGGGATTGCTCGCGCGCTGGTGCTGGAACCTAAATTGATAGTGTGTGACGAACCGGTTTCGGCGCTGGATGTCTCTATCCAGTCGCAAATTCTGAATCTGCTTTTGGCATTACAGCGGGAGCAGGGGCTGGCGTATTTGTTTATCGCGCACGATCTGAGCGTGGTACACCATATTGCTGACCGTATTGGTGTGATGTATCGCGGGCGCATTGTCGAAGAAGCACCCGCAGCTACGCTATTTTCAGAGGCGCGTCATCCGTATACGCGTTTTCTCTTGGCATCGATTCCGCCTGCGCATCCCCGGTTAAAGCGGGCTGTTCAGGTTAGTGCGCAGCAAGGACAAGAGGGCGGGTGTCAGTTTGACGAACTAACACCCGGCACACCGGCGCGATGCCGCATACATCCAACGCAAGAATATTGGATTAATGCAGAGCATCGCGTCGCCTGCGCGCGATCAGAGATGCCCGGACAGGCGCTGGTGAATTTTGCTGCTGTGGTTATCCAGCCCGATGATCGCAACTTTCGCATCGTAACGGTGATAGCGGGTTTCGATAGCGTCGAGTGCTGCCACGCTGGAGGCATCCCAGATTTGGGCGTGCGTCAGATCGATGGTGACGTTCTGCGGGTCTTGCGCATAGAGGAAGTGCTCGAAGAGGTCGTTGCTGCTGCCGAAAAATAGCGGTCCGCGTACCGTGTAGTGCACCGACTGCCCATCTTCGCTCACGCGACGTTCCGCATGAATAACGTGCGCCACGCGGCGTGCAAATAGCAGGATGGCAAAGATCACGCCACCCGCTACGCCGATTGCCAGATTTGCCGTCGAGACGGTGGCGATCACCGTTACCACGACCACCAGCGTTTCCGACAGTGGCATCCGTTTCAGCGTGGTGGGGCGCAGGCTATGCCAGTTCATCGTTTTCAGCGCGACAATCATCATAATCCCTGCCAGCACTACCATCGGAATCTTAGCCATGATTTCGCTCAGGCCCGTCACCAGCAGCAACAGCACCAGTGCGGCGGCGAGGGTAGAGATACGTGTACGCGCTTTCCCTAACTCCACATTGACCACGGTTTGCCCGATCATCGCACATCCAGCAATGCCGCCGTAGAATCCGGCGAAGATATTGGAAACGCCCAGTCCCCAGCATTCGCGGCGCTTGCTGGATGGGGTATCGGTAATGTCATCTACCAGTTTGGCGGTTAGCAGCGATTCCATCAGGCCGACGAAGGCAATACTGAGCGCGGTTGGCCAGATGATGCGCAGTGTTTCAACATTGAACGGTACCAGCCAGTGGGTGAAACCCGGCAATCCGGGCTGCATTGGCCCAGCATCACCGACGTTAGGCACCGTGATGCCGGTAAACATCGCAATCGCCGTCACGGTCACAATCGCGACCAGCGGGGCGGGAATGCTTTTCACCACATAAGGCAACAGCAAAACGATCGCTACCGTTAATGCAAACAGTAGCCAGACAAGCGAGGAATGCCCGTAAACATGCGGCACTTGCGCGGCGAAAATCAGGATGCTCAGCGCATTCACGAAACCGATCATTACCGAACGGGGAATGTAGCGCATCATTCTTGCCAACCCAGCCAGCCCAAAAAGAATCTGGATAAGCCCCGCCATAATCACGGCAGGCAGAATATAGGCCACGCCGTGTGCGTGCACCATCGGCCCGATAACCAGCGCTACGGCACCTGCCGCCGCTGTGACCATCGCCGGTCGGCCACTGAGAAAAGACATGGTGAAGCATAAGACAATCGAGGCGATCAGGCTGACTTTGGGATCAACACCCGCGATGATAGAAAATGAAATCACCTCGGGAATAAGCGCCAGCGCGGTGATAGTGCCCGCCAAAATTTCGCGCATCAGCAGCGAGGGCGAGCGTAAGGCGGCAAGCGTTGACGTGGTTGATTGAACCGGCGTCGGCGTTGCGTCGGGTGATGAGATCATAGGTGCAGGCTTAATTTTTATAGTCAATGACGAAAGGCGGGAGAGGATAAATTATCGGCAGTATAAAAGATACTGTCCTGTGTTGGCGGGCAAAGGGACGTTTGCTGGGGTACGAAGGGGCGGATAGCGCTTTCGCTATATCCGCCCACCGTTGTGTCTTCTTCCGCGATCAGCCGCCCGCTAAGCGTCGGTAACGTTCATATCGCTCCTTAGCATCCCGTTCCGTTTGCTCAAACAGGCTATTGGCGATGGCTGGGTGCTGACGTTTTAGCGACGCATACCGAACTTCACCCATCAGGAAATCCTGAAAATCCTCTTCCGGCTCGTCTGAATCGAGCGAGAAGGGATTTTTCCCTTTATCCACACGCTGTGGATCGAAGCGATATAAATGCCAGTAACCAGCATCCACAGCTCGCTGAGTTTCACGCTGACTGCATCCCATGCCCGCTTTTAACCCGTGATTGATACAGGCAGCGTAGGCGATGATCAACGACGGACCCGGCCAGGCTTCCGCTTCTGCCATCGCGCGTAGGGTTTGCGTCTTATCCGCGCCCATGGCGATCTGCGCCACGTACACGTTGCCATAGCTCATGGCCATCATGCCGAGATCTTTTTTGCGCGTGCGTTTTCCTTCGGCGGCAAATTTGGCGATGGCGGCAACCGGTGTGGATTTGGATGATTGTCCCCCCGTGTTGGAATACACCTCGGTATCAAATACCAACACATTGATGTCTTCACCGGAGGCCAGCACATGGTCCAGCCCACCGTAACCAATATCGTATGCCCAACCATCGCCACCGAAGACCCACTGCGAAGGCTTGGTCAGGTAATCACGGTTCTGGTAAAGGTGAGTGAGTAGGGGATCCTTACCGCGTTCTTCTGCCAGCATATCGATCACTGCATCGGCACGTTCCCGTGAGCCTTCTCCGCGATCCTTCAGTTCCAGCCAGTTGCTGAATGCCGTATTCAGTGCTGGGGTGAGGGGTAAGGCCAGTGCAGCTTGTACATCCTTAGCAAGTTGATCGCGGATCGCACGGCTTCCCAACAACATACCCAGACCAAATTCGGCGTTGTCTTCGAACAGTGAGTTAGCCCAGGCCGGTCCTTGCCCTTTATGGTTGGTGGTGTAGGGAATGGACGGTGCGCTGGCTCCCCAAATGGAGGAGCATCCAGTCGCGTTTGCTACCAACATGCGATCGCCAAATAATTGGGTCAACAGCTTGGCATAGGGCGTTTCGCCGCAGCCCGCGCATGCGCCAGAAAATTCCAATAGGGGTGTTTCAAATTGACTGCCTTTTACCGAGATTTTGTTAAAGGGATTACCTTTAGGCGCAAGGGAGAGCACCTGTTCCCATAGCGGAATCTGGTGACGCTGGCTATCGATCGGTTGCATTGTCAGTGCTTTGCCGCGTGACGGGCAAATATCGACACAGTTACCGCAGCCGGAGCAATCCAGCGGTGATACTGCCAGATGGTATTCGTAGGCTTTCGCCCCTTGAGCTACTTTACTCAGCAGCACCACCGGGGCGTTACTTCGATCTTCCTGACTCAGCAGAGCGGGGCGAATAGCGGCATGAGGACAGATAAAGGCACACTGGTTGCACTGAGTACAGCCCTCGGGTTGCCATGCGGGCACCTGAATTGCGATACCGCGTTTCTCATAGGCGGCAGTACCGAGAGGGAAAGTCCCATCCTCCATGCCAATAAAGGCGCTGACGGGTAAGTTGTCTCCCTCCTGACGATTCATCGGTTCCAGAATATTGCGGATAAAATCGGGCAGGACGCGCACTTCTTTCCCTTCCACCTCCGGCAGCGTCGCCCAGGTTTCGGGAATTATCACTTCGACCAACGCCTGCATCCCCTCGTCTATCGCGGCGCTATTCATGTCCACCACGTTTTGACCTTTGCTGCCATAGGATTTGACTACTGCCGCTTTCAGATAGTCGGCGGCGGTTTCTGGCGCAATGATCGCGGCCAGCTTGAAGAAAGCCGCCTGCATAATCATATTAAAACGGCCACCTAACCCAAGACGCTGCGCAATGTGTACCGCGTTGAGGGTATAGAAACGGATGGCGTGCTGCGCCAGATAGCGTTTCATGGCGTTAGGTAATTTCGCTGCCAGCTCTTCAGCCGTCCAGGAACAGTTAAGCAAAAAAGTGCCGCCCGGTTTTAACCCCACCAGCAGATCGTATTTCTCCACGTAGCTTTGCTGCGAGCAGGCAATGAAATCCGCATGGTGGATCAGATAAGGCGAGGTAATCGGGCTCTGTCCAAAGCGCAAATGGGAGACGGTAATGCCGCCCGACTTTTTCGAATCATAGGAAAAATAGGCCTGAGCGTAGAGCGGGGTGTGATCGCCAATAATCTTGATGGCGCTTTTGTTAGCACCCACAGTTCCGTCGGAACCCAGTCCCCAGAATTTACATGCGGTCGTTCCTGGTTTCGAGACGTTGATCGGTGTCGTTGAAACCGGCAACGAGGTGTGGGTCACGTCATCAATAATCCCCACGGTAAAGCTATCTTGCGGCAATGGGTGCTTAAGATTCTCGAATACGGCAACGATGTGTGCTGGCAGAATATCTTTTCCTCCCAGCGCGTAGCGTCCACCGACAATCAGCGGCGGTTGTGCATGACGGTAATAGGCATTTCTCACATCGAGGCATAAGGGCTCAGCTTGAGATCCCGGCTCTTTGGTGCGGTCGAGTACCGCGATGCGTTGTACGGTTTCTGGGATGTGGGCAAAGAAATGCGGCAGAGAAAACGGGCGGTAGAGATGTACCGTCAGCAGCCCCACCTTTTCCCCTTGCTGATTCAGATAATCGACGGTTTCCTGAATGGTCTCGCACACCGACCCCATGGCGATGATCAACCGTTCGGCATCCAGCGCGCCGTGGTAGTTAAACAGATGGTATTCGCGTCCGGTGAGTTGGGTGATTTGCGCCATATAGCCTTCCACCATCTCAGGCAGCGCGTCATAAAAGCGGTTAACGGCTTCGCGTTCTTGAAAGTAAATATCTGGGTTTTGTGCCGTCCCTCGAATCACTGGGTGATCGGGGTTCAGGGCACGACGGCGAAAGGCATTCAGCGCGTCACGATCCAATAACGGCTCTAGTTCTTCATAGTCCAGCAGTTCGATCTTCTGGATTTCGTGCGAGGTGCGGAAACCATCGAAGAAATTGATAAAAGGCACACGGCCTTTGATGGCAGTAAGGTGCGCCACGGCGGAGAGATCCATCACCTGCTGCACGCTGCTTTCTGCCAGCATGGCACAGCCCGTTTGGCGTACGGCCATCACATCCTGATGGTCGCCAAAAATGTTCAACGAGTTGGTAGCCAACGCACGTGCGCTGACATGAAACACGCCCGGCAGCAGTTCACCAGCAATTTTGTATAAATTGGGGATCATCAACAGCAATCCCTGCGAGGCAGTGTACGTGGTGGTCAAGGCTCCGACTTGCAGAGCACCATGTACCGCGCCAGCCGCTCCGGCTTCGGACTGCATTTCTATCAGGCGCACCGGTTGACCAAACAGGTTCTTTTTACCCTGTGCGCTCCATTCATCTACGTTTTCTGCCATGGGGGTAGAAGGGGTGATGGGATAGATGGCTGCTACGTCGGTGAAGGCGTAAGAGATATACGCCGCAGCGGCATTCCCATCCATCGTTTTCATTTTTCGGGTCATGCGGGATTCCTCTTGGTTGGGAGCAGGTGACACGTTGGGCGCAGGTGAAAATGGGCAATGACAGGCAGCGCCCCTGATTCACCGTCTCAGCGAGTCAGTAGCACAGCCTGTGCCATGTCGAGGTATAGAAAAAATGACACTATTTTTTAATGGGTTAACTTGAGTAGTTGCCGCGAATGTCACAGGGATAGGGTGAGGAATTGCGTGGAATAAGACAGAAACAGCCACATCCTGTCGGGCTGCCAACAAACTGTCGTGGTGATGCGGGCTGAACAGGCTTGCCGACACGCTCAACCCCTTCCCTGACCACAATTGTTCTCTTTACAACAATTGGTTCGCTGATTGTCTTGTGTTTGTCTCGCCTTTTACGCCTCTTATTTTATTAACATCATAAAATTCAATGCATTAATGATATTGGCCCGGCTGGTATGTTCCCTGCAACGGTTAGGACGTGCATCACGCATTCAACCCGAAACAGGAGAAGACACCATGGCTATGCGTCAATGTGCCATTTATGGCAAAGGGGGGATTGGCAAATCCACCACGACTCAGAATTTGGTCGCCGCACTGGCGGAAATGGGCAAGAAGATCATGATCGTCGGTTGTGATCCGAAGGCGGATTCAACCCGTTTGATTCTGCACGCCAAAGCGCAGAACACCATTATGGAGATGGCTGCAGAGGTCGGTTCGGTTGAAGATCTCGAATTGGAAGATGTGCTGCAAATCGGTTACGGCAACGTACGTTGTGCAGAATCAGGTGGCCCAGAGCCGGGCGTTGGCTGTGCTGGCCGCGGCGTTATCACCGCCATCAACTTCCTTGAAGAGGAAGGTGCCTATGTCGACGACCTCGACTTCGTGTTCTATGACGTGCTGGGGGACGTGGTATGCGGCGGCTTCGCGATGCCGATCCGTGAAAACAAGGCGCAGGAAATCTACATCGTGTGCTCGGGAGAGATGATGGCGATGTACGCCGCCAACAATATTTGCAAAGGGATCGTGAAATACGCCAAAACCGGCAAGGTGCGTCTGGGGGGCCTGATCTGTAACTCACGTAACACCGATCGTGAAGATGAACTGATCATCGCTCTGGCAGAAAAAATCGGCACCCAAATGATCCATTTTGTTCCGCGTGACAACATCGTACAGCGTGCTGAAATTCGCCGTATGACTGTGATCGAGTATGACCCGAACTGTAGCCAGGCTAATGAATATCGCCAACTGGCACAGAAGATTGTCGCTAACACCATGAAGGTCATACCGGTGCCCTGCACCATGGATGAGCTGGAAGAGCTGCTGATGGAGTTCGGCATCATGGAGGAAGAGGACACCACTATCATCGGTAAGACTGCCGCCGAAGAGAACGCTGCCTGATCGCTTAACCCCCGTCATAGGCTGCCGTTAGGGGGCATATGACGCAGAAGGAACATTGGAATGGCAAATGCTACGAGTGAACGCAATCAGGCGATCATCCAGGAAGTGCTGGAGGTTTTCCCTGACAAAACGCGTAAAGAGCGCAAGAAACACATGATGGTGGCCGATCCGACGCAGGAGGGCGTCGGAAAATGTCTGGTTTCCAACCGTAAATCCCAGCCGGGGGTGATGACGGTTCGCGGCTGCGCCTACGCCGGTTCCAAAGGTGTGGTATTTGGGCCGATCAAGGACATGGCCCATGTTTCCCACGGGCCAATTGGCTGCGGTCAATATTCCCGCGCGGGGCGTCGTAACTACTACAACGGCGTTAGCGGCGTTGACAGCTTCGGTACTCTCAATTTCTCCTCCGATTTTCAGGAGAAGGACATCGTGTTTGGTGGCGATAAAAAGCTCACCAAATTGATCGAGGAACTGGAACTTCTGTTTCCGTTGACCAAAGGTATCTCTATTCAGTCGGAATGCCCAGTGGGGTTGATTGGGGATGATATCGAAGCGGTCGCGAATGTTAGCCGTGAAGCTATCGGCAAACCTGTGGTTCCGGTGCGTTGTGAAGGCTTTCGCGGTGTGTCGCAGTCGCTAGGTCACCATATCGCCAACGACGTGATCCGCGATTGGGTGCTGGATAACCGTGAGGGTAAACCTTTTGAATCAACGGCCTATGATGTCGCGATTATCGGTGACTACAACATTGGCGGCGATGCCTGGGCTTCACGCATTCTGCTGGAAGAAATGGGGCTGAGAGTCGTGGCGCAATGGTCCGGCGACGGCACGCTGGTGGAGATGGAAAACACCCCCTATGTGAAGCTGAATCTGGTCCACTGCTACCGCTCTATGAACTACATCTCACGCCATATGGAAGAAAAGCATGGCATTCCCTGGATGGAATACAACTTCTTCGGGCCGACCAAAATTGCCGAATCACTGCGCAAGATTGCCTTGCAGTTTGATGAGACGATTCAGAAAAACGCCGAAGCGGTAATTGCTCGCTATCAGGCGCAAACGGATGCGGTGATCGCCAAATACCGTCCGCGACTGGAAGGACGCAAAGTCCTGCTCTATCTCGGCGGGTTGCGTCCACGCCACATTATCGGGGCGTACGAAGATCTCGGTATGGAGATTATCGGAACCGGCTATGAGTTTGGTCATAACGACGATTACGACCGGACGTTGCCTGATTTGAAAGAGGGCACGCTGCTGTTCGATGACGCCAGCAGCTATGAGCTGGAGGCGTTTGTCAAAGCCTTAAAACCGGATCTGGTCGGGTCGGGGATCAAGGAGAAGTATATCTTTCAGAAAATGGGCGTGCCGTTCCGCCAGATGCATTCCTGGGACTACTCCGGCCCTTATCACGGCTATGACGGTTTCGCCATTTTTGCCCGCGATATGGACATGACGCTCAATAACCCGAGTTGGCAAGCGTTGACAGCCCCGTGGCTGAAATCAGCCTGATTCTTATTATCCTGATATCCCGTTAGTTCACAGATGAGTGGCGCGGGAGGAGAGCACCATGAGCCAAACTGCAGAGAAAGCCCAGTCCTGCTACCCCTTGTTCGAGCAGGAGGAATACCAAACGCTGTTTCACAATAAACGCCCATTGGAAGAGGCGCATGATGAGCAGCGGGTACGCGAGGTCTTTGAGTGGACCACCACGCAAGCGTATCAGGAACTGAATTTTAAGCGCGAAGCGCTAACCATTGATCCCGCGAAAGCCTGCCAGCCTTTAGGCTCTGTGCTGTGTTCTCTCGGCTTTGCCAACACCTTGCCCTATGTTCATGGTTCGCAGGGGTGTGTTGCCTATTTTCGTACTTACTTCAACCGTCACTTTAAAGAGCCGATCGCCTGCGTTTCGGATTCAATGACGGAAGATGCCGCCGTATTCGGGGGGAATAACAACCTGAACGCGGGTCTGGAGAACGCCAGCGCGCTTTACAAACCGGAGGTCATTGCGGTTTCTACCACCTGTATGGCGGAAGTCATCGGTGACGATCTTCAGGCGTTTATCGCCAATGCCAAGAAAGATGGCTTTGTCGATGCAGACATGCCGATCCCTTATGCCCATACGCCCAGCTTTATCGGTAGCCACATCACCGGCTGGGACAATATGTTTGAGGGGTTCGCCCGTACCTTTACCGTGGGGGAAGATAAACATTATCAGCCGGGTAGCCTGCCGCGCCTTAATCTGGTGACGGGATTTGAAACCTATCTGGGGAACTATCGGGTATTGAAACGCATGATGGCTGACATGGGCGTCCCCTGTGCCATTCTGTCCGACCCTTCCGAGGTGTTGGATACCCCTGCAGACGGCCACTACCGCATGTATGCCGGGGGGACTACCCAGCAAGAGATGCGTGATGCGCCGAACGCCATTGATACGCTGTTATTGCAGCCGTGGCACCTGATCAAAACCAAGAAAATGGTTCAGGATGTCTGGAATCAGCCTGCCACCGAGGTGTCAGTCCCCATCGGATTAAACGCAACGGATAAACTCCTGATGACCATCAGTGCGCTGACCGACGTGCCGATCGGTGAAGCATTGACGCTGGAACGTGGGCGGTTAGTGGACATGATGCTCGACTCACATACCTGGCTGCACGGTAAACGTTTCGGTTTGTATGGCGACCCGGATTTTGTCATGGGGCTGACACAGTTCTTGTTAGAACTTGGATGCGAGCCAACGGTGATCCTGTGCCACAACGGCAACAAACGCTGGCAGAAAGCGATGAAAAAAATACTGGAAGCATCACCCTATGGGCAGGAAAGCGACGTGTACATCAATAGCGATCTGTGGCATTTCCGCTCGCTGATGTTCACCAAACAGCCCGATTTTATGATCGGCAACTCCTACGGCAAATTCATTCAGCGTGACACGCTGGCGAAGGGCGAGCAGTTTGAAGTACCGCTGATTCGCCTCGGTTTCCCGCTATTTGATCGCCATCATCTGCACCGCCAAACAACCTGGGGTTATGAAGGAGCGATGTCCATCCTCACCTCGCTGGTGAATGCGGTATTGGAAAAACTGGATCGCGACACCATGAAACTGGGAAAAACGGACTACGGCTTTGATCTTGTTCGCTAATCATGTGGTTATTTTGACCGTCATATCGGCCCGATGTTGTTCGGGCCGTCACATGCAGCAAAGGAGGACGCGATGCCGATGGTGATTTTTCGTGAACGCAATTCACAGTTGTATTGCTATATCGCCAAACAAGATCTGGAAGCGAGAGTGACCGGGATTGAATTCGATAGCCACGAACGTTGGGGCGGTGAGGTTGAACTGGAAGGGGGAAAACGTTACTACGTTAATCCACAGGCAGAGAAACCTGCTTTTCCGATCAGTTTACGTGCCACACGACCTGATGTGGTATGAACAGGAGGGGAGCATGTCTGATGATGATCGTCTGTTCTGGCGGTTGTTTGCGCTGATTCAATGCCTGCCGGAACTCTCGCCACCGCAGTTATTACACTGGCTCAATCAGGGAGAGGATGTCTCTCTGGATGTGGCGTTTCTCATGTCCCTGAATCAGCCACAGCTGCTGGCCACGTTTCCTGGTGATCCCGCGTTCCTGACGCGCAGCCGTTGGCAGAATGTGATGGCTTGTCTGCGGGGCGAACTGCCACCGCATCTGGCTGTGGTCTCGCCGAAGGGACGTCAACCGCAGTTACTGGCTGCATTTTCGTCACAGGATGGCATGACCATCAACGGACATTTTGGTCAGTGTCGGCTGTTTTTTATCTATGCGTGTGACGAGGCGGGGTACTGGCTACACGGGCTACGCCGTTATCCTAGCGAGTCAGGGGAACAAGAGGGGAATGAAGTCCGTGCGCAGCTGTTGGAAGGGTGCCATTTGCTCTTTTGCGAAGCGATTGGCGGTCCAGCGGCAGCGCGCATTATTCGCCATAATGTGCACCCGATGAAAGTCCCACCGGGAACCTCTATTCTGTCACAGTGCGATGCCCTGCAAGCGCTGATGGCGGACCGTCTCCCACCCTGGTTGGCGAAACGGTTGGAAAAAGGCAATCCGCTGGAGGAACGGATATTTTAGCCCGCAAGTATTTAGCCCACAAGTAAGGGCTCCGTTTGGATATCGAAAATTATTGTACGTTAAGACTAAATTTTAACCTTTAACTGAAAATATCCAGTGATAAAAAACTACGCGAAAGCGTAGTTTTTATGGAAAACAGAGGGGCTATTATTGGTCGTTAATAAATTTCACAACCAGTGGGTTCAACGGTGCCGGACATTCCTCGGGTAGCCAGTGTCCACACCCTGCCAACACAGCCCCCTCGACCTTTTTTACGACCTCTTATAAGAAAGTCATGGGCAGGCTTAATCGCCCTGACAAAAATATAATCAAGTTGTTTACGATGAGCGCTCCCCCGCTGGGAATCCATGGTTCCTGGCACGAAAGGCAATAATCAGAGCAACGATTAACAGAGCAAGTAGGGCCCAGGGTAAAGAACTGGCTCCTTCATGTCTGAGCAGAAGCCCGCCTGTAAGGCCACCAAGAGCGATAGCGCTATTCCAGGTCACCACATTCATTGAAAGCGCAATATCAGCATGCTCACCCGCCGTATCTGCCAGTGCTGTTTGCAGTAATGTCGCAGCGCCTCCGAACGTCAGGCCCCAGACTGCTATTCCGGGATAAATCACGGCGGGGGATGTGGCAGAAATACCAAAGATGATCGAAACAAGGGCGAATACTGAAAGTGAAAGAAGCACGGCAATACGCAGGCCGGAGTCTATCACCCTACCGGTGATGAAAATCCCGACCATCGCAGCCAGGCCAAAAACCAGCAGAACAATATCCACGCTTGATGAAAGCCCTGCCTGGGACAGGAAAGGGGCGATATAGGTATACAAAATATTGTGCGCAAGCATCCAGGTCAAAACCACTCCCAGAATAGGACGGATACCGGGGATCAACAGGACAGAAGTGAGACGCATTTTTTGCCGGGTTGCCTGCCCTGGATAATCAGGAACAGCCAGAATGATCCAGGCCATCAGTGCCACGGATAATCCGGACATAACGGCGAAGGTCAGACGCCACCCCAGAAGATCCCCCAGCCAGGTTCCTGCAGGCACGCCAAGGGAAAGTGCGACAGGGGTACCAATCATTGCCAGCGTAAGAGCCCGTCCCTGAAGTGAAGGAGCAACCATTCTTCTTGCATAGCCCGCAATTAAACTCCATGCCAGCCCTGCAGCTGCACCGGCAAGAAAGCGGGCGCACATAATGACAGCAACGCTATCAGATAAAGCCGTCAGGCTGTTGAAGAGCAGAAAGCCGCCCACCGTAGTAAGCAAAACCAGACGTCTGGACCATGCCTGGGTCATGATAGTCAGGGGAATGGCGGCCAGAAGTGAACCCGCTGCATAAGCGGTTACCATCTGCCCGGCAACGGATGGTGATATATTAAGGCCAGAACTTATGCCAGGCAAAAGACCCGCTGGGATTGTTTCGGTCAATATACAGATGAAACCCGTCATGGCCAGTGCCAGTAAAGCAAAAACAGGCAGGCTATCAGCCTCATCATTTTGCGTATGTTTTTTCATATTAAATAACTCTCCAGAAGATTTCTCACCCTGCGTGGATTTCACAAGGCAGCTATAAATGATCATTAATGTATCGATCGGTATATATGTTGAGTGTCGGGAGGGAGAGTTGTCAATGAATTTTGTATCGATTAGTATATATTTAAGGAGGGCAGGATCATGAAAACAGGCAGACCAAGGCAGTTTGACAGAGATGAAGCTGTCGTACAGGCAATGCATCTTTTCTGGGAACAGGGTTATGAGGCAACATCACTTGCCCACCTGAAGGCCTCGATAGGCAAAGGGATCAGTGCGCCCAGTTTTTATGCGGCGTTTGGTTCGAAAGCCTCTCTTTTTAACGAGGCAGTTGATTGTTATCTGAAAACACATGCACAGGTAACATCATCGCTCTGGGATCCCAACCTGCCTCCACGACAGGCGCTGGAGATGGCATTAACGAATTCGGCAAAAATGCAGTACGAACCCGGGCATCCTCGGGGATGTATGGTTGCGCTCAGCGTAATGCCCCTATGCTCTGATGAAAACGGGGATCTCCTGAAGCCCCTTGCTGAGTCAAGGCGTCACACCAGGGAGGGAATAAAGCATTGCTTACAGAGAGGCATAAACAGCGGTGAGCTTGTTAATGGTGAGGATACCCTTTCCCAGGCGGTCTGTTTTGACAGTTTTCTGGTGGGAATATCGACGCTCGCCCGGGATAATGTGCCGCTGAAAGAGACACTACGGGGCATCGCGCAAATAATGAAATTATGGGACACCGCACGTTTGTAGCGTGTAATTAAACCCGTATGCGATTCTGTTTTCGATGTGTCTGACCCTAATCGTGTTGTTCTATCTGCTTGATCAATGGCTGTCAGTTAGTACAAAAAATAGCCTTAACGTACAATAATTTTCGATATCCAAACGGAGCCCAGTAACACCACTCCCCTCAATATTCCGCTATTGTCGCCTTTGTCACAAAGGCGACAAACCTATCTGATTGAAAATAATTAATTAATTTATGGCCCGTGAATTGCACAAAAAGAGTTGAGTAAGGTCAACCGACTCGAAGAGGGCAAAGATGAAGGGAAATGAAATTTTGGCGTTGCTCGATGAGCCCGCCTGCGAACATAACCACAAACAAAAATCGGGATGCAGTGCGCCTAAGCCTGGCGCGACGGCAGGCGGCTGTGCGTTTGACGGGGCGCAAATTACGCTGCTGCCGCTGGCGGATGTTGCCCATCTGGTGCATGGCCCTATCGGTTGCGCGGGCAGTTCATGGGATAACCGTGGTAGCCAAAGTTCCGGGCCAGCGATCAATCGTCTAGGGTTTACCACCGACCTCAATGAACAGGATGTGATCATGGGGCGTGGTGAGCGGCGGCTGTTTCATGCCGTGCGCCATATCGTGGAGCGATATGACCCTGCCGCCGTTTTTATCTACAACACCTGTGTCCCGGCGATGGAGGGCGATGATATTGAAGCGGTGTGCCGGGCAGCGTCGGTCGCGGTAGGGGTTCCGGTGATTGCGGTGGATGCCGCCGGATTCTACGGCAGCAAGAATCTGGGTAACCGTCTGGCAGGGGAAGTGATGGCAAAACAGGTGATTGGGACGCGTGAACCCGCGCCGTGGCGGGATGACACCGCGTTTTCCCACGCACAGCGTCACGATATTGGCTTGATTGGTGAGTTCAACATTGCTGGTGAATTTTGGCATGTGCAGCCGCTGCTGGATGAACTGGGTATCCGCGTGTTGGGCAATTTATCCGGCGATGGGCGCTTTGCCGAAATCCAGACGATGCATCGTGCTCAGGTCAACATGCTGGTGTGCTCGCGTGCGTTGATCAACGTGGCGCGCACGCTGGAACAACGTTATGGCACGCCGTGGTTTGAAGGCAGCTTCTATGGTGTGCGTGCCATGTCCGATGCGCTGCGTCAGCTCGCGGCCATGCTAGACGACCCCGACCTGATACAGCGTACGGAAACCGTGATTGCGCGAGAAGAAGCGACGGCGCAACAGGCGTTGGCTCCGTATCGTGCACGCCTGCAAGGGCGCAAGGTACTGCTCTATACCGGAGGCGTAAAATCCTGGTCGGTGGTCTCGGCTTTGCAGGATCTCGGTATGACCGTGGTGGCGACTGGGACACGTAAATCTACCGAGGAAGACAAACAGCGTATCCGCGAACTGATGGGGGATGATGCCATCATGCTGGATGAGGGGAATGCGCGCACCTTGCTGGATGTGGCGTATCGCTATGGCGCTGACCTGATGATCGCCGGGGGGCGCAACATGTACACCGCCTATAAGGCCCGGTTGCCGTTCCTCGATATCAATCAGGAGCGCGAGCACGCTTACGCAGGGTATCGCGGTATTGTGACGCTGGCGGAACAGCTATGCCTGACGCTGGAAAGCCCGATTTGGGCGCAGACTCATCAACGTGCCCCTTGGCATTAGGAGCAAATTATGGCTCAGGTTATTCGTAACAAAAAGCCGCTGGCGACCAGTCCAATTAAAAGTGGGCAGCCTCTGGGGGCGATTCTGGCCAGTCAGGGTATTGAACACTGCATTCCTCTGGTTCATGGCGCTCAGGGTTGTAGTGCCTTTGCCAAGGTGTTTTTTATTCAGCATTTTCACGATCCCATTCCGCTCCAGTCCACCGGCATGGATCCCACCACGACGGTAATGGGGTCAGACAGCAATATTTTGACGGCCTTGAGCACATTGTGTCAGCGCAATGCGCCTAAGGCGATTGTCATCATCAGTACCGGCTTGTCGGAAGCACAAGGTAGCGATATGACGCGTGCGGTAAGCGAATTCCGCGCTGATAATCCGCGTTTTAAATCGACGGCGTTGCTCACGGTCAATACGCCAGATTTCTATGGATCGTTGGAAAATGGCTACAGCGCGGTGCTGGAAGGGGTGATTACACAATGGATCCCAGAAAAACCGCCCGCAGGTATGCGCAACCGTCGCGTTAACTTGCTGCTCAGCCATGTGTTTACGCCGGGGGATGTGGAGCTTATCCGCAGCTATGTCGAGGCGTTTGGCCTGCAACCGATACTGCTACCGGATCTGTCACAGTCGTTGGATGGTCATCTCGCGAGTGGCGATTACCAATCTGTTACCCAAGGCGGGGCGGTGTTACGCAATATTGAGCAGATGGGGCAAAGCCTGAGCACCATCACGCTGGGTGTGTCGCTCCAGCGCGCGGCGGGTTTACTGGCGCAGCGTAGTCGTGGCGTGGCATTAAATTTACCGCACCTGATGACGCTTACAACCATGGATGCCTTTATCCACCACCTGCAACAGCTCTCTGGGCGTGACGTACCTGCCTGGATTGACCGTCAGCGAGGTCAGTTGCAGGATGCGATGATCGATTGTCATATGGCATTACAGGATAAAGCCATCGCGTTGGCCGCAGAGGGGGATGTGCTGGCGGCCTGGAGCGACTTCGCCCTTAGCCAAGGCATGGTGCCGGGACCAGTGGTCGCGCCCGTGAGCCAACCCGGGTTACTGAACCTGCCGGTTGAGCAGGTTCTGATCGGCGATCTTGAGGATATGCAGGATCTGCTGATTAAAACCCCCGCGCATCTACTGGTCGCCAATTCTCATGCCGCAGGGTTGGCTGAGCAATGTGGTATTCCGCTGATTCGTGCTGGGTTTCCCATATATGACCGTCTTGGCGAATTTCGTCGTGTGCGCCAAGGATATGCGGGCATGCGCGATACGCTGTTCGAATTGGCGAATCGGTTGCTGAATGAACATCATCCGGTGCCCGCTTATCACTCGCCACTGCGGCAGCAATTTCCGGCAGTGAGGCGTCAGGGGGTGGAACATGCAGCATGTTAACCGCAATCTCAGCACCATCAGTTCGGCGGTGTGGTCGATGCAAGTCGCTTTCGCCAGCTCAGATTACCACCATGTGGACCAGCATTTTGGCGCGACGCCACGTCTGGTGGTTTATGGCGTCAAACAACATGAAGTCAGGCTGCTGAAGGTGGTGGATTTTAACGTGGAATACGGGCATGGCGAAGACAAACTCGCCAGCCGTATCAGTGCATTGGAAGAGTGTGTCACCCTTTATTGTGTGGCGATTGGCGAGACGGTCTTCCGTCAATTGTTGCAGGTCGGCGTTCGCGCCATCCGCGTACCAGAGGCGACTTCCATTGCACAGCTATTGCAGCAAATCCAACAATGTTGGGTGGATAGTGAACAGGCTACCCGACGTCGCCAACGGGATCCGGATCGCTTCCAGCAACTGATGGTGGAAACCGAATGGCGTGAGGAAGATGACGCCTCCTGAATCATTACGGCATAACCCGCAACAATGTCGTCTGTACGACAAAACCGACATAAACCGCGACATTCATCGCGGTTTTTTTTATGGCGAATTTCCCCATCACATTGATTGCAATGTATTTTTGTGAATGGCATCACATTTGCTTGTTTTGAGCTAACCCGTCCATAACGCCTATGCGGGGGCCGGAGCCTTAGGGTTCTGCTTATCTGCATCGTAGGGAGCTGAGAGCATGTGGAACTATTCCGAGAAAGTAAAAGACCATTTTTTTAACCCGCGTAACGCCCGCGTGGTGGAACAGGCGAATGCCGTTGGTGATGTCGGTTCGCTCAGTTGCGGTGATGCCTTACGCTTAATGCTGCGTGTGGATCCGGGCACGGAAACGATTCAGGAGGCCGGTTTTCAAACCTTCGGCTGTGGGAGCGCGATTGCTTCCTCCTCGGCGCTGACTGAGTTGATTATTGGCCGCACTCTGCATGAGGCGGAGCAGGTCACCAATCAGCAAATCGCAGATTATCTCGATGGGCTGCCGCCAGAAAAAATGCACTGTTCTGTGATGGGGCAGGAAGCGCTACGTGCGGCTATCGCCAATTACCGTGGTGAGACGCTGGAGGATGACCATGAGGAAGGGGCGCTGATTTGCAAATGCTTCGCCGTGGATGAAGGCCAGATCCGTCGTGCGGTGGTGGCCAATGGCTTGACCACCTTGGAAGAAGTAATCAACTACACCAAAGCGGGCGGCGGTTGCACGGCGTGCCATGAAAAGATCGAGCTGGCATTAGCGGAAATTATCGAAGAACAGGCAGCGCTGCCTGAAAAATTCAAGGTGCCGGAGGTGGAGACTTCCGCGTGGCGACTGGTCGCTGACGTGGTGGCGGAACTGCGCCCGTATATTCAGGCCGATGGCGGTGACATGGCGCTACTCAACGTCAGCGATCATCAGGTGACGGTCAGCCTGTCGGGCAGTTGCCAGGGATGCATGATGACCGACATGACGCTCGCTTGGCTGCAACAAAAGCTGGTTGAGCGCACGGGGCGCTATATGGAAGTGGTTGCGGCACAGGCCGCGTGAGCTTATTAACTGTTCAGCGAGGCAGCGCACATGAAAAACATTTATCTCGATAACAATGCCACCACCCGTCTCGATCCGATGGTGCTGGAAGCCATGATGCCATTCCTGACCGATTATTACGGTAATCCGTCGTCGATTCATGATTTCGGCACGCCCTGTCGGGGTGCGCTGGAGAAAGCGCGCCAGCAGGTTGCCAGCCTGCTAGGCGCGCGCTATGACAGCGAAATCATCTTCACATCATGTGCCACCGAAGCAACGTCCACCGCCATTCATTCCGCTGTGGCGTTGGCACCGGAACGGCGTGAGATCATCATCAGTGCCGTAGAGCATCCCGCCACTCTGGAAGTCTGTGAGCACCTTGCCCGGCAAGGTTATACCATCCATCAGATTGGTGTTTCTGCGCAGGGCGAACTGGATATGGCGCAATACCGCGCCCTGCTGAGTGACCGTGTCGCGCTGGTGACGATGATGTGGGCGAATAACGAAACCGGCGTGTTGTTTCCGGTGCGTGAAATGGCATCACTGGCTCATGAACAGGGGGCGTTGTTTCACTGTGACGCGGTACAGGCGGTCGGGAAAATCCCCATTGTATTATCGAGCTGTGACATCGACATGTTGTCTTGCTCTGCGCACAAAATTCATGGCCCGAAAGGGGTCGGATGCCTCTACCTACGCCGCTCTACTCGGTTTCGCCCGCTGCTGCGCGGGGGGCATCAAGAGCGTGGACGCCGTGCCGGCACTGAGAATATTGCGGGTATTGTCGGCATGGGCAGTGCCTGTGAATTGGCGGACGTGCATCTACCGATGATGAGTGCGGCGGTGGAACCCCTGCGTGACCGTTTACAAAAGGGGCTGGCGCAGGTGATTCCCAGCGTAATCGTGATGGGCGAGGGGCAACCGCGCACGCCCAATACGCTCAATATTGCCTTCGAGTTTATTGAAGGAGAAGCCATTCTGCTGCTGCTCAATCATGTCGGTATTGCCGCCTCCAGCGGCAGCGCCTGCACATCTGGCTCGCTCGAACCCTCCCACGTGATGCGCGCCATGAATATTCCCTATACGGCCGCTCACGGCAGCATTCGTTTTTCGCTATCGCGCTACACCCGCGAGAAAGAGATCGATCAGGTGATTACGGCACTACCGCCGATTATTGAACGGCTGCGCACCCTGTCACCTTATTGGCAGCAAGGTAAGCCTCAGACGGTATCCGGCGGCGAGTTTATGCCGACCTATGGCTGATAAGGGGAACGGCATGGCGGATATCATTATCAATGACACTACGCTGCGTGATGGTGAGCAGAGCCCCGGCGTAGCGTTTCGCGCCAGCGAAAAACTGGCGATTGCCGAGGCATTAGTTGATGCTGGGGTGACCGCGTTGGAAGTGGGCACCCCGGCGATGGGAGACGATGAACGGGCGCGTATTGCGGTTATTCGCCGCCGCCTGCCGGACACGGTGCTGATGACCTGGTGCCGGATGAATGCGCTGGAAATCCGGCAAAGTGCCGATCTGGGCATGAATTGGGTGGATATCTCGGTTCCTGCATCGGATCGATTGCGCGAACAGAAGCTGCGTCAGCCGCTTAACGTCTTATTGGCACAGCTTTCCTCGCTGATTGCTCAGGCTCGTCAGCAAGGGTTACGTGTGTGTGTCGGCTGTGAAGATGCATCGCGCGCTAGCGATGACACCTTGCGTCAGATAGCGATTGCTGCCGATGCAGCAGGGGCTGAACGGCTGCGCTTTGCGGATACGCTGGGCGTGCTTGACCCGTTCTCCACCTTCGCCCGTATCAGTACCTTGCGGCAAAACTGGGGCGGTGAGATTGAAATGCATGCGCATAACGATCTTGGGCTGGCTACGGCCAATACGCTGGCAGCGATAGAGGCTGGCGTTTCCCATGTTAATACCACGGTGTTGGGTCTGGGGGAACGGGCAGGTAATGCTGCATTGGAAACCGTGGCGTTAGCGCTGGAACGCTGTCTCGATCGTGACAGTGGCATCCACTTCGCTCGTTTGCCCGCGCTGTGCCAACTGGTGGCAAGCGCGGCACAGCGCACCATCGACAAGCAGCAGCCGCTGGTGGGGGAGCAGGTATTTACTCACGAATCCGGCGTGCATGTCGCAGCTTTGCTAAACGACAGCCGCAGTTATCAGGGCATCGACCCGGCGCTCATGGGGCGTGAGTTCTGTTTGGTTCTAGGTAAGCATTCGGGACGGCAAGCGGTGGCGGGGATTTTCGCCCGTTTAGGTTTTCAGCCGCAGGCGAGTGAGACGGAAGCGCTGTTGCGCAGCGTCCGCGCTTTTGCGGAAAACTGGAAGCGTAATCCTCTGGATTATGAATTGCTGGAGATGTATCGCGAACTGTGTGGCAGTGATGCGGTGATGGGGAGGGCAAACGATGGAATGGTTCTACCAGTTACCCGGCGTTGATGAGCTGGAGAGTGCCGAGGCCTTTTTTGATTTTTTTGCTGTGCCATACGACCCCCACGCCCTGCAAATTTGTAGTTTATCGGTGTTGAGTGATTTTCACCGTCGTTTGCGTGCGGCGGTGCCACTGCGTAACGCGCTGGAGGCAGTGCAAGATGCTGACTGGCAGTTGGCGCGTCGGCTATTGGCAGAAAGTTATCGCTGCTACCAACCGGAGATCACACCATGATACCGCGCTTTGCATTTGGCGATGCGGTGCGCGTCGTGCGTTCGTTGCGTAACGACGGCACCATGGCAGGAATGAAACGAGGTGAACTGCTGGTACGGCGCGGCACGGTAGGATATGTGCGTGAATGGGGCGTTTTTCTTCAGGACCAACTGATCTATCAGGTGCATTTCCTTGATAGCGATCGCGTTGTGGGGTGCCGCGAACAGGAGCTGATCGCGGCGGAAATACCGTGGAATGCTGGCATCTTTCAGTACGGTGATGGCGTTCATAGCAGGCAAACGCTTTCCATCAACGGCGAACTGGTGGTGGACATTGGTCAGCGCGGGCAAATTTTCGCTACTGGTCAAGGAGATCAGGGGGATTGCTATACGGTGATGTTCGGAGAACGCTGGTTTCAGGTCCCTGCCAGTGTTTTGGAACTGGCGGAGGAGGATCGCTGATGTTGGCTTGGCAGCGGTTTAGTGAATGGCGTCTGGCGCAAAAAATGTGGAACACCACAGCGACGCAATTGCCGGTGGATCGCCAGCGGCTTCTCCAGCAGCAATTGGCTCGCCAGTTGCTGCTGGAACAAGCTGTGGTGGAAGCGGCACAAAATAGCCTATCGACAGTGACGCCAGATCTTGTGCAGGCAGTAACACAGGAGCTGGAACCTGATTTACGGCAGTCTGGATTCTCTGCCTCCGATCGTACGGCGGTGATCCAGCACCATGTGCTGATGGCGGGACAGCTAGCGAGTATTTCTGAGCAGGTAGCAGTGCCGACATCAGCAGAGGTCGAACAGTGGTATCGGCGTCATGCTGCACGCTTTTGTCGCCCAGAACAGCGTTTGACCCGGCATCTCCTGCTGACCACGGGGGAAGACGATTCTGAGGCCATTAGCAGGCAGCTTCTTGCGCTGCGTCGCCAGCTACAATCGGACACCGCCGCGTTTGCGACGTTGGCCGAACGTCATTCCCAGTGTCCGACGGCGTTGGAAGGTGGATTGCTGGGATGGGTGAGTCGCGGGCTGTTGTTTACGTCACTGGATCAGGCGCTATTTACGCTACACGAAGGGGAGTTAAGTGCCATCATCGAGACCGATATAGGATGGCACCTGCTGTTATGTGAAGCGATCCGCCCAGAAACGCCGATGGCGCAGGAAGACGCGTTGGCAAAAGCCTATGATCACCTGTTGCTGCAACGTCAGAAAGAACAGCAACGCCAATGGTTAGTCCAACTGGTGCCGGGCCGTGGGTAGAAATAAAAAGATAGAGAGCATTAGGCTTCTACCTCAGACCGTTGACAAACCTGTTTACGGAACGAGAACGGGGGTAATGGGATAGAAGAGTAAAGCGTTTGCGCCATGGATGGCGCAATCCGAGCTTACAGGGACGTACTTGCAGCGTCTTTACGATCTACCCATTATCACCGCTCAGCGTACTTTGTCAGCAAACTCAGGTGGAGTGCCTGAGGCCTCCACCTTCTAGCGGATCAGCCGATAGCGGGCTTGAGTGTTTCCAACCAGCTATCGAGGCGCTCATCCGTGAGATCGTACTGGTTATCCTGATCCAGTACCAATCCGACAAACTGGTCATCCACCAAGGCGGCTGAAGTGTTGAAATCATAACCAGCATTCGGCCAGGCACCGATGACCTTGGCACCGCAGGCGGTAACCACGTCATATAAGGTTTTCATCCCGCTGACAAAATTATCAGGATAGCCTTGCTGATCGCCTAATCCGAACAAGGCGACCGTCTTGTCAGCCAGCGCTTCATCAGGCAATTCAGCGATAA
Organism: Pectobacterium atrosepticum; assembly: GCA_019056595.1. NCBI lineage: Bacteria > Pseudomonadati > Pseudomonadota > Gammaproteobacteria > Enterobacterales > Pectobacteriaceae > Pectobacterium > Pectobacterium atrosepticum. The sequence continues at coordinate 1,062,528 of CP036163.1, read as the reverse complement.
ACTCTTGCCATGACTCGTTCTCACATCCCGCATTCATCCCCGGTAACTGGCCTTCACCCAGCGTCGGCGTGCCGAGCAGCAGAACCGAATAAGAGAGAAAACTGTCCAGAGAAGTGCGGTTGATATTGACCGGCGAATCCGCCGTGTCGCCCAATTTTTGATGGATCATTTTGGCGATCTTGCGGGTTTTTCCCGTATCGGTGCCAAAGAAAATACCAATGTTCGCCATAGTTCACTCCTGACTGATATTGAGAAGGATCGCCGCCGGAGGCAGCAGGTATCTGTACAGTGAGGTGCGAATATCATGCCAAATTTGGCATTCAGTGTGCTGGCGATATTTTGCACGTTTTTAGCGCAAGGCTGCACTATTGATGCACTTATTGAGGAGGCTAGCCAGGCCAGAAGATAGGGTGTTTACCTGATACAGTAAGGATTTTACGTGGTTTAACGTTAAAACAGGGGGTGCGATCAATCTTTAGGTTAGTTAATGAATAAAGGGCGTAGTGTTTGCATGGTTATTGATGCCGGTAGTCGACCGGAGAAGGGTGTCGGTTCGTGGCACAAATTGTTGCGAACCTGACATGACGGCATCTGATGTTGTAAGGGTAGGCCATGACCATAAACCTGATAATGGAGTCTCTTCCGCAGGGGGAGATTGTCAGTCATTTATCGCGCCAGCATCCGGCGTTGTTCTCTACTGTGGTGGAGCAATCGTCAGTGGCGATCTCTGTGACCGATCCACAGGCGCGTATTGTGTACACCAATCCGGCATTTTGCCGTCTGACGGGTTTTCCTCTGTCTCAATTACTCGGCCAAAATCACCGTATTCTCGCCAGTCAGCAAACGCCCGGAGAGGTCTACAGCGATATGTGGCAGACCTTATTACAGGGAGCTGCTTGGCGAGGACAGTTGATTAATCGCCGACGGGATGGCTCCCTCTATCTGGCTGATATTGATATCACGCCGATCGTTAATGCGCAGGGGGAGCTGGAACATTATCTGGCGATGCATAAAGACATTAGCGCCAGTTATGCCCTTGAACAGCGGTTGCGTAACCATATGACGCTTATGACTGCTGTGCTGAATAACATTCCTGCGGCGGTGGTGGTGGTTGATGATAACGACCGCGTCATTATGGATAACCTGGCCTATAAAACGCTGTGTGCCGACTGTGGTGGCAAAGAACTCTTGTCAGTACTGGAATATGGCAAAAATAAGAACGTGTTGCGAGAGGGAAAACCGTTGCCCGTGATGGTTCGCGGCTCGGTTCGTTGGCTGATGCTGGGAATGTGGGCATTACCCGGCGTCAATGAAGAAGCCAGCCGTTACTTCACGGACAGTGCGTTGCCGCGCACCGTCGTTGTGATTACCGATTGTACGGAGCAACAACAGCAGCAACAGCAGGGGCGACTCGATCGTCTGAAGCAGCAAATTGCTAATGGCATATTGCTGGCGGCAATCCGTGAATCGCTGGGTGCTGCCATGGTGCAACTGAACTGTCCGCTCAACATGCTGGCCGCTGCACGGCGTTTAAACGGTGAAGATCATAGTAACGTCGCATTGGAGTCCGCATGGCGTGAGGGGGAGGAAGCGATGGCGCGGTTACAGGCGTGCCGTCCTTCTCTGGCATTCGAACCCGAGGATGAGTGGTCGATAAAATCCCTGCTGGACGATCTGACGTCGTTATACCAGTCGCGCCTGAATAGTGAAGATCGCTTGCAGTATGAATTGCAGTCGCCGCAGTTGACGGTTTTTGGCCAACGAACGCAGGTGCTGGCGTGCCTTAGCCTATGGCTGGACCGCACGCTGGCGCTGGCGGCAGAAATTGCACCTTTTCAACTATCAATCCAGATTTATGCTCGCGAAGAGCGTGGTTGGCTGTCGCTCTATCTGGAAGACAACGTACCGATGACGCAGGTCCGTTTTGCTCCCGCCCCCGCCACGTTGAGTTCACCGGGCAAGGGAATGGAACTTCGCCTGATTCAGACGCTGGTGGCCGATCATCAGGGTGCCATCGACCTGTCGGCGCATGCACAAGGCGGTACCTGCCTTATCCTGCGCTTTCCTCTCTCACCCTCTCTGGCTGGAGGTGCAAAATGACGCAGGCTCCTGAAACAAGCAACCTGACTTGGCGGTTCGATCTTTCTCAGCAGTTTACCGCCATACAGCGTATTAGCGCAGCATTGAGCCGAGCGACAGAGGTTCGCGAAGCACTGCAGGCGGTGTTACGCGTGCTGCACGATGATGCATTCATGCAACACGGTATGGTTTGTCTGTATGACAAACAGAATGGGGTGATGGCGGTGGAGGCGCTGCATGAAGCTGATGAAAAACTGATCGCCAGCGGGACTCATGTTCGCTACCGCCCCGGTGAAGGATTGGTAGGGACGGTATTAGCACAGCATCAACCGCTGGTTCTGCCTCGGGTGGCTGACGATCAACGCTTTCTCGATAAACTGGGCCTGTACGACTACAACCTGCCGTTTATCGCGGTGCCGCTGTTTGGCATTGAATCTCAGCCAATTGGCGTGTTGGCTGCACAGCCGATGGCTCGCTACGAAGAGCGCTTGCCCGCGTGTACGCGCTTTCTGGAAACCGTGGCCAATCTGGTGGCGCAAACGGTGCGTCTGATGCAGCCCGCCCGCCCGAGGTCAGTGCCAGAACCTGCGGTGACCACCGTACGCGCGAGAACCTGCGTCACGCCGCCGCGTTCCTACCGTTTCGACAATATGGTGGGAAAGAGTCAGGCAATGCGGCAAACCATGGAGATTATCCGTCAGGTTTCACGCTGGGATACCACGGTGCTGGTTCAGGGGGAAAGCGGCACAGGTAAGGAGCTGGTAGCCAATGCTATCCATTATCATTCACCGCGTGCAGCCGCCCCATTCGTCAAATTCAACTGCGCTGCGCTGCCGGATAATCTGTTAGAAAGCGAATTGTTCGGTCATGAGAAAGGGGCCTTTACCGGTGCCGTGCGGCAACGTAAAGGACGCTTCGAGTTAGCCGATGGTGGCACGCTGTTTCTTGATGAGATCGGTGAAAGCAGCGCCTCGTTTCAGGCCAAGTTACTGAGGATTTTGCAAGAAGGGGAGATGGAACGCGTTGGCGGCGATGAAACCATTCGGGTGGATGTCCGTATCATTGCGGCGACTAACCGTAATCTGGAAGAAGAGGTGAGGGCCGGCCATTTCCGTGAGGATCTCTATTATCGTCTGAATGTTATGCCGCTTGCGCTTCCTCCTCTGCGTGAACGGCAAGAGGACATTGCCGAACTGGCCGATTTTCTGGTGCAGAAAATCGGCCAACATCAGGGACGCCCCTTGCGGATAAGCGATGGAGCCATCCGCTTACTCATGGGCTATAGCTGGCCGGGCAACGTGCGTGAGTTGGAGAATTGTCTGGAACGTTCCGCCGTGATGTCAGAAAGCGGATTGATTGATCGCGATGTGATTATGTTTAACCATCGTGAGGTAGCGCCAAAAGCGACCAACATCTTACCTGTGCCGGATGAAGGCTGGTGCGATCCGTCTCTTGATGAACGGCAGCGGGTGATTGCCGCACTGGAGAAAACCGGTTGGGTGCAGGCCAAGGCGGCGCGCTTGTTAGGTATGACACCGCGCCAGGTGGCTTATCGCATTCAGACGATGGATATCAATATGCATCGTCTGTGATTCCGATGAGACAGGATTGTGGCATATGCCACATTGTCGGCCTACTGCTGCAATCCTGACAAATTCGATGACGTAGACATTCTGTATCTTCATGTTTTACATTGATTTTAATAGTCACGCTAAACGGTACGGCCTTTGCACCTCTCTGCCTATGACTCCGCAACCGTAGGCACTATTATGGCATCTTGTTCCTCCGCATCCGGCACGGTAGGCTGCCGATCAACGCTGGCTGATGGGATTACCCCGTTGCAGGCCAGCAAAGCTGCACACCATCCCTGCTATTCGGTGAGCGGTCATCACCGTTTTGCCCGTATGCATCTCGCGGTCGCGCCTGCATGTAATGTGCAATGTAATTACTGCAACCGTAAATACGATTGCAGTAATGAATCCCGTCCCGGCGTGGTATCGACGTTGTTAACGCCAGAACAGGCGGTGGCACAAGCACGGCAGGTTGCCGCCGCTATTCCTCAGCTTTCCGTCGTGGGGATCGCCGGGCCGGGCGATCCGCTGGCAAACATGAAACGGACTTTTAGCACATTGCGGTTGCTGCGTGAGCAAATGCCGGATGTGAAGCTATGCCTTTCCACCAATGGACTGATGTTGCCTGAGGCCGTGGTGCCATTGCTGGATATCGGTGTGGATCACGTTACGGTGACGCTGAATACGTTAGACCCTGCGGTCGCTGCTCGTATTTATGCCTGGCTATGGCTGGAGGGAGAACGTTACACCGGGTTGGAGGCGGGCAGAATCCTGCTTGCGAAGCAAGAAGAGGGCATTCGCCGCCTGACGGAACATGGCGTGCTGGTCAAGATCAATTCCGTGTTGATCCCTGACATTAACGAGGCATCGATGAGGGCAGTGAGTGAAAAAGCACGCAGTTGGGGCGCATTTCTGCACAATATTATGCCGCTGATCGCCCGACCAGAACACGGCACGGTATTTGGCCTTGAGGGGCAAAGGGAACCGGATGCTGAATGCATGACGCGCGTGCGGGCAGAGTGCGGTCAGGTGATGCCGCAAATGTCGCATTGCCAACAATGTCGCGCGGATGCTATCGGCATGCTAGGCGATGATCGCAGCCAGCAATTCCCTTTATCTGCACTGCCAGAAAAACCACAGCCGTATTTGCCCCTGCTACATCAGCGTGCTCAATTGCACGCCAGCATCGCATCACAGGGAGAATCTGAGGAGCCGGAAGCCTGTCTGGTCGCCGTGGCTTCTTCGCACGGTGAGGTAATTGACCTGCATTTTGGCCACGCCGAACGTTTCCAGATCTACAGCCTGTCACCTGCCGGTGTGGTACTAGTTAACGAGCGTTTTACCCCTAAATATTGCCACGGTGAAGGGGCGTGCCCACCGGAGGAAAATACTGAGCGCTTGGGCGCACTGCTGGCGCTTTTGGCGGATGTTGATGCTGTATTTTGTGCCCGCATTGGCTTCGAACCATGGAATAAGCTGGAACAACAAGGGATCCAACCCTGCATTGAGGGTGCCTGGCAAAATGTCACTGAAGTGCTGACAGCCTGGTGGCAACAGCGACGGGGAGAACGGTTGAATGAGCAAAAGGATAAGGGAGCGGCGTGATGCCACAGGCGCAACGCTGGCTACGGCGCTTATTGGCGCAATATGAGAGAGGTTCTGCCTGTTTTGCGCAACATATGGGATTGTCGCTATCGGAGTGGCAGCGTCTCCTTGAACGTATGGACGCCGTGCCGTCTGCACATTGCCCTGAACGTGAGCAGCGCTATGCGCTGCTGAACGAATTACAGGCGCATCGCACTGAGGAACGGGAACAACTGGCTGACTGGCTGTACGAGCATATGTCCCGTGATGCGGCACCGATGCACCACATTATTGCCAGCGCTTCGTTAGGATTTAATCATCTGTGGCAGGATTTAGGGTTAGATTCCCGCAATGAACTGCGCGAATTGATGACAGACTGTTTTCCCTCTTTAGTGGTGATGAACGCCACTAACATGCGTTGGAAGAAATTCTTTTACCGCCAACGTTGTCTGCACAGTGAGGGGGAACTGATCTGCCGTTCCCCAAGCTGTGATGACTGCTGCGAGTGGGCGCACTGCTTTGCACCCGAGGTGTGAACGGGCTGGCAGCAGCCGTTAGGGGTTAAGCGAGCGATTCATCGCCACGATATCTTCATGAGTAGGATTTGCACCCAATTTGCCAAACAACTCTGGTAGGCGATCGCGCTTCGATGCCGCCTCACCCCTCACGGCTGCTGTCAGGCCTTTCTTCATCGTTTCCGCATCGTAATCGCAGCAGTAGGCTGGTGTTGACGGTTGCTGCCTCCATGATTCTTCCAGGGAGCCTGCATCGATAGCATCGAAGCCCGTGTCATCCACCAAATTCATGACAATCTGTTTTAACGTGGCGTTATCGCCCGCTACGGCAATAGCCAAACGTGATGCCGAACCTTTTGGCGTCCCAAGCTCTGCAAGCGACCAGGCGAGAATGTTGTTGAAGGCTTTGATCACGGGATGTGAGAGTTGTTGCGACACCCATACGCTCTCAGTCATACCGTCATCAATTTCGGGAATAAGCGGGTCGCGTAAGCCTGGGTAATAGTTACTGGTATCGATTAGCGGTACCGTTTCGGGAAGGTCATCAAAAAAACCGTTTGGCAGCGATGCCAGTGCCGGTAGTGGGATTGACAAAATGATAGCGTCGGCTCCCTTAACTGCACCATAGACGTCCACTGCCGTAGCCCCGATTTCATCGGCAAAGCTCTGAACGCCATGAATGCCTTTGGAATTCGCAACGCGTACCTGATGGCCCGCGGCTATAAGCTTGCGTGCAAGGGTTCCGCCAATGTTGCCTGTCCCAATAATGCCTATTTCCATGTTTTTTGCCTCGTGTTATTAAGGTAAGCTGGTTGTTCTGGTTATATTAGGATGTACAGGTTAATGTAACAAGAACACACCATTAAGTGGGTAACACCCTAAAAGGTAAGTATGAAGAAAGAACGTGTCTGGAATTGTGAGGACCCCCAGCAGCGGTTGGTATGGGCGGCGGCGACCACCGAGGCGCTTCGGGTACTGGAGGGAAAGTGGAAAATCATCATCATCTGTCAACTCTTTGCGGCCAAGGGCCCGATACGCTTTTCTGACCTAGAGCGCTTGGTTGAAGGGGTGAACCAGAAGATGCTGATTCAGCAGCTTCGGCAACTGGAGAGCGATGGCATAGTCATACGTACAATTTATCCGCAAGTGCCACCCAGAGTTGAATATACGCTGAGCGACATGGGCATTGCTTTGGGGCCCGCGATGGAAGCATTGATCGACTGGGCTGAAGAAAGGCGCCGTATTAGGGATATAAAATCTGAGGCAAGATAATCCATGAGGATATGTTGCCTTACGATGACTTTACATGCGGGTTTCCATACCCGATCTTGACCTTTTGATTTCATGCTAAGCGCTTCATTGCTTTCATTCTTCTTTGATCCATACACGCGTTCAGGCCGCGTTTTATACACCCATCACACGGGCCATGATGGCCTGATGTAACCAGCGTGGCGTTGCCCAGGTCAGCAATGTAATTGCCTTATTTCCCATCCCCGGAACAACGCTCATTCGCCCAGCCTGAAGCGCTCGGATGCCGGCTTGTACAACCGGTTTAGGCTGCATCATTGCCCCTTTTAATAGAGGGGTTATTTTCTGGTTGGCGACGGTAGCAAAGCCAGTGTCAGACATACCCGGACAAAGCGCGGTGACAATGATGCCGTCGTCTTTAAGCTCACGATGCAGAGCATCGGAGAACCGGAGCACATACGCTTTCGCTGCTGAGTAAACGGCAAAATTCTTTACGCCCTGATAAGACAACAGGCTGGCGACCATCAAAATATGTCCTTTCCGCCTGACGCGCATATCTTCTGCAAAGAGCCGAGTCATTGCTGTCAAACTTGCGATATCCAGATTGATCATGTCCAGCGCGTCATCCAGTGGTTGATCCAAAAAGCTGCCCTGCAAACCATGGCCAGCATTGTTAATTAATATATCAACCACAATATTTTGTTCCCGCAGTCGACTGTGCAGATCGCTAATTGCGGTCATCACAGAAAGATCGGCCTGTTCAACCATCACATCAATGTTAAAACGCTCCCGCAATTCTGCTGCCAGCAATTCAAGCTTATTGAGCCGCCGAGCCACCAGAATGAGTGATTTTCCCTGCGCGGCATATTGACGCGCGAACTCTTCGCCAAATCCGCCTGAAGCCCCTGTGATGAGCACCCACGCATTGTTTTTTGCTGTCATGTTAATCACTCCGGTTATTTATTGTGAGCTGTGCAGGTGTTAGTCGATGGCATGTTTGCGCACCGGTACATGGATATATTAGAGCATCTTCGCAGCGGTTTCTGGAGGCTGCCAGCCACCGCCGAGCGCCCTAAACGTAGCGACCGCTGCGCGTGCAGATTCCGTCTGGGCCTGCGCTCTGGCGTCGGAAGTCTGCAACAGGGTTTCATCGTTATGCAGGACGTCAATCAGGCTGGCGGTCCCTTTCTGGTAAGCGATGAAAGATGATTGGCGTGCGCTAGCCAACGCCGTTTCGCCTGCGGTTAATGTTGTTGTCTGCGTCTCACGATTGAGCAGCGCCGAGAGTGCGTTCTCAACGTCTTCGGTCGCGCTTAATACTGACAGACGGTAAGCTGCCAATGCTTCGGCTTCCTGCCCCTTAGCCTGATCGATCTGAGCGTTAATACGGCCGAAATCGAAGAGTCGCCAGCGCAGCCCCAATACACCCGCCGATTGGCTGGCACCGTTGGAGAACAGGTTGCCGCTCGACACCGATGTTGCGCTACCGAGTAATGCGTTGAGTGAAAATTTAGGATAATACTCGCTGATGGCGACCCCGATGCGCGCGTTGGACGCCGCGAGATGGCGTTCGGCTACGATAATATCGGGTCTACGACGCAGCAGATCGGCAGGTGTCCCTGTTGATATGAGCTGTGGGGGCTGTGGAATAGGACCCGAAGAAGCCAACTGATTACGATAGGTTCCAGGAGGCGTGCCGAGCATGACGTCCAACGCGTTCATCGCAGCATCGATACCCGTTTGGAGAACGGGCACGGTTGCCTGAACCTGTGAAAGTGAGCCTTCGGTCTGGCGGACTTGATACTCTGCGGCTAGCCCTTTGCTGTGGAGTAGCTGCACTTTTTCTAGCAATTCTTGCTGTGTATTAACCTGCCGATTGGCTATCTTCAAACGAGTTTGTAACCCGCGCAGGGCGATATAAATATCGGCAGTCTGCGCGGCGACGGCCAGCCGCGTGGCTGTTACGCCAGCCTCTGAAGCCTGATAGTCAGCCAGTGCCGCCTGACGATCGCGTCGCAGACCACCGAAAACGTCAATCTCCCAGCTTGCGTTGAGGTCGGTTTCATAGGCATTGCCGTAGCGATTGTAGCCAGGAACCGAGTTGAGCAACCGGCCTTGTGCGGTTTCAACCGACTGATACGCGCGAGTGGCCTGTCCGCTGACGTTACCTGATGGCAGCAGAGCCGCTGTTGCCGCGCCAAGCCCAGCACGTGCCTGAGTCATCCGTGCGGACGCTTGGGCTAAATCAAGATTCTGTGCGAGAGCCCTTGAAACTAACTCACTCAGTAAGGGATCATTAAAGCTTTCCCACCAGACGGCAATGTTGGCAGTCTGGTTTGCGTTTCCTTGTTTTGCGAAAGATTGCTGTGCGGCGGATTGCGCCTGATAACGATCCGCGAGTGGCGCGTCCGGACGATGATAATCCGGTCCAACCGCGCAACCCGCCATTACGCTAGTAGTCACAACCAAGGCAAGGGTACGGAGGGGTAACATAGTAATTCCTTGAGTTTAACGATTGTGACTATATTATCAATTGGTCACTTGTTGTCAATCAGGGCTCGGTGAGATAAGCTTGAAAAATGACTAAACATACGAATGCACATCCCCCACGTGGGCCGTCGGACCATAGCGTCCGAGATCAGGTTGTGGAAGCTGCCACTGAGCACTTCGGACACTTTGGCTATGAGAAGACAACGGTGTCCGATCTAGCCAAGGCGATTGGGTTTTCTAAGGCATACATCTACAAATTTTTTGATTCTAAGCAGGCGATCGGTGAGATGATCTGCGCTAATCGATTGGCAATGATTATGGATATTGTCAATTCAGCGATCGCGGATGTGCCAACGGCTTCAGAAAAACTGAGACGCCTGTTCAAAGCCTTGATAGACGCGGGCGGCGACTTATTTTTTCACGATCGCAAGCTGTATGACATCGCCGCTGTATCCTCTCGCGACAGGTGGCCTTCAGCAGCGAGATATGAAGAAAATCTACGCCAGCTTGTTCAACAAATTCTTCTTGAGGGACGACAGTCCGGGGAATTCGAACGCAAGACGCCGCTGGATGAGGCGGCACATGCCATCTATCTGGTCATGCGCCCTTATGTTTGTCCTGTTCAACTGCAATACAATTTGGATACGTCAGCGTCAGCTGCTGTATTACTACCATCGTTGATATTACGGAGTCTGGCACCTTAAAGATTGTGACCATTGACAAATTTGGTCACTGGTTGGAGAATGCGGTTACTGTCCTGCTAATTTGATAAGGGAACCCATGCTTCGGCTCAAATCTGCCACTATTGCTGTTTGCCTGTTGCCTCTCGCCCTGGTGGCGTGTGGCGACGCTTCTGACGTCGACGATCCCCGCAATCTGCCTCCTCTGGTGAGAGCGGCTACCGTGGTGAGCGCCGTTGATGCTTCCCGTGCATTCACTGGCGTTGTTGTCGCCCGAGTTCAAAGCGACCTTGGCTTTAGAGTGCAGGGCAAAATCCTTGAACGTCTGGTGGATACCGGGCAGACCGTGAAACGCAGTCAGCCTTTGATGCGTTTGGACCCCATCGATCTCAGTTTGCAGGCACAAGCCCAGCAGCAGGCTGTTACCGCGGCCCGTGCCCGAGCCAAACAGGCGATCGATGACGAAGCTCGTTATCGTGGCCTGGTCACTGCAGGTGCTATATCCGCTTCAGCCTACGATCAGATAAAGGCTGCTGCTGAGACGGCGAAAGCGGATCTGAGCGCCGCGCAGGCTCAGGCCGATGTGGCGCGTAATGCTACGGGGTATGCCGTACTGCTGGCCGATGCCGACGGCGTGGTGGTAGACACGCTGGCTGAACCTGGGCAGGTGGTCAGTGCAGGGCAGCCTGTTGTCCGACTGGCGCGAGCGGGGCAGCGGGAGGCTATCGTGCAATTGCCAGAGACACTACGTCCAGCTGTTGGGAGCGAGGCTCAGGCCACGCTGTACGGTATCGATAAACAGTCAGTTCCAGCGAAACTGCGCCTCCTCTCCGATGCGGCAGACCCTGTGACGCGCACCTTCGAGGCGAGGTATGTCCTTGAGGGCGCGTTGGCGAGCGCACCGCTTGGCTCCACCGTCACACTCAATATTGCTGAAGGCAAGTTACCTGCGCAGGTTCTTCAGGTGCCTATCGCCGCGATTTATGATGCGGGGAAAGGGCCGGGTGTCTGGGGTATTTCAGACAAACCTGCCAAAGTGTCGTGGCATCCTGTTCAGGTGATTGGGTTGGGGGATGACACGGCGAGAGTGACTAGCGGCCTACAGCCCGGTGAACAGATTGTGGCTTTAGGCGCACATCTGTTGCATGACGGTGAGGCCGTCCGCACGGTTGCACAAAGTGATGTCAGTGTCGCCGGGGGCCAACCATGAGCGAGGGGCGATTCAATCTTTCGGCACTCGCCGTCCGCGAGCGCTCAATCACCTTATTTCTTATCATCCTGATTACCGTGGCCGGCATTCTGTCGTTCTTCGAACTGGGCCGAGCGGAAGACCCACCGTTTACGGTCAAGCAGATGACGATTGTTTCTGCCTGGCCGGGTGCTACCGCGCAGGAAATGCAGGATCAGGTAGCCGAACCGCTTGAAAAGCGTATGCAAGAGCTCAAGTGGTATGACCGTAGTGAGACTTACACGCGCCCTGGACTGGCTTTTACCATGCTGTCATTGCAGGACGGTACACCGCCTTCACAGGTGCAGGAAGAATTTTATCAGGCGCGTAAGAAGCTCGGCGATGAAGCGAAGAATCTGCCGGCAGGTGTGATCGGACCGATGGTTAACGACGAATTCTCCGATGTTACTTTTTCGCTCTTTGCGTTGAAGGCGAAAGGGGAGCCACAGCGGCTGCTGGTCCGTGATGCGGAATCGTTGCGCCAGCGTCTGCTTCATGTGCCGGGAGTGAAGAAAGTCAATATTATCGGCGAGCAGGCTGAGCGCATCTTTGTCTCGTTCTCTCATGACCGGCTGGCAACGCTGGGCATTGCTCCGCAGGATATTTTTTCCGTTCTCAACAGCCAGAACGTATTGACGCCTGCCGGTTCGATTGACACCAACGGGCCGCAGGTCTTTATCCGCCTAGATGGCGCCTTCGACAAACTAGAAAAGATCCGCGAAACGCCAATCGTCGTACAGGGCAGGACACTGAAACTCTCAGATGTGGCGACGGTTGAACGTGGCTACGAAGATCCGGCGACCTTCCTGGTCCGCAACCAGAGTGAACCCGCACTGTTGCTGGGTATCATTATGCGTGAGGGCTGGAACGGTCTGGATTTGGGTAAGTCACTGGATGTCGAGACGGCAAAAATCAATGAAGGCATGCCACTCGGCATGACGTTCACGAAAGTTACCGATCAGTCAGTGAATATCAGTTCGTCCGTCGACGAGTTCATGATCAAATTTTTCGTCGCGCTGCTCGTTGTGATGGTGGTCTGCTTTGTCAGTATGGGCTGGCGCGTGGGAGTGGTGGTCGCTGCTGCCGTGCCGTTGACGCTGGCTATCGTCTTCGTGGTGATGGAGGCTTCCGGCAAAAACTTCGACCGTATTACGCTGGGTTCATTGATTCTGGCGCTGGGGTTGTTGGTAGATGATGCCATCATCGCCATCGAAATGATGGTGGTGAAAATGGAAGAGGGCTATGACCGCGTTAAAGCCTCGGCCTATGCCTGGAGTCACACGGCGGCACCGATGCTGGCCGGCACGCTGGTGACGGCAGTCGGTTTTATGCCCAACGGTTTCGCGCAATCCACCGCCGGTGAGTACACCAGCAACATGTTCTGGATTGTGGGGATTGCCCTGATTGCTTCGTGGGTGGTCGCGGTGGTATTTACGCCTTATCTGGGCGTGAAAATGCTGCCGAACATCAAAACGGTTGAGGGTGGGCACGCGGCCATCTACGACACTCGACATTACAACCGCTTTCGCCGATTGCTGACGCAGGTCATCGCGCGCAAATGGGTAGTGGCAGGCACCGTTATTGCCGTTTTCACTGTCGCTATTCTTGGCATGGGGCTGGTGAAAAAACAATTTTTCCCGACCTCCGATCGCCCAGAGGTGCTGGTAGAAATCCAGATGCCGTATGGTACGTCGATTGAGCAGACCAGCGCCGCCGCCGCAAAAGTTGAAGCCTGGCTGAAGAATCAGAAAGAGGCAAAAATCGTGACGTCCTATATCGGGCAGGGCTCACCCCGTTTCTTCCTAGCCATGGCACCAGAGCTGCCCGATCCGTCTTTTGCGAAAATTGTTGTGCTGACGGACAACCCAGAAGCGCGTGAGGCGCTGAAATTCCGGCTTCGTGAAGTCGCTGCTGAGGGCCTGGCACCCGAGGCGCTGGTGCGTGTGACGCAACTGGTGTTTGGCCCGAATTCACCTTATCCGGTTGCCTACCGTGTCATGGGGCCGGATCCCGCTCAGCTACGCGAGATTGCAGGCAAGGTAGAAAAGGTGATGCTGGGTAGTCCGATGATGAGAACCGTCAACACCGACTGGGGCCCGCAGGTGCCGACGCTGCATTTTACGCTCAATCAGGACCGCCTGCAGGCGGTGGGATTGACATCGAATGCTGTTGCTCAGCAGCTTCAGTTCCTGCTATCGGGCGTTCCGATCACGTCTGTGCGTGAAGATATCCGTTCGGTGCAAGTTATGGCACGCGCGGCGGGGAATATCCGACTCGATCCTGAAAAAATAGCAGGTTTTACTCTGGTGGGTTCTGCCGGTCAGCGTATTCCTTTGTCACAGATAGGGGATGTCGGTGTGCAGATGGAAGACCCTATTCTGCGCCGTCGCGATCGTACCCCGACGTTCACCGTGCGCGGTGATATCGCTGAAAATCTGCAACCGCCGGATGTCTCGACGGCGATCCTGAAACAGTTACAGCCCGTCATCGATACACTTCCGGCCGGATATCGCATTGAGCAGGCGGGGCCAATTGAAGAGTCGGCAAAAGCCACCGGGGCGATGGCTCCGCTGTTCCCCATCATGATTGCCATGACGCTGTTGATAATCATCCTTCAGGTGCGCTCGATGTCGGCGATGGTAATGGTCTTCCTCACCGCGCCACTGGGGCTGATTGGGGTGGTGCCAACGCTGCTGATCTTCAATCAGCCGTTTGGTATCAATGCGCTTGTGGGACTGATTGCTCTGTCGGGCATCCTAATGCGTAACACCTTGATCCTGATAGGGCAGATCCATCACAACGAGCAGGAAGGGCTAGCGCCGTTCCACGCGGTGGTGGAAGCGACAGTACAGCGAGCCCGGCCCGTGTTGCTCACGGCGATGGCCGCCATACTGGCGTTTATCCCGCTGACGCATTCTGTCTTCTGGGGAACGCTGGCTTATACCCTGATTGGCGGGACATTTGGCGGCACCATCATCACGTTGGTATTCCTGCCTGCAATGTATGCCATCTGGTTCAAGATACGTCCCGATGACCAGAAGCGTGTAGAACAACAGGCTACTGCGTGACACTGATGCGGATGTGGTCGCCGTACTTCGACTCGGCGGCCCTAAATACATCGACTGAAATGATGAGGATTTAACGATGACGCTAACAAATCATAAGCGAATAGTGGTAACCGGCTGCGGCATTATCAGTCCTCTGGGGTGCGGTACAGATATAGTCTGGCGCAGGCTGCTGGAAGGGCGATCGGGCATAAGAACGCTTCCTGCTGATATCAGCGACGGCACGGGTATTTCCGTAGCAGGGCAGGTCCCTGGGCTTTCGGATGACCCTGAGCAGGTTATGAGCCAGAGCGTTTTATACCGGCCAAAGAGCGCAAGAAAATGGATCGTTTCATAGAATTTGCCCTTATCGCCGCTCAAGAGGCTGTGACGCAGGCAGGCTGGCATCCAGCTAATGAACACGAGCGGCAGCGGACGGCGACAATTATCGCATCGGGAGTGGGGGGATTTGGTGCCATTGCTGAAGCGGTTCGCACTACCGATACGCGCGGTCCCCGACGGTTGTCACCATTCACCGCGCCCTCATTTCTGGCCAATATGGCAGCAGGCCAAGTCTCGATCCAGCAGGGTTTCAGGGGACCATTGGGCGCGCCCATTACAGCATGTGCAGCTGGTGTGCAGGCGATTGGTGATGCGGCCCGCCTTATCAGAAACGGAGAAGCGGACATTGCCATTTGTGGTGGCACAGAAGCCGCTATTGATCGTGTCACGCTAGGCTGCTTTGCTGCTGCACGTGCGCTTTCTACCGGATTTGCAGATAAGCCAGAAGAAGCATCGCGGCCTTTTGATCGTGATCGAGACGGGTTTGTTATGGCGGAAGGTGCTGGATTATTAGTGATTGAATCCCTTGAGCATGCATTGGCTCGTGGTGCTACGCCACTGGCAGAATTAGTGGGATATGGCACCAGTGCCGATGCATGGCATCTGACCGCTGGGCCAGAAGACGGTAGCGGTGCCCGACGGGCGATGGAATTGGCTTTAGGCCAGGCTGGGATCAATGCGGATGAGATACAACACATCAATGCCCATGCGACATCGACTCAGGTAGGTGACAGAGGGGAACTGGCGGCGATTCGGTCAGTGTTTGGTAGTGAATCAGGCGTGGCAGTCAGTTCGACCAAATCAGCTACCGGCCATCTTCTGGGCGCGGCAGGTGGCATTGAAGCGATATTTACTGTGCTTGCCCTGCGTGACCAGGTTATTCCGCCCACGCTAAACCTGCGTAACCCGGACGAGGCAGGACGCGGCTTGGATCTTGTCGCGTTAAAGGCACGTTACGCTACGATAACGTATGCCTTATCCAACGGTTTCGGTTTCGGCGGCGTTAATGCAAGTGTGCTTTTTCGCCGATGGGAGACGACGCCATGAGTGAGTTTCATCGTCTAATCCCAGATTTTATTTATGCAGGAAAATATGTGGTGGCGATTCAAAAGCCACTGAATGACATGTCTTTCTTATTCAGATCGTCAGTTTCTTTTCATGAGCGTTTATCATGAATCCAGAACATTCTTCCACTGTAATCACCCCTGAAGCCCACTTGTCAGGGGGGCCGCTGCTGACAGGGAAAATTATCGCGTTACTGGCAGGGCTTTCGGCCATCAGCATACTGTCTACTAACATTATTCTTCCTGCATTTCCGGATATCGGGGAGCAGTTAGGGGTATCTGCTCGCGAGCTTGGACTTACCCTTTCCAGCTTTTTTATCACCTTCGCACTGGGACAGTTGGTGGTCGGCCCGTTGGCCGATCGCTATGGACGCAAGAAACTTGTGTTAGGGGGACTCTCAATATTCATTGTGGGTACGGTAGTGGGAGGGCTTGCCGACTCACTTGAAACGCTCATTGCCGGACGCGTCATCCAAGCGTTGGGTGTGTGTGCCGCTGCCGTTTTGGCTCGTGCCATTGCGCGTGATTTGTTTGACGGTGAAACATTAGCGCGTGCACTCTCCTTGACCATGATCGCCACAGCGGCGGCCCCGGGCTTCTCACCGTTGGTTGGCAGCGTGCTGACAACCATGCTGGGGTGGCGGGCGATTTTCATCCTTGTGGGCCTTGCCGCTTTTGCTGTCGCTGTATTCTATGTCAATACATTGGGAGAAACGCACCCTGCCGAACGGCGTGCGCCACATTCAATTCCGAGCGTAATAGTCGCGTACGTCAAGCTGGCTGTGGATAGAAAATTTATCCTTCCGGCACTATCGATGAGCCTGTTGATGAGCGGTTTGTTTGCGTCATTTGGCGCCGCGCCTGCCATCTTGATGAGTGGGATAGGGTTGTCATCATTACAAGCCGGGCTGTACTTTGCCTCCACTGTATTTGTCGTTTTTGCCGCGGGTATGGCTGCACCGCGACTGGCGCACCGCTATGGCGTGCAAGTCATTACCTCGGGAGGCATCTTCATCGCGTTACTCGGCGGTAGCCTATTGTTGATTGGGCCGGAAGATCCCGGTCTGGGTTGGTATACCCTGTCTATGATTATGTTCCTCTGGGGCATGGGGTTAGCCAATCCATTGGGAACGGCAATCACAATGGGTCCCTTTGGGAAACAGGCCGGGCTGGCATCCGCTTTGCTTGGATTTCTTACGATGGGAGCCGCTGCAATCACAACCTGGCTCGGTTCTGTGCTGACATTCCCCGCAGTCACAGCACTGGGAGGCATACAGGCGACGGTCTGTCTGATCGCTCTGTTACTGTTCTTACTGCGTTGCAAAAATTAACCGCGTCGTCTTTGTGAGAACGATGCGGTCAATTGTATTCATGGCGGTTTTTTACTTCGTTTCGCCATCGACGACTACCTTGATCCTCTCAAAGGGCACATTCTTTTCCAGCAGCACAATCGCTGCTCGCTGAACGAACGGGGGATAGCTGATAAGCGTCGACTGAGCGTTAAGCATATGAATCCCCTGATAAGGTGGCGAAGTGATGGAATAACGTGCAGTTACTACAGCAGCTGCCCGCCCGAAATGTCAAAGGTCGTGCCGTTAGCCCAGGCCATGTCATCGGACAGGATGGCGGCTACTGCACTACCTACATCGTCCGGCAGACCGACGCGCCCCAGAGCAATGCCCTGAGCCACATAGGCGTTGACATCTTTATTGTCGCGCACTGCACCACCGCCAAAATCGGTTGCGATGGCACCTGGGGCAATGGCATTGACCCGGATCTGACGTGAACCCAGCTCTACGGCCATGTAGCGGGTCAGAACTTCAACGGCAGCCTTCACCGCCGCATAAAGGCTGTATCCCGGTAACGTAAAGCGCACGAAGCCAGACGACACGTTCAGGATACGCCCGCCGTCTTCAACAAGCGGTAACAGTTTCTGAGTCAGAAAAATCGGCCCCTGAAGATGCGTGGCTACCAGCGAAGAAAATTGCTCCTCAGTCGCGTCAACGAAATTTGCAAAGAGGCCGTTACCGGCATTGTTAATGAGAAAATCGAAACGCTCGCGTCCGAAATCGGTCATCAACGTTTCAGTCACGGCGTCTGAGAAAGTCTGATAACTGGCGGTATCGGTGATGTCGAGTGGCAGCATCGTAGCTTTACCACCCAACGCTTCGATCTCCTGTTTCACCGCTTGAGCTTCTACAGCGCCGCTGCGATAGGTGCCGATGATGTGGACGCCGCGCTTGGCGAGGTGAAGAGCCATGTTGCGGCCGAGGCCACGGCTGGTGCCAGTGATGAGTGCAATCTTATGGGTCATGGGCTGTCTCTCTTAGGTTATTAGACGCACGTTTCGGTGCGGTGCGTGCTTGACCTACCCATGATAGGTAATGAACGATTTGTAACCTACGCCTGATAAGCTCAGTTTCTTGCCTGATTGTATCAGTCATCTTACGCAGTGCTGGAGCATCGCTATAATCGTGCTATGCCAGTATCGTTTTCATCCTACAGGGCTCGAAGCGCGTTGCGATTAACGACAACCTTCTGAGCTACGGTAGCGAACAAAAGGGGATCGGCATCAAAGCACTGCATACTATTGCGTGGAATCCATGGCCGCAGATTTCATCTTTCGTGTATAGCCCATCAGGTGGAGTGCCTTGTTGACCACTACAAACAGACTATACAGTTGCTTCGGGGGAAGTTCAGTCGGGCGTTATGTTTTTGGGCAGCCCGTGACTTGCGGGTAATTGCGGCAGACTAGATTGAGTTTATTCTTCGGCTCGAAGCCTTTATCCAGCATGCATCGCTGCACATCAGCGGCTTTGCGCAGCGTCGGCACGTAAGGCACCGAACCCAAAGGCTGCGGATAACCGCATTGATACATCACCGCCAGTGCTTGTTTGTCGTTTTCAACTTGATGAGAAAAATGCAGCGAGGCCCCCGCTTTACGCCAGCTAATCAACGAAAACGTGCTCACGCCGGAATCCGGCTTAATCGGAATAAACCCTCTGTCTGCGACAAAAGGCAGCGCCTCTAGCTGGCGCTGGCTCAAAGGATACCCCTGCTCTTGCTGGAGGCAGGATGGGGTGTCATGGTAGACACGAAGGCTGCAAATTTTGAATCCGTCTTTACGGGTAAACCCCATACTCTCCATGCATTGGTAATACAGAACTGACTCATTATCCGTTTTGGGGATGTCAGGGCCGGGGAGTTGCACGCCGCATTTACCCATCGCGACGCGCACGCCGCCGATATCCGTATTAGGGCGTTGCCACTGCGTTATATCCGGTGGTGGTGGGCACCCTGTTAGCAGGAATACCGACGCTATCAGCAGAGGTAAAGTCACCAGAGTCGATTTTCGGAACATTAACGTCCCTTATTTATTATTGTGTCAGGTAGCATCCATACTGCCCGTATTACCCCTCTGCGACAACATTGTTCAGGTTTTAATTCTCACTGAAATAAAAATTTCACCCTGCCTGGACTTTGTCTTTCATTTGCTTGTTCAATGTGAATTAAACACCGGTAGCAGTAATGGTTATATCCTTCATGACCGTTGGAGAATGTCACTCGACAGCCTGCTCGGTCTCAACCAACGGGAACCAGCCCTTTGCCTGCTGGATGACAGTCCAAAGCTTTTCCGGAATGTTCAGATCCTGCACTGATGCGGGGTTGAGGACGTTCACGATTTCCTCCTCGCGACCTGCCTTGGCCAGCGCAACCCAATTCGGATTCATGATCAGGGCCTGACCGATCGCGGCTAATGAGAGACCTGCGTCTAATGCCGCTTGTGCCTGCGTCGGCGTCTTGAACCCGCCTGCCGCGATCAATGGAACACGGTCGGCCACATGCTCAATGAGCAATCGTGCCGTCGTTTTGCCGCCGTCATCCACAATCGGCTTTCCATTGAGCACGTCGTGTAGAGACGCATGGATATAATCAACACCCGTATCGATCAGCCTGTCGAGCAGTATCTTCGTATCAGCGATCCGCAACCCGCCGTCCGCCTGTTCTTCAGGCGAGATCCGGTATCCCAAGAGAAAGGGCCGATCAGTGTGTGCACTGATGACCTGCCTGACGGTCTGCACAACAGACAACGGGAAGCGAAGTCTTTTGTCCAGAGAGCCGCCCCATTCGTCATCGCGATTATTTGCCAATGGCGAGAAAAAGTCCTGAAGGAGGAACCCGTGTGCGCCATGCAACTCAACGCCGTCGAAGCCAGCTTCGATCGCGCGTCGCGTCGCGTCACCGAATGCTTTGATGATGCTCTCAATCTCGCTGTGTCTCAGAGCAGTGGCAGTGTTCCCACCGTTGTTGAACAGACCGGCGGGTACTTCCATCGTGCTGGGTCCAACGACCCGACCGTTCGGTACGAGTTCTGGCACCGCCTTGCTACCCGCATGAAAAATCTGCAGGATGGCAGAAGCGCCGCCACTCTTTGCGGCTTGCGCCAGCTTGCGCAGACTGGGGATGAAGCGATCGTCATAGGCGGCGAACTCGTCCGTGAAGCCGATCCCTTCCGGTGTGACGTGCGTACACCCAGTGATGACCATGCCTACATCCTTGGCGCGCGCCTGAACGTAAGCGGCCTCTTGGTCGGAGATAGTTCCGTCTGGATTGGCGGACCAGGTTGTCATCGGCGTCATTACCACGCGATTTCGAAGTGTCATGCCATTTTCAAATCGAAAATGGTCGAAAAGGAGGTCTGAATGGGGCATGAAATTTTCCTTGGAATGGGTGCGGCACAATTTTGATCCGGTAGGACCGAGCCACGGTGTCGCCGACTAAGATAAGAGTTATCGATTAGGTGGACTAGATGTATAAAAACACTTAGCCTTATCATTTCAGTGATTAATGGTGAGGAGAGAAAGCCTTGCGTCGCGACGAGATTGCCGATCTGACCGCCTTCGTGGTGGTTGCTGAGGAACGCAGCTTCACGAAGGCTGCCCTCCGTCTGGGGATGGCACAGTCAGCCCTTAGTCAGATCGTCCGCCGTGTCGAGGAACGCTTGGGTCTTCGGTTGCTCGCGCGCACGACACGCAGTGTCGCGCCTACAGAGGCTGGAGAGCGCCTGCTTGCGAAGCTTGGACCAATGCTGCATGACCTCGACACGGTGATCGGCTCCCTCGGTGAACTGCGCGCCCGGCCTTCTGGAACGCTCCGGATCACGACGGTGGAGCATGCGGCAAAGACCATACTCATGCCGGCTATGAAACGGTTACTGGCAGACAATCCTGATATCCATATTGAGGTCAGCGTTGATCATGCGCTGGTAGACGTCGTTGCCAATCAATTTGATGCTGGCATCCGCTTGGGCGGAGAGATCGACAAGGATATGATTGCGATGCGGATTGGTCCCGACATCCCGATGGCTATCGTTGCCAGCCCATCCTATCTGGCAAGACGCCCCGCGCCGACAACGCCCGCAGAGCTGATCGACCATAGCATCATCAACTTCCGCCTGCCAACATCCGGCACGTTAATTGGATGGCGCCTAATGAGTGGCGGACGAGAAATAACAGTTCGCGGCCAGGGACAACTGGTCGTGAATACGGTTGACCTTTTGGTCGACGCGGTACTTGATGGACATGGCCTGGCATGTATCCATCTGGACCAAATTCAGAGATTTGTTGACAACGGAAGCCTTATTCAGGTTCTCAGTCAGTTTACACCGGACATGCCTGGCTACCATCTCTACTACCCTAACCGCAGGCACCACTCTTCCGCGTTCTCTTTGCTTGTCGAAACCCTTCGGTATCGAACATAGCGGCTTGATGTTCTGTGATGGGACGGTTCCTCCATAGGCCCGAGCTGTTCGCCTTCAGTGTCAAGCACCACCTCAAAATCAAAATCGAATTGCAGGATATTCCAATGATCCCTTTTTCGATCGGATACTCCTCAAAAGCAGGAAGGTTCATGCGTAGGGGCGGATGAATCGTTCGCTTCTGTCAATGAATCAGAGTGTAGATTTAGTCTTGGGCGACCAAACCCTATCCCGAACAGTTCGCTTGAACGGATGAACAGGTGCAGGGTGAGTGATGCTTGCCAAGCGAGTTAATTATCGTCCTTGCTGGTAGCCCTCAATGCGGGTCAAAATTCCCGGTCGTTAAGGGGCATTTGGGGGGCACTCCGTTATCGAACTAACCTGACCCCAAATCTGACCACCAAATTCTCCCGATACGGAGGGTAAACTAAAAATGCATCGGGAAGACTTTTCACGCTAACTTATTGAATCTGAATCACATAGGGATTCGTAAAGAGGCATGAAAACAAGAATTTGGCTCCTCTGACTGGACTCGAACCAGTGACATACGGATTAACAGTCCGCCGTTCTACCGACTGAACTACAGAGGAATCGTGTGAACGGGGCGGATGATATCCGGCACCTGCGGTACTGTCAACGGCAAAATCAGCTTTCTCGTCTGACTGTTTAGGCTATGTACAATTTATTGTTTTTTTATGAGTTAATAAATGGATGGTGCGCGGTAGTTGATGTTGTTTTGCCAGCTTTTTAGTCGGGCGAGTGGATCTTGTCGATAGAATTTTTGAAAGCAGCGGTACAGGTCGGGGAAGCGCTCTTCGAGAAGTTCGGGGGCGCTGAAGAAATATTCCGACAGCACCGCAAAGCACTCTGCTGGATCGTGGACGGCGTAGGGATCCATGCTGGCGGCATCTTCTCCCACTAGATCGATTTCTTCCTGTAAGGCATCCATTGCGCTGTGAAGATGCTGCTCCCAGACAGCAATATCGCGCAGTGGAATCAGGGGAACGCCCGTTGCTTCACCGCTGCTGCGAATATCCAGCTTGTGGGCAACTTCATGAATGATGAGGTTGAAACCGGAGAGGTCGAAGGAGTCCTGCACTTCCTGCCAATTGAGGACAATCGGTCCCTGATCCCAACTTTGCCCGGACTGTACCATTTTCCCTGTATGTACGAGTCCGATGTCGTCTTGCCACTCTTCCTCGACAATAAACGGGCCGGGGTAAACCAGAACCTCGTGGAAGCCATCGAGTGCACCTATTCCCAGCGACAACACTGGTAGGGAAAACAACAAGGCGATGCGCCGTTGCATGATATCTGTCAACAGCAGTTCCTGTAACGGAATCAGGCGCTTTTGCTTCAGAAACTGATCGGCAAGGGCGGCCAGTTTCTGGTGTTCTTCGTCGCTTAAGGGAGCGAGAAGCGGGATCGAAATTGCAGCTTGCCAATGTTCAAGCGTCTGCACCTGTGGTTGAGAGTTGTTCCACGGCCATTTAATCATTGTTATTGCTCGTTAAGTCGTCACTTGAATTTAAAGGCGAGGTTGGGTTCTGTTAACATGCCGCAAAAACGGGGATCATGGCAACAGCTTAAACGGAGAAATGCCGGAGCGGCTGAGCGAACCAGTCTCGAAAACTGGAGTGGGGGGGTAACTCCACTGGGATTAAAATCCCACTCTTTCCGCCAATTATGTAATAAAATAAGTAAGTTAATGGTTGTTTTTGATTTTTTCCTACATGAAATTTTCACATGAAAGCCACGTGTTGAAAATAGCTCTTTTCTAATTCACCTATTTTTATCATGTTGTATTTTGCCGAGCATTCACTTTTACCTCCTCTAGCTCACACTCTCAAAACAAATTATCTCTATGTCCTTGCTGGCGTAAGAAAATCGCTCTCGCTAGCGGGTTGAGATATCTGTGTGAGAAAAGTGAATTTGTCCAATGAGGGGAATTTATCCGTTTAGTTATGGACATGATGCAAACCTGCGATGATGAATAGGGCACTATTCTTTTTTCGATGTGGGTTGAAATGCAGGTTTGCAATAAGAGGGAATAGCTATTCCGGCGCGTATTCGATCCGGTTTCTGCCGTTGGCCTTGGCCTGATAGAGTGCATCGTCCGCAGCCTTTATCAGGCACTCATAATCTGGATGGCCACTATACACGGCGATGCCTGCGCTGATGGTCATCTTGACGCTTTCGCCGTTTTGAAGATGGATAAAGTGATTCTCGATTTTCTTTCTCAGCCGTTCGATGATGGTGTGAGCGGCAACTTTGGGTGTCTCAATGAGTACGATCAGGAATTCTTCCCCGCCATAACGGAACACATAGTCGCTGTTTCGCGTGCTCTCATACAGAATTTCTGCAATCCTTTTCAGGATGTTGTCGCCAGCGGCATGACCATAGGTGTCATTGACGGATTTAAAGTGGTCAATATCAATCATAGCGATGCTGAGCGGCGTATTTGAATGCATTGTCAGCGATATTTCGTGTCGAAGAATCGTTGGCAGGAAGCGGCGGTTTAGCAGAAGGGTCAATGTATCTTTGCCACTCTCCAGTTTTTGAACTTCGTCAAATAGCGATCCCAACAGCATATTTATTTTATAGATTTTACTTCTGACCGCTTTAAGTAGCGGTGCGTAATCCTGCTGCGTCAGTAGTGCTGTGTGACTATAGTTGCGGATGTACTCATCGGTTTCAGTCATGATTGTCGCGATGGTACGTATTCCCTGAATGTTACTGAAGCTGGATTTCCCCTTATGGTTAAACCACAGGCCAAAATCCGAATCGCTTAAATCCTGGATGCTGGAAAGTGGCGTACCGGTAGCAACGCTAAAAATAAAGGCATTTTCCCAATTTAGCAGCGATGCATTTTGCCGTTCTCTCTCCATACTGGCATTTTCCAGAATAGAAAATAGCCGATAGGATTCTTCATTTTTGGCTGCCAGATCGTGCGATTGCGAATACGTTTTACTCATTATCTCTATGGCGATATCCATGGAAATCGAAGCGAAACGCATGGCATCAAAGCATAGTGCTTTATCATCTGCCACCTGTGCGATGTGTTCATAAAGGTGCCATTTGAGACGTCGAGCGCCGCGTTCAACCAGATCGACGGGAATACCAATACGCGCATGAATCTGACCAATTTTCTTTTGATGGTTAATCAGGTCTGCCAGACTGTCGCCGGTATTCGTTAAAATGTCTGCTATCCATTTGCTCATAGAGCCATGGAGTCGATCATGGACCTGCTGACTGGAAAGAAAAAGCGAAGCTTCTTGATCTTTGAGCATGTAGATGTAGAACTCGTCAGCAAAATCGGATGCTTTTTGAACGGCGAGGGTACGCAGTAGATTAAAAGATTGTTGTGAGGTTGTGGCTATCAATTGCGTCCATTCGGATGTTATAACTTGATTGTAGCCCGACTCACCGTTATCTCTCTGTTCATTAACGTTCAGTAGTTCGTTCAACTTTTAATCTCTTTTGCGGGTATGTCGGATGTACTAGGATAGAAACGATCAATTTTTGCCTGAATAATCGATATTTAATGATAGAGAGGGTCAACATGGCGTTGTTAAAAATAAATAAAATTAATCATTTCATACAGGTACTTTTATTGCCGTAGCGGTAAATGATAATGCTGTTTTTTTGATGTTAGAAGCTATTTTGAGATAAATTTATGAAAGTTAATGATTTGGTTACTGTTAAAACCGATGGGAAGACGCGTAGAGAAGGGACGATTCTGGCTGTGGAAACGTTTCAGGAAGGAATAATGTATTTAGTCGCATTAGAAGATTACCCGGCTGGCATCTGGTTTTTCAATGAAGTTGATAGTAAGGATGGCACGTTTGTTGAGTTGAAAACGCTATCGGAAAAAGAGTGAAGAGGAACACATCAATATGCGAGCATTGTCCGAGTGAATAATGCTCGCAGTGATGTTGGTATCCAGTATTAGAACGTTTCCCAGTTACCGTTTTCCGTATTGGCCTGACGGGGAAGGGCGAGTGATGAACGGCCCTTGGCAGCCAGCGCGTTCGGTCGGGCAGGTGCTGAATGACCACTTGATAAATGGCTGGATAATTTAAATGTCGCAACTGCACGGGTAAGCAATGCCGCTTGCTCTTCCAGCGATGCCGCAGCGGCACTGGCTTCCTGAACGAGCGAAGCATTCTGCTGTGTCACGCTGTCCATTTCAGATATTGCCTGACCGACCTGAGTAATGCCTCGGCTTTGTTCGTCAGAAGCAGAGGCTATTTCACCCATGATGTCAGTGACGTTAGTGACGGCATCGACAATCTCTCGCATTGTTTGACCAGCGTTATCAACCAGAACAGAGCCACTGTTGACCAGGTTGACTGATTCGGAAATCAGCGTTTCGATCTCTTTTGCAGCCTGCGCACTACGCTGTGCGAGACTGCGAACCTCGCTCGCGACAACGGCAAAACCGCGACCTTGTTCTCCCGCTCTGGCTGCTTCAACTGCGGCATTGAGCGCGAGAATATTAGTTTGGAAAGCAATACTGTTAATGACGCTGGTAATCTCAGATATTTTCTTTGAGCTACCCGAAATGCTGTTCATCGTATTGACAACGTTTGCAACGATTTCTCCACCCTGTTTGGCTTTTCCTGAAGCATTCGCCGCGAGTTGGCTTGCGTGGTGCGCATTTTCTGAGTTTTGCTTCACGGTTGCGGTTAATTGCTCCATGCTTGCCGCTGTTTGTTCAAGCGCTGCGGCTTGCTGTTCGGTTCGTGAAGAAAGGTCTGTGTTACCGGATGAGATTTCCGTTGAACCTTGATAAATAGAATCCGCGCTTTCCCGAACGGTAGTAACGGTAGTAACCAGAGAAGATTGCATTTGCTGAACATTGCTGGCGAGTGTACCAATTTCATTCTTGCCATAACGATCCGACATTTGAGTCAGATCTCCTTGCGCAATGCGCTGAATTCTCATAACCAACTGATTAATTGGTTTGATGAGGGTCCCTCTCAGAAGGAAGAATGTCAGAAGCGTTAAAATGGTGGCCAGAGCAAAGCTGCCTCCCATTAACGAATATCCGAGTAACGCATTTTTATGCGCCGTTTCGTTTAATTCTTTCGCTCTTTGCGTGCGGTAAGAGACTGCCTCTAGCAAAAATTTGTTATAGGCTAAATCTAAAATACGGGTTTCTTCAGATTCGAGGGTAATGACCTCTTCAAACAGTCCTTGCTTAGCTGCAGTAAGCATCAGCATAAGACCTTGATTAACATAAGCATCATAGGATTTGCGTAAATCGCCGTCCAACGCCATATCCTGAGGTGTTTTAACTGGACGTTCTTCATAGACAAGGAAAGCTTTTTTTGATTGATCCAGACGTTGCTCAGCTTGCTTCAGGTTGTCATTGAAGACCTGAGAGTCGCCAATACGTGCAGCTGCTGCTGCCTGTATTAACAATAAACGTGCGGTGCGAAGGTGGTTGGAACTGTTTGAAATCCCCATCCGGGTATCGATTTCTTGTGTGACGTCATCTAATGACTGATTACTGCTCTGTAAAAAGTAGCTGGATGTGCCTATAGATGCTGCAAATAACAGCATGATACCACCCAGAATAATGATGAATAAGGGAACTAGCCGTAAATTGCTCAGCATGCCAACCTCGGCGTGCTGCTCAGACCTTGAAGTTATTTTCATATCCATTCGCTCATTCTCAGGAAATTATGATTTACCATGCCACTAGCGGCGGCATTGGCGTTTAGGTTTTAGTGTCTACATTAATGACAATCTATTAGCTAAACAACCAATGTAAAAGATAATCGGCATATATTGAGAAACCTTAACCAAATTCGATGCGATCCCGATCACGTTTTTAACTCTTTAAAAAGAAAATAAAATTACGTGATGCGAAATCATACAGATTGATAATAAAAAATAAAGGGTCTGGCACTCGAACTTTATTTGTCGGGGATTCAACGCTATTATGTCGGCTCTATCTTCGGAGGGATTTTTCTTGGAAAAGTGCACGCATTTTTTTTCTGATAAAAAAGTTGTTTTTTTTATCGCCACATTATGCTGTCTACTGTGGGGGAGTGCTTATCCGGCCATTAAAAATGGCTATGAGCTGTTTCACATTGCGGATGATGATATTCCTGGAAAACTCGTCTTCGCGGGTTATCGATTCGCGTTTGCCGGACTGCTGCTGCTGGCGCTAGCCGTGTTAAGCGGGCGGTCTATCGGGCGTTTCCAGCGTGGGCAGTTAGCCCAACTGACAATATTGGGAACATTTCAGACATCATTGCAGTATGTTTTTTTCTATATCGGTTTGGCTTATACCACCGGTGTTAAAGGTTCGATCATGAATGCAACCAGTACGTTTTTCAGCGTCCTTCTTGCTCATTATTTATACCAAAATGATAAATTAAATATCAATAAGATAATTGGTTGTATATTAGGTTTCGCTGGTGTGATGGCAGTTAATATAAACAGTAATGGAATGAATATTGGTTTTACACTATTAGGTGATGGGTTCGTCGTTATTGCCTCATTTATTTTGTCTGCATCGACTATATATGGTAAGCGGATATCACAAACGATGGACCCAACCGTCATGACCGGTTATCAACTCGCTATTGGTGGGATCATTTTAACAATATCGGGGTATTGTACAGGTGGGTCACTCATCATACCTGATTGGAGGGCTGTATTGATGCTAGGCTATCTTATTTTGCTGTCTTCAGCCGCTTTTTCATTATGGAGTCAATTGCTGAAATATAATCGAGTCGGTATGGTTGCTCCATTCAATTTTCTCATCCCGGTGTCTGGCACACTGCTGTCAGCGCTGTTTCTTAATGAGAGTATCTTGGAGTGGAAATATTTCTTTGCACTCATTCTGGTATGCTCAGGCATTTGGCTGGTTAACCGGGTCGTGAAGACACGATCGGGAAAATGACTCTATAGACAATCCACCCTCCAGTGCTGCAGACGCATCCTGTAGCGTGACACTGAGGTCGTTGAAGCCATACGTTTGTTTCGTATGGCTTCGTACTGCTAGCGACTACAATTCATTATCATGGGCAGGTTATCTATTTTAATATCAATAAGTTAATTGTTTTTCTGCTCTTTCGCTGCTATGCCTATATACTTTGTTATTGTTGCAACTGCGGGTTGGCAAGAGATAGATAAATTTTGCTTCAGAATATGCAATTAAGAGTTTTTTGGGTAAAAAGTGTAAGTTTTTTGTGAAAGGTATAAACTTACATAACGGTATGTGTTTGGGGTGTTGCAGATTTTTTGTATATCTATCATTTATATAGCAACCAAATTGTTTCTTTTTGATTATTTTGAATGCTCTTTTTTGTAACGCTTTGTACGCATTTCTGACGTAAAAATAAGCATAAAAGTGATCTGACCAGACAGGGCTAGGTTCATAACGCTTTCATTTATGTGATCCGTGTCACATAATGACCAAAATCATTCTTCAGTCGCGTTGTATGTGCTATGGATTAGGCGGTACAGTTGCGCTGTTTTAGGATTAATCCTATGCTTTAGCTGGAGAGGGTCTTCAGGGTAGGACTAGAAAGCAACGGATGGACGGATTCTCAGCGTGATGCGTAAAGTTGGCAAGTAACGATTGCCCGAATAATAAATGATAAAGTAGTAGCTCGCAGTATCTGGCACCGATAGTTTTTTATGCCATCAATGGAGAGTGATTTTCGAACTGGGCGATATGGTCTATCACCTAACTTATGTTTTAAACATAGCCTGTCGGGATGGGAAATATGGGTACCTCTGAATTACTCAAACACATTTATGACATTAATCTGTCTTATTTGTTACTGGCGCAACGCTTAATAAATGATGAAAAAGCTTCTGCGATGTTTCGTCTGGGAATCAATGACGAGATGGCAAATATCTTGATGCAACTGACTTTACCGCAGATGGTTAAATTGGCAGAAACTAACCAACTGATATGCCATTTCCGCTTTAACGATCACAATACAATCAAAGTGTTGACCCAGGAATCACGTGTGGATGATTTACAGCAAATTCATACGGGGATTTTGTTGTCGAGCAGCTTATTACAACAGTTAGCTTCGAAAGAAGAAAACCTGCCTAAGAAAAGGGCATAAGTAATGGCGGAGAAAAGTATTGTTCAGGAAGCGAAAGACATCCAATTGGCGATGGAGCTCATTTCGCTCGGTGCTCGTTTACAGATGCTGGAAAGTGAAACTCAGTTAAGTCGCGGACGTTTGATTAAACTGTACAAAGAACTTAGAGGAAGTCCGCCGCCAAAAGGAATGTTACCTTTTTCAACGGATTGGTTTATGACCTGGGAACAGAATATTCATTCATCAATGTTCTACAACGCCTACAGCTTTTTGATCAAAAATGGGCAGTGCAGCGGCGTTGAAGCAGTTATTAAATCTTATCGACTTTACTTGGAACAGTGTCCGCCGCAGAGCGATTCTCCACTGTTAGCATTGACACGGGCTTGGACACTAGTCCGGTTTGTTGACAGCGGTATGCTGCAACTATCGTCATGTAATTGCTGTAAAGGGATGTTCATTACCCACGCTCATCAACCTAAAAACAGTTTTGTTTGTAGTTTATGCCAACCCCCTTCCCGAGCGGTAAAAAGGCGTAAACTTTCGCAAAATCTTGCCGATATAATACCTCAACTGCTGGATGAACAGGTAAAACACGCAGTCTGAGCCTGTAGCGATTTGTGAATCTATCACTGTTGGTTGTGACGGCGGTGATAGATTTCTTCCTCAAGAACGTCCTGGCTACGGCTCCGCAGTTTTATCTCGCTTCCCGCCCACCTTTTTTATTATAAGGATTTCTTGTGCTGGTTATATTGGGTTATATCGTAATTGTGGCCTCGATACTCGGCGGTTATCTCATGGTCGGTGGGGCCTTGGGGGCGCTTTATCAACCTTCGGAGCTGCTTATTATCGGCGGTGCAGCGATAGGCGCTTTCATCGTTGGGAACAACGGAAAGGCGATAAAAGCAACAATACGTGCGTTACCTCTTTTGATCAAAAGCTCCAAGTACAATAAAGCGTTGTATATGGACCTCATGGCCTTGCTCTTTCGTGTGATGGCCAAATCCCGCCAGCAAGGCATGCTTTCCTTGGAGTTTGATATTGATAATCCTCGTGAAAGTGAAATTTTCTCAAGCTATCCGAATATCCTTTCCGACAACAATATTGTTGAGTTTATCACCGATTATTTGCGTTTGATGGTCAGCGGTAACATGAATGCATTTGAGATTGAAACGCTGATGGATGAAGAGATCGAAACGGTTGAACACGAGAGTGAAGTGCCTGCGTCCAGTTTGACGATGATGGGGGACGGTCTCCCTGCGTTTGGTATCGTCGCCGCAGTTATGGGCGTTGTTCACTCATTGGCCTATGTTGACCGGCCTGCCGCTGAGTTGGGGATGATGATCGCCCACGCTATGGTGGGAACCTTCCTTGGTATTCTACTGGCTTACGGTTTTGTCTCTCCACTGGCAGCGCTGTTGCGTCAGAAAAATGCAGAAAAAATCAAAGTATTGCAGTGCATTAAAGTCACTTTACTGTCGAGCCTTAATGGCTATGCTCCGCAAATTGCCGTTGAATTTGGACGTAAAACGCTCTACTCAACGGAGCGTCCTTCCTTTACCGAATTAGAAGAGCACATTCGTCGAGTGAAATCACCGACTCAGCAAGCGTCGGACAGTAACGCATGAAACATCAGCATCCCATTATTCGCAAAAAGCGTAAGTCTGGACATGGGGGCCACCATGGTGGCTCCTGGAAGATTGCCTACGCTGACTTTATGACAGCAATGATGGCATTGTTTCTGGTAATGTGGCTTATCGCAATTTCTACGCCAATGCAACTGGCGCAAATCGCAGAGTATTTTCGTACTCCGCTAAAGGTTGCGTTAACTTCAGGCTCTAAATCAAGCGACAGTTCTAGCCCAATACCCGGTGGGGGGAATGATCCCACTCAGCAAGATGGTGAAGTGAGAAAGGCCATCAAAACGGATAACGTGGAAAAGAAGTTGGATGAGGTTCGACTCAATAGACTGCGTGAACGCTTGGATCAGTTAATTGAGGCTGATCCTCGATTACGTGCACTCCGCCCACATCTGTTAATTGAAATGATTGAGGAAGGATTACGCATCCAAATCATTGATAGTCAAAACCGTCCAATGTTTAAAACTGGGAGCGCACAGGTTGAGCCTTATATGCGAGATATCCTGCGTGCGATAGCCCCTATTATGAATGATTTCCCTAATAAGCTGAGTATATCAGGTCATACTGATGATGTTCAGTATACGACAGGGGAACGTGGTTATAGTAACTGGGAATTGTCCGCAGATCGTGCCAATGCATCACGCCGAGAGCTTATTTGGGGTGGTTTGTCTGATGGAAAAGTTTTGCGCGTTGTTGGTATGGCTGCGACAATGAGCCTCAAACAGGCGGCAAGTGGAAATGATGCGATTAACCGACGCATCAGTTTGTTGGTATTGAGCAGACAAGCGCAAAAAGACATTGAAGAAGAAAATGCAGAAAGCTCTGCTGTAAATATAGACAAGGCGGAAAATTTACAAAATATAGGGTTGGATAAGCCTAAACCTACCACTCCGGCTGCCGAAAATAGTGATAACAACAATACGAGTGGAAGTGGTGGATCATCGCCACAACCAACTAATGGAGTTCCTGCTCCAGAGCGCCAACAGCCAACGACTGCGTTGCCTGCTGCGCCCGATAGCCAGGCGACGCCTTCTCAATAAGCCGCGATTCACAGCAGAGGTGACCACGTGAGCATGGACATGAGTGCTTTCTATCAAACATTCTTTGATGAAGCAGATGAATTACTGGCAGATATGGAACAACACTTATTATTGTTGGATCCATCGGAGCCCGATACCGAGCAATTGAATGCGATTTTCCGTGCGGCTCACTCCATAAAAGGAGGCGCTGGCACATTCGGCTTTAAAGCATTGCAGGAAACTACGCACCTTTTAGAAAATTTACTCGATGGGGCAAGACGTGGCGAAATGCGTCTTAGCACTGATATCATCAATCTGTTTCTGGAAACAAAAGACATTATGCAGGATCAGTTGGACGCTTATAAAACCGCACAGGAACCCAATGCTGAAAGCTTTGAGTACATCTGTCAGGCTCTGCGCCAGCTTGCTCTGGAATCTAAAGCTGATGATGACGCAACCCAGCATGACACCACACAGCATTCTGCTAGTCAGGCATCTAACGGTGCAGGTAAAGGTGAAATGCGTATCGCATTAACCGGTCTGAAATCTCAGGAAATACCTCAGATGCTGGAAGAACTCGGCAATCTGGGAACCGTTAAAGATCCTCACCAGACTGACACTAGCGTAGAAGTGACATTGGTCACGTCTGAAAGCGAAGACGATATTAGTGCTGTGCTGTGTTTTGTTCTCGAACCTGAACAAATAAGCTTTAAGCCTGCCGTAGCCAGTCAACCTGTTGTCGCTGAAGTCGTGGAGGCATTGGCCGCGGTTGAAACGCCTGTAGTGCCAGTGGCACCGCCCGCGCCAGTTGCTGCAAAACCGCAATCTGCACCGGAAAATGGAAAAAATAAAGCAAAAACCGGTGATACCAGCATTCGCGTAGCGGTAGAGAAGGTCGATCAGCTTATCAACCTCGTTGGTGAGTTAGTCATTACGCAATCAATGTTGGCACAGCGCTCAAGTGAACTCGATCCTGTGGCGCATGGTGACCTACTCAACAGTATGGGCCAGTTGGAACGTAACGCTCGCGATCTGCAAGAGTCCGTTATGTCCATCCGTATGATGCCGATGGAATATGTATTCAGCCGCTTCCCTCGTTTGGTTCGTGACTTGGCTGCCAAATTGGATAAGCAGGTCGAGCTAACGCTGATGGGGAGTTCGACTGAATTAGATAAGAGTTTGATCGAACGTATTATTGATCCTCTGACACACTTAGTGCGTAACAGCCTCGATCACGGTATCGAATCTCCAGATAAGCGCGTTGCGGCCGGTAAGGCTGCTGTAGGTAACCTGACGCTTTCTGCGGAACATCAAGGTGGTAACATCTGCATTGAAGTTATCGACGATGGGGCCGGGCTCAACCGCGAGAGAATTCTGGCTAAAGCGTTGTCTCAAGGGTTGGCAGTGAGCGATTCGATGTCTGATGAAGACGTGGGCATGTTGATCTTTGCTCCAGGCTTCTCCACAGCTGAGAAAGTCACGGATGTTTCTGGCCGTGGCGTAGGCATGGACGTAGTGAAGCGGAATATTCAGGAAATGGGTGGTCATGTCGAAATTCACTTCCAGGCTGGAAAAGGCACGACTATCAGAATTCTGTTGCCATTAACGTTAGCCATTCTTGATGGCATGTCCGTTAAAGTTAACAAAGAAGTCTTTATTCTACCGCTTAACGCCGTGATGGAATCTTTGCAGCCGCAGTCGGAAGACCTGTATCCGTTAGCTGGCGGAGAGCGCGTATTGCAGGTTCGTGGTGAATATTTACCTCTCGTTGAATTGTTCCATATCTTTGATGTGGATGGCGCTAAAACGGATGCTACCCAGGGTATTGTCGTTATTCTGCAAAGTGCAGGTAGACGTTATGCCTTGTTGGTCGATCAGTTGATTGGGCAGCATCAGGTCGTCGTCAAAAACCTGGAAAGTAATTATCGCAAGGTACCAGGCGTTTCAGCCGCTACCATTCTTGGTGATGGCAGCGTTGCGCTGATTGTGGATGTTTCAGCGTTACAAGCGCTTAATCGTGAAAAGCGTGTGGTTGAAACTGCTGCTTAATAAAACAGATCGTTAATAAAGGGTGGAAAACATGACTGGACTTGCAAGCGTCACGAAATTAACTGGCGAAACAGTAGGACAGGAATTCCTGATTTTTACGCTGGGTGACGAAGAGTACGGCGTTGATATTTTAAAAGTACAAGAGATTCGTGGTTATGACCAGGTAACACGTATTGCCAATACACCTTCCTTCATTAAAGGTGTCACCAACCTACGCGGTGTCATTGTACCGATTGTTGATTTACGCGTTAAATTCGCCAAGCTGGATGTTGAATACGACGACAACACGGTTGTTATTGTTCTGAACCTTGGCCAGCGCGTAGTCGGCATCGTTGTAGATGGCGTGTCTGATGTGTTGTCACTGACTGCGGACCAAATTCGACCAGCACCTGAGTTTGCTGTAACGCTGTCAACAGAGTACCTGACTGGTTTGGGCTCTCTGGGCGAGAGAATGCTGATTCTGGTTGATATCGAGAAACTGTTGAGCAGCGAAGAAATGGCGCTGGTCGATAGCGTATTGAAGGTCTAATTCATCGACCGTCAGGGGCTACGAAAGTGGCCCCAAAAACCTTCCTTAGTCATATCCTTGTCAGTTCGAAAATTCGTAAAGATATCCAGAATAATGCCGATATTATCGGTGGTTGTTCTACTCAAAAGGCGTTATATGTTTAACCGTATAAAAGTTGTTACCGGTTTGATGCTTGTACTGGTGTTGTTTGGGGCACTCCAGCTTATTTCTGGTGGTTTATTCTTTAGTGCATTAAAAAATGATAAGGATATCTTCAGCTCAACGCAGGTTATTAACCAGAAGCGTTCCGAGTTGGACTCTGCATGGTCATATTTATTACAGACCCGTAATACACTCAACCGCGCGGGTACGCGTTTTGCCCTTGATGTAAGCGGGACGGGGGCGGGAGTTGGTGGTAAAGAGCTTCTCACCTCTGCTGAAAAGCAGCTTGCAGTGGCAAATGATTATTTCATCCGCTATGAGAAAATGCCTCAGGATGCACGGCAGGATGACAGTATTTCTCGTGGCGTAAAAGAAAACTATGTCGCTCTGAATGCGGCACTGACCGAACTCATTCAGTTTTTGAACGCAGGGGAGTTTAAGAAGTTTATTGAGCAACCGACCCAGCGCTTTCAGGATAACTTTGAAAAAGCGTATTACGTCTATAAAGCAGAAAACGATAAACTTTATCAGGCTGGTATAGCTAAAAATGATGCAGCGTATGACTCGGCGCTTTGGATTCTAGGTTCTATCATTACTTTGGTTTTTGCCCTAGCCTTGTTTTCCTGGTTTGGTATTCAACAATTATTAATTAGACCGCTAAATAGTATTGTTGAACATATTCGCCATATTGCGAAAGGCGATCTGACAAAAACGACTGATTTTCACAGTAGTAATGAAATGGGAATTCTGGCTGACAGCATTCGCCATATGCAAAGTGAGTTTGTTTCGACGGTGAGCGCGGTTCGACAAGGTGCTGATGCTATTTATACCGGCGCTACAGAAATTAGTGCAGGGAATAACGATCTTTCCTCACGTACTGAACAACAGGCTGCCTCGCTAGAAGAAACGGCGGCAAGCATGGAACAGCTGACGGCAACAGTTAAACAGAATGCGGAAAATGCTCGTCAGGCCAGCCAGTTGGCACTGAGTGCGTCAGAGACGGCGCAGAAGGGTGGCAAGGTCGTCGATAATGTCGTCAGAACCATGCACAATATTGCTGGAAGTTCCCAAAAAATTGCCGATATTACTAGTGTAATTGATGGTATTGCTTTCCAAACCAACATTCTTGCGCTGAATGCGGCGGTTGAAGCTGCCAGGGCAGGAGAGCAGGGCCGTGGATTCGCGGTTGTTGCAGGGGAAGTTCGTAATTTGGCGCAGCGTAGTGCTCAGGCTGCAAAAGAAATTAAAAGTCTGATTGAAGATTCTGTCAGCCGGGTCGATGAAGGTTCTGTCTTGGTTGAAAGTGCTGGTGAGACGATGGGAGAGATCGTCAGTGCCGTCACTCGTGTAACGGATATTATGGGCGAAATTGCCTCTGCTTCTGATGAGCAAAGTAAAGGTATTGATCAGGTCGGTCAGGCTGTAACTGAGATGGATCGGGTTACGCAACAAAATGCCTCCTTGGTTGAAGAATCTGCGGCTGCCGCCGTTGCATTGGAAGAACAAGTGAAAGTGCTGAATCAGGCCGTCGCTGTATTCCGTTTGTCGGAAGATACGGGGTCGTTCAGAAGAACGACACAGGCAACCGCGGGTCAGAAACCTGTGTTGTTGGCCCCATCGGTGAATGGCGGTAAGAAAGCGAAAGAAGGTTCATCAACTGACAATTGGGAAACCTTCTGATAAAAACCGTGGCATAGGCTCTATAAATAAGCCCAAAATGCAGTAAAGCCGTTACTAAGTACATCCCCAGCCGCTTACATGTAAGTGGCTGGGTGATTGTTTACTCGCCATAATTTAAAAAATGAATATGCGAGTAATTTATCGGTGTGCACTTGGATTATCGTAAGGTGGTGCTCGGTACTTTGCGGTATGGTAATTCATGGTATTGTTCAATCTGTAACTTGTGTTATGGATGTGATGGGGTGAGGTGGCTTTGGTATTAAGGCTAAAAATATTAAGGCCAAAGAGCAAAGCAAGCAGGTAGCACAGCTGTGATGAGAGGGACAACGCCACCCAACAGCATGTGGCTTTGGTAGAACAGGCACCGCTATGCGGTTCGGTTTTCAGAACTTGCGGGGTGTATTACCAATACAGTGTCAGTTTTAATCGCAATGCGATAAATAATTGACGAATGACAATAAAAACCTGCGTTAGCTGTAAAGGAAAGTTCAGATTGAAAAACACCATAGCAAAAAACAAGATTAGAGCGGTTTGATATGAAAAGTACACCATCGCAAAATCGCCCTGAATCTGCTTCTATTCTGACGCAGATGGTTGACCGGTTGCCGTTGTCGGACACACATTTCCGTCGAATCAGCCAATTAATATATCAGCGTGCCGGCATTGTCCTCGCCGATCACAAACGCGAAATGGTTTATAACCGTTTGGTCAGACGTCTCCGTTTATTGGGTATCAATGACTTTGGCCAGTATTTAGCACTACTGGAGTCAGATCCTAACAGTGCGGAATGGCAAGCCTTTGTTAATGCATTAACGACTAACCTGACAGCGTTTTTCCGCGAAGCCCACCATTTTCCCATATTGGCAGAACATGCAAAAAAACGTCCAAATGGCTACACCATCTGGAGTACGGCGGCGTCTACAGGGGAAGAACCTTATTCATTGGCGATGACACTTGCTGAGGTCTTAGGTAACAAAGCGAGTGGATGTCAGGTATGGGCCAGTGACATTGATACCCAAGTGTTAGAAAAGGCAACGGCTGGCATCTATCGCCAAGAAGAATTGCGCTCTCTTTCTCCACAGCAACTACAGCGGTTTTTTTTACGCGGTACTGGGCCACATAGCGGTTTGGTTCGCGTTCGCCCTGAGCTTGCGTCCATGGTGCATTTCCAACAACTAAATCTGCTCGCACCTGATTGGTCCGTCCCCGCACCATTCGATGCTATTTTTTGTCGCAATGTAATGATTTATTTCGATAAAGAAACTCAAGAGCGTATTCTCCGTCGATTCGTCCCGATGCTTAAACCGGGTGGACTGTTATTTGCTGGGCATTCAGAGAATTTCAGCCAGATCAGTCGTGAATTCTATTTGCGCGGGCAAACTGTATATGGACTGGCTAAGGAAAGATAATGAGCAAGATAAGAGTATTATGCGTTGATGATTCTGCCCTAATGCGTCAGATCATGACTGAAATAATTAATAGCCATCCTGATATGGAAGTTGTCGCGACTGCGCCAGACCCATTAGTTGCTCGTGATTTGATTAAAAAATTCAATCCTCAGGTATTAACGCTGGACGTTGAAATGCCGCGCATGGATGGGCTGGATTTTCTTGAAAAGCTTATGCGCCTGCGCCCGATGCCTGTTGTAATGGTGTCATCTTTAACGGGAAAAGGCTCTGAAATTACGCTTCGCGCTCTGGAGCTTGGTGCTATTGATTTTGTCACCAAACCGCAGTTAGGTATCCGCGAGGGGATGCTTGCATACAGCGAACTGATTGCGGAAAAAATTCGCATGGCAGCGAAGGCGCGTCTGCCGCAACGTAGTACAACGGCAGAGCCAACAAAAATTATTCAGCATATGCCATTGCTCAGTAGTGAAAAACTAATCGCGATTGGTGCATCCACAGGGGGAACGGAAGCGATACGGCATGTATTACAACCCCTGCCGCCGACAAGTCCTGCGTTATTGATTACACAGCACATGCCTCCGGGCTTTACGAAATCTTTCGCCGAGCGTTTGAATAAGTTATGCCAGATTACGGTGAAAGAAGCAGAAGATGGGGAACGTGTCCTTCCTGGACATGCCTATATTGCGCCGGGGGCTCGCCATCTTGAGTTGGCGCGCAGTGGGGCAAACTACCAGGTACGTTTAAATGATGGACCACCCGTCAATCGGCATCGTCCATCTGTTGATGTGTTATTCCGTTCGGTTGCCCAATACGCTGGGCGAAATGCCGTAGGGGTAATCCTCACGGGAATGGGGAATGATGGGGCGGCCGGCATGTTGGAACTCCATCAGGCTGGTGCTTATACTCTGGCCCAAAATGAAGCAAGTTGTGTGGTTTTTGGGATGCCACGTGAAGCGATTGCGATGGGTGGCGTCGATGAAGTGGTGGATTTGCACCAGGTGAGCCAGCGAATGTTGGCACAAATCTCTGCCGGACAGGCATTACGTATATAAGCAGCTCTCGGTGAGCAATAAATATTTTAGGAGTAGGTATGGCCGATAAAGAACTCAGATTTCTGGTAGTGGATGATTTTTCGACAATGCGCCGAATTGTCCGTAACCTGCTTAAGGAACTGGGCTTTAATAACGTAGAAGAGGCAGAAGATGGCTCAGATGCGCTGAATAAGCTTCGCTCCGGTGCTTTTGATTTCGTCATTTCTGACTGGAATATGCCCAATATGGATGGATTGGAGCTATTGCAGACTATTCGTGCTGACGGCGCGCTTTCCAAGCTTCCCGTACTGATGGTAACGGCAGAAGCGAAGAAAGAGAACATTATTGCTGCAGCACAAGCAGGTGCTAGCGGCTATGTAGTTAAACCATTTACTGCAGCTACCCTCGAAGAAAAACTAAGTAAGATTTTCGAAAAATTGGGTATGTAAGGGGATCTTATGACGCCACAGATGCCGTCCGTGAACGACACAGCTTCAGCAACCGAGATTATTTCGCGTATCGGCCAATTGACTCGTATGCTGCGCGACAGTTTGAAAGAACTGGGTCTCGATAATGCGATAGCAGAAGCAGCAGAGGCTATTCCTGATGCACGCGATCGTCTTGACTATGTAGTCCAGATGACTGCGCAAGCGGCAGAACGTGCTCTGAACTGCGTAGAGGCTGCGCAACCACGTCAGAACCTGCTAGAAGCTGATGCTAAATCTCTGAAGGTACGTTGGGATGAATGGTTTGAAAATCCAATCGAACTGGCCGATGCCCGCGAATTAGTGACGGATACGCGTAGCTATCTTGAAGATGTACCACAGCATACCTCGTTTACCAACGCTCAGCTGTTGGAAATTATGATGGCGCAGGATTTCCAGGACCTTACCGGTCAGGTAATCAAGCGTATGATGGATGTTGTTCAAGAGATTGAAAAACAACTGCTGATGGTGTTGCTTGACAATATTCCAGAAAAACCAGATGCACCTAAGCGTGTAAATGATGGTCTTCTGAATGGACCTCAGTTGGATAAAGGTGCAGCTGGTATCGTAGCCAATCAGGATCAGGTTGACGACCTTCTGGATAGTCTCGGATTCTAATGAGTCTTGCGTCAGAAAAAGGAGTCATCTTCTTTTTTGAAAAGGCTACGAGCACCAATGCCCCAGCTATTTATGGCCAGTATTTATGGCCATAAATAACCAAGATCGATTTCTCCCTCCCTTTCTTTTTTACTATTCGTTAAAAAAGCGTCGGTTTTTCTCGTTGTTCCAGCCATAAAACTTTCTCGTATTTGTCATGCTAGGCAGCAAATTCCTATCCCGAAAGTCGTAACAGGAACGCCAACGTGGCTGAAGATAGCGATCTAGAAAAAACAGAAGCCCCCACTCCCCAAAAAGAGGAGAAGGCGCGAGAAGAAGGCCAGATCCCGCGATCTAGAGAGCTGACTTCTGTTCTGATGATGGTCGCAGGATTGGCTATTCTGTGGATAGGGGGCGATGTCATGGCTGGCCGTTTGGCCAGAATTGTCTCACAGTCGTTAAATTTTGATTACGCGACGATTGGCGATGATACCCAAATGCTACGCCATGTTGGTTCACTATTGCGCCAGGCTGTGTCGGCGCTGGTACCGATTATGCTCGGGGCCGTATTAGTTGCGCTGTCTGCACCGATGCTACTGGGTGGGATATTATTTAGTACTAAGTCATTAAAAGTTGACTTCAAAAAATTAGATCCTATTTCTGGGCTGAAACGGTTATTTTCTTCCCAAGCATTAGCTGAACTTTTTAAGGCGATATTGAAATCAGTCATAGTTGGGATCATTAGTACCTTATTCTTGATTCACAACTGGCCTAAAATATTGCATCTGGTATCCGAAGCGCCGATTGCGGCGTTAGGTGATGCGTTGGAATTGGCCGTAATGTGTGGCTTTCTCATCATTATTGGCCTTATTCCGATGGTCGCTTTTGATGTGTTTTGGCAAGTCTGGAGTCACATCAAAAAATTACGGATGACGAAGCAGGAAATCCGTGACGAGCATAAACAGAGCGAAGGCGATCCCCATGTTAAAGGACGTATTCGTCAGCAACAAAGGGCAATGGCCCAACGTAGGATGATGGCTGATGTCCCTAAGGCTGATGTTATAGTCACTAACCCGACGCATTATGCAGTAGCATTACGCTATGATGATAAAAAAATGAATGCGCCGAAAGTGTTGGCTAAAGGAGCTGGCGACATCGCTTTACGTATTCGTGAACTGGGGACAGAACACCGCGTTCCTATTTTAGAAGCACCACCGTTGGCGCGAGCACTATTTCGTCATTCAGAGGTCGGGCAGCACATTCCGGCTGCGCTGTATGCTGCTGTTGCAGAAGTCTTAGCCTGGGTTTATCAACTGAAACGCTGGAAGCGTGAAGGTGGCTTAATTCCTAGAAAACCGAAACATCTACCAGTGCCGGATGCACTGGATTTTGCTAAAGAGAATACTACTGATGGCTAATTTGGCCTCTTTGCTTCGTTTACCGAGTAATATGAAAGGTAGTCAATGGCAAATATTAGCCGGACCAATACTGATCCTGCTGATACTTTCCATGATGGTATTGCCGCTGCCGCCATTCATTCTGGATCTGCTATTTACCTTTAACATCGCACTATCAATCATGGTATTGCTGGTTGCGATGTTTACGCAACGGACACTGGAATTTGCCGCATTTCCTACCATTCTACTGTTTTCTACGCTATTGCGTTTGTCACTCAACGTTGCATCTACCCGTATTATTTTGTTGGATGGGCACACAGGGACTGCCGCAGCTGGGAAGGTTGTCGAAGCATTCGGACACTTTCTGGTAGGTGGGAATTTTGCCATTGGTATTGTGGTCTTTATCATTCTTGTCCTAATCAACTTTATGGTTATCACCAAAGGTGCCGGACGTATCGCTGAAGTTGGTGCCCGCTTTGTGTTGGATGGTATGCCAGGTAAACAGATGGCGATCGATGCCGATCTTAATGCTGGGATAATTGGTGAAGAAGAGGCGAAAAAGCGTCGCACCGAGGTAACTCAGGAGTCAGATTTCTATGGCTCAATGGATGGTGCTAGTAAATTCGTGCGTGGTGATGCTGTCGCAGGATTGATTATCATGGTCATCAACATTGTTGGTGGATTGATCGTCGGTGTTGTACAGCACGGAATGCCGGTAGGGCAGGCTGCGGAGAGTTATACGCTGCTTACTATCGGTGATGGCTTGGTTGCTCAGATCCCTGCTCTGATTATTTCTACCGCGGCGGGTGTCATTGTTACTCGCGTGAGTACCGATCAAGATGTTGGCCAACAGATGGTCACCCAGCTATTCAATAATCCGCGGGTTATGGTGCTGAGTGCTGCGGTAATTGGGCTCATTGGGTTGGTTCCTGGAATGCCTAATTTTGTCTTTCTGTTATTCACTGCATCTTTATTGGGGCTTGCTTGGTGGATACGTGGGGAACAGACAAAAGAACCCGCTATGCAACCTATTCCGGCATCAATGGAGAAACATCAGGTTATTGAAGCCAGCTGGTCTGATGTACAGCTTGAAGACCCGCTGGGTATGGAAGTTGGCTATCGATTGATCCCAATGGTTGACGCGCAGCAAGATGGCGAACTACTGGGTAGGATTCGTAGTATCAGGAAGAAGTTTGCTCAGGAAATGGGATACTTACCGCCAGTGGTTCATATCCGGGATAATTTAGAGCTCCAGCCTGCTAGTTATCGCATATTGATGAAAGGTGTTGAGGTGGGTAGCGGTGAAGCTCATCCTGGTCGTTGGATGGCTATCAATCCGGGTAATGCGGTTGGTTCTTTGTCTGGAGATATCACGCAGGATCCTGCGTTTGGGCTGCCAGCAGTCTGGATTGATAATGCATTGAAAGATCAAGCGCAAGCTCAGGGATTCACGGTAGTAGAAGCAAGTACAGTGGTTGCAACACACTTGAACCACCTAATTGCCTTACATGCCAGTGAACTGTTTGGTCGACAAGAAGCTCAGCAATTGATGGAGCGCGTTGCTCAGGAAATGCCAAAACTGACAGAAGATTTCATTCCTGGTGTGGTAACGCTAACTACCTTGCACAAGGTCTTGCAAAATCTGCTTAGCGAGAGAGTTTCGATTAGGGATATGCGCACTATCATGGAGACATTGGCTGAACATGCGCCAGTGCAGCCAGACCCTTATGAACTCACCACGGTGGTTAGGGTTGCTCTGGGACGGGCTATCACTCAGCAGTGGTTTCCGGGAGACAGTGAGCTTCAGGTTATCGGCCTGGAAGGGTCGTTGGAGCGCCTTCTGCTACAGGCGCTTCAAGGCGGTGGTGGCCTCGAGCCAGGGCTTGCCGATCGTCTACTTGAACAGGCGAAACAAGCGCTACAGCGGCAGGAAATGTTGGGTGCTCCGCCGGTTCTGCTTGTGAACCATGCTTTACGTGCTTTACTCGCCCGATTCTTGCATCGTAGCCTACCGAACATGGCCGTACTTTCTAATTTGGAAATCAGCGATCATCGCCAAATTCGCATGACATCGGTTATTGGAGAAGCTCAGAAATGAGGAAGGTGATACGTTCTCTGGTAGCAACAGCGCTAGTATTCCCACTTTGTGCTATTGCGACGCCAGGTAGTTGGAACGGAAGCATGCCGGGAATAAAACTTGATCATCGTGGTGAAATGGTTACGACGTCAGCTTTTATTCCTAATATAGCGGTTAAGCCAGATGAAACGATTACGACAATATATTGGCGGCATGTGATTGATTCAGCGATACCTGTAGGGCTTGTTGTGAAACTGTGTTCACAATCGCCGCAGCGCTGTGTTGACTTAGATGGTAGTGGCGACGGACAAACTCAGGCATTTGATGGGTTAGCGGCAAATAATGAGTTTCGTT
The DNA here is from genome assembly GCA_019056595.1 of Pectobacterium atrosepticum. Classification (NCBI taxonomy): domain Bacteria; kingdom Pseudomonadati; phylum Pseudomonadota; class Gammaproteobacteria; order Enterobacterales; family Pectobacteriaceae; genus Pectobacterium; species Pectobacterium atrosepticum. Next base: position 1,018,442 of record CP036163.1, on the reverse strand, counting down.
TTGTATACTACATTGAAGGAAATGGACGTATTAACCACTCGTTCAGCGTCCGTACGATCGACATTGCGGTGAACTATAAGTGATTTTTGAAATGGTTATCTTTAAATAACGGGCTGTTTTAAATGATGAAAAGTCTCTGCTAAGATGCAGAGACTTTTAGAACGTGATTTTTCTACCGCCAACGGTCACACCTTTCGACTGACCATCAGGACCATATAACCCTTGGCCATGACGAGGCTTCAATATATTGATGGCTTCGTTCGTATACGCAATATGGCGACTAAGCAGAAGGCCATTATGCTTATTCTGATTATTTAGACGTCTGGTTAACTCTTGAACTTGCTGCCAGTATACAGACAACGGTTCAATGCCGTCATAAGGCGCTTGTAGCGTAAGAGCGGATTCGGATTCATGGCGTCGCGTTTCCAAATGCTGCATCGTCGCCAGCAAGGACGTCTTCCTCTCAGTCACCTGTTGCAGAGCAATGTTATTAATATACCCGGCACAAAGCAGCGTTTGCTCTTCAGACAGAACCGCATCAAGCTCACGTAGATTACTTAGCAGTTGATCCAGAATTGATTGCAGATTTTCCATAAATATTAATTACCTGCTAAAAAATCCTGCGTTTCTTTAAGTAATGCATCCGCGATTTTTCCAGCATCAATTTTTAGTGAGCCATCACGAATCGCCTGCTTTAAGGTTTCCACGCGATTCATATCAATGTCCTGCGTGCCTGGCTGCATCAACTTTGCCTGTGCATCGCTCAGTTTTACCTGTGTTGCACTAACTTCAGACTGAGCTTCAGCCTGTTTGCGTTTGGTTTTAGCGACATCGCCAGATTCACGTTGCTGAACTTGACTGACCGGCTTCAGTGACTGTGTGCGATCAATACTCATAATACATCCCTCTGGTTTGAGGATAAATAGTTAATCATCAATGTGTTACGGAACGTTCATCACATTGGTGTTCAATTTTAAAACGTCGTCAGTAATGACTATGTAACTATCATCGGCAAACATGAGCAAATCTTTAATTAATTACTGTGAGATCAGAATAATCCCATCTTCATTTGTGATTCCGCTGATTATTTGTCCATTTGCTGTTCTGACTCTGACTGCTTGTCCGGCTGCCGCATTGTTCATGGCTTTTCCTTCGCCATTAATCGTAAAGCCTTCCCCTTGGGCGATAATTTGCACCGACTGACCTGCTTTTACTATCCAGGCACGTCTGATCATGGACGTAGTAATAACCTGTCCAGGTGTTAGGTCGCGTAAAATGACCGCACCCTGTGCACCTTGCAACGTCAGTATAGGGCGCAGCGGTAATAAATCGAGCCTGCCCTTTGTCAGACTAATATCTTTTTCCGTCAGCGCTGTCCCGCGATTTATAGGCCGTGAACTGATGACATAGTTCCCTGTTACCTGAACTTCAGTTTGAATGAAGCGGCGCTGCTGCCCACACCGTACAGACAGGCTCACATTACCCCACATTTTCGTATTCCCGGGGAACGTGATTTGGGGCGCTTCGCACTGTGGCCACTGCGACTCTGGCGATTTTACCACAACGTTAACGGCATTCGTGCTTCCCTGAAAGCGTGAGGCAAAAAATTGATTGATCTGTGCCGGAAGGTCGTTCGCATTGACGGGGGCACATAGGACGAAAAAACAGGACACCGCCAGGCAGAGATAATAATGTATTGTTTTCATTTTAGTTCGCTCTCCTGGTTCTGTTTATATCGGGCATAAGTGTAACGATGTCAGTGTAAGGTTAAGGCAATAAATAGCGCTGCATTTGGCGTCTATTCGTTCGATGGTATAGCCATAATGAGAATTATCCTACTCACTCCAAATTCTAACTTGCGGAGGGAGCATGCTTGATAAATTAGACGCCTCGTTGCGGTTTCAGCAGGAAGCGTTGAACTTGCGTGCCCAGCGGCAGGAAATTCTGGCCGCGAATATTGCCAATGCGGATACGCCAGGCTATCAGGCCAGGGATATCGATTTTGCCAGCCAGCTCAGTAAAACTATGGAGCAGGGGCGTGTGAACGGTACAGGTATCGCACTGAAAACTACCTCTGTGCGGCATATACCTGCGCAGAGTTTTCAGCCGCCGGAGCTTGATTTGTTATATCGCGTGCCCGATCAACCTGCGTTGGATGGCAATACGGTCGATATGGATCGTGAACGCACTAATTTTGCCGATAATAGCCTGAAATATCAAACCAACCTGACCGTTCTGGGCGGACAGATTAAAGGCATGATGTCGGTCCTGCAGTCAGGTTCGTGATCGTAGCGCGGTGAGAAGGTAAATATTCATGTCGTTATTAAATATATTCGAAATTTCAGGCTCTGCGCTTTCTGCGCAATCTCAGCGCCTTAATGTGAGCGCCAGCAACCTGGCTAACGCAGACAGCGTGACGGGTCCTGATGGTCAACCTTATCGTGCCAAGCAGGTAGTATTCGAAGTGAATGCAGCCCCGGGGCAATCAACTGGCGGCGTGCGCGTTGCTAATGTTATCGAAGACCCATCACCTGCTCGACTGGTTTACGAGCCGGGCAACCCACTGGCTGATGGGCAGGGATACGTTCGCATGCCGAATGTTGACCCAGTGGCTGAGATGGTGAACACCATTTCAGCATCACGCAGTTATCAGGCAAACGTCGAAGTCTTGAATACGACAAAATCGATGATGCTGAAGACGTTAACGATCGGGCAATAATCGGGAGACGAAATAATGTCTGTAACAATTAATGATACCTCCTCGGCGAGTAGCACGCAGGGTCTCTCGTCGACAACGGCGGTAGAGAAAAACAGCAGCGCTGACCTACAGAATCAGTTCCTGACATTGCTGGTTGCGCAGTTGAAGAATCAGGATCCGACGAATCCGATGAGTAATGATCAGTTGGTAAGTCAACTTGCTCAGCTTAATACGGTTAGCGGTATCGAGAAGTTGAATACCACGTTGGGTTCTATCTCTGGGCAGATCAATAACAACCAGTCTATGCAGGCATCAACGCTGATTGGCCACAGTGTCATGATCCCTGGAAAAGACATTCTGGTTGGTAAAGAAACCAGTACGCCTTTTGGTGTTGAACTGGAAAAAGCGGCTGAAGTTGTCACTGTTACCGTTAATGATGCGACAGGTAAAGCTGTTCGTACGATCGAATTAGGGACGCTGTCTGCTGGGGTTCACTCGTTCAACTGGGATAGTAAGCTTGCTGATGGCACTGTTGCACCAGATGGGGCTTATACCTTTACGGTTGCTGCCAGCACGGGTGGCGCGCAGCAAGTTGTACAGCCATTGAGCTATGCGGTTGTAAATAGTGTTGTTCGCGGCGATAGCGGCGCATTGCTTGATTTAGGTCTGCGCGGCAAAGCCACTCTGGACGATGTAAGGCAGATTCTGTAACGATATAAATTTCATATTATTCCAGTAAAACTCACTACCTGGAATATGACTTAATCAATTCATCTGGAGAACGGCATGGGTTTTTCTCAGGCGGTCAGTGGTTTAAACGCAGCATCTAATAATCTTGATGTTATCGGTAATAACATCGCTAACTCAGCGACAGTGGGTTTTAAATCCGGGAACGTCACATTTGCTGATATGTTTGCGGGTTCTAAAGTTGGTATGGGTGTGAAGGTCGCATCGGTATTGCAGGATTTCGGTAACGGTACTGTTACGTCGTCTTCACGAGACTTGGATATCGCGATTAGCGGCGGCGGTTTTTACCGTCTACAAGACACCAATGGTTCTACTTATTACAGCCGTAATGGTCAGTTTATGCTGAACGGCCGTAATATCGTCAACGCACAAGGCATGCAATTGACGGGTTACCCAGTTGCGGGTACGCCGCCAACTGTTCAAACAGGGGCCGATCCAGTACCGTTGACTGTTCCTGATGGAGATATGCTGGCGAGCCAAACGTCAGTTGCATCAATTAAGGCTAACCTGAAATCTTCAGACTCGGTTCCAACAAACGCTTGGGCTACAACGCCTGGTGCAGAAGGCACCTATAACAGCAAAACTGCACTTACAACCTATGATAGTCAGGGTAACGTGCATAACTTCACCCTGTATTTTGTTAAAACGGCAAACAATACATGGCAGACGTATGCTAAGGATGACTCAATCAATCCAGCTACGTATCAAAATGCAGGAACGCTGAATTTTGAAGCGAATGGTGCCTTAAGTTCTACTGGGGCTACTGCACACACACCTTTTACTCTCAATCTTACGGGAACGAATGGTGCTGCGAATGGTACCTTCACTCTCAATCTGACTGGCAGCGTGCAGCAAAATACCGAATATAGCTATAAGAGCCCGACCCAGAATGGTTTCGCTCCAGGCTCACTGACGGGTTTTGCGATCAATGACGATGGTACGATCGAAGGTAGCTACAGCAATGGTCAAAAGCAAGCGTTAGGCCAAATTCTGTTGGCTAGTTTTGCCAACCCAGAAGGTTTGTCGCCTGAAGGTGATAACGCTTGGTCTGAAACAGCAAGTTCTGGTCAGGCTGTTGTTGGTCTGGCGGGTACAGGAAGTCTGGGTAAACTGATCGGCAAATCTACCGAAAGCTCGAACGTTGATCTGAGTAAAGAGCTAGTTAGCATGATCGTTGCGCAGCGTAACTACCAGTCAAACGCGCAAACCATCAAAACGCAGGATTCCATTCTACAAACGCTGGTTAGCCTGCGTTAATTATCCTAACGGGGACGTTGCATGGATCACGCGATTTATACGGCAATGGGTGGCGCGAGTCAGTCATTGGAAAAGCAGGCGATTACTGCGAACAACTTGGCTAATGCCTCAACGCCGGGTTTTCGGGCTCAGCTATCAGCATTGCGCGCTGTGCCGGTAAATGGGTTGACACTGCCCACCCGAACGCTGGTTGTCGCTTCAACGCCTGGCGCTGATATGACCGAAGGCGTGATGAATTATACTGGCCGTGCAATGGATGTCGCTTTACCGAAAGAGAGTTGGTTAGCGGTGCAAACTGCTAATGGCGGTGAAGCGTACACCCGTAATGGTAATATGGAGATCAACGCTGATGGGCAGTTGACTATTCAGGGGCGTGTAGTCATGGGCGACGGTGGACCGATTGACATCCCTCCGCAGGCTCAGATCAGCATTTCTGCTGATGGTACGATTTCTGCCCTTAATGCTGGGGATCCACCTAATACGATTGCCCAGTTGGGGCGTTTGAAGCTTGTCAAAGCTACCGGACAAGAAGTTGAGCGTTCTGATGATGGATTGTTTCGCTTGACGCAACAGGCTCAGCAGCAACGTGGTAATGTTCTGCAAAACGATCCCACCGTGCGCATTATGCCGGGTGTGATCGAAGGCAGTAACGTGAACACGGTCGATACTATGGTCGATATGATTGCCAATGCCCGTCGCTTTGAAATGCAGATGAAAGTCATTAGCAGCGTCGACGATAATGCACAACGCGCTAATCAGATATTAGCAATGGGTTAAGCGCCGAGTGCGCACAGGAGTGAATAAATGATCCGTTCTTTGTGGATTGCAAAAACCGGCTTGAATGCTCAGCAAACCAATATGGACGTTATTTCCAATAACTTGGCAAACGTCAGCACTAATGGTTTCAAGCGTCAGCGTGCGGTATTTGAAGACTTGATGTATCAAACAATTCGTCAGCCCGGTGCTCAGTCTTCAGAGCAAACCATGCTACCGTCTGGTTTGCAGTTAGGTACCGGTGTTCGTCCGGTATCAACAGAACGTATCCATACTCAAGGGACGTTTTCTGAGACGGGGAACTCGAAGGACGTTGCCATTAAAGGTCAAGGGTTCTTTCAGGTTCAGTTGCCTGATGGGACAACGGCTTACACGCGCGATGGTGCCTTCCAGCTTGATGGTAACGGCCAGTTAGTGACGTCCAGCGGTTATCAAGTTCAGCCTGCCATTACCGTTCCAGCGAATGCGACTGAACTGAATATTGGTCGTGATGGTATTGTCAGCGTTAAAGTGCAGGGACAGGCAGCAACAAACCAGATTGGTCAGTTGACTCTAACGACCTTTATTAACGATAGCGGCCTTGAGAGCATGGGTGAAAACCTGTATCTGGAAACCGCGAGCTCTGGTGCGCCGAATGAAACGAACCCAGGTTTGAATGGCGCAGGTCTGCTGTATCAGAAGTATGTCGAAACTTCCAACGTCAATGTGGCTGAAGAATTGGTATCGATGATTCAGACTCAGCGTGCCTATGAAATCAACAGTAAAGCAATTTCTTCTTCTGACCAAATGTTGCAGAAATTGACCCAGCTGTAATGGTAACCCGCTAACGTCAGGGGTGAGAGCTGGTGCTCTGGTGGCTTGATGTTGGCAACATAGACAGTGTTTAACGGGGTAATGATGACCATAACCACCAGATGAGTGGAGCAAATATGGTTTTGATTTACCCCGTGAATATGTGAAATAGATTAATTTAAGGCGATATCCGCAGTGATAATGAATGCAAAGTCGGTTATCAAACCACTCCGCCGACCCCGTCTGCTGGCATTGATCGCGATGTTAGCACTTAACGGTTGCGCCTATATTCCGCATGATAAAGTTGTCACTGGGCCTACAACAGCCCAGCCGGGATCGCCGGTATTAGCGGGTCCTAATGGTTCTATTTTCCAAACCGTGCAGCCAATGAATTATGGCTATCAGCCGATGTTTGAAGATCGTCGCCCACGCAATATTGGCGATACATTGACGATCGTATTACAGGAAAATGTTAGCGCTAGTAAAAGCTCATCAGCTAATGCTGCTCGTAATGGGTCGTCAACGTTTGGTGTAGCGACAACACCGCGCTATCTCGAAGGACCTCTGGGGAACAACCGTGCTGCATTGGATGCCACAGGCACGAATGATTTTTCAGGGAAAGGTGGTGCTAACGCCAATAACACGTTCAGTGGCACGATTACAGTCACGGTCGGTCAAGTGTTGGCTAATGGCAACCTTAACGTCGTTGGCGAAAAACAAATTGCAATTAATCAGGGAACAGAGTTTATCCGTTTCTCTGGCGTGGTAAATCCGAGAACCATTAGTGGTAACAACTCGGTGCCATCAACCCAGGTAGCGGATGCGCGCATTGAATATGTCGGTAATGGCTATATTAATGAAGCGCAAAACATGGGCTGGTTACAGCGGTTCTTCCTCAATGTTTCTCCGTTCTAAGCTTAAGAGGCCTGCCATGCGGATTGCATCATTTTTCACTGTACTGCTGACGTTACTGACGCTGAATATTACGCCTGCGTCGGCAGAGAGAATTCGCGATCTGGTTAATATCCAGGGCGTACGTGGTAATGCGTTAATTGGTTACGGTTTAGTTGTCGGTCTGGATGGTTCTGGTGACCAGACCATGCAGACACCGTTTACCACGCAAAGCTTAACAAACATGCTTTCCCAATTAGGTATTACTGTCCCTGCCGGCACTAACATGCAGTTGAAGAATGTAGCTGCGGTGATGGTAACGGCAGAACTTCCACCGTTTGGCAGAACAGGCCAAAATATTGATATTGTTGTGTCTTCACTTGGTAATGCGAAGAGCTTGCGAGGCGGGACGTTGCTAATGACCCCATTAAAAGGGGTGGATAACCAAGTATACGCCTTGGCTCAAGGGAACGTTTTGGTTGGCGGTGCCGGTGCCTCAGCTGGCGGAAGCAGTGTTCAGGTTAACCAACTAGCCGGTGGACGAATTAGCAACGGTGCAGTTATTGAACGTGAGTTACCCAGCACGTTTGGCACGTCAAATACGATCATGCTGCAACTGAAGAATGACGACTTCTCGATGGCGCAGAAAGTCAGTGATGCGATCAATCGCTCTGGATACGGCGGTACAGCGTCCCCACTGGACTCTCGCACTATTCAGGTTCTTGCTCCACATGGCAACAGCTCTCAGGTACGCTTTTTGGCCGATGTTCAGAATATTGAAGTCAACGTCGGTATTCAGGACGCTAAAGTGGTGATCAACTCCCGCACCGGTTCTGTCGTAATGAATCGTGATGTCACACTGGATAGCTGTGCTATCGCTCAGGGCAACCTTTCTGTGACGATTAATCAGCAGGCCAACGTCAGTCAGCCAAATACCCCATTTGGTGGCGGTCAGACGGTTGTGACTCCGCAAACAGAGATTTCAGTTCAGCAAACAGGCGGCGTTTTACAGCGAGTTAATTCCAGCGCCAACCTCAACAACGTCGTGCGTGCACTGAATTCCTTGGGTGCGACGCCGATGGAGCTGATGTCTATTCTGCAGGCGATGCAAAGTGCTGGCTGCTTGCGTGCCAAACTGGAAATTATCTGATGAGTGATATGCAGACGCTGAATAACGCGGCCTATGATGCGCAGTCCCTGAATACGTTGAAGCGTGAAGTTTCAGGTAATCCTCAAAGTAAAGAGGGCATCAGGGCGGTTGCGCAACAGATGGAAGGCGTGTTTGTACAATTGATGATGAAAAGCATGCGCTCTGCGATTCCGCAGGACGGACTCTTCAGCAGCGATCAGACGCGTCTGTATACCTCAATGTATGACCAGCAAATTGCTCAAGAGATTTCAACTAAGGGCAAGGGACTTGGGCTCGCCGATGTCATGGTTGAACAATTGACCCGACAATCCCCAGATACCACGGCGGCTAAAGCTGCTGTTCCCTCGGTTCCATTAACGTTTGATGGCGATGTGCTCAAAAGCATGCCAACGGCGGCAGTGGAGCAGATGGTACGTAAAGCGTTGCCCAAATTACCAACAACGGGTTCAGCCTTGCCATTATCCAACAGCAATTTTGTGTCTCAGATTTCTTTGCCTGCACAGATTGCCAGCCAGCATAGCGGCATACCTCATCACCTTATCATTGCCCAGGCGGCGCTTGAATCTGGCTGGGGGCAGCGTGAAATCACTACTGAGGATGGGCGCCCAAGCCACAATCTGTTCGGTATCAAGGCGGGTGGCAGTTGGAATGGACCGACAACTGAAATAACCACGACAGAGTATGAGCAAGGTGTGGCCAAAAAGGTAAAAGCCAGCTTCAGAGTTTACGATTCCTATATTGAGGCTATTGGCGACTATGTGAAATTGCTGACCAATAACCCACGCTATTCTGCTGTGATGAGCGCTGGAACTGCTGAGCAAGCGGCTCATGCATTACAAAAAGCGGGTTATGCAACGGATCCGCAATATGCTCAGAAACTGGTTAGTATGATCCAGCAAATGAAGAATTCAGGTGAGAAAGTGGCGAAAGCTTACACTCACGATTTGAGCAGGCTATTTTGATTTTTTTATTCAAGATTTGCGCTTCCTGACCGATAAAGTAATTAACTTATGTAGCGTATTTGCTGCCTTCAGCATTTAGTTAATCGCGCAGGGCGAAAAGAGCCTGTGTAAAAGGAACAACACCTTATGTCCAATTTAATTAACACCGCGATGAGTGGCTTAAAAGGTGCACAGATTGCGCTGAGTACCGTGAGTAACAACATTAGTAATCAGGCTGTTACCGGGTATAGTCGGCAAAATGCGATACTTGAGCAAGCAATTAGCAGCAGCACATCGGCTGGATATATTGGTAACGGTGTCAATGTTGTTAGCATTAATCGCCAGTACAACGAATTCATCACCAATCAGTTGCGTGCTTCGCAAACGACAAGCAGTTCTGTTTCTACTTACTACGAGCAGATTTCCAAGATTGATAATCTGCTGGCCAGCAGTACAACCAGTCTTTCATCAACCATTCAGGGTTTCTTTTCTAACCTGCAAAACCTCACTAGTAACGCGGGCGATTCGTCGACTCGCCAAACCGTACTGGGTAAAGCGGAAGGGCTGGTAAACCAATTCAAAGTCACGGATAAATACCTGCGTGACATGGACAGCGGCCTGAATACACAGATTCAAAGTACTGTTGGCCAAATTAATACGTACACCGATCAGATTTCCTCTTTAAATAACGAAATTATGAAGCTGATGGGCGCAAATAGCGGCACTATGCCTAATGATTTGCTCGATCAGCGCGATCTTCTTGTCGATCAGCTTAACAAATTGGTTGGCGTTGATGTTACCGTTCAGGATGGAATTGTTTACAACGTCGCATTGAAAAATGGTACCAATCTAGTTCAGGCAGGCACGAGCAATCAGCTAGTTGCAGTTAACTCCAGCAGCGATCCGTCTCGTCTCACCATCGGATATAAAGATCAAACAAATGACGTTGTCACGCTGAATGAGAGTACGTTAACGGGCGGTTCATTAGGCGGTTTACTCTCTTTCCGCAGCGAAACGCTAGATGAGGCGCGCGGCCAGTTGGGGCAGTTAGCACTGGCATTCGCCGATGCGTTCAATGCTCAACATCAGCAAGGTTACGATCGCAATGGTGTTAAAGGCGGCGATTTCTTCTCATTTGGCAAAGCGGTTGTCTTAAATGACAGTAAAAATGGCGGTAACGCAGTTTTGACACCGTCTTACACCGATACCAAAGATGTGCAGGCAACTAATTATGCGATTAAATACGATGGCGCTAATTGGCAAGTAACCCGTTTGTCTGATAATTCAAAATTTACGGCGGCAGTGACGACAGCAGGGACTCCTCCTGAAAGCAGCTTGAGTTTTGACGGCGTTAAAATGACCATCACAGGAACACCTGCAACGAATGACAATTTCCTGCTTAAGCCGGTTAATGACGTCATTATCGATATGGCAGTAGCTGTTTCCGACCCGAATAAGATTGCTGCTGCATCCACTAAGGTTGATGAGAATGGCGCCCCTGTCCTGGATGTAAACGGTGACCCTGTCTTTGGTGGTGTTAGTGATAATACCAATGCGAAAGCATTACTTGCTCTACAAAATGAGAAAATTGTGGGCGGGAAGGCCAGTGTTTCTGGTGCATACGCCAGCCTGGTTGGTTCGATTGGTAACCAGGCCAGCACCCTGAAGATAAATAATACATCGCAGCAAAACGTTGTTAAGCAACTGACTGCAGAACAGCAGTCCGTATCCGGTGTGAATCTGGATGAAGAGTACGGCGATCTGATGCGTTTTCAGCAATATTACATGGCAAATGCTCAGGTCATCAAAACAGCACAATCCATATTTGATGCACTTTTAGCGGCCCGTAGCTAGTTTGACCATTTAAGAAAGAGGAATTGATACCATGCGCTTAAGTACTAGCATGATGTACCAGCAAAATATGCAAGGCATTATTAATGGTCAGGCCACGTGGCAGAAAACGGGTGAGCAGTTGTCAACCGGTAAACGTGTCGTAAATCCATCAGATGATCCGATAGCGGCGGCTGGTGTTGTTATGCTCGGCCAGGCCCAGTCGGAGAACAGTCAGTATACGTTGGCCCGCACCTTTGCAAAGCAAAGTATGACCTTGGAAGAATCTATACTGGGTAAGAGTACTACCACTGTTAGCAGCGCATTGACCGAAGTAATCAAAGGTGGCGGTGTTCTAAATGATGATGACCGCAAATCGGTCGCGACCTCTCTGCGCGGTATGAAAGCTGAATTGCTGAATATGGCTAACAGTACCGATGGTAATGGTAACTATATTTTTTCTGGTTATGAAACTGATAAGGCTCCCTTTGTTGAAGGTGCCGCTGGCATTGAATATAAGGGCGGATTTCAGGCTATTTCGCAGCGTGTAGATGCAGCCCGAGATATGACGGTTAGCCATGTTGGATCTGCGGTTTTCAACGGTATAACGGGCGATGCTAAAAAAGAGCCAGATGGTAGTATCCAATCGGATTTATTTGAAACACTGGATATTGCAATCAAAGCGCTTGAAACCCCTCTCGATGGCGCTGATGATGCAACAAAAGCAGGTGTTGCTGCAGCATTAGAGACTGCAAACCGCGGTTTAAACAATTCATTTAATAATATTTCAGCCGTTCGTGCAGAGTTGGGTATCCAACTCAATGAAGTTGATAATCTCGATGCGGTTGGTAAAGATCGTGATGTGGCGAATAAAACGACACTGTCGCAATTGCAGGATACTGACTGGTATGAGGCGATCTCGTCTTATATTATGCAGCAGTCCTCTTTGCAAGCTTCCTATACTTCTTTCCAGAACATGCAGGGAATGTCGTTGTTCCAGATGAAATAGTAGTAATAGACGATATTCATCTATTCTACTTTACGATTTGAATACGCTTAAACCGGGCGTATTTTTTAGGCGTGTCACTCTTTTCATTATACTGAATGGATGACATGCCATTTTTTATTCCCTATCGTTCTGAGTTATCTCTACTATTTTTATATAACGCATTCCTCTTCATCACATCGATATCTGATGCGGCATTGATAAATGCTGTTTATCACCATCACTTATTCTATAGATATATGCTGGGCCTGACAGCGTGGTATGTTGAAATGAGGGGCAAGTCTGCGGATACGAAATCCGCATTGCTTTATCTTTTTACCCTACGGATTTGTCAGTAACTACGGAGTTGATAATTGGCTAAGAATATCCGCGAGTAAATCGAAAACCTCGCTGAATAAATGCTCCGCGAATGGTGGAATGAGCGGGAGTAATAAGCCTAGCGTCATAATTCCGACAGTGAGTGTAATCGGGAAGCCTACAACAAATATTGAGAGTTGAGGCGCCATACGGTTAAGCATGCCTAACGCCAGGTTGATAGTAAGCAAGAGGGTTATGATGGGAAGCGCCAGCATCAATCCGTTAATAAAAATTAATCCACCGGCACGTGCAAGCGCGAGGAAAGCATGGCTGTTAATTGGATTGGTACTGATAGGCAGGGTATAGAAACTATCTGCCAACAACGAAATAAGCCAGAGATGTCCATCAAAGGTTAAGAACAGTAGGATTGCGAGAATATTCAAGAAACGGGCTATTACCTGCATATTCGGGCCACCCGTTGGATCAAAGAAGGTCGCAAAAGCGAGCCCCATCTGTAAGCCAATGAGCTCTCCCGCATGGCGAATAGCGGCAAATGCTAACTGCATTGATAAGCCTAGTGTCACACCGATAAGTATTTGCTGTATTAGTAGCCACACGCCTGCAACAGAAAAAATAGGCGTGGTGTTTAACGGCAAATAAGGCGCAACCAGCAGGGTAATCAGTACACCTAGGCCGATCTTTATCCGATTACCAATCGCTCTTTCGTTAAAGACTGGTGCGGTACTGATCAATGCAAGAATTCTGACAAAGGGCCAGAAAAACTGGCTAACCCAATTCACCATATCCCAACTGTTAAACGTCAGCATGCTTACCCAATAATGTTAGGTAACTGGCCGAATAGCGTGCGCATATAGTCCAGCATGAGGTTTAACATCCAAGGCCCAGCGATCACTAAAGTGAAGAATACTGTTAGTATTTTAGGGATAAATGACAATGTCATTTCGTTTACCTGAGTAGCTGCCTGCAAGAGGCTAATCGTCAGCCCGCTGAGCAGTGCCGCTATCAGGGGCGGGGCCGCCAGCGCTAATGCTACTTTCATTGCTTCATAGCCAAGCGCCATCACCGATTCTGGTGTCATAGTCGCATTCCTCTATTCGTCTAACTGTAAAAACTTTGGGCTAATGAACCGAGTAGCAGCTGCCAGCCATCGACTAATACGAAAAGCATGAGTTTAAAAGGCAATGAAATTGTCGCCGGAGGAACCATCATCATCCCCAGTGCCATCAATACGCTGGCAACAACGAGATCGATAATGAGGAAAGGAATAAATACGGTAAAACCAATCTGGAAAGCGGTTTTTAGTTCACTTGTCACAAATGCGGGAAGAAGTACACGCATGGGTACCGCTTCAGGTCCCTGAATTTCCGGGATTTCTGCTAGCCTGGTAAACAATGCCAAGTCGGTTTCCCGGGTTTGCCGCAACATGAACTCACGAAGAGGCTCCGCGCCACGTTCGATGGCGACTTCCATGCTGATTTGGTCCTGACTGAATGGAAGATAGGCTTCGTCATAAACACGGTTTAATACCGGCGACATGACAAAAAACGTCAGAAAAAGCGTCAATCCGAGTAACACCTGATTCGGTGGCGCGGTTGGTGTACCCAGCGCATTGCGTAACAAACTCAGTACAATGATGATACGGGTGAAGCTGGTCATCATTAGCAAGGCGGCAGGGAGAAAGGTTAGTGACGTTAGGAAAACCAGCGTTTGTACTGATAGTGTCCAGCTCTGCCCACCGTTAGGTAGCGGTTGCGTCACAATTCCAGGAAGCTGCGCCCATACTGATGGTGCCATGAACAATAAACCGATGGCTAAACCATAGCGAAGGGTGTGAAGCAAGGTGGTGATACGAAAATAATTAGGCAAGGCACTCATTCCGATTTTTCCGGACGCTTTAAAACTTTCTTTAACAGTTGGTTGAAATCTACTGGCTTGGTGTCGCCAGTGGAGGAACTGTCGTTGATTGGTTGTGCTGGAAGTGTATGCAGCGGCGTAATTTGCTGAGCTGTAACACCTAAGACTAGCCAAGTATTATCAACTTCTACAATAACTACTCGCTCACGCTGTCCTACAGGGCAACTGGATACGACTTTTAGCAACTTGTTTTGCTTGGTTTGCGGAGCAAAACCGAGTTTACGGGCAAGCCAGGCAATCAGCAGAATAAACAATAAAATACCAGCAAGCACGCTACCAACCTGTGTCAGTAACATGCTGCCGGTAAGTGGTGGTTCAGTAACAAGAGTCGACTGCTGGCTTGCTACTGAAGTAGGGGATGATACCGAGGCTGTTGCCATTAACGACTCAGGCGGCGCATACGTTCAGATGGTGTAATGATGTCTGTAATACGAACACCATACTTGTCAGACACGACGACGACCTCACCTTGGGCGATCAGATAGCCATTGATCAAGATATCCAACGGTTCACCCGCTAAGCCATCAAGTGCAACAACAGAGCCTTGGGTTAGGCGCAGGAGCTCTTTTATCGTCATTTTGGTCCGGCCGAGCTCAACAGTGAGTTTGACTGGAATATCCAATATCAGATCAATATCTTGAAGGGCACCCAACGGGTCATGACCGTCTAGCGACTTAAAAATGCCTTCTGTTGTCGCGGCCGGTTTTTCTGCAGCCTGCTGCTCGTTAAATGCATCAGCCCACAAATCGTCCACTGATTCCTTGTCGTCGGACGGTTTCTTGGTGTCACTCATGGGGCTGTTCCTCGTTATCCAGAGAATTCAATATAGGGTTAATCAAATGTTCAACACGTAGGGCATATTGCCCGTTCAATGTGCCATATTGGCTGGTCAGCACAGGCACTCCGTCAACATGAGCAACGATTTTGTCTGGTTTGTCGATCGGTAACACATCGCCGGGCTGCAACTTCAGAATTTTGGACAGTCGCAGCGGAATATCAACAAAACTTGCAACTAATTCCAATTCGGAATGTTGTACCTGCTTAGCTAAGGTGTCCCGCCAACTTTGATCTTCCTGACGTGAGTTTTCCAATGGCGGATTCGCGAGCAGTTCGCGCAGCGGTTCTATCATTGAAAAAGGAATACAGATGTTAAATTCGCCAGTTAGTGAACCGATTTCAACATGAAACGGTGTCGTCACGACGATATCATTAGGTGATGTTGTGATATTGGTAAACTTGACCTGCATTTCTGAACGCACGTATTCGATATCAAGTTTATAAATCGCATTCCAGGCTTCACCATAGGCTTCCAGAGCCAAGCGTAACATGCGCTTAACCACTCGCTGCTCTGTGTGCGTAAATTCGCGACCTTCGACCTTCGTCGGGAAGCGCCCATCACCGCCGAAGAGGTTATCGACAGCGATAAACACCAAACTTGGCGAAAACACGAATAACGCAGTACCACGTAGCGGTTTTAAGTGAATAAGGTTCAGGTTTGTCGGTACTGGAAGGTTCCTGGCAAATTCGTGATAAGGCTGGATCTTGATTCCACCGACGGTAATATCGGGGCTACGACGCAACAGGTTAAACAACGACATTCTGAATTGGCGCGCGAAACGTTCATTAATAATTTCTAATGCCTGTAAACGCTCGCGGATAACGCGTCGCTGAGTATTCGGATCATAGGGTTTAACACCCCCATCCGTTTTTGATGCCGCATTTGCATCAGCGTCACTATCGCCGCTGTCGCCATTTAATAGTGCATCAATTTCTGCTTGTGAAAGAATACTATCGCCCATAATGGTTACCGCAGTATAAAGGCCGTGAACAGAACATCAGTAACGACCTGGTTAGGTTGACCAGGAACTAATGGTGGGCTTAGCACTTGCTTAATTTGCTCGATCAGCTTCTGTTTACCTTGCTCATTGGCAAGCGCAATTGCGTCCTGACGAGAAAGCAACAATAACAGACGGCTGCGAACTTCTGGCAGATAATTAGTGAAGCGTGTGCGCGTTGCCTCATCTGGCAAACGCAGCGTGAATCCAACATATAACACGCGGTCAGGGTCATTATCTGCATTGACAAGATTAACGGTAAAGGTATCCAGTGGCATGAAAACAGGCTCTGGCGGTGGTGGTGCTTCCTGCTCAGCCGTTGCCGCGTTTTTCTGATTTAATAGCCACCAGGCAGTGCCCGCAGCACCAGTTGCAGCGAGAGCAACGATAATCAGTAGTATTAGCCAAATAGACCGTTTACGTCCTGGTCGAACTTGCATATCAGACATAGCCAAAGATAGTTCCCGTTACTTATCGATATTTATTGCTGGATGAAACCAGCAATAAATAAATGCGTAATGTCGATGATTATCCTGCCTATTGCAATGTTCAATACAGAGAATAGACAGGGAAAATTGTGCTAACTTATTCGTTTACTTCACTTTCAGGCAAAGATATCAACGCCGTTGACTGATGATGCCATCGATCTCAACGTTTCTGGTACGTCTAATAATTCACTCGTGCTTTCCGATGAATGACCAAATTGCTGCTGATAAGACGGGCCACGGCTGTTGCCATCGTTGTTATTACTCGCCATTTGCTGCTGCCAGGCAGAGGAGTCACTGCCTACACTGCTCTGACCAAGGTTAATCCCGCTCTCTGCCATCGCATTACGCAAGTGGGGCAGCGCAGCTTCCAGCGCTGAACGTACCTGACTACTTGCTGAAGCCAGATGAATTTGTGCTTGGTTGTCATCAATTTTTAGACTGATGTGCAGTGCGCCCAATTCCTGTGGATTCAAACGCAACTCTACTGTCTGCTGACCATTACGGCTGAACATAATGATCTGCTGTCCCAATGCATCTTGCCATTGAGGCGAGCCAAACGGGGCATTCAACTGAGCACTTGCTGCCTGCGGGGCTGGAGCGGTACTTCCAACTGATGCAGGTTGAACGTGCATTGCCTGCACCACCGATGGTGTTGTTTGAGACGCGCCGTTGCCTAACGTAGAAACCGGTTCAGACGCATTGCGATCGCCAGCAAGGGAATGCGGTGTCGTCAGCGCAAATTTTGCAGCATTGTCCGTAGACTCGGTCGCTGTCGATGAGGCCTGTTTAGTTGCATGATGCAGATCGCGTGAGATATCAGCATTTTTATCTGGCATTACTGATGTGTCGAGCAGCTTTGCCAGCGTGCCTTTGGCGCTCTCACCTGCATTGTTTAGTGCAGCTGCTGGAGCTTCATTCTGGCGCTTAGCATCAATGAGTCCCGGAATATTTAAACCCGTCGTATTAACGACAGTCGCTGCGATACTATCGGCTGCAGTTGGCGTAGGCAGTGGTGCTGTTTGCAACATGGCAAGCAGTGCCTGCATTACCATCGCGTCTTCTGCAGTATTGTCGCTATCTTTTTTACCCAGACCTTTTAACTTCGCCTGTTCTGCAATTTCTGGATTTTGCTTACCTGCTGTAATGGTTGCCCCAGTCAGAGAACTGAATGAAGAAAGCAGGGCATTTAAATCATCACGACTGAGCGAAGCATTATTTTTCCCTAAAGCGTTTAGCAGGGCTTCTTCATCTACTTTGTCGAGCGTCTTTTTACCCGAGGTATCGGCTACTTGTGATATGCGTTTGCTCAACAGATCAACAAAATCTTTTGGTAGCTCACCCTGTGTCAGTAGAGAAGCAGAAGAACTGCTTGTATCACTGGCAGTGGTAGCTATAGGTAACGCGGACAGATTCATGATTCTGCTTTCCTCTGTGAGGCCCGTTGGGCAAATTCATCCATTTGTTTTTGTTCTATTTTATTTTCTTTGGCAAGCTGTCTTGTCACTTCGCGATCCTGCAGTTTCTCAAATGCATTTAATCGCTGCTGTTTTTCTTGCCAAGTCTTCATTGCTAAATCTAAACGTGACGTCCATTGCGAGAGCTGTTGTCTGTGTTGCTCAATTGCGCCGTCCAGCGTTCGGATGAATTGCTGGTAATTTTGCCAGCTATTATTCGCCATACCAGAGGACATCGTCGAGTTCAATTTTTGACGATAGTCATCCTGATAGTTTAACAGCATATTGAGTTGCTGCTCGGCCTGTTGATGAGCCTGACGTACCTGGCCCAACTGCCCTGCGGCTTTCTCAACATCCTTCTGCGCCAGTTCGCGTAGTGTAACCAGCGGTGACTGGGTTTTCATCTGCTCTCCTACTCATTACGAGGGAAAATAGTGTGCAACGCCTGACAGGATTCTTCATAGTCACTTTGCTCAAACATACCCTGCTGCAAGAAGGCCTCCAAGTGCGGATAGAGACGAATTGCTTTGTCAAGCATAGGGTCACTGCCTGCGGCGTAGGCTCCAACACTGACTAAATCACGGTTACGTTGGTAGCTAGATAGTAACTGTTTGAACTGCCTTACCGAAGCATAGTGGTCTTCATCGATCAGCGCTGTCATCGCACGACTAATCGATGCTTCAATATCAATTGCCGGATAATGACCAGACTCTGCGAGTTGACGGGACAGCACGATATGTCCATCAAGGATGGCGCGAGCGGAGTCGGCTATAGGATCCTGCTGATCGTCACCCTCTGTCAGAACAGTATAGAAGGCGGTGACTGAACCACCGCCATGAATACCATTTCCTGCGCGTTCAACCAGCGCGGGTAATTTGGCGAAGACAGAAGGGGGATAACCCTTGGTTGCCGGCGGCTCGCCAATAGCTAAAGCAATTTCACGCTGTGCCATGGCATAACGCGTGAGCGAATCCATGATGAGCAGAACGTGATGACCGCGATCGCGAAAATCTTCAGCAATACGCGTGGCATACGCTGCCCCCTGCATCCTTAATAATGGAGAAACATCAGCAGGTGCGGCAATAACGACAGATCGAGCTCGGCCTTCCGTGCCCAGGATATTTTCGATAAAATCTTTCACTTCTCGGCCACGTTCGCCGATAAGGCCAACAACAATGACGTCAGCCTGAGTATAGCGTGCCATCATACCCAATAGCACACTTTTACCCACCCCCGAGCCAGCAAATAAGCCCATTCGCTGCCCTCGGCCCACAGTGAGCAAGGCATTGATGGCTCGAACGCCCACGTCTAGAACACTGTCGATTGCTGTTCTCTGTAATGGGTTGACTGGTGGCGTAATCAACGGTGCGCGATAGCCTGTATCGGGTGCGGGTAAACCATCCAGCGGTTTTGCGCTACCATCTAGCACACGCCCCAGTAATTCAGGCCCTAATGGTAATTGCTTTCCTTGACTGCTGCTGTCTTGGCCGACGCGTGCGTAAACACGTGCTCCAGGGGTAATACCTTCAACTTCTTCCAGCGGCATAAGAAAGAGTTTTTGCCCGTTGAAACCGACAACTTCGCTTTCGATTTCTTCAACCTTAGAGCCATTCTGCCGTTCGATGAGGCAGGTGGCACCCAGTGGCATGTGCAACCCTGTCGCTTCTAATACCAAACCTGTCGCCCGGGTTAAGCGGCCGTAACGACGCACTGAAGGTGTGTCGTCAATGCGTTTCTCAAATGAATCAAGAGAAGAGAGCCAGCGTCCGAGGCGTGAAGTCATCATAACTCTCCGGGGGCGGCTAAACGGCAAAGTTCATGCCAGCGTGTTGCCAGGCTGGCATCCAGATCGCCTTCTTCCGCGCTGACCTTGCAACCCCCCGGATGGAGCTGACTATCAGCAAGCAATCTCCAGCCATGTAAGCTGAGTGTCGGGCCCAAATATTGTTCAACGCGTTCCAGATCAGAAGGGTGAACGCGTAATTGCGTCTTACCTGAAAACATAGGTTCTTGCTGGAGCAGTTGCTGTATCTGGCCTAGCAGAGCGTTACCGTCACACACTGGAGGTTGCCCCAGGATCTGCTTGGCTGCGGTCAAAGCCAGCTGCATCAGGCGAGCAGGGATCACACTGTCAAGAGTATCCAACGTCTGCTGGAACTCGGTGACCATTTGCTGCATCTGTTCTATGATCGGCTGCTGCTGCTGCAAGGAGTTTTGCAAACCCTGCTGCTGTCCTTTGGCTAAACCTTCCTGATAACCTGCGTCATAACCTTGTTGATGCCCTTGCGAAAAACCTGTTTCTCGTGCCTGTTGCATCATGCTTTCACGCAGAGACGCTAGCTCATCCTCTAAGGTAGGGACGGCGTTCTCTTCATTGAAACGCTCAATCGCAGGCACTTCAGGTTCATCATTTACCTGATATGTCGGTACGGACTTTGAAATTGGTTCAGCCAGGTCATTGGGCTTCCAGGGCTGCCAGGCCAGATTTTTGGGGGCGTTAGACATAGGCATCCTCGCCGCCGCCGATAATCATCTCGCCGCTGTCTGACAGTCGACGGACGATAAGTAGAATCGCTTTCTGTTCGTTTTCGACCTGCGACATACGTACCGGACCACGAGTTGAGAGGTCGTCGCGAAGAATTTCTGCCGCACGCTGAGACATGTTGCGCAGGAATTTCTCGCGTAAAGGCTCTTCGGCACCTTTCAATGCCAACAGCAGAGACTCGGACTCGACTTCTTGCAGAAGGCGCTGGATGCTGCGGTCGTCCACGTCCACCAGGTTTTCGAACAGGAACATTTCGTCGATGATTTTCTGTGCCAGTTCGCCATCGAACTCGCGTACTGCATCGATAACTGCTTCTTCCTGCTGAGTTTTCATCAAGTTGATAATCTCAGCTGCAGTACGAACACCACCCATTTTGCTGCGTTTGAGATTTTGACCATCCAGCAAGCCATTCAGAACGTCTGTCAATTCTGCCAGTGCGGAAGGCTGAACGCCGCCGAAGGTCGCGATACGTAGCATAACGTCATGACGAAGACGTTCGTCAAACAGGGCTAAGATATCGGCAGCCTGAGCACGCTTCAGGTGCACCAAGATTGTTGCGATAATCTGCGGGTGTTCGTCGCGAATAAGGTCTGCGGCAATCTGCGGCTCCATAAAGTTGAGTGTTTCCATTCCACTCGTAGAGTCGCGGCTCTCCAGAATATCTTCCAGCAGGCTAGACGCTCGCTCTTCACCAAGAGCTTTGACAAGCACTGAGCGAAGGTAGTCACCAGCATTCACGCTGAGAGCGGCATATTGCTCTGAATCAGCCTCAAATTCTCTCAGAATTTCGAGCAACTGCTGTTGTGATACCTGTCTCATGTTCGCCATTGCAGAACTCAGGTGCTGCACTTCTTTAGTCGAAAGATGAGTAAACACTTCCGCGGCGCGGTCTTCACCAATGGTCATCAATAAGATGGCGCTTTTTTCTGTTCCTGTGAGGTTCATAGTTCAGTACTCATCCATTGACGGATTACCAGAGCGACAACGCGTGGATCGTTCTCTGCCATTTCGCGTATGCGGTTACTTTGCATTTCTGCATTGACGCGTTGCTGCGATTTCCGCTGCTGTTCAACTTCCGAGCTACTCAAGTTGACCATAACATCGCTGTCTGTACCTTGAGATAGTGCAGCTGCCGCCAGCGCCGCTTCTTGTTGCTGTGCTTTTCTCTGCAATTGTGGACGAACCAGTTTACGCCACAGAATCCAGGCAACGATCAGAACCAGCAGCCAGCGGCCAGCTTCCATCAGGAGATCGAAAAATGCCTGTTTTTGCCAGAAGGGGAGTTCGCCAGAACCGTCAGTGCTATCCATAAATGGCGTATTCACGACATTTAATGTATCGCCACGTTCAGTGGAGAAGCCCATTGCTTCGCGTGCTACTGTTTCAATCTGTTTGATCTGTTCTTCCGTCAGTGCAACCGGCTTGCCGTCCTCACCAGGAGGTTGGTAGTTAACAATAACGGCCGCAGACAAGCGCTTCACACCACCCGAACTGTGTTTGGTATGTAAAATCGTTTTGTCGACTTCATAGTTGGTTGTTGCATCATTGCGAACATTGGATGTTTGAATAACGGTATTCGCATTTGCCGCATTAGCTTGCGCACCTGCCGCATTGTTTTGGTTCTGCTGGCCAGCCTGATTGTTTGCATTGGCATTATTTGGCGGTGTCGCGATAGGGGCTGTAGGTGCCGGTGCGGGTTGATTGGTTAATGCACCTGGAACGCCACCGACGTTCGGGCCGCCTTTTTGCTCACTCTGGCTGGTTTGCTGAGAGCGAACAGCCGCTTTGTCTGGCGGTTGGTTAGGTTGATACTGCTCGTCAGTTTGTTCGCGAGCAGAGAAATCGATTTGCGCGGTAACCTGAGCATGTACGTTACCCATGCCAACCATCGGTGCGATGATTGACTCTATGCGGCGTTGGTACATCGCCTCGACTTCGTTGCTGTACTTCAGTTGCGCAGCATTCAGATCGCGGCTGCTGCCGCCCGCCTGGGTTAACAGGCGTCCTGTCTGATCGACGACCGTAACATTATCTGGTGGCAGGCCAGCAACGCTGCTGGAAACCATATAAACGATGGAATTGATTTGACCTTCATCTAATGCACGACCCGGCTGTAATGTCAGGGTGACAGAAGAAGAGGGGGCTTTTTGTTCACGAACGAACAGTGAAGGCTTCGGTATGGCAAGGTGAACTCGCGCATTCTGGACAGGGCCGAGCGTTTCTATCGTTCTGGACAGCTCACCTTCCAGCGCACGCTGGTAATTTATCTGCTCACTGAATTGGCTGATGCCAAATTTTTCCTGATCGAGCAATTCAAAGCCAACAGCACCGCCTTTTGGCAGCCCCAATTGAGCAAGTCGGAGTCGGGTCTCATAGACACTTTCGGCGGGAATCATGATCGCGCCGCCGTTCTCCGCAAAACGATAAGGAACATTCAGCTTTGTTAGTTCGCTGACAATCGCACCGCCGTCTCGGTCATTGATGTTGCTATAAAGAACCCGATAATCTGGGCCTTTGGCCCATAGAGTCAACGCAACGACGATGGCAATGGCCGCAGCTGCTGCGATCAATAGTGGGATCTTCGGATTGGCGCGTAACCGGTTGAGTATTTCGCCAAAGCTATTTTTACCGGTAGCGGAGCCGGTTAATGAGGCGTTCATACTCTATCTCTGCTTGGTTGTTGAACGATATACTTAACGTTGTGACGTGACAAAACAGAACTCCCTGATTGCGCAATCAATAAAACATTTCGCCTACATTTATCGGCATGTCATTATTTTCCGTAAAAGAAAAATCGATGGGTCGATAAGGTGGCATTTTTCGCGCTAATTGTGCGATTTATCTGAAAAGCTGTGTGGTAGGGTAATGCTGTCATAGAAAATGCATAAGCAGTCTACTCTGTATGATGTAGTGAGGTGTTATGTCAGTTCAAGGTATTGATGGTGTTTTACAGCAAATGCAGGTCAAAGCTCTGCAGGCTGCTGACACGCCAATAGCCAGACCATCGGTAGAGCCTGGTTTTGCCAGTGAGCTAAAAGCCGCGATCGATAAGATCAGCGACACACAGCAGACGGCTCGTACGCAGGCTGAAAAATTTACCTTGGGTGTGCCAGGCGTAGCATTGAATGATGTGATGGTGGATTTACAGAAATCATCCATTTCAATGCAGATGGGCATTCAGGTGCGTAATAAGCTGGTATCTGCGTATCAGGAAGTGATGAATATGTCTGTTTGATGTCGTTTAATGACATCAATCGGCAACCAGTAAAGCCATTGTGCGTAATCTCACTGTTAATCCAATGAAATTACGCACAATCTTTATTTGTACTGACTTCCGCCTGTTTATTCCTTATCTTCAAGCCCTCTACGCTTCAAATTCTTAACGCGCACTGATTTCGTTATGCCGATAGCTAGGGCACGTAAAAAGCATCAATTGTGAATAAAAAAACGCGCCTCGTATAAAACCAAAGGCGCGGTGAAAACAGCATTATAGTACGTTATGAGTGTGTTTCGTCAGGCAAGGGCTCACCCGGTAGCAGTCGCTGCCCTGCAAATTCGCTATAAGTCGTATTAATTGATTTTTGCTTCAGTGATTGCCCCATTAACGAACTTAATTCGTCCATCCGCTTCTGCAGAAGTTGTTTTACTTTCGCTTCATTATCCATCACTTCCTGCAAAATCTGTCGCAGATGCAAACGCATCACACTGTCAATTTCGTCAGGAATTGGCGTGTTAACTAAGCCTTCAACGGACTGAACATAAACAATCTCTTGCTCAACCAACGTATCCCACTGGCCGCTGACGGCCAGATGAAGAATTTTTTGACTCAGAGACAAAAGCTGTTGGTAATCTTTTAGAAGCCGATGGGGGGAGGCCATTAACGTACTTCCTGCTCTGGTTTGTAATTAGGGCCGATTTGCCGCCAGGCATCAGCGATATTTTCCAACAATGCTTCGACTTCCTCTATCGCTTTTGCATCGTTATGTAAATTGGCAATCAACAAACGTTGAGACATGTAGTCATACAGAGCGGACAGGTTTTCAACGAGCTCGCCCCCGCCTTCCATATCCAACCCGGTTTTTAGTCCGTTATTGATAATGTTGATTGCTTTAGATAACGCCATACCCTTACCTTGGATGTCGCCTTGCTCCATGAGGATGCGCGCGCGCACCATCGCACTGCGCGCGCCATCAAACAGCATGACGATAAGCTGGTGAGGGCTTGCGCTCATCACACTGCTTTCGAGGCCTACTTGAGCATAGGCTTGGCTGCCTTTCATGTTGTACATCACATTACCTATCTTTCTTTCAGCGAAAATTTAGAGTTTAGAGAACATGCTCGTTAAGCGACTCATTGTACTATTCATGTTAGTCATCGCTTTATCCAGTTCAACAAACTGTTTTTGATAACGAGCAATAGTATCTTCTATCCCATTTTTGACGAGAGTTGACCGAGAGTCCAATTTCTTCAGCGTACTATTGATACCGTCTTCTTTGTTTTTGATCAGCCCTTCTGTCGTATCAAGGACTTCTTTCAGGTAGGTGCGGGTCTGTGTCGCAAAGCCTGTTTTGTCATTATCGCCAACAAAAAACGCCCGAACTTTGCCTGGTTCTTCTTTCAACGCTGCGTCTAACTTGGTATCGCTGATTTCCAGTTTCCCAGTTTTGAAGTTTTGCGTAATCCCAAGGTCTGCCAGAATGCGGAATTCATCGCTATCGCTTTGTACTGTTGTCAGCTGCGCCTTGAGTTTATTCTGGATACCACGAACCGTAGAATCCCCTAGCAATGCGCCATTGCTACTTGCTTGGGACTCACCCGCGTCAACTGCAGTGTATTTTGTTTGAGCTGCAATGGTGTCTTGCAGTGAGTTGTAAGCATCAACCCAGGCTTTGACCGTGTTTTTCATTCCGGTGATATCCTGCTCAATCGTCAGGGTTTCCGGTTTGCTTGCTTCGGTCTGAGCCAGAAGATTGATCGTTACACCTTCAAAAGCATCAGAAATAGAATTACTTTGTCTTTCTATATCAATGCCATTTGCTGTAATTTGTGCGTTTTTAGCTACGACTTTTTCTGTTGGCGCGCCATTAAAAATGCTTGTGTCGTCCCCGCTAATCGAGATTTTACTCTCAGTACCGCTGTTCTTAGCGGTCAGCATCAGGTAGTACTCATTATCCTTCGCTTTAACAACGCTTGCCGTCACGGTGCCATTAACTTTGTTGATAGCGTCACGGACATCGTTTAATGATGTTTCACCGGCTTTGATGTCTATTTCCAGAGATTTCAGGTAGTCATTACCGACTTTAGTGAATTTACCATTATCCTGAGATATAACGAGTTTTGTGTCTGTTGCACTTAAGGGCTCTGTGGCGCTGGTTTTGGCTCCGGACATTATTGAATGTGCCTGCGCCAATTGTTTTACTTCAATGCTATAAGTACCCGCAACCGCCTTACTATCGGTGGTTGTGGAGAAAGCTTTGTTCGTGCTGGAAACTTTGGTGGATGTGAGCCCATCAATTGAACCTTTTACAACACCGAAAGATTCAGAGATAGCTAAAGCGTCATTCGCAGTTTTAAGTTTATCAAGCGCACCTTTCAGAGCACTAATACCGCTTAGCTGTGACTTGAAGCTGGATTGCTGAGTGGTTATTGGTACAAGTCTTTGATTTTCAGCGGTTCTAAGCTGTGTGAGCAAATCGCTTAAACCCAGTCCAGAACCTACACCTAATGAAGAAACGCTTGCCATGATAGAATCCTTTTATTCAGAGTGCGATGAGCTATGAAACCATTATCGGCAGGATAGAAAATAAGTTTAGCAGTAAAGAACGGTCATCTTTATTACTGATTAATGTCGCCGGATAAGGGGCTATCAGAATTGCCTTCTAAACAATAAAAATGAATTTAGGCTAAAAAAAAGTTAAAGCTTCTGGAAAGCGTTCCGATAAATGTTAGCGACGGGGATGAACCCGTGGGTCTAACCCGAAACCGATAACCACTGATTAAGGAACGCTATCATGGCAGTAATTAATACTAACATCATGTCTCTGACTACTCAGAACAACTTGAACAAATCTCAGTCTGCTCTGGGTACCGCTATTGAGCGTCTGTCTTCTGGTCTGCGTATCAACAGCGCGAAAGATGACGCAGCTGGTCAAGCGATCGCTAACCGTATGACCGCCCAAGTTAAAGGTATGACTCAGGCTGCTCGTAATGCCAACGATGGTATTTCCCTGACTCAGACTGCTGAAGGCA
Organism: Pectobacterium atrosepticum; assembly: GCA_019056595.1. NCBI lineage: Bacteria > Pseudomonadati > Pseudomonadota > Gammaproteobacteria > Enterobacterales > Pectobacteriaceae > Pectobacterium > Pectobacterium atrosepticum. The sequence continues at coordinate 991,553 of CP036163.1, read as the reverse complement.
ACCTGAACGAAATCAACAACAACTTGCAACGTATCCGTGAACTGGCGACTCAGGCAGCGAACGATCCTAACGGTAAAACTGACCGTGACTCTATCGTCAAGGAAATGACTCAGCGCATTAACGAAGTTAACCGTGTTGCGCAGAGCGCGTCTTTCAACGGTACTAAACTGCTGGACGGTTCTGCAAGCGCTGGTATCATCATTCAAGTTGGTGCTAATACTGGTACCACTGAAACTATTACTATTGATAGTTCCGCGCTGATCAATGCAACCACTGGCACTGGTGGTACAATGAACGATGTTGGAACGAAAATCACTGATCTGAGCGCTGTTGCTACCGGTAGCGCTAACACAGCGGCTCAGGCTCTGATCACCTCTCTGGATACTGCTCTGTCAGCTGTTGATGCTGCACGTAGTAACCTGGGTGCGATTCAGAACCGTTTTGAATCTACCATCACCAACCTGAACAACTCTATCAACAACCTGTCTTCTGCTCGTAGCCGTATCGAAGACGCTGACTACGCAACTGAAGTATCAAACATGAGCCGTAGCCAGATTCTGCAACAGGCTGGTACTTCTGTACTGTCCCAGGCAAACCAGGTTCCACAGACTGTTCTGTCTCTGCTGCGTTAATTATAATAAAGTGATTTCCAGTGTAACCCGGTCGTGTGCCGGGTTTTTTATGGTGTGCTGGGCATGCTCAGCAGCTCGGGGCGGGGTGAAAGTCCTCTGTCCAGCCTGATGGTGGAGAAGGACTAGTGAAGCTCAAGGGTGTCGTCGTGAGGCGGGGGCTGAAGGAAACGTGGAGCAAAATCATGACCTGACGAACAGAAACCTGATATGAGGCCTACCCGGCTGGCGGAGCAAGCTACTGATTGCGAAGGCCATAACCATCAATAACCGGGGTGGTAGATTGGGCAGGTGTGTGGTGAAAGCGGCTGAGCTTACCCCAAGAGGCGTTCTGCATTCAGAACTGAGCGTACTGTAAGGCGCGCTGACTGGCGGACAGGAGTCAGCAGAGGGCATAGTAGGACACTACGTCTGAAGGCCCGAACGGTAATGAGTGACGAGTATCATCGGAGGTTCTGAGCGGTCATGCAGCAGAAAACGCATTGCGGTCCTGTAGCGGTAGGATGGGGTGAAACCCCGAATGCCAGCCATCAGGGAGCTGAAACCGTGCGGGCACCTACGAACAGAGAAAATCTGTCGTCAACAGCATGGCTGATGGAAGCCATCTGTGAACCCGTCAATATCAAGCAAGCCATGAAAAGAGTGAAAGCCAATAAAGGTGCGGCGGGAAGTGACGACATGCGCGTAAGCGACCTATCGTACTCCCTGAAACACCACTGGCTGGAACTGAAAGCGCAACTGCTATCCGGCAGTTATTGCCTATCCCCCGTGAGAAGAGTGAGCATCCCGAAAATCGGCGGCGGCGAACGCCTGTTGTGTATCCCGACGGTAGTAGATCGCTTTATCCAACAGGCGGTGATGCAGGAACTGCAACGGCAGTGGTATGCCTCGTTCAGCGATAACAGCTATGGGTTCCGGCCCGGACGCTCGGCACATCAGGCAGTGAAACAGGCTCAGGACTATATCGGTTCTGTGTATCACTGGGTAGTCGATCTCGATCTGGAGAAATTCTTTGATCGGGTAAATCACGACGTGCTGATAAGCCGGATAGCGAAACTAAGCTAGATAACTGTATGGCGGATAACGTATTTTCTACGTCGGTTCGGTTTGCCCACTTTTTACTTAATGATAGCATTGAGCTTCCAGTTATTCAGGAGTTTCCTATTCCTCAACGTCATTATGAGTATTCGCCTCCTGTCGGCATGACTTACCATAATCGGCTACTTGTGATTGCCGATACCTTTGTCCTTTGTTTAGATCCATTACTTAACGAATTGCAGTTTTATGGGGTCAGATACTATGTTATCAGTTGGGGGGAATGGCTCCAGAACAAAAAACCACAAGATTATTATACGCTAATAAGACCACGCGAATTATTGGATTTCTCGTTATCTGTGTTGATTTTTTCAGCATTGATGCGTTTAATTTTTCTACTGAGAAAACATCTTTTCGTCTACTTAAAAGAAGGAGAACAATATTTTATAATAAAATTACGGTGCTAATTTGATCGGTTTTAAGGGAATAAAATGATGTTTGGCACGAAAGGGAATTGTAAAAAATCGTATTTTTATTCTCTGGTAAAGAGTTAGCTATGTGAATAATGAAAGTAATGTTAATTCTATTGTGCTGAAAGGTGTGCTATGGGGACTGATTCATTTAGCTTTGAGGTAATTTCAGAAATATTCTCTCAAAGTGGAACAACAAAAATATTATCATTAGATTGTTTTGATACTCTATTTTGGAGGCGAGTTGATAAGCCTCATGATATTTTTTCTTTAATAAACAAAGATGAAGGGCCTGCATCTCGAGCTAAAGCAGAGAGTAAAGCAAGGGCAAGAGCTTTATTTAAAGGCAGGACCGCAGAAGTTTCTATATTTGATATCTATAAAGAAATGTCTAAATTCTTTAATTCAGAGGAGATAGAGCAGCGGATACATGAAGAAATTGATGCTGAAATTAAATTTGGTTTCATTCATCAGCCAGCTTTATCTTTACTGAAAGCAGCTAAGGACAGAGGAGTTAGAACTATAATTGTTAGTGATATTTATTTAAGTTCTACTCAACTTGCTTACTTGATCAGAATGGTATCACCAGAAACATCCTTGCTTATAGATAAAATTTATACCTCTTCTGATGTTGGATGTGGCAAAACATCAGGTTTGTGGAACTATGTTGTAAAAGAAGAGAAAATAAAAGCAAGAGATATATTTCATGTTGGTGACAATTTCAATGCAGATTTTAAAAAACCATCAGAAATAGGTGTTAATGCTTTTCATTATATGCAAAATGAAAAAACTATGATGCATATAATGGAGCAGAGAAGGATTGCTGCTAGTTTATTATTTTCTGATTATCAGCACGTAAAAGCTATCCCATCATTGTTTCGTTCTTGGTATTCATCCTATGCTAGAAATAATCTGACAGCAGAAAAAATATTAGGATGTACTGTATTAGGTCCTGCGCTATTTGGATTCTGTAAGCATATAAAGAAACAATCTGAAAAACATCCTAGTGCTAAGTTGGCATTCTTAATGCGTGATGGATATATGCCTAAGTTGGCATATGAAGCAATGTACCCCTCTGAGACTACATATAACCTGAGAATCTCAAGGTTAACATCAATATCTAGTTCTTTTTCTTGTAAAAAAGACATTGAAGATTACTTGATGAAGGCTTTTAGTCCATTCTTATCTGAAAATGCTTCGTTAGAGGGGAATGATGAGCTGATAAATGTGACGCTAAAACATTTATTGGTAGAGGAGAAGACTAAATATAAAATAAAATCCAAGCTTAGAAGTAGTGGTTATTATGTTCATTCGTTGATAGACGCTATCTTTTCGGGAGAGGTTCTAAAAGAAATTATTGATAATTCTTTAAAATATCGTAAGCGTCTTATTATGCATATTCAGAAAGAGACTGGTTTGAAGGCTGGTGATACGCTTATGTTGATTGATTTAGGTTATGAAGGAACAACGCAAAATAAATTATCAGATATTTTAGAAAAAGAGTTAGGTATCTATATTGTTGGGTGCTACTTTATAGTTTCTCATACTCCTGATTGGGAGAGGAATCGTACAGGATTGATTTCTCCTCGTGATTATGATTGGCGTATAATTTTGTCTCTAACAAACCATATAGCGAGTTTTGAGTTATTATGCTCATCAAACGATAATTCGGTTGTTGATTATGATTTATCAGGAGATCCGATCTATGAATTAAATTCAATATCTTATTCAATACTAGAAAAAATAAGTGAAATACAGATTCAAGCAATAAAATTTATTGAATTAAATTCAAAAGATGTAACTCAAATTTTTGAGGACGATAGCGTTTTAAGTGAGTCAGCCGTGGCTGATATAGCAAGATTTATATATTTCCCTACGATTATGGAAACTAGATTTTTTGAAAGTTTAACTTTTGAAGTAAATTTAGGAACCAAAAATAAAGTAAATTTTTTAAATGTAAATAAAGGCATGGATTATGTTAAAAAATATGGTATTTCTCGTCTGGTTGATAATGGAGGTGGCTTTAGGACTAATTATCCTTCGGAGTTGAGATATTTAGGGGTAGATTATGCTATTTCTCTACTTTCGAGTTATCGAAATTCAATAGACTTCTCTGTTGCTGATAGTATTCAGAGACGGTATGAAGTAGATGTTCTGTATGTTAATGAAACTGAAACATTTCCACAGAAAATAGAATCTAGATATACATTCGATGGGTTCTATTCATTGTATATTCCAGTATTAACTACGGAAATAATCATCATGCTAGGCCATGTTGATTCGATGTTGGAAATCATGGACTTTTCTGTGGTTGAGAATAAATATTTCTTCACTAAAAATGAAGATAATGAGTCTCGTGAATTGGTTAATAATATCGATTACCTTATTGATGGTGGCGAGTTTAATAAAGGGATTATAAATTGGCTGAGAACAGATGGATTTATTTATATAAAAACAATGAGGAAGAATGACATAATCAGGTTAGTGTATCGTACTTTATCTTCTGGGGCGGATTACTTGAATTCGCGGGCGTAGGATATTTAACAATTAATGGTGTTTTTATGTTTTCTAAAGTTGTGTTCAGTGGTGATATCTTACGCCCTTTCTATATAGGGGATAGGGTGGAAAGTGCTACTTGGAAGAATATACGTTGGCTACGAGAAATTCTTGCTCCTGCTTTACGTCGGCAAAATTTTCAGGTTTCAACATTATCGTGGAATGAAATCCAGTATCTTCCCGGAGATATTTATTTTGATACCCCTGCGTTATATGAGGACTTATCATTACCTCTTAATCTTAACTCTTGGGCTAAACTTTCTGTTCAAAAACATGCACCCGAAGCTTTTGTTGAAATGTTACGTGCTTCTTTACATGATGCACTTATTGTGGGATATGAAATGCCTGATGTCTTACTTGATGCATTATGTCAACTAAAAAGGCCATTTATTGACATAGCATTACACCCATATCGTTTTTTACCAGATCTTGTGTTTTCTTTCCGTACTAATGTTTCTTATTTTTATAAAGTATTCGAACGGTATCGCTTATCCAAAGATGAGGTGGAATATCAGGCTAGTGCAATTTTGGCCAAATCAGTGTGGATGCAAAAACCTTTTGATATTCCTCCAGGTTCAATTATCTTGTTAGATCAGGTTAAAGTTGATCGTGCTCTTATTCAAGAAAATGGATCTTTTGCATCCTTTGATGATCACTTAGAACGTTTGCATGAATTATGCTTTGAACATCCACAAGTGTTTTTTAAACCTCATCCTTATAATCTAGATGCTGAGTCGACATCTGATATTATAAAGACATTACCTGTAATTGTTGAAACAAATGTGAATTTTTATTATTTACTCACTCAGCCAGAAATAGAAGGTGCAGTTGCATTAAACTCTAGTGGTTTGTGCGAAAGTAAAGCTTTTGGAAAACGTGGTGATAACTTAGTTCCTTATCTCTATGATTATAATAGTGTCGAGTTACCAATGGATTATAAGGTTGGGTATTCGATACCACTCAATGGTCTGTGGGTAACTAGCGATTTTTGGCTCCAGTTAATAAATGGAAATAACAGTGTATTTAATAATAATGAAGCATCTAATCTTTGGTTTCCAAATCAATTGCGTAGAACAATGAATGCAGACTGGGGCTACGGATTTATAGAGAAGGTTATTGCTTGAGTTTAAGTATAGCTATTTTCACTTTGGAAAGGTAGTGTATAATGCCATTACATAATTCGGACTCTATAGTTGTTAATGTATTAGATTTTTTAAAGAAGAATGATATAGAAGCAGCAAGTAGCATGGTTAAAAAAGGGCTTTTTTATTTCCCTATGGATAATCGATTCTATATTCTTTCGGCAACAATCGCGCAAGCCAATAATTATCCTATGGAAGCTTTCAAGTGTCTTTGGTTGGCACTGATTACTGAGCCCCGTAGCCAACTTGCTAGAAATGAATTGTTACATTTACTAGTCTCAAGCTATTCAGAAGAGCTAGGAAAAGATAAAGATTTTTCACTCGATAGTGGCGAACGTCAAACAGGTATAAATCTACAGCAAATTCGATTTGATCATAGAGTGCGTTATATATTTGCTTCACACTGGATTCGGCGTAGATTTGGTATGGAAACTCGTAATAAGGTAGGATTAGATGTTTTTTGTGGTAATGGATATGGGAGCCGAATGATTGCTGATATGACTGGTACTCGCATGGTTGGGCTTGATGGTTCGGCTGAAGCGATTGATTTAGCCGAAAATATATATGGCTCACATCGTGTTGTATTTGGTCAAGCACTATATCCTTTTGAAGTTAATACTGATTTTTTTGATTTTGCTATAAGTTTTGAGTCGATTGAACATGTTGATGACCCTAAGGGATTATTAGAGCAAATAGCAGTGGCATCCAAAGGTCCTCTTGCTATTTCATTTCCGGATGAGTCAGGGCTGCCATTTGATAAATTTGGTCCTTTTTTTAAACACCATGTTAGACATTTTAGGCGAGAGGATATTATTTCATTACTTTCTTCAGTAGGAAGGAATAATATCGTTGCTGAGCGAGGGCAGAATGTATACAGACTGGAAGGTAATAAAATTATTGGGTTATTACAAGAAAAAGATATGGTGCTTTGCTCACATACTGATGATATCCAGTTTCGCGTTATGATCGTCGAGTGATGAATATATTTAGCATCGATTGTAGAGCGGCCATGCCATTTATAATCGATGTTGATTTTTTGGTGATGTGTGGTTCGCTGGAAACTAAATTTTTTACAAAATAGTATATTATATTACCCAAGGGTGATGGTGTAAACGCCCCCTTTTTAGTTCCACGCACTGGACGTTAATAAAGTAGCACTCCCAGTTGATTTAGGCTGCCTGTTTTTCTCGCTCCGGATTCAGCATCACCTCGCCTACTGGGGTAATGCCTCCAATGAGTAGAACATATATTTTTCGATGAAGGCTCCAATGACGTTTTCGTGGAGCGCTATTAAGCGCGAGAAGCAAATCGTTTTGCGAGCCAGCCTCTTGATTCGGGTACGGAGAGTCAGGTTGTTACGCTCAATGCGCTGCGTAAAGATTCGGTAAGTGTCAAGGTAGTTGGCACCCCCGGTTGATTTAGGCCGTGTCCCTTAACTTAACAACCGTTTTAAAAATAACCTGATCGCTCCCAGTTTTAGCATACTCAGGTAGTTTCTGGCTGTTTTCTCCGAGCGGGTGGCAATACGGCGATTTTCTTTAAGTATCGCAAAGCAGCGCTCCACGACATTGCGTTTTTTGTACAGGCGCGTGTCGAGGGGGCGACGTCCGTCCTGACTGGCCTTCTCATTCGATTTAAACGGAATAACCGCTTTTATTCCTTTCATTTTCAAATGAATGCGAAGGTTTTTACCTGAATAACCCTTATCCGCCAGCACCGCTTTCGGACGTGATTTCAGGTGCCCGCTTTTTCGGATAATCCCGACCCGGTTGAGCAACCTTTCCGCGTATCGGCTTTCGTGGGCCTGTCCACCGCTCAGGCAAAAACTCAGTGGTAATCCTGTGCCATCTGTCGCCAGATGGATTTTGGTGCCAAAGCCGCCGCGAGAGCGACCCAGCCCATGGTCCTCGCATTCATCGGGATGTTTTTTTTCGCACCCGCGGCCGCTTTCAGGGCGCGAACGTTACTGCCATCCAGCGCGATAACATCCCAGTCAATCAGCGCTTTTTCATCCAGAATCTGGAGTAATTTATTGAAAATGCTGTTCATTATTCCGGCTTTAGACCACCGATTGAAGCGGTTGTAAATGGTTTTCCATTGACCATAACGCTCAGGTAAATCCCGCCAGGGTGCGCCAGAGCAAAGCACCCAAAATATGCCATTCATGACATGTCTGTGCGCAAAATAAGGACGCCCGCCTCGGGAAGAGCCTCTTTCAGGTGGCAGCATGGGAGAAATCAACGCCCAGGCGTCATCGGGAAAATCGTAACGAGCCAAATTAAAGGACTTTTTGTGGTGAAATCATGTCCCTGATTGTACAAAAAATAGTTACGGGACACACCCTAGGCTGCCTATTTTTCCCGTTCTGGATTCAGCATTACCTTGCCTACCTGATGCCAGTTTCGTGTTCTGCCAGACCAGCGTTCAGGCCGTTGCGCTTTTGCCTTTTTGTACACCTCATCCCGATTTTTCAGCAACACACCGTCTTCTCCACGATGTCGCTGACCCGGCGTCACATACCTGATGCCGCTATGTCTGTGCGTTTCGTTATACCACTGCGTAAAATCCTCTACCCATTCACGCGCCTCATCCAATGTATCGAACCCCGATGACGGCCACTGCGGGATATATTTCAGTGTCCGGAACAGCGACTCCACATATGCGTTGTCGTTACTGACTCTTGGCCGGCTGTGAGATGGCCTTATTGCCAGCTCATGTACAAGGTCAATTATTTACAGGGTCATTCTTTCCTCTGTTTGTGATCTGCGCTAGAATCATCTTCCTTCGAAAGAGATATACATCACAGATTTTCTGTCGCATTGCATCATCTGTACGTGCCATTTGTGTTTCTCTCCGCAGACTCCTTACTCAATTCTGTCATATATGGCATGAATAACCCTCCTTTTTTGACCCTATTCAGACGATTGGCTACCCTACCTAAAAGCATAATAGTGTCGATAACATTATCATCGTAGGTATTTGTCACTGTGAGCGATTTGTATACCGCCGAAGGCACAATGGATAAAAATTCCCTTTGGAAGCGCTATGTACCACTAGTGCGCCATGAAGCCTTGCGTTTACAGGTTCGTCTTCCCGCGAGTGTTGAACTTGACGATCTGCTACAAGCTGGCGGTATTGGCTTGCTGAGCGCAGTTGAACGTTATGATTCGTTGCAAGGTACGGCGTTTACCACTTATGCCGTTCAACGAATTCGTGGCTCGATGCTGGATGAATTACGCAGTCGTGATTGGGCTCCACGCAGTGTACGGCGTAATGCGCGGGAAGTGGCACAAGCAATGCAACAGACTGAACAACAACTCGGTCGTACTCCAACGGAGCAGGAAGTTGCGCAGACCCTGAATATCACGCTTGAAGATTATCGTCAGATATTGCTGGATACGAACAATAGTCAGCTTTTCTCTTACGATGAGTGGCGTGAAGAACATGGTGATAGCGCCGAGGCGTTACTGGAAGGCAATGAAGATGCCAACCCATTGCATCAACTGATGGAAGGCAACTTGCGCCATCGTGTGATGGATGCCATTGAAAACTTGCCAGAACGTGAGAAGTTGGTGTTGACGCTCTACTATCAGGAAGAGTTGAACCTGAAAGAGATCGGTGCTGTTCTTGAGGTCGGAGAATCGAGAGTCAGCCAGTTGCATAGCCAGGCGATAAAGCGCCTGCGCGTGAAATTAATGAACGATGTTTAATTGCGCTGCGTAGGAATACTGTTATCAAAATATATCTTCATCCACTGAAGCTGCAGAGTTATGACAATTTTTGAATCTTGATAAGTGTTTTGTATCAGTACCTAAATAGTCAATGCTGCCTGTTTTTTAGCACCCGACCCTCTGGCGTGATGAGCGGTGCTATTGCTTCGCGTTGAAGTTATATATTGTCATGGAATGGATTCATGCACCCATCAATTAGGAAGAAACAGCTGCTAAGCCGTTATCTGAAAGACTTTAAACATAGACAGACCAACTGTTCCCAGTGTGATAAAGAGCTCGACCGCGTTTCACTGGTGTTTCGCAACCAGCTTATAAATAAAAAATCGATTGGCAGCATCGACAGACTTATCGATGACGAAATATGGTCTGGTCTCCAGAAGGAATTAATCCCACTTTGCCGCTTTTGTAGCGAAATATTATGCAATACCACTGCTAGCTATTTCGATATTAAAGCTTTCACACAATATCTGATCGAGCAAACCGAAGTTCGTCATAGCACGATGCGCGAGTATGTCATTCGTCTGCGGCGGTTGGATGAACTGCTGGTCGCAAATAATTATCCTGCAGAAACCTTTTCCGGGCACCGTGGTGGGGTACAGCAGCGGGTATGCGATTACCTTCCTGACATTGAACAAAATATCTACCGCAGCGCCTTACGAAAATACGATCAATATTTGGACTGGCAGCGACATTTCTGACGCGCATATGCGTCGTTCTCAGGCCGACATTGCTAATCCAAGGGATACTGACTATACGTAAATGTTATGACAGTGTAAAAAATGCTTGCATTGCAGGGGCAAATTATTGCACTGTCATACTACTGAAATCATTCGGCACTAATTTTTAGGCAATGGTTAGCGGTAGTTCTACGATGCGATCAATCATTATTCAGTGGAATAGTCGTTGTCACAGTGAGGAACGCGAATGGTAATGTCCTTTTGTGGACTTTGTAGTCGATGTCAAGATTCTACGCTGCTGACTCGCCGATGCGAGGGATTTTCCTCCCACTTATTTTCAACACTGCGCCATTCTCTTTTTACCCAAACACTCCATTTATTTTATTTTTCTATCCATGAATGCTCGGCCCGTTTTTCACTCGGTTCGTGGATGACTCATATGTATTTTCTGTCCGCTATTGGCTTAATAAGGAAGCCTGACCTCGTTAGTGAGTTAAACGTCACGCGCTGCAAAGCAGTGCGGTAAGTGAAACAAACTGTAAGGTGCCACTATGGGAAGACAAAAAGCAGTGATCAAAGCTCGTCGTGAAGCAAAACGCGTTATCCGTCGTGATTCGCGTAGCCATCGTCAGCGTGAGGAAGAGTCGGTCACTTCTCTGGTACAGATGGGCGGGATTGAAACAATCGGAATGGCGCGTGAGAATCGTGATAATTCCGTTATTCAAGCCCGTACAACTGCCCAGGAACATTACTTGTCTGCGATAGAAAATAAACAGTTGATTTTTGCCACAGGTGAAGCTGGCTGCGGTAAAACGTATCTGAGCGCTGCGAAAGCGGCAGAGGCACTAATCCATAAAGAGGTTGAGCGTATTATCGTTACGCGGCCAGTATTACAGGCTGACGAAGATCTTGGCTTTTTACCTGGAGATATTGCGGAGAAATTTGCGCCTTATTTCCGCCCGGTTTACGACATACTTTTGCGTCGACTGGGAGCCTCTTTCATGCAGTACTGTTTGCGGCCGGAAATCGCCAAAGTCGAAATTGCGCCTTTTGCGTATATGCGCGGACGGACGTTTGAAAATGCGGTTGTGATTCTGGATGAGGCGCAAAACGTAACAGTGAACCAAATGAAAATGTTCCTGACGCGTTTAGGCGAAAATGTCACGGTTATCGTCAATGGTGATGTGACGCAGTGTGATTTGCCATCTGGAGTTAAATCCGGCCTGCGCGATGCACTGGAGCGTTTTGTTGAGGATGACATGATTGGCGTCGTCTCTTTCGGTAAAGAGGACTGTGTGCGTTCGGCGCTGTGCCAGCGTACGCTCCATGCCTATGGCTGATGTCTGTGTGGCATGGGAATGGACGTTTCTGTGCCATCAGCATAAAAAAACGCCGCTGATTTGCATCAGCGGCGTTTTCTTTTATATGGCGGTGAGGAAGGGATTCGAACCCTTGATACGTTTTCACGTATACACACTTTCCAGGCGTGCTCCTTCAGCCTCTCGGACACCTCACCGGGGGTTGCCTAGAAGGGGCAACGGGGCGCTACTATAGGGAGTCGCCTAGCTTCGGTCAAGCAGTATTTAGCGCTAACGGTGCGTATGGCTAAGCATTGAACGGTAAAGGATAGTCTGCGTAACCGTGTCGTTAAAATGTAGGCAAAACGAGTTGATCATTGGCATAAAAAAACCACAGACCGTGATGGCCTGTGGTTTTTTGTCAGCTATCGGACGATTACGCCAGCAGCGTTTTGATGTAGCTGGTCAGTGCTTCGTCTTTGCTGTTAGCGAAGAAGTATTCTTGGAATTTAGGACCAGCAATTGCGCCTTTAACCAGATCCTGATCGAGGCCTTTCAGGATGGTGATCAGATCGTTGTAGGTCACCGCTTTTACGGCATCCAGGATTTTCTTGTTACGTTGTTGAGGAACAACGCGGTCGCTCGGGTAGCCTCGGCCGCCTTCTTCTTTGAACAGCTGGGTAAACAAGTTTTCCAGGTTCAGTTCTGCGCCCCAGCCAAAGCCTTTAGCGTAAGGAACAGATACGGCGTTACCGTTGTTGATCTGAGAGAACAGGTAAGCATCAGATGGGTCAACAACTAGACCGCAGATTACGCCTGGGAAAGAGTTACAAGCCAGCATTGCGCCCTGGCCAGTACCGCAACCGGTCACAACGAAATCAGCCGCGCCGGAGTTCAGCAGGATAGCTGCCAAAATACCGTTCTGGATGTAGGTCAGCTGCGCTGCATCTTCAACGGCGTATTGGCCGTAGTTGTGTACAGTGTGGCCCAACGGTGCAACCGCTTTGGTCAGAGACTCGGCGATGATGGCGTTTTTGGCAGCTTGGCTGTTCTCGTTAATCAGTGCAATTTTCATGTTCGTTCCTTTTCTGTGACGGACAAATACATTTTTTAAAACTGTATTTCAAATTGATGTGAGCAGTATACCGTTTCAAAAATAAAGCGCAAATCGTCGAAGCAAAGAATGCGGCACAGCACATAGATTCAGGAAAAAGAGGATGAAAGAAAAAGGAGGATAAATGCATAACATATTGAAAAATGGCGCTGTATTTCAGCGCCATAGCGTAGGGACTATGCGTCAGGGAAGGTCAGCGTATTGCCCGGTGCCTCTCGATTAAGATGAAGAAAATTCAGGTGTCGTTCGTACTGATCCAAAATGTCGTTAATCACCTGTTCTTTGCTGTAATCCATCAGATCATTCCCCTGGCTTCCTTCCAGCAGGAAGGTTTCAAGTCGGTAATAATCTGATTTGCCTGAGCGGGCGCGGTAGGTAAACGCTGGGACGCTATAACGCTGTGGCCAAATCTGATAAAGAAAGTTCTGTTCATCACCCAAATCAACCAAGAGTTCGAGATGGTTCAAGCGTTCATCTTCGACAGGGGGCAATGTGTTGACTTCAACGCTGGCGCCTCGTAGACGTAGCTCACGTGCAACATCGTCCATCGCGGCTTTACAGACGTTATCCAGCATTTTCTGTGTATGCGTCGTGCCGGGGAAATTCATGACGCGCGAGAGGCGCTGCTTCCAGTTCAAGCGATCGTCGCCTGATATTGGCATGGGTGCCGATGTTTGTAATGAGCTGGCTTTACGGTAGTCCTCAACCCGTAGTGATTTATATAACCCTGCCATAATGAAGAACATCACAAAGCTAAACGGTAACCCCATGATGACGGTGGTGTTCTGTAATGCTGAAACGCCGTTTGTCATCAGCATACCCAGGGTCAGCAGGCCAATGGCGACTGACCAGAAAACGCGCAGCCAGTTTGGCGCATCATTGTTGATGTCGGCAAGGCGAGAGGTAAAGTTGCCCAGCACCAGTGAACCGGAATCGGCAGACGTGACATAAAACAGCAAGCCAGTAATGGTGGCGACAGAGGCGCTCAGGCTGAAGCCCGGGTACTGTGCCAGCAGACTGTAGAATCCGCGTTCCGGGTGCTGCATGACTTCATTCGCAAAGTCCAGATTACCGTGGATCACCTGATAAAGCGCACTGTTGCCGAAAATGGAGAGCCATAGCAGCGTAAAGACAAACGGAATGATCAGCGTGCCGACGACGAACTGGCGAATCGTTCTACCGCGTGAGATGCGTGCCAGAAACAGTCCAACAAACGGTGCCCACGCGACCCACCATGCCCAGAAAAACAGCGTCCAGCTATTCATCCATTCTGTCGGGCGATCGAACGCAAAACTGTTGAGCGTCATGCCCGTAAAGCGATTGATGTAATCCCCCACGTTAAGCACCAGCGCGTTTAACAGAAACTCGGTATCGCCCCAAAAGAGCAGGAAGAGAATTAAACCCAGCGCGAGCAGAACGTTAAGCTCGGAGAGGAAGCGAATGCCGCGATTGACACCGGACGTTACGGAAATGGTCGCCATGATCACGGAAAGCAGGATCAGGGAAGCCTGCACGGTGAGATTCTCTGGGATTTGGAACAGCACTTTCAGCCCGTAGTTAAGCTGAACTACCCCGATGCCCAGCGTGGTAGCGATACCGAAAATGGTGCCTAGCACGGCTGCAATATCGACGCTGTGCCCAATCGGGCCATTGATGCGTTTACCAAAGATAGGATACAGGGCCGAGCGAATCGTCAGCGGCAAATTATACCGGTAACTGAAGTAACCCAGCGCGATCCCCATCAGCGCGTACATTGACCAGCCCGTCAGTCCGTAGTGAAACAATGTCCAGACCATGGCCTGCCGCGCCGCCTCCATCGTCTGCCCTTGTCCCTCAGGCGGCATCATATATTGCGTGATAGGTTCCGCGACGGAAAAGAACATTAAATCGATGCCGATCCCTGCCGCAAAGAGCATCGCCGCCCAGCTCATCAGGCTAAATTCAGGCTTTGATTGCTCTGGTCCGAGTTTAATCGACCCAAATCGAGACGATGCAATGAAGATGACGAAAACGATGTAGAGCGTGGCGGCTAGCAGGTAGTACCAACCAAATGTGGCAGAAACCCAGTTGAGAGCATGGGTAATCCATTCGTTCGCTTCTTTGTTAAACAGCATCGTCATCAGCGAGAAGGTCAGAATTAATCCCGCTGATGTGTAGAACACGACAGGATTCAGGCGGTCCTGTTGGGTGGTGGTTTCTGAGGCTGGCATGGTTATCCCTTGCGTTATGTGAACCAGTACTCTGACTTCTCTTTCCACGAAGCGCGCTTAGCGCATACCAAGAGCTTAACCCAGACCAATAACAAGGCGCAGGACATCCGCTGAGTACGCTTTCCGCTGAAGATGGTTGTCAGAACAAAAAACAAGTCATTTATTTTAAAGCGACGTTATCGTCTGAAGTAAAGCCACTTTTCGTGATAATTGATACAGACTTTTAACCTTTCGGTAATAAAAGATATTCATTTTTTATTGAACGTTCAATCAAAAAAAAGTTTAATGGGATAAATCGGATCACGAATAACTGTCTTTTACCGTGATTCATAACACAAAAAATGAAGGGAGAGTGCGGTGCCTAAAGTCGGAATGCAGCCCATCAGACGGCAGCAGCTCATCGAAGCGACGCTGGCAGCGATTAACGATGTGGGGATGCACGATGCCTCAATCGTGCAGATTGCCCGACGCGCAGGGGTGTCGAATGGAATCATCAGTCATTACTTCCGCGATAAAAATGGCTTATTGGAAGCGACGATGCGCTATCTGATTAGCCATCTGGGGTTAGCGGTGAAATCAAGATTACTGAACCTGACAGAAAATACGCCTCGTGCTCGTTTGCGGGCGATTGTTCAGGGGAATTTTGATGATAGCCAGACGAATAGCGCAGCGATGAAAACCTGGCTAGCGTTTTGGGCCAGCAGTCTGCATTCCCCCATGCTTCATCGGCTACAGCAGGTTAACGATCGGCGGCTTTACTCCAATTTGAGTGTCGAGTTCAGCCGCTGTTTGCCGAAAGACAAAGCACGCATTGCGGCAAAAGGAGTGGCGGGGCTGATCGATGGCTTGTGGCTGCGCGGTGCGCTAAGTCATAACGTCTTCAACTGTGAAGAAGCGCTGAGCATTACCTACGATTATATCGATCAGCAGCTCACTCATGCGTAATCCTTCCTTATTATTTTGCCTTCCCTGCTCGAAACGCACGATCGGGCAGTCATCAGACAGGAGAATTTATGTCTCGCTACGGTTTACAACAGCTTTACATCAACGGTGCCTATGTCGATAGCACAGGTAACGATACGTTTGATGCCGTGAATCCTGCTAATGGCGACATTATTGCCTGTATTCAGTCTGCCACCGCCGCTGACGTTGACCGGGCGGTCAGCGCAGCCACCGCAGGGCAGAAGGTATGGGCGGCGATGACGGCGATGGAGCGTTCGCGCATTTTACGCCGTGCTGTTGATATCTTACGTGAGCGCAATGGTGAACTCGCGTTGCTTGAGACGCACGATACCGGCAAGCCGCTTTCAGAAACGCGTACCGTCGATATCGTGACCGGCGCCGATGTTTTGGAGTATTACGCGGGGTTGATTCCTATGCTGGAAGGTCAACAGATCCCGCTGCGCGATACCTCGTTTGTTTATACACGTCGTGAACCGCTTGGTGTTGTCGCCGGTATCGGTGCCTGGAACTATCCCATTCAGATCGCGTTGTGGAAATCGGCGCCCGCGCTGGCGGCAGGCAACGCAATGATCTTCAAACCCAGTGAAGTCACGTCGCTCACCGCGCTGAAGCTGGCGGAAATTTACACCGAAGCTGGGTTGCCGGCAGGTGTATTTAACGTGCTGACGGGAACAGGGAAATCCGTTGGTCAGGCGCTGACCACACACCCTGGCATTGCCAAGGTCTCTTTCACTGGCGGTATCACCAGCGGGAAAACGGTCATGGCCAATGCCGCAGGCTCGACGCTGAAAGACGTCACGATGGAGCTGGGGGGGAAATCGCCGCTGATTATTTTTGATGATGCCGATCTTGATAAGGCGGCGGACATTGCCATGATGGCGAATTTTTTCAGCTCAGGGCAGGTGTGCACTAACGGCACGCGCGTCTTTGTACCACAGGCATTGCAGACGCAGTTTGAGGAAAAAATCCTGGCACGTGTTCAGCGAATTCGCGCTGGCGATCCTACCGATGAATCGGTGAATTTTGGACCACTGGTCAGTTTCCCGCATAGAGAGTCCGTTCTGCGTTACATCGAAAGCGGAAAACGAGAGGGCGCTCGCGTGCTGGTGGGCGGTGAACCTATGACAGATGGTGACTATGCACAAGGCGCATACGTTGCCCCTACGGTGTTCACTGACTGCCGGGATGACATGAAGATTGTCCGAAAGGAAATTTTTGGTCCGGTCATGAGTATTCTGACGTATCAGGACGAGGATGAGGTTATCCGCCGCGCCAATGATAGTGAGTATGGGCTAGCGGCTGGCATTGTAACCCGCGATCTAAATCGAGCGCATCGGGTTATTCATCAGCTTGAGGCGGGGATTTGTTGGATCAACACCTGGGGAGAATCTCCGGCCGAAATGCCTGTGGGCGGCTACAAACATTCGGGTGTCGGACGTGAAAACGGCGTAACAACGTTGGAACACTACACGCAAATTAAATCTATACAGGTTGAACTGGGTGAATTCCGCTCGGTATTTTAAACGAAGGGGATAAAGCCTAATGGAATATGATTACATCATTATCGGTGCTGGCTCAGCAGGCAATGTGCTGGCTGCGCGTTTAACAGAAGAAAGCGATGTGAGCGTGCTGCTGCTTGAGGCGGGTGGCCCCGACTATCGGCTGGATTTTCGTACACAGATGCCCGCCGCATTAGCCTTCCCATTACAGGGGAAACGCTATAACTGGGCCTATGAAACCGATCCCGAGCCTCATATGAATGATCGCCGAATGGAATGCGGTCGAGGAAAAGGATTGGGTGGTTCGTCGCTGATTAACGGAATGTGTTACATCCGCGGCAATGCGATGGATTTTGATCACTGGGCGACTATGTCGGGTCTGGAAGATTGGAGTTACCTTGACTGCCTGCCGTATTTCCGCAAAGCGGAAACGCGGGATGTGGGGGCGAATGACTACCATGGCGCGTCTGGCCCTGTTTCGGTTACAACACCGAAGATGGGAAACAACGAACTGTTTCACGCGATGGTTGAAGCTGGCGTGCAGGCGGGCTATCCGCGTACGGACGATCTCAACGGGTATCAGCAGGAAGGCTTTGGGCCGATGGACAGAACCGTCACGCCGAAGGGGCGTCGCGCCAGCACCGCCCGTGGCTATTTGGATCAGGCGAAAAGCCGTAAGAATCTGACTATCGTGACGCATGCCTTAACCGACAGGATTCTCTTTGACGGAAAACGTGCTGTTGGCGTGGCTTACTTTAAAGGCGAAAGTGCCCAGACGGCAAAGGCACGCCGCGAAGTGCTTTTGTGTGCTGGTGCAATTGCCTCACCGCAAATTCTGCAACGTTCTGGTGTGGGGCCGAAAGATTTGCTCCAGAGGCTCGATATTTCAGTGGTGCACGATTTGCCCGGTGTCGGCGAGAATTTGCAGGACCATCTGGAAATGTATTTGCAATATGCCTGCAAAGAACCGGTATCGCTCTATCCGGCATTGCAGTGGTTTAATCAGCCGAAAATCGGCGCGGAATGGTTGTTCAACGGCACAGGCATTGGTGCTAGCAACCAGTTCGAGGCGGGCGGTTTTATTCGCAGTCGGGACGAATTCACCTGGCCGAATATTCAATACCATTTCCTGCCCGTCGCGATTAATTACAACGGCAGCAATGCAGTGAAAGAGCACGGGTTTCAGGCGCACGTCGGTTCTATGCGCTCACTCAGTCGGGGGCGTGTTCAGGTGCGCTCCAAAGATGCCCGCGAGCACCCTAGCATCCTGTTCAACTACATGTCAACGGAACAAGATTGGCAGGAGTTTCGTGACGCGATCCGCATTACGCGTGAAATCATGGCGCAGCCAGCGCTCGATAAATACCGTGGGCGAGAGATCAGTCCTGGTCTGGCAGTTCAGACGGATGAGGAACTGGATGAGTTCATCCGCACTCATGCTGAGACGGCATTCCATCCCTCTTGCTCCTGCAAGATGGGAGAGGACGACATGTCGGTTGTCGATGGGCAAGGGTGTGTCCACGGCATGGAAGGATTGCGTGTTGTCGATGCTTCCATCATGCCGCAGATTATTACTGGTAATCTGAATGCGACGACCATCATGATCGCGGAGAAGATTGCAGACCGAATTCGCCGTCGTCAGCCTCTGCCACGCAGCAAGGCGCGCTACTATGTCGCTGGAAGCACGCCAGTGAGAAAAGCGCCGTTGAAACCCGCGTCATAACGTTCCCAGCATAGCCAGATGGACCGCCCAAATGGACCGAGTAGAAACCGCGGTCCATACTTTTCATTGCTATACACAATCTGACAAACAAACGCCTTCCGCACCATTACTATGGGTGACAACACCATCAGTGATGTCACTTTTCCTTGAGGAATGAAAATGAATAATTGGCTGCAACAAATTCAGGGTTTATTAGGTGCCGGTAGCAAGCCGGGGTCTCATCATCAAGGCGGTAAAAACGGCAATTTGGGCGATATGCTGAAACCTGCGGCGTTGGGCGGTTTGGCGGGTGTGTTGTTGTCGAATAAGTCCGCACGGAAAATTATGGGCTCATTGGGTAAAAATGCCCTGATCATTGGGGGCAGTGCGGCGGCGGGTGTGGTGTTGTGGAATCAGTATAAGAAACGTGTTCGCGACACACATCAGGATGATCCTCAGTTTGGTACCCAATCCTCGGCCGATAATATTCGCGCTCGACGTCTGATTCAGGCGCTGGTTTTTGCTGCCAAGAGTGACGGCCATATTGATGCGACCGAGAAACAGCGCATTGATGACAATATTCAGCAGCTGCAATTGGGAAGCGATGCGCATCGCTGGGTGCAGGAAGCGATAGAACAACCGCTTGACCCGGTTTTGCTGGCGAAAGACGTGAAGAATGAGGAAGAAGCGCTTGAGGTCTACTTCCTGAGCTGCGCGGTCATTGATGTCGATCACTTCATGGAGAAAAGCTATCTGGATGCGTTAGCGACGGAATTGAAGATACCGCAAGACGTGCGGCAGTCGATCACCAATGAACTTAAAAGCCCATCATGATAAGTCGAGTGGTTTAGGGCTGCGGTTGGATACAATCGGATAAATGGAAGGGATAACGCGGGCGAAAAATTATTGGCCCGCGTTATCATCTGGCACTTAGAAAGAGCTCGCGTCTTTGAACAGACCGACTTTCAGTTCATCAGCAGCATAGATGTGTTGGCCATCAACCAGCACTTCACCATCAGCAATACCCATTACTAAACGGCGATTGATTACGCGTTTGAAGTGAATGCGGTAAGTCACTTTTTTAGCTGTTGGCAGAACTTGTCCGGAGAATTTGACTTCACCCACGCCAAGTGCACGACCTTTGCCTTCGCCACCCAGCCAGCCCAGATAGAAGCCGACTAGCTGCCACATAGCATCCAGACCAAGGCAGCCTGGCATCACTGGATCGCCGATGAAATGGCAACCGAAGAACCACTGGTCAGGCGTGATATCCAATTCGGCTTCCACAAAGCCTTTGCCGTACTTACCGCCGTCTTCTGTCATTTTAACGACGCGGTCCATCATTAGCATGTTAGGGGCGGGTAACTGAGGGCCTTGCGGGCCGAACAGTTCACCACGACTGGAGGCAAGGAGGTCTTCTTTTGTATAGGATTCGCGTTTATCTACCATGGTCTCTGTAAGCCTTGTTTTAATGAAGCACGCAGATTAGCGTACACCTGTACGCTGGGCAAGTCTGTTGCGTCTGGTTGAACCAGTTGGTTTAACGGAAAAACCAAGGGAAACGTCTACGCTCTTGCGGTGCAAATTGTCCAATTCGCTCGCGAATCTCCGCTAGCAGGTTTGGCTGCTGCTCATCGTCGTAAGCGAAATTGGTGAGTAATGACACAGCTTCCGACGCGGTCTCTACCGGGAACAAATGGAATTTCCCTTCGCGTACTGCCTCAACGACATCTTCCTGTAAACAGAGATGGCGCAAGTTAGTCGCAGGTAAAATCACGCCCTGGGTACCTGTCAGCCCACGACGCTGGCAGACCTCAAAGAAGCCTTCGATTTTCTCATTCACGCCGCCAATTGGCTGGACACGACCAAATTGATCGACGGAACCGGTAACGGCGAACTGCTGATTGATTGGTCGCAAGGAGAGGGCACTGACCAGTGCGCACAACTCTGCCAGTGAAGCGCTGTCACCATCAACTTCGCTGTACGATTGCTCGAAGACCATGGAGGCCGAGAAAGGAAGTTGTTGATCAAGTTCCAGTTCGGTAATCAGAAACGCCTGCATGATCATCATGCCTTTAGCGTGTAAATTGCCAGCAAGCTCGGCTTTGCGCTCGACGTCAGTAAATTCACCGTCGCCAGCGTGAACTACGCAGCTGATGCGTGTCGGCTCACCGAAGGCAACAGGGTAGCCTGGGAATTCCAGCACGGAAAGTCCATTAACCTGACCGACGACTTCGCCTTCTGTTTCGATCAGAATCTGGCCTAGTTCTATTTCATCCTGCATGCGCTCATGAAGATAGCCTTCACGCCATTGGCGAGCGGCAATCGCGTCAATCAGCGCCTGCTCGGTAATCTGACCATCTCTGGCGTACAGAGATGCATATTTTAATTGGCTGATTAACCAACGCGGGCATAATGGTAAATTGCCCTGATCGCCGCTGTAGCGTACCGCGATGTTGACTAATGCCGGCCAGGCATCCACATCTAGCAGCGGCAGTTGATTCTCGCTGCATAGTGCATTGATGTAGGTACACCAGCGCGCCATGTCATCTGTTTCAATCAACTGCAATTGCGCTTCGAACTCACCATAAATCGCGTGTTCGCCTAATTCCGGCTCCATATCATGGATATCTGCCAGACTTTCTCGGTCACCGAGAATAATCAGGCGAATATCAAGCGGCATCGGTGGCACATCAACAGGAAGTGGTTTGCGCTCGTCTGGCGAGTGCCAACGATAGAGTCCCTCTGCCATAATCTGCTTCAGACGCAGCCACATCAACGGCTGAGCTAGCAATGCTCTGGCAGACAGGATCAACGTGCCGCCATTAACCTGATGAATCAGTCCTGGATGCAGGGTGATTTCATCGTGAAAATTGCGTACACAGCCGAAGAGTTGTTCGGGCTCAATCCATTCCTGATAGCCACAGGATTGCTGTGCGGCAAAATTATCCGCAGGCTGAGTGGCGGGTTCGACCCGGATATGACGACCCTCAATGATATATTTACTGCCATGTATCGCCCCGGAGTCTGGCCTGATGGCGTTCAGCGCACGGGCGATCAATGCCATATATTCATCGTTCTCTTGCGCTTTCAACAGCATAAAGCGGGATGGAGAACGAGGGTGGCAAAAGAGCGTCAGACTGTCTGCCAGACGCGACTGAATAGCGGAGAATTCAGCAGGAGCAAGCTGAGCTGCCTGAGTGAATAGCGTTTGATAAGGCGTATTATTTGGCAGTAAATGCTGCCATGAGAGTCGGTTACTGGTCAAAGTATCAATGTAATCGTCTAAAGGAAAAGCGTGATTATACAAGAATAATGCGGACTGCGCATAAGGAGAGTCATCTCTCCGTCATCTTTCACACGTTGAAGCTCAATCCGTGTTTGGCTAATCGTCTTAAAAGCTCTCGGAAAGCCGCCAGAAAGCGGTCAAAATCAGGGAAAACTGTTATGCTGAAAGTAACGTTACGCGGTCACTGAAGAATTTAATATGAAATATCAACAACTAGAAAATCTTGAGTGCGGATGGAAATGGAAATACCTCGTTAAGAAGCATCGGGAGGGAGAGGAGATTACGCGTTTTCTGGAGCAAAGTGCTGCGGATGACGCCGTACAGGCATTGCTTAAAATGGAAAACCAGCCAGTTAAAGTGCTGGAGTGGATTGCGCAATGTATGAATCCCACCTTAGAAAATCGAATGAAGCAAACGATTCGCGCGCGGCGTAAGCGTCATTTCAACGCGGAGCACCAGCATACACGCAAGAAATCGATCGATCTGGAATATCTGGTCTGGCAGCGCCTTGCGGCTCTCTCTCAGAGACGTGGGTCTACCTTGTCAGAAACGATTGTGCAGCTAATTGAAGACGCTGAGCATAAAGAAAAATATGCCAGCCAGATGTCGCTGCTTAAGCAGGATCTTAAAGCCATTCTGAATAAAGACGAAAAGTAATCAGTTTTTGTCATATATCTACTGATAAAAAAGTATAAAAAAACCTCGCCGAAGCGAGGTTTTTTTTCGTTAATAACTTAAGCCTGAGGCTGAGTTACAACGTCTTTGATGCCTTTAACTTCGATCTCTACGCGACGATCCGGTGCCAGGCAGTCGATCAGCGCAGCACGAGGTTTCACGTTGTCACAGGTAGAACCAGTAACTGGTTGAGATTTACCCAAGCCACGAGCAGAGACTTTGTTCGCAGGGATACCCTTAGAAACCAGGTAATCAACTACGCTCTGTGCACGTTTTTCAGACAGAGCTTGGTTGTATTGCTCTGAACCTAAACGGTCAGTGAAGCCCAGAACAACAACGGAACCGTCTTTCGGATCCAGAGAGCTCAGCTGAGTGTACAGCTGATCCAGTGATTGCTGGCCTTCTGGTTTCAGCGTTGCTTTGTTGAAGTTGAACAGCACGTCAGATTTCAGGGTGAAACGCTTGGTTTCAACAACTGGAGCTGGGGCTGGAGTCGGAGCTGGAGCAGCAACAGGTGCTACGCGATCATCCTGACCGAAACGGTAAGACAAGCCAACGCTCATCAGCAGGTTGTCTGGACGGGCACCAACGGTACCAGCATCACCAATGTTGCTTACCCATTGGTAGTCAACGCGGGTAGCCCAGTTTTTGTCGATAGCGTATTCAACACCGATTGCAGCCAGCGGGGAAACGCCAGTGTCGTCGTTGTTGATGTCAGCTCTTGTACCCGTGTTTACAGATGTGGCCGCATGGCTGTCAGCGCGCCATACCATACCACCCAGACGAGTATAAACGTCCAGATCTGGCATAACTGGGTAGCTCAATTTAGCTGCCAGTTGGATGCCCTGTGCCTTGAAGCTAGCGCTGTCATCGTTTGATGCAGTTGAGCCTGCATATTTCATGCGGCCCAGCCAGTCGTAGCCCAGCTCAAAGCCCAAGTACGGGTTGGCTTGATAACCAACAAACGCACCAGCACCTAACTTACTTTTGATCGGGTTGTTGTTGACACCGGTGTAACCATTACCATAGAAACCAGTATCGTGGAATTGAGACACACCCAGTTTACCACCGGTGTACCAGGTATTGTCTTTAGGAGCTGCTTGCGCGATGGTCGCGAAGCTTGCCAGTGCCACTGCAACTGCGATAGCTGTTTTTTTCATTTTACGCCTCATTATCATCCAAATCGGCAATTAACCTGGAGGGCTAATAAACCTTTGGTTAAAATCCTTGGGTTGGAGAACTTTGCCCTTATTTATGACTCACTGTCAGTCAACTGACGTTATAAAAGAGCAACTCCAGCGAGTTAAAGTCTACAACCTGATGAGAAAGTTACAAGTATGATGTGATTTGTGTCATAAGAAAATCGCACGATTCATACATACTTGCTAACAAAGAGTAGAGGCTTTTGACAGAACTTACGTCTTTTGGCTGTATTAAATATATCCAAAAATCCCGCAGAATACCGCTCTGCGGCGATCGCCAAGACATATAGCCTGAGTGGGCTGAGAAAATTCTTAATTTACTTAATGATACAATGTCGAATGAATTTTAAGGCTAGGAAACAGTCTATAGGCGTCATCGCCAGCACTTTCTGGCCGCATAATAAAGCCGTACGTATTTCCTGCCTGTGCGGCGTGCCGTAACCGAACCTTCTCTTCTTCCGTCAATTCGTGCGGTAACCAGCACAAAACGGCGCTGTAATTCCCTGTCAACAAGGCTCTCTCCATGGCATCAACCGTAAACAGAGGATTGATGTGGTGAAGTTGCACCATTTTATCCAGCGGTAACCCAGATTGCTGTACCCATGGGCGGCTCAATCTTTGCTGAGGTGAAAGCCACAGCAGCCAACGAGACTGTGTGCCCAACTGTTGTAAGAGCGGTAATAACAGGTGTGTGACTATGGGCTGATCGGCGTTGTACACGATTTCGCTGATAATTCCGCCCGTGGCAACCGAGGGTTCTGCTGCGTGTTGATTTGCAGAGAAAGATGATGACTCGATGTTGTGAGAGCTGACTGATTGCGTACTCATAATGAGTCCTACCCATAGTGATACTGTATGAACATACAGTATCTGCTGTGTGCGTGAAAATCAACCTGATTTTTTTGAAAGCGCTTCGCATATTCCTTATGCAAGAGACAGTAAACACATTTTATGTTTGAAGCCACCTCGGGGCTGTGTTTAATTATTTGTTCCTGCTACAAATATTTTAATTGTTCAAGAAGAGATCATTTCAATACTAAGGATTATAGCAATGAAGCAATTATGCAAAAAAAGGATTTTGCAATCCCAGCAGTCTTTTTCATCTTTGGGGGACATTACTTCGCGTTCCCAATTTGGTGGCTACAGCATCGCAGCAAATAAAATGATTTTTGGACTGGTGTCGGAAGGGGAACTTTATCTTCGCGCGAGTAAAAAAGATGAAGAATATTTTCAGCAGCGCGATATGCCTAATCTGATTTATACCAAACGCGGTATGCCGGTCCCGCTGAACTACTTCCTTGTCGATGAAGCATTATGGCAAGAATCTGTGCAACTACTGCATTTTGCCCGTATGGCGCTGATGGGCGCGCAGTATGATAAAACCGTCAGAAGTACGAACGGGAGATTGAAGGACCTTCCGAATCTTAACCATGATATTGAGCGCCTGCTGTGGAAAGCGGGGATAAAGAATGTCGATGAATTACAGCATTATGGTGCGAAATACAGCTATCTTGAGTTGCGAAAAGTTCGGGCTAATCTGAGTGTTAACGTGCTATTGGCGCTTGCTGGTGCCATTTGTGGCACGCATCAGGCGGCACTCCCACACGGCATCCGCAACGAACTGTTGGAATGGTATAAAAACAATGCGGTCTCCAAAGGGCCAAAGCACTAAGAAATGCGTCATATTGTTACTGTGCAGTCATGTCATTTTTTAGCTGTACGAGTTCGGGTAAGAGGCCGATGAGCAGACCGATTTGCTGAATAATTAATGACTCTTTACTGTCTGATTCAGGTGAAAGGGATTGAATGCTGGCGGTAATGGTTTTCAATCCCTGATTGATACGCCCATTTTTCTCTTCGCTGCCGTGTAGCGCGTCATCAACATGGCATACAGCATCATCCAGCAATTGCAGCGTTTCCGATGAAGTGATTTTTCCACGGTGTGCGCCGAGCGTTGAGATATAACTTAACAACGTATGGTTCAGGCACATGAAGCGGAATGCGCTGTCCAGCTTATTCTTGGTGGCATGGGGTTCAGAAGACATATTTGACACAACAGATGCCAGTTCTGCATCGCAGTTATGTGCATCGCGGCGGGCAATGCGATAAGGCAAGCTATTATCTTTCCCCTGATGATATTGAACCATGATCGCATCAAGATAACGGCAGTTGGCATTCAATGTTTTATTGATAACGGTTGGCAGACCGCGAAAACGCCAGTCTGGCCAGATAAAGCTCACCGCCGCCCACGCGATGGCACACCCCAACAAGGTATCAATAATACGTGGCACCGCGACTTCAAAACCTTCGCCCAACAGATTGAAACAGAGCAGAACAAGCAGCGTAATGAACATGGTCGCATGCGCGTATTGCACGTTGCGAAAGGCAAAAAACAGTACACCGCTAATGACTATCAGCGTTAGCTGTCCTTCCAGCGAAGGGACGAAGTACAGGATGGGCAGGCCGAGCAAAATACCGGTTAATGTCCCGATAATCCTCAACGTGAGCCGCCGCCGAGTCGCGTTATAGTTGGGCTGACAAACGAACAAGCTGGTCAGCAGAATCCAGTAACCGTGTTGCAAGCCCGTTACCTGAATCAACGCGTAGCCGCTACAGAGCAGCACGGACATGCGGATGGCATGGCGAAACAGCGCAGACTGAGGTGTCAGGTGGCGGCTAATGCGTAAGCGGATATCGCTCCAACCTGTGATTTTGTCATCTGCTAATGTGTTTTCGGGGTTGTTTTCTTGCTCAATGGCCTGTTCGGATTCGATAGTCGCCAACTGAGCATCAATGGCGCGCAGGTTGTTCAATAGATAAGTGAGCGCCTTGGTTTGCGCGGCATCTGCCATTTTGTTGGCAGCGATACGCGCAATAGCAGATTCGAGATGCACAAAAGCCCGTTCAATACGGCTGTCATGCTGATATTTTTGGTGCAGCAGGATGGATTGTGACAGTTGCTGACAGGATTTGGCCTGCATGCTCAGCAGGCGCTGAAAGCGAAATAAGACGTCGCTATAGCGCAGCTTTTCACGCAATTGCGGATAGTAAACATGCGATGAACTGGCGCGTTCGTGAATATCCTGAGCAACAAAATAGTAATGCAGCGTTTGGCGCGTCCCGCGCTGGCCGCGATCGCCACGCAGACGCGTTAACAACGATGATTTAGTCTGATTGAGCGTCGCAACCAGTTGGCTATTTGCCATCGCGACGTCAATTAAGGGTTTGTCGGTTTCTTCTTCAATATCGGGATCGAACAGATTGGCTTTTGCATCTAAGTAGCGAGCCAACTGCTGATAGCACTGCGCGAGGTTGTCCTGTAACGGGCGGATGGGGAATATCAGATGGCCGAACAGCGTAAGCAAATTGTACCACAATGCCCCGATCAGCAGCATGATGGGTTGCTGATACCAGTTGTCGTAAAGGGATATTCCTAGCATGGTATAAATTGCGATCAGCAGTGCGCCGAATGCAATAGTCGCATAGCGCTGCCCCAATGCGCCGAGCAGAATAAAACCACAGGTCGACACCGCCAGACCAAGGCCGAACAGCCAGGGATAGGGAAAAAGCAGTTCGATCGAAACGGAAGCGACAAAAAAACAGGCCAGCGTAATGAATAAATTACGCAAACGCCCAGTGAGACGATCGTCGAGGTCGGTGAGAGCGGCCGCGACGACGCCAAGTGTGACCGGAATGGTTGATGTTGGTTGACCTAACCACCAGGGAACGGCTGTCGCACCACTGAGTGCAATGAGAATACGGATGGTATACAGCCAACTGCTGTTATACACATAGCGACGAATTCCTGGGGCAAAGGTAAGCAACGTAATGTCCTTAGATGCCGTTAGCGGTAGTGGCGGCGAGCATTATTTTCCCGCGCAGCCTGCGCCAGTTCGACAGAAACCACGCGGCGGCCTACTGGCCACAGCGCGATGGCAGCAATTTTAAAGTTAGCGATGCCAACAGGAATGCCAATGATCGTAATGCACTGAGCGATGCCGGTAATGATGTGCGACAGACAAAGCCACCAGCCAAAGAAAATGAACCAGAAGATATTCAGCAGGGAACCGCCTGCGCTGAGAATAGTGCTCTTTTCCTCCGGGCGTAGCTCGTCAACATGAATGGCTTCATTGCCATAAGGCAAGAGCGACAGCTTGGTGATTTCCCAGCATGAACGTGTTAACGGTAAGGTAAAAATCAGCAGCACGCTGACAACTGTCGCCAGAAGCCAGGCTAACGTGGTGAAAAAACCACCCAGTACGAAATTAAGGATGTTTAACACAGTACGCATAGTCTCTCCTTTATTTGTAAGGTAACCAGATAAGATAACCAAACTCGCTGATGGTAAAAGAATTATCACACTAAGCATCAGGATATCCTAACCTGTTTTTAAGGCTAGAGCGTGAAGTCCGA
Organism: Pectobacterium atrosepticum; assembly: GCA_019056595.1. Lineage (NCBI taxonomy): Bacteria > Pseudomonadati > Pseudomonadota > Gammaproteobacteria > Enterobacterales > Pectobacteriaceae > Pectobacterium > Pectobacterium atrosepticum. The sequence goes on along the minus strand of CP036163.1, from coordinate 962,948 downwards.
TAACGGGTAAACTAGGTAACAGAGAAACGACAAACAATAGACGAATATCCTCTCACATAGTCATGGCGCGAACATCATGGAACTGAAATCTACCTCGTTAGGTAAACATCTGGCCCAGCATCCTTACAATCGGGTGCGGTTACTGAATGCCGGTGTCGAAGTGAGTGGCGATAAGCATGAATACCTGATCCCCTTTAATCAGTTGCTGAGTATTCACTGCAAAAGAGGGCTGGTGTGGGGTGAGCTGGAGTTTGAATTGCCGGCTGGAAAAGTGGTGCGTTTGCATGGCACGGAGTGGCAGGAAACGCAGGCTTTTTACCGCCATCTTCTCAAATCCTGGCTTGACTGGAGCGAGGAGATGAGTCTGATCAGCGCTGAGGTTTTACAGCGTCAGACGGACAGTATTCAAACACTGACGCAGCAGGATAAATGGTGTAACCGTCAGGCTCTGTCAACATTGCAGAGTGCTATCCGTGATTCGCTAGCGGCGCTGCCTCTGCCGGTTTCCCGATTAGAAACCTTCGATAACTGCTGTGATAATTACCAGCACTGCTTACGCTGGCTTGAGCAGGGCGACGAAATGCGCACTGCGGCGAATCAGGCATGGATGGATCGCACGCTGGCGGCAGAGCAGCCTTTCTTTGAAACGGTAGAGAGTTCGCCATTAAACATGTCGCAGAGTAAAGCCGTGATTAATGGTGAAGAGGGTGTACTGGTGCTGGCGGGTGCAGGCAGTGGGAAAACCTCCGTGCTGGTGGCCCGAGCAGCGTGGTTAATGCATCGACAAGAGGCCACGCCCGATCAGATTTTGCTGCTGGCATTTGGTCGTAAAGCAGCCGAAGAGATGAATGAGCGCATCCATGAGCGGCTCCACACGGATGAAATTCAGGCTAAGACGTTTCATGCTTTAGCATTGCACATCATTCAGCAGGCTAGTCGTAAAGCTCCGATGATAAGCCAGCTAGAAAGTGATGCAAAACAGCGTCGCGAACTGCTGATTTCTCACTGGCAACAGCAATGTGCTGAGAAAAAAACGCAGGCTAACGGATGGCGACGCTGGTTAACTGAAGAGCTGGAGTGGGATGTGCCAGAAGGTGATTTCTGGAACGATCCGAAGCTGGCGAGTCGGCTGGCAGGGCGACTTGAGCGCTGGTTAGGGTTGATGCGTATGCACGGTGGCAGCCAAAGTGAAATGGTTGAACAAGCACCAGAATCCATTCAGACGGAGTTTCAGCAACGTATTCGCCTGATGGCCCCGTTGTTAAAAGCTTGGAAAAAAGCGCTTAAAGACGAAAACGCGGTCGACTTCTCCGGCCTTATCCATCAGGCGGTGAATTTGCTGGATAAAGGGCGTTTTGTGAGTCCCTGGAAACATATTCTAGTGGATGAATTTCAGGATATCTCGCCACAGCGTGCAAGTTTGTTAGCGGCACTGCGTCGACAAAATAGCCGTACCTGCCTTTTTGCCGTGGGAGATGACTGGCAGGCAATTTACCGTTTTAGCGGCGCTGAGCTGGCGTTGACGACGGCGTTTGAACAGCATTTTGGCGTAGGTGAGCAGTGCGCGTTGGATACAACTTATCGCTTTAATGAGCGTATTGGTGAAATTGCTAACACGTTCATACAACAGAATCCGTACCAGTTAAAGAAACCGCTGAATAGCCTGAGCAAAGGGGATAAAAAAGCGGTAACCATTCTTCCACAGGATCAGCTTGAGCCACTTCTGGATAAACTGAGCGGCTTTGTTAAGGATGATGAGCGCATTCTCGTGCTTGCCCGTTATCACCATTTGCGCCCAGCGATTTTAGAAAAGGCAGCAACCAAATGGCCGAATTTGCAGATTGATTTCATGACAGTGCATGCCAGTAAAGGGCAGCAGGCGGAATACGTCATTATTGTGGGTATGCACGAGGGGAAAGATGGCTTCCCGGCTCCGGCACGAGAGTCTGTGATTGAAGCGGTGCTGTTACCTGAACCTGAGGATTTCCCCGATGCAGAAGAACGTCGCTTATTGTATGTGGCGTTGACGAGGGCGAAACATCGCGTCTGGTTGCTACAGGACGTGACAAACCCGTCGGTGTTTGTTGAACATCTTCATCGTTTAGGCGTCCCGACACAGCGTAAGCCAGGATAGCTAAAGCGGAACAAAGCCGTTTAACCGCAGAGACCAGCGTCGGATGTATCGCACGCCGCTGGTCCATTTTGATGTACTGATATTATTTCAGTCGGTCTTGCAGGTAGCGCTGATAATCAGGGATGGCTATCTGAACCGGTTCTTTAAATAGCGCAGAGTTGATCAGGAAATCCGCCGTTGCACGGTTGGTAGCAACAGGAATGTTCCAAACTGTCGCGAGTCTCAGCAGCGCCTTTACATCGGGATCGTGTGGCACGGCGTTAAGTGGATCCCAAAAGAAGATCATCAAATCGATTTTCCCTTCGGAGATGAGTGCGCCGACCTGTTGGTCGCCCCCCATCGGCCCACTCAGCATACTTTTTACGGGCAGGCCCGTATTTGACTGAATCAGGTTTCCGGTGGTCCCGGTGGCGTAAAGCGTGTGCTCTGTGAGCTGTTGTTTATTAGTACCAACCCAATCCAGCAAAGATTGTTTGCAGTGGTCGTGGGCTACCAGCGCAATATGTTTTTGCGCGGGGATGGTACGGGTGGTGAACTCCATGGTTACGTCCTTCAATCTGGTGTAGTAAAGCTGACGCTAGGGTAAGGACAGATTACGGAAACGCTGTTTCAGTGCAAAGCGATAAAAGCGGGAAAAGGCGAACGGGTATCAAAAATCTGATGTGACTGCGCGTAAAATCACCAGGTTACAGATTCATTCAGTGCGCTAGCAAAACCTGCAACTGAAGCACCTTTCGCCGCGGCGTTGTATTCCGACATTTTTCGCTCTATATCGAGCAATTCATTATCAGCAATGACAAGCGCATCGGTACGTGCGGGGATAACCTGATTTTTTTCATCAAGCAATTGATATTGGGGGAGGGCAGTAAAGTTTTGGCGATCCTGAAGGGTTTGCAGTGGCGGCAATTTAAATGACACTGAGGCCACTTTTTCTGTGTTAAATGTCGCAATAAATGTCGAAGGGAAATAAGTCGATGGCGCGCCAGTTTGGGCATCGACGTTATCGACAACTTTAAACAGAATCTGGTGTTGCCCACTGCCAAGTTCGAGGCTATCGGCACCTTTCAGCAACGAGCCTGACATTCTTTGCCCGTCAACCATCAGGAGATCGATCTTCTGATCTAATTTCAACGTTGTTGCCGCAATTGCTGAGGTGCTTAAACCCGCAATAAAAAGGCAGACAGTGATGAAGCCGAATTTCATAATTTTCCCAGATAGCACGTAATTTGAGTATTGTTGAGGAATTGTCTGAATGTGTCAAAGGTTTCAATTTGAAACAGGCTGTTATGGCATTTTTCGTTCCGTGCGACATCAGGCTGTGGGGTCCTTGCGCCATTTTCCGCTATTCTTGGAATGTGCGATACACTCTAATAAATCACGTAAGAGAGGCTGAAGAGCATGAATGACGGTGATATTGAATCTGTGCTGAAAACGGTAAAAACCATTGCATTGGTGGGGGCCAGCGATAAGTTATCTCGTCCGAGTTATGGCGTCATGGCGTATTTACTTGAGCAGGGCTACGACGTTATCCCCGTTAGCCCCAATCTGGCCGGGCAGACACTCTTGGGCCAAAAAGCGTATGCCAGCTTAGCGGATATTCCTAAATCCGTTGATATGGTCGATGTGTTTCGTCAGCCGGAAGCGGCTTATGAGGTCGCCAAAGAGGCCATCGCCATCGGTGCTTCCGTACTGTGGTTGCAGATCGGCGTTATTAATGAACAGGCGGCGATTTTGGCTCACGATGCCGGGCTGAAAGTCGTGATGGACCGTTGCCCGAAAATTGAAATCCCACGGCTGGGTTTGGATAAATAGGTCGTAGGCGCTGGGCGATGCTGAATATCACAACATCGCCAATGCCTGACTGTGGTGACCCGTATCTACTGTTGGTGGATGTTAGTGGCGCAACTGTGGTGCGCGGCGTTGAATGACTTCGGCCAATTCGTTTAGTGAAGGGTGGTCGTGCTCAGAAAGCTCTTCCTTCATCAGATGTGCCTCCGCCAGATAGGTATGCATTGGTTGGCCTTCGTTATCTTCCATCACAACGTGGTACCACGGTTCGGAGCGCGGCGTGTCATTGCCGCTGATTTCTTCCCAGGTGGGCGTTTCTAATGAGTATTCGGGATCGATATCGATAATGACCCCTGGAAACCCCAGGAGTTTATGACGAATCTGTTGTCCGAGACCAAATTTACTGATGATCATATAACCCCCTGGAAATTGATTACACTTTCTACTCGCTGCGGATTTTGTAGAGGAAGGACAACCGCATCCGATAACGTCTTTTGGCGTACAGAGGTTTTTTAAGAGATGACGTATGTGCTCGTTGAACGCTGGCTGAACACATTATTAACAGTATGGTGTAAATTTTTAGAAGATACAGTCCGGCTAATGAAATGTTGTTTGGCTGCTTGGGCCGAGAAGGGGGAAATATGGACAAGGTAGCGACAGCGGCTTATGTCTACGGTGTGGTTCAGGGCGTGGGCTTTCGTTACAGCACGCAACGTCAGGCTGCGCAACTGGAGCTCAGTGGGTATGCGCGCAATTGTGATGATGGCAGTGTAGAAGTCGTGGCAAGCGGAGAGCCTCATGCGGTAGAGATGTTGATTGAGTGGCTGAAGCAAGGTGGCCCACGAAGCGCCAGAGTTGATAAGGTGCTTATTGAGCCACATGGCAAGACGGACTATAAAGGTTTTACGATCCGCTATTGATACTGGGGAAGTTAGATGCACTTCACTGGTTTGGGTAAGCCAGCTATTTTGGTTGCCTGCTTTGCTGGGCCTTTGGGAAAAAGTTTATACAAGTAGCGGCTATTTCCTTTCTCTTCACCGTACTTCTGTGCCATCGCTTTAACCAACATGCGTATAGCGGGTGAGGTGTTGAACTCCTGATAAAAGTTTCGCACAAACCGGACGACTTCCCAATGCGGTTCTGTCAACGCGATGCCTTCCTGTTCAGCCAACACGGGAGCCAACGCTTCACTCCATGCTGTACTGTCCATCAGGTAACCCTGCGCGTCTGTGGCGATCGTTCGCCCTTCAAACTCCAACATTTTCTCTCCGCCTGCGATATCTCAGCCCACAGTTTAACAAATTTTGCTGTCTGTGCCGGAATAAAAAAGGTTCATCGCGTATTAGCGTGAACCAAAAAAAAAGCCCCAAATGGGGCTTTCGGTGTTGCGATAAACGCGCTTTAGTCGTTACGCATGATGCCCAGAATGCTCAACAGGCTAACGAAGATATTGTATATCGCGACATACAGGCTAACCGTCGCCCGGATGTAGTTGGTTTCGCCACCGTGAATGATGTTACTGGTTTCCCACAGGATGGCACCCGCAGAAAATAGAATAAACAGGGTGCTGATAGCCAGATGCAAGGCTGGGATCTGTAGGAACAGATTGGCAATGACGGCAACAATCAGTACAACGAATCCTGCCATCATCATGCCAGACAAGAAGGACATATCCTTACGTGTCGTTAATACATAGGCTGAACAGCAGAAGAACACCAGTGCCGTACCGCCCAACGCCAACATGACAATGTCGCCTGCACCGGAAGAAATCAGTGAGCTTAAAATTGGGCCTAGCGTATAACCCATAAACCCAGTCAGTGCGAATGTCGCCAAAATACCAGCAGGGCTGTTCGCCAGTTTATGCGTCAGGAACATCAGACCATAAAACCCAACTAGCATCAGAATTAAGCCAGGGGCGGGCAGGTTAAGTACAGTACTTGCCGTTGCAGTAATGGCAGAAAAACCCAGCGTCAGCGACAGCAGGAAATAGGTATTACGCAGCACTTTGTGAGTGCTGAGTAGTGAACTTTCACGGGTAGAGGAAACAACAATACGATCCATATCAGCGACTCTCTCTTCAGGGTGCTATTATCCAACGTCAAAGAATAAATAGTTGCAGAACGTTATTAAAGATGTTTTACCCTTCTTTACTCTGCAAATTCGTCATACTCCGTGTTAGCGTTCGTGTTTTGTCCTGCAATTCGTATGAGGGTGGGGATAAATTGCTCTATTTCATGCATCGCATGACGATTTTGCGTTCAATTACGTTTCATTAGGTTGTTTTTCAGGCAATTGAGCGCTGTGATGCTTTACAAGATCCTACACACTGTTTATAGTTCGCGTCATTGCGGAGGAGTGGCCGAGTGGTTGAAGGCACCGGTCTTGAAAACCGGCGACGCGAAAGTGTTCTAGAGTTCGAATCTCTACTCCTCCGCCAAAAAAATTCAACGGGTTAGCTTAGGCTAGCCCGTTTTCGTTTCCGCTGTCGAATCCGACATCGCGTTTTGCATTGTGGTGTTTTTATTTCTGTTTGGGTCAGAATGTACTAAGTTGTTTAAATCTGTGCGAGTGTCGTGCGGGAGTCTTTCATCACTTATTCATTCGGAAATGAATGCTAACGATTAGCAAAAAATAAATATATATCATACCTGATTTTGAATATATCCATTCATAATGGATAACCAAAATATAGAAGTGAAGGTATTTTGACTCCTCCGTACCGGTCTATTCATTATCGACGGTACCGTTAGTTAAATAAAAAATATCCAGCAGATATACATATCTTACCGAGGTGATGGTTGAATATATTTACGGGATATTAAATCAGGAAATCATCCTGAGTTTTATAAACTATCAAATCCAGCAGGGTTCGATATTTTTCCTGAAAAGCGGTGTTGGCTTCTGTTTCAATTTTGTGAATTAATTTAGCGATGATGGCCTTGTTGCTGACGGAATGGCCGGATTGGATGATTTCTTCCACAATGTTGCCGAGCATTTCCATGTCACTGATGTGGGAATCAATGCCGAGGACATTAGATATCGGGCGCTCGTTTTGAGGTACCTCTGAATTCATTGCATCTTCTCCCTTTCGCGCTTTCTGACATGGTCAATACACACCCTGCCAGACAGTAGGAATCCGCGGTCCGCCAGACATGAAGAAATGGTTAGTTAACTTTAGTCGATCATACGCATAAAACCAGTCGATAAGATAAATAAACACTGCGTTACTCAGCGGCTCGCCCGAGCGTGAAAGGATGACGGCGATCAATGGTCAGGTGGATAAATATGAATTTATCTTTTCCCACAAATATTATGTCTGAAATAATTATGCGAGGTGTATAACTTCAATAAGTTAAACATGACGAGATGAAAAGAGGCCGGGAAATAGATTAACTGGACATAAAGACTATTAATGCATTTTGATTAAGTCGATAGGATTTTGATCTGTACTAGGAGATGACATTTTTCTGTAGCACGTGCCGTTTATCAAAAAATGTCTTTTTATCAAAACCTGTTTATTGAGAATGGCACCGTAGTTTACCTGGAGCGTCGGCATGCAAAAGATCAGAGCAAAAGCAGTTTGTCTTTTCCGAAACGATGGCAAGATTCTGTTAGCTGAAGGGTATGACCCCATAAAAGATGAGCACTATGTTTTGCCTCTCGGTGGTGGCATCGAGTTTGGTGAATCGTCGCAGGCGGCGGCGGAGAGGGAAGTTCAGGAAGAAATTAGCGCAGCGACCAGTGACTTTTCGCTGTTGGGCGTTTCAGAGAATATCTTTTCCTGCAATGGCAAGCCAGGGCATGAAATTGTCTTTGTCTATGAAGCTCGCTTTCAAGATGAGTTGCTTTATCAGCAAGATATCATCCATGGTATAGAGACAAACGGCGTTCCGATCGTGACCCGTTGGTTTGATATTGATTTGCTGCGCTCCGGGGAAATCAATTTTTATCCTCATGGTATAGTGGACATGATTTAGCAGCAGCCGAATGGCTGGGGTGAGTGATAGCAAGCTGTTGCCTTCGTGATGATGATGTTAAGCGCCAAAATAAGGAAAAAAAGATGCAGGTTTTGATAGCCATTGATATGCAGAATGCAGTGTTTGCAATGCCAAGAGCGCGACAAACGCAGACCGTCGCATTGATAAACCAGCTTTCAGGTGCAGCAGATCGGACGATTTTTATTCAGCACGAAGGGGATGGAATGCTGTCAGGCGGCGAGGGATGGCAGTTATTACCTGAGCTGCACCAGCCAGAGGGCAGTATGTCGATAACAAAAACAGCGTGCGATGCGTTTTATCGTACGTCGTTGGCCGATGTGTTGGCTGATTTGGGTGTTAATCACCTGACGATTTGCGGATGTGCGACGGATTATTGCGTTGATGCAACCATTAAAAATGCGGCTAGCCGTGGTTATGCGTTGACGATTGCTTCTGATGCACACACGACGGCTAATCGCGGTGAGTTGAAAGCAGAGCAACTAATCACGCATTACAATAATGTGTGGCGGGATTTTATTATTCCGGGTAACACGATTACGGTAGAAACAACGGAAAACATTGTTGCTTCATGGAATGCGAGCCGCTAGCCCCATGCTGAATATTATTTCTGTCAGAAATCGCCCCGAATACAAAGACCGGGCGATCCACTATTTCCAACGCCACTGGGCGTCGGATGAAACATTGATTCTTTATGAAGATTGTATCAGCCACTGCATTGATGCTGAAAATCCATTGCCTGATTGGTATTTGATGGAAAAAGAGGGGGATATCATTGGTGGTGCAGGATTAATTACCAATGATTTCATCAGCCGTATGGATCTTTACCCGTGGCTGTGTGCGCTTTATGTTGAAGAGAGTCATCGTGGCAAGGGTTATGCGGGGCAGTTGATCGAATACGTTGTTCAGCAAACCCACCGCGCTGGTTTTTCTCAGCTGCACTTATGCACTGAACTGCTCGATTTTTATGAACGCTATGGGTTCCACTTAACTGGGATGGGTTATCACCCTTGGGGTGAGTCGTCACGCATTTATACCCGCTCGCTTTAAACGTAAATTGATGAGTTAATGGTGCCCGGTTATGCGTCTATCTGGTTAAAAATTGCGGGCAACATACGTAAAAGTGAACGGGATCATATTCTACTGACGACGAGCAGACTACGCTTCTTACATACTGACAGGTAATCAGTTATCTACGCTGGGGAGAGGTGATTATGTACACGAGCATTCTGGTGCCAGTAGATATAGAAGAAGATGAACTCACCAAACACGCGCTTACGCATGCAGTCAGGTTGGCCAAAATGTCGGGTGCTGCAATACACCTCTTTCATTCCCTTCCTGATGCATCGGCATTTTTATCTGCTTATTCTTTTGGTATCAAAGAGTTTGAGAATGAAGCAGTGGTGAAAGCGAATGACAAGCTTAAATCACTGATGAAAACAATCGATCTTCCTGTATCGCGTTTGTCATGCAGCGTCAGCTTCGGATCGGCAAGAGATGAGGTGCTATCGCTGGCGGAGGAGATTAATGCAGATTTGATCGTCATCGGTTCACGCCGACCGGATGTGAAAACCTATCTGCTTGGCTCAAATGCTGCTGCTATCGTTCGCCATGCGAAAATGTCAGTCCTCGTTGTCCGTTAGTTTTTATAACGCTGCTGCGTTTGGGTGTTGTGACGGGCAGCAGCGACGCTATGCGTTAGCATGGCGATCGCAATATTCAACGCGTTCGATCAACCGCTCGATATCGCGATCGGAAAACACTTCGATACCGTGGTGACGCAGCAACTCTGCGGTAACACCATTGCCTGCCGTTTGTGAACCATCAAATCGCCCGCTGTATATGATGTTGCTGCCACAGGATGGGCTTCCTTCCGTAAGGAGAGCGAAGCGGCAGTTATGCTGTTGCGCCATTTGCAGCGTTAGCCAGGCTCCCAGAATATAACGCTCGGTCACATCGCCGCCGGTGGCTTCGACAACTTTGGCTCCAGCCTTGATAACCGAATTGCTACCAGAAGCCGGAATAATCTCTGCTGAAGGTCTAGGGGTTGGGAAACCTGCGGCCAATTCCGGACAAAACGTAATCAGCCTCGCCTGTTTGCGCCACTGGATGAGATAGTCGCCGACAGATTTCTTTTCAGTACCGTTATAACGAACGGGAAAGCCGGAAAGACAGGCGCTGATCAGAATATTACTCATCGTGGGGCTTTTCCTCTAAAAGGCGAGTATAGGCGTTGCTGCATTGAGCCATAAAGCATGTTGTCTGGGAAGAGAGTGCTGCTTCAAAAAATGGAGAACAGCAGGACGACAGGAAAGCTCAACGGCCAGGTTAGACCGACTATTAACGAAGCAAAAAATCGGATGAACAGGGATTTGTCTTTACTTAACAAGAAAGTAACGAACAGGGAAACGACAAAACCGATCATGTAGGTTAGTTTTATGAGTTCCCAGAAGGAGTGATGTGGCACGGTTGTTTCCTTTTATCCTCGAAGCGTCTGCATTTTATGTTGTTAATATTTTATGATCAATTTTTTAACCCCTAATGGGTAGCAGGGATGTCCCATTCTGCGGTGCGTATTTTGTACTACAGTTAGTATCCTCTGGTTAAAATGAGACCTCCGGTATGAAAACAACGCTGGCTGTTGCGATGGTGTGTGCTGTGGCCCTGCTTTCTGTTTCTACGCCTAGTATGGCAAAAAGTTCTCGGATTTCTGATGAGCAGATCAAAGAAAAGATTATTCAGGAATCGATTTCGTCTTATTCCGGTAATTGCCCTTGTCCTTATAATTCAGCTCGTAATGGTAGCAAATGTGGTAAACGTAGCGCATGGAGTCGAGTTGGCGGCTATACGCCAATTTGTTACAAAGACGATGTGACAAGAAAAATGATTGACGACTGGATAATGAAAAATGGGAATACATAACATCTGACAGGAGAATTAAAATAGCGAAATAATAATCTCTTTGCTAATAAATTAATTAAATTATTTATGTGACAGAAATATTAAATTTTTATTTCAGTATGGACATTGTAGGCTAGCTGTCATAGCTTACTATTTTACCCCATTAGAAAGGTAATAAAATGAGTGAGATATCTAGCCTGTCCCTGAAAATTTCCCCAGAGCTGAAAGAAAAAATCAAAGCCGCTGCCCTAGAAAATGAAGTATCCCTCAGTGCAGAAGTCAGTGCCCGACTGCTGAGAAGCTTTGATGAAAGCCAACAAGCTTCAGAACTGTCTCCTGAATCGGTGGACAGTCAGGGGACGGAAGAAGTGGGTGCAGAAGCGCCATTGACGCAGAAAGAACTCAAGAAACTCCGGGAATTGCTGAAAGGTAAATCCAAAGCGACTTCCAAAAAAAAGTAATGCTGGAATGTGATTCTGAACGCTGATTGGTTCCAAGAATAGATAATAAAATTAAATCACCCAGGCATCTTGATGAAAAGGTGGCTGGGTGAGCCTTTTTTGCTCAATGCCTGACATTCGTGTAAAAAGTAAAAACCTCTGGAAAGAAGTCTATCCCACGCTATTTTTAATCCCATATATATATTCCCAACGAGCGATATCACATAAACCCAGGCAGTATTTATTTAAATGTATAACAAATTGTTATTATTTGTTTTTGGTTTTATTGTTACATTCTAAATGCAATATTTACTTTTATAAAATACATGTATCTTATAAATAGATAGATTATAAGGAAATGATCGATTAAATAGATATTGATACCATAAGTTAGAAAATATAAAGATTATCTACAAAAGGCCGATACCGCCTTCGGCGTCAGGAAAATTTGTTCTGGCTTGTATTATTTCCTGTTGCTGCTATTAAACCATAATTTTAGTAACGGTAATTCTCTTGGGTTTTATAGGCCATGAGAATGTAAAAACCAGGTTATGGTACGGAAAAGTGCGGCGAAAGGTGAGGTGTAAAGGATGACGTGTTTTTACTATCAGCATGTGCAGAAGTCTGGTACGGCGCGCTGTATCTGGTTAGACCAATTCGACGGCGCCATGATGAATGTGGTTTGATGAGCATGTCTACCTGCAGTTTCTCACCAGTGCATATAAATGGTCTGTCCAGAGATGTGTATTTTTTATGAAAAATAGTATTGGAGCTATCTGTATTTATTCAATAAATATTAATTTTTAAATTATATATTTTTATGCAGATAGAGAAAATTAATTAAGGAGATGTTAATGAGTTTGTCCAACTGGCGTATAGGATATCGATTAGGAGCGGGGTTTTCTTTTCTGGTATTAATGCTTTTGATAATTGGCAGCGTTGCAATTTCAAAACTAAGTGATTTTCACGAGAAAATGGATGATATTGTTTCACAAAACTATCCATTAACTGTCAAAAGTAATAAGCTCATTGATGAGCTGAATGGTTATCTCAATAATCAACAACTTTTGCTATTACTTAAATCAGAAAGTGAAATCAATAAACAGTTGGCATTGAATAAGGAACGTTCAGGAAAGATATCTGAACTCATGGAGTATTTAAATCAGTCCGTAAATGACGATAGATCTGTTGCGGTACTGCGTGATATTAGTGACATCAGACGTGATTTCCTTGGGTCAGCGAATAAGCTCTCTTCACTGATCTCGGCAGGGAATACTGATGCAGCTGCCGAAGAATATTTCAATGTAACGCGTGTTACACAAGCAAAATACACCAGTAAAGTGAATGAGTTCATCGATATACAGGATGATAAGATGTCATCCTCAGCGCAAGAAGTTGGGGAAAGCTATAGAAATGCGCTGATGGTTCTTGCCACGATCATTATAATCAGTGCGCTGGCTGGATTGGTTATTGCTTCATTGATTACCCGCAGCGTAACCCAGCCGATACGGGAAGCGCTAGGTGTTGCTGAAAAAGTCGCAAAAGGCGATTTAACCTCTGAAATCTATACCGACCGTACAGATGAGACGGGCCAGCTGTTGTCCGCCTTAAATAATATGAACGGTAGCCTGAGACAGATTGTCAGCCAGGTGCGTGATGGTGCAGAGACGATCTCCAGTGCCGCATCGCAAATTGCTGCAGGGAATCAGGATTTATCTGCCAGAACAGAAGAGCAGGCCAGTTCGCTGGAAGAGACGGCGTCATCGATGGAACAATTGACGTCAACGATAAGAAATACCGCAGATAATACGACGCAGGCGACAGACCTTGCGGCCAGCGCTTCTGAAACGGTGAAGAAAAGCGGCGCGATGATGGAAACGGTAACGCAGGAAATGCGTGGCATCCGCGATTCGTCAAAGCGTATGGCGGAAATTATCGGCGTGATTGATGGCATTGCTTTCCAAACTAATATTCTGGCGCTGAATGCGGCCGTTGAGGCTGCGCGTGCTGGTGAACAGGGGAGAGGATTTGCTGTTGTCGCCAGCGAAGTGCGAGCGCTGGCTCAGCGAAGCGCGACGGCGGCAAAAGAAATCAAAGAACTTATCGATGACTCGTTCAAGAAAGTACAGGACGGCATGGGGCTGGTAGAAGAAACTGGTGTCACGATGAATTCTCTGGTGACGAACGTGCAGGGCGTAACAGGGATTATCAGCGAAATTGCGCAGGCCAGCCGTGAGCAAAGTGATGGAATCAACCAAATCAATCTGGCTGTTGGGCAGATTGATACCACAACCCAGCAAAATGCGTCGTTGGTTGAAGAATCTGCTGCCGCGGCTCTCTCTTTGCAGGATCAGGCAAATAGCCTCGCGCGTACGGTCAGCGTATTCAACCTTGGTGCATCTTATAAAAGTGCTGCGTTAAATAGAAAAACGGAAACGCCTGCGCTGGCTGCACCTAAAAATAACCGTGCAGAAAAAACGTCTGCTAAAGGCGAATTGGCGGACTGGACCACGTTCTAATCCCTTGTCGCTAGCGGTGTATTGCTGAAAAACCGCCATTGTGTTGCACAAATTGTGTTGCAAACAAGGGCGGTTTTTTTATTGCTGGGTCGAGCGATGATGGTCATGAATCAATCAGCTTTTGACGATATCCTGCTTTGGATGGCTCATATACCACCGAACAACGTCAATCAGCAGGAAGATGAGCAGGCTGATCCCCATAACGGGCAAACTCACTGCCAGCAGCAGTGTAATGAGCGCAATGAGCACCCGGTGAAAGACAGGAACCCGTAGCAATGCCGCTGTTAGTGTGTTGACCGGATTCGCGTCATGACGCGATTTTGGACGACGTATCCACCACATCCGATAGCCCCACACGATCATCGCACAGAGCCCAAGGCCAAATGCCGCGAGAATCAGCTGGTTTGGCAGACCGAATAACACGCCCATGTGCGCATCGACGCCCCAGCGGGTGAGTTTGGCGGCGAGCGGGAAGGCGTTGAAATCGGTTTTGTCCACAATCTCCAATGTATCTGGATTTACCGACACGGCATCAACCTGAGTTGGCCAAGAACGATCGATCTCACTGACGGTCCAGGCGCGGTGTGGCTTGGTCGCGGGGCGAATTTCGATTTTATTGGTATCAATCCCAGCGTGACGCGCGACAGTTAGCACCTCATCAAATAACTCAGGTGAATAGGTTTCAGTATCCTCCATCGGCATTGACGCATGGTGTTCTGCGTGTTCATCCGCCGTCATCGCCATATCATGCCCGTGCATCATGTCATGGTGAGACATCGGCGTGGGTAATTGGGTTTTCACCGATGGAGTTTGCCACCCTAGCGCGGTGCGTGCGACAGAGATGTTGCTTCCTGCCCATTGCGACCAGGTTAACCCCGTCACGGAAAAAAAGAGCAAACCAAGTAGAAGGCTAAGTCCCATCGTGGCGTGCCAGTGACGCAAGCGCTGCGTTTTTGCTGCCGTCGTCTGGCTATTTTTCAATTTCTGCCGCTTGGTTGCTGACGACATATTACGGGTTGACCACCAGATGACAACTCCGCCCAATGCTGCGACCCACAGCCAGGACGCTGCCAGTTCGCTGTAATTACGCCCGATATCGCCTAACAGCAGTCCTCGGTGCAGGTAATCAAGCCAGGTACGAAATGGCAGGATACCGCTGGTGCCGTATACAGTCTCACTGCCGCGATTTTCCAGCGAAACGGGATCAATGAAGACAGCACGGCTTTCCGATGGCCCCAATTCCGGCAAGGCAAACATGACGCGAGTGGTTTCTCCGGTGACGGGAGCAGGGCGTATCGCAAGCAGCTTGGCATCTTGAGAGTGTGAGAGTCCCTCCTGTGCCGCTCGAATTTGTTCTGCCAGTGAATGCGGCGTACCTTGGCTTTCAGTGAAAAGCAGGTGCGAATACAGTCGGTTTTCAATTTGCGGTGTCAGGACGTACAACGTTCCTGTCAGAGCTGCAACGAAAATAAACGGGCTGACAAAAATACCGATGTAGAAATGAAGCCGGATGAACAGGGCGACGATCGCTGCACGTGGCGATACCTTATCCATTGCATGTTTTTCGCCCGCGATTTTTCTGGCTGGGCGCGTGCTGGAGGCAGCAGTGGCTGATGCCTGGTTAGGGTGTGACATAAAACCCTCTGAAATCATTTAGCAAAAAATGATCGAACACCATACCGAAAAAGGTATAGCGCGATGCGTTATAAATGCCCGCAGGCATGATGCTGCATAGTTCAGAAAGGTGGCGCGCGTACGATGGGAGAGGCGTAGCGTTCAGGAAGGACAATGCGAGAAATAAAGTGAATAACCAACGCTTCTGATAAAGATGACGTCAGTATGGGATTAGGGGAGTCTGTTGTGAACAGTGCTGGCGTATACGAAAAAAGTACACAGTAGCCGCATGCAGCATGATCCATCATCATGGACGGCGATGAGGGAGAATGGTGTAATTGCGCCGAGTGATGCTCGGGCATCGCGTTGCCAGTATGATTATGATGCGGTTCAGCTATACTGCCGCTGTGACTAGCGGGCGCAGTTGTATCATGCGCGGTAGTACTATGTGTGGTGGTCGTACTGTTTGTGGTTGTACCAACTTCATAAAGCCCGTGCTCGTGGAGTACCAGTGTTTGTGAAATCACTGGGGCAATGAAGATGGTCAAAATAGCGAAGATGCCGACCCAGGCTGGGAAACTTCGCCGTCGTAATGCGGACAAAGGCATAGCAGTCTTAATTCAACAATACTGGGTTCAGACGGGAAGTGTACTTTACTTGTCCCTGTATTGTTACACAAATGTTTATACCTGCCATGCTTCAAGCAGTATGTGAGCCGATGTCACTGTCCGTCAGGACTTTTATCGGTGGGGCAATAATACATGGTGCAGGCGTAAACGGAATAATCCTACGCCCGCGCAGGTCGATATTCGCTATAGTCCGTGGCTGTTTTCCATTTTTACAACCCGGTTTATCATGCTTTAGCGTTCTCGTTGTTTAAACGCTGACCTATTATGATGAACAATATCTTTATCAAGTTGTAGGAAGGCTAACTTATCCATTAATATGGATTTTAGTTGATTGAAGCACACCAACAGGGGGAGCTGTGCTGGATAATAAATTTGGGTTTAAACAGCGGGTTGCTAGCCTTCGCTGGCTGTCTGCCGCCATTATGCTGTCTGTAAGCGCAGTGCCTGCTTGGGCATTCTCTATTGATGACGTTGCACAGCAGGCTGAAAAGCTGGCACAAAAGGGTTTTGAAGCGCCGAAAAGTAATCTTCCTGCGCAATTTCGTGATATGAAATTTGCGGACTATCAGCAAATTCGTTTCAATAACGATAAGTCATACTGGAATAATGTACAGACGCCATTCAAACTCCAGTTTTACCATCAGGGGATGTATTTCGATACTCCGGTGAAAATTAATGAAGTCACCGCGACAACGGTTGATGAGATTAAATACGCTCCTGAGTTCTTTGATTTTGGCCCCGTTAACCATGATCCTGAGTCGGTTAAAAATCTCGGCTTTGCCGGTTTTAAAGTTCTCTATCCGATCAATAAAGCCGATAAGAACGATGAAATTGTCAGTATGCTGGGTGCCAGCTATTTCCGTGTGGTAGGTAAAGGCCAGATTTATGGCTTGTCTGCCCGTGGTCTTGCCATCGATACCGCATTGCCTTCCGGCGAAGAATTCCCTCGCTTCCGTGAGTTCTGGATTGAACGTCCCAAACCAAATGATAAACACTTGGTTATTTATGCGCTGCTGGATTCTCCACGTGCCGCAGGGGCTTACCGCTTTACCGTTTATCCGGGGCGTGACAGCGTAGTAGACGTTCAGGCTAAAGTCTTCCTGCGTGACAAAGTGGGCAAGCTGGGCATTGCTCCGCTGACCAGTATGTATCTGTTTGGGCCGAACCAGCCGTCGCCGACGCTGAACTATCGTCCGGCGCTCAACGACTCGAACGGCTTGTCAATTCATGCCGGTAATGGTGAATGGATTTGGCGTCCGCTGAATAATCCGAAGCATCTGTCTGTGAGCACCTATGCGGTAGAAAATCCGAAAGGATTTGGTCTGCTGCAACGCGGACGTGATTTTACCGCCTATGAAGATCTTGATGACCGTTACGATCTGCGTCCAAGCGGTTGGATTGAGCCGAAAGGCGAGTGGGGTAAAGGGAAGGTTGAGCTGGTTGAAATCCCTACCGCAGATGAAACTAACGACAATATCGTTGCTTTCTGGACGCCTGATGTGTTGCCAGAAACGGGCAAACCACTGGATGTTAAATATCGTCTGCACTTTACGCGCGATGAAGATCAATTACATTCCCCGAATATTGCTTATGTCCAACAGACTCGTCGTTCTGCCGGTGATGTTAAACAATCTAACCTGATCCGCCAGCCTGACGGCACGATCGCTTATATTGTTGATTTCATTGGACCGAATTTGAAAGAGTTGGATGAGAACGCTCCGGTAGCCTCTCAGGTCAGCATCGGCGATAACGGCGAGATTGTAGAAAATAATGTTCGCTATAACCCAGTAACTCATGGTTGGCGTCTGACGCTGCGTGTGCGTGTGAAAGATGCGAAACAGCCGACTGAAATGAGAGCTGCGTTGGTTAATGGCGAGACGACATTGACTGAAACCTGGAGCAATCAGCTACCTGCTAATGAATAAGTCAACTTCTTCTCTCGATTACATTGAGAAACTACCTCTGCCTGCCGAGCAGGCAGAGGTTCTTCGCGAAAAATTACCGCAAGCGGCCTGGAACGATCAGGCCGTTTTGCATCAGGCCCTGTCTGAAGGTAGCCAGCCTGAAGGTAACCAAGTTAATGTTCAGGCTGAAGACGATGTTGCGCTACATTCTGTGCAGGCGCGTCTTGAAATGGCTTGGGCTGATGGTCTGGACAACGGTAAGCAACTCGGTACAGACAGAGAAGGGCGGGCGGCATTAAAAGCGATGCCTGTCATTACCCGCGCCTCTATGTTCCCAGATGTTTGGCGGACGAACCCATTGATTCGCTGGTGGGAAAGCCTGCTGGGGCGTACCGTACCGCCTCGTCCTCATTACAGCCCGGAAGAGAAAATTTCCGAGAACCGTTGGCGCCTGGTGGGAACAATTCGCCGCTATATTCTGCTGGCGTTGACGCTGTTCCAGACGGCGATCGCGACGTGGTACATGAAAACCATCCTGCCTTATCAGGGCTGGGCGCTGATCGATCCGTTTGAAATGGCGGGGCAGCCTTGGACGCGTTCGTTGATGCAGTTGCTGCCTTATGTGCTGCAAAGCGGCATACTCGTTTTGTTTGCGGTACTGTTCTGCTGGGTATCGGCTGGGTTCTGGACCGCGCTGATGGGGTTTCTACAACTGCTTATTGGTCGAGATAAATACAGTATCTCTTCCACGACGGTAGGTGACGAGGCCCTGAATCCTGAGCATCGCACGGCGTTAATCATGCCGATTTGTAACGAAGACGTAGAACGTGTGTTTGCGGGGCTACGTGCGACGTATGAATCGGTTGAAGCGACGGGTAATCTTGAGCATTTTGATATTTACGTTCTGAGCGACAGTAACGATCCCGATATCTGTGTAGCAGAGCAAAAAGCCTGGATGGAGCTGTGCCGCGATGTTGGGGGAGCAGGGCGTATTTTCTATCGCCGTCGCCGTCGCCGCGTCAAACGTAAGAGCGGCAATATCGATGACTTCTGCCGCCGCTGGGGTAACCAGTATAGTTACATGGTGATTCTGGATGCCGATAGCGTCATGAGTGGCGAATGTCTGACATCTCTGGTCAGACTGATGGAAGCGAATCCGAACGCTGGCATCATTCAGTCTTCGCCGAAAGCTTCTGGCATGGATACACTGTATGCGCGCTGTCAGCAGTTTGCGACGCGTGTTTATGGCCCATTGTTCACCGCAGGTCTGCATTTTTGGCAGTTGGGTGAGTCGCATTACTGGGGACATAACGCGATTATCCGCGTTAAACCGTTCATTGAGCATTGTGCACTAGCACCTCTGCCGGGTGAAGGTTCGTTCGCTGGTGCGATTCTTTCTCACGACTTCGTTGAAGCTGCGCTGATGCGTCGTGCGGGGTGGGGCGTTTGGATTGCATACGACCTCCCGGGAAGCTATGAAGAGCTGCCGCCTAACCTGTTGGATGAACTGAAACGTGACCGCCGCTGGTGCCATGGTAACCTGATGAATTTCCGGTTGTTCTTGGTTAAAGGCATGCATCCGGTTCACCGCGCAGTTTTCCTGACTGGCGTGATGTCCTATCTGTCTGCACCGTTGTGGTTTATGTTCCTGGTGCTTTCTACCGCGTTGCAGGTTGTGCATACGCTGATGGAACCGCAGTACTTCTTGCAGCCCCGACAGCTGTTCCCCGTCTGGCCACAGTGGCGACCTGAACTGGCTATCGCCCTCTTCTCCACGACATTGGTTCTGTTGTTCTTGCCAAAACTGTTGAG
Source organism: Pectobacterium atrosepticum (assembly GCA_019056595.1). Classification (NCBI taxonomy): domain Bacteria; kingdom Pseudomonadati; phylum Pseudomonadota; class Gammaproteobacteria; order Enterobacterales; family Pectobacteriaceae; genus Pectobacterium; species Pectobacterium atrosepticum. The sequence continues at coordinate 943,212 of CP036163.1, read as the reverse complement.
CGTGATTCTGGTGTGGGCGAAAGGTGCAAAAGAGTACGGTGGCGCTTTCCGCGTATTCCTTTCTCTGTTGCTGGAAATGCTGTTCTCGGTTCTGCTGGCACCGGTTCGTATGTTGTTCCACACGGTGTTTGTTGTCAGCGCGTTCCTCGGTTGGTCGGTGCAGTGGAATTCTCCACAGCGTGACGACGACGCAACGCCGTGGAGTGAGGCATTTGTGCGCCATGGTTCCCAACTGATTCTGGGACTGGTCTGGGCGATTGGTATGGCGTGGTTGGATCTGCGCTTCTTGTGGTGGCTGTCGCCGATTGTCTTCTCACTGATTTTGTCGCCGGTGGTGTCGGTTTATTCGAGTCGTGCAGCATTAGGGCTGGGTTGTAAACGTGCGAAGCTGCTGCTGATACCGGAAGAATTCAATCCACCGCGTGAACTGGTTGCTACGGATGAATATTGTCGATTGAACCACCAGCGTAGACTCGATGACGGGTTTATGCAGGCCGTTTTTGATCCGTCAGTTAACGCTCTTGCCAGTGCAATGGCGACGGCGCGTCACCGCTTTAGCCGAGCGATTGAGGACGTACGTGAGCAGAATGTGCGAGAGGCCTTGAATCGTAAGCCGGAAGAGGTGAGCAATAATCAGCGCCTGGCACTGCTTAGCGATCCCGTTACAATATCGCGCATGCACTACCATGTGTGGCAAAAACCGGAAGCGTATGCGGCATGGGTTGAGTTTTACCAAAAACTTCCTGCACCGCATATCAAAAGCTAACTGCGTGTAGTGTGAAAGATTGTTAGTCTGAGAGATAAAGCAACGGCAGTCGCCGTTGCTTTTTTTCGTCTGTAACAAAGTGCGCAGTTCCTGAAATGAGCAATCGGAACGTGTAAGTTAATAAAAGGACGGCTCGCCTTCTGGGCGAGTTTTGAAACGGCGATGTAGCCACATGTATTGATCCGGTGCGAGCAGAATATTGTTTTCAACAACCTTGTTCATCCAAGCAGCGGTCACGGCTTCATTATCTACAGGCGCACCTTGTTCAGCAGGCTGAATCAGCAGTTCATAACCTTTTCCTTCGGGCAAGCGGCGCGGCACAAACGGGATGATTGCCGGGCGCGCCGTTTTTATCAGCATATAGCTACCGCGGGTTGTTGCCGCCGTATCTACGGCAAACAGAGGGGCGAATACGCTGCTGCGCGGGCCATAATCATGATCTGGCGCATACCAGATGATGTCACCTTGCTTGAGGGCGCGTATCATTCCTTTAAGATCTTTCCGGTCCAGCATGGATTTGTTGGATCGCAGTCTGCCCCACGTCTGTAACCAGTCAATCAGCTTGTTATCATTCGGGCGATACACGCCGATCCCTGGGTTGTGCATACCAAAAACTCGCGCCCCGAGTTCCAACGTTAAAAAATGCAGTCCGATAAGCAAGACTCCTTGCTCTCGTTCGTTCTCAGGGAGTATGTGCTCAAGGCCTGTTACCGTAAACCAGCGTTCAAGACGCCAATTCGGCCAAAACCACGCCATACCTGTTTCAACCACACCCATACCGACAGATTCAAAGTTCTTCCTGAGTAGTGCATTGCGCTCGGCCTGCGGCATCTGTGGAAAACACATTTCAAGGTTGCGTGCAGCGATCTTGACGCGCTGTGGCAACAGGCGCATAGCCAGATGACCGAGGGCGGTGCCGATACGATAAAGTACGGGATAGGGTAGCAAAACGATAAGGTAAAGGATGCCGATGCCCAACCAGGTGAGCCAGTAGCGCGGATGCAGCAATGAACGATTGAAGGAAGGGATCTGTGTCATGGCCTCAGTATCAACATTTTGGTGCTGGTCAGCACGCGAACCGTTAAAAAGAATCGAGTTAATGGTTAACTGCAAGATAGATTATTGCGTGCTTTGACAATAAAACAAATTATTGCCATCTTATTGACTGATTTTTATGCAAAAAACGGCCTTAATCGTACCATTCCCAAAAAATGAGTTTTGATCTTTGGTGGCATGCTATGTAGTCGCGTGGGGAAAAGGCGACCCTGATAGGATCGCCTGGCACATTATATTTTACCGCTATTGCTTGAAAATACCTCTGGCGTAACGTGGCTCGCTGCGCCAGTACTGAGCGGGCGCAGATACCTGAGCGCCCAATCGGGCGGCGGCATGCCATGGCCAGCGTGGGTCGAAAAGTATGGCACGGGCCAACCCGATAGCATCTGCCTCACCGGTTGCGACGATCGCTTCTGCCTGTTCTGGTTCGGTTATTAGCCCCACTGCGATGGTGGTGATGCCAACTTCTTGCTTAATCCGCTGAGCATAGGGCACCTGATAATTAGGTGCGGGATGAATCTGTTGTAACGGTGATAGCCCGCCGCTGGAAACATGGATGAAATCGCAGCCTAATTCGTGCAACGCTTTACTGAGCTGCACCGATTGCTCCAGATCCCAACCTCCCTCAACACCATCTGTTGCAGAAATACGTACGCCGACGGCTTTATGTGCAGGGAAAACTTCACGTACCGCGCGATAAATTTCAACGACCAGATGCATCCGATTTTGAAGCGATCCGCCGTAGCTATCTGTGCGCTGATTTGTCAGCGGAGAAAGGAACTGGTGCAGTAAATAGCCGTGAGCAGCATGAATTTCTATCAGGTCAAAGCCCAGACTGTCCGCACGCTTAGCAGAGTCGACGAACGAATCAACTAGCGCACGGATGTGCTGCTCTGACATTGCCAGTGGCGCAGCGTCGCTGGCGTTGTAAGGAATCGCCGATGGTGCGATAGTCTGCCATCCTCCCTGTTCCGGGTGCAGAAATGCCCGTTCGCTCCACGGAACGCCCGTCGAGGCTTTGCGACCAGCATGTCCCAGTTGTATGCCAAGGGGCATGGCAGAATAGGTTTTGACAGACTGAATCACGCTGGCAAGGGCTTGTTCGGTGGTGTCATCCCACAGGCCGAGATCGTGCGGGGAAATCCTGCCTTCTGGTGAAACTGCTGTGGCCTCGATAATGAGTAGTCCTGCTCCTGAATGTGACAGGTTACCTAAATGCATGGTATGCCAGGCTGTCGCCTTACCATCCTCAGCCGAATATTGGCACATTGGGGCAATGATGATTCGGTTGGGCAGTTCGAGTTTACCAAGAGATACGGGGGAGAAAAGCTGACTCATAATGACAGATCCTTCGATGATGATACTTCATGAAAGCGAAAGTGAATCCCAGAGGTCATCCGTTTACGGTAGATCACTCTTTATCGTTTCGCTATTCATTTCATGCCCTGACAGCTTCTGCGCTATCAGGTATGATGCCGGGCGATTCAATGTGTCAGGCTATGGCCGGCAATGAACGTCACATGCTAACCTCAGTGAAGACAGGAACGTACACCATGCCAGTGTTACATAACCGAGTTTCCAATGAGGAACTGAAGGCTCGTATGCTTGCGGAAACCGAGCCGCGTACCACAGTTTCCTTCTATAAATATTTTACGATAGACGATCCAAAAGCATTTCGCGATCGCCTATATATTCAGCTTGAGCAATATAAGGTCTTCGGGCGTATTTATATTGCAGCTGAAGGGATTAACGCCCAAATCAGCGTACCCAATAATCAGTTTGATGCCTTTAAGACGGGATTGTTCAGTGCGCATCCAGCGCTCGATCAGATTCGCTTAAATATCGCTCTGGAAGATGATGGAAAGTCGTTTTGGGTATTGCGTATGAAAGTACGTGAACGGATTGTCGCCGATGGAATTGATGATCCTACGTTTAATCCGGCGAATGTCGGGCAGTATCTGAAAGCCGATCGGGTTAATGCGATGGCCGACGATCCTGATACTGTTTTCGTCGATATGCGCAATCACTACGAATATGAAGTCGGACATTTTCAGAATGCATTGGAAGTGCCGTCGGATACTTTTCGTGAGCAGTTGCCGATGGCTGTGGATATGCTCGATGATATCCGTGATAAAAATATTGTTATGTACTGTACCGGTGGCATTCGCTGCGAGAAGGCTAGTGCCTACATGCTGCATCATGGCTTTAAAAATGTGTATCACGTCGAGGGTGGTATTATTGAATATGCGCGCCAGGCTAAAGCACAAGGGTTACCGCTGAAGTTTATCGGCAAGAATTTCGTATTTGATGAACGCATGGGAGAACGCATCTCTGATGACGTTATCGCGCATTGTCATCAGTGTGGTGCTTCGTGTGATAGTCACACTAACTGTCGTAATGAAGGTTGCCATCTTCTGTTTATCCAATGTCCGAGCTGTGCCGCAAAATACGAAGGTTGCTGTAGCACACAGTGTCAGGATGAAATGAAATTGCCGTTAGAAGAACAAAGAGCAATACGCAGCGGGCGTGAAAATGGAATGAAGATTTTCAATAAATCTAAAGGATTATTGCAGTCAACGTTACATATTCCGGCACCTGCAGCGAAAGACAACGCAGAATAACTCACTGTTGCTCGCTAATATAAAAGCCCTTTCCTTTGGAAGGGGCTTTTTGCTGTTAGCTACATGACGGAACCTTATTTCTGGCGAACGCCTTCAACGGCAATAATCAGTTCTACATCCTGTGAAGCGGGACCCAAATCGGTCGTAATGTTGAAATCTTTCAGCTTGATAGTTCCTTCGGCCTGAAATCCTGCGCGATAGTTACCCCATGGATCATCCCCCTGACCGATGAGCTTGGCATCCAACTTAACAGGCTTGGTCACGCCATTTAAGGTTAGATTACCGGTAATATCGTAGTCATCACCGTCTTTCTTCACTTCCGTTGAGGTAAACGTTGCCTGCGGATGCTTGGATACGTTTAAGAATTCTGCACTGCGAAGGTGCTTGTCACGTTCAGCGTGATTGGTGTCAACGCTGTTGGTGTTGATAGTGACATTCACTTTATCCGCTGATGGGTTTTTCTCATCAAAGGCAAAAGTGCCGTCGAAATCGTTAAAGCTGCCATAAAGCCAGCTGTAACCGAGGTGTTTAATGCGGAATTCAATAAACGCGTGCTGGCCTTCTTTATCGAACTTGTACTCTGCCGCCAGTGCAGAACCGGCAGAGGCAAGCATGGATACTGCGGTTAGGCTCAGTAGTGTTTTCTTCAGCATTGGTTTTTCTCCATAAATCCAGAAAGTTAAGAAATGTTGCGACCCAACATTCGTTTCAACGTGTTATCACCATCGATAAAGTGGTGTTTTAATGCGGCTAAACCGTGCAGTGCTGATAAGGCAACCACCGCCCATGCAAGATAAAGATGCACGTCGCCTGCTATATCGGCCTGATCCGTCAAGCCGCTGACAATGGCCGGAATAGAAAACCAGCCAAAAACTGAGATTGGATGTCCTTCCGCAGTGGAAATGAGATATCCACTTATGAGAATGGCGAAAAGAATGACATAAAGTGCAATATGCGCCAGCGTCGCGCTGACGCGGGTCAATGTGGAGTAACTTTTCAATGGCGGTGGAGGCGGAGAGATGAAACGCCATACCACGCGGAAAATAATGATGGAAAAGAGCAGCACGCCAATGGCTCTGTGAATCTCTGGAGCACGGTGATACCAGGTACTGTAGTACCCTAATGTGACCATCCACAGTCCTAAAGCGAACATGCCATAAACGGTCAACGCTGCAATCCAGTGCAAAAGAATGCTGATATGGCCATAACGGGAAGAGGTATTACGCCAAAGCATAGTGATAATTCCTTAATCAGATCGGTAACGGGGTCAATCCGGAAAAAAATTTAACAGGAAGAAACATAAAAGCAATATAAACTTTCAAATTGCAACATTATCATAAACATGAGCAGATTTTTTGAATTTAAATTCATAATTTATTCAATTTGGTTATGGAAACTCTTTAATAGAAATAGATATTTCTGATACCTGTTTTCAGGCGAAAGAAAGATGAATAAATACGATAGCGGAATAAATTAAAGGGATGGGGAGTGCTCTATTAGTTGAGTAATTATCTAGTGAGTGATTATTGGTATAAAGGCTGGTGACTCGGTGTAATTGATTCGCGGGTATAAAAAGAAATGAGAATAGGCCTAAAATAGCAACACCGCCGATAGGGCGGTGTTGTTACTAAAGCAAATGACATTAAAACAAATTATTGAGTATTGAATATAATATTAATAACGTTATAAATTGCTAATGTTTTCGATAATCACTGACGTCACAGTCTGTTGATTCAATTTTCGCAATGCCGGCTTCAAGTATGTGTATCAGCTGCCTTGCTACGTCGGTCGTTAGCCAAAGCGTACGGTCTACATGTGCTTCATCTGGTACTTGATCCGAGGTGGATAAGTAGTGTAAACGGATCATCATGGCGTCATAACTGTCAACGGTGCTGATGTCCCAACCTACAAGAGGATGTGTCTGAATAACTTCATTTTTTCTATCCATAAATACCCCTTATTGACTAGTTACTAACATGAGTGACTAACGAGGCTTCAGGTGGCTCATTATTTTAAACGAGCATTAACAGTATACTGTGGCTTATTTAATTTATGGGAAATATTTTCAATTTTTCGTAAAAAAATTACACAGGCAGGTATGTCGAAGAGATAAACGATGTATCAGATAAAATATCGGGATGAGTAGGCTTTCATCCCGAAGGTGTTGTTACAGAAGCAGTAGAACATTATTCCGTAGCTGGCCCTGAGTTTTTTTCTAATGCGGCAGCAAGTCGGGCAAGGTATTTCTTCATCGCGGGATCCCGATTCTCATTTTGAGATTCCAATGTCAGATTGTGAATCATCAGTTTGTTTGCTTTTTCATCGAGGCAGAATGCCAGGGACGAAAAGGCGAGTTCCAGAGCATCGATCTTGCGTTGTTGCTCGCCAATCAGCTCCAGTAGTTCCCCGAATGTCATTGCCTCGTCTGGTTTTTCTACCGTCATTACAGATACCCTCGATCATAGCACATGGCGAAATGCCGCTTTAAACTGCCATTACAGCCTATATCTTCGTTATCTTTCAAGCTTTAGATTACTCTGCTGTAAACCAGTCATCGGCACTTTCCCACGTTTCCTGCAAAATTTCAGAGATACGATCTTTGTCATCTTTACCAGCTCCCATCACCGTCAGGCTATTTGCGGATGCATAACGAACCTGAATGGGTGTATCGGGATAAATTTTGTGAATACGCTTTTCCAGCTCATGCCTGAGCGCTTCGATGGCACCGGCGGGTAAAGGCGCTGTCTTTGTAAGAGTAATTTCTACGCGCATGCTGACCTCCAATTTTTTAACTGTTTATTTATACAGTTATTAGGGAGGAAGAACAAGATGTGCAATAAAATTTAGCCCATCGGCATAATGCGGATGGGCTTACCGATTAACGAACTGACCAGTTGAGGCTTTGTCCGGCAAGGAAGGGGATTAGCGACTCGTCGCCGAGAGCGATTTCTTCTGGGAACGTGACTGCTTCACGGTGAAGTTCAATCCAGCTGTCGTTCACTGGCAGGCCATAAAACCGCGGGCCATTCAGGGAACAGAATGCTTCGAGTTTATCAAGCGCATTCATTTCTTCAAAAACGGTGGCGTAGGTACTTAATGCAGCCTGAGCATTGAACACACCAGCACAGCCGCAGCTGGATTCTTTTCTGTGTTTGGCATGTGGCGCTGAATCTGTACCGAGGAAAAGTCGGTCGCAGCCGCTGGCGACGGCTTCACGCAACGCTTGTTGATGCGTGTTGCGTTTTAAGATCGGTAGACAATATAAGTGAGTGCGGATGCCGCCAACCAGCATATGATTGCGGTTGAACATCAAGTGCTGGGGGGTGATGGTTGCTGCAAGATAATCATTGCCTGCAATAACGTATTCCGCTGCTTCTTTCGTCGTAATGTGTTCGAGGACGACCTTCAGTTCAGGGAAATCCTGGCGTAACGGTTCCAGAATGGTTTCGATAAAGCGAGCTTCCCGATCGAATATATCAATAGCGGGATCGGTGACTTCACCGTGAATGAGTAACGGCATGCCAATTTTCTGCATTTTCTCCAGAATCCCGGAGATAGTGGCGACGCTAGTTACGCCATGGCTGGAGTTCGTTGTGGCGTTGGCTGGATAGAGTTTGGCAGCGGTAAAGACGCCTTGCTCAAAACCACTCACGATTTCATTGGCATCTAGCGTATCAGTCAGATAGCACGTCATCAGTGGATGAAAATTATCGCCTTGCGGGACTGCGGCTAAAATACGCTGACGATACGCGATAGCGCTGGCTACGCTGGTAATCGGTGGCGTCAGATTTGGCATAACAATCGCACGGCCGAAGAAACGGCTGGTATAGGGGAGAACGGTTTCCAGCATCCGATCGTCACGCAGGTGAATGTGCCAATCGTCAGGGCGACGGATTTTAAGAATAGTGTGCTGTGCGGTCATGGAATTGCGCTCCGGCGGTCAGTAGAAAAACATCGTCTTTCGGTTGGTTTTGGGACTGATACGGCGGGGGATAAGGATAAGCGTAAAGCCATTTGAATGCATCCGTTTGTTGATGAATGCTTGAAATTAGGCGCAGATTGGCATCTGATAGCACTATCTTTTCATTGATAAATAAGGGATGTATATGGAAATTCGTATTGTCGCCACTATTCAGGCAAAGGCAGAGTTCATTGCCGATGTTACCGCAACGCTAAAACGCGTGGTATCGCCCAGCCTGCAGGAAGCGGGCAATGTGCAGTATGATCTGCATGAAGTCGTGGGTAAACCCGGTTCGTTTGTGTTCTTCGAACGTTGGAAGGATCGTGAGGCTCTGGCATTACATGAGCAGAGTGCGCACTTTAAAAGTTTCCTGGCCGAACTGGATGGTAAAACGGACAGTGTAGATATCAAGCTATTGAGTTTTTTAGGTTAAGCAATTAGCAAAAGATTGTAGATAAAAAAACACCCGCCAATTGGCGGGTGTTTGTCTATAAAAGTCAGAGTTACTCGTTAACTGGCGCTGGCTTGGTTGCTGGCGCAGTTGATTGGTTAACTGCGGAATGACCGCCTGCCGAGCCTTTTCCTGAGAACGGATAGTCTGGGCGTACCCAATCACTGTGTCGAGCAGGCTCCGCGTTATATGCTGGGGCTGGCGCTTTAGTCATTGGTGCCGTTGCATGGAGCTTATAATGCGGCTGTTCAACAACGGTAGCTGCTTTTGTTACGCCCGATGCCGGTTCTTCCACAACCGACTGCGCGCTGATTGCAGCTACTGGCTCATCCTGAATGCTTTGTGGCTGGCTGACTTCCTGTACTACGGAAACCACTGGGCTAGAAACCGGTTCTGCTACATCAGCTTTCTCGGTCGCATCAGCGATGTCATCTGCCTGTTTTTCTTCAGCAACGACAGCTTCAACGGCCTGTACATCTTCGGTCGCCTGTGTCGTATCAGTATCATCAACCTCAACGGCTTTGGCTTCTTCAACTGCACTAACAGCAATCGCAGCGATGACATCATCGATCGCCGTGTTCTCTGTGATTGGCTCAACGACAGTCTCTTCGTCTGCAGCACTCACTTCGACATGCTCTACATTGCTGTCCTGAATGACGTCCGCAGATTGTACTGTTGCTGTTACAACGGCATCTTCGTGAACGACTGCTTCAGTAATCGCAACGTTTTCAATCGCGTTGGATTCAGCGGTATCGGCTTGTGCCGTCACTGCGACGTCGACAACGGCTGGTAACAGTGGTGTTTCGATAGCTGCCACGTTCTCTTCCAACTGTTGGTTTTCAGCCTGCTGTGACTGTGCGACAGGGTAGCTGATCCACACTTTCCCTGATGCCATTTCCGGTGACGCGGCGGCAAATTCCAACTGCATCGGCGACTGGGATGGGTAACGCTCATCACGATAGCGACGACGGCGCTGGCCGCTGACGCGCAGATGGCGAGGAGAACGACGTGAGCGACGTGGCATACCGCCATTTTCGCCATTGGCACGATTTGCATCGTTTTGCTCGTTATCGCTCTCGTTATTGTCTACCGCAACATCGTTTGGCTTGACGTAAGATTGAGCTAGCTCAGGGGCTTCAGCAATCGGTGCCGTGTTATCAGACAAAGTATCCTGCTGAGTTTCAGACTGGACACGTACTTTCTGAGTCAACTGACGACGTTGGCGACGTTGCATAACCTGAGTAGGCTTATCCTGCTCGGCTGTGTTGTCATCGGAATCATCGGCCACTGGCTGAATTTTCTCCTCTACCGGAGCTTGACGGCGCTCGTCCTGACGACGACGCTGACGTTCAGCGCGTGGTTCACGGCGCGGTTGTTCTTCCGAATCGGCTTTCTCCACATTTTCTGCAACGCGTGTTTCCGCGACCACTTCTTCGGTTTGTCGCTTATTACGGCGCTGATCATCACGCTGTTCACGAGAGCCACGGTCACGGCGGTTATTACCCTGACGGCGTGGGTTCCGACGTTCAGAACGCTGGCCTTCACCGGCTTTCTCTTCTTCTACTTTCTTCTCGTCAACGCTATCTACTGCTTTTGCAGCTGGTTCAGAAGCAAAAACGCCTTTTAAGGCACTGAAGAAACGGCTAATGAGACCCGGTTGAGCTTCTTCTGCGGCTTTTGCTACATCAGGAGCCGCTTTGGCAACCGGTGGCGTGGTTTCTTCTGGCATTTCAGCCATGCTGAACGTTGCTAAAGCTGGCTGCTCAGGCTGTTTACGCTCGATCGTTTGTTCGTCTTGCAGTTGCTGTGTTTCCGTTTCCAAACGCTGAGGCAACAAATAGCTGAGCGTCGGTTTTTCTTCGCCTTTGCGTACGCGAACCACAGAGTAGTGCGGTGTTTGCATACCGTCGTGTGGCACGATGATAGCGCGTACACCGCCCTGACGTGTCTCAATGGCGTTAACGGCATCACGCTTCTCGTTCAGCAGATAAGATGCAATCTGGACTGGAACAATCGCATGAACTTCTTTGGTGTTTTCTTTCAGCGCTTCTTCTTCAATCAGGCGAAGAATGGACAGCGAAAGTGATTCATTGTCACGAATCGTGCCTGTGCCGGTACAGCGTGGGCAAACGTGATGGCTGGATTCGCCCAGTGAAGGACTTAGACGCTGACGTGACATTTCCAGCAGACCGAAGCGGGAAATCCGACCGATCTGAATACGTGCACGATCTTGGCGTACTGAATCGCGCAGGCGGTTTTCAACTTCACGCTGGTGACGAACCGGGGTCATATCAATGAAGTCGATGACGATCAGGCCGCCAAGGTCACGCAGGCGTAATTGGCGCGCAATTTCGTCTGCGGCTTCAAGGTTAGTATTAAACGCGGTTTCTTCAATGTCGCCACCGCGTGTTGCACGGGCGGAGTTGATATCAATGGCCGTCAACGCTTCGGTAGTATCGATAACGATAGAACCGCCGGACGGCAGGCGGACTTCACGTTGGAAAGCCGATTCAATCTGCGATTCGATCTGATAGTGGCTGAAAAGCGGGATTTCACCACTGTACAATTTGATTTTGCTGCTGAAGTCAGGGCGACCCAGCGCAGAAATATGTTCTTTCGCCAGCTCGAGAATTTTCGGGTTGTCGATCAGGATTTCGCCAATATCCTGGCGCAGATAGTCACGGAAAGCACGGACGATCACGTTACTTTCTTGATGAATCAGGAATGGCGCCGAGCGACCTTCAGCGGCTTTTTTGATTGCGTCCCAGTGTTTCAGACGGAAAGCCAAATCCCATTGTAGTGCTTCAGCGGATTTACCCACACCAGCAGTACGAACAATGAGTCCCATGCCATCGGGCAATTGCAACGATCCCAGCGCTTCTTTAAGCTCGGTACGATCGTCACCTTCGATCCGGCGTGAAATGCCGCCTGCGCGAGGGTTATTCGGCATTAAGACCAGATAGCTACCAGCCAGGCTGATAAAGGTAGTCAGCGCTGCGCCTTTGTTGCCACGCTCTTCTTTATCTACCTGAACAATAACTTCCTGACCTTCACGTAACACGTCTTTAATGTTAGGACGACCATGGGAAGCATAGTTGCTTGGGAAGTATTCGCGGGCGATTTCTTTAAGAGGAAGGAAACCATGCCTTTCAGCGCCGTAATCAACAAAAGCCGCTTCAAGACTGGGTTCGATACGAGTGATTTTACCTTTGTAGATATTTGCTTTCTTCTGCTCATGACCTGGACTTTCAATATCCAAATCATACAGCCGTTGACCATCAACCAAGGCAACACGCAACTCTTCCTGCTGAGTTGCGTTAATTAACATTCTTTTCATCTTCAACTTACTCGTTATTTTTACTTGCATTATTGATAGAGCTGCGGACAAAAAGAACCGCATGACCGGAGTGAACCGATGGCCTCGTGGCTTATCGCAGGGACGTCAACCTCCCGGTTGTCGCCTGCATAGAGACGCATGTTTCGGTAGCCTGTATTTCCTGATGGAAAACAGCGCATTTACTGAGGGAACAGCTTCTGAATAATGTCGCCAGATCTGATTCCATTTGCCGGCCAAGCTGCAATCCACAGCCCGCTAACTGCTTGATTTCGCATTACGTCTTACGCCATTGCTGCGTGTGTGCGTTATCAGGCAAATTTAGTAACTTCGCAATTTCCCCTTGTTTATCGGAAATCCGCGTGGGAAACGCAAAAGCATTATTCCACTGCTGATACCGTTATAGCAAGATGACTTTGCCTGTCTGTATAAAGATAGTTCTGTTGTTATCACCAAAACGGACAGGGTTTGATGCTACAGCGCAATTCACCCGTTACTCACCCGATAGTGCAACAATATCTTCATAAGTCAGACACACAGTTAAGCACAGAAAAAGAAGTGGCGCTATCGGGTTGCTCTATTTAGAATCGCGCATCATGAAAACAGATAATCCTTCAGTACAGTTTGTGACGATCTCCGCAGATGAAGCGGGGCAGCGTATCGATAATTTTTTGCATACCCACTTAAAGGGTGTGCCTAAAAGCATGGTTTACCGAATCTTGCGAAAAGGTGAGGTAAGGATAAATAAGAAACGGGTCAAGCCGGAGTATAAATTGCTCGACGGTGATGTCATCCGTATTCCGCCTGTTCGACAGGCTGAACGCGACGAAACGCCTGTTTCTGCCAGTCTTGGTAAAGTAGCGGCGTTGGCCGAGTGCATTATTTATGAAGATGACTACCTGTTGGTGCTGAATAAGCCCTCGGGTACTGCGGTGCATGGCGGAAGTGGCCTAAGCTTCGGCGTAATTGAAGGGCTGCGTGCTTTACGCCCGGAAGCGCGTTTTCTGGAGCTAGTGCACCGCCTCGATCGCGATACTTCTGGTGTTTTACTGGTGGCAAAAAAACGTTCGGCCTTACGTTCTTTGCATGAACAACTGCGGTTGAAAGGTATGCAAAAAGACTATCTGGCGCTGGTTCGCGGCCAGTGGCAGTCTCACTGTAAGGTCGTTCAGGCGCCGCTGTTGAAAAATATCCTGCAAAGTGGTGAACGCATAGTACGGGTAAACAGCGAAGGTAAAGCGTCAGAAACACGTTTTAAAATAGAAGAGCGTTTTGAACACGCAACTCTGGTGAGGGCGAGCCCAGTTACCGGGCGTACACATCAAATTCGTGTACACGCCCAGTATGCCGGACATCCGATAGCGTTTGACGACCGTTATGGCGATCGCGAGTTCGATCGGCAACTGGCAGGTTCGGGTTTAAAACGTCTATTCCTGCATGCGCAGGCGCTGCGTTTTGAGCACCCGAATACTGGCGAGACGTTGAGAGTCGAAGCGCCATTGGATAATGGATTACGCCGCTGCCTACAGGTGTTGCGCGAGACAAAAAGCTAACCACTCATATCTATATGCTTTTATCTATCGGGATAGCGCTTCATCGGGCTATCCCTATTCATTTCTCACTGTCAATGGATTCAAACCTTCCTTTTGTAGCATCTGTGTTAGCGCGATCAGCGGCAATCCAATGAGCGTATTTGGATCTCGACCAGATAACCGTTCAAAGAGGGTAATACCCAACCCTTCGCTTTTAAAACTCCCCGCGCAGTTCCATGGCTGCTCTTTCTCCAGATAGCCGTCAATTTCAGCTTCCGTTAGTGTACGAAAATACACATCAAAGGGCTCTGCGATGCTCTGTATTGATTGGGTTGCGCTATTAAAAAGCGCTAAACCGGTAAAGAAGGAAACGCATTTTCCGCTGGCCTGCTGTAATTGCCGTGTTGCGTTAATCTTATTATGCGGTTTTCCCGTAATGGAATTCCCCAGTACGCAAACTTGATCGGAACCAATAATCAAATGATTGGTGTAGTGTGTGGCCAGCGCTCGTGCTTTGCTTTCAGCAAGACGGATCACGAGATCGATGGCGTTTTCGCCAATGCGAGGGGTTTCATCGATGTCTGGCGACGCGCAGACAAAGGGGACCGTCAGCTTTTCCAATAAGGCTTTACGGTAAGGCGAAGTTGAGGCGAGAACGATCTGCTGCATAATTTTTTGATAAACCGTAGCGTAATGATGAAAGGCATTTTAAACTGTGTGCCGCTCTGGAAGCGAATATTGGTGAAGGGCGGTGTATAACTGCCTTTTTCTTTGACTCTATGTCGTTACGACGTTAATATGCGCGCCCTATGCAAAAGGTAAAATTACCCTTAACCCTTGACGCGGTCCGTACTGCTCAGAAACGTTTAGATTACGTTGGTATCTATTCGTCTGAACAAGTAGAGCGTATTGCCGAGTCAGTGGTGAGTGTGGATAGTGATGTTCAGGCCTCTTTATCTTTCAATATTGATAATCAGCGTCTGGCTGTGATTGACGGTAACGCTGACGTTGCGGTGACACTGATGTGTCAGCGTTGCGGAAAGACGTTTGAACATCAGGTCCATGCGACATTCTGTTTCAGCCCGGTCGTCAATGATGAGCAGGCCGAAGCGTTACCGGGAGCGTATGAGCCGATCGGCGTTGATGAGTTTGGCGAAGTCGATCTGCTGGCAATGATTGAGGATGAAATTATTCTGATGTTGCCTATCGCCCCGGTACATGATTCTGAACACTGTGAAGTGTCCGAAGCGGACATGGTTTTTGGTCAACTGCCTGCAGAGGCGGAAAAACCAAATCCGTTTGCCGTATTAGCCAGTTTAAAGCATAAGTAATTAAGGAGTAAGGTCCATGGCCGTACAACAAAACAAACCTAGCCGTTCCAAACGTGGTATGCGTCGTTCACATGATGCGCTGACTACCTCTTCTGTATCCGTAGATAAAGTTTCTGGCGAAACTCACCTGCGTCACCACATCACTGCGGATGGTTACTACCGCGGTCGCAAGGTCATTGCCAAGTAATTCTTGCGAATTATTTGCAAGGCAATACCTTGACACGCCTAACTCTGGCGTTAGATGCGATGGGCGGGGATTTTGGTCCCTGCGTAACAGTGCCTGCTGCATTGCAGGCACTGGCTTCTAATCCAGCACTCAATTTGCTATTAGTCGGCGATCCTGCTGCGATTACTCCATTACTTGCCAAAGTCGATTCTGATTTACTCTCTCGCTTAGAAGTTGTTCCGGCGGAGTCGGTTATTGCTAGTGATGCGAGGCCGTCGCAGGCTATTCGTGCGAGCCGTGGTACCTCAATGCGCATCGCGCTTGAGTTGATTAAAGACGGTAGGGCACAGGCCTGTGTGAGTGCAGGCAATACGGGTGCGCTTATGGGACTGGCTAAGCTCCTGATTAAGCCACTTGAAGGCATTGAGCGACCTGCATTGGTGTCGGTATTACCTCACCAGCAGCACGGAAAGACAGTTGTGTTGGATCTGGGGGCTAATGTTGAATGCGACAGCACAATGTTGGTTCAGTTTGCTGTGATGGGCTCAGTGATGGCAGAAGAAGTGCTGGAACTGACGAATCCTCGGGTCGCGTTGTTGAATATCGGTGAAGAAGAAAACAAAGGGCTGAGTACTATCCGTGAAGCAGCGGCACAGCTAAAAGAGACACCATCAATAAATTATATCGGTTATCTGGAAGGCAACGATCTGCTGACGGGAAAAACGGATGTGATGGTCTGTGACGGCTTTGTGGGTAATGTCACACTGAAAACGGTGGAAGGCGTGGTAAGGATGTTCCTGTCACTGCTGAAGTCTCCTGCTTCAGGCCCAGAGCAAAAACAAAAGCGATCCTGGTGGTTGAAATGGCTGGGACGTTTGTTACAAAAACGCTTATCAAAGCGTTTCGGTCATTTGAATCCCGATCAATATAATGGCGCATGCCTGCTAGGATTGCGGGGAACTGTAATCAAAAGCCATGGCGCAGCAAACCAGAGAGCGTTTGCGGTTGCTATTGAACAGGCAATGCAGACGGTACGGCGGCAGCTTCCCGAGCGGATTGCCGCTCGTCTAGAAGCAGTATTACCCAAGAGTGACTAAGCGTACATGTATACAAAAATAATCGGAACAGGCAGCTATCTGCCTGAAGAAATCAGGACGAACGCTGATTTAGAAAAAATGGTGGAAACGACGGACGAATGGATCGTCACACGTACTGGAATCCGTGAGCGCCGTATTGCTGCGCCGGATGAAAACGTTGCGACCATGGGATACCGTGCCGCGCAGAAAGCGCTGGAGATGGCGAATGTCGATGCTTCTGAAGTCGGCCTTCTAATTGTTGCTACAACATCATCAAGCCATGCTTTCCCTAGCTCAGCCTGTCAGGTTCAGCAGTTATTAGGGATCAAAGATACGATTGCTTTCGATCTGGCTGCTGCCTGCGCGGGTTTTACCTATGCGCTGAGCGTTGCCGATCAATACGTTAAAAGCGGTGCGGTGAAATACGCACTGGTGATCGGTTCCGATACGTTGTCTCGTACATTGGATCCTGAAGATCGCGGTACGCTTATTCTGTTTGGTGATGGTGCGGGTGCCGTGTTGTTAACAACATCAGAGCAACCGGGTATTCTTTCCACCCATCTTCATGCCGATGGCCGCTATGGCGAGTTGTTGACGTTGCCTCATCAGGATCGTAACCATACTGATAAGCCTGCTTATCTGACGATGGCGGGTAATGAAGTCTTTAAAGTGGCTGTGACTGAACTGGCACACATTGTTGAAGAAACGCTGCAAGCGGCTCAACTGGACAAAAGTGAATTAGACTGGCTGGTGCCTCATCAGGCTAACCTGCGTATCATCAGTGCCACGGCGAAAAAGCTGGGCATGGGGATGGACAAAGTGGTTGTGACGCTGGATCGTCATGGTAATACCTCTGCGGCTTCCGTGCCTTCAGCGCTTGATGAAGCGGTACGCGATGGGCGTATTAAACCAGGACAACTGGTGCTGCTTGAAGCCTTCGGTGGTGGCTTTACTTGGGGTTCCGCGCTGGTTCGCTTTTAATTAAACAGGATTGTGATATGACGCAATTTGCAATGGTGTTTCCCGGTCAGGGATCGCAGACGGTAGGGATGTTGGCTGAACTTGCAGCAGAATACCCGGTCGTTACCGAAACGTTTGCTCAAGCTTCCGAAGTGTTAGGTTATGACTTGTGGCAGCTTACCCAGCAAGGGCCAGCTGAAGAGTTGAATAAAACCTGGCAGACACAGCCTGTGTTACTGACCGCTTCTGTTGCTATCTGGCGTGCCTGGCAGCAGCAGGGAGGAAAAACTCCTGCGTTGATGTCTGGTCATAGCCTCGGTGAGTATTCTGCACTGGTTTGTGCGGGTGTTCTGGATTTCCAACAGACTGTTCGTCTGGTTGAATTGCGTGGCAAACTGATGCAAGAAGCGGTGCCTGAAGGCACTGGTGCGATGTATGCCATTATCGGCCTCGATAACGATGCGATTGCCAAAGCGTGTGAAGAATCCGCGCAGGGGCAGGTGGTATCGCCGGTAAACTTCAACTCACCGGGGCAGGTAGTGATTGCGGGTAATAAAGATGCCGTTGAGCGTGCTGGTGCTGCGTGTAAAGCTGCTGGCGCGAAGCGCGCGTTGCCTTTGCCTGTCAGCGTACCGTCACACTGCGCGTTGATGGAGCCCGCTGCGAAGAAGCTTTCTGTGGCACTGGAATCCGTGACATTTAATTCTCCGGTCATCCCAGTTGTAAATAATGTAGATGCAAGTATCGAAACCACACCAGAAGCGATTCGCAATGCGCTGGTGCGACAACTTCATTGCCCAGTACGTTGGACTGACTGTGTTGAATTCATGGCCTCTCAGGGCGTTGAGTCACTATTAGAAGTCGGGCCGGGTAAAGTATTGACTGGCTTAACCAAACGAATCGTCGATACCCTGACAGCAGCTGCGGTGAACGATCCTGCTTCTCTATCAGCGGCGATTGAGAAATAAGAGCGGAGAAGACAATGAGTTTTGAGGGGAAAATTGCACTGGTTACCGGTGCAAGCCGTGGTATAGGGCGTGCCATCGCCGAGACGTTGGTTGCTCGCGGGGCAAAAGTCATTGGTACTGCAACCAGCGAAAAAGGTGCTGAAGCCATTAGCAGCTGGCTGGGTGAGAACGGTAAAGGTTATATGCTGAATGTTGCTGATGCAGCATCAGTAGAAAGCGTGTTAGCAGAAATTCGCGCAGAATTCGGGGAAATTGATATTCTTATCAATAACGCGGGTATCACCCGTGATAACCTGCTGATGCGTATGAAAGATGATGAATGGCACGATATTCTGGATACCAATTTGACCTCGGTATTCCGTATGTCTAAAGCAGTTATGCGTGCCATGATGAAGAAACGTTTTGGCCGTATCATTACCATCGGTTCCGTTGTGGGAACGATGGGCAATGCAGGACAAGCTAACTACGCGGCAGCGAAGGCGGGGCTGATTGGGTTCAGCAAATCCCTCGCGCGTGAAGTGGCTTCTCGTGGTATTACGGTCAACGTGGTCGCGCCTGGTTTTATCGAAACAGATATGACTCAGGCATTGACAGAAGAACAGCGAGCAGGCATTTTGACGTCGGTTCCAGCTAACCGACTCGGTGATGCTAAAGAAATCGCCAGTGCTGTTGTATTTTTAGCCTCTGATGAAGCTGCTTACATTACTGGCGAAACATTGCATGTCAACGGCGGCATGTATATGATCTAAAAAGCTCGAAAACTATTTGCTTTATTTGCGGTGATAACCGCAAAATAGCACAAAATCGTGGTTCGACCAGCCGAGATTTTGTTGCATCTTTTCAAACATTTTATACACTACGAAAACCATCGCGAAAGCGAGTTTTGATAGGAAATTTAAGAGTATGAGCACTATCGAAGAACGCGTTAAGAAAATCATCGTTGAACAGCTTGGTGTTAAGCAGGAAGAAGTCGTAAACAATGCTTCTTTCGTTGATGACCTCGGCGCTGATTCTCTTGACACTGTTGAGCTGGTAATGGCTCTGGAAGAAGAGTTTGATACTGAGATTCCAGACGAAGAAGCTGAAAAAATCACGACTGTTCAGGCAGCCATTGATTTCATTCAGGCTAACCAGCAGTAAGCGAACATATCTAGGCGGTCATTCGACCGCCTAAGTTTTTTTGTCCCGCAGTGTCTTTTTTTTCCCTCCCTGGAGGATAAGCGTGTCTAAGCGTCGAGTAGTTGTGACCGGACTGGGCATGTTATCTCCTGTCGGCAATACAGTTGAGTCTACCTGGAGTGCTCTTCTTGCCGGTCAGAGTGGTATCAGCCTGATCGACCATTTCGATACTAGTGCCTACGCAACGCGTTTTGCTGGCTTAGTAAAGAATTTTAATTCTGAGGAATTCATTTCGCGTAAAGAAGCACGCAAAATGGATGCCTTTATTCAATATGGTGTTGCTGCTGGCGTTCAGGCTATGCAGGACTCCGGTTTGGAAGTAACGGAAGAAAACGCTCCGCGTATCGGTGCGGCGATTGGTTCCGGCATCGGCGGTCTGGGTCTTATTGAAGAGAACCACACTGCGCTGGTGAACGGTGGCACGCGTAAAATCAGCCCGTTCTTCGTACCGTCAACCATCGTCAATATGGTGGCTGGGCATCTTACTATCATGTTCGGACTGCGTGGCCCCAGCATTTCTATCGCTACTGCCTGTACGTCTGGCGTGCATAATATTGGCCATGCCGCACGTATCATTGCCTACAACGATGCGGATGTGATGTTGGCCGGTGGTGCAGAAAAAGCCAGTACGCCATTAGGCGTCGGTGGATTCGGTGCCGCTCGTGCATTGTCTACGCGCAATGACGATCCTCAGGCGGCAAGCCGTCCGTGGGATAAAGATCGTGATGGTTTTGTACTGGGCGACGGCGCTGGCCTCATGGTGCTGGAAGAGTATGAACACGCGAAAAAGCGCGGTGCGAAAATCTATGCAGAAATTGTTGGGTTTGGCATGAGCAGCGATGCGTATCATATGACGTCTCCGCCGGAGGACGGTTCAGGCGCCGCGCTGGCGATGGAGAACGCACTGCGTGATGCTGGTGTGTCAACGAGCCAGATCGGTTATATCAACGCGCATGGCACTTCTACGCCTGCGGGTGATAAAGCTGAGACACAGGCCGTGAAATCCGTGTTTGGTGCGGACGCCAGTCGTGTACTGGTTAGCTCGACAAAATCCATGACGGGTCACTTGTTGGGTGCAGCAGGCGCGGTGGAGTCAATCTTCAGTATTCTTGCTCTGCGCGATCAGGCTGTTCCGCCAACGCTCAACTTGGATAATCCAGATGAAGGCTGCGATCTGGATTTTGTGCCGCATGAGGCGCGTCAGGTCAGCAATCTGGAATACGTACTCTGCAACTCTTTCGGTTTCGGTGGAACCAACGGTTCTCTGATCTTCCGTAAAGTTTGATTGCAATAGCGTCATAAAAAACCCGGTTTCCGGGTTTTTTTTTGCCTGAATAAAATCAGACACACCTGCTTGTCTACGATGCCGCTTTACTGGCAAGCTGACGGCGATGAATGACGTGGAGCTTATTATGCTGTGGATTAATGGTCAGTTACAGGAACAGCTCTCGGTACTCGATCGGGGTACACAGTATGGTGACGGCTGTTTTACGACCGCCAGAATATGTGATGGCGAGATTGTCTGGCTCGATCGACATATCGCACGACTGCAACAGGCTGCTACGCGCTTATTATTTCCTGCCGTTGACTGGGAAGATCTGCACGTTGAAATGATAAGCGCAGCGCAGGGACGATCGAGCGGCGTAGTGAAAGTCATGCTAACGCGTGGCGTCGGCGGGCGTGGTTATAGTGCGCAAGGTTGTGTGCAGCCAACCCGAATAGTCATGCAGGCAGATTATCCTGCGCAGTATGCCGTCTGGCGTGAGCAGGGTATTAGCCTGAATTTGAGCCCTGTGGCGTTAGCTAAAAACCCGCTGTTGGCGGGAATCAAGCATCTGAATCGGCTTGAACAAGTGTTAATTCGTGCACATCTTGACCAGACCCCAGCCGATGAGACCCTCGTGCTTGACACCTCTGGTGCGCTAGTGGAATGCTGTGCCGCTAATTTATTCTGGCGTAAGGATCATCGTGTCTATACGCCGGATTTATCTCAATCAGGTGTGGATGGCGTTGCGCGACAGCATATGATTGCCTTGCTGGCAGATTCTGACTTCGATCTCCAGATCGTCAGTGAATCAGTAGACACATTGGCTGACGCGGATGAAGTGCTGATTTGTAACGCATTAATGCCGATAGTCCCCGTGAATCAGGCGCATGTCTGGCGTTACCACTCCCGAGAGCTTTATCAATTCCTGAGTTCTGACTGCTAGTAGATGGTTGATTTATGAAAAAAAAGAAAATTGGTTTGCTGATTATCGCCGCTGTTGTTCTGATGTTGCTGGTAGCGTGGCAGAAAATGCAGCGTTTTGCTGGTTCTCCATTGGCTATCGAAAAAGAAACTATTTTCACGCTTCCGGCCGGTACGGGAAGAGAAGGGCTGGAAACGCTGCTTCTCGATCAAAAAATTATTACTGATGGTGCGTTTTTTCCGTGGCTGCTGCGTATCGAGCCTGAATTGGCAAAATTCAAGGCAGGTACGTATCGCTTTACGACGGGAATGACCGTACGCGAGATGTTGGCCTTACTGTCCAGCGGCAAGGAAGCGCAATTTACCATCCGCTTTGTTGAAGGTTCACGTCTAAAAGAGTGGATTGTCACATTACAGCAGGCACCTTATATCAAGCATGCGCTGGCCGATAAAACCGAACAGGACATCGCCACTCAGTTGGAAATCAACGATAAGGCGAACCCGGAAGGTTGGTTTTATCCTGACACGTATTCATACACGGCCGGTACGAGCGATAGCGCCCTGTTACAGCGTGCGCATCAGCGTATGAAAAAAACGGTGGATGACGTATGGAAAGGGCGTGAAGAAGGCTTACCCTACAAGACCCCTGACGAGTTGCTGACGATGGCGTCAATCATTGAAAAAGAAACGGCAATCAATGAAGAACGCACGCAGGTCGCTTCCGTTTTTATCAATCGCTTACGGCTTGGTATGCGGTTGCAAACTGATCCCACGGTGATTTATGGCATGGGGGATGACTATAAAGGTGTGATAACCCGTAAAGCATTAGATACGCCGACGCCTTACAATACTTATGTCATCACCGGCTTACCGCCGACGCCGATCGCGATGCCGGGGAAAGCGTCATTGGATGCGGCTGCACATCCTGCTAAAACGTCGTATCTGTATTTCGTGGCGGATGGAAAAGGCGGACACAGTTTTACCACTAACCTTGCAGACCATAATCGTGCTGTAAAGGTATACCGCTCAGCGTTAAAGGAACGGGATGAACAGTAAATTTATCGTCATTGAAGGATTGGAAGGCGCAGGGAAGACCACGGCGCGCAATATTGTTGTGGAAACGCTGCGATCACATGGTGTGAAAGAGGTGCTGTTCACGCGAGAGCCCGGCGGTACACCGTTGGCGGAGAAGCTACGTGAACTCATCAAGCAAGGTATGGCCGATGAGAAGGTCACCGACAAAGCGGAAGTTTTGATGCTCTACGCGGCCAGAGTTCAATTGGTGGATAATGTCATCAAACCTGCATTGGCAGATGGGAAATGGGTTATCGGCGATCGCCACGATCTCTCTTCGCAGGCTTATCAGGGCGGTGGACGTGGGATCGATCAGCAACTGCTGCGCTCACTGCGCGATACCGTGCTGGGTAATTTTCGTCCGGACCTGACGCTCTATCTTGATTTGCCGCCAGCCATCGGTTTGCAGCGTGCGCGTCAACGCGGCGAACTGGATAGAATCGAGCAAGAGTCGCTGGCTTTCTTTGATCGCACACGTACCCGCTATCAGGCGTTGGCGGCGGAGGATGACAGCATCCTGACGATCGATGCTTCACAATCTATTGATGCCGTCAGTGCGGATATTCAGGCCGCGTTACAGCAGTGGTTGCAGCAACAAGGATTGCAGCCTGTCGTACAGGTACAGTACTGATGGATTGGTATCCGTGGCTGAATGCCTCTTATCGGCAGCTTATCAGTCAATATCAGGCAGGCAGAGGCCACCATGCGGTGTTGCTGCATGCGCTGCCGGGCATGGGTGATGAATCGCTTATTTATGCGCTGAGTCGCTGGCTAATCTGCAAGCGACCTGACGGAATGAAAAGCTGCGGCCAGTGCCATTCTTGTAATTTGATGACTGCGGGAACGCACCCAGATTGGCATGTGCTGAGCCCGGAGAAAGGCAAGCACAGTCTGGGTGTCGATCCGGTGCGTGACGTCGTGGAAAAAGTATACCAACACTCCCGACAGGGCGGAGCAAAAGTGATCTGGCTGGCTTCCGCTGAGCAACTGACAGAAGCCGCAGCGAACGCACTGCTGAAAACGCTGGAAGAACCCCCACAAAATACCTTCTTTTTATTGGGTTGCCGTGAGCCGGCTCGGTTGTTAGCAACCTTACGCAGTCGTTGCCTGTATCACTATCTGGATGTGCCGAATGAGACGCAGAGTATCTTGTGGCTGAATACGCGCCATCGTCATGATAGTAAGGCATTGCGTACGGCATTGAGATTGCAATCGGGCGCGCCGCTCGCTGCCGAAGCATTATTGCAGCCAGAACGTTGGAAGCAGCGGAGCGTGCTGTGCCAAACATTTTCTGCTGCGATGACTTCACGGGACCAGTTTTCGTTGATAGCACAACTGAATCATGACGATGCGGATGCACGTATTCACTGGCTGGCCGCGCTACTGCTGGATGCAATGAAATGGCAACAGGGAGCCCGTGAGCATCTGGTGAATCAGGATCAGATCGAACTGGTTGAGCGTCTGGCGCTCGAACCTTCTGCGCACTTACAGTATGAACTGCAACAGTGGCTGGCTTGCCGACAAAAATTGCTGACTGTCACCGGTGTGAATCGTGAACTGCTGTTAACGGAACGCCTTCTTGATGGCGAACGCACGCTTGCTTCATCGGTTAAGCGCGACAGCCATCCATTTTCTGTTTAATTACTATCGAGTAAATATCATGTTGTTAGTGGATTCCCACTGTCATCTTGACGGTCTGGATTATCAGTCATTGCATAAAGACGTCTCCGACGTGCTGGAGAAAGCGAAACGCCGCGATGTCGGTTTCCTTCTGGCGGTGGCGACAACGCTGCCCGGCTATCGTGCCATGGTGGAGTTGATCGGAGAGCGTGATAACGTGGCGTTTTCCTGCGGTGTTCATCCCCTCAATCAGGAAGCCCCCTATGATTATGCCGAACTGCGTGAGCTAGCCAGCGCCAGTCGCGTGGTGGCAATGGGGGAAACGGGGTTGGACTATTTCTATCAGCAGGAAACGAAAGTCCAACAGCAGGAATCGTTTCGCGAACATATTCGGATTGGCAATGACCTGAATAAGCCAGTCATCGTGCATACGCGAGCTGCCCGTGAAGATACGCTGGCAATTCTGCGTGACGAACACGCGGAGAAATGCAGTGGCGTTCTACACTGCTTTACGGAAGATTTGATCACGGCAAAAGCCTTGCTGGATATGGGGTTCTACATCTCATTTTCTGGGATCGTGACGTTTCGTAATGCAGAGGAATTGCGTGACGTAGCGCGCTACGTACCGCTGGATAGGATGTTGATTGAGACAGATTCCCCTTGGTTAGCGCCTGTCCCATTCCGAGGTCAGGAAAACCAGCCTGCGTATGTGCGTGATGTCGCGGAATACCTTGCCGTAGTGAAAGGTACATCGCTGGAAACCCTCGCGGCTGCCACGACAGAAAACTTTTCCCGCCTGTTTCACATCGATCCGGCTCGGTTGACCACAGCACAATAGTGGCTGAGAATAGCCGAGTTTTTTTTACCCGTGTAATTAATAGCGACACATAATCCCCTTGATCAGGTTTTTCCTCTTCAGGGGGGCGTGTTTTTTAGCGATATATCACAAAAAAGTGCAATATCTGTTCGTTCTCAGCCTGTTGGCTTGTGGAAACGTGATAGCAATCAAACATTGTGAACGCTATTTATTTTACTCTGCGTAAAAATTAAAGGGGGCTAAGACACCCCAACTCGCAAAGGCCATCCTCCCCACCTTTGCTTATAGATGAAGTATCAGAAGTAAAAGCACTATTACTCAGGAGCACACTCAATTATGTTCAAGAATGCATTCGCAAACCTGCAAAAAGTAGGTAAGTCGCTAATGCTGCCCGTATCCGTACTCCCTATCGCAGGTATTCTGCTGGGTGTCGGTTCGGCCAATTTTAGCTGGTTACCTGAAATTGTCTCCAGCGTCATGGCACAGGCTGGTGACTCGGTATTTGCCAACATGCCGCTGATTTTTGCTATCGGTGTTGCCCTGGGCTTCACCAACAATGACGGTGTTTCCGCACTGGCGGCGGTGGTGGCTTACGGCATCATGGTGAAAACCATGGCGGCGATTGCGCCGATAGTTCTTAATCTACCGGCTGCCGAGATTACTGCGAAGCACTTGGCAGATACCGGTGTTCTGGGCGGGATCATTGCCGGTTCGATTGCCGCGTATATGTTTAACCGCTTCTACCGCATCCAACTGCCTGAGTATCTGGGCTTCTTTGCCGGTAAACGCTTTGTACCGATTATTTCGGGTCTGACGGCAATCATTATCGGTACGGTGTTGTCTTTCATATGGCCACCGGTCGGTAGTGCTATCCAGGTATTCTCTCACTGGGCAGCGAATGAGAACCCGACGTTGGCATTCGGTATTTACGGTGTCGTTGAACGTTCTCTGGTACCGTTTGGTCTGCACCATATCTGGAACGTACCTTTCCAGATGCAAGTGGGTGAATTCACCAATGCGGCTGGCCAGGTTTTCCACGGTGATATCCCACGTTACATCGCGGGTGACCCAACTGCGGGTAAATTGTCCGGCGGCTTCCTGTTCAAAATGTACGGTCTGCCAGCGGCGGCGATTGCTATCTGGCATTCGGCTAAACCAGAAAACCGCGCGAAAGTGGGCGGTATCATGATCTCTGCGGCACTGACCTCGTTCCTGACGGGTATCACTGAGCCAATTGAGTTCTCATTCATGTTTGTTGCGCCGATCCTGTATGTGATCCATGCGATTCTGGCGGGTCTGGCGTTCCCAATCTGTATCCTGTTGGGTATGCGTGATGGTACAAGCTTCTCTCACGGTCTGATCGACTTTGTGGTACTGAGCGGCAACGGTAGCAACCTGTGGCTGTTCCCGATTGTGGGTCTGTGCTATGCGTTGATTTACTACACCATTTTCCGCGTTCTGATTACTAAGCTGAACCTGAAAACGCCGGGCCGTGAAGATAGCTCATCTGAGCAAGTTTCGCAGGACAGCACCGAAATGGCTGCTGCACTGGTTAGCGCGTTTGGTGGTAAAGAAAACATCACTAACCTGGATGCATGCATCACTCGTTTGCGCGTTAGCGTAGGCGATGTGGCTAAAGTTGATCAGGCTGGCCTGAAAAAACTGGGCGCAGCAGGTGTTGTTGTGGCAGGTTCCGGTGTTCAGGCAATTTTCGGTACAAAATCCGATAACCTGAAAACCGATATGGACGACTACATCCGTAACCATTGATGAGTTGTTGGGGAGTTGCAGAAAGGGGCGAAAGCCCCTTTTTTATGGTTATCATCAAACGGTCTTCAAAACATGAACGGCGAGACTCTTATCTGCTTATGTAGCGAGATCCTATCGTATATTTGTCTATCTTTCTGATACCGCATCAGCGCCATATCATATTCTTTCCTGAGATTGCTGCGCATAAACCACCAGGCGCAGATGCCGATCTTCATCGATGGTCAGCGACGTGTGCTCGAAGGCTTCAGGCTTGCCCTCAATCATCAGTTGGCGAACCCCACTGCACGGCGCATGCACATCATGCTGACGCCACCACATTTTGAAGTCTGGCGACACTTGTTCCAGTTCATCCACTAGCTCATGAATATCAGCCTCCTGCGTTGCGCGAGCGAAATCGCGGCGAAAACTCGACAACATTTGTGGTGCTTGTTTCTCCCAGCCGACAAATCGCTCATGCAACAACGGATCGGTAAACAAGAGCCAGAGCAGGTTACGTCTCTCGGAGGGATGCGCGTCAAAGCCGAAAAACTGGTTCGCCGGTTCATTAAAGGCCAGTACGTCCCAGCGCAGATTGAGTATGTAAGCTGAATGCGGGGCCAGATCGTGCATTAGACGCCGTACCAGTGGTGGAACCACGCACCACGTCTTACCCGGCTCGACAGGTGGCCGTTCATGTGCCAGCAGGTACAGATGGCGACGTTCGGCCGCATCAAGTTTGAGCACCCGTGCCAGGCTGTCCAAAAAGGCTGCTGACACACCAATGTCGCGTCCTTGTTCGAGCCAGGTATACCAGGTCAGGCCGACCCCGGCCAGTGCGGCCACTTCTTCGCGTCGCAGCCCCGGCGTGCGCCGTCTTCCACCACTGGGCAAACCTACATCAGCGGGTGACACCCGTTCGCGGTGCGCGCGCAAAAAGGCCGCCAGATCGTGGCGAGTTCTCTCCAATGTTCTCATCGTTTACCGAGTTACTTTTAGTAATAGCATAAGTTGTTAAATTGTAATCGTTTAAAAGAGGTTTGAGAATGATGGCGTGATGACTCTTGATACATAAATTCGCGATACACAAGGATAGACAACATGAACTCAACTTATCGTGCTTCGGCTGTAACGACGACGGCCAATAGTCCGCCTTGGCTCGGTCTGTCTGTGCTGCTCATGGCGGGCTTTGTTACGATCTTCGATCTGTTCGTGGTCAATGTTGCCATCCCCAGCATGCAGGCCGACTTGGGTGCCAGCTTCGCGCAGATCGGCTTTATCGTTGCGGGTTACGAACTGGCTTTCGGTGTGCTGCTGATTACGGGTGGCCGATTGGGAGATATATTTGGGCGACGCCGCCTGTTTGTCGTGGGCATGGCTGGATTTACGATTGCTTCTGCGCTGTGTGGCTTAGTGCCCAACGCAGAATTTCTGATTAGCGCACGCATCTTGCAGGGACTCGCGGCCGCGCTACTGTTCCCACAGGTTTACGCCTCTATCCGCGTCAATTTCGATGGGAACGATAGTCGCCGTGCCTTCGGTCTGCTGGGGATGACGCTGGGGCTAGCCGCTATCGCGGGTCAGGTACTGGGAGGATGGCTGGTGCATGCCAACCTATTCGGGCTGAGCTGGCGTAGCATCTTTCTTATTAATGTTCCTATTGGTCTGTTGGCTATCGCGGCAGCTCGATTTATTCCTGAATCCCGTACGCCGCTGCGCCCTTCGCTGGATTGGGCGGGTGTGGCGCTGGTTAGCATTGGGTTGACGTTGCTGCTGGTGCCGCTGATCGAAGGACCGGGACAAGGCTGGCCTGCATGGAGCCTGTGGATGCTGGCTGCTGCGGCTGTCCTGCTGACAGTTTTTTATCACCAGCAGGAATGGCGACAACTAGCGGGACATCTTCCGCTGGTTGATATGCGTCTGCTCGTGCAGCGTCGGTTCCTGTTGGGCGTGTTGCTGGTGCTGCTGGTGTATTCCACATCCAGCTCATTTTTCTTGTGTTTTGCTCTGCTGGTGCAAGTTGGGTTGGGGCTCGATCCCTTTCTCGCCGGTAGTATTTTCGCGCCTTGTAGCGTGGGCTTCGTTCTGGCGTCGCTGGCTGCACCGCGCCTGGTTGCCCGCTGGGGTATGCCAGCCATCGTCGCGGGGGCGTTAGTTTATGCCGTTTCCATCGGGCTGTTGATTATGCAAGTGCAGCTAGCGGGAGCGAATCTGGTGGCCGCATGGCTGATTCCTGTGCTGGTGGTGCTTGGTGCAGGTCAAGGTTTTATCATGACGCCGCTACTGAATCTGGTTTTGGGCTTTGTAAATGAAGCTAAGGCCGGTATGGCATCGGGCGTGATCTCGACGGTTCAGCAGGTTGGGGCGGCGTTGGGTGTGGCAGTGGTTGGCATCTTGTTTGGCACCGCGCTGGCGACAGGCGATGACGCTGTTACACAAGCGGATCAATACATTTCTGCCTTTGTCGTGGGAATGCTCTACAACTTAGGCGCGGCTTTGCTGGTTTGCATCCTGTTGTTAATGTTGGTGAGAACGCCGCAGTCGGTTAACTGACAAAGGAAGGGACGCGATGGGCATTCGCTAAGCGGCGTCAAACCCTTGCCGCCGTGGTGATAGCGTGGCAGTGTTCGGTACAGACAGGTTTTTTCTGCGTGTCGTATTTTGACCACCTGCACCAGAAATAGACGAAGAAGGTTGAAAGAAATGGAATATGTCACTCATACTGCCTACATGACGTCGTTCAACGCCAGCTTTAACAAGGAAATCAATCATGGCTGAAGAAACCATCTTTAGTAAAATCATCCGCCGGGAAATTCCTGCCGATATCGTGTATCAGGATGAACTGGTCACCGCTTTCCGTGATATCGCGCCCCGCACGCCAACCCATATTCTGATTATCCCGAATGTATTAATCCCAACCGTTAACGACACGGCGCCAGAGCATGAAGCGGCGCTGGGACGTATGGTGACGGTTGCGGGTAAAATTGCGCAGCAGGAAGGCATTGCAGAAGACGGCTATCGCCTGATTATTAACTGCAACCGACACGGTGGGCAGGAAGTTTATCACATCCATATGCATCTACTTGGTGGCCGTGCATTAGGGCCTTTGCTGGCGAACTAGATCCTGTAGAGCTAAGTTCGATAGACATGGTTAGACAATCAGGTGAGAAAACCATCATGCGAGTAAACCATGCGTAACCCGACGCCTTTTATGTTTGCGTGTTTGATGCTGGGATTGATAGCGGGCTGTAGTGCGCCAAAGGTGCTGACTATCAATGAGCGACAAACGCTGGTATTGGATGCTCCCGTGCTATCCGCTGGCATTACGGCGGGGAATCCGTCTCTGGATTCAGAAAATGGCAGACTGCGAGCTTCTTCCGCTGTCAGCAACGATGCTTCACATGCGGTGACCGTGCATTACCGTTTCTATTGGTATGATGAAAACGGGCTGGACGTGCTGCCGTTTGAAGAGGTGCAGTCCATTGAAATCCCGCCACAGACGGAAATGACGGTTTTTTCAACGCGTAGCAATCCTAATGCGCGTCAGGTTCGTCTTCATCTGTTTTTGTAATGGTGTGCTGAGAGAGAAAATATGAAAAAGTATCTAGGGGTGATACTGGCAGCGTTGGTACTGACAGGGTGCCCAAGCCGTCCGCCGGAACCGACTGAACCGCCTGCGACCATTGAGCCGGTTGAGCCTCAAGTGCCAACCACGCCAACGCCGCCGCCGGGGGAATCTGTACCGCAACCGCCTAAAATCCAGACGTTGAACTGGGAAGCCAGCATCAATCCGTTGGTGGCACAGATGCTGAAAGCCGATGGCGTTACACCGGGCAGCATACTGCTGGTGGATAGCGTGAAAAATAACACCAATGGTTCATTGCCGATAGCGAAAGCAACAAATGCGTTGTACAGCGCGTTATCCTCCGGTAAGGCCTTTACGCTGGTACCACGTGAGCAACTGGCTACTGCGAAGCAAACGCTGGGTCTGTCGGTTGATGACAGCTTAGGATCGCGCAGCAAGGCGATTGGTCTGGCGCGTTATGTTAGCGCGCAGTATGTGTTGTACAGCGATGTCAGTGGTGATGTGAAATCACCGCAAATTGATATGCAATTGATGCTGGTACAGACCGGCGAAATTGTTTGGTCAGGCAATGGCGCCGTTCAGCATTAAATCGGCGGGCATCCGGCAACAGCTGACGGCGACGATCCAGAAACATTTCCCTACTGTGGAGATGGCGGATATTCGCTTTGAGCTGGTCGGGGGGCTAAGTAGTAAAAGCTGGCGTATTCGTGGGCCGGGTATTGAGTGGCTTGCACGCCGGCAGTCGCCAGTTGAGCGAAAAATGGGCGTCGACCGTCAGCGAGAGTTCGCTCTGCTGCGGCAGACGTCGGCGATAGGACTCGCGCCACGGCCGCTGCTGTGGCGTGACGGCTGGTTAATTGTCGAGTGGGTGCCGGGGCGCATTGCTACCACAGATGAGTTCCTGATGATGCTGGCTAATGGCGAAGTGACGCGTGTATTGTCTCAGCTCCATCGTCAGCCGCGTAGCGGTCATCCCCTCAATCTCAAAATATTATTCGCTCAACATTGGCAACTGATGGATCCGTGCCGTCGTTCGCCTGCGTTGTTGCGTGCCCACCATCATTTTCAACGTGCTGCGTTACCCACGCCTTTGGCGTTAGGTCCCCTCCATCTGGATGTACATGCTGAGAACCTACTGATTACACCGCAAGGAACCATGCTGATCGACTGGGAATATGCCTCAGATGGCGATATCGCCTTTGAGCTAGCGTTCATTGTCCGAGCCAGTCAGATGGAAAGCATGGCGCAAACGCACTTTCTACAGAGCTACCAGCAGCATCGGCGAGGGTTTTCCGTGAGCCGTCTTCAGCAACAGATGATGCAGTGGTTCCCCTGGGTCGATTATCTGGTATTGATGTGGTTTGAAATACGCTGGCAACAAACGAAGAACCCCGAGTTTTTAGCGGAAATTCCCGCACTCTATCATCGGCTACAACTGGGCCATGGGCTACAGTCAAGCTGACGGTATGATTTTTGTGGTCGTAGTCATTTTACTCAGCAGTACTATTAAAGAATGAGGTTTTTGTGGGTCCGGTAATGTTAGATGTCGCCAGCTATGAGCTGGATGCAGAAGATCGTGAAGTGCTGGAACACCCGCTCGTTGGCGGCGTTATTCTGTTCACCCGTAATTTTCATGATGCGGCGCAGTTACGTGAATTAGTGCGCCAAATCCGCGCGGCGTCGCGCGAGCGTCTCGTGGTTTCTGTGGATCAGGAAGGCGGGCGCGTTCAGCGTTTTCGTGATGGATTTACCCGTTTGCCCGCCGCGCAGGCGTTTGCTGCATTAAATAGCATGCCAGAAGCCCAACGGTTGGCGGAAGAAGGCGGCTGGTTGATGGCGGCAGAAATGATCGCGATGGATATCGACATTAGTTTTGCACCCGTGCTGGATATCGGTCACCAGAGTGCGGCGATTGGCGAGCGTTCGTTTCATGAACAGCCGGAAACGGCGTTGGCTGTAGCGCAGAGCTTTATTCGCGGTATGCACAGCGCAGGAATGAAAGTCACGGGTAAGCATTTCCCCGGTCACGGTGCGGTCAGCGCCGATTCACATAAAGAAACGCCGCGCGATCCGCGTCCGCTTGCGGAGATTCGCGCACACGATATGCTGATTTTTAAAGAGCTGATCCAACGTCAGCAGTTGGATGCGATCATGCCTGCCCATGTGATTTACACCGAGGCCGATCCGCGTCCCGCCAGCGGTTCTCCCTACTGGCTTAAAACAGTACTGCGTGAAGAGTTAGGCTTTGATGGCATCATTTTCTCCGACGATCTGTCGATGGAAGGTGCGGCTGTAATGGGAAGTTACCCAGAGCGGGCGCAGGCCGCGTTGCAGGCGGGATGTGACATGATTCTGGTTTGCAATCATCGTGAAGGAGCGGTCAGCGTGCTGGATAACCTATCCCCGGTCAAAGCGGAGCAACTAACGCGCTTATATCATCAGGGTTCGTTTTCTCGTCGGGAACTGCTGGATTCGTCGCGCTGGAAGCAGGCAAATCAGGCGCTCAGCGCACTCAGTGAGCGCTGGCAGGCGCATAAAAATGGTGAGAAATAGGCAACCTAGTCAGTGGTGAGGATAAAAGATGATTATCTATTTACACGGTTTTGACTCAACCAGCCCCGGTAACCATGAAAAAGTCTTGCAGCTTCAGTTTATCGATGAAGATGTACGGCTGATTAGCTATAGCACGCTGCATCCGCGTCATGATATGCAACACCTGCTAAAGCAGGTGGATAAGATGATTCAGCATTCAAATGACGATCGTGCGCTGATTTGTGGCGTGGGGTTGGGCGGTTTTTGGGCTGAACGGGTCGGTTTTCTGTGTGATATACGACAAGTTATTGTCAATCCGAACCTTTTCCCGCAGGAAAACATGAGCGGGAAAATCGATCGACCGGAAGAATATCTGGATATCGCCACGAAGTGTGTCGCGAATTTTCGTGAAAAAAACCGCGATCGCTGCATGGTCATGCTTTCCCGTCAGGATGAGATGCTCGACAGCCAGCGCAGTGCGCAAGCGCTG
The DNA here is from genome assembly GCA_019056595.1 of Pectobacterium atrosepticum. NCBI lineage: Bacteria > Pseudomonadati > Pseudomonadota > Gammaproteobacteria > Enterobacterales > Pectobacteriaceae > Pectobacterium > Pectobacterium atrosepticum. The sequence continues at coordinate 909,758 of CP036163.1, read as the reverse complement.
GGAGAATATTATGAGATTGTTTGGGACGATATCCAGACGCATAAATTCAAAAGTATCTCTCCCCATCTACAGCGGATAAAAGCCTTCAAAACGCTCGGTTAGCATGCGGTGTTAATGGCTGCGGGTGTTTCTTCTGATGTCCCTGTTTGAGAGGGATATCAGGAGGAGTGACGTTATTTATTCCCTTTCCTTAGTTCGTACAGACGTGCATAGGCGCACGATTCAGCATTTTCCCTTCAGATAGACTTCCGCTAATTCACTGAAATAAAGATGGAATTTTCTCGGTAAAAACCCGCGCCGCAAAATAAATTGATATATATCAATTTTGGTATGACCAAATAACCTAGCGTGCTATTCTTGCAGCAGATATCAGGCTTAACTTACGCGAACCCTATGTTATATAAGGATATTATTTTTTACTCTTTATTAACGATTGGTTCACATTTTAGGGGGTCATTTTGACATCACCAACCAAAAAAATTGTCATTGTCGGCGGGGGAGCTGGCGGACTTGAACTCGCAACGAGTTTGGGCCACAAGTTAGGACGCAAGAAAAAAGCGGACATTACGCTGGTGGATCGTAACCACAGCCACCTGTGGAAACCATTGCTGCACGAAGTCGCGACCGGTTCGCTGGACGACGATATGGATGCGCTGAGCTACCTGGCGCACGCCCGCAATCACCATTTCCAGTTCCAACTGGGGATGCTGACGGATATCGATCGTGAACAGCAGCAGATTCAACTGGCCGAAGTGTGTGATGATCAAGGCGACGTACTGGTTGCGGCGCGCCGCATTCCGTATGACATTTTGGTAGTTGCCTTAGGCAGCGCTTCAAATGACTTCGGCACGCCGGGCGTGAAAGATCACTGTATTTTCCTGGATAATCCAAAACAAGCCCGTCGCTTCCATAATGAAATGCTGAATTTGTTCCTGAAATTCACAGCAAATCAGGACGAAAAAGAGCGAGTAAATATTGCGATTGTGGGCGGTGGAGCGACTGGCGTCGAGCTGTCTGCGGAATTGCATAACGCGGTGAAACAGCTGCACAGCTATGGTTTTGACGGACTGGATAACCAAACACTGAATGTGACGCTGGTTGAAGCGGGCGAACGTATTTTGCCAGCGCTTCCGCCGCGCATTTCAGCGGCGGCACACCATGAGCTGAATAATATTGGCGTCCGCGTGCTGACGAAAACCATGGTAACCAGTGCGGAAAGCGCCGGTCTGAATACGAAGGACGGTGAATTTATCGAAGCCGACCTGATGGTTTGGGCGGCAGGAATCAAAGCACCGGATGCAATGAAAGACATTGCCGGTCTGGAAACCAACCGGATCAATCAGCTTGTTGTTGAACCCACGTTGCAGACGACACGCGATCCTAACATTTTCGCCATTGGCGACTGTGCATCCTGCCCGCAGGAAGGCGGCGGTTTCGTGCCACCGCGTGCGCAGGCGGCTCACCAGATGGCATCACGCTGTCACAGCAACATCATCGCGTTGTTGAATGGACAGGCGCTGAAGTCTTACGTCTACAAAGATCACGGCTCGCTGGTTTCGCTATCTAAATTCAGTACGGTAGGTAGCCTGATGGGGAACCTGATGCGGGGTTCAGTGATGGTAGAGGGGCGCATTGCTCGCTTCGTTTACATCTCCCTCTATCGTATGCACCAGGTTGCCCTGCACGGCTATGTTAAAACGGGCTTGATGATGCTGGTCGGTGGCATCAACCGGGTGATACGCCCGCGCCTCAAACTGCATTAATCCGCAACGGCTGACATCCTTCTGATACGGGCGTGAACGCAATTTCGCGCCCGTATTCTTTTTCTTATCGGTCTGCTCTGGTTCTCTGGAAAAGACGTGCCTTCCCGTCAATGTATTGACAATATTCCCCCCTAAGCCGCACCTCCGTTCGTCATGCCACTGAGCATCGCCCTGAAATAACAGTATAAAATATCGTCCTATTAGCAATTCCGGTTAAGATAATTCCCAAATGACAGTTTTATGTTACGAATCTGACACTTTTGGTTAGTTAGTCTTATTGCGAGAGTGTGAAACATTGTGCAGACTTTCCACTGTTTACAGAAGGCGTAGCACGCACGCCGAAAATTCTGAATGCGATTATTCAGAAGGAACCATCGGATTCATCGCGTTAAACGCGAGCTGACGTAAAACAAGATTACGGCAGAATTGCAGATGGGGAATGCGTGAGAATAGATTCGGGAGGTATCCTGTGAACAAATCAATGTTAGCGGGTGTAGGTATTGGTGTGGCTGCGGCATTGGGTGTGGCGGCGGTGGCGAGTATGGACGTTTTTTCCTCTAAACCTCAGTATGCACAGGTGCTAACGGCAACACCTATTAAAGAAACGGTCAAAACGCCTCGCCAAGAGTGCCGTAACGTAAACGTGACTCACCGTCGTCCGGTGCAGGATGAAAACCAGATAGCCGGATCGGTACTGGGTGCCGTGGCGGGTGGTGTTCTGGGACATCAGTTCGGTGGCGGACGCGGTAAAGATGTCGCGACGGTAGCGGGTGCACTGGCAGGCGGCTACGCGGGTAACCGTGTACAAAGTGGCATGCAGGAAAATGATACGTACACGACACAGCAGCAGCGTTGTCAGACGGTGTACGATAAATCACAAAAAGTTCTAGGTTATGATGTCACCTATAAAATCGGCGAACAGCAGGGTAAAATCCGTATGGATCGCGATCCGGGTACACAAATTCCAGTGGACAGGAACGGTCAATTAGTCCTGAATCAACAGAGCTGATTTCCCCCAACGTCTACGTTTTTGCGCTGACACCATCTCTAAAAACCGCGAGACACCTGAATAAGGTGCTCGCGGTTTTTTTCATTCGACGATGTTCTGCCGTTCAGTCAACCTGATCTTCAGGGATAACAGCAAGGCGACCGCCGCGAATCCACCCGCCAGCCACAGCGTTGCGATTGGGCCTGAGCCATCGACTATCTGGCCACCGACCCAGGACCCAAGCGCGATACCAACATTGAAAACGCCAACATACAGCGCGGAAGCCATCTCCACGGCGCGCGGTGCGGCCTTCATTATCCATGTCATCAAACCAACGGATACACCGCCGTAGGCTAGCCCCCAGACCAGCAACGCCATGCCGCCGCCAACATGCGAGCCCCCGATGGTCAGGAACAGTATCGAGGTCAACAACAGCCCCAGAGTAATCGCCATCAAGGCTAAAGCCGTACGCTGTGCCGCGATCATACCTACCAGAAAATTGCCAACGATGCCTGCAACGCCATAGGCGAACAGCAATGCGCTAATCCACTGCGCATCGAATCCTGACACCGATAGCAACAGCGGGCGCACGAAGGTAAAGGCAATGAAATGCCCTGCCACCAGTAACAGCGTCAGAATCAGTCCGACTTGCAACTTACGGTTGGTCAGTTGCTCGCCGAACTGGCGCACGGTGGCTGAACCGGCGACGGGTAGCGCAGGAATGACCGCGAGATGGAGTATCAGCACTAGCCCGCTAAGCACGGCCATGCAGCCGAAAGCCCAGCGCCATCCGGCGACATCACCGATCAGGGCACCTAGCGGTACACCCAGCACGGACGCCGCGGCGACGCCGCCAAAGATAATGGATGTTGCCAGACCGATGGCAGGCTCGGGAACGAGTCGTGCAGCCAGACCTCCCGCAATCGCCCAGATGCCGCCCATACAGAAGCCTACAAGCACGCGTGCTGCCAGCATCCAGCCGATGTCTGGTGCCAGTGCCGAGGCGATGTTGGCGATAACCAGTAGCGCCAGCAGACCGCATAAAATCCTGCGTCTATCCATGCCACCGGATGCGATCACCACCAGTGGGGCGAATAATGCGGCCAACAGTGCAGGGAGTGAGATCATCAGGCCTGCGGTTCCGGTAGAGGTACTTAGTGTGTCGGCAATCGGGGTTAGCAGACCGACCGGAAGCATTTCCGTCGTGACAACAGAGAAAGTTGCAAGGCCTATGGAGACGACGGCCAGCCAAGGATACTGTGCAGTAGGCCCAGTGAGGATAGGTGAAGACGTATTCATGGTTTAGTCCTTAACACGGGAAACAGGCTATGAGAGTCAAACGGCAGTGGGAAGGGAGGAGGCATGTACCCGCAAGCGCTGATATCCCCAAATCGCGACCAGCAGCACCAAAACACCAGCGCATAATGCAATGGCGAATCCAGCACGCGCGCCACTTTCATCTACCACGTGACCCGATACCGCAGCGCCCAGAGCCACACCGATATTTAGCCCTGCCAGCAGCCAGGTCATACCTTCAGTTAAGCGGTGTTCAGGCACCAAACGTTCGACTAGTGACATCGCCACGATCATGGTGGGAGCGAAGAACAGTCCCGCGATCAGTACGGCCGCAGCCAATGTGGGAATGCTGCCAACCAGCAGCAGAGGCAGCGTGGTTGCTGCTGTTGCCACACCGCCGAGTAATAGCAGGTGATGCAGTGCAGTTCGCAGCTTGAGGGCACCGAAGAGCAGTCCGGCTAGACAGGAACCGACCGCATAAGCTGACAAGATCAGGCTAGCTGCTGCCGGTTGGCCATGCTGTTCGGCGAAGGCCACACTGACGATGTCAACGGTGCCAACGATGATGCCCATCGCCACCATCAACAGTGTCAGCAAGCGCACATTTGACTGCTTGATCACCGCTCCCGAACGATCCGTGCTGACATCCTGCTTTTCCACCGGTGGTTCGGTGCCGCGTTGTGTAACCAGAGCAAACACACCAATAATCAGCAATAGCGCCGCTGCCAGCGGGCCAGCTTGAGGAAACACCGCGACGGACAGCCCGACAGCCAGCGGAGGCCCGGCGATAAAGGTGACTTCATCGAGCACTGTCTCCAGCGAGTAAGCGGTCTGCAAGCGAGGTTGCCCGCGATAGATAGCCGTCCAGCGAGCCCTTACCATCGCTGACATGCTGGGCATGAAGCCGGCCAATAATGCGCCGATGAATAAGGTCCAGTCAGGCGCTTGCCACCGGGAACTGGCGAGCAGAAGCAGCATGCCGATCGTGCTGATCATCGCTGCCAGCGGCAGTACGCGCCCTTGTCCATGTCGATCCACAAGACGGGAGATCTGTGGTGATAGCAGTGCGTAGGTCAGGACAAAAGTGGCAGATACCGCTCCTGCCAACGTATAGCTGCCGCGCAACTGCGACAGCATGGTGATAATGCCGATGCCCGTCATGGGCAGCGGAATCCGTGCCAACAGGCCTGCCAGCGCAAAGCCTCTCGTACCAGGGGCGGTGAAAAGTTCTCGATAAGGGTTGAGCATTTCGTTCTCCAAAGTGAATCCACTTGCCACAAGATGGCGGTGCAGCGACAATACATACAGAGCGTATGAATAAAAGCATATATTCATACGGAGTGAATGTAAATAATCATACGATGTGTATGTAAGGATGTGTCGATGGTTCGTCGTACCCGTGCTGAAATGGAAGAAACACGCGCTACACTGCTGGCGACCGCTCGTAAGGTCTTCAGCGAACGCGGCTATGCCGATACCTCAATGGACGATCTTACTGCGCAGGCGAGCCTGACCCGTGGGGCGCTTTATCACCACTTCGGTGACAAGAAAGGATTGCTGGCGGCGGTGGTGGAGCAGATCGATGCTGAGATGGATGAGCGACTGCAAGCGATCTCCGATACCGCCGAAGATGACTGGGAAGGTTTCCGGTGTCGCTGCCGTGCCTATCTGGAAATGGCGCTGGAGCCGGAGATTCAGCGCATCGTGCTGCGTGATGCGCGGGCTGTATTGGGTGGCGCATCGCCGGATTCACAACGGCATTGCGTTGAGTCGATGCAGCGATTGATCGACAATCTCATACGCCAAGGCGTGGTGGCTGAAGCCGATCCACAGGCGCTGGCATCGTTGATCTACGGCAGTCTGGCCGAAGCGGCGTTTTGGATCGCGGACGGAGAAGATGGTAATGCGCGGCTGGCACAAGCCGTTGCCGCGCTGGAATTACTGCTGCGTGGGTTGTTGGTCAAGCCACGATAGTTAATAAAGCCATAGTCTGACGAGACGCATAGCTTACGTCCTGTATCTGACTTAACGGCGAAAAACTATCTCTGCCCAGCGCGTTAGTCCGGCGGTAACGGAGCCAAAATCGTTGCCGCTGGCGATAGGAATATCAGGCAGCAACTGCTGAATTGCCTGACGCAGAAGAGGAGATCGCGCACTACCGCCAGTCAGGTAGATGACTTCTGGCTGGGTTTGGCTGGTTTCTAACGCCAGCGTTACCTGTTGCTGAATACGCGTGAGCGGATTATCAATCGCGGCGTTGAGTTCATCAGCATGAATGCGTGTTGCCAGACCTGATTCGATAAAGTGCAAATCGGCCGCCGTTTCCGCTTGGTTGGAAAGCGCGATTTTGCTCTCTTCGGCCAGTTGGATTAGACGGTAGCTCAAGCGCTGTTGCCAAACGGTCAGCAATCTTTTCACTAGTTCGGGCTGGCGGGCATCGCGGATCATTTCGTTGATTAACGCGCGGCTGGCGGTGCTATGGAACTCTTTTTGTGCCGGAATATCGTTAATGGCGACCGCATTCCACCAAGTCATGATCGGCAAGGCGATACCTTTTTCCGACTCGCTATTCATGCCAAGCAGTGGCATCAACTGTTTGAACGCAAGCATGATGTCCAGATCGTTACCGCCAACGCGGCAGCCGCTGTGTCCTAACAGGCTTTGCGAACGTTCGTGCTGTTTATGCCACTCCGGCCCCATAAGTAGCATGGAGCAGTCGGTGGTTCCGCCGCCGATATCCACGACCAGCACGCGCGTTTCTTTCGTCAGCGTAGATTCAAAATCCAGCCCAGCAGCCACGGGTTCAAATTGAAAGACGACGTCTTCAAACCCAGCGCGGTGTGCCGCACGATCTAAAATCCCTTGTGCCTGCTGGTTGGCTTCTTCGCCGCCGATGCTCTGAAAGTTGATCGGTCGCCCGATGACGGCCTGACGAATAGGCTGATCGAGCTGGGTTTCTGCCTGCGTGCGGATATGCAGCATCATGGAGCAGACCAGATCTTCAAACAGCGCAATCTGCTGTGCTTTAAGCCCGACGGCACCGAGGAAGGACTTCGGCGATTTAACGAACCATGTCTCTTCTGGATCATCCATATAGTGGCGTAACGCATCGCGCCCGAATTTCACGCTATCGGGCTGCACGCGAATATCTTCTTCGCGGTTGTAGCTGATGGCGCGCTTCAGTAGCAGCGCACTCTCGCCCTCAGCATTGACTTGATGATGCCGCCATAGCCACTCGCTAACCGCTTCACGCACTGGCGCGCACAGCAGGGAAGAGAGATAAGGCGAGCCATTTTCCAGCGACAGGAGCCTTGGTGTGCCTGCATCCATAACTGCCACGGAACAGTTGGCGGTACCGTAGTCAAAACCGATAAACATAGTGAGGCCCCATGCCATAAAAAATTTCCGGGAGAAACTTTTAACGTCGCACCAGCGACGGCCCGGAAGGGATGCCGCCAAGGATGGCAGGCCCTAAAAAAGGTTGGCGACTTTACTGCGTTACGGCAGTACTTGTAAAGGTGGATGCAACGGAAGACTTTCCCGAACGGCGGCTTTTGTCAGCAACCTCACGGGAACCCGAAGGTTCCCGTTTTTTATCGTGAAAGCGGATTATGCCGCCAGTGTATGCTGCGCCATGTTCCCCAGCAGTGAACCGATAAACTCGATGCGCTGTGGACGGTTGCTTAAATCCTTCATAAATTTCAGACGAGTCGGCCCATCCAGACGAAAGGTGCTCGGATCGCGCTGTAATAGACCGATAAGGTGAGACGGGTCGACGCGATTTTGCTCGCCGAATTCGATAAATCCACCTTTTTCGTTCCCTTCAATACGGCGAATACCCAACGCTTGCGCCTGCTGGCGCAGGGCGGCAACCTGCAACAGGTGGCGACTTGCATCAGGTAATAGGCCGAAGCGATCGATCAGCTCAACCTTTAGCTCATCCAGTTCGGCGAGGGTTTTCGCACTGGCAATACGTTTGTATAGTGACAGGCGTGTATTGACGTCGGGGATGAAATCGTCAGGCAATAGGGCGGGTAACCGCAGCTCGACGTCAGTCTGGCTGTTGATCAAATCTTCCAGTGACGGCTCTCGTCCTGCTTTCAGGGCATCTACAGCGCTTTCCAGCAGTTCCATATACAGCGAGAAACCGACGCTAGTCATCTGTCCGCTCTGATCGTCCCCAAGCAGTTCGCCCGCGCCGCGAATTTCCAGATCATGCGTCGCCAGCGCAAAGCCGGCACCGAGGTCTTCTAATGAGGCGATCGCTTCCAGACGTTTCTGGGCATCGGTGCTCATTGCTTTGGGCGGTGGCGTCAGCAGATAGGCATAAGCCTGATGGTGGGAACGCCCCACACGACCACGTAGCTGGTGCAGCTGTGCCAGACCGAAGTGATCGGCTCGCTCAATGATGATGGTGTTGGCGCTCGGTATATCGATTCCGGTTTCGATGATAGTGGTACACACCAGCACGTTAAAACGCTGGTGATGGAAATCGTTCATCACCCGTTCCAGCTCGCGTTCGCGCATCTGACCGTGGCCGATCGCGATGCGTGCTTCCGGCACCAGTTCCGCCAACCGTTGGGTGGCTTTCTCGATATTTTCGACGTCGTTATACAGGTAGTACACTTGTCCACCGCGCAGAGTTTCACGCAGGATGGCTTCACGTACCATCAGATTGTCATATTCGCGCACGAACGTTTTCACCGCCAGACGGCGGGCTGGAGGTGTGGCGATAATCGACAGATCGCGCATCCCGCTCATCGCCATGTTGAGCGTTCGCGGAATTGGCGTAGCGGTCAGCGTCAGGATATCGACATTCGCCCGCATCGCTTTGATGCGCTCTTTGTGACGCACGCCGAAGCGGTGTTCTTCGTCGACAATGAGCAGCCCTAAGTCGTGCCAGTGCACGTCGCTCTGCAGCAGTTTATGGGTGCCAATCAGAATATCGACTTTGCCTTCCTGCGTTTCCTTCAGAATCTGGGTTTGTTCACGCGCGCTGCGGAAGCGGGAGATCATTTCAATCTTCACTGGCCAGTTGGCAAAGCGATCGCGGAAGTTGTCAAAATGCTGCTGTGCCAACAGCGTTGTCGGCACCAGAACGGCAACCTGCTTATGGTTTTCAACCGCTAAAAACGCGGCGCGCATTGCCACTTCGGTTTTACCAAAACCGACATCACCACACACCAGACGATCCATCGCCAGCGGCTGGCACATGTCGCTCAGTACGGCGTTGATGGCCTGCGCCTGATCGGGCGTGGTTTCGAAAGGGAAACTTTCGCAGAACAACTGGTACTGCGTTTTGTCGTGCTTAAAGGCAAAACCACTTTTCGCCGCGCGCTGGGCATAAATATCCAGCAACTCGGCGGCGACATCACGCACTCTTTCCGCCGCTTTTTGGCGTGCGCGTGACCATGCTTCACCACCCAGTTTGTGCAGCGGCGCATTCTCATCGGCACCGCCCGCGTAGCGGCTAATCAAGTGTAGCGAAGAAACGGGGACGTACAGCTTGTCTTCACCCGCATAGGTCAAAATCAGGTATTCGGCTTTGATGCCACCGGCTTCCAGCGTGGTCAGCCCGACATAGCGGCCAACGCCGTGTTCGAGGTGAACAACGGGCTGTCCCGGACGCAGCTCTGCCAGATTGCGGATCAGCGTATCGGTATTAATTGTGCGGCGACTATCCTGACGGCGACGGCTGACGCGTTCACCCAGCAGATCGCTTTCGCAGATTAAGGCGCGCTGGCGCAGAGTGTCGATAAAGCCGTGTTCGCTGGCACCGATGATCAGATAAGAGCCACGCCCCTGTGCCTGCTCCAATGTGCTGATAGGCGTGGGGTTCAGTTTGATACGGGTCAGTAGCTCTTGCAGCGTTTCGCGACGACCTTCGCTCTCGACGGAGAAAATGATCTGACCGTCGAACTGTTCGATAAAACGGCGCAATGCATCCAGCGGGGATTTTTGCTGATGCTGAATCGCCAGATCCGGCAGCGGCAGATAGGCCAGGTTCACGTTGGCGGCTTTTTCCGGCAGCATATCGGTTCTTAACTGCACGCGCGGCCATGCTTTCAGCTCCGTGAACAGACCATCGACGCGCAGCCAGAGTGAGTCCGATGGTAGCAGCGGTCGCATCGGATCGACACGGCGGCTTTCAAAACGCTGCTGAATATCCTGCCAGAAGCGCTCAGCGCTCTGCTCGATATTGCCCGTGTTAACGATCAGTGTGTTGCTCGGGAAGTAGCTGAACAGCGACGGCAGCGGCTCACTGAAGAATAACGGTTGCCAGTATTCGATCCCTGCGGGCCAGACGCCCTTGCTGACCTGCTGATAAATGTGCTCAGCATCGCGCCGGACCTCGAATTGTTCGCGCCACTGGCTGCGGAAAAGCTCGATTGCCGTCTTATCGGTTGGGAATTCATGTGCGGGCAGCAGATTAATGTGCGGTACTTCATTCAGCGTGCGTTGCGTATCCACATCGAACAGACGCAGGCTGTCGATCTCATCGTCAAAGAAATCGATACGATAGGGCTCTTCGCTCCCCATTGGGAACAGGTCCAACAATGCGCCGCGCGTCGCATATTCGCCGTGCTCCATCACCTGATCGACGCTGCGATAGCCCGCCTGCTCCAACTGTGAACGCAGCTTGTCGCGCGAGAGGCGCTGGCCTTTCTTCAACACTAGCGCATGACCGTGCAGGAAACTGTGCGGACAAACGCGCTGCATCAGCGTATTGACCGGCAGAATCAGGACGCCGCGCGTCATGTTGGGCAATTGATAGAGTGTGGAGAGTCGAGTCGAAATAATTTCCTGATGTGGAGAAAAGCTATCGTAGGGCAGCGTTTCCCAGTCAGGCAGTGTAGTGACGTGCTGGTTGGTAAATTGCTGAATCTCATCGCGCAATCGCAAAGCGTTTTGCATATCGGGAGCGATAAGCACCACCAGCCCAGCGTGACGTTCAATGATCTCTGCACATTCAACGGCGCAGGCCGCGCCGGTTAACTCGCCTAACAGGCGTTGCTCGCCCGCTTTGGGTGGCAACGAATAACGGTAATTTTCAGGCATCATCTGATTATCGGGTCTCGTCCCCCTGCATCCGGCCAAGAAAAAGCCGTAGAGTGAGGGTGTTAGGGTTCCATAAAGCAGTACTACCCTTTATTATCCTTGATCACTTTGCTTTGGCAACCTTATCCAGACGGATTTCATGTATCAACCTGTCGCTTTATTTATTGGCCTACGTTATATGCGTGGGCGTGCATCAGACCGCTTCGGCCGGTTTGTCTCCTGGTTATCCGCCATTGGCATCACGCTGGGCGTGATGGCGCTGGTCACCGTGCTTTCCGTCATGAACGGCTTCGAGCGCGAACTGGAAGGCAACATTCTGGGCGTGATGCCTCAGGCGGTGATCTCTACGCCGCAAGGTTCGCTGAACCCCGCGCTGATTCCTGCTTCTTCCCTAGACTCGCTGGAAGGCGTGACGCGTGTTGCGCCGCTGACAACGGGCGATGTGGTGCTGCAAAGCGCTCGCAGCGTCGCCGTTGGCGTGATGTTGGGGATTGACCCTGACGAGAAGGAACCGCTGTCACGCTATCTGGTCAACGTCAAACAGCAGCAGCTTCAACCCGGTCAGTATCAGGCCATTTTGGGTGAGAAACTGGCCGAGCAACTGGGTGTGAATACGGGCGATCAGGTACGCATGATGGTAACGAGCGCTAGCCAACTGACGCCGATGGGGCGTATTCCTAGCCAACGTATCTTCACTGTTGCCGGAACCTTTGCCGCCAACAGTGAAGTAGATAGCTACCAACTGTTGGTGAACCAACAGGATGCTTCGCGCCTGATGCGCTATCCGGCGAACCACATTACCGGTTGGCGTTTGTGGCTGGAAAAGCCGCTGTCGGTTGATACGTTGAGTACGCAAACGCTGCCGGAAGGCACGGTCTGGAAAGACTGGCGCGAGCGTAAAGGTGAGCTGTTTCAGGCCGTTCGCATGGAGAAAAACATGATGGGGCTGTTGCTCAGCCTGATCGTTGCTGTGGCCGCGTTCAATATTATTACCTCGCTGGGTTTACTGGTGATGGAAAAACAGGGAGAAGTCGCCATTCTGCAAACGCAGGGGCTGACTCAACGTCAGGTGATGGCGGTGTTTATGGTGCAGGGGGGCAGCGCTGGCATTGTTGGCGCGTTGTTAGGGGCATTGCTGGGGGCGTTATTGGCCAGCCAACTGAATACGCTGATGCCAGTGCTGGGCGTATTACTGGATGGTGCCGCGTTGCCAGTGGATATTGATCCCATGCAGGTGGTGACTATCGCCATTTCCGCGATGGTGATTGCCCTCTTATCGACACTTTACCCATCATGGCGCGCTGCCACCGTTCAACCCGCTGAGGCTTTACGTTATGAGTGATTTATCATTATTGCAGTGTACTAGCCTGTCCAAGCGTTATCAGGACGGCAAGCTGTCTACCGACGTGCTGCGCGATGTCTCTTTTGAGATGAGCAGTGGTGAGATGATGGCGATAGTCGGGAGTTCTGGCTCGGGCAAAAGTACGCTGCTGCATGTGCTGGGTGGATTAGATACGCCAACGTCAGGCGAGGTTATCTTTAAAGGCCAACCGTTGAGTACGCTATCGGCGGCAGCAAAAGCAGATTTGCGCAATCGTGAACTGGGTTTTATTTATCAATTCCACCATCTGCTGCCGGATTTCACCGCGCTGGAAAACGTAGCGATGCCGTTGCTGATTGGCAAAGTACCGACTTCACAGGCGCAGGATAAAGCACGCGAAATGCTGGCGGCTGTCGGGCTGGAAGCGCGTAGCCACCACCGTTCGTCGGAACTGTCCGGCGGTGAGCGACAACGTGTCGCTATTGCCAGAGCCTTGGTTAACAGCCCGTCGCTGGTGCTGGCGGATGAACCGACCGGTAATCTCGATCAGCGTACGGCAGATAACATCTTTGAACTGCTGGGGGAGCTGAACGTTCGTCAGGGAACCGCCTTTCTGGTGGTGACGCATGACCTGCAATTGGCTGGTCGACTGAACCGCCAACTGGAAATGCGCGACGGTCAATTGCAGCAGGAACTGACCCTGATGGGAGCGCGGCAATGACCTTTCCTCCGCTCTCGTTGCAGATTGGCCTGCGATTTAGCCGTGGCCGTCGGCGTGGCGGCATGGTTTCACTGATTTCAGTCATTTCGACGCTGGGTATCGCTCTCGGCGTGGCGGTGTTGATTCTCGGCCTGAGTGCGATGAATGGGTTTGAGCGTGAACTGAATAATCGCATTCTTGCGGTGGTGCCACATGGCGAGATTGAGCCAGTTAATCAGCCTTTTGATGGTTGGCAAGACTTCCTACCTACCATCGAGCAGGTGCCCGGCGTCGCTGCCGCCGCGCCTTATATCAATTTCACCGGGCTGCTAGAGAGCGGCGCTAAACTTCAGGCTATTCAGGTAAAAGGCGTCGATCCGCAGCAGGAAACACACCTCAGCGCGTTGCCCAACTATGTTCTCAATGATGCCTGGCAGCGGTTTCGCCCAGGTGAGCAGCAGGTCATTATCGGTCAAGGCGTGGCAAAAACGCTGAATGTTGCTCAAGGGGATTGGGTCACGGTGATGATCCCGAACAGCGATCCGGAAATGAAGCTGATGCAGCCTAAACGCATCCGACTCCACGTCAGCGGTATTTTGCAACTGAGTGGTCAGCTCGATCATAGCTTAGCGCTGATTCCGCTTGCGGATGCCCAGCAGTATCTGGATATGGGGCAGAGCGTGACGGGGATCGCCATCAAGGCAAACGACGTGTTCTCTGCCAATAAACTGGTGCGCGATGCAGGCAAAGCGACGAATCTCTATGTCCATATTCGCAGTTGGATTGGCACCTATGGTTATATGTATCGGGATATTCAGATGGTGAGAACCATCATGTATCTGGCGATGATCCTGGTGATCGGCGTGGCCTGTTTTAATATTGTTTCAACGCTGGTGATGGCGGTGAAAGACAAAAGTAGCGATATCGCGGTTCTGCGTACGCTAGGTGCGTCAGATGGGCTGATTCGGGCTATCTTTATTTGGTACGGGCTATTGGCTGGGCTGTTGGGCAGTGTGATAGGGGCTGTGGTCGGCGTGATCGCCACCTTGCAACTGACGCCGATGATTCGCGGTATTGAAGCACTCATCGGCCATAAGCTACTGTCCGGCGATATCTATTTTATCGATTTCCTGCCGTCGGAATTGCATTTGATGGATGTGTTTATCGTGTTAGGAACGTCGCTGGTGTTGAGTTTGATTGCCAGCTGGTATCCGGCGCGACGTGCTAGCAGGATTGATCCAGCCCGCGTGTTGAGCGGACAGTAAGCCGAGCTAACGTACATGCGGCTTGAGAGATGACGGGGATATTCCCTATCGTGTGGCAATGCGATCACACCCTAAGGAGCAGTCATGTACTACGGTTTTGACATGGGCGGCACGAAAATTGAGCTGGGCGTGTTCGACGCTGAGCTGAACAAGGTGTGGCAAAAGCGGGTACCGACCCCGCGCAATAATTATGATGATCTGCTCACTACGCTGATCGATCTGGTGCATGAAGCCGACGCACAGGTTGGCGTGTTGGGGAGTGTGGGTATCGGCGTACCGGGCATCCAGGATGAAAGCGGAGCGTTATTTACAGCCAACCTGCCTGCGACGATGGGAAAACCGCTGCGGATTGACTTGTCACAGCGCTTGCAGCGCGACGTTCGCATTAGCAACGACGCCAACTGCTTTGTGCTGTCTGAGGCTTGGGACGCGGAATTCCGTTCCTATCCTGTCGTGTTAGGGCTGATTTTGGGCACAGGACTGGGTGGTGGACTGGTGATTAACGGACGTCCGGTGGACGGGCGCAACGGTATCGCGGGTGAGTTCGGTCATCTCCGCCTGCCGTCTGACGCGTTGGATATCATCGGCGTGGATATTCCCCGCGTGAAATGCGGCTGTGGGCAATTCGGCTGTATCGAAAACTATATTTCTGGCCGTGGTTTTGAGTGGTTATACGAGCATCTGTATGGCGAAGCCCTGCCAGCGGTAACTATCATCCGGCACTATCGTGGCGGAGAAGAGAAAGCGCTAGAGTTTGTCGATCGTTTTATGGATTTACTGGCGGCCTGTCTGGGTAATCTGCTGACCCTGTTCGACCCGCATTTGTTAGTATTGGGCGGCGGCCTGTCTAATTTTGACGAAATTTATCAAATTTTGCCGACGCGTCTTCCTTCGCGACTTTTACCGATTGCGAAACTGCCACGTATAGAGAAAGCGCGTCATGGCGATGCGGGCGGCGTACGTGGCGCGGCGTTGCTACACTTAATGGATAACTAGCTGGAGAAAGTATGTATACGCGTCAACGATTAGGGCGTTTTCACAAGGGAAAGCGTATGCGGCAACAGCGTCTTCGGGCGCGTATTTTCCATCGTGATTATCTGGCCGCAAGCGAAGTGAAAAAGCCGCGCGTTGTGGTATTGACGGGCGCAGGCATTTCAGCAGAATCGGGTATTCGTACCTTTCGCGCAGCCGATGGCCTGTGGGAAGAACACCGCGTTGAGGATGTCGCAACACCTGAAGGTTTTCAGCGCAACCCCGAACTGGTGCAGGAATTTTATAACGCCCGTCGTCGTCAGCTACAGCAGCCGGAAATTGTGCCCAATGCCGCGCATCTGGCGTTGGCGAATCTGGAAGCGATGCTGGAAGACAATTTTCAACTGATCACACAGAATATCGATAACCTACATGAACGTGCTGGCAGCCAGCGCGTCATTCATATGCACGGTGAACTACTGAAGATACGCTGTAGCCAAAGTGGACAGATTTTTGAGTGGAGGGACGATCTCGCCGTCGGTGAACGCTGCCACTGTTGCCAATTTCCCGCGCCGTTACGCCCGCATATTGTATGGTTTGGTGAAATGCCGTTGCACATGGACAAGATTTACCATGCGCTGTCGCAGGCGGATTACTTTATCGCGATTGGTACGTCCGGGCACGTCTATCCCGCCGCTGGCTTTGTCCATGAAGCCCACTCGCACGGTGCCTACACGCTGGAACTGAATCTGGAACCCAGTCAGGTAGAAAGCCAGTTTGATGAAAAAATTTACGGCCCTGCCAGCACCGTAGTGCCCGAGTTTGTCAGTGCCTGGCTGACGCGTGGCAAAAGCATTACGTTTTAAGCGCCAGCAAAAAGTGAAAGCGTCATGAATCGTGTGAGGATGACGCTTTCTCTTGTCGATCGTTGCTGTAGCAACATTCGTCAAGCTGATCGAATGGCAACATGGCGGCGTGATTAAAGAAACAATATTCGCTCTCGCTACAGCGAGCATGGACTGCGGTTTCTGTCGGCACGGCCGTCTGCGGATGCGGCGGCTGTTGGCCGTTATTGCGTGACAGTGCATGGAATGACCGCGCTCCATGAAGAGATAAGGTTCGTCGGAGAAAGCCTAGCATAGCGTTACCCTCACGGTATCTCATCACGATGTTAATGAGATACTTATGTTAATGAGAGCTATTCTCATCAATGTAAGCTAAGCGTAGTTGATAATCCGGTGATGGGGGAATGACAATTGTCAAAATGTATATCCAATGTTGTTCTATAGCACCGCTATGCTTCATCTTACAAAGCCTTAGCATAATCAGTTATCCCCGTCAGAATGTCCTTCTTGCCTCGGCAGCCAGTTCTTTCAGATAATTCAGATCGCACAATTCCACCTGATGGCCCCGATAGGTAATGTGACCTTGCCGCTTCCAGTCGGACATCAATCGACTCAATGTTTCACCGCGCATCCCCAATGACGTGGCGAGCTGTCCCCGGCTCACCGGCAATGTCAGATGCTGAGTTTGCTGAATGTGGTGTTGCCGCAATAGGTAATCCGCCAGACGCTGTGGCGCAGAGCTGGAGGTCAGCCAGTCGATTTGGTTGATCGTTGAGTAGAGCTTTTTGCCCAGATAATTCAGCAAACGCAGCGCCAACTCAGGACGTTGCAAACAAAACTGATGAATATCCTGCCGCGGAATCATCAGCGTGTGGCCATCGCTTAGCGCACGGATATTCATCGGGAAACGGCCGTGATCCATAAAGACGGCGGCAATCGCGACAAACTCACCACGTTCAAACTGCCCGAAAATTTTCTCGTCTCCACCATAGGTATGGCGAAAAGCCTGCAATTTTCCCGTTTCAACCAGCAAACAGTGCTGCATTTTGTCGCCTTCGCGAAACAGAACATCATCCTGCCGGAAAAACAGGCGCTCGCTTTTTGCCAATAACTCGCACACCACGTCGCTGGGTTCACCGCGCATCCAGTCATGCTGAAACAGCACTTCGCCGTATTCATCGGGTGATAGTGCCTTTTTGACAAATGTCATTTGCCCTCCCAGAGGCTGGTATTACCATCAAACTAGTAAATGAAAATAATAATCACTTGCATGAATTCAGCAAGCAAAATCACGGCACGCTGAATCGAAAATAGCGGAGCGTTTCCATGAAAGAAAATACCCTTCCGGCGGCACAGGCGCTGGTTCTCCATGAATTGATTACCCCAACCGAACACGGTATCGCCAGTCGCGTACTGGCCCGTACCGACGGCGGCAATGTCACGCTATTTGCCTTCGACCAAGGACAGGGGTTGAGCGAACACAGTGCGCCTTATGATGCACTGGTTATGGTACTTGAAGGTGAATTATTGCTGACGATCGGGGGGGAACCCGTCGTCGCACAGCCCGGCACGCTGGTGCGTATGCCTGCCAATATCCCTCACGCCGTCGATGCGCAGCAGTCGTCACGTATGTTGCTGACCATGTTGAAGACGCTGAAAGCTCAGTAAACGGCAACTGCGATAACACCGAATGAAGGAGTGACAGTATGAGCGATCATGAAGCAGGACATAAATTCTTAGCCCGATTGGGGAAAAAACGCCTGCGCCCCGGCGGCAGAAAGGCAACCGAGTGGCTACTGAGTCAGGCGGCGTTCCGGCAGGACAGCGTGGTGCTGGAAGTGGCCTGCAATATGGGCACCACTGCGATGGAAATCGCGCGTCGCTTTGGCTGCAAGGTCATCGGCGCTGACATGGATAAAGCGGCACTACAGAAGGCGCAGGAAAATGTGGCGGCGAACGGTCTGGCCTCACAGGTCACGATTATGCAGGCGAATGCGCTGGAACTGCCGTTTCCCGATAATCACTTTGACGTGGTGATTAATGAAGCCATGCTGACCATGTATGCCGATAAGGCCAAGAGTCGCATTATTGCCGAGTATTATCGCGTGCTGAAGCCGGGCGGTCGCCTCATTACCCACGATATCATGCTGCTTTCCGAGAAGGATACTGGAGCGTTGCAGGCGGTGGAACAGATGCATAAAGCGATCAACGTACACGCTCAGCCGATGCTGCGTGAACGCTGGGTTACGCTGTTTCAGGAATGTGGTTTTAGCAAGGTCAACTATGATAACGGCGCGATGACGCTGCTGACGCCACAAGGGCTGATTTATGATGAAGGCGTGGCCGGTGCGGCGCGTATCGTAAAAAATGCGCTGAAAAAAGAAAATCGCAGCATGTTCTTCAACATGTTTCATACCTTCCGCCGCAATCGGAACCAGCTTAACTATATTGCCGTGTGCAGCACCAAGTAATGACAGTATGCGGCGCTACGTCCTTTTGACGTGTAGCGGCAACAAGGAAAAAGCGTGTAAGGCAGGCGAAATCGTTTAACATACGTGACAACGTTTAGAGATGCCCCAAGCGGTAGAACCGTTAGGGAATATGCTCTTATTGCGCTGGATTCCTTGTTACGGTGAACAATGCAGCCATTACTGCCGGGTGATATCCCGCTAAAACACGCGATGCAGTTACCCCATTACAGCCAGCTAAAACAACAGCAGTGCAGACGCGATCGTCGGAGTCTGGCGCTGCTATTGGCGTTTCTTGTGCTCACGCTGGTTGTCAGCTTGTGCGCGGGGGAACGCTGGATTTGGCCGACGGCCTGGCTGGATGATGCTCAGCAACTCTTTGTCTGGCAACTGCGGTTACCCAGAACGCTGGCCGTGATGCTAGTAGGCGCTAGTCTGGCTATGTCAGGCACTGTCATGCAGGCCGTCTTTGATAATCCGTTGGCTGAACCGGGGCTGTTGGGTGTGGCGAACGGTGCAGGCGTAGCCTTGGTGCTAACGGTACTGCTGGGGCAGGGACTTTTACCTGTCTGGGTGTTAAGCCTGAGTGCGATTGCCGGTGCGCTACTGATTACCTTTCTGTTACTCCATTTTGCTCGCCGTCATATTTCCAATACCCGTTTACTACTCATCGGCATTGCGCTCGGGATTATCTGTAGCGCGGTGATGACCTGGGCGGTCTATTTCAGTACCAGTCTTGATTTACGCCAGTTGATGTACTGGATGATGGGCGGTTTCAGCGGCATTGATTGGCGACACGGCTGGCTGATGCTGGCGCTATTGCCGCTGCTGCTGTGGCTGAGCGGTCAGGGCACGGTGTTGAACGGGCTGACGCTGGGTGAGATTCAGGCGCGTCAGTTGGGCATCCCAGTTTACCGCTGGCGGACGGTTCTCGTGCTGGTTATGGGCGTACAGGTTGGGTTGAGCGTGGCGCTAGCCGGTATTATTGCGTTTATTGGATTGATTATTCCTCACATGTTGCGACTATGTGGACTGACCGATCAGCGTTATTTATTGACTGGATGTGCATTGGCTGGCGGTAGCGTTTTGCTGCTGGCGGATACGGTCGCACGCGTTGCGTTGAATTCAGCCGAGTTGCCGATAGGCGTGGTTACCGCTACGCTGGGATCGCCATGGTTTATCTGGCTGTTATTACGTAATCGACTCTAGCTCGTCTATATTGCTGACGCTGCTGATTTTTACCAACAAAAGGATCAAAACGATGAGCACTGAAATCTATGCTATTCCGCTGACCATCATCGACGGGAAAGCGACAACGTTCGAAGCGTTTAAAGGACAGGTTGCTTTAGTTGTCAACGTCGCATCGAAATGCGGCCTGACTAAACAATACGACGCGTTGGAAAAACTCTACGAAACCTATCGTGACAAAGGGTTGGTCGTGCTGGGATTCCCATCAAATGAATTTGCGGGGCAAGAACCGGGTTCAGAAGAAGAGATTCAAGAATTCTGCCGTGGGACGTTTGGCGTTCAGTTCCCGATGTTCAGCAAGATTGAAGTGAATGGCGAGAACCGCCACCCGCTGTATCAGCTGTTGATTCGCCAGCAACCCGAGGCCAACGGCACCTGGAAGAGTGATTTTTTTGCTCGTTTGGTAAACAAAGGCCGTAAGCCCAAGAATCCAGAAGATATTTTGTGGAACTTCGAGAAGTTTCTGGTCGATCGCGAAGGGCGCGTGATTGAGCGCTTTGCTCCGGATATGTCGCCTGACCATGACACTATCGTCAAAGCGATAGAAGCGGCGTTGGCAAAATAATTGACGCAGCAGACTTCCCCGGTATTGCAACTGCGGCAGGCTAGTGTCTTGCCGCGTTTGTCGCCAACGAATGCAGAGTGCCGTCCCGGTGAACTACTGCATATTATCGGCCCGAACGGCGCAGGAAAGAGCACCTTGCTGGCAAGAGCGGCTGGCTTATTGGCGGGTGAAGGCGAGGTCTATCTGGCTGGCACGCCGCTGTCGCAGTATACGGCAGCGGACCTAGCCGTGCGGCGCGCCTATCTGGCACAGCAGCAACCGCCATTGGCACTGATGCCAGTGTTTCAGTATTGGCAACGGCATCAACCGCCGCTGGCTCAGGAATACGCGGTTGAAAAGGTGGTGCATTTCTTGGCGGAACGCCTGATGCTAACCGATAAGCTGGCGCGCCCGCTTACGCAGTTGTCAGGCGGTGAGTGGCAGCGTGCTCGGCTGGTGGCGGCGTTATTGCAGATTTGGCCGACGACCAATCCGCACGCGCGTTTGCTGCTGCTGGACGAACCCACCAGCAGTCTGGATGTGGCTCAGCAGGTGGCACTGGATTCGCTACTGAGCGAACTCTGTCGCTTGGGGATTGCCGTCGTGGTTTGCGCACACGATCTCAACCACAGCGCCCACCATGCGGATCGCGTGTGGCTACTGTCGGCGGGCGTTCTGGTGGCACAGGGTGAAACGGAGGATGTCATGCTGCCGGAGGTGTTATCTCCTGTGTTCGGTGTTGCGTTTCAGCGGCACGTGGTCGATGGCAGAAATTGGATCACCACTCGCAGTGCCTAATTGCTGTCGCGAGAGAATCTGCGTCGCCAGAAAATAGGAAAAATCGCCTTTACTTGCCAGCCACCCCGATTAAACGCTAAATTAATCAATACTCATCATACTTCAAGTTGCATGTGCGTTGGCTGCGTTCACTCACCCGAATCACTTACTTATGTAAGCTCATCGGGATTCCTTCGCTTGCCGCGTTATTCAGCCTTATGGCCTCACCCCTTCGGGGTCAGCGCAAGCGCTGTTCAAAAACGCCTTGCCGTTTTTGTCCTGAAACTCGAATTATGTAGAGTCTATACTTGGCATTCTTCTCTGCCGCCGTCAGCCTGTGGCCTCGGCTGCTTTTATGGTAATCGCGCATGATACGTCTACGACCTGGTTTGGTTCTACGATATGGGTTGCTCCTCGCCAGCCTGATTTTGGTCGGCTGTAGCAGTAGTCGGCATAACAACCCGCCGCCGAATGCGCGTCTGAGCGATTCAATCATGGTGATGGTGCAGCTAAACGATCAACTGGGGCAATGGTACAGAACGCCTTATCGCTATGGCGGTCTGGATCGTAACGGCGTCGATTGTTCCGGTTTCGTCTACCTGACGTTTCGCGATAAGTTTGGCATGCAGTTGCCGCGCACGACGGAAGAACAAACCGAGCTGGGTGAGCGCGTTGACCGTGATAATCTGCTGCCGGGCGATTTGGTCTTTTTCAAAACGGGCAGTGGCAGCAGCGGGCTGCACGTCGGTATTTACGATAAAGACGACCAGTTTATTCACGCTTCCACCAGTCAGGGCGTCATCCGTTCGTCGCTGGATAACGTCTATTGGAAACGGGCTTACTGGCAGGCCCGCCGCATCTAATTCCATCCGATGTCACGCATCACACGCAAGTTGTCCCGTTATTCGCGATGACATCGACCAATCCTGGTTTGCACGTCTATTTGTGCTTAAAACGTGCGTAAAACGCTATTACGCAGATTCCTGTGGCGAATGTGCGTAACGGTTGGGGATCGCGCTGGCTCCCTGTTCTGCACCGGTAATGTTCTCGCGTAATGCGGTAAACAACTCTCGCCCCATACCCACGTGGGATGCGGATAAATCCGGTTGTTCGGGATGGCGCTGTGCCAGTTCGGTTTCATCGACCAACAGGCTGATTTCGCCGCTGATGCCGTCAACGCGGATCATATCGCCATCCTGGACTTTTGCCAGCAACCCTCCGACGTAAGCCTCCGGTGTGACATGGATAGCCGCAGGCACCTTGCCAGATGCGCCCGATAAGCGGCCATCCGTCACCAGCGCGACGTTGATGCCCCTGTCCATCAAGACGCCGAGTGGTGGCATTAGTTTGTGCAGTTCCGGCATGCCTATCGCCCTCGGTCCCTGATAACGCACGACAACGACGCAATCGTTGTCCAGTCGACCGGCTTTAAAGGCGGCATCGACATCATTCTGATCGTTGAAGACCACGGCGGGCGCTACGATGGTTTGTCTTTCACTCGGCACAGCAGAGGTTTTCATCACTGCGCGCCCCAGATTGCCGGAAAGCACCTTGGTGCCGCCGTGTTTGGCGAACGGGGCTTCCAGCGGGGCAATCACATCGGCATCCAGCGATACCTGTGGACCCTCGCGATAGACCAACTTACCCTCTTCGAGGAACGGTTCCTGGGTATAACGGTGTAGGCCAAAACCTGCCACGGTGTGAACATCTTCGTGCAGCAAGCCACCGCGCAGTAATTCCCGGACCAACAATGATACGCCGCCTGCGGCTTGAAAATAGTTGATGTCGCCAGGGCCGTTAGGGTAGATGCGACACAGCAGTGGCACGACTTCAGACAGTTCAGAAAAATCATCCCAGGTGACAGTAAAACCGGCCGCTTTCGCCATTGCCACCAGATGCATGGTGTGGTTAGTGGAGCCACCGGTTGCAAGCAGTGCGACAATACCGTTGACGATCACTTTTTCGTCCACCAACTTGCCGACAGGCAGATAATCTCCTGCACTTTCCGTCATTCGAGTGACCTGACGTGCAGCAGCTTCAGTTAACACATCACGCAGCGGAATATCCGGGTAGATAAAAGAGGATCCGGGCAGGTGCAGCCCCATGATCTCCATGACCATCTGGTTCGAATTGGCCGTACCGTAAAAGGTACAGGTACCGGCACCGTGGTAAGCGCTGGCCTCCGATTCCAGCAGCGCATCACGGCCTACTTTCCCTTCAGCATACAGTTGGCGGATACGCACTTTCTCTTTATTGGAAATGCCAGTGCGCATCGGACCTGCGGGCACAAAAACCGCAGGCAGGTGGCCAAAAGAGAGGGCGGCAATAAACAACCCGGGGACAATCTTGTCGCACACGCCTAAAAAGAGCGCGCCATCAAACATGTTGTGTGACAACCCGATCGCCGCTGACATCGCGATCAGATCTCGGCTGAACAGTGAAAGCTCCATGCCATCTTGCCCCTGTGTCACGCCGTCGCACATGGCGGGTACACCGCCTGCTACCTGGCCGACGGCACCGATGGCGTGCAACGCCTTTTTGATCAGTTCTGGGTAACGTTCGTAAGGTTGATGGGCAGAGAGCATGTCGTTATAGGACGTAATAATGCCGATGTTGCTTTTGATCATGTTCTTCAAATCGGCTTTATCTTCTGGCGAGCAAGCGGCAAAGCCGTGCGCCAGATTGCCGCAGGCAAGCTCGGAGCGGTGTACGGTTTTATTTTTGGCTAATGCAATCTGTGCCAGATAACGGCTACGTTCAGCCTGAGAACGAGACAGGATATTCTGGGTGACGCGTGCAACAATAGGATTCATGCTATGCCCCATGTGTTTAACATTGATGCTTTGCTTAATTAAAATTAGATGCCAATGACGTCGAAAGAAATAATCGGACTACTGTGGTTAGCGGGCGTTTTTATTATTTTTAAGATGAGAAATGCTCTCGTGCAAATAAACGCACGATACGAGATCGTCAATAAATAAAGTGCCCTTTAATACGGTGTATATACCGTAAAACAGTATGGGCGTATTCAGGGCGCGAATAGGGTTTATCGCGACCTCACTTGATTCAGACTTTCATCTTTGCCGCTAAGTTTTCTCTCCAATAGGCCATGTATCAGGACGCCCTGACGGTGATGAGACCACTATATACTCAAATGATACCGGTAACAATGAGTTTAATGATGACGCTTTACTCGATTCAGCTGAGATGAAAATTATTTTGTGATGAAGATCACGTTGTGATGTGTGCTAGTGGGAAAGGCGCAAAATGTGCTATATCAGGCTTTATCGTGATGGGTAGTAATATCTAAAATAATAATGGAAAAAATAAAAATTAGTTTGGGTTTTTAATGTCGTTTTTATGGGGCTATATTATTTAAAGTTAAAGAATGAAAAATAGAAGTTAACTAATGTGTCGCGGAATTTTTTTTCCCAAAGCGCCGCGTTGAATATTTTTTATGGATGTCAATGTGCTCGGAATTATGACGTTTTTTCAATGAAAAATAAGGGGAAGGGCAGGGTTGTTTTGTCATTATTAATCATTTAATTGTTATGTTGGTTCGGGTAGTGAACGGGTTGCCATCGTGTCACCCTCGCTCACAGACAGCGTTGGTTTTCTTTGTTACACTAGAGTACCGGCCAACAATATTTCAATTGATTGAAAATGAAGAAGAAAAGACCAGGTTTACAAGATGTGGCCAACTGTGTAGGCGTCACTAAAATGACCATTAGCCGCTATCTACGCGATCCGCAGAAGGTATCGGCGACGCTACGCGACAGGATTGCCGCTGCGCTGGATGAATTGGGGTACATACCCAACCGGGCACCAGAGATTTTATCGAATGCCACTAGCCGAGCGATTGGCGTTCTGCTTCCTTCATTGACCAATCAGGTGTTTGCTGAAGTATTGCGTGGCATTGAGCGCGTGACGGATGCGCATGGCTACCAGACGATGCTGGCGCACTATGGCTACCACGCCGAGCGTGAAGAGATGCGCTTGACGTCACTGCTTTCCTACAACATCGATGGACTGATCCTTTCTGAGCGTTCGCACACGGAACGCACGCGCAAGATGATTGAAGTGGCCGGCATTCCAGTGATTGAAATCATGGACAGCGAGTCTCCCTGTATCGATCTGGCCGTGGGTTTTAACAATTTTGAAGCTGCCTACCAGATGACTCAGGTACTGCTGGCGCGTGGACACCGTTTTCCTGTTTATCTCGGCTCGCGTTTGGATGAACGTACTCTGATTAAAATGCAGGGGTATGAACAGGCGATGCGTGAGGCCGGGCTGATGCCGCGTGATGTCAGTACCGATCGTCCCTCGTCTTACAGCCTGGGCGGCGAACTGATGAAAGAAGCGCTCGAGCGTTATCCGGAAACCGACAGCCTGTTTTGCACCAACGATGATATCGCCATTGGTGCCGCCTTCGAGTGCCAACGGCAAGGGTTGCACATCCCCGATCAAATGGCGATCGCCGGCTTTCACGGACACGATATTGGCCAGTCGATGGAACCTAAACTGGCCAGCGTGTTGACGCCGCGTGAAGTAATGGGGCAGGTGGCGGCAGAGAGGCTGCTGGCCCGGTTACGCGGGGAGGTTGTTACCCCGCAACGATTGGACTTGGGCTTCACTATCCTGCACGGCGGCAGTATTTGAACCCTTAGCGGCGAGATACAACACCCGCGTTGCGCAATGCTGCCAGGCCACGCGCAACCACTTCATCAAAGTCGCCATCGATGTCGATACTGACCACGTCAGTTTCATTAGCGGCCGGTTCTTCCAACGCCTCGAATTGGCTTTTGAGCAGATCGGTTGGCATGAAATGCCCAGCGCGTGCCTTGAGGCGTTCCAGAATGACGTCAAAGCTGCCTTTCATATAAAGGAACAGCATTTCTGGATTGTCCTGACGCAGGCGATCGCGGTAACGGCGTTTTAACGAAGAGCAGACGATCAGGCCCACTTCGTT
This sequence comes from Pectobacterium atrosepticum, assembly GCA_019056595.1. Lineage (NCBI taxonomy): Bacteria > Pseudomonadati > Pseudomonadota > Gammaproteobacteria > Enterobacterales > Pectobacteriaceae > Pectobacterium > Pectobacterium atrosepticum. The sequence continues at coordinate 883,543 of CP036163.1, read as the reverse complement.
CTTGTGGCGCAGGCTGTAGGCGGCATCGTTGAGACGCTCAAGCCACGGCGCACGATCGTTATCATCTAGTGGCTGGCCGCTGGCCATTTTTTGAATGTTGGCTCGCGGGTGCAGATCGTCGCCATCGATGAATTTAGCGCCCAGCGCGTTCGCGATGGCGGCTCCCACACTGGATTTACCACACCCAGATACGCCCATGATGATGATGCTTTGTCCAGCCATAGTTTGATCTCTATCTCAAAATGAATATTTAAGCTTACTTGGTAGTTTCGCATTTTATCACGTTACCGGTATCATGATACCGGTAACAAGTAGGGGTGTGACAAAAATCACAAATTACCGATGGCATAATAGAGGGCGTGAAGTACAACTCCGGCATGTCAGGCTTTGGCCCCCAAAGCTCGGTAGCAAGCGCTACCCGGTAACAAAAAGAACGCTATCTTGAAGTCAACGTAGCTTTTATAGATCTGACTAGAATAGCGACAGCATCTGTACGATTCCTATATCGGAGAATTATTATGCCATTAATCATCGTAGCAATTGGGGTTGCCCTGCTGCTGCTGCTGATGATCCGTTGTAAATTGAACGGGTTCATTTCATTGATTCTGGTGTCGCTGGCCGTCGGCTTGGCGTTGGGTTACACCACTCAGGGGGGATTTAACGTCAATGGCGTGATCACTTCTATCAAAAATGGGGTTGGCGGCACGCTGGGCAGCCTGGCCCTGATCATGGGGTTTGGCGCCATGTTGGGCAAACTGCTGGCAGATTGCGGCGGCGCCCAGCGTATTGCGACAACGCTTATCGATAAATTTGGTAAGGACCGTATCCAGTGGGCAGTGGTCTTAACCGGTTTTACTGTCGGTTTTGCGCTGTTTTATGAAGTTGGCTTTGTGTTGTTGCTGCCGCTGGTGTTTACCATTGCAGCTGCGGCGCAAATTCCATTGCTGTTTATCGGTGTGCCGATGGCTGCCGCGTTATCGGTAACCCATGCGCTGTTGCCTCCGCATCCGGGCCCGACCGCTATCGCTATTCTGTTCAAAGCCGATATGGGTAAAACCCTGCTTTACGGAACCCTGATTGCTATCCCTACTGTGATTTTGGCGGGGCCGGTCTATGCGCGTTTCCTGAAAAGTATCGATAAACCTATTCCTGCTGGATTGCACAATCCAAAAGTGTTTGCCGACCATGAGATGCCGAGCTTTGGTATCAGCGTATTCACTACCCTGATTCCGGTTATTCTGATGACGGGCCGTGCAGTGGCAGAAATGACGCTGCAAAAAGGCCACCCAGTGCTGGGTTACGCGGAGTTTTTGGGCGACCCGGTTATGGCGACCCTGATTTCCGTTATCGTGGCGATCTTTACCTTCGGGCTTAATCGCGGTCGTAGCATGGATCAGGTAATGGATACCGTTAGCGATTCCATCAAGATCATCGCCATGATGTTGATGGTTATCGGTGGTGGCGGTGCATTCAAACAAATTCTGGTGGACGGTGGCGTTGCGAAGTATATCGAAACGCTGATGGCGGGCAGTACGCTGTCGCCGTTACTGATGGGATGGGCGATTGCTGCGGCATTGCGTCTGGCTCTGGGTTCAGCGACCGTTGCGGCTATGACCGCAGGCGGGATTGTTGCGCCGTTGCTGACCATCACTGGGGTGAGTCCTGAGCTGATGGTGCTGGCTGTGGGTTCCGGCAGCGTGATTTTCTCTCACGTGAACGATCCGGGTTTCTGGCTGTTTAAAGAGTATTTCAACCTGACTATTGTCGAAACCATGAAGTCCTGGTCTGCGTTGGAAACCATTATTGCGGTGTGTGGCCTGATTGGCTGTCTGCTGCTGAATATGGTGATTTAAACCCTGCTTTCCGGTTGCCCTCGTTCTGAGGGCAACCGAATCATGATCTTACCCACGTAAAGTGGACGCAACTCTAAGCGAAGCCGGACTCTGAATAAACTGGCGTTATGGCAGAAGAGTGCTTTTCGTGCTTAGTACGAGTAAGTGCTATAGATTCGTCTATGATAATAACTTAATGTGATTATTATTTATTCTGTGTAGTACAAGATCATGCGCATCCATCTTGCTGTTGATTACACCAGTGACTACGTTTTTTGGCCGATATTCAGGTTGGATGGAACACTGCTTGCCGTTGAAATGATAAGCCATTTTAATGGTCTTGCGGGTAAGTTGAGCATGCCCGCCGATATTCTCCTTATGCAGTTAAGCCCGCGACAACAACATGATTTTATTCATGAACAGCTTCTTTTTATCAAAGAAAAATCGGCATGGTTTATCGATAACCACATTCAACTGGTACTCAAGGTAGGGCGTCAGATAACAGAGATGTTAATTAAATCCGACGTACTGCGCGGCGAAATCAAACACCTCAATTTTGTTTTATTGGAAATTAATGAGCTTTTCCCACAGCTATCGCAGGGAAAAGAAAACGCAGCACTGCTTAATTTGAGCCAATCCGTTCCTTTATGGCTGGATAATTTTGGTTCTGGAAAAACCACGCTTAAACCTTTACACGATGGGTTAGTGCGCGGCGTGAAGCTGGATCGTCAGTTTATCGGGCAACTTTTATCGCGGCCGACCAATACGCTGATGATGGAGCCGTTATTACGGACGATTAAAAACAGCTATTCAGGGATTAGTATCGTCGCTAAGGAGATCGATACCCTGGCGATTTTGAATAAAATAAAGCCGTTGAACATTGATGCCGTCCAAGGACGGATGTGGCCAGCGGTACATTTCGAACGACTTGAGCAGCGTACGGCGCTGATCGGCTAATGCAATAGATTCACCGCTTTTGGCAACGATGTTCTTCCTGAATATGCGTTGTGAAAATAATATCCCTGTATTTCCTCCGTGTTAATTTCGTTGCCATCCCTCTACACTTTCTGCATACCCGTTAGTCGTTGTGTGGTGAGCGTGTGGCTCTCTTCACCTGAGCAGGGTGGTATTAGGGAGACAAGATGCAGCAAACACCGTTATTCAAAAACCACTATTTTCATCAATTGCCAGGGTTCTATACCGCGCTACAGCCGACGCCGCTGCATGGCGCTCGTCTGCTTTATCACAGTGAGGGATTGGCCTCAGAACTTGGCCTGTCTTCCGACTGGTTTACGCCAGAACAGGATGACGTCTGGAGCGGTACGCGTTTACTGCCGGGAATGGAGCCGCTGGCGCAGGTGTACAGCGGTCATCAGTTTGGCTCGTGGGCCGGCCAACTGGGTGACGGGCGTGGCATCCTGCTAGGGGAACAACAGCTGGCGGATGGCCGCAGCATGGACTGGCACCTGAAAGGTGCGGGGCTAACACCGTATTCGCGCATGGGGGATGGTCGTGCCGTGTTACGTTCGGCAATACGCGAATTTCTGGCCTCGGAAGCGATGCATCATCTGGGGATTCCCACTACGCGGGCGCTGACGATTGTCACCAGCCAACATCCAGTGCAGCGTGAGCAAGAAGAAAAGGGCGCAATGCTGCTGCGCGTGGCGGAAAGCCATGTGCGCTTTGGTCATTTTGAACACTTCTACTATCGTCGTGAGCCGGAAAAAGTGCGTCAGTTGGTGGAGTATGTGATTGCTCGTCACTGGCCACAGTGGGAAAACGACGAACGTCGTTATGAACTGTGGTTTGGCGATGTGGTAGAACGTACCGCTCGGCTGATTACACACTGGCAGGCGGTCGGATTTTCGCACGGTGTCATGAACACGGACAACATGTCGATTCTGGGGCTGACTATCGACTACGGCCCTTATGGTTTTTTAGATGCCTATCAGCCGGACTTCATTTGCAATCACTCTGACCATCGCGGGCGCTACGCGTTTGACAACCAGCCTGCAGTTGGGCTGTGGAATCTACATCGTTTGGGGCAGGCGCTGTCGGGATTGATGGATACCGACACGCTGGAGCGTGCGCTTGCTCGCTATGAACCGGCGCTGATGCAGCACTATGGCACGCTGATGCGCGCCAAGCTGGGCTTATTTACCGCGAGCCCCGACGATAATGACGTGCTGGTCGGGCTATTGCGCCTGATGCAGAAAGAAGGCAGCGATTACACCCGCACGTTCCGGCTGTTAGCGGACAGCGAGAAGCAGGCATCGCGCTCGCCGCTCCGTGATGAATTCATTGATAGAGCGGCATTCGATAGCTGGTTTGCTACCTACCGCCAGAGGTTGATGCAGGAAGATCAGGACGATGAGGAACGCCGTCGTCTGATGAATGCGACGAATCCAAAATATATTCTGCGTAATTATCTGGCGCAAATGGCGATTGAACGGGCGGAAAGTGACGATACTAGCGCGCTGGCACGTCTGCATCAGGCGCTGTGTCGGCCGTTTGACGAGCAGCCGGATAGCCACGATTTGGCGGCGTTACCGCCAGACTGGGGTAAGCATCTGGAGATATCCTGCTCCAGCTAAGCCGGAGCAGGGGGGCAAACTATTGACGCAGATAAACCTGTGGGATGGCGTAGTCAGGATGCGAACCCACGCTAAGATCGGCACGATACCAGTGAGCCAGCGTCTCTGCCTGTAGTACGTCCGCAGGCGAGCCTTGTGCGACCAGTTTGCCTTCGTGCAGTAGTAGAATGCGGTCGGCATACAGCGCCGCCAGATTCAGATCGTGCAGGACACAGCATACGGCTAGCGGCTGTTCACGCGTGAGTTGCTTGAGCAGCCGCAAGAGGTGTTGCTGATGGTACAGATCCAGCGCCGAGGTTGGTTCATCGAGAAATAACCAGCCTGGCGTCGGTTCGGGATGCCACAGCTGTGCCAGCACACGGGCCAGCTGCACCCGCTGCTGCTCTCCGCCAGAAAGATGACGATAGTCGCGCGTCGCCAGTTCCAGACAGCCCGTTTGCGCCATGACTTGTTGAACAACGTCATCGTTTTTCGGGTAGCGCCCATGAGGGGAGCGCCCCATCGCAACGACATCCTGCACGCTAAACGCAAACGCCATGCCGCTATGCTGGCGCATCACCGCACGCGTTTTTGCCAATGCACTGGGCTGCCAGTGCGAAAAGGGTTGTCCGGCTAACAGGCATTCACCGTCATCGGGCGTCAAATAACCGGTCAGTAAACGGAGCAGGGTCGATTTTCCCGCGCCGTTAGGACCAATAATCGCCACGATTTCCCCACAATTCAGTTCCAGAGAGACATCATCGGTCAGATAACGCCCGTTGGTCTGAAAGCGCAGATGGCGGGCGACTAACGTCCGGTCGAGCGCTGAGTCAGTCATTGCCGCGTCCTTTATGCTGAACGATCAGCCATAAGAAATAGGGGCCGCCAATCAGGCTGCTTAATAACCCAACGGGCATTTCTGCCGGAGAAAGTAATGTGCGTGCCAGCGTATCGGCAAACAGCAGCAGACAGGCACCGCCCAGGATAGATCCCGGAAGGAGCCAGCGATGATCGGCACCCAGATGCATACGCATCAGGTGTGGGATGATAAGCCCGATAAACCCGATCACGCCGCTGACCGCAACCGCCACGCCAACCAGCAGCGAACTCAGCAACAGTAGCGTGTATTTGGTGCGCTTCACGTTAACACCGAGGTAGTGCGCTTCTTCATCCCCTAGCTGCAACAGATTCAGGCGACGTGCATAGTACAATGTAGCGATCATCGCAGGGATTGTCAGCGTGCTGGCAACAAGCAGCATTGGCCACTGCGCCTGCCCGAGACTCCCCATGCCCCACAGTGAAAACTGGCGCAACTGCTGGTCGGTACTGAGGTAGGTCAAGACGCCGATGAAGGCAATACACAACGCATTGAGCGCGATACCTGCCAGTAATAGCCGCGTTAACCCACCCTGTTCGGAACGGCTGAGGATGAAGATGATAGCGGTAATCGCCAGACTACCCGCAAAGGCGGCGAACATCGGACCGTAAAGCGCCAACAGCGGAGGCAGGCCGAGCGGTAGCACGATGGTCAGCGCTACGCAGAGGGCGGCACCGCTGCTGATACCCAGCAGGCCGGGGTCGGCCAGCGGATTACGAAACAGCCCTTGCATAATCGCGCCGGAACAGGCCAATGCCCCACCGACGAGTATCGCCAGTAGCACGCGGGGAACGCGGATATTCAGCCAAATATGCCAGATTGGATCGTCAAAGGGGGTCTGCCATAACATTTTTAGCGACAGGCTCAGCGCACCCATGTTGGCGGCACCGACCATCAGTGCCACCATCAGTAACAGCAGTGCGATCAACCAAAATCGCGGGTGAAACCGTGACGTCATTTTATCGCTTCGGCTGTCTGACGCAGCGTAGCCATCAGCGCTGGGGTTTCGAGCGTAAAGCCGAGCATCGCCATGTCATCGACCACCAACAGACGCTTGTGCTTACCCGCAGGCGTCAGTTCCAGACCGGGTAATTTCCAGACTTGTGCTTCACCACCCAGCATTTTCAGTCCCTGGCTGGAAATCAGAATTAGATCCGGTGCGCTGGCAATCACGCCTTCCTGCGACAGCGGCTGGTAGCGTTCAACGTTCTGCATGGCATTCTTCAACCCGACATGGCGGATAATTGTGTCCGCTGGGGTATTTTTTCCTGCCGCCATCGCGGTCATACCGCCGTGGCTGAGAACGAACAGCACGTTAACCGGCAGCGGTGACGTTTTGACTGCCGCCAACTGCTGCTGATAGGTTTCTGTCAGTTTTTTACCTTCTGCGTCTTTTCCTAGCGTCTGCGCGATGGCCCCGATTTTCTTCGGCACGGCATCCAGCGATGGCTCGGCGGTTACATGAACCACTTTGGTGCCGCTGTCCGCAACCTGCTGCAAGATAAGCGATGGCTGGGACAGATCGCTGGCGACAACCAGAGAAGGTTTCATTGCCAGAATGCCTTCGGTGTTGAGCTGACGCATGTAGCCCACATCAGGCAGCTTTTTCACGGCTTCTGGGTGCAGACTGGTGCTGTCGCGTGCAACTAAATTTTTCTCTGCGCCCAGCGCATAGATGATTTCGGTAACGTCGCCACCGATAGAAACGACACGCTCGGCAGCGGACACCCCGAGAGGAAGTGTCAATAACAGGGGGAATAACCAGTTTTTCATGCAGCAAGATCCTTACGCAGTTTCAGGGCATCGATCTGGTTGCGCCATTGCTGTTGTTCCGGCGTTCCTTCGGTACGTTGCCCAAAGAGTTGTGCAATTTGAGAGCCATCTGCGGCATAGAGTTCCAGGCTGGTCACGATGCCGTCGGCTGTCGGTTTACGCGTGATCCAACTTTCAGCGATCGCGCCTTCGATCAGATGCAGGGTGAAATCTTTATTAAAGATATTAATCCATTCGGCGTGTTGCTCCATGCGCTCGACACGCTCAAGCGTACCGGTGAAGATTTGCACACAGCCACGGTTGCCGACAAACACCATGATCTCGTTCTGATCTTCACGTGCGGCAAACAGAATCTGTGACAGCGCATCGTTTTCTACACGGTAGGCCAAATCGTCAGCGACCGAGTTAAACGCCTGCTGACGCGTCAGGTTATAGCGTCTGAGCAGAATGAAGAAATCATGCACATCCGTCATCGCACGCCAGTCTGCTTCAAACTGAGGATTATGGGCAACCGGCTGTTCCACGGCGGTGTTACTCGCTGGACGACGTGTCAACGCTGGGTTTTCGCTGCTAGTAAATTTCTCAACGAATAGCTGCCAGGCGGCCATGTCCGTGGTGTCGGTCGTGTAGACCTTCAGAATGGCATCACCCTGATGATCGAAAAACTGAATGCTCTGGCGCTCACCGCGTGCGGTATTTTCACGCAGCGCAAAGGCGGATGCCCATTGAGAAAGGAACAAACGCAGATCCAACTCGCGCGGGTTGAGGATAAGACCGGCATGTCCATCAAGCGTCTGGTTTTGGTAGTAACCGGTATGCTCATGCACGGCGTACTCGTTGCGTGTGATCGACTTGGTATTACCAACCTGCTCCAGCGCACTTAACCAAACTTTGGCGTCACCCTGCAGGCGCTGCGCATCATGTCCGACGCGGGCATGAGTCAATTCCGCTTCACTGATGTTGAGTAGTGTAGCCAGATCGCGTGCGTATTTACGCGGGTGTTCAACTTTAGCCTGAAGGTACTGTTGGTAAATGGACGTCTGCATCTCGTTCGTTCCCTTAATCGTTGTCGTAGAGATTATAGCAATGAATGAGAATCATTTTCATGTAACAAAAACGCAACCTCAAGTGAAGTTTTCTTAATAAGTGGAATAAGGGAAATTGAGAGAGGAATTTACGTGCTGCGCGATAACGGGAAAAGTGACAGGAGAAAGCCCCTTCGCAATAAGAAGGGGCGGGAAGTCGTTTCCTGTTAGTGTAATTCAGGCCAGAAATCGCGGTTGGCATCAATCAGATCGTCCAAAATGGCTTTGGCGACGCTTGCGCTAGGAACCGTTTTGGACAATGTCAGCGCTTGCCACAGTTTTTGATACGATCCCTCTTCCCAGGCTTCAACCACCAATTTTTCGACGGCAACCTGCTGGCTCATTAATCCTTTTTGGAATGTAGGAATGTCGCCTATTTGCAGCGGCTCAGGCCCGTGGCTGCCAACGAGACACGGAATTTCCACCATCGCGCTAGGGTCAAAGTTACGTATCGCGCCGTTGTTCTCAACAATCAATAGCATTCTTTCTCGCGTGTTAAATGCGATAGCGCGTGCCAGATCAACAATATAAGACGCGTGTTCATCGATTTCGAGATCGCCAGCCGCACCCGATTTCGCTTCAGTGATGGCACGGCAGGCGCCAAACACCTGTTTTTCCCGTCCGGCCATCACTTCATTGGCTCGCGTATAGTCAGGGTTGGCATGCGCCACGACATAATCGGGGAAGAAATAATATTTCAGGTAAGTATTGGGTAGCGTCTGCGGATCGAGTGCGCAGACATCTTTCGCTTTGGCAAACGTGTCGTTCCAGCTTGCTTCGTTATGGTTCTCAACCGTCAGTGGAATATAACCATGTTGTGCAACGTGTTCGCGGATAGCTGGCAGTAACTCGTTACCGTCTTTATCCTGAATCGATGTCCACCAGCCGAAGTGATTCAGTCCGTAGTAGCGTACCGTCATCTCTTTGCGCGATTTCAGGCCAAGAATGTCTGCCATTCTGCCTTCTATGCCGATTGGCATATCACAGATATTAAGTATTTTTGCATTAGGACGTAGCTTGCGGGTCGCCTCTGCCACGATTGCCGCTGGGTTGGAGTAATTTAGCATCCACGCCTGTGGTGAGTACTGCTCCATGTAATCCACCAGTTCAAGCACGCCGCCAATAGAGCGCATACCGTAGGCAATCCCGCCTGGGCCACAGGTTTCTTGCCCAACCACGCCGTGACGCAGTGGAATTTTTTCATCCAGTTCGCGCATGGGGTACTTACCGACGCGAATGTGTGCCATCACAAAGTCCACGTCGGTAAATGCGGTTTGTGGATCGGTGGTATAGCTGAATTTGATTTCAGGTGCCTGCTCTCGCAGCAAAATTTTGCAGGCTTCGGCGACGATTTCCTGACGCGCGCTGTCGTTGTCATAAAATTTCAGCGTACCGATTGGAAAACGATCCTGATTTTGCAGCAGCATGAGAACAATGCCGGGGGTAAAGGTACTGCCGCCGCCTGCGATCAAAATTGAAAACTTTTTCATGGTTAAATCTCCATAGGATGTGTGTTGTGCATGAGATTTTCCAGACGATCGCGTACCTGAGGAACCGACAGGCCGACGATAATCTGAATGGCGTGACTGTTGCGGACGACGCCGTGTGCGCCGAGCTGGCGGAATACGTCATCGGGCTGCATTAGCGTTGGGTCTGCCAGCGTGATGCGTAAACGGGTTGCGCAGTTGGTGAGACTGGCTATGTTTTCTGCTCCGCCCAACGCGGTCAGATACGCTTTGGCTTCGTCCTGTTGTGCTGCGTGTTGTGTCATGTGTTGAGGCGTGGTTTTTCCAGCAAGATCCGCTTTTGAGTAGAGGCGAATTTCGCTGTCTTCCCGTCCCGGTGTTTTGATGTTGAAACGCAAAATCACGGCGCGGAAAATCAGGAAATAGAGAAAAGAGAACAGGATGCCGACGCTAATTTGGATGACCATATTCATGGCGTGATGGTGGAACATGGGGAGCCAGTTTTGCGTGGCGATTTCAATCAGCCCGCCGCCCATATTGCCGACTACGCCCAGCATATACATCACGGTGGCCATCGTGGCGGCCAGCACAGCATGGATCGCGAACAGGACAGGGGCGATGAACAAGAAAGTGAACTCAAGTGGTTCGGTGATACCAACCAGCACGGAGGTAAGTACGGCAGGGATCAGCAAGCCTGCAACTTTGCTTTTGTTTTCAGGGCTGGCTGTGGCGTACATGGCTGCGGCGATGCCGATGGCACCAAAAATCTTAGCGTTGCCAAACAGCGCGAATCCACCAACGGGAAAAAGCGTCTTCAATGGCAGTGTGGACTGACTGAAAGCCTGAATATTGGCGATCCAGTTAACCTGAATACCGCCTTCTACTGCGACTGGACCATAGATAAACGGTCCGTAAACGAAATGATGCAGTCCGGTGGGGATTAAAATGCGTTCCAGAAACGTGTATACCCAGACTCCGGCAGCGCCTGATGCCAGCAGCAATCCCTGAAGGGACGCGATTCCCATCTGGATTTTAGGCCAGACAAGTAAGGTCAACCAGGCGGCTGGAAGCATCAGCAGAAAGCTGATGATCACCACAAAAGCAGTGCCTTGAAATATGCCGAGATAAACTGGCAGCGTTTTATTGTAATAACGGTTGTGAAGCGCGGTGATAAAGGCGGAGATGGCGATAGCGCCAATAATGCTGGTATCCAGCGTTTTGATGCCTGCGATCGTCGTTAATCCACTGATGCCGCCGATCTCAGCGCTGAAATCAATATTGAAATAGCTGCCCCATTGGGTTGCCATTGCTTGAATTAGATAATTAAAGGTCAGGTAAGAAACCAGTGCTGCAAGACATGCTCTGGCAGGCGAGTGATTTGCCAATCCAATCGGCAGACAGAAAGCAAAAATCAGTGGCATATTGCGAAAGATGGTCCATCCACCTTCTTCAATCACATAAACTATCTGGAAAAATAGACTGTCCGGGTTGGCTAACTCACCGACAAGTATGGGATTCGACAGCATGATCGCCAACCCGACGACGATACCGGCAAAAGGAAATAGCAGCACGGGTGTGAACATTGCGCCACCAAACCGCTGAATTTGACTGAGCATAATGGTGTCCTTCATTTTTATGTTTGTAGGGAAATTTATTTTTTTGGTCTAGATAACGCGTTCTGTAGTGAGAATAAGCAGGTTGCTTCACACAAACAGGGCATGTATCGATGATTTGTGAGCTCAATCAACAAGTTGGCGCACGGGAAGAGGTATAGCTTTTGGCAGTCTTGCAGACCTGTTTATTCTTTGCAGGAGAGCGTTGGCGGTGAGAGAAACGTAATACTATGATTAGGAAATAAAAATTAAGGATGTCAGGCGAATCTCATGGCATCGGAAAGAGGAAAGGGAGGTCTAAAAGTGATCTATAAATTTATTGCCGAACAGATTCGTTCACGCATTAATTCCGCAGAATTTCGCGTTGGTGAGGTGTTGCCAGCGGAGAAACATCTGGCGAAAGAATTCTCCGTTTCGCGGATGACCGTGCGTAAAGCGCTAGAAATGCTGGTGGCGGAAGGGTTACTGGATCGCCGCCACGGGAGTGGAACCTATATTCTGCAAAAAGATGTCCAGCATGAGAGTCACGCGCTGAACAGTTTTGCCGAACATATGCGTTTGATTGGTCGTACGACGACGAATGACGTCGTGGATTTTCGTATTATCCCCGCGCCGCCAGCGATTGCCCGACAGCTGCGGCTTCGGACAGATGAAAAGATCTACTTTGCCCGACGTATTCGCTACGTGGACGGTAAATCCTGTATGTTGGAAGACAGCTATTTACCGGTTGCTCCCTTTCCTGAACTGTCGGTAAAACATTTGCAGGGATCGAAATTCGCTTATATCGAGGACGAAAAACATATTGAGATTGCCGGTTGCTACGAGGTTTTTTCGCCGATTTTGGCTGATGCGTCGGTGGCGCGTTTATTGAGCGTGAGCGAGGGCGCGCCGTTGCTACAAATGACCTCTCTATCGCAGTCGGTTGAAGGTGCGTATCTCGACTTTTCGATTATGATTTATAACGTACATGATTATCAGGTTAGCTTTTATATGCAGCGTAATAAGCTTTCGCTGTAAATTCGCCCGCTCGCCGGGGTGCGACGTGCGGGCGTACCGATTAGTTCAACTGATAAATCCCAGATTGCCACGGCTGTAATTCAAGCGTCGTCGCGTTTGGTTCTACTTTGTCTTTTTGCCCGCTTTCAAGTAAAGACTGTTTGATGGAAAGTGTTTTCGGCAGAACGTAATGCACGGGTTTCTCTTTAAAGTTCACCACAACCAGATAACGTTGCTGGTTGAGTTCACGAGTATAAGCAAGTACCTCGTTATTATTCGGGTCGAGATCCTGATAAGTTCCGTACGTGAACGCTGGCGTAGCATGCCGTAATGCGATCAGTTGACGATAGAAATGGAAGATGGAGTCTGGGTTTTGCGTTTGCTCCTCTGCATTGATGTTCTTATAGTTGGGGTTAATACGGAACCAGGGAGTACCTGTAGTAAAGCCTGCCTGTGCCGTATTGCTCCATTGGAACGGTGTGCGACTGTTATCGCGGCTGGTTTGTTTCACGTTTTCCAGGAAGACATCAGGTTTCACTTTTCCTGTCTCTACAAAGTCCTGCCAGAAGCCTTTAACTTCAATGTCATCAAATTCAGACAAGGACGTAAACGGGTAGTTGGTCATGCCCAATTCGTCTCCTTGATAAATAAACGGAGTTGCGCGCTGCGTTAACGCCAACGTCGCCAGTGCTTTAGCGGAACGGGTGCGCCACTCGGGGCGATCGTCACCGAAGTGTGATACCGCACGCGGGTTGTCATGGTTGCTCAGGAAGAAGGTATTCCAGCCATGTTGCCCGGCCATATCAACCAGTCGATTGTTGATCTGACGGAACTGGGACAGCGTCCAGTCATTCCGCCGCCATCTTTCCTCTACGGCGCGATCGAGACGGATAAGATCGAATGAAAAGGCCATATCGAGCTCTTTACGGCGCTGATCGATAAACGGGGCCGCTTCCTCCAGCGGTACACCGAAAATTTCACCTGCGGAAACGACATCGTATTTTGTCAGCACCTTTTGGTGCATTTCCTGAATGTAACGATGCAGATTAGGGCCCTGCGTGTAGGTGTAGGCAAAGTTTTGCAGTTGCTTTGGCGTCAGGTCGGGGAAAGCCGGGTTCTTGGAAAAGGTTGCGACGGTATCCATACGCAGCCCAGATACCCCTTTATCAATCCAGAAACGCAGCATGTCGTACACTTCTTCACGTACTTTGGGATTATCCCAATTCAGATCGGGCTGCTGTACGCCAAAATAGTGCAGATAATATTGCTGTGTTGCGTTATCTTTCTGCCAGGCGGAACCGCCGAAGAAGGAGGGATAATTATTAGGTGGTGTGCCATCTTTGCCATCGCGCCAAATATAATAGTCGCGATAAGGATTATCTTTTGATTTTTTACTTTCAACAAACCATTCATGCTCATCGCTGGTGTGATTAACGACAACATCTATCATTAATCGCATATCACGCTTTTTCATTTCTGCAATGAGTCGGTCGAAGTCATCCATTGTGCCATATTCTTTCATTATCTTGCGATAATCACGAATATCGTAGCCATTATCGGTATTCGGCGAATCATAATGGGGGTTAATCCAGATGGCATTAATACCGAGCGCTTTTAAATAATCGAGCTTTTCAGTCAGCCCTTTCAGATCGCCAATCCCGTCACCGTCACTGTCTTTAAATGATCGGGGATAAACCTGATAGAATACGGCTTCTTTCCACCACACTGGATGCGCAGAAACGCCATCATTAACGGCTACCATCGCCTGTGTATCTTGCTGATTATGATCTGTTGCCGCGTAATTAACGGCTGAAAATGATAATCCTGCCGCCAGCATTGCGCTGAGCGTAATTCGAGTAGTTAGTATCGTCATAGTAAGTAAACCACATATTCAATAATTATAATTTGGCTGAGTGAAAACAGCCATGCCATATCACCAGTAGGCTGCTGTACAGAAATAAGAATAGCCTTGTCGTGCATGGATAAATATAAATAATGAATCCTATTCTGGATTCTATTAATAACTTTACTCGGTGGTTTTATATGGTCAACTTATAGTTGCCCGGGGGACACTACGTCCGCACGTTATTTTTCTGCGAAAAAATAAGCGTGAAAACTAATATCACCATATTATTCATTAGATAAAAGAGGGAGGGAAGGTTATTACGTCGCGAAATCGTCGGAACGAATGACATACTCTAAATCTCCCCAGTGGCGGTGAACCACTGGGGAGTGATTAGGCCTAGAATCGGCTATCGACAGCGCTTGCCAGACGTGCCAGCAGCGTTTCGGTGTCCTGCCAGCTTAAGCAAGGATCGGTAATGGATTGCCCATACGTTAGCGCCAGCGGGTTGATGGCCGGCTGACTCCCTTCGATTAAGAAACTTTCCGCCATGATCCCCGCGATGGCGCGTGAACCAGCGCGAATTTGCTGGCAGATATCATCGGCAACATCGAGCTGGCGACGGTGCTGTTTCTGACAGTTGGCATGACTGAAATCGATCACCAGATGTTCGGGCAGAGAAAACTCGCTGAGATGCGCACAGGCAGCGGCAATATCTTCCGCGTGATAGTTCGGCTTTTTCCCGCCGCGCATAATAATGTGGCCAAACGGGTTGCCCTGCGTTTTGTAAACCGACATGAAACCTTGTTTATCCGGCGAGAGAAACATGTGCTGAGCGCGTGCGGCACGGATCGCATCGACGGCGATGCGTGTATTGCCATCCGTCCCGTTTTTGAAACCGACAGGGCAGGATAGCGCAGAGGCCATTTCACGGTGGATTTGGCTTTCGGTGGTTCTCGCACCAATCGCGCCCCAGCTAATCAAATCGGCGATATATTGGCCGGTGACCATATCGAGGAATTCCGTTGCGGTCGGCAATCCAAGTTGATTGACGTCCAGCAACAGGCGACGAGCAATCTCCAGCCCTTCGTTCACCTGAAACGAGCCATTGAGTGCAGGATCGGAGATAAGCCCCTTCCAACCCACCACCGTGCGCGGTTTTTCAAAATAAGTGCGCATGACAATTTCCAGTCGATCCTGATACTGCGTGCGTAGCACTGCCAGACGGCGCGCATAGTCCAAGGCGCTGTCGGTGTCATGGATCGAGCATGGGCCAATCACAACGAGTAAACGGGGATCGTGGCCGGTGAGAATGGCTTCAATTTTCTTGCGTGAGGAGGTGACATTTTCGGCAACGTCAGGGGTAATCGGGAGTCTGGCAAGTAGCGTTTGGGGCGTAACCAGACTCTCGATGCGCGCGCTCCGCAGTTCATCTGTTTGTAGCATGTTTTGTCTCTGAATACGGTCAAGTCGAAAACCTGTCTTTGCCGAAAAAACGTTGAGCTGAAAGTGTTTCAGACCCTGTTTTCAAGCGATGTTTTCAACTAAAGGGTTGCTTCGCAGCGGCGAAATGCCGGGAAGTGATGGAGCACACAATAAACGAAATGGCGCACATTACAACCGCATCAGGACAAAAAAATACACCATGTACTAGTACATCCTTCGACTCATGCCGAGAATGTCGATGATTTTGGCGGAGATTTCCTCGACGGAATAATTGGTGGTATTGAGATATTTAATCTGATGTTTGCGAAACAGCGCTTCGACTTCGTTAAGTTCCATACGGCACTGGCGCAGAGAAGCATAGCGACTATTGCCTCGTCGCTCTTCCCGAATTGCCGCTAGCCGTTCGGCATCAATAGTGAGCCCGAATAGCTTGTGCTGGAAAGGTTTCAGCGCATCCGGTAGGCGCAGGTTGTCCATATCATCGGCAATGAAAGGGTAGTTGGCAGCGCGAATACCGAACTGCATCGCCAGATACAGGCTGGTCGGTGTTTTGCCACAGCGTGACACACCCAGCAGAATAACCTGAGCCTGATCGAGATTGCGCAGCGAGATGCCGTCATCGTGCGCCAGCGTATAGTCGATAGCCGCGATACGGGCGTCGTATTTGCCCAGATTATTGGCTGTCAAACCGTGAGTGCGGTTGGCAACCGGCGTAGGAGGGATATTCAATTCTTCCTGCAAAGGCGCAACCAGCGCTTGTACGATATCCTGGCAAAACCCGTCGCTGCTGGTAATAATATTACGAACGGTCGGTGTCACGATGGAGTAAAACACCAGCGGCCGCACACCAGTTTGCTGATACAACGTATTGATTTGTTCACACACGGCTTTAGCGCGAACTTCACTTTCAACGAAAGGTAAGGTATAGCTAACTGTGTTCACGGGGAACTGAGACAGCACCGCATGGCCCAGTACTTCTGCCGTAATAGCCGTACCGTCCGAGACATAAAATACGCTTCTTTCCACATAACCCCCTGGTGATATTTTCGACAGCTCAAATACGTTAACTTCGTCAAAAATTGCGTTTCAATAACACTTTTATTAAAACGCCATTTCATTATCTTCATGATAAAGAATACTAATCTTCTACGATATTGGATTTTTACCGCGTTAAGCAATCATTCGCCATGAAATCAGTTTTTTTTCATAGGTTGATCGATTCACCTGTCCATGTTCATCAAAACGCTATGCTAACCTGATTGTGTTGAGGCGATTCTCAACCGAACTCTTTCATACCCTAATTGTATGCAGAAAGGATTATTTTCGATGTCCAATAACGGCCCTGATTTGCGTAATGTCCTTTGGTATAACCAGCTCGGTATGCACGACGTTGAAAGGGTGGGAGGCAAAAATGCCTCTCTGGGTGAAATGATCACCAACCTTTCAGATTTAGGTGTAGCCGTTCCCAACGGTTTTGCGACAACGGCGCAGGCGTTTAATGATTTTCTTAATCAAAGCGGGATTAACCAGCGCATTTATGAGCTGCTCGATCGTACCGATATTGACGATCTGAGCCAATTGACCCGCGCCGGTGCGCAGATTCGCCAGTGGATTATTGATACGCCGTTCCAGCCAGAACTGGAGCAGGCGATCGGTGATGCTTATCAGCAACTGGCCGATGGCGAAAAAGAGGCCTCGTTTGCCGTGCGTTCTTCCGCCACCGCGGAAGATATGCCAGATGCGTCTTTTGCTGGCCAACAGGAAACCTTCCTGAACGTGCAAGGCATTGATGCGGTGATGGTCGCGGTGAAGCACGTATTTGCATCGCTGTTCAACGATCGCGCTATTTCCTATCGCGTGCATCAGGGGTATGACCACCGTGGCGTGGCGCTGTCGGCAGGTGTACAGCGTATGGTGCGCTCCGATCTGGCCTCGGCGGGCGTGATGTTTACCATTGATACCGAATCCGGTTTTGATCAGGTGGTGTTCATTACTTCGGCTTACGGTTTGGGCGAAATGGTGGTGCAGGGGGCGGTGAACCCAGATGAGTTCTATGTTCACAAGCCGACCTTGCAGAGCAACAAGCCTGCTATTGTGCGCCGTAATATGGGATCGAAAAAAATCCGTATGGTGTATGCCGCGAGCCAGGAACATGGCAAGCAAGTGCGGATTGAAGATGTACCGGCAGAACAAACAGCGCGTTTTAGCCTGACGGATGATGAAGTGCAGGCGCTGGCGCGTCAGGCTCTGCTGATTGAGAAACACTACGGTCGCCCGATGGACATCGAATGGGCGAAAGATGGTCATACTGGCAAACTCTATATCGTGCAGGCACGTCCGGAAACGGTACGTTCCAACGGTCAGGTTATGGAGCGTTATCATCTACCTGCCAGCGGTACGGTGCTGGTGGAAGGCCGTGCGATCGGCCACCGCATCGGTGCGGGCGAAGTGAAAGTGATTCAGGACATCAGCGAGATGCACCTGATCAACGCGGGTGATGTGCTGGTGACCGACATGACCGATCCAGATTGGGAACCGATCATGAAGAAAGCGGCTGCGATTGTTACCAATCGCGGCGGACGTACCTGCCACGCAGCGATTATCGCGCGCGAGCTGGGCATTCCGGCTGTTGTGGGTTGTGGCGATGCGACCGAGCGTTTGCGCAAGGGGCAGAAAGTAACCGTGTCCTGTGCGGAAGGCGACACGGGTTATGTGTATCAGGATCTGCTGGACTTCTCCGTGAAGAGTTCACAGATTGACGAAATGCCCGCATTGCCGCTGAAAATCATGATGAACGTAGGCAACCCTGATCGTGCGTTTGATTTTGCCTGCCTGCCGAACGATGGCGTCGGTCTGGCGCGTCTGGAATTCATCATCAACCGTATGATTGGCGTGCACCCGCGTGCGCTGTTGGAATTCGACCAGCAGGCCCCAGAATTGCAACGCGAGATTAAAACGCTGATGCAGGGTTATGACGATCCGGTGGAATTCTACGTGGGTCGTCTGACGGAAGGAATTGCGACGCTGGCAGCGGCATTCTCGCCGAAGCGCGTCATCGTCCGTCTGTCCGATTTTAAATCGAACGAATACGCCAATCTGGTCGGCGGCGAGCGCTATGAGCCGAAAGAGGAAAACCCGATGCTGGGCTTCCGTGGTGCAGGTCGCTATGTATCACCAGACTTCAAAGCCTGTTTTGCGCTGGAATGTGAAGCGGTTAAACGCGTGCGCAACGTGATGGGTCTGAAGAATGTAGAAATCATGATCCCGTTCGTTCGTACCGTGGCGCAAGCGGAAGCGGTCATTGCTGAGCTGGCGAATCAGGGGCTGCGCCGTGGCGAGGATGGCCTGAAAATCATCATGATGTGTGAAATTCCGTCCAACGCGCTGTTGGCTGATGAATTCCTGCAACACTTTGATGGCTTCTCCATCGGTTCAAACGACATGACGCAGCTGGCGCTGGGTCTGGATCGCGACTCCGGTGTGGTATCAGCGCTGTTTGACGAACGCAACGATGCGGTGAAAGCGCTGCTGTCGATGGCGATTAAAGCCGCTAAGAAGCAGGGTAAATACGTCGGTATTTGCGGGCAGGGCCCATCAGACCATGAAGATTTCGCGATCTGGCTGATGGAACAGGGTATCGATAGCCTGTCACTCAACCCAGACACCGTGGTGCAAACCTGGCTGAATCTGGCTGAGCACAAGTAATCAGTACGGTGAATGCCTGATATATAATCATCAGGCATCAGGTAACTGAAACAGTATTCACAGAATGAAAACGGTGGTAATGGAATAGAAGAGTAAAGCGTTTGCGCCATGGACAAAAGCGTCAAGAACACTTTTGAACGTCGCTTGCGACGGCCCTGAAAGGGTGAATCTCAGGGATGAGATTCATATCTGCGCAATCCGAGCGTACAGGGACGTATTCACAGCGTCTTTACGATCTATCCATTACCACCGCTTGACCGCCGCTGATGGCAAGCCGTGCTGAAAATCACGGTGCTGAAATCAGGAATGATTTAAACTGCGGTGTCATTACCGTACTAAAACCCTTATCCGTTTTGGTTATCAGATAAACCGCCAGCCCTTGCTGCTCCGCCAACTTCAACGCTTTCTCCGTTCCCAACACCATCAAACCCGTATCCCAGCCATCCGCTTCCAGCGCAGTCGGAGCAATCACGGTGGCAGAAACCAACTGATGAGTAATCGGCCTGCCCGTTTCGGGATCGATAACGTGAGAATAGCGCTTGCTGTCCTCCTCAAAATAATTTCGGTAGCTGCCGGACGTACTAATCGCGTAACCCTGCAAATTCACAGCCGCCTGCGCTGCATTTTCCTGATCGGTTGGCTTCTGAATCGCCACACGCCATGGCGTTCCTTCGGCATTTATGCCACGGCTAGAAATCGCACCGCCGACGGAAACCAGATAATTAGTGATCCCTTTACGCGTCATCAACTGCGCGAGAATGTCTGCGCCGTAACCTTCACCCAGTGTGGAAAGATCGACGTACAAATCCGGGAGATCTTTCTGAATCCATTCTCCTTTTTCGTCACCGATCAGTTTCAGGTGGCGCAGCCCGACGTTTTGCCGTGCTAAATCGATCTGCTGTTGGCTGGGAATGCGTGTCGGCTGCTTCTGCGGGCCGAACCCCCAGAGGTTAACCAACGGGCCGACGGTGATATCCATCGCGCCGTGAGTGGCTTTACCGATACGCAGTGCGGCTAGAATAATATCGGCCATGCCATTGCTGATAGGCTGCGGGTCCGTTCCCCGATACTGATTAAAGCGAGATAGGACGGAATCGTCACGGTAGGTAGAAATGTCGTTATTGGCTTGCTCCAACAGAGCATCAATTTCCCGTTGCAGCTGTGTTTTATCTTCGGTGACGTCGCCGCTAATTTTTACGCTGTAGAACGTCCCCATTGTTTTGCCTTCAATTGTCAACAAAGGGCGCTGTGCTGAAGGTGTCGGATTATCGCAGGCTGTCAGAAGACTGAATAAGCCACAGAGTAGTAATCTCTTCGCGGCGAGAGGCGTCATGAAAAACTCCTGAAAAAGCTGAACCGAGGGTGGCAGACAGGAGAGTAGCAAAAAAGGAATGCAGCGTAATTGAATGGAAGAGAAATGAAAGGAAAAAAAAGGCCCATCTCAGGGGATGGGCAAAGACTACACACAGCAATTCGTTACTAGCTCTGACGAGGAGGAAACCTCATTGACAAACAGTAGGTTAATACTAGCTCCGTTATTAATCCTATGGATTATGCCCGACTCAGTCATTAAGAATCATCCTAATAGTTAATTATCTTTTAAGGATTGGCCTCTCAGAGTTTTTATATTGTCAATAATATTGATGCATTAGAGAAATGATACCAAAATTTTTAAGAGTAATCCCTAAGAATAGAGGCTTAATCATTAGCTATTTTTACCTATTGAGTCATGAGAAAAAAATACTCACGAAGACGCGATCCTGAAAGAAGGGAATGCGAGGGAAATGCGTGAGCGGCGCACCGCTCACGGAAAGACAAGGGGAGATTTACCGCTATGACTCTTTATTCGGTGTCTTGGTCGTATTAACAGAGAGGAGGTTCTGCGGTTCGGGAATTTCGCGCATCCAGGCAAACAGCAGACGATAGGAAACGGCGAGGACGACCGGGCCAATAAACAGCCCAATCATGCCAAACGCCAGCAATCCGCCAATCACGCCGGAAAGAATCAGTAGCATAGGAAGATCGGCACCCATTCTGATTAGCATTGGACGAATCACGTTATCAATCGTTCCAACGACGCAACTCCAGACCAGCAGGATGGTGCCCCAGGTATTATCACCCGTCCAATACAGCCAGATAATGGCCGGAATAAGTACCAGAAGTGGCCCCAACTGCGCCAGACAACACAGAAACATCAGAACGGTTAGTAGTGTGGTGTAGGGGATTCCAGATAGGCCCAGACCGATCCCGCCCAACACCGACTGCACGATGGCCGTTACCACCACGCCCAGTGCAACGGCACGAATCGATTGTGCAGCCAGAATCACGGCAGCATCGCCGCGCTCCCGCCCCAACCGGATAGCGAAATGTCGCACGGCTTTCGCAACGGCCTCACCTTTGTAATACAGCAGAGCACTGAAGATAAGCATGAGGGAGCAGTGCATCAGAAAGCGCCCGACATGGGCAGCCTGTGCCACCAGCCAGGTCGCAGTTTTACCAAAATAGGGCTGCACTTTGGCGAACAGACCGCTGCCACCGCTTTGCAATAGTGCCTGCCAGCTGTTGAACAACTTCTCCCCGACTAAGGGGATTGACGTCAGCCATTCCAGTGTTGGTGGTGAAAGGTTTTCCTGTCTGGATCCCCAACTCATTAGTGCCGAGCTGTTATCGATCACACTACTGACGAGGACGGCAATCGGCACAACAAATAGCAGAATAAGCAGAAGCGTCATGACGAGTACCGCCAGAGAGCGTCGCCCCCATAATAGCGCCTGAAATTTAATCAGCATTGGCCAGGTGGCAATGACCACCATGCATGCCCAGGCGAATCCTAGAATAAAAGGCTGCACCACCCAAAAACAGGCAATAATCATGATGGTAATAAACACCAGACTGAACAGGATTCTGGCCAGGTCAAATCGTGGTGGTTGAGAATATTTGCTCAACGAATCGTTCCTTAATAGAAAAAGAAAAGGCTGAAGGCGAGGTGGTTTAGGTAAACGGATCTCATCACAAGTCATCATGAGATATTTCCGGGTGTTTTGACAGCCTGTTGAACATTTTGTTGGTGAAACAGCCGTTAGCCAACACGCTGTATGTTTTTGCCGTTCTGGGAGCGCACACGATTGCGAAATGTGATAAAACGTGATGTCCCCGATGAAAGGGCGGCTATATATACAAATGCTAGTCACTTAAGCATGGCTTTAGGGGAAACACGGTGATGAGGTCCCCGTAGGGATGCCTCACACCGTGGTCGCCACGGTATCTCTATCCTTAAGCGAATATACCCCTCTTCACAGGCATATCACGACATATTGGCAAACACATCATGTACGGACAGGGTCAAAAAATAATGATCCCACAGATCACGCAATCTCCCGGGCTGGTCCAGCCGGTGCTTAATTTTCTGGAAGCATTGAAGAAAAACGGATTCACGGGCGATACGGCGACTGATTATGCCGATCGTCTGACGATGGCGACGGATAACAGTATCTATCAACTCTTGCCGGATGCGGTGGTCTTCCCCCGTTCAACCGCCGATGTCGCGATCCTATCGCGACTGGCGGGTGAGGCGCGCTTTTCAGGGCTAACCTTTACCCCACGCGGTGGCGGGACAGGAACGAACGGGCAGGCGCTGAATCGCGGCATCGTGGTCGATATGTCGCGTTATATGAACCGCATTCTTGAGATCAATCCTGAGCAAGGCTGGGTGCGCGTCGAGGCTGGCGTTATTAAAGACCAGCTCAACCAGTATCTTAAGTCTTATGGCTATTTCTTCGCGCCTGAGCTGTCGACCAGTAACCGTGCGACGCTGGGCGGCATGATCAATACCGATGCGTCAGGGCAAGGCTCGCTGGTGTACGGTAAAACCTCAGACCATGTGCTGGGGCTACGTGCAGTACTGCTGGGCGGCGAGATGCTGGATACGCAGGCAATGCCAGTAGAACTGGCAGAGCAACTGGCGGAAGAAGATTCATCTATCGGCCGTATTTACCACACGGTGCTGCACCGCTGTCGTGAACAACGCGCGTTGATTATCGACAAGTTCCCCAAGTTGAACCGCTTTCTGACCGGTTATGACCTGCGCCATGTGTTCAGCGACGATCTCCGCACCTTTGACCTGACGCGTATTCTGACTGGGGCTGAAGGCACGCTGGCTTTTATCACTGAAGCGAAGCTCGATATCACGCCGTTGCCGAAGAGCCGTCGTCTGGTGAATATCAAGTACGACTCCTTTAATTCCGCGTTGCGCAATGCGCCGTTTATGGTGGAAGCGAAAGCGTTATCCGTCGAAACGGTGGATTCCAAAGTCTTAAACCTTGCCCGTGAAGATATCGTGTGGCATTCCGTCAGTGAACTGATTACCGATGTACCTAATCAGGAAATGCTTGGCCTAAATATCGTTGAGTTCGCCGGTGACGATGAAGCACTCATCAACGGGCAGGTTGAGTCGCTATGTCAACGGCTGGACACGCTGCTGGCTACTGGGGAAGGCGGGATAATTGGCTATCAAACCTGTAACGACCTTACCGGAATCGAACGTATTTACGCCATGCGTAAGAAAGCCGTCGGGCTGCTGGGCAACAGTAAGGGGCTGGCCAAGCCCATCCCGTTTGCGGAAGATACCTGCGTGCCGCCACAACATCTGGCGGATTACATCGAAGAGTTCCGCGCGCTGCTGGACAGCCACAATCTGACGTATGGCATGTTTGGTCATGTGGATGCAGGAGTACTGCACGTTCGCCCCGCGCTGGACATGTGTGACCCGCAACAGGAAATGCTGATGAAACAGCTTTCCGATCAGATTGTCGCGCTGACCGCCAAATACGGTGGCCTGCTGTGGGGCGAACACGGTAAAGGCTTCCGCGCCGAATACAGTCCCGAATTCTTTGGGCCGGAACTGTATGCCGAGCTGCGTCGCATCAAGGCGGCGTTTGACCCTGATAACCGACTTAATCCTAGGAAGATTTGTGCGCCGCTCGATGTCGACGCACCGATGATGAAAGTTGATGCAGTCAAGCGCGGCACGTTCGACCGTACGATCCCGCTGACGGTGCGTACTGCGTTCCGTGGTGCGATGGAATGTAACGGCAACGGATTGTGCTTCAATTTTGATGCCCGTAGCCCAATGTGTCCGTCGATGAAAATCAGCGGAAACCGTATTCATTCCCCGAAAGGCCGCGCGACGCTGGTGCGTGAATGGTTACGTCTGCTGGCGGAGCAGGGCGTCGATCCGGTTGTATTGGAGAACGCCTTACCGCAGCAGAAATTGAGCCTGCGCGCCTTTATCCAGAAAACCCGCAATACCTGGCAGGCGAAGCAAGGCGATTACGACTTCTCGCATGAAGTTAAAGAGGCGATGTCAGGCTGTCTGGCGTGTAAAGCTTGCTCAACGCAGTGCCCGATCAAGATCGACGTGCCCGGTTTCCGTTCCCGCTTCCTACAGCTTTATCACACGCGCTACCTGCGCCCGGTTCGTGACTATCTGGTGGCCGGCGTCGAAAGCTATGCGCCGCTGATGGCGCGGAGTCCGAAGACGTTTAACTTCTTCCTGAAAATGCCGTTGCTGAATAACCTGAGCCGCAGCCAGATCGGCATGGTTGATTTGCCCTTGCTGTCATCGCCGTCGCTTCGTCAGCAGTTTGCCGGGCATAGCGGAGTCAACACCACGCTTGAACAGTTGGAACAGCTATCGGAACAGGCGCGCCAGCAGTACGTGTTAATCGTGCAGGATCCATTCACCAGCTATTATGATGCGCAGGTGGTGGCGGATTTCGTTCATCTGATCGAAAAACTGAAGCTGAAACCGGTGCTATTGCCGTTCTCGCCGAACGGGAAGGCGCAGCACATTAAAGGCTTCTTACAGCGCTTTGCTAAAACGGCGTCGAAGACGGCAGATTTCCTGAATCGCGTTGCCAAGTTGGGGATGCCGATGGTGGGTGTCGATCCGGCACTGGTGCTTTGCTACCGCGATGAATACCGTGAAATTCTGGGTGAGAAGCGTGGTGATTTCCAGGTGCAATTGGTGCATGAATGGCTGGTGACAGCGTTGGCAGACAGCACGCCTCAGTCTTCCACTGGCGAGTCCTGGTATTTGCTCGGCCACTGTACCGAAACGACCGCGCTGCCGATCAGCACTAAGCAGTGGGCCGATATCTTCTCGCGCTTTGGCGCAAAACTGGAGAATGTCAGCGTTGGGTGTTGCGGTATGGCGGGAACCTACGGTCATGAAGCCAAAAACCTTGCCAACTCGCAGGGAATCTATGCGCTATCCTGGCAACAGGTGTTGCAGAAGTTGCCGCAGAAACGCTGTCTGACTACCGGCTATTCGTGCCGTAGTCAGGTAAAACGGATGGAAGGCAGTGCATTACGCCATCCGCTACAGGCCCTACTGGAGATTCTCTGATGCTATGGAAACGACAGGCTACGCTTGAACAGCTTAATCAACAGAGCCAAGCGTGTATGGTTGGTCATGTCGGTATTCGTTATACCTGCCTTGCGGAGGATTATCTGGAAGCGGTGATGCCAGTGGATTCACGCACGCGGCAGCCATTTGGCTTACTGCACGGCGGCGCTTCCGTCGTGCTGGCGGAATCGCTGGGTTCCGTCGCGGGCTATCTGTGTTCTGAGGGCGATCAGCAGGTGGTGGGGCTGGAAATCAATGCCAATCACCTGCGTGCCGTGCGTGAAGGTGAAGTGCGGGGAGTATGCCGTGCGCTTCACGTTGGCCGCCGTAGCCAGGTGTGGCAGATTGAGATTTTTGATAATCAGAATCGCCTGTGCTGCATTTCGCGTCTGACGACGTCGGTGATTACGCCGTAAGCATGAAACGCTGAACCAGACTGCTGGTGGGTCTGGTTCAGTTGTTGGTAAATCGATAGTTCTTCAGGGGAGAAAAGGCACGCGCTTAACGAAATCCGACTGAAACGCGGTCGCTTTATCCCATGAGCCTTGCATGCTTAACTGATGGCAAATCGACTTCAGCGTGTTACGGGCAAAGTAGTAGCTTTGCACCCGAAAGAGGTGGCAACGTCCTTCATTATTGATCTCTTTAATCAACCGATTGTGCAACTTGACCAGCGCATGTAAATAACTGTCGTCATCGCCATTTCTCAGACAGAGTTCAACCATGTCCATACAGGCGTTATGAAAGCGACGTAAATGATCAATATTGCTTCCCGGGCGGTTCAGACGGGCTTCCGCCATATAGAAATCAACAGTGGCATCGCGAATCTGAAATTTATATTCGTCAATCTGGTGGTGCAGCCAGGCATTCATGGAAAGCATGGTTATCGATCCTGAATATGAAATGATAATCATTATCATATTAATAAAAAAGGCCATGATCAATGGGCAAAACGTGCTTTAACATCAAAAGTATGATCGGAAATCACATAAATCTTCATATACCTTCCCTGTTTTATAAATAGGTATCACCGATAAATGTTATAATAATGATAACGAGATGATATTTTTTATTCGACTGCAAGAGCCATGGTTGGTGAAGGTAATTTCTTTATTATCAATCTCTTAATTGGGTTGTTGCCACGTTGTTTGGCGTACTTAAGACGTGTAAAATGATGCTATTGGATCGCTAAAAAAACAAATGTTACGAATAGCCCTGCGAAACAAGAGGTTGAAGCTAGTTTCATAATCACTAACATTAGGGGAAACCAGCCTAAAACTGGTACCACACGCAATGAGGTATTCCATATGCAAGCGGAAAATGTAGGGACATTTTCACTGGATGAAAATGTCTGGCAGGGACTGACGCTAACCGATAGCGCCGTGAAGCAGATTAAGAATCTGATGACGCAGGATGAAGCCGTGCAAGGGCTGCGGCTTGGCGTTAAACAATCAGGCTGTGCTGGGTTTGGCTATGTGCTGGATCTGGTGCAGGAGTTTGAAACCGACGATCTGATATTCGAACGTGATGGCGCAAAACTGTATGTCCCACTGAAAGCGATGCCTTTCATTGACGGCACAGAACTTGATTTCGTCCGTGAAGGGCTGAATCAGATATTCAAGTTTAATAATCCCAGAGCGCAGCATGCTTGTGGATGTGGCGAAAGCTTTGGCATTTAAGTGATGAAAAATTATGGCACGTAGCACGGTAGATGTACCTGATGATGTCCAGATCTGGATGGGTGATGGACGCTATAAAGAAGGTTTCTTCACGCAGTTGGAAACCGATGAGCTGGCGCACGGCATCAACGAAGATGTCGTACGGGCGATCTCGGCGAAGCGTAATGAACCTGAGTGGATGCTGGAATTCCGTCTTAACGCTTACAAAGCGTGGCTGGAGATGGAAGAGCCGCATTGGCTGAAAGCCCATTACGAGAAACTCGACTATCAGGACTATAGCTATTATTCCGCGCCTTCTTGCGGTAACTGCGACGACAGCTGTGGCTCTGAGCCCGGTGCCAAGCAGCAATCCGGGATTACGGACGTGAATAATTACCTGACCAGCGAAGTAGAGAATGCCTTTAATCAACTGGGCGTTCCCGTCCGTGAAGGTCAGAAAGTCGCGGTCGATGCTATTTTCGACTCGGTATCCGTTGCGACCACGTATCGGCATGAGCTGGCTGAAAAAGGCATTATCTTCTGTTCATTCAGCGAGGCGATTCAGGAACATCCCGATCTGGTGCGTCAGTATCTCGGCACGGTCGTACCGGCGAACGACAACTTCTTTGCGGCGCTGAACTCGGCAGTCGCTTCCGACGGCACGTTTGTGTACATCCCGAAAGGCGTGCGCTGCCCGATGGAACTGTCGACGTATTTCCGTATCAATGCGGCAAAAACCGGTCAGTTCGAGCGTACGATTCTGATCGCCGATGACGACAGCTACGTCAGCTACATTGAGGGCTGCTCCGCACCTGTTCGTGACACCTACCAGCTGCACGCCGCAGTGGTGGAAGTGATCATCAACAAGAATGCCGAAGTGAAATATTCCACGGTGCAGAACTGGTTCTCCGGTAAAGATGACACAGAAGGTGGCATTCTGAACTTCGTAACCAAGCGCGCGCTGTGTGCGGGTGATCATTCAAAAATGTCATGGACACAGTCGGAAACCGGTTCGGCGATCACCTGGAAATACCCAAGCGTCATTCTGCGCGGTGACTACTCCGTGGGTGAATTCTTCTCTGTTGCCTTGACCAACGGTCGTCAGCAGGCCGATACCGGCACCAAGATGATTCACATCGGTAAAAACACCCGTTCGACCATCATCTCCAAAGGCATTTCTGCCGGGCGTAGCGAGAACACCTACCGCGGTCTGGTGAAGATTATGCCGAGCGCGACCAACGCCCGTAACTTTACCCAATGTGACTCCATGCTAATCGGCAGCGAGTGCGGCGCGCACACCTTCCCGTACGTGGAAGTGCGCAACAATACTGCGCAGTTGGAGCATGAAGCGACGACCTCGAAAATCGGCGATGATCAGTTGTTCTACTGTCTGCAACGCGGTATCAGCGAAGATGACGCTATTTCGATGATCGTGAACGGATTCTGTAAGGACGTCTTCTCTGAATTGCCGCTGGAATTCGCGGTAGAAGCACAAAAGTTACTGGCGATTAGCCTGGAACACAGCGTGGGTTAATTCGGCGGTTATCGGGATTTTCACAGACGAATAATGAGAATCATCGGTCCCGGAATTCATTAAGCGCTCGCCATATTGAGCGTTGGAAGGAATAAGCATGTTAAGCATCGAAAATTTAAAAGTCAGCGTAGAAGGCAAAGAGATCATCAAAGGGCTTAATCTCACTATTAAGCCGGGTGAAGTTCACGCGATTATGGGCCCGAATGGCTCAGGGAAAAGTACGCTCTCCGCGACGCTGGCTGGACGCGAAGAATATGAAGTCACCGACGGCTCGGTGAGCTTCAAAGGAAAAGATTTACTGGAGCTGTCTCCAGAAGATCGCGCAGGTGAAGGCGTCTTCATGGCGTTTCAGTATCCGGTAGAGATCCCCGGCGTGAGCAACCAGTTCTTCCTGCAAACTTCTGTTAACGCAGTGCGTAAATACCGCGAACAGGAACCGCTGGATCGCTTTGACTTCGCTGACTTTATCGAAGAAAAGATCAAACTGCTGAATATGCCGGAAGATTTGTTGACCCGCTCGGTCAACGTGGGCTTCTCCGGCGGCGAGAAGAAGCGTAACGACATTTTGCAAATGGCGGCGCTGGAGCCGGATCTGTGCATTCTGGATGAAACTGACTCCGGGCTGGACATTGACGCACTGAAAATCGTCTCTAACGGCGTGAACTCCCTGCGCGACGGCAAACGTTCGTTCATCATTGTCACGCACTACCAGCGTATTCTTGATTACATCAAACCGGACCACGTACACGTTCTGTATCAAGGGCGCATTGTTAAATCCGGTGATTTCTCGCTGGTGAAACAGTTGGAGGAGCAAGGCTATGGCTGGCTTACCGACGAGCAATAATGTGACGAGCGATAACGTGGCGGGTAAAACCAGCATCGCACAGAAACAAGAGCAGGCGCTGCAACAATGGCATGGCCTGTTTGAACGCGATGCGTCGCGTCGTTCTGAAGACGCAAACCAACACTGGCAGGACGTCGTACGTCTTGGCTTACCGCATCGTAAGCATGAGCACTGGAAATACACGCCGCTCGATGTCTTGCTGAGTAATGAATTTGTCGCACCGCAGGCACCGTCTATCGATCGTGCGGCGGTAGATGCACTGGCATTCGCGGTGGATAGCTGGCGTCTGGTGTTCATCGATGGCGTGTTCAACGCTGAACTCAGCGACAGCGCCTGGGGACCGTATCAGGTTAACGTACAGGCGTCGCATGCGCATGGTGTGCTGCCTACGGCGATTCAGTCAGAAGTGTTCCTGCATCTGACCGAAAGTCTGGCGAGTACGAGTACGTTGATTCGTTTGGCTGCCGGGCAGCAAGCGGAAAAACCGCTTTATCTGCTGCACATCAGCAGCAGCCAGGCTGCGGCGTTGAACACGGTTCACCATCGTCACCATCTGAACGTTGAACGTAGCGCAAGCGCGGAAATCATCGAGCACTACGTCAGCCTGGATGAACATGCGCACTTTACTGGTGCACGCCTGACGGTGAATGCAGCGGAAAATAGCCAGGTTAGCCACTATAAGCTGGCATTTGAAGCGGCGGCGAGCTACCACTTCGCGCACAACGATCTGGTTCTGGCACGCGATGCTCGGGTTCGCAGCCATAGCTTCCTGCTGGGAGCCGGGCTGACGCGTCACCACACCAGTGCTCAGTTGAACGGCGAAGGGACGAATCTGTCCATGAACAGCCTGATTTTGCCTGTCGGCAGCGAAGTGTGTGATACGCGAACGTATCTGGAACACAATCAGGGCAACGGCGAAAGTCGTCAGTTGCATAAAGTCATCGTCAACGATCGCGCCCGAGCGGTATTTAACGGCATGATCAAGGTTGCGCCGCATGCGCTGAAAACCGACGGACAGATGACCAATAACAACCTGCTGCTGGGTCGACTGGCCGAGGTAGACACCAAGCCGCAGTTGGAAATCTATGCGGATGACGTGAAATGCAGCCACGGCGCGACCATTGGCCGTATGGACGAAGAACAGCTGTTCTATCTGCGTTCTCGCGGTATTACGCAGCAGGATGCACAACAGATGATCATCTTCGCCTTCGCAGCGGAAGTCACAGAAGCGATTGAAAACGAGTCTCTGCGAGATGCGGTTCTGGAACGTATCGCGCAGCGTTTGCCCAACGCGTTGGCGAATGCCGGCAAGGCGGTATGATGAGTTATCCTATTGAGCGAGTTCGTGCTGATTTCCCGTTGCTGGCAAGCGAGGTTAACGGCCAACCGTTAGCCTATCTGGATAGTGCCGCGAGTGCGCAAAAGCCGCATTCGGTTATCGATCGTGAAGCTGAATTCTATCGCCATGAATACGCCGCTGTGCATCGCGGCATTCATACGCTGAGCGCACAGGCGACCAGTGCGATGGAAGCTGTACGCGAGAAGGTGGCATCTTTTATCAATGCCGCTTCAGCGGAAGAGATTGTCTTTGTACGTGGGACGACGGAGGCCATCAATCTGGTGGCCAACAGCTATGGTCGCACCTTCATCCAGCCGGGCGATAACCTGATCATCACCGAGATGGAGCACCACGCGAATATTGTTCCCTGGCAGATGCTGGCGGAAGCGCATGGCGTTGAAGTTCGTGTATTGCCGCTAGCTGAAGATGGCTCGCTGGATGTGGCACAGCTTCCCGTACTGTTGGATGAACGCACTCGTCTGCTGGCGGTGACGCAGATATCCAACGTATTGGGCACGCTGAACCCAGTGAAAGCGATGATTGCGCAGGCAAAAGCGGCGGGTGCTGTTGTGTTGATCGATGGTGCACAGTCGATTATGCATCAGCCTGTCGATGTGCAGGATCTGGATTGCGATTTCTTTGTCTTTTCAGGACATAAGATCTACGGCCCTTCAGGCATTGGTGTGCTGTATGGCAAACGTGACCTGCTTCAAGCCATGCCACCGTGGGAAGGCGGCGGGGCGATGATTCGTCAGGTCAGCCTGCGTACGGGCATCACCTATGCTGATTCACCGTGGCGCTTTGAAGCTGGATCGCCTAACACGGGCGGTATTATGGGCTTAGGTGCCGCACTGGATTATGTGACGGCACTGGGACGTGAAGATATTCAGCGTTATGAATCTTCGCTGATGCAGTACGCGCTTGAAGCGTTAACGCAGGTTCCCGATCTGACCTTGTACGGTCCTGCTGAACGTCACGGTGTTATTGCGTTTAACCTTGGGCAGCACCACGCCTATGATGTGGGAAGTTTCCTCGATCGGTACGGTATTGCGATTCGCACCGGCCACCATTGCGCGATGCCGCTGATGGAACACTATGGTGTTCCCAGTATGTGCCGCGCCTCGCTGGCCGTTTATACTACGCGCGAAGAAATTGACCGGCTAGTTGCCGGATTGCAACGTATCCATCGATTGCTGGGCAGTTAAGCGCCGCGCGCGAACCTGTTCGGGGAGGAAACCATGGCGAGTCTGCCAGAACCGCAGAAGCTGGCGCGCAATTTTGCGCGCTGTAATGACTGGGAAGAAAAATATCTGTATGTCATCGAGTTAGGGGAGCGTCTTGACCCACTGCCCGATGAGTGGCGTAATCCTGAGAACCTAATTTCGGGCTGCCAGAGTCAGGTGTGGATTGTGACACAGCCTGATGAGCAGGGCGTGCTAATTCTGCACGGCGACAGCGATGCTGCCATTGTGAAAGGCCTGATCGCGGTCGTTTTCAGCCTGTATCAGGGGCTAACAGCGCAGGAGATTGTTGAGCTGGATGTGCGGCCGTTCTTTGAATCGCTGGCGTTGAACCAACATCTAACACCATCTCGCTCTCAGGGGCTTGAGGCAATGCTGCGTGCGATTCGTGCGCATGCCGCGGCACTGCTTTAATTTTCTTCCCTGTTTTCTCTGCTTCTCTGAGTATAAAAAAGCGCTGTGACGGAAAAAACGTCCAGCGCTTTTTTGTTTTTTTCATTTACTGATTTTTACCAACGGCACGTTATTGTTTTTCGGTTCATTTATTAACTCGCTGATATTTCAGAATTCGTCCCGTATATTTATTCCCCATTAAATTTTATGCTGACTCTGTTTTGTAAAGAATTGAATATCAATGCTTTGATTTTTAAATCAAATATTCTTTTGTTACAACAATGCTAATATATACCCACGTTCGGTGGAAAGTGGCACCAATAGCCGCATTGACACCAGATCAAGAGGTATAGCCGGATACTGCATTCTGGGTACACAGCCAGATGTTATTGATTGTAGGGAACCTAATATGAAACGCGCGTTAACTTTACTTGGTATGGCCTTCGCAGCATACCTGGCCAGCACCGCCGCTAGAGCGACGGAATATCCGCTACCGCCACCCAATAGTCGCCTTATCGGCGAGAACATCGCTTATACCGTTCCTAATGACGGTCGTCCGCTGGAAGCCATCGCGGCAGATTTCAAGATTGGTTTACTGGGCATGCTGGAAGCAAATCCTGGCGCGGATCCTTACCTGCCGACACCGGGTTCGACTCTCACGATCCCGACGCAAATGCTGCTGCCGGACACCCCGCGTGAAGGCATCGTGGTCAATCTGGCGGAATTACGCCTCTACTACTACCCGAAAGGGAAAAACACCGTCATCGTTTACCCGATCGGCATTGGTCAACTGGGGCGCAATACGCCACTGATGACGACCAGCGTGAGCGAGAAACGTGAGAATCCAACCTGGACGCCAACGGCGAACATCCGTAAGCATTATCTCGAAGAGCAGGGCATTAAGCTGCCTGCGGTCGTTCCTGCTGGCCCGGATAACCCGATGGGGCTACATGCGTTGCGCCTGTCAGCACATGGCGGCGTTTATCTGCTGCATGGTACGAACGCGGACTTCGGTATCGGCATGCGCGTAAGCTCCGGCTGTATCCGTCTGCGCCCAGATGACATCAAGGCGTTGTTCGACAACGTGCCAGTAGGTACGCGTGTACAGATTCTTAATGATGCGATTAAAACCTCCGTTGAACCGGACGGTAAACGCTACGTTGAAGTGCATCAGCCTTTGTCGAAGACCGATAAGGACGATCCACAAACCATGAAGATTCCGTTGACGGTGAAGACGCAGAAGTTTGTTAAGGAGGCGGAGACGGACAGTAAAGCCGTTGCTGATGCGATTGTGCGTCGTTCCGGCATGCCGATTGTGGTGAGCGTGGGGCAAGATATCAATACCTACCAGCCACCGGTAGAATCGTCTCCAGAAGCGCCTGAAACCCATCAGGTTGCGCCAATCACTTCTATTAATACTACCTCGCGTTAATTATGAAATAAACTGGCCTGGTGCGTCTTAGACGCATCTGTGCTGGTTCAGAGATCGGGCAGAAGAGTAGATACGTAAGGTAACGTGGAAAAGGGATGAAAGCGAAGGTCGATGGAACAGAACTGCTGACAGAAAAAAGGCAAAAAAAATGGCGCACACTGTGCGCCATTTTCACTACTTAACCAGCTCGATTACTTTTTGTAAGTACGAACTTGGTTGTCCAGACGCTGGTTAGCACGAGCTGCGTCATCTTTAGCAGCCTGTACGTCAGAGCGGATTGCGTTCACGTCGTTGCTCAGTTGGTCAACTTTAGCGTTCAGAGTTTGAACGTCAGAAGACAGCTGATCGATTTTAGCATTGCTTGAACAACCAGCAAGCAGAGTAGAACCCAGGATTACCGCGCCCAGTACCAGTTTAGTACGATTCATTATTAATACCCTCTAGATTGAGTTAATCTCCATGTAGCGTTACAAGTATTACACAAACTTTTTTCTAATGAGAATAAATTTTTGATGAGAACATGCTTAATTTCGATCGTTCGCTCAAAGAAACAGCGAGTTTTACCTATTAATTAAAAAAGTAAGGAAAACAGCGCTATTTTTATCGGATAACTCTGAGGCTTTGGCTATTAAAAAGGCGTGTTACGCAAACGCATTAATTAGGTTATCGCACTGTAGAAAGTCGTTTCAGAATATAAAAAAAGCGCCATTAAGGCGCTTTTTACCGATCTGATGGTTAGGATCAGAGACGATGTACGGAAGCAGTGTTGGTTGTGCCGCTGGAAACCAGTGCACCAGATACCATCACCACAACATCACCAGCTTGCGCATGACCGGTCTTCAGCGCGGCTTCTTTACCAATGCGGTAGAAATCATCAGTAGAGGCGATTTCCTTCACCAGCAGCGTATCAATGCCTTTGCTCAGCAGAAGCTGGCGCGCGGTGACTTCGTTAGTCGTCAGCGCCAGAATGCGCGCATTCGGGAAGTATTTACGGATCGATTTGGCTGACTTGCCGCCGCTGGTCGCAACCACAATCAGCGGTGCATCCAGTTTTTCTGCGGTTTCTACTGCACCACGGCAGACGGCTTCAGTGATACGCAGTATTCCTGGTGTCTTGATGGTATCCAGACGGCTTTTCATCACGGAATCGGTGCGCTGACAGATCGTCGCCATAATGGTAACGGATTCCAGCGGGTATTTACCTTTCGCACTTTCGCCAGACAGCATAACGGCATCGGTACCGTCGATGATGGCGTTAGCCACGTCGCCAGCTTCAGCACGGGTAGGACGTGGGTTTTTGATCATTGAATCCAGCATTTGCGTTGCGGTGATCACCACTTTGCGAGCCAGGTTACATTTTTCGATCATCATTTTCTGTGCGAAGATCACTTCTTCAACTGGGATCTCAACGCCCAGGTCGCCACGAGCAACCATGATGCCGTCAGACGCTTCCAGAATTTCGTCGAAATTGTTCAGACCTTCCTGATTTTCGATTTTGGAAATGATCTGGATGTGCTCGCCACCGTGTGCTTTCAGGTGAGCGCGAATTTCTTCAACGTCGGAACGTTTACGAATAAAGGAAGCTGCGACGAAATCGACACCTTGTTCGCAACCGAAAATCAGGTCGCGTTTGTCTTTTTCAGCCAGAGCAGGTAACTGGATGGAAACGCCTGGCAGGTTAACGCCTTTATTCTCGCCCAGATCGCCATTGTTCAGCACCTTACAAACGACGTCGTTACCGCTGACCGCTGTAACCTGCATACCGATCAAACCGTCATCAACCAGAACGGTGTTACCGACGCTGAGGTCTTCGGTGAATCCAGCATAAGTGACTGCGACACGATCTT
This sequence comes from Pectobacterium atrosepticum, assembly GCA_019056595.1. Lineage (NCBI taxonomy): Bacteria > Pseudomonadati > Pseudomonadota > Gammaproteobacteria > Enterobacterales > Pectobacteriaceae > Pectobacterium > Pectobacterium atrosepticum. Next base: position 847,640 of record CP036163.1, on the reverse strand, counting down.
TGTTACCCACGATGCTCTGATCGGTGGTGAACGTGAACGTTTGACCGGCGGTCAACGTTACGTCAGCGCCGTTTTCCAGCTTCATGGTGCGGATTTCTGGGCCTTTGGTGTCAAGCAGGATCGCCGCTTGCTGACCGGTTTTTTCCATGACGGCACGCAGGTTCTTGATGCGTTGGCCATGTTCTACGTAATCCCCGTGAGAGAAGTTCAGGCGCATAACATTCATGCCGGCAGACAGCAGGTTGCCAAGCATTTCTTCTGACTCTGTTTTCGGCCCGATGGTACAAACAATTTTTGTCTTTTTCATAAGATAGTTTCTACAAGTTGTGATGGATAAAAAAACGAGTGAACCAGTGGCGATGTGGGACAAGCCGCTGGAAAGAATGTGTGAGGAAACCGCGTAAAAGAGGTAAGTATAGATGGTCGTAGCGAATGGGTAATGAAGTGCGAGGCCGCTCGTTGCATGAGATTAGCGGAGAGTCGCGTTGGCGATGCCGTTGATAATAATATTATTGATAGTGGCACGTGTTTAGCTGAAACCATTCAATTGAAACGACGTTCCGTATTATAGTTATTAAGCGAAGAGAAACAAGGTGGCAAAAGGTATGAAGTTGAATATTTTGTCGCGTTTACGCAAAAAACTGAGCGATTTGGGGTTTTTACCTAACTTTGTTGCGCAACTGCCTAAGAAAACCCGCCGTATAAATACGGTATTGCAGCGGGTGATGGCAAGTGGTTGATTCTTGTAACGGCCGACAATAGATAAAGAAAGAGCATGTAAGCGGCATGCTTTTCTGTCGATCCGCATCACGTTTTTGTGTCATTCTTCTTGAGAAGATGAATGCAGATGGTAGTTTACCAGCCATTGCGGATTGTTACTGCGTAAGCAGGCAAAACCAGATGCTCGTTCTTGCTACGGGTGTCTGGTTTTTTTGTTTCCAGGGTTTGAAAAATGAAGATTGCCAAAATACTCAACAATAATGTCGTCACCGTAATCGACGAAAACAATAATGAGTCGGTTGTGATGGGGCGCGGGCTGGGCTTCAAAAAACACTCTGGCGATCTGCTGGATGAAACGCTGATTGAACGTGTGTTTGTGATGAAGTCAGAAGAACTGACATCGCGCCTACAGGAGCTGCTGTCAGAAATCCCGATGGATGTCATCACAACGGCAGACAAGATCATTCTGCTGGCAAAAGCGCGTTTGCCCGGGAAACTGCAAAATAGCGTCTATATCTCTTTAACAGATCACTGCCACTTTGCGATCGAGCGCCACAAGCAAGGCGTCGATATCCGCAATGTGCTTTTATGGGAAATAAAGCGCCTGTATCCAAAGGAATTCGCCGTTGGTCTGGAAGCGCTGGATATTATTGAGCAACGTTTGTCCGTGCGGTTACCGGAAGATGAAGCTGGATTTATTGCGCTGCATTTGGTTAATGCGCAGCTTGACAGCGAAATGCCAGAAGTCTTGCAAATTACCAAAATCATGCAGGAAATACTGAATATTGTAAAATATCAGCTGAGCCTGGATTATAACGAGCAAGCGTTAAGCTATCATCGTTTTGTTACGCATTTGAAGTTTTTTGCGCAACGACTAATAGGAAAAAGTACCGTATTTAGTGATGACGAATCACTGCATGATGTGGTGAAAGAAAGATATCCATTGTCTTATCGCTGTGCGGAAAAAATACAAGCTCACATTATTCAAAAGTATCACTACACGTTAACGAAAGAAGAATTAATGTTCTTGACTATTCATATTGAACGCGTGCGAACGGAAGGCCAGGAGAAAATAGAACCAGGTGATGGAGAATGATTTCTGTTAATCTGCTTTTCGTCACAAAATAGCAGCGTAGCGAGATAAATGCCTTGCTTACGATGAAAGTGAAAGACTAGAGTATGTGGAAAGAAAATTATCAGATGAAGTAAGTTTTTATTGTCGGTGCATGAGTTGTGCTGGCAAATAATCAGGATTGTTACTGTCAGGCTCGTCTCAGCAGGCAGGCAAAACCTAAATCGTTTTCTCAATGTTTATTGGGAAAAGCGATTTAGGTTTTTTTTTGTCTTAAACAGATCTGGCAAACATAACATATTGATATATATGTCTGTTAAGTATTTAAGGATAGGCGATGGAATACAAAGCATTAGCAAGTGAGATACTCGATGGTGTCGGCGGACGTGGCAACATCATTAGCGTGATGCACTGTGCAACCCGGCTGCGTTTTAAACTAAAAGACAGTAAAAAGGCGGATGCAGCGGCGCTGAAGAATAATTCAGGCGTGATCATGGTGGTTGAAAGTGGCGGACAATTTCAGGTCGTTGTAGGCAATCATGTCAGTGATGTATATCGTAGTTTACTGGATGTTTCTGGATTGACCGATCAAAGTGATTCCGCAAATCATGAGGAAGGTGATGAGAAAAAAGGAAATGTTTTCTCTCGCTTCATCGATATTATTTCTGGAATATTTACGCCATTAATTGGCGTGATGGCAGCCTCCGGTATTTTAAAAGGTTTTCTGGCGCTCAGTTTGGCCTGTGGTTGGATGGTTGAAACCAGTGGGACGTATAAAGTGTTATTCGCTGCGAGCGATGCATTATTCTTTTTCTTCCCGATTGTTTTAGGTTATACCGCAGGGAAGAAATTTGGCGGAAATCCATTCGTTACCATGGTGATTGGTGCAACGCTGGTACATCCATCAATGATTGCTGAATTTGGTGCGATGCAGAATACCGGTTATCAACAGCTTTATTTCCTCGGCATTCCGATCACCTTCATTAATTATGCCTCTTCGGTTATTCCGATTATTTTCTCGGCTTGGCTTGCTTCACGTCTGGAAAAGCCACTGAATGCCATTTTGCATATCAATATCCGTAATTTCTTCACGCCGCTACTGTGCCTTTGTATCACCGTTCCCGTTACGTTCCTGCTGATTGGTCCCGCGGCAACTTGGCTCGGGCATATGTTGGCCAGCGGCTACCAATTGATCTACGGGCTGAACTCCACAATTGCGGGCGCACTGATGGGCGCGCTGTGGCAGGTGTTCGTTATTTTTGGCCTGCACTGGGGCTTAACACCGCTGATGATTAACAATCTCAGCGTGTTGGGGCACGACACCATGATGCCTCTTCTGGTTCCGGCGGTATTAGGGCAGGCCGGAGCGGTGCTGGGCGTATTGCTGCGTACCCGTGACATGAAGTTGAAAGGTATTTCCGGTTCGGCTTTCTCCGCTGCAATCTTTGGTATTACGGAACCAGCGGTGTATGGCGTTACGTTGCCGCTGAAACGTCCTTTCATCTTCGGTTGTGTGGGGGGCGCAATGGGGGCCGCAATTCTGGGGTATTTCCATACCACTATTTATTCCTTCGGCTTCCCGAGTATTTTCACCTTTACTCAGGTTATCCCGCCGACAGGTGTCGATAATACGGTCTGGGCCGCCATTATTGGTACGGCAATCGCCTTTACCTTCGCGGCCGTGGCTACCTGGGCCTTTGGGATTCCCGCACAAGAAAATACCGCAGCAATAAATGCACCCACGGCGGCCCCGCAAGCTACGCAGAACCCAAATGATGCCACGCGTAAACAAGCGATAACCAGCCCGATTGAGGGAACGGTTCTGACCCTTGATCAGGTTGGTGATGAAACGTTCGCCAGCGGATTAATGGGAAAAGGTATCGCGATTAAACCGTTGGCTGGACGCGTTGTTTCACCGGTGAACGGGACGGTTGCTTCGCTGTTTAAGACCAATCATGCCATTGGCCTTGAATCAGAAGAGGGGGCCGAGGTGCTTATCCACGTCGGTATCGATACGGTGAAATTGGATGGTCAGTATTTCACCGCACACATTAAGACCGGCGATATCGTGAAACAGGGCGATCTTCTGGTGGAATTTGATTATCAGGCGATCGAAAAAGCCGGTTATGACACGACAACGCCCGTCATTATCACGAATAGCGAAAATTACGTTGATGTTCTGCCTACCGCCGGAAACACCGTGCAGGAACAGGGCGCACTGTTGACGTTAATCCGCTGAAATTGACATTTACGACCCAACTGGGAGGAGAGAAGATGAGCCATCAGTTTCCGAAAGAATTCTTGTGGGGAGGCGCGATCGCAGCCAATCAGGTTGAAGGCGCGTATTTAACGGACGGCAAGGGGCTATCAACGTCCGATTTACAGCCACAGGGTATCTTCGGCGAGATCGTCATGCGTACGCCGGGCGACAGCGGAACTAAAGACACCGCGATCGATTTTTATCACCGCTATCCCGAAGATATCGCGCTTTTTGCTGAGATGGGCTTCAAATGCCTGAGAACCTCCATTGCCTGGACGCGTATTTTCCCGCAGGGCGATGAAACTCAGCCGAATGAGGCAGGGCTGGCATTTTACGATCGCCTGTTTGATGAAATGGCAAAGTATGGCATTCAGCCGCTTGTGACGTTGTCCCACTATGAAATGCCGTACGGTCTGGTGAAGAATTACGGTGGTTGGAGAAGTCGCGAAACGATTACGTTCTTCGAGCGTTACGCTCGCACGGTATTCCAGCGCTATAAAGACAAAGTGAAATACTGGCTGACGTTCAACGAAATCAACTGCGCGCTGCACGCGCCGTTTACAGGAATTGGCTTACCTACCGAGAGTAATAAGCAGGATATTTATCAGGCGATTCATCACCAGCTCGTTGCCAGCGCTAAAGCGGTGAAGGCGTGCCATGAAATCATCCCTGATGCCAAAATCGGCAATATGATGTTGGGTTCCATGTTCTATCCATTAACCTGCAAGCCTGCGGATGTAATGGAAACGATGCAGCAGAACCGCGACTGGTTGTTCTTTGGTGATGTACAAACCAGAGGATACTACCCAGCGTACATGAAGCGTTTCTTTGCACAGCACGGTATTACGCTGTCGGTAACCGAAGACGATCGTCAGTCGCTGAAGGAAACCATCGATTTCATCTCTTTCAGTTATTACATGACGGGCTGTGTGACCACCGACGAAGAGGTGAACCTAAAAGCCCGTGGCAATATTTTGAATATGGTGCCGAATCCGCATTTGGAAAGCTCCGAGTGGGGTTGGCAGATCGACCCAGAAGGACTGCGTTATTTGCTGAACTATCTGTATGACCGTTACCAAAAACCGCTGTTCATTGTAGAAAATGGGTTGGGTGCCAAAGATAAACTGGAAAGCGATGGCAGCATTAACGATGACTATCGCATCAAATACCTGAACGATCACCTGTATCAAGTCGGCGAAGCGCTAGAAGATGGCGTTGAGGTGATGGGTTACACCTGCTGGGGGCCTATCGATCTGGTCAGTGCGTCAAAAGCTGAAATGTCGAAACGCTACGGTTTCATTTATGTCGATCGTGATGATGAAGGGAACGGTACATTAGCGCGTCGACGTAAGAAAAGCTTCTACTGGTATAAAGAGGTTATTGCCTCTGATGGTGAAGCGTTGAAATAAATCAGCATATCGATACGTCATTTACGCATTCATTCTCAGAAGAATAAGGTCTGGAATGAATGCGAATTATATTTTTTACTACCCATGGGAAAGATGGCAGGAGAATAAAATGAAACAGGAGGACGTGGTCTAGCCATTAATTTATATAAACGATCATTTGGGTTTTACAAATAGCTTTTTATAAATAGACGAGCCATCGGCTAGCGTCGAAAGTGCATCGTTATAAATTTAATAATGTACCCTACACGGATAATAATCATGCGTAAAAAATTCCCTGTAAAGATGATGGTATTACTGATGTCGTCAGTGTTTTTGTCTAATGGTGCTATGGCCGCAAAATTGACCGTAGAAGAAAGATTGGAACTATTGGAAAAAGAATTGGCGGAAAATAAAGCCGAATTGCAGTCAACGAAAAAAGAGCTGCGTGAATATAAGACGATCGCAGAAAATAAAGCACGCTTGGCAGCAAACTCTGTGGCAAAGGATAAACCACTGGTTATTGCCTCTTCTGGCACGTCATCGGTTAATCAGGTTGTTCTTGCGCCTGTCGCTCAACCAGCCGCAAATACGGCTGATGATGTTATGAGTGCACCACAAAAGCCATTAACGTTAGCTGAGGTGAGCAAGTTCGTTAAGGATGATATTGGCTTTAGCTATACGGGGTATTTCCGTTCTGGATGGGCAACGGCCGATCATGGCGCACCAAAATCGTATGCGATCGGTTCATTAGGGCGTTTTGGTAATGAGCACAGTGGTTGGTTTGATCTCATACTGAGCCAAAAAGTTTATGCAGAAGGGAATAAACGTGTCGACGCCGTTATCCAATTGGATGGTAACGTGGGTATGCAGTACAACAGCGCCTGGTTTGGCGAAGACGCCGATAATGAAAATAAACTGCAATTCTCCCAGATGTACGTCAATACAAAAGGGTTCTTACCATTCGCCCCAGAGGCTGATTTTTGGGTAGGTAAAAATACCCTGCCAGTCTATGAAATTCAGATGCTGGACTGGAAAAGCCATCGTTCAGAAGCGGCAGGCGGTGTAGGTATTGAGAACTGGCAGTTGGGCGTGGGTAAACTTGATGTCTCTTTGAACCGTGAAGACGTTAACGCGCGCCGATTCGTATATAATGATCCGAAGAAGGATAAAAATCAGGTCAATACGAATGCGGTTGATATCCGCTATAAGGGTATTCCGCTGTGGGATGATGCAACATTGTCTCTGATTGGTAAATATGCACAAGCCAATAAAAGCAATGTACAGAATAATGACGAAATCGATGGTTTGTCTTATAAGTTAAAGGATGCTTGGACTGCTGGTGTCATTTTACGTCAAGGGTTGTATAACGGTGGATTTAATGAATTCACCGTGCAAGGTGCGAGTAATTCTATTGCCAGCGGTTTTGCTAATATATCTGATGCTAACCCGACGTATAGCCGTAATGGTGACTACTATGGCAACCATTCAGGTAATGCCTTCCGCGTGATCTCGCAAGGAGAAATGTATTTGCGTGATGATGTCATTATGGCCAATGCGCTGGTCTATTCAAAAGGTAACGATATCTACAGTTATGATACCGGTGCAAATACTGACTTTGATAGCCTCCGTGCCGTACTTCGTCCCGCCTATATTTGGGATAAGTTCAATCAGACCGGCGTAGAATTGGCGTATTTTAACCAAACCAATAAAACGAACGGCGTGAGTTACCATGAATCCGGTTATAAAACTACGCTGTACCATGCGCTTAAAGTTGACACGAGTATCTTGAATTCTCGTCCAGAGATTCGATTTTATGGTTCTTACCTGAAAATTGAAGATAACGACATCAGTCAGGCCACATTTAACGACAGCAAGAGCGATCAATTCTCCTTGGGTGTTCAGGCAGAAGTCTGGTGGTAATACCTGTCATCACGTCGGCACCGCTACCGCAGTGCCGTCACATTTAGCAAAAACAGACTCGATTACGTAATCGTTGGGATGGGATTATGCGAATGAACATGAAGAAAATCTCTTTATCATTATTAACGCTGGGCGTTCTGTCAGGCCTTTCTATCAATGCGTCTGCGCTACCGGCTGACTTTCCTGTTATGCCAGCGGCAACGGCCCCCGTGAGCCAGTATGTTACGGCGGTTAACGCGGACAGCAGCATTACTTTCCGCCTGTTTGCGCCAACGGCGAAGCAGGTCAGTGTTTTTACCGGTTCGACACCCGATAGCATCGTGTCCCATGCGATGACAAAAGATGAAGCAGGTGTGTGGTCGTTTAAAACGCCAGTGCAGGCACCGAATCTGTATGAATACTTCTTCAGCGTGGATGGTTTTCGCACCATTGATACCGGTACGGCGTTTACCAAACCGCAGCGTCAGGTGAACACCAGCCTGATTCTGGTGCCGGGGAGCATTCTGGATGTACGCCAGATTCCGCATGGTGAACTGAGAACACTGACCTACCACTCCAACGCGTTGAAATCAGAGCGTCAGATGTATGTCTGGACGCCACCGGGCTATAGCGAATCGTCAAAACCGTTACCCGTGCTCTATTTCTATCATGGCTTTGGCGACACAGGTGCGTCTGCCGTTGTGCAGGGGCGGATACCGCAGATGATGGATAACCTGCTGGCAGAGAAAAAAATTGAACCGATGCTGGTTGTCATCCCTGATACGGAAACCGACGTTCCTGGGATTATCCCGGAAGAATACCCACCGCAGGAGCGGCGCAAGGTGTTCTATCCGCGCAATGCCTTAGCAGCGGACAGAGAACTTATTCATGACATTATCCCCGCGATCGGCAAACGCTTTAATGTTCGTCAGGATGCAAACGGCAGGGCGCTGGCCGGCTTGTCTCAAGGCGGCTATCAGGCACTGGTATCGGGTATGAGCCATCTGGATCATTTTGGTTGGCTTGCAACGTTCAGCGGCGTGACTACCGAAACGGTGCCAAACATGGCTGTTGCTGCACAGCTTGAACGGCCTGAGCAGATTAATCAGCAACTGAAGAACCTCACAGTGGTGATTGGCGAAACCGATAACATCACCGGTAAGGATATTGCGGGTTTGAAAACGATGTTAGAGCAGAAAAATATCCGGTTTGACTATACCCACTATCCTAACCTCGGCCATGAGATGGATGTCTGGCGACCGGCCTACAGCGAATTTGTTCAGAAGCTTTTTAAATAGCATCGGCGTGCTGCGGGCAGAGTCGTCGCGTGCCCGCGTTCTCTGGGCAGCCTGAATCGCTGGGCTGCCATATCAACGACTGCTCAGCACAGTTAAGGATAATCATGTTTATTCACAGGTCTTTTTCCCAGTTTGCCATGGTGATCGTCGCATTGCCTTTCCTCAGCGCATTTACCGCTCAGGCTCAAACCTCACCTTTTGATGTAGCCGATCATAAACAGATCCGCGTCATTATCAGTGCCGATGCTAAAAACGAGGCTGATGATGATTTTGCCGTTGCGCATGCGGTGTTGACGCCAACGATGCAGGTGAAAGGACTGATTGCCGCCCATTACTCCCGTACCGCGCCGTTGATGAAACGTGATGGCGAAAACAGCATGATGGAAAGCTATCATGAGCTCCAGCGACTGATGAATGTGATGGGAAAGACAGATATTCCCGTTTATCGCGGTGCGACACAGTCGCTGAAAGCCGACGGTGGCGCGCCAGCACTGAGTGAAGGGTCGCAGATGCTCATCAAGGAGGCGTTAAAAGACGATCCGCATCCGTTATTTGTGTTAGTCATGGGGCCGATCACGGATATTGCCGCTGCGCTGCAAGCTGAACCGAAGATCGCTAGCAAAATGACGGTTGTGTGGATTGGTGGTATGCCTTACCCGAAAGGCGGCTGGGAATACAATATGTTCAACGATCCGGTGGCGGCGAACCACGTATTCAAATCTCAGGTGCCGTTATGGCAGGTTCCGCACAATGTCTATATGTCCGTGCGTGTTTCGCTGTCTGAACTTGCGGTACGCGTTAAGCCGCAAGGCAAAGTCGGGGAGTACCTATGGCAACAGCTGATCGAGTTTAATCGTGCGATTTCCGAAACCATCAAAGATGTTCCCTGGCCGAAAAGTGAAGTTTGGGTATTGGGTGACAATCCCTCGGTTTCTCTGCTGCTGGATGACCACGAATATCACTACACGCTGGTCAACGCGCCACAGTTAAACGACGATCTGACCTATGCGCCTCAGGACAATGCGCGCCAGATTCGGGTGTATAACGCGGTTGATGCCCGCTTCACGCTGGAAGATTTCTACGCCAAACTGGCGTTGGCTTATGGTCAGGGAAAATAAAAATCCCTGAAGGGTTAATACCGCTTACTCAAGCGTGGATTTAGCGCGTTCACGGTAATGCGTTCCCGCGGGGATGCCTCACGCCGCGTTTTATCAGAAAACACACTGGGATGAATTTCCGACATGAACACCTCATCCCAGTGCTCACACCGCATACTTTGATGTCAAAGCTGACAGGTTTTAAGTCCTGAATTTTTAAGCCCGCAATTTTTAAGTCCCTTGTCTTATTTTGGCAATGTCCTCCCTCCGTGATTGAGATAATCCTCATATAACTTTCGATACGATTCATTACTTTTCTTTACCTTTGATCAAAAACAATATTTCAAATGCATCTTTTTGGTATTCATAGGGCGAGTAATGTCACGACAGTTGGTGTGGTTTCTGTCGAATGGATAACTAAAATGACCGCCAGCAGGCGGCTTAATGTGGACACAAACGCATGGTCAGGATAAGCATGTCAATCTCCTATCTGTGGGGCATGGTAGCCAGTCTCTTTCTAATGATGCCAGCCTATTCGGCGGATGTTCCGGCGTCTCCTTCTCCCGCCCCGATAGAGGCAAGAAATTCGGTATTCATCAATCAACACCCCGATCAGTTCAACTCGTGGAAGGCGACCAGCGAACAGTCTGAGCGCCACGATGCGCTGGCAGAAGATCCCTATATGGTGATCCTCTGGGCGGGTTACCCCTTTTCCAGAGACTATAACAAGCCGCGCGGCCACGCTTACGCAATAACGGACGTACGTGAAACGCTACGCACCGGTGCACCGAAGACGGCAGAAGATGGCCCTCTGCCAATGGCGTGCTGGAGTTGTAAAAGCCCGGACGTCGCTCGGTTGATCCAACAGGAGGGCGAGGAGGGCTACTTCAAAGGCAAATGGGCGCGAGGTGGGCCGGAGATTACTAACGATCTCGGTTGTGCAGATTGCCATGATACCGCGTCACCGGATTTTGCTCAGGGCAAGCCCGCGCTGACGCTATCCCGTCCTTACGCGGAACGCGCGATGGAGGCGATTGGCAAGCCGTTTGATAGCGCCAGTCGGTTCGGACAGCAGTCCATGGTCTGTGGACAATGCCACGTTGAGTATTATTTTTCTGGCAAAGACAAAGCCGTGAAATTCCCATGGGATAACGGCACGAAAGTCGAGGACATGGAGAAATACTATGACGCCATTTCCTTCTCCGACTGGACCAACACCCTTTCCCGCGCACCGATGCTGAAAGCCCAACATCCAGAGTATGAAACCTGGAGCGTTGGTATCCACGGTAAAAATAACGTGACCTGTATCGACTGCCATATGCCGAAAGTGAAAAACGCAGACGGCAAGTTGTACACCGATCACAAGATCGGTAACCCCTTCGATAATTACGGCGAAACGTGCACCAATTGCCATACGCAGGATAAAGCAGCAATGCAAGCGGTTGTCGCTGAACGTAAAACGGCCATTCAGGAATTAAAACTGAAAGCAGAAGAGCAACTGGTTCACGCGCATTTTGAGGCCAAAGCGGCCTGGGATGCCGGTGCAACCGAAGCAGACATGCAGCCGATTTTGATAGATATCCGCCATGCGCAGTGGCGCTGGGATTTGGCGGTGGCGTCTCACGGCATTCACATGCATGCGCCGGATGAAGGCTTACGGATGCTTGGCACCTCGCTGAGCAAATCTGCCGAGGCGAGAACCAAACTGGTGCGCTTATTGGCACAGAAAGGGGTGACAGGGGAAGTCAAGTTGCCGGATATCTCGACGAAAGAGAAAGCGCAACAGGCGATTGGTCTCAACATGCAGCAAATCAACGCCGAGAAACAGGATTTCCTGAACACGGTAGTGCCGCAGTGGGATGAGCAAGCGCGTAAAGCTGGACGACTGAACTAATAACCCCATCGCCCGTGGACGCGGGCGATCATAAAGTGGAGTGGATATGAGCGTATTACGTTCGTTATTGACTGCCGGGGTGCTGGTATCAGGCATGCTTTGGGCATTGCCAGGGCTGACGCAGCCCGCACCCCAGGCGGAAAAAGGAGAGCGGTGGACGGTAATGCCACAGCGCAATCCCGATGAGGCTTGTCTACAGTGCCATAAACCGGAAGAGGATGGCATGCAGGGCAAACATGCCTCCGCAGTCAACCCGCATAATCAACAACAGCTGACCTGCACAAACTGTCATGGCAAGCCGTCACTGCTGCACCGCGAAGGCGTTAAAGATGTCATGCGCTTTAACTTCCCGATGTATAAGGTGGAAGAACAGAACGGCGTCTGTATGTCATGCCATGCGCCGGAGCAGTTGCAGAAAGCGTTTTGGCCACACGATGTGCATGTGGCGAAAGTGGCGTGTGCCAGTTGCCATCAACTGCACCCCACGCAGGACAGTATGCAGACGCTGAACGACAAGAGCCGCATCAAACTGTGTGTGGATTGTCATAGCGATCAGCGCAATAACCCAGACTTCAACCCAGCCTCAGTGCATCTGGGTAATAAGAGGCAGCCATGAGTTGCTCTCGTCGTCAATTTCTTGCCCGTATGGGCGGGCTGATCGCCATCACCAGCACGGCGGGACAAGTCGTCGCACAGACGCTGAATATCAACGGCGTCCGCTACGGCATGATCCATGATGAATCGCTCTGTATCGGCTGTACGGCGTGCATGGATGCCTGCCGTGAGGTCAATCAGGTGCCGGAGGGCGTATCGCGTCTGACGATCATTCGCAGCGAACCGATTGGGACATTCCCAGACGTGAAATACCGCTTTTTCCGTCACTCCTGCCAGCACTGTGAAAATTCACCCTGCGTTGACGTATGTCCAACCGGAGCCTCGTTTCGTGATGCGGCAAGCGGCATTGTGGATGTGAATCCCGATCTGTGCGTCGGGTGCCAATACTGTATTGCGGCTTGCCCTTATCAGGTGCGCTTTATTCATCCGCAGACGAAAACGGCGGATAAGTGCGATTTTTGCCGCAAGACTAACCTGAAAGCCGGAAAACTGCCCGCCTGTGTGTTGTCTTGTCCGACGAACGCGCTGACGTTCGGTAACCTTGACGACCCTGACAGCGACATTTCCCGTCAGCTTCGTCAACAGCCGACCTATCGCTACAAAATCGCGCTCGGCACTCGTCCTAAGGTTTATCGCGTACCGTTTAAATACGGGGAGGTTCATCAATGACGCCCGTGTCTTCAAGCGCATTCCATTTTGATTCGTTAGTCTGGGACTGGCCGATTGCGATTTACCTGTTCCTGGTGGGGATTTCTGCGGGGCTGGTGACGCTGTCTGCCTTACTGCGGCGCTACCATCCCGAACAGGCCACAGCAGACAGTACGCTAATGCGCACCACGCTTATTCTCGCGCCGTGCACCATCATTTTGGGATTGTTGATTCTGGTCTTCCACCTCACGCGCCCCTGGACGTTCTGGAAGCTCATGTTCCATTACAGTTTTACCTCCGTGATGTCCGTTGGGGTTATGCTGTTTCAGGTTTACATGGCGGCGCTGGCAGTCTGGCTGATCAATATTTTTAGCGAGCAGGCTATTGTGCTGCAACAGCGCTGGCTGCCGAAGCTGACTCTCTTCCCCAAGGTGCTCTGCTGGCTGGCACCGATGCAGAAATCGCTGGATATCGTGATGTTGTTGCTGGCGGTGATGTTAGGGGCTTATACCGGATTCTTGCTCTCCGCGCTGAAGACCTATCCGCTACTAAATAATCCGATTCTACCTGCGTTATTCCTGTTTTCGGGCGTGTCCTCCGGTGCCGCAGTGGCGTTGATCGCTATGACCTGCCGCTATCGCCGCAATCCGCATAGCGAAGAGGCGCACTTTATCCATCGCGTCGAAACGCCGGTCGTGTGGCTAGAGATCTTCTTGCTGTTCGCGTTCTTTATTGGCCTCGCGTTAGGGGACGATGGGAAGCAACGGGCGCTAGTGGCTGCGTTGGGTGGTGGATTCTGGGCCGTGTGGTTCTGGCTGGGCGTTGTAGGGATTGGATTAGTCATTCCCTTGCTGCTCAAGTCGTGGGCTAACCGACAGCATTCACCCTATGGCGTGCTGGCGGTCTGCGGCATGAGTCTGGTGGGCGTTTTACTGCTGCGCTTCTTTATCCTCTATGCGGGGCAGTTAACCGTTGTCTAGTTCCCAGCAAGAGGCCTGTTGATGTTGTTATTGCCAGAGTTTGGGTATGTGTCGCTGTTACTGGCGGTTTGCGTCGGTGTGGCAACAGCATTGCTGACATTTTCAGGCTACACCCTGCGCTGGTCGGGCACTTACCGACTGGCGCGGTGCTGGACGCTGGTGCTGTTTGGTCTCGTGCTGTTCGCGTTTGTCGCGCTGACGTTGAGCGTGGTGCAGGATGATTTTTCTGTTAATTACGTCGCTCAGCATAGCCACCGTGATTTACCGCTGGGGCTCAAAATTGCGGCGGTCTGGGGCGGGCATGAAGGTTCGCTGCTGCTGTGGCTCTTGTGTTTATCCGGCTGGAGCGCCACATTTGCCTGCCGCTATCGCAAGGCGATGAGCGATCTGTTCCCGCTGACGCTGGCGATGCTCGCGGTGATTGCGACCGCATTGCTGGTATTCATTGTGTTTTTTTCCGATCCTTTTGTGCGCCTCTTCCCGCCTGCGGTGGCGGGGAGGGATCTCAACCCGATGTTGCAACATATTGGCCTCATTCTCCATCCACCGTTGCTCTATCTAGGCTATGGCGGCTTAACCGTGAGTGCGGCACTGGCGTTAGCTGCCCTGATTCACGGCGAGTTTACTGCACCAGCCGCCTGGATTTGCTGGCGTTGGACGCTGCCCGCCTGGAGCCTGTTGACGCTGGGAATCATTTTGGGATCGTGGTGGGCTTATAACGAGCTGGGCTGGGGAGGATGGTGGTTCTGGGATCCGGTAGAGAACGCCTCGTTGCTTCCGTGGTTAACGGCTAGCGCATTGCTTCACAGTCTGTCTGTCACTCGAATGCGCGGTATCTTCCGCCATTGGTCGCTGATATTGGCGCTGTTGACGTTCATTTTATGCCTGCTGGGGACGCTGATTGTTCGTTCCGGAATACTGGTTTCTGTCCATGCCTTTGCCCTCGAACATGATCGCGCGGTACCTTTATTTATCTTGTTTGCCTGCTTAAGCATGGCTGCGCTGGCTGTTTATGGCTGGCGTGCTCAGCTTGTCCATTCCGCAGCCCGCTTCTCTGGCTGGTCACGGGAAATGGCAATACTGCTGGTTTTGTTGCTATTCAGTGCCGTCGCGCTGGTGGTACTACTCGGTACGCTTTATCCGATGATTTATGGACTAGCGGGCTGGGGGAAAATCTCAGTAGGCGCACCCTATTTTAACCGCGTGCTCTTGCCCTTTGCTGGCTTGATGCTGTTGCTCATTGGCGTTGCGGCGGGAGGCTACTGGAAACGCAGTACGCGGTGGCCTGTCTGGCACTTAGGCGTGACGCTGGCAGTCGGTGTCGTCACCGCTCTGGTCTTATGGCCGTATGGATACGATGTGGCGCTGGCTTCCGGTCTGATCGGCTGGGTGATGGCAGCTCAGTGGCTACAGCCGCTGTCGGCGCTACGCCAGCAGCTTCCTGCGCTGTTAGCACATACGGGCGTGGCGTTGTTTGCCTTGGGGATTGCGTTCTCTGCGGGCAGCAAGCAAGAAATCAGCGCCAATGTGGGTCAGGGCGAACAGGTCACGCTGGGTGACTATCAATTTCATTTTTTACAGCTGGATTTAGTGGCGGCGCAGAATTACACCGCAGAGCAGGCCGTGATTGCGATTTATCGTGGCGACTCGCCGATCGCTCGCGTCATACCTGAACGGCGTTATTACAATACACGCAAACATCAGATGATTGAACCGGGTATTGCCTGGGGGCCAATCAGAGAATGGTATGCCGTGATGGGAGAGAAAACCGGCGAAAACCGCTATGCGATGCGTTTCTATGTGCAAACCGGCGTTCGCTGGGTGTGGGGCGGCGGCATGTTGATGGTCGCTGGCGCACTGCTGGGATGGTTCCGAGGGAGAAGGGTCTATGACTAAGCACCTTGCGCTTCTTCTCATGTTGCTGGCTTTTTCTGTGCAGGCACAGGTGGTTGATACCTGGGTGTTTTCCAGTCAGGCACAGCGTCAGGACGCGATGGCAATTGCCGGAGAGTTACGCTGTCCACAGTGTCAGAATCAAAGCCTGCTGGAGTCGAATTCGCCCGTCGCGGTCAGCATGCGCCATGAGGTTTTTTCCATGGTGGAGCAAGGTAAAGACAAATCAGAAATTATGGCGTTTATGAACCAGCGCTATGGCGATTTTGTTCAGTACAACCCCCCGATGAAAATGCAAACCGGCATCCTTTGGCTAACGCCGCTGTTTTTGCTGCTCGCGATCGCGGTGATTGCGTGGCGGGTGATACGGCGACAGAACCGAGGGGCGCGCTCATGAACCTATTAAACGAATTGATCGTCGCTGTCGCTATTCTTGCTCTGGCTGTCGGACTGTTGTGGCCGCTATTACCCCTGCGCAAGACCGAGGGGGATGGAAAGCTACCGCGTTTAGCGGAGCGTATCTGGCATTTTCAGTGTGAACAGGCAGGGAAGCATCTGTCCGAGCATGAGGCCAAGATGTTGGGGCGTGAGCTGACGCATGACCTACCGCTAACGCAATCCTCTTTTTCTGCACTGCGCCCGATGCCCACTATCGCCATTGTGGTCGCGGTCATCGTTATCCTATTGAGCAGTGCGGCGTTCTATGCGCTGGGCCAGCGTGGTGTGCTGGTTCAGGCGGAACGCCAGCGGCTTGCCGATCCGCTACGTGATTTTAGCGACGCGCAACAGCAGGAAAAACAGCTTGTTGCCTTGCAGGACAACATTCGTAAAACGCCGAGCAACAGCGTCCTCTGGGCTGAACTGGGTGAGTATTATCTTTACCGTAACGCTTATGACAACGCGCTGCGCGCTTATCAGCAGGCGATTGCGCTTAAGGGTGACAGTGCGGAGCTGTATTCGGCGCTGGCGACAGTGCTGTATTACCAGTCTGGTCAGGTTGTCACGCCTGCTATGCAGGAGATGGTCGATAAAGCGCTGGCGCTGGACGCCAATGAAGTCACGGCACTGATGCTGCTGGCGTCTGACGCATTCTTGAAGGCCGATTATGCACGCGCGATTACGATTTGGCAGCGCCTGTTGGATACATACAGCCCGCGGGTTAACCGCGCTCAATTGATCGCGGCGATCAACACGGCAACGCTGCTGAAGAACAGCCAGAAATAGTGCGTGATTTCCTTCGGCTCAGCAATGCCAGCACCGCTTTTGGCACCGTCATGATGACGGAGATAACCGGAATCACCGACTTTATTGATCTCAATAAAAAAGATTAACTCTTTAGGGTTACGACCCCCAAGAGGGGGAGTAAAGGCGTCATGTTATTCTATAGCCACGAAGAAAGTAGGAGTAAACCCCGATGTTAGAAGCGCGCGATGTGGTTTGCATACGCGATGAGCATGTGCTGTTCAGCGCGTTGTCGTTTACCGCCAGCCCGGGAGAAATGGTGCAGATTGCCGGTGCTAACGGGGTAGGTAAAACATCGCTGCTGCGCATGTTAAGCGGTCTGGCGACGCCCGAGTCGGGGGAAATCTGCTGGCAGGGGCAGCGAATCAATCGTATCCGCGAGCATTTTAATCAGCAGCTTCTGTGGCTAGGCCATCAGCCGGGCATCAAGAGCGTCCTGACCGGTGAAGAAAATCTGCGCTTTTTCTATCCGCAACAGCATCAGGATGCACATTGGCAGGCGTTGGCTGCTGTCGGGTTGGCTGGATATGAAGACGTGCCTGTGGCGCGTCTTTCGGCGGGACAGCAGCGTCGCGTTGCGCTGGCGCGTTTGTGGCTCACCGATGTGCCGCTGTGGATTCTGGATGAACCGCTGACCGCGCTTGACGTGGCGGGCGTCGAAATGCTGACACAGCGTATGGAACACCATATTGCGCACGGCGGCATCATCATTTTAACCACTCATCAGCCGCTACGTCCGTTTGCTCAAAGTATCCGCTGTATCCAGCTCACACCAAGTGAGGGCACGCCATAATGCGGCGGTTGATTGCTCGAGAACTGCGCGTCGCGTTACGCAATAACGCTGAGATTCTTAACCCGCTGTGGTTCTTCCTCATCGTCATCATCTTATTTCCGTTGGCCATCGGGCCAGAACCGCAGCTGCTGATGCGCGTGGCGCCGGGTGTGGTGTGGGTCGCGGCATTGCTCGCGTCTCTGCTGGCGATGGATCGTCTTTTTCGCGATGACTATCAGGATGGTTCGCTAGAACAACTGACGCTGCTGCCTTTGCCGCTGCCGCTAGTGGTGCTGGCGAAAGTGGTGGTGCACTGGATGGTCAGTGGGCTGCCGCTGCTACTGCTTTCCCCGCTGGCGGCACTTCTGTTTGGGCTGGACAGCCACGGCTGGTGGGTGATGGCATTAACGCTGTTGCTCTGCACGCCAACACTGAGTTTTCTAGGCGCTATTGGCGCGGGATTAACGGTCGGGCTGCGCCGCAGCGGCGTGTTGTTAAGCCTGCTGGTACTGCCGCTGACCATACCGCTGCTGATTTTTGCGACGGCGGCGGTAGAGGCCGCGATGATGCAACTGCCAGTGGGTGGGTATCTGGCGATCCTCGGTGCTTTTTTGGTGGGTAGCGCCACCCTAAGCCCGTTTGCCACGGCGGCGGCGTTGCGGGTGAGCATACAATAATTTTCCGATCTCAGGATCGCATTCGTCGTCCCGTTGGGATGCGTTTTACGCAAAGTGAGCACACGATTATGTTGAAAAAAAACTATCAGCTTACGCAGCCGGATCGCCTTTATGGCCTTTGCGGCAGGCTTATCCCCTGGATTGCCCTGATCAGCGTCGCGTTGCTGATCGGCGGTTGCCTGTTAGGGTTCGGGTTTGCGCCTGTAGATTCTCAGCAAGGGCAAGGGTATCGCATCATGTATCTGCACGTGCCAGCTGCCGTATGGTCGATGGGTGTCTATGCCGTGATGGCGATTTTCGCGCTGGTCGGGATGATTCGGCAGTCAAAAACGGCGGAGCTTGCCGTGGCAGCGATGGCTCCCGTTGGTGCGGTGTTTACCTTTATTGCGCTGACCACTGGCGCTACCTGGGGCAAACCGATGTGGGGAACCTGGTGGGTTTGGGATGCACGCCTGACGTCGGAACTCGTCCTGTTATTTCTGTACGTCGGTATCATCGCGCTCTACAACGCATTTGACGATCGCCGCCTTGCCGGTCGTGCGGCGGCCATTTTGGTGCTGGTTGGCGTGGTGAATTTACCCATCATCCATTTCTCGGTCGAGTGGTGGAATACCCTGCATCAGGGATCGACAAAAATGCAGAAGACCATCGATCCCGCCATGCGCCTTCCGCTGCGAATCATGATGCTAGGGTTTATGAGTTTATTCGTGACGTTGTCACTCATGCGATTGCGTAATTTGATACTGGTGCAGCAGCGCCGTGCACCTTGGGTTGCTGCGCTGGTCAATAAAGGAGGAGTAGCACGATGAATATCGCCTTCACGAGCTGGCAAGATTTCTTTGCGATGGGCGGCTATGCCTTGTACGTGTGGCTGGCCGTGGTGTTAACGCTGCTACCGCTGAGTGCGTTGATCGGGCATACCCTTTTGGGCCGTCGTGCATTGCTGCGGGATATCCGCCGCCAGCAGGCGCGTGATCAGCGTAAGAGCACGGCGCGTCAGTCGGAAACCATGGGGGTGGTGCAATGAGTGCACCGCGTAAAACTCGCCTCTATGCCATTCTGGCCGTCGTCTGCGGCGCGGTACTGACGATAGCGCTGATGCTCTATGCGTTGAGCTCAAATATCGATCTCTTCTATACGCCCAGCGAAATTCTCTACGGCAAAAATGAAACGCAGGAAAAACCGGCGATCGGACAGCGTTTGCGCGTTGGCGGCATGGTGATGCCGGGCAGCGTACGCCGTGATAGCCAAAGTCTGGAGGTCCGTTTCACCGTTTATGACGCGAAGGGTTCAGTGGACGTGACTTACAACGGGATGCTACCGGACCTGTTCCGTGAAGGGCAAGGCGTTGTGGCGCAGGGCATTCTGGATACCGACGATCATATTGCGGCGAAAGAAGTGCTTGCCCGACATGACGAAAATTACACGCCACCGGAAATCAAAGCGGCGATGGAAGGGCAGAACGGCCATGCACCCGCGGCTGGCACAGAGGGTAAACGGTTATGATGCCTGAAGTGGGCAATTATCTGCTCTGTCTGGCGCTGGGCGTCGCGCTGTTGCTCAGCGTGTATCCGCTGTGGGGGGCATCACGTCAGGATGAACGCCTAATGGCGCTGGCGCGTCCACTTGCCTGGGCGCTGTTTGCATGCATTTTGGCTTCCTTCCTCGTGCTGGTGCATGCGCTGGTGATCAATGATTTCACCGTCCTCTATGTAGCAAACAACTCGAATCGTGCGCTGCCAGTGTGGTATCGCGTGGCGGCGGCATGGGGCGCACATGAAGGATCGCTGCTGCTCTGGGTTCTGCTGATGAGCGGTTGGACCTTTGCCGTGGCGGTCTTCAGCCGAGGGATGTCGCTGGATGCGGTCGCCCGGGTATTAGCCGTCATGGGAATGATTAATGTCGGCTTCTTATTGTTCATTATTCTGACGTCGAATCCCTTTACGCGCACGCTGCCGGACTACCCAATTGACGGGCGCGATCTCAATCCGCTGCTGCAGGATGTCGGGTTAATCTTCCACCCTCCGCTGCTTTACATGGGTTATGTCGGGTTTTCCGTGGCGTTTGCGTTTGCGGTTGCCTCGCTGCTGGCTGAACGGCTGGACAGCGCGTGGGCACGTTGGTCTCGACCGTGGACGCAGGCGGCCTGGTCGTTCCTGACGTTGGGTATCGTGCTCGGCTCTGGTTGGGCGTATTACGAACTCGGCTGGGGCGGTTGGTGGTTCTGGGATCCGGTAGAAAATGCCTCACTGATGCCGTGGCTGGTGGGCACGGCGCTGCTGCATTCGCTGTCGGTCACCGAAAAACGCGGCAGCTTTAAAGCCTGGACGGTGTTGTTGGCTATCGGCGCGTTCTCGCTCTGCCTGTTGGGTACCTTTCTGGTGCGTTCTGGCGTACTGGTGTCGGTGCATGCATTTGCCTCCGATCCGGCGCGTGGGATGTTTATTCTCGCATTTCTGGTCATTGTCATCGGCGGTTCATTGCTGCTGTTCGCCATCAAAGGCAACAGAGTACGGGCACGGGTGACGAATTCGCTCTGGTCGCGTGAGACGTTCCTGCTCGGCAATAACCTGATCCTGATGGCGGCCACGCTCGTGGTGCTGCTGGGAACGCTGCTGCCGTTGGTGCATAAGCAATTGGGTTTGGGCAGCATTTCCATTGGCGCACCGTTCTTCAACACCATGTTTACCCTGTTAATGTCGCCTTTTGCTCTGCTGTTGGGCGTGGGGCCACTGGTTCGTTGGCGGCGCGATGAGCCGCAAAAGCTGCGTAAGCTGCTGCTGGTTGCGCTGGCTGTGACCGCCGCGCTGTCGCTGCTGCTTCCGTGGTTGTTGCAGGACTCGCTGGTTGCCATGACGGTAGTCGGCTTGTCGATGGCGCTGTGGGTATTTTTCTTAACGGTGTACGACCTGCATGCCAATTCTACTCGACGTCATGGCCTGCTGCGCGGTTTGACCACACTCTCACTGAGCCAGTGGGGCATGGTGTGCGGTCATATTGGGCTGGCGGTGACGGTGGTGGGCATCGCCTTCAGTCAGAATTATAGCGTCGAGCGTGATGTGCGGATGCGGGCAGGCGACAGCATCCAGATCCATGATTATCGGTTTACGTTTCAAGGTGTGCAGAATGTTGTGGGGCCTAACTGGCACAGCGGTAAAGGGACGATTGAGGTCACGCGTAACGGCAAGCCGGAGGCGATCCTGAAAGCGGAAAAACGCTTCTATAACACCAGCGGCGCGGTCATGACGGAAGCTGCTATTGATGCGGGTGTGACGCGCGATCTCTATGCGGCCTTGGGCGAACAATTAGATGACGATAGCTGGGCGGTACGGCTGTATTACAAACCCTTTATTCGCTGGATTTGGTATGGCGGGGGGCTGATGGCGTTAGGTGGCATTCTGTGCATGTTTGACCCTCGCTATCGCCTGCGTCGGGCCGTTAGGGAGACATCAGCATGAGCCGTAAGATTTTATTAATCCCGCTCGCCCTGTTTTTGCTGCTGGCTGTTGCCTTGCTGTGGCAACTGGTGCGTAACAGCGACGGTGACGATCCCATGCGACTGGAGTCCGCCCTGATTGGCAAATCAATCCCTGCGTTTCGTCTTGAATCGCTGGATCAGCCGGGAAAGATTTACAGCCAATCTGAACTGAGTGATGGCAAGCCGCTGCTGCTAAACGTCTGGGCGACCTGGTGCCCAACGTGTAGGGCTGAACACCAGTTTCTCAATACGCTGGCGGCGCAGGGAATTCGCGTCGTGGGCATGAATTATAAAGATGAACGCCCCAAAGCGGTTGAATGGTTGAAGACGCTAGGCAACCCCTATGCAATGAGCTTGTTTGATGGCGACGGCATGTTGGGGCTAGATCTAGGTGTGTACGGCGCGCCGGAAACCTTCCTGATCGACGGGAAAGGCATCATTCGCTATCGCCATGCGGGCGATCTCAACATGCAGGTGTGGCAAGAAACGCTGCAACCGCTGTGGGAAAAATACAGCAAGGAGGGCGGCGCATGAGAGTGCTCAGCTTCCTTGGTGCACTGCTGCTGTCGTTCAGCGTGCTGGCGTCATCCGAAGTATTGCGTTTTGACAACGACACGCAGGAGCAACAGTTTCGCGAATTGACGATGCAACTGCGCTGCCCAAAATGCCAGAACAACAGCATTGCCGATTCCAATTCGATGATTGCTTCGGATATGCGGCAGAAAGTGTATGAGCTCATGCAGCAAGGGCAAACGAAAGAGCAGGTTGTCGATTATATGGTGGATCGTTACGGTTATTTTGTGACGTATGAACCGCCGATTACGCCTTTCACGATCCTGCTATGGCTATTGCCTGCGCTGTTTCTGGCGGCGGGGGCGGCGATGATTATTCAGCGCGCGCGCCGCATCAGAAGTGCCAAAGAACCGATGAGTGAACAGGATAAAAAGCGTTTGCAGATGTTGTTGGGACGTGAGGAGAAATCGGAATGATGTTACTGACAACCATCATTGTCTTATCGCTGATTGCACTGTCCGCGCTGCTGCTTGCGCCGTGGTCGTCACGGGGCGAATACGATCGCGATGCGATCAATCAGGCGCTGTATCGCGATCGTCTGCGTGAACTTAATGGGGATGTTGCCAATGAGCAGGAGCGTGCTCAGTTAGTTGAAGAACTCCAGCATACGCTATTGCAAGATATTCCTGACGGTACAACGGTACAACGGCGTCCGTTGAACCGTTGGGTTTTGCTGCCGGGTGTGCTGTTGCTGGTCATCGTCAGCCTCGGTGTGTTTTGGCAGACTTCTGCGGTTAATCGGGTGCAAGAGTTGCAGCAGGTGGTGGCGTTAACGCCAGATCTGATGAAGCGAGCGCTGGATGCTGATGCAGAACCACTGACCATCGAAGAAGTCTCGCGCCTCGGTTTGGGGTTACGCAGCCAACTGGAAGCGCAGCCAGATAATGCACAAGACTGGTGGATGCTGGGGCGTATTGCGGGCTTGCTGAATAACTATGACATGTCTGTGCAGGCGTTTGCCAAAGCGTTCCAGCTCGATCCGAAAAATACGGATCTGGCGCTGGATTATGCCGATCTACTTTCGAGATCCACCGACCCGCGTGATAGCCAGCGCGGTGGTGACATGCTGCGTGAGCTGATGAATTCCGGCTCGACCAATGTGCGCGTACTGAGCCTTTTGGCTTTCAATGCCTATGAAGCCCAGCGCTATCAAGACGCGATTGATGCCTGGAAAGCGATGCTAAAACTGCTCCCGCAAAACGACACACGCCGTGCTGTCATCGAGCGCAGTGTGGCGCAGGCCGAAGCCTCTCTGTCGGTGCAGGCGGTAACTGGGAAGTAAGTTCTTTTTATCTTTGTCTTGAGCAAAAGGGCGATATATCGCCCTCAGACCGTTGACAAACTTATTTGCCGAATGAAAACGGGAGTAACGGAATAGAAGAGTAAAGCGTTTGCGCCAGGGATGGCGCAAGCCGAGCGTACAAGGATGTATTCACAGCGTCTTTACGATCTATCCGTTACTCCCGCTCTACGGACTGTGTCAGCAACCTCGCCCTTTTGTTGTTTCTGTTGTTACGGTGAAGGTTTCGTGCGCTACACGCCGCGTGAATTTCTGCAACTCGCGTCGCACGCGCCCGACACGGGGCGGCTCATCGCCGTCGCCCCGTGACCCCTGGCTTTTTGCGGGAAATCGCGCCGCTTGGCGATGCCTTCGGCGTTCGTATCCGCGGTTCGGACCACCTGCGACGCGATTACTCGCCCCATTAATGGGACTCGCCCTTCGGGCCAGCACAAGTGCTGTTTAAAAACGTCTTTGACGTTTTTGTCTTACGCGGCGCAGGCTTTCGCGGCGTCCATGCCGCTCATCCGGCGGCTACGCCCACCTCAGCGCGATTTTTTACGCGAGCCAACCCATAAGGTCAAAAGACTGAACCCAGCACATTGCTAGTTTGGGTCGGATGTTTCCGCTTGTGGTGAGGACGGCATACACCGTCCTATGTGTTAAGAAGAGGTGTGCTTATAACCCGCTTTTGACGCCGTGCATGTCCGGCAGTTTGTGTGCGATGCCTTTGTGGCAATCGATACAGGTTTGACCGAGTTTTATCGCTTCGCTGTGTTTTTCCGCCGCGACCGTTTTTTGCCCTGATAAGTCCATATAGTCAACGTTGTGGCAGTTGCGGCATTCCTGAGAGTTGTTATTTTTCATACGCCGCCATTCGCTCTGCGCCATCGTTAGTCGGTGTGCTTCGAATTTTTGTGGCGTGTCGATGGTGCCCATTATTTTGCCGTACAGCTCTTTACTGGCCTGAATCTTACGCACCATTTTCGGCACTAATTCATGCGGAACGTGGCAATCCGGGCAGGTGGCACGCACGCCGCTGCGGTTGCTGTAGTGCGCGGTTTCCATATATTCCTGATAGACGGTATTGCGCATCTCATGACAGCTGATGCAGAACGCCTCGCTGTTGCTCATTTCCATGCCTTTCTGGGATGTCGCCAGAAAGAAAATACCGCCCGCGAAGCCGCTAATCAGCAACGTTCCCAGTGCCAGCCGACTTGGGCGACGCCACCATTGCCACAGCTGGCGCAACAACCGTCCTACTTTTCCTGGCTGTTTCATAGCAAACCTCACTGTCCAAAGCCTTTAGAAGGGGTGAACGTGTTGCCGGTAATCGGCGAACTATCCGTCTGCGGCACATGGCATTGCAGGCAGAAATGGCGTGCGGGGGCCACATTGCTCAGCACTTTACCGTCTCTGTCGACAAAGTGGGTCGGGCTGACGCGGGGGGCGCTGGTGGAACGGTAGTTCTCTACTCCGTGACACTGTAAGCAGCGGTTAAAGGTTGGGGTGACCTGATAGCCATCCACGCTATGTGGGATCATCGGCGGTTGGTTGACATAGTTGAGCGCCATACGCTCCTGCTGCTTCGGCATCCGGCTATTTCCCGGCTGTGTCGCGGCGACTTCCGGCGATTGACTTAAATCGACCTGTGCAGTGGCTATCGCACTGCACATTATTGCCAAGGCGGTGATCCAACGAAACCATCCCATTCTCAGGCTTTTCATGACTTTGCTCCCGATTTCCATCTAAGGGTTATTTTAAAAACGTCTTCAGCGCAGACATCAATACAGCGTCCGCATGTTATGCAGTCTCGGTCAGTCACCTGTACCGGACTGTCTTTATCGAGCAAGGGTGCGCGCAATACCTGCGGCTCTGGACAGACATGAAAACAGTCCATGCAGCGCGTACAGCGTTCACGTTTGGCGGCATCCACAACTAATGCGCCTTTACTGCCAAGCGCACCGTACAGCGCACCCGTCGGGCAAAGGTGCCCGCACCAGCCGTGTTCCACGACCAATAAATCAAACAAAAACAACGCTAATAGCAGCCAGATGCCTGCACCAAACCCAAAAATCAGCCCACGGCTCGCCAATGAGACAGGGTTGACCCATTCCCACAGCAGCCCGCCCGTCAGTGCGCTACCTGCCAGAATAAGTATCAGCAGCAGATAGCGCAGGTTGCGGGGGAGTGTTGCCGAGGCGGTGATGCCGAAACGACGACGCAGCCAGGCGGCTAAATCGGTGAGCGGATTCACGGGGCAGACCCAGCTACAGAACAGGCGCTTGCCCGCCAGCGCATAGCTCAGCGCAATAATCAGCGCCCCGACCAGTGCAAGTGCGGCGGGCAGGTGGCCGCTGGCCAGACTTTGCAGCACCATTAGCGGATCGCTAAGTGGCACGGTGTTGAGCAATCGGCTGGAGCTGTAGTTACCGCGCAAGATCCAGAACCCTAACAGCGGGCCGCTGAGGAACATCAGCAGCACCAGAGATTGGGTCAGGCGGCGCAGTACCAGCCAGCGGTGACTTCGCCACCAACCTTTTTTCGCCCGAGCTTCTCGTCCAGCGTCTTGCTTACGATTTGCCATCGCGTGCCTCCAGCCAACTGAAACGGTAGTGATGCCCGAGTTCGCCTTTTGCCAGCGTGCGCGGTAAGACCTTTATCGCAGGTTGTTCCAGCACGCAGGCTTTTTCACACTTGCCGCAGCCGGTACAGACATCGCTATGCACGGTAGGCAGAAAGCGAGCATGCTTTCCGGTACGGGCATTGCGCTCTGGCTCCAGTGTGATGGCGCTATCGATAAGGGGGCAGACGCGATAACACACCTCGCAGCGTAACCCCTGATAGTTCAGGCAGTTCTCCTGATCTAACAGCACCGCCAATCCCATGCGGGCATCATCGATAGAATCCAGCGGCTGTAAGGCACCGCTAGGGCAGGCGACCACGCAGGGAATGTCCTCGCACATCTCACACGGGATATCACGCGCGACAAAGTAAGGGCTACCCGCTGCGGGACCGGATACCAGCGTCGCCAGCTTTAGCGTGTCGTAGGGGCAGGCCTGAACACATTGACCACAGCGGATGCAGGCACCGGAAAACGTCGCTTCAGGCAGCGCACCCGGCGGCCGCAGCCGGAGTACGTCAGCCTGCGCGCGCCGCTGCTGAATGCCGAGTATCGTCACCGCTACGGATAAACCCGCAACGGCACGAACGGCGTCACGCAGAAAGCGGCGGCGAGCGGGTGGTGAATTCTCCGGGCGTGCCATGTTCGCTACACCTTAGCCAGCTTGACGGCACATTTCTTAAAGTCCGTTTCTTTCGACAGCGGATCGGTCGCATCCAGCGTCAGGACGTTGGTCATCTGTGCGGCGTCGAAGAACGGCATATACACCAGCCCGCGCGGCGGTTTATTACGACCGCGAGTCTCAACCACGGAGATGACTTCGCCACGGCGTGAGATGATGCGCACTTTCTCACCGCGTCGTAGATCGCGCGCTTTGGCATCCTGAGGGTGGATAAACAGCACGGCTTCGGGGAAGGCGCGATGCAGCTCTGGTACGCGACGCGTCATGCTGCCGGTGTGCCAGTGCTCCAGCACGCGACCGGTAGAGAACCAGAGATCGTATTCTTCGTCCGGCGCTTCTGCTGCGGGTTCGTATGGCAGCGCGAAAATCACCGCCTTGCCATCCGGTTTACCGTAAAAACGGTAGGCTTCTCCCGCTTTGACGTAAGGATCGTGCCCTTCGCTGTAGCGCCACTGCGTTTCCTTGCCGTCAACGACCGGCCAGCGTAGCCCGCGAGCCTTATGATAAGCATCGAATGGTGCTAAATCGTGACCGTGTCCCCGGCCAAACGCGGCGTATTCTTCAAACAGACCTTTCTGCAAATAAAAACCAAATTCGCGAGATTCGTCGTTCAGCTGATTTTCCGCTAATTCGCTGAGCGGGAAGCGCGTGGTGACATCGTTCGCAAACAGCACGTCATAGAGCGTTTTGCCGCGATAGGCCGGTTTCTGCGCCAGGAGTTCTTCCGGCCACACGTCCTCCACGGTGAAACGTTTGGCAAAGCTGACGACCTGCCACAGGTCCGATTTTGACTCGCCCGGCGCTTTAACCTGCTGACGCCAGAACTGTGTCCGACGCTCGGCGTTGCCGTAGGCCCCTTCTTTTTCCACCCACATCGCGGTAGGCAAAATCAGGTCGGCGGCCAGTGCGCTGATGGTTGGGTAAGGGTCGGAAACGACAATGAAATTGCGCGGATCGCGCCAGCCCGGCATACGTTCCTGATTGATGTTAGGGCCAGCCTGCATGTTGTTGTTACACATCACCCAATAGGCATTCAGCGTGCCGTCTTTCAGCGCCCGATCTTGTGCGACGGCGTGCAGACCGATTTTTTCAGGGATGGTGCCTGTCGGTAACTGCCACAGTTTTTCCGCAATCGCACGGTGTTTCTCGTTGGTTACGACCATGTCTGCTGGCAGGCGGTGGGCAAAGGTGCCGACTTCACGCGCGGTGCCGCAGGCAGAAGGTTGCCCGGTTAACGAGAACGGCCCGCAGCCCGGTTGAGAGATCTTGCCGGTCAGCAGGTGGATGTTATAGACCAGATTGTTCGCCCAGACGCCGCGCGTGTGCTGGTTAAAGCCCATAGTCCAATAGGAGATCACTTTTTTCTTCGGATCGGCGTAGAGTTTTGCCAGCGCTTCCAACTGGTCGGCAGGAACGCCGCTGATCGCGACCGTTTTTTCCAGCGTATAGTCGGCGACAAAGGCTTTGTATTCTTCAAAACTCATCGGCTCGGACGCGTCGGAACCGGGATTTTTCGCCGCTTTTTCCAACGGGTGCGTCGGGCGTAGCCCGTAACCGATATCGGTTACGCCTCTACGTAGATTCACGTGGCGAGTAAAGAACGCCTCGTTCACCGCATTGTTTTGAATAATGTAGTTGGCGATGTAGTTGAGAATGGCGAGATCGGTTTGCGGCGTAAACACCATCCCGTTATCTGCCAGCTCAAAACTGCGGTGCTGATAGGTAGACAGCACAGCGACCGTGACATTGTTGTTTGACAGGCTGCGGTCAGTAATACGCGACCAGAGAATCGGGTGCATCTCCGCCATGTTGGAGCCCCACAGCACAAACGCATCGGTCTGCTCGATATCATCGTAGCAACCCATGGGTTCATCCATACCGAAGGTACGCATAAAGCCTACCACCGCCGAGGCCATACAGTGGCGCGCGTTAGGGTCAATATTGTTGGAACGGAAACCGGCTTTGAACAGTTTGGCGGAGGCATAACCTTCCCAAATCGTTGATTGCCCAGAGCCAAACATACCTATTGCGTTCGGGCCTTTCTCCTTCAGCGCGGTTTTGAATTTCTCCGCCATGATGTCAAACGCTTTGTCCCAGGAGATGGGAGTGAATTCGCCTTCTTTGTCGAACTGGCCGTTACGCATGCGTAGCAAAGGCTGGGTCAGGCGATCCTGTCCGTACATGATTTTGGGCAGGAAATAGCCTTTGATGCAGTTTAGTCCACGGTTAACCGGTGCTTCGGGATCGCCCTGACTGGCGACGATGCGCCCATTTTGCGTCCCCACCAAGACACCGCATCCTACGCCACAGAAGCGGCAGGGGGCTTTATCCCAGTGGATTGCATCCGACTGCTCGGTCGCGGCGCGAACCGCGATAGGGATGGTGATGCCTGCGACCGCGGCGGCCGCAGCAACAGCGTTCGCCTTCATAAAGTGTCGTCGACTGAGTTTCATGGTATTTCCTCACCCTGAGATTGTTCATCAAGCTGGTGATAAACCAGCGAAACCGCCAATACGCCTGCAAGCTCGCGTATTGACGCTATGTGTTTTAACAGCGTGTCTTCTGAATCTGACTCCAGTACCACGGCCATTTTTCCGGTATCGCTATCGCTGGCGGCAACCTCCACATTGGGTAATTTTTCCAATACGTCGCTTACCGCCGCCATACGTTCCGTCTTGACGTGAACCACTACACTGCAAACATGCCAGACTGTGCTCATCGGTTTTCCTGTTGCGTCGTGAGACGCGCTGGCGCGGTGTGATATTCCGCTGTTATTTTTTTCATCGACATGGCACCGACGGGGCACCCTGAAATACATGCGCCGCAGGTGGTACAGGCGTCATCATCGATCGACGGTGCGGCAATGCGTCCGAGGGTTGGCCGAAACCGTATCGCGCCTGTTTCACACGCATCCTGACAGCTGCGGCATTCCACCTGATGTAGCGATAAACAGGCATCCTGAATCGTCAGGTGATATTCCCACGGCGCGGTGTGGCTTTCCGCGAACAGCGCTTGTGGACACGCGCGAGCGCAGTCGTAGCAGAAGGTGCATTCGCCGCGTTGGAAATCGATAGTGGGAAAGCCCCCTGAACCTCGCTGGATGATCCTCGTTTCGCAGGCCTCAACGCAGGCATTACAGCGCGTACACTGACTCAGAAAATGGCTTTCGGCACCACTCCACGGCGGACGCAGCGCGTTGTCTGTACGCTGTAGGCCACCGGTCAGTAAGGAACGTCGAGAGAGGTTAGTCATGGCGGTTTGTCGCTCTGGCACTCGGTAAAATATCCAATAAAAAACACGTTGTTTTTATAGGGGTTACACTATGCTCCCTAGGCTGTATGCGATAATCACCCTTTAGAGGTAAATGGGGGTGCCGGATCAAGCTTATGTAGGATTCGTGCCTTATCGGCTTGCCTGAGCACGCGGGGATCGTGATAGTGGATACCCGTCATACTTCAAGCTGCATGTGCGTTGGCTGCGCTACTCGGCCCACTTATGTGGACCTCGCCCCGTTGGGGCCGCTGCAAGCAGCGTTCAAGTCTGCCTCTGGCAGACTTGTCACTCACCCGAATCACTTACCTGATGCTAAAGAGGATTGCTTGTTGTGATGGTCAAACGTCCTGTTTCTACCAGTCTGGCTCGCGCATTTTTTTATATCGCGTTGCTCTCATTCCTGACGACGGGCATTGCGCTGCTGACGTTAGCCAGCGGTTTGCGCGATGCGGAAGCGATCAACGTTGCTGGCTCCATGCGTATGCAAAGCTATCGCATGGGATATGACCTACAGGGCGACCGTGCAGCGTTAGAAGCGCATCGCCACCTCTATGCGCAAACGCTGGATTCCCCAGTTTTTCATCTGTTGGATCGCTGGTATGTGCCGCGCGATGTACGCGATCGTTATGCCGCACTGTTGCAGAGCTGGAAAACGATGGATGAGCGCCTAAGCGCGGGGGATCGGGTGTGGTATCAGGACAATATTGTTCGCTA
The DNA here is from genome assembly GCA_019056595.1 of Pectobacterium atrosepticum. Taxonomy (NCBI): domain Bacteria; kingdom Pseudomonadati; phylum Pseudomonadota; class Gammaproteobacteria; order Enterobacterales; family Pectobacteriaceae; genus Pectobacterium; species Pectobacterium atrosepticum. The sequence continues at coordinate 816,563 of CP036163.1, read as the reverse complement.
TGTCACGCAGATCGATCTCTTTGTGTTGGCGTTGCAGCATTATTCCGAGCGCAAGATGATGATAGTGGTTGTGACATCAATAATTGGTTCGATCACTATCTATATACTGATCTTCTTTACGCTGCGCCGCATTCGCCGTCAGGTCGTCGTGCCGTTGAATAAGCTGATGGCGGCCTGTGCGTCCATTGAGAAGGGGCGTTTTACTCATTCGCGGCTGGATGTCAATTTGCCGAATGAATTGGGATTACTGGCGCAAACCTTCAGCAGCATGACTGACGAATTGCAAAAGCTCTACCGCTCTCTGGAAGACAAGGTACGGCAGAAAACGCTGCGTTTGCAGGAAGTGAACCGTATGCTGAAGGTGTTGTACAACTGTTCTCAGGCGATGAATGTCAGCACGATCGACAGGCATTGCTTTCAGCAGATTCTGCAAATTGTTCATCGCTATGAAACGGTCGTCTGTCTGGAAATGCGGGTAGGGGAGAACTGGCTGTTATGTGAAGGCCAGTCGGACGAGCAGACAGCATGGCAGACGCTGCCCATCCGTTTGCAAGAGGTCGAGTTTGGACAGCTACGGTGGCAGGCATCAACGCAGCAGCCGTCGGCGCAGCTGATGGAAAGCGTCGCCAATATGCTGGGGCGCGGCCTCTATTTTAATCAGGCGCAGAAGCACTACCAGCAGTTGCTACTGATGGAGGAGCGAGCCACTATTGCGCGTGAACTGCATGACTCACTGGCTCAGGTGCTTTCTTATCTGAATATCCAGATGACGTTATTAAAGCGCGCGGTAGCGGAAGAAAATGCGCAGGCTCGGCAGATCATCACCGATTTTGAACAGGCGTTAAGCGATGCTTACCGCCAACTGCGGGAATTGTTAGGAACGTTCCGGCTGACGCTGCAACAGGCTGATTTGCCTGCGGCGATGCAGGAAATGATTGAACCGCTAAGAGCGCAGACTCCGGCGACGATTGATATCGATTGCCGTATTCCTACGCAGGCGCTAGATGCATCACAGCAGGTTCACCTGCTGCAAATTATTCGTGAAGCGGTGCTAAACGCCATTAAACACGCGCAGGCGACGACGATTACCGTCAACTGTCGTACGCAGCCCGATGGTAGTCATTGTGTTGATATTCGAGATGACGGCTGCGGCATTATCAATCAGGAAGAACCCGCAGGACATTACGGTTTAAATATTATGCAGGAACGCGCCGAACGGTTAGGAGGACGATTAGCTATTGGTCTCCACCCTGAAGGAGGGACGCAGGTTAGCGTTCGTTTTTCGACGCCGACGACAGCGCGTGAACGTGACAACACGAATAATCTCTACCCTGAATAATTCGAGCGGCGTACATATCGCTTGAAAGATGACAGGGATAAATCATAAATAAAAAATAATAAGATCCATATTACATTGGGGCTGGGCATGTCAGAAAAACCATCTTATCGCGTGCTGATCGTCGACGATCATCCGCTTATGCGCCGGGGAATCCGTCAGTTACTGGCAACTGACGCCATCTTTGACGTGATTGGGGAAGCTAGCAATGGCGTGGAGGCACTAAGCCTCGCGAATCGAGATTCTCCCGATATCATTTTGCTCGATCTCAACATGAAAGGATTAAGCGGGCTGGATACGCTCCACGCGCTGCGGCGTGATGGGATCTGCGCTCGCGTGATTGTGCTGACGGTTTCCGATGCGCCCAGCGATATCTATGCGCTGATGGACGCGGGTGCCGATGGCTACCTGCTTAAGGATAGCGCCCCAGAACACTTATTGGATTCTATCCGTAGCAGTGATGCATTCAGTGAACAGGTGCGCGACGTGTTGCGCCACCGTATCGCCATAAAGGAGACGCCGTCGCCCTTTACCGTATTGACGGAGCGCGAACTGGATGTGCTTCAGGAAGTGGCTTCAGGGTTATCCAACAAGCAAATCGCCGCTGTGCTGTATATCTCAGAAGAAACGGTAAAAGTGCATATTCGCAACATGCTGCGCAAACTCAACGTGCGCTCCCGCGTCGCCGCCACGGTGCTTTATCTGGAAACTCGCGGGCAGTAGGGCCGTAGTTAATTAACGGTGGATTGTCGCCCGCCGCAAAGAACGATTTACGTCTCTTGAGTCATGGAGCCTCTCTATCCAGAGGGGCTGGCGGTCAGTATGCCGTGGCTGTCCTTTTCTAAGCGGTGCTCTCTTGCCTTTTAGCATGACAGCAAGGGAAAATTCGTTGCCATTTAGGCCGGTGTAAAGCCTTATATTTCTGGATGATTAACGGGAGCAAACTCGCCATAATCATGGCTGACGGGGTGAATCTGATCCCTAGGGGCGATTGATTTTCAGATCAGACATGGGCGGAGTGTATGCAATCCCAACAGCGTGAATGGAAGAAGTTTGTTGCTGTTCCTTCATTGGGAATGCAGGGGCTGCACGCCTACTTCAACAAACATCAGTACGAACGCCATTCCCACGACTATTTTGTGTTGGGTACGATTGATGCTGGTGCGCCAAAAGTTGCTCTGGAAAAGGGGGGATTCATTGCTCCTCCGGGTAGCGCGATGATCATCAATCCCGGAGAGATGCATGACGGGAAGCCTTGTGACGAGCAGGGTTATATCTACAGCATGGTGTATATCGATCCCTGGATGATTGATGATCTCGCTCAGGCGCATGACGTTTTTCCCTCTTCCACCACACGCTTTACCCACTCATTAATCATGGATGCAGATATCGTTTTTTTATTGAAAAAACTCCATGGTGTACTTTTTAGTGAACAGGATCTGCTGGCACGTGAAGTCAGCATGATTGACGCGTTAAATCCGCTATTTCAACGTTACTCAACGACCCCTATCAAACCTCAACCAGTGTGTAATGAACCTCGTATCGAACGTGTTCGTGAACTTATCCACGCCTGTTTTTCTGAGCCATTGACCACATCAGTGTTGGCGGAAGCCGCCGCGCTTAGCCGGGTTCGACTGAATCAATTGTTTAGCGCGGCTTATGGCCTTCCTCTCCATGCCTATCTCAATGCCGTACGATTGGATGCCGCGAAACAACTCCTGCGATCCGGCCACTGTGCTGCTGATGTAGCGGCCTCCGTTGGCCTGTCCGATCAGAGCCATCTTATTCGGCGCTTTAAGGGCTCATTTGGCATCACACCTGCGCAGTACACGGCGGCGTATTTATCAGATGTCCAATACACGACCTGATGTATTTATCACACTCCTCTTCCAGAAATACCATCGTCTGGAGAGGATATGTCCCAGCCAACGAATACCTTAATGATTGAAGAACCACCCACCCGTGTTTCACCTTGGGTAATGGTTGCCGTGGGGGCGAGCAGTGTGCTGTCGTCGCTTGACCTGTTTATTGTCAACCTGGCTTTCCCTGCCATCCGGGACAGTTTTCCCGGCGCGACAAATCAGATTATGTCATGGGTGCTGACCGCTTATACCATCACGTTTGCGGCTTTTCTGGTGCCCAGTGGCCGGTTGGCGGATCTCTACGGGCGCAAGCGAGTGTTTATCGCAGGGCTACTGGTTTTCGCGCTAGCCAGCGCCGCCTGCGCCTTTGCACCCAATGTTGTCTCTTTGATTCTCGCGCGGGGCTTAAAAGGGTTAGGCGCTGCCTTGATGATCCCCACCAGCCTTGGCTTGCTCCTTGCTACCTACCCCAAAACGCGACACAAGCAGATGGTTGGCATTTGGGCTGCAGCGGGTTCGGTCGCTGCCGCTCTGAGTCCTACGTTGGGCGGTGCGCTTGTTGAGATCGACTGGCGTCTGATTTTTCTGATCAACTTGCCCGTGGTCATGGTGGCGCTGTGGCTTAGCAAGCACCTGATTGAAAGCCCAGCCACGGACGGTGTATTTCCCGATATTGCGGGTTCTGTGCTTTTGATCGCAGGGATTGGTTGCCTTGTCACGGGCATTTCGTACACGTCGGTGTGGGGCGCGGAGAGTATAAGCCTCTGGCTGGCATTCGGCGCGGCAACATTATTTTTGGTGCTGTTTGTGCGGCGTTGCTTAACCGTGTTGTCACCTGCGCTGGATCTGCGCGTTTTTCAGGCTCCGGCCTTCTCGTTTGCGACGTTCGGGATGGCCTGTTTTTATATGGGGTTTGCGATCATGCTGTTGGGAGGCTCGCTCTACCTGACACAGGTGTGGCGCTGGGAACCGATGATTGCCGGAGCGGGTATTGGTATTAGTCCGGGTGCTGCCGTACTGGCATCATTACTGGTGGGCAAAATAAATATTTCACCTAAGCGACTGACCGCGCTGGCTGGTTTCCTTTTCCTGATCGCAGGGATTTGGTGGTATGCCATGTTAGGCTCCGAACCTGACTATTTGGTGAGCTACCTGCCGGGATTGCTTCTGGCAGGTGCAGGGGCTGGTATTGGGCAAACGGGTTTTCTGGCTGGCGGCACGGCTGCGCTGCCTGAGAAGCAGTATGCTACAGGCACTGGGATTATTAATACGGCTCGCCAAATCGGTGCGGCGGTAGGGGTTTCTGTCTTTGTTGCGGTATCGGGAACGGCGCTTTATGCAGATCAATACAGTCTGGCGTGGCTATTAATGGCTGGGTTTGGTGCAACCGTGTCAATTTCTGCCTTGCTCCTGCGTGATTAAATGGCTCTGTGTCCATAAGCACTAATAGAGATACTTAAGGATCGAAGGCAGCGGGAACAGGGGAGGAATTGTCGGCGTTAGCCTTATTTCCACGTTCCCCCGAATGTGCCCTGAGCGAAACGTCTTCTGCTATTCAGCACCACCGAGCTATCGAATACTGATGGTTACCTTGCCTTTCGATCTTCCCTGCTCGGCATAAGCCAGTGCCTCTGCGGTTGCTTCCAATGGGAAAGCTCGGTCGATGACCGGTTTGATGACTCCGGATTCGATCAGCGCAGTGATGTCTCGCAGTTGGTCGCCGTCTGCACGCATGAAAACGAAGTTATAGCGCACGCCGCGCTTGTCAGCTTTCTGGCGGATGCGTCGGCTCAACAGGCGTAGCACCTGTTTCAGGAACCAAGACAGCCCTTGTTGCTTGGCAAAGGCTGGTGTCGGTGGCCCAGAAATAGAGATAAGTCGACCACCGGGCTTGAGCACCTGAAGTGATTTTTCGAGTACGTCGTTGCCTAGGCTGTTGAGGACGACATCGTAATCTTTCAGGACGCTCTCGAACGCCTGTGTTTTGTAATCGATCACAACATCGGCACCCAGACTTTTCACCCATTCGACATTGCGGGTGCTGGTGGTGGTCGCAACAAACGCACCGAGGTGTTTAGCCAGTTGGATGGCGATAGTGCCTACGCCGCCCGAACCTGCATGAATCAGCACCCTTTGACCTTTCTTTAACTGTGCAGTTTCGACCAGCACCTGCCAGGCCGTTAGGGCAACCAGCGGGATGGAGGCGGCTTGTTCCATATCGAGATTGGTCGGCTTGAGTGCTAGCGCTTCCTCTTTCACGGCAATCAGTTCGGCAAAGCTACCGATGCGATCCTCTGGGGGACGAGCATAAACTTTGTCTCCAGCCTTAAACTGACGGACATTGCGGCCGACACGCACGACCACACCGGCCAGATCATTGCCCAACACCAGCGGAAAGCGATAGGGCAGGATGAGCTTGAATTCGCCTTTACGGATCTTGGCGTCCAGCAGATTGATGCTGGCGGCATGCACCTGTACCAACACGTCGTTGTGCCCGACCTCAGGGTCAGGCAGTTGACCAATCTGGCCGGTGTCCTTGTAGCGATTGATGAAAAATGCCTTCATGATATATGGCCCTATGCCTGTGAGAGAGGAGTAACGGTTAAAATAGGGACAGCGCTCATGGCATATCCCCATTCTGTCTGGCAGAGGCTTTAGCGGTAACTGGTTTTTTCAAATGGCTGGGCGATAGCGTTGCGCCGCATTTGCCTGACGTAAATCCGACAGCAGGCCTTGGCGTGCTGCATCCAGCGTGTCCCAGCGTGCAGCGACGTGCAAAGGGGGGATCGTCACGAGTTCACGCTGATCGAAGCCAACGAGGGCGGCGTCCACCAGTTCGTCGACCTCCATCACCTCAGGCAACGTATTGACATCGATGCCGATGTGCGACCAGATTTCGGTGCGCGTGGATGCTGGCAGCACCGCCTGTACATAGATGCCTTGGGGCGCGAGTTCCTGACTCAGTCCCTGAGAAAGGAATAGTACATAGGCCTTGGTTGCTCCATACACTGACATGCCGAACTCGGGTGCCAAGCCAACGACTGAGCTGATATTGACGATAGTTCCCGTGCCGGACTGAACCAACCGTGGGGCAATGGCTGTGGCGAGTCGCGTCAGCGCTGTAATGTTCAATGCGATCAGTTGGTTAATGCTACCGGCGGTTTGATCGACGATCCCCCCAGACTGTGCGATGCCGGCGTTGTTGATGAGGATGTCAATTGCGGAATCGTCTACCAGACGGCGTTCGACTGTTGCCAGATCTTCGGGCCGGGTCAAGTCGGCTTGCAGAACATCAACACCGACGTGGTGTTTGTCCCGCAGACGGGTGGCGAGCGTGTCGAGGCGTGCTTTGTCGCGAGCGACCAATACCAGATCGTGTCCGCGACGAGCGAAGCGGTCAGCGTAAGTGGCACCAATTCCGGTTGAGGCACCAGTGATGAGAACAGTGGAGCGAGTCGTCATAATTTTGTCCTTGAAAGGGGAGCGTGGCATAGGCTCGGTGATTAAGGCCCTGAGTGAGGTCGGCTCTACTCCCTATCGACTGCGCTGAAGTGGGCTGAAAGGGTCAGACAGGGAACTCGCCATGATTTATCATCTCTTACAGGAAATGAGCTGATTTTTATAATGATGATCATCATCTATTCCGTCAAGTGTTTTGATGATGAGTGACATCAATAGAGATTGGTGTGCAATTATGGTTAATGCTGCAAAGTCGGTAACAGGATTGTCGTGCGGGTTAGATTAGCGCCCAGGATCAGGCTAAAAATGAGCGTAAAAACGCTTATTTGAATAGGTTTTGATGAGATTAACAGGACACGAGTAAGAGAAATTTCAATTCACATTCATTAACCTACGGGCGCAGGGTAATATTTACAGAACATGAATTGGTACGACCGAGTGGACTCGAACCACCGACCCCCACCATGTCAAGGTGGTGCTCTAACCAACTGAGCTACGGTCGTACAGTAGATAACATCTTAATCAGTAACGTTTTGATTAGAATGCTTTTCTTCATTCCAGCGTTTGGAATGGGCGCTATTATGGACGGCTCCGACGTTCGTGGCAAGCGCTTTGTTTATCATCGTCTTTCAAGTGCCGAATGTTTAGCCGTATTCGTCGAATGAAGCCGATATGTCAGCAAAATATGGTGCTGTTGCGGCTCATCTGAGTACGGGTTTCGTCCCGCATCGGCTTCATTTGAACCGCTAATGTGTTGCGGAGCTATTTTCATTGTGGCCTCGGCCACGGTTTTCATTATCCCTATCCCTCCGCTGCTCATTATTGATTGATTTTGCTTCTTGTTGCGTATTGTCAATAAATGCTATGCTAATTTTCGCGTAAAATCTCAATGAATCTGACAGTAAGTAGTTTTCATCGTATGCATTTTGCTCTTTTCTGTGTGGTGAATACATTATCGAGCTTAATCGAGCATTGGCGTTTAATCATCACGTCGATCATTTAGCACACTGTGAAAAAGCGATGTTTTTCCTTGTTCAGGTGGGCTATTCCCAGCCTGACACGTGGCTATCTGTGTACGTACAATCTGAAAGGGGAGTGGAATGATCAAGTTGGTAATTACCGATCTGGACGGCACGTTTCTTCACAGCGATGGCGATTACAACAGAGCCTTGTTTGCCGAGGTTTATGCATTAATGAAAGAGAAGGGCGTACAGTTCGCTGCCTGCACGGGTAAGCAGTGTGAACGGGTGGAAGCGCTTTTTGGCGATGAGGCGAAAGACATCTGGATTCTGGGAGATAGCGCGACGCGTATCAAACATCAGGGAAATTATATTTACCAATCGCTCATCAAAAACCGTCTTGCGTTGAGTCTGATTGGCGTGCTGGAAAGCGTAGACGACCAGCATGTGATCATCGGCTGTACTCCAAATGGAGCAATGGTAAAAGAAACGATCAGCCCAGCCTTACTGGAAAAGGTGAAGAAATCGTACACCAACGTGACGTTGATACCCAGTTTTGCTGTCGTCACCGATGACTTTGTGAAAATCACGGTTTATGACCCAGCAGGACACTGTCATGAGACGGCGAAGTATCTCGATGCGTTTCACGACCATGTTTATATCGTGGTCTCCGAAGCGGCCTGGATCGACATTGCCAATGTTGGCGTACACAAAGGGCACACCGTAGAGATTCTTCAGAATACATTGGCGATTACGCCAGATGAAACGATGGTGTTTGGCGATGGTTACAATGATATTGAACTGATGAGCCGCGCAGCTTACAGCTTTGCGATGCGCAATGCGTTTGAGGAAACCAAAGCCGCGGCGAATTTTATTGCCCGCAGTAATGACGACGATGGGGTACTAAAAACGATAAAGCTGCTGCTTTCATGAGTGGATCCGGCAGCCGCTGGGGCTACCGTTGTATTATCGGGCAATAATCAGATCCAGATTTTTTTCGCTTAACACGCTCTGGCAGGCAGGGGGGATTTCGTCATCGGTCACCAGCGAGGTGATCTCATCACATTCAGCGACGCGATAGCGCGCCAGAGCGGAGATTTTATTGGCAGTGAGGGCCACGATCACTTCGCTGCTGCGGGTTACGAGGCACTTTTTGAATTCCGCATCGTCATATTCAAAAACGGTCAGGCCTTCATTAGCATCAAAGGCACAGCCTCCCAGCAGGCATTGATCGAAATACATCTTCTCCAACTGCCTAAGCGTATCGATCCCAATTGCGCCACCGACTTCCTTCTGGATCCTTCCACCAAGAACAATCACTTCTACATCCTGATGTTGCATCAATTCCGCCGCGATAATCGGCGAATTACACACTGCGGTAAATTTCAGCCCCGTCGGGATCTGTTTCGCCACTGCCAGATTGGTTGTGCCAGTGTCAAAGAAGACGCAGCCGTTGGGCTTTATCAGTGGGATGACGGCCTGAGCGATGCGATCTTTCTGGGCTGCGTCGATGGTTGCTCGGCTGGCAAAATCGATGGCTTCTGGCGGCAGGCTGACTGCACCACCGTAGACGCGTTTGCAGGCACCAGATTGTGCCAGTTCTTTTAGATCGCGCCGTATGGTGTGCTCGGATACGTTCAATTCGCGTGAGAGCTGTGTGCAGACGACTTTGCCTTCCTCGCTGAGGATCTGCCTGATTTTGGATTGCCGTTGTTCGGGAAAGTCGGTGTAATCGAACATAAATGTCCTTGGTTAATCAAAATCATGCACAACCTGCCGTCAGCTAGCAGGCTTCACTCTGGTCAGTGACGTGTACAGCAGGGAATCGCGCCATGTTAATCTGCCCCTTCTGGCAACACAACACCTCTACTGCGTTGATCCGCAATGTGTGAGCCGCGAGGTAAACGGCTTGACACGATCTTAGTGGACACTATAAACATTTCCTTGGGAAATAATGTCCGCGTCAATATACCGATATCACCGATAAAGAGAGAAAACATCCGTGTTTCATGTCATTACTGGGCTCATTGCCCTCTATGTTATCTGGCGTCTGGTCTGGCGCTTACGTGTCGGGGTGCCTGTAAAGCGCATGCTGGCGGTGTTACTGCTGCTGGTTTCACAGCATCACCTAATTACGCGCACCTTTTTTGGCACGATGGCATCGCCTGAAGTGCCTGCATTCGTCCTGATGCTGCTGGGATGGGCTTTCGGCGCGCTGTTGATATCTGCATTCCTGCTGTTGGCCGTCGATCTTCTCGGCGTCGTGGTGCGTTTTTTATCCCCGTCAGCTGGAAATATTCTGCTGAACAACATGGTGCTGCGTGGCGGCATTGCCGCTGTGGCGATGGGGCTGGCGGCTATTGGAGTGTGGGAAGCGGTACGTGTTCCTGAAGTTCGCACGGTAGAGGTTGAATTAAAACACCTGCCGCCAGCGCTGGACGGTTTCCGACTGGTGCAGCTAACGGATTTACATGCCAGCCGTCTGTTGCAGCGCCCTTGGATGGAAGCAGTGGTAGCAAAAACTAATGCGCTTAAGCCCGATCTAACAGTGATTACCGGCGATCTGGCCGATGGCACCGTCAGCGCCCGTCACGATGATATGGAGCCGCTGCGTAACCTGACTGCGCCACACGGCGTGTTTGCCATCGTGGGCAACCATGAGTATTACGTGGAATATACGCAATGGGTGCAACGGTTGAATGCGTTGGGTTTACGGATGTTGCTCAATGAACATGTGTCGATTAGTCGTGATAATGCCGCGTTTGTACTGGCGGGTATCACCGATCGCACTGCTGCGGATTTTCAACAACTGCTGCCGGATACTCGTGCTGCGCTTGAGGGTATATCGCCCGACAGCGCCGTCGTTCTGCTGAGCCATCGACCCACGGGGGCGAAAGAGAACGCGCGTGCCGGAGCCGATTTACAGCTTTCCGGCCATACGCACGGCGGACAGGTGCTAGGCATGCATTGGGTGACGCAGTTAGCGAATGAAGGCTATGTTTCAGGCAGCTATGACGTCGATGGCATGCATTTATACGTGAGCAATGGCGCAGGTCTGTGGAACGGCTTTCCGATCCGATTAGGGAAACGCGCCGAAATTACCCAGTTCATACTCCGTTCGCCTGCGCTGTAGTTTTTTTGTGGTAGCTGAATCAGCGGCTTCTTGAAAGAGGCCGCGATCACAAGCAGACTCATTATCGCAAGCCGTTCTATCCGCAAGATTATTGATGCAGATAGGAAAAATGTGCGATTGAGCTGCTTTTCATCAGGTTAAGCTATCGCAGAAGTTAGTATATACAATTATAAATGATAGGGAGACTCTGGCACTGTCTTGCATCAAGAAGAGGGAATAGGTGAAGGCTCCGTTGTCACATGACAAGGCTATCGGAGAACGACCCACTTTCTGGCGCAGCGATTAAGGCAATGCAACATACTGGGAGATAATGATGGACGAGAATAAAACGAAACCAACCGGCAAGTGTCCGGTTATGCACGGCGGAAATACTTCTACTGGCTCATCAAACACGGACTGGTGGCCCAATGCCCTCAATCTCGATATTCTTCATCAGCACGACACCAAAACCAACCCGTTAGGCAGCGATTTCAGCTACCGTGAAGCCCTTAAAACCCTCGATGTCGATGCCCTCAAAAAAGACCTGCATACACTGATGACCGACAGCCAGGAGTGGTGGCCAGCGGATTGGGGGCACTACGGCGGCCTGATGATTCGTATGGCCTGGCACTCGGCGGGATCCTACCGCACAACTGACGGTCGCGGTGGCGGCGGAACGGGTAACCAGCGCTTTGCACCGCTTAACTCCTGGCCGGATAACGTCAGCCTCGATAAAGCGCGCCGTTTACTGTGGCCAATCAAAAGAAAATACGGCAATAAACTCAGTTGGGCAGACCTGATTATTCTGGCGGGCACTATCGCCTATGAATCCATGGGGCTGAAAACCTTCGGCTTCGCTTTTGGTCGTGAAGATATCTGGCAACCGGAAAAAGATACCTACTGGGGAGCGGAAAAAGAGTGGCTGGCAAAAAGTACTGAACGCTATGGCAGCGACGATCGTACCTCTCTGGAGAATCCGCTGGCTGCCGTACAGATGGGGCTGATTTACGTTAACCCAGAAGGCGTCGACGGTAATCCCGATCCGCTGCGTACCGCACAAGACATGCGCGTTACGTTTTCTCGTATGGCAATGAATGATGAAGAAACCGTCGCCCTGACGGCGGGTGGACATACGGTTGGTAAAACCCACGGCAACGGCGATGCCAGCCTGCTGGGCGCGGCACCAGAAAGTGCGGATGTTGAAGAACAAGGTCTCGGCTGGCATAACCCGGCGGGGTCGGGCAAAGGTCGCCATACCGTAACCAGCGGGCTGGAAGGTGCCTGGACGACGCATCCGACACAATGGGACAACGGCTTCTTCCAAATGCTGTTGAATCACGAATGGGAACTGAGAAAGAGTCCAGCGGGCGCGTCACAGTGGGAGCCTGTCAGCATTAAAGAAGAAGATAAACCGGTTGACGTTGAAGACCCGTCTATTCGCTACAACCCGATGATGACCGATGCCGATATGGCACTGAAAGTTGACCCAGAATATCGCAAAATTTCCGAGCGCTTCTCTCGGGATCAGGCCTACTTCTCCGAAGTATTTGCCCGAGCGTGGTTCAAACTGACGCACCGCGATATGGGGCCGAAAGCGCGCTACGTTGGCCCAGATGTGCCGCAGGAAGATTTACTGTGGCAGGATCCGGTTCCGGCGGGCCGTACCGACTATGATGTCGATCTTGTCAAAGCACGCATTGCGGAAAGCAGCCTTTCCATTAGCGAGCTGGTGGCAACCGCCTGGGACAGCGCCCGTACGTTCCGTGGCTCCGATATGCGCGGCGGTGCCAACGGTGCGCGCATTCGTCTTGCCCCGCAGAAAGACTGGGTAGGGAATGAACCTGCGCGTCTGGCGCGCGTATTAGTCGTTTTGGAAAGTATTGCGGCCGCAACGGGAGCCAGCGTGGCTGATACCATTGTGCTGGCAGGTAATGTGGGGATTGAGAAAGCGGCAAAAGCGGCTGGCGTACAGGTGACGGTGCCTTTTGCGCCGGGACGTGGCGACACCACCGATGCCCTGACTGATGTGGAGTCTTTCGATGTCCTCGAACCGATCCATGACGGCTATCGTAACTGGTTGAAGAAAGATTATGCCGTTAGCGTAGAAGAGCTGATGCTCGACCGTACCCAACTGATGGGGCTGACAGCGAATGAGATGACGGTATTGGTGGGCGGCCTGCGCGTGCTGGGAACCAACTACGGCGGTACGAAGCACGGTGTATTTACCGATCGTGAAGGGGCGCTGACGAATGATTTCTTCGTCAATCTGACCGACATGAAATACACGTGGAAGCCTTACCGCAAAGACCTGTATGAAATCCGCGATCGCAAAACGGGTGAAGTCAAATGGACGGCGACGCGTCTGGATCTGGTCTTTGGTTCCAACTCCATTCTGCGGGCCTACGCTGAAGTTTACGCACAGGACGACAGCAAAGAGAAGTTTGTGAATGACTTTGTTGCTGCCTGGGTGAAAGTGATGAATGCGGATCGCTTCGATCTGGCAGAGTAAGACGTAACCACTCCCTGCGCGGGCGCTTGTGCCGCGTGGGGAGAATCATTTTCTACTGTGATGCATTTCGGTGTGTCTGTACAGATTACTGTTTCTTCAGGTTCATCATGAACGCTCTGAACGGGGCAGAAAATTCCTTAAATAGCGGATGTTTTCTTTGCTGCATCATCACCTCTCCAAACAGCTTCAATCCCACCATAAAGGCCTGCGTTTGTTCCGGCGTCATGTCCATCTTGCCATCGACTTTTTCCAGTAGCTTGAACAGGTCGTCGTGAAGCGAGAATTCAAACGACAGCGTGCGTTGGTGCTCGGCTTTTTCTTCCACCGTAATCTGATAGATGTTTCCCATTGTGGCCTCAGTAAATTGAACTCGTGATGGATAGTTGATAAAATCAACTATATGATCATTGGTTGACTGAGTCAATAAATTATGATGAAAGCGCTTTTTTCCTTATTAGAAAGCTATAAGGCACAGATGCAGGAACAGATGAAAGCGCACGATATAAGTCTGGATGTCGTGCACATTCGGCTATGTAAGATCATCGCGATGGAAGGGCGGATTACGCCTCAGTCGCTGGCGAAAGCTGTAGGACGCGATAAGGCGCAGATCACCCGAATGGTGGCGGAGCTGGTTAAACGTAATTATGTCCGCAAGATTGATAACCCGGATGATGGACGCAGCGTGTGGCTCAGTTTGTCCGATAAGGGCGCCGCATTTACGCAGGTTTTTCTGCATCAGGAAAAGCAGATAGAGGCGCGAATGCTTCAGGCGCTGTCCTCTGAAGAACAAGCCATGTTCAGTGCGCTGCTGGAAAAAATAGCGGCGAGCGATGCGAAACACTAAATCCTGTGCCAACTGACGATCTCTGCACTGCCGTGAGGCGTACTCATCGTACTGCTGCACCGCGATGGCGCGAGAACGGGGTTCTTCCCTGCATAAACGCCAGCCGTACCGGCATTTGCGGTGCTGGCACGCATTTTGCTCTTATCTCTTCGGGACAGCACCACATAGGGCGCTGAACAACCTGAATAGCTGGCTAGGGTTCCGATCCATGCAATATGGATGTCTGGTCCGAGAGCTGGCGACCTCCAGTTGAGGTTACACGGCGGGACAAAAGCCCGGGAGACAGCAACACCCATGGTGTCGCGCTGTTCCCGCTTTTTTCCTACTCAACTGGAGGTCTGGCATGAACTTATCTCGTTTACTGGGCGTTTGCGTCCTCAGTCTCTCAGCGCTGCTGAGCTTCCCTTCACAGGCTGCGCCTAAAACGCAATTCAACGTGTGCTGGACTATCTATGCTGGCTGGATGCCGTGGGGCGTCATCGGCACGCAGGGCATTATCGATAAATGGGCCGACAAGTACGGCATCAAAATTAAGGTTACCCAGCTTAACGACTACGTCGAGTCGATCAATCAATACACCGCTGGACAGTTTGACGGCTGCACCATGACCAATATGGATGCGCTGACCATTCCGGCTTCGGGCGGTGTGGATACCACGGCGTTGCTGCTTGGCAGTTTCTCCGCAGGTAATGACGGCATCGTACTCAAGGGCAAAGGGAAAACGCTAAGCGACTTGCGTGGGATGAAGGTCAATCTGCCTGAACTCTCCGTTTCTCATTACCTGCTGGTGCGCGGTCTGGAAACCGCCGGATTGCGTGAGCGGGATGTCACCGTCGTCAACACGTCGGATGCCGATATTGTTGCCGCCTTCGCCACCCGCAGCGTACAGGCGGTTGTCGCCTGGAACCCACAGCTTTCCGCGATTAAAAGCCAGCCGGATACCTCGGAAGTCTTTCAGTCCGGTCAGATCCCCGGCGAGCTGATCGACATGATGGTCGTGAACACGCAGACGCTGCAAGAGAATCCGGCGCTGGGTAAAGCGCTGGCCGGTGCCTGGTTTGAAATGATGTCGCTAATGAAAGCGGGTGACAAACCCGCGTTGGAATCGATGGCAGCCGCCTCCGGTACCGATTTAGCCGGTTATCAGGCACAGCTAAAAACCACTCATCTGTTTTATTCCGCGCAGGACAATCTGGCGTTTCTGACCAGCGCCGATCTCCCGAACACCATGAAACGCGTTGCGGATTTCTCCTTTGATAAAGGGTTGCTCGGCACTGGCGCACAGAGTGCCGATTTTATCGGCATGACGTTCCCTGGGCAGATCACGCAAGGTGACAGCGCCAATGTGAAACTGCGCTTTGACGACACCTTCGTTCGTCTGGCCGCAGAGAACAAACTCTGACCTCGCAGACTGGAGAGACTATCGTGCGCTTGATCAATCGCTCCCCCAGCCGGGGCGGACGGCTGCTGCTTGTCCTGCTGCCGTTTACCGTGTTGCTGGTGCTGTACCTCGTGGGTTCAGCGCTGCGGCTGGAAGCCAATCCCAATGACAAACTGCTGCCAAGTCTTGGGCAAATGGCCGAGGCAATTCAGCGCATGGCATTTACCGAAGACAAACGTAGCGGAGATTATCTGTTCTGGCTGGATACGCAGGCCAGTCTGATACGTCTTGCACTGGGGCTCGGCATCGCCAGCCTGTTGAGTCTGCTGTTTGGGATTGCGGCAGGGGCTTTTCCGCTGTTCCGTGCGTCACTCTCGCCGCTGATGACGGTGCTGTCGATGATCCCGCCGCTGGCGATTTTACCCATTCTTTTCATCGTCTTCGGGCTCGATGAACTCTCGAAAGTGATGTTGATCGTCATTGGCGTCACGCCGATGCTGGCACGCGATCTCGAACAGCGTGCCCGCAATATCCCACAGGAAATGCTGATCAAAGCGCAAACGCTGGGGGCGAACAGCTGGGTGGTGGTGTTGCGCGTCATCCTGCCGCAACTGCTGTCACGGCTGTTGATTTCCCTGCGGCTGCTGCTGGGTGCAGCGTGGCTGTTCCTGATTTCTGCCGAAGCAATTTCGGCAGCGGCTGGGCTGGGTTACCGCATCTTTTTGGTACGCCGCTATCTGGCGATGGACGTGATTCTGCCTTACGTCGTATGGATCACGTTGCTGGCATGGCTGATGGATATGGCACTGCGCTGGCTACATCGCCGTTGGTTCCCGTGGTCAGAGGAAAGCAAAGCATGAGTTTTATCGAGATCGATAACATCTGGCAGGAGTACGGCGCCCACGTTGTGCTGGAACGGTTGAATCTGAACGTCGAGGAAGGGGAGTTTTGCACGATGGTCGGTGCATCCGGCTGCGGTAAATCCACCTTTTTGCGCCTGCTGCTGGGGCAGGAAACGCCCAGTCGTGGCGAAGTGCGGCTCGAAGGGAAAACGCTGCCCGCCGAGCCGGATGCCAGCCGCGGTGTGGTGTTTCAGCGCTATTCGGTTTTCCCACATTTAACCGTGTTGGAAAACGTGGTGATTGGGCTGGAAATACCGCGCTCCCCTTGGTTCGGCAGGCTGTTCGGACGGCGTAAGCAGGAGGTGCGTGACAGTGCTGCTCGCATGCTGGAACGCGTCGGGCTTGGACATGCGATGAACAAATATCCCAATCAGCTTTCCGGGGGGATGCAGCAGCGGCTTGCGATTGCTCAGGCGTTTATTGTCCAGCCGCGCATCCTGTTGCTCGATGAACCGTTTGGGGCGTTGGACCCCGGTATTCGCGGCGATATGCATACCTTACTGCTGGAGCTGTGGCGGGAAACCCGCTTAACGGTCTTCATGGTCACCCACGATTTGCCGGAAGGATTCCACCTCGGCACACGTTTGCTGGTGTTCGACAAAGTGCGCGTCGATCCCCATGCGCCTGAAGCCTATGGCGCTCGTATTACTTATGACATACCGCTGAATCAGGAACGTCTCGCTACGCGCCAGCGCGCCTTTACGCCGCTGTCTCCTGTTGTCAGTGCGGCGACATCCCCCGTTTAAGGAGCTTTCTGTGATGACAGAGATACAGGTATTAACAGACACACACGCATCGAAAAATACATCGACAGGCCGGTCAACGTTGGATGAAGAAACGGTACCGGGTGGAGGCCATACCTCCGTCATCCTCAAGCGCGGACAGATTCTGCGGATAACCGATGTGGAAGGCGGCGGCAATGTGGGCTTGCTGCTGTTTAACGCTCACCAGACCAGCGAACGTTTAAACCTGCCGGATACCCTGAAAGGGCAACACACCGCCAAATTAACGGTAGGGCACTGCCTTTACTCTGATATGGGACGGGTACTGGCGGCGATCGTTACCGATACCTGCGGCTGGCACGACAGCGTTGGCGGCGTGCTCAATGCGCAGGAGGTGCATGAAAAATACGGGCAGGGGCGCTATCAGGAATTGCGCAACGGCTTTTTCCGTAACGGCATGGATAACCTGCTGGTCGAAATGGGGAAATGGAATCTCAACCTGCAAGATCTACTGATGGCGATCAACCTGTTCAGCAAAGTCACGGTGAATGCGCAGGGGCAGTTTCACTTTCACGCCAATCATTCTCAAGCGGGCAACTACATCGAGCTGTATGCACCGATGGACACACTGGTCGTGCTGACGGCCTTGCAACACCCGATGGATCCCAACCCGACGTATGCGCCGCGTCCAATTGCACTCACCTGGAGCCGAGCAGAAAGCGAGGATGTTGCCAAATACTGCCGTGAGTTCCGTGAGGAAAATGCACGCGCGTTTCACAATACCGAACGCGATTACCTGTAAGGAGGCCGGACATGACATTAATTGCCAGCAACAAAATGGCCGAGGACGCGGTCTTCCGCCATGTCATCCCAGCCGGAGAACCCTATCTGTTCGAAGTAAAACAGGGGCAGACGCTGCGGCTGCTGGATTTAGAAGGCAATCAGGCGGTGGATACGCTGTTCTATCGCGTCAGCGACCCACGTGAACGCTACGATCCTCAACGTACGATGCGCCGCCAGAATAACGTCTACCTGACGACCGGTAGTGTGCTGTATTCCAACCTTGGCAATCCGTTGTTGACGATCGTCGCCGACACCTGCGGTCAACATGACACGCTTGGCGGTGCCTGTGCGCAAGAGAGCAACACGGTGCGCTATGCGCTCGACCGACGCTACATGCACAGCTGCCGTGACAACTTTCTCTGTGCCTGCCTGCACGATGGTCGCCTGAACAAAAAGGACATTGGCGCGAACATCAACTTCTTTATGAACGTGCCGGTAACGGCGGAAGGCGGACTGACCTTCGAGGATGGCATTTCCGCACCGGGGAAATACGTGGAGTTACGCGCTGAAACGGATGTCATCGTGCTGATTTCCAACTGCCCGCAGCTGAATAATCCGTGCAATGGTTGGAATCCGACGCCAGCGGAGGTGCTGGTATGGAACTGACGCCGGATCGAGGCCGTGAAAAACATACGCGATGGCAGCGTGTGAAAGTGTGGCTGGTGAGTGCATTGGAAGCGAGGGCGAACCGGTATTTTCTGCCGTCGACGAGCCGTTCTCCGTCTGACAAAACCGGATGATTCCGGTGTGGTAGCACGCCTCTGCATCCTTTGACCGTTACCGCGATGGACGACCATCATGCGGATCGCATTTTGGCGGGACGACCTGCCCTTGCATGAGTCTAGCGTATGTTCGACACACTTCTGATTGCTAACCGTGGTGCGATTGCGTGCCGTATTCTGCGTTCGCTGCGCGAGATGAACGTCCGTGGCGTCGCGGTCTATTCTGATGCCGATATCAGTAGCCTGCATATTCAGGACGCCGATGAAGCCATTAGTCTGGGAGAGGGCGCGGCGGCTCATACCTATTTGGATGTCGCGAAAATTTTATCGGCGGCGCAGCGCAGTGGCGCGCAGGCCATCCATCCGGGATATGGCTTTCTATCTGAGAATGCGGCATTTGCCGAAGCCTGTGAAACGGCACAAATTGCCTTTGTTGGGCCGACGCCGCAGCAGCTGCGCGTATTTGGCTTAAAACATACGGCGCGCGCGCTGGCGAAGAAATACCACGTCCCGGTGCTGGAAGGCACTGAACTGCTGGAAAATATTGATGCCGCCCTGTGCGCGGCGGCAGAGATTGGCTACCCAGTCATGCTCAAAAGCACGGCCGGTGGTGGCGGGATTGGGATGCGCGTCTGCTATAGCGCCACGGAACTGTCCGAGGCGTTTGAAACGGTAAAACGGCTGGGACAGAACAATTTCAGCGATGCGGGCGTTTTCATCGAAAAATATATCGAACGTGCCCGGCATCTTGAGGTACAGATTTTTGGTGATGGTCAGGGCGACGTGCTGGCGCTGGGCGTTCGGGACTGCTCGGTACAGCGTCGTAACCAGAAAGTCATTGAAGAAACGCCTGCGCCCAATCTGCCGGACGGCGTCGCTGACGCGCTGTGTTCTGCGGCAATCTGTCTGGCGCAGGCGGTGAATTACCGCAGTGCGGGGACGGTGGAGTTCGTCTATGACAGTGCGACCGACCGTTTTTATTTTCTTGAAGTCAACACGCGCCTACAGGTCGAGCACGGCGTAACGGAGCAGGTTTGGGGTGTGGATCTGGTACGGTGGATGATTGAACTGGCCGCAGGGGATCTGCCGCCGTTGCGTGAGCTGGCAGCTCAACTGAATCCGCGTGGTCATGCGATTCAGGCGCGTTTATATGCCGAAGATCCGGGCAAACAGTTCCAACCATCACCGGGATTATTGACGGAAGTCGAATTCCCCGCGTCAGAAGAACACCGCCTGCGCATCGATACCTGGGTGACGGCAGGGTGCGATATCCCCCCGTTTTTCGACCCGATGCTGGCTAAGATTATCGCCTGCGCGCCAACCCGCGAGCAGGCGATGGCCGGGCTGGATCGCGCGCTGGCAGAGACGCGGGTCTACGGCGTTGAGCACAATCGTGACTATCTGCGTCAGATTCTGGCGGCAGAACCGTTTGCCAGCGGCCAGCCGTGGACGCGCTGTTTGGATGCGTTGGCCTATAAGGCGACAACCTGCGAAGTGGTGAGTGCGGGTACGCAAACCACCGTACAGGACTATCCCGGACGTCTCGGATACTGGTCGGTCGGCGTGCCACCGTCGGGTCCGATGGACGATCGCGCGCTGCGTTTAGGGAATCGACTCGTGGGAAATCCGGCGGGGACGGCCGCGCTGGAGGTCACGATGAACGGGCCGACATTGCGTTTTAACACCGATGCGGTGGCAGTTGTTACGGGAGCGGCGATTGCTATTGAGATAGACGACCAGCCCATCCCGATGGATCGCGTGTTTGCGATACCGGCTGGTGCCAGCCTGCGTTTAGGGGCAATGCAGGAACAGGGCGTACGCAGTTATCTCTGCCTGCGCGGTGGTATCGAGGTGCCGGATTACCTTGGCAGTAAAAGCACCTTCACGCTGGGACAGTTTGGCGGCCATGCCGGGCGTGCGCTACGGGCGGGGGATGTTTTACACCTTGCTGCGCTGGCGGACAGACGAGTTGGTGACCGCCTGCCGGATGCGTTACGCACCACGTTGTCTGCGGTGCGTGAACTGCGCGTGATTTACGGCCCGCATGCCGCACCCGACTATTTTACGCCTGCCTATATGGACACTTTTCTCACCACTGAATGGGAAGTGCATTTTAACTCCAGCCGTACGGGCGTACGCCTGACTGGGCCGAAACCGGAGTGGGTACGCGATAGCGGCGGAGAGGCGGGGCTGCACCCTTCGAACATTCACGACAACCCGTATGCCATCGGGGCGGTGGATTTCACCGGCGATATGCCGGTTATTCTGGGGCCGGATGGCCCGAGTCTGGGCGGTTTCGTCTGTCCGGTGACGGTGATCGAAGCCGACTTGTGGGCGCTGGGGCAGCTTAATGCTGGCGATCGCGTGCGCTTTATTCCCGTCGATCTCGCTACGGCGCGTTCGCTGGCATTGGCGTGTCATGCTGAGGTAGAACAGCTTGCGCCGATCAACATCGACTGGTCGCCTGCCGCGCTCATTTCTCCGGTGGTATTGGATATCGGTGACGCGGATAAGCGGCTGGTTGCAAGGCTGTCCGGTGATACGCATCTACTGCTGGAAGTGGGGGCGGCGGAGCTGGACGTAGCGCTGCGTTTTCGCGTTCATGCGCTGATGATGGCGCTGGAACAACAAACGCTTGATGGCATCATTGATATCACGCCGGGTATTCGCTCGTTGCAGGTGCACTATCGTCCTGAAACGCTGGCATTGTCGCCTCTGCTGGAGGGGCTTTCCTCGCTATGGTTGGCCGTTTGCGCCCAGCAAAATCTGACCGTGCCATCGCGGGTGGTTTATCTGCCACTGTCCTGGGACGACCCTGCCTGCCAACTGGCGATTCAGAAATACATGATCACGGTACGCAGCGATGCGCCCTGGTGCCCAAGCAACCTTGAATTTATCCGCCGTATTAACGAACTGGATAATCTCGATGAGGTTTATCGAACGGTGTTTGAGGCCAGCTATCTGGTCATGGGGCTGGGCGACGTTTACCTCGGCGCACCGGTGGCAACGCCGCTGGATCCGCGTCACCGTTTAGTCACCACCAAATATAACCCGGCGCGCACTTGGACGGCGGAAAACTCGGTGGGGATTGGCGGCGCTTATCTGTGCGTTTATGGCATGGAAGGGCCGGGCGGCTACCAGTTTGTCGGACGCACGCTGCAAATGTGGGATCGTTATCGCGACGTTGACGCCTTTGACGGTAAACCGTGGCTGCTGCGCTTCTTCGACCAAATTCGCTTTTATCCGGTGTCGGCTGATGAATTGTTATCCATCCGACGGGATTTCCCGCTAGGGCGTTATCCGCTGCGGATCGAGCAAAGTGAATTGGCGCTAAGCGCCTATCAGGATTTCCTGTCGCGGGAAGCGGAAGACATCGAGACATTCCGCGTGCGCCAGCGGGCAGCGTTTGAGGCGGAGCGTGAGCGCTGGCGTATTGCCGGCCAATCGGTGACGGATAGTGTGGACGCCGTGATTGAGGAAACGAGCGAAATGCCGATCCAGCCGGGGCAGGTCGGCGTGGAAAGCCCGATTGCCGGCAACCTCTGGCAGGTGGCTACCGAAGTGGGTAAGACGGTAGCTGAAGGGGAAACGCTGATGATCCTCGAATCCATGAAAATGGAGATCCCGATTGTGTCGCCGCAGCACGGCAGGGTTCGAGAGATTCGCTGCCAGCCTGGAGCGTCCGTTCGTGCAGGGCAGTGCGTGGTGGTGATTGAGTCTCAGGGATAAGTCTTGCACCGGATCTTTGCAGGCGGCGAAATGAGGCCGCCTGCTTTAGTGTTAACAGTCCTCAACGATCAGATAGGCGGCATTAATCGGCCCGTGTACGCCGACTACTTTGATCAGTTCAATATCGGCTGTGGAGCTCGGGCCACCAATAATATTAATGCACGATGGCATACGCTCGCCTTGTTGCGCCATGTGATGCAGGTGCTGCGCCAACTGAGCGATACGGGGTAACAATGTGCTTTTTCGCAGTACAAAGAGAGAGGATTCCGGCAACAGGCTGACGGCGCGTCCTCGTTGTGGTGCGGAAAATAGCACTACGCCGCCTGATTCGGTTAGGCCATACTCCGCGTAGACTACGCCGACTTTGGCTTGCTCCGCCAGCCGCAGATTTTCTTCTCCCACGCTGGGATCCCATACGCTGGCCTGACATTCACGCTGCAAGCACGCGGTGATCCCTAATGCCTCTAAACGCCGATCGTCGCTGACGATCACGGGCGCGTGGCCGTATTTATCGCACAATTGCAGCGCGGCCTGCGCTGCGTCGGCTTCGCTGACGATTTCGCAGTGCGCTAGCATGACGTTAGTCGCGACATCTATAAACGCATCACAACGCTGCTGTACGCTCAGATCGGTTAATCGAGTACGAGCATGATGGCTGGCAGGCCTTGGCAACGAAGCGGGAATGTGGCGCACCTTGCGTCCGAGCTGGCGGGCAATATCAGCCAGAAAACTATCTCGGTTTTCCATTATTTCTTTCCTCTTGCCTGATGTTTCTTAAACCAGCTGCGGAAGCTTTCGCCGTCTGCATCTGGCAGATCGCGCGCTTCCGTCCATTCACCGATAGCACCCATCTCAATGCGTGTTTTACCGTTTTTAATAAACCAGCCTGCGGCATGGGCTCCGGCGATCATTCCGACCTTCCACAGCATCGGGTGACTGTTGACGTAGCTGAAGAGTTTCGTGAAGCGCTGTTCGGCTTTTGGCGTTATTCCGCTTTCCGCCATAACGCGCCGGTGCTTGAGAATCAGTGACGATAATGGAATATGGACTGGACACACAGTATCGCAGGCGGTACAGAGCGAGCAGGCATAAGGCAGTTCTTTGAAATCCTGATAGCCACCCAGCAGGGGGGAAATGACGGCACCGATTGGGCCAGGATAAATAGAGCCGTAGCCGTGTCCACCGATATGACGATAGGCAGGACAGGTGTTGATGCAGGCACCACAGCGGATACAGCGCAGAATATCGCGGAACGCGGAGCCAAGAATCTGTGAACGACCGTTATCGACAATCACCAGATGAAATTCCTGCGGCCCATCAACGTGTCCCGCTTCGCGTGGCCCCGTCAGCCAGGTGTTGTAACCCGTCAGACGCGCGCCGACCGCACTACGCGCCAACATGGTGATCAAGACGTCCACCTCCTCAAAGGTCGGCGCAATCCGCTCCATCCCCATCACCGCAATATGCGTTTTTGGCAGCGTGGTACACATTCGCGCATTGCCTTCGTTGGTGACCAGACAGACCGAGCCAGTTTCCGCCACCGCGAAGTTACAGCCGGTGACGCCGACTTCCGCACTGAGAAAATCCTCACGTATCTTCTGACGAATGAACAGCGTCATGGCTTCTGGGGTTTCTGGCCCGTCATAGCCCAGCTTTTCGTGCAGTACTTTGCGGATTTGGTAGCGATCTTTATGGATGGCAGGAACGACGACATGCGAAGGCGGGTCTTGATCCAGTTGCAGAATATATTCGCCCAGATCGGTTTCGATAACCTCAATCCCCGCCTGCTGCAAGACGTGATTCATACCGATTTCTTCGGTGACCATCGATTTCGCTTTGACGACTTTTTTGGCATGGTTAGCCTGAGCAACCTGAAGAATGTAACGGGTGGCATCTTCCTTGGTTTTGGCGAAATAGACCTGTCCGCCGTTGGACGTCACTTTTTCTGATAGCTGATAAAGGTAAGCATCGAGATTGTTAAGTACATGCTCGCGAATCTGAGCGGCATGATCGCGCCACGCTTCCCAATGGCCTAACTCATCGACCATTTTCTGACGGTTTGCGCCGATACGTTCCTGCGCGTTGGCAACCGCCTTACGCATGATGGGATCGTGAATCTGGGTTTGAATACGATCCTTAAATTTAACATCGCTGGTTTTTAGGCTCATATTCTCTCCTTAGCGGCTCATCAGAACTTCGGTGATGTGCATCACCTTGACAGGGTGGCCTTCACGCTGCATTCGGCCACCGATATTGAGCAGGCAACTGACATCGGCGCCAATCAGGTAGTCGGGTTTGACCTCCATCATATGGCTGACTTTTTCTTTCACCATTTCGCCGGAAATTTCTGCCATCTTCACCGAAAATGTGCCGCCGAAACCGCAACAGGTTTCTTCTGCCTTAAACGGCAGTAAGTGTAAATCCTGAACGTGGCTGAGCAGCGCGATGGGCTCCTCTCGCACGCCCAGTTTGCGAAACAGGCTACAGGAGGGGTGATAAACCGCAGTCCCCGACAAACGTGCACCGACGTCCGTCACGCCCAGCGTATTGACGATGAACGAGGTCAGATCTTTCATGCGTTCGGCAACACGCTCGGCACGTAGCACCCATTCGGGCTCATCGGCCAGATATTCGGGATAGTGGCGGATGGCGTTCATACATGAACCTGCGGGAGAAATGATCGGGTCGTCATTGTCCTCCAGCGCGGCAATCACGCTTTTCATACCGGGAATGGCGCTGTTGATATAACCGCCGTTGATGGCGGGTTGCCCGCAACATGACTGTTTTTCGGGAAAGTGCACGTTGCAGCCCAACTGCTCCAATAGCAGTACGGAATCACGCGCCATACGGGATTTAAGGGCGTCACCAATACAGGTAACAAAAAAATTAACATTCACGACAGACTCCCATTACTCAATGTAGATGGATTTTTTATTGTGATATCAGGCCATAAACAGGTAGTACACCAGGCCGACCTTGAGCCCAAGGATGATGATATAGACGCCGCAATACTTCAGCGTACCGGACATGATCGCGCTGCCTTGTCCTTCCATACGTGTTGCCGACACCGCGATCGCGATACTTTGCGGCGATATCATCTTGCCGCCGGTGGCCCCTGCGGTATTCGCCGCAGCCAGCCAGACGGGATCGACATGCAACTTCTCCGCTGCCATGGTTTGCAGCTTGCCAAAGAGCACGTTGGAATTGGTGTCGCTGCCAGTGACGAAAGTACCTAACGCCCCAATCACGGGGGCAATAAACAGATAGCCCCCTCCGGTTACGTCCACCAGGGTTTGTGCCAATGTGGCGATCAGTCCGCTGACATCCATTACCGTTGCCATGGCGACGATGGCGGTAATCGCGATAATCGAATTTCTAAGCTGTTTTACCGTGCTGACGAAGACATTCAACATGGTCCCCAGATTCGCGCCTTGTATAAAACCGCCCAGCAGGCTGGCGATGATGATTAGGACGCCGGGAGTGGCAATCCAATCGATCTTCAACTTCAGCACCTGTGTGTCCGTCAGGTAAAAGGGAATGACGGAAGCCACCTGAGAGACGGTGCTTTTGATAGCGGGAAATAGCGGAGAGCAAAGCAGAATAAAGGTAAAAATCAGGATATAAATCGCACAGGCGCGCAGCAGTTGACTGGCGGAATAGCCCGATAGGGACGCGCGCTGAGCGCTGTCGATAAGGTAGGTCTTTTCGGTTTCTTTCTTACGGCATTTTGCCATTAACGTAACCGCAACCAGGCTGACTAAACTGCCTGCGAAGGCGGGCAATTCGGCGCCGAGGTGGACGGCCACAATATACTGCGGCACCAGCGTGGTTACGCCGCACACCAGCGTAATAGCGAACACGCCGCGAATGGCTTTAATGCCGCCGCCAACGATCGCGATGATGACAAAGGGCAGGAGAATGTTGAATAACGCCAGTTGCAATACCACCGTGGCGCTTAATGTGGTGACCGAAAGGTGAACCTGTTCCGCTAAAATAGACACCGGAATGCCGACGGCACCAAAAGCGGTAGGGACGGTATTGGCGACCAGTGAGGCGATGGCCGCTTTCATCGGGTCGAAACCGAGTGCGATAAGGATGCCGATGGGGATCGCAACGGCGGTGCCATAACCCGCAGCCGCTTCGAGAAAACCACCAAAACACCATGAAATCAGCAATACCTGAATACGTTTATCATCGCTGATACTGGCAAGGACATCCCGTAGTACATCCATGCTGCGTGTTTTTTGCATCAGGTTATAACTGTATATCGCACCCAGAATAACGATGATAATTGGCCATAGACCTTTTAGTGCGCCATAGCTTGCTGCTAGCCCCAGAGTTTTCAGCGGCGTATGCCAGAATAGGGCGGTGATCACGACAGTTAGCGTCAGCGTAATCAGTACTGCGTGGTGGATAGGCATTTTTATTTTGAGAATAAGAACAATCATGACCAACAGTGGGAAGCTACCCAGCAAAAAATATAAATAATCGTGCATAGCGGTGTCCTGACATCCTGATTTTAAGAAGTTAAAAAACAAGGGATACCAACGTGGTGCTATATACACTTATATAATGAGTGGTTATTAAATAATTTTAGCTGAATCGGGTCAGATGAAACAAAGAAGTGCGAAATGAGTGTGAAATTAGTTACTTAATGGTTAATTTAGTTATTTAACTGGGTGGGATAGGAAAACTGAGCTAGTAAACCGCCGAGAATAACGGTGGTTATTGTATTAAAAGAGGGAAAATAAACGGTAATTCAAAAGGAATGGAGAAGTGAAAAACAAGGAATGGTGCGTTCAATTGGACTCGAACCAACGACCCCCACCATGTCAAGGTGGTGCTCTAACCAACTGAGCTATGAACGCATTTAGATACCTCGCTGCCTGTCTGACAGCGGGACGAATAGTAGCGATCAAGGTAAAAACTGGCAAGCGGAAAAATGCAATTTTGTGCGCTTGCCAGCGTGATTGCTGAGCTTGTATCCGTTCCGCCGTTTTTTTCGACAATACCTGAGTGAAACGTTAGCTAGCGGGCGGCTCGCGCTAAAATTCGTGCGGCAGGCTGGCGCTGAAGAAAACGAATTCGCGTCACCATCATCACCGCTGCTGCCGTTAGGCCAATGATGAAACCGCACCAAAACCCCGCAGGCCCCATGCGCGGCACGATAACATCCGTCAACGCTAGTAGGTAGCCGCTCGGTAACCCCAACACCCAATACGCGACAAAGGTAATATAGAAAATCGAACGGGTATCTTTATAGCCACGTAATACGCCAGTGCCGATCACCTGAACAGCATCGGAAATTTGATAAACGGCAGCCAACAGCATGAGCTGAGAGGCCATTGCCACCACCAGTGGATCCTGATTGTAGAGCAGGGCGATAGGCTCACGTAGCAGCGTGGTAAAAATTGCCGTGCAGCAGGCTAACGCCACGCCAGCCATGATACCAGTGTGCGCGGCAATACGGGCATTCTCAACTGAACCTTCCCCTAAGCGGTGCCCGACTCGGATGGTCGTAGCAACGCCAACCGAGAGCGGAAGGACGAACATCAGTGAACTGAAGTTCAGGGCAATCTGGTGACCGGCCACATTGACGACGCCTAGCGGTAACACTAACAGTGCCACCACTGCAAACAGCGTAACTTCAAAAAGCAGTGCCAGCGCAATGGGTAAGCCGAGGCCAAATAGGCGCTTTAGTACGGTAAAATCCGGTCGGAATGCTGGGCGATGAAGGCGGATATCGCGTAACCAGGAAGCACGTCGGGTATAAAGCATCATTAACAGCATCATGATCCAGTAAACCGATGCGGTAGCCACGCCACAACCGACGCCACCTAGCTCGGGCATGCCAAATTTACCGTGGATAAAGATATAGTTGATCGGGATGTTGATTAATAGCCCGATGAACCCAATCATCATGCCAGGGTAGGTTTTGGACAGCCCTTCACACTGGCAGCGCAACACCTGATAGAACAGATAGCCGGGAACGCCCCACAGCAGCGCATGCAGATAACCAATGGCTTTTGCAGCCAGTTCCGGCGAGTCGTTGCTCATCAGATTGATGGCATATTCACCCTGATACAGCACCAGCATCGTTAACACAGAAATGATGGCGGCCAGGAAAAAAGATTGTCGCACCTGATGAGAGATGCGATCGCGTCGGCCAGAACCGTTGAGCTGTGCGACAACGGGGGTTAACGCTAATAACAGACCGTGACCAAAAAGAATGGCGGGTAGCCAGATAGAGGTTCCCACTGCGACGGCGGCCATATCGGTGGCGCTATAAGCACCTGCCATGATGGTGTCAACCACACCCATCGACGTTTGGGACACTTGCGCAATAATGACAGGAACAGCAAGCGCCGATAATTTACGCGCTTCTGTCAGATACTGTTGCACGGATACCTTCCTTGAATGACTTAATTTTGCTAGCGGGATGAATAATCTGGATATGGAAAACGTCAAGAATAAAACGAGAGTGTTATTGTAACGACTTAATAAAAGTAAACCAGCTTGAAAGAGAATATATTCTTTTTGTTACGCTGCGGTTTCGGTAGCGTTTGACGCTCGGTATTCCGGTTTGGTTTTCCACAGAATATCGGGCACACTGCATACAGTCATTTCTTTGTTTTTAAGAGGCAAACTGCATGTTTACCGGTATTGTTCAGGGCACCGCGCCAGTGGTGTCGATTGAAGAAAAATCCAACTTTCGTACTCACGTTATTCAACTCCCACCCGACCTACTGCCAGGGCTTACGCCCGGTGCATCAGTGGCGCACAATGGCTGCTGCCTGACGGTAACGGCAATTGATGGCGATCGCGTCAGTTTTGATCTCATGAAAGAAACGCTGCGGCTAACAAATCTGGGCGATATTCATGAAGGTGATGTCGTGAATATTGAGCGAGCCGCGAAATTTGGCGATGAGATCGGCGGGCACGTCATGTCGGGACATATTATGTGTACGGCAGAAGTGGTCAAGATTCAGATTTCAGAAAACAATCATCAGATTTGGTTCCGCCTGGCAGATGAAGCGCTGATGAAATACGTGCTGCATAAAGGCTTCGTCGGGATTGATGGCATTAGTCTGACTGTTGGAGAAGTGACCCGCGGACGTTTCTGCGTGCATTTAATTCCAGAAACGTTGAACCGCACAACGCTGGGACAGAAACGACTGGGGAATCGCATCAATATTGAAATCGACCCGCAAACGCAGGCCGTGGTCGACACGGTAGAACGCGTGTTAGCCAGCAAGCAGGCGAACGAGCTCGTCAACGAAGAGTAATCCCTGCGTTGCCTCTTTTTGTAAACCGGATGAACAATATCATCCGGTTTTCTCGTTTCTCTCAGCGTGAAACGCGTAATCCACCATCAATCCCATTGATACTGAATACGATCTGCCAGAGCTGAAGCTCTCTGGCTCTGAACGTTCCTGCACACGCGTTCAGATAGTAGCTAAACATCCGACGAAAGCGGGCGGTATAGCGTGTAGAAAGCTGGGGCCACCCTTGCTGAAAGCGCGTATGCCACGCCATTAATGTGCGATCGTAATCGGCGCCGAAGTTGTGCCAGTCTTCCATTACCATGTAAGGCTCACTCGCCTGCGCGATATGCTGTATGGATGGAATGCAGCCGTTGGGGAATATGTATTTGTGAATCCAGGGATCAATGTGCGGGTTGGTCTTATTGGCACCGATAGTATGTAGCAGGAAGAGTCCATCGGGCTTAAGATTGCGTTTTGCCATGCGAAAGTAAGTGTCATAGTTACGCGGGCCGACGTGTTCAAACATGCCAACAGAGGCGATCCTATCGAATTGCTGGTTCAGATCGCGGTAGTCTTGTAGCGCAATGGTGACGTCAAGATCCTGACAGCGCTGTTGCGCCAGCATCTGCTGTTCTCTGGAAATGGTGATGCCGTAAACGGAGACACCGTAGCGCCGCGCCGCGAACTCAGCAAGCCCGCCCCAGCCGCAGCCGATATCCAGCAGCGTCATCCCTGATTTTAGCTGGAGTTTTTCGCAAATCATGGTGAGTTTGTTTTCCTGCGCCTGTTCCAGCGTGTGTGCCTGTTTCCAATAAGCGCAGGAATATTGCATGTAGGGATCCAGCATCAGGGTAAAGAGGTCATTACCTAAATCGTAATGTGCTTTGCCGACAACCTGAGCGCGTCTGCGGGACTGCAAATTAGTGACGCGGGAAATGGCGACTCGTGTAAGATCGTGCAGGCGGCGAGGTAACGTATTTCCTAGTCCTGCGCGCAGGACACGATGGAAAAACATATCCAGCCGTTCACACTCCCACCATCCGTCCATATAGCTTTCACCTAATCCCAGCGAACCTTCTCGCAAGACGCGTTTAAAAAAGCGGGGATGGGTAACGTGGATATCAAAAGGGCGAGTACCGTTGATCGTGATATCTGCGGTGGCCAACATGTCCTGCATTATGTGGAACCAAGGCGCGGTATCGTGATCCCATTCTTCTGCATAAGGTAATCCCATCATGTCTCCTTAACTTTTCACGTATAAAAGTATCGTAAAACACCTGGACAGCACTTACTGCAGCCGACGTATCGGCTGTCACCAGAGAAAAATGAAGAAGAAATTTGCACGTAAACAGGAGCTCATTGGCAAAAAACACGGACCTGCTTACTGACGTGCGGCTATCGCTATTTTGGTTTTATCAGTGAAACTGAAACGCAGGGTTCAGTTTAGAGTTGCTCCAGCCAATATACAAGAAAATTGGCTGAAGCAAGCAGAGAGGGAAAGCGGGCAGGAATAGAAAAACCGTCTGTATTGCGTCGTCGAGGTTAGCGGCGATAATCGCGGAACGGGCCGTCGGCAACCGAACGGCGTTCAATCAGCGTCGGGTGAACTTCAATGACGTGCGCATCTTCCCGTTTACTAGTAATGCGATCCAGCAGCATAGAAAATGCGGATTGGCCCAGGCGTTCTTTCGGCTGGTGGATGGTGGTCAGTGCTGGCGTAAAGAAGCGCGCGTGGCGCACGTTATCATAGCCGATCACTGAAATATCCTGCGGTACGCGCAAACCCAGTTCGTCGGCTGCACAGATGGCACCCATCGCCATAATATCGCCACCACAGAATATGGCCGTAGGTCGCTGTTTCTGCGCGAGAATCTGATGCATGGCTTTATAGCCTGATTCCGGTTCGAAATCACCCTGAACAACCCATTCGTCGCGCACGGTGATATCGGCTTCCTTCAACGCTTTTAAAAAGCCGAGATAGCGTCCGCTGCCTGTGTTGCGCTCTTGAATGCCAGGGATGGCACCGATATCCCGATGGCCGCGTTCAATTAGATAGCGGCCTGCCATATAACCGCCTTCAAAGGCGTTATCGATAATCGTATCGGTGAAATCGTTGTGCATTTGTCCCCAATCCATAACGACCATTGGAATGCTGCGATAATCTTCCAGCATGCCCAATAGCTCCGGCGGGTATTCGGCGCACATCACCAACAGGCCATCGACGCGTTTTTGCGCCAACATGGAAAGATAGGCGCGCTGTTTACCGATGTCATTATGAGAATTACACAGCACCAGCGTGTAACCTTTGGCATAACAGCTGTTTTCGACTGCTTCAATGATCTCGGCGAAGTAGGGCGCTTCGCTGGATGTGGCCAGCAAGCCAATAGATTTAGTGTGATTAACTTTGAGGCTGCGAGCGACGGCGCTGGGCGAATAGTGCAATTCTTTGATTGCTGCCCTGACGGCTGCCTTGGTCTCTTCGGCGACGAAACGTGTTTTATTGATCACGTGCGATACGGTTGTGGTGGAAACGCCAGCACGTTTTGCCACGTCTTTAATCGTTGCCATCTAAAAATGACTCCTGAACTTACCT
The DNA here is from genome assembly GCA_019056595.1 of Pectobacterium atrosepticum. NCBI lineage: Bacteria > Pseudomonadati > Pseudomonadota > Gammaproteobacteria > Enterobacterales > Pectobacteriaceae > Pectobacterium > Pectobacterium atrosepticum. Next base: position 784,325 of record CP036163.1, on the reverse strand, counting down.
GTTACAGACGTAAGTATATTGTTAATCGTTTGCCTACGTTTAAAGTTCTTCTTCTAAGCTAAAAAACAGGATTTCAGAAGGAGAATGCCGAATGTTATACCGAAGGGGTCTGGGTTGACGTTTTTCGACTGATACGCAGCGCTTTCATAAACAGCGGATTGTGTCCGATTTATCATGAAAGTGAAAGGGCTAATTTATACTATTAGTGATGCATTCGTCCGAGATTTTTCGCTAGAATTATGAAAGAATCGTAATAACCCTATTATTTGTAGTTTTAACCACCTACGTGGGTTCTGCTGTGAATGGTGGTGTCTTTTTTTAGATGAAGTTTCAGATGAAACTTGTTCGCTAATAAGGAGTGGTTTATGGATACAAATCTGAAAATGTCTTTGCTGACAACCGTTGGTTCGTTGGCTGTGATCATCGCATTTAGCTTTATCGCGGTGCTGAATTAACCGATCGGTGCTTCCGCCGCTGGTTGGCATTCAGACACGTTTGTGGTGCATAAACGTGTCTGAATTATTTAGGGTATAACCGGTATAATCTGCTTAACGAATCGTCTGTGGCGTAACGACGCGACGCGCGCCAACGTAGTGCTCCTGCCAATAATCTTCACTCAACTTGCTGATACGAATATCTGAGCCTGTACGCGGCGACTGGATAAATTTCCCTTCTCCCAGATAAACCCCAACGTGATCGGCAGCGCCACGGTTATTGATGCGGAAGAAGACGAGATCGCCACTTTCCAGCTCGCTCTTTTTAATCGGCGCAGCATCACGCAGGTGGTACATTTCATTTGCGGTGCGCGGGATTTGTATCTTGACGACATCTTTATAGGCGTAATAAACCAGCCCGCTACAGTCAAATCCGGTAAAGGGAGATGAGCCGCCCCAGTGATAAGGTTTACCTATTTGGCTCATCAACTTATTCATTGCTGTTGTTTTGGCATGCTGATAGCGTTTTTTATGCGCCGCGCTGAGCGTCATTCCTTTTTCTGTAGGAGAAGGATTTTTATCCAACTTTCCTTTGAGGGCCGTCTTCTTTAACCCTGTTTTGACTCTGACCTGTGCAGTCGTCTGCTTTTCTTCTTCAGATTTCAGCTTTTTAAGGTTTTTCTTCACTAGCGCAGGAGTGCTGCTTTGCGTCCGTGACGGCTTTTTTTCTGTCGATTTGTTAGCTGTTCGGGGTTTGGTTTTATTGCTTACTGCGGTAGGTTCTGGTTTTTTGCTTTTGATCGGAGTCGGTGATTTAGCATTACCCTTTGTTTGACGGCTTTTCTTATTCGTTTCTTCAACGGCGCTTTTCTTCGGCGCCGAATGCGGGGTATGCGGCGCAGCCTGAACAAGGTTCAGGGATAGATTACTGAAAAATAATATAAAAAGAGTAATAAATAAGCGCATAATAAAAGTGACCGAACATAATCCTTAACTCGCTCAATCCCCACAGTATTCCTGAAAACGGCGTCATAAAAAAGTGGGCACGGTCGCTTTATTCATACAGAATAGTGAAAAAACGTTAATAGTTATTTTTTCGATTGATTTATCAGCACTTTCTGGCGTTGATTTCATCAATGATGCAAAGCGATAAGAGAAAATAACCCTACAAAAAATGGCGTTTTTTTGTAGCTAGTGGCATCGGTACAATATCATTGAGTCAATGTCGCTGTCGTAATACCTCTGACGGCGGCTCATGGCTAGCGTTTTGGACGTTAGCCATCCTATAGATTTAAGGAAGCAAGAAGATGACGACACCGACAATTGAAAAAATTCAGCGCCAAATTGCTGAAAACCCGATTCTGCTGTACATGAAAGGCTCCCCGAAATTGCCAAGCTGTGGTTTTTCCGCACAGACCGTTCAGGCATTGTCTTCATGTGGCGAACGCTTTGCTTATGTAGATATTTTACAGAACCCAGATATTCGAGCTGAGCTGCCAAAATATGCGAACTGGCCGACATTCCCACAGCTGTGGGTTGACGGCGAACTGGTTGGCGGCTGTGATATCGTGGTTGAAATGTTTCAGCGCGGTGAACTGCAGCAGTTGATCAAAGAAACGGCAGACAAATACAAAGCACAGCAGGCCGATCAAGAGTAATAGCTTTTATCAACATAATGACGATACGAAACGTCGTTATGCTGCGAGTGTTAATCTTTCCAGCGGGTGCCTTATGGCACCCGTTTTTTGATCTCGATCTTTCCCGTCGTCTCAGTCTTCGGCTGATGTGTCTTCCAGCGAACTTTCTTCCAGCGCAAGCGGCCATCCGCCCAGACGTTTCCAGCGGTTAACCAACTCACAGAACAATAATGCGGTCTGATTAGTGTCATACAGCGCGGAGTGCGCCTGACTGGAGTCAAACGCAATACCAGCGGTAATACAGGCTTTAGCAAGAACCGTTTGGCCTAAAACCAGCCCGCTGAGTGCTGCGGTATCGAAGGTAGCGAAAGGGTGAAACGGGTTACGCTTCAGGCTACAGCGCTCCGCTGCTGCTGCCATAAAGCTGTGATCGAACGTGGCATTATGCGCCACGATAATCGCACGGTTACAGCCTCGATCTTTGATCCCTTTACGCACGACTTTGAAAATTTCATGCAACGCATCGTATTCGCTTACCGCGCCGCGAAGCGGGTTGGTGGGGTCAATACCGTTAAATGCCAGCGCGGCGGGTTCCAGAATTGCGCCTTCGAATGGCTCAACATGAAAATGTAGCGTTTCATCTGGCTGCAACCAACCGTCTTGATCCATTTTTAATGTTACCGCCGCGACTTCCAGCAAGGCATCGGTTTTCGCATTAAATCCGGCGGTTTCAACATCAATCACTACCGGGTAAAACCCACGAAAACGGCCGCTCAGGGCGTTCAGATCACTTTTATCAGCCATTTGTCTCTTAAATTGTTAGCAAAACGCAGCGCGCATTATTGCAAATTTTGGCTGGAGATGCAGCATGCCCGTTGCCATTTCACATGGCGGAAGTGGTAGAGGAGGAGAGAAGAACAGGTGCCGATGCAGCACCTGTATTGCGCAGGATATTAGTGGCCGATGCCGCTACCAGCGTGGGCATTTTCGATCAATTCGATTTTATAACCATCTGGATCCTCGATGAATGCGATAACGGTCGTGCCGCCTTTGACTGGGCCGGCCTCACGTGTCACATTGCCACCTGCCTTACGGATACGCTCACATGTTGCGGCAACATCATCAACGCCCAACGCGATATGACCATAGGCATTGCCCAGATCGTAGCTGTCGACGCCCCAATTGTAGGTCAGCTCGATAACCGCACCCTCGCTCTCTTCGGTATAACCGACGAAAGCTAGCGTGTATTTGTACTCGGTATTCTCGCTGGTGCGCAGTACGCGCATTCCCAAAATCTGGGTATAGAAATCAATAGAACGTTGTAAATCGCCAACACGCAGCATGGTGTGAAGTAAACGCATAGTGTCCTCGTTAAAAAGTGCAACAAAAGGGAAGTATAGCGTTGTGGCTCTGTTGAGTCCAAGCCGTTGGGTTGATGCTAAAAAGGCGACACTGCAGTGAGGTTTGTGTTAAAACGTACTATCAGGAGGGGTAAATAGCGCGCTGGGTCAGTTTTAGGCTACCTTGCGTGTAAAAAAAATCGTCAGTTATTACAATGGTTACCTAATTATTTTCATTGTGACTGTCCGTTTGGGCTTGCCAGCAGTAAAGAACAGGGCTTCAATAAATAGAGTTGTAGCAGGAGGTGTTGTGCCAGAGCAACTTGAACTCTTTGTTGTCCCTAATCCATGCCGTGGTATTTGTCAGACGGATGAGCGCGGATATTGTCGCGGTTGCTTTCGCAATCGTAATGAGCGCTTTAGTTGGGGCCAAATGAGTGATGCGCAGAAACAGGATGTGCTGCGTTTGTGTCGGCAGAGAATGAAACGGTTACAGCGTTCAGAGAAAGCCGATGCGTTAGCAGAGTCCCATCAGCCATCGTTGTTTTAAGTCTTCTTGTCTTAGATGATCTATTTACGTGAAATTTTGTTTAAGCAACGCAGAAGCGTCCGATTGAATAAAATAAGGCTAAGATCATTTTTAAAATATTTTTATTTGATAGAATCCACTTCCGTTAAGGTTCTATTTTTTACGATAACAAAATCGTTTTTTATTCTTATAAATCAGAGTTGATTGCAATCCAGGGATATAACTTAGTGTGCTAACAATAAGGAAAGGTGATGGAATTGCCATTAGGATCTGATTTAGCCCGTCTGGTGCGCGTGTGGCGTGCGCTGGTCGATCATCGATTAAAACCACTTGAACTGACCCAGACGCATTGGGTCACGTTGCATAACATATACCATTTACCCCCTGGCCAGTCGCAGATTCAACTAGCCAAAGCAATAGGTATTGAGCAACCCTCATTAGTCCGAACATTGGATCAGCTTGAGGAGAAGGGGTTAATCACTCGCCACGTTTGTGCGCACGATCGCCGAGCAAAACGTATTATGCTGACCGAATCAGCAGAACCGATAATACAGGCAGTCGATGGGGTAATTAGTCATACACGTAGTGAAGTGTTATTTGGTATTACGCCGGAGCAGGTTGATGAATTAGCGCTGCTGGTTGCGCGTCTTGAGAAAAATATATTGGCATTACATGAGAATCAAGCGTAGCTAAATTTGGGTTACGCAAAGGGAGAATTAAATCCCGGCAAGATTACCGATACCTGCTATTGGTTATTTATTCCGGGAGTTGATTATTCGTTGTGACGAGCGCCACAGATAGCGGCGATCGTCACACAACAATTAGCGTGGAGAGACGGTGATACTGCGGCCATTGCTGGCCATAGCAACGCGTTGACCTGCGCTGAATTTCGTATCGCCTTGTTTTTGCACCACCATAATGGTACTGCCGTCATCACGGCGGATTTCCAGCTCTACGCCCTGTGTACGATTCAGTGCACCCGTTGCGCTTTGACCCGCTACACCACCTGCCACTGCACCCGCCGCTGTCGCTAGACTACGACCAGACCCGCCGCCGATAGTGTTGCCCAGGAAACCACCCAATACAGCACCGCCCAGAGCGCCGATAACGTTAGAATCTTCTCCTGCCTGAATCTGAACCGGACGCATAGAAACGATGGTACCGTAAGTCACGGTCTGCACCTGTTTAGCTTCGGATGCACTGTACACATCACCGGAAAGCGTACTGGTATTAGCACAACCAGCCAGCGTGATACCAGCAAGGGTAACCACAAGCAAACGCTTCATCATAATACAAACTCCTTAATAGCGAATATGTCGGGCTGGCTCAGCCTCGGCCGACGCAGTGTTATACCAATAAATTATGGTCTGGCTCAGTGTAGCATGCCACTCTTTTTACTCTTTTTTGCAGAATATAATAGTGCGCTTAAATTGCGTATAAACAGAGGGGTAAATAACACGAGAAAGGGCTTTTTTTGTAGCAAATATTATCAAAAAACTACTTTTGGTTAAAACCTAACCCGTGTGGCAAAAAACACAAAAAATTTAATAATTCAGCGTGTTAACGTGCTATTTTTATTCTCGACATAACGGTTGTTATCGATGTTCTCTTTTTATTCCATAGAGGCAAAGGCTACATAATGAGATCAGGCAGATATATTGGCGTGATGTCCGGCACCAGTCTTGATGGTGTGGATGTCGTGCTAGCCGCGATTGACGAACATACAGTGGCTCAGCAGGCCCGCTACTGCCACCCGATACCGCAGGATATCAAAATGGCTATCTTGGGGATGTGTCAGGGGCAGGCGGTGACGTTGTCAGCGCTGGGCCAGTTGGATACGCGTCTGGGAATCTTGTTTGCCGAAGCAGTGCTGACGCTGCTTAAAGAGACGGGCCTGAGGGCGCAGGGTATTACTGCGATTGGCTGCCATGGGCAGACGGTCTGGCATGAGCCCACGGGCGAAGCACCCTGTACGTTGCAGATAGGTGATAACAACCGCGTTGCCGCCTTGACTGGCATCACGACCATAGGGGATTTTCGACGCCGCGATTTGGCTTATGGCGGGCAGGGTGCTCCGCTGGTGCCATCATTCCATCACGCGTTACTATTGCACCCCGTTGAGCGCCGTATCGTGCTTAACATCGGGGGAATCGCCAATTTGTCGCTGCTGGTGCCGGGGGCGCCTGTGCGCGGCTACGATACCGGGCCTGGGAATATGCTGCTGGATGCTTGGATCTGGCGGCACTGCGCGCAACCGTATGATAAAGACGCCCTGTGGGCGATAAACGGACAGGCGAACCCGTTACTGCTGCGCCGGATGTTGACCGATCCTTACTTTGCGTTACGAGCACCGAAAAGCACCGGACGTGAGTATTTCAACCTGGGCTGGCTCGAAAGAATGTTGGCTGGCTTGCCGCCGATAGCGCCGCAGGATGTTCAGGCGACGCTGGTTGAGTTAACGGCCATAAGCATCGCCGACCAAGTGCTGCTGGTCGGTGGATGTGAACGCTTATTAGTTTGTGGCGGTGGTGCGCATAATCCACTCATCATGGCGCGTCTCTCGGCCCTGCTGCCGGGCATCGAAGTCAGCACGACCGATGAGTGTGGCGTGAACGGCGATGATATGGAAGCGCTGGCATTTGCCTGGCTGGCGTCGCGTACGCTATCGGGATTGCCGGGTAATCTGCCGTCTGTCACGGGAGCGAGTCAGGAAACGGTGTTAGGTGCGATTTATCCGGTTAACGTGGATTAATCAGATTTTGCCGAGAGGTTCATCGTTATCCTCTTGTTAAACTTGAATGAGCGGCAGCGTGAGTTGCCGCCATTGACAAGAATAACAGGAGAAAAAAATGAAACGATTGCTGACAGGGGCAGCGCTGATTCTGCTGAGCGGATGCAGCTATTTTGGTCATAAACAGACAGTGGAAACGCTGCATTATCAATGTGGCACGATGCCACTAACCGTTACGCTACAGCAGGGGAGGGAAGCGCCTTCGCAGGTGAGTTTCCTACTGGACGGTGAACGTCTCATCCTGCCCCAAGTGGTGTCCGCTTCTGGTGTCAGATATAGCAATGATACCTACACATTCTGGAGTAAAGGCGATCGTGCATTTATCCAGCGGGGTGAACGGGTTATCGTCGATGATTGTGTGCTGGCAACGATGTAACTGACGCCGCACGGTTGCAGTGTTACTGCTGATTGCGATTTTTCGGGTACGGGAGCAGAATGGGATTTTCCCCGCTTCTGGCCCGACATTGCGACAGCAGGATATTATGACTCAGGAACGCTCCCCCTCTGACGGTACTCCTCTTATTCAACCAGCCGATATCGCCGACATCCGCCGTGAATACACTCGTGGTGGGCTTCGTCGTGGTGATCTTCCCGCTAACCCGCTGGACTTGTTCGAACGCTGGCTGAAACAAGCCTGTGAAGCGAAACTGGCCGACCCTACCGCGATGTCTGTCGCGACCGTTGATGAGCGTGGCCAGCCATATCAGCGTATCGTTCTGCTTAAACACTATGATGAGAAAGGCATGGTGTTTTATACCAATATGGGCAGCCGCAAAGCGCATCATCTGGAAAACAATCCACGTATCAGCCTGCTGTTCCCTTGGCATGTGCTGGAACGGCAAGTGATGGTGCTGGGGCGCGTAGAGAAGCTGCCGGCGCTTGAGGTGTTGAAATATTTCCACAGTCGCCCGAAAGACAGTCAAATCGGCGCATGGGTATCAAAACAGTCCAGCAGAATCTCAGCTCGCGGGGTGCTGGAAAGCAAGTTTTTGGAATTGAAGCAAAAATTTCAAAGCGGTGAGGTCCCCTTGCCGAGTTTCTGGGGAGGTTTCCGCGTCGTTATCGATTCTGTCGAATTTTGGCAGGGCGGTGAACACCGTCTGCATGACCGGTTTTTTTACCAGCGGCAGGAAGAGAGCTGGCAGATTGATCGTTTAGCGCCTTGATCGCGAAATATCCGTGTTAAACGCTGGCGCTCCTATCATCCGCACTTTATCCTATGAGGTTTCGCGTTGACTGGGCGTTGCGTAGCGATATGGCGTTCATGGCCTGTTGCGTAAGGTAATGCGGCAGCGAAATCATCATGTGACAGCAGACAGGTATGCTGTGCATCTCTCACGGCTTTGTGCGTAAACCCAAAGGGAACGTAACGGCTTTTTTTATAAAAATGGAGTTATCGATGGCGAGTAGTAACCTGATTAAACAATTGCAAGAGCGGGGCTTGATTGCCCAGGTGACGGATGAGGAAGCGTTAGCAGAGCGGCTGGCGCAAGGGCCAATTGCACTGTATTGCGGCTTCGATCCCACCGCTGACAGCTTGCATTTGGGGCATCTGGTGCCGCTGCTCTGCCTGAAGCGCTTCCAGCTGTCCGGCCACAAACCGGTTGCGCTGGTCGGCGGCGCTACGGGACTGATCGGTGACCCCAGTTTTAAAGCGACAGAGCGTAAGCTGAACACGTCTGAAACTGTGGGTGAGTGGGTAGAAAAAATCCGCCGTCAGGTCTCTCCGTTTCTGGATTTTGACTGCGGCAAAAACAGCGCGATTGCCGCCAATAATTATGACTGGTTTGGCAACATGAACGTGCTGGATTTTCTGCGTGATATCGGCAAGCATTTCTCCGTTAACCAGATGATTAGCAAAGAAGCCGTCAAACAGCGTTTAAACCGTGATGACGTCGGTATTTCGTTCACCGAGTTTTCTTACAACCTGTTGCAGGGATACGACTTTGCCTCGCTGAACAAGCAGCATGACGTCGAACTGCAAATCGGTGGTTCTGACCAGTGGGGCAACATCACGTCTGGTATCGATTTGACGCGCCGCATGAATCAGAAGCAGGTTTACGGCCTGACTGTTCCGTTGATCACCAAATCTGATGGCACGAAATTCGGTAAAACGGAAGGCGGCGCAATCTGGCTGGATGCCAGTAAGACCAGTCCTTACAAATTCTATCAGTTTTGGATCAACACGGCGGATGCCGATGTGTATCGTTTCCTGAAGTTCTTCACGTTCATGAGCCTCGAAAATATCGACGCGCTGGAAGAAGAAGACAAAAACAGCGGCAAAGCGCCGCGCGCTCAATACGTGCTGGCGGAAGATGTCACCCGTATGGTACATGGCGAAGCGGGTCTGGAAGCTGCTCGTCGTATTACACAAAGCCTGTTCTCTGGCGCGTTGCAGGATATGACGCAGGACGATTTTGCCCAACTGGCGCAAGATGGTATGCCTATCATCGAACTGGAAAACAGTGCTGATTTGCAACAGGCGCTGGTCAGCGCTGAGCTGGTGCCGTCACGTGGTCAAGCCCGCACGATGATCTCCTCGAATGCGGTAACGATTAATGGCGAAAAACAGGCCAATCCTGAATACATCTTCAGCGCTTCCGACCGTCTGTTTGATCGCTACACCTTGCTGCGTCGTGGTAAAAAGCATTACTGCCTGATCTGCTGGAAAGCATAATCATTACCGATAAGGGAGCGCGAGCTCCCTTTCTTCTTGTAAGTTGAGGCGCACAGGCGCTGGCAAGGATTTGAGTCATATCTAATGAAAAATATACTTTCCATCCAGTCACATGTCGTTTTTGGTCATGCCGGTAACAGTGCGGCAGAGTTTCCAATGCGTCGGATGGGCGCAAACGTTTGGCCACTGAATACAGTGCAGTTCTCGAACCATACCCAATACGGTCACTGGACAGGATGTGTGATGCCTGCCAGCCACTTAACTGAAGTGGTGCAGGGGATTGCGAACATCGACAAACTGAAGACCTGTAATGCGGTGCTGAGTGGTTATATCGGCTCTGCTGAGCAAGGGGAACATATTCTGGGTATTGTTCGGCAGGTAAAAGCCGCCAATCCTGATGCGTTATACTTCTGCGATCCGGTTATGGGTACGCCGGAGAAAGGCTGTATCGTCGCGCCCGGCGTGTCTGATTTCCACTGCCAGCAGTCGTTGTTAGCTGCCGACATTGTTGCACCGAATCTGCCTGAGCTGGAGCTGCTCGGTGGTCGTACCGTGCATAACGTGGCAGAAGCCGTGGAAACCGCGCGTGCGCTGTGTGAGAAAGGGCCAAAAATCGTTCTAGTGAAGCACCTTAGCCGAGCGGCTAGCCGCGAAGACAGCTTCGAAATGCTGCTGGTCACGCCGACGGATGCCTGGCACATCAGCCGCCCGCTGGTGGAATTTGAACGCCAGCCCGTAGGTGTGGGCGATTTGACCAGCGGATTACTGCTGGTCAACTTGCTGAAAGGTGTCGCGCTGGATAAAGCGCTGGAGCATACGACGGCGGCGGTGTATGAAGTCATGCTGGTAACGAAAGAGATGAATGAATATGAGCTGCAACTGGTTGCTGCTCAGGATGGTATTGCCAATCCGCGTCATCATTTCCAGGCTGTTCGCTTGTCGTGAAACGAATAACGCCCCGAAATTCGGGGCGTTATTGCATGTTATCCTTTCAACCTTTCAACTTTAAGCGCGGTAGTGACGGAAGGGCGCTCGGCGATGTGGTCGAGATAGGCCGCCAGTGCAGGGTAGCGGAACATATCCAGTTTTAACGACTGCGCCCAGCGCATAACGGTAAACAGATACGCATCGGCGATACTGAAGCGGTTGGCGACCAGATAGTTTTGTTCACTCAGTACTAGATTGATATAACGGAATTTGACCTGCAAATATTCAACTAACAGCTCTTTATACGTTTCTGGCGTGCCGGGACGGAAAATCGGCGTAAACGTTTTGTGCAGTTCGGCAGAAATGTAGTTCAGCCATTCAATCGTATGGTAGCGCGCCATACTTCCGGTAGGAGCAATAAGATTACAGTGCGGAACCAGATCGGCAATGTATTCGGCGATTGCGACCCCTTCAGTCAGGATTGAACCATCCTCTAACTCTAACGCTGGCACCATGCCCTTCGGGTTGATGAAGGTATAGTCGGTTCCACGCTCCGTTTTTTTCGTGCGCAGATTAACCTTCTCCAGCTTGAACTCCAATTTGGATTCGATCAAAACGATGTGTGTAAAAAGAGAACTGCTTTCAGCTTTGTAAAACAGTTTCATGAAAACCCCTTTCTATTATTATTTTTCCATCAACACATGCGCTGATGATTGTTGAATGACGACATGTCGTTTTTTTACAACAAAACGTAACGATAGAGTGTGAGGCTTCTTGCAAAATACTCCTTATGTATGACTGACGTATGAAATTTGGGCGATTTTGACGGAACAAAGTCAAATTTTGATGTGTTATCAGAGCTGCTTTAACTGAGGGATAAGCAAAATCCTGTAGCGCGTGACATTTCCGGGTTCAGTCCGTGTTGGAACGGCAATGCGACAGACTGTTCAGGGGGCTTCTGGGTTGGTGAAATCGCGATGTGCAGATGGAAGAGGCGATAGAACAGAGGAAATCGTTAAATAAAATAACATTGTCTATTTTTGAAGCAAATACACTTAAATTAACTGTGTGAGTGATGATTTTCGACGGGTGATTTATAGAGGTTAATTAATTTTTGCTAAATTTCTTGATAAGAAAAATTTCATTAGTGACACATTTCGTGTTTTTCATGATGTTGTCCATTTAGTTTATTTCTCCAAGGCCGGTGTTTAATGGATATTAAAAAATAGGAAGGGGTATGAAAGAAAACTGTTTCACTGCCACATTGATTAAACTACCCCTTTTTGTTGCGTGTAACAAAATAGGGGTAGTTATATTTAATAGTTTCCGTGGCGAGACCGCTTATCCGTGATAGAAAAATAAATAATATTCCTGAGTAATTATTATCATCACATCAAGACACAGACAACACGACGAAAAATAGGATAAACCGCAGGTGCTTACGATTGCGAGTCGGACGGCTAACTCTACTAACAATGTGTATTGTCTGAATCTATTCATTACCATGAGGTTACTATGAAAAAGAACAGGTTATTATTTTTTATAGCCTTGGCTATTATTCTCGGGATTATTGTCGGCGGGGTTTGTCATTCTCTATTGACTGCAAAAGAAGCAAAAGAGGTGGTGTCCTACTTTAATTTAGTGACCGATGTTTTTCTTCGTCTGATAAAAATGATCATTGCGCCATTGGTATTCGCAACATTGGTCTCTGGCCTTGCTAGCATGGGGAACTCTTCTTCCGTCGGCCGAATAGGGCTGAAAGCCATGGTGTGGTTTATTTGTTCTTCGCTGGTTTCCCTTTTTATTGGCATGCTGTTAGCCAATATCTTCGAACCCGGCGTCGGAATGAATCTCGCCATCCCAAGCACGCCAATACAGGTAGATACCGGCGTGAGTACCGGCGGATTTACACTGAAAAGCTTTATTGCCCATATATTTCCACGCAGCATCGTCGAAGCGATGGCGAATAACGAAATATTGCAAATCCTCGTTTTCTCCATGTTTTTCGGTTCCGCACTGGCTTTTGTGAAAGGTCAAAATAAACATGCCGTCACGATGGAGTCGATGATAGAAGAACTGGCGAAAGTGATGTTTCGGGTGACGGATTATGTCATGCGATTAGCACCTTTGGCGGTATTTTCCTCATTAGCGTCTTCTATTACGACCGAAGGCCTGGGGCTTCTTCTCGACTTTGGCAAAGTCATTGGTGAATTCTACCTTGGATTGGCGCTGTTATGGGGGCTGATGTTCGGTGCGGGTGCATTGTTCCTGGGTAAGAAAGCAACCTGGGGACTGCTCAAACTGCTGCGGGAGCCCAGTATGCTGGCATTTGCTACGGCAAGTAGCGAAGCGGCCTATCCGAAAACGATGGAGGCACTGAGCGAATTCGGTGTTCCTAAAAAAATCACCAGCTTCGTACTCCCATTGGGGTACTCTTTTAACCTTGTCGGGTCCATGATTTATCAGGCTTTTGCCATTCTGTTTATTGCGCAAGCATACAATATTCACCTAAGTTTGACGCAACAGACTTTGATTCTGCTGACACTGATGATCACGAGTAAAGGCATGGCGGGGGTAGCTCGCGCAGCGGTCGTGGTGGTGGCAGCCACATTGCCGATGTTCGGCTTACCCGAGGCAGGTATTTTGCTGATTATTGGTATCGATCAGTTCCTGGATATGGGCCGCACGGCGACCAATGTGATTGGTAACGGCATGGCGACAGCCGTTGTTGCCAAACTGGAGCAAAACCATGACCATTCCGACGAAGAAGTCCCTGTGATGGCAACCGGGAATATCTAAATTATCGTCAGATTAATACGCTGAAACAGGCGGCCTTCGGGCCGCTTTCTCGATTATTGTCTCCCTATTGTCTTCAGTATTCTCTGCTCGTTGACGTTGTTGTTTTTCATCCCCTTCGTGTTTACTCCGGCTTATCTTTTTTTAATAGCTGACGGCTATCGCTGCGTTCATATGGCATTGTTGCAAAAACGTTATTTTTTGTTTGTGTTATCTTTAAATAAGACCGCAAGCTCAGGCTGGTTATTCATTGATCGCCCGATGCAGAATAACGAATATGCCCTAAATAATTCGAGTTTCAGGAAGGCGGCAAGAGAAGGCATCCCGATGAGCTTACTCAAGTAAGTGATTCGGGTGACTAAACGCAGCCAACGAACATGCAACTTGAAGTATGACGGGTATAGCAAGTTAATTTGGGAGGAAGCATGTCATCACACCTTCGCGACACTTGTCTGGACACACTGACGGTTCGACAGCAGATTTACCATTACTACAGCCTGCCGAAGGCGGCGAAAACGCTTGGCAATATCGATAAATTACCGAAGTCACTCAAGGTATTGCTGGAAAATTTATTGCGTCATCAGGACGGCGACACGGTCGAGCAGGACGATCTTCAGGCGGTCGTGGACTGGCTGAAAATCGGTCACGCCGATCGGGAAATCGCCTATCGGCCAGCGCGCGTACTGATGCAGGACTTTACCGGCGTGCCCGCCGTGGTCGATCTGGCGGCGATGCGTGCAGCGGTGAAACGGTTGGGCGGCGATGTTAATAAGGTCAACCCGCTGTCGCCGGTCGATCTGGTTATTGACCACTCGGTTACGGTTGATCACTTCGGCGATCGTCAGGCGCTAGCGGATAACACGCAGTTGGAAATGGCGCGTAACCGTGAACGTTATGAGTTTTTGCGCTGGGGACAAAATGCCTTTAGCCACTTCAGCGTCGTGCCGCCGGGAACCGGGATCTGCCATCAGGTGAATCTGGAGTATCTCGCCAAGGCCATCTGGTACGAAAAACAGGGCGACAAACAGTTTGCCTACCCTGATACGCTGGTAGGAACCGATTCGCACACCACCATGATTAACGGTTTGGGCGTGCTCGGCTGGGGTGTCGGTGGGATAGAAGCAGAAGCCGCGATGTTGGGGCAACCTGTTTCGATGCTGATTCCCGATGTGGTTGGCGTCAAATTAAGCGGCAAAATGCAAGAAGGGATCACGGCAACCGATTTGGTTCTGACGGTAACGCAGATGCTGCGTAAACACGGCGTTGTCGGCAAATTTGTGGAATTTTACGGTGATGGGCTGGATTCTCTACCGTTGGCAGATCGCGCGACTATCGCCAACATGGCACCGGAATATGGTGCAACCTGTGGCTTTTTCCCTATCGATCACATCACGCTGGATTACATGCGGTTGACCAACCGCGCCGAAGAACAGATTGCACTGGTGGAAGCCTACAGTAAGCAACAGGGGCTGTGGCGCAATGCTGGAGATGAGCCGGTATTCACCAGCCAGCTAGCGCTGGATTTGGCAACGGTGGAAACCAGTCTGGCAGGGCCGAAACGCCCACAGGATCGCGTGCCTTTAGCGGGTGTGCCGGAAGCCTTTAAAGCCAGCCGGGAACTGGATGTCAGCTCGGTGAAGAACCGCTCTGACTATGAAGAGTTCACGTTGGAAGGTGAGACGCATCGCTTGCATCAGGGGGCGGTCGTGATCGCGGCGATCACCTCTTGTACTAATACCTCCAACCCTAGCGTGCTGATGACGGCTGGGCTACTGGCAAAAAATGCCGTAGAGCGTGGTCTTAAAACCAAGCCGTGGGTCAAAACCTCGTTGGCACCGGGCTCACGGGTCGTCACGGATTACTATGCTAAAGCGGAATTAACGCCATACCTCGACGAGTTGGGGTTCAATCTGGTGGGGTACGGCTGTACCACCTGTATCGGTAACTCCGGCCCGCTGCCGGATGCGATTGAAGCCGCGATAAAAGAAGGCGACTTGACGGTCGGCGCCGTGTTGTCAGGTAACCGTAACTTTGAAGGCCGTATTCATCCGCTGGTGAAGACTAACTGGCTGGCGTCACCGCCGCTGGTGGTCGCCTACGCGCTGGCGGGAAATATGAATGTCGATCTGACGCAACAACCGCTGGGTGAAGATCGTGACGGAAAAGCCGTTTATCTGAAAGACATCTGGCCCTCGACGAAAGCGGTGGCGGACGCGGTATTGAATGTCAACGCTGGCATGTTCCACAAACAATATGCCGCAGTGTTTGAAGGTACGCAGGAGTGGCAAGATATCGAGGTCGACGATAATCCTACCTATCAGTGGCCGGAAGAATCGACCTATATTCGCCAGACGCCTTTCTTTCTGGATATGGGGAAAGAACCGGAGCCGGTTCAGGATATCCACAAGGCGCGCATTCTGGCGATGCTGGGCGATTCGGTTACAACCGACCACATCTCGCCAGCAGGCAACATCAAGCGTGATAGCCCTGCAGGGAAATATTTGCTGGAACGCGGCGTTGAAACCACGGAGTTCAACTCTTACGGTTCACGGCGGGGCAACCACGAAGTGATGATGCGCGGGACGTTTGCCAACATCCGTATCCGTAATGAAATGGTGCCGGGTAAAGAGGGCGGTTATACCCGTCACATTCCGTCGCAGAATGAGATGACGATCTATGACGCGGCAATGCGCTACAAGGAAGAAGGTGTCTCACTGGCGCTGTTTGCTGGGAAAGAGTACGGTTCGGGTTCTAGCCGAGACTGGGCCGCGAAAGGCCCACGTTTGCTGGGTGTTCGCGTGGTGATCGCCGAATCGTTCGAGCGTATTCACCGCTCTAACCTGATTGGGATGGGGATTCTGCCGCTGGAATTTCCCGACGGTGTGACGCGTAAAACGCTGCAATTAACCGGGGATGAGCAGATTTCGATTACGGGATTAAATCAACTGGCACCTGGCGCCACGGTTGAGGTAAATATCACTGATGCTGATGGTAATACGCAGGTGATCAACACCCGCTGCCGTATCGACACCCGTAATGAACTGACCTATTACCAGAACGACGGCATCCTTCATTACGTTATCCGTAATATGTTGTAATTTTATATGCAGCCACCACGAGCAGAAAATCTGCTCGTGGTGCTTCGTCTATCGTTCGATATCTCTTGTCTATATGCCTGAAAAATCGGACATCAATAATAAGCGGCTTCATCTTCCCTAAGCGGTTCGCTCCGAACACTACCGTTGGTAATCGCTATCGCAGACACGACGCTTCTTCGCAAATCACTGTGCTTTTTCGATTGCAGGATATACCTGACGACATATGTCCTGTCGTCTAAAAAGCGGTAAAAGGAAGGGGGAATACACAATTCTCCCTGTGTAACGATAACTCTGGGATTTTCATACAGCACCCATTCCTGTGGTGGCGCGAGCCTTGTACTAATCACAATAAGAGTGGGTTGGTAATCCACAGGTTTATTAACTGAAAAACAGATATCACCTTTAACTTGCCTGACAGATGTCAATTCATCTGGCTGCAATCGGTCACCTGAACCGGGGCAGCCAACAAGAATAAAGGCGCTAAATAAAAGCAAATATGCAGGCAATCTTGCAATAAATGTCATCGTTAATTCCAGGGAAAGAATTGCATGGTTTTTTGATAGTGTTGACGTATTACAGCCTCAGAAGTATCGCCATCAAGGGTAACATCTCCTCGCGTTCTCAACATTTTCCACGCTTGATGACCGTAAGTTTTTAAAATGAAATAGTCAGCGATTATCTGTGCCTGTTGTTCCATTGAGTAGGATCGTAATGTGCGGTTACCAAACTGGTAGCGATAACTGACAGCCCAGCTTACTAAACCTCTAAATATGACATTCATACCTCGCTCACGCTGCCAGACATGGCTCATTTCATGAATAAATAGGTGTTGGCTGGACATACTCGTGAGGGAGAAATCGTCGCTATACCATGCCCGAAAGTACAGTTCACCATTCGGGCTCATCGCCGTATTTTTATCTTGAAGGCTGAATGGAAGGTAACTGTCGTGATGAATCCAGACTTTGTGATAGTGAACAGAGTCGCCAAAAATAGATTTAGCCAGCCTTATTTCACCAGACGTAAGCAGTCGCAAACTTCCTTCTTTTTGATCATCCATAACAATCTCCATTTGTTACAGTCAGGTAGGTTTATAGCTTGGACTAGTGACCGTTAAAAATGAAGCGTTAATCCAGACAGAATAGCGTTCCCCTTTCTGGCGACGAAGAACGAGATATTCGTCTTAGTGCACCAGCGCACTTTTTCCCACATGAAATTCTCGTATCCTCCGGCAAATTGTGGTTATGTTGTATTGACGCTAACTACATGGGGAATAAGTAAAAATTATTGCCCAGCCATGCCCCGACGACAACGCCAACGCAGTTTGAAGAATGACGGGGATATAACAGGAGGTTATATGAATGCTGTAATCAAAAAACGTTTTAAACACTCGCTGCTGCTTACACTATGTGCGGCGGGATCAATGACATCGGTTTTTGCGGCACAGGTTCCTGCTGGCACGTCGCTGGCGGAGAAACAAGAGCTGGTGCGAGGCAATGGTTCAGAGCCTGCATCGTTAGATCCGCATAAGGTAGAAAGCGATGTAGAAGGCCATATTATCAACGACTTCTTCGATAATCTGGTGCGCGTGGGCGATGACGGCACTATCCAGCCGCGACTGGCCGAGCGCTGGGATAATAAAGACAACACGGTGTGGACATTCCATCTGCGACCTGATGCTAAATGGTCCGATGGTTCACCGATTACTGCGGATGATGTCGTTTACAGTTGGCGACGCCTTGGCGATCCAAAAACGTTGTCGCCTTACGGCAGCTACATCGCCAGTATGTACGTGAAGAATTCGGCAGATATTATTGCTGGCAAAAAGGCGCCAGATACGTTGGGCATAAAAGCGCTGGATAGCCATACGGTTGAAGTTACGCTGGAACACCCGCTTTCCTATTTCCTGGAAATGTCGGCTTATCATGTTCTGGTGCCATTACCGAAAGCAGTCATTGAAAAGCATCCAGAAAGTTGGACACAGGTTGGGAATTTCGTCAGCAGTGGCCCTTATACGCTGAGCGAATGGGTGGTTAACGAACGCATCGTCGGTAAGCGCAATAGCCAGTATTGGGATGATGCGCATACCGTGATTAACAAAGTCACGTATCTGCCGATCAGCTCGCAGGCGGCGGAATTGAATCGTTATAAATCGGGCGAGATTGATATCACAGGGCTTTTATCACCGATTCAGTTTGCGTCGCTGCAAAAAGAGTACCCTCAGGAAGTGAAGGTTTCGCCGTTGTTGTCTACCTACTTTTATCGTTTCAATACGGGAAAAGCCCCTTTTGACGATTCACGCATTCGCCGCGCCTTAGACCTCAGCTTAGATAAAGCGGTCATCGCTGAAAAGGTGATGGGCATGGGCCAGACGCCCGCTTACAGTTTGATTCCCAAAAATGTAGGGGGATTTCAACGTAAAGATCCTGAGTGGGCAAGCTGGACACAGCAGCAGCGTAATGATGAGGCGAAGAAACTGTTGAAAGAGGCCGGATTTGATGAGAAACACCCGCTGAAACTCAATCTGCTTTATAACACTTCCGAGTCGCATCTACGCGTGGCGATTGCCGCCAGTTCAATGTGGAAGAAAAATCTTGGTCTGGAAGTGACGCTGCAAAATCAGGAATGGAAGACCATGCTGGATACCGTACGTACGGGTAATTTTGAAGTGGTCAGACAATCTTGGACAGGGGATTACAATGAAGCAAGTACGTTCTTGAATACTCTGGAAACCAACGACAGCAACAACAACGGTAAATTTAGTAATACGCAGTATGATGCGTTGCTGAAAAAGGCGCTGACGGTCAAAGATAAGAGTGAGAAAGAGGCAATTTATCAACAGGCCTCGGATATTTTAGATAACGACACTCCATTATTACCCATCTACTATTATGTTCAGCCGCAGATGGTTAAGACGTATATCGGTGGTTTTTCGCCCAATGTTCGCGGCGATTATTACACGCAAGATATGTACATCCTCAAGCACTAATCTAAACAAATCAGCCGGTGAAAAACCGGCTGTAGGCATTGAAGCAAGCGATCCCAAAGCGATACGTGGGAACGTTATTTCATATCCAGTATGTGCCCCATTTTGGCGGCTTTGGTTGCCAGATAGTGCTCATTCTTCGGGTTACGTCCGACGATTAATGGCACACGTTCGACGATATTGATGCCTGCTTCGTTGAGGATTTTCACTTTCTGTGGATTATTAGTCAACAGGCGAACTTCATCAACGTCCAGCAATTTGAACATATCTGCACACAGCGTAAAATCGCGCTCATCGGCGGCGAACCCAAGCTGATGATTCGCTTCTACCGTATCTGCCCCCAGATCCTGCAACGCATAAGCGCGGATTTTATTGAGCAACCCGATATTACGGCCTTCCTGACGATGGTATAACAGCACGCCGCGACCTTCTTCGGCGATGTGGCCTAATGCAGCCTCAAGCTGGAAACCACAGTCGCAGCGCAGGCTAAACAGGGCATCCCCCGTCAGGCACTCGGAATGCACGCGAGCCAGTACAGGAACTGAACCGGAAATATCACCATAGACGAGTGCAAGGTGATCGTGACCCGTGGCGATCTCTTCAAAACCCACCATCAGAAAATCGCCCCACGGAGTGGGTAATTTGGCTTCCGCCACCCGTTTTAGCTGCATACTTTTCTCCAAAAAAGCCGTGTCCAAAAAAGCTGTGTCCAAAAAAGTGCTGAGGCGAATCCTACTGCGACCTATCGCGCTTGACCAGCAAAAAAGCCTGTCTAAGAACGTCACAAAAATTGAATTAGAATGTGCCCTGACCGCGGTTTGGTTTCAGGTTCGTTGACAGAACTGAGCGCTATTTTACGCCATACTGACAGTTCATGTCGGATTTTCTGATAGAATTGTGAAAGTTTTGTTGCAAAGCATCATACTGAATTATGGGAAGAAATTATGTACGAAATTGCCAAACGAACAACCATTGGCGCTGTGCTATTACTGATTATGCCAATGATTATCTGGATGAGCGGCTGGCAGTGGCAACCGGAGTATGACGGGCTCTGGCTGCGCGTACTCTTTTGGATCACCGAGACGGTGACATCGCCATGGGGCATTCTGACCAGCATCGTATTGAGCATTTGGTTTCTTTGGTGTCTGCGTTTTCGTCTGAGGCCTGCTCTCGGCCTGTTGGTCATTATGGCGATTACGGTGCTGATTGGACAGGGCATCAAATCGGTGATTAAAGAGTGGGTACAGGAATCTCGTCCCTATGTCGTCTGGCTGGAGAAAAATCATCAGGTGGATGACAGCTATTTCTACTCGTTGCCGCGCAAGGAACGTTCGGAGCTGGTTAAAACGCAATTGCAGGATCAAGCGCAGATTCCACAGTGGCTACGCAGCCACTGGCAGTTTGAAACCGGTTTTGCTTTCCCTTCCGGGCACACCATGTTTGCCGCGACCTGGGCGCTGCTGGGCGTCGGGTTACTGTGGGCACGTCGGCATTATAAAACGGTAGTGATCCTGATGCTCTGGGCCAACGGCGTCATGGGCAGCCGTCTGGTGCTTGGCATGCATTGGCCGCAGGATCTGGTGGTGGCGACGTTAATCAGCTGGCTGCTGGTTGTCGTTGCCAGTTGGTTAGCACAGCGCTGGTGTGGCCCACTGTCGCTCCAGCATGAAGAGATTAAAGAACAGGCGGAAGAAGATGCCGCTGAGAATAAATCCTCGTAGCCCTCTAGAGTGAGTTATCGCTGTAGTTCGTATCCTGCGGATGACATCGGTCATCCGCATTTTTATGACGGACTTCCTTGTCCGTCACCCTGCAGGCCGTTGCTGACGCAACGTTAAAAATTTCTCCCTCGTTTCTGTTTCTTCCTCATCCCCACCGTTATCTCCTCGCGCAAAATGTAAACAATTTGTGAGCTGCTTCGCTATTCCTGTTTTTGCTGTTGGACAATTTTTCGGTTGGTTGTAAAACTTCATTTGAATGTTAATTCAATATTGAATATATATTCAAATAGGAGAATAACAATGAAACCTTACCGTCTGAAATCCTCCCTGCTGGCTATCATGTTTTCCCTCTCTGCGGGCACGTTCGCCGCAGATAACGGCCTGATCGCCATTATTACCCCTTCACACGATAATCCGTTTTTTAAAGCGGAAGCCGAAGGTGCCAGAACCAAAGCCGCCGAGCTGGGCTACACCACGCTGGTGGCCTCGCACGACGATGATGTTAGTAAGCAAAATCAACTGATTGAAACTGCTATTGCCCGTAAGGCGAAAGCCATCATTCTGGATAATGCCGGGGCTGATGCCACCATTGGACCGCTGAAGAAGGCGAAAGCCGCTGGCATTCCCGCGTTCCTGATTGACCGTGAAATCAATGAAACCGGCGTGGCCGTGGCGCAGATCGTTTCCAATAACTATCAGGGCGCGCAGCTCGGCGCGGAGAAATTCGTTGCACTGATGGGCCAGAAAGGCAAGTACGTTGAACTGATTGGTCGTGAGTCGGACACCAATGCGCACGTTCGTTCGCAGGGCTACCACGATGTGATCGATCAATACAGCGACATGAAGCGGGTTGCCAGACAAACGGCGAACTGGAGCCAGACGGAAGCGTTTACCCGTATGGAAGCCATCTTGCAGGCGAACCCCGATATCACTGGCGTGATTTCCGGCAACGACACCATGGCGCTAGGCGCAGAAGCGGCGCTGAAAGCGGCGGGGCGTCACGATGTGATTGTGGTGGGCTTTGACGGCAGCGACTACGTGCGCGATTCCATCATCAATAAAGGCAATATTAAAGCCACGGTACTGCAACCCGGCTGGCAACAGGCGCAGATGGCGGTCGAACAGGCCGATTACTACCTGAAGAACGGCAAGGCGCAGCTTGATGAAAAACAGCTGATGGACTGCATTCTGATCGATGAGTCTAACGCGAACAAACTCAACACCTTTGCGTTGAAACCGTAATCGAGGCAGCGGGCGCGTTAGCGCCTGCTGATAGAGGAGTCGTTATGTTGTTTGATGAACGATATCGCGCTGGTTGGGTTGGGCTCTGCGCCTTACTGCTGTCTGCCTGTACGGTGGTCGATCTGGATGAGAACGGTAAGCCGATTATTCCGGTCGATCCAGCCGCTACGCCAGGCTATAGCACCATGACACCAGAGAGCATTGCGACTGCGCTGTGGCAACCCACACTGCTCCCAGCGGCACAGCAGCAGGCGCTATCCTGGGATGAGCTGAAGAAAGCACAGGCAGCGCTGGAGGGAACCGCACGTAAAGCCGTCTACGCCCGGATTCAGGGCACGATCAGCGGAATTGACCGGGAAAGTCGTGAAGGGAAATTGACGCTTGATGTACAAGGTGACGCTGTCACGCTTCAGCTGGGGCCGATAATCAAAGGCAATGCGATTCGCGATGCGGCAGGGTTTATCCGCTTTGATGATTTCAAGAATCAGGTGCAGTTTGCCCAACTGGCACGCGCGCTGAATAACAAAGCGATTGCGTCGTTGCCGGCGCTGGATGTGGATGTGCAGGGTAAACCCGTTAACGTACTGGCGGCGCTGGTGTTGACCAAGCAGGGCATCAGCGATGCGGTGCCGATGACGCTAAATTTGACCGGAGCGAGCAGCGGAGGTACGCAATGATGGAACGTTCAGATGCGGCTATGCAACCAGACGCGGTTCGCCGACCCGAAATAGTGATGGCGACCCGAGGTATTACGATGTTGTTTCCCGGCACCAAAGCACTGGATAACGTCGATTACAACGTTTATCGCGGCAAGGTCAACGTGATCATTGGTGAGAACGGGGCGGGTAAATCGACGTTGATGAAGATTCTGGCTGGTGTGCAACAGCCGACGTCTGGCCAGATTCTGTTGAATGGCACCGCGGTGCGTATAGCGGATACGCGCGATGCGGCGTCGAAAGGCATCGGCATGGTGCATCAGGAACTTAACCTGTCCGAGAATCTGAGCGTGGCGGAGAACATTTTTCTGGGGCGGGAACGGCAAAAAGGCGTTGCACCTATCGATTATCTGGAGCAGGAGCGGATTGCAGCAGAGCTAATGTCGCGTCTCGATCAGGCTATTTCACCGCGTACCGAAGTCGCCAGCCTGAAAGTCGGGCAGCAGCAGTTGGTGGAAATCGCCAAGGCGCTGGCGGATCAGGCCGACATTCTGATTCTGGACGAACCGACCTCCGCGCTAAGCAAAAACGAAGTGGAGATTCTGTTTCGCGTGATCCGCGAACTGACTCGCCAGAATGTTTCCATCATCTACATTTCGCATCGGCTCGAAGAGCTGATGGCGATTGGTGACTACATCACTATCCTGCGTGACGGCTGTTTTCAGGCGGAAGCGGCGGTCAGCGACATTGACGTGCCGTGGATCGTCCGGGAAATGCTCGGCGGTGACCCTGTCACCAGTTTCCTGCATTCGGGTAGAACGTTCGGTGCGCCGATATTGGAAGCGGAGCATCTGACCTGCCTCAATGATGCAGGACATCAGGTCGTTAACGATGTCTCGCTGATGGTACGTGAAGGGGAAATCGTCGGTATTTATGGGCTGATGGGGGCAGGACGCACCGAACTTTTTGAGTGTCTGTTGGGCATTCAGAATGATTATCTGGGCAAGATTTATCTCGATAGCAAACCGGTGAGTCCGCGCCTTTCTACCGCGCAGCGCATTCGCATGGGAATGAGTCTGGTGCCGGAAGATCGCAAAAAAACTGGCATCTTTCCGCTCTCGTCGGTGGCTTCCAATCTCACCATAGCCAGCCTGTGGCGGCGACTGAAATACCGCATGGCGATCTTCCAGCGACAGGAGCAAGAGGTGGTTGCCAGCACGATTGGGCGGTTAGCAATCAAAGTGTCTTCACCTGAAGTGGAAATTCAGGCGCTCAGCGGCGGCAATCAGCAAAAAGTGGTGATTGGCCGCTCGTTGCTGACCAACCCTAAGGTGCTGTTACTGGACGAACCGACACGCGGTATTGATGTGGGGGCAAAAGCCGATGTGTTTGAAATGATGGTTGGGCTGTCCGAACAGGGCATCGGCGTGCTGTTTTCCACCTCGGATCTGAAAGAGATTATGGCGGTATCGGACCGTATTTTGGTGATGTCGAATGGCAAACTGACGGCGAATATTGTGCGTCAGTCGGCCAGCGAATCGGCATTGGTTTCGGCAAGTGCTCAAGGATTCTGACATGAAAACGACTCACCTTCCGGCAGCGTCGGGCGCGCTATCACCGGGTAAGTTTGTACGCTCACGAGAGAGCATCCTGCTGTTGATCCTCAGGCTGCGCACGTTCATCGCGCTGCTCCTGATTCTGGGGTTCTTTGCCTTCACGGTGCCCGGGTTTTTGGCGACAGGTAGCCTGATCATCATGGTGAAGCACATTGCTATCAACGCGTTTCTGGCATTAGGGATCACGTTTGTCATCATTACCGCCGGGATTGACCTGTCAATCGGGGCCACGCTGGGGCTGTGCGGCATGGTGGCGGGCTACATGATTACCCAGGGCATTGTGCTGCCCATGTTCGGCATCGCGATTTTCCCCAGCGTGTGGGTCGTTGTGCCCGTCGTGTTGGTGATTGGTGCGCTCATTGGTGCCATTAACGGCTGGATTATCACGCGGTATAACGTTGCGCCCTTTATCTGCACGTTAGGCACGATGTATATCGTGCGTGGGGCCTCGATGCTGATTTCCGGTGGGGAGACATTCCCAGGCTTAGGCGGTAACCCGCAGTTGGGCAATACCGGCTTTGAGCTGATTGGTTCCGGCACGATTTTGGGATTGCCGCTCGCCATCTGGCTGATGTTGGTACTGGCTCTAGTGATTGCCTATGTGGCGCGTCGCCTGCCATTTGGCCGTCATGTCTATGCGATTGGCGACAATGAACGTGCTGCGGAGCTTTCTGGCGTCAAGGTTCGTCAGGTAAAAGTCTGGGTCTACACCATTTCCGGCTTCTGCGCAGCTATCGCCGGCATCGTGGTGTCCTCTCAGTTGGTCGCCAGCCATCCGGCGACGGGCACAGCTTTTGAAATGAACGCGATTGCTGCCGTGGTACTCGGCGGAACGTCGCTGGCGGGCGGTCGCGGGACGATTTTGGGCACGCTGATTGGCGCATTTGTCATCGGAATTCTTGCCGACGGGTTGGTGATGATGGGCGTGAGTGAATTCTGGCAGATGGTGATTAAAGGCATCGTCATTATTGTGGCGGTGATTATCGACCAGATGCAAAACCGTATGCAGCACAGGGCCGCAATTGTGTCACAGAAGGCCGCGGCGGAAGGCGCTTAATCAGGCGTAGGTACATTAAGTGTCGATAGCATTTAAGCTGTATTTAAGAGTGGGTGTATTTAAGAGCAAATAGCACGGGGCGTTGGGTTGTGGCGGGAGCGATGTCGGTAGACATACCGAGGCCTGATTTAAGCGCAATTTTTTTTGATTTAATGTGAATAAATATTCGTTTTTGAGTAAAAATTCAAGCGAGGTGAGGTATGAATCCGTACGCATTGTCGGTGGAGGCGCTGACGCACAAAGCCCGCGCCATTCGTCGCCGCATTATTCATCTGAATGCCAATAGTCCAGCTGGCGGACATACGGGTGCAGATCTGTCACAGGTGGAGATTCTGACGGCACTGTATTTCCGCATTCTGAACTGTGCGCCGGATCGCCTTCAGGATCCGCAGCGTGACATTTACATCCAGTCAAAAGGCCATGCGGTTGGCGGTTATTACTGCTGTCTGGCAGAAGCAGGCTATTTCCCCGAATCGTGGCTGGCAACCTATCAGCACCCTGATTCGCATTTACCGGGGCATCCGGTCAAGCACAAGACGCCGGGGATTGAGCTGAACACGGGGGCGTTGGGACACGGGTTGCCGGTTGCCGTCGGTATTGCGCTAGCGGCAAAACGTGACAACAGCCCGCGTCGGGTGTTTGTCCTGACGGGCGACGGCGAGCTGGCGGAAGGCAGTAACTGGGAAGCGGCGCTGGCGGCGGCGCATTACCAGTTGGATAACCTGATTATCATCAACGACAAGAACAAGCTGCAACTGGCAGGAACGACCTGTTCCATCATGAACACGGATCCGCTGGCGGAAAAGTGGCAGGCATTTGGCCTACAGGTGACGGAATGCGCGGGTAATGACATGCGTTCGGTGGTGGACACGCTGGAGAATCTGCCTCGCAACGGCAAGCCGAATGTGGTGATTGCGAATACGGAAAAAGGCGCGGGCGTATCGTTTATTCAGGGGCGGGCTGAATGGCATCACCGGGTGCCGAAAGGCGAAGAAATTGCACTGGCGTTGGAGGAACTAAAAGATGAGTAGCGCAGAGCATCTGGCAACCGTCATGGTCGAGCAGTTCATTAAGGCCGTCGAACAGGGGATTGATTTAGTGCCTGTGTTGGCGGATTCGACCTCCACGGCGAAGATTTCACCGTTCATTCAGCGTTTTCCCGATCGCATCGTCAACGTGGGGATTGCCGAACAAACGATGGTGGGAACGGCGGTAGGGCTGTCCATCGGCGGCAAGATTGCGGTGACCTGCAACGCGGCACCATTTCTGATCTCCCGCGCCAACGAACAGCTCAAAGTCGACGTCTGCTACAACAACAGCAACGTTAAGCTGTTTGGGCTGAATGCGGGTTGTAGCTACGGCCCGCTCGCTAGCACGCACCACAGTATTGACGACATCGCGGTGCTGAGAGGGTTTGGCAATATTGAGATCTACGCGCCATCCAGCCCGGAAGAGTGTCGCCAAATTATCGATTATGCGTTTGCACATCAGGGACCAGTCTATATTCGCCTCGATGGAAAACCACTGCCTGCCTTGCATGATGAGCACTATCGCTTTGTGCCGGGACAGATCGATGTACTGCGCAAAGGCCGTGATATCACACTGGTCGGATTGGGGTCGACCGTACATGAAATTGTGACGGCTTCTGAATTATTAGCAGAAAAAGGACTTGCCGCTACGGTGGTCAATCTTTCCTCTATTCGACCGTGTAATACTCAGCAGTTGCTTGAAATTCTGAGCGAAACACCTCGCGTTATTACCGTCGAGGAACATAACGTCAACGGCGGTGCAGGTAGTCTGGTTGCGGAAGTGCTGGCGGAAGCGGGCAGTGGAATTCCTCTGGTACGGCTGGGGATTCCTGATGGTCAGTACGCGATTGCTGCCGATCGGAGCGCGATGCGGGCGCATCACGGGCTGGACGCGACGGGCATTGTCAACGCGGCACTGCGTCTTTGTCCGGGAGGCTGATGATGTATACGCCGGTTATTTTGGCAATCGATGAAGGGACGACGAACGCCAAGGCGATTGCCGTCGATGAGCGGGGACGCATTCTGGCTAAAGCGGCGGTCGCTTTGCAGGTCACGCACCCGCAACCGGGCAGATCCGAACAGGATGCGATGGCGATCTGGCGTGCGGTTTGTCAGGCGGCAGAGGTTTGCTTGTCATCATTACACCGTGCTCAGGTGGTGGGTGTCGCCATCAGCAATCAGCGTGAGTCGGTGCTGATTTGGGACAGGCAAACCGGAAAACCGCTGACGCCATTGGTCAGTTGGCAAGATCGCCGTGCGGAGAGATTCTGTCAGGCATTACAAGGAAGCGCTGAGGCACGTCTGATCGAATCCCGTACCGGGCTGCAAGTCGATCCGCTTTTTCCCGCCGCCAAACTGCATGCCATGCTGGCAGAATTGCCAAACGGTGTCGCCCGTGCAATGCAGGGGGAGTTGTGCATCGGGACGGTGGATTGCTGGCTTAACTGGCAGTTTAGCGGGGGGCGGGCGTTCTCCACCGACTATTCCAACGCGGCGAGAACTCAATTGTTCAATATTCACCGCGGCTGTTGGGATGAGGACCTGCTGGCGCTGTTCGGTATCCCTAGCGTTTGTCTGCCTGCCGTCACGCCTTCCTCGGCGTTACACGGTCACACCGGCGTGACGGGCATCAGTGGGCTTGCCGCTGGCGTACCGATTGTGGCGCTGATTGGGGATTCCCATGCTGCGCTGTACGGTCAGGGCATCACCCAAAGCGGTGAAATCAAAGCGACATACGGCACCGGTTCATCGCTGATGACCACGATCAACACGCCGCACCTTCACGCCGCTGGGCTCAGCACCACCATTGCCTGGCACGATGGCGAACTGCGCTACGCGCTGGAAGGCAATATCACCCATACCGGCTCGGGATTTGCCTGGATTGGTCAGATGCTGGGCGTCCCTTCTGTTACGCAACTGACCGAACTGGCGCTCAGCGCCGAATCGAATCAGGGAGTTTTCTTTGTTCCTGCCTTATCCGGGCTGGGTGCACCCTATTGGGATGTGCAAGCGCGCGGTCTGCTGTGTGGTTTATGCGACGCCACCACACCCGCCATCATCGCTCGTGCCGGTCTTGAAGCGATTGCGTATCAAATCGCTGACGTTTTTTTCGCTATGGAACAGGCGTCGCAGGCCGCTTTACCCGCTCTGCGTGTTGACGGTGGCGCGACGCAAAACCGCTGGCTGATGCAGTTTCAGGCTGACTTATTACAACGCCCTCTGATTCGCAATCACAACGCGGAAGTGTCTGCGTTGGGGGCGGCCTATCTGGGCGGCAAGATGCTGGGATGGTGGGAGCACAACGAACAGATCGCCGCGCTGCCGAGAGAGGTGGAAGTCATCGAACCGTCGGCGACAAATCACGCCATTCTGGAGAGCTACCAACAGTGGCGTACGGCGGTGGCGCGAGCACGTTTGCGGCCTGAAGCATGACCATTTTTAACCGTAAGCATTTTTAGCAGTAAGAAATGTTAACCGTAAAAACCTATCCGATACGCAAGAAAGATAAGCAGCTCAATATCCTATAAATCAATGAGGTGACTTTTATGGCAACGTATAACTACCCTGAATTTGGTGCCGGTTTGTGGCATTTTGCGAATTATATCGACCGCTACGCCGTAGATGGCTACGGCCCGGCATTGAGCACGATCGATCAGATCAACGCCGCGAAAGAGGTCGGCGAGCTTTCCTATGTCGACCTGCCTTATCCCTTCACGCCGGGCGTCACGCTAAGCGAAGTGAAAGATGCACTGAAGGATGCAGGGCTGAAAGCGATTGGCATCACGCCGGAAATTTACCTGCAAAAGTGGTCGCGTGGCGCCTTCACCAACCCCGATCCGGCGGCCCGAGCTGCGGCGTTTGAACTGATGCATGAATCTGCTGGCATTGTGCGTGAATTGGGTGCGAATTATGTCAAAGTCTGGCCGGGGCAGGATGGCTGGGATTATCCGTTTCAGGTCAGCCATAAAAATCTGTGGAAGCTTGCCGTTGATGGTATGCGCGATCTGGCAGGGGCTAACCCCGATGTGAAATTCGCCATCGAATACAAGCCGCGTGAACCGCGCGTGAAAATGACCTGGGATTCCGCTGCGAGAACGCTGCTGGGTATTGAAGACATCGGGCTGGATAACGTCGGCGTGCTGCTGGACTTCGGACATGCACTGTATGGCGGTGAATCACCCGCTGATTCTGCCCAGTTGATTATCGATCGCGGCCGGCTGTTCGGAATGGATGTAAACGACAATCTGCGCGGCTGGGATGACGATTTGGTGGTCGGCACGGTGCACATGACTGAGATTTTCGAATTCTTCTATGTGTTGAAAATCAACAACTGGCAGGGCGTCTGGCAGCTCGATCAGTTCCCGTTCCGTGAGAATCACGTGGAGGCGGCGCAGTTGTCCATCCGTTTCTTGAAGCACATCTATCGTGCGCTGGACAAGCTGGATATCCCCGCGCTTCAGGCGGCACAGGAAGCGCAAAATCCGTTACAGGCACAGCGGATTGTGCAGGATGCGCTGCTGTCATCCATTAACGTTAGCGAATAATCGCGTCACGGTTCGTCAGGCGCGGAGCAGTGGGAATCATCCTGCGCCTGACGTTACTCTTATTGCTTCGCGATTATCATCGCGACTCGCGGTACATCACATCCAGCCGCACAAACCATTGGTGATACGTGCGTTAGATCAGCGTCTCAGCGGTTAACCGATCGGTAATCAATACGTCAATATAGTGGCCGACTAACGCGCCGCGAATGGCCGCACTTTTCTCGACACCGCCCGCCAGTGCCACCACGCGTGGACATTGACGCAGCTGTGGTAATGCCATGCCAATCACCGGATCTTCATCGTCCTGCAACACCGGCTCGCCTTCTGCGTTGTAGTAATGCAGACATAAATCACCGACGGCACCGCGTTCTGCTAACTGTTGCAGCATCGCTTCGTGATAATAGTTGCCGGAGTTTTTCAGCAATTGTGACGGTTCCAGCACGCCGATGCCCACAAGTGCCAGGCTCACTTCGCTAAACTTATCGACCACGCTGGAAACCTCATCGCTGGTCACCAAGCGAGCGCGATCTTCCACCGAACGTTCAATGCTCTGTGCCGGTAAAAGATAGGCCGGACAACTTAATTGGTTGGCTAGGGTCTGTGTCAGGATGGTCGCCTGCACATTGCCGTTCGGCCCCACGCCGCCCAACAGTTGGATCACGCCCTGCGCCTTGACGCTTTGCGGATGTAAACTGTCCACCATCGCCCGCAGCGTGCTACTCCAGGATGAGATACCAACCAGATCGTCAGGGCGGATACTGGTTTGGACATAGTGCGCAGCGGCAGAGCCAATCGCCTGCTTGATTTGCGTCAGCGTGGCGTTGTCGGCGACATCCACAACAATAGCCTGATCGATGCCGTAGCGCTTCTGAATGGCAGATTCCAACCCCATGAACATGTTCGGGGGTTGAATTACGCTGATTTTGACCACACCTTCTTTAACACTGCGTGTGATAGCGCGCGAGACAAAAGACTGTGACAAATGGAGTGAGGCGGCAATTTCTGCTTGTTTCATCCCTTCGCTATAATAGAGCGTAGCGATCTTGACTAATAATCGCTGTTCGTCCTGCTTTGACATGACTTTTCCCCTTGCTGGCATGCTGCTGTCATTTTTATTCAGCACAGAATAAATAACAAGCATAGACGGCAGTGGAGGTCGGTTCTTGATTTCCCTGTCCGTGCTGGACATGGTAATTTAATGGGGTTAGTCGCCAAAATTTGGCATAATTCATCCGGTTAATGGATATCACAGGAAGGACAATGTGAAATATTTGCTGATTTTTTTACTCGTGCTGGCGATATTCATCATTTCTGTCACACTGGGTGCGCACAACGATCAGGTTGTGACATTTAACTACCTGCTGGCACAGGGGGATTATCGTATCTCCACACTGCTCGCCACGCTGTTTGCCTTGGGCTTTGTTCTTGGCTGGGTTATCTGTGGTCTGTTTTATCTGCGTCAGCGCATTGCGATTGGCCGTGCACAACGTAAAATCAAGCGTCTGGAACAACAGCTTTCTACCTCCACCGAGGAGAATGTGACGCCGGTGCAGACGGTCACCCACTAAGGAATTCTCTCTATGTTAGAACTGCTGTTTCTGTTGCTGCCCGTGGCCGCCGCGTACGGTTGGTACATGGGTCGCAGAAGTGCGCAGCAGGACAAAGAGCAGGAATCCAACCGCCTGTCCCGTGAATATGTTACCGGGGTTAACTTCCTGTTGTCTAACCAGCAGGATAAGGCGGTGGAACTGTTCCTCGACATGCTCAAGGATGACAGTAATACCTTTGAAGCCCACCTCACGCTCGGTAACCTGTTTCGCTCGCGCGGCGAAGTTGACCGTGCGATTCGCATCCATCAGGCACTGACCGAAAGCGCATCGTTAACCTTTGAACAACGCCTGCTGGCGGTGCAGCAGCTGGGTCGCGATTACATGGCTGCTGGTCTGTATGACCGTGCCGAAGAGATTTTTAACCAACTGGTGGATGAAGAAGATTTTCGGCGTAGCGCTTTACAGCAGCTATTGCAGATCCATCAGGCCACCAGCGACTGGCAGACGGCGATAGATGTTGCGGAAAAACTGGTCAAAATGGGAAAAGATGAGCTTCGCGTGGACATCGCTCATTTTTACTGCGAGTTAGCGCTGCTGGCTATGGGCAGTGACGATCTGGATAAAGCGTTAACGTTCCTGAAGAAAGGGGCCTCGGCGGACAACCAGTGCGCTCGTGCGTCCATTATGATGGGGCGTATTTACATGGCGCAGCAGGATTATTCACGTGCGGTGGAGGCCTTGCGGCAGGTTCTCGATCAAGATAAAGAGCTGGTCAGTGAAACATTACCGATGTTGCAGGAGTGCTATCAGCACTTAGGTAACACCTTGGATTGGGCTCATTTCCTCAAGCGCTGCGTGGAAGAAAATACCGGAGCGACGGCGGAATTGATGCTGGCCGATATCCTCGAAAGGGAAGAGGGTGCAGAGGTTGCGCAGGTCTACATCAATCGTCAGCTGCAACGTCACCCGACTATGCGTGTGTTCCATCGCCTGATGGATTTTCACCTGCATGAAGCGGAAGACGGACGAGCAAAAGAAAGCCTGGTGGTGCTGCGCGACATGGTGGGCGAGCAGATTCGTACTAAGCCCCGCTACAGCTGCCGTAAATGCGGTTTCACGTCACAATCCCTCTATTGGCAATGTCCTTCCTGTCGTACCTGGGCCAGCGTGAAGCCGATCCGTGGATTAGACGGACAATAGCCTCTCGCGATATTGAGCGGCTATTTTTTAACGTACTTTAGTTACAACATGCTAATAATTGTACGTGATTTCCGTTTCAGCAGACTTCTTTAATCGCATTGGTCTTCAGGTGGCTGGGATTTCGGGGGCGAGGGATGTAGAATGCGGCGGGAATTTTGGCTTCGCTAGAGACTGGGTGACGAATGAAAAACGAGAATCTACAGCAAAAGAATCAAACGGTATCATCCCCGATTGTTGTCGCGTTGGACTATGCCAGCCAGGATGCAGCGCTGTCGTTTGTTGACCGTATCGATCCGCAGGATTGCCGTTTGAAGGTAGGCAAAGAGATGTTTACCTTATTTGGCCCACAGTTCGTACAGACGTTGCAACAGCGCGGCTTTGATGTGTTTCTCGATCTGAAATTCCACGATATTCCGAACACCGTCGCGCATGCTGTGGCGGCAGCCGCCGATCTTGGCGTGTGGATGGTCAATGTCCACGCCAGCGGCGGTTCGCGTATGATGGCAGCGGCGAAAGACGCGCTGGTGCCGTTTGGTAAAGATGCACCGCTGCTGATTGCCGTGACCGTGTTGACCAGTATGGACGAAGAAGATCTACGCGGGCTTGGCATTACCCTTAGCCCAGCGGAGCAGGCGGAAAGGCTGGCTGTGCTAACGCATAACAGTGGGTTGGATGGCGTGGTGTGCTCTGCACATGAAGCGCAGCGGTTGAAGCAGGTATGCGGTCAGGCATTTAAGCTGGTCACGCCGGGGATTCGCCCCGCAGGCAGTGACGTTGGCGATCAGCGCCGCATCATGACGCCCGTTCAGGCGCAGCAGGCAGGCGTGGATTACATGGTGATTGGACGTCCGATCACCCAATCGTCTGATCCGGCTCAGACGCTGCGTGATATTCGCGCGTCGCTGCTAAACGGTATTGCATCATGAATCATGATAAGAACAGTCAACTGGTTTACTCTACAGATACTGGGCGCATTACGCCGGAAGAAGAAAAGGTCGTTCGGCCAAAGGGCGATGGTATCGTGCGCATTCAGCGCCAGACGAGCGGACGCAAAGGGAAGGGTGTATGCCTGATTAGCGGTCTCGATCTTGACGATGCCGTATTGGATAAGCTGGCTGCTGAACTGAAGAAAAAATGCGGCTGCGGCGGTTCAGTGAAAGAAGGCGTGATCGAAATTCAGGGAGACAAGCGAGACCTGCTAAAACAGCTTCTGGAAGCGAAAGGGATGAAGGTTAAGCTGGCTGGTGGCTAAGTATGACGAGTATGAGAGCAGCAGGTTTACTCCCGTCAACCTGCTGCTACAAATTCGTTATTTATCGACCTGACGGCCAATCAGCCCGCCGATAGCGGCTCCGCCCAACGTTCCTAATGTTCCGCCATCCGTTAAGATAGCCCCACCTACCGCTCCCGCACCGGCGCCAATGGCGGTATTGCGGTCACGTTTTGACATGTTTGAACAGCCCACCAGCGTAACAGCAAGCGTAATTGCCAGAGCGGCCGTTGCAACGCGTTTGTTTAATGTCATTTTCTTCCCCTTTCTGCTCTTGGCCTCACGTTTCTTGTGAGGAAAATATCGAAAAAAGTGCTTTATACGGTATTAAATAAAGAAACCGAGCCCTTTACCGCGTGATGACAAGTATAATCATCGGGAAAAACTGCAACAGGTAAAAACTCTTAATTCCCCTACGTTACCTTAACGATAGCAATAATTGATAAATTTGGCTGTTTTTTGCTCAATTCTGTGGCATGTCTCTTTCTTTTTCCCATAGCAGAACACCGCTAGGTCTTTAGCGATTTAGCCCATAGCGACGAGATCCTCAGGCCGCGAGAATGGTGTCATCGCGCCGATGGGAGACTGATTATGTTAGAAACGCTAAAAAAACAGGTGTTGGAAGCCAATCTGGCCTTGCCGCAGCACCATCTGGTGACGTTTACTTGGGGAAATGTCAGTGCGGTAGACCGACAGCGTGGCCTGATGGTGATCAAGCCTTCCGGCGTGGAGTATTCGGCCATGACGTTGGAGGATATGGTTGTCGTTGAGCTGGAAAGCGGCAAAGTGGTGGAGGGGACGAAGAAACCATCGTCAGATACCGATACCCACCGTGTACTGTATCTGGAATTTGCCGATATCGGCGGTATTGTTCATACCCATTCCCGCCATGCCACGATCTGGGCGCAAGCCGGTAAAGATATCCCCGCCTGGGGAACGACGCATGCGGACTACTTTTATGGCCCCATTCCCTGCACGCGTCTGATGACGGACGAGGAAATCAACTGTCGCTATGAGTGGGATACGGGAACGGTGATAGTCGAAACTTTCCGCCAGCGCGGCATTTCTCCGATGGATGTCCCAGCCGTGTTGGTTAACTCGCATGGCCCCTTTGCGTGGGGGAAAGATGCCGATAATGCGGTGCATAATGCCGTGGTTCTGGAAGAGCTTGCCTACATGGGAATTTTCTCGCGCCAGCTAACACCTCAGTTGGGCGAGATGCAGCAAACGCTGTTGGATAAACACTACTTGCGTAAGCACGGTAAGAACGCGTATTACGGACAATAAACCGACAGTAGTTCCTCTTCGGTTTACCTTAACGACGCAAGCCCGTTGCGTCGTTAGAGTCACATGTCGCTGCTCCTGACCTGCACTAATTCAACTCTAATTCCCTAAAACGTTATCTTTGATTAAAAAAATCCCTCCACGCGGGAGGGATTGGAGAATATACGCCGACGACGTTTAAGGTTGAGCGCCGTCCCGTAAGACAATCGGCGTCTCTTTTGTCGTTGGCACATTGCTGTTGAGTGCACGACGAATGACGAAGAACGCGGAAACCAGCATAGTCACTGCCACCAGCATGAAGAACCCGCACAGTGCGGCGTTGATCTGGTTACTGAAGACGATGGTTTCCATGTCTTTAATCGATTTAGCCGGTGCGATCAGCGTGTTCTGTTCAATACCCGCAGCGAAGCGTTTCGCCTGAGCCAGAAAGCCGATGCTCGGTTTTTCATGGAAGATTTTTTGCCAACCCGCTGTCATCGACGTAATAAACAGCCAGACGGTCGGTACGATAGTCACCCACGCATAGCGCTGTTTCTTCATCTTAAACAACACCACGGTGCCGAGAATCAGCGCCATCGATGCGAGCATCTGGTTACCGATACCGAACAGTGGCCAGAGCGTGTTAATACCACCCAACGGGTCGATTACACCTTGATACACGAAGAATCCCCAGCCAGAAACGGCAACGGTTGTACCGGCCAGATTCCCCATCCAGGAACGGCTGTTAGCTAATCTTGGAATCGCAATACCGACCAGATCCTGCACCATGAAGCGACAGGCGCGCGTCCCGGCGTCAACGGCGGTCAGAATGAACAGGGCTTCAAACAGAATCGCGAAGTGATACCAGAATGCCATCATCGCCCGGCTATTAAAGATTTCCGTGATGATATAGGCCATGCCCACCGCGAAGGTTGGCGCGCCGCCGGCACGGGAAAGAATAGAGATTTCGCCGACATCATTGGCAATGGCACTCAATTCCTGCGGGGTAATCACAAACCCCCAGTTGTTAATGGCCAGCGAAGCGCTCTCAACCGTGGTGCCAATCAGTGCGGCGGGTGAGTTCATGGCAAAGTAAATGCCCGGCTCGATGACCGATGCACAAATCAGCGCCATGATTGCCACGAAGGACTCCATCAACATGGCACCATATCCGATAAAACGGATATGGCTCTCACGCTCGATTAACTTCGGTGTAGTGCCGCTGGAAACGAGGGCGTGGAAGCCGGAAATCGCGCCGCAGGCGATGGTAATAAATAAGAAGGGGAACAGAGAACCTGAGAATACGGGGCCGCTGCCATCAATAAAGCGAGAAACAGCGGGCATTTTCATTTCCGGCATGGCGAACACGATACCGAAGGCCAGCCCGATAATAACCCCGATTTTCAGGAACGTAGAGAGGTAATCACGCGGTGCCAGCAGCAGCCAGACGGGCAGGACTGACGCCACGAAGCCGTAGATAACCAGCACCCAAGTGAGCGATGTGCCTTTCAGCGTGAAGAATGGGCCCCAGTATGGGTGTGCGGCGATGTTGCCGCCGTAGACAATCGCCAGCATCATTAGCACAAAGCCGATGATGGACACTTCAGCGATTTTACCCGGACGTAAAAAGCGCATGTAAACGCCCATGAAGAGCGCGATGGGGATGGTGGCGGCGATCGTAAACAACCCCCACGGGCTTTCCGCTAACGCTTTAACGACAACCAGTGCCAGCGCCGAAAGAATGATGATCATGACGCCCAGCGCACCGAGCATGGTGATAATACCCGCGAACGTGCCCAGTTCCTGTTTTGCCATTTCCCCCAGCGAACGACCGTCACGACGTGTGGAGATAAACAGCACCAGAAAATCCTGCACGGCACCCGCCAGCATCACGCCGACCAAAATCCAGATTGTGCCGGGAAGAAAACCCATCTGTGCGGCGAGAATCGGTCCAACCAGCGGACCTGCCCCAGCAATAGCGGCGAAGTGGTGTCCGAACAGTACCCATTTATTGGTGGGGACGTAATCCAGACCGTCGTTATGACGTTCAGCCGGTGTTAGTCGGCGATCGTCGAGCTCAAACACTTTTTTGGCGATAAACAGGCTGTAAAACCGATAAGCGATGCTGTAACACGATACTGCGGCGATAACCAACCATACCGCATTGACGTGCTCACCTCGGCTTAGCGCCAGCATAGCGAACGAAAAAGCGCCCGCCAGTCCGACTAGCAGCCAGATCACAATGCTCTTTATGTTACTCATAACAACGGCTCCTTCGTTATTCAGAAAGGGTATACCGTAATACTTCAAGCTGCATGTGCGTTGGCTTCTCTTACTCACCCCAGTCACTTACTTGTGTAAGCTCCTGGGGATTCATGCGTTTGCCGCCTTCCTGCAACTCGAATTATTTGAGGTATATGGCGCGGGTGTTAATGCAATTTAACAATAGTGGGTTTGTTGACGAAGAGAAGCGAATGGATGAGAAAATGTGAGCGAACGTGAATTTCTGTAAAGAAACTTAAAGGCTAAACAATGGCTAACATGTAGAAGCGGTAAATCAGAGGCCCTGCTGTGGATAATTCAGTGGCTGGCAGGGCCGATGCGCTTAAGGCAGGACGTTTCCGGCGGCGCGGTAAATCTCGTACCATTCTTCGCGGCTGAGCGACAATGTAGACGCCGCCGCAATGTCACGGATACGTTCTGGACTCATGGTGCCGATAACCACCTGCATGGCAGCTGGGTGACGCAAGATCCACGCGGTGGCGATCGCGGTGTTGGTGACGTTGTGTTGCTCTGCGATGTGATCAATCGCTGCGTTTAGCGTGGGGAATTTCTCATTATCGAGAAACACGCCGTCAAAAAAGCCGTATTGGAAAGGTGACCAGGCTTGAATCGTCATCGTATTCAGACGACTGTATTCCAGAATTGCGCCATCGTGGTTCACCG
This sequence comes from Pectobacterium atrosepticum, assembly GCA_019056595.1. Classification (NCBI taxonomy): domain Bacteria; kingdom Pseudomonadati; phylum Pseudomonadota; class Gammaproteobacteria; order Enterobacterales; family Pectobacteriaceae; genus Pectobacterium; species Pectobacterium atrosepticum. Next base: position 746,019 of record CP036163.1, on the reverse strand, counting down.
ATGCCGAGTTTGTCATATTCACGTTAAAGCCGGCATCAATCATGCCCGTGTGCATAATGCTGAACTGTAACTGGTTGGCGATGAGCGGCTGGCGTACGGATTTTTTCAGCAACTCAATCTGCAACGGATTCTGATTGCTGACGCCGAAATGGCGAACCTTCCCGCTACTTTCCAACTCATCGAATGCAGCAGCGACTTCGTCAGGTTCAAATAAGGTGTCCGGGCGGTGCAACAGGAGCGTATCAAGATAGTCTGTTTTTAAACGTTGCAGGCTGCCTTCAACGGACGCGATGATGTGCGCTTTGGAAAAATCAAAAAAGCCCTTACGGATACCGCATTTTGATTGCAGAAAAAGCGATTCCCGGCGGATGGACGTCTTCTGTAAACCTGCGGCGAAAATCTCTTCCGACAAGCCTGAGCCATAGATATCGGCGTGATCGAAGAAATCGATGCCAGCCTCAACGGAAGCATTGAGGATGTCAGCAGTTTCATTCGTGCTTTTCTTCGCCATTCGCATACAGCCCAACGCAATGTTGGAAGCCTGTATCGCGGATGTGCCGATTGTCATTTTCTTCATCGGGAACACTCCTGTTAGTAGGGTTGCATGCGTGCCGTTGATTGTTCTCAAAACGGATCCGGCGCGGCTAAATCATATAGCGGAATAAACGATGATGACGCGCGGGTCAGTTCACTATGAACGCCCGCGCGGAGATGCTGTATTGCAGCAGTATGACTATTATGCGGCAGGTTTTGCCACGATGCTGCGGGTTTCCAGACGAACTTCAGCGATGATGACGTCCAGCGTATCCCCCTGACGATAAACCACTTCGCCTTTTACCGAGAGGGTACCCATTTCCTGGCTGCACACCAGTTCATCGCGCACGGCGTGGATAAAGGATGACGGAATAAACACCACCGCGCCGTTATCTAAAAGGCGAACGCGCAGGCCACCGCGCGTGACGTCAATGATTTCCGCGTTGAAGCGAATATCTGTACCTGCTTTATCCTTAAGGTAGCGAGCATACAGCCAGTCACCGACATCACGCTCAGCCATACGGTTAAGGCGACGGCGCTCGGCCAGTTGTACCGTGACGTCGTCCTGCGGTTTTTCCGCGGCCTGTCCGGTGATAATCGCTTTCAGCAAACGGTGGTTCACCATATCGCCGTATTTACGGATCGGGGATGTCCAGGTGGCATAAGCTTCCAGCCCCAGACCAAAGTGTGGCCCCGGTGTGGTGCTGACTTCTGCAAATGACTGGAAGCGACGGATACGGCTATCCAGGAACTGCGTCGGCTGGGCATCCAGCTCGCGGCGCAGCGTGCAGAAGCCATCGAGCGTCAACAGCGTCTGCGCGTCGGCCTGAACGCCATGCGTGTCCAGTACGGCGACCGCTTGTTCAATCGAGGCAGGATCGAAGCCGTTATGCACGTTATAGATGCCAAAGCCCAGCTTGTCGCGCAGCACAATGGCTGCGCAGACGTTGGCTGCAATCATTGATTCTTCAACGATACGGTTAGCGATGCGACGGTGTTCAACTACGATATCCAACACTTCGCCTTTTTCACCCAGCAGGAAGCGATAATCCGGGCGATCTTTAAACACCAGCGCGTGTGTGGTGCGCCATTCACTGCGTGCCAGACAGAGGCGATGCAGCAAACGGATTTGTTCGGCAATCTCTTCGTTCTGCGGCTGCCATTCGCCTTGGTTTTCCAACCAGTCAGAGACGTTGTCATACGCTAATTTGGCTTTGGATTCGATCGAGGCGGCAAAGAAGTGGATATCGTCACCCAGCGCACCGTCAGCGGCAATCGTCACGCGGCAGGCGAGAACAGGGCGACGCTCGTTCGGGCGCAGGGAACAGATATCGTCCGACAGCGCGCGCGGCAGCATCGGGATGTTGAAGCCGGGCAAATAGTTGGTGAAGGCGCGCTGGCGTGCAATGTTGTCCAACTCGCTGCCTGCATCCACATAGGCGGTTGGGTCGGCGATAGCGATCGTTAATTGCAGTGAACCATCACCGTTGTCCTGCACATACAGTGCATCGTCCATATCTTCGGTGCTGGCGCTGTCGATGGTGACAAAGTTCAGTGCCGTCAGATCTTCACGGACGAGTTCGCCATCATGGCGTTCAGTGGTTTCAACTTCTGGGGCAGAACGCTCCAAATTGTGGCGTGACAACGTCACCCACCACGGCACCAGTGGGTCATCGCCCGTGGTGATGTACTGCGTCAGCTCGGCATGAAATCCACGATCGCCCTTCAACGGGTGACGACGCATTTCAGCTACGGCCCAATCGCCTTCCTGAAAATCGTCTGTAACATCACGCGCGGCTCGGCAGGGAATCGCCTCTTTCAGCAGCGGGTGGTCAGGCGTAATTGATAAGCGATCGTCTTTTTTATGGATACGCCCAACAAATCGGGTAAGGAAAGGTTCGATCAGCGTTTCTGGCTCGACAATTTCCCGATCTTTTTCCGTATGCAGGGTGGCGGTAATCCGGTCACCGTGCATCACTTTTTTCATGTGTGGAGGCGGAATGAAATAGCTTTTTTGTCCGTCAGCTTCAAGAAAGCCAAATCCCTTATCGGTACCTTTGACGACACCTTCAACACGCGGTGTCTTAGAGTGAAGTTGCTGTTTTAGCTGTGCAAGCAGCGGATTATCTTGAAACATAGCGTCCAGAAATACGATTGTGAGTGGCCCAATTAGCAGTTCACAGTTTTACTCGAATCAGGTGCTGGCGGCAAGAATAATCGGGGATGCCGCGGCCGTATAACGGTAGCGAAAGGGCAGATAAATACGAATAAAGTCAATGCTGATTGGCGTGAGGCCCCTGTCATGTGCGCCATTAGTTTTGCAATGCGAGTTATGGTGTAGAACCTATCTCAGTAGGCGTTATTGGTGCAGCCAGTTTGGACTCGGACAGCGCGGAAAAACCGGAGCGTACACGTAGTACGTGAGGATTATTCGCTACGCTCACCCTGCGGGCCGCCCCAAGTGGCGTTCAAACGCAATTGCGTTTGTTTGAGCACTGCCCTGGTTCAAAATGGCAAATAAAATAGCCTACTTGACAGGTTCTTAAGCGATGCGCAGCAGAGACTCCGTTTGGATACTGCGCCGAACGCTAACCGGTACTGACTTAGAGGTCGGCGTGTGCGTTTCATCGCCAAAACTGGACAGCGGCACCAGCGGGTTGGTTTCTGGGTAATAGGCCGCCAGATTACCGCGTGGAATATTGTAGCTCACCAGCTTGAAGCCGTTGACGATGCGGGTAATGCCATCGTTCCACAGCGTCTCGATATCGACCAGATCGCCATCTTCCAGCCCTAACGCGGCAATGTCATCCGGGTGCATGAACAGCACTTCCCGCTGACCATAAACGCCGCGATAGCGGTCATCCAGACCATAAATCGTGGTGTTGTACTGATCGTGTGAACGCAGGGTTTGCAGCGTAAAGGGTACATTGCTGCCTTGCAGTTGCGGGAACAGCGTATCGGGCAGCGCGGCATGGCCGAATTGGGCTTTTTCGCTGAGGGTATTAAAGCGGAGTTCGGCGGCCGCATTGCCGAGATAAAATCCGCCCGGCAGGTCGCAGTTGGCGTTAAAATCCGTGAAGCCGGGAATGGTGGCGGCGATATGGTCGCGGATGTGTGAATAATCATCCGCCAGCGCCAGCCAGTCGAGTTTTTCATTGCCGAGAACCGCGTTAGCAATACCGCAAACAATGGCCGTTTCCGAGCGCTGCAATGGCGAAAGCGGCTGTCCGACGCCCTGCGACGCGTGCACCATGCTGAAGGAATCCTCGACGGTAATAAACTGTGCACCGCTGGCCTGCATATCGAGATCGGTACGGCCGAGCGTTGGCAGAATGAGTGCATCGACCTTGCCGGTAACCAGATGGCTGCGGTTGAGTTTGGTACTGATATGTACGGTTAGATCGCAACGGCTGAGTGCTTCTTCGGTGCGTGCCGAATCCGGCGCGGCAGCAGCGAGGTTACCACCCAGCGCGATCAGCACTTTTATCTCATCGCGCAGCATGGCTTCCAGCGCTTCTACCGTGTTGTGGCCTGCGGCGTAAGGGGGTGTGAAATCATAATGCGCAGCCAGACGATCAAGAAACGCGGCACTTGGTTTTTCATCGATCCCCATCGTGCGATTACCCTGCACATTACTATGACCGCGTACTGGGCATAACCCCGCACCCGGTTTCCCCAACTGCCCAAACAGCAGTTGCAGGTTCACGATTTCGCGCACGGTGGCAACGGAATGCTTGTGCTGAGTAATCCCCATCGCCCAAGTGCAAATTACGCGCGGTGACTGCTGATAAATCGCCGCCACAGAGCGCAACTGTGCTTCGCTCAGGCCTGACTGCTGTTCGATCTTCTGCCAGCTTGTCGTATCGACAACGGCGAGGTAGTCGTTTACCTGTTGGGTATGCGTGGACAGGAAATCTTGATCGAATAACCCCTTTTCTCCGGCAGACAGGCGCTGACGATGCGTTTCCAGCAGCGCTTTTACCATGCCACGCACGGCAGCCATATCACCGCCCAGATTAGGTTGCAGGTAGGTTTCGCTGATGGTGCCGGATAATGGCGTGAGCAGCTCCAGCGGATTCTGTGGATTGGCAAAACGTTCCAGCCCGCGCTCGCGGAGCGTATTGAAGGAGACGATGTGCGCGCCGCGATCGGCAGCATGACGCAGACTGTGCAGCATACGTGGGTGGTTGGTGCCGGGGTTCTGACCGAAGACGAAAATCGCGTCAGCGTGTTCGAAATCATCCAATCGGATAGTCCCTTTGCCGACGCCGATGCTCTGTTTCAGGCCGATGCCGCTGGCTTCATGGCACATATTCGAGCAGTCAGGAAAATTGTTGGTGCCCAGCATACGGCCAAAAAGTTGATACAGATAAGACGCTTCATTGCTGGCTCGGCCGGAGGTATAAAGCTCCACCTGATTAGGGTGTTCCATGTTACTGATATGGTGAGCGATCAGCGTAAAAACCGCGTCCCAGTCGATGGGAACATAGCGATCGCTGGCGCGGTCGTAGCGCATCGGGTGGGTTAAGCGGCCCTGATACTCAAGGAAATAGTCACTTTGCTGGCGCAGCGTGGTGACGCTGTGGGCGGCAAAGAAATCCAGATCGACCGCTTTGCGCGTCGCTTCCCAACTCACCGCCTTCGCGCCGTTTTCACAAAAGCTGAACGTGCTGCTGTTGTCATCACCCCAGGCACAGCCGGGGCAGTCAAATCCTTTCGATTTATTGACACGCAACAAGTTTCGGATATTTTTCAGCGCTTGCTTGCTATCGAGGACAAAACGCGTGGTGGCTTCCAACGAGCCCCAGCCGCCAGCCGCGTTGCGGTATGGCTTGATAGATGGTTTGAATTTCATATGTGTTCCGCAGGTGAATAAACCCGTCATACTTCAAGTTGCAGGTGTGTTGGCCGCCTCGCTCACCCCAGTCACTTACTTATGTAAGCTCTTGGGGACTCGCTGCGTTGCCGCCGGCCTGAAACTCGAATTATTTAGGGTTTTGTTTTTTTTATGTGAACAAAACTTTAAATGTTTGCTCTTATTTTGAAGTTTAGGTGTCGTCGGCGATCGCGTCTAATCAAATACGGCTATGGTGGGATAGAGGCGGTTTATCGGTATACTTGTCGCTCACCCACTACAGAGTCCGACGATGGATATTAAGCAACTGCAATACCTGTGCAATTTGGAGAAAGAGCGCCATTTTGGTCGGGCAGCGGAAGCCAGTTTTGTCAGTCAGCCAACGCTCTCCATGCGGTTGAAAAATCTGGAGCGGGAGTTGGATCTGGCGTTAATCAACCGGGGTAACAACTTTGAAGGTTTTACGGCCGAAGGCGAGCGCGTGCTGGCTTGGGCGCGGGAGATCGTTTCAGTTTATCAGGGATTAAAACTGGAAGTCGCTTCGCTGAAGCGCGGTGTGAGCGGGGTATTGCGCATCGGTGCGGTGCCGCAAAGCAGTATCGCGTTGTCGAGCCTGCTGGCGGCGGTGAATGAGGAATACCCACAGTTGGATTTCCAGATCTCGCTGTTCAGCGCGGATCAACTGCTGGAAGCGTTGAATGCCCATTCGGTGGATATTGGTATCGGCTTTTTTGAATTTTCAACGCTACAAGAACTGCACTTTCAGGCATCGCCTCTGACAGAGCAGGGCGTTGACCTGTTGTTTCATCCGCACCATTTCCCGCAGTTGGTGGGTGATGCGCCGCTGGCACTCGATGCACTTTCCGACGTACCGCTCTGTTTGGCGGAAGCCAGCCGCTATTTTCGTCGCTATCTGGATAGCCATTTTCGTGAAATGGGCGTCTCGCCGTGGGTAAAGGTAGAAAGCGCTTCCGTTCTGCAACTGATCCAAAGCGTCTATGTTGGGCTTGGCTGCGGGATTGTGCCCCACGGCAGCCTGATCCCAGAGATGACGCCTGCGTTAACGCTGCGTCCGTTGCAATTTCCCCCGATGCGCCGCCAGCCTGCCGTTGTCATCGCGCAGGCGGGCAGAGCGACGGCGTTGGCACAGAATTTCTTTGACGTGGCACAGCAGTGGTTGCAGGCTCAGTCATAGAGGCTTTTGTCCTGTACCGGGGCAACCGATTTGCTTCCGCGAAGCCGTCTGACGGACTGGCGAATCACCAGCGTACCGTTTAACAGCAGGTTGCCAACGGGGGCGTCGGGGCGAATCAGACGATATTGCAACAGTTTGACGGCCTCTTCGCCCAGCGCCTCACGCGGCACATGTACCGATGTTAGCGGCACATCGTGAATCGCGGAGAGATTGAACCCATCCATGCTCATCACGGAGACGTCCTGCGGCACGCGTAATCCCGCCTTGTTCAGTGCATTCACCGCCCCAACCGCGATAAAGTCACCGCCTGCCAGAATCGCCGTGGGCCATTTGTCCTGCGGGCAACGGGCTAAAAAATCGCTCATCGCGTGTTCTGCATCCGCCGTGCTGAAATTATCTAACGCCAGCAAATGCTCTTCAGGGGAGAAAGAAAGGTTATGGTGCTGATAGGCATCGCGGATGCCGTCGAGGCGCAGCTCCATCGTGTAGCGACGCAGGCACAATAGCGTTAACACGGTATGGTGACCCTGTTCAAAGAGATAGTGGGCGGAGAACTCGCCAATTAACCGATGTGCTGGTGCCACACCCGGTAACCTCATCTTACGGTCGATGCAGTTAATCAACACGCAAGGCTTCCCGCTGTCTGCCGCCAGTGCGTGAATATACGGGTCGTCAATACCGATAAGCAGGGCGGCCTCCGTGGCCGGATCGCGCATTTTGTCTAAAAACAGCGCCACGTCGCTGTCATTTTCCTCCAGCCCGCAGTATCGCACTCGCACATCGTGTGGCTTCAGGGCATCAATAATGCTTTGCACCACCTTGTGATAGAAGATATCGGACCGAATATCAAACGCACGCGGTGGGGCGAAGATAGTCAGCCCGTTCAAAAGCAGGCGGCCGTTGGCGAGATCGGCCAATACCCCGCACTGACGGGCGCAGTTGAGGATGTCTGCTTTGGCCCGCTCGCTGGTATTGGACTGACCAGACAGCACGCGTGAAACGGTACTGATCGAGTAGCCCGTCCGCTGCGCGATTTCACGTATTTTCAGGTTTCCTTTCATTTTGTGATCCCGTTCACTTTTGAAAATGACAAAGTTTTCATCACTATCTATCACCTGTTATTCGGTGATCGAGGCGGTTTTTTGCCTGCATTTCGACCATATCATGAAAATGTTTTCAAAAAAGTGAGTGTTTCGCGATTTTCAATTGTTCTACTCTCAATTTGGTAAACCAATTTCAGTGGTTACATGTAATAAAATAGGATTTAAACTAATAAATACAATGAGATGAAAATGTTCTGATCGTCCGATAGGCTATAAATACAAAAATGCCTTCGAGATATCAGACCAATGTAACCCTACTATCCTGTAAAGGAGTCACCATGAGTCTCGACATCAATCCGTCCTCCATCGCTACCAAAGGTAAACGGACATTCAGAAACCTGCGCTGGTGGATGCTGAGCCTGTTTCTGCTCGGCGTTACCGTTAACTACATCACGCGTAATTCGCTCGGTATTCTGGCACCAGAACTGAAAACCAGTATGGGCATCACCACCGAACAATATTCCTGGATTGTGGGTGCATTCCAGCTTGCATATACCATTTTTCAGCCGATTTGCGGCTGGCTGATCGATGTCATCGGTCTGAAAATAGGCTTTATGATCTGTGCGGTGATATGGGCGCTCATGTGCATACTCCACGCGGGAGCAGGAAGTTGGGTGCACCTTGCGATTCTACGCTTCTTTATGGGGGCGTCCGAAGCCGCTGCAACTCCGGCGAACGCCAAAACGCTGGGCGAATGGTTCCCTAAGAAAGAGCGACCGATTGCGGCAGGCTGGGCCGGAGTCGGTTTTTCAATCGGTGCGATGCTGGCACCGCCGATTATTGTCGTAGCGCATGTCTATCTGGGCTGGCAGGGCGCGTTTATGTTCACGGGTGCGCTGGCGCTGATGTGGGTAGTGCTGTGGTGGCTGTTCTACCATAACCCAGAAGAACACCCCAATTTAAGCCGTGAGGAGCTGGATTTCATCCGGCAGGACAATGAAGCTCCCCCTGTCAAATTGCCTTTCTTCACCGCACTGAAAACGGTCTCAAAAAATAAACGCTTTTATGGTATCGCGCTTCCGGCATTTATGGCGGAGCCCGCGTGGGCCGTACTCAGCTTTTGGGTGCCGCTCTATCTGGCGAATGAACGCGGTATGGACCTGAAACAGATCGCGATGTTCGCGTGGCTGCCGTTTCTTGCTGCCGATCTGGGCAGTATCGCCAGCGGTTACCTCACTCGGCTTTACGCCCGCTGGTTCGGCTGTTCACGCGTCAACTCGATTGTGGCCAGTTCGGTAACGGGCGCATTTCTGATGCTGTCACTGGCGCTGGTCGCCATCAGTAAAGATCCGTGGGTGGCGATTCTCCTTATTTCTATCGGTGGGTTCGGCCATCAGGTGATTTCCTGCATGTTGAGTGCACTGGTAGTGGAGTCGTTTGATAAAGGGCAGATGGCAACTGTGAACGGGATGCGTGGTTCGTTTGCGTGGATTGCCAGCTTTCTGTTCTCGCTGCTGATTGGCGTTACTGCCGACAAGATCGGGTTTAATCCGCTGTTTGTGGCGATGGGATTCTTCGATCTGATTGGTGCCGTCTTTCTGATTGCGTTTATTGCTGAACGCCGTGGGAAAACGCGCACGCAGGCATAACGGTTTATGCCGACCGTTTAAGAAGCGAGATACACGGAGCGACCCCGGGGTGAGGCTTTCCTACGGTAACCTCATCCCCGTGTTTCTCCTAACAATGGGCTTACGTGACCTGCATCAAGCGTAACGGCTGGTTTATTTTTTCCTGAAAAGGACGCTGTATGAAAACGTTGAAAAATTGGGTGTTTCGTCATCAGAGCACCGATCATGTTGAGCTGCTGGTGGACGACAGACATGTTTTTCGCCTGTACGTGCTTGAGCCTATGTTGGCCCGCGTGCTGATTAAACAGAATGGCGAACTGAGTCTGAACCGCACCTGGAGCATTGCGCCGCAGCAGGATGTTCCTTGGGAGGGGCGCAACCGTGAAAGTAGCGACGGTTTCAGCCTGCCGGGGTTTTCACTGGAACATCTGGACGACGTGCTGCGTATCAGCACCGCGCGGATGCGCATTACGATTCACCAGCCGCTGTGGCTGGCGTGGGAATATCGGGATGAGCAGGGCGAATGGCAGCCGTTTGCTGCTGACCGACCGACCAGTGCCTACCTGCTGAACCCACACGGCGAGGGCGTTGCGCACTATCAGCGCCGTTTCCCGACAGAGCGCTATTATGGTTTGGGTGAAAAAGCAGGCGATCTTGAACGTACTGGACGCCGATTTGAGTTTCGTAATCTGGATGCTATGGGCTACAACGCGGCGAGTACCGACCCGCTGTACAAGCATGTTCCTTTCACCATCACCCGGCGTGAGGATGTCAGCTTTGGTCTGTTCTACGATAACCTGAGCACGACATGGCTCGATCTCGGCAATGAAATCGATAATTATCATCTGGCGTATCGACGCTATCAGGCGGAGGCGGGCGATCTCGATTATTACCTGTTTATTGGGCCACGTGTGCTGGATGTGACAAAAGCCTTCGTGCGGCTGACGGGGAAAACGCTCTTTGGGCCAAAATGGAGTCTGGGCTACAGCGGTTCCACCATGCATTACACCGATGCACCCGATGCGCAGCAGCAGTTGATGAAATTTATTGCGCTGTGCCGTGAACACCATATTCCGTGTGATTCGTTTCAACTCTCGTCGGGCTACACGTCGATTAACAATAAGCGTTATGTGTTTAACTGGAACCACGACAAAGTCCCTCAACCTGAAGTGATGTCGCAGGCGTTCCACGATGCTGGCCTCAAGCTGGCGGCCAATATCAAACCCTGTTTACTGCAAGATCACCCGAAATACGATGAGGTGTCGGCGCAGGGGCTGTTTATCCGTGATTCCGAATCGGATGAGCCCGAACGTTCCAGCTTTTGGGACGACGAAGGTTCTCACCTTGATTTCACTAACCCCGCAACGGTGGCTTGGTGGCAGGAGAACGTCACTCGGCAACTGCTGGAGAAAGGCATCGACTCGACGTGGAATGACAACAACGAGTATGAAGTCTGGGATGGCGAAGCCCGTTGTCACGGGTTCGGCCAACCGATGGCGATCAAAAATATTCGTCCGCTGATGCCGCTGTTGATGATGCGCGCCTCGCTGGAAGCACAACAGCGCTTCGCCCCGACGTTGCGTCCTTATTTAATCTCTCGTTCCGGCTGTGCGGGAATGCAGCGCTATGTGCAGACCTGGAGCGGCGATAACCGCACCAACTGGCAGACGCTACGCTACAACACCCGAATGGGAGTAGGGATGAGTCTGTCCGGCTTGTTTAATGTTGGGCATGACGTCGGGGGGTTTTCTGGTGACAAGCCGGACGCCGAGCTTTTTGTGCGCTGGGTACAAAACGGGGTGATGCACCCGCGTTTCACCATCCACTCCTGGAATGATGACCATACGGTGAACGAACCGTGGATGTATCCCTCGGTAACGGCTGCAATACGCAGCGCGATTGAACTTCGCTATCGTCTTCTGCCGTATTTTTATACGTTGCTCTGGCAGGCCAGTGCGGACGATGAACCGATGCTGCGACCGACGTTCCTCGATCACGAACAGGATCGTGCGACGCTGGAGGAAACCGACGATTTCATGCTGGGGCGAGACATTCTGGTCGCCAGCGTGGTTGAACCAGAGCAGCGCCAGCGTACAGTCTATCTACCCGCGAATACGTCTGGCTGGTACGATTTTTATTCCGGCCAATGGTTCAGCGGTGGACAGACGATAGTGTTAGATGCACCGCTGGAACGCCTGCCGCTGCTGGTCAGAGCGGGAGCGATGATCCCGTTGTCGAGCCGAACGGCGTATGTCAGCCAACATGAAGACGAACAGCGCGAATTCCTGCTCTTTCCGCCTACCGCAGGCGGCACGGACAGTGGACTGCTGTTTGAAGATGATGGGGAAACGTGGCAATGGCGTGAAGGAAACGCGTTGTGGTTACGTTGGGAAATCCGCGCGGATAGCCAGCGGATTGACATCACGTTTACGTCAGAAGGACAGTATCAGCCAGCCTGGAAGTACGCGACGCTGCGCTTGCCAGCAGGCGAGCAGCGCAATTTGTACATTAATGGCGTTCGCACGGATACCTATCAACACCAATAGTCACCGCTATACCTATCGCTTCCTATTGCGCCCCGGACTTATTACCGGGGCGTTTTTTTTGTTATGCAGAATATGAATAATATCCGATTGGTTACTGTCAGGATAAAGAGATGTTAATGAAGTGAATGGGATATTAAATATAAAAAAGAGTTGTACTAATACCCTTAATAACAGCGGAACTACACAATAGTTTAAATAGTAAAAAAACGTTTTATAACAGTTAAAAAAATAGATACTTGGTAAGTAATAAGTTCGCGAATTATCAGCCGAAAAAATTAATAAAAACAAAACATGGCGGCTTCTGATTCCTTTGCGAACAGAGTTTTTATTTTAAGTGGAGTATTCACTATGAAGAATAGTCACCATGATTTATTTGCCGCTTTTACACTTCCCAACGGCGCTACGCTGAAAAACCGGGTTTTGATGGCTCCCATGACCACCTGTAGTGGGTTTTACGATGGGAGCGTGACCAAAGAACTGGTGGAATATTATCAGGCCAGAGCAGGCAGCATCGGCACCGTGATTGTAGAGTGCTGTTTTATTGATGATAAAGGGTTGGCCTTTCCTGGCGCGATAGGGATCGACAACGACGACAAAATTGCCGGGCTGACCAAAATTGCGACGGCGATTAAAGAAAAAGGCTCGACGGCGATCCTGCAAATTTATCACGGCGGCCGTATGGTCGAACCGCGTTTTATTGGCGGTGCGACGCCGGTTGCTCCTAGCGCCATTGCTGCACCGCGTGCGGGTGCCATCGTTCCGGTCGCGTTGTCAGGCGATGAAGTCGAAGCCATGATCGGAAAGTTTGGCGCTGCCGTCCATCGTGCCATTCAGGCGGGGTTTGATGGCGTGGAAATACACGGCGCCAACACCTACCTGATTCAACAGTTCTATTCTCCCCACTCTAATCAACGCTCAGATCAATGGGGCGGCAGTCGTGACAAACGCGCGGCGTTTCCGCTTGCCGTTCTGGATATCGCCCACGAGGTAGCCGATAAATACGCCGATCCTGCGTTCATTATCGGTTATCGCTTCTCACCAGAAGAGATTGAAGAGCCGGGTATTCATTTTGATGATTCGATCTATCTGCTGGAAAAACTGGCGGCGCGCGGGCTGGATTATGTCCACTTCTCTATGGGGAATATCCTGCGCTCGTCCATTATCGAGACAAATGATCCGACGCCACTGATTAAAAAATATGTTGCTCGTCGTTCTGCGACATTAGCAGCTATTCCGGTTATTGGCGTAGGCGATATCGTCAATCAAGCAGACGCCGATGCGGCGTTAGAAAATGGTTATGACCTGATTGCTGTTGGCAGAGCCTGTATTGCTTATCCCGATTGGACGGATTGCATTGCCGAGCAGAAAAAACTCGATCTTTATATTGCCAGCGATAAACGTGAAGCACTCATGATCCCCGAGCCGCTGTGGCGTTTTTCATTAGTCGAAGCCATGATTCGGGACGTGAATTTAACCGGCAAGAAATTTAAATCTGGGGTGTATCAGGAAAACGTTCAGGACGAATGTGGCGAATTGCAGATTACTGTCCATTTTGAGCAGAATCGGGTCGCTGATATTGCGTTGGATAATTGTGATATCGATGATTCACTGAAAATCAGTTTTGAAATTATCCGTGAACGTATTTTGGATACCAATAGCCCACACGTTGACGCCGTAACGGGCGCAACAGCGCAGAGTGAGGCGATCAAAAAAGCCGTCACCAAGGCGATGGTGAAATCGAGCAAAGACGCCATTATTGCCGATGGTGGTAATCCGAATGCACGCCGCGAAGCGGACGTTGTGGTGATTGGCAGCGGCGGCGCGGGGCTGGCGGCGGCAATTCAGGCTAGCGAAGAGGGCGCTCGCGTTATCGTCATTGAAAAGATGCCAGTCATCGGCGGCAATACCATCAAGGCCTCTGCCGGGATGAACGCGGCGGGAACGGTCTTCCAGCAAAACAGAGGTATCGAAGATAGCCACGCGCTGTTCTATAACGAAACCCTGAAAAGTGGAAAGCAGAAGAACAACCCGACGTTGGTGCAATATTTCGTCGATCATGCGTCGGATGCGATTAACTGGCTGGCGCAGCACGATATTGAACTGAGCGACATCACCACGACGGGCGGTATGAGCGTGGACAGAACGCATCGGCCTGCCAACGGCGCAGCAGTGGGGGGCTATCTGGTCAGCGGACTGATTAAAAACCTCAATAAATACAATATTGAGGTCCTGCTGGAAACGTCGGTGACGGAGATTGTGCAAGATAAGGGCAAAGTGACCGCCGTCAAAGTCGTTAATGACGAACAGGAAGAAAGCCTGATTACGACAAAAGCGGTGATTGTTGCCACGGGCGGTTTCAGCGCGAATCAGGCGATGGTGGAGTCGTACCGTCCAGACCTGAAAGGGTTTGTCACGACCAACCACAAAGGCGCAACGGGCGGCGGGATTCGTCTGTTGGAGCAGATTGGCGCGGATACGGTGGACATGGGCGAAATTCAAACCCACCCAACGGTTGAACAGACGACCTCTTATCTGATCTCCGAATCCATTCGCGGCGGTGGTGCTATTTTGGTGTCACAGCGTGGAGAACGCTTCTTCAACGAGATGGAAACACGCGATAACGTCTCGTCAGCCATTGTTAACTTGCCGGAAGAATACGCGTACATCCTGTTCGATGAACAGGTGAGAAACCGCAATCGGGCGGTTGAAGAATACGTCGCCCAAGGGCTGACCGTCAGCGCCAGCAGCGTCACCGAACTGGCCGACAAGCTCGACATGCCGCAGGTTGCGTTGCAAGCCACGTTCGAACGCTACAATACCTTTATTGCAGGGAAACACGATGAAGACTTTGGTCGTTCAACGGGCATGCGCGATCCGCTGAATCAAGCACCTTACTACGCCATTAAAGTCGCGCCGGGTGTACACCACACGATGGGTGGGGTGACGATTAATGAGAAAGCGGAAGTGTTGAATCGACATAAAGAGACAATCTCCGGTGCTTATGCGGCAGGAGAAGTGGTGGGGGGGATTCACGGTGCGAACCGCATTGGCGGCAACGCCGTAGCGGATATCATCATCTTCGGCATTCAGGCGGGGATTCAGGCGGCGGCTTATGCGAATTCACCGCGCCATTCTGGCATTTTTCCTACCAAGGCGCGTAAAGCCAAGTTTGTGACATCTATGGCTAAAACGGCTGAAAAACAGTCTGTTATGATAGAAGAATAGCGCTACTGGCGAGCGTATGAAAAGGCGCTCGCCATTTTCCACCGTTTCCTCTCAGTACCTCCTTCGTTCATGGGAATCCCCTTATGCCTTCTGTCGATAACGCTTACGTCTATTCCGTACATCTGATGGGCAGTCCCATTCTGCTTAAACTGTTTACCCATGATGAAACCGCGGTCAGGCAGGTATTTCAGCGTATCAAGCAGCTCGAAGACGTACTCACTGTTAATCGAGCACAGTCGGAAGTGATGAGCATCAACCACGCAGCGGGAAAAGATTATGTTTCGGTCAGCCCGGTTGTTTTTGAATTGATTAAACGTGCCAAAACGGTGAGCTTGATTGAAAACAGCGGTTTTAACGTGGCGATTGGCCCCGTCGTCAAATTATGGAAAATTGGCTTTAGCGGCTGCACGGTGCCTGATGAAGAATCGATACATCGGGCGCTGCTATTAACGCATCCCGAGCGTATTATCCTCAGAGAGCAAGACTGCGCCGTGTTATTAGAAAACGCAGGAATGGAGATCGATCTGGGTGCGATTGCGAAAGGGTATATTGCCGATATCGTCAGGGACGTCCTGCGTCAACACGCTATTCAGGATGCACTGATTAATCTGGGTGGTAATGTACTGGCTATCGGCAGTGCGTTGACGGATGAGCAAGGGCTATGGAGTGTCGGGTTGCAGAAACCTTTTGCGGACCGCGATAGTCTGCTCGGTGTGATTAAGGTGAAGAATAAATCCGTGGTGACCTCCGGTGTTTATGAGCGATTTTTTACCGTGGACGATCGTATCTATCACCATATTCTCGATCCCCAGACGGGTTACCCGCTAGATAATGAGCTGCACAGCGTGACGGTTATCTCGAACGACTCTCTCGACGGTGATACCTACACCACCTTACTCTATGGCATGGGCGTGAGCGCAGGCATTCACTTTCTAAAGAATCTGCAAGATATTGAAGCTGTTTTTGTGACGAAGAATAAAGAGATAATCTTTTCTTCGCAGCGGCACTATCGGTTTGAATTGCTGGATGAGGATTATTTGGTGACTATGTTGTAGTTATCGTTATTCTAAAATAGACAAATAGATGGCCAAGAAAAATCGGCCATCCATTTTTAGTAATACTATTAATCGATGTGTATTTTTAATTGTTAACAGTGATCGTCGGGTCCCATTGGAAATAACCAAAAAGCTCCTGCGTCCCCCCATTTGGGCGATAGTACAACCCGAATTGCACTTGATAGTTTTCTTTGCCTTTCTGGTTGATATCCGCCTGAATGAACCAGTAAGATTGATCGGTATACGTTACTGGAAAAGGACCGTTCTGCGCTGGCAGCATTGAGGTCTTTGTGTACATTTTAAAGGTTGGGCTGGTAAATACATCTTGCCCACCAAATTTTGGTAAACCATAAATCAACACACTGGAGTCAAAGTTCCCCGATTCTGATGTTCCGGTCCAGCGAATCACATCACCAACATTGGCGCTGATATTAAGATCGGCTGTGCCTGAACCACTAATGGCCGATTCAGAAGCGACAACCATATACGAATATTGATGGCCAATAGGGGTCGGGCTTTTTTCATTTTTGCTGGGGTTTTTACCTGTAAAATCATTAATAATGCTATCCGTATCAATAACAACAATGATGTTGATAATACTATTACTGGATTTGAAACTAGATGCATCAGCGTTACTCATAATGACCTCGTTTTAAAATGATAGGTAAATATATTATTTAACTAAACGTTAAATAATTAGCGTGTAAATTTTTTGTGGAAAAATAAAATACGGCTCGACTGGCGCGCAGGTAAATAATAGATGAAGATTTGTTTTTTGCGTTCTGCTTTATTATTTATCATTCTTTTGATTTGACAGGATTTATTTTTTAATACATCTGTAATTAATTCACTATTCCTTTGTTATTTAATGAGTATTATGCATTTGTGTTTTTTATGGATAAATGATAAAAATTCAATATTTTTAAATATATAGTTATTAATGTTAGGGGTTGCTTTTTGTATGGGATTTTATTCTGCACAAACATACTTTTCCATGCATATTATTTTGTATGCATTAATTCAATTATTATATTTTATCTATGAAGGATGATCGTACTGACGATCTTCTTTTGGGGATGGGGAAATAACAATGCGCTCCTTTTCAAGAGCGCATTGTTGAAACACCGTTAGCGGTGAGAACTTATTTCAGTTCCAGCTCGTTCATCGCGGCGATGCTGAAGCCGCCGTCAACGTGCAGGACTTCACCGGAGATACCGGCGGCCAGATCGGAACACAGGAACGCAGCAGAGTTGCCTACGTCTTCAGTGGTAACGACACGGCGGATTGGCGTAACGGCTTCACAATGAGACAACATTTTCTTGAAGTCTTTGATGCCAGATGCAGCCAGTGTACGGATCGGGCCAGCAGAGATGGCGTTGACGCGCACGCCCTGAGCACCCATAGCATTTGCCATGTAACGTACGTTCGCTTCCAGAGAGGCTTTTGCCAGACCCATCACGTTGTAGTTAGGGATGGCACGCTCAGCACCCAGATAGGACAGGGTAACCAGCGCAGAGTTCGGGTTCAGCATCTTACGGCAGGCTTTCGCCATCGCGACGAAGCTGTAAGAGCTGATGTCGTGAGAAATGCTGAAGCCTTCACGGGTAACAGCATCAACGTAGTCACCGTCCAGTTGGTCGCCCGGTGCGTAAGCAATGGAATGCACGAAGCCATCAAAGTTCGGCCATACGTTAGCCAGTTCGGTAAACAGTGCTTCGATGCTGGCATCTTCCGCGACATCACACGGCAGAACGATGCTGGAACCCAGCTCGCTGGCAAAGCCTTCAATGCGTGTTTTCAATTTGTCGTTCTGATACGTGAACGCCAGTTCGGCACCTTCACGTTGCATTGCTTTTGCAATACCGTAGGCAATAGAACGGTTGCTGGCAACACCTGTTACCAGAATGCGCTTACCGGTAAGAAAACCCATAGCAGTAATCCTTGTGATCATTGTTGCTGCGATCGCCACTTCTGTGCCTGTAAACATACGTGGCAAGTGACGACCGAGATGAATAAACCGCGCAATTCTACCATGTTGGGGACGGTAGGGGTACTCCGAGCAGTTGTCGTAGTGCGCGAAGATTAACGTTGTGCGCCGTCTCGTCGCCAGGCATCGGCGCTGAGCGCTTCGCCGAAGTGGCTGGCAATCAAACGTTTCGTCAGGTCATGGAGCGGGGCGGACAACACATCGGCAGTACTGCCGCGTTCGACCACTTCGCCTGCCTGCATCACCAGAATCTGGTCGCTGATGTGCTTCATCATGCCCAGATGCTGCGTCACGTAAATATAAGAGATACCGTGCTTTTCCTGTAACTCCAGCATCAGATTGATAATCTGTGACCGCATAGACATATCCAGCGAAGCCAGCGCTTCATCGGCAACAATCACTTTCGGTTGCAGAATGAGCGCACGCGCCAGACCGACGCGCTGTTTTTGCCCCGGCGCGAGCGCGTGCGGATAGTAATAAGCGTGATCGGGCCGTAACCCGACCTGCTGTAGCGCCTGATTAATCGCTCTTTCGCGCGCTTCGGCGCTGAGGTCGGTATTTAGCCGCAGCGGAACATCCAATAGTTGCCCGATACGCTGACGCGGGTTGAGCGCATTGCTCGCATCCTGAAAAATCATGCGGATGCGCTGGCTGCGGTAGCCATAATCGCCGTAATGCAGCGGATGATCATCGATAACCAGCTCACCGGACGTCGGAGCGATCATGCCTGACAGCATTTTGGCCAGCGTCGATTTCCCCGAACCGTTCTCACCGATGATGGCGAGCGTCTGGCGTTCACGTAGCGTAAAGCTGACGGACTTCACCGCCTCAACATGCTGACGACGAAACAGCCCGGTTCGGTAGCGGAACGTCTTAGTTAGGTTGCGGGCTTCAAGCAGCATCTCAACCATTACGGCTCCTCCATGTTAAGTGGGAAGTGGCAGGCATATAAGTGGTTCTTCACGGAGAGCAGCGGCGGCGTTTGCATACACTGTTTTTGTGAATAAGGGCAGCGCGGGCCGAGTCGGCAGCCAATCGGCAGGTGTTCCAGTGAGGGGATCGCGCCGTTCAGGGTATTTAACCGGCTTTTGTGTGGCAGTGAGCGGCCGAAATCTGGCATTGCGCGGATCAGCGCCTGCGTATAAGGATGATGCGGCGCGGTGATCAAATCTTCACAGGTAGCGCTCTCTACTGTTTGTCCGCAGTAAAGCACGTTAATCCGGTCTGCCCATTTACTCATGGTTTGTAGGTCATGGCTGATGAGCAGAATCGTGGTGTTATTGTTTTGGTTTAGGCGCGATAGCAGGCGGAAAATCTGCGCCTGCGTGGTGGATTCCATCGCGTTGGTCGGTTCATCGGCAATCAGCAGACGCGGCTGGTTCGCCAGCGCGATGGCAATCATCACTTTCTGACACTCGCCATCGCTTAGTTCATAGGGATAACTGCCCATGATGTCTTTGTGATCTTTAATCCCGACGCGGTGCAGCAATTCGATAGCGCGGCGCTTGCGCCAGTTAAATCGCTGCCACCAGCGGCCTTTATACGTCCAGCCGGGAATTGCCTGCACCAACTGCCGACCCACACTTTCGGACGGATCGAGACAGGATTGCGGCTCCTGAAAAATCATGGAAACGTTATGGCCGACCAGTTTACGCCGCTCGCGCGACGACAGTTGCAGCAGGTCGATATCATCAAAGCGGAAGCGGTCGGCGGTCACGCGCCAGTTATCTTTGGTGATCCCACAGATGGCTTTAGCGATCAGGCTTTTTCCTGAGCCTGATTCGCCCACCAGCCCGCGAATCTCTCCTTCGCTCAGCGTCATACTGACGCGATCGACGGCTTTTACGGCGCCGTCGGCGGTCAGAAACTCAATCGTCAGGTTACGGATATCAAGTAATGGCATAGGGAGTCGTCGCCTCTTATTCCGTTTCCGCGACGAGCGCGCGGCGGATGCCGTCGCCCAGCAGATTGACGATTAACACGCTCAGCGCGATAGCCGCACCGGGCAGCATCACGGTCCACGGCGCGGCATAAACCAGCTCCAGTGAGTTACCGAGCAGGGCACCCCATTCGGTGGTTGGTAGCTGTGCGCCTAAATCGAGAAAACCCAGCGCAGCGATATCCAAAATAGCGATCGACAACGCGCGGGTAAACTCGGAAACCAGCAGCGCAGCAATATTCGGTAAGACGACGTACCAGACAAGATAAAACGTTGAGGCACCGTCAAGACGGGCGGCGATCACGTATTCTTTGTCCATTTCATCGTGTACGGCGTTGTAGATAGTGCGCACCATGCGTGGCAACAGCGCCAGCCAGACGGCGAGCATTGCGTGTTCGAGCTTAGGGCCCATAAAGGCAATCACCACAATCGCCAGCAACAGCGACGGTATCGACAGCAGTGTATCCAAAATATGATTGAGCATCGCCGAACGCAGCCCGCGCGTGACGCCAGCAAAGACACCCAGCACGATGCCGCACAGCGCCGCCGCGTAGGTGACGATGAGCGACGCACCGACGGTGGGGGCCGCACCGCTCAATAGGCGGCTTAGCTGGTCGCGCCCTAAATCATCGGTGCCGAGAAAGAACGACACTTCGCCGTAGTGCGACCAGGAAGGGGGCAGCAGTTGATAGCCCAAAAATTGCTGGTCAACTTCATAAGGCGCAAGAAATTTGCCGAACAGGCACAGGCCGATCAGGATCAGAAAACCGTACAGCCCGACCATCGCCAGCATATCTTGATGGAATGCCCGCCAGGTATCGCCCAGTCGGCTAGGCAGCCGCTTTTCGCTATAGACGTTATCGTAGGGCATACCATTCCTTGTGTTTCAACGGATTTGCCATAGCACCCCAAATATCGGACAGGATATTGACCGTGATGACCATCGCGCCGACCACCATTACGCCCGCAGAAATCGCGGCGAAATCCTGCTGACGAATAGCATTCACCAGCCAGCGACCCACGCCCGGCCAATTAAAGACCACTTCGGTAATCATCGTCAGCGTCAGCATCGTGGAAAATTGTAACCCTAGCTTGGGGATAATCGGTGGCAGCGCGTTGTGAATCAGGTGGCGACGAATGATCGTAAAGCGCGAAAGCCCACGGGTTGCCGCCGCTTTAATGTAATTTTTGCTGATAATGTCCGTGGTGCTGACGCGCATTAGGCGAATCACCTCGGTGGTCGGCCCGACGGCCAGCACGGTAATTGGCAAAATCAGGTGGCGTATGGCGCTGGCGATCATTTCACCCCGATGCGGTGAATCTGACAGCCAGGCATCAATCAGCGCAAAGCCGGTCACGGTTTTAACCTGATAGAGCAGATCGAAGCGGCCTGAAACCGGCAGCCAGCCGAGATGCAGCGAGAAGAATAGCGTCAACAGCAGCGCCAGCCAGAACACCGGCAGGGAAAAGCCGATCAGTGCCAGCGTGCTGATCACGATGTCCGCGCTGCGATTCTGCATCACGCCTGCGGTAATCCCCAGCGGAATACCGACCAGCAGCGAGAGCGCAAACGCCAGCAGACAAAGCTCGATCGTGGCTGGGAACACTTCTTTCAGCAGTTCGCTGATGGCCTGCCCGTTAATGCTGGAACGACCGAAATCGCCCTGAAGCAGGCTGGTGAGGTAGAAATGATAGGCATCAAACAACGCTGCGCCATTGAGCGGGGCGTTAGGCGTGTAGTAGCTGAGGCTGAAGCCAACCAGCGTCAGCAGTGACAATGTCACGAACAATAACACCAGACGTCGCAAGGTAAAAATAATCACGGCTGTGCTTCCTCCACGGTTTCCGGTGCAGGGGGCTTCTGCTGCGCTTGTTGATCCTCGCGGAATACGCCTGCGAACGAGGCATTGCCGAACGGGCTCAATACCAGCCCTTTCATGTCGTAGCGGTAGGCGAGTAATCGCAATGATGACGCTAGCGGTAGAACGGGTAATTGTTCTGCCAGAATGCGCTGTGCCTGCTGATAATAGTCAATCCGCTTAGAGAGCTGCTGTGACGAGAGCGCGTTTTGTAGCACTTCATCAAAGGTAGGATCGCACCAGTGTGCGTAGTTGCTCTGAGAACGAATCGCCGCGCAGCTTAACAACGGTCGGAAAAAACTGTCCGGGTCGTTACTGTCCGTTGCCCAACCTGCCAGTGTTAAATCGTGACTGAGTTCCATCAGTCGTGCTTCCTGAAAGCGGCCTTCTACCGGCACGATGGTGACGGTGACGCCAATTTGCGCCAGATCGGCCTGTATCAGCTCTGCCGTTTTCAGCGGACTGGGGTTGTAGGATTGAGAGGTGCTGGGCACCCACAGGCGAAGGTTTAGGTTAGTCAGCCCCAGTTCCTGCAAGATTTGTCGCGCTTTCTGCGGGTTATATTCCGTAACCTGCGATTCATTGTCGTACGCCCACGAGGCCCGGGGCAGAATAGAGGCGGCGGTTTCCGCCGTGCCGTAATAGATTGACTGCATCAGCCTGTCGTTATTGATCGCCAGCGCGATGGCTTCTCGCACGCGGCGATCGTCCAGCGGCGGTTTTCGTACGTTGAAGGCTAAATAGGCGACGTTCATGCCGGGACGTAGCGACAGACGCAGACGCGGGTCATTACGCAGGATGGTCAACTGGCTGGCCGCCGGATAAGCGAGAACATCACATTCGCCCGTCAACAGCTTGGATAGGCGACCCGTACCGCCGGAACCGAGATCGATAACCACCTGCGGCATACGTGGCAAACCGCGCCAATAATCAGCGTTGCGCGTCAGCCGGATATATTGCCCGTTGCGGTATTCATTGAGCATATAAGGCCCGGTGCCGACCGGTTCGCGATCCAGCATCTCCTTTTTATCCTCTTTCGCCAGACGTTGGGCATATTCATCGGACAGAATCGGGGCGTAATGCGTAGCCAGATGCCACAAGAAAGAGGCATCTGGGCTGTTCAGGCGGATTTCAATGCTGTACTCGCCCAGCTTGCGAATACTTTGCACTGAATCGGCAAATTGCAGGCTGTCGAAATAGGGATATTCGCCGCCGTTGACATCATGATACGGGTGTTTTTTATCCAGCATGCGCTGGAAACTGAATATCACGTCGTCGGCATTCATCATGCGGGTCGGGCTGAACCAGTCGGTACTCTGGAATGGCACATCGTGGCGCAGGTAGAAACGGTACGTCGAACCGTTATCTAACACGTCCCAACGCTGCGCCAGTTCCGGCATCAGGCGATAAGTATAAGGATCGACATCCAGCAGGCGATCGTAAAGCTGCGCCGCCAGCGTATCAATCGTAACGCCGCTGCGTGCCATCTGCGGGTTAAACGTGTTTAGGACATCATTGACGCAATAGACAAAACCGCTCTGGCGAATATTTTCCAGTGGAGCAGGTGGCGTTAGCACGGACTGCGGTGCGGCCAGTGCAGGCAAAGCCAGCCAGGTGAATGCCAGTGCGAAACAGGTTTTTCCGAACATACGGGATTTTTCAGTCAATACGATTATAGAGAGAGTGTATCGTACTCTTGGCATCCTCCCCACTCTTGTTGTGTGCGTCTGGCTAATTTTCAATCGCTAACACTGAGCCTGCTACGTCTTATTGATTTCAGCCACCACGTTTCTGACTATAGTTGGCGTTTTCTTAATCATATCTACCAAGGCTCGCAGGCTGGCGGGCATATGGCGATTGGCGGGAAAATAAAGACACAGACCGGGGATAGGAGGACTCCAAGGCTCCAGCACCGTCACCAACCTGCCATCATCCAGCGCCGCCCGCGCGTGAACTTCAGGAACATAAGCAATCCCTAATCCTTGTATAGCGGCACACACCATTAACGGTGAGCTGTTTAGTGTCAGCGTGCCGGGAACATCAAGAGCAACGTCCTGCCCATGGCGGGAAAACTCCCAGCGATAACGTCTTCCACTGGGTAATCTTTGGCGAATACATTGGTGTTGCACCAGATCATCTGGCACTGATGGAGCAGGATGTTTCATCAGATATGCAGGGGATGCCACCGCCAGAAAACGCATATCATTACCAAAACGTATTGCCACCATATCTCTAGGAACATCTTCTGCTAGCCGAATGCCTGCATCAAACCCCTCAGCGACAATATCCACCAGCCTTCCATCGACGACCAAATCTAGAACCACGCTGGGGTAACGTGCCTGATAGCTGGGCACCACGGTATGCAGCAAGAGACGAATAGCCTCTTCACCCCCGTTAATACGTAGACTACCGATCGGTTGCCCCTGCGTGTCAGCTACCTCTTCCAACGCCTGTTCCAGTCCGTTGAGATGGGGTCGCATCCGTTGTAATAATTGCTCCCCAGCTTCTGTCAGTGCCACGCTGCGTGTGGTGCGGTGCAGCAGCCGGACACCAAGACGTTCTTCCAACCCACAAATGGCATGGCTTAGCGTGGATCGGGTAACACCGGATAGATCCGCTGCGCGTCGAAAACTACGTTGATCAGCCACCGCAATAAACGCTTTCAGATCAGAGAGTGTTGGTGTTTTCATTGGTGATTTTATTTCACCTCTTCGTGCTATTTGTTGAGTCTTATCATGCTAACCATGTTGCCATAATCTGTGATTGCGGATTAATGATTTTTTGTGGAGAACAGCAATGAATGTAAAAACGTGGTTTATTACCGGTACGTCCACCGGATTAGGGAGGGTGATGACAGAGCGCCTGCTGGCACGGGGTGACCGAGTATTTGCCACACTGCGCAGTCCAGGAGCCTTGGACGAATTGTTGGCGGAATATGGCGAACAACTGCACATCCTGTTGTTGGACGTAACCGATACCGCAGCAATACGCAGAGCCGTGCAAACAGCATTTGATCGTGCTGGCCATATTGATGTGTTGGTGAGTAATGCCGGATACGGCCTGTTCGGCGCAGCGGAAGAGGTCAGTGATACGCAGATAGACAGGCAGATTTCTACCAATCTCACCGGCTCCATTCAGTTTATTCGTGCCGCGGTGCCGTATCTGCGTCGTCAGGGGGGCGGGCGTATTGTTCAGGTATCGTCAGAAGGCGGCCAAATTGCTTGGCCAAATTTCAGTCTGTACCACGCTACCAAATGGGGTATTGAAGGATTCATTGAATCTGTCGCGCAGGAAGTGGCTCCTTTCGGGATTGATTTTCTGATAGCGGAACCTGGACCTACTGATACGAATTTCGCCAGCGGGGTGGATATTGCCCAGCAGATGGACTGTTACGATGATACACCGGCTGGTGATGTACGCAGGGGGTTGGTAGATGGCAGTATTGCCATCCTAGGTGACGCGGCTAAAACGGCAGAGGCCATTATTGCTGCTGCGGATGCAGATACTCCACCTTTCCGCCTGGCACTCGGCAGCAAGGCATACCACTCGATCCGCGATGCGCTGAACACTCGGATCCAGATCCTGGAGGAAACCAGAACGGTAGCGCTGAGTGTAGATAAGGATTTGTGACATAAAGAGAAATTATGCTAGCTATGGTTTTCTCGACGGTGACTATGGTTGAATTTTAGCCTTAGCGTGCAATATCATCCATTTCCCAAACAGAGTCCCGAGTAGAGATGGATACACGGGCAAGAACCCTATAGTCAGTATGGAAATGAGAAAAATTCTCAACAAAGTACTTTACAGATGATACTGATAACTATTATCATTATTCTCGCACTTCAGCAGTGGCTCCTCGCAGACACTGAAGGAGAGCACGACATTGCTCACATTGCTTCCAGTATTATTTTAGCCAGCCTACGTGCTGGCTTTTTTTTGCCCACTAAATGGCTTCGCCACATCCTTATCCTGCTTTCTATTTATTTGTAAATAATTAATTAAATCAATATGATTTGGATATTTCCTAAATTATTTTCGTGAGTGGAAATCTCCCTTATCATGCCTATACCCAAGATTATGGGTGTTCACAATGGAGATAAGGAATATGTGGATCAGAAGGAATAAAATCGTCAGGAAATTGACGTTAGGTGTGGTAACAACGGTGCTGGGCATGTCGCTCAGTTTCTCCGCATTATCCGCCACGCCGGTGGAAACACATGGCCAACTGTCCATCGAAAATGGGCGACTGGTGGATGAGCAGGGAAAAAGAGTGCAACTGAGAGGAATCAGCTCGAACGGGTTGCAGTGGGTTGGTGATTACGTAAACAAAGATTCGATAAAATGGCTGCGTGACGACTGGGGGATCAATGTGTTTCGCGTTGCCATGTACACGGCGGAGAATGGTTATATTGCTAACCCTTCCCTCGCCAATAAGGTAAAAGAGGCTGTTGCGGCGGCGCAAAGCCTTGGCATCTACATCATTATCGACTGGCACACCTTGTCGGATAACGATCCCAATACTTATAAAGCGCAGGCAAAAACCTTCTTTGCTGAAATGGCGGGGCTGTATGGTAACTCGCCGAACGTGATTTATGAAATCACCAATGAGCCAAACGGCGGCGTGACGTGGAACGGACAGATTCGGCCTTATGCGCTGGATGTTACTGACACTATCCGTAGCAAAGATCCTGATAACCTTATTATCGTCGGCAGCGGGACCTGGAGCCAGGACATCCATGATGCGGCGGACAATCTGTTGCCCGATCCGAATACGATGTACGCGCTGCATTTCTATGCCGGTACGCACGGGCAGTTCCTGCGCGATCGTATCGATTATGCGCAAAGCCGCGGTGCCGCAATTTTCGTCAGCGAGTGGGGGACAAGCGATGCGTCCGGCAATGGCGGGCCGTTCCTGCCAGAATCGCAAACCTGGATCGATTTCCTGAATAACCGTGGCATAAGCTGGGTAAACTGGTCACTAAGCGATAAGTCTGAGACGTCTGCGGCGCTGACTCCAGGGGCGAGTAAATCAGGCGGTTGGACGGAGCAGAATCTGTCGACGTCAGGAAAATTTGTCAGAGAGCAGGTTCGTGCGGGTGCAGACCTGAGTGGTGGCGATACGCCGACCACGCCAACGGAGCCGACTAACCCAGGCAATGGAACAACGGGTGACGTCGTGCTGCAATATCGTAATGTGGATAACAACCCTTCCGATGATGCAATTCGTATGGCCTTCAACATCAAAAATACCGGAAGTACGCCGATCAAACTCAGCGATCTGCAAGTACGTTACTACTTCCACGATGATGGTAAACCGGGTGCGAACCTCTTTGTTGATTGGGCGAATGTCGGCCCTAACAACATCGTGACCAGCACGGGGATGCCTGCCGCCAGCACCGATAAGGCCAATCGCTATGTTCTGGTGACCTTCAGCAGCGGAGCCGGTTCCCTTCAACCGGGCGCGGAGACCGGTGAGGTACAGGTCCGCATTCACGCTGGTGACTGGAGCAACGTGAATGAAACGAATGACTATTCATACGGTGCTAACGTCACGAGCTACACCAACTGGGATAAGATCACCGTGCATGATAAAGGCACGCTGGTATGGGGCGCTGAGCCGCAATAGCGCGTTATTACCCCATTAACCGACTGATAGTGCGGGCGTTAATTCGCCCGCATTTTCTTTCCAGACCTTCACTCATTCACTGCAATATCATGTTTCTTCAGCAATCCACGCAGTTGGTGGTAGGTTAACCCCAGCAGTTCAGCGGCCTTGCGCTGGTTAAACTTTGCCTGATTTAACGCTCGATTAATCAAGCCCTTCTCTTGTTCCAGCAGCCACGGTTTCATGTCCAACGGTAAATCTGGCTGGCCAGTTGCCGCACGCAGAGGTGTTTCCTGAACGGCGGTAGTCCGGCTGAAGGGATTAAGAATGATGGTATCGAGAGGCTGTTCGCTATCGCCGTGACGATACACCGAGCGCTCAACCACGTTTTTCAGTTCACGAATATTGCCCGGCCAATCGTAATTCAGCAGCGTCGTATGTGCGGCAGAGGTAAAGCCGGGAAACAGCGGCAGATGCAATTCTCGGCACATCTGAATGGCAAAGTGTTCCGCCAGCAACATGATGTCCTGCTGGCGCTCGCGCAGCGGCGGAAGTTGCACGACATCGAACGCCAGACGATCGAGCAGATCCGCACGAAATTTACCGCTGGCAGCCAGCGCAGGCAGGTCGTCATTAGTGGCACACACCAGACGCACGTCAACCTGGAGCTGATCTCTGCCACCTACGCGCTCCAGCATGCCGTATTCGATTACCCGCAGTAATTTTTCCTGCACCAGCATCGGAGCTGTGGCTAATTCATCCAAAAACAGCGTTCCGCCGTCGGCGCGTTCGAAGCGCCCCAGATGGCGTTTCTGCGCTCCGGTAAAGGCACCCGCTTCATGACCAAATAGCTCGGAATCGAGCAGGTTCTCGTTGAGCGCCGCACAGTTGAGAGAAACGAACGGCCCTTGCCAACGCGGGGAAAGGTAGTGCAGGCGGCTGGCGATCAGCTCTTTACCTGTGCCACGTTCGCCGATCACCAGCACCGGTTTATTCAACTGTGCCAACTGCGACACCTGTTCCAGTACCTCTAAAAAACTGTTGGCTTCGCCCAGCAGGTTCTCTTTTTCCTGAATCATGATGTTTCACCGCGTTATTTTTACTAACTATTAGTGTGTTTGACTAATCTAACGAAAAGGAAAAAATAGTCAAAATTATCTATTCTTTTATTTTCAGTTAGTTAAATGGAATTAAAAGTTGGCATGCTTATTGATATATCTAGAACGAGATCGCGACTGGCTCGTCTGGTCACGATGATAAATCAGGCGTAATCAGACGCTGGAAATCATGAAGAGGATGTAATTATGGGTATTTTTTCTCGTTTTGCCGACATCGTGAACGCCAACATCAATTCATTGCTGGATAAAGCTGAAGATCCGCAGAAATTGGTGCGGCTGATGATTCAGGAAATGGAAGATACGCTGGTTGAAGTGCGTTCAACCTCGGCGCGTGCGCTGGCAGAAAAGAAACAGATCGCCCGCCGTATTGAACAAGCGCACGGTCAGCAAGAGCAGTGGCAGGAAAAAGCAGAGCTTGCTCTTCGTAAAGATAAAGACGATTTGGCTCGGGCGGCGCTGATTGAAAAGCAGAAGCTGACCGACTTGATCGCCGTGTTGCAGCATGAAGCCGAAAATGTGGATGAAACGCTGGAGCGCATGAAGCGTGAAATCGGTGAGCTGGAAAACAAATTAAGCGAAACCCGTGCTCGCCAGCAGGCACTGACGTTGCGCCATCAGGCTGCGGCATCATCGCGTGATGTGCGCCGCCAACTGGATAGCGGCAAGCTGGATGAAGCTATGGCGCGTTTCGATCAGTTTGAACGCCGCATCGACACGATGGAAGCGGAAGCTGAAAGCCACGGGCTGGGGAAACAAAAATCGCTGGATCAGCAGTTTTTCGAGTTGAAAGCGGACGATGAAATCAGCGCGCAGCTGGCGGCACTTAAAGCTAAAGTTAAGCCAGCAGAGTAATTAAAGCGTAAACGCTATTGGGCGGGCTGCCGTTGCAAAATGGCAGCCAACGCTTAGCCCTCGCGCTGTTTGAGGCGTGTGAATAATACTAAGGAGATACAATGAGTGCGTTGTTTCTTGCCATTCCGCTGACCATTTTCATGTTGTTTGTGGCACCGATATGGCTTTGGCTACATTACAGTCAGCGTAAAAACAGTGCTCAACTGGGACAAAACGATATGCAACGACTGACACGCTTAACGGAAGAGTCCAGCCGTATGCGTGAGCGTATCAGGGCACTGGAAGACATTCTGGATGCAGAACACCCGGACTGGAGAAAATCGTAATGAAAAATACGTGGTCAGGTAAAACGTTATATCGCATACCGGAAGAAGGCATGCTGAAAGGGGTTTGTGCTGGTTTAGCGCGTTATTTTGACGTGCCGGTGAAACTCCTGCGGATAATCGTGGTGCTGTCGATGTTTTTCGGCCTGTTCTTTTTCACGATTGTGGCTTACATCATTCTGACCTTTATGCTCGATCCGGCTCCGGCGGGAATGGGATTTGAGGATGAAAAAGCGGCCCGGACACCCAGCCAACTGCTGGATGAGGCAGATGCGACATTGCAGGCCAGCGAACAGCGTCTACGTAATATTGAGCGCTATGTTACCTCGGATACGTTTGGCGTTCAGAACCGCTTTCGCCATCTGTAATTCGTCATCAGTGATGACATTTAGTCGTTATAACCGCCGCTGACGTTATCTACCGTGCGATGCAGATCGCAAGTGGATAGCGTCGCGCTGCTTTTTTCTGCGCGATCAATGCGGTAGCCTGAATGCGCATTTTTAACGACATACTTTTGCAACGACAGGAGTGATGGTTCATTCGATGAGTCGACTACAGAACGAAATTAACTCACTGGTCAATCGCAGCGTGGATCGCCATCTACGTATTGCCGTCACTGGGCTGAGCCGTAGTGGCAAAACCGCGTTTATCACCGCGTTCGTCAACCAATTATTAAATACCCACAGCGGTGCGCATCTGCCGATGTTTTCCCCCGCGCGCGAAGAGCGTTTGCTCGGCGTAAAGCGTGTGCCACAGCGCGATCTGGGCGTGCCGCGCTTCGCCTATGATGAAGGCATGGCAGCGCTGTATGGTTCACCGCCGGATTGGCCGACGCCGACGCGTGGCGTGAGTGAGATCCGTCTGGCGCTGCGCTATCGCTCCAAAGATTCGCTGCTGCGCCATTTTAAAGATACCTCGACGCTCTATCTCGAAATTGTTGACTACCCCGGTGAGTGGCTGTTGGATTTGCCGCTGCTGGAGCAAACTTATTTGAGCTGGTCACAGCAGATGAGCGGCTTGCTGCAAGGGGGACGCATTGAATGGGCGAAACCCTGGCTGGCACTGTGTGAGAAAATCGATCCGCTGGCACCCGCGGATGAAAATCAGTTAGCTGAGGTAGCGCAGGCCTACACCGACTATCTGCATCGCTGCAAACAGGAAGGGCTGCACTTTATCCAACCGGGGCGATTTGTGCTGCCGGGCGATCTGGCCGGGGCGCCAGTGCTGCAATTCTTCCCTTGGCCGCAGGTGAATAACATCGGTGAGGCCAAGCTGGCGCAGGCGGATGAGAAAACCAATATCGGCATGCTGCGTAAGCGTTTTGACTATTACTGCCAGTCGGTCGTCAAAGGGTTTTATAAGGATCACTTCGTACGTTTCGACCGACAGATTGTTCTGGTCGACTGCCTGCAACCGCTCAATAGCGGCATTCATGCATTTAACGATATGCGGCTGGCGCTGACCCAACTGATGCAAAGTTTTCACTACGGTAAACGCACGCTGTTCCGGCGTTTGTTTTCGCCCTGCATCGACAAGCTGATGTTTGCCGCGAGTAAAGCCGATCACATTACCGCCGATCAGCACTCCAATCTGGTGTCTTTACTTCAGCAATTGGTGCAAGAGGCCTGGCAGAACGCGGCATTTGAAGGCATTGATATGCGTTGTGAAGGCATTGCATCGATTCAATCAACGCAGAGCGGGGTGGTCGATCATCAGGGCCAGAAAATTCCGGCGCTGAAAGGGCATCGGCTCAGCGATGGTCAACCGTTGACGGTCTATCCCGGTGAAGTGCCCGCGCGTTTACCGGGCGCTGCATTCTGGCAAACGCAGGGCTTCCACTTCGATCAATTTCGTCCGCGCGAGATGACGGTAGATACGCCGTTGCCGCATATCCGGCTAGATACGGTCATGGACTTTCTGCTAAAGGATAAATTGCGATGAACGAGCCACTAAAACCACGCGTTACGTTCGACGATGTTTCACCGCAAGAGCCGCAGCCACAACTACGTGCCGGATTGGCATTTGACGAGCAGAGCAGCACGCCATTTTCCCCTATCAGCCGCGAAGAAGAAGTGCCGGAAGAAGGTGCGGCGGAAGAGGCTATCAGTGCGGCGCTACGTCCAAAACGCAGCCTGTGGCGGCGTATGGTGATGGCGGGCGTCGCATTATTCGGCATTAGCGCGCTGGCGCAGGGCGTTCAGTCGCTGCATAACGCCTGGGTGCAACAGGATTGGATCGCGCTGGGCGGTATTACGGCGGGCAGCCTGATTGTGGCGGCGGGCGTTGGCTCATTGGCTGTCGAGTGGCGACGACTCTATCGCCTGCGAGAACGTGCGGAAGAGCGCGATGTGGCGCGCGATCTGCTGCACAGCCACGGAGTGGAACGTGGGCGTGAGTTCTGTGAAAAACTGGCGCGGCAGGCAGGGTTGGATAGCGGTCATCCGGCTATACAGCGCTGGCAGGCTTCACTCCACGAAACGCACAACGATCGCGAAGTATTGGAATTGTATGCGCGTCTGGTTCAGCCTGTACTGGACACGCAGGCGCGGCGTGAAATTAGTCGTTCTGCGGCAGAATCTACCTTGATGATCGCCGTCAGCCCGCTAGCGCTGGTCGATATGGCATTTATTGCTTGGCGTAACCTGCGGCTTATTAATCGGATTGCCGCGTTATACGGCATCGAACTCGGCTATTTCAGCCGCATTCGCTTGTTCCGTCTGGTGTTGATTAATATTGCGTTTGCCGGTGCATCGGAGCTGGTGCGGGAAATTGGCATGGACTGGATGTCGCAGGATCTTGCCGCACGGCTATCGACCCGCGCCGCACAGGGCATTGGCGCAGGTCTGCTGACTGCGCGTCTGGGTATCAAAGCGATGGAATTATGTCGCCCGCTGCCGTGGCTGGATGACAAACCCCGCCTCGGTGATTTCCGCCGCGAGCTGATTGGTCAGGTAAAAGAAACACTGCAAAAAGGACGTTAGTGGTGAAGACGATGGTGTACGGTGTGCGCCATCGTCATTTGTCATTGTTCAACTGGGGAATGTAATGCAAAAGCGTATCGGTATGGCAGAGAGTACCGTTGTTACAGAATCGTGTGTAGGATAAATACTTCTCATTTCTGTATAACAGGACGTTTTTATGATTCTCGGTAAAAAATTGACGCTGGCGGCGCTATCGCTGGCGACGAGCATTCTCTGTTTACCTGCCAGTGCCCAGTTGGTTCTGGCACCTGCCGATGCTGAACGTTATGCGCAAAACAGCTTCCCTGAATATCTCGAATTACTGACGCTGCAAAATGATGCTGCCGTGCCTGCGGATATCCAACGTAATGCCGACTGGCTGGAAAAGGCGTTTCAGAAGCGCGGTTTTACCACGCAAACGTTGACGAATGGCGATAAGCCGCTGGTTTATGCTGAGTTTGGTGCGGCAAAGTCCGATCGTAAAACCATCCTGTTCTACATGCATTTTGACGGGCAGCCCGTGAATCCGTCCGAGTGGCAAACGCCGCCGTGGCAGCCTGTGCTAAAAGAAAAAGATGCCGCGGGTAAATGGCAGACGCTGCCTGAGTCGCGTCTTCTGAAAGGGGACATCAACCCAGAATGGCGTATTTTCGCCCGAGCATCGGCCGATGATAAAGGGCCGATCGTGATGTTCCTCGCGGCAATGGATGCGATGAAAGAGAAGGGCGTTGAACCGGCCGTCAACATCAAAGTGTTGTTGGATTCCGAAGAAGAAAAAGGTTCACCCGGCCTGACGACGGTGATGGCCGATCATCTGACGCTGCTGAAAAGCGATGGTATGGTGATTTATGATGGTGCGATGCCGTCCAGCAATCGCCCCGGTATCAACTTTGGTAATCGTGGTTCAATTCAGATAGACATGACGGTTTTCGGTGCGAATGCCGCTGCGCACAGCGGTGGCTATGGCAATGTTATTCCAAATCCGGTGCAAAATCTGGCTACGCTGCTGGCCAGCATGAAAGATGCGGACGGCAAGGTCACGATCCCCGGTTATTATGACCGCGTCACGCTCAGTGATAGCGATAAAAAACAGGTAGCCGAGACTGCACCACCTGCGGGTTCGCTGGAAAAACGCTTTGGCGTCGCGCAGTTGGATAAGGTCGCAGGCAATGCGGCAGAGGCGGTGCAGTATCCTTCACTGGATATTCTCGGCATTAAAGCTGGTGAGACGGGGAAGAAAGCATCGAATGCCATTCCATCAACCGCGACCGCCAGCGTGAATATCCGTACCGTACCGGAAACGCCGCCGGATGATATGTATGCGCTATTACGCCAGTATATTGCCAGCAAAGGTTTTCATATCATTGCAGGCGAATCGCCTACACAGGCAGAACGCGAGCAGTATCCGCATCTGATTTCACTTCATCTGACGGCCTATCCGAGCAGCGCCTATGCGGCCAGAACCGAGATCGATTCTCCCTTGGGTCATTGGGCGGTTGCCACCACAACCGCACCGCGTGGTATCGCACCGGAGAAGAACCGTATGATGGGCGGTACGCTGCCGATGAGCGGTGCGGTCAGTGTGTTGAAAGTGCCGTACGTGATCGTGCCTCTAGTTAATGCCGATAATAATCAGCATAGTTTTGATGAGAATTTACGTCTCGGTAACTATCTGGAAGGTATTCGAACCATTGTGGCGATGGCAACCACGCCGCTGTCTTAACCTCGTTTCGTTATTGACGTGGAAAAAACGTACAGATGTGTCAACTTTTGCTGCCACTTTACTTCATCCGGTGCAAACGAAAGGGTATTATCAGTAGCAATAGCCATGTCGTGTCTCTTGAAGAAGGTAGCCGTTGATGCATCTGGAAGTTATTTGTGAAGACCGCATTGGTATGGTCCGTGAGTTGTTAGATCTGCTTGCGTCACGCCATATTGATTTACGCGGCATCGAAATTGCGTCTATTGGCCGTATTTACCTCAATTTTGCCACCCTAGATTTTGATGATTTTCGTCCACTGATGACGGAAATCCGCCGTATTGAAAGCGTCAGCGATGTGCGCACCGTGGCGTTTATGCCATCTGAACGTGAGCATCGGGCGTTGAATGCGCTGCTGGAGTCTATGCCTGAACCCGTGTTCTCGCTGGATATGAAAGGGAAACCGGAACTGTTTAATCCGGCCGCGCTGGCGCTGTTTGAACAATCGGCAGAAACCATCAGCGAATTGACGATTGCCACGATGATTCCCAGTTTCAATTTCGCCAACTGGCTTGAGAAGAGTAGCTCCATCGTCGCGGAACGCGTAGTGATTCGAGGTCAAGATTTCTTGCTGGAAATGACACCGGTCCGCCTGGAAGATGATGCTGGTAACGTGGCAACCGCAGGCGCACTAGTGATGTTGAAATCGGCCGCTCGCATGGGCCGACAGTTACAGAATCTTGCCGTGAACGATGAAAACGAATTCGATCACATCGTCGCCGCTAGTCCAAAAATGCGTCAGGTGGTTGAACAGGCACGTAAGTTGGCGATGTTGGACGCGCCGCTGTTGATCGTAGGTGATACGGGGACGGGCAAAGATATGCTGGCGCGTGCCTGCCACCTGCGCGGGCCGCGTGGCAAGAATCCTTTCCTGGCGCTGAACTGCGCCGCATTGCCCGATGACGTAATGGAAAGCGAGCTGTTTGGCCATGCTTCCGGCGCGTATCTCAATGCGCAGGAAGGTAAGAAAGGGTTCTTCGAACAGGCTAACGGCGGTTCAGTTCTGCTGGATGAAGTCGGTGAAATGTCGGCACAGATGCAGACTAAATTGTTGCGTTTCCTGAATGACGGGACATTCCGCCGCGTGGGCGAAGATCATGAAGTCCATGTGGACGTGCGGGTGATCTGCGCGACTAAGAAAAATCTGCTGGAACTGGTGCAGCGTGGGGAATTCCGCGAGGATCTTTATTATCGTCTCAATGTGCTCACGTTAATGTTACCGCCGCTCCGCGAGCGTCCGGCGGACATTATGCCGCTGGCTGAACTCTTTGTGGCACGTTTTGCCGACGAACAGGGAATTCCTCGTCCCAAGCTGGCAGCAGATGTGGAACATTTCCTGCCGCAGTACGGTTGGCCGGGTAATGTTCGGCAGCTAAGAAATACCATTTATCGCGCGCTGACGCAGTTGCACGGTGGCGAACTGCATATGCAAGACATCGATCTCCCTGCGTTTTCGATTGATGTGCCACAAGATGAAACTCTGCTGGATGGCTCGTTGGATGATATCAACAAGCGTTTTGAGCGCTCTGTGCTGACTCGTCTTTATCAATCCTATCCAAGCACACGCAAATTGGCGAAGCGGCTAGGGGTATCGCACACGGCGATAGCCAACAAACTGCGGGAATATGGACTCAGCCAACGCAAACCGGCGGGGGATGACGAAGAGTAAATAACAAAACGGCTGCTTGCGCAGCCGTTTCTTCACTATCATCAGTACGAATAACTGGCAGTATGGCTTATTTCAAAACAGCCAGTGCAGCGTCATAGTCTGGTTCAGTGGTGATTTCATTCACCAGTTCGCTATGCAGCACGTTGTCATTTTCGTCCAGCACCACGACAGCACGAGCGGTCAGACCTTTCAGCGCACCATCTGCAATAGCGACGCCGTAGCTTTCTTTGAACTCACCGCCACGCAGGGTAGACAGTACAACCACGTTGTTCAGACCTTCCGCACCGCAAAAACGGGACTGTGCAAACGGCAGATCGGAAGAGATACACAGAACAACAGTGTTATCCAGCTCAGAACCCAACTGGTTAAATTTACGCACGGACGCGGCACAAACACCGGTATCGATGCTTGGGAAAATGTTCAGGATTTTGCGCTTGCCAGCATAGTTGCTGAGTGAAGCATCTGACAGGTCTTTAGCGACCAGAGTGAATGCTGGCGCTTTGCTTCCTTTGGCCGGGAATGACCCAGCTACTGGCACAGGATTGCCTTGAAAATGTACGTTCTGTGACATGTTTGCGTCCTTAATTACAGGTGATTAACACGCTGCTCAGTTTAGGGCAACATTAGCAACATTGGTATAAAAATTACGATTAAAATTGCTGGCTTAGCAACGCGACCATGGCGTTCAGATAGCATTCGCTGGCCGCATCTGCCGAGATTGGCGGAAGCTCAGCGGTAATGCAATGGAGCGACCGATCGGCGCACCAGCTTCCGAAAGATCCCGGTGTGTCGTAGCCGATACTCGATACTAAGGGCAGTTCGCATTGCTGCGCCAACCATTGACCCAGTTCGGACCCGTGTGGATCTTCAATACAGGCGAGCGGCTCATGAAAAGAGACAACCCAGTGAGGATTAAGTTTCTCAATCAGCGTGCAAAGGGCTTTTGTTTCTGGCTCTGAGCCTGCGGTTTCACCCGTGGATAGCTCGACATCACGTTCATCTGCGGCACTATTCCAGCGATATACCGTATTCCCCGGTTGCCAGTTACTGGCTGGAAAATTGCGATTGAGATCGACACCGTTAGCGTTGGCACGCAGGCCCAACTGACAGCCATCGGGATTTACCGCAAGAACAACGTGATGGCGGCGCTGCCCTGAAAAGAGGGTGCGAAGCGCGCAGGATAGCGCCACAACCGCCGCGGTTTCATCACCGTGTGTCCCGGCAATAATCAGCCCGCTTTCTGAAGGCGCTAATTCGGCTGGGAAATAGAGTAGCGGTGCGCCTAGTAGCGATTTCCCATAAGGTTCGCCCAGCGACGGCAAATTACCTCGTTGCTGACGCGCCTGAAGCGGAATGATTGTGTTTTCCATGATATCGCCCTGTGGTTACCTATGCATTTCATCATAAAAAAATCGCTTCAGAGACGCAAACGGTGATGTGGATTGACAAATTGCAGGCGTATTGCTGGATGATAGCGATGATTTCTGACTATTATATTCTTCAATCAATTCATTACGCTTTCAGGTCAACTCATCATGCACTATGGATATTCTGCATTTTATGCCGCGTTGATGGTGGCGATGGCGGGCAATGCTGTCGCGGCGCAGGTTCCGGCGGGAACGGTTCTGGCTGAGAAACAGGAAATCGTCCGCCACATTAAAGATGAACCGGCTTCTCTCGATCCGATAAAAGCGGTGGGGCTGCCGGAAGCACAGGTGGCACGTGATCTATTTGAAGGTCTGGTCAATCAGGATGCGAAGGGCAACATCGTCCCTGGTGTGGCTCTGCGCTGGCAGACGACCGATAACCGCACGTTTATCTTTACCCTGCGTGATAATGCTCGCTGGTCTAACGGTGAACCCGTTACGGCAAACGATTTTGTCTATAGCTGGCGTCGCTTGGTCACGCCTGAAAACAGCTCGTCATTCGCCTGGTTTGCCCGGCTCGCGGGGATTCAGAATGCCGAACAGATTCTCGCGGGCAAAATGCCTGTCGATCAACTTGGCGTGACGGCCGTTAATGACCACACGTTGAAAGTGCAACTCAGCAAGCCAGTACCTTATTTTGTCAGCCTGACGGCGAATTTCAGCATGTTTCCAGTCCATCAGGCCACGGTAGAAAAATTCGGGAACGACTGGACGAAGCCGGGAAATCTGGTTGGAAATGGCGCGTTTAAGCTGGATCATCGCGTCGTTAATGAGAAGCTGATGCTCACGCAGAATCAATATTATTGGGATAACGCCAACACGCGCCTGACAAAGGTGACTTTTGTTCCGATCAATCAGGAATCGAACGCGACAAAACGCTATCTGTCTGGTGATATTGATATCACTGAGTCATTCCCTAAAAATCTGTATCAGAAGCTGCTGAAGGATTTACCCGGTCAGGTTTATACGCCAGAGCAGCTTGGCACCTATTACTACGCGTTTAATACGCAACGTGCGCCCACCAATGATGTTCGGGTACGAAAAGCACTGTCTTATGCCATCGACCGTAAAGTGATTGCCGAGAAAGTGCTGGGCACGGGGGAAAAGCCGGCTTGGCACTTTACGCCTGATGTCACCGCAGGCTTCAAACCTACGGAAAGCCTGTTGCAGCAATATTCTCAGGATGAGCTGGATGCGCAGGCAAAAGCGCTGATGGCGGCCGCCGGTTATGGCCCAAATAACCCGTTGAAACTCTCGTTGTTGTACAACACGTCGGAAAGCCACCAGAAGATCGCGATTGCCGTGGCTTCCATGTGGAAGAAAACGTTGGGAGTAGACGTACGCTTATCCAATCAAGAATGGCAAACCTACATAGACAGCCGAAATAGCGGTAATTTTGACGTCGTGCGTGCCTCTTGGGTCGGTGACTATAACGAACCCTCGACGTTCCTTTCTCTGATGACATCGCACCACAGCGGGAATATCGCCCGCTTTAAAAGTGCGAATTACGATCGTGTACTAGATGAAGCGGGTAACCAGACTAACCCGCAGGCGTTGAATGCGGACTACAACCGAGCAGAGCAGATATTGATGGATGAAGCGCCGATTGCGCCGATCTATCAATATACCAACGGTCGCTTGATTAAGCCGTGGGTGAAGGGTTATCCGATTACTAACCCTGAAGATGTGGCGTACAGTCATATGCTCTACATTGAAAAGCATTAAGTACCGTATTGATACATCGAATGATGTGGTAATAAAGCCGGAGTGGTCATGATGGATCTTCCGGCTGGTAGAACGCAGAACGGGTAGTAAAAGAACGAATAGGTAAAGAGCTGATAGCAAAAACCGTTGGAGGCAAAACGTGGAATCCTTTGCAGGAAAAGAGTTGCAACACAGCGGTGCGGTTCATGCGTATCAGTTGGATGGAAGGGGGGGCATTACCCCGATTGGCGAGCAAGACGTTGTCAACAGCGAGAAACCCTGCTGGCTACATCTGGATTCTACAGTGCCAGCTAGCGCACGCTGGCTGAATAAAACGCTAGTGGTACCCGATAGCGTACGCACTGCGTTGGCGGGGGAAAGCGTCCGCCCCAGAGTTACGCGTTTGGGCGAAGGTACGCTGATCACGCTGCGCAGCATTAACCTGAATGCCAATGCGCGGCCAGATCAACTCGTGGCCGTTCGGGTGTTCATTACCGACAAGCTGATTATCTCTACTCGACGCCGTAAGATTCTGGCTATCGATGAGATTCTTACCGACCTGAAAGAAGGCAATGGCCCGACGGACAGCGGAAACTGGCTGGTCTCCATTGCGGAAGCCTTGACCGATCATACCAGCGAGTTCATTGATGATTTGCATGAGAAAATCATCGATCTGGAAGACGATTTGCTGGAACAAAAGATTCCGCCGCGCGGCGAGCTGGCGCTGATTCGCAAACAGCTTATCGTGCTACGCCGCTATATGACGCCACAGCGCGATGTATTCTCGCGTATTTCCGGCGAGAAGCTGCCTTGGATGCAGGATGACGACCGACGCAGAATGCAGGAAATTGCCGATCGGTTAGGGCGCGGGTTGGAGGATTTGGATGCCAGTGTTGCTCGCACCACGGTACTTTCGGATGAAATCACCGCCTTGATGACCGAAGCGATGAACCGCCGTACCTATACGATGTCGCTTTTGGCGATGGTTTTTCTGCCAACGACGTTCTTAACCGGTTTATTTGGCGTCAATTTAGGGGGAATTCCCGGCGGCGATGCGCCGTTTGGTTTTTTCACGTTCTGCCTGATGTTGGTGATATTGGTTGGCGGCGTTGCATGGTGGTTAAAGCGCAGTAAATGGCTATAGAAACTCGCGGTGAGTGAGTGCGTAGATAATCACAAACTGTCGCGAACGGCTAAAAAACCACGCGTAAATTGAGCAATATCAACATTTTTTACCTTGTTGTGCGGCACTATCATTCTCGCAGGTGAATGCAACGTCAAGCGATGGGCGTTGCGCTCCATATTGTCTTACTTCCTTTTTTGAATTACTGCATAGCACAATTGATTCACACCACGCCGACAGTTTTGTCGGCTTTTTTTTGTCCCTCGATCCGGTTCCTTCCTTTTCCATCCACCCTTCGGGCCGTCGCAGGCGACGTTGTAAAATGCCTTTGGCATTTTATTCATTAGCTTACTATGCTTAAAGGGAAGCGCTGGTGCTGCTTGACCAGTTGTAACGCATGTCTGTACTGCTTCAGTAGCTGGATTTGCTTTAACATTATCCAACACCGAGGAGGAAAATATGCTCATGCAAGGCGCGACGGATTATCTGCAAGCCGACACGGTTCCCATTGAACCGATTCCTATTGTGCCGAACGACCCGTCACCTTATCCACTCCCCGATCCACCGCCAATTCCTGACCCACCCACAGGGCCGGAACACGAGCCTGTCACTGAACCACCGCAAGATAGATAGCTGTGCTTGGTGGAAAACGGAAATAAAAAACACGGTGGTGAAACAGTAATTTCTGCTTCTTGCCACCGTGTCTCTATTTTTGACGGTAATGTCATTCCCTAATGAGAATGTCGCGCTTATTTTATTTCCAACACATCAAGGCGAGTAATTGGCGATGCGTCGTCATCTTCTTCCGGCTGCCAGCCCGCAGGCTGTAACGGCAGTTCTTCGCGGTCGAAAGCCAGATCGCCACCATCCACCACGTCGCTACCGTGACGAATGTTTTTGAAATCAAACAGCGCATGATCGGCAAGATGAGAAGGAACAACGTTCTGCATAGCGCTGAACATGGTTTCAATACGACCAGGGTGGCGTTTATCCCAATCGCGCAGCATGTCTTTAATCACCTGACGTTGCAGATTGGGCTGTGAGCCGCACAAATTACACGGAATAATCGGATATTGGCGGGCTTCAGCAAAGCGTTCGATATCTTTTTCACGGCAGTAGGCAAGAGGGCGGATGACGATATGTTTACCGTCGTCGCTCATCAGCTTTGGTGGCATACCTTTCAGTTTTCCACCGTAAAACATATTCAGAAACAGCGTTTGCAGAATATCGTCGCGGTGGTGGCCAAGGGCGATTTTTGTTGCGCCGAGCTCTGTCGCGGTACGGTATAAAATCCCACGGCGCAGGCGTGAACACAGCGAGCAGGTCGTTTTTCCTTCCGGGATCTTGTCTTTCACAATCCCGTAGGTATTTTCTTCGACGATCTTGTATTCCACGCCGATGTTATCAAGATATTGCGGCAGAATATGTTCCGGGAATCCCGGCTGTTTCTGATCCAAATTCACTGCGACCAGAGAAAAGTTAATTGGCGCACTTTGTTGCAGATTGCGCAGAATCTCCAGCATGGTGAAGCTATCTTTCCCGCCGGAAAGGCACACCATAATGCGGTCGCCTTCTTCAATCATATTGAAATCAGCGATAGCTTCGCCGACGTTACGGCGCAGGCGCTTTTGCAATTTGTTTAAATTGTATTGTTCTTTTTGGTTAGTTTGTTGATTTTCTGACATTTTTATCTGTGCTCGTTGCAAAAGGCGTTACGGGTGGAAAACGGTTCAGAGCAGACGCCAATATGGTCTGCGTGATCATGGCGTGTATGGTACGGATTACGGCGACGAATGCCAGATCGTTTTACCGCAGCATTCCACAATTGCCCTATGGACGAGAAAGAGTAGCTAATTTTTTTGTTCATATCTCAACGATCTTTTTGCACAGGGATCCGGTGCTTTGTTTACTGACGAAATCATTTGGCATGATGTCATTACAAAATATTCTGTGAACAATCTTTCACAAGATATGCTGAATGATCCTAGCGAAACTATGTTTGTCTTAGGTGACGTATACAAAGAGCAAGCTCTGGAATATTACGGTTATCTCCGCAGTGAATTGCTAAAGAGCAAGGAACTAATTAGCAACGCTGAAAAATCTCTGATTATTGCGTTGGAAAGCAGGGTAAAAGCTGAGCAGGATAAAAAATCGGCGGATCAAAAGCTGAAGGATGAGCAAGAAAAGGATAAAGGTAAAGCTCCTGAGCTGAAGTTGGATGATAAAATCAGGGAGCAGCTTGGAAATCGTGGGTGGACGGAACAAGATGTTCGAGATACCGTTTCAAAAGGAGCAAAAGGCAGCGCCGAAGATAAGTGTAGTCCTAAAAAGACGCCCCCTGATTTTTTAGGTAGAAATGATCCTGCCTCTGTTTATGGCGAATTTGGGAAATATATCGTAGTTAATGATCGGACAGGGGAAGTCGTTCAGTTCAGTGATAAAAGTGATCCCGAATGGGTTGATGATTCACGTATTAATTGGGGAGATAAAAATGAATAAAAATAAGCGAGATTTTTTTAGCGAAGGTGAATTTTTCTTTGAACTTGGTGGTAATGCTGTAATGAAATTATCACCAAAGGCAGCTATTGAAGTATGCCAGGAAGCGACTAAACGCAATCTACCAATCGGAATGATCGAAGGTGGTCACTGGTTGAATCCAGGATTCCAACCTGATGGGAACACTCGGTGGGATGGTT
The DNA here is from genome assembly GCA_019056595.1 of Pectobacterium atrosepticum. NCBI lineage: Bacteria > Pseudomonadati > Pseudomonadota > Gammaproteobacteria > Enterobacterales > Pectobacteriaceae > Pectobacterium > Pectobacterium atrosepticum. The sequence continues at coordinate 702,917 of CP036163.1, read as the reverse complement.
TCGATAAGTTGACTGATAAAAGTGAAATAAAAAAGAGCAATGATAATGCTATCGAAAATATCAACGATGATTCCTCTAAAGGATATAATGCCTTTATAATCACTATCGTAGGTTTTTCTAATTAATCAGAGTATTACTAGTTTTAGTTCTTTGAACTTGAGTTAAGGGATAATCCGCGCTAAATTCGCGAAAAATACCGGAGTATGCCTTAAAAAGTTGCTCCGGTTTTTATACCACAAAATCATTATGGGGTCAGTTCATTCCTGTTGGGGAGTCGGCGGGTATTGGACCGATTTTTGATTGCAGTGGCCTCGCACCCCCGGAAATTTATTAGGTAGCAATAGCGATACACTTTCATTGCTGGGTGGAGGTTCAGGTAAAATAGGAGGCGGTTCTGGCAAGTTGGGAATATACAGTAAAACGGTACTACGGCTAGTAAGATAAATAAACTAGCCGTAGTGATATTTATTTTATGAACTATTTATTGCGGCAGAACTTCTTCAATTTTAGTAATGTGCGCCTCGCTGCTTAGCGGTTTGTAAACATGGATTTTGACAATTCTCAGCGGTGCCTCTGGAGACGTTACCGTGCCTTTCGTCAGAAAAGAATAGTTTGTGCCTGATACCACCTGTGTTGCGACAAATAAAGGAGAGTAGGTCACGCCCAACAGATGTACAGTAGATTTAAAAAGCGCTTTATCTGTATCATTCAAATCACGGAAAGCAATCCATCCACTAAGAAGTTGATTTGACATTATGTCACCTTATTTAATTTTATTGTTAATATTGTTGCTGTGATGCTCTATTAGTCTTTCTGAGAGCATTGAAATGACACTATTCGATGTGATTTTATTTACCAATGATAATTAATTCCTTTCTTTATGTAAAAAGTTAATATTTGCGATATCAAAAAAATAACTGAAACTTGGTATTTAAATGAAGAAATCAATGAAGTGTTAATAATTTAAATGATTTATCAGCTAATTATTATGTTTAAATTAAATGATGGTTATGGTTTTATTTAATAAGAAGTCGACAAGCTATCTTTGCTATTACCTATATTAAATATAAGTATGTGAAAGATTGCTTAGCGTGAAAAAACACGGTGTTTGGTACATCGCTTTGACTTCCGAGTGATGATTTTTTCGTCTCCTCTGGTGCGGGGTTTAGGGGGATAATGCCTTTTGCTTCACGATCGCGGTTGCCGACGTGAGATGTGGTGGATATAGTCTTTATCTGAAAAGTCTATTCGTCAGATTTTGGTGCCCAATGTGGCGTCAGAATCTGTGGTCCATCCGATACGAGGCCAAAACATGAAATTTTTGCCATGGCTATGTACTGCTGCTGCGCTCCTGCTGGCGGGATGCAGTAATCATAGTGAGAACGCTGCGGTTGCCCAACAAGATGCTATGCAAAATGATGATAGGAGTACCGCGGTGTTGCTGAAAAGCAGTTCTCCGGTTGACGTCAACTGTACATTGATTGGCGGGACGATGGCGAGTGCCAGACAACTGGATGGTATGAACGTGGGAGCCTGTCAGTTAGCAAATGGTAAGCGCTGTAGCGAACAATCGGTGATGAATGGAAGCTGTCCTGCGGGGTGAATGTGCGGCAGTCTGTACTGCCGCAGAAAACCTTAAGGCGTAACCAGATTGGCGCAGGGCACGTTCTGGCTGATGTCTTTCAGGTTCTGTAGCGTGGTTTGGGAAATACTGATCAACGCTTCTTCGGTCAGGAAAGCCTGATGTCCGGTAAACAGTACGTTGTGGCACGCCGATAGACGGCGGAAAATATCGTCCTGGATTACATCGTTAGATTTATCGGCGAAGAAGAGATCGCGCTCGTTTTCATAAACGTCCATACCCAACGCGCCAATTTTCTGCTGCTTCAATGCATCGATAGCGGCCTGCGAATCGATCAGTCCGCCACGGCTGGTATTGACGATCATGACGCCATTTTTCATTTGTGCAAAGGCCGCCTGATTCAGCAGATGATGATTCTCTGGCGTCAGCGGACAATGCAGAGAAATAACGTCCGCATTGGCGTACAGCGTTTTGAGATCGACATATTCCGCCCCTAACTCTAACGCCTGCGGGTTCGGGTAAGGATCGAATGCCAGCAGGCGCATGCCAAAGCCTTTCAGGATGCGCATGGTGGCGATGCCGATTTTGCCAGTACCGATAATGCCCGCCGTCCGGTTGTGCATATTGAACCCAATCAGCCCTTCCAGAGAGAAGTTCGCGTCGCGGGTACGTTGATAGGCGCGGTGAATACGGCGGTTGAGCGTCAGCATCAGGCCGACTGCATGCTCAGCGACGGCCTCGGGGGAATACGCGGGAACGCGTACCACGCTGATACCCAGCTCCTTGGCGGCTTCCAAATCGACATTGTTAAAGCCTGCGCAGCGTAGCGCCAGTGTTTTAATGCCCAACCCCGCCAGTTCGGTCAACACGTCGCGGCTGCCATCATCATTCACGAAGATGCAGACGGCCTGACAGCCCGCGGCTGTTTTCGCTGTGCGCGAGGTCAGCATGAAATCAAAAAACTCCAGTTCATAGCCAAACTGCTGATTGACCTGTTCCAGATATTTACGGTCATACTGCTTAGTGCTGTAAATTGCCAGTTTCATTGATAGTTTCTCCGAAAAATCCTCAGATTAAGCTATCAGAAAATTGGGCGGTGACAAACCGTTACCTTACTGACAGTAACGGTTTGAAAATAAGAGGTGATAACTGCATAAGAACGGATTTAGCGAGGGATGCTGAAGACCGATACGGCTTCGGACATGGTAGATATCTGCTGTTCCAGGCTGTTGATGGCAGAACTGGAATGTGTCGCTAAGATGGTGTTCTGGCGCGTCAATTCATCAATGTTGTTCACTGCGGAATTAATCTGCCCCAGCCCTTGTGATTGCTCTTGTGTCGCCAAGCTGATCTGATTCACAAGCTGCGTAACCTGCTGCACCTGCGTTAAAATATTTTGCATTGACTGGCTGGTATGGTTGACCAATTTGTCGCTGGTGTGAATATTCGCAATCGTGGTGTCGATAATCTCCGCGATGTCTTTTGCGGCAGCAGCGCTACGCTGTGCCAGAATACGAACTTCCCCCGCAACCACGGCGAAACTCTTTCCTTGTTCTCCAGCATGAGCCGCTTCTACTGCCGCATTAAGCGCCAGAATATTGGTCTGGAACGCCAGATTATCCAGCACGCTGATGATGTCGGTGATCTCTTTGCTGGAACGCGTCATGGTCGCCATCGTCTCTGTTACTTGGTTGACCGCTTTCTCGCCAGCGTCGGCAGCCTGATTGGCATCATTTGCACATCGTGTCGCCAACTGTGTGGCAGACGCATTACTTTGAATCGTTGCCGTTAACTCTTCCATTGATGACGCAGTAGATTGCAAACTTTGTGCGGTATCTTCACAGCGCTGGCTGAGCGTGTAATTCCCAGAAGCAATCTCGCCGCAGGCGTGGCGTAGCTCGGCCAGCTTGCCGTTGACATCATCGACAAACGTACGGAAATTCATACCGGATTGATTGACGGCGCGTAATAACATGCCCACTTCATCCACCCGATTAAGTTGAAACGAGTTATCCGCCTGCCCGGATGCAGAATTAATGGCTTGGCGGAGAATTTTTTCCAGCGGTTTTGCCAAGTGCTGAACTAATAATTCACTGGTTATTGTCGCGCCAGCGAGTAGCGCCAAAACAAAAACGAATAACGGTGTGGTGAGTGGAAGGGTTGCGAGTAAGAAAAGAAGCGCGAATAACATGAAAAGGAAAACATAGCTTCTAATCCGCCAACGTACCGGAATGACATTAAATAAGCTAAGGAACTTGAGCGGCCCTTTATAAATCAGCAATCCTTGATACAGTCGGCGGTTTTTTAATTTATTCTCATTCATTTGATGATAAAGCGCTTCAGCTTGTCGAATCTCTTCCTGAGAAACGCGCGTTCGCACCGACATATATCCTGTTATTTTCCCTTCCTTCATCAGCGGCGTCGTACTGGCCTTCACCCAATAGTAATCGCCACTCTTACGGCGGTTCTTGACGACCGCCGTCCAGATTTTACCTGCCTTCAGCGTTGCCCACATGTCGGCAAACGCCAGCGGGGGCATATCTGGGTGACGTACGATATTGTGAGGTTGGTGGAGGATTTCCTCAAAGTCGTAACCACTGGCATCAATAAAATCGTCATTTGCATAAGTGATATGACTATCGGTGGTCGTAACCGACATTAGCTTGGCTTTTTCATCTAATAAATACTGAATATCGCTGACAGGAAAATTCTTACGCATTTATTGATCCTTTTAGTATAAGCAAGCGTAAATATGATGTTTTTAGATCCATTAGCTAACTGAAAAACGATTAACGCTATCTAATTAACGGCAATGTCTAAGAAATAATTAGCTCAGGGATTTATATATTCTCATTAGTTTCTTACGTTATTTTCCCTTTCGGAAAGTAGTTGTCCGACCTGACTGGCTGCAAACGCGCATGCTGATGACCAAAAGCATTCATTTGCTAAGTATATTATGCCTTTGCAAATTTGCACTGTGGGCAACACATGTTGAAGAACGACGGGAGATGATGAGAGGGAAGGCGACGAGCGCCCTGATGTAAGCGCCCGTTAAAGATGAGATTAGCGGGAAAGGCTGAAGACCGAGGCAGCCTGTACCATACTCGATATCTGCTGTTGCAGGTGATCGGTGGCTGAATGTGACTGACTGGCCAATGCGGTATTCTGATGTGTGAGTTCATCAATGCGATTTACCGCCTCATTAATTTGCTCCAGCCCTAAAGATTGTTCCTGCGTTGCGAGGCTGATCTCATTCATCAAATTAGTGACGTGCTGAACCTGAAGCAGAATATTGCTCATGGATTTGTGTGTATGCGAGACCTGCTGTTCGCCGGTACGGATACTATTCAGCGTTTCGTCAATAATGGTCGAAATATCGCTGGAGGAGGAGGCACTGCGCTGCGCTAACGAACGAACTTCACTCGCGACCACCGCAAAACTCTTCCCCTGTTCTCCGGCATGCGCAGCTTCGACGGCGGCGTTCACGGCGAGAATATTAGTCTGAAACGCGAGATTATCCATCACGCTGACGATATCCGTAATGCGTTCGCTGGAGCGTGTGATCGTCTCCATCGTATCGGAGACCTGGCTGACGGCCTGTTCGCCAGAGTTCACCGCCTGATTCACATCCTGCGTGTATATAGAGGCTTGAAGCGAGGCTTCCGCATTACTTTTTATTGTTGCAGTGAGCTGTTCCACGGACGCGGCAGTCTGTTGCAGGCTTTTTTCCGTCTCCTCGCAGCACTGTGCCAGCGTATGGTTGCCTTGCGCGATTTCATTACAGGCGTTTTTCAGCTCGCTCAGATTGGTGTTCACATCGTCCACGAAAGTGCGGAAGTTCATACCGGACTGGTTTACTGCCCGCATTAACATGCCAATTTCATCCACGCGATTAAGCTGCGTTAGATTGTCTGCCTGTCCGGCAGCGGAACGCATGGCCTGAGCCAATATTTGCTCGATGGGGCGGGCGACATGGTGCACCAGAAGCTCTCCACTGACAAAACAGCAGGCGATAAGCAGCGGAAAAAGCACAGAAGCCAATGCCGTTCCCGCCAGTAGGGAATAGGCGGCGATTAATGGAATCAGGCTAAAGAGCAGAAAATAGCTGCGGATGCGCCAGCGTAGCGGCATGGTTTTAAAAAGGCTCAGGATACGCAATGGTCCAGTATAAATAAGTAGACCGTGATGGAACGTGCGGTGTTTCAGTTTACCTTCGTTCGCACTGGCATAGAGCGTCTCGGCTTGGCGAATTTCGTCGGGCGACGCGGCGGTTCGCACAGACATATAACCGGTAATCTCACCGCCTTTTCTCAACGGCGTGGTGCTGGATTTTACCCAATAATGATCGCCATTTTTGCACCGATTTTTTACAATTCCCGTCCAGATATTCCCTGCACGCAGCGTTTTCCACATATCTGCGAAGGCGGCTGGTGGCATATCCGGGTGTCGGATAAGATTATGGGGCTGCCCCATCAGCTCATCGGTGGTGTAGCCGCTGACATCAATAAAATCTTTGTTTGCATAAGTAATGTGGCTTTCTGGCGTGGTGACCGACATGAGTCTGGTTTTTTCAGAAAGCGGGAGTTGATGGTCGGTGACTGGGGTGTTATTACGCATAAAGCAGTCCTTGATATGCTGTGTCCGATTACTGATTTAACATGAGGCATACCCACGAAAATGAATCAGCGGATAGCGGTAATGGTTCAGGTTGCTCATTGCTTTTTTTTAAGGCGATTCGGACAGAAGGAGATAATCCTGATATCCACCCAGAAACGCTTTGTTCATGATGAGATAACGAGATTCATTACAAAATATAACCTCAATTAAACATTTTACCACGAAAGGGTAATGAGCCTGTACGCACAATAGGGCTAAATGTGAGTTGGGTAGGGTTATTTGTTAATAAAAAGAGCTATTTGTGAATGAACAATCAACGGGTAAATTCAGGACGGATTTTTACGGACATTGAACATATGCTTAACATTCTCTAATGATTAAAAAACAGGCACTTCCAATCGCTTTTCTGTTGGCAGCCTTGCTGTTTCTCTCCTGGCGGGCATTGCCACAGTGGCTGCCGCGCCTTGCCGAAATCTGGCTACCTGCGGGCCTGTCGTTGACCGTAAATGGGTCGCCTGGCTGGCAGGGCGGCGGGCTACATAGCGCGGGATTCAGTATTACGGCTGGGGAATGCACGCTATTTGACGTACGGAATATGACGTTGCGCTGGCATAGCTGGCGATGGCATGCCGATATTGATGCTGTGACGTTAAACAGCGACTGCTTGCAGCATGTGCCAGCAGGTAACAGCACTGAACCTGCGGTGCAGCTATCGCAATGGCAGCGGCGACTGCCTGCTGCCACTATTCAGGTAAAGACATTTACGCTACAGCCTTGGCAGGATTATGCCGGACAGGTGAGGTTCAGTAGCGATGGCAAACAACAACAAACACTCGATTATCAGGGCGATCAGTTAGCGTTTAGGGCAGAGCTAAATGATACACGCCTGACTCTGCATGAAAGCACGCTTGCCACGCCAGCAGGATTTGTGCGTTTACAAGTCAGTGGTGAGATGGAGTTGGCCGATACACTGGATGCCGCACCGGTGCGGGGGCGGCTTACCGGCAAGCTGGATTCAGGGCAGACGCCGGATCCGCTCTCGCTCCTGTTGGATTGGCATAAGCAGCAAGGCGAACTGGTACTGAATGCGGCGAATGATGAGACGCCGCTGATATCGCTGCCGTGGCAACTGACGGATGACGTTATTCAGGTCATTAACGGCGTCTGGCGCTGGCCTTATGCGGATCAGCCACTCTCAGGGCAAGTAGCCATGACATTACAGCACTGGCGGCAAGGGCTGGATGCCACCACGATTAATGCGCGGTTGAATATGCTGACGCAAGGACATAACGGCAAGGCTAACGCCGTGTTGGTGCTGGGGCCGGGCAATATCGGTTTGCTCAACAGTGAATTGCGCTTTCAGCTTACCGGACAGGCTAACTTACCGGCGCTCTCCCTGACGGCGACGCTACCGGGGATTTTGCAGGGTTCTATTCTCAACCCCGAACTCTCTCTTTTACCGGGCGCGCTGCTACGTGCCTGGGGAACGCCCGCACCACAGATTTATCTTGAAGAAGCGCGTTGGCCGCTGGCTGGCGTTAGGATCAGTGCGACGGGCGTGAATGGGCGGCTACAGGCGATTGTGAAGGCACGGGAAGCATACTGGGGACGCTTTAACCTGCACCTTGACGGTCAGGCGCAGGATTTCTGGCCGGACCAAGGTGAGTGGCAATGGCGCTATTGGGGCAGTGGTCGCCTGCCGCCGCTGAAAGGACAGTGGGACGTAGCGGGTCGAGGTCGTTGGCAGGATACGCTGATTGAAGTGAGCCAACTGTCGAGTGGGCTGGACCAACTGGGTTATGGCATTGTGACGGTACACCAGCCTCGCCTGACGATTACTGAGCCGATCCGTTGGCAGCGCGCCCGCTCAGGCGAACATTTTCAAGGGGCGTTGCAACTGGCCTCCGAGCGAGCGCACTTCAGCAACGGTGGCTATTTACCGCCTTCATTGTTAACGCTGGAAATGCAGGGGCGCAGCCCAAATGATTTCCAGCTACAGGGGCAGCTACAGGCTGAAGATATTGGGCCCGTTAGGCTGCGCGGACGCTGGGATGGTGAGCGACTGCGCGGTGGCGCATGGTGGCCAATACAGCCGCTTAAGGTGTTTCAGCCTCTGCTTTCCCCGTTGTTGAAAATGAATATCCGCACCGGACAGTTTTACGCACAGGCGGCCTTTTCCGCTGCACGTAAAGAAGGGTTCAGCGCTGGCGGACATTGGGTGGTGAAAAATGGTGGGCTATGGCTACAGGATGGCGAAGTTAGCGGGGTAAATTTTGTTCTCCCTTATCGCCTGAAAGATCAACGTTGGCAACTGGGCGTCAAGCAGCCCGTCACGCTGCGAATCGATGTATTGGATAACCTGTTTAGGATGAACAATATCCGCGTCGATCTACAAGGGTTTTATCCGTACAGTGAGCGACGACCGCTGATTATGTCTCAGGCTGATATGGACGTATTGAATGGGCATGTCGGCCTGTCCACGTTGCGCTGGCCGCAGCGTGAGCCGGCACTTCTCACCGTTAAGAGTGTCGATCTCAGCGAACTGATCACTGTGGTAAAGCAAAAGCAGTTTGCGCTGTCCGGGCGTGTGAGTGGTACGCTTCCGCTGAATTTTAATCATCCGACCACGCTGATTGAAGGTGGACGAATTACCAACGATGGTTTCCTGACGCTACGATTGGATAACCAACTGGCAGACGAGTTAGCGAGTAAAAGTTTGGCGGGCGGTGCGGCGATTGGTTGGTTGCGCTATCTGGAGATCGGGCGTTCTTATGCCACGCTTGACCTGAATAACCAAGGTGAGCTGACATTAACGTCGCGGGTGCAGGGGAAAAATCCGCAGCTCAGCGCGAAACGACAGGTTATTCTTAACTATCGCCATCAGGAGAATATCTTCCAACTATGGCGCAGTTTGCGCTTTGGCGATAACTTGCGGGATACGCTGGAACAGCAGGCGAATGAATAAACTCAAGGCAGGACAATGAATAAAAGCGAGACAGTGCTGGTGTGTTGCACGGTAGCCTTCCTGACGGGATGTGTGCCGCGCATTGAGGTTGCCGCGCCCAAAGAGCCGATCACCATCAATATGAATGTGAAGATCGAGCATGAGATTCACATCAAAGCGGATAAAGAAGCGACGCAACTGCTGGAAAGATCCGACAATGCGGCAGGTGATGAGATAAAGAAAAGCGCGCCGGAAGGCGCGCAATAATTAAGCCAATTAAATCAATGTAATGGCAAGGTCGGTATACCCGTCATACTTCAAGTTGCATGTGCGTTGGCTGCACTACTCAGCCCACTCGCGTGGGCCTCGCCCCGTTGGGGTCGCTGCAAGCAGCGCTCAAATCAGCCTTTGGCGGATTTGTCACTCACCCGAATCACTTACTTGAGTAAGCTCATCGGGATTCCTTCTCTTGCCGCCTGCCTGAAACTCGAATTATTTAGGGTATATGAACCATTATTCGCGATGAATAATGGTTCGTTATGCGGTGACCAGTTGGGACAGCTGTGTTTTTGCGTCTTCGGTCGCTTTCTGTGCCACATCCGGGCCGTAGCCGTAGCCTTCAGCGAATACGAACTCAAGGTCAGTCAGACCGAGGAAGCCCAGGAACACACGCAGGTACGGTTCCAGCAGATCGGTTGGTGTGCCTTTATGGATACCACCACGGCTGGTTAATACGATAGCGCGTTTGCCTTTCACCAGACCTTCAGGGCCTTGCTCGGTGTAGCGGAACGTTACACCCGCGCGTGCCACCAGGTCGAAGTAGTTCTTCAACTGGGTAGGAATGTTGAAGTTATACATTGGTGCAGCGATCACGATCACGTCGTGTGCCTGCAATTCAGCGATTAAGTCGTCGGACAGTTTCAGTGCTTCCTGCTGACGAGGAGTCAGAGTGGCATCGGAAGGACGCAGTGCGCCGACTAATTCACCATCGAGAACCGGAATCGGTTGAGCGGCCAAATCGCGTACGGTGATGCTATCGTCTGGATGTGCAGACTGCCACTGAGTGGTGAAGTGGTCGGCCAGTTGGTTTGACTGAGAATAACCTGCCAGAATGCTTGATTTCAGAACCAATACTTTGCTCATTGCCAATTCCTTTAGTGATTGAAGTGGGCGACAACATAACGCCCTTTGATGCTTCACATCTTATGCGGTGTTCTGGAAAGTAAAAAGTGCAAATATTCGAGGTCTTTATTCGATTTTATTGAATAAGACAGTTTTTGCATAAGACCGTTCTTACCTAAGACCAGGTGGTGCCATTAGAGCCGGTTATGACAATGTGCTACTATCCACGGCTTAAAAATTCAGTGCCTTAAAATCAGGTTAGGCTCAATTGAGCCAGATTCGGTGGCGATCATCTCCCCGACAGAGAAAAGAATTAGAAAACGATTAAGGAAGAGCAACGTGAAATCACCTCTCAGTGCATTATCTACGCAGTTAAGTGAGCTAATGCTTCGCGATCGGCAACGTTTGCGCCGCCGTTTACAGGGCGCAGCGAAGGTCAGTAGCCCGCAGGCTCAGGCCGCCATCGCTCAGGAAATTGAGGGGGAAATCGCTGCTGCACGCCAGAAAGTCGAAAACCGGCGGGCAAGCTGTCCGACGATTCACTATCCTGAACAGCTTCCCGTTAGCCAGAAAAAAGACGAGATACTGGAGGCCCTGCGTAATAATCAGGTAATTATCGTCGCAGGTGAGACGGGGTCGGGTAAGACCACGCAGTTGCCGAAAATCTGTCTTGAACTGGGTCGCGGTGTGCACGGTCTGATTGGCCACACGCAGCCGCGCCGTCTGGCGGCCAGAACCGTTGCCGATCGCATTGCCGCAGAGTTGGAAACGCCGCTGGGCGGCAGCGTCGGATATAAAGTCCGTTTTAACGATCAAGTCGGTGACAATACGCTGGTCAAGTTGATGACCGACGGTATTTTGCTGGCTGAAATTCAGCAAGATCGCCTGTTGATGCAGTACGACACGCTGATTATCGATGAAGCGCACGAACGCAGCCTGAATATCGATTTCATTATGGGCTATTTGTGCCAGCTTTTACCAAAACGCCCCGATTTAAAAGTGATTATTACGTCGGCCACCATCGATCCGCAGCGCTTCTCCCGCCATTTTAATAATGCGCCGATCATTGAAGTGTCTGGCCGAACGTATCCGGTGGATGTGCGCTATCGTCCCGTGGTGGAAGACGCTGATGACAGCGAGCGCGACCAGCTACAGGCGATTTTTGATGCGGTTGATGAGCTTACGCGCGAAGGGCCGGGGGATATTCTGGTCTTCATGAGCGGTGAACGTGAAATTCGCGATACGGCAGAGGCGTTGACCCGTCTGGACTTGCCGCATACCGAGATTCTCCCGCTCTATGCGCGCCTGTCGAATCAGGAACAGAACCGCGTCTTCCAGTCACATCATGGCCGTCGCATCGTGCTGGCGACCAACGTGGCGGAAACCTCATTAACCGTGCCGGGGATTCGCTATGTGATCGATCCCGGCACCGCGCGTATCAGCCGCTATAGCTTCCGCACCAAGGTGCAGCGCCTGCCGATTGAGCCTGTCTCGCAGGCGTCGGCGAATCAGCGTAAAGGGCGCTGTGGGCGTGTCGCCGCTGGGGTGTGTATCCGTCTCTATTCCGAGCAGGATTTCCTGTCGCGACCTGAATTTACCGATCCCGAAATTCTTCGCACCAACCTGGCTTCCGTTATTCTACAAATGACGTCGCTGGGGCTGGGCGATATCGCCGCGTTCCCGTTTGTTGAAGCGCCGGATAAGCGCAACATTCAGGACGGCGTGCGCTTGTTGGAGGAGTTGGGTGCGATTCATCTGGCAGAGAACGGACATTACCATTTGACGCCGCAAGGGCAACAGTTGGCGCAATTGCCGATTGATCCGCGTTTGGCGCGAATGGTGCTGGAAGCGCGCAAAACGGGCTGTGTGCGTGAAGTGATGGTGATCACCGCCGCGCTGTCGATTCAGGACCCGCGTGAAAGGCCGATGGATAAGAAGCAGGCATCGGATGAAAAACACCGCCGCTTTGCCGATAAAGACTCTGATTTTCTGGCTTTCGTCAATCTGTGGGACTATCTACGTGAGCAGCAGAAGGCGCTGTCTTCCGGCCAGTTCCGTCGTCAGTGCCGCACTGATTTCCTTAACTACCTGCGCGTTCGCGAATGGCAAGATATCTACACGCAACTGCGTCAGGTGGTGAAAGAATTGGGGCTGCCGGTCAACAGCGAACCAGCTGATTACCTGAGTATTCACTGTGCGTTGCTCACCGGGCTGTTGTCACATATCGGGCAGAAAGATATTGAGAAACAAGAGTTCAGCGGCGCGCGTAACGCACGGTTTGCTATTTTCCCTGGTTCTGGATTATTCAAAAAGCCGCCCAAATGGACGATGGTGGCCGAACTGGTGGAAACCAGCCGCCTGTGGGGACGTATTGCCGCGCGTATTGAACCAGAGTGGATCGAGCCGCTGGCTCAGCACCTGATTAAACGGAGCTATAGCGATCCTCACTGGGAGAAAGCGCAGGGCACAGTAATGGCACAGGAGAAGGTGACGCTCTTCGGGCTGCCGATTGTCGCGGCGCGTAAGGTGAACTACAGCCAAATCGATCCGACGCTGGCGCGTGAGATGTTCATCCGCCATGGGCTGGTGGAAGGCGATTGGCAAACGCATCACGCCTTTTTCCGTGCCAATCTCAAGCTGCTGGCAGAGGTAGAAGATTTAGAGCATAAATCGCGCCGTCGCGACATTCTGGTGGACGACGAAACGCTGTTTGCCTTCTACGATCAGCGCTTGCCGCATGATGTTGTGTCGTCGCGTCATTTTGATACATGGTGGAAAGGTGCCAGCCGCGACAACGCTGACCTGCTTAATTTTGAAAAGAGCATGTTGATCAAAGACGGCGCGGAGAAAGTGAGCGCGCTGGACTACCCGAACTTCTGGCATCAGGGCAGTCTGAAATTGCGCCTGTCCTATCAGTTTGAGCCGGGCGCGGATGCAGATGGCGTGACGGTACATATTCCGTTGCCTATCCTCAACCAGGTGCGTGAAGAAGGCTTCGAGTGGCAGATTCCCGGCGTGCGTCGCGAACTGACGATCGCGTTGATTAAATCCTTGCCTAAGCCGTTACGCCGTAACTTTGTCCCTGCGCCGAACTATGCTGAGGCGTTTCTGGCGCGTACCACTCCCTTGGAGAAAGGGTTATTGGATGCGCTGGAACGTGAACTGCGTCTGATGACGGGTGTCACGGTGCCACGCGAAGCGTGGCAGTGGGATCAGGTGCCCGATCATCTGAAAATCACGTTCCGCGTCATTGATGAGAAAAACAGGACGCAGCGGGAAGGTAAAGACCTGAACGCGCTGAAAGATCAGCTCAAAGATAAAGTGCAACAAACGCTGTCATCCGTGGTGGATGATGGGTTAGAGCAACGCGGTCTGCACGTTTGGAGTTTCGGCTCGCTGCCGAATTGTTATGAGCAGAAGCGTGGTGGCTACTCGGTTAAAGCCTATCCTGCATTGGTGGATGAAAAGGATAGCGTGGCGATTCGCCTGTTTGACACGCCACACCAGCAACAGCAGGTAATGCGACAAGGACTGCGCCGTCTGTTGTTATTGAATATCCCGTCGCCGATCAAATATCTGCATGAAAAACTGCCGAACAAGGCGAAACTCGGCCTCTATTTCAACCCGTACGGTAAGGTGATGGATCTCATCGATGACTGTATTGCCTGTGCGGTGGACAAGCTGATTGAATCATCCGGTGGTCCTGTCTGGCAGGAAGACGCCTTCCAGCAGTTGCATGAGAAAGTACGCGCGGAGCTGAACGAGACGGTGGTCGATATCGCCAAACAGGTTGAGCAAATCTTGACTGCCGTCTTCACCATTAACAAGCGCCTGAAAGGGCGTATAGATATGGCGATGGCGCTGGCGTTAAGTGATATCAAAAGCCAGATGAGCGGCCTGGTGTTCCGCGGTTTTGTGACCGAAAACGGCTGGCAGCGCCTGCCGGACGTACTGCGTTATCTGCACGCGATAGAGCGACGTCTGGAGAAGCTGGCGCAGGATGTACATCGTGACAGGGCGCAGATGCTGAAAGTGGAACAGGTTCAACAGGCGTGGCAGCAGTGGTGGAATAAGCTGCCTGCGGAACGACGCGATGACGACGATGTGAAGGCGGTGCGCTGGATGCTTGAGGAGCTGCGCGTTAGCTACTTTGCCCAACAGCTAGGAACGCCGTTCCCGATCTCGGATAAACGCGTATTACAGGCGATGGAGCAGGTAGAAGGGTAATCTCTCGTATTACATCAGGTCGGCGATTGTGGCTGTTTTAGCTCAAGGTAAGCCGACCTGATCGCCTCTTCACCATACTGCTGCTCCAGACGTTTTATGATGAAATGACCTTTCGCCATGTTTTGGTAATGGTGAATAAAAAGCGTATTAATGGCTGCGCCGCTGGCGGCACCGATCACGGGGACAATCTGCGCGGCCATTTTTTCCGTCATGGTGATACCTAGTCTGGTGGCGACCACATCAATCAGCTTTGCCAGCGTTTTTCCTGCCTGTGCGGTAGTTACCCTTGCTGATGCTTTCTCCGCGCTTTTCTTTCCTGCTATCCCAATCAACTCTCGTGTGGCATGTCTTGTGATATCGACAAGTACGGCGCGTGACGCGTAATAGGCCGAATCGGCAGCATCGTCGCTTTCTTGTGTACCGCCGAGCGCGAAAACTTCCACACAGGCGGCTTTGACGGAATAATCAGTGAGGGAGAAACCTTCGCTGCGAGCAATATCAGCCACGGAACGCATCATGATCGTGGTGCTGATAGGCAGTTCAACCAACAGTCCGGCAGCGCCAAAAAAACCGCTGACTGCGCCGGAAGCGGCGACGGCTAGCTTATGTGTCCTTGGTGATGCCACGCGAGCAGGGGCGTCTTCCAGCGTATAGAGTGCGGCGTTTACCGCTTTGTGTAGCGCGGCGTGAACCAGATTCTGTATTTTGTTTTTCACTATGGACGGTAACTTCGATAGGCTCCATTCAATCGGTTTTCCAACCTGATTCGCCGCCTGTATTGCAAAGGAAGGGGCTTCCAGCAGAGCTATGGCATTTCTGATAGCGAGCTCATCCTCTGAAGTAAGAAGAGTCATATGTGTTCTCCATACTGTTACTGAATGGCCCGTTTGGCGGGACTATTATGCAGAAGTTTGTGACGAGCGCGCCGCTAACCAAGCGGTAAATGCTTTGGGTGGGATAGGTCTGGAAAAATAGTAGCCCTGTACTTCATCACAGCCAAAATGAGCCAGATGTTCGAGCGTTTCCTTATTTTCCACCCCTTCCGCCAGCACAATATAATTCAGTTTGTGCAGCATGCTGATAATGGATTGCACAATAACGCGGCTTTTTCGGTCAGTTTTTATATCTTTAATCAGTGACTTATCCAGTTTTATCACCGTAGAGGGGATGTTACGCAGATAGCTTAAGTTGCTATACCCGGTACCGAAATCATCAAGAGCGATAGTAAATCCGAGCTGTTGCAGCGCTTGGATGGTGGCGAGCGTTTCAGTGCTTTCGATGATTTCCTGCGTTTCGACACACTCTATGTCAATATCCTGAGGAGTAAGACCGTGATTGTCCAGAATGGAAATTAGGCGCGGAATGAAGTCATTTTCGGAAAAATTTCGGGCAGAAACGTTAATCGACACAGGGAAGGTTAACCCCTCCTGACGCCATTGTTTCACCTGACATGCCGCCTCTCTGGTGACCCAGTCTGTTAGCGGGCGCATTAGCGTCGTGCCCTCCGCTAGCGGAATAAACTGGTCAGGATAAATCTCGCCTAATTCGGGATGACGCCAGCGAATCAGCGCTTCGGCACCAATGACGGCATTGGTCTTGATGCTTAATTTTGGCTGGTAGACCAAATACAAACCCGGCTTATTGTTCTGTAACACATCGGCCAGCTCATTGAGCAAGGTAAAGGCGATTTGCTGCGCCTTATCGGCCTCAGTGTCGTAAGCTAACTGGCGGGTATTCGTGGTGATGGCGGCGCGCAGCGCACTCATCGATTCACGCAGGATCTGATGGGGATCTTTGGCCGGAATCTGAAATTCAGTATAGCCAACAAAAAGCTCCAGCTTAAGCGGGATATGGCTGGCGATACTTTCATGAATCCGTTCGGCACAAGCGTCGAGCTCCGCCAGAACCAGTTCTTTCTTGTTCGACTTCACCAGAAGTGCGAAACGACCGACGGCGGCAGAGTAAAGGTTATCTGATGAATTTAAGCTAAGACGTAAAAAGATCCCGATATCTTTCAGCAGGCCTTCTACCGTTGGCATACCCAATGCACATCCCATTTCATAAGCGTAAGAAATGTCGATGGTATCAATCAGGATAAGCAGGTAATTCTCGTGAATATCGGTAATGTGGCTGATGTCATCAATCAGGCGCTGGCGGTTGGGCAACAGGGTTACCCCATCGATCAGGCCAATCGCATTACGATATTCCATTAACACCATCGCAATGGCGGCTAAATCGTGCAGTAACCGCAGTTGGACCTTAGTGAAGGAGCGTGGAACATAATCTATGACGCAGAAAGTACCGATGGAATAGCCATCTTTGGTCTTAAGCGGAACGCCAGCATAAAAACGGATAAAAGGCTTGCCTGTTACAAAGGGGCTATCTTTAAAACGGTCGTCCTGAGTGGCATCGGTGCAGACAAAAGCTTGGCCCGTTTGTACGGTAAAATGGTCGAATGAACCAATTTTATCCATATCATCCATAGGAAAATTGTTTTTTGCTTTTACATGCAGAGATTTAGAACCTGTTAGTGTAACGAGTGCCGTTGGGGTTCCGAGCAGTTGGCAGGCCATTTTTGTGAGTTTGTGAAGAACATCGTCTTGAGATATATCGATTTTTTGTAATTCATCGAGAGTCTGCATGCGTTTTTTTTCGTCATGGCTCAAATGTTTTAACATGTAGACTCTTCCTTTTCGCAATAATAACCGCGACGACATCAATTTAATTTAACGGCGACACAATAACATAGAGGCTAAAATTTGAGGTAACTTATTATATTACCTTTATCTTTCCGTTAAGGTTCAGTGGCTTTCTTGTCTTAACCGTGTTTTCGGTTTTCAGTGTGCGGTATGAATTTATGATATTTTCCCATTACTTGCGAGCAGCGATAACTGATTTTGCTGATGAAATGCTCTGCGAATAAATGAGAATCTAATTATAAAAGAAGCATCTTTCATAAGATAAAATAAAATCCTGTTAATTGTCGCGCCGCTGTCGGGCGACAATATGGATGATTAACCTATACCTCTGATAAGAATAGAACAGATATTTTTTTATACCATGAAGCAGGTGTGAAGCGGGAGGCGTCGGGCGGTATCCTGAATTGCGATTGCCGCCTGACTGTGGGCCACTGCGTAGTGGGCGTTAGCATTACTTTGGTGAAAGTTTTGGTGAACCTGGTTTTGGTGAACTTAGTTTTGCCAATGTTTCTAACTGCTGACGAATGGCGGTAACCGAAACAGCGCGATTATCGGCCCGATCGCGTTCACTGGCATCGGGTGCTGAGCTTTGAATTCCCATCAGTACCCAACCTGCTGCCGAGTTCAGCATCAGAGGGGAGCCGCTATCGCCAGGCAGCGTGTCGCACTGGTGTGCCATAACGGCAGGGTGAACCCAGCCAGTGATCAAGCAATCCTGATGGCGATAAAGCGTTTCCTGATGATCCTCTGGGTAGCCAGCCTGCGTGACGCGTTGACCATTGTCCTTCAAGGCCTGCATCAATTCTTGGCGGCTGCCTTGCCAGAGCGGGAGCGGACGAATACCTGGCGGTGTTTGTTTCAGCCGAATTAAGGCGTAATCCAGCGGTGCTGCTGAGGGCGGAACGATCCACCCCTCGCCGTCAGCTTTCAATTTTTTAGCGAGTGTTTTATTCGCCAGCGCTTCAATTTCCGACGTTTCATAACGCCAGCCATTTTCTGTCGCCAGAAAGCGCAGCGCGACGGGCTTATCTATCCCGCCCTTCGGTGGGGTGACCACGCAATGCCCAGCCGTCAGCGCCAGATGCGGTGATATAAGCGTCGCGGTGCAAAGGTTGCCGCTGGCGGTTTCCAACTGCCCAATCGCCTGCCACGGCCAGACAGCTGTGTCAGGAACGATATCCCGATCGTCGTGGTTGAAAAATAAGATTTGCTGCTGTTTCTGCGCAGCGATGTCTGCTGGTGAGGATTCTGCCCAACTTAACGGGGCAATAAAGGATAATGAACATAGCAACCAGGCTGATATGCGCATGTCGTCAATGGGCCTTATGATAAAAGTCATTTTGAGGCGCTAAATATAGCGTGTTGCTTTAACTATAGATGTAATTGTTGGCGTGGAGCGGGGAATTAAAATGTTATCGAGTGTAAAAGGATGCTCATGACATAACAGTGCTATGGCTGGCATGGTATTGCCGATCGCCAAGATTAACGCGACGCCACGATTTTAGGTGGCGTCGCGTTTTTGCATCAATAAACGTTATATCGTCGCGAGCGGCGTCAGCCTTATTCGTAGCTGACGATCACGATACGTGCATCTGAATTCAATGTTTTTGAACTCACAGAACCGATGCCTTGAGGTAAAGCGGCGTGTTGTGAGCTGTTTTTCATTTGTAGCGTTTGTACTTCACCTTGTCGTTCGCAACTGACGGTCACATTGTTTGAGTGCGTTGTAACATCACAAACGGGTTCGACGATGGCACCCGAAAATCGAATGATACCGGCTGACGGAGAGGGGGATGCGAATGTATACGATGTCGCAGTCATAGTGCTAAGCAATATGGCAGATATTTGCAGGATTTTTTTCATTATGGTGTTCTCGGTATTGCTCGGAGTGTAATGATATAAACGGCGCGGAATGGTAAAACTTTACTATTCCAAAATTTTTGTTTGGATCGATATCTTATTTTTTTGACGTTCTATTATTTGGTGATATCTATGTGCAGATCTTCAAAGGGATTTGATGAGTTGAGCCGAATTATTAATGGAGAGGTTATTGTATTGAGATAGCGCTTTCTCTGCGTATGGATCTAGCGTGTTTGATTGGTAGCGGCTGGGATACTGCCCTTGGGGGCTAAAGAAAAAAACTCAGAGTAATAACGCCACAGAGCAGAACAAGAGATAACATAATTTCAAATGAGTAACGCCGCATCATTCTCCCGTCCCCCTATGAAATAAACACCCGGTAAACCGGGTGTTTGATGGTTGCCCTATTTTTTCGGTAAACCTTTTAGTTACACGATTCAAATCGGGGTTAGCCAGAAGTGACTCCTTCCCGGTGGGGGAAGGAGTGGGTGCTAATTGATTACGCTGCTGGCGTGGTATCAGCAGGTTTTACCGTTTTAGCTTTTTTCACGTGTTTCTTAGCAGCCTGCGCTTTCTGTGCAGGGGCTGGTTTAGCTTTTTTCACGTGTTTCTTGGCAGCCTGTGCTTTCTGTGCAGGGGCTGGTTTAGCTTTTTTCACGTGTTTCTTGGCAGCCTGTGCTTTCTGTGCTGGGGCCGGTTTAGCTTTCTTCACATGTTTCTTGGCAGCCTGCGCTTTCTGTTCAGCGGCTGGTTTAGCTTTCTTCATCTGCTTTTTATGATGAACGGCTTTAGCCGGAGCAGAGGTGGTAGTGGTCGCCGAAGGCTGAACAGGTGCGCTGGTTACGGTATCCGCGGCAAAGGCTACAGAGGACAGACCCAGTGCAGCACCTGCGATCATAACTAATACTTTATTCATCATCATTTCCTCGTTATCTCATTCACGTTTCGTGACCCTCACGCGGGCCGTTGAAGAGAGAATAGGAGAAACAGAGGGCGGCTTCAGTGAGTGATTGGTTTCGGCGTGTAACCTAATGTACAAGTCTGGAAGGGCGATAAATACATTGAAAGACAGCGAGGGGTTACCGCTGTCTTGGCGCTAGTGCTGAATGGTGATTGCAGCCTGTGTCGTTGCGGTTTTTACCGGCCAGCAGAAACGGAAACGAGCGCCGCCCAGTGGGCTTTCATCCACGGTAATGCTGCCTTCGTAAGCACGCGCGATGGCATGAACAATCGCCAACCCCAGCCCACACCCACCGCTGCTGTTCTCAATACCTGCATCCAGACGGATAAACGGTTCAAAAACGCTTTCCCGGCTTTCGGGTGCAATACCAGGGCCGTCATCTTCGACTTGCAGACAGGCGATATGCTCGGCGTTGGACGTCAGGCTGACATGCAATTGGCTATGGCAGAAGCGCAACCCATTGCCGATCAGATTATTCAGGACTCGCTCCATTAGACGCAAATCGAGTGCACCAATCTGTGCCGAATGAGGCATGTCCAGCGAGATGTGTTTATCAGGGTGGATAAGCCGAAAATCGTCAACTTTTGCCTGTAGCCACGAAGGAATATCAATATCGGCAAGATGCAGCGTCACCTGTGGACGATCGAGTCTGGCATACGTTAGCAGTTCGTCAATCAGTGCTTCAAGTTGACCAATATCCCGATTTAATGCCTGCTGTTCGTCTTCCGTCAGGTTGTCACTCATCGCCAGCCGATAGCGCAGCCTGACCAACGGCGTACGCAGTTCGTGCGCGATATTGTCAATCAGCTGCTTTTTACTGTTGATGAGCTGGTTCAGATTATCCGCCATCCGGTTGAAGGCGATGCCAAGACGAAACAGGCTTGAGGTGCTATCAAAATGAATACGTTCTTCCAGATGACCATCCCCTAAACGCTGCGCAGCATTCTCCAATTTTAACATGGCCTGCCAATGTGGCCGCATCCACAAGAAAACCGGTAATGCCAGCGACAGCCCGATGAGCATCACCAGCAGTAAATCCAGCAGCCGCATTTCGTGCAGGAAGAACAAATAAGGAATAGGGCCGACGGCGAGAACGTAATGGCTGCGGGGGATGCGTTGGATAAAGGTGTATTCATCATCCAGCGCGATAATCTCCCCCTGATTCAGACGCTGCCGATTCTTGGGGCTCAGCGCGTATTTACTCACCGGCTCGATGTGCAATTTGAACGACAGATTTAGATCGAGCTGGCTGATAGTTTTATGCCACTCGCGAGGGGGGATAGCGCGTAGCTCATTACGAATGAGATACAGCGAGCTTTTCATCAGATCATCCATGGACTGACGCCCAGCGCGTTCAGCTGTCACCTTATAAACCAGCCCGACCAGTAGCGTCATGACGACAAAGCAGGCAAACAGCAATAGAAAAAACTGGACGAACAGCTTTCTCATAGCGTCACGCTCTCCCAGGTATTGGGGGCGAACAGATAGCCTTTGTTGCGTACGGTTTTGATACGGAATGGCTCTAGCGGGTTGTCGTACAGTTTTTTACGCAGTCGGGAAATAGCGACATCAATACTGCGATCCATGCCGTCGTAGGTCACGCCGCGCAGATTTTTCAGCAGCGCATCCCGATCCATGATGTGACCAGCATGGGTCGCCAACTGCCAGAGGAGATCAAAATCCGCAGTCGATAACACGATATGCTCTTGCCCTAATGTCACTTCCCGATTAACCGGATCGATACAGAGCAGGCCGAAGTGCAGTGATTTATGCACCTGCAACGCGGCGGGCGCTGCATTTTCTGCCACTGTTTGTGGCGCGGTGGCGTATTGCCGCAAATGCAGGCGCAGGCGGGCGAGCAAGACAGCGGGCGGTGTGGTTTTCAGAATGTAATCATCGGCACCCATTTCTAATGCCAAAATATGATTCATGTCGCTGTCCAGCGACGTCAGTAGCACAATCGGGCCGCTGTACTGTGGCCGCAACTCCCGGCAGATGGTCATCCCGTCTTTGCCGGGCAGCATTATATCCAGCAGCACGAGATCGGGCTGCTGTTGCTCAATAAAGGCTAATGCCTGATCGCCTCGTGCTTCAACTTGAACATCAATGTCATGCTTGCCGAGGTAGGCAGCGATCAATTTTCCAACCTCGGTATCATCTTCTATAAAAACAATCTTATGCATGGTATCTACGTTATCCCCATCTCACTGCTCATAGCATAGCCTGATGATAGGTGATAAACGAGAAATGAAGCGTAAATGGGTGTTAAGTATTTGTTTACCTATCAAAATTAGATAAGCTGCGGCGCGTGTCTTTTTTAGGCGGTATTGCACCTGATTCTCGTTGTTTACCGAGAACGACCACGACATGATGACTGAATACTTCACTGGGAACCGTGCTGAAGATGAAACCAATTGATCAGATAACTAGCTGGATGCAGGAAGCCCTACGCCCTTATTTCGGACTGGAACCGTTATCGGACGAATGGGATATTTTAACCGTCCGTGATGGCTATTTTATCTGTTTTGATGGCGATACGATCCGCAAGCGCATTACGGCCACAGAGCTAAATTATCAGGAAGAAGATGTCATTATTCAGACGAGTGAGCGCGAGGTTGTTCTGCCGAGAACCGCACGCGGTAAAGAGAAAAAACTCACTTACACTAGCGTTTCCATTGTAATAGCTGACGGCATTGTGTTTTCGGCGGGTATCAGAACGCTGAACTCGGGACGCTACGGATATATTACCGTCAGTAATTATCGAAATTCTGTCCGACTGCCTCTGCCGGAATGCCGCGACCTGGCCAGTAAAGAAGAGATTGTCGAATGGCTGCAATCTTATCGCGAACGCTTGCCTGCTGATTATGCGCATAAGCTGGAGCGGTTGATGCATATGAAAAATCGGCAGCATAAAACCATTCCGGGCGACGTCTTTCGCGTAGAAATAGACTTACATACCGATGGCTATGTTCTGGTTATTGGCAATCTGCGCCAGATGCAAAAGGACGAATTATTTGCTGAACACAGCATCTGGAATGATGTGATGACGATGCCGCTGTTTGTTCGGCCTTACCTTTTCTGCACGACCGTGCGTAATCCATCGCTGTCGGAGATTGTGGCTTCTCCTTTGTCAGACAAATGCTGGATTGTTATGGATAACGCTTTCCTGCGTGGCAATTACGAATATGTGGGATTGAAAATATTGGCGGAAGAGGACATCCTGTTTCCCGTTGGTTATGGCTCAAGCATCAGCGCACAGAAAAGCGATTATCGCCTGTCGTGGGGACCTTGTTCGATCAGTAAAGCCAGTCAGGATACGGCTTTGAAAACCGGGCGCAACTATATGAACAATGGGGCTTATAGCAGCGTGTCAGCCGACTGTTTTGTCGATAGAGGATTCCCAGACTGGGATAAGACGTTGCTCAACCCAGAACAACTCGAAGCATGGGAGCAGGTATTGGCTGAGTTTGGCTTTCCGCCCGATACGACCTACGATGTGTTTGCCCAACGTACCGACGGGATGACGCGGGCAGCCTACCTGACATATATAGCCGAACATAAAGCCTACCAGCGCAAGGGGCGTGCGAAGAAAAAAGGTTCGTAATCGCGTCAACAACCTCGTTGAGCGGGTTGCTAATGCAAAGCTCGCCAAACTTTTTCCTCAGAATGAACAGAAATAGTGAAACGTGTCCGAATAAAGTCGTGCTCTGGAGCGTTTACGCGTTGTCTATTCTGAGGAGAATTCTGTTATGACTCGCATCGTTCCTGTACTGGCCTTCGGGCTGCTCATCAGCCCACTGCTGCACGCTATGCCGCTTAACTACACCGTTGCTACTGATAACACGGTTATTGGGCTTTCATGGCAAGCATTTGGACACCCGTCGCAGGCCTCTCTTGACGGCGTGACGGGCAACATTACACTGGATGCTGAAAAGGAAATGAATGACCGTATTGATGTGAAAATTCCAATCACGACGCTACAGGCGTCCAACCGTTTGCTGACTTATCAGTTAAAAAGCAGCCTGTTTTTTGATGCTGAACACTATCCCGCGATTACTTTCACCAGCAGCAGAGTGGTGGCGCTGGGTCATGGTCACTTTCGGGTTTTTGGTTCACTGTCAGTAAAAAACGTTCAACGTCCGGTAATTCTGGAAGCCACGCTTGAAGAACATGGAGGAATCTCATCCCATGAGGGTTCGCTGTCTCTTCATGCGACCACTGCTATTTCACGCTCATCTTTTAATATGGATCGGTTTACCGGGGTGGTGGACGATCGCGTAGCGATTAATATTGAAATTCAGGCGAAAGCCCGACCCACCGTATAAATATTTGCCCTTCACACGCGGAGTTGACCGTGCGTGAAGGGCATTCACTGTTTATGCCAGCGACGCTTGTAACCTGAGCGCACTTTCCGTCAGCGGCGTAACAGGGCTACGGCCAATTAATACGAACTGATAGCCGCGATCGCGCCACCAGACAACCTGCATATCATGGCGTTGCTCATTGTTAAGCGTAGTAGCAGTTGCCTGATGTTCAGGGGAAATACACAGTGCCATCGGCCCATATTTGGCATGCATCCAGGTAATCTGCGCAATTGACGTATTGTCATAGCTCAGTAGACGTACCATTTTCAACTCTGCGTCGTGAAGCGTCAGTTGTTGTTCATTGAGAGACAACCCTATGTCTTGAGCAGCACGAGACAGCCCACTCTGCAAGGTCTGTGCGGAGCTGTCCGCATCGAGTAGAGTTTTAGCGCTGTAAAGAGACATGTACTGGGCTTCAAGATCGCGAATTTTCTCGCTGTCGCTGAGAGTGATCTGGGGCGAATGTGCGAAGTAGCCTAGCCCTGAGCCAATCACCAGAAAACTGAGGGAAGCAGCAATCAGCGAGCGGCGACTGACTCCCGCGTGAGATGAAGGTTTGCTGGGTATTGGCGCTGTCGTTACTAATCTCTCAAGCCTGTCCTGCATCTTCGCCTCAGGTGCTTTGTCGAGTAACGGGGCGAAGGCTTCTTCAAAATCAAGTTGGCTTTTCATCAGTTCAGCGGTGCGCTCGGCAAGCTGTTCGTCCCCTTCAAGTCGTGCCTTGAATCTTTGCGCATCGGCCTCAGTCATCTCGCCATCCAACCAGGCAACAATGGCTTCGTCACTGTAAGGGGGAGTAAAACTCATGGGTTTCAAGACAGTTTCTCCTTTGCAGGGGCCGGGGTGTCAGCTGATTTAGCCAGCGTACCCCGCGCGGCGGCCAGTCTGCTCATAATAGTGCCGATCGGTACTGACAGCGTGTCTGCCGCCTCCTGATAGGTAAACCCTTCGACATAAACTAAAAATACAGTGTTGCGCTGTGCTTCTGGCAGTGCGCTGACGCGCTGCATTATTTTCTGGTAATGCAGACGATCGTTGTCCCGCTCATGGGTATCTGGAGCCAGCAATTCCTCACTTTCGATAAATCCTTGCCCCTGACGTACGCGACGGGCGCGCAGTTCGGAAATCCATATTGAGTGGAGAATGGAGAACAGCCATCTGTCGATACGAGTGCCTGGGGTAAATTGTGTACTTTTTTCGAGCGCACGAACGCAGGTAGACTGGACTAACTCTTCGGCAACCTCGTGGCTGCGCGACAGGACTAGCCCATAGCGCCACAGGCGTGTTAGGTGTGCAGTAAGCTGCTGGCGAACTTCACTGGTGGTGATTTTCTTATCCTCACATTGCTGCTCAGGGCTTTAGCGCAACGCGCGTCCGCCATCAACGCCCAACGTTTTCCCCGTGATGTAGCGGCTGCTGAATAGGTAATCCACCAGTCGGACAATTTCCTCTTCGCCGGGTGCGATTTTCATCAATGACTTTTCCAGCGCCTGTTGGCGATATGTGTCGTCATCCTGTTCCTTAAACAGGATTAAGCTGGGAGCAATAGCATTGACCTTCACTTCCGGTGCCAGCTTACGGGCAAACGACCGCGTCATGTTATCCAACGCCGCTTTGCTGGCAGCATAGGCGATGTGTTTCTCGCTGCCTTTTTCAACCACGTAATCCGTCAGATGAATAATATCCGCGCCAGCAATGCCTTGCCCACGCAGGCAAGGTTCTAGCAGTTGGTTGAGCAAATAGGGCGTATAGACATGAATTTGTAGCATATCGGCCAGCGTCTGTTCTGGCGGTATTGAGGGGTTTTCTGGCTCCCAGCGGCTGGCGTTGTGAATAATGGCGCGTAGCTGCGGCGTGAGTGATTGGATTTTCTCAGCAAACGTATAGATGCTTTCCGTGGTGGAAAAGTCGGCAGCCAGACAAACAGCACCGTCTTGCTCTAGCGTGTCCAGTTCGGGATAAGGCGTGCGATAGCTAATAATGACGGGAATCGACTGGGCCAAAAACGAACGTGCCAGCGCCAGACCAATACGTCGCGCGCCGCCGGTAATTAACACGGGAGCAGAAGAAAAAGTTGTCACAATTAGGTCTCCTCAACACGCTAGTCAAAAGGGGGCTAACCGTGACAATAGCACGGCGTGGCCTGTTCTCTATTTCTACTTTGTCCCTGTTACGCTGAATGCACCGTCGTCGCTTCAATCGCCTGCGCTAATGAACCGTAGAAGCTCAGTCGCCCTTCAATTGGGTGAACCTTCGCCCGTGCTAGCGTTTTTAGCGGCTGGAAGGGAATATCAGTAATGATGAGCTGTTTACCCTCGGGTAGTGTTTCGCTAAAGCGCAGGAACGCATTCAATCCACCCGCATCCAGCACTGGCACAGCATCCCACTGCAAGATGATATTTTGGTAGCCTTCGCTGCGCACGGTCAGATCGTTGAAGATGCGTTCCGCCGCGGCGAAAAATAGCGGACCGTTAACGCGCAATACCAGATGATCCGGTATTTTAGTGTCCGGCAGTTCGCTCAGACGTGTCATCTGCGCGATGCGACGCATGAAGAGCAAGGAGGCCAGCACGATACCAACGGTAATGGCGATCACCATATCGAACAGTACGGTCAACGACATACAGAGCAACATCACAATAATGTCGTCTTTCGGTCCGTGGCGTAGCAAATCTACCACCTTGTGCGCTTCGCTCATGTTCCAGGCGACGATCAGCAGCAACGATGCCATCGCGGCCAGCGGCAGATAAGACAGCCACGGGGCAAGTATTAATAGCGCCAACAACACCAGTAGCGCATGGATCACGGCGGAAACCGGTGAATTGGCGCCCGCGCGGACATTGGCGGCGGAACGGGCAATCGCAGCGGTCGCGGTAATACCGCCAAAGAATGGCGCAATGATGTTACCGAAACCTTGTCCCATCAGTTCTGCATTGGAGTTGTGTTTTTTGCCTGTCATGCCATCCAGCACAACGGCGCACAGCAGCGACTCAATCGCCCCCAGCATCGCCATCGAGAATGCCGCAGGCAGCAGAGCGGAAATGCTTTGCCAATCCAGCGTCATCGTTTTCCCATCCGGTGATGGAATATTCCATGGCAAAACGAGCTGCGGCAGGATAGGGGGAATCCCTTGCCCTTGTGAACCATCCGCCAGCATATAGCTAAATCGGGAACCGATTGTGGCCACATTTTCACCCACTAGCGACATGATCCCCATCACCGCGACACCGGCCAGCAGCGCAGGCAAGTGGCCGGGTAGGCGAATACCGAGTCTGGGCCAGACGATCAACACCAGCAGCGTCGTTGCGCCGATCAACGTATCAGCAAGATGCAGAGTAGGTAGCGCCTGTGCTAGCGCTGCCACTTTCTCGACGTAATGCTCGGGCACTACTGCCATCTGTAAACCGAAGAAATCCTTGATTTGCATCGTACCGATGGTAATAGCGATCCCGGAGGTAAACCCCAGTGTGACGGAAAGTGGAATATATTCAATCAAACGGCCGAAGCGGCAGAGGCCCATCAGCAGCAGAAACACACCGGAAAGCAAGGTAGCAACCAGTAGGCCGGATAGCCCGAACTGCTGCGATACCGGATACAAAATAACGACGAAGGCGGCTGTCGGGCCGGATACGCTGTAGCGTGAACCGCCGCTGACGGCGATAACGATCCCAGCAATGGCCGACGTATATAGCCCGTACTGCGGAGGAACGCCGCTGGCAATCGCCAGTGCCATCGCCAGCGGTATGGCGATGATGCCGACAGTAACACCAGCGATAATGTCGTGGGTAAAACGTTGCAGCGTATATTTTTCGCGCCAGCACGCATCAATCAGCGCGCTGAACGGCCTGATGCCGTTAATTCCGTGCGTTTTCATCTAAGCAGAAACCAAAGTAAGGAAGTAAATCAACATGGCGGGCCTGCCGGTCCGTCGACGACAGCCTTACGATACGCTGGACGCGCTCAGAAGATCCAGATATACATCAAGAGAAGTGAGATTTGGCGGGGCCGACGCGGCTAAAACCGCGTCGGCAAAGGGGTTACAGCGTGATGGTGATCAAATAGGCGGCAAAAAGCGCCAAGTGCGCGCTGCCGCTCAACACGTTGGTTCTACCCGTGGAGAACGTAATGTGGCATAGCACCAGCACGGAGAGCATCACGACGATATGCGGCATATCCAGACCGAAGTTCAGCGTGCGGCCGGTAATCATGGCGATGATCGTGACGGTAGGGACCGTCAGTGAAATCGTCGCCAGTACGGAACCGAAAAACAGGTTCATCGCGCGCTGTACCTGATTTTTCAGGACGGCGCGGATTGCCCCCAGCCCTTCAGGAGAGAGAATTAACAGCGCTACCAGGAAGCCCGTAAACTGCGTTGGCGCGTTCATTTCGGTCAGCAGCGTTTCCAACGGCATGGAATTCGTCTTGGTTACTGCGATAACAGCAATCAGGTGAACCAGCAGCCAGCCGGTGTGCCACAGCGAGCTGTGCGCGGACGGTTTACCATGATGCGGATCGTCGCCGTCACCCTCGTCTTCATGTTCATAGACAAACAGGCTTTGGTGCGTACGCGTTTGAATCAACAGAAAAACACCGTACATTGCTGCAGAGATGGCGGCAACAATCAGTGACTGCGTTACGCTGAAGTTACCATCGGGCAAGGCGCTGGGGAAAACCAGCACAATCACGGCCAATGGGAAGATCGCCATCAAGTACTGTTTGATACCACTGAGGTTGACATACTGCGTAGCGAACTTACGGCCGCCGAGCAAGAGGGCGAAGCCCACCAGGCCGCCGGTGACAATGACGATAATGGAATAGAGGGTGTCACGCATCAGGTCCGGGCCAGCATCGCCAGTGGCCATTAGCGCTGAAATCAGGCTGACTTCGAGGATCACAACGGATAGGCTGAGGATCAGCGAACCGTAGGGTTCACCTAAGCGATGTGCGAGCACATCAGCATGACGCACCACGCTAAACGCGCTGAAAAGTATCCCGGCTAGCGCGACGGCGTTGATACCAAGAATGGCGATAAAATCTTGTGAATTGCCCCATATGTAGAGCACGACCAGAGCAATAACAGGAAAAACGAGTGAGTATTCATGATGGCGAGTTTTAACCACCTCAGCATGAGACTTCATTGCGGGAGTTCTCCTTATCCAGAGGAATGATACGGCAAAATATCCCCGTCATACGTCAAGCTAGCGCACTGGCAACTCGAATTACTTAGGGCATAAAGCAATTTATTAAAGGTATAAAACCATTTATTCATGGTCATAAAACAATAATAAACCGCAAAAGGTTACTAAAAAGTAGTTATAACGTAATAAAACGAACAATATAATAACAGATTGTCGTGTGAGTGCGGGAGATTTTACGGATTTTTACGCTTTGAGTTAAAATCTAAATGAAAAGGGAGAATCTGCGTATCTTCTCCCTATCATGATAATATCAAATATGTTTTTTGTGGTTATTCGTCAGGATTATCCATGATATTGTGGCGTTTATGATGATAATCCTCTTCATTTAACCCTTCTCGCCAATAAGGCACTGCGTACATCTGATTTCGCTCACACCCGCGTTCGCGACGCACGTGGCGCCGAAGCTGAACCACGATGCGATCCTCACCCGCCAACCAGTGAAATGCATTATCAGCCGCTGGAAGTGCCTGATAATGCTGCAACAGCGCGTCGGTAGCGTCTGTCCCACCAACGATCCAATGTAGTTGAAGCTGTGAGGGTTTAGCGATATTGAGTTTATCCGCTTCACTGTCGACACGAATCACGGCATGCCCTTGGGCATCACTAGGCAAATTCTCAAGCAGCGCCATTAGCGCAGGAAGCGAAGCCGGGTCGGCTGCCAGATAATAAGCGGCAGCAGGTGGCAGCATCGGGTGTGGGCCACCGGGTTGCGAAATACCGACCCAGTCACCAGGTTTGGCCTGGCGGGCAAAGTTGACTGCAGGCCCTGCGTGTTCATGCAGCGCGAAAACCATATCCAACTCCGCGTCCTCTGGGCGCAACGAGCGAACACTGTAGGTGCGAACGATGGGGCGAGCTTCGCCTTCTGGCCAGATCGGGCCGCGCTCACTGATGGTAGGCAGAACCGGTTTTTGCTGTCCAGCCTGAGGCAGAAAGAGTTTGATATGCGCGCCATATCGCTCGGTTGGGTAATCACGCAACGCGTCATGATGAAAAGTAATGCAGCGTAAATGAGGGGAAATATCGTGGATCTGTTTAATCTGAACTAAAACAGGCTGACGCGGCGTTGCCATTCAGTGTCTCCGTGGTAATCAATTCCAGTGTAGGGATGATAGTAACACGAGATGATAACTATTATCATTTCGTGTCTTTGTTGTTATTTTTCTCAAAATAAATACATTTTCATCGAAACAAATACGCTGCTAGCGCTTTTACATTAAACAAATGGCTTGTGGCAGGCTCCTGACGTCACAAAAATGAGGTTTGTGTCAGGAAAGCGTCAAGTCCAGCGATGAGTTGCCGATTAAGTTGATATACCCGTCATACTTCAAGTTGCATGTGCGTTGGCTGCGTTGAAATACTCGGCCCGTCGTGGGCCTCGCCCTGAAGGGCCGCTGCAAGCAGCGTTCAAATCTGCTCCCGGCAGATTTGTCACCCGAATCACTTACCTGAGTAAGCTCATCGGGATTAAATGAGAGACATCCTGTCTCTCACCGGAGGCCAGCCGTTGGCTGGTCAAATTCGTTCCCGACGAATTTGTCCTTCCCTTGCCGCCTGCCTGAAACTCGAATTATTTAGGGTATTAACGCTGCATCATGTATGAATGAAACATTATCACTAACTTTTTCAGGTTTTGTGACCAGTATCAAACTTGATCGCAAAGCCATAAATGAATAATCTCAAGTTATATGGTGTTGTAAAATTAAGCAGATGAAGTAGTTAGGTTTTTAAACGCAGGGCGAGAGCCGATCTGACGAGCAGAAAAAGAGTAAGGTTGGGGGTGGGAAGTAGTGTTAACACGCGATTTTTTGCAGAAAGCAGATTGTAGAACGTCTTTTGGGTGTATTGAAGAAACCTTACTGCTCACGCCGCAGCAGCGGGCTGATTCGTTGGACAGGATGTTGGCGCTACGGCCAAATAGCTGTCCTGTTTGGGTATTTGGCTACGGTTCACTCATGTGGAACCCAGTTTTTGACGCCGAAGAAACCTGTCTGGCCACGTTGACGGGGTGGCAGCGTGCTTTCTGTCTGCGCCTCACCATTGGTCGCGGTACGGTAACACAGCCGGGGCGGATGCTGGCGTTGCAACCTGGTGGACAAACGACGGGCCTGGCTTTCCGCCTGCCGAAAACCTCATTGCGTGAAGATCTGGAACTGCTGTGGAAGCGTGAAATGCTGACGGGCTGCTATCGTCCGCTCTGGTGTGAACTGCATCGCAAGAACGGTGCGCCGCTGACGGCACTGGTGTTTGTTTCTGAACCGGAACATCCCCTGAATGAAAATGATACCTGTATTCAAAGCGTTGCACCGCTGATCGCCCGTGCGAGCGGTCCGCTCGGCACCAATGCGCAATATCTGTTTGCGCTAGAGCAAGAGCTGAAGAATCACGGAACGGAAGATGAAAGCGTGAGCGAATTGGCGCAGCGGGTGCGTACCTTGCAACAATCATGTCCTGCGCCAGCAGGGGGCGGACAATAACGACAGGGCGAGCGTGAGATTTGAGGTGAACAGCGATATTGCTGTTCACCTTGAGACGATGTAAAGCTGCCGAATTACCAGCCGACGCCAACACCCATGGTGTACAGCGTGTCGTCAACATTCCCTTGATTACTTTCGATACGGGTACGTGACACTTTCATAGTCATAGAAGACCAGTCGGTCAGCTTGAAGCGCAAGCCTGCATCCGCTTTCAGGTAGATTGGTGCCGTGCCATCAAATGAACGCCCCAATTCACCGTTGGTGAAGGCTTCAACCGATTTGCTGAACAGATAGCGGTTGTATGCCCACTTTAGCGCACCAGAGTAGAAATCATCATCGCCTTGATCGCGGTACACGAACGTTTGGGAGTTAACCAGCGACGTCAGTGAGAACGAACCTAAATCGTTATCCCAGAACTGATAACCTGGACCGAGACCCAAAGAACGGTTGATTTTAATGCTTTCAATCCAGTCGCGTTTGTACTGATAACGGCCCTGCCAGAACCAGTTTTCATCCACAAATTTATCCAACGCATATTCGCCAGCCGCATTTTTGGTGCTCTCGACTTTATCCTCTTTTGCCAAATGATAGTTGGCATCAAGGTTATGTCGCCACGTATCGTGACGTGCTTTGGTGTTCAGCGTCACATCGTAGTTGTCGGTTTCGGTCGAGCTTTTCTTGTGTGACATGCCTGCGTCAATGTTGCCTTTCCACGATAAATCAGTCACCAGCGGCTTCTGCGCCACGATTGAGGTGATTTCGGAAAGCGGCAATGTTTGCGGACCTGCGGCTTCGTTAGAAAGTGATGGGCTTGCGACGATAGCGCGGTTTTCACCAGCCTTCACTGCCGGATACAATACGCCTTTCTCGTAGCGTTCGCCCTGAATCACCAGGCCATGATCGCTTTCAAAGGTTTTCACCTTGTCCCAGGCTACAGAAATAGATCCTGCATAGTCTGTGTTGATAAAGAGTTTACCGCCGTCAAGCAGCGTGATTTTCCCTGTGAGCTTGTCGCCGTTGTTCAGCCAAATGGTGTCAGCGCGGCTCTGTGTAATGCCAGCAGAGAGGGCGATAACCAAGCTGAGGGAAGAGATTGCATGTTTGGATAGTGTCATTATTGCCAAATAAACCGTGGTGACATGTAGTGAGACGTCCGTGAGAGACAAAGACGTACAGCCTATAAAAATGAACCGGTTTAGCCCGGAACGGCAAACATTAACAGGAATCGGAGTGATGCTCTACCCGAAAACGATAATTGATTAGAATGTAAATAGTTATAAAAGTTGCTATTGATGATTAACTGCTATAACGCGATGTCCGTCACGTTTTTAGCGGTAGAAGGGGATATCGATGTGGGACGGTGAATCTCTGGCCCAGTCTGTTTCAGGCCAGAGAATTGCGAGCAGTTATAGTGCTACGCAGTGCGTTGCGTGCGTGATGTGTTGTTACTAATGAAACGCGAGATCAGTAATGTTCTTACGCGGAACACGATCCGTTCCTGGAAGAGAACGCATAGCGTCACGGTGCTGAGCAGGAAAATGATATAGCCCGTCATGGACAGCTGTACCTGACCGGCAGCGGCAATGCACTGATCCCAATCGCTGAAGCAGGCCATCGGATTACCACGCACCAGTTGCTCCAAGGTGCGGAACAGATTAAACAGCGGAACATGCAGCGCAAAGATAGAGAGCGAGGCTGCGCCCAGCCGAGGCGACCAATGCCGCAACCATTCACTGTTAGGTTCACGCGCCAGCGCACTCAGACAAACCAAACCGACCTGAGCTGGCAGCATCAAACCGTTGTGCAGCAAGAAGTACCAATAGGCTTCGCCTTTAGTGAACAGCCAGGTGGCGACAAGAAAATTCACACCGATGAAGAAGGCGACACCGTAACGCTGGCCCTTGCTTAGCGGTGAGCGATCTTTCTGGCGATAATGACGGAACAGTGCATAGCCCAAAATCCCAGCCAAAAACTCTGGTAAACGGAAGATTGGCCCACGCTGCAATAACCCAGTGTACGGCATGCCGAACTGCTGTTGCCAGATCACCCAAATCGGTGGCAGCAGATACAGCAGGCAAACGATCCCCATCCACAGCCACGGATGGCGGCTGTTCAACAGACGCGGGGCTAACAGCGGAAACGCCAGATAGAAAAAGAATAGCGTAGAAAGCGACCATAACGGGGCATTGAAGGTCAGGAAGTAAGGATTCCATGCCTGCAACATCAGTACCTGCAATAACCCGTTGAACGCCAGTTGTGCGTTTGTCATGTAATGGCGCAGCGTTTCGGGGTCGGCAGCGGGATCGTTGGTGTCATAAATGACGAAACGCGCGCTGGCGACTTGTCCTTCCGGCGGCACAGCCAACCACTGCATGAGCGTGACAACGGCAATAGAAGACAGTAGGGCAATGATATGGATAGGATAAAGATTAAAGAAACGTTTGGCCCAGAACTGGCGAACAGGTTCACGCAGACGTCCGTCCTTAATGTACACATGCGCTAGCAAAAAGCCAGACAGGACAAAGAACGTGCTGGTCGCGAAGAATCCCATGCTGGTGAGTTCACTCAAGAAAGGAATGCGCTCACGCTGGGGATAAATGTGGACCGTGTGATAAATCATCACATAACAGCCGAGCAAAAATCGTAGCCACTCTAGGCCGATAAATCGCTCTTTACTGACCTTCTTCATGTTGTTCCTCAACGTTAAACTCGGTGTAAAAGCCGAAAAATGCGATTACGAACTAGTTTAGACGAGAGCAACGTCACATTAATTAGGATAATGGCTATAAATGCCGGTGTCGTTTAGTAACCGTTTACTTTGGGGATTGGGGCGGTGGCATTTCCACCAGTTGTTGCGGCACCCTCGCTCGTGCGAGGATAATCTCGGTGGGAAGGGCGCCTGAGCGCCTTATCCGTACCGCCGATCATAGCTGCTTGTTATTACCGTTTGATTAAATGACTTTTTCTTGCAATACCCAGACTGCTGCTTCAACCCGCGATTTTAGCTTCATTTTTTTCAACAGGTGTTTGACGTGTACCTTGACGGTACTTTCCGTAATCGTGAGCTTGCGAGCAATCACTTTATTGGAGAGCCCCTGAGCCAGCAATTTCAGAATATCGCGTTCGCGCGGCGTGAGCAGTTGAATATCCCGGTCGCTGCTGTGGCGGCTTTCGCGCAGGCTGGCGGCCAGAATCGGCGTCAACGTTTCACTCAGCACCATTTTTCCTGATGCCGCTTGATGCAGCGCGGCTAATAAATCTTCCGGCTCCATATCTTTCAACAGGTAACCATCGGCACCATTCTTTAATGCATTGACCACATCGTCTTCATGGTTGGATACGCTAAAGACGACAATGCGGCCAGACAGCGATTTTTCCCGCAGGCGGTTCAACGTTTCTAGGCCATTCATGCCAGGCATGTTCAAATCGAGCAGAATCAAATCCGGGTCCAGTTGTTCCGCTAGCTCAACACCCTGTTCGCCGTGGCTAGCTTCACCTGCCACCTGCAATTCTGGGTCCATACTGATGAGTTGCTTAACGCCATTGCGCAACATGGGATGGTCGTCAATCAGCAGTAGGGTGGCAGCATCTTCGTTAATCATGAGTTTCTCCTGTTAATGGCAGCCGGTGACGGTATTCGGAGAGGAAGCTGACATTCACTTCAGTGCCTCCCGACGGCCGGCGTCGAACAATGCATTCGCCGTGCAAACCCCGTGCACGGTCACGCATGATAATAAGTCCATAGTGGTTGGCGCGGCTGGCATCATCAGGAATACCGATGCCGTTATCGGTCACGCTGAGTTCGATGTAACCCTGACGTAGTTGCAGCGTGATATCGACCTGCGTGGCCTGCGCGTGCTTATAAATGTTGCTCAGCGCTTCACGTACAATTTGCAGAACGTGAATGCCTTGGTGAGCGGATACCGACTGCGGTGGCAAACGGTAATGTAATTCGATGGGATACCCCAGCCGCTTGCCGAATTCATCGATCGATGCTCGCAGCGCCGCGAGTAAGCCGGATTCAGAAAGCTTCAGCCGGAAGGTCGTCAGCAGTTCACGCAGTTGGCGATACGCGGTGTTCAATTCTTCCCGCATTTCCATCAGCAGTTGTTGCGAGGCAGGAGGTAAATCGCCGCCCTGCATTTGTAGGCAGCTCACCTGAATTTTCAGACAGGAGAGGGACTGCGCGATAGAGTCGTGCAGCTCGCGGGCAATCGTTGCGCGTTCTTCCATCAGCATTAACTGCTGTTGGTGGTTGGATTGACGCTCCAGCGCCAGCGTGCTGGTCAACTGTTCAAGTAACGTATTCAGCAACTGATTCTGATCGCGGCTCAGCGCGGTATTGCCCGGCAGTGTGGCCAACACAACGCCATATTGCCCATGTTTGTCGTGCAGATCCCAGCAGTGAGGTTCACCCTGCAGGTCGTCACGTTTTACCTGCATACCGCAACTCTGACAGCTGTTATCCGGGCAGTGCTCCGGCTGTGACTGGCTGCAATCGCTAAACTGATGAAATTGTTCCTGATTGTTATCTTCATACAGCCGCAGTTGAATATTGCGGAGCGGCGTTAACGACGGCAGTTCGTTCAGGATTGGCATCAGTCGGCTGCACAGTGGTGCGCCGGTATGCAGGCGTCGACTGGCGCGATAAAGGAAAGAGAGTAGATCGTTTTTCTGTTGCAGATCGGCCGTTTTCTCGGCGACGCGTTGTTCCAGGCTGTGATACATGGCGGAAAGTTCATCCGACATGCTGTTCAGCGCCTGTCCCAGTTTGCTCATTTCGTCGTGTCCGGTGATAGCGACACGCTGGGTGAAATCACCTTGCCCGATAGCCTGCGCCATCGAAACCAAACGTCGCCACGGTGTCAGCAGACGGCGACGCAGATAAAAAAATGTAGCGATCAGCAGGATGAACATGATGCCAATGAAGATACGCTGCACCAGCGTGACCATCATCAACCGCTGCTCGGTTTTATGATCGATGGCGGAAACCAGATCGTCCAGCTGTTTCACGAAGCGAGCGACATCCGCCGAGGCATCGGCGGAATGCGTTGCCTGTCGCAGATGCGGCTGCAGATTATCGAGCCAGAAAACACGCAGCGCAGTGAATTGCTCACTGAGCCCTTCTCGGCGTACGGCCTGCTGCAAGTCACTGCTTATTTCGTCTTCTTCCAGCTCTTGCAGGTAAATTTCATTCTCGGCAGAGAGCGGTACCATCGATAACAGACGGTAGCTTTGCATACGCAGTGAGCCCGCTTTATTAATGGCGTGCGCGTTCCCTTGAATGCTTTGAGACATCCAACTGGAAACCGACATGCCTGCAATACCCAGCAAACCGAGTAGCAGCATCAATAGTGCAACCTGATTGACGAGCGACAGCGGCAGCAGGAAACGTTTCAACATAATAAAGCGACCTCTGCTGGAGGAGTAGAAAACCAGTACCGAGAAGGATAACCCTTTCGGCATTTTTCCCGATCCTACGAGATAACCCCATACCCACTAGTGAGTACCACTAAATATCCACGCTTTGAAAGGGGGTATGGCAGTAAGAAAAAATAGAGATATAACAGCTTGAATTATCGTTGCTTATTTTTCTATTTTTATTACTCATTAAGGAGTGTGGTTATTTTTACCCAGTTTTTTTACCTGACAGCGCGTTGATTTGCATCAACTTTACCTGCGGTGTAATCCCTAATGTTGCGCCTTAATTCTACCGCGTTTTTATTTATCGAGGTTTTTATGACGCAGCCTTCATCACCCGAAAAAGTATCGCAAAGCACGCTCCTAAGGGAATGGGATCCTGAAGATACTAAATTCTGGCAATCTGGCGGACAACGGATAGCACAGCGTAATCTTTGGATCTCTGTACCGTGCCTGCTGTTATCGTTTTGTGTCTGGATGATTTTCAGCACCGTGGCCGTTAACCTAAACAAGGTCGGATTTAGTTTTACCACAGACCAGCTATTTTTGCTTACCGCGCTGCCTTCCGTTTCCGGCGCGCTGTTACGTGTGCCTTACTCCTTTGTTATTCCAATCGTTGGTGGTCGCCGTTGGACGACATTAAGCACCATTATTCTGGTTATCCCATGTATTTGGCTCGGGTTTGTCGTACAGAACCCACAAACGCCTTACCGCGTTTTCGTCACGATTTCTCTGCTGTGTGGTTTTGCCGGTGCTAACTTCGCATCCAGCATGGCTAACATCAGTTTCTTCTTCCCCAAATCACGTCAGGGCAGTGCGTTAGGTATTAACGGTGGGTTGGGTAATCTCGGTGTGAGCGTAATGCAGTTGCTGGTGCCGGTGGTGATTTTCCTGCCGATTCTGGGATTCTCCGGCAATGGCGTTGTGCAACCTGATGGCCACCAGATTTGGCTGCATCATGCCGCGTGGATGTGGGTACCGTTTTTGGTGATTGCCGCAACCGCTGCTTGGTTTGGCATGAACGATCTTTCGACGGCCAATGCGTCTATACGCAAACAGCTGCCAGTGTTGAAGCAAATGCACCTGTGGGTGCTCAGCTTCCTGTATCTGTCCACCTTTGGTTCATTTATCGGTTTTTCAGCAGGCTTCGGGATGCTGTCCAGAACGCAGTTCCCAGACATCGTGATTCTGTACTACGCATTCTTCGGGCCGCTGCTAGGGGCGTTGGCGCGTCCGGTTGGCGGAATGCTGTCCGATCGCTTTGGCGGTGTGAAAGTCACGTTGATTAACTTCATCCTGATGGCGATTTTCTCGGTGTTGTTATTCTTGTCTCTGCCGAGTGCGAGCTCTGCTGGTTCATTCGGAATGTTCTTTGGCATCTTCATGATGCTGTTCCTGACGGCTGGTTTGGGTAGTGGATCAACGTTCCAGATGATTGCCGTCATTTTCCGTAAATTAACGGCGGATCGCGTTAAATCGGAAGGCGGGAAAGATGCTGACGCGCAGCGTGCGGCAGTCACGGATACCGCAGCGGCGTTGGGCTTTATTTCGGCCATTGGCGCTATCGGCGGTTTCTTCATTCCTCAAGCCTTTGGGATGTCGCTTGAGTTAACGGGTTCACCCACCGGTGCGATGAAAGTGTTTGTGGTGTGCTACGTGGTGTGTGTACTGGTGACGTGGTTGTTTTATGCCAGAAAGAAAAATTAGGATTTTTAATTTATTAACAAGTGCCGAACAATGCGAGCTCCACATGTTTATGTGCAGTAGTGCGAAGTTTCGTGCGTATTAATTTCGACACTCCTATGTAACTTTATTACACGCCCGACAAGGAGCGCTCAGTTGCCGCCGCTCCTTGACTTGTGGCTGTTTGGCGCTAACTGTGTCGCTACGCGATACCTTCGGCGTTCGTAACTGCCACTCGGGCTACCAGTGACGCGTTCTCGACGCGGCACTGGTTTTCGCCGCTTCCATGCGGCTCACCCGGCAGTCACGTCCACCTCAGCACAATTTCTTACGCCGGAAAAAATAAGCACAGAGAGCATTCTGTGATCTTAGGTCTTATGCCCACACTAAAATGCCTATATGTAATCTCTCTTGTGCGCACGATTCTTCGTCACTTTCTGACTACTACCTCTAAATAGTCGTGTGTATGAATTCAGTATAAACACAAAGTTAGTGGTTTTATTTTTAACCTTTAAAATCAATAATTTGATTAATTATTTCGTAATAATTCTTTAGTGGTAGTTAGCGGTGTACTCCGTTTTTCATCGGGGGACACTCTTGATCGTTATCAAGTTTGGCTGCGCGGTTGCTGGATACCCTAGCGCCAATTTGAGCGATGTGTCGTCAGCAAAAACAGATGTCTGCTACGAGCATTTCATAACGACAGGAGCCAACAGGCTTCGCAGCAGGAGAGTCCGGATGAGCAAATTCCTTGACCGGTTACGTTACTTCAAACAACTGGCCGAACCGTTTTCTGACGGTCACGGGCAGACCCTCAATAGCAATCGTGACTGGGAAGATGGCTATCGCAGTCGCTGGCAGCATGACAAGATTGTACGTTCTACTCACGGAGTAAACTGCACCGGTTCATGTAGCTGGAAGATTTATGTGAAAAACGGTCTGGTGACGTGGGAAACGCAGCAGACTGACTATCCGCGTACCCGCCCGGACCTGCCTAACCATGAGCCTCGTGGCTGCCCACGCGGTGCCAGCTACTCTTGGTATCTGTACAGCGCCAATCGCCTGAAATACCCAATGATGCGTAAGCGCCTCATGAAACTGTGGCGTGAAGCGAAGCTAACGCACAGCGATCCGGTTGATGCCTGGGCATCCATCGTCAACGACCCCGAAAAAACCAAATACTACAAACAAATTCGTGGCCGTGGTGGTTTCGTTCGTTCTGACTGGAACGAAGTTAACGAACTGATTGCTGCCTCTAACGTTTACACCGCCAAAACCTATGGCCCAGACCGCGTTATCGGTTTCTCACCGATTCCTGCAATGTCGATGGTGTCCTATGCGGCGGGCGCGCGTTACCTTTCTCTGCTCGGCGGCGTGTGCTTGAGCTTCTACGACTGGTACTGCGACTTACCGCCAGCGTCACCGATGACCTGGGGTGAACAGACTGACGTACCGGAATCTGCTGACTGGTATAACTCTTCTTACATCATCGCCTGGGGTTCTAACGTTCCACAGACCCGTACGCCGGATGCCCACTTCTTTACCGAAGTGCGCTACAAAGGCACCAAAACGGTTGCGGTCACGCCGGACTACGCTGAAATCGCTAAGTTGTGCGATCAGTGGTTGAACCCGAAACAAGGCACCGACAGCGCCATGGCGCTGGCAATGGGCCACGTTATTCTGAAAGAGTTCCACCTCGATAAACCGAGCCAGTATTTCAGCGAGTACGTGCGCCAATACACGGACTTACCCATGCTG
Source organism: Pectobacterium atrosepticum (assembly GCA_019056595.1). NCBI lineage: Bacteria > Pseudomonadati > Pseudomonadota > Gammaproteobacteria > Enterobacterales > Pectobacteriaceae > Pectobacterium > Pectobacterium atrosepticum. The sequence goes on along the minus strand of CP036163.1, from coordinate 662,004 downwards.
GTGCTGTTGGAGCCGCGTGAAGACGGTTACTACGCCGCGGGTCGTATGCTGCGTGCCTCCGATCTGGTGGACAACCTCGGGCATGATAGCAATCCGCAGTGGAAAACCATCGCGATTGACGATGAAAGCGGCAACCTGACGGCACCGCAAGGGTCGATCGGCTACCGTTGGGGCGATCAGGGTAAATGGAACCTGGAACAGCGCGACGGCGTCAGCGGTGAAGACGTTAAACTGCGCTTGAGCCTGCTAGGTACACACGACGATGTGGTTGATGTCGGCTTCCCGTATTTTGGCGGCGCGGTCAGCGAACATTTCAACAATGTCGAGTTACAAGACATTCTGCTGCACAAACTGCCGGTTAAGCGTTTGACGCTGGCTGACGGTAGCGAGGCGCTAGTTGCTTGCGTTTATGACCTGACCATGGCGAACTACGGCCTGGATCGCGGTCTGGGTGACGACAACTGCGCGCGTGATTACGACGATGTAAAAGCGTACAGCCCAGCCTGGGCCGAGAAGATTACTGGCGTTTCTCGTCAGAACATCATCCGTATTGCGCGTGAATTCGCGGATAACGCCGATAAAACGCACGGTCGTTCCATGATTATCGTGGGTGCGGGTATCAACCACTGGTATCACATGGACATGAACTACCGCGGCATCATCAATATGCTGGTTTTCTGCGGTTGTGTCGGTCAGAGCGGTGGCGGTTGGGCGCACTACGTCGGACAAGAAAAACTGCGTCCGCAAACCGGTTGGACGCCGCTGGCGTTTGGTCTGGACTGGCAGCGTCCGCCGCGTCACATGAACAGCACGTCGTTCTTCTATAACCATTCCAGCCAATGGCGTTATGAAACGGTCACGCCGCAGGAATTGCTGTCACCGCTGGCGGATAAATCTCGCTTTAGCGGCAGCATGATTGACTTCAACGTGCGTGCCGAACGTATGGGCTGGCTGCCGTCTGCACCGCAGTTGAATGTTAACCCGCTGGATATCGCAGAAAAAGCGCGTGCCGCAGGGATGACGCCGCAGGATTATACGGTTGCCGCGCTGAAGTCAGGCGAGATCAGATTTGCCGCTGAACAGCCGGATAGCCCGCAAAACTACCCGCGCAACCTGTTTATCTGGCGTTCTAACCTGCTGGGTTCCTCCGGTAAAGGCCACGAATACATGCTGAAGTACCTGCTGGGTACGGAGCACGGTATTCAAGGGCAAGATTTGGGCATGGCGGGCAGCGTGAAGCCGGAAGAAGTGGAATGGCGCGATCACGGCGTTGAAGGCAAGTTGGATCTGGTGGTGACGCTCGATTTCCGTATGTCCAGCACCTGCCTGTACTCCGATATCGTCCTGCCAACGGCAACCTGGTACGAAAAAGACGACATGAATACTTCGGATATGCATCCGTTTATTCACCCACTGTCTGCGGCTGTCGATCCTGCGTGGGATTCCAAGAGTGATTGGGAAATCTACAAAGGCATCGCTAAAGCCTTCTCTCGCGTGTGTCAGGGACACCTTGGGCAGGAAACTGATCTGGTTACCTTGCCAATTCAACACGATTCTCCAGCAGAAATGGCGCAGCCGTTCGGCGTGGATGACTGGAAAAAAGGCGAATGCGATCTGATTCCGGGTAAAACGGCACCACACTTGATGATGGTAGAGCGCGATTATCCGAACCTGTACGAACGTTTCACCTCGCTCGGTCCGTTGATGGACAAGCTGGGCAACGGGGGTAAAGGTATCGGTTGGAACACGCAGACCGAAGTCGATTTCCTGAAAAAGCTGAACTACACCAAAACTGAAGGTGCGGCAGCTGGTCGTCCGAAGATTGAAACGGCGATCGATGCGGCAGAAGTGATTCTGTCTCTGGCTCCGGAAACCAATGGTCAGGTGGCCGTGAAAGCGTGGGAAGCGCTGAGCAAATTCACCGGTCGCGATCACTCGCACCTGGCACTGAATAAAGAAGACGAGAAAATTCGCTTCCGTGATATTCAGGCACAGCCGCGCAAAATTATCTCCAGCCCGACTTGGTCTGGCCTGGAAGACGAACACGTTTCCTATAACGCCTGTTATACCAACGTTCACGAGCTGATTCCGTGGCGTACGCTGTCTGGTCGCCAACAGCTGTATCAAGACCATGAGTGGATGCGTGCTTTCGGTGAAAGCCTGCTGGTGTACCGTCCGCCAGTCGACACTCGTGCTGCTGCACCGGTGATGAACCAGAAACCTAACGGCAACCCGGAAAAAGCGTTGAACTTCCTGACGCCGCACCAGAAATGGGGCATTCACTCCACGTACAGCGACAACCTGTTGATGCTGACGCTGGGTCGCGGTGGCCCGATTATCTGGCTGAGCGAAGAGGATGCCAGCGATTTGGGTATTGAGGATAACGACTGGATAGAAGCGTTCAACGCCAATGGTGCGCTGACGGCGCGTGCGGTGGTGAGTCAGCGTGTACCGTCGGGAATGACCATGATGTACCACGCGCAGGAACGCATCATCAACCTGCCGGGATCGGAAATTACCCAGCAGCGCGGCGGTATCCACAACTCGGTGACCCGTATCACTCCGAAACCGACCCATATGATCGGCGGCTATGCACAACTGGCTTATGGTTTTAACTACTACGGCACCGTCGGGTCAAACCGTGATGAGTTCGTCGTGGTTCGTAAAATGAAACGCATCGACTGGCTGGATGATGAAGGTCAGGACTATGTTCAGCAACAAACAGTTCAGAAAGCGGTACAGCGGGGGAAAGCCTGATGAAAATTCGTTCACAAGTGGGCATGGTGCTGAATCTGGACAAATGCATCGGCTGTCACACCTGCTCCGTTACCTGTAAAAACGTCTGGACCAGCCGTGAAGGGATGGAATACGCCTGGTTCAACAACGTCGAAACCAAACCGGGCGTGGGCTACCCCCATGCCTGGGAAGATCAGGAAAAGTGGAAGGGTGGCTGGATCCGTAAGATCAGCGGTAAGCTCGAACCACGTATGGGTAACCGCATCAGTGTGTTGTCCAAAATCTTTGCTAACCCGGATGTGCCGGAAATCGACGACTACTATGAGCCGTTCGACTACGACTATCAGAACCTGCGTAAAGCGCCGGAAGGTAAGCACCAGCCCGTTGCCCGTCCACGCTCGCTGATTACCGGTCAGCGGATGAAGAAAATCGAGATGGGTCCGAACTGGGAAGACGATCTGGGCGGCGAATTCAGCAAGCGGTCGAAGGACAAAAACTTCGATCCCGTCCATTTCAATGACGTACAGAAAGAGATGTACGGCCAGTTTGAAAATACGTTCATGATGTATTTGCCGCGCCTGTGCGAACACTGCCTGAACCCGGCGTGCGTAGCGACCTGTCCGAGCGGCGCGATCTACAAACGCGGCGAAGACGGTATCGTCCTGATCGATCAGGATAAATGTCGCGGCTGGCGGATGTGTTTGACCGGTTGCCCGTACAAGAAAATCTACTTCAACTGGAAGAGCGGCAAATCAGAAAAATGTATTTTCTGCTACCCGCGTATCGAAAGCGGTCAGCCGACGATCTGTTCGGAAACCTGCGTTGGGCGTATCCGCTATCTGGGCGTGCTGCTCTATGATGCCGACCGTATTGAGCAAGCTGCTGCGGTAGAAAACGAGAAAGATCTGTATCAGAGCCAGCTGGATGTGTTCCTTGACCCGCACGACCCGAAAGTCATTGAACAAGCGCTGAAAGATGGTATTCCAAACAGCGTAATTGAAGCGGCACAGCAGTCGCCGGTTTACAAAATGGCGATGGACTGGAAGTTGGCGCTGCCGCTGCACCCAGAATACCGCACGTTGCCGATGGTCTGGTACGTGCCACCGTTGTCACCGATTCAATCTGCCGCGGATGCGGGTCAATTGGCGCATAGCGGTGTATTGCCGGACGTAGAAAGCCTGCGTATTCCGGTGCAATACCTGGCGAACCTGCTGACTGCTGGGGATACCGAACCGGTATTGCTGGCGCTGAAACGTATGCTGGCGATGCGTCACTACAAACGTGCAGAAACCGTAGAAGGCAAAATCGATACCAGCGCGCTGGAGCAGGTTGGGCTGACGGAAGCACAGGCGCAGGAAATGTACCGCTATCTGGCGATTGCTAACTACGAAGACCGTTTCGTGATCCCATCAAGCCATCGTGAGCTGGCGCGTGAAGCCTTCCCTGAAAGCAAAGGCTGCGGCTTCAGCTTTGGCGATGGTTGCCACGGCAGCGATACCAAATTCAACCTGTTCAACAGCAAGCGTATTGATGCCATTGATGTCAGCAACAAAACGCGCGATATGAACAGCAAAATCATGCGGGAGACGAACCATGATTAGCCTGAGGATTATTGCCCGCTTGTTGGACTATCCCGATAGCGAGCTGTGGGAAAATAAAGCTGAGTTGATCGAAGCGGTGGAGCAGACTGATACCCTACCGTTGCATGAAAGCCATCAACTGATGCAGTTCATCAATACCTTGTGTGCGCAGGACTTGTTGGACAAACAGGCGGAGTACAGCGGCCTGTTTGACCGAGGTCGGGCAACCTCGCTGCTGCTGTTCGAGCATGTTCACGGAGAGTCTCGTGACCGTGGTCAGGCGATGGTCGATCTCATGCAGCAATATCAAGATGCCGGGCTGGCGCTGGATTGCCGTGAGCTGCCGGACTACCTGCCGCTGTATCTTGAGTACCTTTCTCGTTTGGAACCTGCGCAGAGTCGTGCGGGTTTACTCGACATCGCGCCGATTCTCGCGTTGGTTGGTGCGCGTTTGCAACAGCGTGACAGTGGTTATTCCGTGCTGTTCGATCTGTTGTTGGCGCTGTCTGGCAGCGACCTAAAAAGTGACGACGTCACACACCAGGTCGCTGACGAAGCGCGCGACGACACGCCGCAGGCGCTGGATGCCGTGTGGGAAGAGGAACAGATTAAGTTCCTCGGTGAAGAAGGCTGCTCATCGGCCCAACAAACGCAACACCAACGCCGCTTTGCTGGCGCTGTGGTGCCGCAATATCTGAATCTTGACGCTACATCGGCGGGGGGGCAACGTTAATGAGTGCTTTCACGAACTCTTCTTTTATCAACTTCAGCAACGTGTTCTTTTTTGACATCTATCCCTATCTGGCGATGGCTATTTTCCTGATTGGCAGCTGGCTGCGCTATGACTACGGCCAGTACAGCTGGCGTGCCGGTTCGAGCCAAATGCTGGATAAGAAAGGGATGCGTCTGGCGTCTAACCTGTTCCACCTGGGGATTTTGGGCGTATTTGCCGGACATTTCCTCGGGATGCTGACGCCGCACTGGATGTACGAAGCCTTCCTACCGATGGAAATAAAACAGAAAATGGCGATGTTCGGCGGTGGTGCAGCAGGTTTGCTGACATTTGTCGGTGGCGCGCTGTTGTTAAAGCGCCGTCTGACTAACCCGCGTATTCGTGCCACTTCCAGCGTCGGTGACATTCTTATTCTGTCATTGTTGGTGATTCAGGCCGGTTTAGGTGTGTTGACCATCCCGTTCTCTGCACAGCACATGGACGGTAGTGAAATGCTGAAGTTGGTCGGTTGGGCACAGAGCGTGGTGTACTTCCAGGGCGGTGCGTCTGCGCATCTGGTGGGTGTCGCGCTGATCTTCAAACTACATATCGTACTGGGGCTGACGCTGTTCGTTCTGTTCCCGTTCTGCCGTCTGGTTCACATCTGGAGCGCACCGGTCGAGTACCTGACGCGTCGCTACCAGTTAGTGCGTAACCGTCGCTAAGTATGATAGAAAACGGCGGTGTTATGATAACACCGCCGTTTTAATCTCTTTCTTTTCCTCTTTCCCCGCCAATAGCACTCACCATTCGCAGTTCAGTCGATTACCTGCTTCGTGCCGTCGTCCATTGCACGGCGAAGACGCTGGCTAACACGATCGCCAAGCCCAGAAATGCCGTACCGGTCATCGACTGTGAAAGCAGCGCCCAACCCAGCAGCACGGCAGTCAGCGGACTCAATAATCCCAGTGATGCAACGGCAACCGTTGGAAGACGGGATACGCCGCGAAACCAGAGCCCATAAGCTAGCACTGCACCCGCGAGGCAGAGATAGGCGTAAGCGGCCCACTGCGACAGAGTCAAGGTAGGCAGCGGCGCATCGGCTAGCCACGCAACGGGCGCAAGCATCAATCCACCGATAAAGAGCTGCCAGCCGGTAAGCGGTAGTACGGGTAAATCAAGCTGCCAGCGACGCGTCAGCCAGACTCCCGTCGCCATACATACCGCACCCAGCAGCGCTGCGGCAATTCCCACCGGCTCGAATGTTGTCTGCGGCGACAGCAGCAAAATGCTCATGCCAATCACACCGATTATCGCCGACCACAGCGTGGCCAGCTTGGGAGCGTGATGATCCACCGCCCAGACCAGCACCATCACCAGCAGCGGTTGGATAGCGCCAAGTACCGCAGCCAATCCGCCGGGTAAACGATAAGCCGCGACGAACAGCAGTGCCTGAAAAACGCCGATATTCAGGGCGCTGAGCACGACCACTCGCCACCAGTCTCGCCGAGCGGGAAAGACGCGGGTGAATAAAAGTAGCAGCAGGCCAGCAGGCAGTACACGGATAAACGCAGCCGTGAAGGGGCGATCCGGTGGCAAAAATTCTGATGTCACAATGTAGGTAGACCCCCAAATCGCGGGAGCCAGCGCCGTGAGTATGACGTCACGCCAATAGTGTGATGGGGATGGAGTATTCATGACTTTACCTTCAATTCAAGATACTATGATAGTGTTGATTAATTACCTTGAAGTCAAGATAAATGAAAAATCAAACCAGCGAGCACGAGCACGAGCACGAATACGATGCGGTAGATGCCATCCTTGAACAGTGGCGGCGCGAACGCCCCGATCTGGATGCCAGCCCTATGGGACCGATTGGACGCCTCAGGCGATGTGCTGTGCTTATGGATCAGCGTCTGGAATCCTGTTTTTCCAGATTCGATCTGAGCAGTTGGGAGTTTGATATGTTGGCTACGCTGCGGCGTGCAGGTGCACCGCATTGCCTTAGTCCGACCGAACTCTTCTCCACGTTGATGGTAACGTCAGGAACCATGACTCATCGGCTCAAGCGCCTTGAAACCCGAGGATTTATCGAACGAGTGCAAAACGAACTGGATGCGCGCAGTACGCTCGTGCAGCTCACCAGCTCGGGACTTGAACTGATTAACCGTGCCGTTGAGGCGCACATTGAGAATGAGCGGCAGGTGCTCTCGGTGCTGCCTGCTGAGGTTCTGGCGGCACTTGATACCAATCTCGCGGCGCTATTGCGCGGGTTGGAAAGTCATAACAAAGGAAACTGAGCCATGTCTGAATACCGTGCTTCAATCTGCTGGCAACGCGATGGACAAGATTTTATTGATAACCGCTACAGCCGACTTCATCAGTGGCAGTTTGATGGCGGTATTACGCTGCGCGCCTCGTCATCACCTCATGTCGTACCGCTGCCTTTTTCGCTGGAAGACGCGGTCGATCCCGAAGAGGCGCTGGTAGCCTCGTTGTCGAGCTGCCATATGCTGTGGTTTCTTTCGATTGCGGCTAAAAAGCGGTTTTGCGTGGATGATTATCAGGATCACGCGGTGGGAACGATGGGCGTTAACGCGGCGGGGAAAACGGCGATGTTGGACGTCACGCTGCACCCGCAGGTAACATTCAGCGGTGAAAAGCAGCCTACCGCCGAGCAATATGCCACCTTGCACGAACTGGCACATGATGCTTGCTACATCGCTCACTCGGTGAATTTCCCGGTCAACTGTGAGCCGACGTTAGGGACGAAGAGCTGAACAGGGAACTACGCGAAGAAATAAGCAAAAATCACCGCCCGATGTGTTTAGACCGGGCGGAATGATCGATTACGTTCAGCAGGTCATCACCATCCAGTAATGCGCTGCCAGGTTTCCTGTTCATGCCGGTGCGATTTCAACACCTGATAGTGTTGATGCATCGCGGCCGTCGCACAGGCGTGGTTAGGCAATATCCGCAACCGCGTGCCGACGGGGAAATTATCGACCGAAAATCCACTGTCGGTAGGTAGCGCGATGATGCCGTGTTCCTGATTGGTGACGGTCACGCAGAGGTCGTGGTAAGGGCTGCCATGCAGGTCGCAAACCAGTCCGTAACCGTAATCTTTTGCCTGAGAAGCCGTACCACGATCGCGCGATAGCGCCATCCAGCCTGCATCGATAAACACCCAGCCTTTTTCGCGGTTATGCCCAATCACCGTGCTGACGACTGAGAGGGCGATATCATCCAGCGAACAGACCCCGACATTTTTCATCACCAGATCGAACGTGGTGAACACGCCCGCTCTGACTTCCGTAATGCCAGTTAAGTCTTCGGCAAAGTGTGCCGTCGGCGTGGCTCCGACGCTGAGCACGGGGCAGGCAATTCCCAGCGCCCGTACACGCCGTCCGGCGATATTGATGGCTGCGCACTCGGCCCGCGCGGCTGCTCTGATCGCCTCGTCCGTGCGGCAGGCGTAGGATTCTCCTGCATGAGCCAGCAGGCCAGTGAGTGTCGCGCCGTTGCCGTCGATCTGCTGCGCTAGCTCAAGCAGCGCATCGCTTTCCGGCGGAATACCGCCGCGATGTCCATCACAGTCGATCTCGATAAACACTGAAAATGTCACGTTATTGGCGAGAGCATAATCCGTCACCGCCCGCGCCTGTTCCACGCTATCCAGCAGAATATGAAGATTCACTCCTTTATGGATGAGGTTAGCGATACGCGGCAGCTTGTGCGGAGCGATTCCCACGGCGTAGAGCAGGTTGGTGTAACCCGCTCCGGCAAAGGCTTCGGCTTCTGCCAGTGTTGAAACCGTCGCCGGTGAGGCGGAGTCTTTGAGCAAATAGCGGCCAGCCTCAATCGAACGTAGCGTTTTAAGGTGCGGTCGAACCTGGCTGCCTAGATTTTTCGTACGCTGATAAAGCCTGTCGATATTGCGTTGAAAGCGGAATTCATCGATCAGTAAAAAGGGTGTTTCCAACGCGTTAAGCCACTCGGCGTTACTCATTCTATGCCTCCATTTTGTTTCTCTGCCTGCCAGACAGCAAGAATGCGTTGGCCGATATATAAGTCCTGAATGGACAAACCAGAACTGTCAAAAATGGTGATGTCATCCGGCGCTTGCCGTCCGGTGGCGTTCTCGCTAATTACATCGCCGATGGCGGTCAATGTCGCATGGGCTGGTGCGTGTTGAAACTCACCGATGGTTCTGGACTGAGAAGGCAGATCACAAAACAGGCGGCCGGAGGTAAACAGTTCTGGCGGCAGTTCCTGCTTGCCGGCGGCGTCCGATCCCATGCTGACGACGTGCGTTCCTGCCTTGACCCATTCGGCGTTAAACAGCGGCGCGCGCGATGGTGTGGCGGTCACGATGATATCCGCTGCGCGGCATGCGCTTTCGGCATCGCTGACTTGTGCATCCAGTCCAGCAGCCTTGAGTTCTTGCGCCATCTCTGCGGATTTGCCGCTATCGCGCCCGACAATCAGTACAGTACGAATGGGCCGTATTCTTGCCAGTGCAGCACATTCGTAACGGGCCTGATGACCGGTTCCGAACACCGCCAGAACCGAGGCATCGGGTCTCGCCAGCAAATCGGCTGCGACAGCATCGGCGGCGGCGGTACGAAAGGCGTTCACCTTTCCGGCTTCTATGGCCACAGCCATTTTCCCGATTTGCTGATCGAACAGCAGAATAAGGGAATTATGGCGGGGCAGGCCGTTAGCGGGGTTTCCCGGCCAGAATGAACCCACTTTTAGCCCCGCAAGCTCACGGGTCGCAGAGGCTTTGATGCTGAATGTATTGCCCGGATCGGAGCCTTGTCCGTGTACTACTGGAAAGCTGCGCGCTTCCGGTTCGCTGGCGGCAAGCAGGGCTTCGCGAACGGCATCATAAGCCAGCTCATGGCTTATGAGCGCTGCCGATTCCGCTTCAGAAATAAAGATCATCGTTTTTTCCTCAAACGCTGCCGGTCAGAAATGCGCCGTAGCGGCTGATATCGACATTCCCGCCGCTGATAATGATACCGATACGTTTGCCGTGTAGTGATTCCCTGAGATTACGCGCCGCCGCAAAACTGAGGCACCCCGTCGGCTCAACGACGATCTTCATGCGCTCAGCGTAAAACCGCATTGCGTCAATCAGGTCGTCATCCGTCACGGTCAGAATATCGTCGACGTTCTGGCGAATCAGCGGGAAGGTATAGTTGCCCAGATGTTGAGTCTGTGCGCCATCGGCGATGGTTTTGGGCGTATCGATATGCACAATATTGCCGCTGCGGAAAGATTGCTGCCCGTCGTTGCCCGCGAGAGGTTCGACGCCATAAATTTTACAGCGTGGAGACAGCTGACGCGCGGACAGTGCGGAACCTGCCAACAATCCACCGCCGCCCAAGCAGACGAACAGGGCGTCCAGCTCACCGGTTTCTTCCAACAGCTCTTTCGCAGCCGTACCTTGTCCTGCAATGACGTGCGGGTGGTCATAAGGGGGAATGAGCGTCAGACCCTGCTTTTCAGCCAGATCTCTACCGATCTGCTCACGATCTTCGGTATATCGATTATATTCCACCACGTTTCCGCCATAGCCACGTGTCGCAGCGACCTTTGCTGCGGGTGCATCGTGCGGCATAACGATCGTTGCCGGAATGCCAAGTAATTTGGCGGAAAGGGCAATGGCCTGCGCATGGTTACCGGAAGAAAAGGTGACCACGCCTGCGGCTTTCTGCTCATCTGAGAACTGCAACAGCGCGTTCATGGCTCCGCGGAACTTGAATGCGCCCATACGCTGAAAGTTTTCACACTTGAAGAAAACCTCTGCGCCGAAGGCATCATTGACCGTGCGTGATGTCATCACTGGCGTTTTATTGGCATAGCCATCAATGCGTTCCGCTGCGGCTACCACATCGTCGAAGGTTGGGAGGCGTAAGTCGCTCATGTCTGGATCACCTGCTAGTAGCGATTATGAATACCGAGGCCGTTGACCCCGATGCTATCGAATGCTTGATAAACAAAATATATAAAATTAGATAAATTGTCTAATTTGATTTATTTTTAGATTCTCAGCTTACGTGAGACGCAGCGTGTGATGCTAAAACAGGTGTACTTACAGTACACTCAGCGCCAGAAAACGCGGTTGCGCCAGTATTGGTATTGGAGAGGAATATGTCTGCATCTGGAGAGGGTCTGCTGCTGACGCAGTTAGATGCCATAGCGAAAGGGTTGAGCGAGACGTTCGCGCCATTCTGTGAAGTGGTTGTGCACGATCTGAAGAACCCGGAACACGCAATACTTTCTATTCACAATAACCTCTCTGGCAGGGAGGTGGGCGCACCCGCGACGGAGCTGGGCCTTGCACGCATCGCTTCACCCGAATTTCCTAATATTTTAGCGAACTATGCTAACCAGTTTGCTGACGGGCGTCCGGTAAAAAGCACCTCGGTCGGCATCAAAAACGCGGAAGGTGAATACGTCGCCGCACTGTGCCTTAATGTCGATATGACGCTATTTCGCGGCATGCAGAATGCGCTGGCGCAATTCACCCAGCTTGCTTCGGACTCCGTAACCGAGCATTTAGAACCAAACGGTGCAGCGGCGATCAGACAACACATCGATCTTTTCGCCGCACGGCTTGCCACCACGCCACGGGCGCTAAAAGCGCAGGACAGAAAAGTACTGCTTCAGGAACTGAAAGACAACGGCCTGCTGGAAGTCAAAAAATCGATGGAAACCATCGCACAGCACCTCGGCGTATCGAGAGCTTCGGTGTATTTGTATGCGAAGGAGTAGGGTGAAAGCGTTTAATATCAGATTGCTTTGATGCGCAGAGTTAACTGTATGGGAGTGGTTTGATTTTTTCAGCAAAATGGTCGCAAATAAAGAAATATATGCGACCGTTAAACGTTATTTAGCGGGTTTATAAATTGAGCCAATTGCTTCAATTATAGGGTCTTTCTGGCGCTTAGTTCTTCTGGCGGAGGCTAAGATGATAGAAAAATCCTCTTCTTTAGTAGCAGTGATGCATTTCCCGCGTGGTGTTATGCGAGCAAGCTCTTCCTGTGTGTATTTTATACTGCCCATATGAATCGATCCAATTTTATCTTCATCAAAATCAATGTCATGACTATTTTTGGTTAGAGGCGGAGCATAGGTTTTTTTTCTGTTAGTTGCCATTTTCACCCCCATTAAATTCGTTCTGATTGAGTTCATTATCGCCTAAAAAATACTCATCTTCAACGTCGTCGTTTACTACCTGAATGTATTCACCAAGCCACTGAAGAAGATTTTCTGAAGATCGCCACAGTATTGCTTTGCTACCTCCCGTTATATCCTCAAAACCCTGTTCAAGATAATAGTTAGCCACGCTATCATTAATCGGTTCGATTAAGCGAACCCCAGTACACTGTGTCTCTATGATGAAAAATAGTACAGCGTAGAGCGCATACTTTAGGGTATTCCCATCCAGTTCTGAATCACGCAAATGAAAATTTTGTAACATTTCAATATTTAGCGTTGGACCTTCCGCAAAGTGTTCTTCATCTTCTTCCCATTCCGTTCGCGGGCAAAAACTGCACATGCAGGCAACTGAGGGCCTGTCTTCTATATCCAAGAGTTTAAAACTGAAGTTAAATGCATCTGGATTTTCTAACACGCCACCGTTTTGATCCCAAGGGAGTTGATGCGCTGTGTTGTATCATGCCCCCACCAACCACTTCCCAAATCCTCACCTATACTTGCTTAACTGCCCGACTTGCCAACGAGTTGCAAGCTGGGTGTGGTGAAACGAAAACGCGAGGAGTAAGTATGGGTATTCTGTCTTGGGTTATTTTTGGCTTGATTGCGGGGATTTTGGCTAAGTGGATTATGCCCGGTAAAGACGGCGGTGGCTTCATCCTGACGGTGCTACTCGGGATTGTCGGTGCAGTTGTGGGTGGCTACATCAGCGTTTTCTTTGGGTTCGGTCGGGTGGATGGCTTTAACTTCGGCAGCTTTGTCGTCGCGGTTGTCGGCGCGATTGTTGTGCTGTGGGTTTACCGCAAGATTCGAGATTAATTCTATACTCGTCATACTTCAAATTGCATGTGCGTTGGCTGCGTTTAGTCACCCGAATCACTTACCTGAGTAAGCTCATCGGGATTCCTTCCCTTGCCGCCTTCCTGAAACTTGAATTATTTAGAGTATGTATCCGTTGCCCCGGTTCAGGGGCAACGTGCTTTCTGTTGTTAATACCTAAAAGAGGTGTCCATCTAGTTGCAAAGGCTGTAAGCGTTTCTCCCACTCAATCAAATCGGTGTACCACTGTGCAGTAAAGCAGGTCGGCTGTGTTCCTGCCTCTTGATCGGTAGTCAGGACATGCGCAATTTCTCTTACACCATCTCGAATGCTGCGTGTCGGTGAAAAGCCTAACGTGTTTTTCGCATGGAAAAAACAGAGTCGATAATCACGGGTATCCAGAGATTGCGGGCGATGAACGATTTTCACGTTGGGCACTTCCTCAGCGATGATGCTAGCAATGCTATTGATGTTGTGATTTAACACGTCGCCACCAATATTAAATACGGGTGGCGCCGAAAGCGGGCGATTAAGCTGTAAGGTGAGTAGTACGGCACGAGCGACATCCTTAACGTGAATAAACGGACGTTGCTGGAGACCATCACCATCAATGGCAATGAATTTATCCCGCACAGCCATATGCGTCATGATATTGACGGAGAGATCATAACGCATGCGAGGCGCGAGGCCGAACACGGTGGCATTGCGCAGAATGATCGGATGAAAGGTGGTATCACGCAGTCGAAGAAGTTCACGTTCCACATTGAGTTTCAGCTCCGCGTAGAGACTCTGTGGTTGGCACTCTGTCTCTTCATCTGCGGGTGTTGAACCAGAACGACCATAAACTGAGGCGGAACTCATATAGATATAGCGCTGAATACCCGCCTTTTTCGCCGTATTTGCGAGATGACAAGCGCCTTCGTAATTGATGGCATGAGTGAGCGTGGATGATATCTGTGCGGCAGGATCGTTGCTTAATCCCGCGAGATCGATGACGGCTTCAACATTGTGCAATATATCGGGGGTGATGTAGCGTATATCGCCACGTAACGTATGGAACTCTGGTGATTGTGGCATTTCTGATACAGGAAGGCCGAAGAAAAAGCGATCGAAGGCCACCACGCGATATCCCTGATTAATTAATAAATGGCATAGCGGTATGCCTATGTAGCCACCTGCGCCAGCGACCAGAATCGTGTTTTTCATGCGTATACTCCTTCAGCCGCGTGGTGAGTGATGGGAGAAAGGGCGACTGCACGGAGCGAGGTAATGATGCGTTCGCATTCTTTCTCCGTCATGTCGTTGTAAATTGGCAATGCCAGAACGCAGGCAGACAGGTGTTCGGTTTGTGGGAGCGTGGCCTGATGCTCCCCTGCGTAGGCTGGCATGAGATGACAGGCTGGGGCGTAATAGCAGCGCACCATGATCCCTTGGGCATGCAGCGCGTGTTGCAGGTCGTTACGATCCATACCGTAGCGCTTTGCGTCTACGTGAATGGGTAGATACTGCCAGACAGGGGATTGGCCCTCGGGAGGTAAGCAGAGTGTAAGGCCGGGGATGGACGTTATACCTGCAATCAGATGTGACGCCGCTTGTCGGCGGCACGTTAATTGCGATTCCAGATAAGGAAGCTGCGCCAGCCCGATAATCGCGTTGAGTTCACTCATCTTGCCATTTAATCCAGGAGATACGCAGATGCCTGATGCATCCAACCCGAAATTGCGTATCGCTTCGGCACGCTTGATAAGCTCTGCGTCATGGCTGCATAGGCAGCCACCTTCAATGGTGTTATATGGCTTTGTTGCGTGAAAACTGAAAATCTGTGCATCGCCGAAACCACCGGTTCGTTGTCCATTGATCGTAGTACCAAACGCAGGGGCACTGTCGATAAACAGACGCAGTCCGTGGTCTCGCGCAATTTTTTGCAAGGCGGAATAGTCGCTGGCGTAACCATACACGTCCACCGCGACAATCGCACAGGTATTCGCCGTGATGCGGTGCACGACATCGTTGGCATCCAGCAGCGGGCAATCCCGGCTTTTGATATCAGCAAACACGGGGTTTCCCCCAGCCATAACAACCGCATGGGGCGTGCCAGCAAAGGTAAATGAGGGAACAATGACGTCTTTACCCCGAATGTCGGCGGCCAGTAACAGGGTAATGAGCGCCTGCTCACCGTTACAGAATACGCGTGTGGGGACCGATTGATATTCAGTTAATCGGCTTTCTAACTGACGAACATAGGGGCCATTGTTCGTGACATGGCCGGAGGTAAGACTCTCTTTGATCAGCGAAGCGAATGACGCGAAAGGGGGAAAAACCGGCCTGACGATAGGGAGTGAGGTGGAAACTGGACATTCAACGCGATCGACAAACGGCATGGGGGTGTGTTTACGCAGAGTCCGCAATCGTTTGGTGATACTGGCACCGATGCTGACGGAGGATGACAGTATTATGCGGGCACAGAAAAACGTGGAGGCACATTGGATAACGAACATCCATTGCGTGTTAGGGAGTGTCAGCAAGAACAGCAGCACGGCGCTCAGTGAACAGGCACTCCAGATAAAGAGCACTTTGTTGCGTGTGGCCGCCCACGATTTTTGTTTATTCTCCTCAACATGATTAGTAGTCAAGCCTTTGGTTCCCCAACTGACATCGTTAATGTTGGCGATAGAGTAGGTTGTCAGATAGAGACTGAAGACGGGTAATAGCATGAGGTAAAGGGGCATCCAGCGTATGAACTGTCGCAGATAGCGCAATGAATGCAGGCTAATTGCAAGGCAAAGCAAGAAAAGTGCTACACCCATGAGGCCAATGCTCGGTATGGGTGCCACCCGCAGCGTGAAGACGAATGCGCCCCCCATTAATGCACCTAATAGCAACATCGCTGAGACGTGGTAGCGTGTGCCAACCTCGCTAGTCAAGGTGGTACTGCGGCTCATAAAGAGGATGCTTATCCATACGACAAGGAAAAGCAGCGCCATACCTATGGCTGCGGCGGTGATAAGAGACGGTGCGGCATCTGGCAGGATATGGCTGGCAAGTGGGTGTACGCCAGTGGCGAGCAAGATGGCGACAAATGCCGGCATGATAAATTGAGCAATAAACTGCAACATTCCCCAAAGCAAAGAAAGCGCAATACCGCAGCGCCGCAGTGGCGAAAGAGAAGACTGTGTCATCACCGCAGGCAATCGGGACAGTGAGTGCAAGCGAGCGGCAATAGTACTGTTGACCCAGCGCCGTCGCTGGCGCAGAAGTTCTATGAAGGTGGGAGCAGGATCCGAACGAACGATGGCACCTTGCTCATAACGTACTCCGCTTCCTTTATGGTGTTTGGTCAGTTCAAATCCCAGAACCCGATCCTCCGCGAGAAACAGGTTGCGCTCCAGTAAACTCTGAGGAATTAGCCCACGCAGGTAGGCGTCGAGCGGCGCGTGCGAATGTCCGTGGTTTTCACAAAATTGGCTCCATCGAATCATACTGCATTGCCCTGGAACCACTTCCAGATAATGCAGAGCGCTGCCGATGGCCCAATCACTGACTTTTTCCCAGATAAAATCGGCGTATTGCCAATTCTGAGACAGGTTTGCATTCGTGGGAACCGGGAGCATAACGCGCGTTGTGATGGCCCCACAATAAGGATCTCGCCACATGTGTTGTAGCAACTGTATCAAACATGCTGATTCTGTCACCGAACCGACATCAATCTGCATAGCAAACTCGGCTTTAACGACACTTCCAACGCCCCAGAAAAACCAGGCGTGGCTATCCAGCTTTCCTGCATTATGGTGTTTGTTGGCAAGAAGTAGCGTAATGCTCTGCTCCGCGTTTTCAATGGCGTCAGATTGATCGCAGCAGCGCAGAATATGCGAGGCGGGCTGTTCGCTGACCTGAAGCGTCAGTGAATTATTCTGGCTATCCGCTCTGGGCATTTGCATTGGCAGCAACCCTAGCGACCCTAAAAGTGAAACGGTTGATGGGTGAGCACTGTTGGTGCCATCAAGCAGGATGCAAATGATGATGTTGGGCGGACGATCGGCAAACGTTGCGGTTAACTCTTGCTGGTTACGCACCAGCCCCGCCAGCGTATCGGCAAGCATGGGCGCAGGTTCGTTATACAGCGTGAGGCAAACCAGAATATCGGTTTGTCCGGTGGGGAGCTCTCCACTGATATGGATATTATCACGACAAGATTGACGGATTTTTGCCAACATCTGCCAGTTTTTGCTGTCTGTCATGTCTGTCGTTGTCGGAGGATGGCTTGGTGTCATTGTTTTCTGCATAGAAAGCGTGTCCTGTAGAAATAAGGCGGTGGGTTAAAGATGAATATTCAGCGGGGAGAGCGATGTTCCGCTAACCTGAGCGGCGGGAAGTCGCCAAAAACGTTCGGCGACGGTGGCATATACCGAGCGGAAGTCGGTCGAAAAATAAGGGTTGCCGTCGTTATCCAACTTATCGAGTGGGCTGCGATTTCCCCAGATACCTCCCTCGACTTGACCGCCAACTAGCAGCATCGGCCCGCACGTGCCGTGATCGGTTCCGCCCGATGCATTCTCTTTTGGCCGACGGCCGAACTCCGAATGCACCATAATCAGGCTATCCTGCCAGGCACCAATATCGATGAGTCCTTGCCGTAGCCCAAGCAGCAACGTCTCTACTTTACTGAGCTGGCGTTCATGTTCACCGCGTAAATGGCTATGCAAATCGAAGCCAGACAAACTGATTTTATATAGTGGTGAACGGACATTGTTCTCTATCAGCCAGAGTATCGTTGCCGCTTGCGCGTTTTGCGGTTCAATGTAGCCGTCCTGTGTAAATCGACGGGTGAAATGGTTCTGATTGCGCAGCTTATTTTGAATCCGGCGACTTATCGTGCTGGTACTCTCCATTAACCGGAGGATATGCTGTGCTGCCGTCGTACTTCTATCATTCGTGTGGGCAGAGGGTAGGGTGAAATTGGCATTAAGTAGGGCGCGACTATCCTGAAGCGTCAGTGCCTGGATCGCCGGATGGATGAGTAAAGACTGATCGCCAGAGAGAATAATGCCGTCAGTATCATGATAGCGATCCTCACGTGAAGATGTGCTCAGAACGCGGCCAGCCCAGCCTGACTTCAGCGTTGGGGTGTCAGCACCATTGGCCCAGATTGCGGCGGAACTAAAATGAGACAGATTGGGAGACGGATAGCCAACATCTTGTATTACCGCTAATTCCCCCTTTTGAAATACATTAGCGAGCTTTTTCCAGACGATATTAAAGGCCAGATCATCACTTAACGGTGCATATTCGTGAGCGTTTAACGCCAGCGTAGGGCGATAATGTCGATAGAGTGGATCCCGATAGGGAACCAGCGTGTTTAATGCATCATTTCCCCCAAATAATTCGATGACGATCAAATGCTTGTTTGTGGGAATGGCGTTTTGGGCAAACCCGCGCAGGGGAAGCATGGCTGTTAATAGGCCCGCGCCAAGCCCGCCGAGGAGCACGCGCCGTGACAATGTAAATGGTGTAGACATAAGCAGATGTCCTTATCTATTTCAGATTAAATGCGGGATCAAGCGTCAGTGCCTTTAAGGCCGTGGCACTGTTATCCGGTGGCACGGGCTGCCCGAAAGGTGTGGTAGCCAGTAGTGAATCAACAGGTATGCGGGTATAAGGCGTGATGCTGGCGGGGAGTCGGTTTCCCGATTGGCTAAATTGCGGCCTCAGGCGACCCGTACCGTATTCGATATTGGCGTTGAGCGGAGCGTGCCGATCGATCAGGCTGGCTGCTTCGCTCCTGATTGGGGTGGTGAGGTCAAAAGATAAACTTAAGTTACAGTAAAAAGATCCTAACGGTGAGTCGGCAAGGCAGGAAGAACCATTCGGAATGATCCAACTGGCCTGATAGGGGGAAAAACGATAGCCCTTGAAGGAAATCCAATTGATAAATAAATGGGTGTCGGGTTCATCAGCATCCATCGTAATAGTGACATTTTCCAATACCGCAGACGCATTGGGGAGTGGAATGGCGACAGTTTCCCACATCGGTTTCAGATTTCCCGGTTCGTTGGACGCTTGTTCTTGCCGGGTATCTGCTCCGAGCTTGGCGGTAATTCTGGCAAGCTGTTGCCCATTCGCGGTAACGATAAAACGTGCAGGAAGTCCACGGCTTTCGGATGAAAAACGCACGATTAGCTTCGTATTGTCAGTCAGCGGCGAGCTTTCTATCGCGGACCACAGCCGGGTTAACACTCTGGTACGATCGACCAGTGTCTTCCCATCAAGCCAGGCGGTGCCTTCTTCCCATCCCGCTACGGAGGGGGCCATAAACGGGCTCTGTCCCAAATTTTGGAGATAATCCAGTAGGATGTGTTGATCGGGTAACACCAGTGACAGCGTGCGAGAAAAGCCGACGATCAGATCCAATGGGGATTTGACCAATGATCCACGATGGTGTTCGTGCCAAAACGCGGGACTGAGCAGCAATGCTCGCATGAACGGTTTCATCGCATAGTCATGATTGCGTAGCACTTGCGCTAATACCGATACTGTTTCAGGGTCGTCCTCTAACGAAATAAACGCTCGGTAGAATTTCCCCGCCAGACGCGTTGCCGTTTGGGGTTGCGACAACAAAACATCGACAAGTTGATCGAGTTCTTCATCGGGCGTTCCTTGAATTTTCTGGCCGAGCAGCATTTTTTCGCCGGATACCGCTGCGCTGGCGTCAAATTGATAACGCCATTGTTGCGTGGCGTTTACACCGTGCCCTGCCAGAATCTTGGCAACCTGTTTGACATCATTTTCACTGTAGTTACCCTCTCCCAGGGTAAAGAGCTCCATTAATTCTCTAGCAAGATTTTCATTAGGATGTTGGCGTGTATTGGACGTGTTATCCAACCCGCTGAGCATCATGGGATCTTGCAGTATTTTTCGTGCCAAAAGGCGAAAGCTCTGACTACCCGCTTGACGAAATAGCGTGAGCTGATCGAAAAAAGGCGCGGTGATGAGGGTATTGTCAAACCGGGAAACGAAATGGTTATGCCAGAACAGCGTGAGACGATCGGCAAAAGGAGTGGGAGTAAGGATCATTTCCTGTACCCACCAAGCCTGTAGCTGGTTAATTTCGTTGATACGGAAAAAAATCATTTTCTGCTCTCGCCAACCTTCCTGCCAGTAATCTGGATGAGGTTGCTGCACGAAAGTCGGGGGAAGCGTGTAAAAAGGCGCATTGAGCGTGCCCAGTAGATAGTCCACGGCTTGCTCCCGCGTCATATCGTTGAAACGTTCAATATCCTGTGGGGTTGTGCCAAATCCGGTACGATCTATCAGATGTCGTGTTTCTGCGATCGTTAAGGCAACACCTGGGGGGCTGAATGTGAGTGTCCACAGCAGAATGAGAAAGCAGGGCATGCGAAATACAAAAGATGATACTAGCGATTTTCTACTGGTCGGTGAGATTCGCTGGGCGTGAAATGATGGGCGATACGCTAATACAAAACGATCCTGTTTATGCATGATAGTAGATTATCCCTATGGCGTAATAGAATGATGCGGATAACCTACTATGCAAAAAAGAGTATACGGCTTTCACCTTAACTGGGGTGGATTGGACCCTGGCAAGGGTAGGAACTACGTGCCATTGAGCTGGCGTTTTGCCTGAGCGAACTTACTTTCAAGCGTGCTTTTGGAAATCCCTCTTTTATCGCCATAATGCGCAATTAAGGCAGAAATCACAGCGTCCTGAGAGTTAAAAAGTGTATAGGCCTTGCCTGATGGTGAGCGTTGGTTATATAGGCTGATTAACGCGCCAATAATCGTCAGATACGTACTTTCACTACGCTCCCCGAGTATGGGTTGTGTAGGGTGCATCATCACTGATGCGTAAGTAGCGTTTAGTGAAAGATAATCGCTTTTTATATTATTTCGCTGAACTTCAAGAGCGGTATTTTTTATACGCATCACCTCTAATTCGGCTAGCAATATTTGCACCGAATTCATGTTTATTGTTATCGGGGTTAATCGTTCTTCTGGGGAAAATAAAAAATCGGGCTTTTCGTTCGGATAATATGACATCATCCAGTTTTTTAGATCGACATGTCGAATAGATAAATCTGGATCGTTTAAGTCTACCGGTGTCAAACTAGTAACCCCTCGTTTGCTATGACGCAATTCCCCATTGATAAGCCCATCAATCACTCTTTCTTGATTTAACGACAATTTTGGCCATGTTTGATACGCGTAATGTAAAAAAAACAGGGGGTCTTCATCGAGTTTTTTAAGTATTTCAGATTCTGACGACATTAAATGACTCCACCGAATAGCCACTTCGATGGGGCGATAAAATGTTTTTATAATGGGCGGGTTATTATATTTTGAAAGCATAATGAAAAAACCTTTTTATCATTTTACTATTTTATTTCTGGTTGGATTCATCCTACGATGGTGCAGGGTTGTTGCTGTGGTAAATAAAACCCTCATTTAACGAGAGTTTCCCTCCTGTCTATTCAAAAAATACATGGAATTATCTAAAATACTATGACATATAAGCTGCTTTTGTTTTTATCCACAAGATGCTTTTTTAGTATATATTTTATTGCTTAAAAATAAGGCCAGTATATATCCGTCAAACTTCAGGCTGTTTGTGCATGGTAGTGAGGAAAGCGATTATGGTTAACGCGTAGAGAACGCTGGGGCTGTCCATCTGCTGAATCACGGCGACGCGAGTAGACATCGATTCGGTCGATGGCCTTAACTTCGGCGGGAATATTATCTCTAGTAAAAATAAGTTGAGATATAGGGAGAGAGTGTCAGAACAACCAGCACGATCCCTCCACCAATATTAATGCTTTTTTTCAACGCAATGGGGTTGATTCTGCCTGATGAGCGGATAAGTAACTGTGCTGAAAATAGCAGCCAGGCCGACATCATTACAATGTGTAGGGTAGCGAGTGTTAGGTAGGACGCAAGCGACACGGGTGAGGTGCCTTTGGTATTCACAAACAGCGGAACAATAGTGACATAAAGTAGGATCGCTTTAATATTCAGAACATTTGCCAAATAGGCCTCTTTGATACCCACTCTGCTGCTGTTGCATGAGGTTGTACTTTTCTCCCGCAACCCACTCTCTATCAAACGAAACGCTAAGTAGAGCAAATAACCCGTACCAATCGCGGTAATGGTATGCATGATCGTAGGGTAAAAGGATAGCAGCCCTGCGAGACCAATACTTGCCAGTAAGCTATGTGTATAAATACCCAGCGCAGTACCGATAATAATGCGCGATACGGCGTGTATTCCCCCACTGGTTGCGTTATTCATTGCCAGCGTAAAACTGGCTCCAGGAGATAATGTGATCGGGGTTAACGCGATGATAAAGCACAGTATATCCATGAGGTCGTGAGTTCAGCCGTGTGTCTGTTAGCGAGATATACAATAGTGTGGGCTGGAAATCAGTGAGACGGGCGCACATTGCGCCCGGTGAATGGGTCTGGAAAGTGGCTAATACGAAAGAGGTTAATGCGTCACCATTAATGCGTGATGATGCTATCCAGCGCGCGCAGGTGCTCTGGCTGCCACGACAGGTTGACTTCGGTGCCCGCTTTCCAGTGCGGCTGAATCTCGTTAGCAGGGAGTTTCACCATAAACTGCGGCTGGCCTGCGACTTCCGTCATCATCCTGACGTGATCGCCCAGATAGATGAACTGCTGAATGCGGGCTTTGACATGCTGCATTGTGTCGTCGGTATGAGCCGCGTTGACGTGAATACGTTCCGGCCGAATGCAGAGTGTGATTTTACGACCCGGCGAGCTGGGGCGGACTTTCAGCGCACGCAGCGATGTGCCGTCGTCTAGCGTTGCCCGGTAGAACGCGCCTTCGGCCTCGGCGCGCGTGGCGAGCAGCGTATTGTTTTCGCCGATAAACTGCGCCACAAACGCATTCTCCGGTTTTTCGTAGATATCGCTAGGGCTGTCCATCTGCTGAATCACGCCGTCGTTAAACACGGCGACGCGGTTGGACATCGTCATCGCTTCGCTCTGGTCATGGGTGACGTACACCACGGTTAATTCCAGCGATTGATGCAGCTCTTTGATTTCTAACTGCATATGCTCGCGTAGTTGCTTATCCAGCGCACCCAGTGGTTCATCCATCAGCACCAGTTTCGGTTCGAAGACCAGCGCGCGAGCCAGCGCCACACGCTGCTGCTGGCCGCCGGACATCTGTGCGGGGTAGCGATCGGCTAGGCTAGTCAGCTTTACGCGATCCAGCACGCGATCGACTTTCTCTTTGATATCGACGCGGTTTAGACGGCGGATGGACAGCGGAAACGCCAGATTCTCCGCCACAGTCATGTGTGGAAACAGTGCGTAGTTCTGAAACACCATGCCGATGTCGCGCTGATGCGGCGGGAGATGATGCAACGGTGCATCGCGCAGCAGGATTTCTCCCTGCGTTGGGGTTTCAAACCCGGCGAGCATCATCAAACTGGTGGTTTTTCCCGAGCCGGACGGCCCAAGCAGGGTCAGAAATTCACCTTCACGAATATCCAGATTCAGGTTTTTGACGATCAGGCGGTCGCCGTCGTAGGTCTTCTGAACGTTCTTGAAGCTGACATAATTTCTCATTTTTTCACTCTCCGGCAGTCACTGTTATTCATAAGGATGCATAAACCATGCCGGATACGAGAGAGCTGAGGATTGTCATACTACGACAGGCAAAAATGCCGTCGCTTGCTACGATGAATGCCCTGTAATGGGGCGCGTCATGGATAGGTGGCACTCTAATGGTGCGAGCATGCTGTATCGCTGTGCCCTATAAAAATGCACCCCGTCAGGCGTTCAAATCATGCGTATTCAGCGCCTGAATACACGTCACAATCACAGCGAAAGCCTGCTCCATTTGAGGTTCTTCGATGCTGGCATAGCCCAGCAATAAACCGCGCTGCTGCGTCGGTTGCAGGTAGTAGCTGGAAAGCGGTTTGACCATCACGCCACGGCGTAGGATGGCGGCGCTCAGCACAACATCATCAACGTGGGGCGGCAGGCTAAGCAGCATGTGCAGACCGGCATTACTGTTATCTCCGACGTAATCCGCCCCCAGATGCTGTTCGATCAGCGATGTCAATAACGCACGGCGTTTGGCATACAACAGGCGCATGCGGCGGATGTGCGCGGCGTAGTGGCCCTCACGGATAAACTGCGCGAGCGTTGCCTGCGTTAGCCAATGTCCTCCCCGATAAAGCTCGGAATGTGCCGTCTTCAAAGACTGCGCCAGCAGCGGCGGCAGCACCATGTAACTGACGCGCAGGCCGGGGTAGAGCGTTTTGCTGAATGTACCGATGTAGATCACCGGTGATTGCGCCTGTAGCCCTTGCAGTGCGGGGATTGGGCTGCCAGAAAAGCGAAACTCGCTATCGTAATCATCTTCCACCACCCAGCAGCCGTGCTCCTGTGCCAGTGCCAGCAGTCGTTGACGACGTGCCAGGCTCATCACTGCACCCAGCGGATACTGATGTGACGGTGTCACGCAAATCAAACGCGGTGCGGCGTCGGGCAACAGGGTATCCGGCGGCACTAGCCCTTGTTCATCCACATCGACTGGAGCAATGCGCAGGCCGTTAATCGTCAGAACATTGCGAATCCCCCAATAGCAGGGATCTTCAATCCATGCCAAATCACCGGGATTGCACAGCATTTTGGCGAGCAGATCCATCGCCTGATGGGTGCCTTCAGTAATCAGAATCTGCTCCGGCGTACACTCCACGGAACGAGCGACGCGCAGATAATCCACCAGCGCCAACTGGAGTTCGGGAGAACCGCCAATCGGCGAGTAAGACAGTTGTTCAGGACGAACGCGCCGCGTCAACCGCGTTTGAATACGCCGCCATAAATCATGAGGGAAGCTGGCGATATCGGGGATGCCGGGCATAAACGCTCCCCATTGGCGGACGGAGGCACCGGCATAACCCAGCAGATGCATGCCGCGACGCGAAAGCTCGTGTTTAGGTTCCCGTATTTCCCCCGTATTGTCGCTATCCACGGGCTGCATGTTGCCGTCGGGCAACTGTTCCGTGACGAAGGTCCCGCTTCCTTTGCGCGCCTCGATATAGCCTTCAGCCAGTAACTGTTCGTAAGCCGTTAGCACGGTATTACGTGACAGCGCGAGCTGTTGCGCCAGATCGCGTGACGACGGTAGACGAACGCCTGCGGCAATCGCGCCGTCAAGAATCGCGAGCCGGATACTGTCGTACAAACGCTTGTTCAGCGCACCATCTTGCTGAT
The DNA here is from genome assembly GCA_019056595.1 of Pectobacterium atrosepticum. Taxonomy (NCBI): domain Bacteria; kingdom Pseudomonadati; phylum Pseudomonadota; class Gammaproteobacteria; order Enterobacterales; family Pectobacteriaceae; genus Pectobacterium; species Pectobacterium atrosepticum. The sequence goes on along the minus strand of CP036163.1, from coordinate 636,670 downwards.
TGGCTAAACGCTGAAGCAATAAGTCGGTCAGGAGTGAGCGCAAAAGTGGATCCTTCAAATATTCAAAACTGGCACTGGATTATAGAACCATCTCACGTCTAAATGACATCATCATCTTGCAACGACCTGTCATCGTTCAACTCACCATCTTCAACTAATAACAGATGTATTTGGGATACCGGAGCAGACAATGAAGAATAGCGAACTGAATCAACGCCGTCTGGCCGCCACACCGCGTGGTGTAGGTGTCATGTGTGATTTCTATGCTGAGAGAGCGGAAAACAGCACCCTGTGGGATGTTGAAGGACGCGAGTTTATCGATTTCGCCGCCGGGATTGCGGTGCTGAATACCGGCCATCGCCACCCGAAAATTGTCGCTGCGGTGCGCGAACAACTGGATCGCTTTACCCATACGGCCTATCAAATTGTGCCTTACGGTAGCTATGTCACGTTGGCCGAGCGTATTAATGCGTTGGCACCGATTCAAGGCGCGGCAAAAACCACGTTCTTTACCACCGGAGCAGAAGCGGTGGAAAACGCGGTGAAAATCGCCCGTGCTTACACCAAGCGTCCTGGCGTGATTGCTTTCAACGCGGCGTTTCATGGTCGTACACTGCTGACCATGACGCTGACGGGCAAAGTAGCACCGTACTCCACGGGGTTTGGCCCGTTCCCCGGTTCCATTTTTCACGCGCTTTATCCGAATGAACAAACCGGTATTACCGTTGAACAGGCACTGGAAAGCGTCGAACGTCTGATGCATACCGATATCGCCGCCGATCAGGTTGCTGCGATTATTCTGGAACCGGTACAGGGTGAAGGCGGTTTTCATGTTGCGCCGCCCGCTTTTATCAGCGGGCTGCGTAAGCTGTGCGATGAGCATGGCATCCTGCTGATTGCCGATGAAGTGCAGACGGGCTTTGCGCGTACCGGTAAGCTGTTTGCGATGGAGTATTACACGGAGAAAGCGGATCTGATCACCATGGCGAAAAGCCTGGGCGGTGGTTTCCCGATCTCTGGCGTGGTCGGCCGTGCTGAGGTGATGGATGCGCCATCGCCGGGCGGGCTGGGCGGCACCTATGCGGGTAACCCGCTGTCGGTCGCTTCGGCGCTGGCGGTATTGGATGTGATTGAAGAAGAAAAATTGTGCCAACGTGCGCAGCGTCTGGGTGCTGCACTGGTAGAAACGCTGGAGAAAGTAAAAGCGCAGTGTCCAGCACTGGTAGCGATTCGTGCGCAAGGGTCGATGGTCGCGGCTGAATTTAACGATCCGAACACGGGTAAACCCTCGGCAGAGATTACCCGCCAATTTCAGAAAAGCGCATTAGAGGCGGGCTTGCTGCTGCTGACCTGCGGTGTGCATGGCAACGTGATTCGTTTCCTGTATCCGCTGACGGTTCCTGATGAGCAGTTCAGCAAAGCGATGAACATCCTGACGCGCGTATTAACACGATAGAAGAGAAGCTATGCAACTGAAACAGTCTATTTCACTGAAACAACAGGTGCTATTTCGTCAACACTGCCTGATTGACGGCGAGTGGCAGGATAGCCAAAGCGGTGAACGCCTGAATGTCATCAATCCGGCGACGGGTGAGGTGCTGGGTACAGTACCACTCGTGACGGTGTCACAAACCGAGCAGGCGATTGCCGCCGCAGAACAGGCGCTGGTTGAATGGCGTAAGAAGACGGGAAAAGAACGTGCCGTGCTATTGCAGACGTGGGCACGCCTGATTATGGACAATCAGGACGATCTGGCTGTGCTGCTGACGGCGGAGCAGGGAAAACCGCTGGCGGAAGCGCGGGGCGAAATTGCCTATGCCACCAGTTTTATCGACTGGTTTGCGGAAGAAGCTAAACGCATTGAAGGCAGCGTGCTGCAATCGCCGCAGGGGCAGCAGCGCCTGATGGTGATTAAGCAGCCCATCGGCGTGTGTGCAGCGATTACGCCGTGGAATTTTCCGGCTGCGATGATCACTCGTAAAGTCGGACCCGCGTTGGCGGCGGGCTGCACGATGATCGTTAAACCTGCGGAGCAGACGCCGTTTACCGCGCTGGCGCTGGCTGAGCTGGCGCAGCAGGCGGGTATTCCGCGCGGCGTATTGCAGGTGATTGTCGGCGACGCACAGTCCGTCGGTAAGGTGCTGTGCGATAGCCCAGTGGTGCGCAAGCTGAGCTTCACCGGTTCCACGGAAGTGGGCCGCATCCTGATGGCGCAGAGTGCGCCAACGGTGAAAAAATTGTCGCTGGAGCTAGGGGGCAACGCGCCGTTTATCGTGTTTGACGATGCCGATGTGGATCAGGCGGTGAAAGGCATTCTGGCCTCCAAATTCCGTAACAGCGGACAGACCTGCGTTTGTGCTAACCGGATCTATGTGCAGAACGGGATTTACCCGACGCTGGTAGAACGGCTGATCGAGGAAGTGCGTAAATTAAACGTGGGCGACGGTACACAGCCAGGTGTCACACAGGGGCCGCTGATTGATGACGATGCGGTCAGCAAAGTCGAGCAGCACATTGCCGATGCGTTATCGCACGGGGCAACGCTACTACTGGGCGGCCAACGCCACGAACGAGGCGGTACGTTCTTCACGCCGACCATCGTTGGCGACGTGACCCGCGAGATGCGTTTTGCGCGTGAAGAGACGTTCGGGCCAGTCGCACCGCTGTTCCGCTTCAGCGATGAAGCCGAGGTGATTGCGATGGCGAACGATACCGAGTTCGGTCTGGCTGCCTATGTCTACACGCGCGACGCGATACGCCAGTGGACGGTGCCGGAAGCACTGGACTACGGCATGGTTGGCATCAATACCGGATTGATCTCGAATGAAGTCGCGCCGTTTGGCGGGGTGAAACAGTCAGGGCTGGGCCGTGAAGGCTCACGTTTCGGTATCGAAGACTATCTGGAAATGAAATACCTTTGCGTCGATCTTTCCCGATAAGGTTTTCATCCCCATAGTCGGTAAGAAGCGCGTGTCGGCAGTCAACGTCGGCACCCGTGCGACAGACGCGCAATGCGTCTGAGTGGTGCAAGGCAATGTCGGCTTGCACCACAACATGGCAAAAATGGCGAAATACAATCAGGCATAAGGCAACACTGCGTACTACTGATGTTTCTCATCGCCGTTCCCGCCGCCGCAGTAGAAAAACATCAATGAAATTTTTGAATTGGCACAGTTTATGCTCATATTTTTTTGCATGATTACGTTGATACATGATGCATCAAGAATGCAGTACACGAAATAGAGTGTGCAAAATTGTGATACGCATTTGACCTTTACGTTGACTACCACTCCAGGAGCAAAGCAATGTCCAAACTCAATACTTCCTCCAAAGCAAAAGGGCTGTTCACGCGTCAGGCGCTGAAGAAAATAGCAGCGACGGCTTTTTTGGTGACGATGGCCTGTCAGGCGCAGGCGGAATCTGTCACGGTGATCTCATTTGGCGGTTTGAACAAAGATGCGCAGGATAAAGCGTTTTACAAACCGTTCGCCGCGGCGGGCAAAGGTACGGTAGAAGCCGGTGAGTATAACGGTGAAATGGCGCGTATCCGGGCGATGGTAGAAACCGGGCAGGTGGGCTGGGATGTCGTGGAAGTCGAAGGCCCTGAGCTGATGCGTGGCTGTAGCGAAGGGCTGTTCGAGCAGTTGGACTGGTCAAAGCTGGGCGATCAATCCCAATTTGTCAAAGGCGCAGCCACTGAGTGCGGCGCGGGGATCTTCCTGTGGTCAACCGTCTTGACCTACAACGCTGAGAAACTGAAACAGGCACCGAAAAGCTGGGCCGATTTCTGGAATGTAAAAGATTACCCCGGCAAGCGTGCGTTGCGTAAAAGCGCCAAATTTACGCTGGAAATTGCGCTGCTAGCCGATGGCGTGAAGCGTGAAGACCTCTACACGGTGCTGGCGACGCCAGAAGGTGTCGAGCGCGCCTTTAAGAAACTGAATCAGATCAAATCAAATATTCAGTGGTGGGAATCTGGTGCGCAGCCGCTGCAATGGTTGGTGTCGGGTGATGTGGTGATGACGTCCGCCTATAACGGTCGCGTCGCGGCAGCGCAGAAAGAAGGGCATGACTTCAAGATTGTCTGGGCTGACAGTATTTACGATCTGGATAGTTGGGCGATCGTTAAAGGTTCCAAGCATAAGGCACTGGCGGAGCAGTTTATTGCCTTTGCCAATCAGCCGGAAAACCAGAAGGTGTTCGCCGAGAACATTCCTTATGGCCCGACACACGTCAAGACCACCAGCCTGCTGGCTCCGGCTGTTGCCGCCAATCTGCCAACGGCTCCAGATAATCTGGCACAGGCCTTGCAAGTAGACACTGAGTTTTGGATCGATCACGGTGAAGAGTTGGAACAACGCTTCAACGCCTGGGCCGCCCAATAAAGTTGCAGTGATTTACCGTACGTGATGATGGAGAAAGAGCCTATGTCCCAGAGCGAAATCGTCGACTCTGCACCGCCTAGCGGGAGCGAGGAAGATTCGACACTGAAACAGCAACTGAGGATCGCGCAGAAAGCCTATAAGAAACGCTCTCTGCTGCTGATTGCACCGCTGTTTCTGTTTATCGTGGTGAGTTTTTTGTTCCCGATCACCTCGATTTTGGGGAAAAGCGTCTCCAATCCGGAATTGCGCGACAATATGCCGCAGACCATTGCCGCAATGCGGCTTTGGTCGGGTAACGATGTGCCGGATGAAGCGGTCTTCCGGGCGCTGGTCGGCGATCTGCGTGATGCCCGCAGCAGCGGTAAGCTAAGCACGATCACTAAACGGTTAGGGTATGAAGGGTCGGAATATCGCACGCTGATTACCCGCACATTGCGTAAGCTGCCCGCTGAGGGCAGCAGCGATATGCGTGACCAACTGATACGCGAACAGCCGATGTGGGGAGCATTATCTACCTGGCAAACGTTCGATCGCGCCGCAAGGCCTTTCACCAGCTATTACCTATTGGCGGTGTTTGACCATAAAGTTGATGCCACTACCCAGCAAATCGTTCCGCTACCTGCCGATCAGGCGCTGTATGTGGACGTGCTGCTGCGCACGTTGCTGATGGCGGGTGTCGTGACGCTGCTGTGCGTGGGGCTGGGCTATCCGCTGGCATACTGGCTGGCAAAACAGCCGTCTAACCGTGCCAACCTGTTGCTCATTCTGGTTTTACTGCCGTTCTGGACATCGCTGATTGTGCGGACGGCGAGCTGGATTGTGCTGTTGCAGTCCGGCGGGTTGATCAACCGTTCGTTGATGAGCACCGGAATTATTGATGAACCGCTGGTGTTGGTGTTCAATCGCATCGGTGTCTATATCTCGATGACCCACATCCTGCTGCCGTTTTTCATTCTGCCGTTATACGCGGTAATGAAAGGCATTTCCCCGAACTATGTGCGTGCGGCGATCTCGCTGGGGGCGCATCCGTTTATCGCGTTCTGGCGGGTTTACGTGCCACAAACGTATGCGGGGGTAACGGCGGGGGCGCTGCTGGTCTTCATGATGGCGATTGGCTACTACATTACGCCTGCGTTGTTGGGTGGGCCAAGCGACCAGATGCTGAGCTACTTTGTCGCGTTCTTCACCAATACCACCATGAACTGGGGGATGGCCGCCGCGCTGGGTACGCAATTGCTGATCATCGTGACGCTACTGTACGTGGTGTATATCCGTGTGACGCGCACCAATGCGGAAGCGGCAGCGCATTAAGTACGATATCCATAACCTTATACTGGGGAGATAACAAATGAGACAGCAGGGTGAAGTGGGTATCCGTCTGTGGAACACGTTCTTTAATTTTTACGGCGCAGCGATGTTGTTGTTTTTGATCGTCCCCGTGCTGGTGATTGTTCCGCTTTCGTTTAATGCGGGGTCGTTTCTGAGCTATCCGCTGACGGGATTTTCCCTGCGCTGGTATCGCGAGTTTTTCAACTCTAGCGAGTGGCTGGGGGCGCTGGGCAACAGCCTGCTGATTGCACCGCTGGCGACGCTGTTGGCGACGGTGCTCGGCGTATTAGCGTCAGTCGGGCTGGTACGTGGTGAATTTCGCGGCAAATCGCTGGTGATGGCGGTACTGATTTCGCCGATGATTGCGCCAGTGGTGATTGTCGCGGTAGGGATGTTTTTCTTCTTCGCCAAACTGTCGCTGCTGAACAGCTATCTGGGGCTGGTGTTAGCGCATGCGATGCTGGGCGTGCCGTTCGTGGTGATTACGGTCACGGCGGTACTAAAGAACTACGATCACAACCTGACGCGCGCAGCTGCCAGTCTGGGCGCTTCACCGTTGTTGGCTTTTCGCAAGGTAACGTTTCCGCTGATTGCGCCGGGGGTATTCTCTGGAGCGCTCTTTGCCTTTGCGACCTCGTTCGATGAGGTGATCGTCACGCTGTTTCTCGCCAGCCCGCGCCAACGCACGCTACCGCTACAGATGTTTGCCGGCATTCGTGAAAACCTCGACCCAACGATAGCCGCCGCCGCGACAATGATGGTCGGTGCGGCGCTTATCCTACTGATCGTGATGGAAATTTTACGTCGCCGTTCGGAGCGGTTACGGAGTGGGGGATAAGGTGGTTAACCACACCACGCTAGGGTGTGCCTCGTAATTCTTGTTTAGTGTTGGTGGTTTGTTTCGTGCGCTTTGATATTGGATTTCTCCCTTTGCATGGGAGAGCGCACGACCAAGGGCGGCTCAGTTGCCGTCGCCCTTGGAACCCTGGCTTTTTGGCGGTACATGATGCCGCTGCGCGGTGCCTTCAGAGATAACGTTTTCCTGACGGACCGCCAGTGACGCGTTCCCTACGCGGCACTGGCTTTCGCAGCATCCATGCTGCTCATCCTGGAAAACGTTTTCTCTTCAGCATCATTCTACGCCAAGGGAAAAATCGTTTTTTTCGCTGAAATTTTTTTCAGCTTTTTTTAAAACCAAAATGATGATGCATCAAACACCATTTTGATGTGTGCTGTGTAAAAAAATTATTGTGTAAAAGCGTTCAGGAGGTTCGGTATGACAGCGCAAAAAACGTTATTGCTGACCGGTGCCAGCCGGGGAATCGGGCATGCTACCGTTAAGCATTTCCACGCGGCGGGGTGGCGGATCTTTACCGCTTCACGCCAGAACTGGGCGGAAGAGTGCCCGTGGGCAGAAAAGCTGCTCAATCATATTCATCTCGATTTGGAAGATATCGACAGCCTGCAACAGACGCTGCCGCTGATTAAGGAAAAGCTAGGCGGGCGGTTGGATGCGCTGGTCGATAACGCAGGGATTTCACCAAAGGGTGCAGAAGGGCAACGTCTTGGCGTACGTGACACAGACTATGCGACCTGGCTGCGCGTCTTCAACGTTAACCTGTTTTCCTGTGCGCTATTGGCAAACGGCCTGTTCGATGAGCTCAAGGCTTCACAGGGCTGCGTCATTAATGTGACCTCGATTGCCGGTTCGCGCGTTCACCCCTTTGCTGGCGTGGCCTATGCCACCTCAAAAGCGGCGCTGTCTGCGCTGACGCGAGAAATGGCGTTTGATTTTGGTCCGCACGGCGTTCGTGTGAATGCGATTGCGCCGGGAGAAATTGAAACTTCGATTCTGTCGCCCGGCACGAACGACATCATCGAGCGGCAGGTGCCGATGCAGCGCTTAGGTAAGCCCGAAGAAGTGGCCAGCCTGATCTATTTTCTCTGCACGTCCGGTGCCTCTTATGTCAACGGTGCCGAAATTCATGTTAACGGAGGGCAGCATGTCTGACGGACGACTCACCGCACTTTTTCCTGCATTCCCACACCCGGCGTCCAATCAGCCCGTATTTGCCGAGGCTTCACCGCACGACGACGAGTTAATGACGCAGGCCGTACCGCAGGTTTCCTGTCAGCAGGCGTTGGCGATTGCGCAGCAAGAATATGGCTTGTCTGGGCAGATGTCGCTGCTTCAGGGCGAGCGTGATGTGAATTTCTGTCTGACGGTGACGCCAGATGAACGCTACATGCTGAAAGTCATCAATGCGGCAGAACCTGCCGACGTCAGCAATTTCCAAACCGCGCTGCTGCTGCATCTTGCCCGTCAGGCACCTGAACTGCCCGTACCGCGTATCAGGTCGACAAAAGCGGGTCAGTCGGAAACAGGCGTTGAGATCGATGGTGTACTGCTGCGTGTGCGGCTTGTGAGCTATCTGGCAGGAATGCCGCAGTATCTGGCCTCACCGTCAACGGCGCTGATGCCGCAGTTGGGGGGAACGCTGGCGCAGTTGGATAACGCGCTTCACAGCTTTACGCATCCGGCGGCAAACCGTGCGCTGCTGTGGGATATCAGCCGGGCAGAGCAGGTGCGTCCTTACCTCGATTTCGTTTCTGAACCGCAGCAGTATCAGCATCTTCAGCGTATTTTTGACCGTTATGACAGTAACGTTGCTCCTCTGTTGACGACGCTACGTCGTCAGGTCATTCATAACGATCTGAATCCGCATAACGTGCTGGTGGATGGATCGTCGCCGACGCGGGTTACTGGCATTATCGATTTTGGCGATGCCGTATTTGCCCCGTTAATTTGCGAAGTCGCGACGGCACTGGCGTATCAGATCGGCGATGGAACCGATTTGTTGGAGCATGTTGTGCCGTTTGTTGCGGCCTATCACCAACGCATTCCGTTAGCACCGGAGGAGATTGCGCTGTTACCCGATCTGATAGCGACCCGTATGGCGCTGACCCTGACCATTGCGCAGTGGCGAGCATCGCGTTATCCCGACAATCGGGAGTATCTGCTGCGTAACGTGCCGCGCTGTTGGCACAGTTTGCAGCGCATTGCGACCTATTCCCATGCGCAATTTTTGACTCGCCTACAGCAGGTTTGCCCGGAGAATGCGCGATGAACCAGAAAGGAATGACGTCTGAAATGACAGCGACAGAAGCTTTGCTGGCGCGCCGTCAGCGAGTGTTGGGCGGCGGTTATCGCCTGTTTTATGAAGAGCCGCTGCATGTCGCGCGCGGCGAGGGCGTGTGGCTGTTCGATCACCAAGGGAAACGTTATCTGGATGTCTACAATAATGTGGCTTCGGTCGGACATTGCCACCCCGCGGTGGTTGAAGCCGTGGCGCGACAGAGCGCACAACTCAATACCCACACGCGCTATTTGCACCACGCGATTGTCGATTTTGCGGAAGATTTGCTGAGCGAATTTCCCGCCGAATTGAACAATGTAATGCTGACCTGTACCGGCAGTGAGGCTAACGATCTGGCGCTGCGTATCGCCCGACATGTCACGGGCGGGACGGGGATGTTGGTGACGCGCTGGGCGTATCACGGCGTGACCAGCGCGCTGGCGGAACTGTCTCCGTCGCTGGGGGATGGCGTTGTGCGCGGTAGCCATGTGAAGCTGATCGACGCGCCAGACACTTATCGTCAGCCCGGTGCATTTCTTACCAGCATTCGTGAAGCGCTGGCGCAGATGCAACGGGAAGGTATTCGTCCTGCGGCGCTGCTGGTAGATACCATTTTTTCCAGCGATGGCGTGTTCTGTGCGCCGGAAGGCGAAATGGCACAGGCGGCGGCGTTGATCCGTCAGGCGGGCGGGCTGTTTATTGCGGATGAAGTGCAGCCGGGCTTCGGGCGCACCGGGGAATCACTGTGGGGCTTTGCGCGCCACAATGTCGTCCCTGATTTGGTGAGTCTAGGGAAACCGATGGGCAACGGACATCCCATCGCTGGATTGGTGGGGCGTTCCGCTCTGTTCGACGCATTTGGGCGCGATGTGCGCTATTTCAATACCTTTGGCGGCAATCCGGTTTCCTGTCAGGCGGCGCACGCGGTGCTGCGGGTGATTCGGGAAGAGCAGTTGCAGCAGAATGCCCAGCGGGTCGGTGATTATCTGCGGCAAGGGTTGCAGCAACTGGCGCAGCATTTCCCGCTGATTGGTGATATTCGGGCTTACGGCCTGTTTATTGGTGCGGAGCTGGTCAGCGATCGCGAAAGTAAAACGCCGGCAAGTGAATCCGCGTTGCAGGTGGTGAATGCGATGCGCCAACGTGGTGTGCTCATCAGCGCGACGGGGCCAGCGGCGAACATACTGAAAATTCGCCCGCCGCTGGTGTTTCTGGAAGAACACGCCGATGTGTTCTTAACCACGCTGAGTGACGTTTTAGCGCTCATCGGCACTCGTGCACAGAGATAATCGATTGTGCGGTTACGGTGAAAAGGACAGGGCGTTAGATACGAAACGCCGCCACGGCATGACTGAGTTCACCTGCCCGTTCGGACAATGAACCCGCGGCAGCGGCGGCTTCGTTAACCAGTGCGGCGTTTTGCTGCGTCACCGTTTCCATCTGTGAAATTGCGGTATTAATCTGCCCTATGCCCAGGCTTTGCTCATTGCTGGCGGTGGAAATTTCGGTCACGAGCGACGCCACTCGTTTTATGTCCTCCACCACGCTTTGAATCGTGTTGCCAGCGTCAATGACGATAGTGTGGCCAAGGTTCGCCTGTTCGACGGACGTCCCGATCAGGTTTTTAATCTCTTTGGCCGCGTTTGCACTGCGTTGCGCCAACGTGCGGACTTCGCCTGCGACGACGGCAAAGCCTCTGCCTTGTTCTCCTGCCCGAGCCGCTTCCACGGCGGCGTTCAGTGCGAGGATGTTGGTTTGGAAAGCGATTCCGTCTATCACGCTGATGATGTTGGTTATTTTATCTGCGGATGACACCATCAGCTGCATCGCTGATGTCACATCGCCCATCATCTTGCCCCCATCGACAGCGCGCTGTGAGGCGGTTGTTGCCAGCTGGCTGGCGTGAGCGGCATGCGTAGCATTCTGTTTGACGGAGGAGGTCATCTGTTCCATTGACGCCGCCGTCTCTTCCAGTGAACTAGCCTGCTGTTCGGTTCGAGAGGAGAGGTCGATATTGCCGCTGCTAATCTGGCTGGATGCCGTCGCAATAATGTCGGCGTTACTGTGTACGCGTTCTACGATGTCCGTCAGATTCAACACCATTTCCCGCAGCGCGGTTTGCAACTGTCCCATTTCATCACGTGAAGTAATCGCGATACGATGGGTCAGGTCGCCACTCGCTACCTTTCTTGCTAAATCCACTGCATTTTTTATCGGTACGGCAATTGAAACAATCAACCGCCAGCCGGATAAGGCAACGATAACGATGCCCGCCAGAAGGATAATCACTACGGAAAATAATAGTTTATTGAAGCTACTTTGTGATTCGGAATAGAGTTCCTGACCAACGTCAGATTGTAATTTAATCAGCCGATCGGCAATTTTTTGCAGGGGCGCATATTCGCTTTTTAATGTGTGATTGATAATGTTTTCTAACGCGTCTTTATCATTTTTCTGTATTGCATTAATGGCAAGGGTAATGACTTTATCGTTGTACTGCTTGTATAACATGGAAAACTGTTCTTCTAATATTTTTTCGTCACCAGTTAAATACGTCTTACTGTATAAATCCCATTGGGTATCATAAATTTTTTGCGCTTCCGCAATGTGCGCCAACCCCGTTTTGACATTGTCTGGCTGTGAGAGATCAACGCTCGCGATTTCAAACATCACGCTATTTACCTGTCTGGTTATATTATCCAGATAACCCAGCGCGATCAGTCGATCCTGATACAGGGTCTTCATCGACTGATTGGTATTATTCATGCCAAACAAGCCGGTAAGAGAGACAACCGAAAGCAATAATGCCATTAACAACATAACCGAAATTAATTTAAGTTTAATGCTCATAAGTACCTCTAAATTACTCCAAGATAAGGAGCGGTATTCTTATATCGACGAAATGAGGAGAATGTTTATGCTGGGGTAAACTAAAATTTTAAAATGGCATTAGGGGACTTGTAATAGCATTTGTTTACATTGATTTACAAAACGTTCGATATTCTATGCTGAATGATAAAAAATAGTTAATATATTATTCTGTCCGGAAAGTTACCGTTACAGCTAAGTGAAGTAAATAATAATCACGGCAAAGCCACGGAGTCAGTATGGTGACTTCATTTTATCGCCAGAATAGCTATGTTTAAAAAAGAACGGTTTGTTTTAAAAAATGAAAAGATACAGGGAATTAAGAGAATAACGAGGGTAATAAATTTCCGTTACTCATTTTTATATCCTTATCACACCCTCTTCCTCTGCGCGAGAAAATGCGGAGGAAGAGGGGGAACGGTTAAGGATGTTGAGCCAATTGCACGGCCTCATGGAGATTGAGGCGCTGCCAGAAATTCTGCGCACCGTTATCACCCGGCGCGCCGGAGAGTGGGTAGCCATCGGCCAGCGCAGTTTTCACCATCAAATTTCTGCGTTGGGCGGCAGAGAGCTGTGGCAGCACGGCGTCGAGCAGCACCTCTGCACCTTCGGGAACGCTAACCGTAGACGTTGCGCCAGGCTGAGCAGGCAGCCCGTACGTCATGGTGTAGTGATAAAAGGTTTTCATTTCCGGTGCCGCGTAAGGATCGTCCTGCGGGGCATTCTTGGCGCAGGCGCTCAACGTGGTACCACAGGCTTTCTCTAACGCGCTGCGTAACTCGACCTTGGCCTGTTCAAACAGCCGACGATACTGTGGATCGTTGAGATAATGTGCCACGTTACGTTCGGCAATCATCCGTGAACCTATGACGTCCAATGGGTAATGAACGCCCAGCACGACGCGTGAATAGCCATAGCGTGCGCCGCGATCGATTAGCGGGACGAAGCGTTCAGGGATCATTTCCGCTAACAGTAGGGCATCGGTATAGCCGGTGTTGGTATGGCCGCTCGGAAACGCGCCACCGGTTGCGGTATAGGGTTTGTTATCGCCGATTACAGCAGTATCTGGCACCAGATGAATCGTGTTATTTGGCTGTAGAAAAGGACGAGGATAGTTGAAATGCAGTTTTGCGGCGGACGTGCTGACGCCTGATAACTTGAGTAACACGGCGGCCTTCCGTATTTCACCGTGGTTATAGGCGGTGATAAATACCTTGCCCAGCCTCGGGCCTAGCGCATCCGCCAGATAATAGAGATATCCCTGGCCTTCAGCATCGACGACTGCCTGCTCACGTTGTCCCGTGGTGGCTTCACGATTAATGCGTGTAACGATAGCCGTGTTTTGCTGCAACACATCAGTAGAAAGGTGTGAGAAGGATTCCAATAGCGCAATGCCTGCCTGCTGGTTGGCTTTGACTGCGAAGTCATATCCGCTGGCATTCAGCCAGTTGATATCCGCCATTTGTGATGTTTCTTGCGCCTGCGCTAACTGCGCACGGGTGAGCTGCGGCGCATCGCCTTGGATTGCTTTGCGCAGCGCGGCCTGAATGGTTTGTTCCAGTTCAATAACGTGAGGACGGTTACTGGCCTGCGTGGTGGAATCCACAATGGTGCTGATAGTCGCGCTGTCCGGCTGGGGCGAGGCGGCAATCCCAGAAAGCGGTAGCAGAAAAAGACTGGTGATTGGTAACACTCTGATCGTCGCAAGCATAGTCGTGCGATAACGCATGATGGCATCCTTATGGGGAGGACAAACGTTTGTCGGTGCGGGATCAGGCTAGGCGCTGATTGTGATGGTAATGTTTCAGGATATATTTTGAGATACTTATCAAAGAATTATCATGATTTGTTATGTTTGGTGACGCAGTAAACGTCAACGGCATAAACAAAGATGGCGGGGATATATAGAAGAAAAAGACATAAAAGAGTTTCTAAAAAACAGAAGGGTGATTTGCTTTTTTTATCATTGACGCAAAGCTCATTTCTCTCTAACTTAAACAGACGAATATTTTTTAATATTTTATTGATTTATAAGAAATTAATCTAATTATAACAAAAATGGCAGCCATAAATAGCCCGGTTATTCCTCAATGCAAAAAAGGCGATGAAGAGCCTATCTCTGTTCAAAATAATAAGTGAAACAGTTCCGTGGGATAGGTTTAACGCACGCTAATGCGAAATGATTTTACCCACGAACAAAGGTTTCCCTACATCAAACAGGCTTACCTTGCGTATGCCAACGTCATATGTCTTAAAATAGTCAGTAACAGCAGGAGTGAGTCAGGTAATGATTCGGTTAGAAAACGTGAGCGTTGATTTTCCCGCCGGTAAAGATGCACAGTCCAGGGCGGTGAACAACGTCAACCTGACCATTCAACAGGGTGAAGTTTTTGGGATTGTTGGCACCAGCGGCGCGGGGAAAAGTACGCTGTTGCGGACGATCAATTTATTGCAGCGCCCAACCGAAGGGCGCGTGTTTCTGGGCGATACGCTGATCAGCGATGCTTCTGGCCGTGAATTGCGCCAGCATCGTCAGCGTATCGGGATGATCTTCCAGCATTTTAATCTAATGCATACCCGCAATGTGTATGACAACGTGGCGTTCAGCCTGCGTGCCGCGGGCAAGAGTAAAGAAGAGATTGCCTCGCGCGTGCCGGAAATTCTGGCGCTGGTCGGGTTGCAGGATAAAGAGGCCTCGTATCCAGCGCAGTTGAGTGGTGGGCAGAAACAGCGTGTAGGCATCGCCCGTGCCATTGCCAACCATCCCGAAGTGCTGCTGTGTGATGAACCTACCTCGGCGCTGGATCTGGAAACGTCAGCGTCTATTCTGGCGTTATTGAAAAGTATTAATGTTCGGTTAGGTATCACAATCGTGCTGATTTCCCATGAAATGAGCGTGATTAAAAGTATTTGTCAGCGCATGGCGGTGATGACGGGCGGAAATATTGTGGAAGAGGGTGAGGTCTTTACGATCTTCTCTGCGCCTCAACACGCCTACACCAAACAGCTGGTTAGCCATACCACGCCGATCGAATTACCTGAGCGTTTTAAGCAGAATAATAAAGGTGTCCTGCTGAAAATACTCTTCGCCGATGATTCGGTAGAACAACCGATATTATCCGACGTTGCGCAGCGGTTTCAGGTATCGGTGAATATTCTGCACGGGAATATTGAGTACATTAACGATCGCGCATTGGGGCATATTATCGCCCAGATTTCATATCGTGACGATCCAGCAGCAGAAAATCTCGCGGCGGCTATTACTTATATTCGACAGAATACCTTTGGGGTGGAGGTCATCAATGACTGAGTTAATAGGTGAATTAATCTTCGCCTTCGGTGAAACCTTCACGATGGTGTGTATTTCAACGCTTTGTGCGGTGATATTCGGCTTGCCGTTAGGTATTGCGATTTATGTGACCGATCGTCATTTGTTCTGGCAGAACCGTTTTATCTATCTGGTATCTACCGTTTTGGTGAATATCATCCGCTCGATCCCGTTTGTGATCCTGCTGGTGCTACTGTTGCCATTAACACAACTGCTGCTGGGGAACACAATAGGGCCTGTTGCGGCGGCGGTACCGATGTCTGTGGCGGCGATTGCGTTTTATGCCCGACTGGTGGATTCCGCGCTGCGTGAAGTTGATCCGGGTATTGTTGAAGCGGCTGAGGCTTTTGGTGCCAGCCCGACGCGCATCATCGCGACCGTGCTCTTGCCTGAAGCCTTGGCGGGATTGTTACGCGGCCTGACGATCACGCTGGTCAGCCTGATTGGTTACTCGGCGATGGCCGGAATTGTGGGCGGCGGCGGTGTCGGCGATTTGGCGATCCGCTTCGGCTATTATCGCTATGAAACCGAAGTCATGGTTGTGACGGTGATTGCATTGGTGGTACTGGTGCAGGTCGTACAAACGCTGGGCGATATGCTCTCGCGACGGGCGAATAAGCGCGAACGCCGCTAAGCCGCGACAGAATACGTTATTCAGGACAGCAGAGAGATGTCATGAAAATAGACAAAATTGTATTACGAAAAATGAAAATGGCGCTCAAAACGCCATTTACCACCAGCTTTGCGACGCAGACGGAGAAACACTTCTCCATCGCGGAAATTCACGCGGGTGGGCAGATTGGTTACGGCGATTGTTCCGCCATTTCCCTGCCATTTTATAACGAAGAAACCAACGTCACCGCCTGGCATATTATGCGTGACTTCCTGATCCCGATGATTAAGCAGGCTGGAGATATTGAGCACCCTTCGCAGGTTCGCGATATTTTCGCTCCGGTAAAGCGTAATAACTGCGCTAAAGCGGCAATCGAAGGTGGCATCTGGGATGCTTACGCAAAGATAAAAGGTGTCCCACTGCATCAATTACTGGGCGGAGTACGGGATAAAGTCGAAGCGGGTGTCAGTATCGGTATTCAGGAAACGCCCGATAAATTAGTCAGCGTGGTCGATAATTTCCTGAAGGAAGGCTACAAGCGCATCAAAATAAAAATCAAGCCGGGAAAAGATTACGACTATATTGCGGCGCTGCGTCAGGAATTTGGTGATATTACGCTGATGGTGGATGCCAATTCCGCCTATACGCTGGACGATATCGATTTCTTTAAGCGCATCGATAAATTCAATCTACTGATGATTGAACAACCGCTGGCGCACGACGATATTATCGACCACCGCAAACTTCAGGCAGCGGTGAACACGCCTATCTGCTTGGATGAAAGTATTGCGTCGGTAGAAGATGCTCGTAAAGCAATAGAGCTGGGCAGCGCCAAAATCATCAATATCAAAGTGGCGCGCGTGGGCGGTATTACTGAAACCAAGCTGATTCATGATTACTGTCAGGCGCACAATATTCCGGTGTGGTGCGGCGGTATGCTGGATACGGCGGTCGGTAAAGCGCACAACATTGCGGTGTCTACGCTGCCGAACTTTATCTATGCGCACGATATTCCGCCATCTTCCCGCTACTGGCATGAAGACTTCATGCTGCCGTTTGTCGAATTAGACAACGACAGCTGTGTCGCGGTGCCAAATAAACCGGGAATCGGCTTTGATATCAAGCCTGAACTGTACGACAAATATTGCTACGGACAGGAAACCTTTTTGTTTTAACTATTTGTTAAATAAAAAACTTTAAAGTTAGTAAGCAGTAAAGCGTTATCCAACACCAGGGAATAACGTCATAAAAATAGAACAGGGCGCTACAGACGCCCATAATCGTTATACGACATGGCAACAGAGAGCGTGGGATAGAAGAGTAAAGCGTCCGCGCCAGGGATGGCGCGGCTCGAGCGTACAGGGATGTATTCACCGCGTCTTTACGATCTACCCACGTTCTCTGCCCGCCTTACTGCGTCATCAATATCATGGCACCTATTGCGCCCAAAATAATGATAAAGACTGACTAAATCGGACAGACAGGAACGCGACAATGCGATTGAAAAAACTCATTCCACTCATGCTGGCGTTGGGCATTTCTCAGGCTTACGCAGCAGATTCAGGCAAAGAAATCACCATCGGCGTATCGCCGGGGCCGTATGGCGATATGGTCACGAAAGCGATCAAGCCGGAAATGGTGAAAAAAGGCTACGACGTGAAAGTGCGGGAATTCAGCGACTACATCCAGCCGAATCTGGCGCTGTCGAATAACAGTATCGACGCCAACCTGTTCCAAAACCGCCGCTACCTTGACCGCTTCAGCGCGGATAAAGGGCTGAAACTGGCGGAAGTGATCACCGTGCCGACGGCCAGCATGGGCTTTTACTCCAACAAAGTGCGCTCGCTGAATGAACTGAAAGCCGGAGATATCATTACGTTACCGAACGATCCGTCAAATCTGGCACGCTCGCTGGATTTCCTGCAAAAATACGGCCTCATCAAGATCAATCCAGACATTACGCCGACCAAAGCATCGCTGCGTGATATCAAGGAAAACCCGAAAGGGCTGGTCTTTAAACCGCTGGAAGCGGCACAGATACCACGTGCGCTGGGCGGTGTAACGGGTTCGCTGATTAATGCCAATTTCGCGATTTCCGCAGGTCTGAATCTGTCTGACGCCATTCAACTGGATGTGCTGCCGGAAGACCTGAAAAACATGATCGTCGTGCGTGCGGAAGATACCGACAAACCGTTTGCTCAGGATCTGAAAGCCGCCGTTCAATCCCCAGAATTCGCCGCGTTCTTTGCGGACAAAAACTCAATGTTTCACGCGTTCCAGAAGCCTGAGTGGATGAAGAAGTAATTGACCTTTCAAGCTGCCAGTGACCTATTGCTCGTCGGTCACTGGCTTCTTCACTGAACGTGTCTCAACCAGCAAACTCCCTCCTAGCCAACATACTTTGTTAACTCAAAGATAAAAATATTTCAAGTATTGTAATTTTTTGTATAAATGTCATTCTTCGTAAGATTTATCAACACAACATAACGAGGATTTAATGAAAAAAATACTTTCTGCTGCTGTATTGGCGCTGGTGCTGACCGGATGTGCCCAACAAACGTTTACAGTCAAGAATGCCGCTGTTGCAACACCTAAACAGGTGACAACACATCACTTCTTCGTCTCTGGGATTGGTCAGAAGAAAACTATTGATGCTGCGGCGGTATGTGGCGGTGCTGATAAAGTTGCTCGCACTGAAACACAGACGACCTTTGTTAACGGTTTACTTGGGGTGGTGACATTCGGGATTTATACGCCGAGAGAAGCACGCGTTTATTGCTCAATCTAAATTAAAGACGGCTTTTATATAAGTCTGTCTTACGATAAAGCCATCTCCTATCGAGATGGCTTTATTTTTTTGCCCCGTTAGCTGTTTGCAACTAACAACTTCCTCTGTAGCCATATTTAGCGTGTCCAGCAATGTCACACGGCTATGCCGTTTGGGCACGATAGGGCGTGTCACTTAGGCTACTGTTCTGGTAGCTGTTCAAAATAAATCTATCAGGTGTAATAACGGTTCAAACTCAAACCTGCGTTATTGATTTAGCTGTTAGGAGGTGAGGACTCGCTCTGAATAGCGTGACGGTTATTTCTTTGTTCACAACTTATCTATAAACGTTTCATCTTAGTGCAACGAAACGGAAACAAGCATCCTTACAGTGCAATATTGCGCTATAGACTCACGCAAAGCCCTCTAAATTCAATCAATGATGATCTGGCACATAGTTTGCTTCGTTTACGAACGTTCGTTCGGTTAGTTGTCGTGTTTGTTAACTACGCCGCCGAGCCTAAACGTTTGAGTCAGCTGCTTTTAATAACTATCAACGATTCATCTGCGTGAGACATTAAAAATGAGCTTGGAAACCAAAGAATTTATCGACCTATCCGCCTCATCTAGTGAGCACAAACTCACTGGCCAGATGGGAGCTGTGAGTCTGGCACTTACCGTACTGGCTTTTTCAGCCCCGCTTACCACCGTATCTGGATACATTCCGGTAGCAATGATGTTTGGAGGAGTGGCCGCACCTTTGGTGTTTATGATCATAACCGCTGTCATTTTGCTATTCGCTGTTGGTTACACTGCAGTCATTAATGCTGTTAATCGTCCCGGTGACTTCTATTCTTTCATCAGCTTCGGACTGGGTAAATCAGTAGGTTTGGGAGCAGGGTTAATGGCTGCAGTCTCTTATTTCCTTCTTCTTGCTGGTGTCGCGTCTTTTTTTGGGGTGTCGGCATCTGAGCTTATGAAAGGGATAACTGGAAGTTCATTACCCTGGTATGCCTATGCGCTAATTTGTTGGGCAGCGGTTGCATTACTGGGCTATTTGCATGTTGAACTTTCTGCAAAAGTATTGTCATGGGTTATGCTTAGCGAAGTGATAATTTGTCTGGTTTTTTCTGGGAGCATCATCGGTAGTGGGGATATAGCGATTCCTACTTTCGCTCCATTTGCCGTATCTGAATTGACCGCAGAAGGGGCTAATATTCCTTTTGCTATGCTCTTTGCGGTATCTTTCTTTATTGGGTTCGAAGCAACAGCGTTGTTTCGTGATGAGGTTCGCTCTCCAGAGAAAACGATTCCGAGAGCGACGTACGGAGCGATTATTTTCATTGGAACGATTTATACCATTTGCGCCTATGCTTTAATTGCGGCTTATGGACCGGAAGTGAGAACTATCGCTCAAAATGCTCCAGCGACTATGTTCTCAGATGCATTTTCGAAATATATAAGCCCGAAGCTAAGCATGATTGTTGCTGTTTTAGTATTGACCTCGTCATTCGCCTGTGTGCTCTCTATCCATAATGTGTTGTCACGCTATCTGCATAATCTTGGTACAGATGGCGCATTCCCCCGAGTGTTGCGTAGAGTGCATCCTCGGCATGCTTCACCTTATGTTGCATCATTGAGTGTTTCTGCTCTGGTTCTTTTGGTTATGGCACCGTTCATTATCAGCGGCGCACAACCTGATGTTCTTTATGGACAGTTGTCTGGCGTAGGCACTGCTGGGATCATCATGTTGATGACAGTCGTTTGTATTGCCTCACTGGTTTGGTATTTCCGTGTTGGTCGTCCTGAAAAACTCAGTGTTGTCAGATTATTTATGGCTCCCGTTATTTCAGGTGTTTTCTTTATTGGTTTGACAGTGTTGGTTACTAAAAACTTTGATCTTCTCGTGGGGGGAGAACCCGGTGAACGCCGCTGGATGCTTTATTGTCTGCTAGGTGTGCTTTTCGTTGGTATGGGATTAGCTCAGTTTTATAAGAAGAAGTATCCAAAAGTATATGAGTGCCTTGGACGCTCACATTTATAATCATAAAAAGTACGTCTTATGACAGCCGCTTTTGCGGCTGTCATATTGTAATAAGGTATTGAATCCAGAGTTTACACATTGAGTATTAAATCTTTAGGATTCCTGCCGCAATTCTTTCCGCGTAGCGAATACATTCTTCGAGATTCTCTTGGCTATCATCCCACTTCCACCAACTGTTCGCTCCATCGAGTGTTACACGAATTATCTTAGATTTCTGTTTTGCATCATCGATACCTAGATCCGTTGCAATTGATTCATACATAAAATCACAGAAGGATAGCCACTCAATCATCTCAGAGCGTAGGTCTGTTGGTAGAATACTTCCCAGTCGATCCGTAGCCATTAGCATATCAAATAGATCATTTTCAGGATGTTTTATCTGCTGAATGATATGTACTCGAATGAGTGCTGACCAGTATTCTTCCAATGTTTCACTTTGGCTCAACCCTTCCTTAACCGCCATAGCAAAGGAATAGTAATGCCACCGAAACGCTGAAGAAACAATCTGATCTTTGCCGGCAGGAAAGTGGGAATACATTGTAGGTGGTTTTAAATCAACAGCTTTAGCTAGGCTACGCATTGAAACGGCATCATAACCGTCTTTAGTGGCTATTTTAAGAAAAGCCTGAAGAATTGATAATTTGCTTTTAGAAAAATTTCCCCATTCAAAGGAAGTAAGATAGACGTCCAATCTCTGTAGCATTTTTCTCGTTGTGGTAAGGGAATGCATAATTATCGCGTATGTAAGGGAAAACCACACTTTACAATAAAAAACACATTCAGCCTAAAGTGAAACGAGTATCGGTAATGGGAATATTGTTGGTTTTATTACGCTAAGCCGTCACTTGGCAAAAAAATTATGTGCCAAGACGGCGCGAAATATACCAAATACCTAGCCCGCCTATCGCCATTGCTGCACCGATATATCCTGTTGAGGTCCATCCATACCCTGCGGAGATCGCGATTCCGCCTAGCCATGGACCAACCGCATTGGCGATGTTGAACGCAGCATGATTAGACGCTGCGGCTAGAGAAGGGGCACTACTTGCTACTTCCAGAAGTCGAATTTGCAGAGCAGGTGCGAGAGCCATGAGACAACCTACCAAAAGAATTGATATAGCTGCGTATAAAGTCCCGTGCATTGCAGATGGGTAAATGAACATACAAACAGCACTCCCTGCTAAAATTATGCCCACAGAATCAAAACCAAAGCGGTCACATAGTCGACCACCAATTACGTTACCCACGACCGTACCAATGCCAAATAACACCAGCATCAATGGCACCCCGTGAGGAGATAGTTTGGTAATGTTGGTTAGCGCTGGCGCAAGATAGCTATATACGCAGAACATACCTGCAAACCCAACAGCCGCAATTCCCAACGTAAGCCAAACTTGAATATTCATCATTGCCTGTAACTCAATCTGTGGTGCGCTACGTTTCTCATTTGGATTGGGGGGAAGAAAGAGGGCGATCATGATCAGAGTTAACATGGCAAGTATGCAGACCATAACGAACGCCCATCGCCACCCAAATACCTGACCGATGAATGTTGCTGAGGGAGTACCGACAACAATTGATAACGTCACGCCTAACATAAAACGACTTATTGCTCTGGCTCTTTGATGCAGGGGGACAGAAGAGGCAACAACAAACCCAGCTACGCCGAAATATGCACCATGAGGAATGCCGCTTAGGAAGCGTGCGAAGAAAAGGCTGCTAAAACTAGTAGAAAAAACGGTAGCAAAATTACCAATTATTACTAGCGTCATCGTTAATAGCAGTAAACTTCGTCGCGACAACTTTGCACCCAACAATGTTAGAAGGGGGGCACCGACTATAGCGCCGAGAGCATAAGCACTGATTACACCAGCGGCACGTGTTTCCGTTATGCCAGAAGAACGGGCGATATCAGGAAGCAGGCCCATTGATGCGAATTCAGTCGCCCCTAATG
Source organism: Pectobacterium atrosepticum (assembly GCA_019056595.1). NCBI lineage: Bacteria > Pseudomonadati > Pseudomonadota > Gammaproteobacteria > Enterobacterales > Pectobacteriaceae > Pectobacterium > Pectobacterium atrosepticum. Next base: position 614,245 of record CP036163.1, on the reverse strand, counting down.
CAAAGCCACCAAGTGCAAGTGCGATCTCCAGCAGACGTACTCTTTGCTTTTTCAGCATATCCTGTGTTCTGGCCACGTTTTTAATCACCTTGAATTTTCTTCATACATTCAAAATAAACGCCACACCATCTTTTAAGATGATTAAACATTCATGTGTTTTGATCTTAATATTCGGTTGTATAAGAGATAATGCGTGCGTAAATACTTACGACAATTACTGTCTCCATACAGGCAGAAAATAAAAGCAGTGCTGAATTAAACATGACTATTTTTTCTGAAGGTAAGGGCGGAGATATCGGGGGCCATGAGACCCCGAATTTGCTTTCTAACTTTCACCCATCAATGAACTGGGATAAATATCAGTAAATACGTAGCGGAAGAGAAAGATAGCCACGTACACGGTCAGTATGGGCAATCCCCGCTTCGCCAGCGATCTGAATGCGGGTTGCTTTCTTGGCAACGGCATCGAATACCGAGCGAACCGCAGAACGGCTGATCAACTGACCCGCACAGGCATGGTGGCCCACACCAAAAGTCAGATTCATGCTGGTTTCTGGTGGACGTTTATGGTTGAACTCGTGTGGGTTTTCGAAAAACTCAGGATCTCGGTTCGCCGCAGCAATAACAGCACGCACTGGTGTGCCTTTGGTAACGGGAATGCCATCTATCTCGGTATCCTCCGTCGCATAACGAATCATTGAAATTTCGGCGGGATAAAGTCGGGTTAACTCATTGATTATCGCATTACGTTCTTCCGGTTGTGTACGATACAGCTCGAACGTTTCTGGTTCACGAGCAAAATGGTTAAGACCCGATGCAATGACTGTTGCTGGGTTAGGCGATCCAGAACCATAGAACAGCACCATCGTTTCCAATACGGCGCGTTCTGTCAGTTTTCCTTCGTCAGCCAGTTTAAGGAAATCATCGACCAGCCCCTGCGGACCAACGTTTGGATTGCTGCGTTTTTCTTTAATGTAATGAGCACAACGTTCAAAAAGATAGTCAAAAGATTGAGATGCTTTCTCTGTATCATCACGGCCAACACCATGACCCAGTGCATCCGTACAGGTCAAAAAATGACGATAAATTAGGCCAGCATCATCTTCCGGCACGCCAAGAGCACGGCACATGGTTGCATGCGGAGGAACGACTGCTAGCTCGTAAAACGCATCCATCACGCTACCGTCGCTGTAACGATCAAGAGCATTCTCCGCCAATTCAGTGGCAATTGTGACGTACTGGTTAACTAGTTTTGGTGTAAACCACTTATTAGAGTGGCGACGCAATGTTGTGTGCTCAGGAGGATCGCAATTCAGAACGGTATTATCAAAATTATTCCAAGGACCATTGCCAAAATTAGAAATACCCAGCGGCGCTTTTAGCCACGTCATGACATCGTGATAACGAGTAAGTACAATTTCACCATTTTCCATGCGGTACACTGGGTGCTCGGCGCGGACTTTGTCATACCACGGATACGGGTTTACGCGAAAAAGACGATCGGCCCATGGGAAATATTTATCCTGCCTTTCTGGATGTGCAAACATGAGTGGTCTCCCCTGAGTTTTAGTTGGCAATAATGAATTGGCGGCTTGCCCAACAGACAGCCATATCGCTGACAGCATACGGCAGTGCCGCATCGTGAAAACCGGGTTCACCCACTTGCTTGGCTCCCAGATCTTGCATCAGATTAATCAATGACTTGATCGCTTGGTTGTAAGTCTCATAAGTGCTATCACCTAGCCCAAACGCTGAAAACTTCACCCCTTTCAAATCTGGAGAAGAGGCTTTAAGGCTTTCGTAAAACGGTGCTGCCGTCATGGGCAGTTCACCCTCTCCGTAAGTCGAGGTCATCAGGATGATGTGCTCTTCATTTGCAATTTCAGCCACGTCGTAGGTATCCATCGCGACAGCGGTGGCGGTAATTCCTGAATCATTCAGCGCGGTAGCCATATCTTCCGCAGCCATTTCAGCATTGCCGCTTTCTGTACCAAAAATAATTTTCAACATCTAAAACCTCTGTTAGATAACTAAGTAACCGCTCAACACGATTTTCAGACGCGTGGGGCAAGAAACCGTTGACGGACTAGGACCCTGTTATTTCGCTACAGGAACTTGATTTTCCATAACGGAAAGCATTTCAGTTATGGACGTTGTTTTTTTTCTGCACCTTCCTGGTGCCGCAGAATGAATTTCATGCCGATCAAGTCGCTTCCATTGCTCAAACGAAACCGCTTTATGGGTAACAAGATGTTCAATTGCCTTTAATCCTGGTTTACCTATGTTTTGACGGCCGTTATGCAAATCCTCCACAATTAAAGAGGCGACCTCTGCGGCATCTCTTCGGTTCTCGGCAACCGTTCCTTTTGGGCCACGGCGTGCCCAGCCAACTGGATACGTTCCCGGCGTCAATGCTAACGAGTCACTCTCTTCGCTACAGAATCCTACGGCTGTTATCACGGTGTCATACTCGAGGTCTTCAACCGTTCCACCTTCGTTAAGTCGCAATGTCAATACGGTGGCTTGGTTTCGAGAAGAGATGAGAAGAGGGGCGGCACTGAAACGAAAATTGATTTCAACCGAACCCGATACAAGTGAAGATACCGCTTCTGTACTTAGCAGTAGGTCAGCGGCTGGGCAGTTAATGTCTAATGGTTTATTAAGCCAGTTGACCGTAGCCCCTTTCAGGTGGCAGATCTCACGTAGCATGGCTAGGTCAAATTTTGCAGACTCAATGGGAGAACGGCCAATTATGTCGATACGCCTGACATTGGTAGTACACAATTCAAGTCTCAGGTTGTCATCAACATCTGAACCTAAAAGCTCATCTTCGCTTTTAGCGATGAGTCTTACGATGTCCATAGCAACGTTACCGTTGCCTATCACAGCGACGCGATCTCCAAGAGGGCGAGTAACGTCTTGACCGTTAATGCTTTTGTTCGGATAGCCGTTCAACGCGCGCAGGAGCTTTCCTGCACCGATTACATTCTCTAGGTCATCCCCAGGTATACCTAGCCTACGATCTGAACTCAGACCGGTTGCAAAAACGACCACATCAAAGGCAACCATGAGTTCGTCCACGCCGAGATCCTTACCGATCTCAACATTACCCATAAAGCGCACACCACTGTGGGTAAATAAACGTTCGAATTGGGCAGAAACATTTTTTGTACCTTGGTGGTCAGCTGCTACCCCATACCGCAGGAGGCCATAGGGAACGGGTAACGCTTCAAACACAGTTATTTCAGCACTGGGTATGGATTTCTTAAGAAATTGTGCACTGTAGCAGCCAGCAGGGCCGCTACCAACGATCGCTATAGTGGGTGTCAGTTCGGACATATTGGCACCTTTAGAGGTTGCTATTACTATAATGATAAATTTACGAACGAACGGACGTTCGGTTTTCGTTTTGTTAAAAAAAACGACACATACTTGCAGTCGTCTTCGTTTAAACATCACGCTTATCTTGTGACATTGTTAATACATTTACATGCCAGGTATTAGGTGATCAAGTATTTTTTCCTGATAAATCTGTTTTATTTTCAATGGGTACGTTCAAAATGAGTGCAGTGTAACGATTAAGTGCACCATATAAATGCATTTGAAGTAATCAAGAATGTAACATTCCATTAACTGACTCTGTTTGTGTTATGAAAGAAGGCGAAAGTCATATCCTTACACTCAATTTCTACAATGGTATGAGTCAGTATCCAGAGATGAGTACTTGAGCTTTTTCGATCCAAAATGGTGCATCAAGGGAATGTGTACTAAAAAATTTTCTGCCTTTAACGCTGTGAAAAATTATTAATGACACCATAAGCAATATGGCATCACCACTCAGAACCTGAATATTCGTAGTATGGGATTAAATTTATCAACATGAAGGATGTTGTTACCCATCTCTATTCTCGTGTTGCTTGTGCCGTGCCAGCAGGTGACTGCCTTGCTCCCCTAATTCCCAGAACAAGCCGGTCATGATTGCTAATCCTTCTCGGGCGACAGATTTCAGTAGGTGTTCGTTGACGGCGTGCTGGCCGCATGCGGGGTAAGAGTGGGGGATCCACAGCGTTGGCAGACCGAGGATGTCAGCGAAGACGTCATTAGGCAGCGAGCCGCCCAGATTGGGTAACAGCGCGGGTTGCTTACCGCTGATTTGCTGCATCAGCGCCAGCGTCCAGTTTACCAGCGGATCTTCGGGGTTAAACCGCGTCGCTGGAGACGTGTTAAGCACCTCAACGTCTACCTGATCAAAGCCGTGCTGGTCGAGGTGTTGATGCACATGTTGTGCCAAATTTTTCCAGTCGGTGCCGACCACAAAGCGCAGTTGGCAAATCGCGGTGGCGTCAGCGGGGATCGCGTTCACCGGCTTGTTTGGGTTACCGGTAATGAACGACAGCACTTCCAGCGTGTTCCAGCCAAATAGCCGCTCGGCAGGCGTGAGTCCCTCTGCACCCCAGTTTTCATCAATCGCCGGATCGCCCTCGCTGCCTGCGGGATCAATCGTGCTGAGAATTTCCCGCAGTGCTGGTGTCAGCGGCGGGGGGAGCAGGGCGTCGATTTTCATCCGTCCTTGCTCGTCCACCAGACTGGCTATGGCGTTCGCCAACTGCGTACCCGGATTGCTCAGCAGCCCGCCCCAGTTACCAGAATGGTATGCCTGCTCACGTGCCTTGATGCGTAAACGGAAGTTAGCGCAGCCGCGAGAGCCGAGGAACAACGTCGGGCGTTCTGCATTAAGTCGCGGCCCGTCGGAGGCAATAAAAATATCGGCAGCCAGTTCCTGTTTATGCTGTTGGCATAGGTCGGCAAGCCCCGGAGAACCTATTTCTTCACCCATCTCGAACAGCAGCTTGCAGTTGAAGCCCAGACGCTGCCCGCGCGCCTGAAACACCTGCTCAAGTGCCATCAAGTTAATACTGTGCTGGCCTTTATTATCGGCGCTGCCGCGTCCGTACCAGTGGTTGCCTTCTTCCACCAATTCCCAGGGCATCAGCCCATCGCGCCAGTTTTCTTCATCACCGAAAACCACGTCGCCGTGGCCGTAAGAGAGCACTGTCGGTAGGTTGGGATCTTCAATGCGTTCGGCCAGCAGAAAAGGGGGATGACGTTCATCTGACGAGGCGATCAGTTTTACGTTGAACCCCATCGCCAGCAACGCGGGCTGGATCTCGTCAGTCAGATAGCGGTTCAGCGCAGGCTGGTTATCGGTTTTCTGACTCTCGCTGGTATGCGCAATACGCCGTGCCAGCGTCTGCTTAAATTCTCCGCGATCGAAACGTTCACAGGCGATACGAATAAGGTCTGCGCTGGTCATGCCTTTCCTTGCTGGATAATGTGCCGAAGTTACCGATATTTAAAGGAAAAACGAGCTTTGCAACAATAATAAAAATTGCAATTAAGCTTTGCTTTTAATATAAACCTCCGAGTCCCCTCGCTCTGTCTGAAAGGAAGGCCGGTATGCACAGCTCCGAGATTCGTTATTTTTTGGTGGTTGCCACCACCGGTTCGCTCAGCGCCGCCAGTCAGCACCTGTTTGTTGCCGTTTCTGCTATCAGCCGCCAGATTCAGCGATTAGAGGAACGCATCGGTGTGCCGCTGTTCGAGCGTCATGCACGCGGCATGGTGTTAAATGATGCGGGACGCATTCTGGAAAATCATGTGCGCAAGAGTATGATGGATATGGATGCCGCTGTGGCAGAGATTCAGGGGCTGAAGGCCAGTCGCCGGGCACTGCTGCGGATTGGCTGTACGGAAGGAATGGCGTTTGATCTGTTGCCGACATTGTTTGCGCGTTTTCGCCAACATGATCCAGATACCACCTTTGCGCTGAAAGTGGACTCGGCGATGCAAGTGTCCCAGATGATCCGTAACGGTGAAGTGGATATCGCGCTACAGTTTGCGCTGGCTCCCGAGCAGGGCGTGAATGTAGAGCTGGCGCTGCCTGCGCCGCTGATGCTGCTGATGTCGGATGAACATCCGCTGGCGCAGCAGTCTATTCAACTGGCGGATCTGCATCCTTTCCCGCTGGCGCTGCCGGAATCATCGACGACGTTACGACAGCTGTTTGACCTCTCATGCCGCATGAACGGCACCTTTCTGGAACCGACGCTGTGCTGCAACAACTTCACCACGCTCTATTACTATGCGATGAGCACGCCGGGTGCGGTCACCGCCTGTAGCTTCTATTCCGTGATGTATAAGTGCTTACAGGAACCGATGCGCCTGAAGCCGTTAAATATTAAGCAGCTCGACCAGCGTTCGCTCCAGATCCAAACGCTGGCTGGTAAAGCGCATGCGCCGCAGCAGCAGGCTTTTCTGGATTTCATGATGGCGGAGTTGCGTCAGGGGGAGGCGTACTATCTGAGTCACATGGCGACGGATATGGTTTGATACTGTTCATTGCCATCGCTTATTTCACTCCATCTCGATAATGTCGCGTTTTTGCTCGTCTTCGAGCTGGCGCAGGACGCGATACACCTGCGCTACCGCCTGAAGCGTTTCGCGCGGAATATAATGGCCTTCCGGCGTGGTGCGATACAGCGTGCGGGTCAGCCAAATGAAGCGAATCACCGGGATGCCCGCTTTTTTCGCTTGTGCGATGAGCTCCTGCGCCGCCTTGTTTTCACCTTTAAACAAAATGCGCGGCAGCGGAGTTTTGCCGGGGCGATAGTAGAGCCCCACCGCATAGTGCGTCGGGTTGACTAGCAGCATATCGGCATCTTCCAGCTTCGGCTTGGGACGCGGCGCGGCGGATTCGTTCGCCAGTTCATGCGCCAGCGATTTGCGGTGGCCTTTCATATGCGGATCGCCTTCGGAATCTTTGTGCTCGTTGCGTAAATCTTCGTGGCTCATGCGCTGCTGCTTGAGAAAGAAATATTTTTGCATGCCGAAATCCAGTGCCGACAGCACCAGCAGCGCCGTTAGCGTGGTGCGGGTAATGCGCGTCAGCAGCGCTTTCACCCCTTGCCAGAAGCCGTGCAGATCGCCATAGGCTAATTCAACCAACGCCTCTAATTCCGGTACCACCACTTTATAAAAGACCGTACCGATCACCACCGCCTTTAGAATGTTGGTCAACATTTCCACCAGCTTGCGCATCGAAAACATCTGTTTGAACTGGTTGATTGGGTTCAGCCGATTGAGATCGAGCTTCAGCGCTTCGGGCGCGAACAGCGGACCATACTGGAGCCAACCACCCGCGATGCGTAACAGCACGGCAATTGCTGCAGACAGCAGGCAGAGCGTACCCGCCAGCACAGCGGCGTCATGAAACACTTCTTTCGCCACCTGCGCAAACGGTGTGCCAAGCCGTTGCAGCGGCAGCTGTACCAGCGTTTGCAGTTTCCCCATCGTGCTGTCCGCCAGCGCCAGTACACACTCCAGCAGGCCGACGCAGATCAGCAGCTTGGGCACATCCTGACTTTGCCCCACTTCCCCTTTGCGGCGTGCGTCTTCCAGTTTCTTCTCTGTGGGTTGTTCCGTTTTCTCACTCATCGGTTCCGCCTTGTTAGCTGTTCGATGCGGTAAAAAGCAGCGGGAGCAGGTGTTTGAGATCCGGCAACCCTTGAAGTTTGTGGTCGCCTAAATATTGCAGCACCGGCAGATAGATGATGAAAAATGCCATCCCGACCAGACATTTAGCCGGAATTGACAGAACGAACACTTGAAGCTGTGGGCTATACAGGCTGAGTAACGCAATGCTGAACTCTAATAGCAGCAGTAACGCTACCAGCGGCCCGGCGTAGACCACCAGATGAGTAAAGGTGTCGGCCAGCAGGTTGAGATACACCTCAAACCCTTTTTCGCTCGGCGCAGGCAGCCAGGACAGTACCGGCCAGATCTGGTAGCTGTCCCAAATCAGCTGTGTCAGCCCCTTTAGGCCGATACCGACAATCAGCAGCAGAATTAGGGTCTGTTTCAGTAGATGACCGAGCGGCGTGGCATCCGAGCCCAGCGCGGGGTTGAGCTGGCCGCCCATCAACGCACCGCGCTGGTTATCGAACAGCGCCCCGACAGACTCAAACAGCCAGAACGGCATCGCCAGAATGAGTGCAATCAGCAATCCCACCATGATTTCTTTGAACAACAGCGCGGGTAGCATCGGCCAGGAGAGCGGGGTCAACAGGAGTTGCTGCTGCACGATGGGGGCGGGCAACAGCGTCAGGGAAATCACCACGGCGTTGCGCATCATGCCTTTCAACACGTTGAGTGAGAAAACCGGCACCAGAATAAAGCAGGGATACAGCCGGGCGATGCCGAGTGTAATGGCGATGATAAAGTCGTAAACGTGCTGAATGGTGGCGATCATGCGGATTTATACCCCAGTGTGCGCAATCATGTTGAACGCGGTAATGGCTAATTGCATCAGCTCTACGCCAATCCAGCGGCCACAGAGCGCGAGCGTCAGCCCGACAGAGATCAGTTTGACGGCAAAGGGCAGCGTCTGATCCTGCAATTGCATTACCGCCTGTAGCAGTGAAATCAACACGCCGACAATCACTGCAACCAGCAGCGGCGGAGCAGAGAGCAGCACGACCATCACCATGGCCTGACGGAAAAGCGTGATTATTTCCATCGCGGCCTCACAGGTAGCTGTAGAACAGGCCGTCTAGCAGCCGTGTCCAGCCGTTGACCAGCACGAACAGCAGCAGCTTTAACGGCAGCGAGAGCGTCATCGGTGCGACCATCTGCATCCCCAGCGCTAACAGCACATTGGAGACGATGAGGTCGATGACGATGAACGGGATATAGATCAGAAAGCCGATTTTGAACCCAGCCTGTAGCTCCGACAGCACGAAAGCCGGAATCACCAGCAGCAGGTTTTGCGTATTCACCTTCTCGGATAGCGAGGCAGGCCACATTTGCAGGCTGTTCTCATGCAAATGGGTGAGGATATCCGGGTCAACGTTGCGCGACATAAAGGTTTGCAGCGGTTCCAACCCGTAGGTCACGCTGGCCTGAAGCGAGGTGATATCGGTCATATCCAGCGGTTTTTCCTGCACGCGCTTGCTGATGTCCTGAAACACCGGAGCCATGACAAACATCGTTGCCGCAAGGGCGATACCGTACAGCGCCATATTAGGCGGTACCTGCTGCACCCCGATGGCGTTGCGGGTAATCAGCAGCACAATCGCAATCTTCAGAAAGCAGGTGCAGACAATCATCATCAGCGGAATCAAAGAGAGCGCGCCCAGAAAGAGCGCAAACATCAACGGATCGAATGCGCCGGACGTCATGGTGCCAGCTCCTGTGCGGCGGCGTGTTCTTCATCCTGCATTGGTAACATAGGTTTCGGCGTGGAAAAGCGCTGGGTAATCTGTAGCCCCAATCGGCCTTCCACATCGACCAGATCGCCGCTCGCCAGCGCGATATCCCCGTGATACAGCCAGGCTTGCCCCGGCACCACATCGCGCAGCGTCAGCACGCTACCGCTGGCAAGATGTTGCAATTCCGCCAGCGTCATCGTCAGGCTGCCGCAGCGAATGTGTAAGGTGATCGGCAGCGGCGGTAAACTTTCAGTGACATTGTCACTATCGAGCGTAAATTCAAACGCCGATGTATCGGAGTTAGGATCGGCTAGCATTATATCGGTCGCGGTCGCGGGCATTGAGACAGTCTCCATGTCGGTAACGGTAAAAATATAGGGCGCGTGTTCTGCGAGTTGCAGCGTGCCGCGAAGGCGGAGCGTGCCGGATGACAGCGTTCCCTCGCCGGACGGCGTAAACCACGGGCGATTAGGGAGAACTATGTCGCCAGTTTGGAGGTGTTGCAGCGTGGTAAACGGCAACACGACGTCAGCCAGCGTCAGCGGGATAGCGATAGTCATTCCTGCGGGTAGCGCACGGCGCTGGCGATGCCATTCAGCAAGAGAAAATAGTTTTAGCCAGGTGGCGTCAGCAGCCTGCATCCTGCTGCGCACCACAATCCCGTTCCAGCTCACGTTGAACCAGGCGCAGAGTGCGGCACTATTGCTGCATTGTTGGGCGCTGTGTTGTTGAGGGCTGTACTGTTGGGTGTCGTGCTGTTGTGCAGAATCACGTTCTTCCGAGGTCGCTGCCGTTGGATAAATCTCCCCCACAAGCGACCGCAGCACGGGGTTCAGCGACTGGTTGTAGAGCGTCCAGTACCACGTCTGCGCCGCGTCGTCGTCTTCGGTAAGGGGCAACAGCGGGCAGTCGGACAGCAGGCTGAGCACAGGAAACGGATCGGTCAGTGAGAAATTGCCGATATCGCTACGCCAGTTGCTTACCTGTGCGGCAGACGTTTCCTCTATCTGCTCACCCTTATGTGCCAGTTGAAGGTGCAGCCAGCCAGCCAGCCCATCGCGGACAAAAGGCAGCGATAGTCCGGCGGCCAGCGTCGATCTGATGCGGGCGTGTTGTATGCGCATGATCGGCAGCGTCAGCGGTCTGACATGCAGTGAATTGAAGTCGAGTGCATTCTGGCTCATCGCTCATACTCTCTGGCGTCAAAACGCAGGTTGATAGGGCAATCCAGCGCGGTGGCTATTGCGCGACGGCACGCTTCACGCCGATCTTTTAACTGGTGGTAACTTTCCCGGCTAAAGCGCAGAGAAATGTCCCAGCCGCGTGGCACCATATTGGCTAAACGGGCATCGATGTCGCCCAACTGCGGTAGTTGCAGGCTAAAGGCAAACGGTGGGGCGCAAATGTTGTCCATCGCCTCCATCAGTTCGCATTGCAGTGGCTGCCACTGTGACGGTGTCACATTTTGTGGGCTTTCTGGTGCCTCGCTATACAGCGACAGCGACGTGCTGATGGGGTTGCCCTGCGGTAACGCGATAGGCGTTTCCTGATAGAGCGCGTCTTCAAAGCCGTCTGAAAACGTGAAGGCTTCCCAGAAATCGGTATGTTGCGGGTCGTCTGCGCGTGAGGATTTGCCGTGTAGCGTGGCCTGTGCGTTCTGTGTTGCCTTGGACTCGGATGACGCAATCTGTCGGTTATTCATACGTGCTCCTGAGGTAACGTAAGCAGATACTCCAGTTTCTCCACCGCCTTTTGACATTGGCGGGTCGCGTTGCGGGCGTCATCAACCTGACGCTGCTGGTCGTCGTGCTGCTGCTGTGTGGCCTGAACCTGCTGCGCTTCTGCCGCTATCTCGCCGAGTAAACGCTGTTCGGCGGAAAGGTGTTTTTTCAGGTTTTCCAGCGTTTGGCGTTGTCCCTGAGTCTCTTGGACAAACGCGTCACGCTGTGTGTGACTGGCCTGTCGCAGCGCCTCGACCTGCTGCCGGTGATGGCGTTGCTGCTCCGCAATCCTGATAAGCTGCTGTTCTTCCTGCCGCTGCTGGCGCTCGCTGCGGCTTAAGCGCTGGCGGCGTATCGGCATCAGCAGATTCAGCACGCTTTGTAACTCGGCATCACGTTCGGTGTTATGGGGCATAGCGGCTGACTCCAGCGAGCTGTTGTTGAATCACGCCATAAGGCATCGGTTCACGCATCGACTGGCGCAGAAACTGTGTGATCTCTGAATGGGCGTTGACTGCCGAATCGGTTAATTCGTCATGACCGGGCTGGTATTCGCCGAGGCGGATCAGCATCTCGACCTGTTTGTAAGCTGCCATCAGACGCCGTACGCCGCCCGCATTGCGGGTGTGATCGGTATCCACGACGTTACTCATGGTACGGCTCAGGCTGGCGAGCACGTCGATAGCCGGATAATGCCCTTGTTCCGCCAGACGTCGGGCGAGCACGATGTGTCCGTCGATCAGCGAACGAACTTCGTCAGCGACCGGATCGTTCATGGAATCCTGTTCGATCAGCACGGAATAGAGCGCGGTGATGGCACCGTCTTCCGTTTGTCCGGCACGTTCGACCAGACGCGGCAGCAGCGTATAGACCGACGGCGGTAGCCCGCCTCGCCCCTGTGGTTCCCCGAGTGCCAGACCGATTTCACGCTGGGCGCGGGCGAAACGCGTCAGGGAATCAAGAATCAGCAGCACCTGACGGCCTTCTGCGCGGTAGGCTTCGGCGATGGCGGTGGCAGTGAATGCCGCGCGGGCGCGCTCCATACTGCTACGGTCGGAAGTCGAACATACCAACACGGTGCGGCTACGCAGCTCGTCGTCCAGTTCGTGGTCGAGAAACTCGCGTAGTTCGCGCCCACGTTCGCCAATCAGCCCGAAAACGATGGTGTCGCACGGCGTATTACGCGCCAGTTCCGCGAGCAGCGTGGTTTTGCCGCAGCCCGCACCGGCGAAAATACCGACGCGCTGACCCTGACCGATGGTCAGCAGGCCATCGACGGCGCGTAATCCGGTGGGGAGCGGCTGGCTGATGCGCGGTCTGGAGGTCGGCGGCGGGGCATCGCCCAGCACCGGCTGCGTGCGCCCCGTGACCTGACCCGGTTCGACAAAGGCGCTCTCGCCGCCGTCTTCCAATGCCCGACCAAATCCGTCCAATACGCTGCCCAGCAAACGTTCTGACACCTGAATACGGTGCGGCTGATACAGCGGCGTCACGGTCGCACCTTGTGCAATGCCGTCCAGCGCACCGAGTGCGGAGAGGAAAGTATTGTCCGGGCTGAATCCAACGATTTCGGCCATCATTTGGCTGTCATCCTGACGCGCCACCCAGCACAAATCGCCAATACGTGCCTGCGGCAAGCTGCACTCCAGCAAAATACCGCTGACGGCCATGACGCGGCCTTTTTTCTCCACCGGCGCGTAACCCGCCAGATGCTGGCGCTGTCGGGCGACCCACTGATCGAGCAGCGGAAAAGAAGAAGATTGTGTCTGCATCACCAGTTCACCGTTATCTGTTGTCTGCCGCTGAATTCAATCTGGTGCTCGTCAATTCTCACCAGACGCAGGTTGTCGATCTCATCGCCGATGAAAAAGCGCTGACCATCTGCCGTAACGACATTGGCGCGTGACCCGCTGGTTACCTGAATGATCTGAAACGGCAATTGCTCCGTTTTCAGCTGTGTCCGGTTATCAACGGATAGCGCGGTTCTATAACGTTGGTGGAACTGGGCGAGCATCCGTTCCAGCTTTTTTTGATCGTCTGGCGTTAATTGCCCGGTGAGCGTGAGGCGATCCTGATACGCCGCCACTTTCACGGCCGCGCTCAGCTCCCGTTCCTGCAACATAATCCGCAGCGTGCTTTCTAACTGTGGCAGCGTGCCAAGTGGCTTGCGGGTATCCTGCGGCGGCGGGGCGGCAGGCATTGCGACGCTCTCCTGTAGCTGCCAACTGCCCACCATCACCAGCAGCAATGCGCCGAGCAGCAAGTAGCAGGCTTTGGCCCACAGCGGTAGGCGCGGCGCGGGTGCAGTGGTGGGAATGGGCACAGTGGTATGAACTGGTGAGTCATCGGCGGGGATATCCGCAGAGGGGATGTCCTCTTCCGTAGACAGAGGCGTTTCATTGTCATCAGGCCAGGGGGTATCGGCGGCTACGATGCAGAGCCAAATTTGCCCCAGTGCAAAAGGGGTACCGGGCGGCAGCGCGTTAATGTATTCGACGGAGTGGCCTTCCGCATTAGACAAGGTGCCATCCTGTGCGCTAAGCGCCCAGCCGTCTGCGGCCTTCTCCAACTGGCCGTGATAAGGCGCAATGCCGGGATCGTAGAGCACAAGGTCGGCATCATCGGCTGCACCGATGCGCCAGGCGTTTCCACAGAGCGGCAGCGCCGCTCCGCGATGTAAACCAGTCAGCACGCGTAATTCAAACATGGTGTCTTCCTATGCGCTAAAGGGATCAGGGGAGTCGTAAAGATCAAGGCGTCCAATGACGTTGATCGACAGGGTGGATTCCAGTTCGGTGAAGGACAGCACGGGGACGTGGTGAAATTCGTCCTGTAACAGCGTGCGCAGCGGGCTGCGTAAATCCTGTGCTACCAGCACCAGACTGCTCTGTGACGAGAACGGTGGAAACGCCTGCCGCAATTGGCTGAGCAGCGTTGAGGCGTAGTCTTGCGTCAGGGCGAAGAAGGTTTCGTTCTGCGTCTGGCGTAGCGCATCGCGCAGCAGCTCTTCGCTTTCCGGCGTCAGCAGCCAGACCGCGAGGTTGTTCTCATCGCTGTACTGGTGGCAGATTTGTGATTTGAGCGCCAGACGCACGTAGTCGGTCAACGCCAGCGTGTCCCGTTCGTGTTGGCCGACTTCAATCAGCGCTTCGGCGATAGGGCGCACCGACCGCAGCGGTACACGTTCGGAAGCCAGCCGTTGCAGTACGCTGGCAAAACGCGAAAGCGGCATGATGCGCTGTAGCTCCTGCGCCAACTCCGGCTGTTCACTCTCCAGCCAGGCCAGAATAGATTTGGTTTCCTGTAAGCCGATGAACTGTGAACCTGTGCGGTGAATGGCCTGTTCCATGCGAGCCAGAATCAGCTCATCTGATGTCCAGCGCGGTATGTCGTCCGGCTGCTGGGCGACATGCGCCAGCGGCAGCCATAGCCACTGGCTTTCATCCCGTAACGTGTGGCCTGGCGTGGCGATCGTCGCGTCAACCTGTTCGATGGCTCCATTGGCAACCGCCAACTGGTCGGTGACAAATGTGGCTTTAACGTAGGGAATTTCATAGACACAAAACTGGAATTCATCTTCCGCCAGACGGTCGCTGAATTCGATATCAAAGGACGGCAGCGTAAAGCCAAAGCGGTAGACCAGCCGATTACGCAGGCGACGGATATTCTGCACCAACACCGTCGCCGTCGGCTGCCCTTGCCAGACCGGATGAAACAGCAGCAGGTAGGCACGCGTGGGGTTGAAGCGCCGTAGATCTTGATAACCGTTCTGTTCGGCAGGCATGTTGTCCGCTTCCAATTGGTTGGCATCCAACTGGCCTTGTTGTTTGATGCGCCAGAGCTGAAACAGACCGCTGCCGAGCGAGGACAAACTGATGGCGACAAACACCAACGTTGGCATCCCCGGCAGCAGTGCAAATCCAAACATGCCGATGGAGGAGATGATCCACGCCTTGGGCTGGCTGGTGAGCTGCTCCGCTATTTCCCGACCAATATTGGCATCCACTTTTTGCCCGTCGGCCGAAACGCGAGTAATGATCATCCCGGCGGTCAGTGAAATCAGCAGTGCCGGAATCTGGGCGATCAGCCCATCGCCGATGGTCAATACCGAGTAGACGTGCATGGCATCGGACGCGGCCATATTGTGTTGCAACACGCCGATGGCAAAGCCGCCGATCATGTTAATGAACACGATAACCAGCGACGCAATCGCATCGCCTTTAACGAACTTCATCGCGCCATCCATTGCCCCGAAAAGCTGGCTTTCTTTCGCCAGATTTTCCCGCCGCTGCCGTGCCTGATGGGCTTCGATTAACCCAGCGCGGAGATCGCTGTCGATGGACATCTGTTTACCTGGCATCGCATCGAGCGTGAAGCGTGCCGCCACCTCGGCCACACGTTCAGAGCCTTTGGTGATGACCATAAAATTCACTACCGTCAGAATCAGGAAAATAACCAGACCGACCGCCAGATTCCCGCCCACCACGTAGTTACCGAAAGCCTCAACGATATGGCCGCCGTCCTGCTGGAGCAGAATTTGGCGCGTGGTGGAAATGGAGATCGCCAGCCGGAACATGGTGGTTAGCAGCAGCACCGCCGGAAACGTCGAGAAAGCCAGTGGTTTAGGCAGGTACATCGCCAGCACGATTAGCAGAGAGGAGGCACAGATATTAAGCGCGATCAGCACATCGATCAGTCCGGTGGGCAGCGGGATGATCATCATGAAAACGATAGACATGACGATCACCGCGCCCACCACCTCCGAGCGCTGCATTGCACTCAGCGCAATACGATTTAGCCAGATAATCAGCAGATTCATGGCTGCCCCTTATCCGGCGTGTGCGGGGGCTGTTTTGGCTGTGCCAGATCATCATGCTGAGTATTTTTGGCTTGCTGTTTCTCGTATTGGGCGATATCGCCAATCATGCCGCGTATCAGTTGGAGCGCCGTTTGCCGATTTTTGCTGTCTCGCCACAGCGGATGTGGCAGGTCGCTGACGAGCGGCAGCAGGGCGCTGAAAAACATAGCCTGATGTTGCACCTGTGTACCGGCAACTTCCCGACCGAGATTATGCAGATCGCGGGCGTAGGCGCCGTTTGCGCTCAGGCCAATCAAACGACGCGTCAATTCCACGGCACCCAGCGTAAACGCGGGCACTTTGTTCGCCAATCGAGTGAGCAGCGTCTGGCTGGATGACAGCGTGTGGCTCAGGTGACGGGAATCGTTGAGATTGCTCAGCATCTTGCTGAGAACGGCTTTTGAAATAGACGGCGTCAGCGAGGCGATATCCGCCGCTAATGCGCGTTGCAACGTGCGCAGCCCAATGGAAAATGTCGCGGCGTCAAAGCGTTCCAACAGGGAGTCCAGCAGCGCACTGGCCGACTGCTGATGCACGATTTTCTGGTAGTACAGATCGCGCATCGCCTGTTTTTGTTCCGGCTGCGTACTGAACAGAGCAATGGCCGTTGCCGTATTCAGGCCAGCCCGAACTTCCGGCCCTTTCTCTTGATGCAACTGCTGTAGCGCATTTTCTGCCGCGGTTGCCAGCTCAGGCTGCTGCGCTGATTGCTGCTGGATGTGGCGCAGCAAAATGTCCCCGCGTGCCGGATCGTTGCCTGCGGCCTCCAGCACAGAATCAATAGACGGTGAACCTTGCCGCGTCAACAGATCGCGCATGCGGCTCAACTGCTGGTCGAGGGTACTTTGTGACGGATTTTCCAACATTTTGAACAGTTCCGTCAGTTTCTCGATCCGTTCAACGTTGGCAGTGGCACGCGCTTCTGGCTGCTGGGCGATTTGACGCCGATTCAGTGATTTACTCCTACGTTCGGCCTGCTCGCCAAATGCCATGGCGACCTCCTCCATTGAGGTAGAGAGTGGAGAACCGGGTGAAGCATGAAGCGAACTCGTCTGCTGTACCGCAACCTGCGGCACGGGATCGTCATCCACGACGACAGGGCGCGGTAGGGCGCTGCTAGTGGGAAGAACCGTCGGTATTTTGATCATGATGTCATCCTGAATGAACCGGCTACGTGTCGTGGTGTGAACGTGCAGTGATATGAATGTATTGCTGTGTGGACGCAGAAAAGGATGGGTTCCCCGGTGTGAAGTCATCGGAGCAGGCTGAATTTGATGGCGGATTGGATTAAATGCCGTTTTACTGATTGCAATAACTTGCAATTTCACGCCGTTGGCGTTGGCAATAAGTGGCGCGATAAAAAACAAAATTAAAAATAACTGATTAAAAATCAGTGGAATAAAAATTATTTTGGGCTGGCATAAGGCTTGCTCTTCCGTTTTTGCCAATAGGGCACAACAACGGAGAGTCAGCAAATGGAAATGTCTACCAAACACACCGAACAGACCCCTTCGCTTTACCCGGCGCTAGCTGTCGATTGGGAACAGGTGTTTCGTCAACACGGAAAGAAATTGCATAACTTTATCCGCAAGCGCGTCAGCAACCATGATGACGTTGAGGATTTACAGCAAATGACCTATCTGGAAGTGCTCAAACATCAGGATAAATTTGCGGGGGCATCGCGGCCGGAAACATGGGTGTTCGGCATTGCTCTCAATCTGGTGCGCAACTATTTCAAGCAGGCACGACAGCGCGCTCAGGAAATGGGCGATGAGATGCTGGAACATATCGCGATAGAACTCGATCCCGGCGCGATTACCGAAAGCCAGCGAGCCCTGAAACGCGCCATGGATGCTATCGTCTCATTGCCTGAGGATACTCGTCAGATGCTGATGCAACTGCTGGATACCGATGCCAGCTACCAGGATCTCGCGTTGCAGTTGGGGATCCCCATCGGTACGGTGCGGTCACGACTGTCTCGTGCCCGAGGTGTGATCCGTCAGGCCGTTGAATCCTGACGCTATCCCACGGGACGAAAGGACGTGTCTGCCGCCGCCGTTTTTCACTGCTTGATGTGGTGACCGCCTGATTCAATAGGGCGGTTGCCGCTCAGGACGTAGGTCGCACGTTGTGATATCAGGTCGCGTTTAGCCGTTGCAGGGTTTCCTGTCCATCTTCTGGAATGTTGAGACGCCGTATTGCGCTACCTGCACCGCGGGTGGCTGCACCAATGTCTTAATTCAAAATAAGGAGATGGCAATGATGTTTACCCAACCTTTTCGTTCCGATGAACAAACCAAGGCCCCCGAACTGGAGCTAGTAGATTTTGCGTTTGGCCGTATCAAGGATGCGATTTATATCGTCAATGCAGATCAGCGTTTCTGTTATGTCAATGAGGCTGCCAGTCAGACGCTGGGCTACAGCATCACGGAGTTTATGCATCTGAGTGTGGTTGATATCGATCCCTGCTGGGCCGCCGAGCATCGCTCGCCCGATTGGTTGCTGGAGTATGAATCTGGCGTGGGTACCACTTTTGAAACCCGGCACCTCACTCGCTACGGTATGACTATTCCAGTCGAGGTCAATCTAACGCATTTCCAACATAAAGGACGCAGCTACAGCATGTGTGTAGTCAGAGATATCAGGGAACGTAAACATATCGAACAGTTAGCTTACGCGCGAGATCAGGAATTTCGCGCGCTGGTAGAAAATTCACCGGATTTGATTATTCGCTTCGATCCCAGCCTGAATTGCCTGTATGCCAATCCCGCCAGTTTGAAACATTTGGAATTTACCGTAGAGCAACTTCGAGGCCGAATGATTACGGAGTTGATGCCCGGAGCGGGGTGTGCCATCCGCATGGAACAGTTGGTGCAGCAGGTTGTCGATACCCGCAGCAGCGCGGAAGGCGAAGTGATGGAAGAGCTAGGGAAAGGCGATCAGCGTCATCAAAGCATTCACCATATTCGCTGCGTGCCGGAGTTCGATCAGCGTGGCGCTCTGGTTTCCATTCTGACCGTGGGGCGGGACATTACCGCCATTCGCTATGCGGAGAAGACGCTGGCCGATTCACATATGCAACTGCGCTTACTGGCACGCCAGCGTGAGATTTCACGCGAGGAAGAGCGCAAGCATATCGCACAGGAAATTCACGATGAGCTTGGGCAACACCTGACCACGATTCGCATGAGCCTGTCGCTGATGCGCATGTGCTTTGCCAAGAAAAATCCAGAGATGCAGGCGCATCTGCAAAAGTTGATGCAACTGACTGACCAAACGATTCAGGTGGTGCGTAATGTCTTGACGCGACTCAGGCCGAATGTATTAAATATGGGGCTCACGCCTGCGCTGGAATGGCTGTGCGACGAATTTAACCGACACTACAGTGCAACCTGCCTGTTGCGAACGCCGGGGGAAACGTTGGCACTTAATGATGAAAGCACTACCGCGGCATTTCGTGTCGCTCAGGAGTCGTTGACCAATGTGGCGCGTTATGCTGCTGCCACACAGGTGATCATTACGCTGGAAAATCAGCAGGACTGCGTTGTGCTGTGTATCAAAGACAACGGTAAAGGGTTTGATTCCCGCGCGAAAAATAAAAACGCCTTCGGTCTTATGAGTATGAAAGAGCGAGGTCGCATGCTGGGGGGCGAAGTCATCATTGAAAGTGCACCCGGCAAAGGCACGCAGGTGCAGTTAACGTTTCCTAAAAATGGCTATCTCCGTTAATCGCGGAACAAGAATAACAAAAGGAAGAAATGAGCGATGGACAAACAAATACGTTTAATGATCGCAGACGATCACGTCATTATGCGTGAAGGACTCAAGCAGATCTTCGCGCTGGATGACTCGCTGAGCGTCGTCGCTGAAGCCGGAAACGGAGCACAGGTGCTGGCGCAGTTGCGCAGCGTGGCACCCGATTTGCTGCTGCTGGATATGTCGATGCCCGGTATCAGCGGTGAAGCGCTGATTTCGCGCGTAGTGGCGCAATATCCGCGTCTGCCGATTTTGGTGCTCAGCATGTACAGCGAGGCGCAGATTGCACAGCATGCCCTGAAAAGCGGTGCCAGAGGCTACATCACCAAAGATAAAGACCCAGAGGCGCTGCTGGCGGCGATCCGTCGTGTGGCGCAGGGCGCCCGCTATATCGATCACACCATTGCCGGGCAGCTGGTTTTTTCTCATTATACCGAGGGCGGCAGAGCCGAGCACGACGTCCTGACGGCCAGAGAGCACCAAATCATGATTATGTTTGCGCAGGGGATGGGGATTAACACCATCGCCAATGAGCTGGCCATCAGCAACAAAACGGTCAGTACCCACAAAGCGCGCCTGATGGAAAAAATGCAGTTCAGTACCAATGTGGAGATTGTTAAATACGTCTTTAGCAAGAAGCTCATTCCCTAGCAATGGGAGCCCGAGACGATAACAGATAAAAGGGATTCAACAGTCGATGAATCCCTTTTGCTGA
This sequence comes from Pectobacterium atrosepticum, assembly GCA_019056595.1. NCBI lineage: Bacteria > Pseudomonadati > Pseudomonadota > Gammaproteobacteria > Enterobacterales > Pectobacteriaceae > Pectobacterium > Pectobacterium atrosepticum. The sequence goes on along the minus strand of CP036163.1, from coordinate 593,929 downwards.
AGCTAACGTTTTCCTGACAATCCCTTTTCGTTTTCCTGCGAATCATCTGGAAGAGTAACGGGCTGTTTTTACTAATTTTGGCCGATTGTTTGTAGTCATTTCCCTACAAATCCCTCTGAAATTCCTACCTGATGTTCAGCGATGCCTGATGGTTTCATTATTCAATGACGGTAATGATTGTCATCGTTCCACCAGTGATGAATCGGTGTGCGCTACGCGGAGAAATGCGGTGGTTCGCCCCACGTTATGGAAAGCAGTGAGTTAGCCCGTTTGGGCCCCAGGAGTAGTTAATGAACAATCATTACCGTCAGGACAGACAGCACTATTCATCATTAAGACATTCATCATCAGAGAATTCAGCATTAGAAAATCCCCCATTAGCAAACCGATCACTCGAATATTCCTCGTTACCGTCGAGCTATTCCACCTACACGGCTGAGGATATTCACTCATCGTTGTCGCCAATCATCAATGTTATTGCTCCTCTCAATGTCGACATCGTTCTCGAAGGTGAAACGGGTACGGGGAAAGACACGCTGGCAAACCGGATCCATCAAATTTCTCAATGCAGCGGCCCTTTGGTGGCGGTGAACTGTGCCGCTGTGCCGGAAAATCTGGCTGAAAGCGAGCTGTTTGGCGTGGTATCGGGTGCGTATACCGGCGCTAACCGCTCCCGCGCCGGTTATCTTGAAAGTGCAGACAAGGGAATACTGTTTTTGGATGAGATCGACAGCATGCCCATGACGCTGCAAGCCAAGATGTTACGCGTGCTGGAAAGCCGCGGCGTTAAGCGGCTGGGGAGTACTCAGTTCACCCCCGTAGATATGCGTGTGATTGTGGCGACGCAAACACCGCTGCTGCAACTGGTAGAGAAAGGATTGTTTCGACGCGATCTTTATTTCCGTCTGGATACGGTAAAAATTCAGTTGCCGACTCTGCGTTCCCGCAGTGATCTCATTCTGCCGCTGTTTCAGCGTTTTAGTCAGGAAGCGGCGGTACGCCTGCGGATGACATTGCCGCCGATGACGGCGGAAATTGACGAGCAACTGCTGACCCACAGCTGGCCGGGCAATATCCGTGAGCTGAAAGCGGCGGCCGATCGCTGGGCAATGGGGCTGTCGCCCTTGGCTGAAATTCAACAACTACTGCATCCACGCCCTTTGCAGCTCAAAGACCGTTTAAAGCGGATTGAAAAGTTTCTGATTCAGGATGCGCTGCGCCGCCACGGCCACTGTATTGACGATGTGATTGTGGAGTTGGGGATCCCCAAACGAACGCTCTACCATCGCCTGAAAGTGCTTAACGTGACGGTGCGAGAAATGTGCGCAGGGGGCGGGGAAACGTGTCAGGCATGATAAACGCATGACGATCGTTTAAACCGATCGTTTAAACACCCATATACCGTGGACGATGGAAGTAGGTCTACCTTTGACGGTAGACCTACTTTCAGGTTACGCCGTTTCTATCGGTGGGCACTGATAGTGATGGATATCTGGTAGATCGCATAATGCTACCGCTTTACTGAAATACCATCCTTGTATCATCGCTGAAGGGCACTGCTGAAGGATATAAGCGGCCTGCTCGCGTGTTTCTACCCCTTCGATAATTACGGGGACGTCCAGTTTTTTGACCAGGGTGAAGAGCAGGTCCGCCATGGCGGCATTAACCGAGTCCGTACCAATGGCACCGACGAAAACTTTGTCGATTTTGATCATATCAAACGGTAAGTGGCTCAGATAATCCAGATTGGAATACCCCGTGCCGAAATCATCAAGCGCAACCTTATAGCCCTCGCGTCGTAATGCCTCAAGACCGTTGGCCAGCGTCTGGTGGGATGTGCTCGACCGCTCGGTAAGTTCTAACATGATACGCGCTCTGTCTATCCCCAGTTCGTCACACATCTTCTGTAGGAAATGGTGATAGTCAGGCGAAACAATATCGGTTACCGACAGATTAATACTGAGAAGGAAGGGGGGCTCCTGCGTGAGGTACGGCTGCATATCATGCAATGCCTGACGCGTAATGATCCGAGTGAGCTCCGGTAAATAGCCCATTTCTTCTGCAATATTGATGAAGTATTCCGGCGAGACGTTGTCGCCGTGCTCGTTTCTCCAGCGGGCCAATGCTTCTACGCCAATAATGGCACGCTGTGGCAGGCTGATCAGAGGCTGATAATGCACCTGAAACCGTTGGTGTTTGATCGCGCGTTTTAGCTGTGATGGCAAAGCCTGATGCCGATCGTAGTAGAGCTGATAGGAGAAGGTAGAGCTGGCACCAATCAGCAAACCGAGAAACAGAAGAGAAGCGATGACATACCAAGGGTGATACAGAATACCTGCGGAATCCAACTGAGCCAGTACGCAGATATCTCGGTTCTGCGCACAGAAAAACGTCTGGCGTTTTCCCATGGTCAGCCACGCGTTATTCTGCTGCCGTGTTTGCCTAAACGCAGGCAGATCAATGTCGCCAAATTTTTGATAAACATGGTCCAGATTACGTGTGAGTAGCATCGCACTATGCTCGGCCGGCGGCTGAGTGAAACGGCGAAATGCAGCGGCGGCGGTGATGGTGACCACACCGTTGAGGCTTGCCATATCTGCGGTAATACGTGGATCAACCACATCCTTCATTGCGGTCCACAGTTGCACGCCATCCGGCGTCGTCAGGTTCGGTGGCAGCAGATAAATAGGAGGATTGAGCATCCCCCAGCCAGCAGAGCAGATGAGATAATTATTTTTGATACGTCCGATATCGCGTAGATAAACGGAGTAAAAAGAGATCAGGCGTAATTCTTTTAGATCGGCACTGGAGCACGGGGTGTTATTCAGCGTCAGAACCCGGTTGATGGTTTCCCGGCCTTCATTCGCGACGGCGATTCCCTGATCGAGTACCTCCTCGCTATAGTGCAGTAGTTGTGTTTGTTCCATCCTGGCGACAATGGCTTGCCCAAGTAACAGGGCTAGCAATGCGCTGCCAAGTGAAATTGAAACCAGTCTGAACCACAATCCAGTATTCGTCGTTAAGGCGAGCATAGCGATCATCCGGCAGCATGACGGAAATAAAAGCGGCATAGATTCAGATATCGCATCCTTGCCAACGGTACAGCGTTTATCAGCCATTATTCAGGGGCAGAAGAATGGCGTAAACGATCCTACAAATCAAAACCACGCGTGCGTTTTCGGCAGACGCAGTCGTGGTCTTTGCTATTTTAAAGGAAAATGGTCGCTAGCTAACGGTCGGAAAGGTTGATAAAACCAGCCTAGTTCTTCCCCTCGAATACGATTTCCCGAAAGAATTTCCTTTCAGCGGGAACTCCTCCAGCCCGATCTCTACTTAATGAATGAACAAGATGACTGTATGTACAGCATGACAGTTCACTACCGTAAACATTCATCATATTTGGAGATATATCATGGCTTTAGGACTTTCTCAGGTTGCATCTCAGGCGGCTTCTCAGACTCTGGATACCGCGATGGCCGGTTCTCTGACTCGTGCAGCAGGCGCGCAGGCACAGAAAATTGCGTTGGATACGGAAAACTCCATTCTGGATGGTCAGATGGATTCTGCCTCCAAATCACTGAACTCTGGGCAGAAAGCGGCGAAAGCTATCCAGTTCTGATCGTGAGTCAACGAGCCGGGGCTATGCTCCGGCTTTATTTTTATCCCGTCCGCGATGGAATCCACACCATGAAAATCAACCACGCCAGTACGTTGCCTCAGCCGGGGGATGCTCCGCTGGCGGACAACGGCACGTCTTTTTCCTTTTCTGCCAACGATCAGGATGTTTCCTGGTTTAGTGCGGCGTTGTCATCGGCACCGATGACGGCAGGAAGCGGTAACAGTCAGTGGCTGGGTGCGCTGGCGGAAAAATCTCAGGGATTGAACGGCGTCTTCAAATCCGCCGAACGCGACGTCAGCCAGGCGATGCGTTCCAATAATCCAAAGGATGTACTGGATGCAACCCGAACACTGTCGTCGTTCTATCTGGAAAGCTTGCTGAGCGCCAAACTGGTGGCGAAAAGTGTGCAAAGTCTGGAAAAACTCACCAACTTACAGTAGCGGCCTATGAAAATAGATAAGCGAGTGTTGCTCCTGCTGATCGGATTATTGGCTGGCTGCGGTGAGCCGATTGAGCTGAATCGCGGGCTGTCGGAGAACGATGCCAACGAAGCGATTTCAATGCTTGGCCGCTATCAGATCGGTGCGGAGAAACGGGTTGAGAAAACCGGCGTCACGCTGGTGATCGATGCAAAAAATATGGAACGCGCCGTCAACATTCTAAATGCGGCGGGTTTACCGAAGCAGTCGCGCACTAATCTGGGGGAAGTTTTTCAGAAAAGCGGTGTGATCTCGACGCCGCTGGAAGAGCGAGCCCGCTATATCTATGCCTTGTCGCAGGAAGTCGAAGCGACGCTGGCGCAGATCGATGGCGTGATGGTGGCGCGAGTGCATGTGGTGTTGCCCGAGCGTATCGCGCCCGGCGAACCGGTTCAGCCCGCCTCAGCAGCGGTATTTATTAAATATCGTGCCGAACTGGAACCGGATGGGATGGAGCCGCGTATCCGTCGGATGGTCGCCAGCAGTATTCCCGGTCTGTCTGGTAAGGACGATAAAGAACTGGCGATCGTTTTTGTTCCGGCAGAACCGTATCAGGACACGATCCCCGTCGTTACGCTGGGGCCGTTCACGCTGACGCCGGATGAAATGCGTCGTTGGCAGTGGAGCGCTGGGCTATTTGGCCTAGTGCTGGCTGGGCTATTAGGCTGGCGTATTGGCTCGCCTTACCTGCGACAATGGCAGCAGAAAAAAGCGAGGGCGTCGTCGTCACAATGACAACACAAGAGCAAACCAGAGGGCGCGAATCGGATGGCATCACACCGCTTGCGTGGCTGACCTGGTGGGTAAAGGACTGTCTGTTACAAGCGGACCCCAGTTGGTGGACGGGGGGCGTTATGTTGCCTGATTCGCCACGGCGTCGCGACTGGCTGCATGTGAACGCCGTACAGCTTAATCGCTATTTCTCTCTGCCGTTGGTCTTACCGCCGGATCCGCTTGCCTCGCTGATGCAACTGGGGACTCTGGATACGGCGCAGCGGGAAACGGTATTACACCTGATGGCACGGGTGTGCCAGCCCATACGTGAACCGAATCACTCTGACGCAGAGGGCATATGGTGTGAACGGCTGGCAAAGGCGCTGCGGCCCGGTTTGTGGCTACCGACACCGGCTGCTTTTTCTGCTCAATCATCACCGGATCCCTCGACATCACGCGACCAGGACGCCTTGATGCTGTTGCGCGTTCGCTATGGCGAAGCGTGCTGGCCGCGTCTGCGATTGCTCTTTCCATATGATTGTTCCCGTGATTGGGGAACCCACTGTCAGGCTCCAGCAGTGTCATTACCCGCCGCCCGGCTGAATGCGCTGTGCGATGCCCTAATCTGGAAGGCATCAACCCCCGCATAACCCTCCTCATTTTTATTCATTTTGCTAAGGACGAAGCATGCTGACGACAAAGATGTTTGTGACATTACCCGGCGCAAGTCGAGATGAAGCGGTGATTATTCCGGCGGAGCGGGTTGCGGCGCATCGTCGCAGTCGGACACTCTGGGAAGAAGCCACTGTACAGGCAGAGACGATCGTGGCACAGGCGCACAATCGTGCTGGAACGCTCTGCGAACAGGCGGTAGAAAATGCAGAAGCTGCGTTCTGGCAGCAGGCAAACGCATTACTGCTGGGCGTTCGGCAAGACAGGATGCGCCTTGAGCAGACCATGATTACGCAAGCCGGACAACTGCTGCGCGATGCATTGGCGCACTTGCTGGATAAAACGCCTACGCCGTCACGCCATCATGCCTTATTGCGACAGTTGCTGAAACAACAGCAGGGGGAGAGCCGAGGAACGCTGTACTGCCATCCCGGTCAGCTTGCCGATGTGCAACATTGGCTGGACGCGCATCCACATTTGGAGTGGCGTCTCGCCAGCGATGAGGCATTGGATAACGATGCCATGAAGCTGATCACGGCGCATGGCGTGATGTCGCTGAACTGGCGGCAGGCGACACAGCAGCTCATTCCTCCCAATCACTCCGCCGCTGCTATGTGAAATCATCGTTTGCCAATGGGAACTGCACGCCAGGGTTAACCACTCACTATCAGGTCAGCGACCGAAACCTGTTTTGTGAGAAAAATACCTTATGAGGAGAACGTGCTATGTCCCTTAACCCCATTCAGCGCCGCCTTGACGCGCACCTGGTCGATTCGCAGCAGCAACTGGATGATATTGCTCTGAATGTTGCCGAAGGCGGTGCCAGTCAGGCTGATAGCTACGCTTTTTTTGAAGCCAGTATGGATTATTCCAATGCCAACTGGGCGGTCGGGCAACTGTTGAGCGTTAAGCACGGTTTGGCAAAGGCCATCATCAATGACTTCAACTGAGTTAGCCGCGATGCTGGAGCGCTGGCTAAACGGCGGAGCGTCAATGCTGAAACTGGAGATCGACGGCGGCGCAGTGGCGATAGTACGGCAGTCATCGGGCGTGGCATGCAGTGCGGCGATTCCGCTGCACACGGTGCCGGATGAGCCGATGCTGGCACGCGCATTACAGCTGGCTGATGCCGCTCACGCGCAGTTTCAGGAGGATACCGCCGTACTTTCGCTCTCACCGCAGGATGAACAGTTTTGGCTATGGATGTGGCCCGATGCCGACGACGTCATGCAACTGTGCCGCAGTCTGGAAACCTTACTTAATCAACGGGACGTCTGGCTGAGCCTGCTCACGCCGCGCACAAAAGCGGCTGTTTCCGCCCCACTTAATCTGAGCACGCTGGCTTTTTTGCAAGGAGAACGACATGCGTAAGGGATTGATACGTAATGGATCGTATAGCATTTTGCTGGTGATCTATCGCTGGTTTTGCTGGGCAATAGTGCTGATCGGGATTATCCCCGTGAATGGGGTTATTTCGTTGGCGTACGCCGCCACACCCGCCGACTGGAATAAAGGGGCGTATGCGTATTCTGCCGAGCAAACGCCACTGTCTGCGATTCTGGCGGATTTCGCCAACAGCCACGGCGTGGATTTGGTGTTGGGCAATATTGCGGACAATGAGGTGACGGCGAAGATTCGGGCGGATAATCCCACGCTGTTTCTCGACAGGCTGGCGCTGGAGCATCGCTTCCAGTGGTTTGTGTATAACAATGCGCTGTATGTCAGCCCACAGGATGAACAGGCGTCGGTGCGTCTGGAGATCTCACCGGATGCTGCGCCTGACATCAAACAGGCACTCAGTGGCATCGGGCTGATCGACTCGCGCTTCGGCTGGGGGGAGTTACCTGAAGAGGGCGTAGTGCTGGTTACCGGGCCGAAGGCGTATATCGATTTGATCCGTAATTTTAGCCAACAGCGGGAAAAGCAGGACGAACGGCGTAAGGTGATGATTTTCCCGCTGCGCTATGCCTCTGTATCCGACCGAACGCTGCAATACCGCGATCAAAAAATCACGATTCCGGGCGTCGCGACCATTCTCAATGAACTGATGGATGGTCAGCGAGCCGCACCGGCGGGCGCATCTGGTCCGATGCCCGTACAGCCGGATACGGGGATGGAAGCTATGCGGGACAGTACGCGTTCGCTGATGACTCGGCTCGCAACCCGCACTAGCCCAGGACGCAGCGGTGAGGCGTCAAGCCGCGTGACGCTAAGCGGCAAGATCTCCGCTGATGTACGCAATAATGCGCTGTTGATTCGGGATGATGAAAAACGCCGGGCGGAGTACCAACAGCTCGTCGAGCATATCGATGTACCGCAAAATCTGGTCAACATTGATGCCATTATTTTGGATGTGGATCGTACCGCGCTGTCGCGGCTGGAAGCGAACTGGCAGGCGCAGCTCGGCAATGTGAGCGCGGGCAGCACCATGATGATGGGACGAAGCACGTTGTTTGTCAGTGATTTCAAGCGTTTCTTCGCTGATATTCAGGCGTTGGAGGGAGAAGGGACGGCCTCCATCGTCGCCAATCCTTCCGTGCTGACGCTGGAGAACCAGCCTGCGATTGTCGATTTCAGCCGGACGGCGTTCATCACGGCGACGGGTGAGCGTGTCGCGGACATTCAACCAGTGACGGCGGGCACCAGCCTGCAAGTGACGCCGCGGGTGATTGGTGAAGGGGCACAGCGCAGCATCCAACTGGTTATCGATATCGAAGATGGTCAGGTCGAGACAGGGCGCGAGGGGGAAGCCTCTGGCGTGAAGCGCGGTACTGTCAGCACGCAGGCGTTGATTGGTGAGAACCGAGCGCTGGTGTTGGGCGGTTTTCACGTCGAGGAGAGCGGTGACCGCGATCGTCGTATTCCGATCCTTGGGGATATCCCGCTGCTGGGGAAACTGTTTACCTCGACGCGTCATGAAGTCTCTCGCCGCGAGCGCCTTTTCATTCTTACACCCCACCTTGTTGGCGATCAAACCGATCCTACGCGCTATGTGTCCTCCGTCAATCGCCAGCAGTTGAACGGTGCCATGAACCGCGTGGCGCAGCGCAACGGTAAAACGGATCTCTATAGCCTGATTGAAGGCGCGTTCCGCGATCTTGCCAGCCGCCAGCTTCCTGCCGGGTTTCAGGCCGACAGCAAAGGCGCGCGATTGGGAGAGGTGTGCCGCTCACAGTCGGGCCTGATCTATGACAGCTCGCGCTATCAATGGTATGGCAACGGTCAGGTACGCCTGAGCGTAGGCGTGGTGCGTAATGGAGGCACCCAGCCACAGCGTTTTGATGAAGCGGCTTGTGCCAGTAGCCGCACGCTAGCGGTGGCCGTGTGGCCGAAAACGACGCTGGCACCGGGGGAATCCAGCGAGGTGTTCCTTGCTTTGCAGCCCGCGCTAACGGCTCAACCAACCCGACGCAATGTGCTGATATCAAATTAATAATCTTATCCACTACAGGAGATGCATATGAACCATAAAACGTGGTTAGTGGTGTTCATCGCATTCTTATTGAGTGCCTGCAATTCACCGCGGCAGGTGACTAACTGTGCTTCAGTCACCTGTCGCCCGCAGCCAGAAACGCGACAGCTCATCATCTGGTGGCAGCCTGACCTGCGCAATGGCCCGGCGGATTACAGCAGGGTAAGCGTGGATGAGTGAGCCAACGGAAGTATTCGACAATCAGCATGATTTTCTCTCAGCGCTGGAAACCACGCCGACGGCATGTTGGTCAGTACAACCGGGCGTGAGGCTGTGGTTTACGGTAGTGTCGGCGCGGCAGGTTGAACTCATCTTAACGCTGGCACCTGCCCGACATTATCCCGGTATGCTGCGGCAAATTTTACAACGCCGCTTTCTGGAGGCTGACACGCTACCTGCATGCAGCCTGAGCCTGGATGAACAGCACACTCTGCGGTTACGCCGCTCATTATCCATATTGACTGACTCCGTCGCAGCGATCGACGAACTGTGGCGTTTAGCCGGTCTACCTCCGCGCTGAACCGTGAAAAAGTCCTGTGTTTTCGTATGTAAGGCGGGAACCACGCAGGCAAGAAAATCACTTAATGGGGGAGTGTCACAATCACGCGGGCTGACCGCAAACCTATTGGCGCTTTCATACTCCATTTATTCATTGAGGAAACATTATGCTTAATTCTCTTGGTGGCGGTACTTCTTTGCAAATTACGATCAAAGCGGGTGGTAACGGCAGTTTATTTCAATCTCAGTCTTCACAAAATGGCGCATCGCCATCGCAATCGGGGTTTGGTGGCCAGCGTAGCAATATTGCAGAACAGTTGTCCGATATCATGACCACCATGATGTTCATGGGGAGCATGATGGGCGGCGGCATGGGCGGTGGCCTCGGTGGTATGGGGGGCGGTTTGGGTGGCGCGCTCGGCGGTCTGGGAAGTAGCCTGGGCGGATTAGGCGGCGGATTGCTGGGACAAGGCCTTGGTGGCGGTCTGGCCGGTGGTCTCGGGAGCAGTCTTGGCAGCGGATTGGGTGGCGCACTCGGTGGTGGTTTAGGTGGGGCGCTGGGTGCCGGTATGAATGCCATGAATCCATCAGCAATGATGGGCAGCCTGCTGTTTAGCGCGCTGGAGGATCTGTTGGGCGGCGGTATGTCACAGCAACAGGGGGGCCTGTTTGGCAATAAACAGCCTGCATCACCGGAAATTTCGGCGTATACCCAAGGCGTTAACGATGCGTTATCAGCGATTTTGGGCAACGGCTTGAGTCAGGCACAAGGCCAGAACTCACCGCTGCAACTGGGTAACAACGGTCTGCAAGGCTTGAGCGGCGCAGGGGCGTTCAATCAATTGGGTAGCACGTTGGGGATGAGCGTTGGGCAAAAAGCCGGTTTGCAGGAGCTGAATAACATCAGCACGCACAATGACAGCCCGACCCGTTACTTCGTGGATAAAGAAGATCGGGGGATGGCGAAAGAAATTGGTCAGTTTATGGATCAATATCCTGAAGTCTTCGGTAAGCCGGAATACCAGAAAGATAACTGGCAGACGGCGAAGCAGGATGACAAATCCTGGGCCAAGGCGCTGAGCAAGCCGGATGACGATGGCATGACCAAAGGCAGCATGGATAAATTTATGAAGGTTGTCGGCATGATCAAGAGCGCGGTAGCGGGTGATACCGGCAATACCAACCTGAATGCTCGTGGCAACGGCGGCGCTTCTCTGGGGATTGATGCGGCCATGATCGGTGACCGCATCGTCAATATGGGGCTGCAAAAGCTCGCGAGCTAAAACGAAAAATTACCGGGAGCAGGGCGAAAGCTCTGCTTTCTTGTTATTAGTTTTAATGAAATTATTTCAATTCAAATCAATTAGTTTACTCAGCTTTTGTCCTTTCTTTGCGCTATTAGCTCTGTGAGCATCTTGTTATCCTTTACACATATTTTCTCAAAAGGAATAGCGCCAAGGATGTCACATGGAACGTTTTCATTATTCTTCACTCCGCTTCAACCCCGTATTCTTTTTGTCTCCGATGGCGTGAACACACCGAATATCTACTCCCCCTAATTTTCTGTGCTTTTCTCTGAAATCACATTTTTCCCGTGTGATGTTTTTATCAACCTAGGTCGTGGTGTGAGCAGACTCAGACCACAACTCAGGTTTTGATGTTAATCAGGATAGCGACGTGCCGCTCCGAGGGAACCCGAGGCGTGCGGTCGCCGTGGTAACAGCACAAGAATAATAAGGAGAAGACCGATGGCAAACAGTACCGGATTGCAATTCACCGTAAAGGTCGGCGCGCTTGCGGCAGGCACGTTTGCGGTGGTGGATTTCAGGCTGGATGAGGGGCTGAACCGGCCTTTCAGCCTGTCGCTGAGTCTGGCGAGCGCGTTGCCGGATGTCGATTTTGGCGCGGTTCTGGACCAGCCGTGCGAACTGATGATTTGGTATGAGGGCGAGTTAAAACGCCGAGTCTGCGGGATTATTAGTGGATTCACGCAGGGTGACACCGGATTTCGCCGCACGCGCTATCAGGCAGAAGTCAGGCCTGCCCTGTGGCGACTAGGGCTTCGCACCAATGCCCGTATCTTTCAGGCACAGAAACCGGAAGCGATTATCAGCATATTGCTGGAAGAAACGGGTATCACCGATTATGCCTTTTCGCTGCGCCATGACCATACGGTGCGGGAATACTGCGTGCAGTACCGAGAAAGTGATTTGGCGTTTCTTACCCGGTTGACCGCAGAGGAAGGCCTGTACTTCTTCCATGAGTTTGAGGAAGGCAAACACCGTGTGGTGTTTGCTGATGATGCCGGGGCGCTGACCAAAGGCCCCGAGCTGTTCTTCAATCTGGCGGTTCAGGGGCTGAGCGAAGGCGACTATGTCCGGCGGTTCCACTACGCGGAGCGGGTGAGTACGGCAGAAGTGGAATTGAAGGACTACAGCTTCAAAACCCCGGCTTACGGGCTGTCACACAAGAAGATGAGCAACGAGCTGGCGCACCAGCGCGAAAGCTATCAGCACTACGATTATCCGGGGCGCTATAAACAAGAACCGAGCGGCAAGGCGTTCAGCGGTTACCGGCTGGATGCGCTACGTTCAGGGGCGGTGACCGGCGCGGGTGAATCGAATGCGGCGATGTTAATGCCGGGCAGCAGTTTCATGTTGACCGAGCACCCCAATCCGGCGCTGAATAGCGGCTGGCAACTGGTGGCTATCACGCACAGTGGGCAGCAACCGCAGGCGCTGGAGGAGGAAAGTGGCGGCGAACCGACCACCTACAGTAACAGCTTCGACGTCATTAGCGCCAACACGACTTGGCGTGCGGAGTTGCCATACAAACCGATGGTCGATGGCCCGCAAATCGCCACCGTCGTCGGCCCGGCGGGAGAAGAGATTTACTGCGACCAGTACGGTCGGGTAAAACTGCAATTCCCGTGGGATCGCTATGGCGCGAGCAACGACCAGAGCTCCTGTTGGGTGCGTGTCAGTCAGGGCTGGGCTGGCGGTCAGTACGGCATGATTGCTATCCCGCGCATCAGCCATGAAGTGATTGTTAGCTTCCTAGAAGGTGATCCCGACCAGCCGATTATCACCGGGCGTACGTTCCACGCGACCAACCGTCCTCCTTACGACTTGCCTGCGCACAAGACGCGCACCGTGCTGCGTACGGAAACCCATCAGGGCGAAGGATTTAATGAGCTGCGCTTTGAAGATCAGGCAGGGCAGGAAGAGATTTATATTCATGGTCAGAAAGATCTCAACGCGCTGATTGAGAACGATGTTGTCTGGCATATCAAACGCGATGCACATACGGATATTGATAATGACCGTGTAACTCGCGTTAAAGCCAACGATCACCTGACGGTCGAGAGCGAGAAACGTGATCATGTTAAAGGGGATTACTCACTGAACGTCGATGCCTCTATGCACCAGAAACTGGGACAGGCTTTGCTGGTCGAGGCAGGGCAAGAAGTGCATGTGAAAGCGGGGGCTAAGGTGGTTCTTGAAGCGGGGGCGGAGCTGACGCTGAAAGTCGGGGGAAGCTTCATCAAGATCGATCCCAGCGGCGTGAGCGTGGTGGGCCCGGCTATCAAAATTAACTCTGGGGGCAGTGCTGGGAGCGGTTCTGGTTGGGCAGGACAGAGCCCCATTCTGCCGGGTGGTGTTGCCGTCCCACCTGCACCACCCGCGACATTGCCTGCCCCTGCCATTCATAAAAGCATGGAATCGATGTCACCGCTTGTCAAACCTTGTCCCCTCGCTAAGGGAGGCAAAGCATGAGCCTGAATGCGTGGCAAGCCCAGCATAGCGGCGCGCTCTTTGCGATCGTCGACGGCGCGGTAGATCGCTCGGCAGTAGCCCGTTTCTATGAACTCAGCCAAGGTGAAGCTTTCCCCCTCTTTGCGGGGACCGAGTTTAACGAGCAAGCCGCACTTGGCCCTTGGCTGCTGTCTAACCCTTCGCCCGCGTTCGTGACGGATTCTCCCGCGTTGAGTGGATTCTATCTGGTCAGTGAACAGTCTCTTGACGTCGTTCGCAACCATTGGCAAAGCCTGATATTAGCTATCCGTGAAGGAGAGGCTGTCTGGTTTCGTTTCTCTGAACCTCGTATCTTTCTTCCGATGTTCTGCGCCATGAGCCCAGAAGAGCGGGATGCCGTGCTTGGCCCCTGCAATGGACTCTGGATCAACGAAAATGGATTTACGCGTAATCCTGATATTCCCTTCCATCTCCGGTTAAAGAGTCCCTGGTTTCACATCCGCTCACACCATATGGCGGCGTTGTATGACGAAAAGCGTCACGCCTACATTCTTCGTCGGCGTCTGTGGCAGACCATGACGAGCATGATGGAACGTCATCCCGATCCGGCAGGGACTATTTTGTCCGTTCTCAGGCAAGCCAATGCGGAGAGGCTTCAAGACGATGTGCTCGATGGCGTGGTGGCTGGAGCCTTGACCTTGCAGGCCGGACTTCCTTTGGAGAGTATTCGAGCGCCGCTGATGCTGACCGAGGCTGAATTCGCGCAGGTCAACCACTGGATGGTGCAGCATAACGCGTTGATAGGAGCTAACTAATGGCAGCCGATCCCCACTGTATTCCCTGCGAACGTTACGATACCTGGATAGAGATTGAGGTTCGTGATGAACACAATCGTTCGTTCAAGGGCCTAAAAGCGACACTGACCGACGATACCGGCAAATCCGAAACGGTCACCCTCAAAGAAGGGCCTGTAGTCGTACGTGGTTTTGCCGTAGGCCCGATAGCCGTCAAACTAGAGACGCAGCCCTGGCTCAAGGCAGCGCAATCGCGTGAAATATTGAAGGACGGGCAAAGTGCCGTCCCTGCTTATGTGGCAAAAAAGGTTGGGTATGATGAAACGCTACGTGAACATATTAAGGCGACCACCGGAGACCTGTGCCTGACCGCACCGGAGCAACCCTTGCCAGAGGCGCATCAGGAAGGGAAAGCGGGTAGCGTCCGTTTCTTTACCAAGCATTCTTACGTTATCGAAGTAAAAGGTTATCAGATCAACGTGCTGCGCATCGGTGTGTTCTTCGATGGTACGGGGAATAACACGTATAATGCCGAGTCTGGTCTTAAAAAAGTGGAGCAATGGCTGGCTGAAACCTGCTCCGATCCGGCGCAGCGGGAGAAAGAGCTGCGTGGCTGCCAGATGGGGCAACTCCCGGTTGGGGATAGTGCGGCTAACGATATTACTAATGTAGGTAAACTATTCAACCAATACGATCTGACTGCTGGCCCGTTGGTCGTCCATAGCTATATCAGCGGCATTGGCACTCGCGATCCGGTTGCAGGAAAAGATGGTCTGGAATACCGATCGGACAATATGCTGACAAAAGGGTTGGATCTGGATTTTGGCGGTGAAAATACCTCTATCGTTGGCAAGGTTAATCAGGCTTGTAGTCAAGGGATTACGGATGCGGTCAAACGTGATTTAAGGGAGGTATTACCGAATATTGAATGCATTCATCGCATCGTGTTCGATGTATTTGGCTTTAGTCGTGGGGCGGCGGCGGCACGCCATTTTGTCAATGTCATCGACCAGAAAACCGATCACCCGTTGGTACAGGCGATCGCCAATACGCCCACTATCCGTCTTAAGGCTGGGTTTGACTGGGCCAATAGGGACGATGTGCGTATCACGTTTGTCGGGATTTTTGACACGGTCGCTTCATCGTACCATCCCAGTCTGAACATCCACTTGCAGGATGATTGTGCCGAACGGGTGGTGCATCTGACAGCGCTGGATGAGGTGCGAAAACACTTCCCCTTAACGCGTGTCACTCCTACGGCGATAGGCTCTAGCATTCCGCCACACTTCACCGAGCTGGCGCTGCCGGGCGCGCATTCGGATCTTGGCGGCGGCTATTACAGCCGCTGGAGCCTGCCTAATCCGAACAGCGATCCGGCGCTGACCGAGTGCCTCGAACTGGAGCGCTTTATGAGTGAAGAAGCGACCTCCACGCCGGATGATGAAAGTCAGGCCTATCGTCAGGCCTACGCCTATGCCGAGGAAAAAATTGCGCAGGGCTGGGTCGGACGTCTTCACCCGCGTTTGCTGCGTGCCGCTATTCCTCCTGTAGGGGCGATCAGTTTGATCCCCTACTCGTTTATCCGACGGCGTGGCAAGGATGATTTGTGGCCGAAAAAGGCCGTGTATGTGGAGGTGGTGATGAGCCGCGTGGTGGAGGGGGAGTATTCGCGCATTCCACTACACATGATGGTGGAAGCGGGACGAGCCGCCAGCGTGCCGTTTAAGGCGTGGCGATCAAAAGATAAACAGCTTCAGCTTGAACCACTTTCAGCCAAACTGCCAGCGGTCAATCTGACTAAACTAGATGAGGTGTGGGCATTAGCGGCCACCGAGCAGGGTGTAGTGAAAAATCTGAGCCAGCAACTCTCTGCGGAGGTTTATCAGTCACTGCGCCGCGATTATGTCCATCGTAGCGCCAGCAATCAGGGTATCGCCAGTCCAGCCAATACCAGCAAATTTGAAACTACCGTGAGTAAAGAGCGGCGGCACATAATAGGGAATGAGGAAGCATGATGTTTAAACAATTTATTGTGTTGCTGGGGCTTTGCGTTTCATTGGCTGCCTGTGCGACGACATCCACAAAATCGGCTTTTTCATGGCGATATGGCACTGGCAGCAACATTGATATCACTAACAATACGCGAACGGAATTTTATCGTGGTGGAAAACTCATTTACGCTGATCGTGAAGCGGGTGGCGGGGCGGGCGGACTGCTGAGTGACAGAATCACAGGCCAGCGTTATTACTGGGCGGGCGGCGGGGGGTTACCTACTGAGGGCGTTGTTGTTCCTGATAAGGCTTCGATCGAGATGGTGTCTTTCTACGATCGCAAGCGGTATCGCATCAAAGTCGATTTACCGGCTGATTTAGCCCAGCAAATACAGCAGCGCTATCAGATTGGCAAGCGCATTGACCAACGTAGCTGGCTCTATTTTGGCCTTGCACCCGGTGGTTATTATGAAGTGCTATTGCAGGGGGATTTACTTGGTGTCAGTCCAGATTTGTTGCTTGCCCGTGGTATTGCCGAAGAGGTTACCGATGATTGGTATGATAAAAAAGTATCTGTGGCTGAACAATATGGCATTGATGATTTCGACAAAAAGTACGGCGCACTATTTAAGCAGCACTCCATCCCACTGGGAATGGACTGGGCGCCGATCATGGATGCCTACCGCGCCAACCAGCCTAAAACGGACCAGCAGCCGGTGAAGTGATTGTGTCACCGTGAGTAAAGAGCGGCGGCACATGATAGGGAATGAGGAAGCATAATGTTCAGGTATTTGATTATGGTCGTGGGCCTCAGCATCTCGCTAGTCGCCTGCTCAAGCCCGAATTTAAGAACTCCGGTTAGCTGGAGTTATGGCACTGGCAGCAACATTGATATCACTAACAATACGCGAACGGAATTTTATCGTGGTGGAAAACTTATTTACGCCGATCGTGAAGCGGGCGGCGGGGCGGGCGGACTGCTGAGTGACAGAATCACAGGCCAGCGTTATTACTGGGCTGGGGGCGGCGGGTTACCTACTGATGGTGTTCCCGTCCCTGACAGGGCTTCGATCGAGATGGTGTCCCTCTACGATCGCAAGCGGTATCGCATCAAAGTCGATTTACCGGCTGATTTAGCCCAGCAAATGCAGCAGCGCTATCAGATTGGCAAGCGTATTGATCAACGTAGCTGGCTCTATTTTGGCCTTGCACCCGGTGGTTATTATGAAGTGCTATTGCAGGGGGATTTACTTGGCGTCAGCCCAGATCTGTTGCTTGCCCGTGGTATTGCCGAGGAAGTGACGGACAATTGGTATGATAAAAGATTTCCAATCGGCGTGAGCCAATACACTGTGACGCTCCAAGACTTTGACAAAAAGTACGGCGCACTATTTAAGCAGCACTCCATCCCACAGGGAATGGACTGGGCGCCGATCATGGATGATTACCGCGCCAAGCAGCCTAAAACGGACCAGCAGCCTGTGAAGTGATTGTGTCACCGTGAGTAAAGAGCGGCGGCACATGATAGGGAATGAGGAAGCATGATGTTTAAACAATGTATTGTGTTGCTGGGTCTTTGCGTTTCATTGGCTGCTTGTGCGACGGCTCCAACGATCCCAGCTTTTTCATGGCGATATGGTACTGGCAGTAATATCGATGAAACGTGGACGACCAACGTTGAATTTTATCGTGGAGGAACATTAATTGGCGGCTATCCAGGGGGGGGCGTAGGACCTGGTGCCAGTGTAAAACGGATTACGGAAAAACGTTACTATTGGGCCGGCGGTGGCGGTTTACCTGTAGAAGGAATTGCGGTTCCCGACCGCGCGGTGATAGAAATGGTGTCTCTCTACGATCGCAAGCGTTACCGCATCAAGGTTGATTTACCTGCGGATTTAGAACAGAGAATGAGAGCAGTTTATCAAGTTCAGGGGCGCTACGATCGCCGCGAACGTTTGTATTTTGGTCTGGCCCCAGGCGGCTATTATGAAGTGGTCTTGATGGGGAGGGGACTTGGCGTCAGTCCAGATTTGTTGCTTGCCCGTGGTATCGCCGAAGAGGTGACAGACAATTGGTATGATAAAAAATTTCCGATTGGTGTGAGCCAATACACCGTGACGCTCCAAGACTTTGACAAAGAATACGGCGAACTGTTTAAACAACACCCTATCCCACTGGGAATGGACTGGGCGCCGATCATGGATGATTACCGTGCTAAGCAGCCTAAAACGGACCAGCAGCCTATTAAATAAACCGATTTATCTCGGTGTTTTAATAAACGGATTAATAAGGGAATAAAAATGGGTAACGCAGTTAAATTAGGCGATAGCGACACGGGGCACGGTAACCATCCGCCGACGCCCGTCGCGGCGGGCTCATCAACGGTTAAGGTTGATGGTATGCCGTTGGCTCGACAAGGCGATCCTCTGGTTCCTCACGGCCATGACCGGAGTATTAGCGGTGGTTCATCCACCGTGCTCATTGATGGAAAGCCTGCTGCTCGCACTGGTGATGCGGTTAGCTGTGGCGGCGTGTTGATTGGCGGGGGAACGGTAAGCATTGGGTGAGGGTTTACTTACGCCTGATATCTGTCGACGCAAATCCTAATAAAGCCAGCGCAGGTTTCTCTGGCTGGCTTTTCCCTGTGTGGTGTGGCGCAAGTATTACATCTGACGCACCGCAATACAGCGATCGGCGATCAGGCGGGCGACCCAGAATGAGGTTTGTGCCACGTCGCTATGAAGTCCATTCTCCTTATGGATATTGGCCTGATGCAGGAAGTCCTGCTCCAGAGAATCCACAAAGTTATCGAACTCGAACTCACCCCACCGCTGCGTTCCTGACTGGCTAAGTACCGTGTTCAACTGTGCTCTCACCAGATGAATAGCCTGAGTGAATGATTCACGCTGAGCGGGCGTAATGTATCCGCCTTGCTTGGCGAGATCCGCCCAGCGAGGCGGTGTGGACGATGTCATCGTATTTGGCATCTTAATTCACCTGTAAGTTGGCGGAGTCGGGTACTTTGTAGTGATTATTGACGTTCGTCAGGTTGATATTGTTGCCTTTGACGTTCAACCCTTCACTGTCGCTTTTCACGAACGAGAACTTGCCGTTTTCTGCGTCAATGTTACTCAGGTTCAAATTCCAGTCGCCCTGTTGTCCGCCGTTGGTGCGGACGAACGTACCGAAATCTTTCGCTTTGAAGTTATCGATAGTCAGGTTGGCATCCGCGTTCAACTGGAAAATTTTATCGGAAGCGCCCTGAGCACTGCTGTTAGTGATTTCAACGTTGGCAGGTTTACCGCTGTTTGACTTCACCGTCAGTGCATCTTCACCGACGTTGGTCCAGTGCACGTTATCAATTTTGGCATCGCCGCGAACGTGTACGCCGTCCGCCGCATTATCACCAAACACCACGTTTTTCAGCGTTGCGCCTTGAGCCAACTCAAACAGTGGTTTCTGGCCTTCAGCCTGGCCGCCGTCACCTAATTTACTGCTGGCGGTAAAGGTTTTGCCGCCGCCGTCAAAAACTTCACCGGGGCCGACTTTGATGGTGTCGTTTACTACTGTGGGGTTAGCGCTGGCGGTTGGGAAGGAAACTGGGCCAGCACCTGCTGTTGACGCCGTGGGTGATGCGGCCGAACCGCCATCAACGCCGGTTGGCGCCGCCGTTAGTGGGGCGGACGCGGCACCGCCGTTACCGCCGACTGATGAAGATGGTGCTGAAGGCGCAGCTGGGGAGCCACCTCCACCACCAGATGACGCCTGCGGCGCGCCCGTTGACGGCGATCCGCCACCCTGTGACTGGCCGCTACCTTGCGGCTGACCAAATTCACCTTTCTGTGAATCCATCAAATTACCGATCAATTCCAGCAGCGCTTTTAACAGATCGTTGCCGCTCAGTTGGCCACCGCCGTCTGCCGTTGGATTGATCGCGTTATTTAACGCACTGCCTGCAGAATCTTGCAGCAGGGAACGGCTCAGATCTTCTGGGTTTTGTGCGCCACCCACGCCTCCAGCACCGGATGAACCCGTCAGCGGTGAGGCACCGCTGTTGCCGCCTGCTGCACCCGACGAACCGGAAGAGAGCGGATTCCCTGCTTCCTGGCCATTTTTGCTAGGGATCAGCGCTTCCAACAGTTTCATAAGCATATCGGCAGCGCTGCCGTTTTGCCCTAATGCTGAACTCCCTCCATTACCTATCCCTGCCTGGCCCTGCGAACTGCCGTCTGTTGATGAGGGAGTATTGCCTTGTGAATTGGGCAGAAGGGCACTCAACAATGTGCTCAGCGCTTCCATCAGTTGGCTATCTTGCTGCCCAGAACGTGGTGACGCCCCGCCATTGCTGCCTGAAAGCGGGGAATTCAGACCTGTCGATGACAGACCTGCGCCGGGTTGTATGCTGAGCGTAATCGTCATATCAGCCATAACATCTCCTTGAAAGTGAATAGTGATGGGTTATTAACAGGCTTATGTCTGTTGCGTATTAAGTGAAGAGCGGTGTGATGTGGTTCCCGAGCGGGGGAGAGAAAGATGGTGGGGAACCAGAGGGGGGAAATGACCACTTAACTGGCACGTTCACTTCATCACCTTTGGAACTTGTTATGCAGAAAATCCAGCATGCTCAGCCCAGTCTGTCCATTTCGGAAATTGCACCTGCCGCGCTAGCTAAAACATCGTTATCGCAGGGCAGTAGCACCAGTGCGAGCCAGAAGGGGGCGCAATCCCTGATTCAGCAAGGTTTGCATGATAAAAACAAACCGCCTGAATTGGAGCAGGGAAGCAGCAGTCAGGTGAAGAGTCAGGGGGCTCGCTCGACGACTTTACGCGAGCTATTTTCATTGGAAGGTATGAGTCAGAGCTTGCCGCGTTTTGCTTCCACCGAAGCTGCTGAAATCAAAATAAACGGCAGCGGTAATCCTACATCCGCCGCTAAATCTGATATCACGCTGGACAGCCACGGTAAGCTTCAGTTCGGCAAGGGCTTACCGGAAGCGCTGACTACGCTGTTGCAGCAGACCATAGGGAAAAACAGCCAACCGTTCGTTGCCCATCATGAAAATCAAGATGGACGAGCGGGCGAACAACAGCATGCGTTAGCCGATAAATCAGGGCGGCTATTCGTTATTCAAAGTGATGGGAATCAGCATATTGCACTTCACAGCAGCGGCCGGAGCGCGATGCTGTCAGGTAAGTCGGAGGTGGATAACGTAAAGCTGGAATCCACGCCGCAACATATCTCCCTGCAAACAAAATCTGGTGAAGCCACGAATGTGCCACTATCTGGACGGATGAACCACGAGCTGTTGACCGGTATCCACCTACAGCCTGACTCGGCTTCTGGCGCGGGCGAGCAATTGCGTCTGCATGACGGCAAGCTGTTTTCATTGAATACCGAATTTGGCGTCTGGCAGAAAAACAGCGATGTCCCCCATAGCCAATTATCCCGGCAGGGAGATGGTCAACTGTATGCAGTCAAAGATGACCACACACTGAGCAACTTGTCGTCGGGGACGGCGTCATCGTCCTTCAGCGATAAAATTACCGCGTTCTCAGCCAACCAGAACGGACAATCGGCCGTGCTGACCGAACAGGATCATCTGACACAATTGCATCTGATGAACGCGCTGGATGCCGCGCCGCAGCCGGTGGATCTCAAACTGGAAAATGGTGAACCGGTGTATGCGAAAGCGGTGGGATTAACCGCTGAACATCTGCTCGTTGCTGATAATGATGGCAAGCTTTACCGCGCCCCGCGGCCTGAGGCGGGCGAACAACATGCCACCTTAACGGCAGTCAGTACGTCTGAACTGAATGCGGCATTGGGGACTGACCACAGTATTACTGGATTTGCCCACGATGAACATGGGCAGACGCAGGCACTCGCCACCGATCGTCAGGGACAAAAACATGTCGCGTCTCTGGGGCAAAATGGGGTGTCGCCAACGCCGGGATGGAACCTGAGCGACAGTCTGGTGGTGGATAATAAACTGGGTCTGACGACGGAGGCACCAGCAGCGAAAGACACCGTAGATCTGGGACGACTGGGGCAAATAGGGCTACAGGATGGCAAAGTCCATTTTTACAACGGCAATACTAAAAACTGGGAAGCGTCCAGCGTTGAAGCCAGCCAATTAAAGCGCGGGCTTGATAATCAGGCTTACACGCTGAAAGACGGTGAAATCACGCCACTGTCCATCAATCAGAAATCAGAGTCGTTTACGCACGGTGACAACACCGTTTTTGCGCTGTCGCAGGTGCGTATGACGCCGTCCGCAGGCACGGCACTTCCCGGGATCGCCAAGGACGATGGTGTATCGGCGATGGCGGTGCTCAACCGCAATAAATTTATTGCCGTCGATAAACAGGGTGATTTGCATTTCCACCAGATCAAGCCGGGAACGGAGAAGCCCGCTGCGTCGCCGCTGGCGCTGCCTAAAAATGGGTTATCCGGTGAAATACAGGACATCACGCTGGATCACCAGCAGACGTTGTTCGCTCTGAATAAAGAAGGGCATCTCTTTCAGCTACCGAAAGACGACTGGCAGAATGCCGCGAACCATGACAAGGCACAATGGCAGCCGGTGAAGACGCCAGCAGAAGGCAAAGTGAATTCATTGGGTACGGATGCGCAGCATCATTTGCAGGTTGCGCATGACGATCATGAACTCCATACCCAACACGGGAGCGCGTGGAAAACGACAGTGCCGAAAGGAGAAGCGCCATTACCTTCGGAAGCGCGTGCGGCAGAAACGGTGTTTGGTCGGCTTGATGTGGCGACAAAAGGGATGAAGATACCGTTGACCGGCGTGTCAGTTAAAGCCGATGTTCAGATCTTGGGTAAAACGGGTGAAGAGTCACAGCAGGTTAAAAGCAAGCTGTCAGATTTGCTCAGAGCCCATGTTGTCTCGTTCTCCATGGAAGTACCCCGACCGCTAAAAACCTTTTCCGATCATGTGCAGCACCACATCAGCGGCCGCGAAGGTCTGAAGCCCGTTTACGACATGCAGACCGAATTACTGAAAAAGCTGGACGCCACGACGAGCCAGCCGCAGGGAACGGCGATGGATCTGGCGAGTAAGCTCGACACGCTGGATCTGGGGGAGAAGGGGAAACCGTTGGTGAACCTGTTAAAACAGTTCCAGACCGAACTGGAAAGCAGTTCGGCCAAAGCGGCTCTGCTTATCGGCAGGCAGCAGGGCGTGGTGAACGATAACGGTGTGATGAATCCGGAAGGCAAGCCAGCCAGCGTGCACGGCAGGGAAAAAGATCTAGCTCCGGTGCTGCTGGCAGCGATGGAGAGCCATCCGTCATCGAAAACGAGTACCGCCGGTACGCTGATAAAAGCCTTTGTAGACAGTAAAACACCGATAGCGCAAAAGCCGAATAGTGAGGCGTTTGGGCAGCAGCGTGATACCAGTGATGCTTTGTCGTTGGCAAAAACGCGTCTGGTGCTGGATACCCTGGTGTTAGGTGATTTGCACAAGCTGACCGATCGCGCTGGGGCGCTATCAGGCACCTCGCCGAATGAGGCGGCGTTGGCATCGATGATGAAGGAGCTAAACGCGTTACGGCAGGGGGAATATGGCGACAATCCGGTGAAGAAAATGACCGACATGGGATTCACCAACCATAAGTCGCTGGAAGCGGATTACGATTCGGTTAAAACCTTTATGAAGGCGTTCAGGAAAGAAGAGAATGCCGTCAGCGTGACCTCGAAAACCGTGATGCAGGCGGCGAACCAGACGGACATGATCGATAAAATGAAGGCGACCGTTTTGTCGTTGGACAGCAACGAAAGCATCGCCTTTAACCGGACCTATGGCGGCGGGGCATCCATGTCGTTTGTGGTCAACGGCACGCCTCTGCCTTTCCCTCCGGTGCCGGGCGGCGGTGTCAGCGGCGAAAGAAATTACAACCTGAGTTTTTCCCGTGGTGAAAACGGCATTAATGTCGCCTTCGAGCGTTCGGGCGGGATTACCGGGAAAGTGAGTTACTCCGGCGGATATGACGTCAGCGAGTATCTGACAGGAAAAACCTCGGCGCAGATGACGCAAAACATTAACAGCAAACACAGCTTTGCACCGGATGTCCGAGCGTCATTCGGCGTATCCGCCAGCCTGCAAATGGCGCAGCAAAACGCCCTGAACTTTACCCTCAGCGAAGAAGAACTGCCCGGTTTTATTGACGGTCTGTCGAGCGGTACGATCAATCCGCTTGCTCTGTTGGATAAAGGTGAGCAGCACAGCGTGAAGGCGGGTAAAACGGTCAGCTTCAATCTGGATAGCAATGCGGCGCTGGAACTGCGCGGTGGGATAAACCTGACAGAAAAAGGTGCGGCACCCACCAGCGCCACATTACGCGGCTCTGTCGGCCTGACGGCGAGCGCTAATATTCTGTCTGGCGCCAGTTCGTCCAGCATCGCGCAAGGTGAGCAATCCTCCACCTACACCGAATCCGACAACCGTCTGCGCTTCATGAATCAGGCGGCGATGGGGGCAAACGCGACCATTAGCGCCGGGGCAGCCAGAAACACACCAGAGGGGACGGTTCCGTTCTTTACCTCAGCCAGCGTTGGGGTGAATGTGGCGGCAGACTCGCGTACTAACCAATCGATTAGCCTGGGCATGAAGAAAGCCGAGCCGTTGGAGAAAAAGGATATCGACGCGTTGACCAAGACGCTGAACTCCGCGTTTAACGATCCTGCCAGCCAACTATTGATCGACGGTGTGAAAAAAATGGCAGAACCGGACGATCAGCTTGCCATTCTGAATGAGCACTTCGCCGATAAAACGGCCAAAACCGACGATCAGCATCAGGGGTTGATGAGTTTGCAAAAATTGAACGTGCGACAGGATGTCGCCCAGCGTGATGGGGCGACGCTGGATAGCGTTAAGCACACGACGTCCTACACCAATCTCAGCAAACTGACGGAAAATGGGCTGTTTCAGGTCATCGGCAACCATTTGTTTTCTTCGCTCCCGCCAAGTAATGCCGACCGTATCAATCAACTGATCGCGGACAACCCGGCACTGAAGGATATCGTAAGCCGCTTGCAGGATAGCGACAGCGCCTCAGTGACGGTTGGACTAGAGCTGAAAGACGATGTGCGGGAAAAGATAGAGAAGGGCATTCAGAACAAGACGCACGGCAAAGATGATGTCATTGCGCTGTTTAAAGACGGTAATAATTTACGTCTCGCCAGCATCGATGTCTCGCAGACGGTGAAGAAGAGCGAAGGGTTCAATACCCCGGCAGTCATCATCAACGCCTCAAGCAGTGCAGGCGTCAGCATGAATAAACTGCTGGGCAGCGTCAGCTTCAGCTACGGACAGGATCAAACCGTACCGCAAAGCTACAAACTGAGTGGCGAGATTGCAAAAGCCAATCCTGCTACCGCTAATGCGTTGCAGCAGCTACAGCAAGAAGGCTTGCAGCTTAACGGTTAATGTAAACAAAATGCTGTGATTAAAGGAGAACAGGATGACACCGACACAACAACATATTGCCCGCTTATTACGCCATTATGGTGCGCTCAACCGGACTCAACTGGGCTTGCAGAACGGGATCTGCGCACTGCGCGAGCCAGACGGGAAGGAAGCGGTGGTTTTGGAAGTCCCCGCGAGCGGCAGCGCGTTGGTATTGCATAGTGACGTGATGCGGTTTCAGGGAGACGTCGGCACCGAGGTGTATCAACTGATGCTGATGCTTAATTTTGAGATGGCGGCGATGAAAGGCTGTTGGCTGGCGTTGGATGAGAATTCGACGCTGCGTTTGTGCACTCAGCACACCGCAGAATCGTTAGATGAACCAAGTTTTACGGCGCTGCTGCCCGCGTTTATCAGCCAGGTAAAAGAGACCCGACTTCTGATTCGCGGGCTATTGCCACGGCTCATGGCAGCTTAACGCCGCAATCTATTGATCCATGGCAATAAAGGCCAGCATCGTTTCGCTCCCGTCCAGAATATCAGACTGGATGGCCTGTCGAGCGGCACTGGCATCGTGTTGCTGTAAGGCTGCGAGAACGTCTTCGTGATGTTCTATCGCCATCTGCACGGAAAAATGTGCATAGGCCTGCGCAATCAGCGGGCCAGTGCGCATCCATAAGCTGCCGATAAACTGCGTTAACAGCGGCATACGTGCTGCCTGTGCCAGAAACAGGTGAAATTCGCTATTCAACTGCAATGCTTCGCGTAGGTTTTTCTCGTCAATCGCCAGACGATTCTGGCGAATATTTTCTTCAATTTTCTCCAACATCTTCGGCGTAATGTGCGCGGCGGCCAGTTCGGCGCCCGTTCCTTCCAGCGCCAACCGCAAAGTGCGGATTTCTTTAAACTGATCTTCGGTTAATTGGGGGACACGAATATCGCGCGGCGTCTTGAGCACCAGCGCCTGTTCTTTCGCCAGTTGCAGGATTGCATCCCTTACTGGCGTTACGCTGGTGCCAACCTGTGCGGCAAGCTCCCGTATCCTCAAGCGATCATCCGGTTTGAGTTGACCGGTAATTAACGCTTCACGCAGCATGGTGTAAACGCTGGAGCCCAGATAGCTGTGATTGATCTGCCCAATTGGATAATTCACTGTTCCCCCAGAGAGAAGTGCTGCGCAACGTGATGAGATAAAGATATGGTTTGCTACCGCAACGGACTCGCGGCGATGAGAGGCTAATATACAATATGATGCATCAACGAGGCTATGGGGGAAGTATCTCTCTGGCAGAAAATCGTCAAGAAAGGGTCATGAAATACGCAGTATTGTGTGACGAGGTGTAACTAACCTAAAATTATTGCTTAGGAAAATATTTTATCGCGTCTTAACGCAAACCAACTGTCATAAAATTATATATTACCTGACATATTGAGCTTGGTAATTAACGGTTCTACTATGCCGAAAAATTATTATCATCAGGGATGAAACCATGCGTGGTTTTTTTAGGCTGATTGTTATCATGCCTGTGTTATTTTCTTCTATATCATTTTCTGTATTATCCGCGCCGCTTAATCCAGCGGACAGAATTGATATTCAGCAGCGGCAAGCCGAGGTGATCGACCAATCCCGGCAGCAACGCGATGACTTATTGCAGTTAAATCAGCCACAAGAGACGATAAATCCAGCCGGTGGAAGCGATGCAGGGCACTGTTTTACCATTAATGAAATTCATTATCGCAACAGTTCTTTACTGAGTGAAAAAGATAAAAATACGTTAAATAAAGATTATATCAATCGTTGTATTAATGTTAATAATATAAATCAGCTGATTCATGATGTCAGCAATTGGTATATCGAACAGGGCTATATTACCAGTCGTGCTTTTATTTCCGAGCAAGATCTGTCGAGCGGAATATTACAGATTGATATTCTGGAAGGGCGTCTCGAATTCATTAATATTAATAATGAATCGACGCGAGCCTTAAAACAGGTTTTTCCGGGGCTAGAGGGCGAAATCCTCAATCTCCGCGATATCGAACAGGGCATGGAACAACTCAACCGCATGCCGACGCAGCAGGTGAGTATCGAAATTCAGCCCAGTAGCCAGCCTGGCTATTCCATCGTTAACCTCACCAGTAAAAAGCAAATTCCGCTGACGGCAAACATCAGTTTTGATAATAGTGGGCAGAAAAGCACTGGGGAGCAGCAGCTAAACGGCGGCCTGTGGGCGGATAACGTGCTGGGGCTGGCCGACCAGTGGTTTATCAACGGCGGACACAGCAGTGAATTTCGGGATAGCCGCAATACCGAAAGCTTACAGGCGGGCTTATCGCTACCCTATGGCTACTGGACGCTCAGCTACGACTATTCTCAAAGTCGTTACCGCAACGATTTCACTAACCGAGATTTTCTCTGGCATTCAACGGGTGACAGCCAAACGCACCGCGCCACGCTTTCACGTGTGGTGTTCCGTAATGGCGACATGAAAACCAGCCTCTCGGCGGGCATGTCACACCGTATCGGACAGAATTACCTGAACGATGTTCTGCTGCAATCCAGCAGTCGCAAACTCAGCAGCGCCATTATCGGCATTAACCACAGCCAGAAACTGTGGGGCGGGCTGGCGACACTCAATCCTGCTTACAGCCGTGGAACGCGCTGGTTTGGCGCAGAAAGCGATGACGGTAAATCTGACGATGCGCCGCGCGCCGAATTCAATAAGGTGACGCTGGCGGCCAGTTATTACTACCCGATCGCTGACAACCTCCATTACCTCACCAACCTCTATGGCCAGTATTCACCACAGCGCCTATATGGCAGCGAGCAGGTGACGCTGGGCGGGGAAACCTCCGTGCGTGGTTTCAAAGAGCAATACCTTTCTGGTAATCGTGGTGGCTACTGGCGCAACGAAGTCAACTGGCGGGCGACGCAGTTGCCGCTGTTGGGCAGTGTCACGCTGACGGCGGCGGTGGACGGCGGGCATCTTTTCTCACAGCAGGCAGACAGTGAATCGTCGGGCACGTTGTGGGGCGCGGCGGTAGGAATGGGCGTTGCTAACCAATACCTCTCACAGCAAATCACAGTTGGTTGGCCGTTGGCACACCCCGACTGGCTAAAACCGGATCACGCTGTTGCTTATTATCGCGTTGGACTTTCTTTTTAATTGTTAATTTTTTCTTGTTAACTTTTTATTGTAAGGCAGGGGATCAGGGATGAAACCAATAAAAACCACACAGCGCCTGCTGGCGTATACGCTGATCCACCTCATTGCGTTTCAGCCGCTATTGCCAGCAATGGCCGCAGGCGTGCAGGTCGCAACAGGCAATACCGCGCTG
Organism: Pectobacterium atrosepticum; assembly: GCA_019056595.1. NCBI lineage: Bacteria > Pseudomonadati > Pseudomonadota > Gammaproteobacteria > Enterobacterales > Pectobacteriaceae > Pectobacterium > Pectobacterium atrosepticum. Next base: position 565,171 of record CP036163.1, on the reverse strand, counting down.
GATCAGGCTGGCAACGGCGTGCCGGTCATCAACATTGCCACGCCAAACAGTGCGGGGATCTCCCACAACCAGTACCACGATTTTAACGTCGACAAGCCCGGTCTGATCCTGAATAACGGCACGGAACAGCTTAATTCCACCCAACTCGGTGGGCTGATTCAGAACAACCCCAATCTGAAGGGGAAAGCCGCCGACGCCATTATCAACGAAGTGGTATCGACCAACCGCAGTACGCTGGCGGGCTATCTGGAAGTTGGCGGTAAACCGGCCAGCGTCATCGTTGCCAACCCGAACGGCATTACCTGTGACGGCTGCGGTTTTATCAATACTCCACAAGTGACGTTGACCACTGGGAAACCCCAGTTGGATGCGCAGGGCAATCTGCAGCGTATTGATGTGACACGCGGTGATATCACGCTGACCGGGCAGGGACTGGATGCGAGCAAGAGCGACTACCTCAGCCTGATTTCCCGTACCGCGCAGATTAATGCCGGACTGAATGCCAACGATGCGCAGATTGTGCTGGGTGCCAATCAGGTTGACGCGACAGGCAAGGTGACGGCGAAGGCGGCTGATGGCGGTGCGGTTAATGGTGTCAAAGTCGCGTTGGATACCGGCGCACTCGGCGGGATGTACACCAATCGCATCAAGCTGATTTCGAGTGATAAAGGCGTGGGCGTGAACGTCGGGAACCTCAGTGCACGCAGCGGCGATATCACGCTGTCTGCCAACGGTAAACTCAGCCTCGGTGATACGGTGGCGCAGGGGACAATTCAGGCCGACGCTGACACGCTAGTGCTACAGGGCAAGCAGCAGGCGGGAAGCGCTCTGACGCTAAAAGCCCGGCAGGACATCGCGCTGCAGGGCGCCACGCTGCGTGGCGGGCAGGATATCGATCTCCAGTCTGGCGGTGAGCTGACCGCACAAAACAGCCTTATCAGTGCTGGCGTGGATGCACAAGGTATCGTCAAATCCGCCAATCAATTATCCCTAAAAGGTGACGGTGTCACACTTTCCAATGCCCAGTTTGCGGCGGGCAAGGTCGCGATAGATGCGGGGAAATCGCTGCAGCAGGATGCCAAAAGCGGGATTAAGACAGATACCTTACTTGATGTGCGTGGGGACGTGGTGTCGCTGGCGGGCATAGCGGACGCAGACACGGTTCGTCTTGAGGCAAAAACCCTCAACGGTGCAGGCAGCGCGCAACTTCAGGCGAAAAACAACGCCACGGTGCGCGTCACGCAGCAGGGTGACTGGCGGGGTAATCTGACTGCAGGTAACGCGCTAGCCGTTGAGGGGGGACGTCTGGTGCAGCGCGGTACGCTGGCGGGGAAAACGATCTCGCTGGCCGTCGATTCGCTGGATAATCAGGGTGATATCGCCTCGCTGCAGGGGTTGACGTTCAGCGGCACTGACCTGACAAACGGCGGGACGCTGGCCGCCGCAGAACGCCTGACGGTCAATGCGAATCGACTAGATAATACTGGCTTACTCAGTGCGCGTGACGATATCAGATTTGAGCTGAAAACGGTGCTCGCCAATCAGGGCAAGATCCTGACGGATAATCAGATGTTCTTGCTGGCCGATAGCATCAGCAACGGTGGGACGCTGCAATCCACGGCGTTGACCGCGCAAAGTCATCAGTTCGCCAATCAGGGCGAGGTGACGGCTAATGAACTCGATCTGACCAGTCAGACGACAGAAAACCATGGCACCATCAACGCTCACCAGATATTGGCGCTGCATGGCGGCAGTGTAGTGAATGACGGCACGCTCAGCTCGGGAGAGAAGCTGGCGCTGACGCTGGGGAATACGCTGGATAACCGTGGTCTGATGCAGGCCGGTACTGCCTTACACGTGATCGCCGACCACGTTAGCAATGACGGTACGCTCACCGCTCCTGAATTACAGCTGCACACCGAAACCCTAGCCAATCAGGGGGCGCTTCAGGCCGATAACGCGCTGCACCTCGGTGCCACGCATCAATTGACGCAATCTGCCAGCGGAACGCTGCTGGCGGGCACCGAACTGACGCTGAACGCCGGACAGGCAGAGACCGACGGCGCGATTCAGGCGCAGCAGTTCCTGATGAATGCCGAACGCTGGCTCAATACGGGTAAAACCAGCATTACCGGCGACGGACAGATTACGGCTGCTCAGTTGGACAACCGCGGCAGTTTGCTGACGGCGGGGAACTGGGCAATTGCCAGCAATGCCATGAGCAATGACGGTACGTTGCAGGGCAATACGCTGACTCTTCAGGCTGATACGCTCACGAATCACGGTCAAGTACAGGCGCCGGGGGCAGTAACCCTGACTGTAGCTGATGCGTTTACCAACGACGGCGACTGGTTAAGCGGTGATACGTTGCGCATTCAGGCGGCGAACGTCCAGAACGGGGGCACACTACAGGCATTAAACCTCACTGCAGTCGGTAGCGCGCTTAACAACAGCGGCAACATCAGCGGTATTAATAGCCTGTCATTCTTCTTAAATGGCAATCTGGATAACGTCGGCACCCTGCAGGGCAACCAGCTTCATGCGGAGGCTGCCCGCCTCACTAATCAGGGAGCGCTTTACGGTACCGATGCGCTGACGCTGGCTATCACTGGAGATCTGGATAACAGCGGCACGCTTCAGGGCAATCAGCTTCACGCAGAGGCGGCTCGCCTCACCAATCAGGGCACGCTTCACGGTACGGATGCACTGACGCTGGCGATAACTGGCAACCTGTCTAATCAGGGGATGTTGCTGAGCGAAGGTGACAGCACGGTGACGGCGCAGCAGATTGATAACTCAGGGTTATTACAGGCAAAAAATGCCGCGCTTCAGCTGGGTTCGCTGGATAACGCTGGCAAGATTCTCGGTATCACCTCACTGGCGCTGACGGCCACAAACGAGCTGACCAATCAACAGAGTGGCAAATTACTCACACAGGGTGCGGCGGTGCTCACCGCGGCGGATGTCGTCAATGCCGGAGAATGGCAGGCACAGCGCCTGACGCTGACGGCGAATAATTTGACCAATGACGGTGAGATTCAGGGAGATGACGCTTTATCCCTGACGCTACCGGCCGCTGAAGGCAAGGGCACGTTAATCAACCGTGGCGCATTGACGACGGGCGGTGACGCCACGCTGTTCGCGCGTCTGATAGATAATCAGGGCACGCTATCCAGTCTGGGTCAAACTGCACTGACCGGAATGTCGTTGATTAACGACGGCCGTTTGGTGGCAGGACAGGGCTGTCGCTGCACGGCGACTATCAGGGCAGCGGACTGCTGAACACAGCAGGTACGCTGACGCTACAGGGCGACACGCTGGTTAACGACGGACACTGGGAAAGTCGGGCGCTGTCCCTGCAAGGGCTGACGTTCACCAATCAGGGCTCGGTGTTAGGGAATGGCGTGATGCTATCGGCGAACCGTCTGACAAATCGCGGTAGCGTTGTAGGTGTTGATTCTCTGGGGATCACGTTGTCTGACCGTCTGGATAACGTCGGCGAGTTGCGCAGCGACAATCTGTCTATTGCGGCATCAGGCATGAACAATCATGGCGATATTCAGGGCATCAATACCCTGCAACTGAATGTGGCGGGATTAATAGATAACGCGGGCGTCATCAGCGGCAACCAGTCGGTGGCAGTGACGGCAGGTGACGTCAAACAGCTCGGCACCCTGGAAGGGAAAACCGTCACACTGGACGCCGCCTCGCTGGTCAATCAGGGCAAAATACTGGGCGTGGATGCGCTGACGCTCGCCATCGCAGGCAATGTCACAAACAGTGGCAATGTGCTGACGCAGGGCAATGGGATGGTGACCGCGCAGCAACTGGACAATAGCGGGCTGCTGCAGGCCGACAGTCTCACGCTAGAAGCAGATGAGGTGACCAATGCTGGGCAATTACTCGGTATTCAGGCGCTGTCGATAACCGCACAACACGGGCTGACCAACCAGCAGAACGGCAAACTGCTCACGCAGGGGGCGGCGATTCTGCAGGCGGCTCGGGCAGAGAACCACGGTGAATGGCTGGCGGATAACCTGACGTTGCAGGCCGAGCGTTTCACTAACACGGGACGGATTCAGGCCGATCGCGATCTCGGCATTATCGTGGAGCCAACGCGTGCGCTTCGTCAGCCGTCTTTTCTGGCGATGGCGTTAACGCTGGCGGCAGATGCACAGCAACTCAGCCTGAGCGCTTCACCTCAGGGTGCGGGGGAAAACAGCGGTGTTCTGGACAATCGCGGCTCGCTGGTGTCAGGTGGGGACGTACACCTGAGCGCCACGCAAATAGCCAACCATGGCTCGCTCTCCAGCAACGGTACCGCTGCTTTGACTGGTGAGTCGATTGATAATACCGGTGCCGTGGTGGCGGTGAAATCACTGTCGCTGACGGGGAATTATCAGGGAAGTGGGTCGCTTAATACGGACGGTCTGATGGCCTTGTCCGGCACGACGCTGGCGAATACCGGGCACTGGCGGGCGAATACCATTCAGGCGAAGGGATTTACGCTGGATAATCAGGGGATGTTGCTGGGGCAACGGATTGATATTACGGCAGATAACGTGTTCAACGGCGGCGAGATGGCCGGGATTGACGCGTTGCAATTGACGCTTGCCGATCGCCTGACGAATCAAGGCGAACTCTATGGGTCGGCGCTGACGCTGTCGGCGACCGATCTGTTCAATCAGGGCGACGTCTCCGGTGACGACCTGCACCTGACGTTGCAAGATGGCTTGCACAATCGTGGTCTGGTTAGCGGCAGTAAGCAAGTGCAGCTTGAGGCCAGTCAGGTCGATCAACGAGGTTCACTGGAAAGCCGCGATCTGCAGGTGCAGGCAAATACACTCGACAATCAGGGCACGATGCTGGGCGTGGATGCGTTGACGTTTGCCATCCGTGATACCGCACGTAATCAGGGCAAGTTGCTGAGTCAGGGCACCAGCACGCTCACAGCTAATCGGCTGGAAAACAGCGGACACTGGCAGGCGGACACGCTGGCGCTGACGGCAGATGAGATCGCGAATGCCGGACAGTTGCTGGGGTTGTCTGCGCTGTCGTTGACGGCGAAGGACCGTCTGGACAATGCGCAAAACGGCAAACTGCTCACGCAGGGCATCGCAATATTGCACGCGGCCGACGTGGAAAATGACGGTGAATGGCAGGCGGGTAGCCTGACGCTAGACGCGAAAAACCTGATCAACCGTGGGCACATTCAGGGCGATAAATCGCTTAAGGCGACGCTGGTAAACGGTGATGTAGACAATAAGGGCACACTGTGGAGCGATAGCGCCGATATTGCTGCCCGAACACTGACCAACGAAGGCAACATCACCGGCGTTAACGGTCTTCAACTGACGCTGGATAATACCTTAACCAATCAGGGCACGCTGAACAGCCACCAGCTCAGCGCGCAGGCCGACAGACTAGTCAATAGCGGGAAAATCAACGGCCTTGACCGCCTTGAATTGACCGCCGTCGATAGCCTGGATAATCAAGGGACGTTGTACGGTACGGCGTTGACGCTGAACGCGAACGACCTGACCAACAGCGGTGATATTACGGGCGTGGACAGCCTGACCCTGAGCCTAAAGGGGACGCTGGAGAATGCACGTGATATCAGCAGCAATGCGCTGACGCTCAAGGCCAATGACGTATTCAACCACGGCACCCTGACGGGCGTTAACGGGTTAACGTTCCTGCTCGGCAATCACCTCGACAATCAGGGCGCGCTGAACAGCCATGCACTGTCCATCACCGCCAACGATCTCACTAACGATGGTCAGATCAACGGCACGCGCAGCCTGCAACTGTCTCTCAACGAGGCGTTGACCAATCGCGGCGATCTTATCAGCCAGCAAATGGCGATAACGGCCAATGATGTGCTCAATCATGGGCAAATGCAGGGTTCGGACGATCTGCAACTGAACCTACGCAATAAGCTGGATAATCGCGGTGTCATCAGCAGTAGCAATACGTTGGGTGTGATCGCGAAAAGCCTCGACCAGCAGGGCACGCTGGAAGCCCGCGCGTTGACCGTGGACGTCCAGACGCTGGATAACCGCGGAAAAATGCTGGGCGTGGATGCGCTGACGCTGGCGATTGCGGGGATGGCACGCAATCAGGGCAAATGGCTGAGTCAGGGTAGCAGCACGCTGACGGCGGATCAGGTTGAAAATAACGGCCAGTGGCAGGCGGGTGATATCACGCTTCAAGCCAATGATCTGACCAACAGTGGGCAGATTTTCGGCATCAATGCCTTGTCGCTGACGACAACCCACGGTCTGACTAACCAACAAAACGGTACGCTCCTGTCGCAGGGTATTGCCGCCTTACGCGCCGCAAGTGTGATAAACGACGGTGATGTACAGGCCGATCGCCTGACGTTTGAGGCACAGCAGCTGACCAACCGTTGGCGTATTCAGGGGGATCGCGAGTTAGCGGTCACGCTGGATAGCAATAATCCCGCCAGCCGTTTAACCAATCTGGGTACCCTGATGTCCGGTGGCGACAGCCAACTGCAAGCCAGACGGTTCGACAATCAGGGCACGGTCTCCAGCGTGGGCAAGATGGACGTGCAGAGTGCGGATATTCGCAATGCGGGCAATCTGATTGCCGACGGCGCACTGTCGCTCAGTGGCGACTATCAGGGTGCAGGCCTGCTGCACACGGCCGACACACTGACGCTACGCGGTAATCAACTGAACAACAGCGGACGCTGGGAAAGTCGGGCGCTGGCGCTGAACGGCGGGTCACTGAACAATCAGGGCACACTAGTCGGTGAACGCGGCATCACGCTGGAATTGCGTGAAGGCCTGACGGTCGGCGACACCGGCAAACTGCTGACCAACGGTGCCCTGCAGGCGCAGGCGGGGATGGTCGTGAACGACGGGTTCTGGCAGGGCAACACGCTGACGCTGACGGCAGATGACGTCGAAAATGCCGGGCAATTGCTGGGGCTGTCTGCGCTGTCGCTGACGGCGAAAAACCGTTTGGACAATACGCAAAATGGCAAGCTGCTCACACAGGGACTCGCGGTATTGCACGCGGCCGACGTGGAAAATGACGGTGAATGGCAGGCGGATAGCCTGACGCTGGACGCGCAGAACTTGATCAACCGCGGGCACATTCAGGGCGATAAATCGCTTAAGGCGACGCTGGTGAACGGTGATGTGGACAATAAGGGCACGCTGTGGAGCGATAACGCCGATATTGCCGCCCAGACGCTGACCAACGAGGGCAACATCACTGGCGCGGCCGGGCTGCAGTTGACGCTGGATAATGCGTTAACCAATCAGGGCACGCTGAACAGCTATCAACTGACCGCGCAGGCAGACAGACTGGACAATAGCGGGAAAATCAACGGCATCGACCATCTTGAACTGACAGTCGGTGACAGCCTCACGAACCGCGGCACGCTCTACGGGTCGGTGCTGGCGTTGAACGCCAGCGATCTGACGAACAGCGGCACGATTACGGGCGTGGACAGCCTGACCCTGGATCTGACGGGGACACTGAACAACGCGCGTGACGTCAGCAGCAATGCGCTGACGCTCAAGGCTAATGACGTATTCAACCACGGCACCCTGACGGGCGTTAACGGGCAGACGCTGGAACTCAGCAATCATCTTGATAATCAGGGTACGTTGAACAGCCATGTGCTTGCCATTGCCGCCCGCGACGTGACCAACGGCGGACAGCTTAACGGCACGCGCGGCCTGCAGTTAACGCTGGGTGGTGGCTTGACCAACACTGGTGACCTCACCAGCCAGCGCATCGATATAACCGCGGAGGACGTGCTCAACCACGGGCAAATGCAGGGTTCGGACGATCTACAACTGGACTTGCGCAATAAGCTGGATAATCGCGGTGTCATTAGCGGTAGCAATACATTGGGTGTAATCGCGAAAAGCCTCGATCAGCAGGGCACGCTGGAAGCCCGCGCGTTGACCGTGGACGCCCAGACGCTGGATAACCACGGAAAAATGCTGGGTGTGGATGCACTGACGCTGGCGATTGCGGATACGGCGCGCAATCAGGGGAAATTGCTGAGTCAGGGCCGCAGCACGCTGACGGCGGTTCAGGTTGAAAATAACGGCCAGTGGCAGGCGGGTGATATCACGCTTCAGGCCAATGATCTGATCAATACCGGACAGATATTCGGTCTCGATGCTTTGTCGCTGACGACAAACCGCGACCTGACTAACCAACAAAACGGTACGCTCCTGTCGCAGGGTATTGCCGCCTTACGTGCCGCAAGTGTGATAAACGACGGTGACATGCAGGCAGATCGCCTGACGTTTGAGGCACAACAGCTGACCAATAGCGGGCATATTCAGGGGGATCGCGAGTTATCGATCATGCTGGATAGCAATAATCCCGCCAGCCGTTTAACCAATCTGGGCAGCTTGATGTCCGGTGGCGACAGCCAATTGCAAGCCAACCGGTTCGACAATCAGGGCACGGTCTCCAGCATGGGCAAGATGGACGTGCAGAGTGCGGATATTCGCAACGCGGGCAATCTGATTGCCGACGGCGCACTGTCGCTCCGTGGCGACTATCAGGGGGCCGGCCTGCTACACACGGCCGACACGCTGACGCTACGCGGTAATCAACTGAACAACAGCGGACGCTGGGAAAGCCGGGCGCTGGCGCTGAATGGTGGGACGCTGAACAATCACGGCACGCTAGTCGGTGAGCGCGGCATCACGCTGGAATTGCGTGAAGGCCTGACGGTAGGTCGCGATGGTCAACTGCTGACCAGTGGTGCCTTGCTGGCGCAGGCAGGAGAGGTTATTAACGACGGATTCTGGCAGGGGAAAACACTGGAACTGTCCGCGAATGACCTGATTAATGGTGGTTCGCTGCTCGGTCAGGATGGCCTTCACCTCGATTTACAGCGCACCTATCAGGGAACCGATTTATCCCACCTATTGAGTGACGGTGAGGCCACTATCACAGCCGATCGCCTGACACAGACCGGTGAAATTGCAGCGGGAACGCTGAGCCTGACCACTGGGACGCTGGAGAACGGCGGGCGGGTGCTGGGCAGCAATGGCCTGACGGTGGCCAACCGCGATGCGCTACTTAACCATGCCGGTGGAGAACTGCTGACTAACGGCGCAGGCCGTGTTGACAGCGGATCGGTGACCAACGCGGGCACGCTACAGGCTAACGACCTGCAACTGCGTGCTGGTGAAATCGATAATCAGGGGCGCATTCAGGGCACCAACGCGCTGCGCCTGCTCGACGTGCTGCGCTATGTCGGCGATAAAAACAGTCAACTGCTCAGCAAAGGCGCCGCTACCCTTAATGCTAAACAGGCAGAAAACGCCGGTTTATGGCAGGCGGGCATGCTGACGCTGAACGGCGAATCGCTCGACAACCGTGGCACCGTGGCGGGGCTGAACAGCCTGTCGCTCAACGGCGACGAGCTAAAGAATAAAGGCGAACTGTTCTCGCAGGGAACGGCGACGTTAACGGGCAAGACGCTGGAAAACAGCGGCACGCTGACGGGTGTCGGCGGCTTTACGCTGCAATTGGCCGATCGCGTCGATAATTTGGCGGCGGGACGTTTACTCAGCGGCGGCGTGGGCGAACTCACGACTGGCGTGTTGAGCAATCAGGGACTGTGGCAAGCGGATGATTTGCGTCTGACTGCTCGTGACCTCGATCAGCAGGGCAATCTGCTGGGCGTGCAACGTGGTACGTTGCAACTGACCGGATCGTATCAGAGCGCGCAGGGCAGCCAACTGGTCAGTGGCGGCGATCTCAGCCTGACTGCGCATTACATCACTAACCGTGGACAGATGCAGGGCCGCACGCTGACGCTGGGTGCTGATGAGCTCACTAATCACGGCACTCTGCGTGGCGATAGTGCGCTTAACGCGACAGCCTCCAATCAGTTCAGCAATGCGCCACAGGCGCGTTTGAGTAGCGATGGTACGCTGAGCGTGCAGGCGGCGGCGCTGAATAATCAGGGCGAGATAAAAGCTGCCAACACCACGCTGACGGCCAATACCGTCACCAACAGCGGCACGGTGCAGGGCACCGCCGCGCTGCAATTGGACACGACAGACCGCATTGTCAACCAGCAGGCCGGACAACTGTTATCCGACGGTATCACGACACTGAAATCTGCGGCGGTAGAAAATCACGGCTGGCTGCAGGGGCGCGGGCTGGACGTGAATACCGCACAGTTTACCCAGCAGGGCAGCCTGATGGCGCAGGATAAACTGACGCTGAAAATTCCGCAGTGGGTGAACAACGGGCTGGTGCAGGCGGGCGAACTGGAGATTATCGCCGACGAACTAGACAACCACGGCACACTGCTGGGCTTAACACAGCTTGCGCTGCAAACGCAGCGGCTGATTAACCGTCAGGGCGCGAAGCTCTACAGCGCGCAGGATCTGCGCCTGAAAACTAATCAACTACAACAGGAAGGGCAACTGGTTGCGCTGGGTAACCTGACTGCCGATATCACCGGGCCGCTGACCTTCACTCAGAGCATGGCGGCGGGGCAACAACTGGCGCTAAACGTAGCGGGTGACCTCGATCAGCGCGGGACGTTACAGGGTAAATCCGTCCAGTTGACCAGCACCGGCACGCTGACCAATCAGGGCAACATTTTGGCGGGCGGCGGTGAGTCGCGTATCAGCGCGAAAGACATTGTGCAGGTAGAAGCAGGCAGCGTTCAGGCTGGCGGGAATCTGACGCTGGTCAGTGATAACACGCTGAATAATAAAGGGCTGATTGGCACTACGAGCGATCTGCTTATTCAGGCGGGTGGCGCGCTCCATAACAGCAGCATGCTCTATGCGGGCGGCAATATGCGTCTGCTGTCCGATTCCCTCACCAACGTCTTTGGCACCATTCTAGCGGGCAATAACCTGCTCATTCAGCGTGACGATCAGGGCACGGCCAGCACCTCGCTGCTCAACAGCTCCGGCACCATCGAAACCCAGTCCGGCGATATCACGATTAATACCGGCACGTTGACTAATCAGCGTGAAGGGTTTGTGGTGACGGAGAGTGAATCTACGGCGGAATCTGTGCCGGATTGGGTGGGTGAAATGGTGATAAAAATTCCGATTGAGTGGTTTAAAGAAGGTAGTTATGGAGTTTATGTTAACAAAGGGCATTTGGGGGCCCCTGATAGAACCATATATGCTCCTCTCGGAGATTTTATTGTTCAGCGTTTTACTTTAAAAGATAAAAAAATAAACGTTGTAGCCCAAGGAAATAATGCTGTCATTAATTCTGGTCATATGCTGTCAATATTATCCGATGATTTGATAAACAGAGCATCTTCATTATATGCAGCCGATAATATTTTTATTTTAGGTAATAAATTTGAAAATAGCTCATATCATGAGGGTGGATTTACTGAGTATTTGACTTATGCATATATAGGACCAAGAGCAACAAGTACAACGATTAGCGATTATCATCATCAGAGAGCTCTATTCAGATATATTAGTTATCAACTTGACGGCACTCCAACCTACGAAAAAACTGAGGGTGAAAGCTATAATGCGTTAATTCAGGCAGGCGGCACCATTACCGCCGACTTTAAACAGGATATCAGCAACACCACGCTGCAACCGGGCAGCGGCGGATTTATGCCGGCGTCCACCAAACCGGTGCTGGATGCTATCACCACGCTGTCGCCATTGCAGAAACAGACCACACGTCAGTTGGTCAGTCAGGATTCGTCGTTTAATACGGGTGCGATAGACGTTACGAAAACAGGTAGCGGACAGGCGACGCTGGCGGGCAATGCCACAGGCGTAGCTGCGACGGGTAAAGCCGTGATACTGACGCAGCAGTCTGGCACCGCGCTGCAAACGGCTGTGCAGGCGGAGAACATTACGGCAATGATGCCGGGGCAGCAGGTTGCAGAGCCGCTGACGCTGAACACCAGCGATGCGGTGGCGTTACAGCCTTCTACTTCCGGTCACGTCAGCAATCCTGATACGGTCGCGCTGACGCAGCAAGCAGGCACTGTGCTGCAAACGGCGGTGCAGGCAGAGAACATTACGCCGTTGACGCAGGGGCAGCAGTCCGCAGGGCCGCTGACGTTGAAAACCGATGATGCGTTAGTGTTAACCGATCCCAACGCCAGCTCTGTCGCCCACCCTGATGCTGTTGCGCTCACGTCGACAGGTCAACGTCCTGATGCGGGACAGGGGCTGACGCCCGTTACCGTGGACAATACCGTCGCGGGCGTCACGATAGCGGGCACGGTAGGTTCGCCTGCCGTATTGACGAAGCCGGGCACGGTGGAGGTAGAAATACCGAAACAAACGGTGAGCGCAGACAACCTTCCGGGTGGGGTTACCCCCGCCGTGCCGAAGCCTCTTTCTGCCACAGAACTGCTAAACGCCATTGGCAATGGACTGCAAAACCTGAGCACCAATCCGCTCGCCGAGTACCCACTGCCCACTGGCAATAACGGGCTGCTGGTTGTCGATCCTAATGCGGACAGCCGCTATCTGATCCACACCAACCCGAAACTGGAACAGCTTGGGCAGGTCGACAATGCGCTGTTCAGCGATCTGCAAACGCTGCTGGGACAACAACCGTCAACGGTGGTGCCTGTCGAAACGCGTTCACAGTGGACGCAGGTCGACAAGGTGCTGGGGTCGTCCTATCTGCTAGATAAACTCAATCTGGATGCGGATCACGACTACCGTTTTCTGGGGGATGCGGAGTTTGATACTCGCTACATCAGTCAGGCGGTGCTGAAACAGAGCGGGCAGCGTCACCTGAATGGCACTGGCTCCGATCTGGCACAGATGCAAATGCTGCTCGATAACGCCGCTGCTGCGCAGAAAGGCATGAACCTGCAACTTGGTGTGAGTTTGACGCCGGATCAGGTTGCCAACCTCAGCCAGAGTATGATCTGGTGGGAAAATATTGAAGTCAATGGCCAGACCGTGCTGGCGCCGAAGCTGTATCTGGCGCAGGCGGATAAAAATAACCTGCAGGGCAGCGCGATTGTCGCGAACAAGGTTGAGCTGAACGCTGGCGGCAGCGTCACCAACAGCGGCACGCTCAAGGCAGTTGAGGTGCTGGCGATTGCCAGTGGCGACAAGATTGATAACCATGAAGGCGGACTGATCAAGTCAGACGGCGGCCTGAATCTGGTAGCGCTCAGCAACATCACAAACAGCGGCAGCCGGATTGAAGGCAATACGCTGCAGCTCGCCAGCATTAACGGCGACATTATCAACCAGACTGCGTCGCGCGATTTTCAGACCGCGCAGCCGAATGCTTCACGCAGCGGCACGGGCTCGCTTACGTTCACCGAATTGGGTAAAACCGCCGAAATCGTGGCAGGTAACAGCCTGACCCTCAGCGCGGGCAAGGATATCCGCAACGTGGCGGCTACGCTGAACGCCGGGCAGGATATGGCGCTGAACGCCAAAGGCAATGTGGCGATTGAGGCGCTGACGCTGACCAATAATCGCGTGGATATCGGGTGGGGCAGCAGCAATACTGCGCTGAACACGGCTGTGCAAGGCAGCACCGTCAATGCGGGCGGCGCGCTGAAAGCGGTAGCGGGTCAGGATATTCAGATCGATGCCAGCCAGCTTTCCGGCGGCTCGGCGCTGTCGCTGGCGGCGGGTAATGATATTCACCTCACCGCGCAGGACACGCTGAAAGAGACGCTGTATCAGGGCAGCAGCACGGCGCAGCGTCGCACGCAGGAGGTGGCAAACAGCCAGTTACTGAGCGGCGGCGATCTGACTCTGGTGGCGGGGCGAGATGTCTTGTCTGAAGCGGCCAGCTTGAATGCCAAGGGCACGGCGACACTGGCGGCTGGGCGCGATCTCAATTTGCTGTCTGAAGAGGAAGAAACCTACAGCGGCAACTGGTGGAACCGTCATGCCGACTGGCAGCAAAACATCACTCAGCAAAGTACCGAGTTAACGACGGGCAAGGGCCTGAACCTGCAGGCGGGCAGAGACATCAATCTGCAAGCGGCACAGGGTGTAGCCAGCGGCGCGGTGACGGCACAGGCGGGCAACGACATCAATCTGCTGTCGGCGACCGAAACGCAGCACACCTTCTTTGAAGAAACGAAAGTCAAGAAAAAGGCCTTTTCGAAGACGGTGACGCATACGTTGCGGGAAACGTTGCAAACCGATGAGAAAGGCAGTCTGCTTTCTGGTGACAGTGTCACTATGGCGGCTAATCAGAATATTAATCTGCAAGGCTCTTCGGTGGTCGGCGACAAGCAGGTCACGCTTCTGGCAAATAATGATATCAACACCGCTGCCAGCGTAGAGAACTACCAGAACTATGAAGAGCACAGCAAGAAAAAAAGCGGCTTGTTCAGCGGCGGCGGCATTGGCTTCACCATCGGATCGACGTCGACCAGCCAAAAACTGCGCGATCAGGCCGCAACACAGAGCCAGAGTATCAGCACGCTCGGCAGTACGACAGACTCGGTGACGGTGAAGGCCGGGAACGATGTCACCATCAGCGGCACCGACATGGTGGCGGGGAAAGACATCCTCCTGCAAGGTAACAACGTCACGATCGATCCGGGTTATGACACGCGCAAGCAGCAACAGGAGTTTGAGCAGAAAAGCGCAGGTCTGACCGTGGCGCTCTCCGGCGTGGTGGGGTCGGCGCTCAATAGCGCGGTGCAGAGCATTCAGGCGGCAAAAAGCGAAAGTGATGGCCGACTGGCGCTACTTCAGGGGATGAAGGCGGGGCTGGCTGGGTATCAGGCTTACCAGGGCAGTCAGTCTGAGTTGAACAACAAAGGGGAGGCTTCTTTTGTCGGCGTCAGTATTTCTCTCGGGGCGCAGAACTCACGCTCCAGCCAGACCAGTGAACAGAAGCAGAGCTTTGGTTCGACGCTGAATGCAACGCGGGATATCGGCATTGAAGCGCGCACGGGAGATATCACGGTTGCGGGTAGCCAGCTTAAGGCGGGCGGCGATGTCATGATGAACGCGGCGCAGGATATCCACCTGATCTCCGCCCGTAATAGTGAAGCACTAAGTGGCAAAAACAGCAGTAGCGGCGGCAATATCGGCATCAGTCTGGGACTGAGTAACGGCAGCGCGGGGCTTAGCATTTTTGCTAACGTTAATGCGGCGAAAGGGCGGGAAACCGGCACGGGCAATACATGGTCAGAAACCACGGTGGATGCAGGTAACCATGTCACGCTGAAAAGCGATCGCGACACGCGACTGATTGGCGCGCAGGTTAACGGTGAGCGCATTGATGTCGACGCAGGACGCAATCTGCTGTTGCAAAGCCAGCAGGATAGCGACCGCTATGATTCTAAACAGACCAGCGTGGCGGCTGGGGGCAGCTTTACCTGGGGCGGCGGTGGCGGCAGCGGCTACATCAGCCTCAGCCAGGACAAGATGCACAGCAATTATGATAGTGTGCAGCAGCAGACGGGGTTCTTTGCTGGTAAAGACGGATTTGGTATAAAAACCGGTGAACATACCCAGCTTGACGCTGCCGTTATTGGTTCTACCGCCAGCGCCGAGAAAAACCGGCTGGAAACGGGGACGCTCGGCTGGAGCGGGCTTAACAATAAAGCCGAATTCAAGGTGGAGCACAGCGGCGCAGGTTTCAGCGCCAGCCCATCGATGGGCGGTAGCATGCTGTCGACGCTGGCGATGAATGTGCCGTCGGCGCTGATGGCATTGGGTAACAGTGGCAATGCATCCAGCACCACCTATGCGGCGGTGAGTGACGGCAGCCTGCTGTTGCGGGATACGGCGAAGCAGGTGCAGGATATCGCCACGCTGAGCCGTGATGTTGAGCACGCGAACAATGCGCTCAGCCCGATCTTTAACAAAGAGAAAGAGCAAAAACGCCTGAAACAGGCGCAGCTGATTGGTGAAATCGGCGCGCAGGTGATGGATATCGTGCGCACGGAAGGCGAGCTGAAAGCGCAGAAGGCCGCGGAAGCGAAAGGTGATTCCAAAGTCGAACGTCCGAAAGACGGTGATTCGGTCGCGCTGTGGGAGGACTATAAAAAGGCGCTGACGGAATCGCCGACCTACAAGGCCGAGATGCAGAAATACGGCACGGGTAGCGATTTCCAGCGGGCGGCACAGGCGGCGACGGCGGCGATTCAGGCATTGGCGGGCGGGGATATCCAGAAAGCGATTGCCAGTGGTGCGTCACCGTATCTGGCACAGCTGGTGAAAGATGTCACGATGCCGAAGGATGAGAGCAAAGTCACGGCCTCCGATATCGCAGCCAACGCGATGGCGCATGCAGTGGTGGGTGCGGTGGTTGCACAGTTGTCGGGTCAGAATGCGGCAGCGGGGGCGATAGGTGCCTCCAGCGGTGAACTGATCGCCCGAGCCATCATGGCCGATCAATATCCCGGCAAGACGGCGAACGACCTGACGGAAGCGGAAAAACAGTCAGTGAGCGCGCTTTCGACACTGGCTGCGGGGCTGGTATCCGGCCTGGCAGGCAACAGCACCGCCTCCGCCGCCAGCGGAGCACAGTCTGGGCGTAATGCGGTGGAGAATAACTATCTGAGTGATAAGGACATCACGATCTTCACTGAGAAATATGCGAATGCGAAGACCGATGAGGAAAGAGATCAACTTAAAGCTGAACTTAGCCAGTTAGATAAAGATAAACAGCATCAAGCCTTATCGACCGGTATCCCGTTGAAGGAACAAAAAGCAGAACTGGAAAAACTGAAGTTGCTTGCTGTTTCACCGGATTGTGTCGGTCAATGTCAGGAGTTAGTAAGTTACTCGATTTCCCAGCTCGAACCAGTGGTTAACAACCCTCAATTACATCAGGATAATATTAACAAAGGAATATTGGCTGCAGTTATATCTGGTCTAACGCTCGAAAGACCTATCGGTGGAAGCTCTAATGCATCGCCGCTGACAAGAGAGCAACAGGAATTAATCAGAAAGGCTGAGTCTGTATCAACAGCAAAGGGGATACAGAATCCGTTCCCGAGGGATCTGAATGAGCAAGTATTATGGAATGGAGTTAAGGCTAATCCATCGGCTGGATATCCACTGACGGGATTGAATAATGATCCTAAATTTCCTTCATCGGCAGGGTTCCAGAAAATGTCAGTCAATCATACACTCCCGGATGGTAGGAATATTGAAGTTCATTATCAATATAACTCATTGACTAATAAGGCTTATGATATGAAAGTTATCACACCACAACGTCAAGGTGCTTCATTTAAGGAAAAACAATGAAAATAATAACTCAACGAGGGGGATATCTCGTTGATGTTTATGCAGTCTATTGGGTTGGAGGCAACACTTACTTCTATGGTCTATCTAAGGGGAATGGTGGGTTGTCTGCTTATAAACTAGGAGATGGCATAGATATAGTTGACTCTGATTTATCAGGTGATTTTATTTATTTTAACCAAGGTGTTTTTTATAAACCTTTGATAGAAGAAAAACTCCTTGATGATCTTCTTGAGTATGATGAAACTGCATATAAACGCTTCCTTGAAATCCTGAAAGCGGAAGGTCGAATAGATCCCGAATTCTATTAGCCATTAAAAATCCCGGCTCCTAAAAAAGCTGGGATTTTTGCATCTGTCACTCAGCCACAATGTGTATCAGCAGTTGGCAGTGCTCAACGGTGATGACGACTGAGATATCTGTGTCAAACTCGGCGGCTTCCAGCCAGTTACCTTAAAGGTGAGTAGTAATGGGAAAATATATTAATGAATACCTTAGTATTTTCACTCAGAAATCGGAGTACATAAAAAATGAAGTAAATAAGAGTGTCAAGTATTGGCTTCCAGATAACCCCCCGACTATTTTATTGTTCTCATTGGTGGGCAAGGCATTAGTAAACCAATTGGATTGTTTAAGAGAATCAGATAAGTTAGAGCTTTTCCAGCATATCGAAACTGGAATGCTTTCAGACAATGCTGATTTATCAACTGCGATAGCAACTTTCTATTTCGGTTGGTTATCCCGTAAAATTCAGCGATGAAATAAAGATAACGATGATTATTTTTCAACCTGAAAAAGAGACGTTATTTTATTCAAAGCGGTTACTTCATCCTGATGAAATGCCTTTTTTTAAACAAGGTATGCAACAAACGACGGTTAGCGTTGAAGGGAAGTTGATTGTACCTGCAATATGTTATGAATCTTTGCAGCCAATTCATGCTCTTGAGGCTGCAAACTTGGGTGCCGATCTTTATGTTACGAGCGTGGCAAAGTCATCTAATGGCGTGGTGCGGGCTTATGCGCATTATCCTGAGATTGCCAGGGAGTATGATATGTTTATTCTGATGGCGAACGCGGTTGGTCATGCTGATAATTTTATCTGTGCAGGGCAGTCGGCGATTTGGGATCGTGAGGGAAAACTTCTTATACAAGCTGATGCGACACACGAAGCTCTGCTTATTCTGGATACTGAAACCGATAAGGTAACGATAATTGAGAAGGATCTTTTATTCCAATCCTGATAATCATTATATAGATAATCACGACTATGTATTATTTTTTGCTTAGTATATAGATTCTTAGCGTTAATCGAGTGGTAATTATTTTCAGTCTTTTTTTAGTGGCCGAAATGGTAAGTGATTTCAATCCTAATGTTATCATACCTACATGATTTCAAAATGACATTATTTAAACTGGAATCATTATAAAGATAAATTGTTCCATTCTTTTCCCTATGAATTTCCCCCTCTCTCTGTTTAGTTCACACTGAATAGAATATCGACTCTCTTATTCCATTCAATATTTTTAACTATATCGTTCGTTTTTTCTTCGTATGTATTTTTATTTAATCCTGTAAACTCACGGCTAAATTGCATAATAGAAGCATGGATATTGGCCTTTGGATGGAAGATATAATAACGAAGGCTCATCCGTTTTCTATTCTGACTTTGTTTTTGACGATTTGATCGTCGATCCAATCCTGCGCGTCGCGTACTCACGATTCGCTGGTCACACCGTTGCCGTTTCAGCGGCTGATATCTGTTGTTTGTCGGCACGGGTTTTATTCATTAAGTGAAGGAAATCACAATGCAATACACTGGGAAGTATCTGAAGAAAACAGTGCTGATGTTGGCCATGATGGCCGGTCTCAGCGTCGGACAAAGTCAGGCGAGCGTCGAAATTGAGACGCGTTCGCTGGATCAAATCTATCAGAGTGCGTTGAGAGAAGGTGGTACGGTCACGGTCTATGCCGGTGGTGACGTGCAATCACAGCAGACTGGCTTTAAGAATGCATTTGAGACACGTTTTCCTGGCATGAAACTGAATGTGATTGTCGATTACAGCAAATATCATGATGCCCGTATCGATAACCAACTGGCGACCGACACCCTGATTCCTGATGTGGTGCAGCTGCAAACGGTGCAAAATTTTCCGCGCTGGAAAAAGGAAGGCGTGCTGCTGAATTACAAGGCACGGGGCTGGGACAAAATCTACCCAGAGTTTCGTGATGCGGATGGTGCCTGGACTGGTGCCTATGTCATCGCATTCAGCAATTTGGTCAACACCCAGCTTCTGGATGAAAAATCCTGGCCGCGCGAAGTCAATGACTATCTTCGTCCCAATCTGAGGGGCAATTTGATTCTGGCCTATCCTAACGACGATGATGCGGTGTTGTTCTGGTACAAACTGGCTGTAGATAAATACGGCTGGGATTTTGTTAAAAAATTGCAGGAGCAGGATCCCGTCTACGTACGCGGCACCAACGTACCCGGTGCTGAGATCGCGACAGGGAAATACAGCGCGACCTTTAGCAGTTCCGGTGCGCTCGTTCCGGCAGCCGATGCTGTAACCCGTTTTATTCTGCCGAAATCCGATCCGTTTGTCTCCTGGGCACAACGCGCAGCCATCTTTAAACAGGCTAAACACCCAGAAAGCGCCAAGCTGTATCTGAGCTGGGTGCTGGATCCGCAAACGCAGACTCAGGTCTCACGTATGTGGTCAGTACGTACCGATGTTGAGCCGCCAGTGGGTTACAAGCATATCTGGGAATACCGCAACACGCGTCCTCAGGCTTTTGCTGATTTCATGTACGACCGTGGTGCGGTAGAGCGTTTTCGCGCGCAGTTGAGCCTGTATGTGGGTGAAGCCAAAGGAGAACCAACGCCGGGCTGGCTTGGCGTGCACCCAGAAGTCCCTCTGGTTAACTAACGCCTGAGATTATTGCGTCAACTTATGCTGGTCACATCAATAGTGGCCAGCATTACACTATATAGCGCATCGTGTAATGGCTGGATCGTTCTGTGAATGGTTGAGCAGGATAAGCAAAAGGGATTGCCAATGGCAGCGAACCACCATTGGCTTGTTGACGATTAACGCTTATTTCTTGTTGTTGGGTTTGAGTGTTTCACCAACGTTCAGCAGAAAAAGTTCATTATCGCGAGTCGACACGCGCGTTGAACCATCTTCCAGGCGGTAGCCGCCTTCAGTGAAACCCGCGCCATTCAGGAACGGAGCAACAGACTGTGGCTGATTGCGTACCGCCGCTTCCAACGCTAACAGGGCATAAGGCTCGATGGTATCGACATCGGCATACTGTCTGTTGGTCTCGGCCATGAAGAAGCCATTTTTATAACGTGTGCTGATCATGTTATCGCCCACTTTTTCCGCCAGCGACAAATAGTCTTTCACTTTGCTAGCCTGATACAGATCCAGCAGCGCGAACAGGGCATAAGGATCGTTGTTCTTGGTGGCGAGATCGACTTTGACGTCTTTACCCGGCGCTGAACCTAATTCACCCAGCCCCTGTGCGCCAGCGATACCACGTGCAACACGCCACAGTTCGGCGTCCGGTGAAACGGTATAGGCGCGAGCATACGAAAGCAGGAACGAATTATCCGCAGCATAAGGCTTAAGCACAGTGCCTTTTTTACCGTAATAGCCGTCACGTGGCAGAACGTAGTTGGAAAGATCTTTGCCGTTAGCCAGCATCGGACGGAACGTGTTGTCAGGCGCGTTGTAGGCATATTTGGCAAAGGCTTTCAGGCCGTCGGTTGTCCACGTCAGCAACTCTTTACCTTCCGCACCTAAATCTTTGCCCAGTTGGATCTGCATGAGCGCGTTTTCAGAATAGATCGTGCTGGTGCGTCCTTTCAGCATCATATTGCCTTCCAACGCGGTCGGGCCGAACTCTGGGCCAAATTGACGCTGGGCGCGATCGCCGTATTTGGAATGTGTATCCGCATCGTCGGTAGTTTCATCGCGTTTCAGCGCTTGCGTAAATTGGTACACGCCAAGACCGGTAGCCTTATCCCGTGGCAGTACATACTGCTGCGCTAAACGTTTTGCCCAGACCAGCGCGCCATCTTCCTTATTGTATTTATAGAGCAGCGATGCGGAATAGATCAGGTCGTTACCCGCATTGAGGAAGCTGAGGCCTTTGGTGGCGAAGAAGGGCGGCTGTTGTTCGAACGGGCTTTGCCAGAGTGCGCCCATTTTTTGCCCGTATTTACCGTGGCGACTGGTTTCCATAATCTTCCAGTCATAAACGTGCGCATTCCAGAAACCGCGAATAAAGCGTGCGGTTGCGTCTTTATCAACGCTGAACATCAAATCGTAGTAGGGATAGGCATTTTTCAGCTCATGCACCATCTCTTTTTCGCTCGGGCCTTCCGGTTGCAGCGTTTTTAAATCAACGAAACGGTGACCGCCCCAAATCAGTAGGCCGCTTTCATCTTGATAATGCTGAAAGTGGTACTTCACAATCGCTTCGGCACGCTGCTTATAGCTGGCATTGCCGCTCAGGTTGCTTAGCCCAACCAGCACGCGCATCAGGTTCTGCTGAGCGGAGAAGTTGGATAATACGGCCTGACGACCATCAGGGAAGATCCACTCCATCTGTTTGCCAGTACGCGGATCGACGCCATCAGCAAGCAGTGGTGTAGGTGATTGACCGTGATAATGGTCACCGGCTTTCGCCAGCACGTTGTCAACATACTGATTGACGATGGTGAGACGGTCCGGTGTAGTCGCGCTGGCCTGTAAAGCGACCAGACCCGCAAGGAGCGACAGCGCAAATCTTTTCATGTTATTTCCCTGTAACGAGTGTTCATCTGTAACTGTAATGAAGGGATCCCGCTTGATTAACAGGATCCCCGAGAAACATTGCGCAGCAGTAAGTCGGCGTTAGAATGTATAGGTGAAGCCGACTTTGCCTTTTCCTTCACGTGATTTCACATCGCGCCCACTAGCGACGTCTTCAACGCCAACGTGTGCCGTCCAGTTGTCGTTGATGGTGTAAGACACGTCGAAATCCTGTTGATAGTCATGTTTTTTGTTGTTTTGCAGCACGTAATCCGCGTGATAGTAGTAAGCGGTGTACGCCAGCGTGAAGTTATCGAAGCCTTTGTAGGCAACCCCTGCTTCATAACGTTGACGGTGGGTGTCATCATCCGTGCTGGTACGCTTGCTGCGAGTGATTTTTCTGAGGTCATAGCGATATTGCGCATGAAGATCCGTCTTATCCGTCACCGCCCAGGTCAGTTTTAACCCCGGCGTATAGCGTGCACCGGACGTTTGACTATCGGCGATATCACCTACGGTGCCTTCACCGCTGGTGCCGCCGGAGTAGAAGCGTGCTTCCAGATTGGGTGTCAGCGTTAATTCAGGCGTTAAGCTGTAGGCATAACCGGTATAAAAAGCATAAGAGTTCGAGACGACATCATCGATCGTCAGATCTTTATTCTTATTATAGAAATTCAGCTTAACGCCAACGTACAGGCCATTATCCATAAAATGTCGCATGCCGATTTCATCACCGTGATAGCGATTCATCGTTCCCCAACTATGTTCATAGCTGAGTTTAGTATCAGAGGCAGACGCGGAAATAGCATAAATTTGGGCAAAGAGAATCCCGGCCACAAGGTAGCGTTTTTTCATTATGGGCACCATTAATATTGGTCGTTAATTATGAAAACTGTGCGCTGATAGACAAAATTTATTCATGAGTTTATTTTTCAGCAACGCGATACGAAATACGGCATATTTACTTTATAAAGTTCTGCATTTCTTAGAAAACGTAGTTGAAACCAACTTTGATTTTCCCCTGACGGCTTGATGATGTGCTGGATTGGCTAATATCATCATACTCAATGTAAGGAGTTAGCTGTTTGTTTAACTTATATTGAACTTTGAACTGATGCTCATAGTCTGTTTTACCATTGTCATAGACGGCGTATTCTCTTTCTGTGAATTCACCCTTGCTATATTTATACGATTTGGTGGTGTTATCACCGATATAGTAGTTAAAGACGTAAGTCAGATTAATATTGTCAAGCCCAGAATAGGTTACCCCGGCATCCAATCGGTGGCGTCCGGTGTCAGATTTTGATAGATAAGATTCCCCTGCGTAACCATATTTATCCGACGTGGAAATGGTCGAATAACGTGAACTACGAGTCGGTTTTTTATATTCGTAGCGATAGCGACCATAAGTGGACCAGTCGCTGTTGATCCGGTAGCTATATTTTAGCCCCGGCTGATACATCATGGAGGCATTCCCAATCGAGAACTCGAAGCTAGGGGTTAAGGTTGCGGCTTTGCTTAGTTTGAAGTCCTTACCAATCACCATGCCACCTGAGCCGCCTTGCATATCGTCATAGGCGACGTCGTAGTTGCTGTTCCCGCCCGCAGATGTACTGAATTTGACTTCGTACGACCAGCCGTTTGTTTTCTTGTGAATGAGCTTGATGGAATCTGAGTGGCGGCGGTCTTCCGTCTTCCAGTTATGTTCATATTGGAAAGTCGTTTTGCCGTCAGTTTCTGCCTGGGCAAGAAAAGGGGCGAGTCCAGCGCAAACAATAAGTAGGTTACGTGTGTCTATTTTCATTCTGTCTTTCTCTTTTTTGAATAAATAATATTTTTGGCGAGTGCAATCTCTATCTTTAAAACCAGACAGTTGATGTCATTTTTTTGGCGTATAAATAGAATCACCAGGAATGATGATAACGCCATTAATAATGTCAGACAGGGCATTCTCCCTGGTAAATCAAGATCTATCAATTCATCGGTTACCCCTTATATACGGCTTAGCTTATGAGTATTTCAATCAGCGAAATGGTTTATGCTGATGAGTGAGTGTCGATAATTCCTACCTTTTACGGGACACTCTAATTAATCAGTAAATTTGATAATTAGCCTGTGTGGCATTATGGTGAAAAGGAAGCATTGTTTCATTTATGTGGATCACATATTTAGTTACTATTTGAAATTATTTGTAATAATTTAGTTTGATTATTGTAAGAGAGGGGGGTAGGTGTTACGGGGATCGTTGCTGTCAGGTTGAGGGATGTATCTCTTGAACGTTAATGATGATAATGATATGTAATCGAACAACAATTTACCTATGGTCTGTATTACTTCCGCCACAAGCCTGAAAATATGCTTATGGAAGTGACGTTCCTATAAAATGAATAGGTAATCGACAGCCATCAAATATCCCTGAAGATTTGCCAAGGCGGTTAATCCCGCGCTGGAACAGATTAATATCCCCAACCCACGCTAAGGCGTCAGCTTAAATTTCGTCAGCTTAAATCTCAAAACCGGGTGCAACTTCTTTCACCGGTTTTTTGCACGCTTCTGGCTTCGGTTGATTCGCTGGCAGGTTTTTGCAGTCTGGGGCAAAAGGATTCAATGCATCGCGATTCAGATAGAGCACAAACAGGATCAGAATGAGGAGGGGGATCAGAATACGTTTTCTTTTCATGGTTATCTTTTTTGGTTGCGTTGCAGAAAATGTAGGTATGTCAAAAAACAGGGAAAATTCTAACGCGTTGCGTGGCTTTTGTCTTTAGCTAGTCCCATTCCCACTCTATTGTAGTGATTCGGTATAGCGAGATCGGCAGAGGTGAAGATGAAAAAGATTCGGTTTGCAGCGATTGGATTAGCACACAACCACATTTATGACATGTGTCAGCAACTCATTGATGCAGGTGCTGAGTTGGCTGGCGTATTCGAATCTGACTCGGATAATCGGGCAAAATTTACCTCGCTTTTCCCGTCCGTCCCTTTTGCTGCTTCTGCGGAACAGCTGATTACCGATGCTTCTATCGATCTCATCGCCTGTGCGGTGATTCCCTGTGACAGAGCCGAACTGGCGCTGCGCACGCTTGATGCGGGCAAGGATTTTTTCACGGCCAAACCGCCGTTGACCACGTTGGAACAGCTGGATGCCGTCCAACGTCGGGTGGCGGAGACGGGTCGCAAGTTTGCCGTGTACTTTAATGAACGCATCAATGTGGATAGCGCGTTGTTTGCCGGTGAACTGGTGCAGCGGGGTGAGATCGGGCGAGTGATTCAGACGATGGGTGTTGGCCCACATCGTGAACGCGGCGCGCGGCCTGACTGGTTTTATCAAAAACGTCAGTACGGCGGGATTCTCTGTGATATCGGCATCCATCAAATTGAGCAGTTTCTCTATTTTACTGGCAATACCAATGCGCGCGTGGTGACCAGCCAGACGGCGAATTATCACCACCCGCACCATCCCGAATTTGAGGATTTTGGCGATGCGATGCTACTCGGCGACAATGGGGCAACGGGCTATTTCCGCTGTGACTGGTTTACGCCAGATGGGCTGAGCGTCTGGGGCGACGGTCGTCTGACAATACTGGGGACGGAAGGCTATATCGAAATCAGGAAATATGTCGATCTCACGCGCGGTGAAAGCAACGTCGTTTATCTGGTGAATGGCAAGGGTGAACAACGTTTCACCCCCGCAGGTAGCGTTGAACGCGCCTTTTTCCCCGATTTTCTACGTGACTGTCGTGAGCGCACCGAAAATGCGATGTCGCAGTCGCATATCTTCAAGGCAACAGAACTGTCGATTCTGGCGCAGCAGGCCGCGAATAAGATCGCCTGACGTAGCATTTTCCGCGAATTAACCTAT
The DNA here is from genome assembly GCA_019056595.1 of Pectobacterium atrosepticum. Taxonomy (NCBI): domain Bacteria; kingdom Pseudomonadati; phylum Pseudomonadota; class Gammaproteobacteria; order Enterobacterales; family Pectobacteriaceae; genus Pectobacterium; species Pectobacterium atrosepticum. The sequence goes on along the minus strand of CP036163.1, from coordinate 539,293 downwards.
AACAACCGTGCTCCGCGATGGCGCACGGTTGTTCCTTTTCTGTGCATGATAATGAAACGAAATCATTTAATTTCATATAAATCAATGCAGTGAAAAGTGGCATAGTTTTCGCTTTAGTGAATTCAATCTTGTATACCAGATGGGATTCACACTATGCCAAGAATGACGGGACTCACGCTTCAGGAATGGAAACAGCATTATCAACAGCAGACCGATAGCGTTGGCGAGACGCTAAGTGCGCTGCTCGCCAGTTTCTCTGCGGACGATCCAGCGTGGATCGTGCTGGCGACACCTGAACAACTTCAGGTACAGATCGCGGCGCTGTTGCCTCTGTATCGTGAAAATCCAGACGCGCTACCGCTGTTCGGCGTTCCCTTTGCTGTCAAAGACAATATTGATGTTGCAGGCTGGCCGACGAGCGCAGCGTGTCCGGCGTTCACCTATCTGGCCGACAAGGATGCGACTGCCGTCGCCAAATTAAAGGCGGCGGGCGCGGTGGTTGTCGGTAAAACCAACCTCGATCAGTTTGCCACTGGCTTGGTGGGCACGCGTTCCCCGTTTGGTGAAGTACCGAATACCTTCAATGCGGACTATATCAGCGGCGGTTCCAGTTCAGGATCGGCTTCGGTGCTGGCGCGAGGACTGGCCGCATTTTCATTAGGCACCGACACCGCTGGCTCAGGGCGCGTTCCCGCTGGCTTTAACAATATCGTGGGTCTGAAGCCGACAAAAGGGTGGCTATCGGCAAGCGGCGTGGTGCCAGCCTGTCGCCTGAATGACACGATCTCCGTGTTTGCGTTAACCGTCGAAGATGCGTTTACCGTCGCAGAGCTGGCCGGCGGATACGATGCCGCAGATGCTTATTCGCGCATCCATCCGGGCAGTGCGCCAGCCTTGCTACCGGAAAAACCGCGCGTTGCTATTCCCAGCGATCCGACCTTTTTTGATGATAGCGTCGCACAGGCAGCATGGCAGCTCGCGCTGGTCGAATTAGAAGCGACGGGCGCGACGCTGCATCCAATCGATTTTAGTGTATTCACACAGTTGGCAGAACAGCTTTACCAAGGCCCTTGGGTGGCGGAACGCACGGTGGCGGTTGGCAATATGCTGCGCCAGCCCGAACTGATGGACCCAGTGGTGCACGGTATTGTGGCGAGCGGTGAGCGCTTTAGCGCGGTGGATACTTTCAAAGCCGAATATCTGCGAGCCGAACTGTCGCGCCAGATTCAACAGACGCTGGCCTCGTTCGATGCGTTAGTGGTGCCGACCTCGCCGACCATCCACACGCGTGAGGCGATGAAACAGGAGCCTGTGCGTAACAACTCCCAATTGGGAACCTACACCAACTTTACTAATCTGGCCGATCTTTCGGCGCTGGCGTTGCCTGCGCCTTTCCGTGCTGACGGTTTGCCTGCGGGCATCACGTTGATTGCGCCCGCGTGGCACGACCGTGCATTAGCGAGCTTTGGCCTGCGCTGGCAGGCGCAGTTGGCGCTTACGCTGGGCGCAACGGGAAAAGCGCTACCTGCCAGATCTGCCACCTTACCGCCTTCCGCATTACACGTCCGTCTCGCCGTCGTCGGCGCGCATCTGACGGGCATGCCGCTCAATCATCAATTGACCAACCGTGATGCGGTACGGATAGAAGAGACGCGCACCGCGGAAAACTATCGTCTTTATGCGCTGGCGAATACGCAACCTGCCAAGCCCGGATTAGCGAAAAGCACCGACGGCGTGGCGATCATCGTCGAACTGTGGGACATCCCGCTGGCGCGTTTTGGTGAGTTTGTCGCAGAGATTCCGGCACCGCTGGGGATTGGTACGTTGACGTTAGCCGACGGGCGACAGGTTAAAGGCTTTATTTGCGAACCGGCCGCGCTGAACGATGCCACGGATATCACCGCGTTCGGCGGCTGGCGTCATTGGCTCGCTCGTCAGGAGGCGTCCCATGTTTAAGACCGTATTGATTGCTAACCGAGGTGAGATCGCCTGCCGTGCGATGCGCACGCTAAAGCGCTTGGGGATTACCAGCGTGGCGATTTATTCCGACGCGGATAAAAACGCACAGCATGTGAAAGATGCCGATATCGCCGTATCGATTGGCGGGGAAAAGGCCAGCGACAGCTATCTGTGCATCGATAAGGTATTGGCGGCTGCGCAGCAGACGGGAGCAGAAGCGATCTGGCCGGGCTACGGTTTTCTATCCGAAAGCCTGCCGTTTGCCGCCGCGTGTGAAAAGGCGGGTATCGCATTTGTCGGGCCAACCGCGCAGCAAATTGGTGAATTTGGCCTGAAGCACCGCGCCCGTGAACTGGCCGCGGCTGCGGGTGTGCCGATGACGCCGGGAACGCCGCTGCTGGCCTCGTTGGAGGACGCGCTAGTTGCAGCAGACGAGATCGGCTATCCGGTGATGCTGAAAAGTACCGCCGGTGGCGGTGGTATTGGCCTGACGCGCTGTGCGGATGCCGCCGCACTTCACGCAGCGTGGGAGAGCGTGCGCCGCTTGGGCGAGCAGTTTTTCAGCGATGCAGGCGTGTTTCTCGAACGCTGTATCGATCGGGCGCGTCACGTAGAAGTACAGATTTTTGGCGATGGTAAAGGCCGTGTGGTGGCGCTGGGCGAACGTGATTGCTCATTGCAGCGGCGCAACCAGAAAGTGGTGGAAGAAACACCTGCGCCGCATTTGCCAGAAACCACGCGTGCGGCGCTGCTGGCTGCGGCAGTAAAACTCGGTGAGCTGGTCAGCTACCGCAGCGCGGGAACGGTGGAATTTATCTACGACGCCGAGCGCGACGCGTTCTTTTTCCTCGAAGTGAATACCCGTTTGCAGGTTGAGCATCCGGTGACGGAGTGTGTCACCGGGCTGGATTTGGTCGAATGCATGCTGCGCGTTGCGGCGGATGAACCGCTTGACTGGGCGCAGCTCGCAAAACGACCGCGTGGCGCGGCGATTGAAGTGCGCATTTATGCTGAAGATCCGCTGAAAAATTTCCAGCCCAGCCCCGGCGTGCTGACCGAAGTGACGTTTCCCGACGGCGTGCGGGTCGATGGTTGGGTGAGCACGGGTACTGAGGTGTCGGCGTATTACGATCCGATGATCGCCAAGCTGATCGTCCACGCAGAAACCCGCGAACTGGCGCTGCAGAAGATGCAACAGGCACTGAATGCCACGCGTTTGCACGGTATTGCCACCAATCTGGATTACCTGCGTCAGGTTATTACCACCGACGCGTTCCGTAGCGGAACGGTGTGGACGCGGATGCTCGATAGCTTTACGCCGTCGGCGTCAGTTATTGAAGTCATCCAACCCGGCACCTGGAGCAGCGTGCAGGACTACCCCGGACGCCTCGGCTATTGGGACATCGGCGTGCCTCCGTCCGGTCCGATGGACGATTTCGCGTTCCGTCTGGCGAACCGCATTGTCGGTAATGATGACGCTGCGGCAGGGCTGGAATTTACGCTGCAAGGGCCGACGCTGCGTTTCCACAGTACGGCAGTGATTGCGCTGACGGGGGCTGACTGCCCAGCGACGCTGGATGGAGATGCTGTGCCCTATTGGCAGCCCGTTACGGTAACCGCTGGGCAAACGCTGACGCTGGGGCGGGCGCAGTCCGGCTGTCGCACCTATCTTGCGGTGCGTAACGGTATCGATGTGCCGCAGTATCTCGGCAGCCGCTCGACTTTCGCGCTCGGAGAATTTGGCGGCCACGCCGGACGAACGCTGCGCGTGGCGGATATGCTAGCGATTTCTCAACCCGAATTACCTGCCTGTTCTACGCCGGCACCAGTGAGTGAACCGCAGGCCGTGGACGCCGCGCTGATTCCGCAGTATGGCAACGAATGGCGTATTGGCGTGCTCTATGGCCCGCATGGTGCGCCGGATTTCTTTACCCATGCGGCAATCGACGAATTTTTCGCGGCGGAGTGGCAGGTGCACTACAACTCGAACCGACTGGGCGTGCGTCTGGTAGGGCCGAAGCCAAGCTGGACAAGGGCTAACGGCGGCGAGGCCGGTTTACATCCTTCCAACGTTCACGACTGTGAATATGCCATCGGCGCGGTGAATTTTACCGGCGATTTCCCGGTGATCCTCACGCGAGATGGGCCAAGTCTAGGCGGATTTGTCTGTCCGGTCACCATTGCCAAAGCGGAACTGTGGAAAGTCGGTCAGGTTAAGCCGGGCGATCGCATTCGTTTCCATCCCATCAGCGCGGACGAAGCCGTTGCGCTGGAACAGGCGCAGGCTGACTGTGTTTCCTCGTTGGGTGCAGCCCACGTACCTGCATTTGACGTCCCCTCGTTGGCAACGACGGAATATGGCTCAGCAACGGTGCTGGCTGCCGTGCAAGCCACGGCGACCACGCCAGCCGCCGTCTATCGTCAGGCAGGCGATAACTACGTTTTGATCGAGTACGGCGAGAACGTGCTCGATCTGGCGCTGCGGCTACGTATTCATCTGCTGATGATCGCGATCCGTGCTTCAGAGACGGCGGGAATAGAAGAGCTATCGCCTGGCGTACGTTCGCTACAGGTACGCTACGACAGCCGAGTTCTCCGCCAGCGCGCGCTGCTGGATGTGCTGCTGCACCTGGAAAGCCAGCTCGGCGACGTCAGCCAGATGACCGTGCCGTCGCGCATTGTCCATTTGCCAATGGCGTTTGAAGACAGCGCTACGCTCGGCGCGGTTGAACGCTACCGTGAAACCGTACGCGCCAGTGCGCCCTGGCTGCCGAATAATGTCGATTTTATTCAGCGCATTAACGGTTTACCGAGCCGTGATGACGTGCGCGACACCATTTTCGATGCCAGCTACCTGATTTTGGGGCTAGGCGACGTTTATCTCGGTGCGCCCTGTGCGGTGCCAGTCGATCCACGCCACCGTCTGCTTAGCTCCAAATACAATCCGGCGCGCACCTTCACTGCGGAAGGCACGGTCGGTATCGGCGGCATGTACATGTGCATTTACGGCATGGATTCGCCCGGCGGCTATCAACTGGTGGGGCGCACGCTGCCGATCTGGAACAAGTTCCTCAAAAACGATCAATTCATCGCGGGTGAACCGTGGCTGCTGCGCTTCTTCGATCAGGTACGGTTTTATCCGGTCAGCGAAGCCGAACTAACGGCGCTGCGTGAGGATTTTCGCGAAGGACGCGCTGGGATCCACATCGAAGAAACCGAATTTGATTTCGCTGAACACACGCGTTTTCTGACCGAACAGGCCGACGATATCACCGCGTTTCGCCAGCGTCAGGCCTCTGCATTTGAAACCGAGGTGGCGCTGTGGCAGCAAGAGGATGACAGCACGCCGCAGGAGGACGTTTTAATCGCCCCCGTAGAAAACGACGACGACGCTTTTCAGGTCAGTGCAGATATGAACGGCAATATCTGGAAAGTACTGGTGAATGTGGGGGATGAGGTTGAGGCCGGACAGCCGCTGATCATTGTCGAAGCGATGAAAATGGAACTGACGATTAACGCGCCGCAGTCTGGCCGAGTGAAGCGCATCGGTTGCCAGCCGGGACGTCCGGTCAGTCCTGGCGATGCCTTGCTATGGCTGGAATAAAGTATGCGTCTGCATAAAACGGACGACAGGTAATAAACGGCGAGACGGAGAAAACGATGCGAACAGGCACACAAAAAAATAACAAAGATCGCCCGGAAGCGTTGGCGGAACGGGTGTATCAGACGCTGAAAAACGACATTTTCGACTTTCGACTGATGCCGGGCGATCGCTTCAGTGAAAGTGAGATTGCCGAGCGGATGTCGGTTAGCCGCACGCCGGTGCGTCAGGCGCTGTTCTGGCTGGAGCGGGAAGGGTATGTCGAAGTCTATTTCCGCAGCGGCTGGCAGGTGCGCCCCTTTGATTTTGAGTATTTCGAAGAACTTTATGATTTCCGCATTGTGTTGGAGCGCGAAGCCATTCGGCGACTGTGCGGGATGCCGCCGGGGCGCTGCGCCGAGTTATTGGCCGATCTGAAACGTTTCTGGATTGAGGAACCGCGTCTGGATGATGGGAAGACCGTGTCCCGCTATGACGAAGGGTTTCACCGTGGGTTGGTTATGGCGGCAGGCAACAGCGAAATGGCGCGGATTCACGGCGAACTGACGGAGAAAATTCGCATTATTCGCCGCCTCGACTTCACCCGTGAGGATCGCATCGATGCGACCTATAAAGAACACGCCCAGATTTTGCTGGCGATCTTGCAACAACACACCGAGGAGGCGCAGCGCATTCTGACCGACCACATTGCGGTCAGTAAGGCCGAAGTCAGAAAAATAACCTTGCACATGCTACAGCAGGCGCGGCCTCAATCTGCTTCTGTTGAATCCACTTCACCGCAATCTGTTTCTGCTGAACTCGTTTCACCTGACGCATCACACGATTCCGTTCTCACTCAACACGACTTAAGGGCTAATAAATGAAAAGACGTTCATTGATAAAAGTTTTTGCGCTTTCTGCGACGGTGGTTGGTATGGGGTTGACCTGGAGCGTGCGGGCGGCGGAAACCATCAAAGTCGGGGTGATGCATTCGCTGTCTGGCACGATGGCGATTTCGGAAACGCCGCTGAAAGACGTGGCGCTGATGGCCATTGATGAGATCAATGCTAAAGGCGGGGTGTTGGGCAAAAAACTGGAGCCGGTGGTCGTCGATCCCGCGTCGAACTGGCCGCTGTTTGCTGAAAAGGCGCGTCAGTTGCTAACGCAGGATAAAGCGGCGGTGGTATTCGGCTGCTGGACATCGGTGTCGCGTAAATCGGTGCTGCCGGTGTTTGAAGAGCTAAACGGACTGCTGTTCTATCCGGTGCAGTATGAGGGCGAAGAGATGTCGCCGAACGTATTCTATACCGGTGCGGCACCGAATCAGCAGGCGCTCCCCGCAGTGGAATATCTGATGAGTGAAGACGGCGGGGCGGCGAAGCGTTTCTTCCTGCTGGGTACCGATTATGTCTATCCGCGTACCACCAACAAAATCCTGCGTGCATTCCTGCATTCGAAAGGCGTGCAGGACAAGGATATCGAGGAAGTCTATACGCCGTTCGGCCACAGCGATTATCAGACCATCGTTTCCAACATCAAGAAATTCTCGACGGGCGGTAAGACGGCGGTAGTTTCTACCATCAACGGTGATTCTAACGTTCCGTTCTATAAAGAACTGGCGAATCAGGGCATCAAAGCGACCGATGTTCCCGTTGTCGCATTCTCGGTGGGCGAAGAGGAACTGCGCGGCATCGATACCAAACCGCTGGTCGGCCATTTGGCGGCGTGGAACTACTTTGAGTCGGTAGATAATCCAACCAACACCAAATTCGTAGAAGCCTATAAAGCCTATGCCAAAGCGAAAAACCTGCCGAACGCGGGCACGGTGGTGACTAACGATCCGATGGAAGCTACCTATGTCGGCATTCACATGTGGGCGCAGGCGGCAGAGAAAGCGGGCACCACTGACGTGGATAAAGTGCGCGCCGCAATGGCGGGTCAAACCTTTGCTGCACCGGATGGTTTTACGCTGACGATGGACAGCACCAACCACCATCTGCACAAACCGGTGATGATTGGCGAAATTGAGGAAAACGGTCAGTTCAACGTGGTCTGGCAAACCGATAAACCGGTTCGCGCCCAGCCGTGGAGCCCGTACATCGCCGGTAATGATAAGAAGCCCGATCATCCAATAAAAGCCGCACAGTAAACGTCGCCCCTATACGCCCCGTCCAACGGCTGGACGGGGATCTTCCCTCTCTTATATGGCGGACATTGCGATGATTAGTCGTCAATTATCTACGTTTGTGCTGTCGCTGTGTCTGATGCTTCCTTTCCTGGTACAGGCCGGGCCTGCAGCCGATTTCGCCGCCGCTAGCCGCACGCAGCAGGCAGAGTTACTGCAACAGTGGGCTGCTGCACCAGAGCCCGCGCGCTTGCCGCTGCTACAGGCACTGCGCGCCGAATCGGTGGTACTCGATCAGAATCAACAGCCGTTTATGGATGTGCAAGGCACGTTAACGCCGCTGGAAGGGCAAGCACAACCGACTGGCGCGACCAAAAAACTATTTATGAATAACCGCCTGCGTGTACTGATTGCCACCGCGCTGGCCTCACACCAGTTAGTCAGTGATGACGTCGCAACACGACTGAATGCGGTGCGGCAATTGCAAGGCGACAGCAGTGCGGAACAACTGCCGCTATTGGTGCAACGGCTTGAGGTAGAAAAAGATGCACAGGTGCACGATGCGCTGACTATCGCTATTGCCACCCGCCAGTTAAGTGCTGCCGATCCGCTGGTGCGTCTTGATGCGGTCAAACGCTTAGGACAGACCGGCGATCCGCAAATGCAGGCACTGTTACAGCCGTTGACGCAGGCACCGAATGAATCAGATACCGGCGTGCGTGCGGCGGCGCAGGAGAGTCTGGATCAGATTAAGCAAAGTTTGATCGTCGGCGATCTGCTAGGGCAGGCCTTTACCGGGCTATCGCTTGGCTCTATTTTGCTGCTGGCGGCGCTCGGGCTGGCGATCACCTACGGGTTATTGGGCGTCATTAACATGGCGCACGGTGAAATGTTGATGCTGGGCGCGTACGCGACATGGCTGGTGCAGTCGCTGTGCCAGCAGTTTGCGCCCGCTTGGCTGCCGTATTATCCGCTGTTGGCGTTGCCTGTCGCTTTCTTTATCACTGCGGGAGTCGGCATGGCGCTGGAGCGCACGGTGATTCGCCATCTCTATGGTCGCCCGCTGGAAACACTGCTGGCAACGTGGGGTATCAGCCTGATGCTGATCCAACTGGTGCGGATGCTGTTTGGTACGCAGAATCTGGAAGTCGCGAACCCCGCGTGGTTGTCCGGTGGGCTGCGTTTGTTGCCAAATCTGGTGCTGCCGTATAACCGTATTGCGGTGATATTGTTCGTCCTCGGCGTGCTGCTGCTCACCTGGCTATTACTCAATAAAACCCGACTCGGCATGAATGTGCGGGCGGTGACGCAAAACCGGGCGATGGCAGACTGCTGCGGCGTGCCGACCGGACGCGTCGATATGCTGGCTTTCGGGCTGGGTTCCGGCATCGCGGGGCTGGGCGGCGTAGCGCTATCACAACTGGGCAACGTCGGGCCGGAACTGGGACAGGGTTACATCATCGATTCCTTCCTCGTCGTCGTGTTGGGCGGCGTTGGGCAGCTTGCGGGGACGGTGGTAGCTGCATTTAGTCTCGGTATTCTCAATAAAGTGCTGGAACCGCAGATCGGTGCGGTGCTGGGAAAAATCGTCATTCTGGTACTGATAGTGCTGTTTATTCAGAAACGGCCACAGGGGCTGTTTGCATTCAAAGGACGGGTGATTGACTGATGACGCAACCTATTACGCAATCTATTAAACAACCGATGACGATAACCCTGACGCAGCGCGCACCGCGGCTCATGGTTGGCCTCGGTTCGAGTATGCTATTGGCCTTGCTGATACTCCCGTTTCTCGCGTTGTTGCCCGCAGAGAACCCGCTGGCGATCTCTACCTATACGCTGACGCTGATCGGCAAAATTCTGTGCTATGCCATTGTTGCCGTGGCGTTGGATCTAGTGTGGGGCTACGCCGGGCTGCTATCGCTCGGTCACGGCCTGTTTTTTGCGCTGGGCGGCTATGCCATGGGCATGTATCTGATGCGGCAGGCCGCTGGCGAGGGAATGCCCGCGTTTATGTCATTCCTGTCGTGGACGGAGCTGCCGTGGTTCTGGGCGGGCACCCAGTATTTCGTCTGGGCGCTGTGCCTGATCGTGCTGGTGCCGGGCGTACTGGCGTTTGTATTCGGCTGGTTCGCGTTCCGTTCCAAAATCAAAGGCGTCTATTTCTCGATCATGACGCAAGCACTGACCTACGCCGGGATGCTGCTGTTCTTCCGTAACGAAACCGGCTTTGGTGGGAATAACGGATTTACCGGTTTTACTACGCTGCTGGGTTTTCCTATTACGGCCACCGGTACGCGCATCGGGTTGTTTATCGCCACCGTGCTGTTGCTGACCGCCAGCCTGCTGGTCGGGTTTGCGCTGGCGCGCAGTAAATTTGGTCGTGTGTTGACGGCGGTGCGCGATGCGGAAAACCGGTTGATGTTCTGTGGCTACGATCCGAAAGGATTTAAGCTGTTTGTCTGGACGCTGTCCGCCGTGCTGTGCGGGCTGGCGGGGGCGTTGTATGTGCCGCAGGTCGGCATTATCAATCCCAGCGAAATGTCGCCGACCAACTCCATCGAAGCCGCTATTTGGGTCGCACTGGGCGGACGCGGAACGCTAATCGGGCCGTTGCTCGGCGCGGGGATCGTCAACGGTGCGAAAAGCTGGTTTACCGTAGCCTTTCCCGAATACTGGCTGTTCTTTTTGGGGCTGATGTTTATTCTCGTCACGCTGTTTTTGCCGCGTGGTGTGATTGGATTGCTAACGAGGAAGAAACATGACTGAACCTGCATCTGTATCCTCAGTGTCTGCACAGACGGTTTCCTCACCGACCCAGTTTGCCCAGCAACATCCGTCGGATCGCCATCGACACCAGACCGATCCGGTGCTGCAACTCGACAAGATTAACGTGAGTTTTGACGGTTTTCGGGCACTCACCGATCTCTCGTTGCAGATTGGCGTGGGGGAACTGCGATGCATCATCGGACCTAACGGCGCGGGGAAAACCACGCTGATGGATGTCATTACCGGCAAAACGCGGCCGGATAACGGTAAGGTGTTTTACGATCAATTTACTGACCTGACGACGCTATCTCCCGTGGACATTGCCCGCGCGGGAATTGGGCGGAAATTCCAAAAACCGACCGTGTTTGAAGCGTTGACGGTGTTTGAAAACCTTGAAATTGCGCTGAAAACCGACAAGTCGGTGTGGGCAAGCCTGCATGCCAGGTTGAACGGCGAGCAACGTGACCGGATTGACGATACGCTGGCGCTGCTGCGACTCGGTCAGGAACGACAGCGACCAGCAGGGCTGTTGTCGCACGGGCAAAAGCAGTTTCTGGAAATTGGCATGCTGTTGGTTCAGGAACCACATCTACTGTTACTTGATGAACCGGCTGCTGGGATGACGGATGCAGAAACTGCCTATACCGCCGAGTTGTTCCGCAGTCTGGCTGGCAAGCATTCATTGATGGTGGTGGAGCACGATATGGGGTTTGTCGAGAGTATTGCCGATCGCGTTACGGTATTGCATCAGGGGCAGGTGCTGGCGGAAGGATCGCTGCGCGAGGTGCAGGCTAATGAGCAGGTGATTGACGTTTATCTGGGGCGCTAACATGTTAGAAATTTCAGAACTGAATCAATATTACGGCGGCAGCCACATCCTGCGCGGCCTGTCGTTTGAGGTAAAACCCGGTGAGATTACCTGCCTGTTAGGGCGCAACGGCGTAGGGAAAACCACGCTGCTGAAATGTCTAATGGGGCTGATTCCGGCGAAGTCCGGCACGATTCGCTGGCAGGGCGAGGCAATTAATACACGTAAACCTCACCAGCGCGTGCAGTCTGGCATTGCCTACGTACCGCAGGGACGGGAAATTTTCCCTCGTCTGACGGTGGAAGAAAATCTGCTGATGGGGCTATCGCGTTTTCCGGGCAAACAAGCTCGACAGGTGCCGGATGAGATCTACCAGCTTTTTCCCGTATTGGATGAAATGAAACAGCGACGCGGCGGCGATTTGTCCGGCGGACAACAGCAGCAGTTGGCGATTGGTCGTGCGTTGGCCTGCAAGCCACAGTTGTTGATTCTGGATGAACCGACAGAAGGCATACAGCCATCGGTGATTAAAGAGATCGGCGCGGTGATTCGCCAACTGGCGCAGCGTGGTGACATGGCGATTTTACTGGTCGAACAGTTTTATGACTTCGCCGCTGAACTGGCCGACAGCTATCTGGTGATGTCTCGCGGGGAAATCATACAGCGCGGGCGAGGCGAAACGATGGAGCAGGACGGCGTACGGGGACTGGTCGCGATTTGAGTGCAGTGACCTTGGTTTCATTTCGTTAGTACAAAATTTTCATACTGGTCGGGCAAGCGGTGTAAAATACAACCTTAAGAAGATAATTCATTGTTTAGCTTCAGTTTTAAAAAGGGAAGGAGACTTAAGGATGAGTAAACCGCTGAAAGTTTTTGCTGCGATCGGCATTATCGTTATTGCTGTTGTGGTTGGTGCGATATGGCCGTATATCAAAATGGATTTTGCCAGTAGCGCGCATTATACCAAACAGGATAAAAGGGAGTATGCGTTCTATACCCCCGATATTCTAAAGAAAATGCCGCGTATTACAGATCGTTATGACTTCAGTTTTTCGAACGTAACAGGTCCAGAAGCTAAAGTATGGACGGTGAATTTCTATGGCACTGGCGATACCCGCAACGTTCACACCTATCTGACTTCGGTGGGGTATGAGAAGCAAGATCGTTGCGATGTTGAGGCTGAATGTTGGCGAGCGGCTGGTACTAATGACGTTGTTACGGTTGCCACGTTTGATACCGATAAGAGCGTGGTGGTTCAAGTTTATAGCAGTCCATACACTGAGCCATTACTACCTAAATAATTATTTCAACTAACGTAAAAATCACAATAATGAAGTAAAACTGTGATTTTTATCATTCATTGTCCTTCATTGATGTTATTAGCTGGCGAGTTATTTCCTGTATTTAGTCATGAAGGTATACAAGCGTAGCGAAAATAGTCGAAAGAGATAGATAAGAACGGAACGGATAAAAAATAGTACTATGAACGCACTATTCCACTTCTGTCGCTAGCACGATAGTTTTAAATTGAACACTGAAAATCAGTGGTGTATAAAACACGACGCAGTACGCTGCTGATCATTTTGGGTGGTGTTAATAGCAGTAAGTAAACTTAAGGTAAAATTAGTATAATATATTATTAGGAGTCTAATTATTATGTCTGCCATGGTGTTTTGCCGAGGATGCGGCAAGGAAATTCATAGCACAGCAAAAGCATGTCCACAGTGTGGGGCTACGCAAGCTAGTGGTAAGGGCGAAAAAAGTAGAGTATCTGCGGCATTGTTCGCTGCTTTCCTTGGGGGCTTTGGTGCTCATAAATTTTACTTAGGAAAAGTCGGACAAGGAATTTTATATTTACTGTTTTGCTGGACATTTATTCCAAGCATTATTGCGTTTGTGGAGTTTATTATTTACCTGTGCGATTCAGATGAAGATTTCGCCAGAAAATATGGCTAACAGCGTAATTAAATCAGGCTCACCACGGTGGGCCTGATTTATTTTTGATCAATAAACTGTTTTTTACTTTCCTCACAGCACCTTATTCAAAAAGTTGATCGTCCGCGGATGACGGGGATGGTTTAGCACCTGCCAAGATTCGCCGCTTTCGACAATTTTCCCCTCCACCACAAACACTACGCGGTCGAAGCCGATTTCATGTGTGACGACAACCAACTTTTTAATAGAGATTGAGGAAAAAGTGATTGCAATTCTTCACCATGGAATAAATTGGATTTTTCCAATTACACTATAGGCAATTCAGAGAATGACTATTTGGGCCGTTCTGCTATTACCAACAAAAGAAACGCGCCGAGATCACGCCATCTGCGGAGCTGTGGAATCGCCTTACAAGCCTCTTCCGTAGGCTGCGGTTCTTCAATTTTACTTATGCGAAATCCAACTGATGCCACTGCGTTGATATAGTCTCCGATCGTTCTGGGAAAACGCGGCACGGCAAATGGCGCGACGTTCTCGTCTTTCGGCCGATTTCCAAATTTCCAGTTTTCTGTGAAACCGGATTTATCGAAATAACGTGAGGTGCAAAGACCCGTTGTCTGACCGTTCTCATCCTTCTGCCATTGCCAGCCGGGCGTAATAAAACAGGGGTGTAGAACACTGAACGCGACGAAGCCACCCGGACGGAGCAAACGGTAAGCTTCATGCATTGCGCCCTGAAGGTCAGGCCCATCCATTAACGCCATCGTCGAAACGACTGCATCAAAAGAAGAGGCTGGAAATCCCGTGTCAGAACTGTACGACACAATCTTATATGTTATGCCAACGGGGTCCACGCGCTCTGCTTGCCTGGCATGCTCGATTAAACCATTCGAGATATCTATGCCTACCACCTTTGCGCCCATCTGAGCGAAGTGTCGGGTATTCGAACCTTCGCCACATCCAAAGTCGATAACGTTTAGATCTGCCATAGTTGGCAAAAATTGTAGGAAAGCTGGGAGCGTGAAAAAGTCGCGATAGACATCGTAGCCATTGCGTACATCACTAGTCCATTGATTGGCATTTTGATTCCAGCAAACAGCGACGTCATTATGTGTTTGAGCAGTCATCCCATTTCTCCAGAGTATGATTCGGGCTTTGGCGGTCAATACGTTGAGTAACTATCTTGACGGTCAGATAGTTATCCTTCAACACGTAGTTGCCCATTCATCTCTGGCTATCATACCGATACTAGCAAAGAGTGAATAGCAGTATGCCTTCGGCCTGAGTACGGCTGGGCAGAAACCACCATTTTTTCTCCCGCACGCAGCAAGGCGCATTCACAAAAGAAGGTAGGGAAAAGTCACTGATGAATTGGGTCAACATGCGAAATAGAGCCAGAAGGGAGTCATCTGGCTCGCTGAGCTTTTAGCCTTTACCATTGAGAATGGTGTGATGAGAGTCAGGTAGGAGTCTCACAGTACCTTATTCAAAAAGTTGATCGTCCGCGGATGGCGGGGATGGTTTAGCACTTGCCAGGATTCGCCGCTTTCGACAATTTTCCCCTCCACCATAAACACGACGCGGTCGGCGACTTCGCGGGCGAAGCCGATTTCATGTGTGACGACAACCAGCGTCACTCCGGAGCGGGCGAGCGATTTGATCACATCCAGCACCTCGCCGACCAGCTCGGGATCGAGCGCGGACGTCGGTTCATCAAACAGCATCACTTTCGGTTTGAGTGCCAGCGCGCGGGCAATCGCGACGCGCTGCTGTTGGCCACCTGACAGGTGGCGGGGATAAGATTGCGCTTTATGGCGTAGCCCGACGCTTTCCAGCAATGTAAAGGCGAGATCTTCCGCTTCCTGACGGGAATGCAGCTTATGTGCCAGCGGCGCTTCAATGATGTTTTCCAATACGGAAAGGTGGGGGAACAGATTGAAATTCTGGAACACATAGCCGACGTTGATGCGTTGGCGTAACACGTCCTTTTCTTTCAATTCATAGAGCGTATTCCCTTTGCGCCGATAGCCGATGTAGTCGCCGTCGATGCGGATAAACCCTTCATCTACGCGTTCAAGATGATTAATCGTGCGCAACAGCGTGGATTTCCCTGAGCCGGATGGACCCAGGATCACCGTGACGGAGCCGGGTGCCAGCGTCAGATTGATATCATCCAGCGCTTTATGCTGACCAAAATGTTTCGCCACATTGCGGATTTCGATCAGCCCGCGAGCGTTTTCTGCCTGTGGCTGCGTGGTCGTTCGGGCATGAGCAAAATAATCGATAGCTTCAGACATGGTGAATCTCCAGAATCGGGGTTAACGTGCGCGCTTGCGCGTCAGGATACGGACGAGTCTCTGGCGCGGCGTTAGCGGCATTTCACGCACCGCCCCGCGGGACACATAGCGTTCCACGTAGTATTGGACGATGGATAGCACTGTGGTAATCAACAGATACCAGATGGTGGCGACCATCAGCAGCGGAATAACCTGCTGCGTACGGTTGTAGATGACCTGAACGGTGTAAAACAGCTCTGGCAGCGCCAGCACGTAGACGATCGAGGTACCTTTAGCGAGGCTAATTATCTCGTTAAAACCGGTAGGGAGAATCGAACGCAGCGCCTGCGGCAGAATGATGCGTACCGTGCGGCGACCGCCGGGCAGGCCGAGCGCAGCGGAGGCTTCAAACTGACCCGCGTCCACGCCAAGAATACCGCCGCGAATAATCTCCGCTGTATACGCGGATTGCACCAGCGTCAGGCCAAGTACGGCGACGGAAAATTGATCCAGTAGATCAATCGTCGGATAGCGCAGGAAGATGATAGAAGTGAACGGAATCCCCAGCGCCAGTTCGTCATAGAGATACGAGAAGTTGTAGAGAATAATCAGCACCAGAATCAGCGGCAGCGATCGAAACAGCCAGATATACAGCCACGACAGGGTGGAGAGCAGATAAGACGGTGAAAGCCGTGCCAGCGCCAGCGCGGTGCCGAGAAAAATGCTGAGTAATGTACCCAGCGCGGTCAACAACAGCGTCTGCCCCAGCCCGGCTAGGATGACCGGATTAAAAAACCACTCGGCAAAGACTGACCATTCCCAGCGCGGGTTCAGCGCGATTGACTGAATAATCCCAGCAAAAATAAACAGCGAAAACAGTGCACCGGCAAAACGAAAAGGATAACGCGCCGGAACAATGTTCAACGGTGGTTCCTGCGCCTGACTCAGCGGTGGCTGCTGAGACGATGTTTGGAGAGATTGCGTCATGATCGATACCATTTGAATGTGATGCTGAAAAATGTCGTTTTGTGGTTAGCGCATAGGGTTGTTACTGGTGCGTAAGGGTCAACACACTTTCAAATGGCGGGTGATAAGATCGACTTCCGTTTGCCGCGTAACCCGTGGTGTCGCCGTTTCGAACAGCGCTTTCTTAAACGGTAAACGCCCGTCGTAAGGTGGGAGGCTATAGGTCACCGGATCGATGGTGGTATCGAACTGAGGGGTATAACCGTGGCTCAGGTATAAGCGCACCGCTTCAGGTTGACGGAAACCGGTGGTCAGGAAAAAATGCAGATAGCCTGATCGTCGAGCGTGTTGCTCCAGCTCATGCATCACTTTCCCCGCGAGCCCCTGACGGCGCAGTGAATTATCCGTCCATACCCGTTTAATCTCGGCGGTAGTGCTGTCGTAGCGTTTAAACGCCCCCGTGGCGATGGGGATACCTTGACGCAGCAGCGCAATAAAAATGCCGTGCGGCTGCTGGTAGATTCCCGGTGGGTCGCTTTCCCGCTCACCGAAAAAATCACCATAACGCTGCTCATATTCCGCGAACAGGCCGTCGATAATAGGGGCCACGATAGGATCCTCGGGCTGGGTAACAATGAAGATATCGTCGGACATTGCATGCTCCTGATTCATTAGGGGATACGCGGGCTATCGGTAACTATTGCGTTTCGCTTATAGCGTCGCGATAGCCATAAAGCGGGATTAATCGCCCAGTCCCGGCGGATTGATTTCTGAACGCTCGATACGCCCAATGCTTTCTCCCCAGCGGCTCAGCACTTTGTCGTATTCACCGCTTTTAATCACACCGTTCAACGCCGTATTAATCGGCTGTACCAATCCGCTGCTTTTGCGCGTGGTGACCGCGATATGTGCAACGTTGGGGTAACCGCCGTTTACCGTGCCGACATGCTTAACCTTTCCAGTTAGCTCTGCCTTGTAGGCGCCGATCACGTTTGGACCGAAATAGGCATCAGAACGACCGGATTGCAGGCTCAGGTTGGCCGCAGCATCGTCCGTGACATAAATGGGCTGAAAGGCGGGTAGGCCGTTAGCGCGATTCTGTTTATCCCACGCCAGCAGCACGGCTTCCTGATTGGTGCCGGAGCCGACGATAATTTTCAATCCAGCAATGTCTTTCGCTTCCTTGATGGACTGAATTTTACTGGTGGATTTCACATAGAAGCCGAGTGAGTCGATGCGATAAGTGGCGAAATCGAACTTTTCTTTACGTTCTTTGGTGACGGTAATATTGATAATGGCGGCATCATATTTGCCGGAGGCTACGCCGAGTGGCCAGTCTTCCCATGAGGTGGGAACGATGTTTAGTTCCAGACCAAGGCTGTCTGCTACCAGTCGGGCAATATCCGGTTCGCTGCCCACTACAGTTTTGTTGTCGTCAGCCAGAAAGGCCAGCGGGGGTGACGATCCCAATGTGGCAATCGCGACGGTGAATTTACCCGGCGTGACAAATTTAAAATCAGCCGGAATCTGTGCGATAGCGTCCACATTCTTCGGCGCATGGATCGGTTGCTGATTGGTTTTCAGGTCGATAGCCGCCTGCGCGATAGTCGTTACGGACAGCGTGCCGAGCAGCAGCGATCCCGTCAGTAGCCTTGTCAGAAGCGAGGGAAGCACGCGAGGTGTCGCGGCCGAATGTGCGATGATGTAGGCGATCTGTTTTTGCATTTGTCTTTCCCTTGCAGGTTGTTATGGTGACGCCGTCACTTTTAAGAACATGTCACTTTAAAGAACGTGTCACTTTAAAGAACGTGTCACTTTTATTAATCGCCGATACCCGGCGGATTCACCACGGACTGTGTGATCTTTTCATCGTCTTCACCCCAGCGATCCAGCACCTGCGCATAGCTACCGTTGTGGATCGCGCCATTGATGGCGGTGCTGATTGGCTGCGCCAAACCGTTACCTTTTTGCGTGGTGACCGCGACATAAGCGACAGTCGGGCCTTTGCCTACCATGCGCGTTTTGCCTGTTAACGCCGCTTTATAAGCGCCGATGGAGTGCGGACCGAAAAACGCATCGACACGCCCGGACTGGATGCTCAAATTGGCGGCGGCATCGTCGGTAACGTAGACAGGCTGTTCGGGGGCGAGGCCGTTAGCGTGGTTTTGCCGATCCCAGCCCAGCAGAATGTTTTCCTGATTGGTGCCGGAGCCGACAATCACTTTCAGGCCCGCCACGTCTTCCGGTTTGTTGATTGCGGTAATTTTGCTGGTCGATTTCACGTAGAAACCCAGCGTATCAATGCGGTAGGTGGCGAAATCGAACTTCTCTTTGCGCAGCTTCGTTACGGCGATATTAAAAATAGCGGCATCGTATTTCCCCGCCGTAATGCCCAGCGGCCAATCTTCCCAAGAGGCAGGCACCAGTTTCAGATCCAGCCCGAGACTGTCCGCCACTAGCCGTGCGATGTCGGCATCGCTGCCGACAATTGTTTTGTTGTCGTCAGCCAGCAGAGACAGCGGTGGTGAACTGAGCGCCGAAACGGCAATCGTCAGTTTACCCGGCGTAACGAATTTGAAATTAGCCGGGATTTGCGCGATAGCCTCGGCGTTTTTATCAGTACGAATGGGAACCTGATTGGCCTTGAGATCGATACGGCTGACGAATCCCGCGTCTTGTGCCTGCACGTTTGCTGCCAGCGTGGCGCTCAGTAGCGTAGCCAGACCGGTTACAGTGATAAAATTGGGATGCTTCACGGTGAATCTCCTGTTGCGCGAATTAGCGCGTGAATTGATTCACCGGATAGTCCAGCGCCAGATTTTCCCGCAGCGTGTAGCCGGGATATTCCTGACGGAATAATCCGCGCTGTTGCAGCAGTGGGACGACGCGATCGACAAAGTGGTTGAGCGTATCTGGCGTGCCGCCCTGAATAATGAAGCCGTCTGCCGCACCATTCTCAAACCAGAGCTGTAAGCCATCCGCCACCTGCTCGGGCGTGCCGCTGAATACCGGGCGGGGTGACGCCGCTTCCAGCGCGACTTGTCGCAGCGTTAAGCCTTTTTCCTGCGCGTTGCGTTTGATTTCATCGGTGGTGCTGCGGAAGCTGTTTTTCCCCAGTTCGCCGATATCGGGGAAGGGCTCATCCAGCGGATGCTGTGAGAAGTCATAGTGCTCAAAGTAGCGGCCCAGATAATTTAGCGCGTCCTTAATCGTGACCAGCTGTGCAGTTTCCTGATACTGGCGCTCGACGTCTTCTGCATCGTTGCCGACAATCACGCTGACGCCTTGGAAGACGTGCAGCTGATCGGCGTGGCGACCGTTTTCTTCCAGCTTCTGCTTCACCTCGCGGTAATAACGCTGCGAGTCTTCCAGCGTGTGTTGATGGGTGAAGATGGCATCGGCGTGTTTGGCGGCAAGCTTTTGCCCGTCCTCAGACGCGCCAGCCTGAAACACAATTGGGCGACCCTGCGCAGAGCGGCCAATATTCAGCGGGCCCTGTACCGAGAAGAATTCCCCTTGATGATTCGGCGTGTGCAGCTTCTCAGGGTCGAAGAACTGCCCGCTTGATTTGTCACGAATAAAGGCGTCGTCTTCCCAGGAATCCCACAGGCCTTTTGTTACCTGAAGGAATTCATCGGCAATACGGTAGCGCAGCGCGTGTTCTGGGTGCTGCTCACGGGAAAAATTTTTCGCCGATCCTTCTAATGGCGATGTCACCACGTTCCAGCCCGCGCGACCGTTGCTGAGATGGTCGAGGCTGGCGAACTGTCGGGCGGTGGTAAAGGGTTCGGAATACGACGTCGAGAGTGTGCCGACCAGGCCAATATGGCTGGTGACGGTAGCCAGTGCGGACAGTAGCGTCAACGGCTCAAAACGGTTGAGAAAATGTGGGATAGATTTTTCATTGATATACAGACCATCTGCCACGAAGACAAAATCAAACTTGCCCAGTTCGGCTTTCTTCACCGCATCTAGCACAAAACCAAAATTAATGCTGGCATCCGGTACGACGTTTTTATGTCGCCACGCGGACATATTTCCCGCCGCACCTTGTAATATTAAACCTAGTCTTAATTGTCGATTTGAGGATGTTTGTTTTTTACTCATTATTATAAACCTTGTTATTAATTGAATGTGCTTGTTATTAATTGAGCTAACTTCCATGAAAGTGAACACAGTCCATCAATAAAATCGGCTGTCAATAAATAAGCCATTAATAGGCATTCACGCATTCAATGAAAGGTTAATGGGACGTTAATAGCGTGTTTTCACTATTGATGAGGCGAGGTGTGATGTAAAACAACAAAAATGGATAATGAAATTCAAAAATTTCAGATGATGGCGCGGCTTATTTTGTTAGTATGATGTTAATAGCCATGTCTCTCGCCGTATCTAAAGGAAGAATGTAATGTCTGATTTGACAGCTGAACGACGCGTAACCGTGAATGACGCCGTTCCCTCTGCGGCGGTTAGCGCCGTTGACCGGCAGGCGTTTCGCGATGCAATGGCAAAGTTGAGCGCGGCGGTTAATATCGTTACCACCGATGGTCCGGCAGGTAAGGCTGGGTTTACCGCGTCGGCTGTATCAAGCGTTAGCGACACGCCCGGCACGCTGCTGGTGTGTCTGAATCGTGGTTCATCGGTGTATCCCACGTTTCAGGTGAATGAACATTTATGCGTTAATACGTTGGCGGCACATCATGAAGCGCTGTCGTCGCTGTTTGGGAGTCGGTCGTCTACGGAAGAACGGTTTGCTGCGGCGAAGTGGGGCGTGTTACACACGGGTTCACCGGTGTTGCAAGATGCGCTGGTTGCATTTGACTGCCGGGTTGAGGAAGTGGTGAGCGCGGCGACGCACGATATCTTTATTTGCAGAGTGTTAGCGATTAAGCAGGGCGAAAGTACCGATGGTCTGGTGTATTTTTCCCGTGGTTATCACGCTGTTCGCGGGTAATGAAATTCATCGACTATATGTTAAGCCATCTATATGAGTTGATGTTGCAGACAAAGTGCGTCGAGCGGTGGTAATGGATAGATCGTAAAGACGCTGCAAGTACGTCCTTGTAAGCTCGAGCCGCGCCATCCTTGGCGCGGACGCTTTACTCTTCTATTCCATTACCCCCGTTTTCGTTCTGAAAATAGGGTTTTTGCTCTCTTTCTAACGCGAATTATTGAGGGAGTCCCCTCCGCCGGATTGACCGGACGGAGGGATTTTTATAAGTCAACGATCACGATGAGGACAGGACTGCCTGTGGTGGTGTAACTTTCGTGGTGCGCAAGCGATGCAGTGCGGCTTCCGCTAGCTGTGCAAAGTAGCGTGATGCAGGCGCAATCGCGCTTTCATCTGGGTTGAACTGAGGGTGATGCAGGCCAAATTCGCTGTTTGAGCCAATGCTGACGAACGTGCCCGGCACTTCCTGAAGGTAAAGGGCAAAGTCCTCGCCGCTCATTTGCAGTTCGGCATTTTCTACCTGATAACCTGCGTCTCGGGCAATTTGTTTGCTGAAATCGGCCCATTCGCTGGTATTCACGACCGCTGGCGGGCCGGGATACCATTTGAGTTCCGCTTTTGCGCCCAAAGCAAGGGCAATTCCGCCGATCAGTTGTTCAATACGCTCCGGTATTTCTGCACGAATCGCGGCATTGTAAGTACGAACCGTTCCTTCCAATTCTACCGTTTGCGGTAGTACGTTCCAGGTGTTGCCGCCCTGAATTCGCGTGACGCTGATGACCAGCGACTCCAGCGAACTGAAGCTGCGGCTGGGCAACGTTTGCAGTGCATTGACGATATTACAGGCGGTGACGATGCTGTCGATACCCTGTTCCGGCTTGGCGGCGTGCGCGCCTTTGCCTGTAATGTGAATGGCGAAGCGATCCACGTTGGCATAGAACTGCCCGCTGCGTGTGGCGAAGGTGCCTGCGGGGAGTTCGGGCGCATTGTGCAGGCCGAAAATGGCGGCCACATCGGCGAGTGCCCCCGCACGAATGATCTGTTTAGCTCCGGTAGATACCTCTTCTGCCGGTTGGAAAAACAGCCTGATTTTACCCGGTAAGGCATGTTCACGTTTTTTCAGCAAACAGGCAGCGCCGAGCATCACTGCGGTGTGGAAGTCATGTCCGCAGGCATGCATGACGCCTGCATTTTGAGAGCGAAAGCCGACATCGACCAGTTCTTCAATCGGCAGCGCATCAATATCAGCGCGTAGCGCAATCGTCGGACCGCTGCCGTGACCAATTTCGGCAACGACGCCGGTGGTTAACGCAAGGGGCAGCAGGCGGATGTCTTTTTCTTGTAGCCAGCGGGTAATGTGCGCGGTGGTTTGGTGTTCCTGATTGGACAATTCTGGGTACTGATGCAAGTGCCGTCGCCAGTTAATTAACTGTTGATCAAATGACGTATCACAACAGGGGATAGATTCAGCCATATCAATACACCTCCTTAACAAAATGTAAACATGATAAAGGTAGCCGATAGCAACTAAATGGATAAATACCGTCTGGTTATATTTCATGTCTTTTTATGATGGCGTTTTTTGTATTCATGTATTATGAATATTTCTGCTAACAAAACTCATTATTGATATTTATTTTTAACACCGTTATGCAACATTCTTCTTATTCGGTTTTTTTGCTATTTCTGTTTTTTGGTTATGACTATTTATTACTATGAATAGTGCTAACGGATAGCCGCTGAAAATAAGGAAACATCGTGGGATATAAGCTCAGTTTATTAGATCAAAGCCCTATCGCCGAAGGAATGAGCGCGGCGCAGGCGTTGGCACAAACCGTGTCGTTGGCGAAAGTGGCGGAAGCGCTTGGCTATTACCGCTTTTGGGTTTCCGAACATCATAATTCCGATGAGCTGGCGGGGTCGTCTCCCGAGGTCTTGATCACCTGGCTGTTGGCGCATACGACAACGCTGCGCATTGGCTCCGGCGGCGTGATGTTACAGCATTACAGCCCGTATAAAGTCGCGGAGAATTTCCATGTCATCAGCGCGTTGGCAGGCGGACGTGTAGATTTGGGTATCGGTAAAGCGCCGGGCGGGTTGCCACTTGCGACACGGGCGTTACAGCAGGAAATCGGTGAAGCGCAGCGGGTCGCCTTCACGGAGAAATTACATCAGCTCAATCGTTTTCTCGGTAGCAATGACGATACGGTCGATCGTCTGAATGCGACACCGCTGCCGGAACATGCGCCACAGCGCTTTCTGCTAGGGGCCAGTCAGGATAGTGCGAGATTAGCGGCATCGCTTGGCTGGAATTTCGTGTTCGCTGGGTTCATTAACGCCAGCGAAACGCTGCTGGCAGAATCACTCTTGAGCTATCGGGAATTGAAGCCAGCCAGTGCACATACGTTGCTATCGCTGTCGGTGATTGCCGCCGAACGTCATGAGGATGCGGAAGCGCTGGCCAGCACGCAGCATAACTATAAGGTTTATATTGAAAACAAGCCGCCGCTAACGGTTGGAAGTCAGGAACAGGCAGAAAATTTCGTTCGACAGGCAGGCGTGACGGATTTCCGTATTGAGCAGGAGCCACGCCATGTGCTTTACGGTACGCCGGAAGATATTCATCAGCGTCTGGAGAACTATCATCAGCGCTTTGGCGTAGATGAGTTCATTATCCATACGCCCGTGACATCACCCCGTGAGCGTGAGGCGTCTATCCGGCTGTTGGCGCAACGCTGAACAACGGCTAGCAGCGTGAGTAATGATTAGAAATGTGAGCAATGACACCGCCGGGCCGCCATGTGGACAGTAACCTGATGCTGTCTGGTAGAAAAGTGAGGTTATGCGATGGCGGTGCCGGAGAGCAAGGAGGCCTTGATTAAGGCGATCAACAGTCAGTTCACGCTATTAATGAAGAAAATTGACGCAGTGCCTGCAGAGCGAGCGTTCTCGCCAGAAATGGCAGGACATGCGCAGGGGACGCAGATGAGCCCGGCAAATCTGGTGGCGTATTTGCTGGGCTGGGGCAATGTGGTGTTGAAATGGCATGAGGACGAAGAGCAGGGTAAAACCATTGATTTCCCTGAGGCCGGTTATAAATGGAATCAGCTTGGCCTGCTGGCACAAAAATTCTATCAGGATTATGCCCCTATTACCGATTGGGCGGAACTGATCGCGCTGCTTGCCGCGAATAAATTAGCACTCATCGCATTGGTTGAACGCTATACCGATGAACAGCTCTATGGCGAAGGCTGGTACGGCAAGTGGACGCGTGGTCGAATGATTCAGTTCAATACCGCCGCGCCTTATAAAAATGCGGCCGGACGCCTGCGTACGTGGGAGAAAAACAAATAAGTGTTTGATAGTAAATAAAAATGATTGTTGGCCTTATCTTTCCCCTTATAAGGGCTCGTTAGCGGCGTTTTTTCAGACAAAACCTTACATATTCCCCCTGTTTGACTGTTCTATACTCAGTAATAAGCAAGGTAAGTTTTACTGGCAGATGAGATGAATAAGGGGGAAGAAAAATGATTGGTCTCAACTTAGTTTCTCCAGTGTCATATTACGCCACGCCTGACAAACTGGATTATGTCCAAGGTATTTCCCGTTCGTCGCAGCTGTCTGGTTACCCTAATCAGGACGCTTCTACTCGAACGCGGACAGCGTATGAAAATAGCGGCTCGGTCTTTAAAGCACCCATAGCAGATGGGGTGAATCGCCCAACGGCAACTAACCAGCTTAACGTTTATGTTTAAATTTCCTACAGAAATGGGCAATCGCGCGCTGTAAACGATCGTTTTCGGTGCGTGTTTTGCCCTTTTTGATCGTGTTGTATCCTCATAAAAGTATCTTCATCACATCCTCATTGCACCTTCATCAAACCTGTCGAGCCACCATCACCTTTTTTCTTCCCTGCTCGTCATTTACCCGTCTCCTGATGAAGTCAGGCTAATTCATGATTAACCCTATGATTAATCAGCATTACACAATTCTGATAACTTCCTTTCTATTTGCTGCTTTTTGACACATTTCATCATATTTTCTTCTATTCCATAGTCTTGGAATGAATATTGCTGCTATTTTTCTTTCTTTAACAAACACATGACCTAAATAAGGTTCCTCTGGTGCTGTTCTTGATCATCTCAGGTAAGTGATTCGGGTGACAAATTTGCCTGGAGCAGATTTGAACGCAGCCAACGCACATGCAGCTTGAAGTATTACGTGTATATAACGAGAAAAGGGAGTGGGGTGTATGTTGAAGCAAGTAGCTGTTGCGGTAGGGATGGCGTGTTTATGTGTACCGGCCTGGGCTTATGATTATGGTGACTATGCGCGAGAGACCGTGGATACGCTCATTAATGATTATCCGGGGCGCTATCGCGATACGGCAAATTTTGTTGGTGCGGCGGACTGGATGACGCAGCGTATGGCACCCGGCTATAGCACAGTCAGGCAGGATTTTTCCTGGACGGCAGGTGGCACGACACGTTCGTCACAGAACGTGCTGGCCTCTAATGTCGGGTTGAGCAGCGAATACATCATTACCGGGGCGCACTTTGATACCTTCTTCGGGCGGCCAACGCTACAAGGGCTGGATGACAACGCATCGGGTGCCGCCATTCTGACGGAAGTGGCGCGTAATTTTAGCGGTATCCAGACGGAAAAAACGCTGGTCTTTGCTGCCTTCGGTGCAGAAGAAGAGGGGCTACGCGGTTCGCGTGCGATGGTTAACGATCTGATTGCGCAAGGAAACGCGGGCGATCTTAAGGCCATGATTAACATGGATAGCATGATCACCGGTGACAAACTCTACGCTCACGCCGGCGATAACAGCGTGGCTAACCCTGCTCTGGCAAGCCTGCGTGAACAGACGCTGCGTATTGCGAATGAATTGGGCATCGATCTGTTCACTAATCCGGGGTTGAATGCGAGTTATCCCGCTGGAACCGGCTGTTGCAGCGACGGCGATAGCTTCAATGCGGCGTTTGATATTCCCGTGCTCTATATGGAGGCCACCAACTGGGATATTGGCGATCAAGATGGCTATGAGCAAACCACAAACCCCGCGGTGCCGGGTGGCGCGACATGGCATGATCCCACCGTTGATAACGAAGCCTTTCTGACCAGCGTGTTCGGGCAGGAGCGTATCGACCAGCACCTGCGTGACGTTTCACGTCTGGTGACGCGACTGTTGCTGGAAATCTCCAATACCGATTTACTGCATTCGGCATATTCCGCCGCCGCGATGCAGCAGGCGATGGAAGAGAGTCTGAAGCGTCAGCGTCAGTCATTGAGTGATTTGCATAACCAGCGCTGGCTGCTGTTGCAAAATACCACTCGGAGCGTGGGCACGCTGGATACGGCGATCGGGGTTGAGGGCGATGTTATTCCGTCAAATGGCTTTGACCGCGCACCGCAGCAGCGCTCTCGGCAGGCGATGGCTTATGCACTGGTGGATTATCAATTAAGTGACATTGTCACGATTGGCGGAAGCCTGAGTCTGCTGCGTAGTAAGGATAAGCTGGAGCGCAATGGACACATTGAAAGCGATACCTGGCAAGCGGGTGTCTATGGTTTGCTGAATCAGGGCGGACCCGCCTGGCTGGGCAGCGAAGTGACGGCAGGTCGCGCAGCGATTGAATCACGCCGCTCGGTTTATCTGCAATCTGCAGGCGGTCCGGTTTTGTTGGACAACGCGCTGGATGGTAACACCGAAGCGCAGTTTATCGGTGCCCGCGTTAGCGGCGGTTATGACTTCCCAATAAGCGGCCTGCGCACTGGCCCGGTTGTTGGTCTGGATTACGCGCGTTATCGCATCAATGCGTTTGATGACAAGGGCAATTTGCGGACTGGCGTGCGGTATGAAAAGCAGGATGTCGATTCGCTGGAGGCCAGTCTGGGCTGGCGAGTGCGTGGCAAGGTGGAATTCAGCAATACGATGTCGCTACAACCTTACGCAACAGTGGCGTGGGTGCGTGAACTGGCCGATGGGCTCGATTCCAGCTTTACTGTGAAAGATCATGTCGATGGTGCAAACCGCCGCGTTGCGGTGGGAGAGCAGGATAAGAATTTCGGCAAGGCGACGGTCGGTGTGCAGTGGCTTGCGGCAGAGAATCTGAATCTATATTCCGAAATCGGCAGTCGTTTTGGTCATCAGGATGGCGATCAAACGCGCTACAGCGTGGGCGTACAGTGGCAATTCTGAATCTGTTGATGAAGAACAGGACTCACTCTTGGTGCTGACATAAGGCGTTAAAACGGGGTCTGAAACGACCCCGCATTGAGATCAGCGCGGAATGATTACCCGTACGGCCCGTCCTGAATGGAATCTCTGACCCGCAGTTCAGACAAAAACAGGTTCTCTTTCGAAAAATACCCGCCGTCCAGCATCGCGATCAGGCGGTTAATCACCTCGTTAATCATATCGCTCACCGGATCTTTTACGCTGGAGAGCGACGGCTTCAAAAACGGCGCGGTGGGAATATCGTCGAACCCGACCACAGAGACGTCGTTCGGTACGGCAACGCCAGCTTCATCCAGCGCTTTTATTGCGCCAATCGCCATATCGTCATTACTGGCAAGCACGGCGCTGAACGATACCTGGCTATCGCGCAGGGTGGTAATGGCGAGTGATCCACAGCGCGGCGTCCATTTCCCTCTCACGATCAGTTCATCCCGTACTGCGATGTTAGCTGCTTTCAGGGCGTCTTTGTAGCCAGAAAGGCGTTCGATAGCGGTCGGTGAATCCAGTGAACCGGTGATAAACGCGATGTCTTTATGACCGCGTGCGATCAGATGCTGCGTGGCGTTGTAGCTGGAACCTTTGTGATCGCAGCAGATGCAGTGGCTTTGGTGTTTACGCAGTTTACGGTTGACCACCATGATTGGCTGCTTGTGCTTCTCGATGATGTCATCCATCTCATCCACGTTAAGAAAACGGGGGTAGATGATAATCGCATCGCAGCGTAAACCGAGCAGGAATTGAATCGCATCGCGTTCTTCAGCGGCACTGTGTTTACCGTCGACCAGAATTAACTGACGCCCATTGTCTTCGAGCTTCTTGGCGGCCTGTGACAGTAATTCATTAAAATAGCTGCCGTGATAGAGCGTATTCGTCACCACCAAACCAATGCAGGCTGACTTGCTGGTCGCCAGATTACGCGCCAGTAAATTTGGCTGATATCCCGTCTCTTCAATGGCCTGATAGACCAGCGTTTTGGTTTCTTCACTGGTATAGCCTTTACCTGAAAGCACGCGCGACACCGTCGCTTTTGATACGCCTGCTTTCTTCGCCACTTCCTGCATTGTTGACATGGGACATCCTGAGACGTTGAGTACTTCCATCATTTTACACACTTTAGGCTGGCAGCAGCAGGGTGATAAATGCAGAGCCAATGGTCTCGGGAGAAGAATTGTGCTTTTCATGGCGATCGTGGTCACATAAGTAAAATATTAACAATCCATCTATTGAAATCGCACTCATATATAAACACTATTATGTGGAACCGGTTACCCATCGGCGTTTCATCACGTTGCATGGAGCAGGGATACCGGCATGAATTCTTTCATAACTGTATGAAATTTAATAATAAATGCATGTTCACTAAACAATAAACTCGCGTTAAGCGGTTTGTTGAAACAGGTGTAACGTGCGCGATTACGAGAGATTGTCTATCCATGTCAAAGAATTATGCGGCTGTATCCCGTTCGATAGTCGATGCCATCGGTGGTGCTGATAACATCACTGCCGTGACGCACTGTATGACCCGCCTGCGTTTTGTGCTTAAAGATAATGATGCGGCGAATGTCGCCGAATTGAAGGCGATCGGCGGCGTGCTAGGTGTGGTGAAAAACGATAACCAGTGTCAGGTCATCATCGGTAATACTGTTTCTCAGGCTTACGCCGAGGTGGTGAAGCTATTACCGGAAGGTGCGGCTGCTGAAAAAGCGGTGCCAGTGAACAATAAAATTACGCTGCGACGCATCGGTGCAGGCATTCTGGATGCGCTGATTGGCACGATGTCACCGCTTATCCCGGCAATTATCGGTGGGTCGATGGTGAAATTGCTCGCCATGATTCTGGATATGACCGGGCTGTTTGAGAAGGGCGCATCGACGATCACTATTCTGAACGTGATTGGCGACGGCGCGTTCTTCTTCCTGCCGATCATGGTGGCGGCGTCTGCGGCGGTAAAATTCAAAACCAATATGTCGCTGGCGATTGCTATCGCTGGGGTACTGGTGCATCCGACGTTTATCGATCTGATGGCAAAAGCAGCACAGGGTCAGCAGGTGGTGTTTATGGGGTTGTCGGTCACGGCGGTGAAGTATACCTATACCGTAATTCCGGCGCTGTGTATGACCTGGATTCTGTCTTACATTGAAAAATGGGTAGACCGCATTACGCCAGCAGTGACCAAAAACTTCCTCAAGCCGATGTTAATCGTGCTGATTGCGTCCCCGATTGCCATCATGCTTATCGGGCCGATTGGGATTTGGATTGGTAGCGGTATTTCTGCGGTAGTGTACACCGTGCATGACTATCTGGGCTGGCTGTCCGTTGCCATCATGGGCGCTATCTGGCCACTTCTGGTCATGACCGGTATGCACCGTGTGTTTACGCCGACCATTATTCAAACCATCGCTGAAACCGGCAAAGAAGGCATGGTCATGCCGTCTGAAATTGGCGCGAACCTGTCGCTGGGTGGCTCATCACTGGCCGTCGCTTGGCGTACCAAAAACCCGGAACTGCGCCAGACGGCGCTGGCAGCAGCGGCATCAGCGATTGTTGCTGGGATCTCTGAACCTGCGCTTTATGGTGTGGCTTTACGTCTGAAACGTCCGCTGATCGCTTGTTTAATCACCGGATTTATCTGTGGTGCCGTCGCGGGTATCGGTGGATTAGCAAGCCATTCAATGGCGTCGCCGGGGCTATTCACCAGCGTACAGTTCTTCGATCCTACCAATCCGATGAGCATTGCCTGGGTATTCGGCGTCATGATTCTGTCCGTCGTGATTTCCTTCTTCGTGACCTTGCTGCTGGGCTTTGAAGACATCCCAGTAGAAGAAAAACCGGAAGAAAAACGCGTAGAGGGCGATGAGATTTCCGCGCCGCAGCGCGCAGCGAACACGAATTAAATGAAGCACTAATACGAAGGAGAAATAGCGTATGTCTGCATCAACATTTCCCACTGGGTTCTTATGGGGGGGCGCGATTGCGGCCAATCAGGCAGAAGGCGCGTACCTTGAAGGCGGTAAAGGGCTGACGACGGTGGACATGATTCCCCACGGCGTGAATCGCCTGCCGGTGAAGCTAGGACAAGAACCGCGTTTTGCGCTGCG
The DNA here is from genome assembly GCA_019056595.1 of Pectobacterium atrosepticum. NCBI lineage: Bacteria > Pseudomonadati > Pseudomonadota > Gammaproteobacteria > Enterobacterales > Pectobacteriaceae > Pectobacterium > Pectobacterium atrosepticum. The sequence continues at coordinate 508,582 of CP036163.1, read as the reverse complement.
TGAGGATGAGTTTTATCCCAGCCATCAGGCGATCGATTTCTACCATCGCTATAAGGAAGATATCGCGCTAATGGCGGAAATGGGGTTCACGGTGTTCCGTACCTCCATCGCTTGGAGCCGTCTCTATCCAAACGGGGATGAGCTGACGCCCAACGCGGATGGCATCGCCTTTTATCGCGATATGTTTGCCGAGTGCAAGAAGTACAACATGGAACCGTTGGTGACGCTGTGCCATTTCGATGTGCCGATGCATTTGGTCACGGAATACGGTTCATGGCGTAACCGGAAAATGGTGGAGTACTTCACGCGTTACGCTCGAACCTGTTTTGAAGCGTTTGACGGGTTGGTGAAATACTGGCTGACGTTCAACGAAATCAATATTTTACTGCACAGCCCGTTTTCCGGTGCAGGGCTGGTATTTGCCGAAGGGGAAAATCAGGAACAGGTAAAATATCAGGCGGCACACCATGAACTGGTGGCGAGCGCGCTGGCGACGAAGATTGCGCATGAGGTTAACCCAGGAAATCAGGTTGGCTGCATGCTGGCTGGCGGTAATTTCTATCCGTGGTCGTGTAAACCGGAAGATGTCTGGGCGGCGCTGAATAAAGATCGTGAAAACCTGTTCTTTATCGATGTGCAGGCGCGTGGCACCTATCCGGCGTATACCGGACGATTGTTTAAAGAGAAGGGCATCACGATTGCTTCTGAGCCGGGCGATGACGAAATTCTCAAGAACACGGTGGATTTTGTTTCCTTCAGTTATTACGCCTCCCGCTGCGCGTCGGCAGATATGAACGAGCACAACAGTAGCGCCGCGAACATCGTTAAATCGCTGAAGAACCCGCACATCAAGGCGAGTGAATGGGGCTGGGGGATTGATCCGCTGGGCCTGCGCATCACGATGAACATGATGTATGACCGTTATCAGAAACCGCTGTTTTTGGTGGAGAATGGATTAGGGGCGAAGGACGAGATTAACGCGCAGGGCGACATTGATGATGACTACCGCATCAGCTATCTGCGTGAGCACATCAGCGCGATGGCAGACGCCATCGGCGACGGTATTCCGGTTATCGGCTACACCTCGTGGGGCTGTATCGATCTGGTTGCCGCGTCTACCGGCGAGATGAGTAAACGCTATGGCTTCATCTATGTCGATCGCGACGACCTAGGCGAAGGGACATTAGCCAGAAAGAAAAAGAAATCGTTCTACTGGTATAAAAAGGTGATCGCCAGCAACGGCGCTGACCTGAGCTGAATGGAATAATTCAGTTTAGCTATTCTTGTTATAGCCCCCTGACGGTAGCGTCTGGGGGCTATTTTTTTATCCGTAGAGGAAAGTGAGGTTGTCGGTGTTTGTTTTTTCACTCATAATCGAGCGTATTGGTTATGCTCATTGATGTGCGATCGAGCTAAAGTGAGCATTGCTATCTATCAGCCTAATTCTCAGTGATACGATCGCGCAAACGCGATAGGAAGGTAAAACACGATGAGTCAGTCGCTTCCCGATATTGCTTTTTTTCATGAACTTGCCACGTTAGCCAGTCAAGAAACGTTGCCGCGTTTTCGTTCTCTCAAAGCCAGCCAAATTGAAACGAAGCCAAAAGAAGGTTTTCGCTTTGATCCAGTGACGGAAGCCGATCGGGAAGCCGAGCGTGTGATACGTGAACACATAACGCGCCATTATCCCGAGCACGCGATTATGGGAGAGGAATTTGGCTTGAGCGGTGAAGGGCCAGTGCGCTGGGTTTTGGATCCGGTCGATGGAACCCGGCCTTTCTTATGCGGGTTACCCGTGTGGGGAACACTCATCGGTTTGTTGCATCATGAACGTGCGGTGATGGGAATGATGAGCCAGCCGTTTACCGGAGAGTGTTTCTGGGCCGATGGCTCACAGGCCTGGCGTAGCGATCGGCAGGGAGAAACACGCTTAAGTACGCGTAAAGGCGTGTCACTCGAACAGGCGATTCTTCACACCACTGCGCCGGAAGCGCTGAGCATGCATCCGACCGTTCGCTTCGCAGAGCTCACCGAAAGCACACTGATGACGCGCTACGGCGGTGAGTGCTACGCGCTGGCGATGCTGGCGGCAGGCCAGATTGATATCTGCGTGGAATTTGCATTGCAGCCCTACGACATTGTCGCGCTGATTCCGATTATTGAGCAGGCGGGCGGCATCATTACCGATCTCAACGGGCAGCGAGCAGAAGCGGGTGGCACCGTGGTCGCGACCGGTAATCCAGACTTGCACCCGCAGGTTTTAGCGATTCTCAACGGATCGCGGTAATCGTCTTTGGTTTGTATAACAGACCATGGTGATGTGAAAAACAACGGTTAAGAAGGAATCATGATGAAAGTGGCACACGTTGCATTATGGACAGCCGATCTGGCCGAACAGGCTGCATTTTGGCAAGAGTTCTTCTCTGCTCAGGTGGGGGAAAAATATGTGAGCCAGAATCGCCCCGGGTTTGAATCGCATTTCGTTCAACTGAGTGAAGGGGCATCCATTGAGCTGATGACGCTGCCGGTGCTGGCGGACGCCTTAACCAACAAAGAAGGTTGCGGTTGGGCGCATGTGGCGATTTCGGTTGGCAGTAAAGCGGATGTGGAAGCGTTAGCTAGCAAAGCGGCTGAACGCGGCATTTTGGTTGCCCCACCTCGCATGACGGGGGACGGTTTTTATGAAGCGATCGTCAGCGACCCTGATGGTAATCTGATTGAGATAACATCAGACTGATTCGGGAACCCTTTGTATGCTGCACAAACTGCCATCATTCGATCGACAACATAGCGCGATGCTGATTTTCGCTGGTGAAATTCGATTTGGCCCGCCTTATTTTTCGCTATCGATCGACGGCAACGCATTAGAAGAGCGCGTTTTCGGCAACGAGATGCTGTGGTCGCCGGATTCTCGTTACCTTGTGGCACAAGAGTGGCTCTCTACGGCGGAACGCGACGGCCCGCAAACGGCTTTGCTGTGTATTGATGTGCTCGAAGAGAGGCAATGCCAGGTTTCTCAGGCTGCGGGTGGATTTATCGTCCCCGTACGCTTCGAGGACGATAATCTGATCTATGAAAAACAGTATTTTGGTGCAGAAAAACACGGTAGCACGGAATACGAGATCCCGTTTACCGCGCTTCCACGCTGGACTTCGCTACAGCTGCGTTAGCTTTCATAGCGAACAACATGCGCTTCCGTTGGTGAGGGAAGCTCCCATTTTGTCAGCATTCCTTGCAGCGTTTTATTGCTCAGCGTCGTGTCTCGTTTACCGTTGCGGCGAAGTAGTTCTTGACGCGGACGCTCCAGATAAACGATCTCCACTTCTGCGCCGTAGGCATAGCACAAATCCAACGTGCGGGTGCGCATTTGCTGACTCAGATGCGTGGCGTTCCACACGAATGGTTCATGGGTTCGCAGCAGTGAACGTGCTTTATCGGTCGCCCAATGCACCGCTTTTCCTTCATTTTCTCCGTGTTTCAGCCCCAACTCTGTGCGCGCATCGTCAAAAGAGACCACCGGTAAATCATGCCGATGCGTCCGTACCCAGGTGTCTTTTCCTGAAGCAGGCAAACCGCACATAACAGTGACTTTCGAGCCTGGTTCCTGAAACAGCGGATAGTCTGGATGGACATCGGCACCGCGAAAATAACTCAGGCGCGTGTGAGCATCGACAAACGCTCTCGGCTGGCCGTAACAGCCTTCTTCCCGCGCCAGTTCGCGGAACAACTCAATGCTGTCGAGTACGCGCGTTTGATCCTGACAGATTCGCCCACGTATATCAGCTTCCGCCAGCGTGGCCAGCAGCGGAATGCTCAACTGCCAAGAGAGTTCGCGAATCGTAAAGATCGGCGACACCCGACGGCGTTCATCTTCAAGGCAGTAAAACGGCACCTGATGCACCGCAATTAACCGGCAAATCGCTTCTCGAATCGCAAACGGGACATCTGCATCCCACAGCAGCACCCGAGCGTCGATGGCACCTTTGCGCGAATGTCCCGGTTGACCAATCTGGCCCGTCACTGGATCAATGACCGTTGTTCGGTATTTCGCAACGTCATGCAGCAGCGCGGCAAAAAACAAGATTTCCTGTTGTTCTCGCGTGGCTGTCTGGTAATCGGGAAGCTGTAATAGCGACTCGATCACCATCATGGTGTGCGTCCAGACATCGCCTTCACCGTGATAGCGTGGCTCTTGCGGCGTTTCTTTGGCCCGCTTAAGTACAGGGAACGCATCCAGACAATTCACAAAATCTGGCTGTACGCCAGAGACGGGGACCAGCCCCTTAATGGTATTCCAATCCATGATAGTCATACTCCTTATTTATCGGGCATTGCGGTGGCGAGTGCGTCCAACGAACGCAGCGTATTCAGCCCCAGCATTTCCCAAGATACCGGTGGACAAGGCGCATACAGGTCAACGCCTTCTGCCAGTTGGTTCGGCAAAATAGGGCGTCGAGAATGATGCGAGCCGCTGTCCAAAATGGTCTGAATGAAGTCATGGCGTACCAGTTTGTAACGCGCTAGCACCTGTTCATCATCTTCAACCTTTAGATAAAGTCCTTCCGAACGATCCGATTTGTCAGTTTGTTGCCAGCATAGCGCGAGCGGCAAACTTTCACGCTGAACGGTGGATTCAAACGCGGTTTTCCAGTTCTGGCTCTTCGCCAGCGAACGGTATACCAACTTCCACAGCAACGCCGGATTCGTTGGCATCTCTCCGGCATACAGCACCGGAACGGACAACACGGGCGAGCCAGCCAGCATGGCATGTCGGCGCGCCGTCGATAAAAAAATGCCGTCACGACGATCGTAAAGATCAAATTCGTGAAAGTAGTGCGGTAAACGGTCATAAAACACGGAATGCTTGCTGTAGGCCCATTCGCCGTACATCACAAAACGGTCTTCCAACAGTTCAAGAAAACGCATTTCGTGCGCAGTAGCCCAAAGTTTGAACTGGTTGAACTGTCGTTCCCGCGAACCGCCAGCCAGATAGTGGCCGCGTGATTGGAGCAAAAGCTCTGCCGTTTCATTGAAGGACACACCGCTGTTCGCGCCGTCGATTTTTTCTTCGATCACGACGTAACGGCCTGCCAGCGCTTTCAGTGCAATTTGGTCAGATGCATCATCGCCGGGCTGTAAGCGTGAGCCTTCCAAATGAGGTGTACGCGGATACTTTAATAACGGTATTGAATGTAAATACATGTTTTTCGCCTGCTGCGTTATTGGCGCAGCCAGGCCCATCTACGGTAAAAAAGAGGGCCGACGAACGTGTTCGAGCGCGAGTCAATAGGCTGGCCACTGGCATTCCAGAGGTCAGAGTCGCGGGGGAGGAAGCGGGAGATTCATTCTCTGTTCCGCGTGATGGCGAGAAAGAGAAGGGAACCAGTACCGCAGCCAACGCTGGCGCAGACTGCGCCGAATCGAGGCTGCTTAATGCAGTCGTCGGCGGTTAGTGGGGGGCTGACGTACAGGGCACTTTAGGGCTCCAAATGACACATTGGGGGTGAGTAAATGGCGCGATTCTAGCGAAGGAATCCTCCGACAACAAGTTTTTGTATAAAAAATGCTATTCTTTCCTGTAGTTGTAGAATGCGTTGTAGTGTTTAAATGCGGTGGTAAAGGCGATAAAAAAGTCGAAGTCTATCGACATAAACGTGCTGAGTATGACGGGATGATGCACACAATGAAGAGTAGAGGAATATAATGAAAATCAGTGTGATAAAGAAAGGGATTGCGGGTCTGTTATTGGTGCTGCCGCTGCATGGGTTTGCCGAGACAAAGGATCCAGATTTGTTCGTCGGCTATACCACGCAGGATCTCACCGATGCATTGCCTGCTCGGTTGTTGAGCATGGTTCAGCGAGAAAAAGTGGTCGATGCGGCAAACCACATGGTGCAAACCGAGTATGTTGATCCGACGACAGGCAATAAGGCGTTGGTTTCACTGTTCATGTTGCCGCCAGATAGAGAGGGTAACGTCCCGATTGCTTCCAAGCCTAGCGATCTGGATGCAGTGATCGCCAGTACGGAAAAAGAGATGCTACGCCAGCGCATCAAGCCTGACCAGCGTGCGGGAAAGGTTGACGACGCGACGCCTTTTCGCTGCTTACAAACGATTTTGAATAACAAGGTTCTGCATTCGCTGTGCTCGACGCTGATTAAAGGGCGCGTACTGGAAGTTCAGGCGATCAATACGGTCGATAATATTCAGGATGAAGCAGGGCTTAATAAAACCATCGAACAACAGAACGAATTTGTTATCGCGATGGGAAAAACGCTGCTGACGCTTAAAAAATAGTATGTGGGTGACACAGCAAGACTAGTATTATCGGTGAAAGGGCATATAGTTTTTCATCAGAAACCAGAGCGAAGGTGAGCGCCTTCGCTTTTTTTGCACCAAAAACCCCCCGGTTCTCCCTTGCCAGGTTCTCAGCGTTCGTGCATAACTGCCGAAGCTGGAGATACGATGCCTGAAATCATTATTACGAACTCGTACTCGCTACAAAACAATATTCATCACGAAACGACACTGGATAAACTCTATGCTTTTGTTACTCGTTTTGGCTGTGATTGCAGTCGCCGTTTACGGCTGGTTAAAACAGCCGCAATACGTTTCACCAGAGGTAAAACCTCAACCGGAAAACCCACTCTTTCGCGATGGCGCGTTTCATAACCCGGTAGCCCGCCCGACGGTAGATAGCCAGAACCGGTTCGGGTTGCTGTACCGCTTTCTTTTCGAGAAAGACGCTGGCGCGTTACCCGATACCCACCTGCTGTCGGAAAAGACCGATCTGCATCAGTTAAGTAAAACGGATAACGTCATCATCTGGATGGGGCATTCCAGCTACTTTATTCAATTGGATGGGAAAACCTTCCTGCTGGATCCGGTATTTAGTGACAACGCCTCGCCGGTGCCGCGTACTAATATCGCCTTCAAAGGCAGCAATGTGTATTCACCGGAAGACATTCCAGAAATCGACTATCTGTTGATCACTCACGATCACTGGGATCATCTGGATTACCCTACGTTGAACGCGCTACGTGGAAAAATCCGTCGTATTGTCACGCCGACCGGTGTGGGTTCCTATTTTGTAAAATGGGGCTTCCCTCGGAAAGATATTACGGAAGGTGACTGGTTCAGCAGCTTGAAAGAGAACGGGGTGGAAATTCACGTGCTGCCGACGCAGCATTTTTCCGGTCGACTCCTCAAGCATAACCAAACGCTGTGGGGCTCATTTGCGCTGATAACGGCGCAGCATCGCCTGTATCTCGGTGGTGACAGCGGCTATGGTGCGCACTACAAAGAGATCGCCGAGCGTTTGGGTGGATTCGATATCGCGATACTGGAATGCGGCCAATACGACAGTGACTGGCCCTACGTTCACATGACGCCGGAAGAGAGCGCACAGGCGGCGAGTGACTTGCACGCCAAAGCGGTGTTACCGAGCCACAACAGCAAATTTAAGCTGGCGCACCACCGCTGGAACGATCCATTGGAGCGCATTTCTCAAGCCAGCGAAAATCAGGGCTGGCGATTAATGACGCCCCGTATTGGTGAACGTGTACAGGTCGATAATCCGCAGCAGATTTTTAGTCAGTGGTGGTAATGAGTTGAACGAGAGTTAAACGCATTTATCAACATTTTTGCCGCGTGGCGAATGGATAGGGTATTCGCCATCAACTAAATGTTTTCTCACTCAGGCAGTTAATGAATGCCCGAAGTTTGGGGGACAGGTCGCGGCGGAAAGATCCCAACTGACGACGTTTGAGTCCTGAATCCGCAATACCTGCTCATTATCCGGTATGAACGGGAGCGATATGGTATCGACATTGGGGCCAGGATAAATCAGAGATCTGGACGTAGTTCAGTCGAGAGCGCGCAGCAAACTCTCCAAAGACATTGCCGCGTTTGTCGCTGCCGCATCGGTGGTCCCCCGATAGAGGTTCAGATGAATGATACGACTGTCGCCGACGGCAAGTTTGAGGGGGACCAGTAAACCGTTACCCAGATCGCCCCTTATCGTATCGACAGGCAGCCAGCCGCGCTGCGTATCAACGACAATGGCAACATACTGATCGCCTAACTGCTTCTGCGATCCATACATCTGCACAATCCGTTTTTTGGCAGCCGCGTACTCTTTATTTAGATCATCTTCCGCCAATTTTTTCTGCTGCACCATACACTGATAAAGTGCACCATCTGAAGGCTGTTTGGAGCAAATATCGTCAGCAAAAGCCGAAGTAATTCCACCTAGTGCCAATATCGTTACTACCAATCCATCAGCCAACTTCATAAAAAATCCTGTGCCAAAATTTATTGATTCAGGGGCAGCTGACGGCAGCAAAATCACTTGCTGCCGTCATTCATTCCGGCCTGTTATTACTGATAAGGGATCAGTTTTAACTGCTCAATACGCTGCTTATCGATATCGCTAATACAGTTATTGGTCAGTGTGTCATGAGCTGTGGTCCCCTCTTCAGCGAGGAAAGCCTGCATTTTGCACTGACTATCACGGTATTTTAGCCAGCCACGCTGCGAATCCACCAGGTTCTGCTGATACTCTTTTTGCAGCTTATCATCCGCTTTGTAAGTCGTTGTGATACGACCCTTGGCTTCGCTCCAAGCTTTATTTAATGCCTGTTCAGTGGCCTCTTTGCCCTGTTTGGCACAACTGTCAACTTCTGCACTTGCACTAGGATTTGCACAATCAGCGGCCCAAAGCGAAGTGCTGACACTCATGCCAGCAAGCATTGCGGCAGCGATTAAAATTTTCTTCATAACACGCCCTTTAACGGTTTTTCTTCAAGTAACCAACCCGGTTACGTCCTTTTTCATAACTCATCATAGTAGTACTGTGTTCGATATAATAAATGAGTGTATCCACATCATTTGTCATGCCAGCTTTCATCGGTACTTCACCTTTGGTGAATCCCTGGTAGACAAAGTCGACCAGAAGATCGCTAATCGCCGATTTTAAACTATCCCATTGAGTACGCTCAGCATATTTCCCAGTCCACTGGTCATAGTTGTTACGGGCTCTCTGAATATAATCTGGATAGATCAGCTTAAAAAGCCGTATCTGCTGCTGATGACTGATGGTGCCAGCACTGTTGCGATTATGGATAACAAACTGGTTAGCCTGTTCACCTCTTTTGCCTGCAAACGCGCTGTACGAAGACGGCCACATCACGGAGGCGGCCTGCATGGCGCACGCCCGGAGAAAAATCCACGACGTTCACGTTCGTACCCCGACCGACATTACCACCGAAGCGCTGAAGCGCATCGGTGAGCGGTACGCCATCGAGGCGGAAATACGTGGCAGCCCGGCAGATGAACGACTGGCGATCCGGAAAGAGAAAACTATCCAGCTGATGCAGTCACTGTACGACTGGATACAGGTGCAGATGACGCTCGGATACAGCGAAGGCGTTCTCGTACCTGCTGAAGCAGTGGGATGCACTCAACCTGTACTGCGGCAACGGCTGGGCCGAAATAGATAACAACATCTCGGAGAACGCCCTGCGGGGCGTTGCCCAGGGCCGTAAAAACTGGCTGTTTGCCAGTTCAGACAGCGGCGGTGAGCGGGCCGCGGTGCTTTACTCCCTTATTGGCACCTGCCAGCTTAACGGCAATAGCGATCTTGCCTTTCACCTTCGGGTGTAACTTGGTAAGCCAGATATCAAGCGCTTCCGGCGTATGTTTAATCACTTGGAATATGCGCTCACTGTTTTTAAAGTGAACGCAGACATCGTGCTTTTTATCCGCCCAGCCCAGACCAACATGAATAGCCAGACGGCTAATGCCGCTTTAAAAAGAATTGGCTACGGTGGTAAGTTAGTTGCGCATGGTCTAAGGATCGTTGCCAGTACTGCATTAAATGAGGCTGAATTCAATAGCGATGCTATTGAAGTTTCTTTAGCACATGCCGATAAAAATGAAGTAAGAAGAGCTTACAACCGCTCCATCTATCCCGATATCAGAACAGTGATGATGGACTGGTGGGGAAATTTTGTGACTAAGAACTCTATATAAGGAGATCAAATGCTGCGTGACATGGTCGATGTTACGGATGATAAAAATCTAACACAAGGCACAATTTTCAATTGTGCCTATTGCGCTTCGTACCCCAACAATGAAACGTTAGGTTTAGTTATAACCGCAAGATGTGACATAGTTAATAAAGATAAGGTTGATTTTTATAATTTCATACCGGCAATTCCATTTGAAATTTGAAATTTGAAATTTGAAATTTGAAATTTGAAATTTGAAATTTGAAATTTGGAAAGAGAAAGGGCTGTTACCTCTTATAAAAAAACAAGTTTTTAAAAATTTAGAACAGCAATATTCAGTGTTGCTAACTACAGCAAGTTTTTCATCAGCTAATATTGAAACCTATGGCTTTGATAGGATTTATGATATTATCGTTGAAAAAAATTGCTTAACCAGAAACAGATAACCCGCCTAAATAGTGTAAAAGAAAAAATAAATTGCCTAGAGCAAAACTCTTCTTATTCACAGTTATTAAGTTATTTTCATGATGAAGCAAGAAAAATAATTTGTGACATTATTGAAAATAAAAACCCCGACTATTTTTTCATTGATGACGTTCTTGGCTATAATTCAGTATTAGTGAACTTAAGAGAAATTTATGAATTTAATCTTCTTACAGCAAAAAAAATCCCTAATGGAATAGAGCTTGATAATGGCGAATTACATCCTGGTCTAAATTTAAATATCTCCAATAAATTTTGTAGTATTGTAGGTCAATTGAAATCACCGTTTATAGAATTATTAATGCAACGTTTCACAAATAACTTTGTTAGAGTAGGTGTAGCTAATCACCGCTCGGCATTATTAACCAATATCATGAGCGTATAAATATGAGTTTCATAGCCATTGAAAGTAATGCAGCACGAAAAATCGTTTCTGAAAGAATGCTTCAGTCAGCAGATTATGATAAAGGTCAGATACTTGCTGATTTATTGAAAGACAGAAAAATACTTGATTTCAGCCTCGAAGTTAAAGCTGTCTCTATCAATACTGGTATATATATATTAAGCAAAAACCCAAATAAAAAGAATATGTTAATATTCGACACAACGACCTTTGATGGTTTTAAAAAAAACAGTAATGAAATTATCACGATAATTCAGAAATCTTGCAGGCTGGCGATAAAATTGTGGGATAAGATTGGGCATAGTCCATGTGAGAAAATAATTAGTGGTTCTTCTTTAATTGCTTTATTACCTCTTTCATTTACTACTGGAAAATCCTATAAAGTCATACTTGATAAATCTCCTGATAAGGAGCGACAAGAAAAAAGGAACGAAAGTAGTTTTTTAATATTTCATGACGGGTATGACACTACCGATGCGGTGCCAAAATTAGCTAATTTCCGCAAAGCTAAAGAAGGGATACATGATATTGATACGCTTTCTCTGTTTAAAATACCCGACATAGAAGAGGAGAATGTCACTACATATCTGAACATAAATGAAACTGATAATACCAATACTCAATCAAACCCACATATGGGGTTAGATTATTGGGAAAAAAATCTTACTGAAAGTCAAAAAAGATTTGTTTATAGCGAAAGCTATGGGCCGGATATTCTTAAAGGGGCAGCAGGAACAGGAAAAACTTTAAGTTTAATATTGAGATGTGTAGTTCAGCTTCAAAATTCAAAAAAAACAGACAATCTGCTACGAGCTATTTTTATAACCCACAGCATAGCAACTAAGACTAATATAGAAAACCTTATAGCATCTAATGGTGGCTCTGAATTTATTGACTCAGAACATCAGCAGTCTGTTGAAGTGACAACTTTACAGGAATGGTGTATCAAAAATTTAGGTAACAGAATAGAAGCAACAGAGTATCTTGATAGCGATGCTTTTGAATCTAAGCAGTTACAGCTCTTATATATAAACGAAGCTCTTGAAGATTTTTTGATAAATGATTACGCAGGATCTGTCAACTTTATTTCCCCCGCACTTAAAGATTTTTTCGGAAACAATGATCCATGGGGGATTTCTATTTTGCTTCAAGAGGAGATCTCTACATACATTAAAGGGCGTGCTGGTGATGATCTTAAAACTTACGCCGCTCTTCCTCGTAGTAAAAATGTCATACCATTAGAAAATGAGGATGACTTTAAAACTATCTTCTCAATTTATAATAAATATCAAGATAAACTTATCACTTTAGGTTTGTTTGATAGTGATGATATAACCCTATCCGCTCTTAAAGAAACCTCGACTCCAATTTGGAAGCGCAGAAGAATAAATGGCGGTTTTGATATCATGTATATCGATGAAACTCATCTTTTTAATATTAATGAGTTGAGTTTATTCCACAACCTTCTTAAACCAAATTCAAACCATATTGTATTCACAATGGATCGAAGCCAAGCTTCTGGGGACACGACTATAACTAAAGAAGATGTTGCAAAAGAGCTTGATGCAACTCTAGCACATGAGCATGGTTTAAATGCTGTTTTCCGCTCATCGGAGCATATTATAAACTTAGCAAGCTGTGTGTTAGCTTCAGGTGCTACCTTATTCCAAGAGTTAGAAAATCCTTTAGCTGAGTCAATGACAGGCCACACGTCCCTTATTGAGGAAAAATGCGACATTCCTTATATTATAAGCAAACAAAGATCATCAGAAGTTTATAGATCCACATTTGCTTTGGCTGATTATATATCGCAAAATTCTGGCATTAAACGAAGTGACATTTTAATAGTTCCGTGCACCGATAGCACATTGAAAGATCTTAAAAATCATGCAAATAAACATGATATAAACCATATTTCTATAGAAAGGCGCGGGGATAATCTTGCTGTATTTAAAGCTTCGGAAAAAAACTTATATGTAATCGGAGGTATGGAATACATCGGAGGGTTAGAGTTTTCCGCAGTGATAATTGTAGGCGCTGACTCAGACAAATTCCCTGAGCAATCAACTTATAATGGAGAATCACTCCATTTCATCAATTACTCTTCTTTCAATAAATTATATGTTGCGATTACAAGAGCTAAATATCAAGTAGCTTTCGTAACTGAAAAAACACAAAAAATTAGCCCCTTGCTTGAAACAGCCTTTAGAGAAGGGCTCGTCATACAGAATGATGAACTTTCAAACATCATATAATATCAACGCTGTGCGTGAGAAATGTTTACTCTTAGCGCGCAATGCTATCTCCGCCACGCCTGCCCGCTTCATGGGTGGGGTTTTATGCAGGTGCATGAGCACCCCCGAGCCGCGCCGGCTCTGGGGTGTTGAGGTGTGAAAAATACGGGGTTTTACATGCAAAACCATGCACCGTAATGCATGGTTTAATTGAATTAAATCGCGGTATTTTATGGCTGATTTTAAGTGGGTTTTTGCTGACTCAGTTCTGCCTGCCGGTGCGCGTAAACACGGTTCTGTACCGGGGTATATTTCTGCTGATTATCTACCCGTGAAGCCGTATCAGGCCTGAATCCGATGGCCGTTAAAATGTCGTTATTTTCAGCCGAATAATTGATTTCATTACTTGTCGCCAGATAGCCCCGCAGTGCTTCACCGATGTAATGTGTCGCCCGCCGTATCGCCAGCTCTCTCACTGCCGCAGTACCCATTAATTCCGGTGCCAGCGTATTGACCAGTGCCGCCCCGTTCTGCTCGCCAGAGTCTTTCTCATACTGACCTTGACTACTGGATACATGGTATCGGCTCATGGATATGCCCTGTGTTATTAGAGGAATGGAAAAACAGAGGGATTATAACGCTGGATAAGTAGAGCAAACAATATTTGTAAAATCAGATAGTTACTAAAGTATAGGTTAAAATGTAGTTTTTATATTATGGTGGGAAATAATCGTTAGTAATCAGTGTTAACGCACCAATGCATCATCGTTTACGAAACATCAGCACTGCTGCGAGTGCTGCTTACCCATCCATCAAGCTTATCAGCCCAATCCTGCATCATCACTTTGCGTTCATCAAGATAAGTCGCGTGGTTATACGTGCGACGAATATTGTTGGTATCAGCGTGCGCAAGCTGAGCCTCGATAGCATCAGGTCGATAGCCCATCTCGTTTAAACGGGTACTTCCTGTGGTTCGGGTTGCATGTGGGCTATAAGTGCCACTCCAGCCGAGGCTTTTAAGTAGCTGACGCAGAGAGTGCGATGTCATTGGACCCAGCGGATTATCTCTGCCCGGGAAAAGGTGCTGCCGATGCCCGATTAATCCCTGTAGTGTTCTGAGCATTTTGACAGCTTGGAAGGGTAGGGGAATAACGTGTTCTCTTCGGGCTTTCATTCGCGTAGCCGGAATGGTCCACAGGGCGTTATCAAGATCGAATTCTGTCCATTCTGCTTCGGTGGCTTCTGCAGGACGCGCCAATGTCCACCACATAAGCCACATGCAATAGTTAACCTGGTACGAGCCACGACTATTGTCAAAACAGCTTAATAACTTTCCGATTTGCTGAGGATTTAGTGCCTGTTTGTGCTGTGTCTTATTGGCCGGAAGGGCCTTACGCACAGGCCATACGGGATCGCTATCAGCTCTAAGCGTCGCGACTGCCAACTCAAAAACTGATGAAATGGTGCGACGGGCTTCAGCGGCAACTGTTGGCGCTCCTCGTTTAGCGGTTTCCTGAAGAATTTTAAGTATATGGTGTGGAGTGATCTCTCTGACTGGGAGCTTACCGATTGCGGGAAAAACCACACGTTCAAGCATATCCAGTCGCCGCGTTTTGGTGATTTCGGCCCAGTCTTTCATCTGTAACCACTCTTTGGCGATAAGCTCAAAGGTGTTGGAGGCGTAGTTGACCTTGCGGATTTTATCTAGTTGCCTAGCCTGTGCCGGGTTGACTCCCTCTGCAACTTGCTTACGCGCTTGATTGCATTTCTCCCGCGCCTCGGCAAGTTTTACCGCTGAGTACTCACCCAACGCGAACATGAAGATGGAAATTGATTGTACTCATCCTTGTACGCATTTTTGACTGCGCTGTCACGAGATGAGTTGAGACACTATGAAAAGGAAAATCCACGCAACTGCGTGGATTTTATGGGGTTTTTAGTCTTCATGCGATGCTTTGAGATACCATGAGACAACAGAAATCATTTAGACGTTAAACAGGAAGTTCATCACGTCGCCATCTTTTACGATGTAATCTTTGCCTTCCGAACGCATTTTTCCGGCTTCTTTCGCGCCTTGTTCACCTTTGTAAGTGATGAAGTCTTCATAGGCGATAGTTTGTGCGCGGATGAAGCCTTTTTCAAAGTCGGTGTGAATTTTACCTGCGGCCTGTGGGGCGGTGGCGCCGACAGGGATTGTCCATGCGCGAACTTCTTTCACGCCAGCGGTAAAGTAGGTTTGCAGGTTCAGCAGTTCATAGCCTGCGCGGATAACGCGGTTCAGACCCGGTTCTTCCAAACCTAACTCGGTCATGAATTCTTCACGATCGGCATCATCCATTTCTGCAATGTCTGATTCAACGGCGGCACAGACGGCTACGACGACAGAACCTTCAGCAACAGCGATTTCACGCACTTTATCGAGGTAAGGGTTATTCTCGAAACCGTCTTCGTTGACGTTGGCGATATACATCGTTGGCTTCAGCGTCAGGAAGCTCAGGTAGCGGATGGCTGCTTTATCATCATCGCTTAAATCCAGCGAGCGCAGCATGCCAGCGTTTTCCAACTGCGGTAAGCATTTCTCCAGTGCAGCCAGCTCAGCTTTAGCATCTTTATCGCCGCCTTTAGCTCTCTTCTGCACTCGATGAATGGCACGTTCGCAGGTATCGAGATCAGACAGTGCTAATTCAGTATTGATGACTTCGATGTCATCAGCCGGATCAACTTTATTATTGACGTGGATGATGTTGTCGTTCTCGAAGCAGCGTACAACGTGGCCAATGGCTTCCGTTTCACGGATGTTGGTCAGAAACTGATTACCCAAACCTTCACCTTTGGACGCGCCTTTTACCAGACCAGCGATATCAACAAATTCCATGGTGGTAGGGAGGATGCGCTGCGGCTTAACGATTTCAGCCAGCTTGTCCAGACGTGGATCGGGCATCGGCACTACGCCGGTGTTCGGCTCGATGGTACAAAACGGGAAGTTGGCTGCTTCGATGCCGGCTTTGGTCAGCGCATTGAACAGAGTGGATTTACCGACGTTAGGCAGCCCAACGATACCGCATTTGAATCCCATGTTTATATCACCTTAAATAACTTATTAATCAGGCAATTACTTTATCTTGCCTGTCAGAATGGAAACATTTCGGCCGATTATACACGGAATGGTGATTTATCTCGATCTACCATCCGCATTCTGACCAGATTATGCCGCTTTGAAAGCATGTAAGCGATTCATCGCTTTTATCATGTCTTCTTTCATAAGAATTTCTGTGCAGCGCACGGCTTCGTCAATGGCCTCGTCGATCAGAGTCTGCTCGCTCATCGGTGGCTTACCCAACACAAAACCGGTCACTTTACTTTTATCACCCGGATGACCGATACCAATGCGCAAACGATGGAAGTTAGGGTTATTACCCAATTTACTGATGATGTCTTTAAGCCCGTTATGACCGCCGTGTCCGCCACCCAGTTTAAGTTTGGCAATCCCCGGTAATAAATCCAGTTCATCGTGTGCAACCAGAATTTCATCGGGCTGGATGCGGTAGAAGGTGGCCATTGCCGCGACGGCTTTTCCGCTTAGGTTCATGAACGTGGTGGGAACCAGCAGACGTACATCTTGCCCAGCCAGGTTCAGACGGGAGGTGTAACCGAAAAATTTGCTTTCTTCTTTTAGCGACTGGCGATAAGACTCAGCCAGACGATCGACAAACCAGGCACCCGCATTATGACGAGTGGCGGCATATTCCGCGCCAGGATTAGCCAGGCCGACAATTAATTTAATGCTGCTCACGGTATATTCCAGATTACGTGCTTAGACTTACGCAGGGTAGCGTGATTATGAGAACGCTAGTTTACACACCGCATGGTGGATAGCCAAATCGCGGTATTGGAATGTGAATACATTGTTATTTGTTTAGTGATGTGATTATTCATATTTTTGTCTATTTATTTGTTTAAACGTAAAAAAATATTAATCATTCCCTTTATCTGTGATCCCTCCCGCAATCATCCGACTGCGTTATTGTCTATAATTATATCAATATAAGGAAGCAACCTGTAATGGCACTCCGATTCATCCACAGAATTAATCTGGAGGTGGCAGATGAAACGCAAGAATGTGGCAGCATTGGGTAATGTGTTGATGGGGCTTGGTATGATTCTGATGATTGGTGGTATTGGCTTCTCCATCGCTAGTCAGTTTCCTAAGCTGAATGTCCCTGAATATATGACTTACATTGACTTGGTTGGTATCTTTTCTGGCGCAATATTTTGGTTGGTGGGGGCGCGTATTAGCGGGCGTGAAGAAGTCGCAGACCGTTATTGGTGGGTTAAACACTTTGATAAGCGTTGCCGCCGCCAGCGTCACCCATAAGCGTTAATGAAGTCGAATGAACATTAAACAGTAAAGCCGCTGTAGCCTCGCTATGGTGGCTTTTTGTTTTTTATAGCGACAACAACGGTAGAAATAAGAAAGCCACCTTGTTACAGGTGGCTCCATCATTATCGTTTGTGATCGGTTACCCGGTCAGAAGCGATTAATGTTCAAACATCGCAGAAATAGATTCTTCGTTGCTGATACGACGAATCGCTTCGGCCAACATACCTGACAGCGTCAACGTACGAACATTCGGCAGTGAACGAATGTTTTCCGCTAGCGGGATGGTATCGCAGACAATCACTTCATCAATTACAGAGTTCTTGATGTTCTCGTAAGCATTGCCTGAGAAGATCGGGTGTGTAGCATAAGCGAATACACGTTTAGCACCACGTTCTTTCAGCGCTTCCGCCGCTTTGCACAGCGTACCGCCCGTGTCGATCATATCGTCAACTAGCACACAGTCACGGCCAGCGACGTCACCGATGATGTGCATCACCTGAGAAACGTTGGCACGTGGACGGCGCTTGTCGATGATCGCCATGTCGGTATCGTTCAACAGTTTAGCGATTGCGCGAGCACGCACAACGCCACCGATATCAGGAGAAACCACGATTGGGTTTTCCAGATTCTGTTGCAACATATCTTCCAGCAGGATCGGGCTACCGAATACGTTATCTACCGGCACGTCGAAGAAACCCTGAATCTGCTCAGCATGCAGATCAACGGTCAGAACACGGTCAACACCCACGCTGGACAGGAAGTCAGCAACGACTTTCGCGGTAATTGGCACACGTGCGGAACGCACGCGACGATCCTGACGGGCATAGCCGAAGTAGGGGATAACAGCGGTAATACGTCCCGCAGAAGCGCGACGCAGAGCATCTACCATCACAACCAGTTCCATCAGGTTGTCATTGGTGGGTGCACAGGTGGACTGGATGATGAAAATATCACCACCGCGTACATTTTCATTGATTTGCACGCTGACTTCGCCATCACTAAAACGACCAACAGCGGCGTCGCCAAGGCTAGTGTACAAACGGTTGGCAATACGTTGTGCTAGTTCCGGGATGGCGTTACCAGCAAAAAGCTTCATATCAGGCACGAGAAGAACCTCAGGCTTGCGTCCAGAGAAATATTGTACCTGCCAAGCAGCGAAGAGCAACAGGAACAATATGCATACGGGTGTATGAATTAAGTTTGCTACAGACTGGCCGCACGGCAGCCGGTGTGTAGCAAAACCTAACGTTGCCCAGAAAGTCTACGTTGTAGCGGAGAGACGTTAACGCCTCGTGCTACGAAACCGTTTAACCATTCCGGGGCCTGGTCAAGCACCTGACGGGCTGCGAACTCGGTGTCAAACTCTGCAAACACACAAGCCCCCGTTCCAGTCAGGCGCGCCGGGGCATATTCTAGCAGCCATGAAAGTAGCTGTTCAACCTCACGAAAACGTTTTCTTGCGATAGCTTCACAATCATTGACGAAGGTCTGGTTTAATAAAGTTTCTAAATCACGAACTGGCGAATTACGCGTCAGTTCAGGATCGCCGAAAATCAACGGTGTGGCAATGCTAATGCTAGGGTGTGCCACCAGATACCATTTTTCTGGCGGATTCGCCGGTGTTAGCTGTTCGCCAATGCCTTCTGCGAAGGCAGCATACCCACGGATAAACACAGGAACATCCGCACCCAGTTGCAGTCCCAATTCGGCCAACGTATCAACGTTTAGACCACTTTGCCACAAATGATTAAGGGCGACCAACACGGTGGCCGCATTGGATGAACCGCCGCCCAATCCACCGCCCATTGGTAGGCACTTTTCGATATGAATGTTTGCACCAAACTGTGCAGGGCGAATATTACGGCGTTCGCAGTGCTGCTGTAATAAGCGTGCGGCGCGGATGATCAAGTTTTGCTCGTTCTCTACACCGTCTATGGGGGTAAGCAGGTTAATCTGGTCATCATTACGCGGTCGAATTGTCAGCGTGTCGCCGTAATCCAGAAACTGAAATAGCGTTTGCAGCAGGTGATACCCGTCCTGCCTCTGACCTGTAATATAAAGAAACAGATTCAGTTTGGCGGGAGCAGGCCATGTTTCGATAACCGTCGGTTGCATCGCTATTTAACCATCCAGTTATTCATCTTCAGCTTAATTCGCTGTTCGCCCTGAACCAATTCCAGACTGGTTGGAAGCGGGGGCGTCAACTCGGTGTTGTAGCTCTGATAGCTGACATCCCAGTTTTGATTGCCCTGACGATAGGTGATGGTTTTTAGCAGATAGCGTTCATCCAATGTGAATTCGGTCGCATCACCCGGTATGCCGAGGATCCATTGACGCAGATTATTCAGCGGGATCGCCATGCCGGTCAGTTGCTGAATCATGTACTCGGCATCTTTACCTACGTAACGTTTGCCTTGATTGTCGGTGATTTGCACGCCGTCGGGCTGGGCGCGCAGTTCTAATTCGGTGCTGCCGAGCGGGTTGGTCAGCAACAGTCTATAACGCTGCGGAGGCGTGTCCTGCCAGAAAAAATTGGCTGATACTCTTTTGCTATCGGAGATATAGGCAAAAGCGCCGCGCGTTTGATATTGGGTGAGTTGCTGTACTTTTTGTTGATGTTTTTGCCACTCTGGCGAGGTTGGGCTTTTACCCGTTTGTGTTGGTTGATTAACGCTACAGGCGGCTAGCAATAGGCTGGCTAAAGGCAGTAAACGCAGGCATCGGACGGTTTTGGTTGGCATGTCGGTCGTATCCTGTAATGAAGAAGTCCGTGAAATACGTCACGCTAACGGGCTTACCGCTCAGCGTCAATGGTTGTTATTCGTTAATGGCGTTTATTGTTTTTTATCAAAAAGCGTATACCTCAGACGAGGTGTATCGCGTGCTGTCGCTTTTCTTGCACTCCTGCATCAAGTAGAATGCGACTCAAACGAAATCCATACTAAGATCGGTATTACTTAGAAACAGCCTAATGACCCTGCTTGCGCTTGGTATTAATCACAAAACCGCCCCCGTTTCTTTGCGTGAACGCGTTGTGTTCTCACAAGATAAACTCGGGGTGGCCCTCGATAGTCTGTTACAGCAACCGCTGGTGCAGGGCGGTGTTGTGCTGTCTACCTGCAATCGCACGGAACTCTACCTTAGCGTTGACGAACAGGAAAATCAGCGTGAGCAGTTGATTCGCTGGCTGTGCGAATATCATCAATTGCGCCCGGAAGAAGTCAACAGCAGCCTATATTGGCATCAGGGCAACGCTGCTGTTAGCCATCTCATGCGCGTTGCCAGTGGTCTGGATTCTCTGGTGTTAGGCGAACCGCAAATTTTAGGGCAGGTGAAGAAGGCGTTTGCCGAATCACAGCGTGGCCATTCCTTGTCCAGCGAACTGGAGCGGTTGTTCCAGAAATCCTTTACCGTCGCCAAGCGTGTTCGTACAGAAACGGATATCGGTGCCAGCGCGGTGTCGGTGGCGTTTGCTGCTTGTACGCTGGCGCGACAGATTTTTGAATCACTGGCCGATGTCACTGTGCTGCTGGTCGGTGCTGGAGAAACCATTGAACTGGTCGCTCGCTATCTTCGAGATCACAACGTTCAGAAAATGGTGATCGCGAACCGAACCCGTGAACGCGCACAGGCATTGGCAACAGAAGTGGGCGCAGAAGTCATCACCTTGGCTGAGTTGGACGAACAGCTCGTTCATGCTGATATCGTGATCAGTTCAACGGCAAGCACGCTGCCGATTATCGGAAAAGGGATGATGGAACGGACGCTGAAGGCGAGACGGAATCAGCCTATGCTGATGGTAGATATTGCGGTTCCACGTGATATTGAGCCAGAAGTGGGCAAATTGCCGAACGTTTATCTCTACAGTGTGGACGATCTGCATGCGATTATTCAGCATAATCTTGCGCAGCGCAAAGCGGCGGCGGTGCAGGCTGAATCTATCGTGCAGCAGGAAAGCTCCGATTTCATGGCGTGGCTGCGTGCGCAGTCCGCGGTGGAAACGATTCGCGATTATCGCGCTCAGGCCGATGAGCTGCGTGCGGAAATGACGGCCAAAGCGCTGGCTGCCATTCAGCAAGGCAATGACGTTGAGGCGGTGATTCAGGAATTGACACACCGTTTAACTAATCGTCTGATTCACGCGCCGACCAAATCCCTTCAGCAAGCCGCTCGTGACGGCGACCAAAACCGGTTACAAATTTTACGTGACAGCCTTGGGCTGGACTAGCATTCATCTCTATTACAGGATTTAACCGCCCGCATGAAGCCTTCTATTGTTGCTAAACTGGAAGCGTTACAAGAACGCCACGAAGAAGTCCAGGCGTTACTCGGTGAGCCCAGCGTCATCGCTGACATGGATCGCTTTCGCGCGTTGTCGCGAGAATATGCACAGCTCACTGATATTACCCGCTGTTTCCAGCAATGGCAGCAGGCGCAAGAGGATCAGCAGACCGCAGAAATGATGCTGGACGATCCAGAAATGCGCGATATGGCGCAGGAAGAACTGAAAGAGGGTAAAGCGGCGATTGAAGCACTGGAGCAGGAGCTTCAGGTGCTGTTGTTGCCGAAAGACCCCGACGATGAACGCGGCTGTTTTCTGGAAGTGCGTGCCGGAACGGGTGGGGACGAAGCCGCGATTTTTGCTGGCGACCTGTTCCGCATGTACAGCCGTTATGCTGAATCACGCCGCTGGCGCGTGGAAGTTATGAGTGCCAGCGATGGTGAACATGGCGGTTATAAAGAAGTGATTGCCAAAATCTCCGGTGACGGTGTGTACGGCCAGCTCAAGTTTGAATCCGGCGGTCATCGCGTACAGCGCGTTCCTGCTACTGAATCTCAGGGGCGAATTCATACATCGGCCTGTACGGTCGCTGTCATGGCGGCAGTGCCGGAAGCGGAACTGCCGGACATCAACCCTTCGGATTTACGCATCGATACCTTCCGCTCTTCTGGCGCGGGCGGTCAGCACGTTAACACCACCGACTCCGCCATTCGTATTACCCACTTGCCAACCGGTATTGTTGTGGAATGTCAGGACGAACGTTCACAGCACAAGAACAAAGCTAAAGCGTTGTCAGTGTTGGGCGCGCGTATTCGTGCGGCAGAAATCCATAAACGTCAGCAGGAAGAAGCGTCAACACGCCGTAACCTGCTTGGCAGTGGCGATCGTTCCGACCGTATCCGCACCTACAATTTCCCACAGGGAAGGGTGACCGATCACCGTATTAACCTGACGCTTTACCGACTGGATGAAGTCATGGAAGGGAAACTGGACGCGCTGATTCAGCCAGTAGTACAGGAATATCAGGCCGATCAGCTTGCTGCGTTGTCCGAGCAGGAATAATGACGTATCAGGATTGGTTAATCTCTGCGACGGAGCAACTCGCAGCGGGTGAAAGCCCGAAGCGAGATGCGGAAATTCTGTTGGGCTTTGTGACCGGCAAGTCTCGCACGTTCTTGCTAGCGTTTGGTGAAACCGAGTTGAGCGCGGCTGAACAGCAGCCGTTAACTGAACTGTTGGCGCGCCGTGAACAGGGAGAACCTATCGCTTATTTGATCGGCGTGCGCGAGTTCTGGTCACTGCCGCTGGCCGTCTCGCCCGCCACGCTGATTCCCCGTCCCGATACCGAATGCTTGGTCGAGCAAGCGTTGTTGCGCCTGCCTCAAACGCCGTGTTCCGTGCTGGATTTGGGCACTGGAACCGGCGCGATCGCGCTGGCGTTGGCCAGCGAGCGACGTGATTGCCGGGTGATTGGTGTTGACCTTCAACCGGACGCGGTTGCGTTAGCGACAAAAAATGCCCAGCAATTGAAGCTCGACAACGCCCGTTTTTTGCCTGGAAGCTGGTATTCACCGCTCGAACACATGCGCTTTGCGCTTATCGTCAGTAATCCTCCGTATATCGATGTTGATGATGTGCATCTGGCGCAGGGGGATGTTCGCTTTGAACCTGCCAGCGCACTGATTGCTGCCGACAACGGGTTGGCGGATTTACGCGCCATTATTGAATCCGCCCCGCATTATTTAGATGCCGGTGGGTGGCTGCTGTTGGAACACGGCTGGCAGCAGGGGGACGCCGTGCGTCGACTGTTGCAGGTACGAGGATTTACACAGATAGAAACTTATCAGGATTATGGTGGCAATGACCGTGTGTCGTTAGGGCGCTGGTTGGATACCATCAATTATTAGGAGCAATGGACGTGATAACTCTTTACCCAGCCACGATATATCTTCATCTGGCAACGGTTGGCATCAGTATTTCCCTGTTTGTCATCCGTTTTTTCTGGCTATGTCGGCAATCGGCTTTACTGCAACAGCGCTGGGTTAAAATTCTGCCGCATATTAACGATACCTTGTTATTGATCAGCGGTATTGGTTTAATCATTCTGAGTCACACTTATCCGTTTACGCCCGAGCAAAGCTGGCTGACGGAAAAACTGTTTGGCGTTATCATTTATATCCTTCTTGGCGCTATTGCCTTGGGGAAACGCCCCCGTAGCCAGAAAGTTCGCTGGCTGGCGTTTGTATCTGCTTTACTATGCTTTGGTGTGGTTGTGCTGCTGGCACTGACCCAGTCACCGTTGCTGATGGAATAATTATGAGTGCTATTGCTGATTTTGAATTCAACCAGTCACTGCTAAGTGATGGTGTCGTGTTGGTTTCACAGGCTATTCGCCGCGACTTTCCCGCTCAGGATGTGCGGCAAAATCTGCAACAGCTGGTTGAGAGCGCCCGAGCCGTTATTCCTGACGGCCTTGAGCAAGATCTTCAGCTTGAAAAACTGATTGAGCTGTTTTATCACACCTGGGGATTCGGCGGTGCCGGCGGTGTTTATCGCCTGTCTGATGCACTATGGCTGGATCAGGTGCTGGAATCTCGCCAGGGCATGCCCGTGTCGCTTGGCATTATCTTCCTGCATATCGCAAACGAACTCGGCCTGCCGCTGATGCCGGTGATTTTCCCGACGCAGTTGATTTTGCGTGCTGACTGGCTCGATGAAGAGATGTGGCTGATCAATCCGCTCAATGGCGATACGCTGAGTGAGCATGTGCTGGAAGTCTGGCTGAAAGGTAACATCGGTCCTTCAACCCGTTTGTTGGATGAAGATCTGGATGAAGCAGAAAATGTCATGATCGTGCGTAAAATGCTCGATACGTTGAAAGTTGCTCTGATGGAAGAAAAACAGATGGAACTGGCGTTGAGAGCCAGTGAAGCTGTGCTGCAATTTGACCCGGACGATCCGTATGAAATTCGCGATCGCGGCCTGATTTATGCTCAACTGGATTGCGACCATATCGCGCTGTCCGATCTCAACTATTTCGTTGAACAGTGCCCGGAAGATCCAGTGAGTGAAATGATAAAAGTACAGATTCACTCGATAGAGCAAAAACAGATTGTCTTGCATTAAGAAACCGTTTTGCAGTAATGCAGCGTTAATTTATTTCCCGACATGAAGGTAAAAGTATGACGAATAAAGTGGTCAAGATAGGGGATATCCCCGTTGCCAACGACTTGCCTTTTGTGCTGTTTGGCGGCATGAATGTTCTTGAATCACGCGATCTGGCGATGCGCATTTGTGAGCATTACGTCACGGTCACGCAGAAGTTGGGCATTCCTTACGTGTTCAAGGCGTCATTCGATAAGGCTAACCGTTCTTCGATTCACTCTTACCGTGGTCCTGGTCTGGAAGAAGGGATGAAAATCTTCCAAGAATTGAAACAGACCTTTGGCGTAAAAATTATCACTGACGTACATGACTCGCATCAGGCGCAGCCCGTTGCTGATGTGGTTGATGTGATCCAGCTTCCTGCGTTTTTAGCACGCCAAACCGATCTGGTGGAAGCGATGGCGAAAACCGGTGCGGTGATCAACGTTAAAAAACCGCAGTTCGTCAGCCCTGGTCAAATGGGTAACATCGTCGATAAGTTTATCGAAGGTGGCAACGATCAGATTATTCTGTGCGATCGCGGCAGCAATTTCGGTTACGACAATCTGGTTGTTGATATGTTGGGCTTCAATGTCATGAAGCACGCTTCCAACGGCTCACCCGTGATTTTTGACGTTACGCATGCGTTACAGTGCCGCGACCCGTTTGGTGCGGCGTCCGGTGGCCGTCGCGGGCAGGTAACCGAGCTGGCGCGTGCTGGCATGGCAGTCGGTCTGGCGGGGCTATTTATTGAAGCTCACCCCGATCCAGCTAACGCGAAGTGTGATGGTCCGTCCGCGCTGCCGCTGGATAAACTGGAGCCGTTCCTGCAACAGATCAAAGCGATTGACGATCTAGTGAAAAGCTTCCCAGAACTGGATACCAGTAACTAATCTTAATCACTGTAGATTGATTGCTGACGTAAAAAACGTAGGGAACGTTTTTCAACGTCGCTTGCGACGGCCCGCAGTGTGGCGGGCAGGAAGCTCGCCATAAAAAAACCGCGATATCGCGTAATGCCAGTCAGTTAAGCTTGGCTGCATTTTTTCTCCGTGCCGTTGCATACTTTTGGGGCCTTTCCTTCACTATTCGGGGGAAAGCTCTTTCTCTGCGCGGCGGAAGCTTCACCATCTGCGCTATGCTCGCCACATCTTTGACCAACTCCGGGATCCTGCTCGGTGATGCCCCTTCCAGCGTCCAGAGTAGCTTCATTACCCATGCCGTCGATTCCCTGAAGCTCAGTTGATTTGGCCACATTCCTTTTAGCATCGCCGCCATCTTAATCATCTAATAACGCACTATATTATATGCCAGCAGTACGCCCCACAGTTCCTGTCGCACCATGTCCGATTTTTTACTTCTCAGCGTCAGCCTGCTGTCCTGAAGTCCCTGTTTTATTTCCCGGTAGCCCAGTTCTATTTCCCACCGTGGGGAGCCTAGAGAATTCGGAAAAAATCGTATGCTAAGGTTTTCCGAGCTGTCGTAGCGGCCTGAATTTGCCGTCTTCAAGCTTGCGGCTCTGCCGCCAGACGTAATCGTCGGTCAGGTTGATGTGCTCCCAACCTAACGGCGACAGGTACTGATACAGGTCGGTATTCACCGGATTTCCGGCGTCAACCAGTCCTTGGGTAGCCCGCTCCAGGTAGACCGTGTTCCACAGCACGATGGCGGCGGTCACCAGGTTCAATCCGCTTGCCCCAGCTCGCGATGGGAGCAATCGAAGCGATCCCGGTTCCGCCGGACGATGCTGCAGGCTCCAACGCTCAGAGCCGTGCTTCGTTTATCGCCTTGCTAGGTGTGGCCGGCCCGCCGATGGCCGCAGCGTTTTTTGGGGCACGATGGGGCAGTTCATGAGCTATGCGCAGGTCAATGGGGGAGGTTCCGTGAACCGTCCGGGGCCGCAGGGGCAGCCGCCTGGGTCTTGGAGTGGGGCAGCACCGCCTGCGGCTTCGACTGTCAACGCTGCCCATTCGAATCTCGGAGGGTACCGGTCCAGCGCTCAAGTGCCCCCCTGAGAGAGTGAGGTCCTATCAAGGCGACCCTGGAGTACGCTCATGAAATGCATCAACTTGGCAGGTGCGTTGCTCGCTCTTTCTTGCTTCAGCATAGACGTCCATGCCGAAGGAAACTGCCCGCCAGGTTCCTACCCGATTGGCGGAGGTGCCACAGCAGGATGCGCTCCTATTCCCGGTGGGGGCAACGCGGGCGGGGGCGGCTGGCAGTATGAACCGAGTCCTCCGGCGCCCATATGGGAAGACCGCTGGGGTGCGATCGCAGGCGACAAGCCAAAAGGTATTCTTGGTTTCTCGACCTGGCTCCCAAGTGAACCTGCCGCACAACATGCAGCGTTGGCTGACTGTGCGACAAAGGGCGGCGAGCACTGCAAGATCGAGAACTCCTATAAGAATGGCTGCACAGCAATGATCGTCGGTGAATGGGGTTACAACATCGCGTCTAGAGCGACCGTGGATGAAGCGATTGCATCGGGCATCCAAAAGTGTAAAGATAGCGACAGGAGTTGCGTGGTTTTGTACAGCGCATGCAGTCCGTATCCGTTAGCTGAAGGATTCAAATGAGAACAAGTAATTTTTTTGGCGCATTGTTCGGAGCCGCCAGTTCGACCGCAACTGGACCGGCCCATCTCACTCGCTCGCTCGCACTTCGATCAACTTTGGTTCTTTCATTGGCTTGGGTGGCATGTTTCTCTGCAGCCAGCCTCGCCGCTCAACCAAGCATAGTGCGTGTGCAGACTGCCGGCTCGGCGCCAACGTCGGAGTCCCCACAGGGGCCGGGCAGCGTCCAGCCACTGACCAAAGATGACTTAAAGGGTCTGACTGCCGACGGGTCCAAACTGCTGGATGCCCAGATTGGCGATCTCACTGGCCAAGGCAACGCTGCAGCACTGGTCGTACTTGAGCGCCCTGCCAGCAGTGATCCGAGTGCACGGGAAGGCCCGTCGCGCACATTGTTGCTAGTGGCACGCGATGGACAAGGGCAGTTGAGAACGCTCGCCCAGAACGACAAGATCGTTCCGTGCGCCCGGTGCGGGGGCGCTGCGGGAGACCCCTATAGCTATTCACGTGTGGCTCCCGGGCGTTTCACTGTGGTCACGGAAGGCGGGTCCCGGGAACACTGGTGGAATGAATTTCACTTCAAGTACGCGCCCGAAATCAACGGCTGGGTCTTGCACGAGGCTGTGCGTGGCGTCAGCGACACAAAGACCGGCCGCAAGAAGCAGATCAATCTCTCAAGCCAAACTTTGGGAACCATCAAGTTGAACGGCTTCGACCCGTCTTCGCTGCCTCAAGTGAAACTGAAGTAGTCCTGCGTCACAAGCAACGATGCGCGGGGTTCCTGCAGATTAAGAGCAACCGCCACCGGAGAAAATCATGTCCAACGACCGACAAAATAAAGTTCTTTTAGGACGATCATAAGGACGTCTGTGGAACAAATGTGACTGGTGCCACTGCTTCATGGTTTGCAGCGGTGTCTTACTCTTCAAGACCGTCTGCGGCAACTGATGGTTGTAAAGCGCCGTGTAACGCATCAACGTCTGCTCCAGGTCTTCACTGTTGTTGAACCTGTGGGTCTTGAGCACATCCGCAATACGCCCGTTGAAGCGCTCCACCATCCCGTTGGTCTTGGGCGTTCTGGGTCGGGTCAGGCGGTGCTCGATGCTCAATTCCTTGCACAACTGATCAAACTCATGATTGCCGCTGGGCTCACGCTCGCGGCTGGCAAACAAGCGATCCGTGAACTCCTTGCCGTTGTCCATGAGCAGCTTGCTGATCTTGATCGGACAGGCCTTGTGCAAGGCTCCCCACCGGTAGCTGTACAGATCGGCTATTTCTTTACCCGGCCAGCGCATTGGATCCGTCATTGAGGTCAGGAAGCGGATTGTTTTTCCTTTGATTTCACGTTCAGTCATCCGTACTGCTATTTTTTCAGCCAGATGTGGCCATTTTTTCCGCGCCTGCGGTGTCGTTTTCAGGCGTATCAGGCGTGCGCCAGATGACACCATCGACAGCCAGCAGGGTCAGCCCGCCCCAGTGGGGATGGTTTGTTTGCCGGTTCCAGAGGTCAGCAGTCTGTTCAAAAACAAGCCTGACAGCCTCACTACCCAGACGCTGTCGCGCCTGTACCACTGCGCTGGGTGCGACGAAGGGACGGTTACCGGGGGGGAGGATATCCAGTCGGTTAACTATCTGATGTAGTGGTTCTTTTCTTTCAAGCGCTATACCAATAAGGCACCAGACCATCATGTCGGTAGTGAGTCTGCGTTTACGCAGCGTGACGGTCCCAGCTTCTTCAAGGCAGCGCGCGACAAGTTCGGGGTCGAGGACCTCAGCCAGGGTGGAGAGGGGATTACGCAGAGTGTCATACTGGGAAATAACGTTGAGAGCCTGAGATAGTTGCATAAAAAATCCGTAATCTTCCATGAAGACTACGGATTCTTACACAGCACTGGATCGATCAACTGATCCTTAACTGATCGGCATTACGCGATATCGCGGGTTTTTTGTCTTATAACAGCTCGCTGATTTCTACGACACTGTGCGATTGCTGTTATTTATAGAGATCGGCGCTAATCGTGAGGTTGTTGCCTTTACCTTCCCACTGTCTGGTGACGTGGTAGTATTTGGCCCCTTTCTCGCCTGCGCGTTTAGCCACTGCTTCAGACACCTGTGTCATATTGGTGTAGTTGCCGCGGAACTGAATGGAGTCGAAAGGTACCATCTGCGCCGCCGTGGCATTGTTTAGTTCTTGAATTTGTGTGCCATCAGACAACGTTACCGTGTAACGTCCACCTTTTGATGACTGCGTTTCAAAGAAGTTACCTACGTTACGGCTAGGGCTACCTGAGTTGGCGACACCTGGGATTTCTACCTTAGCAGCTTCCGCACCACCCGCAGCAAGCGCAGCGCGTCCCGCATCAGAATCTGCTGGAATCACGTCCGTACTCTGGGTTTGGCGCTTCGGTGCGTCGGCTTTATAAATATATGCAGTGACTTTTTGATTGGCGCTATTCGAGTTCACATCAACCTGACGGACGATATAGAATGAATCGGCGTTTTTCTCTTTTGCTGCTTTCGCAATCGCATCATTCACATCCGGCTGGCTACGGAAGAATCCACCAACGGTTACCGTGTCATAAGGTTCCAACCCGTAAGCGACATCTTTCGGCAGCTCTTTTACACCGTAGAACGTGCGGAATTGGGTATCCTGATTCGCCTTTGGCGCATCTTTGCGATATAGATCGACAGTAACATTCCAGTTACCGCTCGAATTAGCGTCATCCATAGCTTGCACATAGAACGACTGGGCACCCAATTTGTCGGCGCGTTTTGATGCCGCGGCTACCGCTTCATTGATTGCGTTGAAACGTCCTTTAAACGTAATCCGCTCAAAGGGTTGCAGGGATTCTGCCTGCTCAGGTGTAAGTTCCTGTGCAGCCTGCGCTGAAAATGCCGAGAGTGATAACAACAATGTAGATGCAATAACAGTAGTCTTCAGCTTCATAAAAAATCCTTTCGCCTTCCTGCAACTCGAATTATTTAAGGTATAGCAATCAACCTGTAACGGAATAGGGCTGATTATCGCACGGAATAAATTCTTGTGCTTTAGCATTTTCAGCGGTGCTGAAAAGCCGTGATACTTCGGCTGGGAACAAGAAAAGTGCTAATAATAACGGTTAATGATTGTTTTGACATCATAAGGGATATTTATGTGGCTTATCGCATTAACAACCTTGTAACACATCGTTTTTGTGAAACAGAACAGAAAAATACTTCTGTAATAATGCTACAAAAGACAGAGAAGAGCATGATTTTCGACCAAGAAAGGCTGATGGAACCTGTGATAACTCGGCTTTTCTGTGAAATTCATTTTATTTATGGATCATCGATCACATTTTCAGTACGTTATAAATGAGTTCGCCTACAGTGAGACGCCCCAGAAAAGCGTGTAGCAAGAAGATGATAAGACCCTCTTCCTACCGTGTGAATGCGGGGATTCAGAGTGCAGCAGGTCTCGGCGAATTCGTATAACAGAGTAGGGTGAGAATAATAACCTTCGTTAAAAATAAGCGAAAAGGGTATCAGCATGCGTATTGGTGTACCAAGAGAGCGGTTGACCAATGAAGCCCGTGTTGCAGCGACGCCGAAAACGGTTGAACAACTGCTGAAACTGGGCTTTACGGTCTCGATAGAACGTGAAGCGGGAAAACTGGCAAGTTTTGACGATGCGGCATATGAAGAAGTCGGTGCGTCAATTGTTGACAGTTCAGAAGTCTGGCAATCTGATATCGTCCTGAAGGTAAACGCGCCGCAGGATGATGAAATCGAACTGACCCGTGCGGGCAGTACGGTTGTCAGCTTTATCTGGCCAGCACAAAACCCAGAACTGCTGGAGAAGCTGGCTGCCCGTCAAGTGACGGTAATGGCAATGGATTCCGTGCCGCGTATTTCGCGAGCGCAGTCACTGGATGCGCTCAGCTCGATGGCTAACATCGCAGGCTATCGCGCTATCGTTGAGGCTGCTCACGAATTTGGCCGCTTCTTTACTGGGCAAATTACCGCAGCAGGTAAGGTTCCTCCTGCCAAAGTCATGATTATCGGCGCGGGTGTGGCAGGTTTGGCCGCGATCGGTGCTGCTGGCAGCCTAGGTGCTATCGTTCGTGCTTTTGACACCCGCCCTGAAGTAAAAGAGCAGGTTAAGAGTATGGGTGCCGAGTTCCTCGAACTCGACTTTGAAGAAGAAGCTGGCAGCGGCGACGGCTATGCCAAAGTCATGTCTGAAGCCTTTATCAAAGCGGAAATGGAACTGTTTGCCGCACAGGCGAAAGACGTCGACATTATCGTCACTACCGCACTGATCCCAGGGAAACCGGCTCCACGCCTGATCACCAAAGAGATGGTGCTGAGCATGAAGCCCGGCAGCGTGATCGTCGATTTGGCCGCGCAAACGGGCGGAAACTGCGAATTGACCGTTGCCGACCGCGTGACGGTGACGCAAAACGGCGTCAAAATTATCGGTTACACCGATTTACCCAGCCGTTTGCCGACACAATCCTCGCAGCTTTACGGCACGAACTTGGTTAACCTGCTGAAATTACTCTGCAAAGAGAAAAACGGCGAAATCGACGTCGATTTTGACGACACCGTGATTCGCGGTGTGACCGTTGTTAAAGAAGGCGAAATCACCTGGCCAGCTCCGCCGATTCAGGTTTCTGCTCAGCCACAGCAGGCGAAACCTGCCGCTGCGGCTGTGAAGGTAGAAGCCAAGCCAACATCACCGTGGAAGAAATATGCATTCCTTGTGATCGCTATTCTGCTGTTTGGCTGGCTGGCAAATGTCGCACCTAAAGAGTTCTTGTCCCACTTTACTGTTTTTGCGTTGTCCTGCGTGGTGGGCTATTACGTTGTCTGGAATGTCAGCCACGCGTTGCACACACCATTGATGTCAGTCACTAACGCGATATCAGGCATTATCGTTGTCGGAGCATTGTTGCAAATCGGTCACGGCGGATGGGTGTCATTCTTCTCATTCATTGCTGTATTGATTGCCAGCATCAATATTTTCGGTGGCTTCACCGTGACTCAGCGCATGCTGAAAATGTTCCGTAAAAACTAAGGGGTAACACATGTCTGGTGGATTAGTAACTGCTGCATACATTGTTGCCGCAATTCTCTTTATTTTCAGTTTGGCTGGATTATCCAAGCACGAAACGTCGCAACAAGGGAACATCTTTGGTATCAGCGGGATGGCACTTGCACTGATCGCGACGATTCTGGGGCCTGATTCCGGCAACGTTGGTTGGATCATCGTGGCTATGGCGATCGGTGGGTCAATCGGTATTTATCTGGCGCGTAAGGTTGAAATGACCGAAATGCCAGAGTTGGTCGCTATTCTTCACAGTTTTGTGGGGATGGCTGCGGTGCTGGTTGGTTTTAACAGTTTTCTCGATCATGGTGAAATCACCGACCCGGTGATGGTCAATATCCATTTGACGGAAGTCTTCCTGGGTATCTTCATCGGTGCTGTGACCTTCACGGGTTCAGTTATCGCGTTCGGTAAACTGCGCGGTAATATTTCTTCCAAACCGTTGATGTTGCCTCATCGCCATAAAATGAATCTGGCGGCGCTGGTCGTATCCTTCCTGCTGCTGTTGGTTTTCGTCAACACGGGAAGCGTAGCGTTGCAGGTGTTGGCGCTGATTCTGATGACAGCGATTGCTCTGGTATTTGGCTGGCATCTGGTTGCATCGATTGGCGGTGCGGACATGCCAGTAGTCGTTTCCATGCTGAACTCCTACTCTGGTTGGGCGGCAGCAGCGGCAGGCTTCATGCTGGGCAATGACCTGTTGATCGTGACCGGTGCTTTGGTGGGTTCTTCTGGTGCGATTCTGTCTTACATCATGTGTAAGGCGATGAACCGTTCCTTTTTCAGCGTGATTGCCGGTGGTTTTGGTACCGATGGCGTTTCCACCAGTGAGAGCGAAGAGGTTGGGGAATATCGTGAGGCTTCAGCGGAAGACGTGGCTGATTTACTCAAGAACTCAACCTCGGTCATTATCACACCGGGATACGGTATGGCCGTAGCACAGGCACAATACCCTGTGCATGACATCACTGCAAAACTGCGTGCGCGTGGTATCAATGTCCGCTTTGGTATTCACCCGGTTGCAGGGCGTTTGCCTGGACATATGAACGTGCTGTTAGCCGAAGCGAGAGTGCCTTACGACATCGTGCTGGAAATGGATGAAATTAACGATGATTTCACCGACACCGACACCGTTCTGGTCATTGGCGCGAATGACACCGTTAACCCAGCGGCGCAAGAAGATCCACATAGCCCAATTGCTGGCATGCCAGTGCTGGAAGTGTGGAAAGCGCAGAATGTTATCGTGTTTAAGCGTTCCATGAATACCGGCTACGCTGGCGTACAGAATCCGCTGTTCTTTAAAGAGAACACGCAGATGCTGTTTGGCGATGCCAAAGACAGCGTCGAGGCGATTTTGAAAGCGCTGTAATAAGTGAAAGCCACCTCCTCAGAGGTGGTTTTCGACTGACAACGAAAGGGGCGAATATCGCCCCTTTTTTACATCTCTTTTTTACATCTGAAAATAAGCTTTACTCGTCATACTTTACGCTGCATGTGCGTCGCATAACATTGGCAAAAATAATGCCAGCACTGAGGCTGGCATTATTCGATTCGAACGTGATGAAACATGAGGTCAGCTGTTGTCGCTGTCTTCCTGTGTAATCGGCGAAACGAAGTCATCGGGTTTGATCGCCAACAGGTCGCACTTCAAATGATCGATAACATGCTCGACGGTGTTGCCGATAAAGGCGGCGGAAAGGCCGGTTCGACCCAGCGACCCTAACACCACGACGCCTGCCTGCAAATGCTCCGCCAGGTCGGGAATCACTTCTTCTGGCAGCCCTTTTTCTACGTGCGTCACGCGCTCATCCAAACTAAACTTCTGCCGTAGCGATTTCATGGCAATCAGGTGTTGCCCTCGAATCGCATCGTTGTAGACGCTAGGATCGAAATCAGGCAATTCAATGGCGATATTGATGGGGGTAACCGGGTAGGCACCAACCAGATGAACCTCGGTTTGGTCAACCTGCTGTGCCAGTTCCAGTGTTTCCGATACCAATTTGATATTGAGTGGATCGTGATAAGGATCTTCGCTGGCCAGATTGACCGCAACCAATGCGCGGCCTTCGGCTGGCCAAGGTTGATCTTTTACCATCCATACAGGGCAAGGGCATTTGCGCAGTAATTGCCAGTCTGTAGGGGTAAAGATCACGGCTTCCAGTCGATCGTGCTGATGGGCCATTTTCAAGAGTAGGTCATGTTGCCCGGAAATCACTTCCCGAATAATGGCTTCAAAGGGTTTATTGTGCCAGACCACTTTGATCTCTATCGAAACGCCCGCTTCAAGGTAGTGTTGACACTGTTCCTCAATCCACTCCGTCCGTTGCTGAATAACACCTTGACGCATTTCCACCCGGTCATCGGGGGAAAGCAGAGTCGTCATTTCATAAGAGAAATCATAGATCGGCAGAAATGCCTTGATACGGCCGCCAAGTCGCTGAACCAGGTAAACTGCCCGACGCAGTGCTGGTTGGTCATCCTGATTTGGGTCAATAGCTACCAGTAAATTCTGATACTTTGCCATAGCGCCTCCAAACAGCTGTTATTCCACAGCCTGTAAATCAAGAGTACCGCAATGGGATCTATTTGGACAACAGAGATAAGCCGCAGAATAAAAAAATAAGAAATATCACGAACGACGCGGGCAGGGAGGATAGAACGTTGACGCTGCCACAGTAAAACAGTGGCAGCGTCAAATAGTTAGGCTGGAAAGACTATTTACGTGAAGACCCGGCTAATTCGGAAAGCGCATCAATATTCTCGATCGTGATGTATTTCCCTTTTACTGCCAGTGTACCGCTTTTCTGGAAACGCCCCAGCAGACGGCTGATGGTTTCAACGGTCAGCCCCAGATAGTTACCGATATCACCGCGCGTCATGGTCAGACGGAATTCACGTGGTGAGAAACCACGCTGAGCGAAACGGCGGGAGAGGTTGTAGACAAATGCAGCCAGACGTTCTTCAGCATTCTTCTTCGACAGCAGCAGAATCATGTCCTGATCGCCACGGATTTCACCGCTCATCAGGCGCATCATCTGCTGGCGCAGGTTAGGCATTTTCCCTGAGAGATCGTCCAGCGTCTCGAAAGGGATTTCACAGACCATTGAGGTTTCCAGCGCCTGAGCGAAACTTGGGTGCTGAGCGGTACCGATAGCGTCAAAGCCAACCAAATCGCCTGCCAGATGAAAACCCGTGATCTGCTCGTCGCCTTGCTCGGTGATGGTGTAGCTTTTTATCGTACCGGAGCGGATGGCGTACAGCGATCTCAGCTCATCACCTGCTTTAAACAGCGCTTGCCCCTTCTGGATAGGCTTCTTCCTTTCAATGATGTTGTCGAGCTGATCGAGCTCGTGTTCATTCAGGGTGAAAGGGATGCATAGCTGACTGATACTGCAATCCTGACAGTGGATTGCACAACCGCCAGACTGGATGCGTCGGATAATTCGCTTTTCCGGGATCATAGGCTTTGCTCAGGCAATAATTGATATTGGTCAATTTTAACAGCTTTTATCGGCTGTGATAAGACCGACAATCACCGGAATAGACCAATAAATAGTGAACTAACTATAAATTTTCAATTTTTCTGGGAAATACTTCGATATATAAGTGCCGCGTGGCGATAATATTTTCGTCCATCGCGTTTTCAAACGGTTACACGTTGATTAATCCGAATCACTTACGCTGATAAGCAATTCGGTGAGGCATTTTCTCAGGCCGCAGCGTTATAATTATAACGGTAAACTATTTTGGTGCGGTAAGTAACCTTCATGAGCTAATAGCCACTGTTTACGATGAATCCCCCCCGCATAGCCCGTCAGTGCACCGCCCGTACCGATGACGCGATGGCACGGAACCACGATACTGATAGGGTTTGAGCCATTTGCCATGCCGACTGCACGCGCTGCGCCAGTGCGTCCCAATAGCGTGGCGAGTTCGCCGTAGGTGGTAATCTCTCCGCAGGGAATTCTACGTAATTCCCGCCAAACCTGCTGTTGAAATTCTGTCCCTACAGAAGCAACGGGCAGCGTATCAATAATCGCTAATTCGCCATCAAAATAGCGCTGCAGGCTGTCTGTCAGACCACCGGGATTATGACGTGACTGTAACGAAAAGGGATCATTTCGATAACTGCGATTGAGTGAGCGAAATAAACCGTCTTCATACTCGCGCCACTCGACAGCGCGCAAATGATTATTTTCATCAGCAATAATCAATAACTCCCCAAGTGGGGTAGCCATGGTGTCTTGGAAAAAAGTCTGCATAGTAATTCCTTACGCGCTTGTCGCTTTCCTGCATCTCTATATTAGTTACGTGTCGATTATCCGGCATCGGTCGGCGGATTGAAAATAAAATGCAAGATATGTCACATGATGAAGTGAAGAAAGAGAAAGTCATCACGAACATAGCTCAGCCTTACCCCAACATGGCACGTAAGAAAGCTAATCCCCATTTACTGTGAGGTATGCGGAGATACGTCACGTGTGACATTTTCAATAAAATCAATCACTAAAATAGAAGTCCTCTAATTTATACTTATGAGAGATGGAGCATGCCAATCTTTCTCCTACTGCCAGATAACATCATCACGTGGCAATAATGTGAAGGTGAACTATGTCTATATGCTCTATTTTTTATGACAAAGGCAGGAGAGTGTGGGTATGGCTGTCATGATGAAAATCACTATACCAGCCAGCCCTCAATCGGTATGTACCCGTCAATTCGGTGAAGTTTTTTAGCGTCCTGTTTTATGTACGAATAGCTATGTGCCTACGTTATTTGGAGGAAATACACAGAATGAAAAAGAAATATGCCGTAGTGGGAACGGGGGGGCGTGCAGGCCTTTATCTGGAGTCGATCGCCAGAGATTATCAGGATCAGGGACAATTTGTTGCTTTTTGCGATACAAACCAGACGCGAATGGATTACGCCAACCGTATTGTCCATAAATTTGGACACGATAATGTGGCAACGTATCACGCCGATCGGTTTGAGCAGATGATCGCGGAAACCAAGCCAGATATCGTTATTGTGTCGTCGATAGACCGGACGCATCATCATTATATTATCCGGGCAATGGAATTAGGGTGTGATGTCATCAGTGAAAAACCGATGACGATTGACGAAGAAAAATGTCAGGCCATTATTGATGCGATTAATCGTACTGGACGTAAATTACGGGTGACGTTTAATTATCGTTACGCACCGCATCACAGTAAAGTCCGTGAATTAATTGCCGCAGGATCGATTGGTGAAGTTTATTCCGTTCATTTTGAGTGGCTATTGAATACCGAACATGGGGCAGATTATTTCCGTCGCTGGCACCGTGACAAACGCAATAGCGGCGGGCTGTTGGTGCATAAATCCACGCACCATTTTGACCTGGTCAATTTCTGGCTGAATAGCGAACCGGAAACGGTCTACGCACAAGGCGATTTGCGTTTTTATGGTAAAGCGAATGCCGAAGCGCGTGGTATCACGGATTTCTATTCACGTTCACATAATAGCGCCGCGGCGGAAAACGACCCGTTTGCGTTGCATATGAATCAAAGCGAACAGCTAACGGCTTTATATTTAGACGCCGAACACGAAGATGGTTATTACCGTGATAAAAGCGTGTTCGATGACGGTATTAATATTGAAGATGTACTGGGTGTGATGGTGC
The DNA here is from genome assembly GCA_019056595.1 of Pectobacterium atrosepticum. Taxonomy (NCBI): domain Bacteria; kingdom Pseudomonadati; phylum Pseudomonadota; class Gammaproteobacteria; order Enterobacterales; family Pectobacteriaceae; genus Pectobacterium; species Pectobacterium atrosepticum. The sequence goes on along the minus strand of CP036163.1, from coordinate 470,321 downwards.
GCTATAAGAACAAAGCCATCATGACATACTCATTAAATGCCTATTTGCCATGGGAAGGGTTGAATGTGGTATTTAATGGTAGCAAGGGCCGGTTAGAAATGAAACTGGTAGAAAAGTCTTATGTAAACGGAGGCGGACAAAAAGAGGATGAAGGTGCGCTGAATGAATGTGAAATAAAGATCTATCCGATGTTTGATGAACCTTATGTCGTACCGGTTGAATTTAAATCGGGCGGACACGGTGGCGGCGATCAGGTCATGTTGAACGATCTGTTTGGTACACCGGAACCCGATCCATTACATCGTGCAGCGGATTATCGAGACGGGGCAATGTCTATTTTAACCGGTATTGCCGCTAATCGGTCATTACGCACCGAATTGCCAGTGAAAATAAGCGAGCTGGCCGTTAACCTGAAAAGAGAGAATTAATCAGAGTCTCTGCCATTGGGCAGAAAAAGCTTCCGCATCCGTAGTACCTGTCTGCCCCTAAAAGGGCAGCGGGTGGAAACCTCCGAATACAATTATAAGGGTTCTATTATGGCGAAAACACGGAACACATTATCTCACCTACTCCTGCTCTGTGCTGCTCTCCCTTTGGGTGCGGCATTTTCTCACTCTGCTGACGCTGCCGAAATCCGCATCTCTTGGTGGGGCGGTAATCAGCGACATGAGGCCACGCTGGCTGCAATTAACGCGTTTCAAAAAGCCAACCCGACGATCACCGTCAAAGCCGAATATGCTGGCTGGGATGGTTATCTTTCCCGACTGTCAACACAGATTGCAGGGGGGCAAGAACCTGATGTTATGCGTATTGACTGGAACTGGTTGCCGCAGTTTTCACGCAATGGCGACGGCTTTTATGATTTGAATAAGCAAAAAGACATTTTGGGGTTAGGGGATTTTCCGCCTAACGCTCTGAAAACGGCGGATGTAAAAGGGAAACTGCAAGGCCTCCCGATTTCGATGACGTCCCGCAGTATGATTTACAATAAAACCACCTGGGACAATGCGGGCGTTGCCTATCCGAAAACCTGGGATGAGCTGTTTGCTGCTGGCCCGGTGTTTAAACAAAAACTGGGTGACAGCTACTATCCGCTCGGCGTAGCCCAAGGGGCAAGCGATGTGCTGGATATTCTCACGCTCGGTCGTAGCTATATGGCGCAGAAATATGGCATCGATATGATCGATGAGAAGAAGCAAAGCATCGCCTATAGCCGCGATCAGGTGCGGGAACTCTTCGGCTTTTATAAAAAACTGGTTGACTCCCATGTGATACCCGATCAGCGCTATTTCTCCTCGTTCGGGCGCACCAACGTCTATGAAATCCGTCCGTGGATTAACGGCGAATTAGCGGGTATGTATCTGTGGGATTCTGCCATTTATACCTATTCGAGCAATATGCCGAAAGATGCCGTATTGGAAACTGGGCCGTTTATCACGATGCCGGGCGCTAAAGACTCGGGGCTTACAAGCAAACCGTCCTCACTGTTTGCGATCAGTAAGAACAGCAAACACCCTAAAGAAGCGGCGATGTTGATGAATTTCATGCTGAGTAATCCAGAAGGCGTGAAGGCGCTTGGGCTGCAAAACGGGATGCCAGCCAACCCGAAAGCGCAAAAACTGCTGGAGGATATCGGCGTGATCAACCCCGGTAACCTATTAGCAAATGCCTATCGGGCAGCCGCAGCACAGCCTGAATCGAAGGTGGCTGTTTCACCGTTTATGGAAAATCAGGAACTGGTTCAACTGTGGACGACGAGCCTGCAAAAACTGGACTACGGCAATGGTGAAGTGAATAAGGTTGCCGATGATTTCCTCAGCGGCGCTAACCGTATATTAAAACGCGCCATTCGATAACCAACGATTGTTAACGTGCGATGCCATATCCTTCGCGATATGGCATCGTTATTTTTTCTTCTCGCTTTACTTAATCACACCACACGCCATGCGGGCACCGCCACCACCCAGCTTTGCTGGCATATCCGCGTAGTTATCCCCGCCGACATGTACCATCAACGCGTGATTTTTTACCTCAGACAGTGATTTTATCCGAGGAACCAGAATCGGATAAGTTGACGTACCATCGGCATTAGCCACCAGTCCGGGTAAATCACCTACGTGTCCCTGATCGTCATAAGGTCCAAGGTGTTTACCCGTTTTTTTCGGATCGAAGTGGCCGCCTGCTGCCAGCGCAGGAACCGATTTACCGTCTTGCTCGGCTGGTTCACAGCTGGCATTTTCATGTACGTGAAACCCGTGAATACCCGCTTCCAATCCTTTCAAGTTCGGCGTGAAAAGCAGGCCGTACGGTGTTTCCGTAATGGAGACGTCACCGATACTGCTACCTGCGCCCGTTGGCAGCGCTTCATTCAGTGTAACCGTGGTGCTTGCCGCCAAGGTAGAACAGGAAAAGAACACGCCTGTCAGGATAAGTGCCTTCAGTTTCATTGTCTTTTGCCTCTTAGGATTTGAGTGTAAAGGGTCAAGCGTTCCGCTTTTGGCTCATGGTCTTTCTGCCGTGAGCTGTACTGTGCTGATGGTGCGTGCGCGAAAGCCTGCTTCGCAGTAGCAAAGGTAAAATACCCACAGGCGTTGGAAAGATTCATCAAAACCCTGAGTACTCAGGGTATGCCACTGCTGATGAAAACGCTGCCGCCATTCGCTGAGGGTGCGGGCATAGTCCTGGCCGATATCGAACAGGTCACGGGTGATAAAGTCGGTATGCCGCGTCATGGTGGTGGTCATCGCCGTGACCGAGGGTAGGAAGCCGCCGGGAAAAACATAGCGTTGGATAAAATCCACGTTGCGAGAGTAATGATGGTAGCGTTGGTCGGCGATGGTGATAGCCTGAAGCACCATTCGGCCCTGTGGCTTCAACAATTGCTGGCAGCGTTTGAAGAAGGTGGGCAAATAAGCTTTCCCGACCGCTTCGATCATTTCGACCGATACCAGCTTGTCATACTGGCCGGTCAATGTGCGGTAATCCTGTAGCAGAACCGTCACTTTATGACTCAGTCCAGCTTGCTGAATACGCTCAACCGCGTATTCATATTGCTGCTGTGACAGCGTGGTCGTGGTGACGTGACAGCCATATTCACGGGCGGCCAGTTCGGCCAGTCCTCCCCAACCGGTGCCAATTTCCAGCAAATGATCGGTTTCACACAGCGACAATTGCTCGCAGAGGCGACGCAGCTTAGCGCGCTGAGCCTCTTCGAGTGTCATGTCGGATTGCTGATACCAGGCGCTAGAGTAGAGCATCTCGCTATCGAGAAAACTGCGGTAAAAATGGTTGCCCAGATCGTAATGGGCGGCGATGTTTTTCTGTGCCTGCTGCGGACGATTACGGTGACACCAGTGGATAAACCGATGAAATGGCGCCGTCAGCCAGCCGAAACGCGCTTCAAGCGTATCGATTAGCGCCTGATTCTGCGCCAAAAGCTGGAGGACGAGCGTGAGGTTTGTTGAGCTCCAGTCGCCATCAATGTAGCTCTCTCCGGCGGCGATGCTTCCACCCAGCAATATGCGGCGATAAACGCGAGGATTATGTATCGTGATTTCGCCTTGCAATGTCGCGTGCTGGCCTCCGAAGAGTATCTCATGACCTTCAGGTTCTCGGAGGCGCAAACTTCCTCCGTCTATTCGCCCAAGTAAGGCAAATACCACTTTCCGATCTCGTGTATAGCGAGCGGTATTGTTTGGCTGACGTACCAGCTGTGTTTCCGTCGAACTCATGGGTTGTCCTTCCTTCCAGACTGCGGATGAGGATAAACGGGTGAGCGTTTAATCCACAGTTTCAAAGCCTGCCAATATATGGTGCAGGCGATCTTTATCGTCATTAACGGCAGTGACCAAAGCTGTTTGCGCAGCGCCGCGCGAGTGAGCGGCTGACGGTGCAACAACAGCGTCGCATCAAATTCGCGTCCCTGTCTGTGGTTCTCTATGTGGATCCGCAAACGCTCGACGGGCGGCGTGAGTCGCCAGTGGTAAACCATATCCATCGGGTTAAAAGGAGACACGTGAAACGCCTTGGAAATGGGCGTAGACCCATCGGGGACGACAGCATAAGTATGGCGTTCGTTCCAGGGCGTATTGCGCACTTCTGCCAATAACCAGCGTAGCTGGTTATGTTCATCGTACAAATAATAGAAATTGACCGGGTTGAAATAGCAGCCCAGATAGCGTAGCTGGCACAGCAGCAAGACCTTCCCCGTGAGGCGTTCCCCGGTCAGTTCCGCAATCCGATCCTGTGCTTTGGTTTTGATATCGCCGCCACCTAGGTAATCACCGCGATAGAATGACGCAGGAGCAAAACGTTCCAACGCAATGCCAACGTGCGGCAAGGCGGGGATTTCATCTAAATCGATTAATGCCATGAATAATGCATAGTCAAAACGATGCGTGACGGGAGTGAAGCGCCGATGACGAACCTTGCCCACATACAGTGCGCTATTCATGTTGCACACCTTGTTCGATGTGGCTGACGACGTCCAGCGCGCTTTTTACACCGTCCTCATGAAAACCGTTATACCAGTAGGCCCCACAAAACCAGCTACGATTGTGCCCATTAATGCGTTCGCGCTGCTGTTGATACTCTGTTGTCTGTTGCGTAAATACGGGGTGATGATAAATCGCGCGATGCAATATTTTACTCGGGTCGATATCTTGCTGAGGGTTCAACGAAACACAGAAGGTGGTGGATGAACGAATACCTTGCAGGATATTCATGTTATAGGTGACGGACGCGCGCGAACGGCTAAGCGCCTGATCGACCGGCAGTCGATAATTCCAACTCGCCCATGCCCGTCGGCTATGGGGTAAAAGTCGGGTATCGGTATGTAAAATCACGTGGTTAGGCTGATAATGTATGCCACCGAGAATATGTTGCTCATCGAGTGTACTCGTTTCCAGCAGCGCCAGCGCCTGATCGGAATGGCAGGCAAAAATAATCTGATCGAACCGATGCGCCTGTTCGGCGGTATGCACCGTAACGCCAGCGTCATCACGAATTACCTGGCTGACAGGCGTCTGAAGGTGGATCGTCGCCCGATCGCGGACACGCTCGGCAATGCGCCGCACATATTCTCGTGAACCGCCGGGCACCACCATCCACTGCGGACGATTGACCAAATCCAACAGCCCATGATGGTTGAAGAAGGTCAGGAAAAGCGACAGCGGGAAAAGTCGCATATCTTCAAGCGACGACGACCAGATTGCTGCGCCCATGGGCAAAAGATAGTGCTGAGCAAAGAACGGCGAGAATTTTTCCTGCTGCAATAAATGGCTTAGCGTCAGCCCCTGATAATTGTCGTCAGTCAAATACCGCTTACACACGCGGTTAAAACGCACGATTTCCGCAACGAAGCGATAGAAAGTGGGGCGGAACAGGTTGCTACGCTGGGCAAACAGCGTGTTTAAGGTATGCCCGTTATATTCCAGCCCGGAAACCGGATTACTGACCGAGAAACTCATTTCGGTAGGCTGGCCAGTTAGCCCCAGTTCATCCAGCAGAGCAATGAAGTTTGGATAGGTCCGCTCGTTATAGACAATAAAGCCCGTATCGATGGCGTAGGGCGTACCATCCTGAACCACATCGACCGTTGCCGTGTGCCCGCCCAGATAATCGTTCGCTTCAAATACCGACACCTGAAAGCGATCGGACAACCTGAGTGCGCAGGTTAAGCCAGAAATACCGCTACCAATAATGGCAATCTTCATATTTTTTACCTTACTAAGCGGCTTCCGAGTAGACGTTGCCATGACTGTGGGAGCACAGAAATCAATTTGAGCAATAGCGCAAAGCGTAGAGGGAAGGCGATTTCGCGTTTCTTCTTTGCTAGCCCATGCCGAATAGCATCAGAAGCGTGGGACACGGAAATCAACATCGGCATAGGGAAATCATTACGCGCGGTCAGTGGGGTCTCCACAAAACCGGGCAGGATCAGCGACACGGTGATATTGCGCGCCTGTAAATCCAGCGACAAGCTGCGGGCGAAATAGGCCAGCGCCGCCTTTGAGGCACCATAGGCTTCCGCACGTGGCAGAGGAACGAGGCTAGCGGTCGAACCAACCAGCGCCAGATGACTATGGCTGGCAAGCTGTGGCAATAGCACCGACAGGCAATTTACCGGGCCAATTACGTTGGTTGTCAGCACCCGGCTTATTTTTTCTGCCTCAACGACGCCGTTATCCAGATATTCACAGGTTCCCGCGCTGAGAATCACCAAATCGGCTGTTACGCCCTCCAACGCCTGACGCGTGTCATCTAAATTCGTCATGTCAAATGCCACAGTGCGAATGGCTGGGGAGGTGGCAGTCAATGCGTGAAGCCGTTGCTCATCGCGCCCGCAGGCGAGGACGTCCCAGCCGTCTCTGGCATAATCCAGCGCCAGCTGTTGACCGATTCCAGAACTGGCGCCGGTAATCAACACGCGCTTCATGTTTTAAGTCTCGACTTCAGATAGTTGATTAACGAGCCGAGCAAGGGAACATGCTGATAAAGCATCGCACCCATGTCGTAATAATCACGGTGGTAGATAACTTTATTGTCGGCAAAGAGCAGATGGCTACAGCCTGCGAGCATCAGCGGCGCATTACGCTTTAAGGACGGATGCGCATAATGCATCGTCCAGAACATCGTCGCACCGCCGCGAAAGGTATGAATATCGGAGATATCGAACCGACAATAACTCAAATTTTCGAGTGAATGGGAAAAGTTACGATGTAAAGCACTCAACCCATGATGGCTAGATACGGGATCGATAAAATGAATATCTTGATGATAAATTTCACCCAGCTTCGCTAACCCCTCGGTTGTCAGTTGTTGATAGAATTCCCTTATTTTCAGCAAAATAGGTTCGTACTCGCCATTTTCTAGCGAGAGATCGCCTTCCTCGCGCGCTTTTTCTATCGTCATAACCACTCCTGTTAAGGTCACCCATTCCCACGCGGTGGAAATGGCTAGCAGAGATAGAGGAACTCAACGCTTATTAATTGAAAGTCATATACTTAGGTATAGATTGAATCCACGATTCGTCAAATAAGATTTTGAGGAGTAACAACAGAAGATAAACACATTAGGAGAGGGAATGTTGCAGAAAAAAGGAAACATGACGTGAGTTTTAGTGACAATGTCACGTCATGTTTCTTACATCGACAGCGGCAGACTGAACGTTATTTCTCAGCGGGTTTAATCAGCGCCAGAATTGTGCCAAGTTGCTCGCGTTGTTCAGCGCTGACTTCTCTCGCAGCGGAGTAGCCCGCGTTCTGGATAATCATCTCATTCAGGCCAACCAGCCAGTCATAGATATAAAACGCCGTATTGTTGGTAGGCGTGAGCGAGAGTTTGGTTAAGCGTTGTGAGGCCCCAAAGCTGACCGACTGTTTTTCCGGCTTGGCGAAAATCTTATGGCCGCGATTGATGCGGCTGGCAGGGCGCAGAGATTCATCAAGCTGCTGGAAGCCGAGCCAGGCGACAAAATCGCCGAGAATGGTCAGCACGCGTGAAACCTGACGGTCGGCTTTATTCTCGCGGTTGATGCCCAATTGTTCACCATCGACCAACATGTCGACCAGCGCTTCTTCGATACGTAAACGGATGCTGCCAGTAATCAATTCTTCGACCAGCATTTCGATCGTTGATTTCGGCACGTTCAGCAGATCGAGAAGCGGAGCATTTTCCGGCAAGCCGCGCAGGTAGTTAATCCAGTAACGATAAACGCCGTGCGCATAGTCCGCCTCATAGCCATGATCGATCGTCAGAATGGGCATTACAGGTTGATCGATAGCGATCGGTTCATCGGCGAACAGATCGATTTCGATCCCAACGCCAAACGGATCGCTATTGGCTAAGGGGGCAGAGAGGTCTTCCGCATCGGTGTGGAAACCGCCGTAGCTTGCCCCTTTCTGTTGCAGATAAAGACGGCGTAGCTCATCACGCGAGGGCAGAAGCCGTTCCAGCAGTTCGCCGTGCACGCCAGTGCGGGTCTGGAGCGATTTAAGCAAGGTTTCTGCGATGCGCTGTTTTTCCGCTGGATCGTCAACATCAACAGGCAGATACCAGTTACCTAACAGGTTATCGCTGAGTTCACGTTGGATCTCGTTCAGCTGTTCGCTGATGCGCCCCAGTTTTACTTCTCGGTGAACTTCAGTCCCCAGCCAGGTTGCCATCCGTGTTACACCACGTTTATCCATGGCTAGCATCGTTCCCCAAGCGTCGCCGGGATTACCGACATAGCGCTGTACCGCGGCATCGTAGTTTTGCCCGTGTGTAATACGGCGATCGTGACGGGTAACCGCCCAAATCAGCCCCGGTTTACGGTGGCTACGAACCTGTGCGTTTTCACCCTGAGTCTGTTTGACCCAGTGATCCAGCGCTTTGCCGACCACTTTAACGTCAGCACGATCGCCAGCGGCGCTGCATACCATCAGAACGTTCATTTCCTGATTATCGGTATAGCGTTCCAGCAGATAGGCGCGTTTCGCACGTAATAGCGTGTGCGCCAGCGGATACAGCGTGTTTTGACCTTTTGCTGGTGGCGCAGCCCGCGTTTCGCGAACCTCACCAAAACCGGGGAAATCCAGCACATCGACCTGCTCGAATAGCGCTTCTTTAGGAGGCGATTGTAGCGGGATAAGCAACTCCGCCGTCAGCATCGTTAACTCCGCCAGCGAGAGTTCTGCTGTTTTCCCCGCGCGGCCGTTTTGAACCGGGCGTACCAGCACGCTGGGATCGTCGGTACTGTGCAATCGCTCCAACGCGGAACCGTCGACCAGACCGTCTGCGGGATTTAACTCATCATCCACCAGTGTCCGTAACGGTGCTAATAACTTACTTGCACCAGACAAGTGTTGCAGCGTGTGGTTGAAATGGCGATACGCGGAGGTCAGCGAATTCAACTCTCCCCACAGTACGGAGAAAAGCTGGGCGCGGTCATCTACGGTGAGATAAGGTGCTAATTCAACCGCAACTGGCCAGAAGTGCGCTTCGAGCTGTTTTTGCCGTTTAACATCGTGGCGCACGAGGTAGTCCCAGAGTTCGACCACTTCATCGCGACTCATCCCTTCAACGGGTTCTGGCTGGCGGTGCATCAACAGCGTTTTAATGTGCTCGGCGATATGGCGTTCATCCAGCTCTTCAAACGTTGTCTCTTGGTTGAGATCGTTCAAAAAAGCGTTAGCCATGATCTTGCCGATATCCAGCTCGCTGAGGAGCTGCAACTGAACGGGAAACGATTTGTTCTTCACGCCCGACTGTCGGCTAAAGCGCGTAACGAGCGCGGTGGCTCGGTCAGATGGGTTAATGTGATCGACAAAATCCAGCTGTTGCCCCTCAAATGAGGTTTCCAACTTACCGTTTTCTCCCCCAGCCAGCGACGAGATAAGATAGCTTTTCCCAGCCTGAGACAGGCCAAAAAAACCGATAGCAATCTCTTTCTGCGCTACATCGGACAAGTGCTGCGCTTTATTGTGGTTGCGGCGCAGTTTAACGATCAGACGGTCGGCTTCAATATCCAGACGCGGGGCGTTCTGACGTGTGGTTTCAACCCAGCCGATGGCCTGTTCAACACCTTGCGCGACCGCCTGTAGCTGGCCGTGAAGTCGGGTGGAAAGCTGTTTAGGCGTTAGTCGTTTCATTTTTTAAATACACTCCCACTATCGATCCAATAATGGGTCGCTCCTGAACCGTTAGCGGATAATGTGTTTAATTTAAGTCGTAAATGATGAGGTGGAACGCGGGTGCCGTCTTCCAATACTGCATCGGCAATCTCAAAACGCTCAGGGCTGTCTTGATCGTCGCCTTTCGTCACAGCCAGTCGGACGCGCAGCTTACTGTCGCCGACGACCTTACGGGCCAAATCCTGATCGACAATCGATAGCATATAGAGTGAAGAGGCGGGCCAGCGTTCGTTGTCCAACTGACGGAAGCCGAGGCAGAGAGAACCACGCACCTGGAAGCTGTGTTTCGGATCAAGCACGAAATCCGGCGCATCCAGATCGATATCGCTGTAATACACATTATCCAGCGTCAGTGCGTTGCTGCTGTCCATCATGCCGAGATAGCGCACAGTAGAGTACGGCTGGAAATCACCGACCTTAAAGTAAAAGCCCGGCAGACGCAGATCGAGCGCCAGCAGGCACAGCATCGCGCCAACGGCAGCGGTGGATTTCGGGTTATCGATGCGCCCACGTTTGTTAAACGGATACCAATCATTGGTGTGATAGCCATCCAGTGACAGCATTCGGTTAATCGGCAGCGGTTGCAGGTGGCGGAACAGCGCCTGAATCCCAGGGAAGCGTGAAGGGCGACCAGTGAGTAGCAGCACATCGCACGAATACAGCGACACGACTTCAGACATCAGGCGCAAATTCTGCGTGATGTTCATTTTGTTAGACAGGAATTCGCCGTGCAGCTTGTTCAGTTTGAGGATGAGCGGCACCTGTAAAATATCGAATACGGTATCGCTAACGGGCAATTCGCGCTGCACTTCCGTATTGATGTATTCCAGCACTTTTTCCGTCGGCGCCTGTTCCAACAATTCACCAAAGGTGGATTCAATCTCGGCGCTGGTGTCCAGCGGATCAAAGCGCTCGTAGGCTTCCAGAATCGCGCGACCGATTGGAATGAAGACCTGCAACGTCACCTGCTGGCGCAGCGTAAGCTGCGCATCCATACGACCTTCATTGCCGAACAACTTCGCCATCAGCGCATCTGGGCTGGCCATTCCTGCGGTTTTCAGCGCGGCCTGTAGCGCGGGGAGGATATAAAGCTGAATCACATCCAGCAGGATGTCGTCACCTGCGACCTTAAAGCCTTCGCGGAACAGCAGGCGTGGAATGATTTTAACGTTGTTACCGACACCGTCATCGAGCAAATATTGCGTAATGGCGAGGTCGGTAGTACCGCCGCCAATATCGATTGAGGCAATGCGCAGCGTTTTTCCTGCGGGCTCACCCTCGTCGAGTTCTTTATCCGGGCGAGCCATGCTGGCAAAGAAATCTTCCGCTCGGCCACCAAAGTTCACCTGCGCTTCGTTATACAGGTAAACCATCTGCCCGCATGTCGCTTCGTCCCATTCAATCTGTACTTCAGGCACGGGAACCCGGCTCTGCTGTTTGTCGGCTAGCGTGGTGAAATCCTCATCCATCGGATGCCAGTCCATCGCTTTCCAGACCAGCGCAATGGCTTCATGCATCCGGCGGCGGAAAATTTCACGCTCAGGCTTCGGCATCGCGGAAGGCAGCGTCAGAATGATGTTGCGCAGTTGGCGCGGTGCGCTGCTGTGGATCATCTTCGACCGCTGGGCGGCGCTGTTCATCTGCATGAGCGCCTGAGCCAGCAGTTCGGAGAGCATGAAAGTCATGATCGAGCTGCGGCTATAGTGCGGCGAAAATACCGGTAAACGCTCATCCAGCGGCTGGTTGTAGAGCGGTTGACCTTCATCATTCAGCATGATGGTCAGCGGCATGGCAGTGGCTAATGGTTCAGTTTGTGAATGTGCGTCCGTCTGGCTAAAACGCCAGCCAGGTGCATAGCTTTCTTCGTCCCACAGGTAACGACGCGGGCTGGAAATTCCGCTCGATCCTTCCGTTCCCTGACGCAGCAACGCCATGTGGCTGGCTTCACGTCCGACGCGAGTGATTGACGGCCAGATGAAGGCGTCATCACGACCGCTTTCTACGGAGAAGTTTTCCTTGCCGAACTTCGCCTGTGAAAACTCAACACGGCTCTCAAACAGTTCGTTATACAGATAATGCGGCTCACTCAGATCGCGCAGTTGCAGCTCATAGGTCTGCTTCAGGCCGTTGCTTTCATCGGCATGATCTTCTACCAGAATACCGCAGGTGTGCGAGTTACCGACGTCCAAAATCAGGTCAACGTTGACGGCTGGCTCCTGCAATGTGCTGGTGTTGATACGGATTTCCGGTATCTCAAGCTGGTTGCCCAGCATATCCAACACGTTCAGGTAATGCGCCTGATATTCGAATCCCCTGAGTGCCACTTTCACATCATGGCTGTCGCGTTTTTCCTGCGCTTTAACCTGCTGAGTAAATATTTCACGCAGCCAGCCGTCGACCCAGGTTTCATCGAGAAATTCACCCAGTTCATCGCTGTGATAGGCCAACGCGAAATTCCCACCGGTTTTGATGTCATTGGCATTAGGCGCCAGCGACTCGTATTCGTGACCTTCTGGGTAGGTTTTGGTATCGAATGCCAGACAAATGCGGTGTGTATTGCCGTCCTGATCGGGCGTATCCAAAGCCAGGATCCGCATCCGCGCCCAGTTATCCGGCCCACCCATAAAGGTACGTGGCGGATTGAAGCGGAAGAAGGGCAACGGCAGCCAGATGTTCTCCAGCAGCTTCAGCGATTGATCAAGCGAAGCACTTAACTCGGGCTTGACCACTTCCGGTGGCATACCCGTTGCAGAAGGCAGCAGGTATTTGTCCGTGTGTTCATCGTAAAGCAGGTGCAGCAAGGGGCCGTTGGCGCTTTTACGCACATAACGGTTAGGCTGTTCAGCCGAAAACTGTGGCTTTAACGCAAAATCCAAAAACTGAATTCCGCTGTCCTGAATCAACGTAATGCGTTGTTTATAATCGGTAATCGTCGCCAGCATGATTATTTACTCTCGCGCTTTATCGTCATCGGGAAAACGGTGTCTGCGTCATAACGACCGATACACTCCGCAGCGGTGCCAGATGCACCTTGTTTACAGACCAGTTCAGGCATTTGGAATCGAGAATTATCGGAACAGCGTGCGCCTGAGCGGCTATTGACGATCAGGTTGCCGGAGCCCATTAAGCCTGCCTCAACGTTGGCGCGACACGTGACACCGTCACCATGAGTGATGCGCGCCGTTCCTTTTCCATTTTGAATCTGGTAGCGCAGGCTAGGCGGCCTGCCGGTAATCGGCGCTTTACTATCAACAATGACGCGCCAGTTGCCGTTCAGGAACTTGATGGAACCAATTTTCACGGCGTCGGCTGGCATGACTAAATCATCTTTGCCCGCAGGCAGTGCAGGCACTTGCTCGACAACAGGTTCAACCGGCTCTTTTGGTTCAACGGCAGCAGGGGCTTCTGGTTTGGCCGCTTCTACGATAGGCGCCGGAGAAACAACAGGCGGAGCTGAAATGGGGGGCTCAGCCGCTTTCACGATCTCTTTTTCTACGACCGGCGGAGCAGGTGGCGGTGTTGGTTCAGCAGGTGTGGAAGAAGACAGCGCTCGTTTTTCCGGTTTGACCGTCGCGGCTTGTTCGGATGTCGGTTTTTCTTGTTCAGACACGCAACCGCGTATCTGCAATGACAAAATAGCTAACAGCGCGGCGGCAGGTAATAGCCACCACAGGCGAAAGAATGCTGGGCGAGTCGGTAACGTAGCAGGTGCAGGCGTTGGCTCGACGGGGTCGGGCTGAACGATAGGCTGTGGTTCTGGTTCCGGTACGGGGTCGACCAGTGGAAGCGTTGGTGCGCTTGCAGCGGGGGCAGGTGCAACAAAAAGCGGCTCTGCTTCCTTGATGATAGGCCGTAGGCAGTCCAATGCATCAAGGCGGGATTTCTTATCCAGATTAACGAAGCCCCAGAATGTTAAGACTGGCATGCCATCAACCAGATAGACGTGGTTCGCCCCTGGGAACTGTATCGCTTTTGCCAGCAGGACACCGAAAAGTTTCTGCCCCGCTTTTTCTGCATTTTGCGCACGCTGGCTGATGTCGGCAACTGCGGCTTTATAGGTTTCCAGTAACGACAGCGCTTTTTCTCTTTCTTCTTCACTGGCGGCAATCCAGGAGGTGACGTTACCGTCAACCGGCGAATACCAGTCAATACGGTCGCCATGCTCGTTGGGTTGGGGAATCGCCAGACAATCGGCAATCTGCTGCTGTTTTCTGAGACGTAACGTTTCCCGCAATTGAAGTGCCGATGCATAAACTGGCTGCCCGTTCTCACCCAGCGCCAGAAAATCATCCAAACTTCCACTACGTAAAAATAATTTTGCCACGCAAAAGAGACCTTTTGTAATGATGCCTAAAGCAGAAAATAAAATGTAATCTGCGACAGGGTATACTGTAGTGCGAATGATGGCGAATCAAACGCTTAAAGAAGTGGTAAAACTAACAAATATTTAAGCAATAGAAAAAGTGGGAAACGAGAACTGTACTCACGAGCTGTAGACGATGGCCAGATAATGTGATGAAAATGCTGGCAAAAATGGCGAGAGCTTTTTTAAACGCAATATGGCAGAAGCGAGGGAGGCTGCACGGTGTCAGCGTCCCTCAAGTTGTGGGCGACTACAGTTGGACGTTGCCCGTGATCAGGTAGGCAGATGAGGTACTTTGTGACATTGGTGGTAGCGTGTCACTGAGGACGTTACCTTTTACATCGGTAAACTCAATAGGAATATCGTTCATTCCAACGTGCTCAACAATAAAGTGGTTATAATCGGTTTTTTGTGCAGCAACCCACTGGTTATCGCGCATATATTTCATTTCAATAACCGGATATTTTACATTCCTAAATTGCACCGCAGCCCAATAAGGATTTGAACCTTCCTTTATACGATAAATAACGTTGCCATTTACTGGCGCTTCGATCAGCGTCCAATCTATATTAATTTTCCCATCTCGCAGATCGCCTATTTTCTCGAAAGCGTTAAACGATAAGTCTAATGCGCAATCTCCACCTTCAGGGTAAAGATCCGTGACATAAACCACCGTGCTGCCTTTTGGGCCATTCACTTTGAGGTAAGCCCCAGCCAGTGATGCTTTCACGCCGCGATAATCCAGTTGGCTCCGGTTTAATGCGGTGATTTCCATGTTCTGTGGAATAGGGTCCAACAAGAGCGCGCCGCCCTGATACCCAGAGCCGGTTGCGGTAGCGTAGCCGTAACAGATATCGTCCAGTTCCCACTGGGCGTGGGCGGTATTAATTAGGGGAATGACGCATAATGCGGACAACGCTAATGAGGTTATTTTATTCATGTTTCACATCCAATATGATTCAAGATTAATAACATAGGTGAGTTGTAAAAATAAATACGCCAAAACAGAAGTCCATTTTTCGAAAATCTATTGATTTGGCCCGTCGATAATCCAAGTTTTGTATAAATAGGTAAATCGGTTTTATCTTAAAATAATAAAGCAGTGAATATATCACCAGGTTTATTTCTATAGCGTGAAATTATTATGTGATGAAATAATCAATTTGGGTTTATGCGAAATGTGTTCTACGGTTTAAAGGGTATGACGACAGCATGATTTCGCTCTAACGCGGATAGCTGCCAATAGCTAATCTAAAATGATAGAGGAGATTGCATGACCATTCATAAGAAAGGGCAAGCGCATTGGGAAGGTGATATCAAGCAGGGAAAGGGCACGGTTTCAACGGAAAGCGGGGCATTGCAGCAGCAACCTTACGGCTTCAATACCCGTTTCGAGGGTAAGCCCGGTACGAACCCAGAAGAGTTGATTGGTGCGGCGCATGCGGCCTGTTTCTCTATGGCGCTATCGCTGATGTTGGGCGAAGAAGGCCATAAACCTGAGTCAATTGATACGACTGCGGATGTCTCACTGGATAAAGTCGATGGTGGATTCGCGATCACCAAGATCGCCCTTCACAGCACGGTGAAGCTACCGGGGATTGATGAAGCCACGTTCGATAAGATTATCCAAAAAGCGAAGGCAGGCTGCCCAGTGTCAAAAGTACTTAAGGCCGAAATTACGCTGGATTATCAGTTGAACTAACACTGTTTATCTGCTTTACCAATAAAATTAGTGCTGATAAAAGGCTTACCAGAGTGATTCTGGTGAGCTTTTTTACATTTATACAATTAAAAATAACGAAACGATTAAAAATAATTTAACATCTTTACCGTAATAACCATAAAATTAGTAGAGCCATCGCTCCGTGATGTGGGCAATGGCGTAGGACGCAATATAACAAGATCAATATTGGGCTGGCCGGCGTGTGATGGCCAGATTCTCCGAGTATGTCGTGCTATGGAAACAAGCGAGAATTCAAGATGAATAGAATGACCAAGATCTGTTTTTCTGTACTGCTGGCCGGGAGTTTGCTGACACCGGTTTTAGCGAATGCAACCGTGTCGGAAGACATGCGCGGTATGCAAAAAAGTTATACCGCGGCGACGAAAGCGGACGATGCTGCAACGTTGAAAACCGCGCTGAGCACATTCCGCGAACACGTCGAGCATGCTAAAACGCAAGTGCCGCCTGATTTCGCCAAGCAACCTGCAGACGGCCCAGATAGAAAAGCCTATGTGGAAGGCTTGGATAAGATTTTGCAAAAAGTCGATAGCGCACAGGCTCTGGCGGATGCCGGTAAAGTGAGCGAAGCCAAAGCAGCATTAGCAGAAATCAATACGTTGAAGGGTGAATACCACAGTAAATTGAGAGGCTAAGCCGCTTTTCGTTTACCATAAGCCGCCAGTGGGAATAGAACCCGCTGGCGGCTTTTTTTGTTATAAAGGTTACGATCGTCAGCATTGCCAGTTAAGGGGAACAGAATGATGTCACCATCACACGATGCAGCGCATGATGGCAAAAATACACAACACAGAATTCTTGAGGCTGCGCTGGAAGTCATTCTGGACCATGGCGTGCGGGGGGCAACCTACCGGAAAATTGCGCAACAGGCTGGGCTTTCTCCGGGGACGCTGACCTATCGCTATAGCAGCATTGAATTGCTGCTCAACAACGCGTTCGTCTATATGGTTGATGGCATCTCACAGGCATTCCGTGTCCGCCTCAAGCAGGCAAAGGATATCGACAGCGCACGTGAAGCGGTGGTTGATCTGATCTGTGGCGATATCTGGGCGACGCCACGTCATCTGACATTAAGCTTTGAGCTGTACGCGCTGGCATCACGTAAAGAAGAGTATCGGCTGATATTGCAGGAGTGGATGACGCGCAGTAGAAAATCACTTCACCTTCATTTCAACATTGCGACCGCGTGCTCACTGGATGCGATGATTGAAGGATATACGATCCATAACTATCTCAATGATGACGCAGTTAGCCGCGAAGACATTCTCAATACGGTGATAAAACTGACATCCTGATATCGTCTGGCGCGATCTTGCCGGACGTCTTCCCGTGAAAAAAGAACGTAATGAAACAGGTGCAAAGCGGTGCATATTCGTGCGATAGTTATTCGTACATATGTACGAATACTTTTAAATAAAGACGACGAGAGCTATGACCACAAAACCCGCTATCAATAAATTCGCACTGTTTGGGCTGATGTTCATTCCCGGTTTTACGTGGGCAACGTGGGTGACCCGAACCCCTGTGATGCGTGATGTTCTGAATGCTTCAACGGAAACCATCGGCATGATCCTGTTCGGTTTTTCATGTGGTTCCATGCTCGGTGTATTGGCCGCGGGTAAAGTCATTAACGTCCTCGGCATTCGTAAAACCATGGCCAGTGGATTTCTGCTGCTTCTGCTTGGGTTACTTGTGCTTGCCGTTTCACTTTCGATCCGGAGCACGCCCTGCGCCTTTATGGGACTACTAATTTTCGGGGCGGGTGTCGGCTTGGTTGATATCGCCATCAACATTGAAGGTGCGGCGTTTGAGCAACACCTGAAGAAAAGCATAATGACAACGCTGCACGGCTTCTTTAGCCTGGGAACGCTGGTTGGTGCACTGGCAGGGATGGCGATGACGGCTTTTGGCGTCAATACGACGATGCATTTTATCGTCGTGGTTGCACTGTCGATACTTATCGCTATTTTGCTGATGCGCCAAATGCCATGGTTGAGCGATTTGGCCAGTTCCGGGCAAGAAGAAAAGGGGAACTACACGGCTCAGGTTTTCAACGAACTTAAAGACAGCCGATTGTTGATTCTGGGTGTGGTAATTCTGGCGATGGCGCTTGCGGAAGGTTCAGCCAATGACTGGCTGCCGTTACTGATGATCGATGGCCACAATTTCGGTCACACGACGGGGACGCTGGTTTATGTCGGGTTTACTGCGGGTATGACGCTGGGCCGTTTTGCTGGAGGATATTTTGTCGATCGCTTCGGCAAGGTCAATGTCCTCCGATTCAGTGCCGCCTCCGCCGCATTAGGGCTAACGCTGGTTATCTTCTCCGATGCGCCACTGCTGGCTGCTGCCGCCGTTATCTTCTGGGGTATTGGTGCATCGCTGGGGTTCCCGCTCACGATTTCCGCCGCAGGAAGTGGAGAAAACAGTGCTGTTCGCGTTACGATTGCCGCAACATTAGGCTACTTTGCGTTTCTCGTGGGCCCGCCGGCATTGGGCTTTCTAGGCGAGGTTGCGGGGTTACGCATCGCCATGCTGCCGGTGCTTGTCATGGTGATTCTGGCCTTTATTTGTTCTTCTTCCGCTCGCGATCGTGCGACCAGAACGGCATCAGAAACCCCATACTGACGTTTCTGCGCGGTTTCGTTTCGTATTATCGGAACCGCGCTGATTGTGTCATTATATTGATTATGTTGAAAATAAATTACGTGATGGCTGACACTGCTGAATAACAGCCGTGAGACTGGCCGTCACTCGGGTTGGGTAAAGCGAACATAATGGTAAACTTAACGGATATGACCGAGTCGGATTATCCCGACTATCGTCAGTTCTTTATTCTTGAATATGCTCAGGATTTACAAGAGTCTCGGGGATATGACGCGGAAAAGGCGAGGGCGATCGCAACGCAATCCATCGATATTGCGTTGCCGCAAGGCATCCATACGCCAGCCAATAAATTATGGTGCATTCATTCTTTAGACGGCGGCGGCGTCATCGGCTATTTGTGGGTGATTCTGAACGGAAATTCTGCCTGGATATCTGATTTTTGCCTTCTGCCCGCGTGGCGTGGCTGCGGATTCGGTAAAGCTTCACTAGCAGCGATGGACGTTGCGGTCGCTGCATTAGGCATCAGCGAAATCGGGCTGAGAGTGGCTACGAGTAACTCGGTCGCGAAGGCGTTATATGAAAAACAGGGATTCCAGATTACCGGTTTTAATATGCACAAAAGTCTGGAATCAGACTCATCGTCAGACTGCGGCTAAGTCTATGACGTAAAAAAACGATCTCCGACGACCATTGGCCTCCGCCCCTTATCTCTAGTTCATTCCTGCGCCGCTAAAGTTCAAAAAAAAAACGCCGATAGACAAATAGCAGGGAACTCATTGCAAGGGAATGTTGATTACGATCAGAATCAACACCAGGAGAGCCATAATGGCCAAACAATTAATACAAAAAAAGACAATGAGCACCCGCGCCCAGGTATTGCTAACTGGCGCATTCACCATCGCACTCGGTTTTGCTGTCACCATCGGCGTGCTCAGCTGGCAGTCTAGTAGTGAACAAAAGTCTTTGGCCGAACGCTATTTACAGCAAATAGCTCAAAGCGAAGCCCTGAGAATTCAGCAGGAACTCAACTACGCACGTGATGTAGCGCATAACCTCGGGCAAGGGCTGGCTGCTTTGCCATCCGCAGGCATTAAAGACCGCGCAGTGGTCGATAAAATGATGGAATATGCTCTGCGGGATAACCCGGAATACCTTTCGATTTCAGTCATTTTTGAAGAGAACGTGTTTGACGGACGTGATGCCGAGTTTGCCGATCAACCGGGTCAGGCGCCGAAAGGTCGCTATGCCTGGTTTGTTGACCGCGATCAGGCAGGTAATTACGCCATGCATCCTCTGCTTTCCTACCTGACTCCCGGCCAAGGCGATTACTATCTGCTGCCGCAAAAGAGCCAGAAAGATACGCTAATCGAACCCTACACCTATGCTTACAACGGCGTTCCGACGCTGCTGACATCAGTCGCCGCACCGATTGTTAGTCAGGGGAAACTGTGGGGTGTCGTCACTTCAGACATTTCTCTTGCGTCATTGCAGCAAAAAATTAACCAGATTAAACCCTGGGAAGGCGGTGGCTACGCGATGTTGTTATCCAGCGCGGGTAAAGTCATCTCTTATCCTGACAAATCTCAGACGAGCAAAGCTTGGCAAGGACCGACGGACAATTTCACCTCTTCTGTGGTACAGCACGACGATGCGATTCTGGGCGAGCAAGCGCTGGTTACTTGGCAGCCCGTCACCATTGGCAACAGCACAGAGAAATGGTATCTCGGGATTGTTGTGCCCGTGAGTCAAGTGATGGCCGCGTCTGAGCGCCAGTTGATTAATGCCGTCATCATGATGGTGATCAGCATTCTGTTGGTGAGCGCGCTGCTGGGCTGGGTATTCAGCCGCAAAGTGCTTAAACCGATTGGCGGCGAGCCACTTGAAGCCGCAACCATTGCACTGTCTGTTGCGGAAGGACGATTGAGTAATGTGATTGACGTGAAAGCCAACGATCGCAGCAGCCTGTTCTTCGCGCTGAATACGATGCAATCACAGCTGCGTCAGGTGGTGGGACAGATCAAAGACGCCAGTGATTCCGTGCGACAAGGCGCTGCGGAAATTGCCAGCGGTAACCTCAACCTCGCTTCGCGTACGGAGCAGCAGGCTGCCGCGCTGGAGCAAACGGCGGCGAGCATGGAAGAGATTACCGCCACGGTGAAACACAATGCCAACAATGCCCATCAAGCCACAACGCTGACAGAAAATGCCACGAAGATAGCTCTGCGCGGTGAATCGCTGGTCAGTCAGGTGGTTCAGACTATGTCGCAGATTGATGATAGTGCGAAGAAGATTGGCGACATTACCGCCATGATTAACAGCATCGCTTTCCAGACCAACATTCTGGCGCTGAACGCAGCGGTGGAGGCGGCGCGAGCGGGTGAGCAGGGAAGAGGATTCGCCGTCGTGGCATCTGAAGTTCGCAGTCTGGCACAGCGCAGCGCTAGCGCTGTGAAAGAGATTGCCGCTCTGATTGAGGAATCCAGCCAGCGCGTTGAAAGTGGCGTTAAGCTGGTGAACGACGCGGGTAAAACCATGCAGGATATGACGCATGCCGTCAACTCGGTACAAAGTATTATCGGTGAAATTGTCACCGCATCGGATGAGCAAGCGAAAGGCATCAGTCAGGTAACGATTGCCGTCAATGAAATGGATGGCGTAACGCAGCAAAACTCCGCACTGGTACAGCAGATGTCTGCCGCCGCCAGTTCGCTGGAAGATCAGTCCATGCTGTTGGCGCAAACGATAGAGCATTTCCGTCTGGAACAGCAGCACGCTTTACCTCATGCGTTATTGAGATAAAAAGAAACACAGTAACCCGGCGACCTCATGGTCGCTGGGTTACTATATTCAGCACTTCTGTGATTCTTCCTCCCAT
Source organism: Pectobacterium atrosepticum (assembly GCA_019056595.1). Classification (NCBI taxonomy): domain Bacteria; kingdom Pseudomonadati; phylum Pseudomonadota; class Gammaproteobacteria; order Enterobacterales; family Pectobacteriaceae; genus Pectobacterium; species Pectobacterium atrosepticum. The sequence goes on along the minus strand of CP036163.1, from coordinate 449,061 downwards.
ACCCACAAATTTTCCCCGATTCGCGTATAGCATTCGCAACGCTGTGAAAGTTGTATCGTTCCCTTAATTAAGGCAAATTAAATCATTCTGATCTTGTTAAGAAAAAATAACCATGCACCTGAATTACCCTTGCCTGAAAGCGTTCATGGAGATCGTCCGTAGCGGCAGTTTTGAGGTTGCGGCCCGTAAGCTTCACGTCACGCCGTCTGCCATCAGCCAGCGTATCAAGCAGTTGGAAGATCAGCTTGGTCAGGTACTGATCGTAAGAGGCAATCCCTGTCGTGCAACGCCAACGGGACAAGCGCTACTTCGACACGCAGAACAGATAGATATGTTGGAGAGTGAGCTCTTCAGCACGCTTGAAATGCCAGCTAGACAAAGTATCTCAGTGGCTGTAAATGCGGACTCTATAGATGGATGGTTTCTGGATGCGATGGAGGATGTCTGTCACCAATCCGGTATTTTGCTCGACATCCTCGTTGAGGATCAGGAGCATTCAGCGACCTTGTTGCGTGAAGGTCGGGTAATGGCCGCTGTCAGTGCCAGCCCGGAGCCGATTCAAGGATGCGGCGTAGAATATTTGGGAACGATGCGCTATCGCGCCTATTGTTCACAGATTTTTCACGATACGTACTTTGCTGACGGCATTAATGCAGACAGTTTGCAAAAAGCGCCGCTCCTGATATTTAACAATAAAGACAGGCTACAGTCCTTATTCATTGAATCGCTGGTTCCTGAAGTGATTGAACCGCCTCAGCAATTTGTCCCTTCAACCGCAGCCTTTGTCGGCGCCATTTTCAGAGGGTTAGGGTGGGGGATGATCCCTGAACATATGGCATCACCTCATAAAGAAAAAGGCGAGCTGGTGCAGTTGCAAATCGGGAACCCGATAGATATCCGCCTGTACTGGCACCGGTGGAATATCCGCTCTGTGCCGCTGGAAGCATTAAGTCAGAGCGTGCGAGCAGCGGCCGTTAGGCATCTTTTTCAATCATCCGAGCCGGGATGCTAGCGGCGTCCTCGTAAATTCGTATTAGCAGACCACTCATAAGTTGTAGAGGAATCAGGCTTGAATTTATTTTTCTTCTTCTCGACCCGCGCTTGCTTTGCCACGGCTTCACGTTCCTTCATCAGTTTATCGATGTAATCATCTTTAATATGATTACTCTCAGAGTTGGTCAGTGGACGATCCTGTTTTTTTCTCGCTTGATCGAGTAACGTCTTGAGTTGACGTTGTTCACTTTCTGTCATGTCTTTCTGAGTCAGTCTGGGCATGGGAATGGACCTAATAAGCGAACTGGAAAACACATTGTAGAGGAAAACACTCTGAGTCCCAGATAAATCGCACCGCGTGTCTTTCCGTATTAAATAATTAGTGGTTACCGTTAACACGGTTGAATGATTGTTGATGCCGGAAAAAGTGTTTTGCGGATGCGTGGGAATTTACTCAGTAGAACGGTCAGTTCCTGCCTTTTCATCTATAGGTTCGCATAATGTATATTATGTTAAATCTTGTTTAATGCACAATTACTTCACGAATCAATCCTCACCACTGGAAATCATGTAGTTAAAACGTCGCTCACCTTTTCATTGCAGCAGTTATGTTAAGAGTTACTTTCTTCATATCCATGCACTTGATGAGGAATTTATGGTGTTTGTAGTCACTCAGCTCAATGTTGTGCCGCATAAGCGACTGTGGGTGTTGGTCGATTCAGAAACAAACCTGCCACTTTTGTTTCCACTTAGATTTCTTGTCGACCGCCTGTCTTTACGTTCTGCGTCCACTCAAGCAACTACCCTCCAGGCGCTAAAGTTTTTCTATGAGTTTTGGTTTAATAAATATGGAGTAACTTTTTGCTTCAGTTTTTACCAGTCGGGACATAATCCTCTGATTGCTATTGAAGAGCTGGAAGCTTTTTTCCATTATTTGGAATGCGGAAAACCAGGTGTTCCTATACTCAGGATCACAAACCACCAAAAACCGACTACTCAAAGTTGCACGAATGCAAAGCATGTGCATTCGGTTATTCGCTTTATCACATATATGATTAACACTTATATTTCACCACGATATATGGATGAATCTCCTAAGGAATTGTCTCGTCTTTCCTCTCGATTGACAAATCGCGTATCGATGCTCCGGGATGAGTTTCAAATTGGTAAAATAAAAAAATCTCACAAACAATTCCGTAGCTTAACACCTGAGATGGTAAGGGTTTTTTACGAGGTTATCAGGCCGAGTTCACGTTCCCGAGCGAACCCTATTAACCCCTTCCCTATCGGCGAAATTCAGTTTCGTAATTATTTATCGAGAACAACGGCAAGATAAAGCCACCCTTCATCCGTGCGTAAATACGTGATATCGCCGGCCCATTTTTGATTCGGGCCGCTGGCGTAAAAATCCTGCTTCAATAGGTTCTCTGATACTGGCAACCCATGTTCACGGTAGCTGACCGGGCTGAACTTCCGAGCCGCGGCAGACGTTCTGTTGCCAGCCCTTTACGACGTCGTCTGCGTTTTACGCCCAGCCCTCTCAGATGATAAAGGCGGTACACGCGCTTGTGATTAACATGAAGGCCTTCACGGCGCAGTAACTGCCAGATGCGGCGGTAACCAAAACGCCTGCGCTCCAGTGCCAGCTCAGTGATGCGCCCTGATAAATGCGCATCAGCCGCCGGACGCTGAGCCACCTGAAGTGCCTCCTTATCCAGCATGGCTTCGGCAAGCAGCTTCTTGAGTCTTGCGTTCTCTTCCTCAAGCGACTTCAGGCGCTTAACCTCGGGCACCTCCATACCGCCATACTTCTTACGCCAGGTATAAAAGGTGGCATCGGAAATGGCGTGTTTGCGGCAGAGCTCACGGGCAGAAACCCCGGCTTCAGCTTCGCGGAGGATACTGATGATCTGTTCGTCGGAAAAACGCTTCTTGTCGGGTCCCTCCATGCAGGAACGGGAAGAGTGGATTACGCTAGCGGAACAAGTAAGAGCTCAGAACTATTTATCAAAATGTTACGCAAGTTGAGAAGCGCATATCACTGTGCCAAAACAATCACACTGATCGTTGATAATTACATCATCCACAAAAGCAAAAATACGTTGAGATGGTTGAAGCGGAAAACGAAATTTATTGTTATTTATCAGTTAGTTTGCTCGGTATGGGTAAGCAAAATAGAACTACTGTGTTTCCGGTTTTTTCAGCCATCAGTCGGTACTCTTCCGGTATCGGGTTATTCAGGGGTTCATGAGGTCGTTCCCTGTTATATTCCGGTCAGTCAGCGCTGTTTACATCAAGTATTCTAAAAGCTCTTTCTCATGAGAAGAAAATGACTCTCTCCCTCGTTGAAAGAGGACATCAAGTTTTTTGATATCATGCTCGAGTAGGTCGGTTGCCATTTCAGGCGCAACATATGAGTCACTAATTCGGATAGTTGGCACATCATCAAACATTATTTGACGCAGTTGATCCATAGACTGCGTATTTATCTCTAATGTTTTTTGCAATAATTGTATACTAACCAAGTACTTTCTAGCTAAACGCATAAGCAATTTAGGCTTGGGTTCTGGGTAATTACCAACACCAATATTAACCACGCGAATACTATCCCGCTCAATATTATAAGCCTTAATTGCATCTGCGATAGCATATAAAGTAGGGTTATTAGCACAGTAACCACCATCAATAAGTTCTATCTCCTCTCCTAAGGAGGTCCGAACGATAGTACGTTCAAAAAATGGGTAAGCGGAACAAGAAGCTTTGACTGCATCGGCGATACTAACACCAAATCCCGGAATGAACGATTTTCTCCGTCCATGGGCCTGCATTATATTTCCTTTGAAAATCATAGGACGTTCAGTTGACCACTTAGCAGCCACAACTCCTATGCCTGTTTTTACATCCTCAAACATCGCATCACCGAAAACCTCGTATGCTAACGCCTCTAATGCAACAGATCTGTCATGAGCTCTCTTTTTTGACATTATCGCGGGGACGTATTTTCGATAAAGTTCTAAAATAGAGTCAATATTGTAACCTAAAGAAATTAGTGATGCAATTATAGCTCCAGTACTAGTACCAAAAACCAAATCGAATTTCTGATGTAACGGAGTTTCTATCGACGACTCTATCTCTTTCAGTACGCCGAGAGTATAGAAACCTTTTGCGCCACCTCCATCCAGAGAAAGTATGCGTAATATTTTCCCTTCATCTTTTTCTTCCGCGAAATTAACCATCTCGACTCCAATTTTAATTTGGCAATCAGCAAGGATACTCTCTAAAAAAAGTATGCGCTATTCAATTCTATTAAAAAATTAAAACATGATTGAGTTATAGAATAATTTTAATTTTCCCTTGGTGAAATAATTTTATGCTACCATCCTGTGATACCTTAATTGCGACTCCATTTTTTGATAAATACTCTGCAACTTTTTCACCTGTGCCGCTTAGCGGCCCAGTAGTATTATTATCATGACTAATCATTGTAGAGAATGAAATAAGGCTGCCTTTTTTTGATAAAATAGCAGTCCCATCACTTGAAAAAATCCTTGTTATAATTGCTTTGTGATTTATATTTGTTATTGTAATTTCATCCTTTGTAAATACGTTGATGTTATTAGTGACACTTGCGATTTCCTCTTCATTCTCCGGCATCCAAATAATGCTGCTAGTTCTTCTATTAGATAGTAGAAAGAGATAATTCAGTAAGCTTTCCATTACATTGCGTTCTGCTTTCAATAGCGAACAAAGCATGAAAATGTACCATTCTAAATTACGGAAAATCCATTTCCCCTCCTTATAATTAAAATCGATTCCTTTAGGAGTCGTAATCGAAAACTCAGCACAACCAGTAACTCTGAAGAGAATATCATTACCCTTCATCGTTTTGACTAAGTTGTAATTATCCACAAAGCCATTGTTTCTAATGTCGCTAGACTCCAGAGTGAAATAATTTTGTATTTGGGTTTTACCTCGACGCATCGTTGCAAGGAAAAAAGTCGACTCTCCATCAACTAAAAACCATAGCCGCTTATTTACTGTAGTGCTACCTATAATTACTAACTTTGAATGTAGTTCAGATAAAAACCCCCCTCTTTCTTTTAGACTTTTATTCTTTATAAAGTCGACATAAGATTTCGTTAAAAGTAAACCGGTTGTGAAAGAGTTACCTTCATATTGAAAGGAGGATATTTTGTGGAATGATTGCATTAACACTTGCAACGCACTCTGGTTATAATGCCCTTTACCTAGAAAGTGTACAATGGATTTCTCTAATAACTGATCACCAAAAAAAAAGTAGTCTTCGGCTAACTGAAGGCAAGTGTTATTACTTAGTTTACGAGCAATCACGGCTTCCAATGAATTTAAAAAACTAGGCACATATGATAAATTAACACCCATTATCTCTATCGAAAAAACATACTTAACTGTTTTGTTTTCTATAAACTTTCCTAATATAACGGTTTTTTCATCATCAATAATATAAACACCTCTATTTGGAAATAAGCTAACATCAAGGTCGTATTTGTCCTTTAAATAATTCATCGGCGAGGAGGTGTATTTTATTCTTGCGCAAAAAAATGAACTTAAAGAATCAACCAAGGTTGGAATAACTCTAAATTCTAACTTTTTATATCCTTTCATTTCAGAGTAGTTTTGCAAAATTAAATCCTTATTCTTGATGAATAGTAGTTGACTGCTATTTTTTAAATCACTTTCCCTCGAAAACTTTATTGCTGGTTTTTCATGTCTTCGCGATATATGTAATGCGAGGTCTAAATAACTTTGCATATTATCGCTCCACTTTAGCCAGACCATGATGATTGCCGGGGAACGGTGAGGCCGCATTCATAAATTGATTTACCCGACCCAGCAATTGCCACATATATCGGCACTGATGGTTACGCGTTATGGTTTCGTGCAACGACAGCCACAGCAATTCTATTGGATTCAGCCACGGCGAATACGTTGGCAGGAACAACAACCTGAACTTCTTGTTTTTCTCCAGCCAGCGCTCCACCTTGTGGCTTTTATGGATAATGTAGTTATCTACCACTATCGTGAGCGTTTTTGCTCGCCGGTATGTGCGCCGTAATGCCTCTAACAGATTGATAAATAAATCAGAGCACTTGCTGTTACCGCCGACATAATGGACTCGCCTCGTGTCCGAATGCAGTGCACCTGCCAGATAATGTTTTTGGTTATGTCCCGGCGTAGTAATACATAACTCAGTGCTCCATCGGGAACGCAGCCAGCCGAAATCCTGCGGAGAGCGTTGTACCAGCAGTGGAAGAACCTGAAGAATATCAGCGACAGGCCACCGGGGAGCACGTCCGGACCTGAGACTTTGTAGTCCTTCAATACCATGTAAAGTAAACCAATTAATCCATCGACCGACGGATGAGCGGGCAGCGCAGAGCAGTCTGGCAACGTCGGTGACGGTCATCCCGCGATGCAACATCAGCATGGCAATGAGTCGTCTGGCGTAATTTTTATCGCGTGTCTGCTGGATTTCTTTACGCATCAGTTGTCGTTCTTCATCAGGGATTACTGCTATGATCGGCATCGCTCAGTCCGGTTGGTGATTTGTGATGTTTGGCGATTGATCAGATCGCTCAATTCGGACTGAGTTCCCTCCAAGTGATCTATTATTTTGCAAAGTTATTTAGTGCATCGTTATATTTATCATTTAAAATCCGGCTATCATATACTCGCTGTCCATTATCCTTGCGGATCAGTCTGTGGGCTTGCTGCGCCAGGCATAAAGCTGTGATTCATACAGGCTGAGTTATCGTGCAGCGGCGGCAACACCGATATGCTCTGCAAGCTTGAGAGCCTCGTTGCGAAATTCAGGTGTGTGCTGTTTACGGAGCTTCTTAGTGGTTGATGATGGTTTTGTCATGAGTCACCTCTGATTGAGAGTTTACTCACTTAGTGGCGTGTCCACTATTGGTGGGTAAAATCAGACCAAACTTGCTACTACGGATTGAACTTATCCTCCGCTGGAAAAACCAACCAGCCTTGACAACGCTACCGCCCTCAGAGATATCAGTTCCGATTAAGTATTGATGTATCTGAATGTTAACAAAATTCATGAATAGCTCAAGAAGACAATCAGATAAACCCTAAAGCTTGATAGGCCTGACTATGCGATTATGGTGGGAAACGGTTCATGAACGGAAGAAAAGTAAGCGGCCAGAAAATGCTCATAAGAAGCGGATTCTCTGTTAGTTCGTGAAGTTATTTGAAAGTTAACTCTTCTTTCTATTAAAAATACTCATTCAAAGCAAAGAGATATGGCATCTGTTGTTTATGAATTGGATTCTCACTCAACATAAGTTAATAACCTGTGATGGTAAATAAGTTCATAAGCCACATCCACGTTGCGATAAATCAATACGTTAGTAATTTCTGACTTCCCTCCCGTTTCTTGCGTTAGGTACAGAGTACATTTTCTTCATAACCATAATTATTAGGAGATAAATTTGGTCTGATCATCACGACTGTTGAGGACGGATACGATCCCAGAAAAGGTGCGCATGTTCATGCTCACCCAGCTCAATATCAACCACCGACATCGGCTATGGGTGTTGATGGATACTTGGACCAGCCAGCTTCTGCTGTATCCCTTACAATATCTTGTAGATCATCTAGCGTTGCGTTCACCGGCTACAATATCCGGGCAGCGTGTCTGCCCAGATAAATATTTAGAAATGGAATAAACGAGAAATTTGTCGAAAACACATTTCCGGCGCCCACTCAATGCCCGTCAGAACCAGTATTTTAAGGGATTATAGGTCAGGTAAATGTGTTTCTTCATGGATGTGAAAGATGTCCCTGAAAGCCTGAGTTTACCGAACGTTAAACCACCCCGTAGTGTCTTCGATAATGCCCCACAGTTTTCGAGGGATAGCAAGTGACTCGACGTCGCAAGCTGCCACGTCGAGAGCGATCGGATCTGAAGATTCACCACTCGCAATCCGAACCCAGTCAGGATTCATAACTAGTCCCTGCCCGATTGCGGCAAGAGAAAGGCCCGCCGCAAGGGCGTCGTCGGCTTGCTCTGGTGTCCTGATCTGACCCGCAGCGATGAACGGTATGCGGCCGTCGAGATGGTCTCGAACGATTTCAATGATTTTAGGACCGTTCGGCCCGTCGACTGGCCGAGCTTCCAGCGCATTACCTAATGAAACATGAAGATAGTTGATACCAACATCTATCAAGTTATCAATGAGCTGAAGAGAGTCTTTTATTCGTAAGCCATCTTCATGTGATTCATCAAGAGTGATCCGATAACCGAGCAGAAAAGGACCAGTGGCATGTTCGGAAATAGTTTTACGCACTTCACTGGCAACGGCGAGTGGAAAGCGCATACGGTTATCAGGAGAACCACCCCAGCAATCGGTGCGTTGATTAAAATGTGGTGAGAAGAAATTCTGCAGTAAAAAGCCATGTGCGCCATGGAGTTCAACACCATCAAAACCAGCTTCAATAGCACGCCGAGTTGCTTCACCAAAGGCCTGAACGACCATGAGAACTTCCTCATTTTGAAGTTCACGAGGAGTGACGGAGGGAGCCGACGGACCGGCATCCCCGGGAACGGCGCTCGCAGCCACAATGTCAGAGACGAGATCGGGTCGGGTTTTGACACCTGCGTGGAAAACTTGCAGAATCGCCGGTGCCCCACCGCTTTTTGCTGCTGCAGCAAGCCGCTTTAAGCTGGGAATAAATTTGTCATCATAAGCAGCAAACTCACCGGTAAATCCAATGCCATTTTCCTGTACATGCGTGCAACCGGTAATGACCAGACCAATATCCTTCACACGTAAACGGTAATAAGCCTCTTCATCTTCAGACACCGTGCCGTCGTCGTTACCAGACCAGGTCGTCATCGGTGCCATGACAATACGGTTACGTAAAGTAATACCCTGACCCAGTGAGAGTTTTTCAAAAAGTGCAGCGTGTTTCATCGATGATTTTCCTTATACGAGATTTTTCTTGAAGAACGGGGCCAGCTTTTTAGCCGCGGTAGTTGCACCCTTGCCATCGTAGAGATCCATGTGCGTCGCACCCGGGATGATATAGAGTTCTTTTTGCTCTGAGGCAGCACTGGTATGCAGTTGCTGGCTATGCCAGAGTGACCCTGCTTTGCTACCGGCTATCATCAGGAGGGGTTGTGTGATGTAAATATCCGCGCCTTCAAATCCAGTAAAGGACGCCAGAGTGCTGATACTGGTCATTAACATCTGATTGGTTGATGTCGGGTATCTACCGCGGGCTGTCAAATAGTAATCAGCGGCTTCCTGAAGATCACGAGGTGCAGTAGTGTCCCCGATTTTAGGTACATAGTTGACATAGACGGGGGCTCCCCCCGCGGCTTCTGCCGAGCGCTGCTTAGCGACAGCGTCCAGAGTCTGAATAAGTTCAGACTCATTCGTATTACCCTCCCAGCCCTTCCGGGTTGCTGCACCCACATCTACCGCACTGACTGTTGCCAGCACTTTAATACGTCGTTCGGTCATGGCGGCTTTCACGGTAATACCACTACCCGCACAAACTCCCAGTGCGCCGATGCGTGCGGTATCAACATAAGGCAGCGTAGTCAGGTAATCGACAGCACTGTAGAAATCACCGACACGTTTCATAGGGTCATCAAGAAAACGAGGCAAACCGCCACTGGCCCCCTGATGTGACGCATCAAAGGCAAGCGTAACAAAGCCAGCTTCCGCCAACTTGAGTGCGTACAGACCCGCCGTCTGCTCTTTTACGCCTCCGCCGGGGTGTACCACGACGATTGCAGCATACTTTTGATCTTCGCTGAAACCTTTGGGAAGATAGATGTTACCCGACATCATAATCTCGTGATTCCTGAACATGACACTCTGGACGGTGACACCGTCAATATGGGTTGTCGTTCCGGAAACACTCGGCGTCGGGGGAAGTACTGCTGATGCCTTACCTGCCATCAAAAAGCCAGCTGAGACAACCGAGCTTTTCAGGATGAAATTTCGGCGGCTGAGCCCACCTGTTTTATTGCTCATTGCAAGACTCCTTCATTCATTCGATGACAGCGGCGAATAGTTCATTTGTCATTTCAGAAATCATCATACTTCCAATGATATTCAGAGATTAGATGCTTAATAGTGCATGAGCTTAGAAAGGTATTTTCTTAATAAAATCGAATCGATAAGATTCATGTAGACGGGGTATTTATGTGGGGAAGTTATACGCTGGGATATCGGAGAGCATCGAGTACCAGCATAAAGGCCCGCGAATGCTGCTTCCGGCTGGGATAGTAAAGATGATAAGCAGGCCGTGGAGGGCACCAGTCAGCAAGAACCTGAACCAGTTTGCCATTTTTTAGCTCGGCATCTACCGTGTCTTTTGGCAGGTATGCGAGACCCAGACTATCAAGAGCAGCCTGACGCATCATACTTATTGTGGCAAATGTCCCCTGCCCATCAACGCGAACTTTAATCTCATTACCCTCCTTATAAAACTCCCACGTATAAATGCTTCCCAGAGTTGGAAGTCGTAATTTGATGCAACTATGGTGGCTAAGATCACTGGGGATCACAGGAACCGCCTTCCTTTTAAGGTAAGAGGGAGAACCCACCACAGCAAAACTAAAGTTTTCCGCAAGCGGCAGGGAGATCATGTCCTTATCAACCTGCTCCCCGAGTCTCACACCTGCGTCATAACGTTCCGCAACGATATCTTTAAGCCCGTACTCACTAATAATCTCAATATTGATATCAGGATATTTCAGGAGCATGGGCGCGAGTTTAGGCCAGAGGAGGGTTTCAGCTGCATGCTCAACCGAGGTGATGCGTACCGTGCCTGCCGGTTTTTCACGCATCCCGCTGAGTGCAGCGATTTCATCTTCAATTTGATCGAAATGTGGCCCGATGCGACTGAGGAGACGTTCGCCAGCTTCGGTAACCGAGACACTGCGGGTTGAACGTGTCAGGAGGCGAATACCCAGATGTGCCTCCAGAGTTCTGATTGTGTAGCTTAACGCAGATTGTGAGACACCCAACTGTGCTGCTGCTTTGGTGAAACTCTGTTCACGCGCGACCGCGATAAAAGCCTGATAATCGTTAATATTCTTTCTGCGCATTGATAATCCCTCTTGATTAATCACAATCTTAAGAAGTACGTAACGCGGAATTCTGATGACGGCGTTGTGCGATCCGTACTATAGCGTCAGTAACGAGTGCATTTAGCTGATTCGGAATATCATGCCCCATGCCGTCAATAAGCATAAATTCAGCCTCTGGGATATTTATGGCAACGTCTTCACCATGTGAAGGAACGAACAGAGGGTCATCAGTACCGTGGACCACCAGTGTCGGAGCCGCTATCGTAGCGAGTAGTTTCCGCCTGTCGCCAGAAGCAACAAGAGCCGCCATTTGTCTTGTAAATCCTTCTGGGTTGAAACAACGTCTGAGTTCCTCCTTGAATTGACTGCGGTACCTCTCAGTATCAAAGGGATAGATCTTACCCGCTAACCGCTCAGCCAGCCGCAGGCGGTGATTAAGATATTCGGGTTCATTAAGGAAAGGATTGGGAGCTGGCTGCGTCATCAGAGCCATGACGTCCGACGTTGTCTGCGGCAACGAAGGGTTTCCGGAACTTGACATAATTATTGAGAGCGATAGCACCCTTTCAGGATGATGAGCGGCAATAATCTGGGCGATCATCCCTCCCATTGACCGGCCCACAAAATGCGCCGCTGTAATTGAAAGGGCATCCATCATACCGATTAAATCCCCCGCCATATCATCTAACGTGTAAGGAACGTCCGGTTGACGGTTTGCTGATATGGCTTTATTAACCTCTCCCATATTTGGAACAGGAGAGTCGTAGAAATGTGAGGAGCACCCTACATCGCGATGATCGAAACGAATAACGCGATAGCCTCTGCTTACAACGTTTTGACAAAATGCATCGGACCAACTGATCATCTGAGATCCAAGTCCAGCGACAAGGATGATAATTTCTGCCGATTCGTCGCCAAAACTCTCATAAGCAATATTGACACCTTTATTTCGTATATGACCGTACATAATAAACTCCATTACCTTTTAAGAAGGTTTCAACAGTGGACTTATGAACACCTGTATTGCTTGTTACCTATGAAAGGTCGTGAAGATCGCTATCGAGCGGAGTAGTCAATAATATTTCGGTAAACTCGGCGCTTAATCCCTTTCTTTTAGGAGAGCAGCACATCACGCCAATGAATCTTTTTCGTGTCCCGGGCCATGTACATAATCTCAGCAAGGGCCAATTTTTTCCGTCAATAGAATATTGGATGCGTATAACATCGCTTTTAGATGTTACCCGCATCCAAAAGTCGCCTGGATTTCCCGGAAAAAGTCCTGTCGACCAGTCAGAATTATTGTTAGTGACAACGCATCCGATAGATGGCTGTCCATCATTAAATTCTATTCCGGCCTTAATCCACGTTGTCTCAGTTCCTCCAATGAAAATCCCCGCTTGATCGTACAGGGCTCTGAAGTCCGCTTTGATTCTGACCTGAAAAGTGAAATCACTCTCAGTTTCTTTCCCGTACACATGTCCGGTGTAATGGCTGAAGTCATAGTAAGTATTTTCCCAAAAGTCAGTGTTAGCATCACTCACTATAACTATTCTGTCTTCGCTAACTTCTGAATATTCAGGGCGATTTATCCACGTATTTTGTTCAGGTTCTGACAATGCCATTACTTCCTCCATCTTGAGTTATATTTCCGCTAGTCTTTAGGCTGCACGATGTGGAACGGTCTGGTACCGATTTCAGCACCGGTAATACGGTCTATCGCTACGGGCCGCACTTCAAGTCCGGTTTCATCATCAAGGATCTGCATGAGTTCACCTTCACCGCGGTATTTTCGTCCCCATGCTTCATACATAAACAGCACAGGTAAAAAGTCCCGTCCCGACTCTGTCAGAACGTATTCCTCGCGTGGCGGATGTTCTGAATACAGCCTCTTTTGCAGAAGATTTTCCTGAGTCAGTGAGGCCAGCCGCTTGGTTAACATCGTCGGCACAATCCCCAGACTTTTACGGAATTGATCAAAACGGGTCATTCCAGCATGAGCATCCCTGAGTATCAGCACTGTCCATGCGTCCCCTAAAAAAACGAGGCTTCTTGCAATAGGACAAGATCCGGTTGAGAAATCTTTATTTTTCATAATATTCACTAAAATTAGGTTGGAACTTAATTGATTTTAAAACACATTTTCAAAGTTGACTTGTTGACTGAGGAAAACGCGAGTATCTACAACACCTTGTCGTCACTTCCTAAATGGTCAGCAGAGGTAATCAGTCAACCCTGAGTGTAATAAATCACATGTATGAAGCATCAACTATTTCCCCATTTTTCCCTTCACAACCTTCACGCAATACTGTAATCGCAGGCAGTTTTTTTAATAAACCAGGGGGTATACCCACCGCATTGCTAGCACGATGAGTATGAATCCTTTCTTACAATTTTATCAAAATCGCCGCAGCAACGCTCTTAACTGCTTATAAGACGTTAAATATTCAGTACATCTTAGACTTGAACAGACTTGACGCTTCACCACTTTCAAAGCCTGAGATGCCCAAGAATGCCGCTTTTCTTTGTTACTATCTTTTTTGTATTGACTGACTATCTAAACGATACTAACATCCATTTCGTCAACCGTCCAATATTGAGGAACGTGTAGACCAGTTAGTCAACGCCGCACTTATAGGTTTTGACCGCCAAGAACTGGTCACGATCCCTCCTGTTCCTGACATTGAGGAATGGAATTCATTTGAGCATGCAAGAATGCTTCTGGCCCAGGGTTTTAGCAACAGCCGTGCAGCAGCACGCTATAGAAACTGAAAACCTGCCATTTATTAAAATGGTAAATGTCAGCACTAGCACGACTCTATGATTTAAAAAAGAAGTCGTGCCTATAATAATAAGTGGAAGGAAACAGATATGAGTAAAGTAGAACAGAATGCCCAGCACAATATCCAACAAACTTCACCTAATGCAGCGGTTCAGTCTGGGCTTCAGGAGTGGCATCGCATCATCGCTGAAGCAGATTGGGAACGGCTGCCTGATTTACTTGCTGAAGATGTTGTTTTCAGTAACCCATCAACGTTCGACCCATACCACGGCAAGGGACCACTGATGGTTATTCTGCCAGCCGTCTTTAGCGTACTTGAAAACTTTCAGTATGCTAGACACTTTTCCAGCAAATCAGGTTATGTTTTAGAGTTCAACGCCAATATGGGTGACGAACTTCTCACCGGTGTCGATCTTATTGAATTTAATGATGCTGGTAAAATCACTGATTTAGTCGTAATGATGCGCCCTGCAAGCGTCGTAATAGACCTTTCCGCAGAAGTTGGAAAGCGTATCGCTGCAGCGCAAAGCTAAGTGGTCTATATAACCGCTAGCCTGACTGCTATAGCTCACTGTCTATAGCAGTATTCTTATTATATTAATCAGAAATCGGTAATCTAGAGGAGTGAATCAAAAAACGGCTGATCGCCAGAATAATTAAAGTGAAGAAAAACGCGGTCGATACTTAATAAGTACCATCTAACGGAGGAATTATGGCAACAATAACTATGGATAGCAGCAGCGTGTCAAGCAGCTCGAAAGCGAGCTCAGGAGGCAACGGTTCACAAATTGCTGCGATAACCAAACAGATCTCTCAATTGACGCAAAAGCTAAAAGAGTTAGGCTCCGACACGACTCTTGATGCTAAAGAAAAAAAAGCGATGCAGGATATTATTCAGGCACAAATTCAAATGCTGCAAGCACAGCTCGCACAAATTCAGCAACAGCAAACTCAGAAGGCTGCGGATAAAAATATCGTAGGCGTTGAGGAGGTATCGAAAGATAATCCCACTCCCAAAGTTGCTGAAGGCGTCAATAGTCCAACGGAAGATAATGCTATAGATGTTTATGTATAGCGTTTAATGATTAACTTTCCTCGGTAAACTATTGAAAGTAGAGTCCGAATTTTATATGTCAGACTCTACTTACTCATTCCACCCTACGATATGGTGGGGAAATATCTGAAAAAGTATTGGCTCATACCTCACTAAAAACTGCGGTGAGCCAGCAATTAAGGTCAGTTTTGGAATATGAGCTTGATTAAGTCATACAAGAGATATGATTTTTCTGGCTTTTTCAAAGTGATCCAGCTTCATCTCCATGATCCACCATTCGGCTACTTCCATGAGTAATTCCGGATCATCGTTCTTGTTGGCAAAAAAAGCATAAAATGATACGCCAACATTATCTCCTTTAGCTGCAATCTTGGCTTCACATACTCTCACTATCTTCGTCCGAATACTGGCTCTCATTATCTTTCCTTGATGATGGCTTAGGACGCTCATACTAGCACTTTGCTGATGTAATCCTGTGTATTCGTGCCAATATTGTCATATCGGCATGGCCGCACAACATTGCCGCACGCCCTGCTTTCTTGTACCCTTCCCTTGCTACAAGCCCAATTCTGCACATAACATCTGAAACTACCGGACTTTTACTACATGACAGCTCATATTTCTAAAGACCCTTTACATGGCGTAACGCTTGAAATGCAAGTCAATGCGCTGGTTGACCGTTTTGGCTGGGTTGAGCTGGGTAAACTGATCAACATCAATTGCTTTAAAAGCGATCCAAGCGTGAAATCCAGTTTAAAATTTCTGCGTCGGACGCCGTGGGCTCGCGCCGAAGTTGAAGCACTGTATCTTGATTCTCTGGATGATGCCGCTCCCGTAACACCAGATGATAGTGCCACTGACCCATGGGCTAATAGTCGCAAAAATAAGAGCTAACTAACGTGAAAAAGCCAGTCGTACTTATTGCCGCTGCGCTTCTACTCGCCAGTTGCGCCTCCAAACCGCCGAGTTCACTTGTCACTCCGCTTCCTCCTGTTAAACAGCCACATCCGGCCACATCTCAGCAGCATCAGGAACCGGTGCGCGGTGTCTGGCTGGCGACCGTTTCCCGCCTCGACTGGCCGCCGGTGACATCAGTCAATACCAACAGCCCTGCCATCCGCATTACTCAGCAGCAGGAAGCGTTGAAAGGCAAGCTGGATAAATTGAAAAGTCTCGGTATCAATACCGTATTTTTCCAGATTAAGCCTGATGGCACCGCACTCTGGCCCTCTAAAATATTGCCTTGGTCAGATATGATGACAGGCCATATTGGTGAGGATCCTGGTTACGATCCGCTCCAGTTCATGCTGGATGAAGCGCACAAACGCGGCATGAAAGTCCATGCCTGGTTTAATCCCTATCGCGTATCCGTCAACACCAAGTCAGGAACCGTTGCGGAGCTAAACCGCACGCTGTCGCAGAATCCGGCCAGCGTATTTGTGTTGCATCGTGACTGGATTCGCACGGCTGGCGATCGCTTTGTGCTCGACCCAGGAATTCCGGAAGCACGAAACTGGATCACCAGTATCGTGGCCGAAGTCGTTGCGCGTTACGCTATTGATGGGGTGCAGTTCGATGACTACTTCTATGCTGAATCACCCGGCTCCGTTCTTAACGATGGAGAGACCTTTAAAAAGTATGGTCAGGGATTTGGCTCAAAAGCTGACTGGCGGCGACACAATACACAACAGCTGATTGAGCAGGTTTCGCGCACCATCAAGCAGTTGAAACCTGAGGTTGAATTCGGTGTCAGCCCTGCTGGCGTATGGCGCAACCGGTCGCACGATGCAGCAGGTTCCGACACACGAGGCGCGGCTGCCTATGATGAAGCCTATGCCGATACCCGCCTGTGGGTTCAGCAAGGGCTACTGGATTACATCGCCCCGCAGCTTTACTGGCCCTTTGCGCGCGATGCGGCTCGCTACGATGTATTGGCAAAATGGTGGGCGGATGTGGTGAAGCCCACAAGCACGCGCCTCTATATTGGCGTTGCACTGTATAAAGTGGGTGAACCGTCAAAGAATGAACCAGACTGGATGATCAGTGGTGGCGTGCCAGAACTGAAGAAGCAGCTCGATTTGAACGAGTCTACTCCGCACATTGACGGCACGATTTTGTTCAGAGAAAACTATCTCAATCAGCCACAAACTCAGGAAGCGGTCAATTATCTCAGAAACCGCTGGAATCCAATTTAACGGGTTGCAGCGGCATCCAAAATCTCTGTACTGTCCCCTTGTGCCCAATCACGTCTGAATCAAGCGCTTAAATAACAATTGCTTGATATCTTGTCGGTGAGCAAGAAGAGCATGGACAGTAACTCGATTATTTTCGATTGAATAGAGAACTCTATATCCTCCCGAAGTATTATATTCCCTGTATTTCCCGCACCCAATTTTCAACAGTTCAGGACTGATCTGACAGCTCAAGGGAAATTGTCGGATTTTACTCTCAAATTGATCCAGAATTTCATTGATCACCGGGCCGGGTTCTACATCAACACGGCGAAGATGGCTGACAATATCACTGATACAGATTTTGACCGTCGAGGTATATTCTATTTCCACTCTCGGTTCTTTCATTTAGCTTCCCTTCCTGATGATATTGTCAGCTCAGAATTCCAACCCATCCAGTAATTGTTCCCTGCTGAACACTTTCCCTTCAGATTTGTCTTTTTCAGACAGCGTCAGAAGTTTAAGCAGTGCAATGGCATTTTCGCGTTCCTGCTGTTGATCATAGGATTCAATAACGTAGGCTGGGACGCCATTCTGAGTCACCAAAATTGGCTCAGCGAGGTCAAGCGTGGCTGCGTTTTTTTTGATATAGCTAATCGTTTCGATCTTCATAATTCCTTCCCCTCCACCATTTCAGTCTTAATTTAGTCTTTATATAGACTGATCGCAACGCATAAAGCAGCATCACATTCCCCCTAGCCTGCGGTTTCCATTCCGTTTTCTCTAGCTAAAAGTGCTGTTTACTCCGTTCATTACCACCTTTTTGGCTCAAAAACCCTGCGGCGGGAGGTTTTTTTTTGCTTATTTAATAAGCATGTAAGATGGTCATGGCATCATGATCAGCAATTAATTACTCAACACATTGATTTTTATGTGAAAAAATAAAGTTTTCGAAACGAAATAAATCATTGAGTCGGTGGCTGAAAAACCCTATATTGGCCGCGTTTTTCTTATAGTAGTTACGTATTTAATTCATTTATTCAACTGTGATTGCCAGCGTGCACACGGTTGTAGGAGAGATATGATGACGGATAAAGTCCGTATTGACAGTTTAGGTGCGAATTCATTAAACGGAAACAATGAAACCTATTTGGCAAGACAAGCTGAATTTGAATCGAACGTGAGGAGTTATCCACGCAAATTGCCTCTGGCCATTGCGAAAGCTGAAGGTGTGTGGATCACTGATGTTGAGAATAATCAATATCTTGATTGTCTGGCTGGTGCGGGTACGCTGGCGCTTGGACATAACCATCCTGACGTGCTGCAAAGCATCCAACGTGTCATTACTAGCGGCTTGCCGTTACATACCCTTGATCTGACAACGCCGTTGAAAGATCAGTTCTCCGAATATCTGCTTTCCTTATTGCCTGGTCAGGGCAAAGAGTACTGCCTCCAGTTTACCGGCCCTTCTGGTGCCGATGCAGTTGAAGCCGCGCTGAAACTGGCAAAAAAATACACTGGCCGTTCTGGTGTGATCAGCTTCTCGGGTGGCTACCACGGCATGACACACGGTGCGCTGTCGGTAACCGGTAATCTGTCACCGAAAGAAGCCGTCGACGGCATGATGCCTGAAGTCCAGTTTATGCCTTATCCGCATCAGTACCGCTGCCCGCTGGGCATTGGCGGTGACGCTGGCGTTAAAGCATTAACCTACTATTTTGAAAACCTGCTCAACGACGTTGAGAGTGGCGTACGCAAACCGGCAGCGGTCATTCTGGAAGCTGTTCAGGGTGAAGGCGGCGTGAACCCAGCACCGGCCGAGTGGTTGCAGCGCATCCGTAAAGTGACGCAGGAACACGGTATTCTGCTGATCATCGACGAAGTTCAGGCCGGTTTCGCACGTACTGGTAAATTCTTCGCCTTTGAACACGCAGGCATTGAGCCAGATATCATCGTGATGTCCAAAGCGGTCGGTGGCGGCTTGCCATTAGCCGTACTGGGTATCAAGAAGCAGTTCGATGCCTGGGCACCGGGTCACCATACCGGCACCTTCCGCGGTAACCAACTGGCAATGGCAACGGGCCTGACGACGCTGATGCACCTCAAAGACAATCAGGTGGCAGATAAAGTCGCTGAGCAAGGTGAATGGCTGAAGGCCAAACTGGCTGAGCTGCAAAAACGTTATCCGGTAATCGGCCACATTCGCGGTTTGGGGTTAATGATCGGGATTGAGATGGTTAAGCCTGGCGAAGCGCAGGATCACATGGGTTGCTATCCAGCCGACGGCGATCTGTCTGCGCTGTTACAGAAAAAATGTTTTGAATCAGGCCTGATTCTGGAGCGCGGTGGCCGTAATGGTTGCGTTCTGCGTCTGCTGCCTTCCCTGCTGATCAGCAATGCTGAATTGGAAATCTTCCTGGATAAATTTGAAAACGCCCTGCTGTCTGCTGGCGTGAAGCCAGTCTGAGTGGAGCGAATGACCACGATGTCCCAATTAGTGGAAAAAGAAGTAGTGGAAACAGAAGCAGTTGAAACAAAAATCAACCCGATTCTGGCTTCTTCTGCGCAGAGTATTGAAGCCTATCAGGAAGCGATAACTCAAAGTAGCCAAGCCGTTATGCAGTGGCTGCAACAGCCTGAGATGTATCAGGGGAAAACGGTTGCTGAACTGCGTGAACGCATCACGCTGGATTTTAATCCTCAGGGCCTGGGTAACCAGGTCGCTATCGAGCGTGCAATTGAGTACTTTTTGAAAGACAGCCTGTCGGTGCATCATCCACAGTGTGTCGCTCACCTGCATTGCCCGAGTCTGGTGGTCAGTCAGGCGGCTGAAGTCTTGATTAACGCCACCAACCAGAGCATGGACTCTTGGGATCAAAGCCCGTCAGCCACCATCATTGAGATGAAGCTGATTGAATGGCTGCGTACTCAAGTCGGCTATCAGTCTGGCGATGCTGGCGTATTCACCAGTGGCGGCACTCAGAGCAACCTGATGGGGCTGATGTTAGCGCGTGATGCCTTCTTCGCACGTCAGGGACATTCGATCCAGCAAGACGGATTAGTCGGTAACCTGAAGAAAATTAAAGTGTTCTGTTCTGAAAATGCCCATTTCTCGGTGCAAAAGAACATGGCTTTATTGGGGCTGGGTTATCAATGCGTCACGCTGGTGAAAACCGATCGCTTCGCGCGGATGGATCTCAACGATTTAGCTGAGAAAGTAGCGTTGGCCAAGGTTAACGGCGAGCAGATTCTGGCGATTGTCGCGACGGCGGGAACCACTGATGCAGGAGCAATCGATCCTCTGCGGGCGATTGCGACACTGGCAGCGGAACACCAGATTTGGGTGCACGTTGATGCAGCTTGGGGCGGTGCACTATTGCTGTCCGAGAAGTATCGCGATTATCTGGACGGTATTGAATTGGTGGATTCCATTACATTGGATTTCCACAAACAATTCTTCCAGACCATCAGCTGTGGCGCATTCTTGCTGAAAGAAGCTCGCCATTATGAGCTAATGCGCTATCAGGCGGCTTACCTGAACTCTGAGTTCGATGAAGCGCAGGGTGTGCCGAATCTGGTGTCGAAATCATTACAGACGACGCGTCGTTTTGATGCGCTGAAACTGTGGATGGGTCTGGAAGCGTTAGGCCAACAGCAGTACGCGGCGATCATCGATCATGGCGTCACGCTGGCGCAGCAGGTTGCCCAGTATGTGGATGAACACGCCTCGCTGGAATTAGTAATGCAGCCGCAGCTGGCAAGCGTTTTGTTCCGTTCTCGTCCACAACAGGTGGCAACAGCGGATAATGCAACGATTGCACTGCTTAACCAACGTATTGGCGATGCACTGCTGGAATCAGGACGTGCCAACGTCGGGGTAACTGAGTTTGATGGCGTTACCTGCCTGAAACTGACATTGCTGAACCCAACGGTGAGCCTGGATGATGTCAAAGTCCTGCTGGCTCTGGTTGAAAGCACTGCACAGCAACTGCTGACAGCGTAATCTCCCCTGCTCTACAGCAGCATAAAAGCCGGTAACACTCACAGTGTTATCGGCTTTTTATTACGTATTTTTTAATACGAATATCCCGGTTTTTTTGCCAACGTATCCAAATGCGGTTTGATGATCGGATCGTAAACCTCATCCTTCCAGCGCTCTGGCTGAATTTCGTTGAACGCGACAGAAAGCGAATCATTAGAAGAACCGAAATGCTTCTTCAGAACGGCAGCGAGATCTTCAGCGACGATTTTCTTCTCTTCTTCAGACAGGTTTCTTGGGAAGTGTTTGACATCAATATGGGGCATGGGATGGTCCTTTTCAGTGATGAAACAGCACGTTGGTTAAGATAGCCAGTTAGTTAAGATAGCTAGTGTGCATGAAGACAGCAATAGGATAGTCCCGCCCGATGATAAACAATCCGCTTATGACAAATTGGCCTAAACTCATCGAAGTGTGTCATTCAGGCCACTGTTAGCGATCTGCCAGATTCTTATACTGCTTCTGTTTGGCGCGTAACGGCGCTGCCAGTTAACCCAATATAGGAACAATAAGATGAAAATAACGCAGATTCGTAATGCGACATTACAACTGGAATTTGGTGGAAAAACGTTTCTGATTGACCCGATGTTGGCACCAAAAGCAACCTATCCTGGCTTCCCCGGAACAGCGAATGATCATCTGCGTAATCCCTTGGTCGAGCTTCCTTTACCTATGGCGACGATTCTGGACGTTGATGCCGTGATTGTGACGCATACACACCTTGACCATTGGGATGATGCAGCTATCAAGGCCATCCCGAAAACGATGCCAATTTTCAGCCAAAATGCGCAAGATGCTGACCTCATTCGACGCGCGGGATTTATATCGGTACGTGTACTGGGTGAGCAGATGGAATATGACGGAATAACGCTGATAAAAACGGCTGGTCAGCACGGTTCTGATGAAACCTACGCCAACCCACAACTGGCGGAACGACTCGGTGAAGTCTGCGGTATCGTCTTTCAACATGCTAATGAGAAGTCATTTTATCTGGCTGGTGATACCGTATGGAATCAGCATGTTATCGATGTACTGACGGATTATTCTCCCGATGTGGTCGCATTGAATATCGGTAATGCATTCATCCCCAGTTTCGGTTCGATTATCATGGGAAAAGAGGATGTTCGGCGTGTACATCAGCTTGTGCCTAACGCGGCGATAGTTGCCACACATATGGAAGCGGTGAATCATTGCCTCCTGAGCCGTGCTGAACTCCGTGACTATCTGCACGAAGAAAAGCTTCAGTCCATCGCGCACGTACCGAACGATGGTGAAAGCGTGCAATTCTAAACCGGATAATACCGGAACATATTGATCTTTAACGAGGGCTATTATGGCTGTATTAACCGTTGCAGTGGTTGTCTGCGAAAATTTTAGCCCGTTTCATTTATCTATACCGAGTATGGTTTTCAGCGACACGCTCTATGAAGAAAAACAGTTTGAACTTTTTTTCTGTGCAGAAAAACCGGGTACGGTTGCCTCTGAACACGGTTTTTCTATCAACGTTGAGCACGATTTTTCAGCGTTGGAAAAAGCTGATTTGATCGTGGTTCCCTACTGGAACCATCCAGATACGTGCCCTTCTACGCGACTTCTGGATGCATTACGTGTTGCAGAAGCACGCAAAGCACAGATCGCCGGATTATGCTTAGGCACCTATGTGCTGGCTTATGCTGGGTTGTTAGATGGCCGCCGCGCATCAACACACTGGGCGTTTGAGCAGGATTTTATCGCCCGCTTTCTTGATGTGCGATTGGACACCAATGCGCTCTATGTTGAAGATGAACATCTGATTACGTCTGCGGGCACGGTGGCAGCAATTGACTGCTGCCTTTATCTGGTGCGCCAGCATTGCGGCAGCGCTATCGCTAACCGTGCCGCTCGCCGCTTGGTTATTCCGCCTTATCGGGAAGGTGGGCAGGCCCAGTTTATTGAACATCCTGTGCCGGAGAATACACGGGATAGCAAAATCAATCAGTTGCTGGATTATCTGCGCAGCCATCTCCGCGCTCCCCACTCTTTGGATGCATTGGCGAGCCGCGTACAGATGAGTCGCAGAACATTTACCCGGCATTTCTTCCGTGCCACGGGCATGACGGTCAGCGACTGGTTAACGGCAGAACGGCTTCGCCATAGCCAGGTATTACTGGAATCGACATCCCATTCAATCGAAGCGATTGCGGATAGTGTGGGGTTTCAGTCAGTGGTGACATTTCGCCAGCAGTTTAAACAACGTTTTAGCGTTAACCCAACCGACTGGCGTAAAACGTTTCAGGATAAAAGTAGCGTTCGCTAATCCTCATTTTGCACAGAAAAGTAGCCAGATCATTATGCTATTGGTGAAGCTACAGATCGCCGCCTATCTTTAAAATGTGATTATGATCACATTCACCAATACTGCTAATACAAAACCTCACTGACAAACACACGCCCTTTCTGACTAACGTTAACCGTCCATCGTTACTCTCTGTTTATCCACGATAAAACATGGAGAACCTATGCAACCACGCAATACGAAGCTGATTATTTTCAGCGACCTCGATGGGTCATTGCTTGACCATGAGACCTACCGATGGGATGACGCGCAACCCTGGCTGACGCGGCTGACGAATGAAGCAATTCCGCTGATTATTACCACCAGTAAAACAGCGGCCGAAGTTGAGCCATTACGGCAGGCGCTTGGGCTGGATGATTATCCTTATATTGCTGAAAACGGCGCCATTGCGACACTGCCGCCGACATGGCGACCTCATCCTGACTACCCAAGGAAGAGGATGGGTTCAGGGTATTCCATTATCCGCACACAGCTAGAGCAACTGCGCGCATCCGGTTTTCGCTTCAAAGGCTTTGGTGATATGAGCGGTAAGGAAGTAGCAGAAGTCACAGGGTTAAGCGAGCAAGACGCCCGACTAGCGCAACAGCGTGAAGCCTCTGAACCGTTGCTTTGGCTGGATGATGCCAGCAGATTACCGCATTTTCGCCAATTATTGGCGGATATGGGTTTGGCGCTGACGCAAGGCGGTCGCTTCTATCACGTCATGAGCGCTCAAACGAGTAAGGGATTTACGGCTAACTGGATAAAAACACAGTGTATCGAGAAATACGATACTGACGTCAAAACCCTCGGCCTCGGCGATGGCCCGAACGATATCTCTCTTTTATGCACCGTAGACTGTGCTGTATTAATTAAAGGTATTGAAAATCAAATTGTTAGCCTCCCTGGGTCGTATGGCGGTGAACAATATTGCACAAAGAATTCAGGGCCTCGGGGCTGGAGCGAAGGACTGGATCACTTTATCAGCAACGGTCATTTCTTGGCATGAATGAGCCACAAGATGGTATGGGAGCACACGATGAGCGAATTTTATCAAGATGGCATCATTACCAATTTTCACAATCTCACTCAGAGACGTACGGAAGAGTTGGAGTATGAACTTCAGGTATTTTCCGGGCAAAACAGCATGGGACTGATTTTGCCATCGCTCTATTCTGAGCTGGAAGGTCCTGCGCTGAACCACATTATCGAGCAGCTATCCCAGGTTTCTTACCTTGGCGAAATTGTGATTGGGCTGGATCGCGCCGATCGGGAACAGTTTCTTTACGCTCGAGAATTTTTCTCTCGTCTACCGCAGCGGCATCGTATTTTGTGGAACGATGGCCCGCGACTGAAAGCACTCAGCGACGAGTTGGCAGAAAAATCGCTGGCACCGCGTGAACTCGGCAAAGGCAGAAATGTCTGGTTTTGCGTCGGCTACACGCTGGCATCGCGTCGCTCTGCCTGTGTCGCCTTACACGATTGTGACATTGTCACCTATGATCGTGCGATGTTGGCTCGCCTGCTCTATCCTGTGGCGAATCCGCACTTCAGTTACGACTTCTGCAAAGGCTATTACGCCCGCGTTGCTGAGGGAAAACTGAATGGCCGCGTGGGACGCCTACTGGTTTATCCGTTACTAAAATCGCTGCAAAAGGTCTACGGTAATTCCGACTATCTGGATTACATGCGCAGTTACCGTTATCCGCTTTCCGGCGAATTTGCGATGCGCACCGCAATCCTGAATAACCTGCGCATTCCAAGCGATTGGGGACTGGAGATTGGTGTGCTATCAGAGATCCATCGAGGAACAGCAACTCGCCGTATTTGTCAGGTAGACATTGCGGATCGCTACGACCATAAACATCAGCCGATGTCTGAAGACGATCCGAACGCAGGATTGCAGCGCATGGCGGCGGATATCACAAAAGCGCTGTATCGCAAGCTGGCCATTCTTGGTGTGAATATCACCACAGATTCTTTCCGTGTCCTGCGTGCGACCTACTATCGCACCGCTCTTGATATGATCGATGCCTTCGAACACGATGCCCGTATGAACGGCCTGAGTTTTGACCGCCATAAAGAAGAGTCGGCTGTGGAGTTGTTTTCCGATGTGATCACCTTTTCCGGCCATGCCTTCAGCGATAGTCCAGGTGATAAACCGTTTGTACCGAGCTGGAACCGCGTGCAGTCTGCTTTTCCCGATATTCTTGACCGGTTGTACGCTGCGGTAGAAGCCGACAATCAGGAAGCGTGACTCAATCGCTATCTCGTAGGGCAAGCGCATCATGATGCATCATTTTATGCGTCATGATGGATCTCTTGCATAAGTAACACCGATCCTTTGATTTAATCACCTGATGAATAAATCAATTTTTTTTACCTTTGATCGATACGCAATAAAGGTGAAATTTCCCGCCATACGGGAAAACTTGTCGTAAGAAAATATTATTTCATCTATTTGACAAGGTATTAGAGATCGAGCGATTGGGAAAACTGGCGCGCTTTATGCTTTAGCTCTCCTGTCATTATGTAACTAAGGAGAGTGTTTTGATGAATTTTTTAATCAATGAAAGCGACGTGTTAAACCCGAAACGCAGAGCATTATTAAAACTTTCTGGCGCCTTGCTGGGGACGGCTGCGGTAACCACAGGATTAAGTTCGCGAGTGTTTGCCGAGACACAGCCTGAGAGCGCAGCATTTACCGCACCGTCGGCCGATAACCCAATCCGTATTAACTTCAATGAGAATCCACTGGGGATGTCACCCAAGGCGCAAGCCGCCGCACGTGATGCGGTGGTGAAAGCCAACCGCTACGCAAAGAATGAAATTTTGATGCTTGGCAATAAACTGGCAGCGCATCATCAGGTGGAGGCCCCTTCCATTTTGCTGACGGCAGGCTCATCCGAGGGCATCCGGGCAGCGATTGAAGCCTACGCATCGTTGGATGCGCAACTGGTCATTCCTGAATTAACCTACGGTGACGGCGAGCACTTTGCCAAAATTGCCGGAATGAAAGTCACAAAAGTCAAAATGCTCGACAACTGGGCGTTCGATATTGAAGGGCTAAAAGCGGCCGTTGCGGGTTACAGTGGCCCTTCCATTGTTTATCTGGTCAATCCTAACAACCCAACGGGCACGATTACGCCTGCGGATTTAATCGAACCGTGGATTGCCAGCAAGCCTGCCAATACGATGTTTATCGTCGATGAAGCCTACGCCGAATTCGTCAATGACCCACGTTTTCGCTCTATTTCGCCGATGATTACTCAAGGCGCAGAAAATATTATTCTGCTCAAAACCTTTTCCAAAATACACGCGATGGCCGGTATGCGCGTTGGGTATGCCGTTGCGCATCCCACCGTGATTGCGTTGATGGGACGGTATGTCGCGGGTGAAAAAATTAACTTTAGCGGCGTGGATGCCGCACTGGCGTCCATGAACGACTCGGCATTTATTACCTACAGTAAAAAGAGTAATGATGTGTCGCGTCAAATCTTGTTGAAGGCGCTAGATGACCTGAAATTGCCGTACTTGCCGTCAGAAGGGAATTTTGTTTTCCATCAGTTGGTCGTTCCGCTCAAGGATTACCAAAAGCATATGGCAGACGCTGGCGTGCTGATCGGCCGTGCGTTTCCTCCGGCGGATAACTGGTGCCGTATCTCACTAGGCACACCGCAGGAAATGCAGTGGGTCGCGGATACCATGCGAGAATTCCGTAACAAGAACTGGATTTAATTATCCGTTATACCTGTCTTGTCGCACTGTTATGGCGCGATATCCGCCCCTCTTCCTGAGGGGCAATTATTCCTGAACCGTATCGTTGAAACCGGAGTAACGCTTGACCCACGGGGAATTGCGCGGCTAAATGATCTCATGCCTTTCATTATTTATATCGATATCAGGCACAAACAGAATATGAAAACGGTCAGGGAGAAAAAAGCATGATTATTTTTGTTACCGGTGCAACAGCTGGGTTTGGTGAGTCAATTACCCGTAAATTTATTAGCGCGGGCCATAAAGTGATCGCGACGGGCCGCCGTCAGGAACGTCTGGATGCGCTGAAGGCTGAGCTGGGCGATGCGTTATATCCGCTAAAATTAGACGTGCGCGATCGTCAGGCGATTGAGCAGGCCGTTGCCTCTCTGCCTGCCGAATGGCGGGCGATTGATGTGCTGGTGAATAACGCTGGACTGGCGCTAGGCCTGGAGCCTGCACATAAGGCATCGGTAGACGATTGGGAAAATATGATCGATACCAATAACAAAGGCTTGGTGTTTATGACGCGCGCGCTGCTACCTGACATGGTAGAGCGCAATATCGGTCATGTTATTAACATCGGTTCTACCGCAGGAAATTGGCCATACGCAGGCGGTAACGTATACGGTGCCAGCAAAGCGTTCGTGCAGCAGTTTAGCCTGGGATTACGCGCCGATCTGTCTGGCACCCGGATCCGTGTGACGAATATCGAACCGGGTCTGGTCGGTGGAACTGAGTTCTCAGCCGTGCGTTTCAAGGGTAACGACGACAAAGTCAGCAAAACCTACGACAACACGACACCGTTGACCGCTGAAGATGTGTCTGAAGCTGTTTTCTGGGTTGCTACCCTGCCAGCACACGTCAACATCAACACGCTGGAAATGATGCCAGTTAGCCAATCTTTTGCAGGGTTAAGCGTACATCGCGAAGGCTGATAATCGCCGACAGGACGAGAATTAAGGGTGTGAACGTGGTTTCATGCCCTTTTCTATGATGTCACAAACAGCATTTAACCCGATGTTGCACGGTTATAGTGCCGTTGAAGCGAAGGATGTATACTTATCTTTATAGGCAACCTTTCGTTTTGCACGAAGCGCGAAGGTTACAGGGAACGGCGGTCGCCTTTTGTTGTCTATCGCTTGCCGTGCGCTTGTTATCGTTTTACGGCATCGGCGTTTGTTTTTATCATTCGTTCTGTCAAGGTGAAACATGAACCACTACTCCTTTTCCTCTTTGATTCGGGCCTTCATCCCGCTTTCTCTGGTTATCGTTTCCGCTGCCTGGCAGCCTGCCGCACTGGCTGATACGCGCCATATCATTGTCGACTCTGGCGACAGCGCGTTGTCGAAAGAAGCGGCGCGTCAAAGCAAAGAGCAATGGGATTCAACCCGCTCGCTGCGTAATAAAGTTAATAACCGCGTTGAGAAAGAATTCGATAAAACTGAAAAATCCATTGATGGGCGTGAGAAGTGCAACGCGAGCTATAACGTCAATGCTTATTGGGAAAATACGACCGATCGCTGCCTCGATCGTCGTACAGGTCGTCCGGTTGCCCCATAATTCTTTACCCACGCCTTCTGGCGTGGGTTTCCCCTTTCCTCTTCGTATTGCAGCAAATTAATCTGCATTCGAGGATGACATCACCTTTAAATTCAACGATTAGCGCTACACCGCAGCAACACGCGTTTTTATCCAAAATGGAGTGCACCAGGATGAATATGGATTTAGCACGGTTATTTTCACGCCCTTTTCACATCAAGCTGTGGGGCCTGCTGATCATGTGCTTGTTGGTCAGTTCATGCGCAAGCACATACCCGAAAACGGACAACATCACGCATATCGCCAACAACAACGGGACGCTTATCGCTGAGTCCAATACCTACGTTTACACATTCCCCGACGCAAGAACGCAAAAGGAGTATCAGGACTATTACGCGTTTTATCGCGATTATAAAGACATCATTATTGGTGTGAGGGTCGACTTTTCTCTCCATAATGGCCAAGTCTATGCGAGCTATAAAAATATGATTGATACTCGCCGGTTGACCAAAGCGCAGGAACTCGATTTACGCGAGCTCTACGCGGCACAAATTCCCACGACGATGGGAAAAGGCGAAGTCACGTTTAGCGCGAAAGGCACATTCAGTAAGAAAGAAGGTTCGCTGGTCAGCCCGACAGACAATGGACGCTTGCCGCAGCCAATCCCCGTTGTAATCAATAGCAGCGATAACTCGGGTAAAGAAGTACTGCTTGCCCCTCTCATGATTCCGGCCGTTATCCTTTTCCCGCTGTTTATGATGTATGGCTGCGCCACCGGCCCCTGCGTCTAGAGTGTTTCCTGGCCATCATTGATGGTCTGATTTCGCCGCTTTTTCGCGTTATCCTCATCGTTTGATATACTCAAATAGACTTTTTTCAGAGAAAAGGATCAAAAGATGAAAAAAACCGTCATTTTTAGTGCCGCGTTATTCCTGGTTGCTCCATTGGCTGCACAGGCATCTTGCGAGAGCGTGAAAGCGGATATTACCCAGAAAATCATCGCCAATGGTGTGCCAGAATCCGGTTTTACGCTGGATATTGTACCGAACGATCAGGTGAATCAAGCCGGTGGTCAGGTGGTGGGTCACTGCGAGAGTGATTCACACAAGATTGTTTACACCCGTCATGCCGATGGTGAAGCTAATGCTGAAAGCGCACCTGCGCCAGCTGAAGGCCAGCCGACGACCACACCGTAAACCCTTCTCTATATGTTCAAAAGGCGCTTTCGCGCCTTTTCTTTTGCTGGTATTCCTGTCTGGTTTACGTCTGTCCTGGTCGCTGACTCGCGGGGATCATTCTGGCGGAAAGCAGCGTAATAGCCGCGATGAGTGCGGAAACGATAAATACGCCGTGGATTGACGAAGCGACTTGCGATGCCAGCGTATCGAGCTGATTTACGCTCAGTAAAATGCGCTTGGCTGGGTCCATGAGCGTCTGGAGAGGATCGCTCACTTCCGGTAATCGCCAGTGCAGATTGATATTCAGCGTGGCTCCAAGAATTGCCGTTCCCAGCGCGGAACCCAACATTCGGGTAAACATCGCGGAGGCGGTCGCAATGCCACGAATGGAGTAGTCCACCGAATTTTGTATCGATACCAGAAACGTGGTGCTGCTCAGCCCCATCCCTGAACCGATCAAAAATGCGGCTAGCCGCGCCCACATAAGATTGCTGTCCGGTTGAACCGTTAATAATGTCAGACTGCCGATAATCAGTACAATACCGCCGCACATCGCCGTAAACCGGTAAGATGTCCACAGCATTAACCGTCCGCTCAGCGTGCTGGCCAGCGGCCAGCCAATCGACATCATCGCCAATATACTGCCCGCTTCCAATGGAGTTTTACCCATCACGCCCTGAATAAACGTCGGCAAAAAGGCGCTCACGCCCATCATAGCGGCCCCGACGACTAATCCGCCGAGATTGCCGGCGATAATGACTCGGTTGCGCCACAGCGCCAGCGGAAACAGCGGTTCCTGCGTACGTTTTTCCTGTCGAACCAGCAGAATGCCGCCCACGACGGAGAGCGCAAGCAGAGGAATCACCCAGTAGCCAAATACCTCAGCTTGTAGCAGTGCCATCAGCAAGCTGGCAACGGACACAACCAGATAGAACGCGCCCGTCCAGTCCAACTGATGCTGACGAACGACATTGATCGTCGGCAGATAACGAGCCAGCAGGAAGATAGAGAATAGCCCAATCGGCACATTGACCCAGAACACCAGTGCCCAGTTGAAGTGTTGCACAATGAACGCCCCGAGCAACGGGCCAATAATGGCGGAAAAGCCCCACACGCTGGATAAATAGCCCTGTATTTTCGGGCGTTCGGTTGAGCTGTACACATCGGCAACAATGGTGAATGCAATCGGTGTAATCGCCCCTGCGCCCAGCCCCTGCAAGGTACGGAAGACAATCAACCAGCCCATCTGCGTCGAAAACCCGCACAGAATCGACCCCAGCAGGAACACAATCATGCCGAAGAAGAAAATCTTTTTACGACCATACAGATCGGCCAATCGGCCATAAATCGGAATGCTGATCGACTGCGTCAACAAATAACCTGCAAAGACCCAACCTAGTAGGGAAAATCCACCTAAATCCGCGATGATAGTGGGAAGCGCTGTCGCGACAATTGTCACTTCAATCGCTGCCGTGAACATGGCTAACATACAGGCAATTAAGATCCAATGGCGATGTGGGACAGGTGTTTGTTTCTGGTTATTCTCTGTTTTCATTATATTTTCAAGATAAGAAGAAAAACTGCCTGTGAGTATAACAGGTGGCGTTACGGAGGAAATTTATTCCCGCAGAGATGCGGGAATAGAGGGCTAAAAGAAATTAGTAGCTGACGGCGGAAAGATCGATATAAGACGACAGATCCCGCTGTTCGGCACGCGGCAAGTAAGGCAGTTCACCCAGTTGCGGTGCCGGAATTTTTTTCCGCAGAACGTTAATAATTTCTGCGTAATTTGCCAGACCAGGATTAATACGGTTGGCAACCCAGCCGACCAGCGGCAGCCCATCATTGATGATCGCCTGCGCCGTCAACAGCGCATGGCTGATGCAGCCCAGCTTGATGCCGACAACCAGCACGACAGGAAGCTGTTCCTGTACCACCCATTCGGAATATGGACGCAGATCGTTCATGACGGTTCGCCATCCCCCCGTGCCTTCAACCACCACGATATCGGCTATCTCGCCCATGTGGCGCAGACCCTGTGTCATCGTGCAGTAATCAATGGCGTCTTCACTGGCGCTGATTTCATCTTCTCGCAGTGCGATGGGATTAACCATCTTATAGGGTAATTCCAGCGTGGAGGCTGCTTGAAGCAACAGTGCATCTTTATTGCGCAGGCCAGCTTCCGTCTCTTGACACCCTTTTGCTATCGGTTTGTAACCTGCAACCGATTTGCCTGCCTGCGCCAGTTTTTGCAGTAGCGCCTTGGATACCACTGTTTTGCCAACGGCGGTATCAGTACCAGTGACAAAAATACGTTTCAACATGGGATAACTCCAGACCACCTGAATACCAAAAAACAAGCACAGCTAAAATGCTTTCCAAGCGTGAAAGTCTAGGCTATGCCTCATTCGGGCGGTTTGCGTTAGCGCAATGTTTTGTTGCTCTACACCTTTATGGTTATCCCTGCAACAATTTAACTAGCAGCGTTCCATTGTAGAGAGCATCTTTTACCAGTGCGGCACCGGGCATCGTGCCCTGATTGTAAAACTGAGTAGCTTCCACCTGGATGTTGTGACTATAGGGCGGGAATGATTGTTGTTGAATACAGCCTAAAATTGCAGGGTGTAAAATGCTGGCTGCTTTATTCAGGGGGGAACCGACCAGAATTTTATCGGGGTTGAAGAGATTCACCATGATGGCGACAATTCGGCCCACGTTATTACCCACATCGTTAATGATATCTTTAGCTAACTGATCGCCTTTGAGCGCAGCATCGCACAAGTTTTCAACGCTGAGCGGTGAACCGTGCAGAAGCGAACTCATGGAGGTATTCATGCGCTGTTGTGCCAGTTCCAGCATATTTTCCGTGCTGGCGACCGTTTCCAGACAGCCGTGATTGCCGCAATAGCAACGCTTGCCATAAGGATCGACCTGCGTATGCCCGATCTCGACCAGATTCCGACTCCCTGCGTGCAGAATGCGTCCTCCGGTAATCACGCCCGCACCGACGTTATGGTCGATCACCACCTGAATCACATTTTGGCAATCGCGTGATGCGCCGTATAGCGCTTCGGCCATCGTCCAGCCGCAGATATCGTGCTGCAAATACACTGGCAGGCCCGTGCGCAGTGCCAGTGCTGGACCAATCGCCATTTCCTCAACGTCATAAAATGGCATCCGATGAATAATGCCCTTGCTGGCATCAATCATGCCCGGCGCAGTAATCGCGATTGCCGTTAACCGCTCCAGCCGTTTTTGGTGACGAATAAAAAACTGATCGATTTCATTCAGAATGCGGTCGAGCAGTGGCTGCGGAGCTTCTGCGGGAAGCGGAATTTCTTCCTCCACAACCAGCTTACTGCTGAGATCACGCAGCGCCAATAACAGGGTATTGTGGCTAATGCGTGCAGAAAGATAGTGCCAGGCCTGGGTATCCAGAATCAGGCCGATAGCGGGACGCCCTCTGCTGCCAACATCCTGATATTCAGTTTCCTGTACCAGATGAGCTTCCAGCAGTTCGCGGACGATTTTGGTTATACTGGCGGGTGCGAGCTGAGCGCGTTTGGACAGTTCGATACGTGATATCGGGCCGTACTTATCGATCAGCCGATAAACTGCACCGGCATTAATTTGTTTGATTTGATCGATGTGTCCTGGTTGACCGTCGGCAATCACAAACCTGGCTCCTACGCATTATATACCAATCATATTTCAAGCTGCCTATGCATTGGCTACAACCCGAATTATTTAGGGTATAACTGGCACTGCTGTTGAAAAATTCATCTTTATTATCGCGGTATGACTATTTTTCACGCTGCAAAATAAAAAAACTGCGGGTATGGTGGGGCTTTTCACTAAACTCGTCAAATATTTGATTCGTTATGTGATTTAGCGCGCATATTTAAAATATTATCTACCCAACATCAGCGACATCAGCATGTTAGCCGCTGCACTTTGCGGATGATGTCGCGCCGTAACCAGCCAGACTTCCGTTGTGGCGTCCTCTTCTTCCAGCAGCAAATATTTCACGCCATCAACCCGAATACGCAAAAATGACGCAGGCAAAATGGACACGCCCAATCCCGCCGATACCAGCCCAACGATGGTCATCGCCTC
This sequence comes from Pectobacterium atrosepticum, assembly GCA_019056595.1. Taxonomy (NCBI): domain Bacteria; kingdom Pseudomonadati; phylum Pseudomonadota; class Gammaproteobacteria; order Enterobacterales; family Pectobacteriaceae; genus Pectobacterium; species Pectobacterium atrosepticum. The sequence continues at coordinate 415,017 of CP036163.1, read as the reverse complement.
GCCCACTTCTTGCGTGATGTAAGGGCTGATGCCATAGCGTTTCAACAGCGTCAACGTATCGTCATACAGTGCGGTTCCAACCGCGCGGGAGAAGAAAACGAACGGCTCATTTGCCAACTGTGTGATGTTGATTGCCCGCCCTGCGGCCTGCTGCGCTAAGGGATGGGATTCCTGCACTACGGCGATCAGCGGTTCGCGTAATAGTAGTTGATGATCCAGTGCGTCCGGTAACGGGTTATTGCGCATAATGCCGATATCAAGCTTACCGTTCAGCAGCGGTTCAATTTGCTGCTTGGTGTTGAGCTCCATCATCTGAATATGCACTTCCGGGTACGTTTGGCGAAAACGCAGCAGGCTGCTGGAGATCTTTTTGATGAACGGCGCGGACGACGTAAAGCCGATTGTTAATTCCCCAATCTCGCCGCGTTGAATGCGGGACGCCCGCTCTGCCGCCTGATCAACCTGATTGATAATCGACCAGGCTTCTTTCAGGAACATTGCGCCTGCTGGCGTAAGTTGAACATTACGGTTGTTGCGCGCTAAAAGTTTTGCTCCCACCTGCTCTTCCAGAATTTGAATCTGTTGGCTTAGTGGCGGCTGTGAAATGCGTAATCTTTCAGCAGCTCGGCCAAAATGTAGCTCTTCGGCGACAGCAATAAAATAGCGAAGGTGACGCAGTTCTATATTCATATGTTAAACGTATCAATCATGATTATTAATATATTATACAAAATAATATCACTCTTCTATGATCGGCTTATTGTTGTTTTACGTCTGATTTATCTTTCCCGCTAAGGAATTATTGTGAGTAACCTGCCATCTTCTGCACCGAACGACTGGCCTATTTCTACGGTCGACGCTGCGGACGATATTGCCCCGAAATCTTCTGGAAAAACACCTTATATCACGCGTGGTACACCACAATTTATGCGTGTCACGCTCGCGCTATTTTCTGCTGGGTTAGCAACGTTCGCCCTGCTGTATTGTGTACAACCGCTGCTGCCGGTGTTATCTCAGGACTTTGGTATTTCGCCAGCAACCAGCAGTTTGTCACTTTCCGTCTCAACGGTGATGTTGGCTTTTGGCCTGTTGTTCACCGGCCCTCTGTCCGACACGATTGGTCGTAAGAATGTGATGGCCGTGTCGCTGATGCTGGCTGCAATCTGTACCATAATTTGTGCTTTTATGACCAGTTGGAACGGCATATTGATTATGCGGGCGATGATTGGCCTGTCGCTAAGTGGTGTCGCGGCTGTCGCCATGAGTTACCTGAGTGAAGAAATTCACCCCAGCGTGTTGGCGTTTTCGATGGGGTTATATATCAGCGGTAACTCGATTGGCGGAATGAGCGGACGTTTGGTCAGCGGCGTGTTAACGGACTATTTCCCATGGCGAGTTGCTATCGGTGCAATCGGCATACTAGCGCTCATTGCGGCGATAACGTTTTGGCGAATTCTGCCGGAATCACGCCATTTCCGCCCCGGCTCACTACGCCCGAAAACGCTATTACTGAATAGTAAACTGCACTGGCGCGATGCAGGCTTGCCGCTGCTGTTCCTTGAGGGATTTTTGCTGATGGGCGCATTCGTTACCCTGTTTAACTACATCGGGTATCGACTGTTAGCTCCGCCGTATTTAATCAGTCAGGCGGTGGTTGGCTTACTTTCGGTGGTCTATCTCACCGGAAGTTACAGTTCACCGAAAGCCGGTGCGTTAACGTCCCGCTACGGACGCGGCCCGGTGCTGAGTATTTCGATTCTTCTGATGCTAATCGGATTAGGGATAACGGCACTGAGCCCGCTATTCGCTATCTTTGGCGGGATGATGCTCTTTACCGCAGGTTTCTTCGCTGCCCACTCGGTAGCGAGCAGTTGGATTGGGCAACGTGCGCGGCGCGCGAAAGGTCAGGCTTCGTCCATGTATCTCTTTTCTTACTATCTGGGCTCAAGCTTGGCAGGCACGCTAGGGGGATTCTTTTGGCATTCATTCGGCTGGATGGGGATCACAGTGTTTCTCGCGACGCTCTTACTTCTCGCGTTGGTAGTCAGCCTGATACTAAAACACCGTATTTAATCTCTTTTATTACCGGGGTTTACCTGCATCAGGGTAAACTCCGCGTTGTTTCTACTCCCTTCCTCAATATTATCCCACCAGCCCTGCTTGAAAATAACGATAATCACAATTGCTGAAGTGTGTATTTATGAGTATAAACATAAGTATGTTGTAACTAAATTGGGGTTAGCTATGAATCGCTACGCGTTAATCGAACGCATGAACGACTGTTTTCAAACGTTAGAGATCAAGCTTGCAGTGATGCAGCAACAGTTTTCAACGTATCGACTGCTGGCGGGCCGCGTCTACTCCCTTCCCCCTGTGGAAAAAGGAACGGAGCACGATCCTATTGAGCACATTGCCGTCACGCAGTACGTTGGTCAGGAGGCTCAAGATAAAGGACTCGCGCACTTTCAGCGTCTGTTCATTCACCACTACCCGGAAGCGCTCAGCAGCAAAAGTGCAATTCGCTTACCAGGTGCTCTCTGCTTTGCGGTAAACGCGGCGCAATATCAGCAGGCACATTCGCTCATCGCGGAAATTAATGCACTGAAAAAAGAGCTGGAGCAGATTATTACCGTCGAATCTGGTCTAGAGCCGGAACAGCGCTTTGAGTTTGTCCACTCACACCTGAAAGGGCTGATCACACTCAGCGCTTACCGTTCATTAACGCTCATAACCAACCCAGCGTCAGTCCGGTTTGGCTGGGCGAATAAGCACGTCATCAACAACATGACACGCATAGAATTGTTGGAAAAATTGACCAAAAGCCTGAATGCAGCAAAGCATGCGGCGCCGTATACCAAAGCGCAATGGATTGAGCATGTGGAACAGGAAATGGATGCCGTATTGCAGTTACCGGAAGACGCGGTCTTGAAGATCAAACGTCCGGTAAAAGTGCAGCCAATCGCACGCGTGTGGTATGCCGAGCAGCAGAAACAGGTTCAACATCCCTGCCCGTCTCCTCTACTTGTGCTTTGTCAGCAGGAATCTGGGGGCACTATGCCGATTATCGGCGAACTCAATCCTTACGATGCCAACAACATCAAACATAAGCACAAGCCGAAAGCAGCCGAACTTCGCCTGCTTATCCCGCGTTTGCATCTGTATACCGATGCGCCGGAATAAAAAAAGCCTGCGGATATAAATCGGCAGGCTACGTGATAAAACGCTAACTACAGCGCCATTACTTTTTCAGGCTACCGACCATCTCTTCCGGTCGAACCCACTCATCAAACTGTGCTTCAGTGAGGTGGTTCAGTTTGAGCGCGGACGCCTTCAGCGTTAGCCCTTCTTTATGTGCTTTTTTTGCAATCTCAGCCGCTTTGTCATAGCCGATATGCGTGTTCAGCGCGGTAACCAGCATCAGTGATTCGTTCAGCAGTTGAGTAATGCGATCGTGATTAGGCTCAATTCCCACCGCACAGTGCTCATCAAAGCTCTTCATGCCATCAGCCAGCAGGCGAATCGATTGCAGGAAGTTATGAATCACCATTGGCCGGTACACGTTTAGCTCAAAATTACCGGAAGCTCCGCCGATATTCACAGCAACATCATTGCCCATCACCTGGCAACACAGCATTGTCAGCGCTTCACACTGGGTCGGGTTGACCTTGCCCGGCATGATGGAACTACCCGGTTCATTTTCAGGAATACTGAGTTCGCCGATGCCACAACGCGGGCCAGATGCCAGCCAACGCACATCGTTGGCAATCTTCATTAACGATGCTGCCAGCCCCTTCAAGGCACCGTGCCCGTGAACCAGCGCATCACAGGTCGCAAGCGCTTCAAATTTATTCGGCGAGGTCACAAACGGCTGACCGGTTAATTTCGCCAGTTCCGCCGCCACACGCACCGCATATTCAGGATGTGTGTTCAACCCAGTACCTACCGCCGTACCGCCCAGCGCCAGCTCGCAAATATGTGGCACGCTGTTTTCGATATGCTTCAGATTATGCTGCAACATTGCGGCCCAGCCGGAGATTTCCTGCCCCAACGTCAATGGCGTCGCATCCTGTAAATGCGTACGACCAATCTTGACGATGTCTTTGAATTCCTCGGCCTTCGACGCCAGCGTGGCGTGCAGCGCTTTCAATTCAGGAATCAGGTGTTCGTTGATCGCAACCACGGCCGCAACATGCATCGCCGTTGGAAATACGTCATTGGAACTCTGACTTTTATTGACATCATCATTGGGATGAACCAGCCGATTGTTGCCTCGCTCTCCTTCCAATAGCTCACTGGCGCGGTTAGCCAACACCTCGTTCATATTCATATTGCTTTGCGTGCCAGACCCCGTCTGCCAGATTGCTAACGGGAATTCCCCAGCATGTTTGCCAGACAACACCTCGTCCGCTGCCTGAATAATCGCATTTCCCCGATCGGCAGATAGAAGCGAGAGATCCATGTTGACGCGGGCCGCCGCACGCTTGGTTTGCGCCAGCGCATAAATCAGCGTGCGTGGCATTTTTTCTTCAGAAATACGGAAGTGTTCCAGTGAGCGTTGTGTTTGCGCCCCCCACAAATGTTCAGCAGGAACATCAATTGGTCCCATTGAGTCTTTTTCACTACGCATCGTGCTCATTACCTTTCCTCCTTAAAACACAGATTCAAATAGTAGAAGACATCGAATCACATCGCTGGGCCTATTCTGATAACACTAACTGGCCTATAACACTTATTGTGTCTACTAACACGGTCTGGCATCGCGCTACATAAAACATTACCATGAAGCGAAGAAGATGCAGTGTATTCATAATCATTCAAGTAGTTAACAGCCAGCGTCACAGAAATTAACCATTAATGTAATAGCAGGGAGCCGACATGCAAAAAATGCTCAATTGCGTCCAGCACTATGCCTGGGGCAGCAAACACACGTTAAGTGAGCTTTATAGCATTGATAACCCTAAAAATTTACCGATGGCGGAACTGTGGATGGGTGCCCATCCTAAAAGCAGTTCGGCGATTATTGATGAAAAAGGCGACACCCGCAGCCTGCGTGAGGTGATTGCCGAAGACGTGACAGCTCATCTTGGCGCAACGATCGCGCAACGTTTTGGCGAATTACCCTTTTTGTTTAAAGTATTGTGTGCAGAACAGCCACTTTCTATTCAGGTTCATCCAAGTAAATCAGCGGCAGAACAAGGCTTTGCGAAAGAAAATGCCGCCGGTATCGCGCTGGATGCAGCCGAAAGAAACTACAAAGATGCCAATCACAAACCGGAATTGGTCTACGCGTTAACGCCCTTTCAGGCCATGAACGGGTTTAGAGAATTATCTGAAATTGTGCACCTGCTAGAGCCAGTTGCCAGCGCACACCCGTCAATCGCCGCGTTTTTACAACAGCCCGATGCGAAGAACCTCGCCATGCTGTTCACTAATCTGTTGAGTATGGACGGTGAGCAAAAATCCCGTGCACTCGGCGTATTGAAGGCTGCGCTAAACAGTCAGAATGACGAGCCGTGGGCCACTATTCGCGCGATTACACAATACTATTCCGATGACAGCGGGTTGTTTTCCCCACTGCTGCTGAATGTCATTACGCTTCAACCCGGCGAAGCCATGTTCTTGTTTGCTCAAACGCCGCATGCCTATCTAAAAGGCGTGGCATTAGAAGTCATGGCGAACTCGGATAACGTGCTGCGTGCGGGGTTAACGCCGAAATACATTGATATTCCAGAGCTGCTGGAAAATGTCGTGTTTGAAGGCAAACCCGCAAACCAGTTGCTGACTACGCCACAGCGACAGGGTAATGAACTAAGCTTCCCCATTCCTGTTGATGATTTTGCTTTTTCACTGCACGAACTGAGCCAGAGCCCACAAACGCTCCGCCAAGACAGTGCTGCCATTGTATTTTGCGTCGACGGCCATGCCGTCTTGCAAAAAAATGAGCAGCGGCTCTCGCTACGTCCGGGAGAATCCTGCTTTATTTCCGCCAGTGAGTCACCGATAACGGTTGAGGGACAGGGGCGTCTCGCTCGCGTATTTAACCGATAACTTGTTCCATACGCTGTGTTACCCACGTATCGCGTTGAAAGTTACCTGCGCATTACGTTGAGAGTTACCCGCGTTTCGCGTTGAAAACGCGCATTTTTTTACTAAAGGATGAATAAAAATGAATAAGTCATTAGTCGCCGTAGGCGTTATTGTTGCTCTGGGCGCCATCTGGACCGGCGCATCCTGGTACACCGGCAAACAAGTGGCTCAGCAGATTGATGGTTTTACCGATACGCTGAACACTAAGATCAAGCAAGCCTACCCGAACGCTGGGTTAAAAGTGGTCTATCGCGACTATCAAGGCGGAATATTCAGCAGCACTCTGGCCTATGTCTTACAGACCGATGGCACAGCAAAAGGTACACAGTTCCTTGCGCCCGGTGAAGAACTCGTCTTCAACGAAACCGTGTCTCACGGGCCGTTCCCGCTGGCACAGCTAAAGAAATTCAACCTCGCTCCGTCGATGGCTTCTGTTCATACCGAGTTGGCCAACACCCCGGCAGTCAAAGCCTGGTTTGAGCTGACCAAAGATAAACCATTCTTTACGTCCGACACTCGCGTCGCTTACAGCGGTGATACGCAGTCACTTATTACGCTGGTGCCGATCGACTATCAGACGCCAGAACAGAAATTCTCCTTCAGCGGCGCAGAAGCGCTGTTGGATATCGGGCACGATCTACGCAGCAGCAAGCTGGACACCACCATCAGCAGCGTGAAGATGGAAAGGAAAAACGCTTGGGGCCAAACCGAGAAGGTCGATGTCAGCGATTTCGCCATCAAGGGGACTAATCAAAAAGGCAAATTCGATATTGATTTAGGCGATGGAGCCCTATCTCTTAAAACGATGACGTTTACCGTAGAAGGCGGCGATCCCGTTACCTTGAACGACTTCTCTCTGCAAAGTAGCGCAACGGAAGATGATAAAAATCTGGCGGGCAAAATGGACGTTACGCTGGGTTCCTTAGTCATCGGCGACCGTAATCTGGGCTCGGGTAACGCAAGCATGTCCATTTCACAGCTTGACGGCGCGGGTACCAAACAGTTCCTCACCGCCTATCAGGCAAAAGTGCAGAAACTGTTGCAAGATCCAAGTGCTATGGATCCCGATGTTTATCAGCATGAAGTCGCTATGTCTATTCTGCAATACCTGCCACAACTGCTGAAAGGTAATCCGAGCGTTGAGATTTCTCCGATCAGTTGGAAAAACAGTAAAGGAGAAGGCACATTCACGCTGGCACTGGATTTAGCCGACCCATTGCAGAGCACGGATAAAGCCGCTGACGCAACGGTATCGGATGAAGAAAAAATCATTCGTCAATCGGTCAAAAAATTCGATGCAAAACTCAACGTACCGCTCGATATGCTGGCAGAGTTAATGGTGCAGGCGGGGCCGAAACCAGCTAACGCTGAAGAGCAAAAGCAGGCGACAGAAATGGCGCAGCAGCAAGCTAAGATGATGGCAGACATCGGTCAAATGAACCAAATGAGTGTCACGAAGGACAATGCGATTACCAGCTCACTGCACTACGCTGATGGTCAAATTGACTTCAACGGTAACAAGATACCACTGGCCGATTTCATCGCCCCTTATTTCTCCGTTCCAACGGAAGAAGGTGAAGAATCCCAGCCTGGTGCGCCGCAAGAGCCGATTACACCACCGGCGCAATAATCCAGCACTCGGTAATATTACGTGCTAAAACACACGGTGGCCGCCCTTTCAGCCACCGTTTTTTCTGCCCCAAATCTTCTGCTTGATATTGAGATAACGTCATGTCCGCGCTGAAACCTTTTATGGAAGCCCATCAGGCCGCAATCTACTTTTTTGCTGTAATAGCGGCAGCGGCAATCGCCATGGTTATGCCGGAAACAGAGCAACTCAGTGCCGTGATTAATCCCGCTCTGGCGCTGATGCTGTTTGTTACGTTTCTTCAAGTTCCGCTGACCACGATCGGAAAAAGTATCACTCAGGTCAGATTCATCGGCGCGCTTCTCGTTGCCAATTTCATCGTGATTCCCTTACTGGTCGCGGCGCTGTTACCCTTTCTCCCCGCCGAACTGCTGGTGAAGCTAGGCATCATATTAGTGCTACTCGCACCCTGTATAGATTACGTGGTGACATTCGCGCATCTGGGCCGTGCCGATGCCGCCCGCCTTCTGGCCGCAACGCCCATACTACTGATGCTGCAAATGCTGGCGTTGCCCTTTTACCTGACGCTATTCCTCGGCCATGAGGCCGCCAGACTCATCGTCTTCGCACCCTTTATCGACGCATTTATCTGGCTCATCGCCATACCTTTAGCACTGGCAGCCCTTCTGCAATGGCTAGCGGCGCGGCTGCGTGTTATGGCTACATGTTCAGATGCATTAGGCTATCTCCCCGTTCCAGCCACGGCTCTGGTGTTGTTTATCGTGGTGGCTGCTGTCATTCCACAATTGCGCACCACCTGGGAATCCGTTTTACTCGCAATACCGTTTTACCTGCTCTTCGCTCTGCTGGCGCCGTTGCTTGGCTGGTTAACTAGCCGCGTATTCCGATTGGATTCGGCTGGCGGACGAGCAGTGGCTTTTAGCGCCAGCACACGTAACTCTCTGGTTATTCTCCCGCTGGCCTTGGCAATACCGGGCGCACTACCGTTACTTCCCGCCGTCATTGTCAGCCAAACTTTAGTCGAGTTACTCAGTGAACTCATTTATATCCGGGTTATCCCTAAGTTAAACGCGCCTGAAATTAAGCAAAAAAAACAATAACAGATTGTTTTTGCTCAATTATTGTCCATTGCGCTTGAATTTTATCGGTAACGATTAGCTATTTACCACGATTTCTTTTTATACTTTGTCCTATGAAAAACAATAATCAGACAATAACATTATGATTGATTTACGCCTGCCACTGACTGATATCCACCGCCACTTGGATGGCAATATCCGCGCCCAGAGTATTCTGGAGCTAGGACGCCAGTACAATATTGCGTTACCTGCCAGCGATCTTGACGCGCTCCGCCCTCACGTTCAGGTCACCAAAAATGAACCTGATTTACTGAGTTTTTTACAAAAGCTCGACTGGGGTGTAGCCGTTCTCGGTTCACTGGATGCCTGCCGCCGCGTCGCTTACGAGAATGTTGAAGATGCCATGAAAGCTGGGCTGGATTACGCCGAACTACGTTTCTCTCCCTACTATATGGCGATGAATCATAAGCTGCCGATTGCGGGCGTTGTTGAAGCTGTGATCGATGGTATTACAGCAGGCAGTCGTGATTTCGATACCGACATCCGTCTGATTGGCATCATGAGTCGGACATTCGGTACCGAGGCCTGCCAACAAGAGTTGGATGCCCTGTTGTCACAGCGCGATCGTATCGTAGCGCTCGATCTGGCGGGTGATGAACTGGGCTACCCTGGTGCGCAGTTTACCTCTCATTTCCAACAAGCCCGCGATGCAGGCTGGCATATCACCGTTCACGCGGGTGAGGCAGCCGGGCCGGAAAGTATTTGGCAGGCGATTAATCATCTGGGCGCAGAGCGTATCGGGCACGGCGTAACCGCCATTATCGATCCTCGCCTAATGACGCACATGGCAGAGACTGGGATCGGCATTGAATCCTGTCTGACATCTAACATTCAAACCAGTACGGTGGAAACACTGGATAAACATCCCCTTATCCACTTCCTGCGTTATGGCATTCCCGCCACTATCAATACCGATGACCCTGCGGTTCAAGGGATCGAAATCCGCCACGAATATGAGGTCGCAGCACCACTTGCCGGCCTGACGGCGGTAGAAACGCGCAAAGCGCAGGAAAACGGCCTGAACATTGCATTTATCAGCGAGCAGGAAAAACAACAGCTGCGTGAAAAGGTTCTGCGTAAGCGGGCTTCTGCCTAATCACCGTGACGTCATGCAGTCACTTCTGCCTGCCGCTCATGAAAAACGGCTAACTCTCGTTAGCCGTTTGATGCAAATTTATTACAGATCATCTATAAGGTTCAACTACTCGGATTCGCTGAAGAATGGTGCGTGGTGATCAACCACTGTTTACCGTTCCAAGCGTAAGTATAGGTATAGCGTGCTTTGGCTACGCTACCATCACCGAATGTGAAAGTGTATGTTCCGGTATCAACAGCCTTATTACAGCCGATCCGGATTGTGCTGGTGTCAATCTTACCAACCGGCTTTTTTGCTAGGAAATGTTCAAAGTAATCAATGCGCTCTGCATCAGTCGTACGTGGTTTATCGGACAACGTCGGCAGCAGCACGGCGTCTGGCGCATAGTTTTTTGCAACCTTCTTCGCATCACCCGTTTGCAACGAGGCATTCCAACGGTCAAATAACGACGCAATCTCTTTTTGACTGGTTTGTACACAGTCCATATGTTGAGCAGCCTGTACGGATGTGGAAGCTAACGCCCCTAGCATTGCTAAAGTTAACACCGTTTTTTTTAACATATTCCCTCGTTCTCAAAATACCGATTATCATCAACTGTGCCCTGCCCTCAACAACGAATGTCGATGAGCCAGCATTGTTATAACGTAACGGATCGGGGAAGTGATACACTTTAGAAACTATCACTGTAATAGATTATTTAATCTATGTCGGAATGGTCACACATGACAATGCCCCCGAACCGTGTAAGGTCCGAGGGCATTATTTTATGTATCGAGGGATCGATAATATCTTACTGATGAGGTGTATCTTGTTCTTTATTTAGCCGTTTGGCATAACGCTGTGCAAGCGCGGCGCAAACCATTAGCTGAATTTGGTGAAAGATCATCAGCGGCAGCACCATCGCACCAACCGCCGCCGCTGGGAACAGCACATTTGCCATCGGAATCCCGTTCGCCAGACTCTTCTTCGAACCACAGAAAACAATGGTGATTTCATCGGCGGTGTTAAAGCCCAGCTTACGTGCAACCAGTGTATTCACCACCAGCACAATCGCTAACAGTACTATTGAGCAACCCACTACCGCCAGCAATGACCATCCGTTGATCTGCCCCCAAATCCCCTGCACGACCGCCTCGCTGAACGCGACATAAACCACCAGAAGAATCGATGACCGGTCAGTAATATTAATCAACTTACGGTTACGTTCGACCCACTTGGCAATCAACGGGCGCGACAGATGGCCAATGACGAAAGGCACCATTAATTGCATGATGATGGAACCGATAGCATGCAGCGTGTCCGTTTCTCCCCCCTGCGTATGCATCAGTAAACCGACCAGAATTGGCGAGAGAAACACACCTAAAATACTGGATGCCGAGGCACTACAGATCGCCGCCGCCACATTACCGCCAGCCATTGAGGTATAAGCAATCGCCGACTGCACCGTTGCGGGTAACGCACACAGGTAGAGGAAGCCAAGATACAAGGTTGGCGTCAGCACCACTGGCGACAGCAGGCTCATGCCGATTCCCAGCAGCGGGAACAGAATAAACGTGCTGGCAAACACCACGAGGTGCAAACGCCAGTGCCCCATACCGGTGGTGATCGCTTCACGCGACAGCTTCGCACCGTGCATAAAGAACAACAGAGCAATCGCCGCCGTTGTCAGATACTCAAAGAAAACCTTCACGGTGCCTTCAGCAGGAAGAATCGACGCCGTCACTACGACCAGAATCAGAACCAATAAAAACTTATCAATGCGTAACCGTTGTAACCACCCCATGCCCGACACCTTTCCCCTAGCCTTAGCCTAATTAACACTCTAACAATACGGGCGACCCGGAGATCGCCCAAAACGGCAGTCTACGGCGATCCTAAGATCGCCTGTTTAAACAAACCGTTAACTATCTGGAATAAAATGCAGCAAATCTAGCTATTTTTCAGCGCGACGGCTTTTTTCTGCTCGTGGGAAAGCAGCCCCAGTTCGATTAACTCCATCACCTGAATCGCCTGATTCACGCCAACAGGATTTTCTCCCTTACCCAGCAACGCATCGCGCACTGCCGCATAGTAAGCCGGATAGTTACCCGGAATCGTTGCGATGGTCTGTTCCGCCGTTATGCCATCGCGAGACAGCGTCAGCACGCCATCATGTTTATCCTGTCCCCAATCGGCCAGCGGTGGGCGTTCACCCGCTTTCAGGCGATCTTCCTGTGGGTCGAGTCCATATTTTACAAAGCTACCGCGCGTACCATGCACGGTATAGCGTGCGGAAGCCGCTGCCACCAGCATGCTGGCGTGCAGGATAACTCGGCGCTGCGGGTAAATCAGCGTCGCGTGGAAATAATCCGTTGCCTTACTGCCTGGTCTCAGTTGCGCCATATCTACCTGAATCGCCACCGGCAAACCAAACAGTTCCAACGCCTGATCCAGCAAGTGCGGACCAAGATCGTACCAGATCCCGCTACCTTCGCTGCCGTCTTCACGCCACCGCTGACGAACCTCAGGACGGAAGCGATCAAAATGCGATTCCATATACACCACATTTCCCAATGTGCCCGCAGACAGTAGCTGTTTCAGCGTCAGAAAATCGCTGTCCCAACGGCGGTTATGGAAAACAGAAAGCACTTTTCCGGCGCGTTCAGCAATCGCGCCCAGATCGTATGCTTGTGACAACGTCACGGTAAAGGGTTTATCGACGACGACATGTTTGCCCGCTTCCAGCGCTTGTTTCGCCAGTGGGAAGTGTGTGTCATTGGGGGTAGGAATAACAATGAGGTCAATATCGGGATCGCTAAACAATGCCTGCGGGTCTTTCTCCACCCGCAGATTTGCCCAATCCGCATGCACTTTTTCAGCATTGCTGCTGGACACGGCCACCAGCTCCATACCTGCCGTACCTGCAATTAACGGCGCGTGGAATGTCTTACTGGCATAACCGTAGCCCAGCAGCCCAACACGAACGGTCTCACTCATGACGATTCCCCTTAGCATATTTTGACTTTGTGATTTCTCACTCAGTATATACCCGTCGCCCGCCAGATTGCAGAGAGGGATATTTATCAGGGGAATCGGGGTCATTCCAGTATGTTAACCGGTCACGGCATTGGGTATCCGCTCTCCCCATGCAACGGGCAGCGCTTTGGCCGCCGGATAGTTGATTTCACTGCTGCGGCGACGAAAGTCACTGGGGCTGACGCCGACCCGTTTGCGGAACACGCGTGAGAAATAGAGCTGATCGTCATACCCCACCACGCGACCAATATTGGCAATGGATTCCTGCGTCGTCTGCAATAACAGCTTGGCGCGGATCACCCGCTGATCTTCACGCCAGCGCAGAATGTTAATGCCCACCTGCTCACGGAACAAATGCGCCAGCCGCGACGGCGACAGGCAAACGTGCCGAGCGACTTCATCAATACGCAGTTCTCCGGCCAGATTGCTGGTAATAAACTGGCAGGCTTCAATCACGCGCGGATCCATAATTTTCTGCGGACTCTGCGGATCTTCTTCCATCGCTCTGAGCAACAGACGCTCCAGCAGATTCATGCCAAGTTCTTCCGAAAAACGCCGTCCTGAACGCTGCGTCTGCTCGATATTGGCAAACAGCCGGTCAAATTCCAGCAGCAGTTGGTTATTCGGCAGGCTCATACGGCCAATCCCGCTGCTTTTGGTATGCCATTCCAACCAGTCAGCCCAGTAAGCGCGTGGACGGAAATAGACCCAGCGGTGATACCAGCAGTCGCTGCCGGATGAGCGTCCATAAAAATGCTTCGATTTAGGCGGGAACAACAGTAGATCGCCAGGATTACAGAAAAAGGTCTCATCGCCATCAAAGACCTGACCCTGTCCCTTCATGGTGAGATTAATAATGTAACCTTTCATGCCATCGGGACGATCGATAAAAAAGTCGAGCGGCCCTTCAGCCAGAATCGGCGTCAGACCTGCCACAAGGTAAGCGTTGAACGAATATCCCGGCAGCAGCGGATTAGGCTGAGATTCATGCGCCATACGGTGATACATCAGGCCTCCGGTACACGCTAGTAATGATAAGAAGCGGCAGGATGACTTACCTACCGCACGGGCATTTATACCGTTTTCTTCGCCAGCTGTTTGTAACGGTCGAAGATAACCGCCGCCAGCAAAATAAGACCGCGCACCACATACTGAGAGAAAGGAGAAATATTTAGCAGGTTCATCGCGTTTTCCACCGTACCTAAAATCAGTACGCCAGCCACCACGTAGGAAATTTTGCCGATCCCGCCTTTCAGCGATACGCCACCCAGCACACAGGCAGAAATGACGATCAGCTCATACCCGATGGACGTCATCGGCTGGCCGCTGGTCATACGCGAAGCCAAAATGATTCCCGCCGCGGCGGATACCAGACCGGACAAGGCAAAAATGATGATCTTGGTACGTACAACCGGCACCCCGGCCAAACGCGCCGCTTCCTCATTTCCCCCAATCGCCAGCGTATTGCGGCCAAACGTGGTCTTGTTCAGCAACAGGCCAAACAGGATCATACAGCCGATGGTGATCCAAATTGGCGCAGGCAAGCCCAGCCAGTTGGCATAACCCAATGCGAAGAAACGCTCATCTTCAATCCCTACCGCTTTACCATCAGAAATAATGTACGCCAGACCGCGTGCAATCTGCATGGTCGCCAGCGTCGTGATCAGTGCGTTGATCTTCAAACGGGCAATCACGAAGCCGTTAAGTAAACCGAATGCCACGCCCAGCAGCAGCCCAGCACCGACGCCGATCCACAGACTTTCACTGATATTAATCACCACCGCCGTCGCCACCCCGGAACAGGCGATAATCGAAGCCACAGATAGATCAAAATCACCAGAAGCCAGACAGAACAGCATCCCGCAGGCCACCATACCGGACATGGAGATCGCCAGTCCCAACCCTTTCATATTGATAAATGAGGCGAAATTTGGGACGAAAATCGCACAGCCAAGAAACAGCACGGCAAAAACCACCAGCATGCCGTAGTTATCCCAAATGCGGGACAATCCCATACCGTTTTTCTTCTTTTCTGAGGTTGCAGACGTAACCGTTGACATTATTTTGCTCCTTCGCGGTCAGGCAACCGCAGATTCGATATCGGGGATTCGTAACATGGCTAGGCTGAGCACCTTCTGTTCCGTGGCATCAGCATGTAGCAGTTCGCCGGAGACGGCACCTTCGCGCATGACGATAATCCGGTCGGCCAGCCCAAGCACTTCGGGTAAATCGCTGGAGGCAAACAGCACCGCGATCCCCTGATTCGCCAGTTCATAGATGACATGATAAATTTCGTGCTTCGCGCCGACATCGATGCCGCGCGTGGGCTCATCGAGCAAAATGACTTTCATCTCTTCGGACAACCAGCGACCAAGAATGACTTTCTGCTGATTTCCGCCGGAAAGATTCATAATCAGCTGTTCATCGGACGGCGTTTTGATATTCAACGCGTCAATGCGCTGCGCGGCGTTATCTGCTTCCCACTGATTATTAATAATAAAACCGGCTTTCAGGCTCTTACGTCTTGCGCTGATATTGATGTTGTCACGCACCGAGTGCACCGGAATGATACCGTCCGCTTTGCGATCCTCAGGGCAGAGCATCACGCCTTGGCGAATCGCATCGATGGGGGAATTCACCACCAGCGGTTTGCCATCCAGCAACACCTGACCGCTGGTGATTTTGGTCGCACCAAACAGCCCTTTCATCAGTTCGCTGCGGCCGGCCCCCACCAGACCAAATAGCCCGACAATTTCCCCCTGCTTGACGTTCAGGGAAATCGTGGATTTCACGCCCGGCGCTTTTACGTCTTTCAGCGTCAAGCGGTCTTCGCCGTGCGGACGCGGCGCGTAACCATAGATATTCCCCAAGTTACGCCCTACCATCGCCTGTACCAGCGACTCATGGTTCACCTGTTGCATATCGTCAAACGTGCACACGTAGCGACCATCTTTAAACACGGTAATGGCATCGCTCAGCGCAAAAATTTCTTCCATCCGGTGCGAAACATACAAAATGATCCGGCCTTCACTACGCAATTCAGTAATCACCCGGAAAAGTTGCTCGATTTCACGGGCAGACAGCGAACTGGTCGGTTCATCAAAAGCGATAATCTTGGCATTACGCGCCAGCGCTTTGGCGATTTCCACCATTTGCCACTGCCCGATAGACAGGTATTTCAGCGGGGTATCAGGATCGATATCCAGCCCCAGATGCTGTAATTGCAGTTTGGCTTCATAGCGCAGCAGTGAGTAGTTCACCATGCCGTATTTATGCGGCAATTGACCCAGATAGATATTCTCGGCGACCGTCATTTCTGGCACCAAATGCAGTTCCTGATAAATAATGGCAACGCCCGCATTCAGGGCATCCATCGTATTACTAAACTGCACAGGCTTGCCCTGAATGTGGATTTCGCCCGCTGACGGTGAATAGTTGCCGCTCAGGATTTTTAACAGCGTCGACTTGCCCGCCCCGTTTTCCCCCATCAATGCATGGATCTGGCCGGCATGGCAGGAAAAGCTGATATCCGAAAGCGCCTTAACACCGGGAAATTCTTTACCAATCCCATGAAACGACAAATAGGGTGACTGTGCTGTCATGTCTGTTTCCTCATAACGATGCAGGTAGAGCGCGGATAACCTCGGCCAGCATCATGCTGATCGGCGTTATCCGCGTCTTTACGAAATCAGGCGAGATTACATCAGGCCTTTTTTCTCCAGTTCGACCTTAAAGTTGTCACGAGTGATCAGCACCACGTCGGTCACTTCGGTGAATTTCTCCGGTTCCACGCCTTTGGTGACCCAGTCATTCAGCATCTGGATACTCTTGTAGCCGTGAATATCTGGGCTTGGCAGCAGTGAGCCAAAGAAGCCCGTTGCCTGACCCTTAGACAGTTCGCTCACCGCATCCACGCCGTTGATACCGATACCAATGACGTTTGCCGCTTTAAAGCCCTGTCCTTCTGTCGCACGAACGCCACCCAGTACGGTGTTGTCGTTCATACCGATAATCAGCCAGTTTTTCACGCCAGGATGCTGAACCAGCATGGAGTTAGCGGCGTCAAACGCACCGGGGATATCGTTGGATTTGGTCGGAACCCGATAGATCTGTTTTTCTGGGAATCCAGCAGCCTTCAGCGCATCCATGGAACCAGCAGTACGACGGCGCGCGGTGTCCAGCTCATCAGCGGTAATCGCCATCACGCCGGTTTCGTCTACTTTCCAGCCGCGTTTGTTCATCTCTTTATACAGTTCCTGACCCTGACGCTCACCAATTTTGGTGGCCGCCATCATCACCAACGGCACCGTGTCCATTGGCTGACCTTTGGCGTTCACGAACTGGTCATCAACCGCGATCACTTTCAGGTTATAGCTACGTGCTTTTGCAATAATGGCCGGCCCCAATTTCGGGTCTGGGGTACAAATAACAAAACCTTTCGCCCCGCTGGCCGCTAGGCTATCAATTGCGTTCAGGGTTTTTTCCCCGTCAGGAACCGCAATTTTTATCACATCAAAACCGAGATCTTTTCCTGCCTTATCAGCGAATTTCCATTCGGTCTGGAACCAGGGCTCTTCCGGCTGCTTAACCAGAAATCCCAGTTTTATGTTCTCTGCCATAGCTGATTGTGACATAACAGCGGCTAACCCGATTGCTGCCAGCGCCTTAGTGAATTTATGCATGATGTTCTCCGGTGTAATTATCTTTTCATTCGCCAGCGACGCTGAAGCGAGTTCGAGTTCCTGGTAAGGCATTTCCGGTCCGGATAAAGGAAAAACACAGACTTAGCGTAATTCCTTTACTCAGTAGCATTCAGACGCTTTATGTTTTAGCCGTTATTACCGGCAAGAATATAGAGCGCTATCACAGTCCGGAACAATGACAGGTTTGTGCATACATTTAGCAAATTTAACCAATTATTAACCTTTGACCAGCTTCACAAAATGGCTGCTCGCGACAGAAAAATACATACTTCTAGCTAACCACTCCTAACCGCCTCTCGTTATCCCTGCCTATCGTAAACACCAACGATCTGAGATTAATGAGGAGCAAAGCATGAGCGCGGGCGCTATTACGATTGGTCTCGACTTCGGCAGTGATTCGGTACGCGCCTTAGCCGTTGACTGCCAAAGCGGGAAAGAGCTGGAAACAGACGTGGTCTACTACCCCCGCTGGCGTGAGGGTAAATATTGTCAGCCTGCCAACAACCAGTTCCGACACCATCCGTTGGACTATATCGAATCGCTGGAACAGGCGATCAAAGTGGTGGTCTCTCGCCTGACTAACGACCAACGGCAGAGCATCATTGGCATTGGCGTGGACTCCACCGGGTCAACGCCCGCACCGATTGATGAACAAGGCCAGATCCTGGCGCTGCGCCCCGAGTTTGCCAACAACCCCAATGCGATGTTCGTGCTGTGGAAAGATCACACGGCAATAGAAGAAGCAGATGCCATTAATGCGCTGTGCCGCAGCGGTCAGTTCCCGGATTACACCCGCTATATCGGTGGTGTTTACTCATCCGAATGGTTCTGGGCCAAAATCCTGCATGTATCACGCGAAGATGCAGCGGTGCGTCAGGCGGCCGTTTCCTGGATAGAACTGTGCGACTGGGTGCCCGCCCTACTTTCCGGCACGCAAGCGCCTGCCGATATTCGTCGTGGCCGGTGCAGCGCCGGACATAAATCACTCTGGCATCCGAGCTGGTGTGGACTCCCACCGAAAGATTTCCTACACGCGCTCGATCCCTGCTTGACAGAGACATTGCAGTATCCGTTGTTTACCGATACCTGGACCGCCGAACAGCCGGTCGGCACCATTACCGCAGAGTGGGCGCAGCGGCTCGGCATTCCCGAAACGGTCACACTTGCGGGTGGCGCGTTTGACTGCCACGTCGGCACCGTCGGCGCGGGCGCACAGCCTTATACGTTGGTCAAAGTGATTGGCACCTCCACCTGCGACATTCTGATCGCTGATGAAGAACGCATTGCCGACCGCACCATCGCCGGTATTTGTGGACAGGTAGACGGCAGCGTCGTCCCCAACTATATCGGTCTGGAAGCCGGACAGTCAGCCTTCGGCGACATGTACGCCTGGTTTGGCAGGCTGCTGGGCTGGTCGTTACAGGAAGCGGCGAAAGACCATCCTGAACTCAAAACGTCACTACAGGCGATGGAAGCCAAGTTGCTGGAGCGACTTACCCACAACTGGGCAGAAAACCCCACGCTGGATCACCTACCTATCGTGTTGGACTGGTTTAACGGCCGCAGAACGCCGTTCGCCAACCAGCGCTTAAAAGGCGTGATTACCGATCTCAATCTGGGCACTGATGCCCCTACGCTATTTGGCGGTTTCATTGCCGCCACGGCCTTCGGTGCGCGCGCGATTATGGAATGCTTTGAAGAACAAGGCGTCCCCGTGGAGAACGTGCTGGCACTGGGCGGTATTGCACGGAAATCCCCGGTCATCATGCAGGTGTGTACTGACGTAATGAATCGTCCCTTACAGATCGTCGCGTCCGACCAGTGCTGTGCACTCGGTGCGGCGATCTTTGCCGCCGTCGCTGCCGGCGTTCACGGAGATATCCCAACCGCACAACAGCATATGGCCAGCGGTATAGAGCGCACCTTGATGCCAGACAGCCAGCGTGTTGCCCGTTATCA
Organism: Pectobacterium atrosepticum; assembly: GCA_019056595.1. Classification (NCBI taxonomy): domain Bacteria; kingdom Pseudomonadati; phylum Pseudomonadota; class Gammaproteobacteria; order Enterobacterales; family Pectobacteriaceae; genus Pectobacterium; species Pectobacterium atrosepticum. The sequence goes on along the minus strand of CP036163.1, from coordinate 395,409 downwards.
GCAGCTTTACGAGCGCTATCAGCAGTGGTGCCGCCTCGCGGAACCGGCCTATAGCCCAACGTCTACGGCAAAAAACTAATTTTTATCCCTCTGGGGATCACGTACAGGAGTCATCATGGATCATTTTAAGCAGCTTGAAGTCTGGTTCGTCATCGGTAGCCAACATCTCTATGGGCCGGAAACATTACGTCAGGTAAAAGAGAACGCAGAAAAAGTCGTTGCGGGTTTGAATCAACAGGCCAACCTACCGGTTAAGCTGGTGCTGAAGCCGCTGGTGAAAACACCGGATGAAATTCTGGCGTTGTGTCGCGATGCCAACTATCAGGATAACTGTATCGGCCTGCTAACCTGGCTGCACACCTTCTCTCCGGCAAAAATGTGGATTGGCGGTCTGAGCGTACTCAGTAAACCGCTGCTGCAATTCCATACCCAGTTCAATGCCGAAGTGCCGTGGGACACCATGGACATGGATTTCATGAACCTGAACCAGACCGCACACGGCGGACGTGAGTTTGGCTTCATCGGTGCCCGGATGCGGCAGGCACATCAGGTGGTGGTCGGCCACTGGCAGGATAAGAACGCGCATGTTCGCATCGGCAAATGGATGCGTGTTGCCGCGGCAATTCAGGAAAGCAAACAGCTGAAGGTCGCACGCTTTGGCGACAATATGCGTGAGGTCGCCGTTACCGAAGGCGATAAAGTCGGCGCGCAGATTCAGTTCGGTTACTCCGTTAGCGCCTGGGGACTGGGCGATTTAACCGCCGTGGTTGATGCTGTTTCCAAAGGCGATATCGATGCGCTGATCGAAGAGTATGAAACCAGTTACCAGTTGACGGACGCGGTGAAACTCAACGGAGCTAATCGTCAGAACCTGCTGGATGCAGCCCAGATCGAACTCGGGATGAAACGCTTTCTAGAACAAGGCGGCTATCACGCGTTCACCACCGATTTTGAAAACCTATACGGCTTGAAACAACTGCCGGGGCTGGCGGTGCAGCGTCTGATGCAGCAAGGTTACGGTTTCGGCGGTGAAGGCGACTGGAAAACTGCCGCGCTGTTGCGCATCATGAAAGTGATGGCCGGTGGATTGTCGGGCGGAACCTCGTTCATGGAGGACTACACCTATAACTTCCAGAATGGTAACGATCTGGTCGTCGGGTCCCACATGCTGGAAGTCTGCCCTACCATTGCGAAAGAGCAGAAACCGATTCTGGATGCGCAACACCTTGGCATCGGCGGAAAAGCCGACCCTGCCCGTTTGATTTTCTCCACGCCAGCCGGACCGTCTCTCAACGCCAGCGTGATCGACATGGGTGACCGCTTCAGAATGTTGGTTAATCTGGTCGATACCATTGAGCAGCCACGTCCATTGCCAAAATTGCCGGTTGCTCGTGCCATCTGGAAAGCGCAACCGTCGCTGGAAGTGGCGGCCGAAGCCTGGATTTTGGCAGGAGGAGCACACCACACCGTCTTTAGTCAGGCGTTGGATCTCGACCACATGCGGCTTTATGCAGAGATGCAGAACATTGAACTACTGGTGATCGACAACGAAACCCGACTCCACGAATTCAAAGATGCCCTACGCTGGAACGAAGTGTATTACAAACTTTGTAGCCGCTAAGTCCGATCGTAAGGGGCAGATTGTCTATGGATCGTTCATCCGAACACAATCTGCCCCTTCATAGACATTAATTGTTTCCACTCTCTGTGTGTCATCACCCAGCGACTCACCGTAGACTTAAAAGCCATCTCACCGCCCTATCAATTCTTTATTTTCCATTTTTTGTCATTGAAAAATAACTATATTTTTACAAATCCGTCCTAGATGGACTTCTTGTTTGAATAGACTTAGTCATCTCAACCACATAACTATTAGGCTATTTTACCATGACCGTTCATGGCTATTCTTGAAGGGAACAGCGATAACCCTACTTTGGGTATGTTGTCGAAAACCCAACAATGCCTGATAATAGTCCGGTTTTGTTTTCTAGGCACCGTAATGACCGAATACGCATTGCTCTTTGTTAGCATCCTTCTGGTAAATAATTTCGTCTTAGTGAAGTTTCTTGGGCTGTGCCCCTTTATGGGCGTGTCCAAAAAACTAGAGACGGCGATTGGCATGGGAATGGCGACCACGTTTGTGATGACGCTGGGCTCGATGTTTTCCTGGCTGATCAACGAATTTATTCTTGTCCCGCTCGACATTCTCTATTTACGCACCATGGCTTTTATTCTGGTGCTCGCCGTTGTGGTGCAGTTCTCCGAGATGTTCGTGCGCAAAGTTAGCCCTGAGCTGTATCGCCTGCTGGGGATTTTCCTACCGCTGATCACCACCAACTGTGCCGTGCTTGGCGTCGTCTTGCTCAACATCAACCTGTCGCACGGTTTTCTGCAATCGACAATTTATGGTTTCGGCGGTGCCGCAGGATTCTCACTGGTGATGGTCCTTTTCGCCGCCATCCGCGAGCGCCTCGCCGTGTCGGACATTCCCGCGCCGTTCCGAGGTTCGTCTATCGCACTGATCACCGCTGGCCTGATGTCGCTGGCATTTATGGGCTTTACCGGACTGGTGAAATTCTGATGACCGCTATCTGGATCGCCATTGCGGCATTAAGCGCACTCGCGCTGGCGTTCGGCTTGGTGCTTGGCTATGCCTCACGTCGTTTTGAAGTCGAAAACGATCCGATCGTGGAAGAAGTGGAAGCCATGCTGCCGCAGAGCCAGTGCGGCCAGTGCGGTTACCCCGGCTGTCGCCCTTACGCCGAAGCGGTCTCGCTAAATGGTGAAAGCATTAATAAATGCGGGCCCGGCGGCGAAGCGATGATGTTGAAGTTGGCTGAAAAGCTCAACGTCGATCCGCAACCGCTGGAAGGCGATGCTGACATTCAAGCCCCTGCGCGACATGTTGCCTGGATCGATGAAAGCAACTGCATCGGCTGCACCAAGTGCATTCAGGCCTGTCCGGTTGATGCCATCATCGGCAGTACCAAAGCGGTACACACCGTCGTCAGCGATTTATGCACTGGCTGCGATCTCTGCATCTCCCCTTGCCCCACGGACTGTATCGAATTACGGCCCATCGCTCCGACTCCTGCTAACTGGAAATGGGATCTCGATACGATTCCAGTACGCGTTATTCAAGTAGAACGACATGCTTAAGCTGTTTTCCGCCTTTAGAAAAGACAGGATCTGGGATTTCGACGGAGGCATTCATCCGCCAGAAATGAAGACGCAGTCCAGCCAAACGCCACTGCGCCAGATTTCGCTGCCAGAACAGTTCATTATTCCACTCAAGCAGCATCTCGGGCCGGAAGGTGAAATCTGCGTTAGCGTCGGCGATAAAGTACTGCGTGGCCAGCCGTTGACGCGGGGAAAAGGCCGTACACTGCCCGTTCACGCACCGACATCGGGAACGGTGAACGCGATTCGCCAGCACACGACGGCGCATCCATCTGGCCTGTCCGAACTCAGTATCATTATCGTGCCAGACGGCGAAGATCGCTGGTGCGAGCGCCTGACTTATAGAGATTATCGTGCGCAGAGCGTCGATACCCTGCTTGCCCATCTGCATCAGGCTGGCATTGCGGGTTTGGGCGGCGCAGGCTTCCCTACTGCCGCCAAATTACAAGGCGGGATGCGCGGGATTGAAACCCTGATTATCAACGGCGCAGAATGCGAACCCTATATTACCGCCGACGATAGGCTCATGCAGGAGTGTGCCGATGAGATTATTCAAGGCGTCGAGATTCTGTCATTCCTGTTGCAGCCGAAACGTATTCTGATCGGAATCGAAGATAACAAGCCGGAAGCCATCAGCGCCCTGCGTCTGGCTTTGGGCAAACGCAGCGACATGCAGCTGCGCGTCATCCCCACCAAGTATCCGTCGGGCGGTGCCAAGCAGCTCACCAAGATTTTGACCGGCAAAGAAGTCCCGTTCGGTAAACACTCCGCTGCGATTGGCGTGCTCATGCAAAACGTCGGCACGGCCTACGCCATCAAACGTGCCGTGATCGACGGTGAACCGCTCACCGAGCGCGTGGTAACGCTGACCGGTGAAGCCTTGCGTCAGCCCGGTAACGTGTGGGCGCGACTGGGGACGCCAGTACGCCACCTGCTGAAACAGGGTGGATTCCATGTCACTAAACAGCCGATGGTGGTGATGGGTGGCCCGCTGATGGGTTTTACTCTGCCGTTGCTAGACGTGCCCATCGTCAAAATTAGCAACTGCCTGCTCGCGCCGTCACATTCGGAAATGGAGCCGGTTGCCGAGGAACAATCCTGTATTCGCTGTAGCAAATGTGCCGATGCTTGTCCGGCGGGTCTGTTACCCCAGCAGCTTTACTGGTTCAGTCGCGGACAGGAACACGAAAAAGCTCGCGATCACCATCTGTTCGATTGTATCGAATGTGGTGCCTGTGCCTATGTCTGCCCCAGCAATATCCCGCTGGTACAGTACTATCGTCAGGAAAAGGCCGAAATTCGGGCCATCGACGAAGACGCACAGCGTGCCGCGCTGGCCAAAGTGCGTTTTGATGCCAAACAAGCGCGTCTGGAACGGGAAAAAGCCGCGCGCGAACTGCGCCATAAACAGGCCGCCGCTGGCGTATCCACCAGTGACAAAGACGCGGTTCAGGCAGCATTAGAACGTGTACGCCGCAAACAAACCGCAGAAGCCGAGATCGGTTCACCCATCACGGTAATCCCTGATGCGCAGCCGGATAACAGTGCGGCCATTGCTGCGCGTGCCGCACATAAAGCATTAGTACGTGAAGAACGGGTGCGAGAGAAACAATCACAGCAGGAAACACCAGCGACAGAGGTGACGCCTGAGGAGCTTGACCCACGTAAAGCCGCCGTAGCGGCTGCTCTTGCGCGCGTTAAAGCCCGCAAGGCTGCACAGCAGTCCGAGTTAAATACGACAGAGTCTGTGTCATCAGCTATTCCCGATACAGCAGCTGAACCCATCGCGGTCGTTGAAGCACAAGAGCAGGAAGATCCGCGCAAGGCTGCCGTGGCCGCCGCTATCGCGCGCGTTAAAGCCCGTAAAGCCGCGCAGCAGCTTGTAACAAACGTAGAAGCAGCCGTTCCTGTCGTTACCGAGACAACAGCGGAACCCATTGCTGTCGTTGAAGTACAAGAGCCAGAAGATCCACGGAAGGCTGCCGTTGCCGCCGCTATCGCTCGCGTTAAAGCCCGTAAAGCCGCGCAGGCATCGTCATATCAAGAGGAATAAATGGCTTTTAGAATTGCGAGTTCACCGTTCACACATAACCAGCAGCGCACGCAGCGCATCATGCTGTGGGTTATTCTGGCCTGCCTGCCGGGCATGTTGGCGCAGGTCTATTTCTTTGGCTACGGCAACCTGATTCAGGTCGGGCTGGCGTCTGCCACCGCACTCATTGCGGAAGGCGTGACGCTGTCACTGAGGAAATTTGCGGTTCGTACCACCCTGGCTGATAATTCCGCGTTACTGACCGCCGTGCTGCTCGGAATCAGTCTACCGCCATTAGCGCCCTGGTGGATGGTGGTCATGGCAACCGTCTTCGCTATCATTATCGCTAAACAGCTGTATGGCGGATTAGGGCAAAATCCCTTTAACCCCGCGATGATTGGTTATGTGGTGTTGCTGATCTCTTTCCCTGTCCAGATGACGAGCTGGCTGCCACCCGAGCCGCTGCAAACCATCTCGCTTAGTTTCCATGACTCGCTAGTCATCATTTTTACCGGACACACGCCTGACGGGCATACCATGCAGCAGCTGATGCACAATGTTGATGGCGTGAGTCAGGCCACCCCGCTGGATACGTTTAAAACCAGCTTACGTTCCGGCCAAACGCCACAGAACATCCTGCAACAGCCGATGTTTGCACAATCACTGTCTGGTATTGGCTGGCAGTGGGTTAATATCGGTTTTCTCATCGGCGGGCTGTTCTTGCTGATGCGCGGCACGATTCGCTGGCATATTCCAGTCAGTTTCCTGCTGTCGCTGATGTTCTGCGCCCTGCTAAGCTGGATCATCGCGCCGGATAAATTTGCCCAACCGATGTTACATCTGTTGTCCGGTGCGACCATGCTCGGCGCATTTTTCATCGCCACAGATCCCGTTACAGCATCAACCACGAACCGGGGCCGTCTGATTTTCGGTGCGTTGATTGGGTTACTGGTGTGGCTGATTCGCACCTATGGCGGCTACCCAGACGGCGTTGCCTTTGCCGTTCTACTGGCGAACATCACCGTCCCGCTGATCGACTATTACACCAAGCCACGTGCTTACGGCCACCATCGCTGAGGAGACGCCCATGATGACAACAATGCGCCGCCACGCGACAACACTGGCTCTATTTGCCGCTTCCACTACCGCAGTCACTGCCGTGGTGAATATGTTGACGGAGCCGACAATCTCCCATCAGGCAATGTTGCAGCAAAAGATGTTGTTAGATCAGGTGGTTCCCGCCGAGTTGTACAATAGTGATATTCAAAAAGAGTGTTACGTTGTCACCAATCCAGCATTAGGATCGTCAGCACCGCACCGTGTCTTCATCGCCCGTCAGAATGGTGAACCGGTCGCCGCTGCACTGGAAAGTACCGCGCCGGATGGTTACTCTGGTGCCATTAGACTGCTGGTAGGTGCCGATTTTCATGGCAAGGTACTCGGCGTCCGCGTGACCGAGCACCATGAAACACCGGGGCTGGGTGATAAAATCGAAGTGCGAATTTCTGACTGGATCACAAGGTTCAATGGGCTGATGGTGCAAGGCGAGCATGACGCCCGCTGGGCGGTGAAGAAAGAAGGTGGGATGTTTGATCAATTTACCGGGGCCACCATCACGCCACGTGCCGTCATTAACAGCGTGAAACGCAGCGCGCTTTATCTGCAAACGCTACCGCCACAAATCAACACGCTGTCCGCCTGTGGAGAGAACCAATGAGTCAAACCAAAGCGCTTTTCATTGACGGGTTATGGAAGAACAACTCGGCACTGGTTCAATTGCTAGGCCTGTGCCCCCTGCTGGCGGTGTCATCAACTGCAACTAACGCGCTGGGATTAGGACTGGCAACCACACTGGTTCTCACCTGTACCAACATAGCCGTCTCTGCGCTGCGCCGTTGGGTACCAGCGGAAATCCGTATTCCGATTTACGTCATGATCATTGCTTCCGTCGTCAGCACCGTACAGATGCTGATCAACGCGTATGCCTACGGTTTATATCAATCGCTGGGGATTTTTATTCCACTGATCGTGACGAACTGCATTGTTATCGGTCGCGCAGAAGCCTTCGCGTCTAAAAATGCCGTCTTCCCTTCCGCCATTGATGGGCTGGCAATGGGGCTGGGGGCAACCAGCGCACTGGTGGTTCTCGGCTCTTTGCGTGAAATTCTGGGTAACGGTACGCTGTTCGACGGTGCAGACTTGCTGCTGGGCAGTTGGGCTAAAGTCCTCCGCATTGAGGTTGTCCACCTCGATTCCCCTTTCCTGCTGGCAATGTTGCCACCGGGGGCCTTTATCGGTCTGGGACTGCTGCTTGCCGTGAAATATTTGATCGATGAGAAAATGAAACAACGCCGAGCGCGTGCCGTTGCCGCCGAAGGGAAAATGGTGCCAACTGCCGGTGCTGTAGGGGAGTCGCTGTGAACAAGGCCAAACGGGTTGAGATCTTAATGCGTTTACGCGACAACAATCCCCATCCGACGACTGAGTTAAACTTCAGTACGCCGTTTGAACTGCTCATCTCCGTACTGCTTTCCGCACAGGCAACCGACGTCAGCGTCAACAAAGCAACCGCAAAGCTCTATCCTGTCGCCAACACACCGGAGGCGCTACTCACACTCGGTGTCGACGGCGTTAAAGGCTATATCAAGACAATCGGTCTGTTTAACAGCAAAGCGGAAAACGTCATCAAGACCTGCCGCCTATTGCTGGAAAAGCATCAGGGGCAGGTTCCTGAAGATCGTGCTGCGTTGGAAGCCCTACCCGGCGTAGGACGAAAAACGGCAAACGTTGTTTTGAATACCGCATTTGGTTGGCCGACGATTGCTGTTGATACCCATATCTTTCGCGTCAGTAACCGTACAAGATTCGCACCAGGTAAAAATGTCGAACAGGTAGAGGAAAAACTGCTGAAAGTCGTTCCGGCAGAATTTAAAGTCGACTGCCACCACTGGTTAATCCTACATGGCCGTTACACCTGTATTGCTCGAAAACCACGCTGTGGTTCCTGCCTGATTGAAGATTTATGTGAATTTGGCGAAAAGGTCGACGCCTAATCTGTTGTGGTCTGGTGGCTTCTATGACCAGACCTTCTTCTCGATTGCTCCACGCTCGGCCCCGTCTTAGTTCCCGCTCTATCAGCGTCAGTCACACGCTCGCAACGCCTCACCACTCAGACAACCACGCCCTTTCTGGCTGATCCTCGTTCAAAAGCTGTATAAAAACACAAGTAACCACTATTTAAGGCTAATAAGTTATTTTTAATAGGAAATTCAGGGATTGAAAGTCACATGGAGCAACTATATCGAGATTGGTCTTATTGCCTGCCGTTGATGAATTTTTACACTCACTGCATATTTAGTAATATGCAAAAGATTAAACCGCATATTCATTCATAGTTAATGATATTGTCTTGGTTTTAAGTAAAAGGCAGATTATATCCCTTTTACAAAAAACAAATGCGATAAACCGAGATAATCATTTGAAGCAAAAGCAAGTTCTGAAATTAAACTCTGCATAACATTTATTTTCTGGTTTTATCCCACTACAAAAACCACTTGTAACAAAACATGTCAAACGACTTGCCTGTCCGTAAAATAACGTCAATATAACGCCGTTTTTCCTCCCCATAACAATCAAAAGAGGTTGCAGTTTCACTGTCTCACTCTTGTTATTTTCTCGTTAAAAAAAGCGAGATATGTAAAATCAGAGGTCTTTGTGTCAACAGCAAACAACAACAGCGAATCCCCCGAAAGCGTCAGCATGAACGCATTCAAACAACCAAAAGCGTTTTATCTCATCTTTAGCATCGAACTGTGGGAGCGTTTTGGTTACTACGGTCTGCAGGGCATTATGGCGGTTTATCTGGTCAAAATGCTGGGCATGTCCGAAACGGATTCCATCACCCTTTTCTCCTCTTTCAGCGCGCTGGTTTACGGTTTCGTCGCCATTGGCGGCTGGTTGGGCGACAAAGTCCTCGGCACCAAACGTGTCATCGTGCTGGGTGCTATCGTGTTGGCATTCGGCTACGCCATGATTTCCTACTCGGGCCACAGCGTTACGTGGGTCTATATCGGCATGGCAACGATTGCCGTCGGTAACGGATTGTTTAAAGCCAATCCGTCAGCCCTGCTGTCCACCTGCTACGCGAAAGACGACCCTCGTCTGGATGGTGCCTTCACCATGTACTATATGTCGGTGAACATCGGCTCCTTCTTTTCTATGCTGGCTACACCGGTGCTTGCCGCGCGCTATGGCTGGAGCGTTGCCTTCTCCCTAAGCGTGGTCGGTATGATTCTGACGCTGATCAACTTCATGTTCTGTCGTAAGTGGGTTAGCACACAAGGTTCTCAGCCAGATTTTCAGCCAATTAATCTGCTGAAACTTGCCATCACCCTTGCGGGTATTGTCGCGCTGGTCGCCATTTCCACCTGGTTGTTACACAACCAGAGCGTCGCTCGCTGGATTCTGACGCTTATTTCACTGGCAGTTGTCGCCATCTTCATTAAAGAGATGCTGGCCGTGAGCGGTGCTGAACGTCGGAAAATGATCGTGGCACTTCTGCTGATGCTGGAAGCCGTCGTTTTCTTCGTACTGTACAACCAGATGCCAACATCGCTGAACTTCTTTGCTATTCGCAACGTTGAGCACTCTATTTTAGGTTTTACCTTTGAGCCAGAGCAGTATCAAGCGCTCAATCCATTCTGGATCATGGTGGCCAGCCCAATTTTGGCGGCGGTTTACAACAAAATGGGCGACCAACTGCCGATGGCGCACAAGTTTGCGATTGGTATGGTGTTGTGTTCCGGTGCGTTTCTGGTGCTGCCGTGGGGCGCTAGCATGGCAAACGAACAGGGTATCATGTCCGTCAACTGGCTGATCCTCTGCTATGGCCTGCAAAGTATCGGGGAGTTAATGATTTCCGGTCTGGGTCTGGCGATGGTCGCTCAACTGGTGCCACAGCGCCTGATGGGCTTCATCATGGGTGCCTGGTTCCTGACATCAGCCGGCGCCGCGATTATCGCAGGCTACGTCGCCAATATGATGGCAGTGCCAGAGAACGTCGTAGATCCGCACGCGTCTCTTGAGATTTATAGCAATGTCTTCCTGCAGATTGGCATCGTCACGGGCATCATCGCCGTTCTGATGCTGCTGACCGCACCAAAATTGACACGTATGACGCAGGATGTTACCGACGCCCCTGTGGATACCGTCACGACCACAGCATCTGCCTGATAACCCGCCCTAACACCTCGCTCGGATAACGGGGTGAGGTGTTGTTGGTGAAGCGTTTGAGGATAGATAGATAGATAGATAGATAGATAGATAGATAGATAGATAGATAGATAGATAGATAGATAGATAGATAGATAGATAGATAGATGATAGATGATAAAAAGCCAGACACTGTCTGGCTTTTTTGCTTTCAAGGCTTAAGTACGGCTGTTGATGCTTACTTCACTGGCAGCGTAATGTCTTTAAACATCGCTTCAATTTCATCATTCGAGCGCAGCGCAACGGCAGAATCGACAACATCACGCGTTAAATGCGGAGCAAAACGCTGGATGAAATCGTACATGTAGCTGCGCAGGAATGTGCTGCGGCGGAAACCAATTTTCGTGGTGCTATAGCTAAAGATGCTGTTCGCGTTGATGGTCACCAGATCGGTTTCCGTCTGCGGATCAACCGCCATGTTGGCAATCACCCCCACGCCCAGTCCTAAACGCACGTAGGTCTTAATCACATCAGCATCTGTTGCGGTAAAGACGATGCGCGGCGTGAGACCCGCTCGGTTAAACGCGGTATCCAGCTCAGAACGCCCCGTAAAGCCAAAGGTATAGGTAACGATGGGATAAGCGGCCAGCTCTTCAATAGTGATGTCTGTTTTGGATGCCAGCGGGTGATCCGGTTTTACGACTACTGCGCGATTCCAGTGGTAGCACGGCAGCATGATCAGATCGTCGTACAGATGCAGCGCTTCCGTCGCAATAGCAAAATCAGCAGATCCTTTCGCAACAGCCTCGGCAATCTGCGTCGGTGAACCCTGATGCATGTGCAGCGATACGCGAGGATAGCGATCGATGAAACCTTTGATAACGCTTGGCAGCGCGTAGCGAGCCTGCGTATGGGTAGTTGCGACGTACAGCGACCCTTTATCGGGATAGGTGTGCTCTCCGGCAACCGCTTTGATAGCCTCGACTTTCGACAACACTTCACGTGCGATGCGGATGACTTCCTGTCCAGCGGGTGTCACCTGTGTCAGGTGTTTTCCACTACGGGCGAAAATCTGAATACCCAACTCATCCTCCAGCATGCGGACCTGTTTACTGATCCCCGGCTGGGAGGTGTACAACCCTTCTGCGGTAGAAGACACATTCAGGTTGTGATTAACAACTTCAACAATATAACGAAGCTGTTGTAGTTTCATAATTTATCCCATTCCCAATTGAAGTGTGCGTGTAGCATCTCACGACGTTCTGACGACGTTCCGTTTTATACCCGTAATACTTCAAGCTGCATGTGCGTTGGCTGCGCTACTCGGCCCACTCACGTGGACCTCGCCCCGTTGGGGTCGCTGCAAGCAGCGTTCAAATCTGCCCTCTGGCTGATTTGTCATTCACCCGAATCACTTACCTGAGTAAGCTCATCGGGATGAAACGAGAGACATCCTGTCTCTCACCGAAGGCCAGCCGTTGGCTGGTCAAATTCGTTCTCGACGAATTTGTCCCTCTCTTGCCGCGTTATTCGGCCTTATGGCCTCACCCCTTCGGGTCAGCGCAAGCGCTGTTCAAAAACGCCTTGCCGTTTTTGTCCTGCCACTCGAATTATTTGGGATATATTGACCTTGATTACACCTTAACCGTCCGGCGCATATTTCCATCAATTAATGTCATTTAATCATAAAAATTATTTTTATATAACCATTTTTGCATGACTGCAGCGATAAAGAACGCAGTGCGTGCGATTATCACCGAGGTAAACCGCATGATTCTCTATCACGGATCAACAATCTTCATGCTACCGCAAGACTATCCTCATACGCCTGTTTTATCAGGATATTTTTACGATAAAAAAAAGCCAGCCTTGCTGGCTGGCTCAATTGGGCTATTTAAAACGCACAAACACAACGGTGCGTAAGGGGTTACTTCTTCCCTTCAACCCATTTTCCGTCAATATAAAACGCCGACCAGCCCGTTGCCTTGCCGTCTTTTTCTGACGAGACATATTGCTGTTTGGTTTTACGGCTGAAACGCACCTGCGTTTTATTACCGTCTTTATCTGCCACAGGGGCATCGGCCAAATAGCGCAGTTTTTCCGGCAAACGATCTTTGAATCGATCCAGTTCTTCTACCAGCGGGGCCCGTGTTTCGCGAGATTTCGGGAACGTATTGGCCGCAAGGAATACCCCTGCCGCACCGTCACGCAATACGAAATACGCATCGGACTTCTCACAGGACAGCTCAGGCAACGGCACCGGATCTTCTTTCGGTGGTGCAACATCGCCATTACGTAGGATTTTACGCGTGTTACTGCACGTCTCGCCGGTACAGGCCATGTATTTGCCGAAGCGTCCCATTTTGAGATGCATTTCGGAACCACATTTCTCGCACTCAACGATCGGCCCATCATAGCCCTTGATGCGAAACTCACCAGCTTCGATCTCATACCCATCACAGGCCGGATTATTCCCGCAAACGTGCAGTTTACGCTGATTATCAATCAGGTAGCTGTCCATCGCCGTACCACATTTTTCACAGCGACGACGAGCACGTAGCGCGTTAGTTTCGGCTTCATCACCTTCTAACACGTTCAGCACTTCAGTTTCTGGTATCAGATTGATCGTAGTTTTACAACGCTCTTTCGGCGGCAGTGCATAGCCGGAACAGCCCAGAAACACCCCGGTACTGGCGGTACGAATACCCATTTGACGAGAGCAGGTAGGACAGTCAATGCTGGTCAACACCATCGCATTAGGCCGCATACCGCCTTCTTCAGGATCCTGTTCTGCCTTTTCCAACTGCTGGCTAAATTCGTTGAAGAACTCATCTAGCACCGCTTTCCACTCCGCCTGATTGTTGGCGACCTGATCGAGGCGGCTTTCCATTCGTGCGGTAAAATCGTAATTCATCAATTCGCGGAAGTTTTCTTCCAGTCGATCGGTAACGATTTCACCCATTTTCTCAGCGTAGAAACGGCGATTCTCCGCCCGTACATAGCCACGATCCTGAATGGTTGAAATAATCGAGGCGTAGGTAGATGGACGCCCAATACCGCGTTTTTCCAGCTCTTTAACCAGAGAAGCATCGCTGTAGCGTGCCGGTGGCTTGGTGAAGTGTTGTCCTGGCAGCAATTTCTGCAGTGACAGCGCCTCGCCCACGGCCACAGTTGGCAACGTGCGATCTTCATCATTTTTACGCAACGCTGGCATGACTTTCGTCCAGCCATCAAAACGCAGCGTACGGCCTTTCGCACGCAGTTGATAATCTGCCGCTTCCACGATTAACGTGGTGGAATCGTATTGCGCAGGCGTCATTTGACAGGCAACGAACTGACGCCAAATCAACTGATACAGCTTCTGCGCATCGGCTTCCATATCTTTCAGACTGTCGGCCAGTACGCCAACATCGGAAGGACGAATGGCTTCATGCGCTTCCTGCGAATTTTCTTTGTTGCTGTAGCCGGTCGCCGCTTCCGGCAGGTAGCGCTTGCCGAACTCTTCGCCGATATAGCCACGCACCATCGTCAGTGCATCCTGACTGAGGTTCGTTGAGTCGGTACGCATGTAGGTAATGTAGCCCGCTTCGTACAGACGCTGTGCCATCATCATGGTCTTTTTCACGCCAAAACCAAGACGCGTACTGGCAGCCTGTTGCAGCGTGGATGTGATGAACGGCGCGCCCGGTTTGCTACTGGTCGGCTTATCTTCACGGTCAGCAACCACATAGCGTGCGTTTTCCAGCAGACTGACCGCCGCATGCGTTTGCTCTTTATTGACTGGCTTAAACGGTTTGCCGTTGTGGTGCGTCACCTGCATTTGCAGTTGAATATCGCTGCCCGCCAGCAAGTCGGCGTGCAATTCCCAATATTCTTCCGGCACGAACGCTTTGATTTCACGCTCGCGATCGACAATCAGACGCACCGCAACCGACTGCACGCGCCCAGCAGAGAGGCCACGAGCAATTTTTTTCCACAGCAGCGGGGAAACCATGTACCCCACAACGCGATCCATAAACCGGCGCGCCTGCTGTGCATTAACGCGGTCAATATTCAACGTGTCTGGTTTTTCAAACGCCTGTGTAATGGCATTTTTCGTGATTTCGTTAAACACCACGCGGCTGAAACGCTGATCGTCACCACCAATGATTTCCCGCAGGTGCCAGGCAATGGCTTCCCCTTCGCGGTCAAGGTCGGTTGCGAGATAGATGTGGTCGGCATTTTCCGCCAGCGCTTTTAGTTCGGAGACAACCTTCTCCTTACCCGGCAATATTTCGTAGTTGGCTTCCCAACCATGATAAGGATCGACGCCCATACGATTAACTAGCGCGGATTTCTCATCCTTTTTGACTTTCTTTTTCGTTTTATCTTTAGTCGTTGAGTCCGCGCTCTTTTTACTGACTGAGCCACTCGTCGGTAAATCGCGCACATGACCGACGCTGGATTTCACCACGTAGTCATTGCCTAAATACTTATTGATCGTTTTGGCTTTTGCCGGGGACTCGACGATAACGAGAGCTTTGCCCATATGTACTATTACCTGCTGAATTCTTCTGAAAATCAGATATTTTTCGGGGCATTCAGAGCGGATTCTACTGACTGCGCAAAATCCCACACTCTACCTGATAAATACTGCCACGCAACCTAATTAGCACGAGATCGTTGTTTTATCCGCTTCCTGCCAAACTAAATATCGGCAGGTAACCCTCTAAAATTTAGCCCATTTACCTCATAATCTACTCTTTACGCTGAAACCGTATCGCAGTACCCTTTCTATTGAAGCAGTTTTGAAACAAACGTTGTTGATATAATGCAATGTTCCCTTTTTTAAGGGAGCGTACAGGAGTAGCAATCATGTCACCTGAACACCAGGTTAATGAAGAAAAACGTCCTATTAGCCGCCAGAGTTTATTAGTTGAAGCCAATGACATCATTAAACATCACGATGATTATTTGCATGGAATGGTCGCTGATAGCGTAGAACAAAAAAACGGCGTACTGGTTTTTCGCGGTGAGTTTTTTCTCGATGAAAACGGAATCCCGACCTTAAAAAGCACCGCTGTATTTAACATGTTCAAACATCTTGCGCATGTTTTGTCCGAAAAATATTATCTGGTCGATTAAACGTAAATGCCCGCAAAACTGCGGGCATTTGACTATGTACGACTGAATAATATCTCAGTTACAGCAAAGGTTTCGAACCTCGCTGCCACCAACGCAGCATCAGGCGTTCAGCGGTATCCCCCGCGCTGCCCGTCAGACGATCCAGCAGGCGTTTACGCCGCGTATAGCGCACGCTCAACACTTCATGATTAGCAATTTCGCCAATGAGCAGATCGTCACTGGTGCCGATGGCATCAATCAACTTCAGATCTTTCGCCTGCGTGCCAAACCAGTGCTCTCCCGTCGCAACCGAATCAATATCCAGAGACGGACGCATCTGCTGTACAAAATCCTTAAACAGCGTATGTGTGACATTCAGATCTTCGCGGAATTTTTCACGGCCTTGTTCGGTATTCTCACCAAACAGCGTCAATGTGCGTTTAAACTCACCCGCCGTATGTAACTCAACATCGATATCTTTGTTTTTCAGCAAACGGTGGAAATTGGGGATTTGTGCCACAACGCCAATAGAACCCACAATAGCAAACGGTGCTGCTACGATGTGGTCGGCCACGCAGGCCATCATATATCCTCCGCTGGCAGCCACTTTATCGACCGCGACCGTCAAGCGCACGCCGCCTTGGCGCAGGCGTTGTAATTGCGACGCGGCCAGCCCATAGCCGTGTACCACGCCGCCGGGACTTTCGAGACGCAGCAACACTTCGTCTTTCGGTTTCGCCACGGCGAGCACGGCGGAGATCTCTTCACGCAGCGAACTGACTTCTCCCGCATCCATACTGCCGTTGAAATCGAGAACATACAGGCACGGTTTTACACTTTTTTCTTCGCCACGCTTGGCGCGTTGTTTATCTTGCTTAGCCGTTTCTTTTTCTTTCTTCTTTTCTTGTTTAGATAACAACTTGCGCTCGGTGTCGCTCATACAGGCAGTCTGCATTTCACGCTGCATTTCCTGATATTGCTCGCCCAGATTCGTGACCTGCAACTCACCTTTATGCTGGTGCTTACGCTGCGTCATTCCGAATGCCAGAACGACTAATGCACCAATAGCCACCACGATGGTGAGTGCCTTAGCCAGGAATAAACCGTACAGAGAAAGTAATTCCACAAACACCGTCCTCATTGACTGAGTATTAATTAATATTGGCTTACTCACCAACCATGGCGTTGACGTCGCGCGCCATTCCCTTTCTATAACCTAACTGATGGCACGCAATATGGCGATGTTATTCCTGTGGTTTTTATGCCTATTGCTGCTTTTTACAACAGCGCTGGGATAAATAGAGGCAGTCTCATTGAAAACGTACAGCATTTGAGGCATAACACCCTCATTCGCCCTGCCCGGATGCGCCTTCACTTGACGTTCCGAACCGCCCGCCCGACAGCTCACGTCGGAGCGATATGCTATGGCAGGTCTATTATCTGAAGCGTGGCGTCCTACGTCGCGGCAAGAGGAATTCATTGTGCACTACCAGCCTAAAATCGATTTACTGCAAAACCGCATCATTCTGGTCACTGGCGCGGGCGACGGCATTGGCCGGGAAGCCGCGCTGAACTACGCCCGCCATGGCGCACACGTTATCTTATTGGGGCGGACAGAAAGTAAACTTCAGGCGGTTAAACAGCAGATCGAACAGGAACACGGTACGACAGCACACGTTGTTGTCTGCGATATGCTGGCCTTATCCTCCACGCAGTGCTTTCAGTTGGCTGACGAGCTGGCGCAGGTTGTACCTCATCTGGATGGCGTGCTCCACAATGCCGGATTGCTCGGGGAAATTGTCCCAGTCGTACAGCAAACGCCTGAAATCTGGCATCAGGTTATGCAGGTTAACGTCAACGCGACCTTCATGTTGACGCAGGCGCTACTGCCGCTGTTATTGAAATCGCCATGCTCTTCTCTGGTTTTCACTAGTTCCAGCGTCGGCCGCGAAGGTCGCGCCAACTGGGGAGCTTATTCCGTATCTAAATTCGCCACAGAAGGTCTGATGCAGGTGCTGGCAGATGAGTATCGTTCACACAATCTGCGGGTTAACTGTATTAATCCCGGCGGAACGCGTACGGATATGCGCGCGTCGGCTTTCCCCAACGAAGATCCGATGAAGCTAAAAACGCCGGCAGATATCATGCCGTTGTATCTCTATCTGATGGGCGATGATAGCCGCCGTAAGACAGGGATGAGTTTTGATGCACAGCCAGGTAGAAAAGTCGGTCCAGCCGAATAATAGAGAAGAACACTAAGTATGAGCGATGAACGCCACCAGCAACGCCAGCAGCGCCTGAAAGAAAAGGTCGATGCCCGCATCGCCGCTGCGAATGAAGCACGCGGTATCCTGATTGTTTTCACTGGTAATGGGAAAGGGAAAACGACAGCAGCGTTTGGCACCGTCACACGGGCGATAGGCCACGGATTACAGGCTGGTGTGATTCAGTTTATTAAAGGTGAATGGCCAAACGGTGAAAGAAACTTGCTGCAACAACACGGCGTGGAATTTCAGGTCATGGCAACCGGGTTTACCTGGGAGACACAGAATCGCCAGACGGATAGCGAAGCGGCACAGCACGTCTGGCAGGCAGGTAAACGGATGCTGGCCGATCCACAGCTTGATCTCGTCGTATTAGATGAGCTGACGTATATGGTTAGTTACGATTATTTGGAATTAAGTGACGTTGTCACTGCCTTAAAGCAGCGCCCTGCAGGACAGACCGTGATCATCACCGGACGTGGTTGCCACCGTGATTTGCTGGAAATGGCCGATACCGTGACGGAAATGCGCCCGGTAAAGCATGCGTTTGATAACGGGATTCAGGCACAACAAGGGATTGACTGGTAGTCTTTAGCCTTATTGCTATCAGTAATGAGGCTAAATGAAAACGGGCAGCGAAGGCTGCCCGTGAAGCGTATTGATAAAAAAGATTAGCCGTTGCGTTTAGACTTTGGCGACGTGCGACGTGCCGGAGCGCTGCTGATCTGGCTGTGACGTTTTACCGCACGACGGATCTGGTTCGCTTTCACCCGACGGCGTTCACGCTCTACCGGCAGTTTCGACACGGTTTCTGCCGGAAGCTGCACTAACTCGCGCAGATAGTTCAGCTGTTCCAACGGCATTTCTGTCCAGCCACCGCGTGGAATACCTTTTGGCAACGTAATATCGCCGTAGCGCACACGAATCAGGCGGCTAACTTGCACGCCAACCGCTTCCCAGAGACGGCGAACTTCACGGTTACGCCCTTCTGTCAGCGTCACGTTATACCATTGGTTCAGGCCTTCACCGCCCTGATAGCGGATAGTGCGGAACGATGCAGGGCCGTCTTCCAGCTGTACGCCTTTACTCAGCTGTTTGATCTTTTCATCATCAACTTCGCCGAAGACACGCACGGCATATTCGCGCTCAACCTCATGGCTGGGGTGCATCAGGCGATTGGCCAATTCACCGTCGGTCGTGAACAGCAGCAGGCCGGAGGTGTTCACATCCAGACGCCCTACAGCAACCCAACGAGAGCCCTGAATTTTCGGCAGACGGTCAAACACCGTTGGACGCCCATCAGGATCGTTACGGGTACACAGCTCGCCTTCTGGTTTGTAATACACCAGCACGCGACACACGGTTTCTTCGGTTTCCTTAACGGTAACCACATGACCATCAATACGAATTTTAGTGGCTTTCGTCACTTCAACGCGATCGCCCAGAGTGGCAATCTTACCATCAACGCTGACGCGTCCAGCCTGAATGATACTTTCAATTTCGCGGCGTGAGCCATGTCCGGCGCGCGCCAGAACTTTTTGTAACTTTTCGCTCATTGAGCAACCTCTAGTGTCGCCTTCCCAGGCGTCGGGGGGAGTCATAACTGCCGATAAAATTCAGCAGGTTACGTAAAAATCGTTCGTTATATGCAATACTGGCGCGATTATACCGATCTTCGCGCCATTTGTATTCCCATTGTTATAGCCGTCGCAGCGCTTATAAGAACGGCGTAACGTCGCCAGTACCTTCACGGGCAACGCGCGGTACGGACTCGGTCAAGTCGATAACCGTCGTAGGCTGTTGACCAAGAGAACCGCCGTGAATAATCAAATCCACCAGTTTTCCCAATCTTTCCTGAATTTCCTCTGGATCGGATTCAGCAAAATCATTTCCCTGCAGCATCAGCGTTGTCGACATCAGAGGTTCATTCAGCGCGGCCAGCAGATCCAGTGCAATAGGATTAGACGGCACACGCAGACCGATAGTTTTGCGTTTGTCATTCATTAAGCGGCGAGGAACCTCTTTTGTCGCTTTCAGAATAAACGTGTAATTTCCCGGCGTATTATTTTTAATCAACCGGAAGGCCGCGTTATCAACATGGGCATACGTCGATAGTTCTGACAAATCGCGGCACATCAGCGTGAAGTTATGATCGCTACCCAGATCGCGAATCCGACAGATGCGTTCCAACGCGTTCTTTTCGCCCAACATACAGCCCAACGCATAACCGGAATCCGTTGGATAAACAATCACCCCACCTTTATGCAAAAACTCGACCGACTGATTAATCAATCGCGGCTGCGGATTCTGTGGGTGAATATAGAAAAACTGGCTCATGACCCTACCTCGTACGTCTGACATTTCGCGGCGCTGTTCATTCCAACCCGCTTCATCGTGCAATAAGGATTATTATAGAACGTGTTGACGGTAAAAGATTGTTATTCCATGAATTTGTTATTTCAAAAAGAGTGTCGTGGCATCAACGCGGCTATGCGCTGCCAGCCTCCACCAATAGCGGATGGTGCCAAACGGGTTCGACATCGGCAGGCAGCCACAGCTTGCGGCCCAGCTCAATCCAGGCGCACGGCAGGTGGAAATCCGATCCTTGCGACGCCATCAGGTTGTAGTCACGCGCATAGCGTCCCAACTGTGTTCGCTCATCCGGTGCCTGCTGGCATTGCGCCACTTCCATCGCGATCCCGCCGCTTTCTGCGAAGGTAGCTAACAGGCGCTTTAGCCATTTGGCCGTCAAATCGTAGCGCCCCGGATGCGCCAACACCGACACACCGCCGGATTGATGAATCGCCTCAATCGCTTGCGGGATGGTGCACCACTGCGGTGGCACGTAACCGATTTTGCCTTTCGCCAGATATTTTTTGAACACCTGATTCATATTCGCCGCGATACCCAGTTCGATCAGATAACGTGCAAAATGCGCGCGTGTAATCTGCCCTCCGGTCGCCAGACGCTGTGCGCCAGCCAGCGCATCAGGAATGCGGTTTTTTTCCAGTCGAGCCGCGATCTGCTCCGCCCGACTTTGCCGACACGCCGCCTGCTGTTGCAGCAACCTCGTCAATGCAGGGTGTGCAGTATCCATCCCCAATCCGACAATATGGATCTCATGGTTTTCCCACAGCGTGGAGATCTCCACGCCGGAAACCAATCTCAGCGGCAGCCCCTGTTGTGCAATCGCATGTTGCGCTTCGTCAAGTCCAGCCGTCGTGTCGTGATCGGTAATGGCCAGCACGCTCACCCGCATGTCTACCGCCCGACTGACCAGCGCCGTCGGCGTTAAAAGACCATCAGATGCCGTGGTATGGCTATGCAAATCATAAAGTGGGAACGACGATATCGGTTGAGAATCTTCTGGCACAAGCCTATCCATTAACAAGAATAATGCGAAGGCCGCATGATGCCATCAATAGGAGGAAAAGGGTAATTCTCATCTTCTCTGCGTGCCCTTTTCTCTCCTTTCCCCTACGAGATTTTTAAGGTGCTTCCAGGATACGCAAATTGTTTTCCAGTAAGGAAGCCACAAGCAGCGCACACAGGAAACCTATCCCTTTAACAAGGCATGCAATACCTGTAAGGAAAACAAAATCATTATAACCAGAATGATTTCCGGATAATAAAAAAAATGAGTATAAGAAAAAAAAGACACTCATTACCACCTCTATTTTTGATGCTAAAAATGCACGCTTAATGCTCTTCGAATTTTCAAATTTATTTGTCCTATCCCATTTCATTGAAAAACCAAACAGTGATGAAATGACTCCGTAAATAAAAGTCCACTCTAACGCCCGAGCCATAATCCCATGATAGAAAACGGGAAGAATCCCTGAGCAATTAAATAATCTAAAATAGGCCATTTTTTCAATAAAGGTGCTTATCAACATGCATAAAAAGAAAACGATAAATTCATAAGGAATAGATAAATAAACATTCCCGCTCAAGAGAAAGAAGCTCACCACCACCATAATATGAAGTGATATTAGCGAAAAAACGGGTTTGATTCTGGATGTACTATGTCTAATTTCCATGACTCTTTGATTGAGGGTCATTTTATTTTCACTCGAAAAACCGAAGTACAGCCGCCAATGTTTAAGTAATTGTTGAACAGGCCCCGCAGTCCATCTAACTTGCTGTTTTTTCATATCAGAAAAAGTTGTAGGAATCAGTCCTCTTCCTACCGTATCAGCGAATACGTAACCTATATATCCCTGCGCATGCATTCTTACTGCAAGCTCAGAATCCTCTGTCAATGCAGTTTCATCCCACCCTCCTACCTTCTCCAATATATTCCGCCTCAAAATACACATCGTCCCGACGGTAAATGCAGCGTTAATTTCGGTATATGATGGCAGTTCTATTTTATGGAATAATGTCCAGAAATAATAGGCGCCTTCCATAACAGGGCTTGATTGATGATTATAGTAATCATGGCTAGTCTGAACAAAACCGACGTTTTCATCTTTAAAAATTTTGACGTAGCGTCGAATAAAATCGGGTTCGGTGATATAATCCGCATCAATAACAGCGATCAACTCAGTATCAGAAGACGTGATTTTCAATGCATAATTCAATGCTCCAGCTTTTGCTCCTGCTAGTACAGGAACATGATAAAATCTGAATTTCTCACCCAACATGCTACAGTGTTTTTCCACGGGTTTCCAGAGTGTTTCATCCCGAGTGTTATTATCTATGACGATAACTTCATAATTGTCATAATCTAATGCGGAAATACTATTCAGCGTATTGATTACTATTTCTGGCGGTTCAGAATAGCAAGGCAGATGGATAGTGACTTTGGGTGAGTAGACTTCACTAACACTCTGGATATGCATCACTTTTTTATTTCTCTTGAAATTAAGATAAAACAAGGAGTTTTGAGAAAATGGCAAATAGTAAAATGAATAAATCGATGTTATTATCGAAAATAAAAAAATAGCAATAAAAATAGCCTGAAAACCATGTTCGACAAACGTTTCATAAAAAGAAAGCATGTAGCTGAGCAGACATAAAAGCAAAGTAGTGCTAATTGCTGTAAGTCCCGACCCAAACGGGGTTATCATTCCTGAGTATGTGAACCATGTGAAAGAGATAATACTGCCGACGAAAAACAGTGCCAAAAAATAAATAAGCGGCCACGATGAAAGGGAGGATGCTGTCATAAAGAGCAGAAAAAAAACCAGCATCAATATGTTGACATTGGCCTTATCAACATTGTTTCCTTTCGAAAAAATATAGAGTGACACAGATCTTATTATCACCAAGAAAGCAGCAATATATAAAACACCATCCCTATCAAGAGAGATAAATTCAAACATTAAAAGCCCCATTAAGAAATATTTGTAATAATCAGGGGGTGATAGTTTTCACACCATTAAGATGGTGATATCAAAACACGCCCTGAATGATGATAATCATCATGATTAACGCAATATTAATATCTTATTCGCCGATTTATTATTAAGGGAAATGATGACATTATTTTGATTATCTATGCCAAAAAAAATATTCTACATTTGACAATGTTTAACGATGACACTTATTTGCCATTAAATGACATTTTTGATAAATTAAACCTGTTCCCATAAAGTTACTTATTGGATGAGATAAAAAATAAAACAAGGAGTGTACCCACCATGTATTTAATAAGAAAAAAATATATAACATCATTAGAGAATATATTAAAAAAGGAAGGGGTAATCGTAGACGCGCTATCAAACGATGCAACAATACGCTATAGGAGTGAAGAAATCGGTGATGAATTCACCAGTGTTTATAACATTCAAAAATTGCTTAACATTGCCTATGCCAGTCAGGGAAAAGAAAGTTTTGGGTTACTATCTTATGAATACTTTCACCCTGGTGATTATGATATCGTTAATTATATTATGATGAGTAGTGACAATTTATTACATGCACTTGAATGCCTTTGCCGTTTTTCTAGACTGTTATACAGCGGCTGTCAGCTAACGTTAGATAAGAAAAACACAAACACATACTGCATAGGATTTACTTATCTTTACCCACAAGATAAAAACAAAGAAATCACTCGTCAATTTCATGAATTAACGGTTGCCAGTTTACTGGCTTATTGTCAGTGGCTCACTGCTGCTAATTTTACTCATTTTTCTTCCATGGAATTTAGTTATCCACAACCCTATGGCATAAGAAAATATGAAACGCTATTTGCTTGCCCAATGACCTTTGGCACACATCGAAATTGTGTTTATCTGAATGCAGAGATCCTGTTAATGCCATTGGTTACTTCCAATGCGTCACTTTTCAAATTGCATGAAAAACACGCAACCTGCTTGATCGACATTCTTTTTAATAAAACAATAAAGAGCCGAGTAAGAGACAGCATTAACAAAAAACTAGAAACCGGTTCGTGCAATATTCATTCTGTCGCATCTGACCTTTTTATGACTCCCCGGACATTACAGAGGCGTCTGGAAGAAGAAGGGGCTTATTTCAAGGATATACTTGAGGACGTTAAAATGAATCTTGCAGAATATTATCTCATATATAGCCAATATTCGCTTTCTCAAGTTGCTGAATTGGTTGGATATAAAGATCTCAGTAGTTTCCACCGTGCATGCCTACGCTGGTTCAGGTCATCTCCTGGGTTCTTTCGTGAAAGAGGTTGTAAGAAGGCATGCTTGCCTATGAAATGACATAACTGCTGCCTTTTTATGATGTAAAGCATCGATAAAATAATCCTATTGAAGGTGTTGACATTTTATCCCCGAACCAGTTAACTAGTACACAAGCGCAGTGCGCAGACAGTAATCAGTATACAAACAGTGAGATGATGATAATGGCAACGCAGAAAATGATGAAGCATGGTTGGTGGCGCTCTTCCCTCTCGCGGGTGGACTAATCACGCATCGCTGTTATCACACATGCAGATATTCCCAGGCCCGCTTAACTAAGCGGGCTTTTTATTTGATGGTCACAACATTAAACGGGTAGCAAGAATGCAAACAACACAACCTAAACTGGAACTGCTGCGTATTGAGGCCGTTTACCGTAACGACCCCAGCGCCATCTTCCATCAGCTCTGCGGTGCCAGACCGGCAACGTTGCTGTTAGAGTCGGCTGAAATCGACAGCAAGGAAAACCTGAAAAGCCTGTTGATCGTAGATAGCGCACTACGCATCACCGCACTGGGTCAGCACGTTTCCATTCAGGCACTCACGGCAAACGGCGCCAGCCTTCTGCCGCTTCTGGATGCCGCGCTGCCAGTGGAGATTATCAATCAGCCGCGTCCGAACGGTCGTGAACTCACGTTCCCACTGGCAGACGCCATGCAGGACGAAGATGCTCGCCTGCGTTCGCTGTCCGTGTTTGACGCCTTACGTCAGATTCTGACGCTGGTCGCCTGCCCGATAGATGAGCGTGAAGCTATGTTTCTCGGCGGCCTGTTCGCCTACGATCTGGTCGCCGGGTTTGAAGAATTACCTGCGCTGAACCAGCAGCAGCGTTGCCCGGATTTTTGCTTCTATCTGGCAGAAACGCTGCTGGTGCTTGACCACCAAAAACGTGTGACCGCTCTGCAAGCCAGCCTGTTTACACCGAACCATAGCGAAAAGCAGCGTCTGCAACAGCGTCTGGAACAGCTGCAACTTCAGCTCACTCAGCCCGCGCCCGCGCTGCCGCGTCAGTCCATCGAAGACATGACGCTGAGCTGCAACCAGAGCGATGAGGCTTTCGGGGAAGTCGTCAGCCAGATGCAGGAAGCTATCCGCATCGGTGAAATTTTCCAGGTCGTGCCGTCACGTCGTTTCTCTCTGCCGTGTCCTTCACCGCTGGCCGCCTACCAAACGCTGAAGGATAGCAATCCCAGCCCTTACATGTTTTACATGCAGGATCAAGACTTCACGTTGTTCGGTGCCTCGCCGGAAAGCTCGCTGAAATACGATGCAGACAGCCGTCAAATCGAAATCTATCCGATTGCCGGTACTCGCCCGCGCGGTCGCCGTGCCGATGGCTCGCTGGATCGCGATCTCGATAGCCGTATTGAACTGGAAATGCGTACCGACCATAAAGAGCTGGCTGAGCATTTGATGCTGGTAGATTTAGCCCGTAACGATCTGGCGCGCATCTGTCAGCCGGGTAGCCGTTACGTTGCTGACTTGACCAAAGTGGACCGCTATTCCTTTGTCATGCATCTGGTCTCCCGCGTTGTGGGGACATTGCGTGAAGATTTAGATGTGCTGCACGCCTACCGCGCCTGCATGAATATGGGCACGCTAAGCGGCGCGCCGAAAGTTCGGGCCATGCAGCTGATTGCCGAAAGTGAGAAAACCCGACGCGGCAGCTACGGCGGCGCGGTGGGCTACTTCACCGCTCACGGCGACCTGGACACCTGCATCGTCATTCGCTCCGCCTATGTCGAAGACGGTATTGCCACTGTTCAGGCCGGTGCGGGCGTGGTGCTGGATTCTAACCCTCAAGCCGAAGCCGACGAAACACGCAATAAAGCCCGGGCCGTACTGCGAGCCATTGCCAGCGCGCACCATGCAAAGGAGATTTTCTGATGGCCGATATCCTGCTGCTCGATAACATCGATTCATTCACCTACAACCTGGTGGATCAGCTGCGTGCCAGCGGTCATCAGGTCGTGATTTACCGTAACCATCTGCCTGCCGACGTCATCATCGCGCGGTTACAGCAAATGGAAAAACCGATCCTGATGCTCTCCCCCGGCCCCGGCACGCCAGCCGAAGCGGGTTGTATGCCTGAGCTGCTGCAACGTTTGCGCGGTCAGTTGCCGATTATCGGCATTTGCCTCGGCCATCAGGCCATTGTGGAAGCCTACGGCGGCCATGTCGGTCAGGCGGGTGAAATCCTGCACGGCAAGGCGTCTGCCATCGACCACGATGCCAGCGGCATGTTTAGCGGTTTACCGCATCCATTGCCCGTCGCTCGCTACCACTCGCTGGTCGGCAGCAACATTCCGTCGACGCTGACCGTCAACGCACACTTCAACACGATGGTCATGGCCGTGCGGAACGATGCCGATCGCGTCTGCGGTTTTCAATTCCATCCTGAGTCGATCCTGACCACGCACGGCGCTCGACTGCTGGAACAAACGCTGGACTGGGCGCTGGCTTAACGAGGGATACGATTATGCAACTGTCTTCTACACAACCGTCGTCTAAGACCCAGGAACCGTCTACTGCTCAGGATGTCATTACCATGCAACACATACTGGAAAAATTATACGGCGCGAACAGCATCAGCCGTCAGGAAAGTCAGGCGCTGTTTGGTGCCATTATTCGCGGTGAACTGGAAGCCAGCCAACTGGCAGCGGCGTTGATTAGTATGAAAGTGCGCGGCGAACATCCCGATGAGATCGCCGGTGCTGCCACGGCTCTGCTGGCCGATGCGCAGCCGTTCCCGCGCCCTGACTATTTATTTGCCGATATCGTCGGCACAGGCGGTGACGGCACCAACAGCATCAATATTTCGACGGCCAGTGCCTTCGTTGCTGCCAGCTGTGGTCTGAAAATCGCCAAGCACGGCAACCGTAGCGTATCCAGCCGTTCCGGTTCCTCTGACTTACTCTCCGCTTTCGGCATTAAGCTGGATATGAGCGCACAGGATTCCCGTCAGGCGCTGGACGACCTGGGCGTGTGTTTCCTGTTTGCTCCGCAATACCATCTGGGCTTCCGTCATGCCATGCCGGTACGTCAGCAGCTCAAAACACGCACCGTCTTCAACGTGCTGGGGCCGTTGGTTAACCCCGCTCGTCCACCGCTGGCGCTGATTGGCGTGTATAGCCCCGAATTGGTTCGCCCTATCGCCGAAACGCTGAAAGTGCTGGGCTACCAGCGTGCCGCGGTTGTACACGGTGGCGGAATGGATGAAGTCGCGATTCATGCACCGACGCAGGTTGCCGAGTTGAACCATGGCGAGATCGAAACCTACGAACTGACGCACCGCGATTTCGGGCTGGATACGCATCCGCTATCGGCATTACAAGGCGGTACGCCAGAAGAAAATCGTGACATTCTCGCGTCACTGCTACAAGGTAAAGGTGAACGCGCGCACGCCGCGGCGGTTGCCGCCAACGTTGCGCTGCTCCTGAGATTATTCGGACAAGAAGATCTGCGCCAAAATGCGCAACAGGCGCTTGAAGTCATTCATAGTGGACAGGCTTATCAGCGCGTTATCGCCCTGTCCGCCAGAGGATAATGGAACCATGCAGGAAACCGTATTACATAAAATTGTGCGTGATAAAGCGCTCTGGGTTGCGGAACGAGAAAAAGCACAGCCGCTGGCCTCTTTTCAGCATGAGATCGTTCCCAGCCAGCGCGACTTTTATCAGGCGCTGAAACAAGATAAGCCCGCCTTTATTCTTGAATGCAAAAAGGCGTCACCGTCGAAGGGATTGATTCGCGATGATTTCGACCCGGTAGCGATAGCTCAGGTCTATAAAGATTACGCGTCTGCTATTTCCGTTTTGACTGACGAAAAGTATTTTCAGGGCGATTTTGCCTTCCTGCCGCAGGTTAGCGCGGCAGTCCATCAGCCGGTGTTGTGCAAAGACTTTATTATTTCGCCCTACCAGATCTATCTGGCACGCTACTATCAGGCCGATGCCATTCTGCTGATGCTATCCGTGCTGGACGACGAGCAATATCAGCAACTGGCCGAAGTGGCGCACAGCCTGAAGCTGGGCGTGTTGACAGAAGTTAGTAATGAAGAAGAGCTGCTGCGGGCCATTCAGCTCGAAGCACGCGTCGTTGGGATCAACAACCGCGACCTGCGCGATCTCTCCATTGACCTCAACCGTACCCGGACGCTCGCACCGCGTCTGCCTGCTGGCGTCACCGTGATCAGCGAATCCGGTATCAACTGCCAGGCACAGATTCGTGAACTCAGCGCTTTTGCTCAGGGCTTCCTGATCGGCAGTTCACTGATGTCTGAACCGGATCTGAACGGCGCGGTACGCCGCGTTATTCTGGGTGAAAACAAGGTCTGCGGCCTGACGCGCGCAGCTGATGCACAGGCCGCCTATCATGCGGGTGCGCTCTACGGCGGTTTAATCTTCGTCGCCAGTTCTCCACGCTATATCGACGCCAAACAAGCGGCCGATGTCATTGAGGGTGCGCCACTGCGTTATGTCGGCGTTTTCCGCAATGCGCCCGTCGCTCATATCGTTGCTATCACGACGCAGTTGGGGTTAGCGGCTGTTCAACTACATGGCGATGAGGATCAACAGACGATCGACCAGCTACGCCAGCAATTACCTGCAACGTGCCAGATTTGGAAAGCACTGAGCATCACGGATGTGCTGCCAGAGCGTAATCTCACTCA
This sequence comes from Pectobacterium atrosepticum, assembly GCA_019056595.1. Classification (NCBI taxonomy): domain Bacteria; kingdom Pseudomonadati; phylum Pseudomonadota; class Gammaproteobacteria; order Enterobacterales; family Pectobacteriaceae; genus Pectobacterium; species Pectobacterium atrosepticum. The sequence continues at coordinate 366,285 of CP036163.1, read as the reverse complement.
CGTCGATCGCTACGTGTTTGACAACGGTCAGGGCGGCAGCGGTAAAACCTTCAACTGGTCGCTGCTGGACAATCAGTCACTGGATAACGTGCTGTTAGCCGGTGGACTGAATAGCGATAACTGCGCACTGGCGGCACGGCAAGGTTGCGCAGGACTGGATTTCAATTCCGGGGTGGAAAGCGAACCGGGGAAAAAAGATTCACATAAAATTGCTGCCGTTTTTGCGACGTTACGTCAGCAGCAACACTAAAACAGACGGGAAAATTATGACATTACTCAACCCTTATTTCGGTGAATTCGGCGGACAGTTTGTTCCGCAGATCCTCATCCCGGCGTTGCGCCAGCTGGAAGAGGCTTTCGTCAGCGCACAAAAAGATCCTGAATTTCAGGCTGAATTTACCGATCTGCTGAAAAACTATGCGGGTCGCCCGACAGCATTAACCCTATGCAAAAACCTGACGGCTGGGACGAAAACCAAGCTGTACCTGAAGCGTGAAGATCTGCTGCACGGCGGCGCGCACAAAACGAATCAGGTGCTTGGACAGGCATTGCTGGCTAAGCGCATGGGTAAAAGTGAAATCATCGCTGAAACCGGTGCGGGACAACACGGCGTCGCGACGGCGCTGGCTTGCGCCCTGCTTGGCCTGAAATGCCGCGTTTATATGGGTGCAAAAGACGTTGAGCGTCAGTCGCCGAACGTCTTCCGCATGCGCTTGATGGGTGCAGAAGTGATTCCAGTTCATAGCGGTTCTTCCACGCTGAAAGATGCCTGTAACGAAGCGCTGCGTGACTGGTCTGGCAGCTATGAAACGGCACACTATCTGCTGGGAACGGCGGCAGGTCCGCACCCTTACCCAACTATCGTACGCGAATTCCAACGTATGATTGGTGAAGAGACGAAAGCGCAGATCCTGGAAAAAGAAGGTCGCTTGCCGGATGCGGTGCTGGCCTGTGTCGGCGGCGGCTCTAACGCAATTGGCATGTTCGCTGATTTCATCGACGATACTCACGTTCGCCTGATCGGCATTGAGCCGGGCGGCTTAGGCATTGAATCTGGGCAGCACGGTGCACCGTTAAAGCATGGCCGCGTCGGTATTTATTTCGGTATGAAGTCCCCGATGATGCAAACATCTGACGGACAAATTGAAGAGTCCTATTCTATTTCCGCTGGGCTGGATTTCCCATCCGTAGGGCCGCAGCACGCCTACCTGAACAGCATCGGCCGTGCAGACTATGTCTCGATTACCGATGATGAAGCGCTGGATGCCTTCAAAGCGCTCTGCCGCGGTGAAGGTATTATCCCTGCACTGGAATCCTCCCATGCGCTGGCACACGCCTTGAAGATGATCAAAGCGGAGCCGGAGAAAGAGCAACTGCTGGTGGTCAACCTGTCCGGACGTGGTGATAAAGACATCTTTACCGTGCACGATATTTTGAAAGATCGGGGAGAAATCTAATGGAGCGCTATCAACAGTTGTTTACACGCCTGTCAGAGAAAAAAGAAGGCGCGTTCGTCCCCTTTGTCACGCTAGGCGATCCGTCCCCCGAGCAGTCACTGAAGATTATCGATACGTTGATTGCCGCCGGTGCCGATGCGCTAGAGTTGGGGGTCCCCTTCTCTGACCCGCTAGCGGACGGCCCAACCATTCAGGATGCTAACCTGCGCGCCTTTGCCGCAGGCGTCACGTCAGGGCAATGTTTCGAAATGCTGGCGGCCATACGCCAGAAATACCCGGAAATTCCAATCGGCCTGCTGATGTATGCCAATCTGGTTTTCAGCAACGGCATTGATGAATTTTATCAGCGCTGTGCAGAGGTTGGCGTCGATTCGGTTTTAGTGGCAGATGTCCCGGTGGTCGAGTCAGCCGCTTTCCGTGCCGCAGCGCTGCGGCACGGTATTGCCCCTATATTTATCTGTCCACCCAATGCTGATGATGAACTGCTGCGAGAGATCGCCTCTTATGGCCGTGGCTATACCTATCTGGTTTCACGCGCGGGCGTGACGGGGGCAGAAAAACGTGCTCAGTTGCCGCTGAATCATCTGGTTGCCAAACTGAACGAGTATCACGCTGCTCCGCCACTACAAGGATTTGGCATTTCTGATCCTGCCCAAGTGCGTGAAACAGTAGCGTCAGGTGCAGCGGGGGCCATTTCTGGCTCTGCCATCGTCCGGATTATCGAAAAAAATCTGAACCAGCCTGATGTCATGCTGTCAGAGTTACACGCCTTTGTGAGTGAAATGAAAGCGGCTACACGTTCATAAGACTTTTCAGGCGCGCGATTTGTGCTTAACGCAAGCGATGTCGCGCGCCCAATAATGTTTCAAATTATTTCTTATTTAATTAACGATTAATATATTCAATTATTATTTAATGTCTAATTAGTTATAATTGTAAGAATTATTTTCAAATTGAAATAATTATTTACCATCACTTTAAAGAAATAAATTAATTAACCATTATTTTCCAAACCGCATAAATCCCATCAGTAAAATACGAAGAAAATCACATAATTGAGATCATTTAAAATTTTCTCTTTTTAACGATCTCGTTCACATTACTGTAAGAAATAATAAATAGAATGGAACCGCTGAACAAAAGTGGCAGCGCGTTTTTAAATAATAATTCTCTTTGACTTGGGATAATAAAATGAAAGCTAAAATATTGACGATGATGGTAACTTCCTTAATCAGCTTAAGCTCCATGGCTGTTACGATTGACTATCGTCATGAAATGCAGGATACGGCAAAAAACGACCATAAAGATCGCCTGCTGATGTCCCACCGTTTCGACAATGGTTTTGGTCTGTCACTGGAAGGCAAGTGGGGTCAATCAAAAAGTGATACAACCCCAAATAAGCCATATAACGAAACCGTCAGCAACGGTACTGAAGTGACCGCCAGCTACCTGTACAAATTCGATAAAACCTTTGGGCTGGAAGGCGGCCTGAACATGGTTTCTACTTCAGACGACAACAACTATCGCCCTTATATCAAAGGCACGGCTAACATCACCGATTCACTGTATTATGGTCTGCGCTACCGTGCATCTTACCTGCGCAAAAGTAACAACATCGGTAACACCAATACCGCGGCGAACCCTAGTGACATCAAAGGCTATACTATCACCAGTACTCTGGGTTATAAACTGCCAGCGAACTTTGTGGTTGAATACGAATTTGAATACGATAAAAAAACCAAAGCAGGATCTCCTGGTTACATTGCTGACAACGACAACTATGGCCTAACTCACAACTTTAAATTAGCGTATAAATACGATAAAAACTGGACGCCTTACGCTGAAGTCGGCAACGTGGTTGGCAGCAAAAATACTGACGAACGTCAAACTCGCTACCGCGTTGGTGTACAATACAATTTCTAATGGCTAACGCCATTTAGAGAATAGATTCAATAGTAAATAGTTTTTCTTTATTGGTTTGTTATTTCCTGTCTATAAAAACGGCGAAGTTATTAACTTCGCCGTTTTTTTATGGCGTGCCGTTGCTGACGCAAAGAATAAAATTAAGTTCGCAATCAGAAACGATAACCTACGCCAAACATAAAGGCCCACGGATCGAGACGAGTATGCACGCTTTGCTGATCGTTACCGGCTTTAAATTTCACATCGGTATCAATATCCATCCACCACACGGACATATTGAGCAACCAGTTTTTATCCAGGTTGTAATCCAACCCCGCCTGCGCCGCAATGCCCCAGGAATTTTTCAGGCTCAGATCGCTCAGCCCAGCATTTGTCCCCGTATCATTAAATTTCTCATCGAAGAACAGGGTGTAGTTCACGCCTACGCCGAGATAGGGGCGTAGCGTATCTTCCTTATCACCAAAGTAATATTGTGCCACTAGAGACGGCGGCAAATGTTTCACTTCAGCGATTGTCCCAGTGCTTCGCAAACCGACATTGTGGTTAAACGGGGTTGCAGCCAGCAATTCGACACCAATGTTATCCGTCACCATGTAACTGAAGGTCAGACCCAACTGGGTATTGTTATTAACCTGAAACGACCCCAGGCTACCTAGCACGTTGTCCGAGCTTTCAGAAGGGCGTACGGTTGCCGATCCCGCACGAACAATGAAATCACCCTCTTGATGAGCCTGTGCCAATGCCGGCATTAATGCCGCCGCCAACAATAAGAAAGATGCCTTTTTCATTACCCACTCCTTATATAGGGTTTAAATTTCGAGCGAAATATACCCCTAAGTAGGTATTCTTGTTTTAAGCCAGATCACATCCTTTAAAGATTTCACCCCCAAATTGAACTGAATCATTTATCACTAACCAATTAAATTTCATGGAATTGATCCAGATCAAAAACAACACAACATCATAAAACACGTAACCGATAACAAGGAGAATCACTATTAGTAGCAATGCCGCATTGATCTGGTGTGAAGGGAAAAGCAGCATTGTGTCGTTGACGGGGTGCCACAGCGCGAATTAACAGGTTACAATCGCGAGTTAAGTTCTTTCTGTCGATTATCTTTTTCAAGGAGCCTGCATGCCTATCACGGCTAACACGTTGTACCGTGACACAATGAATTTTACCCGTAACCAGCTCATCAGCATCTTAATGATGTCGCTGTTGACGGCATTCATTACTGTCATACTGAATCATGCGTTATCGCCTTCTGGAGACGAGTTACAGATTCTGAGCAGTTCCAGCAGCGATCTGTCATCTTCTGTCGAATCTGGCCTAATGGATTTGATTCAGCAAATGACGCCGGAACAACAAACCGTGTTGCTGAAAATGTCGGCGGCAGGCACTTTTGCTGCGTTAGTGGGCAACGTGCTGCTAACGGGCGGGGTTCTGATGCTGATCCAGTTGGTTTCTGACGGACAACGCACCAGTGCCCTGCGAGCCATTGGCGCATCCGCACCGTTTTTACTGCGTCTGCTTTTCTTGATTCTGCTGTGCACCCTGCTCATCCAGCTTGGCATGATGCTTTTGGTCATTCCTGGCGTGTTGTTAGCTATTGCGCTGAGTTTGTCCCCTGTGATTGTCGTCACTGAAAAAAGCGGAATTTTCAGTGCCATTAAAACGAGCACCAAACTGGCCTATAGCAACTTACGTGCAACCGCACCTGCCATCGTGATGTGGCTGCTGGCTAAAATCGCTATTTTGCTGATCGTGTCAAAGTTACCGATTTCCTCACCCACGGTACTGAGCGTGGTTCTGAACGGGTTAAGCAATCTGATCTCCGCTATCCTGCTTATTTATCTGTTCCGCCTTTATATGCTGCTACGTGCTTAATTGCCGTCCTCTGCCTATGCCACTACTTTGGTGGCATAGGCTTCGCCAGATCCCCGTTCGCTATCTACCCAATCGTAATTTTCTGCAAATTATTACAATATCTCGGGAATGGTGTTCCACAATAAAGGATAATGGCATGAGCTATCGGATAACTCTCGCGGGTTATGATTACGACACTGTTGAGTGATGGATTGACATAATGAAGCAACTTCTTGATTTTATACCGTTGGTCGTTTTTTTTGCGGCCTATAAACTTTATGACATCTATATCGCATCGGGTGCACTGATTGCGGCAACCGCGCTGTCACTCGTGGTCACCTGGGTGATGTATCGTAAAATAGAGAAAATGACGCTGGTCACCTTTGCGATGGTCGTCATTTTTGGTTCGCTAACGCTGGTGTTCCATAACGACCTGTTCATCAAGTGGAAAGTCACCATCATCTACGGCTTGTTCGCCGTTGCCCTGCTGGTCAGCCAGTTTGTTATGAAACAGACCCTGATTCAGAAGATGTTGGGTAAAGAACTCACTTTGCCACAGCCCGTCTGGGGGAAATTGAATTTCGCCTGGGCCATGTTCTTTCTGGTGTGTGGATTGGTTAACATCTATATTGCTTTCTGGCTACCGCAAAGCGTTTGGGTAAATTTCAAAGTTTTTGGGCTAACTGGTGTGACGCTGCTGTTTACGCTGATTTGTGGCGTCTATATTTATCGCCACTTGCCTAACGACCAAGAGAAATCAGAAGAAGAAAAAAGCGAGCAACCGTAATCGCTAAACCGAGGCATACACAATGAGCACACAAAACGTGTTACCACAGGGTGAACTGGTTCTCCGTACGCTGGCCATGCCAGCCGATACTAATGCGAATGGCGATATTTTTGGCGGCTGGCTGATGTCGCAAATGGACATGGGCGGTGCGATTTTGGCGAAAGAAATCGCCGAGGGGCGTGTCGTTACTGTACGGGTTGATGGAATGTCGTTCTTAAAACCTGTCGCCGTGGGCGATGTCGTTTGCTGCTATGCGCGTTGCTTACGCACTGGTCGCAGCTCCATCAACGTCAATGTTGAGGTTTGGGTAAAGAAAGTGTCGTCTGAGCCGATTGGTCAGCGCTATCGGGCCACCGAAGCGTTATTCACCTACGTAGCAGTCGATGAAGAAGGCCAGCCGCGTGAGCTGCCAGCAGGTAAAAGCAACTTCACACCAAGCGAGTAACCTCTGACACACCTTTTCGCGTAGATGCGACATCATCTATCCTGAATAATTAACGAAAACGGGGCGCCATCTGCCAAAGATGACGTCCCGTTTTTTATCTGCATTGGTGTAAATTATTCGACCGCCGCGCCGCCGTCAATTTTAAAGACGATGGTCACAACCAGATCTTTACCCGGCTTGCTCGCTTCGTAACGCCATTTGCGCATCGCCTGCTTGATGTCACGCTCGAACATATTGCGCGGTTCGGCAGAAAGCACGCGAACGTTATCAACGCGTCCAGACTCATCCACATCAAACTGCATTTTCACTCGCCCTTCAACACGCAGAGAGAACGCACGCGCCGGATACTGTGGCTGTGCGCGGCTCAACGGGCGCGGCCCACTTGACTGCGAACTTGCTGCGGGCGCGGGCGCCTGCTTCACTGGCGCATTATTGACATTGCGCGTCGGCTCTTCGCTGGTAAACGGTGAAGGCGGCTGTTTTTCAACGGTCGGCTCACGTTTAACCGGCTTCGGCTGCTCAACCTTCTTTACGGGCTTAGGTTCCGGTTTAGGTTTGGGCTTTGGCTCGGGTAATGGCATAGGAACCGGCTGCGGCAATGGCTCCGGTTCTGGAATCGGTTCCGGCTCAGGTTCTGGTTGCTTAACTGGCTCAGGTTCGGGCGCAGATTTGGCAGCAGGCGCAGCTTCATAGGCCGCAGGGTTCACCATCACAACGCTGATAGGCTTAGATTCCTGCGGTAATTCGATTGAATTATTAAACGATGCGTACAGCAAACCTGCAATCAGTGAACCATGAAAACCAACTGAAAGTATGAATGGCCATGAGTAACGGCGGGTCAAAAAAAACTTTTTTTGCGGCATAGTCTGTCTTTATCCTCTTATGCCGCCCAAGTTTAAATGCAAATAGCAATCATATTCAATAACAACGCGTGGAATTGTAAAAAAAACAGAAATCGTGGGGGGATTAGTCTGGCAAATCAACCTATTGTCCTCGAACAACATCACGTATGATGATAAAAACACGTTTCTCTTACCCGATAGCGTTTGGCCACTGGGATCCCTACCCGGTATCCCAAACGAGAAAGGGTACCTTCCTAACCAGTGAGGTCGCTATGCTCTATGTCATTTATGCTGAAGATAATGTTGATTCATTAGCAAAACGCCTGTCGGTAAGACCAGACCATCTTGCCCGTTTACAGGCATTACGCGATCAGGGCCGACTGATTACCGCTGGCCCGTTACCTGCTATCGACAGCGAAGATCCCGGTCAGGCTGGTTTTAGCGGTTCCGTGATCATCGCTGAATTCGCATCGCTGGATGAGGCAACAGCATGGGCCAACGCCGACCCCTACATCGCAGCCGGTGTCTATCAACGCGTCAGTGTGAAACCCTTCAAAAAAGTGTTTTAAAGGTTCAATTGATACAGGTCATGGTTACACGCAAAAACCATGGCCTCCTACCCCTCCGTCAAAAGCTGAAATATTTTAGTCATTTAACCGTGATAGTTTGGCCGCTATTCATCTATAGAGGGTCAACAATCATGTTAATGCCTGCGATTTTGCGAAACGGAGTTGCTACTATCCGCCGCCGTCATCGCCTCAGTATTCTCTCTGGATTGTTATTGATCATTGGGTTATTTTCTTTATTGCAATTGGTTTCCGTCGGCGTCATTTCTCAAACAATGACCCAGGTTCAACAGGATATTTCTGCTAACGAGAGTCTGCGCCAGCAACAAGCGTTAATGGATAAAGCGCGGATGGAAGTCATGAATGCCAGCGACAAACTTAACCGCGCAGGCATTTATCTGTTGGTAGACAAAGAAACCGGGTCTGAAGGCAGCTGGCACAGCCTGATGGATGAGGCTGAAGTGTCTCTGAAACAGGCAAAAGAACATTATCAGTTACTGGAAACAACCACGACGGCGGAAGCAGACACAACAGCATTTGTCGATCTGAAAAAGGGCTACAACCAGCTTTATTCCGGGCTTGTCGAGTTAGCCGAAGGAATAAAAACCACCAATCAGATCGATATTTTCTTTGCTGTCCCGGTTCAGGCCTATCAAAGCGATTTTACCCAGAAGTACTCACACTATCTGCAAGATACCGATGCGCTGCAAAAACAGCATGGCCAACAATTTTTATCCTCTCTCGATCAAGCGAAAACAATCTTTATCACGGTGTTGGGGTTATTACTGGCGATCGCCATTGCCGTTTGGTTTGGCGTTAACCGGGTCATTATTCGTCCACTGGCGCACATCATTGCCCATTTAAAACTGATCGCGGCGGGCGATCTTTCTCATTCAGTCAATACAGAGACACGCGGAACACGGGAAGTTGAACAGCTCAATACCAGCGTCATCCTAATGCAGGAAGGTCTGGTGACCTTGGTTAATCAGGTTCGTCAGGGTGTTGATCACATGGTGACACAGGTCGATCGCGTGGCTGAGGATAACCATCGTCTTTCCGAGCAGGCGAATCGCCAGTCCCACGAACTCAAAGTGACTACTGAACACGTCATTCAACTTAGCCAACATCTCGAGCAAAACACTCAGCATACCCAGCAGGCTAATTTGCACGCAGAAGACACCAGCAAAATCGCCACGCAGGGTGAGACAATGATGAATGACGTCAAGGCGGCAATGTCAGATATTGCAGGCAGAACTCGAGAAATGACAGAAGCCATTGGGATGATTGAAAATGTAGCATTCCAGACGCATATCTTGTCATTGAACGCAGCGATTGAAGCGGCGCGAGCTGGCACGATGGGTCGAGGGTTTGCCGTTGTCGCCAGAGAAGTTGGCACCCTGGCTTCGCAAAGCAGTCACTCAGCACAAAGTATTAATGTGCTGATTCGTGATTCAGACAACAGCGTAACCGCAGGAACACGACTGGTGAACAAACTGAATGACAGCCTACAGAATATCATTCAGACGGCGAAAGACACGGGCACGTTCCTGAGCGAGATCTCGGAGATATCACACCAGCAGAACGAAAGTATTCATGAAGTGACTGCGCGACTCAGCACGCTGAACGACACCGTCAGAGAAAATGCAGGACAGGTTGAAGCCTCCGCTCACACCTTCGCCTCACTGCTGGAGCAAACGGAACGCTTAAATACTTCAGTGTCGCTGTTTATCCTGCCCTCGACAGAAGCTGATGTGAACCCGATGATTGATCAGAGAGAGATGACACAGCGCATTCCCATGATGGGATGAACGGATAAGGGAATAAGAGCCGTTTTGTGATAAAAAAATAGCGACCATACTTCGGGTCGCTATTTTCCTCGCTGGTTTACCACTCGTAGGCTACCGCATAGAGTAATGCCCGCCGTTGATGCTTCTGCTGCAAATAACGGGCAGAGCGAATATGGCGGTAAGTACGCGATTGCGCCTCCAACCAGCGGCTTCTTCTACGCTGAACCTGACGTAACATCCGCCAGCGGCCCACTTCATTCCGACTGCGTTTCATTATGCAACTCTTATTAATCCACTCGCGCTGGGCATTATATACCCCTAATACGTGACGACAATCGGTGAATCACCCTCTCCGTCATTCTCTTCTTACCCATAACGTTTATACCCTAAATAATTCGAGTTGCATGAAGGCGGCAAGAGAGGGAATCCCGATGAGCTTACTCAGGTAAGTGATTCGGGTGAGTGAATGCAGCCAACGCGTATGCAGCTTGAAGTATGAAGGGGATATTCAGAGGAAAGGCATTTCCCCTTTTATAAATCTATGCGTACACTTTGTTAATTCTTTGCAGAAGGGACTATGCTGCTTTTATGTCGACATTTTATACCGTAATAAGTTGGTTACTGGTTTTTAGCTACTGGTTGCTGATCGCAGGTGTGACCTTGCGTATTCTGATGAAACGTCGGGCAGTGCCTTCAGCGATGGCCTGGCTACTGGTGATTTATATTCTGCCACTTGTCGGTATTGTCGCTTATCTTTCATTTGGCGAACTCCATCTCGGTAAACGTCGGGCTGAACGCGCGAGCAAAATGTGGCCATCAACGGCAAAATGGCTGCGCGAATTAAAGGAATATCGCCGTATTTTCGCGACGGAAAACAGTGAAGTCGCCAGCGCACTATTTCAGCTCTGTGAACGCCGACAAGGGGTTGGCGGCGTCAAAGGCAACCAGTTGCAATTGATGACCACATTTGATGACACCATTAAGGCGTTATTACGTGATATTGAACTCGCGCGTAATAACATCGAAATGGTGTTCTATATCTGGCAACCCGGTGGTCTGGTCGAGCAAGTCACGTCTTCCCTTATCTCGGCCGCACGACGCGGCGTACATTGCCGCATCCTGCTGGACTCGGCCGGCAGCGTTCAATTTTTCCGCCAACATCATCCCGAACTGATGCGCACCGCTGGAATAGAAGTGGTCGAAGCGCTGAAAGTGAATCTGTTCCGTGCTTTCCTGCGCCGCATGGATTTACGACAGCACCGTAAAATTATTCTGATCGACAGCCGCATTGCTTATACCGGCAGCATGAATATGGTCGATCCACGTCTCTTCAAGCAGGATGCTGGCGTTGGGCAATGGATTGACCTCATGGCGCGTATTGAAGGCCCGGTAGCGACTACCCTGGGCATCATTTACTGCTGTGACTGGGAGATGGAAACGGGCAAACGCCTGCTCCCGCCGCCGCCTGATGTTAACGTCATGCCGTTCGAACAGGAGAGCGGCCACACCATTCAGGTTATAGCTTCCGGCCCTGGTTACCCGGAAGAAATGATTCATCAGGCGCTGCTGACGTCCGTCTATTCGGCGCGTAAGCAATTGATCATGACGACCCCCTACTTCGTGCCCAGCGACGATCTGCTGCATGCCATCTGCACCGCCGCCCAGCGCGGGGTCGATGTCAGCATTATTGTTCCGCACAAGAACGACTCCGTACTGGTCGGCTGGGCCAGCCGTGCGTTCTTCACGGAACTGCTGGCCGCAGGCGTAAAAATTTACCAATTCAAAGACGGACTGCTGCACACCAAAAGTGTGCTGGTCGACGGACAGCTCAGCTTGGTCGGCACGGTGAATCTCGATATGCGCAGCCTGTGGCTGAATTTTGAAATTACGCTGGTGATTGACGATGCTGGATTCGGCAGCGACTTAGCCTGCGTGCAGGAAGACTATATCGCCCGCTCACGCCTGTTAAACGCGACGCAGTGGCAAAACCGTCCTTATTGGCAACGCATTGTCGAGCGGCTGTTCTACTTTTTCAGCCCCCTGCTATGAATCAAATTATTTAGGGCATACGCGTTTTGCCGTGTTTTAATAAGATCATTGGGAATTTACAGGAATCGCTTTATGGATTTGAATAATCGCCTGACCGAAGACGAAGCATTGGAACAGGCCTACGACATTTTCTTGGAACTTGCTGCTGACAACCTCGATCCAGCAGATATTCTGCTGTTCAACCTGCAATTCGAAGAACGCGGCGGTGCTGAGTTATTCGACCCCGCGGAAGATTGGGCTGAGCACGTTGATTTCGACCTGAACCCAGATTTCTTCGCTGAAGTCGTGATTGGGCTGGCCGAACAGGAAGGTGAAGAAATTACCGATATTTTTGCCCGCGTACTGATTTGCCGAGAAAAAGACCACAAACTTTGCCACATTCTGTGGAAAGAATAAGCCCTGTGGAAAGAATAAGTCATCTCGCCTAAACGTAAGGCGTCTCCCACAGGAGACGCCTTTTTACATTGGTAACGGATAAAACAAGCTACTGTGCTTCCGCTTCCGAGGCCGGTAGTAGCGCCTGCGGATCGACTTTCAGACACGAGACGGCGTGTGTAAAGCTCCCCTCCAGCAATGGCCGGGTTTTCGTGCACTCAGGGCCGACTACGGGACAACGAGTGCAGAATACGCAGCCCGATGGCGGATTGATCGGTGAAGGTAGATCCCCTTCCAGCAACTGTATCTTCTTGTTGCGTTCCTTATCGGGATCGGGAACCGGCACAGCGGACATCAGCGCACGGGTATACGGGTGCTGCGGGTTTTGATAGACCTGATCGTACGTTCCCAGCTCTACCGCATGACCCAGATACATCACCAACACGCGATCGGAAATGTGCTTCACTACCGATAAATCATGGGCGATGAAAATCAGCGACAGGCGCATTTCACGCTGTAGCTGACGCAGTAGGTTAACGACCTGAGCCTGAATAGATACGTCCAGTGCGGAAACTGGCTCATCACAGATAATCAGCTTCGGCTCCAGAATCAGCGCCCGCGCGATCCCAATACGTTGGCACTGCCCGCCGGAGAATTCATGCGGATAGCGGTTGATCAGGCTCGGCAGCAGTCCAACCTTCAACATCATGGTTTTCACGCGGTCTTTCACCGTCTGTCGATCAAGCTCTGGATGATAAACTTTCAACGGCTCAGCAATAATTTCGCCGATGTTCATACGCGGATTCAGCGATGCCAGCGGATCCTGAAATATCATCTGAATATCGTTACGCGTTGCGCGCCATTCAGCTGCGCTCATCCCCAGCAGATCTTTCCCCAGCCAGGTCACCCGCCCGTCCGTCGCTTTTACCAATCCGATAATAGCACGCGCTAGCGTAGACTTGCCGCAGCCGGATTCCCCGACCACGCCCAGCGTTTCACCTTCATACAAGCGCAGCGTCACACCATCGACGGCTTTCAGTTTTTTCGGCGGCTGCCAGAACCACTGCTTATCATCTCTGACATCAAAGTGGACTTTCAGATCGTCCACTTCTAACAACACCTTTTTCTCGTCCGCGTTGTTCATACCACCTCCTCAATCGCTCTAAAGCAGGCGCGCAAGCGGCCATCACCAAAAGATTCTAGCGCAGGTGCGCTATGGCAGACATCCATTGAATACGGGCAGCGCGGTTGGAACGGACACCCTTTCGGCAAGCGTAATAAGTTAGGTGGATTACCCGGAATGGTCGCCAACACGTCATCTTCTGCATCCAGACGCGGCACGGCATTGAGCAAGCCGACAGAATATGGGTGGCTCGGATGATAAAAGACATCGCGTGCAACGCCGTATTCCATGGTGCGCCCCGCGTACATCACCAGCACTTTGTCACAAATACCGGCAACCACACCCAGATCATGCGTGATCATGATGATGGCGGTATTAAACTCGCTCTTCAGCTCGTTCAACAGCGTCATAATCTGCGCCTGAACGGTCACATCCAGTGCCGTTGTCGGTTCATCGGCAATCAGCAACTTCGGCCGACACAGCAGCGCCATCGCAATCATCACGCGCTGACGCATCCCACCGGAAAATTCATGCGGATACATCTTCATACGCTTACGCGCTTCCGGCATTTTGACCGCATCCAGCATTTTGACCGACTCTTCAAACGCTTCACTTTTGCTCAGGCGTTTGTGCAGCATCAGTACTTCCATCAGCTGTTCACCGACGCGCATGTAAGGGTTCAGCGAGGTCATCGGATCCTGAAAGATCATGCTAATTTCTTCAGCACGCAGCTTATTCAGTTGGTTTTCAGGTAAATTGAGAATCTCTCTACCACGAAAACGCGCCGAGCCACCAATACGGCCATTGCGGGCCAATAGCCCCATCAACGCAAACGCAGTCTGTGATTTACCGGACCCAGATTCACCGACAATCCCCAGCGTTTCACCAGCATTGAGCGTGAAATTCAGGTCGTTAACCGCCGTCACGTCTCCATCCTGCGTTTTAAACGTTACCCGTAGATCCTGAACATGTAGCAGCGCGTCTTGCGCGCCAGTTAACTCAATTTTGCTCATGTTAATGCTCCTCAGCGATCTTTCGGGTCGAGGGCATCACGCAGGCCATCGCCGATAAAGTTAAAACAAAACAACGTGACAACAAGAAACGCCGCCGGATAGAACAGTAACCATGGCGACACTTCCATTGAGTTCGCACCATCATTCAGCAAAGCGCCCCAGCTGCTTAACGGCTCCTGCGTTCCCAAACCCAGGAAGCTCAGGAAGGACTCAAACAGAATCATGCTTGGCACCAGCAAAGAGGCATAAACCACCACCACACCGAGCACGTTAGGAACAATGTGACGCAGCACGATACCGCGCGTAGAGACACCGGAAACCATCGCCGCCTCAATGAACTCTTTACGTTTCAGGCTCAGTGTCTGGCCGCGCACGATACGCGCCATATCCAGCCAAGACACCATGCCAATGGCCACGAAGATCAGCAGCATGTTTTGCCCAAAGAATGTTACCAGCAGAATGACGAAGAACATGAACGGGAACGAATTGAGGATCTCCAGCAGACGCATCATCACCGAATCTACTTTTCCGCCCAAATAACCGGACATCGCGCCATACAGCGTTCCAACGACCACGGCAACCAGCGCCGCCGCGACACCCACCATCAGCGAGACGCGTCCACCGATGGCAACGCGAACCAACAAATCACGACCGGAGGAGTCTGTACCAAAATAGTGTCCGGACGTCATATCCGGCGCAGCTGACATCATTCCCCAGTCCGTATCGGCGTAGTCAAATGCAGACAGCAGAGGTGCAAAAATCACAAACACAGTAATCACAGCCAAAACAAACAGACTGGCCAGCGCAGCACGGTTATGGATAAAGCGCAGGCGCGCATCCTGCCACAAACTACGGCCTTCAATCTCAGCCTGCTCGGTGAAGTTCTCTAACGCTTCAACGTTTTTTCGATTCCAAAACATAACGCCTCCAATTAATAGCGAATTTTCGGATCGATAACAGCGTAGAGCACGTCAATGATCGCATTAAATAAAATGGTTAAGCCGCCGACCAGAATCGTCAAACTCAATACCAGTGAATAGTCGCGGTTCAGTGCACCGTTCACGAACAGTTGCCCAATACCGGGTAAACCAAAAATGGTTTCAATAACCATTGAGCCGGTAATAATCCCCACAAACGCGGGCCCCATATAGGAAAGCACGGGCAGCAACGCAGGCTTTAACGCGTGGCGCAGAACGATGCGACGCATCGGTAGCCCTTTGGCGCGCGCGGTGCGGATAAAGTTAGAGTGCAAAACCTCGATCATAGATCCTCGGGTAATACGCGCGATGCTGGCGATATAAGACAAAGACAGTGCCACCATCGGTAAAATCATGTATTTGGGTGCCCCGCCGTTCCAGCCACCGCCAGGTAGCCAACGTAGCGTAATGGCAAAAATCAGCACCAATAACGGCGCGACGACAAAGCTGGGAATAACCACCCCCGTCATGGCAAAGCCCATCACGGTATAATCCCATTTCGTATTTTGATTCAGCGCGGCGATCACACCCGCACTCACACCAAAAACAATGGCAAGAATGAATGCCGCGAACCCTAATTTCGCAGAAACTGGGAAAGATGTCGCGACCAAATCGTTCACGGAATAGTCTTTGTATTTAAAAGAAGGACCGAAATCACCCTGTACCAATTGCAGCAAGTAATTACCGTACTGCGTCAGTATTGGGTCGTTCAGATGATATTTAGCTTCAATATTCGCCATCACTTCCGGCGGTAAATTACGTTCACCGGTAAAAGGGCTGCCGGGTGCCAATCGCATCATGAAGAACGAGATGGTGATCAGGATAAGTAGCGTTGGAATCGCCTCTAAACAGCGGCGAAGAATAAATTTTAACATTGCTCGTACCTATAAAAGGCTGGCAGCACAGTTGCGTGCGCCAGCCATTATTATTAGTGCTTGATGATATAAAGATCTTTCACGTAAACATTATCTTGGGGATCTTTGCCCGTTAATCCACCAACATAAGGTTTCACCAGTCGGGTATTCGCATAGTAATAGACCGGTATGGTGACAGCGTCTTTATCCAGCTGTGATTCCGCCTGCTGGTAAACCGCAGCGCGCTCCTCGTCAGTTTTCACCTGCAAGGATTTCGCCACCAGTGCATCAAACTCTTTGCTCTTATAGTGCGAGGTGTTACTGCTGCTGTCGGACAGCATGCTGTTCAGGAAGGTTGACGGTTCGTTATAATCCGCACACCATCCGGCACGTGCAACATCATAGGTCCCCTGATGACGGGTGCTGAGGAAGGTTTTCCATTCCTGATTTTCCAGCTTAACGTCTACACCGATATTCTGTTTCCAGATAGAAGCTGCCGCGATAGCCATTTTCTTATGCAGATCGGAAGTGTTGTACAGCAGGCTCAGCGTCAGCGGTTTTTCTGCGGTATAACCCGCTTCGGCCAACAGTTTTTTCGCTTCTTCATTACGTTTGGTCTGTGACCAGGTGAACCACTCAGGTACTGATGCTTTCAGGCCATCGATATAGGGTGGTACAAAGCCATAGGCAGGAATGTCGCCTTGATTCTTCACCTTGTTGGTCAGAATATCCTGGCTCAGGCCCAGACGCAGCGCGTTACGTACGCGCACATCATTAAACGGTGGCTTCTGGTTGTTAACTTCGTAGTAGTAGGTACACAGGTACGGGTTAACCTTCACTTCATCCGGGATTTCTTTCTTCAGTTTTTGGAAGAGTTCGATTGGCAGATTATTGTACGTCATGTCGATTTCACCGCTGCGGTAGCGGTTAACGTCCGTCACTTCAGACGCAATCGGCAAATACGTCACTTGGTTAATCACAGTATGGGCGTTGTCCCAATATTGCGGGTTACGCTCCAGCACCATTTTTTCATTCACCACCCAACTTTTCAGCTTATAGGCACCATTACCAACCCAGTTTTGCGGCTGCGTCCATTTTTCACCGAATTTTTCAACAACGGTTTTATTGATTGGGGACATTGCGACGTAAACAGGCAGCTTATAGAAGTAAGGTACGGCTTCAGAAAGCGTGACCTCAAACGTATGGTCGTCGATCGCTTTCACGCCTAGCGTATCTGGGGATTTTTTACCGGCAATGATGTCATCGATATTCAGCAGATGACCATATTGCAGGTAGCTAGCATAAGGCGATGCCGTCTTTGGATCGGCCAGACGCTGCCAGCTGTAGACGAAATCCTGTGCGGTAACCGGCTCACCATTCGACCATTTGGCATCTTTACGCAGGTGGAATGTCCACACTTTAAAATCTTTGTTATCCCAGCTTTCCGCTACACCGGGGCTGGTTTTGCCGTTAACGTCAGAAATCACCAACCCTTCCAGCAGATCGCGCGATACGTTAGATTCCGGTACACCTTCGATTTTATGCGGGTCAAGGGATGAAACTTCAGCGCCGTTGTTACGAATCAATTCCTGTTTGTCTGCTAACTGAACGCCTGCGGGAACGGTCGCGGCGAAGGCAGAAACAGCCATCGTGCTACTTAATGCCGCGATAATAGCGGCAGCTACTCTTTTTTTAGTTGTGATGTGTGTCATTATTTTCTCCTGTAATGTTGTCGTGTTAGTTATCCCAGCACGATTCCTGAATGAGAGTCCTGTGAGAAGACGATTAATCGATTCGACTCACGACCCATTCCCACAGAGTAGGAATGGGTAACCAGAGATTAAACACCAAATTAATCGCTGCTCGCTCACTTCATTTGCATCAAACCGTAAACAGCGGCAGATTAATGCTTAATGATATAGAGATCCTTCACCCGTAAATTATCCAACGGATCCTTGCCGGTAATGCCACCGACATAGGGTTTTATCAGCCTGGCGTTCGCGTAGTAATAGACCGGTACAATGGCTGCATCTTTATCTAACTGCGATTCTGCCTGCTGATAAACTTGTGCACGTTCATCGTCCGTTTTCGCCTGAACAGCCTGAGCCATCAGCTTGTCGAACGCCGCGCTCTTATAATGCGCCGTGTTGTTGCTGCTATCTGACAGCATACTATTCAGGAACGATGTCGGTTCGTTATAGTCCGCACACCATCCAGCACGCGCGACGTCATAATTGCCCTGATGACGGGTGCTGAGATAGGTTTTCCACTCCTGATTTTCCAACTTCGCGTCGACGCCCAGATTCTGTTTCCAGATCGATACCGCTGCGATCGCCATCTTTTTATGCAAATCAGACGAGTTATAAAGCAAATTAAACGTCAACGGCTTATCTGCGGTATAACCCGCTTCCGCCAGTAATTTTTTCGCTTCTTCATTACGTTTCGCCTGTGGCCAGGTAAACCACTCTGGCGTATGCGCTTTCAGGCCGTCAGTAAAGGGTGGAATATAGCCATAGGCAGGAATGTCGCCCTGATTTTTAACTTTATTGGTCAATATGTCCTGATCGAGCCCCATGCGCAGAGCTGTACGTACCCGAACATCGTTAAATGGCGGTTTCTGGTTATTGATTTCGTAATAATAGGTGCAGAGATAAGGGTTGATGTTAACTTCTTGTGGGATTTCTTTTTTTAGCTTCTGAAATAGCTCGATGGGTAATTTATTATTGGTGACATCAATTTCCCCCGCACGGTAACGGTTAACATCCGTGACTTCTGAAGAAATCGGCAGATAGGTGACCTGATTAATCACGGTCTTGGCGTTATCCCAATATTGGGGGTTACGCTCCAGCACAAGCCGTTCATTCACTACCCAGGATTTAAGGCGATAGGCACCATTCCCCACCCAGTTTTCCGGCTGGGTCCATTTATCACCAAATTTCTCCACCGCTGTTTTATTTACTGGGGACATGGACGAGTGATTCAGTAATTTATAAAAGTAAGGGATCGGCTCGCTTAATGTCACTTCCAACGTATGGGCGTCGAGTGCTTTTACGCCCAGCGTATCGGGAGATTTCTTGCTGGCAATAATGTCATCAATATTCAACAGATGACCATATTGCAAATAGCTGGCATAAGGGGAAACGGTTTTCGGATCGGCCAGACGCTGCCAGCTATAAACGAAATCCTGTGCGGTAACCGGTTCGCCATTTGACCACTTGGCATCTTTACGTAAATGGAACGTCCAGACTTTAAAATCGCTGCTTTCCCAACGCTCAGCCACGCCGGGAATCGGGTGTCCATCCGGATCGGAAATTACCAATCCTTCATATAAATCGCGCGCGACGTTGGATTCCGGTACGCCTTCTATTTTATGCGGATCCAGTGATGACACCTCGGCGCCATTGTTTCTCACCAGAACCTGTTCTTTTGCCAGCTCAATACCGGCAGGTACATTAGCAGCCTGAACATTCACGCATGACGCCATCACTGCCGCGGCAATCATACTGGTAACAAAGCATCGTTTTGTTTTGCAAATTTTCACTTTATAAACGCCCCTGTCTGATACAACGCCATACCGGACTCTATGCGTAAAAATTGCCGTCACATAGAGTAGAAAAGAACGCCTATTATCCAAATAAATCATAAAATTAATTTATGGGTGAATGGCGGATAACAGGTCGAAACTCGAAGCTATCAAAAGCGGACACATTCGCCAATATTTTTACATTGATGTTGCTTAATTTTCTTTAATACAGCCCGATAGCTGTTTTATTGCAATAGAGTGACGCAATGATTAACCCCATGATAAACAATGCCTTTTATCTTTATTTGCAAATGTTTTTTAAATATTCAGCAATTTATGGATTTTGAACAAAAAAACATCGTAGTGGGTTTCATCATTTTCACAGCACAAAAATGATGACGCATGCTTACCTATCCGCGTCATTATCTGATCGGAATGTTATTATTTTAACAATTTTATTACTAACCATACGCGCCGATAGCGTTCTGCTTCTCTGCTATAGACGGCACGTAAAATAACTAACCCGATTAAGATATAAGCAATATTTATACGAATACGTTTTACTCGAACGGATAGACCCTATTCTACAAACAAGTCGAACTCGTCAGTGATTCCGATAACTATCTGTATCACCGCCGTCAATTCTGCCCCCCTACCACTCCATTTTAGGTAGAAAAGCCCCTACCTTTACCTTCCTAATGATATTGATTATCAATATCACATTGCTGAATGGTGTCAGCTTAAAGAAAGTTCGATGTTGATCACAAAAAAGGCACCCACAAATAGGTATGCTCATTCCATACCGTAGTGAACACGTAAATCCTCTTAATTTTGGCTTATTTTCAAAACAATATTTCAAAAATTTACGGTATCGACGGTTACAGTATTTTAAAAAGCTGCAATCGCGCCATAACGGCGTCTGACAAGCTCTTTGAGTCAATTAACGTGAGATAGATAGGAAAGAATAGCCTGGTAGCGGAAACGTACCCCGCTTGTTTATCTATACTGTTCTATCCGGCGAACAATTGACTGAAAGAGTTTAACATTTATCAGGAGAGCATTATGGCCGTAACCAACGTTGCTGAACTTAACGCACTGGTCGAAAGAGTTAAAAAGGCACAGCAGGAATTTGCCACTTACACTCAGGAACAAGTGGACAAGATCTTCCGCGCTGCCGCACTCGCTGCATCGGATGCCCGTAT
Organism: Pectobacterium atrosepticum; assembly: GCA_019056595.1. NCBI lineage: Bacteria > Pseudomonadati > Pseudomonadota > Gammaproteobacteria > Enterobacterales > Pectobacteriaceae > Pectobacterium > Pectobacterium atrosepticum. The sequence continues at coordinate 345,495 of CP036163.1, read as the reverse complement.
CCCGCTGGCAAAAATGGCGGTTGCTGAATCCGGTATGGGGATCGTGGAAGATAAAGTCATCAAAAACCACTTCGCATCCGAATACATTTATAACGCCTATCAGGATGAAAAAACCTGTGGCGTCCTCTCTACTGATGACACTTTCGGTACTATTACCATTGCAGAGCCTATTGGCCTGATTTGCGGTATTGTTCCCACCACCAACCCCACTTCTACCGCGATTTTTAAAGCGCTGATCAGCCTGAAGACTCGTAACGGGATTATCTTCTCTCCCCATCCACGTGCAAAAAATGCGACCAATAAAGCCGCAGACATTGTACTGCAAGCTGCGATTGCCGCTGGCGCCCCGAAAGATATCATCGGCTGGATTGATCAACCGTCCGTCGATTTATCCAACCAACTGATGCACCACCCAGATATCAACCTGATTCTGGCTACCGGCGGGCCGGGTATGGTGAAAGCGGCATACAGCTCAGGTAAACCGGCGATCGGCGTAGGTGCAGGTAACACCCCCGTTGTTATTGACGAAACGGCGGATATTAAGCGTGCCGTTGCCTCTATCCTGATGTCGAAAACCTTCGATAACGGCGTCATTTGTGCGTCAGAACAGTCAGTCATCGTGGTAGACAGCGCCTATGATGCCGTACGTGAGCGTTTCGCCACCCACGGCGGCTACATGCTGAAAGGCAAAGAACTTCATGCCGTACAAGGCATTCTGCTGAAAAACGGCTCACTGAATGCCGACATTGTGGGCCAGCCAGCACCAAAGATCGCTGAAATGGCGGGTATCACCGTCCCTGCGAACACCAAAGTGCTGATCGGTGAAGTGACGGCCGTTGATGAATCCGAACCGTTTGCCCATGAAAAACTGTCTCCGACGCTGGCGATGTACCGGGCGAAAGACTTCAATGACGCCGTCATTAAAGCGGAAAAACTGGTGGCAATGGGTGGCATCGGTCACACATCCTGCCTGTATACCGATCAGGACAATCAGCCAGAGCGTGTAAATCATTTCGGGAATATGATGAAAACGGCACGTATCCTGATTAACACGCCGGCTTCTCAGGGTGGTATCGGCGATCTCTACAACTTCAAACTCGCTCCGTCTCTGACACTGGGCTGTGGCTCATGGGGCGGAAACTCCATCTCCGAAAACGTCGGTCCGAAGCACTTGATCAACAAAAAAACGGTAGCCAAGCGAGCAGAGAATATGTTGTGGCATAAACTTCCTAAATCCATTTACTTCCGTCGTGGCTCACTGCCTATCGCACTTGAAGAAGTCGCATCCGATGGTGCAAAACGCGCATTTATCGTGACTGACCGCTTCCTGTTCAATAATGGCTACGTTGATCAGGTAACTTCCGTACTGAAACAACACGGACTGGAAACCGAAGTTTTCTTTGAAGTTGAAGCTGACCCGACACTGAGCATCGTGCGCAAAGGCGCGGAACAAATGCACTCCTTCAAGCCCGATGTGATTATTGCACTGGGTGGCGGTTCTCCGATGGATGCTGCGAAGATCATGTGGGTGATGTATGAGCACCCTACTACACACTTCGAAGAGCTGGCGCTGCGCTTTATGGATATCCGTAAACGTATCTATAAGTTCCCGAAAATGGGTGTCAAAGCCAAGATGGTGGCGATTACCACTACATCCGGTACTGGTTCCGAAGTCACGCCATTTGCCGTGGTGACCGACGATGCAACTGGACAGAAATATCCGTTGGCGGACTATGCGCTGACCCCAGATATGGCCATTGTTGATGCCAATCTGGTGATGAACATGCCGAAATCGCTGTGTGCCTTTGGTGGGCTCGATGCCGTAACCCACTCGCTGGAAGCCTATGTTTCCGTGCTGGCAAATGAATATTCAGACGGACAGGCGTTACAAGCGCTGAAACTGCTGAAGGAAAATCTGCCGGACAGCTACCGTGACGGTGCGAAAAACCCGGTTGCCCGTGAGCGCGTGCACAACGCCGCGACGATTGCGGGTATCGCGTTTGCCAACGCCTTCCTCGGCGTCTGTCACTCAATGGCGCATAAACTGGGCTCGGAGTTCCATATTCCGCACGGTCTGGCTAATGCCATGCTGATCTCGAACGTGATTCGCTATAACGCGAACGATAACCCGACCAAACAAACAACGTTCAGCCAATATGACCGTCCGCAAGCTCGTCGTCGTTACGCTGAAATAGCCGACCACCTACGTTTGACTGCGCCTAGCGACCGTACTGCACAGAAAATCGAGAAATTACTGAACTGGCTGGAAGAAATAAAGACCGAACTGGGGATCCCAGCGTCCATTCGTGAAGCGGGCGTACAGGAGGCCGATTTCCTGGCTAAGGTCGATAAACTGTCAGAAGATGCGTTCGACGATCAGTGTACTGGTGCTAACCCACGCTACCCGCTGATTTCTGAATTGAAACAGATTCTGCTGGACACTTACTATGGTCGTAAGTTCTCTGAAGAGGTAAAAACGGAAACCGTTGAACCTGTAGCAAAAGCCGCCAAAACCGGCAAGAAAGCCGCACATTAACGCGTCAGCTGTTACTGCCTTATAGTTTAGTTCACTACAATGCCCAACCCTTTTAAGGTTGGGCATTTTTATTACACGCACAGGCATCAATGCGCCGTTTATTAATCATCCCGCCAGCCGGATATTTAACCGCCTTACACGCTTTCCTTACGGGTTAATCCCAGCGCAATTTTATAATGTTTACGACACACGGAAACATAACTCTCATTGCCACCAATAACGACCTGTTCCCCTTCATGGACGGCATTACCCTGAGCATCTAACCGCAATACACAGTTGGCTTTACGGCCGCAATGACAGACCGTTTTTAACTCAATCAGCTTATCTGCCCACGCTAATAAATAGTGACTTCCGGAAAACAAATCACCACGAAAATCAGTACGCAGCCCGTAACACAATACCGGGATATCTAATTGGTCCACGACATCGGAAAGCTCGTTCACCTGCTCGCGGGTTAAAAATTGACATTCGTCAATTAATACACAATCTACGGGCTGAGTACGGTGCTCTTTCTCCAGCAGTTCAAATAAGGATGTCTGCCGATTAAACAATAATGCTGGGGAAGAAAGACCGATCCGTGAACTGACTATCCCTACACCATGCCGATTATCTATTTCTGCGGTGAACACCAGCGTGCGCATCCCGCGTTCCTGGTAGTTATATGACGACTGCAATAGTGCCGTCGACTTCCCTGCATTCATTGCAGAATAATAAAAATAAAGTTGGGCCACTTAACTACTCCAAACACAGGCTATATGATCGTCGTGTCGTAAAAACTTATTGTAACAACTCGCCTTCACGCTGTGCAATGGGCTATTCCCGACCACATCTTGTCCACTCGGCCGCCACTGGCTGCCCATTACGATAAAAGATATAAAAATTCCTTATAACAACGACGCGCGTCAATAAACCATTCACTGTCGTTTGAGGTAGAAAAACGGCATACAAAATGTATTTTTTTGATAATAGGAAAGTATTTATATTTATGTAACATACGATGTGATATCTGTTTTAAAAATGATGTTTTTTAACAAACTTACAAATTTGACTATTGCAGAAAGGAAAATAGCACTCTATTATCACACTACACGCCACCAATAATATTAATTTGAGATTATCACAATGAGCGAAGCACTAAAGATTCTTAACAACATCCGTACTCTGCGTGCCCAGGCAAGAGAATGTACCCTCGATACGTTGGAAGAAATGCTGGAAAAACTGGAAGTCGTGGTTAATGAACGCCGCGAAGAAGATAGCCAGGTTCAGGCTGAAGTTGAAGAACGTGCGCGTAAATTGCAACAATATCGCGATATGCTGATTGCAGATGGCATTGACCCTAACGAATTATTGCAATCTTTAGGTTCAGTGAAAGTTGCAGGTAAAAGCAAACGCGCTGCCCGTCCGGCAAAATATCAATACATTGACGAGAACGGTGAAGCTAAAACCTGGACTGGTCAGGGTCGTACTCCAGCAGTAATCAAGAAAGCAATCGAAGAGCAAGGTAAATCTTTAGATGATTTCCTGCTGTAATTGTTTATAAGTACTGAATATTGAAAACCCCCGATAGCTAGCTATCGGGGGTTTTTCTTTATAACGCGTCTTGCAAAGAGAAAACAGATATGTCGCCGTTTTAGGCTGCCCTCTGTTTCTGTAAACAGAGGGCAATTATTACATCCTGTTATTTTTCTTCTGCGTCAATCGCTTCCTGCAACCATTGCGCGAACTCTTCGCCTAAACCATCATGACGTAAGCCATATTCCACAAATGCCTGCATATAGCCTAATTTGTTACCACAGTCATGGCTCACACCTTTCAGGTGATACGCTTCTACTGTTTCTTTTTCCATCAGCATCGCAATAGCATCGGTTAACTGAATTTCATTACCAGCGCCTGGTGGTGTTTTCTCCAGCAGAGACCAAATATCCGCTGAGAGTACATAACGGCCAACAACAGCTAAATTAGACGGCGCTTCGGAAGCTTTCGGTTTTTCAACCACACCAACCATAGGTGCGCTATCCCCTGCTTTTAATTCCACGCCTTTGCAATCAACCACGCCGTAGCTACTTACATTCTCAACCGGCTCAACCATAATCTGACTGTGACCTGTAGTAGAAAAACGCTGTAGCATTTCGCTCAGGTTATCTTTCTTCAGATCGGATTCATATTCATCAATAATCACATCCGGCAGAATAACCGCGACTGGCTCATCCCCGACTAGCGGGTGCGCGCACAATACGGCATGGCCCAACCCTTTCGCTAATCCCTGACGGACTTGCATAATGGTGACGTGTTTAGGGCAGATGGATTGAATTTCTTCCAACAGCTGACGTTTAACACGCTTTTCCAGTATGGCTTCGAGTTCAAAACTGGTATCGAAATGGTTTTCGATGGAATTCTTAGAGGAGTGCGTAACCAGGATAATTTCATTAATCCCTGCGGCGATACACTCATTAACGACATATTGGATCAGCGGTTTATCTACCAACGGCAGCATTTCTTTAGGAATGGCTTTGGTGGCAGGCAGCATACGCGTACCTAATCCAGCAACCGGTATGACCGCTTTTTTTACTTTTTTATTCACAATAGACATAAACAGCCTCTTATATACCGTTCAAATAATGAACTTTATTTATCTAATCAAGATAACCGGAAGAGTATAACTTCTTTAACAAGGGCACGCTTGTCCCAACGTTAGCGTTCAATAAAAATAAGATAACTCCCTACATAGTAGGAAATAAAGAATAGTACCGAAAGAGAGGTATTACCCGAAACCAGCGCCCACCTCGTTCTATAAGATTATTCTGTAGCCAACATGAGCCGTAAACGACCGCCGCCCCCCCATATCTGACACTGCCACGCTTCGCATTGATAATTTAGCTGGTTGAGATAAGCGCCTTCAAGCGTTCCTAAAGGGATACCGCTATTCAATGCTATTTGCTGCTCGTTAACATTCAACGTCGCGTTTAACCCAGCGGAAATCAGTATCAGCTGTTTTAATTGCCGATGGTAATATCCCACAAGCAAAGGAAAACGACCGTCTAGGCTCGCCTGTCGCAGCAGCTGGTTTACCTGCTTTAATAACGTCGGCAGATACGGTAAACGATGTTGCTGATCGGCCAAATGCTCCTGAAGTAACCCGTTAAACAAGGTTCGAAGCAGTAGCGCCGCCAGCGTCCCATTATTATTGACGCCCTGAGTGACATCCAGGCAATAGAACGCTAGCTCTGTCTCCGAAAGCGCGGCAATATCCAGCACCAGCCCCGGTTGTTCGGCGGTCGTCAACTGACGGTAGTTAACACGGCAGCGAGCAAGCGTTTGCTGAACGGGCGGTTGCAACTGAGCGAGCAGTTTAGTTACCGCTTCAGGAGATTGATTAAGGGAATCCATATCCTGCATCAGCTGATCCATCTCATTCAACTGTGAGGTGAACATGTCGGGATAGAGGCAGGACATAACAGCCTCACGCAAACGTGTGTAATCACGAATCGGTTTCAGCAATACATCCTGGACACCAAGGCGCAAGACTTTGGCGATATCCGCCATCTGGCTGGTCGCAGAAATGACAAGTATTGGCGTGTCGTTATCCTTCAAGCGCAGACATTCAAGGAATTCAATGCCTCCCATGGTCGGCATCTTCAGATCGCAAATCATTAAATCGGGTTGGTAATGTTCAAGAATACTTAGCGCATCTAATCCATTAACCGCCTCCTGAACTAAAGCGCCAAGAGAAGTCAGATAACCAGCGAGCACAGATCGAAAAACGGCCTCGTCATCAATGACTAAAATATGCTTACCCGCCAGTGGTTGTTCCATCAGTACCCCTTACTTCAAACACCGAATAATCACATCTGCTTTAGCGTCAATGCGCCGGATAGACGGCACACTATATTTTCTTCACACGTATGTCTTCTTCACACCATGTTTTCTTTACCACGTGTGTGCTTAGCTACACGTATACGCTCTTCACTATGCCTCTTTCGCTAGCGGCAACAATTCATCACGCATCTTTTCCACCGCCTTATAGCCCGCATCGATCGCCTCCTGCGCCCGATGAAAATCTAACGTAGCAATCTGGGGACAATGCGGTTGCAGCAGTACGTCGGGCGGATCGCCCGCCATCCGCGTCATCTTCAATCGATTTTCAAGAATCTGGATCGATGTGCTCATTATCTCCATTGCCGTTGGCGAACTTTCTGCTGGATGACGTCGACCACGCAGTAAACGTTCCCGAATCCTACTACGCCAATCTTGTGGAACATTCTCCACATCAATGTCCGACGCCGTCGGTTTGATCGATAGCAAATCCTGATGATTAAGACTCGCGTCGTGCTGGAGATCAACCGCAATCACGATGTCAGCTCCCATTGCCCGCGCCAGAGAAACGGGAACGGGATTAACCACCGCCCCATCCACCAACCAGTAATCGTTAAATCTAACCGGGGATAGCAGACCTGGCATACTGCAAGACGCTCGCATAGCCTGATGTAAATCGCCTTCTGTCAGCCAGAGTTCACGACCAGTACTAAGATTTGTCGTCACCACGCCATACTTGATATCACAGTCTTCAATCTGTGTTGTATGTAACAAATGTTTCACACTGTTAAAGACGCGATCACCACGCAATAAACTGCCGCGCTGCCAAGAGAGATCCATCAGTCGAATCACATCCCAGTAACCAAAACTTCTCACCCAGCGATCCATTGAGGATAAATTGTTTGTGGCATACGCTGCACCAACCAACGCGCCGATAGAACAACCGGCTACAACATCGACCTCGATCCCCATTTCAGTTAACGCATTCAATACACCAATATGCGCCCATCCTTTCGCGGCCCCGGACCCCAAGGCTACTCCAATTTTTTTCCGTTGCATGATTGATCCACCTGTCTTCATTTTAGCGCACATTGCTACACGTAGAGTTTCTTAGGTAACATATCGGCATCCTGCATAGGGATCTGTTTATTATCTATCAATTTTTATCTTAAATTTTCTTCAGGAGACATCGTGTCTGAATCTTGCCCCTGTTGCAGTGGGTTGCAGTATAACGCATGCTGTCAACCCTACCTCACGCACGCCGCCACAGCGGCCGAACCTGCCATATTAATGAGGTCGCGCTATACCGCCTACGTCAAGCACGATGTCGATTACCTTATCGCTACCTGGCATCCCGACCTTCACCCCGAGAAATGGCGCGAGTCTCTCACTGAAAGCTGCCAGAATTCACAGTGGCTTGGCCTCACTATACTGGCAACATCTCCCGGGAAAATGCCCGATGAAGGTTATGTGGAATTTGCCGCGCGTTATATATCGGAAATCGACAGCCAGCGCACAGAAGTGATGCGAGAGCGCTCACGCTTCCTTCGCCAGCATAATCGCTGGTACTATATAGACGGCGTTCATTTGCAGACAGGCAGAAATGAACCTTGCCCGTGTGGTTCCGGCAAAAAATACAAAAAGTGTTGCGGACAATAGAACACAGGCAGTCGCCCACGCGGCCTTACCGCTGCGTTACCATAAGATCGTTATTCTAGTTTTTCGACAGGATCTACACGCTCATGCAATCCCAAAATATACAAAGAAAAGTATTACGAACCATTTGCCCCGACGCAAAAGGGCTCATCGCGAAAATTACGAATATTTGTTATAAGCACGAACTGAACATCGTGCAAAACAATGAGTTTGTCGATCATCGCACTGGACGCTTTTTCATGCGGACCGAGTTGGAAGGGATTTTCAACGACACCACGCTGTTAGCCGATCTAGATAGCGCACTTCCAGAAGGATCGTCTCGCGAATTAACCGCAGCAGGCCGTCGTCGCATCGTCGTTCTGGTAACGAAAGAAGCTCACTGCCTGGGCGATCTGTTGATGAAGAGCGCGTATGGCGGTCTGGATGTCGAAATCTCTGCCGTCATCGGCAACCACGATACGTTACAGACGCTGGTCGAGCGGTTTGATATTCCTTTCCATTTGGTTAGCCATGAAGGGCTGACTCGCGAAGAGCACGATCAACAGATGATCGCGCAGATCGATCAATACAAACCTGATTACGTCGTGCTGGCGAAATACATGCGAGTTCTGACTCCGGCGTTTGTTCAGCACTATCCAAACCAAGTGATCAACATCCACCATTCATTCTTACCCGCCTTTATCGGTGCCCGCCCGTACCATCAGGCATATGAGCGTGGAGTGAAAATCATTGGCGCGACAGCCCACTACGTCAACGATAATCTGGATGAAGGCCCAATCATCATGCAGGACGTCATTCACGTCGACCATACGTACTCGGGTGACGACATGATGCGTGCAGGCCGCGACGTTGAGAAAAATGTCCTAAGCCGGGCGCTGTATCGCGTGCTGGCACAGCGTGTTTTTGTCTACGGGAACCGTACCATTATTCTGTAATTGGTTGATCGGACATCTTTTTGTATAAGGATGCGCCGAACGGAATAAAAAAACGGCAGGCACATTTATTTTTGATATATACCGCTTTACAGGGGCGTGTCATTTGATATGATGCGCCCCGCTTGAAGTGAAAGCTTCTTGCAGCAAGGCCAGTGGTGGGGTTCCCGAGCGGCCAAAGGGAGCAGACTGTAAATCTGCCGTCACAGACTTCGAAGGTTCGAATCCTTCCCCCACCACCATTTCAAAGCAACACTTCTGAACTACATCCCAACACCAAAGCATCAAATTCCCATCAGGGGAAGGTGAGAACCTTCGACCAAGGTTCGACAAAACCGGTACGGTTTTGAGCAACGCTTAGCGTTGACCCGCAGCGTGAGGTGCGAAGCGCCGAATTATCCTTCCCCCACCACCACTTGCACCACTAATCAGCACAATATTATGGATGGGGAAAAGTTACCCTTACGCCTTCCCTTTCCAGCGTCCAGGAACATAAGAGAACACGGGAAGCTGCCATGACCAGCGAATTGCTGCCAATCGCACAGCCAGACCGATAGTGAATGACGCCAGCAGGTTAATATCGTGATTGATATTAAGCGATTTCAGACCCAGATATAAAAGTGCGACGAGAAGCGAGACGCTGGCATACAGCTCTTTCTTCAACACCATTGGCGTACGGTTACAGAAAATATCACGTAATATGCCACCGAAAATCCCGGTCACAATCCCCGCCATGACAACTACTGTCATCGAATAATTCAGCTTCAGCGCCACATTGCACCCAATAATGGTAAAAGCAATTAGCCCCATCGCATCCAGTACCAGAAAGAGACGATGCAAATGGTGCATAAAACGCGCAATGATAATCGTGAAAAGACCTGCACCAATGGTGAGGTAGGTATAGCCGGGATGCTGCGTCCAGCCGATGGGGTAATTACCGAGAAGAATATCGCGAACGGTACCACCGCCAAGCGCGGTGATAAAGGCAATCATGCCTACGCCAAAAATATCCATATTACGACGCCCGGCGGCTAGCGCCCCGGACATCCCTTCGGCTGTAATTGCGATCAGATAGATGTAAGTCAGCACACAAGTTATCCTGTGAAATGTGCCACTCCCTCTGTCCGCTTTACCTGAGAGTTTACGCAGCAGAGCTGCTTGCCCCTTCGGTGGGTTGCATCGCAACCTCTCTCCAGTTGGCTTCAATGGAATTCGCAGTTAGGGTAGCCTGAGCGATTATGGGAGTTTGCGCCTTCGGCGGAGCGTTATACTTTATGCCAACGTACATGTAGCTTGAAGTATGCTGAAGTACACGCCCTCTCTCCTGCGAGGTGCGGAGTATAACGGTCGATAAGCCTCGTGTTCAACTGAATATAAGTGAATCTTATTTTCAACGATTTTCATCTGCCTCACCCGTCACTAAAGCCATAGCAATAAGCCTATCAACTCAATCCGAAAGCGCAGCCTCGCCGTGACGCCACGCGCCATTTTCTGCTACCATCTGGTCACATTTTTTAGCGAATGGCAGCGAACATGAAAGTTGTATCTTTTAATATCAATGGCCTGCGGGCGCGCCCTCATCAGTTGGCCGCCATTATCGAACAACACCAGCCGGATGTAATTGGGTTGCAGGAAACGAAAGTCCACGATGACATGTTTCCGTTAGAGGATGTCAGCCAGTACGGCTACCACGTTTATTATCACGGACAGAAGGGTCACTACGGCGTCGCGCTGCTATGTAAAGAGAAACCCCTTGCAGTCCGTCGCGGTTTCCCAACAGATGAAGAGGATGCGCAACGTCGGATCATCATGGCGGACTTCGCCACCGAGCACGGTACGCTTACAGTAGTAAACGGGTATTTTCCGCAAGGAGAAAGCCGCGACCATCCGGTGAAATTCCCCGCCAAGACGCGCTTCTATCAGGATCTACAAACCTATCTGGAACAGCACCACAGCGCGACACAGCCGCTGATTGTGATGGGTGATGTCAATATCAGCGCTACCGACTTGGATATCGGTATCGGCGAAGAAAGCCGCAAGCGCTGGCTACGCACCGGTAAATGTTCTTTCCTACCGGAAGAGCGTGAGTGGATGGCGCGTTTGCAAGGTTGGGGGCTCATCGACACCTTCCGTGCAGCCAATCCAGAAAGTAACGATCGTTTCTCGTGGTTCGACTATCGCTCTTCTGGATTTGATGACAACCGCGGTTTGCGCATCGATCTCATTCTCGCCAGTACCTTCCTGGCCGAACGCTGTGTCGCCACCGGGATTGATTACGATATTCGTGGAATGGAAAAACCTTCCGACCATGCGCCGATCTGGGCGGAATTTACGCTTTAAAAAGAGTGGGTGGTAAAAATGACACCACCGCTGGGCATCAAAGCTACAGCGGTGATTAACATCAACAGTCGTGCCGAATATAATATTTTCTTAATTTACGGTTACTGCTTAATCAATTGCCATATCAGGTTGTTCGTTCCCAGCGTTTGCTTGTCCCGCACGCATTGGAGAATCACCCCGTCAACCTTTACCACCGCGCCTTCAGAATAATTACGGTTTTCATACACGCAGCAGCGCAGGCAGTTATTGCTTTGCTCGCGTACCGTCGTCCCTGCTCCCCATACTTCCGGTGGAACGGGAACGACAATATCCGTTCCGCCGCGATTAGCCTGCGCCAGCGTGGGCAGCACCAGCATCACACTGGAGAAACACAACGACACTAACGATTTCATTGATCCTGTTCCTTCGCTTTTTTAGTCTGAGGCTTACGCCGCTTTGAGGCACCCGACGGCGGTGCAGAAAGCCCTTTGAATGCTCTCACTGCACCGTTTTGTTTCGCTTGTTGAATCAGCTCCTGTAAGGAGTTCGTCAGCGGTTGCATAAAATCCTGATAGCGGCATTTCTTCTCGCTGATCTGCGTCAACGTGGCTTCCCAATGTGCGGTCATATCAGGATGCGCCGCGCTAGCAGGCAGCGAGTGAATTAATGCTCGCCCCGCTTCACTCGCGTGAATATAGCGCGCTTTTTTAAACAGAAATGTCCGCTTAAACAAGAGCTCGATGATACCTGCACGCGTCGCCTCTGTGCCTAAACCATCGGTCGCCCGCAGGATTTTCTTTAACTCTTTATCCTGCACAAAACGTGCGATACCCGTCATCGCCGATAACAGCGTCGCATCGGTAAAAGGTCGCGGCGGCTGAGTTTGACGCTCAACCACCTCACCGCGTTCACACAATAATTCATCACCCTTTGCCACCACGGGCAACGGCATGCCTTCGTTTTCTTCGTCTCGCTCTTTGCCGCCTAGCAACGTTCGCCAACCGGCCTCGGCCAGGAATCGTGCTTTGGCAATAAATTTACCGCCCGCAATATCCAATTCAATAACACATTTGCGAAACACGGCGTCCGGGCAGAACTGCATGATGTACTGCCGCGCGACTAAACCATACACCTTGCGTTCATTCTCAGTCAGCGAGGCACTGGCACTGCGAGCAGTAGGAATAATCGCGTGGTGAGCGTCAACCTTACCATCGTCCCAGCAGCGGTTGCGCCGATCGATATCCATAACCGGCTGTGGCAAGAGGTCAGGTTGGTGTACGGCTATCGCATTCAAGACGGCATGACGTCCGGTAAAATGTTCTTCTGGCAGATAGCGACTGTCAGAACGTGGGTACGTAATCAGCTTATGGGTTTCATACAGCTTCTGACACACGTCCAGTACCTGCTGTGCGCTGAGCCCGAAACGCTTCGCAGCTTCAATCTGAAGCGTCGAGAGCGAATAAGGTAGCGGTGCGGTTTCCGATTCCCGCTTATCATTATAGCTGGTGACGAACGCGGGCTGACCGTCGATGCGTTTAACGACGTGATCCGCCAGAGAACGGTGCAGTAGGCGCCCTTCTTCATCCTGATAAGGCTCGCAGGATTCGCTGGGCTGCCAGATAGCGACAAAGCGTTCATCGGCCGGGGTCACGATATGGGCTTTAACTTCAAAGTAATCTTTGGAAACGAAGTTTTCTATTTCTTCGTCTCGCCGCACCACCAGCCCCAGCACTGGCGTTTGCACGCGGCCAACCGACAGCACGCCATCATAACCGGCATTGCGCCCCAATATCGTATAGACACGGGTCATGTTAATGCCGTAGAGCCAATCAGCACGGGAACGCGCCAATGCCGAAACGCACAAGGGAATGAACTCTCTGTTCTCACGCAAGCGAGAAACGGCGCGCTCTACCGCCTGTGGATTGAGATCGTTGATCAGACAACGACGTACCTGCTGACGCTTCTCTTCCGGTAGGGAAAGATAGTCCAGTACTTCATCAACCAGCAGTTGCCCTTCACGATCGGGGTCTCCCGCGTGAATCACTTCGCTGGCATCATTCAGGAGTTTTTTTATGGCGCTCAACTGCTTGCTGACCGAGGGGCGCGGTTGCAACAGCCATTTCTGAGGAATGATCGGTAAGTCGGCGAGAGACCACCGTGCGTAGCGCGCATCATAAACATCCGGTTGCGCCTGCTCCAGCAGGTGCCCCACGCACCACGTCACAACATCATTCTGGCCACAGGCAATAAAACCATCGCCGCGTCGATGCGGTTTGGGTAACACGTCTGCAATCGCCCGCGCAAGGCTAGGCTTTTCGGCAATAAAAAGTCGCATTATTCACCATCAAGCAGACTGGGCATTTCCCGCGTAACTCGCGGGAAAGCACGCTGTAAAACGAGTGGGAAATCGATATTATTCAAAAGACGACGATCAGAAGTAGTGAACAAACGCGTCGGTATCAAGCGGCGTGACCGTGGTCGATGCTTTCAGCTGTGGTGTCCCCAGATAAAGGAAACCGACAATTTCATCCTGTTCGCGACAGTTAAACGCCTCACGGACCAGCGTATTGTGCGTCCAGGCACCGCTACGCCAGATGCCATTAAAGCCTTGTGCCAATGCCGCCATCTGCATCGCCTGAACCGCACAACCGGCGGAGACAATTTGCTCCCAGAGCGGGACTTTCGGGCTATCTTCACAATGCGCGACAACGGTGATAATCAGCGGGGCACGATAAGGAGCCTGACGTGCTTTATCGATGCCAGCTTCGTCCAGCCCCTCGTGCTGCGCAGCACGAGTCAGTAATGTACTAAAACGATCCAGACCATTATTTTCGATCATAAAAAAGCGCCACGGCTGCATCGCACCATGATCCGGCGCACGCATACCGGCGTGGATAATGTTATTCAATGCGTCACCCGTCGGTGCTGGCGTGGTCAGGCGCGAGGCCGAACGACGATTCAATAGCAACTCAAGAGCATCCATCGCACATCTCCTGTCTGGCAATATAATTTCTGCGGTACAACCGATTTCTCAGGAAGAAACAGCGGTACGACAACGTTGCGCGCCACGTTAGCACAAGTAGAAGTTTTGTTACAAGATAACCCCGAAAGGGTGCGCTGCCACGGTGATTTAATGCTGACTTTTTACTGTCTGCTCATTAGGATACTATCACTCCTTGTGCTTCACCACTTGCCAGAGGGCGAGTTGAAGGACGTAGGGCACACGCTGTTTACCCGTTCATGGAGATATCATGCGCACATTGTGGCGAATTTTTAGCGGCTTTTTTAAGTGGACATGGCGTCTGCTTAATTTTATCAGAGAATTTATTCTCAATATTTTCCTTATCGCGCTGATTTTAGCTGGCGTTGGGATCTACTCACAGGTAAAAACGACGCCGGAAGCGGCCACGAAGGGAGCTCTGCTGGTCGATCTGACGGGCGTGGTGGTTGATCAACCAACCGTCAATAATAAGCTGCGTCAATTAGGGCGTGAATTCTTTGGCGCATCGAGCAACCGCCGTCAGGAAAACTCACTGTTTGATATCGTCGACAGCATTCGTCAGGCAAAAGGCGACGACAATATTACCGGAATGGTACTGGACCTCAGCGATTTTACCGGTGCCGATCAGCCGTCTCTGCAATATATTGGCAAGGCGCTGCGCGAATTTCGCGATAGTGGTAAACCCATTTATGCCGTTGGTGACAGCTACAACCAGTCTCAATACTATTTGGCCAGTTTTGCCAATACGGTGTCATTGACGCCACAAGGCAGTGTTGATCTGCACGGTTTTGCGACCAACAACCTCTACTTCAAATCCATGCTCGACAAGCTGAAAGTGACCACCAATATCTTCCGAGTGGGAACGTACAAATCAGCCGTTGAGCCGTATCTGCGTGATGACATGTCACCTGCTGCTCGCGATGCCGATGGCCGCTGGATCAACGCTCTGTGGCAGCAGTATTTAAATACGGTTTCCGCTAATCGTCAGATTACGCCTCAGCAGCTCTTCCCTGGTGCAACCAGCATTATTGCGGGTTTGCAGGCCGTTCAGGGTGACACCGCACGCTATGCGCTGGATAACAAGCTGGTCGATGAAGTGGCATCACGTTCCGTGACCGAACAATCGCTGGTGAAAACGTTCGGCTGGAATAACCAGAAGAACAACTTTAATTCCATCAGCATCTACGACTATGTCGTCAAACCGCCGGTACAAAATAACAACCAGATAGCGGTTGTCTTTGCCAATGGTGCAATCATTGACGGACCGGAAACGCCGGGAATGGTCGGTGGTGATACCACAGCTGCACAAATTCGTGCCGCGCGCCTCGATCCTAAAGTCAAAGCGCTGGTACTGCGCGTCAATAGCCCTGGCGGTAGCGTCACGGCATCGGAACTGATTCGCTCAGAACTGATGTCGCTCCGTATGGCGGGTAAACCGATCGTGGTATCCATGGGCGGCATGGCGGCATCAGGCGGCTACTGGATCTCAACGCCGGCGAACGCAATCATCTCCAGCGCCAGTACGTTAACAGGCTCTATCGGTATTTTTGGCGTGATTACCACGTTCGAAGATTCGCTGGAAAGCCTTGGCGTCCACACGGATGGCGTTGCAACCTCCCCGCTGGCCGATCTGTCGATCACGAAATCGCTGCCACCTGAATTCTCGCAGATGATGCAGTTGAGTATCGAACGCGGTTATAAGAACTTCATCGATATCGTGGCTCAGGCACGTAAGAAAACGCCAGAGCAAATCAATGAGATCGCACAAGGACACGTCTGGGTCGGTAGCGACGCGAAAGAAAATGGTCTGGTCGATCAGATCGGTGATTTTGATGATGCCGTGAAGAAGGCCGCTGAACTGGCAAAACTGGGACAATATCAATTGAACTGGTATGCCGAACAACCGGGTCTGCTCGACACAATGTTGAATCAGGTGAACGCGTCTGTTTACGCCCTGCTGCCCGTTGCTGTTCAGTCTATGCTGCCAGCTCCGGTCGCACAGTTGGCGGAAGTTGTGCGTTCACAGCCGTCCATCATGAATAACCTGAACGACCCGCAGAACCGATACGCATTTTGTCTCACCTGCGGAGAAGTCCGGTAAGATTTATATCGGCTGTTCATATGTACCCTAAATAATTCGAGTTGCAGGACAAAAACGGCAAGCCGTTTTTGAACAGCGCTTGCGCTAACCCTGAAGGGGTGAGGCCATAAGGCCGAATAACGCGGCAACCGAGCGACAAATCGGTTTTATACCGATTTGAACAGCGCTAGCGCTGGCCCGAAGGGTGAATCTCATTTATGAGGCTCATTAATCCCCAGGAGCTTACTCAAGTAAGTGACTGGGGTGACAAATCTGCCGGGAGCAGATTTGAACGCTGCTAGCAGCGGCCCTTTAGGGTGAGGCCCACGATGGGCCGAGTATTTAAGCGAAGCCAACGCACCAGCAACTTGAAGTATGACGGGGATAGCCCGGTAATAGTCATTGCTTATGATGATATTGCTGGGCTGTTTTTCCCTCTATACTTGATTTTTAATCCTGACTCACACCACCATGCAAAAGAAATCCATTTATGTCGCCTATACGGGCGGCACCATAGGCATGCAGCGATCTGCCAATGGCTATGTGCCGGTATCCGGTCATTTACAGCAGCAACTGGCAAAAATGCCCGAATTCCACCGCGAAGAGATGCCTTCGTTCACGATTAATGAATATGACCCACTGATCGATTCGTCTGATATGACACCAGCAGATTGGCAATCCATCGCGGACGATATTCAAGCCCACTACGATGATTATGACGGCTTCGTAATCCTGCATGGTACTGACACAATGGCGTTCACCGCATCTGCGCTCTCGTTTATGCTGGAAAATCTTGCTAAACCAGTCATCGTGACAGGGTCACAAATTCCGCTAGCGGAATTGCGCTCGGACGGCCAGACAAACCTGCTAAACGCCCTATACGTTGCCGCTAATCATCCGATTAATGAAGTCGCACTCTTCTTCAATAACAAACTGTTACGCGGCAACCGCACCACCAAGGCCCATGCGGATGGTTTTGATGCCTTTGCTTCCCCCAACTATCCACCGCTGCTGGAAGCCGGTATCCATATTCGCCGGCTGGCACCCACAGTGGAATGCAGCAACTGTCCGCCACTGAAAGTGCATCACATTACGCCGCAGCCTATTGGGGTGATTACGATTTACCCCGGTATTTCTGCCGATGTCATCAGCAATTTCCTCCGTCAGCCAGTGAAGGCGCTTATCTTGCGATCCTACGGTGTTGGCAACGCGCCGCAAAGCCCCGGGCTGCTGCACGAGTTACGTGAAGCCTCCGCACGCGGCATTGTGGTCGTCAACCTGACTCAGTGTATTTCCGGGCGTGTGAATATGGGTGGCTATGCAACAGGTAATGCGCTGGCGAATGCTGGGGTAATTAGTGGCTTTGACATGACCGTTGAGGCGGCATTGACCAAACTGCATTACTTATTGAGCCAGCAAGATTTAAGCGCCGATGAAATCCGCCATTTGATGCAGCAGAACCTGCATGGGGAATTGAGCGATAAAGATTGAGTTAATCACGGAGTAGATAATGAAAAAAGCATTGCTATTAGTTGATTTACAAAATGATTTTTGTCCCGAAGGTGCCTTAGCCGTTAACGAAGGCGACCGCGTCATTGAGGTTGCCAACCGTGCTATTGATGCCTGCCTGGCCGCTGGCGTCGCGGTGATTGCCAGTCAGGATTGGCACCCGACGAACCACGGCAGCTTTGCCGTGAATGCGAATACCAAGGTCGGAGAAATCGGCGAGCTAAACGGATGGCCGCAGATCTGGTGGCCTGTTCACTGCGTGCAGGGAACAACCGGAGCTGATTTTCATCCAGCACTGAATCAGTCGGCCATTCAGTGGATCGTACAAAAAGGAACCCAGCCGGAGATCGACAGCTATAGCGCTTTTTTCGATAACGGGCATCGAGTTAAAACCGAATTGGATGCGTGGCTACGCGCCAATCAAATCACCCATTTGACCATTCTGGGGCTGGCGACAGATTATTGCATAAAATTCAGTGTATTGGATGCTATTGCTCTGGGCTATCACACCGAAGTATTGGTGGATGGCTGTCGTGGCGTTAATCTTTCGCCCGACGACAGTGAATCCGCATTACAGGAAATGGTGCAGCGTGGCGCAACGCTTACGGATATGACGCAGTTTCTTACCACACTGTCGTCTGTTCGCTAACGTCACTCACAACCGAACATAGCGGCAGCCGATAAGGCTGCCTGCTTACACGTTACGCGTTGCGTTTCTAAAGCCAAGAGTAACTAGGGTTTAAGCGTAACAATCGCATCAGAACCGTTAAACTGGCGTTTCAGCTCCTGCTTGCTCTTCATCACGATTTCGCCATCAGTACCAATCGTCATGTGCTCAGCCTGTTCGTTATGGCGAGCTTGCCACATCATCACCATTTGCAGGCAGTTTTCTTTCTGTTCAGCCGTCAACGCGACACCGTCTGGCCATTTGCCCAACTCTACCGCCGTGACTAGCCGTTGATAAATTTCTGGCGTCATGACGTCGATCAGATCATTGAGTTCCATATCCGGTTTCTGCTCCGAGAAAGATCAGTTTATTATTACTGGATTCCTGTTGCTGACAGCGCGCCATATTAGCTGAATCGTTTAAAGCTAAGATTATCAGCCTGTCACTGCCACACCTATCGCAGACAGATTATCCGTCAACACGTTCGCCATCAACGTCGTCGATAAAGCTCAGTGAGGCGGAATTCACGCAGTAGCGTTCGCCAGTGGTTTTCGGGCCATCAGGGAAAACGTGCCCCAGGTGCGCATCACACTGCCCACAGCGGATCTCGATACGGCGCATATTGTGTGATTCATCCTCCAGATAACGAACCGCCTCTGAGGAAACGGGCTGATCGAAGCTCGGCCAGCCACAGCCGGAATCATATTTACTGTCGGAATAAAACAGCGGAGCCTGACAGCACAAGCAGTGATAAGCGCCTGTGCGCTTGTTATGCAGCAATTTGCCTGAAAACGCAGGCTCGGTACCGCGTTGCTGGGTGACATAGCGCTGCATCTCTGTCATTTCAGTATTATCGGACGGGGTATGCGAAGCAGAGTCGTTAGTCATGGGAGTCTCACAGCGGTGTTAGCAATTCAATTAATCATTGATTATAACAAAAAATTAACAACCTAACAGGCTGTTCTGGCCTAATATTAGGAATGTTATTAGCACGAATATTTAATTGTGATGTGTATCACATAATGAGGTAATGCAGGCTTTATATGATGCATTCCGCCCTCATATCAGTCTTAGATGTTACTTAGTTACAGGGTCGAGCGGTTTTCGCACAAAGTTTGGTCATAGGTTTGACTTACAGCAACTATTGACACGATTCCGCTTGACGCTCAGCAAGGTTTTTGTAATTTTACAACCAACCTTTTTATTCACAAATTTT
This sequence comes from Pectobacterium atrosepticum, assembly GCA_019056595.1. Classification (NCBI taxonomy): domain Bacteria; kingdom Pseudomonadati; phylum Pseudomonadota; class Gammaproteobacteria; order Enterobacterales; family Pectobacteriaceae; genus Pectobacterium; species Pectobacterium atrosepticum. The sequence continues at coordinate 325,766 of CP036163.1, read as the reverse complement.
TATTCACAAACCAATAGCTGGTGGAATATATGACTATCAAAGTAGGTATCAACGGTTTTGGCCGTATCGGCCGTATTGTTTTCCGCGCTGCACAAGAGCGTTCTGACATCGAGATCGTTGCAATCAACGACCTGTTAGACGCTGAGTACATGGCGTATATGCTGAAGTACGACTCTACTCATGGTCGTTTCAACGGCACCGTTGAAGTTAAAGATGGCCACCTGGTTGTTAACGGTAAAACCATTCGTGTTACCGCAGAGCGCGACCCTTCAAACCTGAAGTGGAACGAAGTTAACGTTGATGTTGTTGCTGAAGCAACTGGCCTGTTCCTGACTGACGACACTGCACGTAAACACATCGCTGCTGGTGCGAAGAAAGTCGTTCTGACTGGTCCATCTAAAGATGACACCCCAATGTTCGTTATGGGCGTAAACCACAAAACTTACGCTGGCCAAGAAATCGTTTCTAACGCTTCTTGCACCACTAACTGCTTGGCTCCACTGGCAAAAGTCATCAACGACAACTTCGGTATCGTTGAAGCACTGATGACCACCGTTCACGCAACGACTGCAACGCAGAAAACCGTTGATGGCCCGTCTCACAAAGACTGGCGCGGCGGCCGCGGCGCAGCACAGAACATCATCCCATCTTCTACCGGTGCAGCTAAAGCTGTAGGTAAAGTTATCCCTGAGCTGAACGGCAAACTGACTGGTATGGCGTTCCGCGTTCCTACCCCGAACGTTTCTGTTGTTGACCTGACTGCACGTCTGGAAAAACCAGCTTCTTACAAAGAAATCTGTGCAGCAATCAAAGCCGCTTCTGAAGGCGAGCTGAAAGGCGTTCTGGGTTACACCGAAGACGAAGTGGTTTCTACCGATTTCAACGGTGAAAAACTGACTTCCGTGTTTGATGCTAAAGCCGGTATCGCACTGAGCGATAACTTTGTGAAACTGGTTTCTTGGTACGACAACGAAACGGGTTACTCAAACAAGGTTCTGGATCTGATCGCTCACATTTCTAAATAAGCGTCAGCGATGATTCGGTGAAAAAAGGGCGACGTGATGTCGCCCTTTTTTATTGTTAACTGCAGATTTCTTTTTACAACGAAAAACAATCAAAAAAAGGCACTATCATGCATAACACAATTTTCTCACTCCCCGTCACTAAGCAAATTAGCGCCACCCTCAGCCAACGTCAGTTGGACCAATTACCCGTCATCGTCGTTGATCATCCTGAAGTTCGAGCAGCAGTAGCACTACAAGGGGCGCACCTGCTCAGTTGGCAGCCGACAAACGAAGAGCCGGTGCTTTGGCTGAGCGACAATACGCCTTTTACTCATCACGTTGCTATTCGCGGCGGTGTCCCTATCTGTTTCCCTTGGTTTGGGCCTTTCGCCGAACCTAACCACGGTTTTGCCCGTCTGCTGCCGTGGGAATTTACCGCCCACAGCGAAGATGAGCATGGCGTACAACTCACATTCACACTGCGCGATAATGAAGAAACGCGTAAGAGCTGGCCGCATGAATTCACACTCATCGCTCGTTTCAAACTGGGCAAGGAGTGCGGTATTGAGTTAGAGGCGCATGGCGATTACAGCATTACCAGCGCGCTGCACACCTATTTCAACATCGGCGACATCAGCGATATTCGCATTGCCGGTCTGGGTGAGTCATTCATTGATAAGGTCGATCAGGGCAAACTGGCAACGCAGCAAGGCGATCTGGTCTTTACCGATCGTACAGACCGTATCTATACCCAACCGCAGGACACTAGCGTGGTGCATGATGCCGTACTGAAACGCGCCATCGAAGTCCACCATACTCACCATAGCGACGTAGTGTCATGGAACCCCGGTGCAGAACTCTCCCGTACGATTGGCGATATGCCAGATGAGGGATATAAAACGTTCGTGTGTGTGGAAACCGCGCGGATTAATCAACCGTTTGTCGCGTCTGCCAAAGCTCCGGCTCGTCTGACGACGGTTATCCGCATCAAGAAATAACCATAGCGATACTCTAAATACCTTGGTGTATGGCTGCTGATGCCATACACCCTCCGCTACACCACATCCAAATGCTGTTTGCGCGTTGGCGGTGGAAATGCCTGATCTAACTGCGCGAGATCTTCCGCAGACAACAATACGTCCAGCGCTTTAGCATTTTCCTGAACATGCTTTACAGCACTTGCTTTTGGAATCGCGATCACGCCCGGCTGACGGATGACCCATGCCAATAAAAGTTGAGCTGGCGTAATATTGTGTTCGCGCGCAATGCGATTCACCACTGGATGTGAAAATAATCCATCACGTAACCGCCCCGCCTGCGCCAGCGGGCAATACGCCATCACGGGAAGCTGCTGTTGCTGACACCACGGCAACAAATCAAACTCAATGCCACGCGATGCCAAATGGTAAAGCACCTGATTGGTCATGCAGCGCTGTCCGCCGCTTAGCGACCACAACTCCTGCATATCCTCAAGGTCGAGATTGGATACGCCCCATTGACCAATTTTACCTGCCTGCTGCAACCGTTCCATCGCCGCAATCGTATCGACGAGTGGGATACCACCGCGCCAGTGCAGCAGATACAAATCAATACGCTCGGTTTTCAGTCGCTTCAGACTACGTTCACACGCCTGTATCGCTTTTTCGCCTCCCGCATTGTGCGGGTAGACTTTCGATACCAGATAAACGCTATCGCGACGGCCACGAATCGCTTCCCCGACTACGTCTTCCGCCCTACCTTCCGCGTACATTTCAGCGGTATCAATCAACGTTAAACCTAGGTCGATACCCGTTTGCAGCGCGGTCACTTCCCGTGCTTTCATTCGAGCATTTTCGCCCATGTACCACGTTCCCTGACCGATTGCCGGTACGCGGGTATCATCTGGAAAATGAATCGCTTTTGTCATGAATCTCTCCCTTGTTTTCCGTCAACGTAACGTGTTTACCGTCAACCTAACATGGCATTCGGTGCACTATAAACGTGCAAATGGGGTGATATCACCCCATTATTGTACGGCAGATGCACCATGCTAACGAAAAGCGTTAGAAGCGATAGCTGACGCCCGCGCTCATTAAGATGCTGTGGTTACTATCAACGATAGGGCTGTCTTTCATTTCGTCAGACAAACGCGTGTAACGACCGACGGCCCAAGCGCTCCAGCTTTCGTTAATCTGATAGCCCGCGCTCAGTTCAAGATACGGAGCCCAGCCATCACCAGGGCTGTACTGGTTAAAGCCAGAACGCGAAGATTCTTGCGCACTCACACCGTAGTAATACTGGTTCATGTTTTCACTAAACCAAGTCGCACCGATACCAGGGGTGATGCTCAGATCGCCCATTGAGAAACGGTAAAGGTAGGCGGTATCCCACGCGAAGCCGTTGCTGTAATCCAGCGTATCGCCTGCCAGCACGGTACGAATTTCACCCCAGTCAGCGGTATGACGATAAGCCGCACCGGCCATTAGCGTCCCACGGCGTTTATTCAACTGTTTCATACGCTGATCGTCGCTATCTCCCGGTTTAAAACCTAAAGGCAGGTAGTAGGCCGTTAAAGAGAAACGATTTACGCCGTCATTCCACAGGTAGTATCCACCACCCAGCCCGCGGAAATAAAAACTATCACTTTCATAATTCAGTACAGGAAGCGGATAAACATCATTATCAACACCACGATACACGGACGTTGAGCCCACAGCGCCAAGGCCCAGAGAAACATCTGCGGCATAGGCTGAAGGCAGGACCACAGCACCAGAAATCAGCGCGGCCAGCACACATAGTTGAGGTTTTTTCACAGTTTTCTATTTCCTATTACAGATAAACATCATGAAACATGATAAGCCAATTACACCCGTTCGCGTTCAGGTTATATAAAAATAACATTAACGAATAACCGATATATTCGATAGGTTTTACGTGCGCTAACGTCTGTAATAGGCAGTGTTCTTAAGGCTGAGAGCCTATTAACTGTAATGTTACACGGATTTTCCTGAAAGTGAGTCATTGAAATATCTTAAAAATACGTCCGTGGACTAGAGGAAATTTTACGGATGCAAACTACGCTTTAATACAGAAGGTGACGTCTTCCTGACCAGCAGGTATGAATAAAATTACGACGCCCTGACGCGACAAGTTGGCATAAGGGTTGCTGGACTTAAAAGACTTCTTCTTTCGGAGGGCAATACATTAATAGACATATATTCCACACGCTCTCTTAATCTGTGCTAATCGACGAAGGACGGGCATCGCTATGAACATATTTGATCACTACCGCCAGCGCTACGACGCTGCCAAGGACGAAGAGTTCACTCTGCAGGAATTCCTTACCATCTGTCAGCAAGATCGCAATGCTTATGTAAACGCGGCTGAACGATTGTTAACGGCTATCGGTGAGCCTGTAATGGTGGATACCGCCCAAGAATCACGAATGTCGCGCCTATTCTCTAACCGGGTGATTGCCCGCTATCCTGCTTTTGAAGAATTCTATGGTATGGAAGAGGCTATCGAACAGATTGTCTCTTACCTGAAGCATGCCGCGCAGGGATTGGAAGAGAAGAAACAGATTCTGTATCTGTTGGGGCCAGTCGGCGGCGGGAAATCCTCTCTGGCCGAACGCCTGAAAGCGCTGATGCAGCGCGTGCCTATTTACATCCTCAGTGCCAACGGCGAGCACAGCCCAGTAAATGATCATCCGCTCTGCCTATTCAATCCGCAGGAAGATGCTGGGATACTCGAGAAAGAGTACACGATTCCTCGGCGCTACCTCGGCACCATTATGTCGCCATGGGCGGCCAAACGCCTCCAGGAATTCGGCGGCGACATTTCCAAATTCAGAGTCGTCAAAGTGTGGCCATCAATTCTGGCGCAAATCGGGATCGCGAAAACCGAACCCGGCGATGAAAACAATCAGGATATTTCAGCGCTGGTCGGTAAAGTCGATATCCGCAAGCTAGAGCATTTTGCCCAGAACGACCCCGATGCCTACGGCTACTCCGGTGCATTGTGCCGCGCGAACCAGGGCATTATGGAATTCGTCGAGATGTTCAAAGCCCCCATCAAGGTGCTCCACCCGCTGCTGACCGCCACACAGGAAGGCAACTATAACGGGACGGAAGGCATTGCTGCCCTGCCGTTCAACGGGATTATTCTGGCGCACTCCAACGAATCCGAGTGGGTGCAGTTCCGTAACAACAAGAACAATGAAGCGTTCCTCGACCGCGTGTATATCGTGAAGGTGCCCTACTGCCTGCGCGTGTCCGAAGAGGTCAAGATCTACGACAAGCTGCTGGATCACAGCGAGCTGACACATGCCCCTTGCGCGCCCGGTACGCTGGAAACGCTGGCTCGCTTCTCCATTCTGTCGCGACTGAAAGATCCCGAAAACTCCAGCCTCTACTCCAAAATGCGGGTTTACGACGGGGAAAGCCTGAAAGATACCGATCCGAAGGCCAAATCCTATCAGGAATATCGTGACTACGCGGGCGTGGATGAAGGGATGAACGGTCTGTCGACCCGCTTTGCGTTTAAGATTCTGTCACGCGTCTTCAACTTCGATCACAGCGAAGTCGCCGCCAACCCGGTACACCTGTTCTACGTACTGGAACAGCAGATCGAACGCGAGCAGTTCCCACAGGAGCTGGCAGAGAAATATCTGGAGCACCTGAAAGGGTATCTGACGCCGAAGTACGCGGAGTTTATCGGTAAAGAGATCCAGACCGCCTATCTCGAATCCTATTCCGAATACGGGCAGAACATTTTTGACCGTTATGTTACCTATGCAGATTTCTGGATTCAGGATCAGGAGTACCGTGATCCAGATACGGGTCAGCTGTTTGACCGTGAATCGCTGAACGCCGAGCTGGAAAAGATCGAGAAGCCCGCGGGGATCAGTAATCCCAAAGACTTCCGTAACGAGATCGTCAACTTTGTCCTGCGCGCCCGTGCCAGCAATAGCAGCCGGAATCCAAACTGGACCAGTTACGAAAAACTGCGCACGGTTATCGAGAAGAAGATGTTCTCCAACACGGAAGAGCTGCTGCCTGTGATTTCGTTTAACACCAAAACCTCAACGGATGAACAGAAAAAACATGATGACTTCGTCGATCGCATGATGGAGAAAGGCTACACCCGGAAGCAGGTTCGTTTGCTGTGCGAATGGTATCTGCGGGTGAGGAAGTCATCATAATGACGCACGATGCTGGCAACAGCGTTTGGGGGAAACATGGCCTATTTTATTGATCGACGGCTGAACGGCAAAAACAAAAGCACGGTGAACCGCCAACGCTTTCTGCGCCGCTATAAGTCGCAAATAAAACAGTCGATTTCCGAGGCCATTAATAAGCGTTCGGTGACCGACATCGAAAGCGGGGAGTCAGTATCGATCCCCAATGCAGACATCAACGAACCGATGTTCCATCAGGGGCGCGGAGGACACCGCCACCGCGTCCACCCAGGTAACGATCACTTCGTACAGAACGACAAAATCGAGCGGCCACAAGGAGGTGGCGGCAGTGGTTCCGGTCAGGGTGACGCCAGTAAAGACGGCGAAGGTGATGATGAATTTGTCTTTCAGATCTCCAAAGACGAATATCTGGACCTGCTGTTTGAAGATCTGGCGCTGCCGAATCTGAAGAAGACCCAGCACCGACAGATGACCGAGTACAAAATGCATCGCGCCGGGTACACCGCTAACGGCGTTCCTGCCAATATCAGCGTGGTACGTTCGTTGCAAAACTCGCTGGCACGCCGTATGGCGATGACAGCGGGTAAACGTCGCACGCTGCATGAGTTGGAAGAGTCGTTAGAACAGCTGGCACACACCGAACCGGCACAATTGCTGGAAGAGGAGCGGCTACGGGAGGACATCGCCGAACTACGCAAGAAAATCGCGCGCGTGCCTTTTATCGATACGTTTGACCTGCGCTACAAGAACTACGAGCGCCGGGCCGAGCCATCGAGTCAGGCCGTGATGTTCTGTTTGATGGACGTGTCTGGATCCATGGATCAGGCGACAAAAGACATGGCGAAACGCTTTTATATTCTGCTGTACCTGTTCCTCAGCAGAAATTACAAAAACGTCGACGTTGTCTACATTCGCCACCACACGCAGGCTAAAGAAGTCGATGAACAGGAGTTCTTCTACTCTCAGGAAACTGGCGGGACCATTGTCTCCAGTGCGCTAAAGCTGATGGAGGAAGTCGTGCGCGAGCGTTACGACCCGTCACAGTGGAATATCTACGCCGCCCAGGCATCGGATGGTGATAACTGGGCTGATGATTCACCGCTGTGTCACCAAATTCTGGCGAGTAAACTTCTGCCGATGGTGCGTTACTACAGCTACATTGAAATCACCCGGCGTTCACATCAGACGCTCTGGCGCGAATATGAAACGCTGCGCGATACGTTCGACAATTTCGCCATGCAGCATATTCGCGATCAGGATGATATCTACCCTGTCTTCCGTGAACTCTTCCGTAAACAAACCGTAGGACATTGAGCACATCTTAATCGGCCAGTAAACTGGCCGATTTCCTTTCCCAACGACATCAGCGTGACGTTGTCACAAAGATAATACTTCCTTTCCGCCAATGTGCGCATTACCCTGTCGAACCCATAAAACGTAGATTTCTGTTTTGTTATGCAACGATTTGTTCTGATTTTACTGACTCTGGTTCTACTCGGCCCTCTGGGCATTGACATCTATTTACCGCTTATCCCCGCCATCGCCGTGGCGCTGGACAGCCCAGAATCGCTGATTCAGTCTACCGTCGCTCTCTTTATTCTGGTCATGGGATTAGGTCAGCTTCTGGCCGGACCGCTGGTTGATAAATATGGTCGGCGTCCAATGGCGTTAGCTGGCGTGGTTATTTACATCATCGGTGCGATCATTGCGGCACTAGCCACCAGCGCCACACTCTTCATTCTCTCACGCATTTTTCAGGGCATGGCCGTCTGCTGTACCGCCGTTGCCATTTTCAGCAGCGTGCGTGACAAACTAAACGGCGATGATGCCGCCAGAACCTATGGCTTTCTTAACGGCACGCTGAACATTGTACCGGCGCTGGCACCGCTATTAGGCGGACTTTTGGCCGAAGCCTTTGGCTGGCGTGCACCCTTCTGGTTCCTGGCAGGTTACAGCATTTTGGTACTGGCTCTCATTATCCGCTTTCTACCAGAAACACGCCCAGACTCAACCTTACCTGTGCACGGTTTGCCGCTGCGCCAATATGCCCGCCTGCTATCCGATCGCCACTTTCTGGGGTTCGCATCAGTCAATGCGGGCGCAATGGGCATGGCGTTAACCTATGTCACCTTTTCTCCTGTGGTGTTGATGAATCAGGCGCAACTCACACCGCTTGAGTTTTCGATTGCCTTCGGCGCGAACGGTTTTTGGATTATGCTGGTCAGCTTCTTCGCGAATCGTATTATCCGCAAAGTCGGTCGGCCGCGCTGTCTGGCTATCGGTAGCCTGCTGATGGGAGCGGGTTTTCTTTCGCTGCTTGGTGGTGTCGCGCTCTTACCCGAAGCGATGCAAGACACTTGGCCAACCTACATGTTGCCCGTCGCGCTGGCCTGTGCGGGTCTGGCATTTTTGATCGGTCCATCCACCAGCTATGCGCTGGAGCCTTATCCCAATGAGGCGGGTATTGCGTCGGCGATGGTAGGATTTGTGCAGATGGCCGGCGGTGCGGTGTTGGGGCTGGGTGCGATGGCGATTCCTCTGCCGTCAAAAATATCACTGGCGCTGGTTATGCTTTGTGCCGCCCTGCTGGCGATACGCGCCCGCCTGCTCACGCGTCACCACAAGAGCAGCATTACATCGCTGCCCCGTGCCTAGTGCCTAGTGCAAAACATCAGGTAAGTGATTCGGGTGACAAATCTGCCGGGAGCAGATTTGAACGCTGCTTGCAGCGGCCCTTCAGGGCGAGGCCCACGACGGGCCGAGTATTTAAGCGCAGCCAACGCACATGCAACTTTAAGTATGACGAGTATAGCGAGACACGGATAAATCATCGGCCTCAATCTCCGGTGATTTATCCGACAGAATATCAGCCAGCAATTTTCCCGACCCGCAGGCCATCGTCCAGCCTAATGTGCCGTGGCCGGTATTCAGATACAGGTTTTTCAGCGGTGAACGTCCCACCAGCGGCGTACCGTCCGGTGTCATCGGACGCAATCCCGTCCAGAATGTCGCTTGCTCAATCGGGCCACAATGGGGATACAAATCGCGTACCACCATTTCCAGCGTTTCCCGGCGCTTGGGGTTCAAATCAGTGTTGAAGCCCACAACTTCTGCCATTCCACCAACGCGAATACGATTGTCAAAACGCGTAATTGCCACTTTGTACGTTTCATCCAGCACGGTAGAAACCGGTGCTGAGGCGTCATCCGCCAGCGGGATCGTCAGTGAATAACCTTTCAGCGGATAAACCGGAATATCGAACCACTGGCGCAGTAGTCCCGTTGAATAGGAACCGCAGGCCATCACATAGGCATCTGCCACAATCATCTCGTCGTCGCACTGCACGCCCGTGACGCTCTGCCCTTCAACCCGCAGTTGACGGACGTTACGCCCCAGTTTAAACGTGACACCAGCCTCAGCGGCCATCGCTGCCAGTTGGCGGGTGAACAGTTGGCAATCGCCCGTCTCATCGTGTGGTAAACGCAGCCCGCCAGTCAGTGTCCCGACTACATTCGCCAACGCGGGTTCAATCGAGGCCAGCTCATGGCGAGCCAACAATTGATACGGTACGCCAGCCTCTTCCAGCACGGCGATATCCCGTGTCGCATTGTCATATTGCTGTTCGGTGCGGAACAGTTGCAGCGTTCCACCTTGTCGACCTTCGTACTGGATACCCGTATCTCGCCGCAGCTGTTGCAAGCAGTCACGGCTGTATTCAGCCAGACGCACCATCCGCGCTTTATTGGTTTTATAGTGGCGCGCATCGCAGTTAAGCAGCATTTGCCACATCCAACAAAGCTGTGCAGTCGTGAAGTCAGGCCGAATGGCCAACGGCGCATGGCGCTGGAACATCCATTTTATCGCTTTCAGCGGTATTCCCGGTGCAGCCCAAGGCGCGGCATAGCCGGGGGAAATCTGTCCGGCATTCCCGGCGCTGGTTTCCAACGCAGGCTCCGGTTGTCTGTCGATAACGGTGACATCATGCCCTGCCTGCGCAAGATACCAGGCGGTACTGACGCCAACTACACCACTTCCCAGAATCACAACCCGCATGCTACCGCTCTCCCTTTCTTTCCGTAAAAGACCGTCTAATCTGCTGGAAAAATGCTTATTTAATGGAATAAAACACTAGTTAAAAGGTAAAACTGAAGACTACTCTAGCATTTGGGAGGGAATTGTCACTCGTCTCAGCGATAACATTTATCTATCGTCGTCTTTTATATCTTCGATTCATCATTGAGATCGTAACGAAATAACTGTGAAACTATTCACAAAATACGTATTCGTTTTTTAGCAGAAAAGGTCAGGGGAAATAAAAAAGATGAAGATGTTAAATCCTAAATTAATTAACAAGTTAGTCAGGTTGCTTATTTTTAAATTGTGATAATCATCACAACAATAAAGTCAATAACATCACTGTCAAGACATACCCTTCCATAGTTAAATACAAATTTGAGACATTCATCAAAAAAACGCCTTATCAGTTTAATAACATTGTGTTCACAAGATGGTTATTCATATTGTAGAGGCGATGATGAAAATTGGACTAGTTATTAGCGGCGGCGACGTTAGCGGAATAAATAACTTCATCTTTCAGGTGAATAGAATGACTGCCTCTGACATCGTCATTTTCGATGGTGGAATTAATGGCCTTATCGATAACTGCTGCAAAGTTCTCACCCGCCGCGATCTGGTGGATTATTCACTCTCATCAATGCCCTTGGTTACATCAGGGAGAAAAACCGGGAAATGTAGAAAAACAGACTACGAGAAAATCGTCAAAAATATCCAAAAACAAAAGCTCGACTCGCTCATTATGGCCGGTGGAGATGGCTCGTTCCAATTTCTAAAAAAATTAAGTTGCTATGGTATTCATTGCTACGGTGTAGGAATGACGATTGATAATGACATCTCAGGAAATAGCTATACGATTGGTTTTTCCACCGCCTGCGAACAAGTAATGAGTGAAGTAGAGAAATTGCGTAATACGGGCCGTGGATTACAAGGTCGGGTATTCATGATTGAATTACTCGGTGGCTATTGTGGTGAATTAACACTACAGGCGGCATTAAAGAGTAATGCCGATATCGCACTCATTCCAGAATCACCGTGGGATATTGATGCGTTAGCACAATGTATTCGGGATAAAATCGCAGAACAAAATAGCGTGATCATTTTATGCTCTGAAGGCTACACCCATGAATACACTCCCGGTTTTCAGGGCGCTATCGATACTATTATCAAGAAACTCGAACATAAGGTTGGAATCCGTATCCGAAAAACCATTTTAGGATACGGCTTACGAAATGGCGCGCCCACCGGGGAAGAAATTATTCAGGGCACCCTGTTAGCAGAAGAAATGGTTCGGTGTATTAACGCTGGCCTGACTAATAAAATTATCATTATCAATAATAACAACAAAGCGATCCCTATCGATCTGGAGGATTCTGAACGACGTTTGGTTGATGTCGAAAGTCACTTTTATAAGCTCGCGAAAACTCATCATCTTATATGAGGCCATTATTATGTTGAAAGTACTTTGCGTTTGCGGCTGTGGATTAGGCTCCAGTTTCGCTATCGAAATGAGTGCGAAATCCGTACTAAAAAAGCTAGGCATTGATGCGGAAATCAATCACACCACGATTTCAGAAGCCTCTGCCTTCAATTATGACGTCATCCTAACCCAGAAAATATTTGCTGACATTCTGAATAGCGATGCCAGTGAAGATGAGAAAAAAAGGGTCATCATTCTTAATAAACTTACCGACAAAGATGAAATAGAAGAAAAAATTTTAGCGTATATCCAGGCTCATAAATAGCATGAGGTGAAAAATGAACACCGTTATCAATTTCATTGTGAAAGATTTATTAGGCCAGGCATCCATATTAATCGCGCTGATCGCCATGATCGGGTTGATTTTACAGAAGAAGTCGGTAGGGAAAATTGCAGAGGGGACATTCAAGACACTGCTTGGTTTCCTCATCATGATGGCGGGGATTAACATCATCGTCGATGCTCTGACGTATTTGAACAGTATCTTTACCCACGGTTTCGGCATGAAGGGCTACATCACCGATGTCGCCGCCATCGCCGGATTGGCAAACCGCGAACTCGGCTCAGAAGTCGCGTTAACGCTGATGGTGATCTTTGCCGTCAACATCCTGATTGCACGAATTACCCCCTTTAAATATATCTTCCTGACGGGACAGGCTCTGCTGTGGATGGCAACAATCGGTACCGTGATCGGCTATAAGTCGGGCTTAACCGGCGCGACGCTGATCCTAACCGGAGGCATATTTGGCGGCATTATGGCCGTGCTGATGCCTGCGCTGGCACAGCCGATTGTCCGTAAAATCACAAATTCCGATGATGTTGCACTCGGGCATTTTTGTACCATCGGGTATCTGGTGCAGGCCGCCGTTGCTCGGCTAGTCGGTAAAAACTCCAAATCCACAGAAGATTTAACGCTGCCCGATAACTTCAAATTCTTGCAGGATACCTACCTGTCGATGGCCGTCGTTATGGTGCCGATGTACCTCATCCCCGCCGTGGCAGCGGGACCAGAATACATCGCGCAATATGCCAATGGCGTCAACTATCTGATGTACTCGTTTATGCAGTCCATGCAGTTTGTGGCGGGCGTTTTCGTTCTCTACAGCGGTGTCCGTCTGCTGCTTAATGAGCTGGTTCCCGCATTTCGAGGTATCGCCATGCGTCTGGTGCCTAACGCTAAACCCGCGTTGGATTGCCCGGTGCTCTTCCCTTATGCACCCAACGCCGTGATTGTTGGCTTCCTCGCCACCACCGTCGGCTCCATTCTGGGAATGCTGATCTTCCCGATGTTTGGATTGGCAATGATTTTGCCGGGTTTATTGACCAACTTCTTTGCGGGCGGGACGGCGGGTATTTTCGGTAACGCAATGGGAGGTCGGCGCGGCGCTATTATCGGCGGTGTGGTTCATGGTCTTTTCATTACCTTATTGCCAGCCATTCTGGTGCCATTACTGGAAGTCTTCGGATTTACTGGCGTCACCTTCAGTGATTCTGACGTTATCGGTACTGGCCTGATATTAGGACACGCCTTCCAGCAGGACTGGTTATTTGTCGCCGCATTTGTCGCGTTCGTTGCAGCCATTGCCTTTATTGCGAATCGTAAACTATCGCAATAGCGCATAAACACGTCGCATGGTCTGTCGTCATTAATGTCATTGTGTCAATTGCTAAGGAGTTACTATGTTTTCTCTACTCAAACGTTTTTTATCGCCTGCCCCGCCTTCCGGTCACCGTGATAATACAAATGACAATCGCGTCAGGGAAATTGAGGATGAATTAACGGAACTTGAATCTCGTTTAGCACAAGATCCGACGCATAGTGAAACACAAAAAACGTTAATGATTAAATACAATCAGGCCATTCAATTATTTTCTTCCCATCCTGATTATCGGGATCGGGTTGATACTATTTTCATTCAGATCGATGAACTCAGAAATACCATTCGGAAAAATATATGAGGCTTTATGAGCATAAAAAATTTCCTTTTGCAGCACAATTGCATTCAACTCGGCGTGATGTGTAAAACATGGGAAGAGGCTATTTATTGTGCCGCACAACCATTAATCAGTGCGGGGTGTATTACGAGGGACTATCCCATTGCGGTGATAGAAAGCACGAAGGAGTACGGTCCTTATTATGTTTTTGATGAAGGAGTCGCTATTCCACATGCCCGCCCTGAGTGCGGCGTTATTGAGAATTGCTTCAGTTTACTAACGTTACAAACTCCACTTTCTATTCATGGAAGTGAACCGGTGGATATTTTAATTATGTTTGGTGGCGTTAACAGTGATGCTCATATTACAGAAGGCATCGCCTCCATCGTCAATCTATTGGAGCAGGATGACATGCTCTCTCGGATTCGATGTGCCACCACGTCAGATGATATTGTCGGGGTATTATGAAAAAAATTATTTTAGTAAATGGCATACCCGCATCAGGGAAAAGCACTGTGGCGCGTATTATTGCTGATGAATTGCATCTCCCACGGTTAAGCCTCGATGAAATAAAAGAACCATTCATGATGCAGTTCTGCGACATTATCGATAGATCGTTAAATAGAAAACTGGGATGCGCCGCGTATCAGGCGATGTTTAATATCGTTAGGCAAGCGCCTAATAGTAGTATTTTTATTCTTGATGCCTGGTTCGGATTTCGCGAAAAATCGATATTACAGGAATATCTGACCTCGTGTGATATCGAACATCCGCTTGAAATATGGAATGCCATCTCATCCGATCGGGTGGCAGAACGATATCAAACCAGAATGAATGAAAGAATAAAAGGCCATCCCGGTGATGAGTATCTCCCGGAATTAATTTCACTCGCACATCAGGCACAGCCAATGTGCATTGGGAAGTGTTACACGGTTGATCAGGATAAGGAAATTAATCATCAGGAATTAATTCAATGGATCAAAACACACCTGGATTAATCGCTTATTTACATTAATTTTATGAGGGTAATTATCATGAACACCATGACAACAGCTGAGCACCGAGGATATCAATTAATTTGTAACGCGACGGGCGCTATGATGGTTATTGCCTGCGATCAACGTGGCGGCATGCGAACGTTATTAGCACCGACCTCTGATGCGCAGGCTGCGATTACCAATGAAACATTAGGAAAAACAAAATACGACATCACTCGCTATCTGGCGGCTGAGGCGGGCTGTGTACTGGTCGATCCGATCTGTGCCATACCGGGTCTTATAGACGAAAACATTTTGCCTCGCGATACCGGTCTGCTCATCGGGCTTGATGCTTCAGGTTGGGAAACGACCCCAGAAGGCTATCGGATCTCCACTATGGTTGAGGGCGTGACGGCACGCAAAGTCCGCGAATGGGGGGCCACCGGTGGAAAAATCATGATCTACCTTCGCCCGGATATCCCAGACGCCAATACGCGTAATCTTGAAACACTCCGTACCGTGATTCAGGATTTTGCGCAGGAGGATTTACTGCTCGTCGTCGAATTTCTGACCTATTCTCTGGAAAATGAATCTCGTGATGCCTATACCCGCCTTCTGCCTGAGCTCATTCCGGCGGGCTGTCAGGCCTGTATCGATCAAGGCGCAAAAGTCTTGAAGATTCCTTATCCTGGGTCGGATGAAGCCTGCGCGCGCGTGACCACACTCTGCGGTGAAATACCCTGGGCCGTTCTGTCTGCGGGCGTCGATCACGCTACCTTTCTCCCTCAGGTGGAGAGCGCGTTAAAAAATGGCGCTTCTGGCGTGATTGCCGGTCGTTCTCTGTGGAAGGATTGCATCTCGCTCGATCGCAACGTTTCTAAAGAGAAGCTATCCACGGTTGCCGTCTCACGCCTTAACGATATTCAGGCGCTGTTAAAACGGTACCAGCGCCCCTAGTTCAGACGCTATGTTGCGCTCTCTCAGGGGAGCGCACTTCTCAATTGATAGACAGCGCAAACACACGTCTTTTTTATCCCATCAGCGATCTTTATCCATCGAATCCGGCCAATTCGTCAATTGCCGCGTGTCCAAAGCTCAGCTATAACTAAATGAACCACGATGATTTTTTGACAGGAGCCAGCGGGAAAGCAGTAAACGGGATCTCACGTACAGGCTTGTTATGTTAGGGGGCGCGCTGATGGCTATATCGACGGATAATCAGGTAAAAAAAACACTTCGCCTGAGTGATGGACCGGACTGGACATTTGAGTTATTGCGGGTTTATCTCGATGAGATTGATCGGGTAGCCAAGCTGTACCGGCTGGCGACCTATCCTCACCAGATTGAAGTAATCACCTCAGAACAAATGATGGACGCCTATTCCAGCATAGGCATGCCGATCAACTATTCCCACTGGTCGTTCGGGAAGAAATTTATTGAAACCGAACAGCGTTACAAACACGGGCAGCAGGGATTAGCATACGAAATCGTTATTAACTCCGATCCTTGTATCGCGTACTTGATGGAAGAGAATACGCTGCCAATGCAAGCGCTCGTCATGGCGCACGCCTGCTACGGACACAACTCGTTCTTCAAGGGTAATTATCTGTTCCGCAGTTGGACCGATGCCAGCTCCATCGTCGATTACCTGCTGTTTGCACGACAATATATCGCGCAATGCGAAGAGCGTTATGGCGTAGAGGAGGTAGAGCGCCTGCTAGACTCCTGCCACGCGCTGATGAACTACGGCGTTGACCGCTACAAGCGCCCGCAGAAAATCTCGCTCGAAGAGGAAAAATCTCGCCAGAAAAGTCGTGAGGCCTATCTGCAAAGCCAGGTGAACGATCTCTGGAAAACCTTACCGCGTCGTGAACAAGGTGCCGCCCCGGAACAAGCAAGACGCTTTCCGCAAGAGCCGCAGGAAAACTTGCTCTACTTCATGGAGAAAAACGCCCCGCTGCTGGAACCCTGGCAGCGAGAGGTTTTACGCATCGTGCGGAAAGTCAGCCAGTATTTCTATCCGCAGAAGCAGACTCAGGTGATGAATGAAGGCTGGGCCACCTTCTGGCACTACACCATTCTCAACCATCTCTATGATGAAGGCAGTGTGTCTGAGCGCTTCATGCTGGAATTCCTGCACAGCCACACCAACGTGATTTATCAGCCGCCGTATAACAGTCCGTATTACAGCGGCATCAATCCGTATGCACTGGGCTTCGCGATGTTTCAGGACATTAAACGTATTTGTCAGTCGCCGACGGATGAAGATCGCTACTGGTTCCCCGATATTGCAGGTAAAGACTGGCTTGATACGCTGCATTTTGCGATGCAGAACTTTAAGGACGAGAGCTTTATCAGCCAGTTCTTATCACCTAAATTGATGCGCGACTTCCGGCTATTTACCGTGCTGGACGATGACCGAAACAACTATCTGGAAATTGCCGCGATTCATGACGAAGAAGGTTATCGTTTGATCCGACAGGAGCTGTCCGCACAGTACAACCTGAGCCATCTGGAGCCGAATATTCAGGTCTGGAACGTGGATTTACGCGGCAATCGGGCGCTGACGCTGCGCTATGTTCCACACAACCGCGCACCGTTGGATAAAAGTAGCCAGGAAGTGTTGAAACACGTTCATCGCCTGTGGGGGTTTGACGTTTATCTGGAGCAGGCTAACGCCGATGGCAGCATTGAACTGATTGAGCGCTGCCCACCACGTAACGGAGCTGCACCCACATAGCAGAACACGGTTACACAGGTAAAAGGTCTCGCCAACAAAGACAAAGGGGATTCAGGCAGTACCTGAGTCCCCTTTTCACGTGTTCACCATGAAGCGTATGACGTCTTAGCGTCGCACTTCCGCGATATCCCGCGGGATGGCACTCTGCATACTGTGCCAGATCGCTCCACTTTCTTTACCGTAATGTCTGACGACATCCATCACCTGATCGTATAGCTCTTCGCTACGCAACGCTTCCAACCTACCGTAAAAATTCACTGCCAGTTTGCGGGCTTCCGGATTGGAGAAATAGTATCGCCCTACGCGAATATATAACCCTTTCAGACCGTTCAGGATCAGGCCATAAATCGGATTACCGGAGGCAAAAGCCAAACCACGGAACACGTTGTAGTCAAGTTGCGCAAAGGCTTCTGCGCTATCGTCCACCGCGCTTGACTGGGTCAACACATCACGCACCTTTTCCGGGTTGTGTCGTAACGCCGTCCGAATAAAGATCGCGGCAATGTTGGTGCGCACAGCCAGCAGGTTATCAATCAATTGCGGCACGCTATCGTGATCGAGCCGAGCCAGCGTTTCCAGAATATTGAGACCGGAGGTTTCCCAAAAGTTGTTAATCTTTGTCGGTTTCCCGTGCTGTATCGTCAGCCAGCCATCACGGGCTAAACGCTGAAGCACTTCGCGCAGCGTAGTACGGGTCACGCAGATCAGTTCGGAAAGCTCTCTTTCCGCGGGCAAAATAGAGCCAGGAGGAAAACGGTTATTCCATATACTTTCGATAATGTATTCTTCCGCGAATCCAGCCGGACTTTGCGCCTTTATAACCATGTGTTTGATAATCCGTAGCGGTGATTGCCGAAAAAAGCCGAATCATAATACCAGACGAAAGAATCATGATATAGCGCCGTACTCAGGCACCGAACCATTTCAATGAAAAATTGTGACTGCAAACCGCCCTGTCACAGCGTAGAACGGTAGACTTATGACTGTTTGTAAAGTTTTTACTATATGATAAAAACCATCAAGCTATTATAACGAATAAGGATCCCGCGCCCATATGATCGCCATGCCCCTCCACCGTGCGCTGTTAAAAAATTTCCTGGGATACGCGCCAGACTGGTACAAACTGACTATTTTTGGTTTCTTGCTGATTAATCCGCTGCTGTTTTATTTTGTCAGTCCGTTTTGGGCTGGTTGGTTATTGGTCGTGGAGTTTATTTTTACGCTCGGCATGGCGCTGAAATGTTATCCGCTACAGCCTGGTGGTCTACTGGCGTTACAGGCAATACTCATCGGCATGACCAGCCCACAGCAGGTGTGGCATGAAGTCACAGGGAATATTGAAGTTCTCATGCTGTTGGTGTTTATGGTGGCAGGCATCTACTTCATGAAGCAACTGCTGCTTTTTGTGTTTACCAAACTGCTGCTGCGCATCCATTCTAAATCCCTGCTCTCACTCGCCTTTTGCATGGCGGCTGCGTTTCTCTCCGCCTTTTTAGACGCATTGACTGTGATTGCAGTCATCATCAGCGTCGCTATCGGGTTTTATGGTATTTACCACCGTTTCGCCTCTCAGCAAGGTGAAGACGAGGCCGATATCAGCGATGACAGCACGTTAAACGGCGAGGAGCATCATCGTACGCTGGACCAATTCCGTGCATTTCTACGTAGTCTGATGATGCATGCAGGCGTCGGTACGGCACTGGGCGGGGTGATGACGATGGTCGGCGAACCTCAGAATCTGATTATTGCGAAAAGCGCAGGCTGGGATTTCGTCGACTTTTTTCTACGCATGTCACCGGTAACCGTGCCCGTCTTTATTTGCGGCATCCTGACCTGCGTGCTGGTCGAACGCTTCAAGCTATTCGGTTATGGGGTAAACCTGCCGGACAACGTGCGCCGCGTACTTGAGGATTACGATCGGGACATGACAGAAAAACGCACGCAGCAGGATAAAGTGCGTTTACTCGTGCAGGCAGTGATTGGCGTCTGGCTCATTATCGCGCTGGCGTTTCATTTGGCTGAGGTCGGATTGATTGGCCTCTCCGTGATTATTATGGCCACAACGTTCTGCGGCGTGACCGAAGAACACGCTATCGGTAAAGCATTTCAAGATGCTATGCCGTTTACCGCACTGCTGACGGTCTTTTTTGCCATCGTCGCCGTCATTATCGATCAGCAACTGTTCTCACCGATTATCCATTACGTCCTGCAATCTTCTGATAGTGCCCAACTGACACAATTTTATCTGTTCAATGGCCTGCTATCGTCGATATCAGATAACGTATTTGTTGGATCGGTGTATATCAACGAAGCGCGTAATGCGTTTGAGAGCGGCAAAATATCCTTACCCCAATTTGAGCTACTCGCCGTGGCGATTAATACTGGCACTAATCTGCCTTCCGTGGCCACACCAAATGGGCAAGCCGCGTTTCTATTTCTGCTGACATCCTCGCTAGCTCCGCTTATCCGTCTGTCTTATGGGCGCATGGTGATCATGGCACTGCCTTACACCATTGTGATGACGCTGGTCGGGTTGCTTTGCGTTGAGTTCACGCTGGTGCCGTTCACCGATTTTTTGATGAATAATCACTGGATTTCTTTGCCAAATTTGACCATATCGGGCAGTCACGCATAATCACGATCGTGTATAGTAATCTCGGTGGCGACAATTTCTGTCTTGATGGCTTTATCAACACATATTTCGCCGCCGTAAAATGATAGAAAAGCATCAAATAAACATATCGTTACGTTTTGCACAGTGAAATGATGGCAGTGAAGCCAGAACGGTTTACACTGCTGCTTTTATCATGTTTAGCATGGAATATTTTTATGTTGCGATTTCTTAATCGTTGCTCACGCGGACGTGGTGCGTGGCTGCTGCTGGCGTTTACTGCTTTAGCATTGGAATTGACTGCACTCTATTTTCAGCACGTTATGTTATTAAAACCCTGCGTACTGTGTATCTATCAGCGCAGTGCTCTATGGGGAGTATTCGCGGCAGGTATTGTCGGTGCCATTGCGCCGTCAAGTCTACTGCGTTATCCAGCCATCGCACTGTGGATATACAGTTCCTATGAAGGGATTAGACTGGCTTGGAAACACACCGATATTTTGTTGAATCCGTCGCCTTTTACCACCTGCGATTTCTTTGTCAGCTTCCCATCATGGCTGCCTTTAGACAAATGGCTCCCGGCCATTTTCAATGCGACCGGTGATTGTTCAGAGCGTCAGTGGTCATTCCTCTCGATGGAAATGCCACAATGGCTGCTTGGCATCTTCGCCGCTTATCTGTTGATTGCTGTGCTGGTGTTGATCGCTCAACCTTTCCGTCCGAAGCGACGCGACCTCTTCAGCCGCTAAAGAATAGACCTAAAAGCCCGACGATAACGTCGTCGGGCTTCTGGTGACTGTTTCTACGCTTCACAGGCTTGTGCCAACCCTCACTGCTGTGGTCTGTAGATATCGCGATAATGGCCTAATCGTTCGTTGAAAAAAGGTCTCTTTTCCTGCGGAATTCTTCGTGATATTTCATCTGCGTCGATCTTTTTTTCCTGACTTTCCATAAAAGCAATTGTGGAGGCAGCAAAGTCGGTGTACTGCTCGCTGTACTCAAGAATGATTTTCTCAAAGTTAATCACATGCTCTCCCTCCTGCTGGTTTGACTGCTCTAAAATTATACAACACGCTAGCAATAACACAGGGAAGCCCTCCGCCGCAGCCACTCGACTTCTGCCGAAAAGAAGAAAAACACATTAATTTCTAGCAAAATTTCGAATGAAATATGGGATATGGACTTAAAAAACAATAAATTAACATCATTAATGAAACATTGTGATACTGGTTACAGTTTTACAATTCAATGCCTGCAATCCCTACCGATTTATCGCTATCAATAGTGTAAATTCACGACCAGAACCTAAAGATATGAAGAAGAAATACTCCATTCATTACAGTATAATCACTTAAAATTACTGTGGTTTTTCACAAGGAAGAAGTCTGTAATGAAATATCTCTTTGCCATTATTCCACTGATGTTGACATCGTGTACAACAGCAAGCGAGCTCCAATCTGAATGCGAAAAGCGGTACGTTCGCCTCAGCGATATGGCTACCTGTCTGGATTACTCAATAAAAGAAGAGCCCATACTCTCTTCAACACCTTGGCTGAAGCTTTATGTCTTAAACGCAAAATTGCTGGGGCAGAAAGTGGACAAGGGGGAACTAAAGGATCTGGAGGCGAGGATTGAATTGCAGAATCAGTACATCGCATACAAACAACAAGAAGCTGAGGCTGACGAAGCTCGCTATCAACAGTCACAAAAAAATCAGTTGGTACAACAAGAGATTGACAGGAATCAGCAGTCTATAGACAGAGCAAAAATCATAAACTATAAAATCGCCGCACAGTAAGGCTACGACTAAATACAGCACAACAGCAGCACGTCACCGTGGCGTCTACCCCCACATCACGGTGACCTATCTTTAATTTACAGCCTTACCTAGCCCATCCCGGTTTGTTCAGTATGTGATCCTGCCAGTCCATCACCTCACTTTCGCGCACGGCGATATGACGGACTGAGATACGCTCACGGTGCATTTCTGTTTTGGTTCCGCAAACCAGCGGATGCCACTGCGGTAAATCCTCACGTTCATGAACCAGACGATAAGCACAGGTCGCCGGCAGCCAGTTAAACGTCAGCAGATTTTCACGCGTCAGCTTGATGCAGTCCGGTTCGTATTCGAAACGTTTCTCATAGTTACGGCACTGACAGCTTTTAATATTGAGTTGATTACAGGCGACGTTGGTAAAGTAGATCTCCTCCGTATCCTCATCAATCAGTTTATGCAAACAGCACTGACCGCAGCCATCGCACAGCGACTCCCATTCATCGTCAGACATCTCAGACAACGTTTTTTGCTGCCAAAAAGGGCGTTCAGTCATGTTTATTCCTGTTGTAGATCGATAGCGTTGTAAAAAAAGATGCGTGATTCTGGCAGGCACTGCGGGGATGTTTTGCTGCCCGTCGTTCAATACGGGCAGCCAGAGCGTTAGATAATACGGGTGCTCAGCGTCCGGTCATTTACCGTAATCGTCAGCATATCGCCTGACAGGATCGGACCGACTCCTTTTGGCGTACCCGTTAAAATAATATCGCCCGCGCGCAGCGTAAAGAAACGGCTCATGTAGGCAATCAGCGGCAGAATCGACGTAATCATATCACGCGTGTTGCCCTGCTGGCGTACTTCATCATTCACTTTTACACCCAGTTCGGTTTGCTGCGGATCGCCAAACTCAGCAACCGGAATAAAACCGGAGATCGGGCAGGAACCGTCAAAGGCTTTGGCTTTTTCCCACGGCTGGCCTGCTTTTTTGAATTCGGACTGCAAATCACGCAGCGTCAAATCCAACGCCACGCCATAACCCGCGATGGCTCGGGCAACGCGTTCTTCATTCGCCTGCTTTAATGGCGTACCGATCAGCACCGCCAGCTCGACTTCGTGGTGAACCGAGCCCAGATTTTTAGGAATAGCG
Source organism: Pectobacterium atrosepticum (assembly GCA_019056595.1). NCBI lineage: Bacteria > Pseudomonadati > Pseudomonadota > Gammaproteobacteria > Enterobacterales > Pectobacteriaceae > Pectobacterium > Pectobacterium atrosepticum. The sequence goes on along the minus strand of CP036163.1, from coordinate 302,845 downwards.
ACGGGTTGACGTAAATCACACAGTGCGGTTTCAGGCTTGATGAATAAAACTGGCTCGCTCGGGGTCGCACTTCCCATTTCTTTGATGTGTTCTGAGTAGTTGCTCCCGACGCAAACGACTTTATTTACTGGGAAATCAAGCAGCGCGCCCTGCCAGTCTCTGTGTTGATACATGGGTATTCTCCTGCCCTGTCTGTTGGATTATCACTGCTTTCATGGCACAGAACTCGCCAAAATGGAAAACAGCTATATAAAAACACGATGGTGCAAAACCATCGTTATATCATCGCAACAGGGGTTATCCCAACAGATTTCAGGAGAGCCAGGCTAGCGATCGTGCGATCTGAAGAAGACGCCATAACCTATCAAAAATGGAAACAATTAAATTACGACGGGCTAAAACTCGAAAGATGAATATTTATCGCGCGGAATATCATGTAAACGGTCGAGATATTCCACACCAAATTATGTTTGCGGCTTTATCTGAAAGTACGTCTTGGTATTATTTTTTTACACTTACATCGGCGTGGTTAATAAGCTCTCAACCGGAGGTGGAACTTGCAGATAAAAACCCTGTTCCTGAAGCGCCAGTTTCACTTTTTCTATATCGGCATTCGCCAGTTTTTTACGTCCATTCAACGGTAAAACCATGGCTAACTGCGGCGCGCCAAAACTTTTCATTAATTCTTCAGGCACGCGTGAGAAATCGTCTTTTTTTTCAACATAAAGATAGGTCTGATCGCGTTTCACACTTCGATAGATCACACAAAACATTTTTTTTACTCTATTTGATGGGAATGCCATCTTGCCTGTATATAATTGTGACTATAACATGCTTATAGCGCTCTGGAATATCATGCCTTAGATGTTACTCTAGGGATTAAAAGATGCTGAAACTGAGTCCGGATAGATGTCACAAATGCCAATAGAGCTAAAAGGCAGCAGCTTTACCTTATCGGTTGTTCATTTGCATGATTCCCAACCCGAGGTAATTTACCAGGCACTACAGGAAAAAATAGAGCAAGCGCCTGCTTTCCTGAAAAATGCCCCCGTTGTCATTAATGTTGCTGCATTAACAGCGGAAACCGACTGGATAAAATTGCAGCAGGCCATTTCGTCTACCGGCCTGCATGTCGTCGGTGTCAGCGGATGTACCGATGACGCATTAAAGAAAATCATTGCGCAGGCAGGGCTTCCCCTCCTGAGCGAAGGTAAAGCACAACGCCGGGTAGTCGAGCCCGTCGCCGCCGTTCCTGCTGCGGTGAAAACGCAAATCATCGACACCCCCGTTCGCTCCGGCCAACAGATTTACGCCCGGAACTGTGACTTAATCGTCACAAGCAACGTCAGCGCAGGGGCAGAGGTGATTGCCGATGGCAATATTCATATTTACGGCATGATGCGCGGCCGAGCCCTTGCAGGCGTTTCTGGTGATGTTCAGAGCCAGATATTCTGTACGCATCTGGCCGCAGAACTGGTCTCTATCGCAGGTCGTTACTGGCTAAGCGATCAGGTACCGGAAGCGTATTTTGGGCAGCCAGCACGGATCAACCTGAACCAGCTGGACAATGTTTTAACGATAAAACCTCTAGACTAGAATCTCCCAAGGAAACATTTATGGCACGCATCATTGTTGTTACATCGGGTAAAGGGGGCGTTGGCAAGACCACATCAAGCGCGGCCATTGCTACCGGTTTAGCCCAGAAAGGAAAAAAGACCGTTGTCATCGATTTTGACATTGGTCTGCGTAACCTTGACTTGATCATGGGGTGTGAGCGTCGCGTGGTCTATGACTTCGTGAACGTTATTCAGGGTGATGCCACGCTAAATCAGGCGCTGATCAAAGATAAGAGAACGGATAATCTCTACATTCTGCCAGCATCACAAACGCGTGATAAAGATGCGTTAACGTATGAAGGCGTTGAAAAAATACTCAACGACCTGGGCGATATGAACTTCGATTTTATCGTGTGTGATTCACCAGCCGGGATTGAAACGGGTGCGTTGATGGCGCTCTATTTTGCTGACGAAGCGATTATCACCACCAACCCGGAAGTCTCTTCCGTTCGCGACTCCGACCGTATTCTGGGCATTTTGTCCTCAAAATCACGTCGCGCGGAGCGTTCTGAAGATCCAATCAAAGAGCATTTGCTGTTGACGCGTTACAACCCAGGCAGGGTGAACCGTGGCGACATGCTGAGTATGGAAGACGTTCTTGAGATCCTGCGGATCCCGCTGATTGGCGTTATTCCTGAAGATCAATCCGTACTCCGCGCCTCTAACCAAGGCGAACCAGTGATTCTGGATGCTGAAGCCGACGCGGGTAAAGCCTACTCGGATACCGTTGAACGCTTGCTTGGCGAAGAGCGTCCTTTCCGTTTTATTGAAGAAGAGAAGAAGGGTTTCCTTAAACGACTTTTTGGGGGATAAATTATGGCTTTACTGGACTTCTTTCTGTCCCGCAAAAAAACGACAGCCAATATTGCCAAGGAACGGCTGCAAATTATTGTCGCGGAGCGACGCCGGGGTGATAACGAACCCCATTATCTGCCGCAATTAAAGCGAGACATTCTTGAGGTTATCTGTAGATATGTACAGATTGATCCTGAGATGGTAACGGTTCAACTTGAGCAAAAAGGAGATGATATTTCCGTGCTTGAGTTGAACGTTACATTACCGGAAGCGGAAGAAACGCCTAAATGATTTTTCTGCTTTAGTATCCCCTGCTTTTACGCAGGGGATATCTATTCCCGTCATACTTCAAGTTGCATGTGCGTTGGCTGCGTTCACTCACCCGAATCACTTACTTGTGTAAGCTCATCGGGATTCCTTCTCTTGCCGCCTTCCTGAAACTCGAATTATTTAGGGTATATTCGTCATACTTCAAATTGCGTGCGTTTCACTTCACAATATAACTGTATATTTAGCCAGTTATTTTTTCTTGCTTTGTTTTTTCGCCGTATTCTCGTCACCCTATTTGCTGCTTTTATAATTGAATCATCGCAACAAATAAGGTGAATGGAGAGCACTCGTTTACCGGTGATTAATAGCCCTGCACAATTTCACGCAGTTCGTCGCCATATAACTGGCCGCGCCAGCCGGACAACATTTCCGGCATACCAGCATCTTGCCTGCTTAATTTCCAGTGCCAGTTCAGCAGGCGATTAATTTGGCGACGAGATGCCAATAACTCGGCGGATAATCCACTCTGTTCACTCGCACGCTGTACCAGCGCTTTGATGTCTTTAAACGCTTTCTTATAGCCCGGATGGTCGATCAAATTAATCACTGGCGGTGGGCAATCTGCGTCAGTAATACCGTCCGTCTGTGCAACACAGTCCAGCAGCGTTTTGCCGTGATAGCGGATCTCCGGGCCACTCAGCCCCAGTGAACCCAGTTCTCCCAGCGAAGAAGGCAGACAGCGCGCTACCTGCAAGAGGTTCTCTTCACGTACGACAAAATTCACCGCACTGTCCCGCTCACGCGCTTTGCGCAAGCGCCACTCAGCCAGGCGCTGAAGACAAGCCAGATTTCGGCCACGTAGCTGCCAGGCATTGCCAAATTCACGATAGGCCAGCGCCGGTGCTAAAATATCCTGTTTACGCTGACAAAGCAGGAGACATTCGTCCAGCGCGGCGTTCATCCACCCTGCGGTTTCCGTATCCGCCACCAGTTGAATGGCCATCGGCAGCAGGTAGAACACATCGGCGGCCGCGTAGTCACACTGCTTTTCGCTTAGCGGTCGGGCAAGCCAGTCCGTTCTCGACTCGCTTTTATCCAGCGACACGCCCATGTAGTCGGCCACCAGCGCAGCGAAACCATAAGAAAGCGGTTTGCCTAAAAATGCGGCCAGAATCTGTGTGTCAATGAAAGGCGTCGGCAATGTTCCAAACGTATTGAGAAACACTTCCAGATCTTCGCTGCCTGCATGCAGGAATTTAGTGACCTCTTCGTCACGCAGTAACGCCTGAAAAGGTGCCCAATCTGTAATCGTTAACGGGTCGATAAGTGAAAGCTGTTCGCCGTCATACAATTGAATCAACCCTAATTGCGGGTAATAAGTACGGGTTCTGACGAACTCCGTGTCCAATGCCACCTGCGGAAAGCGTCGCGCCTGAGAGCAAACCTGTTGTAACCCGATGTCGGAAGTGATCAACTGATAATTCAAAACGTCATTCTCTTGGTTGTTTTTACTTTACGGTTCTGAGTAAAATCCGTATCGCTATAAAAAAGAACGCCGGATAAACCGGCGTGAAAACATCATATCGCGTCCTGCCTCTCTCTGGCAGTCGTTTTTCGCGGAAAATCGTCAGGCAGCAGCGTCTTTCTTTGCCTTCTTATCGTCACGTAATTCACGACGCAGAATTTTTCCGACGTTGGATTTTGGCAGATCCTCACAGAATTCGATCTCTTTCGGCACTTTATAGCCCGTAAGATTACGACGACAGTGCGTAATGAGTTCCTCTTTTGTTAACGAGTTATCACGCCTGACCACAAAGGCTTTTACCGCCTCACCGGAAACCTCATTTTCGACCCCAATCACCGCCGACTCGGATACCTTGGGATGACGGCTGATCACGTCTTCAATCTCCGTCGGGTAGACGTTAAAACCGGAAACCAGAATCATATCTTTCTTACGGTCGATCACTCGCAGGAATCCTTCATCATCAGCCGTGACAATGTCACCTGTCGCCAACCAACCGTCTTTTAACACGTCATCCGTGGCGGCAGGCTGCTGCCAGTACCCTAACATCACCTGCGGTCCGCGTACCCACAGTTCACCGGATTCGCCCGGCCCAACGTCGTTGCCGTTATCGTCAATGATTCTGACATCCGTTGAGGCCACTGGCAGCCCGATACTGCCGCTGTAATGTTTGAGATCGTAGGGATTCACGGCCACCAAGGGGGAGCTTTCTGTTAACCCGTATCCCTCAAGCAGATGTTTACCCGTTAGCTTCTCCCAACGTTCCGCGACTGCCCGTTGCACCGACGCGCCTCCGCCAACGGATAATCGCAGTGTCGAGAAATCAAGCTCATGGAATTCTTTATTATTTAACAACGCATTAAACAGCGTATTGACGCCCGTAATCGCAGTAAAAGGATACTGTTTCAGTTCTTTTACCACCGCAGGAATATCTCGAGGATTGGTGATCAACAGATTCTGCCCGCCCAGTTCAAAGAACAGCAGACAGTTAGCCGTCAAAGCAAAAATATGGTACAGCGGCAACGCCGTTACCACCCATTCATTCCCTTCCTTCAACACCGGGCCATAAGCCGCAAGACACTGTGCCACATTCGCCTGCATATTGCGGTGCGTGAGCATGGCGCCTTTCGCCACGCCCGTCGTGCCGCCGGTATATTGCAGAAAGGCGAGATCGCTATTGATGATATCAGGCCGAACGTACTGCTGACGTCGCCCTTCCTGTAACACGCGACGAAACGAGATTGCATCAGGCAAATGATATTTGGGCACCAGTCGCTTAATGTATTTCACGACGAAGTTAACCAGAGTGCCTTTTGCCGTGGATAGCTGGTCGCCCATGCGGGTCAAGATAACGTGCTCCACCGCCGTGTTATGAACGACTTTTTCCAGCGTATGTGCAAAGTTAGACACAATAACAATGGTGCTGGCTCCGCTATCTTTTAGCTGGTGTTCCAGTTCCCGTGGCGTATACAGCGGGTTAACGTTGACGACCACCATACCCGCACGCAGCACACCAAACAGCGCAACAGGGTATTGCAGCAGATTGGGCATCATCAGCGCCACGCGATCGCCTTTCTGCAATTTAAGCTGATTTTGCAAATAGGCCGCAAACGCCCGGCTCCGCTCTTCCAACTTGCGAAACGTCATCACCTCACCCATGTTGATGAATGCAGGTCGATCGGCGTAACGCTTTACGTTATTTTCAAACATGTCAATCAACGACGAATAGCGATCCGGGTCAATTTCCGCCGGTACGTCCGCCGGATAGCGAGATAACCAAATTTTTTCCAAGACGTCACTCCCGAGATATTTTTTTAGTGGCATCGTCGTCGCCCTCAAAGGCATATTGTTATTAACATTATTTTAACTCAGCTTACCAGTTAGCTAACAAACAATGTGAAGGTTGCGAGAACGATCACTAATTTATTCTTTATTCAAAAAAAATCAGGCGACCTGCGTCGCCTGATCTCTTTATGTCGAACAAAATAATTTTAGAGCCTACCCCATAGGGCGTTATTGGCGCAGTCAGTTTGGACACGGACAGCGCGGAAAAACCGGAGCGTACACGTAGTACGTGAGGATTATTCGCTACGCTCACCCTGCGGGCCGCCCCAAGTGGCGTTCAAACGCAATTGCGTTTGTTTGAGCACTGCCCTAGTTCAAAATGACAAGTAAAATAGCCCTATTCTTATTCTGTCACGATATTCTCAATCCGTGCAGGACTAGGCCAACCGCCGTCAAATCCCCATCCAGGGCCCCAGCCGTAACCGTAACCCGCGCGCCATCCCCACGGACCATAGCCATAACCACCGGGCGGCACCATCAGACGCTGCACGACATTCCAGCGTTTGTAGCCTTGTGCGTCGATCACGACATAGCGATAAGGTTTATCACCAATAGCACCCTGTTCAGTGCCGACAATGGGCCCTACAACCGTCACCAGTTGGTCTTTAAAATCGACAGGTTCCAGAAAGCGATTTACATAGGCAATAAAGCGCCCTTCTGACGGCATATCCAGCCGCGGTTTCGCACCGCTATCCAGCGGCATGCTGGCTATCTCAAGGCGCGTTTTATTCGCTTCATTACGGATGCTAACCACCCGTCCGCCAAAGCGGGATTCCTGACCGACATAAATTTGCGGCGCATTCATTACACGAACGAGATCGTCCTGCGGCATTGGCGATGTGCCTTTGATGGCATCCGGCACCGTGACACAGCCTGAAAGTAGCAGCACTGTCGCAGCCACCATACAGAGGCGGGCTTTTTTCTGTCTCAGATTTTTCATGTGCATACTTTTCATCTGTACGCTTTTTATCTGTACAAGCATGGCACACCCCCCTCTTCAGATATCTGATCGTTAGACTGCTCAGTATCGAATAAGTTGCTGTTTATTGCCGTTATATACCCCAAATAATTCGAGTTGCAGGAAGGCGGCAAGAGAGGGAATCCCGATGAGCTTACTCAGGTAAGTGATTCGGGTGAGTAAACGCAGCCAACGCACATGCAGCTTGAAGTATTACCGGTATACATCACGCAAAATGTGCGTTTTACCTATTCGCGGCCGGGCAGTTTTTTCCAGGTCACTTCATTACGCAGATAACGCGGTTGCGCATTCTCGACGCTGACCGCTTTCCCTGCCTGCCATAGCTGACAGGCCAGCGGTAACATGTCCTGCGCCTGTGGCAACAGCACGCCCCCCTTCGCTAAAATCAGGGAGGAATGATTGACCAGTTCAGGGTAGGTTTCCCACCCGGTTCCTACCGTGGCCCATTCGCCTGACAGCGCGGCAGTTAACGCCTGCACCTGTTCAGGTTTCAATACGGCTTCTTCGGATTCCCCCTGCCAGCCGCCGTTAGCATCACGCTGATAACAACCCCAGTACACTTCTCCCATCCGCGCATCAATGGCAGCCAGCACTTGCGTCGCCTGCATCAGGCGGAAAGCGCCCTGCGCCATGGTCGCCAGTGACGATACGCCGAGTAGCGGTAGATCCGCACCCAGCGCCAGCCCTTGCGCAATACCAATACCAATCCGCACACCGGTAAAACTTCCTGGCCCCTGACCAAAGGCCAACGCATCAAGATCCTTGAGCGTCAGGCCGCTGTCGGCCAGCACCTGCTGAACCATCGGCAGGATACGTTGCGTGTGTTCACGGGGACAAATTTCGAACAGAGAATGAATTTCACCTTCATTCCAGAGTGCAACGGAACAGGCTTCCGTTGCGGTATCAAGCGCTAGAATTCGCGTAGACATGCCAACCTCAGGCAGGATAAATAAATCTTAATAACCCGTATCATAGCATAAGCCCCTGTCGTGCCGCAGCCCTTCCCACCATCGGTTAGGCCATACGGCAATCGTCAACGGAGATTAGGTGTTACGCGTCAGGAAAGTAATCGCTTGCTGAATATCGCGGGTACGCGGTGTCGGCGGCAAGCTGTTAAGGAACACGGCACCGTACGGACGCATCACCAGTCGATTATCGCAAATCACAATCACACCGCGATCGTCGACATCACGAATGAGGCGACCCACGCCTTGTTTCAGGGTAATCACCGCATCGGGAACCTGCACATCGTCGAACGGCTCACCGCCGCGCAGACGACAATCCTCAATGCGTGCCTTCAGCAGCGGATCGTCCGGTGAGGTAAACGGCAGTTTATCGATAATGACGCAGGAGAGCGTATCACCGCGCACATCCACGCCTTCCCAGAAGCTGCTGGTCGCCACCAGCAAGGCATTACCCGCCGAGACAAACTGTGACAACAGTTGCGCCTTGCCGGTTTCCCCTTGTAACAGCACCGGTAGCGTCAGCGTGGCGCGGAACTCTGCAGCTAAATCGCGCATCATCTGATTCGAGGTACACAGCATAAAACAGCGTCCCTGATTCGCTTCAATCAACGGTCGCAGCATCGCCGCCAGCTTTTTCGCCGCACCGGGACGATTAGTTTCCGGCAGGTTACGAGGGACGCAGAGCAGTGCCTGATTGGCATAGTCAAACGGGCTCGGCAAGAGGAGCGTCTTTGCGTTATCCAACCCCAGCCTATCGGTGAAGTGGAAGAGTTGATCGTTAACAGACAGCGTTGCGGAGGTAAACACCCAGGCCGCGGGCTTCTCCTTGATCAGTTCGCGAAAGCGATCGGCGACGGACAATGGCGTCAGTGCCAATACGAAATGACGCGAATTGCATTCGTACCAGTAGCTGTAGCCCGGCTGTTGAACCTCTTTCAGTCGTTTCAGCCGGTTGCGATAAAGTGTTGCACGTTCAAAGGCAATATCCAGCAGCGCAGAACGGCCGAGTGACAGTTTCGCGACGTCGTAACACAGCTCCAGAGCATCATCCAGCAGCAGCAGCGCACGTTGAAGCGACGGCTGTTCAAGCACATCGCGGAGATTGCCGCGAAACCCCGGGTCGCCCAGCGCCAGCCGGAAGTCCTGCGTACTCTGCGTCAGACGATCGGCACTTTTTTGTAGTTGAGAGGCATCACGTACTTCGGTGCGGTAGGCAATGATGATATCTTTTGCCAAATCCAGCAGTTGGCGGCTGGAAAGCTGTTGGCCAAAATATTGGCTGGCGATATCGGGAATCTGGTGGGCTTCATCGAAAATAACGACATCACTTTCCGGGATCAGCTCGGCGAACCCCGTCTCCTTCACCACCATGTCCGCCAGATAAAGATGATGATTGACCACCACGATATCGGCATCCATCGCTTTGCGCCGCGCCTTCACTACGAAGCATTCTTTATAATGCGGACAGTCGCTGCCCAGACAGTTATCGTTGGTGCTGGTCACTAATGGCCAGATCGCGCTATCTTCGGCCACGCCTGCACAGGTCGTGACATCGCCTTCCGTTGTTTCCGACGACCAGCCGCGCAGCCTGACCAGTTCGCTCAGCGTTTCACCGGGCAAATCACCGCCTCCTAGCGACTGCTGTTCAAGCCGTTCCAGACAGAGATAGTTCGAGCGGCCTTTCAACAGCGCTAATTTGCCTTTGTACTTCAACGCCTGCGCAATCGTCGGTAAGTCACGACTATAGAGCTGATCCTGTAGCGCTTTCGACCCAGTTGAAATGATGACTTTTTTATCTGAACGCAAAGCAGGCGCAAGGTAAGCATAGGTTTTACCCGTTCCGGTTCCTGCTTCCACCACCAGCGCCGTTTTGTCGTCAATGGCCCGCATGACGGCCTGCGCCATCTGCCGCTGTGGTTCACGAGGCTTGAAGCCCGTGATCGCTTTCGCCAGCGCGCCGTCATTAGCAAAATCATCGATTACCCGATCGTTCGTCACGCCAGCTCTCTTTATCAAAGGAATTATTTAGAGTAAATCTATAAGCCTCTAGCCGTTTCAGGCCGCGGCAAAAATATCGCGCTGATTATGCCAAGAGTCACTCGCCGCTACCACCCTAAATCAGGAACCCGTGCCGACAGCTACTGTGTTAGGCTTGGCGATTCGCTTTTATTACGTTAGGAGAAATTTCACCCATGGCGATCACACGCATTAATCCTGAAGCACGCTGGTCAGACGCTGTCATCCACAACAACACGCTCTATTACACCAGCGTGCCGGAGAATTTGGATGACGACGCTCAATCGCAGACGGAAAACGCGCTGAGCACGATAGATGCAGTCCTAAAACAGGCGGGAACGGATAAGAGCACGCTGCTGGACGTGACGATTTTTCTCGCCGACGCCGATGATTTTGCTGCGATGAACGCCGCGTGGGATGCTTGGGTCGTGGCTGGCAGCGCGCCCGTACGCTGTACCGTGCAGGCGAAGTTGATGCATCCGAAATTTAAAGTCGAAATAAAAGCAATAGCGGCGGTATAAACCATAACCCCTTATGTACATATACCTGCCTATGCCCTAAATAATTCGAGTTTCAGGACAAAACGTTAACGGCTTGAACAACGCAAAGCGTTGGCCCGTTAGGGCGAGCATTTAAGTGCGACCAACGCCCATGCAACTTGAAGTTACACAGGTATAGAGGAAGCGCGCTTACTGCTCTTCCTCTTCCTCACCATCGTCAAAATGATATTCATCATCGCTGTCATTAATCATGTCGTCATCGTCAAACATCATCGCGACGTTGCCACCCGTATGGTTTTCGCGAATTTCCGCCGCGACGAGCGCGATAGCCTGTCCACTGCTCATGCCCTCAGACATCAACTCCTGAATGCGCTCTACGGCATCTTGCTGCTGTTTGTGTGTCAGCGCGGGCATACCTGCAATCATGATAATTTCCTGTTTGATCAATTCGCCGTATCATCGCATGCCCGCTTCGGCATACACCAGCATTTCTGCTTTGTGGTACGCTGTGGTCAGTAAAATTGCTGCCATAGTAGACACAACACGAAAAACATGACTGCCGCCAATACGACTCACGTCACTCATACAAGAGATTCTGCAAACGATTCGGCCACCGCGACAGGCTCCGCCGTTCTCTATCACGCGCTGCCTTACTACCCGAACGTATTGTTCGATCGCTTTGCGCCCTTTTCTCAACAGCCGTGGGCTATGTTGCTGCATTCGGGGTTTGCCGATCATCCGCACAATCGCTTCGATGTCATGGTCGCTGACCCGCGAGTCACGCTATGCACGCGGGGGGGCAAGACGGAAATCACAAGTGACGGCGTAACGAATACAGTAGAGAGCGATCCATTTACTCTGCTGCAGCAACAGTTGGATGCATTGGCGCTACCCACCGAAACCCACCTTGATTTCCCTTTTCAGGGGGGCGCACTTGGCCTGTTCGGCTACGATTTGGGGCGTCAGATTGAAACGTTGCCCACACAGGCAGAACAGGATATCGACCTGCCAGACATGGCGATTGGATTATACGACTGGGCGCTGATTGCCGATCATCACCGGCAAACACTAACGCTGATCGTACATCATTCTCTTCAGGCGCGACTTGACTGGTTAGCCAACCCGCCCGTTAACACGACGAAAGTCGGTTTCAACCTCACCAGCGACTGGCAACCGAATATGTCACGCGACGCATACGGTGAAAAATTCTGCAAAATACAGGACTATCTTCTGGCGGGCGATTGCTATCAGGTCAATCTGGCGCAGCGTTTTTCTGCCGCTTATGCGGGCGATGAATGGCAGGCGTTTGTACAACTGTCCGCAGGAAATAAAGCGCCCTTTTCTGCCTTCCTGCGCCTGCCGGAAAATACGGTAATCAGCGTGTCGCCGGAACGCTTTCTCTGGCTGGAAAACAATCACATTCAAACGCGCCCGATTAAAGGGACATTACCGCGCCTCGCAGACCCGGATGCTGATAAACAGCAGGCAGTACGGCTCGCAAGTTCCGAGAAAGATCGCTCTGAAAACCTGATGATTGTCGATCTACTGCGCAACGATATTGGCCGCGTCGCGGTTCCGGGCAGCGTTCGTGTACCTGAGTTGTTCGTCGTCGAACCTTTTCCCGCGGTACATCATCTAGTCAGTACGATTGAAGCACAGCTACCGGAAGATTGCCCTGCCACCACACTGCTACGCGCCTGTTTCCCCGGAGGATCGATTACCGGCGCACCAAAAATCCGTGCTATGCAGATTATTGAAGAACTAGAGCCTCAGCGCCGCAATGCTTACTGCGGCAGCCTCGGTTACATTAGCCTGTGTGGAACCATGGACACTAACATCACCATCAGGACGTTATTAACCGAACACGGCAGAATTTACTGCTGGGCGGGTGGCGGCATCGTCGCCGATAGCCAGGAACAGGCTGAATATCAGGAAACGTTTGATAAAGTGGGCCGCATTCTCCCCCTACTGGAGGATTCCCAAATAACTCAGGTACCGAGTAAATGAGTGAGATCGCCTTGCCGCCAACGGCGTTTGCGCTGAACGACTTTATTACGCGCTTTCAGTTACAGCTTCCACCGTCGCTACGGCCGGTTCATCAACAACGTCAGGCTGCGGTTCTGGTGCCGATTATTTGTCATCCTACGCCCACGCTATTATTGACCCGACGTTCTGCCGATCTCCGTAAGCATGCCGGACAAGTCGCGTTCCCCGGCGGCGCGGCAGACAAAACGGATCGTTCAATCATAGAAACGGCGCTGCGTGAAGCGCAGGAGGAAGTGGCTATCCCACCGGAGAATGTACAGGTGTTGGGCGTGCTACCGCCGTTGGATAGCGTTAGCGGCTTTCAAGTCACGCCCGTCGTCGGGCTGATCGCCGCACAGACACGCTTTCACCCCAATGAAGATGAAGTCGCCGAACTGTTTGAAATGCCGCTGGATGAGGCTTTCGCATTGACGCGCTATTATCCGCTGGATATTGAGCGTAAACAGCAACGGCACCGGGTTTATCTCTCCTGGTATCAGCAGCAGTTTGTCTGGGGACTGACTGCCGCCATCATCCACCAGCTTGCTTTACAGATTTCCGACAGGCCCTAAGTACAAAGCCGCACTCTGCGGCTTTTGCTCGGCACTTCTTTTCTCTCACTAATTATCATCACCTTCAATGCAGCCTTGCCGAACAAAAACCATTCAGATAGATAATTTACAATGACTTAGGTCATATTTGAGATAAGTTAAATTATGCATTGGCATAAGTTTATTTCATGCGAAAAAGAAAGTCTTACAACATATTCCACACTAAAATAGCGCGATTTGACGAGTTTTATTCTAATCTTTGGGTATATACCCACTACAATTCAGGCCATGTCTCGCCAGAATCAGAATCGCCAGGTAGTTTGCAGCAATGACTCTACATAATTCGAGTTTCAGGGCAATACGTTAGCGTTGGCTCTTTAGGGCGAGGCTCATCTTGAAGTGCGACGAGTATAACTATCTGATGGTGATGAAGACGCTGGAAGCAGGCAGCCAGAGAGTAGTGGGTACGATCCTGAGTCTTTGAGGAGTTTCGCGTGATAAGCGTTTTCGACATGTTTAAGATCGGTATTGGCCCCTCTAGCTCTCATACGGTTGGACCGATGAAAGCCGGTAAGCAATTTGTCGATGAATTGATCAATCAGAATTTACTGACTGCGACCACGCGTATTGCCGTCGATGTTTATGGCTCTCTGTCGCTGACGGGTAAAGGCCACCATACGGATATCGCTATCATCATGGGTCTGGCGGGCAACATGCCGGATACCGTTGATATTGATGCGATTCCCGGATTTATCCGTGATGTTGAGCAACGCCAACGCCTGCTGCTGGCTAACGGGCAGCATGAGGTCGATTTCCCACGCGAAGGCGGCATGGTTTTCCGCAGCGAGAATCTGCCACTGCACGAAAACGGCATGACGATCACCGCCTTTGCCAGCAATAAAGAAATTTATAGTAAAACCTATTACTCCATCGGCGGTGGCTTCATCGTTGATGCAGAGAATTTTGGCAAAGATGCCACTACCGATGTCTCCGTTCCCTATACATTCAATTCCGCCAAAGAGATATTGGATCACTGCAAGCAGAGTGGTCTGTCACTTTCCGGGATGGTCATGCGGAACGAGCTGGCGCTACACAGTCGTCAGGATATTGACGCCTATTTTGCTGATATCTGGCAGACGATGCGTGCCTGTATCGATCGCGGTATAAATACCGAAGGCGTTTTGCCCGGCCCGCTGCGCGTTCCACGCCGTGCCTCTGCGCTGCGTCGTATACTGGTGTCTTCCGATAAGCTGTCCAACGACCCGATGAACGTAGTGGACTGGGTTAATATGTTCGCGCTAGCGGTAAATGAAGAAAACGCCGCTGGGGGCCGAGTGGTGACGGCACCAACAAACGGCGCGTGCGGCATCGTCCCAGCTGTCCTCGCCTATTATGATCACTTCATCGAGCCGGTTAGTCCGACCATTTATATTCGTTATTTCCTCGCCGCGGGCGCAGTGGGCATTCTGTATAAAATGAACGCCTCCATCTCCGGTGCCGAAGTGGGCTGTCAGGGTGAAGTGGGCGTAGCCTGCTCCATGGCAGCAGCGGGACTGGCAGAGCTAATGGGTGCTAGCCCGGAACAAGTTTGCGTCGCCGCCGAGATCGGTATGGAACACAATCTGGGCTTAACCTGCGATCCGGTTGCGGGTCAAGTACAGGTTCCGTGTATTGAACGTAACGCGATTGCTTCCGTTAAGGCAATTAATGCTGCTAGGATGGCCATCCGCCGTACCAGTGAAGCACGCGTATCGCTGGATAAGGTGATTGAAACCATGTATGAGACAGGTAAAGACATGAATGCCAAATACCGTGAAACCTCACGGGGCGGATTGGCGATCAAAGTGCAGTGTGATTAAAAGTACTCGGCGATCGAACAGGAGGCGGGGTATCCCCGCCATCCTTTCCCACATCTTCTGGCTATCTCTGAAAATTCAATTTATTTAATAAAGCCGTCTTAATCTTAAAGAGCTAAGCGCTATTTGTCGTAATAGGCAGATATTCAATGATTAAACATTCAGTTTCCTGTTAACAATTTTTCCCACGGGTCATAAGCGGGCGATAACCATGGCTTGGGACGTAAAGAATCAGATAGAAAGTCACGTAAAAGTTGCACTTTAAGGGGCAATAGGATGCGTGTGGGGTAAAGGGCATGTATTTCCAGTGTTTGCGCTTGCCATTCTGGGATAATTTCGACTAATTTCCCTTTTATAATATCACTGTGTACCAGAAAATCTGGTTGCAAGATTATCCCTTGGCTTTCAATCGCGAGAAGTCGGCATGTTGCGCCGCTATTAACATTGAGACGCGGATGGGTGCTAACCTTTACCTGTTCTCTTTTTTCCTTGCAGAATAACCATTCGTTGCCACTGGCGTTATAACTATAAGCAATGACTACATGTTTATCTAAGTCTGTCGGGTGTGTTGGTGTCCCCCGTAAGCGAAGGTATTCGGGTGAGGCGCACAATATCAGACGCGTTGTTGCCAACAGAGAGGATACCAGCGTTGAATCAGGTAAATTGCCGATGCGAACCACTAAATCGTAGCCTTCTTCCACTGGATCGACGTTACGATCAGAAAGAACAATATCAAGCTCAACTTTCGGGTTTCTATCCATAAACTGTGCCCATAGTGGAGTCAATTGAAGTACACCGAAATCCTGCGGTACACCGATTCGCAAACGCCCATGAGCTTGATTGGCGCGTGCACAAACTTGATTTTCAGCCTCCTCGATAACCGATAACACCTCTTTACAGCGCTGGTAATAAGTCTCGCCTTCACTCGTCAAAGAAATGCGTCGAGTGGTGCGGTGGAGTAACCTCACACCCAAAAACTTTTCAAGTTCAATAACTTGTCGTGACACTGCCGGTTTAGAAAACCCGGTACTTTCCATCGCTTTGACAAAACTTCCTGCCTTAACTACCGCAACAAAGGTCGTCATCGCCTGCAATTTATCCATAGTCTCCTCCAAAGAGACAATATATCTATTTACCCCTTATTTATCATTATCAGCATTACTAATAAAGTGTCGTTGATACTTTTATTACACGAGGATTACACAATGAGAATTGCCGTTATAGGTACTGGAAATATGGGACAAGGGTTCGTCAAGCAACTTACGTTAGCTGGGCATGAAGTACGTGTAACCGCTCGCGATCTCACAAAAGCCAGAGCGCTTGCCGCTCAATATCCGGGGGCTGTGGCAGTCGAGTCTGGTGGCGCGTTGCAGGATTCAGACATAGCGATTTTGGCGGTAGGTTACAACGATGCGCACTCCGCATTACGCTCGCTTGGCGATCTAAAAGGGAAAGTGATTGTTGATATAACCAACCCACTCACAGCCGACTACATGGGACTAACCCTTGGGCATAGCACCTCAGCGGGAGAAGAAATCGCAAAAATGGTTCCGGAGGCTATTGTTGTTAAAGCATTTAACACCATTTTTGCTCAAGTTTTGTCAGAAGGAGCAAAATTCGCCCAAAATGCCACTGTCCCTGCTTTTTATGCCACAGATAGCGAATCCGCAAAAGAATCTGTCCGTGAATTAATCGAAAGTATAGGGTTCTCTCCAATATATTCGGGTGGCCTAAAAAATTCACGTTATCTGGAGCCGCTTGGCGGACTCAATATTTATTTTGGGTACGGAGCAAATAAAGGCACTCAAATTGCGCCGACTTGGATTAGTCGTATTTAAATCACTATTTATTATTTTTTCGAGATAACTATGCCACGTACAAAATTGACTCAACTCTCTCTCGCTTTAACCATACTTTGTGTTTCTTCATTTTCTTTTGCGGAACAGAAATCAACAGATATTGTTAGTCCTATTACGAACAAAGTTTTGCCATATAAGGCGAGTCCTTCAGAAGCACGTAAAGCGGGTCGCGTAGCTTATGATAAGCCAACGCCTGAAAACAGCATTATGCTGTTTGTCGATCACCAAGTGGGTTTGATGGCAAGTGTTCGAGACTTTCAACAGGCATCAGGCTATAAAAATAATGTTATTGCCTTGGCGCAGATGGCGAAGGCATTGAATATTCCCGTATTAATTACAAGTTCCAATGCACAATGGCAAAATGGCGATACACTGCCGGAATTGAAAGAAATATTCAAAGATCAGCCGATTTACCGTCGTACGGGTATTATCAATGCTTATGAAGATCCGACGTTCCGTAAAGCTTTAGAAGATTTAGTGGCTAAAACTGGGCGTCGGCACATTATCATTTCCGGTGTCACATTGGGAACGTGTGTAACCTTACCGACGTTAGCAATGATCAATGATGGGTACCAAGTATATCCTGTTGTTGATGCATCTGGTGCATGGAGCAAATACGAAGCAGATGCCGCGATGCAGAGAATGACCGCAGCAGGCGCTGAGCTTGAAAGTGTGTTTGCGCTGGGTGCTGAGTTACAGGCAGACTGGAAAAACCCAACCGCTGACGCGATGCTTCCACCATTTATTAATGGATTGCCAGAATATGGCTGGGTATTACAGAACTATTGGAACAATGCTAACCAACATACCGTTCCAGACCCGTTCAAAGTGGTGAAGTAATATACATCCGAACCAAACAAGTAAACACCCTGTCAGCGCACCGCTCACAGGGTGTCATATCACTTCGTTCATCTGGAATCAGAGACCTGATTCCAGATTATTTATGACTCGCAAAGCGCTAATTACGCGGATTCATCCTCTTCCCGATCGACGATACGTTCTACACGCACCAGTTCAATACGGTATTCGGAAACCTCAATGATATGGAAGCGCAGGTTGTACAACTCGATGATGGCACCGACTTTCGGGAACTCATCGCTATGTGCCAGCAGCATCCCCGCCAGTGAAGCATACTCTTCCTTCGGATCAACCAGAACGCTGCTATCCACTACCTGTTGTAAAGCGTGGAGGTCCGTTCCGCCTTTCACCAACCAACCTTCGCCGTCTGGGATGATATCCAACGTTTCGTCTTCATCCGGGAATTCACCCGCAATCGCTTCCAGCACGTCCAACGGCGTCACCAACCCTTGCACCACACCAAACTCGTTGGCGATGATAACCAGACTACCTTTCGCACGACGCAGAACGGGCAGCAGGTTTATCACATCCAGCGTTTCCGGCACCACAATTGGCGGATTGGCGGCGGCATAGCTTTCCACATCGGTCTGTGTTTCCAACGCCACCAGCAGATCTTTAGCACGGACGACACCGATAATTTCATCCAGAGAGCCGCGACATATTGGGAACAGGCTGTGAGGCGTGTCCAGCAATTGCATCCGGATCTGTTCGACAGAACTGCCACTATCCACCCAGGAAATTTCAGTACGCGGCGTCATCACGCTACGCAGCGAACGCGAGGCTAATGTCAGCACACCGCTGATCATATTGCGCTCTTCTTCGGCGAATTCCTCTGTCGTGAGTTTCTTCTGCGGTTCATCCGCATCTACGTCGTCCGTGTTTTTACGTGCGCCCATCAGGCGCAGAATGGCCTCGGCGGTACGTTCACGCAAAGGTCGGTGCGACTGATGTTTCATAAAGTTATGACGGGCAATTTGGTTAAACAGTTCGATCAAGATAGAGAAACCAATCGCTGCATACAGATAACCTTTCGGAATGTGGAAACCGAAACCTTCCGCCATCAGGCTCAGACCAATCATCAGCAAGAAGCTGAGACACAGGACAACCACCGTTGGGTGCTCGTTGACGAAATTGGTCAGTGGCTTAGAAGCAATCAGCATGACGCCCATTGCAATGATCACCGCCGTCATCATGACGCCCAAGTGATCGACCATCCCCACCGCGGTAATGACGGCATCCAGCGAGAATACGGCATCCAGCACGACGATCTGCGCAACCACCGCCCAGAAACTGGCATGAGCGCGATTGCCGTTGCCATCGTGCGTTTTATTCTCTAGCCGTTCATGCAACTCCACTGTGGCTTTAAACAGCAGGAATACCCCGCCGAACAGCAGAATCAGGTCACGACCCGAGAAACTGAAATCGCCAACGCTAAACAATGGACGCGTCAGTGTGACCATCCAGGAAATCAAAGACAACAGGCCCAGACGCATGAACAACGCCAGGCTTAAACCGATAATGCGGGCTTTATCTCGCTGCTTGGGGGGTAATTTATCCGCCAAAATGGCGATAAACACCAAATTGTCGATACCCAGAACAATTTCAAGTACCACCAGCGTCAATAGGCCTGCCCAGATTGAAGGATCTAGCAAAAATTCCATGTCAGACTCCAGAAAATGAACGAGCAGATGACATCAATGCATGAACCGCATTGAATGGTAATAAAAAGAGTTGATGTGAATCAGAGAGATTCTGAATGTGGTCTGAGTGACCAGCTGTGTACAGAAAACCGCCAGCATTAGCGGGAAAACAGAGAACAGTTTGTCGGTGACAGTCCATGGGAAGGGCTGATGCCCGGTGCTCCTAAGCAATTTATGGGATGTTTACTCTAACAGGTTGTTACCATTTTTCACAAAGAATTTCGTAGACCAGCTTCGCATTGATAACGCGTTCAAATTTTCCTATTTCGCCCCATTTTAGCCCCCTGCTTAACTGGTCAGCATTAGAGCATCATCACACTATTTATTTTTTCGATAAGTAAAATAAATCCGTCAGTCACGATTTCTCGCCTGACAACCTGGAGGAACACAGTGAATGTCATGAATCCACGGTAAAATTTTTTCTTGCAGCCATACTAATACCGCGACGGTTAACATTCAGTAGCTCAGCGTTAACCCTGTTTCCTGACACATTGACTCTTTTGATCGTGAACGTGAGGAGGTAGCAAGTGAGTATTGCAATCATGTTATGCACTCACGGCGCCACTGCGGGACCGCTGTTAAAGACAGCAGAAATGATTCTTGGCGAACAAAGTAATGTCGCCTGGATCGATTTCGTTCCCGGAGAAAACGCCGAAACATTGATAGAAAAATATCAGGAAAAACTCACGCACTTAGACACATCGCAAGGCGTGCTGTTTCTCGTTGATACCTGGGGCGGCAGCCCGTTTAACGCCGCCAGTCGCCTCGTCACTGACAAAGAAAACCATGATGTTATCGCCGGTGTGAATATCCCCATGCTAGCGGAAACCTTTATGGCTCGGGATGATAATCCGTCCTTCTCCGATCTGGTTTCTATCGCACTGGAAGCCGGCAGAGATGGCGTAAAAGCCCTGAAGCATCAGGAAAAACTCAAAGCAGCTCCTCTTTTTCCCCCACCGCCCCCCAAATCCAACGCTGTACCTATACCGGCAGGTCCCGGCGAACATATGAAGATTGGGTTGGCACGTATCGACGACCGTCTGATTCATGGCCAGGTCGCCACCCGCTGGACGAAAGAAACCAATGTTTCGCGCATTATTGTTATCAGCGATGAAGTCGCTGCCGATCACGTGCGTAAAACGTTGCTGACTCAGGTTGCGCCACCGGGCGTTACCGCGCACGTGGTGGATGTGGCAAAAGCCGTTCGTGTTTATGACAACCCAAAATATGCTGCCGATCGCGTGATGCTACTATTCACCAATCCGACGGATGTATTAACGCTGATCGAAAATGGCGTAAAAATCACCTCGGTCAATATTGGCGGGATGGCATTCAAACAGGGGAAAACGCAGGTAAATAATGCCGTCTCTATCGATGAGAAGGATATTGTGGCATTCCGTGAATTAGATAAACGCGGTATTGAATTGGAGGTTCGTAAAGTATCAACCGATTCCCGGATTAAAATGATGGACTTGATTAACAAAATGCCGCGTTGATGCCTGTCGCGATACGAAGGTTATTAACGCTAACATCACCATCAATAATAGTTTTATAGACCTGACGATTTTCAAGATATGTATTTATGTCGGTATTGAAAAGCTTTATGTCGACATAGAAAATCAATAGGGATGGCGATTTATTTTTACTCAGACGCATTTTATAGGAGAAGTACGATGGAGATTACCACACTTCAAATTGTGCTGATATTTATCGTCGCGTGTGTTTCGGGGATGGGTTCGATTCTCGATGAATTCCAGTTCCACCGTCCACTCGTCGCTTGTACGCTGATTGGCGCAGTATTAGGTGATTTAAAAACCGGGATCATTATTGGCGGTACGCTAGAAATGATCGCGCTAGGCTGGATGAACATCGGTGCGGCAGTCGCACCGGATGCGGCGCTGGCTTCCATTATCTCAACCATTCTGGTTATTGCTGGTGGCCAGGGGATCGGCGCCGGGATTGCTCTGGCGATTCCACTCGCCGCTGCGGGGCAAGTATTAACCATCATTGTTCGTACCATCACGGTTGCGTTCCAGCATGCAGCAGACAGTGCGGCAGAGCGAGGTAACCTGACGGCCATCAGTTGGATTCACGTTTCCGCCCTGCTGCTTCAAGCGATGCGTATCGCGATTCCTGCCGTTATTGTCGCGGTCTCTGTCGGTACTGACACTGTTCACGCCCTGCTGAACTCCATCCCGGACGTTGTCACCAACGGCCTGAATATCGCCGGTGGGATGATTGTCGTCGTCGGTTACGCGATGGTCATCAACATGATGCGTGCGGGCTACCTGATGCCATTCTTCTATCTTGGCTTCGTTACCGCCGCGTTCACTGAGTTCAATCTGGTCGCTCTGGGCGTAATCGGTATTGTGATGGCGGTGCTGTATATCCAACTCAGCCCGAAATATAACAAGGTTCAAGGCCAGTCTGTTACATCAGGCAATAACGGTCTTGATAACGAACTGGATTAACAGGAGTGAGAAAAATGGTCGAAAATACGAATGTCAAAAAACTCACTGACGGCGATATCCGCGCGGTGTTTATCCGTTCCAACCTGTTTCAAGGCTCCTGGAACTTTGAGCGTATGCAGGCACTCGGTTTCTGTTTTTCCATGGTGCCAGTGATTCGTCGTCTTTATCCTGAAAATTCAGAAGAGCGTAAGCAAGCGATAAAGCGCCATCTGGAATTCTTCAATACGCAGCCTTTTGTTGCCGCTCCGATACTCGGCGTAACCATGGCAATGGAAGAGCAACGAGCTAACGGTGCCCCCATTGACGACGCAGCGATAAACGGCCTAAAAGTCGGGCTGATGGGGCCATTGGCTGGCGTCGGCGACCCGATATTCTGGGGCACCGCACGTCCGGTATTCGCTGCGCTAGGCGCGGGGATTGCCATGAGCGGCAGCCTGCTAGGACCGGTACTCTTCTTTGTCCTGTTTAACCTGATTCGCCTACTGGTACGTTACTATGGCGTAGCCTACGGCTATCGCAAAGGGATCGATATCGTTAGTGATATGGGCGGCGGCTTTCTGCAAAAAATGACCGAAGCGGCCTCTATCCTCGGTTTGTTCGTTATGGGGGCATTGGTTAATAAATGGACGCACGTCAACATTCCGATGGTGGTGTCGACGGTGACAAACCAAAACGGGGAAACCACGGTAACCACGGTTCAATCCATCCTTGACCAACTCATGCCGGGGCTCGTTCCCCTACTGCTGACGTTCGGTTGTATGTGGCTGTTACGGCGCAAGGTGAACGCGCTGTGGCTGATTATGGGCTTCTTCGCCATTGGTATCTTCGGATACTGGATCGGCCTGCTCGGCGTGTAATACTCAATAGCCGGGCGTAAACGCGTCCGGCTGTTTTTTTATTCACGGACACATAACGGACAAGGAAAATACGGATGACGATGACAGATATCGCGCTGGTGGTGTTGATTGCTTTAGCACTGGCTTATGCCATCTATGACGAGTTCATCATGGATAAACTCAAAGGAAAAACACGGCTCCTCGTGCCTTTAAAGAGAATGAACCGGCTCGATACGCTGATTTTTATCGGTTTAGTGGGCATTCTTATTTATCAGAATGTGATGAGTAATGGTGCCATCATCACAACCTATCTTTTGATTTCCCTGGCCTTCATGGCGTGCTATCTGGCCTATATTCGCCGCCCCAAACTGCTGTTTAAATCAACCGGTTTCTTTTATGCGAATATATTCATTCCTTATAGCAGAATTAAAAATATGAATTTATCTGAGGATGGGATATTAGTTATCGACCTTGAGAAACGCCGTTTATTGATACAGGTTACTCAGCTCGATGATTTAGAAAAAATATATAAATTTATGATTGATAATCAATAAGGTAAGTTTTCGTTCAAATCATTTAAAATAGCCTGAGATATACCCCTCATGTTTTGATGGTATTTTAACCTCAATAACCTTGACGTTATTTTATACAATTTTTCGTCACCACCCGCCAAATGAAAATAATTATCAATTGCATTATTAACACCTAAAACTTTTAGTGTTGTTTGCATCATAAATAATATGGTAAGGTTGCGCCGTCATTGGGGAGTAGCCGATTTCTGATTAATTACTATTCATAGTAACTCGTCAGAAATGCTCGTATCAACATACTCGTTCTATCTCCATATTATCGGAGCATAAAGCGTGGTGCGGGCGGCCAAGCGTGATTGGCAGGCGAGACCATAGACACGTAGCATCATCATTCGGGTTGGGGATGATCTGCGTGTATATGGTTAATCGTCCAGCCGAGGCTATAGTTTACAATGAATATGTCAGCAACACTTATCCTAGCATTTGCTATGTCAATGGATGCCTTCGCCGCGTCAATCGGTAAAGGTGCCGTCCTGCATAATCCCCGTTTCCGTGATGCGATCCGTACTGGTCTCATTTTTGGCGTTATCGAAGCGATCACCCCGCTCATCGGCTGGGCGCTTGGTTTTTTTGCCAGTCAATATATTCTCGAATGGGATCATTGGGTTGCATTTACGCTGTTATTGATTCTCGGTGGCCGCATGGTCGTTGAAGGGTTTAAAGACTCTCCCGACTGCCGCTGTGAAAAAGTCAAAAATCATAGTCTGGCGCTGTTGGTCTGCACGGCCATTGCCACCAGCTTGGATGCCATGGCGATTGGCGTTGGTTTGGCTTTCCTTCAGGTCAATATTTTCCATACTGCAATGGTTATTGGTTGTGCCACAATGATTATGGTTACGCTTGGGATGATGATTGGCCGCTACATCGGTCCGATTCTCGGTAAAAAAGCAGAGATTATAGGTGGGCTGGTTCTGATTGGTATCGGCTGTAATATCCTGTACGAACATCTCGGCTAGGCCGCCTGATATACCCGTCATACTTCACGTTGCTTGTGCGTTGGCAGCCCTTACTCACCCCAGTCACTTACTTATGTAAGCTCCTGGGGATTCGCGCAGTTGCCGCCTTCACTCAACGCGAATTATTTAGGGTATAAAAGCAACGGGCAGCCCGTTTTTATTCTTGCCGATCACGCGCCAGCATCACTCTCAACACGCTGATGGAGGCGGATAATGAAATCCGTTTCGCAACTAAACTGCGTAGTTGCCTGCAACCGTTCACTCACATCAGGTGTTGCCCGCCAGGCGAAAGGCGTCATTTGCAATAGCGCAGCAGCCCCACTTCCGGATAACTGCATGGGATACGCGAGTGTCTGCCGATCCATAAGCTGAAAACCTGCGAGCACTTCATCTTTGCTCGGGTGCAATAACACCTCATCGTAAACTTCCGACTTCAGTTGATAAAGATGTCTAGGCCCCGGAGACACCGTCACCACCCAGCCGCCAATCTTAATAGTACGCTGTAACTCCGCGTCATTACACGGCGCATAAATCTTTACCACAGCATCAAGGGATTGATCGCGAAAAGGCAATCTCTGGCTGGAAGCAACACAGAACTCAACGTTGTCATACCGCTTTGCCGCACGTTGAATCGCTGCTTTGGACACATCCAACCCATATATCGTCATCGCCCTGCGCGATGTAAGACGATGTGCAAGCTCTGCGGTGTAATACCCTTCCCCACAGCCGATATCCAGCAACGCTGCGGCGTCATCGGCCACAACATTATCAAGCTGTTGTGCGACAGCATCGCGTAGCGGTTGATAATGACCGGCTTCCAGAAAGCTGCGCCGGGCTTGCATCATTTCCGCGCTATCGCCGGGTTGTTTCGAACGTTTAAACTGTACTGGCAACAGGTTGACGTACCCTTCTTTCGCACAGTCAAAACTATGTTTACCACACGTCCATTGCCGCGGGTGTCGCTCCAGAGGTAACTGGCATAGCGGACACTGATAACTCATCGGCACATTTTCCTCATTAAAAACGTCTTTATTGCATCACGGATGCAGATAAAACGCAGACAACAAAAAACCCGCACCATGGCGGGTTTTGCAACAGAGCTGTAAAATTACAGCGCAGTGACGTTTACTGCGGAAGGACCTTTCTGGCCATCCTGAATTTCGAATTCTACGTTCTGGCCTTCAGCCAGAGTTTTGAAGCCGTTGCCTTGAATTGCAGAGAAATGTACGAATACATCTTTGCTGCCGTCAGCAGGAGTGATGAAACCAAAGCCTTTAGACTCGTTGAACCACTTAACCTGACCTTTAATCTTTGCCATTTCAAATATTTCCTTTAATTGTTTAAACCGCCAAAAAGGCGTTATACAGACAAACCAAAGTCGTTACTGCTTGAGGCACTAAGATAAGGATCGGCAGAGAAGCAACATGCAACGCTAAAGGTTGTACTTAAGTCTTCTTTACTGAAAATGCCATTCATATACAGAACTGTACCTCGTTTTACCCAGAAGCGTTATTACACACTATGAAAACGATGGCAAGGGCTTTTTTATCAGTCATGGATGTGCCGCACAAATTCACATCACCACTGGTTCATTAATACACGATAACGCAGTCTGACACCTATATTCACAAGCACCGTCTGACGCTAAGCAATAAGCAGAAATCGGATTCTATTATGTAAAAAAATACGCGATAGCTGTCGCAATTCAAGAAAAACACTCATGTAATCATAACAAAAAGCTATAATTCGCGTTCTTATATGAAGAGAGATTGACCATTAACGAAAAGCGTGCCAGATATCGGCCACGCTTATATCAATGTTTAAAAACGATTGTCATTTTTATGCTATCTATATCTTTTGCATTAATACATTACATAATAGAAATTATTTATAGCCTAACCTTTCATTACGCTGGAAATTAACTTGTTTGAACCAGCAGCACTATTAGTGCCATCAAAAAAGTCAATAAGGCCAAACTTGCCAACTTCCAACGTCGTTCCGATTTTGTGCTCATATCACTGACAATCCTTTTGTATAAAATAGAGACATCTCTCACATTCTTTATGGTTTATCGGCAAACATCGGAACTTTCTTAAGGTTACAGAAGATTTCTCTCGTTTTTTGGCGTAAATTTCACCACATGTATAGTTGCAAGACAGTTCACCACCGTTACCGTTAGACTTTCGTTGTAACCTTAAGTACGATTCATTAAATTAAAGCAACATTTCTGTTACCAAAGGAGCATGATGCGTTCCTTACTCACGCAAGCGCGTGCTACGTGCCTGCGAACAGTGATTTTTTGTGTCATGAGACACCCTCCAATATTAACTCCCCGCTTTTCTCTGCCTCTTGACTTAAATGATATTGATAATTATTCTCAAGTGACATTTTCACGGTTTGTAAGGATATCCGCATGATTGGCTTTCACATCCCTTTGCCTGCCCTATTTCGCCGTGTCGCGCTGCCGTGCGCATTGCTGCTTTTAGCCAACACATCCGCTCAGGCGGCTGAAAAGCTTAAAGTCATCACCACCTTTACCATCATTCAGGATATCGCACAGAATATTGCAGGTGATGCAGCAACCGTTGAATCCATCACCAAACCTGGGGCAGAGATTCACGATTATCAACCGACACCACGTGATATCGTGAAGACACAGTCTGCACAGCTGGTGCTGTGGAACGGTATGAATCTCGAACGCTGGTTTACGCGCTTTTTCGAGAACGTGAAAAATGTACCCGCTGCTGTGGTAACGGAAGGCATCACACCGCTTCCTATTCGTGAAGGTGCCTATAATGGCAACCCGAACCCGCATGCCTGGATGTCTCCCTCCAATGCATTAATTTATATTGAAAATATTCGCAAAGGTCTGGTTCAAGCCGATCCTGCCAATGCAGAGACATACAACCGTAACGCGAAAGCCTATGCTGAAAAGATTAAGGCTCTCGACGCACCGTTGCGTGAACGTCTCGCCCGCATCCCAGAACAGCAGCGTTGGTTAGTCACCAGTGAAGGCGCATTTAGCTATCTGGCGAAGGATTATCAGTTCAATGAAGTTTACCTCTGGCCAATCAATGCCGATGAACAAGGTTCGCCGCAGCAGGTGCGCCGAGTGATTGACACCGTGCGTGAAAAGGCTATCCCTGTGGTATTCAGCGAGAGCACTATTTCCGATAAACCAGCGAAACAGGTCAGCAAAGAAACGGGGGCGAAATATGGCGGCGTGCTGTATGTTGATTCGCTGTCTACAGAAAAAGGCCCGGTGCCGACCTATATCGACCTGTTACAAGTGACGGTGGAAACCATCGCTAAAGGATTTAATCAATGAGTAGTGATCGAGCAGTACAGTCATTAGAAGTCAATGATGTTTCGGTTACTTACAGCAACGGGCATCAGGCCATTCGCCACGCCTCATTTTCTTTGGCTGGCGGTACAATTTGCGCCTTGGTTGGCGTAAACGGTAGTGGAAAATCGACGTTGTTCAAAAGCATCATGGGGTTGGTCAAGCCAACCTCAGGGCAGGTACTGCTCAATCAGCAACCGATCTATCAGGCGCTGAAACAGAATCTGGTTGCCTATGTTCCACAAACAGAAGACGTGGACTGGAATTTCCCCGTTTTGGTCTCCGATGTGGTCATGATGGGACGTTATGGAAGAATGAATTTCCTGCGCATCCCCAGTAAACAAGACCGCGCAATTGTGGCGGAATCGCTGGAGCGTGTTGGGCTTTCATCGCTACAACATCGTCAGATCGGTGAACTGTCTGGTGGGCAGAAAAAGCGCGTTTTTCTGGCGCGGGCACTGGCTCAGCAAGGCAGTGTTTTGCTGCTGGATGAGCCTTTTACCGGTGTAGACGTCAAAACAGAGAATGCGATTATCGATCTGCTTCGCACCTTGCGCGACGAAGGGCATTTAATTCTGGTGGCGACCCATAACCTCGGTAGCGTTCCCGAGTTTTGCGACAACGTTATTTTGGTCAATCGCACCGTTTTAGCCGCAGGACCGACGCACAGTACCTTTACCCAAAGCAATTTGGAGAAAACGTTCGGCGGCGTTCTACGGCACATTAACCTCGGGGGATCTCATCTTCATGACGACGACGATGCCCGCTCGGTGACAGTGTTGACAGATGATGAGCGTCCGGCGGTGTTCTATGGTTCGACTAAGAGCGATCCTCCTGCATCACGCGTGATACCGGAGGAGAAAAAGCCCTGATGATCGATATCCTGTTGCAGCCATTCAGCTATAACTACATGGTCAAAGCGATCTGGGTCAGCGCGATAGTCGGCGGCGTGTGCGCGTTTCTTTCCGCCTACCTGATGCTGAAAGGCTGGTCGTTGATGGGCGATGCGCTCTCCCACTCCGTCGTCCCCGGCGTTGCCGGTGCCTATGCCTTGGGCCTGCCCTACGCGGCTGGTGCATTTTTTACCGGTATGCTCGCTGCACTGGCAATGACCCTAATCCGTCACATTACCCGATTACGCGAAGATGCGATTATCGGCTTTATTTTCTCAACGTTTTTCGCCGTCGGTCTGCTGATTATTTCGCTCAATCCGACATCGGTTAACGTGCAGTCCATCATTTTCGGCAATATTTTGGGCATCGCCGACGAAGATGTCCTGCAGGTTGAAATTATTATCGGCGTGACGTTCGTGATTCTCTGCCTGCTATGGAAGGATTTGCTGGCTGTGTTCTTTGATGAGAACCATGCCCGCTCGATTGGTCTTTCCCCTCTGAAGCTAAAAATTCTGTTCTTTACGCTGCTGAGTGCCTGTACTGTTGCGGCGCTGCAAACCGTCGGGGCAATTTTGGTCATCGCGATGGTGATTACGCCGGGTGCTACGGCTTATCTGCTCACCGACCGCTTTGGTCGTCTGGTTGTGATTTCTATTGCACTCGGCGCGATCACCAGCGCGGTAGGCGCGTATCTGAGCTTCTTCCTTGATGGTGCAACCGGCGGCGTGATTGTCACGTTGCAAACCGTCGTTTTTCTGTTGGCGTTTGTCTTTGCACCCAAGCATGGGTTACTCGCATCGCGCCGCCTGCGGTTACGCGATCAATCAGGAGATGCATTATGACGCTCATTAGCTGGCTAATTGATCCCCTGTCCTATCCGTTCATGCAGCGTGCGCTACTCGCCGCGGTGGTAACCGGAACCGTTTGTGCAGTCCTGTCCTGTTATCTGGTGCTGAAAGGCTGGTCGCTAATGGGCGATGCCATCTCTCATGCCGTCTTGCCTGGTATCGTTGTTGCGTTCTTGCTGGGGATCCCCCTGGTTATAGGGGCTTTCGTTTCCGGTATTTTTTGTGCGGTAGCAACGGGGTACGTGAAAGAACACAGTCGGGTCAAAGAAGATACCGTAATGGGAATTATCTTTTCCGGCATGTTTGCGCTGGGGCTCGTTATGTTTGCGCGCATCGATACCGATCAGCATCTGAACCACATTCTGTTTGGTAACGTGCTGGGCATCACTCAGCAAGAACTGACGCAAATATTACTGATTGCTGGGGTGACGCTGGCTATAATCTTGTTAAAACGTCGAGACTTCATGCTGTACTGCTTCGATCCCAATCATGCCCGAGTCATTGGCCTGCCCGTTAAGCTGCTGCACTACGGGTTGCTGAGCCTGCTGGCGATGACCATCGTCGCGTCCTTACAGGCCGTCGGCGTTATTTTAGTGATCGCGATGCTGATTGCACCGGGCATTATTGCCTTCATGATCTGTAAACGTTTCGAGCGCATGGTCCTTGTCGCAACGCTGGTTTCCGTCATTTCTTGTATTGCTGGCACCCTGATCAGTTTCTATATTGATGGCGCAACCGGCCCTTGCATCGTCATCGTTCAGGCGCTGTTCTTCACGCTGGCGTTGACTTACCACCAGCTTAAACAGCGTCGTCAGGCGGCATCTCAGGCTGTCACCGACGCGCTGTAATATCCTCAGCCTTTTAGCATGACGTAACCGGAAATAGCCGTCGGTTACGTCATTAAATGCTTTATTTCACTGCCTTATCTGCCGGATTGAGCGTCATCCTAACTCCGCTATTGTTAATTCCGACTATACTTGTTTCTCGCTATCTCAACCTATCGGTATCACTGTGCTGTATACCTGTAATACTTCAAGCTGCATGTGCGTTGGCTGCGTTCACTCACCCGAATCACTTACATGAGTAAGCTCATCGGGATTCTTTCTCTTGCCGCCTTCTTGCAACTCGAATTATTTGAGGTATAGATTCCATTTTTATTGCGCTCAATGAGTTACCGTAAACGAATCACCCCAGTGAACAGCATTGTATCGGGCAACATCAACGGGAGGATGACCTTATGTGGCAAGCTATCAGCCGACTTTTGGAAGAGCATCACGGTACTGCGGATATTCAGGAACACCGCGAATTACCCGGCGGTGAAATACACCCAGCTTGGTACGTCCGCTACGGCGAACATGACGTCTTCGTAAAATGCGATAGTCGTGAAATGCTGGCTAAATTCACGGCTGAAGCCGATCAGCTTCACCTACTGAGCCGCAGTAATACGGTTCGTGTGCCTAAGGTGTATGGTGTCGGTAGTTCACGTGATTATAGCTTCCTGCTTCTGCAATATCTGCCCGTCAAACCGTTAGATGCCCACAGCGCCTGGTGTTTGGGCGAACAATTAGCACGTCTACATCAGTGGAGCGATCAGCCACAGTTTGGGCTGGATTTCGATAACGACCTCTCGACAACGCCGCAGCCAAACAGCTGGCAGCGACGCTGGGCGACCTTTTTTGCCGAACAGCGAATCGGGTGGCAATTGCAGCTAGCGGCAGAAAAAGGGATGCATTTTGGCCACATTGAAACACTGATCGCACGCGTCGATGAACGTCTCGCTGGGCATCAGCCTCAGCCGTCGCTCTTGCACGGTGACCTGTGGCCGGATAATTGTGCGAATAGTCAGGATGGAGGGTATCTGTTCGATCCGGCCTGCTATTGGGGAGACAGAGAGTGCGATTTGGCAATGCTGCCACGCTATCCGGCCCTACCCGCACAGATTTATGATGGTTACCAGAGCGTATGGCCGCTGGATAAAGACTTTATCGATCGCCAACCCATTTACCAGATTTACTATCTGCTTAACCGTGCCAATCTTTTCGGCGGCAAGAATATTGTTGAGGCGCAACAACTCATCGAGCGACAGCTTTTGAGCTAATGTGAGATGTTTGATCTAAGGCAGGTAGGGAGTTTTAGCGTCTGGCGCAAAAGTTGCGCCAGACCGTCTTCAGACTGGCAATCCTAGTAGGCGTAATACCATGTAGCCAGCACCAGCGATAATCACTGGCAGGATGTAAAGCGGAAAGAATTGCACAAAAATCGTGTGCCCGGGAACAACGACCCGTGACTCCAACGTCTCACGTGTGTTTCCTGTTTCACCTTTCATCTTTTCCAAAATCACTTGATCTTCAATACCTTCCCGAATTGCCTTCGCCTGACGAGACATCCGAGCACCCGAAACCTGCAACGCCAGGCCAATGAAAATCAGGATGTAAATCAGCCAAAACATCAGCGTCGCCGCACTGAAAAAACGCGTAAAATCCGGTACTGGCGAGTTGTACCAAAAAATGTTCAGGAAAGACGTATTAAAGCGCACCATGTCGACCATTAGATGCAAAAAATCCAGAAGAACCGCGTCAATACCCTGTTTCTTCTGGGTGTAAGCGTAGAGATAGTTAGCCAGCGAGACGAAAGTCGAAAGCAGCGCAGGAATAAAAAGGATCCATCCGGCAATACGTTTAACTACGGCAATACGGCCAGCCTGTTGATACGTCATGAGAACCCCTTCTTAGCGACGCAACATTGGTAATGTATCGTTTTAGTACGACGGGTAGCCTACTGTAAGTTTACGTGCAGTCAACACTTTATCTCCCGCACCGCCTGATAAGCCACAATAGCAACGTTATACCCGTCATACTTCAAGCCACGCGTTACGTAGTCCTTCATAGCGTCGCTCTGACGAGCCAACGCTCCGAGTTGCTGGACAAAACGCTAGCGTTTTGTCCAGCAACTCGACTTATTTAGGGTATAGTTTACCATTAAATTTCCTTTTTCTTTGCTGACGGAGACAGTGGTATGTCCTTTGATTCTTCTATACGAGCAGCTATTTTCGATATGGATGGGCTGCTGATCGACTCAGAACCATTGTGGGATAAGGCCGAGCTGGAGGTGATCGCCTCACTGGGCGTAGATATTTCGCTACGACACGCAATGAAAGATACCCTGGGTTTACGCATCGATATGGTTGTCGATCTCTGGTATCAACATTCTCCCTGGGCGACCCCAAGTCGGGATGAGGTTGTCCGCCGTATTATCGAGCGCGCTATCGAACTCGTTGCCGAACAGCGTCCTCTTCTGCCTGGCGTCGAACATGCGCTGCAACTATGTCGTGAACAGAATCTCAAGATCGGACTTGCTTCAGCTTCACCGCTCCACATGCAGCAGCAGGTGCTGCGTATGTTTAATCTGGATCACTACTTTGATGTCCTGATGTCAGCCGAGACGCTGCCGTACAGTAAACCTCATCCAAAAGTGTATTTGAATGCAGCAAACGGACTCGGCGTTTCTCCTGCGCAGTGCGTTACGTTGGAAGATTCGGTGAATGGTATGATCGCAACCAAAGCAGCGCGCATGCGCTCTATCGTTATTCCACAGGCTGAATTTCTCGCTGACGCACGCTGGGCGCTAGCCGACTATAAGTTGGATTCTCTGAATCAGCTGACCGCTGAACATTTGGTGTAGGAATAAAGAAGTAGAAGAATAGAAAAAAGCAGAAGTTGCAGGATATGACGAAAGCGTGGCCGACGACTATACCGGCCACGCTTTGAGGAATTACAGGAAATCAGCTCGCTTAGGCGAGAAAGCATCGATCAGTACGCTACCGTCTTCCAGCGAAACCACGCCGTGCATCTCGTGTTTCACCGCCAGATAGGCGTCGCCCGTTTTCAGGGTGCGTTTTTCACCTTCGATCACGACTTCAAAGCTGCCAGCGGCAACATAAGCAATCTGGTCGTGAATCTCATGGAAGTGCGGCGTACCAATCGCACCTTTATCAAAGTGCACGTAAACCATCATCAGCTCATCGCTCCATGTCATGATTTTACGTTTAATGCCACCGCCCAGCTCTTCCCATGGCGTTTCATCATCAATAAAGTATCTTCTCATCATCTCTCTCCTCTAACGCTCTTTTTGCCCATACCTTCTATTGCGTCAACAAACCGTGTACGACAACGAATGCATGGCTATGGATTGCGACATTTTAGCCACATCAGTACCAGAAGAAACATAAAATAAGCAAAACCATGACGGCCCTCAAGAAATAAATAAAACATTATTTCATTTTTATTGAATTCGCATCTCATCCAAACTATCATCCCGCATAACAAGAAAGAACCGGGCATGTTGAGGAACAGGTGACGTTGTCACTGCCACGCAACATCATCTGTTTCGCCCGGCGCTTTCGCCAGGAACGATTCCTCTTCTTGGAACGGCGCCTGATTTTTGTTTTTCTCTGAAAGAGAGGCTAAGAAATGCAAGTTCGTCAAAGCATTCACAGCGATCACGCGAAGCAGCTAGATACAGCAGGCCTGCGTCGTGAATTCCTGATCGAACAGATTTTTTCTGCCGATGCCTACACTATGACCTATAGCCACATCGACCGAATCATCGTCGGTGGCATCATGCCCGTACACAGCGCCGTAACGATTGGCGGTGAAGTGGGTAAACAACTCGGCGTTAGCTATTTCCTTGAGCGTCGCGAACTCGGAGCCATCAACATTGGCGGCGCGGGTACCGTTACTGTCGATGGCGAGCGCTATGACGTGGGTAATGAAGAAGCAATTTATGTTGGCATGGGCGTGAAAGACGTGCAGTTTACCAGCACTGATGCCACTAACCCGGCCAAGTTCTACTACAACAGCGCGCCTGCACATACGACATATCCTACCCGCAAGATTACCCAAGCTGACGCTTCACCACAAACCGTGGGAGAAGATGCAAGCTGTAATCGTCGCACAATTAACAAATACATTGTTCCCGATGTATTGCCAACCTGCCAGCTCACCATGGGATTAACCAAGTTAGCTGAAGGCAGCCTGTGGAACACCATGCCTTGTCATACGCATGAGCGCCGGATGGAAGTCTATTTCTATTTTGATATGGATGAGGAAACGGCCGTTTTCCACATGATGGGGCAACCGCAGGAAACCCGTCACATAGTTATTAAAAACGAGCAGGCGGTGATTTCACCGAGCTGGTCGATTCATTCCGGTGTTGGCACCAGACGCTACACCTTTATCTGGGGCATGGTTGGCGAGAATCAAGTTTTCGGTGACATGGATCACGTCAAGGTTAGCGAGTTACGTTAATCGCTTTCAACCGGAATTACCGGTGTTCCCTACAGTAACAGCTAACGACTAAGTATTGTCGCTTATAGAGAGATTATTGATATGATTTTAAATTCTTTTGATTTGCAAGGTAAAGTTGCTCTTATCACGGGTTGTGATACGGGTTTAGGTCAGGGTATGGCTATCGGTCTGGCACAAGCTGGCTGTGATATCGTTGGCGTCAACATCGTTGAACCAAAAGATACCATCGAAAAAGTTACCGCACTGGGACGCCGTTTCCTCAGCCTGACCGCTGACATGAGCAACGTAGCGGGTCATGCCGAGCTGGTAGAGAAAGCCGTTGCTGAATTTGGTCACGTTGACATTCTGGT
Organism: Pectobacterium atrosepticum; assembly: GCA_019056595.1. Classification (NCBI taxonomy): domain Bacteria; kingdom Pseudomonadati; phylum Pseudomonadota; class Gammaproteobacteria; order Enterobacterales; family Pectobacteriaceae; genus Pectobacterium; species Pectobacterium atrosepticum. Next base: position 267,895 of record CP036163.1, on the reverse strand, counting down.
CAACAACGCCGGTATCATCCGTCGTGAAGATGCTATCGAGTTCAGCGAGAAAAACTGGGACGACGTCATGAATCTGAACATTAAGAGCGTTTTCTTTATGTCTCAGGCTGTTGCACGCCAGTTTATCAAACAAGGTAAAGGCGGCAAGATCATCAACATCGCCTCTATGCTGTCCTTCCAAGGCGGTATCCGCGTGCCTTCTTACACTGCGTCAAAAAGCGCCGTTATGGGTGTAACCCGTCTGCTGGCTAACGAGTGGGCAAAACACGGCATCAACGTTAACGCCATTGCTCCAGGGTACATGGCAACCAACAATACTCAGCAACTGCGCGCCGATGAAGACCGCAGCAAAGAGATTCTGGACCGTATCCCGGCTGGCCGTTGGGGTTTACCACAGGATCTGATGGGCCCATCCGTCTTCCTGGCATCCAGCGCATCTGATTACATCAATGGCTACACGATTGCCGTTGATGGTGGCTGGCTGGCTCGCTAAGTGTAATTTTTCTTAGCGGCATTTCGCTAATCCACGATAAAAAGCACAATTTAGGTTGTGCTTTTTATTTATTTTTCAAGTTGTTATTTCGTTTTTTATAATTCTCTTTTCTGCCTAAATCCTTTCTTAAAAAAAAATCAAAACAACGTTCCGACTTTGATCACACTTTCGATATTGCGTGCATGACGACAAGGTTAATAGCGCAATATAATCAATCAAAACAGTGTTTCTATTTATAAGGAACTGTTCACGCAGTTCCATAAGAAGGTACTCCATGAGTATTTTTGAAAACTTATACACCAGCAGGAAATCGCAGCTCGACGAATGGGTTGCTGCACTTGATAGCCACATATCCTGCGTTCAGGAAAAAGGCCGCAGCCAAAGCCAACCGACGCTATTACTGGCCGATGGTTTTGATGTGGAAAATTATGCGCCTGCGGTATGGCAATTTCCGGATGGGCACAGCGCGCCTATTTCTAATTTTGCCAGCCAGCAGAATTGGCTAAGAACGCTGTGCGCCATGAGCGTCGTTACGGGTAATGATAGTTACCAACAGCACGCTATCGCACAAAGCGAATATTTCCTGGATCATTTCGTTGATGATAATAGCGGCCTGTTCTACTGGGGCGGCCATCGCTTTATTAATCTGGATACGCTGGAAGGCGAAGGGCCAGAATCCAAAGCTCAGGTGCATGAATTAAAGCACCACCTGCCCTATTACGCGCTGTTACATCGTGTTAACGCGGAAAAGACGCTGAACTTCTTTCAGGGGTTCTGGAACGCACACGTTGAAGATTGGAATTCACTGGATCTGGGTCGTCATGGCGATTACAGCAAAAAACGCGATCCTGATGTTTTCCTGCATAACCGTCATGATGTCGTCGATCCGGCACAGTGGCCCGTTCTGCCATTAACGAAAGGCCTGACGTTTGTTAATGCCGGCACGGATCTGATTTACGCCGCATTCAAATATGCAGAATATACGGGCGATAGCCATGCCGCGGCATGGGGTAAACACCTTTATCGCCAATACGTTCTGGCTCGCAACCCAGAAACCGGTATGCCGGTGTATCAATTCAGTTCACCACAGCAGCGCCAGCCAGTGCCGGAAGACGATAACCAGACGCAGTCCTGGTTTGGCGATCGCGCTCAACGCCAGTTTGGCCCAGAGTTCGGTGAAATCGCACGTGAAGCCAATGTGCTGTTCCGCGATATGCGTCCACTGCTGATTGATAACCCGCTGGCAATGCTGGATATCCTCCGCACACAGCCTGATGCAGAAATGCTGAATTGGGTAATCTCTGGATTAAAAAATTATTACCAGTACGCCTACGATGTCACCAGCAATACGTTGCGCCCGATGTGGAACAACGGGCAGGACATGACAGGCTACCGTTTTAAACGCGATGGCTATTACGGCAAAGCGGGAACGGAATTAAAACCGTTCGCATTAGAAGGTGATTATTTATTACCTCTGGTTCGTGCTTATCGTCTGAGCGGTGATGAAGACCTGTACGCACTGGTTAACACCATGCTGACACGGCTGAATAAAGAAGATATTCAGCACATCGCCAGTCCGCTACTTTTGTTGACCGTTATCGAACTGGCCGATCACAAGCAATCAGAATCCTGGGCACATTACGCCGCACAACTGGCGGGCGTTATGTTTGAACAACATTTCCATCGTGGTTTGTTTGTTCGCTCTGCACAGCATCGTTATGTTCGTCTGGATGATACCTATCCGCTGGCTTTACTGACTTTCGTTGCCGCCTGTCGCAACAAATTAAACGATATCCCGCCGTATCTGACACAAGGTGGATATGTTCACGGCGATTTTCACGTTAACGGGGAAAATAGAATTGTTTATGACGTGGAATTAATTTATCCAGAGTTATTAACAGCTTAATTTTATGTTTTTTTTAATGATTCACAATTAATCAATAGGTAAGCATTATGAATGAAAACAGAATGCTGGGGTTAGCCTATATCTCCCCCTATATTATAGGGCTGATAGTTTTTACCGCTTTCCCCTTTATTTCGTCATTTATCCTCAGTTTTACTGAGTATGATTTGATGAGTCCGCCTGAGTTTACGGGTCTTGAGAACTATCACCGTATGTTCATGGAGGATGATCTTTTTTGGAAATCAATGGGCGTCACCTTTGCCTATGTATTTCTGACCATTCCATTGAAATTAATCTTCGCACTGTTAATTGCGTTTGTACTTAATTTCAAATTACGTGGTATCGGTTTCTTCCGTACTGCTTACTATGTGCCTTCTATTCTGGGCAGCAGCGTGGCCATTGCCGTTCTGTGGCGTGCCCTATTCGCCATCGATGGCTTGCTGAACAGCTTCCTCGGCGTATTTGGCTTTGATGCCATCAACTGGCTGGGCGAACCTTCGCTGGCACTGATGTCGGTAACCCTGCTGCGCGTATGGCAGTTTGGTTCCGCCATGGTTATCTTCCTTGCTGCATTGCAGAACGTCCCGCAATCACAGTATGAAGCAGCCATGATCGACGGTGCATCCAAATGGCAAATGTTCCTGAAAGTAACGGTTCCACTGATTACGCCGGTTATTTTCTTTAACTTTATCATGCAGACCACTCAGGCATTCCAGGAGTTTACGGCACCTTACGTCATCACTGGCGGCGGTCCAACGCACTACACCTATCTGTTCTCGCTCTATATCTATGATACCGCGTTCAAGTATTTCGATATGGGCTATGGTGCTGCGCTGGCATGGGTTCTGTTCCTGGTTGTTGCGGTATTTGCGGCAATCTCCTTTAAGTCGTCGAAATACTGGGTGTTCTACTCCGCTGATAAAGGAGGAAAAAATGGCTGACATGCATTCAAACCTGACTACAGCACAAGAAATTGCTGCTGCAGAAGTACGCCGCACGCTGCGTAAAGAGAAACTCAGTGCCTCCATCCGTTACGTGATACTGCTGTTCGTTGGCTTACTGATGCTTTACCCACTAGCGTGGATGTTCTCAGCGTCGTTCAAACCGAACCAAGAGATCTTCACGACACTGGGCCTGTGGCCGGAACACGCCACATGGGACGGTTTCGTTAACGGTTGGAAAACCGGTACGGAATACAATTTCGGTCACTACATGATCAATACGCTCAAGTTCGTGATTCCGAAAGTGCTACTGACCATTATCTCTTCCACCATTGTCGCTTACGGCTTTGCCCGTTTCGAGATTCCATGGAAGGGCTTCTGGTTCGGGACGCTGATCACCACCATGCTGTTACCAAGCACCGTGTTGCTGATTCCGCAGTACATCATGTTCCGTGAAATGGGCATGCTGAACAGCTATCTGCCACTGTACTTGCCGATGGCGTTTGCAACACAAGGGTTCTTTGTGTTCATGCTGATCCAGTTCCTGCGTGGTGTACCACGTGATATGGAAGAAGCCGCCCAGATCGATGGCTGTAACTCCTTCCAGGTTCTGTGGTATGTGGTCGTGCCGATTTTGAAACCAGCCATCATCTCTGTTGCGCTGTTCCAGTTCATGTGGTCAATGAACGACTTCATCGGTCCGCTGATTTATGTCTATAGCGTGGATAAATATCCGATTGCGCTGGCGCTGAAAATGTCTATCGACGTTACTGAAGGCGCTCCGTGGAATGAAATCCTGGCAATGTCCAGCATCTCCATTCTGCCATCCATTATTGTTTTCTTCCTGGCACAGCGTTACTTCGTACAAGGCGTGACCAGCAGCGGAATTAAAGGTTAATAGAGGATTTATCATGGCTGAAGTTATTTTCAATAAACTGGAAAAAGTATACACCAACGGCTTCAAAGCGGTTCACGGCATCGACCTGACCATTAAAGACGGTGAGTTCATGGTTATCGTCGGCCCGTCAGGCTGTGCGAAATCAACGACGCTGCGTATGTTAGCGGGTCTGGAAACCATCAGCGGCGGTGAAGTTCGCATCGGCGAGCGCGTTGTTAACAATCTGGCACCGAAAGAGCGTGGGATTGCAATGGTGTTCCAGAACTATGCGCTCTACCCTCATATGACGGTAAAAGAGAACCTGGCGTTTGGTCTGAAGCTGAGCAAAATGCCTAAAGATCAAATTGAAGCGCAAGTAACGGAAGCAGCCAAAATTCTGGAGCTGGAAGACCTGATGGATCGTCTGCCACGCCAGCTATCTGGTGGTCAGGCGCAGCGTGTGGCCGTAGGCCGTGCCATCGTTAAAAAGCCGGATGTTTTCCTGTTTGATGAACCGTTATCTAACCTGGATGCCAAACTGCGTGCTTCCATGCGTATCCGTATTTCTGACCTGCATAAGCAGTTGAAGAAAAGCGGTAAAGCGGCAACGACGGTATATGTTACCCACGACCAGACTGAAGCCATGACCATGGGCGACCGTATCTGCGTTATGAAGCTGGGTCACATCATGCAGGTCGATACGCCGGATAACCTGTACCATTTCCCTGTCAACATGTTCGTTGCTGGCTTCATTGGCTCACCAGAAATGAACATTAAGCCGTGCAAACTGGTCGAGAAAGACGGTCAGATTGGCGTTGTTGTGGGTAATAACGCGCTGGTATTAAATACTGAAAAACAAGATAAAGTGCGCAGCTACGTAGGACAAGACGTATTCTTCGGCGTTCGCCCAGACTATGTTTCCTTGTCAGATACGCCATTTGAAGGCAGCCACTCACAGGGTGAACTGGTTCGCGTAGAAAACATGGGTCACGAATTCTTTATGTACATTAAAGTCGATGGCTTTGAATTAACCAGCCGCATTCCTTATGACGAAGGTCGGCTGATTATCGAGAAGGGACTGCATCGTCCGGTATATTTCCAGTTCGACATGGAAAAATGCCATATTTTTGATGCAAAAACAGAAAAAAATATCTCTCTTTAACAGGAGTAGTAACCGATGAAAAAAGCGATCCTACACACGTTAATAGCTTCATCTTTGGCATTAGTTGCAATGCCATCTCTGGCAGCCGATCAGGTTGAGTTGAGAATGTCCTGGTGGGGCGGCAACAGCCGTCACCAACAGACGCTCAAGGCGATTGAAGAGTTCCATAAGCAGCACCCAGACATCACCGTGAAAGCGGAATACACCGGATGGGATGGTCACCTGTCTCGTCTGACAACACAGATTGCCGGTAACACTGAGCCAGATGTGATGCAGACTAACTGGAACTGGCTGCCGATTTTCTCCAAAAACGGCGATGGTTTTTATGATCTGAACAAAGTGAAAGATTCTCTGGATCTGACCCAGTTCGAAGCAAAAGAACTGCAAAACACCACGGTTAACGGCAAGCTGAACGGTATTCCTATTTCTGTTACCGCTCGCGTGTTCTATTTCAACAACGAAAGCTGGGCAAAAGCGGGACTGGAATACCCGAAAACGTGGGACGAACTGCTGAACGCCGGTAAAGTGTTCAAAGAGAAGCTGGGCGACCAATACTACCCTATCGTGTTGGAACACCAGGATTCTCTGGCACTGCTGAACTCTTACATGGTTCAAAAATACAACATTCCTGCTATTGATGTGAAAAGTCAGAAATTCGCCTATACCGATGCACAATGGGTTGAATTCTTTGGCATGTATAAGAAACTGATCGACAGCCATGTCATGCCTGATGCGAAATACTATGCCTCTTTCGGTAAGAGCAACATGTATGAGATGAAGCCATGGATCAATGGCGAGTGGTCTGGTACTTACATGTGGAACTCCACTATCACTAAGTACTCTGACAACTTGCAACCACCAGCAAAACTGGCGTTAGGTAACTACCCAATGCTGCCTGGTGCAAAAGATGCTGGCTTGTTCTTCAAACCTGCACAAATGCTGTCTATCGGTAAGTCAACCAAGCATCCTAAAGAGTCTGCTCAGTTGATCAACTTCCTGCTGAACAGCAAAGAAGGTGCTCAGGCTTTGGGTCTGGAACGTGGTGTACCGTTGAGTAAAGCGGCTGTGGCTCAGCTGACCGCTGATGGCATCATCAAAGATGATGCTCCAGCAGTTGCCGGGTTGAAGCTGGCGCTGTCTCTGCCGCATGAAGTTGCTGTTTCTCCTTATTTCGACGACCCACAAATCGTTTCTCTGTTTGGTGATACCATCCAATCTATCGATTATGGTCAGAAATCTGTGGAAGACGCAGCGAAATACTTCCAGCGTCAATCTGAGCGTGTTCTGAAACGCGCAATGAAATAATGTAGCACTCGATTTACCCTGTAATTCATCCCTGCCGCACCGACGGCAGGGATTTTTCATTTAAATTAAAACATCCTCTATATTCAATTCGATCTCCCTCACAATTTGAAACCCTATTTTACTTTTTGTTACTCAAAACGATCTCGATCACAGAACGTAATTTAATAATAAATAGAATAGAACTTGTCCCAAAAAACATAATGCGCCTTTCGAATTAAAGTATTAAGCACAGTCCTAACCAATGGGGAATATAACAATGAAATTTAAATTATTAGCTCTGGCTGTTACATCATTAATTAGTGTGAATGCAATGGCTGTAACTATCGATTACCGTCATGAAATGAAAGATACACCGAAAAATGATCACCGCGATCGTTTGTCAATGTCACACCGTTTTGCCAATGGCTTTGGTTTATCCGTTGAAGCAAAATGGCGTCAATCCAGTGCTGACAGCACACCGAATAAACCATTTAATGAAACCGTCAGCAACGGTACTGAAGTTGTCGCCAGCTATGTTTACAACTTCAACAAAACTTTTTCTCTGGAGCCAGGTTTCTCTTTAGATTCAAGCTCTACCTCTAACAACTATCGCCCTTATCTGCGCGGTAAAGTGAATATCACTGACGATCTTTCTACCTCTTTACGTTATCGTCCTTACTACAAACGTAACAGCGGTGATGTTCCAAATGCATCAAAAAACAACCAAGAGAATGGTTATAACCTAACCGCCGTTCTCAGCTATAAATTCCTGAAAGATTTCCAAGTTGATTACGAACTGGACTACAAAAAAGCAAATAAAGCCGGTGCGTATCAATACGACAATGAAACATACAATTTCGACCATGATGTAAAATTGTCTTATAAAATGGATAAAAACTGGAAGCCTTATATGGCTGTAGGTAATGTTGCAGATTCCGGCACCAACGATCATCGTCAAACTCGTTACCGTGTTGGTGTGCAATACAGCTTCTAATAACGGCCTTGTTATTTAAATAAGCGTTATTAGGTAGCAGAAGGGATGTTATTGTTAATCGATTTACTCAGATCTACTTTTATCATTAACATCCCTTTATTATGGTGTCCGTTGTAGGTTAAGCAGGTTAGTTACGTTTCTTTGTTGTACATGATTTAGTTATATGCGTTTTAGCTGCTGTAATTGCTGTGTCTGATTTACCCTCTTCGTGTATGAATGTTATTTCTTTATTAAAATTTGCGGTTCAGGGTAGTCATTTTTTCTCCGATGTGATGGCTACCCTATTTTTTACCACCGCCCAACGATTCCCCCCTCATTCCCTTTGTCAGGTGATCTATCATGATTGTTCGTTCTCTGCTTGTCGGGGCCATTATGATGTCTGTAAATGGATTAAGTTACGCACAACCTGTTTTCTCTGTCTGGCCACACGGTGAAGCACCGGGTGCCTCTTCTTCAACGGCACAGCCGCAAGTGGTCGAACGGAGTAAAGATCCTTCTCTTCCCGATCGAGCCGCAACGGGTATTCGCAGCCCTGAAATTACCGTTTATCCGGCAGAAAAACCCAATGGCATGGCATTACTCATTACGCCGGGCGGTTCTTATCAGCGCGTCGTGCTAGATAAAGAAGGCAGCGATCTAGCCCCTTTCTTTAATCAACAAGGCTACACCCTTTTCGTGATGACCTATCGTATGCCCGGTGAAGGCCATAAAGAAGGCGCTGACGCTCCGCTAGCCGATGCCCAACGAGCCATCAGAACACTGAGAGCCAACGCCGAAAAGTGGCACATTAACCCGCAGCGCATCGGTATTATGGGGTTCTCCGCCGGTGGTCACGTTGCCGCCAGCCTTGGAACCCGATTCGCACAGTCCGTTTACCCCGCGATGGACGCCGTTGATAACGTAAGCGCACGCCCTGACTTCATGGTGTTGATGTACCCCGTAATTTCTATGCAGGCAGATATTGCGCACGCCGGTTCACGTAAACAGTTAATCGGCGAGCAACCGATGGAAGTACAAGCGGTACGTTATTCTCCTGAGAAACAGGTTACTGATCAGACTCCCCCCACGTTTTTGGTGCATGCGGTTGACGATCCGTCAGTGTCGGTTGATAACAGCCTGGTGATGTTTAGCGCGCTGCGGGCAAAGCAGATTCCGGTCGAAATGCATCTCTTTGAGAAAGGTAAACACGGCTTCGGTCTCCGCGGCACCAAGGGGCTTCCTGCCGCTGCCTGGCCTCAACTGCTGGACAACTGGCTACGCGCTTTACCTGCAAGCAACGAATTGCCGAAAGCCGCGCCATAAGGTATAGCAAACATCGTAACCGAAATAAATCGTTACGCCGTCACCGCTTCCGCAGACAGGGATAATCTCTTATACTGTATAAAATAACAGTTTTATTTGAGAAGTTTCATGACTGCGGAAGGACACCTGCTGTTTTCTGTTGCCTGCGCGATTCTGGCTAAAAAAGTTGAGCTATCGCCAGCGCTGGCTGCCGGAGACTGGTGGCACATTATTCCCGGTGCACTCCTTACCGCGCTGCTGCCTGACATCGATCACCCAAAATCCGTTCTCGGGCAACGCCTGAAGTGGCTTTCAGCACCGATTGCCCGCCTCTTTGGGCATCGAGGATTTACCCACAGCCTTCTTGCTATCGTCGCCGGTATTTTCTTTATTCAGACGCGTCTGCCGCCAGATTGGCCGATTCCGACAGATGCCTACCATGCCATGATCGTCGGTTATCTGAGCCACATTCTCGCTGATATGTTGACCCCCTCAGGCGTTCCCCTACTCTGGCCTTGCCGCTGGCGTTTCAGGTTACCGATTTTAAACAGTCAAAAAGGCAACCAATTAGAACGCTTCCTGTGTATTGCCTGTATCGGCTTTTCGCTGTATCAACCGCAAAAAAATTTGGATTGCTGCACCTACGAACAATCATTTCGCTTCTTGCAGTCAGCACAGACGTACTTCTTCCAATACGTGAAATAGTGACGTTATCTGCTGCACCCATATCGGTGTAACACAATGCCAAAAGAACTGTTATCCTGTGCGTCTTTGTTATTTTTTATCGCGAAAGATCATACTGTCGCTTACAGCGCTGTACGTTGTTGCACATTCGTGGACAGTGTGACGCAAAGCGATTCACTGATAGGGAGCAAGGCCGGATGAATTTTCCGCTACTCATAAATATTCTGCTATTTATCGCATTACTACTCGGATTAGGTTACGTCAGCCGCAACCCATCCTGGAGTCTGGCAAAGAAAGTGTTGTTGGGTTTGGTTGTCGGGGTGTTATTTGGTCTGGCGCTGCATCTGATTTATGGCGGCGACAATCCCGTTGTTAAGCAGTCCATCTCATGGTTTAACATCGTGGGTAATGGCTATGTGCAGCTGTTACAAATGATCGTGATGCCGCTGGTATTTATTTCCATCCTCAATTCCGTTGCCAAACTACATAATGCCTCGTCATTAGGGAAAATCAGCGTCTTGACGCTGTCTACCCTGCTGATCACCACGCTAATTTCTGCGTTAGTCGGCGTTTTTGTCACCAATCTGTTTGGTCTGACGGCAACCGGGCTCGTGCAGGGCGCGCAGGAAACCGCGAGATTAACGGCGATTGAAAGCAACTATGCTGGTAAAGTCGCCGACCTTAACGTTCCACAGCTTATCCTGTCATTCATTCCTAAAAACCCGTTTGCTGAGCTGACCGGTGCTAACCCAACATCTATCATCAGTGTCGTCGTCTTCGCCGCTTTCCTTGGCGTTGCAGCGCTACAACTGCTGAAAGATGACGCAGTGAAAGGCGAACGTGTTTTAACCGCGATTGATACGCTGCAATCCTGGGTAATGAAGCTTGTTCGTCTGGTGATGAAGTTGACACCTTATGGTGTTATGGCGCTAATGACCAAAATGGTCGCCAGCTCTAACCTGCAAGATATCCTCAAGTTGGGCAGCTTCGTTGTCGCGTCCTATTTGGGACTGGCGATTATGTTCGGTGTCCATGCATTGATCCTGTCTTTCACGGGTGTCAATCCAGCGCGTTTTTATCGTAAAGTCTGGCCAGTACTGACGTTCGCATTTACCAGTCGCTCCAGCGCCGCCACGATCCCACTCAGCATTGAAGCGCAAACACGCCGCATTGGCGTACCGCAATCTATCGCCAGCTTTGCGGCTTCTTTCGGTACCACTATCGGTCAGAACGGCTGTGCAGGGCTTTACCCGGCGATGCTGGCTGTGATGGTCGCACCAACGGTGGGAATCAACCCGCTGGATCCCGTCTGGATCGCGACGCTGGTCGGTATCGTCACCATCAGTTCTGCCGGTGTGGCCGGTGTGGGCGGCGGCGCAACCTTTGCCGCGTTAATCGTCCTGCCCGCGATGGGGCTGCCAGTGACCCTCGTCGCGCTGCTGATCTCCATTGAGCCGCTTATCGATATGGGCCGTACTGCACTTAACGTTAGCGGATCGATGACGGCCGGTACCGTCACCAGCCAGTTGATGAAGCAGACAGATAAGACGATTTTCAACGCGCAGGATGACGCTGAGTTGACACATCGCTAAACCACGCTGCTACATAAAAGAAAACGCCGACGGCTGATGCTGTCGGCGTTTTTTTATTTATGACGTCTTCACATGCTCTTTTTGATGACGATTTCGTGCAATCAGGTTACTTAGCGCTGTGGATTTGTGTCATAAGCCTGGCAAGTCTGGAAACCTTTATTGAGAACATTGCCCGTGTCGTTGTAGCTCACGAAATAGTTCTGCGCGGTACCATCGCGGTTCTTAAGCAGATAATCGCTACAGGTTCCCTTAGCATTCACCAACCGTTTTTCCATTCCGCTGCCTGCAAGTTGCTGGACCTGCTGCTTCGTCATTCCCACTTTCACATCTTTTACCACCGGCTCGTTAACATAGCTTTCTGCCTTGTTATAAGCCGTACATCCCGCCAACAGGACAGCGCCAGCTGCCGCAATACACACTAATAATCTATTATTCTTCATCTCATCACCTCATTATTATGGGTCACACTAAGGCTAGTCGGCGGCGACCACTTTTTCAAATTATAACGCGAGTATGTAACATATTGGTCGATAGTCAAAAACAGGTTATCTATAGGGAAAAGGACTACCTGACAGCTTGTCCTTTTTCTTCACGTCGATTCGTTTTACACTCAAGCAATCGTAATAATTCTTTTGCAGTATCAATAAGTTCAGGAGGGAGATGGCATGTCACTACAAAACGACATTATCACTGCGTTAGGCGTGAAAAGCAGCATCGATCCAGCACAGGAAATTCGTGTTAGCGTTGATTTTTTAAAGAATTATCTGAATGCTCACCCGTTCATTACGTCGTTAGTTTTGGGTATCAGCGGCGGTCAGGATTCTACGTTGACAGGCAAACTGTGCCAAACGGCTATCACGGAATTACGTAATGAAACGGGGACATCTCGCTATCAGTTCATCGCTGTTCGACTGCCTTACGGCGTTCAGGCTGATGAAGCTGACTGTCAGGATGCCATCGCCTTTATCCAACCTGACCGCGTATTAACCGTAAACATCAAGCCCGCGATCGAATCCAGTGAAGCCACCTTACGAGCCATTGGCGTGGAACTTTCCGATTTTGTAAAAGGCAACGAGAAAGCCAGAGAACGCATGAAGGCGCAGTACAGTATCGCGGGTATGAATGCCGGACTTGTTGTGGGTACCGATCATGCAGCAGAAGCGGTAACGGGCTTTTTCACCAAATACGGCGACGGCGGTACCGATATCAACCCGATTTTCCGACTGAACAAGCGTCAGGGGAAAGCGCTGCTGCGCGAACTTGGCTGCCCTTCTCATCTTTATACGAAAGCCCCAACCGCCGATCTGGAAGAAGACCGTCCCTCTCTCCCTGATGAAGTCGCACTGGGCGTCACCTATGAAAAGATCGACGACTATCTGGAAGGCAAGCAGATCGATGCTAGTGATGCAGCCACTATCGAAAACTGGTATCGCAAAACCGAGCACAAGCGTCGCCCACCGATTACTGTTTTTGATGACTTCTGGCAGTAAGCTATCGCTATGAATATCACCGGACGCAGATACGGCGTCCGGATTGCTATTGATTCCTTCTGCGCACTCTTCATCGATTCCCTCATCATTCGAGTGGCAGGAAAACCAACGCACAGGCAACGTGAAGCATGACGGGTATAAACATGACGCCACAGCGCGCCACACTCACGAGCCTGCTGGCTATCATTCTATGGAGCACATCCGTTGGGCTTATTCGCAGTCTGACCGAAGCGCTCGGCCCCATTGGGGGCGCCGCGATGATTTACTCCACCAGCACGCTGTGTCTACTGGTCTTTTATGGTCTTCCACGCATTAAAACATTACCCAGAATCTATTTGTTCGCGGGCGGTGCACTATTTGTCTGCTATGAAATATTTCTGTCTCTATCCATCGGATTAGCCGATAGCCGCATGCAGGCGATGGAAATAGGGATGATTAACTATTTGTGGCCCAGTTTAACCATACTCTTTTCTCTTTTTATCAATCAGCAGAAAAGTCGTTTCCTGCTCTGGCCCGGCCTCGTGATCTCGCTGGGCGGCATCGTGTGGATTATGAAAGGAGAAAGTGACTGGACGCCAGAGCTACTGTGGAACAACATTCTTGCTAACCCGCTAGCCTACAGCCTGGCATTTTCTGCGGCCTTGACCTGGGCGCTATACTGCAATATCACCAAGCGTTATGGGCAGGGAAAAAGTGGCGTGTCGCTGTTCTTTTTCATCGCTTCGCTCGTGTTATGGATTCAGTATTCCTTCAGTGCCGAAGGGCCAATTTCATTAACGTTGCCAAGTTCGCTGGAATTGCTCTTTATGGGTGCTTCAGCCGCATTGGCCTATTCAGCATGGAATGCCGGTATTCAGTATGGCAATTTGACGTTACTGGCAACCGCCTCTTACTTTACGCCCGTGCTTTCCACATTACTGGCCGCGCTCTGGCTCAACATCACACCGGCCATTTCGTTCTGGCAAGGCGTCGCAATGGTAACTGCCGGCTCACTGCTTTGTTGGTATGCAACACGATCGTCCACTCGCTGATCCGTTTTCGGCCGGGCTTCTCGGCCACTAAAAACCCTAATTTGCACGCGGTCACATTCTTCTCGCTAACCTGTTATAGTCACCTTCACATTTCGTTACCTAAAAAAGTCATACATGTTAAGGCGTTTCTTTTCGTATTATTCCCCTTACAAGGGGTTATTCGTCCTCGATTTTGGCTGCGCTATTATCGCTGGCCTGCTTGAACTAGGGTTTCCGATGGCGATTAAAGCGTTCATCGATAAATTGTTACCAGCTCAGGATTGGTCTCTGATCCTGTTAGCGTCGGTGGCGCTATTGGCAGTGTATCTGCTGAATACCGCGCTGATGGCCATCGTCAACTATTGGGGACATGCGCTGGGCGTGGGAATTGAAACCGACATGCGTCGACAGGCATTTGAGCATCTGCAAAATTTGCCATTCCGTTACTACGACAATATGAAGACCGGGCATATCATCACTCACGTCACCAAAGATCTGGAAGAAGTCGGTGAAATCGCCCACCACGGCCCGGAAGACCTCTTTCTCGCTATCATGACGTTTATTGGCGCGTTCATTCTGATGGCAACGGTTCACCTGAATCTGGCGCTGCTGACGATTATTATCGTGCCTTTCATGGGGTATCTCGTCAGCCGCTATGGCGCACGCATGACGGAAACCTGGCGCCAACTCTTCGGTCAGGTCGGCAATTTCAACGCCCGAATCGAAGAGAGTGTGGGCGGTATCCGTGTCGTTAAGGCTTTTGCCAATGAAGCCCATGAGAAGAAACTGTTCTCTCACGATAACGAAAACTACCGCCGTACCAAATTGCAGGCCTATCGCATCATGACAGCCAGCATGACGCTCAGCTACCTCAGCACACGCCTGATACAGCTTATCGTAATGCTAGCAGGTATCTGGTATGTCATTCAGGGCGAGCTCACTTACGGCGGTTTTATTGGCTTCCTGCTGCTGATTGAAGTTTTCTTCCGTCCGATCGCCAAAATTACCTCTGTGCTAGAGAGCTATCCCAAGGGCATTGCGGGATTCAAACGCTTTACTCAACTGATCGATACGATTCCCGAGATTGCTGATGCGCCCGATGCGCGTGATGCCGGCCCGTTGAAAGGCGACATCCAGTTTAATGAGGTTAGTTTTGGTTATTCCGCCGACCGCCCGATTCTGCGCAATATCGACCTGTCGGTTCGCGCAGGGGAAACAGTCGCGTTTGTTGGCCCGTCAGGCGCGGGCAAAACCACGCTTTGTTCTCTGTTACCGCGCTTCTACGATTTAACCCACGGTACCATCACCATTGACGGCATGGATATCCGCCAGATGACACAGGCATCCTTGCGTAGCCAAATCGGCATCGTACAACAAGATGTCTTCCTGTTCGGCGGCACCATCCGGGAAAACATCGCTTACGGCAAACTTGGCGCCAGCGACGGCGAAATCATGGAAGCCGCACGACAAGCCAGGTTAGATGAACTTATCGAGAATCTCCCTGAGGGGCTGGATACTATGGTCGGCGAACGCGGCGTTAAACTTTCTGGCGGGCAAAAACAGCGTTTGTCTATTGCCCGAATTTTCCTGAAAAATCCGCCGATCCTAATTCTGGACGAAGCAACATCCGCGCTGGATACCGCGACGGAGCAAGCGATACAGCAGTCGCTCAGCGAGCTTTCCACGGGGCGCACCACGCTAGTCATCGCCCACAGGCTAGCAACCATACAGAACGCGGGACGTATTGTGGTGGTGGATAACGGCAGTATCATTGAGCAAGGTAGCCACCAGACACTGCTGGAACAAAGTGGCATCTATGCCAGACTACATCAGGCACAGTTCGGCCAGGCCTGATTCCCACCTTTCTTCGGCGAGGGTCTCCTCGCCTTTTCCCCTCCTTCTTTTAAACATAGATGTGACTTCAGTGGTTCCCCTTGCAATAAATTGCATTTAAAATGCATCTATTATGATTTCATCAGGACATGACGCACATGGCGAGAAAACCCCTGGGAAAATATCGACAGCGGGAGATTCGTACCGTCGGATTGATGATCGCATTGTATGAAAAACGCCACCCTGAAACCGACGCTAGTACGCAGTATAACGACTTATTCAGCTACGCCATCAAGCGTCTGGAGCGTTGTCATTTCGGTGAAGATAAACCCGCGTGTAAGCATTGTCCTATTCACTGCTATCAACCCGCAAGACGCGAGGCGATCAAAGCGATTATGCGCTGGTCGGGGCCACGAATGTTGCTACGCCACCCGATTCTGGCGATACGCCATTTGATTGACGATCATCGGCCAGTGCCGGATTATCCCAAAAGAGGAACATCGTCAAAGACGTCAACCGGACGAGCAGCTCGTTTAGCAACGCAGCACGCTACATCAGCAGACAATGACGCTGATAAAGTGAAAAGTGTATAGATAGGAAAAGGCCGCTTACGCGGCCTTTTTGGGTGACACTGTTACTCTTTGGGAGAGGCGTTCTCTACCCTACTTTTTAGCTTTTGCCCCGGACGGAACGTGACCACACGGCGCGCCGTAATCGGAATATCTTCGCCAGTTTTTGGGTTACGCCCCGGACGTTGGTTCTTGTCTCGCAAATCAAAATTGCCAAAACCTGACAACTTGACCTGCTCGCCATTTTCCAAAGCGCGACGAACTTCTTCAAAAAACAGCTCGACTAGTTCTTTGGCATCCCGTTTGCTCAGCCCGAGCTTCTCAAACAGGTATTCTGACATTTCAGCTTTAGTAAGCGCCATAGGTTCAATCCCTCAAGGATGCTTGGAATCGCTGTTTTAATGCTGCTACGCATTCTGCAACGGTAGCGGCAATTTCCTCTTCTGCCAGTGTACGCGTGGTATCTTGCAGGGTCAGACTGATAGCCAGACTCTTATAACCTTCCGCTACGCCCTTCCCTCGGTACACGTCGAATAAGTTTACGCCAACTAACTGATTTGCGCCAACTTTCTTACACTCGGCCAAAATATCTCCCGCGGGGACATTTTCAGCTACCACAACAGCAATATCGCGACGGTTCGCAGGGAAGCGGGAAATCTCGTTCGCATCAGGCAATACGCGGTCTGCGACCTTATCCCACAACAATTCGAACACCACGGTGCGCCCGTTCAGATCCAACTTGCGCTCCAGTTCTGGGTGAATAACGCCAATAAATCCAATGCGTTCTCCGCACAGATAAATAGCAGCACTTTGCCCTGGATGCAATGCCGGATTATTTTCAGCCTTGAATTCGACCTCATCCAACTTACCCGTCAATGCCAGTACCGCTTCCAAATCGCCTTTTAAATCATAGAAGTCAACGGCCTGACGCGCCAGATCCCAATGCTCTTCATAACGCGTGCCAGTAATCACACCAGACAGCATCAGATCCTGACGAATACCCAAGTCAGCACTGGCATCCGGTACAAAACGCAGACCGCTTTCAAACAGGCGCAGGCGGCTTTGTTGACGGTTTTGGTTATACACCGCCGCGCTCAGCAAGCCGCTCCACAGCGATAAACGCATCACCGACATCTCTACGGAAATCGGGCTCGGCAAGCTCAGTGACGCCTCATTAGGGTGAATTAGTCCCTGAATTTTCGGGTCAACAAAACTGTAAGTAATTGCTTCCTGGTAGCCGTGATCGACTAATAATGTCTTCACGCGCTTCAATGCCAACGACGCTTCGCGATGCGAGGTCATGATCAATGGAGCCTGAGTCGGAATATTCGGAATGTTGTTGTAGCCGTAAATACGCGCGACTTCTTCAACCAAATCCTCTTCAATTTCCATATCAAAGCGCCAGCTCGGTGCAGTCGCTTGCCAACCAGCGTCGGTTTTCACCACGTTACAGCCCAGACGTTGCAGGATATCGCTCACCTGCTCATCGGCGATCACATGGCCAATAAGACGATCCAGCTTCTCACGACGCAGCGTAATCGTTGCGCGCGTTGGCAAATCAGCGTCGCTGGTGATATCAACTACCGGACCCGCTTCGCCACCACAGATATCGATCAGCAGACGAGTGGCGCGTTCAATGGCTTTGTGTTGTAACGCCGGATCGACGCCACGCTCGTAGCGGTGAGAAGCATCGGTGTGCAAACCGTGACGACGTGCGCGGCCGGTAATCGACAGCGGGTTAAAATAGGCACACTCCAACAGAACGTTTTGCGTTTCTTCATTGACGCCGGAATGCTCGCCGCCAAAGATGCCGCCCATCGCCAGCGCATTCTGTTGGTCAGCAATAACTAACGTATCCGCATTCAGCTTCACTTCGTTGCCATCCAGCAGCGTCAGCGTTTCGCCCTCTTCCGCCATACGCACGATAATGCTGCCGTTGAGACGGTCAAGATCGAATGCATGCATCGGCTGGCCGAGTTCCAGCAAAACGTAATTCGTCACGTCAACTACGGGATCGATAGAACGAATACCGCAGCGACGCAGTTTTTCACGCATCCACAGCGGCGTTGCGGCCTTAACGTTGATGCCTTTCACAACACGGCCTAAATAACGCGGACATGCCTGTGGTGCCTCGACCTGAATCGGGAAGGTATCCTGAATCGTCGCGGCAACCGGTTCAATAGTCGGTTCATTCAACGCTAACTGGTTCAACACAGCGACATCACGCGCCACACCGATGATGCCTAAGCAATCCGCCCGGTTTGGCGTCACGCTGATTTCAATCGCGTTGTCATCTAGCTTCAGATAGTCACGAATATCGGTGCCAATCGGTGCATCTGCTGGCAGTTCAATGATGCCATCGTGATCGTCGGAAATGCCCAATTCGGAAAATGAGCACAGCATGCCTTCAGACGGTTCGCCACGAAGTTTGGCTGCTTTGATTTTGAAATCACCCGGCAACACAGCACCGACTGTCGCTACCGCCACTTTCAGGCCTTGACGGCAGTTCGGAGCACCGCAGACGATGTCCAGCAAGCGTTCACCGCCTACATTGACTTTTGTCACACGCAGTTTATCTGCATTCGGGTGCTGCCCACATTCAACAACTTCACCGACAACCACACCGTGGAATGCGCCAGCAACAGGCTCAACGCCATCCACTTCCAGCCCGGCCATCGTGATTTGTTCGGATAGCGTTTCGCTGTCAACTGCCGGGTTTACCCACTCGCGTAACCAGAGTTCACTGAATTTCATGATGTATACCCGCCTTACTTAAACTGTTTGAGGAAACGCAGATCGTTTTCGAAAAATGCACGCAGATCGGTCACGCCATAGCGCAGCATCGTCAGACGCTCCATGCCCATACCAAATGCGAAACCGGAATACACTTCGGGATCGATACCGACATTACGCAGGACATTCGGGTGCACCATGCCGCAACCCAACACTTCCAGCCATTTACCGTTTTTACCCATGACATCCACTTCTGCGGATGGCTCGGTAAACGGGAAATAAGACGGACGGAAGCGAACCTGCAAATCTTCCTCAAAGAAATTACGCAGGAAATCATGCAGCGTGCCTTTCAGATTGGTGAAGCTGATGTCTTTATCGACAATCAGCCCTTCCATCTGATGGAACATCGGCGTATGGGTCTGATCGTAATCGTTACGATAAACGCGGCCCGGCGCGATGATACGAATAGGTGGCTGCTGCTTTTCCATGGTCCGGATCTGGACACCAGAAGTCTGTGTACGCAGCAGGCGTTTAGCATCGAACCAGAACGTGTCGTGGTCGGCACGTGCAGGATGATGACCTGGAATATTTAACGCATCAAAGTTGTGATAGTCGTCTTCGATTTCTGGCCCAGTAACCACCGAAAAACCCAGCTCGCCGAAAAAAGTTTCGATACGATCGATGGTGCGCGTCACTGGGTGCAAACCACCATTCTCAATGGTGCGCCCCGGCAAGGAGACATCGATAGTTTCTTGCGCCAGACGCGCATTTAACTCAGCGGATTCCAGCGTTTGCTTACGGGCATTCAGCGCGTCCTGAACGTCTTGCTTAGCTTGGTTAATAACGGCGCCAGCGGCAGGACGTTCTTCAGCCGGCAACTCGCGCAGCGAGGTCATCTGAAGGGTTAAGTGACCTTTTTTACCCAGATATTCGACACGCACATTTTCCAGTGCGGCAACATCCTGGGCCTCTTCTATAGCTGTTCTGGCTTTGGCAACCAGCTCTGCGAGATGTGGCATTGTGTTCCTCTTTTTCTGCCTATGCGGCCAACGGTCATGATTGAAGAATGTCGTTTTACTAAAAACGATAGTAAAAACCGATAATTATAAACAAAAAAGCCTCCCTGAGGGAGGCTTAAGCGCTACTTTTCGTTTCTTTTCTTACGCGCAAAGCCCCCTGAGTTCAGGCGCTAAAGTAAAAAAAGAAACGGAAAATAGCAGCGTTCATACTTGCGTGACCTTGATCATGTGGATAATAAAAAGCCTTGTAAATAACAAATAATGGTCGTACTTAACGAAAAAAGGGAGCCAAAGCTCCCTCTCTTAACTGACTTACGCCAGTGCCGCTTTCGCTTTTTCGACCAGAGCGCTGAACGCTAACTTGTCGAATACTGCGATATCAGCCAGGATCTTACGGTCAATTTCAACAGAGGCTTTTTTCAGGCCGTTGATGAATTTGCTGTAAGACAAGCCATTTTGACGGGCTGCTGCATTGATACGTGCAATCCACAGCTGGCGGAATTGACGTTTACGTTGACGACGGTCGCGGTAAGCGTATTGACCAGCTTTGATTACTGCCTGAAAGGCAACACGATAAACGCGCGAACGGGCACCGTAGTAACCTTTCGCTTGTTTCAATATTTTCTTGTGACGTGCACGGGCAACTACACCACGTTTTACGCGAGCCATATGCTCTCTCCTAAAGTCTTATTCTGAATTAAAAAAAGGTTACTTATGCGTACGGCAGACATGCAATCACAAGGCCCAGATCCCCTTTGGAAACCATACCTTTAGGACGCAGATGACGTTTACGCTTAGTCGACTTTTTAGTCAGAATATGACGCAGGTTAGCATGCTTACGCTTGAAACCGCCGCCGGCGGTTTTTTTAAAGCGTTTAGCGGCGCCACGTACTGTTTTAATCTTTGGCATTGTTATTTCCACTTCGCATTGTTAATAAAACGAATCAGATAAGGCGAACAAAACCGTACAATACAGAGGCCGCACGGCATTGCTACTTGAATGCCTTACTGTTTCTTCTTCGGTGCTAACACCATGATCATCTGGCGGCCTTCGATCTTCGATGGGAAGGACTCGACAACTGCCAGTTCACTCAGATCGTCACGAACGCGGTTAAGCACTTCGATACCAATCTGTTGGTGTGCCATTTCACGACCGCGGAAACGCAGTGTGATTTTAGCTTTGTCACCATCTTCAAGAAAGCGAATCAGGTTGCGTAGTTTGACCTGATAGTCGCCATCATCGGTACCAGGTCGGAATTTGATTTCCTTGACCTGAATAACTTTTTGTTTTTTCTTCTGTTCCTTTGTAGCCTTACTCTTCTCATAAAGGAACTTGCCGTAATCCATAATTCGGCAAACCGGCGGCTCGGCGTTCGGACTGATTTCAACTAAATCAACACCTGCTTCTTCGGCTTTTTCTAATGCTTCATTTAGACTTACGATGCCCAGCTGTTCGCCTTCGACGCCTGTCAGGCGTACCTCATTTGCGCGAATCTCTCTGTTGATGCGATTAGGACGCGCCGGTTGAACTCGTTTTCCGCCTTTAATACCTATACCTCCAATTGATGAAGACTACGGCTGCGAATTTCTTGCTGCAGCTTACTGATAACTTCACTGACGTCTAGGCTCCCCAGGTCTTTACCACGACGAGTGCGGACAGCAACTTTTCCTGCCTCGACCTCTTTGTCGCCACAAACCAGCATATAGGGAACACGTCGTAAAGTGTGTTCTCGGATTTTAAAGCCTATCTTCTCATTTCTCAAGTCTGCTTTTACACGAATGCCCGCTTCTTGCAGTTTTTGGGTCAATTCGTTGACATAATCAGACTGGCTATCGGTGATATTTATAATAACCACTTGAACCGGAGCTAACCAAGTTGGGAAGAAACCAGCAAATTCTTCGGTCAAAATACCGATGAAACGCTCCATTGATCCCAAAATAGCCCGGTGAATCATAACCGGCACCTGACGCTCGTTGCTTTCGCCAACGTAAGACGCGCTCAGACGACCCGGTAATGAAAAGTCGAGCTGCACCGTACCACACTGCCACGCACGATCCAAACAGTCATGCAAGGTAAATTCAATTTTTGGGCCGTAGAACGCCCCTTCACCCGGCTGATAGGCGAATTCGATGTTATTTTCAGTCAACGCAGCGGCCAAATCGGCTTCAGCGCGATCCCACATTTCATCGCTGCCAATACGTTTCTCAGGACGTGTAGACAGTTTCACCACGATTTTTTCAAAACCGAAGGTGCTGTACATGTCATACACCATCTTGATACAGCTGTTCACTTCATCACGCACCTGCTCTTCCGTACAGAAGATATGCGCATCGTCCTGAGTGAAACCGCGCACGCGCATTAAACCATGCAGAGAGCCTGACGGTTCATTACGGTGACAGCTACCGAACTCAGCCATACGCAGCGGCAGATCGCGATAGGATTTCAATCCTTGATTGAAAATTTGTACGTGGCCTGGGCAGTTCATCGGTTTGATGCAGTATTCACGATTCTCTGATGAAGTCGTGAACATCGCTTCTTTATAGTTATCCCAGTGGCCGGTTTTTTCCCACATCACGCGATCCATCATGAATGGACCTTTCACTTCCTGATACTGGTACGACTTCAGCTTCATACGTACAAACGCTTCAAGCTCGCGGAAGATCGTCCAACCGTCGTTGTGCCAGAACACCATACCCGGCGCTTCTTCCTGCATGTGATACAGGTCAAGCTGTTTGCCAATTTTGCGATGGTCGCGCTTAGAGGCTTCTTCAAGGCGTTGCAGGTAAGAAGCCAGCTGCTTTTTATCCGCCCACGCGGTACCGTAAATGCGTTGCAGCATTTTATTTTTGCTATCGCCACGCCAGTAAGCGCCGGAGGTTTTCTGCAATTTGAAATGATGGCAGAAACGCATATTCGGTACGTGCGGACCACGGCACATATCGATGTATTCTTCATGGTGATACAGACCCGGACGATCATCGTGGCTGATGTTCTCATCCAGAATTGCAATTTTGTAGGTCTCACCGCGTGCAGCGAACGCATCGCGCGCTTCCTGCCAGCTGACTTTTTTCTTGATTACGTCATAGTCGGTGTCAGCGAGCTCGTGCATACGCTTTTCGAGCAGCTCAATGTCTTCCTGAGTCAGGGTACGGTCGATGTCAACGTCATAGTAAAAACCGTTGTCGATAACCGGACCGATCGCCATTTTGGTATCTGGCCATAGTTGCTTGATCGCATGACCCAACAGGTGCGCACAGGAGTGGCGAATAATTTCCAGACCCGCATCATCTTTAGCGGTGATGATGGCTAACTGCGCATCAGTGTCGATCTTATCGCTGGCGTCAATCAACTCGCCATCGACGCGTCCGGCGATGCAGGCTTTTGCCAGACCAGGACCGATATCAAGTGCAACATCCAGGGGAGAAACGGCGTGGTCGTAATGACGCTGACTTCCATCAGGAAGGGTGATAACTGGCATTATAATTCCCTTATTTACAGTGGTGAGCCACACGAAAGCTCACATGCAAAAATCGCATATCAATTGAAAATCAAAAAGTGTTAACCATGCTATTTCTCTGTACTCTGCGAAATATATACACATGAAGCACACGACTGCAGGTGCGCATTAGCGTGACATGGAAAACGTCGCGGCAATAATACACCTTATAAGTTATGTGTTAAAGCCGGATGGGTAGCCTGCTCATCTTTGCATCGTAATGAACAGGCCACAAAAGCGTTTACTGCGTTTGAGTGGATTTCATCGCGGCACTATTTTTGCGGGAGAATAGGTTTTGCGGGAGAACCGGAAGCCAAGCCAAATAACGGCAATCCAGAACGGAATTAACATTACCGAAATGCGAATCCCCGGTGACAGCAGCATAATCACCAAAATCCCCGCCAAAAACGCCAGACACAGGTAGTTACTCCACGGATACCAGAAAGCTTTAAACGCGGGCACAATCCCCTTCTCCATCATTGCCTGACGAAAACGCAGGTGTGCAAAGCAGATCATGATCCAGTTAATCACCAGCGTTGACACCACCAGTGCCATCAACAGTTCAAAGGCTTTACCCGGCATCACATAGTTAATCGCCACACCGAGCGATGTCGCCAACGCCGACAGCGCGATTGAACGAACGGGCACACCGCGCGCATTGACCTTAGCGAGAGATTTCGGCGCATTTCCCTGTTTTGCCAAGCCGTACAGCATCCGACTATTGCAATATACGCCGCTGTTATACACTGATAGCGCTGCTGTCAGAACCACGACGTTGAGCACGTTCGCCACTATATTGCTGTTAAGTGCTTGGAATATCAGGACAAACGGACTACCGCCTCCGACCACATTACCCCACGGGTAGAGCGACAATAAAATAGACAATGCGCCGATATAGAAAATCAGGATACGGTACACCACCTGATTGGTCGCCTGAGGAATAGAGCGCTTCGGATCGGCAGCCTCAGCGGCTGTGATTCCAACTAACTCCAAGCCGCCGAATGAAAACATGATCACCGCCATCGCCATGATCAATCCGCTTGCGCCATTCGGCATGAATCCGCCATGGATCCATAAGTTACGTACCGTTGCCGTTTCGCCGCCATTACCACTCAGCAACAGCCAACTGCCGAAGACAATCATCCCGACAATGGCAAGTACTTTGATAATAGCGAACCAAAATTCTGTTTCCCCAAACATCTTCACATTAACCAGATTGATAAGGTTAATCAGCACAAAGAATATCGCTGCGGACAGCCAAGTCGGTGTATCAGGCCACCAATATTGGATATAAATCCCTACGGCCGTCAGTTCTGCCATCCCGACCAGAATAAACATCGCCCAGTAGTTCCAGCCGGCCAGAAAACCTGCAAAATCACCCCAGTATTTAAAAGCAAAGTGGCTAAACGAACCCGCTACCGGCTCTTCCACCACCATCTCACCCAGCTGTCGCATAATCAGAAACGCAATCATTCCGGCGATAGCGTAGCCTAATAAGACGGACGGCCCCGCCATTTGGATAGTCTGCGATATCCCTAAAAACAATCCTGTACCAATAGCGCCACCCAGCGCAATCAACTGAATGTGTCGGTTTTTTAACCCTCGTTTTAAAACCAGTTCCTGTTGATCATTTGCCATGTTGTTTTTGTGCTTCCTGTAAAGCTTTCTTCATTTTTATATCAATACCTACTCACGCCATCAGCATAAAATATGGCGTAAACAGGTAAAAGTGCTACACAGAGACTAAGCCATTAACGTTCAGGGATGACATTTTTAAACGTTAGCTCTACATCATCACGATCGAGCTCGACGGCAAGCGCTTCAGGCTCACTTTGCTCTACATTCTGGGGCAGCAGTTTTTTCAATAATGCTAACTGCTGACGTTGCTGCTCTACGATCTCTTGCAACAATTTCACTTGCTCATTCGCTCTGACACTCGCCCGATTGACAAAAAACCAGACCAGCGCAGCCAGCAGCACAACCAGCAAGACAAAAACCACTTCTAATATGTTCACAACGACTCCACTATAACCACTATGACAGGTACCTGCTGGCTATCTTAACACCGTGGCGTAGCCAAGTTCGATACCCAAACCATCCGTTAACCACATCGTGTTGATGCACATCGCTATCGTATTGGTACAAAAATCAAAAACGTGGGGGAACGTTTTTCAACGTCGCTTGCGATGGCACGCCATAAAAAAGCCTGTCGGTAAAGACAGGCTCAGGAATTGATAGGAAATATCAGAAAGGGAAATTGTGGTAGCCCATTTGCTCAGAGATATTTCTAGCTGCGGTGTGCAGCATGGCCACATATTCGTGTTTGTTTTCTTCTGAAAAACGAATCGTTGGGAAGGAAATACTGAGGCCGGCAATCACCACACCAAAACGATCGAATACTGGCACAGCGATACAACGCAGCCCTTCTTCCTGCTCTTCTTTATCTTCCCCGTAGCCTTGCTCACGCACGACATCCAGTTGATTGAGAAGATCTTCAGCAGTACACAATGTGTGTGGCGTACTACGCGTGAATTCGACAGTCGACAGAACCTCTTCCACTTCACCGCGATCGCGCCAAGCCAGCAACACTTTACCAATTGCGGTACTGTGTAGTGGATTACGGCGACCGATGCGCGAATACATACGCAGGTTATACATAGAATCAATCTTGTGGATATAAACGATGCCGTCTTCATCCAACGCGCCAAGGTGAATCGTTTCCCGCGTCAGCACAGACAACTCGCGCATCTGTATATCCGCACTGCGGATTAAGTCTACGTTCTGCAATGCTTTTGCACCAAGTTCAAACAACTTGAGCGTTAGCGAATACTTCTCTGATTCACCTTCCTGCGCGACATAGCCCAGGGATTTCATCGTCTGCAAGAAACGGTAAACGGTACTCTTAGACATCATGACTCGCTGAGAAAGCTCGGTAATACCAATTTCTCTCTCTTCACCTAATGCCTGCAAAATACCAAAAACCTTTAAAACGGACGACACGGAATCGGGTTGTTTATCTAAATCTGCACTAGCCATTTTTGTGGTTACCCTACTCAGGTTTTTTTGTTTTAAAAAAAATAGAACAATGGTTTTAGTATAAAGGGAACGCTTTGATTATGGCAATGGAGCAACAACGATAATCAAGTTAAGTTTGAGAAATAACCGCGTCAGAGACTTAATAAAATAATATGTAAGTAAATATTTTAAAATAATCCGCGCCATGAAACGTGACGCGGATTTATTAGTATTATTAGTTCCAGACTGAATCAGGAACCTTCGCCAGATACAACGCAGGTTTTCCATCTACGTCAGAAGTAAACAGAACTTGTTTATTATCCGGCGTGAAAGACGGGTGCGGGTGAGTGACCTGACGGTCCCCTTCCAACACTTCCCAGGATGTATTGTGCTGCGCAATACGATGTTCTTTGCCAGTTTTCAGGTTGAAAACATACAGGAACGGATCGTTCTCAATTTTGTAGCCACCATCATCCTGCACGTCGACCGGTGCATCGGAACCATCACCGACCAACAGTGTGCCATCATAGTTACTCATCAGGTGAGAACACGGCGGCATTACACGCAGTTGGCGATCTTCCAGCGTAACGGGATCGATGCTGCGAATATAACGGTTGGTATCGTCTTTAAGATAAGAGACATAAATCATCGCGGAGCCATCCGGCACCCAAAATTCGTGGGTGCAGCTTTCGCCTTCTGCATGCTCTTTCACTTTGCGCATGTTGGTGCCATCTTCGTTGATGAACCACATACGAGCATCAACCAGGTCATGCGGGCCTTCGTGACAGAAAGCAACCGTGTTGTCATCACCCGGACGGTAGATTGGGTGGCCCAGCCACTGGTTTTCCTGAAGAATAGTCTCCGCTTCGCCCGTTACCAAATCGACGCGAATCAGACGACAGCAAGGATTAGTGAAGTAGAACTCCTGGAATTTTTTCCAATCGGTCAGTGGCTTCCAGTCTTCTTTCTTGATCTCAATACCGACCATTTTGGTGCAATCGGAGTTGGCAACCCAAGTGCCGTAGCCGACCCAATCGTCAGGCACCTGATAAATCGTTTTCTCTTCCAGCGTAGTCAGATCGACACGCATCAAATTACGGGTATTTTTAACGTAATACAGCGCATCGTCGTTCGGAGACAGGAAACCACCAAAGGTGTTGTCGCCTTTGCCTTCCGTCAACTGTGTGGCGTTCTGCTCTTTTAAATCCAGCAGATAGTAGTTCCATGGGCCATCAAATGCAGCGCCAAACAGCAGCTTGCTACCGTCATTGAAGAAACACTTCTGGTAGAAATAGTTGCGGTGGCAGATAACATCGGGCGGGGTTAAACGCACAACTTCGGTGCCGGTTGCTGCATCCTGGTAGGTATGAAACGTTAGGGGGATCTTATTACCTTTGGCCATCCGTAAATCCTTAGAACTTATCATGAAGAATTTGACGCCACACACGCATACGCTTCGATAACCTGACATTACTGAACGTCCGACGAATCGGTCACCCCGACACCGGTTGTTCAAAAATCAGGCCACAAATCTCACGCGAGACGCCTGTCATATCGGTATTATAGAAACAATGTTTCATTTTTCCGTGATCGTGGTTTTATTTTATAAAACATTCTTCATGTTTTCACCACCTGTTTCAGATCTCGTGAAAACATTCGAGCAGAGAAAGCGCAGGTTTGATGAATCAATAAACGCTGAAATAACAAAGGCCCGAATGGGCCTTTGGAAAGAAACTATCGTAAATTACTTCAGATACTCGCCGGAGCGCAGCGCTTCAATTCGCTTATCCAACGGCGGGTGCGACATAAACAATTCACTGAAGGATTTCGATTTGCCGTTAATGCAGAAAGCCATCATGCTGCCCTCTTCCTGCGGCTCATAACTGGTCTTCAAGCGTTGCAGTGCAGCGATCATTTTTTCACGCCCCACCAGCTTGGCGGAACCGGCATCCGCATGGAATTCACGGTAACGTGAGAACCACATGGTGATGATGCTGGCAAGAATACCAAAAACCAGTTCCAGCACAGTTGCGACAGCAAAGTAAACCATCGGGTTGCCGTTGCTACTTTCGCCTTCATCGCGGTTACCGGACAGAAAACCGGAAACAACCTGAGCGATCAGACGAGAAATAAAGATAACGAAGGTGTTAACTATCCCCTGAACCAGCGTCATCGTCACCATGTCGCCATTTGCAATGTGGCTGATTTCATGCGCGATAACCGCTTCAGCCTCATCACGGCTCATGTTTTGCAACAAACCGGTGCTTACCGCCACCAACGATGCATCACGACGAGCTCCCGTTGCGAACGCATTGATGTCAGGTGCATGATAGATTGCCACCTGTGGCATCGCGATCCCAGCCTGCTGTGACTGTGAACGAACGGTTTCTACCAGCCAACGTTCGGTTTCGTTACGTGGTTGTTCAATGACTTCACCGCCAACGGACCGTAACGCCATCCATTTAGACATCAGCAGTGAAACAAACGCACCGCCAAAGCCAAACAGCCCAGCCATTATCATTAAGCCCTGGACACTGCTGGACTGAATTCCCGTCAGGCTGAGTACCAGCCCGAAAACCAACATCACCGCCAGGTTGGTGATCAGGAAAAGCGCAATACGCATCATAAAAGTCTGATTTCCTCTCGCAGAAAGATAAAGTTTGCAACACCTACATCGTATGGGTTGCCGTGGCATTTTCAAGCATTCTTAACTTTTCAGTTACTAAATCCACATAACTTTACACTTTTCAAAAGGAAAGCGGCGTCCTGCCTACTGGTAATCCTTATGCATCAGCGCGACAGCGTTGACCGAAAATCGATAAATGCTGCGGCGTGGTCCACCTGAATCGCGCCCACGCCAGCGCGAATTAATGCTCCCCACACCGCGTCAGGATCGGCTAAGGCTCGCGTATCGCTATAGTCGAGCGAATGCGCGCAATCCAGCGTATTCACCCAAATCCGTACGCCAAGCCGTTGAAATTCGGCAGACGTCTCAACCACTGCCTCAATGTGGTCAAAATTGGCTTCCACAATGGCAACACCAAAATCGTCAACCTGCCGCAGAATATCGACGGTTATCCCCCGTTGAAGGCGAATCAACGGCATATAAGGTATCTGGGTATCCTGAGACGGAGAGGCAATAGGAAAACAGGCTGAAGAAAGATTCATCGGGCTTTTCATGATCACGCCCGCGCTAAGGCCTTTATCACGAATATCGCGTGCGATAGCACCAAATTCGCGATCGTGCTTAACATCCACATTGATGGCAACACGCCCTCGCGCCTCTTCGAGAATCTCATACAACAGCGGGACCTGTTCGTTACTCAGCGGCCATGCCGAACCGCCGTCACTTCCACGTAGACACGCCTGACGAATCTCCGCCAGCGTCATCCGACCAATGCTGCCGTTCATATCACTCGTGCGATCAAGCGTATCATCATGAATCACGACAACGTGACTATCTGCCGTTAATTGCGCATCTATTTCCACAATATCCACGCCCAGAAGAATGGCTTCCCGCAGTGCCTTCAGCGAATTTTCCGGCGCCGACGCCCAGACACCGCGATGTGCTACTGTCAGAACCGTCGTGTTTTGCGCCGCAATCAATTCCTGAGTTATACCTTTACTTTGCCTTGTCATCAGACGAAAACTCCACATAAACGAGAAATATCACGGATGACGGGAAACCGACTGCGCAAAATGCTGCAACAGAAGATCACCGCGCAAAACCACATTGTCCAGCGCCTGCTGCGGCGTTTCCTGCTCTGCCCAGACTTTCTCCAACTCCTCGTCCATGATGGTGCGAATTTGCGGCATATTGCCTAATCGAAATCCGCGCGTATAAGGCAATGGTGGCTTATTTGTTATCTGTTTCATGGCAACATCACTGCCGGGGTATCTGGCATAAAACCCCTGCTCGCGCGTCAGATCGTAGGCAGGCTGCGTCACCGGCAAATAGCCCGTCATCTGATGCCATTCCGCGGCATTTTCCGGCTGCGTCAGAAAATGTAGAAACTCCGCAATCCCTTGATAATGCGATGCCGTTTTCCCTTTCATGACCCAGAGGCTTGCGCCTCCAATGAATGTATTCTGCGGCGCGCCTTTAGCCTCTTCGCTGTAAGGCAACATTCCTACACCGTAGTGAAATTTGGCATAGTTCTGAATCTTGCGTAGCCCACCCGATGAGGTGGTCAATATGCCGCAATCACCGTTATAAAAGCGTGTAGTGCCCTCGTCATTGCGACCGAAATAGCTGAATTCCTTCTTCTTCATCATTTCTGCAAGCTGAGCAACGTGTGCGACCTGCAACGGACCGTTCACCAATAGATGCGCATCGACACCGTCGAAGCCATTGTTTTTCGTCGCAATCGGCAGCCCATTCCACACACTAAAAGCCTCCAATAATATCCAGCCTTGCTGCCCTGCGTTCGTATAACCGCATGTCATCCCACTCTGTCGCAACCGCGCCGCATCGTACGCCAGCTCATTCCAGGTCCGAGGGGGTTTATCGGGATCGAGTCCCGCTTTGATAAACGCATCTTTGTTGTAGTAAAGAACAGGCGTTGAGCTATTAAACGGCTGGGAAATCAGATGCCCGGTCTGGCTGTCGCTATAAAACAGCGCCACGGCGGGCAGAAAGGCTTTTTCGTCATTATCGATACCGACCTGTTTGAACAGATCAAACACTGGGATAATCGCCCCGCTATGCATCATATTCGGTGTGCCGACATCATAAACCTGCAAAATATCCGGCGCGTTACCCGTGCGATAAGCGGCAATACCAGCAGCCAGCGTCTGCTCATAACTGCCCTTATAGATCGGTTCAACATGATACGTCGTCTGAGATTCATTAAACCGATTGACCAGCCGTATCAATTCCGTGTTCAGGTTGCTGTCCATGCCATGCCAAAACGTCAGTTCAACGGCAGCTCTGGCAGACAGGGGGACAAGTAAAACCATACTCAATAGCATCAAAAAAACAGATGTGAACCTAAACCGAATCATCATGGTGTTTTCTCCGGTTACTTTTCATTTTCAAAGGGAAGTCATTTATAGCGAAAGCGCGTTTTAGGAAAAAGACGTGCCGATAACGACGCTAGGGTTCGCCTGTGACACGTAGATGACTGGGAAAGTGATGAACTGTATCGCGATATTTCAGCAGGTAAAGAGAGGGGATTTGGTGGCAGGAAAGGGGAAAAAAAATCGCGCTGGGCAGCATGTGGAGCCCAGCGCGATGTTCTGTTAGCGTGGCGTTCTATCAGCTCTGTGCGTGTACCATATCCACACGCATTGAGGCAGCAACGGGCTGATGTTTAGGCGGTTTAATCCACAGGGTAATCAGCAGCGAGACGACAGACATAATGATAATTGCCATAAATGTCGCCTGGAAGCCCCCGAGTTGTGCGGCGATAAACGATCCAGACAACGCGCCGATACCGAATCCCTGATAAATCACGCCGTAGTTTTTACTGTGATTTTTCAGGCCGAAGAAGTCGCCGACAATCGCTGGGAACACGGTGATGTTACCGCCAAAGCAGAAAGCAATCGCGCTGACACAGATAAAGAACAGAATGGGACTAAGCGGCAGAAACGTCATCACGGACACCGCCAGAATCGTCACAAACAGCGTAAAGGTGATGACTCGTATACGTCCGACATTATCGGAAAGTGCGCCAAGCACAATACGCCCAACGGTATTAAAAATCGCAATCGCAGACACGGCATTTGCCGCCGTCGCCATATCCATCCCAGCCATTTGCACGCCGATATCTTTCACGATACCGATCAAATACAGGCCGCTCATGCACGCAGTGAAGAAGATAATAAACAGCAAATACGATTCTTTGGTCGCCAACATCTCGGCAAGAGAGAAATCACGCGTCTGCCCTTGAACCGCAACCTGTTGTACTGGCACCGCAGCAGGCTCTTTCAGCAATGAACTCCCGACCAGAATCATCGCCATAACGATAATTCCCCAGTAGAAAAAGGCTTCTGATACACCCACTTCCGCAATCAAAAAGCTGTTTACATATTTGAACAACAGGCTTCCGGTACCAAATGCGCCAACCGAAATACCCGCGATCAGCCCTTTGCGGTTAGGGAACCATTTAATCAAATTGGACAGCGTCGTGATGTAAGCCGTGCCATCAGCAAAACCGACAACAACCCCCATCAGCAGATAAATCAGTGTCAGCGATGGGCTCACCGCACTCGCCATCAGACCAGCACCCAGCGCGATGCCGGCGATCATGGTCAAGCGGCGCAGGCCAATACGTTCCTGAAACTTACCGGCAAATAGCGTTGCAAATGCCAGACAGAAACTGGTAATTGAAAACGTCGTCGCAACGGAGCTCAGCGCCCAGCCAAATTTGTCCACGAGAGGCTGATTGAATAAACTCCAGGTGTAAATCGTGCCGAGTCCCATTTGGGTGATAATGGTACCGAGGACAATCAATCCCCGATTAACAGGTTTGGTATTCATGGATTTTCCCCTACATCAAAAATTGGTCCGATTCACTCGGCACACTAAAAATATAAGCTGATGTGGAGAAGAAAAAATCCATCAAAACACTGTCAGCTTATGGGCTGAGGCCAGTATACAAGCGGGCTGACAGTGATTGATCGAATGGGGAATGAGATGCCTGAAACGCGGAATGAAATGCCTTTAAAGGCGCATCAATGACCTGAACTCCTTTATCTTGCTCCGGCTGACCGGGACTTCAAAATCCAGATCGTTCAATCGCAGGATATACGTATTGTTAAACCACGGCACAATTTCACGGATTTTCGTCAGGTTGACGCAGTAAGAGCGATGGCAGCGGAAGAAATAGTCTTCCGGCAAACGGCTACAAAACTCCGTAATATTCATCGGCATGATGAACTCTTCACGTCGGGTGTAAACCAGCGTGACCTTTTCCTGCGCGGCAGCGTAGTAGATATTGTTAATATCCGTGACGATAATCCGTTCATCTTTCATCAGATTAATCGTTTGCTGTGCGCCTCTTGGTGCACCCGCATGCGCGCCCGTTTCGACAGCAGGTGCAACTTGCCGCTGTTGCCAGGCCGCTTCCAGCTTACGCAACATCGTGATGATACGAGATTCATGATATGGCTTGAGAATGTAATCGAAGGCCTCGACTTCAAACGCCTCGACCGCATGTTCTTTGTACGCCGTAATAAAAATGATGTAAGGCTTATGCGCAAATTTACTGATGTTTTGCGCCAGCCAAACACCGTCTAACGACGGGATATTGATATCCAAAAAGATCGCATCGACTTCGTTATGTTGCAGATACTTCAGGACATCCAGCCCGTCATCAAATGTTGACTCAATCGTAATATCACTGTGCTGTTTGATGAGATAACTCAGCTCTTGCTGCGCGAGGAACTCATCTTCAACAATAATGGCTTTCATGGGTTGCCTCCTGTTTTCTCAGCAGAATATCTTGATGACGGCACCTGCACGGTATCCGGCAATGCCGACGGGGTTTTATCTTCTCGTGGAATATAGAAATAAATCTCAGTCCCAGGTTCCAAACGGCGAATA
Organism: Pectobacterium atrosepticum; assembly: GCA_019056595.1. NCBI lineage: Bacteria > Pseudomonadati > Pseudomonadota > Gammaproteobacteria > Enterobacterales > Pectobacteriaceae > Pectobacterium > Pectobacterium atrosepticum. The sequence continues at coordinate 233,972 of CP036163.1, read as the reverse complement.
TGTAAGCCATCACCATAGAGCAAGCGGACTCGGTGATGAACATTAAGCAGGCCAATCTTATTCCCCGGCAATTCATTGCGCGCGACGCGATCTATCGTCTCCTGACTGATGCCGTGGCCTGTATCTTTTACCGCCACCAGCAGCTTATCGCCCTGCTCTTTCACGGACAGCACTACGGTTCCCTTTCCTTTGAAAGGCTGAATACCATGCACAATCGCATTTTCCACCAGCGGCTGAATTAATAAGCTAGGAATTTTGTACGCCACATCGTCGTCAATATCGTAAATCACCGTCAACTTAGCGCCAAAGCGCGCCTGCTCAATCGCGATATAATCCTGTATTTGGTACAGCTCTTTTTTTATATCGATCAGCGCATCGTCATTGAGCTCAAGGTTATAGCGCAAATAGCGAGACAGATTGATGACCAACTGGCGCGCCGTATCGGGATTAATTCGAATGGACGAGGAGATCGCATTCAGAGCATTAAAAAGAAAGTGCGGATTGATTTTACTTTGCAGCGCTCTCAATTCCGCCTTATTTGCCATATCGCGCAGTTGTTCTGTACGGGAAACCTCAATTTGCGTTGACATGATTTGCGATAGGCCGACAGCCATCACGCGTAATGAATAGGTAATTTTATGTGCATGGCGATAATAGATTTTCAGCGTGCCTGTCACCTGCCCATGTTCCCACAGCGGGATGACAATCATCGAATGAATTTCCGGCGTAAGATGCTGTTCATCATTATTTTTAATGATGATTTTTCCGTCATGAATCGCCTGCTGCGTCATCGGGCTGATAATGTCGTGGCCGATATTATATTTGTCTTCCCCAATCCCCACATAAGCCTGAATGTGCTGCGTGTTCGTTATCGCTACTGCGTCCGCATTAATTTCAGTACGGATGATTCTACAAATGGCCGTCAGTGAATCACTGTTGATATTGCGGAAATACGGCAGTGTTTTGTGTGCGATATCGAGTGCGAGTTTGGCCTGCCTAGCGGCAATCACCTCTTTTTCATTCGCTACACTCTGCACCAGCAGTACAATCAGGCCAATACAGATGGAGCCAAGAATCATCGGCACGGCAATTTTTGAAACAATATCCAGCCCTAACTCGATCGGCGTCGCCCATGCTACAACCAGCAACATAGTTAATGACTCACACAGCATCCCGCCCAGAATCCCTATGCTCCACTGCTGCTCTTTTTTGACTTTCTTATTGATGTAGCCAGAAGTGATACCGGCGATGATGCTGGTAATCAAGCAAGGTACAGAGGTGATGCCATCAATATCAATTAAATAACGGTGTGCCCCCGCAATGATACCTGTCGCGATCCCCACCCAAGGGCCAAAGAGAATACCGCCAGACATCACGGCAATCACGCGCACGTTGACAAGCGACCCTTCAACATTAATACCGGAATACGTACCAAACAGCGCAAACAGTGAAAAGATGGCTGTCACCATCACCCGTTCTCTCGGAGAATGTTGCTCTTTTTGCAGTAATTGCCGGAACTGGCGCGTTCTTGTCAGGAAAAATAAACAAATCAGCATCAGGGCGGCGCGGTCAAAGACCGCAAGGAGCATTTCAAATATTTCGTGCACGGGACATCCGGTACTGGGTTACAAGCCTGCACTATAGGAAAAATGTGATCCACATTCCACTTTTTAGTCTGTTAACCGAGTGGGAAGCGCAAAGTATAAAAGCCAGCAGACGCTGGCTTTTAGGGAAAACTGGCATGGCACGACCATTTACACGTCTATCGGCTTATTCAATTTCAGTAGCTGAGTGAATTCCTCCGCAGGCATCGGATGCCCAAACAGATATCCCTGCGCTTCCTCACACCCTTTGCCCCGTAGCCGCTCACTCTGCTCTAATGTTTCCACACCCTCGGCAATCACGCCCAGACCAAAACTTTTGCCAAGATATAAGATCGCCCTGACAATCGCCGCATCCGGCGGAGATTCACACATGGTTCTGACAAAGGTTTGATCGATCTTCAGTCGAGTCACTGGGTAGTTTTTAAGCATGCTGAGAGATGCATAGCCCGTCCCATAATCGTCAAATGCGATGCCGATTCCCGCTTCCCGCAACATCTTTAACGGCTGCAACATATTCTCATCGTAACGCAGAATTATATTCTCCGTTATTTCAAGCTCCAGCGAGCTTGGTTCCAACCCTGTTCGAGCAAGGGTATCCATAATCTTCTGCGCCAGAAGGCCGGTACGAAACTGCGCGCTGAAAAGGTTAATGCTGATACGAAAATATTTGTCGCTAGTCTGACACCATTCTGCGGCCTGCTTACATGCCGTTTCTACGATCCAATCACCGATTCGCTCAGCCCACGGGCCATTTTCCAGTGCGGTGAGGAATGCGGCTGGGCCAAGCAATCCTCTTTCTGGGTGACGCCAGCGCAGCAGTGCTTCCGCACCAACAATCTCATTGGTCGCCAGTTTTACCTGTGGCTGATAGAACATTTCAAATTCATGCTGCTCGTAGGCTCGCACAAACTCGAGCTGAAAAGCATGCTTGGCCTGAAAGACTTCAAGCAGTTCACGTGTGAAAAAACGGTAACAATTTCGACCTTCGGACTTCGCCTGATACAGAGCTAAATCGGCGCTGGTCAAAAGATCTTGCACGGTCAATCCATAGTCGGGATACAGCACGGCCCCGATGCTGGCGCTAATATTGATTTGGTGATCGTCAATAATCATCGCCTGCGAAATTTCATGAATGATTTGCTCGGCAATTTTTCCCGCGACCTTTTTATCACTCAGGCCGGGAAACAGCAGTGCAAACTCATCCCCGCCCATTCGCGCCACGACATCACCGGAACGGACCGCCGCTTTTATTTTTTTAGCGACGTGCACCAGAATATCATCGCCGCTGGAATGCCCCAGACTATCATTAACATCTTTAAATCCGTCCAGATCGACCATCATGATACAGACCGCAGGTTCATTCTTTAGCGCGGTTTCGAGATTGGATGTTAATAACGTCCGGTTTGCCAAACCCGTGAGCGGATCCATATGCGCTAACAAAAATAGTCGTTCTTCATTGCGGCGGCGCTCTGTAATGTCACGCAATATCGCGCCATAGCTAACATTGTCGTTGTCTTCCCACATAGAAACCGACAATTCAACCGGTACCAAACTGCCGCTTTTAGCTTGCACATTCAGTTCCAGCATCACTCCTTTCATCAGTGAATCACGATCGGTGACTAAATGGTTGAGCTGCACGATAAAGGCATCAGGCACGATAGTATTAATATTGCGACCAATAATGTCTTCGTCACTGTATCCCAGCATGTGTTCCGCAGCGGTATTCCAGAAGGTAATCATCCCCTTCTCATTAACGCACAAAATCGTATCAGGTGAGGTATTAGCAATATTTTCAAAACGAACCTGACTGGCTTTACGCGCGAGTTCAAGGCGTCGCATTTCCAGCTTGTCCATGACCAATGAAGCCAGATCCTGCATATTGTGCTCATCACGCTTGGTGAAGGTCGTTCTGGGTTTCAAATCGATAATGCACAGCGTACCGATGGCATGTCCGGACGGCGTAATTAGTGGGATACCTGCATAAAAACGAATGTAGGGAATGCCCACAACCAGCGGGTTATTTTTGAAACGCGCATCTTTGAGCGCATCAGGCACCACCATGATCTTTTTCTTTAGGATCGTGTGGGCACAAAAAGAGATATCGCGAGGCGTTTCACAAAAAGGAACCCCCACGCTGGCGGCAAACAGTTGACGTTCAGCCTCTACCAACGACACCAAAACAATAGGCGCACTAAAGATGTTAGCGGCCAGACTAATCAGGTTACTCAGACCTGGGTCAAATAATACGTTCTTAATGCCATACTCACGAAGAGCAGCAAGACGTTTGTCTTCATCTTTGCTTATTGGGGCACGGCTCATGGGTTCCCCCCTCCCATCGTATTAATGTTCAGATTAGACAAAATTTAGCTATAAATCCAAAATGTTGCAGCAATGAGCACGACAAGAGCAACAGGCCAGCATGAGTAAACCAACGCTCCCTCTCTTGCCAAGAGCCAAGACGCATGGTGGCTGAGTGTGAGTATGGCAAAAGATCCAGACTCTATCATCCTTTCGAATCATTAATAATAACAAGTGGAAGTATCAATTAAAATGATAGATGAAAAACGAAATAGAAAGATACCGACGCACTCACAACGTTGAGCAATGCAGGCAGAAAAGAAAGGAAAAGGTTGGTATATTCAGAGACTCACTACCGGATAACGACAATATATTATCAAGTCATTAACAGAATATAACCAACCAAGGAACTATCAGGCGGGGAAATAGGTTATTGAATGCTCAGGTGTGTCATTTCTTGCTCGAATCACGACATCCCAAGTTCCTGTATAAGGCACGGTTAAATACACTTCTCCTTCAGCATGACGGCAAATAGAATCCTGCGTAGCACTATTCTTTTCGGTCATGGTTTCCTGTTCACCATTACTCATTTTCACTTCAAATGTATTAGCACACCGTACAATTACCGTATCACCGCCAAACAGACTTAAACACGTGCGAATTACAGACATACATCCTCCGCGACACGCAATCATGCGCATGCTTAATGAAACGAATTTATTGATTATATTTCCCACAACGGGATTTCCATAAGAGCAAAATACATACGGTCAGATTGTGATTTAGATCAATCTACACACATGTTTAAGTCAAATCAGGAGATGGAATAAGACGATACTATGACAGCCTGACATTTATTAGAATTTTTGATAGTCAGGCGATAGCATTATTTTGATGTTATCTCATACATCCGCACGGGTTTCCCTTCGCGGAATAACAACTTAAATTGTTTTCATGGTTGTATTTATGATGTCCTTTGCACACCAACGATACATAGCTTTGCTTTTTTTAAACAAGATTAATATCCACTTGATAAATTACAACCTAGGTTGTAAATTGAACGAATGAAAACGACACTTGCAGAACGATTAAAGACCGCCAGGACTGCACAAGGGCTTAGCCAAAAAGCACTTGGCGACATGATTGGTGTATCTCAGGCCGCCATACAGAAGATTGAGGTGGGGAAAGCGTCGCAAACAACCAAAATTGTTGAGCTTTCTAATGCACTGCATATTCGCCCTGAATGGTTGGCAAATGGCGGAGGACCAATGCATAGCGACAGGGTGGTTCGATCACTCCAGGAATCAAGCATTCCGCCAACATCAAAATGGGGCACCGTATCAGCTTGGGACAGCACGACAAAACTATCAGAGGACGAGGTGGAAGTGCCTTTTTTAAAGGATATTGAGTTTGCCTGCGGCGACGGGCGCATTCAAAGTGAGGATTACAACGGCTTTAAGCTCCGTTTTTCCAAAGCCACGCTGCGCAAGGTCGGTGCAAATACTGACGGTTCAGGCGTTCTTTGTTTCCCGGCAGCGGGTGACAGTATGGAACCCATCATCCCGGATGGCACCACCGTCGCAGTTGATACCAACAACAAGCGCATCATCGATGGGAAGCTCTACGCTATTGCTCAAGAGGGCAGCGGCAATGATAAGCTCAAGCGAATCAAACAACTTTACCGCAAGCCTGGCGGCCTACTCGTCATCCATAGCTTTAACCGCGATGCTGACGAAGAAGCCTACGAATCAGAGGTCGAAATCATCGGCCGTGTGTTCTGGTATTCGGTACTGTTATAGTCCGACGTAGGTGGTTTTTCGCTTACGTAGTAGCTATCGCATTTTTCCTCTAACTAAAGCCGGTGAGCCAATGCGAGCACCGGCTTTCCTCCATACTTCAAAAACGTTTACCCTCACCCAGATAACCTTACCCACGCACAACAGTTTTATACAATCACCATGCTATGGTTTTATTACCCCTTGTTGATGTTGTGTTATTCCTCCTGTCTATGTGTTGCTTTCCCGCCCTATGGCGGGATTTTTTTGCTTCTCTGTGGCCTCTTTTCTACATATCACTTTGTAGTGGAACTCTTCTTTTACAACCAAAAACAACCTGAATTAAAACTAAAGATGTTGACACAAAAACAACTATAGTTTTATATGAACACATAACGCGGTTGTTATCCCTCCAAGATAGCAATCCTCGAATCTTCACATAGGCAGTAATTATTTTCTTTAAGGATAAGGTAATTTATGACTGAGCCACAATTTCGTAGTAAAGGCCCTGAGCTTCTGGTCGAACTTTCTCAACACGTTGCCGATACGGTCAAAAACGTCACAGAGTTGGATCCACAAACTGCTGAGCTGGTCGGCAATGCCGTTGCCAAACATATGATGACCGTATGGGGCGGGCAAAATGTTTATTTTCCGATGGGAATATCGTGGCGTGCCTCTCAGCGCGATCTTCAAATCTATGAGGAGTTTGATGGCCGCAATCATAGTGCTCTGGCTAAGAAATATAATGTCTCACTGCAATGGATTTATAAAATTGTCAGAACCATGCGAAAAGATGAGCTACAGGCAAAACAAAAAAATCAGGCGTAATGTAAATGGTAAGAAATTAAAACATCAGAAATAAATTAAAATAAAAAATAACAGATAAATTACTTAATTAAATACAAATTAAAAATTCGAGTTGCGGCGAATGCGGTAAGGCATTCCTATACGCTGACTCCGGCTAATATGCGCAGTTTAAAATATTACAGATATATTCAACTATAATGCCGCTAGGTAATTAATAGAATGGGTACTCAACCGTACCCATTCTATTTATATATAAATCTCTATCTTTTACGGCCCTCCCCTCCAACACTGTATCAAGTCATTCAATACATATGTCATGTCAATCACGTTATTTTCCTAGCTTCTTATACAAATCAATCAGCCGACCCCCAAAACATGCATTTACAATGCACAAATCAATTTTTAACCGTTAAGAGCATGATAACGTTGCCCCACGATCCCTTCGGTAGGTTGAAAACACCGAGTGAAAAAAATAAATGGGGGTAATTGAGAGCAATGAGCGAAAAAGTAAGAAAACGGTGGCAACGCCGACCCGGAACCACTGGCGGTAAACTTCCCTGGAACGACTGGCGTAACGCGCTGACCTGGCGCGGAGCCACACAAATTCTGCTACTGGCGATCAATGTCTATATCGGTGTCACTTTCTATTTCTGGGTACGCTACTTTGAAACCGGCGGCACGACTCTTTATATGTCGAGACCGGGCGGCATTGAGGGCTGGCTACCGATTGCCGGATTGATGAACGCTAAGTTCACGTGGGAAACGGGCAGTTTTCCTCCAATCCATCTTGCGTCAATGCTATTACTTCTCGCATTTATTCTCACCAGCCTGTTGCTGAAGAAATCATTCTGCTCCTGGCTGTGCCCTGTAGGCACGATTTCCGAGTGGGTGGGTGCATTGGGGGGAAAAATGTTTGGCCGCCACTTCATTCTTCCGAGGTGGCTGGATATTCCGTTGCGTAGTCTGAAATACCTGTTATTGAGCTTTTTCCTCTACATCGCCTTATCAATGCCAGCACAGAGCATTTATATGTTTTTGATGTCACCTTACGGTCTAATCGCCGACGTCAAAATGCTCGGTTTCTTCCGTAATATCGGCACCATCACGCTGGTCTGCGTTTTTCTCTTTATGCTTGCCAGCCTGTTCGTCCGCCACTTTTGGTGTCGTTATCTATGTCCTTACGGTGCGCTCTTGGGAATGTTTTCACTGCTGTCACCCTTCAAAATCCGCCGAAATGCCACCAGCTGTATCGATTGCGGCAAGTGCGCCAAGGCCTGTCCATCTAACATTCCGGTGGATAAACTGATTCAGGTGAGAACCGCAGAATGCACAGCCTGCATGACCTGCGTCGAATCCTGCCCTGTAGCGTCAACGCTCCATTTCTCATTAGTTCAACCTTCAGGATCGCAGGAAAAAGGGAGTGAGGCAGCCAAACCGCTATGGCGACAAACCGCACTATCCGGTATCGCGATGACAGCACTGGTTCTCGGCATCCTTTTCGGAATGATCGGCTTCGCAATGTACATTGGCGGCTGGGACAGTCCGATTCCCGAACAGATGTACTTCCGGCTCATCCCCGGGTCACAGAGCATTGGTCACCCGTAAAAGATAATTAGGTCAACGGTGATTAATACAAAATAGGATGGTTTTGGGGAAAGGAATCTGAGGGAAAAATTAAGGGGCCAAATCGGCCCCTGATATTCATCTGCACTGAATAGCAGATTACATATTATCGATGATGTCTTGCGCAAATTCGCTACATTTCCGCAGCGTAGCACCTTCCATCAGACGTTCGAAATCGTAAGTCACGGTCTTGTTCTTGATCGCGCCTTCAACGCCTTTAACAATCAGGTCAGCCGCTTCGAACCATTGCAGGTGACGTAACATCATTTCAGCAGACAGAATAACGGAACCTGGGTTCACTTTATCCTGACCAGCATACTTCGGTGCCGTACCGTGCGTGGCTTCAAACAGTGCACATTCGTCACCGATGTTCGCACCCGGAGCAATACCGATACCGCCAACCTGTGCTGCCAGCGCATCAGAAATGTAGTCACCGTTCAGGTTCATACAGGCGATTACGTCATATTCAGCAGGACGCAACAGGATTTGTTGCAGGAATGCATCGGCGATGACGTCTTTTACAACGATCTCTTTGCCTGTGTTCGGGTTCTTGATTTTCACCCACGGGCCGCCATCGATCAGCTCACCGCCGAATTCTTCACGCGCCAACTGGTAGCCCCAGTCTTTAAACGCGCCTTCGGTGAATTTCATGATGTTGCCTTTGTGTACCAACGTGAGGGAATCACGGTCGTTGGTAATCGCGTATTCGATCGCAGCGCGAACCAGACGTTTAGTACCCTCTTCGGAACACGGCTTCACGCCGATACCACACTGCTCAGGGAAACGGATTTTGCTAACGCCCATTTCCTCACGCAGGAATTTGATCACTTTGTCTGCTTCAGCAGAACCCGCTTTCCACTCAATACCAGCATAGATGTCTTCGGCATTTTCGCGGAAGATCACCATGTCGGTCAATTCAGGCTGTTTAACCGGGCTAGGTGTACCTTCGTAGTAGCGTACCGGACGCAGGCAAACATACAGGTCCAACTGTTGGCGCAGTGCAACGTTCAGAGAACGAATACCACCACCGACTGGCGTTGTCAGCGGGCCCTTAATCGCCACACGATATTCACGGATCAGATCCAGCGTTTCGTCTGGCAGCCAGACATCTTTACCGTAAACTTGCGTGGATTTCTCACCGGTGTAGATCTCCATCCAGGAGATCGCGCGCTTGCCCTGATAGGCTTTCTTCACGGCGGCGTCCACTACGTTGATCATGGCTGGCGTTACATCGATACCAATGCCATCACCTTCGATAAACGGGATAACCGGATTGTTTGGAACAACCAGTTTACCTTGAGCATCAACCGTGATTTTCTGACCTTCTGTCGGTACCACTACTTTGCTTTCCATTAACCTCTCCTTCGAGCGCAATTTTGTTAATGACTTGTAAGATGCGTGTCAATACTACTTGAATATTTAGCCCGCGCCAATCGCAAACCATTTCGAGTATAATGCTTTTGTTACCCGCGACTATAAAGATGATGAATAAATTCCCTGTTAAAAATCACAAAGTTAAACGATTCAGCTCACAGCCAGCCAGAAAAAGGCAGCCTGACAATACGCCGCGCCGGATTGTTCTGTTCAATAAGCCCTTTGATGTCTTGCCGCAATTCACTGATGAAGCCGGACGTAGCACGCTGAAAGATTACATTCCGATTAGCGGTATTTATGCCGCCGGGCGTCTGGATCGCGACAGCGAAGGCCTGATGATTCTCACCAATGACGGCAAACTTCAAGCACAGCTAACTCAGCCAACGAAAAAAACGGCCAAAATTTACTATGTGCAAGTTGAAGGCATTCCTGATGAGGCCATACTGACACGCTTTCGTACCGGTCTGGAGCTGAATGACGGCAAAACGCAGCCCGCAGGTGCAGAGATCGTGCCAGAACCTGACTGGCTGTGGCCGCGTAATCCTCCAATACGCGAACGTAAAAGCATTCCCGACTGCTGGCTAAAAATTACGCTGTATGAAGGTCGTAATCGGCAAGTTCGTCGTATGACGGCAAATATCGGGTATCCTACCCTGCGTCTGATTCGATACGGCATGGCCAACCAAACCGTAGAAAACCTGTTACCCGGAGAATGGAAGGAGATAGCGGATGTTTAAACCCCATGTAACGGTTGCCTGTGTAGTACAGGCCGAAAACCATTTTCTGGTCGTCGAAGAGTTAATTAACGACAAATTATTGTGGAACCAACCTGCAGGCCATTTGGAAGCCGATGAGACGCTGATTCAGGCGGCAAGCCGTGAGCTATGGGAAGAAACCGGCATTCAGGCCGCACCACAGAGTTTCTTGCGTCTGCATCAATGGATTGCCCCAGATAACACACCCTTTTTACGCTTTTGCTTCGCGCTCGATCTGCCTCAGCGGGTCGACACCCAGCCACACGACAGTGACATTGAATGCTGTCGCTGGGTGACTGCAGAGGAAATTCTGCATTCTCGTCAGCTCCGTTCACCGCTGGTGGCCGAAAGTATTCGCTGCTATCAGCAGTCAGAGCGCTATCCGTTAACCGTATTGGGCGCGTTCAACTGGCCTTTTTAGACATATTGCTATTCTTGCCATGTACAGGCTAACCACCACGCGGCAGGAATAGCGATGCAGCCCTCGGTTCAACATGCTAAAATATGCCGCTTGTTTTTCGCATCAATGCGTCAGTAAATTTCAGTTCGTGAGACTACTCCCATGTCAGATAACAGCCAGAAAAAAGTGATTGTCGGTATGTCCGGCGGTGTTGATTCCTCCGTTTCCGCTTACCTGTTACAGCAACAGGGCTATCATGTTGAAGGCCTGTTCATGAAGAACTGGGAAGAGGACGACGACACGGAATATTGCTCAGCGGCTACTGACCTTGCCGATGCGCAGGCCGTTTGCGACAAGCTCGGTATCGAGTTACATACCGTCAATTTTGCCGCTGAATATTGGGATAACGTTTTTGAACTCTTCCTTGAAGAATATAAAGCGGGCCGTACCCCCAATCCCGATATCCTGTGCAATAAAGAAATCAAATTCAAAGCCTTCCTTGAGTTCGCTGCCGAGGATCTCGGGGCGGACTATATCGCGACAGGCCATTATGTCCGTCGTCACGACGTTGACGGTAAAAGCCGTTTGCTACGCGGCATGGACGGCAACAAAGACCAGAGCTATTTTCTTTATACGCTGGGCCATGAACAGATTGCGCAGAGCCTGTTCCCGGTCGGCGAACTGGAAAAACCACAGGTGCGCAAGATCGCCGAAGAGCTTGAGTTGGCCACCGCGAAGAAGAAAGACTCTACCGGTATTTGCTTCATCGGCGAGCGCAAATTCACCGATTTTCTGGCGCGCTATCTACCCGCACAACCGGGTCCGATTCTGTCCGTCGACGACAACAAACCGATGGGACAACATCAGGGGCTGATGTACCACACGCTGGGGCAGCGCAAAGGGCTGGGTATTGGCGGCGTCAAAGACGGCGGCGAAGATCCCTGGTACGTGGTGGATAAAGATGTCGCCAACAATATTCTGTATGTTGCGCAGGGTCACGAACACCCTCGCCTGATGTCGTACGGCTTAATCGCACAGCAGTTACACTGGGTCGATCGCCAGCCGCTGACCGCTGAATTACGCTGCATGGTGAAAACCCGTTACCGTCAGGCGGATATCCCCTGCACCGTCACCCCGCTTGGTGACGATCGCATTACCGTACGTTTTGATGAGCCTGTCGCTGCCGTCACTCCGGGCCAATCTGCCGTCTTTTATCTGGACGACGTTTGCCTTGGCGGCGGCATCATCGAAGAACGCTTACAGGAGTAACCGTGGCTAAGAATTATTATGAAATCACGCTGGCACTAGCAGGCGTTTGCCAATCGGCGCATTTAGTCCAGCAGTTGGCCCACACGGGGAACTGTAATAACGATGTGCTGCATACCTCGCTGAACAGCGTATTGAACCTCAACCCAGCATCCACGTTGGCCGTTTACGGCAATGACGAGCAGAACCTGAAAGTTGGGCTGGAAACGCTGCTGGGCATTCTGAACACCAGCACCAAAGGCCCTGGCGCGGAACTCTCGCGTTATGCATTTAGCATGATTGCGTTAGAACGTAAGCTAAACGCGAAATCTGCCGCGCTGGACGAATTGGGTAAGCGCATCGGGCAGTTGGAACGCCAACTAGAGCATTTTGAGCTGCTTTCCGAAACGATTGTAAGCGCGCTGGCCGCAATTTACGTGGATGTCATCAGTACGTTGGGGCCACGTATTCAAGTTACCGGTTCACCGGAAGTGCTAAAAAACAGTCAGGTGCAGGCGAAAGTACGCGCCGCGCTGCTGGCCGGTATCCGCTCTACGGTGCTTTGGCAACAGATTGGCGGCGGACGCTTGCAACTGATGTTCTCACGCAGCCAACTGGTCAAAGAAGCGAAACAGATATTGGCGCGTTGCCAATCCGTTTGATGGTATTCTTGGCATTACGGCTGACGCTGGTGTGATTAACGCCAGCGTTGCAATAATCGATTCCGTATTAAAACTGGCTGTCTCGAAATCAGTCAGTTGTTAAAACTAGTTGTTATTGAAACTAATTATTCTTGAAAATAATTGTTATTGAAACCAATCTCAGGAGTTGCTTGCGATGGAATTATCCTCACTGACCGCCGTTTCCCCTATTGATGGACGCTACGGCGATAAAGTCAGCACATTGCGCACCATTTTCAGCGAATTTGGTTTGCTGAAATTCCGTGTGCAGGTTGAAGTACGTTGGCTGCAAAAATTGGCAGCCTGTGCAGAGATCCAGGAAGTTCCTGTATTTGACGCTGACGCAAACGCTTTCCTTGATAAAATTGTCGCCGAATTCAGCGAAGAAGATGCGGCACGCATTAAAACTATCGAGCGTACGACCAACCACGATGTGAAAGCCGTTGAATATTTTCTGAAAGAGAAAGTCGCCGCTATTCCAGCGTTGCATGCTGTTAACGAATTCATTCACTTCGCCTGTACTTCAGAAGACATCAACAACCTGTCTCACGCGCTGATGCTGGATACTGCTCGCCGCGACGTCATCCTGCCCCACTGGCGTCAAATTATTGATGCCCTGAAAACGCGGGCACAGGAATATCGCGATATCCCGCTGCTTTCCCGTACACACGGTCAGCCCGCTACGCCATCCACCATCGGTAAAGAATTCGCCAACGTGGCTTACCGTATGGAGCGCCAATATCGTCAACTGCAACAGGTTGAAATTCTGGGTAAAATTAATGGTGCCGTCGGCAACTATAATGCCCATCTGGCTGCCTACCCAGAAGTGGACTGGCACCAGTTCAGCGAAAGCTTTGTCACCTCGCTGGGTATCAACTGGAACCCGTACACCACACAGATCGAACCGCACGACTACATCGCCGAACTGTTCGACTGCATCGCGCGTTTCAACACCATTTTGATCGACTTTGACCGTGATATTTGGGGCTACATCGCACTGAATCACTTCAAACAGAAAACCATTGCGGGCGAAATCGGTTCCTCCACCATGCCGCATAAGGTTAACCCGATTGACTTCGAAAACTCGGAAGGCAATTTGGGGCTGGCGAACGCCGTGCTGGCGCATCTGGCCAGCAAACTGCCGGTTTCTCGCTGGCAGCGCGACCTCACCGACTCTACAGTGCTGCGTAATCTGGGCGTGGGTGTGGGCTATGCGCTGATTGCCTATCAGGCCACAATGAAAGGCATCAGCAAACTGGAAGTGAACCGCGATCGTCTGGCTGATGAACTGGATCACAACTGGGAAGTGTTGGCAGAACCGATCCAGACCGTGATGCGCCGCTACGGGATTGAAAAACCTTACGAAAAACTGAAAGAACTGACGCGCGGCAAACGCATTGACGCGGCAGGCATTCAGGCATTTATCGATGGTCTTGAATTACCTGAAGCGGAAAAAACGCGTCTGAAGGCGATGACGCCAGCCAACTATATTGGCCGCGCTATCGCCATGGTTGATGACTTGAAATAAGCGTTCTCAAACAAATTTCGTACTCCCTCTGGCGGGCGCCCTGCCCGCCAGTCTTCTCGCTCACCATACTCTAAATAATTCGAGTTTCAGGTAGGCGGCAAGCGAAGGAATCCCGATGAGCTTACTCAGGTAAGTGATTCGGGTGACTGAACGTAGCCAACACACATGTAGCTCGAAGTATGACGAGTATGACCATTTCCAGCCTGTTTACACTCGGTTTACCCTTCCTGTGGATAATTTAGCAAATAAAATAAACTATTTGTCCCGTGTACAATTATGATACGCGGAGGCGAAATACGTGAAAGACATGGTGCATAAGTTCGTTGCAATAACCATTTCTATTCGACAGAGGGTATAACGATGCGGATTCTGGTCGTTGAAGATAATGTATTACTACGCCATCATTTAACCGTTCAGATGAACGAAATGGGACATCAGGTTGACGCGGCGTCTGACGCTAAAGAAGCGGATTATTTCCTGCATGAGAATATGCCGGACATCGCGATTGTCGACCTCGGATTGCCCGATGAAGACGGCATGAGCATGATTCGTCGCTGGCGCGCGCATCAAGTCAAACTCCCGATTCTGGTGCTGACCGCCCGTGAAGGCTGGCAGGACAAAGTGGCCGTACTGGAAGCGGGTGCGGACGATTACGTGACCAAACCGTTCCATATGGAAGAAGTTGTGGCGCGCTTGCAGGCGCTGATGCGACGCAACAGTGGTTTGGCGTCGCAAATTATCAGCCTACCGCCCTTCGAGATCGATTTGTCACGCCGCGAACTGATGATCAATAGCACTCCGATCAAGCTGACTGCGTTTGAATACACGATTATCGAGACGTTAATTCGCAACAAAGGTAAAGTCGTCAGCAAAGAGTCGCTGATGCTACAGCTGTACCCGGATGCGGAGCTGCGGGAAAGCCACACCATTGATGTACTAATGGGACGGTTACGCAAGAAAATCCAGCAGGCTGAAGCGCAAGATGTGATTACTACCGTACGCGGACAAGGATATCGCTTTGATATTGATACGCCCCCAGGCCCGGCATGAGTGAGAAGAAGCTGCCCTTCTCGCTTCGCATTCGTTTTCTACTCGCGACAGCGGCCATCGTGTTAGCGCTGTCGTTGGCCTATGGCGTTGTCGCTATTATCGGCTACAGCGTCAACTTTGATAAAACCTCATTCCGCCTACTGCGTGGCGAAAGTAACCTTTACTACAGCCTTGCGCAGTGGCGCGATAATCAGCTGAATATCGTCACCCCTCCCGATGTTGACATCAATTTTCCCACGCTGGTGTTGATATACGATGAGAATGGCAACGTACTCTGGCGCGAAAAGCACGTTCCCGAGCTGGAAGCACTGATAAAACCAGAGTGGCTGAGCAAGACGGCCTATCACGAATTGGATACCGACACCGATACCAGCAGCGCGGTATTAACGGGCAACACCTTATTACTGAGCAGCCTACGAGCGCTGAATGGCGCACATAGTAATGCACTAACCCATTCCATCGCCGTGAACGTTTATCCGAAGACCGAGCATCTCCCTTCCATCACCATTGTCGTCGTCGACCGTATCCCGCAAGAGTTGCAACAGGAGGACGTGGTGTGGGAATGGTTCAGCTATGTTTTGATCGCCAATCTTCTTCTGGTGCTTCCCTTGCTTTGGCTTGGCGCTCACTGGAGCCTGCGCCCTATTCAGCATCTGGTAAAACAAATTGCTGAACTAGAGAAAGGCACTCGCGATCAATTGGATGAAAATCCGCCGCGTGAATTATTTAGCTTGGTGAAAAACCTGAATATTCTGCTGAATAACGAACGCCAGCGATACCATAAGTACCGCACGACGCTCACCGACCTCACCCACAGCCTGAAAACGCCGCTGGCCGTCTTGCAGACCACGTTACGCGCGCTGCGAACCGGCAAAGAGATCACTATCGATCAGGCTGAGCCGATCATGCTGGCGCAGATCAGCCGTATCTCGCAGCAGATTGGCTATTACCTGCATCGCGCCAGCGTGCGCTCAGAACATAACCTTCTGATACGTGAAGTACACTCGGTTCCAGCGCTGCTGGATGGCCTGTGTTCCGCGTTAAATAAGGTGTATCAGCGCAAGGGCGTGGTATTGACGCTCGATATTCCGCCCGAACTGACATTCGTGGGCGAGAAGAATGATTTCATGGAAGTACTGGGCAATATCCTTGATAACGCCTGTAAGTACTGCCTGGAATTTGTCGAAATCAGCGTGCAATATTCCGATCACAAGCTGCATCTGATTATCGATGACGACGGACCCGGCATCCTCGAAAGCAAGCGCGAAATGATCTTTCTGCGTGGGCAACGCGCCGACCGCATGCGCCCCGGACAAGGTATTGGCCTCGCCGTTGCCGTCGAAATTATCGAACAGTATAAGGGTGAGATCCTCATCAGCGACAGCGCACTGGGTGGAGCCCGAGTCGAAGCCATTTTCTCCCGCCAGAACCTTAGCCAGAACGAGGGGTGAAAGGCCGTACAGCGAGCGATGCTTCCGCTATACTTAGTGCCAAAATGCGGATTGTTTTAAAATACGGATTACTTTAAGAAAAATCATGTCTTCAAGAACAGTCATTTCCTCAAAAAACTAATTTCTGGAAAACAGTATGGACTATCAGCTTAATCTCGACTGGCAGGATTTTTTAGCGAACTACTGGCAAAAACGTCCGCTCCTGATTAAAGGCGGCTTCACTCATTTTATCGATCCGATTTCGCCCGACGAACTTGCGGGTTTGGCGTTGGAAAACGAGGTTGATAGCCGACTAGTCAGCCATCAGAACGGACGCTGGCAGGTGAGCCATGGTCCTTTCGAGAGCTACGACCATCTGGGTGAAAGCAACTGGTCGCTGTTAGTACAGGCTGTCGATCACTGGCATGAGCCCTCTTCCGCTTTGATGCAGCCGTTTCGACAGTTGCCAGACTGGCGTACTGATGATTTGATGATTTCGTTTTCCGTTCCCGGTGGTGGCGTAGGGCCACATCTGGATCAGTATGATGTTTTCATCATTCAGGGAACGGGACGTCGCCGCTGGCGTGTCGGTGAAAAAATACCAATGAAGCAGCACTGTCCGCATCCAGACCTGCTTCAAGTCGACCCGTTTGAAGCCATTATTGATGAAGAGCTGGAACCGGGTGATATCGTGTATATTCCACCGGGCTTCCCACACGAAGGCTATTCGCTAGAGAATTCGCTGAACTACTCAGTGGGTTTCCGGGCACCAAACGCTCGCGAACTGGTTAGCGGCTTTGCGGATTATGTGCTTTCCCGCGAACTCGGCAGCTATCGCTACAGCGATCCCAATATCCCATCCCGTGAGCATATTGCCAGCGTGCTACCGCAAGAGCTGGATGCGTTGCAAAAAATGATGCTGGAGCTGGTGCAGCAACCGGAACATTTCCAGAACTGGTTTGGTGAATTTATTTCCCAGTCTCGTCATGAGCTTGACCTCTCTCCGCCGGAACCGCCTTATCAGGCTGGCGAAGTGTATGAGTATCTGCAACAGGGTGAACCACTGCGCCGTTTAGGCGGGCTGCGTGTCATCTGCGTTGGGGATGGCTGCTTTGTTAACGGGGAGAAAGTGAACAGTACGCACAAGGCTGCGCTGTTTGCGTTGGCTGAGCACCCCGCCATTGATGCAGAGCGACTGGGTGACGCGTTAGAAGATCCTTCTTTCCTCGCACAGCTCACGATACTGATTAACAGCGGTTACTGGTATTTCGCAGATTAAAAACAGACCAAGCTAATCGTTCGCACAAAGATAAGGCGGGAATTTCCCGCCTTACTCATATCTGCAAAATGGACTCGCTTACGGCTTCGCACGCAGCGCCGTCAACTCTGCAATCCGCATAATCACAGACACAGCCTTTTCCATCCCTTCCAGCGTGACAAATTCATGTTTACCATGATAGTTGTAGCCACCGGTAAACAGATTCGGGCACGGTAATCCCTGAAATGACAGGTGCGCGCCGTCAGTACCACCGCGAATCGGTTTCATGTTTGGTTCAATGTTGCAATCCCGCATCGCCTGCTGTGCCAACGCGATAATGTGCGGATGCTGCTCAACCTGCTCACGCATGTTGTAGTAGGTATCGGTAATCGTGACTTCAATGTAGCAATCCGGATGCAGCCCCGCGCCGACCTTTTCTGCTATATCCAGCATTGTCTGTTTACGCTGTTCAAAGCCGTTGCGGTCAAAATCCCGGACGATATAGTGCAGGTCAGCCCGCTCCACAGAGCCTTTCATGCTGTGAAGATGGTAAAAACCCTGATAGCCTTCCGTCTGCTCCGGTGATTCACTCTCCGGTACATGCTGATGATAGCGAGAGGCCAGCGTCAACGCGTTCACCATCACGCCTTTGGCGCTACCAGGATGTACATTGTTACCGACAATTTTCACCTGAACCGACGCGGCATTAAAATTCTCATACTCCAGTTCGCCGACGCCACCGCCGTCTACGGTGTAAGCCCACTGGGCGTTAAACGCTTTGACATCAAAAAACTGCGCGCCCTTGCCAATTTCTTCATCAGGCGTAAAGGCAATGCGAACATCCCCGTGCGGCAGTTGACTCTTTTTCAGGCGCACCAGTGCGGTAATAATTTCCGCGATCCCTGCTTTATCATCCGCCCCCAGCAGCGTTTTGCCGTCTGTCGTAATCAGCGTGTGCCCCAGTAGCTGGTGCAGCACCGGGAACATCACAGGCGACAGCACTTCATCTCCCACGCCCAAGGCAATGTCGCCGCCGCGATAGTTTTCCAAAATCTGTGGATTAACATTTTTGCCGCTAAAGTCCGGCGATGTATCCATATGTGAAATAAAACCGATGGCGGGTACTGACCAGGCAACGTTCGACGGAAGCGTCGCCGTCAAGCAACCCTGCTTGCTTAGTACTATCTGTTCAAATCCCAGTTCGAGCAGTTCCTGCTGCAACACACGCGCCAGTTTCAACTGGCCGTCGGTACTCGGCACCTGCCGAACACCGGATTTAGATTGTGTATCAAACGAAACGTAGTTTAAAAATCTGTCGAGTAATTTATCCATCTTATGCCCCCTGAACCCTGAAAGGCATTATGGATAGGGCTACCACGGCAGATATTGCGTCAGGTCAGTTTTTTCCCGATTTAACAAACCATAGGACCAGAATTCAGAGCAAAAAGCGGCGACAGCGTCACGAAGTGTGCCCAAATCAGGTAACAATCAGGAAACATGTGCGCTAATTCATTGACCTAGTCACCGCCATTCACGAATCCATTTACGGGAAGTCGGGCCACACAAGTTGGCGTTAGGCAGCGTTTCCCGTAAAATGCAGCCCTTAACCGCACACGCTAGCTGAAAGGTGATAACCCTTGGCACGATCGCAACGGAGATGCCGTTGATCTGCCAAATCAGGAAGCAGAGCTATACCTTAATGAAAGAAAACTCCCTGACTGTGCCGGTCGTTGAATTGCTCAACGTCCATAAAGGCTTTGATGGCAAAGACATCATTTCGCATTTTAATCTCACTATTAATAACGGTGAGTTCCTGACGATCCTCGGGCCATCCGGCTGCGGAAAAACCACCGTACTGCGTCTGATTGCCGGTCTGGAAACAGTCGATAGCGGCAATATCATGCTGGAAAAGCAGGATATTACCCACCAGCCCGCCGAGCAGCGGCACGTTAATACCGTATTCCAAAGTTACGCATTGTTCCCTCATCTCAGCGTGTTTGAAAACGTAGCATTTGGTCTGCGTATGCAGAAAACACCCGCCGCAGA
The DNA here is from genome assembly GCA_019056595.1 of Pectobacterium atrosepticum. NCBI lineage: Bacteria > Pseudomonadati > Pseudomonadota > Gammaproteobacteria > Enterobacterales > Pectobacteriaceae > Pectobacterium > Pectobacterium atrosepticum. Next base: position 214,099 of record CP036163.1, on the reverse strand, counting down.
AATGACTCCGCGCGTGATTGAAGCGCTAAAAATGGTGCAGTTGGACGAGCTGGCGCAACGGCGCCCACACCAATTATCCGGCGGCCAGCAACAACGCGTCGCTATCGCCCGCGCCGTCGTCAACCAGCCAAAGGTTCTGCTGCTGGATGAGTCTCTGTCCGCACTCGATTATAAGCTGCGTAAACAGATGCAGAACGAGTTGAAAGCGCTGCAACGTAAGCTGGGCATTACCTTTATTTTCGTCACGCACGATCAGGAAGAAGCCCTGACCATGTCCGACCGCATCGTGGTGATGCGTGATGGCCGCATCGAGCAAGACGGCACGCCGCGTGAAATCTACGAAGAACCGAAAAATCTATTCGTCGCCAGTTTTATCGGTGAAATCAATATTTTTGATGCCATCGTACTGGAACAGTTGGACGCACAGCGAGTGCGCGCTCTGGTCGAAGGCCACGAATGTGTTATCACCGTCAGCTTTTTGGTCAACATCGGCCAACACCTCAACGTGCTGCTGCGGCCGGAAGATTTACGCGTTGAAGAGCTTGGCGATGGCATGCAGGCAGAAGGGATGGTTGGCTACGTGCGCGAGCGCAACTATAAAGGTATGACGCTGGAATCCAATATCGAGTTGGAAAACGGCAAAATGGTCATGGTCAGCGAGTTCTTTAACGAAGACGATCCCGACTTCGATCATTCACTCAACCAGAAAGTGGACGTTACCTGGGTGGAAAGTTGGGAGGTAGTCCTGCACGATGAAGACGTCGCGTAAACGCTTTCAAAATATCATTATCACACTCATCGTTGCCTGGCTGGTGTTGTTTGTTTTCCTGCCCAATCTGATGATCATCGGAACCAGTTTTCTGACGCGCGATGACACCCATTTCGTCAGTCTGGTCTTTACGCTCGAAAACTATACGCGACTGGCCGATCCACTTTATGCTTCAGTCCTACTGCATTCGCTGAATATGGCCGTTATCGCCACGCTCTGCTGTCTGCTGCTAGGCTATCCGTTTGCCTTTATTCTGGCGCGCTTACCGAAAAAAATTCAGCCACTGATGCTGTTTCTGCTGATTGTGCCGTTTTGGACTAACTCACTGATCCGCATTTACGGGCTGAAAATTTTCCTCAGTACACGCGGCCATCTGAATGAATTCCTGCTCTGGATCGGCCTTATCGATACGCCGTTGCGGATTATGTACACCTCAGAGGCAGTGATTCTCGGTCTGATTTATATCCTGCTGCCTTTCATGGTGCTGCCACTCTACTCCAGTATTGAAAAGCTCGATAAAGCCTACCTTGAAGCCGCCCGCGATCTGGGTGCCAATAAATGGCAAACCTTTATTCGTGTGGTGATCCCGCTGACCATGCCGGGGATTATCGCTGGATGTCTACTGGTGCTGCTGCCCGCAATGGGGCTGTTCTTCGTGGCCGACCTGATGGGCGGTGCCAAGAATTTGCTGATCGGTAACGTCATCAAAAGCCAGTTTCTTAATATCCGCGATTGGCCGTTTGGTGCCGCCACCAGCATCTGCCTGACGTTGGTCATGGGTATACTGCTGTTTATCTACTACCGCACGGCCCGCCTGCTGAATAAAAAGGGAGAGCTGGAATGACTGGACGCTTAATCCGCGGTGGATTTATGTCCATCATTTACGCTTACCTGTACATTCCGATCATTATTCTGATCGTGAATTCGTTTAATCAGGCGCGTTTCGGTATCAATTGGCAAGGATTTACGCTGGATTGGTATCGGCTGTTGATGAATAACGACAGCTTGCTTCAGGCCGCACAGCACTCGCTGACGATGGCTGTGTTTTCCGCGACGTTTGCCACGCTGATTGGCTCCCTGACGGCTGTCGCACTGTATCGCTACCGCTTTCGCGGCAAGCCTTTTGTCGGCGGCATGCTGTTCGTGGTGATGATGTCGCCGGATATCGTGATGGCAATCTCCCTGCTGGTGCTCTTCATGCTGCTGGGCATATCGCTCGGGTTCTGGTCGCTGCTGTTTTCCCACATCACGTTCTGCCTGCCGTTTGTGGTGGTGACCGTCTACTCGCGTCTGAAAGGGTTTGACGTACGGATGCTGGAAGCCGCGCGCGATTTGGGTGCCAGCGAAGTGATTATTCTGCGCAAGATCATTCTGCCACTGGCGATGCCAGCGGTAGCGGCCAGTTGGTTGCTCAGCTTTACGCTGTCGATGGATGACGTGGTGGTTTCTTCGTTTGTCACCGGGCCCGCGTATGAAATTCTGCCCTTGAAGATTTACTCGATGGTAAAGGTCGGCGTATCTCCGGAAGTCAATGCGCTGGCGACGATCCTGCTGATTCTGTCGCTCGTGTTGGTGCTCAGTAGCCAGCTAATTTTACGCGACCGCACCGGAAAATAAGATTGCAGCTCGCACGATAAATACCGTTATTTTCATACCTGTCGGCATCAGGCAGGTATTTTCTTTGGGACTAATAAGGAGGTAAACATAATGAAAAAGTGGCCACACCTACTGGCAGCCTGCGCGATGATGTTTGGTATCAGTACCGCCAATGCCAACGACGGGAAAACGCTCTATTTCTATAACTGGACCGAATACGTGCCGCCGGGCCTGTTGGAGCAGTTCACTAAAGAAACGGGAATCAAGGTGATTTACTCCACCTATGAATCCAACGAGAGCATGTACGCCAAGCTGAAAACCTATAAAGACAGTGCCTACGATTTAGTCGTGCCGTCGACCTATTTCATCTCCAAGATGAGCAAAGAAGGCATGCTGCAAAAGATTGATACCAGCAAGCTCAGCAACTTCCATAATCTCGATCCGAACCTGCTGCACAAATCTTTCGATCCGAACAACGATTACTCGATTCCCTATATCTGGGGCGCAACGGCGATTGGCATTAATCATGAAGTGATTGACCCTGCTAGCGTCACCGGTTGGGCCAATCTGTGGGACAAGAAATACAAAGACAGTCTCCTGCTGACGGACGATGCACGTGAAGTGTTCCAAATTGCCCTGCGTAAGTTGGGTTACTCAGCGAACACCACCGACCCCAAAGAGATTGAGGCGGCCTATAAAGCGCTACAAACCTTGATGCCGAACGTGCTGACGTTCAATTCGGATAACCCTGGTAACCCGTTCATTGAGGGTGAGGTTAATCTGGGTATGGTGTGGAACGGTTCTGCCTACGTGGCACGTCAGGCCGGCACACCGCTGGATGTCATCTGGCCAAAAGAAGGCGGTATCTTCTGGATGGACAGCCTGGCTATTCCGGCCAACGCCAAAAACGTTGACGGTGCGATGAAGCTGATCGACTTCCTACTGCGCCCAGAAGTGGCAGCGCAGGTTGCAGAAACCATCGGCTATCCGACGCCGAATCTGGCGGCGAAAAAATTACTGCCACCGGAGGTTTCAAGTGACAAAACACTGTACCCAGATGATGAAACCATCGCCAAAGGCGAATGGCAGAACGACGTTGGCAGCGCCAGCACGTTGTATGAAACCTATTTTCAGCAGCTAAAAGCCGGGCGTTAATCGCGAGATACCGTGTCACGCGATAGCAATGCTGCTTCTTTATCCGATCGGCTAGAGACGATTATTATCATAAAGCCGTCCCTTTGATAGGGACGCTCATATTCACGGTGTTAACACCTTCTAGTTCAAGTAGCTGAATTTTTTTTGCGATACCTCCAGCATACCCGGTCAAGCTGTTATTGGTGCCTATGACCCGGTGGCAAGGAATGATAATAGATATTGGGTTGTGACCAACCGCCCCACCGGTAGCCTGCGCTGACATGCTGGTTTTACCCATAACAGCCGCAACATCTTTGGCTACGGTTCCGTATGTAACATATTCACCATACGGGATCTGACATAATCGTTGCCAAACAGCCAGTCGAAAATCACTGCCGCTTGGTGCCAATGGCAGAGCATCGAGGGAAGGGTTATGGCCAGAGAAATAAGCATCTAACCATCGTCTAATGGCAGAAAAAAGCGGAAGTTCGGAGCCTATCGACAGTTCGACTTGAAGGGACTGGGCATAATATTTTTGACCGACAAACCAGAGTCCGGTCAAGTTTTTCCCATCGGCGGCTATCGTAATTTCCCCCATTGGAGAATCATACTGACTGAAAAACATATTGTGCCCCTTTTTGTTGGGTGAAATGTCTTAACAAATATCCTAAGTATTGGCTATCTGTGACTTTGGGTAGAAACAACGCAAAGACTTTCTGTGATGAAATAGTGACAGATCTAACAACACTGATGCACTCACCAGTCATGCAAAAGCGAATCACCCTTACAATAAATGACTTATAAATATCAAGACAGATTGTTCAGCGGCAGCGATTTTGATTTTTTGCGCGAATCCGGCATCAACAAAGTGGCTAGTCCAAGCAACGGAAGATAACCACAGGCATCATAAACAGACACAATTCCATAGATATCTGCCAACTTACCTAAACCGGCGGCGGCAATTCCGCCCACACCAAACATGGTGCCGAACATAATTCCAGCCACCACGCCCGTTCTTCCTGGCACAACTTCTTGTGCGTATACCACAAGTGCAGCAAACGCAGAAGACAGTACAAAACCAATGATGAGTGTTAGCGTGACGGTCCAGAAAAAATTTGCATGCGGCAGGATCGGAGCGAACGGAATAACCCCTAAAAATGATATCCAGATCACCGCCTTGCGACCAATACGATCGCCAACCGGTCCACCCGCAAACGTTCCAATAGCTACGGCTGCAAGGAAAGCAAACAGGCAGAACTGTGCGTCGCGTAAGGTAATATCAAAGCGTTGAATCAGGTAAAATGTATAGTAATTGCTGATGGAGGCGATATAGGTGAACTTCGTCAGCATCAAAATACTGACAATCGCAACGGCAAGAATGACTTTGTCTCGGGGTAACTTTTCACCACTGAGGCTATCGTGTTTTTTGCTCTGCGCATGTCCGTGAGCGATAGTCCAACGGCTTATGCGAGTCAAAATAACGATGGCAATGAGCGCAATGATCATCAACCACGCGACTGACATTTGCCCGTGGGGAAGTATCAATAGTGCGGCGATCAAAGGACCGAATGCGGTGCCAGCATTTCCCCCAACCTGAAAAACTGACTGAGCTGTGCCAAACTTCCCACCGGAAGCCATTCGGGCAACCCGTGAAGCCTCAGGGTGAAATGTGGATGAACCCACACCAACTAACGCCGCAGAGATGAGTAACAAGGTAAAGCTGTCAGCTATTGCCAACAAGCCGATACCCAGAAACGTAACAACCATCCCTGCCGGTAAAAGATAGGGTTTAGGACGTTTGTCAGTATATAAACCAACCCAGGGTTGAAGAAGGGAGGCCGTGATTTGGTAAACCAGCGCAATCATGCCGATTTGTGCGTATGACAGCGTGAAATTTTCTTTTAGCATCGGATACCGGATGCAGTTTTCGTATCTGGAAGCAGCGGGCGCGGATTTTTGTGTCCATGGACCTGCTTTCTAACGGTATGCCAGTCAAACATGTGGCCTATAAACTGGGTTTTTCATGCCCATCTTCTTTCGTTGCCGCATTTCGCACAGTGACGGGTCAGACTCCTTCCTGTTTTTCAGGGTTGTCTGACACTCACAGTGATAAGTGACGTAGTTCATGCGCTAACGTGTACAGGCGGCTTGAACGCTCGTTTAGCGTATCCGTATGACCGCTCGACGGGTTTTGTCAGCCCCCTGTTTGTCCCTATCTGACGTCATTTCTTTAACATCACCTGGCAAGTTTTCGCACCTAAAACCATCATATTGACAGCTAAAAGCATTATCCTGACGGTATTAGGAAAATAATTACGCGCAGCTTCTTCTATAATGATCCAACACTCATAAGGATTACGATAAGGATCACCACCATGCTACACCTCTCCAGCCATAGTTTTCAGGACGGCGAAAATATCCCAGGCGAATTTGCTTTTGCCATTCCGGATGCAACCAATCACATTTCGCTGTCCTCTAACCACAATCCCCACCTTGCCTGGCACGGCGCTCCCGAAGGGACACAGTCTTTCGTGTTGATCTGTCACGACCCAGATGTACCCAGCCGCGGTGATGATGTGAATCAGGAAGGCCGCGAGGTTAGCGCCTCTCTGCCCCGTGTTGATTTCTACCATTGGCTGTTGCTGGATATTCCAGCCAGCGTCAGCGAGATCGCCGCCGCTTCGCATTCCGATAGCATTACTCCGCGCGGAAAAGCAGGTCCAGATGCCCCAACAGAGCTCCGACACGGCGTCAACGATTACACCGTTTGGTTCGCCACCGACGAACAGATGAAAGGCACCTACTATGGCTATGATGGCCCGTGCCCGCCGTGGAACGATGCGCTCGTCCATCACTACATTTTCACACTGTACGCTCTCGCGACGCCGTCTTTAGCGATAGAGGGTGAGATTAACGGGGCGAATGTCCATGCCGCGCTGGCTAACGCGCCAGTATTGGCAGAAGCGAAACTTACCGGACTGTATACGCTGAATCCTCAATTGTTATGAGCGTGACCGCTTTACGCCCTGCTTCTCCGTCTCTCATTGAAGAGGCGGACTGGCGTTTGCCATCAGGCCAGCCGCTACAGCGGTATGGTCTGTGCGCATTGGCACAGCCTCACCTGCGCACACCACAGCAAACAACGCGTTTTCATTTTTATGAGGCCACGCTTCTGCTGGTTCTTTCGGGTCAATTGACCATTATCGAACAGAATAAAACAACGACTGTCGACACGCCGTCTCAGCTTTGCCTGATTACACCTGATGCGAATGCCGATCTGACGAAAATACCCAGCGGTTATGACTCCGTTTTTCGATCAATCTTCCTGACGTTTTCACCCACGCTTCTGGCGCGTTTTTATCTCCGCTATCCTGATGAATCCTCATCAGCGCATCATCCTCAACCCTTCACTACCCTCACGCTGGATAGCGCACTCACCAGCACATTGCAGTATTTGGTTGAAGGGATTACAGGCAACGAGCTCAATGAATCACGTCTCGAACTCCGGCTGATGGATATGCTGCTGGTGCTATCAGAACGCGGATATCGCTTTGGCGCACCGCCACAGCCTGGCGTTTCCACCCAGCTACGTGCGCTGATCAGTGAGGAACCGGAACGCCACTGGACCGCACAGTCTGCAGGCCGTTTGCTGGCGATGAGCGAAGCCACGCTACGCCGGAGGTTATCCGCTGAGCAAACGCGTTTTGAATTGCTACTGTTGGAGACGCGAATGCAGCACGCCATGATGTTGGTACAGACGACGTCATGGAATATGCAACGTCTGGCTGAGGCCTGTGGGTATAAATCCTCGGCTCGTTTTTCCGAACGATTTAAAACCCGTTTTGGCTGTTCACCTACCAAGATTCGTTAATCCACTCTTGGCGGAGTAGCGCCACCATCCTGCAATATCTATACCCGTCATCTTTCAAGCTGCAGGTGTGTTGGCTTCCCTTACTCACCCCAGTCACTTACTTGAGTAAGTTCCTGGGGATTCCTGCGGTTGCCGCCTTCCTGCGACTCGAAATCTATTGGGTATAAAACAAAGCGCCCTGTCAGATAAACCAACAGGGCGCTTGAGGACGGTCAAAAGATGATCATAACAACGTGGCGTATTACTCTTTCTGGTCTTGCGCCAAATCGTTAGCGATTTTCACCGTTTCATCCAGATAAGGATCGGGAGCCTGATAATCTTTCGGCAAATCTTCCAGCGATTTGAGCGGTTTCTTACCTTCTCTCGCCAGTCGATCGTTAATCCGATTCAGACGCATCGCCTCATCGTCGTCATTCTCTTTCTCACGCTGAGCAAGATTGAGCGACACGAGGTTGCGTTTATCCTTCATCGCGTTGTAGCGGGCAATGTCCTGCGCAACAAACTGGAACTCAGGATCTTTGGCGATACGCTCCTGATGATGCTCATTCAGTTTGCTAATCAGCGCTTTCAGATCGCCGCTCTTGATGTAGTTGGCCGCTTTGATGCTGTCCCACGGTAACGCGTTATCTTCGAACTTCTCGCCGGTATCTACCGTCTCGGTGCCCGTTGGCATCATCACGTCAGGCGTCACGCCTTTCATCTGAGTACTGCCGCCGTCAATGCGATAGAACTTCTGAATCGTGTATTGCACGGAACCCAGCGCAGGCCAGTCAGGGCGCAGCATCTGATCGTAAATCCGATTCAGCGAGCGATACTGCTGTACGGTGCCTTTACCAAACGTCGGCTCACCCACGATCAGTGCACGACCATAATCCTGCATCGCCGCCGCGAAAATCTCGGAAGCGGAAGCACTGAAGCGGTCTACCAGCACCACCAGCGGGCCTTTGTAATACACAATGCCGTCAGTGTCGCTGTCTTCGCGCACCTTGCCATTATTATCACGTACCTGAACCACGGGGCCGCTTGGGATAAACAGACCGGAAAGCCCTACCGCTTCCGTCAGCGCACCGCCGCCGTTAGTCCGTAAGTCAATCACGATACTGCTGACGTTCTGTTTTTCCAGTTTCTGGAGCTGAACTTTTACGTCATCCGTCAGGCCGACATAGAAGCCGGGGATATCCAACACGCCGACTTTATCTTTACCGACCGTCTTAACAGACATTTTAACCGCACGGTCTTCAAGACGAATACGTTCGCGCGTCAGCGTGATAATACGGGTTTTCGTCCCTTTGCCTGCGGGCAGAATTTCCAGACGCACCTTACTGCCTTTCGGCCCTTTGATCAGCGCGACCACATCATCCAGACGCCAGCCGATAACATCCACCATCGGTTTGCCGCTTTGGCCTACGCCAACCACACGGTCACCAACGGTAATGTTTTTGCTCTTCGCTGCCGGACCGCCTGGCACCATGGAATTAATCATGGTGTAGTCGTCATCCATCTGCAGCACCGCACCAATCCCTTCGAGCGACAGGCTCATTTCGGTATTGAATTGTTCGGTGTTACGCGGTGACAGGTAGCTAGTATGCGGGTCAATTTCACGCGCAAAGGCGTTCATGACGAGTTGGAAAACATCTTCGCTGTTGCTCTGCGCCAAACGGCGAATCGCAAACTGATAACGCTTGGTCAGCGTCTCTTTGATGTCTTTATCATCTTTACCGGTCAGCTTTAGGCTGAGCCAGTCATATTTTACCTTGGCATCCCACAGGCGGTTAAGTTCGCCCGCGTTCTGCGGCCAAGGAGCTTTGCTGCGATCGAGTTCAAACGTGTCATTGCCCGTCAAATCTACCGGTTTATCCAGCAGCGACAGTGCATATTGAAAACGCTCAAACCGGCGTTTCTGCGCCAGATTGTACAACGCGTACGGAATATCCAGTTGCCCAGATTTCAGCGCGTCGCCCAACTGGGCTTTTTGCCCGGAAAATTGCGCCACATCAGAGGCCAACAGCACGTTGTGGCTGTAGTCCAACATGTTGAGGTAGCGGTTAAAAATTTTCTCGGAGAACGGCGCATCCAACATAAACTGACGATAATGCGAACGCAGGAAACGTGAGGCCACCCTGTCGCTAACGGTAGCATGTTGAGGCTCCTGATGTAGCTGAGGGATCTGCTCAACACGCGTAATGTTTTCATTTGCAAAACTAGAGCCCGCCAGCAGTAAACCTGCAATGGCGGTTATTCTGATTAAGTTGTTCATGCCCAGGTTGGCCTCCGTATCAGAACTGCAAGTGTTCTGCGCGTACAATCATTGCCAGTCCAGAAGCCAATTGTACTCTGACTTCGCCTTTGGCAATTTCAAGCACGGTGGCATCCATGGCGTCTTTGCCGGCTCTGACTTTGATTTCCTGACCGATTTGCAGTTTGGAAACATCCGTAACCGCAACCCGCTGACGTTCATTGCTGACAGGCTTAGCCTGACGCGGTTGAGCGTTCGCTGGTTGTTGAGAAGAGGACTGCGATTGGCCGGAAGAAGGTTTACGCGGCGTATTGTTTCTAGATGCATGGTTTCGAGATGCATCGTTTGAACCATCGCGGCGCGGCGCACGCTTCTGAGCAGGACGAGGGGTGCGTGCCGCTTCTGCCGTTTCTCCGGCTGCTTCACGTTTTTTCGCCTGTTGCTCAGCACGCTGAGCCTGAACTCGCGCTTTTGCTTCTTCCAACTGCTTACGGGCATGATCGACATGCTGCTGTTCCAACTCACCGCACGGATTACCGTCCAGATCCACACGTTGGGCACCCAATTTTACACCGTACAGATACCGCCAGCTTGATGTGTAAAGGCGCAGCGCAGAGCGCAATTGCGTCTTACTGACGTTATCGGACTCCTGTACACGTTCAACAAGATCTTGAAAAATACCGATCTTTAACGGACGAGTTTCACCTTCAGTGGTGAAACAAAGCGGGAACCGCTCTGCCAAAAAGGCAATGACTTCTTTACTACTGTTCAACTTAGGTTGATTTTCCATGAAATTTCCTGATTACAACGGGTTTGCCAACCGGCGCAGGCATGAACAGGCGTCATTATAATGACGCCATCGGCAATTGCCACGTTAACCTTGTCTCAACGTGAGAGAATTGATGAATGTCATCACATCGCTCGCTTCCAGTTGAGCACAAAGTACGCTCACCACGGCCTTCAGCCCTTCTTCATCATCCGCGTCAAAACGCTGATAAAGGGTACTGTCAATATCCAGAACGCCAATCAACTGCCTGTTAACGACAAGCGGTAGCACAATTTCAGCATTACTCGCGGCATCACAGGCAATATGACCAGGGAACGCATGAACATCATCCACGCGCTGAATGCGATTTTCAGCGATTGCCGCACCGCATACGCCTTTGCCAACTGGAATACGCACACAGGCAACCTTGCCCTGAAATGGTCCCAAGAAAAGCGTGTCGTTATCCAACAGGTAAAACCCTGCCCAGTTAACCCCATCCAAACGCTCAAACAGCAGCGCACTACTGTTTGATAAAATCGTAATAAAACGGTTTTCATCCGCGATAAGCGATGACATATCGCGGATGAGGTCCTGATAAAATTCTTGTTTATTCATACTTGTTTATTCATAAAGTATATCGTTGTCTTTTCAAAACAGTGCGGAAAAATCCCACACAGACTGCATAAGCATCTATTACAGAATGCCATAAGATTAACGCCTTCGCGCGAAGAATCATTCGCCTTACTGTATCGTTGTCGTGCATATCGTGCTATTCCCACCTGCAAAATAATATCGGGCAGAGATCATATCCTTTTATGAATTTATCATTCAGTGAGCCTTCAGTTACACTGAATAGCTGTGAATACGTTATCCATCGGGAATAACAGAGTCGACACCTTCTACCGGATCGCAGGAAAGATGAAAATACATAATATATCCAGCCCTGCACCGTTTTCTTCTCCCCGACCACCGCTAACCGGCGGTGTGAAAAGCGCCGTGTCTACTTTAGATCGCTACCATCGCTGCCCGGAATGTGATGCTTTTTTTGCGCTGCCACAGCTGAAGCGAAACCAGACAGCAAGCTGCCCACGCTGCTATGCCACAGTCAGTTCAGGCAGAGACTGGACCATTTCCCGACTTGCTGCAATGGCCGTCGCCATGCTAGTGCTCATGCCGTTTGCCTTTACCGAACCGTTGATCAGCATTCGTTTGCTGGGTGTTACCATCAATGCCAGCCTGTTCGAAGGCATTTGGCAAATCACCCGTCAGGGGCACCCGCTCACGGCAAGTATGGTCGCCTTTTGTACCGTTGGCGCGCCGCTAACATTAGTTTTTTCGCTGTTATACCTGTTTTTCGCTCCCCGAATCGGCATGAATCTGCGGCCCATCCTGCTCATGTTGCAACGGCTAAGAGAGTGGATGATGTTGGATATCTATCTGGTTGGTATGGCCGTCGCCGCGATCAAAGTCCGTGAATTCGCGGATGTTCAGGTGGGGATCGGGCTGGTCGCCTTTCTGGCATTGATGATCTTAAGCCTGTTGACGCTGATCCACTTAAATACCGACCAGCTTTGGCAGCGGTTTTACCCACGGCTGAGGCCATTGATTTCACCAGAACGCTACCGAATCTGCCTTTCCTGCCATTTCACCAGCTCACCTGACAATCAGGGACGCTGCCCACGTTGCCACATTCCGCTCCGCTTGCGTCAGCGGCAAAGTCTGCAAAAATCTTGGGCAGCGCTCATTGCCTCTATAATTTTACTGTTCCCCGCTAACCTGTTGCCGATATCGATTATTTATGTCAATGGCGCACGCACGGAGGACACCATTTTTTCCGGCATCCTTTCACTCGCATCAGGCAATGTTCCGGTCGCACTGGTGGTCTTTATCGCCAGTATTCTGGTGCCGTTTACTAAAGTTATTGTGCTGTTTGGGCTACTGATAAGTATTCATATCCGATCAGAAAGCAGCATAATGATGCGCATGAAGATGCTGCGCGTTATCCGTTGGATCGGTCGCTGGTCTATGCTCGATTTATTTGTGATTGCTTTGACGATGTCGCTCGTCAACCGCGATCAACTACTCGCTTTTACCATGGGGCCTGCTGCCTTTTATTTTGGCGCAGCGGTGATTCTCACTATCCTCGCAGTCGAATGGCTGGATAGCCGGCTGATGTGGGATAACACTGATGTGGAATAACAATGCAAGATAATACGTCCGGGACACCAACCGAAGCTGCTGTAAAAAACAAGCGTCGCCTGTCGCCATTTTGGCTGCTGCCGCTCATTGCACTGATGATTGCCGGCTGGCTGATTTACACCAATCAGCAGGAACGCGGGGCGACGGTCACCATTGATTTTGTCTCCGCCGACGGTATTGTCGCCGGACGTACGCCCGTACGCTACCAAGGGGTAGAGGTAGGCACCGTACAAAATATCAAGCTAAGCGACGACCTACGCACGATAGAGGTTGAAGCCAGTATCAAAAGCGATATGAAGGAAGCGTTGCGCAGCGGTACGCAGTTCTGGCTGGTTACACCGAAAGCCTCTCTCGCCGGCGTTTCAGGATTAGATGCGCTGGTGGGCGGCAACTACATCGGTATGATGCCTGGTTCCGGCGAGGCGCAAGAACACTTCTCCGCGCTGGATACGCAGCCCAAATATCGCGTTAACACTGGGGAATTACTGATTCATCTCCACGCGGACGATTTGGGTTCACTGAATACCGGCTCGCTGGTTTACTACCGTAAAATTCCGGTGGGGAAAGTCTACGACTATACCGTTTCTCAGGATCGCAGCGGTGTGATGATTGACGTGCTGGTTGAACGCCGTTTCACCCATTTGGTGAAGAAAAATAGTCGCTTCTGGAATGTGTCTGGTTTTAATGCCGACATCAGCGTCAGTGGTGCAAAAATTGAGATGGAAAATCTGGCGGCGCTCGTGAACGGTGCCGTTGCATTCGATTCACCGGAAGAGAGCGAAGACGCCGGTGCCGAGCAATCCTATCGCCTCTATCCCGATCTGGCACAAAGCCAGCGCGGGGTGAAAATCACGCTAGATTTACCTTCGGGCGACAGCTTATCCGAAGGACGTACTCCGCTGATGTATCAAGGATTGGAAGTCGGGACGCTCAATAAAATCACGCTGAATCCAGACGGCGGTAAGGTCAGCGGAGAGTTGATCATCGATCCCTCTGTAATTTCGCTGATGCGGGAAGGCACGCGTATCGAACTCAGCAAACCCCAGCTTTCGCTCAGCGACCTGAATGTGTCACGCCTGCTGAGCGGCCCAACGCTGACGTTACTCCCCGGGGAAGGCGAACCACGACAGCACTTCGAGGTGTTAGATAGCGCGCAACAGCAGCTCACCCAGCCCGGTGCGCTCTCCATTCAGCTTACAGCGGCACAAAGTTACGGCATTGATAGCGGACAGCCCGTACTGTTGCACGGCGTGCAAGTTGGTCAGGTAGTGAAACGTACGTTGGACGAGCAAGGTGTCAGCTTCATTTTGGTGATCGAACCGCGATATCGTCAGCTATTGCATCGCGACAGCAAATTCATCGTTAACAGCCGCCTGAATGTGAAAATGGGACTGGATGGGATTCAAGTGCTGGGTGCCAGCGCACAAGAGTGGGTCAGCGGCGGTATTCAGGTGTTGCCGGGCAGCAAGGGCGAGATTCAGGCACGTTACCCGCTGTTCAGCGATATTGAAAAAGCCGAAGAGGGCATTCGCGGTTCCACCCCCTCGCCTACCCTCACCTTGGTGACCGATAGCCTGCCGGATATTCAGGACGGTTCCATCGTGCTGTATCGTAAATTCCAGGTGGGTGAAATCATGCGAGTGCGCCCCAAAGCGAATACCTTTGAGGTCGAGGTTTATATCCGTCCTGAACACCGCAAACTGTTGACGGAAAACAGCGTGTTCTGGGCAGAAGGCGGGGCCCGCGTGCAGTTGAACACCTCGGGCCTGACTGTGCAGGCCTCTCCGTTGAATCGCGCGCTTAAAGGTGCGATCAGTTTTGATAATCTGGAAGGTGCACCGGAAATTAAAGGCGGTAAGCGCGTTCTGTACAACACCGAAACAGCCGCGCGCGCCGTGGGGAGCCGGATCATTCTGCGTACCTACGATGCCAGCAAACTCGCACCGGGTATGCCGATCCGCTATTTGGGCATCGATATCGGCCAGTTGGATTCGCTGAAGCTGTCTGAACAACGTAACGAAGTGCTGGTGCAGGCCGTGCTCTATCCTGAATATGTGCGCAATTTCGCTCGATCTGGGACGCGCTTTTCCGTTGTCACCCCAGAAATTTCCGCGGCGGGAGTGAATCATCTGGAAACGCTATTCCAGCCTTATATCAACGTCGAGCCGGGCAACGGCAGCGTGACGCGCAATTTTGAACTGCAACAGGCTACTATCACTGACTCCCGCTATCAGGACGGCCTGAATATCAGCGTTGATGCGCCAGAAGCGGGAGCATTGCAGGTCGGCACACCGGTTCTGTTCCGCGGTATCGAGGTGGGTACAGTAACCGGACTGTCGTTGGGCAATTTGTCGGATCGCATCGCCGTGTCGCTACGCATCAGCAAACGCTATCAGCATCTGGTACGCGATAACTCCGTCTTCTGGCAGGCTTCGGGCTACAATCTGGAATTCGGACTGGTTGGCGGCGTTATCAAGAGCGGAACCTTCCAGCAGTTCATTCGCGGCGGTATCGCTTTTGCCACGCCACCCAGCACGCCACTCGCCCCCAAAGCACAGGAAGGAAAACATTTCCTGCTGAGGAACGAAGAGCCTAAAGAGTGGCGGCAATGGGGTACGGCGATCCCCAATATCTCGGATAATTAACGTTCATCACCTATCAGGGCGGCGATTGCCGCCCTGTCGTTTTCACGTTATCTATTAAAGATCCGTGCTACACTTCGCCGCTTCTTCCCCTCGTTTTACTGAATAACCTGTACGGAACCACGCCGTGGCAAAATTTACCCCAGCCAGCCTGCCTGCTGAATTTCTCGACACTATGCGGGACATCATGCCTTCATCGCTTTCGATGGAGGATTTTATTGCCGCCTGCCAGCGCCCATTGCGCCGGAGCATTCGCGTCAATACGTTAAAAATCAGCGTCGATGCCTTTCTTCAGCTCGCGCAGCCTTATGGCTGGCAGCTTGAGCCGATTCCCTGGTGCCAAGAAGGTTTCTGGCTGCTTAATGCTGAAGAGGAAAATACGCGGCTAGGCAATACATTGGAGCACCTGAGCGGGCTATTCTACATTCAGGAAGCCAGCTCCATGCTGCCCGCCAGCGCCCTATTCCACCATAATGACGCGCCGGGTACTATTCTGGACGTCGCAGCGGCTCCAGGCTCCAAAACAACGCAGATCGCGGCACGACTGAATAATGAAGGGGCTATCGTCGCCAACGAATATTCAGCGAGTCGGGTAAAAGTGCTGCATGCCAACATCAGCCGCTGCGGAGTCAGCAATACCGCGATCACGCACTTCGACGGGCGAGTTTTCGGCGCTGCCCTACCGGAATATTTTGATGCGATTTTGCTGGATGCCCCGTGCTCAGGCGAAGGTGTGGTGCGTAAAGATCCGGCGGCGATGAGCCACTGGTCGCAAGAGAGCATTACTGACATTGCCGCTACGCAGCGCGACCTAATTCTGAGCGCGTTCCATGCTCTGAAACCGGGTGGTGTAATGATTTACTCCACCTGTACACTGAATAGGCAGGAAAATCAGCAGGTCTGTCGTTGGCTACAGGCACAGTTCCCTGATGCGTGTGAGTTTGAATCGTTAGACGATCTCTTCGCCGGCGCCGAACGCGCCACAACGGAAGAAGGCTTCTTGCACGTATTCCCTCAGATTTATGACAGTGAAGGCTTCTTTGTTGCACGCTTGCGTAAAACCGGCAGCGTGCCGCCGCTGCCACGCCCTGGTTATAAAGTCGGTAAATTCCCGTTCTCTCCGGTTGCCCACAAAGATCGTGCGTTACTCACAGAGGCTGCGCGTAAACAGGGTATTCGCTGGGATGAGGAATTACTTCAGCTGTGGCAACGCGATAGCGAGGTTTGGCTCTTCCCTGCGGCACTGACTTCCGCTTTCGGCAACATCAAATTCTCACGCATTGGCATTAAACTCGCCGAGCGTTTCCCCAAAGGTTTTCGCTGGCAGCATGAAGCCATTGTCGCACTAGCAGACCCGAACGCGAGCAATGCCTACGCACTGAACGATCGCATCGCCTGTGAGTGGTTTCAGGGTAAAGACAGCTACCCGGAACCGCTTCCTACTGCGGATGAGTTAATTTTAACCTACCAGAACACACCCGTTGGTCTGGCAAAGCGCATCAGCAGTCGGATAAAAAACAGCCTGCCGCGCGATTTAGTCCGGGATGGCGCGTCCTCCGCGCGACCTCTAGCTAAAGAATAAATGCGGTTTCTGCATCAGGTGGCGATAAAACCACCTGATGAACAGCCCGTTATCTCTTTTCTCACTGATTCTCATCTACAATTATCTCGATAGAGAGAAAGAATCGCGGTAATAGTAATGTCTGGAGAACGGCATGTTTGCGTTAGTCATCTTTGTTTGTTATCTCGGGCATGGCTGTGACGATTTGGTCGTCGGTGCCTACAACACCGAAGCACAGTGTCTGCAAGCGATGGGTGAACAGCGCCTGCGTCGCGCTGGCTGCTTCCCTATCGAAGAGTATATTGATGGCTTCTGGATCCCCGCGCAGGAGTACGCTGATTTTTAATCCCCAATCTGCGCATTCTCACCGACACACGCCAAAACCACGCATGCCAAAATGAAAATGATTGGCATGTGCAGCGTTATATTCCGGCCCTAGCGAATTACCGAAAAAACGACAGCTTTCACTGAACGTGGTACGTAAATAATTGCCGCGATCGCCCGTTTCCGACCACTGATTCAGAACACTAATCTGCCGCCCATCAGATAGGCGAAAAGCGGCGATATCCCACGCATCTGCCGTTGCATGCTCACTCAGGCGTCCTTCTGGCCGATGATAGACATTTCGACAAGCATAACTGCCCATATGGTCGATACGCGTCAGCGACGTACCAAGAGACGCCGCCTGAGGCACTGCAACCTGCGCCACAAACATCGTACTACTCAGCGCCAGTGGACAACTGGCAAGAAAACTGGAGCTGAGTGTGACCGAACCAAAACCTTGCACCCGAACAGGTGATGCCACCGGGCATTGTCCACTGATGTCACTGGCCTCGGCGAATCGTAGCCGCCCATTTTGCTGCGCCTGCTTTAACACTGCCAGACAGGCTTCGGGATCGTTGGCGACAGACTTCATTTTTAGACGGGTAATAAACGTAGGTGGGTCATCGACGGACAACGAAGAGAAAGGATCGTAACCGGGCGGGAGCTGACGCTGAATCCAGGGAGCCAGAGCCACTAATACCCCCAGTATCACCGCAAATATCACCCATCTTCGCATCAGTTTTGTCTCCCAGTTATTTTCTTCTCCTAAGTAATATTATGCTATTAACGCAAACTCGGCCGGGTTCATCCCCAACGATACCCCCGCCTCCACGATTTTCTGCCACTCCTGATCGGACAGATAAACATGCAACCATGTCATGGAAACCATACTGGCGGGATCGATGATAATCGTCGTCATGTTATCCACCGGGTTCATTCTACTGCTGAATAGGTGTGAACAGCACAGCAAAAAAAAGAACAGTATTTTTGAAAGAGAATAACAAATCTCTCTGATATTCATTGCTACATCATGGCGCTATCATTTCTCACATCAGGTAAAATCGCCTAATTAACACAATAAAGCGTGAAGGAATAAGTCATGAAAACTATCAAAAACTTTATCGCAGTTATCGCTCTTTCTACTTTGTCTTTCGGTGCGTTTGCTGCGCAGGAAATCGCAACGGTCTCCGTTAGCGGTGCAAAAACATTAGACGCTTTCGAAGTACAGGTTGCTCAAAAAGCCCAACAAGCTGGCGCGTCGTCATATCGCATTGTTTCCGCCACCGGGCGAGATCAGTTACACGGCACTGCGGTTCTGTATAAATAAATCAAGCCCGACGTCAGGGAGCCTCAGGGCTCCTCTGTCGTATTTTGCTCAACAATTCCCCTCCCGCGCACCACACAATCGCGAATAAAATATAAACAAATCACGTGATATACCAATCAATGCAATTGCTTTAACCATCTGGTGAAAAATAAACCTCAGCAGTACCATCCCCGACATTGTAAGGCGTAAACATAAGCGGCTGACATACATAGGGTTGCCTGTTCATCAGGCATAAATAATATGGATTTTATTTAAATGAAAAAGACATCGTGTTTTCTACTGGCGCTTGCCGGATTATTGGTTTCCATTACTACTTATTCTGCCACCTCCCCTTCACCTCATACTGAGGAAACTCGGATACCGGCTATTAAACTGATCAATACGCCGGATAATCACTCAGCCTTCGTAACAGGCAGTGTTCCCGCTCTGGAAAAAATCACCGCACAAAAATTTTGGCTTAGTAACTCTACTGAAGCGTGGGAGATGAACGTTCACGCAGCGCCGCGCAAACAATATGTCATCACGCTGAAGGGCACATTAAAATTTCGAGTCAGCGATGGTTCCACTTTCCTGCTTTCTCCCGGAACGGTTTTGATTGCCGCCGATACGCAGGGCGAAGGACATAGCTGGGAGATGGTTGAAGGCACAGAGTGGGTCAGAATTTATATTCCGATAGTGGAAGATAATGATTACTTCATCCCAAATTCATCGGTTACGGTGGTGGCTAAAGCACACTAATTTTTCACAGAAAATTGGCGACAGAGGCTTGTCGCCAGCAAGTTAATCCTTATTAGCATCAAACGGATCTTCGACATCGTCCTTACTGTCATCACGCTTGCGAGGAATTTCACCCTGATCTTTCGGCGCATTTTTTGCAGGATGCTCGTCTTTGTCCGTATGTTCGGTACCCGGATTTTTATCAGTCATCGTTTCCTCCCATCATTTCGTGTTCTATAAATTTAGTCGATAATCATTAGAATGAGAGATAAACCAGTAAAAATGCACAGTGTGGCAGACGACACTGTATAGAAAAGCTTAATTTTCAAACAACATCAATATGGTTATCATCACAACCTATCCACTGATAATGAAGAATTATTAATAATTATGCCCTATCAAGAATGATAGGCTTCTCTTATTAATTCTTTCATGGATGTATCGATGAAACGAAAACTCTTCGTTATTCTATTATCTACAGCATTCTCTTTTACTGTTCAGACAGCATCGTCCTATCAATATCGCCATGATGGTGATAGTCAAGATGCGGGAAAAATAAAAGCGGAAGATCGAAAACAAAAAGAAAATCGATTTGTTTGTGATGGCAGACAGTATTGTAGCCAGATGAACTCGAGAGAAGAGGCGTACTTTTTCATTCAAAACTGCCCTAAGACCAAAATGGATGGCGACCATGATGGAGTGCCTTGCGAACGCGACTCACGTTTCCCTCCAATTAGAGCCGGTCGATATTAACTATCTCATGAGCATATCGTGCATCATGGATTAAAAAATCATGCGCGATTGAGATGATCGCCCAGTGATTTTGGTGAGCCCTAAGTATAAAAAATTCGTTGCAATTCACTATGATACATAAACAAAAACCCCAGCTTTACGCTAGGGTTTTTTTACTATTCTTCTTGGCTGCTCCGGTTTACACCATCATCGCTATCGCAAGAGAAATATTAATTCAATTACAGCGCAACAACGTTGCCAGCTGATGGGCCTTTCTGACCATTTTCAATGGTGAACTCAACTTTTTGGCCTTCGTCCAGAGTTTTGAAATCGTTGCTCTGAATAGCAGAGAAATGTACGAATACATCTTTGCTACCGTTGTCAGGAGTAATGAAACCAAAACCTTTACCAGCGTCAAACCATTTTACTAAACCAGTCATTTTATTAGACATAGAAATTACCTTAATTTTTTATAGTGCCTTCCGGCGGAATAGGGCCTGTGCACAGAATTTAATTAGCAACAATAAGGAGGCTCAAAGAAGGGATATCTATGGATAACACTTTGAAATGAGAACTGCTTTACTAAACTGCTTTTTAGGTCTGCGAACCAAACCGACGAGCTATTAACGCATGTACAACAATCTTTAGCAAGCATTTATTCTTAAAAACCTTTAAAAGTCGGACAGATGGGGAAATCGTCTCACTCCACTCGTTCATCGGTAATGGTTCACCAACGGCGACATCAAAAAAAAGACTGAATACGATTCCTGTATTCAGTCTAGGGAAATGGCTCTTGGGAGAGCCGTGCGCTAAAAGTTGGCATTTATACAAGCTGTACTAGCCCTGTAACCTTAAGCGTAGCCAACTCCCCCGCGTTTTCCAGCTTTAACCCGCTCGCAATTATCACAAATGGAACAGATTTCACACTTTGCATTAACCATAAAGAAGCGACCAATTAACATTAATAAGCAAATCAATTACTTCATGGTTTAGCGTCTGGCTGACACAGTTGCTCTGCACGTTCGATAAATGGCTGAAGGCTTTTTTTCTGTCCAGGATGTTTAGGATCGTCCAGCCAGATGACGTCTATCGGTTGCGCACTCACCCGCCCAGACTTCATCTGCTCGATGGCAACATCATTCAGCGGATATTGCATCAACGTTCCAGTATGTAATGCGTATAGCGCATTGCCAGGGCGACAAATCAGTTGAACCTCTTCTCGCGAGAAAGCCCAGCGTTCGCCATATTCCAGCCGACTGATATTTGCCAGTTTGGCGGCAGAAAAAGCATTAGCAGAAAGTGAGGTAAGCACGATAGATAGCAAAAATTTCTTCATCATGGTATTCCCAACATGCGTATTCAGACAATGATGTGTGTGAGTTTTGCAGCCTTATCCGAATCAGAGAAAGACAGCCTCAAACCTTATAAAACATAAAGTTGTGTATCACTACTCGCGTGATCATAGCGACAGAGGAAGATGAAGTCGAGCGCGAAGCCAAGAATAAAATCTACGGTGAGGAGTAGATAGAAAGGTCGTTCGAGAAGAAAAATAGCGGGATAAAGAGAACATTATCCCGCGTCATTCAAATGCGCATTGGCCGACAAAAGCATCGATTGTCGTTAGGCTGACGGTGCTGCCGCAGACATTTTTTTCAGATCCTGATCGATGAAGAACAGGCCGCCCTCACTGGCATTAACCAGCGCCAGTTTGTCCAGAATAGAGCGGAACAGTTTTTCTTCTTCGTGTTGTTCAGCAACGTACCATTGCAGGAAGTTAAATGTAGAGTAGTCCTGCTGCGCCATCGCAGCGTGCGCAAGCTCATTAATTTTTGCTGTAATCAGCTGTTCATGTTCATAGGTCAGCTTGAAGACATCAGCCAGTGAATCGAAATCAATCGGCGGTGCCGCAATCGCGCCTAATATAGGTAGGCTTCCCGTGTCATCCAAATAGTCAAACAGGCGCTGCATGTGTTGCATTTCTTCCTGAGAATGCGTTTTCAGGAAACTGGATGCACCTTCAAAACCTTTATCACCGCACCATGCGCTCATTTGCAGATACAAATTCGCGGAATAAAACTCCAAATTAAGTTGTTCATTCAGCTTCTGAATCATTTCTTTTTTTAACATAGTAACTCCCTATTTTCCCGGCAGGTGAAATTATTCTGAGAATTATGCCTGAAAAAATAAAATAAAAAACACTTTATTAACATAGATAATATCTAAGTTAAATTGAAAGTAAAAACAATAATTTATGATTATTGCTATTGATATTCATTATCATTTAATCATGGATTTTACTATACTATTGCGAATCGTTTTTATTATCAAAAATAACAACATCGATATATAAAATTTATGATTCGAGTGAATTAAAAAATGATTCCCACTTCGTAATGAGAATAATAAACATGCACATGAAAGGTGAACACTTGCCATTTCCCCATCGCTACTTTACCGTGGCACACATCAGTCTGTGGACAATAGGCAGGAGAAAGCGGTATGGGACATAATCTGGCAGAATTATCCAAAGAAGATATGGATAAGATTAACGTGGACTTGGCAGCGTCAGGTGTTGCCTTCAAAGAACGTTACAATATGCCAGTCATTCCAGAGGTTATTGAGAGAGAACAGCCCCAACACTTGCGTAACTATTTTCGTGAGCGCGTCATGTTTTACCGCCAGCGTTCACTCCAGTTCTCTCGTTTACCCTACGAGCCTAAGTCTAAATAGCGATTCATCTCATTCCAATCTAAGACGGCTTTACCGTGGAAAACATCCCTTTCCACGGGTTACATTCTTACACAGCGAAAACGATTTTCTGCTTGCATATCGGCCCGTACAGGAGGTTAATGGGGTGGTAACCTACTCTTTTATCAAGCGAGGCAAGATATGAGTAAAGGACTAGATAGTAAAAAGAACAGCAAGAAAAAGCCCCTGAAAACGGCCGCCGAAAAAAAGGCCGATAAAAAGGCAAAGAAACCACAGGCTGATATTACCTAAGTACTAATGTTGCCTGCGTAATGTGCCATGCTGATAGGGTAAACCCGAAAACGGGTTTACCCTCATAACCGCAGTTACTAGCCTTTATTCATGACTTTCTGCAGCCTTTTCAAGCACCATCAACAGGAAAGCATACTCCAGCGCGATATCATCATAACGTTTGAAACGACCGGATTTTCCGCCGTGCCCAGCCTCCATATCGGTATACAACAGTACTAGACTATCGTCCGTTTTGACTTCCCGCAATTTCGCCACCCACTTTGCAGGCTCCCAATACTGAACCTGCGAGTCGTGTAACCCAGTAGTCACTAGCAAATGTGGGTAGTGCTGTGCGGTAACACCATCATAGGGGCTGTACTGCTTGATATAGTCATAGTAGGTTTGTTCATTCGGATCGCCCCACTCGTCATACTCCCCGGTCGTCAGCGGGATAGACTCATCCAGCATTGTCGTCAACACATCAACGAACGGAACCTGAGCGACAACGCCTTTAAACAGATCAGGGGCGATATTCACGACCGCCCCCATCAGCAGACCTCCCGCGCTGCCACCCATGGCAAACATATTTTTCCTGTCGCCATAGCCTTTTTCTACCAATGCCTGAGACACATCGATGAAATCCGTGAAGGAATGCATTTTATTGAGCAACCGACCATCGTCATACCACTGCTGCCCAAGTTCACCACCGCCGCGAATGTGCGTTAAGGCAAAAACAAACCCTCGGTCTAGCAGGCTCAGACGACTAACGCTGAAGTCAGGATCCATGCTATTACCATATGCGCCGTAGCCATAGACCAGTATCGGATTCTTACCTGGGCTGAAATGGTCGCGATGGTAAACCAACGAAACGGGCACGTCGACACCATCTCGGACCGTGATCCACAAGCGTTCGCTCCGATAGCTATCTGGGGAGAAATCTTTCACCTCGGCTTGTTTAAGTAACTGCTGTTCGCCCGTGTCCAGATTCAGTTCATACAACGTGCTGGGGGTTGTCATTGATGAATAACCATATCGCATCAATGCCGTTTCTGGCGTAGGGTTGTACGACAGCCACGTCACATAGCTCGCATCATTGAAGGTGATCGTTTTTTCTTCCTGCGTATGCCAGTGAATCTGACGTAAGCTGGTCAAACCGCGCGCTCTTTCTTCCACCACCAGCCAATCACGGAAAAGCTCAAAACTCTCCAGCACACACTGTTCACGTGGGGCAATCAGTGTTTCCAGCGCGTGCTCATCAGGCTTATCCGAACGATAAAGACCAAAGTTCTTTCCCTCTCGGTTGGAACGCAGATAAAACTGGTCCTGATAGTGATCAATACCATATTCATGATCTTTCCGACGCGGAATGTGTACCTGCGGCACCGCATCTGGGAGCGTCGCATCGAGCAGTAGAACCTCGGTCGTCGTGGTGCTGCTAAGATAAATGGTAATATAGTGCTCTGATGTCGTTTTACTCAGACTGACATAATAAGTATCGTCTTTCTCTTCATACACCAACTCATCCTGCGCCGGATCGCTGCCTAAGCGATGACGGTAGACCTGATACGGTAACAGCGTTTTCTCATGTTTACGCACGTAGTACAGCACCGTTGAATCTGCCGACCATTCAGCACCTGCGGTCACATTTTCGATCACATCCGGTAGCCATTCGTCGCGGTTCAGATCACGGAAGCGAAGCGTGTACTGCCGACGAGATAAAAAATCCTCCGAGAGTGCCAGCAGCGAGTTGCTCGGGCTAATCTCAAGCGCGCCGAGGCTATAAAATTCATGCCCCTCCGCACGTTGATTACCATCCAACAGCGTTTCCCACACTTCTGTTGCCTGCTCAGGCTGGCGCAGATAGATGGCGTACTCTTTACCCTGCTCATAGCGACTTTGGTAGCGATACCCCTTTCTGACATACGGCACAGACATATCCGTCGACGGAATACGCTTAACCATTTCATCATACAGCGATCGTTTGCGCGCCTCGTGAGGTGCCATGATGGCTTCGCTGTAGGCGTTTTCCTGTTCCAGATAGGCTAACACCTGCGGATCGGCACGCTCGTCATCACGCAGCCAGTAATAGTTGTCGATACGCGTATCGCCATGTGTACTTATCGCGTGGGGTCTTTTTTCAGCTTGCGGTGTCTTCATCGCGTCGGATCTCGTTGTCTTGACATAAAATTTTAACTCGGCAAGAAGAGTGGCACGATTGCCCAGCAATGCCAAGCCGCGTCCTTGTCTCTTGGTGCGCTTTTGCGTAACGCATTCCAAGGCGTTCCCTCTTTAATGCGTACGCAAACGTTTTCGTTTATACTGAGGCCATTTTTCACAACCCGATCAGGTATAAGGTTATGTTAACGATTGGAACCGCCCTGCGTGCGGACGCCACACGAGTGATGCTGCTTGGCTCCGGTGAATTAGGCAAAGAAGTGGCGATTGAGTGTCAGCGCCTTGGAATCGAAGTGATTGCGGTCGATCGCTATGCGGATGCACCCGCGATGCAAGTTGCGCATCGCAGCCACGTCATCAATATGCTGGATGGCGATGCATTAAAAGCGTTGGTTGAAGCCGAACGCCCTGATTACATCGTGCCGGAAATTGAGGCCATCGCTACCGACATGCTGGTCACGCTAGAAAATCAGGGTCACCATGTTGTCCCCTGTGCTGAAGCGACACGCCTGACGATGAATCGTGAAGGTATCCGTCGTCTGGCTGCAGAAACGCTCGGCGTTCCCACATCCACCTATCGTTTTGCCGATAGCGAAGAGCGCTTTCATCAGGCCGTAGAAGCCATTGGCTATCCCTGCATTGTAAAGCCCGTCATGAGTTCATCCGGCAAAGGACAAAGCCTGATTCGCTCCGCTGAGCAGTTAGCGCAGGCATGGGTCTATGCCCAACAGGGTGGACGGGCGGGTGGTGGACGCGTCATCGTTGAAGGGCTAGTTAATTTTGATTTTGAGATTACCCTCCTGACCATCCATGCCGTTGACGGAATTCATTTCTGTGCACCCATCGGCCATCGACAAGAAGACGGTGATTATCGTGAATCCTGGCAGCCACAGCGGATGAGTGCGCTGGCGCAGGAACGCGCACAGAAGATGGCCAGCGATGTTGTGAAAGCGCTTGGCGGCTATGGTCTGTTCGGCGTTGAACTGTTCGTCTGCGGCGATGAGGTTATTTTCAGTGAAGTTTCTCCTCGCCCTCACGATACCGGCATGGTGACGATGATTTCTCAGGATCTGTCCGAGTTTGCCCTGCACGTTCGCGCTTTTCTAGGGCTGCCAATTGGCGCGGTTCGTCAGTATGGCGCATCGGCTTCCGCAGTAATTTTACCGGAATTGGATAGCGACAATGTGCGCTATCAAGAACTGGAAAGCGCACTACTTCCTCATACGCAAATTCGCCTGTTTGGTAAACCAGATATCAGCGGCAAACGCCGTATGGGTGTCGCGTTAGCCAGTGCGGAAACGACAGACGATGCCATTGAAATCGCCAAGCGTGTCGCGGCGAGCGTTAAAGTCAGCGGCTGATACGTTTTATTGCTGATCGGATGAGGGAAAACCTCACTGACAGCGGACAGAATAGCCGGCCATAAAAAACGTAGGGAACGCTTTTCAACGTTGCGAAGCAACGGCCCGCAGGGTGACGGACAAGGATGTCCGTCATAAAAAAAGGCCACTCGCAGTGAGTGGCCTTCGTCATTCAGTAACCGACAAACTTAGGCTTTTGCGCCTGCAACCGCTTCACGCGCCAGTTCAGTAATACGCGCGTAATCACCACTTTCCAGTGCATCGTTCGGTACCAACCAAGAGCCACCAACGCACAGCACGCTTTTCAGCGCCAGATAATCGCGGTAGTTATTCGGCGTAATGCCACCAGTCGGGCAGAAACGGATATGAGCAAACGGCCCCCCAATTGCCTGGAGCGCTTTCACGCCGCCATTAGCTTCTGCTGGGAAGAATTTGAACTCACGCAGGCCGTAATCCATACCCAGCATCAGTTCAGACACGGTGCTGATACCTGGAATCAACGGGATGTTGCCTTCTATCGCGGCTTTCAACAGCGGCTCGGTCAGACCGGGGCTGATGGCAAACTGTGCACCGGCTTCAACCACCGCAGCCAGTTGCTGAGGGTTTGTCACCGT
Organism: Pectobacterium atrosepticum; assembly: GCA_019056595.1. Classification (NCBI taxonomy): domain Bacteria; kingdom Pseudomonadati; phylum Pseudomonadota; class Gammaproteobacteria; order Enterobacterales; family Pectobacteriaceae; genus Pectobacterium; species Pectobacterium atrosepticum. The sequence continues at coordinate 187,096 of CP036163.1, read as the reverse complement.
ACCCGCACCGACTATGGCCTCTGGCACTTCTTTCGCAATCGCACGGATCGCGTCGATGGCACAGTCGGTACGCAATGTCAGTTCCAGAACGCGAACGCCGCCCGCGACTAACGCTTTTGCCATCGGCACAGCGTGTTCCAGTTTGTTGACCACAATCACAGGAACAACGGGACCCGTTGTCAAAATCTGTTCCGCGCTCGTTTTCCAGTTTTTCATCAAAAATTATCTCCAGTCATGCCCGAAGGCATCATTAATTATATAGCGCGCCCCTGCCACAGGGATCTGCGTCGCCGCAGATGTCCGACCGCACCGTTAGCCATACATTAAAACGGTGGAATGCCTAATAACCTCAGCATTCCCGTTACTGACTTGTTATCAAAAAGTCACTCAAACTCATTCCAGGAACGGCCATCGCGGGTAATCATCGCGACGGATGCTACCGGACCCCAGCTTCCTGCCTGATACGGCTTCGGCGCATCATTATCCATCGCCCAGGCTTCCATGATGGAATCCACCCATTTCCAGGCTTCTTCAACTTCATCACGGCGAACGAACAACGCCTGAATCCCACGCATGGTTTCCAGCAACAGACGCTCATAGGCATCCGCCAAGTGCTGCTGATTAAAGGTTTCCGAGAAGCTCAGGTCCAGCTTCACCGTTTGCAGACGGTGCTTGTGCTCTAATCCTGGGATTTTATTCAGAATCTGGATTTCCACGCCTTCATCCGGCTGCAAACGGATGATCAGTTTGTTTTGCGGTAACTGCTGGTAAGAATCATGGAACAGGTTCAGTGCTGGATTTTTAAAGTACACCACCACTTCTGAACATTTCGTTGGCAGACGTTTACCGGTACGCAGATAGAACGGCACGCCAGACCAGCGCCAGTCATCAATGTCGACACGAATTGCGACAAAGGTTTCCGTGCTGCTGCTTTTGTTCGCACCCTCTTCTTCCAGGTAGCCCGGCACTTTATGTCCCTGAACAAAGCCAGAAGAGTATTGGCCACGCACCGTCGTTTCATGCACATTGGAGCGATTGATACGACGCAGCGAGCGCAACACTTTTACTTTTTCATCACGGATGCGGTCGGTCGTCAAATCAGACGGCGGCGACATTGCAATCATCGTCAGAATCTGTAACAGGTGGTTCTGGATCATGTCACGCATCTGGCCGGCTTTATCAAAATAGCCCCAGCGTCCTTCAATTCCGACTTCTTCGGCTACCGTGATCTGTACATGATCGATCGTCCTGTTGTCCCAATTTGAGGAGAACAGCGAGTTGGCAAAACGCAGCGCCAGCAGGTTCAGAACGGTTTCTTTACCCAGATAGTGGTCGATACGGTAAACTTGACACTCGTTGAAGAATTCCGCGACCTGATCATTAATGGCACGGGAAGACGCCAGATCGGTACCCAGCGGTTTCTCCATCACCACGCGTGCAGGCTCTTTATTCAGCCCTGCGGTTCCCAACCCTTTGCAGATCGCTCCGAATGTGCTGGGTGGCATCGCAAAATAGTTGATCGTGGTACGATTTTTCTGGTCAAGCATCTTGCCCAGCTTGTTGAAAGCTTTCGTGTCTTCCACATCAAGATTGCAGAAATCCAGCCGACTGCTTAGCGTTTCCCACAACTTATCGTCGATGGCTTCTTTCATAAAGGTGTCAAGCGCTTCGCGCACGACGCGGGTATACTCCGCTTTATCCCAATCCGCACGGCCCACCCCAATAATTTTGGTGTCCGCATGGATGTGACCTGCTTTTTCCAACTGGTACAGGGAAGGCAGCAATTTACGGCGCGCCAGATCGCCCTTGGCACCGAAAATAACCAGATCGCACGCTTGGGCTGTTGAAGTTACCGCCATGTTCATCTCCTCGTTGCAGGATGCTGTAATTTTATTACAGCGATAATGTACTCTTTTTGACTACAGCCAGTAAACCCATCATAAAAATGCCAAATAATGGTCGGTATTGACTGAAAACAATGCGTAAATCGGTCTGTGCAGTGGCTGAAGTCACTTATGCATTCGCCCTAAAACGAAATTTTTCGTCGTTTCTGACAGTCAATTACTTTTCTGAAAGTTAGACACATGTCATGTTCTGGCAAAAAAAGGCCCCAACTTAGCGTGTTGCCCTCTGCCAACCACCACAGGGTCGTAGTATATTTTCACGTAATGAATGCCAGTTGTACCTTTAGTTGAAATTGGAAAAACTTAAGTTGAAATTGGAAAAAACTTACATGGCCCTTGTCGTATGAATATGCTGGAAAAAATCCAGAGTCACTTAGAACTCTTGAGCAAATCAGAAAGGAAAGTGGCTGAAGTGATTCTGAGCACTCCACAGACGGCCATTCACTCCAGCATCGCGACCTTAGCCAAAATGGCCGACGTGAGCGAGCCAACGGTTAATCGCTTCTGTCGTCGCCTTGAAACTAAAGGTTTTCCCGATTTTAAACTACATCTGGCGCAAAGTCTGGCGAACGGTACACCGTATGTGAACCGTAACGTGGAAGAAGATGACAGCGTTGACGCCTATACCAGTAAAATCTTTGAATCCGCGATGGCTGGCTTAGAGCAGGTAAAATCGAGCCTTGATTTTGCCGCGGTCAACCGCGCTGTGGATTTACTGACGCAGGCGAAGAAAATCTCTTTTTTTGGTCTAGGCGCTTCCGCAGCGGTCGCACACGATGCGATGAACAAATTTTTCCGCTTCAATATCCCCGTCGTTTATTTTGATGACATCGTTATGCAGCGCATGAGTTGCATGAATTCCAGCGACGGTGACGTCGTGGTATTGATCTCCCATACCGGTAGAACCAAAAGTCTGGTCGAAATGGCGCAGTTGGCACGCGAAAACGATGCGACGGTGATCGCCATCACTTCAGACGGCACGCCGCTGGCGCGTGAAGCCTCGCTGGCCTTGCGACTTGACGTGCCTGAAGATACCGATGTCTATATGCCGATGGTATCCCGCATCGCTCAGTTGACGCTAATCGACGTTCTGGCTACGGGGTTCACACTGCGTCGCGGGGAAAAATTTCGTGATAACCTGAAACGGGTCAAAGAGGCCTTGCGTGAATCACGCTTTGATAAAGACGAACGATTGATTAATCCTTTCAGGTGATAGGTAAGTTTTACGTTGTGCTTTGTTTTTAGTTATATCCTAAATAATTCGAGTTTCAGGAAGGCGGCAAGCGAAGGAGTCCCGATGAGCTTACTCAAGTAAGTGATTCGGGTGAGTAAGCGAAGCCAACGCACATGCAACTTGAAGTATGACGGGTAACAAAAATGAGCGGTATCATCTACCTGCCTCATCTCAATGTGGCCAGAGGCCACGGTTATGGAAAGATGGCAGGGATTACCTGTACAGTATGATAATCAGACTCAACTCGATGTTCGGATAACGCAGGTGAAATAGTTTTGTTGTAAAGTGACATTTTGCACCGTTATTCGACGCTTAATCGCAACACTACAGCTTCACAAGTGAACGGAGTTATACATGTCCAGACGGCTCAGAAGAACCAAGATTGTTACCACCCTGGGGCCCGCTACCGACCGCGATAATAATCTCGAAAAGATTATCAATGCGGGCGCTAACGTTGTACGCATGAATTTTTCTCACGGCACAGCAGAAGACCATCAATTACGTGCCAACAAAGTTCGTGAAATTGCGGCTAAATTAGGCCGCCATGTTGCCATTCTTGGCGATCTACAGGGTCCAAAAATTCGTGTTTCTACCTTCAAAGAAGGTAAAATCTTCCTGAATATCGGCGACAAATTCTTGCTGGATGCCAACTTAGCGAAAGGCGAAGGCGATAAAGAAAAAGTCGGGATCGATTACAAAGGCTTGCCGAGCGACGTGGTGCCTGGCGATATCCTGTTACTGGATGACGGCCGCGTACAGCTGAAAGTCCTCCAAGTTGAAGGCCTGAAAGTTTACACCGAAGTCACCATTGGTGGCCCGCTGTCTAACAATAAAGGCATCAACAAACTCGGTGGCGGTCTGTCTGCCGAAGCCCTGACGGAAAAAGATAAAGCCGACATTATTACTGCTGCAAAAATTGGCGTCGACTATCTGGCAGTCTCTTTCCCACGCACCGGTGAAGACCTCAACTACGCACGCCGCCTCGCACGCGACGCAGGCTGTAACGCCAAGATCGTATCAAAAGTTGAACGTGCTGAAGCAGTCTGCTCAGATGCCGCAATGGATGACATTATTCTGGCTTCCGACGTGGTAATGGTCGCAAGGGGCGATCTGGGTGTTGAAATCGGTGACCCTGAGCTGGTAGGGATTCAGAAGAAATTGATTCGCCGTGCCCGTCAGTTGAATCGTGCAGTCATTACGGCCACGCAGATGATGGAATCGATGATCACCAATCCGATGCCGACACGCGCCGAGGTAATGGACGTCGCCAACGCCGTGCTGGATGGCACCGATGCGGTGATGCTCTCAGCAGAAACCGCTGCGGGTCAATATCCGGCTGAAACCGTCGCTGCCATGGCGAAAGTGTGTTTAGGTGCGGAAAAAATCCCAAGCATCAACGTCTCCAAGCATCGCCTTGACGTGCAGTTTGATAACACGGAAGAATCCATCGCGATGTCTTCCATGTATGCAGCCAACCACCTGAAAGGGGTTACTGCACTGATTGCCATGACGGAGTCTGGCCGTACCGCTCTGATGATGTCTCGTATCAGTTCTGGCTTGCCGATTTTCGCCATGTCTCGCCATGAGCACACACTGAACCTGACCGCGCTGTATCGCGGCGTCACACCGGTACATTTCGACAGCTATACGGATGGCGTTGCCGCGGCCAATGATGCGGTGATCCTACTGCGTGATAAAGGGTTCCTGATGTCTGGGGATCTGGTCATCGTCACACAAGGTGACATCATGGGTACCGTAGGCACAACCAACACCATTCGCATTCTGCGCGTGGAATAATCATTGTAATCACCGATCCGCTGCTAAGTTAGCGGTCGATATTATGATAGTAAAAAGCCGGACGATTTCTCATCCGGCTTTTTTATCCATGCGGCTATACGCTACTCATCTCACTTCTTGTTGCGATACAACTCATCCCGACAATATGGCTCAATCTCACCCGGCTTGCGGGTTTTCAACAGCTTCAGAATCCAGGTGTACTGTTCAGGGTTCGGTCTGACCAGAATTTCCACTTCTTCATTCATGCGCCGTGCAATATATGCATCATCCGCTTCCGCCAAATCGTCCATCGGCGGACGAATAAACACATCCAGGCAACCATCTTTGGCGTTATATACCGGAAACAACGGTACGATATCAGCGCGACACACTTTCATCAGCCGTCCGACAGCAGGTAGCGTTGCCTTATAGGTTGCAAAGAAATCAACGAACTCGCTATGCTCAGGGCCGTGATCTTGATCGGGTAAGTAATACCCCCAGCATCCAGAGCGTACGGAGCTGATAAACGGCTTAATACCGTCATTGCGAGCATGAATGCGTCCACCAAAACGACGGCGTAGCCGATTCCACCAATAATCCACCAGCGCATTCTTCTGATTATGGAACATTGCCGCCATGCGCTGTCCGCGAGAAGTCAGCAACATCGCAGGAATATCAACACCCCATCCATGCGGAACCAAAAAAATCACGTTTTTCTCTTGCGCTTTAATACGTTCAAGAATGTCTTCGCCGTGCCAACGAACATATTTTTCGATTTTCTTTGGGTTACGAATTCCCACTTCAACCATCATGATCATCGACTGAGGCGCTGTCGCAAACATGTCATCGATGATGGTTTCGCGCTGTGCTTCCGTTAACTCTGGCATGCAATACAGCAGATTAATGCGGGCACGGCGGCGAGCACCTTTTGATATTCTCCCGACAAAACGCCCTAACCCACCCAATACTGGGTTTCTTAACCGAGCGGGAATATAGGCAGTAAGTGCCATCACGCCAACGCCTAACCAAACACCCCAATAGCGCGGATGAAAAAAGGCGCGTTGAAACTGGGGAACAAATTCAGCGTTCGATTTTTTTTCTTTTTCCATGCCTAAACTCTTCATATCAATCAATAAACATAATCATAATTGCTGCTCGGCGTTTAGCAACACCCACTGACAATTAAGCAAAAACACGTCTGCTCGACAATAAAAAATCAGGGGCAGCTGTTCTATAAATGAAAATGCCGGCAGCAAGCCACCGGCACAACATGCAGTCAGTATGGTTAATCAAACTTAAGCTGCGGCACCACTTCCTTCACCTGCGCCAGATAATCACGACGATCTTTACCCGCCAGCCCTTCAGAACGCGGCAGCTGAGCCGTCAGCGGGTTTACCGCCTGCTGGTTTATCCAGAATTCGTAGTGCAGGTGCGGGCCAGTGGAACGACCAGTGTTACCAGACAACCCGATGCGATCGCCACGTTTCACTTTCTGCCCAGGTTTAACCAATATGCGATTTAGGTGCATAAATCGCGTCGTATACTGGCGACCATGACGAATCACTACATAGTTACCCGCTGCACCGCTGCGTTTCGCAATCACCACTTCACCATCCCCGACGGCCAGAACTGGCGAACCGACTGGCATGGCAAAATCGACCCCTTTATGCGGCGCAACACGCCCAGTCACCGGGTTCAAACGACGCGGATTGAAGTTGGAGGAAATACGGAATTGTTTCATGGTCGGAAAACGCATAAAGCCACGCGTCAAACCGGAACCTTCACGATCGTAGAATTTACCGTCTTCTGCCCGAATAGCGTAATAGTCTTTACCGCCAGTATTCAAACGAACGCCGACCAGTTCGCTCTGTTCACTTTTGCCATCGAGCATTTCGCGGGACATCAGGACAGAGAAGGTGTCGTCTTTGCGTAACTTACGGAAATCCAACTGCCATTGCAGCGCTTTGATCACTTCCCGCACTTCTGTGCTGGTCAAACCGGCGCTTTTCGCGCTACTGACAAAGCTGCCACTGACCCGACCATTCAGAACACTGTTGCGCCACTCGCCTTTCAGCGTCTCAATACGCTCTTTGAAATCGGCACCTACGCGCTCATAAATACGTGTTTCGCGGCGAGACATCTGCCAGGTCAAACTTTGCAGATCGCCGTTTTCTGCCAGAGTCCACGAAATTTGCTGACCAATTTTCAGGTTACGTAAATCTTTATTCTGCTCTGCGAGCTGAGTGACATCCGCGATATCGATACCGTACTGTGTCAAAATGCTGCTTAAGGTATCACCCGTAGAAACCACGTACTCATGTACGCCACCTTCATCGGCAACCTTATCATCGAGCTCATCTTGCGGAATGTCGTCATCTGGCGAGGGTTGGTCTATCGGTTCACTGGCTTCAGGCGTCAGCGTACGCAGTTGGCTGGTTTCCAGGTCGATATCTTTCACGATGGCGGGAGCATCATCGACATGGGGGTAAACAAAAGGCCGCCAAACAGCAACGGCCAATGTCACAACGGTAAGCGACCCCAGCATGACGCGATGGGGCCGAGGTAAACTGTTATACGCCAGAGCGATAGTTCGGACTATCTGCTGCACTTATTCGTATCCTCATGATTTTTCCTCCAGACAGCTCACATACTGGTTCGATAGCTGCAACAAGAAATCGGCATAGCTATCTCTACCCAGTGCAATGTTGCTTCCCAATGGATCGAGCACACCCGAGCGCACGTCGGTTCCCTTGGCAACAGCATTAATAACGGCTGGCCTGAATTGTGGTTCAGCAAAAACGCATACGGCTTTGTGCTCAACCAACTGTGTTCGTATTTGATGTAAACGCTGTGCACCGGGCTGAATTTCGGGGTTAACCGTAAAGTAACCCAAGGGATTTAACCCGTAGTGTTTCTCAAAGTAGCCATAGGCATCATGAAACACGAAATAGCCTCTACCCTGCACAGGCGCTAGCATCTTAACAATTTTTTCATCTGCTTGCGCAATTTTATCCGTAAAATAAAGCAGATTCGCGTCTAGTTTGTCCTTATTCTGAGGCATAAGTTCCAATAATTTTGCATGAATGGCGGTTGCCGCCTGTTTTGTCATCTCCGGTGAGAGCCAAATGTGCATATTGTACTCGCCATGATGGTGACCATCGTCGCCGTCATCATGGGCCGCATGGCTATGATCGTGGCCTTTTTCATGCTCATCATGTGCCTGCCCATGGTCATCTTCATGATCGTGTCCGGCTTCTTTTTCCAGCTCAGATTTAATGCCGGGTAGTACGGAAAGCGCGATCTGTTTTGTGGATGGAATTTTCGCTAACGGTTTCCCAAGGAAAGCTTCCATTTCCGGCCCGACCCAAATCACCAGATCGGCAGACTGTAAACGCTGGACATCAGACGGGCGCAAGGCATAATCGTGAGGCGACGCGCCATCAGGTAACAAAACCTCGGTTGGCGTCACACCATCGGCAATGGCCGACGCAATGAACCCTAAAGGACGAATTGACGTAATTACCGCAGCGGATGCCGCGCTGATTGACATCCCGCATGCGAGTAGCGCACTGGCAACAAACACACTTTTTAACCATTTTTTTTGCTGAATAGATTGCTGCATGAAAGTCGATCCCATCGATTTTTGTCGTGTTGTTTGTTATATTATAACATTACATGGGTTATGCAAACCGAATTATATGTCTACATTGGTATCACTTAATAATATTTCAGTGACATTTGGCAGTCGGAAGATCCTGTCAGATATCTCTCTGACCTTGCAGGCAGGTCGAATTCTGACGCTGCTGGGGCCAAATGGCGCAGGGAAATCGACGCTGGTGCGCGTGGTATTGGGGCTGCTTGCACCCACCTCCGGTTCACTGGTGCGGGATCCCGCATTGCGTATCGGTTACGTTCCGCAGAAGCTGCATCTGGATACCACCCTGCCCCTGACCGTCAGCCGCTTTATGCAACTGCGCCCCGGCGTGAAAAAGCAGGATATCTTACCCGCCCTCAAACGTGTTCAGGCTGCACATCTGCTGGAACAGCCGATGCAGAAACTCTCCGGTGGCGAAACCCAGCGCGTGCTGTTAGCCCGCGCACTGCTCAATCAGCCCCAACTTCTAGTTCTGGATGAACCGACACAGGGTGTCGATGTCAATGGGCAAATGGCACTGTACGATCTGATTAATCAGTTGCGGCAGGAATTCCACTGCGGCGTGCTGATGGTGTCGCACGATCTGCATTTGGTGATGGCAAAAACCGATGAAGTTCTCTGCCTTAATCAACATGTTTGCTGCTCCGGCACGCCTGAAGTCGTTTCCCTTCACCCCGAATTTTTAGCGATGTTTGGCCACCGCGGCGCGGAGCAATTAGCCATTTATCGCCATCATCATAATCATCGTCATGACCTACAAGGACGTATCATTCTGAAAAGACAAGGTGGAAACGACGCATGATAGAACTGCTATTTCCCGGTTGGTTGGCAGGGATTTTACTGGCGATTGCGGCAGGCCCACTCGGTTCGTTCGTCGTCTGGCGGCGGATGTCTTATTTTGGCGATACGCTGGCGCACGCATCCTTGCTTGGCGTCGCATTCGGCCTACTGCTGAACATTAACCTGTTTTCTGCCGTCATTGCCGTGACGCTCATTCTTGCACTGGGCCTCGTCTGGCTAGAGCGTCGTCCCTACCTGGCTGTCGATACGTTACTCGGCATCATGGCTCACAGCGCCCTGTCGCTTGGATTGGTTGTCGTCAGCCTGATGAACAATGTACGTGTGGATTTAATGGCCTACCTATTTGGTGATTTACTCTCCGTCACAACAGAGGACCTGTGGGTGATCGGTGCTGGTGTGATAATCGTTGTCGCTGTTATGCGTTGGCAATGGCGCGCACTGCTTTCCATGACGATTAGCCCAGAACTGGCACACGTCGATGGAGTGAAGATACAACGCACCAAGCTGCTTTTAATGCTGACTACCGCATTAACGATTGGCATCGCCATGAAATTTGTTGGCGCACTGATCATTACCTCACTGTTGATTATTCCCGCCGCCAGCGCCAGACGCTTCGCACGGACGCCGGAACAAATGGCAATCATCGCCGTTATGATTGGAATGATTGCTGTAACGGGCGGCTTAGCTTTCTCAGCTGGCTACAATACACCAGCCGGACCGTCTGTGGTGCTGTGTGCATCACTGCTATTTATTGTCAGCCTGCTTAAGCCACAACCCGCTTAGCCAACAATAAAAACTAAAAAGAAAAAGCCCCTCTGAGCACACGCTTCAGAGGGGCTTTTTCTTTTTAAGATCGGTAATTTCGCGCGAACAGCGTTAGTTCCTATTAGCCATATCGGGGATAATTAAATCGCCGCGCAAGACATACGATCCCAACACACCCTGCGTTTTTTCATTAAGCCAAGACACGATTCTGGCCGCCACCGCATCCATCGAATATTCAATCGCCGGTATCGCCGGAATGCCAGGAATATCAAGAGAACCGGCAAGGCTGAATACCATAATGTCTTTTGGCACAGATTTATTAAACGCCTGAAGCTGTGTGATGACACGTTTTGCTTCTTGCTCATCAGCGACCAAAAGCGCATTGAAATTCAGCGTCGTGCTGTTATTGAGCAACACTTGCAGCGCAACCGACGACGAGGAAGACGCATCCATAAAAATCAGGTTGCGGTTAAACGGCAAGAAGTTATTTTCCAGTGCCCGTTTATACCCTAACAGAACCTGTTCCGCAGAGCTGCTGGCAGCAGGATTGATCAGCGCGATTTGACGCCTTCCTTGACGAATCAGGTAATTACATGCCGTTTCTGTGGCGAAAGCGTGATCGAATTGCAGGCTGTTGGTGGTATCCGCCTCCATACAATCGATCAGAATGATGCTCTTATCGGCCAGATTCAGTGGAAAGCGCGCACCGATGATTAAAATATCATCACACAAGCCACTAGTCAGTTCATCCAGCACATTCATCACTTCTGCCCTGCTGCTGGCAAACCGCAACAAGAGATGTTTTTGATGCCGACTAAAGTGTTTTTCCAACGCATAAAGATAGCCAGTTGTCTGGTTGATGTTGTCCTGAGCGCAAATGACGCCAATACATCCGGTTGACTGGCTTAACAGCGATTGGGCGATGACGTTTGGCCGATATTTCAGCTCATCAACCGCTTTTAACACTGCAAGGCGGCTGGCTTCCTTTACGCCGCGTGAACCACTCAACACCCGGGAGACTGTGGCTTTGGACACCCCAGCTAAACGCGATACATCGTTGATTGTAGACATCATTTGCCCCTGGAAAAACGCTAAACCCGACTTGAAACCCTTAACACCAACAGCGCATTGTATTGCTTCGCAGTATAACCGTTTCCATTCAGCATGGAAACCGATTATCCATTTAACATCCAATAGGCATTCCTGCCAATAAGATGTGATGTAAATCTAATTAATACCGCCAGAAACCATCACATATTGACGGTCATCACACTTCTCTTTTCTTTGCATGGAAAACGGTTTCCATATGATATCCAATCATCTTAGCAATAAGTTTTTACATCCTGCTTGGCGGAAAATGCGGTCCGTCGCGGAAGACATATAACGGATATAGGCTCACTTTCACAAAAGGCTGCCACATACGATTTATCTATCCGACCTGCTAATACAATGGGTTACGGTATGCAACGTGGCGATATGTACTTGATGATGATCTGTCGCCGTTGCGGTGGCACACGAGAAGGTGTTCACATGAGTTCCTTATATCAATCGATGATTGCCACTATCGAACAATCGATTACCCCGCTGGCTGGGCGTTTGGGGCAACAAAAGTATGTGATCGCTATCCGCGATGGTTTTACCGCCGCGCTCCCCTTTATGATCATCGGCTCATTTATGTTGGTGTTTATTTTCCCCCCGTTCTCTGCCAATACCACCGTCGGATTTGCCCGCACCTGGTTGGACTTTTCCATCACCTACCGCGAACAGCTGATGCTGCCTTTCGAGCTGAGCATGGGCGTGATGACATTTTTCATTTCCGTGGGCGTCGGGGCCAGCCTGGGGCGACAGTTTAACCTCGATTCAGTGATGTCCGGTCTGCTGGCATTTATGGCTTTTCTGCTCGTCGCTGCTCCTTACGCCGATGACAAAATTTCTACTGAATACCTGTCAGGGCAAGGGATATTCACCGCTTTACTGACCTCTATCTATTCCACCCGTGTTTATGCCGCGCTGAAACAGCACAACATTACCATTCGTTTACCGAAAGAAGTGCCGACGGGGGTTGCTCGCTCGTTTGAAATCCTCATTCCCGTGTTGGTTATTGTCGCGACACTGCATCCACTCAACCTCTTCATTGAAGCGCAAACGGGCATGATCATTCCCGAAGCGATTATGCATCTGCTGGCGCCGCTGGTTTCTGCCTCAGACTCTCTGCCTGCCATCCTTCTGTCTGTGCTGCTGTGTCAGCTTTTCTGGTTTTCGGGGATCCACGGCTCACTGATTGTAACGGGCATCATGAATCCATTCTGGATGACCAATCTGGCCGTGAATCAAGCCGCGCTCGCGGCAGGCGATGTGCTGCCACATATCTATTTACAGGGTTTTTGGGATCACTATCTGTTGATTGGTGGCGTAGGGTCAACGCTACCGCTGGCTTTCCTGCTGTTACGCAGCAAAGTGACTCACCTACGCACCATAGGCAGAATGGGCATCGTACCGAGCTTCTTTAACATCAACGAGCCTATCATGTTCGGTGCACCCATCATTATGAACCCGATGTTGTTCATCCCCTTTGTCTTCGTACCGATGGTTAACGCCGTGCTGGCTTACACGGCAACCAAAATGGGGTGGCTGGCACAGGTCGTATCGCTAACGCCCTGGACGACACCAGCACCCATTGGTGCATCGTGGGCCGCAAACTGGAGTTTCAGCCCGTTTATCATGTGCATGCTGTGTATGCTGTTTTCCGCATTAATGTATTTACCGTTCCTGCGGGCTTATGAACATACGTTGATGAAAAGCGAGGAACAAAAAATGCAGAGCAATCTATACACCAAATAATTCGAGTTTCAGGAAGGCGGCAAGAGAAGGAATCCCGATGAGCTTACTCAAGTAAGTGATTCGGGTAAGTGAACGTAGCCAACGTACATGCAACTTGAAGTATTACGGGTATATCGATGACAAAAACAGCGAGTAGTAATTAATGAAGTGAATAAAGAACGAGTTAAACATATTAAATAGAAGAAAGAAAATAAAGCGTTCGGACGCGGCATATTTTTATTATTCATATTCACCGTTCTGACTAGTATTTAAGAGCGCGGCATAGGGAATAAAACTATTGCCGCGAGTATTCTGTCACATAAAAAAATAGGTCATATGATGATTACATTAGAAGATGCAGTAATGGAAATTATCGTCAATGCTGGGCAGTCACGCAGCCTGTGTTTTGAGGCACTGCACGCTGCACGTAAAGGCAACATTGATGAAGCCAAAAATCTGTTGAAAGAAGCCGATGGCTACGCGCGCAAGGCACACCATATGCAAACTCAGCTGATCGAACAGGATGCAGGTGAAGCCAGACAGCCGATGACGTTAATTATGGTTCATGCTCAAGATCATTTAATGACATCATTACTCGCCCGCGAATTATCAGAAGAAATAATTCACCTTTATCAACGACAATAATGTAAATAATGAACGCCTCTTAAAGGGAGGGTCGATTACGTCGGTTATTTAATTACGTTGCACTATTAGAAAAATAACAATCACCTTGTTCTGAGCGCCGTGCCATTATTCACGTCAATCAGAGCGGGATGGTTATTGTCTGAATAATAACTTACTGAATTGAGATGACTATGAAAAGTTGCAAAAAACTTCCAGTTACGCTGGCAGTGCTGGCCGCCCTTTGCTCCAGTTCCGCACTCGCACAAGAAATCATTACTCAGGAACAACTCGATCGTGCCGTTGCTCAGGCCGTGGAAAAAGCGCTGGCGGAGCGTCAGGCCAAGTTAGACGCGATTGCCAGCAAACAGGTCGATCCTCTGACGACGCCTGAGTCCCCCAAAACCCCTGACATGGCGATACCGTATGGCGTCGCATTCACTGGCTATGCGCGTTACGGCGCGCAATTCCAGAGCGGTGACCAGAAATATGTTGCGGTTGACGGTTCCTATAACGGTGCTTCCGCACTCGGTCGTCTGGGTAACGAAGGTAACGGTGGTGAATTTCAGCTTTCCAAAGCTTTCAAAGGTGACAACGGCGCTATCTGGGATGTCGTCGTGATGATCGACCACTGGGGCGACGAAGTTAACCTGAAAAAAGCCTATGCAGGCGTCACCAATCTTTTCGCCTCTCAGCCCAACGCCTATCTCTGGGCGGGACGTGATTTCCACCAGCGTCCACAGCAAGGTATCAACGATTACTTCTGGATGAACCATGACGGTCAAGGTGCGGGGATAAAAAACGTTGATATCGGCGGTGTTCGATTCGATGTGGCAGCCGTCGGTGCCGTGGAGTCCTGTAATCCTGAGGTGATGGAGGATAATGCGAACCCCTCACGCATCAGTTGTACCGGCAGCTCCGGCACAGGCGATAAGGGCAATTACGCGCTGACCTCCAAAGTGCATGGCATCAAGCTAGGGCCGTTGGATCTTGCGCTGTACGCTAACTACGGTTTTGACTCAAAAGCGGTGAATAACGATGAGCGGATGAAGGCCTGGCAAGGCGGTGCAGTCCTGAGCCACACAGGGAAAAATAGCCTCAATCAGTTTATCACCCGCTATTCGGACAATGCGGATAACAGCGTTTACAACAAAACGAATAACCTGAAAACCTTCTATGCCAGCTTCGAAGGTAAGTACAAATTCACACCGCAAACGCAGGTCGAATATTTGCTGGCCTACCACGACTACTCGAACGACTCTGCGAGTCAGGACGACCGTCGTAACTACAATGCCATCGTTCGCCCTATGTATTTCTGGAATGACGTGCATTCTACCTGGCTTGAAGCCGGCTATCAGCATGTGGACTACGGTCAGGGCGGTGACAACAAAGGGTGGAAACTGACACTTTCCCAGAATGTCTCGATTGCCATGGGACCGGAGTTCAGACCGATGTTGCGCTTCTATGTGACTGGCGGAGAAGTGGATAACAAACACACCGCGCGGACAACGACTGGGGTCAATACGCAGCTCGACTCGTTCAACGTTGGGGCAATGTGGGAAGCCTGGTTCTGATTACCTAAATTTAGGGAGACTGTATAGTCTCCCTAAATATGGACGATGTAGAAAAACGTGCTCAAACGATACTATTCTTCACGCGTTAAGCCAAAATGCCGATAGGCATGCTGAGTCGCCATTCGGCCACGCGGCGTACGCTGGATGAACCCTTGTTGAATCAGAAACGGTTCCAATACATCTTCAATGGTTTCCCGTTCTTCGCCAATCGCGGCGGCTAAATTGTCTAGCCCGACAGGGCCACCCATGAATTTATCGATGATTGCCAACAGCAGCTTACGGTCCATGTAGTCAAAGCCTTCGGTATCTACAGCAAGCATATCCAACGCCTGCGTCGCCACTGTTCCAGTAATCGCACCTTCCGATTTAACCTCGGAGAAATCGCGCACCCGGCGCAATAATCGGTTGGCGATACGCGGCGTACCACGCGCACGGCGAGCCACTTCAAGGGAGCCTTCCTGCGTCAGATCCAGTCCCAAACACTGGGCGCTGCGGCCAACGATATACTGCAAATCGGCTACATTATAAAACTCTAGACGCTGCACAATACCAAAGCGATCGCGCAGCGGTGAGGTTAACGACCCCGCTCGCGTCGTTGCACCAATCAGTGTGAAAGGAGGCAGATCGAGTTTAATTGAGCGAGCAGCGGGCCCTTCACCGATCATGATATCCAACTGGTAATCTTCCATTGCCGGATACAGTACTTCTTCCACAACCGGTGACAGACGATGGATTTCATCGATAAATAGCACATCATGCGGTTCGAGATTGGTCAGCAGCGCGGCAAGGTCGCCAGCTTTTTCCAACACTGGGCCTGATGTCGTGCGCATATTCACGCCCATTTCATTGGCGACAATATTCGCCAACGTCGTTTTACCCAAGCCGGGGGGCCCAAAAATTAGCAGATGATCCAGCGCATCCCCACGTTTACGCGCAGCCTGGATGAAAATTTCCATCTGTTCACGCACCTGCGGCTGGCCCACATATTCTTTCAGCAGTTTAGGCCGCATCGCTCGGTCGAGAAATTCTTCTTCTGGAACGGCGTCAGCGGAAATTAAACGGTCGGCTTCTATCATCAATACCTCACAGCGCCGCGCGCAGTGCATCCCTGATTAGGGTTTCACAGTCTGCATCGGGACGCGCGATCTTGGAAATCATGCGGCTGGCTTCCTGCGGTTTGTAGCCCAGCGCCACCAGTGCCGCTGCGGCTTCCGCTTCGGGTTCGCCAACGCGATTGTCTACGTTAGCAGGTGACGTCAGCGGAATATCACTGACCGAATTAAACAGATCGCCGCTCAGGCCCTTGAAGCGATCTTTCATTTCAACAACCAGCCTTTCCGCCGTTTTCTTACCCACGCCCGGAAGTTTAATCAACGCGCCAATTTCTTCGCGCTCAACCGCGCTGACAAACTGCGTTGCGGACATCCCAGAGAGAATCGCCAGCGCCAGTTTCGGCCCAACGCCATTCACTTTAATCAACTCGCGGAACAGCGCCCTTTCCTGCTTATCATTAAAACCGAACAGCAGTTGCGCATCTTCGCGGACAACAAAATGGGTAAAAATAATCGCTTCCTGATTGAGCTCAGGGAGTTCGTAAAAGCACGTCATCGGCATATGGACTTCGTAACCCACACCGTTAGCTTCTATCAGCACCTGCGGCGGCTGTTTTTCCAGGATAATGCCTCTGAGACGACCTATCACGTTGCGCTTCCTTTTACATAGGGAATGAATGACTTGAAGTATGACGAATATATAACATAAAAAAGGCTGGATGAATATCCAGCAATACCGATCGTTTAAGCATCAAGATACACGGGGCGACCACAGGGGTGAGGCGTCCCTGCGGGAACCTCCCCCTGTGTTTCCCCTAACAACAGGCTGAAGCGAACAGCACTAGGATGAATATCCAGCCTCCTGTTTCAGCGCAGTCATCCTGCCAGCGGGTTTACTTTCACTGCTGCGGTACGCAGCAGACTCTGGTTAAAGTGGCAGTGAGTAATCGCAATCGCCAACGCATCGGCAGCATCCGCCTGCGGACTGGCCGACAGTTTCAGCAATGAGCGAACCATATGCTGTACCTGCTTTTTATCTGCTGCGCCCGTACCTACCACCGTTTTCTTGACCAAACGCGCTGCATACTCAAACACGGGCAGATCCTGATTCACACCCGCGACGATGGCCACACCGCGCGCCTGCCCCAGCTTCAAGGCTGAATCCGGGTTTTTCGCCATGAAGACCTGTTCGATCGCCATACAGTCTGGCTGAAATTGCGTAATAATTTCACTGACGCCAGCGTAAATCAGCTTAAGCCGAGTGGGCATATCATCTACCACGGTGCGAATACAACCGCTGCCGAGATACGTCAGATGCCGCCCCTGCTGGCGGATAATGCCATAACCCGTCACGCGCGAACCGGGGTCGATGCCTACTATGATTGTCATGGTGCTACGATTGTCATCGTGCCGCTCCGCCGATTCGCCTATGTGGGTAGCTGTTTCTACTTTGCATCACCGACCTGCCATTACAGCAGTTCAGCCACCTCATCGGAGATCTCACCGTTATGGTAAACCTCCTGCACATCGTCGCAATCTTCCAGCATGTCGATCAGACGCATCAGCTTCGGTGCCGTTTCTGCATCCATATCCGCCTTAGTGGACGGAATCATAGACACTTCCGCAGACTCAGCCTTCAAGCCTGCCGCATCCAAGGCATCCTTCACGTCACCAAATGTTTCCCACGGCGTGAAGACGTCGATCGCGCCGTCGTCATACGTGACGACGTCATCGGCACCCGCTTCTAGCGCGGCGTTCATCACTGTATCTTCATCCAGACCCGGTGCGTAAGAAATGACGCCCTTCTTGGTGAAGAGGTACGAAACGGAACCATCAGTCCCCAGATTACCGCCAGTTTTGGTAAACGCATGGCGCACCTCGGAAACGGTACGGTTGCGGTTGTCACTCAGGCATTCCACCATGACAGCTGTGCCACCCGGGCCGTAGCCTTCATAAATGATGGTTTCCATGTTGGTATCATCATCACCGCCGACGCCACGGGCAATCGCGCGGTTCAGAGTATCGCGCGTCATGTTGTTGGACAGTGCTTTATCGATCGCGGCGCGCAGACGTGGGTTAGACCCTGGATCGCCACCACCCAAACGGGCTGCGGTGACCAATTCGCGGATAATCTTGGTAAAGATTTTACCGCGTTTGGAGTCCTGTGCTGCTTTACGATGCTTTGTGTTCGCCCACTTACTATGACCTGCCATAAAAATCTCCGAAAAAAGCCTGTTCAGGCCGGATAAATAACAAATTCTTCAATCGCCTGCCGGTTGCTCCAGGACTTGGTCAACTGTGCCGCATGGGGCACATCCAGCCACTGGTAAGCAAGATGCTCGGATAATTGCACCTCGCGCTCAGCAGGTAACGCCAGACAATACCAATGTTCGGTATTGTGCGTGACCCCCGGCGCATAGCGACGTCTCAAATGAGCAAATAGCTCAAACTCAATACAGCGCTGGCAGTCAAAGAGTGATAACGCTTCAGCGGATATATCAATGTTAACTTCTTCTTTGACTTCACGCTGTGCAGCATACGGCGCACTTTCTCCTTCTTCTATACTCCCCGTCACGGATTGCCAGAATTCAGGATCGTCACGCCGTTGCAGCATCAGCACCCGCCCGGTGTCACGGGCATAAATCACCACCAGCACCGAAACAGGTCGCTTGTATACCATCTTATTCGTTCTCGGATTTTCCATCCTGAGCCGCTTTCCCTTTCACAACAACCGCAATGGCAAGCTCTTCCAGCGAGGCTGGGTTAGCGAAGCTTGGCGCTTCCGTCATCAAACACGCTGCTGCCGTCGTTTTCGGGAAGGCGATAACGTCACGAATGTTATCAGTGCCCGTCAGCAGCATCACCAGACGGTCAAGGCCAAACGCCAGACCCGCGTGCGGCGGCGTACCGTATTTCAGTGCATCCAGCAGGAAGCCAAATTTCTCACGCTGCTCTTGCTCAGTAATGCCCAGAATGCGGAACACGGTTTGCTGCATCTCGCCGCTGTGAATACGTACGGAACCGCCGCCCACTTCATAACCGTTAATGACCATGTCATAGGCGTTAGCGATCGCCGAAACGGGGTTAGCCGCCAGTTCAGAAGGCAGCATGTCACGCGGTGCGGTAAACGGATGGTGCATCGCTGACAACCCACCTTCGCCATCTTCCTCAAACATTGGGAAGTCGACCACCCACAGCGGTTCCCAGCTATTGTTTTTCGTCAGGTTCAGATCGCGGCCCAGCTTGAGACGAAGCGCACCCAGCGCATCGGTCACCACTTTTGCGCTGTCAGCACCAAAGAACAGGATGTCGCCATCTTGCGCCGCGGTACGATCCAGCAAAGCAGACAGAACGTCTTCACTCAGGAATTTCGCTACTGGGCTTTGAACGCCTTCCAGACCTTTAGCACGCTCGTTGACCTTGATGTAAGCCAGGCCTTTCGCACCATAGATTTCAATAAACTTGCCGTATTCATCAATCTGCTTACGGCTCAACTGTGAGCCGCCCGGTACGCGAATAGCGGCAACGCGGCCTTTGGCATCGTTTGCCGGGCCGGAGAACACTTTGAACTCGATATCTTTCAGCAGATCGGCAACGTCGACCAGTTCCAGCGGGTTACGCAAATCTGGCTTGTCGGAACCGAAACGACGCATCGCTTCTGCGAACGTCATGACCGGGAAATCACCCAGATCGACGCCTTTCACGTCCAGCCATAGCTCACGTACCAGTTGCTCCATCACTTCACGCACCTGTGGCGCGGTCATGAAAGAGGTTTCCACATCGATTTGGGTAAATTCAGGCTGTCTGTCGGCACGCAAGTCTTCGTCACGGAAGCATTTGACGATCTGGTAGTAGCGGTCAAATCCAGACATCATCAGCAGCTGTTTGAACAGCTGTGGGGACTGCGGCAGCGCATAAAACTTGCCTTTATGTACGCGGCTCGGCACCAGATAGTCGCGCGCGCCTTCCGGCGTCGCTTTGGTCAACATCGGCGTTTCGATGTCCATGAAGCCGTGGTCGTCCATAAAACGGCGAACAAAACTGGTGATACGTGCACGCGTTTTCAGACGCTGCGCCATTTCAGGACGGCGCAAATCCAGATAGCGGAATTTGAGACGCGCTTCTTCAGTATTGGTTTGGTTGGAATCCAACGGCAGCGCTTCAGAACGGTTAACGATTGTCAGTGCGTTGGCAAAAATTTCAACTTCACCCGTCGCCATGTCTTTGTTGATTTGGCTTTCTGGACGGGCGCGAACTACACCGGTAAGTTGGATGCAGAACTCGTTACGCAACTCGGATGCCAGTTTAAATGCGTCCTGACGATCAGGGTCAAAAAACACCTGAACCAGCCCTTCGCGGTCACGCATATCAATAAAAATCAAACCACCCAGATCGCGGCGGCGGTTAACCCAGCCGCACAATGTCACTTCCTGGCCCACATGGGACGAATTCAACTGCCCGCAATAATTAGTACGCATCACGATGTCCTTTTACTCATCCGCCAGCCCACACGTTTTCACGATAGATTACTTTTCACGGTAGATCACAACGTAAAAACCGTGGCATTTTCGCTGCACGGTATGATTTTTCTGGGTTACTGTCCGGTGAAAAAAGGCGGCTATTATAAAGGATAATAGCCAGAACGATAAGCATGAAGGTAACGCTCTGCGACGCCGCCGCCTACTCTTTTTACGAAATTCCCTTCTCGGTTAACGAAATGTTCGCTAATCTAGGAATAGTTGTTACAAAACTAAACATCAGAGGAAAACCAGACCACAAGAGTGCGGTGATCAGAAAATCGTCAGAAAAGCAGCATTTAAGTTGGCCAATATTCGGAGGCGCATCGACCCAAAGGCATAGGACATACCGACGCCCACAGCATGATGATTTGTGGAAACCAACCTTCCCTTTTAGTAAAACCTGCTAAAATTACTAAGTAACTGCTTATTTTTATAAAAAATTTTAATAAAAAACGCTTTTCCATTATTGGCTAATGCGTATGGTTTACATGGAGAACAAGTATGTATTCATTTGTTGCCCGTCAACCCATTTTGAATCAACACCGCCAAACCGTTGCCTACGAGCTACTTTTTCGCATGGACATCACCAATAAATTCCCTGACGTCAGCCCTGAATTTGCGACTGCGCAGCTTATTTCCGATCAATTTTTAACCAATCCATTGGCAAGATCCGTAGTCGAGCAGCCTTACTATATTAATTTCCCCCATCAAATGCTGATCAATGGTCAGGCTGAAGTATTACCGCAGGAAAAGGTTGTTATAGAAATTCTTGAAAATGCTGCACCCGACAATGATTTATTTGCTGCCGTAAAAAAGCTAAAAAGAAAGGGCTTCAAAATTGCGCTTGATGACTTTTCAATGGATTCAGAATGGGATCGTTTTTTGCCTTACATTGATGTCATCAAATTCGATTTAACCCTGTCGACTTTTGGCGACATTGAAAATTTCATCAAAAGAACCAAACAGCGTAAGTTAATTTATCTGGCCGAAAAAGTAGAAACGCATGAGCAATACATGCAAAGCAAAAAGCTGGGCATTTCACTTTTTCAAGGGTATTTTTTCAGTCGTCCTGAAATGATTAAATCGAAAAAACTGGTCAATAAATCCAGCAATACCATAAGGCTACTGAGAGAGGTTAATAAACCTGAAATCAACTATGCCGCGATCGAAGAATTGGTCTGTGCCGATCTGTCGCTTTATTATAAATTGATGCGCCACATCACCAATATCAAATACA
Source organism: Pectobacterium atrosepticum (assembly GCA_019056595.1). Taxonomy (NCBI): domain Bacteria; kingdom Pseudomonadati; phylum Pseudomonadota; class Gammaproteobacteria; order Enterobacterales; family Pectobacteriaceae; genus Pectobacterium; species Pectobacterium atrosepticum. Next base: position 165,137 of record CP036163.1, on the reverse strand, counting down.
ACACTCGCTTTGGTATCACTGCGACCTCGATGTCGTTCCGTTCTATGGCAATGCTGCTTGGGCAACGGGAACTCAAACGTTTTGTGTCATTAATTAGTATTACCAATAGTAATGAGAATAAACCCAGTGAGCTTTATCGCACTAGCTTAATTCGTGCCAGATTTTTCGAATTACTGTATGCCTCTTTTAATGTGAAAGAAGATACCACCGAGGCGTTTCTATGCGGATTATTATCGCTGCTTGATGCTGTATTGGACTCACCGATGCCGCTGTTGCTCTCACAAATCGCACTATCGGAAAAAATTAACCAGAGCTTATTAGAAAACACCGGCGAACTTGCCGTTTATCTGACGTTAATCGCTAAATACGAACAGCAAGAGTGGGAAGAGCTTGAACGCCTCTTAATCCAGTTGGGTATCGATGAAGAAAACTTCTTTACCATGATAATGGAGGCAACACAGTGGGCGGATGAGATTTTATAAACGATTTATCTCGGCTCACTCGCGCTGGTCTAGCAATTACGCGATAATCGTTGCCATCCTATTGAGGCTCAATGAAATTATGGTGCGATGATGTACATCGGATTACCACAATGGCAGCACCCTGCATGGAGTCGGTTGGGTTTAAACGATCTTGCCGACTACAGCCGCTACTTTAGCTGTGTCGAAGGTAACACGACCTTTTATGCGTTGCCTTCACGCGAGATTGTCGGGCGCTGGCGTGATATGACACATGATAATTTTCGCTTTTGCTTCAAGTTTCCCTCAACGATCAGCCATAAGGCTGCCTTACAGAACTGCGATAGCGATGTCAGCCTGTTTTATCAATGCCTTGAGCCGATCGAACACCGTATCGGACAGCTATGGCTGCAACTCCCCGCCACCTTCGGGCCAGTGTTGTTACCCGTTCTGTGGCGTTTTCTTGATGCCTTACCGCAGGGATTTAGCTACGGCGTAGAAGTGCGTCACCCGCTATTTTTTACCAAAGGCGATGAGGAGCGTGCGCTGAATCAGGGGCTACAGCAGCGTGGCATCAACCGCGTGATTCTCGACAGCCGTCCGGTTCATCACGCTGCGCCAGACAGCGTTGCCATGCGTGAAGCCCAGCGGAAGAAGCCTCGCGTGCCGGTACACGCCGTGCTGACCGCCACGCAGCCGCTGATCCGCTTTATCGGCAGTGAAACTCTGGAAGAAAATCTGCGCTGGTTCAAGTCATGGCATAACAAGCTGCCGCAGTGGCCTGAGGCGAATCCCTTCTTCTTTATCCATACACCGGATATCGGTGATGCTCCGCCGCTGGCGCAACAGCTTTGGCCATTACTCGCCGAGATCGATCCGACACTGCCGCCTCAGCCAGATTGGCCGCAGCAGGCGACGCTCTTTTAAACCACAGGATGCGGGGGCTGTATTAGTTCATTTAGTTATAAAAAATTTCATAACGTAGCCCATTTCCGCTAAAAAAATCAGCCTTTGCAGGCGACAGTTGCGTTAGGGAAAGCTATTATTCTGCAAGCCGTTTTCGGTTAGGTTACGGAGTAAAAAATGGTAAGTGCGCTCTATATCGTGCTCGGCGCAATCTTGTTGATAAAGCTGTCTATTGATGTTGTGAAACTGAGAATGCAGTATCGCGTGGCCTACGGCGACGGTGGATTTTATGAATTGCAAACGGCGATCCGAGTACATGGCAATGCAGTGGAATATATTCCAATTGCGGCGATTCTACTGGTACTGATGGAAATGAATGGCGCCCTTATCATCATGATCCATTTTTGCGGCATTCTATTGATTACCGGACGTTTAGCTCACTACTACGGACTTCGGCATCGCGAATTCCGCTGGCGGCGTTCGGGTATGTCGGCAACCTATGCCTCACTCATCCTGATGATTGCAGCAAACCTCTATTATCTCCCTTGGGATCTGGTTTTCACGCTGTATTGATGGCGTACGACAAAAACGATACCTACCACTCTCGGGCGCACAGATATAATGCGTCCGAGAATCAAAAGCCGCACACATGTGAAAGGTGAAGGCTACATACCCTAAATAATTCGAGTTTCAGGACAAAACGTTAGCGTTTTGAACAGCGCACATGCAACTTGAAGTATGACGGGTATGGCGTATTCTGCTAGAATGTGCGCCTCTTTATTACTCTCAGTGCACTTTCCGCCATGCCAAACCGCGATATGCTTTTTTCTGTGCCAATTGCCAATTTAGGCGACTGGACATTCGACGAACGCGTTGCCGACGTATTTCCCGATATGATCCAACGTTCCGTGCCCGGCTATTCCAACATCATCTCAATGATTGGCATGCTGGCAGAGCGATTCGCCCGCTCGAATAGCCTCGTCTACGATCTGGGATGTTCGCTAGGCGCAGCCACGCTATCTATGCGACGCAATATCCATGTGCCGGACTGCAAAATTATCGCGGTAGACAATTCTCCGGCGATGGTAAAACGCTGTCGTGGCCACATTGACGCTTTTCGCTCCGAAACGCCTGTCGAAGTTATAGAAGCGGATATTCTGAACATTGATATCAAGAATGCTTCCATGGTTGTGCTGAACTTTACTCTTCAGTTTCTGGAGCCTTCCCAGCGTCAAGTGCTTATCGAGCGTATTTATCAGGGATTGAATCCCGGCGGCGTGCTTGTGCTCTCTGAGAAATTCAATTTTGCGGACAAAGACGTCGGCGAATTGCTGTTCAACATGCATCTCGACTTCAAACGGGCAAATGGCTACAGCGAGCTGGAAATCAGTCAGAAACGCAGCATGCTGGAAAATGTCATGTTGACCGACTCAGTAGAAACCCATAAGGCTCGACTGGCAGATGCTGGTTTTGAGCACAGCGAGATCTGGTTTCAGTGTTTTAATTTTGGTTCGTTATTAGCCGTAAAAGCAGAGGAAAAGGCGTGATCGATTTCGGCAATTTTTATCAGCAAATCGCAAAGGGCCCGCTCAGCCACTGGCTTAACACGCTGCCTTCACAGCTCAGCAGTTGGCAGCAAGAATCCCTGCACGGTAAGTTCAAGCTATGGTTTAACTCGCTGGAACACCTCCCGTCGCTGAAGCCAACCTCTTTAGATTTGAACGACAGCGTCACAGCACGCATCGAGCCCGATATTTCCGTCGGTCAGCGCGAAGGGATTGAAAAGCTGCTACGTAATCTGATGCCCTGGCGTAAAGGCCCCTTTTCGCTTTACGGTGTGGATATCAACACCGAATGGCGTTCAGACTGGAAATGGCAGCGCGTTCTACCACATATCAGCCCGCTGAAAAATCGCCTGATTCTGGATGTAGGCTGCGGCAGCGGCTATCACCTATGGCGAATGGTCGGTGAAGGTGCCACGATGGCGGTGGGTATCGACCCCATGCAGCTATTCTTATGTCAGTTTGAAGCCGTGCGTAAGCTACTCGGCGACGACCAGCGCGCACACGTTCTGCCACTCGGCATTGAGCAACTTCCCGAGCTGGCTGCGTTTGATACCGTATTTTCCATGGGCGTCCTGTACCATCGTCGTTCCCCGCTCGACCACCTGTGGCAGTTGAAAAATCAGCTGGTAGCGGGTGGTGAGCTGGTGCTGGAAACGCTGGTCATTGAAGGTGATGAAAATCAGGTGCTGGTGCCGGGAGAACGCTACGCGCAAATGCGCAATGTGTATTTCATCCCGTCTGCTGTGGCTTTGACAACATGGCTTGAAAAATGCGGATTCGTCGATGTCCGCATCGTCGATATCTGCACAACCACAACACAGGAACAGCGCCGGACAGACTGGATGATCACTGAATCGCTGGCTGAATTCCTCGACCCTGAGGATCCAACGAAAACGGTGGAAGGTTATCCCGCACCGGTACGAGCGGTATTGGTTGCACGTAAACCTGGTGCTGAGCTATAGGCCTCTGCGCCTCCATTATAACGTTCGATAAAAGCACTGACGATAACTCGATAAGACGGCCAGTGCGCTTGACTCGCGACGCCAGTTCGCCAAGCGCCACGGCGACGTCATCATCGGCCACAATCCGCCACACCTCGAATCGCTCCGGTATAATTTGCTTAGCCAATTCACGGAAAAATGAAGCCACCTCCTCCCGATTCCGACGCGGGTCGCTCCAAGGAACGACCTGCACATCACCCGAGATATCCCACTCTACTTCCTGCGTAAACAGCTCGACGATCGCCTTCAGTATCTGTGGATCGTCGGGCTGAGCCCAGGTCGAATTCGAAAACATTTGCAAAGCGACCTTGCGATGAGCAACCGTCAGGCCACGCTCGTCCATCACGCGTAACGCCCCATTCTCGGCCTTCAACCGCGATCCGATCGCCGTCGACGATAAAAACCAAACCGTCAATATCGTGGGTAAGCCAAGCAGCGTACACAGCGATCCATTCAGCAAATTTCGCGTACTGGCATCGCCCGACCCAATACGCGCAGACCGTAATAGCTGCTCAGAAAAGCTCGTACCAACAGTAATGCCGGTCGAGCTGAAGATACATCTCCGTTGCGTTGCCCTACCGCAAATAGGTGGCATAACACCTGTTCCCGTCGGTTTACATCGACTCTACCGATCTGTACGACAACCGAATCTTTACCCGAACGCTCTAACGCGGCAAATACTCCCATGCGGCCTCGGCACTTGACCAGATTGAGATAGGCAAGGACAAAAAACGCATTTTCACTGTAGCGCACTTAATTAACCCCCATCCTCCGGCAAAGACCGGACGCGCTAATCCTGAATTCAATGCCAGTATCTGTCGTTTTTCAATGCTCCCCACACAACGAGAGAATGATAATCAATATCATTTGTTGACAGATTTTCTATTGGTGAGTAATCTCCATAATTAGCTGTATATATATACAGTGACAATAATCAAACAGGAGCTTAATGATGGATACAGTATTAACAAACCGTGATGGACTTGAGTGGAAAAGAATGTTGGAGCTTGGGTATGACTGGAACGGTGAGTCGTGGAGTCGGCCGGAAATCGGCAAATTGTTGTGACGCCAACTCATGACGTACAGCCCCTGCCAAAAAATGGCTCCGATCACGTTAGGCATTGACAGACTATTTACACGTTTATCGACTCGCTGAATCAGCGTGTCGGGTAACGCGATGTTGGTCTGTTGCTGTTTGCCTTCAAAAGCAGATAGGTCAACATCGATAACAAACCAGCTATCAAGCTGGACGCTTGTTTGACTCATAGAGGATATAAAAAATGTTAACCACTGGAACAACCCGAATCACCGGCGACAGAAAGCTAAACGACCTGATAGGCCATCTGATCGATCCGCAATTGGTCGAAGTTGAAGCGGCTCCTCAGATTAAGGCAATGGCTACTTCCCGTCTGAATTTTAAAATGCAGAAACAAACCCAAACTAATTGGTGCTGGGCGGCTGTTTCCGCCTCGGTCGGCAACTTCTACCGCACTGGGTCTTGGACCCAGTGCGGTGTAGCCAGCGCCTCTCTGGACCGCAACTGCTGCAATCAACCGGGACCGTGCAACATCTACGGTTATTTGGATTCCGCCTTGCGAATCACACGCAGCTACAACGGCATGAATAGAGGATCCTTGCAGATGTCGGCCATTCGGAACCAGATCAAAAAGGGCCGACCAATCGGTTTGCGTTGCGCCTGGTACGGTGGCGGTGCGCACTTTTTGGTTATCTATGGGACCGACGGTGATTACCTGTTGATTGCAGATTCGATCTACGGTTACTCGACCCGTGCTTTGAACTCGTTCCCCAGGTTATACAAATCCGGCGGAAATTGGACTGACACTTACTTCACCGTAAAAAAATAAAGAGGGCAACATCATGCAATTGACTTATCCAAAAGCGCCTTCCAACGGCGTACAGGCACTGCGTCCGGCACTGCAATCTGCGCTGAAACCTCAGGGCTTCGGCATCAATCGTCAATTCGCGGGCGCCAAGCCGGGCAAAATAAAGCTGAGCGAAGGCTATCGTGGCTACTCGCTCAGCCTAGAGGATCTGATTCACGATAAAGGCCTCAAAGACGCTAAGGTCGGCGATTGGCATTACTTAGTGTTTGCCGATGAAGTGACGATTGCCGACGCGCAATTGACCGACGTGCACGGACATGTCGAGTTCGCTTCGCTCAACCACGGAAATTTGGCAGCCGCGACGGTAGAGGCGCTAAAGCTGGCGGATCTATCGCCGCAACTACAGGGAAAAACCGTTGAACTGCGAGTATTATTCATCTCGGCACTCCACGTTGTGGCAATCTGGCTGTACGCCGACAGCGAAGATGTGCTGATCCCAATTGAGCCAACCCCCAAGGAAATTGCAGTCACTCAGTTGTATAATGAGGCAGAGCTGCTCGCTTTGCTCAAACCGGCGGCTGATCAGGCCCATAAGCGCTTCGACGCAGACACCAGTGGGCTGTTAGGGGGTGGATAAAAGCCAAAACCTTCACTTTAGAGGTTCAAGACAATGCCACTAAAATTGGCTTTTTTAGCCTGATAGTGTTGTGTTTAACACCTAGATGGTGCGCGACTCACTGTGTGAGATCCGCGTTCAGCAGGGTAACACGGTCATGGTGGCGTCGCTGAACTACGGAGTCAGAGGCTAAACCACTGGGCGGAGTTCGCTCCGCCCAGTGGTGGTTGTTTGGCGTGGTTTCCCTGCATCCTTTGAAGAATACCGCCGGCTCTACGGGCCGGCCCCTCTAAGTCAACGATTGGAGGTTCGGTATGAAAATCATCAACACACCAGTAAGTGTAACGGCTCGCGTTTATCGCAAATTTGGGCTCACATTAACTGCAAATGAAAATCACGAACGAAGCAGTCTGGCGGCGGCAGGATGGTGTACCACTGGGCCATGAAGGGGCTGAAGGTGGGAGAGCTGGTTGGTAACGCATGGCCATTGCGCGAATGCGGTACGCCGGGTGATGCGGGGAAGTTGCGCCTGAAATCCGGGGTGACGCTCAAAAAACCATTATCTTCCTGTTATGACGGTGCCGACTTCAGGGAGCCACCCAAAAAAAGTCAGGATCCTGCCCCCTGTGTTCACTGTCCTACGCGGCTACGGGCACTTTGAAATTCCTAGGCGTTGAAAAAAAGCCCCAGCAACACACTGGGGCTTGGTACTTGCCATGCAAACCTGATGGTATGCGGCGCGGCAAAATTGAAGAATGACGATGTGGTGTCTATACAATGCGATCTATCAACCGCTACACCATGAAACACTTTGCGTTACGATACATACTGCATTTCACGATCCGGGCTGACCGCCCGTTTCATTGCTTCCACCACATCACCATCCACGCAATACTGGCTAAATTCATCTAATTCCGTATCAGAACACATCGACACGCCGATTTTGCGATAACGCATAGGCGATGACGTCCACTGACCTGCGGAGCTATGCAGTTCCCGGATACCGGCTTGCTGAAATTTGTGCACGTTAGTCAACCGCACGCCGGAACCCGCCATAATAATTGGACCGCGACTGGCCTGTGTTAGTTCACGTAATAACCGCAACCCATTCTCCGCCGTCTGCTGCTGCCCAGAGCTCAATATGCGTGATACGCCAAGGTCGGTGAGCTGTTCCAGCGCAATATAAGGGTTCAGACACATATCAAACGCGCGGTGAAAGGTCACCGCCATCCCTTGAGCCACCGCCATGATTTCGCGCATTTTGGGCAAATCAATGTGCCCTTCCTCATTCAGCGCACCGACAACAACGCCAGGGAACCCCATCTCACGAACCTGCTCAATATCGTATTTGATGGCAGCAAACTCCGTCGCGTTGTAGCAAAAGTCGCCGCCTCGCGGGCGCACAATCGGGTGAACAGGAATCGCGATCTTTTCACGGGCACCCCGCAGCGCACCATAGGATGGCGTTAATCCGCCTTCTCGCTGTCCTGCACAGAGTTCAATCCTGTCAGCCCCAGACTGCGCTGCCGTTATCGCACAATCAACGCTATAACAGCATACTTCCAGTTTCGTCATCGCTGCTCCTCCATGTAAACTCCCAGACTACTTTTCTTAATTGTCATTGTCGAAAAATCGACGAATCATTACGCCGATTAAAGTAATAACTATGGCATTCGCATTCATATCGTGAGGAGACGGGAGTCACAATGAACGCGATACAGCGCCGAAATAAACATGACATAAACCACAGTTTTATTAATCTGTTCTATACCCGTCATACTTTAAATTGCAGGTGCGTTAGCTACACTACTCAGCCCACTCGCGTGAACCTCGCCCCGTCGGGGTCGCTGCAAGCAGCGCTCAAATCTGCCGTTGTTCAAAACGCTAACGTTTTGTCCTGAAACTCGAATTATTTAGGGTATACAGTAAAAGAAAGTGGCATGAATAACGTGATATGCCATTTTACTTTTAGTCAATGTCATCTTTCTGATTGCTCTACATGCTCAGCTATTTTCATAACGAAGACATTTCGCTCGTGACAACGTCTCGTATATCAAATGGATGAAACTTTATTGTCACTTTCCCATTAGTTACTGCTAGTGTCGGATTAGGGATTCGTTCTTTTTCGCCTTGCGGAGAACTAAATTTAAGCTTGATGCCAGGCGTACGTAGTGCATCATCAGACAAGCAGGTCAAAGCACGCTGATGCAGTGTTTCCGTATCACCGGAAAGCACCAGCTCCACATGCTCCCATCCTTCATGGGGATAATATTTTTTCCCCGGCCACGGTAATTCGATACAATCAATCTGCCAGGGGCCGACAGATATTGAATTATCCAGTATAAACAGGCAGATTGGGCGGCCATTGATTTGGTTTTCAGACAGCAGACAGCCAGCCTTCAGCAACGCCGCTTTCCATGATTCAGCCGTGGTATTCTGATGACAACGCAGCGAAATATGATCAGCATGAAACGCGCCCAAGTCCAGCTGTAGCACACCCGCTAATTCCTGTAAGTCTCGCTCAAATCGCGCTAAATCCGTTATCAAATCATTGGGTAACATATCGGGTAAAACTCCTCGCGGCCCATCACATATCAATAACTATTTTCGATAGTGAGAATATCATACCCATAGTACATTCTAATTAAATTCTACTTTTCCCCATGTACATTTATTTACACCTTCGTTACGTGAAACGCATTAAATGCAAAGAAAAGGCAACCATGTCGTTTGATTAATAAACGGAAACGTTTTTTACCCGATGTTAATCTGCGATACTTCTCGCAATCTATTCTGGGAGGAATCTTAAATAAGCCCACCTCCATTGAACGCTGAAAAGAAAACGTATAAATTAAGAAAATAAATAATAACGCAGAGATATCATCATGGTTTTACTCATTATATCCATCGCGCTTATCGCTATTGCGGCATACGCTATTTTCCGCCATTTTAAAACCAGAAACTCACATAAAATTGGTGTAAATAGTCGGTCGAAAAAACGTTAAGATCACGATTTGATTTATTTTTATTCTACCTAAAACTATTTTTTATTTTTATCGCGCTCTCCTCAATCCATTCTTTCATCTCATCGCGCCTTTTTTATCTCCCGCTCTGCGGGTAATTTTTCGCCTGAACATCCCTTTGCTTCCGCCGTCTGCTGACGAGGAAAGGCAAATATGGTATAAGCAAGGCTTAATTTTTAATTTAAGGTAAACCGGTGAATATTCAGGCTCTTCTCTCCGAAAAAGTCAGCCAGGCGTTAACCGCCGCGGGCGCGCCAGCAGACAGCGAAGCTCAGGTTCGTCAGTCGGCAAAAGCACAGTTTGGTGATTATCAGGCTAATGGCGTCATGGCCGTGGCGAAAAAACTGGGCATGCCGCCGCGACAATTGGCTGAGAAAGTCGTCCAGCTTTTGGCACTGGAAGGCATTGCGGAAAAAACAGAAATCGCGGGCCCGGGATTTATTAATATTTTTCTCGATAAGCAGTGGGTTGCGAGCCAAGTTGAGAACGCCCTGAATGCACCAAAACTGGGTTTAACGCCCGTTGAACCACAAACGATCGTGATTGACTACTCTGCCCCCAACGTCGCGAAGGAAATGCACGTCGGCCACCTGCGTTCAACCATTATTGGTGATGCCGCAGCCCGTACGCTGGAGTTTTTAGGCCACAATATCATCCGTGCTAACCACGTTGGCGATTGGGGTACGCAGTTCGGCATGCTGATTGCCTACCTTGAAAAAATGCAAAACGAAAGCGCCAACGAGATGGATCTGTCCGATCTTGAAGCGTTTTATCGTGAAGCGAAGAAACACTACGACGAAGATGCCGATTTCGCTGAACGCGCACGCGGTTACGTAGTGAAATTACAGGGTGGCGATGAATATTGCCGTCAGATGTGGCGCAAGCTCGTCGATATCACCATGACGCAGAACCAGATCAACTATGAACGCCTTAATGTCACGCTGACCAAACAGGATGTGATGGGTGAAAGCCTGTATAACAGCATGCTGCCGAACATCGTTGCCGATCTGAAAGCAAAAGGTCTGGCAGTTGAAAGCGAAGGCGCAACGGTAGTTTTCCTTGATGAGTACAAAAACAAGGAAGGCGAACCGATGGGCGTCATCATCCAGAAAAAAGATGGCGGCTACCTCTACACCACAACCGATATCGCCTGCGCCAAATACCGTTATGAAACCCTGAACGCCGATCGCGTGCTTTACTACATCGATTCCCGTCAGCATCAGCATTTGATGCAGGCTTGGACGATCGTGCGTAAAGCGGGTTACGTGCCCGATTCTGTCAGCCTGGAACACCACATGTTTGGCATGATGCTGGGCAAAGACGGTAAACCATTCAAAACGCGTGCAGGCGGAACGATCAAGCTGTCCGAGCTATTGGATGAAGCCTACGGTCGCGCACTGAAACTCATCGCGGAAAAAAATCCACAGATGGAAAGCGACGAGTTAGCAGCGTTGGCGAAAGTGGTTTCTATCGGCGCGATTAAATACGCAGACCTGTCGAAAAGCCGTACCACGGACTACGTTTTTGATTGGGATAACATGCTGGCGTTTGAAGGCAACACAGCGCCTTATATGCAATATGCCTATACACGTGTTGCGTCCATTTTCAAGCGTGCGGGCATACAGGAAGACACCTTAACGCAGCCGATTACGCTGAATGATGAGCGCGAATTTGCGCTTGCCACGCGCCTGCTGCAATTTGAAGAAACCATCACCTCCGTTGCCCGCGAAGGCACGCCGCATGTGATGTGTAGCTACCTGTACGATCTGGCTGGCCTGTTCTCTGGTTTCTACGAACACTGCCCCATCCTGAACGCCGAAAATGATGATGTGCGTCAGAGCCGTCTAAGACTGGCGCTGCTCACGGCAAAAACGTTGAAGCAGGGTCTGGATACGCTGGGTATCGAAACCGTCGATAAGATGTAATTCTCCATCGACTAAAAACGTATCCATCAACGTAAAACAAAAACGCCATTGGTGGCAGCACCAATGGCGTTTTTTACTACGCAATTCCGTAATGTTGTTACACGCTACGGCGGGCGAAATCTCGGGGTCGGAATCCCAACAGCGCCAGCGTGGCAAAATAGGATCCCGCGCCCACGACGACGACCAGCAGTAAGCGCAGAATTCGCATCGTCATATTGCCGTCATCCCATGCGGGCATCCACCACAGCATGCCCAGTAAAACCAGCGACATCACGATAACCGCTGCCAGCAGGCGAACCAGAAAACCTCTCCAACCCGGCAGTGGTTGGAAAATATCCTGCTTACGCAGTTGCCAATACAGCAGCCCTGCATTCAAGCAGGAAGCAAGTCCGATGGACAATGCCAGACCCGCATGTTGCAGCGGACCGATAAAGATCAGGTTCATAACTTGCGTCAGAATCAGCGTGACTATCGCTATTTTTACTGGCGTCTTGATATCCTGCCGGGAATAGAAGCCAGGCACTAACACTTTGACGACAATCAATCCCATCAACCCAACCGAGTAGGCAACCAGCGCGCGTTGGGTCATCAGCGCGTCAAAGGCGCTAAACTTACCGTACTGGAACAGCGACACCGTTAAAGGTTTGGCTAAAATTCCTAATGCTACCGCGCTCGGTAGCGCCAGCAGGAAACACAGACGAAGCCCCCAATCCATCAGGCGGGAATACTCGTCATGATTGCCACTGGCAAAACTTTTCGCCAGCGACGGGAGTAAGATCGTCCCTAACGCCACCCCCAATACGCCGGAAGGAAATTCCATCAGACGATCGGCGTAATACATCCATGACACCGCCCCTTCGTTGAGGAAGGACGCGAAAATGGTGTTGATGATCAACGAAATCTGGCTCACCGACACGCCTAAAACCGCAGGTCCCATCAGCTTCATGACTCGCCAGACTCGCGGATCGCGCCATTTCAGGCGCGGCAATACCAGCATGCCAATCTTTTTCAGATGCGGTAGCTGATAGCCGAGTTGCAGTAAACCACCAACCAATACCGCCCAGGCCAGCGCCATTACGGGAGGGTTAAAATACGGTGCAGCAAACAACGCGAAGCCAATCATGCTGACGTTTAGCAGCGTCGGGGCAAATGCCGGCACCGAGAAACGGTTCCAGGTGTTTAGCACCGAACCCACCATGGAGGTCAGTGAGATCAGCAGGATATAGGGAAACGTGACTCTTAATAGATTAGAGGTCAGCTCAAAGCGCTCCGGCGTCGCAGCAAAGCCGGGAGCAGTGACCATAATGACCCAAGGCGCGGCGACCATACCCGCCACGGTGACTAATGCCAGAATCAGCGTCAGCATACCGGAGACATAAGCGAGGAACGTTCTCGTGGCTTCATCACCCTGCTGGCTTTTATATTCGGCCAGAATAGGCACGAACGCCTGTGAAAATGCACCTTCCGCGAAAATGCGTCGGAGCAGGTTGGGCAGTTTGAACGCGACAAAGAAGGCATCCGTCGCCATACCTGCACCAAAAATACGCGCGACAATAGCATCGCGCACAAATCCTAAAATGCGCGATAACATGGTCATGGAACTGACAGCAGCCAGTGATTTAAGTAAATTCATCCGATTATGTTCTGAACGGTTCAGGCGTGATTATTAACCCGTTGGGGTCATCCTGATTGCGAGGTGCGACTAGTCTACGCATTGCGCGTGTAATAGCTACCGAACATTGTCATAACCGCTGAACTTTTCAGCTTTTTCCCAGCAATTTTTCAATCATGCGCTGGGATAGCAACGCCTGGTTACCGGATGTTTCCGCTGGTTTCCGTTGTTCGATCGCTGCCATGAAATGATGCACCGCACCGACAAATCCACGTTGTTCTAGCGTAGTTTGCCAGGATGGCACAGTTGGGTGGAGCGTCATCCCTTCGCGATCTTCACGCCATTCACGCATCTCATCCACCTGATATAACCCACCGTTGGTAACGGCCTGAACCCACTCTCGCTGGCTCCCGGCCTGACGATGCATGCTGGTCGTCACCTGACAGTTGCCGCTCTGGAAATGATGTTCGGCATACAGTAGTTGGCCGTCCGCATTTGCATGCAAAACACCATCAACCAATTCGGCATCACCTCCTGCCAGCCATAGCGCGGTGTCAACCACATGCAGGTAGTCGTCCAGTAAGGTAAAACGCACATCTTGCGGCCCGACGCTATCAATACGATGTTTATCCATGCGCAGGGATGCGGGTTGATCCAACCGTTGCTTTAGCTGCTGATAGCACGGAGCAAAACGACGATTAAAGCCAACCATGAGAATTTTTTGTTGTTGCTCTGCCAATTCGACCAGCACTTCCGCTTGCTCCAGCGTCTCTGCCAGCGGTTTATCCACATAGACATCGACACCCGCCTCAAGCAGTTGGCTTACAACGGAAAAATGGCTGGCGGTACTGCTATGGACAAAGACCGCATCGCAGTGGGCTGCCAACTCATCCAATGCAGAGAAACCCGTCATCCGATAGTGTTGGCAAATCCGCTGCGTCTTTTGTCGATCGGGAGAAAATGCACCAACCAGTTCCCAGCGCTCAGCCTGACTGAGAATGGGCAAATAGGCTTTCTGCGCGATGGATCCCAACCCGACGACACCGATACGAGGGCGTTGGATGGATACGGTAGGTTCTGCAACGTTTTCCGCAGATGGAAACTGAGGCTTCATGGCTGATTTTCTCCCTGATACAGATTCTATTACGCTAACAGTGCGGCAAGTTGACGTTTGAGTTCAGCAACCTCTGTCTCTAACGCTTCAACTCGCTCGGCCAGCGGATGCGAATTGTCGTTCACGCTTTCCTCTTCAAGAACCGCCGCATCACTCGCTTCACCACTGAAAAGGTGCCGGTAGCGGCTTTCCCGTTTGCCCGCCTCCCGCGCGAGTCGTACAACAAACGGGCCATCGTCACGTTGTTGCAATTGATCAAGGGTGGATTCAGCTTCGCCAACATCTGAAAAATCATACAATCGAGCGGCACGCGTACGCAGTTCACCCGGCGTCTGTGGACCACGCAGCAGAAGCGTCGTCACTAGAGCGACCTCCGCGGGAGAGAGCTTCAGATCGCCAAACTCCGAATTGCAAAAACGATGTTCGTACTTCACAACACGGTTACCAAAGCCGCTGAGCGTGCGCAGGAAATGCTTCTTCACGAGCAAATCCAGCGTTTGCTGTACCTCACTTTCGCTCAGTTCCGTCACTGGCTCACGGTTGGTTTTCTGGTTGCAAGCCGTGGTGATGCTGTTTAACGACATAGGGTACTGATCCGGCGTAGTGATCTGCTTTTCCAACATGCAGCCGATTACGCGGGCTTCGCGAGCATCCAATTGGTATTTCATCATTTTTCCTTAACGCGGAGACTTCCACTCGGCGTTGGTCAACGCGGTTAATACATGATCCTGCCATTTGCCATCAATTAGCAGATAATCCTTCGCATAGCCTTCACGTTCAAACCCCAAACGCGTCAATAGGTTCCCACTGCGCTGGTTATGCGGCATATAGTTAGCCATGATGCGATGCATATGCTGCTGACGCTGCATGTAACACAATGCCGACTGCAATGCTTCGTACATCAGCCCCTGCCCCTGCCATTTCTGGCCGAGAGAGTAACCCAGATAGCAGGCGTGGAACGATCCCCGCAGTACGTTACTGAAATTCGCTACGCCACACACTTCGTTTTCATTCAGATCCAACAGGAGGAAGTAATAAGCGCTGCCCTGTTTATGCATTTCGTTAATCACGCTAAGCCGCGCCTGCCAGCCAGATGGATAGCAATGGCTGGCGTCTCTCACGGGTTCCCACGGCTTAAGAAAATCACGGTTTTCAGAATAGTATTCAGCCAGACGCCATGCATCGTGTTCATGGGCCAGACGCACCACCAGCCTATCGGTTGTCAATTGCACTTTTGCCGGCGTTGAACGATAGCCAAACATTTTGCCCCCTACTCTCCATGTTATCGATAAGTAAAATTCATCGGCGCTGAAAAAGTGACTATTTCACATAAGCAGAAAATATCGGCATTCCCGATAATCCTTACTATAACCACATAAATTCATGGACGTAAAATCCTCGTCGCCGAGTTATTGCGCAGTTGAATCAGGAAAGCCATTTTTTCTCGCTGAAATGCTACTCGGATAACGTTAAATCGATAAAAAAATATTATCCAACAATAGGCTATACCAAAGTTGAATTAGAGTACAAAATAGTCACGTCTGTTATTTTCCTCCTTTCTTCGTTGTGGTGAAACATGCCTCTGATGTCGCAAGCTCGGAGCTTGGGTAAATATTTTTTATTACTAGATAATATGCTGGTGGTTTTAGGGTTCTTCGTTGTTTTCCCCCTTATTTCCATTCGTTTTGTCGATCAACTCGGCTGGGCCGCATTATTAGTCGGTATCGCATTGGGATTGCGTCAATTTATTCAGCAAGGTCTGGGTATTTTTGGCGGAGCCATCGCTGACCGCTTTGGTGCCAAACCGATGATTATCACTGGGATGCTGCTGCGCGCCTCCGGTTTTGTTTTCATGGCGATTGCTGACGAGCCTTGGCTGCTCTGGCTGTCCTGTGCATTGTCCGGTTTGGGTGGCACGTTATTCGATCCGCCGCGTACCGCACTGGTGATCAAGCTGATTCGCCCGCAAGAACGTGGCCGCTTCTATTCACTACTGATGATGCAAGACAGCGCCGGTGCCGTCATTGGCGCCCTGCTCGGCAGTTGGCTGCTTCAGTACGATTTTGAGGTTGTCTGCTGGGTTGGCGCGGTCATTTTCGTGCTTGTAGCAGGGCTTAATGCCTGGCTGTTACCGGCCTACCGTATTTCAACGGTAAGAACGCCAATCAAAGAAGGGCTGATGCGCGTGATTCGCGACCGCCGTTTCCTGATGTACGTATTAACACTGACGGGCTACTACATGTTGGCCGTTCAGGTTCTGTTAATGCTACCCATTATGGTCAACGAAATCGCCGGAACGCCGTCTGCGGTGAAATGGATGTATGCCATTGAAGCGGTGCTATCGCTGACGCTGCTTTATCCTATCGCCCGCTGGAGCGAGAAGCGTTTCCGGTTGGAACAGCGCTTGATGGTGGGGCTTTTCATCATGTCCGTCAGCATGTTCCCAATTGGGATGACGACAGAGCTTCGGCCGCTGCTGATGCTTATCAGTCTGTTTTACATGGGCTCTATTATCGCTGAACCTGCACGTGAAACCTTGAGCGCCTCGCTGGCAGATTCCAGGGCCAGAGGCAGCTATATGGGCTTCAGCCGGCTTGGGTTGGCGCTGGGCGGCGCGATTGGCTACAGCGGCGGCGGCTGGCTATTTGATACCGGACACGCATTAAATCAGCCGGAACTGCCGTGGTTCATGCTCGGCACCATAGGGTTTCTGACGTTAGCCGCGCTGTATTGGCAGTTCAATCAACGCCGCATCGAACCCGCGATGCTGGGTGGTCATTAGTCTGAATTTTACCGACGAGTTTGATCTCGTCGGTAAAGCCCTTCTATACTTTCCTAATACATTCAAACAATTGTTTCGTCGCGAGTCTTCTCGCTCACGTAACTTACCTTGTTTGATGATGGGTTACACACGTGGCCGCGCTGCGGCCTTTGTCTACAACCTGTGATTTAGGAGACGACGTATGAAGCTCTACATTTATGATCACTGCCCCTACTGCGTTAAAGCACGCATGATCTTCGGCCTGAAAAACCTCCCTGTCGAACTGCAAATATTGGCGAACGATGACGCTGCGACACCGGAGCGGCTGATCGGCCAGAAAATGGTGCCCATTCTGCAAAAAGATGACGGCAGCTACATGCCAGAAAGTATGGACATTGTTCATTTCATCGACAGCTATGACCGTAAGCCGCTGTTGACTGGCTCAACCAATCCAGCAATCGCCGCTTGGCTACGTAAAGTTACTGAATATACGCCACGTCTGATTATTCCCCGCTTTGCGCAGGCAGCCTTTGAAGAGTTTGCCTCCGCTCCTGCCCGGCAATACTTTGTTAATAAGAAGGAAGCCCAGCTAGGCAATTTTGCTGACCATCTGAGCCATTCTCAGGGGCTGATTAAGAAACTGAACCATGATCTACAGGATCTCGATCCGCTAATTGTTCAGCCGAATGCCTGTAACGGCGTCCTGTCGACGGATGACTTCGATCTCTTCCCGCTGCTTCGCTCTTTGTCTATCGTTGCGGGTGTTACGCCGCCTTCTCGCGTTGCAGACTATCGGGATAACATGGCAAAGCAAACTCAGGTAACGCTACTCAGTAGTCTGGCAATCTAGCCATTCAGTTTTACTCCGCCGCTTCGTTCTGAAGCGGCATTATCTGCCATTTCAGTGCTATCCTATTGTTTACCCTGAGCATCGGGCGCACGCTGCCCAAGCGAGATCATGGTTATTTTTTGCATGAATAGACCGCCCAGATAAATAAATTGTGCGCGTAATAAATAGCATTAAGAGGTCAAAATAATGAAAAAATCAGGATGGCTGGCAGTAGCCGCAGTGCTGCTTGCCTTTACACTCAGCGGCTGTAATAAACTCACGCAATACACGCTCAGTGAGCAGGAAGTGAATGAGTACCTGCAAAAGCACAATGATTACCAGAAACAGTTGGGCGTACCTGGCGTGGTGGATGCCCATATCGTCTTGACCGAGCTATCCAGTCAGATTGGTCGGGCAGAACCTGGTAAAATCACGCTAGCGGGCAATGCGAAGGTCGATATTTCGTCTCTACTGGGCAATCAGACTGCTGATATGAAACTTACGCTAAAAGCACAACCGGTATTTGATAAAGCTCAGGGGGCAATTTACCTGAAGGACATGGAACTCGTTGATTACACCGTACAACCGGAAAAAATGCAGACGGTAATGAAAACGCTAAGCCCTTATCTCAATCAATCACTGAAAAGCTATTTTGACCAAAAACCGGCTTATGTATTGAATGCAGATAAGAGCACAACGGAATCGATGGCGAAAAAAATGGCGAAAGGCATTGAAATCAAACCCGGCCAGATCGTTATCCTGTTTACTGACTAACGCTCACTCGCCGATAGCATACGCGATGTTTGCTATCGGCTATTTTGCTATCGGCATAGCAGGCTTGGCGTATTACTCTTCTGCTTCAGACTCATCTTCATCTTCTTCGCTTTCACCCAGCTCATCCCGCATGGCTTCGAGTGCTTCGCGGCACACTATCGACAGTGTGCGATAAAATGCGGTGGTAGCGTGACTTTCCACTTTCCCAAGAAAACGATCGCTCCACGGTAATATATATTCATCGAACAGGGTAATCTGCGCGGCCGTTTCATCTTCTTGTGCCTGATCTTCCAACCATGACGCCGCGAGCAGCAAGCTACCAAAATGACCGACCGCACCGTCATTTAGCGGCATACCGCGCTGTTGCAGGAAGGTACGAATTTCTGCATCATCAGCATCGCTTTCATAGGACGAACGCAGCGGTGAAACCGAACCATTTTCACTATCAAACAGCGCCTGATAATCCGCCGCCATCGCGGGTAAATCCAGCCCTTTCTGTAAGCGGACCAGCAACGCATCCTGATCCAGCGGCCAGTGCTGTACCAGTTTCCCTTCCTTAATCAGCGTAAATAACGGTGTCAGCAAAGGATCCTGCGGCTGGCGATAAAACAGCGTGCCCAATAGGCGGCACACAATAGAAAACTCGTTCATTCATAACCCTATTTATTTTAAGTGACAACACTTTAAAGTGACACCGTCACAAATCAGCCAATTCAGCGATAGCAGGCATTCCACGTTGTTCGAGGAAATCCAACACACGCCGAGGGCTTACGTTTAATATCCGATCTTGGGGGAAATTCACTTCCTGCAAAATACGCTCACAGTGGGTAAAGTCTCCCAGAGAAAACGCAATATGGGAATCAGAACCTAAAGAAAGTAACCCACCCGCGTCACGAACGGCTTCAGCAATTGCCCGACAGTTTGGCTCACTGCCTTGGCGTGAATGTATGAAAGAAGAGTTATTCAGCTCCAGCGCAACGTTATATTTCGCCGCGGCCTCTGCAATTGCGCGGATATCGACGGGAAACTTCGGGTTACCGGGGTGGCTAATGATATGTGCATCACCACGCGCCATGGTCGCGATCATCGCCGCAGTATGCGTATCTTTATCCTGCGGTGGAAAAACTGGCTCGTGAAAGCCCGCAATAATCACATCGACCTGATCCAACATAGGTCCGGTGCAGTCAATATCGCCTTCAATGTTTTTAATATTCGCTTCGATACCACGCAGGATGCCGACACCATCAACCAGACGCGGCCAAACTCGCATATTCATAAAATGCCAGTAATGCGGCGCATCTGCCATATCTGGGCCATGATCGGTAATGGCAAACAGGCGGATATTCTTCTGCTGCGCTTCGACGATGTAATCATGAAGGGTACTGTAAGCATGCGTACTGGCAACGGTATGCATATGTAAATCGACGGGATACATAGGTTCTCCTGAGTCAACGTTTGCAAGTCAGCATACCATTTTCAGGGGTATTCCGCAGCCAGCCAGCGGACTTATAACGCATGATTAACAAAAATGAAACATGGGGTTTTGGACTAATGCTAACGAATGGACGAAGATGAGATCAAAAACGGTGAGCAAACCAACAAATTGCGTTAACTTTAGCTAATTACACGTATTGAATGCAGAAGTTTGTTGACGCTGTCCGGCAATTTACCTACATTAGCGCCGTCCGCTGGTAAGACATGCAGCGAGGCCACGGTGAGGTGTCCGAGAGGCTGAAGGAGCACGCCTGGAAAGTGTGTATACGTGAAAACGTATCAAGGGTTCGAATCCCTTCCTCACCGCCATATAAAAGAAAACGCCCTTGACGCAAGTTAAGGGCGTTTTCTTTTATAGTCTTGGGACGGGTGAGAAGTCTTGACAGGGTTCGACAAAACGACAGGACTGGCGTTTTGGACCGCCAACGGCGGCCCGAAGGGTGAGCGGCAGGACGCCGCGAGTCAATCCTCCGGCATGTACATGCCATGAGATTTACACGCCCTTGACGCAAGTTAAGGGCGTTTTCTTTTATGGTGTTGGGACGGGTGAGAAACATCAGCAGGGTTCGATTAATGCCTGAGCCCTGCCATTTTACGCAGATTATCTTGCACCCAGCGCCAGATAGCTGCCCGCAGATTCATCCACACGGAACTGTTCAACGGTGCGTGACAGCTCTTGTGCCTGTTCGTTCAGCGAGTGTGCCGCAGCCAGCGCTTCTTCAACCAACGCCGCATTCTGTTCAGTGCTCTGATCCATCTGCGATATCGCGAGATTGACCTGTTCAATACCAGAGCGCTGTTCTGCACTCGCAACGCTGATCTCGCCCACCATGGATGTTACGCGGTGCACGCTTTCAACCACCTCACTCATCGTATCGCCAGCCTGCTTCACGAAACCCGTACCCTCTTCAACCTTGGCAACAGAATCATCAATCAAACCTTTAATTTCTCGGGCTGCGGATGCCGAACGCTGCGCCAACATGCGTACTTCACTTGCGACCACCGCAAAACCACGCCCTTGTTCACCAGCACGCGCGGCTTCCACCGCCGCATTCAGCGCCAGGATGTTCGTCTGGAAAGCAATGCTGTCAATGACGCCAATGATATCTACAATTTTGCGAGATGATGAACTGATAGAATCCATCGTCACGACAACTCGGCTGACAACATCCCCACCGCGCACCGCTACACCCGATGCCGATACAGCAAGTTCATTCGCATAGCGCGCATTATCCGCATTCTGTTTCACCGTTGCGGTCAGCTGTTCCATTGCCGCTGCCGTCTGTTCTAATGCGCTGGCCTGTGATTCGGTACGGGCAGACAAATCACCATTACCCGATGCGATCTGCGTTGAAGCCGTAGCAATGGAGTTTGTGCTGCTGCGAACCTGATTAACCAGATGCGACAAGTTGTCGCGCATCGCACGGATAGCGTAAAGAATACTGGTTTGATCGCCCGACTTCGTTTCAACGTCAACACGTAAATTGCCTTCTGCGATTTCGCGTACAACATCAACCGCATATTGCGGCTCACCGCCAAGCTGGCGCATCAGCGTACGCAACATATTCCCTGCAAACGCGGAAATAATTAACAGCAGAACCAGTCCTAAAGACAGTAAAATCAGCGCATTGTGCCAGAACGTCTGCTGAATATCGTCAATGTAGTCACCATAGCCAATCGTCCAGTCCCACGGCTCAAATTTAATGACGGCATAGAGCTTCTCAACCTTATTTTGCTGACCTGGACGCGTTCCTTCCGCGATCACCGTGCCAATCGTATTGCCTTGCAGCGAAGCACGATAGCGTTCTCCGGCTTCTTTACCGCCATTTGCATCGATGATGCCAATACGCTTGGGATTCGGGTGCACATAGTTCACGTCATTCGTATAACCGCGCACGAAGAAATAGCGATCGCCCTGATGGAAACTACCGATCGTCCGTTTGGCCTCCTTCTCTGCTTCATCGCGTGACAGTTGGCCACTTTTCTCCAGTTCATACGCCTTCTGTGCCGCCGAATGAGCCAGTTCAACCAGCGTAGAGAGCTGGCCAGTACGTTCACTCATCATCGTGTTATAGAGTGTGTTCAGCGCCACCGCAGATAAAATTAGCATCCCTAACAAGGTCGTGCCGCATAGCAGTGCAATTCTGGTTCGTAATTTCACTATATTCTTCTCTCTAATCTCTAACTGCTTTTCAGAAAATTCCGAATAAAAAATTACACTACATTGCCGCCTTGAGCCATACCATTCAGGTAGTAATGATAGATTTTTTAACAAAAAATAATGGAAAACCACCCTTTTCGCTCAACCTAAAGACAAAATCGCGCAGTAACGAATAAATAAATGGCAATAAATGATCGAAATCGAAATAGATACGTAAATGACGTTACAGAAGCAACAAAGCCTCGGATCGTCATACGAGACACATATATTTATTGATTGTGTTTGTCGATCGAATCTTCAGTTGATCTCTGTGTCGATTGAACAGAGAGAGGCAGAATCAGAGCATTTGGCTCCTAAAAAACATTCGCCCTTAAAAACAAAAGCCTCCGCAAAAGCGGAGGCATTCCCTCTAATGACAAGGCGCGCTAAGCGGTAACAGCCCTGTCCTCCATGGCTTTTCGCCAGCCTCCCAACCAGTAAGACCGGGCATTAATTGATTGATAAGGACAAAATTCCTTTGGTCTACCGACAATACCTGCTTGATAACCACGTGAATGAGCCCGTTCAAGGCGATCGCGTTTCTGTCTCTTCATGCCTTATTTCCCTCATCATTTATCTGGTGGAAAGAAAACAATGATTACTTTATAAGCAACCACAAACTATCAATACCGATTCTGCCGCCAAAGGTCAAGGCGCAAAATTCACGCCAGTGTCATATTTGTGATCCAAAATAGGAATTTTCCCCGTTCAATAATGAAAAATCCTAACCAATTGAAAATAATAAAAAACCTCTAAAAACGCAATGCAATCACAGCATTACATCTTTAGAGGTCTGATTTTTAGAAACTTGGTCTTTGGCGTCGTCGTTGTGTCAAACAACGATCAGATAATGCCAACCAGCGGTAAAACTTAGTTAAGCGTACCTGCCTGCTGAGCAATCGACTGGGAAACCTGCTGCCAGCCTTGCGCCAACGTTCTTACCAGCGCGTCGTAACCATCTTCCGTTTGTGGCAGCAGCACGCTAAAGGGGCGCTTAAGCACTTTTCCCTGATAGGTCAGCATCCATTCTCCACGGACGACAACATTGCCATCATAACGGCCATGGAAGCCTGTGACAGAAACGTTCAACACAGCCTGTTCGCTTCCCTGCGGCTGCGTGGTCACGATCCAACCGGGCAGTTTATGCCCCAGATTAACCACCAGCGCCTGCTGCAATTGCTGATCCAACGGACTGGCCCACAGGTTATTACTGGCAATAACATACTGTACATCGTTGGTCTGATAGACCAGCCCGGTATTGACGAGATAATCCGCCACGCTGACATGCTCAACCCATAGCGGACGCCCCTGAGTCACAGCAGTTTGCGCCGTGCTGGTATCTGCTATTGTCGGTAGCTGGTAGTACGTTTTCTGCGTATTGCTACTGCTACAAGCGCTCAATACCAGCACCAGAGCTAGCGTCCATACTTTCATCATTATTTTGCCCTCTTAGGCTGAGGATCTTGACTACCAGAGGCCTCAAACACCAACGCGTTGCTTTTCTCATTCAGGGTACGCAGCACAGGCTGTAGTTCCCGTAAAACCTGATCTAACCGCTGCATATCCGCCACCATCTTATTATACGCTGGTGAACCAGGCTGGAAGCCTTTCATACTCCGATTCAGCTCAAGCAGCGTTTTTTGCATATCTTCCGGCAGATCTTGCATCGCTTTGCTGGACGTCAATTTGTTCAACGTCGCCAAGGTTTTTTGCATTTCGCGCAGCGTCGCCTGACTTTCCGTCAGCGTCTTCGTTGCTTCATTAACCATCGGATTCAGCGGTAGGCTATTCACCTTATCCAGCACCGCCATCAGCTTCTGCTGAATCTGTGACAGGCCACCATCAATGGTGGGCAGAACCGGGTAGCCATCCATCACGAACAGCGCCTTATCCACTTTTTCTTTTGGATAAAAATCTAAATCGATATAGAGCGCGCCTGTCAGGAGGTTAGCCGACTTCATCGAGGCCCGTAGCCCCAACGATTGAGCCTGCTTCAGATGCTGCTCAAAGTCGAACGAGCCGCCAATTTTCTTCTCGAACCGATCGGGTTCAATACGAATCAGCACCGGAATGCGATAATCACCATCCAGTTCCTGCTTCATATTTTTCGGGAAAAATGGCGCTTCGGCAACCGTGCCCAATCGAATACCGCGGAATTCAACCGGTGCCCCAGCCTGTAAACCACGGATCGATTCGCTAAAGAACAGCAAATACTCTTTATATTCGGTGTACAGCGAGTCCTGAATACTGCGCTGGCTATCAAAGAGCCGATACTGTGCCATTGCCTTGGCTGCATCGCCCAGTTCCCATCCAGCCGGGATATCAAAGCTTACGCCACCGCTGAACAGCGTAGTCAGCGAGCCCATTTCGACACGCATGCCTTGTGCCGACATATCGAATGCGACGCCGCTGTCTTTCCAGAAACGGACGTTGCTGGTAACCAACCCGTCATACGGCGCCGAGATAAACAGCTGATAGCGCATCTTGCGCGCTTTCGGATCGAACTCACTGGTTTCCACCGACCCCACCCGATAACCGCGGAACAGGACGGGGTCACCGGCATTCAACTGCCCGGATTGATCGCTGTCGAGTATCACCCTGATGCCTTTCGCATCCGGTGAGGCCAGCGGCGGCGCGTCCAGCAGCGTAAACTCGCGCTTATCGTCCTTATTCGCGCCGGGTTGCAGTTCGATATAGGCACCGGATAACAGCGTACCTAGACCGGAAACGCCTTCTCGTCCAATCTGCGGCTTCACCACCCAGAAAGCGGAATCCTGCTTTAGCAGTTTATCCATACCGTCATGCAGGCGCGCTTTGATTTCCACGCGATGGAGGTCATCACTCAGCACCACGCTTTCTACCACCCCAACATCAACGCTACGGCTTTTGATTGCGGTTTTTCCTGCTTCAATGCCTTCGGCGTTGCTGGTAATCAGCGTAATTTGTGGCCCTTGATGACTAAAATGGTAAAACAGTATCCAGGCACCGATCAGCACCGTGACAATCGGCACAATCCAGACCGGCGACCAGCGTTTAATCGTTTCTACATCCGCAACGGCATGATTATCTTTCGCCAACGGAGGACTCCTTATGAAGAACATCATCTCGACGATCCCATAACAAACGGGGATCAAACATCATCGCGGAAAACATGGTGAGAATCACCACGCCCGCGAACAGTACCGCCCCAATGGCGGGATAAATACTCATCAGACGACCAATGCGCACCATCGCAGACAGCACGGCAATAACGAATACATCAATCATTGACCAGCGCCCAACAAACTCAACCATCTCATAGATGACATGCATCCGCTCGCTGTCTTCCGTTTTTTTGGTTTTGCTATTGGCCTGCCAACACAGCCAGCCTAACGCCAGCATTTTTAGCGTCGGCACCATCACGCTGGCGATAAAAATCACCATAGCGACAGGGTAAGATCCCATTCCCCACAGCAGGATGACGCCTGACATAATCGTCGATCCCATACGATCGCCGAAGGCTTCAGTCACCATGATCGGCATGAGATTCGAGGGGATATATAGCATCACAGAGGTGATCAGCAGCGCCAGCGTCCATTGCAAGCTGTGTTTCTTACGGGCGTGTCCGCGTGAGTGGCAGCGTGGGCATATTAACTGGTTGGCTGGCAAAATAGCGGTGCAGCACGAACACGATCGCAGCCCTTGCGATAGCCCACTTTTCCCCAAAACCGGTGCTGCCGGTAATGCGGGTGGCGACACAATATCATTCCACAGCCAGCGGCGATCGAGACTTTGGAAGGCCAGCAGCTGTAGCAGACAGAACAGGACGAAAGGCATAAAACTGGTGCCAATGCCAATGTCACCATAGGCCATGAGTTTGACAAAGCTGACCAACACGCCAGCCAGAAAAATTTCTGCCATTCCCCAACTTTTAAGATGAAACAGCATCTTGCCCATGCCTTTTTTCAGTGCCAACGGCAGCTGAGCATGCAAACAAAGCAAAATAAGGGTCGCCATACTGAAAGCCGGGACCAGTTGAACAAAAAGCATAAATAGCGTCGCGACGCTGGCGTAGTTTTCCGCCACCATCACTTTAGGAATCTGTATCAGGGTAATTTCGCTGGTGATTCCCGCAACGCGCATGGAAACAAAGGGGAATAGATTTGCCAGTAATAGCATGAACAATGCGCTTATCGCGTAGCCAACCGGCCGTTTACGCGGTTCGGTCTGGCGGCTAGTTAGCACGGTTTTACAACGTGGACAGGTTGCCTTCTGTCCGTGTGACAGTATGGGTAACTCCACCAGCAGGTCACACTGCGGGCAAAGCATATAGTCATCATGGTGATGATGTTCGTGTTCAAGGCCATGTTCATCGTGAAGGCCATGCTTACGCTGAAGATTACCGTCATGCCGATCGTGATGGGAACACACGCGCCCTCTCCTTCAAACTCGTCAGCTTCTGACCGAAAACATCGTCTATCAATACGGGAGTTAACCTCCCGTATTGATGACATAACACAAACAACGCAGATTAGCCGTTTCTCTGTGCTTCCAGCTCTTCCCAACGGGCAAAACAGATTTCCAGCGCGCCTTCCGCTTCCGCCAGTGCAGTCAGCACCGACTGTGTTTCGTCATGTGGACGGCTGAAGAAATTGGCGTCGTTCATCTGCGCTTGCAGCGACTCAATCTCCTGCTCCAGTTGCTCAATACGCGGCGGTAACTGATCTAACTCACGCTGCTGGTTATAACTTAATTTCACGACATTTCGTTTAGCGGACGGTGCGGTGTTCGCCGTCGCCACTGACGCCGTTACCTCTGGAGCAGCCGTTGTTCGCAGTGGTGTTCTCGTTGCACGCTGCTGCTGCGCATCGAAATATCCACCGACGAAGCGGGAAATTTTACCATCGCCTTCGAAGATCCAGCATTCGGTCACCGAATTATCGACGAACTGACGGTCATGGCTGACCAGCAGAACGGTTCCCTGATAACTTTCGATTAATTCTTCCAGCAGTTCCAGCGTTTCCACATCCAGATCGTTGGTCGGTTCATCAAGAATCAACAGGTTACTAGGTTTGAGGAACAAGCGCGCCAGCAGTAGGCGGTTACGCTCCCCACCCGACAGCGCTTTTACCGGTGTCATCGCACGTTTCGGATGGAACAGGAAGTCCTGTAAGTAGCCCAACACATGACGTGAGCGACCGTTGACCATCACTTCCTGCTTGCCTTCCGCTAGGTTGTCCATCACTGTGCGTTCTGGATCAAG
This sequence comes from Pectobacterium atrosepticum, assembly GCA_019056595.1. Taxonomy (NCBI): domain Bacteria; kingdom Pseudomonadati; phylum Pseudomonadota; class Gammaproteobacteria; order Enterobacterales; family Pectobacteriaceae; genus Pectobacterium; species Pectobacterium atrosepticum. The sequence continues at coordinate 137,773 of CP036163.1, read as the reverse complement.
TTCAGCGCGGTGCTGATCGAAATAGGCAACTTCGAGCTTCGTGCCGCAATGCACACGTCCGCTGATAGGTTCCAGCCCACCCAACATCAATTTTAGCAGCGTGGTTTTACCGCAGCCATTCGGCCCCACCAGCGCAATCTTGTCACCGCGCTGTACCTGAGCAGAGAAATTGCGCGTTAGCACCTTATTGTCAATCTGGTAGCTAACATCTTCCAGCTCAAACACAATCTTGCCGGAGCGAGCAGCTTCTTCAACCTGCATTTTCGCCGAGCCCATCACCTCACGACGCTGCGCACGATCCTGACGCATTTCCTTCAATGCCCGCACGCGCCCTTCATTACGGGTACGACGAGCTTTGATACCCTGACGGATCCACACTTCTTCCTGCGCCAGTTTGCGATCGAACTCTGCATTCTGCAGATCTTCAACCCGCAGCGCTTCTTCTTTCCCATCCAGATATTTTTCGTAGTTACCCGGCCAGGAAACCAGTTTACCGCGATCGAGGTCGACAATACGGGTCGCCATATTGCGAATAAAGGAACGGTCATGGGAGATAAAGACGATGCAGCCCTGGAACGTTTTCAAGAAGGTTTCCAGCCAGTCAATCGTCTCAATATCCAGATGGTTGGTCGGTTCATCCAGCAACAGCACGCGTGGTGAACTCACTAACGCTCTGCCGAGTGCAGCTTTACGCAACCAGCCGCCGGATAGCGACGCCAGCGGCGCATCAGCGGACAGGCCAAGCTGTTCCAGCACTTCGTGAATGCGGCTCTCCAGTTGCCACAGCCCCTGATGCTCCAGAACGTCCTGCAACTTAGCTAACTGGTTCAGATTCTTTTCGCTTGGATCGTTTTCTACCAGACGCAGCATGGAGTGATAGTTTTTCAGGTGGCCCGCCTGCTCGGCAACCCCTTCAGCAACAAAATCAAACACGCTACCAGCCACATCACGCGGTGGATCCTGTTGCAGACGTGCAACAATCAGATCCTGTTCATAGATGATGCGGCCATCATCCAGCGGAGTTTCTTTGGCCAGAATTTTCAGCAGCGTCGATTTACCTGCGCCATTGCGTCCAACCAGACAAACACGTTCATTCTCTTCGATATGGAGTTCGGTATTATCCAACAGCGGTGCATCGCTAAAGGACAGCCATGCACCTGAAACACTAATTAAAGACATCGGTTACTTTTCCTCACCGGCATGCGTTAGCAGCCAGCAGTTATGAATTTGACGATTACGGGCAAAATCCTGAGATTGGGTCTGCGCGGTAATTTCTTTGGCATTCAGCCCCAGCGCCGTCAGGCCAGCAATATCCATCTGGAAGCCACGTTTATTATTCGAGAACATGATGGTGCCACCACGGCGCAACAGCCGTTTGAGATCTTTCATCAGCGCCAGATGATCACGCTGGACATCAAACGACTCTTCCATACGTTTTGAGTTAGAAAAGGTCGGCGGGTCGATGAAGATCACATCAAATTGTTCATGGCCATTATGTAACCATGACAGGCAGTCCGCCTGTATTAGACGATGCTGACGCCCGGTCAGGCCATTCACCCGCAGATTTTTCTCTGCCCATTCCAAATAGGTGCGCGACATGTCGACGGTGGTCGTCGAACGTGCGCCGCCCAATCCGGCGTGAACACTCGCGGTGCCGGTATAGGCAAACAGGTTGAGAAAATCTTTGCCACGGCTCATCTCACCCAACATTTTGCGGGCGATGCGGTGGTCAAGGAACAAACCAGTATCGAGGTAGTCGGTCAGATTGACCCACAGCTTGGCACCAAATTCTTCCATCAGGAGGAAATCGCCTTTCTGCGCCAGCTTCTCATACTGGTTTTTGCCTTTCTGACGTTCACGCGTTTTCAGCACCAGACGGTTCGACGGTAATTCCAGCACAATCAGCGTGGCGTTAATGACATCAAACAGCCTTTGACGGGCTTTTTGAGCATCGATGGTTTTCGGTGGAGCATATTCTTGTACGACGACCCAACTGCCGTAGCGATCAACGGCTACATTATATTCAGGCAGATCGGCATCATAGATTCGGTAGCATTCAATCCCTTGCTGTTTGGCCCATTTTTCCAACTTGCGCAGGTTCTTACGCAGGCGGTTGGCAAAGTCTTCCGCGATTTGCCCCGCAGATTCACCCTGTGTGTCCGCCAGTTGGTAATTCTTCTGCACGCAGTCTAGCGGGCCATTTTTTGCCTTGAATTGACGTTCAGCACGCAGTTGCAGGCAGCTCAGTAGCTCCGGCGATGCGCTGAACAGCGATAGCTGCCAGCCGCCAAAATCGCTTTTCATTTTACGGCCCAGCATATTATGCAAGGCGATCAGCGCGGGTTCACTTTCCAGACGCTCACCGTAAGGCGGGTTACTGATAACCGTGCCTTTAGGCCCTTCCGGCAACGGGTTCTGTAGCTGTGCTGCATCCTTCACGCCGAAAGAAATCAGCTCGGCAACGCCTGCGCGACGCGCATTGGCTTTCGCGATCTCAATCACTCGACGGTCATTATCCGATCCGAAGAAGCGCGACGTTGTCGCCTGCAACCCTTGACTAGCACGCTGCTGTGCTTCACTGGTCAGTTCATGCCACAGTTCAGCATCGTGTTTTAACCAGGCGTTAAACCCCCAGTGTGTACGATGCAAACCGGGTGCACGGTCGGACGCAATCATTGCCGCTTCGATCAGCAACGTACCAGAACCACACATCGGATCGACCATCGGCGTGCCGTTTTGCCAGCCAGAGCGTGAAACAATCGCCGCCGCCAGATTCTCTTTGAGCGGTGCCAGCCCGGCCAAGTCACGGTAACCACGCTGATGTAAGCCTTCGCCGCTTAAATCCAGCGCGACGCTAGCCGTATCGCGCTGCAAAAAGACGTTAACACGAATATCTGGCTGCTGTTTCGCCACATCCGGTCGCTGCCCAGTTTTGCGCGTAAAACTATCCACAATCGCGTCTTTTACTTTTAACGCGCCGTACTGACTGTTGCGGATATCTTCATTAGTGCCGGTGAAATGCACAGCAAAGGTTTTATCGATGCTGAAAATCGTTGACCAATCGATCGCCTGTACGCCCAAATACAAATCCAGATCGCTGTGTACCTTGAATTCATTCAGCGGCAGCAGAATGCGCGACGCCAGACGGCTCCACAGCAGGCTCTGATACAGTAGGCGGTTGTCACCCTCAAAATGGACACCGCCCTGCACAACCGCACAGGACTGCGCACCCAATGATTCGAGTTCACTTTTTAATAACTCTTCCAGTCCCCGCGCCGTGCTGGCAAACAAAGCATTCATGTCGTCACTATCACCAAAAAGAAATACATTAAAGAAAGAAATTGAGGCGCATTATAGCTAATCCGAGACGCTTGTCATAAAGTTGCCGCTTTACTTCGGCAAGGAATAGGTCAGTGATCGGCGTAACGCGGCTTTATATACATCCAGTCAAATCGATGCGAGGGCTACAACTGTCCCACGCGATGGCGTCCGTCAGCGGTTTGGCGAACGATCGTGCCTTCATGATTACTGAATCTGATGGCACCTTTATTACTGCCCGCCAGTATCCACAAATGGTGTTATTTACTCCCGCGTTGCTACCGGATGGGCTGTTTATTGCCGCTCCGGATGGCCAAACTGCCACCATTCGTTTTGCCGACTTCATTGAAACCCCACAGCCGACAGAAGTCTGGGGAACGCACTTCACCGCGCTCGTCGCACCCGACGCTATCAATCGTTGGTTAAGTCATTATTTCCAGCGTTCCGTGCAGCTTCGCTGGGTGGGCAGTGAACCATCTCGGCGGGTTAAGCATTATCCGGAAGTTCCATTGGCGTTCGCCGACGGTTATCCGTTTCTGTTAATCAATGATGCATCATTTCAGGCGCTACGCCAGCGCTGCTCTGCCGGAATCAAAATTGAGCAATTCCGTCCTAATCTGGTAGTAACTGGCGCGGAAGCCTTTGCCGAAGATAGCTGGAAAACCATTCGTATTGGCGAGGTTATTTTTGACGTCGTCAAACCCTGTAGTCGCTGCATTTTGACCACCGTCAGCACCGAACGTGGCCGTAAACACCCGTCAGCAGAGCCGCTGGCAACGCTGCAATCTTTCCGCACTGCCGAAAATGGCGACGTTGATTTTGGGCAAAACCTGGTAGCCAGAAATACGGGCATCATTCGAGTGGGCGACACGCTGGAAGTCTTAGCGACCAAACCGCCGCGTCCTTATGGTTCCGGTCAAGTCGTCGAAAGCCTTGTCGTGCCTGAAAAAAGCGAACAAGCCGTCACCATTCACTATCAGGGAAAATCACTGCAAGGGAACAATCAGCAGATTTTACTGGAGCAGTTGGAGCAACAGGGCATTCGAGTCCCCTACTCTTGTCGAGCAGGACTGTGCGGTTGCTGTAAATTGACGTTAGTCAGCGGAGAGGTTTCTGCACTGAAGCAAAGCGCTATCAGAGCAAACGGCGAGATTCTTACCTGTAGCTGTATTCCGCAGAGCGACATTCATCTGCAATAATTCGATGAAGTGCAACAACACACATGCATGCAGCTTGAAGTATGAGGAATCGATACCAGGGGGGATTAGACGACTTTGGCATACTCAAATGCCGACGTGCCTTCACCCAGTGTGGTTTCCCACTCAGACCTATTCTGAACAACGGCCAGAATTAATCTATCGTGCATGATTTTTATGGCATCGCCCAGCAGCATGGTTTTCCCACTTAATGACAGCTGTTCTTGCGCCAGCAGACAGAGACAGGCTTTATCTCCCGCTTCCGCCACCAAAAAGCACGCTGTTTCATGTGTTTCGGTGAGCTGCACTTGTACAACGTCACCCGCCTGCGGTGAATACGTCATGGCATCCGGCTGCTGGATGAAATGCCAGCTTTTCGGCATTAACGGTTTCAGGAATCGGGTTGCCACCAGCGCGTTCAAGACTAATTCGCCCTGAAGGTCGCGATGCAGTGCCGCTTTCTGACATTTATCGTTATAGGTAAAAAATAACGCGGCATCGTCAACGCAAAATGCACATTCATTAAATGCATCCGGCGTTAGCATTTTAGACGGAAAACGAGAACGGAATAACATGCCGTTAGCCAGATCCAACATCAGGCGATCGTGTTCAGTATCAAAATACCAGCGCCAGTTATCGTCAGGTTTTAACTTCATATTATTTACCCTTCGCCTTCACAGTAGAAATATCAGAAATGGCTGATTGTATTTTCTTACATCGCAATAATCTTTCATCGTCATAAACATCGTGGTAAGAAGATCAGACATCAGTTGATAGTTTATTTACGCAAACGGATAAAATATAGACTAGCTGGGGGGATAAATAAACCCCCAGTTAGAAATGAAAGGCATTTCGGATTAAATATGTGTAACGATATCTTTAATCAGACGAGGACCGTGGAAAATAAAGCCTGAATATATCTGTACCAGTGACGCACCAGCATCCATTTTTTCACGCGCGGCGACCAAAGAATCAATTCCGCCAACGCCAATAATAGGTAAACGTCCTGCTAATTCCTGTGACAAACGGCGGATAATTTCCGTGCTGCTTGTTTGTAACGGGCGTCCACTTAATCCACCCGTTTGCCCACAGTGATTTAATCCCTGAATCAGTTTTCTATCGAGTGTCGTGTTCGTGGCAATCACACCATCAATGTTATAACGAACCAGACTATCGGCAATTTGGATCAATTCTTCCTCGGAAAGATCCGGCGCGATCTTTACCGCCACAGGGACGTATTTCTGATGCTTCTCTTTTAATTCTGTCTGCTTATTCTTTATCGCCAGTAAAAGATCGTCTAATGCTTCACCATATTGCAGGCTGCGTAATCCCGGCGTATTGGGTGACGAAATGTTGATAGCTATATAACCCGCGTGAGGATAAACCTTATCCATACAGATCAAATAATCGTCTTTACCTTGCTCAACTGGCGTATCTTTATTCTTGCCAATGTTGATGCCTAATACACCGCCAAAACGCGTTTTCTTTACATTTTCGACGAGATAGTCCACGCCTTTATTATTGAAGCCCATCCGGTTGATCAGCCCTTCCGCTTCCACTACGCGGAATAGTCTCGGTTTGTCATTACCGGATTGTGGACGCGGCGTTACCGTTCCCACTTCAATAAAACCAAATCCCATTGCGCCTAATGCATCGATACATTCGCCGTCTTTATCTAATCCCGCAGCCAGACCCAGCGGGTTTTTAAAAGATAACCCCATGCAGGTAACTGGTTTAGTAGGAACGGATTGACGGACGAGAAATTCAAAAGGCGTGTTGGTAATACGGCGTAATTGTTGGAAGGTCAGCTCATGTGCACGCTCTGGATCGAGCTGAAACAGGGCTTTTTTGATAACGGGATAGAACATATTGTCTCCTGAGATCCCTATCGTAAAGGTATCTTGCCTACGCTGGAAGTCAGCAATAGTGGATTACGGTTTAACTCACGGTCGGTGATGGTAGTGCCATCTCTGCGGAAAGTAAAACGTTTGCGGAAGTAAGAAATTAGCGTAAGGGAAAATGTCACACGCGGCAGGCTACCGCGTGTGACAGAAGGATTAGCGTGGCGGGATTAGTCTTGCAGTGCCTTGCTGATCTTCTCGAACAGATCGCCAGACAGATTTTCCAACGTCTTCAACTGCTCCAGCGCCTGACGCATTTGCGCCTGACGTTTAGCATCATAGCGCTTCAGACGGATCAACGGTTCGATCATCCTTGCTGCGACCTGCGGATTGCGAGTGTTCAGATCGGTAAGAATCTCCGTCAGGAAACGATAACCGCTGCCGTCTTCGGCATGGAAAGCCGACGGGTTCGACGCCGCAAACGCCCCCACTAGCGAACGCAGGCGGTTAGGGTTGTTCAGGCTAAATGAACGGTGTTGCAGCAATTCACGCACGCGGGTCAGTACATTATCTGCCGGACTGGTGGCTTGCAGCACAAACCATTTATCCATGACCAAGCCATCCTGATGCCAGCGGTTATCAAACTGCGTCAGCAGTTCATCACGCACCGGCAGTTGAGCCTCTACCGCCGCAGACAGCGCTGCCAGCGAATCCGTCATGTTATCCGCCTGACGGAACTGCGCCTGTACCAATTTATCCGCCTGATCCGCATCGCTGAACGCCAGATAATGCAGGCAGACATTGCGCAGCGCGCGTTTGCCTATATCCGCGTGCTCAATGCGATACTGCGGCGCGTGATTCGCGTGGTATACCGCCAGAAACTCATCTGCCATCTCTTTCGCCATCGTACGCGTCATACTGTCACGCACGGCAGCGATTGCAGTAGGATCGATGATGTCAAACAGCTCAGCAATTTCGTTTTCGCTCGGCAATGTCAGAATCTGAGAAGCCAGCATCGGATCCAGCTTTTCATCCAGTAACACGCCACGGAAGGCATCGACAACATGCATCGGCACGGAAAGCGGCTGCTTCTGTTGATAGCGGGAAACATTCAGACGGATATAGTTAGCCAGTAAGCTCTGCGCCGCATCCCAACGTGAGAATGCATTGCTTGCGTGACGCATCAGGAACGTCAGTTGTTCATCGCTCCAGGCATAGTTCAGTTTTACCGGCGCAGAAAACTCACGTAATAAAGAAGGAATCGGACGGCAAGGCACCTGATCGAAAATAAAGGTTTGTTCGGATTCGGTCACATTGAGCACAGACGACAACAGTTGACCGTCTTTCTGTAGCGGGATCACCTGCCCTTGCAGATCGTACAGCTCAATATCCAACGGAATATGCAGCGGCAGCTTCTGCTGTTTGTCGGCACCGACTGGCGTCATCTGGCTCACGCTCAGCAGATATTGTTGCGTCTGTGGATCGTAGTCATCACGCACGGTCAACACCGGCGTACCTGACTGACTATACCAACGGCGGAACTGCGTGAGATCGACACCGGAGGCCTCTTCCATCGCCAATACAAAGTCATCACAGGTCGCCGCGCTGCCGTCGTGACGCTCAAAATACAGACGAATGCCAGCCTGGAAGCCTTCTTCACCTAATAAGGTGTGCATCATGCGGATCACTTCCGATCCTTTTTCATAGACCGTCAGCGTGTAGAAGTTATTCATCTCGATCACCTGATCGGGACGAATCGGATGCGACATCGGGCTGGCATCTTCAGCAAACTGCGCACCGCGCATCACGCGCACGTTATCAATACGATTCACTGGACGCGAACCCAGATCGGAGCTGAACTCCTGATCGCGGAACACCGTCAACCCTTCTTTCAGGCTAAGCTGGAACCAGTCGCGGCAGGTGACGCGGTTGCCCGTCCAGTTGTGGAAATATTCATGGCCGATCACCGCTTCAATGTTGAGATAATCTTTATCCGTCGCGGTTTCTGCCTTCGCCAATACGTATTTGGAGTTAAATACGTTCAGCCCTTTGTTTTCCATCGCCCCCATGTTGAAAAAATCAACGGCGACGATCATATAGATGTCGAGATCGTATTCCAGGCCGAAACGCTCTTCGTCCCACTTCATCGAATTCTTCAGCGAAGTCATCGCCCAACCGGTGCGATCGAGGTTACCGCGGTCAACAAACAGCTCTAGTGCAACATCGCGGCCAGAACGTGTCGTGAAGCGATCCTGTAGGACATCAAAATCACCGGCAACCAACGCGAACAGATAAGCGGGTTTCGGGAACGGATCCTGCCATTCAATCCAGTGGCGTCCACCTTCCAGCTCTCCTTGTGCAATACGATTGCCATTAGAGAGTAAATAAGGATAGCGAGCTTTATCTGCTGTGATGCGTGTCGTGAATTTCGCCAACACATCCGGTCGGTCGAGATAATAGGTAATGTGGCGGAAACCTTCGGCTTCACACTGCGTACAAAGCGCTTCGCCAGAGAGGTATAGCCCTTCCAGCGCGCTATTGGCGGTGGGATTGATGTCTGTTTCGATGCTGAGCGTAAAACGCGCGGGCAATTGCGTCACAATCAGGCCATCGTCCTGTTGTTGGTAATGTGTCCACGGCTGCCCATTGACGCTCAGGCTAATCAGCGTCAGCCCTTCACCATCCAGCTTCAACGGCGCGCCTGCTTCCCCCTGCAACACCACCTGACTAACGGCTTTTACGCGAGTTTTCTCGGCATGGAGATCGAAATCCAGTGCAATGTCGGTAATGGTGTAATCCGGCGCACGGTAGTCATGGCGATATTTTATTTGCGGCTGTTGATTCATATAATGTTTCCACCTCGTCATAAGCATCAAGGATCAAGTCTAAGCCTGTTATCTTAATGTTACCACGACAAAATAATGAGGATAATCATCGTACCGTGGTTCACTCCCGCACGTCTCGCTATGTTGTCGTAATGTAATAAACGGATAATCAAGGTATACTGACCGAACATTGTTGATTGTCCCGATGGTGGATAGGCATCTTACAAGGATGCTGTAACGCATTATGACTTTGCACACTTCCCCGATTCTACACTCATTGCTGGATACCGATGCCTACAAGCTGCACATGCAACAGGCAGTGTATCATCACTACTATGATGTCGACGTTGCGGCTGAGTTTCGCTGTCGCGGTGATGAGTTATTAGGCGTTTACGCCGACGAGATAGCCCATCAGGTTGATCTGATGCGTTTCCTGTCATTGAGTGACGATGAATTCACCTATCTTTCTTCTCTGCCGTTCTTTCAGCAGGATTATCTCAACTGGCTGCGGAACTTCCGTTTTAATCCACAGCAGGTTTCGATTAAGAATAATGCTGGCAAGCTGGATATCCGCATCACCGGGCCGTGGCGTGAAGTGATCTTGTGGGAAGTTCCTCTGCTTGCGGTGATCAGCGAAGTCGTGCATCGGCATCGTTCGCCCAACGTCACGACAGAGCAGGCCGTCGCTCAGCTTTCTACCTCGTTAGAAAGTTTCCGCCAGAACAGCATGAATGTTGATCTCAGTCAGTTCAAACTGATGGATTTCGGCACGCGTCGCCGCTTCTCAGGTGATATCCAGCAAACCATCGTGACGGCACTGCAAGCCGATTTTCCTTATCTCATCGGCACCAGCAATTACGATCTGGCGCGCCGTTTGGGCATCACACCTGTCGGCACGCAGGCGCACGAGTGGTTTCAGGCGCATCAGCAGATTAGTCCGACGCTGGCAAACAGCCAGCGTGCCGCACTACAAATGTGGTTACGTGAATATCCCACGCATTTGGGCATCGCGTTGACCGATTGCATCACCATGGATGCCTTCCTGCGTGATTTCGATTTACCGTTCGCCGAGGCCTATCAGGGGCTACGCCACGATTCTGGCGATCCTGTTGACTGGGGAGAGAAAGCCATTGCTCATTATCAACGCTTGAACATCGATCCGATGAGCAAAACACTGGTCTTCTCCGACAATCTGAATCTGGATAAAGCGCTGGTGCTTTATCGTCACTTCTGCCAGCGCGTGAATTTGGTATTTGGCATGGGTACACGCCTGACGTGTGACATTCCCGGCGTGAAACCGCTGAATATCGTGATCAAGCTGGTAGAATGTAACGGCAAACCGGTAGCGAAACTCTCCGATAGCCCGGGTAAAACCATCTGTCAGGATCAGAACTTCGTGTGCGAGTTACGCAAAGCGTTTGACTTACCCCGCGTGAAAAAGGCCAGTTAAGGCTTTCCCCCATGAGGTTGACCAACTTTGCAGCAGACTCACCAGCATGAGCGAAAACTTCGCGCCATTCTGGTGATTTCTGCTTGTGTCCTGTTGCATCGCAAGTAACATAGCAAATGGCTTGGATTGGGCCACTCATCGTTTAAACACGATATATTTCTTACACACGATTAATTAAAGAGAGAATTTTATGAGCGTAGTGCCTGTAGTCGATGTACTGCAAGGCCGTGTTGCCGTTGACAGCGAAGTCACCGTGCGCGGCTGGGTACGTACCCGGAGAGATTCTAAAGCCGGTATCTCCTTTATCGCCGTTTATGACGGCTCCTGCTTTAATCCATTACAGGCTGTCGTTAATAATAATCTCTCGAATTACCAGGATGACGTACTGCGTCTGACTACCGGTTGCTCCGTTGAAATCACCGGTAACGTCGTCGCCTCTCCAGGTGAAGGCCAAAGCTTCGAGCTGCAAGCGACCAACGTCAACGTCGTCGGCTGGGTTGACGATCCCGATACCTACCCGATGGCAGCAAAGCGTCACAGTATCGAATACCTGCGCGAAGTCGCGCACTTGCGTCCACGAACCAATCTGATCGGTGCCGTTGCGCGCGTTCGTCATACGCTGGCGCAGGCGATTCATCGCTTCTTCCACGAGAACGGTTATTTCTGGGTGTCTACCCCGCTGATTACTGCATCTGATACCGAAGGTGCAGGTGAAATGTTCCGTGTTTCCACGCTCGATATGGAAAACCTGCCGCGTACCGAACAAGGCAAAGTAGATTTCAGCAAAGATTTCTTCGGTAAAGAAGCGTTCCTGACCGTATCCGGTCAGTTGAATGGCGAAACCTACGCTTGTGCGCTGTCCAACGTGTATACCTTTGGTCCGACTTTCCGCGCAGAAAACTCCAACACCGCCCGCCATCTGGCTGAGTTTTGGATGATCGAACCAGAAGTGGCTTTTGCTTCTCTGGATGACGTCGCTGCTCTGGCAGAAAATCTACTGAAATATGTTTTCCAAGCCGTACTGAACGAGCGTGCCGATGATATGGCGTTCTTTGCCGAGCGCGTCGATAAAGAAGCGGTGACTCGACTGGAAAAATTCGTCAGCTCCGATTTTGCACAGGTAGATTACACCGATGCCGTCGAGATTTTGCTGAACTGCGGCCAGCAGTTTGAAAATCCGGTTTACTGGGGCGTTGACCTCTCCTCCGAACATGAGCGTTATCTTGCGGAGCAACACTTCAAAGCACCGGTTGTCGTTAAAAACTATCCGAAAGATATCAAAGCTTTCTATATGCGCATGAACGACGATGGTAAAACTGTTGCCGCTATGGATGTTCTGGCTCCAGGAATCGGTGAAATCATCGGGGGCTCTCAGCGTGAAGAACGTCTGGCAGCGCTGGATAGCCGTCTGGAAGAGATGGGACTGAATAAAGAAGACTACTGGTGGTATCGTGATTTACGTCGTTACGGCACCATTCCACATTCCGGTTTTGGTTTAGGTTTTGAACGATTAATTGCCTATGTTACCGGTGTACAAAATGTGCGCGACGTGATCCCTTTCCCGCGTACTCCACGGAATGCCAGTTTCTAAATAAAAATTTAATATAAGTAAAACAAATATGTAGAAAAGAAGAGTCGGATTTTCCGGCTCTTTTTTTTTAATTTTTGTTATGTCTCACAAAGTTCCCTTATTTTTACATTTAGAAACACATTATTTCCATTTGTTACTCGATTGCGAACTTTGTAGCATCTTTAGGGTGGATTAACTAGCGAGTGAATGGAAAACTGCGTTCAGACACAGGAAGACACCAAACTTTCAGGAATAGTTCCCTAAAGAATTATTTATGGCAGTGGCAGGTGTCTAAATAACACCAATGAGGGTAATAATGATGAAACGCAACATTCTTGCAGTAGTAATCCCAGCTCTGTTAATCGCAGGCGCAGCAAACGCAGCCGAAGTTTATAACAAAGACGGCAACAAGCTGGATCTGACTGGTAGAATCACCGCCCTGCACTATTTCTCTGATGACAATAGCAACGATGGCGATAAAACCTATGCACGTCTGGGCTTCAAAGGCGAGACTCAGATTTCTAGTGAATTAACTGGTTATGGTCGTTTCGAGTACCAATTTCAAGGTAACAGAGCAGAAAGCTCTAATTCCTCCAACGCAGATAAAACTCGTTATGCCTTTGCTGGTTTGAAATTTGCCGATTTCGGTTCTTTCGACTACGGCCGTAACTTGGGTATTGCATACGACAGTCTGGCTTGGACGGATGTGCTGCCTGAGTGGGGCGGAGATCAATCAAATTCTGATAACTTCCTGACTGGTCGTTCTACAGGTGTTGCCACCTACCGTAACAAAGATTTTTTCGGTTTAGTTGATGGCTGGAACTTCGCAGTTCAATACCAAGGTAAAAACAACAGCGACAGCACAAATCGCCGTAACAATATTGACGAACAGAACGGCGATGGCTGGGGCGTATCTTCCTCCTACGAATCAGATATCGGTCTGGGCATCGTAGGTTCTTATGCTGCAGTTAACCGCACTGATAATCAAAATAACAATGCGACGACTGGTCGTGGTAAAAAAGCTGAAGCTTGGGGCACTGGCCTGAAATATGAAGCTAATTCTGTTTATTTAGCTGCTACCTATGGTGAATACCGTAACGTATCCTATATTGGTCAAACTGCAGGCCCAGCGGGCGTTGCTTTGACTGATGGCTTCGCAGACAAAACCAAAATCTTTGAAGCTGTTGCACAATACAACTTCGATTTCGGTTTGACTCCATCTCTGGCGTATGTTTCTGGCAAAGCTAAAGATGATGCAAACAACAAAAATGATTACATCACCAAATATGTTAGCTTGGGCGCAACCTATGCATTCAACAAAAACATGTCTGTTTACACCGAATATGACATCAATCTGCTTAAGTCTGACAATGCCTACGGCATCAGCGACGACGATAAAGTTGCTGTTGGCCTGACTTACCAGTTCTAAGTTGTCGCCGCATAACGTAACGAGTTAATCGTTCGTATTGCAGGAAAAGACAGAGCCTCGGCTCTGTCTTTTTTATTGCCTGTTATGTTGGTAGCACACTACCCTTACAGGCCGTTGCCAACGACTTGAAAAATTCTCACCGCGTTTTTTGTTTCAGCTTTACGCCACGCTGCGCCAATTATTCTCGCCTAACTAGTCTTTTATTTCGTCTCTCTCCTTCTCCCTGTTATTTCCCTTTCTTTTTGACATCAACGGTTGGCAAAGCCTTTTACTGACGGTACTCTGAGAATTCTTATTTCATCTCAGTTATGGAACATTCTGGCAATGTTTGAAAATATCTCTGCTGCACCGGCCGATCCTATTCTCGGGCTGACCGATCTTTTCCGCGCCGATGACCGCGCGGATAAAATCAATCTGGGTATTGGTGTCTATAAAGATGAAACCGGCAAAACTCCGGTTCTGACCAGCGTAAAAAAAGCAGAACACTATCTGCTGGAAAATGAAACCACCAAAAACTATCTGGGCATTGACGGTCTGCCAGCATTCGGTCAGTGCACGCAGGAACTGCTGTTTGGCAAGCAGAATGCCATCATTGCCGACAAACGTGCTCGTACGGCACAAACCCCAGGCGGAACCGGTGCGTTGCGCGTAGCCGCTGATTTCATTGCAAATCAGACGTCAGCAAAACGCATCTGGATCAGTAACCCAACCTGGCCAAATCACAATAACGTGTTCTCTGCTGCCGGTTTGGAAGTTTGCCAGTATGACTATTACGATGCTGCTAACCACGCACTGGATTTTGATGGTTTGCTGAATAGCCTGAACGCCGTAGAAGCGGGTGACGTGGTGCTGTTTCACGGCTGTTGTCATAACCCAACCGGTATCGATCCTACCGCTGAGCAGTGGGCTACGCTGGCCGAGCTGTCGGTAGCAAAAGGCTGGCTGCCGCTGTTTGACTTCGCCTATCAGGGCTTTGCCCGTGGTATCGAAGAAGATGCGGAAGGCCTGCGACTCTTCGCTGCGAAGCACGCTGAACTGATCGTATGCAGCTCGTACTCTAAAAATTTCGGTCTGTACAATGAACGTGTCGGTGCCTGTACGCTGGTTGCTGCTGATGCCGCAACAGCAGACAAGGCATTCAGTCAGGTGAAAGCCGCCATTCGCGCAAACTACTCTAACCCGCCGTCACACGGCGCGACCATTGTTGCTACCATCTTGGGCAATGATGCGCTGAAGGCCATTTGGGAGCAGGAATTGACGGCAATGCGGGAGCGTATTCAGCGTATGCGTCAGCTGTTCGTGAATACCTTGCAGGAAAAAGGCGCACAGCAGGATTTCTCCTTCATCATCAACCAGAATGGGATGTTCTCATTCAGCGGCTTGACCAAGGAGCAGGTTCTGCGTCTGCGTGACGAATTCGGCGTTTATGCGGTGAATTCTGGCCGAGTCAATGTTGCGGGAATGACGCCAGAAAACATGGCACCACTCTGCGAAGCGATTGTTGCCGTACTCTGATCGTTCTGCGATCAAAAAAGCCGACATTCTGTGTCGGCTTTTTTATTTCAGCTTTTCAACGCTATAAAATACTACCAAATCGCGACATCTTCGCGCAGGAAAGGATTGGTTTTACGCTCATGTCCTAAGGTCGACATCGGGCCGTGCCCCGGAATAAACGTCACATCGTCACCCAGCGGCAGCAGCTTATTTTTGATGGACGCAATCAATGCCTGATGATCTCCCTGTGGGAAGTCGGTACGCCCTACGCCACCGTTGAAAATAACATCGCCCACTTGTGCCAGCCGCGACTCAGCATCAAAGAAGACAATGTGGCCGGGCGTATGACCTGGGCAGTGGAAAACCGCCAGTGTCGTCTCCCCCACGTTAACCTCATCACCTTCCTGTAACCAGCGTGATGGCGTCAGGGGCGCGCACTCTTCCAGACCAAACATCCGGCTCTGTGCCGGTAACCCTTCCAGCCAGAATGCGTCTTCAATCTGCGGGCCAATAATCGCTACCTGATAGTGCTCGGCCAATTCCGCAGCAGCACCAACGTGATCCAGATGGCCGTGCGTTAACAGAATCTGCTTAACCGAAATCCCTGCATCCGCAACGGCGCGTTTGATTTTTTCTGCATCGCCACCAGGATCGACGATCGCCGCTTCATTGGTTTTTTCACACCATAACAACGTGCAGTTCTGGCTAAATGCCGTCACCGGAACAATTTGATATTTCATATCACTCCATGTTGAATAAACTAAACGGCTCGCGATGTAGTAGCGAGCCGTATCAAAAAAGTGTAGCGCTGTGGGAGAAGGTTACCAGGTGCGGACCGGGCCGGTATCGATGTGAACGAAATCACTGCGAGGATAGTAGCCAACCCCACCGGCGCGCATCTTGGTGGCAGCTTTGCGAATGTTGGCCAGTTGGACACCTTCAATATGGAAATCCATCGCCTGCCCTTTCGTGTGGTAGCTCTGCTTTGCCACACCTCTGCTATGCGCACGTAATTCATTATTGGTATCTATCGCGCGATAACCAGAAATCAGCTGCACAGGTTTGTTGGTACCCAGCATGACCTGTAAACGGTAGAGCTGATCAAAAAGTTGGGGGTCAATCATTTTGACTTTATTGGCGCGATAATCGCGGAAAAAGTGATTCAGGCGGGAAAGTTCTGATTTGTTATACCGTTTGCCATCAAAGAATTCCGTTTTTAGCCGCTCTCCGGTATTCAGGTTGTCTAGCGTCAAAATTCGAGGTCGGGGGGTAGATAACGTTGCAAATGCCTGACCGGGAAGCAGTGCGATACCAAGCGCGGCACCACCCAGTGCAAGCCACTTACGGCGATGATTGTCAATGTGATCCATAGAACAAGTACCCTGGCTAAAAGAACGGTATAAAAGGAGGCACAAAACGCACCGCCTTGAACCTTAACTGCCAGATAAAAGTGAGTCAACCCGCTTTGCTTACAGGTTTGCGGGAGATCGCATCGATCCCCCGCAAAACGATAAAAGACGAATACCGCTAATGTCCGTGTTTTCAATACTTACTGAAGTAACAGTCCTGCTCTGGACAGTACTTTCGTCCCAGCTCTGGCGGTATCATCATAATTGTAAATATCTGTTCGGAACTGCGGCCTGCCGTCTTCCGCCACCCACGCGGTCAGGTAATAGAGATTGACCGGAATCCGATGTTTCATTGAAACAAAGGTGGTGTTTCCCTGATCCAGGGTGGAAGAAATACGATTATTATTCCATCCCGCATCCTGCAATAACATACTGGCCAGTTCCGATGCCTTATTGACGCGCACGCAGCCGGAACTCAGTGCCCGAATATCACGCTGGAACAGGTTGTGATTCGGCGTGTCGTGCAAATAAATCGCTTCTGAGTTAGGCATATTGAATTTATAGCGCCCCAGCGAGTTGTTCGCACCAGGCGCCTGACGTAAGCGATACGGGAAACGCTCTGGTGATACCACCTGCCAATCGATCATCGAGGGGTCAATCACTTCTGCATCCTGACTCCAGCCGGACAACACCGTATAGCCATGACGCGCTAGATAGCCAGGATCGCGTACTACTTTAGGAATTATATCCTGCCGAATCAGTGTTGTCGGGACATTCCACGGCGGATTGACCACCACGTTATACAACGAGCTACTCATCAACGGCGTCTTACGCTTAGGTTGCCCAACAATGACACGTGACGATAAACGCTCAGCGCCATCCTGATAATAGATCAGCGAATAATTGGGAATATTTACCATGATACCGGTGTGAACATTACCCGGTAGCAGGCGCAAACGCTGGATATTCAATGCCAGCAGCGTGGCACGCATTTGCGGAGACACATTGAGCCAGTCGCGGGTGCGTTTACCAATCACGCCGTCATCCTCTAGCCCTTGCCAATGCTGGAAGCGTTTAACCGCGTCAACCAATTCGCCCGTGTAGCGATCGTCTGCATTGGTAGTGCCATCGACGACAGGCGCTTGCCCAGTTAGCGATGTGGTTGTCGCAGCGGTATTTTCGTTAAACAGCGTGATACTCTCTGTTGACGACAGCATGCCAGTACGTTGCAGAATTTCACGCAGTACCGTCAGCCCCTGACTCTGCTGTTCGGGGCGCAAAGATTCCGTCAAGTTCAGGCTCGGCCACGGACGATTGTCCGTCAGCATCGTCTTCAATGCTTCATGCATTTTGGCGTATTGCGAATGCTGTGGTGCCAGCGACAGGACATAGGCTGCACTGGTACCTAATTTCACGGCCTGCTGCCATTGAGCAACGATATTAGCTGCCGGAGATTGCAGGCGATAAGGCACGTTGCTGTACAGCCAGTCATTACCGCTGCGCTCTACCCCAGAGACGAACTGCAAATAACCCAGCATCGCGTCCGACAGCACGACATCACGCGCAAACCCGGTCAACTGAGGATCGGTTAGCCAGGTCACCCACGTGGTGAACTGCGGCTGTACACCCGCGATCGCTAATTCGGCGAGTTGCTGTTGAAACTGCTGAACCGCGCGATTATCTGCCCACATAGGTTGCATCTGGTGTTGAGCATAAAGCGATGATAAATCAGAGAGATAATGTACCGTCATGCCATGCGGCAGCGCTGCCAAAAGCCCTGCACGGCTATTTTCTACAGAAACCACACCCGAACTTTGTGATAGGCCGGATATCACCGTCGGAGATGCTGCCAGCACCGAAAACGAAGGAGACAGGCTTCCGACCCAAATACAACCCACGCGCAACAGCAGCCTGACCATTTTTCGTTTATGTAACAACAACATCCATTATCCCCTGTACTCATTAATCACTATGCTTCACGACAATCCACGTTGAACATGGAAATAACAAACCGAATTCGCTCGTATACGGTAACACCGGCGTAAGCACATTCTTTCGTTTTCCATTCATCGTAGAAAACGATAAAGAATGAAATAGGATCGTATTTTATATGGCGTAAAATATTACTGATACGCCGCTTTACAATGTACAACCGCAAATCCCTCTACGGCCTGCAATTGTTTTATCGTCAGTATATAAAGAGAAAAATATTTTTGCTTCTTCTTCTGGTTATTATCTTACGCGTTTGATGAACCTATTCACCACTTGCATTCTCTCTACGCAAAAATAAAGCCGCTTAAAAAAGCGGCTTTATCATTATAGAAGAAAATAGCAGCAAGGTTTATCACTGCAAGCTTCAATAAGCTAAGAGGCTGGCTCTTGCGTCTCTGGCGTTTCCGTTCCGAACCCACGTAGCCCGACCACATGGACGTGCTCGTTGTTCTGGTAGACTTTACGCACCAGCTTGTAGGTGGTTCCCTTCTCGGGGCTGATATTTTCCGGTGCCGCGATGACCAACTGCATTTCCAGACGATCGCAGAGCTCGAATAGCGTCGCGATCGATTTGGCATCCAGACGAGCCGCCTCATCGAGGAAAAGCAGACGACACGGAATGATATCTTTGCCGCGTAGACGCTTAGATTCTTCTTCCCAGCTTTGTACTACCATGACCAGAATTGACATCCCGGTACCGATGGCTTCCCCGGTAGACAGCGCCCCACTTTCCGCTCTCAGCCAGCCATCCGCGCCACGGTTAACCTCAACTTCCATTTCAAGATAGTTTCGGTAGTCCAGTAGCTCTTCGCCGATAGTTTGCGGCGTGCGCTGCCCCATATCAATTTCAGGATTCAGGCGTTGATACAGTTTTGCCAACGCTTCCGAGAAGGTCAGACGATTGCTGTTAAACAGATCCTGATGCATTTCCTGCTGTTCGGACAACACATTGAGCAGCGTGGTATGCGTTTCGCGCACGTTGACGTTCAGACGAACACTCTTCACCTGACCAAACGATACCGCTTGTAGCCCCTGATTCAGCATTCGAATACGGTTCTGCTCGCGCTGGATCGTTTTACGAATGATATTTGCCACGCTACGCGAGCTGATTGCCAGCATCTGCTCACGCGCCATCAGCTCTT
This sequence comes from Pectobacterium atrosepticum, assembly GCA_019056595.1. NCBI lineage: Bacteria > Pseudomonadati > Pseudomonadota > Gammaproteobacteria > Enterobacterales > Pectobacteriaceae > Pectobacterium > Pectobacterium atrosepticum. Next base: position 118,167 of record CP036163.1, on the reverse strand, counting down.
CGGTCAGGCGATTAAGCTCGATTTCCATCTGCTCAATGGCTTCTACCGGATCATCGGTGCGGATAATATCCTGACGAATACGTTCGCGCAGATGCTGGTAAACAGCGATGTAAAACTGAATTTTGCGCTCTGGTCGCTTAGGATCTTCGGAAAGCCGCAGTACATCGCGCAGATGTTCATTATCCGCAACGGCCAGACGCAGCGCTCCCAGCGCCTTATCCGACATGGAACGCAGTTCATCACCTTCCATATAGGCCAGTTCACGGCGATGCAGACGACGCTCAACGCCATTATCTTTCACCAAACGCATGACCGTACACCAGCCTGCTTTCGCCGTGACAACCTGCTCGCGCATTTGGTGATAATCGCGTTCCAGTTTGCGTAATTTCTTCTGCAAACTGTCCATTTCCGCTTCACAGAACGTAATCTGTTTCTCCAACTGATTACGCCGCGAACGGTTGGTGCTTAAGGCGGCATGCAATTCATCACGACGCTGACGGGCGCGCGCTTCAGCATCGGCATCCGCACGCACGCCGATATCCTGAAGCTCTTGCGTCAGTTCCTTCAGCATGTCCTGTTTAGCGTCATAAGAACTTTTCAGCGACGCCTGAACCTGACTGTACTGCGTCAGCTGTGTCTGATGCTGACGTAGCTGTTCACGTGCTTTGGTTCGTTCCGCTTCTGCCTGTTCCAGACGATGGCGCAATTTGTCATTCAGGCCAGCGTTTTCACCCAACATTCCAGCTGAATCGGCATAGCTGAAGTGTGCGCGGCGTTGCACAACCTCAGTCAGCGTGAACGCCTGCTGTTTTGCCTGCCGCTGTACGTTCTGCGCCTGAGTATAATCTTCCTGCAATTGCTCATGCTGCTGCGGGTCGCTTTGTAAGACAGAAACTAGCGGTTCCAACTTAGTCAGCGTCACACCATGCTGTTGAATAAAACGGGCCGATTCTTCAGTTTCATCCAACTCCGCACGAATCTCTTCCACGCGATCCTGCAACGTCTCGTCGCACAGCAGGCTAATACGCGGAATCAGTTTATTCAGTTGCCCGCTGGCCTCTTTCGCCTGCTCGTATTGCTGGCGCTGCTGCTGGTTTTCACCATCAAAACTGGCCATCGCACGATCCAGTTCGCCGCGACGAGAGCTGAGCGTACGGATTTCCGCTTCGGGATCTTCATCGAAAACAACAGCCAGATGAGTACCGATGAACCGACTGAAAGACTGATGCAAGCGCTGCGTTTTCTGCACGTCAAATGACAGCGTCGCGTACTGCTCTGCCAGCGCTTCGCGCTCATCACGCAGGCCTTCCAAACGCATTTCCCGCGCAGCGCGACCAAACAGCGGCACTTCAGGGAAACGAGAGTAACGCCACTGGCGTTCCGCGACTTTCACCACGACAGCGCGTTCCAACTCATCAACGGCAAACACACTGTCATCGAACGACTGCGGATCACCTTCGATCAGATACAAATCTTCCGGGCAGTCTTCCAGACCGGCAAGCTGATCGCGTATCAGAGAAAGATCGGACACCACAATCGCATGGCGAGATGGACCATAAAGCGCTGAGAAATACGGGGCATCATCCAGCGTCACATCATCATAAATTTCAGACAGCAGCACGCCGCCAAAACGTTCTGCCAGCGCGTTCAAGCGCGGGTCTTCTGAACCGCCCGGCTGGCTTAATCGATCAACCTGCGCTTCAATTTGGCGTTTGCGGGCAGCGATGTCATCACGTTCAACTGTGGTTTCACGTTCACGCTCCAGCAATTGCTGCATGAACTCCGTCACCTGACGGCTATCTTCAAACGTTTCGCCGCTCTGCTCGCTCAGTTGCGTCAGCGTTTCCTGTGCAGCCAGCCAGACTGGCGCACGCGCCGTCAACTTCTGAATTCGCTGTTGGGTTTGCTCCAGCTCCTGACGCAGCGTCATGCGGCGCTCACCCGCTTCCGCCACTAGCGATGACAGCGTTTCGATACGAGCATCAAGCTCTTGTTGGAGCGACTCTAGCTCTTCTGGTTGATAATCCTGGCCGTTACGTTTGCTGAAATCCTGCAATAGTCGTTCAGCATCCTGCTGCTCGCGCAGGCGCTGTTCCAACTCAGACAAACGCATCCGCAGCGGCTGTACCCGCTCAGCCTGATAGCGCTGCGAAGAGCTGTCACGCAGCAGGTCGCGCGCGACCTGCCAGGCTTCGCTACGGCTGACTGCGCCAGCGATTTTACTCACCAGCTGATAGGCTTGCTCAAACTGGCCGTGCGCCGCGTCTGCCACGCTCAGCTTCTGCTCCAGCATCAGCAGAATCTCTGTCGCTTCCTGCTCTCTCGCCTGATAGCTGTCAAGCCATTCATCTGCATTCTCTGCGGTCAGATCCGGCAACTGGCATAGCGTGCGAGCGCGTTCCAACGCCTGTTGTGCCTGCTGATATTGAATGGCACGCGTTTGCTGTACGTCCAGCGCCTGTTGATAATCGGCAAGCTGGCTTTTCAGTTCATCGACTTCCAGTTCAGCGGCATCGGCACGCTCTTCGTTTTCGGCCTGCTGTTCCCGCGCTTCTTCCACTACCTCGTTCTGTTCTTCGAGGCGGTAGCTCAATTCTTCCAAATCGGCGTTATAACGCTCGATCTTTTCCTGCTGGCGCATCGCTGTCTGCACCAGATTCAAGTGGTCGCTGGCAGCCTGATAATCCGTTTCCAGATCGCCTTCGGTATCATTCTGCTCCGTCAGTTCTCGCGCCATTTCAACATGGCGATATTGCTCGCTCGACAGTTGGTTGCGGCTGGAAAACAGGTCACGACGCAGTTCCAACGCCCCATCCAGATGAATGCGGCGCTCATTGGCGTGCCGCATATAGTCAGCCGCAACATAGGAGGTCGCTTCGGAAATCAGGTGTTTAAACAGATCGCGATCGGACTGGGTGACGCGAATCGCTTCCAGCGTCATGCGATTCTCACGCAGCGCCGCTTCCATATCCTGAAACGCCTTACGCACGCCGCTGTTTTCCGGTAGCAGGTAATCACGCAGCGAGCGGGTAATGGCGCTGGAAATACCGCCGTATAGCGAGGCTTCAATCAGACGATAAAATTTGCTGCGATCGGAGGCAGAACGCAGGCGACGCGGCACCACGCCTAAATCAAACATCAGCGAATGATAGTCGGTGATGGAGTTAAACTGCTTGAACTGAACGCCTTCCATCTCCTCGACGCGCTCTTTCAGCTCCTGCAACGAGAGCACTCGCGCCTGACGATCGCCGACAATCTGCGTCAGAATTTGCGTCGGCTGGATAGCCGTCGGCAATCCCTGAATGGTGAAAGGCTTGATATCGACTTTACGGTCACGTCCCGCAACCTGCTGGAGACGAACCCCAACCAGCACGCGCTGATGACGCGAGTTAACCACATCCAGCGTGGAGTAGCAGACACCGGCACGCAATTTACCGTGCAGGCCTTTATCGCGTGAACCGCTGGTGGCACCGGCTTCGGTGGTGTTTCTGAAATGCAGCAGCGTTAGGTCAGGGATTAGCGCCGTAATAAAGGCGGCCATCGTGGTGGATTTACCGGCACCGTTACCGCCGGATAACGTAGTAACCAGTTCATCCAGATCGAAGGTGCGGGCGAAAAAACCGTTCCAGTTGACCAGCGTTAGTGAGCGAAATTTACCGCGTTCAATCATTCCTGTTCATCCTCAACACGTAGAGCCTATCCCAGTAGAGGTGGGATAAGCTCTTATTCATCCTCGCCCGTTTCTGGCGCGGTATCATCGGTGCGATCGTTATCGTCGCTGTCATCTTTCAGCGACAAACTACCTTCAACAGGCATCGCTTCACCATCGCGAATCATTCGTAGCTGTGCTTCACGGGCATCATCGCCGCTGCGCACATCAGCCCCGAAGCGGAATACCGATTCAGTAATTCTGAACTTGCTGCTGTCATTGCCCATAAAGTAGATCATGCCTAACCGACGTAAGCGGTTAAGCGAGGTTCTGACTTTTTCCTGCAACTTTTGGCGATCCAGATCGGAGCCAGTGGAGCGCTGATTCACCAGCTTCAACAGCTTGCTTTCATCCGCGAGACTCAGCAGTTCCTCATAAAGCTCCTGCTGGCTGAAAATGCCTTCGTGCGCCAGGCGCTCTGGGCTCAGATAGAGATAACAGAGAATTTTCCCTACCATCATATCCAGCTCGGACAGCACAGAGCGAGGGATCAACGTGGTAGAGCGCGGACGCAGATAGAAAAACCCTTCCGGCGCGCGGATCAGTTCCACGTTGTAACGGCTGTAGAACTCCTCCAGCACCTCCTGGAAATCCATCAAAAATACGTGATTCTCCAGTTCCTCAATACCAATATGGCGCCCAGCGCGTAATTGGCTATCCAGCGCGGGAAAGAGGTTATTCGACAGCGCGGTTGCCAGCTTCACTGGCATAAATTGTTCAATATTTGTCGATGACATGGGCCTGCACCTTGGCTCCGTACTCATTGATCGCCTGCCACAATGCAGGTAATCCGGTGAAATCTGTGTCGGCTACGCCCAGACGTACTGCCTGGTCGACCACGATTCGGGCAACATCAAAATGCCGCGAGCGAGGATACTGCGCGAGGTATTCACGCATCACTTCACTCAAATCAAGCGGGATCTGTTGCGCTTTATATTTATGCAGCGCTTGCTCGACCAACGCGATCAGTTGCTCGCGCATTTCACTAAACTCTTCGTATTCCAGCTCCGGCGGCAGTTCACCGGTCACTTCTTCACTACGCAACGTCAGTTCTTCATCACGCATATCCAGCAAACGATCGGCGTTGGCAAACGTCAGCGCCCAAGGGTTATCGAAATAGCTCTGCACTGACTGACGCAACCGCTGAGCAAAGACGCGGTTTTTATCCATATCAATGGCGGTACGGATAAACTTATGTACGTGCCGATCGTAACCAATCCACAAATCTATCGTCTGCTGCCCCCAACTCACAATGCGGTCAAGTTTGTTTTGCAGGTCGAACACCAGCTTATCGACAAACTCCAGATTATGCGGGTTATTCATAATCGTATCCTGAATGCTCAACAGGCTCGTCTGCAATTTGTCACCCGCGGCTTCGAGCGTGTCCTGCAACTCACGCAGCGTAGACGAGGTTTCCGTCAGCAGTTGTTCACAACTGCTGATCGCCGCTCGCCAATCCTGATTTAACAGCGCAGCAATATCGTCTTTAACGCCCTGCTGCTGTTCATCCATCACGCGCTGCGACAAATCAATGCTGTCAAAAATTTCAGCAACGGAATATTTCAGCGGCGCAAATACGTTGCGATGCCAGTGGAACTCATCGCCGTCTTCTTCCGCCGCATCGGCCGCACGGCTAAGCTCTTGCGCCACGATAGAGAGCTGCATAGAAAGCCGCAGCGTCGAGAACTCACGTTGCCGGATATAGTAATCAGTAATACCGATCCCCAGCGGGGTCAGACGGTAAATCGCATTACCTTCCGCTTGTTCACTGGTAAAACGGTTAAGTAACCGCTGGCGCACCAAATCGTTAATCGCATTGTTGGCGCGGATGGTAATGGTTTCGCTCGTCTGATCAAATCCCTGACTCACATGACGGAAAGCATCAATCAGCTCACCTTCACTCATTTCACCATCCATACGTTCGCCATTAAGCGTGGCAATCGCCATCAAAAACGCCAAGCGTTCGGTGGGGAGGGAAATGGAGAAATCGTTTTTTCGTGCCCAGGCGACCAGTTCGGGTACAGTCTGGGAAAAATCACTCATAATGCATCCTTCAAAGGGGGTTTATGCGCCATGACATGGATATAACGGCCCAAACTCACAAAAGGCTCTTGTCGGCAATACCGCTGCTCAAGCTCCAGAATATCGGCAAATTTATCAATCTGCTGCTGCTTATTCTGCAAGTAGTCATGAAACACACGCACGCCAGTTTTTCCGCTAATAGTTAGCCCCATATCATCAAGCCAGCCGTACACTTCTTGCGGATCCAGCGGGTGATCTGGCGATAACGAACGCCGTTTATTCTTCGGCATGCCGGCCTGAACATAATCAAAGTTGCCCAGCACCATGTTACGCATCAACAGCCCGTGATGGTTATAAAACATCAAAGACAGCGCACCACCCGGCGACAGGCAATCATACAATATTTTCAGCGCCTGCTGCGGTTGCGCGACCCACTCCAGCACCGCGTGGAACAATATCAGATCGGCGGGGCTTTCCATATATTGCGCGATATCCTGTGCGGCACACTGCACAAAACGCATATTATGGCTGACACCCTGCGCAGCTGCCGCGTTTTTGGCGCGCTGAATCATCTCATCGGAAACATCGCACAACAATACCTGATGTCCTAAAGCCGCCAGACGACAGGCCATCTGCCCTTCACCGCCTCCCGCGTCAAGGATGCGCAAAGGCCGAGCCGGAAGCTTGGCCAAAAGCTCGCTAAGATCCTGCCACAATACCGCCAGCCGAAGTCTCCCCTTCGTTGTGCCATAGATATTCTGAGCAAATTTTTCGGCGATATCGTTAAAATTGCGATCCTGCATCAGTCATTGTTCCGCATCATATAAACGGGGGAAGATCGTGCAGCACCTGTCTGCGCGATGCAATTTTTTCCAGCCTGCCATTTTGGCACAGGCTGGCTTAGAATGAATGGCCTTACCGCATGATATCTTCCCAGATGCGGTTTTTTCACTCAAAAGGAATGCAATTTTATGCTTTTCACACTCAAAAAGTTCGTCGGTGGCCTTCTGCAACCTCTGCCATTGCTACTGCTTTTGATGGGTGTTGGCCTGTTGTTGCTCTGGTTTACTCGGCGGCAGCGCACGGGGAAAACGATGGTATTAGGCAGTTGGCTGATGCTTATTCTACTCAGCCTGCAACCTGTGGCCGATCGACTATTGTTACCACTGGAATCACAGTATCCAACCTGGCAGCAGACGTCACAGGCGAGCAAAGCCGACTATATTGTCGTGCTAGGCGGGGGATATACCTATAACGCGGAATGGGCGCCCAGCTCCAACCTCATCAGCAACAGCCTCCCGCGCGTCACGGAAGGCATTCGCCTTTATCATGCCAACCCCGGCGCAAAATTGATTTTTACTGGCGGGGCGGCACAGGGGAATCCTGTCAGTAGTGCGAAAACCGCGGCGCTGGTAGCAGAGAGTTTGGGTATCCCTCGGCAGGATATCGTCATTCTTGATACGCCAAGGGATACGGAAGAAGAAGCAGCGGCAACCGCTAAGATTGTTGGCGATCGCCCTTTTCTGCTGGTGACCTCAGCTAACCATCTGCCTCGCGCCATCCGCTTTTTCCAGGCTCAGGGGCTAGCACCGATTCCCGCTCCGGCGAATCAGATGGCGATCACCTCTGCGCTCAACCCGTGGGAGAAAGTGTTCCCTTCAGCTTACTATTTATCACACAGCGAGCGAGCCTGGTATGAAACGCTCGGTCGCCTCTGGCAGTTGCTAAAGGGAACCTCGGCAGCACCGCACGACGCGGAACAACCGCAGACTCACTCCAGCCAGGGAGATAGCTCGCGAGAAGCCACATCAAATAGCTGACGGTCTAACTGTCCTGTATGGATATAGCGGGACACTGCTTCCCAAATGACATAGAGCCAGCGCCGGTAGACGAAGGATTCAGATACCGGTGCTTGTTTGAGGTAGTGATAAAGCAGTTGCTCCGGCATTCCGGATTCGCAAAGCCGAAAGAGTTCATACTCTCTGGGTGCCCACAGCATCATCCCCGGATTAATCATCGCTAATAGTTGGTCGCTACGCGCATCCTTCAACATACTGCGTAGCGAAAGGTTGCCGTGCACCAACACACAGCTGTCGTCAAAATCCTCAAACAACACTTCCAGACACTGGCGCGAACGATAAAGCACGGTACGATCCTGCTGTGTGAGCTGAGGCGCATTGACATTAAGCAACGTAGACCACAGGACTTCCAGACGCTGCTGGTACCAACTGAACCAATCGTTGTCCTGTGTGCTATCGACAGAACCGACACAGCCATGGCTGTCAATTCGGTGCCAGGCCAGTACGTTTTCAACAATTTGATCCATCAGCAGCGTCCAGCGCTGGCCGCTTCTTGGGGGAGCCTCCACCGACACACCGCGCAAGCGCTCAATCAGCAGCAGTTCCCGATAAGGCTGCTGTTGCGTCAACACCAGTCCATAGACGGTTGGCAGACGGACATCGCCTTCACGCGCCAGCATCGAAAGTTTATAGGCTTCCTGCTGCGCCACCCCCTGGCAAACATAACTTTTGGCCAACAAAGGAATCGCATGACCCTCTTTATCATACAAGGCATACAGATCCGCATAGGGCTGTTCGCTTATGCGCTCAAGTCGGCTGAGGCTTTCCCCCAAAACCGTACTGAGTTCCGATTTCAACTGTTCCATAAACGGCTATACCTCAGTTGAGCCAAATAGCTCCACCCACCATGATGCGGCGAGCAGAGGACAAATACTTCAATGCAGATCAAATATACTCGTCATACTTCAAGTTGCATGTGCGTTGGCTGCACTACTCAGCCCACTCGCGTGGGCCTCGCCCCGTTGGGGTCGCTGCAAGCAGCGCTCAAATCAGCCTTTGGCGGATTTGTCACTCACCCGAATCACTTACTTATGTAAGCTCATCGGGACTCCTTCGCTTGCCGCCTGCCTGAAACTCGAATTATTTAGAGTATAAGCGGGGATCAATGACGGCAGGGATCACGCCCTGCTGAAGTTATTGCAGCAATATCCCCTGCACGTCAGCAGGGAATATCGTGAGTGACAGGCCAGTGTACTACCACGCCACTACTATTCGCGTTCAAAGGCACCCAAATCTGGAGCCGATCCTTTGTAAGGCAATTTGACATCGCCACCCTTGTTGATCAACGCGCTGCCCGAAGCAAGATGCAGGCTCTTGAGTACTGGCAAGCTACCATCCGCCTGACGCGGCGCATCCCATCCGGTGACGGAAACGCTCTCGAAATCAGCATCTGATACCACAATTTTCAGATCCCACGAGTTATAGCGCATGTTTGCCCCGTCGGAGAACGACAAGTCTTTACCGCCGTGGGAAACGTTGTTACGCAGCGTACCCAGCCCAATTGCTTTTCCGTTTGCATCAATGCCGCGGATAGCAAAGTTCGGGTTATTTTTATAGCCCGTGTTGTTAAAGAAATCGTTCGCTACCGGATGGTGGTTGGCATAAAAACCAGCTGCCTTATTTAAAAACGCAACCGAGTTACGCACGGTATGTTTCACCGCATTTGCCACATAAACACCACCGTAGCCACCGATTTTAAAACCATTGCCGTTACCTGCTGCCAGTGATTGTGTCGTCCCCGGTAGATAACCGTGCGACCAGGCCCAAGAGTTTTCAATCAACACCGGAGAATAGGCATTAATTAAATCGAAGCCATCATCTGAGTTTGACCATGCCCGGCAACCACGGAAAATATTACCTGGCTGATTAGCAGGGATATGCGCACCGAAGCCATCTCCACTTTGGCCCGCACCATTAGATGTCAGTGGGTCGTAATTATGGTGAGAGTCACTATTCAATACCAGATTATTTCCCCCACGCTGAATGAACAGGCCCGTCCCCATAATATGGTGAATATTCAACTGCTCAAATATATTATTGCTGCCCCTATTCCACACGCCCCAGGATTCATGGTTAAGGTTATTACGTTGCGGAACACCGGTTATTTCCAACCCTTTCACAGAAACCCAATCTGCGACAACGTTGAACCCTTTAACGCGGCAATCATCCTGCATCTGGCTGAAATCAAAAATTGGTACTTCTCCGCTAGACGCCCAATACTCTATGCGTTTACCTTCCGTTCCGCTCTTACTTAGCGTGATCGCATTCACTACATCAGTGCGAGTAGCACAAACGTTCAGTCCCTTAGTGAACACGTATTTACCGCCACGAACCCACAGACGGTCGCCAGCATTTAACGTTTTCTGCGCGCGATCGATCGTTTTCCAGGGAGAGTTTTTACTGCCGTTACTCGCGTCATCGCCGTTAGGTGCCATGTAATAAACCGCCGCACTGCTGCCCGCAGCTGCACCCATTAACATACCGCCGAGAAAAATTTTTGCTATATAACGTTTAGCATCCATATCATTACCATCCTTAGTTGAAATAACAAAAAACGCCATGCGAAAACATGGCGAATTGATAGTAGCATTTAAATATAAAAATAAAAGTTCCACTCGCGGCGGTTCAATTCAGGATGGGAATACATAACCTGCATAAATAAAGCGATACAGCGTAGTTTGAGAAAATTTAAGAATTTACCCGTCATACTTCAAGTTGCATGTACGTTGGCTACGTTCACTCACCCGAATCACTTACTTGAGTAAGCTCATCGGGACTCATTCCCTTGCCGCCTGCCTGAAACTCGAATTATTTAGGGTATAGTTATCTAAATAAGTACTAAATAATTTAAAAATAAAGTGATGGTCTTAAGAAAAGTTTCATGGGCATCTATTTCGTCAAGAATAGACGCCCATGAAGTACTTATAGCAGGTTAGTGTGATACGTTTTATTGACCAGCCATGACTTGTCGCACACGGGCTAGATCTTCTGGTGTATCAACACCGACGCTAGGAACGGCTTTGGCAACCGCAACATGAATCTTCTCGCCGTACCACAGCACACGTAGTTGCTCCAGTAATTCGATTTGCTCCAGTTGGCTCGGGGCCCATGTGACATAACGACGAACAAAACCCGCACGGTAGGCATAAATACCTATATGCCGGAGGAAATGATCGCCAATGGTTTCCTTCGACTGAGCAAAACGCTCTCTGTCCCAGGGAATCGTCGCTCGGGAAAAATACAGCGCGTATCCCTCAGCGTCGGTCACCACTTTTACTGCATTCGGATTGAAGGCTTCTTCACTGGTTTCAATCGGCACGGCCAGTGTCGCCATTCCTGCTTTACTGGCTGCAAGGTTTTCCGCCACCTGACGAATGATAACGGATGGAATGAGTGGTTCATCCCCCTGAACGTTAACAATGATGTCGTCATCGGTAAAACCATAGCGTTCGATGACTTCAGCCAGCCGCTCGGTGCCAGAATTATGATCGGCGCGAGTCAAACACACTTCACCACCAGCCTGCCGCACGGCAACCTCAACATCAGGATGATCGGTGGCAACAATGACGCGCTGTGCCCCTGATTCCTGTGCCCGTTCCATCACATGAACGACCATCGGTTTGCCGTTGATGTCCGCCAGCGGTTTACCCGGCAGTCGGCTTGACGCAAAGCGCGCAGGGATGATCACAGTAAAGGTCATTGCGTTATCTCGTCAGCCCCAAGTTTACGTGCCTCATTCTCCAGCAGCACAGGGATACCATCACGAACTGGATAGGCCAACCCATCGGCCTTGCATATCAGCTCCAGTTTCTCTTTATTAAAATACAGCCGACCATTACAAACAGGACAGGCAACAATCTCAAGTAAACGGTGATCCATGCTTCCTCCATCTTTGGCCGATCAATGACCGACATTTTCTTTATCGCCGTAGCAGCGATCTAATAAGTTGATACCCACAGAGGATACCTAAAATCGTAGCAGAATGACGATTTACGTTCTGCTGCCAACATTCCGATTAAGCATATATTCTAGTTTGTCGAGCAATTGCGTGCCCTGAGGCTCGGCTAGCACCGCATCGACGGGCAGATACCACCAGTTATCCTGGGCAAACGCCTTACATTTTACCGCATCTTTTTCCGTCATCAGCAACGGCTGCGTCGTATCTTGAGTCAGCAATGCGAGCTGTTCTGGCTGGTACGATTGATGGTCAGCAAAGGCAACTTCGCGTGCAATGCTGACGCCCGCATCGCGCAGCGTAGCAAAAAAACGAGGAGGATGTCCGATGCCCGCCATCGCAACCACATCATGCAACTGGCTAAGCGAGCGGGATTCACCTGACAGTAAATTAACCGCCATACCCGCCGTTAATGTCATGCCTATCTCGTTTGTTTGCGGAACACCGCCGTTAACAACGACGGCATCCACCAACGCTAGGCGACTTTCTCTTTCCCGCATCGGGCCCGCAGGCAACCACCATCCATTGCCAAAACGCCGCATCCCGTCAATCACAACCAATTCGATATCTCTTGCCAACGCATAGTGCTGTAATCCATCGTCTGTGATCACCACATCTAGCGTGTGTCGAGCCAATAATGCGCTCACAGCTTCCGCGCGACGAGGGGCTACCGCAACGGGCGCGCCAGTGCGTTGGAAAATCAACACTGGTTCATCGCCAGCCTGCACTGTCGTCACCGATTCATTCAGCAGCAGCGGATAACGTTCAGCTTTTCCACCGTAACCACGCGACACCACGCCGACACGATAGCCTCTGCGCTGCAACTGTTCGACGAGCCAAATGACTACGGGTGTTTTCCCATTGCCGCCTGCCGTCAGGTTCCCCACAACCACGATGGGCACGGGAGATCGCCAGCTTTTCCGCCATCCTAGCCGATAGCTCTGACGGATGAGAAAAGTAATGAGTCCGTATAACCACGAAAGCGGCAGTAACAGCCAATAGAGCCGCGATTGTCCGGACCAAATACGCTCAATCATTCGCCGAACTGCATTCTATGTAGTTGAGCATAGGCACCGTTAGCCGCCAGTAACGCGGTATGATTGCCTCGCTCAATAATTCTTCCATCCTCAACCACCAGAATCTCATCCGCTTTCTCAATCGTGGAAAGACGGTGTGCAATCACCAGCGCGGTCCGATCTTTTTGCAGTTCGTCTAATGCTGCCTGAATCGCGCGTTCGGATTCCGTATCCAGCGCCGACGTAGCCTCATCCAATATCAGGATTGGGCTATCACGCAGCAGCGCACGGGCAATCGCGATACGCTGCCGTTGCCCGCCAGAAAGCATCACGCCATTTTCACCAATGACCGTATCCAAACCGTGCTCCATCTTATTGATGAAGTCCATTGCATATGCCATTTTTGCAGCGCGCTCAATTTCTTCACGGCTATAGTTTTCGTTGCGGGCATAAGCGATATTGTTTGCTATCGTGTCGTTGAACAGATGGACGTTTTGAGAAACCAGCGCCACCTGATTACGCAAGGAAGACAAGCGATACTCACGTAAATCATGGCCATCGAGGAGAATCTCACCCGACTGAATATCGTAAAAACGCGTGATCAAACTAGCAATCGTCGATTTGCCTGAACCAGAGCGGCCAACCAACGCGACCGTTTTACCCACGGGGATATGCAGATTGATGTTCTTCAGCGCCAGATTTTCTCTTGCCGGATAAGCGAAATTCACCTGACGGAATTCGAGCTCACCTTTCGCACGTTCGATTTCTCGTTTACCCGTGTCACGTTCCTGTTCCATGTCCAGAATAGCGAACAGCGTCTGGCATGCGGCCATACCGCGCTGGAACTGTGCGTTCACGTTAGTCAGTGATTTTAACGGACGCATCAGCGCAATCATGGAAGAGAACACCACCGTAATCGTCCCCGCGGTTAGCGTTTCCATTACGCTAGGGAAGCTGGCAGCATACAGCACGAATGCCAAGGCCAGAGAAGCGATCAACTGAATGATAGGGTCGGAAATTGAAGAAGCAGATACCATCTTCATGCCCTGCTGACGCATCCGGTTACTGACCTGTTCGAAGCGTTTAGTCTCGACGTCCTGACCGCCAAACATCAGCACTTCTTTATGCCCTTTAAGCATTTGCTCCGTGCTGGTGGTGACGTGCCCCATCGTATCCTGCATGTTTTTACTGATACTACGGAACCGTTTGGACACCATGCGCATGGCGATCGACACAATCGGCGCAATCACAATCAGGATGATGGACAACTGCCAGCTGTAGTAGAACATCAGAATGAACAGGCCAATAATAGAGGCCCCTTCTCTGACAACAGTAATTAACGCGCCAGATGACGAAGCCGCAACCTGCTCTGAATCATAGGTAATACGGGATAATAGCGTTCCTGTTGACTGTTGATCAAAGAATGCGACCGGCATACCCATAATATGAGAGAAAAGGCGGCGGCGCATATTCATCACCACTTTGCCTGAAACCCAAGAAACGCAGTAGCTGGAGACAAAGCCCGACGCCCCCCTGACTAACATCAACCCAATAACAACCAGCGGCATCCAGAGCAATACGGAGCGATCCGCCTTACCAAATCCTTCATCCAGCAAAGGTTTAAGCAGTGAAAGCATGAGTGTATCGCCAGCTGCGTTAATAATGAGCGCAATTGCAGCAACAGCAAGCCCTGCCTTAAAAGGAGAGATCATCGGCCATAGGCGGCGAAAAGTCTGCCAGGTGGAGAGATCTTTATCATTCAGCATGTAGTGAACCTGAATAGGGAAGAAATAGCCGACCATTTTACTCATTATACCGCTCTACGCCAAACCACTGATGATACCAACGCGACGATATGTGATCCCTGAACCGCAGAACATGCCATGAATCGCTGAAAAAACGTGCACTTAATTGCCCGAATGACGCAGTATCCAACCACGAGTAGCCATATTGCCGATATCGATCGACAATCTTTACTGAAGGCAGCCGCCATGGGTTATAGCGTGCCGCTGAGGCCATAGCCAACTCAGCATTAACTGCACGAATAAAGGGAGGTGACGATGAGGTCTTACTGCCATGGTGGGGGATTTGTAACAAATTCACACGCAGCGCACTGCGTTCTAACTGAATCAACGCCTTTTCCGCATCCGACTCCAGATCGCCCGTCAATAAGACGCTGTGTTTCCCATCATCTACGCGGATAACGCAGGAGTCGTTATTTTCTGCTCTCTCGACGAGTGCTAACGGCCATAGGACGGTAAAGGTGAGATCCTGCCAGCGCCAGCGCTCACCACGCAGACAAGGGTGATGATTCATAGATTTGGTCGCGCTATATATCGTTGCTTCAGGGTAAGCGGTTTGTAGCGTCTCCAGTCCCCCGATATGATCCATATGGCTGTGGCTCAAGATAATGTTTTCTACATCGACGCCCTGCCATCGCAGGTAAGGTAGAATTTCTCGCGTCGCCATGTCGCCTCCTTCCCAGCGATTTCCCGTATCATATAGCACCGCCTTCCCACGCTGTTCGATCACGATTGCCAAACCGTGGCCGACATCCAGCATGTCCACACGCCAATCCGGCGCATCACTCTTTGTGCGAAATACCAATAAAACCAGGATCAGAGCGCCAATGCTCGCGGGATAAATTCGCCACCAGCTAAAGCGCCATATCACCACTGCGCCCCATCCCGCGATACTCCCTAGTAGCAGAGACGCATCAAGATAAATCCATCCTGTCTGTAGATAAGACAGCGGTGCGAATACCACACGCAGCGAAATATCCGCCAGCCACCATAGAATATCACTCAGCGGCGCGAACCCGATAGTGGTCAATGCCAGCAAAATCAGCGGTGTGGTAACGAAGGATACTAAAGGTACAGCCCAAAGGTTAGCGGGCAAAGAGGTGATGCTAAAACCATGGAAAATATGCAGTTGCAAGGGCATCAATAGCAATGTGATACCTGTTTGTAGATGGATCCAGCGCAGCCAGAACCACCGGCGCTGGGTCTGTAACTTATGGGGAAGCGGTGCCCACTGAAACCAGAAAATAAGCGAGGCTACCGCAAGGCAAGATAGCCAAAAACTGTCTGACAGTACGCTTAATGGATCGCTGACCAGAATTAACGCAACACACCAGAGCCAAACCTGCCAAGCTGAGCAGTTAACGCTCCGCACTTTTAGACAAACCCATACGCTAAGTGCCAGCGCAGACCGTACCGCAGGAGGGTTTCCTCCTGCCAGCCAGACATATCCCCATGCAGCCACAATACTCATCAGTAATGGGAATATGTAGCCAATCCACGGTACAGGAAAGCCATACTGTAAAGCCCGCGCCATTCCCCAACCCACCAGACCCGCGAGCACGATATGGAGACCAGAGATCGCCATCAGATGCATCGTTCCGGTATTCTGAAGTAGCGTCTTGAGTTCCGGACTAACCGTTTTCATCTCACCAAACGTCAGCGCCAGTAAAATAGAACGCCAAGGCAATCCTTGTACCTGCTGTTCTGCCTGCGCAATCGTGCGCTGGCGAAAATCACAACGGCCATCGAGTACGTTTGCCGTTAGTACACGGCCCGATAGTGGTTGTCGCTTGGCTACAGCCCAGCGTTGGCTATCAAAGCCGCCTTCATTTAGTCGACTATGGATGGGGCGAAAAGTGGCAGTGATTGCCCAGCGTTGACCACCGCACCAGTTTTGCATAACAGGTGATAAGGTAAGTTGGGCATACAGCGGAGGAAATATCCGGCGCTGGTTGACTTCCTCCAACCTAACGGTGAGCAAGGCGTCATTGTGTTCACTGAACCGTATACTGCTTATTGTCACGACAGCGTTAACTGGGTCCTGCGTGACGCGATCAATTTGCAGCAACAGAGTTTGAGCATTCAATAATGCCCAGCAAAAACTCACGGCAACAAAAGCCAGAAAGCGTATTCCCGCATGACGACATCCCACGAATATCACGCAGGTCGACAGCACAATTCCCCATAACAGCGGTGTTAACGCTGGGATCTGCGGTAAAAAAAGCAGCGGCAGGATGCCAAGCACGCTCGCCCACGCCAGACTATTTACCGACATCGTCCATTACCATGATGCACCTTCCCTCTTTCCCTGTGGTTCGCTATGGGATGTTGCAGTAACCCAGACTAATGCAACAGAACGGAAAACTCAGGTAGGGAAGCGTTTCGCAAGAAAACGACTGAATTGCAAAAAATGACATCCATAGTGCGAGCGAGATTCTAATTCTCTGGGCCTTCAGCATGTTCACCAGCAACAGAGCCATCAATAACCGGAGCATCCGCACGCAAACTAGCAGTTAACAGAAAGAAAAGGATTATGGCTTAGAGGACAAAAGAAAAAGGACCGCCGAAGCGATCCTTTTACGGTAGAAAACGGTGCTTAGGTTACTTAACTTCGCCCATCGCTTTCAGTTTCTTAGACAGCTCACGACGTTCTTTCGACAGATCGGCGTTCTTGATGATGTAGTCATCAACACGGTCTTCATAATCACCGCGCATGTTAGCGATGATATTTTGCACGTCCTCGATGGACATGCCAGGTTTAATGTATTCGCTCAGGTTGTCCAGCAGCAGAACGCGCTTCTGGTTATCACGAATTTTCTTTTCGTTGTCGACGATTTCACGTTGAAGCTTATTTTTACGACGAAACATACGCACGAATTCCAGCACATCCTGGAAACACGGCTTAGTGTCCTTATCCATCTTTAGCCCTTACCTTAAGTCATACATAAATTCTTTATGCATTCACCATACAGGTTATACCCAGCGTCTTTCAAGCAGTGCTTACGCCCTTTGCGCTAACGCATCGCTAAGCGGATACTCTGTCACCAAACCATACCCTAAATAATTCGAGTTGCATGCAGGCGGCGACCGCACGAGTCCCCAGGAGCTTACTCAAGTAAGTGACTGGGGTGAGCAAGGACAAATTGACTTAGTCGATTTGAACGTCGCTTGCGACGGCCCTATAGGGCGAGGCTCGAATATGAGCCGAGTATTGCCAACGTACATGCGGCTTGAAGTATGACGGGTATTCAGCGGTAATATACTGCGATACGTTGGTTATGAACCTCTTCAATGGCCACTTCCGTATCGAAAATATCTTCCAACACATCGGACACCATGATGTCTTCCGGTTTTCCCGTATAGATAATCTGCCCTTTGCGCATCGCAATGATGTAGTCCGAATAGGCGGAAGCAAAGTTGATGTCGTGGATAACTAGCACAATGGTTTTACCTAACTCATCGGCCGCACGGCGAATTTGCTTCATCATCGCCACGGCATGCTTCATATCCAGATTATTCAACGGTTCATCCAGCAACACGTATTCCGTGTCCTGACACAGCACCATCGCGACATAGGCCCGCTGACGTTGGCCGCCGGAAAGTTCATCTAAAAATCGATCTTTCAACTCGGTCAGGTTGAGGAAAGCCAGCGCCGCGCTGATGCGTTCACGATCGTCAGCGTTCAGTCGCCCTTTGGTGTAAGGATAGCGCCCAAAGCCCACCAGCTCTGCCACCGTTAAGCGACTGGTAAACTGATTTTCCTGCCGTAGCACGGATAAACACGTCGCCAGCTTATCGCTTGGCGTTGTCATCACATCCATGCCGTTAACTTTTACCTGCCCGCTATCGGCTTCCAGCAGGCGACTGATGATAGACAACAATGTCGACTTCCCTGCACCATTCGGGCCGATAATCGACGTAACGCCACCACGAGGCACCGTCGCCGTGACATTGTTCAATACGGTCACGTTATTATACGTTTTCGTTACATTGCCGATCTCAATCACACGGAAACCTTTTTCAGTAGCAACACAATAAACAGCGATCCACCCACAAATTCGATAACGACCGACAGCGCGCCAGACATATCCAGCAGATGCTCAAGCACCAATTGTCCGCCAACCAGCGAAATGACGCCCAGCAGGAAAGCCGCCGGTAACAACAGGCGATGTTGGCTGGAACCAATGACCAAATAGGCAAGGTTTGCGACCATAAAACCTAAGAAGGTCAACGGGCCGACCAGCGCCGTTGAAATGGCGACCAGCACGGAAACCAGCAGTAGAATGACAGTGACGCTGCGTTTGTAGTCGATGCCAAGATTAATCGCGTTATTGCGCCCCAGCGCCAGCACATCAAAACGAAAGCGCATACGCCAGATCACCACCGCGACCACTAACGTAATCACGACAGACAGCGCAACCAGTTCGGGGACAGTGCGGGTGAAGGTGGCAAACATCCGCCCCTGCAAGATGGCGAACTCACCGGGGGTCAACAGGCGCTGCATCAAGCCCGCCATGCTGCGAAACAACGTGCCGCAGATAATGCCGACCAGCAACACCAGATGCAGGTTATTGCGGCTGCCGGTAAACAGCCAGCGATACAGCAGTGCAGAGAAAATAATGAGCAGCAGCGTCTCAAGAACAAATTTGCCCTCAATACCCAGCCCCGGAATACCGGCAATGCCGAAAGTAAAGACCAGCGACGTTTGAATCAGGATAAACAGGGCTTCAAACCCCATAATCGACGGCGTCAATACCCGGTTGTTCGTCACTGTTTGGAATAGCACGGTCGATGCACTGGCAGCAAAAGCCACCAGCAGCATCGTTGTCAGCATCAGCCCACGGTGCGTCAAAATGTAGCGTAAATTGCTGCCTAGATTGATGGTCATAAACAGCACGATCACCACGACAGCCACACCCGTCAGACACAGCAATCGCTGGACAGGAGATAAGCCCGCACGTTTTTCGCTGACAGCAGCGGTCAGCACCGTATTACGTTCATTGACTGACATGGCGTTTCTGACTTAGCAATAAGAGAAGGAAAACGGCAGCGCCAATGACGCCGAGAACCACGCTCACCGGAATTTCGAAAGGATAACGAATCACGCGGCTGATAATATCGCAGCACAGTACCAGACCGCCGCCGAGCAGGCACACCCACGGAATCGTTTTGCGTACATTGTCGCCCAGCATCATGCTGATTAGGTTCGGCACAATCAGTCCGATAAAGGGCAGGCTACCGACCACCACCACCACGACGCCACTGACTATGGCAATGATGCTCAGCCCCATCAACATCACCTGTCGATAGTTAAGGCCGACATTAACGGAGAACTCACGCCCCATTCCTGCGACGGTGAAACGGTCGGCAATCCAGCAGGCGACCAGCGTTAACACGCCAACCAGCCAGAGCAGCTCGTAACGCCCCTGCAAGACACCGGAAAAATCACCTGATTCCCAACTGCCAAGCGCCTGTAACAGATCAAAATACATCGCACCAAACGTGGTGATTGAACTGATCACCGCACCCAGCATAATGCCAACCAGCGGCACAACCAGTGCAGACTTCAGCACAATCCGCTGTAACAGCATCATAAACAGGAATGTGCCCGCCAACGCAAACAGGCTCGCCACCACCATTTTGGTGATGATTGTCGCACCAGGCACGACAATCATCACCACCAGCAGGCCAAGGCTGGCCGACTGTGTGGTCCCCGCCAGAGACGGTTCGACAAACCGGTTTTGTGTCAGCAACTGCATGATAAGACCGGCCACACTCATCGCGCTGCCTGCCAGTAGCAAAGCCAGAGTGCGAGGAACGCGGCTGATAAAGAAAATATCGCGCATTTCTGGGTCGTTCCAGACGGCCTGTATGTTTAACTGCCCTGCCCCAACAAATAGGCTGACAACGACCATGCAGGCCAGAAAAAAAAGACCCAGTGAATAGTAAAAAGACTTCATTGATTCTGCCGTTATTTCTTATCCAACGCGTCGCTGACGGTACTCACGAGGTTTTTGTAGCTTTGCAGCCCCCCAGCGATATACAGCGATGCAGAATCCAGATAGACCACGTGATTGTTTTTCCAGGCGTTGGTTTTGTGAATCAGCGGATTATCCAGCACCTGTTTGGCAGATTCTCCACCTGGGCGACCAATCGCACTGTCACGGTCAAGAATAAACAGCCACTCAGGGTTCACGCTCAGCAAAAATTCTGATGTCACGACGTTGCCATGACGGCCTGAATCAGGGAACTCAGTCGCAGGTTTGAAGCCCAACTCATCAAATACGAAGCCAAAGCGCGATTTGGGACCATAGGCAGACATTTTTCCGCCGCTAATCATCAATACCAACGCATTGCCCGCGTTTTCCGTTTTGGCGCGCGTTTGGACGATCTGTTGTTTAAAGTCATCTATCTGTTTTTTCGCTTCATCTTCTTTGCCGAAGATGGTGCCCAGTTGCTCGATGCGCTGTATAAAGCTCGTCATAAACTGATGCTCATCCACATCCATCGAGATCGTCGGTGCAATGCCACTCAGTTTGTCGTAGGCATCGCGCGTGCGTCCACCGGCAATAATCAGGTCGGGTTTAGCGCTGCTGAGCGCTTCATAGACAGGTTCAAACAGCGTCCCTGCGTTCAGGTAATTATCGCTGTTGTATTTTGATAAAAATGCAGGCAGCGGCGTGCTGCTTTTCGGTACGCCAGCAATTCCTTCGGCTTTCAACGCGTCCAGCGTATCCAACGATGTCGGGTCAAACACAATTACTTTCTTCGGCGGCTGCGGAACCTGTGTAGTTCCCTGTGCATGCTCAATGCTTACCGTATGACTCCCTTCTGAAGACGATGCCTGCTGATCGCAGCTGGCCAAAACAAACATAGATGCCAATAACGTCGCCTTCGCTGCAAACGCTGCATTTAACCGCATAAGTGTGTTCTCCATTTCGCTGTTTGTTGCCGAATGCTCCTCACAGAGTCATCTACGAGGTAATAAAGAATTTAATTATCATTCGCATTAAAACGAAAATTGTAACCGAATGGACACACACATGCCTAGTGATTATGTCTCCCTTCCTATTGATGTAAGTCAGGGAAGTGATGTAAATCAGTAAAGCACCACAGAAAAATCGATTCGATGGTATCCTTGCCGTTTTCCAGTCTGTTTTTCCTAACTTCAGGCTCAGCGCATACACGTAGCTAACTGCATATATGGCCGATAAAACACAACCCACTTTTTTCATTCATGATTACGAGACATTTGGCAAACACCCAGCGCGCGATCGCCCCGCGCAGTTTGCGGGTGTCCGTACCGATATGGATTTCAATATCATCGGTGAGCCGTTGGTTATTTATTGTCGCCCGACCGATGATTACCTGCCGGAGCCAGAAGCGGTGATGATCACCGGAATCACTCCGCAGATCGCATTGTCGAAAGGCGTCAATGAAGCCGAGTTCGCCCGTCAGATCCACGACGCATTCAGCGTGCCCGGCACCTGCATTATGGGCTACAACAACATCCGCTTTGATGATGAAGTCAGCCGTAATATTTTCTATCGTAACTTCTACGATCCTTACGCCTGCAGCTGGCAGAACGGTAATTCTCGCTGGGATTTGCTGGATGCGCTACGCGCCTGCTATGCCCTGCGACCGGAAGGCATCGTCTGGCCCGAAAACGATGACGGCTTACCCAGTTTCCGTCTTGAACATCTGACGAAAGCCAACGGTATTGCGCACGAGCAAGCGCATGATGCGATGTCCGACGTTTATGCCACCATCGCGATGGCGAAACTGTTCAAGCAGGCGCAGCCCAAGCTTTTCGAGTATCTTTTTCCGCTGCGCAATAAAAACAAAATTTCCGTACTGATCGATATCCCACAAATGAAGCCGCTCGTTCACGTCTCCGGTATGTTTGGCGCGGCGAGAAGCAATACCAGTTGGATTGTGCCGCTCGCCTGGCATCCGGATAACCGTAATGCGGTCATCATGTGCGATCTGGCTGGCGATATGACACCGCTGCTGGAGTTGGACAGCGAGGCATTACGTGAACGGTTATATACGCGCCGAGATGCGCTGACTGCCGATCAAAGCGCAGTTCCGCTCAAGCTGGTGCACATCAATAAATGCCCAGTATTAGCGCCAGCTAATACCTTACGGCCGGAGGATGCGGCAAGGTTGGGCATCGACCGTCAACGCTGTCTGGATAATCTGGCGCTGCTGCGTAACAACGCAGACATCAGGGAGAAAGTGGTAGCGTTGTTTGCCGAAGCCCCCGCCTTTGCCGCGTCTGATGATGTCGATTTACGGCTTTATGATGGCTTCTTTGGCGATGCCGACCGCATGGCGATGAAGATTATTCAGGAGACCGCGCCGCAGAATCTCCCTGCGTTAGATCTCACGTTTGCCGATAATCGTCTGGAGCCACTTTTCTTCCGCTACCGCGCCCGCAATTTCCCCGGTACGCTGGATGACCGCGAGCAACAGCGTTGGCTACAGCATCGGCGTGCAGTATTTACGTCGGAACGCTTGCAGTCCTACCTGTCAGAACTCAGCGATCTGTATCAGCTTCATGAAAACGATAAAGAGAAGATGGCACAGCTCAAAGCGCTTTACGCCTATGCGCAGGAACTGGTGGGATAAGGCATAAAGAAGCGGAGCACATTGGCTCCGCTTCTTTTCATCGATAAACCATCAATTGACTTACACGGGCTCTTCACTGCATTGCGGCACCGGCTGACGAAAACTACGCGTCACAAACGCCAGATATAACAACCCGATCGTTGCCCACACCAGACCCAGCGTCATCGAACTGGCTTCCAGATTGACCCACAGCGCCCCCACCGTCAACGCACCCATCACGGGCAGCACGAGGAAGTTAATAGTGTCTTTCACAGTACGGTTGCGACGTTCACGGATATAGAACTGTGAAATCACCGACAGGTTCACGAACGTAAACGCCACCAGCGCCCCGAAGTTAATCAACGCGGTTGCTGTCACCAGATCGAACGAAACCGCAGACAGTGCAATCACGCCAACCAGCAAGACGTTCAACGACGGCGTACGCCATTTCGGGTGGATGTAGCCGAAGAAACGCTCAGGGAACACGCCATCACGCCCCATCACATACATCAGGCGAGAGACACCTGCATGTGCAGCCATACCGGATGCCAGCACCGTGACACAGGAGAACACCAGAATGACGGACTGGAAGAATTTACCCGCCACATACAGCATAATTTCCGGCTGAGAAGCATCAGGCTCTTTAACGCGCGAAATATCCGGGAAATACAGTTGCAGGAAATACGCCACGGCAACAAAGATCACGCCGCCGAACAGCGCCGTCAGGAAGATGGCTTTGGGAATCACCCGGCCCGCATCATGCGTTTCTTCTGACAGAGAGCTGATGCCGTCAAAACCCAGAAACGAGAAGCAGAGAATGGTTGCCCCAGTGATCATAGGCACGACATGGGCGTCCTCGGACCAGAACGGACGCGTGCTGGTCAATGTACCCGCACCTTCACCCAGATAAACACCGTGAATCACCAGACCCAGGAACACCGCCATGATAGCGACCTGTACCACCACGATAATGGAGTTCAGGTTAGCAACCAGATTGATGCCACGCAGGTTAAACAGCGTCATCAGCCCGACCAGCGCCGCCACAAAAATCCATGACGGAACGCCGGGGAAAATCGCTTCCAGATAGATTTTCGCCAGCAGGATGTTGATCATCGGCATGAACAGATAGTCCAACAGTGACGACCAGCCGACCATAAACCCAACGTGCGGGCTAATCGCTTTTTGTGCATAGGTATAAGCAGAACCGGCAGACGGGAAACGTTTTACCAATTTGCCGTAGCTCAGCGCCGTGAACAGAATAGCGACCAACGCAAACGCATAGGCGGTAGCCACATGACCGTCAGTCAGGCCAGACACGATACCGAAGGTATCAAAAATGGTCATCGGCTGCATGTACGCCAGCCCCATCATGACAACGGGCCACAGCGTGAGTGTTCTTTTGAGCTGAGTACGTTTTGTGCCAGCATTAGGCAGATGCGTATCAAGCGACATGACGCACACCTCCGTTTATCACGGCAGACGCGGCATTGTTATCTGCGAACGCACTAAAGTCGTACTCGAACGTACTGAAAATAAGAGAGTGGATACAGGGATCGCCTGAATCACGATGAGAAGAGGTGGCTGTAACAGCACCAGAGATAACCTGCGACTGCGTCGCGCCATAACCAATACCTTTGCAGCACAAACCGGCGGGCACCGGTGCGAAACGTGTTAATTGCCCCATCTTTCCTTTCCTCACTGTGCTCACAGGCACACACAAAATTATCTATCCGGATCGTTGTCCGGCCTCTTTCGTTGAAGACCCTATACCCAGCAAACCTGAGTCACAGAGAGAAGGTAAGAACCACACCAATACCCCTGTAACCTGAAGTATGACGAGCATAAATGTAAAAAAATAACCGACGCTATTAGACGTCGGTTATTTTGCAAGGCGCGTATTCTGCCCCAGACGATCTCATCTGACAAGGCTCTGAGAACGTTAGAAACCATTTATTTATCCCCGTGATACTTCAAGCCGCCTGTACGCGGGCTTTCGCATTACTTATAGGTAAATAAGTCGGGCGATACGTTAATTCTCGTAATGAAAAACGTTGCTGTTATGTGTGAAGCCCAAACAAAGGGTTGCACTTAAAAATTACAATTCCTGGAACCGCTTTTTCTTTTCG
This sequence comes from Pectobacterium atrosepticum, assembly GCA_019056595.1. Classification (NCBI taxonomy): domain Bacteria; kingdom Pseudomonadati; phylum Pseudomonadota; class Gammaproteobacteria; order Enterobacterales; family Pectobacteriaceae; genus Pectobacterium; species Pectobacterium atrosepticum. The sequence continues at coordinate 93,068 of CP036163.1, read as the reverse complement.
TTTTGTAATTTTTCCAACTCAAAAATCACCTGCTGAAGATCCCGTTCCTGTGCCGCGTTCAGTGAAGGGAACTTGAAGCTCAAACGCTGAGTCAGTTTCAATTCGCCTTTGTTATCGACGATCTTCACCATTGCCTGGCCGACAAACTGCAAATCCACGCAGAAAAAACCGTGGTCAGCAAGATCCATCTCCACGCTTTTAATGATGTCCCCTTCGGTCAACAGCCCCGTGGTATCGCGGTCGGTATACAGACTTAATCCCCCCAGAGAGAGATCTTTGATGGTGAACGTGAAAACACTGTCATCCGGCAGTTCGCCACGGCAGGTCAACGGCGGCCACAGTGGCGTATTGATGCGGAAATAGGTTCTGCGCTGGATAAGATAAAGGAGTTCAGGAATCTGCGCGCTAAAGGCAGGCAGTCCGTCGTAGTTCACCGTTTTCGCAATTTCAGCATTAAATTCAACTTTCGCGCCAGCAGGCTCGGCAATGAAAGACAACGCGCCCGCATACAGCGCACGGCTATTTTCACGCTCAATGCCGCCTAAATCGAAGACAAACAGGTTATTATCGGGTACAACGTCAAGAATTTTGCTGATGAATTGTCCATGAGAATGATGGACCATCAGAGACGTATCATTCTTCTTTAACTCGCGCAACGTTGCACAGATAGCCAGTTTGTTGCGCTTAACAAACTGCTCTTTCAAATTTTCATTCACCGCTTTCATCCCCACCATTATTTACATGGATTATGTGTCAATGGCTTATATTGATGCACGCCTCTCCGTTATCTTTCAAGTCCCATGTGTGCCATACACGATGCCACAGCACTGGCTGCATATCGAAAACGATTACTCGGAGTACCTGAAACAGCATGATACCTACCCTAAATAATTCAAGTTACAAGAGGGTGGCAAGCGAAGCGAAAATTCGCCGGGAACGAATTTGGTTAGCCAGCACATGGTAACTCGACGTATTACGGGTAGAAGTTGGTGAAAACGATATCGGCAATTTTCTCAATAACCTTAGTGGAAAAATCAGAAAAGTGTCAACGAGCTGTCAAATGATGGGAATCATCGACGTAACCATCACAAGGCCAACTCGCTGTTTTGCAACATATGTTCGCTATTCGGTAGGATAGTGATACAGCAGCCAAGTTAAGGCCAGTAGATCGGCACTGCCGCCCGGACTAAGATTTCTGGCAATCAACGCCTCATCCATCTTTATCAGAGCCTGACGATCCAGTGGGCCAGCCAGTAATCTCTGCGCATAGTCTTGCACAAACGCTAATCCATCCATTCCGCCGCGCGAAACGACGTTGGTGTCAGGATTGTAGGCCATCAACACCAGCAGCGTCTGCAATAGGGCCGTTTCGTCGTCCATCCCAGCAGCAATAGCCTGCTGCAAAGCGGGCAAGGCGTGCTGGCATACGGTATTGAAGCCGCTAGCGGCCTCCCCCCTCGCGCCCGTTAAGCCATGCCGCTGATAGAGATGCTCACCCGCCGTTGCGGCTCCAGAGCACGTCTCTAGCTCATTACGCACCAACTCGTGACACATTGCGGCCACGCTGTCGCACAGGCTACGCTGCGTCACCCGTTCTCCCCGCGCAGTCAGCCAACCAGCGGCGGTACACAGCAGGCCAAACGCGAAAATCCCACCTTTATGGGTATTCACACCTTTTGTCGCTGACAACATCGTCTGCTCACAGGCGATGCCAATAGGGCGAACCTGAGACAACAGCTGCGCTAGCGGTACGTTAGCATGCTGATAGCCCGCGTCGGTAAAATGTCGGAACCAAGGAGAAATCGCCTGAATACTGGTCTGAAACAGCGCGACATCCATATCGCGATGAGATCCATTATTGGCGCGATCCACCAGTCCAGGCTTCGGCGTCAACATAACTTCCATCGTCAGCGCGTGTGCCACGCGCTGGTCGATATCCGGTAGTGAGTAACGTTCCCGATACTCACTGACGACGGAACGAGAGACCGCGGCCGACAGTACACCGTCAGGCTGGCGTAAAGTAGGCATTGACCTTGTCCTCAATGTGTTCAAGCAACTCGGGAAGTGAATGCCGACGTGAACGGCTACAAGCGTGTGCCATCTGATCGCACAATAGGCAGGCGCGTCCGCTGTGCGCCAGCATGGATCGACCAATCGATCCTTCTTCTGGGCTGAAGATGTCAAAATCCCATAGCCGGCCCAGTTCATGGTTATCCTCCAGTACGATGGTCGCCGCTTTCACTGACAATGCATCTTTGGTGATTGCCCACAGCCCTTCCGCCCCCGTTGCCAGCCAGAATGTCTGCTTTTCCAATACTGTCCAGCCGCGCGTCTGGCACAGTGAGGCAAATGCCTTTACGGCTTCCGCCATCACCTGCCGATAGCCTTCGCTATCTTTTACCGGCCCAGGCGTGACCAGCGTCAGCGACACCAGCGTCGCACCGTGCCGAGCGAGCCATTCTTGCTGGCGAACTGCGCGGCGTTCCTTCGCCGCGAGTAAGGTTTCCAGAGTGATGGAAACAGCATTTGTCATCGTCGATTCCCTCATGCGTTTACCGCTTATTCGTTGGCTTCTTTAACCTGACGAACAACGTCAATCACGCTACCATCGCGATAACGAATAACGCCGACGATGCGATCGTGAAATTCGATAGCGCGTGGCTCACCAACAAGCGCAATCGCTCGTTGATAAAGTGCCTCAATCGTCATCACATTCAGCCCCGCCTGTTGCAGGCGTTCAGCAACCTCTGGACGCGCCGGGTTTACGGCAATGCCGTGATCGGTCACCAGTACGTCGATACTCTCTCCCGGCGTAACGCGCGTCGTCACCTGACGTACTACGGTCGGGATACGGCTACGAATCAGCGGTGCAACGACGATGGTCAGGTTCGCTGCCGTCGCGACATCACAGTGTCCGCCGGATGCACCACGCATCACGCCGTCTGAACCGGTGATCACATTGACATTGAAATCGGTGTCAATTTCCAGCGCGCTGAGAATCACCATATCCAGTTGATCGCAGCAGGCCGCTTTAGAACTCGGATTGGCATAAACGTTGGTGGAAATCTCAACATGATTCGGATTCTTCGCCAGCGACGCGGCCGCATTGGCATCGAAGCACTGGGTATCGATCAGTTTTTCGATCAGCCCTTTCTCATGCAGGTCGACAATACCGCCGGTGATACCGCCCAGCGCAAAACGCGCCACAATATTTTGCTGACGCATTTTATCTTCAAGGAAACGCGTACAAGCCGTAGAAGCTGCACCGGAACCCGTCTGAATCGAAAAACCGTTTTTGAAATAACCTGCATGTTCAATCACATCTGCGGCTGAACGGGCAATCAGTAATTCACGCGGGTTGCTGGTAACACGCGCCGCGCCGACGCTGATTTTGGCCGGATCGCCCACTTCATCGACCTGAACGATATAATCCACCTGATCTTGTACGATGCTGGCAGGCATATTCGGGAACGGCACCAAAGCTTCCGTCAGCAGTACCACTTTTCGGGCAAACTGCGCATCGACCATAGCGTAGCCGAGCGAGCCACAGCTGGATTTCCCAGCGGTGCCGTTGGCGTTACCAAACTCATCGCTGCACGGAACGCCCAGGAAAGCGACGTCGATATTCAGCTCACCGCTTTGCAGCAGATGGACACGGCCGCCGTGAGAATGAATCTGTACCGGTTCTTTCATTAATCCGTGGGAAATCGCATCGGCCAGCTTGCCGCGCATCCCAGAGGTATAAATCCGGCTGATCACGCCCGCTTTGATGTGCTCAATCAACGGCGCGTTACAGCTCATCAGCGAGCTGGATGCCAGCGTCAGATCGCGAAAACCCATGCGCGCCAGCGTATCAATCACTCGGTTAATGACCTTATCGCCTTCGCGGAAATGGTGATGGAAAGAGATCGTCATCCCATCCTTCAGCCCGCTGTGACGAATCGCGTCTTCCAGATCGTCACACAGTTTGCGTTCATGTTTTTGTTCAACATCGTTCAACCATGGCGTATTTTGATTGGCGTTGACGAAGGGTTGCAGATGACGTTTTTCTGGGTACTGCTTTTGCAGTGCTTCAATAAAATGACTCATTGTCTAATCCTGTGATTCCTGAGAGCGGCAATTGCGGTGTAATCACGCAACGGCTATTTGCGAACGCCGGAGGCCTGAGCACGTTCCAGCACTCTTCTGGCGTGGTCGATAATTGGCCCGTCGATCATTTTTCCGTTTAGGGAAATGACGCCCAGACCGGCACGTTCGCCCTCTTCGGCGGCTTTGATCACCAGATGGGAATAGTCCACTTCATCCTGCGTGGGGGCATAAGCGTTGTGTAACAGCTCAATCTGGCGCGGGTTAATCAGGGATTTACCGTTGAAGCCCAGTCTGCGGATCAGATCGACCTCCTTCAGGAAGCCCGCATCGTCATTGACGTTGGGATAAACCACGTCGAAAGCATCAATTCCGGCAGCGCGAGCGGCATGCAGCACCGCGCAACGGGCATAAAATAGCTCCGTGCCATCACCGCGTTCCGTCTGCATATCCATCACATAGTCAAACGCCGCCAGCGCAATCCCGATCATGCGTTCGGAAGAACGTGCAATGGCAACCGCGTTAATCACGCCCACCGCAGACTCAATCGCCGCCATGATGCGCGTTGAGCCGACCTCACGGCCGCAGGCTTTTTCGATACGAACCAGATGACGTTCCAGCTCATCCACATCATCGGTGGAATCGGTTTTTGGCAGACGAATAACATCGGCACCACCGCGCACAGCGGCCTCAAGATCCAACAGGCCAAACGGCGTACTGAGCTGGTTGATACGCACCACGGTTTCAATATCGCGATACATCGGGTGCTGGAGCGCATGGAAAACCAGCAGGCGTGCGGTATCTTTTTCCCGCAAGGAAACCGCATCTTCCAGATCGAACATGATGGAGTCAGGTTTATAGATAAACGCATTGGACAGCATGGCGGCATTCGCACCGGGGAGGAATAACATACTGCGGCGAAGCTTATTCATTATAGTTTCTCCCATTCAATCTGCTGTCCGTCTGTCGCACGCAGTACCGCGCTTTGCACGCGGGCACGGATGACACAATCCAATGCGCCTTTGTCATCCACAATGATCGTCCCTTCCTGTACGCCTAACTCTTTCAGCGTGTCATTCACGACCTGTTTAATTTGATGACCGAACTGCTTAATCACTTCACTGTTGATAACTACGGTGAGCTTCCCGTCTGCCGGTGCCACTTTGACCAGCAAATCGCTGGACTCAAAGGTGCCCGCCAGCGACTCCTTAACAATCTTCATAGACTTATCCTGATTAATTTTAATTACGCGTATTCGGGTTCGTAATAGCGTTGTAAATGCTCAAAAGTTGAGGCTGGCACGATGTCCTGAATACGGCTGTACTGCCGAAGTTTGAGTAATTTCCTGACTTCCGAAGCGGAAATTGCCAGTCCTGATGTTTGCCGTTTACGTTCAATTTCAACCACGTTTAACGCCGGGGAAGACACCGTCTGGTCTTTCTCCAGCCAGTAGTGCATGTCCTGGTTGTATTGATACGTCACCGGGCAAAAGGGTTCGGTGCCGACGAAACGCTGGGTAATCCCGAGCGCGGGTGCGATATATTTCCTGAAAATGATTAAATCGAGTGCGGCATGAGCGCGGGTGATCAGTTTCTCTTCCTTCAGGAAATAGGCGGGGAATGTCGCTTTAGAGATCATGTAGTTCGAACCGGCATGCACCGTTAGATTGTGGATGTGCTCCACGCCGCGCTGCACCATCTCCAGACGTTCGCTAAAGGGGAAAAAGGAAACATCTTCCCGAACCACGAATACGTGCAACCAATCACACGACTGCGCCGCGTGTTCCGCTAGATAGCGGTGGCCCAACGTGAAGGGGTTTGCATTCATGACAATGGCGCCGATCTTTTTTTCCGTTCGCGTTGCGAGCGCTTCGGGCTGTGCAAACGCCGTCAATGACTGACAATACTGCTGAATGCCAATCGGTGTGTTTTCCATCAGCACCGCGCTGTCCTGAAAGCACGCTAGTGGGTAAAATCCACATCCTCGGAAGATGTCGACATTTTCCGGTCGGGTATAAAGAAACAGGTGGAAGTGGCCGCGCTGTGCCGCCTGCTGCATCACTTCATTCACCACCTGCACACCCAGGTTGAGGTGTCTGAATTCAGGATCGACCGCAACGCACTTAATGGTGTTGGAGGCCAGTCCCGCGCAGGCGATCAGCCGCCCGCCTAGCTTGCCAACAACAACGATGTCAATATCGTCATCCATGCCGAGCTGGCACTGTGCAAGAAACTGTCGCACGGCGTCCCTCTCCTGCTCCCGAAGGCGCACATCCAGCGTGTCAAAAAAGACGGAATCATTGGCATACATCACGGTTCTTCCTGCAACTCGAATTATTTAGGGCAATCATTGCAGGCTTACCGGTTTTAACGCCGGCAGCCTTGTACTTACCTGTATATTTAGTGCACAGCAGCTTCAGCGGCTACCGGAACCGATTTCAATGGCGCAGCGGCATCCACTATCGTGTTACGCAAATGGCCAATGTTTTCGATTTCAACTTCAATACAGTCTCCCGCTTTCATAAACAGCGGCGGATTGCGTTTTTTACCCACGCCACCCGGTGAACCGGTAATGATCACGTCACCCGCGCTCAACTCGGTAAAGGTACTGATGTATTCAATCAATTCAGCGACTTTGTGGATCATGCTGCTGGTATTGTCGTCCTGCACCATGCGGCCATTCAGATACGTGCGGATTGCCAATACATGCGGATCGGGAATTTCATCCGTGGTGGTCAGATACGGACCGAATGCACCGGTTTTCTGCCAGTTTTTACCCGCGGTAAACCAGCTGTGCTGCCAGTCACGCGCAGATCCATCCATGTAGCAGCTATAACCTGCGACATGAGAAAGCGCGACATCTCGAGAAATATTTTGTCCGCCTTTACCGATAATGACCGCCAGTTCACCTTCATAATCAAACTCGCTGGAATAATGAGGTTTGATGACGGGCGTTGCATGTCCGGTTTGCGAATCCGCAAAGCGGACAAATAACGTTGGCGCAGGATTCTCTTCATTAAATTCCTGACGCTTAGCCGCATAATTCATCCCCACGCACAGTATTTTCCCTGGCGCGGTAATAACGGGTAGGAACGTGACATCCGCAACCGCAATATCCGGCGTGCTCATACTGAATTCATGCGCAACGTGTAATGCATTCTGCGCCAGCAGTGTTTTCAGATCGGGGTAACGGTGGCCAATTTTTCCGCCGAGATCGATTAATCCCGTAGCCGTATAAATGCCGTAACTGTCCTTACCGTTATAACGATAGCTTGCAAGTTTCATAATGTTTCCTGTGCAAAATAAACCCATTCAGATGGTGGTTTTATTTCGTTAACTCAACGCAATTTCTCTCAAGACACTATTTATTTGGCTCAACCACTTTTTATTTTCTGAATCACATCAGACTAAAAAGTTGGCGAGAACCAGTAGTGAAATCGAAACATTAATGGCACCGCCGATGCGCGTGGCAATCTGCGCGAATGGCATCAGCATCATACGGTTACCCGCCGTCAGAATCGCGACATCACCAGTACCGCCCTGCCCGCTCTGGCAGCAGGAAATAATCGCAACATCAATTGGGTGCATGCCGATCTTTCTACCCACTAAGAAACCGGTCCCGACCAGCGTCACTACGGTAGAAATAATCACCAGCAGGTTTTGAATCGTGAAGGCATTGACCAGTTCCTGCCACGGTGTAATCGCCACCCCGACGGCAAACAGAATCGGATACGTCACCGAAGTCTGGAAGAACTTGTAAACAACCTGAGAGCCTTCCAACATTTTAGGTGAAACACCGTGGGCCAACTTCACCACCACGGCGGCGAATAGCATGCCAACTGGTGCAGGCAGGCCAATCATTTTGTGACCGAGCATACCCACCATATACAGCAGGATTGCCAGCAGAGCACCAGAGGCAATGGTCGTTACGTCTGCTTTACCGCTAAAGCCAGAAGCTGGAGCGCTGCTTTCACTACCGCCCAAGTTATTGCCTTTATTCGGCATCAGTTCACCTTCACCGGTCAGGTGTGGATAGCGTTTACCCAACTGATTCAGCACACCGGCAAGGATGATCGCAGTCAGGCTGCCCAGCATTACGATAGGCAAGACACGCCCCAGAGCAACACCTTGGTCCATGTGCAAAATCGTGGCATAGCCGATAGACAGAGGGATAGCCCCTTCACCCACCCCGCCCGCCATAATCGGCAGAATCAGGAAGAAGAAGATTTGGAACGGATCCAGACCTAACGCAATACCTACGCCCATGCCCACCAGCATCCCGGCGATTTCACCGCATAGCATAGGGAAGAAAATACGCATGAAGCCCTGAATCAGCGTTTGCCGATTCATACTCATGATGCTGCCGACAATAATGCAGCAGATGTAGAGATACAGAATGTTGGTACTTTTGTAGAACTTGGTCGTGGATTCAACGACAACGTCCGGCAGCAGGCCATAATGCACCATCGCAGAAGGGATAAAGGTCGCACAGATTGCCGCCGCCCCCATCTTGCCGATAATCGGCAGACGCTTGCCAAACTCACCACAGGCAAACCCGAAGAATGCCAGCGTTGCCACCATCACAACGATATCGCTCGGCAGCTTGCCGCTCAGGCAGTCGATGCCGATTAATACCCCCGCCAGTACAAAAAGTGGCACGGGAATAATACCTACTTTATAGGTATCCAGAACATGCCACCATTTTTCCTTTAATGAAACCTTCCCAGCTGCCTCATTATTTACAACAATATATGAATCATCAGTCGTACTCATAACTCAGTCCCCGTTTTATTTTGTCAACGCATAATAATGGGCGGTCACATATTATTATGTGATTCTCTTCAAATTAAAAAACGAGTTTTAAAGGCGTTTATGATTTTTATGGTTTATATTAACAAATTGCTTATTACGCAGTCAGTTAGATGATTTTATGCTCATAATAAATTTTAAGGTTTTTATGGCGTTTATGGTTTTTATTTCCCAAATATGATTATGTTGATAAAAAGTAATTGAGTTGTTTATTAAACAAAACAGAGTCGTTTAATTTTATCTATTTATTACTATCATCGTATTGGTCACAACATATTTAAACGTGTTATTGCTCACAAGTTTTTTTCTCCCAGTCCATTCTTAATACCATTCGTGATAAATTCAGTAACCATTTTTAGTTAACCACAAGGCTCGCGTGCATCATGAGATTGAGACTTTCCTTTCATATCAAATTATTTATCTATTTGATCGTCTTCTTCTCTTCGCTACTGCTAATGACGGGTATCTATTATTATCATGATATCGATAAGCAACTGTATTCTGAGCTGGGTACACGAGCACAGGTGCAAGCCAGAGAGATCGCCATCATCCCATCGCTGATCGAATCGGTAAAAAATAAAAATATCAGTCAGATAGATATTCTTCTTCAGCAGTTAAAACAGCGCAGTGACGCCAGTTATATCGTGGTCGGTGATAATCAGGCACACCATCTGTTTCATTCTGAAGATGACGCACTCGTCGGCACACAGATGATAGGTGGCGATAATGTTGAAGTTCTGGCAGGGAAAAGCATTATCACGGTGCGCCGAGGTGGTATCGGCATCTCGCTACGCAGCAAAGCGCCGATCGTGGCTGACGGCCAAGTCATTGGTATTGTTTCCGTCGGCTATCTGAAAACCCACATCGATAACCTGACGTTCAGTAAACTGGCGCATATTCTGCTAGCGATTCTGGCGATGTTCGTCGCGCTGTTTATCTTTTCCTGGTGGTTCTCGCGCAACCTGAAGAAACAGATGTTTGGACTCGAACCCCTTGAAATTCGCATGCTAGTCAGGCAGCAGAAGGCGCTGCTCGAATCGATTTACGAAGGGGTCATCGCCATCAATAAGCAACACCGTATTGCCGCTATTAACCATGCCGCCAAAGAGATCCTCGGGTTAAACGAACCTTCCCATATGCTGCGCGGTAAGCCGATTGATACCGTGATTAAACCCGTCCCCTTCTTCTCCGGCGAGGCAATGTGGAACAGCGACACCCACGATGAGATCTGCCGTTTTAACCATGCCACCGTCATTGCCAGCCGAGTGCGGATTATGCTCGAGGATGAACTTCAAGGCTGGGTGATCAGCTTCCGCGGTAAAAACGATATCCACACGCTCAGCATGCAGCTTAGTCAGGTGAAGCGTTACGCTAACAGCCTGCGCATTCTGCGCCACGAACAGCTTAATTGGACCGCGACGCTGGCCGGGTTACTGCATCTAAAACGCTATGACGAAGCTATTAAATATATTGAAGCGCAGTCGGAAAGCGCGCAGGTGGTGCTGGATTTTGTTTCCCACCGTTTCTGTTCACCAGCGCTGTGCGGGCTGCTGCTGGGCAAGTACGCGACAGCACGAGAAAAAGGTATTGAGATTGTTTTTGACCCACGCTGCCAGCTTAGCCACATTCCACCCGCACTGAGCGAAACGGAGCTGATGTCCATCATTGGTAATTTGCTGGATAACGCGATGGAAGCCACATTAGCCACCACTACCCCACATTATCCTGTCGAGGTGTACATCTATGACAGTGAACAAGAGCTGGTCATTGAAGTCGCCGATCAGGGAACAGGGATCGATCCGGCGATTGCCGATAGTCTGTTTGAAATGGGCGTGACCAGTAAAACACAGGGCGATCACGGGCTGGGGCTGCATCTGGTCGCCAGCTACGTTAATCAGGCTCAGGGAATTGTCGAGGTCTCGGCCAACCAGCCGAATGGCAGTATATTTTCCCTATTTATACCGATATCACCCCCACTAATTTGAGCTGCGCGTGTTGACTACACATAGACAGCTTGAGAGGGACAAAACGGGTATCAGATCCTCTTTTACTAACAGGGATTCACACCATGCAGCACACTGAACATTTCGATGTCTTAATCGTTGAAGATGAAAGTAAGCTGGCAAATATTCATGCTGAATTTATTGAAAAACATTTCAATCTGCGTGTCATAGGGATTGCCGCTACGCTTTTTGAAGCTAAAAAACTCCTTCAGCAACACAGGCCGCGCCTGATCCTGCTTGATAACTATTTGCCCGACGGCGAAGGGGTTTCGCTGATTGAAAGCCAACTGCTCAAAGGAATGGACTGCTCCGTTATCTTTATCACCGCCGCCAGCGACATGAATACCTGTGCTCAGGCGATTCGCTGCGGGGCTTTTGATTACATTATCAAACCGCTCTCCTATCCGCGGCTACGCTCTTCGCTGGAGCGATTTATTCAATTCGTGAAAACCCAGCACACATACAAAATTGTCGATCAGCAGAACGTTGATATTCTCTACCAGTTGCAATCGTCCGGCGCAGCGTCCTCATCATCCACAAAAGGCATTGAGGAGAACACTCTAGGGCTAATCAAACAGATTTTTGCCAGTGATGGTGGCGATACGCTCTATTCTGTCGATGATATCGTCGAACAAACGGGGCTCAGTAAAACGACGGCGCGCCGCTATCTGGAGTTCTGCGTTGAAAACCAGTTCCTCGATATCGAAATGCGTTACGGAAAGATTGGCCACCCACGCCGTCTATATAGAACAAAGAGCGCACACTAGGTGCCGCAGCCCATACCCTATGGCGACGATATTAGCCGACATAGGGTATCCGGCACAGCCAGAGATCGGCGACAATTCTCTATAAAAAGTGCGATAAAAAATAACTGTATTAATCAATCCCTCAGATGCACCTGAATTAAGACTAAACTTAACCATTCATGTTTTTCATTCCATTTTCATTTCAATATATTTCCAAATCAGCGATTTTCTTATTCATTTTTTAAAAATTAAAAAATAATAATAACCCCCTGTACTTATTACGAATTCAATTAACGCCACCAGCTATTAGCAATTCAACCGGTAACTGCTGTGCAGTTGTCCAACAGCGAGAGATAGCCCTCACAAATTATTATTAGTTTCTTCACCCACACTAAAAAAAATCACCATGAATCCGATAAGCACTATGGGTCATATCTTTATTAAAAACCGACACCAGTAATTTATCCCCGGAGAGACGTCATGTTCTTAGCCAAAAAAATCAGAAATCTTAAAATATCCCAAAAACTTTATCTTGGGTTCGGGGTCATCCTGCTATTGGTCATCATAGCATCGCTACTCAGCGCAGGGCGCTTCAGGGAAATTCGTGATATCTATGAGAAAACCAATCTTATTTACAACATCAACATTGAAGTCTTTCAGGCAAAAATAAACCGTCTGAAATATTTTTACTCCTATGATGAAAAGTCGCGCGAAACGATGGCAGGCTTCGTTAAACATGCATCAGAATTAACCACTGAAGCGAAAACGCTCTCATGGAGCCCAGAAGGGTTAACTCTGATTAACGACCTCAGTCAGCATCTGGCCGAATTCCAAAGCGCAATCACCGATATGGGCAAAGCTACGCAGCGCGTGGTAGAAAATCGAGAAAAAATCAGCGCCGCTAACGGACAGAACATAACTACTGATTTCTACGCCAGGCTGCGACAGCAACCTTCTGATAGCGCAACGCTATATCAGGCTGAGGATCTCGCAACGCAGGTTTCAGAACTGAGGCAGGCTTCCTATGAATTGCAGCTCAGGCAAAATGCCGATGCCGCGAAGCAGTTCGATGCGGTTTTTAGCCGCTTTGACAGCAGCTATCAGGGCACCGTTGCGGTGTTGACGCCGGAACAGAAAGTGGCTGTAGAGAGCCTGCGAAGCTATGTCACCGGCTATAAAAAGCTCAATAACGACTACTTCCAGAGTATCAACGACCTGAAAAAAGCAGAAGACGGCGTGAAGGTCGGCGGGGACAAAAGTAGCGCTTCCATTAAAGCAATTATTACTATCGTCAAAGAGAAGAATGACGCGCTGGCATACGGTTCTGCCACGATCACGATGATCATTGGCTTTATTGCTGTGGTCATCGGCATCATCATCTCACTGCTGATTACTCGCCAAATTACCCGCCCTGTTATTCATAACCTCTCTCTGGCGGAAAAAATCGCTGCTGGCGATTTGACCTCAACGATCACAGTCGACCGCGATGATGAACTGGGTCAGCTAACGGCCGCAATGGGGAGAATGAACGAAAAGCTGCGCCACATGATCAGTGATGTGCGTGACAGCGTGGACAGCGTTTCAACCTCTGCGGCCAAGATTGCCGCGGGTAATAGCGACCTATCCTCACGCACCGAGCAACAATCTGCCGCCGTAGTAGAAACCGCCGCCAGCATGGAAGAACTGACATCGACCGTTAAAAACAATGCTGAGAATGCCAAACAGGCGAGCCAAATCAGTACCGAAGCCTCACAAAATGCACACAAAGGCGGCGAAGTAGTACGAAATGTAGTGGATACGATGTCGGGCATTTCAGACAGTTCACGGAAGATTGCGGACATTACCGCCGTTATCAACAGCATTGCTTTCCAGACCAATATTCTGGCACTTAACGCCGCAGTAGAAGCCGCGCGAGCCGGGGAACAAGGTCGTGGATTCGCCGTGGTGGCCAGCGAGGTACGGACGCTTTCTCAACGCACATCTCAGGCTGCAAAAGAGATTGCCAGCCTGATTTCAGAATCGGTGGCACGGATCAATGTGGGAACACAGTTGGTGGCCAATGCAGGAACCGCGATGGATCAGATCGTTTCCTCCGTCTCACGGGTCAACGACATCATGGGGGAAATCGCCTCCGCCTCCGATGAGCAAAGCCGTGGCATTGAGCAAATTTCCCGCGCCATCAGCGAGCTTGATACCACCACGCAGCAGAATGCCGCGCTGGTGATGGAATCCTCAATTTCCGCTAACTCGCTGGAAGAACAGTCGGCAATATTGGAAAGTATGGTAGCGAACTTCCGTCTGTCTGAGAACGAGGGGCGTAAGCCAAAAACGAATATTTCTGGTTTGCCACCACAGCAAAAATATCTGCCGCCTGCAGCAAAACAAACGCAGGATTCCGGCTGGACGACATTCTAACATTTGACCGCCCGGCCCTGATATTACGTCAGGGCCGGATTTAATGATCTAATGCTACCTCGGTAATAAATAAAGCGTTAAATAATCAGTACACTACGTTACCTTGGCAGTATTGACATAAAACACTATGCATTTGCACAGCCCACCTTGATATCCATCACAGAATGTTATTATCTCCGGCTTCGACACTAACATAGCGATAACAAAATCCGATAACTCATAGTAGGTAGTCATAAACAGCCGTTAGCAATGAAATCGTGATCGTTATTTTTATTAAAAAAAGAGTCATACATGGAGAGTTATAATGCAGCATCTTGCTAGTCGAATTCGTAACACAAAAATCGCACATAAATTGTATGCCGGGTTTGGGATTATTTTACTACTTGTCATTATTGCGTCATCGCTTAGCATGAATAGATTCATTGCCATTCGGGATATTTATGAGAAAACGAACCTTATTTACAACATTAACATTGAAGTTTTCCAGGCCAAGATTAATCGCGTTAAATATTTCTACACCGCAGACGAAAAAACTAAAGACATACTCGCCGACTTTGTAAAAAGTGCATCAACGTTAACCAACAGTGCCAACACGCTTTCCTGGAGTGATGAAGAATTAGGTTTTATTAAAAACCTGCATAATAACTTAGAAGATTTCCAACAGTCGGTTGCTGCGATGTCTACCGCGACGCAAAAAATGGTCGGAGCACGCGAAGCCATTAATACAGAAAATGCAAACACGGTCATTGATACCTTCCGACAAGCGCTCAGCAATGCTCTCATCGACGGTGAAACCTATCATCACGCAAGCGATATTGCTTTTCTGTTAACCGATATGCAGCATCGGTCCTATGAGCTACAGATGAAAGGAACCGATAGCGCCTTAGCCGCTCTGGATTCGCGCTATAAGGACGCAGAAAAAACCTATCAGTCATTATCTCCTTCATTACCAGCCGACGTTAAAACGCAAACCGATACGCTATGGCGTTACATTGGCCAATACATGCAGCTTAATACGGCCTATTACGCGGCATTAAATGATGTAAAAAAGACAGAAAATGACGTGATGAAAGCAGGTACTCGGAGCAGCGCCGACATCAAATCACTCATTACTGTCGTAAAAGCAAAAAATGATGAGCTGGCCTATAACTCTGCCACCATTACGATGATCATCGGTCTCATCGCCGTCATTATCGGCATCATCATTTCCATCTACATTACTCGAATTATCACCAGACCCATCATCCATAACCTGTCGCTGGCGGAACGCATCGCCAGTGGCGACCTGACCACGACGATTCATACCGATCGCCACGATGAGCTGGGAAGGCTCACCCACGCCATGGGGACGATGAATGAACAGTTGCGCCACGTTATTTCCGAAGTCCGGGACAGCGTCGGCAGCGTCAGCCAATCGGCGAGCAAAATTGCTACAGGCAATAGCGATCTTTCGTCACGCACTGAGCAGCAGTCAGCGGCAGTCGTTGAAACCGCCGCCAGCATGGAAGAACTCACCTCAACGGTGAAAAACAATGCCGACAACGCCAAACATGCCAGCCAGATCGCTGCCGATGCTTCCAAGAGCGCGCTTAAAGGCGGCGAGGTCGTGAAACAGGTGGTGACGACGATGGACAATATCGCAGCCAGCTCCAGAAAAATCGCCGATATCACTACCGTCATCAACAGCATTGCCTTCCAGACCAACATTCTGGCGCTGAACGCCGCGGTAGAAGCCGCACGCGCCGGTGAACAAGGACGTGGTTTTGCCGTTGTCGCGGGCGAAGTGCGCAGTTTGTCACAACGTAGCTCTCAGGCTGCCAAAGACATCGAAGCCCTGATCGCAGAATCGGTCGAACGTACCAATGCGGGTAGCCATCTTGTTGCGGTTGCCGGAGAAACCATGGAGCAAATCGTCGATTCCGTTTCCCGCGTGAACGACATTATGGGAGAAATTTCATCCGCCTCTGAGGAACAGAGTCGAGGAATTGGGCAAATCGCGCAGGCCATCAGCGAGCTGGACACCACCACGCAACAGAATGCCTCGCTGGTGATGGAGTCCTCCATTTCCGCCAATTCGCTGGAGGAACAGGCGGTGCTGTTGGAAAAGTTGCTGGAACACTTCCGCGTGTCCCAGTCTGACAATCGCGTAGCTTCAGGTGCGTCATCCTCTATACCGCGACACACGCTGCCAAAAAGTGTGTCGGCAAAAGCTGCGTCGTCAGAAAGTGATTGGACGTCGTTTTAATGCCTCCGCCCGGATAGTCTCACGCTCATCCGGGCGAATCAGAACCGTCTCGAAGTAAATCTTGTGGTCGCGCACTGCGGTTAGCGCGACTCGCCCGCATTCAACGGCATCGTCGAGGGATTGGGATACTGATAGTCAAACCCAAGCTCATGGCAAATGCGCTGTCCATCAACAATCCGGCCCTGAGAGCTATCGGTCACGGGTGCAAACTGCGGCGGAGATACATGTAACCTGCGCGCCTGTTCAGGATAAAAGTCTTGTCTGGCAGGATGTTCTGTCGCACACAGGTTATAAATATGCCCACCGTTGGGTAGTTTAAGCAGCAACAAGATTGCCGCCAGCACATCTTCCTGATGCACCAGATTCACGCCATGACTGCCACGCGGCAGATTGGTTTTACCCGCCAGAAAACGGCCGGGATGGCGATCGCCACCAACCAGCCCCGCAAGACGCAAGATATCGACAGAGATATCGGGTAAATGCTGTAACCACTGTTCGAGGGACACCAGCGTCTTCCCTGCTACCGTCGACGGCTGTAGCGGTGAGGTTTCTCTTACTGTGCCGCTACCATCGCCATAGACCGAGGTTGAACTGGTGAAGATAATTCGCGGGACATGAAATACGCGCGCCATATTCACCAACTGCTGTACCGCTTGCGCATACCCTTCGCCACCTTCCGCTGTTCGGCTGGCGGGCAACGTTACAATTAATACGTCAACCTGTAGTAACGCACTAAGCTCGTCAGCATCGCATTCCAACTCAGGCGTCAGAACCAGTTGATAGCATTCAATCCCGCTCATCCGCGCCGCTTCAACGCCATCCTGAGTAGTTTTGGTTCCCGTCACGTGGTAACCGTGTCCATTCAGCGCCAGAGCCAGCGGCATACCCAGCCAGCCCAATCCAACAATCGATACTTTTTTCATCTGCCGTTCTCCCCTGCAAGGAGCCTGTGATTAACACCCACGCCTACAGAGTAAACGGCTTTTACATCCATCGCTACGGAGCTCGTCCGATTTCCGCAGGCTTTTCTGCCTATCAAGAGCCGATATCCAGCGTGATTATGCTAGCGTATCGCTCAACCAAAACGAACTTCCCTTATCTGCTAAAAAAATGTTGCACAACGGCCCGAACATGGTTTAGGTTATTCGACAGATAAATCGTTACTGATTTAATAAACACTGGCACAACAAAGAGACATTTTATGACACGCGTTCTGTTTAACCACCATCATCACCATCATCCTGATTAGTCTTTCGGACGGTTGGTGCTGGAAGACGTTCAGATCTTCCAGTGGCGCAGAACACAAAGAGAGCCCTCGGAAGATCATCTTCCGAGGGTTTTTTTATGCTCGCTATATTTCTAGAAATTTAAATTTGACAGGTTAATGAGGTTTCCATGCTGGATAAAACACGTTTACGGATTGCAATGCAGAAGTCAGGCCGCCTGAGCGACGATTCACGCGAGCTGCTGGCACGCTGCGGTATCAAAATCAACTTACAGCAACAGCGTCTGATCGCGTTCGCAGAAAATATGCCGATTGATATCCTGCGCGTACGGGATGACGATATCCCCGGACTGGTGATGGATGGCGTGGTCGATCTGGGTATTATCGGTGAAAACGTGCTGGAAGAAGAGCTGTTAAACCGCCGGGCACAGGGCGAAGATCCGCGTTACTTCACGCTGCGCCGTCTGGATTTTGGCGGCTGCCGCCTGTCGCTGGCAATGCAGCTGGACGAAGCCTATACCGGCCCTGAATGCCTGCAAAATAAACGTATTGCCACCTCGTATCCTCACCTGCTCAAACAATATCTCGACAGACAATCCGTCAATTTCAAATCTTGCCTGCTCAATGGTTCAGTTGAAGTGGCACCGCGCGCAGGTCTGGCTGACGCCATCTGCGATCTGGTATCAACCGGTGCCACGCTGGAAGCCAACGGTCTGCGTGAAGTCGAAGTCATTTACCGTTCTAAAGCCTGCTTGATTCAGCGCGACGGTGAGATGCCCGCAGAGAAACAACAGCTAATCGATAAACTGCTGACGCGTATGCAAGGCGTGATTCAGGCACGTGAATCCAAATACATCATGCTGCACGCGCCGAGTGAACGTCTGGACGAAGTCATTGCTCTGCTACCAGGTGCCGAGCGCCCGACCATTCTGCCACTTGCTGGTGACCAAAGCCGTGTTGCCATGCACATGGTCAGCAGTGAAACGCTATTCTGGGAAACCATGGAAAAGCTGAAATCGTTGGGTGCCAGCTCCATTCTGGTCCTGCCCATTGAAAAAATGATGGAGTGATGACCATGGCTGACAACACCAATAGCACAGGCAGTTTCAGCACGCTTGTTGACTGGCAGCGCTGTTCAGTTGAAGAACAACGCCAGTTGCTGACTCGCCCAGCCATTTCCGCGTCAGACCGCATTACTGCAGTCGTGAGCGATATTCTGGCAAACGTGAAAAGTCGTGGTGATAGCGCCTTACGCGACTACAGCGCACAGTTCGACAAGGTTCAGGTGGATGCGATTCGCATCACCGATGCCGAGATTACCGCCGCCTCCGCCCGTCTGGGTGATGAGGTAAAACAGGCCATGGCGATCGCCGTGCGTAATATCGAGACGTTCCACAACGCGCAAAAGCTGCCGATTGTCGATATCGAAACGCAGCCGGGCGTACGTTGCCAGCAGATTACTCGCCCTATCGCGACCGTCGGCCTGTATATTCCGGGGGGATCTGCCCCACTTCCGTCAACCGTGCTGATGCTGGGAACGCCGTCACGCATCGCAGGCTGCCGTCGCGTGGTGCTGTGTTCACCGCCGCCAATTGCCGATGAAATTCTGTATGCCGCACAGCTGTGCGGTATTAAAGAAGTGTTTCAGCTTGGTGGCGCGCAAGCAATTGCCGCGATGGCGTTTGGCACCGATAGCGTGCCGAAAGTGGATAAAATTTTTGGCCCCGGCAATGCCTACGTCACGGAAGCCAAGCGTCAGGTCAGTCAGCAGCTTGATGGCGCAGCGATTGATATGCCCGCAGGGCCATCCGAAGTATTGGTGATCGCCGACAGCGGTGCCACGCCCGCGTTTGTCGCCTCCGACCTGCTATCGCAAGCAGAACACGGCCCGGATTCACAGGTCATCCTGTTAACGCCCGATGCTGCAATGGCCAAAGCCGTAGCGGACGCCGTTGAAGAGCAGCTCACGCAGCTGTCTCGTGCAGACATCGCACGTCAGGCGCTTGCCAGCAGCCGCGTCATCGTCGCACGTGATTTGGCGCAGTGTATTGAAATCAGCAATCAATATGGTCCTGAGCACTTGATAATCCAGACACGCGATGCCGAATCATTGGTTGATAGCATCACCAGCGCCGGTTCCGTGTTCCTTGGCGACTGGTCACCGGAATCCGCTGGGGACTACGCCTCCGGCACTAACCATGTTCTGCCGACCTATGGCTATACCTCGACTTACTCAAGTCTGGGTCTGGCCGATTTCCAGAAGCGCATGACCGTACAGCAGCTCACGCCGCAGGGGTTGCTACAACTGGCACCAACAATAGAAATCCTGGCACAGGCTGAACAGCTGACCGCCCACAAAAATGCCGTTACCCTGCGCGTTGCAGCACTGAAGGAGCAAGCATGAGCAGCATTGAAGAACTGGCACGTGCCAACGTCCGTGCATTGACACCTTATCAGTCTGCTCGTCGTCTGGGCGGCAACGGCGATGTCTGGCTAAATGCTAATGAATACCCCCAAGCGCCGGAGTTTCAATTAACGTTACAGACGTTGAACCGCTACCCAGAATGTCAGCCGGTCATGGTTATCAACCGCTACGCCGAGTATGCAGGCGTAACGCCGGAACAGGTTTTGGTCAGCCGTGGTGCTGACGAAGGTATCGAGTTGCTGATTCGTGCATTCTGCGAGCCGGGGAAAGACGCCATTCTTTTCTGTCCCCCGACCTACGGTATGTATGCCGTTAGCGCCGAGACGTTTGGCGTCGAACGCCGCACGGCGGCAAGCAAATCAGACTGGCAGTTGGATCTTGATGCGATTGAATCACAGCTGGACGGAACCAAGGTCGTTTACGTTTGCAGCCCAAACAACCCGACCGGCAACCTGATTGCACGGGATGATTTACGCCAACTGCTGACGCTGGCACAGGGAAAAGCACTGGTTGTTATCGATGAAGCCTACATTGAATTCTGTCCGCAGGCGTCCACTGCAAGCTGGCTGGCTGAGTTCCCTCATTTGGTAATTCTGCGTACCTTGTCCAAAGCCTTTTCACTTGCTGGATTGCGCTGTGGCTTCACGCTGGCGAACCCTGAAGTAATTCAGCTCCTGCTGAAGGTCATTGCGCCATACCCACTGTCCACTCCCGTAGCGGACATCGCGGCTCAGGCACTGAGCCACGAAGGGATCGCTAAAATGAAGGCGAATGTTGCAGAGGTGACGGCCAACCGCCGCTGGCTGAGTGATATTCTGAAAAATATTCCCTGCATTGAGGAAGTCTTTCACAGCGAGAGTAATTACTTGCTGGTACGCTTTACCGCCTCCCCTACTGTATTTAAAACGCTGTGGGATCAAGGCATTATTCTGCGTGACCAAAATAAGCAACCCAGCCTCGCAGGCTGTTTGCGCATTACTATCGGCAACCGCTACGAATGTGAACGCGTTGTTGCTGCATTACAATCATTGCCGGGCATCAACGCTTAATTTTAAGGAGCTCACGTGGGCCAGAAATACCTCTTTATCGACCGTGACGGAACATTGATTGCTGAACCGCCTGAGGATTTTCAGGTTGACCGTCTGGATAAACTGGCGCTGGAACCAGATGTCATTCCGTCGCTGCTGGCACTGCAAAAGGCCGGTTATGCGCTGGTGATGATTACCAATCAGGATGGGCTAGGAACCGATAGCTTTCCGCAGGAAACCTTCGATCCACCGCACAACCTGATGATGCAGATTCTGACATCGCAGGGCATCCATTTTGAGCACGTGCTGATCTGTCCGCATTTACCGGCAGATAACTGCACCTGTCGCAAACCCAAGACCGAACTGGTAACGGCCTATTTGAACGGCGGCCTGATGGATGTGGCAAATAGCTACGTCATCGGCGACCGCCAAACCGATATTCAGTTGGCGCAAAATATGGGCATTACCGGCCTGCTCTACCAGCGTGGCGGGCTGAACTGGCAAGCAATTACTGACCAGCTAACCAAGCGTAACCGCCATGCACACGTCAACCGCGTTACGCGTGAAACCGCGATTGATGTAAACGTCTGGCTGGATCAGGAAGGCGGCAGCAAAATTAACACCGGTGTTGGCTTCTTCGATCACATGTTGGATCAAATCGCCACCCACGGCGGCTTTCGCATGAATATTGAAGTGAAAGGCGATCTGTACATTGACGATCACCACACGGTGGAAGATACCGGTCTGGCGCTGGGCGAAGCCCTGAATAACGCGCTGGGCGACAAACGCGGCATTGGCCGTTTTGGCTTCGTCCTGCCGATGGATGAGTGTCTGGCACGCTGTGCGCTGGATATTTCAGGGCGCCCGCATCTGGAATATAAAGCCGAATTCAACTATCAGCGCGTTGGCGATCTGAGTACGGAAATGGTCGAACACTTCTTCCGCTCACTGTCTTATTCCATGGCCTGTACGCTGCACCTGAAAACCAAAGGGCGTAACGATCATCACCGTGTGGAAAGCCTGTTTAAAGTCTTCGGGCGCACGCTACGTCAGGCAATTCGCGTCGAGGGTGACACGTTGCCGAGCTCGAAAGGAGTGCTCTGATGAAGGTCGTCATTCTTGATACCGGCTGCGCCAACCTCTCTTCGGTGACCTACGCCGTGCAGCGGTTGGGGTATACGCCGGTTGTTAGCCGCGAGGCCGAGATTGTCCTGCAAGCAGACAAGCTATTTCTGCCGGGTGTTGGTACCGCGCAGGCCGCGATGAATCAACTGGAAGAGCGCGATCTAATCGCGCTGATCAAAGCCTGTACCCAACCGGTTCTCGGCATTTGCCTCGGCATGCAGTTGCTGGGGACACACAGCGACGAAAGTGGCGGTATCCCCACGCTGGGGATTGTCGATACGCCAGTAAAAAAAATAATAGACCACGGCTTGCCACTGCCGCACATGGGCTGGAATCAGGTGATTCCGAAGGCCGGGCATCGTTTGTTCCGCGATATCGATGACGGCGCTTATTTCTATTTTGTTCACAGCTATGCCATGCCAGTCTGCGAAAACACGATTGCACAAGCCAACTACGGCGAAGCCTTCACCGCCGCGCTGGAAAAAGATAACTTCTTTGGCGTGCAGTTCCACCCCGAGCGTTCTGGTGCTGCGGGCGCGCAACTGCTGAAAAACTTTCTGGAGATGTAGAGCGTCATGATTATTCCCGCATTAGATCTGATTGATGGGCAGGTTGTCCGTCTGCATCAGGGTGATTATGGCCAGCAGCGCCAATACGGAAGCGATCCGCTTCCCCGCTTGCAGGATTACCAGCAACAAGGTGCAGGCGTGCTGCATTTGGTGGATTTGACCGGAGCAAAAGATCCCTCTGCCCGACAAATTCCCCTGTTAACCACGCTGTTGGCTGGCGTTAGCGTACCGGTACAGATCGGCGGCGGCATTCGTACCGAGCAGGACGTAGAAGCGTTGCTAAAAGCCGGTGCCAGCCGTGTCGTTATTGGGTCCACTGCGGTTAAGCAGCCGGAACTCGTTCAGCAATGGTTCACCCGCTACGGCGCAGAAGCGCTGGTGCTTGCACTAGACGTGCGTATCGACGCAAACGGCACGAAGTACGTCGCCATCAGCGGCTGGCAGGAGAATTCAGAGGCCACGCTTGAGCAGATCGTTGAACAATATCTGCCGTTCGGTCTGAAGCATGTGCTGTGCACCGACATTTCCCGTGACGGTACGCTGAGCGGCTCCAACGTCGAGCTCTATCGTGAAATCAGTCAGCGCTACCCGCAGATTGCCTTTCAGGCGTCCGGCGGCATCGGTAATCTGACCGATATCGCCAATTTGCGCAGTAGCGGTGTGCAGGGTGTTATCGTCGGCCGTGCGCTGTTGGAAGGTAAATTTAACGTCGCGGAGGCTATTTCATGCTGGCAAAACGGATAATCCCCTGCCTGGACGTGCGTAACGGTCAGGTCGTCAAAGGTGTGCAGTTCCGCAACCACGAAATCATCGGTGACATCGTGCCGCTGGCGCAGCGCTATGCGCAGGAAGGCGCTGATGAGCTGGTTTTTTATGATATCACCGCCTCTTCCGACGGCCGTGTAGTCGACAAAAGCTGGGTATCCCGCGTTGCGGAAGTCATCGATATTCCTTTCTGTGTGGCGGGCGGCATTAAAAGCGTGGAAGAAGCCGGTCAAATACTCTCTTTCGGCGCGGATAAAATTTCCATCAACTCACCGGCGCTGGCCGACCCTGAGTTAATTACCCGATTGGCCGATCGCTATGGCGTGCAGTGTATCGTCGTCGGGATTGATACCTGGCATGATGCCTCGACGGGCCGCTATCATGTGAATCAATACACAGGTGATGAAACGCGAACTAAGGTCACCACTTGGGAAACGCTGGATTGGGTAGAAGAAGTGCAAAAGCGCGGCGCGGGTGAGATTGTCCTGAACATGATGAATCAGGACGGCGTGCGCAATGGTTATGATTTGCACCAGTTAAATCTGGTGCGTGATGTCTGCAACGTCCCGCTGATTGCTTCCGGCGGCGCAGGCACCATGGAGCATTTTCTGGATGCGTTCCAGACCGCCCACGTTGATGGCGCGCTAGCAGCATCGGTGTTTCACAAGCAAATTATTAATATTGGCGAACTGAAACAATATCTTAAGCAACAAGGCGTGGAGATTCGAGTGTGTTAAGCGAAGAGTGCTTTCTAAACGACGAACAACGAAACCAACTCGATTGGGAAAAAACGGACGGCATGCTGCCGGTTGTCGTGCAACATGCGGTATCCGGTGAAGTGTTGATGCTGGGCTATATGAATCAGGATGCGTTGCAGGCTACCGAAGAGAGCGGCAAGGTTACGTTTTTCTCGCGTACCAAGCAGCGGTTGTGGACAAAAGGAGAATCTTCCGGCCATTTCCTCAATGTCGTCTCTATCACGCCAGACTGCGATAACGACACACTGCTGATTCTGGTTAATCCTATCGGACCAACCTGTCATCTGGGTACAAGCAGCTGTTTCTCGCCTGCAGCCAGCGACTGGACGTTCCTCTATCAGCTAGAGCAACTGTTGGCAGAGCGTAAGCATGCCGACCCAGACAGCTCTTACACCGCACGTCTGTATGCCAGCGGCACTAAGCGCATCGCGCAGAAAGTTGGTGAAGAAGGTCTGGAGGCCGCATTAGCGGCAACGGTGCACGACCGCGAAGAGCTCACTAATGAAGCAGCGGATTTAATGTACCACCTGCTGGTGCTGCTACAGGATCAAGATTTAGATCTCGCGACCATCATCAATCGCCTGAAAGAACGTCACAATAAATAAGCCTTTCCCCGCGTTATCGGTCATTGATAACGCGGGGTTTTAGCATGACGATACAGTGGCGTTAAGAATGACCAGCACCTGAATGCACTTTACGCCCCCCTTTCCAGGTTTCCAGAACCGGTATATCACGCATATCTTTGACCGGATTATTCTTATCTGCTGAGTCATAGGTCAGCGGGGAATCCGCCAAAATAACAAAATCAGCACATTTACCGGCAACTAGCGAACCTACCCATTGATCTGCATGGCATTGCCAAGCGGCATCATAGGTCGCGGCTTTAAGCGCGGCGAAACGGGAAATCCGCTCTTGTTCACGCAACACAGCAGGAGTTGTCCCTTGAGGTGCGCCTTCCATCACACGTGAAATTGCCTGTTCCATCATGCGCAGTGGGCCAAGCGGTGTAACACCGTTATCGCTGTGTAAAGTAATCCTCATCCCGTGATTAATAGCGGACTGGCAGCGATCAAGGTGATTAGCCCGTTCCTCTCCCAATATGGTTTGCTGGAATGCCCAGCCCCAATACCCCACATGACCAATTAAGAAACTGGGCGAAATACCGCGTTGCTTCATTTCAGACAGATGGTCATCAGTCAGCAGTGATGCATGTTCCAGACGATCACGACGCTGTTCGTAAGAGCCTGACGTCACGCCTGCCTTTTTAAATGACGCTAACGTCAGGCTAATGGCTTCATCACCATTAGTATGAATCATCAACGGCCATTGATGCTGCACAACGCTATCCACCAGCGTATTGATATCAGTTGGAGGAGTAAAGTTGAAGGCTCCAATATTTTTCTCACTCGGCGTTTTTTCATAACGGCTATTACAGCAGTACGGCGTGGATTGATACCCCGTCAGCCCTTGATTTGAACCATCTGAAATAATCTTGATATACGGCAAGTGGAAATGTTCATCTCCATAGCCTGGAGAGTAATGATCCACCACCTTATTTTTGAAATCATCACTATTCGTAATGATCAGCGCACCACCGATCCGCACCGGACAGATCGGCAGATGTGCCCATTTATCCAGAAAACTCACTTGATCGAAGCCAGGCTGAGTACCTTTGGGTTCAACGCCAGCATCGAGCATATAAGTCACGCCGCGTTTACTCGCCACACCAAACAGTTTGTTAACCGATTCAATTAGCATCAGCGCCAATTTTGCTTTGGGGTAACTGCTAACAATGACATTCACGACAGGCTCTATACCGTCTATTTCTTTAAGGATGCCGTCATCCGGTGGAATAACTTTATCTTTATAAAATTCCCTGACGAGTTTAATCGCACACGTATTGATATAGGCCAGATGCATCGAGGCATTGATGACAAATACGGGTCTTTTATCCGTCACATGCTCATCAAGAACGGCAGAATTAAATTCCTTCTCTCCGCCAATAAACAAGGAAGGATCGGCGCCAAAGCCGATAAGCCAGCTATTATTTTTATCCGTATCCGACTTTGCCTGCTCAGCCAGAGAGGATGTCACCCAAACCCTATTATAATCTTTGCGTAATCTCTGCTCTTCAAACGGGCTAACATCATTGCCAATGGCAGATAACATCGCGGTGTTAATGATGTGCACATGTGGCTCAATCAGACCCGGCAACAGCGTTTGTTTGCCTGATAATTGATGTTCCAACGTGTTTTTCGGCATTTTGGCCTTCACATCTTGATATGAACCTGTCGCAACCACCAGTCCGTCATGAATACCAATTGCTTCAACCGAAACCTCCTGCCCATCTTCCAGCGTCAGAATCGCTTTTCCAGGGCTACCATCCTTATTTGGCGCGGAACGGAATAACTTCGTTTCAATATGTAGACTGTTTTCCCACTCAGGAATATCAACTGGCGTATCGGGGAGAAATGATTTCCATAGAGGACTACAGCAGGAACAGCTTATGCTACCGGAATGGCTACATGCTTCACTCATACACTTTCCTTATTTAGAGATAATGCATTAGAGAAATTAATGTAATGCATAAAAAATAGGCAATAACATTCGAAATTTCAACATCCAAACGGCTGGAAATCAAAATATTCATATTTCATATGTCGCGGTCACTTAACAGCTCAAAGGGAGAAAGAAAACGTATAACAAGGAATGGCACTCTGATAAGTAATCAGAACAAATAGCCAATAGCGCGGAAGCTTTGAGGGAACAAGATCGATAAATGCAAAAAAGCACCCAAAATGAGTGCTTTTATAAGGCTGATATTTATGACTAACAATTAGCCATAAATGTTAGCGCGGTCGCGGAGTTCCTTGCCCGGTTTAAAGTGAGGGACGTACTTACCTTCCAGCTCAACTTTATCACCCGTTTTCGGATTACGACCCACACGCGGTGCACGGTAGTGAAGTGAAAAACTGCCAAACCCACGGATTTCAATACGGTCGCCTTCGGCTAACGTAGAAGCCATTTGTTCAAGCATTTCTTTCACTGCATCCTCAACCACTTTGGCCGGGATATGAGATTGCTGTCCAGCAAGCCTTTCAATAAGTTCAGACTTGGTCATAGCGCCTCCAAATGCGTGGCTATCAATAGCCGGGATAACTGACTACCGTTACAAGAATGAGCAACTCACGTTGCTCATTCTACCGTTGTGATTACTCGCCTTTAGCTGCTTTGAACGCTTCTGCCATCGCGCTGGAGAAATTGTTTTCTTCCGGCTTGTTGTTAACAGTTGCGATTGCATCTTTCTCGTCAGCTTCGTCTTTCGCACGGACAGACAAGCTAACAACGCGGTTTTTACGATCAACACCGGTGTATTTCGCTTCAACGCTGTCGCCAACATTCAGCACCAGTGTTGCGTCTTCGATGCGATCGCGAGAAGCTTCAGAAGCACGCAGATAGCCTTCTACGCCGTCTGCTAATTCAACTGTAGCACCTTTGGCGTCAACTGCTGTAACTTTACCAGTAACAATAGCACCTTTCTTGTTAACAGACAGGTAGTTATTGAACGGGTCTTCAGACAGTTGTTTCACGCCCAGAGAGATACGCTCGCGCTCTGCGTCAACCTGCAGAACAACAGCGGCGATTTCATCACCTTTCTTGTATTCGCGAACGGCTTCTTCGCCAGCCACGTTCCAGGAGATGTCAGACAGGTGCACCAGACCATCGATGCCGCCGTCCAGACCGATGAAGATACCGAAGTCAGTGATTGACTTGATTTTACCTTCAACGCGGTCGCCCTTATTGTGAGTTTCTGCGAACAACTGCCATGGGTTGGATTTACACTGTTTCAGGCCCAAGGAGATACGACGACGTTCTTCATCGATATCCAGAACCATTACTTCCACTACATCGCCAACGTTAACAACTTTGGATGGGTGGATGTTTTTGTTGGTCCAATCCATTTCGGAAACGTGTACCAGACCTTCAACGCCTTCTTCGATTTCAACGAAGCAGCCGTAATCAGTCAGGTTGGTTACGCGACCAGTCAGACGAGTGCTTTCTGGGTAACGCTTAGCGATAGCGACCCATGGATCTTCGCCCAGCTGTTTCAGACCCAGAGACACACGGGTACGCTCGCGGTCGAATTTCAGCACTTTAACAGTGATTTCGTCGCCCACATTGACGATTTCGCTCGGATGTTTAACACGTTTCCAAGCCATATCAGTGATATGCAGCAGGCCATCAACGCCACCCAGATCAACGAATGCACCGTAGTCAGTAAGGTTCTTAACGATACCTTTAACTTCCATGCCTTCCTGCAGGTTTTCCAGCAGTTGATCGCGTTCAGCGCTGTTTTCAGATTCGATAACTGCACGGCGAGAAACAACAACGTTGTTGCGTTTCTGATCCAGCTTGATAACTTTGAACTCAAGCTCTTTGCCTTCCAGATGCAGCGTGTCGCGAACCGGACGAACGTCTACCAGAGAACCTGGCAGGAACGCACGAATGCCGTTCAGCTCAACAGTGAAACCGCCTTTAACTTTACCGTTGATAATACCAGTAACAGTTGCAGCTTCTTCGTAGGCTTTTTCCAGCGTCAGCCATGCTTCATGGCGTTTAGCTTTTTCGCGAGAAAGCAGAGTTTCGCCGAAGCCATCTTCGATAGCGTCCAGAGCAACGTCTACTTCATCACCAACCTGAATTTCCAGTTCGCCCTGTGCGTTCTTGAATTGTTCTACCGGAATGGCAGATTCAGATTTCAGACCGGCGTCAACCAGTACGACATCTTTATCAATAGACACAACAACACCACGTACGATGGAACCAGGACGGGTTTCGATTTCTTTCAGGGATTCTTCAAAGAGTTGAGCAAAAGATTCAGTCATGTTTGATAATCTTAAGGGTTTCAATTTAACGTCCATCTGGCATCCTGCTCGATGGGGTTGTTTAACATGCCCCGCTGTGCATCCTTACAGCGAGGTAAAAATTCAGTTTTCTGTGATTACGACGCTAAAATTTCGCGGGCATAAGCCAACGCGCGCGCTATCACTTCATCGATTGTCATTTCCGTTGAATCCAGCACCAGCGCATCGGCAGCAGGTACTAACGGCGCAACGGGGCGGCTACGATCACGATCGTCCCGTTCTTTTATCTCAGACAAAAGACGTTCAAAGTTAACATTAAAGCCCTTCCCCTGCAACTGTAGCATGCGACGTTGTGCACGTTCTTCCGCACTGGCATCCAGGAAAATCTTCACTGGGGCGTCAGGAAAGACCACCGTTCCCATATCACGTCCATCGGCAATCAACCCCGGAGCCTCACGGAAAGCACGCTGCCGACGTAATAATGCTTCACGAACACGAGGAAAAGCTGCAGCCTGAGAAGCCGTGTTGCCCACCGCTTCGGTACGAATTTCGTGGCTAACGTCTTCGCCTTCCAGAATGACTTTCAACTGCCCGTCTTCTGCAACAAAGCGCACATCAAGATGAGAGGCTAGCGGGACCAGCGCATCTTCTGAACTGATATCCACATGGTGGTGTAACGCCGCCAACGCCAAAACACGATAGATAGCCCCCGAGTCCAGCAGGTTCCATTGTAAAGCTTCAGCCAATGCCTTACATAAGGTACCTTTGCCTACGCCGCTCGGTCCGTCAACCGTAACTACCGGTGCCATCACCGTCATTTCTCTCTCCTTAATACTGGGAAGTTCCGCTTATGCCGTTTATGGCATTACGGAGCCTCATTATACGCATCAATGCAGAGAAAGGTTACCCCAATGGCGGAATGGCGGGAAAAATAAGGCATTCTCTGAACGCGCTACGCAATTTCAGAAAAAAACACAGCGGAATGTGGTGGAAATCGATCGAGGAAAAAAGGCACGAAAACCGTGCCTTAGAATGGAATCACGCTAGTTCGCTGAGACGCGCCAATTGCTCGAAGTAGTCAGGGAAGGTTTTAGCCGTACACTTCGGATCCAAAATCGTGACTGGCGTATCCGACAACGCCACCAGCGAGAAACACATCGCCATACGATGATCGTTGTACGTACCGATTTCTGCCGCTTTCAGCTTGGCCGGTGGCGTAATACGAATGTAGTCGTTCCCCTCTTCCACTTCCGCGCCCACTTTGCGCAGTTCAATCGCCATCGCAGCTAAACGATCGGTTTCTTTCACACGCCAGTTATAGATATTACGTAGCGTGGTGGTTCCGCCCTGAGCGAAAAGCGCCGCCGTAGCAATAGTCATTGCGGCATCAGGGATGTGGTTCATATCCATATCGATCGCGTGCAGTTCACCACGTTCGCATTCAATATAATCCTCGCCCCAGCGTACGATTGCCCCCATCTTTTCCAGCACATCAGCAAAGCGGATATCACCCTGTACGCTATTACGGCCCACGCCAGTCACACGTACAACGCCACCTTTAATCGCCGCCGCAGCCAGGAAATAAGAGGCCGACGACGCATCGCCTTCAACCAGATAATCACCCGGTGAGCGATACTGCTGACGACCTGCCACGAAGAAGTGCTGGTAATTTTCATGGCGCACGTCAATACCGAACGCTTTCATCATATGCAGCGTGATATCGATATACGGCTTGGAAACCAGATCGCCCTGAATGCTGATTTGCGTATCCTGCGCGGCCAGTGGCGCAGTCATCAGCAGAGCAGTCAAAAACTGGCTCGATACACTACCATCTACGCTGATTTCACCGCCCTGGAAACCGCCGTGTAGACGAAGCGGCGGATAATTCTCCTGTTCAAGATAGTCAATTTTCGCCCCGCCCTGACGTAGTGCGTCGACCAGATGCCCGATCGGCCGCTCTTTCATTCGGGGTTCGCCTGTCAGCACAATATCGCCATCCGTCAGGCACAGCGCTGCAGCCAGTGGGCGCATCGCGGTACCCGCGTTCCCTAAAAACAGTTCTAGCGGCTGCGACGCTGCAAATGCGCCACCCAGTCCAATAATTTCACACACGGTCCGGTCGGATGACAGATGATATTCCACCCCCAGCGCCGTTAACGCAGTAAGCATATGACGGACATCGTCACTGTCTAACAGGTTAGTCAGTCGGGTCTTTCCTTCCGACAAGGCGGCTAGCAAAAGCGCACGGTTAGAAACGCTTTTGGACCCTGGAAGGTTAAGGGTACCGTTAATCAGCTTGATGGGGTGTAAGGTCAGGGATTCCTGCATGTGAAGCCTATTCTTTCAAAGTGGATATAAAAACCCCGGAAAGCCCGGGGTTGATCAAAATGTATAGCGGGGTTGACGTTAATCAACCGTGGCGGCGTACGAAGTCGGCCATAAACTCAGTCAGCGCTTTCACGCCTTCCAACGGCATCGCATTGTAGATAGAAGCACGCATGCCGCCCACAACACGATGGCCTTTCAGCGCATGCAGACCCGCCGCGACTGACTCTTCCAGGAAGACTTTATCCAGTGCGGAATCTGCCAGTAAGAACGGTACGTTCATACGAGAACGGTTCGCCAACGCGACGTCATTACGATAGAAGTCGTTACCATCGATCGCGCTATACAACAAGTCAGCTTTCTCTTGGTTACGTTTTTCCATTTCAGCCAGACCGCCATGCTCTTTCAGCCATTTGAAGACCATGCCGGACAGATACCAGGCAAACGTCGGCGGCGTGTTAAACATGGAGTCATTGTCCGCCAGAACTTGGTAATCCAGAATCGATGGCAGTTCACGACGTGCTTTACCCAGCAAATCCTCACGCACGATAACCAGCGTCAGGCCAGCAGGGCCGATATTTTTCTGCGCACCGGCATAGATCACGCCATAGCGGCTAACGTCAATGCGACGGGACAGAATGCTGGAAGAATAGTCGGCGACCACAATTTTGTCGCCAAAATCCGGCTCTTCTTCAATCGCAATACCGTCAATGGTTTCATTCGGACAGTAATGCACAAACGCCGCGTCATCAGACAATTTCCATTCACGCATCGGTTTAATGCCGCGCAGATCGTCTATGCGCGTTTTTACGTCAATCACGTTAGGCGTGCAGTACTTTTCGGCTTCATTGATTGCACTGTGTGCCCAATATCCGCCGTCGATGTAGTCCGCTGTTGAGCGCTCACCTAGGAGATTTAACGGCACTGCCGCAAATTGCGCACGAGCACCGCCGTGGCAAAAGAGCACTTTGTAGTTGGAGGGGATTTTCAGCAAATCACGCAGATCTTGTTCGGATTCAGCGGCAACCTGCATAAACTCTTTACTGCGGTGGCTGATTTCCATGACCGATGTTCCCAGGCCATTCCAATTACATAATTCCTGTTCAGCACGACGCAGTACTTCAACCGGCAGCATTGCTGGACCGGCGCTAAAATTAAAAATCTGAGTCATTTCCCCTCACCACACCTGAAAAATAGCGGCTGTTTTATCACCGTTGTTACAAATACCATTTTTATACCCGTCATACTTCAAGCTGCATGTGCGTTGGCTTTCCTGCAACTCGAATTATTTAGAGCATATAGACCTGCCGGTTATAAAAACACCGCTGTTACAAGATCGTAGCTATAACGGAACGACCGCCATAACCACACTACTTTTACCCTGCTATCGGTTTTATCACTCGTCCATCGCGGCTGCAATGCTTATTGCGCTTTCATTATGCAAAACGACACGTTACGTAGTCTGTTCTTTTTCGCTGTTGCCGATCTGTTATGAATGAATAGAGTCCAGACAGAAAAATCCGTATCATGCCGCTTCCGCTAATCTCGATAAGAGTGAACACCATGACTCAAACGTTTATCCCAGGCAAAGACGCCGCCCTGGAAGACTCCATCGCCCGTTTTCAACAGCAACTCCAGGACCTGGGGTTTAACATCGAAGAAGCGTCATGGCTGAACCCAGTGCCGAACGTCTGGTCTGTCCATATTCGGGATCGCGATTGTCCTCTCTGCTTCACTAACGGCAAAGGTGCCAGTAAAAAAGCGGCTCTGGCTTCCGCGTTAGGCGAGTATTTCGAGCGTCTGTCCACCAACTATTTCTTTGCTGACTTCTATCTCGGCAAAACTATCGCTAACGGTGATTTCGTTCACTATCCGAATGAAAAATGGTTCCCTATTCCAGAAGATGATGCGCTGCCGGAAGGTATTCTGGATGCCCGTCTGCACCAGTTTTACGACCCAGAACAGGAACTGAGCGCCAGCGATCTGATCGATCTGCAATCCGGCAATGCCGACAGAGGTATTTGCGCACTGCCGTTTACTCGTCAGTCCGATCAGCAAACCGTCTATATTCCGATGAATATCATCGGTAATCTGTACGTCTCTAACGGAATGTCCGCCGGTAACACCGCCAACGAAGCCCGCGTTCAGGGGCTGTCAGAGGTGTTTGAGCGCAGCATTAAAAACCGAATCATTGCTGAATCCATCAGCCTGCCGGAAATTCCACAAGACGTGTTGAACCGCTATCCAGGCGTGGTCGAAGCGATTGCAACGCTGGAAAAAGAAGGCTTCCCGATTTTTTCCTACGATGCCTCACTGGGCGGTAAATATCCGGTTATCTGTGTAGTACTGTTTAATCCTGCTAACGGCACCTGTTTCGCCTCCTTCGGCGCACACCCTGACTTCGGCGTAGCGCTGGAGCGTACCGTCACTGAACTGTTGCAGGGTCGCGGCCTGAAAGATCTGGACGTATTTACTCCACCGACGTTCGATGATGAAGAAGTTGGCGAACACGCTAATCTGGAAACCCACTTTATCGATTCCAGTGGTCTGATCTCCTGGGATATGTTCAAGAAGCAGGCGGATTATGAATTTGCCGACTGGAGCTTTAAAGGGTCGACAGAAGAAGAATTCGCAACGCTGATGGCGATCTTCCAGCAGGAAGATAAAGAAGTCTACATTGCTGACTATGAGCATCTGGCCGTTTATGCCTGCCGCATCATCGTGCCGGGAATGTCAGATATCTACCCTGCCGACGATCTGCTGTTAGCCAATAACAGCATGGGTGCTCATCTGCGTGACACACTGCTGGCGCTGCCGGACAGCAAATGGAAAAAAGAAGACTATCTGGCGCTGTTGCAACAGTTGGATGATGAAGGGCTGGATGACTTCACTCGCGTACGCGAGCTGCTTGGTATTGCCACCGGAAAAGATAACGGCTGGCTCACTCTACGCGTTGGCGAATTGAAAGCCATGCTGGGTCTGGCCGGTGGCGATCTGGATCAGGCTCTGATCTGGACAGAATGGACGCAGGATTTCAACGACTCCGTCTTTACGGCACAGCGCAGCAATTACTACCGCTGCCTGCAAACCCTGCTGTTACTGGCACAAGAGCCTGAGCGCGATCCAGCAGAATATTACGATGCGTTTACCAAAATGTACGGCAGCGAGACGGTCGAGGCTGCCAGTGCCGCCGTTGCTGGAGAAGCGTGTTTTTACGGTCTCTTTGCCGTGGATGACACATTTACTTCTTTACCTGCGCACCAGTCGCTACTGGCTGCCTATGAAAAACTGCAACAAGCTAAACGTCGTTATTGGCAGGCTAAATAATGCCTGAGTGAGGCAGCCAGCACGCGTCTCATAGCGATGAGTGCGATCCATTGCAAATAGCAATCTACGCATCACCACCTGAAATAGCCCTTTAATTTAAAGGGCTATTTCATTATCCAAAGGGCAATACTGATTATTCGTGATGCATAACCAGAGTATTGTTATTGAATGGTGAATTTTTAATTAAATTACCTCGACAAGGTGGTACTAAAATTCTACAAAACATGATTTTCATTAACGCTAAATCGGTAGGTTTAACGTATGCCATTCAACTCTTTTTGTAAAATTTAAAATATTTTTATATTATATAATTCAATACGTTACCTATAAAATTATACTATCACCCCCTACTTACCTGCCTATTAATTTCTTGCAATATGATCCACATCAAATTTTACCGTATACTGCTTTGTTAGTATCTCAACGCTGATAAATTTTAAGAGAGAGTTAGTGTGAAAGCTGACAACCCCTTCACTCTATTACTACCGGCCGCTATGGCAAAAGTTGCTGAAGACGCCGGAGTCTATAAAGCTACCAAACAACCGTGTACGACGTTTTATTTAGCGATCACTGCGGGTGTGTTTATTTCGATCGCCTTCGTCTTTTATATTACTGCCACTACCGGGACCGCGACGATTCCTTTCGGTATCGCGAAACTGATCGGGGGTATCTGTTTTTCCCTTGGCCTCATGTTGGTTGTCGTCTGCGGCGCAGACTTGTTTACCTCAACCGTTCTCATCGTGATTGCCAAAGCCAGTGGACGTATTACCTGGAAACAACTAGCCTGTAACTGGGCTAATGTTTATGTCGGCAACCTGATTGGCGCGCTTTTCTTCGTTGGACTTATCTGGTTCTCGGGAGAGCATATGGTCGCAAACGGTGCGTGGGGTCTGAACGTCCTGCAAACAGCTGAACACAAACTTGAACATACGTTCGTTGAAGCGTTGTGTCTGGGTATTCTGGCAAACCTGCTGGTCTGTCTGGCCGTGTGGATGAGCTATTCTGGCCGTACGCTTACAGATAAAATGTTTGCAATGATTCTGCCTGTCGCCATGTTTGTTTCCAGCGGTTTTGAGCACAGCATCGCCAACATGTTCATGGTTCCTATGGGCATCGTTATCAAAAATTTTGCGGCCCCGGAATTCTGGAATGCCATTGGCATGGTGCCGTCTCAGTTTGAACATTTAACCGTTAGCCACTTCATTACCGATAATCTGATTCCCGTCACCCTAGGGAACATCATCGGCGGCGGCGTAATGGTCGGTTTAACATATTGGGTAATTTATTTGCGCGGTGGAGACAAGCACCACTAAGGTGCAATCGGCCGCAACGTCGGGTTTTAAGAAATCCATATCAAAGGTAGGTGTAAAATGACCGAGCTGAATGAAAAATTGGCCAATGCATGGCAAGGCTTTAGCAAAGGTGAATGGCAGGATAACGTCAATGTTCGTGACTTTATCCAGAAAAACTACACGCCGTATGAAGGTGATGAGTCTTTCCTAGCTGGCGCAACCAAAGCGACCTCAGCGCTGTGGGACAGCGTCATGGAAGGCATCAAACAGGAAAACCGCACTCATGCGCCTGTTGATTTTGATACCAATGTTGCTGCAACTATCACGTCTCACGACGCGGGATACATCAACAAAGGCCTGGAAAAAATCGTTGGTCTTCAGACTGACGCTCCGTTGAAACGTGCGTTAATTCCGTTCGGCGGCATCAAAATGGTTGAAGGTTCATGCAAAGTTTACGGTCGTGAACTTGATCCTCAACTGAAAAAAATCTTCACTGAATACCGTAAAACGCACAATCAGGGCGTGTTCGATGTTTACACCCCAGACATCATGCGTTGCCGTAAATCTGGTGTTCTGACTGGTCTGCCGGATGCTTATGGCCGTGGCCGTATCATCGGTGACTACCGTCGCGTTGCGCTGTACGGCATCGACTACTTGATGAAAGACAAGTTTGCTCAGTTCACTTCTCTGCAATCCAAACTGGAAAATGGCGAAGACTTGGAAGCAACGATCCGTCTGCGTGAAGAAATTGCCGATCAGCATCATGCACTGAGCCAAATTAAAGAAATGGCAGCTAAATATGGCTGTGATATTTCTAGCCCAGCAACGACAGCTCAGGAAGCCGTTCAGTGGACTTACTTCGGCTATCTGGCTGCAGTTAAATCACAGAATGGTGCGGCAATGTCCTTCGGACGTGTCTCCACCTTCCTGGATATCTACCTCGATCGCGATCTGAAAGCAGGAAAAATCACGGAAGAAGAAGCTCAGGAAATGATTGACCATCTGGTCATGAAACTGCGTATGGTGCGTTTCCTGCGTACACCTGAGTATGATGAGCTGTTCTCTGGTGACCCGATCTGGGCAACAGAATCTCTGGCTGGTATGGGTCTGGATGGTCGTACACTGGTGAGCAAAACCAGCTTCCGCTTCCTGAACACCCTGTACACAATGGGGCCTTCTCCAGAGCCGAACATGACCATTCTGTGGTCTGAGAAACTGCCACAAAGCTTTAAAAACTATGCCGCTAAAGTCTCCATCGATACCTCTTCTCTGCAATACGAGAATGACGATCTGATGCGTCCTGACTTTAACAACGATGACTACGCGATTGCTTGTTGCGTAAGCCCGATGATCGTTGGCAAACAAATGCAGTTCTTCGGTGCCCGTGCAAACCTGGCAAAAACCATGCTGTACGCAATCAATGGCGGCGTGGACGAAAAACTGAAAATGCAGGTTGGTCCGAAATCAGAACCGATCAAAGGTGATGTTCTGAACTTCGACGAAGTGATGGAACGTATGGATCACTTCATGGATTGGCTGGCTAAGCAGTACGTCACCTCTCTGAACATCATTCACTACATGCATGACAAATACAGCTACGAAGCGGCGCTGATGGCACTGCACGATCGTGACGTTTTCCGTACCATGGCGTGTGGTATCGCTGGTCTGTCTGTTGCTGCTGACTCCTTGTCTGCCATCAAATATGCCAAAGTTAAACCAATTCGTGATGAAGATGGTCTGGCTATCGACTTTGATATCGAAGGCGAATATCCGCAATTCGGTAACAACGACTCTCGCGTAGATGAACTGGCTTGTGACCTGGTTGAACGTTTCATGAAGAAAATTCAGAAACTGAATACCTACCGTGGCGCAACACCAACTCAGTCTGTTCTGACCATCACCTCTAACGTGGTATATGGTAAGAAAACAGGTAACACGCCAGACGGCCGCCGCGCAGGCGCACCGTTCGGACCAGGTGCTAACCCAATGCACGGTCGTGATCAGAAAGGTGCGGTTGCCTCTCTGACTTCTGTTGCCAAACTGCCGTTTGCGTACGCGAAAGATGGTATTTCTTATACCTTCTCCATCGTACCTAACGCGTTAGGTAAAGACGACAACGTGCGTAAAGCTAACCTTGCTGGCCTGATGGATGGTTACTTCCACCACGAAGCCAGCATCGAAGGCGGTCAACATCTGAACGTCAACGTCATGAACCGTGAAATGCTGCTTGATGCGATGGAAAACCCGGAAAAATATCCGCAGTTGACTATCCGTGTATCTGGCTACGCAGTGCGTTTCAACTCACTGACTAAAGAACAGCAGCAAGACGTCATTACCCGTACCTTCACACAGTCAATCTAATTTCCATGGCTGTCTGAAAAAGCGTAAAATAAAGGCTCCACGTCAGTGGGGCCTTTTTCTCGCCCTCGCTTGTCGTTCAGATTGTCAGCCTGTTTTGCCAGCCCGCTATATTGCCTTCATCATGTGGATGGCTTGCAAAACAGATTCGACGCAGCATCTGTCATACGGTGTTCTTCTGTCAGAAATTCCTGCCAGATAGGTACCTGCTTTCTCATGACTGCGCTCATAAAGACCGCTATTGTCCGGTCAAATTTGGAGAAAACCTCGCAATGTCAGTAATCGGTCGCATCCACTCTTTTGAATCCTGTGGCACCGTCGATGGCCCAGGCATCCGTTTCATTATCTTCTTTCAGGGCTGTCTGATGCGCTGCCTGTATTGCCATAACCGTGATACCTGGGATACGCACGGCGGCAAAGAAGTGACGGTTGAAGAACTCATGAAAGAAGTCGTGACCTATCGCCATTTTATGAATGCATCCGGCGGCGGTGTAACCGCATCAGGCGGCGAGGCCATTCTGCAAGCCGAATTTGTACGCGATTGGTTCCGTGCTTGTAAGGATGAAGGCATTAACACCTGTTTGGACACCAATGGATTTGTACGCCGCTACGATCCCGTCATTGACGAGCTGTTGGACGTCAGCGATTTAGTGATGCTCGACCTGAAGCAAATGAACGATGATATCCATCAGAATTTAGTTGGCGTATCGAATCACCGCACTCTGGATTTCGCTCGCTATCTGGCAAAACGCAACCAGCGCACTTGGATACGTTATGTGGTGGTACCCGGCTGGTCTGATGACGATGAATCCACGCACAAGCTGGGCGAATTCACCAAAGATATGACGAACATCGAGAAAATTGAGCTTCTCCCGTACCATGAGCTTGGTAAACACAAGTGGGTAGCGATGGGGGAAGAGTACAAATTAGACGGTGTTAAACCGCCGAAAGCCGATACGATGGATCGCGTTAAATCGATTCTGGAAAGCTACGGTCACAAGGTAATCTACTAATCTCTGACGCTTTCTGAAAAAATAGCGCGCTCACTCAGCGCGCTATTTTCATTTCAGCGGATCAACATCGCGACTGATCTTGACCCGCTACATTGTAGACAAGTACCGAGTTAAGCCAGATTCCCTGCCGCTTTGATTTTCACCTGTACTGCATTCCCCGGCAGATAGGCTAGCGGAATTTCCTGATAATCGATGATTTCAACGCTGCCAGACATGGCTCCCGTCTCTTCCGCAAGACAAATAGTTTGCTGCTGTAATTCGCTTTTTATCTTTTCACGATCGTTATCCGGCATTTTAACCACGCGCTCGATCTGTGCCCCCACTTTCCCTAGTGCCACACCCACCGCATTTGCCGCATCAAAATTCTGCGGACGCATGACCTGACTGACACCGGATAAAACGTCAGGCAGTAAAATACTGCCACCGCCAACAAGCACGGCAGGAATGGCCGCACTCGACGATTTAATCCGATCGATAGCACTTTCCACTTTATCAATCATCTGACGATAAGCCTCCAGACAAAGTGCTTTATCTAGCTCAGGCAGTGGATGAGAAAGCGAGGATGTCCATCGCTCACGCTGAAGTTGCAGCATGATATCGTTGAGCGTTAATGTCTCCCCGCCAAAACTGACGCTCTGCTCAAGAAGACGATAGCCGACGCTGTCAGGCCCAAGGGTGAGTGTTCCGTTCTGAGACTGCCGAACGCAAGTCCCACCACCAATGCCGATAGAAATAATATCCGGCATCCTGAAATTCGTCCGCACATCGCCCACTTCAACGGCAATTGCCGATTCACGCGGGAAGCCATTAACTAATACGCCAATATCTGTCGTCGTACCGCCAACATCAATAATCAGCGCATTATCCAATCCCGAAAGGTGGCACGCACCGCGAATAGAGTTCGTTGGCCCACAGGCCATCGTCAGAATGGGATATTGCTTCACCATACTTTCGGACATCAATGTGCCGTCATTTTGCCCGAAGAATGGCGTAGCCTTGATTCCGTGCCGAACTAGCGCTTGTATAAAGCCGTTAACAAAACGGTTTGCGGTACTTTGCAGCGACGCATTCAGGATCGTCGCGTTTTCTCTTTCCAGCAATCCCGTGCTGCCTATTCGGTGGGATAATGACAGGGAAACATCAGGCAATGCCGCATTCACCCATTGGGCAACCTGCAATTCCTGATCATTATTTACTGGGGAAAATACGCCACAGATAGCAACGCTATCCACATGACCACGCATCTTGTCACAGACCGCCAGCACTTCATTCAATAGTACGGGATGGATCTCCCGACCATCAAATTCATAGCCGCCATGAAGCTGGTAGAAATGCTCACCTAATGTCTTTTGCCACTCGTCATCCCAGCCAAACAGCGGCGGGACGCTATCACTGCTTGGCAGACTCAGACGCAGTAATCCGACGCGATCCAGCCCTTTTCGCTCAACAATTGCATTGGTACATTGGGTTGTGCCTAACATCGCATAGCAAATATGCTGCGGCTCGATGCCTGATTGCGCCAATACCGCAGCAATCACGCGCTCAATGCCGCTATAGATATCCATACTCGTAGGAAATTTAGCCGTCGCAATACAGCGCAGATCAGCATCTAAAATTGCTGCATCCGTGTTTGTGCCTCCGACATCAATCCCGAGTCGGTAATCATTTTTATGTAACATCGGGAAAGCCTCAGCGGTTTGCAAGCTGTTCTATTGGTACATACCGCACCGGATAGCCGAAATACTCCGGCCCCGCGACCTCAATCCCTTTTGGCGTTCGCCATTTGTCATTGCACGGATAGGCAATGATATCGACTCGCTGCCCATAACGTAAATGCTCCGTAATAATCGGACGTCCCGTTTCACTGTCTAATATCGAGATTAAATCAGGTACAACTGCCAGCAGATTATCCTGCGTAGGGTTTGTC
This sequence comes from Pectobacterium atrosepticum, assembly GCA_019056595.1. Lineage (NCBI taxonomy): Bacteria > Pseudomonadati > Pseudomonadota > Gammaproteobacteria > Enterobacterales > Pectobacteriaceae > Pectobacterium > Pectobacterium atrosepticum. The sequence continues at coordinate 51,763 of CP036163.1, read as the reverse complement.
GTCTGTGACGAGCGATAAGCCAGCAAGAGTTCATTCTGGAAAAGTACCGTAAACGATTCGCCTTTATCGTTGCCCATACCATCCAGCACCACTTTACCTCGAGCAAAACCACCGGTTGTGCGCCGATCAACATCGATAATCTTACCCGATGCAATGACGTGACCATTAAGCACAGTGAGTAGAGACTGCACAGGATCACTGCCCGACTGATGAGCCTCACGCAGCGTTTTTCCGATATTTTGCGCTAGGGTAAGCGTTCCTTTTATGGCGCTACGTTTGAGCTCGTGTCCACGGAGCGGATAATCACACATCGCACAGGCGGCACCCATCTGCTCTGTAATGGCTCTGGCTAACCGCTCAGACCACACACCATCAATAGGATTAAGGATAACCGAGTTACCTTTCTCATCAGCTAGCGTGTTCGGTGCCGAAGATAAGCCATCGAGAAAAAAGGTCACCATCTGCGCTTCGGGGAATGCACGCCCCATTGCATCACAATCGATAACCGGCAGCCCTTTTTTAGCCGCAACAACAAATGGGATCAGAGAGTTAATACCACCGACTTCGATTGAAAATGTTCCCGAAGCTGATTCCGCTAGCACTGTTTCCATCGTGTCAAATGCCAAAATAATCTGGCGCTGTGAAATAATTTTCTCCACAGAAACCGTCGGCGCACCCATAGTGCTACATGGAACAAAAAGTGAGTCATCTTCGATATCATCGAGATTCATCAGAACAATAGGCTGGGTATTACGTAATGCATTCTTGGCAATTAGCGAGCCAAGATAGGGGTCTCCCCCGCCCCCTGTGCCGAGAACCGACGCTCCCAGAGCAATATCATCTATTGTTTCAGAATCAATATAACGAGTCATTATTTGTCCAGACAGACGAAGAACCCCTATTTAAAAATAGGGGTTCAAGCAATTACATTCCCACTCGTGGGAATATCTTACGCAAAGCGACATATACCGCCATACTCACCATTATTCCATCTAAAGCAGAAATAGAGCTAATAGTAAGAACATTGAAAAAATCTGTCGATGTCAAGAGGCTAACCAAACTTCCGCATATCCACGCTGCAGCGGCCCCAATGTTCAGATTCTTCGGTTCTGATATATCGATCTTTGATGGTGATAAGTCAAAAAAGTAATATTCAGCCAGATATACACCAGCGATTGGTGAAACTATCACCCCCAATAATGAGAGAAATTGGGTAAAATTATTAATCATCCCGTTGTAGGCGAAAAATAATCCGATAAAAGCCATCAAAATCACTAGCGTAGGTCGTGACAATGCCCGGATAACCACAGAGAGCCCTAACGATGCGGAGATTAGATTTGAGCTATTTGTTGTCCATTGAGCAAAGATTAAAATCACAATGGCTGACATGCCCAGCCCAATACTAAAGAATATTTCGACAAGATCATCGCTACCGACCAGATGGGTCAGTAAAAGCGCAACTAAGATTGTCGCGCTATTACCGAAGCAAAAGCCTAATCCTGCCCCTAAGATGGCGTCTTTACGTGTTTTGGCGTAGCGCGCAATATCAGGGGACATAATACTAGCCGCAACTATCCAGATAGAGACAACATAAGAGATTGCGCTTCCCATACTAATGGGATTTTTAATAGTTATTGTTGGTGGTGTAGAGTGATCAACTGCGGCCAAATAAATCCCTGTTACTATCAGGATCAGCATTAAAGGAACGCTAAACATGCTGAGCCGTCCTAATGATCTGACTCCCCAAATAGCTGTTAATGCCATCAGTATCATGCCAAATAGTAAGATAGGAAAACGGCCGGGTTCAAAATGATAATGAAGTAATGCCTTTTGTAGCATGGCACCAAAGAAATCAAGCTGGAAAGCGAACCACCCCACTAAAGAAACCGCAGAGAATATGCCGATAAGTTTGCCGCCAAATTTGCCAAACACCGAGATACTTAACAACGTCGTCGATAGTCCACAGCCATAACCCACATTAGCGCATAATGCTGCAAGCACACCGAGCAAAGCAGAACCAATAAGCGTAGCACTGACGGCCTGAGAAAATGGTAACCCACCGCTCAAAAAAGTACCAAGGAACAAACCTGAAATATCAATTCCGATCGCCAACCATATTAACGTAATTACATACCAGCGTTTTCTGGCTTCGGCAGGGACAGGTTCGTATTCGTAATCATAGATTTGCCGCTCCTGTTGTTGTTTTTCAGGCACAGCATTCCCTTGAGACATAACTCCTCCATTGAATAAGCAGCAAATAATTATTGTATCGTTGTGATATTTTATAGAGGTTGTCTGGCGACGTATAGAACAATGGTGTTGTCAGCAAGCTAACAACACCATTGTGCTTATGAGAGACCCTGATGTGACGCATAAAACCACGCTTTTTCGTGGTAACCACATTACTATGCGGCTTAACAGTAAGATAAATGGGATTCATATCGATTAATACAGATATATTTTGATGTTAACATTCAGATATGTAATGTATGCGAAGGAAATGCTATGCGCTTAGATAAACTGGAGATTCGCTGGTTAAAGCTTTTTTGTAAAATCGTTGAAAAACAAGGAATTACCAACGCACAAACCGTAACTGGATTAAGTCAACCCGTCCTAAGCCACTACCTGTCTCGACTCGAGGATACACTTGGGCTTGTTTTGTGTGAACGTGGTCGCGGGGGTTTTGCCTTAACAACGGAAGGTGAAGTGGTCTATCAGGAAGCAAAATCTGTCATTTCCACGCTCGATGATTTCGCTAACAGACTAGCCCGTATCAAACATCAGCTTATAGGTAAAGTAAAACTAGGCTGCTTGGATAATATCGCCACACATCCCAACAACGTTGTATCACAAGCTATATCCCATCTTTATGACCAAAGCCCGGAAGTCAACGTCGAAATCGAAATTATGGAATACCTTCCGCTCATGGAACGGCTAAAAAACGGGCATCTCGATGTTGTTCTAAGCGCCCTACCCGATGACATCCCCGCAGACATTTTCTATCAGCCCGTCTTTGTTGAACATAGCTACTTTTATTCTCTAGCAGAAAATGCTGAGATGATCGAACGTGAATGGCTTGAGGGTGAATTAAATCCTCGCAGGCTGTTAATTGGTGGGCATGCCGTCAACGAGATATCTAAACAGCTAGGTTCTGTATCAAAGCAAGGTTACCACCAGACAGCTTGGCATCTAGAAGGAAGCTTGTTACTTCTGCTCGCGGGAACCCATATTGGTTTTCTTCCCGACCATTATGCAGCATCGTGGGTGGAAAAAGGGAAGCTTGCGGCAGTTGCTCCAGATCGTTTAAAGCTAACCAGCATATTTTATCTGGTACGAAATGCAAAACAACGCCTTAGCCCGGTAGCCGAGGCGCTGTGGAACAATATGGTAGACGCGGGACAAAGCTCGTTGGCCAGCCTTGATACCGCTAACTCAGGCAGCAGCTAATGGCGTTGGATGATGATCGGCTTTTCTGAGCAATATCATCAGGTAGATCATCGCTACCGCGGCAATTAGTACGAACAGTAATCGATCAGAATAATTCTGCATCAACACCGCAGCAACGCTTGGCCCGCAAAGACTGCCAAGCGTGTAGCTAAGGAGTAACGCCTGATTCATCGCCACCAACTCTTCAGGACGCACCTTCTCACATGCCCACGACATAGCGACCGGGTATAGCGTAAACCCTGCGCATCCCAATAAAAATAGCGACGGTGCCATGGCATAGTGACTAATGCTTAGCATGGCAACACAGCCAATAATCACCACAAAGACTAACACCCGAAGAACCAACAACCGACCATAGCGGTCAGCCATACGCCCAACAGGCCATTGCCCGACAATACCTGAGCTAATCAGCAGCGCCATCCAGTACCCAACCTGCGCATCATTCATTCCTTGATGGGAGAGGTACAGCGGCATCAGGCCATACAGCGATCCTAAAATTGCGCCGGAAATAATACAGCCGTGTATTCCTAGACGCGCACTGCGATACCTCAGCATTTTCCACATATTGACATGCTTTTCGTGCTGTTCGGGCGGAGTAGGAAGATGAGTACACAACAGAGGTAATACAGCCAAAGTAACTAACGCGACCATCCACGGCAGCACGCTCAATAATGATGTAGGCAACACGCCAAGCAATAGCTGTCCAATCACGCTACCGAGGTAATAGGCAATCATATAAGCAGCCAGCAGTTGTCCTCTCTGCGTCGACGTTCCACTACATAACAAGGCGCTTTCAACCACAACCCAGATCAATGCGCAACCTATCCCTGCCAAGAAGCGCCAGAATAACCAACTGCCGATATCCGCAGAAATACCGAGGCCAACGATCGCGATGCCAAATAATAAAGCCGCAAAATAATAGCTGCGGTTGAAACCATAAAGTTTGATTAATTTACCGGCTAATAGCGTTCCAACCAGATTGCCACCGAAATAGGAAGAACCAACGAGGCCAACCTGCCAGACAGGAAGAGACTGATAACTTAGCCAAAGTGGGACCAACGTATTTAATACTGCAATACAAACCGTCAGCAGCAGAAGTCCACAGAGCAATAACAGCACTGGGCGGGAATAAGCAGACATAGCGAGTGAATAACCAAACAACCGGAGAAGAGTGAGCGCATCATGCCATTGCGTATATAAAAGTCAATCCGAGCAAAAAGTGCTAAAACGCCTTTCTCAAATTGTGGATTGAAAGAATTAATCAATACTCGCTGAAGGGTCGTCACCCTTGAAAGCAGAAGGTTAGTATTTGATTGATTTTAAAACATTTTAATCTTAAAAGTTAAGTAGCACGGGCGGCATGATATAGATAAATTATTTTTACGATAAAAAAATATTACCGAACATGAGACGTAAAAAAAGCGCCCTTAGGCGCTTAATTCAAATAGCAGCGATTAGCCAATAAATTCCAGCCCGCCCATATAGGGGCGCAGTACTTCAGGAATTTCAATGCGGCCATCGGCCTGCTGATAGTTTTCCAGAACGGCCACCAGTGTCCGGCCAACCGCCAGACCAGAACCGTTCAACGTGTGAACCAGTCGAGTCTTCTTATCGGACTTGCTGCGACAGCGGGCCTGCATACGGCGCGCCTGGAAATCCCACATGTTTGAGCAGGAAGAAATTTCACGATACGTGTCCTGCGCTGGCAACCAAACTTCCAGATCGTAAGTTTTGGTGGAGCCAAAGCCCATGTCGCCAGTGCACAACAATACCTTACGATAAGGTAATTTAAGCAGTTGCAGCACCGTTTCGGCGTGGGTCGTCAACTCTTCCAGCGCCTGCATGGAATCCTCAGGACGGACGATTTGTACCAGTTCAACCTTGTCAAACTGGTGCATACGAATCAACCCACGCGTATCACGACCATACGAACCCGCTTCTGAACGGAAGCAAGGTGTGTGTGCGGTCATTTTCAACGGTAAAGATTCTTCATCCAGAATTTCGTCACGTACTAGATTGGTCAGCGGGACTTCAGCAGTCGGGATCAGCGCGTATTGGCTGCTTTCTGCTTCTTCGCTTAAGGGATTGGTGTGGAACAGGTCTTCACCAAACTTAGGCAACTGGCCCGTACCATATAACGTGGCGTGGTTTACCAGATAAGGCACATACGCTTCCTGATAACCGTGCTGTTGTGTATGCAAATCCAGCATGAACTGGGCAAGCGCACGGTGCAGACGAGCAATCTGTCCTTTCATCACGACAAAACGCGCACCGGTTAATTTCACCGCAGCGGCAAAATCCAGTCCGCCAGCCATCTCGCCGAGTTCAACATGATCGCGCACGGCGAAATCATACTTACGCGGCTCACCCCAGCGGGTAACTTCTTTGTTCTGTGATTCATCTTTCCCAAGCGGCACGGAGTCGTCCGGCAGGTTCGGGATCGTTAACGCCAGATCGCGAATCTCATTCTGCAACTGATCCAGCTCTGCTTTCGCAGTATCCAGCTTTTCGCCTAATGTATTAACTTCACGACGCAAAGGCTCGATATCCTCACCGCGTGCTTTCGCTGCACCAATCTCTTTCGATCGGGAGTTACGCTCTGCTTGCAGGCTTTCGGTTTCTACCTGCAATACTTTACGACGTTCTTCCTGCTTACGCAGGGTCTCAACATCCAGCTTAAAGCCTCTGCGAGCCAGTAACTTTTCGGCGACTGCGTCTAGCTCATTACGCAGTAAATTGGGATCGAGCATGCTAATCCTGTGCTTATGATTATCAAATGAAATGGTGGCGTACACGGCGCGCTACGCGGCCGGCTTCAGAAAATACCTTAATAACCTTACCGCAACGCTTAGTTCAACGGTAGCGTTTTGTCGGGCTATTTTGATCCTGAGTAGCAAGCCAGGCGAGCTTTTCACCAATTTTGCCCTCAAGGCCACGTGAGGTAGGCGCATAATAGTGCGTATCGGCCATTTCCGACGGAAAGTAACTCTCGCCAGCCGCATAGGCATTAGGTTCATTGTGCGCATACCGATATTCTGCTCCTAGTCCCATTTCTTTCATCAATCGGGTAGGTGCGTTGCGCAAATGTTCGGGAACATCATAATCCGGCTTCTCGCGCGCATCCTGCATCGCCGCTTTGAAAGCGCTATATACTGCATTACTTTTTGGCGCACAGGCCAGATAAACAATCGCCTGAGCGATAGCCCGCTCGCCTTCTGCGGGGCCAACGCGAGTGAAACAATCCCAGGCGGAAATAGCGACCTGCATCGCTCGTGGATCAGCGTTACCGACATCTTCCGAAGCAATTGCCAACAGCCGTCGAGCAACATATAACGGATCGCCACCGGCGGTGATGATTCGGGCGTACCAATAGAGTGCTGCATCCGGCGCTGAGCCTCTTACCGATTTATGCAACGCTGAAATTAGATCGTAATAGCGGTCGCCCTTGTTATCAAAGCGGGCACTACGTTCGCCAGCGATTTCATTGAGGAGTGCAGGCGTCAGGATACGCATGCCCTGCGCGTCAATTTCCGCCATATCCGCCATCATTTCCAAGCTATTCAACGCACGCCTGGCATCACCATTGACCAATTCGGCTAGCATCCGCCCAGTCTCGGCAGGCAAAACAATATTCTGCCCACCATAACCACGTTCACTGTCACTCATCGCTTGCAGCAACACCTGCTCGATATCTTCCGCCATCAGCGCTTTCAGCAAATAAACACGGGCTCGAGATAACAACGCGGAATTAAGCTCAAAAGAAGGGTTTTCCGTTGTCGCACCAATAAAGGTGATCGTTCCATCTTCGATATGCGGTAAAAACGCATCCTGCTGACTTTTGTTGAAACGATGGACTTCATCGACAAACAAAATGGTACGTCGCCCCGCATTACGATTTTGTCGGGCACGCTCGATCGCTTCACGAATTTCTTTGATGCCGGACGTCACAGCAGAAATGCGTTCAACATCGGCTTGGCCATAATGCCCAATCAGTTCTGCCAGCGTGGTTTTTCCCGTTCCTGGCGGCCCCCAAAGAATCATTGAGTGCAACTGCCCCGCCTCGATAGCTCGTGGCAGAGGCTTACCAGCACCAAGCAGGTGCTGTTGACCGATATATTGCGCCAATGTCGCTGGCCGCATACGCGCGGCCAGCGGTTGGAACTCGTTATGGGAAAAATCAAGTGACAGATTGCTCACTCTTACCTCACTGACGCTGATCGTCCAGCGTGACCCCTTTCGGCGGTGTGAAAGTGAATTGCGCAGCATCCACCGCGCCGTTTTGCTGGTTCTTCAGCACATAAGTGCTCCGCTGCCCATCCTGTTCCGTCGCGGTAAACTGCTTGATCGTGCCGTTTGTCGTCACATTAATCGCGAACTGCTTCAGATTGCCGCTCGCTGACTTCGGCGTAAGTTCAAAATCATCGCCTTTCTGACGCACATCGTATTTATTCCAATCGCTGGTATCGTTACGTGTAATCAGAATGAACGGCGTATTTCCTGTTGCATCTTTCAGCCAGGTTGCCGTGACTTGTTCAACAAACGGGTTGTAAAACCAAAGTGTTTTACCGTCAGAAATCAACGCGCTTTCATCAGGCGACGTGGTTTTCCAGTTAAATAAGTTAGGGCGTTTCAACCACAGTTCGCCTTCCCCTTCCTGCACCGCTGCACCATCGGTGCTAGTTACTTTCTGGCTGAAGTTCGCATGGAAACTGTTTACTTTATTGAGGCGACCCTGCAAATCTTTTGCCGCGTCCGCATAGACAGCGGTTGAGGTAACACCTGCAATCAGGCAACTGATAGCTAACCACTTTTTCATACGCATAATCCTTTGAATTTCTAAATATAACGCGCCTTCGTCTAGCGAGGTCAGACGCTTCACATAGCGCCCACGTATTCGTAGATCTATGTTATCTGAACCCACTTGAGCGGGGATAGGTGAATTATCCGCTTATTGCCGCTTTTACGCTTCTTTGCATAAGGGCTGCTCGCGCAGCCCTTAGAGGGAGTGGTTTCAATCAATACAGTGCTCTATTCCATTGATGGCGGAGCCAAGACCTCACGGTTACCATTGTGCCCAGGAGAACTAACAATGCCCTGCGCTTCCATTTGCTCAACGATTCGCGCAGCACGGTTATAGCCAATTCGGAACTGGCGCTGTACGCCGGAAATAGAGGCACGACGCTTATCGACCACAAATCCTACAGCTTGATCGAACAAAGGATCGAGTTCTTCATCGCCATCAAGACCGAGGCTTCCACCTTCAGCATCATCACCGCCGCTGACAATATTATCGATATATTGAGGGCGGCCGCGCGCTTTCCAGTCTTGAACGACAGCATGAACTTCCTCATCGCGCACGAAAGCGCCATGAACGCGGATAGGTATTGAGGAGTTAGGTGCCATATACAGCATATCCCCCATTCCCAGGAGCGATTCCGCGCCACTTTGATCAAGGATAGTTCGTGAGTCGATCTTGCTGGAAACAGTAAACGCAATACGCGTCGGAATGTTCGCTTTGATCAGTCCGGTGATTACGTCGACCGAAGGACGCTGGGTCGCCAGTACCAGGTGAATCCCCGCAGCACGCGCTTTTTGCGCCAGTCGGGCAATCAATTCTTCAACCTTCTTACCCACAGCCATCATCAGGTCAGCAAATTCATCAACCATAACGACAATGTACGGCAGTTTTTCCAGCACTGGCGGAGTCATATCCATACTGTCGCCCGGCTTCCAAAACGGATCGGGAATCGGACGACCCATCGCATTTGCTGTCATCACGCGTTCGTTGTATCCCGCCAGATTACGCACGCCAAGCGCTGACATCAGTTTATAGCGACGCTCCATTTCACCGACACACCAGCGCAGCGCATTTGCGGCATCCTTCATGTCAGTCACGACCTCCGTCAACAAATGCGGAATGCCTTCGTACACGGAGAGTTCCAGCATTTTTGGGTCGATCATGATAAAGCGTACGTCTTCAGGCGTGGCTTTATACAACATACTGATGATCATGGCGTTGACGCCGACCGACTTACCGGAGCCCGTCGTACCAGCAACCAACAGGTGTGGCATTTTCGCCAAATCAGCAACGACAGGTTCGCCTGCAATATCTTTCCCCAACACGATTGCCAGCGGTGAAGGGTTATGTCGGAATGCATCGCAGTCCAGCACTTCTCGCAGATAAACCGTCTGACGGTGTGCATTCGGCAATTCCAGTCCAACGTACGGCCTACCGGGAATAACCTCAACAATACGCACGGCAACAACTGACAGTGAACGCGCCAAATCGCGCGACAAATTCGAGATACGCGCTGCTTTAACACCCGGAGCCAGATCCAATTCAAACCGTGTGATTACCGGTCCAGGAGAGTGATCGACCACATCCGCTTTTACCCGAAAATCAGCCAGACGCGCTTCAATCAATCGCGCCGTTTGCTCTAGAGCAAAATTATCAACAGGCGCTTCGCTTGTCGGCGGCGAGGTCAACAAATCCAAAGTTGGCAGCGGCGTAGTCGGCTTCTGCAACGGTTGTTCATTACGCATCAGGAACGGATGAATCAGGCCATCCATTGCCGGATGATGCGCTGGCGCTGTTGCATTTTCCTGTCGCGTAACGTCAACAGGCGCTGACGTCGATTGCACTGGCTGATCAAACATCAACGGATTGCGCTCGTCGCTCTCGTCCTCATCAGCATGCATCGGCGGAAGATCTGGCTCAGTGTTATAGGTTGGCTGCGAATACGTGGGTTCGCTCGACGTACGTGGCTCAGGCTCGCGCTCACTCTCCGCGCTAAACGGTGAGAATGAAAAAGCGTTATGCGGCACCACAGGGTTTGACTGAATAGGCTCACTGGTCACAGGCGGTGTTATCGGAGCACGAATGTGTTCATCGTGCTCCGACGAACTGGCGTCATAGCGTGACTGCTGTTGTGCATCGAAATCTCTGGCTAGCTGTGCTTGCAGAAGCGCGTCTTCATCATCTTCCTGTAACGGGTACTCATCACCGTAACGCTGGCGCTGCTGGTCCAGATACGCTTGCTGCAATGCAGCTTCTTGCTCGGCGACATCATCCAGCGTCTCTTCCTGATACACGTCGTTCGTCAATTCCATTTCTGCACTACCGCTCTGCGCCTGTAGCCTTGCTTGCTCTTCGGCCAGACGCTGTGACGGTAACTTGATTCCGTATGACGCCAGTTCACGGCGCGTAGGAATACGCACGGGATTAGGACGCGGCAATTCAGGCCCTACGCCGCGTTTAATCTGCAGATTATCATCGGCATCAGCACTGAACGCGGGCATAAAGGTGTTGTTCACATTGAAATCTGTCTCACGTGCTGGTTGTGGCGGTTCAGCAAACGGTTGGACTATCGGTGACGTTACTATCGGCGGTACAGCACTATTCTCGTAAGTATTCCCGTAAGGCATAGACGCACTGCTATGGATCTCAGGCGAGGTCATAATCTCCGGCATCGCGATAGGCGCATCAGGGACTTCAAACGAATACAACGGCGGGTTCAGCGACGGTGTCGAATCAATCGCTGATGGGGTAACGGGCAGCACAACCTCAGATAATACCGAATTCACTACCGGCGCTTCTGCTAACGAGATCGGTTGTGTAGTAACTGGCGCATTTTCGGTTAAAGAGGATGCTTCTTCTATCTTGTCATCCATCGCAGTGTCGTTTACGACACCAGCAACGGAAGGCGTAGAAAACAGGACATCATCGTCATCACGCTGTTGTGTTATGGCTTCGCCTGATACTTCATCATGCTGCACGTTAAGCGCATCACGCTCATCGTCTTCACGGTAGTCCTCATCGCGGCGCGAACGGTTTGACATAAATGTCAGACAGGCCAACACACCCGCGCCGATTTTTTCGGCAATGGTTAACCATGACCAGCCGGTAAACAGCGTTAACCCTGCGCCCCAAACGCACAGCAGAATGAGCGTCGCACCCATGCTGTTGAAACGTGGGATCATTGAGCTGCTCAACAGGCTTCCCAAGACACCACCGGAAGCGAAATAATAGAGATCGTCAATGTTCAACGCAGCCAAACCACAAGAGGTCAGGATCAGCGCCAATGTCCCTATCAGGCGAAGTGAAAAGGTAAAATATTCAATAGACTGGTGGTTATCACGCTGGCGGAAAGCAGCCCAGCACAGGGATAACATAATCGGCGGAATGGCATAGGCCAGAACGCCAAAAATAAAGAACAGCGTATCCGCCAACCAGGCACCCGCCACACCACCAAAATTATGGATAGGCTCATGCCACGCAGTCTGTGACCAACTGGGATCCGAGGGGCTGAAACTGAGTAGTGCGACACTGAGATAAACCGCAAAAAGTGCCACTACGATTAAAATCGCTTCAAGCAAACGACGTGTTCCGTTGAGTTTTTTCAGGGTAACGTCTTTATCTTCTGTATATTCCTGGCTCAAGAGTCTCTCCAGGGGCCTGTAAGGTTTATGACAAAGCGCCGAGAAAACCCGGCGCTGGGACTGTATAAATTCACAGGAGTGTAGCTGAATTTATCGGGTTTTGCACCCACACGTTTATCGAGTCTTAATGACCAGACGATTACTTTGCTTCACTTCTTCCATCACCACGTATGTACGGGTGTCGTTAACGCCCGGCAGACGCAGCAGCGTTTCGCCCAGGAGCTTACGGTAAGCGGACATGTCCGGCACACGCGTTTTCAACAGGTAGTCAAAATCACCGGAAACCAGATGGCATTCCTGAATTTCTTCTAGCTTCTGCACCGCAGTGTTAAACTGTTCAAACACATCAGGCGCACCGCGGTTTAGCGTTATTTCAACAAAAACTAGCAGTGACGCATCCAGATAATGCGGGTTTAGCAGCGCTGTGTAGCCATTAATGAAACCCTGTCTTTCCAGACGACGTACACGCTCCAGACAAGGCGTTGGTGATAGCCCAACCCGTTTGGAAAGCTCGACATTGGAAATACGCCCATCTTTTTGCAATTCGTTCAGGATGTTACGATCAATACGATCGAGATCTTTTCCTGGCCGTTTTTTAGTGTCTACCATTATTATTGTCTCTCTTCACTTTCCCTGCACACGCTTTACCCCGATAGACCTCATGTATCAGAGTTACCCTTAAAGAAGACACGCTGCCTATTTTGTATATCAACAGTATTCACTTCTCGTTCTCGCCCTACGCATTACTCACCCGCGAAGAAGACCATCACGTCATATCCATGGCCCAAAAGACCTACCTGCGCAGAAACGAATAAAAAGCCGAGCTTTTAACTGTCCACATACAAAAAATTTCCTCTTACCCAGATGTTTTCGCAAATGCACAGCCGATTGTCAAAGCAAAACAACGAAAATCAGAAGAAACTGCCAGATTGGATAAGCCAGAGCCATTCACCAAGGTGGCTTCAATCATTTTACTTATGAATGTGGCTGATTTTTCAGCGATTTGTCATCACCATCGTCATTAACGATTAAACAAATAGCCAGCAACTTTTCTGCATACTTTTTTTACTCCTGTAATTTCCTTACAATCGTTCTCATTGTCCGTGGTAGATATGTTCATAGTAATAAATTGTTCATAGTAAGGAAGTCTATTGCCGTATGAGCATTATCCGCCGTCATGAAATGAGGAAAGCATGGGTACCGTTAAACATCACAAGTTATTGATTCTGGGTTCAGGCCCAGCGGGTTACACTGCCGCAGTTTATGCTGCACGGGCGAATTTACAGCCAGTATTGATCACTGGTATGGAAAAAGGCGGTCAGTTGACGACCACGACCGAAGTAGAGAACTGGCCGGGCGACGCCGATGATTTAACTGGCCCGCTGTTAATGGAGCGTATGCACGCACACGCAACCAAATTCAATACCGAAGTGATCTTCGATCATATTGAGCGCGTTGATTTGCAGAACCGTCCATTCCGTTTATTCGGTGATAGCGCCGAGTACACCTGTGACGCGCTGATCATCGCTACAGGCGCATCAGCTCGTTATCTTGGCCTGCCATCTGAAGACGCGTTTAAAGGCAAAGGGGTTTCCGCCTGCGCAACCTGTGACGGATTCTTCTACCGTAATCAGAAAGTCGCCGTTGTTGGTGGCGGGAATACCGCAGTAGAAGAAGCGTTGTATTTGTCTAACATCGCTGCGGAAGTGCATTTGATCCACCGTCGTGAGACGTTCCGTTCAGAGAAAATCCTGATCGACCGTCTGATGGAAAAAGTTAAAAACGGCAACATCATCCTGCATACCAACCGTACGCTGGACGACGTGCTGGGTGATGACATGGGCGTAACCGGTGTGCGCATCCGCGATACACAAAGCGATACTGCAGAAGAACTGGAACTGGCTGGCGTATTTATTGCTATCGGCCACAGCCCGAATACGGCCGTGTTCGGCGGTCAACTGGCGTTGGAAAACGGTTATATCAAAGTGCAATCCGGCATTCACGGCAATGCGACACAAACCAGCATTCCTGGTGTCTTTGCCGCAGGCGACGTAATGGACCACATCTACCGTCAGGCGATTACTTCCGCGGGTACAGGCTGTATGGCTGCACTGGATGCTGAGCGCTACCTGGACGGACTGACCGTCAATAAGTAGTACGATACTGAAACGGAGCGGCAACTGCCGTTCCGTTTTCTTCCTTCCGATTTGCCTTCCGCAACACAAAAATTGATCGCCTACCCTATTTCCCCTCTCCTTTTCATTTGCAGCGCGTCCCGCTCGCGGTAACATGGCGGCATTCTGCATGATAGAAGATAATTTTGTTAACTCATGGTTACATAAGAGTTATTTTCTGTTAAGTCCATTTCTGCAACATAACGAACTGGTGCCTGATGAAAAAAACCAGACAGCAAGAACTGACCGCCTGGCTGAAACAGCAAAGTAAGCTGGCGCAACGTTGGCTACGGCTTTCACGGCTGCTTGGATTCCTGAGCGGCGCGTTAATCGTGGCACAAGCCTGGCTGTTAGCCACCTTGCTTCATGCCTTGATCATCGATCATGTCCCACGTGAATCCCTGCTCTCCCCCTTTCTTCTGCTAATCGCCACATTTATTCTGCGCGCACTCAATAGTTTGTTACGCGAGCGTGTTGGTTTTCTTTGCGGACAAGCGGTTCGGCAGCACATTCGTAAACTGGTATTGGATCGATTGCAACAGCTTGGCCCAGCCTGGGTACAGGGTAGACCCGCTGGCAGTTGGGCAACGATGATTCTTGAGCAGGTTGATGATATGCAGGATTATTACGCCCGCTATCTGCCGCAAATGTATCTTGCCGCTCTGATCCCGCTACTTATCTTGATCACGATCTTTCCGCTCAACTGGGCAGCGGGTCTGATTTTACTTCTGACAGCACCACTCATCCCTTTGTTTATGGCGCTGGTCGGTATGGGCGCAGCGGATGCCAACCGGCAAAACTTTCTGGCGTTAGCTCGCCTGAGCGGACACTTCCTTGACCGCCTACGCGGGATGGAGACGCTACGTTTGTTTCATCGCGGTCAGGCTGAAACCGAACAAATCCGCCATGCTTCCGAAGATTTCCGTAGCCGCACCATGGAAGTGCTGCGCATGGCGTTTCTCTCCTCGGGCGTCCTTGAATTTTTTGCCTCCATTTCGATCGCGGTTGTCGCTGTCTATTTCGGTTTTTCTTATCTCGGTGAGCTGAATTTTGGCCATTATGGAATGGGCGTGACGCTCTTCGCCGGTTTTCTCGTGCTGATTCTGGCACCTGAATTCTTTCAGCCTTTACGCGACTTGGGCACTTTCTATCATGCCAAGGCACAGGCTATTGGCGCAGCAGAATCGCTGGTGACTTTTTTGGCAGAGGAAGGTGAGACAGTCGGCGGAGGCGCACACGAATTCAGCAGCAATACCGCGATTGCCATTAAAGCGGAAGACCTGGTTGTCCTCGCACCGAATGGCACACCATTGACTCAACCGTTGACGTTCGATATTCGTGCAGGCGAACGTATCGCGCTGGTCGGTATCAGCGGAGCAGGGAAAAGCTCTCTGCTTAATGCGCTACTGGGGTTCCTGCCTTATCGCGGTTCATTAACAGTGAATGGTCAGGCATTGAACGTGCTTACGCCTGAATCATGGCGAAAGCAGTTGAGTTGGGTTGGACAAAACCCCCATTTGCCGGAACAGACGCTGCGCAGCAATATTCTGCTAGGCAATCCGCAGGCCAGTATCGTGGCGTTGCAGCAGGCGATTGAGCGCGCTTATGTGCAAGAATTTTTACCACAGCTTCCACAGGGGTTGGAAACCACGATCGGTGACGGTGCCGCGCGTTTATCCGTTGGGCAAGCACAGCGAGTCGCCGTTGCCCGTGCACTCATTCATCCTTGTAATTTACTGCTGCTGGACGAACCATCAGCCAGCCTGGATGCCCATAGCGAGGAGCTCGTTATGACGGCGCTGAACGAGGCTGCACGTTCCCAGACTACGCTGCTAATCACACATCAGCTCACCGATATCACCGAGTATGATGCAATTTGGGTGATGGAAAGCGGTCGGTTAGTTCAACAGGGGGATTATCAAACACTCCAAGCCGAAATAGGCCCCTTCGCGGCGCTGCTGGCACAACGACAGGAGGCGCTGTAATGTCTCAGATGAAAACGATGCGGGTATTAAAACCGTTTCTGGCACTTTACCGTCAGCACTTCTGGTATTTGAGTCTGGGCGTGGTGCTGGCGATTGCTACTATGCTGGCCAGCATCGGTCTACTCGCCCTATCCGGCTGGTTTCTAGCGGGCTCCGCACTGGCAGGGATCGTCGGGCTACTTACTTTTAACTACATGCTGCCCGCCGCTGGCGTGCGGGGCGCTGCCATCGCGCGTACGGCTGGACGCTATGGTGAAAGAGTCGTCAGCCACGATGCCACATTCCGCGTTTTACTGCGTCTACGCGTTTTCACATTCTCCCGCATTCTGCCGCTCTCCCCCGGAGGACTAGCACAATTTCGTCAGGCCGAACTACTAAACCGGCTCGTGGCTGACGTTGATACACTCGATCATCTTTATCTTCGTGTTATTTCACCCATCATCAGCGCCTTCGCCGTCATTCTTATCGTTTGTTACGGTCTGAGCTTCATTGATGGTTCGCTGGCTCTGACGCTTGGTGCCATCATGCTGACGTTACTGCTGTGCCTGCCCGTTCTCTTTTATCAGGCAGGGAACGGCATCGGGCAGGACTTGACCGCGCTGCGCGCACAGTACCGCCTTCAGCTTACAACCTGGCTGCAAGGTCAGGCGGAGCTGACCGTCTTCGGTGCGCTCGATCGCGTCCGTCAGCAGTTGGCTCTGGTGGAAATTAACTGGCTGCGTCGCCAGCGTCAGCAGGCCAATCTTACCGGTCTGTCTCAGGCTGTGATGATTTTATGCAGTGGGCTTACCGTTACCCTGATTCTGTGGCTGGCTGCCGATGGCGTTGGCGGTAACCCACAGCCCGGAGCATTGATCGCCCTCTTCGTGTTCGCTTCGCTTGCCGCCTTCGAGGCGCTGGCTCCCGTTACAGTGGCCTTCCAACACATGGGGCAAGTTATTGCGTCCGCTGCTCGGGTCGATCAAATCATTCGCCAGCCCGTTGACGTCACGTTCCCAATGCATGGCCCACAAACCTCGCGCACGGCCTCACTTGAACTCTCACATGTCGGCTTCACTTATCCCGGTCAGCCACAGCCCGTGCTGCAAAATATCTCCCTTTCCATTCAGCCGGGAGAGCATCTGGCGCTGTTGGGACGTACTGGGTGCGGAAAATCCACGCTATTACAACTGCTGACTCGGGCATGGAATTGTGAATACGGGGATATTACGCTGAACGGGCACGCCCTTACCGATTGGCGGGAAGAAGATCTCCGCGCCATGATGAGTGTGGTGCCGCAGCGCGTACATATTTTCAGCGCAACGCTGCGCGATAATCTGCTGCTGGCGGCCCCAACTGCACCGGACGAAAAACTGGCTGAGGTATTACAGCAGGTCGGGTTAGAAAAACTGCTGGAAAATGAGGGACTGAACGCCTGGCTGGGAGAAGGTGGTCGCCAGCTATCCGGTGGCGAACAGCGTCGTATCGCTTTAGCTCGTGCCTTATTACACGATGCGCCGTTAGTTTTGTTGGATGAACCCACTGAAGGGTTGGATGCAGAAACCGAAAAACGTATCCTGCAACTGCTCCGCCAACACTGTGCTGATAAGACTTTGATCGTCATCACTCATCGGCTATATGGTTTAGAATCGATGGATCGCATCTGCATTCTCGATGACGGCAAGGTGATCGAACAGGGCAGCCATCAGGCTTTGATGGCACAACAAGGGCGCTATTGGCAATTTCGCCAACACGTTTAAGGCAATTTCAATGAAGCACAACGTTTGAACAACATGCGTCTATATCAGTTATCGTCTCAATCGCTTCAGTTTCCTGACCCGAATCATGCACTAGATAACCCCAACGGCCTGCTGGCCGTTGGCGGCGATCTCTCCGTTGCCAGGCTGAAGGCAGCTTACCGGCAAGGCATTTTCCCCTGGTTCTCTCCCGGTGAACCTATCTTATGGTGGTCTCCGAATCCGCGTGCGGTTCTGCTTCCCGGCGAACTCCATCTTAGCCGCAGCATGAAAAAATTCCTGAAGCGCCATACTTTTCATGCCACGCTGAATCAGGCGTTTGATGATGTTATTCACGCCTGCGCGCAGGAACACCATGACGGCACCTGGATTACGCCGGACATAATTTCAGCTTATCGCCAGCTTCATCAGGTTGGGAAAGCACATTCCGTCGAAGTGTGGCACAATGGCGCACTGGTTGGTGGGTTATATGGTATTGAACAAGGGCGATTATTTTGCGGTGAGTCAATGTTCAGCCGTATGGATAATGCCTCAAAATATGCGCTGCTGGCGTTTCAACAGCATTTTATTCGCCACGGCGGTCATTTGATTGATTGTCAGGTGTTAAATTCCCATACAGCGTCGCTTGGCGTGAGTGAAATTCCACGCGATCGCTTTCTGCAACAGCTTTCCCAGTGGCAGGATATCGCTGTCGAGGAGGGTTGTTGGCTACCACAGCAGCTCGCAGAACCGGCATTCTGATAGCAGAAACCGAGTAAATAACGCCCCAAACGTGAACGCTTCTTTACATAATGTCGGTTTTTCGGCATTATCTTGCGGTTAAAAAATAAAGATAGTATTAGACCTAGAGGATTCGATGGCCAAAGAAGACAATATTGAAATGCAAGGCACCGTGCTTGATACGCTGCCCAACACCATGTTCCGCGTTGAATTGGAAAACGGGCACGTGGTTACCGCTCATATCTCCGGTAAAATGCGTAAAAACTATATCCGCATCCTGACGGGTGACAAAGTCACTGTAGAGTTAACCCCGTACGACCTGAGTAAAGGCCGCATTGTCTTCCGCAGCCGTTAAGCGGTTCGCTCATCGCTGATAACAGCGGTATATGAGGATGTGACTCCCTCTCCAGCCCTTTCCTTCATGGCAAGGGCTTTGTTTTTTAGAGCTAATAGTTTTTAGAGCCAACAGTTTTTTTGGACAATAATCTGCTTGTCATGGATTCCACTATGAAGCCTGGCTCTCACTTATTTTCACCTCTTTCCTTTCAGGAGAGTACGCCGCTCTATCGTCAGCTTTATGAGCGGGTGCGCCGGGCTATCAGCGTAGGCCTATTGTTTCCGGGCGACCGTCTACCTTCTGCTCGCATGCTTGCTAAAGAACTCGGTGTTGCACGCGGAACGATAGAACAAGCCTACTCATTACTTATTGCCGAGGGCTATCTACAGGCTCACGGACAAGCAGGGACGCGTGTAAATCCTGATTTACCCTCAGCATCCCTTCCCGTTGCAGAGACACCAGTATCTCCCTCAGCTCCAGACGATGAACAACAGATACTATGGCGTCCATCGCAATTATTGCCCTTTCAAATGGGCGTTCCCGCTTTTGACGCCTTTCCGCGCAAACTGTGGGCTCGACTGGGTGCACGCTACCTTCGCAGCATGCAATTACCGGATTTGGATTACCCTGCGCCTTATGGTTTACCAGCACTAAGAAACGCCATCGCCTCTTATCTGCAAGTGTCACGCGGCATTGACTGTACAGCAAATCAGGTATTCATCACCTCGGGTTGGCGCGCCAATTTGCAACTCGCGACGTTGGCTCTGCTGAAATCGGGGCAACGCGTATGGGTCGAAGATCCCGGTTATCCCCCCACTCGCCAGTTGCTATCACAATCTGGATTATGTCCGATCGCAGTATCCGTTGATCGTGAAGGAATTAACGTCGAACGCGGCATCGCGCAGGCGAATGATGCCAGTATGGCCGTTGTCACTCCCGCGCATCAAAGCCCCTTGTCCATGTCGTTGTCGCTTCCTCGCCGGCAAGCATTATTACAGTGGGCAACGGCGCAAAATGCCTGGATAATGGAAGATGATTACGATGGAGAATATCGTTATATCAGTCGCCCACTTCCGGCCCTCGCGAGCCTGGATCGTCATGGACGGGTTTTATATGCGGGGACCTTTAGCAAGGTATTATTTCCGGGGATTCGATTGGCCTATTTGGTTGTGCCCCAATCGCAGGTTGCAGCCTTTGAGCACATAAATCGAATTTTCTTCGCGTCAGCATCGCCAACAATGACGCAGTCTATCGTTGCCAGCTTCATTACTGAGGGGCATTTTGCCCGGCACATTCAGCGCACGCGACGCCTTTATGCAGAACGTCGCACGGCCACCATCACTGTGCTGCAAGGTATTTTGGGAAACCGCATACGCATCGACTCCCAGCCCGGCGGCATGCATTTAGTTTTACGCCTACCGGATAAATTTAGCGATCGGCAACTCGCCGACCGCTTGCTGGCTCAGGGAATTGCCGTTCAGCCGCTATCGCGTTGGGCAGTATCAGGGAGTGGCGATAATGCTTTACTCGTCAGCTTCACTAACTGCACCACCGTGATGGAGTCGGAACGGCTTGCCGCATTAATTCTTGCTGAATGTGAACAGCACGGAAACTCGTTAGCTTAAGTTCGCTTTTTCCAACCCGTACAGCTTATCTGCGGAACCAGGAACGACCTGAAACGCAACCCCCAGCCGGTTCCAGCCATTAATCGCGATAATCATGAACGATAAGTCAGCCAAATCCTCTTCTGACAGTTGCTCACGCACGCGTGAAAATACCGCATCCGGCACACCATGTGGAGGAAGATGCGTCAATACCTCAGTCCACTCAAGTGCGGCACGCTCACGCGGGGAGAAAAGCGGTGATTCACGCCAGACAGCCACATGGTGCAAGCGTAGCTCCCGCTCCCCATTAATCTTGGCTTCTTTAACATGCATATCGACGCAAAATGCACAGCCATTAAGCTGGGAAGCACGCAGCGTAACCAGATGGCCTATCTCAGCCAGAAACGGTTTCTTGTGTAGAATGTTATTGAACTCCAGATACTTTTTGGCAGCATCGGGAGACTTACTGTAATAATCAAGACGTTGGCTCATAGTTAACTCCAAAACTAGACAGGGTTGAGGTGAAGAGAGACAGCCACATGCCCGTTAATGTGCACAGGGTAATGCCTCAGTTCAGTAACCATGATTGTGTGAAATCTTGGCCTATCCGCCAAGCTCCAAGAATCGTATTTTCAACTGGGCCATAATGCGCAATAGAACACCAAAAGCGATAGGTGCAGCAATAAAAAAGGGATGCATCAGCATCCCTCCTCTTAGATAACACACGGTATCGATTAATTAACGCTTTCCGCTTTACGCTTCTGCGCACTCTGGAAGCCGTACGTCAGCTGTTGCGTCTCTTTATCCAGTTCTACCGTCACAGAACCCCCATCCACCAGCGAACCAAACAGCAGCTCGTTGGCCAGCGGTTTCTTCAGGCTTTCCTGCATCACGCGCGCCATCGGTCGGGCACCCATCGCTTTGTCGTAGCCTTTCTCTGCCAGCCAGTCACGCGCTTCATCGCTCACTTCCAGCGACACGCCTTTCGCGTCCAGTTGCGCCTGGAGTTCAACGATAAATTTATCGACAACCTGCTGGATGACGTCGGTCGATAGATGGTTGAACCAGATAATGCCGTCCAGACGGTTACGGAACTCCGGTGTAAACACCTTCTTAATCTCTTCCATCGCA
This sequence comes from Pectobacterium atrosepticum, assembly GCA_019056595.1. Taxonomy (NCBI): domain Bacteria; kingdom Pseudomonadati; phylum Pseudomonadota; class Gammaproteobacteria; order Enterobacterales; family Pectobacteriaceae; genus Pectobacterium; species Pectobacterium atrosepticum. Next base: position 30,190 of record CP036163.1, on the reverse strand, counting down.
TCCGTACTGTTGTCCTGATGGATGATACCGATGGATTTACGCTGTGTTTCCCGCACGCCCGCATTGGTGGTCATGACGACAATGACATTACGGAAATCGGCTTTACGACCATTGTTATCCGTCAGCGTGCCATTATCCATCACCTGTAACAACAGGTTAAAGACGTCAGGGTGCGCTTTTTCGATTTCATCCAGCAGCAGCACCGCATGAGGATGCTTGATCACCGCATCCGTCAGCAGGCCCCCTTGATCGTAGCCAACATAGCCTGGAGGCGCACCAATCAAGCGACTGACAGTATGACGCTCCATATATTCTGACATATCAAAGCGCAGCAATTCGATATCCAGCGCTTTTGCCAGTTGTAACGTCACTTCTGTCTTACCGACACCAGTAGGGCCTGCGAACAGGAAGGACCCTACCGGCTTACGCTCCTGACCCAATCCTGCACGGCTCATCTTGATAGATTCAGACAACGCTTCGATAGCCTTGTCTTGCCCAAACACCAGCATTTTCAGGCGATCGCTGAGGTTTTTCAGCACATCGCGATCGCTAGCGGAGACGGTTTTTTCTGGAATACGGGCGATACGGGCGACAACCGATTCGATGTCACTCACGTTGACCGTTTTCTTGCGTTTGCTGACCGGCATCAAACGGCTGCGTGCACCCGCTTCATCGATCACATCGATGGCTTTATCCGGCAAATGACGGTCATTGATATATTTCACCGCCAGCTCTACCGCAGCGCGAACTGCTTTCGATGTATAGCGGACATCATGGTGAGCCTCATACTTCGGCTTCAGACCATTAATGATTTGTATGGTTTCTTCTACGCTAGGTTCAGTGATATCGATTTTTTGGAAACGACGCGCCAGCGCCCGATCCTTTTCAAAGATATTGCTGAACTCTTGATAGGTGGTGGAACCGATCACGCGGATCCTGCCGCTGGAAAGCAGCGGTTTAATCAGGTTAGCAGCATCAACCTGACCACCGGACGCGGCACCCGCACCGATAATCGTGTGGATTTCATCAATGAACAGAATGCTGTTTTTATCCTGCTCCAACTGCTTCAACAGCGCCTTGAATCGTTTTTCAAAATCACCACGATATTTGGTGCCTGCCAACAACGCACCGATGTCCAGCGAGTACAGGGTGCACTCAGCCATCACTTCCGGTACATCGCCCTGCACAATACGCCAGGCAAGCCCTTCGGCAATGGCAGTTTTACCCACGCCGGATTCGCCGACTAGTAGCGGGTTATTTTTACGGCGACGGCACAATACCTGAACCGTGCGCTCCAGTTCTTTCTCCCGGCCAATGAGCGGATCGATACCGCCAACGCGAGCCAGTTGATTCAGATTGGTGGTGAAGTTTTCCATACGATCTTCCCCTCCTGCCTGTTCTTCATTGACGGGACTTTCAGCGTTAGGTGCCTGATCGGTTTCTTCTTTACGCGTGCCGTGGGAAATGAAGTTCACGACATCCAGACGACTGACGTCATGCTTACGCAGGAGGTAGGCGGCCTGAGATTCCTGTTCGCTAAAAATGGCGACCAGAACGTTGGCGCCGGATACTTCACTGCGGCCGGAGGACTGCACGTGGAAGACGGCGCGTTGTAGTACGCGCTGGAAGCTGAGCGTCGGTTGCGTTTCGCGCTCATCGTCACTCTGCGGCAATGTTGGAGTGGTCTGTTCAATGAAGGCTTCCAGTTCCTGACGCAGCGCGGCTAAATCTACCGTGCAGGCTTCCAGTGCTTCACGGGCGGCCGGATTACTGAGCAGAGCCAACAACAGGTGCTCCACGGTCATAAACTCGTGTCGGTGCTCACGCGCTCTGGCGAAAGCCATGTTGAGACTGAGTTCCAGTTCTTGATTGAGCATAGGCACCTCTCCCAATAAATTGCCTGACTTCAGGCTTTTTCCAGCGTACAGAGCAGCGGCTGCTCGTTTTCTCTGGCATAACGATTGACTTGTACGACCTTGGTCTCAGCGACTTCAGCGCTGAATACGCCACAAATTGCTTTACCCTGATAATGCACCGTTAACATAAGCTGTGTGGCACGTTCAATATCATAAGAAAAGAACTTTTGCAGAACGTCAATAACAAATTCCATCGGGGTGTAATCATCGTTATTCAACACCACGTTATACATGGATGGCGGCTGCAATTTTTCTTTCTGTTGATCGGCGGTCAGGCTTTCCGATTGTGACCACGTACGGTTGTTTCCCATTCTCTATCCACATCATGTAACGAATATCGCGACTCGCGACATTCGTCTGTTTATTCCCAAAAAATCCGAGAAGCAGTAAATGAGTGCCTGCAACTTGAAAGATGACGGGTATCTCTACATTTACAGTAGCACGTCTACTTTTTATTTTACCACCTGAGGAATGAAATGGTTCCCGGAAAGCAAAATTCAAGTCCTGTATCCGATATATTGATTACGCAACGCGATTGTTAGTTCATCAATAGCGTTATCTGCATCAAACTTTGACAAACTCCCCTCGTCACCATGCGGTGGATCGCTTGACGCCGGGATCGATTTCACTAAAGTGTACGGAAGAATTGATGAGGTTTTAATCAATTCGTATTCGTAGTAACCAAATAACCACACCTATTACTGAAAAGAATACTCTTGCGAAGGATGTCAATGCATGGAGACAGGTACTGTTAAATGGTTCAATAATGCCAAAGGGTTTGGTTTTATCTGTCCAGAAGGGGGTGGTGACGATATCTTCGCGCACTACTCAACTATTCAAATGGATGGCTACCGGACGCTGAAAGCCGGACAGGTTGTCAGGTTTGATGTTCATGAAGGGCCGAAAGGCAATCATGCCTGCCTGATCGTCCCGCAAATCGTCGAGGCCGTATCCTGACCCCTTCTACACTACACCCTACATTTCTACTCAGAACACACGACGCTAAACAGTAAAATTAATACAATGCGACAAATGCCGTTCAGCACACTGAACGGCATTTTTTATCGCTACATGACATTAATCTGCACGCCCTCGAGCGAGCCATAGCACGCGAGAGAACATACCGCGAATGAGTGGAGGGATGGCATCGCTGCCCATCGTTGCGGCCTCCATTGCCACTTCAATCGCCAAGTCGGGTTTGGATGACCGATGGATAGCCCTAATGATGACTTTGTGCATCGATAGCGGCACTTTCTCCGGTAATTGTGCAATGCGGTGATAAACCTGACTGAACCCCTCACGATACATGTAGTGCTCCATGTCCGATGCAGGCAAGACGGTCAGATGATCTCGCTCACTTTCATCCTGTACGATTAGCTGGCTTCTTGCCGTCGCCGCATATTTTTTCCCCGCATCGTCACCATCGACCAGCACATGCCATTCAATCCCCATACGGCGCGCGAATTTCAACAATGGCCGGAGGCCCGACTGGGCAAATTCAATCACTTTTACCCCTTCCGCCTCAAAATGATGGCCGCATTGACGCGCGAGTTCATTCAACATCCAGACTTCAGTCTCCCCTTCCACCAGCAGCCAACAGCGAGCAAAGAGAGAAGCAGGTCGATTCAGACGAATATGAAACGCAATACGCCGGCTATCTTCCGCATTCATACCCTGACGACCAATGCGGTACGTCGCAACCCGTGAAGATTCCCGCACCAGACGGCACACCTGCTCCATTGGCACCAGCGACAGCAGCTCTCCTGAGTTGGTTGTCGTGACTTTCTGGAGCGGCAGTTGCGTCAGTAGCCCCCAGGCAACGGACAGCATAATCGGATGCAGCCGGGTTTCTGGGTCTTCAATCAGCAAGAGCGGACGAGCATGGGGATCCAACACCACTGAACCTTTCGCCTGTAGCAGCGTAGAAAACAGCTCTAGCAGGATAATTCGGCTACTGCGGCTATTGGGATCGGCAATCAGGCGGTTGATGTTGTCCAGCGATCGCCACGATTTACCATTGTGTGTTCGCGCATGGCGATGATGACGTCGGTCGTTACCCGTAGCATTCTGCTCGGAAAAATAGTGCTCCAGCAGTTGCTGCATCGCCACTAAGCCCTGACGCAGCTCTTTATCCGTCAGCTTCTGCGGGTTTTGCACCAACTCACGTATCAGTTGCTCAAACTGCTGAGCCAGTTTTTCATTGCTGTTATCTAACGTCGCCGCCAGCGTCCCGGAGCGCAGACGCCGCATAAAGCGCGCATCGCGCAGCCGCAATACCGGATGCAGGCGGATGATTTCTCTGGCCAGTTCATCAATATTATCCAGCGGTATCGGATGCCCGTCGGCGTCCAGAAAGCTGCGCCAGGTGAAGACTGACTGGCTTTCGTCCACCTCACCTTCCAGCCGATAAAAAACGCGGTATAGCGACTCATTTCCCTCCACCCAAACTGGGCTAAGCGAACGATAGCGAGGGGATAAATGGTGGCCGGGCGCCGTCTCGCAAAAAGTGAAAATAATCTGAAGGTGCTTTTCCCGACTGTTTTCATCCCCCGGGGTAAAATGAAAGTCCTGCATATCAAAATGATAAAGCGGCAATGTCGGCGCCAGCAGCAGCGAAAGCGCATCCAGCAGGCTCGATTTCCCCCAGGCGTTCTCCCCAATCAGCACGTTATTCTCGTCCAGTGTCAGCGACAGACGATTAATTCCCCGAAACCCCAGGATTTCAATACTTTCCAGATGCATTCTTCTCTCCTGTAGCGGCTACCTGCGGGTTTCTGCTGGCAAGATCTCCATCACGTAGAATATCCTGCCAGTCAGCGCTTTACTCGCTCCGATAATTTGTTTAATTTTAATAGATTATCGTTTTTCTTCCCGCCAAGTGTAGCCGATGAATCCCACGATGTTGTTGACGCACGGTTTGCATTCCCGTCGCGTCGACGCCTATCGGGGTAGAATGAAGAAGAAAAGCCTCATTGTTTAACTACGGCCCCCCGCAAATCCTAAAATACGGGTTAGTGCCGTTTTTCTCGCGTAAGGACATCAATTCTGTGATGTATTCAGGATTATTAATTATTTTATTACCGCTCATCATTGGCTATCTAGTGCCGCTGCGTGCCAAAAAAACATTACTGTTGATTAACCAACTGCTGAGTTGGATGGTGTACGTTATTCTGTTTTTAATGGGGATTAGTCTGGCCTTTCTGGAAAACCTCAGCAGCAATTTGTTACTGATCTTTCGCTACACCGCCGTATTCGCATTCTGCATTGTCGCGGCAAACGGTATTGCGCTGTGGCTATGGGAAAAACGCAGCGCGTGGCACAGCAAATTCAAAGACGCCGCACCGCCTTCCCGACTGCATATGATCCTTGAATCGTTCAAACTCTGTGGCGTGGTCTTCGCGGGCTTTTTGCTCGGTTTAACACAATGGTCTGGGTTCACTCACGCCAGCAAAGGCAGCGAATATGCACTGATCTTTCTGCTATTTTTGGTGGGCGTTCAACTGCGTAACAGCGGGATGACATTACGCCAGATAGTATTAAACCGTCGCGGTTTGGTTATCGCGCTCATCGTGGGTATCAGCGCACTCGGTGGCGGCCTGCTTGCCGCATGGGTTCTGGGACTACCGCTGAAAACCGGTCTGGCGATGGCATCCGGCTACGGATGGTATTCGCTGTCAGGCATTCTGCTGACCGACGCCCTTGGCCCCGTCATCGGCAGCGCGGCATTTTTCAACGATCTGGCCCGCGAGTTGCTGGCTATTATGCTGATTCCTGCGCTAGCACAGCGCAATCGCTCATGTGCATTAGGCCTTTGTGGTGCGACGTCGATGGATTTCACGCTGCCGGTTTTACAACGCAGTGCGGGTATTGATATCGTGCCTGCTGCCATCGTACATGGTTTCTTATTAAGTCTCGCGGCACCGATACTGATGGCGTTATTTTCCTCATAAGTGCACATTCATCGTCGTTTTCTCCCTCGTTTATGGGCTGTGATTGAGAGTGATTTTCATTGCCCATCACCAAACTTGCGCTAAATCAAATTTACCTAAAGTTGCATTAAAAAAGCCTTTTTACCTGCCTCGGCTGACACTATGCTTTAAACAAGCATTTAAAATGCAACTTTAAAAAAGGAAGTCATCATGTTTTGTGTGCAATGTGAACAAACGATTCGTACCCCTGTTGGAAACGGCTGCTCTTACGCGCAGGGCATGTGCGGCAAAACCGCAGAAACCTCCGATCTGCAAGACCTGCTGGTGGCTGTGCTGCAAGGGCTTTCTGCCTGGGCGCTGAAAGCACGCGAACTGGATATTATCGATCATGATGTCGATAACTTTGCACCACGCGCTTTCTTCTCTACGTTGACCAACGTTAACTTCGATTCCCAACGTATTATTGGCTACGCACAGGAAGCCATTACACTGCGTGAGTCGCTAGCAGTTCGCTGCCGTCTGCACGATGCCACGGCGACCGTAGATCACCCGATGGCAGCGCTGCAACTGGCAGGCAACGATATTCCGACCTTACTGCAACAGGCAGAGGATTTTGCGCTGGACAGCGATAAAGCCATCGTGGGTGATGACGTCCACGGCTTGCGTATGCTCAACCTCTACGGCCTGAAAGGCGCAGCGGCCTACATGGAACACGCCCATGTTCTTGGTCAATATGACAACGCTATCTATGCCGAATATCATGCTTTCATGGCATGGCTGGGCACACAGCCAACCGACGTCGATACCTTGCTGAACAACGCAATGGGCATCGGTAAAATGAACTTTAACGTCATGGCAATCCTCGATCATGGCGAAACCGACGCTTACGGTCACCCACAGCCAACCTCCGTTAACGTACGCCCGATTGCGGGTAAAGCCATTCTGATTTCAGGTCATGACCTGAAAGACCTGCGCATGCTGCTAGAGCAAACCGAAGGCACTGGCGTGAATATTTATACGCACGGCGAGATGCTGCCTGCACATGGTTACCCAGAGCTGAAAAAATTCAAGCATCTGGCAGGTAACTACGGCAGCGGCTGGCAAAACCAACAAACCGAGTTTGCCAAATTCCCTGGCGCGATCGTCATGACGTCTAACTGTATTATCGACCCGAACGTGGGCAACTACGGCGATCGCATCTGGACGCGCAGCATCGTAGGCTGGCCGGGCGTGAACCATCTGGAAGGTGACGATTTCAGTTCGGTTATCGAACAGGCACAAGGTCTGGCGGGTTTCCCATACAGCGAAATCGAGCACATGATCACCGTCGGCTTTGGTCGTGAAACGTTGCTGAGCGCCGCAGATACCGTCATCGACCTGGTTGCACAGAAAAAACTGCGCCACGTCTTTCTGGTTGGCGGATGTGACGGCAGCCGTGAAGAACGCAGCTACTTCACTGACTTCACGCTGAGCGTCCCGCAGGATTGCCTGATCATGACGCTGGCATGCGGTAAATACCGCTTCAACAAACTGGATTTCGGTACGCTGGAAGGCCTGCCACGTCTGCTGGATGTTGGTCAATGTAACGACGCCTATGCGGCAATTATTCTGGCCGTTAAATTGGCGGAAAAACTGGGCTGTGGCGTCAACGATCTGCCGCTTAGTCTGGTGCTGTCTTGGTTTGAACAGAAAGCGATTGTCATCCTGCTTACCCTGCTGTCTCTTGGCGTGAAAAATATTTACACCGGGCCAACTGCACCGGGCTTCCTGACGGACAACCTGCTTGCCATTCTGAACGACAAATTCGGTATGCGGGCGATTACCACCGTTGAACAGGACATGAACACCATTCTGGCCGCTTGATGAATCAACGCGGACGGAGGAGCGCGTTCCTCGTCACGCAGCGTGAAGTGTCGGCATTGATGCTTCACGCTAAGCCCTGCTAATCATGGGCCGCTATCTTTACACGCTTCACCGTATCCGTTTGTTATGGAGATTGACTATGACGATGCCAGTACCACACGCTGGGCCGACACCGCTTTGTTCTAACCGCATGCAGGTGCACTCGATTACCCAGGAAACCCCGGATGTCTGGACAATTTCACTGGTTAATCATGATTTTTATCCGTATCAGCCGGGTCAATATGCGCTAGTCAGCATTGCTAACAGCGAAGAGACGCTACGGGCTTATACGATCTCCTCTTCGCCGGGCCTCAGCCGCTTTATTACCTTGACGGTAAGAAGGCTGGACGACGGCGTTGGCTCCCGCTGGCTGACCCAAACGCTAAAAATTGGTGACTATCTGTGGCTGTCCGATGCACAGGGCGAATTTACCTGCGCCAACGCGGTCAGCGATCGCTACCTGATGGCAGCAGCAGGCTGCGGCGTCACGCCGATTATGTCGATGTGCCGCTGGCTGCTGGCAAACAAGCCGCAAATCGATATCCACATCATTTTCAACGTGCGCAACCCACAGCAGGTGATCTTCGCCAGCGAATGGCAAGATCTGGTGCAGCGCTACCCGCAGCAATTGCATCTGACGCTGATGGCAGAATTTGACGCCGCGCCCGGTTTCCTCGCCGGACGCATCAGCGGCGACCTGCTCGTCGAACGCGTGCCGGATATCACCAACCGCACCGTCATGACCTGCGGCCCTGCGCCATATATGAACCAGATTGAAACGCTGAGTCAGCAGCTTGGCGTGGCGTCAAATCGCATCTTTAAAGAGCAGTTCCGCCCGACTGATGAAGTGGTGGATGAAGACGCCGATCAGATCACGCTGACCATCAGCCGTCCGCTGAAGAATCTGCGTGTTCCGGTGGGTATCAGCCTGCTGGCCGCACTGGAAGCCAATAAGGTGCACGTTCTCGCCGCCTGCCGTGCTGGGGTGTGTGGGAGTTGTAAAACCCGCGTGCTGTCCGGTAAATACACCACTACCAGCACCATGACGCTGACGCCTGCCGAGATCGAGCAAGGCTATGTTCTGGCCTGTAGCTGCCAGCTACAAGGCGATACTGTTCTGGCCTGATATTCCCCCGTTTTACCTCCTTCTGCTCGGTAGCACGGCTATCGGGCAGGTAGGCCATGTTAAATTACGCCTTGTTATCGCACACTTTTCGTCGTTCCCCGTTATATCCGTAATCCTTCAAATTGCTTGTGCGTTGGCTTCCCTTACTCACCCCAGTCACTTACTTGAGTAAGCTCCTAGGGTTCATGCGGTTGCCGCCTTCACGCAACTCGAATTATTTAGGATATAGTAAGCCATGGTTATATTTTGCTGTGGAGCCGCTGGCGTATGACATCCCCCTCAGCCCCGATTCTGATTCTGGGCGCAACTGGCTACATTGGCCGCCATTTAACCGAACGCTTGAGCAAGCAGGGCAACCGGGTGATTGCTGCCGGTCGGAATATCGAATCCCTCGCGTCGCGGAACTGGCCGGGCGTCGACTGTCAGCAGGTTGACCTCACTAAGCCAGAAAGCCTGCCTAATGGTCTGTGGGGGGCGGAAACGCTCTATTATCTGGTGCACAGCATGGGCGACGGCGCGGATTTCGTCGCCAAAGAGCGCATGGTGGCCATGAATCTGTTGCTGGCACTCACCTCCAGCAGCGTAAAGCAGATTATCTATCTGGGGTCGCTTCAGGCGAAGGATGATACCTCACCGCATATGCTGGCACGCCAGATCACCGGTGATGTCTTACGCAGTAGTGGGATTCCTGTCACGGAGCTGCGCGCGGGTATTATTATCGGGACTGGGTCGGCGGCGTTCGAGATCATGCGCGACATGGTCTATAACCTGCCGGTGCTGACCCCGCCGCGCTGGGTGCGCTCTAAATCGTCGCCGATTGCGCTGGAAAACCTGCTGGTTTATCTGATCAACATTGCGCATCACCCTGCGACAGAAAATCGCATTATGGATGCGGCAGGCCCCGAATACATCAGCTATCAAACGATGTTCGAGCGCTTCATTCAGATCAGCGGCAAGCGCAGATTGCTGATCCCGGTTCCCATGCCCACGCATCTGGTGTCTGTCTGGTTTTTACATCTGGTGACATCAGTTCCTCCGTCCATCGCTCGTGCCCTGATTCAGGGGTTAAAACACGATTTGCAGGCCGATGGCTGCGAACTACAGGCATTGATTCCACAAAAGCTGATTAGCTTTGATGACGCCGTGCGCACCACGCTGCAAAGCGAAATGGAGAGCGGACAGCAGGCTGACTGGGGCGACGATACCGAAGTACGTGCACGTTGGAAGCCGAATTACGGCTTTTACCCCAAACAGGCGGGCCATACGCTTGAAACGTCTGCATCCAGCCAAGCACTCTGGCAAGTGATCCAGCAGGTTGGGGGCAAGGAAGGCTATTTTTACGCCAATACGCTCTGGAATATCCGCGCCCGGCTGGACGATCTCTGCGGCAACGGTGTGACTTACGGACGCCCCGACCGCCCAACGCTGGAGGTCGGCGACAAGATTGACAGTTGGAAGGTGATTTCGATCAAGCCACAGCGCCAACTGGTACTGCTATTCGGCATGAAAGCACCGGGGCTGGGTAAACTCAATTTTACTATCACGGACAAAGGCACTCACCGAACCGTAGATGTGCGCGCCCGCTGGCACCCTTCCGGGTTTAACGGGCTGGTCTACTGGTTTCTAATGATGCCCGCTCACCTGTTTATCTTCCGTGGCATGGCGGCCCGTATTGCGAAGCTGGCAGAGAAGGAAACGGTTTAGCGGCGGCTGTATTTTTCCAGCAACGCATCAACGATCGCCTCACTCTGCGCGTCTGGCTGGCCTTGATAATTCTCAGGACGAAAATGCATCTGGAAAGCGGCAATCACCTGCCGCTTCTCGCGTGCCGTCATCGTTTCCGGCACCGAATAGCCGTAACGCGACAATTTTTCCAGCAAAATGGCTTCATCCACCGGTTCTGTCGATTGCCGTCCCTTTAAATAAAACGTAACCCGACGTGCCTCCGGCCAGGCACCAACGCCAGCTTGCGCCAGCATCCGCCAAGGGAAGAGTGGGCCGGGGTCTTGTTTCCGCTGTGGGGCAATATCGCTGTGCGCCACCACGTTCTGTGGTGCAATCTGGTAACGTTCGACAATATCACGAGCAATTGCGGTCACGAGCTGAATCTGCGAGGTGGGGAACGGTGCCCACGTATAGCCGGTTAACGTGCGCTGATAGCCCGCGTTTTCGATCTCAATACCAATCGAGGAATTATTCAGTCGACTAAACCCACGCCAACTGCTCGCCCCTGCATGCCAGGCAGCCTGAGATTCAGGCACCAGTTTCCACGCAAGCGGCTTGCCGTGCTGCAACGGCGGATGTGCCGGAATAAGATAATGGGCGCTGACGTGATCGTCCGTCAGAATATTCAACGAGGTGGCAAAATCTTCCGCCGTGTAGTGAATCACCAAAAAGCGGATACGGGATTCCTGCGCCCGCGACTGCAACGCGGTCTCCAGTACATAATTATGCTGTTCCTGCAACGAAGACGGCGCCTGGCAGCCCGCCAACAACCCCAACGCTATGCAACTCACCCATTTAAACATCGTTATTCCACTCTTATGTGTCTTTTGCGCCACATCGCTTTACCACTTCACCCTCTATACAAGCGACTTCCATCCTCAGCGGCGAACCTTCACTGCGGTACCGCTGACGGTCACCATCAGCATGCTGCCATCCTTCCCAACGGTTTCATAGTCAAGATCAATGCCGACAATGGCATTCGCACCTAAATCTTCAGCTTGTTCCTGTAGCTCTTTGAACGCAATCTGCCGCGCCTTACGTAGCTCTTTCTCATAGGCACCGGAACGGCCGCCGACCACATCACGGATACTGGCGAAAAAGTCACGGAAGATATTCGCGCCCAAGATAGCTTCGCCGGTTACGACGCCACAATATTCAGTAATGGTGAAGCCTTCCAGATTGGGCGTGGTGGATAATTGCATTCGTTTCTCCTAAAGCAGGCCTCAAGCCGTAAACCACTATTTTGTGCTATTATTTAACCAATAAATCGCTTATTGGCAAATTTTAACCCACGGTGATTGCATAACTATTCTGCCAACGTTAACATTCGCCGCATCAATGTCTATTCAATTATTACGCATGAGTATTCAACTAAACGGCATTAACTGTTTCTACGGCACATACCAGGCGCTATTTGACATCACCCTCGATTGTCCTGCGGGTGAAACGCTGGTGCTTCTCGGTCCTAGCGGGGCGGGAAAGAGTTCGCTGATACGCGTTCTTAACCTGTTGGAAATGCCACGCTCAGGTACGCTTTCCATCGCTGGTAATCAGTTTGATTTTCAGCGCACGCCTTCCGACGGCGCAATCCGTGAACTGCGTCAGAACGTCGGGATGGTGTTCCAGCAATATAATTTATGGCCACATTTGACCGTGGTGCAGAACCTGATCGAAGCGCCTTGCCGCGTGCTGGGGCTGAGTAAGGAAGAAGCTAAAGCGCGTGCAGACAAGCTGCTGACTCGCCTGCGCCTCAATGATTTTGCCGATCGATTTCCTCTCCATCTTTCTGGTGGACAGCAACAACGTGTCGCGATTGCTCGTGCGCTGATGATGGAACCTCAGGTCTTGCTGTTTGATGAGCCGACTGCCGCATTAGATCCAGAGATTACCGCTCAGGTCGTCAATATCATCCGTGAATTGGCGCAAACCGGCATTACACAGGTGATCGTGACCCACGAAGTCGAGTTTGCCCGTAAAACGGCCAGCCGAGTGGTTTATATGGAAAACGGCCGCATCGTTGAACAAGGCGATGCGACGCACTTTGCTCAGCCGCAGACGCCTGAATTCGCTGGTTATTTATCACATTGATTACTATCAGGAAAACAATAATGAAAAAATTGATTGTTGCAGCATTATTCGCAGTGAGTGCCGCCTCTGCTAACGCCGCGGATACTATCCGTTTCGCGACAGAAGCCTCCTACCCTCCGTTCGAATTTGTTGATGCCAATAACCAGATTCAGGGCTTTGATATCGATCTGGCTAACGCACTGTGCAAAGAAATGCAGGCAAACTGCACGTTCAGCAATCAGGCTTTCGACAGCCTGATCCCTGGCCTGAAATTCCGTCGTTTTGAAGCCGTCATCGCAGGGATGGATATCACCCCGGAGCGTCAGCAGCAGGTGTCATTCAGTCAGCCTTATTATGATAACGCCGCCCTGTTTATCGCCCAGAAAGGCAAAGTTGCCGACGTCGCTGCACTGAAAGGCAAACGTGTAGGGATGCAGAATGGCAGCACTCACCAGAAATATCTGCTGGAAAAACATCCTGAAATTACTGCGGTGCCTTACGACAGCTACCAGAATGCGGTGCTGGATCTGAAAAGTGGCCGTCTGGATGCAGTATTCGGTGACACCGCCGTAGTTAACGAATGGCTGAAACAGAACGATACGCTGGCTACCGTTGGTGAAAACGTAACGGATAAAGATTACTTCGGTATCGGTCTGGGCATCGCGGTACGCCAGAATAACGATGAGCTGCTGAAAAAATTCAACGATGCACTCAGCAAAATCAAGCAGGATGGCACTTACGAGACCATCTATAAAAAATGGTTCCAGCAGTAATCTGACGCTCAATGATTGAATTTCAACCTCTTGCAAGCGCCGCCGGTATGACCGTCGGCCTTGCCGTTTGTGCACTGGTGCTCGGCCTAGCGCTGGCGATGCTGTTTGCCGTTTGGGAAACCGTTCGCTGGAAAGCCGTTAGCTGGACGGGTACAGCGGTAGTCACACTCGTGCGCGGCCTGCCAGAAATTTTGGTCGTGCTATTTATCTATTTTGGCTCTTCCCAGTTGCTGATGCTGCTGGCGGATGGTTTTATCCTGAACCTCTTCATTGTGCAGATTCCGGTAAAACTGGATATCGGCATGTTTGAAATCAGCCCCTTCCTGTGCGGCGTCATTGCGCTGGCGCTGCTGTATGCGGCCTACGCCTCCCAAACGCTGCGCGGCGCATTGAAAGCCGTCCCGCAAGGACAATGGGAATCAGGACAAGCCCTCGGGCTTAGCAAGTCTGCGATTTTTTTCCGCTTGATTATGCCGCAGATGTGGCGCCATGCCCTGCCGGGATTGGGTAATCAGTGGCTGGTATTGCTGAAAGATACCGCACTGGTTTCGCTGATTAGCGTTAACGATTTGATGCTGCAAACCAAAAGCATTGCTACACGGACACAGGAGCCCTTTACCTGGTACGTCGTCGCAGCAGCAATCTATTTGGTTATCACGCTATTAAGTCAGTATGTGCTGAAACGCATTGAACTGCGCACCACGCGTTTTGAGCGGAGGCCTTCCTGATGCTCGCTTATTTACCTGAGCTATTAAAAGGCCTGCATACCAGTCTGACGTTAACTGCCGTCTCCATTGTCGTCGCGCTGGTGTTATCACTGCTGCTTACTGTTGTACTGACGCTAAAAACGCCCATCATATCAATGTTGGCGAAAGGCTACATTACGCTGTTTACCGGTACGCCGCTGCTGGTGCAAATCTTTCTGATTTACTACGGCCCGGGGCAATTTACCTCTATTCAGCAAATCCCCTGGCTGTGGAGCCTGCTTTCACAGCCGTGGCTATGTGCGATGGTGGCGCTAGCGCTCAATAGCGCGGCTTATACCACACAGCTGTTCTATGGTGCGGTAAAAGCAATTCCCGCCGGACAGTGGCAATCCTGCGCCGCTCTGGGAATGAATCAGAAGCAGACATTACGCATTTTGCTGCCGTTCGCGTTTAAACGCGCGCTGTCTTCTTATTCAAACGAAGTGGTGCTGGTATTTAAGAGTACGTCGCTGGCTTATACCATCACGCTGATGGAAGTCATGGGCTACAGCCAACTGATGTACGGCCGGACATATGATGTGATGGTGTTTGGCGCGGCTGGAATTATCTACCTTTGCGTCAATGGGTTACTGACATTATTGATGCGCTGGGTTGAACGTCGCTCACTGGTATTCGAACGCCGCAACTGATCCTTAACGCACTTACCCACTTAGAAAGCAGGCTTTTATAGCCTGCTTTTTTATGGCGTGCCATCACTGGCCGCCCCCCTTAAGGGCCGTTGCTGACACAACGTTAAAAATTTCTCCCAAAAATTTTTTATTGCCTGCTGATGTAAAAACATGCAATTAATCGATTTATTAATCATTTTAATTGCATATAAATTCAATGACTGGCATGGTAATCACCATAACGCTGGAATCCTTCCGCGCAACTCTATTATATAAAAAAAGTAGAAAGGAGTAGGTAATGAAAAAATTAGTGCTCGCCACGTTACTGGCAGGAATCACCTTCAGCGCCACCGCCGCAGACACCATCCGTTTTGCGTCATCAGCCACCTACCCGCCATTTGAGTCACTGGATGCCAGCAATGAAATTGTCGGTTTCGATATGGATCTGGCGAAAGCGCTGTGCAAACAAATGCAAGCCACATGTACGTTCACCAATCAGGCGTTTGACAGCCTAATCCCCGCGCTTAAATTCCGTCGCTATGACGCGGTAATTTCCGGTATGGATATCACGCCAGAGCGCAGCAAGCAGGTGGCGTTTACACAGCCCTACTATGCTAACTCTGCCGTGGTTATCGCGCAGAAAGGGAAATTCAGCGATTTTGCTGCCATGAAAGGTAAACGTATCGGTATGGAAAATGGCACGACGCACCAGAAATACATGCACGATAAGCACACAGAAGTGCAAACCGTCTCTTATGACAGCTATCAGAATGCGGTACTGGATCTGAAGAACGGCCGTATCGACGGCGTATTCGGTGATACTGCGGTCGTCAACGAGTGGATTAAGACGAACCCTGAACTGGCGACGGTTGGTGAGCATGTGACTGACGCAGAATACTTCGGCACTGGATTGGGCATCGCCGTTCGTCCCGATGACAAGGCACTGCTGGAGAAGTTAAATAAAGCGCTGGATGCGATCAAAGCCGATGGCACGTACAAAACCATCAATGACAAGTGGTTCCCGCAATAAGGTTCGATCTGCGCAGTGTGATATCGTATGAAATCATGCATATAACGCCGCTTTTTTGTCGTCCAGGCGTAAAGAATTGCGCTGAGGTGATCGTTACCGTCGAGTGAGCGGCAGGACGCCGCGAAAGACAGTGCCGCGTCGGGAACGCGTCACTGGCGGCTCGAAAAGCGGGAACGATCACCGAAGGCACCGCGCAGCGGCGCAATTCACGCCAAAAGCCAGTGGTCAAGGAGCTGCGGCAATTGAGCGCTCCTTGTCGGGCATGTGATGAAATCATAGAAAAGCACTAGGATTGACACGCCCGAAACTTTCATACTGTCGAACATAGATACAACAACGTAGTAAATTGCTACCGAGATATTTTTTATTACATATAGTTATCGCTTATCAAGCGCGCTTCAATAACGTCAGTACTTCGTAGTGCGCCGTGTGTGGGAACATATCGAACAGCTGTACACGCAGCGCGCGGTAGTTCGCCAGTTCCGTCATGTCTTTTGCCATGCTTTCAGCATTACAGCTGGAATAGAGAATGTAGTCCGGCGCCATCCGGCTCAGGTAGCTGCACAGCTCGCTGCCGATACCACGGCGCGGTGGGTTAACCAGCACCAGATCGGGTATTTCCGCTTTTGCTGTCGCGAACTGTGTTGAATCCAGCGCCTGAAACTCCACATGTTTCAACCCTAGCTGTTCCGCAGAGCGACGTGCGCAGGCTATCGCCTCAGCGCTGATTTCAATGCCCGTCAAACGCATCTCAGATGATGCACAGTGCAGGCCAAAACCCCCTACCCCGCAGAACAGATCCCACATGCTAGTTATCTTCAGCTCTGCAACCCAGTCGCGTGCCGTCGCATATAGCGCAGCCGCTACCTGCGGATTAGTCTGGAAAAAGCTTTGCGGACGGATATACAACGGCACCTGATTGAACTGCTCAGCCAATGCAGCCGCGTCACTCAGGATAATCTCCGTTTTCCCTTCCATAATCGCCTGATGCACAGGCTGAATGTTGGCGGATATCACCTCAAGCTGGGGCAACTGCTGTTGTAGCCAAGGCATTGCGGCACGTAATTGTGCCAGCTTGGTTTCTGAGCGTAAGACAAAGCGCAGCATGAACGTACCGCGCTGCGTACTTTCCGTCAGCAACAGGTATTTCAGTTCCCCACGGCGCCGGGCCACGTTATAAGGCGTCAGCCCCGCACGGGCAATAAAGACTTTAAGCACATCGAAAACTGGCGCGAAGCTGGTCGGATAAAGCGGGCAATCACAGAGATCTACCGCAGTTCCATCACGGTGTAACATCCCCAATAACGGGCGTTCCACGCTGCCGCTCACCACCATTTTGGCTTTATTACGAAATGCAGTCTGCGCAGAAGGTTGCACCGGTAGCCAGCGCTGCACGGCGTGCGGTTGCAGCAAGTCTTCAAGGTGCTGCTGCTTATCAGACAATTGCTGTGGGTAGGGTTTTTCCAACCATTGGCAGGAACGACAGGTTCCCGTGCTGTAGCGGGCACAATGCATAAAAATCTAACTATCAGAAGAAATACAGAATAAAAGGATTATACCACCCTGACAGCGTCACCCTATGATCTTTCCGCTGCTCATGGGCGACGCCAGCAGCACAACTGGCTCAGGAGATAGAAATTTCTATTTCTGGCGTAGAAAAAAACGCTTACTGCGTCGTGGCAGAAACAGTAAAACAATCACCAGAAGATCGGGGATCTTTTGCATCAGGAGTTGATGCAGCACGGCGGCGTGGTTCTCCCCCGAAATATGGAATATCGCCGGCATAAATTCGCTTAGTGACGCCAGCAGGAGATAACACACTACAACTCCCTGACAGGCTATATAGCCCCATCGTCCCCAGTTCACACCAGCCAAAACGGCAAAGCCACAGCGGATCTCTACACCGACGATAATGAGCGATAATAGTAACACCAGCGTCGAATCCCAAGCCTCCGCGTTACTGCCAATCCAGCCGCTTAAATCGCTGAGCCCCAATTCCCACACGAGCAGCAAAATCCCCAAAAAACGGGTAGCAATAATCGCAATCCCCGCCACCATCACTGGCACCGGGGCATAAACTTTGCGTTGTGTCATTTCCTTCTTCGTGTACAGAATTTCAACGCTCTCCCTTCATGCGGCATTTATCCGCTAAAAATACAGCACCAATATAGAATTCGATGCCAATATAAAACGTGATACTGATATAAAACTTGATAACCCTATAAAACAGCAACGCCCCCATACTTTGGCGGCGTTGCTGGAAATCTTCGCTAGGCTAGCAAATTACGGTGAGAAATCGAATCAGCCGCGTCTCGCTTTTTGCATATCGCGATAGCGCTGCTTCTCTGCTCTCGCCATAAACCACCAGGCGATAAAACCAATAATACCAACGACTAACAATATCAGAGAAGCCAATGCGTTAATTTGTGGATTAACGCCCATTCTGACGCTGGAGAACACCAGCATTGGCAACGTTGTCGAGCCAGGCCCTGCCACAAAACTGGCGATAACCAGATCGTCCAGCGACAGCGTAAACGCCAGAAGCCAGCCGGAAAGCAGCGCAGGGGCAATCATCGGTACCGTGATAATGAAGAAGACTTTGAGCGGGTTCGCGCCCAGATCCATAGCAGCTTCTTCAATAGAACGGTCCAGTTCACGCAGACGAGCACTGATCACTACTGTGACATACGCGGTGCAGAACGTGACGTGCGCTAGCCAGATGGTGAACATCCCCCTCTCTGCTGGCCATCCAATAGCATGCCCTAATGCCACAAAGAGCAACAGCAGCGACAGGCCAGTAATCACATCCGGCATCACCAGCGGTGCTGTCAGCATAAACGCAAACCCATTAGCCCCGCGGAAACGGCCAAAACGCACCATCACCACGGCAGCGATCGTTCCGAGGATCACGGCCATCGTTGCCGAGGCGGCAGCAATCGTCAGGCTTAGGAACACGGCACTGATCATTGCCGTATTGTGGAATAGCTCGATATACCAGCGCGTCGACCATCCTGCCCACACGGTAACCAGCTTGGAGCTGTTGAACGAATAGATCACCAACATCAGCATCGGTGCATAGAGGAACGTAAAACACAGCACCAAAATCACAATACGCCACGGTGAGCGAACAACAGGTAAATTATTCACGCTTCCCCCTCCGCCGTTTTGCTCTGATGCTTGTGGAACCACATAATCGGCATAATCAACAGCAGCAGCATGACGATGGCGACAGCGGATGCCACTGGCCAATCGCGGTTATTAAAGAATTCCTGCCACAGAATACGGCCAATCATGATGCTGTCCGGCCCGCCAAGCAGTTCTGGAATCACGTATTCCCCCACCGCTGGAATGAATACCAACATCGAGCCCGCAATAATTCCGCCTTTCGTTAGCGGGACGATCACGCTGAAAAAGGTTCTTAATGGCCGTGCGCCCAGATCCAACGAGGCTTCCACTAGCGAATAGTCCAGCCGCGTCAGCGCGGTATAAATCGGCAACACCATAAACGGCAGATAGGAATAGACGACGCCGATATAAACCGCCAAATTGGTATGCAGAATGATCAGCGGTTCATCAATCACGCCCAGCCACAGCAGAAAGTTATTCAGGATACCGTTATTTTTCAGAATCCCCATCCAGGCGTAAACGCGAATCAGGAACGACGTCCATGACGGCAGTATCACCAGTAATAGCAGAATATTACGCGTTGAGGGTTTACTGTGCGCGACTGCCCAGGCCAGTGGATAGCCAATAAACAAGCAGCACAGCGTCGATACAGCAGCAACCTGAAGCGATTGCATATAGGAATCGAAATACAGCGGATCGTCCAACAAATGCAGGTAGTTCCCAAGGTTAAGGGAAATATCCAGCTTGTCGTCCATCCAGGAAACCAGATCGGTATAGGGCGGAATCGCCCGCGCCATTTCAGCAAAACTGATTTTAAATACGATCAGGAATGGCAGCATAAACAGCAGCAGCAGCCACAGATACGGCAGCGCGATAACCAGCTTGCGGCCGTGCTTTTGACGCCAGCGCGCCATCAACACTCGCAGCCAGAGTCTGGCTTTGCCTGGTGGTTCCGCCGTGTGATGTTCGGGAAATAAAGTCATGGCATTCTTCCTCGTTACACCGTCAGAACGACACAGCTATCCGCATCCCAACACAACCGAACCTCATCTCCCCAGGTCGGTGTGCCTTTGCGATAGCGGTAGGCGTTTTGTAACTGTGCGCTGATAGTTTGCCCGCTGTTGAGCCTGACGTGGTAAATCGACAAATCGCCCAGATAAGCGATGTGCACCACTTCCCCCACCGCGAAATTACAGCCGTCAGCTGGCACCTCTTCGCACAGCATGATTTTTTCAGGACGCAACGCGATGTAAACCGGAACGCCATCCACCACCGAGACATCCGAATCTACTTTCAGCGAATGCACCAGCCCGGGACTTTTGATGATCAGAGCATCGTCCTGACGTTCCTGCAATATCCCTTCAAACATATTAACCGAGCCGATAAATTCCGCGCTGAAACGCGTATTCGGGTGCTCATAGATCTCTTCTGGCTCGCCAATCTGTACGAACTTGCCGCGATTCATGATGGCAATACGACCAGCCATAGTCATGGCTTCTTCCTGATCGTGCGTCACCATCACGCAGGTCGCCCCTACGCGTTCCAGAATATCGACCACTTCAAGCTGCATGCGGTCACGCAATTTCTTGTCCAGCGCTCCCATCGGCTCGTCTAGCAACAACAGTTTTGGACGCTTCGCCAGACTACGTGCCAGCGCAACACGCTGACGCTGACCGCCGGAAAGCTGATGCGGCTTACGATTAGCGAACTCCTGCATATGCACCAGCGACAGCATCTCTTCCACGCGATCTTTGATTTCTGCACGCGGTAACTTGTCCTGTTTCAAACCAAACGCGATATTCTTCTCCACCGTCATGTGTGGGAACAGCGCATAAGACTGAAACATCATATTGATGGGACGCTGGTAAGGCGGCACCAATGACAAATCCTGACCATCCAGAACAATCTGCCCCTGCGTGGGGAGCTCAAAACCTGCCAGCATGCGCAGCAGCGTGGATTTCCCACAGCCGGATGCACCCAGCAGAGCAAAAATTTCGCCTTTATAAATCGTCAGGCTGACATCATCAACGGCGGCCTGACCATCGAACGACTTCGTCAGGTTGCGCACTTCCAGCAGCGGCGTGGCCGCTTTTTGAGGTTTTGATTGAGGGCGGGGGATCGCGTCATTCACTTCGTATTGCTCTCCGGCAAAAGCAGAACAAGCCACACCGCTGATGTCGCCAGTAGGCACTTTTTACATTCAGCGGTGTGACACAATATAGAGCGCAAACAGGCGGTATCTCCGCCTGTTCTTTGCCACATTAATACTCGTCATACTTCAAGTTGCATGTGCGTTGGCTGCCTGAAACTTGAATTATTTAGAGTATTTTATACCCATCTATTCTCTGGTTGCCGAAACCGGCAACCATCAAGCTCTTGGGTAACTATTCAGATCCAAAAGTCTATTTGCCGCTCTTAACCTTGGTCCATGCACGAGTACGCGTACGGTCAATCTGAGGAGATTGCACCTTGAGCGTAAACATTTTAGCGCGGACATCTGCTGGCGGGTAAACGCCTGGGTTGTTACGAATCTCTTCGTTCACTAAAGGCAAGGATGCCAGATTACCGCTAGCGTAATAGGTGTGGTTACTGATCTCAGCCATCACTTCCGGCTTCATCAGGTAATCCAGAAACGCATAGGCTTCATCCAGATTTTTAGCATCTTTCGGAATGGCGAGGACATCAAAGAATGCCAACGCACCTTCTTTCGGAATACTATATTGGATATTCACTCCGTTCTTCGCTTCTTTCGCACGATTCCCCGCCTGCATGATATCGCCGGCCCAGCCGACTGCAACGCAGATGTCGCCGTTCGCCAGATCGTTGATATATTGCGACGAGTGGAAATAACGAATGCTCGGGCGCAACTTCAGCAGCAGGTCAGTCGCTGACGTGGTGTAATCACCCGGTTTGGTACTGTTCGGATCTTTACCCTGATAATTCAATACCGTGGCAAAGATCTCTTCCGGTGCATCCAGGAAGG
Organism: Pectobacterium atrosepticum; assembly: GCA_019056595.1. Classification (NCBI taxonomy): domain Bacteria; kingdom Pseudomonadati; phylum Pseudomonadota; class Gammaproteobacteria; order Enterobacterales; family Pectobacteriaceae; genus Pectobacterium; species Pectobacterium atrosepticum. The sequence continues at coordinate 8,238 of CP036163.1, read as the reverse complement.
ATACGCCGCAGCTTTTCAGCTTTTCCAGATTCTCTGGCTTCAATACCAGATCCCAGCTATCAACCGGCGCATCGGCACCCAGCGCAGCTTTAACTTTATCAACGTTATAGCCAATGCCCGTAGTCGCCCACAGGTAAGGCAACGCATATTTGTTATCAGGATCGTGCTGTGCAATGAGCTTCATCAGCTCAGGATCCAAATTTTTGTAATTCGGCAGTTTACTCTTGTCTAATGGCTGAAAAACGCCCGCTGAGAGTTGGCGCTCAAGGAAGCTGGCAGAAGGTACCACCAGATCAAAACCCGTGCTGCCCGCCATGAGCTTGCCTTCCAACACCTCGTTGGAGTCAAACACATCATAGACGACCTTAATGCCGGTTTCTTTCTGGAAATTGGCTAACGTGTTCGGTGCGATATAGTCGGACCAGTTATAAACATGCAGCGTTTTCTCTTCCGCAGATGCGGTGACGGACGCGGCCATCAGCAAGCCGGTAACAACACCCGAGAGCCATTTTTTACGTTGGGTGAACATCCGTTCCTTCCTCCATTCAAGGGGGTGATTCGTGGGTATATGTATCGTTCCGATACAAAATATATCCTGCCGCGATATCTAATCGGTGAATGAATATGCACCGATTTTTATTCGCTCAGACACAGACATAGCACCGATTCGGCAGTCTGTCCCTTACAGGAATAAAGCATAACCCCACAACATCATGCACACCATACTTGAACGTAAAAAATGGGTTTTAACGATTATTTATTCACATTTTATCGATGTGATGAAGGCGTTTAGCGACAAACAAAGAGAAATATCTGGCAATAATGCGAAATTACCAGAATAAATGGCGGCGAGCGGAAAATAAGTAAAACTAATTGCTGCCGTTGGCAGCAACCGTATCAATGCAAATGTGAAGTCGTGACTCTGGCAGCAGAGCCCTCTTCTTCATCCCCAATAAACAGCAGATTATTAGCACCAGCTTCAAGAATCACCATCGATATCTGTTCTTCGGATTGCTGCATAAAATGTCTGAATTGTTCCAACGTCATGCCTGCGGCAACGCTGAATGACTGGCAGACAATCAGTTTTGGCAGATTATCGTCTTGAACGTCGATAAATGCCTTGACGGTCAATGAACTGGCATTGATTTGGCTCAGATCGCCGACCAGAGGAATGAGTGCACTAGGCTTCACTTCCGCAAGTGCGGAAAACAGGATCACGTCATCTACCAGATCAACTTTCGCATCAAACACACCATCAAAATTTTGCATATGAGGAAGATGAAGTGCCTGACAGGAATCACATTCGAAATACAGAATATTCAGTTGATCCAGCCATCGCCGTAGCATAGCCAAATCCGGTACGATGAGTGAATCCATCATGTTTGCCTCATACCTGCCACCATAAAGACAGCCTTGTTGAAAAGGGAACACCACTCACGCAAAAGCGATGTTAAAAACGGCCCATAGCTTACGGAATATTGTGCGACGATGCCATTATAAAAGTGCCTCACTACGCGCATTTCTCGTTCCGCAATGTGGCAACATCTTCACTCAACCTTACGCCAAGGCCCATGAGCCAAGGAGCAACACCGTATTTTACGGCGCAGGATCTGTTTCAGAAAGCTAACTTTTTCCTATTGTTGACGATGTTGCGATGCGCCTCTGAGTCTTTTGCTCAATAAACTCGATCATCATGTCAGCAATATCAAGCCCGGTCGTTGTTTCAATCCCTTCCAGCCCCGGCGAAGCGTTTACCTCCATCACCAGCGGTCCCCGATCGGCACGCAAAATATCAACACCCGCCACATTCAGCCCCAATGTTTTCGCCGCCTTGATGGCAATCGCACGTTCCTGCGCCGTGATTTTAACTTTATTTGCCGACCCACCACGGTGCAAATTTGAACGGAACTCCCCTGCTTTCGCCTGCCGTTCAATGGCCGCAACAACTCGATTGCCGATCACAAAGCAGCGAATATCCTTACCCTGCGCTTCATGCACGTATTCTTGCACCAGAATATGGGCATTCAGCCCGCGAAACGCATCAATCACGCTTTCCGCCGCCTGCCGCGTCTCGGCTAATACGACACCGATCCCCTGCGTACCGTCCACCAGTTTCACGACCAGCGGTGCTCCGCCCACCATAGCAATCAGGTCACCGGTATCATCCGGCGAGTGGGCGAACCCAGTGATCGGCAGGTCAATTCCCTCACGGGCAAGCAGTTGCAGTGAATGAAGTTTGTCACGGGCACGAATCACCGCAACAGAATTATTCAGCGGATAGCTTCCCAGCATTTCAAACTGGCGCAACACTGCCGTGCCGTAAAAGGTGATCTGTGAACCGATACGCGGAATAACCGCATCGAATTTATCCAACCGGCGTCCGCGATAATGCACCGACGGTGCCGCCGAATTGATATTCATATAGCAGGAAAGTGGATCAATAATCTCAACGCTGTGCTTGCGCGACTCAGCCGCTTCACGCAGACGTTTGCAGGAATATAACGTCCCATCTCTAGACAGAATGGCTATCTTCATAAATATCCTACAGATACTAGCGTATCGCCCATCCTTGTTGATGTAAGTAGTCCAGCATGAATGGACGTAACTCTTTTTTCAGCGTCAGTTCAACATGCTCACTCCAGCTTTCACGGCGGCTACCGGTACGCTGCAGATAATACTCCACCATTTGCTGATCGTATTGTGCCAACACATCGCGGTCGAGCGGCTGATAGACATTTTCATGCAGCATCATGGCGGTTGGCATACGCGGTTTCAGTTGAGGTTCGGCGTCTGGGTGACCCAGACACAGGCCAAACAGCGGTATCACCAGCGTCGGCAATTGCAGTAACTGCGTCACATCAGCAATCCGATTGCGGATGCCGCCGATAAATACCCCGCCCAACCCCAGCGACTCAGCGGCAACCAGCGCATTCTGCGCCATGATAGCGGTGTCGACACAACCAATCAGCAATTGCTCCGCCAGCCCAGTTTCCGCTTGTGGGAAAATCTCCACATGCCGGTGAAAATCGGCACAAAAGACCCAAAACTCTGCCGCCTGTGCCACATAGGCTTGTTCGCCGGTATAGTGAACGAGCGTTTCACGTACGGCAGGATCGGTAATACGAATAATCGAACTGCATTGTAAAAAGCTGGAGCTGGACGCGCTTTGTGCGGAGGCAATGATGGCGTGGCGTTGCTCATCTGTCACAGCTTGAGACGTAAACGCACGAATGGAACGGTGGCGTTGTAGCAAATCAATAGTTGGTATCACACTGGCATCCTTGGGTCGGTAAAATTCGTTTATACCCTAAATAATTCGAGTTGCGTGAAGGCGGCAACTGCGCGAATCCCCTGAAGCTTACTTAGGTAAGTGACTGGGGTGAGTAAGGACAAATTGGCTTAGCCAATTTAAACGCCGCTTGCGGCGGCCCTTCAGGGCGAGGCTCGGAGATGAGCCGAGTATTGCCAACGCACAAGCAGCTTGAAGTATGACGGGTATAATAGCTTCAGCAAATCGTTGTAACAGGTAATGACTACTTTTTTTCATCAATGAATACGGGCATAGTAGCGCGATTCGCAGTAACCTCATTAACCGTAACATTTTTAACTGTGACCTTGTCTGCAAACCGCGTCACGCTATGCGTTCCAAGAATGAGCACATTTTCTAATTTTACAAAGGAGTTTACATGTTCGCTGTAATTTTCGGGCGCCCTGCTTGCCCTTATTGTGTACGTGCGAAAGAACTGGCAGAGAAACTGGCCGAGCAACGTGATGACTTCAGCTTCCGCTATGTAGACATTCACGCCGAAGGCATTTCGAAAGAAGATTTGTCCAAGACGGTAGGAAAACCGGTTGAAACTGTACCGCAGATTTTCCTGGATGAAAAACACATCGGCGGCTGCACTGATTTTGAAGCTTATGCCAAAGAGCATCTGGCGCTGTTCCAGTCATAATCATCAGACTGGCAGGACAAGAGCGCGGCGAAAGTCCGCGCTTTTTTATGGGATATTGTCGAGAACCCACTCAACGAAGATAACGTCGATACAGACTGCGTAAACACAGCACGCCCATCGCGCCCAGCACACACCAAAAGACCGCACTCATCACATAGGCCAGTTCTTGCCAGAAAGAGCGCATCGGCGTATTCCACAAGTGAAGTAGCAGTAAGCACACCGGCATAGCCGCCAGCGCGCCAAACAGCGGGTAAAGCAGACGACCGCGTGCGGAAAGAAAACAAGCCACCATGCCGGGCAGCAGAAAGAGCAACATGCCCGGACTGCCCCGCAGCCCATCATTCACCGCGACCTCCGATACTTCAATCTTTTGACTCAGAAAGACTACGGTGAACAATAGAAAACAGCAGGTCGCACCAACCCAACCTTTATTTCTTGCCATAAATCGCCCCTTCTCAATATGCCCCCCAACCTGCATCGACCAGATACCGAAAGCGCTCGGTATGGCAAAAATGATTGGTGTATCTATTCCCCGATATGAAAAACATGAGGCTTCGCTATGATTTATTCGACGCACAAGTTGTCCGTAGAAAAAGACGATAACCCGCGCATTTCGTCAACAGCGACACCACAATCATTAAATTAAACAATAATTACACTGAACAATTTTTATCGGATAAATTATACTGAACGAGGCTGATTCCTTTCAGCTGACGTGTATTGATACCGTCACGGGAATTCATGCATTTCATGGCTAAATCTAGCCGCTATAATGAATAACATCAAGAACTTACTGGTAAACAACAAGTTACATCCCATGAATATAAACGTCGCTGATTTGTTAAACGGGAATTACATTCTGCTTTTATTCGTGGTTCTTTCATTAGGACTCTGTCTGGGAAAATTGCGCCTCGGGCCAGTACAACTCGGTAATTCTATTGGCGTTTTAGTGGTTTCTTTATTACTCGGCCAACAACATTTTTCGATTAATACCGAAGCACTGAGCCTCGGTTTTATGTTATTTATTTTTTGCGTGGGAGTAGAAGCCGGGCCGAATTTCTTTTCTATTTTCTTCCGCGACGGGAAAAATTATTTCATGCTGGCGCTGGTGATGGTCGGCAGCGCCATGTTACTGGCGTTAGGGTTAGGCAAACTTTTCGGCTGGGGAATCGGCCTGACCGCGGGGATGCTGGCAGGATCCATGACATCGACACCGGTGCTGGTCGGTGCAGGCGACACACTACGCAATACCGCCAGTTTGGGTGGTCAACTCGGTGTTGAACAAGATCATTTGAGCCTGGGCTATGCGCTGACGTATCTGGTCGGGCTGGTCAGTCTCATTTTTGGTGCACGCTATCTGCCCAAACTTCAGCATCAGGATCTTCCCACCAGTGCGCAGCAAATTGCACGCGAGCGCGGGCTGGATGTAGACAGCCAAAGAAAAGTATATCTGCCAGTGATTCGTGCCTATCGCGTCGGGCCAGAACTGGTCGACTGGGCGGCTGGCAAAAACTTGCGCGAACTGGGAATCTATCGCCAGACTGGTTGCTACATCGAGCGCATTCGACGCAACGGAATTCTGGCAAATCCCGACGGCGATGCCGTCCTGCAAATCGGCGACGAGATCGCGCTGGTCGGTTATCCCGATGCACACTCTCGTCTGAACTCCAATTTCCGCGATGGCAAAGAAGTTTTCGACCGTGATTTGTTGGACATGCGCATCGTGACGGAAGAGATTGTCGTCAAGAATCACAACGCCGTCGGTAAGCGCCTCAGCCAATTGAAGCTGACTGACCACGGCTGTTTCCTTAACCGTATTGTTCGCAGCCAGATAGAAATGCCGCTCGACGATAACGTCGTGCTGAATAAAGGCGATGTCTTACAGGTCAGCGGTGACGCCCGTCGGGTAAAAAGCATTGCTGAGCGAATCGGGTTCATTTCTATTCACAGTCAAGTCACCGATCTGCTGGCCTTCTGCGCCTTTTTTGTTATCGGCGTGATGGTCGGGCTGATCACGATCCAGTTCAGCAACTTCACCTTTGGCATCGGTAACGCGGCCGGGTTGCTCTTCGCCGGTATCATGCTGGGCTTCCTGCGCGCCAACCACCCGACCTTCGGCTATATTCCGCAAGGCGCGCTTAACATGGTCAAAGAGTTTGGCCTGATGGTGTTTATGGCGGGCGTAGGTCTGAGTGCCGGTAGCACCATCAACAGTAGCCTGGGAGAAGTCGGTATCCAGATGCTGGCTTCAGGGCTGATTGTCAGCCTCGTGCCGGTGGTGATTTGTTTTCTGTTCGGCGCGTATGTGCTGAAAATGAACCGAGCGCTGCTGTTTGGTGCCATGATGGGCGCTCGGACCTGCGCGCCAGCCATGGAGATCATTAGCGATACGGCACGCAGCAATATTCCTGCACTCGGCTATGCGGGTACCTACGCCATCGCTAACGTGCTACTCACATTAGCGGGTTCACTTATCGTGGTTATCTGGCCTGAATTACCCGGCTAACAAAATGTAAAAAAGCGTGAATTTTTTCCAGAAAACTCAGAACTTTTTCTTTGGTCCACAGTCTGAATAAGTGCCACTGCTTTTCTTTGATTCCCCTTATTGAGGAAGCCCATCGTTCCCGCCTTTCAGGTTCAAGAGCGATGGGCGTTTTCTTTTCTGCCTTATACTCGTCATACTTCAAATTGCATGTGCGTTGGCTACGTTCAAATCTGCTCCCGGCAGATTTGTCACCCGAATCACTTACCTGTGTAAGCTCATCGGGATTAAATGAGAGACATCCAGTCTCTCACCGAAGGCCAGCCGCTGGCTGGTCAAATTCGTTCCCGACAAATTTGTCCTTCGTTTGCCGCATTATTCGGCCTTATGGCCTCTCCCTTCCGGGGTCAGCGCAAGCGCTGTTCAAAAACGTCTTGCCGTTTTTGTCCTGAAATTTGAATTATTTAGAGTATACCTCTTCCCTATTTCCCGATATCCACACATCCGCTATCACATTCGCTTCATTATTTGTTATTAAAATAACAAATATTAATTATTTTGTTATTTTTGTGACATTGAAATCATTGAATGCCATAATCACGCTATGTGATTTTTATCGACACAACCAAGGATTTACCATGACTGACTATGCACGTTATATCGACCACACCCTGCTGGCAGCAAATGCCACCGAACAGCAAATCGTCACGCTGTGCGATGAAGCGATAGCGCACCATTTTTATGCCGTCTGTGTTAATTCCGGCTACGTTCCCTTAGTAGCTGAAAAATTGAAAGGTTCAGCGGTACAGGTGTGCTCGGTTATTGGTTTCCCTCTCGGTGCAGGCCTGACTTCCAGCAAGGCTTTTGAAGCGAAAGCCGCGATTGATGCCGGTGCACAGGAAATCGACATGGTGATTAACGTCGGCTGGCTGAAAAGCGGGAAGATTGATGCCGTCAAAGCGGATATTCAGGCCGTGTGTGAGGTTTGCGCCGCTATACCGTTGAAGGTAATATTGGAAACCTGTCTGCTTGATGACGAACAGATTGTGCTGGTGTGTGAAATGTGTCGTCAGTTGGATGTCGCGTTCGTCAAAACGTCTACCGGCTTCAGCACCGGCGGCGCACGCGAAGAACACGTTCGACTGATGCGTAGCACTGTCGGCAGCGAGATGGGTGTAAAAGCCTCCGGCGCGGTTCGCGATCGCCAAACGGCACAACGTATGATTGAAGCCGGTGCCACACGTATTGGCACCAGTTCAGGCGTTGCTATCGTTTCTGATGACGCTGCCGCAGCAGGGAACTACTAACAACAAAAATAGCTTACTAGCAGGGAATTTTATGGAAACGCGGCGCGACGAACGAATCGGCAGACTGGCTCAGGCATTAAAGAAAACCGATAAACTCCATCTTAAGGACGCCGCACAGCTACTCGGCGTGTCCGAGATGACCGTGCGCCGCGATCTAAATGCAGATTCCACCAGCGTTATGCTGCTCGGCGGCTATGTCGTTAGCGACCTGAAGAATAACGGTGTCACAAATTATTTTGTTTCTGACCAGCAGACCAAACACGTAAGAGAAAAGCAGGCTATCGGTACTGCCGCAGCTTATCTGGTGGAAGCAAACGATACCGTTTTTTTCGATTGTGGCACGACCATTCCCTTCATCATCGATGCAATTCCTGATGAGCTGCTTTTTACTGCGATTTGCTATTCCCTGAACACCTTTTTGGCGTTACAGGAAAAAAAGGCGTGCAGAGTGATTTTATGCGGCGGGGAATACCATCCAGATAACGCGATCTTTACC